>NZ_AP040873.1:0-4613316 GCF_059726255.1 Koromonas humicola
ACGACACGGCGCTAGAGGTGCTGGGCGGCGGGAGCCGCGATTGATATTTATCAGATTTTTTGTAGTGATTTTCGGACGAGTTGAGATCTGTATTCCATCTTTCCGTTGTGAATCAAACTAAATTGAGAGTCGACCAGCGACGGCAGCGTGGCTGCGATAACTGCTGGGGACTTGGCGCGCGAGTTGCACGAAGCGTGAGAGTTTGATATCAATAGAAAGTCGACGAGCTGCTGCGACGTGATCGAGTGTGCGGCTGTGTCGGATGTGAAGTTGCAAAGCTTCAGCGGATTTGATAGAGTCTGAGAGTTGCAAATGGTTCGACGAGGCGAGTCGAGACGAGTTGACAGGGCCGAAGCGGTTCTGATAGCTTGAGAGAGTTGCAAGCGGCCCGGCCACGGGCGAGCGGGACAGAGTTTCCCGGCAGGATTCAGCGGTAAAGCGCAGAATACCTTCACTGATCTTTAAGTTTGAGCATGCTCTTTGCGGTAGCGCGGAAAACGCAGCAAATCGCAAAGGGTGACAATATCGCGCGCTCCGCGGATAAATCGAAGCGTAGAGCGAATGCATCCCAATTCATCCGATGGCTCTCTGGCGTAGTTCAAGCGCTGGGGGTTGCGATCGCGTCTGCGGGGCAATCAAGCGATATTGCATAAAGGTTTCGAGGACAGACGATCCATGAGGATCGTCGTTCACCGAGAGCGCCGCCTAGTGCGGGAAAACGCGATCGGATCTTTGACAACAGGTTGAACGTGCCAGTCGTGAGAAGATGCTTGAGATTTATTTCGAGTGATCTCACAAGATAAGGTTTGTCGATAGATTCTGTCGATAAACGGTTTCCGACCTCCGTCGGAAACAACAGGTTTCAAACGAGAGTTTGATCCTGGCTCAGAATCAACGCTGGCGGCGTGCCTAACACATGCAAGTCGAACGAGAAAGTGGAGCAATCCATGAGTAAAGTGGCGTACGGGTGAGTAACACGTGACTAACCTACCCTTGAGTGGGGGATAACTTCGGGAAACCGAGGCTAATACCGCATAACACCGAGAGGTCAAAGGAGCAATTCGCTTAAGGAGGGGGTCGCGGCTGATTAGCTAGTTGGTGAGGTAATGGCTCACCAAGGCAATGATCAGTATCCGGCCTGAGAGGGCGCACGGACACACTGGAACTGAAACACGGTCCAGACTCCTACGGGAGGCAGCAGTGGGGAATTTTGCACAATGGGGGAAACCCTGATGCAGCAACGCCGCGTGGAGGATGAAGTCCCTTGGGATGTAAACTCCTTTCGACCGGGACGATAATGACGGTACCGGTGGAAGAAGCCCCGGCTAACTCTGTGCCAGCAGCCGCGGTAATACAGAGGGGGCAAGCGTTGTTCGGAATTATTGGGCGTAAAGGGTGCGTAGGCGGTGCGGTAAGTCTTTTGTGAAATCTCCGGGCTCAACTCGGAGTCTGCAGGAGAAACTGCCGTGCTTGAGTATGGGAGAGGTGAGTGGAATTCCTGGTGTAGCGGTGAAATGCGTAGATATCAGGAGGAACACCTGTGGCGAAAGCGGCTCACTGGACCATAACTGACGCTGAGGCACGAAAGCTAGGGGAGCAAACAGGATTAGATACCCTGGTAGTCCTAGCCCTAAACGATGATTGCTTGGTGTAGCAGGTACCCAATCCTGCTGTGCCGCAGCTAACGCGTTAAGCAATCCGCCTGGGGAGTACGGTCGCAAGGCTGAAACTCAAAGGAATTGACGGGGGCCCGCACAAGCGGTGGAGCATGTGGTTCAATTCGACGCAACGCGAAGAACCTTACCTGGGCTCGAAGCGCAGTGGACTACGGTAGAAATATCGTTTTCCCGCAAGGGACTGCTGCGTAGGTGCTGCATGGCTGTCGTCAGCTCGTGTCGTGAGATGTTGGGTTAAGTCCCGCAACGAGCGCAACCCTTATTGCCAGTTGCCATCATTTAGTTGGGCACTCTGGCGAAACTGCCCCGGATAACGGGGAGGAAGGTGGGGATGACGTCAAGTCCTCATGGCCTTTATGTCCAGGGCTACACACGTGCTACAATGGCAGATACAAACCGTCGCAAGCCCGCGAGGGGGAGCTAATCGGAGAAAGTCTGCCTCAGTTCGGATTGTAGTCTGCAACTCGACTACATGAAGCTGGAATCGCTAGTAATCGCAGATCAGCACGCTGCGGTGAATACGTTCCCGGGCCTTGTACACACCGCCCGTCACATCACGAAAGTGGGTTGTACTAGAAGTCGGTGAGCCAACCGCAAGGGGGTAGCCGCCCAAGGTATAACTCATGATTGGGGTGAAGTCGTAACAAGGTAGCCGTAGGAGAACCTGCGGCTGGATCACCTCCTTTCTAAGAGAGAACGTCATGGCACTCGCGCGACCTTCGGGTTTAAATATGCGTGGGATGTTGTCATGTACCCTGACTTGAACCCTACCTGTGGTTCAGTTGGGATTCTCGCTCGAATCTCTTGCTTAAGACATCTGCATGATGGTCCGGATCAGCTTAGCTGGTCCGCACGTTCAACCTTGTCCTCGATCTCTTTTCCAGTAATTCGGATTTAGATGTAGGGCGCCAGCGATCCTGGGCCTGTAGCTCAGCTGGCTAGAGCGCACCCCTGATAAGGGTGAGGTCGGTAGTTCGACTCTACCCAGGCCCACCATAACCTCGAACGCAATTTCAGGGGCTGTAGCTCAGTTGGGAGAGCGCGTGCTTTGCAAGCATGAGGTCACCGGTTCGATCCCGGTCAGCTCCACCAAGTTTCTGAATCCAAACGGAACGCTGTGCTATCAAACGGTACACGTTCAGACAATCTGTTTAAAGTTGGGCAACAACCGATGGTTGGCGTCGAATCTTGAACAGTAATGTTCTCCGCGAGAAGCGGGGCGCGGTAAGACGCGCAAGCGATGTTTGACAACTGAATAGCATTGGGATAATTACAAGGCTAAGTTTAAATTTTATGAGTGCCTTAGAATCAATGCAGACGTCGTGAGACGTCGCAGGTGATTGGAGAGGCCAATAAGATTTACGGCACCAACGACGTGAGTCGATGTGCGGAGTAAATTTTATGGTCAAGCTACTAAGGGCGCACGGTGGATGCCTTGGCAGTAAGAGGCGATGAAGGACGTGGCAAGCTACGATAAGCCTCGGGGAGCCGCAAGCAGGCAGTGATCCGGGGATTTCCGAATGGGGAAACCCTGTACGGTGAACCCGTACAACGGCCCGATGAATACATAGTCGGGTACGAGCAAACCCAGGGAAGTGAACCATCTCAGTACCTGGAGGAAAAGAAAGAAACCTCGATTGCGAAAGTAGTGGCGAGCGAAATCGCAAGAGCCTAAACCAGTCCTACCTTCGGGTAGTGCTGGGGTTGTAGGGCCGACAATAGTAGAGTTACCAATTCATTTGTTAGTCGAAGCCCTCTGGAAAGAGGGGCCATAGAGTGTGACAGCCACGTAGGCGAAAGCAAATGAACTCGAAGTCGGTACCTGAGTACCGCGGGGCACGTGAAACCCTGCGGGAATCCACGGAGACCATTCCGTAAGGCTAAATACTACTTACTGACCGATAGTGAACCAGTACCGTGAGGGAAAGGTGAAAAGAACCCCTGCGAGGGGAGTGAAATAGTACCTGAAACCGTGTGCCTACAAGCAGTGGGAGGGCTATGCCCGTAAGGGAATGCCTGACCGCGTGCCTATTGCATAATGAGCCGGCTAGTTATTCTTGTCAGCAAGGTTAAGCGGAAGCGAGCCGTAGCGAAAGCGAGTCCTAATAGGGCGTTAAGTTGGCAGGAATAGACGCGAAGCGGGATGATCTACCCTTGGCCAGGTTGAAAGTGGGGTAACACCCACTGGAGGACCGAACCGGTGTTTGTTGAAAAAAGCTCGGATGAGCTGAGGGTAGGGGTGAAAGGCTAATCAAATTCCGTGATAGCTCGTTCTCTCCGAAATAGCTTTAGGGCTAGCCTCGTGCGATTTGCAGTGGTGGTAGAGATCTGGATGGACTAAGGGGCTTTCCAGCTTACTGAATCCAACCAAACTTCGAATGCCATGGACAACCAGCACGGGAGTCAGACGGCGGGGGCTAAGCTTCGTCGTCGAGAGGAAAACAGTCCAGATCGCCTGCTAAGGTCCCCAAGTTCTAGCTAAGTGGGAAAGGATGTCGGAACGCCCAGACAGCCAGGAGGTTGGCTTAGAAGCAGCCATCCTTTAAAGAAAGCGTAATAGCTCACTGGTCAAGCGGTCCGGTGCCGACAATTCAACGGGGCTAAAGCTAGACACCGAAGCAGCGGATGCGTCGTAAGACGCGTGGTAGGAGAGCATTCCCAGCGGTTTGAAGCGAGATCGAAAGAACTCGTGGACTGCTGTGGAAGAGACCCTGCCGGCATAAGTAGCGATAACGGAGGTGAGAACCCTCCGCGCCGAAAGTCTAAGGTTTCCTGAGGAAGGTTAATCCGCTCAGGGTTAGTCGGTCCCTAAGGTGAGGCCGAAAGGCGTAACTGATGGACATCCGGTTAATATTCCGGAACTCCCATGATTTCGTTATCACGATGGGGTAACGCAGAAGGATAATCCCGGCCACATATGGCTATGTGGTTCGATACGTGTAAGCCTGATTTGGTAGGCAAATCCGCCAGATCTTAAGGGTGAGACGTAAAGCAGTCCCGTACGGGGCAAAGGGGATGAGTTCACGCTGCCAAGAAAAACCTCTAAGGAGAAATCAGGGGAACCGTACCTCAAACCGACACAGGTAGACGAGGAGAATATCCAAAGGCGCTCAAGAGAACACTCGTTCAGGAACTCGGCAAATTAACCCCGTAACTTCGGGAGAAGGGGTGCCTCACTAGGGTTTAAAGCCCGAAGAGGCCGCAGCGAATCGCGCACGGCGACTGTTTAACAAAAACACAGGTCTCTGCAAAGTCTAAAACGACGTATAGGGGCTGACGCCTGCCCGGTGCCGGAAGGTTAAAGGGAGAGGTTAACCGCAAGGTGAAGCTTCGAACTGAAGCCCCGGTGAACGGCGGCCGTAACTATAACGGTCCTAAGGTAGCGAAATTCCTTGTCGGGTAAGTTCCGACCTGCACGAATGGCGTAACGATCGTGCGACTGTCTTAACGAGTGACTTGGCGAACTTGTAGTACCGGTGAAGATGCCGGTTTCCCGCATCTAGACGGAAAGACCCCGTGCACCTTTACTATACCTTCACTATGAATTATGGACTTTGCTGCGCAGGATAGGTGGGAGGCTTTGAACTCAGGCTTTTGGGCTTGGGGGAGCCAACGGTGAGATACCACCCTGTGAATTCTGTGATTCTAACCTACTCCCGTTAACCGGGAGAGGGACATAGTGAGGCGGGTAGTTTGACTGGGGCGGTCGCCTCCTAAATTGTAACGGAGGCGCACGAAGCTACGCTCAGGCTGTTTGGAAATCAGCCGTCGAGTGCAATGGCATAAGCGTGGTTTACTGCGAGACCTACAAGTCGAGCAGTTGCGAAAGCAGGTCATAGTGATCCGGTGGTTCTGTATGGAAGGGCCATCGCTCAACGGATAAAAGGTACGCCGGGGATAACAGGCTGATCGGAGCCAAGAGTTCATATCGACGCTCCGGTTTGGCACCTCGATGTCGGTTCATCGCATCCTGGAGCTGTAGAAGGTTCCAAGGGTTAGGCTGTTCGCCTATTAAAGCGGTACGTGAACTGGGTTCAGAACGTCGCGAGACAGTTCGGTCCCTATCTGGTGTGGGCGTAGGAGATTTGAGAGGGCCTGTCCTTAGTACGAGAGGACCGGGATGGACGAACCTCTTGTGTTCCAGCTGTCGTGCCAACGGCATGGCTGGGTAGCGAAGTTCGGTTGTGATAACCGCTGAATGCATATAAGCGGGAAGCACTCCTCAAGATTAGATCTCCCAATCCAAAAGGATCAAGAAGGGCACAGGAAGACCACCTGTTTGATAGGCTGGATGTGCAGGCGCGGTGACGCGCATAGCTTACCAGTACTAATCGCCCGTTCGGCTTGACCATAAAATTTACTCTGCGCATGGAGCGAACCTGCTCCTGCCTTGTGTCCTAATGCTATTTAGTCGTGAGACATCGCTCTCATGTTCTTTACAAGTTTCCGGTGATCATACCGCAAGGGAAACACCCGTTCCCATCCCGAACACGGAAGTTAAGCCTTGCTGGGCCGATTGTACTGCACGCGAAAGTGTGTGGGAGAGTAGGACGTCGCCGGATTAAATAAAGGCCTCACGCTCATACCGTGGGGCCTTTTCCGTTTATGCGGAAATACTCTTCCTCAATCACACAAACAATACATCTCCCCTCCTACAAACGTCAGAGGTGTTAAGGTAGAAGGAGAGGAGCGGACGTTTTTGCCTGCAGTGGCGTCGATCTGCTCGGCTGGGTTTCGACCCGATGCATTGATCAATTTTTAGGAGATGGCATGAGACGCAGCGCAGTCCTGCTCACCGTACTGTTCCTGATGTTTGCTGGTGGCGCCTTCGCACAGCAGACTGATTTTGCTTTGAGCGGCGTTGGAGTTTATACCGATCACGTTACTGGAAAGGGCGTCTCAGAGACTGCCACCAAGTCGGCGGGCCTATTGATCTCGTTCCGTCACTTCCCTTATCTGCACAATGGTGTAGAGGTCAACTACTCGTACACAAAGAACTCGCAGCGTTATAGAGACGCATCCAGTGGTGCTCTTCTTGGAGATGTCCAGGTTGGAATACACGAAGCCACGGGCGCTTACGTATTTCACTTCACGCGAGGGATTGTACAGCCATTTGCACTTGCTGGAGGTGGGTTTGTGGTGTTCAACCCATCGGAGCACGCCAACAACATCGCAAACCCCGAGATTGAAAAACGCAGTCGCCCGGTCTTCCTTTACGGCGTAGGTGCAGATGTGCGTGTTTCAAAGAACGTAGCTGTTCGCGGGCAATACCGAGCGCTGCTCTACAAAGCTCCAGATTTCTTTGGCAACGCGGTGGCGATACACACCGACGCTGTTATGCAGATGAAAGAGCCGACAATTGGATTGGTTTACCACTTCTAAACCCAAGGGAATCGTGACAGGCCGGGCATGCCCGGCCTATTTCATTGGTAGGGCTAATACCCAAAACACCATCCGAAGCACATTTCAGATTCCTGTCTGTTTTAATCCACTATAACCAAATAAAGAAGGGGAGCATCTGCTCCCCGCCTCGGGTCGTACTGATTGAGTTCTGCTTACTGGATTTGCGAAGGGTTCATGTGTTGTTCGATCTGGTGTTGCACTTGGCGGCGGAATTCTAGCGGGTTCGCGACGTGGCTGAAAGGTTCGTTTGTCCCGCCGGTACCACGCACGGTAATGCTGCCATAGCCCAACATGCGCCCCACTAGCGTCTGTTCCACTTCAACGCTCTCAATCTTGGCGAGGAACAGTTCAATGGTGCGCTTCGTCATGAAGCCAATCTTGATGATCACTCGTTTATTGGTAACAGCCATTTCTGTGGCGTTGCGCCGTACGACTGCGATCGCCAGGATGATGTTCCCCAGCAGCAAGAGTGCGAATCCGCCAATACCGAAGATCTGTGCCTCGCCTCGTTCATGGTGTGTGCCCGCCGCAGCCCAGACGAGCAGTGCGACGCCAGCGGCCGAGAAGATCGCATCCACGATGATGGATCGAAGTAATACGAACCAATGCAAGTGCGTCGTGTACAGAATGCGCTCGCCGGGGTTGAGGTTCTGTTCAACGTAGCCCAATGCGGTGCCTCCGAGAAGTTTTCTGATTTCTGTTCACTTCGATGGTAACGCCGATTGCCAGCAGAATCAGTGAGCAATAAGAAGGGCCGCCCGATTCGGACGGCCTGCAAGGGTGAGAACTGCTCTTAGGCGTTCAATTTCGCAAACACATTCTCCGCGGCGGCGATCGTCCGATGAATGTCCTGCTCTGTATGTGCGGTGCTCAGGAACGCTGCTTCGAACTGGGAGGGGGGCAGCCAAATACCGGAATCCAACATGCCTCGATGGAAGCGCCCAAACAGGTCCGTATTACAAGGCGCAGCCGTGTCCCAATCGTGAACCTTGTGATTCACAAAAAACCAGGTGAACATGCTGCCCACCTGATTCGCCGTAATCGCCACGCCTACATCCTGCGCGGCCTTGCACACGCCAGCGACAAGTTGCGAAGCAAGCTGATTCAGCCTTGGATAGATCGTTGCGCGCCCCGAGCCAAGCGTCGTTAGCATGGCCAAACCAGCGGCCATCGCCAGCGGATTTCCGCTTAAGGTTCCGGCTTGGTAAACGGGTCCGAGGGGAGATATCTGATCCATGAGAGCCGCCGCCCCCCCGTACGCGCCTACCGGCAGGCCTCCGCCGATCACCTTTCCTAGCGTGGTCAGGTCAGGATTGATGTTGTAGAGCTCCTGCGCGCCACCGTAGCTCACGCGGAAACCCGTCATCACTTCGTCGAAAATCAGCAGTGTGCCTTCCCGCTCGGTCAATGAACGTACCGCCGCAAGATATCCTGGATCAGGAGGTACGCAACCCATATTGCCCACTACCGGCTCAATGATGACACAGGCGATCTGCCCTTTGAACTTGTCGAAAGCCTCTTCGAGCGCGGCGACGTTGTTGTAGGGCAAGGCGAGGGTGAACTGAACAAACTCCTCCGGGACTCCAGCTGAACCTGGAATGCCGAAGGTCGCAACGCCCGATCCTGCCTTCACCAGAAGAGCATCGCTATGGCCGTGATAGCAGCCTTCGAACTTCACGATGTACTTGCGCCCGGTTGCGGCGCGTGCCAGTCGGATCGCCGACATTGTCGCTTCGGTGCCGCTCGACACGAAGCGCATCTTCTCAATTGAGGGAAAGGCTTTCTTCACTTCCTCAGCCAGATCGGCCTCGACAGGCGTCGAAGCGCCGAAGCTGGTGCCCTTGCGCGTAGCATCGATTACGGCGTCCACGACTTCAGGAGCGCAGTGCCCCAGCATTAGCGGCCCCCATGAGAGCACGTAGTCGATGTATTCGTTTCCATCGACATCTGTCATGCGCGCGCCTTGGCCTGAAACGATGATCGGAGGCTCGCCTCCTACCGCACGAAATGCGCGCACCGGCGAGTTAACCCCGCCCGGAAAGTATTTTTCGGCACGTTGCTGCAAAGAATGAGACAAATCGAGTTTTCTTGACACAGAACCGACCGGTGGCGGAGCGGATACAATGGAAACAGCTCCGCAAATTGGATTTTTGCGACTCTTCACCATAGCAAAAACGCGGAAATCGCGGGTGTGAGAAACATCACAGGCCGCAAAGGGGTTTCTACCGACAGTGCACGGGAGGAGAGTGCGAGACAGAAGCTGAATATTTCGATGCATCTAACTGTTTGCTGCACGGTTAGGCCCCGAAATCATACCTCCCTGCGTGTCGTGAGTAGCTGGTCCCAGTCTTAGTTGAAAGTTGTACGACGAATGAAGAAGTTGGCACAATCGCTAGGCCGATTTGTTTTTGTTGCAGTGTTGCTGGCCACCGTTAGTTCTGCCATGCACGCGGAAGTCGGCTTGATGCTCAATGAATCAGTGGAGTTTGGCGCCTCCAAATGGACGGGCGCTGGTCACTCCGCCGTGTATCTGTCCGGTGTATGCATCAAGAGTCCCATCCAACTGCGGTTGTGTGAGCCGGGAGAAAACGGCATCGTTCTCTCCAACTATCAAGCGTTCGGCGAAGATCGTTCCTATGAGTGGAATGCCATTCCTGCCAACATTTTCCTGTATGGCGTCGAAGACGATTCGGCCCGGCCGCTTTACGCCAACCCAACGGTGCGATGGCTGCTGCAGGAGCGATACCGTCAGAGGTATCTTGGCACCATTTGCCGCAGTGCCTGTGCTACGAATCCCAATGCCCAATGGCGGCAGATGATTGCCTCGCTGTTCCTCCGAGACATTTACATGTTCTCGTTGAAGTCCACCCGCGAGCAGGACGCCGCTTTTGTCGAGAAGTTCAACCATGAAGCCAATGTCGGCCATTACAACGGATTCAGGTATAACTGTGCCGATTTTGCTCGCGACGTGGTGAACATTTATTACCCCGGGGCGGCCAAAGCCGACCGTGTGAACGACTTCGGTATGACCAGCCCAAAAGCGATCGCCAAGTCTTTTGCTCACTACGGGGCCGCACACCCTGAGCTGAACTTTCACGTCGTGCGGTTCTCGCAGATTCCGGGTGAGTATGCTCCGAGTCACGATAATCGCAAGGGAACCGAACAGCTCTACCGTGCAAACAAGTGGCGTCTTCCTCTGGCCCTGTTGCGTCCGCAGGAGTTGGTTCTCTTTGCAAGCAGCTACATGATTTCTGGCAGGTTCAATCCTGAGCTGGAACTGCAACGACGGCCTTCTGGCGACATCATCGAGTATCAGCAGCAACTCGAGGCCGCGCGTGATCTGAACGATGCCGCGCAGGAAAAAGAGTGGAAGCAGAAGACTCATCATGCGCGTGCTAACGCGCTCGGCACCGTCGAAGAGTGGAACGGCTACGACACCGCGATTCGGCAGTACGAGGCCGAAGCTGTCGAGATGGGATACGCGGCTGACGCACCCAGCCTGAAGGATCTGACTCATCACACGATCAAGGCGAGCTGGATCACGATGGACGACGATGGTGGGCTCTGGCTGACTGCACGTGATGGCCACTCGCACCCTATTGTCGGGCTAAGCGCAAATACGCTTGCCGCAGACCGTTCCGACGCCCGACTTGGCTATTTGATGGTACTATCGCGCGTCGATGCAGAATTGCGCAAGAAGCACAAGAATCGCGAAACGCTGGTTTACTTCCGCAAAGATTGGGATCTAATGGAGCGCTTGCGTGATCGCGCCCTACCGCGCACGTCTCCTTATTTTGCTGGCTCCTCACGCACTCAGGCACGCAGCGGCGCATCGCAGTAACACAATTTTCATTCCGCATTTCGCACATGAACCGCACTAGCAAGTCGAGGGAAGGTACTATCTCTATGGGCGACCTTCTTTCCTATGTGCAAGCGTGTTCTGTTCTTCGCAACTATCCTGGCGACGGTTTGCTTCATCGCAAAGCCGCGACCGTGCCTCGCGCAGACCGAGAAACCTGCTTCTGCGGAACAGCCCCGTCCTGAACTGGTCACGTTATTCCCGCATTCTCAAAGCTCGCGTTGGTGGATTAGTGGTCAGGTCAACGTCATTTTTCAGACTCACCCCGAGTTCGATGCCTCTTACAGCGGGGCCAATAGTCTGCATTCGCAGTCAGAACACGCAACCTCCAACGTCGAGACACTCTTCCTCGGATACGAACTCCAGCGCGGTTCTGAGGTTCTGCTCGATCTCGAATCTGCCGGAGGGCGCGGCGTCAGCGATGCACTCGGTCTCGCTGGATTCACAAATCTCGATGTAGTCCGTGACCCATCGCTTGGCGAAGCGCCGTATATCGCTCGAGTTCAGTTCCATCAAACCATTCGCCTCTCGCGGGAAGACGTCGAAGTCGATCGAGGGCCTTTCGCGCTCGCCACTCAATCCCCGGCGCGTCGCCTTGAGCTTCGCTTCGGAAAGCTGAGCACCGTGGACTTCTTTGACGTGAACGCAGTTGGCAGCGATAGCCACTTGCAGTTCATGAACTGGACCACTGATGCTAATGGAGCTTACGACTACGCCGCCGACACGCGTGGATACACCTACGGATTCGTCGCCGAATATCAGAGCCCTCGCTGGGCTTTCCGTTTCGGCGAAATGCTCATGCCCAAGGTCGCCAACGGTCCAGATCTCGATTGGAATCTCCGCCGCGCCCGAGCCGAAAACTACGAACTCGAACTTCGTCCAACTCTCATTCCGAATCAGCACAGCGTGATTCGTCTCCTCGCTTACGAAAACCACGCGAACATGGGTACATACCGCGAGGCCGTCTCGCGCTTTCTTTCTGGTGTCGACTCCGCTCCTGTTATCGAGAACACTCGTCGCCAGGGCACGGTGAAGTACGGTTTCGGATTCAACGCCGAGCAGACCCTGCCAGATGATTTGCGGGCATTCGTGCGCCTTGGCTGGAACGAGGGGAAGCACGAGTCCTTCGCCTACACCGAGGTCAACTCCACAGTCTCATTCGGAGCTGACATGGCGGGGACGCACTGGCATCGCAAGCTCGACAAGATCGGTATAGCTACGGTGACCAATGGAATCAGTGCCGACCATCAGCACTATTTGGAACTCGGAGGCAAGGGCTTCCTTCTCGGCGATGGAGATCTGCGCTATGGTCGTGAGAACATTGTGGAGGGCTATTACACTCTGCATGCCTGGCGCGGCGTGTTCTTCAGCATCGATGCACAGCGCATCTGGAACCCCGGATACAATCGCGATCGCGGTCCGGTCATTGTTCCCGGCCTGCGACTTCACGTAGAGTTATAGCCCGTGCTCACACTCAGGAGGCTCTGGTGAATTTCGCCGCAAGTGCATGGGAGTTTCGCTACCGCTTCTGGATCATCGGCGCCGTCTACTGGCTCTCTTTTTCGCTCTATCGTTTTGACCACCGCGTTTTCGCGCAATCCGTCGCAAACTTATTCGCAGGCACCGTCCATCGCGAAGCCACTCTCACAGATATTCGCGTCGTCCTTCTCGTCGGCGTCGTACTCGCTTTCTTAGCCGCATTCCTGCGCACATGGGCAACCGCCTACTTGCAACCCGAGATCATGGTTGATGGCGACCTGCATACGCACACCATCGTTGCGCAAGGCCCTTATCGACACGTGCGCAATCCGCTTTATCTCGGAACCCTGCTGGTTACGCTCGGCTACTCCCTGATGACGAGCCGTACCGGATCCGTCGTCCTTATTTTCGGAATCGCGCTATTCATGTTTAGGCTTATCTTTCGCGAGGAGCGCGAACTTTCCCAAGCGCAGGGCGAGAATTACCAACAGTTTTGCCGCCATGTGCCTCGCTTGTGGCCGTCGTTGCTTCCCCGCGTCCCGGTTGCTGCCGGGCGCAAGCCTAACTGGGGTTCCGGTCTGCTAGGCGAAGCTTTCTTCTGGGGGCTCGCCTTGGCCCTGCTCATTTTTACGATCACGCTCGATCTCCGGTTCTACTTTCTCGCGCTTGGACTCTCGTTCAGCCTGTATTTCATGTGCCTGGCTATCATCGGATTCCGGCGTCGCCGCAAGGCCGCCTGAGTCGTGTGCCGGTTCATCGGCGCGAATACACTCACGCTCGCAACCCCGCCCCTCGCGGCTGTTAGAATGGATGGGCAATGATTCTGCCGTTCGTCCGTGAGCTGCTCGCGGACGCCGAGAAGTCCTCCAGTTTCCAGCGTGTATCTACCCACATAAAGGGAGGCGCGGGACGCATTCGTGTGTCTGGCCTCACGCCCACAGCGCGCGCGCTGCATTATGCTCTTCTGCATCGCACCACTTCGCGCCCGTTGATGCTGATTGTCAGCGACAACCGCACGGCTGAAGAGCTGCTGCCCATGCTGCAGAGCGTCTGCGAACTGACCGGCACAGCAACAACCGACTCCGTCGCTTATCTTCCGGCCCGTGATGTGCTTCCGTTCGAGAATCTCTCTCCGCACCCCGAGATTCAGGAAGTCCGCGCGCGCGCACTCTGGCGTATGGCCTTCGGCACGGCTTCGCTGATCCTTGCGCCTTTCGCGGCCACCACCATCCGTCTGCACGGAGCTGATTACTACCGCAACCTTGCCCGGACCGTCCGCAAAGGCGATTGGCTGGATGTTGAGCAGCTTTTGCAGCACCTCAATGTTGTTGGCTATCGTCAAACCGAAGTTGTGGAGCAACAGGGCGAATACGCGCGCCGTGGCGGCATTCTCGACGTCTATTCGCCCGAGATGGAGCGCCCCGTACGCATCGAGCTATTCGGCGATGAAGTCGAATCGCTCCGCCGCTTTGATCCTGTCACCCAACGCTCCTCCACCGGAGTGGAAGACGTCACGCTGCTTCCTTTGACCGAAACTCCGGTCACCGAGGAACTGCTTGCAGCAATCAACGCCCGCCTCAGCGGAGAGCGTGTCGAGGGCAGCGAAGAAGCTCTCGAAGCCGCAGTTCGCGCCGGCGGAGTCAGCGTCTTCCCGGGCTGGGAATTCTTCGCACCCGTCGCTGGTGCCGAAAACACTGTCTTCGATCTTGTCCCCGGAGCTGCTGTCATTGTTGCCGAACCCGAACGCCTCGCCGAGGATCACGATGCCTGGTGGCAGCGCCTGGCTGATGCTCATGAGCGCAGCGGCATCGGCAACCTTGTTCGTCCCGAGGAGCTTTACATCACTCCGGACGATTGGCGCGCTCGCGTCTCTCAGATCGCTGGTGTAGATATCGAGCAGATTGGTCTTGCTTCCAGCGAAGGCCCCGAGCTCGTGGAATTCAGCTCGCATCCCACGTCGCGCTTCCACGGAGCGGTGCCCAAGCTGCTTGACGAAGTCAAAAAGCTTACTGCCGCCGGCGAACGTGTTCTACTCGTCGCTGAATCGATGGGCGAGCTCGAGCGCCTCGCCGATATTTTCAACGAATACCAGGTTCCTTATCGCCTCGGCACCCGCGCCAAGGCCGCCGCCGTCAGCGAGGAAGCCACGTACTTCAACGACGAGAGCGCCGCTACGACGCTTGTGTACGGATACGTGCCGGACGGAGTCGTTCTACCCGATTCCAAGCTGGTCGTTTTCGGAGCCAACGATCTCTTCGACGAGTCCGAAGCCGGGGCCCCGCGTCAACCGCGCCAGCGTTCCAAGACCTCCGCCTTCCTCTCGGATTTCCGCGACCTTGCCGTCGGAGACTACGTCGTTCACGTCGAGCACGGAATCGGCCAGTATCACGGCTTGCGCGAGATTCCTCAGGCTGACGGCTCCAAGGCCGAGTTCATGGTGCTTGAGTATGCAGAGGGCGCACGACTCTACGTTCCGCTCACCCGCCTCGACCTCGTGCAGAAATATCGTTCAGCCGAAGGCGGACACGTAGTCCTCAACCGCCTCGGCACGCAGCAGTGGGTCAAGACCAAAGCTCGCGTCAAGAAGGCCATGCAGGACATGGCCGACGAACTGCTTAAGCTCTACGCCCAGCGCAAGACCGCGCAGGGCTTCCAGTATTCGAGCGACAACCAGTTCATGCACGAGTTCGAAGACGCCTTCGAGTACAACCCCACTGACGATCAGGTCGGGGCTGTTGAAGACATCAAGCGCGACATGGAAAGCGTTCAGCCGATGGACCGCCTGCTTTGTGGCGACGTGGGGTACGGCAAGACCGAAGTGGCCATGCGCGCCGCCTACAAAGCCGTCAACGATAGCCGCCAGGTGGCCGTCCTCGCGCCCACCACGGTTCTCGCCTTCCAGCACTACGAGACCTTCA
Organism: Koromonas humicola; assembly: GCF_059726255.1. Lineage (NCBI taxonomy): Bacteria > Pseudomonadati > Acidobacteriota > Terriglobia > Terriglobales > Koromonadaceae > Koromonas > Koromonas humicola. Next base: position 15,336 of record NZ_AP040873.1, read on the forward strand.
AGCGCCGCTTCGCCGCGTTTCCCGTCAATGTCGAGATGATCTCCGGCTTTCGCACCGCCAAGCAGCAGAAGGAAATCGTCGAGAAGGTTGAGAACGGCAAAGTCGATATCCTCGTCGGCACTCATCGCGTGCTTTCCAAGGACATCAGCTTCCCCGACCTCGGCCTCGTCATCATCGACGAAGAGCAGCGTTTCGGCGTGCGCCACAAAGAGCGCCTCAAGCAGCTACGCAAAGAGGTGGACGTGCTCACGATGTCCGCGACACCCATCCCGCGCACCCTGCACATGTCCATGCTCGGCTTGCGCGACATGAGCGTCATCGAAACGCCTCCGCGCGACCGCCTCGCCATCCAAACCGTCGTCGCCACTTGGGATGAAAAGCTGATCCGCTCCGCCATCCAGCAGGAGCTCGAACGCGGCGGACAGGTCTATTTCGTTCACAACCGCGTCGAGTCCATTTACGAAATCTCCGCCAAGCTCCGCGAACTCGTGCCAGAAGCGCGCGTGCTCGTTGGCCACGGACAGATGCGCGAAGGCGAGCTCGAAAAAATCATGCTGGCCTTCATGCGCCACGAAGCTGACATTCTCGTCGCCACCACAATCATCGAGAACGGACTGGACATTCCGCTCTGCAATACGATTCTCATTAACCGTGCCGACCGCCATGGCCTCAGTGAGCTCTATCAACTTCGCGGCCGTGTAGGACGCTCGAACCGTCGCTCTTACGCTTATCTGCTCGTGCCGCCCGACCGCGAGTTGAACGAGCTAGCGCGCCGCCGCCTTGCCGCGCTCAAGGAGTTCAGCGACCTCGGTGCGGGATTCAAAATTGCCGCCCTCGATCTCGAATTGCGCGGTGCCGGAAATCTGCTCGGCGGCCAGCAAAGCGGACACATCGAGGCCGTCGGCTTCGAGATGTACACCACCATGCTTGAGCAGACCATTCGTCAGCTCAAGGGCGAGCCCGTGCAGGAAGCGCTCGACACCACGCTCAACCTCGGCCTTAACATTCGAATTCCCAACGACTACATCAAGGAAGAGAACCAGCGCCTGCGCATCTACAAGCGTGTTGCCGCCGTTGAGAATGAAAAGCAGTTGAGCGACGTTGCCGGCGAATTGCGCGATCGCTACGGCGAGCCGCCTGCCGCTGTCCAACACCTGCTTCTGTACGCACATCTCAGGCTGGAGTGTCAGCGTCTGGGCGTTGCCAGCATCGAGCGCAAGCGCGACCAGGTCAGCATCAAGTTCACGCAGAATGCCGAAGCCGACCCGCAGAAGATCATGCAACTGATCTCCCGCAACAAGGGCGTCGTCTTCACGCCTCAAGGTATGTTGAAGTTCTCGCTAAAAGCCGTGCGCCCGGAAGAAGTCCTTAACGGCCTGCGCAAAATACTCGAGGGCCTAGAAGCCGAGCCCACGCCCGTGCAATAACGTTCCATTTAGCTTTTGCCGTTGCTCTTGCTTGTTTCAAAGGTGTCATCCTGAGCGAAGCGAAGGACCCCTACACCGCTCACCAACCACCGTCCGTAAGGCTCCTCAATCACGAGCCCTGCGGACTATCAACTTTGAGGGTAGGAATGATTCGATTTTCCGCCGCACTTGTTTTTCTCCTGAGCACCATGGCTCTTGCCGCTCCCCAACCCCAGAATTTCGACGCTTTCGTTGACCAGGTTTTCGACCGCCATCTCCACGACAACCCCACCCAGGGCACCCAACTCGGCTTCCACCAATACGACCCCCAGCTCGAGAACTACTCGCAGCGCTCCATCGCCGAGCAGACCAAGTGGTGCCACGCCACCTTCGACCAGCTCGCAAAGTTTGATCGCGCCAAGCTCACTCCCGATCAGGCCATAGACGCGCAGATGATCGAAAATTGGCTCCGCGCACAGTTGCTTGAGCTTGAAGAAATTCGCATGTGGCAGCGCAATCCCGATACTTATTCGAGTGGCATTACAGGCTCTGCCTTCGTCATCATGAGCCGCAATTTCGCGTCTCAGGAGGACCGCCTTCGGTCTCTGATTTCCCGCGAACGCCAGATGCCTGCCGTCTTTGCCGCCGCGCGCGCCAATCTCCAGAATCCTCCGCGCATCTACACCGAAGTCGCCATCGAACAGCTTCCGGGCATCCAGAGCTTTTTTGAGAACGATGTTCCCGCAGCCTTCAAAGACGTTCAAGACCCGAAGCTTCTCGCCCAGTTCCACGAATCCAACGGCCGCGTCATCGCCGAAATCAAGAGCTATGGGGAGTTCCTGAAAAAGGACGTTCTGCCCCGCTCCAACGGAGACTTCCGCATCGGCTCTGAGAAGTACGCCCGCAAGCTTCAGTACGAGGAAATGGTCGATATTCCTCTCAACCGCCTGCTTGCCATCGGCAAAGAAGACCTCGCGCGCAATCAGCGTGAATTCATTCACGTGGCCAAGCTCATCGATCCCTCGCGCACGCCCGAGCAGATTCTCGAAGACGCCGAGAAGGACCATCCGTCCGCCGACAAGCTCCTTCAGTCCTTCCGCGACACTCTCGAAGGCGAGCGCACCTTCATCACGTCGCACAAGCTGCTGACGATTCCATCGCCCGTGCTTCCGATCATTGAAGAAACTCCGCCCTTCATGCGCGCTCTTACGTCGGCCTCGATGGATACGCCCGGCCCGTGGGAAAAAGTAGCCAAGGAAGCCTATTTCAACGTCACTCTACCGGAGAAAGACTGGACCCCAGAGCGCACGCGGAGCTGGCTCGAAGGCTTCAACCGCGGCACCATCGCCAGCACTTCCATCCACGAAGCCTACCCCGGACATTACGTGCAGTTCCTTGTGTTGCAGGGCGCGCCCGTCACCAAGAGCCGCAAGATTCTTTCCTGCGGCTCCAACGCCGAAGGCTGGGCCCATTACACCGAGCAGATGATGCTCGACGAGGGCTTCGGGCGCACTCCCAACGTCGATGAAGCGCACGACACTGCGTTCCTGAAACTCCGTCTCGGCCAGATACAGGACGCCCTCCTTCGCGATGCCCGCTTCATCGTCGGCATCGAAATGCACACCGGCAAGATGACCTTCGATGAGGGCGTCAAGTTCTTCGAAACCGAAGGCCGCCAGACCCACGAGGTCGCCTTCCGCGAAACCAAGCGCGGCACCAGCGATCCCACGTATCTCGTGTACACCGTTGGTAAGCTTGAGATCCTCAAACTCCGCGAAGACTATCGCCGCAAGATGGGCGCGCAGTTCACCCTGCAGGACTTCCACGACCGCTTCCTCCAGCAGGGCGCGCCGCCCGTGAAGATCGTGCGCAAAGCTTTGCTCGGCGACGACTCGCCCGCACTCTAGGAAACTGTAATGATCAGACGAATCACAGCACTACTCATCGCCGCACTTACTTTGCTCGGAGCCGCCATGGCACAGCCCACCCCATCCCCGTCCTATCCCGCTGCGCTCGAAAAGCTCAACGACGAGTTCATGGCCAGCTTCTTCCAGTTCCAGCCCAGCGCCGGTACCCGCGCCGGCTTCCACCAGTACGACACTGAGCTTGAGAGCTTCGATCCCCAGCGCGTCTCCAAACAAATCGCGCTCTACGAAACCTACATCCAGCGCCTCCAGTCCCTCGATACCAAGGGCTGGTCGCGTTGGGCGCTTGATGACCGCGAGATGCTCATCTCCTTCGTTCGCTCGCGCATCTTCGAACTCCAAACCCAGCAGGTGTATCGGCAAAATCCCGACTACTACTCCTCGGTTCTCAGCGACTCCACGTTTCTTCTGATTGGCCGCAACTTCGCCTTGCCCGCCGAGCGCCTCTCTTCGCTCATCGCCCGCGAACGCCAGATGCCCACGCTTCTCCATCAGGCGCGCACCAATCTCCAGAACCCGCCTCGCATCTTCACCGAAATCGCAATCGAGCAACTTCCCGGCATCATCGACTTCTTCCGCAAAGACGTCCCCTCCGCCTTTGCGAACGTGAAAGACCCCAAGCTCCAGTCCAATTTTGCGCAGTCCAACGCCGCCGTCATCGCCGCCCTCACCGAATACGAATCGTGGCTCAAGAGCGACCTTCTACTGCGCTCTCGCGGAGACTTCCGCCTCGGCGCCAAAAACCTCCAGCAGAAGCTCGCCTACGAAGAGATGGTCGACGTCCCTCTCGACCACCTGCTCGAAGTCGGCATGGCCAACCTTCGCCGCAATCAGTCCGAGTTTCAGCGCGTCGCCAAGCTCATCGATCCTGCCAAAACTCCCGCCCAGCTTCTTGCTGCAGTCGAAACCGAGCATCCTCCTGCTGACAAGCTTCTCGATGCCTTTCGTGGCAAGCTGACCGGCATCCGCGAATTCACTGACACGCATTTCATCATCACCACTCCCTCGCGCCAGCTTCCCATCCTCGAGGAAACGCCGCCCTTCATGCGCGCCACCACCTTCGCCTCCATGGATGCTCCCGGCCCCTTTGAAACCAAGGCCACCGAAGCCTATTTCAACGTCACCCTCCCCGAGCCAGGCTGGACTCCCGCGCAGGTCGAGGAATACATGGCGGCCTACAACTGGGGAGTCGTCACCAGCACCGCCATCCACGAGGTCATCCCCGGACACTACGAGCAGTACCTGTGGAACGAGCACGTGCCCTCGCGCATCCGCCAGTTCCTCTCTCTGGACCTCAGCAACACCGGCAGCCATTTCTCCGGAACCAACGTCGAGGGCTGGGCCCATTACACCGAGCAGATGATGATTGACGAAGGTTACGGGCGCGATTCCGCCGTGCCTGAGGACAAGGACATTCCTTACCTCAAGCTGCGCCTCGGCCAGCTACAGGACGCTCTTCTGCGCAATGCCCGCTACATCGTCGCCATCCGCATGCACACCGGAACCATGACCATGGACGAGGCCGTTGCGTTCTTCGAAAAAGAGGGCTACCAGACTCACTCCAACGCCACCCGCGAAACCAAGCGCGGCACCGGAGACCCCACCTACCTCATGTACACCCTCGGCAAGCTCCAGATACTAAAATTGCGTGCCGACTGGGAGCACCGCCACAAAACCGTACCTCCGCCCAGCGCTTTCCATGATCTCTTCATGCGTCAGGGAGTAGCCCCGGTCAAGGTTATCCGCCGCGCCCTGCTTGAGGATGACTCGCCCACCTTATAGCCGCACCAACCCGGCCCGTGCACATACGGGCCGGGCGGCATACAATACTGTGTTCCGCAATCGTGATCGAAATTAGTCCCCAAGGCCGCAGCACACCTCCCGGTTTTGGAATCTAACTTCTCCGAGTACACAACGATGGATATGAAAGTCCGCAAAGCCGTTTTCCCCGCCGCAGGCATGGGCACCCGTTTTCTTCCGGCCACTAAGGTGATGCCTAAAGAGATGTTGCCGGTAGTTGATAAGCCAATCATTCAGTACGGTGTCGAAGAGGCCATCGCCTCCGGATGCGATGAAATCATTCTTGTCACCGGCCGCGGCAAGGTCCTCATGGAGGACCATTTCGACGTCAGCTTCGAGCTCGAGTATTCGCTGGCACAGCGCAAGAAGTCCTCGCTGCTCGAAACTGCCAAGCAAGTCGCCCGCATGGCTCACGTCAGCACTGTGCGTCAGAAAGAGCCGCTCGGACTAGGCCACGCCGTTCTGATGGCGAAGCGCCTTGTCGGCGACGAACCCTTCGGCGTCATTCTGCCCGACGATCTCGTGGACTCGCCTGAGAACCCTTGCCTCAAGCAACTCATCGACGTCTTTGAAGAAAAGCACGCTTCGGTAATCGCCACGCAAGTCGTGGATGGCAAGGCCATCTCCGCCTATGGTGTTCTCGATGCCAAGCCCGTGGATGGATTCAATGGCCGCCTCTTCGAAATCGCCGACATGGTCGAGAAGCCCAGCTTCGACGATGCGCCCTCGAACCTCGCCATCATTGGACGTTACGTGCTCACCCCACGCATTTTCGAAATGATCGAAACCATCACTCCCGGCGCTGGTGGCGAGCTTCAACTCACCGATGCGATGAAGAAACTGCTGCGTCACGAGAAAATCTACGGCTTTGTCTTCGAAGGCAAGCGCCACGATGCTGGAGACAAGCTCGGATTCCTCAAGGCCACTGTCGAGTATGCTCTTCAGCACGAGGAACTCGGACCGGCGTTCAAGGAGTATTTGCAGTCGCTCGACATGGAAAAGGCGTCACAGGGGCCCTTGTCCATGGAACTCAAGACTAACGTCCGCGAGAAGGCACGAAAGACCGTATGATCCAGTTGCTCGTCCGTTGGATTATTAGTGCCGTACTGTTGCTGGTAGTTTCACGCCTTGTGCCGGGCTTCGAGGTCGATGGCCTCCGCTCGGCACTCATCGCCGCCGTTGTCATCGGACTCGTGAACGCCACCGTCGGTGTGATCCTCAAGATCGTTACGTTCCCGCTCTCCATCCTGAGCCTGGGCCTGTTCCTGCTGGTCATCAACGCGCTCATGCTGATGTTTGCTTCCTACTTCGTCCCGGGATTCATCGTCCACGGCTTCATCCCAGCATTTTGGGGAGCCCTTCTGTTGTCAGTTCTCAGCATGATCACCCGCTGGCTCACCCCATCCGGCAATTAACACAAGCATTCAGGTCGCCCCATCTTAAACTCCGCGCCTCTCGAGTTTAGGGTGGAGTAGTTGACCTTGCTCCTGCCGTTGCTTTGTTCTTGCTGTTGCTCTGCCCTTGCTCTTGGTTTGGATCTTGATCTGATCTTGATCTTTGTCTTCGCTCTTGCTCTTGGCCTTGGTCTTGGTGTTGGTTTTGGTCTTGGTTTTGATCTTGGTCTTGAAGTGTCATCCTGAGCGCAGCGAAGGACCCCTACAATCTCCTACCCCGCTCCAAGTCACCACCACCTCGCAAACCTCTTCTACGACTCCCTCAGCCTCTGTACCAATCCCTTCAAATCCCCACTTCCTTGAAACAACCGAATCCCCGCCGCGCCCCGCGCCCCGGCCTCTGCACACAGGCGAGCGCGCTCCACATCGACACCACCAAGCGCAAACACCGGAATGACCACGCGATTGTCCCCCGCCTCCACACGCAAATCCGGCGTGTCACCCTTCCGCGTAGCCCGTCGCAACTCCTCGAGCCCAATCCCTTGCTTCGTGACATTCACCTTCTCAAACACCGGCGCCAGCACCGCGAAATCTGCTCCATGCGACTCCGCCATCCTCACCTCTGCCGCCGAATGACACGAGCACGCCACAATCAACGAACGCCCCGCCTTCGCCGCCACCGCCCTCACTTCCGACGCCGCCAAATCACCGCCTGTCAGATGTACCCCATCCGCCCCGACGGCCAGCGCCACATCCGTCCGATAATTGATCAGCAACCTCGTCGAACCTTCACCGCGAACCACCCTGAGCGCCTCCGCCGCCAGCCTCTCCAGCTCGCGCCCCGACAAATCCTTCTCGCGAAGCTGAATGTAGTCCACCCTCGCCGCCGCAGCCCTGCCAATCACGCGCAACAACTCCGCTCGCTGCTCGCCGTCGCTTCCAGCCAACTGCTTCCGATCCGTAATGTAGTAAGTCAGCACAAGGGAACTCTAACGCAGGGAAATTGTTGGGTGTACAACTCGTGATACGTTTATGAACTGTTTGTGTACGCGAATCACTCCGGATACGGACATGGTGGAACTAGGTGAGGGTAAATCATCCGGACTTTGCCGGTCGTTGTCCCGAAGGAGAGCTTCTTCGGACCTCGGCTAGATTCCATCTGAAAACTGACCTCATATGAATTACCCACGAGCCTCAGAATATCGTTAATAGCCTTCCTGAGGGTCTTATCAGCCTCAACGGGCTTTTCGTCAAGTAGCTTTCGGATGTCCAACTCCGCCGCATATCCACCACTGTTTTCGGCCAAGGATCGGAGTTCTTGCGCTCCTCGCAATTCCTCCTCTGTTCGCGACGAAGCAGGCACCAACACGAAGGCGAAGAGTCGCACCCCTCTCTCAACAAGCTTTTGCGGCAGGAGGTTCTTGTTAACTCTGCTCCATGTATTTCCTCCATCACTGAGAACAATCAATGCATTCTGAGTATTCGCTGACTGCAGCATCAAATTGCCGCGATCAACAGCGTCCCACAGCGGAGTTCCCCGGAAAGTGGCGCGTGCGTTATGAAGATGACCATCCAGCTCGTTGAGGGCCTTCAAGAGTGTTTCACGGTCGTCAGTTAGCGCGACCATCCGTTGGTCTGCACTGGAAAATGCGAGCAAGCCGAGACGGCTGCCTGGTTTGGCAGCCGAAATGATCTCCCGAGCGATGTTTAATTCGATTTGCCACTCAGCTCCTGATCGCCCATTCCCTTTTGGACCTGCACGCTATCGCTCGTGTCCAGCACAAGGATCGCGTGCAATGGATCTTTCTCGCGACTCAGTGATATTACATTTGCTGAGTGTCCATTTACCCGAGCCTGGATGTCAGCAATCGGGACGGGAGTCAATCCCGAGTCGCTTTGTATATACGGTGTTATGTGGACGGTTGCTTTGCAGCCTACGCTTTGGGCCGTTGCAGGAACATGTCCCACAAACATGATTACTACGATCAGTGTGCGTATAAAGAACATCGTGGCTAAGTTTGGCAAAGGTAGCGGACACATCTCTTTTGAGAGTCTCATCTGATTCTCGCAGACAGCACTCGATGTGCTCGCAATCCTACCCATTGCTCTGTCTTGTTGCAAGAATCAGAGCTATTTCGGAACCGGAAAAGCAGCAGACGGATTCTTCACTGCTGTAATCACCTATATTGAGAAAAGGCCACCTCCTAGGAGGCAGCCTTTCTTCACCACTCATAACAAAACTTACTTCGCCGGAACCGTCCAGCCCACCTTGGTTCCTGCCTTTGCGTTCTGCTCATCCAACCACTTCTTCAGCGGAGCGAAGTATTCCATCATCGCTCCGGCATCCATGCGATCTTCGCCCGTGAGTGTCTTCAGAGCTTCAGGCCACGGCTTGCTCATGCCCAACTCCAGCATCGCGTTCAGCTTCGCACCTGCCGCCTTGTTGCCATAGAACGAGCAGCGATACAGCGGCCCGGTCTGCCCAGCCTCGTGGCACATCGCGCGATAGAACTGGAACTGCAATATCCGTGCCAGAAAATATCGCGTGTACGGCACGTTTGCCGGCACATGATACTTCGCACCCGGATCGAAATCCGCTTCAGTCCTCGCCACCGGAGGCACCACTCCCTGATACTTCGCCCGCAGATTCCACCAAGCCGTGTTGTAGTCCGCTGGCTTAATCTCGCCATCGAAAACCTTCCAACGCCACTGGTCAATCAGCAATCCAAACGGCAGAAACGCCACTTTGTCCAGCGCCTGTCGCAGCAGCAGTGCCGTATCATCGCTCTGCGGAACCTTGTCGAGCAATCCAACCTGCTTCAGATATTCCGGCGTAATCGACAGCGCGATCGTGTCGCCAATCGCTTCGTGGAAACCGTCGTTCGCGCCGCCCACAAACATGAACGGCTGATTCTTGTATGCCCGCTGATAGAAGTTGTGTCCCAACTCGTGATGCACCGTGACGAAATCTTCATCGCGAATCAGAATGCACATCTTCAACCGCAGATCGTCCTTGTTGTCGATGTCCCACGCGCTCGCATGGCACACAACGTCGCGGTCTCTCGGCTTGATGAACTGCGAACGCTCCCAGAAGGTTTCCGGCAGCGGCGCAAAGCCCAGCGACTTGAAGAAGCCTTCGCCGTAGCGCACCATTCCGAGCTCATCGAGCTTTTTTTCCTTCAGCAGCTCGGTCAAGTCAAAGCCCGCGCCCTTGCTGTTCGTCGGAGCGACCACCGGATAAATGTTTCCCCACTCCTGTGCCCACGGATTCCCCAGCAGATCGGCCCTGATCATGCCATTTGCGTCTGCCGCCTGCGGGCCGTACTTCTTCACCAACTGGTTGCGAACGTAGGTGTGCAGCGATTCGTACAGCGGCTTCACCTGGTTCCACAGCCGCTCCGTCTCTGCCGAAAACTGCTCCGGCGTCATGTCGTAGTTGCTACGCCACTGCGCGCCCATATCCTTGAATCCCAATTCGCGCGCGCCCTTGTTCTGCAGATCTACATAACGCGCATAGCGCGTGCGCATCGGAGCGCCAATCGCGTGCCAACCCACCCACACGTCTTTCATTTCCTCGGGATCGCGCGATGTCGCCAGTATCTTTTCGATCTCGCCAATGGCCAGGCACTTTCCAGCGTTCTTGCCCGCCTTCGGACAGTATTTTCCCTTGCCGTAATCGCCTTCCAGTCCGCTTGCGAGCTGCGTGTACTCCTCGCGCTCTTTGGCGTCGGAAAGCGAGAACAACTGCAGCTTCAGCAGCATGAACTTTCTTGCCAGCACCGGAGGCAAATCCAGGCCGTCAAATCGTTTCACGTCTGTTGCCAGCCGAGTCATTTCGGCGATCAATCGCTCGTTGTAGTCGGCTGCGATTGATTCCGTATCGTCCGTAATGAACGTGGCCTGAACCCACTGCGCGCGAGCGAGCCTCACATTCAGCTCGTTCAGCTTTGCTTCGGTTTCAGCCATGAACTTTTCGGCATCGGCCACCGTGGGCTTTGCCGCCTGTTGCATCGTCGCCTCCCGCGGAGTCGTTCCCGCCTGCGGCGCGTTTTGCGCTGCGATGAATGTGCTCGCGCCTGCAGCTAGCGTGGCAATGGCAATTAGATTTTTGATGGCACCAAGCATGGTTCCTCCCTGCAGCGATTTCGAGATACTTGATCCGAGGTTTTAAGCCACTGGCCGTTGCGACAACAGGGAGCATCGGCAGGGCACAATTTAGAAAGGACACAGTTCTCGGGAACCGCTCTAAAGGTGCCCATTGTAAATGTTCTCCGCCCTGAATTCATTCGGGACTGGATGCCCGGCGAGTTTCCTCGTACACTTACGGGACAAGTGGCGGCGGCTATGAACGAAAAGGCATTCAATCCGGCATTAATTCAACTCCTCATCATCATGGCCATTCTGATCTTCTCGCACTTCTTGCGCGTTAAGACCAGAGGCACTCCTACCAAGCCAACTACTCAGCCTAAAGCTACTCCACTCGACCTCATGCGCCAGGCCATGCTCGAAGCCAAGGCCCGTCAGGCAGAAACCCGGCAGGTTCGTGGCGAACAGAACGCGGAACCCCGCCCAGCGCCAATCGTGCATGAGTTCCCGATGCAGGCGCCTCCATCGCTTTCATACAGCGAGCAATTCGAAATGCCTCCAGCCATTCAGCCGGAATCTTCATTTTTCCCGACTCTACTGCTGGTAGCTTTGTTCGTATGCCTCGTGGCCATTGCTTACATGCACTGGGCTGGATAGGTCACCGCCTCTGCTCGCCGCATCCAAAACCCTGTGAGCCTGGGATCCCAAGTTGTTTACCTTCTGCTAATAGCTCTGCCCGTTGCGTGTGTCTCTTGGACCGTAACGCATGAGGAAGTCTTTCGTGAGTTTCGGGAATATGCGACCCGCCGCAGTCACGAGGATCGCACCATCCTCGGTCGAAAATTCTTCTACCTGTTCACCTGCGAATACTGCTTTAGTCACTACGTAACGATCTTCTTCCTCGTCGTCACTCGCTTCCATCTTGTCTTCGCCGACTGGCGCGGATACCTGATTGCTTTCTTCTCGCTGCCCTATGTCGCGAACCTCTACATGGGACTCTTCGCGCAAACTAAGCTCGAAGCAAAGAAAGACCGCGTCTCAGCCAAAGTGATCCAGGAAGAGCTGGAGATAAAGCAGATCGAAAAAGAGTGCAAGAAACTCGACCACGTCCAACGCGAAGCCGACCTTCGCGAAACCGACCAGCCCCGCATCACCCCCGCCGCTTAATCAGAGGACACAGTCGAGGGTGCCCCATCCTAAACTCATGCTGGTCGAGTTTAGGGTGGGGTAGTTGCAGTTGTATTTGTATTTGGGTTTGTTCTTGGGTTTCAGCTGTCATTCTGAGCGGCAGCGAAGGACCCCTACTCCGCTCAATTATTTTCGGGTATCCACCCCTGGCGTCTACATGTGTGAATGTATCGCACGAGCACTTTCAGACACTGCTTCCATCTTCGCCATTGCCCTGTCCTGCCACCCTCGCATCACCAGCATTGCCATCGAACTCCCAATCAGACACATCAGCATATCGTTCTGTGTGTCCCAGGGATCGCCCTGCCCACCGAGGAACGCATCCGCCGCCGTGCCGGTCACTACGGCGGTCCCATACTCAAAAAGCTCATAGCACGCGCTGATGCACATACACACGGCAATGGCCAGAAACGCCGCCCACCCCCGCTTCACGATCCCTCGCCTGATGAACACCTCGCGCGCAATCATCGCTGGCACGAATCCTTGCGCAAAGTGCCCCAACCTGTCGTAGTGATTGCGCCCTAGATGAAATGCCTGGCTCACCCATTCGCCCGCCGGCACGCGAGCATACGTATAGTGTCCGCCCACCATCAGGATGATCGAGTGAATCAGAATCAGTGTGTAAACCAGGCGAGTAAACCGAAAACGAAAACGAGTGGCCGCGAGCACGGCCACCCCAATCAGTGCGGGTAGAACCTCGAGGAACCACGTGAACGGATCATAGGCATGAACTGCCGACGCAATCAGCGTCCCTGAAAACACGGCAAGAAGTACCAGTTCGTACCGCCAACTGCTTCCGATCTCGTCCATAGTGTCCTTACCGCATCAACATACCGCCGTTCACATCCAGCACGTGACCGGTAATATAACCTGCTTCTTCGCTTGCGAGGAACAGAACTGCGTTCGCCACATCCATATCCGTTCCCTGGCGTCCCAGCGGAATCTGCGCGGTGATACCGGCCTTCTGCTCATCTGTCAGCGCGTCGGTCATCGCCGTTGCAATGTATCCCGGAGCCACCCCATTCACGGTGATGTTTCGCGATGCAACTTCACGCGCGACCGACATTGTCAGCCCGATCAACCCTGCCTTCGACGAAGCATAGTTCGCCTGTCCCGGCCCGCCCATCTCGCCCACGACCGAGGTGATGTTGACGATGCGTCCCCAGTGCTGTTTCAGCATTCCGCCGATCACCGCTTGCGTCAGCAGAAACGGCGCACTCAGATTCGTCGCCAGCACGTCGTCCCAGTCTGCGCGCTTCATGCGCATCAGCAATCCGTCACGCGTAATCCCGGCATTGTTCACGAGAATGTCGATCTTCCCAAGCTCTCCGGTGATCTCTTTCACCGTGGCCTTAATCGCGTCGCCAGAAGACACATCGAGTTTGAACGCTGCGGCTTTTCCGCCCGCATTCTCAATCTCTGCTTGTACTTCCTTCAGTTTCTCTTCATTGCGTGCCGCCAGTGCGACGGTCGCTCCGGCTTTGGCGAGTGTCACGGCGCAGGCGCGTCCGATTCCCTGCGACGCTCCGGTCACGAGCGCCACGTGTCCCTGCAAGGACTCCATAGATCACCTCAGAATAAGAACTTAGCGGATTATAGCTGACCAGCCTACCCGAGTTGGCCGGAGATCTGCACTTCCTCGGCTTCTTCGCCGCCGGAAACGCCTCGTGCTTTGCTGTCGGGCATGAACAGCGCTCGCAGGAAGGGAACAGGAAGCACGGTGGTCACTGCGGTCATGACGATCACCAGCGCATAGGCGCGCTGCGAAATCATATTCATCTGCAATCCGATGAGAGCCACGATCAGCGCTACTTCTCCGCGAGGTGTCATGCCCACTCCCACCTGCAGCATGCTTCGCCAGCCTTCGCGAAACATCGGTAGTCCGCAGCCAACAATCTTCGAAATTACTGCCAGAGCGGACAGCGCAAGTGCCAGCATTACCACCGAGCGCGAGAACACCGAAAGGTCCAGCCGCGATCCCATTGTGAAGAAGAAGAAAGGAGAGAGGAACTGATTGATTGCTTGTGAGCGTGGTTCCAGGTTCCAGCGCGGCGAATAATCTGCGAACGCTAGTCCGGCGAAGAATGCGCCGATGATTGCAGCCATTCCGATCCGCGTTGCTGCCACCGAGAGCCCAAGACACAATGCCAACGCCAGCACCAGCGGAGCATCCTGCGTCTGCATCTGCTGAATACCTGGCCGCAGTCGATCTACTACGCGTGGCGCGACGTAGATCATGAACCACGCGAACCCGACGGCTTCTACCGTCACCAGCCCAAGATGCAAATACTGAATTCCACCCGTGCTCACTGTGCTGACCAGCACGCCCAGCAAAAGCATTCCCAGGATGTCGTCGAACACAGCCGCACCCAGGATCACCTGTGCTCCGTGCGACTTATGCACGTTCATGTCACGCAGCACGCGGGCTGTGATGCCGACGCTGGTGGCCACCATTGCTGCTGCTACGAATACTGCTTCGTGCGTAGGTTCGTGATTGAACTTGAGGAAGAAGAATCCCATCGCGAACGGCAGTATGATTCCCGCTACCGCCACTCTCATGCTGAGTCGTCCAACGCGGATCAGATCGGTAGGAGAAGTCTCCAATCCCACGGTGAACAGCAGGAACACAGCGCCGATCTCGGCGATCGAATTGATTGTGTCTCCTGGAATTATGAAGCGAGTGGCATAAGGTCCTAGAACTACACCCGCCAGAATCTCCCCCAGCACTGCTGGAAGGTGGATTCGCTCGAACAGCTCACCAAAGACCTTTGCCCACACAAAGATCGTGAACATCTGCAATAGCAGCGAATCTGTTCCGTGGGGCATCTTGCGGTCATCCTAGGTGGCGAACAGCACTAAATGGAACTACGATTATTTTGCGCTAAGGCAGGCTAATCCAGCGAGCAAATTCCAAGGCTGCCGCACGATTCCTGGTGCAGCACTCGTTGGACATAGAAATCGCAAGCTGCGGAATTGCGACGACTTCTACTCTCGAATTCCTTAACACTCTGCTCTGGATTCATGCGATGTTAGCGAAGTCCGATAAATCACCCTGCCTCGCAAATGACCATGAAGATAAAACTGTTACACACACTGCAATCCAGTTTAGGCATCGTTGTCAGCGCGGCCTGCGCCATTGTGCTCGCCTTAGTTTTTTCGCGAACTCCTTGGAGAATGATCGCTCCTTTCGTGTTCACTGCCGTACTAATACTTATCGCAAGCCGCTTTGGAGCCATGGTGAGCGTGGTGGGATCTTTGTTGGCTGCCATTATCTTTTCGCAGCTTCTTTTCTCCCCATTGCACTCAGTCCATGTCGATAACGAAGCGGAGCGCGGCACCCTAGCCTGGATGATCCTGCTCTCAATCTCGGCTTCATATCTTTTATTTCCGTCGAGAACCGACGGACACCACTTGTAGTTGTTGTTTGTTGTGAGTGTGGCGAACTCGCGGGGGATGCTCGGCAGGTTGTTCTTTATCGCGAAATTCGAATGCTCTCCGGAGCCCAAATCAGCGTCTTCAGCGAGCGTGAAAAATGGCAGAGCTCCGGCGCCATTCCCAGATTCAAGCCCACTGGCGCAGCCACTGAGTTAGCACGAACTTCAACACTGGCCTGCTGCATCATCCACGGTTGGTGATGCACTTCGATTCGATAGATCTTTCGCCGGTTCCACGAATACACGCAGTACCGCTCCGTTAGAAACTCATCCAGACTTCCTCTCGCTGCACGTCTCGCATCGCCTTCCGGCCAATACCGCACTTCAAATTCTGCACGTCCATCGTTCAGCTGTGGTCCATGCAATCTCTTCGATTGGAACTGGATCTCTTTTCTTTGAGCTTTCCTTGCCTGGATCGTTGCTCCGCTCACCTTTATCGATGAATGCCAATATTGCATTCGGAAGAACATCCGCGCGAACCAGACAGCCGACAGATTCGCCGCATCCACGCTGAAGTAGTACAGTCCCGGCTTGTTCTGGAAAGTGACGTACGTGCGCAGGATGAGTTGCGGAAAGAATGACAATCCCGGCAACGGAGGGATTCCGCTCGGCCTAACGTGACTCGAACAGAATGCCGCGAGTGAAACCCACGCCACCCTGTCATAGAGATCAAGGGTGAGATCGTACGGCACCAATTCGCGAAGCATAGGCGGATGAACAGGGAAGTGCGCCAGCAGCAGATCGTTCCAGTTTTGCGACAGTAGCCACGGCGCATCCGGAGGCATCCACGGACGGTGCTCAACTTCGTACAGTAAGCTTCCAGCCGTTATGAATCTCGTCTCTACTTCCGGTTCCACCATCTCTGCCCCAAGTCCAAGAGCCTACCCCCATCCGGGTAGCTCGGCACGTGAATTCATCATAGCTGCCTTTGCGTTGGAAGACTCCGCCCCAAACACAATTTCTGCTGAGCTCTCAGGTGCCCCGTCCTAAACTCGTTCTTGAGCTTAGGGCGGGGTAGTTGACTTTCCGTTCTTCTTGGTTTGGCAGGCTGCCGGGTGCCCCAGGTTCGTGCCGCGCTTTTTGCGGCGCTAACCTGGGAGAGCAAGCACCTCGCATCTCCTCCATCTTCCTTCTGAATCTCTGCTGACAATCCGCCCCGTTTTCCTGCACAATCGAACCCATGACCGAACCGGCTTCCGCAACTCCTTCTGCTCCCCAGCCCTCTTCTGCCGAAACGCAGGTTTATTGCATTCACGGCGCGGCCCCGGAGGTCCAGGCCTACGCCATGGCCAAATATTCGCGCTCGTCGCTTTCCATCAAGCAGTCGCTGACAGAGCTCAATGACGAGAAGGCGGAGAAGTTCCTCGGTACCTTCTATTTCCAGTACGGCCACCGCTCTATCGCCGACCTCGCGCACATCGCGATGGCAATCGAGCGACTCTCAATCCTCGCTGCGACATTCGTGGTTGATGAAACTCGCTGGGACGGTCAGGAGCGCTCCACTCGCTATCAGGACTTCAAGAAGAGCGGACACTACACGCCTCGCTTCACCGACCCAGCCGACACGCGGCTCTATGAAGAGACCATCGAGTTCCTCTTCGCCGAGTATCGCAAGTTCAGCGAGCTAAATTTCGAGTACCTCAAATCTAAAACTCCCAAGCCCGCCGACATGCCGCAGGAAGCCTACGAGCGCACACTTCGTGCCCGCGCCTTCGACATCTCGCGCTACCTGCTCCCGCTCGCAACCAACACTTCGCTCGGACAGATCGTGAACGCCCGCACGTTGGAGACTCAAGTCTCGCGCCTTCTCGGCAGCCCATACGACGAAGTCCGCAACCTCGGCGAGCTCATGAAGCAAGCCGCCCGAGGGTCCGCATGGGACGTCAACACCGAAAGGCGCCGCGCTCTCATCGATCAGGTCGCCGCCAAAGATCCCGCTCTCGCCGAGCAACTTCGCACCGAACTTCTGCGTGAAACCAAGGTCTGCCCCACGCTCGTAAAATACGCCGAGCCCTGCGCCTACGAAATCTCTACCCGCAAGGAATTTGCACAAGCCGCTGCCGAACTTATGCGCGGGGCTTCCATCGCCCCTGCTTCCGAAGTCGATCTGCTCGATGATGATCCGCTTGAGATCGAGCTGGCGACCACGCTTCTGTACGAGCACTCGGATTACTCCTACCGACAGCTTCGTGAAGCCGTGTCTGCCCTCAGTGCCGCTCAGCGCGATGAAATCGTTGATCTCGGCCTGCGCCATCGCGGAGCCCACGACGAACTGCTCCGCGCGTACTGCTCCGGACAGAAATTCCGCTTCGACATTCTCATGGACATCGGAGCCTACCGCGACCTGCACCGCCACCGCCGCTGCGTGCAAATCCATCAGCCATACGGCTTTGCGCACGGATTCGAGACCCCGCGTGAAATCCAGGAGGCTGGTCACTCTCAGCTCTACGCCGATGCTATGCAGCATGTCGCACACGGTGGAGCACAGCTCGCCGCCTCGCTCACCTCACGTAGCGAATCCGCCGAGCCCACGCACTACCTCATTCCGCTCGCCTATCGCAAGCGCACTCTGTTCAAGATGGATCTGGCCGAGGTCGTTTACATTAGCGAACTGCGCACCGGTCCGGGGGGCCACTGGAGTTATCGCAAGGTCGCCTACGAGATGTACGAGAAGGTCGCCGAGCGCTATCCCTTGCTTGCGCGCCACTTCCGCGTCACAGACATCCACAAGCCCATCGATCTGCTGCAACGATAGGCATTCGCGCGCGCCCGGAAATTGCCAAAAGCAATATTTCCGGGCATATTTTGCTCAACCTTTCACCTTTTATTCACCTTCGTGCTTGCCCGTGCTATGCTCACCCTCAGTCGCCATTTATGATGGGAACGCAGTGCGTAAGCCGCTGTAATACGCAGTCTGGCGGCTCCGGGTGGGTGGTAGCTTCCGCACCTGACAAAACTTTCAGCCACGCGCCCTCGTAGGCGGCAGGCAAGGAGTGTTTCATGGCCGAAGATCGGTCCCGCGCAATTGATCTTGCGCTCTCTCAGATTGAAAAGCAGTTTGGCAAGGGCTCTATCATGCGCCTGGGAAACAAGGGGCCCATCACTCCGATGTCGGTGATCTCCACCGGGGCGATCTCGTTTGACTCTGCCCTCGGTGTCGGCGGAGTTCCCCGTGGCCGCGTGGTTGAGATCTATGGCCCTGAATCTTCGGGCAAAACCACCATTACGCTCCAGATCATCGCCGAAGCCCAAAAGGCTGGCGGCATGGCTGCCTTTGTCGATGCCGAACACGCCCTCGACCCGGCCTACGCCAAGCGCCTTGGAGTTGATGTCGATAACCTCCTCGTCTCCCAGCCCGACTACGGCGAGCAGGCTCTTGAAATCACGGAAGCTCTCGTCCGCTCCGGCGCAATCGACGTCTTGGTCGTCGACTCCGTAGCCGCCCTCGTCCCCAAGGCCGAACTCGATGGCGAAATGGGTGACAGCCACGTCGGTCTGCAGGCGCGCCTCATGTCACAGGCCCTGCGCAAACTCACTGGCACGGTCAGCAAGTCACGCACTTGCCTCATCTTCATCAACCAGATCCGCGAGAAGATCGGTGTCATGTTCGGCAATCCCGAGACCACCACTGGCGGACGCGCGCTCAAGTTCTACTCCTCGGTACGTATCGATATCCGCCGCATTGCCGCCATCAAGGATGGCGATCAGGTCGTCGGTTCGCGCACCAAGGTCAAGATCGTCAAGAACAAGACCGCTGCTCCCTTCCGCGAAGCCGAGTTCGACATCATGTACGGCGAAGGCATCAGCAAGGAAGGCGACATGCTCGATATCGCTGTGGATCGCAACATCGTCGAAAAATCCGGCGCCTGGTACAGCTACGAAGGTGAACGCATCGGCCAGGGTCGTGAGAACGCCAAGAACTTCCTGAAGGAGAACAAGGACATCGCGGCCAGGATCGAGCAAGCCGTGCGTAAAGCCCTTGGCCTCGACCGTGCGACCGCCGAAGCTCCTGCCGACCCGGCTCCCGCAGCTCCTAAAGAAGTAGCCGCTGCCAAGGCTGCAATGCCGAAGAAGTAGCAATCAGATCTTCTCAGCAGACAGGGGCGGATCACGCCGTCCCTGTTTTTGCAGCATGCTTTTCCCTGCCTAGCGAACCCAGCTACTAACAAAGCCTGAAGAACATCTCCCACTCTGCCGATAAAAGGACACCTCTATAGTCCAGCTTTCCAATTCAGGTCTGAATCGCGAGTTTATGTTCATAGGCTGTCCATTGTTTCTTAGAATTCAAAAGCGGTTGACCCTGAAAGCGGAAGCAGCGCTTGCGGCCGCAGTCATGATCCTGATGACTGTGTGCAGCATCGTGGGATTGCTTTCGGCTTGGCATCATGCTGAACTTCGAACGGCTTGGGTGCTTCACACGAGAGAAGTAATCTCCACCGCGCAGGAAACTGGGCGGCAAGCTGCCGAATTGCAGAGTGGCGCCCGTGGATATGTGCTGACTCAAGATCCTGCGTTTCTCAAGCAGTTCTACGTCGGCGCCGAGAGGTTCAACTCGGCCATTGGTTCTCTTTCAGCGCTCGTGTCAGACAATCCGCAACAGGAACAACGGCTGAATGACATTCAACAATCGTTTGAACGGTATCGCGAGTACATAGCGAGTTTTGCCATGTCGAATCCGCCTAATGGGAAACGGCATCAGGCCCATACAAGCGCGGTTCTCGCGAGTAGTCATGATATGGAGAAGCTGCACGAGACCTTAGATCAGTTCATTTCGGTTGAAACGCAACTTCTCAGGCAGCGAGAGCAGGTCAGCCGTGTCAGTTCTGAGCGCCTTGGAATTCTGTTTTTATCTGTGATCTTCGGGATTGTTGTGGTGGCCGGTTTAGGCGCTCTGTTTTTTGCTTTCCGAGTGAGTGATAACATTTCGGAATTGAGCAGTTCAGCGGAGGCAATCGCCAACGGTGATCTGTCCCGCCGCGTCAGTGTGAGCGATCACAGGGAACTCGGAGCATGGGCCAGTTCGTTCAACAGAATGGCCGAGCAACTCGAGTCTCGAATACAACAGGAAGCAATCATTAGCAAATTCAGGGAACTGCTGCATGCAGCGCAGAACACCTCCGATACTCAGACCTTGATCTCGCAGTTCGGCCCCCGTTGCGTGCCTCACTCCTCCGGCAATCTTTACCTACTCAATCCCTCAAAGAACCTTCTGACCTATGCCGCAGGGTGGGGCGAACACTCGTCCCCAGATGGGCCATTCGCTCCGTCAGAATGTTGGTCCCTTCGTCTTGGCCATATGCACGAGATCACTGAGTTGGAAGCCGGTGTGGTTTGCGACCACATCACTCGCCCACCTGATCACACTGCATGCATTCCGTTGTTGGCACAGGGTGAAACCGTTGGATTGCTTCACCTGAAGTTTGCCAGTGCTGGCACGGTTCCTAAGCTCGCCTACGAAGTTGCCGAAGTGCTCGGCCTTACCGTTGCGAATCTCCGATTGAAAGAAGCACTGCGCCATCAGGCCACCTGTGACCCTTTGACTAATCTGTTCAACCGCCGCTATCTCGACGACACTTTCGCGCGAGAGTTGGCCCGGGCGCAGCGAACCAATTCTTGCGTCGCTGTCGTCGCAATGGACATCGATCACTTCAAGCAGTTCAACGACACCTACGGACACAGTGCCGGGGATGCTGTTCTCAGCGACGTGGCCAGTGCATTGAGGTCCACTTTCAGATCGACCGACATCATTTGTCGTTACGGTGGAGAAGAATTTCTAGCCGTGCTGCCCGACTGCGGCATGGACGGTGCCATCAAGATTGCTGACCGCGTTCGGTTGGCGGTTTCCAATCTCAAGGTGATTCTCGAAGGGAAGCTCTTGAGAGAAGTAACGCTCTCAATGGGAGTTTCCGTCTTTCCCGCTGACGGTGCCACTCCCGAACCGCTGATTCAAGCAGCGGATCGTGCTCTGTACAAGTCGAAGCAGGATGGCAGAAATCGGGTTACCTGCAGCGACACGCTTACCGAATCTTCTGTCGAGGATGCAAGCTGATCTCGATCACAGACGATCTGGTATGAATGACCACGCCACGCCCGCACGTGTTCAGGACCTCAGCAAAGATTCCTGTACTTTAGGCCGCCACTTGTCGTCTCACCCGAGGCATATCTGGCCTCGGCCCGTTGTTGTCCAGGAAGCGATCGAGTTGGGTCAGTTTCAGTGCTTGCTCCACCAACTTGCTGGCGTTAACGATCCGCACGTGCCGACCCTTTTCCATGGCATACGCAAAGACGGACGCGATGCTTCCCAATCCGCCTCCATCTACCGTTCGTACGCCTGCGAGGTCGACGGTTACGTTGTCAAACCCGTTCAGGAGCAACATCGTGCTGCTGCGAAACGCATCTGCCTCTTTGCCACCCACCAGCTTGCCGCGACATAGGATTGCCACCTGCTCGCGTCCCGTTCGAGCTTCCAAGATCAAGTCCATAAGCGTTCCTTCGCCAATCTCCGTACTTCTATACGGCTCTGATCCTAGAAAATCCTAGTTACAAAGGTGTCAATTGGACGTAAAGATTTTCGTAACAGAACGCTTCCGCAAACCGCAATAGCCTCTTCGTAATTCCGAATCTGGCCTGGCGTCGAGTAAGTCTCAGATAAGCAGGTATTTAGAGCTTCCTCACGCGTTCTATCACCGTCGGCTGTGTCGTCAGGTTCACGTGGTGTTTTCGATAGCTCTGCCACAGAATTCTGGCGGCCGCCATTATGGGCACAGCGAAATAGATTCCCGCCACACCTGCCACCTCGCCTCCCGCCAGAACGCCGAAGATCGCCGCCAATGGATGCACTTCCACCCTGCCGCCCAGCACGCGAGGCGAAATCAGGTAGTCCTGCAATCCCCGCCAGACCAGCAGAAAGGCGAGTACGATCAGCAGGTGGCCATAGTTCAGTCCAAAGCTCACCGCCAGAATCAAGGCTCCGGCCACCAGCGGTCCTACGAAGGGAATGAACTCCAGAAGACCGCCGAATGCGCCTAGTGCCCACGAATACGGCACACGCATAATCGTCAGCACGGTCATGTACACGACGCAGGAAATCGCCGCCAAATAGAGCTGTGCGCGCACGAAATGCGAAAGCATTTCGTCCAAATTGCCAAGAACATCCCGCAGCATCTCCCGGCTTCTCTGGTTTTCCAAAAGCCCCTCGATACTTCGACCGAACTCGCTTTTATCTTTCAAAAAGAAAATCGCCAGAATCGGGATCAGCACAATCCATAAAGCGTTGCTTGCAACCTCGGTCAGTTTCTTGCTCTGCTCGCTAAGGTGTGTGAGCACGTCCTGCCGATGTCCCACAAGAAACTGCTGCGCGCGCGCCTGTGTGTCCTCGCTCCAACCCCGCGCCTTGCCTACTTGGAAGGCAATACTGCCGTTTGCAACTTTTGTGTAAAGGTCCGGAGCGTTCGCCATCAGGTGGCGACCTTCTTCGGCTATCCTCGGTCCAACGACGAGTCCGAGAACCAGCAACCCGGCAAAAATAGCGACATACGTCACGCCGATCGCGACACCCCGATTGCATCGCGTCCAGCGCTGCACGACCGCGATCAGCGGCTCAAGCAAATAGGCAAACAGCATGGCGAAAAGAAATGCCAGAACGGGCTTTCTCGCCAGCCACACCAAGCTGAGCAGCGCGACGGTGGCCAGCACCGTGAACAGAATTCGCAGAGTGTTCTTATCAAAAAGGCTCATAAATTGGTCGGTCCCGGAAGTCGCCCAATTGTAGAGCCAAGCATCGAACTCTGCATCCTTGCTTCGACCTCAAGTGACCTGTCTCAGGTCTGATGCCCCCCAACCTGCTCAGAGTCTCGGCAGCACTCTCTTTTACCTGCGGTCATTTAGCGCTGCGCCGATCGTCCCGGTCGGAAAACTCGATAAACAATCCGCGGATGGCATGCTTGTTCGGCCTTGTACGCTGGCATCACTCACACCTTCCGTCGAATCGTATCGAGTTCCTTTGCGGGGCGCGGTGTTCCATCACCGGGTCTCGTTTGGAGAGAACTGGCTAAGCTTGGGGGGAGTTTTCTTGATCGGGGAAGTATTCCTCATTAGTTGCCAGATCTTCTTGGTCTGAACGGGGTCCCGCCGCTTCATTTTCGGCTTTTCGTTGCTGCTTGCGTTCGGCCTTCGCCCGCTGCTTTTCCTGACGTGCTCTTTCCTTCTGCAGTTTTGTGAATGTTGCGCGTGGTCGTGGTGACAATAAAGCCTCCATTGTATTGCGTCTCATGTGTGGCCACAGGTGGCCAATGGTGCCAAGTTAGCCCTACTTCGTTGCTGGCTGACTCGTTGTTGCTGATGTTGCGGTTAACTGCATGCCTTCGATGTTCGCCTTTCGGCGCGCGACCTTTTGCTGACGCAAGCGATTGAACCTGGACTTATCGCCGGATAGTCCGGACATTGAGACTCCTTACCCGTACCTATGAAGAGATGCCAAATCGCATGAGGAGTCTCGCTGCTCTGGCTCTGATCGGGAAGAGATTGCGTGAGGAAACTGGGCGGAGGGGCAGGTGAACTCAACGACTCGATCTTGTATCTAAACTATTAGTCTAGCACCGTGGTCTCGCCGGAGAATACCGAGGGTACTCCCATGACAGCCAATCAAGGCAAGTTGACTTGTAAGAGGCGTTCCAATAACCTCGAAACAGGTGCGGTCCTGCCTTTAAGCTTTCGGGTTACCCAAAATCTGTCGGATCACCTGAAACTCATCCTCGCTAAAAACTCGCTGAAAACTTCAATGACTCAGGCCAGTGAAGCCTGCCCGTGATTAGCACTGCACCCCAACAGACGGTTCTGGTATCCACAACTGTCTGAGAGAGATTTATGCCAAAAAAGACCAGTACTGCCGCGCAGAAAACGGCGAAGCAAAACCGCCCGCTTACCCGATTCGACTTACGTGATGTTCATCAGGAAATTGATCTCTGCGACCGCAAAATTGCACATCTCGAGAAGTTCGAAACCTTCGATTCCGATCAGGCAAAGCAGCGTGCGCTTGACACGCTAACGACCAAGAGAAACAAGTTGGTGACAGCCGCCTCGGGAATGATCGCCGACGGAATAACCTTCGAGGCTTCGGACCTGCCCAGGTCCATGCGGACTACCCCCGAACCATCCGAGGAGAAGCCGAAAGCCGAACAGCAGCCCGCCATCCGTACACAACCGCAAAGCAGTTTTGGCGCGAGCATTACCAATGCGGAAGCAGAGCAGCGTGCGGCATCACGCGAGTAATTAACCTTTCAGCCAAAATGAAAAGAGCACGGAGCCTGCGCCCCGTGCCCTTTTCATTTACAGAACTCGTTTCTACAGAACCTGTACGTTTTCTGCCTGCCAGCCCTTGGGACCCTTAGTCACATTGAACTGAACAGCCTGACCTTCTTGAAGGCTCCGGAAACCATTCGACTGAATAGCCGAAAAGTGCACGAAAACGTCTTCGCCATTCTGGCGGCTGATGAAACCAAATCCCTTTGCGTCGTTAAACCACTTCACTGTACCTTGTTCCACTGTGTTTTACCTTTTCTGAATTTCTGGTGCGAAGATCGGTGCTACTAGGAGTGGGTAACGCGTACGTTGTTCGGCGGGACCGGCTCAAAATCGCTATTCGAAACTTGCCAGATACTCTTTGAGTGTTACTTCAAATCAAAATGAGTGTATCACACTTCCGTCACTTGCCTCGCAAGCCCCGATTTCTCGTAGTTTCGCTCAGGACAAAAAACCGGCCCCAAGTTGCTTCGCGTATCTTTCGCAGCATAAAATCAAGGCATAATTTTTGGCGCTGCGCCGAGGAACATTGAAGCGAGTTATTGCCATCTACCCCGGATCGTTCGACCCACCGACGAACGGCCATCTCGACCTGATCCAGCGTGGAGCAAAGATCTTCGACGAGCTCGTGGTCGCGATTTTGCGGAACTCCGAAAAGACTCCTCTCTTCACTGTTGACGAGAGACTTGAGATGTTGCGCGAGTGCACGGGTAGTCTGCCAAACGTCCGCACCGAATCTTTCGAAGGTCTACTCGTAGATTACGCACGTGAGCGCAATGCTCAGGCGGTTCTCCGCGGCATCCGCGCCGTCAGCGATTACGAGTACGAACTCCAGATGGCCTGGATGAATCGCAAGCTCGACGCCAGCCTGGAGACAGTGTTTATGATGCCCGCCGAAGCTTATTCCTACCTGAGCTCTCGGCTGGTACGCGAAATTGCCTCGCTGGGCGGCACGCTCGCAGGCCTTGTTCCTCCCTCGGTGGAGGCACGCTTGCGCGAGCGCATGAAGCGGCCAGTGCAGGCTTCCAAGTAAATTTCCTCTGCTCCGGAGAACACGCCCGAAGCATCAATCCAAATCCGTAACGCGAAAGGAATCCTAGTGTCTACTACCGCAGCTACCGCATTTACGGCACGCATTGGCCGCATCGAAATCTCGGCCACCATGGCCATCAACAACGACGCGACCACCCTACGCGCGCAGGGTGTGGATCTGGTCGACTTCGGTGCCGGTGAGCCTCACTTCGCCACCCCTGAGCACATCAAGCAGGCCGCCATCGAGGCGATCCAGAACAATTTCACCAAGTACACCGCTGTAGCAGGCATCAAGGACCTTCGCGCCGCTATTGCGTCGCGCCATCAGCAGGACTTCGGCTCCGCCTACTCCTGGGACGAAACCATTGTCACCACGGGCGGCAAGAACGCCCTGTTCAACACCTTCCAGGTCCTCGTCGATCATAGTGACGAAGTCATCATCCCCGTGCCCTACTGGGTTTCGTTCAAGGACATGGTCGAGTATTGCGGAGGAAAGTGCGTTTTTGTCCAGACTGTTGCCTCTGAGGATTTCCGCCTCACCGCTGCTATGGTCGAGAAAGCCATCACGCCGCGCACGCGCATCATCCTGCTCAACTCGCCCAACAATCCTTCCGGTGCCGTTGTCTCGCCCGAAGACCTCGCCGCCATCGTTAAACTCGCAGCCTCGCGCGGCATCTACGTCATGAGCGACGAGTGCTATGTGTACCTCGACTACACTGGCCACCCGTTCTCGCTGGGCTCGCTGAAAGAGTACAAGGACTCCCTCCTGCTCATGGGCTCCTTGTCGAAGACTTATTCCATGACCGGATGGCGTCTCGGCTACGCCTTGGCTCCAAAGCCTGTCATCAACCAGCTTCAGAAACTGCAGAGCCAGTCCACCTCCAATCCGACCTCCATTGTGCAGAAGGCTGGAGTCGCCGCCTTGACCGCTTCGCAGCAGTGCGTGGCCGACATGCGTGCCGAATACATCCAGCTTCGCGAGCGCATGGTTTCCGGACTCCGCGCCATCCCCGGCGTCAAATGCAACATGCCCGAAGGCGCGTTCTACGCTTTCCCCGATGTTTCGGAGATCGCCAATCGCGCTGGCATCACCACCACTGAACTCGCCTCGCGTCTGCTGCGTGAAGGCCATGTGGTCTGCGTCCCAGGCGAGGCTTTCGGGTTGCCCGGACACATTCGTTTCTCCTATGCCACTTCATCCAAGGAGATTGATCGCGGCCTAGAGCGCGTCAAGAGCTTCTTCTCCGCACTCTAGCTAGGGGAAAGGTGGCCCAGAGTTGGCGTTTTTCCAACTCTGGGTTTTTCTAATTCCAAGGTATTTAGAAAGACTCAAATTCGCGTTATTCCGTATTGCAATTGAAAGGGGGAATGAGTTGCTGTTCGGCATCTCATTCCCCCTTTGCTTCCATCCAAACGGTAAGCTGCGGTACTCTGTTCTTCAGCTGCTAAAAGGCCCCAAGTCATGTCTTCACTGTATCCACTCCTGATCCTTCCAGAATTTCATGAAAGAGTCTGGGGCACACGCGATCTTCGCCCCTACTTCAATCGCCCCGTCGAAGGCGAGCCCATCGGAGAAGTTTGGCTCACAGGAGAAGATTGCAAGATTGCCAACGGGCCACTCGCCGGACAATCTCTTCGCGATCTGTCATCGCAGTTCTCATCTGAACTCACCGGCCAGGCCGCACCCGAGCCCGCTCGCTTCCCGCTCCTCATTAAGTTTCTATTTCCCCGTCAGAAGCTCAGCGTGCAGGTTCACCCCGATGACGCCCGCGCCCAGCAGATCGGCCATCCTTGCGGCAAGACCGAATGTTGGTACGTTGCTCGCTCCGTCGAACGCGCAACGGTAGGTCTAGGTCTGCGCCCCGGCATCAATCGCGACATGTTCCGCCGCGCCATCGAGGAACGCCAGGCAGAACACATGCTCAACTGGCTCGACGTCCATGCCGGAGACATGGTGTACGTCGATGCCGGAACCGTGCACGCCATTGGTCCGAATGCCATCTTCATCGAGACTCAGCAGAACTGCGACCTCACTTATCGCCTCTACGATTACGGACGCCCGCGCGAACTTCATCTCGAACAAGGCCTCGCCGCTATCGAAGAGAAGACTCACGCCGGACTCGTTCCCCCGCAGCCCATTTCCAATTTCGATGGCCGCGACGGACACGACCTCCTCGTTGCCTCTCCCTGCTTCATCGTAGAAAAACACAAGATCGATAGCCCGCTCACGATTCACTCCGAACCCTGCAAGACCTCCGTTCAGGTGCTCGTCTGCGTTGAAGGCGGAGCCGTCGTTGAGACCGCCGATGCGCAGCCCGTGCCGTTCATGCGTGGTGAGACCGTTGTCATCCCAGCATCTGCTCGCGAATACACCGTGCGCCCGCAGTGGTCGGCTGAAATTCTCCGCATGCGCCTGCCGTCGGAAAAGCTGGCACAGCCCCTCACAAATCTGCATACTGGAAGTGCAATCACGCATTCTTAGTTTGAAGGGATTGAATCTTGGCGAGGACTCGCAAGCCTGAGTTTTATCCAATCATTCTGGCCGGAGGACGCGGCACGCGTTTCTGGCCTCTCAGCCGCAAAGCTTTTGCAAAGCAGCTTTTGCCGCTCAACTCCGACCATTCCATGATTCAGGAAACCGTGGCGCGACTGCTTCCCATGGCACCTGCCGATAATTTCTGGATCATCACCAACGGCGATCTTCGCGACAACATCGCTCGCCAGCTCCGCGCGCTGCCCAAGAAGCAGATTATCGCCGAGCCAGTGGGCCGCAACACCGCACCCGCCATCGGACTCGCCGCCTTCATCCTTCATCGCCGCAATCCCGACGCTGTCCTTGGCCTCTTTCCCTCCGATCAGGTCATTCAGAAGGAAAAGCAGTTCCGCAAAGATCTCCAGACAGGCATTGCTCTTGCCGCCGCATCGGAAAACATCATCGTCATGGGCGTTAAGCCCACGCGCCCCGAGACGGGCTACGGCTACATCGAGGCTGGCGACGCCTACAAAGGCGCGGTCACGCACGTCACCCGCTTCCGCGAAAAGCCCAACACGGACACAGCCGAGCAGTTTATTGCCGCCGGAAATTTTTACTGGAACAGCGGAATGTTCCTGTGGTCGGCACGTACGCTGGTGAACGCGCTTCGCAAATACCTGCCCGCCACTGCCGACAAACTTGAAAAGATTGCCGCCACTTGGGGCACACGCAAGTTCGACGAAACCCTGCGCAAGCTCTATTCCAAGTGCGATGACAAGAGCGTTGACTACGGCATCATCGAGCCGCGTTCCAGCGAACACCCGTCCAACATCTTTTGCATCCCCGCCGATTGGGGCTGGAACGATCTTGGCTCCTGGGCCGCTCACTTCGAACACCGCATCGCGCAAGGGAAACACAAGGACAACGTCATCTCCGCCGCCACGCATTTCACGCTCGACGCGCATGGCAATTACCTGCACGCGCCCGGTAAGTTTGTCGCCGCCGTTGGAGTTGAGGGATTGGTCGTCGTAGATTCCGGCGATGCGCTATTGATCACCACCATTAAGCGCTCTCAGGATGTAGGCAAGATCGTAAAATATCTCGATGAGCAGAAGCGGTCGAAGCTCATATAGTTTCGCGCGATTGAAAAGTTCGAAGGTGGCCCAGAGTTGGCGCATTTCCAACTCTGGGGCTGCATCCTCAAGCAGAGATTAACCGGGTATTGGACTTGTGGAGGGCAGGGTGCTGGCCCTCTCAACGTGTTTTTGAGCTGTCATCCTGAGCGCAACGAAGGATCCCAGAGCAGTCCCAATATCTACCGCTGCCCAAAAGGCTTTTCGGCCACGGTGCTTTCACTGCACGCGTGTCAGCAACAACGCACTAAAGGACTCATTCATGACTCAGCAAATCAAGTTCGGCACCGATGGTTGGCGCGGCGTAATTGCCGACGACTTCACGTTCGAAAATGTCCGTCGTGCCGCCTACGCCATCGCCAACTACGTCCACAAGTACGAAGACCCCGCTAAGGGCATTCTCGTTGCCTACGACACGCGCTTCGGTTCGCGCCGCTTCGCCGAAATCAGTGCTGAAGCCATCGCGTCCAGCGGCATTCAGGTAAAGCTCGCGCGCGAAATCACGCCTACGCCTGCCCTCAGCTACATGGTCAAAAAGCTCGGCACCGCAGGCGGCGTCATGATCACCTCCAGCCACAATCCTTGGAACTGGAATGGCGTTAAGTTCAAGGCGAGCTATGGCGGCTCCGCATCTCCTGACATCATCAAGAAGATCGAGTCCTTCCTCGACGCTCCGCACGTTGAGGGCAAGGGCGGATCAGTCACCGAAGCCGATTTTAAGACCGACTACATCGCCGCCGTGAAAGCCTTTGTCGATCTCAAGCTGATCGCGCAAGCGAAGCAGAAGTTTGCCGTCGATGTCATGTACGGAGCCGGGCGCACCATCATCTCCGACATCTTTACCGAACTCGGCGTGCCCCACGTAGCCATCCACAACGAGATCAATCCTCTGTTCCCGGGCATGAATCCCGAGCCCATCCTGCCGCACCTGTGCGGTCTTCAGGAAGCAGTTGTCGCCAACCATTGCGACGCGGGACTTGCTACCGACGGTGATGCCGACCGCATCGGAGCCGTCTCCGAAGACGGTGCCTTGGTCGATGCGCACAAGTGCTACGCAGTGCTGCTCGAATGGCTTCTCAAGCGCAAGCAGTGGCCCGGGGCAATCACTCGCGCTTTCAATACCACCAAGATGCTCGACCGCATCGCCCGCGCCTACAATCGCGAGCTCATCGAGCACGGGATCGGTTTCAAATACGTTGCCGATATCGTTCTTCGCGGCAAGCAGGTGCTCATCGGCGGTGAAGAATCCGGCGGCATCGGAATCCCGAGCTTCCTTCCCGAGCGCGATGGCACTCTCAACGCGCTGCTTCTCGCCAACGTCATGGCCGAAGAAGGCAAATCCATGGGCCAGCTCGTCGAAGACCTCCAGCAGAAATACGGACGCCACTACTATGGACGCCGCGATCTGCACCTCACCGAAGAAATCAAGCAGTCTGCCCTTCGTCGCGCTGCCGCCCGCCCCGCGAATCTCGGCAAGTTCAAGGTCAACCACATGGAAGACCTCGATGGCTTCAAATTCTTCTTCGATATCCCCGCCGCCGCGCTCAACGCGTCCTCCGTCAAACAGGCCCCGGGCGTCCCGCCCGCCGAAGCCTGGGTTCTCGTTCGCGGCTCCGGCACCGAACCTCTTCTGCGCGTTTACAGCGAAGCTCCGACCCCCGAGCTTGTCGACGAAATCCTCGCCGCCACCCTCGAGTTCGTCCACGAGCGCGCCACCAACGCCTGACCGTTCAACCTGGCGAAGACCTAAGCACCGCGGGTGCCCCATATACGCTCGCCTCTTTTGGCGAGCGCATGTGGGATCTAACGAAGAAGCGCGCAGCGCTTACCAACGGTTCTTTCGTTGCTGTTGCTGTTGCTCTTGACCTTCTTGAGGAGAGCAACGTCTATCGCTCCTTCACCACCAACCTCCCCACGACCAGCTCATCAATCTCCAACGTCTTAACTTTCGCCTTTCCCACTCCCAGACTTCCAATCGCCACCGCACCAACTGCCACCGCGCCTAAAGCAAACGCACCGAGCGCTATTGCACCAACAGCCGCCGCTCCCAGAGCCGCACGCTTCACAGCCTTCTCTCGTTCCCGCTTGTACTTCCCGAACATGCCGCCTCCTCTTTGAAGGTTAGTGTTCTGCCCGCCAACCTTGAAACGTTGAAACTTTGAAACCTGCTCTCCGGCTTTTCCACCTCGCGAACTTTGTGAAACCTAGCCCCCTTCGCGAAACTTCGCTCCCATTTGGTATCCTCGAAGGGTGAATAAGATGGTTTTCTCCAACCTGGTGCACCGGCCCTTGCGCACCCTGATCAGCGTTTTCGCCATTGCGATTGAAGTCACGCTGATTCTGCTCATCGTGGGCCTCTGCATGAGCATGCTCAACGACAATGCTGATCGCCAAAAGGGAATCGGCTTTGATGTCATGGTTCAGCCGCCCGGCTCCAGCTTCCTCAGTGGCATGACTGGGGCTCCCGTGTCGATCAAAGTCGCCGACAAGCTGCGTACTCTCCCACATGTCGCTGCTGTGGCCCCCATCGTGACTCACATCGTCACCTCGAAGCGTCTGGAGATTATTGCGGGCATCGATCTCGATCCCAACTCGCCGAACAACTTCGACAAAATGGGACGTCCCTTCCAGTTCCTATCCGGCGGCCCGTTCCAGGGTCCCAACGACATGATTGTCGATGACCTCTTCGCCGCGCAGAATCACACCAAGGTCGGCGATCACTACGAGATGCTCAACACCGATTTCCGCATCTCCGGAATTGTCGAGCACGGCAAAGGCGCGCGCCGCTACGTACCGATGAAGACCCTGCAGGACCTGCTCGGCTCCGAAGGCAAGGCCAGCATGTTCTACGTCAAGGCCGACACTCCCGACAACGCTGATGCAATCGTCTCTGAGATCAAGCAGGTCCCAGGCATGGATCAGTACGTTGCCCGATCGCTAGCCGAGTACACTTCGCTGATGACGGTCTCCAACATGCCGGGCCTTGGATCATTCTTCAATGTCGTGATCGGCATTTCCGTAATCATCGGCTTTATTGTGATCTTCCAGTCGATGTACACGGCCGTCATGGAGCGCACGCGCGAGATCGGCATTCTGAAATCGCTAGGTGCCACGCGCCTCTACATCGTCAACGCTGTGCTCCGCGAATCGTTCGTACTCTCGATCTTTGGCGTGCTTCTCGGACTCGTTCTCACCGGCGTCGGTTCCGCGCTGATCAATTACAAGTTCCCGCTGAACAAAGTTGTGTGGGATAACCACTGGGTTTTGCGTGCGTCCATCATTGCCATCATCGGCGCTCTACTCGGAGCTCTCTATCCGGCCCTCAAAGCGGCTCAGAAAGATCCCATCGAGGCTCTCGCATACGAGTAGCCTCGAGAGAGATCGCAACCGAAAAGCCTCCGGTTTATTCCGGAGGCTTTCATGTCTGATAACAATGATTCGTAAGGGGCAAATCCCCTCACCTCTCGCCACATCATTCTGTGAATTTCCTGATTCGGACCTTGCCCCAGCGCCCTCCAGAAAACCATGCACCAATCAGTAACTCTGTGCTTGGTTTGGGATTAACTCTCTAGTGAATAACCAGAGCTCCGCGAAAACTGCAGGAGCAGCCCTGCTTCGGGTCTAAACTCTCCCACTGCGCTTCCGCGTTTGGGAGAACCCCGATGGCTGCCGACCCTGTTGTTCCGCGCTCCACCTTGCATATTGAAACTTCGGTTTCGGGCGACACCGCGACTCTGCGCTGCCATGGGCGCGTGGTTAGTGACACGGTGCCCGTCTTGCAGGAGCGAGTCCGCGATGCGATCCTCATGCCAGACTCCAGACAGATCGTGCTGGACTTGACGGATGCCAGCTACATGGACAGCTCCGGGCTCGGCGCTCTGGTCGGTCTCTATGTCTCGGCGAAGCGAGCAGGGAAGCAGTTCAAACTCATCAACTTGAGTGCTCGCGTGCAGGAACTCCTGCGCCTCTCAAAGCTCCTCAGCGTGTTCGAAGGTTATGGCGAACACCTGTAAACACGCATATTTGCGGTCTCTGCGGGCTAGCCTATTCTGTTGTGCTATACTGCGAAAGATCGGGAATGGAGCTGAAGGCGTGTAAACGCCGTCGGTTGCCTGCGTCTGTCGGCGTTGACACTGAACTCTGGCATGCGCTACCGTATAGTCTTTCGGTCGTCCTGCGGTTGCCCGCCTGACGGTATTCCGTCGCCGCAGATTCTATCGGTCCTCCGGACCTGGATCTGCAAGCGGTTCTGCTGACGGTTTTGCCCGCGCACGAATGTGCAAGAAGTTCCCAGACTAAAGTCTTGGGTCTTCGAACTCCTCGTCGAGAAATCGGCCGAGGGGTGTACTGGTGTCTGTCGCATTCAGGCTGAGTGAGGCCGGGACGGTCTTCTCGATAGTCGGTTTTTACATCTGGGAGAGTTTGGAAATGTCAACCTATTTCCCCAAGGGGGAGATTGCGCGCAAGTGGTACGTCGTGGATGCCGATGGGCAAACCCTCGGACGCCTGGCTTCGCGCGTCGCGCGCATCCTTAGCGGCAAGGATAACCCCCGCTATACGCCGTTTCTCGATACCGGCGACCATGTCGTAGTCATCAACGCCAGCAAGGTGAAACTCACAGGCCTGAAGGCTAATGTCAAGGTCTATCGCCGCTACACTGGATTCCCCGGTGGATTGCGGGAAGAAGAATTCACCAAGCGCTTGGTTCGTAAGCCTGAGTTGATTGTGCAGGAAGCCATTGAAGGCATGCTGCCCAAATCGAAACTGGGCCGTGCCATGGCCACTAAACTAAAGGTTTATCGCGACGATAAGCATCCGCATCAGGCTCAGAAGCCTGAGGCGATTGCCGCGGTCGTGTAACCGCGTCGCTTATAAGAAGCAAGGATCAACAACGAATGGCTGAACTGGTTCAATACTATGGAACGGGCCGCCGCAAGTCGAGCGTAGCCCGCGTCTTCCTTCGCCCTGGCACTGGCGTGATCAAGGTCAATGACAAGGGTTTTGAGGAATACTTCGTAACCGACGTGCAGCGCATCATTGCTCGTCAGGCATTGATTCTTACCGAAACTGCCGGCAATTTTGATGTGATTGCCAACTGCTCCGGCGGTGGCGTCACGGCTCAGGCTGGTGCGGTTCGCATGGGAATCGCCCGCGCTCTGCAGGAGTTCAATCCTGAACTGCGCGCAAAGATGAAGGCCGAAGGCTACATGACACGCGATGCGCGTCAGAAAGAGCGCAAGAAGTACGGCCAGAAGGGCGCCCGCAAGCGCTTCCAGTTCAGCAAGCGTTAATCGAGTGGTGGTCCCACATTCGTCGGCAACGGCGAATGTGGTTGCCTCGTTTGCTGTCAGGGACGTGAAACGCGGTACTCAATGTTTTTATCCTGCGCTGCAGGTTTCGGCAGCGTAAGGAACTTTGTTGTGTACGGAACCACAAAAATCTTCCCGCTCCCGCTAATTCCGGGGCGGGCAACGGGAATTGAATTACCCGGCGCATTGCGCAGAGCGGGTAATGCAAATCCATCGAAGGAGGTACAGTGGCCAATATCACCATGAAAGAGCTGCTCGAAGCTGGTGTTCACTTCGGGCATCAGACAAAGCGCTGGAATCCGAAGATGAAGGAATACATCTTTGGCGAGCGCAACGGAATTTACATCATTGACCTGCAGAAGACGCTGAAGATGTTCAAGGAAGCGTCCCGCTTTGTGCAGGAAAACGCCGCCGAAGGCCGCACGATCATGTTCGTGGGCACCAAGCGTCAGGCTCAGGAAGCAATCGCTGAAGAAGCGACTCGCTGCGGAATGTTCTACATCAACCAGCGCTGGTTGGGTGGACTGCTCACCAACTGGGTGACCGTTCAGAAGTCGGTGAAGCGCCTGAAAGAATTGGACGAAATGGCGACCGATGGCCGCTATGAGTTGTTGCCGAAGAAGGAAGTTGTGAAGCTGGAGCGCGAGCGCAAGCACCTCCAGGCCAACCTCGCCGGCATTAAGAGTTTGAGCCGCCTTCCCGATGCGATCTTCGTGATCGACTCCAATAAGGAGCAGATCGCGGTGAAGGAAGCCCGCAAGTTGGGGATTCCGGTCGTCGCCGTCGTTGACACGAACTGCGATCCGACCGAAGTTGATTACGTTATCCCCGGCAATGACGACGCACTGCGCGCCATTCGCTTGTTTGCCTCCAAGGTTGCCGATTCGGTCGTAGAAGGTTCCCAGGCTGCAACCGACAAGCAGACTTCTGAAATCGCCGCCGGCATCTCGGCCAGCTCTGAAGGTCAAGCTGCCGAAGGTGAAGCGGTTGCTTCTGATGTGGCACCGGCCGAAGACGTCAATATGGAAGACGTTCTCGGAAAAGGCGTGCGCAAGGTCGAAGCAGTTGCTGAGAACGACGTAGAGGTGGAATCGCGGTAACCCGCAGCAGGCAGGATATTCACGAGATTCTCGTGAAACGCGACCCGCGCTGCAAGCTTCGGCGCGGGTCGTTTTGCGAGAACTGGATTGCGTTTACAAAGTAACGTTTAGGAGCCTGGCCTCGCCCGGCCGTACTCATCAAGAAAGGTTTTTGCAATGGCAGAGATTACCGCAACAATGGTTAAAGAGCTCCGTGAAAAGTCCGGCGCGCCCATGATGGACTGCAAGAAAGCCCTCACTGAGGCGAACGGAGATCTGGAGCAGGCCATCATCGTGCTGCGCAAGCGCGGTATGGCGACGGCAGCAAAGAAAGCGACCCGCACCACCAGCGAAGGCGTGGTGACCAGCTACATTCACGCGGGCGGGAAAATTGGCGTTCTGCTGGAAGTGAACTGCGAGAGCGATTTCGTTGCACGCACTGCTGAGTTCCAGACTCTGGTACACGACATTGCTATGCACATCGCTGCTGTCGATCCGCGCTACATCCGCAAGGAAGATGTGACAGCCTCCGATCTCGAGCGCGAGAAGGACATCTTCATGGCGCAGGCAATGGCCAGCGGCAAGCCTGCCAACATTGCAGAGAAGATGGTCGCCGGCAAGATGGGCAAGTTCTACGAGGAAGTCTGCTTGCTCGAGCAGCCCTTCATCAAGGAACAGAGCGTCACGATTGGCCAGTTGATCGCAACCCTTATCGGCAAGCTCGGCGAGAACATCTCTGTTCGCCGCTTCGCTCGCTTCAAAGTTGGTGAGGCAACCGAAACCATTGCGATCACGAAGCCTCAGGTTGCCGAAGAGAAGGCTGAGTAGTTCAGACCTTCAGCACCTGATCACAATTTCAAATATACGGGACGGAGTCATCCGTCCCGTTTTTGTGTCCGGAGTTGCGAGTTCTGTTTCGATTGCGGCATAGTGCACCGCCAATCGTTTACACTGTTAGACAATCATGGCAGACCCCATTTATAAACGCATTCTTCTAAAACTCTCGGGAGAGGCACTGGCGGCGGGCCAGGGCTTCGGCGTAGATAACACCCGCGTACATGAAATTGCAGCCGAAGTTGCCGATGTGCACCGGCTCGGAGTGCAGATTGGACTAGTGGTTGGCGGCGGAAACTTCTTCCGCGGTGTGGCCGATCAGGCTAAAGAGATGGATCGCGTCTCTGCCGATCACATGGGCATGCTCGCCACCATGATCAATTCGCTCGCGCTGCAGGATGCGCTTGAAAAGCAGAACGTGCATACCCGGGTGATGAGCGCAATCGAAATGAACCAGGTTGCTGAACCGTTCATTCGCCGTCGCGCTATTCGTCACCTCGAAAAGGATCGTGTCGTAATTTTCGGCGCAGGCACGGGCAATCCGTACTTCTCCACCGACACCGCGGCATCGCTGCGCGCAATGGAGATCAAGGCTGAAGTGATCATGAAGGCGACCAAGGTGGAAGGTATTTACGACTCGGATCCCGTCAAGAATCACTCGGCAAAGATGTACGACGCCATCAGTTTCACCGATGTGCTGAAGCTTGGATTGCGCGTGATGGATGCTACGGCCATCAGCCTTTGCCGCGAGAACAACCTCCCGATCCAGATCTTCAATCTGAACACCAAAGGCAATATTCGCCGGGTGTGCCTTGGAGAGAAGGTCGGCTCCATCGTAACCGCTTAATCAGGCATTTTGGCAGATGCGGGCCGCCACGGCGACCCGCATCTGCGCTTCCTAAGTCGTTCCTACGCGAAGAAGTACACAGAAGAACTTACCCGGTTTATAATCGGCAGGCTTGTACGGAGTACACCTATGGCTCAGATCAGCATGGCGGCACTGCCCGCCCTCAAAGATACTTTCACACAGCTTAAGGCGCGCATGGAAAAGGCTGTCGAGGCGTTCCGTAAGGAGCTGGCTTCGCAGCGCACTGGCCGTGCGAGTGTGCACTTGCTCGATGGCATTCACGTGGATGCCTATGGTTCGCCGATGCCATTAAACCAGGTTGGAAACATCAGTGCATCGGAGCCGCAACTCATCACGATCCAGCCTTGGGATATGTCCCTGGTTGGAGCCATCGAAAAGGCGATTCGCAGTTCGGATCTCGGTCTCAACCCGCAGAATGATGGCAAGGTAATTCGCATTCCCATTCCTGCGCTCACGGAAGAGCGTCGCAAGGAAATGGTGAAGCACCTGAACAAGGTTCTCGAAGAGCATCGCACGGCCATTCGCAACATCCGTCGCGATGGCAATGAAGCCATCAAAAAGGCGATGAAAGACAAGAAGATCTCCGAGGACGAAGAGCGCGGTTCGCTCGAGCAGATGCAGAAGGTCACGGACGACGAGATTAAAAAGATGGAAGAGATGTTCAAGGTCAAGGAAAAGGAAGTCATGCAGGTCTGACCTTGCAATGCAATTGATACGCAAAAGCCCTCCAGTGAAGGAGGGCTTCTGTTTTGCAATTATCGTTGCCGCGCGGAGCGGGTAGTTGACTCTGCAAGCGTATCGATGGCTTCCAATACTTGCTCGGGCGCGGTGTGATGAATCATGTGTCCGGCGCCCTTGATCACTCGGATGTGAGAGTGAGGAATCTCTGCGTGCAGTCGCCTGGATTCCTTCCCGATGTCCACCACCCTGTCAGATTCGCCAGCGATAATCATGGTGGGCACGCTCAGATCGTGTAGCCGATTGCGGAACGCGAACGCTCCGGGCACCATCATGGTTCCTTCCTCGGCGGCCGCGCGCAGTTGAGACGGACGCAGTGCCACCCAGACCGGAAACTTGTCGTAGTATTCCGGCACTGCTTCGGGTTCAAAAAGCACGCGGAGCATCGAAGCCCACATGGCGCGGGAAATCAGTGGTGAAGCCGTGTGTCTGAGGACATCTCCAATTCCAGGCATCGAGAGAATCGTCGGACCAATTGCATCGAGGCGCATGGTCGGATAGAAGTAGCCGGAGGCGAGAATCACTCCTGCGATAGAGTTCGGATATCGCAGCGCAAGTTCCAGCGCGACGAATGCACCCCAAGAGTGTCCTAGCACGTATGCGTTTTCGACGCCCATCAACTCAAGCGCATGGTGAAACAGTTCAGCCTGTTCTGCCGGGGTCCACACTCGCTCTTCTGGCCGGTCGCTGTACCCGAACCCCGGGCGGTCAAAGATGATGAGGCGGTAACGACGGGAGGCGAGTTCGAATAGCGGGCTCAGTGTGAAGTCCTGTGCCATGAAGACGTTTCCATGGAGCAGCACAAGTGCGGGGCCGGTGCCACGCTCGATGTAGTGCAACGTGACTCCATCGACCTTGATGAATTTTCCCTCGGGAGGAAATTGCTGAACCGCCTCTGAGGTCTTGCTCCGAACAATCGCCGCGGCTCCGCCAAGTAAAGCAGCGGTCGAAAGCATTACACTCCCAGCCAGACCGAGTTTTTTCCTCGCTCTGTCCAAAGCTGCGCTACCAATCATCTCTATCAACTCCGGTAGTAATTCGAGTCAGCCAGCGATCATCGGTTTAGATGTATCTACGTTTCAGCGCTGTCCTGATGGTCAGATGCATTTGAGCAAGAGCGAGATTTCAGTAAGGGAGAGCGTGGATATGGTGTTGGTCCGCGTGGAAACCGCAACACCCACGCCGCAGATGGCATCGTAAACCTCAGCGAAATGAGGTGACACTATGGAGACTCTTCCTATTCAGGAAAACGAAGTTCTCCCTCTGGACGCCGTAGCTCCTGGAGTTGTTGGCCTACAGATTCTGTTTGTGAATGTTTATGGCATCGCTGCATCCGATGGCGGCTGGGTCATGGTGGATTGCGGGTTACCGCACTCTGCAACGTACATACGAAATTGGATTCAGCACAGCTTTTCAGGGCACTCCCCTCGCGCTATTGTGCTTACACACGGTCACTTCGATCACATTGGAGCCTGCGCCGATCTTGCCGACGAGTGGCGAATCCCGGTTTACGCTCACAAGCTAGAACATCCATTCCTTACAGGACGCGAGCAATATCCCCCGCCAGATCCGAAGGTCGGCGGTGGATTGATGTCGCGGCTTTCACCTATGTATCCACGCGGCCCGATAGACGTGTCAAAGCATCTCCGTCCGCTGCCGGAAGATAACTCTGTCCCGCTGCTCCCAGGTTGGCGATGGATTCACACCCCGGGCCACACGGTTGGTCACATCTCCCTGTTTCGCGAGGAGGATCGACTGTTGCTAGTGGGAGATGCATTCTGCACCGCAAACCAGATGTCGATGATTTCAGTGGCAAGCCAGAAGCCGGAATTGACAGGCCCTCCGGCCTATTACACCCCCGACTGGGTTGCGGCCAAAGCATCGGTCGAGGAACTGGCGGGGTTGCGTCCACTCACACTCGCTCCTGGACACGGCCATCCGATGGCGGGCGCCGATATTCCCGAAAAACTCGAGCAACTTTCGAGAGATTTCGACCGAATCGCCATGCCTGAGCAGGGAAAGTACGTGGAGCAGGCGCGGGCCGAAATGCACGTCAGCGACGAGAAGAAGGGAAAGCCCGCAGCCTAGGGCCACAGTCGGCAGCTTTTGAGCGAAGTCCGCATTCCGCCTATAATTTGTAGATGAGCCGCGTTGTTCATGCTGCCTGTCCACACGACTGTCCTGATGCCTGCTCCGTTCTCGTTACGATAGAGGATGGCCGTGCCACAAAGATCGAAGGCAATCCCGATCATCCCGTTACGCGCGGATTTCTCTGCGGCAAAGTAGCCAAATACTTGGAGCGAGTCTATTCTTCCGACCGACTGCTTTATCCCATGAAGCGCGTTGGACCCAAGGGCACATCGGGGCCGAACGCATTTGAACGGATTACGTGGGATGAAGCGCTGCAGACGATTGCAGCAAAGTTGAAGTCAGCGGCGGCGGAGTTTAGCTCGGAATCGATTCTGCCATTTTCTTATGGCGGGACGCTGGGTGTTGTACAGGGCAGCGGCATGGATCACCGCTTCTTCCATCGCATCGGAGCGTCACAGTTGGAGCGTGCGATCTGCTCGGAAGCGGGAGGCGTCGCGTTAGCTGGGTTGCTGGGTGCGAAGTACGGTCCTCCGCTCGAAGACTTCCGCCACGCGCGCTATATCATCGCCTGGGGCGCGAATATTCATGGCGCCAACATCCATCTCTGGCCATTCGTCGAGGAAGCACGGCGCAACGGCGCAAAGCTTGTAGTCATCGACCCATTCCGCACGCGCACGGCGAAAGTTGCAGATTGGCATCTCGCAATTCGTCCCGGAACCGATGTTGCTCTGGCGCTTGGCCTGATGAACTACATCATCGCAAATAATCTGCATGACGCCGAGTTCATCAACGCGCACACGACAGGCTTTGAGGAACTGAAAAAGCGCGCCGCCCAATACACGCCTGCCCGCGTATGCGAGATCACCGGCCTTCCTGTTGAGGATATCGAGAAACTGGCTCGTGAATACGCCATCACAAGTCCGGCGATCATTCGGTTGAATTATGGCGTGCAGCGTAGCGAAAACGGTGGCATGGCCGTGAGGGCGATCACGATGCTTCCCACCATCACAGGTGCGTGGAAGAAACTTGGCGGCGGGCTAACTCTTTCGACCTCGGGAACTTTCGCCATCAACAAGCAGGCTGTCCGTCGTGAAGATCTGATGATCAAGGCTCTAGGACGCCCCGCCCGCACGTTGAACATGAATGAACTCGGGAAGGTGCTGACGGATCCGACACTTGAGCCGCCGGTCAAGGCGATGATTGTGTATGCGTGTAATCCTGCGGCAGTCTGTCCGAACCACAATCTGGTTATCGAAGGGTTGAAACGCACTGATCTCTTCACCGTTGTTCATGAGCAGTTCTTTACGGACACAACCGACTACGCTGATATCGTGCTTCCGGCAACGACCTTCCTTGAGCACAAGGACCTGGTGACGTCATACGGACACATCAATTTGCAGTTATCCGATCAGGCTATTGCTCCGATGGGAGAGGCGTGCAGTAACTCCGAGCTTTTCCGCCGACTTTCGCGTGCCATGGGCCTGGAGGATGACTGCCTTTACGCGTCTGATGAAGAGATGATTGACAACGCACTTGCTGTCAAGCAGGGCGCGCCGGGCGCGCACTTCTTAGAGGGGATCACGCGCGAGAGGTTGGAGCGCGAGCATTCTATTCCGCTGAACGTGCCGCGAGTGGATGGTGCATATCTTCCGTTTGCCAATGGCTTCCCAACGCCGAATGGCAAGGTCGCTTTATGTGATCAAGCGTTGGCATCGGAAGGACTAGACCCGGTCGCTGATTTTGTCGCACCGACGGAGTCGCGCCACACGGAGCACGCACAGCGGTATCCACTGGAACTGCTGGCTCGCAAGCATGACAACTTCTTGAACACCACCTTCTGCAACCTTCCGGGGCATCAGAAAATGGAGCGGCAGTTCGAGTTGCAGATGAATGCTGTTGATGCCTCAGCCCGGGGTATTAACGACGGAGATACCCTCCGGGTTCACAACGACCGCGGCGAAGTGAAGCTACGCGCTCGGGTGGACAATAGCGTGCCTCCCGGCGTGGTCGCAAGCTATCTGGATTGGGCTCGAACCTCTCCGGGAGGCAAGAATATCAACGTGTTGACTAGCGATAGGCTCACCGATATGGGGAACTCCGCAACCTTCTATTCGGCACTTGTCGATGTAGAAAAGGTTTAGTTGCGGTCCGATTTGCCAAGACTGGATAGAGAAGTCGCAAGACTGCGCGTTCTCTGGATAGCTTTGTAAGCACCCGAACCTGTATAATTGGACCTTCCGCGCCCAAGATTTACGCATGAGGGTCTCGCTATTCTTCGCTCTAGTTATTGCGCCGCGCCTCGCCTGAACCGCACAGTACCTTGCGGGCTATTCCAGTTGGTTCGCATTTGCGTCGTGCTCATGCTACTCGGTGGCATGGCACTGGCACAGCAGGGAATCATCGAAGATATTCGGATTCACGGCAATCGCCGCATTCCGGCCGATACGATTAAGTCCCGCATGTTTACCCGCCCCGGCGATGTTTACGACCCGGCGGGAATGGAACGGGATTTTAACTCGCTGTGGAACGCGGGATATTTCGATGACCTTCGCATTGAACGTGAAGAGAGTCCTAAGGGCTGGATCATCCACGTTTATGTGAAGGAAAAGCCGACAATTCGTGAAATCAAGTACATCGGCCTCAACGCGGTATCGCAGAGCGATGTGCTTGATAAGTTCAAAGAGCGAAAAGTCGGACTGAGCCAGGAAAGCCAATTCGATCCCACGCGCGTGAAGAAGGCTGAGGTCGTTCTGAAGGAATTGCTGGCGGCCCACGGTCGCCAGTTTGCCACCATTACCACCGAAGTGCGCCAGATTCCCCCGGCTGCAGTCGGAATCACCTTCAATATCAAAGAAGGCCCGAAGGTAAAGGTTGGCAACATAAAATTCGAAGGCAACAAGAAGGTGCCGACGCGTTACCTGCGCGCCGCGATGCACAACTCTAGGCCGATCGGTATTCCGCACAGCCTCATTCTTGAAAACTTGTTTGCCCGCACATTTGACGCAACCAAGCTCAGCGAAGACGCCGAGCGAGTGCGTTTTGCTTATCAGGATCGCGGCTACTTCAAGGCGATTGTCGAAGATCCGAAAACGAAGACCCGTGATGTGAACGGCATTGCCTGGTACTTCCCGTTCAAGTCGCGTCATGGCAAGGCCGTGGATATCACGATCCCTGTCGAAGAGGGCGAGCGCTACAAGTTGAAGGAAATCACCTTCAGCGGAAACAAGTCGATCACCAACACCGCTGCGTTGCGCCGACTTTTCAAGATCAAGGACGGCGATTGGTTCAATCGCACCCAGGTCGGCAAGGGCTTGGAGGAATTGCGCAAGGCCTATGGTTCGCTGGGCTACATCAACGAAACCAACGTGCCGACTCCTGAAATCGACGAAGAGCACAAGACGATCACGCTGAAGATTGACGTCGATGAAGGTAAGCAGTTCTTCGTTCGTCGCATCGAGTTCTCTGGCAACACCACGACTCGTGACAAGGTGATTCGTCGCGAACTGGCTCTTGAAGAAGGTCAGATATACAACTCCCGCCTGTGGGAAGTCAGCTTGCTGCGATTGAACCAGCTCAACTACTTCGAAACCCTCAAGCCGGAACAGGATTCGGAAGTTCACCAAGACGTAGCCGAGAGCACGGTCGACATCAATCTCAAGGTGAAGGAGAAGGGCAAGAACTCCATCGGATTGAATGGCGGCGTCAGTGGCCTATCGGGCTCTTTCGTAGGACTCAATTACGAGACCAACAACTTCCTCGGCCTCGGTGAAACGCTGTCGGTTTCGGCATCGCTCGGAACGTACCAGCGCGATGTGATGTTCGGCTTCACCGAACCGTATCTTTTTGATAAGCCCATTCAGTTAGGGTTCACGGTC
Source organism: Koromonas humicola (assembly GCF_059726255.1). Classification (NCBI taxonomy): domain Bacteria; kingdom Pseudomonadati; phylum Acidobacteriota; class Terriglobia; order Terriglobales; family Koromonadaceae; genus Koromonas; species Koromonas humicola. Next base: position 59,301 of record NZ_AP040873.1, read on the forward strand.
TTCACGCGCAACTTCAAGTACGATCAGGCGCGGCAGGCCAGCATCGCTACCGGCCAGAAGACGAATCTTCCTGACATCTACCTGAACTCGCTGCAGAACTACTCGCAGTCGAGCACAGGCTTCACGGTGTCGGCGAGCTATCCGCTGCATCGTTCGTTTAAGCGCGTGGGATTGACCTATTCGTTCGACAGCTCGAGCATCACCACATTCACGGATGCTTCGCGACTGTACTTTGAGTTCCTGGCATATCGGAGTGTTGGCGGCGCCAATGCTTTGCAGGGTATTCGTACCAGCAAATTGGTTCCCAGCTTTAGCAGCAGCACCATCGATAATCCGATGCGTCCGCACAGCGGCCGCAGCTACTTCGTCGGCATGGACATCGCCGGCATCGGTGGAAACGTTTCTGACATTCGTCCAATCGGTGAGTTCAAGCAATTCATCCCGATGAAGGGCCTCCATCCGAGAAAAGACGGATTACAGACCCTCGGCGTACGACTGCAGGGATCGTTCATTACCGGTTATGCAGGGAAGACTGCGCCGCCGTTTGAGCGTTACTTCCAGGGCGGCGATACCGACCTGCGTGGTTTTGATATCCGCGCCGCTGGTCCAATCGCTCTGATCTCTGACCAGGCTTCCATCACCTTGACCAACCCTGACGGCAACCCGGTTCCTAAGGATCCGAACAATCCGCGCGTTGGTTCGGCTACGGTTAACATCCCGATCTCGCGTCTGGTGTTCCCGGGCGGCGATACGAGCTGGGTAGGTAATGTCGAATACCGCATTCCTATTGTTGGACCGGTGACGTTTGCCCTGTTCTCCGATACGGGCATGAACATGGCAATTCGCCAGTCGCAGTTGCGCTTGAGCGATCAGCAGGTCAACCAGTTGAATGCAACACCATTCGGTTGTCCGAGCTACGATCCGACTTACAACACCTGCCAAGGCACTCAATTCCTGCAGTTCAGCAAGGAGTTGAAGCCATTGGCGCACACGAATTACGTGATGCGCATGTCGACCGGTGCGGAACTTCAGGTGATTCTGCCTGTGGTGAATGCTCCGTTCCGCATTTTCTATGCGTATAACCCATTGCGCGTCGATACCCAAGCGCCCCAGGCAAACCGTCTCTCAAGAGATATGTTCCCGGCGGGTGCGGCGGGCGACTTCACGTATCAGAACGCTATTGCAACCTACAATCCTTCGTACAGGCTGCGTGAGCCGAGAAAGACGTTCCGCTTCACCGTGGCTACTACATTCTAAGGATTGTCGTGAATTCACTGGGAAATAGGGCGTCGCCAGCAAAGTCGTTTGACGCTCTTTTTTCTGCAACCTATAATCGGGAACATCCGTCAGAGGAATCCATCAGGGCTGGAGCTGGATCGTTTGCGGCTCGCCCGCCTTCTGAAAGGTTTCTGCGGAATTTCCGTAAGCTCCTAGAGGAGTTGAGGCTAATCTCCATGAATCGCAACTTTGCACGTTTGCTCCCGGCCATGGCGCTGGCCGCAGTACTCAGCGTTCCGGCCTTCTCCCAATCTGCTGCTCCTGCAGCTTCCGCAGCGCCTACAGTCGCAAAAGTAGGCATTGTGAACATTCAAGCTGCCATCGTGAACTCGAACGAAGGTCAGCGTGATTTTGAATCGCTGCAGAAGAAGTTCGACCCGAAGCGTTCCGAGCTTGAGAACCTGAACAAGGAAGTGGATGAGCTTCAGAAGAAGTTCAACACTCAGGGCGACAAGCTGAACGACGAAGCTCGCAACGACCTTCTCAAGCAGATTGACGCAAAGAAGAAGACCCTGCAGCGCAACTACGAAGACGCAAACAGCGACATTCAGGCACAGCAGAATGAGATCGCGAACCGCATCGGGCAGAAGATGGTTGAGACTCTGGACAAGTACGCCAAGGAAAACGCTTACACGCTGATCCTGGACGTCTCCAGCCAGTCGAGCCCGGTTCTATGGGCCGCCAACTCGGTCGATATCACTAAGGCCATTGTGGACGCGTACAACACGCAGTCCGGCGTTCCTGCTCCGGCGAAGCCTGCCGCTAAGACCGCCGCTCCTGCCGCCAAGACCGCCGCTCCTGCCGCCAAGACCGCACCGGCTGCTCCGGTAAAGAAGTAACGACCCAGAAAGAGCTTTAAGAAAAAAGGGCCGCCTGTAAATTCAGGTAGCCCTTTTCTTTGCTCAGAACTCCCACACTCGGCACAGAGTCGCTAGACCATAGCGAATCTCGAACTTCAAATACCAAGGTTAACGAGTTAGTAAATGAGAGCTGTGGAAAACATGTGAAGAATTGAGGAGAAACTCTGATTTAAGAACTGGTCTCAGTGCAGTTAGGCTTTTGCAGAACTGAGCGCTCGTCTATAAGCTGCACACAATAAACGGGATAAATTAATTGGCAGAAAATGCTTGACGACCAAACCGTTGGCACTCAACAAAAACTGCATCGCGAGGTTTTGCACACATCCATACTTGCCAATCTTGTCATCCCTTGTTCCTCGCCTTAGGATTTGTCGTCAATCTTCGTTCGCGCCGACTCGTAAAACGGCGAGGAAAGCTTCCTGTGGAATGTCCACTTTGCCAATCCTCTTCATGCGCCGCTTGCCCTCTTTTTGCTTCTCCAGCAACTTACGCTTACGCGAGATGTCGCCTCCGTAGCATTTGGCGATGACGTTTTTGCGCAGAGCGGCAACGGTTTCGCGAGCTACAATCTTGGCTCCAATGGCTGCCTGGATGGCCACTTCGAATTGCTGGCGCGGGATGAGTTCGCGCATCTTGGAAACCAAAGCCTTGCCGCGTTCGTAGGCGTAGTCGCGATGCACGATGATGGAAAGTGCGTCTACCGGGTCGCCTGCGACGAGAATATCAAGCTTGACCATCGGCGATTCCCAATAACCGGAGAGATGGTAATCGAGCGAGGCATAGCCGCGCGAAACCGTCTTGAGACGGTCGTAGAAGTCGAGAACAATCTCATTTAGCGGTAATTCGTAGGTGAGCATCACTCGGCTCGCGCCTACATACTCAAAGTTCTTCTGTTTGCCGCGTTTCTCTTCGACGAGTTTCAGAATGCCGCCCACGTATTCTTCTGCGGTGAGAATCATCGCGGTGATGATTGGCTCTTTGACAGTGTCGATCAGCGTAGGGTCGGGCCAGCGGGAAGGGTTATCAACTTCGATTGTCTCGCCATTGGTTAGCGTGACGTAGTAGCGCACGCTCGGGGCCGTGACAATCAGGTCGAGATTGTATTCTCGCTCCAGCCTCTCCTGGATGATTTCCATGTGGAGCAGGCCGAGAAAACCGCAACGGAAGCCGAAACCAAGTGCGGTTGAGCTTTCTGGTTCGAAGAAGAACGACGCATCATTGAGGCGAAGCTTTTCGAGCGCGTCGCGCAACAGGTTGTGCTCGTGTGAGTCCACGGTGTAGAGGCCCGCAAACACCATTGCCTTGATGTCTTCAAAGCCGGGCATAGCCTCGAGCGCGGGCTTGTCCGCGTCGGTGATGGTGTCGCCGATCTTCACGTCGGCTACTGTCTTGATAGTTGCGAAGAAGAATCCAACTTCGCCAGCGGTGAGTTCGTTGACCTCTTTCGCTGCAGGCGTCAACACACCCATGGTGTCAACAAGGAATGTCGTCCCCTTCGCCATCAACTCTATTTTCTGTCCCTTGTAGAGTCGGCCATTGACAACGCGCGCCAGCACCCCGACGCCGCGATAACTGTCGAACCACGAATCGAAAACCAGCGCCTGCAGCGGAGCATCTACGCTGCCCTTCGGTGGGGGAACTCGCTGCACGACGGCTTCGAGCACATCGACTACGCCTTGGCCTGTCTTGGCGCTGATGGGGATTGCCCCGGAGGCATCAAGTCCCACGGCGCTCTCAATCATTTCCTTCGTGCGCTCGATGTCGGAACTTGGCAGGTCAATCTTGTTGATGACTGGAATGATTTCGAGCCCGTGATTGATCGCGATATAGCTATTGGCGAGCGTTTGGGCCTCTACGCCCTGGGTCGCATCGACCACCAGCAGCGCGCCTTCGCATGATGCCAGCGAGCGCGAAACTTCGTAGGAGAAATCAACGTGCCCGGGCGTGTCGATCAGGTTCAGCTGATACGTCTGGCCGTCCTTGGCTGTGTACATCATGCGGACGGCGTGGGCCTTGATCGTGATACCGCGCTCGCGTTCCAGGTCCATGGCATCGAGCACCTGCTCTTGGCCGGCCATCTCGCGGGCGCTAAGGGAGCCGGTTATCTCCAGCATGCGGTCGGAGAGCGTGGTCTTGCCGTGGTCGATGTGCGCGATGATCGCGAAGTTTCGTATCAGAGTGCGGTCCATGATTTACTTTCGAAATGCCATTGCCCGCACGATTTGCGAGGCTACGCTGACGTTATTTTCCGATTCTATCACCTGCCTACGAAGGCGCCTTTTTGGCGCTACCAAGGCGAACTCGCGGTTGGCGATAGCGGATTTAAACTCTTTTGTAACCGGTTGGCGAGCGCTGGGGCAGTGCCCGCAACCTCCGGAGGAATTCGGGGTTCGAACAGCTTGTAAGGAGGGTACTTTGGCTAAACGAATTGCAACACTCCTGGCTTTACTGCTGGTGAGTGCCGCTGCATTTGCTCAAATCCCAAGTTTTGGAAACGTGTTTATTGGCTATTCCTACAATCACGGGGATACGGGTTTGAACAACCGAGGCAATCTCAATGGATGGGAGGGATCGCTCGAGGGCAAGTTTCTGCCGTTCATCGGAATCGTAGCCGACGTGAGTGCGCAGTATGGCACGCTTCGCGTTCCCGCATCGAGCTTTGGTACAAATGTCGATGCAAAGACTCGAGTGCAAAGCTACCTCTTCGGACCTCGTGTCTCGTTCTCTGTAGGGAAGATTCGTCCGTTCGCTCATATTCTGATCGGCGCCTCGCATTTGCACGAATCCACCGACTTTGGATCGGGTAGCGAAACCGGCTTTGCTAATGCCATCGGCGGCGGAATCGACTATCACTTGATTCCCCGTGTGAGTTGGAGACTGCAGGCTGATGATCTCCAGACCAGATTCCACGGTGGAAGGCAGGATGATGCACGAATCTCCACCGGGCTTGTCGTGAAGTTCTAAACGGCGATCCGATTCCGGAGGCGTCTGATCAAAGAGGGCCGGCAATGGCGTGGGTTTGCGCCTCTCATGCCGACCCTCAAGACATTTCTCTTTTGGATTTGAGCACGAGTGCGCGTATGCTTCCAGCGATCATCTGGAGGTGTACGCAATGTCCCTGGCAGATTTGCGAAAGTATGGAAGGGCCGAGATTCTCGTGCCGCTACTCATTGCTGGGGGAATGATTGCTGGACTGATGGGCTTTGTCAGCCTGGCACTGAGAGTATTCAACTTGGCGCAGAATCCTTTCGGACTTTCGGGCCTGACTCTGCTGTTCTGCGGCATCGGTGCGATTGCACTCGCAGAATTACTTGATCTTCTCGTGGAAATCTCCGCTCATCTGGCGGCGATCAGAACACAACTCGGCAAGGGAGTACTTGGGTTGCTGGGCTGAAGAGTATCGCTAGTGGGCTCCGGCTCCGAGCAGGCTGTAGGCGAGCACTACGAGTACGGCCAGCGTGAACCCCACGTACAGGTAATCGCGTTCACGCGCAAATGCGAACGCAGAGAATACAACACGCGCAATGGGCGTAGCGATCAGCAACAACATTCCTAGCTGGATGATGGCGCGCCCGCTGAACTGCTTTGTGCCATGAAGTATCCCTCTGATGCTGCGAAGCGGTGAGAGTTCTCCGTGAAAATTGGAGTAGTCAGCCGTGGCGTGTCCATGATGGGTGAGATAAACAGCTCCACCCACGAGAACAACAATGGCGGAAAGAATAACTCCCACACGTAGAAGCCGACCAATGAACTCTTCCATGCGCTGGTCGTCCATGTCGGAAGTCTTCATAGTTTCCCCGTTAGGCCATTGAAAATCATCTCAATCCCGAGCCCGACGATCACTGCACTAAAAACCAATCGCAACGAACGAGTCCGAGCTTTCACCAACACCTTTGCTCCGGTCATTGAGCCGGCTAGCGCCCCAAGAACGACCGGCATCGCAATACCTGGGTCTATATAGCCGCGAGCAAGATACAGTCCTGCACTGGCCGCTGCAGTAACGCCAATCATGAAGTTGCTCGTGGTGGTCGAAACTTTGAAGGGGATTCGCATCGCCTGATCCATGGCGAGTACCTTCACCGCTCCGGAGCCGATTCCGAGCAGTCCTGAGAGTGTCCCCGCGCCGAACATCAGACCAAAACCGAGCGGTATGCGATGCACCGTATAGCCCTGCATGCCATCAGCAGTTGGATATTCCCCATCGAGATGCAATGCCTTGGCCAGTGCGTCGCGACGCCCTTCAGTCTGATGAGGTGGTCGGGTGCGAAGGGAAAGATACGCCGAATAGAGCAGGACAAATCCGAACACAATTGCAATCGTCGAGGTAGAGACGTGTGTTGCGATCAACGCTCCAATGATTGCACCGACTGTTGTCGCTATCTCCAGAAACATGCCGATCCGCATATTGCTGAAGCCTTCGCGAACATAAGCAGCGGCAGCTCCGGAAGATGTCGCGATCACCGACACTAGTGACGCGCCAATGGCGTAACGCATATCAACGTGAAAGACGAGAGCGAGCAGAGGAACGATGACAACTCCACCGCCAAGTCCAGTGAGCGCGCCGAGGAATCCAGCGAGAAACGAACCGATCGCGAGGAATACGGTGAAGTGTAGAACTGTCATTTCAAGCTACTAGATTCAAAAACGCAATCGATGTCCTGCATGCGAGTCGCTAGCCTTCCCACACGAAGCCGTCAAATGTATGCACATGTTCGTATCCGAGACGTTGGTACAGCTCATAGGCTCGCTGATTCTCTTCCGTTACGGTAAGCGAAAGCTCACTAAAGCGTCGTGCCGTGAGGTCGGCGTAGCAGTAGCGGAGCAGATGCTCGCCAATCCCTTGGCCGCGATACTCGGGAAGAGTGCAGACCTGAGTGATGTGTCCCACGTCGTGACGAACACGAGAGCAAAGCAATAATCCCACCCGCGTGTGCGTTGGTCGATGAAACGCAACGAATGAAGATGTAGCGTCGAAGACTCCGCACCCCGGAAATCGAACGATATTGTTCAAGAAACGAAGAGAACCGGAGATAGTTCGATACTGATCGTTCACGTCGCTGTCCACGTGGTCGCGGTATGCGGCGGTGATGATGTGCGCTGCGGGTTGGTAATCCGCGTCGTTCCATCGATGTATCTCAATGTCGTGTGGAAGTTCGCGGTCAGGCACGATGTAGTTCGGGTCGATGGCGCGAGAGAGAAATAAACGCCGGTAGCGCCGGAATCCCTCTTCCAGAAAAGGGGCCGCGAGTTCACCGCTGGCATGGATGAGCAGTTGTGCTTCTACGCGATGTAAGCCAGGTGACTGCTGAAGTGTGCTGATCGCATGGCGCAACAACTCGAGCTCAATGCTGTGCCGGCGCTGGTGAGTGGAGTCGGTTGACTCCACATAGAGATCGCCGATGACGCCCTTAGCTCCTTCATAAACGAAGAAGCAGTAGCCGTGCACGCGTCCACGCTCGATAGCTGCGAAGCCGGGCAGAATACGTGAATCGGCGTAGCGCAGAATCATGTCTGCCGAGGAACGGTAGTCCCAGTGCAGGATGTTTCGCCAGACACCCACTTCCTCATCCATCAGGAAGCGCAGGTCTGTAGAAGCGAAATGGCGTAGATCGAGAATCTCCACTCTGCGTAGGGCCTCAGGCTTAGGTCGACTGCCCGGTTAAGTGTAACGGATGTGAAAAGGGAATGGGTAAGGATGGTTGCTGGAGGGGGGTGACGCAAGGTATGCTCCCCCTCCAGTATTAGTTAGTCGCCTTCAGGATGTACGCCTGCCGCAGACACTTCGTAAATCTCGATGTGTTGAGCCCGGTACGAGCCCAGGAACCGCATTCCACGATTTTGCAGCAGCAAGCTGAGTGCAGGGATCGATCCCTCGCGCGTCACAAGAATGTGCGAAGACGCGGGAATGCCTGCAGGTATCTCAAATACAGCAGGAGAAACCTCCAAGCCCTCGTATGGAACCACCCGGCGATCCAAATAGAAAGACAATCCAAACGCGGTGTTCCGACTCATATTGAACGTGGCTAGAGGCAAAGAGCCGGGCTGGTCAATGTGCTCAAGCAGTTCGGCCACGGGACGTGAGGATTGCGTCGCGTCCATTGTGGGTGCCAGAGCGCGCAGGAATAACCCAACCGCAAGGATCAGCGGCAACAAAGTGATGAAGCGCAGCATGCGCCATCCAGAGAAGAGCAGCGGCAGAGCGACAATCAGGAAGATAGTCGTGCCTGCAAAAGCCGCAGCCATTGTGCTGGCCGAAGTCGAATGAAGCTTGTACAGCAGGCGTGGAGCGATGAAGAAGGCTGCCCCGATCACGCCTAGCAAGGCAGCGTGTATCAGAATCGCAACACGGCTTGGACGCTCATCGCGACCGGCACGACGATGAACCGCCAAAGCGCCGAGGATTAGCAGAGGCGGAATCGAGGGAAGAATGTATCCCGGCAGTTTCGACCCAGACAGCGAGAAAAATACGATCGGAATCAACGCCCAGACGAACAGAAACGTCTCAAACACGTACGAAGGTTCGTCTTCTTGCAATTCGACGTCTTCGGATGAGTGGCTAACTCGCTCGCGCAGACCACGGAATCCATCCATCAGACCATGCAGAACCCACACCACCCATGGAAGCGTGGCGAGCAATACGACAGGGATGTAATACCAGAAGGGCTGCTTGTGGCGGTAAAGGTTGGAGCCGAAACGGGCTAGGTTGTTCTTTAGGAAGAAGACGCTGAAGAACTCCGGCGTGCGAAGCTGAACCAACACATACCACGGTGCGGCGATCAGCAGAAACACAAGAATGCCGATTGGATCGAGTGAGCGGAGAAGCAGTTTGAGATTCCGCTGACTGGCGCAAAACGCAATCAGGATGAATGCGGCCAAAGCGGGAGCGACAGGCCCTTTGGCAAGCATCGCCAATGCATTGAGCGAATAAAAGAGCACAAGCCAAATGCGGCAGGAGGCCAAGCGTGGTTCCCCACTGGCCCCCTTTTTTGTCGCATCGTACCAGCCATACCAAGCCAACAGCGACAGGCAGAAGGGTGCGGCCAGGAGCATGTCCGTGGCTGCAGCGCGTGCAAATCCAAGCATGAGGAGCGCGGAGGCTACGAAAAGCGCTGCGTCGAGACGCGCTGCGTGGCGAAAACGGCGCACGGCGAGGAAGGTTCCGAAGACGAGCAGGGTGGCGGCTAGGGCGGAGGGTACCCGGGCTGCCCAGTCCGAGACTCCGAAAGCGGTGTAGGAGAGCATCTCGCCCCAGTAGAGCAGGATGGGCTTCTCGAGCCAGGTGTGTCCGTAGAGCGTTGGCGTGACCCAGTCGTGTCGAGCCAGCATTTCGCGGGCGATTTGGGCATAGCGAGGTTCATCGGGTCCGAGGAGTCCGAACCCGGATAGGCGGAAGAAGAAGAATAGGCCACAGAGTCCGATGAGCAGCAGTAGCTCGCGAACGCGGTTCTGGTTGACTTGCATGAGGAACAGTGTAATTCAGTGCCACAAGTGAACCCGAGCACGAGACCGCGAGCAGGGAATTCGCTTACGGCTCGTCGCGGTAGATTGCGATCTGCGGCTTTCCGCCTTCTTGCAGCTTGGCACGGAACATTCCAGGGGTGTTGAAGCTCCAGGCAAGCTGGCCGTCGGGGGTGAGGGCTACGATTCCACCGTCCCCATGCATGGCCTTGAGCTGCTTCTGGATGACCTCGTCGGCGGCGGCTTGGAGCGACATTCCCTTGTACTGCACAAGAGCGCAGATAGTGCGGGCGACAGTGAGGCGGATGAAGTACTCGCCGGTTCCGGTGGCCGAAACGGCACAGGACTGGTTGGAGGCGTAGGTTCCGGCGCCGATAATAGGAGAGTCTCCAACACGGTTCCAGTGCTTGCCTGTCGTGCCTCCGGTGGAGGTTCCAGCGGCGACATTGCCCTGGAGGTCTAGCGCGACGACGCCGACGGTGCCGAACTTATGCGCATCGGGTGACTCGTACTGTGCGATCGGCTTCGGTGGAGCTGCTGGAGCGCCTTCGGGGCGCGGAGGAATCGGCAATCCCTGCTTTGTCAGCTCCTTTACGAGCGCCTGCCAGCGGTTCTCGGTGAAGAAGAAGGAGGGAGGTACTTGCTCAAGATGCAGGCTTGCCGCGAACTGATCGGCTCCAGGTCCGATGAGCATGACGTGCGGTGACTTCTCCATCACGGCGCGAGCAAGCGAGATGGGGTGACGCGTGTGCTGAACATCGGCAACGGCTCCAGCGCTCATCGTCTTTCCATCCATGATCGCGGAGTCGAGTTGATTCGTGCCGTCGGCGGCAAAGACCGCGCCGCGTCCGGCGTTGAACATAGGATTATCCTCGAGCTGCTTGATGGCTGCCTCAACTGCATCGAGCGCGGACCCGCCTTTGTCGAGGACGGCGGCAGCGGCATCGAGCGCCTGCTTGATTCCGGCGCGATAGTTGGCTTCGGCTTCGGGCGTCATGGAGTTGCGCTCAATCACGCCTGCGCCTCCATGAAGCACAATTGCCCATTTGCGCGGAGGAGGCGCGGATTGCGCGAAGAGACCGCCACACACGAGGACGATTCCGCCGACCAGAACGAGACGAGCTAACAGATTCATGCGGTTAGTTATACAACGTCGCGCGAGGGGTTCGTCATTATTCACGGATCGCTCAAGGCTGAGAAGAAAAAACTGCGGGCAATTCTGGCGGCAGATACCAGCCAGGATACCCCCCCCCATATTTCCCGCTAAAAATTTCAAAACAGAGGAGTTAGAGCACAATCATATGGCTCTAATGCTCTCTATTAAGGATAGCAAGATTGAGGCCTGATCCCCTCACTGTGGCTGCGAGTTTATTCCTTTGGACTTCAGTCATTTGCGGGGAATTTTTTGAAATTGGGGCTTGACACACTAACGAGATCGGCTGTGTCACGGGTGAAATGGTGCTTGAGGGACGAAGGCACTGGACGCGGTAGGTTTAGCTATGAGGCCCGCGTGAATCCGTTATGGCTAGATTGATCTGTGAGTGAAGTTTGTGACGAAAGCAGCGGATGTGTTTTCTTTGCTCAAGCGGGTTGCTCGATGCAATCAGTCCCAGAGTTGGAAAGCGCCAACTCTGGGCCACCCGCCGAATCAGCTGCACTCGCCTATAATGCGCGCATGAAATATCTTGCGATCGTCTTGCTGGTATGTGCTTGTGCTGTACCTTCGCATGGCGATCAAGTTGTTTGCTCTCCTACCGCGCTGTCCAATGCCGCGGGGCAAATTCATGCTCTTCAAGAACAACTTAAGCGCACTCAGGTAGAGGAGATGAACACAGCCGTCCCCGCACCCGCGAGGGAGCAGTTGGAACAACTTAAGGATGCTCTGGTTGTCGCTGCTGACGCCGTTCTCTCCTGTTCGCCGAAGACAGTTGATCCGGATCAATTGCAGCGCAAGATGGCTGAGGCCCTGAGTGCTAATCCGCCAGAGCCCCCCGAAAATACGATTATTCCCAAAGACGATCATCGGTTCGACGAAGCATTTCGTTCGTATGGGCACAACCTAAGAGTCCGAGTAACTCGACCGCACGGCACCGCCTCCCTGCTCGAACTCAATTTTTCTATCAACATAGAGTGCGGCAGCGACCAGATGCTGCTGCTTTACGAATTTAGAAATGATGAGTGGCAGCGGCTGATCCGCTGGCAGGCACCGCCCTTGAAGGAGGTGTCGGACGCATTTGGCGACTTCTTTCTCTCGGCGATCTTGTCCAATCCTGAACGGGGAGACTCAACACCGCGACTAGTCGTTATTCACGGAAAGCCTTGGTGCAGCTCTCGGTTCAGCGCGTTTGACATCGACGTTCTATCTCCCATCTCTGGTTCGAGTTCGCCGAAAGTGGTTTGGCACACTGAGAGAAGCTATTCCCGAGGCGACTTCGAGCCGAAAATTAAAGCATCCGGCAACACCTTCGAGTTCCGGATCAACGAGAGCGGCATGGACGTCGCTGCGTTTGAGCGGCGCGTTGTTTACCGGTATCGCGTGGACGATAACAGGGTTGAGCGGCTTCAGCCTATCGCTATAAACGCCCGAGGATTTGTTGAAGAGTGGCTCGCAGCACCATGGTCTGAGTCCCTGCTGTTTTCGGCGCAGAACTCGACCGACGCGCTGAAAGCCGTCCATCATCGATTCAAGCGTTCATCGCGGTCGGAAACCGAATACGAGTCGCAGACCTATGGACCGGTCAGAGGGTGTAAAGCTCAAGGGGTATTCCAAGTTCAGATCAATTCAACGCTGGAAAAGACCGTTCCCGGAAAGTCAGGCGGTGAATCCAGACCACTACCGCCGTTCTATTTCCGAGTGCGCGATATCAAAGTAGGGTATTTGATGCTCTCGGCGTCTATGAAACCCGATCCGACTTGTGGTGGCCCGAACTTGATGGCGCTACCGAAATAGATCACGCACGATTTGAATGTGAGATGGTGCCTAAGGGACACAGTCCCAGAGTTGGAAAGACGCCAACTCTGGGCTACCCGGGTTGCCGTATTCACGTCAGCCGCGACGTGCTGCCTCGATCGTCGCGACATCGATCTTTCTCATCGTCATCATCGCCTCGAAAGCACGCCGGGCTTCACTTCCACCGGCGGCGAGCGCATCGGTCAGGGCGCGCGGAGAGATTTGCCACGAGAGGCCCCAACGGTCCTTGCACCAACCACACGCGCTTTCCGTGCCGCCATTGCCGACGATCGCGTTCCAGTAGCGGTCCGTCTCCTCCTGATTGTCGGTCGCAACCTGGAAGGAGAAGGCTTCGCTGTGCTTAAAGGTCGGGCCGCCGTTGAGACCGAGACAGGGGATACCCAGGACGGTGAACTCCACGGTCAATACATCGCCCTTCTTTCCTCCAGGAAAATCGCCAGGGGCCTCGTGAACAGCAACCACTTTACTGTCCGGAAAGGTGGCGGCGTAGAATTGCGCCGCCTCATGCGCATCTTTGTCGAACCAGAGGCAAATCGTGTTCTTTGGCTTCATCTTCTAGTGTGCTCCGTATGCTCGAGTTGAAGGCGAATGCAGTTGTTCAGGGGGATTGGATGCGAGTACGCCCACAAAGCTTCGTGTTGCGAGATTCAATGAGCAGGAAAGCTGGATCATCATCCCAGAGTTGGAAAACGCCAACTCTGGCCACCGATTTGGGGGGCAATGGTCCGTTCTGATTCCGAATTCGGCCCGGCGCAAAACAGGTGGAAGGTCGCATCTAAGCTGGGTGCGAGGGCATATGAAAGAGACGGTTCCGGTGAAATCGGCCTCAGTGTTGATCGACGAGAGGATCAAAGAGTTAGGAGACTGGCGCGGCAAAATGCTCGCGAAGGTACGAGAGATCGTGCACAAGGCTGACCCTGAGATTGTCGAAGAATGGAAGTGGAGGGGGACTCCGACGTGGTACCACGGCGGCATCGTCTGCACGGGAGAGACATATAAGAATGTCGTCAAGATGACGTTTGCCAAGGGTGCTGCGTTGGAGGACCCTGCGCGGCTATTCAATTCCAGCATGGATGGAAATGTCAGGCGCGCAATTGATATTCACGAAGGGGATGCGATTGATGAAGCGGCGTTGAAGGAACTTATTCGTGCGGCGGTGGCGCTGAATCTTGAGGGCAAGAGCAAGTCTCAGAGAGCGAGCAGCAAGCGGGCAAGTTAGGTTGTTACTGCTCTCACATGAACTGAAAGACGACCGACTGGTGGAATCCCAGGTTAGCTCCGCTTCGCTCCGTGAACCTGGGCCACCCGAGTCTGGGAAGAAATTTCGTTAGAGAGATTTCGAATTGAGAGTCGAGGAGATGCAATCAGCCCCAGAGTTGGAAAAACGCCAACTCTGGGCCACCTGCCCAGGTTAACTCCGCTTCGCTCCGTGAACCTGGGGCACCCGAGTCTGGGAAGAAATTTCGTTAGAGAGATTTCGAGCTGTGAGTCGAGAGGATGCAATCAGCCCCAGAGTTGGAAAAACGCCAACTCTGGGCCACCCGCCCTGCCACCTGCCATCTGCCCCACAATCGCAGTGAGTAAACAGATGTCTAGGAGTGTTTAGTCACGTTGCGAAGCTTGTTCTATGGGCATGCAGAAGCACAAGCCATTACCGTCTGGATCAGTCACGGCAAACTCACGAAGTCCCCAAGTCTGATCAACTGGAGCAGTGTGAATTGGAGATTCTGGACGCAGGGTCGTGTCTAACCCGCGTTTGCGAAACGTCAGATAACGCTCGTCAACGTCGTTCACAAACACGCGTATCAGTGAACCGAAGGCACCATCTCCCGCATGGTGCGAGAGTTGGAGCTGGGCTCCGTCTCGAATTAGGTCAATGACTCCGTTGGCCATCTCGAGATCTTCGTGTCCGGGCCACACGCGTTCGAAGTCGAGAATTCTTGTGTAAAACTGCACGGATCTTTCTAAATCACTACACTTCAGCACAGGAACAATCTTCATCGCAGCTCCCGCATGCTAGATGGTGGGATGTCGAGCAGATGTAAACAGCCCCAGAGTTGGAAAGGCGCCAACTCCGGGCCACCTTTTGTTCGGCTATTGCTTGTAAACCACTCCGTTCTTCATCACGAAGCGAACGTTCTTTAGTACCGAGATGTCGGCCAGTGGATTGCCGGGGACGGCGATGATGTCGGCGTAGAAGTTGGGTTTGAGTTGGCCGATTTCGTTCTGCCATCCGAGAAGGCGAGCGCCATTGATGAGTCCGGCGCGAAGGGTGTCAGCGGGAGACATGCCGAATTGCACCATCAATTCGTATTCGCGGGCTTGCGTGCCGTGGGGGAAGGGGCCTACGTCGGAGCCAATGGCCATGGGGACTCCGGCCGCGAGCTGTTTCTTGAATTCCGCGACGTGGTAGTCGAACATAGCGCGGCGGCGCTGCGCGGACGCAGGTGAGTCGGCGTGGAGCGCGAAGTATTCCGAGATGGCGAAGGTCGGCACGGCGTAGATCTGCTTTTCGCGCATGATGCGCATGGTTTCCGGTGAGAGCTGGTCGGCGTGGTCGATGGATGCGACTCCGGCGCGAGCGGCAAAGAGCGTTCCGGGCTCCCCGGTGGCGTGGACTCCGACTCGGGTTCCGACGCGCGCGGTTTCAGCGACGGCTGCGGCAATCTGCGCCTCGGTGTACTGGTATGGCGTGGTGAATCGGCCGTCGACGAGTTGGTCACGTCCCGTTTCGTAAATCTTGATGAAGTCGGCACCTTCCTTGATTTGCTGGCGGATCACGCGGACGAGGTCGTCGGCGGTGTTGGCGTAGGTGGCGTTCGACGAGATGTGTTCGGCGGGATTGTAGTGGATGGCGTCTTCGTGTCCGCCGAGGATGTCGATTGCGTTGCCGCTGACGCGGAGGCGCGGGCCGGGGATGAGTCCGGAGTCGATGGCGTTGCGCACGGCGGTGTCGGCTGAGCCTGCGCCTTCGGTGCCCATGTCGCGCTCGGCGGTGAATCCGGCCATGAGGTCTTCGCGCGCGGCGGACGCGGCGATGAGAGTGCGCTCGGGGACCGACTCGACGACGGTCTGCAGGTCTTCGGCGCCGGGATGCAGGAAGAGATGAATGTGGGAGTCGATGAGGCCCGGCATCAGGGTGAGATTTCCGAGGTCGATGACCTTGGCTCCGGCGGGATGCGTGACTGACGGACCGGCTTCGGCGATGCGATTGCCTCGGATGAGAATTTCGCCGGGAGAGATGAGCGTGCCGTGTTCCACATCGAGCATGTGCGCGGCGTGCAGGACCGTGAGTTCGGGCTTGGCTTCGGTGGGCTGCTGCGCGACGAGTGAGGCGGCGAAGATGGCGATGAATAGCGAAGTCAGTGCGGATCGTAACGTGCGTGACATGCGCAAGATGGTAGCACGGTAACGAGAGGTGATTATCGCTTGCGTAACGTGAGTTGAGAGATGCAGGCAGTGTGCTCTCCTAGGTTAACGCCGCAAAAGTCGCGGCGCGAACCTGGGGCACCCGGCACCGGCAGAAATGGGGCACCCGCGTTTCTTGTGTATGTACTAGCTGCGTCCGCGGAATTTGATGATTTGGCGACGGTCGCGCTTGGAAGGGCGAGTGGGCGGGAGGATTTCCCATTCGGCAAGGGCGCGGCGTTCGGCAACGGCTTTCTTGCGCTGTTCAATGCTTTCTTCGCTCTCGCGATAGAGGGCTTGTGCGACGGGAGCAGGGCCGCGCACATCGCTCAGTCCGAGCACTTCGATCTGAAAGATGCCGCCGTCGTTTGTGACCTGGAGTTTGTCTCCAACGCGGATTTCGCGGGCGGGTTTCGCGGGCTGGCTGTTGAGCAGAATGCGTCCGAGTTCACAGGCCTTTGCGGCTAGCGAGCGGGTTTTGAAGAAGCGCGCGGCCCAGAGCCACTTGTCGATGCGTACCGAGGTCATGTGCTTATTTTCCTACAGAACAGCGTTTTGAGCAGGGTGGGTACTTCCATTCATTGTTTGTCCGTGATTCGGATTTGGGATGGTGATTGTCCTTCGGTTTTCGATTCTGTAGCAGAGATACACGACAGTTCAGGGAGCGGGGTATATTCTGAGCTGCTCATTCTTTCCTCAGTTCCGAGCGTTGTTATAGCGTCGTTCACTCAACTGCATCTGTGCGGGAGCGAGTCGCATGATAAGACTTCGGAAGTTTTCTGTTCTGTTCGCGTTTCTGTTTCTCTTCATATCCTTCACACAGGCGCAGGACCTCAAGTCGTTTGAAAAGCGCATCACGGTCAAGACTCTGGACAACGGATTGACGGTGATCGTTTGCGAGAGGCCCGAAGCTCCTGTGTTCTCATTCTTCACCAATGTCGATGTGGGATCAGACCGCGAGGTGCCGGGTATAACGGGCTTGGCGCACATGTTCGAACACATGGCCTTTAAGGGCACGGACAAGATCGGCACTAGCAACTATGCCGAGGAGAAGGTCGCGCTTGAGAAGGTGGAGCAGGCGTACCAGGCATTCGATAAAGAGCGCCGCAAGGCAGTAGGCCGCGACGAGAAGAAAGTCGCGCAGTTGGAAAAGGACTGGAAAGACGCGATTCAGGCTGCTCAGAAGTATGCAGTCGAAAACCAGTTCGGCAGGATCGTTCAGGAGAACGGCGGCGTTGGTTTGAACGCATTCACCTCGAACGAGCAAACGGGATACTTCTATTCACTGCCGTCGAATCAGGTCGAACTGTGGGCGTATCTCGAGTCGGAGCGTTTTCTGCATCCAGTGATGCGCGAGTTCTACAAAGAGCGGGACGTTGTTTACGAGGAGCGGCGGTTAGGTGAGAGCCAGCCGATGGGACGCCTGATGGAAGAGTTCCTCGGCGTGGCATTCATCGCGCATTCGTATGGTCGGCCTGTTGTGGGATGGCCTTCGGATCTTGAGTCGTTCTCCGAGACAGATGCTGAGAAGTTCTATAAAACGTACTACGTTCCTTCGAACATGGTGCTGACGGTCGTTGGAGACGTGAAGTCGAGCGAATTGATGCCGGTGATCGAGAAGTATTTTGGACGCCTGCCAGCCGCGCCAAAGCCGGATCCAGTGCGCACGGCCGAGCCTCCGCAGAAGGCAGAGCGCGTCGTGATCTTGCATGAAGCGTCGCAGCCAATGTTCCTTGAGGGCTATCACAAGCCCGATGCGAAGGACAAAGACAGTGCCGTGTATGACGCGCTGGAGGACCTGCTGTCGAATGGCCGGACTTCGCGCCTGTACCGTTCGCTCGTAAGGGATAAGAAGATCGCGCGCGACACGGCGGGCTTCAACGCATTCCCAGGGCGCAAGTATCCGAACCTGTTTGCTTTCTATGCAGAGCCGACACCCGGACACACTGCGGCAGAGGTTCGCGATGCGGTGCATGCGGAGATTGATCGGCTGAAAAAAGAAGAAATCACGGACGACGAACTTCAGATGGTGAAGGCTCGCACGAAGGCCGATCTGCTGAGGCAATTGGGCAATAACTTTGGGTTGGCGATGCAGTTGGGCAATGCGCAAACACTCTTTGGCGATTGGCGGGAACTGTTCCGGCAAGTGGACCGCATCGACGCTGTCACGAAGGCTGACATTCGCCGCGTGGCGAGCGCCACATTTGTCGAGTCGAACCGCACGGTGGGATTGATTGAGTCGACCAAGCTTGCGCAGTCGGCTACTGCCGCGAAGGAGGCGCAATAATGAAGCGTCTTTCAAGAATTGCACTGACGATTGTGGTTTCGTTGCTGGCGTTTGTTCCCGTGGCGCAAGGTCAGGCTACGGATTACAAGCAGATTCAGGCGCCTCCGCTGCATGCTTTTAAGCCGCAGGTTCCGAAGCGGATTCAGCTGGCTAACGGGATGGTGATTTTCCTGCAGGAAGATCATGAACTGCCATTTGTTCGTGGTACGGCGAGAATTCGCGGCGGCTCGATTGATGAGCCGGCGGAAAAGTCTGGTCTGACGTGGATCTACAGTCAGGTATGGCGCAATGGCGGCACGAAGGACAAGACGGGCGACCAACTGGATGACTATTTGGCGATGCGGGCGGCAAGTATTGAGATCACTGGCCGCCGCGATTCGAACTTCGCCAGTTGGGACTGCTTGAAACAGAATTTCGACGAAGTGTTCGGAGTTTATGCCGAACTGTTGCGAAATCCTGAATTCCGCGAAGACAAGATTCCCATCTCGAAGAACCATGTGACCACTTCGATCGCTCGGCGCAACGATACACCGTTCGAGATTTCATCGCGCGAAGCCGCGAAACTGGTTTATGGCGAGAAGAACCCATACGCCATCGTGCCGGAGTATGCCACGGTGGCACGGATTACCCGCCAGGACCTGATCGACTGGCACAAGCAGTACGTTCATCCGAACAACATCATTCTGGGTGTGGTGGGCGACTTCGATTCGAAGGAAATGGAGGTCAAGCTGCGGAAGGCCTTCGATTCTTGGCCAAAAGGGCCTGCGGCACAGAAGACCAAAATCACCTTCCCGGGACCGAAGCCCGGAGTGTACTTTGCTCCGAAGGATGACGTCACGACCAGCATCGTGCGCATGCTAGACAACGGCACGAGGTTCGACGATCCGGACTACTACGCACTGGAAGTGTTCAACCAGTTTTTCGGCGAGGGATTCTCGTCGCGATTGTTCAGCAACATACGTTCGGTGAAGGGGCTGGCTTACGCGGTGGGTGGCGCTGTGCAGGCGGACTACGACCATCCCGGCATGCTGACCCTATATGTGGCGACCAAGAGCAAATCCACTGCGGCGGCGATTGATGCCTTGTATGCGGAAATGGACGGATTGAAGAGTAATCCGGTCACGCCAGACGAACTGGAGAAGGCTAAGAAGTCTCTGCTGAACTCTTTCGTGTTCCGTTTCGCGTCGAAGCAGGCAGTAATGAGCGAGAGAATGACGTACGAGTTCTACGGCTATCCTTCGGATTTCCTGGAGAAATACCGTTCCGGGATCGAAAAAGTGACTGCCGCCGACATCTCCCGCGTCTCCCAGAAGTACATGAAAAAAGACCGAATGGCCGTTCTGGTGGTTGGGAAGGCCAGCGAGTTTGATCGGCCCTTGGCATCGTTTGGCACGGTAACCACTCTGGACATCTCGATTCCAGCGCCGGGAGCCGTGTCTAAGTAGCTCAAACGAATACCTTCTGTTAAGGCCCGGGCAAGTACGCCGGGCCTTTTGTTGCGTGTTGCGATAGGAGGTTAACCAGAATGGAACGTAGCCTCTTAAGCTTGGGCCAAGGGCTCGGGGGAATGTCTGGAGCCTGATAGAATTCAGGGGTTTACAGTCTCTCGGACCGGTTCAAGGATTGGCGTAGCCAGAGGCGCTTTGCTCTCCCACGTTAGCCGCGCACGAAACGCGCGCCGAAGCTGGGGCACCCGCTGATACAGCAATCCAGAAACCTCTCCAGTGAACTTTTTGCGCTGAAATTTCGTATTAAGTCAGCATGGCCGCTAGTTCGCCCATGCTGACTCTGTTCACGGCTGCTCAAAGCCGTCAGGCGGAGGCTCGGGTGGAAGAGGCACAAGTCGTTGCACAACTTGTACGCCGCTGTGCATCCGGTGACACTGTCGCCTGGGAAGAACTCGTCCAGCGCTTTCATCGTCGCGTGTACAACATCTGCTACCGATTCGCGGGTTCGGCGGACGATGCGCAGGATTTGACCCAGGAAGTTTTCATCAAAATCTTTCGTACGGTGAGCAGTTTCGACGGCGAAAAGGCCTCTTTCAATACCTGGGTGACCACCGTAGCCCGTAACCTGCTGGTCGATCATTTCCGAAAAACCCGAAACGACCGGGCGACCGACTCTATCGATTCGCTGCAAACGGAGGATGAGGACGGGCCGACGTTGGCTGACAGGCTGGCCTCGGGCGCTTCGGGCGCTGACGCTCATGTGGAAAGCCGTGAACGGCGGGAAATGGTGCATCGGGCTTTGCAGCAGATCTCTCCAGACCTGCGCGAGGCGGTCATCTTAAGGGATTTGCAGGATATGGACTATCGCGAGATAGCCCAAGTGCTGAAAGTGCCTGAAGGAACGGTAAAAAGCAGAATCAATCGTGGCAGGGCGGAACTGGCGAGGCTGTTGCAGCGTACTTATAAACAAGCCCTGTAACCCGGATGGGTGATGGATCCGGTAGCTTGAGAGCTAACAAGGCGAGGGGTGAATTGAGATGTTGGGCGAAACAAAACCCGAGATGCAGTGCACAGAGTTCGACGCTCTGCTGGCGGAGGCAATCGACGGCACGCTGACGGGTGAGCGGCGTGAACGCTTCGAGCGGCATAAGTCGGAATGCGTCGCGTGCGGCACGATGTACGCCGAAGTCGTGAGTGGATTGGCGTGGCTCAGCGAGGTCGAGGAGGTCGAGCCTCCACGAAACCTGGTACACAACATTCTGGTTGCCACCAGTGGCGCAGCCGAGAAGGCGGCCAAGGCCGAGCCAAAGCGTTCGGTGTGGCAGCGCTTAATCACGCAGACGCGCATTGTGTTTGCGCCCGTGATGACGCCGCGTTTCGGAATGTCGATGGGTATGGCGTTCTTCTCCATCACCCTGGTATTGAACATGGCCCAGATCCGGATCAAGGATCTGACGCCTCACAACCTGAGTCATACGTTTTATAGCAGTCAAAACAAGCTGATGAAATATTACGAGAATATGCGCCTGGTGTACGAGATTGAGTCGCGAGTGCGGGACCTGCGGAACGCTACGGATGAGAGCGAGCGCGAACAGAGGAACCGTCACAATGACAAGAACAATCAGACCCAGGAGCAGAACCAGAACAGCGAGCCAGATCGGCGTCAGCACCGTGAATTCAGTCTCGGTCAGAACGTTGTCATGCAGGCATCGTTGAATGGAGGTGAGCCGCAATGGATGGCTCATCCCGGCATACTTGCGAAGCAGAGGAGAGAGATATGAACTGCGCACAACACCCCGACGCGGCAGCGGTAGCTTACTGTCGCACCTGTGGCAAGGCGCTCTGCGAGGTATGCAAACGCGATGTGCAGGGAACGATCTTCTGCGAATCCTGCCTGGCGGCCCGGATTAATCCCGGTGTGGGAAATTTCGGAACGGGCGCGGGCACGTATGGACCTTCGGCCGGAGCAGTACCGCCTCCGCCGCGCGCTCCTGAGGATGCGAGCCCAGGATTGGCTTTTGTGCTGGGTTTCATCCCTGGCGTGGGTGCGTTTTATAACGGCCAGTTCTTAAAGGGATTCGTACACGTCATTGTATTGGCTACCCTGATCTGGATGTCGGATCACGGCATGGGCGGTTTTGCCGGCCTGTTGATTGCGGCATGGTTCTTCTACATGGTCTTCGACGCCTGGTCAACGGCCAAGGCGCGCAGATACGGGCAGCCTCTGCCTGACCCACTGGGCCTGAACGCAATGTTCGAGTCGCGTGAGGGCACGTTCCGCGATCGTATGGAGCACGCGGGCGAGCAGATGGGAACGCGCATGGAGAACGTTGCGCGGGAATTCGGGCACCATTGGCAGAATGCGGGCGGAGCGACTCCTGGGAGCACGCCGGGTACGCAGGCAAATGTTGCACCTAACGCGGAAGGTGCTCCGAGCGCAACCGCAACGGGTGAGGCGCCAGGTGCTGGTCCGCAGGGTACGTACTACGCCGGGCAGGAGGGGACGTACTACACGGCTCCAAGCTATCCGCCTCCGCCAAAGGAGCGCGACCGCAATCCGGTGGGAGCAATCATTCTGATCGGGCTGGGCGTGATCTTGCTGATGGCGAATCTCGGCTGGTTCAGCTTCAACTGGGTTATGCACTTCTGGCCGGTAATCCTGATCACGATTGGTGTTTGGCTCTTCGTCAGACGCCAGCGTGAGGCACGGTGAGGAGGCGGCTATGAGCTACTATCGACCGAATCCTGCATGCAGATGTGGCCGTTGCAGTACGCACGGCCTGACCGGGCCAGCCGTGCTGATCACCATTGGCATTCTGTTCTTGCTGGCCAATATGGCCGACTATCCGTTTCACCGTACGTGGCCGATTCTGCTGATCGTTGTTGGTGCAATCAAAGTGGTCCGGTATGTGTTGCCCGCGAGCGGGCACGTGAACCCCGGGCAGTATGCGCCTCCGTACATGGCGCACTACGGGGCGCAGTATGACGCGGCCCCGAATCCGGGTGCAGCCCAAGGCCCGATCGTGACTCCGCCACCAGCCCCGATTGCGGGTGCCTTGGGGAGCGGCAATGCTGAGAAGGAGGCGCACAATGGCTAGCCCTGCTCCGGTGTACGTTCCTCCTCCGCCTCGTCGGAGATCGATTGTAGGACCGCTGATCCTGATCGTGATTGGCGTGTTGTTCCTGCTCAGGAATTTCGGGTACACGATCCCGCTGTTCCACTATTTTGTGAAGTATTGGCCTCTGCTGCTGGTTCTGGTTGGCTTGGTGCGACTGGCAGAGTTTTTTGCGGCACGCAGCGCAGAGCGTCCGGTGCCAGCGTTGGGCGGAGGTACGATCTTTCTTCTGATTCTGGTGATCATGGTTGGCGGCGGGATGAGCGCCGCGTTCCATGGCCGCAATGACATTAACTGGGGCAATATTCGCGACAACGTCGATGTGGATCAGGATCTGCTGCATTTGTTCGGCAGCGAGTACACCTATGACGGCGAGCTATCGCAGGATCTGCCCGCCAACGGCGCAGTACGGCTCACTCTGGATCGCGGCAACATCACGGTAAACAACTGGGATCAGCCGCAGGTCAAGGTCGTGTACCACAAGCGCATCTTCGCTGGTAGCCAGAACGAAAGCAACTCGACGAACGGTGCGACCATGCCAAAGATTCAGGTGCAGGGACGTGTGCTCGACATTCAGGGCAACACGGAGGGCGCCGGTCCGAAGGGTGTGGCATCCGACCTCGAACTGTTCGTGCCGGTGAAGGCTGACCTGGAGATCACTCAGCGACGCGGCGACATTTCGGTGACGCAGCGCACGGGCGATATCAAAGTGAACTCGGATCGCGGTGACGTGACACTGGATCAGGTTACGGGAAATGTGAACGTGGTGAGCCGTCATGGTTCGCTGCACGCCATGAACATCAGCGGCAACGTCAACGTGGATGGCCGCCTTGACGACCTGTCGCTCGACACGGTGTCTGGAACAGTGTTCGTCACGTCCGACATCTTTGGCGATACTCGGCTTTCGAAGCTGGCGAAGGGGGTCACGATTCGCACTTCAAGGACCGATCTGCAGTTCGCAAAGCTTGATGGCGACCTGACGATGGATTCCGGCGATCTGCAGGGCGATGGATTGCTTGGCCCAGTGGCGCTTACGACCAAGGCGAAGGATGTCAATCTGCGCAATCTGAAGGGCGACGTCCGAATCAACGATGACCGAGGCGACATAAACCTGGAAAACAATTCCGCCGCCGCGCTCGGGAATCTCGACCTGACGACGCATCACGGAGATGTGCACCTGAGGCTTCATCCGAAGGCGAACTTCCAGTATCAGGCAGTGACGCATCACGGCGACATCAACAATGAGTTTGACAACAACCGGGCGATGGGGAGGAACAATGTCTCCAGTGCTTCGGGAACGGTGGGTAAGGGTGGCGTGAAGATCAATGTCACTGCGGATACCGGCGACATTGAGATAAGCAAGCTGGACGGCTCTGCACCCGAAAGCCCTGAGCCTTCGGCGAAACCTCCCAAACCACCAAAGCCGCCTAAGGCGGGCAAGAAGGTTGGAGATGTCGAGGTGATGTAAGAATTTGCTGCAAGCAAAACCGGAGAGCTAAGCTCTCCGGTTTTCTTTTTGCCTGAGAAATGCGGATACAGATCAACCGAAGTTGATGGGGTGCTTGCCAAGCCAGTGCGAATCACGGGTGGTACCCATGTTGCGCATGGCTCCACGGGCGATTCCTGAGGAGAGCTGACGAGTGTCCCACGCCACGCCGGCAGTAAAGCCTACGACGGCACCGACAATGCTGAGAGCAGCAACTGCGGCTGGCTTTGGTTTACGCCGCTGCACCAGAACGCCGCAGAGAGCGCCAATGCCCGCACCTGCGAGGGTAGGCGCCCAGGAGGCACGCACGGAACGTCCGAGAACCTCGCCGACGCGCTGGCCTTCCAGCACCAGTTCATAAGCGGCGCGCGCACCGCTCCATCCTGAGCCCGCGAGATCGCGGCCGTATTCGACTTCTGATTTCAGCCAATCACCAATTTTCATGCCCATCCCCGTTGCTGCCAGGAAATTCAGTACAGATGAAATTTGATAGTACCTCTGAGCGTGAGAAAGCGAAAGCGGTCACGAGCAGAGAACGTTACCTTTTTCACTAAGTGCTTTCAATCTTGACGCAAGCTTGCAGAAAAGGGCAAATCTTGGCAATCAGAGAAAACCCCGATCCGGCCTGCGGATCGGGGTTTTGGGGCCAACGACAGAAGAACATATGCGATTTAGCGGGTTATGCCGCTGGCTTCTTTCTGCGAGGCGGGGTCACATCCGGGTTTTCGACCAGATCCTTGTCGCCCTCAACACGTAGTTCTTCGTGTCGTACATCGCCCGACACCTTTTCGGTACTGGTTACTTCTCGTTTTCCTACACGAACTTCTTCGTTTACCACTTGCTGCTTTTCGGGAACGACCCGCTCCTCAGAGAGAGGCACGCGGATTTCCTCGTTGTCGCCTATCTGTCCAGAAGCAGTGGTGCCGGTGGGCTGTACTCGTTCAATTACCAGTTCTTCACGCGTGACGGGAACTTCGATGGTCTGGTTTTCCGTTACGACTTCCTTGCGCAGACGCACATCGCCGCGCTGGACGCGTTCGCGGTGAGCTCGCAGTAGTTCGCCGCGAAGCTGGATGCGCTGATTTTCGACGTCAGTGTAGTCGCTGGTGTTGGTGCCGAATCGTGTTCCGATTTCGTCGGTTGCAGTGCGACGAGTTGCAGTTTGGGTGGTGTCGAACGACTCGAATCCGCTCTCGCGCAGATCGCCGCCGCATCGCTCAAGTATGGTACGCGCGGTTGTGAGGTCTCCACCCACAACGGTGACGATGGCTCCTCCCGAGTTCAGGCCGCGGGAGTAGTAGTCGTAGCGATCATCGGACCAGTTCATGCCCTGAGTGGAGGTTCGGAAATCGGTATCCTCGTCTTGGCTCTCACCGGAGAAGAACCCTTTTATGTCCTGCCAAAAAGAGCGATGACTTCCTTCGTGGTGCACTCCTTCAGTCTCGTCAGGACGCATGCGGAGAGACGCTGCATTCGGTTCACTGACGTTAGTGTCGAGACGGCTTTCGGTTGTGATTCCCTCATCAGGACGCATGCGGAGAGAAGACGCGTTGTTCGGATCGCTGACATTCGTGTCGATGCGGCCCAAGTTGCCTGTGCCCTCGTCCGGACGCATTCTCCTGGATGCATTGTCGGGAGAATCGATCGCCGCGTTGCCGGAGGTGCCAGTGGAGCTGGCTTCGCTATTGAGCGCGGCTACTCCGATCTGGTCATTGCTAAAGCCTTGTTGCTTGAGTTCGGTGAGTGCGCGGTATGCATCGTTTTGATTGGAGAAGAATGCTGTAATTCGTTCAGAATTACGTCCCACATCTTCGCCCAGGGGATAGTTGTTTGCGGACATCCAGGACTCCTTTGTTCGCGACTGTAGGTGTGGGCTCAATCATGCGAGCCGACGAAGTTCTGCACACCTATTGAGCTGCTGTTTATCGTTCTATCGGTCAGATGCGCATTCATTGCGCGGAATAAATGGGAGCAAAGGTTTTTCGCGATCTGGCGCGCTCAGTCGCAAACGCAAAAAGAAAATCCCCAGCGCTGAGGCCGGGGATTTGATTTCAGTGAACTTTTATTGCTTATTCATCATTCCCTGATACACGCGATTGGGATCGGTCGAGATCAGGTAGAGAGTGTTCGCGTCCGTTGCATAGAAGTGCACGGGAACGTTGCCGATGGTTCCGGTGCCGCGTCCGTTGCTGGTGATGGAGTAATTGCCCGACTGCGCTACATCGGTGTCGATGCTTGTGGGCGTCTGCGAATCGATGGTTCCGATGAGACCTCCGGCACCGTCAGCGTCGAAGTTTCCTGCCGATTCAGTTGTGCCTCCGGTGGTGAGAGTTCCGGAGAGATTCTCTGCATAATTCCCGGAGATGTTCGCCAAGGTAAGGCCGGTCGTTTGTGCTCGCATTTCGCCGGTCTCGACGATGGCGTAGTTGGCTACTGAGGAGCCAGTGACCATCATCAGCGACAATCGGGGCGAAACCTGCCATCCCACGATGTCCATTGTTGAATTCGAATACTTCAGGGTGGCAGTCCAGCGGCCAGTGGCTGCAACGGAGTAATTACCGCCGAAGCTGACTGCGTCCGAGTACGATCCTGCGTCGTTGAAATCTTCAACTGCATTCAAGATCGCTCCAGTGCCGTCAAGAGTCAGCCGCCCGGTCTCGACAATGGGGCCGTAGCTGTCATATCCGGAAATCTCGAAGACGTGATCTCCCTTGAATGTCGCTACGTCGGGGGCAATTGATTTCTGCGCGTAGCCGTAGCCGTGCAGGAAGAAATTGCGATCGGTGCTGATCAGTTCAATTCGGTCCTGAGCAAGTGGATATACGACGAAGTTGTGGGTTACACCGTTCGAGGTGTAGCTCGCTGTGCCGCGCGAAGTTCCGAAATTGAAGCTGCCGGTCACGGCCAACTGCGGGCGGAATGTACCAGTGTCGTTTTCGTCGATTGTGCCGGAAATGGTATTGCCCGCGGAATTAATTGTGAGCGCTCCCACCGCGCCGTAAATGTTCAGTGCTTGATCCTCCCCATCAAGGCGCACGATGTACGTGACCTGCCCTTGTACTGCGGTGGAGGTGGGATTGGGTTGGGGCAGGATCCTGCCAGTGGCGTCATTGCTGTTCGAGATTTCAAGCAGTGAGGCTTCGCCGCTGGCTTGCATCACAAAGCGATAAATGGCCTGACCTGTGCCGCCACGGAGCGTCAGTTGTCCTCGTCCATCCTGATTGACAGTATAAGAACCTTTGACTGTCTCGTTCAGGGCTTGTGCACCGCCATCGTTGGTGGTGTCACGGGTGCCCCCGGTGATGGTGCCTTTACCGTCGGCAGTGAAAGTTCCGGCTACGGCATAGAAATTGTTTGGGTTCGAGCCGTTCGCGGCAAATACATAGGTTCCATTTAGGCTCGACGTGCTGTATCCGGCATTGTTTCCAGAAGAGGGAGGTGTGGGAACAGGAGTAAAGTTACTACTCGAAGATCCACCGCAGGATATTAGAAGACTTAGAGCACCAGCGGTAAGCAATGTGAGAACGAGTTTGCGCATGGCTGTCCTCATCGTTCGAGAGAAGTCTCTCCATACAGTTAACTCAAGCCCGGGACGAAAGTTTCGCAATAGAATGCATGTATGAACAGTGAATTTGTTCCATTTCCGCCACGTCCGGTGAGCCGCGAACTATACCTGATCGGATTTCGTCTCGATCCGGCTGCCGAAGGGCCGCAATTCTATACAGTTATCGGAGTAGAGAACGGAGACGAAACCCCCATTACGTTTGGTGACCGCATCCTGTTCTTCCACAGCACCGATTGCGCAGCAACAGCACTGAAAGCCAGCGACAACGGCTTCAAAGACGTGCGTCCGGTGCCGACAGAGATGGAGATGCTGTGTGACATCAGCGAGGCCCTCTACTTCGCGAACTCGCAGAACGAAGATGGCGACGGTGCGCTGTTTGACACCATCGCAGTCTTTGACGATCTGCTCAAAGCGGTGAAGATGAGTGTTCCCGATGAGTATGCAGCGGTGCTGGGATTGTTGGCTGGAAGGCTGCGCGAGAATCCTGAGTTTGCCAGCTTCCTGGAAGAGAGTGGCCTGTCACGCGAGAAACTGGAAGATGCGCTGATGTGGTGCGTAGGTGCAGTGGCGGTGAAAAGTACCTGGGTGGCTTAGATTCCCTACTCGAATGAAAGAACCGCCGTGCTTCGAGGGCGCGGCGGTTCCTTGCGTCTAAAAACTAGCTTCGCGTGCTGGCAATCTCTGGCTGATGCCGGTTTGCTTGAGGCGGGAACTGAAGGTGATCGCGAACCAGGCTCTCCTTCAGCTTGTCGAATGCCTCTTCCGGAGAATTCACGAAGGTGAACAGGTTCACATCGTCGGGTGCAATCGT
The DNA here is from genome assembly GCF_059726255.1 of Koromonas humicola. Classification (NCBI taxonomy): domain Bacteria; kingdom Pseudomonadati; phylum Acidobacteriota; class Terriglobia; order Terriglobales; family Koromonadaceae; genus Koromonas; species Koromonas humicola. The sequence continues at coordinate 87,989 of NZ_AP040873.1, forward strand.
TCCGGCGTCGGCAAGCGCCTCCAGATTCAGCACTCGGCGCCAGTACTCTTCGCCGTAGAGAAGAACAGTCATCTTCTTCGCCAATTTCTCGGTTTGTGCCAGCGTGAGGATTTCGAACAACTCATCAAGCGTGCCAAAGCCGCCGGGGAACACCACGAGTCCCTTCGCCAGGTAAGCGAACCACAGCTTACGCATGAAGAAGTAGTGGAACTCGAAATTGAGTTCTGGAGTGATGTAAGGATTGGGCACTTGCTCAAAAGGCAGGGCGATATTCAGTCCGATCGTCTTGCCCCCAGCTTCATGTGCTCCGCGGTTGGCCGCTTCCATGATGCCCGGGCCTCCACCGGTGGTGACGACAAACCGATGCCGCTTGCCCGCAAGAGTCAGCGTCCACTCGGTGAGCATGAAGGCCAGTCGGCGGGCGTCTTCGTAGTAGTGGGCCATGTCAACGGCGCGCTGCGCACGATGTCTCTCCTGCTCGTGCTCAGGGGCAGGTTCCGCTGAGCCGGGGCGCGCGAGGAGTTGCACTGCTTCCTCGGCGCTGCTCAGGCTTCGGAATCGCGCTGAGCCAAAGAACACAACTGTGTCCTGGATCTTCTCGCGGCGGAATCGGGCCAGAGGTTCTGTGTACTCAGCCAGAATGCGCAGGGGGCGTCCATCAGGTCCCTGAAGGAAGGTTTCGTTTTCGTAGGCAAGGGGTGCGCGATGATTGGTATTTTTCGTCTGATCAGCCATATGAAACTATGCGTTCAAAGTGTTTCAAACAACTTCAGCAGCCGTCTGCTTCCGGCAAACGTTGGATGAAGATATCGGTGGGCGAGTTTGGCGACTGTAACTTTGGCAGAAACCAGCGTAGCGAATCCCTACCGAATATCGCGAAAGTGTGTGGCATCGGAAATCCCCATCCATACATCGACGAGGCCGATTCCTGAGATCATTCCGCGCACGAATCCGAGATTGAGAATCGCCTTCACGGAAGGCCAAGCTGCCAGCAACGGATTCTCGGTCCACAGACGCGTCCACGGGAGAACCATGACGAGAATTCCCGCCCAGACCGCGATGGCGACCTCGATCACTAGCAAGAGGCGCTGCGCCCATACGGGCGGATGCGTGGAGTTCGGCACACGCTGACCGGACTGTGGCTCCGGCGCCGGCGGTTGTGACGTCTGCTTCAGCGGTCCTGCTTCCATCGTCTTTTCGATGCGTTCCCGTTTTCCCGTGATTGGCATACCGTGGTCAAGACATCGCCTAAGGCAGTGTCTCGAAAGCACACGTGTTTGATTCTACGCTGAAGAACGCAAAAGACAGAATCGCGGCTTGATAGTTTCAGATGAAAATACGTTTAACCAATATTCCTAGATGGCGGCACGCAATTCGCGAATGCGCGTTGCGACGTCACGGTAGTCGATATTGGTGCCATAGACTTCCATAAATCGGTCAAGCGCTTCATGCTTTCGACCGGCAGCTTCATAGGCACTGGCCAATTCGTAATTCACAGCCGTGCGTGATTCCTCATCCGGTGCGACTTCCAGAGCTTTGAGAAACCACTTGAAAGATGCCTCAGGCACTGCTTTCTCGACAAAGCAGGTCGCCAACCAGATGTAGGCTTGCTGCATCCGGCTCGGACTCAGTCTTCCGGAGGTGCGGCACACCTTTTGAAGCTCACCAATGGCTTCATCGAGGAGGCCCATTTCGCGGAAAGCAATCCCGAGATTGAAGTGGGTTTCGGGATCTTCGTCCTCTTCGTGGGGAGCGGCAAGATCCTGCTCGAAATCGTGCAGCAAACTGCCAAAGACGTTTGACTGGGGAGCGGGTTCAGGCTCAGGTTCGGGCTCCACCGCCAATTGCGGCACGAATTCAGGTTGCGGAGTGGTATGCACCGGCACCGGCGCAGGGGGGATGGGCGCACTCGCTGCAGGTTGCACCGGGCGAGGGGCTACCGCCGGAGTTTCGTGTCGGGGCTGCGGGGCAGGAGCAAAGCTGTCGCCCAATTCGAAATCAAGCTCTGCAGCAAGCGAACTCAAGGTCGGTGCCGCTGCAGGAGCGGTGAGTTGATTCGAAACTTCTGATGGCCCGAGATCGAACGGCGCTGCTCCGCTCTCGCCCAATTCGATGACTTCAACTGGAGCAAAGCCCTGATCACGCGTAGCCGCGGGTTGGGAGTGGGGCGTTGGTGCGCTGCGCTGCAAGTCTGCCCGCAAGGCTGGCAGTTCGGGATGATCGGGGCAGGCCAGTGTCAATCGCTGGAGGGCCGATTCCGCCTCCGACCATATTTTTTGCGCAAGGCAGAACCGGGCTTCCTGCAGGAGTTCCGCAATGTTCTCAGAACTGGCGGACGCGGGCTGAACAGGCGCGGCAGATGGAAATTCCACCGCTGCGCTGGGAGTGGCGGGGTCGAAGCTCTGGTTGGTCTCTTCCTGCCAGACTGATTCCCACTCGCCTGAGAGATCGATTTCTTCGGTGCTGCCGGAGAGAGCATCGCCCGATCCAAGATCGAAGTCGCTGGCCTTAAATTCACCGCTGCCAGCTTCCCAAGTCGTTGTATGCGCGCCCCCAGCCAGATTGGCGTAGTACGCGGCAGCTTCGAGCTTGCCGAGTCCCTCGAGCACGCGTTGCATGGTGGAATAACATGCGGCAGCGTTTGTTGTTTGTCCCTCCACGTTGTAGAGGTTGGCAAGGCTGCGATTCACCTTCAGATCGTCTGGCGCTTTTTGCAGAACGGACTCGAGGAACTTGATGCCGCGAGCCTTGGAGGAGAAGGATTCGCACAGTTCGGCCTCGGTCAGGGCGGCGGCGATCTCCTCTTCTATATATGGCTCGTAATGTTGTTCAGGAAGCTTCGGTTCCTCGGTGGTGAGGAACTCCTCCAAAGTTCGAGGCTGTATCTCCGGCTTGGGTGCGGGGGCAGGCACAGGCGCGGGAGCTTCGCCCGGATTGAGTCGGGCGCAGACTTGCCGGTATCCCTGGAGGTGAGAAGAGTTCTCGGGCTCAAGCTCGATCAGCTCTTTGTATGCGTCGCGAGCGCGCTCAAGCTGCTCGGACTGCACGCAGGCGTGGGCGAGGAGTTCGAGCACCTCGGCCAGCATTGAGCTCTCTCCAGCACGCTGGAACAACTGATAAATAGTTTGCAGGGCCTCGGGATTGTTGCGGACGCGAGATACTGACCCGTGCAGATGAGCGACGACCTCTTCTTTATCGTGGGCCAATACTTCTGACGAGAAATCGCTGTATAGAGCGAGGGCTTTTAGTGTCTCGTTCTCCTTGTAGAGTTGGCTCGCGACTTTCAAGACTCCGTCCGCATCGTGGTGGACGGTCATCAACTTACGGCACAGGACGTAGGCTTCTTCCAGCTTGTTCAGCTTGAGGTAGGCTGCTAGCAGATTGCGAAGTCCATCGGCCCGCGAATCAAGATCGGGAATCGCCTCGTAGAGTTCGACTGCTTTTTCAGCGTCTCCGAGTTCGAGCATCACCTGGGCCCGCAGTTCCTGTGCCCGCAAGTTGGAGCGGTCGAGTGCGATCAGGCGGTCGAGAATCTTCTGCGCAGGATCGAGCGCACGGCGCATGACGAGCGTATTGGCCGTCTGCGACAGCATCTCTTTGGCTTCATTCTTCTGGCCGCTTTGAGTCATCAGGTCGGCGGTTCGGGATATAACCTGAATGTTCTCCGGATCAAACAGGACCAACTGCTTCAGCAGGCGTAGCGTTTCCTTGGATTGACCTTTGCGGGTGTACGCGTCGGCGGCGGCTAATAATGTGGAGCGCGCATCGGCGACCAAGCCTTGCTTGCGGTAGAGTTCAGCCAGTTTTTCGAGCGCCTGCAATCCATTCGGATCGAGCTTGGTGATCTTCTTGTACATCGCGATGGCTTTTAGGGTGAAGCCATCGTGGGCGTAGGAATCACCCACCACGCGGAAGCGCTCGATAGCCTTTTCGTTCTGCCCAAGGCGCGAGTAAATGTCCCCGACCTGATTGAGGATGGCGAGATCTTTTGGCTCGACCTGCAGTATCTTTTCGTATTCGGTGATGGCGTGCTGCAGTTTGTTCTGCTGCAGGTAACGCTCTGCATTGGCCCGCGACTTGTCTTTATTGAAACCGAACCCGAACATGATTGCACTCCAAAGCGCCTGCATCCGGCTGCTGACCGCGACTGCCAAATTGCGTACGCAGGGAGAGACCTTGTATTTGGCCTTACGGTAACACAGCTCTGGTTTGCCCGAAACCATCCAAAGCCCCCAATTTCAACATGGGGGGACATGTCCCATTGGATTGACATGCCTTCCAGTTCTCAGTAGCGTTAGGGTTTGCTCGTCATGGAACCTTCCTCGGCAGGGATGTCCATCTCGCGATTCCGTCTGCTCGTGCTGCTCCTGATGGTTGTTGGAGCGAGTGTTGCCATTCACGGCTATCACTATGGGATTGAAGATGAAGCCATTTACCTGGCGGCCGTCAAAGCACACGTAAATCCCGCGCTCTATCCGCACGACGCTGACTTCTTCCGCCCACAGACGGGGCCAACGCTGTTTGACGATCTGGTAGGTCTCACCGCGCGAGTGCTGCACGCTCCGGTGGATTGGGTGGACTTCGGTTACTATCTCGGCACCCTGCTCGCGCTTTTCGCCGGGGTGTGGGCCTTTTTATCCCGAATGTTCACGCAATTTCGTGCGCGATTGGGCGGGCTTCTGCTGGTTGCGTCGCTCCTGACACTGCCCGTTGCGGGAACCTCCATTTTCATCGTGGATCAGCATCTGCACCCGCGAACGCTGGCGACGGCGCTAATTTTGTTCGCCTGCGCCTGCGTCGCTCCACGAGCGTGGGGCGCAAAAGTTGCCGAGGGCAGCTACGCGTTAGCCGCGCTTATGATGATCGGCGCTGTGCTCGTGCACATCCAGATGGCGTTCTATGGATTGATTTTCCTTGCGCTGCTGGTGGTGCCGTGGCGCGCGGTGGCGAACCGGTCGGTGATGATTGCAAGTTTTACGCCGGTGCTGCTGGGTTCAATGCTGGAGAAGGGAAGCCCGGAGTGGAGGGAAGCCGCTCGCACGCGAACGCAACATTATTTATTGCGATGGGAATGGTATGAGTGGATCGGTGCGATTGCTCCGATATTAGTTCTATGGGCAATGGCGCGGTTCGCACGCAAAAGAGGGTTCACTGCGGCGTCGGCTGTAGCAATGCGAACGGCTATCTTCGGAGCATTGGGAGTTGTGGCCGGATGCGTGATCACGATTCCTCCGCAGTTAGAGAGGCTCACACCGTTTCAGCCGTTGCGGATCCTCCACCTTACATACCTGGTCATGATCATGCTGGGTGGAGCGTTGCTGGCGGAATTCGTATTGCGTCTGAAGCTTTGGCGCTGGGCTCTGCTGATTGTGCCGATTTGCATGGGAATGAGCTATGCGCAGTTCGAATCGTTTCCGTCGTCTCGCCATATTGAGTGGCCCGGTCACAGTACCGGTAATGCCTGGGTGGAGGCGTTCGACTGGATAAAGGCGAATACTCCGGTGGACGCGTATTTTGTGCTTGATCCTCATTACATGAAGCTTCGGGGCGAGGATTATCACGGCTTCCGGGCGCTGGCCGAACGGGGGCAAATGGCCGATTGGGACAAGGACCCGGGGGTGGCGTTGTTGTTTCCAGAATTGGCAAGCCGCTGGTCACGCGAGGTACATGCGCTGGATAATTGGAACCAGTTCACCGAGGCTGACTTCCAGCGTTTGCATCAGCGGTTCGGGGTTGATTGGACTCTGTTGCCAAACGCGGAAATTCGGAAATTGCAGGATGGGAACAACTCTCTGGACTGTCCTTATCGCAATTCAGCCGTCAGCGTTTGTAAGATAAGGTGAAACTTTCGAAGCTGAAAATTCAGGCGGGAACATTCTTGCCTTCTGTTTCGTATTCATAATGCGTGGCCATGTGCCCTGGTTTTGCGGAGGAGTATGCACGGCATCAGATTGAAGGAACCCACCCTCATCGCGCTTGAGACGATGCGGGCACACAAGTTGCGCTCGTTTCTGATGCTTCTGGGCGTCATTCTCTCGGTGTCCACGCTTATTCTCGTTGTGGCGCTAATCAACGGCACCAACTCTTATATAGCCGACCGCGTGGCTAACATGGGCAACGGCGTCTTCCTCATCACCCGCTACGGAATCATCAACAGCCAGGAAGAATTTGTGAAGGCGGCCCGCCGCAACAAGCAGCTCACCTGGGACGACTACGTCGCACTTCGCGATGGCCTCAAACTACCGAAGGCAGTCGGACTGGAGTGCAGGTTTAGCGATACCGTTCGTCACGAAGGGCAGACAGTAGAGGACGTAAGCGTTCGCGGGGTTACGGCAAACATCGGCCAGATGGGTACGGAAGAGGTTGCGCGCGGTAGGTACATCAGCGACAACGATAACGAGCACCGCAGCTTTACGGCCATGGTGGGTGCAGACGTCGTCAAGAAGCTGTTTCCCAGCGTGGACCCAGTCGGCAAGATGATCACAGTCCGTGGCTACGATTTCGAAATCGTAGGTGTCGCTAAGCCTATTGGCAATGTGATGGGCCAACCGCAGGATAATTTTGTTTATATCCCCGTCCAGACCTGGTTCAAACTCAACGGCACGCGCACGGACCGATTCAATATCAACGTTCAAGCACGTGCGCCGGAGTATCTGGAGCAAACGAAGGACGAGGCTCGCGCCCTGATGCGTGCGCGCCGCCATGTCGCACCGAATGAAGAAGACAATTTCGGCTTGTTTGGGGCCGACAATTTGATGGACTTATGGAAGAATCTGACCGGCACGCTCGCAGGAGCGATGGTCGGATTCGTCTCGATCTTCCTGGTGATCGGCGGCGTGGTCATTATGAATGTCATGCTGGCCAGCGTCACCGAGCGTACGCGTGAGATCGGCATCCGCAAGTCGCTCGGCGCGCGCACTTCCGACATCCTGAGCCAGTTCCTTGTCGAGGCCTCGGTCATGAGCGCCATGGGTGGGGTCATCGGAATCCTAGTGGCTTGGCTACTGTCAGTCGTCCTCGACAAGACGACTCCGCTGCCAATGTCCGTACCGCTCACGGCGGTGATTGTCGCCATAGGCGTTTCGACCGCGGTGGGACTGTTCTTTGGCGTGTATCCGGCGCGTAAGGCTGCAAGGCTCAACCCAATCGAAGCTCTGCGAGCCGATTCCTAAAGGAGAAGAAGAATGAATTCAAAAGGCAGATATTTCTCCTTTGGCGAGAGCGCACGAATGGCTTTTGAAACCCTGCTGGCCAACAAAGTTCGCTCGGCGCTGACCGTGCTCGGGGTGTTCATCGCGGTTGTTGTGCTGGTGATGGTGTTCTCCATCATGTATGGCGTGGATTCCGATCTGCGGGCGCAGTTGGAACAATATGGCACGGACACGTTGTTCGTGTTCAAGTTCGAGCCCGGAATTCACATGGGACGCCTGCCGCAGGAACTGCGTCTGCGCAAGCCGTTGACCTATGACGATGCGCAGGCAATTCGGGAACAGGCTCCGTCAGTGAAAGAGGTCTGCGTCGAGATCGACTCCACGAGTTTCACTCCCGGCACTCCGAATTTCATTCCGACGGCGCGCTACAACGGCAAAGAGGTTACGTCCGTGAACTTCGAGGGTGTGACCCCGTCCTATGAGGTCGTGCAAAACGCGAAACTGGACCAGGGGCGCTTCATCAACGACACGGAAAACACCCGTCGAATGGACGTAGCCGTCATCGGATATGACTTGGCCGAAGCTCTGTTCCCCGCTAAAGACGCGATCGGGAAGGAGTTGCAGGTCACCGGCATGACTTTCCAGATTATCGGCGTGCTGAGCAAAACCAAAGGCGTGTTCCTGCGCGACGGCAACGCAGATAAGCAAGTATTTATTCCATATCTCACCTACTTGAAGCATCGGCCACAGGACAAGGAAAACTTCCTTACGGCACGGGCCTTCGCTGGAAAGAAATCGGCAGCAACCGACGAGATTACCGGTATTTTGCGCCGCCGTAGGAATGATGGATTCAATAAGCCTGACAGCTTCGGAATCTCCTCGGCTGAGGCAATTTCCGATCAGTTCCGCAGCATTATGGGATCGATTGCACTGCTGACCATCGCTGTAGCTTCGGTTGGGATGCTGGTGGGCGGCGTGGGCGTCATGAACATCATGCTGATGTCGGTTACAGAACGCACACACGAGATAGGCGTTCGCAAGGCAATTGGGGCACGCAGCAAGGACGTGATTCGACAATTCCTTGTAGAAGCGATGGTGCTGACCGGCTCGGCCGGAGTGGCTGCCGTGCTCTTCTGCCTTGGCTTAATTGGATTGCTGAATGTGATACTGCCAAGCTGGCCGATGGCCGTCCCGGGCTGGGTGATTCCGGCTTCAGTAGCGGCAGCCATGAGCGTTGGCCTGTTCTTCGGAATCTACCCGGCGGCAAAAGCGGCGAAGCTTGATCCAGTAGAAGCCCTGCGATACGAGTAACTTACGCGTGAGTCACTAAGTCACGAGTGGGACGAATCGGTAGGAGACTGGCGGCGAGCTTTCATCTCGGAAGCCATTTGCCCCAACTGTTCGGGTGACAGCATCTGTAGCGCGGCCGGGAAGATGACGGTTTCCTCCAAGTGCAGATGGGCGCCAAAAATCTTGTCCAGTGCCGAGCCAACGTGCTCAAGCCGATGCGCCACCGCTGGTAAACCCTCGGGATGCTGCATCAGTCCAGAGCAGATCTCCAGCAGATCGTCAGCGAGTTCATCAATGGCTTTGTGCTGTTCCACCATGGTCTCAGCGGCCTCTCTAACCAGGTCGCCTTGGGCCAAAATGCTCTGAAAGCGCGGAAATAGAGTTTTATTCTCGTCAGCTTCGTGCAGCGGAAGCGCCTCCGTGAAGTAGCGATAGATGGCGCCAGCCGTATCGGCGATCTCGCGCGACGGTGCGGACTCAGCCCGTGCTAGTTTCTGGCTCAACTGCATGTAGTGCCGGATGCGCTCGTGACAACTAAGCAGCATCTGGAGTGCGTTGGGTTCCGCGGAGCCTTTCCCCGAGGACTGCCCCGCTATCTTCATTAGCCTCATGTAGCGATTTGATGCCGCTGCGGGGATGCTGTCGATGATCGAGGTCACAAACGCCCCGAAAATGGTTCCTTTTCAGACACCCCGCTTTACAATATCGCTGATTTTGGTGGTAAAATACTCGCGCTTTTGATTTGGAAGGACGCGAGCGATAAGTACCCCGAAAGCGACACCGAAAGTTGCTCCGGAACACGCAATCTGCAGACGATCTCTCCGATTCACAGCCTGATTTCAATTCACGAAGGAACACGTAACACCATGGAACAAGGAATCGTTAAGTGGTTCAATGACGCGAAGGGCTTTGGTTTCATCAGCCGCCAGAATGGCGAAGATGTTTTCGTCCACTTCTCGGCTATTCAAACGAATGGCTTCCGTAGCCTGAAGGAAGGCCAAGCCGTGCAGTTCAACGTCGTCAAGGGACCCAAGGGCTGGCAGGCAGAGAACGTTACGGCGATCTAGTACGCGTCCGCAAGGTTCCAAGGAGAAGGGCAGCCAATCGGCTGCCCTTTTCGTGTCTGGGCTACGACCATCGTGTGTCGTTCGTGCTATTGCGAAGAGCGATGAATGTTCGTACGATAACGCCATCCATGAGTTTGCCCTCAATCTGTCGCGGTCGGGGCGTGCGCCCGCCCGATGAGCGCGTTGGAGACTGAGTTGAAGAAGAGCCTATTGCAACAATGTTCGGAAGTGAATCGCGAGCTGTGGCTTGTGTTTTCGCTATTTGTCATCGCAGCGCTGTGCAACTTCCTGATCGCTGGCCGCGGCATGTTGCTCAGTTTCTATACATTCCCAACGTTGTTCTCGGCTTACAACTACGGGCGTCGCCATGCCGTACTTACGGCTGTGGCCAGTGTGTTGATGATTGTGATCATCACCATCCTCAACCCCAACTTGTTCGATCACAGCAGTGAAGCTCTTGTGTCGCAGAAGTGGTACGACATCTGTATCTGGGGCGGATCGCTGATTCTCACCGGCTTTGCCATGGGCACGCTGTATGACCGCAGCACGAAGCGCATGCACGAGTTGCGCGAAACCTATCATGGCGTGCTGATGATCCTTCAGCACTTCATTTCGAAGGACACGTACACTCAGAACCACTCATATCGCGTCTCGATCTACGCGGCCAAGATGGCGTCAGAGATGGGGTTTGACGATGAGCGCATTGAGGACGTTCGCGCTGCCGCCCTGCTGCATGACATCGGCAAACTCGACGTCAGCCGCGACATCCTGTACAAAGCAGCGCGGCTCACAAAGACCGAATACAGCGAAATGCGCGAGCACGTCACCCGCGGTGTCACCATGCTGGAGCCGGTAGGCGGCTCGCTTCGCCGTGTACTGCCAATCATCTTGGCCCACCACGACCGCTTTGATGGCTCGGGCTACACGGACCGCGCAGGGGAAGAGATTCCGCTGGAAGCTCGCATTCTCGCCGTAGCCGATGCCTACGATGCAATTACGAGCGACCGGCCGTATCGCAAGGGAAGCAGCATCTACGAAGCCCGCGAGATACTGGAGCGCGGCGCAGGACGCGAATTCGATCCCGAGGTCGTTGCCGCCTTCGTCCGAGCTTTCCGCAAGCAGCAAATGGAAATCCCTGACGTAGTGGTCTAACCAGCCCGTTTGGAAGCTTTCTAACCCGCATCGTACAATAGAGAACAGCTCGCAGTTCCTTCATGCGGAGGGTTGTGTGAGCGGTTGAAACAGGCGGTCTTGAAAACCGCTTTACGGGAAACCGTAACGGGGGTTCGAATCCCTCACCCTCCGCCAGTTGCTTATTTGCCTAGGTCCGTTCCCATGGCGGCGCTCCTGCCCTTATGCGAACCGCGCCACGTCCCCCGCCAGAGTTTTGATTCAGATCAGTTCCAATCGTTCATAGGCGACGTAAGATTGCGTGTACGTACAAACATTCCTATGAAGACACTTAGTGCAGCTCTCATCGTGTTCTCGATTGCGGTTTGCGCATCCGCTCAGACGCCGCAGACGTCCTCGAATACCCCGGAGATTTTTCTACTAGGAACTCTGCACAACAGGCATTTCGATCCCGCAAATCACTACTCCCTCGCTGACCTTCGCAGCGAAGTTGAGGCGCTACATCCTGACATCATTTGCGGCGAAATCACGCCCGAAGCTTACAAAGCACCGACGGAGGGCTACTTTCCTCCAGAGGCGGCGTACCTTGCAGAGATCGCACCGACACTAAACGCACAATTTGTACCGACTGACTGGCGGATTGCGTACGCTTGGCAGTCTCGGGCCGCAGCGATGGAACCGAAGAAGATCACGCACCGCGTCGAGGTGCTTTCGAAGAAAATGCTTTCGGAGATGAAAACGGAAACGAATCCGTCGATCTTCGACTACATGCATACAAGGTTCATTCCACTCGTCGATAAGCAATTTGAAGAAATCATTGGCGAGAACACAGTTTCCGACATTGCCGCCGGCGGATGGCATGAACGCAATCGGCGCATCGTCGAGAACTGCCTGGATGCCAGCAAGGGGGCTCGGCGGATTTTAATTGCTTACGGCGCGTCGCATCTGCCGCAGTTGCGACGTCAATTGGCAGCTAAAGGAATGCAGGCACAAATGGCCCCTCGACTCTTTACTCCAGCCGGAGTGGGCGCAGTGCCTGAGTCTGTGCTCGGGCGCTGGCGCGCGAATCGTGACAACCTCATCGCGATCCGCGAAGGTCGTCTATCCGTTTCACGCGATTGGCAAGACAAGATCAGAGATAGCGACCGCATAAAGGATCTGGACGAGGCGCTGAGGGTATCCGGGGAGGGACAGTTATCCACGGCAGCAAAGAAGTAGTTTCGAGAGCGGCACAGGACGAAACTCCCAGAGTTCCTGCAATCCGCTAATCAGCGAGCAATTCAGAAGACGTGCGTGCCAGATCACCTACTAGGATCATCATAGATTTAGGGCGCTCAGCATGACGCAACTGTACACAACGCTAGCAATCGTGTCTGTGCTTTTGGTGCTGAGCGTGATTGCCAGCAAGGCAGCAGTAAAGCTCGGAGTGCCAACGCTTCTGCTATTCCTGGCGCTCGGGATGGCTGCCGGCTCGGAAGGCCCCGGCGGACTGTGGTTCGACTATCCGCACGTGGCTCAGGGTGCGGGGGTCGTCGCTCTGCTGTACATTTTGTACTCTGCAGGATTCGACACAAACGCCAGAGACTTTCGACAGCAGATGTGGCCCGCCCTCAGTCTGGCCACATGTGGAGTCTTCGTTAGCTGCGCGCTGATTGCTACTTTCACACACTATGTGTTCGGCACAACATGGTCTGCTGGAGTTCTACTGGGTGCGGTCGTGTCCTCCACAGATGCGGCAGCAGTGTTCAGTGTCTTTCGAGCCAAGAACACGAATCTGAAACCAGGGCTCCGACACCTGATCGAAGCCGAGTCAGGCAGCAATGATCCCATGGCGGTTTTTCTTACGTTGTCCGCCATCACCGCCATCCTCAATCCTCACACTTCATTCAGCACGTTTATCTGGCACTTCGCGTTGGAGATGGGCCTCGGCGCGGTGTTCGGGTACTTGGGAGGCAAAGCCACCGCGTATGTGATCAACCACATACGGCTGCAATGGGAAGGCCTGTACCCGGTCCTGAGCATCGGACTGGTGTTGCTGCTGTTCGCGTTGTGCTCCAGTGTTGGTGGAAACGGATTTCTGGCCGTGTATCTGGCTGGATTGATCGTGGGCAATACAACACTGATTCATCACCGGAGCCTTCTTCTGTTCCACGACGGCCTCGCGTGGCTGCTTCAGATCGCAATGTTTTTGATCCTCGGCCTTCAGGTGTTTCCATCGCAGTTGCTGTCGGTTGCAAAGGTCGGACTCCTTGTCGCCGTGTTCCTTATCGCAATTGCTCGGCCGCTTAGTGTGATTGTTGCGCTGACACCGTTTCGCGTACCACTGCGCGAGCAGATATTCCTGGCGTGGGCTGGGCTCAGAGGTGCAGCGCCAATCATTCTGGCGACTATGGCCGTTACGAGCAAGGTTCCGCATTCGGAGACGCTATTCAACACCGTCTTCTTCGTCGCCGTGGTTTCGGTTGCGGTTCAGGGTACAACGGTCGATCAAGTTGCCAAGCTGTTGCGATTGGTTGACCGCGAGCCTGCACTGTCGGAAACTCCTCTTCGATTTGATCCGACGGCACTGCCGGACAAGCGCTTGGTCGAGTTTGAGATCGCTGCGCGCTCTATGGCGGAAGACAGGCGCATTGTCGATCTCAAGTTGCCTTCAGGAGTACTAGTGCTGCTGGTAGCACGGGCTGGTGAAGATGTGATTCCGAGTGGCGGGACGGTGCTTCGTCGCGGAGATATCGTCCAGGTGCTGGCTGATCCGGAATTCGCTCCACATGGCCGTGAGATATTCGGCGAGGCGACCAGGAATACATAAGCCACTGCTCTAGGTGCGAGATGCGGAAAGTAAAACCTTCTGCACCGCACTCGCATCCTCGTTATCCCATGAGCAGTCTTCCTCGCGACGATGTCTTTGCTGGTTCAGTTCCCACGCTTTACGAGCGCTACCTTGTACCACTGATATTTGAGCACTATGCAAATGACATGGCCGCGCGCTTACAGAAGATCAGACCGTCCCGTCTGCTAGAGATAGCTGCAGGAACCGGTGTACTGACGCGAGCTATGGCATCGTGGTTACCGATCAATGTCGAGATCACCGCGACGGACTTGAACGATTCGATGCTGCAGCACGCAGCACAGCTTCGCACTAAACGCCGTGTTGAATGGCGGCAGGCCGATGCTGCGAATCTGCCCTTCGACGACGGCGCGTTTGATACCGTAGGTTGCCAATTCGGAGCCATGTTCTTCGAGAAGCCAAGAGCTTTCGCCGAGATTCGGCGCGTGCTCTGTGCGGGCGGGACTTTCGTTTTCAGCGTGTGGGATCGCATTGAGGAGAACGAATTCGCAGACACGGTGACCGCTTCATTGGCATTGCTCTTTCCTGAAAATCCTCCGCGATTTCTCGAACGAACGCCGCACGGCTACTACGAGCATCGAGCCATTGAGCGAGACTTGGCGAATGCTGGATTCGGATCGCGTGCACAGATAGACACTCTCGATGGCCGCAGCCGTGCAGCCTCGCCGCGCATTCCAGCCATCGCCTACTGCGAGGGAACGCCTTTACGAAACGAAATTGAAGCTCAGGGTGTATCGCAACTCGATCCGGCGATCGCGATTGCGGAGAAAGCCATCGCCAAACGTTTCGGGTCGGGTCGTGTTGACGGCAAAATGCAAGCCCACATTGTGACGGTGCAGAAGTAATCTCACTCTGCTGTCGGCGCGAGCACCTCGTATTCACTGATCAACTTTCGCCAGTGCTCCGGTACCAGAATCGAAGACTTCGTCGCGTAGTCATAGGCCACTTGTGTTGAGAGCGCGTGGGCTGCGAGTTGGGACTTTGTCTCGCTCCATATTTCGTATGCAAAGTCGAAGGACTTGCGTCCTATGCGCGATACACGACATGCAACTGCGACTTCTTCTCGATAGCTGAGAGGCAGCGTGTAACTGAACTCCTGTCGAGCGAGGATCATACCAGTAGCGACCGAGAGCGGCTCTTTCAGCACTTCATCGAAATAGACCCCGCGAATAGTTTCTGCCCATATCACGTAGGCAGTGTTGCCCGCGTGTTGGGCCATGTTTATGTCGCAAAAGGGAATGCAAAAACGCATGATGCATCGAAAGTCGCTGAGAGCCATGGGCTTGTCTCGTTCGTCGGATGCCGCAGCCAGATGATGATTTGTCTTGTGTTCGAAACGAGATGTTGTTGACACGAAAAAGCAAAAGCCGGGCAGAAGCAGCCCGGCAGTTTCGGTTGGTTCGCGAAGAGCTAGGACTTGAAGACCTCAAACTTCTCATGCGAGGCATTGCAGATAGGGCAGGTCTTCAGCGTGGCATCGTCGGTCACCTCGCCGCAAATGGGGCAGACGTAGAATGTGGCGGACTCGCGCTGCGCTTCGAGTTTAGCCAAGGCGGTGGCATAGAGTGTGGCGTGCACTGCTTCAGCCGCCGCTGCCAAACGGAACGTACGTGCTGCACCGGATTGTCCGCTGATTTCTGCTTCGCGAATAAAGTCCGGATACATCACGTCGCGTTCGTACTCTTCGCCTTTTCTCGCTACGGCTAGATTCTCCGCCGTCGTTGCGACTACAGGTTCGGCGAGCTTGGCCTCAGGCGTTGCACCCATCCTGATGATGACCTTAGCGTGACTCGAGGCGTGAATCTGCTCGGCGCGAGCAGCGGCACGAAAGAGCGCGGCAACGCGGAGGTAGCCCTCCTGCTCGGCGCGCTTCGCAAATGCGGAGTAGCGCACTGCTGCGTTGCTTTCGCCTTCGAATGCCGCCTGCAGGTTCTTTAGAGTTTGTGAAATTCCAGGGGCACTGCTGCTCATGGTTATTCTCCTCGTGCTAAGACTACTCTCGTACCTCTGTCCTGCGCTGTGACGAGTGCACGCCGTAAGGACCAATAATTACTCGCCCTCTCAGGTGAGATGACCTGTGTCTTTCAACCAGAAACAGTGAATTTGCATCCAACAACATTCGGCTGAGGTTCTCAATTCCAACAAAGGGAAGGCGCGCATGAGTGCGAATGTGCAGAGTCAGGCAATCCCTGCTCTTGAGCAAAAAGGTTTCGTGGTGGAGAGCGGGGCTGATCGTCATGGAGGCGCAATTTACGTCGTCGGCGATCAGATCCAGGTAAAGATTTCGAGCAAAGATACGAATGGAGCCTACACGGTGCTCGAAGGCATCACGCCGCCTCATCAGGGCCCGCCACTTCATGTGCACAACAATCAGGACGAATCGTGGTACATCCTCGAAGGCAATTTCAAATTCGTCGTTGACGGCGAGCGAATCCTGGCAGGGCCCGGAGATACGGTCTTCGCGGCGCGAGGCACTTGTCATACTTTTCGCAATATCGGTGACACACCTGCAAAGGTCATTATCACCGTAGTGCCCGGCGGATTGGATGAGTTCTTCGAAGAACTGAGCGTGGCCGCGCCTCCGGGCGAAGTGCCCGACCCGGCAAAGCTTGTTCCGGTGTTCAAGAAGCACGGCTTGGAGTTGATGGGGCCGCCGCTTGGAGACGACTAGACGTGAGGCTTGCCGCGGATCACGGTAAGCCTATCCATTGATTCATTCCTCGTTAGCAGCAATGATCAACGTACGGCCCGAACGTAAACTGCTCCTTTGCCTCCCCGCAGATCGCGCCCGTAGCTGACGACAAATTTCACTCCGAGCGCACTCACCTTCAATTGCACTCCTGTGTCCCACAGCCAGCGTTGTGATGCAAGCGAGGACGGATCAACGGTCTTGCCGGTGTCGAGAAATGGTCCGAGCTTTACCGTGATGAGTCCGTTGCTGTATGTGTTTTTGTCCATCTCCCAATTCGAAAGCATATATCGGCGGCCTAGTGGAGCGCTTCCTTTCTTTCCATCGCGTGTTCCCACGTGAGCGCGCATCGTGAGGTCGTTATCTCGTTCAAGACCGAGCATGAACAATTCATCGAATGGAATCGTGCCCTTGATGTCTCCTACTCGCAGTCGATGCTGCATTTCGTAATCATCACCTTGTGCGCGCGGGTACCAGTGAGTTGCAATTGCTGCTTGTGGCTTGAAGAACGCTCCGCCAGACCTTCCCAGAATGCGCCCGGCCTCGGTCTCAGCCCACCCATCCATGTTCAGGCGCTTTTCCGGAATTGTCAGTAGCCGATACTCGATGCGCGCCAGATGTTTCAGTTGGGTTCCATCGAGCAGCAATCCGGGGGGCAGCACTGCGCCGGGATCGACATTCCTCAGGTCACGATGTGAAAGCTCCGCGCCGGTGGACCAACTCCAATTCGCATGATGAATCGACGCTATGCTGGCATTGATGCTTGTTCGCCGCAGGTTCAACGAAGCAGGTTCCGGAGCTGTTCCGGTGAATGATCGCCGGACAACCCAATTCTCGTTGCGCAGATCAAGTCCTGCTTGATACCTCCAACGCGGGTCGCGCCGCAGCGGACCAGATAGCGAGACCAGTGCACGCCTCTTCTGCGCGTCCCACCGAAACAGAGACACAACATTGGTAGCCGAGCGATCTATGTTGTAGTATTCCGGCATGAGTGTCTGATAGAAAACTCCGCGAAAGGTGGAAACGAGAGCTTCTGTCTTTGAATATCCCCACCCATTTCGCTCGAGTGCATGAAGCGTTACATCGAAGTTCTGGTCCTGCCGTGCTGCGATTGCGAGCTTGTAGTTGGGAAAGATCTCAAGCGCACTCAGGCGCTTCTCTGTTGCCCAGTACTCCCCGAGTCTAAGCACACTGCCACGCGAAAACGCATAAGCGCGATCGAGCAACACGCCATCCACCCGCGGCGTGGGATCGGAATGAATGCTTTCGATCTTCGGCTTGCCAACTCGATTCCAATACTTCAGGGCGGCATCAGTGTTTCCAAGGAGGTAATAGACACTGCCTGAAAAGTCGTTCACGTATTCGTCGTTGGGCGAAAGTCGCGAGGCGATATGCAACCAGCGTGCTGCCGCGGCATAGCGCTTGTTCAGAAACTCAATTCCACCGAGTTCGACAGGGAAGCGAGTATCGTGAGGATCCCGACGGTATCCCGAGAGAAAGCTAAGACGTGCATCGCTCAGCCGCCCAAGCTTCGCAAGAGACTGTCCATAGTAGTAGTACAGGTCCGGATCAGCATGCGACATTGTATCCGGTTGGCTCTCAAGTAGAGTGACGACCTCTTGCCACTTCTCCTGTGCGAACAACTGCGCCGCCGTAGGTTTCAGCGAAGATTCCTGAGGGAGAGCTTGTGCGGGAATAAAGAAAATCGCGAGAAGGATGAGTAGGCGAACTAATGCCCAGGCTGTTTCGGTAGAGCGAGTAACGTCCAGCGCTGGACTCCTTCCCATTGTCGTTCAAAGCTGCCGCGGTCGATTTCTCGCAACTTACGCTCAGCGGGATCGTTTACCATTACAACCTGTCTCTGACTGTCGATCCCGGTCACGACGACATAGTGCAATGCGCGCTCATTTGTTGCGGGTTTGAGCCCAATAATCAGTGGCCGCCCCTTCGTGAGATGCTGCTCGAGCAGTTCCCAGTCGCCTGAAAACGAAAATGTCTCGAATCCGTGTTGTTGGAGATAGCGCGACATTGCCGAGGCATAGATGCCATGTGCGCCGGGAGAATGCAGCGTGCGGAGGATGTGCGCGGCGTCGGCGCGATCCCCGGTTGCTTCTCCGCCGACGGCAGACCAATACTGCATGACCATCGCAATGCTTGCAGCTCCGCATCCCTCGGCACTTTGCTTCACGAACGGAACGTCGAGCCACAACGCACGGCTTTGTGCGGCTGCAATCGTGTTGCAACCGCACAGCGCGATTCCGAGGATTACGCAAAGTAGCCGCACGTTCAGCCGCATGTTACCGCAAAGCGACGATCAGCAGAATCAGGACGGCGATTGCAACCAGGATGAGCAGCAGATCACGATTGCCAATCGTGCCGGCAGCAAAGTCCGCCTGCGCCTTGTCGGTACGGGCAGCAATGGTTGCAAGTTCCTCATCGCTCAGAGTCGGCACCGCTACCTTCACCCGCTCGGGATCCATACCTGCATCGCGGATAGCTTTTGCGGCCTGTGGCGAAGAGACAAACTCCTGCACGCTCTGTTCGTTATGACGGCGTTTCTCACCCGCAGCAATCACTTGCTTCTGAACGTCCGAGGGATTGACAACGTGGGTTTGCGCCATCACTGGGCTGGGAGCAATATACAGCGCCATTAGCACAGTCGAGACCGCTACCTCTATCCGGCGCGGCAGTAATGAAATCATTCAGAACACCTCCAAATCCCATCTGCAGCCGATACATGGGCTTCAAGGTGCAATTAGATGTGCAGGATCGTTCTCATGTTGGCACAAGCCAGTAGGAGCGAGACAAAAAACGCACGCTCGCAATTCTTGCCGCGTGGAATGTGCAAGCTACGTATTCGACCGTTTCGTTCAGCTAATTAGTCGAGTGATTTATGGAATCGCAAGACACTGGCTAACAGAATAACGGCTGCAAATACCGCGAGGCTCGCCATTTGTGGCCACAGCACATCGAAGCCAACGCCTTTTAGGAATATGCCACGCAATATGACAATGAAGTATCGCAGCGGATCTGCATAAGTCAGCACCTGCAACCAATGAGGCATGCTGCTGATTGGAGACGCAAATCCGGAGAAGATGATAGCGGGCATGAGGAAGAAGAACGCCGAAACCATCGCTTGCTGCTGCGTTGAAGAAACAGTGGAGATCAGCAGTCCTACGCCGAGCACGCAAAGCAGGTAAAGCACCGTTCCGGCGGCAAGCACAAGGATGCTTCCTCGAAGCGGCACGCGGAACCACAAGGTTCCTACCGCGGTGATCAACACCGCATCGAGAAGTCCTATCAGGAAGAAAGGAATGGTCTTGCCGAGGATAAACTCCGCCTGTCGAATCGGCGTGACCATGATCTGTTCCAACGTGCCGATCTCGCGCTCACGAACAACGGCGAACGCCGTGAGTACCACGATGACCAGCGTGACCAAGTTTCCCATCACTCCGGGCACAAAGAACCACTGACTACGCAGATCGGGATTAAACCACGGCTGCCGCTGTAACACGATGGAAGGCATCTGTGCGGTCATCGCCGGAGAACTGCGGTCCAGCATCTCGCGCTGGTAATCCTGCGCGAATCTCGATGCAATCTGGTTCACGTATCCCAGCGACACCAATGCTGTGTTGGAATTGCTCGCATCGAGAATCACCTGCACCGGAGCAGTCTGCCCTTTGCGTAGCCGTTCGGAAAATCCTGCATTGATTTGCAGCGTGAGCAGCACGTCGCCATGGTCCACCATCTGGCGCACACGTGCGCGATCCAGCGTACGCTCACGCACGTCGAAGTAACGGCTCCCTGCAAATCGCGACACGAAGTCGCGGCTCACCTGCGTGTTCTCGTAGTCGATGATCGCTGTGGGCACGTGCTGAATATCGAGCGTCGCGGCGTATCCGAAGACCACCATCTGGATGATCGGTGGAGCGAACAGCATAAAGCGTGTGCGCTTGTCCCTGAAAACCTGGATGAATTCTTTTAGCAGCATTTGACGCAATCGAAGCCACATAGCCTTATCTCATCCGTTTCTGGAAAGCGTTTGTCGCAACCATGACAAGGACCATTGCGAAGATCAGCAGAGCAAGCAAGTCTTCCCACATCAGTACCAGCGGAGTGCCCTTGAGAAACACAGCCCGAATCATCGACATGAAATAGCGCGCCGGAATCACATGTGTCACAACCTGGATGAATCTCGGCATTTGATCGATAGGAAACACAAATCCGGAGAGAAGAAATGCGGGCAAGAAGGTCGCGATCATCGATGCCTGGCTCGCCGCCAATTGGGATTTGAGCACGACCGAGAGAAAGTATCCCAGCGAGAGCACAACCATCAGGAACAGCGCCGAGCTAACGAACATCACTAGCACGCTGCCACGAAATGGAACTCCAAACCACCATATCCCCATGACTGCACACAGCGCCGTGTCAGCCAATCCGATCACAAGGTAGGGAGACAGCTTTCCGATCATCAACTCCAAGGGCGAAACAGGAGTGGAGATTAACTGCTCCATCGTGCCGCGTTCCCACTCGCGCGCAATCGTCAGGGAGGTGAGGAAGGTTCCGACCACGGCCATAACGATTGCCACTACGCCGGGAACAATGTTGGCCATGCTTTCGAGGTCTTCGTTGAACCACGTGCGGGCTGCAACTGCAATCGGCGGATCCATTGCGCGTTGGCCCTTTTGCCGCACCCAATCGAGTTGCACCTGCTGCGAATATCCCTGCACGACAGCATCGGCGTAGCCCATTCCGACGTTTGCGCTGTTGCCATCGGTACCGTCCACTAGCGCCTGCACGGAAACAGGTCCACCATCGCGGAGCTTCTGTGAAAACTGTGGGGGGATTACGACGGCCAACTGGCAATCGCCCGAGTCGATCCCTGCAATCACGTCGCGATAGTTATCCACCTGCTTGCGCATTTCGAAATACTCAGATGATCGAAAGCGCTCGACGAGATCGCGGCTTTGCTGGCTGTTTTCGCGGTCAAATACGTACAAGGGCAGGTGCTTGATGTCAAAGCTCACGCCATAACCGAAGGCCAGCATAAGAATGACGGGCATGGCAACCACAATGAGTATGCTGCGCAGATCGCGTCGAATCTGCAGCACTTCTTTCCATGCAATCGCGCGCACTCTTCTCAGGTTCATCGCGCAGCTCCTTTTGCGGGCTCGCGTGCCGTGAGTGACACGAAGACGTCCTCCAGCGATGCCGGGATCTGTTCAATGCGTGCAACTTTAATGGATTTCTTCTGCAGCGTGTCGCGTAACTGCGGAATCGCGCTGCCTGCGTTCTGCACCACCGCGTGCAGTGCGTTACCGAACACTGCTACATCCATCGCCACTGTCGATTGTTCAAGCGCTTCCAGCGCGGGGCCAAGTGGGTCACATTCAATCAGCACCAGTTCGCCCTTCATAGCGGTGCGCTTCAGTTCGGCTGGAGAGCCTGAGGCGACGATTTTTCCGCGGTAGATCAGCATGAGCCGGTTGCAGTACTCAGCCTCGTCCATGTAGTGCGTCGTTACGAAAACAGTGATTCCCGCAGCAGCCATCTCATGAATTAGCTCCCAGAAGTTTCTGCGCGAAATCGGATCGACACCCGAAGTTGGCTCGTCGAGAAAGAGCACAGCAGGTTTGTGCAGCACCGCACAGCCAAGGGCAAGCCGCTGCTTCCATCCTGCGGCGAGAGTTGAGGTCAGCGTCTTCTCGCGACCTTCGAGTCCCGCCATCTTAACTACCCACTCGAAACGTTCTGCCATTTGCGCGGCAGGAACCTGGTACATACCGCCAAAGAATCGTATGTTCTCCTCAACGGTGAGATCGTTATAGAGCGAGAACTTCTGCGACATGTATCCGATGTTCTGTCGCACTTGCTCTGGCCGCTTGGCAACGTCAATCCCTGCGACGCTTGCCATGCCCGACGTAGGATGCAGCAGTCCGCAGAGAATGCGAATGGTCGTGGACTTACCTGCGCCGTTCGGTCCGAGGAATCCGAAGATCTCTCCCTTGTTTGCTTCGAAGCTGATGTGGTCCACGGCATAGAAATCGCCGAAGCGCTTCACCAGATCCTTAACCACAACGGAGCGTTCATCGCTCATGGGCGCACCTCCGGGCGAGGCTCGACTGCATCGACGAAAACGTCTTCCAGAGATGCATCAATCACGTTGGCCGAGGTGTAACTCACGCGCGCGTTGTCCATTCGCTCGCGTAGCAGTGGAACGATGCGAGCAGCATCCGAGACGAGGAGATGAACTCCATCGCCCACAAGCACTGTGTTTCCCACGCCGTCGATATTCTCGATTGCTGTTCGAACCTTTCGCGGATCGGGCGTTGCGATCGCGATTACGGAATCTGCAAGCCGGTGCTTCAAAGCATTCGGAGTATCGCAAAACAGCAGGCGGCCCTGATGTACGAGTGCAACGCGATGGCAGCGCTCCGCTTCGTCCAGATATGCGGTCGAAGTCAGGATGGCCACACCTTCGGCGAGTAGGGAATAAAGAATCTTCCAGAAATCACGACGCGAAACCGGATCGACGCCGTTTGTAGGCTCGTCCAGCAGCAGCACACGCGGAGTGTGAATCAGCGCGCAAATTAGCCCGAGCTTCTGCTTCATTCCTCCGGAAAGATTTCCCGCAAGGCGCTTGCGAAAGTTTTGCATGTCGGCGGCGTTCAGCAGTCGTTGACTGCGCTCGCGAAACACGCTTCGCTTCACACTGAAAATCTCTGCGTAGAAACGAATGTTCTCTTCCACCGTGAGGTCTTCATACAATCCGAAACGCTGCGACATGTAGCTGATGTCATGCTTCACGCGTTCTGGATCGCGCACCACATCATGCCCCGCAACGTGCACTGATCCGCCATCGGGCACAAGAACACCGGCCAGTATGCGCATGGTGGTTGTCTTGCCGGCGCCATCCGGACCCACGAGGCCGAAGATCTCTCCGTAGTTCACATCGAACGTGAGATGATCCACGGCTTTCACGCCAGGAAACTGCCGCGTGAGATCGCGAACGATAATGGCTGGCTGTTCAGGCATTCGCTATTTTCCCAACTCAATCGTCACATCGGCAGGCATGCCGGATTTCAATTCGCGGTTAGGATTCTCGACGTCGATCTTGACGCGATAAACCAATGCGACCCGCTCCTTATTCGTCTGTACGGTCTTTGGCGTAAACTCCGCCTCAGGCGAGATGAAGGAGATCGTTCCCTTGTATGTCTTGCCGGGGAAAGTGTCAGTACGCACTGTCGCCGTCTGCCCCCAGCGAACGCGGCCAAGATCGGTTTCGCTGACATAAGCGCGCACCCAAAGATGATCAAGGTCAGCCACAGTTACCACTGGCGTTCCCGGAACAACGTATTCGCCCAGTTCTGCCTGGCGCACCGTAACCACGCCGGTCACAGGCGAATTCAGCACCGTGTAGCTGTGGCGAACTTTTGATAGCTCAAGGTTCTGCTGCGCCGTTTGCACATTAGCGCGGCTTACCGCGACCTGTTCCTTACGGGTTCCTTCGCGAATCTCGGAGAGGTTCTGAATGCTGCGCTCGTAAACGGCTTGCGACCGCTTGTATGCGGTCTCCGCCTGATCACGAGCTTGAGCCGAGATCGCCTCGCGCTGGTACAGCTTGTTGTAGCGGTCGAGGTCGGCACGCTTCATTTCGAGGTCGGCCTTGGTGTCGGCTACGGTTTGTTCTGCTGCTTGCACATCCTGTGTGCGGTTTCCCGCAACCGCCAATGCCAACTCCTTGCCGCGCGTTTGCAGCGTTGCTTCATCGACGCGAACCTGCTGCTGGTAATCGGCATCGTCGAGCTTGGCAATCAAGTCTCCTGACTTCACTTGGTGGCCTTCATCGACAGGAAGCTCGACAATTCTGCCTTGCGTGCGAAAGCCGATGACACTCTCGTGGGCTTCGACGTTTCCTGAGAGCAGCAGAGTGTTCGATTGCCCCTTTTGTTTATGCGCCGTGCGGTAGTAGTAGATTCCTGCGCCGATGCAAACAACCAGCAGAATTGGAATGATCACTCGCTTCATTGCTTCGGTCCTTTCCTGCCGCTCAGCGGCTGCCAAGATAATCGGGGTAAGACTCTTCGGTATTGCCCATGGCACGTGCCAGTGAAATTCTTGCGTCGGCGTGATGCGTGAGCGCCACAATCTGATTCTGTTGTGCGCGTGAAAGCGCGTCCTGCGCGGTGATCACTTCAACGTTGTTCGTCACGCCTTGGCTGAACCGCAACTGTGCAAGGTCTAGTTCTTTCTGTGCCAGCTCAAGCCCTGCCTGGGCGACCGTAACTTCTTCGGCTGCCGATTCCAAGTCGAGCAATGCCTGTCGCAACTCCTGCTCAACTCCCAGTCGCGCGTCATTCATCTGGCGCTCAATCCGGCGAATGCGTGCATTGATTTCCGAGGCTTCGCCTTCGCGGTCCCGGTCGAAAACGGTGAACGAGAGCGAAATCTGCGCGGTTTCGGTCGCGTCCATTGATCCAAGAGTTCGCCCTATTCCACCGTAGTTGCCGGACGCCGTGAGCTTTGGCAAATAGCGCGAACGCGAAGCGCGTGCCTGCTCAAGCAGAGCCTCCCGCGTGCGCTTGAGAGATTCATAATCAGGGCGCGAAGCAAGCGCCTGCCCAAGCACGTCCTCAACTCTGAACGGCTTTGTCGTGCGGAACGAAAGCGATTCCGCCAGTTCAATCTCTGTCCCCGGTGACATGCCTATGTTTCGCGCCAGAGAGAGCAATGCGGATTTTGCACGATTCTGTGCCTGCACGAGCCCCTGTCGTTCATTCGCCAATTGCACCTGTGCCCGCAGAACGTCGATGCCGGTTGCGATTCCGGCATCTTTTTGATCGCTCGCCAGTTTGTATAGAGCTTGTGCCGTCGCGACGCGCGACTGCGCTGCTGCGGCCAAGGCGAACTGGGCTTGCGCTGAAAGATATAGTGCGGCAACGTTACGCACCACTTGGTCGCGAGCGTCCTGATAATCGGAGTTAGCCGCGGACTTTGATTTCTGTGCCGCACGATACGTGTGTAGCGACTGCATATCGACGATCGCCTGATCCGCATAGGCCCGTGCCTCGTATGTGCTGTACGGACCGACAACTGAGGGTAGCGGCAAGCCCGGCATGCTAATTTCCATGGCTGCGAGGCTGCGGCTTTGAACGGCTACCGGTGTTTCGACGCGCACTCGGGGCAGTAATAGCGCTTGTCGCCGCTGTGCAGTTGCCGCGGCTTCGTCAAGTCTCGTCTGAGATACGAGCACGCCAAGGTTGGCCTGCAACCCGCGGTGGATCGCATCCTCTAGAGTCAGTCTATAAGCTGCCGCAGGAGTGTCCTGCGCCCACGCCGATGCAGCTACTGCCGAGAGTAGAAGAACGCCAAGCTTCAGACGCAGCCTCGTCATAGTTTTCCCTCCCGCTTACGTTTCGTCTTTTCGCTAATGGTCGGCGCGCGCAGTCCGGAGAGAAACACCTGCATCGTCGTTTCCATCTGTTTTGCAAGAGAGGACTGGGAATCAAGGGACCAGAGAACAAGTGTTCCGAACAATGCCTGTTGAAAGACCATTGCTGATTTCGCGGGCGAGAACTCGTCGCTCAACTCTCCACGCTGCTGCCCGAGCTTGATGATCTCGGCGAGCAAATCCCGTCCAGCGGACATTTCGCGCACAACGTACTCGCGAACCTCCACGTTGCCCAAAAAGGACAGCACGATGCTCCGAGCCATGTGCGCACTCTTGCCTGGTGCCCGAATCAACTCATGTGCAAGAGACGTGAGCACGTCGATGGTGCTCCTATCGCCCTGTTGAGCCATTTGCAGATGGTGCCGAACTGTGCCTATCTGTTTTCCGGCGAAATAGCCGAGTACGTGCTCTTTGCTGGGGAAATAGTTGAAGAACGTTCCTTTTCCCACATCGGCTCGCTCGGTGATGTCTTCAACTTTCGTTTGCGCAAAACCTTTGCTGGAGAACAGCTCCATTGCCGCGACAAAAAGCTTTTCAGTAGTTTCCTGCTTGCGCCGCTCTCTGCGGCCCATCGCCGCCAACGCGGTTCTGTCGTCGGGTGCCGTAATACGGCCTTTCGTGACCATGAGACAAATATGACCACGAGTCATATTTATGTGTCAAGAAGGTTCGTGAGCTGCCAAAGGCAAAAGGGCAGAGGTGTTCCGATTCGGTTAAGGAAACGAGGGTAGTAGCAGGAAGGCTATTTGCTAGCGGAGTTCATCTTCTCGTCGAGTGCCTGCCGGACTGTGCTGAACAGCATATCGGAGGTATGTGGTTTTTCGAGGATTCGGATGCGTTCGGTTTTTTGCGTGCGTGCGAGGGCCTCTTCCGTGTAGCCAGAGACAAAGACAACCGCGACGTCGGGCATCATTTCCGAAACACGCTCGGCCAGTTCGGTGCCGCGCATCTTCGGCATCACGACGTCAGTCAGCAGCAGCCGGATCTCAGGATGCTCACGGCAAATCGCGATGGCTTGTATGCCATCGTCTGCTTCCAGAACTGTATATCCTTGGCGTGTCAGCAGCTCGCGCGTAAGCTCTCGCAGAGCTTTCGAATCTTCCACTACGAGGATTGTTTCGTCTCCGGTCATCTTTTCTGGAACGTGCTCCACGGCCCTCCGTGCTGAAACCGACTCTAAGGAGTACGGCAGATAAACCTTGAAGATTGAACCCAGTCCGGGTTCGCTGTACACCCAGATGTCGCCACCGCTTTGCTTCACAATGCCGTAAACCGTCGCCAGTCCCAATCCTGTTCCTTTGCCGGTTGGCTTCGTCGTGAAGAACGGTTCAAAGATATGCGAAGCGACTTCCGTATCCATTCCGGTGCCCGTGTCGGTGACTGCAAGTAGCACGTATCGCCCAGGAGATATCAGGGCATGCTGCTTAACGTATGCATCATCGAGCTCCACCGGACGCACCTCAACCGTGAGGCTTCCACCTTGCGGCATGGCGTCACGCGCGTTCGTGGCGAGATTCAGAAGTAGTTGCTGCAACTGCCCCGGATCAGCCTTCACGGGGCACTCGTCTTCCGAAGTGTGGATCGACAGATCGATATCCTCGGGCAGCAATCGGCGAAGCATTGAGTGAACTCCGCGGACAGATTCGCGCAGATCGAGCACCTCGGGGATGACCGCTTGTTTGCGGCTGAACGCGAGCAGTTGCTTTGTTAGGTTGGCGCCTGTACGCGCAGCAGCCATAATCTGCTGAATGCGATTCCTTACGGAAGCATCTTCGGGCAATTCAGCAAGGGCAAGTTCCGAGAAGCCGAGCATGATTCCAAGAAGGGTGTTGAAGTCGTGCGCGATGCCTCCCGACAGTCGACCGACGGCTTCCATCTTCTGCGCCTGGAACAGTTGATCCTCGATGCTCTTACGGTCGCTTACATTCTGGACGACGGAGATGCGATACAGCGACTTGCCATTGCCGTCTTTCACTAAAGATGAAGTTACGTTCACCCACACCGGGAATCCTTCTCGATGCAGGTATCTCTTTTCGATTCCGTACGCGTTCGTGTCTCCGCGCAGCATCTCGTCGAGAAGAACTGTCTCTCGCTTCAAATCTTCCGGATCGGTGATCCCACTGAAGGTGCGGCTTCGCAATTCCTGCTCGGTGTAGCCGAGCATGTTGCACAGGGCCTGATTCACCATCAGAAGACGGCCGTCCAGTGCAACCTGTTCAATTCCGACCGCAGCGTGCTCGTAAATAGAGCGGAACCGTGCTTCGCTCTGGCGTAGTGCCTCTTCGGCGTTTTTGCGTTCGGTGATGTCGCGCATCACCACCGTGTATAGCTTCTGAGAATCGACGGTCACCTGTGAGATTGTGGCCTCGATCGGAAACTCATCTCCATTGGCACGCAGAGCCGTCAACACGCCCGGTGAACGCATGGTGCGGGTCGTTACACCCGATTCGCCGAAGCGCCGGATGTGCTCTGCATGTTGCGCGCGGAATCGTGCAGGGAGAAAACGGTCCAGCGTGGTGCCGATTGCCTCATTCGCCGGACACTGGAACATTCTCTCGGCGGCGATGTTGAACATCACGATTCGCTGCTGCTCGTCCACGGAGATGATTGCATCCATGGCAGAGCGAATGATGCCTTCAAGCTTTGCCTCGCCGATGCGAAGGGCATCGCTTGCCTTGCGCTGGGCATGATATGCGCTCTGCAGACGTTCTGATGCGGCGCGTGCGTCGGCTTCGGCGTGTTCTGCTTTCTTGCGAGTGGCTTGTTCTGCATACAGCAGATCGCCGATCAGTTCGAGCTCGGCGTTAGCTTGCTTAATTTTCTCGCTCCGCAATGCGAGCTCCACCTGCATCTTTTCCAGTTGACCTGAATCCCCTTGTGCGGCGTTCTTGGCAACCGTGCGCTCCTCGCGCAAACTCATCAGGCTCGTGACGTCTTCGACGCGGTGGATCAGGTAAACGACTTTGCCATCATCGTCCAACACCGGGGTGTTCAGCGGACTCCAGTAGCGCACTTCGAATCCACCGCCTTCTTGCTCAGGACGGCGAATGTCATACTTCTGGATCGGCATCTGGTCTGGCGCGCCGGATGTCAACGCCCGCTGTAGCGAGTTGCGGAGATTATTTACTCCTGTTGCTGCGGTGTCTCCAGGATTGTCGGGGAAAACGTCGAACAGGTGACGGCCAACGATTTCATCGCGCCGCGTCATCGTCGCGCGCAAATAGGAATCGGACACCGCGACGATCACCAGTTCTGGCGAGAGCACCAGGAATGGCGTCGGAGAGGCTTCGAACAGCAGACGAAAGTGGTCCGGCGGCATTGATGGAGTTCGGTCAGCCATCGCAAAAACAAGAGTCCAATAATCAACTCTGAAAATTGGATGCCCTTAACACTCTTTGGGGATATCTAAGACTGCAGAGAGCAACTCAACTTACCCGTCGAATGAATATCTTCAAATGTATCACTTGTCGCTGTGACGTATGTCACAAATAAGTGGATTGCGAGACGGATTGTCGCGAATTTACCTGACCATCGCCGATGAACTTGCCAGCTCGTTGGATTTCTGTGTCGCCAGGCGGTACACGCGCACATAGTCCACCAGCATCGAGGCAGGGAATTGCGTGCTGGCGTTCGGACTGCCAGGCCAGTTGCCACCGACGGCCAGGTTGAGCAGCAGATAAAAAGGATGATCGAAAACCCACCGCTTGTTCGCGTCCAGATTATTGGTTGTCTGGGTTTGATACAAAACGTTGTCCACATAAAAGCGCACTACGCCTGGCTCCCACTCCGCAGCGAATACGTGGAATTCCTCGGCAAAGCGCTTCCCTTTTCCCAGCGAGTAGGATCCGGTCAGTGGATTGGCACCGAAGTATTGCGGCCCGTGCATGCTCCCGTGAACCTTGGCGGGATCGTAACCGACATTTTCCATGATGTCGATTTCGCCACACTCCGGCCACCCAACCTTCTCGACGTTGCTGCCGAGCATCCAGAATGCTGGCCACAAGCCTTGGCCTCCGGGGATGCGAATGCGTGCCTCGAACCGCCCATAGAGTTGTGCAAATTGCTTCTGAGTATTCAGGCGTGCGGACGTATATTCACGCGTCACTCCATCTCCACCAGTGAAGCGCTCTTTGCGTGCCGTGAGCACGAGGTTGCCCTTGTCGACATGCGCATTTTCAGGACGTGCCGTGTAGTATTCCAACTCATTGTTGCCGAAGCCATCGCCACCCACGACGTAGCTCCACTTGGACGGATCGGGTATGGAGCCATCAGGTCCATTAAATTCGTCGCTCCACACTAGTTCCCAAGCTTGGGAGGCAGGAGCCTTCGGCACCTCGGTACAGACGGCAGCAGTGGAAAGAAGAAAGAATACGAGCGGCAGGTAATGGAGCTTCATGACGAATTCAGCATAGCTCAGCACACGCTGGATCGTGAAGCGCCCAGTATTGAGATGGAGTCCCATCTTCTACTGATGCGGAGTGGGGCGATTCAGTAGCGGAGTGGCTGCTCGATTGATTTTGCAGCCAAGGTGGGGAAGATGTATCCACGCCACGTACGATCGTAGCGGAATCCCATCCGGAACATTCGCCAGCGTCTTTTATTGTCCGGCACGTTGACGACGACATATGGAGGCCATGCCAGCCCCAAACTCGTTCCTTTGGAATTGCCGATCAACCAGAAGAAGGGTTCGCGCTCGGAGCGCCATGAAAGCTTCTGCTGGAGCCAGCAAACTACGGGGGCGAAACCTCGAGGATCAATTCCCTGATTGACGCATTGTTGCCGCCCTACGAACTCGCGGTTTTGCATCGAGCCGATAAGCCATCGACCATCTTGCTTTGAGACTGTCCAGCTAAGCACACCTCGTTTTAAAGCAATAGCATTGCCGCCGTGATCCTTCGCGCCAGTCATCTCCCACAAAACTTTCACTGATGCCGTGTCGGGATGAAGGAACTGTGTTCTTACCTCTCGTGCTGCCAGCTGACTGTCCTTGAATGCGTTTGCGAATATCGGCTGCTGTGCCTGCTCAACCGCGAGTCGTCCATGTGCACTGGTGCCCTGATAGGCCTGGAAGTCGGCATCTTCAGTGAATAGCTTGGCGACCTCGTGTGCGTCATGGCTGTTCCACGCCGACACAAAGTCCTCGACTAACTGATTGATGGGTTTCAATTCCGCAGGAGCCGAAGCCTCCTGTGCCGGCGCCGCAACCACCAACAGCAACATCAAAGCGAATGCTCTCATCGTTGTTGACCCAAGCACTTGTGAACTGTGCGGGCTTGCGCCACTCCGCACGTGATGCCATATGATGCCGAGCTTTGTAGATGGGAGTGCTTGTCTCAGAATCAGATTCGCGATGCGTCGGTGCGCAGACACACCTCGGGCGGGGGATGATTTGGCAGGTAATTTCAGGGAGGGGTGTCGCTTTTGGTGGGACTCTACCGCATCGAGGAGTAGCCGCTACATCAGGCTACTAAAAGAGGGAATCGCCCGGTGTTTACTTCTGTTATGGGAGTAGATGCATGAGGGGTGGTCACAGTTGCTTGTTTTTGGACTGCTACAACATTCTCGTTTCTTTTTGCTGTTGAAAACCGAGGAAAAATTCTCGTCAACATGAAACCCTGGCAGCAACCGGATACGGCAGTCTGCAATTCTCTTGAGAGTTCCTGATGTGGAGGAGTCCTGAAGTTATGTCGCTCGGTCAACCAGTACTTATTGCTCTGCGGGACGGCAGTCTGCCGGGTTCATCGGCGCGATGAGGCGGGAGGCACTAGTGCTTACCGGCTAGGCGTCCCGCCGCCAGAGTCTGAACCAGGGATCTTCGGCGTGCATGGCATCGTGCTTCTGGTTCGCGGCCTTCCAGTCAGGCATTCGGAGCGGTCTCTTGTCTGGCAATTCGAGCAATTGCTCCAACTTCTCTATTTCTTGGATGGTCTTTTCAATGTCCATGGTGATTCCAGTTATCTGATGCTCACCAGCCGCGTTTTGGCTACCGATCATCCTCAAAATCGGCATTGCCTGCCACCAGCGAGACACAACAAACTTGGCTTCCAATTGAGGAAATTCTACGCTAAATGCCACCGCTTTGCATTGAAGCAGCTTGCGATCCCGCATAAGATTCGCTTCACGCATTTGCGGTTCCGGGGGAGGGTGAAATGCCCACATACGAATATCTCTGCAAAGATTGCCATGGCACTTTTGAAGCGATTCTGACCATGTCCGAGCACGAAAAGGAACATGTGGCCTGCCCAAAGTGCGGAAGCAAGAATGTCGAGCAGGAACCCACAAAATTCTTCTGCGTGACCTCTAAGAAGAGCGCATAGCAGGCAGTGCAATCGGAAATGAACGGCGCGGAACACTCCCTGATGTGTTTCGCGCTTTGTCTCTTCTCATCTGTTTGTGTGTAGGAGTTACTTCAGGACATTCAAAGGGATTGGCCGGGAAGGTGCGGGCGCTGCGACCATCGTGCGAAGCACATCCTTCTCATAGTGCCACCAGCCTTGGAACATCTGATTGGTTCGCAAGCGCACGCAAAGCGGATGCCAGACGTCCTCGATGTAGTGGTCGGAGGAACATGGTCTTCCGGGATCGACCGCTACATCCCTCGTGTCCAGTCGCAGTCCTTCACGCACGGCTTTTAATGCGCTCTCTTTTGCGCTCCACAGCAGAGCAAGAATTTGCGATCGCTCAGAGTCCCCGACCTCGGCGACAAATTCCTGCTCTTCTGCCGTGAAGTAGTCACTAACGAAATCATTGCTGCGCGGTTCAATCAACTCCAGATCACATCCCAACGCAACGGCTGCATCGAACGTGACCGCGCAGATAGCTTTTCCTCCGCGATGGCTCAGCGAAATAGCCATGTCGGCGGGTTTGCCTGAAATAAATGCCACAGGAGCGCCAGAGGGCTCTGGCCGAATCTCGATTTCAGCCAGCGATACGAAATGGGCAGGCAGTTTCAAGCAGGCTGCGAGAGCGCGCTTCGCCGTCCACCGTCCTAAACGAAAATCAGCTCGACGTTTTTCAAAGCGCATGTTTTTCAGACGGGCAAGTTCTCCCGTGCTCAGCCAACTGTTTTCCTTTGGCACATCCGCTTCGCTCTGTTCCAGCCAATAGACGTTCATCCCGCCCGCCTCATTTCATAAACTCAAGCTGCCTTCGCCTGTGCATGCAGAGCTTTCATAAGATCACTGCTCACCGAATCCGGTAGAGCGATGGTCTTGTAGCCCTGCATCTGCACATAGACATTTCCGTCAGCATCGACTACGTCAACGGCATAGGTACCTTGCTCCACATTCGGAGTCACCACCGCATACAGCGGATGTTTACTCTCCGTGTTTCGCAATACTGTGACGCGTTCAACGTGTTGCGGCAGACCCATCTTGCCGTTCACGCTGATCTCCCACAGTCCTGCCGTCTGGAAGCAGAACTCGATCAGTCGTGGAGCGGCGGCCAGCGGACGGTCAGCGGGATGATGATGTGTCGGCAGGTTCGCCGTCATCTCGCCGACCATCCGCTGTTTCTCCTCCCACGCCTTGGCCATAACTTGGTAGGCAGGACCGTGGAAGTAGATGTGATAGATATCTGCTGCCGCAATCGGCAAGCCGGTTGTCGCTGCCTTCTCAGTCGCGGCAATTGCTTCGGGCGCCTGCTTCGTAAGAATCACGCGACCGGTGAAGTGCGTTGTGATCTCGGGCTCCGGATTCTTCGGCAGTGTCCTGCTTCCAATCAGCTTGCAGTCCGCCACCACGGAATCTCCGCGCTGCGAAATCACGGCTTCCACTCTCAGAGTCCTCGGCTGGCTTCTATAGAACTTGAACGGAGCGAGGAAGTTCACATTTTCCAGCGCCTCTACATGCCAACCTGGCATCATGACCTGTGCCGCTTCAGCAAAGGCTTCAATGCCCATCACTCCCGGCAACACCGGAGTGCCGCCGATTTGGTGATCGTGCAAAAACGCCTGTTCCGTTGGGTTCAGAGTGGTCTCAATGACGAGTCCGTTGTAGAGGCCCATGCTGGTGACTTTCCCGATCATCGGTCCGTGCTTTGCCAGAGTCTCGACTGCTGCCGGATCGACGCCTCCAGTCTCATCCCACTCATGCACCAGGATGCCCAATCGCTGTCCTATCACGATTTCGCCACGCGTTCCGCCGTAGGTCAGTTCGCGGCGGATCAGCGGAATGCCCGCTTCTGGAGGCAGCATGTCGATACCGGCCAGTTCCATCATTTTCGGAATCGAGCCACGCGTCGCCATTCCCATTCCGCCCCACGCCGTCCAGTCGATCACGATTCCCCGAGTCGAAGGCCGCGTAGTGCGGAAGCTGGAAGTCGTCTTGCACAGCAGATCGTTGGCCGAACTGTAGTCTGCCTGCCCTCCGTTGCCAAAGCGTCCTGCAACCGAGCTGAAGCAAACAGTCGCACCCAGTGGCATGTTCCCAATGCCTTTGAGCAAGTTGAACCAGCCATCACACTTCACGTCGAAGATCAGGTCAAACTCACGCGGATCTTTATCCGGCAGGAAGTGACTGCGCTCCATGCCCGCCGCGTGCAGCAGAACATCGACTCTTCCATTGCGCTGCCGCACCTGCTCCAACACTTTGGCAACCGCCTCTGCATCGGTCAGGTTCACGCTGAAGTAGTGCACCGTGCCGCCAGCGTCGCGCACGGCGTTGATTGCCTTCAGCGCCGCTTGCGCCCGCTCCAGCCCCGCGAGTTCTTTCTCTACCATCACCGGAGTAGCGCGCACGCCGCTTGCCTGAATGCGAGCAAAGATTTGCCGCTTCAATGCTTCCTTGTCCGTTGAGAACAGCTTGAGTTCCGGGTTGTTCGGATCCGGCTCCGGCACCAGGTCGAGCAGATAGAACACACCGCCCGAAGCCGACGCCAGATCGGACGTAATCGCCGAAACAATTCCGCCCGCCGCGCCTGTCACGACGAACACCGTGTTTGCATCCAGAGTCAATCCGGGCTGACCATCCGCCGCAGGCTGTTCTTCCAGACCCACGCTCCAGCGCTCGGTTTCCTTGTATCCAACTTCCACCGTGCCGGGATCGCGTAGAGTCTCATTCATCAGGTTCTGCGCCATCTGTGCGGCATCACGTCCCAGTTCGAAATCAACTGCCTTCACCAGCACGTGTTCGCGTTCGCGCTTGTAGGTCTTGGTCATGCCAACCACCGGACCGCCCAGAGGCGCAATCGCTCCGGCTTCGTCATAGCCATGCTGTCCACCGAGCAGCGTCGCGGAAACCAGGAACGTGCCCGGAGCCGCGATCTGCTCGTACAGCGTGCGCATCGTGTGATACAGCAGCTTCACTCGAACCCGCAGAGCCTCACGCCACGCTGATAAATCCAGTGTGCGCAGACTCGGCTCTTCGTTCAGCGCAACCAGCCAGTACACGCCCTGAATCGGACCCGAAGCCGCCCACGCTTTCAGTTGTGCGTTCAAGGTGTCGGCATCCGGAGTGCCTTCAATGCGCAATACCTCTACGCCGAGTTTCTTTAATTCTGTGGTCAGCGCGTCGGCTACGCCGTTCTTGTCCGGCATCAGCACCACTCGCGATCCCGCGCCCAGTGTCACCCCTGTCGGCTTACACGCTGCCACCGGAGGCCGCAGAATTGGAATCGGCACCCTGCGCGGAACGCTGTTTGCCGCATCCAGCGAGGCCAGAGGAGGACGTGGCTTTGCAGGCTCCGCCTTCATCGAAACCTCGGTTGCTACACCCTTGGACTCAGGCTTCTCAGATTGGGGCAGAGCTACCTGCGCGGCTCCTTTTGCCATTCCCGGCTGTCTGTCATACGCGAACTTGATTACGTGATTCAGCGTCGGGAAGTCGTGCAGCTTCAAGTTCTCGTCACGCGGAATATTGTATGCACCGCGAATCGCCGCCAGCATTTCAGCCTGCTTCACGGTATCGACACCGAGGTCAGCTTCGAGATCGAGGTCGAGATCCAGCATGTCTTTCGGATAGCCAGTTTTTTCGGCCACAATCTCCAGCACCTTCTCTTTGATCTCCTCCTGCGAGATCAAAGGCACTGCTGGAGCAACTGCTGCTGGCGCTTCGACCGGAGCCACTGGTATTTCAGTGGCCTCACTCTTCGGCTCGCTGTTTTCTGGTGCAGGTACGGGCAGAGCCTCAGCCTTTACTGCCATCCCTGGCTGTCTGTCGTACGCGAACTTGATCACATGATTCAGTGTTGGGAAGTCATGCAGCTTCAAGTTCTCGTCACGCGGAATGTTGTATGCACCGCGAATCGCCGCCAGCATTTCGGCCTGCTTGACTGTGTCAACGCCGAGATCAGCTTCAAGATCAAGGTCGAGATCCAGCATGTCCTTCGGATAGCCAGTCTTCTCAGCCACAATCTCCAGCACCTTCTCC
Organism: Koromonas humicola; assembly: GCF_059726255.1. Lineage (NCBI taxonomy): Bacteria > Pseudomonadati > Acidobacteriota > Terriglobia > Terriglobales > Koromonadaceae > Koromonas > Koromonas humicola. The sequence goes on from NZ_AP040873.1 coordinate 123,983, forward strand.
TTGATCTCCTCCATCGAGATCAAGGACGTTGGCGATGGTGCAGGCGTTTCTGCAATCGGAGCAGGTTGCAGTGCCGCGCTCTTCGGCTCGCTCTTTTCAGGTGCAGGTACGGGCAGAGCCTCTGCTTTTGCTGCCATTCCCGGCTGCCTGTCATACGCGAATTTGATCACATGATTCAGTGTTGGGAAGTCATGCAGCTTCAAGTTCTCATCACGCGGAATGTTGTATGCCCCGCGAATTGCCACCAGCATTTCGGCCTGCTTGACTGTGTCAACGCCGAGATCAGCTTCAAGATCAAGGTCGAGGTCCAGCATGTCTTTCGGATAGCCAGTCTTCTCAGCCACAATCTCCAGCACCTTTTCCTTGATCTCCTCGACCGAGATCAAAGCCACCGCTGGTGCAACGGTTGCTGGCGCTTCGACCGGAGCGGGTGATACTTCAGTGGCTTCACCCTTCGGCTCGCTTTTTTCTGATGCAGGTACGGGCAGAGCCTCAGCTTCTACTGCTGCTCCCGGCTGCCTGTCATATGCGAACTTGATCACATGATTCAGCGTTGGGAAGTCGTGCAGCTTCAAGTTCTCGTCACGCGGGATGCCGTACGCGCCGCGAATTGCCGCCAGCATCTCGGCCTGCTTGACTGTATCCACACCGAGATCCGCCTCAAGGTCGAGATCCAGATCCAGCATGTCCTTCGGATAGCCAGTCTTCTCGGCTACTATCTCCAGAACTTTCTCGCGAATCTCCTCAACACAAATGCGAGCTACTGGGGGCGCTGTGACAGGTTCACTCGCGGCAGTCGCGATCGGAGCGGCTTCCGCAGCAGCAGTTGTCGTTACTACCCCTACGGTTGCGGCGGAGACTCCTGCCGCTGCAGCCATGGCCTTGGCTGGCTCTGCTACTTTGGGTGCCACAAGATCCGGTCGCTTTTCGAGCACAAAGTCGATCACCTTTGCCAAGGTCGTGTAGTCACGCAGCTTCAGGTTCTCGTCGCGCGGAATATCGAACGCCGTGCGTGCGGCGACAAACAATTCAGCCTGCTTGACCGTGTCGATGCCGAGATCGGCTTCGAGATCGAGATCCAAATCCAGCATCTCCTTCGGATACCCGGTCTTTTCGACGACCATGGCCAGGATCTGCTCTTTCAGTCTCTCTCTGGCCCCGTTCGCTTCTGTTAACTTCTGATCGCTCATGGTCTCCTCCGTTGCTTCTGGAGTTGGCGATTGAGCGCCAAGCTCCGGGGTCTGCTCATCCAAGGTTTCGGTGAGCTTCTCGTGTTCTACCGTGAGTGTCGTTGCGGGATCGGCTACAACCTCGGCCACTGCCGTCGTTGGCTCGACAGCAATTTCTAACTGTGGCACTGCTACCGGAATTTCGATCACCGCTTCCGCCTTCGAAGCCTGCTTCGAAGCTGCTGCCTCAATGGCCGAAACTCGCGCATCACGCACGCGCAATGTGCGACGGACGACTTCCAATTCCGCGCTATTGCCGCCCGCGATTCTGGTCAGCCATGCATTCCAAACTTCCGGAGCAGTGATGCGATACTCATACCCGAGTGCATTCGGCTGGCGACGTGTGCCATCCTGGGTTTCAATCCAGCGCAGCAGCAGCATGCTGATCTGCGAGCCGAAGCCCGCTGCCAGCCGCAATGCATACTTCACCGGATAGCTGCCGCCTTTCGACAGATTCAGCGCACCCAGCTCCGGATCGATCTCCTTGAAGTTGGCTACGGGAGGCACCTGTCCGGTTTCGAGTGCTTTCACCGCGACTACATCCTCGATGCCCGTGGCCATTGCGTGTCCGGTGAAGCCCTTCGTATTGGCGATCACGATGTCATCGGCACGCTCGCCAAATACTCGTCGAAGCGCGTTGATTTCAGCTGAAGCCGAGCCACCGCGTGCGGGTGTGTAGGTCTCGTGTGAGATGAACACCATCTCAGGAGCAATCTTGCTGCGGGTTATTCCCTTTGCACTTTCGGCTCGCGCCACCATTTCTTCCATCACCTGGCCGATGTGTTGCACATCGAGCCGCGTGCCATGGAAAGCGCTGTTGGCTGTTGCCGAGCCAAGCACTTCGCATATCGGTTGCAGTCCGCGTTCTGCCGCAGCTTCTGGCGTCTCGATGACCAGAGCCGCAGCGCCCATTCCCACGATCATGCCGTGACGGCGACGATCGAAAGGAAGTGCAGCGGTGGTCACGTCTTCGTCAGTTGCTGCTGCGCCCGTCACCAGGAAGCCTGTGCCCATCCACCCGAGCAGATGGTCCGAAGTGACGTCGTCAGCGGAAACCACGATCACCCTGCGGCACCGGCCTTCATGAATCCAGTCCTCGGCTATTGAAATTGCCTGGGTAGTGCTGGCGCACGCAGCATTCACCTGGGTGTTCGGTCCGCGAGCGCCAATGAACTCGGCAAATTGCGAGTGACCCATCGACAGCACTTTGAAAAGGAAGCGCCGATCGAACGTGTACCTGTTCTGCTCTACCTCTGCGCGTGCCTTGTCGAGTTGCTTGCGCAGTTCAATGCCGAGAGCCGAGTGCCCATTGAGTTGCTGCGCTCTCCCGCACAATGTCTCGAGCAGTTCCACCTTTTGGCGACGTGCAACGTCGGCATGGTAGCGTGCAATCTCATCAGCAAAGTAATTACAGCCTGGGAACGCAGACGCAAAGATCACGCCCGTTTCGTCCCGCAGGCTTTCGGGCAGCATCCAGCGGTCAAACAGCTTTGTGCCCTTGCTTGTCGTCTTGTAGCGCATCACCAACGGAATTCCCGCATTACGCAGCGCGTCGATTCCTGCGGCGATCGCCAGAGCCGTCACTCGATCCAGTGCAGCCGCACGCTCGGTCGACACTCCAAACTCGGAGACCACGTCGAACTCGCCGCCGCGTCCTGCCAGCTTGATCACCTCATCGATGTTGTCGATCGTTTCAAATGCGCCACCGCCGTCTTCTCCCTTCACCAATCTCGTTACATGCTTGTCGAGCATGTCTCGACGAATGTTCATGGGGATCGGATGAATGAACTGATCGCCGTTGAGAATGCGGCCTACATTCGCGTCATCAAAAATCCGTTCGGTGCCCGGCAGACCAAGAGCTGCACCGGTGATCACCACCGAGGACTTCGCCCGCACCGCAGGTTCATCCTCTTCCTTGTGCTCTGGAGAAACGTGCTCCGGAGCGCTGTTCGCCGCAATGTTCTCGGCCTTCGGCAACGCCTCAAGAGGTTCTGCCGTTTCTTGCTGCGCAACCGCGACTGGCTCTGGCTGAGGTTCCAGCGCGACTGCTTCGGCCTGCGTTTTGCTATCGCCGATCTCTGCTACCTCTTCGGCTTCGCCTGCTCCCAGTCCCGCTGCATACAAGCCACACAGCGCCTGGTTGAAGGCCACCACATCTCCCAGCTTGGGATGATTTGTGAAAAGTGCAACCACGTCTCCGCGATCGCCAAGCACGTCATCTGCAAATCCCTGGAGAGCTTTCTTCGGTCCCGTTTCGACGAAGACGCGAGCTCCAGCGTTGTACAGAGTTTCCAGTCCCTTCACGAATTGCACGGGCGAGGCGACCTGCTTTGCCAGCACCTCGACCATTTGCTCCTTCGTTTCGGGATCCATCGAATAGAACTCGCCGCTCACGTTCGATACCGTCGGCAGCTTCGGAGGGGTCAACCGCAGCCTCTGCAGCATTCGCTTCAGTGGTTCACTCGCCCCCGCCACAATCGAGGTATGGAACGCGTGGCTTACCGGTAATGGAACCGCGTTGAATCCAGCCTTGAGGAATGCCTCTATCGCAGCAGTTATGGCTTGCGACTCTCCGCCGATCACGGCTTGGCTCTTGCTGTTGATGTTTGCAATTACGACGTAGCCTTCGATGGTCTTCAGGATGCGCTCGATCTCCGCCAGTGGCGCAAACACTGCCGCCATGCCGCCGTTGTCTCCGAGTGAAACCTTCGTCATCTCGCGGCCACGAGCGCTCACCGCCTCCATTGAGTCATGGAAAGGAAGTCCTCCGGTTGCAACCAGCGCACCGTACTCGCCCACGCTGTGCCCCATCGCCATGTCGGGCTTGATACCGTAAGCCGCCAACAGACGCGTCATGGCTACGTCGGTGGCGATTACCGCGGGCTGCGTAATCGCGGTCTGCCGTAGATCGTTCTCCGCCTGCTCGACAGCTTTGGGATCGTCGCCATCAATGAATATAAATTCGCTTAGCGGTTTCCCCAGCAGCGGGGTAAGAACCTCGTCGGCCTCCTTGAATGTGTCCGCCACAATCGGCTCTGCTGCTCGCAGTTCCTTCATCATGTTCACGTACTGCGAACCCTGCCCCGTGTACAGGAAGGCAACCTTTGCCGCCGGTCCCTGCCCCCGGAAAATCCCCTGCGCGCGCAGAACTTTCCAAATCGCTGGCTGGTTTGCGGCCAACGCCTTCAGTGCCTTCCCAGCTCTGTCCGCCAGCTCAGCCGCATCACCATAATCAATAACAATGCGCTCAGGGGCCTTCAGGTCTGCGACGTCCGGTGCTGCCACCGCTGGAGCCTGTCCGGCTGCAGCGTCCTTCTGCACTGTCTGTAGTCGCTCTTTCAGAGCTGCCACGGACTCCGCCCCAATCACCAGCGCACCCCGCAGCGGTGCCTTGCGCGAACTCTTCGGCTTCGGCTCGTCTTCATGCGATTCGGCCCTCACTGATTCGGGTCCCATCTTCGCCTCTACTCCAACGGTCGGGTGCCCCACGTTCGCACCCGCTGTTGGTGCTAACGTGGGAGCCTCTGCGTCAGCGCTTGCGTCTGCACGCACTGGCTCACCTGCACTCGCCGAAGCAATCCCGGCGCTTCCTGCACTCGCAACCGGAGCACCGCCAGTGATCGCCGCCACATCTCCCACAGCCATCAAATGCTTGCCGTTCAAGCGTCCTGGAATGTGTTCCTCGATGACCATGTGGAAGTTCGTTCCGCCAAATCCAAATGCACTCAGACCACCGCGACGAACTCCGTCCTTCGGAGTCTCCCACGCTCGCAGTTCCGTGTTCACGAACAGCGGTGAATGCACAAAATCGATTCCGGGATTCGTGCGCGGACAATTCACGCTCGGCGGCAACACCTTCTCATGCAGTGACAGTGCGGCTTTCAGCAGACCAGCCGCAGCGGCTGCGCCTTTCAGGTGTCCGATGTTGGATTTCACCGAGCCCAGCGCAACCGAGCCCGTTGGCAGGTTGAACTCGCCCAGCGACTTCATCACGCTCTCTACTTCCACTACATCGCCCACTTTGGTCGAGGTTCCATGCGCCTCGATCATCGTTGCCGTCTCGGGAGAGAGCCCTGCATTGTTCCACGCGCGCTCAATTGCGTACTCTTGGCCAATTGGGTTTGGAGCCGTGATGCCCTTGCCCTTGCCATCGCTCGCACCGCCAATTCCGCGAATCACCGCATAGATCTTGTCGCCATCGCGCTCCGCATCTGCCAACCGCTTCAATACGAAGATCGCCGCGCCTTCGCCCATCACGAATCCATCTGCGCCTTCTGCAAACGGCCTTGTGCCTGTTGCCGAGAGTGCCCCAATCTTGCAGAACTTCACAAACGTAGGCGCGCCCATATTGCGATCGATTCCGCCTGCGATTACCGCATCGAAATCGTGCGACGCCAGTCCGTTGATCGCAGCTGTCATGGCCGCCATTGTCGATGCGCATGCCGCATCAGACGTGAAGTTCGGCCCATGGAAGTTGAAGATGTTTGCGATTCGTCCTGCGAGGCAGTTCGCCAACTCGCCGGGCATGCTGTCTTCTGTAATGGTGGGGAAGCGTTGGCCAATCCGCTTGTGCAACTCGCGCGTGATCTCTGCCTTCAATGTTTCGGGCAGTGATGCAAAACAATCGACAGCCTTCAGTTCTTCTTCAAACTCGGGATAGTACACGCGCATTGCGGTGAGATAGTGTTTCTCGCCCGCCATCGCATTGCCCAGGATGACTGCTGTGCGGTTCAGATCCAGCGGCCGGTTCGGATACCCGTAGTCTTCCAACGCCTCGCGCGTACATGCCAGTCCCCACTGTTGCGCTTGATCCATCGCCTTTGCAACGAGCGGCGGAATCGGCATTTTCCACTTGATCGGCTCCCATGCAAATTCGCGCACCCATCCGCCGATTTTGGAGTAAGTCTTGTCTGGAGCACCGCGATCTTCGTCGTAATAGAACTGCGGATTCCATCTCTCAGGCGGCACTTCGGTGATGCAGTAACGTCCAGTCTTAATATTGTTCCAGAATGCCGCCACGTTCGGAGCTTCGGGTAGGACTGCTCCGGCTCCAACTATAGCTATGGCACGGTGAGCTGTGTCTTCCATGATGACGCTCCTCATGATTGCGAATAATGCGCATTGCGAAAAATGTATCCGGCCCCGCTTCACACTGCGTGGGCCGGATAGCTAATGTCACGTTCAATGACAACTACACGGCCGCACGTTTCGCGACGCGGTTGTAGAGCACGTCGGCGACGTAATCCATATCCCCCAGCAGACCTGCCTGCGCACGGCGGATCGCCGGCACCCCGATCAGCGTCTCGAAATTCGCGATTTCAGATTCCTCAACGCCGCCAGCGCCACACAGCCAGCGAAGTCCTTCCTCTGCCACCTTCAGTGCTGCTTCGCGAGCAAAGATGCGGCTGATTGCAGCCAGCCCCTTCGTCTCAAAGCGGTCGCTCGATTTTTCGTTGAGCTTGCCTTCTGCCATCAATGCCGCACGCCGCGCCAGGCTTCCAGCGCACTCGGCATAGGCGATCAACTCACCCAGCCGCAGCAGTATGTGCTGATGCCGCGTCAGTCTTGTCGTGCGCGTCTTCTCCAGCACTTCGGACAAAGCATGCAGCGCCATTGCCACATTGCCTGCACCTACTTCCGGATGCTTTGCGTGCATCTCTTCAAACTTCTTCGCCTGCTCGTGGTAGTACTGTCCGCGCGTCTTCAGGTGGAGCTGCCAACGGTCGCGTGCAATCGTCATCTCCATGATTTCCGACGTGCCTTCGTAAATCGTGGTGATGCGCACGTCGCGCTTGATCTTCTCCACCATGTACTCGTGCGTGTAGCCGTAGCCGCCCAGCGCCTGGATGCTCGCATCTGCCGCCATGTTTCCGGCTTCAGTGGACATATACTTTGCCACTGCGCCTTCCGTGTTCAGGAAGCCCTCGCCCGCATCGATCCTCTCGGCTGTTTCCTCAATCGCAGCGCGACCAGCTTCGAGTCTCGCCACGTGCGGAACGATCAATTTGTGCGTGTAGCCCTGCTTCTCCGACAGCGGAGCTCCGGCCTGAATGCGCTTTGCCGCATAGGGAATCGCGCGATCCAGCGCCGCCCATCCTCCGCCCAAACCAAACGCCGCCACCATCAATCGCGTATAGCCAAACACAGCCTGCGCCTGCACCAGTCCTTGTCCCTCAACGCCGCCGATCAAGCGGTCGGCATCGACATAGACGTTGTCCAGCGCCAGCGCTGCCGTGTTGCTCAGGCGAATGCCATGCTTGTTTTCCGGCTTGTCTTGCTTGAATCCCGGTGCGCCCTTCTCCACGATGAACCAGCTCGGCCCAGCGGGAGTTGCAGCCAGAATCGTGTAGGCGTCAGCAATTCCACCATTGCTGATCCACTGCTTCAGCGCGTTGATCTTGTAGCCGACGATCTTTCCGTTTTCTTCCACGCGTTCTGCCGTGCTCTTCAACGCGCCCAGATCGCTTCCTGCTGCCGGTTCGGTCGCGCCGTAGGCAAAAAGGATTCCCTCATCGGCAATCTTGCCCAGCCACTTCTTCTTCTGTTCCGGCGTCGCACCCACGAAGATTGGATCGCTGCCGAGGAACGTCGCCAGAACGGCTGTCGCAACGCCCAGATCGATATGCGCCATCTCTTCGCACACGCAGTACACGTCAAAGGCGCCGCCGCCAAATCCGCCATATTCTTCGGGGATAAACAGCAGTTGAATCCCGAGTCCATTGGGATCGCACATGCTGTGAATGGTCTCCAGCGGACACTCATCGCGCTCGTCCAGAGCGATCAGTTCCTCATCGGGTAGCCGCTTCTTCGCAAAATCCCTCAGCGACTTCAGGCTTAGCTTCAGAGTCTTTTTTGTAATCATGGCGCGCCTCTATTTCACTGTCTGGTGATGTTCATGGAGCTTCGTTTTTAACTCGGGCAGGAACTCGAGCAGATCGTCTACCACGCCCACATCGGCCACCTGGAAAATCGGAGCCTTGGGATTCTTGTTGATCGCGATGATGAACGGATTGCCTTTGAGTCCGGCCAAATGCTGGAAAGAACCGCTGATGCCGCACGCCATATAGACTTTCGGCTTCACCGTCTGTCCTGAAGATCCAACCTGTCGCGACTTCGGAAGCCACTTGGCATCCACTACCGGACGTGAGCAGCTCATCGCCGCACCCATTTCCGCCACGAGTTCTTCAACCATGGCGATGTTGTCCTGCTCCTGCACGCCGCGTCCAATGGACACAAGCACCGGTTCTTTGCTGATGTCCACGTCGCCTGTTTCCGGAATGATCGTTTCGAGATAGCGCCGTCCGGCACTGAGCGCGCCGACTGCCGATGACTTATCGACCACGGTCCCATTTGCTGCCGCTGCGGCGGTCGCCTTGAATGACCCAGGCCGAATGTTGATCACCGCGCCTGCCGAGATGTCCGCTCGAACATGCGCGCTCACCTGTCCGCCAAACTCCTGGCGAACTGCCTTCAGCGTTGCTCCTTCCACGCCTTCAATTCCGACGACATCCGACACGAAGGCCGCGTTGAGCTTCACCGAGAGTCCCGGTCCCAGATCAACGCCGAAATGTGAATGAGGCAGCAACACGATGCTGCCCGCAGGAATAATGGTGACGAGGGCTTTGCGAATCAGTTCGGCGTTCGGGTACGCCAGTGCGTCGTTCGACACCTTCCAGACTTCCGCGTAGCTGCTCTGGACCTCTTTGCAGGCTGTATCCAGTTCCGCTCCCGAACCGCAAATAATGGCCGTTGGTGTTGCCGTGGCGTCAATTGCCTTCGCCGCTACCAGCAACTCCGCCGCGGTGTCGTCCACCACGCCGTCTTTATGAACGATGTATGCAAAGATGCGTGCCATTATTTCAACCCTCCTTTGGACTTCACCAACTCGATCACCTGTTCCACAATCTCTTCGCGGCTGCCCTTCAGAATCTCTGCGCCCTTGCCCACGGCTGGAGCGAAGTAATCCGTGCGCACCACCTTCGGCGCAAACTTTCCGGCCACCCCCAGCTCCGTCGCGCCCAGCGTCGGAATCGGTACCGAAGCTACCTGCCGAATTCCCCTCATGCCGACATAACGTGGCTCGTTAATTCCTGTCTGGATCGAGAGCACGCAAGGGAGCTGCATCTCGTTCATCTCTTTGTTCCCGCCCTCGACTTCGCGGCTCACCTTCAGCTTTCCCCCATCGAGAACTTCAATCGCATTCACCAGGGAGGCAAATGGGTAGTCGAGCATAGCGGCCAACATTCCGCCCACCTGCGCAGCTCCGTCCTCAGCCTGCGCACCAGTCAGAATTAGGTCAAACTTGTTCTTCTCGACATAGGCTTTCAGCAGCGCGGCGACCCCGGCACCATCCGATCCTTCGAACTTTTCGTCCGAGATCAGCACGGCATTCTTCGCGCCCATTGCCATCTCGCGGCGCAGGACTTCTTCGTCCTCTTCGCTTCCCACGGTCACCACGGTCACATTGCCGCCGTGTTTTTCCGCGATCTGGAGAGCTTCTTCAACCGCGTAGTTGTCCCATTCGTTGACCGAATAAACGAGGTCGTCGCGCTCGATGTCGTTTCCGGCACCGTTCAGTGCGATTTCGTTCTCGGAGGTATCAGGCACTCGTTTAACGCAGACTAGAATTTCCACTTCATCCTCCCCGATAAAAAGGCGATTGATTGCAGTTTGCCGAACCGTATTGCTGCTTCGTTTCGGCCGTAACAAGTTCCTTCTGATCCGTTGCCGGAGTTCTTCTCACCATTTGCTTGTCGACAAGCTCTGCCAGGTCGATGGCCGTCATCTTGCCTTCCATGCCTGCGACCTTAATGGCGTCTTCCATATTCACCATGCAGAATGGGCAAGCGGTCACAATTACGTTTGCACCCGCTGCGGCTGCCATCCGCACGCGCTTCACACCCATGCGCTGTTCTTCTTTCGGTTCGTAGAAGAGCATCAGCCCGCCACCGCCACAGCAGAACGAACGGTCTCGCGAGCGTTCCATCTCGACGCGCTTCAATCCCGGAATCGAGTCCAGCACCGCACGCGGCGCGTCATACACCTGGTTGTGCCGCCCCAGATAACACGGGTCGTGATATGCGTAAATGGCATCCTTGTTTTCGACTGGGTTGAGTTTGATCTTTCCCGTCTCGACTTCGCGCGCGATGAATTCGCTGATGTGCTCCACCGGAGGCAGGTCTTCGTAGTCTTTCTTCAGAGCGTTGTACGCGTGCGGATCTGCGGTGACGATGCGCTTCACGCCTGTGGCCTTGATGGCCTCCGTGTTGTGCTCGCGCAATTCCATGAACAGCGTTTCTTCGCCGAAGCGTCGCACTTCGTGCCCACTGTCTTTTTCCGCCGCGCCCAGCACTCCAAAGTTCTCGCCCGCATTGTTGAGAATCCTTGCCGTCGCTCGCCCAATTGCCTGAATGCGATCGTCATACGACGTGATGCTGTCCACGAAGTAAAGCGTGTCGGCCGCCACGTCCGTCTTGCCGTCGAGAACCTTCACCTGGCACTCGGCGCGGAACTCCTTTGCCAGCGCCCACTCGGCCCGCTTCTTCTCCATCTTTCCGTAAGGATTTCCGCGGCTTTCGAGAGCCTTCAGAGGCTTCTGCATCGATTGCGGTACGTTGCCTTCGTCCACCATGCCGCGCCGCAGATCGACAATCTTGTCGATGTACTCAATCATCAGCGGACATTCTTCTTCGCACGCTCCGCACGTCGTGCACGACCACACTTCATCTTCCGAGTAGATTCCGCCAATCAGCCCTTGCCCGTTTGCCTTTGCCTTGCTGAACACCGGGTAGTGTGCGAACGCGTAATCGCGCGCCTTGATCGTCAGGAACCTTGGTGACAGCGGCCTGCCCACTGCGTTTGAAGGACAGTTGTCCGAACAGCGTCCGCAGTCCGCGCACGTGTAGAAGTCCAGCATGTGCTTCCACGTGAAGTCCTCGAAGGTCTTCACCCCGAAGGATTTCACTTCGTCCAGGTTTGCTACATCCCAACGCACGGGCTTCACCTTGCCGCGATCCAGCTTGGCAAAGTACACGTTGAACAGCGACGTGATCACATGGAACTGAATGCCGAATGGCCGGTAGCACAGCAGGAAGTAGAACGTCAGCTCATGCACAATGCAGATGGTAATGCGCGTATTCATCAGTGCCGGAACCGACGCCGTTGCCATCGCTTTGTTCAGCATCCATGGCAGTGATAGGTAGGCCAGCGACTCCACTTCGCGCCCTTGCTGTGCATGCAGAGCTGCGTTACTTGCCGCGTAGACGATGTCACACGCCATCAGTACTGCGATCAGTCCCAGCAGGAAGATTGCGTCCGCCGGATGACCTTTGCCGAATCGTTCCGGCACTGCGTATCGCGCAGGCTTGAACACGATTCTCCGGACGGCGGCAACGATCATGCATAGAAACACAATCGTTGCCGACCAGTCTGTTAGCAGGTCATAAAAGTGACCCGCCTCCCCCGGAAATCCGAAGTTGTCCGAAAGCCCATAGATCACGAGCGCAAAGGAGCGCACCGCGAGCGTGATGAATCCGCCGAAGATCAAGATGTGCAGAAGTCCCGCGCCCGGATAGCGAGGATGCTTCCACTGCGCCAGCCAGTATTGGAAGACCTTCTGCGTTCGCTCCCAGAATCGGTCGAATCGCACATCGCTCTGTCCATGAATTAGTGGAATCAGGCGCTGGGCGACGATGTAGGAGAAGAACGCCAGTCCGAGAACATGAATCACAAGGAACAGCACTTTAGCCGGATCCAACCATTCGGAAACCTGTGTCGTTGTATAAACTGCTTCAACCATAAGGCCCTCGTCTTCTCAGCAAGTTCCACTAACGTTGTTCACTCATCCGGTGCCGGCCCCGCACGGCTTATAGCGGGATATTTCCGTGGCGGCGTTTCGGCCGCACTTCCTGCTTGTTGCTTAGCGTTTCCAGAATCTCGATCAGTCGCATGCGCGTCTCGCTCGGCGTAATTACCGCGTCCACATAGCCGCGCTCGGCTGCGACGTACGGGTTGTAAAACTCCTTGCGGTAGTTATCGAGAACTTCCTGCCGCTTTGTTTTCGGGTCTGCAGCTTCCTTGATCTCGCGTCGGAAGATGATGTTTGCTGCTCCCTCGGCTCCCATCACGGCGATCTCAGCCGTCGGCCAGGCAAGCGTGATGTCGGCGCCCAAGTGCCGCGAGCACATCGCGATGTACGCGCCCCCGTAGTTCTTGCGCGTAATCAGCGTCATCTTGGGCACGGTCGATTCCGAGTACGCCCACAGCAACTTGGCCCCATGGCGGATCACGCCACTCCATTCCTGATCTTTGCCGGGCAAGTATCCCGGAACGTCAGCAATGGTCAGCATTGGAATGTTGAAGCAGTCGCAGAACCGGATGAAGCGCGTAGCTTTGTCGGACGAGTCCACGTCTAGGCAGCCCGCGAGCACGTTGGGATTGTTCGCGATGATGCCGATGGTGTTTCCATTCAGCCGCCCAAAGCCCACCACCATGTTCTGTGCGAAGTAATAATGAGGTTCGAAGAACTCGCCGTTATCGACGATCGCCCTGATCACCTCATGAACGTCATACGCAGCCGCAGGGCTATCTGGAATCACCGTGTCCAGTTCTGGTGCGAGCCGCTCTGGATCGTCTCCCGTCTCGACCTTCGGCGGATGTTCTTCGTGGTTGCTGGGCAGGAACGAAAGTAGCTTGCGGATCTGCATCAGACAGTCGCGGTCATCTTCTGTGGCAAACTGCGCCACCCCGCTCCTTGTGTTGTGAGTCATTGCGCCGCCGAGGTCTTCCTGCGAAATCTCCTCGCCAAGCACGGCCTTCACGACTTCGGGCCCGGTGATGAACATGTAGCTGGTCTTCTTCACCATGAAGACGAAGTCGGTCATCGCCGGTGAATACACCGCGCCACCCGCGTTTGGGCCCATGATTGCCGAAATTTGCGGAATCACTCCCGAGCAGATTGAGTTGCGATAGAAGATCTCGCCAAACCCGCACAGCGAATCGACGCCTTCCTGAATGCGTGCTCCGCCGGAGTCATTCAGCCCGATGAAGGGAATGCCAGCTTTCAGCGCGAGATCCATCGTCTTGCAGATCTTTTTGGCGTGCATCTCGCCCAGGCTTCCAGCGCGAGAGGTGAAGTCCTGCGCAAAGGCGGCTGCTGGCCGACCATTGATCTTTCCAAATCCAGTGATCACCGCATCGGCCGGAATCTCCATCTTGTCGATCCCAAACTTTGTTCCGCGATGCTTCATGAACATGTCGGTCTCACGGAATGTTCCCGGATCAAACAGCAGCTCCATGCGTTCGCGAGCGGTCAGCTTGCCACGCTCGTGTTGTGAAGCGACGGCTTCACCGCCGCCCATCTCTTTCACTTCGCTCTCGCGCGCGTGCAGGTCCCTGATCTTTTCTTCCACTGCTCCGGTCTTCAATTTGTAAGCGGCAGTTCTCATCGCTCTTTCCTCTCTCCTGTAATGCAGGGTGCCCTACCTTCCGGGTCGTCCGGACGGCAGGGCCCTTCGCACCTCAGCCGATCACAGCCAGCACAGCGCCCTTTGCCACCTTGTCGTTCTCTTTGCATTGAATGGACTTCACTGTGCCTGCCACCGGAGCCGTGATGAGGTTCTCCATCTTCATAGCCTCAAGAATCACAACCACGTCGCCCGCTTCCACTTCCTCGCCTTCATTCTTTTCAAACAGCACGACCACTCCCGGCATGGGAGCTACCAGGCGGGTCTCTGTTGCGTGGCCATTGCCCTTGGAAGGAGTAGCAATGGTTTTTTCCGAATTGACTGTAGGCGGAACCGCCACTACTGCCGCCGTTGTCGCGGCACTCACCTCGGTCTCAACTCTTTTCATCGCTGCAGCAGAAGCTTCAAACGGCATACTTCTCTCCTTCGAACATCGATTTGGCCCGATCAATCTCGGGGCGCAAAGGGTCGCAGTCGCGCAGATGTGCTCTCTTACGCCAGAGGCGGAGGTGTGAGACACAGTCATGCGCGGCATCTTCCGGATGCCGAACAAGCAACGTGCCAGCGCCTTGAGGTTGCTGTGTGTATGTGGACAGCTCACCTCGACAGCACTCGACTCACATTGCAGCTTTACGTTCTAGTGCTTCGTTTTTTGAGGGGTACAGGAGGATGGGGCGCGAGACCTCGCGCTGAAGCCCGACTTCTACAACAGGGAATGGTCCGAACTCAAATCACCGATCGCAATCTGGACCTATCGATCGTTGTTCGTACCCACGTTTGGCGTTTTCTGCATTCATTAAAGCGCTCGGGAAACCCGAACTTTAGAGTAAGTATGATCTATCTGTCCCGGTATTACCGACGCCAACCGTTGACTTCCGAGCTTGCTACTTCCTACCCGTGTCCTCTTATAAATGAAGCCCTAAGTCGTCCGCTAGCCACAGTTCCGGCAGCGGAAAAACGGCCATCAGTATGCGTTAATCTGTGCTTATGTGGGGTGACCTCTGGATTACATCTGAATTACCCGTCAGTGTCCTTGACTGTTGTAATGAAACGAGTAAATACTTCATGCGTCGAAAAGCCGCTTTCTCGCATTTCCCAAACTGGAGCGGTTATGCATAACGGAGAGTCCCGATGAACACTGCAAAGTCTCACCGTCTCCGCTTTTCAGATTTCGTTGCCGACCTCGCTACCGGCGAGCTTTTTAGAGATGGGACCAAGCTACAACTACAGGAGAAACCTTCCCAGATCCTCGCCCTTTTACTGCAACGTCCCAAAGAACTCGTAACGCGCCAGGAAATCATAAGCAAGGTCTGGGCCAAGACCTACGTAGAGGGTGATCTGTGTCTGAACGTCGCCATCCGACGTTTGCGTTCGGTCTTAAATGACACGGCCACCCACTCCAGCTTTATCGAAACCGTGGGCAGCCACGGCTATCGCTTCATCGCCGACGTCCATCGCGCAAACGGTTCGGGCACCATCACGCCCAGCCGCAAACATCCGCGAGTCGCTGTCTTTCCGCTGCAGTCCGCTCCCGAATCCAATTGCGCCTCTTTCGGCGGAGCCATGACCGAGCTGATCATCGTTGAGTTGCGGCGCATGCATCCCTCGCTGTCGATTGTCACTCCCGAATTCACCACCGAGCGCCGCCGCAAGAGCAAGAGCAAGGCGTCCATCTGTCGCGAAGTCGCTGCCGACTACATGCTGGTCGGTGAGGTCTCCACCGCCGAAGGTCAATTGCGCATCATCGCCCGCCTGCTCAAGGTTCGCACCCAGAGCTGCGTCTGGGCTGACAGCTATATGCGCAGCATGAGTGACCTGTTCGCATGCCAAATCGAAATTAGCCGCAGGATCGCCTCATCGCTTCTGCAGGCGATTCCCAGCTCCATGCACACTTCGCATCCTGAATCGGTTCCCCCTGCGGCGTACGAGACTTACCTCCGGGCCTGTTCCCTGCGCTCGCGCTTGTCCGAGGAATCGCTCAGCCAGTCCATACCTCTGTTTGAGGAAGCTGTGCATGAGTGCCCACAATTCGCTTTTGCCTGGACCGCACTGGCCAACGCGCATTGCATGATTGCCCGCCTCGGAATGGCTCCATCGAGTCGCAGCTTTCCCCTCGTCAAGAGCTATGCCGACAAAGCTCTTGCCCTAGAAGATCATGCCGAGGCCCGCACGGCGCTCGCCTACTATCAGTTCTTCTACGAATACGATTGGGAAGCGGCCGAAGCTACATTCCTCCGCGCACTTGCCCTCGATCCCCGCTACCCGCTTGCCGTCGGAGGTTACGCGCAACTGCTCGCCGCGCTAGGCCGGCACGAAGAAGCGGTTTTCCTCATGCGACAGGCTTGCGAGTTGGATCCCTACGCCAGCTACACGGCCATCATGTTCGGCTGGTCGCTCTACTACGCGGGCAATTATGAGGAATCTCTTGCCCAGCTTCAAAAAGCGCTTGAGATGGACTCATCCCAGTGGATCGGCCACACCAGTGCCGGAATGGTTCTTGAACGCATTGGGCGCATGGACGAGGCCATCACCGAATTTCGACTTGCGATGGAGTACTCCGACAATAGCTCGCTCGCTCGCGCACACCTCGCCTACGCCATTGCCCGAAAAGGCGATACTGCGGTTGCCACAGCCATCATTAATGAGCTGATCGAGCTTCGAGAATCCCAGTACTTCAGCCCTTACTGGATCGCCGTGATCTACGCCGGACTCAACGACTCAAGCAAGGCGCTCGAATGGCTCGAAGTTGCGGCGCGCGAGCGCTCCGGCTGGATCGTGTTTGCCCGCGAAGATCCCAAGTTCGACATCCTGCATTCCGACCCGCGTTTCCATCGAACCGTCGCCGGAATCGCTCCTTCGCGGGAAACTGCCGTGCCTGCATAGAGCTCTGGAAATTGCATCTACTTCGGCGTAAATTGTTGGCGGCTTCAATCGTCTTTTGTATTGCAATCAGCAGTGGGAGACGTGTGTGACAAAGCTGAACACAAAGTCCACGTTGACACTTTTGTTGGCACTCTTATTTCTCTTCACAGGTCTTCGAGATTGGGTTGCTCCGGGGTTTCTGTCGATTTGGGGTCACCGAAGTGACGGTCTTGAAATCGCAGTCGAACTGTTTGTTGGAATCGCTTTTGCCGTCGCATTCTTAAGAATGAAATTTCAAAGGGAAGAAGCATAGCTACAGAAACAACAAAGCCCACTCAATCTCAGTTGAGTGGGCTTTGGTTTGAATCGCTGTTGCCATTCTTAGGCGTGGGTTGCGAGCGCTCGCCCTTCTACCAGCGCCTTCATTCCCGCAACAATCTCACGTAAAGATTCAGCCTGGGCGTCGAGTTGTTCTCCGGCTGCGGCACCCTGCTCGGCGCTTGCTGCGTTCTTCTGGGTCACCTGTTCCATCTGCAAAATTGCGCTTGAGATCTGGGTGATTCCGCGAGCCTGTTCTTGGGTGGCCAGATTCACTTCGTCCACGAGTGTCTTGGTCTTCTTTGCTCCCTCGGTGAGGTCGGCAATTCCAGCTTCGACAACCGCAAGCTTATCCTTGCCTTCCCGAGAACTCTCGATCGATTCCTCGATGAGAGCGGCAGTCTCTTTCGAAGCCTGTGCGCATCTCTGCGCAAGGTTTCGAACCTCGTCAGCCACAACGGCGAATCCCATACCCGCCTCACCAGCACGGGCCGCCTCGACAGCCGCATTCAATGCAAGAATGTTGGTCTGGAAGGCTATCTCGTCGATCATCTTGTTGACCTTGGCAATCTTCTCGCCCGAAGCGTTGATGTGATTCATCGAAGTCACCAAGTCTGCGAGCTTCGCCTTCATCGATACATAATCCGCGCCTGCCTTCGTCACAATCTCGGCAACATCCTTCGAGTGATCCGCCGTCTGGCGCGTCATCGAATTGATCTCTTCCGTCGACGACGATGTCTCCTCCAGCGAAGCCGCCTGTTCCGAAGCGCCCTGCGCGAGAGCCTGCGAACTGCTCGACACCTGGCCTGCTGCGCTGGATACCTGGTCGGCACTCTGCGCCAGTTCCTCTGTTCTCTGGGCCAGTACTTCGACGATCCGTGAAACGCCGAACCAAACCACCAGGACCGACAGGATCGCAAGCACTACCACAATCACGTTTACGATCGTGGACTGCGTCCCCATAGTTTGTGCTTCGTCCCTTGCCTTCTGAGAGAGGGCCGATTGTGCTCCAACCAGCGAATCAGCAGCGTCGGTCAGTGATTTGCCGAGCGGAATGAACAGGCTGTCGCGGATGATTGCCTCGGTAGCTTTTCCATCGCGGCAAAGAGCGTCCTGGCTGCGGTGCATCTCCACGTACTCTGCTGTTTTCGTGCGCAGCGTGGAAAGAGCCGACTTGCCTGTATCGGTCACTAACATTGGCTCGAGCTCGTCATAGCTGCTGTTCAGCTTGCGAATCACCTCGCCAAACATCCGATTGCTCGAGTCGACACTGGTCTGATCTTTAATGACGGAAAACTGCAGGTCGCCGCGATGGTACAGACGCATGAGCGCAAGGTCGCCTTTGATCTGCGCCATGATCTGCAGCTTCTTCACCATCACGGTGGTGGAATGCTCCAAGCGGGTGCTGAATTGCCAGTGCACATAAAACGACCATGCCGAAAGCAACAGCACACAAATGAAGGTTGAGCTAAGCGCGAATAGAGCTTTCTTCTTGAGTGACATTCTGGTTGCGACTCCTGGGGGGGCGGACCGCAACAAATTTGGACCGCTAGAATGGTTCACCCTATCGGCAGCAACTTGAAAAACTTCAGTAAATTTTTGTCTCGTTTTGGTTACAAAACGACCAGTTTTCCTCAGGTTCCAAAAGCCCTCTCTCGGAGCACACCTCCTTCAATTTTGCCCGGTTTAAGATATATCTTTACATCCGATATATCTTGAGATATATCTTTAAATCGAGGAGAAAACAATGTTTGAACATGGATTCAACCACCATCACGGCGGGTGTGACCGCCGACATTTTCGCAGAGGCCCTCTAGGTCCGGAACGCGGTTTCGAGGGCCCTTTTGGTACGGAGCGGCATGGCGGCCCCGGGGGTGAGCGCGGTTTCCGCGGCTCACGTGAGCGCCTATTCGATGCGGGAGATGTAAGGCTCGTGGTTCTTAAGCTGCTCTCGGAGCAGCCCAGCTACGGCTATCAGCTAATTAAGACCATGGAGCAGCGACTTGCCGGAGGCTACACTCCGAGCGCGGGCGTGATCTATCCAACTCTCACAATGCTCGAAGAAGAAGGCCTAGCCACGTCCACTTCTGAGAACGGGAAAAAGGTTTACTCACTCACACCGGAAGGGAAGCAATACCTCAAAACCAACAAGCGTCAGATCGAGCAGTTGTTCGGGCGTATTGCGGAAGCAGGCCGTACCTTTGAGCGTGGGCGCTCGCCGGAAATTATGAAGGCCTTCCACACTCTGCGCGGTGCCGTCATCGCACGTGTTTCGCGCGAGAGCGTCACCTCCGAGCAGATCCGGGACATCACCGATATCATCAACGCCGCTGCTCAGGCAATCGATGACCTATAGCCTCAACGCGCTGTCACGCCTCGGGTACGGCTGCGCGTTGAGATCAGTTTGAAAAGGACAAAATCCATTGCAGTATTCAGAATCTAAGTTTCGCCAAGGTTTCACCCAAATCTACGCTGCCGCGAATCCACCTTGGGACATTGGCAAGCCGCAACCGCCCTTCGTAGACGTAGCAGATCAGGTCACCGGGCCTCTGCTCGATGCAGGATGCGGAACTGGCAACACATCCGTATTCTTTGCCTCCCGCGGTCTGCAGGTCACCGGCATCGACTTTGTAGAAGAAGCGGTTCGCCGCGCTCAGGCCAAAGCCGAGTCACGTGGGCTAACTGTTCAGTTCCTTGTGAAGGATGCCATGTCGCTCGTTTCGTGGGACCAGCGCTTTTCCAGCGTGATCGACAGTGGCCTGTACCACATCTACGACGTCGAAAATCGTACTCAATATGTACGCGGGCTCACCAATGTTCTCGAACCCGGAGGACGTCTGTTCCTCCTAAGTTTCAGTGATGAGGATCCAGCACCGGAAGGTGGAGTTTCACTCAAAGAACTTCAGGCGGATTTTGCCGAAGGCTGGAAAATTGAATCAATCCGCTCAGTCCGCGGAGAACTAAACACAGCTTTCGTGGCGGAACAGCCAAACGCCTTCCCTAATGGCGGCCCCAAGATGTGGTTTGCCATTATTCGCCGCACCGCATAAACAAAACCGGCGCTCTCTGGCGCCGGTCGTCTGTACTGTTCTAATTGGGGAATTACACCGCCGTTAGCACGTGTCCCATCTTCAGCTTTTTGGTTTCCATGTAGAAGTGAGAGCTCGGAGTTGGAGGCACTTCGCAACTAATACGCTCCACAACGATTCCCGCGCGCGTCAGCGCCGCGATCTTCTGCGGATTGTTGGTCATTAGTCGCACTTGCTTCAGCTTGAGGGCCTTCAGAATTTCAACTGGAAGCGCAAAGTCACGGTAGTCCACCTTGAATCCCAAGTGCTCGTTGGCCTCGATCGTGTCCAGTCCGTGGTCTTGCAGCGAATAAGCCTGAAGCTTGGCCATAAGCCCAATGCCGCGCCCTTCCTGCTTTTCGTAGATCAGAACTCCCACACCCTCATCGGCAATCGCGCGCATAGCCTGGTTCAGTTGCTCTCCGCAGTCGCATCGCAATGACCCCAGCACATCGCTTGTCAGGCATTGCGAGTGGATGCGCACCAGCGGAGCGCCCTGCGAGATGTCGCCCATAATCAGCGCCACTGCTGTTTCCAGCTTGTCGCCCTTCGTGCGTTCAAAACCCAGCGCACGGAAATGTCCCCACTTCGTCGGCAGCTCTGTATCGGCAACTTGCCTTACTGTGGAGGTACTGCAATTGTCAGCAATCATCTTTTCTGTCCTTCGTCTGCTCAGCCCTGGGTGCCCCATCCTGCGCCGCCTGGCGCACGTGGGGTATTTGAAGTTCGGCTAGTTCCTGGACTTCAGTGTGTGCGCTCGTTCCATCCGCTGGCGATACTCCACCAGCTCGGCGATACTCAGCACCACCATGTCATGCTCCAGCGCGAACTCATCGATGTCGCTGCCCTTGGCCATCGTGCCGTCAGGGTTCGTGATTTCGCATAGGACGGCTGCGGGTTTCAGTCCTGCGAGCACGGCCAAATCCACCGAGCCTTCTGTATGCCCTGTGCGAGTCAGCACGCCACCTGGAGCCGCCCGTAGCGGAAACACATGTCCCGGACGAACCAGATCCTCTGGCTTGGCGTCATCGGCAATTGCGGCCTTGATGGTCGTCACCCGATCCTGCGCCGAAACTCCAGTCGTCACGCCCTCGCGCGCCTCGATCGTCACGGTGAAGGCCGTCTGGAAGCGGCTTTCATTGTTCTCGACCATTAGGGGCAAATCGAGTTCTGCAATCTTCTGTTCGGGGAGGCACAGGCAGACTATGCCGCTGCATTCGCGGATCAGCACTGCCATGGATTTCGGTGTGATCTTTTCGGCCGCAACAATCAGGTCGGCTTCATTCTCGCGGTCAAAGTCGTCCACGAGAATTACGGGATGTCCCTGTCGCATATCTTCAAGGGCCCGCTGGAATCTTTCTTCAAAGGGAAGTGCCGCAGATTGGAGTGTCGCGGCTGCGACTGGCGAGATGGACATTTGAAACGCTCCTCGTTCGTTAAGTCTGACGAAAAACGTTTCAGGGCTTTGAAGCGGAAGGCTATCCCACACCCGAACCGTGTAACCTCGTGAGTTACTAGCGGGTGCAGATGTCGCGCATCTTCTTTCATCCGGACTTTAACCGTCGGCCCTGGAATTTCACCAGATCTGCTGACCCTGCTTTCGCAGGCGCTCGCGGGCTATACCGCCGGTGGGGAGTTGCACCCCGCCCTGAAGACGTACGCCTAATACAAACCCATCATAGCGCCAAACAGCCGAAAAGTAACCGTGCGCGCCGTCACTTATTTCCGTGATGCGTTAGGAATATTCTATTTCCAACGTATGTGGAGGCAGGTTCAGAGTATCGGCTTTGACTTGTTGACGTTTCGCTGGTACAGTCTCGAACCGTTTAAGTGCCTGTATCCGGGTTATTTGTTAGAAAGTAAGTAGTGGGGTTCTAAGCGGCTAGTCCAAATTAGCGTGTTTCGACGGCAAATGCTTTTGTTGCCGTCAATGTCGCTTGTTATCGCGCTCGGAGTCCTGAATATGAAAAACGTTTCGCATGCATCTGTTTCGCCTTACTTGGCGGGTTGTTCCGCGAGGAGGATTTGATGCCTTCGCCTTCTGTGCTCGTTCCTTGGGCCCTTTGGCCGTTGTTGTTGGGAATTGGGTTGCAACTGCTGTTGGTGAAGATGCAGTCCTCCCGCGCCAAAGGCGTTCTCGCTTTCCTTTGCAGCCTCGTTAGCCTCGCCGCCGTCCTCGGAACTTATCCCGGAATCCGTAACGGGGCAGCCATCACACTCAATCTTGGCACTTGGGACGGTCCGCTGACCCTCGTCCTGCACGTGGATGCGCTCAGCCTGTTGTTTGCCTTCATGGCCACAGGAATCGGATCGCTCGTCCTGCTGTATTCGATTGATTACATGGCCGAAGATCGTGCGGCCTCGCGCTTCTACAGCATCATCCTGGCATTCATCGCGGGCCTCGTTACCCTTGTTTACAGCGCGAACCTGCTGATCTTCTACCTCGGATGGGAACTCGTTGGCCTCTGTTCCTTCGCCTTGGTCGGTTTCTGGTACAAGAATCCTGAGGCCGTCAGCGGAGCCCGCAAGGTGCTGTTGATGACGCACCTCGCCGGATACGGCCTCCTCGCCGCCATCCTCATCATCTATGCGCGCACCGGATCCACCATCTGGACCGATGCGGCCGTGGGTCAGTCGCTCACCACGGGGCTGTTCGTGCTAATGCTCGTGGCGCTGGCAGCCAAATCCGTGCAGTTCCCGCTGCACACTTGGATTCCCGAAGCCATGGCCGCGCCGACTCCGGTCAGCGCCTTGCTGCACGCTGCCTGCTACGTAAAGGCTGGCGTTTACCTTGCCGCCCGCATGCACAGCTTCGCCGCATGGCCGCAATCGTGGTCCATCATGATGCTCACCGTAGGCTCCGTCACCATGCTGGTCGGCGTCCTCTACGCCTTGGTGCAAACCGATCTGAAGCGCCTGCTGGCCTTCAGCACCGTCAGCCAGATCGGCTACATGATCACCGGAATCGGCCTCGGCACTCCGCTTGGCATCGCAGCCGGTCTCCTGCATTGCGTAAATCACGGATTCTTCAAGGGCAGCCTCTTCCTCGCCGCCGGTTCTGTCCAACACGCTGCCGGAACTCGCGACATGGACAAGCTTGGCGGCCTCGCTACCAAGATGCCCCGCACAACCTGGGTCTGGATGATCTCGGTCGGAGCCATGATGGGCATTCCGCTCATGAGTGGATTCGCCAGCAAGTGGCTCGTTTACACCGCCGCCTTGCAGACCGGAATGGTCATCCCGGCGCTCGCCGCCTGGGTCGCATCCATCGGTACCGTATTCATCGGAGTTAAGGCGACCAGTGCCGTTTTCCTCGGCGAAACCAACAAACAGACCGAGCACGCCCACGAGTCTCCGGCCACGATGACCGCAGGCATGATCCTGCTGACCGTCGTGACCGTCATACTTGGTATCGCACCTCAGCTCGCCGTGCGCCTCATCATCAACCCAGTTTTGGCGGCATTCGGAATGCCTGCCGCGGTCGGCGTTTCATGGTTCGGAATGACCGATGCCATGGGTAGCTGGTCGGCTTCTGTAGGATTGGTGATGGCCGTCGTCTCTGCCGTCATTGGTGGAATCATCTACTTCGCCATCGCACGCCCGGCTCGCACGGTTGTAGCTCATCGCGCCGCCTATGCCACGGTGGCCGTAGGTGGTGGAACCTTCACCGGAGGCGAGCCACTCGGCAACGACTCCCACATTTCCGCAGGCGACTTTTCCGAAATCCTCAAGCGTCAGTGGTCTCCGATCCTTAGCGGCCTCAACGTCGATGAGGTCTATCTGCGCGTGTGGCAGGCTCTCTCCCGTGCGGCTTCAGCCTTCCGAACCGTGATCTCGTGGTTTGAAGCCAACGTTATCGCCACGCTTCTCGGTGCGTTGGTTGTGACGTTAGCCGTCGCGCAGAAGTTCGCACCGACGATCACGCCGATTCCAGTGGCCGCCGCCGAACACATTCCCGCCATCGTCGGCCTCTGCAGCGGAATCGCCTTGCTCGCGTTGATGCTTGCATCTGTCGCCAACTCAGCATGGCGCAAATACTCCGCGCTCATCTTGCTATCCGGAGCACCAGCCGTTGCGGCACTCTTCATTGAGTCCGCGACGCTGCGCTTGGTTCTGCTGGAAACGGCTTCGTTCCTGGCCATCGCTCTCATTTACCAGAGCGCGAAAAACGCAGAGGTGGCCCATTCAAGCCCATCAGTTGGGCTTGAGGGGGGTAAGCACGAATCCCATCTCTCTGCCGTCTGGACTTACGCATCGGTCGTCATCGCTTCTGCTGCGACGCTCGTTCCCGGCCTCCTGCTGCTTGAGAACGGAAACGCGAGTGTCGCCCGCACTTTGCTGATCGCGGGATTCTTCCTGAAACTCGCGCTCATTCCGTTCTGGATGTGGCTGCCCAAGGTCGCCGCTCAGGTACCGTCGCTCGTTATCGCCCTCCTCATCTGCGTCATCGACATCGCGGCCTTTGGCGAACTCGCGCTGGTGGCAAGAGCGATGCCTTGGTTGCTTGAACCACGTCCTCTGTGGCTTGGCGCTGCCGCTCTTACGGCAGTCATCGCGGGTGCATTGATGCTGGCCGAGCGCGACATCAAGCGACTACTCGCTCTCTCCACTGTCGAGGACATGGGCTTCCTTACCTTCGGACTGGTCGCCACAACAGCCATCGGTTTCGACGGTGCAATCGTCGGAGCCGCTGCCCACGCTATCGCCAAGGCCTTGTTGTTCATCTCGATCAGTTCACCGGAAGCCGATGGCGCACTGAACGATCATTCGCAGGCTCTTGCATCGCGGTACCCGATATCGGCCGGGGGATTTGTGTTCGGCATGCTGGCCGTGCTCGGAATTCCGCCCACGATGGGTTTCATCGGACGCTGGCGCCTTTACGAGACAGCGGCACAGCAAAGCACATGTTTGCTCGTGCTCTTGATTGCCGCTTCCATGATGGCGCTCATCGCCTATGTCCTCACGCTCACTCGAGTTTGGTGGGGACCATCAACCGCCCAAGCCTCTGAGGCTGTTTCTCGCGAGGCCGGATTGAGCAAGCTCACCGTGATCGTTCTAGTCGCGGTTCTGCTTCTTTCTGGCGTCTTGCCCGTCGGGCTGGAGAACTTACTGCGAGGCATCCAATGAAGCTGCTACAGAAACTCGTTAGTCACTGCCGCACCAAGAGCCCCTGGCTGTTCCACATGAATTCCGGGAGCTGCAACGGTTGCGATATCGAACTGATTGCCAGCATCGCGCCTCGGTACGACGTCGAGCAGCTTGGCATCCACCTCGAAGGCAGCCCACGTCATGCTGACATTCTCGTTGTGTCCGGCCCCGTCACTATGGGATCGGTCAACGCCGTGAAGGCCGTGTACGACCAGGTTCCTCATCCCAAAGTGGTCGTGGCGCTCGGCTCCTGCGGAGCGACTTGCAATGCGTTCGCCGGAAGCCCAACCGTCGTAGGCCCGCTCAATCGACACATCCCGGTTGATGTTTTCGTCCCCGGATGCCCGCCGCGTCCTGATGCCATCATCGAAGGCATCGCAAAGGCCGCAGCCATTCTCGGACAGCCCGATCGCAAGCCTCTCACGCTTGATGAAATGCAGGGTGAGCCGGACGCCGAAAGCGCGACCTCTGAGCCGACCGACCAATCCGAGTCCGCAACAGAAGGAGAGGCGCTATGCAAATAACCATCGCCATTCTCCGACTACTCGTTTTCCCCGGATTGTTGTTCGCTGTCCCTGCGGCGTGGTTTTTCCTCTATGTCGAGCGAAAGACCATCGCCCACATGCAGCAGCGCTTCGGTCCGCCATTGCTCCAGCCCTTCTACGACTTTGTAAAGCTGCTCGGCAAGGAGCCCATCGAGGGACGCGGCATCGAAGGCTTACTCATGAAGGCGTGGCCTGCGCTCTCGGTTCTCACGCTTCTCGCCGCGCTGGCACTGCTTCCGGTTTTCCCCGGGAAGTCAGGCTTTTCCGGCGATCTTATCCTGCTCATAACGCTCCTTGAGTTGCCCTCGATGTTCTACATCCTCGCGGGCTTCACCTCGCGCTCCGTTTACGGCAAGGTCGGAGCCATGCGCGAAGCCTCGCTCAGCCTTGCGAGCAACCTTCTTTTCCTCGTCGCGGTGATGATGATCGCCATGACGGCTCACACCTTCCGCATCTCGGAACTCGCCACGCCCACGGCATCACCTGCGCGCTGGCTGGGACTCGCGGCCATACTCATCTGCATTCCGGCGAAGCTTCGCCTCAACCCGTTCTCCGTCTCCAGCGCCGAGCAGGAAATCTACTCTGGCCCGCTCACCGAATACAGTGGCGGCGATCTCGCGCTCTGGGAATTGGCTCACGGACTCGAATGGCTTGCTCTTTCCGGACTGGTTGTTTCTCTTGCGTTCCCGCGCACCGGATTTGTTTTGGCTGATGCTGCTATTTTCGCTTTCCTGTGCTGCGTGGTGGTGATCGTGTTGGCGACGGTTGCCGCCGCGACGGCCCGTTTCACCATTGAACACTCGGTGCGCTTCTATTGGCGCTGGGGCATTGTACTGGCAGCGGTTTTTCTGATTTCTGCCATTGTGATTCGAGGTTAGACGATGAGCATCATCAAGCTGCTCTTAAAGAATCTTCGCGAAGGCACCATTACGCTGCCGTTCCCGGAACGTCCACCCATTCACGGTGCGTACCGGGGCATGGTGAAGAACAATCCTGACGAGTGCACCGGCTGCGGACTCTGCGCCTACGTATGCACCTCCTCGGCTATCACCGTGCAGCGTGTCCTCGATGGATACCAATGGAGTTACGATCCCGCGCGTTGCACTTTCTGCTCGCGCTGCGTCTCTCGCTGCCCTAAGCATTCCATTGAAATGGAAAGCGAGCGTCCTCCGGTATATGTGGAATACGGAAGTCTCGCACACACCGATCATGTGAAGAAGAAGACCAAACCGCCAGCCGCTCCGGCGACTCCTGCCGCTCCAAAAAACGAGGCCGCAGGTGCCTAGTACATCGAAAGAGAGCTGGATGAAGTGAGGGTGCAAGCATGACGCTAACAGAATTGCGATTCGACTCGACTCTGCTCGAATTACGCGCCGAAGATGGGTGGGAACAGAAGAACGGTAGCTGGTGGATTTCACCTGAGGCGCTCGACGTGCGCGCCATGACCACGTTCATGCTCGCCGAGGGCGCTCGCCTTATGACCATCATGTCCATGGAGCGCCAGGATGGCGAAATCCGTCTCGACTACCACTGGGATGTGAAGGGAACCATCATCACGTTTACCACTCGCACCGAAGGCAACAAGATCCCGAGCATTCTCGATCTGTTGCCCGGAGCCGACTGGATCGAGCGCGAGATTCACGAATACTTCGCCGTTGAATTCATCGGACGCGACAATACAAAGCCTTTGATGTTGCGGTCCGGACTTGAGCCGGGGCTGAACCGCCGCGAGGTCGCCAAGCAATGACCTACAAAATTCCTATTGGACCGTTCCACCCGGCTCTCGAAGAGCCCTACAAACTCGATCTCTTCTGCCACGGCGAAACCGTGCAGTCGGCCGAGCTGAACGTCGGTTTCAACTTCCGCAACATCGAGTACCTCGCGCAGAAGCGCAATTACCAACAGATCATTGCACTCGTCGAACGCGTCTGCGGCATCTGCTCCAACGTTCACACCACAACGTTTTGCCTCGCTGTCGAGCGCCTGCTCGGCTTCCAGGTTCCCGAGCGCGGGCAGTACATCCGGGTCGCTGTTGCCGAACTCGAGCGCCTGCACTCGCATATTCTTTGGGCCGGAATCGCCGCCAAGCTCATCGGCTTCAAGACCATGTTCATGAGCTGCTTTGCCATGCGCGAACAGGTCATGGATCTGCTCGAACTGATCTCCGGAAACCGCGTCAACTACGGCATGAACTGCTTTGGCGGAGTCATGCGTGATATCACCGACACCGATGTCATCCTGAAGATCGTCGACAACATCGAGAAGGGCCTCGTCAGCTCCGTCATCCCGGTCTTCACCACGAATCCCACCGTGCGCGATCGCTGCGCCGGAATCGGCATACTGACCAACGAGCAGGCACGCGCCATGGGAATCGTCGGACCACTCGCACGCGCATCAGGTGTCAGTCAGGATATTCGCCGCGACGCTCCTTACCTCGTGTACGACCGCTTGCAGTTCGAAGTCCCTGTGCAGACCGACGGTGATGTCCGCGCCCGCCTCGTTGTCCGCGCCCTCGAAATGCTTGAGAGCTGCAAGATTCTGCGCCAAGTCATTCGCGATCTGCCCGAAGGCCCCATCGCTTGCGCTCCCGGCATGCCACGCCTCAAGGTGCCCGCAGGCACTGCAGTTTCGCGCCTCGAAGCTCCGCGTGGCGAAGTCTTCTACTCGGTCACGTCCAACGGCAGCGACATCCCGGAACGCGTGAAGATCCGCACGCCAACCTTCGCCAATATGCCTTCCGTACAGTGGGCCGTCATCGGCGCGCAGTTAGCCGATGCTCCGCTCATCCAGG
This sequence comes from Koromonas humicola, assembly GCF_059726255.1. Lineage (NCBI taxonomy): Bacteria > Pseudomonadati > Acidobacteriota > Terriglobia > Terriglobales > Koromonadaceae > Koromonas > Koromonas humicola. The sequence continues at coordinate 152,408 of NZ_AP040873.1, forward strand.
CATCCATCGATCCTTGCTACTCCTGCACGGATCGCTAGACGCATTCCAAAAACGCAATAGGCGCCGATCCCTTCGGCGCCTTACTTTTCCTTTGTTTTTCCTGAGCGAAGCGAACCCCGTCCTTAAGCTCTTACTGCTCTGCACTCTCAAACAGCACATGATACCCGCGCTGGAATGACTGCAGATGATTCCGCATGGCCTCCCGCGCCTTTGCCGCATTGTGCTGCCGGAAGGTCTCCAGGATTTTGCTGTGCTGTACGACGGCCTGCTGCATACCTTCCTTCACCAGGAGGCTTTTTCCGATCAGATCCATCATCTGCTCGCGCACGCCGGTCAGAATATTGCTCAGCACGTCATTGTTTGCTGCCTGTCCCATCAGCAAATGGAATGAAAGATCCAGCTTGCAGAACTCTGCCGGATCGTCCAGCGAATCCGCCATCTGCCTGATCAGTGTTTCCATCTCCCGGATCTGCTCCGGCAATATGCGTTCCGCACAAAGCCCTGCGAGCTCCGACTCCAGGATCAGACGCGCCTCGATGAATTCCCGTAGCGACTTTGCATTCGTCAACAATCCATTGCTCAGCCAAGGACTGGTGAAATACGCCGAAGGCTGCTCAGCCACATAGCTTCCGCCACCCGCCCGCACGCGAATCAACCCGATGAAAGCCAGCGAAGTCAGTGCCTCGCGCAGGCTTGAGCGACCCACATTGAACACCCTGCACAGTTCCGCTTCGGATGGCAGTCTTTCTCCGGGTTTCCAGTCTCCGGCAGTAATCCGCGCAGCAAGTTGCTTCGCCACCTGCTCACTCAAGGTAGCGCGCGCAACTGGACCGAGACCGCTGAAAGTCTTAGCGAACATTCGAAAGCCACTCTGTTGACAGGGCTAGGATAGGCTCTAATTCTCTCCTGTCAATCACGATTTCATATTAACCGAACACTAAGGCGATCACCGGGGTGCCCCACCCCTAAACTCGTGCTTCCCGAGTTTAGGGTGGGGTTGTTGACTTTGACCTTCCTTCCCCTGGTATGAATAAGGCTGAATGGTCTTTACACGTTCTTCACTTCCTGCGCCAACTGCGTCAGCGAAGACTTCGCATCCCCATACAACATGCTGGTCACCGGCTTGAAGAACAGCGGATTCTCCAGTCCCGAGAACCCTCTCCCCTGACCGCGTTTCAGCACAATCACCGACTTCGCCTTGTCCACTTCCAGAATCGGCATCCCTGCAATCGGACTGTTCGTGTTGTCTCTCGCGTCCGGATTCACCACGTCATTCGCACCTACCACTACCGCCACATCGGTCGATGGAAACTCCGGATTAATCTGCTCCATCTCGTAAAGCTCGCCATAGGGAACGTTGGCCTCTGCCAGCAACACGTTCATATGCCCCGGCATACGTCCCGCCACCGGATGAATCCCATACTTCACCGTCACACCGCGTTCTTCCAGCGCGCTAGCCAACTCGCGCACTGCGTGCTGCGCCTGTGCCGTCGCCAGCCCATATCCCGGTACGAAAACTACTTTGTTCGCATACGCCAGTCGCACAGCTGCGTCGTCCAGCGAAATCTCCCTCATCTCACCAGCTTCGCCTTCTGCCGCTGCATGATGCACCGCGCCAAAGCCGCCAAACAGCACATTGGTGATCGAGCGATTCATCGCCTTGCACATCAGGATCGACAGGATCAAGCCCGAGAATCCATCCAGCGTACCGGCGATGATCAACACATTGTTTCCCAGCACAAATCCTGTTGCCGCCGCCGCCAATCCTGCATAGCTGTTCAGCAGCGACATCACTACCGGCATATCCGCCGAGCCAATCGGAATCACCAGCATGATTCCGAACACGAATCCCAGCGCCACCATCGCGTAGAACGCCGCCGTCGCCTCCGGATTCACAATCGAATACACGAAGCACGCCACCATCCCGCCAAAGAGCAACAGGTTCACCACCTGCTGTCCCTTGAACTGCACCGGAGTCCCTCTCACCACGCCTTGCAGCTTGCCCGCCGCTATCAGCGAACCCGTCGTCGTCAGCGAACCCAGCATCACTTCAAATCCCAGCGCGCCGCGCGTGAATGTCGGCATCTCTAGCCCGCCATGCAGCGTGTATTCGGCAATGCCCACCAGCGCCGCGGCAAATGCGCCAAACGCGTGCGACAGCGCGGTTCGCTGTGGCATGGCCGTCATCGGCACCCAGATCGCCATCAGCGCGCCCACAATCGAGCCCACAATCAGCCCTGCCGCAATCCACTCGTACGTGATGATCTTGTGGTGGAACAGCGTTCCAATAATGGCCGCCGCCATGCCAGCCTCGGCCATAAACATGCCTCGCCTTGCCGACTCCGGATGGCTCAGCCCCTTCAGGCCCAGGATGAAAAGAATTGACGCAATCAGGTAGGTGAATTCGAGGAAGTAATTAACGCCGACTTGCTCCATTTACTTGCTTCCTCCCTTCGCCGTCTTTCGTGACTGGAACATCTTCAGCATGCGATCCGTAATGCCGAAACCGCCCACCACGTTGATCGTCGCCGTCGTCACCGCAATGAATCCCAGCAGAGTAGCAATCGAAGGCTTCGCCGCATCGCCTCCGTGCGCCAGCGCATGGAAGTCCACCTTGTGCATCCCGGCAATCACCAGCGAGCCAATCAGCGAGATGCCCGAGATCGCGTTCGTCGCCGACATCAGCGGCGTATGCAGCAGCGGAGGCACTCTCGAAATCACCTGATACCCCAGAAAAGCCGCCAGACAGAACACATACAGCGCCGCGATCAGTACCGCCGGATTCAGTCCTTGCATGAAATCTCCTACGCCTGCTGCGCACCGGCCGCAGCCGTCACGCGCTCGTTCACAATTTCGCCGCCGAATGCGACACACGCCCCGGCGATAATCTCGTCCTTGCGGTCGAGCGTCAGTTCGCCATTTTTCAAGATCAATTGCAGAAAGTTACTCAGGTTGCGCGAATACAGCATGCTCGCGTGTACCGGCATTTCCGCCGCCAGGTTCAACGGCCCAAAGATGGTGACGCCGTTGTGCACAACGGTCTCGCCCGGCTTTGTCAGCTCGCAATTGCCACCCGCCGGAGCCGCCAGATCGAAGATGATCGCCCCCGTGCGCATCTCCTCCACCGCCGCCCGTGGAATCATCAGCGGAGCCCGTCGTCCTGGCACCTGTGCCGTCGTAATTACCACATCGGAAACCTTCGCTGCCCGCGCAATCGCCTGCCGTCCCAGCTCCAGTGCCTCCGGACTCAGCTCCTTCGCATAGCCCCCCTTGTCTTCCGTCTGCAGCCCGCCCAGATCGACCTCGATGAATTTCGCACCCAGCGACTTCACCTGCTCGCCCGCCGCCGCTCTTACGTCATAGGCCTCAACCACCGCGCCCAGCCGTCGGGCTGTCGCAATCGCCTGCAACCCCGCCACGCCCGCGCCCAGCACCAGCACCTTTGCCGGAGGCACGGTACCCGCCGCCGTCATCAGCAGCGGAAACAGCTTCGGCAAGTGATCCGCCGCCACAATCACGGCTTTGTATCCGGCCACCGTTGCCATCGATGACAGCGCATCCATCGACTGCGCTCGCGTTATGCGCGGCACCAGTTCCATCGAAATCAGCGTCGCCCCGCGCCGCACCGCCGTCTCCAGCGCCGCCGGCTCATCCAGCGGACGCAAGAACCCAATCAGTACGCAGCCATTCTTCAGTCTTGTCTGGTCTTCCACCGGAGGCACATTCACCACCGGAATCACATCGGCCTCAGCAACCAGCGCCGCGCGATCGTCTGCAATCTGCGCGCCCACTGCTTCGTAATCCTGATCGCTTGCCCCCGCCCGCAATCCCGCCCCTGCCTCCACCACGACGCTCACGCCTTGTGCGGTAAGCGTCTTCGCTCCATCCGGTGTCAGAGCCACGCGGGACTCGTCCTGTCTGCTCTCTTTCAAAATGGCGACAAGCACAATTTCCTCCGTAACCTCATAGTGTTAGGAATGCAAACACTACTTCGATGCTGCGCGACTCAGAGCTGATTCCCTGATATCGCACCTCTTTTCGATTTCTTGTGAATTTCTGAACCGCCCCACGCGGCTACCGTAAGACAACAGTGTCATCCTGAACTGCGGTTTGAGCTATGGCGTCATCCGAAGGAAGTGAAGGACCCCTACCCCGCCAGCCTCTGAACTGCCGGTGTGATCATTATGGTGTCATCCTGAACGAAGTGAAGGATCTCTATCTCCACTGCCGCCGCAGGTCACCTACTGCTCACTCTCTCAATGCCGGAGTCGTGAAGCAACATGCACCGCCTACTCCTCGTACAGCAGCGGAAACGCGTTCTGCACCTCTGCCGCCACCCCACGTGCGACTTGGATGTTCACCAGCGGTCCTCGATTCATCCCCGGACAATACGACGCCGCATGACGCCGCTGTTTGGGATCATTCAGTAGCTCTGGCCAGTACGGAAACGCGCTGCATTGCAGTGGCTTCACCTCGTGCACCGAGCACCCTGTCGTCATCAGGAAAGGACACTGCTTCCCGCGCGGCTTTCGGAACCGCAACAACGGCTTCTTCCCGCACACATAGCGTCTGCGGAACTCCACCCGCCCGATTTTCAGATGACTCGCAATGCGCGCGATATCTTCCGGAGTCAAATACACGAAGCCCTTCTGCTCGCAGCACTTCGTGCATCCCTTTTTGCATTCAAAACGCATCTGCCGAGTGTACTCGAAACCACCCCGCCGTCCTTTGCCTTTGCTCTTTAGCAGTGTCATCCTGAGGCGAAGCCGAAAGGACCCCTACCGCTCCACCGTCGTCCCTCTCATTTCCGAGGAGTCGATTTCCGCCTGCTGGAATCTAAGCAGAGTAGAATTCCGTTGCGCATTTTCGAAAGGGGCATCGCATGGCAAAAGCTCTCATCATGCTCGTACGCATCCTGGCTCTGGTCGGTCTCGTTCTCGGCTTGTTTCTGTGGAGTGGTTCGGCCAGCTATCTCGCACCACACATCGGAGTTGGCTTTCTGATTTCCGCCGTGGTTTTCATCCTGTCCATTGTCGGCATTCTCAAGAAGGCGGTTGTCCCCGGCATCCTCGGCGTCATCCTCGCCGTCCTCGTCCCCGTCGCTGGATTCAAACAGCTCCCGCTTACCTTCCACACCTTCGGAGTCATCCAGATCATCCACGTCGTCGTCGCGCTTGCCATAATCGGCGTCGCCGAAGGCCTCTACGGCGCGATCCGCCGCGCCAGCTAAAGCCTCCAAAGGGGTGCTCCATCGTGCGACCGCACGCGACGATGGGCACCCAGACTCACCAGAATCAATCACCTAGCTGACGCAAAGAGAAATTTCCTCGTTTCACCGCGCCCCAAAGTCATTTCCATGCAAATCGGCGGCTTCATTCCTGCTCTGCATTTTTGCCACTCTATGTTCACTTCCTGCCAACAGGCATACAGCACGTAATTGCGTGCTTTCATCACACTGCGATGTGATGTGCCGTTAACTCGACTAAAATTTGCTTGCACTCAGGTTTGCATTCTAATTACCATTTAACTTCCCTCAGGAATGGTCGCGCGTTTTCCCGAGCGCAGGTGTACTCATACGATGAATATTGGCGAAACGATTCGGAATTTCCGATTGCAAAAGGGTATGTCACAGGGTGACATTGAAAAACGCACAGGCCTTCTGCGCTGCTATCTGTCACGTGTAGAGAACGGTCACACCGTGCCCTCGTTAGACACTCTGGCAAAAATCGCCGAATCCCTTGAGATTCCTTTGGGTAGTTTCTTCGCCGAGCCTGCTAGCGATAGTGGCCCCGTCAGGGCTCTGCCTCAGCTTAGCGATGAAGAGGTGCGGTTCCTTTCCCAGATTCGCCGCTACTCCAGTGGACTTAACGATAGCGACCGCAAACTCGTTGTTGCGATGGTCAAAAAAATGGCGGCCTCGAACGGTCGCTAGGTACCTCTGATTTTTGCTTTCCGATCATGAGCGCGCCTTTCGGGCGCGCCGATCTATTTACGGTCGCTCGTCGAAGCTAACTACCACCTTTTCTTCACCCGGCACCGCAACCCCGTTCTGTCGTGCAGGCGAGTATCGCCACTTCTGCACAGCCATCACCGCGGCTCTTGCCAGCAGCGGATTTCCGCTGACCACGCGCGTGTCGTAAACCATCCCGTCAGCTCCTATCGAGACCTTGAGCGTGACGTTCCCATTCACATGCGATCGCACCGCATCTGCCGGATAAACTGGCCTGACCATTTTCACCAGCACCGGATGGGTGTCCTTGGCTTTGATTACGGGCGCGGGTGGGTGTTCCGCTTGAGTATTGCTGTCATCCACCACCGGCTTCGGCAGCGTGGGCACCGCACGTGGAGCCGGTTTCTTCGCCCAAGGGAAGGGAATATGCAACGCACCATTCAATGCGAGCAGCAAGATAAGCGCGATCACCGTTGCGACCACGGGAATGACCACGGCTGCGTGCAAATGCCTTATGCGTCTGGCGCTCTCCTCCTTCGCTGCGTCTTTTATCTTCGCGACCTTTTCCAGTGCAATCTGCTGAGCGCTCTTAATCGGCGGCGGAGGCACTGGGACTGGCCGGAAGCTCTTACGCAATTCATCCGGAGCGTTCGCCGTTACCGGTTCCTCATGCTTCGCGATCCTCGGAGCGAATAGCTGCGACACTCGCGGGTCAGGCCGCACCTCTAGCTTTTCGGCCGCGCTCCCCTGCGTTCTGATCACCACTCTGGGCGTTCGCGGCGCAAATATCTTTGACACCCGCGGGTCCACCGGAACCGCTCCCGGCGTTGTATCAGGCGGAGTGTCAGACCCTACGGGAGAGTTCGGTACCAGCCTCGGCCCACGATCCTGCGGCTCTTGCGTTGATTTCGGAGCGGGTGATTTCGGAGCGGGACGATACCCAGCCACTTTGCTCTTGTCCTTCGGATTTGCCTTCGCAGCCGCATTCGCACTAGGCGAAAGTTCGCCTGAAAGCTCCGGAACAGAATCCAGCTTCGACAAGAATGACGCCAGACTTGCGTCTTCAAATACCTTCCCCGGCGTCTTGACCGTTTCCGGTTCAGATTTCACTGCCTCCGCCTCAGCTTTGCTGAGCTCGGGAGATGGTGTTTCTACGCCTGAGAGCACCGAATCGATCATCTGGTCGGCCAAGCTCAAATCAATCGCCGGATCCAGCTTCCAGTTGTCGGTGGTCTTTGGCGCAACGTCTCCCCCCGCGGTGCTTTCTTCCTTGGGTGCGGAACTTGGCTCGATCCACCCTAACTCCGGTACAACGCTCTCAATCACCTGATCCCCCAAGGTTCGCTGCGCCATTCCAATCTCCACCTGTGAACTAGCGGCAGCGGCGGCAGTACTTCTGGGAATCTCTGGCTCGACAGCGCGTGCCGCGATGTCTTTCTGCTCCTCGCGCTTCTCGTCCCCAGGCTTCGCTCCCACATCAAGGTCCGCAAGCACAGCGTCCACGATTCCGCCCGCCAGCTCTCGCTGTTTCAGCGCAAATCCCAGCTTCATCGCGTTGGCACAAAGCCGGTTCACTTCCCGCGGAACCCCTCGGCTCGCCTTGCATATCTTGACGAGAGCATCTTCGGTGAACAGCGCCGCGCCCGCATAACTTGCCACCTTCAGCCTGTGCTCGATGTATTCCTTCACCTGAGCCGGGGAAAGCGGTTCCATTCGGCAGATTGTCGTGATCCGCTGCAGCAGTTGGGCATGGCTTTCAGTACGCAGATTTGCTTCAAGCCCCGGCTGTCCCGCCAGAATGATGCGTAGAAACGCATTCTCCGTGGATTCAACATTCGACAGCAGACGCACCGACTCGAGTGCCGAGCCATCTAGGTTCTGCGCCTCGTCGATAATGATGATGACCGGTTTCTTGCGTCCTGCCTGTGATACAAATCCGGCAAACAACTGCTGCAACCGCAACCCGTCGTGCTCGGCCTCGGCTCCCGCAATTCCCAGATCGACGGCGATCATGCGCAGCAGCGCGTCTCCACTGCACTGTGTGTGGAACACAAATGCGACGTCGGCCTCACCGCGATAGAGCTGCATCAGCTCCAGCAAAACGGTGGTCTTGCCGCTACCAGCCTCTCCAATCAGGGCCTGCAGCACATCGCAGTCTTCGATGCCGGTTGAGAGCTGGTCCAACGTCTGAAGGTGCTGCGTTCGCGCGTACACAAAGCGAGGATTGGGCGATACCCCAAAGGGCTGTTCCCGCAGGCCGTAGAAATCCAGCATTTTAGACATGGTGCACGTCCGCGGAGCCCCGATCCTGAGCTCCACATTCTACTAATTTCAGATGTCAGAACCGCGCCTGCCGTACTCGCCAAAAGCGCACAATCTTAGCCCACATTTCCAATTAGGCTCAAACTGCCGACGTATAATCCACTCCTGCTCAGCGATTCCTGCGTCGCTCGTCCGTTTCAGCTGGCTTATTTCTGTTCTCATCGTTTGCTGAATGCGCTAGATTCTTCTGAATTCGGAGAACATGATGAATCGCGCAATCAGGGTGTCCCTTGCTGTCTGTCTCCTTCTCGTTACTATGGCAACCATCACTGTTTCACAGACGGACGCCCGATGCCAGCTTCCTCTTTCGCAGAGTTCCAAGGTCAAAAGCTTGTTCACTGATGAGCAGGAAAACGAACTCGGCGACGTGACCACCTATAAATTCCAGCAATCAAATCGGGTGCTTGAAGATCCCGACGTTACCGCTTATTTGCAGCGCGTGGGAGACAAGCTGGTTGCCACTCTTCCGCCCACCGGAATTCGATTTCGCTTTTATGTGGTGGACATCCCCGAGGCAAACGCCTTCAGTTTCCCCGGAGGCCGTATATATGTCTCGCGCAAGCTGGTTGCGTTTCTTCATTCCGAAGACGAACTTGCCGCCATCCTTGCACACGAACTAGGCCATGTCGCAACTCACCAGAGCGCCACTGAGATCTCGCAGCACATGCGCCACGTTCTCAAGATCGATCACCTTGAGAATGGCGAAGTTTACGACCGCTACAACGAACTGCTTGAGAATTGGCGGCGCAAGAATTACGATTCCGAGCACAACGAGGATGCCGAACAACTTCAGGCTGATCTGGTCGGCCTCTTTGCCCTGGCCCGCGCTGGATACGAACCCCATACTATGCCCGATCTTTTCGGGCGATTTGTGGAGTCGAAGCCGAAAACGGGGTCCTGGTTTTCCAACATCTTCGGAGGCTTCACTCCAAACGCACATCGCTTACGGGAAATGACGAAGGAAGCTGCCTCTGTACCTTCCTTCTGCATTCAGCCCAGCGCGAAGTTTCCAGCTTCAGAGTTCCAGCAGTGGCAGTCCACCGTTCTTGCTTATCGCGGCATTGGACATCGCGAATCTCTGCAAGGCGTCGTCTTGCGCAAGAAGTTGCAGCCCGCGATTCGCGCCGACCTCGATCAGCTCATCATCAGCCCTGATGGCCGCTACTTCCTTGCTCAGGACGAAGGCAGCATTGTCATCTTTCTACGCGAAAATACGAAGCCTCTGCTGCGTATAAATGCTGAACGCGCACACCCGGCGCAATTCTCGCCTGACTCGAAGCACGTTGTCTTCTACGTGTCCTCTCTCGGCTCTTCTCCTCGCGTTGAGGTCTGGAACATCGAAGATCAGTCGCAGGAAGTCCACGAAGTGTACGAACGCAATGGGTGCGAGCAGACTGCGCTTTCGTCCGATGGCAATTACTTCGCATGCGTATCCGGTACCGGCGTCCAGCTCTCAGGAGTCAATTTCGACCTGCGCGTGCATGACGTAGATACCGGAGATCTTGTTTACGAGAAGAAATCGTTCTTCTCCGGAGCGCTCTTCTCGACAATGCTCGACCTGATCGTGGCTAGCACATCCGGTTCTGACAGTATTTCGATTGCGCAGATCGTCTTCACCCCCGACAACCGATTCCTGTATATCGGTCGCGACAACATCGCCACCGCCATCGAACTCGCAACTGGCAAGCAGGTTTCTCTCGACCAGAACATTAAACGCATCATGCGGTTACAGTTTGCGTTCCTCGACAATCACCGCATGATCGGAGTCGAGTCGGATGGCAAAGCCGATGTTGTGAACCTTGCCGATGGTCGTATCCTTGCGGGACGGCTCGGCACGGGTTTCACTCGTTTCCAGGTCGCTTCGAATCCCGAGTACCTCATCCTACGCCCGATTAAGGATCACGCCGCTGGCGTATTCAGCATCAAGCAGAACATCATATTCATGGCCAGCAAGACCCGTGCACTTGATCTCTATGGCGACGTGGTCGTGCGCGAGCGCATGGACGGAAGAATCGCGGTCCACAGCATTACGGATGGGAAAGAGCTCTCAGCCTCTCCCATGATGGACACAACTCTGGGCGAGCTTCGTGCCGCAGCGCTCTCCCCCGACATGAGTATGCTTGCGCTCTCTGGCGGATCGCGCGGAGCCGTCTGGAATCTCAATACCGACAAACGCCTCGTCTATACGCGCAACTTCGATGGTGCCTACTTCAACGACAAAAACCTCTTCTGTGCCGTCTTTCCCAAGTGGGAAGAGAGAAAACGAAGCATCGCCACTGCCGATCTCAACGGAGGCGGTGTTCGCAACCTGGATACCGAGGAGAACGTGAAAAGTTGGCAATCCGGCCGCTATTTCATTGTCGAGCGCCCGGCTAAGAAGGACGAGTACAACAAGAATGTCACCTTCGAAGTTCACGACGTCTGTACCAACTCATTGTTGTGGTCACGTCAGTTCCGCGACGGCGTTCCGAGTTCTTATCGAGACCAGAACGCCCATTCGATTGTGTTCATCTGGCGTGTGAACGATGACGAAGCCAAAGCTCAGATCCGTAACAGTCCTCAGCTTCAGCAGAGGCAGCACGAACTCCGCGAAAAGCAAGGTGTTTACTATCTTGAGCTTCTGGATCTCGATACAGGGAATCTCCGCGCCCGGGTGCTCATCGACACAGGGAAAGGCTCGTTCGCGTTTTCCGATGCGTTCTTCACTTCCGATCGCCTTTTCATAAGCGACGAACAAAGCCGGCTTCTCGCCTACTCGCTCGATGGTCATCTTCAGGGGCGCATCTTCGGCAACTCTGCCACGATCTCTCCTGACGGGAACAATCTTCTAGTTTCCAACAATCACGGACGCCTAACCGTCTTCGATACTCACACCCTGAAGCAGCGCCAGCAGCTTGAGTTCACTGAACGAATCGCATCTCTGGCCTTCGGCTCCAATCCATCGTTGCTTAACGTAGTCACCGCCGACCAGACGCTATTCCGAATCGATCTCAGCTCATCCTCTGCGCCCGCGGGCGGGCAGTGAACTCAACGAAAAAAGCCCGAGACTGGTCCAAGTCCGGTTTCGCAAAGGTGAACATCTGGCCCGTGACAGCATCGCGAGGACATGTATGTGCATCCTACCGAGCGCATTGGAGAAAAGACTTTGGGATCAGCTCTCCCCAGCCGCTCTCGCCGCGCCCTCGTGTTCGCTCATAATTTCTTCAAACATCCGAGGATGATTGGCTCGCTCATCCCAAGCTCGCGGTTTCTCGTCGAGCGCCTGTTGCAGCAAGTGGATTGGAGTCGGACGAAAGTTGTCGTAGAGTACGGTCCGGGCGTAGGCACCATCACGGCTTCCATCCTCAAGCGCTTGCCTTCCGATGCCGTCCTGATCGCCATCGAGATGAACGAAGACTTTGTTGAATTGCTTCGTGAGCACAATCGCGATGCGCGTTTGAAGGTTGTGCACGGATCAGCCGCCGACGTCCGTCGCGTCCTCCGGAGCTTTGGCTATCCCGGTGCCGACTACATCATCTCCGGCATTCCTTATACAACGCTGACCGAAGATGTTCGCGTACGTGTCATGAGAGAATCCCGTGCGGCATTGAATCCCGAAGGTGCGCTGCTTATCTACCAGTTCACCCGCGCCGTGCTTCCATACCTTCGTCGCGAGTTCGGAAAGGTTCGAACCGACTTCGAACCCCTCAACGTACTTCCCGCACAACTCTTCACCTGCAAAAAACGCGCCTAACGAATTTCGAGAGAAGCCCGGCCTCCATCCTAAATCTCCAGGTGGCCCATTCAAGCCATCCTCTGGCTTGAGTGGGGTAGTTGCTTTTGCTCCTGTTCTTGCCCTCTTATATAGCAGTCCACCTGAGCGCGACGAAAGATCCCACATGTACACATGCATTCCTGCCGACAGGATATGGATTCCGCCTCCTTCGTCTTCTCCCGCTTCTCATCTACACTAGATCTATATGGTCCGCTTCATCTCTCTTGTCCTATTGGCTGGCGTTTTAGTGTTTGCATGGGCGTACGCAATTCCGGTCGCGCCTCCGGTCCCCCAGACTCTGCTTTTTTCGCCGGGATCGTCCTCCAAGACCATTGCCGCCGAGCTCGAGCGTGCCGGAATCATCCGCAACCGCTACGCCTTCGAACTCTTGCACTATGCCATGCCCAAGAAGAAGCTCAAGGCCGGTGAATACCGCTTTGTGCGTGCCGCCAACGGACTAGAAGTGTTCGACCGGATTGCCCGTGGAGATGTTCTCATCCACACCGTCGTAGTCCCCGAAGGCTTCAATATGTTTGAGATCGCCTCCGCCATCGAAGCCGCCGGACTGGGCAAGAAGGATGATTTCCTCAAAGTCGCCACTCACGATACCGACCTCGTGCGCGCTGTCGATCCTCAGGCCAAGAGCCTTGAAGGATATCTCTTTCCGGACACCTACAATTTCTCGCGCACCATGAGCATGCGCGACATGGCCGCAGCCATGGTGCATCGTTTCCAGCGCGAGGCGCAGGCCCTCGGTCTCAATCACGACACGCACCGCCTCGTCACTCTCGCCTCTATCGTCGAAAAGGAAACTGCCGCACCCGAGGAACGTCCCGAAGTCGCAAGCGTTTACGCCAATCGCCTCTCGCATAACATGGCGCTTGCTGCCGACCCAACGGTCGTTTACGCTGCACAGCTCAACGGTAACTATCGCGGAACCATCTACCAGAGCGATCTTCAGTCCGAGTCGCCCTACAACACCTACAAGTTCGCTGGACTTCCACCCGGGCCAATCGCTAATCCCGGAGCGGCCTCGCTGAAGGCTGCGATGCAGCCAGCCAGCACCGAGTACCTCTTCTTCGTCGCCGCCGGAGACGGAAGCGGACGCCACCACTTCTCCGCCAACTTTGAACAGCACGAGCGCAATGTCATCGCGTATCGCAAGGCCATGAAGGCGCAGTCACGATGATGAACGTGCAAAGCAATACTGGCTTCATGCTTCAGCACGGAGTCTCGTTCTAATGCAGCTTCCTCCTGCGTTGCGCCGCGCCATTGACGAGGAACTCAGTTCCGCAAACCCTGCTCGCTTGCGTGCCGCTTCCACCACGCTCAGTGCCACCTATCGCCAGAGCGCCGAAAGCACCTCGCCGCGCACGTCTTCCAGTCCTGCGCTCTCCACCGACGACCAGCGCGCAGCCTACCTAGCTGTCCGCGTTCCGGCAACATTCGCCGCCGCCTCTGCGGCTCTCAGTGGGACCTGCGAAACGACACATTCAGAGCCCGTTTCTGTCCTTGACCTCGGCAGCGGCCCTGGCACCGCACTCTGGGCAGCTGCAGAAGTCTTTCCCGGGATCGAGTCCGCCACCGCGTTTGAACGCGATCCCAGGCTCATCGACATCGCGCGTCGTCTCGCTGCAAAGTCCGAGCACCCAGCAGTCCGCCAAGCCAGATGGGTTCAGGGCGATCTCAACTGGGCTTTGCCCTCAGGCACTTGGGACCTGGTGCTTTGTTGCTACGCGCTGAACGAACTACCGGCACCAAAACGCGCCGAACTCATCCGTCAGGCTTGGGCTCGAACTGCGAAGCTGCTGATCATCATCGAACCCGGAACAAAGCCCGGCTACGCCAACGTTCTCGCGGCGCGTACCCAACTACTCGCCTCCGAGGCGGCCTTGGCGGCACCGTGCCCCAATGCTCTTGCCTGTCCCATGGCTGGCAGCTCCGACTGGTGCCATTTTGCCGCTCGCGTCGAGCGCACAGCCGAGCACCGCCGACTTAAAGACGCGACCCTCGGGCATGAAGACGAGAAGTTCTCCTATGTTGCTTTCTCTCGCGAGCACGTGCAGCGTCCTTCGTCGCGCATCGTGCGCCATCCCCGAATATTCAGCGGCTACACGCAGCTCACGCTTTGCCGCGAAGGTGAGATCGCAAATCAGACTGTAACTCGTTCCCAGAAAGAGGATTGGCGACGTCTAAAGCGCCTTGGCTGGGGAAGCGGCTGGTAAGCTCTCGCTCTCTGATCCGCGTTCAGGACAACTCTGGTGGCCGCTCGACACCTCTGAAGTAAAGCGGTGTCAGGATTGCAGTCCACGGGTGCGGATGTTGACTTGGGTGCCATTGACCCGGGTGCATCACAGGTGCCCCACCTTCGACGCGCTTTTTGTGCGCGGCTAAGGTGGGAAAGCAAAACGCCCATGACTCCAAGCCTGAAAACGCTATACGCAAGCATTCTTGAGATAGGCGGCTTCCATGCATCAAGCGGCTAGACTCAGGAGTGAGTCGAACGTAGTGCCACTCCACAGAGCAGTCCTGTGTGTCGACTGCGAATCCATCACCAACGGTCTGTCGGATGAGTGTCTCGTCTGTGGCAGCCGCTCCCTTTTCAGTCTCGACCGATTGCTGAGTAGCTCGCATCCATCGAAGGCAAAAATGAAGCCCGGCAGCGTGTTGCTCAACGCAAAGGTTTCGATCGACCTCGAGAAGATGACCCCGAGCGAGTTCAGTGGCATTGTCGAGGACATCGCGGAAGCGCTCCGCTCCAAGCAGCTAGCCGGAGAAGCACAGTTCCGAATCAAGGTAGAACCTGCGGTGCTGGAACTCAGGAAGCCGGAGCTCAAGGCCGCATAGACACTACTCCGGCAGGAAGCGGTATCCCACGCCGCGCACCGTGATCAGGTACTTCGGGGTTGATGGCGAGTCCTCGATGTATCGCCGCAGTCGCACGATGAAATTGTCGATCGCGCGCGTATCCGTATCCTCGTGCAGCCCCCAGACTTGTTCCAGAATCTGTTTTCGGCTCACGTTCTCGCTACGATGATCGATGAAGTAGCGCAGTAGCGACGCTTCCATCAACGTAAGCTGAACCTTTCCCTTTGGCGCGGTAAGTTGCAGCGTATTGAAATCCAGCGTCCGTCCTTCGAAGGTGAAGACATCATGCGCAGGTGCGGGCCGATCTGCTGTCGCGTTCACCGCAGCTCGTTGAGTGTCCGGAATCACGGGAACGGTTGCAATCTCACGGGCCGTAAGCTCGCGCTGCCACTGCATCCTGCGCAGCAGTCCACGGATGCGTGCCAGCAGAATGCCGAGTTCGAATGGCTTTGGTAAATAGTCATCGGCGCCCGCAGCAAACCCGCGCAACACATCCTCTGGACGCGAGCGTGCAGTTAGCATCAG
The DNA here is from genome assembly GCF_059726255.1 of Koromonas humicola. Classification (NCBI taxonomy): domain Bacteria; kingdom Pseudomonadati; phylum Acidobacteriota; class Terriglobia; order Terriglobales; family Koromonadaceae; genus Koromonas; species Koromonas humicola. The sequence goes on from NZ_AP040873.1 coordinate 167,827, forward strand.
GATCGGGACGTAGTTCTTCGCTTCCCGAAGACGAGCAGCCACTTCGAATCCGTCCACGCCCGGAAGCATGATGTCGAGCACGAGGGCGTCGAACTGCTCGCCACGGTCAAGTAGCAACTCAAGTCCTGCCTCGCCGGTCTCTACGGCAACTACTTCGTGCCCGTCGGCTTCGAGATTGAACAGCACTCCCCGGGCCAGGTGAATTTCATCTTCAACGATCAGAATTCTTGCCATCGCGAATCGATGTTATCGCACGCGAGCAAGAGGAAGCGAGCCAGGGAGATTGTTCGCAAGATATCCAATCAACAACTTAACTTTGGAGGAACTACTGAAGTCGGGAATGTTGGCAGCTAAGCTAATGCTTTTCTGCGGCGGCGGACACCATTAACCAAAGTGTCACATCCGCCGCGAAGAGCCATTATTCAGAAAGTGAATGGTTAGGCTTTTACTGTGTTCCCCTCACGTGCGAGGGAAGCCATGTGCTGCGCCGCTTCCTTGCCCGTGCGAATGCAGTCCGGCACGCCGATTCCCTTGTAAAAGTTTCCGGCAATCGACAGGTTCTGCATCTGCTTCAGGGTCTCGCCAATGCGATCTATTCGCTCCAGGTGCCCCGGCGTGTACTGCGCCATCGAGCGATCCCAGCGATACACCTTCACAAACCACGGATCGGCAGATAGCCCGGTGATCTGCTTCAGTTCCTTGCGCACCTGCGTCGTGATCTCTTCATCGCTCAGCTTCAGAACGCTCTCGTCCTTCGCTCCGCCAAGGAAGCATCGCACCAGAGCCTTGTTGTCCGGCGCGCGGAACGGGAACTTTGTATGCACGAAAGTCGTCGCCAGCATGCGAGTTCCTTCGCTGCGCGGAATCAGGAAGCCGAATCCCGGAGGACACGCCTTCAGTTGCTCGCGTTCGTACCCAAGCGTCACCGTGACCGACGAACTGTATTCAACTTTGCCCAGGTCTTCCGAAAGCTGAGCATCGATATTGGTCAGCATTTTCGAGGCGATGCGCGCCGGAGTGGCAAAGACTACGGCATCGAACTGCTCGACTCCGCGCGGCGTAATCAGCTCCCATCCGCTCTCTTTGCGGGTGAGCTGACTGACCGCGGTTCCGGTACGCAGGCTCTGTGGATTCAAGCGCGCAACGATGGCATCGATCATCTGCTGCATGCCGCCCTTCAGCGAGCTGAACAGCGGCTTCGGCGCATAACCCTTTGCCTTCTGCATAGCGGCCATCTTCTTGCGACCGGCCAGCATGGCTCGGCAAAGCGATCCGTAGTTCTCTTCCATCTCGACGAAGCGCGGCAGCACCGCACGCACGCTGAGCGAAGAAGCATCGCCGCCGTACACACCCGAAAGCAGCGGATCGGCAAGACGATCAACGACCTCGGCTCCGAAGTGGCGCTCGACCATCTGTGCGACGGTCTCATCTTTGCCGACCGGGCGAGGTGGATGCATCAACTCGCCAAGCATCTTGAACTTTGTACCCCAAGAAAACAGCCGAGTCAGTGCGGTTGGAATGAGCTTGGTGGGCACCATGAACATCAGCCCATCCGGCATGGGAATCAAGCGGCCCTTGACGAGAATGTACGTGACGCGCTGCGAGTCATTGGAACCAATGAGGTCGTTGGCGATGCCGAGTTCGGCGCAAAGTTGATTGGCCCACGGCTTTTCGGTGAGGAATGAGTCGGGTCCGCCTTCGACAACGCAGTCGCCCACCTTGTCGCTAAACATGACTCCGCCGAGCCGGTCGCTCGATTCAAAAAGAGAGTATTCAACGGGCGCGCCAGCAGCGCGCTCCTGTTCAAGATAGTAGGCGGCACTCAAACCCGAAATGCCGCCACCAATAATCGCAATGCGCATGTATAAGAACTCCCGTACTACAAACCAGACAGCTCACCAGTTGCAGGCGAGCTGATAGCTTAAGATCCTGATTCCGCTGCCGCAGCCAGACGCGTGCGCGCAAGTTGCGCAACGGCGCGGGCAAACAGCACAGAGTCGTTCAGAGACTCGGCGCGCGAGAGCGCAATTCCTCTATCGACAGCGTAGGCCTTGAACATGATGTCCACGTCGTAGAGCACTTCGACGTGATCGCAAACAAACCCAATCGGTTGAACGAACAAATGCTTGTGCCCTGCGGCGGCCAGTTCATCAATCACACTCTCGACCGTCGGTCCTAGCCACTCTCCGCCACTCATTCCTTGGCTCTGGAAGGCAAAATGCCAATGTCCCGCAATCTCGGGAATTGTCGCCGCGACCAGTCCCGCAGTTTCCCGAGTCTGGCGCTCGTAGTTGTCTCCGGCCTCGATGGTGCGAACGGGAACACTGTGTGCGGTGAACAGCACTGGCACGGGTGCGTTGGCTTCGCAACATGCTCGCGACCAGCCGTCACGCAGCTTTTCAGAGAATGCCCGGATCAGTAGAGGTTCAGCGTGCCATTCGGGAACGAAGTCCACGCTGAATGGAGCCTTGCCTGTTTCGCCAATCACCGCGCGGCGATAAAGGCCGACACTTGTTCGCGAATTGTGTGGTGCGAGGCAGATCGCGATAGCGTGCGTCACTCCGTGGGCTGCCATCTGCGCAACGGTGTCGCGAATGTAGGGCTTCCAATTTCGCATGCCGACGTAGGCGGGAAGACCGAGTTCGGCGGAGATGCGGGCCGCCTGCTGCATCGTGATTTCCGTCAGCGGCGAGTGGCCAATCAGCGAGTAGCGATGCTTGATTTCTTCAACCACGGAGGGCGGAAGCGGCCGTCCGCTGGTTACGTTGGCCAAATAGGCCGGAATCTCGTCGATGGTGTCCGGAGTTCCGTGCGCAAGCAGCAGGACGGCAGGCTTCTGCATATTATCGAGTCCCGGCTACGACGCCACGATGCTGCGCCGAATACTCCCGAACAAATTTTGCCAGGTCCTTTACGTTCTCAACTGGAGTCTGCGGCAGGATTCCGTGTCCGAGATTGAAGATGTGCCCCGGACGGTTGCCAGCGATATCCAGAATGTTTTTCGCGCGCTGCTTCAGTTCATCCCATTCGGCAAAGAGAAGCACCGGATCGAGATTGCCCTGAACGGCGGGGCGGAAGTTCATCAGCTTCCAGCCTTCATCGAGCGGAACGCGCCAGTCGAGGCCGATCACGTCGGCTTCGGTCTCGTTCATCGACGGAAGCAGCGTGGTGCTGTCGGTTCCGAAGTAGATGATCGGCACGCCAGTTTTCTTTAGCGACGAAATGAGTTCCTTCGTGCGCGGCAGAACGTACTTGCGATAGTCCTCAACGCTCAGGCAGCCCACCCAGCTATCAAACACCTGGATGACGTCCGCTCCGGCCTTTACCTGGTCGGCGATGTAGGCAGCAAGCACCACGTTGAGCTTGCGCAGCAGTTCATCCCAAACTTCGGGCTGGCGGTACATCAACTTCTTCACTTCGATGTAGTTACGGGAGCCGCCGCCCTCGACCATGTAGCTTGCAAGGGTGAAGGGAGCTCCGCAGAAACCGATCATCGGCAGCTTGTCGCCCCAGTGCTTTACGCAGTCGGCAATGGCTTGGGAAACATACTGCAGCTCGGGAGCGCCATCGGTCGTGAGGACCTTGATGTCATCGGCCGAGCGGACAGGCTTTTCTATGACCGGACCCTCTCCGGCAGAGAAATGGAAAGGCAGACCCATCACTTCGAGTGGAAGCAGCAGGTCGGCAAAAATGATAGCGGCGTCGACGTTCAGAGCCTCAGCGGCCGTGATCGTCACCTCAGCGGCCAATTCGGGTTTCTTGCAGATTTCGACGAGGGAGTGGTGCTTGCGGACTTCGCGATACTCGGCCATGTAACGGCCAGCCTGGCGCATGAACCAGACCGGGGTAGACTCAGTCGGAAGGCCTTTGCAGGCACGGACGAAAATAGAATTGGGTGCGGACATAAAGACTAGAGTTTATCAGAGAGGGCAAACTCCAGCTTGTGACAGGAGTCACTCTGGATTTTGTGCGCGGACTCGGGCCGGGCATTATTGCGAAACAAAGATGACAGCCAGCCTGTCTTCGTAAGCGATCCGCCAGCTATGATTTCCGGTCTTGATTCGAAACAGTCCTGCAAGCTTCGAGTTTGGCGCCAGCAGCACCGTTTGGATCTTCTGCCGACGGAGAACTTCGTCAGGGTTCTGCTCTCCAAGGTACAGGTGATAGTAGTCGAGCAGAAACCGGTCACCGTAGAGGTCGGCGCGACCATCGATGTAAACCTTGTATTGAGGGTAAGCGCGCCATATCAGATATCCGCCGTACCCGTAGTCGTTGAGCAAATTGGGGCGAAGGTTGTGTTCGATCATGTAGTCGAGTGCAGACTTGGGGAAGCGAAGCCATTCGGCCTCACGCTGATAGCGCACTCCGGCCCAAAGTTGGCAGACGCACAACAGAGCTGATGCGAACACGATTCCCGCCGCAAGCGAAGCTCGCATTCTTATGTTGATGGATCGTGTGATGAGTCGCGCAGCCCATTCGGAACGCATGTGTTCGGCGAGTATCGGAACGGCGATCAAAGCAAAGAGCGGAATATTGCGGCCCGACTTGAGCGCAGCGGCCCAGAAGATAGCAAACATCAGCAACTGGCCGGGGCGCATTGGCTTGCGAGAGAACAGGATTGCCAACAGCGTGAGTACGGCCAGCGCAACGAACGGGTAGAACGCAGGGAACGTCAGCGGTGGAGACTGCCATTCTGTGATGAATTCATTGCTCGCCATCCTGATGACGGTGAATGGGTAGCGCAACATGGCAATGCCGTTCGGGTTCAGCGGCACGATTGCGGCACACCCCAGCGCGGCGATACATAATGCGCCAATTTGCTTAGGGCTGGCCGATTCGCGCCCGATGAACGAATCGAGCGCTTCAGTTCCGGCAATCACCAGCAGAATGGCAATTCCGAACATGTATCCGGCATGGAGTTGCACCCAAAGCAATGTCAGCAAGGGAAGCCAGAACAGTGACCGAACCCGACCAGTCCGCAGGAATCGCTTTGAGATCAGGAGGAATGCGGCTCCGAGCAGCAGAGTGCAGGTTAGTGGCCGGATAGCGAATCCCGGTCGAGCGGCCCAGCACCCGAGTATGACGGCGGCTGCTCGTGTCCAGCGATTTCCTTTCGATGCCAAATACAGCAATGCAAACGCTAGAGTCAGTAATGCGGTATTGACGATTGTGAGTGCGGTGAAACCGCCAAGTCGATGGATGAAATACATCACGAGATCGCAAAGGTACTCGTGGGCAATCCATGGTTGGCCGGAAAAAGTGTAGGAGAACGGGTCTGTGTGAGGGATGCCGTGATGCTGTGCTATCCAGCGTCCTGTCGCGAGGTGCCACCAGGTATCGGCTGACGCCATGGGCCGCGAGGCCAGCGCGCAACACGCGAGTGACATCGCGACTACCGGGGCATGGTTGAGCATGCGGGACGCGAGCGAAGCCTGGGGCGAGCTTTTGGAAGCGGTGCTCGGCGACAGGCTTTCTCGCGTTGTGAATATGCTCGCCATGCTTTAGTGGCGGAAGTGTCTTACTCCGGTGAACACCATTGCCAGTCCCAAACGGTCAGCGGCTTCAATCACTTCCTGGTCGCGAACGGAACCGCCGGGCTGGATGATCGCGGTGGCTCCGGCTTTGGCGATCACCTCGACTCCATCGGGGAAGGGGAAGAACGCGTCGCTGGCCGCAACGGTTCCGGTCAGGGGAAGAACGGCTTTTTCGGCTCCGATGCGGGCCGAATCCACCCGGCTCATCTGTCCGGCACCGACGCCCACGCTTTGTCCATCGCGCGAATAGAGAATCGCATTGGACTTAACGTGCTTGCAGACCTTCCAGGCAAAGAGCATCGCGCGAGCTTCTTCGGCCGTGGGCTGCCGTTTGCTGACGACTTTCAGGTCGGCTTCGGTGATTGGGTGAACGTCATTGTCCTGCATGAGGACGCCGCCGGATACGTTCTTTAGCACCCACTTCTGCTTGAGGTCGGCAATCTTGACGAGGCGAAGGTTCTTCTTCTTCGCAAAGGTTTCAAGAGCGTCGGGAGTGAAACTTGGGGCGGCTATGGCTTCGACGAAGAGCTTTGCCATCTCGGCAGCCGTGTCGGCGTCAACCTCACGATTCACGCCGATCACTCCACCGAAGGCCGAGACTGGATCGCACTCGAGGGCGCGAACGTAGGCTTCCTTCAATGTCGATCCGGTGGCGGTGCCGCAAGGATTGGTGTGCTTGATGATGGCGCAAACGGGCTCGGAGAACTCCTGAGCAAGATCCCATGCAGCCTGCAAATCGACGATGTTGTTGTAGCTGAGCTCTTTTCCCTGAAGCTGCTTGCCGTTCGCGATGCCTTTGCTGCTGCCATCCGAATAGAGTGCGGCTTTCTGGTGCGGGTTCTCTCCGTAGCGCAGGTCGAAGGCCTTGTGGAACTGCAAACGAAGCGTCTCGGGGAATGTGGCGCTCTGGCCCAACTGGGTGATATCGAACTTCGAGGCGTCATCAATGCTGATTTCGGCAAGTGCGTTGGCGATGGCCATATCGTAGGCGGCGGTGGTGGCAAATGCCTTTTGCGCCAATCCCCACTTCGTTCTCAGCGAAAGCTCGCCGGAGCTCTGCTCCATTTCGGAGGCGATGGATTCGTAGTCGGTGACCGAGGTCACGATGGCGACGTCCTGGAAGTTTTTCGCCGCCGAGCGGACCATGGAGGGACCGCCAATGTCGATGTTCTCGATAATCTCCTCGAAATGAACGCCCGGCTTGCTTGCTGTCTTCTCGAAGGCATAGAGGTTCACAACCAGCATGTCGATGGGCTCAATTCCGTGTTCCTTGACGGCGGCGACGTGGGCAGGATTTGAGCGCACGTGCAGGATGCCGCCATGCACCTTCGGGTGCAGGGTTTTCACGCGGCCATCGAGCATTTCCGGAAAGCCGGTGAGGTCGCTGATGTCGCGGACCTTGAGTCCTGCTTCCCGCAGGGTGCGCGCGGTGCCACCGGTGGATACCAGTTCCACTCCGAGTGTGGCGATGCGGCGTGCAAATTCGATCAGGCCGGTTTTATCAGTAACACTCAGAATGGCGCGTTTGATCTTCGACATGTACTTCCTCTCCAGAGGATGAGATTTCGGAATGCCGGGGGAGGGAGGGAACTGGAGCGCGCTACAGAGCGGATGAAGTAAGTGCATCCTCGCATCTGCAGGGCTGATTGCCCGGCGTTTGTTGGGTGTCCTTACAGGAATCCGGTCTAGATATCTTTGCGGGGACGCGCTTTCAGTCGAACCTGTCCGTCCTTCACCATTACAGTGTACTCGACTGCTTTGCACTTGAACTGATTGCGGATCTCTGAGGACTTGCTCTGGACGAACTTGGCGAAGGGGTCGAAGGCTCCGAGTGGCTGTCCTGCGGCTTCGCGGGCTCGGACGATCGCCTCGTAAAGTGCAACCACTTCAATGACGTCGTCGCTGAATAGCAGGTAGCTCTCGGGATCGAGGTCATTACCGGGCTTCGGAGCCGTGTCTATATGGCCGAAGCCGCCGACGCCGAGCAGAACGTCTTCCGGACGACGGTAGCCCTCTTCCTTAATCTTGGCTTTGCGTCGCCAGAGATCGCTGAAGACGGAATACTTTTGCGCGACTGAGTTGAGGCGGAACCGCTGGGCGAAGCTAAGTCTGCCGTTCTCGACATTGCGCCGAATCAGGGTCTGAACACGTGATTCCGTGTCCATTGGAGGCTTTTTGGAGCCGCCTGCGAAGTAGATGTCGAATTCGATTTTCAGCCGCCGAAAAGATTCCTCTAGCAGCCCTAACTCTTCATCAATGGTCACGGACTCACACGATAGTTGTAGCTCTCGAGAGCAGAACTCCTGCGCTAGTTGTTCGGAATATAGCATATCGAGGGCGAAATCAGGGCAGAGGACGGGAACGGGAGGCAGACGCGAAAGGGCACTGTCTGTCGGGAGAAATAAATTGTTTGCTGTAGCTGCCTCTAAGGTGCCTTAACTCGCATCTAAGCTGACATGTTCCGCGGAGAAAAAATCCGTGTGGCTGTAGCGGATGATCACGCCGTTTTGCGCGAGTCGCTGGGCGCATTGCTCGCGGCACAACTCGATTTCGAAGTCGTAGGCACCGCCAGCAATGGCGTAGAAGCGCTGGACATGATTCAGAGAGAGCACCCTGACGTGCTGGTGCTCGACTTGTTCATGCCCGCAATGGATGGATTCGAGGTTCTTCGGCAACTTGATCGTGCCAACGAGAGGGTTGCTAGCGTGGTGCTTACGGGATCAGAGAGCCAATCTGACTACGTGCAAGTGGTTCGATTAGGTGCGCGGGGTTTGGTGCTGAAGGGCGACACTCCCGAGAAACTCTTCTCCGCAATTCGATCCGTTGCCGATGGTGAGTTGGCCTTCAGCGATGACGTGGCGCAGGGTGTGTTGCTTGCCATGTCGGCTGAAACGCAACAAGAGCGTGCCACAAATCTGCAGCGGTTAAGTGAACGCGAAAAGCAGATCGCCTATCTGGTGGCGCGCGGAATGAAAAACAAGGACATCGCCGTTCAATTGACCATTAGCGAAAACACGGTGAAGCGACATCTGCAAAGTATCTTCAGCAAGACGGGCGCTAAGGATAGGCTCGAATTGGCCGTCATCGCGTTGACTGAGAGTTCCTCAAGCGCCGCGTAAATACAGCTTCTTACAACTCTCCCCCGAGTGATCTTGCCGCGTTCTGCGGCCGCTGCGACTTTTGTGTCAGGTTTGACACTCAAGAACAAAGCTCCTAAAGTCATTGCATCGGCTTCGAATTGATGTATGCTCCTACGGTTTGATGTCGTGTTCTTTTCCAAGTAAGCGTTCGCGCGCCTGAGGCTCTCGCCTCATGGCATGGGAAGCGGGTGAGAATCCCGCGCTGCCGCGCAACTGTAAGTCGGAGAACGCCCTTGTAGCCACTGTGCAATTTGCATGGGAAGGCGTGAGGCACGCTACGGTCGATGAGACCACTCCGAACAGCCAGGAGACCGGCGCGAACACAACCAGCAACCCCTTTCGCGTGTGAGGGAGGATGTATGCGAGTTTTCCGCCTCGTAGTTTTCTCTTTTCTGGTACTTCTAATTTCAATTTCTGCTCTCGCCCTGGATGTCCAGGTGCGTGTCGTGGACCCGTCGTCCGCAGTCGTGAACGGAGCGCATGTGGCTGTTTATGCGCAGGGATCGAGTCAACCCGTAGCGCTTGGTACGACTGACGCTCGCGGCATAGCAAAATTCTCAAACGTTCCGGGCGATGCGCTTCGTGTTGATGTGCTTGCTCCGGGCTTCGCTCGCTGGAGTGCTACTGTGGCGAAGTCGGGCGACGTCACGGCGCAGCTTAAGCTCACTTCGGGATCGGAGACCGTGTTGGTTTCCGCGACACCTTCGCCAGTTGAGGCAGGGCTCACCGGGTTGAATGTTTCCACGCTTGACCCAGCGACGCTCAACACGATGCAGCCTGTCGCGGCGTCGGATGCGATTCGGTTTCTGCCCGGTGTGATTCTTGCTGATTCGGGTAATCGCGGTGGACAGACATCATTGTTCGTTCGCGGCGGTGAGTCGCGTTACAACAAGATTTTTGTGGATGGCGTTCCAGTCAGCGATCCGGGAGGATACTTCGACTTCGGAACGGTTTCCATGGCTGGCATGGATCGCTTGGAAATGCTGCGCGGTTCGGAGAGCGTGCTGTACGGCTCCGACGCGATGAGCAGCGTGGTCCAGATCACATCGGCCGTCGGACACACAAAGACTCCTGAGCTGCTCGTCGAAGGCGACGGAGGTAATTTCCAGACTGGACATGGATACGCATCGCTTTCGGGTGCGCGTGGCCGTTACGACTACAACCTGTTTGGCGATGAATTCCACTCGGCTGGTCAAGGTGCAAACGACAAGTACGACAATGCGACCGAGGGAGCGAATCTCGGAATGCAGCTTGCCAAGAACGCGTTTGCGAGACTGCACGTAAGACATACAACATCGCGCGCCGGAGTTCCGGGCGAAACTACATTCCTCGGACAGCAACTGCTGTTGCCAGACTCCGACGCGTACGCGCATCAGAACAATCTGCTCGCTGGCTTGGATTTCAACGTCTCTGCGCCTGACAAGTGGCAGCACTTACTCACGATCTACAACTACAACCATCAACGTCGCGACGCCGATACCGTGACAGATAACTGGCGTACTACTCCGGCGTACGGATTGATCGACTATCCCTATGAGGACCAGGCAAGCATCAATCGTTTCGGCATTCGCTATAACGGCGAAGTGTGGGAGTCACGGCGGGCGCGCACGAGCTTTGGCTACGAGTTTGAAGACGAAAACGGATTCGTAGGCGACAATCTGTATCCGCCGTTGAATCACGGTCTGCGTCGCAACCATGCAGTGTTTGGTGAGCAGTTCGTCGAGTACGGTCGTTTCAGCGCAATTGTGGGCGCACGTTATGTACACAACGAGAGCTTTGGCGATCGCGGCGTGCCTCGCGCATCCTTTACCTACTTGGTGTCGCGTGGAAACAACGTGCTTTCAGGCACGCGCCTGAAGGCAAGCTACAGCGAGGGCATCAAAGAACCGCGCTTCGAAGAATCGTTTGGAATTGGCGGATACTTCATCGTCAAGAACCCGAACCTAAAGCCCGAACAGGCTCGCAACCTCGAAGCGGGAGTTGAGCAGCGTTTTGGTTCGCGTATCGCGGGAACGGCAACATACTTCAATACGCAATTCCGGAACCAGATCGCGCTTACGACCGACCCTGCCACCTACATCTCGAAGTACATCAACCTGAACAAGGCGCTGGCGCATGGCGCGGAACTGGACTTGAGCGGCCGGATTAGTCAGTCGCTTCAGGTACAGGGTTCATATGTATATACATCGACGCAAATTCTGAAGGCCCCGGTCAGCATGGATCCGCTGACGATGGCTGGAGCCCCGCTGGTTCGTCGGCCGAAGCATGCTGGGTCATTGCTGCTGTCTTACTCGCGTCCGCGGTATGGAGCCACACTCGGTGGATCGTTCATCGGGCGTCGTCCTGACTCGGACTACTACGGATATGGATATACGCACGCAGCAGGTTACGCGCGGGTTGATGTGAGCGCATGGTATAGGCTGAATCGCTATGCCACCGTCTATACCAGCGTGAACAACCTGCTCAACAAGCACTACGAAGAAGTGTTGGGCTACCCGGCGCTGACCGCCAACTTCCGGGCGGGCATGCGCTTCCACTTTGGCGGAGAATAGAGCGGTTTTCCAATCGCACTCTTTCGCACAGGAAAGTCGTTTTCCCCCAACGGCTTTCCTTTTTTTATTGCGATAATCCGCCGCGCCCCAGCGCACACATTAGGGTCTCGCGCAGTATGCTCAAATCAGCACTCATAGATTCGAACGGAGAGATTTCGATGGAATGGTTGAATTTAGTGCGGGCGCGCCGATCGGTTCGGCGATATCGTCCTGAGCCGGTGCCGCAGGAGATCGTGAAACGTTTGCTGGAAGCTGTTCGAATGGCACCTACGGCAGGGAATTTCCAGGCTTATGAGATTTACCTCGTGAGTGGCTCCGAGCGCATGAAGGCGTTGGCCGGAGCGACGTTTAACCACGACTGGATTGCGCAGGCCCCGATGGCGCTCGTCATCTGCACGAATGCGGCGCGTTGCGAATACGACAACAAGGAACACTGGGCTCTGCAGGATGCAAGCATCGCTGCGACGATAGCGCATTTTACGGCGGCTGATTTGGGTTTGGCGAGCTGTTGGGTCGGAGCATTCATTCCGGCAAAGGTGGCAGAGGTACTCGAGATACCAGTCGGGCATGTGCCGATGGCGCTGCTGCCGATAGGGCATGCGAATGAGACGCCCCAGGAGAGCCCGCGCCGTGGCATTACAGAATTTGTGCACGAGAGGAAATGATGAGGGGTAAAGGTTTCAAAGTTTCGAGGTTTCAATGTCAAAGCCGAATCGTTTGATGATTGGTGACCTAGAGCGATGAGCTGAGATTGGAGCGGCGGCAGGGATCCTTTGCCTACGGCTCAGGATGACATCCATCCAAATGATGGATGTTCGAAACGTTGAACCTATGGAAGTTTGAATCTTGTCCCTACGCCCGCGTTCTTTGCTCGGACTTGTACTGCTGCAGGCGCTGGCGAATTTCGTGAAGCTTGGTCACCTGTTCGGCTGCCAGGGGGCGCTCGCAGCCGAGTTGCTTTACCACAAGCGCGATCTTGGCGAAGTGCTCCACGGTTTCCATGTTCATATAGGCCTGCATCAGATCGCCGCCATAGGTGACGACACCATGATTGGCCATCAGAACCGCGTCGTGGTCAGGGATAAACGGCTCCAGCGATTCGGAGAGCTCGGAGGTACCCGGCGTGGCGTAATGCGCTAGCGGCACGGAGCCAAGCGAGAGAAGAACTTCGCTGATGAGTGCCTGATCGAGCGCCAGTCCGCAGGCGGCAAAGCCGGTCGCTGTCGGTGGATGAGCGTGCACGATCGCGTTGACGTCCGGGCGCATGCGGTAGATGGTCATGTGCATGCCGATTTCGCTGGTAACGTCGCGGAATCCGGAGACTTTACGGCCGTGCATGTCAACGACCAGCAGGTCCTCGGCGGTCATCATGCCTTTGCAAATGCAGGTCGGTGTGACCAGGACCGATACCTCATTCAGGCGCACGGAGATATTGCCGTCAGTGGCGGCAATCAGACCGCGCTCGTGCAACATCTTGCCGAAGCGCAGAATCGCAAGCCTGGACTCGTAATCACTCATTGCCGGTTCATTCCCATCCGAAAATTCCCGCTCCACGCATACTACCGTAGCCTCAAGCGCTCCGCCACTTTTTCTGTAATCACCTGCTGATTCAGAGGGCGCCCTATAATCGAAATGTGCTTGTTTCCGAATTTGATTTTCCTCTACCCCCGGAGCTGATTGCCCAGCATCCGCCAGCCCAGCGTGCGGCTTCGCGGATGTTGCACCTGAAACGCTCTCAAAATGGCGAAGTCGCGGGCGAATTCTGCCTTCGCGACACGGTTTTCACCGAATTTCCGTCACTCCTACGGCCGACGGACCTAGTTGTCTTCAACGATACCCGCGTGCTTCCGGCACGGCTGTTTGGGCACCGAAGCGGCAGTCGCGCGCAGCTTTTGAGTCCGGCTAATCCGGCCTCTCGCGACTTCCTGAAGGGACGCGTTGAAGTGCTCCTGACGCGCCGTCTTCCGGGTGATGACCAGCGGTGGCAAGCACTTGTGCGTCCTGGAAGGAAGATCATGCCGGGCGAGCGGCTGTACTTTCCCAATGCGTCTGGCCAAACCCAGCTTGAGGCCGAAGTGCTCGAGCGCGGCGAGTTTGGAGAGCGAACGATCCGGTTCCTGCCCGTGCCGGACTTCTTCTCCCGGCTTGAGGCATTGGGGCATATACCTTTGCCGCCATACATTGACCGCGAGGATACGGCGGAGGATCGCGCACGGTATCAGACGGTATTTGCCCGGGATCCCGGTTCGGTAGCCGCGCCCACGGCGGGACTGCACTTTACCGAGGAAATTCTGGCCGAGATCCGCAGCAAGGGCGTTGAGACCGCGACCGTTACGCTCCATGTGGGGCTGGGTACGTTTGCGCCAATTCGCACGGAAGTGGTCGAGGAACACAAGATTCACACCGAGTGGTATCAGATTTCGGAGGAGACGGCTGAGCGCATCTCGCGAGCTAAGCGCGAAGGGCGGCGCGTGGTGGCTGTTGGGACCACAACCGTGCGCACGCTGGAGTACGCTGCCGGGCAGAATCCTCCCACGCCGGGTGAACCACAGCAGATCACGGCTCACAGTGGCGAAGCCGATATTTTCATCTATCCGGGATATCGCTTTCGTGTGGTGGATGCCATGCTGACGAATTTCCATTTGCCGAAGAGCACGCTGCTGATGCTGGTGTCAGCCTTTGCTGGGCGGGAAACGACTCTCAAGGCATACAATCACGCGGTCGCAGAGCGCTATCGGTTCTTCAGCTATGGGGATTGCATGTTCATCGAGTAAAGGGCAGGAGGAGCATCGGACCATGCCCTCCTGCTTCTGATTTGTTAGCATTTGAGTCGTGCCAGCCAAGAAGAAATCCGCTACTGCCGAAGTTCCTGCTGCTTCTCACACCTCGGTTCTACCTCCAGAAGGCAAAGGGCGCGTCTTTTTGATCGATGCGTACTCGTTTGTCTTTCGCGCCTATCATGCGATGGCCCGACAGAGGCCGATGTCGACGCGCTCGGGATTGCCCACGGCAGCTACATTCGTATTTGTCAATATGTTGAACAAGCTGCGTAAGGACTTCGCGCCGGAGTACATCGCGGCAGTGTTTGATATGGGGCCAAGCTTCCGTGAGGAGCAGGCGGCAGCGATGCCCGCTTTGAAGAAGCGCGACAAGGAAACGGGCGAAATCGTTGAAGTGGCCTACGCGGGTTACAAGGCCAATCGTGCCGAGATGCCCGAGGATTTGCGTCAGCAGATCCCGTATATTCATCGCGCGCTCGATGTGTATCGCATTCCGATCCTGGGCAAAGAAGGATTTGAAGCCGACGATGTTATCGGTACGCTGGCTCACCGGGCAGCCGAGGCGGGCTATGCGGTTTACGTGGTCAGCAGCGACAAGGACATGATGCAGTTGGTCAACGGCAATGTCTGCGTGCTCAACCCTCCGAAAGACAATCTGATCTGCGATCCCGAGAAGGTGAAGGAAACGCTTGGCGTGAGACCCGAGCAGGTGGTCGATCTGATGGCGCTTCGTGGCGACTCGATCGACAACGTTCCGGGCGCGCCAGGCATTGGTGACAAGGGGTCGGTAGAGCTTATTCAGCAATACGGGTCACTGGATGCTCTGCTGGAGCATGCGGCTGAGGTGCAGAGAAAGACTTATCGCGAATCGCTGCAACAGAATCGCGAGATGATTCTGCTGAGTAAGGAACTGGTGACGATCGACTGCAATGTGCCGATCGAGTTTGAGCCAGAGGCAATGCGGGCCAAAGATCCGGACGTGAATGCAGCTCGCGAACTCTTTACGGAACTTGAATTTAGCGGGCTGCTGAAAGAATTCCTGGAGGAAGGCGAGGCAGTCGGCGAGACGAAGTACGGCGAATTGACCTCGGACGTTCTGGATGCAATTTCGAAATCGAAGGACGTTGCTGTTGCGTTGAGTGCAGCGGCGCAGTTAACCGAAGCCGAGTCGAGTAAAGCGGCAGCAGAGGCAGGCGACATTGCACAGACGGACGAAGCGCCGGAGCAGGGAGTGCTCGCTTTGGGCGAACCGATGCCTGTTGCTGCAGCACCACAGGAGAGCCAGCCGATAGCGCTTTCAGTGAAGAAGGCCGAGAGCTACACGTCAGACCTGAATGGTGAGCACCGAACGGGGATCGCCGAGGTGCTCGCAAATCCGAAAATCTCAAAGGCCGTTCATGACGTGAAGTCCACAGTGCATGCGTTGCGCGACACGGGGCTGGCACTCGATGGAGTGGAACACGATACGATGCTCTACTCCTACTTGCTGGATCCGACGTACAGTTCGCATACTCTGCCTGAGGTAGCTCTGCGCAGGTTGGGGCTGAAACTGACGGGATCGCTGGCTGAGGCGGCGGACATGACGTTGCGGCTGGCTGAGACTTTGCGCGAGGAAGTCAACGCGGAGCCGGAGCTTGAATGGCTCTATCGCGAGGTCGATCTGCCGCTTGCATACGTATTGCACGGGATGGAACAGGCGGGCGTACAGCTTGATTGCGCCGTGCTGGCCGATATGTCGCAGAAGCTGCAGGGTGATATTCGACGGCTTGAGCGCGATATTTATGGCCTAGCCAGGGTGGAATTCAATGTAAATTCGCCGAGGCAGCTTGGCGATGTGCTGTTCAATCAGATGGGTCTGCCGAAGCCGATCAAGTACGGCAAGGGTAAAACGATTTCGACGGCACAGGATGTACTCGAAGGCTTGGCTGGCGATCATGAAGTCGTGAGATTGGTGCTGGAATTCCGCCAGCTTACGAAGCTTAAATCGACATATATCGATTCACTCCCACAGCTTTGCCGAAATGGAAGATTGCACACGAGCTTCAATCAGGCGGCGACAGCAACAGGGCGGCTGAGCTCCACGAATCCGAACTTGCAGAATATTCCGATACGCACTGAGTTGGGGCGTGAGATTCGCGCTGCGTTTGTGGCGGCTCCGGGCAAGACGCTGATTGCAGCGGATTACTCGCAGATTGAGTTACGGCTTCTTGCGCACTACTCGCAGGACAAACTGCTGGTCGATGCATACCGCACGGGCAAGGACATTCACACGATCACGGCGGCGGAGGTCTTCGGGATTCCGCCGATGCTGATCGATGCTGAGCATCGTCGCCGAGCGAAAGCGGTGAACTTCGGAATTGTGTATGGAATTTCGCCGTTTGGATTGGCTCAGCAGTTGGGGATTGAGCAGAAGGAAGCGAAGCAATTCATTGAGACTTATTTTGAACGCTATGGCAGCGTTCGAGGATTCCGCGAAGGAGTTTTGGAGCAGGCGCGCAAGGATGGGTTCGTGCGCAATCTGTTTGGACGCAAGCGGCCGATACCCGATTTGCTGAGCAAGAATCCCAACCTGCGCGGCTTTGCGGAACGCACGGCGGTGAACACTCCGCTGCAAGGGACGGCGGCTGACTTGCTGAAGATTGCGATGATCCGGCTTGACCGCGAGATCCGCAAGCGCGGGTTGCAGGCGCAGATGCTGCTGCAGGTGCATGACGAACTTGTGCTGGAAGCTCCCGACGACGAAGTTGAGACCGTGAAGGCTCTGGTGAAGGAGTGCATGGAAAATGCACACGAGCTGAGCGTTCCGCTTGAGGTCGAAGTGAGTGCGGGAGCGAACTGGCGCGATATGGATTGAGGTTGAGGCCGCGTGCCTGCACGGCAGCGCGGCCTTCAGATCGATCTAGAACACAATGCTGATCGCGATGCCGGGACGGCTCGGGTACCGACGATTGTACAAGTAGTACCCACCATCTACGTAGTCGATGAATACATCCTCTGATTCATACCAGTTCGCGGCCCAGTACTCCGGGAAGGGCTCGACTGGGGTGAACCAATAGCCCGAATACTGGAATCGGGGCGCTCCGCCTACAACCATGAAAGGCAGACTGTAAACGCGGAAGAAGTGTGCGCGTCCGTAGTGCGTGCGGAAGTAGCAGTCAGGAACTCGGTATCCGGTGTATCCGCCGCGCTGTACCCACGTTCGGTGTTCTACGTCCCACTGATGCGCGCGGTAGGCTGCCCAGTGGTTGCGCTGTTGCATTTGCTGTTCACGGCGTTGCTCTCCCATTGGGCGAAGTTGGCGGCGCGGACCAATCTCGCGTGCAGTAGGTGGCTCATCGCGACGAGGTTCGAAGCGCTGCGGGTGGGGCTGAGCCTGGATGCGCTGCTGTTGCTCTCGCTGCACGTGTTGAGGCGGTTGCGCCTGCGGTCTCCGGTACGATTGAGGTTGTTCCACGCGCTGCGGCGGTTGCTGTATGTGCTGTGGACCTTGCTGCGCCCGAGGTGGCTGGTGCTGTTCTGGAGCACTTGGGTGCTGCTGTTGCTGAATCTGCCCGTGCTGGGATTGTTCGGGCCTGCCCTGGTCGCGATTGCCGCGGTCGTGCTCCTGGCCGTGCTGAGCGTAAACTGGCGCGACCGCCAAAAACGCGGAGAACAATGCAACTCCGGTGAATCGAATCGCTTTCATAACCGAAACTCCGTTCTCGTAAGCCGGTAAGGAAGGCTTCGTTCTTTAACCGAATAGAAGCAGACGAATGATGCTAATGGTGTAACCAGACGGCTTATTCGGCACGCCATTCATGATATGAGAAACACGGAACGATAGCTTTTGTTGCGACGTAATGTTGCGAGGCTAGGGCAAGAATGGGAACGCCTCGTACTCGGGATGAAATGAAAAACGGCGTGCACGCGATGGTACACGCCGTATCTGAAGTTAAGCTGGTTAAACGCCAATCGTCTTTTCTAATGCTGCCGCGACGGAGTCCACGTGTTTCTGCATCAGTGTTTCGCTTTCGGCTTCGACCATTACACGGGCGAGTTTTTCGGTGCCGGAATAGCGAACCACGAGGCGTCCGTTCCCATCCAGTTCTTGCTCGGCGGCGCGAATTGCATCGGCGACTTCGGGGATGTCTTTCATCGGAACTTTTTCGCGCACGCGCACATTACGAATCTTCTGCGGGAATACCTTGAATTCTGCAGTCAGTTCTCGGAGTGACTTGCCCGAGCGCGCGACAACATCGAGAACGCGAAGCGCGGTGAGAAGTCCGTCACCGGTCGTAGACTCGCCATCCATGAAAAGGATGTGGCCTGATTGCTCACCACCAAGCACAGCGTGCGTCTTCAGCATGTCCTCAAGCACATACTTGTCACCCACGTTGGAGCGAAGCATCTTTATACCGTGAGAGCGCAGAGCTTTCTCGAGTCCGAGATTGCTCATGGTGGTGGCTACAACCGTGTCTTCGGCAAGAACGCCACGAGCTTTCATATCGAGAGCCGCGAGCAGCAGAACGGCATCCCCGTTGACGACATTTCCTTCAGCATCGCTGAACAATGCGCGGTCGGCATCGCCATCGAGCGTGACTCCGAGATCGAACTCGCCTGCACGGCGCTTCAATTCCTCCGCCACGTGTTCGGGGTGCAATGCTCCGCAGCCGTCGTTGATGTTGCGGCCGGTGGGCGAGGTGTGGAGAGCCTCCACTTTGACTCCGACGCGGTCTAGCAGTTCGGGACCGACCACGCTGGCGGCCCCGTTGGCGCAGTCGATTAGAACGCGCATTGTGGCGAGCCGCTTGGAATCAACGTTGGATGCGAGCCAGCGCTGGTAATCAGCGCGTAGGGCGGCGCGACCGGGGAGGATTTCAGACATCAGGTCCGTGTCATCCTGTTTTTGTGCGAGAAGCTGATCGAGGTGCTCGAATATCTCGACTTCGATTTCATGCTCGATCTCATCGGCGAGTTTCATGCCGTTCTGGCCAAAAAGCTTGATGCCATTGTCCTGCCAAGGATTGTGCGAAGCCGAGATGACAACTCCGGCAGCAAATCCGTGGGTGCGGGTGAGATAGGCAATGCCGGGAGTCGTGAGAACTCCAGCACTGGCAAATCCGCATCCTGCATCTCGCAGACCGCGGGCCATGGTTTCGGCGATCCAAGCGCTGGATTCGCGCGTGTCCTGCCCGAGAACGACTCGGGAGTCAGGTGAGCGGCGTACAAGGCGCGTGCCCAGCGCGCGTCCAATGGCGTAGACCGTAGTGCGGTCCAGGGGGTATTCGCCGGCGACTGCGCGAATACCGTCAGTTCCAAATAGCTGCCTCATAGATTTCCGTACAGGAGCACCAACTAAGGGACTCCAGCTTTCGAAGATGATTTTTGAGTTCTTACGATCACGTGAATGGGGGTTGAGCCAGAGATGTGCACAAGGGGGTCGGGAAGGTAAGCCATGGTCTCAAAGCTTGCCTGTCCGGCGACTCCTGTGACATCCACCGCGTCGGTGGCTGCACTCTCAATGGCCTTCACGTGGCGTGCGGGGCCCGTTACTGTGAGAACAGCAGGGTCGGCTGCGACAGATTCAATCCGGTATCCCGGAGGTAGAGTTCCAACCACACGCGGGCGCACAGGAATTTGTCGCGTGGCGCGAACATCGAAGACGATGCGTAAGCGGCTTGGGGTTACCTGCATGACCTCAACTTCATGCGGCACCTGAATGTGGTCGGGTGTTAGGTCGTAAGTGTGTTCCCCCGGAGCGGCACCCTCGAGATTGACAACGGCATGCACCCCGGATTGTGCGAGCTCGCGCAAAACTCGTGCGGGTCCACGAAGCCGGATCTGCGCCTGAGGAATCACGTCGGATGAGTAGTCGAGATTCTTTGGGGGATGAGCGAACTCGACTGGCACTAATAAAGAGACTTCGGATACAGGATCGCGAGCAACGCCGTACCACATCAGGACGGCGATCATTACCGAAGTGAGCTTCAGTAAGAGGTTATCGAAGAGAAGATGTCGCACGCGCGTGATCACAGCGTGTCCTCCCGCTCGGCATCGCGTTGCTGTGAACGCAAGGTACGATCGTCAGTTCGGGGGCGCAGAGCCTCGATTGAACTTGGAGTGAGGTGCGTTGCTCCGGGCTCGGGAATTGCCGGCGGCACATAGCGCATCAGCAGTTCGCTAAGGCGCTGGCGAAGGCGTTCGGGAGTAATCTCGCGCTCGACTTGCCCACCGACGGCAATCGAGATGCCTCCGGTCTCCTCAGAGACGATCACAGAGACGGCGTCGGTTTCCTCGGTGATGCCGATTCCTGCCCGATGTCGCGTACCGAGTTGCGTGGAGAGAAGAGGGTTCATCGAGAGCGGCAGGAAGCAGGCTGCGGCGGCAATCCGATCCTTTTGCAGGATCACGGCGCCGTCATGCAGTGGTGCACTAGGGCGGAACAGAGTCGCAAGCAAATCGTAGGAGAGATGCGCGTCCAGGGCGACTCCACTTTCGATATAGGTGCGGAGTCCAATTTCACGCTCGATGACGATGAGTGCGCCAGTCTGATCCTGCGAGAACGTGCTGGCCGCCATGACAATGTCGTCGTACGTGTCGATAGTGCCATTCTGCGAACCGCGAGTGAGCGTCAAGTTGCGTCCAAGCCGTGCCAGAGCTTGACGAATCTCAGTCTGGAAAATGACGATGAGCGCGAAAATGCTATACGGCAGGATGGTGCCGACCAGCCAATCAAGCGTACGCAGGTTGCTGAGATGCGCAATGTAAAACGCAATCACCAGGGCGCCCACGCCCGTCAGCATGGTGACGGCGCGCGTTCCTCGCACCAGCAACAGAAACTGGTAGATCAGGAAAGATACAAGCAGAATGTCCAGAATTGATCCGGTCGTCAGTTGCGGCGAGTATCCAGATAGATTCGGGAACTTCGGCATGGTCTCCTCAAGAAATCTGGGTTGAACGGCACAAGGACGCGCCTATATCGGAACTTGTCATTGTAAAGCAGCGCACAAACGAATACAGCTTACATAGCTGATTCTTGAGCTTTCGTAACCTTCTGTTTGGAATCCCCTGTTCGGACTCCGAACTCAGGTCCGGTCAGTGGGAGGCGAAGCAGGCAAAACGGATTCGACCCGAGCCCGCACCTCGCCTCGCGCAAGACGCGCCTGGATCGCGTCCCCGGCGGCGAGTTGGGAAGCGTCTTTCACCAGCGTGCCGGAGGCATCGAAAATCAGCGAATAGCCGCGCTCGAGGATCGCTACCGGCGACAGGGCAGCCAACTTCGCTGAGGCTTGGTCGAGCCGCGACCGTCGCTGCATTAAGCCGTGGCGAAGCGCTGCCGAAATACCCTGTGTACGAGCAAGCAGGTCGCTTTCCCACGTTTTGAGCTGCTGGCGCATATCGCGCTGCTGTAGTCGGGAGGCTGCCATTTCCACCTGGCGGTGCGCATCGGACAGTCGCGCCCGGGTCAGGCTCTCAAGCCGGAACTTCAGGTCATCAACACGCTGCTGCCGTCTGGCGAGTAAGTCTTCCATGCGGCCGAAGACACGATTCTGCTCCAAGGCCATTAGGCCCTGACGAGATGCTAACAATTTGTACTGCATTGCCCGGCGCAGGCGTTCGCGAAGAGAACAAACGTTCTCTTGAAGATCATGCTTCGAGCGGACCACGATTTCTGCGGCCGCGGATGGTGTCGGAGCGCGAAGATCGGCCACGAAGTCGCAGATTGTGAAGTCAGTCTCGTGCCCTACTGCAGAAATAACAGGAATACGACTGGAAGCTACGGTCCGGGCTAGCGGTTCTTGATTGAAGGCGGCGAGGTCTTCGATGCTGCCGCCTCCGCGGGCAACGATGATGACATCGACGGCATGCTCTGAGCCCGGTTCCTGTTTGTTGAAGAATCGAACGCCTGCCGAAACTTCGCTTACTGCGGCTTCGCCTTGAACTTGCGCAGGAAAGATGAGCACGCCGAGCGACTCGTGCCGTCGGCGAAGCACGTTGAGAATGTCGCGAATGACCGCGCCTCGGGGTGAGGTAACTACCCCAATGCGCCGGGGAAGTGCTGGGATGGGCTTCTTCCGTTCCTGGGTAAAAAGTCCTTCGGCGGCGAGTTTCGCTTTCAGTTGCTCGAAGGCGACCTGGAGCGCACCGGCTCCCATGGGCTCCATGTATTCGGCCAAGAGCTGCATTTCGCCGCGGGCTTCGTACATGGTGATGCGTCCGCGAGCGATGACCTGCATGCCATTTTGAGGCTTAAACCGAAGCAGTCGCGCCTGTGTGCGGAACATCACAATGCGGAGTTGGGCGTCACCATCCTTCAGAGTCAGGTAGAGGTGACCGCTATCGGCAGGGCGGCAATTGGAAATCTCGCCTTCGACCCACACATCCGGAAATCCCTTTTCCAGATGGTTGCGAACAGCCGTGACCAGATCGCGAACACCGTAAATGCGGCGTGACGGTGCTTCGGCTACCTTGAAGTCGAAAGAGAACTGAGAATCTCCCACGCGGGCATTCTAGCAGGAGCAGGGAAGGGTAGAGCCTATGCAGGTCTGTTACCGGCGGAAATTCCGCAGCAACCACATCACAAATGTCAGCAGGACGCTTAGCAGGATCGACGTGGCAATCGGAAAATAAACACGCGTGTTGCCGCTACGACTACGCCACTGTACGTCTCCGGGCAGCCTTCCCAAGGGAATCCCCAGGCGCGAGCCAAGCATTATGACGGCGCCGATTGCGACCAGCACCAACCCTACAGCCAACAGAGTTTTCCCGAGGTCCGCCATCGCCTCAGTTTAGCAAACTGCGATCTGTGTTCGGCGCGACAGCCCGCATGGAAAGACCGAGCGAATTGGGCAAGCAATACACGACTTTGTGCATCCAACCGCATGACCGCCGGAGTGAGCTCGCCTGGCTCGAAGCATTGCAGGCAGCACACCAGCGGCTCGTAACTATGAATCGGACAAACGAACAGCTCCGGGCCGTTTACCTTCTATGCTGCATCGTCGCGTGCCTTGTGCAGCTCCAGGCAGTGGCTGCGGACCGACCTCCGATTCCCACGACTCAGGCCCCCGCGATGGGGATGACAGCGAACGAGATTGTGGCGCGGCTGGAACAAGGTAACCAGCAGAGGGCCGCTGCGCTGCGAGGGTATGAAGGAAGACGGTTCTACACTCTCGTTTACCACGGTTTCCCTTCGAGTCGGCAGGCTGAACTCGAGGTGATTGCGCGATATCAAGCGCCGAACAGCAAAACCTTCGACATTGTTTCCGAAGAAGGATCGAAGGCGATCCAGACGAAGGTCTTTGCGAAGCTGCTGGAGAGCGAGCGCGAAGCGTTCCAGGCGGAAAACCAGCGGCACACCGCACTCTCGATAGAGAATTACGAATTCATATTGCTCGGCTCGCGACCCAGCCCATATGGTGGGTGCTACCGGCTAAAGGTAGAGCCACGTAGGGAGGACAAATTCCTCTACCGCGGCGAAATCTGTGTGAATGCAATTGATTTTGCCGTGGAGAGCATTGACGCTGAGCTGGCTAAGAACCCTTCGTTTTGGCTGAGGAAGACACATATCGAGCACCACTACCAGAAGGTGGGCGATTTCTGGCTACCGGCCTCCAATCAGACGATCACCAATATGCGCATGGGCGGCACGGCGACTCTGAATATCGTGTACTCGCAATACGAGCTGCACTGATCGGCGTCCAGAAATAAAAATGCCGGAGCTTTTCGGCTCCGGCATGCGAAGGTAAATCTCCAAAAATTAGAAGTGGTAAACGAGCTGGATCGAGGGCTCGGGAACGTGCGTCTTCAGCTGCGTTCCGAAGGGCTCGCTGGTCAGCTTGAAATCCGGCGACGTGCGAAGCAGACCGCGGTACTGCAAGCGAACGCCCCAGTGGTCGGAGAACTTCAGGTCGGTTCCGAAGCCATAGGCGAAGGCTGGCTTGGTCTCGGTTTCAGGATTGCCGCTCGTAGTGAATCCACCATCGACAGGGCCAAAGTGCACCATGCCACCGCCGAACATTGCGTAAGGCTTCACCCGGTCGTTAGAAGGAAGCCGGAAGATATAGGTGCCGATGACTTCAACGTTGTCCGAAAGCACACGGGTGAATGTGCCGCTCTGGAAACCATTACCCTGGAAGAAAAGTTCAGAAGCGCGATTAGCAGTAACCGCCAGGCCAATTGCGCTGTGGCGGCCGAAATCGTAGCGGGCATCAACGACAGCGCCGATCGATTTCGTGGTGGATTGAGTATTGGCAGCTCCGTTCGCTTCCAACGTTTTCGAGGTAAACGTTGCGGCTGGGAAAATTCCCTGGCCGCCTACACCGATGGAGATATTGGAGACAATGCCCTGCGCGTGTGCCATGCTGCCAAACGCCAGTACGGTGATGAGAATCAGCTTAAGTTTCAAAACTCTCTCCTTTACTTGGGGACAACGGCGACGAGACTGGGAACCAGTTCAACACTGCTTGAAAGGTCCTCGGCGCCAGTCGAAGTTCCGATGCCAGTGGTACTGTCAATTCCGACTGCGAAGCGATGTAGCGTCGATTTGCCAGTCGTTGCGTCATGAGTTCCAACGAACACATAGCGACCGTCGCTGAGAACGCCACCGCTGAGGGGAGTGATCGAGTTGCCATCTGCTGTGGCCATCGTGAACGTTGCGTTGCCGCTCATGTCGTAGCCGTGAATGATCGACTCAGCAGTGCCGCAGGCCGACACTCCGTTCGTGGATGGGTATCCGGTGATGAAAGCCTGCTGCAGACGCGGTGAGAAGCTAACCTGTGGCGACGAGCAGGACACTCCTGCTGTGGTCGAAACGGGCGAGTTCACCGTGACAATCGATTTGCAGACATTGCCGACGAGCGGCGTAGATCCTACCTGCGAACTGCTATTCACGCTGTAGTTCAGCCATTGATCGGTGGACGATAACCCGATCACGTGCGACACACCGTTGATGACCGTGGTATCAAGCGCCAGTGGAGTGCCGCTCGGAGCAGGCACAGTCTGACGGAACGTGTCGTTGCAAGTGGAATACGTTACGAGCTGATCGCCGCTGGCAATGTAGGACTGGCCATCGGGAATCCAAGCCAAGGCGTTCACTGCCCCTTTTGCGCTGCTCGCCGCAGTCTTCACGAAGGCGCCATCCTGATAGACGTACACGCCTTGTGAACCGGCAATCCAGATGTTGGAGCTGTCTGGTGCAAACGCAACCGAGGTGATTCCGGGAATGGTGTAACGAACCGCATTTCTCGCGGTCGCTGTGTCAATGAAGAACACCAGACCGTGTGCCAGATCGGAAAGCACTACGTAACGGCTGTCGGGAGAGACACCCAACACTTTGCCGGTGACGATATCCGTGCTGAGGCCGCCCGAAACTGGGAACGTCTGGATGGAGGATTGGTACGTGGTCAGGTCAACCACTACGAGTCCTGCATCGCTGCCCAGGTAAGCCTTGGTTCCATTCGGTGCAACTACGAGCGAGTTCGGCAGATTCGCCAATTCCACTCGCTGTGCGACGGCCATCGATTCGCTGTCGTAAACGAGCAGACGATGCAACGAGCTCGAAACATCGGCGGAGTTTGTCACCAGCACGAAACTGGAAGACGTCCCCTTCACGGTTACGCCGATCGGGTTGCTGTAGATCGGATAACCGAAGCCAACCTGACTTCCACTCGTCGGTCCCGCGGGAGAGGTGAAGTTCTCTACAGCGTTGTTGCAAGTTGTCGGCGAACAGGATGCCATGATGCTGAACTGTCCGGAGGTGTTTGCCGCCAGCTTTGCAGTCAAAGGCACAACCGTGGTCAGCGATCCGGTGACGGGATTGGATGGAACGTAATTAAGTGACAGGTTCGTTACGGGATTGCCGTTCAGGTCCGTGGCAGAAGCCGTGACATATTTCTGATCACCCTTGTTGAGGGCCAGGTCGCTTGTGCTGCCGATGGACGTTGGCAATTTACCGCTCACATACGCCGAGGTGCCAATCGTTATCGCCGCCGGTGGGCAGGTCGCGAATGCCAGTGGAGCACTGATTGTGCCATTTAGCTTTGCGTAGATATTCGCCACGCCAGGAGCACGCGCCGTAACGAATCCGTACGCGCTTACCTCCGCTACGTTGGAGTCCGAAGACGTCCATGTGTAGTCGTTGGTGCGCACGGTACCGCCGGTGACTCCACTGAAGTTAGGAGTAGCAACGTACTGAACGTAGTTTCCTTGCGAAACGCATCCAGTCGGCGAATACGTGTGATTGGTAGCGGAATCCGCTGCACTGACTCCCACCGGAGCGCTCAGCGAAATGCTGGTTGCGCGCGGGTGAATGGTCACCAGCGTGGTGCCGCTTACGCTGTGAGTGGCGTCAACTGCGGTGATAGTCACTTGTCCAGACGGTAAGTCCAACAGCCCGGCATTTTGCGAGCTTTGCGGGAACACCGTCGGGGTGCAGGTGAGATAACGAGTGTCCCACTGTCCGGCGCAAACTTCGCCGGAAGGAGACACGGTCACTCGCGAGTCCGACGAGTAGAACTTGATCGTCGGCTGCGGCGACACGGGGCTCGGTGTGCTGTTCCTATACGAAAGATCAACGGTGGCGCTGATCGAGGACCAATCTCCGGCATTCAACGTAAATTGGTCCGGCGATACGACCACCGTATATTCTTCGTTAGCTTCGGGTTGGGTGCTGCTCTTCACCGAGCTTCCACAGCCGGACAGCAGGCCGGCAGCACCAACCGCAAGAATTAAAGTCAAGAACCGATTCATGCACCCACCTATCGGATGGTGATCCAGGTCGGAGCGCCTTCCGCACTAACGGATGCCGGGCTCTGTATTCTTACTTTTCCTGTGTTCTGGTCCAGTTTGTACTGGAACACCTTGTTAGCGCTGGTATCAAGGATGAAGAACGCGTTGTTCGAACTGGCGATCGACAGGAATGCAGGGGTAGTACAGCCGGTTCCGCAGTCATAAGGAGACGCGGTAGTCGTGATTACACCGTTGGCGTCCTGTTCGGAGCCAATGACTTCCGTCAGTTCGCCAGTGCTCGTATTGACCTTGAAGGACGAGATGTTATGCGAGCCCTGATTGGCAATGAGCAGGTAACGGTTGTCGCTTGTCGTTGCGCCAGCAACGGGGTTCGAAGGTGCGGTCCAGATTTTTGCCCCGGAGATCGGGTCATCAGACGTGTGCGCCGGGTTCTCGTTAAAAGGCGATCCCGCCATTGCCGTCAACACGCCCGTTCCGGAGGTGTTGTACCCAAAGATGCTCGGTGTCGCAATGTTGATTCCGAGTTGATTGTTCGTGCCAGTTGCAGTCTTGTCGAGCACATACAGGAAGTTGCCGTTGCCGGAAAGCACGAGGTAGCTCGGATTATTTCCGACCGGAAGCGTCGAGGACAAGGTCGCCACGCCCGAAGAGGTGTTCAGCGTGAAGCTCAACACTGCCTGCTGGTTCGGAGCGAGTCCGTAAAGGACCGAGCCGCCCGGCGACATAACCAATTGCGTAATGGCGTAATTGATCTGTGCCGAACTGCCAACCTGCGAGAGAATGCCGGTCGAGTTATCGATCGAATAAACGGCAAGTCTTTGCGTGTTGGGAAGTGCGACGTACAGGAAGTTGCTGCTGGGAGCGATCACCAGTGAACTGGCTGCGCCGCTGACAGGGTAGGTGTCAATCTTGGTGCTGAGTTCGCCGTTGCCCGAACGTGTGTAGGCGTAAATGTTCGTGCCGGCCTTGTCCAGGAAGTACGCCCACTTGCCGTTTGGAGTGAACTCCAGAACTTTGGGTGACGCCGGAGTATCCTGTGGGGAGATACTCGACTTGGTTAGAGTGCCGTCGGTGTTCACTTTGAATACAGTGAATCCGGTTCCCGTAGAATTGCTGATGTAAGCCAGCGTACCGGTGCTTGTAACTCCACCACAGCCGACCGTGAGTGCCAAAAGACAAAGTGCGGCTGTAAAGCCGATCAAGCGCTTCATGCAAGCTCCCAGGGCGAAGCGGATGTGCTACGCCCGTCTTTATTCGAAAAATCGATCCTACCTAATCATAATTCGGGCAGACCACAATTCACCCTTAAGTTAAGCAGCAATTCGGGTAAATTTTCCTATCTCGGATTGTGAGATTCTACTCTATAGCTCGCAATTTCGGCCTGTCCTAATTTGCGTTGTGCCGGGTTGCCGGGTTACTTTCCGAATTCGGACGATCTGCCTGATGGCATTGCGAGGTTGTTCGGCAGTCGCGGCGGAAGACTTCTGGGACGAAGAGGGGACAACTTGGAGCTAAACCTTGACTCGGTAGAAAAGCGGGTATTGGGCGCGCTGATGGAAAAAGAAATGACCACGCCGGAGTATTACCCCTTAACTCTCAACGCGCTGCAGGCGGCCTGCAATCAGAAGTCAAATCGCGACCCGGTGATGGAACTGACCGAGTCTGAACTCCGTGAGGCTTTGCATCGACTGGAAGAGAAAGGTCTGTCAGGCGTGGCCAGAACCGAGGGTAGGGTTGCCCGTTTCGAGCATCGAATGGGGGACGCGCTCAATCTTGGTCGGCGCGAGAGCGCGTTGTTATGCACGCTGCTTCTGCGCGGTCCACAGACTCCGGGAGAGTTGAGAGGCCGCAGCGAGCGCATGCATCGCCTCGAAGACCTGGACGAAGTGCAACTGGTCCTGCAGAAGTTGATCGAGCACGATCCGCCACTGGCAAAGCTCTTGCCTCGTCAGCCTGGAACCAAGGAAGCTCGATATAGTGACCTGTTCGGGGATCAGCAAGCGACCGGCGATGTCGCAAAGGGCACCTCGGCGCCGGCGACTCATTCTGATTCGGGAGATGAAAGCCGAATTGAGGCTCTAGAAGCAGAGATTTCCCAATTGCGGGCGGAGTTTGAGTCTTTACGGCAGCAGTTTGCAGCCTTTAAGAGCCAGTTCGAGTCTTAGTCCTATGAAACCGCCGCGGGGCGGCGTAGCATTGCCTATCTTTGATATAGACGAACGTGGGGACGAGATGAGCGCGATAACCGAAACACTGTCCAGCGAAACAAAGATATCTATTCATCCGCCGAAGCGCCTCCTTTATGGACCCGGCCCGACGCAGGTGTATCCACGCATCTACCATGCAATGTCGCAGCCAGTGGTAGGCCATCTTGATCCGTACTTCTTTGAGGTTGCGGACCAGGTCCGGAAAGGCCTGCGCGCGGCTTTCGGGACCAAGAATGAACTGACAATGCCGATTTCGGCGACGGGTTCGGGTGGCATGGAAACCGTCATTGCCAATTTCATCGAGCCCGGAACGAAAATCGCGATTCTGGTGAATGGCTACTTCGGAGAGCGCATCACCGAGATGGCGAAGCGGCACGGCGCGAACATCGTGCGACTGGAAAAGCCGTGGGGTGAAGCGTTCGGCGATGCCGAAGCCGCTGAATTCATTCGCCGCGAGCGTCCGCAGGTTGTGGCGTTTGTGCAGGCCGAGACCTCGACCGGTGTGTATCAGCAAAGCAAGGCAATTTGCGACGCCGCTCATGAAGTGGATGCCATCGTAGTTGCCGATTGCGTCACCTCGCTAGGTGCCATGCCGGTGGAGATCGACGCAAACGGAATTGACGTGGCGTATAGCTGCTCTCAGAAGGGCTTGAGCGCGCCTCCGGGATTGAGCCCGGTTACGATTTCGCCACGTGCGCACGACCGCTTGCGCACTCGCAAGGAACCAAGTCGGAGTTGGTACTTCGACCTGTCGCTCATCGAGGACTATCTCGACGGACATCGCTACCATCACACAGCTTCGGCGACGCTCTACTATGCAATGCGCGAAGCTCTGGCCATCATCGACGAAGAAGGCTTAATTAACCGCCAGCAGCGGCACAAGCGTGCACATGATCGTTTTGTCGAAGGTGTGGAGCGCATGGGGATCACGATGCATGTGGCTCCGGGCCATCGCATTTGGAACCTCAACACGCCCCGCGTGCCTGAGGGCGTGAACGAAGCTCGCGTCCGCACGTATCTGCTCGAAAAGCATGGAATCGAGATCGCGGGAGGCTTCGGGCCGCTCGCGGGCAAGATCTTCCGCATCGGATTGATGGGGCCGCTGGCGACCGATGAGGGCGTCGACCGAATCCTCGCCAAGTTGGACGAGGCGATCAAGGAAACGGCGTAAGAACAGGTTTCAAAGTTGAAGGTGTCAAGGTTTCAAAGTCATGTAGACACTAAGGGTGCGGCTTTATGCAGCACCCTTAACTTTGAAACTTGAAACTTTAGAGCCTCGAAACCTAAGCTCTACTCTTGGCTTATTCGGCCGTCGATGGGGCGGCGTCCGGAGTAGCCTTCTTCTGTGCCGTGCCAGTGCGTGATTGTGGGTTCTCCCATTCTCCAGCAAAGCAGAACGATCTCTCCGTCAACACGACATGGGAAGTCGAGAAGCCCGATCTCCAGATCTTTCACCTGCACGCCAATGGCGTTGATTTCCGATAACGTGTCTTTGGCAATCTGGATGGCCTTTTCTCGCTCGGCCTTGCGTGCGGCAACGGCGCGCACATCGACCAAGGTTCCGCCGTTCAAGAAGATTCGCTCGCTCAGGTCACTGAATTCCTGATCGACCTCTTCTGCCAGCGCCTTGGATTCAATGGACCTGCGCAGCAGGCTCTCCAAAACCGGGAGCATAGATTGTGCTTCACGCAGCGTAAAAGTTCGCATAGTCGGCTCGCGCACCTCCATTCTATCTCGATTGCCGCCCGGTGCTTTTGGCAGGGCGACAAGGCCGCGCTCTCAGGCGCGGCCAGTGCACTCTGTTCTCCTCGTGTGGCCTCGACGGCCATCACTTATCAGCCCTTAATCTGCAACATGCGATCCAGAGCTACTTTGGCCCAATGCTTAACGGCAGGACGCACCTTGATCTGGTTCACTACGTTCCCGTCGACCAGGTTCTCCAACGCCCAAGCCAAATGCTGTGGCGAAATACGATACATCGTTGTGCACAGACATCCTGAGTCGTTCAACGTCAGGACCGTTTTATCCGGATGCTGCTTGGCAAGGCGATTTACGAGGTGGATCTCGGTTCCAATCGCGAACTTGCTGCCTGCTGGAGCTTCTGCCACGAGTCGGCGCAACTTGTCGGTGGAGCCAGTGTCGTCGGCCTTCTGGCACACTTCCCAGCGGCACTCGGGATGCACGATCACCCGGATGTCCGGGAATTTTGCGCGCATGCGGTCCACGTGTTCGGGAAGAAAGCGCTGGTGTACGGAACAATGCCCCTTCCACAGAATCACTCGCGCTTTGCGCAACTGATCAGCCGTGAGCCCGCCCTGCAACTGATATGGATCCCACACGACCATCTCGTTCAATGGAACCCCGAGAGCGTACGCCGTGTTGCGTCCGAGATGCTGGTCGGGGAGGAAAAAGAGCTTTTCGTTTCGCGCAAAGCCCCATTTGACTGCCGAGGTGGCGTTGCTGCTGGTGCATACGGTTCCGCCGCGCTCGCCGACAAACGCCTTGATGGCTGCGGCTGAATTCATATAGGTCAACGGCGTTATGCCATTTCCTGCATCGGTGGTGATGCCGAGGCGCACAAACTGTTCCCATGCGTCTTCGACCTGCGAGATTTCGGCCATGTCGGCCATCGAGCAACCGGCGTTCAAGTCCGGCAGGATCACCTGCTGATCTGGACGCGCCAGGATGTCGGCGGATTCGGCCATGAAATGCACGCCGCAAAACACGATATAGCGCCCCTTGGCTTGTGAGGCCAGTTCCGAAAGGCGCCAACTGTCTCCCTGATAATCGGAGAATGCGATGACTTCGTCGCGCTGATAGTGATGCCCCAGAACGACACATTGCTCGCCGAGAATCTCGCGGGCAGCTTGAATGCGGGCGTCACACGTGTGGTCCGGCAGGACGAGGTAGTTGTCCAGGGAACACGTGGAATTCGTACTAACTGCAGTAGCCAATTTTATCTGCCTTCAGTTTTCGCCGTTGCCGAATTGCCAACGCGAAAACGGGGATGTTGAAAGCGCTATCTCCGGCTCCAGCGGATGCACATACCAAAAGGTCCCACCCGCGGGGATGTTGAAGCCGTAGTCTTACTAGGTGTTAATGATGCCCTAAACAGGAGAAACGAATCAACTAATTTGGCCTACCGAAGGCGAAAGTGGGACTCATTAGCCTCCGATATGAACCATGGTTCGACCTGGTTGAACGAATCCGGGCTCTCCGATGTGATGGCGCTCTTCTTTATGAGCCACCGCGTATTCAATTAATTTCGCGAGTTCATGGTCGCTTGCGCCATCCCGAAGCGCTCCATGCAAGTCGTGTTCACGCAATGAAAATAGACATGTACGGATCTTTCCATCGCTCGTGAGCCGGATCCGCGAACACGCTCCGCAGAAGGGACGCGTCACGGGGGCGATCACGCCAAATTCGCCGACGACATCGTCGAATTCGTAGCGCCGAGAGGTCGAACTGGGTTCATGTGCGATTTCGTGGAAGGGCGCATACCGTGTCATGCGGTCCAGTATCTCGCTGAGTGGGACGAGGACGTCGCGGCTCCACACGCGACCTTCTTCCAGGGGCATGAACTCGATAAACCGCACGATCACCTGCTCCTCACAGGCGAAGCGGCCAAAAGCTTCGATTTCGCTGTCATTGAACCCGCGAAGGAGCACGCAATTCACTTTCACGGGAGCGAGCCCAATCTCACGCGCTTTCCGCACGCCCGCCACAACCGATTCGTATCCTCTTGGCACGCGCGTGATTCGCGCGAAGCGTTCAGGGTCAACGGCATCCATGCTTACCGTAACGCGACCGAGCCCAGCGTTCTTGAGCGGTTCAGCCATTTCGGCCAGCAGATGTCCATTCGTCGTGATTGCCAGTTCCGGGGGCGTGCCGTTCCTAGTGCGCAGATGTGAGAGTTCGCGCACGAGTTCCACAATGTCGCGCCGCAGCAGCGGTTCGCCTCCGGTCAAGCGGATTTTAGCTATTCCCAGTGAGACAAAGACGCGCGCCATGCGCAGGTAGTCTTCGAGCTTCAGTTCGGGATACTGCGGCCCGTCGTTGCCGGTGCGGCAATAGACGCAGCGGTAGTTACACCGGTCGGTGATGGAGATTCGAAGGTCTTGGATAGTACGGCCAAACTTATCCTGTAGGGGCATCCGAAAGCCGGCAGCCAACGCCGGAACTCTTGTTAGATGCACCACCGGTTTCCACGACTCCGTCATACATCTATGCAGGCGGACAACAAAGAAGGCCCGGAATCCCGGGCCTTAAACAGATTTGCAAGGAGGACGAAACGCCTACATCTTGAGATGCTGATTCAGCTAGTCACGTTGCTTCTTACATGCCGTCGTAGTTTGGCCCACCGCCACCCTCGGGAGGTACCCAGGTGATGATCTGGTACGGGTCCATGATGTCGCAGGTCTTACAGTGCACACAGTTCGACGGGTTGAGGTGAATTCGCTTTTTCTGAGGATCCGTTGGGCACTCTTCCATCTCGTACACGTTGGCAGGGCAGAAGAACTGGCATGGGTTGCCATATTCCTTCGTGCACCGATTTGTGCAGATATCGGTGTCGTGGATGATGAGGTGCGCAGGTTGATCCTCTTCATGCCGCGTACCGGAATGATACAGGTCCGTCAGCTTGTCAAAGGTCAGCTTGCCATCGCCTTTCGCCCATCCTGTGAGTTGCTGGCGCTCGCCCGCATGTCCCATAACGTCCCAGAGCGGGAGCATGCGTTCGTGTCCGGCGTGTCCGGGGTAGCGGTTGCGGATGCCGTAGCCGCCTGTTGCAAGCAGTAATCCTGTGTTGAGCATTCCGGTCAGGAATCCGTGCTCGAATCCCTGATGGAAATTGCGAACAGGGTAGAGCTCCTTCTTGATCCAGCTCTCGTCCACTCTCTGCTTATATCGGCTGAGCTGCTTTGCGCTGTTATCACCTGCAAGCCATGCTTCGAAGGCAGTTTCAGCCGCTAGCATTCCGCTCTTGATTGCAAGGTGAATGCCCTTGAGCCGCTGCGAGTTCAGGAAACCGGCGGAGTCGCCGACGATCATCCAGCCATTTCCACCCAGCGGAGGCATCGACCACCAGCCACCATAGGGCATCGTCTTGGCCCCATAGCGCACAAGCTTGCCGCCTTCGAGCAGTTTGGCCACAAACGGATGCTGTTTGAATGACTGCAGTACGTGTTGCGGATCGGTGTGCGGGTCGGGATAGTCGAGGCCAGTGACAAAGCCCATCGAGACCGTGTTGTCCTTGCCCCCGTAGATCCATGCGCCGCCGTACTCCTTCGTGGTCAGCGGATACCCCATGGTGTAGATCACTTCACCGGGCTTGATGCGGCCTTCGGGCAACTCCCACAGTTCCTTTACGCCGACACCATAGGTCATGGGATTGCAATCGGCGCAGAGGTCAAACTTTTCCGTAAGTTGCTTCGTGAGCGAGCCCCGGGTGCCTTCGGCCAAGATCGTGATCTTCGCTTTCAAGTCATATCCCGGCTCGAAGTTCGCCTTGGGCTGGTTCATTTTGTCCACGCCCTTGTCGTCGGTGCGCACACCTACAACCTGATCGCCGTCGAGCAGCAACTCGCTTCCGGCAAAGCCGGTGAATACCGTAATGCCCGTCTCTTCCACCTTCGACCCGAGCCACTTGGCAAAGCGATTCAGGCTGATGACGTAGTTTCCGTGATCCTGCATCGGCGGAGGCGTGATCGGCGCTTTGAAGGCCGACTTGCGGGTCAGGTAATAAACACTGTCACTCGTGACCTCGGCTTCAATCGGAGCTTCCTTCCGCCATTCAGGCAGCAACTCGTCCATTGACTTGGGATCGAGCAGCGCGCCCGAAAGACAATGCTGCCCAATCTCGCGTCCCTTCTCGAGGACGTAGATGTTTTCCTTCGAGAGCTGCTGGTCGGGATGTTTGGCGTTGTGCTCATCAATCAACTGCGACAAGCGCAGTGCGCAAGCCATTCCTGCCGGTCCGCCGCCAACGATCACGACGTCGGCTTCCATCTCCGGGTGGTCGATACCTTCTATGGGAGTTCGGAAGATCATGGAACCCTTTCGAACTAAACTTTTACTTTCTTAACTTCTTCCGTCAGAGCCGGGACGATCTCAAACAGATTGCCCACGACCGCGACGTCCGCGATTTCGAAGATTGGCGCTTCGGCATCTTTATTAATCGCAATGATGTTGCGGGAGCCCTTCATGCCCACGATGTGCTGGATGGCACCGCTGATTCCGAGTGCGAGGTAGAGCTTCGGGCTTACGGTTTGTCCGCTGGAGCCTACCTGGCGTTCCATCGGAAGCCATCCGGCGTCGCAGATCGGGCGTGAAGCCGCGATCTCGCCGCCGAGCGCATCGGCCAGAGCTTTGGCAATCTCGATGTTCTTCTGCTCTTTGATTCCGCGCCCGACCGACACGATGATTTCGGCCTGCGACAGATCTACGGCTTGCTTTGCTTCCTGAAAAGGCGTTTCGGGTTTGGTGCGAATCTCGCCGGTGGTGGCATTCACGTTTTCAACCGGAGAAGTGCCGGTCTCCACCTGATCGCCACGGAACGCTCCAGCCTGGAAGCTGACGAACCATGGCCCATCGCCTGACAGCGAGACATCCGCGGCAAACTTGCCTTGGAACATCTGGCGCGTGACGATCAGTTTGCCGCCCTCGAATTTGCACGCAACTGCATCGCTAACCAGCACGCTGCCGAGCGAAGCTGCGAGCTTCGGCGCAAAGTCGCGTACCTGGTACGTGTGCGGCAGCAGAATGAGCTTCGGCTTCTGCGTTTCAATGAACTTCTTGAGCGCTGCCACGAAACCATCGGGTGTGTAGCGCTCCAAAGTCGCGTCTTCTATTGCATACACCTTTGTCACCGCCGCCTTTGCGAGTTCGTCGGCTGCGGACGCAATGTTGCTGCCCACGACGGCAGACTCCAACGACCATCCGGTCTGTTTCGCCAGCGCCTGCGCGCCCGTGAGTGTCTCAAAGGAGACGCGGTTCAGCCTGCCTTCTCGCTGTTCCGCCACTACCAAAATCGTATCCGCCATCTCTCGTTTCCTCGATCGACTTGTATCGTGCGTCGTTAGCGCAGTGCGCGAATTTTGCGTTGTCCCACCCAGAGCATTGCCGCGCCGACAATGGCAAACACCGCAGAGCCGACGCCAATCACGTAGTGGCCTGCAGGAACCTCCGCCAGGTGGAAGAAATAGAGCAGCAAGGCGACCATCAACAGCAGGCCTCCAACGAAGCGCACTACGTTGATTGCCTCTCGCGTCTGCTCCAGGTCTTTCGGTTTCATCCGTGAAGTCGTCATCGCTTACAGCACCCGTAGCTCATCGCGCAGCTTCGAAGCCAGTTTCTTGGCAACTTCCGCCGCCGAGCCCTGAATGACTTCCGTCTGTTTCGTTTTCTTTGGAATGTAGAGCCGCTCGATCGTCAACTGATTCGGCTTCAGCGCCGCGCCGACCTCGTCATAGGTCACCTTGCGCAGAGGCTTGTTCTTAGCCTGCTTGATGCCGATCAACGTGGCGTAACGTAGTTTGTTGATTCCGGACTGGATCGTCAGCACGGCGGGCAGCGGCATATCTACATGCTGGAAGTAGCCGTTCTCCAGTTCGCGCTTCACCCGAATGCCGCCATCCTTGGCCTCAATGTGCATGATGATCGTGGCATGAGGCCAGCCCAGCAATTCGGCAAGCAGCACGCCGGTTTGGGCATAGCCGTAGTCATCCGACTGCAAGCCGGTAAAGATCAGGTCGAACTGCTCGCCCTTGATCGCTTCGGCAAAGGCTCGAGCGATGTTGAAGGCGTCGAGCGTAACGAATTTGTCGTCTTCAAGATGAATCGCGCGGTCGGCGCCCTTGGCCAGCGCCTCGCGTAGTACCTGCTGTGCGCGCGCCGGACCCGCCGTGATTACCACGACTTCGCCGCCATTCTTCTCTTTTTGACGTAGCGCCTCTTCCAGCGCATAAGCGTCGGGCTCGTTTACCTCGTAGCCCACATCTTCGCGGATCCATGTGGCGCTCTCATTCAGCTTGAGAGGCGCATCCTTCTGCGGAACCTGCTTCATGCAAACCAGGATTTTCACCTGCACCTCGAATAACGAAGGATTGAACTGAAGACACCCCAAGTGTCTGGAAACTCGAAAAATCCAAGAGAGAAGCACCCCCGCTTCATCTCTGATGTGCCAGCAACTAGGATGCGGCTGCGGGACCGACGAGTATATCTGCGCTGGCAGAAAAATGAATAGCCATTCACTTTTTGATGCTGAATCTATGGACTTCGCGAAAACAGAAAAGGACGCCGATTGGCGCCCTCTTAGGGTCGATGAATTGTTTCGTTTATAGGAAAGCTACGCTCTGTATGCCCACGATCTCGAAACGCTTGCGGCAGCGAATGTTCTTGCAGGCGAGTAGATCGTCTTTCCTGACCATATAGCTCTGGGCTTTTGCGTACTTTGCGCGGTCCCGCTCGTCAGCCCTCGGCGGCAGCGACTTCTTCTTTGTGCGCACAATCCAGCCGATCTCATATTCCATTTCTTGTCGGCAATGCGGACAGGTCACCAGATGCTTCTTGGTTTCCTGCCTCTCCTCGTAGAAGTCCCGTTCATCCATGGTGTCAATTATAGGGCGAGTAAGGCCGGAGACGGCTGTAGGAGAGAATTTTTGAGGGATGCTCGTCCTGATCCTTCCCTACGTATTTCAGAACACCATTTTGTTGCAAACTCTACCGAATTCAACATCTCTGAAATCAGGATTTACCAAAAATCATATATTTCCAATTTTCCACAACTTACTCCTGCTCCTAAGCTACTGAAATTTCGACACTACCCAGAAGTGCCACTCTGGAACGAGAGTTGCAGGTACTAAGGTACTTAGTTCTTTGAATCACCCAACTCGTTGTCTGTTCTGTTTTTTGAATTGGCGTTGCTTGCTGTTGCATTCACGTCACCTATGGAGAAGAAACAAGAAGTGAAAAACAACAGATTCTTCAAATACTTTCTCGTCAGCACGCTGATTCTGGTGTTCTTAGCCAGTTTCGGTTTCGCTCAGACGTCAAAGGGAACTATCACCGGCGTGGTTACAGATTCCTCCGGTGCCGTGGTGCCCAACGCTTCTGTTAGCGTTGTCGCAGCCGCCGGCGGCGAAAGCCGCAATGTTCCCACTGGGCCTAACGGAGTTTACCTTGTCTCGGCGATGTCGCCTGGTGAATACGTCATCACCATCAATGGGACCGGCTTCGCGCCGTTCAAGGTTGAGAAGGTGGTCGTTCACGCCGGTGTAACCACCTCTATCAATGCCGAACTTAAAGTAAAGTCCAGCGCTACCTCTATTACCGTCGAAGCGACCTCTGCTCAGGAATTGCAGACGATCAGCGGCGAAATCAGCCACGAAATTTCAAGCAAAGAAATCACCGAACTTCCTATTCCCTCGCTGAACCCGATCGAGTTGGCTCTTACTGAGCCCGGCGTTGTTAGCCAAGCCGGTCGTGACAGCATGACCAACGGCGTGGGCTTCTCGGTCAATGGCACCCGCCCCAGAGCAAATGAATTCCTGCTCGACGGCTTTGATAATAACGACTCCGCCATTCAAGGTCAGGCCATGCAGGCCACCAACCCTGAAGCGATCAGTGAAGTCGAAATCAAGACCAACTCCTTCGCCGCTGAATATGGCAAGGGCGGCGGTTCCGTTACGAACGTTACCTTCAAGGGTGCGAACAACCAGTTCCACGGATCTGCGTGGGACCTGCTCCAGAACTCGGCCCTGAATGCGAACACCTTTGATTCCAAGCTTGTTGGGAGCCCGAAGGCTCCTATGCATGACAACACGTTCGGGTTCTCTCTTGGTGGCCCGATCAAGAAGGACAAGCTGTTTGCCTTTGGTACCTACCAGTGGGATCGCTATGGGACCAGCGCAAATGGTTCCACGTTCCGTGTTCCAGACGCGGCCGGTATTGCAGCTCTGAACGCGTACGGCAGTGCAAACGCAAAACTGTTGGTCTCCGGTCTGAATGGACTGGTAGCGCCGACCCCCGCGAAGCCCTGTACCGGAAACGCGACCACTGATGCGAGCAATGCAAATTGCGAGTACCTCGGAAACGGTTCTGTAGTTGAAACCGGCCTGGTGCAGCGCACCGGTGTTGCCGAGCGGTCGCATGATGACCAGTGGACAACTCGTGTCGATTATCTGCCGACCAGCAAAGACTCATTCACTTTCCGCTACATCTTCGACGACACATTCCTGTCGCCTGACTTCTTTACGAATTCAACGGCTATGCCCGGCTTCGATACCATGCAGGGCGGTCGCTCTCAGAACCTGGGTATTCTTCACACACACACGTTCACTCCGAATGTTGTAAACGAAGCCCGCTTCTCGTTCGGGCGCATCAACTTCGGGTTCCTGCCCACACCCGCGACCAAGGCGAACCCGGCTGCATTGGGTCCGCAGTACACAATCGATGGCCTGACCAACCTTGCGCTCGGTATGGATTCTGGCAATCCGCAGTCCCGTACTCACAACACGATTCAGTGGCAGGATGCTGTCAACTGGACGACGGGTAAGCACACCTTCAAGTTCGGACTCGATATGTCCGAAATTTGGAGCTACGACACCATTCCGTTCAACGGCCGCGGTACTCTGGCGTTCCAATCCGGCGGTACTAGCCCGGATGGCGGAACCTACTCTGCTCTGGCCAACTTTGCGGATAACTACACTGGTGAGAGCGGAAGCCTTTCCAAGGTTTTTGGAATCAGTCGTCTTCGCAGTAACGCCTTGGTTCAGAACTACTATGTCCAGGATACCTGGCGCGTACTTCCGAACCTGACGCTCAACTTGGGTGTCCGCTATGAATATGCCGGCAACCCCGAGAACAGCCTGAAATACCCGGCGATCAATGCCAAGCTCCCGATCACACAGCTCGGAACTGCGTCCGAGCCTTGGCCCGCTCGCCAAGTCGTTAAGAATGACAACAACAACTTCGCTCCTCGTGTAGGTATCTCTTACACGCCGAAATTCTGGAAAAGCCTGTTTGGCGATGAGAAGACTGTTCTCCGCGCTGGATACGGTATGTTCTATGACTCGTTCTTCAACAACATCCTCGTGAACTCGGGTGCCAATTCGCCGAACGTGTTCGGCGGCACAATCACTGGTGGTGATGGTCGCGGCTTGGCGAACGCCACAACCGCATTCGCCGGCATCACTGGTGAATACAGCCCGACCTCGCTCCAGGAGCTGGTTGACAGCAACTTGGTCGCACCGATCACGCACCAGTGGAACATCGACGTCGAGCGTGCACTTCCTAGCAACTTTGTCCTCACCCTGGCATACGTTGGAAGCCGTGGCGAGAAGCTGTTTGCAAATCGCGAACTCAACTACACGAACTTCGATTACGAGACTCACCTGAACCCCGACTTCGGCCGTGTTATCATCCGTGCCAACACTGCTGATTCCAACTATCACGCTCTTAACGCTAAGTTGGATCGTCGCTTCAGCAACGGTCTGCTGCTCCGCGCAGCTTACACGTACTCGAAGATGATCGATGACGGTTCGGAAGTGTTCGTCACCTCCGGATACAGCTCCTACCCGCAGATCCTGGACAATCGCAAGGCTGATTACGGTCCGTCCGCTTATGACCGCAAACACCGTTTTGTGTTCTCGTATGTGTATGCAATTCCCAGCCTGCACAATACAGACAACGCGTTTGGCAAGATCGCGCGTGAAGTTCTGGCGCACTGGCAGATTTCGGGCACGACTAGCTTCCAGACTGGCGCTCCTGAAACCGTAGCCGACGGCTTCGACGGCAACGGCGACGGAATCGCATCGGATCGTCCTTCCTTGGCCAACCCCAAAGCTCCGATGAACAAGTGGGCACTCGACGGCATGCAGATCGGTGGAACTCCTGGCGTGCTTTATGACGGCCCGTCTGCTCTGAAGGGTAAGGGCGTTGTCGTAAAGATGAGCGACGTTCACTGGTATGTTCCGGATGGCGTGAATACTCTGTACGGAAACGTTCGTCGCAATAGCCTTTACACCAACGGAACTCAGGATTGGAACTTTGCGCTTGCGCGTAC
The DNA here is from genome assembly GCF_059726255.1 of Koromonas humicola. NCBI lineage: Bacteria > Pseudomonadati > Acidobacteriota > Terriglobia > Terriglobales > Koromonadaceae > Koromonas > Koromonas humicola. The sequence goes on from NZ_AP040873.1 coordinate 208,827, forward strand.
GTTCCCGATCACTGAGGGACATCAGTTCCAGGTACGCACCGAAATGGCGAATCCGTTCAATCACGCGAATCTCGGCATTCCAGTGTTCGTTCTGACCAGCTCGGATCTCGCCGACAAGAGCATCACTGCTTACGGCGGTCGTACGATCCGTTTCTGGCTCAAGTACAGCTTCTAACCTGTTGTAAATTGCAGTATTCAGGGAGCCTCTCGGGGCTCCCTTCTTTTTCAGCCCAAAACGGTCCAATGTCGTTGCCTCGCCCTCATGTTCTTCCACCAAAGTTGTATCCAAGTTGAAATTGCTCCTCGGACGCCGTATCGTAGTGGCTTGTCCGGGAGACGCGATTTTCCCCCGCCGGACAGGGTTAACCCGCCAGATGTTTGTGTGGGCGGCGTTTCTGGTTTTCTGGCTGTTCTACTTGAAGGAGAAGTGACCGATGGAAAGCAAACCGGCACAGAACATACAAGACTCGTTTCTCAACACTGCAAGAAAAGACAAGTCCGTCATCACGATTTATCTTCTCAGTGGCGTCAAGCTTTCCGGACGCATTCGCTCTTTCGACAAGTATTCGGTTGTGCTGGAGACAAACAACCAGGAACAGTTGATCTTCAAGCATGCCATCTCGACCGTGGTCATGGCGCGCGCCCCGCATGTGGAGCGCCCAGCCTCGCATCCGCCGCAGTCGGTCGCGGCTTCTCCAGCCACGACGCCTGCTGCGCCGCTAACGTCTACGTCGCAGGGGTGAGCCATCGCTGAGCGTCGCTTGCCCGGTTCTCTGGAAGCCGCCGCGGCTTCGGTTACACGCCCCCGTGTTCCCGGCGAACCTGAACGTGCATTTCTAGTAGGAGTTGAGTTTCGCAGTCAGCCGAGCTCGCGCCCACGTGGCGATGATGAGCCAGCGGAGGAGTCTGCGCATCGACCTGCGCGCATTCCACCCCAAGCCTTACAGGCCAAGTCTGCGTCCCGAACTTCGCTTCGTCTTGAGGCTTCTGATCATGCTGTTCCGTTTAGCGCCTTCGAGTCTCTGGCCGAACTCCATGAACTGACCGAGAGCGCTGGCGCTACCGTTGTTGGCGAGATCATGCAGCGCAGAGATCGTCCTGATCCCGCTACGCTGATCGGCCGCGGCAAAGTCGAAGAGGTTGCTGCAGCCGCAAAAATGGCCGATGCGGGCGTGCTCATCTTCGACCATGAATTGTCTGCCTCACAACTGCGCAATCTAGAACGCGAGTTTCACTGCCGGGTGGTCGATCGCACTCAGCTAATTCTCGACATCTTTGCACGCCACGCACGCACGCGTGAAGGTCAACTTCAAGTTGAGCTAGCACAGCTCGAATACATGCTCCCACGCCTCACGGGGCGCGGTGCGGAGATGTCTCAACTCGGCGGCGGAATTGGTACGCGCGGTCCTGGAGAAACACAGCTTGAAACCGATCGCCGCAAGATCTTTCGGCGAATCCGCCATGTTAAGCAACAGATCGAGGAAGTGCGGCGCATCCGGTCGCAGCAGCGGCGGCGGCGCGAAAGCGTTCCGGTGCCGGTCGTTGCGCTCGTGGGCTATACAAATGCGGGGAAGTCAACGCTATTCAACGCGCTGACGCGCGCGGGCGTCGTTGAAAGCTCGCGTATGTTCGCCACACTCGATCCCACGCTTCGGACAGTGACTTTGCCATCAAGGCGAGACGTGCTGCTATCGGACACGGTGGGATTCATTCGTAATCTGCCGACGACGCTGGTTTCTGCATTCCGCGCCACGCTCGAGGAGGTGCAGAGGGCGGCACTCCTGCTGCAGGTGACAGACGCAACCAGTCCGACGGCTGCGGAGCAAATGGCACAGGTGGAGTCGGTTCTGCGCGAGCTTGATGCCTTCGACAAGCCTCAACTCCATGTGCTGAACAAGATCGACCTGTTTGATGATGAGGCTCGCTCGCAACTCCGGGACAACGAGGATGACGTCCACATTTCCGCTGCTCGAGGACTCAACCTCGATCGGTTGTTGGCCGCCATCGATGCACATCTTGATCTCGATCCCGTCGAGCGGGCGCATCTGCGGGTGCCTCAGGCAGAGGGGAAAGTCCTAGCCCAGCTCGAAGCGCGCTCGATTATCCTTTCTCGCGAATATGCTGAGGGTGAAATGGTGGAGTTCGAGGTGGATGCCCCGCGTTCCCTCCTTAGAAAGCTGGAGCGTTTCGTTGTAATCGAAGGTTTTCGACCCCAGCAAAACTAAGTCAAAGAAGACGAGAACGGGCCCGGGCGAAGTGCTTAAGGTTCCGCTAAGGGATTGTTCTTGCTCCTAAGACGATTTTGCTTGCAATTAAGCTCATAAGAAAATTAAATGGGCCTATGGGTGAGGAGCGGAATGTTTATTCCTCAACCATAAGCCCATTCGATCCTGGAGTGGATCGGAGGCGATGGGGGTATGGTAGCGCTGTCCATTCTTGAGTCAAGTGAGATCGAGAGCGTCTCCTGCTTTCCTTCCCGATTTCATTTACCGTACGGGCTAAGTTAATAGAAAATATAGGGAAAGATTGACAGTACCTCATAGGGAATGGTAGCTTCGGAAGTTTCTTGTGGGTTCCCTTACTTCTCGGCTGTCGCACTCACGATATTGAAATGGAACAAACCCTCAATCAATTAGGTAATTTACTGCTCGGCTCCATACCAACCGTGGTGCTTCTGTTGGCACTGTACGGTCTCTACCACGTATTGGTGCACAAGCCGCTGGAAGCCGTGTTGGCCGAACGTCGGAAGCGCACGCAGGGAGCGATCGAGCAGGCACGCGCTGACGTTGCCGCCGCAGCCGCTCGCGCAACCGAGTACGAGAACCGCCTTCGCGAAGCTCGGCTGGCAATCTTCAAGTCACTCGACACCCGCCGGAAGCAGGCCCTGGAGGCTCGCGCCGCCGCCGTAGCCCAAGCTCGTGAGCGCGCCCAGCAGCAAATCGCTGAAGCCAAGGCTCAAATGGAGCAGGAAGTCGCAATCGCGCGTACGTCGCTTCCCGTCGAAAGTGATCGCCTCGCCAACCAAATAATTCAGACCATCCTTCAGACTGCCGGAACCAGCCCGGCCTCGGTGGGCGGACGCTAAATGTCAAAGAGAATTCACGTTTACATCCTTGGGCTGGGTCTCGTGTTGGGGACTGGTGTGGTGGTTGCCCAATCTGAAGCTCCGTCGCAGCCGCCTGCGACCGCGACCCAGCAATCGTCTGAAGTTCAGAAGCAGTACGCAGAAGGGAAAGTCGCTGCAGAGCCTAAAGACAATCGCGCACCTCAAGAAGAGGAAGAAGAGAACATTCAGTTCAAGTACTCCTCCGTCGTGCGTGGCGTTGCGGCCAAGACCGGACTCTCGAAAGAGGCTGTGTACTGGATTTTTCTGACCATCAATTTTCTGATTCTTGCCGGTGCTCTTGTTTGGATCGTTCGCAAGGCGCTGCCGCACGGTTTTGCCCCGCGCAATGCCGAGATTCAGAAGGGAATCGAAGAAGCTCGGAAAGCCAGTGCTGAAGCCAGTTCGCGTCTAGCGGAAATTGAGAGTCGGCTTGCCAAGCTCGATACCGAAATTGCCGCGATCAGGACTGCAGCCGAGGCGGATTTCAGCGCAGAAGAGCAGCGCATTAAAGCCGCTGCTGAGCAGGATGCGAAGAACGTGGTTGCCGCTGCTGAGCAGGAGATTGCCGCAGCATCCCGTACTGCGCAACGCGAGTTGAAGGCTTACATTGCGGATCTCGCGGTCGGCTTGGCAGAGAAGAAAATCACCGTGGACGAAGCTACAGACCACGCTCTCGTGCGTGACTTCGCTTCGCAGCTCGGAAAGGATGGACAATAATGGCAGCCGTTTCCGGCCGTTACGCCCGTGCCCTTGCCGATGTAGTCACCGACAGCAAGTTGGACGTCTCCAAAGCCATCGAGCATCTGCACTCGCTCGTTTCTGCGTTTCAGGAGAGCCGCGATCTGCGCGAAGTCTGGGAATCGCCCGCCATTCCGGTTGAGCAGAAGCATCAGGTTCTTGATTCGCTGACCGTGAGGCTTGGAATCACGGAACGTCCGTTGCGCAATTTCGTAGCAGTGCTCATCGACCAGGATCGCATCGCGCTATTTCCAGAGATCGCTAAGCTAGTGGATGAGGAGCTCAATAGCCGCACGGGACGCATTCATGCCGATATCGTGAGCGCTCGCGAGCTTGGTCCCGAGCAGCAAGCCCAGTTGGTGACGGAGATTACGCGCCTTACTGGCAAGACGGTTCAGCCCCACTACTCGACTGATGCAACGCTGATTGGCGGCGTTAAGGTTCGTGTAGGCAGCACAATTTACGACGGCACCGTGCGTGGACAGTTGCAGCGCCTGCGTCAGCAGTTGGTCGAGGAATAGGCAGTTGTGTGGTGCCGGTCTCCGGTGCCAAGGCAAGCAGGATTTTGGGACGCCAACACGGCGCTCCAGTTGTTTTGAGTTTTGATCAATCAAGTGCCACCGCCGGTCACAGATCGGTGCTTGGTAGCTGAGAGCTAAAATGGCCCAGATTAAAGCAGACGAGATTACACAGCTCATTCGTGAGCAAATCGAAAACTACGAAAACAAGATCACTGTCGATGAAGTTGGTACGGTGATCTCCGTTGGCGACGGCATCGCCCGTATTCACGGTCTCGACAAGGTTATGGCCGGCGAACTGCTCTCTTTCCCGCATGGCATCGCGGGTCTGGCCATGAACCTCGAAGAAGATCAGGTCGGTTCCGTGCTCCTCGGCGAAGCCACTGAAATCCGCGAAGGCGACCAAGTTAAGCGTACCGGTCGAATCATGAGCGTGCCTGTGGGCGATGCTCTCATCGGCCGCGTCGTCAATGCTCTGGGGCAACCAATCGACGACAAAGGCCCGATCGTCACCGACAAATACAATCCTGTCGAGCGCCTGGCCCCCGGCGTTATTGATCGTCAGCCTGTGCGCGAGCCAATGGCAACCGGTATCAAGGCTATTGACGCCATGATTCCTATCGGACGCGGCCAGCGCGAACTGATCATCGGCGACCGCCAGACCGGTAAAACCGCCATCGTTCTCGACACCATCATCAACAACAAGGGCGGCGACCTCATTTGCGTGTACGTGGCTATCGGCCAGAAGCGCTCGACCGTTGCCCAAGTTGTGAAGACTCTGGAAGAAGCGGGCGCGATGGCGTACTCCATTGTTGTCGTAGCTTCGGCTTCCGATCCGGCTCCGATGCAGTACATCGCGCCGTACTCGGGCACTGCTATCGCCGAGTACTTCCGTGACACAGGGCGTCATGCGCTGGTGATTTACGACGATCTTTCGAAGCACGCGGCGGCCTATCGCGAAATCTCGTTGCTGCTCCGCCGTCCACCGGGGCGCGAAGCCTATCCGGGCGACGTGTTCTATCTCCACTCACGTCTACTGGAGCGCTCGAGCAAGCTGAGCGAAAAGCTGGGCGGTGGATCGATCACCTCGCTGCCGATCATCGAGACGCAGGCTGGTGACGTTTCGGCGTACATTCCGACGAACGTCATTTCGATCACCGACGGTCAGATCTTCCTCGAAGCTGACCTGTTCAACTCCGGTGTGCGTCCTGCTGTGAACGTCGGTATTTCGGTATCGCGTGTAGGATTCTCCGCTGCCATCAAGGCAATGAAGCAGGTCGGTTCCAGCCTGAAGCTGGAACTGGCGCAGTACCGCGAACTCGCAGCATTTGCGCAGTTCGGTTCCGACCTCGACAAAGCGACGCAAGCGCAGCTGAATCGCGGTGCGCGTCTCGTCGAGCTGCTCAAGCAGGGACAATTCGAGCCGCTGCCGTTCACGCATCAGGTTCTGTCGATCTATGCCGGTACGAACGGATATCTCGACGATATCGCTGTCGAAGACGTGCGTCCGTTCGAGAAGGCGCTCTACAACTATGTTGAGACCGCCAACCCCGCTCTGTTCAAGAATCTGGCGGAGAAGAAGGCACTCAACGACGAGATCAAGGCCGACATGAACAAGACAATCAAGGAAGCAAAGGAACGCTTCCTTGCCGAGCGCGAATCGCAGCGCAAGCCAGCCGTAGCCACGGCTGCTCAATAGGGGCAACTGCCAGAGTGAACGAATATGCCTAACGTTCTGGACATCCGGCGCCGTATCCGCAGTGTGAAGAGCACGCGGCAGATTACCAAGGCCATGAAGATGGTCTCTGCCGCGAAACTTCGCCGTGCGCAGGACCGCGCCCTGGCCGCCCGCCCTTACGGGCAAATGCTGACCAACGTGCTCAAGTCGCTTGTCGAGCGCGCCGATGTCATCGATACCGATACAGGTAAAGCGAAGCATCCGCTGCTGGAAGCCCGCCCGGAGCGCAACATCGTGCTCGTCGTCGTCACGGGAGATCGCGGACTGGCTGGAGGATTCAACTCCAACCTGCTTAAGGCTGCGCAGCGCTTCCTCGATGCGAAGCTTGCAAGCTCCGAAACCGAGATCAACGTCGACATCGAGTGCGTCGGACGCAAGGGACGCGACTACTTCCGTCGGCGCTATCCGGCGCAGGCGGCAGATGAAGAGCGTACTGCGCAAGTGCGCGTTACCGGCGAGCATCTTGGAATCCTGAAGGTGCCGCAATTCGCGCAAGTCTCGCCGATTGCCGAAGATATCATCGAACGCTACACAAAAGGCGAAGTCGATGCTGTCTATATTTTGTTCAACGAATTCAAATCGGTGATTGCTCAGCGCTTGGTAGTTGAGCAGCTTTTGCCCGTCAGCAAATTGGGCGAGCGCGACATTGAGCAAGCGATCGAGCCCTCGGCAGAAGAGCGCGAGCGTGCAGGTGAGGCCGCGACTTCGGCAGGCATCAGCCTCGAGGCGCAGGATACATCGGAAATCGACCGTCGTGCCGCTGGCTTTGCCACTGCGCAAGTTGACTACATTTATGAGCAGCCCGCAGCTACGCTGTTCCGCGCGCTGCTTCCCAAGTACGTTGTTGGGCAAATCTATCGCGCCATGCTGGAGTCTGTTGCCGCTGAGCATGCAGCCCGTATGACGGCCATGGATTCTGCCACTAACAATGCAGGCGAACTGATCGACTCGCTCACGCTCTCGATGAACCGCGCCCGTCAGGCGTCGATTACGAAGGAAATCATCGAAATCGTCAGCGGTGCCTCAGCTCTGTAATTCAGCCTTCGCGCAAGCGAAGCAAACGATATTGGCACTACGGGTTTCAGCTTCAAGGGCAACCTTGGAACCTTGAAACCCTGAAACTTTGAAACAAGGTTTTCTACATATGCCTGAAAACATCGGACACGTCATTCAGATCGCCGGACCCGCCGTTGACGTACAGTTTTCCGAAACGGCCATTCCCTCGATCTACACCGCCCTTCGTGTTGTTAGCGATGGGTTCAACACCCCGCAGCCGGTGAATGTAATCCTCGAGGTGCAGCAGCACCTTGGCGAAGGTCGCGTTCGCTGTGTTGCTATGGAACCCACCGAAGGCATGGTTCGCGGCATGAAAGCCATCGACCTCGGTGGCCCCATTAGCGTTCCCGTAGGTCGTCAGACGCTGGGCCGCGTGATGAACGTGATCGGCGAGCCGGTGGATAGCCTTGGCCCGATCGGCTCTGAAACGCGCATGCCGATTCACCGCCAAGCCCCGGCCTTTGACGAGCAATCTACGCGCGCCGAGATGTTCGAGACTGGTATCAAGGTCATCGATCTCATCCAGCCCTTCTTGAAGGGCGGCAAAATTGGTCTGTTCGGTGGCGCTGGCGTCGGCAAGACGGTCGTCATTCAGGAACTCATCAACAACGTCGCCAAGCAGCACGGCGGCTACTCGGTCTTTGCCGGAGTAGGTGAGCGCACCCGCGAGGGAAATGACCTCTGGCTCGAGTTCCAGGAGTCGGGCGTCATTAAGGCAGGCGATCCATCCGCATCGAAGGCTGCACTTATCTACGGCCAGATGACCGAGCCTCCAGGGGCGCGTCTGCGCGTGGCACTGACTGGCCTCACCGTCGCAGAGCATTTCCGCGACGCCGAAGGCGCCGACACGCTGCTGTTCATCGACAACATTTTCCGCTTCACCCAGGCGGGTTCCGAAGTATCTACACTGCTCGGCCGTATGCCTTCAGCGGTGGGATACCAGCCCAACCTCGCCAGCGAAATGGGCGAGTTGCAGGAGCGCATCACTTCGACCAAGAAGGGGTCGGTCACCTCGGTGCAGGCCATCTATGTGCCCGCCGACGATTTGACGGATCCGGCTCCGGCCACCACGTTTGCCCACCTCGATGCAACAACGGTGCTCAACCGCGCGTTGACTGAAATCGGTATTTACCCGGCGGTCGATCCTCTGGCCTCCACCTCGCGCATTCTCGATCCGCGCGTTGTTGGCCAGGAGCACTACGATGTAGCGCAGGCTGTGAAGCAGACCCTCCAGACCTACAAGGATCTGCAGGACATCATCGCCATCCTTGGCATCGACGAACTGTCGGAAGATCAGAAGCTGACTGTGTCGCGCGCCCGCAAGGTTCAGCGCTTCCTGTCGCAGCCCTTCCACGTCGCCGAGCAGTTCACCGGATTCCCCGGCAAGTACGTCAAAGTCGAGGATACGGTGCGCAGCTTCAAGGAAATCATTGACGGCAAGCACGACGCGATTCCTGAGCAGGCCTTCTACATGAAGGGCTCGATCGAGGAAGTGCTCGAAGCCGCTGAGCAGATGAAGGCAAAGGCCTAGCGTCCGGGAGATTAGCCCCAGTTCATAATCCGATTATGGCTGGGGCTACTGATCCGGTCGAACCAGGACACTGTTATGGCAGATTCACTAGAACTCGAAATTGTCACGCCGGAGCGCCAGGTCATAAAGGACCGTGCCGAGCAGATCCAGATACCGGGCCGCAACGGCTATCTCGGAATTCTCCCCGGCCACGCGCCGCTTATTACCGAACTTGCGGTCGGCGAAATCACGTACAACAACGCCGGTCTTACAACGCGTCTGGCTGTGGCCTGGGGCTTTGCCGAAGTGCTGCCCGACAAAGTCACGATTCTGGCAGAAACTGCCGAGCGCGCCGAGGACATTGATATTCCTCGCGCTGAAGCTGCCCGAGACCGTGCGCAGGAGCACTTGAAGAAGGCCGATGACGCAGCCGCCTTCGAGGAAGCTTCACTCGCTTTGGCCCGTGCCGAAGCTCGGCTGCAGGTAGCAAACAAACAATAGAAATTGTTCACAAGTGAAAAGCCCCGGCTCGAACCGGGGCTTTTTCTTTAGCGCGATATTGCGTTACCGGGCACGGTTCATGCTTAGCTCCGGATTCCAGCGTCGCTGCATTGCCTTCCATGAAACCCCCTCGTATATCCCCGCGAGTCCCACCAACGCATACACGATGGAAGTCAGAGCCGAGGTTTCACCGAAGTGCATACCAAAGATCGCGGCTACCAGATCAAACCGCGCGAGACCCACAAGTCCCCAGTTCAACGCTCCTATAACCACCAACGCCGTTGCCAACAGATCGACTACCTTCATTCTGTACCCCACATCTCCAAGCGACTCGAAAGATCGAGCGCGCCGAATTGACCAACGTTTAAATAGATGTGAAAGGGCGGAACCAGTAGTGGCGAATATCAAATGCGTTTAACTGACTTGCAATTCCGAGGGCGGGATTTGCGTCTGCGTCAATTGATCGAGAGAGCACCTTCGCACACTTCGAATGTGTTCAGTCCAGAGTCGATTTGTCTGGCAATCTAGGCAGCATCTTGACTGTCTTGAAATCGAGCGACCATCACGGTGCAATCGTCTTCCCGCGCCCGGGTTCCAGAAAAGTCTTGGGCCGCGCCAACCACTGAGAACAGCATTTCCGAGATTGAAAGCGACATTGCCTTCTGGGCTTCGTTGATCACCTTCGCGGTGTCGAACTCTTCATCTCGCTCATTCCTGCACTCGATCAGTCCATCGGAGAATGCAATCAGTGTGTCTCCCTGACGCAGCGGGATGCTGACGCTCTGGTATTCAGCCTCGTGCAGAACACCCAACAACGGACCACCCGCAGTCAGCATCTCAGGCGGTTGGTTCTCTCTTAGCAGAATCTGCGCAGGATGGCCGGCGTTGCTGTATACGAGTTCACCTCGTTCGCAATCAACGTAAGCAAGGAACATGCTTGTGAACGGAGGAGAGGGGCATGTTGCACACATGGTCTCATTCAGCGTGTGCAAAACCGATGCCGGATCCTGGGTATTGCTGCCATACATGCGACAGAGTTGCAGCACGTGAACAGACCACATTCCGGCCTGCAATCCCTTCCCACAGATGTCTCCAACGGCGAGCATCTTGCTAGCACCGAAATCGGCGATGCAATAGAAGTCGCCCGAGAGATGGCGCACTGGGAACAGTTCCGCAGCGATCTCGATCGAGTCTTGCCGCACAAGTCGCGGTCCACACAGATAGCGCTGCATCTGCGCGGCCTCAAACAAATCGCGGCGCAGTTCTGCGGCTTGAGCATTAGCCAGAGCGAGTTGTTCTTCCAATGCTGTGATCGCGCCCTGTGCCTCTGCCGCAAAAACAGCGATTCCCGGCACGTTCAGTTGAACTCGATTTCGATGTGCCATTGTTGTGTTCCTGATGTCGTGTTCCTAAGCCTGTCGCTAGCCTACAAACCTGTACCCGATGCCGTGGACTGTGAGCAGGAATTGTGGCTGTTCGGGAGTAGGTTCAAGCTTCTGGCGCAGATGCACGATATGCGCGTCCACGGTTCGTGTCGTCGGATAGTTCCCGTAGCCCCATACTTCATCCAGAAGCCTGTCGCGAGTAATCGTCTCTCCCGGATGACAGATGAAGAACTTGAGCAGGTCAAACTCCTTGCTCGAGAACTCAAGCCGCCTGCCCGCCCTCAATACCTGGCAAGCTTTCATATCCACTTCGACATCGCCGAATGCGTAGCAGTCCATGGTCTTTGGGAGCACGTGGGCACGGCGCAGAACGGCCTTCACACGCGCAAGTAATTCGCGAATCGAGAACGGCTTTGTGACGTAGTCGTCTGCACCGAGTTCGAGGCCCACGACCTTGTCGATCTCCTGTCCGCGAGCGGTGAGCATGATGATCGGCAGCGAAGGGCGCTTCGCCTTCAACTGCTTGCAAACATCAAGTCCGCTCATCCTCGGCATCATTACATCGAGGACCACGAGGTCTGGTGCTCCAGAGAGAGCACGTTCCAAGCCTTCCACTCCGTCGCGAGCGGCGATCACTTCGTAGCCTTCAAACTCGAAGTTGTCGCGCAAGCCTGCAACCATGTTTGGCTCGTCTTCCACAACCAGAATGCGAGCTTTGGATGAGCCCGTGGTTGTGGCAATAGGCTGCGGAGCCGGCATGGTGGAGAGCTTGCGGTTCTGATGTGCGTTCATGTCAACCTGCCTTGGCTGAGTTTGCTTTCGCTTCTGTGTTGATAGGAAGTTCGATGCTGAACTTGCTGCCTTGACCGGGAGTGCTTTCCACCCAGATCTTTCCGCCGTGCGCGTCTACAACGTGGCGTACCAGGGACAGTCCAAGCCCGCTGCCTTTTGTGTTGTGTACCAGCGGATCGCTAACGCGATAAAACTTTTCGAATATTTTGCTCTGCTCCGCTCGCGGGATGCCGATGCCGCGGTCGATCACTTCCATGTTGAGCGCACCATCGTGACGCGAGAGTCTTACGGCAAGACTCTTCTCGTCGCATGAATACTTCACGGCATTGTTCACCAGGTTCAGCAGAGAGCGGGCGATTGCCTCACGATCTGCCTTGATCGAAGGCAGGTTATCTTCGATCTCTTCCTGCAAAGAAAATCCGTTCTGCTCAATCTGATAGCGGTAGGAATCGAGCGTAGTCCTCACCAGTTCGGCCATGTCGGTTTCTCGAAAATCGTAAGCCTTCTTTCCTGCTTCGATTTTTGAGAAGTCGAGAATGTTGTTGATGAGTGTTGTTAGCCGCTCGCTCTCCTTGCGAATGATGCGGTAATACTCCTGTTGCTTTTCAGTGCTTGGGATGCGGCCCAACTCCAGTGTCTCGGCATATAACCGAATGAGCGAAAGAGGCGTGCGTAGCTCGTGTGAAACGTTGGAAACAAAATCGGACTTTAGCTTTGCCACGGCGACTTCTTTGCTCACGCTTCGGTAGCTCAACACAATCCCGCCAATCATGAATGCCGACAGACCCGCAAGAATCAGGTAGCTCGTTTTCAGAAAATGGCTGCTCAGTGCTTGCACGCTAGTGCCGTGATACTTCGTGGCCAACACCAGTCCTGGAAATCCGGCTTCCATCGGATGCTCAACCTCGGGTTTGCCTGCGTCCCAATTAGACGAGGCCGCCAGGGTTTCTGATTCGTGCCTCGCGTGCAGCATCAATGCTGGTTTGTTTCGTTCATTCGTGTCAGCCGAATGATTCGTCGGGCAGTCAGCCATCAGGTTCAGAACGCTAGGGAAGAACTCGTTTCGCAGGTACTCGGCGTCAAACGCAATTCCGCCAATTACGACGTGGTCTGCGGGCACGTTTCGGATCGGAAACAGCAAGGCGGCTTGGTAGAGCTTCTTCTCGCCACGGGGCACCCACGAGTAGTCGAACATGAACGGGCGTCCGTCTTGCCTGTCCATCTTCCAGAGCTTTTCGACCAGGTCTTTGCCCTCCATCGGAAGCCAGGTTGAAATGCTGCTTTCCAGCTTGTCGCGCTCTTTCCTGAAATCAGGATTTCGCATTTTCTCGGCGCGCGAGACGAAGACCGTACCCGTATCCTGATCAAAGAGGAACGCATGAGCCACGTTGGGATAGCGGTCCAGGATGCGCTGTAATTGCTCTTCGACGTGGTCGTCTTCAGGCTGCGGAAATTCGTTGCGAATCGTCTCGCCCATTTCGTAAGCCTTCGACGTCATCTGCTTGTCGGTCAGCATCAGCATATTCTGCAAGTCACGCTCAATCGCCGCATTCACTGTCTTGTCGTGCCCGAGCGACTTCAGATGCAGAATGCTTATCGTGACCAGCGCCAATGCGGGCAGGATCACAGCAAACTCCAGCACCAGCAATCGAGCACGTTGATTCCATTCGCGACCACGCTTCATCGACATCTCCCGCCCGTACTGGAGTGATTCGATTCTCACCTTACGGCGGAGGACACCTGCAATCTGCGAACTGGCTGTAAAACCTTGTAAAAAATTGTTGGACAGCTCTCGATGTGCGCGCCAGCCAAAGGCACTTTCCTCTGGTACACTCATCCGTTGCCTTCGCCCGTCCTGCGGCGGAATCAGACTGAAGGAGCACTCCATGACAATTCAAACCATAGGGATCGTTGGTGCTGGAACCATGGGCAATGGGATTGCACATGTCTGCGCTAAATCGGGGTTCAACGTCATCCTGGTCGAAATCGAACAGCGCTTTCTCGATCGCGGCCTCGCCACTATTCAGAAGAATTTGGGACGTGAGGTTGAAAAAGCGAAGCTCTCCGCCGAGGATCGTGACGCCGCGCTGGCCCGCATAAAACCCACGCTTTCACGGGATGATCTGGCAGCTGCTCAACTCGTAATCGAAGCCGCGAGCGAGCGCTTCGAAATCAAGCAGCAGTTATTTCAGCAGCTCGATCAGCTCTGTCCCGCCGAAACCATATTGGCTTCGAACACGTCATCCATTTCCATCACCAAGCTCGCAGGACAGACGAAGCGGCCTGATCGCGTCATCGGAATGCACTTCTTTAATCCAGTGCCGATGATGAAGTTGGTCGAGGTCATTCGCGGCATTGCAACGAGCGATGAAAGCTACGCCGCAGTGAAGGCCTGCGCCGAGCAACTGGGCAAAACTCCGGTTGAGGTAAATGATGCTCCGGGATTCGTCAGCAACCGCATATTGTTGCCGATGATCAACGAAGCAATTTATACGGTGATGGAAGGAATTGCCACGCCTGAGGCGGTCGATGAAGTATTTAAACTCGGCATGGCGCACCCGATGGGTCCACTCACGCTGGCCGACTTCATAGGGCTCGATGTCTGCCTCGACATTCTTCGCGTGCTGCACACAGGACTGGGTGATCCGAAATATCGCCCCTGCCCGCTACTCATCAAGATGGTCGATGCTGGTTGGCTGGGACGCAAGTCTGGCCGCGGCTTCTACAAGTACTAGCGCCTGCAACCACTGCGTGAAGGTGCCCCACATCTGCCGTACTCAGCAGATGTGGGGTCTTTGACTTTCGGCGCTCGAGTTTTGGATCCGAGGTTTTCGCCGTTAGCTGAACAGCTTCTACTTCTGCGCCGCCATCGCTGCTTTGTCGTCTTCCGAAGGCCCATACACGCCGGGAACTTTCAATCCCGCCTGCTTCATCAGCACAGTCATCTGCGCGCGATGATGTCCCTGGTGGGCAATGACGATATTCAGCACAGCGCCTTTTCGCATGCTATGTCCGAAGATCGGAATTTCCTGGCCAAGTTCGGCGTCCTTCCACTTCGAAACGACCGCATCCTCAAGTTGTTTCGCGTTCTTCTCGTAAGCTGCGATGATTGCGTCGACAGTTGCAAGTTGGGCTTTTTCCGGCATCGGCAACAATCCAGCGTGCGCAGGAATGGCGACGATGCTGCCCGCGATATGCGCCGCGAGCGAGCCCAGAGTGTAACTTCCGGGTACTACTGCCTGCACAAGCGAACGGTCATCAAGTGCGCGAAAAACGCGCAGGGTTGAACTGCTCTCAGCTTTCCACGTTTCGAGAAAGTCCTGTACGGTTCTGAACATGGGTAAAACAATAACCCCAGTGGGGCCGTTCATCAATGCCTCACCAGCTCAGTTGCCGACTGTTGTCTTTGAATTTACAATCGCTGGCGCAAGGATCGTGCCTTCCATGAACGAATCCACTCCTGAACGCTATCCGCTGATTTTCTACCTATTCGCTCTGCTCCTAGGCATGGCGTGCGGTGCTCTTCACATTGCAGTTGAGTCGATGGAAGAGCCCGATGCACTGCTTTCCGCTCTGGCCGTAACTGCCTGCAGCATGCTGCTCGGAGTTCTGCGCCCTGCACGTCCATGGCGCTGGGCGCTGCTCGTAGGAGCGCCCGTGCCGCTTGCCATCGCCATCGCGAAGTATGTCACCCCAACTGCGCACTTCACTCGCGCCAGTGTCGCAGGGGCTTTCCTGGTCGCTTTGCCCGCCATCGCAGGCGCGTTCGGAGGATCGGTGATGCGCCGCAAGTTCTCGGAATTGTTTTTCGAGAAACATTCCTGACCACGTAACCTGCGCCACAAAAAATGCCCCCTTCGTGAGGGCATTTTGCGTTTCATTGGCAAGCTACGGCAAGTGATCCTGATAACACGGGGCGGACGTCGTCTGCGTCGGTGGCGTGCCGGGATTCAAATTTGGCGAACTCCAATCGAAGAATTCCGTCATGTCTGGCTGTGCCGCGTCACGCTTGTTGAGCGATGGCAGGTTGAAGCGCGTCTCGATGAACTTCAGCATAGCGGTAAAATCTGCCGGGGTGTTCGAAACATAGTGCGGCTTTGTGAATGGTGAAATCACGATCAGTGGCACGCGCAAGCCTGTGATTGTGAAGTCGCCAGTTGGATCGAAGGAGGTCAGGTCTTTCGGCGCAACGCCATCTGGGCTTACCGTTTGCATTGGCGGAACGTGATCATACAATCCACCGAACTCGTCGAAGGTGACGAAGAACACGCTATCCTTCCACGAAGGGCTAGACATCAGAGCATTCACCTGCTTCTGAACGTACGCTGCCCCAACCTGGACATTGTTCTGCGGATGCTCATCTGTTGCGCTCGATTCGTATCCAGTCTCGATCAGAGAGACCTGCGGCAGAGTTCCGTTGGCTGCGTCGGTCGCAAACTGAGTGGCCGGAACGAAATTCGAGATGTGCTGGTTGGTGAATGAAGGGAAGTACGTCATGTACGTGCTCCCTGTCTTGCCCGGAGCCCAATTGTCGCTAACGTACACACGCCAGCTTATGTTGTTTTCCTGCAAAAGCTGAAAGATCGTCTTTGCCGTGAGTGTGTCCGTTGGCGGCCGCGTAAAGCCCTGTGATGTCGCTGCCAACAGATACATCCGATTCGGCTGCGTGCGTGCCGGGGCGGCGCTGAACCAGCGATTCGAGGTTGCAAACTGTGTGGCTGCCCAGTAGTAGAACGGAAGTTCGTTCTCGTTGTAATAGCCCATCGCACGCTTGCCCGCGGGATCTGGACACGTGAGGCCGCGATTGGCGGCGTCATGCACGCAGAATCCACCTTGCATCGCTGCGGCCCCATCCATAGGTGGAGTGCCTGTTACCTGCGTCGGATGGACGAGATTGATGGTGTTATGCGTTTCCTGCCAATTGCTGGTCATGTCGTACGAGCACGCGCTGACCATGTGAAATGGCGAGACGTTCGGGCTTCCATCCCATGTTTTCAGCGACACGTTCGCGGGCAATCCATCAATGTCGCTTGCTGCGCCTGCCCCATGCGAAGCGCGGTAAGCGCCTAGCTGTCCGAAGTAGTGATCGAAGCTGCGGTTCTCCTGCATCATGATCACAATGTGATTGACTGATTGCAGGCTTCCCGTGCTCGTAGTGCCTCCGCCTGTACTGCCGCCACCTCCGGTAGTGCCGCCCTCAGTGGTGCCTCCGCCCGAGCCTCCGGTAGTTGTAGAGTTTCTGGTGCCTGTGCCGCATCCGATCAGCGTGGCCAGGAATATGAGCAGGAGTGCCGATAGATATCTCATTTGCGATTACACCCGTGGGTTGTGGTCGCACTTGGGATGGCACAGTCCCAGTCGGGTGTTGCCCATTCCGCCGTTTACGCCATAGCCGGTTCAAACCTTGTGAAAATGCGATGAAAATCATGCAAAGCAGGGCAAAACTCGTTCCTGAACGACAACTTGTTCCCTCCAGAGTTCATCCCATTTGCAGAACAAGCCGATACAAGCTCCCTGCAGGAGAACTTCACCTATTGCGCAAATGACGGGTCAGACAGGAGCAAGCAGAATTGAAAAGAAAAGTAAGAATTCCGGGAATTGCGCACTGGATCTTTTTCGCTTTGTTGTTGGTGTGGATGGCGCTGATCATCGTGGGTGAATCATTGCATGGCCTCATTCACCTGTTGCCGCTCTGTGCCGTAATCATTCTGGCTTATCGTCTGCATCGTTCGTGTGTGACGCGCGCGGCGGTGCCTGCCCCTGAAAAGACAAAAGAGATGGCCGCCCGGTAGGCGGCCTTGTTCTTCCCTTGATACCTGGTCAGCTTTCCTGCGTCTGCTCTTGCTGCAGCTCTCCGCGCTCCAGTTTCTCCTGACATGCAATGCAGTGCCTTGCCCATGGAAGTGCTTCGAGTCGGCGCTCGTTTATGTCTTCGCCGCAAACTTCGCACTCGCCATACTCGCCTTTTGCAATCCTTGCCAGTGCGTGATCGACCATCTGGAGGAGATGGCGGTCGTTGCTGCTCTGAGCAAACAAAAATTCCTTCGTGTACGAGCTTGAGGCTCGATCAGCAACGTCCTGTGCGGAATCGGTCGCGTGTGCTGTACGGCCCTCTTCTTCCGCACGCGCTACGCTCTCGAGCAAGTCTTTACGACGTGCTTCGAGAAGTTGTTTGAGATGCTGGATACGTTCTTTGTCCATCGCCGTCACTTCTCTACAGCGTTTAGAGTCACAGACCGCAAATGATAGCGGCGGCTACTTCGGCGGTCAATTCGTTTCGGCCACATGAGCGTCGTGCCCAGACTAGGATGCGTAGGGACGTCCGCGGCACTCAGCAAATCGGACGGATTTGTGAGCATCGAAAAAGCGACCCTTAATGGGTCGCTTCTTGAAAGAGGCAAGGGAGGGTGGGAATTTAGGCAGGAAGATTTAGGTGCCGCTCCAACCTTTCGGGAGCCGCGAATAGAAGTGTGTACTCCTTGAGAGGAACTTTCATTGGCAATTTCGGCCTCTTTGTTACCCATACTGATGCACGTTCCGGGCCAGTGAAGCGGAACGCCCGCAGCCGTTCAGCAGCGAAATTCTAAGTTGTTAATTTGATTGTAATATTCGGATCTTCGGGCAGGATGTTCGGACAGAGGTGAAGAAGCACTGTGTAAAATATGCAAGAATAAAGTGGTATTCAGCTTCCACTATTTAGAAGACAAGTTCTTGTTGTTGAACTGGTCTTGTTCTTCCATTGCCTTCAGCTTGTTGAGTAATGCCTTGTAGCTCACCTTCAAAATCTTCGCTGCTTGCCGACGATTCCAGCGCGTCTGGTTCAACACACGTTCAATAGCCTCGCGCTCGGCCTTCATTGCCGCTCGGCGGCCAATTTCCAACAGGGACAAGGACTCTAGCTCTCCTTTGACGGTGTCCGCCGCGACCATGTCGATCTCAACCGGACGTGCTATCACCGGAACCGCAGGCTTCGGCTCCCAATTCGAGGAGCTGATCGGTTTGTGGTTCGAGAGCTCGCGGATGATCTGTGATTCATTACCCACGATCACGTAGCGCTTAACCAGGTTTTCCAACTCGCGGATGTTTCCCGGCCAACTGTACTCAATCATCCGGCTTACTGCGTAGTCGCTGAATGGTGGCGGTTGCTTGCCGTAGTATTCGCTGTACTTGCGTAGGAAAAAGTCGAGGAACACCGCAATCTCTTCTTTGCGCTCACGCAGTGGCGGAATGTTGATCGTGACGACGTTCAGGCGATAGAAGAGATCTTCGCGGAACGTACCTTCCTCCACCGCCCGCTCCAATTGCTTGTTGGTTGCCGCGAGCACGCGAACATCTACTGCAATATCTCGTTTCCCGCCCAAGCGAGAGAACTCGCCATCCTGCAATACATGCAGCAGTTTCGCTTGAAGGGCGGGGTGCATTTCGCTGATTTCGTCCAGAAACATCGTGCCGCCATGGGCCAAGTCAAACTTTCCCAGTTTCTGTCGATTGGCTCCCGTGAATGCTCCCGGCTCGTAGCCGAACAACTCGCTTTCGAGCAATTCATGCGGAATAGCTGCGCAGTTCACTTTTACAAATGGCTTGTCGTGTCTCAGTGAATGCGAGAACACCATGCGGGCAACAACTTCCTTGCCCGTGCCGCTCTCGCCGCGGATCAGCACGGTGGCATTGGTGTCGGCCACCTGCTCGATCGTGTTCTTCACGTCCTCCATCTTCGGACTGGTGCCAAAGAGCATGCTGAAATCGCTCTGGCGGCGAACTTGGTCTCGAAGCTGCGTCACCTCAGAGGTGAGCCTCTGGCCTTCCAGCAGACGTGTCATGTGCTGATCGAGCACAGCAAGTTCCATCGGTTTGCCCATAAAGTCGTCGGCGCCTAGCTTTGAGGCCCTGAATATGACTTCTGGCGAACTGCTGCTTGCGGTCATGATGACCGAAACATCGGGCTTGATATGCTTCAGCCGCTCCAAGGTCTCCATCCGCTCCATGCCGCGAGTGTCAGCGTCGAGCAACACCAGCGCGGGATCAAACACGCGGAACATGCGGACCGCCTCATCACCGTTTGCGGCGGCGCTCACGTCGTAGCCGCGGCGCGTGAGATGCGCGCTCAGAAATTGGCTCTGAGCTCGGTCGCCGTCCACGATCAGAATCCTGGTCCTGCTGCTAACGTGCATGCTGAAGCGCCTTCCTGCAAGGGTTGGGCCGAAGCCGTTGAGGGTTAGCCAGCCAGAACTCCTCCTGGTGCCGTGTACGGGAGCGGACCTACTTTCTGTGCGCCGTACCCAATTGTGATGCTTCCCTTTGGTCGCCAGCGTCCTGAAAGTGGTTAACAAGTGCAAATGGTTTGAATCCGCATTCTAATCCAGATTCTCAATGTTGGAACAGGGATAACAATACCGAGTACCTGACAACTCACGGGTTCCATCGTTTGCTGCTGCTGAACGCAGAAAAGCCGGCTCGCGGCCGGCCTTTCAGAGCAGAGGAAACTGCGATTCAGTTATTTACGACCGTGCGTACTTTTCCCGGGTCGGGCATAAAGTGATAGGGCGGCCAAGGGCCAGAAATCGTGATTTCGACACCCTTAAACTGCCGCAGCGCACTTGAGTACCGGTTCTGGTACTTCTCTACCATATCCGAGTTGATCAGGTGAGCGATGTCGAGCACAATTCCCGTCTCGACCTTCTTGCATGTAATTTCTTCTTGCAGCGGGTTGAGCAGCTTGCTCACTTGCAGCGACAGTGCCCGGGCTTTCGACTGGCGTTCACGGTCTAGGGTCGCCTGCACTTTCAGCCTCGACAGGTATTCGCCTCCAACCTTGTGGGGCAGGTCTTTCATCGTTTCAGCGATTGCTGTGCCTTCCCTGACCGTCACCCGAATGTGCATTTCGCTTTTTCCGCGGAGCTTTGCAATCGAATCTGCAAAGGTTCGTTTGTTGTTCCTGATTGCTTGGCGCAGGGCTTCGTCGGATTCAAACACGGTGCCGAACTTGAAGGGAAGCAGTGTCGCCATTTTGAAGCAGTCGCTCACAATCCGGGCGTGCTCCATGGCGGACTGTTGGGTCAGCGCTTGTCCGTGTACGATCTCGCTGACGATCACCACAAACTCGCCGCAAGGAAACCCGCTTACCGGGCTCCCGTTTATGCCTTTGAGAGAATCAATGAGAAACGGACGACGAACGCGTCCTTGTTGGAAGTTCGCTTGTTCGCTGATGCAGTATGCGTACCACGCCATCTTCGCTCTCCAAAGACTCCCGGCTGCTCACACCGGGAAATCGGAACAGCCATTAAGACTCGATTGGAACTGCGGAAAAATCCTTTGGGGGAGGCGATACGTAACAACCTGTCTTCATTCTGGGCTCGTCAGCCTTGCGGGTGAACCAGAGTCTCCTTTTACCTCCGGAGTAGTTCCTTTTTTGTGTTTCCATTTCCAAGGAATCTTCTTTCTGGCAGCAACTGGGCCGTCGAAAACGGCACTTAGGTGCTTCTCACCATTCCAATCATAGAGCGAAATGCTTAATTTGGCAACCGAACACACTCAATCGTCCATCGAGCGGCGGACAGGGCGGCACCAGGTTCGTCGGATGCATCCTAACGGAACAAGCCGCGTCCCGCTTCGTTTATGGCACAACCGTCTCGTTCGTCTCCTCAACCCGACTTGCTCGAGCGATTCGCCGTCGAGGTTTTCTCAGAGCTTCAGGAAGAGACGATTGTGCGACGTGCTCGCGAAGTCAATGTTCTGCTTCGTATGAGCATGCTCGCCGGACTTGAGATGGAACTTGCCTCCACTCTGAATCTTGTCTGCGACCTCGCTGCTGAAATTGTCAGTTTTGTTCGTGGGGCGGTTTATTTCTGGGAAGAAGACGGCGAAGTGATGCATGTGCGCGTCACTCGCAACATGCCTGATCCGGACGAAGAGAGTTACACGCGCGCAAACGTTCTCAACTACTGGTCTGCAAAGCTTGGACGCCCTCTGCTGATCTCGCGGCATTCGCAACCGGAAGCCGACACTCTGCTGCGTGCGATGGATGCCGCCAGCGTGCTCGTGATTCCACTTTTTGTGCGCAATCGCGTGATGGGATCGTTGCAGTTGTTTGGTGACCGCACAGATAGCTTTACTCGCGAAGACGCGCAGCTTCTGTGGATACTCTCGTTGATCGCTGAGAGCATGCTTGCGCGCGATTATTCCAACGAGACTTTGCTGCGCTTCGCGTTCACAGATTTTCTGACCGGATTGAAGACGCGTGGCTTCTTCGAACAGCAACTCGATATCGAACTTGCCCGCGCCGAACGCCGTGGTACGCCTCTGTCGATCCTGATGATCGACATCGACCACTTCAAGCGTCTGAACGACACGCACGGACACCACGCAGGAGACATCGTGCTGCGCGACGTTGCCGCGATCCTCGCACGCGACCTTCGCGAAATCGATACAGCCGCACGCTATGGTGGCGAAGAATTCATCCTGCTATTGCCGGAAACCGATCTCGCAGGCGCAAAACTGGTTGCGCAACGCGTCCGCTTCTCCGTTGAGCAGGCGAATTTCTTCACCGGAGTTCGCACCGAAGCCGGACAGGAATCGGAGCACGTCACCATCAGTGTGGGAGTGGCAGTGTTTCCTTCGGAAGCTCACTTCAAGCGCGATCTGCTCGAAGCTGCCGACGCCGCTCTCTATGAAGCGAAGGCACGTGGCCGCAACCGTGTCGTGCTTTACTCCGACCTGAAGCGCGACAGAGAAAAGTCAGAAGCATCCTAAATGCAAATGCCCCATCCGAGAATGGGGCATTGTGTTGCGCTTGAATTGATCTAGCGGCTCTTCGCAATGACTTTCGACTTCTTCGCCGCGCTTTTTGCGGCGGGCTTCGCCACTGCTTTCGTCGCTTTCACTGCTACCTTCGCTGGAGCCTTCGTGGCCTTCACCGGCGCGGCCTTTGCAGCCTTCGCATGATGGGCTGCCTTCACCGGCACAGCCTTTGAAACTGCCACCTTCGCCTTGGAAACGGCCTTTGCCGCTACAGGCTTCGCTTCATGCTTCGGTTCCGGCTTGGGCTCTTCCTTCACCTCTGGCACAGGAGCGGTAACTGCTGATTCTGGCTCAGTTGCAGCTGCAGCATTCGCCGCAATCGCTCGCGCCTTAGGCTGAACGACCGTCGGAACTGGCGTCTGATTCTCACCACCGGCGGCACCCAATTGGCGCAGAAGCACCTGCCGAATGCTGTCGATCGGAGCGGGTTTTCCAGTCCAGATCTCAAATTGCCGTGCCGCCTGATGTACAAACATCTCGGCGCCACTGATTGTGCCGCATCCCTTACTTTGGGCAAGCTTCAGCAGCTTCGTCTCGATTGGGTTGTAAACGGAATCGAACACCCACACGGCATTCAGTTCATTCTCTTCTAAGGGCGATTGCTTGTCCGTTCCCATGCCTACTGGCGTGCCATTGAGAATCACGTCAAAGGACATCTTGCCGAAGTCGCTCCGCTTGATCACCTTCGCGCCAGCCTGCTTGGCCAGAGCTTGAGCGTTCGCTGCAGTGCGATTCAGAATCGAGATCTCGGCACCCTTTGCCTGCAGCCCAAAGACGGCGGCGCGCGCTGCGCCTCCCGCTCCGAGTACCAGCACGCGAGCACCCTGCAGGGTCACGCGGGATTCCAGCGCTGCCACGATCCCATATACGTCCGTGTTAAAGCCGAACATGGCGCCGTCTTTGCCGCGAACAATCGTGTTGCAGGCGCCGGTGCGCTGTGTCAGCACGTCGCTGTTTTCAAGATGTTCGACCATCGCCTGCTTGTAAGGCATGGTTACACTCATGCCGTTGACGGGCAGGTCCGTCGCGGTCGAGAGCAGATCGTCGAGCGCCTTTGCATGTAGCGGAACATACACGGCGTTCACGTTCTCGCGCCGGAAAGCCGCGTTCATCACCCACGGCGACATCGAATGCGCCACCGGGTCCCCGGCAATGCCATAAACCTTCGTCACTGATTCCATGTGCTCCACGCGGTAGAAATCGCGCAGCTCGCGGAACGTGGGCTGCCCCGGAGCGGTTTCCTTGCCGTGCTCGGGAGACCCAAACGTGAAGGCTCCGCCAGCACGAATGCTCAGGACGCGGCTCAACAGGCCTTGCTCACCCATGCACATTCCGACCATGGCGTACTCCGAGCCATGCTCCTCCAGGAACCGGATCATCGTGACGTTGTCGTGCAGGCAGGTCGCAGTACCGACAATTTTGTAGAAGTCGGCATTGAAGGCGCGCATCCGTCCAAAGGTCTCTTCCAGCTTCGATGTGGTCTTGAAGTCGTGGTAGGAGAGGATGATAGCTGCACGTGACCGGAGATCTTCCCAGTCCGCAGTCGCCATTGCCTCAACGCTTTCTATTTCAATATCGATAGCTGGGCAGCCAGCCTCGGCAGCCTTGCGCAGGATGTCGAGTTGCTCCTCCAGCGAGCCATGGAACCCGCCACCAGCTCCGGTGCGCCGGCAAGTCGCAATCACGACCGCGTCAGGGCGCACTTCCATGAGCCTTTTCAGGCGGGGCAGGGCGGAGAGCGGTGCCTTCAGGTGGTCAAGCCGTAGCTCGACCAAGGGATTCTCGCGCAGGACGGTTTCCGCTCTTTCCAGCAGCTCAGCCGGATCCGTACTTGTAATCGCAACGCAAATGCGCGGCATGCGAAAGCGCAGGGAGCGTGCAGCGTAGTTCATCGGTGAAACAGTCATTTGTGCGCACATAGTAATTAGCTCGTGGACGGGTTGCAATGCTTTCAATGATTTTTTATCTGGTAATTGTCCTGAAACAGTGTAACGTGCCCGATCAGTCAATGGCTTTCGCGTCCGTCTTGTCCCAAGGTCACTTGACCCTTGCACCTGCCTTTGTTAGCTTCCAGCTAGCATCGAGAAAACTCCTCTCCTTACAAGCGGTTAAAACGGGAGCGTGGAATGAAACACCTGATCATTACGTTCGCCCTTTTCACCGGGACTCTCGTGGCACAAGCCGGACCCGCGCCACAACCCCGCGTTGCCGAAGCCAAAGGCCCCAACTATAGCCAAATGTACTGTGCCGGCTTTCTGACCAGGGATTCCATTCCGCGCACAAACTACCTGCTTGGCTCCAAAGAGAGCCCGCACGAGAACAATTTCCCTGCCGAGTCGCAGTTGTTCATCGGTGGCCCGGCGCTGGTCGAAGGGCAGCGATATAGCATCCTGCGCCACGTGGCCGATCCGAATCGCGAAGACTCCGCCCCTGAAGTGCGGAAGGAGCTCTTGAAAACCGGTTCGCTATACCAGGAAATTGGCTGGGTGACGGTGCATTCCGTCCAGAAGAATGTTTCCCTTGCGACCTTCGACTTCGCTTGCGACACGGCGGTGCCGGGGGATGTCGTGGTGCCGTTCCAGGAGAAGCCCTCGATTTCGTTCCGCTCCACAGGCACTGCGCTCAAAGACTTCCAGGACAAGTCGGATGCTCCCCAGGGTCACATCCTTGGCGCAAAGGACTTTGTCGGACTGCTTGGGGAAGGCCACATTATCTACACCGATTACGGTACCGAGAAGGGTGCCAAGCCGGGCGAATACCTTGTTGTCCTGCGCGGCTATGCTTCGAAGGATCTGAATCGCATGGACCGAGCTTCGGAGCGGCTGCCCCGAGGTGCTGACACGGCTGTCGATTCCCGGAAAATCAAGGCGAAAGACGATTCTCTCCTCCCGCAGCGTGTTTTGGGCGAGGTGCTCATATTGAGCGCTACCCCCAATTCTTCCACCGCTCTTGTCACCCGGGCTTTGTCGGAGATGGAGCTCGGAGACGTGGTGCAGCAGGAGCAGAACTGAAGTTCCAAATCAGAGCTGAAAACGAATGCCCCAGGTGCCATTGTGGCGAAAAACCTGGGGCATAGTTGTTTGACTTGCCAAGAACTCACTACTGCAAACTTTCTCCGGGCGCTTTCTCGCCAAAAACTTCGGCTGTAAACGCCTCGATCTTTGCGCCCCTCTGCCACATGTCCGGCGGCAATCCGGCTTTGCGACACGTTTGCTGAAGGAAGGTTTCGCGATCCCAGCCGTACTCTCCAGGAACTTGGGGCAGCAGTAGCCCTCGGCGTTTTTCATGGCTCACCAACAAGCCATGACGGCCCACAATAACGTCTTCTGGTGCGATCTCAAACATTGGCGACAGGACGCTTATCTCTATCTGCAATCCCTCCAGCTCGGTCTCACTTACAGGAGCGAACCGGGGATCCTCCAGTGCTGCTGCACGTGCTGTCCGCCACACGGCTTCGTCCAGCGGATCGGTCGCGAGCACGTATCCAATACAGCCTCTAAGCTGGCCATTTCTGTGCAGGGTTGTGAAGACACCGCGTGGCTCTCTTAGATGTTCGCTCGCGGGTTCGGAAGATTGTTGTTGCCCTCCGGCTACGGCAGCGCGAATGCTGCGATGAGCCAACCGCAATAGCCATCGCCGTTCATCGTCCGAGTATTCGACAGGGAATTGCGTCATGAGAATGAATCAGATTGCCTGCACCCCGGGCGTTGCCATTTGGGATGCGGAATGGCAAATGACTCGAATACGAAAAGGCTCTACGCCCTGGTCTTGTCTCCGCCGTGATTCACCACAAAGGCAAGAGGCGCTTTTCGAGCCTTGCTCTGTGCCAGCGCTTCAGCCCAGAACGCGCGGAAGTAGGCGAAGGCGGATAACAGCGACACGGCCAACGTAAGCCAAATCGCCAGCACTGCCAAGGTGGTTCCATGCAGCACTGTGCCCCCTACCTTCCACATGGGCCACGCGTGGGCCATCAGTACCGACACGACGGAGAGGATCTGCACCACCGTCTTGCCCTTCCCGATGTCGCACACATGCAGAGTCATCCCTTCCTGCACGGCCACCGAGCTTAGGCCGGTGACAAGGAACTCGCGGCCTACGATCAGCACAGCCACCCAGCCCGAAACCAGCGCAGGAGCGAACTTCACGAGCGTGATGTATGCAGTGGCGACCAAGAGTTTGTCGGCCAACGGAGACAGCAGTGTTCCGAGCGTGGTTACTTGATGAAGGCGGCGGGCAAGAAATCCGTCCAGCCCATCCGTCAACGAAGCGAGCAGGAAGACAGCAGCAGCCAACATCTCCTGTCGGCCGTGCACACCGGAGAAGTGGCTGCTTGCCAAAACCCAGAGAAACAGGGGTACGCAACAAATGCGACCTAGCGTGATGGAATTAGGCAGGTTCACGAGAGCACAACTTAGCACCGCCGCTTCGACTATTCGCCTCGCAGTTCACTACGAGGAGATTCTGTTCAGCCGCGAAGTCTCAAGGCGTGCAGTTGGGCCCCGCGCTGTGCTTTTGTTTTAGCTCTCAGGCTTTGCGGCTTCGGCCGAAGCTGCTTCTGCTGCGGCAGCCTGCGGCTTGGCGGCAGCGGCCGCCTCATTGACCATATCCTTCAGCTCTTTGCTGGGCTTAAAGAACGGAATCTTCTTCGGAGGGACTTCCACCCGGTCGCCGGTCTTTGGATTGCGCCCGACCCGGGGTTTCCGCTGCCGTGTGCGGAAGCTGCCGAATCCGCGAATCTCAATCTTGTCTCCGCTGCGCAGAGCTTTCACAACGCTGTCGAAGATTGTCTCCACAATGACTTCGCTGTCCTTGCGGGTCAGTTCGGCCAGTCGCGAAACTTCTTCGATGAGATCGGCTTTCGTCATGTTTTTTGTATCTCCGTGTAGCGGATTTCAAATACCGCGCGTCAGCAACCGAAGCTAAAACGTTGGCACCTCGGAGTTTACCACGCTTAACGCCAAGAACAGTAGGGGGCAATTCAAAGGAAATTCGCGATCTCATTTCTTTTTAATCGGTTATTTCCAGAAAAGCCTTCCCAGCATTCGTCCAAATTTCCGCAAGGCTCCCGGCTTCTTCTCTGGAGCCGCGGGTTTTGCCACGGTTGGCCCGTTCACCTGCGGCAGCAGGGCCATCGTCAGCCGCGAATTGTCCCTCGACACCGACAGCTTGGCTACCGATGCAAGAAAGTCGTCCGCCATGTCGTTTCCACGGAAGGCAAACTGGGTCTCAACCTCAAGATGCTCGGCCGCGTCAGCCTCCTGCTGGCCTTCTTCTGGCTCGCTGCGCTGGTTGAGCGCAACTTCGGGCACGATTGGCGTCGAATCGCTCGATTTTGCCTGTTCTTTCGATTCCGTGGGCTTCGGAGTGGGTTCAGACTCTTCGGCCGGAGCCGCGGCCTTCAGCGGCAACGGCTTGCTCGCAGGACATCCACACGACTTCGGAGCTTCTGTCGCCCCGGAAATCTTCCCTGCACGAAACAGCACGCTCTTGCCTGGGGTGAGCTGGTAGGAATCCGTGCCCATCATCTCGGCCACAAACAGCGAAGCATCGTTGCCCGGCAGTGATCGCACACAGGTATCTCCCGAGGGGGCGACCGTGATTTCCAGGTGGAAAGTTCCCGGGCTGATGAGCTGGAATCGAAAATCAGGGGTGAGCAGGGAATCCTGCGCCGAACGCAGGCTGTAGTTCAGTTCCATCGCCCCGGCGTTCATCCCCAGCACCAGCGAGCGCCCGCTCGCGTCCGAGGAAAGAGACAAGTTCGTCTTCGGGCAGATCCTGAGCTCGCCGCCGCGTTCCAGTTTCAGAAGGGCGATGCCGTCCCCGGCCGACACCTGCGAGCCGCTCAGTACCTTTGCCCCATTGCTCGAGAGAACTACCGCGCCGCGAACGCTCGCGTCACCGGAATAGACCTCGCCAATCGCATTTTGTGCATGCAGCGCCGTAGGCACAACCAGCGCACAGCCCAGCAGCAACACACGCTTATTCACGATCACTTATTCAATCACACCACGGCGTGCGCGTCAGCAGAGCTCATGGATTTGAGCAAGCCGTCATCCGTCAGAAATTCGTAGCTGTCGATTGCGGCGGCAATTTTGAATTCGCTGCCCGAGTCGTTGTTGCTTTCGACTCTGACCACCTTGGCTCGGCAATATACGCTCAGCGGGACGGTCATCGTGATGTCAGGCGGGAGAGTCAGCGTGAACTCGATCATCGAGTCGCGTTTCATCGCAGCGTCGCAGTAGAAGCAGACGCCTTGGGAACTGATGTCTCGCGTTCTTGCCGAGGTTTCGCCACCCTCGGACTTCACTTTCAGAGGCAGTTCCACCGCAAAACGGCGCATGATCCGCTTGTCTTCCACGGGGCTCTGGTCCATAGCTGCTCCTTGTTGCACTCCAGCTTACTTGGGGTTATGGCGGTGTCAAGGCAAAGAAGCGGCAGATACCCAATCAGTAATCCTTCTTTCCGCACATAAAGATGTGTGTCAGAATGGGATTTCATTTCGACATATCAGTCGGTTCGAAAACTCAGCTGCAGTTGGGGTGTGTGCTCCCCGGTTGTAGGTGGGGTGGGCCTTTGCGCAGTTTGTCAGCGTCAGCAGACGTGAGACAAACGATGTATTCACGTATATACTTTGCTAACTCTTAGTACCGTGCGCGCGTTGTTGGGAGCCAGGAGTATCGCCACTTCCGCTCTCACGCAGGAGAAGCATGGAAATCAAGTTCTGGGGCGTTCGCGGGTCCACACCCACACCGCAGTTGGAGAACATGCGGTATGGCGGAAACACGTCCTGCGTCGAGGTGCGCATCAACGGCCACCTCTATGTCTTTGATTGCGGCACCGGCTTCCGCAATCTAGGCAAGAGCCTCGGCATGCAACAGGGTGCAGCGCCCATCACTGCCCACATCTTCCTGTCGCATTTCCATTGGGATCACATTCAGGGAATCCCATTTTTCGTGCCGCTGTACAACAATCCTGATAATTACTTCTACTTCCATTCCTCAAGCCGTACCCGTGGCCTGCAGCGCGTAATTGAGGAGCAGATGACAGACCCATATTTCCCGGTCGATATGACGGAAATGTCTGCCCACTGCAACTTTTACGATATCGAAGAGGAGAGGGTAGAGTTCGATGACTGCATCGTGCAGTCCATGTGGCTCAATCACCCGCAGGGCTGCCTGGGTTTTCGCATGGAAACCGACACCGGAGTCCTCGTTTACGCCACCGACAACGAGCCCGGACACTCAGTTTTCGATCGTAACCTGCGCCGTCTGGCCGAAGGTGCCGATGTGCTCATCTACGACGCGCAGTACCTGCCGGATGAATATCAAGCGAAGCGACGCGGATGGGGACACAGTCACTGGCGCGAGGCGGTCAATGTCGTGATGGAGAGTGGAGCCAAGGAATTGGTCCTGTATCATCACGATCCTGACCACGATGACAACTGCATCGACCGAATTCAACGGTGCGCATCGGAGTACTACCACAAGGTCCGGGCTGCGCGCGAAGGCGACGTCATCATCCTTTAGCATCGAAATATCAATGCCGTAGTTCATCAATTGGATCGCCCATAATCTGAGCAGAATCGCGCTCACTATGGTAGATTAATCAGTTTCCCCGGTCATAATTTGGAGACGCCTTCCAACGGCGTAGGAGTATTGTTTCTTGGAAAACCGCAGTGCACAGCACCACAAAGATCGGCTGATCGAAGCGATCAAGGAAGAAATCGTAGTTATCGTCACCGGAGAACTTTCAGACCCTCGCATCGGTCTCATCACGGTAAATGACATCGTTCCTGCCCCGGGCGGCAAAGCCATTCGTATCTATGTCGGCGTGGAAGGCGATGAGCGCGAGCAGAAGGAGTGTGTCTCGGCGCTTAACGATGCTGTCGGATTCATTCGCCACGAGTTGGCTGAAGCTCTCAGCCTGCGCGTAGCTCCCGATCTGCATTTCGTTCTCGACAGCTCAGTTAGGTACGGAGCGCGGATCGATGAATTGCTTGAAAGGATCGATAAGCGCAGCAAGAAAAAGCCCCAATGAACACATTCGACGAAGTAGTGAACGCAGTGCAATCTCGCCAGCGGTGGGCTGTCACGTCTCACGCCCGACCCGATGGTGACGCCGTGGGCTCCGTCCTCGGCTGCGTTCAAATACTTCGTGCGATGGGCAAGCAGGCCGATGGATATCTCGCGGACGGCGTTCCGTTCATCTATCGCGGATTGCCCGGCGCCGCCGAAGTCAGCAGCGGTCCGGTCAACGCCGCGAGCTATGATGGCGTGCTTATTCTTGAGTGTGACAGCGTTCATCGCGCTGGTCTCGATGGAATCGACGGTTTGTTTTCGATCAACATCGATCACCACAGCACGTACTTCGAATATGCCGACGTCAACTACGTTCTTCCCTCTGCTGCGGCGGCTTCTGAAATCGTCTATCGGCTAGCCAAGTCCGCAGGGGTCACCATTACACGTGAGATAGCCACTTGCCTCTACACCGCTGTCCTCACCGACACGGGTTCGTTCTGCTATTCCGGCACAAATGCTCAGACCTTCGCCTTTGCACGTGAGATGGTGGTGGCCGGTGCTGACCCGGCCGCGATAGCGCAACAGGTGTACTTCTCCAACCCCGCGTCGAAAATGCGTCTTCTCGGGTTTGCTCTATCCACGCTGCAGTGCGAGGAGGGCATCTCCTGGATGCACGTTTCCGAAGCCGACATGCGCGCCGCAGGTGCGACTGAGCAGGATTGTGAAGGCTTGGTGAATTGGGCGCTTGGAATTGATGGCGTCGAAGCCACCGTATTTTTTCGCGAAACGGGCGATAGTCGCTATCGTGTAAGCCTGCGGAGCAAAGGCCGCATCAACGTAGCTCGTATTGCTGCGATGTTTGGTGGCGGGGGGCATGTCTGCGCCAGCGGGCACAGCATCCCGGGCCCATTCGAGTCGGCTCGTACTCGAGTTCTATCTGCACTTCGCGCTGCATTCGAAAGCCCGCAGCATAGCCGCTAGCCGTTTCCAGATTCAGGCCACGCCGAGGTTCGAAATCTCGCTTACCGCATGTTCCTCGCGAGCGCCCGCGGGAGTTGCTGAAAATGAAAAGAGCGCGGAGGTCATCCGCGCTCTCGTATCTAAAAAGAAAATTGCTAGTTATTCGGGTCTTCCACTACTTCGATCAGGAATCCGAAGGCATTTTCCGCACGCGACTTCGGATGTACAAAGAACACGGTGGTTCCACGCGATCCCGGACGCGGAGCCGCGTCAATGATCGTGAATCCGTTTTCCTTCATGTAGTCGAACGCCTTCTGTGCGCTCTTCACGCGGAATGCAACGTGAGCAAACCCACCGCGTCCGCCGTTCTTTTCGATCAGCTTCTGCACCGGGCTTTCGGGGGATAGGGGCTCAAGCAACTGGATCAGGTTCGGTCCGTCGCCAATCTGAAGCAGTGCTTCGCGAACCATGTCTTTGCCGTGTACTTCTTCGCGATGAATTTCCTGGAAGCCCAGCAATTCATAGGCGGCTACCATGCCGTCGAGTTTGCCCTGCGGTACAGAGATCGCAAAGTGGTCAATAAACTGGAATCCCGGAACCTGCTTCAACTGCTCGAAAACTGCCTTCTGATTTGTAGCTGTGCTCATTACTCGAACTCCACCAAGATTTGATTCAACTGGACGCCATCGCCCTGTTCAACGGTCACGCTCTTCACCTTGCCAGCGACGGGCGATACCACGTTGGTTTCCATCTTCATTGCTTCCAAAACAAGCAGCAGATCATTCGGCTGAATCTGCTGGCCAGCCTGCACGTTCACGCGAGTCACCATGCCGGCGATCGGCGAACGGCAAACTTTCTTCTCGTCCACCGGGCCTTCAGGCGCTTTTGCCTTGGGCGCTCCCGCAGCGGCTGCGGCCGGAGCTGCGGCGATAGTCGTCGCCGTCGGCTGTGCCGGAATGAAATGCGGCTTCGGTTTATCTTCCTCAACTATCTCTACTTCGACTTCGTAGGACTTTCCGTCGATTCCGATCTGTAGCTTCAAGGTCGTTCTCCTGGTACCTGATCTCGGTACCGTGGCGCACAGTTGCGCCTGGTCCTAAGCGGAGCACCGCACAATGTGGCGGTCCAAGGCCCCGGGAGTTTATCCCGGGGCGCCCCGGAGTCTTACCGCTTTAGCGCTTCAGGTTGTGCGAGGCTTGGATCGTTGCGCGTCCAGCCTGCGCCCATTGATTCACCGCCGGAATCTGTCGTGCCGAGCGGATCTTCACCTTCTTGCCAAGATATGCTGTGACTGCCACCGCGATAATTGCCAGCGTTTCCGGCGAAGTCACCTGCTCTTCCACGGTGGGAGTTTCCACCTTGGGGATCAGGGATTCAACGGCGCTGATGCGCTGTTCCAGTTCTTTCTTCAGCGCTTCCAGCTCCGCCTGCAACCGCTTCACCTCCGCTTCGGACGGGTTCTTGGTGGCGTTCTTATCTACTGCTGTCGATGCCATTCTCAATCTCCTCGCCGCTATTAGAGCGGAATCAGTCCGTGCTTCTTGGAAGGACGAAGTTCGCGCTTCGTTTCGAGCGCCTGCAGTGCATGTGCCAGCGAGCGGCGCGTCTGCGAAGGCTCAATCACGTCATCCACCAGACGGCGTCCGGCAGCGACATAAGGATTGGCGAACGCATCGCGATACGTCGCAATCAGTTCCTGCCGCTTCGCCTTCTTGTCGTCGGCTTCCGCGATTTCCTTGCGGAATACGATCTCGGCTGCGCCTTCGGCACCCATCACGGCAACTTCCGCCGTCGGCCATGCAAGGACGCGGTCAGCACCGAGGTCCTTGGAGCACATCGCGAGGTACGCACCGCCGTAGGCTTTGCGCAGAATGATGGTGATCTTCGGGCTGGTTGCCGCCGAGTACGCAAACAGCATCTTCGCGCCGTGACGGATGATCCCGCCGTACTCTTGCTGCACGCCCGGCAGGAAGCCCGGAACGTCCACGAAGGTCACGATGGGAATATTGAATGCATTCAGGAAGCGGATGAAGCGTGCCGCCTTGTCGCTGGCGTTGATGTCCAGCGCACCGGCCGAAACGCTCGGCTGGTTGGCGATAATGCCGATCGTCCGTCCCTCGATGCGTCCGAAGCCGATCACGATGTTGGGAGCGAAGCCCGGCTGCACTTCCATGAAGTCGTTGTGATCGAGGATCCGCGTCAGAACTTCGCGAACGTCGTATGCCTGCTTCGCATCCACCGGAACGATTCCATTCAGCGAAGGATCGTCTTCCATCGGGAACTCGTACTGCAGTCGCGGCGGATCTTCCAGGTTGTTCGAAGGAAGGAAGCTCAGCAAGCGACGGCAGATGTAGATCGCGTCGGAGTCGCTCTCGGCAACGAAGTGAACCACACCCGAATTGTTCATCTGTGCGACAGGGCCGCCCAGAGCTTCGGCTGAAACCACTTCGCCCGTAACCTGCTTAATGACTTGCGGGCCAGTGATGAACATCTGGGCCTGCTTGGTCTGGATGATGAAGTCGGTCAGCGCCGGGCTGTACACCGCGCCGCCTGCGCACGGTCCGCAGATCAGCGAGATCTGGGGCACAATGCCGCTCAGCATTACGTTGTTGTAGAACACGCGACCGTAGCCACCCAGTGCGTCGATGCCTTCCTGGATGCGAGCCCCGCCCGAGTCGTTGATGAAGACGAAAGGCGAGCCGGTCTTCAAGGCCAGCTTCATCACGTCAACAGCTTTGTCGTTGTGCACTTCGCCGGCAGCGCCGCCCGCCACGGTGAAGTCCTGGCTGGCCAGGTGCACCAAGCGGCCGTCGATCTGCGCGCATCCGGTCACAATGCCGTCTGCCGGAAGCTCTTTGCCTTCCATGCCAAACAGTGTTGCGCGGTGCTGTGCATAGGCGCCGATCTCTTCGAACGAGTTCTTGTCGACCAGTTTGTCCACGCGCTCGCGGGCGGTCATCTTGCCTTGCGAGTGCTGCTTTTCGATTCGTTTGTCGCCGCCGCCCTGTTCGATTGACGCGCGTTTTGCTTTAAGGGCCGCGATGCGCTCTTCCATCGTTTTGCTATTCGGCTGTGCCGAAACTGTGGTAGCCATTAGGTATCTGATCCCTTTCCTTTACCGCGCCGCCGCGACGGTGACGTTGTGGGTCTGTCCATTGACGGTGACCGCGTACTTGACCGGATCGGTGGGCTTGCCTGCAGCAGGTGCAGTCTTCGGCGCTGTCGCCGCTGCTGCTGCCTGTGCTGCCGGATCCTTGCCCAGGTTCTTCGGTCCCTGTTCGCGCGTGCCGAAGAACTTCGGCGCAACCTGCGGGAACATGGCGTAGGTCAACACATCTTCGTCGGTGCCGTTGCAGCCCTTCAGAGCCAATGCGTCGTCGCGCAGTGCCTCCCATTCCGGCTTCAGCAAGTCGGCCGGACGGCAGGTGATGGGTTCCTTCTTGGCGTGAGCTTTGGCCTTCTCAAGCACGGCAGGGTCCTTCGGTCCCAGCGTCTCGCCGTAGTAGCCAAGCATCAGATCGGCAAATTCACCAGTCAGGACCTTGTACTCGCCCATTAGCACGTTGAACACAGCCTGCGTGCCCACAATCTGCGAGCTCGGCGTAACCAGTGGCGGATATCCAGAAGCCTTGCGCACGCGCGGAACTTCCAGAAGCACCTGCTCCAGCTTGTCGCCGGCGCCCTGCTGCTTCAACTGGCTTTCCATGTTGCTGATCATGCCACCAGGGATCTGGCTGTTGAAGATTTCGGTTTCGACGCCCGTGATGTCGCTGAGGAACTCCTTGTAGCGCGGGCGAATCTTCTTGAAGTAGTTGCGAACCTTAAGCAGCTTGTCCATGTCGAGACGGGTTTCGATGCCGGTTCCTTCCAGCATTTCCACCAGGCTCTCGGTGGGATTGTGTCCCGGTCCGAGCGACAGCGAGCTGATCGAGGTGTCAACGATGTCCACTCCGGCTTCGATCGCCTTCATATAGCTCACCAGCGTGACGCCCGTGGTGGAGTGGCAGTGCAGGTGGACCAGGGTGTCCTCGCCGCACTTTTCCTTGATGCCCTTCACGATGTCATAAGCCGGTTGCGGCTTCAGTAGGGCGGCCATGTCCTTGATGCAGATCGAGTCGCAGCCCATTTCCTTCAGCTTCTGCGCCATCTCTACAAAGGCTTCAACCGTGTGCACCGGGCTCACCGTGTACGAAATGGTGCCCTGTGCGTGCTTGCCGCTCTTCTTCACTGCTGCAATCGAGGTCTTCAGGTTGCGAAGATCGTTGAGTGCATCGAACACGCGGAAAACATCCATTCCGTGTTCGGCTGCTTTCGCCACGAACCGCTCTACGACCGAATCTTCGTAGTGACGATAGCCAAGCAGGTTCTGGCCGCGCAGCAACATCTGCAGTCTGGTCTTCGGCAGCAGCTTGCGGAACATCTTCAGCCGCTCCCACGGATCCTCATTCAGGAAGCGGATGCAGGAGTCAAACGTGGCTCCGCCCCAGCACTCCAGCGACCAGTACCCGGCATTATCCAGGTCTTCGCAGGCTGGAATCATGTCTTCCATTGCCATGCGCGTCGCCATAAGCGACTGGTGCGCATCGCGGAGGATCAAATCAGTGACTTCAAGTATGCGTGTCATAATTGCGATTTTCCTTATTAGATACAGCCCTAATTACAGGTAACGCCTCTGCTCCCTATAGAGGCTGTGATTCAGGTCACAAAAAATGGCGACATTCGTGCCTTAATCCTTTCGAGCCATCACAAAAGGAGCGGTAAAATTCAATCTCTCTATGCTTGAGACTCTATCATTGGACCTACTATCCAGTGCTGGATAAATGTGAAAGTTGAGCAGTTTCACATCCTCCAGTTTAGTTGGAATCTCTGTTGCCGCGGTCCCTTTCCTTGTAATTCGCTCCTGCCTCGACACGTTCCTGCCTACGAGCAAGAAAAACCGCGTCCCCAAGAGGACGCGGTGTTCACATCAGTTTGCTTACGGAACCGTAACCGTGAGCGTTACAGCCGAGGGGTTAGTGACCGTGCCTGACCCGGTCGGCGTTACCGTCACCGTGTAGGTGCGAGCCGTCTTCTGGTTCTGGTTAGAGGTGGAACTTCCACCGCCTCCACCGCATGCGATTGCGAAGCCAGCCAGGCTAATCGCAGCAGCTGTCAGCAGTACCGCCAGTGCGCGCTTACGACGCAGTGTCAGCGGAGCTCCCAACAGAACGGTGCAGAACAGGATCGCTCCGCCGCTCTTCCACGGAGTCGCCGGAGGACGTGCGGCTGCGCTTGCTGTAGTGGTGATCGTCACGGTCGCGGTCGTAGTTCCGCCGCTCGTCAGCGTTACCGAAGGAACTGTGGCCGTGACATTGCCCGCCGGGCTTACCGAAGCCGTGAACGACACCGTTCCGGCATAGCCATTCACCGAAGCTAACGTGAGTGCAACCGTGTCGCTGCTGGCCGCACTGATCGTCTTTGAGGTCGCAGCCGCTGTGACCGTGTAGGTTGGAGCCCCTGCAACCGTCACGCTAGCCGTCCCGCTGGAGCCGCCAAAATTCGTATCTCCACCGTAAGTAGCCGTAATCGTATCGGTTCCCACAGAGAAGCCTTTCGCAGTCGTCACCGATATGTTGCTAAGCGTGGCTATCCCATTGGAGACGGTTGCCGTTCCAAGCGAGGTGGTGCCAACACTGAACGTAACAGTCCCAGTGATTGTTCCTGCGGTCGCCGAGCTTACATTTGCCGTGAGAGTCAGCGTGTCTCCGATTGTCACCGAGTTCGAGGATGCCGAAACAGTTGTGGTCGTTGTCGGCAAAGCATCGACCTCGAGGGCTGCCGTGCTGCTCGAGCTCGCAAAAGTTGAATCGCCGTTGTAAGTGGCCTTGACGGTATCGCTGCCCACCGAGAAACCATTGGCGGTGCTAACTGTCACGTTGCTCAGAGTCGCTGTCCCGTTCGAGATCGTTGCTGTCCCGAGCGATTTGCTGCCGACGCTAAACGTCACATTGCCAGAGATCGTTCCCGAAGTCGTGGACGTGACCGTTGCCGTCAGCGTGACCGTACGGTTCAACATTGCGGCGGTTGGTGACACGGCTAAACTCGTCGTTGTCGAATTCTTTGGCGTTCCGAGCGCCGCATCCAGCGCTCCAGCATCCACCGAGCCCAATCCGGTCACGAGATCATATCCAGTGCCTGCGTTGTAACCCACGAGTCCACCACTGCAGCCCGTACCCGTTGTGCAAGGTTGCTTGTTGGTTCCCGATGTGATGTCGTGGAACACAGAAGCATACGTTGTCGCGTTCGATGCCAGTGAATACAGCGTCTTGTTTAAGTTGCCGAAATTGCCGTACTTCTGAACCAGCAACGTGAGCAAGCCTGCGAACGAAGGTGATCCAGCAGACGTTCCTCCAAAGACCGTCAATCCGTTGTTAGTGTTCGGATCAGTCGATGCATAGCGGAACCCATTTACGCAAGACGCACCCAGCGACTGCGACGCAAGAGTAGCGTTATCGGGGAATACCTGCGTACATACGAGGTATCCGTCGTGGTCGGGCGACGCCGCGAAAGAAACGTCAGGGACGTAGCGCTTGCCAGCTCCGGTGTAATCGCTTTGCCAGCTTGGCAGACTGTAGAGCTGGCTCACGCCTCCGCCACCTGAAGACAGTGTCGCAGTGGAATCCTTCCCCTGCTCGTAGGCGGTGTCATTCCAGCTCGTCTCAGGAATGTATTGCAGTGCCGAACTGATGACATCTACGGAGGGTGTATAGCTCCAGTACTGATTGGCTCCGGTCTGGGGAATGGCTGCGGTTCCATCGGCGCTAAATGTGGTTCCACCGATGGCGGTCACATACGGGTAGCTAGCAGGCCAATCAGCGATTGCGCCGCTGTTTCCGAGCGTGGTGCCCTGATCGCATCCCGCCGCGCCTGCGTCACCGGATGAGTTCAGGATGCTCTGTCCCTGCGCTGCCGCTTGTGAAAGGTACGACTCGATAGACTGTCGATACGCTGCGTACAGGCCGGTCAGGTCGGTCTCGCAGTTTCCGTAGCTCATGCTGACTACCGGGAGTACCGCGCCGTTCACTTTGTACGTGCTTATAGCGTAGATTAGAGCTTCATACACGCCTTGATTCTTATCTGCTGCGCTCGCGTAAATGTAATCGACCGTGGCGTCCTTTGCGATACCGCCAGCCCATTCAACATCGAGGTCCGCCTCTCCCAGGTCGCTGACGCTTTCACCCGCGGTGCCCGTGCAGCTGGAACTGCTGATGCAGACATACGTGAGCTTGGTCGCCGGGAGCCCTGATGCCGAGCGGAACTGATCGACATCACTCTGCGGAAGATATGTCTGGCCCACGATGCCTACGTGCATGCCTGTGCCCGTAGCTGTCGGGTACACAGAACTCACGTTGTAAATCGTTGCCCAGTCGCCCGGAGTGAGGAAGTGGTTTCCCGAAGTGCCCGAGGTGAACTCAGCCGTCGGCTTTTTGAGCACTCCGTGTGGCTTGGGGCGGAAGCTATTTAGCCCGCCCACATTGTTCACCGTACCAGACAGGCTTTTCGGAACCATCACATCAGTTGAGTTCGCAATGTGAAGCTCGCCGTTGATCTGGTACTGGTGAATCTGCGTCCGGAAAGCCGCCTCGGCCTGTGCGACGGTTCCCGAGAAAGTTATCTGGTTGCGCGATGGCGCGACGCTCTTCACCGTGAACCCTTGTCCTGTGAGCCAAGATTTGACTTTAGCCAAATCTGTGTCGGTCAGCCCAAAGCGCGCACCGTACTCTTCCTGCGTAAGCCACTTGTGGTACTGCGCCGACTTCGGATCCTGCTGTGCCACCAGCAATACATCTAGCTCTGCTTTCTGCGCTGCCGAAAGCCCAATGCTCAGCGTCAGTGATTGCAGTGTCTTGTCCCCGCTTACAAGGCCCAGATCGGTTGCCTGCCGCGTCCACGGATGGACGCTTCCGGCAATTTTCACGCTTGAAACAGTGTTGGCGCTCAGTTCTTCGCTGATGCGATTGACGCGCGTTTTTGTCTGCGCAGCCATTGATGTCGAGGTAGCCGCTACTACGGCCGCCAGGGCGCAGACCGTCGCAATTTTGCCGAAGGCAAAATTTAGAAACGTCTTCCCACGCCAGAATTCTTTCAGTCTCATGAAACGGGCTCCCTAAGGGAATATGGAACACTGCAAGCAGCTACACAGGCGAGAGCTGCTTTCGTAGAACACTACCCCTGTTTACTCTGAAAGGCAAAGCTCAAACAGGCATTTTCGGGCAAAACGCAAGCTGAAAGTACCAAGATTTCCGGGAAGAGTATTAAGTGAAGAACTAAGGTATTTCTGGATACTGAATTACGAGGCGGGTTCTTCACCCGCCAATCAGCACTCGCAAGCTTGGCTGCACTGTCCGTGCAGTGAGCAGGACTCCTTCGTGCAATGCCGCATGTGGTCCTGCGTCTGGCGAAGCGCGCTGAGCTCGTCGCACATCATTCCCATCACCTGCATGCACAGCATCGGCTTTTCGCGCAGGATCTGGTTTACTGCTTCAGTTTCAAGGAAAACCGTTTCGGCATTCTCCAGGGCTTCAACGTCAAAGGCATACCGTCCCGAACAAAGTGCTGCTGGCAGTCCAAGCACCGATCGCGGACCCACCACATGGCACACCACTTCGCGTCCGCCCTCGCTCTCGAGCGAGACCCTCGCCGAGCCACTCACAATCAGGTGCACACCCCGAGCTGCATCGCCCACAGAAAACAGGCGATCGCCGCGCTGGCGTGTCTGCTTTTGTCCGAATGGTTCCAAAGCGCGTGCCACTTCTTCCGAAGCCTCAAACGGCAACGCCGATCCACCCTTTGCAATCGTTTCCAATGGATTCAAAACCTCACCCCCGCATTACTACTATCAACTCGACAAACATCGCGGTGTGATTTGCATCACGCTAGCATGTGACCACTTCGGGCATCTAGAACCGCGCAAATTAGCAATATCTTTCCCTCCCCCGTTCCCCCGGAGGTAACTTGTCTCAGCCAGCGTACCCAGCTACTCTGAACCCAGCATGATCCGATTCTTCCGAGTATTGGCTAAGATGCTGGTCTTGGTCATCGTGGCGCTTGCCTCGACCCTCATCAGCATGAGATTCGCCATCCATGGGCGCGAGGTCACCATACCCGACTTTCGCGGCATGGCTCCATCGGAAGCCGAACGTGTGGCGTTCGAGCATGGTCTCGAACTTTCGCATAGCGATCATTTCTATTCCGCAACGGTTCCTGCCGGGCATATTGTGTCGCAACAGCCCGAGCCCGGTACCCGAGTGCGCCGTGGATGGCGCGTGCAAGCCGCCGAAAGTCTTGGCGCGCAACTCATCGACATTCCACAGGTAACGGGACTCAGCCCGAGGGCCGCCGAGATCAATATTCGTCGTCGCGGTCTCGAGGTCGGAGCCTCGGCCGAGCTTCCTACCGACGCAGCCGCTCCTGAGGCAATCATTGCCCAAACTCCTGCTCCCGGAGCTCAGGGCGTTGCTGCACCTCGAGTTAGCCTGCTGTTGGCGGCTGCACTACCCGAAAAAGCCTATGCCATGCCAGACCTCACCGGAATGACAGTTTCCGACGCGAAC
Organism: Koromonas humicola; assembly: GCF_059726255.1. Classification (NCBI taxonomy): domain Bacteria; kingdom Pseudomonadati; phylum Acidobacteriota; class Terriglobia; order Terriglobales; family Koromonadaceae; genus Koromonas; species Koromonas humicola. The sequence continues at coordinate 249,539 of NZ_AP040873.1, forward strand.
GGCGTCATCAACCAGGCTGGTCTGAAGACCTCATCGGTCACCACGAGCAGCGACCCGTACATGAGTCCATCAGGAACGCCGATCGTTGTAGGACAGTCTCCCGCTCCCGGCACTCGCGTCACACCCGGAACCAGCGTCACACTCCAGGTCACCCGCTCCTGAGTCGAAAGCGCTGCTAGCGCCCTAGCGTTTTCTCATTACAGCCGCAAAGAATCCATCGCACGGCAGCGTTCCGGGAAGCGTTCTTAGGAATTTTCTTCGCACGATGCTGGCAACATCAATCTCCGCCAACTCGCCTTCGCTTTGCAGCTCTCCCAGCACACATGCACAATCGACCAGCTCCAGTGAAGCGTCTCTACTTAGAACACGCTCCACCACCCGCTCGCCCTCTTCCGGTTCAAGCGAACAGGTCGAGTACACAAGCCGTCCTCCAGGAGCCAGCGCCGAAATCGCGGAATCTAATATCGACACTTGCAAATGTTGAAGGCTGGTAAGGTCGTCTGCCTGCAAGCGCCACTTGATTTCCGGATTTGACGCCAGCGTGCCTGTTCCGCTGCACGGAACATCCGCCAGCACGCAATCGAACTTTTCCTCGAATTCCATCTTGATCACGTCGGCCGTCACGACTTCTACGTCCAGCCCTGCAACACGCTCTTTCAACAATCGTGCGCGATGCTCATGCAATTCCATGGCTGTGATCTTCGCTTCGGGATTGCGCGCCGCTATTGCAGCGGTTTTTCCTCCGGGTGCCGCGCAGCAGTCCAGAATCCGCGCCCCGTGTCCCACCATCATTGCGACCAGTTGCGAAGCTTCGTCCTGCACCGAGACCCGGTGTTCGTTGAACGCCTTGCTGTGTGCCAAGTCACCGGAAACGAGTCTGCGCGCAGATTTCAGTAGCGCTCCTGGGGCCATGCGTACTCCCTGCTCCAGCAATTCCTGCTCGATCACTGGAGAGGCCAGCCGCAAAGCAGCTACCGAAGCATGCTGGTTAGCCGCGCAAATAGCTCTCGCCGTGTCATATCCATATATGTCAATCCAGCGCGCCACCATCCACTCGGGATGCGCAAGCTCGGCAGCCAGCGCCGCCGCAGATGGATCGCCAGCGTCGACGACCGGAGTCTTGGCCGTAGCGACCAGTTTTCGCAGTACCGCATTCGCAAAAGGTGCCGCCGAGCGTTTTCCCGCCCGCTTCACCAATTCAACGCTTTCATGAACTGCAGCGTGCGCAGGAATCCGCTCCAGATGATTGAGCTGGCACGCTCCCAGTCGTAGCGCAACGCGTACTTCCGCATCGAGCCGCGACAACTTCTGCGAAGAGAACTTCGCAACCCTTGCATCCAGCTCGGACTGCCAGCGAAGCGTGCTCATCACCAACTCGTAAGCCAGTGCACGATCCTCTCGCGAGAGCCGATCCATACGCGCAGCATTCAACAACTCGGAGGCGTACGCCCCGTCGCGCTCTACCCTCATCAAAATGTCAAACGCAATCGTGCGCGCAGGCGATATCGCCATTCTTCATCCTCACTGTTGTTTGGTGCCAAGATGTTTTCAGCTGAGCGCAGCGAAGCATCTCTACGCCGCACGGGCTTACAGCCGCCGTGCAGGTGCCCCACCTTCGACGCGCGTTTTGTGCGCGGCTAAGGTGGGAGAGTAAAACGCCTATCGCTACACCAACCCCGGAGCCGTTCCTAGTCTTTAACAGCGCCCACACCGCTATTCGATCTCCGACATCACGCGCCGAACTCCTCGCCTTTCTTCGGCTGATATCCGTTGATGAAATCGCGAGTGCTCATGCGTCGCTTGCCTTCCAGTTGTAGCTCATCCACGGCAAGCACTGTCCCGGCATCGCATCCAATCCAAATCTCTCCATCGTGGATCGCAATCTCGCCTTTTCCGAGCCCAGCGCCTGCATGTACCGTGCGTATCGCATGCAGCGTGATCTGTTTTCCTCGAAACGTAGTAAACGCTCCCGGCCACGGCTGAAATCCGCGATACCGATTGCGAATAGCGGAAGCTGTGAGCGCAAAATCCACGCGCCCATCTTCACGCTTCAGAATCGGAGCCAATGTCGCCTGCGCATTGTCCTGCGGCTTCGGCTGCACACTCCCATCGTCTAGCGCAGACAATGTTTCCGCGAGCAGTTCTGCCCCCATCTGCGCCAACCGAGGAGCTAGCGTGACGCTCGTGTCATCGTCGCCAATCGTCATCTCGCGCTGCAGCAGAATGTCACCGGTATCGAGCCCTTCGTCGATCCGCATTGTCGTGTTGCCTGTGACCGTCTCGCCCATGGCGATCGCCCACTGGATCGGTGCCGCACCGCGATATTTCGGCAGCAGCGAAGCGTGCAGATTGATGTTGCCGTGCTTCGGCAAATCGAGCATCCAGCGTGGAATGATGCGCCCGTACCCGACGACCACAATGCATTCCGGCGCGATTGCCTCAAGTTGCACGCGAAATTCCAGATTGTTTTTGATCTTTTCTGGCTGCGCGATATCGAGGCCGAGCTCTATCGCTTTCTGCTTTACGGGAGACAGAGCCAGTTCCATGCCGCGTCCCTTCGGACGATCTGGCTGCGTTACAACCAACTTCACATCGTGGCCCGCACGCACCAGTTCATCCAGCGGCGCGACCGCAAACATAGGAGTACCGCAATAGACGATCTTCACATCTTCGATTGTAGTCGCTGAGAATCTTCGACGTTAAAGGGCAGACTTTGAAGGGAAGGGAATACCTTGACGGTGCCCCATCCTAACCGCCGCTCTTGCGGTTAGGGGGGTGTTGATTTTGCTGTTGCTCTTGCTTCTGCACGAACGGGGCAATCTACCACTCACCCTGACGTTTTAAGCGACGAATCTTCCGCTTGATCATGTCGCGCTTCAGCGCCGACAGATGGTGAATGTAGAGCGTGCCGTTCAGGTGATCGATTTCGTGCTGAAACGCGCGGGCCAGAAGATCCTCGCCCGTCTTTTCATACCAGTTTCCGTCCACATCCTGGGCCTTAATCGTCACGCGTTTGCCTCGAGCGAGGTTCTCGCGGAAATCCGGAATCGAGAGGCAGCCTTCGCCGCCGTTCTGCTTTCCTTCGACGTTTAGGATCTGCGGATTTGCCAGCACCAGCTTTGCTTCCGGATCTTCCTTGAACGATGTATCGATTACTGCCAGGTGTAGAGAGATTCCGATCTGCGGTGCGGCCAATCCAACGCCCTGAGCCTCATACATCGACTCAAACATGTCATCGACCAGCTTTTTTAGCTTGTCACCAAACTCCGTTACCGGCGCCGCTGGAGTTTCCAGCACGGGATCGCCGTATTTCACAATTGGATAGATCATTAGTTATTCCGTTAAGAATATAGCTCTTAAAAATTCCTAAGCTGCTCGCAATATCCGTCATAATTGCGACGAAGCTCAACCAGCGAGTCGCCGCCAAACTTCTCTAATGCTGCAGCAGCCAGCGTCAATGCCACCATGGCTTCGCCAACGACTCCTGCCGCTGGCACCGCGCACACATCCGAACGCTCATAGGCGGCCTTCACCGGTTCGCGGCTGGCAAAATCTACCGATCCCAGAGGTCGCCGAAGTGTGGAGATCGGCTTCAGGTGTCCACGAACTACGATATCGCAACCATTCGAGACACCGCCTTCAATTCCGCCTGAGTGATTACCCGCGCGGGTAAAATTCGTGAAATTGGACCGCAAAGCCCCTGCATTCTCCTGTGCGGAGTATCCAATCTCATCCTGCGCCGCTGAACCGTGCGAAGCTGCCGCCAGCACCCCGTCGCCAATTTCGACTGCCTTCACTGCCTGGATCGACATCACAGCCGACGCGAGCTTCCCGTCCAGCCGCTCGTCCCAGTTTGCGTAGGTACCCAGTCCCGGCGGAACGTTGTGCGCTACAACCTCGAACACGCCGCCAACGGTGTCGCCCGTGCGCAACACCGAATCCACCTCGGCCTTCATGCGCTGCTCGGACTCCGCATCGGCGCAATTCAGCAGCACGTCGTCTTTCTTCGCAAGCTCTTCGATTTCCGTCCAGGAAACCGTGCGTCCCAGCCGCGCCGAACCCACCTGGATCACATGGCTGAGCACTTGAATGTCGAGTGCTGCGAGAATCTGCTTCGCCACCGCCCCAGCAGCTACTCGTGCGGTTGTTTCCCTCGCGCTGGCGCGTTCCAGAATGTACCGGGCCTCTGGCAGATTGTATTTCAGTGCTCCGGCCAGATCCGCATGCCCCGGTCTCGGAGATTTCACCGCCTTATGCTTTGCCGGGTCGCCCTCTCCCACCGGCAGCGAATCCGTCCAGTTCTGCCAGTCGCGGTTCTCAATCAGCATCGCTATGGGCGAGCCGATCGTATGTCCGTGCCGCACTCCGCTAAGGATGCGAGCATGATCGCGCTCAATCTTCATTCGACCGCCGCGTCCAAATCCCTGCTGCCTCCGCCAGAGTTCGCGGTCAATGTAGGCCTCAGTCACAGACATGCCTGCAGGCAATCCCGAGATGTTGGCGATCAATGCCTCGCCATGCGACTCACCAGCGGTAAAAAATCGAAGCATTACAGGATTGTAAAGGAAGCTTTTGCCCTGATGCTCCCATCCATATCAGGTCTTTCCCACTTAGCGAGTGGTACACCTATAAGGTGTTAAGGTAACGACTTTATAGACAGTTTCACCTAAGTTAGTGATCATTGAGTCAATCACGGGGTGGAACCAGCGAATTACTTAGTGTTTCCCGGTCATAACTTCTTCAACTTACCTGGCGCAGCCGCTCACCGGTAGGCCGTTAGTTACTGATTGCTACATACAAAGCTGCTGTTCTTCTCTGCATCTAAATAGGAGTCATGGTGTCGACTGTATTACCCATCCAAGAGCCCGCCAGAGAGTTGATCCTTGAAGCGACAAACGCTCTGCAGCCTCATTTCGGCGAAATGACGGCCAATTGGCGGCAGCGAATGTTCGAGGAGTTTCAGTTCGAAGGCCGTGCCATGGTGGCTTTGGAACGTCTGAACCTGGGTGTCGGCTTCATGCTGTTCAGCCATTCGGACTTCAATCAGTTCACTGACAATCTGTACCACTACGGGCAGCGTCTGGCGAAACTGAGGGTCGATACCCGTGCCGTCGCACGCGCTCTGGAAATCTATCTTCAGGTAGCCGAACCCTTTATCGCTCAGGCCTTCGGGGACCGGCGTTATCCCGTCACGGCAGCTCTGGAAACCCTGGTTTCAGCCAGCTTCGTAGCCGTTTCCGGTGCCTATTTCGATGTGCAGCAGAGCGCAAGTGACGCGCTGCTCAAGGTTCTCGATGCCGAACTGTCAGCTGGAAATCTGAACACGCTGCTCGAACGCGTTCTGGGCATCACCACTGGCATATTCGGAGCCAACATCGGCGCTGTTCTGCTTGCGGATTCTGAAACCAACAAGCTTCGCGTTTGCAGTGCCACAGGCTTGCCTCCAAGTTTCGGTGACGAAATATCGATCGATGCTGGACAGGGTTTTACCGGACACATCTACGAAACCGGAGAGCCTGAGTTCCTGCCGGATCTGGCTCGGTCCAGCGGCCTTCTCAATCCCGAGTTGCGCAACAAGGCGGAATCGCTCTGGGGCATGCCGCTCAAGATCAACGAGCGCACCATCGGAGTCATCATCATCGGCTTCGAGAAGTCCTACCAGTGGTTGCCGACCGAGCTGGACTTGTTCCGCGCTGTTGCCGACCGTTCCGCGCTTGCTATCGATCGCGCCCGCATGACCGACGCGCTGCGCGAGCGTGAAATGCGCATTGTGGAGTTGAGCGGCCACCTGCTTAAGGCGCAGGAAGAAGAGCGCAAGCGCATCAGTCGCGAACTGCATGACGAAACCGGACAGGCGCTCATGGTGATCCGTCTTTACCTCGGCATGCTCGACGGCAGCGTGAAAACCCGTGAGGGAAAAGCCAAGATCGGCGAACTGCTCGGCGTTGTTGATCGCACCATCGAGGGAATTCGCCGCATCATCGGCCGCCTGTCACCACTAGTCTTGCAGGAACTCGGCTTGATCTCGGCGATTCGCAAAGAGGCCAAGGACCTGGCGAAGACCGCAGGCGTGAAGGCTCGCGTTGCCATCAGCGATGACGTGGGGCGCCTTGATCCCGTGATCGAAACTGCAATCTACCGCGTCGTGCAGGAGTGCTTGCACAATGTCGCAAAACACGCGCAAGCGCAGAACGTGAACATTCAGATGGATCGCAGTGGCGAAGCCATCAAACTCGTAATCGAGGACGACGGCGTAGGGATTCGCGCCGTATCCAATCCTCTTCGGCCGTCCTTCGGAATGGCTGGCATGCAGGAACGCATCAGCACCCTTGGTGGGCAGATGAAAGTGACTTCGCGTAAAGGCGAGGGAACCAAAATCGCAGTGACCGTGCCGGTGCCGTCGCGCATACAGGAATCCATGGAAAGCAATGCAAAAGAAGGTCGCGCGCTGACCGGCACGCGAAATTAATCAGGTAGCAAGCGAGAAATGAACATCAATATAACTGTGCAAGTGTTGAGGGGTGAGGCCAATGCCGAAAATTAAGTGTTTGCTAGTGGACGACCATACATTGTTCCGGCAAGGCGTTCGCCGCCTGCTCGAGAGCGAAAGCGATTGTGAAGTTGTGGGCGAGAGCCCCGACGCAGGCGATGCCGTTGAAAAAGCCCGCGAAATGCGTCCCGACATCGTCCTTATGGACATCGGAATGCCCGGCCTGTCTTCGTTCGAAGCAGCGCGCCACATTCGCAAGAATCGCCCCGAGACCAAGGTCCTTTTCCTCACCATGTACGAGGACGAAGACTACCTTGTGCAGTGCCTCGAAGTAGGCGCCTCTGGCTACGTGCTCAAGGACACCCCCGCACAGCAGCTCGTTACCGCCGTGCGCGATGTCTACAAGGGCGGAAAGTATCTAAGCTCGCAAGTGCTCGGCAAACTTGTCGAAGACTTCCGCGCCCGCGTGCGCGACACCAAGATGCGGCCTCGCATTTCGACCCTCACCCCGCGTGAGCGCGAAATCCTGAAGCTGCTCGCCGAAGGCAATTCGGTTAAGGAAATTGCCGTCCTGCTCGGCCTCAGCGTGAAGACCGTGGAAGCGCACAAGTTCAACCTCATGCGCAAACTCGACATCCACAACAAGGCCCAACTGGTCACCTACGCGATCCAAAAGAAGATCATCAAGATCCCCGTAAACCAGTAGTTGCAAGCCTGTAGCAACACGAAAGCCCGGATCACCTCCGGGCTTTCGTCATTGTGGTGTCTCGTGGAGCTCCGCGTCTTCTGATTTTGTGGTGTCATCCTGAGCGCAGCGAAGGATTCCTACTGTCTTGTGTTCCTCCTTCTCTGCTTCGGGTCACCTATCAGTGGGCACCTGGCTACTCACTGCCTTCGTCGCTGGAGGTGCAAACTCGTTGAGGTTTAACGGGCGCATCGCCTCACCCGGTGGCTGAATTGCAACGATGAGAGCTAGAGTAGTGGGCGGCCCCTGAAAGTACGGCAAATGGATTGAATGCCATCCTTCGGAAAGCGTGATCGTCGCACTTTGAACCAACGCTTCGTGAACCCCGTCGAGATCGATGAGATTCCGGTCGTCAATTTCAAGACGTGCGCCATCGTCCGATACGAGTTTGAATTCGTACTTGCCGGGCTTGGTCACATAGAATTTGCCGTAGTAGTCGATCGCGAACCATACGCTGCGGTGGGTTACGCCGGGAATGCCGCCCATCTGCGTGATGTTCTGGCCGGGGATGTTGAGAGTGTTGGTGTATAGCGACGCAACTGGATCAATCTTCCGAAGATAATCCACAGAAATCATACCCGAGGGAATCTCGTAAACATCTCCGCAGAAGGCGCTTGCGCTAGGAGTAACTGAGCCAAAGGCGCGAATACTGCCCATGAGCGCCCTCTTCCTTTCGGCCTGTTTCTTTTGGGCGGCAATCGGAAGAGACCGGGAAACATCGACAACCCCAAGATTGCCGGTCGTTCGATCCAGTACAGCTATACGCGCCATTGCGGGCGCTTGCTTGCCTGGAACTTCAACAAAACTGACAAACCCATGCTCCCACAACCGCGCACGATCGGCGTCGTTCAGTTCGTGATCGACGGTCGAGTGCAGATAGTGGGCCACGTCGCCCGTCTCGTCAAAGACGCACATACCGAAGTCGAACTGAACCCGCGGGACGGTACCAATGACTCCGATCTTGCTCAGTGATTCCGGTTTGATCACGACCGCGTAGCGCGTCGCAGTTCCACCGGGCGCGTCGAACACTTTAGCAGTAATTGCAAGCGTGCCGGGCGTGAGGGAGTGATAGCAAGCTGCTTCGTGCAATGCCTCTGGAGTGACGAGTTTCTTCAAGTCTTTCGGAGTGGCGTTCGCCGGAAGGCCGACATAGTATTGGCGGCGGAAAGAGAGACGAACGTGCGGTCTTGAAGTTTCCACCAGGACTGTGTGAAAGCCCGGTTCCGACGATGGGCGGATTGCGATCTGGTAATGAACCGCAGCATTCAGTGCGCAGACTGCGCCCGAAGTGACGTGAAATCCCTTGGCTGAATCATCTTGTTGATTCCCGCGCTCCGACTCGACAACGCGAAGCCAAAGAATGTGTAGAGGAGTTTTGGCTCCGTGTTTGGGCTGTTCGAACACTCGGAATTCTTCGGCAGCCAAATCCGGAATTGGCGCATTGTGGCGATCCCGGGCAACCACGTCGATGACCGCTTCGCGGGAATCAACATGGAAAACTATCCCTGATTCGTGTTCTTGGGCGGCGGGAGAGGTCTGCGCCGAAGCGAATAAACAACACAAGGACACCAGGCAGACTGCACCCAAACTAGGCGCACAGAAGAGGCGTTTTCCATGCATGGCCGGAATTCTTCCTCAGCCCGACAAGTAAGTCAAGGAATCACGCGCTGCTTGGCGAAACTAGGTGGCTGGGTGCCCCAGGTTCGGCGCGCTTTCTGCGCGGCTAACCTGGGATAGCAACCTGCATGGTGCTTATTCGGCCGGAGCGGCCGCCGCTTTTTCCTCTTGCTCCACTGCCTTCAAAAACTTCTGCGTATTCAGCAGCGGACGTGCCAGTGAGGAGTTGTAGGCGGTCCATGGAGATTCCAGATCGGCATCGCGCTCGAATTGTGCGCGCATCGCTTCCATCTTCGAATCCAGATCGTCCATGTAGTGCAGCATCAGCGCTTCGGGGAACATCGGCAGCTTGGGTGAGCCGAACTCGTACTGTCCGTGATGGCTGATGATCAGGTGTTCGACAAGAATCTTTAGCTGTGGCGGGAAATTCGGAATTTGCGCCAGTTTGGCGTGGAGCATTTCTAACTCGATGATCATGTGCCCCAGTAACTGACCTTCGTTGGTGTATCCAAATGAGCGCGAGTAGCTCAACTCGTGCGTCTTTCCAATGTCGTGCAGGAACGCGCCCGTGATCAGCAGGTCGCGATTGATGAACACATAGTTGCGCGCAATCAGATCGCAACTCCGCATCAGCGAAACCACATGCTCCAGCAACCCTCCGATAAACGCATGATGCATCGTCTTCGCCGCGGGAGCGTTGCGATAAGCGCGTGCGATCACCGGATCGGCCATGAATAGTTCGACCAGCTTTCGCAGGCAAGGCTCCTGGATCGTCGCCGCGAACTCCGCCAGCTCCTTCCACAATTCATCGATATCCTTCGATGTTTTCGGCAGATAGTCGGAGAACTCAATCTCCTGCTCGCTTACTTTGCGGATCTTGTGAATCGTGAGCTGCCAGCGCTGGTTGTACTTGTTGATGAGTCCTTTGATCTTTACGACGTCGTCCTGCTCAAATGTGTGGGCGCACTCTTCGACGTTGTCCCACATCTTCGCCTGCAGCGATCCCGTTCGATCCGTCAGCGTCAGGTCCAGATACGGTTCACCGCTTTTTTTTGCTTTGATCTGCTTATTGCTGACGACGAAGCTGGTGACGATTACGTTGTTTTCCTGCTGTGCTGCGTCGCGAATGTAAAACTCTTTCATGAATGCGCATCCTGAGCCCGGCGGGAGCAGGGCGATACGTAATGGTATCGCGGAACGCGCTCAACGGATAGCAGTAAACATCTGCAGAAAAATCTAAGATTTATCCCTGGGCAGTCGCACCGTTACTGTAGCGCCGCGACCTTCACCTTCACTTGTGGCATAAGCTCGCCCGCCATGACGACGCGCAATTCCTCCAACGATGTACAGTCCCAATCCCGTTCCTTTCACGCGCTGCCGGAAACGTCCGTTGACACGATAGAACCGGCGGAAAATTCGTTTCAACTCGCCTTGAGGAATGCCTTGTCCCTTGTCGGTAACGCGCACAAGTAGATCGGTGCCTTCATCGATAATGTCCACCGTGATCGCGATTTTGTTCGGCGAATACTTCACGGCATTCTCCAACAGGTTATCGACCACCGATCGCAGTTCCTCCGGATCGCCTTGCACAATCGGCGGTTCGGTTGTGTAGTTCACAAAGCGCAGGGTGTCATCGGCAAGGTGATGCCGCACCTTGGCCAGCGCGGCACATTCGCGAACGATGTCTGTCAGATCGACACGCTGGAAATTGACCTTGTTCTTTTGCGCCAGATGCCCGGCTCGCAGCACCTGTTCCACCGTGTTGATCAGTCTGTCGGTATCTTCCAGCATCACGCCGTAAAACTGCTTTCGCTGAGCTTCGTTCAGGTCTCGCGATTGCAGGGTTTCCAGATACAAGCGGATCGAGGCAATCGGAGTCTTCAGTTCGTGCGTCACGGAATTGATGAAGCTGTCATGCTGCTCGCTCCGCCGCACCTCGCGTACGAGGAAGATTGTGTTCAGAGTGATTCCCGTAATGATGAACCCGAAGAACAAGACGCCCAGCACAATCATGCCGACTTCTTGCCAGCGGATCATCCACGTGATGTTCAAGGCCAATGCGAACGCGACCGAGCACGCGCCCAGCACGATGAAGACCGCAATAGCCTTGTTGCGAGATGAGATCGGCATATTTCAGCTAGATACTAGGCGAGGTCGCCAACGCGAGTAAAGAGGCATCAGCAATAGATCCTACGCGTGACTCAACGGCACCAGGACTGCCGTGCGGTAGGTGCCGCTATCGCCGGGTGCCCCAGGTTCGCGCCCCATTGTTGGGCGCTAACCTGGGACTGCAAAATGCTTGTATCTATCTTTCATCGAAACCTTTCATCGAAACGCAAAAAGCCCCGGCCACTTCGGGCCAGGGCTCTCAAACCTTCTATGTATCGCTCTAATCGCCTGCGACAGCCTGATTTCTATCAGCCTGTCCTCGGTTCACCAGCACTGGCCCTCGCTGAATCTCTTTCACTCGGCCATCTGTCCGAGGTAACTTGATGTCGCGTGCCAAGCCGAGGGCCTTGAACGCCGAAATCACGTACCAGTTCGTATCAACTTCCCACCAGCGCAGCCCATGTCGAGCCGAACTCGGATGGGCGTGATGATTGTTGTGCCAGCCTTCGCCGAAAGTCAGCAGTGCGATCAGGAAATTGTTGGTCGAGTCGTCGCCCGTAGCCCAGCGCCGGGATCCCCAAATGTGAGTAGCCGAATTCACCAGCCACGTCGCATGCAGACCCAACACCGTGCGCAGGAAAACGCCCCACAGTGTCACCTGCCATCCGAACAGCAGCAGCACGGCAACGCCCACCACAACCTGCGTGACCCAGTGATACTTGCTCAGCCACAGGTAGAACTTATCTCTACGCAGATCCGGCACATAGGGGCCAAGCTCTTCCGTCTCCTGGTGCAGCGCCTTTCCCATCAGGATCCAGCCCATGTGCGACCACCACTTGCCATCGCGCGGCGAGTGCGGATCGCCTTCCTTATCCGTCAACTGATGGTGAATGCGGTGAATTCCCACCCAGAAGATTGGCCCGCCCTCCAGCGCCAGCGTTCCGCATACAGCCAGCGAGTATTCCAGCCACTTCGGGCAGCGGAATCCGCGATGCGTAAGCAAACGATGATAGCCAACTCCAATTCCCAGCGATCCTGATATCCACCACAGTACCGCCGCCACGGCCACGCCTTTCCATGTGAAATTGAAAAGCGCCACCAAGGCGAGTGCGTGATAAATGAACATCACAATTGCCGTAAGCCAATTAATCTCGTTGTTTTCTTCTGATCTCACCCAAGCCATCCTTTTCGTGAGCTTCGTTGCGCGCCGCGGAATCGGCAGACCGGAGCAACAGAAAGCCACGCCACATTACTTGTATAGATAGCAGGCGGGCTGAGTAGGCATTGTAAGAGTTTTGTAAGTCGGCATTTCCTATCCATCACACTCTAAGACGCGGCAAAGACGACTGTGAGGATGATCTCTGGAAACTCTTGAAACCTCATCAGCAATCCACAACTCTCGATTCGAGATTCGGAACCTTGCATTTGCAAAGAAATGTTAATTTCGCCCCGACTGCCCCCGCCGTTGTCAACGTGCCACTCTGCTCCGCGTCTATCTTGGTGTAAGTCTTTCAAGAAAGTTCAGCTACGAGGGAAAGTAGAATGCAACGCACGATTCTCGGCTTTGTGGCAGTAGCAGCAGTGGCAGCAGTTTTTTCCACCACGGCGATCGCACAGGATGCGCCTCAAGGTCCCCCTCCCGGCATCGGTTCCGGCCATGGTGCACGCCCCTTCAACGGCGTTGGCGGCGAAATAACGGCCATCGAAGGCTCGACCATCACCCTGCACACTTTTCGTGGCGAAACCGCGAAGGTAAAGCTCACGTCCTCCACTCGTTTCATGAAGGATCGCGCCGAAGGTAAGCTCTCCGACTTCAAAGTCGGTGATCGCGTCTTCGTCGCCGGACAGCAGGACAAGGATGGCGTGTGGACAGCCGAAATGCTAGGCCAGCGCAGCAGTGGATTCGGTGGTCCTGGTGGCCCCGGCATGCAAATGAATCCGGCTGACAATGGCAAGACTTACATCCTCGGAGAACTCGTCAAGGTAGATGGCACCCGCCTCACCATTCGCAAGCCCGACAGCACCGAGCAGGTCATCGAAGTGGATGACGACACCTCGTTTCGCAATCAGCGCCACGAAAGCGTCACGCTGGCCGACATCAAGGTCGGAGACTTCGTTCGCGGCATGGGCTCCGTCAAGAATGGCATCTTCGTTCCCAAGGAACTCAATGCAGGGCGCCCGCGTGGTCCGCGTCCCGATGCTCCTCCGCCCGCGTCCGATGGTTCCTCGGCCCCCGGCGCACAACCCGCACCTGAATCCAATGGCAAAAAGAATTAGGGGCAGGGAATCGATCATGTTATCGACCACTGGAGCTAGTAAGCGGGTAGCACTGGACCTTGGATTGATCCTTGGGATTTGCATTGGCCTCACGTCGGCCCTGGCGCAAGAAACTTCCCCTGCGTCCGCCGCGCCCACAGCATCCTCATCTTCCGCCACGCCCTCGGAAAACACATCGGCCGCACAGGGAGCAAACATGACACCCTTAAGCGCGCAGGCATTCTCAATTCGTGGCGTGATCCGCTCCGGCGCGTCCAAACTTCCTGGAGTCAGCATCATTGCGGCTCACTCGCTTACCGGGCGCAAGATCATCACTTCCACCGACGTAGATGGCTCGTTCCGTCTCGATCTGCCCTCTCGCGGACGCTGGGTCTTGCGTGCTGAATTCCCAGCCTTCGCCGCGCAGTCAGCCGAAATCGTCCTCACGCCGACTGCTCCCGATGCCACACATGACTTCGATCTGGTTCTCGAGTCTCGCGCGCCAAAAACGACCGACACCGAATCTGCATCGGCCACAGATCAACCTCAACTGCGCCAGCGTGTCGCCGGAGCCACGATGAACGGCACCCGCAGCGCCCAGCGCCTCACGCTCAGTGCCGATGATGCTGCTCTGGCGCAATCATCCGGCGATACAGAATCTAACGGTACCAACGGCAGCTCAAACGGTGTAAATGGTTTCGCCACAAGTGCCGACGCCACAAATCAGTCTGTCTCTGTCACCGGACGAGGCGGCAACGCTCAGGACTTCGGCCTGCAGAATATGGATGATCTCCGCGATCGCATCGAAGAAATGCGGGCTCGTGGACAACTTGGCGGAGGCCAAGGCGGTCCCGGCGGAGGCGATGGCGTCTTCATGATGGGCGGTGGCCCGCCTCCCGGAGGACCTGGTGGCCCCGGCGGCGGACGCATGCGCATGGGCTCTTTGACCCGCCCCCACGGACAAATCTTTTACCGCGCCAGCAATGGTGCGCTCGATGCCTCTCCCTACTCTCTCAGTGGAGAGCCTTCGGCCAAGCCTGCATATGGTGCGAACCGCTTTGGCGGAATGCTTGGCGGTCCGTTCAAGATTCCGCACGTTTATGACGATGGCGGCAAGACATTCATGTTCGTGAACTATTCCGGCACGCGCAGCACCACTCCTTACGACGTGTTCTCGCACGTACCCACGCTTGCCGAGCGCGGCCAGCTTACAGCCACCGATGCGCCCGGTACCTACGACGCAAACTTCTGCTCCAGCACGGCGAGTTGCTCCGTCAGGATTTACGATCCGACGCATCCCGGCCAGTTGCTTGGCAACAACGGACAGGCCCTGCCAGCCGCACTCATTCAGAGCAGCCCGAACTACCAGGCCGTAAAGACGCTGCTCGCATACATTCCGCTTCCTAACGTCACTAACGGTTCGACGCAAAACTTCCGGTATTCCTCCGCTGCTGATTCCAACTCCGATATGCTAGGCATCCGTCTCACCCACAACTTCGGAGCCAATGCTCAGAGCGGTCCCATGCCTCCTCCGCCTCCCGGAGCGCATGATTTCGGTGGCGGCACGCGAAGCCGTCGCCCGCGCAATAACCTCAGCTTTGGCTTTAACTATCAGCGCAACGAGTCGCAAACGCTTGAGCCGTTTCCGTCTGTCGGAGGCAATACTCACAGCAACGGCTTCAACGCCAACGTCGGTTGGGCGCTTAGCAAAGGCAAGCTCAGCAATCAGCTTCGCTTCACTTGGAACCGCAGCCGTGCACACACTGGAAATTTCTATGCCGGAGTAACCGATGTCGTCTCACTTGCTGGAATCAACGGAGTGTCTTCTGGTCCGGACAATGCAATCAACTGGGGAGTGCCCAATCTGTCCTTTGCTGACTTTACCGGGCTTACCGACGTCACTCCATCTCTGCGCGACTCTCAAACGTTCAGCCTGAGTGAGAACTTCGGATGGGTGCGCGGCAAGCATCACTTCCATTTCGGAGCTGACTATCGCTGGATCGACAACCTCGCCTACGCCAGCTCCAATCCGCGCGGAACATTCACCTTCACTGGTTCGTCCACCGCAAACTACGTGAATGGTGTCGCAGCTTCTGGAACGGGATACGACTTCGCAGATTTCCTGCTCGGCTATGCGCAGCAGACTTCGCTGGCCTACTCCAGCGTCCGTGACGAATACCTCGCTCACAGTTACGACTTCTTCGCGCAAGACGATTGGCGTGTGCGCAGCAATCTGACCATCAATTACGGACTTCGCTACGAATTCATCTCGCCCTTTGACGAGGCCCACAACCGCATCACCAACCTGCTTGCCAACTATGACGCCAGCGGCGCATTTCAGGGCGTTACCCTCGTATCTCCTGGCAGCAGCTTTGGTCATTCTCTGATTCGCCCCGACCATAACAATTTCGCGCCGCGCCTCGGAATAGCTTGGAAGCCCTTCGGCAACAAGACCGTGGTGCGTGCCGGATACAGCATTAACTACAACCTTGGGCAGTACGCCTCTATCGTGCAAAACCTCGCGTCGCAGCCGCCTTACGCTGTCACGCAGACGAACACTGCTCCCGCTACCGCACCGAACACGACACTCACGTTGATCAACGGCTTTACCGATCCCAACGCCAACTCTTCGGTGATAACCAACAGCTTCGGCATCGATCCCAACTACCGCATTGCCTACGTGCAGATGTGGAATCTCAACGTCCAGCACGAGCTCACGCCAACGCTACTCATTAACATTGGCTATACCGGCAGCAAAGGAACAGCACTCGACATGCTGCGCGCCCCTAATCGCTCCGCCTCGGGACTCAAGATCGCCGATGTTGAGCCGTTCAATTGGGAAACCTCTCAGGGTTCATCCATACTGCACGCGGGTTCGCTTCGCGTTCGCAAACGCATGAGCCACGGCGTTTCTGTCGGAGGCACCTACACCTACTCCAAGTCGATCGACAACGCATCTTCCATCGGAGGAGGCACTCAGGTTGTTGCGCAGAACGATATGGACCTCCGTGCCGAGCGTGGACTCTCCAGCTTCGACCAGCGACACAAGTTCACCGGCGACTGGATGTACGAATTGCCCTTTGGCGAAGGCCGCCGCTGGCTTACCAAGCCTGGACTCGCGCAAAAGGCTTTTGGTGACTGGATGCTTCAGAGCAGCTTCACACTGGCTTCCGGGACGCCGTTCACAGCACGCGTCCTCAGCAACATTTCTGACGTAGCTCGCGGCACCAACGGCACACTGCGCGCTGACTACAACGGCGAGTCTATTCAGGTTGGCAACCGCAGCCTCGGACGCTGGTTCAACACCGCAGCCTTCTCCGAACCTGCCTCTGGCAGCTACGGCAATGCGGGACGCAACACGATCATCGGCCCTGGAAGCTTCGTGATGAATCTCGCGCTGTCGAAGAATTTCCCCATTCACGAAACTACCGGACTGGAAGCGCGCGCCGAAGCGTCCAACGTGCTGAACCACCCCAATTATTCAAGCATCGACACCACCGTGAACTCTGCCACCTTTGGCCAGGTGATCTCCGTGGCGTCTATGCGAAAAATGACCTTGTCCTTGCAGTACAGGTTCTAAGCGTTGCGAAAGATTTGCTTATGTCGATGAATAAGTGCGGATACGAAATCATGCGCAGGACTCTCGCCCTGCTTGTCTGCTGTTCCATGCTCATTCCACCGGCCGCTCTCGCGCAGGACACTCATTCTGGTGACAGTGGTTTCACATTCCGTGTTACCAGCGATCTGGTGCTTGTCTCCGTCACAGTGCGCGACAAGAAAGGCGACCTCGTCCGTGGCCTTCAGCAGAGCGACTTCACCGTGCTCGAAGACGGAAAAGCGCAGCGCATCCAGAGCTTTGACCTTGAGGACGTTGGCAACTTCGCCCCCGCAGCTCCACAGTCTGGCCCGGCGCAGGCGGAATCCGTAGCCACATCCGCCGACCTGCTCACAAGCAAGAAAGCTCCTACCCACGAGGCCCTCAAGGATCGTCGCCTCATCGTCCTCTTCTTAGACCTCAGTTCGTTGCAAAGCGACGACAGTGATCGCGCCATTGAAAGTGCGAAGAACTTCGTCGCCAAGCAGATGACGCCAGCCGATCTTGTTTCGATCGTCACCTTTGATACCTCGCTCAAGATTGCGCAGGACTTCACCGCCGACAAGAAGCGTCTTGCCTCCGCTCTCGACCGCATTGCCGGAAACGAGGGATCCGGACAGGAATCCGGCACCACGGGCACCAGCGAAGGCACAGCCGACGACGCTGGTTCATTCGTTGCCGACGATACCGACTACAACACTTTCAACACCGATCTGCGATTGCAGGCGCTTTCCACGATTGCCAAGAATCTCGCGGGTATCGATCAGAAGAAGTCAATTCTCTACTTCAGCAGTGGCATGACGAAGACTGGCGTTGAGAACCAGGCTCAGCTTCGTGCTGCGGTCAACGCCGCTGTGCGTTCCAACGTCTCGATCTACTCTGTTGATTCTCGAGGCCTTGAAGCAATGCCTCCCGGCGGAGGTGCAGGCTCTGCTAGCCTGCGCGGAGCCTCTGCCTATAGCGGCGCTGCCGTGCAAAACGATCTCGACTCCAACTTCGCGAGCCAGGAAACGCTTGTCACCATCGCCAATGACACTGGCGGCAAAGCCTTCCTCGACTCCAACGATTTCAGTAAGGCTTACGCCAAGGTTCAGGCCGACAGCGAAACCTATTACGTGCTGGGCTATCGCAGCTCGAATGCCAATAAGGACGGACGTTTCCGCCGCATTCAGGTCAAGCTCAACCGCAAGGATCTGAAGCTGGAATACCGCCTCGGCTACTACGGCCCTCGGGATTTCCAACACTTCACCAAGGAAGATCGCGAAGAGCAGTTGCAGGAAGAGATGATGTCCGATCTTCCTAACACCGATCTGCCCGTCTATCTCGCCACCGGATATTTCCGCAATGCGGATGGCAAGTTCTACGTTCCTGTCTCGATCATCGTCCCCGGTTCAGCTATCGCCGTACAGCGCGACAAAGACAAAGCCTCGCTCGACATCCTCGGCATGGTGCGCGACAAGGAAACAAAGTTCCCCATCGGCAACATTCGCGACACCATAAAGCTCTCCGTCGAACAGACGCAAAGCGTCACCGCCGCTGGCCAGCAGCAACCGACCGACAACGCGAACCCGCAGCCTGCAGCTCAAACGACTGTGCCCGCAAAGCGCAAGAACGTGCAGTACACCACTCGGTTCCTGCTTCCGCCCGGCAAATATCACCTTAAGTTTGTCGTGCGTGAAAATCAGAATGGCCGCATCGGAACCTTCGAAAGCGATCTTGTCATCCCAGATCTTCGCAAAGAGAAGATGAAGGTCAGTTCAGTCATGCTTTCCAGCCAGAAGATTCCTGCGGGGAAGAAATCGCAGGACAATCCTCTGGTCGGCGACGGACAGGAGATCGTCCCCAACATCGCTCACGTCTTCACACCCGACCAGTCCATGACGCTCTACTACGAGGTCTATGACCCCGCCAAGTTGCCGGAGAAGAAGGATTCGATCCACGTGATGACGAACATCCAGTTCTTCCGCGGCAAGGTGAAGGTTTACGAAACCCCGCTTGTCGCAGCCGAACACTTGAATGTCGCCGATCGCAAAGCAGCCGCCTTCCAGTTCGAAGTTCCCATGAAGACGCTCACCCCTGGCTGGTACACATGCCAGGTGAACGTGATCGACGATGCCGGTGCTTCCTTCGCCTTCCCCCGCACTCAGGTATTAGTGCGCCAGTAAGGAGAAACTCGAGGGTGCCCCATCCTAAACTCGGTTTTTTGATTTTAGGGTGGGGTAGTGACGCTGCTCTTGCTCTGCTTTCACCCACCAGCTCTGAACCTTGCCTCTGCTTCCTCCTCGCATTTACCCTTGCATGCACTTATGAATTCGAGGTCCCGATGACACACAAATTCCTCATCCTTGCAGCTCTGCTCTGTACGCCACTAGCGTTCGCACAGCAAAATGAAGGAGTGAAGAAGTTCGAATACCCCAAGGCTCCCACCAGCAATCAGGTTGACGATTATCATGGCACTAAGGTCGCCGATCCCTATCGTCCGCTCGAAGACCCTGATTCGGCGCCCACGCGCGCCTGGGTCGAAGCCGAAAACAAGCTCACCTTCGGCTATCTCGAACAGATTCCCGCGCGTGAAAAGATCCGCTCTCGCATGAAGGAGCTTATGAACTACGAGCGCTACTCCGTTCCCGAGAAACGCGGTTCGCGCTACTTCTACTCGCACAACACGGGACTGCAAAACCAGAGCGTGTACTACTGGCTGCCTTCGCTCGACGCCGAGCCTCGCTTGCTGCTCGATCCCAATACACTGTCTTCCGATGGCACCGTAGCCGTCAGCGGCACCGCGCTCAGTGACGACGGATCGTTGCTCGCCTACAGCCTTTCTAGCTCCGGTTCGGACTGGATGGAGTGGCACGTGCGCGATGTCGCGAGCGGCAAAGACCTTCCAGACGTCATCAAGTGGTCCAAGTTCTCTCCGGCTTCATTCACCAAGGATGGCAAGGGATTCTTCTACAGCCGCTACGATGAGCCCAAAGAGCAATCCATGCTGCGCGACGCCAACTACTATCAGAAGCTCTACTATCACAAGCTTGGCACGCCGCAGTCGCAGGACACGCTTATCTACAAGCGCGACGACCAGAAGGAATGGGGCTTCAGCGGCACGGTCACTGATGATGGACGCTACCTAATCATCCACATCAGCGAAGGAACCGACCCGAAGAATCGCGTCTACTACAAGGACCTCGCCGCCGCCGATAGTCCCGTCATTGCTTTGCTCGATAAGAAAGATGCGGTTTACAACTTCATCGACAACGATGGCCCCGTCTTCTGGTTTGTGACGAACCTCAACGCTCCTCTGAGCCGCGTCATTGCCATCGACACACGCAATCCCGCGCCCGATCAGTGGAAGACCATCATCCCCGAAACGAAGGAAACTCTCCAGGGCGCAGCTACGCTTGACAACAAGTTCGTCGCCAGCTATCTGAAGGACGCGCATAGCGAGGTTCGCGTCTTCAGCTTGGATGGAAAGCTTCTGCGCACCATTGCGACTCCGGGCCTAGGCACTGTCGGCGGATTCAACGGTAAGCGCACCGACCGTGAGACGTTCTACTCCTACACCAGCTACTCCACGCCGAGCACCGTTTATCGCTACGACATGACAACGGGCACCAGCACGGTTTTCCGCCGCCCAGTCGTTAAGTTCAATCCTGATGATTACGAAACGCGACAGGTCTTCTACAACAGCAAAGATGGCACGCGCGTTCCCATGTTCATCACGTCGAAGAAGGGAATTGAACTCGACGGCAACAATCCCACGCTGCTCTATGGATACGGCGGGTTCGACATTTCGCTGACGCCAGCCTTCAGCGTTTCCAATCTCGTTTGGATGGAGATGGGCGGCGTTTACGCCGTAGCCAATCTCCGCGGGGGCGGCGAGTACGGCGAGCCCTGGCATCTCGCAGGAACCAAGCTGCAAAAGCAGAATGTCTTCGATGACTTCATCTCGGCCGCTGAATGGCTCATCGCCAACAAGTACACGCAGCCTAAGAAGCTGGCCATCAGCGGACGCAGCAACGGCGGTCTCCTCGTCGGAGCCGTTCTTGCTGAGCGCCCCGACCTGTTTGGTGCCACGCTTCCCGGTGTCGGCGTGATGGACATGCTGCGCTTCCACAAATTTACCATCGGCTGGGCGTGGACCAGCGACTACGGATCATCCGACAATCCTGAGGAGTTCAAGGCGATCTATAAATACTCGCCTTTGCACAACCTCAAGCCCGGAACGAAGTATCCACCCACGTTCATCGTCACCGCCGATCACGACGACCGCGTAGTCCCGGCGCACAGCTTCAAGTTCGCGGCAACCTTGCAGGCTGATCAGTCGGCCGATTCACCTGTGCTCATCCGCATCGAAACCAAGGCAGGACACGGCGCAGGCAAGCCCATTTCGAAAGCCATTGATGAAGTCACAGATGAATGGAGCTTCCTCGTAAAGAACCTCGGCATGAGCGAAGACCCGTGGGCCTCGGCAAGCAAGAAGGAGCCACACGCTGGAGGCACAACCAAGTAGAAGTTTTTGCAAGATGTGTTGGTGGCCCAGAGTTGGCGTTTTTCCAACTCTGGGTCTGCTTCGATCGCAACGAATCTTCAGGCGTGCAACTCACACCATCAGTCCCAGAGTTGGAGCGGAACCGACTCTGGGCCACCCAGCGTCAGATGTCCACCGAATAGCGAACCCATAGCCCTCGGCACTACGTTTCAATCGAAATATGCGCGACTCTCCCCACCACGTAGTCTGCAAATGTCTGCCCCTTATTGATCTGCACAAATCCAAGAGAGCACTTCTGATTTTCCGGCCGCAGCGTGAGCTGGGTTCCTTGCAACTCGACATAACGCACTTTGTATTGATCTCCGCTCTTCACGACGTATAGATTCGGCTCGCGACGCCTGTAGCTTTGTAACGAGTTGTAATGCCTGTCGATCAGCAGGGTTGCCCCAGGTAGAAGTCTCGGACGCATCGCCTCACCCGAATCCTTGTCCGCCTTTGTGATTACGAAACGCTGCCAACTTTGCCGCTCGCTGGCCATCTCCGGACGAATCCTGCGCAGAAAGTTCTTCTTAAAGCGAAGTACCTCGACGATTTCCTCTTTGCTGAAATCACTTTGCAATAGCGCTGCAGGCGCGACAACCGGGATGGAATCGAACAGGTTGCTGTCAGATGTTGGGCTTTTCTTGCGATCCTCGGGCAGAAGGTCGCGTGCGTCCAACCGCAGCACTTCCATCACTCGATCCATAGCCTCTATGCTCAAACCTCTGCGTGCGTTCAAGAAATTCGAAACGTGCGCCTGCTGGAATCCAGCGCGTGTAGCCAGTTCCGTTCCTGTCAACTCACCTTTTTCGATGCGCTCACGAACCAGCGCACGCAAACGATTCTGCATATCGGACATCAACATTGTAGGCTCGCCAATCTATAACTTTCAGAAATGTTTTTAACCGTCATATCTATACTTTAGTAACTTAGAGATAAGATTTTCGTTCCACTCCGCCCCATATCGTGCAATGATTCACCCATCGAACAAAATTGCCAGTAGGAGCTGTACCAATGGAGCAAAGCAGTACCGGGAACGAGACCACGTTCGCCGAGTTTCGTCGTAAGGTTCAAAATTCCGAGCTTCTGGCTTTGGGCGTTGCACATCTTCTCCGGGAAATTCGCTTCACCGGCCGTCTCAGCGTCGTCATTCAGAACGGCACAATACTCAAGTCGGGTTATGAAGAAGGGTACTTTACACGCAAAAGCGACCGCAGGCTTACCTGAGGATTTGCAGGAACTAAACATTGCCGGCGGCACATCCCTTCGCGGATAGTGACGCGGCAAATCAGTTGAAATTACACAGGTCGTCGGAAAACAACCGAGCCCTGTCATTGGCAGCAGCATGGGACGTGCGTGGAGTTCATTCCCGCCCGATTTCATGTCGTGCCGGTGACAGGCTTTTTTATTAGGGGGCGTTGGAACAATGGAAGTTGTTGTTACATCTTCGCAGTCGCGCAGTTTGGAACTGAAGTATTGCGAGCGTTGCGGAAATCTCTGGTTTCGTCGTGCTGGCAGCCATCGGAAAGAATGTGAGCCATGTGCAAGAGTCGAGGTTGCACTTCGAGTCGGAGATCCCGAAGCCTTTCTGCAGTTCTTCACCCGTTTTCGCGCGGAGGCTGCATGAGGAAAGTAGTGAGCAAACCCGGGTTGCAACTCATCTCCGGAGGTTCTCGGTCGTTGCGCGAGAATCTGTCTGCTTATCGTCCGTACACACGTGCGCTGCTGCAGCGCTACTTCCGCATGGCAGTCGATATTGGACGCTTGCCGAGCGTGCTCGGAGGACTCTGCTTCCGTGCCCGCGTCAGTTCTTACAAACTGCATACCTTCGAAGATGCTGTCATCTTTGTTCATGACATCGAGCGGGTTTTCGATCGACTCGAACGTCACTTGCTGGAAATCATCGCCGGAGTAGTGCTGCTGGAATACAGCATTCCTGAAGCGGCATTGCGCTTGGGCATTACCGTTCAACGCGCCGAGCGCCGCTACGCAACCGCGATGGACTCGCTTTCGGACATTTTGCTTGAGGTTGGACTGCTGAGGCCGGTATTCGAGTCTGAAGACGTCGACACCGAAAGAGCGGCTGTCGAAACCTCGGACGCTCTTCCGCCTAAGAAACCTCCGGTTTCGGCTCGAATTGATGCTCAAGCTGCTGTTCATCGGCAGACTTCCTCGGGAGAATAAAGGGAGGGAGTCTGGTGACTTAACGCCGTGCCGCAGATATGAAAGCTGCGGGTATCACGTTTCACCTTTATTCTTCGTGTCTGCATATCTGTTATCATCGGCACCGCGCCGCCTTTTCATAAGGGGCGCGGTGTTTCTTTAAATCCAGCTTCGGAGTGTTTCCCGTGAGCGAAATTCCTGCTCTCCCAGTTCCTCCTGCTCCACCTCTGCGCCGCGATGAAGAGATCGCCCTCGAGATGATGAAATTCATCGCCACTACCACTGGCTACGGCCGCACCGGAACCCCCGGCGCCGGATTCCAGGGCGGCACTGTGTCCCGCGCCGAGGACTACGCCAAGCACCTCCTCGATCTCTTCGGCCAATGCCTCGAAACCGTTCGAGCCAAGCGATAAGCGCGGTTAACCTTCTGAGCGCCTGAGCGTTGCGGGAGAGCCGATCCCTGATCGGGTTCTCCCATGTTGCACTCGCAGTAAGGTAAATCCTGTACACTTCATAAACTGGATTCGATCTCACCAGTGCACATGAACAAAACCTCTCCCGCATCCGACGCCACACTCTCGGTTCACGCCGGGGAAGACCGACACGGTCGCAACGCTCCCATCACCACCGAGATCCAGCAGACCGCAGTTTTTGCGCTCCGCAATACAGAGCAGTTGCGTCGCTATGCTGCCGGTGACCCTGAAGTTTTTCTCTACACGCGTTATGGAAACCCAACCTTGCGCGCCGCTGAAGAGAAGATTGCTGCTCTCGAGCAGGGGGAAGATTGCATTCTGACTGCAAGCGGACTCGCCGCCGAATTGGCCGTCGCTCTCACCCTCTGCAAGAGCGGCGACGAGATCGTCTCAATGGTGGACATCTATGGCGGCACGAGCAAGTTGTTTTCGGACCTGCTTGCCCGATGCGGAATAAAGACCCGCTTTGTGCCGTTCACCGACCTTCCCAAAATCGAGAAGTACCTCACGCGCAAAACGCGCATGTTATTCCTCGAAACGCCCACGAATCCCACCTTGCGTTGTGCCGACATCCGCGCTCTCAGTGCGGCCGCACATCGCCGCAAGGTCGCCGTTGTGGTCGACAATACTTTTGCCACCCCAGTACTTCAGAAGCCGCTGGCGCTCGGAGCCGATATCGTCGTTCACTCGGCTACCAAGTATCTCGGAGGCCATAGCGATCTCACGGCTGGAGCGGTTGTAGCTTCGCGCCGCTGGGCAGATCCGATTCGCAACACTATGATTCTCTCCGGAGGGTGCTCCGATCCCGGGGTTGCGTACCTCCTGCTGCGAGGACTCAAGACTCTCGAAGTCCGCATGGAACGCGCCTGCCGAAATGCCAAGGTCATTTCAGAGTACCTTGCCAGCCACCGCCAGGTAGCTCAAGTTTTCTATCCCGGACTCTCAGATTCACCTTCACACCAGCTAGCCGCCGCGCAGATGCGCGACTTCGGGGCTATCGTCTCGTTCGACATTCGCGGGGGAGGCGCTGCGGCGGAGAAGTTTATTGATGCGCTCAAGTTGTGGTATCTCGCCACCAGTCTTGGCGGCGTCGAGTCCACTGTGTCTTACCCTGTACTCTCCTCGCACTCCAGTCTGCGTCCTCGCGAGTTGAAGCTGCTGGGAGTCTCACCGGCTACGATTCGGCTCTCGGTCGGAATCGAGGAGGCCAGTGACCTGATCGCGGATCTTGAGCAAGCTTTTGCCGCCCATTAGCTCCGGGGTCAACTGTTCAGCTCGGTTCGGATTGCACAGTAGTATATGGTTTCCGGACCTGCTGAACCATTATTGATTTAGTAACTATAAGTAGTTACGAGGATTGACCCTTCGGTGAATCGTTCGTAGATTTGAGTGAGCGCACGTTTTGGGCCCGATTTGGATGGCTCGAGACAGTTGCCAATAAACGATGAATTCTTATCGCATTCTTCTTTCGACTCTGCTTCTTTCCAGCTTCTTTATCTCTTCCTGCGGGCCAGAGAAAAAGCCGGCCGCCAGTGCCAGTCCTGCTCCGCAGGCCCAGGCCCCAACGCTTCAGCAGCAGCCCACAACTCAGACGGTAGCGCCGAAGCACAGTGCGCAGGGCCGCACGCAGACTGTTCCGCAGCCCGCAGCCGAGACGGTCGACCATCTGATTACCCGCGCCGAGGCCGAGTATGCCCGTGGTCAAGCCAACTACAATGCGGGACATCTGGAAGCGGCGAAGGACAACTTCGACACAGCCTTCAACATTCTGCTGCGCGGCCCTATGGGCGTACAGCAGGACGAGAAGCTACAAGCCGAGTTCGACAAGATCGTTCAGGCCACGCACGAGTTGGAATTGCAGGCATTGAAGGCAGGTGACGGGTTCACAGAACAGCGCGCCGAGCCTGCACCAATCGACGAGGCGAACAACATCACGTTCCCGGTCGATCCGTCGATCAAAGCCAAGGCACAGGCCGAGTTGGCTAACACCCGAAGCGACCTTCCTCTAATGCTGACCGACCCAGTGGTCAGCTACATCAATTACTTCTCCAGCCGTGGACACGGAACGATTGAGCGGGCGCTGATCCGTCGCGGTCGTTACGGAGACATGATTTCGAGGATCTTCCGCGAGGAAGGCGTGCCGCAGGATTTGATCTTCCTGGCACAGGCAGAATCTGGTTTCCAGCCGCTTGCGCTTTCCAGAATGGGTGCGCGCGGCATGTGGCAGTTCATGCCGTGGGACGGAATGCACGCTGGTCTACAACGCAACTGGTGGATCGATGAACGTCAGGATCCGGAGAAGGCGACGAGGGCGGCGGCACGTTTGCTGCGCGACCTTTATAACCAGTTTGGTGACTGGTATCTCGCGATGGCCGCTTACAACTCCGGCCCGGGAACCGTTCAGCGCGCAGTCCAACGGACGGGATATGCCGATTTCTGGGAGCTATATAAGAGGAACGTGCTTCCGGGTGAGACGCGCAACTATGTGCCGATCATTCTCGCCATGACGATCATGGCGAAGAATCCGGGGCAGTACGGGCTGGATCACTTGCAGTTTGACCGGCCTCTGGTTTCAGACACCGTACGTATTCACTACCCGATCGACTTGCGATTGGTGGCCGAGTGCACGGATTCCTCGCTGGCAGTGCTGCAGGAGCTGAATCCCAGCCTTCTCCGCATGACTACGCCGAAGGATATGGGTTTCGACCTGCATTTGCCGCATGGAACAGCGGAGAAGTTTGAGACAGCGGTCGCGGCGATTCCCGAGGAAATGCGGGTATCGTGGCGCTTCCACCGCGTTCAGAGCGGCGAGACGCTGACGGAGATTGCGCGTCGTTATCACACGACGGCAAGCGCCATCTCGGAGGCGAACAATCTGCAGAATGATGATCTTGCCAAGGATATGAAGCTGATCATTCCAGTGTCCCCTTCGAAGAGTGCAGTCAGCAGCGAAGCTACCTCGCGTGCGACGGCCAGCAATAACACTGGATACAGCAAGACGGCTGTTCGATACTCGGTCCGTAAAGGTGACACCGTGCTTTCGGTGGCCGATGATTTCGGAGTTCCGGCCGAGAAGGTGCGACAGTGGAACCATCTGAAGGGCAACTCGCTGCGTTCGGGGCGCGCACTGACGATCTACAAGCCGGTCGCCGCGACGGCTTCTGCGAAGCGATCCGGGTCATCCTCTTCCTCTTCCGAGGATGATGAGCGTCCCGCACGGACCAAGTCAGGCAAGAGCGCTCATGCATCCCATGCACATGGGAAGAACGCTCGTGGAGCTAAAGGCCGCAAGGACACTGTAGAGGACGAGGATTCTCCAACGAAAAAGTCCAAGGAGACTGCAGGTTCTAAGAAGAAAGACGCTGCAGCCTCAAGCAAGAAGGAGAAGCCGACGGCATCCGCTCATTCCAAAAAGAAAGAGGCGGAGGACGATGCTCCCGTTGCGAAAAGACAGAAGCAGAAAGTGCGAGAGGCCGAGAAGCCTGAGCCTTCGAAGAGCCGAAAACATCGGCACCAGGGGTAATTGAGAAGCGACGTTTGCGAATCAAGTACCTCAATCCGTTGCATCGTAAAGAAGGCTGAGTTATTGTGTTCGGGTGCGGAGGCGTGCGTGTTGTCAATGCATCGTGCACGCGAAGCGCAAGGGCTGGACAAGTCGTGTGGTACCTGTGCTCAGGAGTCCGCGGGCGCGGAGCGGCAATAGAAACCAGGAGGAGACATGACGTTCGACGATACTCTTTACACACGCGGCACTGATGATGATGACGAGTTTGGGGACAACGAGTCGTTTGACGACGTAAACGACGACGAAGAAGAAGAGGAACTCGAAGACGACGAGGACGAAGCGGAAGAGGATGAACTCGGAGATACCGAGGATGAAGCTGTAGCTCCGTCCGCCAGTCGTGCTCAGCGCGATCAGGAATCGGCGTCGGAGGAAGCAGAACCTGAGCCCGAAGCCGAGTCGGAGCCGGAAGCCGAACCCCAGCCTGCGAAGAAAGCGGCGAGAAGGACCGGCGCAAAGAAGTCTGCCAAGAAGGCGCCCGCCAAGAAAGCTGCCAAGAAGGCCAGTGCGAAGAAGGCCACCAAGAAGGCTGCGGTAAAGGGTGGCGCCAAGAAGGCCGCGAAGAAAGCGACCAAGAAAGCAGCGAAGAAGGCTACCAAGAAAGCTGCAAAGAAGGCGTCAACCGCCGCGAAGCCCGCAAAGAAAGCCTCGAAGAAAGCCGTTAAAAAGGCGATCAAGGCCGTGAAGAAGGACAAGAAGGCTGGCGGCAAGAAGGGCGCAGCAGCAAAGGGCAAAGGCAAGGGCAAAAAGGGCAGAAAGTAGTCGCCTGAGTTCTGTGAATATGAGGGCCGCGGAGAATTCCGCGGCTTTTTCTATCTATGCTTTCGGATCACGCGTGAGATGAGAACAGCCAGTGATTGCAGGGCTTATGGCTCTTAGGTGCTATGCGGAGAATTGCCGAGACTCCATCAACCCTACGCGGCCAGAGAGATGGCTGTGGACCAGCACAGGAATCTTGGCCTTTTCGGATGCCCGAGATAATCTAGGTGTTGGTTGCAGAGCTATGGAGACGGACCATGGTGGATCACGAGTTTAAAACGCGGGTTCTCGTCGTGGACGACGAGCCCATCATTCTTGAGACGATGTCAGCCATTCTTGAGATGGAAGGTTTTGTCGTTCGTACCGCAGAGGATGGTTTTGCAGCATTAGTCACCCTTAGACAAACACCACCCGACATCATCATCTCCGACCTGCGAATGCCCAATATGTCTGGCTTTGAGTTCCTGTCGGTGGTTCGCAGAAGGTTCCCGCATATCCCTGTTATCGCCATCAGCGGGGAGTACATCACTGCAGACATGCCACCGGGACTCTTGATGGATGTGTTCCTCCAGAAGGGCGGCTACACGCAGCAGCAACTTTTCGACACTATTCGCCGCTTGGTTACGGAGTCCCCGATTCGGGCTCATGCACCGAAGTGCGACAAGGCTCCGCTCTGGATTCCTCGCAGAGATGCCGGGTACGTGGTTGCCGTGTGCCCGGAGTGCCTGCGCTCCTTCCCCGTGGATGATAGCTCGACAGGAACTGAGATTCATAAAACAGAATGCCCTTCCTGTGGAACACTAGTCGAGTATCTGGTGGATTCAGCCGTTCTGAAAATGCTAGAGCAGAAGAGGAACAGGCTTCCGGGAAACTGACGAGCGTCGCTGAGAAGCCGTGTACTCGGCATAAATTGAGTTTGAGTTGTCAAGCAGCAAAAAGCCCCAACCGTGAAGGCTGGGGCTTTTGCTTTGTCTGAACGGCCGTCTAGGCTGCGGGAGAGGCTGCTGCTGCAGCTTTTTGATCCTGCTTGCTGAGTTGCTCGATTGCGCGGCGAAGCTGCTCGTCTGGCTGATTCTTCTTGGGCTCGGGCTTGTTCTCGTTTTCATCGGTCTGCAGGTCCGAATCTTCAGGAGCGATGAAATCGTCCAGCTTGTCCGCTACCAGCACGTTCGGAGTGATGGCGACATCCTGAATCGCCTTGCCTCCGGGCGTGTAGTACTTGGCAATCGAGAGGATGAGCGCACCACCATCCTGAAGATCGATGGTCTTCTGGATGGAACCGGAACCGAAGGTCTTGTCGCCCAAAACGTCTCCGCGTGCATTCTCAAGCACCGCGGCAGCGATGACTTCAGCCGCACCAGCAGTGGTCTTATTGGCGATTACGACCAGAGGCAGGGTGGTGATTGCCTTGGCCGGATCAGCCGCAAAGCTCTGACGGGGGTACTTCTGACCCTCGAGGTACGTGATCTGTCCGTGGTTGAGGAACAGGTTCGCGGTGGCGATTCCTTCGGAGATGTCTCCGTCACCGGAGTTGCGGAGGTCGAGAATCAGCTTCTTCGCACCGTTCTTCTGAAGTTCGCGGATGCGGGAGGCGATTTCCTGACTGCGGCCTTTGGGGAAGCCCTCGGCACGAATGTAGCCGATCTGATTTTCGATCATGCGGTATGTCGCAGCCGGGTACTTCACGTTGTCGCGGGTGATGCTGATCTTCTGCGGCGTGGCCTTTGTGGGACGCACAACGCTGAGGTTCACGATAGAGCCTACGGGGCCTCCGAGGAAACCGTTGAGTTCCGCTAACGACATCTCGCGGGTGCTCTTATCATTGAGGGCTTCAATGATGTCTCCAGCGAGCAGGCCAGCCTTGTCGGCGGGCCCTCCGGGGACGACAGAGATAACATCACCGTAGCCAAAGCGCTTGGAAATTGCGGCGCCAATTCCAGCATTGGATGTGCCAAGCTGCTTGAACTGCTTGTATTCGTCGGCGTTCATGTAGCTGGAGTTCGGATCGAGAGCCTCCAAAAGGCCATGGAGCGCGCCGTTGCTGACCTGCGGGATGTTCGGATCTTCGACATAGTCAGATCGAATCCGCGAGAGCACTTCGCTATATACGCTGAGTTGGCGGTACGCGCCATCGTTGCCGCTGCTCGGCTTTACGCCCACCGCTCCAGCTACCGCGAAGGCGAGAATGAGAAACGACAAGAGGAGGAGAGTTGTTTTTACGCTTTTAGACATGGATCCTTAGCCAGCCTGGACTGGAGTCATTATACGGCGGAAACCCGGCGGCTACCGCCCGGTCCAGCCCCGCTTCATTAGACGCACAAGCTTTAGCAAAGGTGAAGATGTATTTTGGGAGGGCTTGGGGCGGGAGGGGGCGGGAAATCGCCGATCGTGACATTTGCAGAGCCCAGAGTGGGCACTGCTGCCAACTCTCGGGCACCTTCGTGGGTAGCTTCGGGTATGTGCCGCATTCACAAGGATTTACAAGAAGCAGTGGCCAGCGCTGCTTCTCTTGCCGTAGGTGGGGCATCTCAAGGTTAGCGAGGGTCCCCTGACAATTTGACGTTTGGCTCGACTTGGCCCTGTGTGGCACGGCATTATTATTACTTGCGCACCCTCAGGTGAATCGCGCAGTGAAGTATCGGAGCACCTGGCCTCGTCCGGGAGCAGAAAGGCTATTGAAAGTTAATGTCAGCGAATGCGCAGCAACTTGAAACAACGACTTCGGCGGAGCTCGACCAGCTATGCGTAAACACAATTCGTACGCTGTCGATTGACGCGGTTCAAAAGGCGAACAGCGGACATCCCGGAGCACCGATGGGATTGGCTCCGTTGGCTTATGTACTCTGGGACCGCATCATGCGCTACAACCCGAAGAGCCCGCGCTGGCCGAATCGCGACCGGTTTGTGCTTTCCGCTGGACATGCCTCGATGCTGCTCTACTCAATGCTGCACCTGACGGGGTACGACGTGCCAATGTCGGAGATTCAACGTTTCCGGCAGGTCGGGTCGATGTGCCCCGGACATCCGGAATACAACATCACGCCGGGAGTGGAGACCACGACGGGACCGCTCGGGCAGGGCGTAGCGAACTCGGTGGGCATGGCGATTGCCGAGCGCTGGCTGGCCGCGCATTTTAATCAGGGCAGCGAAAAGGTTGTCGATTATCGCGTGTACTCGATCTGCTCCGATGGCGACATGATGGAGGGGATTTCGCACGAGGCGGCGGCGCTGGCAGGGCATTTGAAGCTGTCGAACCTGATCTGGCTGTATGACTCGAACCACATCAGCCTGGATGGGCCGACGGCGATGGCGTACACGGACGACGTGGAATCGCGCTTCAAGGGCTATCACTGGAACGTGCTGACTGTGGATGACGGCAATGACGTGAAGGCGATCGAGTCGGCGATTCGCAAGGCGCAGGAAGAGACCGGGAAGCCGACGCTGATCATTGTTCATACGCACATCGGATTTGGCTCTCCCAACAAGCAGGACAAGAGCGCTGCACACGGCGAGCCGCTGGGTGCAGATGAAGTGAAGGCCACGAAGCGCAACTATGGATGGCCGGAAGATGCGCAATTCCTGATCCCCAAGGAAGCTGGCGAACATCTGGGCAAGGCTGTCGAGCGCGGAGCGAAGTTCGAAGGCGATTGGAAGAAGACATTCGAGGCGTGGGCAAAGGCGAATCCTGAACTGGCGAAGCAGTGGGACGGGATTATGTCCGGCAAACTGCCCGAGGGCTGGGATAAGGATATTCCGGTGTTTCCGGCCGACGCAAAGGGCATTGCGACACGCGAAGCCGGTAGCAAGGCGATGAACGCGATTGCGAAGAATGTTCCTTGGCTGCTGGGTGGCTCGGCCGATCTTGAGACTTCGAACAAAACCAAGATTTCGGACGAAAAGGCATTCGAAGCTGACAGCTATGGCGGACGCATTCTGCGATTTGGCGTGCGCGAGATGGGAATGGGCGGAATCCTGAACGGACTGGCTGCAAGCGGGTTGAGGGTGTTCGGGGGAACGTTCCTGGTATTCAGCGACTACATGAGAGGAGCCGTGCGGCTGGCCTGCATCATGGAGCTGCCGGTAACCTACGTCTTCACTCATGACTCTATTGCAGTAGGAGAAGACGGGCCTACGCATGAGCCGGTTGAGCAGGTGATGTCACTGAGGCTGATGCCGTTTATGCGGTTGATTCGTCCGGCAGACGCGAACGAGACTGCGGTGGCGTGGAAGGTAGCGCTGGAAAGCAAGGGGCATCCCACGGCGCTGGCTCTGACGAGGCAGGCAGTTCCCACGTTTGATCGCACGAAGTACGCGAGCGCGGAAGGTGTGCGCAAGGGCGCTTACGTATTCAGCGATTGCCAAGGCACGCCGGACGTGGTGCTGATTGGTACGGGAAGCGAACTGCAGCTTGCGGTGGAAGCACAGGAAAAGCTGGCCGGCGAAGGCGTGAAGGCGCGGGTGGTGAGCTTCCCCTGCTGGGATCTGTTTGAAGAGCAGACGCCGGAGTACAAGGAAAGCGTGCTGCCCAGCGCGGTACGTGCGCGCGTGGCAGTGGAAGCAGGGATTCCGATTGGCTGGGAGCGCTACGTTGGGCTGGAAGGCCGAATCGTGGGGCAGAAGCAGTTTGGAGCTTCGGGTCCGGCGAAGGAAGTGTTCAAGCACTTCGGCTTCACAGCCGATGCAGTGGTGAAGCAGGCCAAGGAATCGATTGCCGTGGTGAAAGGCTTAGGGAAGAGATAGATGAAAGTTGCCGTTGCGGCAGACCACGCGGGGTCACGGCTATTGACCCCGGTGATCGACTTTATTCGCAGCCTGGGACACGAAACGGTGGATCTGGGCACGCATGACGCTGTGACACCCGATGACTATCCGGACAGGGCCGCCGATATCACTGCGGCATTACTGGACGGGAGAGCCGAGCGCGGAGTGTTGATTTGCGGAAGCGGCGTTGGTGCATCGGTAGCGGCAAATAAGGTTCGCGGCATTCGCGCTGCACTCTGCCACGATACGTACTCGGCGCACCAAGGTGTAGAGCACGATCAGATGAACGTGCTTTGCCTCGGCGGGCGAGTGATTGGCGAGGCACTGGCGGTGGAGTTGGTGCAAGCGTTCCTGAACGCAACGGTCAGCAACGAAGAGCGGCATCATCGGCGCGTAGCGAAGATCGCCGTCATGGAATCGAAATTCTGAGGCATGGAAGGAATGAGGAGATAAGAGATGTCCAGCAATCCTTTACAGCAGTTAAGCAAGGTGGGCCAGAGCCCGTGGTACGACCAGATGATGCGTTCGCTGGTCACAGAGGGCAAGCTGAAGAAGATGATCGAGGAAGATGGGCTGCGGGGACTGACCTCGAATCCTACGATCTTCGAGAAGGCTATCTCGGGCGGCAAAGATTATGAAGAGGCAATGAAAGAGCTGGTCAGCAAGGGCGCGGAGCTGAACGATATCTACGATGGCCTGGTTGTGACCGATATTGCGAGCGCGGCCGACGTCTTTCTGCCTGTGTACAAGAGCACGAACGGTGCTGACGGGTTTGTGAGCATCGAGGTTTCTCCGCTGCTGGCGAAGGACACGGCAGGGACCATCAAAGAAGCGAAGAGGTTGCATGGCAAGCTGGCGCGTCCGAATGTGATGATCAAAGTTCCGGCGACACCGGAGGGAATTCCGGCGATCGAGGAGCTGATTTCAGAGGGAATCAACGTGAACGTCACGCTGATTTTCTCGGTCGAAGTTTATGCGCAGGTTGTTGAGGCGTATCTGAAGGGCCTCGAAAAGCGCATTGACAAAGGCGGCGCGGTAGACAAGGTCGCATCGGTGGCGAGCTTCTTTGTGAGCCGTATCGATACGGCGGTGGACAAGAAGTTGGAAGAGATGGCCAAGGCTGGTCGCGCGGAAGCCAAGGAACTGTTTGGTAAGGCGGCAATCGCGAACGCGAAGCTGGCGTATGAGAAATTCCAGCAGCTCTTTAGCGGGGCACGCTGGGAGAAGCTGTCTAAGGCTGGCGCGAAGGTGCAACGGCCGCTGTGGGCTTCGACGGGTACAAAGAATCCGAAGTACTCGGATGTGCTGTACATCGAAACACTCATTGGTCCGGACACCGTGAACACGATGCCGCCGCACACTTATGACGCATTCCGCGATCACGGCAAAGTTGCTGTGACGATCACGGACGATGTGAAGGGCGCGCACAAGGTGTTTGATGATCTGAAGGCTTTGGGTGTGGATCTGACGGCAGTGACGCTGGAGTTGACTGCGGCGGGCGTGAAGAGCTTCGCCGATTCGTACAACGATCTGATTGCCGTGATCGAACGGCGCCGTCACGAGGTTGCACATGTCTAAAGCAAGTGGAGTGGTGCTGGGATCGGGACAGGCGGAGTTTGAAGCGGCACTGGAGACTCTGAAGAAGCAGAACGTGGTCGAACGCATCTGGAAGAAAGATGCGAGCGTGTGGTCGGACAAGCCCGAGCACGCCAAGATTATCGGGAACTCGCTGGGCTGGTTGCGCGTGCCAGGGCAAGTACTGGAGCGCGTGGCAGAGCTAAAAGCGTTTGCGGAGGAGATTCGCAAGGAAGGCTTTACGCACGCAGTGGTGCTCGGTATGGGCGGTTCCAGCCTCTGTCCCGAGGTGCTGCGGCAGAGCTTCGGTCCGCAGAAAGGCTTTCCCGAACTGCTGGTTCTTGACTCGACGGTTCCTGCGTCAGTTGCGCATGTCGAATCGCAGGTGAAGCTGGAGAGCACGCTGTTCATAGTGGCTTCGAAGTCGGGTTCGACGACCGAGCCGCAGATGTTCGAGCGTTACTTCTATGATCGCGTGAAGCAGGTGAAGGGCGAAAAGGTCGGCCAGAACTTTATCGCTGTCACCGATCCCGGAACGCTGCTTGAGAACCAGGCAAAGGAACTTGGCTATCGCAAGACCTGGGTGAACTGGGCGGACATAGGCGGAAGGTACTCGGCGCTGAGCTTCTTCGGCATGGTGCCGTTCGCTGTCATGGGCGGAGACGTCGAAGGTCTGTTGGAACGCGCTGTCGCAGCGGCTAAGAAGTGCGAAAGCACGGATGTGGCTGCGAATCCGGGAGCTG
Source organism: Koromonas humicola (assembly GCF_059726255.1). NCBI lineage: Bacteria > Pseudomonadati > Acidobacteriota > Terriglobia > Terriglobales > Koromonadaceae > Koromonas > Koromonas humicola. The sequence continues at coordinate 284,912 of NZ_AP040873.1, forward strand.
CGCTTGGGGCTTTGATTGGATCGCTGGCGAAAAAAGGCGTGGACAAGCTGACGTTGGTGATATCGAAGGAGATCGCTTCGCTGGGACTGTGGATTGAGCAGTTGGTGGCGGAGAGCACGGGCAAGGAAGGCAAGGGGATTGTGCCGATTGCCGGTGAAAACCTGGCACCTGCGAGCGAGTATGGCAAGGACCGCGTGTTCGTCTCGATTTCGGTGGGCGATGGCGATGCAGGCACGACGAGCAAGATCACGGCGCTGGAGAGTGCTGGATTCCCGGTTGTGCGGCAACAGCTTGCAGGACCGATCGATTTGGGCGCAACCTTCTACATCTGGGAGTTTGCAACTGCGATTGCCGGGTCGCTGCTGAATATCGACGCATTTGATCAGCCCAACGTGCAGGAGTCGAAGGACAACACGAAGCGGTTGCTGCAGGAGTTTACGTCGAAGGGTGCGTTGCCGGAGCAGATGCCGCTGCTCACGGATGGTGCGCTGAAGCTCTACAGCGAAGACAAGTCGCTGGGGGCGAACTTGGATGCGGCCATTGCAGCGCATCTGAAGAAGGTCGAAGAGGGAGATTACGTGGCGATCACGCAATACTTCCTCGAAACGCCGGAGGTCGAGTCACTGGTGCAGCAGTTGCGGCTTGCCGTGAGGACGAAGACTCATGCGGCGACAACGACCGGATATGGGCCGCGCTTCCTTCACTCGACAGGACAGTTGCACAAGGGCGGCGGGAGCAATGGTGTGTTCCTGCAACTTACGGCGCAGGACACGAAAGACGTTGCGATTCCGCGTGAGCCGTTTGGCTTCAGCGTGCTGAAACAGGCACAGTCGCTTGGCGATTTGGAATCTCTGCTGAAGCACGGACGCCGTGCAGTGCGCGTGGATCTCGGGCCGGATGTGGTCGCGGGATTGAAACGACTGCTGCAGGCAGTACAGAAGGCGTAAGAAGTTCTTCGCAACACACGCGGCGCGGCCTGAGGGTCGCGCCGAAGTGTTTATGGCTTCCTCGGGCAGCGGTGGTGGCCAGAGGGGTTCTTCGCCTGCGGCTCAGGATGACAAGTAAGAGCAAAGGCTCGTTTCATTGCATCCAAAGTAGAGTCTCTGTCCGGGGTGGGTAGCGAACACTTCGTCTCCGGCATCACACACCACAGGACGAATGAACGATGAGCACAGTCATTCCCGCGACACCGACGGCGCGCACTGAAATACAACCACTACCCATAGGCGAACCTTGCATTCTGGTGATCTTTGGCGGTTCAGGAGACCTGGCCCGGCGCAAGTTGTTGCCCGCTGTCTTTGACCTGACCTCGATGGGCTGTACGGAAAAAGGATTCGACATTGTCGGCGTTGGGCTGCCGGCGATGAGCGATGAAGAGTTTCGCTCGGCCATGCGCCAATCGGTCGAGATGTCGAATGCGGCTCGCACATTCAATGATGAGAACTGGGGCAAATTCGCAGGCAAGCTGACGTACTTGTCTGGAGACCTGGATTCAGCGGAGACGTTCACGCAATTGGCGAAGCGTTTGGAAGAGATGCGTGGGGCTGGCGCGAGCAGCAATCATCTTTTCTATCTCGCGGTGCCAGCTTCGATCGCGCCCGACGTGATTTCCGGATTAGGACAGGCAGGGCTGAACTGCAATGACAAGGGGTGGTCGCGAATCATCGTCGAGAAGCCGTTTGGACGCGATCTGGAGTCGGCGAGGGCACTGAACAAAAAGGTGCTGAGCGTTTTCGATGAGAGCGCTGTGTACAGGATCGATCACTACCTGGGCAAAGAGACAGTGCAAAATTTGCTGATGTTCCGGTTCGGCAATTCTCTGTTTGAGCCGCTGTGGAATCGCAACTTCATCGATTACGTGGAGATTACAGCGGCGGAACCTCTGGGGGTGGAGAACCGCGCGAAGTTCTACGAGGAGACGGGCGCACTGCGAGACATGGTGGCCAATCATTTGCTGCAATTGATCGCATTAACAGCAATGGAGCCGCCTTTCAGCATGGATGCCGATGCGGTGCGTGAGCAAAAAGTGCAGGTGCTGAAGGCGATCCGCCCGATGTCGATCGATGAAGTAACGGCCCGCACAGTTCGCGGGCAGTACGGGCCGGGTGTAGTCGAAGGAAGCCTTGTGCGCGGATACCGGCAGGAGCCGGGAGTGGCCGAGAATTCGATGGCAGAAACCTACGTCGCTTTGGAGTTGCGTGTGGACAACTGGCGGTGGGCGGGAGTGCCTTTTTATATTCGAACCGGCAAGCGGTTGGCCACGCACAGGACGGAAATTCGCGTGCATTTCAAGGCAACGCCAGAGGCTCTTTTTGTTAGCGGTCAGAATCGACAGCCGGAACCGAATGTGATCAGTCTGCGAATTCAGCCGGACGAGGGCATTGCGATTTCATTTGGCGCGAAGCGACCCGGGATCGGGATGAACGGCATTACAGTCAAGGCCGATTTCAGCTATCGCGATGCGTTTGGCATGAATACTCCGGTGGCATATGAGACGTTGCTGCTGGATGTGATGATGGGCGACGCCACGCTTTTCACTCGCGGTGACGAGGTTGAAGCAGAGTGGCGCATTGTCACTCCGATTGAGCAGGCGTGGGCACAGTTGCCCAAGCCGCAGTTCCCAAATTACGCGGCGGGCAGCGACGGGCCAGAGCTCGCGCAGGCTCTGATGTGGGGCGATCGGCACTGGAATGCACTTCGCAGCAACTCACGCTGATGTTCGATGCAACCAGCAAACAATTCCAAGCAACTAGTCTGGTAGGGTGGGAAGGCTCGCTTGGCTTGGATACTTTTCTTGGTGTTGCTGGGAACGTGGGTGGCGGGCGTCGTGCGCGGAGAGTCGTACGGGGGCGCAATGCACTTTCTGCTGCTTGCGGCGGTGATGATGCTGTTATTGGATACGTTGAACCGTCGTCCTCGCGCGGAAGACTGACACGGCTGCTCGTGGGGCCTCTGGCGCGTGTGGTTGTGTGCCTTGCACTCTGCGCCAGTTTCGCATTACCCGCCAAATCGTATTCGGTGCTCACGCACGAAGAACTGATCGACCTGGTTTGGGATGACAGCATTCGGCCTCTGTTGCTGAGCCGGTATCCGAATGCAACGCCGGAGGATCTGCGGCGCGCACATGCGTTTGCGTATGGCGGGTCGGTAATTCAGGACCTTGGGTATTACCCATTCGGCAGCAAGCTGTTCAGCGATCTGACTCACTACGTGCGCACCGGGGATTTCGTTCGGAATCTCTTTCTTGAATCGACAAATATCGATGAATTGGGATTCGCTGCGGGAGCATTAGCTCATTACGTTTCGGACATACAGGGGCATCCGTACGTGAATCGTGCTGTGCCGATGGAATATCCCGATCTGCGCAGGAAGTATGGGCCGGTAGTGACCTACGACGAGGGCAAAATCGAACACCTGCGTACGGAGTTTGGATTCGATGTGCTGCAGGTGGCTCGGCATCGGTATCCGCCACAAGCTTTCCATGACTTTATCGATTTTCAGGTCGCGAAGCCACTGCTGGAGAAGGCGTTTTTGCGGACGTATGGAATGCCGCTTAACTCCGTTCTGACTCATGAGGATCTGGCGATTGGAAGCTATCGCCGCGCAGTGAGCAAGGTCATTCCCGAGATGACGAAGGTGGCACTGGCCACTCGCGGCAAACGCCTCCAACGTGAGATTCCGAACTTCAATCGCAAGTTGTTTCTGTATCGGTTGACTCGGGCAGACTACGAGAAGAGTTGGGGGCGTGATTATTCGAAGCCGGGCGTCGGAGCACGCGTGCTGGCATTCTTCCTGCGATTGGTGCCGAAAATTGGGCCTTTCAGAGGGCTGTCATACAAAGATCCGACGCCGAAGACGGAAGATCTCTACATGAAAAGCGTGAATCTGACGGTGGATGCTCTGCGGGTCCAAGCAAAGCGCGCACAAGAATCTGCGCTCGCCTATGCAGCCATGGATTTGGATACTGGCGCGCCGACGAAGGCAGGCGAATATCCATTGGCCGATGAGACCTACCGTGAGTTGCTGCGTCGGCTACAGAAAGACAAGTTCGCCCACGTGGATGGTGATCTGCGCGCGGCAGTGCTGCGGTATTTCAGCGATTTCCATCCGAAACTGAGAAATGCAAAGGACACAAAGCGCTGGGCCGATGACGAGTGCGCGCTGAACGCTTTGAAAGTCGCGACTCCGGGCGCGGTTCCTGTAGCAGAGGAGCCGGAGCGGATTGACAGTCCCCCGAAGGCCCAATAGAATCAGGGATGTTGGTTCCACTTCAACAGGTAACTTCTGCCTGCCTGCACGCCAGGCCCTCCCGGCAGAAATCTCGTGGCGGCGTAGCTCAGCCGGTTAGAGCGACGGTCTCATAATCCGTAGGTCAGTGGTTCGAGTCCACTCGCCGCCACCAATGTTGTCAATAACATCCGAATACCCAAGCATTCAGTGACGTACATCAGGCTCACGTTGCATGAAGACAGCCATCGGCGGCTTCCTGCATTGCGTTCGCTGGCATTGCCGAAGTAAACTCCTCGGCCATCACTCCGCACGATGACTGAGGTGCGTCCTTGAGGTCTACACGTCGAGCATTGCTGAAGGCAGGCCTTGTCGCGAGTCCATTGCTTGCGGCGCGGTTTGTTGCTCCTCTTGCCGCTTCGGCACCGTCGTCCTTACCTACGGAACACTGGTACTGGTATCCGGGGCACTCTCTCGCTATCAAAGCAACAGGAAAACACACGGGCGGATCGTGCATGTGGATGCTGGTCGAGAACTCCCCGAGGGAAGGCGTTCCATTCCACAAGCACCTGAACGAGGACGAATCTTTCTACGTCATCGATGGGCAATTTGAGATCTCAGTCGGCGACAAGACCATCACGGGAGGGCCTGGAACCTACGCTTATGGGCCACGCAATGTGCCACATCGTTGGACCAACGTTGGAAGCGCGCGCGGGCGCATGCTGAATGTGTTCACTCCTGCCGGGCTTGAGAACTATTTTCTCTCGGTCGCCATTCCAGTCGCTTCATCTTCCGCCAAGCCGTGTGTTGACATGCGAGCGATGGCGAAGAAGATGGCAGAACTCCGTGACAGGTACGGTCTTATTCGAACAGGAGAACGGAAGTATCCCACGAGCGACGAGAGTTTTGGTTGCTCTGCCTAGCTGCTTTCGTTGCGGGCTTCACTTGGGTGAGCATCTCTCGCGTCCAGATATCTATCCAGCACTGTTCCGATGAGGGCGGCACTGGGCACGGCGACGATGGCTCCGCTAATTCCTCCAAGTGCGCCTCCGATGGCGAGGGCGGCGATGACTGCTGCGGGCGCAAGTTCCACGGTGCTCTTCATAATGCGAGGAGTGAGGTAGGAGTTCTCCACTTGCTGGTAGACGAGGTAGAAGATGATCACCCCGATGAGCTTGCTGATGCCTTGCGTGAGGGCAATCAAGCCGGCTAATGCGACAGTCACGATTGGGCCGAGGATAGGAACGAAGTTCGCCAAGGCGGCGAAGAGCGCAAGAGCGTAGAAGTACTCGATCCGAAGAGCCCAGAATACGACGAAGCTGGAGGTTCCGAGCACAAGCATCAGCAGGGCTTGGCCGATGAGCCATTGCTGCATTCTGCGCGCAGCGTGGCTGAGAGTGTCTGCCGTCTGATCACGATGACGATGCGGGACCAGGCGCATGGCCCAGTGAAATGCGCGATCTCCATCGACGATGAAATAGGCCGTGAGGATCACAAGCAGGAAGAAGTCAGTGATGACGCCGGTTAAGGCAGGAACGGAGCCAACGATTTGCTTTGCGAGAGCCCCGGCTCTGGAGCCGATATCGGTGGAAGCGAGAGCGGCAGAAATGCGCGGGCCGAATGGCAGCTTGGCGAGCTCACCTTTGAGGTGGTCGAGCTTGCCTGGAAGCTGAGTAGAGAAGTCCTTCAGGTCGGATGCTATTGACGGGATGATGAGAAATGCGAGTCCGGATAAGACCAGGACGATGGCAGCGATGATGGCGAGAACGGCAATTCCCGTAGCCGGGTGCCACCAGAAGATAACCCGCCGAACCCACTTCACAGCAGGGGTGAAGACCACCGCAAAAACAATGCTCACGTAGATCAGGAAAAGAGTGTTGCGGACCTGCCAGCAGACGAACAGGAATATCGCAACTGCGAATGCGAAGACGATCTCTCGGTGCACTGTGTCGCGGTCAATCATTCACGGGCGCCTAGAAGGTTCGATACATTCGAGCAGTCTTCGTTTGTATCATCCAGCGCGTGAGTGAGCAGGTGTCCCGCGACATGTGATTCGGAAACTCTGATTTCAGAGCAAAAAATCGGCCGCGACTCGGTACATCGCGGCTAAGGGAGATTTGGTGAATTAGCTATTGGAACCTGGTTTGGTTCTACTGCGGAACAGTTGAACGCCAATCAGGATTGATGAACCAAGAGCGAGCAGATTGCCAGGCTCAGGCACGCTATGCTTGCCCGAACCTCTTCCTGGATGTCGGTCGGGGTGCGAATGATCACTTGTCCTTGCCGAAGCAGCTACTGACATAGCCAGTAAGCAGGCAAGGATAAACGTAGCCGAGGGTCGTCTAAACATGGACAGCTCCGCGTAGTGTTCGTGTTGCGCTTAGTAGGACTGCGGACAACAAGGCGCGGTTGCTCTGAGGGTGTGGTGTTGCGAAATGGCGCGAATCGCGGCTCAGCCCACATTTTCAGTCACTTGAATTTCGTGAGAGGCAGATGCAAAAGAGAAAATTTGATGAATTTGCGAGGTGGGTGTTTCGGGAAATGAGCCGCTGCCCAATAAAGTGAGCGACTGCGGCGATTACGAGGGCTACAAGGGATCCGAGGGTTGCAATGGGATAGGGAATGCCGCCCATCTCTTTTCAGGTGCGCAGATGACGGTGAAAGGCGAACTGCGGTCCAGTTAACTCGGGATGGAAGCTCAGGTATATGCCCGATAGTGTTCTAGCGACATTGTGCCGATAGAAAGCAGCCACGAAGTGGGCCCGCAATATCCATCCTGTACTCGAATTTCGAAAGGGTTGTTGTCCAGATGTCTCTCACCAAGAAGCTGATACTCGCATTTACGTACCTAGCCATTGCGCTTGCACTTGTGACGGGGCTCATGCTGTTTGGGTTCTCCATGATGAAGAGCACTATGCAAAAGATCGAGAGAGAGACGGGCAAAAAGCAATTTCTGGCCATGCAATTCGCAACGGATATTCAGACTATGCGCGCTGCCCAGCGTGGATTGGAGTTGTACACCGTTAGCAAGAATCGGGCGAAGGTGGATCAATCCAAGCGCGCTTATGTCGAGCGATTGGCCTCTGCTAAAGATGCTTTGAGCAAAATGGAAGCACTAGGGCTGTCAGCAGACGAGCGGAATCTGATCGGACAGTCACAATCAGGGCTGAGGGAAGTCGAAAGTTATCTTACAGAGCTGGTCGGCTTGTGTGACGCAGAGAACGGCGAAGGTGCGATGCAGCTATCGGCATCAAAGGCAATCTCACCTTTTGATTTGGCGGGAGCCCCTGCGATAAAGCTCGCAAGGCTGGAAGAGGAAGCTCTACACACGGTACAGGAAGACTTTCTTGGAAGATTAATCAGCCTTCTCTGGACGGGGCTTTTGCTTGCATTACTGGGGGGAGTTGCTGCGGTGTTCGTGCTGATCATGTTGCGGCGGGTCACAGGTATGTTGCACAAAACCGCGCATGACCTATCGCAGGGAGCCGAACAGGTTTCGTATGCAGCCTCACAGATTTCGTCGGCCGCGCAGTCGCTGGCTCAGGCGTCTTCGGAGCATGCTGCGACCCTGGAAGAAACATCGTCTTCGACGACCGAGATTCATTCGTTGACGGTGCGCAATTCCGAACGCTCGTCGGAAGCAGCGAATTTCATGAATTCTGCTGCGGAACGGGTGACGTTGAGCAATGAGCGAGTGCATGAACTGGCAAGCTCGATGGCGGAGATTTCGCGTTCGAGCGAGAAGATCTCGAAGATTATTCACGTGATCGATGGCATCGCGTTCCAGACGAACATTCTGGCGTTGAACGCGGCTGTGGAGGCCGCTCGCGCGGGCGAGGCAGGCATGGGATTTGCGGTTGTGGCGGATGAGGTTCGGAACCTGGCACAACGCTGCGCACATGCTGCGAAGGACACAACTGCGCTGATCGAGGAATCTATCGAGAAGACCGCCGAGGGCAGCAGAAAGCTGGAGGGTGTTCAGCAGTCGATTGTCGATTTGACTGAACTCTCAAGCAAAACGAAAGCGCTTGTGGAAGAGGTGAGCGCGGCCAGCCGCGAGCAGACGCACGGCTTAGACCAAATTGCTGGGGCGGTTACGCAGATGGAACAGGCGACTCAAACGACCGCTGCCAATGCCGAGCAAAGCGCGGCTGCGGGTGAGCAGTTGAAGGCACAATCGGAAGGGCTGAATCGGATTGCGCGGGATCTGCTGACAATCGTGAATGGAAATAAAGCCGTATATACTCGCTCCTCGTATGCCATGAAGACCGATGCAGAGTCGAGCCTTATGGAGGGCGTATTCGGGCCGTCGAGGTAGTGAAGAGGCGCAGCAACAGAATGGGCCATCTGAGATTTCAGATGGCCCATTCGTTTTGATCAAAGTGGATTGGGACTAGTGACCGTCCAGGCAGCCCTTCTGTCCAGAACTGTTGGGGTAGCCAATTCCGGTAGTGTAGGCATTGTTAGACCACTCACCTTGGATCTTCCACTTGCTGCCGTTGGAGAAGGTGACGGAAGGAACGTTGAAGGTCCACGCGCACTTGTCGCCGTTCTCTGCGCCGGAGGCGTCATACCAAGCGCCGGGGCTGGCAGGATCGGTGCGGGCCTCGGAGAGTTCGTGGCCGCTGACATTGGAAAGGGCCGCGAGTCCCTGCGAATGTCCCGTGGTGGTGTCCTGCGGGTCGCATCCAGGATCGCCATCAAGTTTCCAGAAGAAAGCGAACTGGACGACGGTGGTGCTGGTGCCGCAGGTTCCGGCACTATGCCAGGCACAGTAGTTAGCATTGCCGCGCGGGAGATCGGTGTACACGGCGTAGTATCCATTGCCGGCGGCGTTGGGCGTGACCATCTTGCAGACTTCGGCGAGGATTGCCGAGGTGGAATTTCCGCCTGAGGCGGGAGTGGTGTCGATGAGGTGTCCGAGGTAGGAGGTTGTGGGGCCGACCTGTCCGTTGCTGCCAGTGTACTCGTCAGAGGTCTTGGAGTAATTGGAGTTGCTGAAGCCGTTATACCAATCGTCGATGCCAGTAATGATGTCGCCTGAGTAGCTGCCCCAACTGGTTCCCCAGAAGATGGCCTGAGTCACGGCGGTGGTCATGATCTTGCCCCCGTGATAGGTCATGTTGGCAGACCTCGTGCGCAGCTTGGAGGCGGCGAACTCGCGGGTCCAGTGGATTCCCAGCATCGGCGGTTCGTTCTGCTTGATCAGGATTTCAGGCTTAGTATCTCTCCTGGAGTTGTTATCGGCTTGAGCGAAGCCAGCAGCGCTGGCCAGCAAAACGAGAGGTACGGCGATCCACTTCATTGAACTCCTCCATGGTGTGAACAGTGTTGGGTTTAAGTAGAGCGGGACCGGTGCTCAGTAGCTCGTTAATGAATAGGGCTGCTCACAACCTCGCAGGAGATACGTTTTGGTGTATTTCAGACGTGCTGCACGTCTTTGGGGGAACAGCAGCTTCCTTCGTGAGATGCATAACTTCGCATAATCGCAACCATAAATAATTTGAATTTCCGTTATTGATGAGAGCGCGTTAGGGTACAGGAACTAAGCAGTGCCGATTTAGCAGCGTGCGGAAAGAACACGCGGTGGTTGGGGCGGAGCGAAGACAGAATGGGTTGTACGGTAAGGACCGTGCGCCGAATCGGCGAAAGTGGAAGTGTTTTAGTTTTTCCGACTAGTTCGGAATGTCGTGGTGCGTCCATTCGTCGGCGCGTCAGTTTTGGCGCGTCTGCGATGTGCGCATCAATGTAAGACCGATTCGCTTAAAGCGGGCGACGCTGTGCGGCCTACGCCAGTTGAGTCCGACATTCGTGCGAATCGGCGCACAGGTGTAATCAAAGGGCGATCATTTCTACGTCGCCCCAAGCCTGTTCCCTCCTTTTGTAGCTCGCCTGAAGTGATTGCAAACAAAGTTGAATTGACACTGATAGGTGATTTTGTCGGTGCTCCTAAAGCGCGGACCGCGTTGTGCGGTGTTGAGTTGAGGGCAGAGACTCGGAGCAGAGAAGTTTTTGCCTCAGCGCGAAACTCGTCAGCAAGTGTCGTGTTTAAGCTGGTGACCGTCTTCCCAGAGGGGCATGTGCTGCTTCGAGCGGGTTGCGGCGGGAGTCATTTCATGAAATCTGATATCAGAAGTAGCGGTGGCATCGCTGGAGAAATACTGGGCGGCATCATGGAGCCAGCCCCTGCACCGGCCGTGGGTAACAGGATCGGGCAGCGGATTCGCAGAGGGTTGGCAACTATGCTGAGTGCGCTGATGGTCACGGTTCCCATGGGGCAGCAGGCATTCGCACAATATGAGCCTCTGCCGGGAACTGCACAGCAAGCACCGCCTCCGGCCAGCGCTCAGCCGCTCGCGCCCGAGCAGCTTGACCAGCTCGTAGCTCCCGTCGCCTTGTATCCGGACGCGCTGGTGGCGCAGGTGCTGGTTGCGGCGACGTATCCCACGCAGGTGGTGGAAGCAGATCGCTGGCGCGCTTCGATGGGAAATGCTCCGGCTGACCAGATTGCAGCAGGCGCTGACGCGCATGTGAATTGGGATCCCAGCATCAAGGCGTTGACGGCGTTTCCGAGCGTGCTGGCTTTGATGGATCGCAACCTGCAATGGACCACAGACTTGGGCAATGCGTATTACAACCAGCCGCAGGACGTTATGGACTCGATCCAGTCGATGCGTCAGCGGGCTTATTCTGCAGGACAGTTGCGCGACACGCCGCAGCAGGTTGTGACGCAGCAGGCTGGAGTAATTGCGATTGTTCCGGCGAATCCCGCGGTCGTTTATGTGCCGGTGTATAACCCGTGGGTCGTGTATGGCGCACCGATGGTGGTTTATCCGGGATACTACTACGCTCCGCCTCCGGGAGTTGTTTTCGCGGGGGGATTGGCACTCGGATTCGGAATCGGAATCGGCGTGGTGGCGTTTTCGCACTGGGGTTGGGGATGGCATCACTGGGGATGCGGCTGGCGTGATCATGCAGTGTTTTACAACCACGCACACTACTTTACGCACAGCACGACGGTGATCAATCGCGGCTTCTATCGTCCTGGAGGACCAGGACGCTACTACGGCGGGCGCGGACCTTATGTAAGAGCTGGTGCGCCTTTACATCCTGGCATGGGCCGTCCGGCGGTGGGATATCGCGGTGGGCCAGTTCGCCCCGGCATCGCTCGTCCTGGTAACTATGCAGCGCGTCCTATGGGTCATGCAGAAGGAAACTACGGGCGTCCAGCAGCGGGATATAGCCGCCCGGCAGGTGGAGGTCACGCTGATATGGTTCGTGGTGGTGGCGCACCTCACGGTGGTGGCGCTCCGGCAGTTCACGGCGGCGGTGGCCACTTTGGTGGTGGCGAAAACCACGGCGGAGGACACGGCGGTGGTCATGAAGGGCATGGCCGGTAAGCAAAGATAAAATTCAGCGAGAGGGAGACCTGAACAGTCTCCCTTTTTGCGTCGAAAGATGCGCATTGAGCGCCTGTGAGCTGATCGTATCTGCTATGATTTGTTCAACTCTGCTCCCTCCTTCCGCGTAATTCCAAAAGACAGAAAAAGGAGCCCGGCCCGATGAGAAGCCGCTCATTCGCTGTACTATTTGTTTTTCTCGTCTCGATTCTTGCTTCTGGCGCATTCGGACAGACGTTTCGCGGAAGCATTCAGGGAACAGTAACAGACTCGACTGGCTCAGCCATTGTTGGCGCCCAGGTAAAAGTCTTCAATCCCGCCACAGGTTTCTCGCGCACGCTGACCACGAATGAGCGCGGCGAATATCAGACTTCCGAGTTACCTCTCGGAAACTACAGCATCACAGTTGAAAAAGAAGGTTTCCGCACGACGACGCTGACGCAGATTCCTGTGAGCGTAGGTTCGCCGGCACGCGCAGACGCGAAGCTCTCCACGGGCGAAGTAAAGGAACTAGTCGAGGTAAATGCCGACGTTCCCCTGGTAGAGACCTCTTCGAACACAACAGGAGGCACGATTGAGGCGAGCGAAGTCGCCGAACTGCCGGTGAACGGACGCGACTTTACAAAGCTGCTACAGCTCGTACCCGGTACGTCGGGCGATCCAGAGGGATCGAATGAGTCGGCTGGCTCGTATGGTTTGTTTAGCATGAACGGCAACCGCGGCCGGTCGAACAATTATCTGCTCGACGGCACGGACATGAATGACGGCTACCGCAATCTGCCCTCGATCAATGAGGCAGGTGTGTGGGGATGCCCTTCGACGATTCTTCCGATGGATGCACTGGCCGAGATTCCAGTGACGGGCAGCCCGGAAGCTGAGTTTGGCCGCAGCTCGGGCGCGACAGTCAACATTGTGACGAAGTCGGGTTCGAACCAGATACACGGCAGCTTCTTTGAGTACTATCGCAACGATGCACTTGGCGCGCGAAATTACTTCAACACTCCCGACCAGCCCAAGAACGCATTCACCAATCACCAGTTTGGCGGATCGGTGGGCGGACCTTTTGTGAAGAATAAGTCGTTCTGGTTTGTGGCTTATGAAGGTCAGCGTGAAGATGGCGGCCTGCCGCAACTGGGCACCGTACCAACGCAGGCGGACATTAAGGCGGCGACTCCGGTCGGCGGTATCAATCCGGTAATACAGAAACTGTTGGCGCGCAATCCGTGGGGCGCCCTTCCTGCCGATGGCGATGGCAATGTGCAGTTCACCACTCCGTTCTCGAACGAGATCAACAGCCTAATCTTCAAGGTGGATCAGCACCTGAACCTGTTCAGCGCAGGCGACCTGCTGACTGGACGTTACTACTTCAGCCACGGCCAGCAGAGTTTCCCGCTGGGAATGCTTTACACCGGAAGCAGCGCACCGGGGTTCAACACCTCGACGCCAACGCACGTAAACATTCTGTCGCTGTCGTACACCTCGGTGCCGAAAACGAACCTGATTGTTGAGGTTCGCGGCGGCTACAACCGCTTCACGCAGGGCTTCTATCCGAGCGACGTTAAGTTTGACCCGACGAGCATTGGGTTGAACACGCTGCCTCCGGGCTTCGAACAATCGCGCGACTTGGGCCTGCCTACGATGAATGTGGGAGCGTACAGTCCGATTGGTTCGACTCCAAGCGATGCTCGCGGACGCGTTGACACAAACTATCAGCTCTTTGGCAATGTGTCGTACACGAAGGGCGCACACAATTTCAAGGTTGGATACGAGTGGCGCCGGACGTTCATCAACAGCTTTATGAACTCGGGTCACCGCGGCAAGCTGATCTTCTCGGACTGGCAGGATCCGTTGTCGGGCGACCCGATCTCCGCGCTGGGTGAGTTCCTTGCAGGAAACATCACGGGCGGCGGCAGCTCGGCGGCTGGATACAGCACGCGCTACACATACCAGAACAGCAACGGCGCTTATCTGCAGGATAGCTGGCGCATCACCAACCGGATCACGGCGAATCTTGGCGTGCGTTGGGATTACTTTGGCGTGATTGGCGAGAAGAATAACGAATTCAGCCTCTTCGATCCGACGACGTCAGGGCTTGTGCAGGTTGGCGTGAAGGGCGGCCCCAGCCAGCTGTATCCGAAGGACTGGAATAACCTCTCGCCGCGAGTGAGCGTTGTCGATGATCTCTTCGGTAACGGCAAGCTGGTGCTGCGCAGCGGTGTGGGCCTTTTCTACGACGGTCCGTCACAGGACTTCTTCGTCGGAAACCAGCCGTGGAACACTTATCCTGCGCAGGCAGGTCCGGCGTTTAACAACATTCAGTTCTCGTTCTTGAACACCCCGGATTCGTCGAATCCTGCAAACTACACGACCATTACTCCGGGAGTGGCGGTGTTCGATCCAACGAGCTACAGCCCGAACAGCGCATTCACCGTGGCGCAGAATCTGGCTACGCCCGTATATTTCGCTTACAACTTCAACGTCGAATCGCAGGTCGCAAAGAGCGTAGCGGTTCAACTCGGATATGTTGGGTCGCAGGGACATCACCTGTTCCGCTTCCGCGATCTCAACCAGTTCAATAACGTTGCGGGGACAACACAGAGCTGTGGCAATGGCACGAGCATTGGCTACGGCGAGCAGTGCTTCCCGGCGTATTACTACGTGAACCAGATCGAGACCAGCGCGGCTTCGAACTACAACTCACTGCAAGGAACACTGAAGCTGCAGAACTGGCACGGATTGAGCTCGACGCTGAACTACACGTGGGCTCACTCCATTGATGATGCCAGCGATGGGTTGGACTTTGTGCCCAACGCTGCACAGCCGGATAACAGCTTCAACCCGCGCGCCGATCGTGCAAGCTCCAACTTTGACGTTCGTCAGCGCGTGCAGTGGTACTGGACTTACAACCTTCCGCAATTCAAGACGGCGAAATGGATTACGAATGGGTGGGCACTGGATGGCATGTTCAACTATGCGACCGGTCAGCCTTATTCGGTGAACTACATCTATGAAGCCGATTACAACGGTTCGGGCGAATTCTTCGGACGTCCGGATATCATTGGTGACCCGCATGCCGGAGCGCATGGCCGCTACCTGTTGAACATGGCGGCGTTTGCGGCTCCGTGCACGATCGACGCTAATGGCGACTGTGTGAATGCGCATCCGGGCAACGAAGGGCGCAATGCTTTCAACGCCACGAACTATGCCAACTTTGATTTCTCGGTCACAAAGATGACGCACTTGACGGAGCGGGTTGCGATGCAGCTTCGCGCCGATATCTTCAACGTGCTCAATCACGTGAATCTGAGCAATCCACTGTTGCCGGGCTTCGGAGTCGATGCATTCGTTAGTAGCCACGTGGTGGGTAACCGCATTGTGGCCGGAGTTGATCCCGCGGCTTCCACGGCTGGAGTGCTGAACGGACCTCAGTTTGTGCAAACGACCGCAACTCCGGATGTGGGCAGCGGCAACCCGTACCTCGGTGGAGGCGGTCCGCGCACGGTGCAATTGGCCGTCCGATTCACCTTCTAGGGAGAGGGGTGGTGTAGCCGTGCTCTCCCACCTTAGCCGCGCAAAAAACGCGCGTCGAAGGTGGGGCACCCGCGGACAGCAGCGACGCAAGAATCCAGAAACCGCATTAGTCAACGATTGCTTACGAGAGGCCACCTTCGGGTGGCCTTTTTTATCGCTGGCGACTACGGCTTTCCCCTCGCTTCGCGGCCGAAGATACCTGTAAGCGCCAAATCTTCTGTGCGTTTGCGGTACTCTGCTTTTACACTTCAAGATGGAGAGTCAACTCTCAACTGATTGACGGTAAACGGGCCATTCGTTCTGGCGGTAGGGAGACAAATACCTGAAATGAAAAAACTCATTCGCGCCTGTTGCCTGGCAGGACTTGTCGCAATAATGTGTGGCGGTCCACAGGCTTGGGCGTCGTCTTTACCCGCGGGAAAGCAAGATGTTGTTCTCGTCAGCATGGGACGGGAACTGCAGCGCGCCAACACCGAGCTGGGGAAGCTATCGCCTTCTCCTTATTACATCAGCTACACGGTATATGACCAGCAGGTCGCGATGTCTGTCGGAATTAACGGCACTCTCGTGACGAGCACAGCCGGGCGGAAGCGCACGGCTGATGTCATTATGCGAGTTGGCACACCGAGCCTCGACAATGCACACGGCGAGTCGCGCCCATCAGCAATTCACAGCGACACACTGCCTGTGGATGATGATGCAAATGCGATTGAGCACGGGTTGTGGCGATTGACTTACAGCGAATATCGCAAGGCCTCTTCGGCATTTCTGAATGTGCAGACCAAGTCACAGGTGAAGGCTAAGGAAGACGATCTTTCGGCCGACTTCAGCAAGGAACCCGCACAGGTCCACGAAGAATACAAGGAAGTAGCGCCCGCGCCGGAGCAGAAGGAAATGGATGCGTTCGTGCGGCGCTTCTCGGCGGCATTCAAAAAGTATCCCTACATTTATTCGTCGGGCGTGCTGGTTACGGGTGAGAAGAAGTTGCGACGCTTCGTTTCAAGCGAAGGCGGAAAGGTCGTAACGCCGGAGACGGTGCTGCGTGTCGTGATTCAGGCGGAGACTCGCGCCGATGATGGCATGGAGTTGATGCGAGTTGAGACATTCCAGGCCGATTCGCTGAGTAAGCTTCCCTCGGCAGAAGAGATCGACGCCAAGGTTGAGCAGATGGCGAAGGACCTGAAGGCGCTGCGCGAAGCTCCGGTAGCCGAGCCATACGATGGACCTGCATTGCTCTCGGGGCGCGCGTCGGGCGTGTTCTTCCATGAAGTACTGGGACACAGGCTGGAAGGCCAAAGGCAGCGCGGCGACGAAGAAGGTCAGACTTTCACGAAGAAACTGAACCAAGCCGTGCTTCCGGAATTTCTTTCGGTGGCGGATGACCCCACACAGCGCAGCTTGAATGGCACGCGGTTGGCGGGTTGGTATGAGTATGACGATGAGGGTGTTCCGGCAGCAAAGGTTGAGGTTATCAAGAACGGCATTCTGCGGAACTTCCTGTTGTCGCGTATGCCAATCGACGGATTTGATCGCTCCAACGGTCACGGACGTGCGCAAGCTGGATACATGCCGGTGGGACGTCAGGGAAACCTGATCGTGACATCGACGCACGCGGTGAACGATTCGGAACTTCGGCAGAAGTTGCTGGACGAAGTGAAAAAGCAGGGCAAGCCTTACGGACTGTACTTCGAAGACATTCAGGGTGGATTCACGCTGACGCAGCGTTCAGCGCCACAGGCTTTCCAGGTGCTGCCAGTGATGGTGTGGCGAGTGTACGCCGATGGGCGTCCTGATGAGTTGGTGCGCGGAGTGGATATAGTTGGCACGCCACTCGCGGCGATGACGCGCATTGTGGTCACCGGCGATAAATCAGCGGTGTTCAACGGCGTTTGCGGTGCAGAGTCGGGTGGAGTTGCTGTATCGGCCGCGGCACCGGCAATCTTGTTCTCTGAAATCGAAGTGCAGAAGCGGGCGCACTCGAAAGAACGTCTGCCCATCCTGCCGCCGCCGGGCTTTGAGCAGCAGCAGGAAGTCAAGACGCAAGTACACACCGGGGGGCAGCACTAATGAAGAAGCTAACAACAAGATGGATGCTCCTGGCGTCAACGATTCTTTGCGCAGCCATGATGTTTGGGACGGACGCAAAGAGCACACAGACGGAAGACCCGATCCTGCGTGATCTGCAAACGGAGATGGAGCGCTCGAAAACGCAGCTCCGCTTGGAGAATATGTCCACGCCGTACTTCATTGACTACCGCGTGGTGGACATCGATCAGTGGGAGGCCGACGTTGCATTGGGCGGTGTGCGTGTGGAGTCTCGGGGGCGAGTGCGATTCCTGCTGGTGCAAGTAAGACTCGGCGATTACAAACAGGACAATTCGAGCGCCAGAGGCGAAGGCACCATGGAAGTAGTGCCGCTCGATAGCGACTCGCAGGCGTTCCGTTTCCAGGTGTGGAGCGCGACGGACAAGGCTTACAAGCAGGCTGTCGAAGCTCTGACGGACAAGCAGGCGCGACTGAAACAATTGACCATCGATCATCCAGTGGATGACTTTGCACATGCGGAACCCGTGCAGTCGATTGGGCCGACGGTGGAATTGAAGTTCGAACGCGAACCGTGGCTGAAGATGTTGAGGGAAGCCACAGGGCTTTACACGAAAGATCCGAAGTTGCAGTTCCTCGGTTCGACTGCGAACTTTAGGGCTGTGAACCGGTATTACGTGAACTCCGAAGGCACCGTGGTGCGAAGCGGAGAAGAGCTATATCACATGTCGATCAGCGGAACGACGCAGGCTGAGGATGGCATGCGCCTGGATCGCGCAACGGGCTTCACCGCCACGTCTTTGCACGACTTGCCGTCCGCGGACGTGGTTCAGAAGCGCACGCTGAAGCTGCTTGAGGCGTTGAGCAAACTGCGAGAAGCTCCGCTGGCTGACGAGGATTATCACGGCCCGGTGTTGGTTTCCGCAGACTCGGCCTCGACCGTGTTTGAATCCTTGATGGGCGAGAACCTGCGCGGCATCAAGCCTGAGTTGGGACAGAATGCGCGTGTTCGCGGACAGTTCGCAAGCAGCTACAAGACCCGCGTGCTGCCGGAGTTTCTGACAGTAGTGGACGACCCAACGCTCGCCACGATGAAGGGCAAGGCGCTACTCGGTCACTACGATGTGGACGATGAAGGCGTGAAGGCGAAACCGGTGTCGCTGGTAGATAAAGGCGTGCTGGTGAGCTATCTGATGGGACGCGAACCAATCCGCGATTTCCCAACTTCGAACGGACACGGGCGTGCTTACCTTCCATTGAGTTGGCCATCACCAGCAGTGGGCAACCTCGTGGTGAAAGCAGAGAATGCCGTGACGCCGGAAGAACTAAAAGCGAAGCTGATCGCTATGTGCAAGGATCGCGGTCTTGAGTACGGCTACTTTGTTGAGACCATGGGAGGGCCTCGCAATCCGCGCGTGCTGTATCGCGTGTGGGCCAACGATGGACATGAGGAACTGGTGCGCGGCGGGGTGTTCGGCGATCTCGACCAGCGCTCGATGCGCAGCGGGATCATCGCGGCGGGGAACGACGAATATGTCGACAACGAAGCCATGCCAATTCCGCACAGTGTCGTGGCTCCATCAGTACTATTTGATGATCTGGAAGTGAAGCGCCAGACATCGAACAAAGACAAGCTGCCGGAGTATTCGGCACCGGCGGTCACGAAGTAATAGATCGCGCGTAAGCAAACAGGCCCTCATCCGAACAGGACGAGGGTCTTTCTATTTGTGCCGCGCATCGGGCTACAATCGTCTTTTGCTACTGCAAGCGTGAGGGACTTCTGCATACACCTGTTGGTTCATTGGTCGTGCAACCGTGGTTCGAGCAACTGCGCATAGTGCTGGTGCGTCCGCGAAACCCGCTGAACATCGGGGCGGCGGCGAGGGCGATGAGCAATTTTGGGTTTACACACATGCGGCTTGTTTCCCCATGGGAGCCGTCGTATCACGAAGCACGCTCGGCTGTGGGACCCGCGTCGGATGTGTTGCAGAATTCGCAGGTGTACGCGTCGGTGTCTGAGGCCGTTGCGGACTGCAGTTTGGTAGTCGGCACGACGGCGGTGGGCGCAAGAGAATTGCAGCATCCGGTGCAGATTCTGGAGCACGGTGCAGAGCTGATGAAGCAACAGTTGGCGACTGCTCCGGTTGCGCTGTTGTTTGGTTCCGAAAAGACTGGACTGTCGAATGACGAGTTGAGCTACTGCCATTGGCTGATGCGAATCCCAACCAGAGATCAACATATATCGATGAATTTGGGGCAGGCGGTGGCGGTGTGCGCGTATGAGTTAGCGCGCGGTGCTGGCAAGGCGTCACGACGAGGCATTCCGGCCGCGGCAGAGGCCGCGGATGTTGAGCGCCTGACGCAGTTGCTGTTCGAAAGCCTGCGAAACAGCGGGTACATGGGCGAGGCAGGGCAGGATGCGGCGCTGGAGAAACTGCGCCGGCTGGTGAGGCGAGCAACTATCGAAAAGGGTGACGCGGAAGTGTGGCTCGGAATGATGAGAAAGATTCTTTGGAGGACACGGCAGTAAGTCGCGGGCGCTGGACGCTTATTTGCCGGACTTGGCGGATTGGCGGTTAGTGAGCTGGGACGGCGCGAAGATTGACGCGCTGGCGGGGATCCTTCGCCTGCGGCTCAGGATTACAGACCCCTCCAATGCGAAGCAGAGCAGGTAGGAGCTGCAGCAAATAAAATCCCACTCTTAGTTCAAGGGTGGGATTTTGACGTTAAGCGAGGATCAGCGCACGCGGAAGAGGCTGAGTGTGAACCAATCACGGTCGTCGCACCAGAATCGCTCGATTTGGAAGCCGCCATTCCTGGCAAGCGATTCAATCATCGGCAAGGTGAATTTGTAGCTGTTTTCGGTGTGGATGGATTCTCCGGTCTCGAAAGGGATGACGAGGTCGAGAGCGTTGATGTTGACCCGCTGAGCACAGAGGCTTTCGAGATGCATTTCGATGCGCGAGTCATGTTCGTTCCACGCGATGCGATGCGCGAATCGGCTGAGGTCGAAGTCAGCATCGAATTCGCGGTTGATGCGCGCAAGAACGTTCAAGTTGAATTTTGCCGTGACTCCAGCCGGATCGTCATAGGCACGAAGCAGAATGTCGACAGGCTTGCGCATGTCGGTGCCGAGGAGTATCGAGTCTCCGGGTAAGAGCGAAGAACGCAAACGTCGCAAAAGGGCGCAAGCCGCCATCGGCTCGAAGTTGCCAATGCTGGAGCCGATGTAGAGGACAAGCTTACGTCCCGGAATCTGCGCGAGAGCCGACGTGTGCTGGGTGTAGTCGAGCACGAGTGGATGCACGGAGATCTGTGGAAGTTCAGAGTGAACGCGAGCGTGCGCCACTTCGAGAGCGAATTCAGATACATCGACAGGTATGAATGTAACCGAGTGGTGCTGTTCGAGTGCGGCGCGGAGGACGAGCATTGTCTTCTTCGCCGTTCCCGCACCCAGTTCGATGATGGTGGATGCACCTCCGGCGGCTCGCACCATGTCGGCGGCGTGCTGTTCGAAGATGGCTTGCTCAGTCGCAGTGAGATAGTACTCAGGCTGTTCGGTGATCTGCTCGAAAAGCTCGGAGCCAGTCGCGTCATAGAAGAGCTTCGGTGGAAGTCGCTTGGGACGCGCCGTAAGCCCGTGCAGCACATCACGCGCATTCCCGTCAATTGAAAGTACGGATGGATTAACGCTCATCGTTGGCGAGCCTCACTCCCATAAATTGCCAGCGTGCATGGGGCGGGAAAAAGTTGCGATAGGTTGCACGAATGTGTGAGGCGGAAGTCGCAAACGATCCTCCACGAAGGACAAACTGGTTACACATGAACTTTCCGTTGTATTCGCCTACGGCACCTGCGGCGGGGCGGAAGCCGGGATAGGCGAGATACGCGGAGCCGGTCCATTCCCAGATATCGCCATACAGTTGCTCCTCCTCAATTGGCGAGTCGGATTGCGCGGGACGAACGTCGAGAGCGAATTCGTCGAGCAGGTTTCCTGCGATCTTGCGATCACGCGCAGCTTGCTCCCATTCGGTTTCGAGTGGAAGGCGCGCATGTGCCCAGCGGGCGAAAGCATCGGCTTCGTAGAAACTGAGGTGCTTAACGGGCGCAGCGAGATTCAGAGGATTCATGCCGCGAAGACCAAACTCAAACCATTGATCATCCTTCTGATCCCAATAGAACGGCGCATGCCAGCCTTCACGATTCACGGTGTCCCATCCATCTGAAAGCCAAAGCTCCGCGCGCTGGTAGCCGCGATCCTTGATGAAATCGAGATACTCGGCGTTGGTGGCAAGGCGCGAAGCGAGGCGGTACGGCGCTAGATAAGCCTTGAAACGCGGACGTTCGTTATCGAAAGCGAAGTAATCGTCGGAAGCTCCGAACTCATACGTGCCGCCGGGATGCGAGATCCAGCGCAAGGGTGTCGCATTGCTGGCAGAGGCCGAAGGAAACGGGATGATGGTGTCGTCGGCAGGCGCGGGTGAGTAGGCGGGCCGCAGAGGCTGCGTCCAAAAGGCGTGCAAGATGTCGGTGAGCAGCAGTTCCTGATGCTGCTGCTCGTGATTCATCCCGAGCTCGATGAATGCGGCTAGTTGCGGCGAAAACTCACGCGACATTAGGCGCTGCATAGCTTCGTCGACGTGATCGCGATATTGCAGGACATTGCGGAACGATGGACGAGAAAATGTTCCGCGCTGCGAGCGTAGGGGATGGCCTCCGAGCGCCTTGTAATACGAATTGAAGAGAATGCGATATTCGGGGTTGAAGATGCGGTAGCCGCTGAGTTGTTCGGAGAGGATGAAGGTTTCGAAAAACCACGTGGTGTGCGCCATGTGCCACTTCGCAGGACTCGCGTCGGGCATGGACTGCACCATGGCATCTTCTTCTGAGAGCGGTTCGGCGAGGCGGAGCGTGGTAGCGCGAACCTGGTTGAAACGTTCAAGAAGAGAGGTGCCAGAATGAAGTGGAATTGTGCCGGGAGTTATGGAAGCCAAAGGAAACCTCCACCCCTTTGGATACGAATAGCGGGGCCAGTAATCAGATGCGCTGGGGAGCGGGATGGTTCCATTGGATTGAGCTAATCAGGCGGCGGCTGGGTAAGGTGATGAAGAGGCGGCCTCATCGGCTGGAAGCGATATGGTGAATCTTGTGCCGTGGAACTGTCCGCAGCGACTGCGTACGTGAATGCTGCCATTGTGTTTCTGCACGATGCCGGATGTTACCCAGAGGCCGAGTCCGGTGCCGCGCTCCCCTTTGGTTGTGAAAAACGGTTCGAAGATACGCTCCATGTTGGCGTGGTCTATCCCGGGGCCGTTATCAATGAAGTCAATGCGCACAGATTTGCCTATTTGTGCGACGCGGATACATATCCTGCCTCCGGAGGTTAGTGCGTCGCAGGAATTGCTGACGAGATTTGCAAAAACCTGACGCAGATCGCTTGCAATGCCAACAATGTGCACCGGGGTGTTGCAGACGAGTTCGATTCCGATATTGCGCCTTGATAATTGGGTTTTGTAGATCGCGATAGCGCTTTCGATGATCTGATAGAGTTCGAGATTAACGGCCTCGGAACTGCCGCGGTGAAATGCAAGTGTGCTTTGCACGATGTGGCCAATGCGCTCGAGTTCGCGGACGCTGAGGTTGGCGAGTTCCTGCAGATCGGGACTCAAGCTCGGGGTGTGGGCGAGGATGTAGTTGAGGTTCATCACAGACGACAGCGGGTTGTTGATCTCGTGAGCAATCGTGGCAGCCATGCGTCCGGTGATGGCCAGCTTTTCGGAACGCCGCATAGCTTCCTCGGCGAGTCGACGAGTGGTTACATCCATATTGACGCCAACCATGCGAACAGCCCTTCCGGACTGGTCATAGATGGGCGATCCGCGGCTCATCAGCCATCGCGTTTTACCGTTCGGAGTGACGATTCGGAACTCCGCGTCGTAGTCAGTGTGCTCGCGAATAGCGCCATCAATGACCTGGGTGAGATGGGCTCGGTCTTCGGAATGTACCAATTGCATCACCCCGCTGGAGTCGAGGAGATGCATGTCCTCGTGGCGCAGACCGTACACAGCTTCGGCATTGCCGGACCACTTGATGGCGGAGTTGAGCAGATCGCGATCCCAGAAAACCATTCCGGTTGCCATGCGGCCTGCGAGCTCGGAGCTGATCTTCTCGATGCGAAGCAGCCCAGCATTGGCCTGTTCTAATTCCTGGCGAACGGCATTCTGCTGGCGGGCAGCACCGGCCAGAGCCATTGCCTTTGGAACCAAGCTAGGGAGAGAGAAAGCAGTAACGAGCGAGGCGATTGCCGTGACGATCTTGATGTCGGCGGCGAGCCAATACAAGGGCCGCCAGATAGTGACGACCTCCATCAGGTGGGTTAAGCCGCAGGCCACGATGAAAAGGCCGAATGCCAGGAACATCCAGGAGAATGGGATGTCACCTCGAGCACGGTTGACAAGGTAGGCGAGAGTTGCAGAGATTGCGATGTATGCCAGCCCTATTGCAACGTCCGACGCGACATTGGCGCAAATGAGATCGGGCGTATTCAGGTAGCAGAAACGATGAGGCAGAAAGTCGGAAGAGACAGCACGCGTGAGCAACGACGGCCAGAGCAGAAATGGGAGCAGCGATGAAAGGACTACCAGTGCGACGAACGGGCCGAAGAGTTTCTTGCCGCTAATGGCGGGCTTTGTCTGTGGAAGTGTGCTCATTACATCCTGGAGCGACCTGAAGTGTAGAGTGCAGTCGAGATGCTGAGCCTTACTACTGAGGCAAATCAACAAGGCAGCTCAACTCACATTGGCACTCGTAGATAGATGCAGAAAACCAATTAGCGAGTGGCTGAAAGTAGAAAATCTAATCCTGAATCATAAGATTTACTCATGCGATTGCGGGCAATCGCCCGCCACAGTGGCAACATCGTCACTGAAAGTCTCATCTCTCTAGGTGCGAACAAGATAGATATCTATAGATGGAAGCAGGAGAGATCTATGCGCGGGTTTTGGATCCTTGCTGGTCTTTCGATTTGCACCATGATGGCGGCGGCGCAAGACGTTCAACAGAACGTTACGCCGATGGAGAAAACTCCCGTGTATCGAGTGAACGTAGTGGCCCGCTCGGTTCCGGCAGTGAACTATCGTCATCGCAATTCGACAAGAATCGATTTCAGGGGAACGAGTTTGATGCCGGACGGTGCCGGCGAGGCAAAAGTCGAGAGCAAGGCAGGACGGCTCGAGATTGATGCAGAGTTCAAGAACGTGCGGAACCCAAACTACTACGGGCCCGAGTATCTGACTTATGTTCTTTGGGCGATTACGCCTGAAGGGCGTCCGGTGAACCTGGGTGAGGTAGTGCCAAACGACAAGCACGAAGTGCGTATTCGCGTGACTGCAAATCTGCAGGCATTCGGCATGATCGTGACAGCCGAGCCGTACTTCGCAGTGACACGGCCGAGCAACATGACGGTGCTGGAAAACGAACTTCGTCGTGACACAAAGGGGTGGGAGCAGCCAGTTACGGCCAAGTACGAAGCCACCGAGAAGGGCGAATACACGGTGGATCTGGCGAGCAATCAACTCCCAGCTTCGAACCTCACACCGCAGCAAGCCCACCGGACTCCGCTGACATTGCTTGAGGCTCGAAATGCAGTGGCGATTGCGAAAGCAACGGGAGCTCAACAGTACGCTCCGGATGCGCTGGCACGAGCAGAAGACTTCCTGAACCGTGGCGAAGATTACATGCGCCGCAAGCAGTCGTCTTCGGCAATTGGCACGGTGGCACGGGGAGCAGCACAGGCTGCAGAAGATGCACGCATTCTGACTATCCGGCGGAAGGCTGATGCGGAAGCGCAGGCACGCCAGAGGGCAGTGGAAGAACAGGCCAGAGAAGCTACTGAGCGCGCACACACAGAGCAGGCTCGTGCGGAAGACGCCCGGCAAGCCGCATTGCAAGCTCAGCAGGAACGTCAGGCCGCAGAGCAAGCCAAGGCTGAAGCAGTGCAGGCTCAACAACAGGCCGAAGCAGCGCGTCAGGCAGCACTGGCTCAACAGCAAGCTCTAGCCGCGCAGGCCCAGACGGCGGAGCAGCGAGCTCAACAGGAATCGCTACGAGCTCAGCAAGCCGAGCAGGATCGGGAGCAGATTCGGCAGCGCCTTATGACTCAGTTGAACCAGGTGCTGCAAACGCGCGACACGGCTCGTGGCTTGATTGTGAATATGAGCGATGTGCTGTTCGATCTGGATCGCTCGACCCTGAAGCCGGGAGCAAAGGTTCGGTTGGCGAAGGTGGCCGGGATCATCCAAGCGTACCCGGATCTGAAGCTGCAGATCGAGGGGTATACAGATTCAACGGGGACGATGGAACACAATCAGGAGCTTTCGGAACGCCGCGCCGCAGCGGTACGGGACTTCCTGATCTCACAGGGAGTGAGCGCGAATAACGTGTCGGCGCAGGGATTGGGGCCATCGAACCCGGTCGCTACGAACGCTACACCACAGGGTCGGCAGATGAATCGTCGGGTGGACCTGGTGGTGAATGGCGAATCCATCAATGCTCAGCGGAGAGTTCCGGAGCAGGGAAATCAGAATGCGCCTGCTATGGGTGCTCCGGTGACCTCTAATCCGAGAGAGCCGGTCGCACCGCAACCTCAGCCACAACCACAGGCGGAGCAGAGGTAAGGGATGTTTGGCAGGTGAAGTTTACTCTCCCACCTTAGCCGCGCACAGAACGCGCGTCGAAGGTGGGGCACCCGATTGCACACCCACGTATCTTAAAAGAGGGCCGATGTGGGTGATAAATGACAGTTGAGTGTAGGTGGCGCGAGCTTTAGGGCTCGCGCTTTTTGTTGCGGGTACTTGAAAAGAAGGTGGGTGAGACTTGAAACTGTTGCGATGCAAGCTGTCGCTATTATTCCCTCTCGAATTGCCTCTACCCGGCTGCCAAGGAAACCGCTTCGTGAAATTCTTGGTAAGCCGATGATTCAGCGCGTGTATGAAGCAGCACGCGCATGCAAGAAACTCAGCGACGTGATCGTCGCGACGGATTCGGACGAGATTTTCGCGCTGTGCGAGAAGAACGGCTGGAACGTGCGGATGACTTCTGCGGAGTGCCGAAGTGGTACGGATCGCGTCCGGGAAGTGGCGCAGACGGTTGCAGCCGACATCTATGTAAACGTGCAGGGCGATGAGCCACTGGCGCGTCCGGAGCATTTGGATGCGCTGCTTTCGGCGATGAAGCCGGGAGTGGAAGTCGGCACCGTGTACACACCTTGTGTGGCGGAAGATGTGGCGAATCCGAATGCGGTGAAGATTGTCACGGCTCTGAACGGGCGTGCACTTTATTTCTCGCGGGCGACGGTTCCGTTTGATCGTGATCGCAGGGGCGATGTGCGGTACTTCAAGCACCTGGGGTTCTATGCGTACACGAAGCGGGCGTTGGACCAATTCTGCACGTGGCCGGAATCGGAGCTCGAACGCAGCGAACGTCTAGAGCAGTTGCGGTTCCTCGATCACGGGGTTGATATCTACGCGGCGGAGACGCCGTTTGATACCGTGGGCGTAGACACAGAGGACGATCTGCGCAGGGTGGAGGAGATCCTGCGCAGGGAAGGCAGAGCGTAAGATCGCGGATCGCTTAATCGCCCCGATCAGGTCCAAGGAGACTTGATCGGGGCGTCACGGCTACTTCACTTCGAGCGAAATCTGTGCTTTTTGCGAATGTCCGGCGCCGTCATCGGCCGTGAGCGTGTAGGTAGTGCTCTTTTTGGGACTGACATCGACGCAGCGGTTCATGGAGGGCCAGACGTTTTCGATCGGTGGTTCGAAAGCCACGTTTTTCGCGTTGACCACGCCATAGCAGATTTGGGCGGTCTCTCCCTTGTGAAGGACGGCGGGAGAAGCGAACACGGCGGTGATCTTCAGTTGGTTGCCGCCGTTTAATTCAACATCTTTGCGGGCGCGCTCAAGTTCTCGCTCGGCAGCGGCATGTTGCGCTTCGCGAGCGGCGTTCCATCGAGAATAAAATATCCATCCAACATAGATGGCCACGATGGCAACAATGATGGGCATGAGAAGTGGGACGCGTTGAAAGAAGGTTTTTCGGGGCTCGGTCATTTTGGTTTCGACGCCGTTGAAACAGGCTTTGTGAATTGTAACGCGGGTAATGCAGCGCGGAGGATCGCTGGATGAAGCAAGAGAAAAGGCTGAATTCGCTGGCTACGCGGTACAGAATTGATCGGGGAAAGAAATTTCGGTTGAGCGATTTCGATCCGTCAGATACGGCAGGGCTCTCCGACAACTTCAAGGATGACTCGAATGAACTGCTGCAACGCTCGACGGAAGAGATGGCCGAGTTGCAGGACATGCTTTATGCGCAGGACCGCTGGGCGCTACTGCTGATTTTTCAGGCGATGGATGCCGCAGGCAAAGACGGAACGATTAAGCATGTGATGAGCGGAGTGAATCCGCAGGGATGCCAAGTGTATTCGTTCAAGTCGCCTTCAACTGAAGAACTGGATCACGGGTACCTTTGGCGCACCTCGAAGAGTATGCCATCGCGAGGACATATAGGAATCTTCAACCGGTCGTACTACGAAGAAGTGCTGGTGGTGAAGGTGCACCCGGAACTGCTGGCGGCGGAGAGGATTCCAGAACAATGCGTAGACGATGATATCTGGAAGGAAAGATACGAGGACATCTGCGCATTCGAACGATATTCGGCCAGGAATGGTACGGCGATCCGAAAATTCTTCCTGAACGTTAGCAAGCAGGAGCAGAAGAGCCGATTCCTGTCGCGGCTCGAGGAACCGGAAAAGAACTGGAAATTTTCCGCGGCCGATGTGCGCGAACGCGAGTTCTGGGATGAGTACCAGGATGCCTATGAACAGATGATTCGACATACGGCTACGGCAGAGGCTCCGTGGATCGTAGTTCCGGCAGACAACAAGTGGTTTGCGCGGTTGGTGGTTTCATCGGTAATTGTCGATGCGCTGAAAGAGATGAAGCTGTCCTATCCCGAGGTGAGTGCCGAGAAGCGAAAGGAGTTGGACGCAGCCCGGAAGGAGTTGGAAGGCAACAACAAGGGCAAGTCCAAGAAGTCGTGAGTCCGGAGGATGGAAAAGAGCATCTCTGCTTCCATAGATTCTTGAACGCATGACAGAATAAGAGAAATTATGAGTACTGAACACGAGATGGAAGAATTGCGGGAAGCGGCGGAACATGGCCGCGAACATTCATCGCTGGCGCCGGTCAGCTTGACGATGTCGATTTTGGCAGTGCTGGTGGCGGTAGCGGCGCTGCTGAGTCATCGCGCACACACGGAGGAAGTTCTGCTGCAGAACAAGGCGACGGACACGTGGTCGTACTACCAGGCCAAGAATATTCGACGCCACACGATGGAGCAGATAGACGAGATGCTGAAGGTAGTTCCATTGAAGGACGCCGCTGCGGGCGAAGCTCTGCTGAAGAAAAACGAGGCAGCGATCGAGAAGCAGCATTCTGAACAGGAGAAAGTTCAGGAGGAGGCGAAGAAGCTCGAACAGGAGGTAACGCTGTTTGAGCATCGCGCTAACCGCTATGACCTCGGCGAGACAATGCTTGAGGTAGGACTGGTCATCTGCTCAATCACCCTGCTGACCAAGCGCAGGGGGTATTGGGTCACAGGAATAGCCTTTGGAGTGATAGGCATAGTGCTGACCACGTCTGGGGCATTGATGCACTAGTTTGGTCGCCAAGACAGCGGAACATTAATCCACCTCTGTCTGACACGGGCAGAGGTGGCGTAAAAACTTCGAAGTATTCCTTCCGGCAAAACATCAACGAAAATTTTCTGTTCTGGCGAGGTCTCGCCTGCTACATTGCTCGGCATGCAAATGCAGGGAATATTGCGGCGGTCGATGGGCATGCTTGTGCTCATCGCAGTATTGGGATCGGTTCGGGTGGCGGCGCAGAGCGGGCGCGAAGCGGCACCGCGCTTCCGAGCCAAAACGACGAGCGGGGAAGTGTTCGACAACAACTCACTGAAAGGCAAGATTGTGCTGCTGCAGTTCTGGACGACGTGGTGTCCTTACTGTCGCAAGGAACAGCCAATCGTAGATGATTTGCAGAAAGCGTGGGCCGACAAGGGAGTCGTCGTGCTCGCGGTGAACGTGGCGGAGTCAAAAAAGAAAGTCCACGAATACCTGAAAGAGCATCCGCGCTCATGCCGGATCGTGCTGAACGAGGATACGAACCTGCCTGCAATGTTTGAGGCTAAGGAGTATCCGGTCTACGTGGCGATAGATCGCAAGGGGAATATTGTGAGCGTGCAGAGGGGAGCCGCAGGTGCGGACGCGCTGGAACGTTTACTGAAGTTTGCCAACACGCCAGATGATAACTATGGCGACGACGAGTGGGTTCCGATGCCGAGGAAGTAGCTTCTTAAGATTTGAAAGAAGAACCCCACATCTGCTAACTGCGGCAGATGTGGGGCACCGCGTGTGTCCATGTACGCAGGGCTAGATGATGCCTGAGAGTCCGGCGATTGTTTCCTTGAGGACGCGGGCGGAATTGCGCAGCTTGGTTTCTTCGTCCTGGCTGAGTTCGAGCTGAATGACGCGCTCGACACCACCGCGGTGCAACACCGTAGGTAGGCTGAGGTATACGTCTTCAATCCCGTAGAGTCCCTGAACGAGACTCGACACGGAAAGCACGGTGCTCTGGTCGCGCAGAATGGCTTCGGTAATACGCATCAGTCCGGCGGCAATGGCGTAGAAGGTCGCCCCCTTGCGCTCGATGATGTGATATGCGGCATCGCGCGTCTGCGTAAATATCTCGTCCATCTGCTGCGGCGAACACTCGGCGGCATTGTGCAGCGTGTATTCGGGCAGACGCATGCCCGCTATGTTTGCGAGTGACCAGACGGGGACTTCGCTATCTCCGTGCTCGCCAATAATGTAGCCGTGAACGCTGCGGGCATCGACGTCGAAGTGCTGGGAGAGCAGATAGCGGAAACGCGCGGTGTCGAGGATGGTGCCGGATCCAATTACGCGGTGGGCGGGAAGTCCGCTGAGCTTCCAAGCCACATAGGTGAGAACGTCGACCGGATTCGTGGCAACGAGAATGATTCCGTCAGGATTGTGCTTTACGACTTCAGGAACGATGGACGCGAAAATCTTGGCATTGCGCTTGACCAGGTCGAGGCGCGTTTCGCCGGGTCTCTGCGCGGCTCCGGCGGTGATCACGGTGACAGCCGCTCCGGCGCACTCGGAGTAATCTCCGGCAGTGATGCGCGTTGCATGGGTGAAAGGCATGGCGTGATTGAGGTCCATCGCCTCGCCTTCGGCCTTGGGTTTATTAGCGTCGATTAGAACAATTTCAGATGCTAGTCCGCGGAATAGGAGGGCGTAGGCGAAGCTGGCGCCTACGTTGCCAAGTCCGACGATTGCTACACGATTCGTTTTTGCCATATCACCTACAGGATTTCACAAATGCAGGGGATTGTGCGCGCTTGAGAGCGCAAATCAGGGGCGGGGCAGAGCCGTTGGACGGGTGCAAGATTCTGCTGTCAAGAGCAGAAAAGATCGAGAATCCGGGTAAGTTATTGAAACGAAGGCGAATTTAGTTCTGGGGCGAGGTGAGGGGATGAGGGGGTGCCGCTTGGTATCCTGAAAATAAGAGGGAGTGAGAGGGGCGGCAGTGGTACAGAGGAAGAAGTCTGAGACAAAGGGAAAGAAGAGCGCAGCCAAAAAGAGTGCAACGAAAAAGGGCGCGGGGGTCGGAAAAGGAAGTAATCACAGGGTGAAGCGCCCGCAGGATGAAGAGAAAACTGTGCCGGATCAGAACGAGGCGCAGGATCCTTTTGAGATCGCGCGACAAACAGTCAAGGGATCGGTGCCCGCGATTGTTAAAACCATGGTGGAGAAGGCTAAGAAGGGCAGTTGCACCCACGCCAAAACTCTACTGGAGATGACCGGCGCGAAGCACATGTTCGAGGACCTGGCTGATGGTCAAGGGAAGGGCGAACCCTGGGCAAAACTCGTTCTGGAACGGTTAGGGGCACCAGAATCCGCTCAAGGTGAAGAAGTAAGCACGCAGGAAGCATCAGAACAATAAGAGGTACTGGCACAACCGGACGTAAGAATGCAGATTTGCATGTGGCACACTGGCTCGACGTGTTGGGCGACCTCAAAGAACTGATGGATTGGCGGGCACTGATGGATATGACTTGGGTGACCGACCGGATCGCGGTCGGCGGTGGAATCTGGGGCGATGATCGTATGGCCGAGGTAGCGCAGGCCGGAGTAACGCACGTTATCGACATGCAGATTGAGTTTGACGATACGCCGCTGGGAGAAAGGGCGGGCGTAGCGGTCCTCTGGAATCCGGTGGACGATGATTTCCAGCCGAAAGACCGCAAGGTTTTCGAGCGAGGCGTCGAGTTTGCGCTGGATGCGCTGGAAGATCCTCAGTCGAAGTTATTCGTACACTGCGCCGCAGGGGTGCACCGGGCTCCGATGATGGCGCTCGCAGTGCTCTGCGCGACAGGGTATTCGCTGGAAGAGGCGAAAGAACTCATCCAGACGAAGCGGTACGTGGTGGACTTTGCAGAAGTGTATGTGCGCAGCGTTGAGAATTTCTTGAAGACCTACAATAAGGCAGTGCTAAGGCCGGCGATGAGCCGGAAGGACGGCAACGGAAACGAATGATAGCAAGAACATTGGATAACTCAAGCCGCCTGCTCAGGCGGCTTTTGACTTTTATGTGGGCGGCATTGATGTTGAGCACTGCCTCGGCCAAAGCCTATCCGGCGAAGACGCTGGTGCAGGACACGCTTTATCGCGCGAATGGAGCGGTGGCGCAAGGTAAAGTGACGATTCGCTGGAGTGGATTCTCGACCAGCGCGGGCGAGGCGGTCGCGGCGGGCGAGATGACGGTCTCGACAGATTCGAACGGACACATCTCCATCCCGCTAATACCGAATACTGGCTCGAACCCTTCGGGGACGTACTACCGCGTGGTGATCAAGCTGAACGATGGCACGACAAGCCAGGAGCTCTGGGTGGTTCCGGCGGCGAGCACAACGACGATCGCGGCGATTCGGGCAAAGATGGTGCCGCAAGAGGTGGCAGCGCAATTTCTGACACGCGATGCACTGGATACGGCGCTCAGTAGTTTTTCTGCCAGTTCGGTTGTGCACTTGAATGGGGCGGAAACGATTCAGGGAGTGAAGACATTTGTTTCGTCACCTGTGGTTCCGGCGCCTGGCGATGCGGGGGCGGCCACGAACAAACAGTATGTCGATCAGCAGATCTCAGAACTCGTGACGCAGATTCCCAGCCTTTCATCTCCGGGAGCGATTGGTAGCAAGACGCCAGGAGCAGTGAGCGGAACCGATGGCAGCTTTTCCGGAAGCTTGGTAGTGGGTACATCGTGTCCCGCTCCGGTCGGGAGTGGAATGCTGCAGGCACAGCAGGTGAATGGTGTGCTGAATGCGGCTTGCTTCGCTGGAACCGATGCAGCGGCAAGAATTGCGGCGGCAGTGGCCTCCTGCTCATGGGCAGCAAACTGCACGGTCGATGCAACACAGTTGGGTGGCGCACAAAGCTGGGGGTCTACGGTGACGCTGACGCAGGCAGGGACGCAACTGATCCTTGGATGCGGCACGTACAGCGGTGCAGCAGACCCGATGTTGAAGGTTCAGGCAAGCAATGTGAAGGTAAGTGGCTGTGGAGAAGGCACGGTGTTCGCGACGACTGGAACGAATGGCGCGATCAGCGTTGCGAGCGCAACATCAGGTGGAATCATCGAAGGGTTGGTGCTTAGAGACGTCTCGATCAAATCGATCGCGTCGTCCACTCCGTACGGAGTATCGCTGAACGGTGTCGCGATGTTTGATATCGACAATGTGTCGGTGGACGGCAACTCGGGCGCTATGCAGTACGGGTATGTGTTGCAAGGAGTGGAGCAGGGCGAGATTCACGGCGGAGCGATCTTGCAAAGCGCACTGGTGAATGTCGATTTTCGAGCCGGTACGATCGGAAGCAGCAGGTTCGCGAGCGGAAACGGCGTCGATTTTCATGGCATGAGCTTGCAGAACTCTGCAACGGGCGGCAAGAACATCGTGCTGGAATCGAACTGCTGTGATGACGTTCAGATACACAACAATCACCTGGTGATCAGTGCCGGAGCACTGGAGAACATTGAGGTGAATTCAACTCCGAGCCATGCCGGCCCGATTGCGATTGTTGGAAATCATTTGGAGAACTACAGCGTTCCTCCTTATGCATTGAGCGATCCGGCGAACTCGTGGGTTATCAAGGTGAACGGAAGTACGGGCGTCGTAATCGAAGATAACGATCTGGACAACGGGCCTTCTCCCTACAATCTGGTTTGGGTTACAGGGGCAGCGACGAACACTCGGATTGTTCGCAATCATGTCGGCGGAGTTGTGCAGATCGATGCTGCGGTGGCTCAGACTGACTTTAGCGGAAACATGTGTCGCATCGATGGTGGCACTACTCTGAACGATGGCGGGGATGGAACGAGCGTCAGTGGAAATACGGGGCCGTGCAATTTTCAAGATAAGTATTACGGAACTTCGTACATCAATCCTGACATTGTGACGTTCAAGCCGAGGGTCAATAACGGCGCTCCGGCGGGATCGAATTGGGGCATTTCTGTTGAAGGCAAGGCGACCAGCGGATCGCTCGTTTATCAAAAGCTGTGCGCATTCAACAGCACGACAGATTGTGCCTGGATGGCGAAGATCGTTGGATCGGATTACCTCTACTTTGGGAATCCAAATTCATCTACGCAATGGATCGGGTTGGGCCCGGGAGGAACGAATTTTCCCGGTACGATCAACGCACAAGGGTACATGCTGACGAAATCCTCGATTGAGGGCCAGGGTGCGAACTTCTACAACCTGGGCGGCTATCAGGGTGGCGCAGATTACGCAAACTATCAAAGGTTGGCGATTGTTCCCCAGTCCTCCACAAACTGGATGATCGCACCGCAGAATGGCGGCACGGGCGTTCCGATGGCGTTGTCGTTGTACAGCGGTTCGGGGATGCCGATTCAGTTCATGCCGGGAGGAAATAATTCCTGGTATATGGCGAGCGATGGTAGCCTGCTTTGCCATAGTGATGGCGGGTGCAACATCGGAAACGGCGCGTTGAACCGACCGGCGAACTTGTTCCTTGCAAACTATCTGAGCGTGAACAGCAACTTCACGGTAGGTGTGGCGGGTAATTGGGTGGCCAAAGGCGCAGGCTCACTGTACGGCGGCGCAGTGCTGCAAGGGTTCAGCGATGGCGGAACTTCGAAGACCTACCAATTGAATGCTGCGACAGGAGTTGGCCAGTTCAACGGCGGTGTGCAGCCTTCTGCGACGAGCTCCAGCCTGACGTTTTTCGGTGCGGGCAGTACGGGGAACATCGGTGGATCAGCCTTGACGGCAGGGCAGTGCGTGTCGGGTACGGTGAACATCGCAGGCGCGACTGCGGGAATGGTGGCGATGGCCTCGCCGGTGAGTTATCCGGGAGATGCGATCAATTGGAAAGCATATGTAAGCTCGGCCGGAACCGCTACGGTGAAGGTTTGCGCAATGGCGGCGGCGACGCCGGCGGTCAGCGTGTATAACGTGAGGGTCATTCAATAACACGCAATTGTAACGAAGGAAAGCCGCTCCTGGTGAGCGGCTTTTTCATTGGAGGGTGAAATGGCTGGAATGGTAAATCGAGTGGTTGGGAATCCGAAGACAAGTGTTGCGGGAGTTCTTCTGGGAGCGACAACGGTGCTGGGAATCTTGCAGCAGCAGGGGATTTCGTTGGGGCATATCGGCAGCGGAACTGTGATTTCGCTGGCGAGCGCGATCGCGACAGCGGTGCTGGGGTTGGTGGCGAAGGAATAGGCAGAAGGTTCGCGATATTTCGCGAGCGTAAAGAGCACGGACAATACCCCACCCTCAACTCGCAAAAGCGCGAGTGGACGGGTGGGGCACCCGGCAGGGCCGGGCGTGGTGAGGTGAGTTTGGGGATTGGGGGAAGGGCTTCCGGATCGAGGAGAGGGAAGCAGGACAAGATCGATCTGGAAGCCCTGGTGGAGTTTGGGAAGAGACTGGATCAGAGGACGGGGCAGGAAAGCTTTAGACAAGCACTGGCCGCGAGTTTGCTGAGGGTACGCGACAAGCGCGGACGAATGGTGAGGTTGGAGGCGAATCCAGCACAGCGCGAGTTTGATTTGAAGTGCGGGTCAAAAAATATTGTGCTCAAAGCCAGGCAGCTCGGGATCTCGACGTGGGTGGCGGCGAGATTCTTCTTGAGCACGATTACAAGGCCAGGCACGTTGACGGTGCAGGTAGCGCATACGCGGGAGGCCGCGGAAGGAATCTTCCGCATGGTGCACAGGTTCGTGGAGAACTTGCCAGAGGACCTGAAACGCGGAGCGCTGCGAAGATCGAAGTCGAACCGGAGACAACTGGTGTTTCCGGCGCTGGACAGCGAGTATCGCGTGGAGACCGCGGGTGACGCGAACGCTGGACGGGGACTGACGATTCGGAACCTGCACTGCTCGGAGGTGGCACGGTGGGGAGCGAACGCGGCAGATGTGCTGGCATCGGTGCGAGCCGCCGTGCCACCCGATGGGGAGATTGTGCTGGAATCAACTCCGAATGGAGTGGGAGGCTGCTTCTTCCGCGAGTGGCAGAGAGCTGACGAAACTGGGTACGTGAAGCACTTTTTCCCGTGGTGGATGGATGGTACATATCGTGCAAACGATGAACAACTACTGCGAGTGCCGCTGCAGGAGGACGAAGTGCGCTTGATGGATAGCTATGGGCTGGATCGGGCGCAGATTGCATTCAGAAGAATGGTGAAGAGCAACTTCGGGGTGAAGGGGGCGGAGGAGTTTGCGGAGGATCCGTCGACGTGTTTCCTGGCGAGTGGAATGGCGTTCTTCGACATGACGAAGATCGAGGCCCGACTGCAAGAAGTGTCGGCACCGGTTGAGAGTCGCGAGAATGGACGCATCCAAGTGTGGCTGCCTCCGGTGGCGGGAAGGAAATACATTCTCGGCGTCGATGCTGCCGGTGGAGGCGCGAATGGCGACTATGCATGCGTGGAAGTAATCGATCGAGCGAGTGGGTTGCAATGCGCGGAACTGTATGGGCACTACACTCCGGAGGAACTAGCGCACGAAGCTGCGAAGCTTGGGCGCGAATATAACGGCGGCTTAATGGTTGTTGAGCGCAACAACCATGGCCACGCGGTACTGGCAATGCTGGAGCGCGTGGAGCAGTATGAACCGCTGTATCGGAATCGGAGGTATTCGGGTTGGGTGACCACTGTCTTGACCAGACCGACCATGCTGGAGAGGTTCGGTGCGGTGCTGGTGACCAGTTCGGAGCTGTTTCAGAGCCGAAGACTGCTGGAAGAATGCAGAACATTTGTGCGGCATGGGGATGGAAGAATCGCGGCGGCTGAAGGGGCTCATGACGACGCGATCATGGCGATGTCGATGGCACTCGCGGTGAGAGATGAAGTGATTCACGTGTAGTGAAATGCGCAAAGTGGGTAAGGCAGTTTAGAGTATATCTTTGGGCAATGTAGCTGAACGTCGGAGGAGCAGTTGGCGGTTGTCGCGGTACAACATGTGAGAAGGATGCGGGGCGGATCGCAGAGTCACTTGATGCGATGCTCCGATGGCTTCTTTTATGTTGTGAAGTTCCAGGGAAACCCGCAGTGCACACGGGTGCTCGCCAATGAAATGCTCGCGACAAGACTGGCGCACGTTGCGGGATTACCGGTTCCTGCGACTGAGGTAGTAGAGGTGGATTCGTGGCTCGTCGAGCATACTCCGGAATTGAAGTTTGAACTCGTGCACGGTTCAAAGCCGTGCACCCCGGGATTGCAGTTTGGATCGCGCATGGTCGTGCCTCCGATGCAGGGCCTGATTTACGACTATCTACCGGAGCATATGCTGGACCGCGTGCGTAACCTGGGGGCGTTCGCCGGAATGCTCGCCTTGGACAAGTGGACGTGCAATGCGAACGGCCGACAGGCGGCATTTTGGAAGAAGAGCCGGGAGCGGAAGTTTACAGTTTCGTTCGTAGATCAGGGATACTGCTTTAATGCGGGAGAGTGGTCGTTTCCAGATGCGCCATTGAGGGCGGTTTATCCACGGAATGACGTGTACCGTGACGTGACGGGCTGGGAGAGCTTCCACCCATGGCTGGGCAACATCGAAACGATGGATGAGCAGAAGATTTGGGGATGCGCGGAGGAAATTCCCACGGCGTGGTACGGCGAGAGCTGTGACATGGAGCGCCTGGTGGAGGAGTTGGTCCGGCGACGATCGCGGGTGGCAGACTTGATTGTCCAATTTAGGAACTCGAGTCGGGAACCGTTCCCGAAATGGGTGGACGTTGTTCACTGAGAGAAGATTTCAGGCTTTGGTGAGCGGTAGGCGTAGACAATTGCGGGATGAGGGCGTGAGGCAGTCAGAGAAGCATCCGGGATGAGAGAGCGACGACAATGCGAGTTCTTCCTGCTGCGGTATGTACCGGACGCGGTGAAGGACGAGTTTGTGAATGTGGGCGTCGTGTTGATGGAAGCGAACGGCGGTTGGGCAGACGTGCGTTTTACGCGGGACTGGAAGAGGGTACGGTGCCTCGATCCGGACGTAGATATCGAGTTGCTCGAGGGATTTGAGCGTGAGATCAAGGAACGCATTATCGAGGGAGGAGCCAGCCAGGATTGGTTGTTGAAGCGCATGCAGGATACGTTCTCAAATGCACTGCAACTGACGGCGGTGAAGGCCGTGCTGGCCGATTCGCCGCAGGAAGAGATCGGGCGGCTGGCTGAGATCTATCTAGAGCGATCAAAAAGAGAGTCGCGCATTGTGAGCGGCAGGATGCAGATCTTCCAGACCATGCGCAGGGAGTTTGATCGCCAGGGAGTTTGGTCGCTGATGCGCCACAATGTTGCCGTCAGCGAGTACACGCACAAAGGCGATCCGCTGAAAATCGATACGGCTTACAGGCCGAACGGCACGGTGCATATGTATCACGCAGTGTCTCTGGAGACCGATGTGAATGCCGCAAAGGTGCTGGCATTCAGCTACCCGAAGATACGGGAAGGCGTCATGCGCACGGAAAAAGCAGAAACGGCGCTGACGGCGATTGTGGAGAGCGAGTTTGATCGTGAAGATGACATGACGATGTTTGCGCTGGAGACGCTGGCTGCAAGCAACATCATGGTTGCGACCGTGGCGGATTTGCCAAGGATTGGGCTGAGCATTCGGCAGAAGATGGGATTGCAGTAAGAGGCGAGGGTTCAAAGTTTCAAAGTTATAAGGTCTCAAGGTGGACGCCAAAAGGGCGTCCTTTTTTGTTGCGTGGAGGGCGAATGAATATTGCGGAGAGGATCTGGGAGCCGGTGCGGCGGGCGGGATTGCGGGCATTTGGGGGAGAGGTGCCAAAGCGCAGGACCGCGCCGCTGCCCTCGATTTTGCAGACGTACGGAGGAGCTAGGCCGGAACTGCTGCCGAAGAAAACACCGGAAGCATTGCACCGTTTTGCGGAAACGCCAATTGCGCGCAAGGCGATCAACACTATCAAGGATCGCGTCGCGGGAATGAATTGGCGCATTCAGCCACGGCGTGGGCGTGTGCTGGATGACGACATGCGAAATCGCATTCAAGTGCTGACGGAAACGCTTGAGCAGCCGAATCCGGATGACTCCTTCCGTTCGTTTGCCGAGCAGGTGTTGGAAGACATCATCGTAGGCGGCTATGGCGCGGTGGAGATGCGGTTGACGGAGGATGAGACGAAGCCGCTGACTCTGTATCCGGTGGATGGGGCGACGATTCAGATGCGGGCGGACTGGAACGGGCAGCCGGATACGCCGCGATATGTGCAGGTGACGTCAGCAGTGGGCGCTGGGCAGAAGATCGAACTGAAAGATTGCGAACTGTCCTACATCCGGCTGAATGCGAGGAGTCATACGCCATTCGGGTTGGGACGGCTCGAGGTGGCGTTTGAGACGATTCACGAGTTTCTGAGCGCGCATCGTTTCGCAGCAAAGTTGGCAAGCAATTCGGTGGTGCAGTTTGCGCTGTGGATGCAGGAGCAGGATCCGGCAAAGCACGAGCGCTTGATTCGGTGGTGGCAGGACGAGATCGAAGGCACAGGCAAGGTGCCGATCCTGACGGCGGAAAGCAAGCCCGAGGTGTTGCGCTTTGGTGTGGGGACGGATGCGGACCTGAGACTTGCGTGGCAGGAGTTCCTGATCCGAGTGATTGCCAGTGCGTTTGATCTACCTCCGTTGCTGCTGGGCGTGGAGGCCGATGTGAATCGGGCGACGGCCGAGCAGTTGTCGAAGTCGGCATTCAGGACGGCGATTGTGCCGACGGCCCGGTTGTTCGCCGAGCACATCACGCGGGATGCGATTGCGAAGCGGTTGGGGTGGGATGATCTGGAGTTTGTCTTTCTGGACCTGGATGCGACGGATCCGCTGGCGCAGGCACAGATTGATCAGATATTGCTGAACAGCGGAGTGCTGACGGTGAACGAGGCAAGAGCGTCGAGGGGATGGACGGCATTGGAGAACTCGGGGGAGAAAGGATGAGGATGCAGTGGGAGGCGATGGCACTGGCAATGCCGCAGGTGGATGGGCATCCGAACCGGAAAGAATTCCGTGGGGTGTTGACCTTGGCGAATACGCCTTCGGATCGGGCTCCGAGCGGTGCGCGTGGGCATCGGGTGATGCTCACTGCGCAGGCGACGGAGAAGGCGTTGCCTTCTCTGTTGGGGATGGCAGTGGACTACGCTCCGGAGTTGGACAGGCATGATGCTCGGCGGAAGGTTGGCATTATTACTTCGGCGGATTTGAGTCCGAAGGAGGGCAAAGGGCAGCGGCTCGATGTGACTGGGTACTTGTTCGCACGGGACTTTCCCGAGGTGATCGATGAGATGACGCGTCGCAAGGGACAACTCGGGATGAGTTACGAAATTGCAGACGTGCGTGTGGTCGATGCCGAGGCTCCGGTGTGGGTAGCAACTGATTTTACGTTCACCGGCGCTGCGGTTCTGCTGCGTGAGAAGGCGGCCTACAGGGATACGAGCGTGGAACTAGCGTAAGGCGAACGTTTCAGAGTTTCAAGGCTTCAATGAACGACGGTGTACAGGCAGGG
This sequence comes from Koromonas humicola, assembly GCF_059726255.1. Classification (NCBI taxonomy): domain Bacteria; kingdom Pseudomonadati; phylum Acidobacteriota; class Terriglobia; order Terriglobales; family Koromonadaceae; genus Koromonas; species Koromonas humicola. The sequence goes on from NZ_AP040873.1 coordinate 325,278, forward strand.
TCGGCAAATTCGCCGGCTTTTTTTTATTGGGAGAAGAAATGGACGAAGAAAACCAGGTGGGTCTGTTGGAGCAATGTGCGGCGCAGTTGAGCAGCGCGGCGCATGTGCTGGAAAGTGTGATCGGAAAGCTGGAAGCACAGTACGAGGCGCTGAACCAGAAAATCGATCGAATTATCGCCACGGTCGAAAAAACTGCTGGGGAATGCGGCGAGTCGGAAGTGGCGGCCAACGCTGCGACTGACGAACAGGTTGCGGAACTCGAAAGAGAAAATCGCGAGCTGCGTCTGAGAGCAGGGCGAAAGACGCTGGCGCCGATGGTAAGCACACTGCTCGCAAAGAGCGGAGTGGGCGAGGGTGCGGAGATCGAGTCTGGCGCGCTAGACAAGGCCCTGGGTGTGTTGACGGTGGAACAGCGCATTGCAGTAAAGGCCGAATTGGCACGTGCGGGAATGATCGCTTAAGTCGAATTCAGAAAAGGTCAGAACCACTAACCCTGACTGGCTAACAGCGCGGTGAACGATTCATAGGTGAGAAAGAGATTGCAATAACCCGGGCACGGAAGGTGCGACGGATAACCGAGCCGGATTGAGTCCGGCAGAGAAGGAAAGAAAAGAGAATGAATACGCAATTTGTGGATTTGCATGCCGCAGCAGACTTCATGGCGCCGGGCGCGGTTGAGATTGACCGCTATCAGTCAGAGATTTTCGACATCGTGCGCCGCCGTGGTGCTTTCGGTCAGCGCATTAAGAATGTTCCGGCTAGCGGACATCCGTCGCGTTTCTTTGAGCAGACGGCGATCGCCTCTCCGGCGGCGACCAGCGCGTTTGTTGATCCACGCAATATCGTTGCGACGGTGAACGCGCCGAGCCGCGTTGAAAGATCCGTTCCGTTGAAGGCTCTGGTGTCGCAGATCAACTACAACCTCTTCGACATTGAAGTGGGCCAGCAGCAGGAGCAGTTTGCTTTCCTGCAGGCGAAAGACCTGGCGGATGCGGTTGATGGGCTGATGCGTACGCACGATGTTGCGCTGTGGAACGGCAATGACACTTCGTTGAGCGCTCCGACGACGTTGCAGTATTACGGCGTAGCGCAACAGATTGCAGACGGCGGAAATGTCGCCACGGTGCCTACGACCGAGAGCATTATTGACGGCCTGAAGTCGCAGATTGCGGCGATGGTTTCAAACTCCAGCTTCGAGGTTCGGCCGACAGCGATCTATGCGAATCCCGTTTTGCTGGACCTCATCGACCGTGAGATGAAACAGGAGTTCAACCTGGTATTGTCCACGACGCAGATTGCAGGCGGCGTAACAGTGAAGACGCTGTCCACGCAGGCAGGCGAATTGCCCCTGATTCCGGAATGGTCGCTGCCTTACAGCGGCACTCCGGGCAGCGGATCGGCAACGCTTCCGGCCTACATTGTGACGGAAGACCTGATCGAGTATCACTGGTTGACCGATGCGAACCCGCGTGTGTTCCAGCTTGGAATGAGCGGCTCGCTGGCTCGTCAGTTGGTGGTCGCGAAATTCGGCGGTGTTGTGGTGAAGGGCGCCGGATACGCACACGCCAAGGTGATCGTAAACCGCTAAAAGTGAGCTCCACATTCGCTGAACGCGGATGTGAGCAACAAGCTAGCTAGAGCAGCGGGAGTCGTAAGAGGCGTGCGGAGGAGGATGTTTGTTCCTCCTCCGCGGCGCGAAAGAAGAGCAGATGATGGCATACCTATCGGCGGAAGAGTACGCACTGTTCGGGTTGGAAGATACAACTCCGGACAGCCTGGTAAGTGCAGCGTCGGACTTAATCGATGCGCATTGCCGAAGGAAGGGTTTCGGCATTGCGCAATATATGGAACGGTTCCGGGTGGGACAGTCGCGAATCGTGAGGCTTTCATACCTGCCGCTGGCATCGGTGGATGGAGTGTCATCGCCGATTGTGCAGGCGAGGGGGCGATACTCCAGCGCTGCCCTGCAACGAGCAGCGTGGAATGAACTCGCTTGCGAGGTGGCACAGGCGTTTGCCGTTCCGGTTCGGTGGGTCACTGTTTCGCCTGACGCACTGGACGTGGATGCACAAAGCGGGGAAGTCCTGGTGGGTGCGGGACTGCTTTCGCCCGCGCTAACGGATTTGGAAGTGACGTACACGGCTGGGTACAGCGAGGTGCCACAGGCAGTGAAACAAGCATGCGCAAAGCTGGTGAAGAACGCGCTCGCAACTCCGGCATTGAATGTATCGAAGCAGAGGATTGATCGCATGTACCTGGAATACTTCAGCGACACGTTGGTCGATGCAGATGTGAGGCGGTTACTTGCTCCGTTCATTGCGCAGAGGTTGGCGTAATGAGGAATTCTGACATAGGGAGGGAACAGGCTGCCGTTGCCACTCTTCGTGCATTGGGCGCAAGGAGGGCGCATTTGCTACTGCCGCAACCTGCGCTCGTGAATGAACAGACCGGGCTTGGGGTGGCTGTTCCATTGGTGAATGAAATCGAGTTGGAACCGGTGCTGCTACAAACCGATGTGAATGGCTCAGCACTGTTGGCCATCACAACACCTCGAACGGTGAAAAGAGCGCTCATGAATGCAGGGGCTCCGTCTGACGAGTTGAGCGTTGAGAAAGCGATGTTGCGGATTGGCGAGAAACAATACCAAATTCTGCACGTGACGGTGAAGCATTGCGGCGGCACGGGGTTGATCTGCGAAATGGAGATTGAGGCTTGATGCAGGCTGCAAAAGACACATTCTTTCGAGCAATGGTGGACCGACTCGCAGCATTGAATCCAAGCCGAACGATCACTGTGAATGGTGTCGTGCGCCCTGCAGTGGTCGCGCTAGAGAACGAGGCGCAAGTCGAATACGGTCAGATGCCGAATGCTTTCCTTTTAAGTTGGGGCGCGTCGGGTGAAGTGTCTGAGGGCAGATCACTCCGTTATCTCGATTGTGAAATACGTTACGGCAGTCGGGGAAGCAATGCGATGCTAAGCACGGATCGTGGACGCGTTGTGACGGCAATGGACTGCGAGTTGCTCCAGATATGCCGACAGCGATCAACCGGGAAACGCGACTACACGAAAACCCCTCCTTTGCTGCTGGGGACAAATATCTTCTGGACGCAACCCGCCATGGATGCTCTACGCGAGGCCGATGGAATGCTTCAGAGAACAGCTAACCTGCGGGTCTATTTCTTCGAGGAGGAGGAGTGATGCAACGAGCAGCGATGCAGCAATACTCTGGTCGGGTTCGCGCATTCTTTGCTCCGGTGAATGGGGCTGCGAACATATTTGATCCCTCGATCGCGTTCGACCTGAATAACCCTACGGCACCTTGGGTGGACCTTGGCCTGATCCGAAATTTGAAGCGCACCTCGGGAACGCATGTCGGAACCGTGCGGACGGGAGTAACGGGAACTGCACAAGCGCAATTTCGCAGGCTGGTGGATGCACGGGTGAGTTTAGATTTCTGCGAATGGGGCAAACTGCAAATGGCATTATCGGCCAGTTCTCAACATATGAACGTGCTGGAAAGTGCTGGTTCGGAGATGAGGCCTTCTGGTGGTGCTGCGAAACCGGGAGATCGCGTTCAGGCAGGCTCAACGGCGTCGCTGATATTGCTGGATCCAGCAGCGTTGAGCAGGTATTCGGCTGGAGATCTGGTGGTTGTCGATGTCGATTACGCCGCCGGAATGCAGAGCCTTGGAACGGGGATCACGGGAGCAGTAGCGGCAACAGGCGTGGCAATGGATGTGGACGCCGTCCGCAGGGTGAGCTACAACGTTGCGGCGATCGCAGCGGTGACTGAAACGGGATTGCAACTCGAGGCTCCACTGCTCGGAGGCGCTCCGGCGAGCGGAGCACGGGTGCAGAAGGTAGTCGCATTTGTCGATCGAGAAGGCGGCAGTTTCTTTCAAGAATGGGCGGCGCTATTTGCACTCGATGAGGAGAGCGGAGGACGAGTGTACTTTTACTATCCGCGATTGCAGTCGGCCTCACCAGCCCAGGAGACGACGACATCTCTACCCAGTGCGGCGAGTGAACAAGCCTCTGGGATTAACGCATTGGCACTCCACGCAGAGTTCATCGCATTGCCGACGACAGATGCGAACGACGGGGAAACTGGAGTGTGTTATCGATCCTATATACCGACGGACGCTATTCCTGCGTACTGAAGGTCAACGTTGATGCAATGACTGCATCAGCGCTAATAGGTCTGGCTCAGCGTCCGTGATGGCATCGCGTATCTCTTCGAGGTCGCACTTAACAGAAACGCTGAGGCTCGCGATCGACTCCTTGTATTCGGGTTCAATGCTGAGAAATAGAGGTAGCGTGTGCTCGGCGAAGTTTCGACCGAGAACGGAAATGTGCGCAAGGTGACGGCTCAGATTCTCGAGACCTGCGCCTTCCGGCAGACCCAAGTCGAGTAATCGCTGGCGCAAGCGAGTTTGCAGAAGAACAATCGAGGCAGTTTCAGAGTCAGACATAAGCGAAGGGGCGAAGATCTCGCCCCTTCGTGTTTTTGATGCGCGCCGAACTGACCGGGTGCGGGTGAGGGGCAATGTGAGACTAACAATCGACAACCTGGATGGAGCGGGTGAAAAGGATTACACCGCGTGGCTCGATGCCGAGATGCCACCGAAGATCGTGCGCAAGCTGAATGAGCCGCCGACCCTGCTGGCGCATCTAGCTTGCGAAGCATTAGGGGTGAGCGCTCTCGCGGGAAGCAAGGTGAAGCTTTATCGCGATACAGGAGACCTGTGGTTCAGCGGCTACCTTCTGAGCGCTCCGCAGCCAGAGTTTCTGGGCAGAGGGACGACCTGTAACGTGTATCGGTTGACGCTGAATGCAACTGGCGAGATGAACGTCCTCGACCGGCAGGCGTTAAGCGAACATCCCGCTATGGGTGGCCGCACGGCGGGAGCTGCAATTACCGAGCTGGCGCGTGAAGTCAATCCGGCGATTGAGATATCGGGATTGCAAGACGTCGCACCTGCTGGAATATGTAGCGTGGAGACCGGAGAAGTTTGGACCGCGAGCGCAAGTCAGATTGCAAACAGCGCGCGGGCCGTTCTGGAAATGCAGAATCGTGCCGCCACGCTGAAGGCGTTAGGGAGTGAGACACGGACGCTGTCGGACGCAGATCCGGAATTTTCTCCGGAATCTCTGAAAATCGTGGTGGGCGAGCCGTGTGCGAACGACCTGACGGTCGTCGGAGGCACGGAGCCCGGCATGTATGTTCGCGACTGCTTCACCGCTACCGGAAAGCAACAGGCGTTTCCGGTGTCGCGTTTGCCATTCAGATTAGAACCGGAAATTCAGGTGGATGATGACTTCCGTGACCCGATACTAGATCCGAACAAATGGAGGAGTGAATATCCGGATTCGCTCTCACTTACGCAGAGTGGGGTGTCGTGTGCGGGAACAGTTGCCCTGCATTATCGCGACTGCGTCGAATTAGGTGGCCTTATCATTCTCGAGCAGACCGGGATTACCTACACGGCGGGTGAGGGAGTCATTGGAGGATTGTTCAGCGGTGGTTTTGCTCTGAACTACTGCCTTGCAGGAGTGCTTTTGGCCAATGGTCAGATACTGCCCATCGTAAATGGCGTGTCGAATGCGCCGGTTCGGCAGATTTCCCCAGATAAGCGGTATGAATTCCGCACATTGATGTTTCATCCGGAGCCGATTCGCGCCGGGCAGGTTTATTCGAGTAGCGTGTGCAACCAAGGGAACGCACGCAGTTCGCAGGTGTGGTCGGGTACAACACACGTCGTACTTACGATGCGAGAGATTGATCCGGAGGACGCGTCTTCGACTGGCGCGGCGCAAACGGTGCTGTTCGACGGCACTCTCGACAACGTACCTGCATATGCCGACTACTGCCCGCTGTGGGGCTTGAACCTCGAGTGCACGCTCGGGCACGCGAGAGCGACCAAGAACGGCGCCGTTTGGGTTCAATCCGCTGCGCCAGGACAACCGTGGCGCACGCGTTTGATTGGGGATATCGCTTCGGGTGCGGAATGCTTCTTTACTTCCACTCCGGAACTGCACTTCAGCACCGTCGCACAGCCCGTGGCAGGTGAACAGATCGAAGTGTTCTATCGTGCACGAGGCTTGGCTTGCGGACGTGTGATTGATTCAGAGAGCGTGCGGTCGCTTCACAATGCCGAAGACAGCGGCACCCGCGCAATGGTGCTTCGTGTAGTTGTACCCGCGCCGCGTACATCGCTGGATTGTGAGCAGGCAGCAAGAGCATTGCTGGACGATCTATCGAAATCGCCGTGTTGCGGCGAATACCAGACCTGGATCTCGCTTCTGCCTCAAGGTGAGGAGGATGTGCACCCGGGAGAGCTGTGGAATTTGCAAATCGAAAGCCTGAACCTGAATTGCGCGGTTATCCTGCGTGAGGTCGAGATCGACTTCGAGGATCTCTCGGATAGTCATGCGACGGTGAAAGTGCGATTTGCAAACGAATCTGCCGAGCCCATAGCCATCGAGTTCGCACGCACAAAGCGCAGCGCGTTGATCTCCGTTGTGTCGAGCGAGAAGAACGAGGACGTGTCTTCGCGGCCCGCAGCACTGCCCGATGCTCGCGTCACGAGCTGGAGCGCAACAAGTATGACCGTTGATGTCGGCGCAGATCCGCTTCCGGGAGGAGGATTTGAAGTTCGCGTCGAGGGAGATTGGGGCTGGGGCGCAACAGTGGACCGCAATCTCGTCGGTCGTTTCACAACGCGAACCTTCACGCTTCCGAGAACGACGAACACGCAAGAGTTTTTTCTGAAGCAATTCGATGCGAGTTCTCCGGCGAAGTATTCGCCTTACGCTTCGGTCCTGCACCTGGATGCATAAACAATGACAAGTTTTGAAGAACGAGTGCTTCGCGATCTGGGCGAACTCAAAACACATATGCGCTGGATCGTTGGAAACGGCAATGAAGGAAAGATTCAAGAGCTGGAGTTGAGGCTTCAGCGGCACGAGTCGGCGCTGCAACGCGTCGCGGGCATTGGAGTGGCAGCGGGGATCTTGCTGACACTGCTACATATCACGCTGGATTCAATAAGGGTTTTACATCACTGATGACGAAAGAAGAATTTGTAACGCTGGCATACGAAGCTGCGTTGGAAAGTTCACGGCAGAGCGGCATGCACCCCCTGATCACGGTGGCACAGGCAGCGCTCGAGAGCAACTGGGGAGCTTCTAGGCTCTCCACTGAAGCTCACAACTACTTTGGCTTGAAGGCGCATGGCAAACATGAGCGCATCAAGATGGCAACGAAAGAATGTCACAATGGCATGACCTTCACGGTTAAAGCTGAGTTTGCGAAGTATGAATCTATGAAGGATTGCTTCGCTTGTCGTGATGGCATTCTAAGTCGCAGTCCTGTTTACGCCGCGGCGAGGCAGTGTCTCTCGGACGAGGTGGCATTTATACGCGAACTCTCAAAGCATTGGGCGACTGATCCGAAATACGCGGATAAACTCTCGGCGGTTTTGGATCAGGTGAAAGCAATATTGCAGCGAGAGAAGGTGAGCGCAGGACAGTAAGGTTTTTCGGATGTGCTGGCGGCAGACATTCGTGTCTGCCGCTCTTTGTTGCAATAGATTAGCGGCGAGCCGAAGCCCGCCGCTGTTAGTCGTAAGAACGCCTCTAAACGATCGGTTCGCTCCAGTTCTCAAGAATGTTCTTGATGACCATCATGAACTGGTCGGCGACTGCTCCATCGATCACGCGATGGTCGAAACCTATCGCCATCGTAATCACCGAACGGATGCCGATTGTGTCGTTGCCTTCCTTGTCGGTGATCACAACGGGACGCTTCACAATCGCACCGAGATCCAGGATCGCGACCTGTGGCTGGTTGATAATGGGCAGCCCAAAATTCGCGCCGAAGATCCCCGGATTTGTGATCGTGAATGTTCCTCCTGCCACTTCATCCGGCTTCAATTTCTTGGTGCGTGCGCGTTCGCCCAAATCATTGAGGGCACGTTGCAGCCCAACGAAGCTCAACTCATCTGCATGCTTGATGACCGGAACCAGCAATCCCCAATCGAGTGCCACGGCGATGCCGATGTTGATGTCGCGCTTGTAGTTGATGCTGTCGCCTTCGACGGACGAGTTCATGATCGGCCATGCGCGCAAAGCCTGAGTGACTGCACGAATGAAGAACGGGGTGTAAGTGAGTTTCAGCCCTGTCGCTTGCTGGAACTTGTTTTTGTTCTTCTCGCGCAGCTTCACAATTCGAGTCATGTCGGCGTCGAACACCGTGTGCACGTGCGCGCTGGTACGGCGGGACAAAATCATGTGCTCGGCGATTTTCTTGCGCATTACTGACATTGGCTCGACAACACCCGGAGTGCCCGCAAATTTCGAGGCAGGCGCCGTGGCGGGCGTTGCGGTAGCGATCGCGGCAGCAGGCGCCGGGGCAGCAGCAACAGGCGCAGTTTTTGCTCGATCAATGAAGGCCAAGATGTCGTCTTTTGTGACGCGGCCGCCTGCTCCTGTTCCTTGGATCTGTCGCAGGTCAACATTGTGCTCAGCCGCAAGCTTGCGAACCAGAGGCGAGGTGCGTACCTCTTCCCATGAGGTCGGTCCCATATCTCGTGGCGGTGCCTGAGGCCCGGTCGCTTGGACTGTTGCGGGTGCGGTAACGGCAGCCGCAGCCTTGGGTGCTTCAGGAGCGGGTTGCGCAGCGCCTTCGGCGGCTCCGCCGATCACGGCAACTACGGAATTCACCTGCACCGTAGTTCCCGCTTGTGCCTTGATTTCGGACAGCACGCCTGAGGCTGGCGCCGGGATTTCGGCATCGACCTTGTCTGTCGAAATCTCAAACAGTGGTTCATCTCGCGTGACCTGCTCGCCCACATTCTTCAGCCACTTGGTAATCGTGCCTTCGAAGATGGATTCACCCATCTGCGGCATGACAACGTTCGTTGCTGGTCCGCTTGCCGCAGTCGCGGGCTTGGGAGCTTCTTTAGCCACCGGATTCGGCTCAGGCGAACCAATCGCCGGTGCGGTCGTCTTCTCGGCAGCCTTTGCGCCACCACCATTCCCACCAATCGCAGACTCGTCGATGACGGCGACGACCGAGTTCACTTGCACCGTTTTCCCTGCCTCGGCCAAAATCTGCTTCAGTACACCCGACGCCGGCGCCGGGATCTCGGCGTCCACTTTGTCAGTTGAGATTTCGAATAAAGGTTCGTCCCGGTTAATCTTGTCGCCGGGCTGTTTTAGCCACTTGGTGATGGTGCCTTCAAAGATGGATTCACCCATCTGAGGCATAACTACGTCAGTCGGCATGCTCTTCCTTCCGCACTGTTTCTTATCCTGCTAGAATCCCAAATTCAAATTATATATCCGCGACACAGGGCTGCCGTGGCGTCAGCCTGCTCCGGCCCTATCTCGATAGAGCTTCTGATTCGTGTATAGGATTCGTGTACTAGCGAAAAACCTGCCTATCGCTGTGCGACAACGATGTAGGTCCAGTCCGTTACGATGTCGCTTTTCACGACGCCCCAGCCAGCCTCTTCCAGCGAACTTTCCACTTTGGATCGTTGTATGCGATGTTCCAGCGGAGGCCCCGGTGGGCGGGTTGCATCCGGACGCCAATCAATAATGGCGAGCTTAGCATTCGGTGCCGCTATCCGTGTGAACTCCCTGAGCGCCGCGGCATGATCGTCAAACTCGTGCCACACCGCCGACAGGAAAATCAGATCACAACTAGCATCTGGCAAACCCGTTGCCCGATCCTCCCCAGCGATTAACTCGACATTCTTCAGACCATCCTTCGCGACCAGCTTTTCCCTCAGCACTTCGCGCAACTCAGGCGAAACGTCCACGGCATAAACTTTCCCGGGAGCCACCCTTCGTGCCAGCGGCAGCGTGAAATATCCGCTGCCCGCGCCAATATCGGCCACGTTCAGCATCCCGCACGCTCCCACGGCATCCATGATCGCCTGTACAGGAAACTGCTCTCCCCGGTCTGGCGCTTCCAGTTTTTCCAGGCTTTTAGGATCAAATCGGCGTTCGTTGCTCATTTGGTCTTACCTTTCAGGTCGAGCTCTTCAGCGCACAATATAAGGCGTTCCCGGATCCTTCAGAATCGCTCGCGCGTCGTCCGCATCTTCCTCGCGCACCTTCAGCGCAATCCCTCCGGTTATGCCGTTGTAGATTCCGCTGCTAATGCGGCTCAGATATTCGTTAGATGAAAAGCACTCGATCCCGGCTGACTCCAGCCGCCCTCGCGCAAACAGGAACTCCTGCTCCATCAGAAATCGCGCCACCACTACGAGTTCCGGACCCTCACCGCCACGCATCATACATCGATTCTCCCACGAAGCGGTCCACCCAGCTCTGCCCAGGCGATCCAGATCCCCTTGTGATTGCAATCACACACCCGCACCCTGCTCGGGACTATACTTCCTAAGTTATGGCCTTCCCAATCAATCGCCAGCGCCGTATGCGGCGCACTGAAGCCTTGCGTTCTTTTGTGCGCGAAACCCGTCTCACTCCCAAAGGTTTTGTTTATCCGTTGTTCATCTGCCCCGGCGAAGGCGTCCGCAAAGAAGTGCGTTCGATGCCCGGCGTTTACAATCTCTCGGTTGACGAAGCTGTTAAGGAGTGCCGCGAAGTTTACTCGCTCGGCATCCCCGCGATCATCCTCTTCGGCCTGCCTGAAGTGAAGGACGAGATCGCCACCGGAGCTTGGGCAGAGGACGGCATTGTTCAGCGCGCCGCCCGCGCCATCAAGGCCGAAGTACCAAACCTCATCATCATGGGCGACGTCTGCCTCTGCGAATACATGTCTCACGGGCATTGCGGCATCGTGAAGAAAGTCAGTGGTGGCACGCCGGAGACTGAATACGAGATCGTCAACGATGCCTCGCTCGACATCCTCGCAAAGACCGCCGTTTCGCAGGCCAAAGCCGGAATCGACATCATCGCCCCGTCCGATATGATGGACGGCCGTATCGAAGCCCTGCGCATCGCGCTCGATGCCCACGGATACGAGAACACGCCGATCATGAGCTACGCGGCGAAGTTTGCCAGCGGCTTCTACGGACCTTTCCGCGAAGCAGCCGACTCGGCTCCGTCGTTTGGCGATCGCCGCAGCTATCAGATGGATCCGGCGAACGCCCGCGAGGCGATGCGCGAAATCGAACTCGACCTTGAAGAAGGCGCGGACATGATCATGGTCAAGCCCGCCATCTCCTACCTCGATATCATTGCCGAGGCTCATGCCCGTTTCGATGTTCCGCTTGGTGCGTACCAGGTCAGCGGCGAATACGCCATGATCAAGGCTGCCGCTCAGAACAACTGGATCGACCACGACCGCGTCATGCTCGAATCGCTCCTCAGCATCCAGCGCGCTGGAGCTTCGATCATCCTGACCTACTTCGCAAAGGAAGCAGCGAAACTGATCGGGTAAACTCGTGTGCATAGTGAAAAGAGGCCGCTGAAAAGCGGCCTTTCCCATTTATGCCGTCGCAGACGCTACGGTTTGATGATTCAGCGGGCCTTAGATCGGTTCGGGGCTAGTGCTGTGGGCATCGGTCACGTTGTAGGGCTTACCATCGAACGACGTTCCAGGTGGGTAGGCGAACTTCATATATTTCGTACCCACCTTGCGAATAGCGTCGTGCCAGCCATTGTCCCAACTCACGCGCGCTTCGCCGGCAAAATAAGTCCAAGTGCCGTGGCCACCATTACCGACCGTGTTTGTGGCTTGTCCGTCTTCTTTGAAGACGAAATAAATGTCGCGACCATTGCCGTCGCCGACCGTCCACTTGCCAACGAAACGGTGCCTTCCGGGAGTACTCATGCCGGAGTCCGAGGTGCTCGAGGCAGCAGTCGTTGTCGACGGTCTAACCTCTATCCGTGCAATCTCGGCCAGCGAAAAGACCTGCTGATGGCCATCCTTGAACGTGATTACGATTGAATTGTCAGAATTCTTCTTGGCTCTGTCGTTCGATGCCGCGCCGGCAATCATTGGCACGCTCACGACTCCGAACCACAATAGAGCAATCCAGCCTAATCCTATATGCCCCCTGCGCATCTTCTTTCCTCGAGAACGCAAATTTGCACGCGGAACAGCTTAGTCCTAAATACGACAGGTAGGCCGAAATAGTTTCAGAGATTCTGGGCAACCTTCCAAATCAGATCATCGTGCGCTAGGAGACTGTTTGCATTAGCGGTGATTGTGGTTCTGAGACTCCTTAGCTATGCTGCCCGCTTGGTCCCCCGAGACCTGAACGGCAGGATTAAGTTCAGCGGCAGAACCCGTTCGCGACGGCGCTCTGCTTCGAGATTCTTCGTTCTCGCCGCAAGCAGGTCATCAAGCGAAATCATCCCCAACAGTTTGCGTTCATGGTTCCGCTCAATCACGGGAAACCGCGTCAGCCCTGTCTCCGCCATGCGGTAAACGACTACCCGCAGCGGTTCGTCTGGATGCGCAACCTGCGCGTCCTTCCGCAGCAGTTGTGAGAGCGAGCAGCCTGAATCGTGCTGACACATCTCCGTCAATTCCTGCCGCGTTACCACTCCAATCAACCGCTTCTCGCCGTCCACCACGGGGTAGAGCCGCTGCCGCTTTGGGCTCGTGTTGTGATGCAGTACCTTCGATAACTCATCCATCGTGATCTCCGCTGGAAGCGCCACAATGTTTGTCCGCATCACCTCGCGCACAAAGAGAATCTCCAGCGGGTCAACCGAGTACTCACGGCTCAGGTGGTATCCCCGCCGTGCAACTTTCTCCGTCAGGATCGAGCGCCGCAGCGTCAGCACGGTAAACGAGTGCGAAACAATGCAAGCCAGCAGCAATGGCAGCATCGCATTCAGATCATGCGTGAGTTCCACGGCGAATACGACGCCAGTAAAAGGCGAGCGCATCGTTCCGCCGAGAATTGCGCCCATGCTGATTAGTTGCCAGAAGCCCGCGCCTTCGTGCGGCAAGAAGTTTCCGGCGAGGCCACCCAGCGCACCTCCCATCAGCAGCAGAGGCGCCAGCACACCACCCGAAGTCCCCGACCCCAGCGACGTGGCCCATATCACCGACTTCACCAGCAGGATTCCCAACAGCACCCCTGTAGTTGCCTTACCAGCCAGTAGTGCGCCGATCGTGTCATATCCGACGCCAAGAGCCTGCGGGAAGATCAATCCACCCGCGCCCACAACCAATCCGCCGATAGCGGGCCACCACATCCAGTGAATCGGCAGCTTTCCAAATAAATCTTCTGCGGCGTACACAGCGAGTGTCAGCAGTGCCGACAACGCACCTGCCAGCAAGCCAACAAGCACACATCCAAGTAGTCCCTGCGGGCCGATGAATGCCGGATGCGGCGGAGTAGGGAACAGCGGTCCCATGCCAATGATGTACCGCCGGGTGGCCGTTGCTGCTACGCTCGCCAATGCAACTGGAATTAAACTCCGAGGCTTCCATTCGAAAAGCAGCAGTTCGACCGACAACAGCACGGCAGCCAGCGGCGAAGCGAATGTCGCGGCCATTCCCGCCGCGGCGCCGGAAACGAGCAGAGTTCTGCGTTCTGCGCTTGTGAGATGGAAGAATTGCGCAATCAGCGAACCGAACGCACCGCCCGTCATGATGATTGGACCTTCGGCTCCAAACGGTCCACCTGAGCCAATCGAGATCGCGGCTGAAATCGGCTTTAGCACCGCGACTCGCGGCTCCACCTTGCCGCCTCTCAGCAGAATTGCCTCAATGGCTTCCGGAATGCCGTGACCACGAATCTTCTCCGACCCGTATCGCGCCATAAAGCCAATAATTAAGGCCCCGACGACGGGCACAAACAATTCCACCCATCCCAGTTGGTTTGCTGCGGGCGAAACCAGCGCCGTGCTCCAGCGTTGAAAGAAGAAGAGGTTCGTGAACAGCCCAATGAGTTTCAGCAGAATCAACGCGATGAACGCACTCGCAACTCCGATTACGACGGCAAGCCCAGAGATCGGCAACACTCGCCAGTTCGTCGTAAAGTCGCCGAGAAGGTCTGATCCTTGCTGCTTTGTGGTGTTCTCTTCAGGAATGAATTGCCGAATTTCCGCCATCTCTTCAGAATCCCTTCTCCCAGTAAGATGCTGCGAGTGGATGGCGGGCGCACGACTGCTTTGGTCAGGGTCATCGGGTGCTTTCCTCAATTCACTTGATGTTGCAGGTTTTCCGGCTTCACGCACTCTTCTTCTTGTTTTGATTCTTTTTTCTTCTCACCCTCCAAGCCTCGACCAGCGCTCCGTGCATCACGTCCTCTGTCGCTTCCGCCAGACGAATGTGCGTGATGCCCATCTTGCCCCATCCGCCTTTCACAGGCAGAAATAAGTCAGGACGCTCTTCGACATATGCGGTCTGCTGCTCTGGTGTCAGCATCAGGTTGCCGAAACCTTCCTTCTCCGATGCAAGGGTAGCGAAGATCCGCCCTCCCACACGAAAGTCGACCGCTCCCATGTGTGAGCCCTCTTCCGCGCCTTCCAGACTTAGCGCAATTCGTCGAAAATCGTCGGCGTTCATCGCTCACCTCCGCGGTTTTTTGATCACCACATTCCTTCAGTGTTTTAATTGTGGTTCACTGGCACCCGCACATCGGAGGAAGAATTGAATACTGCTCGCGCCCGTTGCCGCCGCCTTGCGGCGCTGTTGCTTTTCTGCACGTTTGCTCTGTTTTCGATTGCTCAGGCTGCGCCTGACAAAAAGCCCGACGAACTCGGCGAGTGGATCAAGGAAAACTACACCAAGTACGAATACCGCATCCCGATGCGTGATGGCGTTCATCTGTTCACCAGTGTTTACGTGCCCAAGGACGCAAGCGAGCAGCACACGTATCCAATTCTTTTTGATCGCACTCCCTACACGGTTGCGCCCTACGGCGTCGATCAGTTCAAGACCGCGCTCGGCCCCTCCGAGCTCTTCGCTCGCTCCAAGTACATCTTTGTCTATCAGGACGTGCGCGGAAAGTTCATGAGCGAAGGCACGTTTGTGGACATGCGTCCCTACATTGCCGACAAGAAATCGCCAAAGGACATCGATGAGTCCAGCGATACCTACGACAGCATCGACTGGCTTGTGAAGAACGTCCGCTACAACAACGGACGCGTCGGAGTCTGGGGTATTTCCTATCCAGGTTTCTACTCCTCCATGGCCGCCATCGATGCGCACCCCGCGCTCAAGGCCGTTTCTCCGCAGGCGCCGATTGCGGACTGGTTTATCGGAGACGATTTCCATCACAACGGCGCACTCTATCTGCCGCACATGTTCAACTTCATGTACACCTTCGGACAGCCGCGTCCTGAGCTGACTACAAAGTGGGCTGAGCACATCGAGCACGGAACCCCCGATGGCTACAGCTTCTTCCTTGGCGTTGAGCCACTCTCGAATGTGGACGCGAAGTTTTACCACAACAAGGTTGCCTGGTGGGACGAGATCATTCAGCATCCCGACTACGATCAGTTCTGGCGCGCACGTTCCACTCCGCAATTCCTGCGCAAGATCAAACCCGCCATGCTCACCGTAGGCGGATGGTTTGATGCAGAAGATCTCTGGGGCGCGTTGCACACCTACAAGTCAGCAAATTCGCAGAGTCCCGACGGAGATGTGAAACTCGTCATGGGCCCATGGTTCCACGGTGGCTGGGCACGTGGTGACGGAGACCATCTCGGCAATGTCTGGTTCAACGGCAAGCAGAGCATTTTCTATCGCGAGAAAATCGAGTTCCCGTTCTTCGAACATAATCTGAAGGGCACTTCCGATCCGCAACTTCCTGAGGCTTATG
Organism: Koromonas humicola; assembly: GCF_059726255.1. Lineage (NCBI taxonomy): Bacteria > Pseudomonadati > Acidobacteriota > Terriglobia > Terriglobales > Koromonadaceae > Koromonas > Koromonas humicola. The sequence goes on from NZ_AP040873.1 coordinate 341,042, forward strand.
TCTTCGAAACCGGAACCAACGAATGGAAGCGCTATGACGCATGGCCTCCCAAGCAGGCAAAAGCCGCCGCTCTCTATCTCGGACCGAACGGCCAACTTAGTTTTGAAAAGCCCGCCGCTGGAAGCGAGTTCGATGAATACATCAGCGATCCCGCGAAGCCCGTGCCCTTCACAACGGCCACTGAAACAGGCATGACGCGCGAGTACATGACTGACGATCAGCGCCAACCCGGACGTCGCACCGACGTACTCGTTTACGAGACCGCGCCGCTCACCGGGGACGTCACTTTCGCCGGGCCCCTGCACCCCGAACTGTTTGTCTCAACTTCGGGCACTGACTCCGACTTTGTCGTGAAACTCATTGACGTGTATCCCAACGACTACCCCGACAATGACAAGAACCTCAAAGATGTCCACCTTGGCGGATATCAGCAACTCGTGCGCGGCGAACTCTTCCGTGGCCGCTTCCGCAATAGCTACGAAAAGCCCGAGCCCTTCGAGCCCAACAAGGTGACGAAAATCGCATATGAAATGCCTGACGTGAATCACACCTTCCGCCAGGGCCATCGCATCATGATCCAGATCCAGAGCACATGGTTCCCGCTCGTAGATCTCAACCCGCAGAAGTTTGTTCCGAACATCTACCTCGCCAAGCCCTCTGACTTCCAGAAGGCCACCGAGCGCATCTACCATTCCGGCGCCCACGAATCGCACGTCAACGTCCTCGTCCTGCCGCAGTAATGTCACTGCGCGAAGGAGAACACTCCAAGCAAAGGAAACACTCCAGGGTGCCCCATCCTAAACTCGCTTCTGAGTTTAGGGTGGGGTAGTTGCTTTGCTCTTCCTCTTGCCTTTGTTCTTGCCCCTACCTTTGCTCTCGCTCTTGGCCTTTGCCTTCAAGGTGTCATCCTGAGCGCAGCGAAGGATCCTAGCGCCGTCCACTGCCGTCGCGAAGGCATTTCTGCCACCGTCCTTCGCTCCGCATGCTCAAAAGCGAGCACAGCGACACGACACCGCATCGTTTTCCTCCGGCGAGTATCCTATCTACAGCATGATCTCCGTCCTCAACCTCGGTCGTTGCGATTACGCCACCGCGCTCCACCTTCAGGAAACCCTCGTCGAACTGCGTAAGCAGGATCGTGTTCCCAACGTTCTTCTCTTTGTAGAGCACGCGCCGGTCATCACGCTCGGACGCAACGCTCACGAAACCAACATCGTTGCCCCTCGCGAATCTCTTGCCTCGCGCGGTGTCGAGGTCTTCGACATTAATCGCGGCGGAGACGTCACCTTCCACGGCCCCGGACAACTCGTTGCCTACCCGATCTTTGACCTGCGCTCATTCGTCCCAAAGCTCGGAGTCATCGAATACGTGCGCCGCCTCGAAGACGTCCTCATGCGCATCTGCGCCCAGTACACGATCGAAACCCAGCGCATTGCGGGCATGACCGGCGTCTGGACCCACGCCACCCCGCCTCCACGCTTAACGCCGCGCCCCATGAACCGCGACTACGTCCCTCTCGGCGATGAGAAGAACTCAGATGGGAACGCGCAATTCACTCCTCACCCCTCTGAGCGCAAGATCGCAGCCATCGGTGTCCACGTCTCGCGCGGAGTCACCTCCCACGGCTTTGCTCTCAACGTCACAACCGACCTCGATTTCTTCAAACTGATCGTCCCCTGTGGACTCACCAAGCCCGTGACCTCCATCGAATTCGAAACCGGCCTGCGCCCCTCGCTCGATGAAGTGATGACGCTCGCCTCGCGCACCTTCGGGGAACTTTTTCGCTCGCAAATGCTCTGGCTGGAATCCATCCACGACCTGCTTCCTGAAATCTCCGAACCCACATCCGCCAATCAAGACACTCCCGCCCGCGCTCCCGAAAACGAGCGCCGCATTTCCAGCGATGACATACATCTAGCCTGATCAAACACTTAGCCTCCCAGGCACAATGAAGCGTATCGCGAGACCAGCGAAGGCCAAGCTTTGCCAGCTGCTGTCTGTTTTATCTGCTTGTTTTTAGAGCTGCTGCAGGTCGACGATTTCAGAGCTCGGGCTATCGCTTACGTCTACGCCGTCGGCACTTCTCCGAACTCTTCAGGGTGCCTCGATACATAGGCGAACAGTAATCCTGTCAGGTCGTGCGGATAGGCGTAGAACTCCCGGTCGAGTGCGTCGAGCATCTCCTCGATCTCATCGGAGAAATCAGCAGCAGCCGAACTGATCTCATCCTGATTTTCCGGTAGTCCACCTGGGAACGCGGCAAGGATTGCACGCCTGCATATTTCAGCAGTTTGTGGCGCGCCAATTGTCTCAAGGGCCTCGACAACAAATCCTGCCGTCTCACAACTGTTGTTCAGGAAATATTGTGAAAATCCGCCATTGTTAACTTCCGACTCGACCGCCCAAATAGCAGAAAAGACCTTCTGGGGAATGGACTGTGTGCTGAAGTCCTCTTTACCAAACTTCGTCCTGTCCGACTCGGAGAGTTGAATGAGAATAGCGTTCTTGTCCATGATTGGTGCCTCCAGCCGCGAGTCCCAACAGAGTAGCTTTCACATCCTCGGCTGTCCATAGCTAGCCTCCGACTAAAATGAATCCAGTTTCATTGAGGTGACGCCTTTTCTGTGAGGCGGCAGGTCCATCCGTTAAGCCTCCCGGCCAGACTCCTCCGTCTGCGATAATGGCGGTAGAGGAACACGCGCTGAAGCAGCCTTCGCAGGTTTCAACCTCGCGAAACCTTGCTCACCTGCGCAACCTCGCGAAACCTTGATCATGCCCACACCGCTTCTCCATACCAGCGCTACTGCCCTTGAGTTCGAGCGTCTCCGCGACATTGTTCGTGGATTTTGCCAGAGTGAACTCGGCCAAGAAGCAGTCAATGACCTCGTGTCCACTACTGATGCGGACTGGATCGACCGTCAGCAGCAGCTCACAGCTGAAGTGCGTGCGTTCCTCCGCGCCGGCGGACGCTTTGATTTCGGCGGGCTCATCGATCCAACGCAGCTAGTGCAGCGCGCCCGCATCAGCGGAGCCACACTCGAGACCACCGAACTTCGTGACGTCATCCTGCTTATGGACCGCGCCGCCGAGTGGCGCGAAACCGCTGCTCATCCGCCGCAAGCAATGAGGGATCCATGGCCAGCCATCGAAGAGCTTTCGTCGGCCATCGCGGATTTCACGCCGCTCCTCCGCTACTTCGCCAACAAGCTCTCGCCCGACGGCACGCTTGATGACAATGCTTCGCCCGCACTCACCAGCATCCGACGCGAAATCGAGAAGCAGCGCCGCTCCATCCAGAACTCCCTTCGCAGCTTCCTCCGCCGCCTCTCCGAAGGCGATGCGCTGCAGGATGAGTTGGTCACCATTCGCGGCGATCGCTTCGTCATCCCGGTTAAAACCGAGCAAAAACGTCGCGTCCAGGGCGTCGTTCATGGTGCCAGTTCCAGCGGGCAGACCGTGTTTGTCGAGCCTCTCGAGACCATCGAGCAGAACAACGAACTCGTGCGCCTCCTCGAAGACGAACAGGCCGAGATTCAGCGCATCCTCGTCGAGATGACTTCGCGCATCGGCCAACAGTCGGAAGCCATTCTCGCCTCCGTCGATGTCCTGCGCGAACTCGAACTCCAATTTGCCAAAGCGCGTTTCGCCGAACAGTACCAGTGCACCCGCGTCAAGCTGCTCACCGAGGACAGCGCCAACTCGCTCATTCTCATTAACGCCCGGCATCCTGTCATGGAGCGCAATCTGCGCTCGCGCAGTAAGTCTGTCGTTCCACTCACGCTTGAGATGGACCGCCGTCAGCGCCAGCTCATCATCAGCGGCCCCAACACCGGCGGCAAAACCGTTTCGCTCAAAACTGCGGGCCTGCTCGTGCTCATGGCTCAGGCCGGAATCCCCGTGCCTGCCGAGCGCGCCGATCTCCCCATCTGTGACGCCGTACTTGCGGACATCGGCGACTCGCAATCCATCGAACAGAACCTGTCCACGTTCTCCGCGCACGTCACCAATATCGACTTTATCTCCCACACCGCCACTTCGCGGTCCCTCGTGCTGCTCGACGAACTCGGCTCCGCCACCGATCCCGAAGAAGGTGCCGCGCTCGCCGTCGCCATCGCCGAACACTTCCGCCGCCGTGGTTCGCTCACCATCATTTCTACGCACCACACGGCGCTCAAAATCTACGCGACCAATTCGCCCGGTGTGCTTAACGCTGCCGTCGGGTTCGATGAAAAAACTCTCGCACCCACCTACGAGCTTCGCGTTGGCGTCCCCGGCGCATCTGCCGGAATCAACATCGCGCAGCAGATCGGTCTCAACCGCGAAATCATTCTCGACGCCCGTCAACGCCTCAGCACCCAGACACAGGATATTGCGGGCTTCCTCGATCGCCTTCACTCCGATCTGCGCGATATCCAGAACGAGCGCCTCCAGATTCGCCAGCGTGAGCAGGAAATTGCCCGCGAGCGCTCCCGGCTTGAAGCCGAGGGCCTCAAGGAGCAGCGCGATAAGATCCGTGAGCTAGAGAAGAAGCTGGATTCGCTCATGCGCGATTTCGAGTACCACGCCCGCGAAGCAGTCTCTGCCGTGCAGGATCGTGCCGCCGCGCAAAAGTTAAGTAAAGAAGCCGAGCGCCGCATCGCCAAAGCCCGCCGCGAGTTCCGCGAGCAGTTCAATCAAGCCGTTGTCGCGCACACCACCGGAGCCGATCGTGGAGATGAGAACGCTCGTCCTCACGTCGTCTCCCGCGTTGCGGTCGGCGACATGGTGCAACTCAAATCCATCGGACGCAGCGGCAAGGTAGTACGCAAACTCGACGACGAAGCCATTGAAGTCCAGGTCGGCCCCATGAAGATGCGCGTGCCGCTCGACGACATAGCCGCCGTCATCGGACAAGCCGGCAACAATCCCGTCCAAGCCGCGCGCAGCAAAGGTATCAACGTCCGCCTGCGCGACGAAGACGAGTCCGCGCCCACCGAACTCAATGTCATCGGACACAACGTTGACGAAGCCACCGCCGAGGTCGAGAAGTTTGTTGACCGTGCCTTCCTTGCCGGACTCTCGCACATCCGCATCGTGCATGGATCTGGCATGGGCATCCTGCGCCGCGCCCTGCGCGACTACCTCAAGCACCATCCACAAGTCATCAACGTCACCGAACCTCCGCAGAACCAGGGCGGCGGTGGTGCCACGGAAGTCGAACTCAAGGTATAAGGAACCAAGTTCTGTCACACGAGCGCACCTCTATGATCAGTGGGCTAGAGGTGCGTTACTTTCCTTCTCCTGCAGAATCTCAGAATCGATACATCACGCCGAAGTTCACGATGGGATAGAACCTGAGCGGCTCAATGTTGCGATTGATCTTCCTCTCTTCTGCATTCAGGTCGGTTTGGAAATCCTCATACGATTTCACTGCCGCGCACGTCCTCGGATCTGGCGTGCTGCACGCGCTTCCTTCCATCGTCAGGTCAAAGCGCGGTGTTCCTGCGAAAGCGACGCCCACCTCAACTGGAAATGTGAAGTGCCGTTTGCTCCGCGAAATCGCATTGCCCCATCCGAAAGTGATTGTCGGAGCCACTTTGCGCGACAGCCCAATTCTGCCAAAGCCATGCAGAGGATCTTTCGTGCTGCTGTAGTAATCGGTGTCGTTGAAGGTGATCGTGCGCCCACCCCCTACCAGCGCCACTGCACGCGCGTTCACCTGGTGGAAGGCCATCATGCCCGTGCTCACTCTAAAGCCGTGACGAAATGGATACACGTCATACGAGAAGCGCAGGTCCCCTGTGCGGAGCCTTCCATCGTATGCCACGCTATCGCGTTTCAGGTCAGCCGAGATGCTGAGAAAATGCCCGTCCAGTCGCAGGTTCGAGCGACTGCTCAGCGGCGTCACCAATTCGAAGCCCGGACCCATAGTGCCGGCAGAAATTCCAAGTGCCCACTTCGAAAACGGCCGCGTGGGCAGTGGTTGCGTTCGGGAAATGTTCGTGCTGTTCACCGCCACGACAGCGGCATCGTCTGCTGCATGGGCAAGCAGGGAAGGGAGGCAAACAATCAAAGCAACAGCAGCAAAGGCGCGTCTCCAGCCAGAACCAAAGGTCTTCCAATCCATACGGGGTCTTTCCTTTGCACACCCATCGAGCGGGCGATTGCAGTTCGGGTATGGATGATCGTGAGTAAGTTCAGGTTGGAACAGAGTTCGCCAGAAACTAAGACGAAGATGCAGCGGCAGCTCTCGCGTGCCACTAGATCGGAAGAATGCATGTAGAGGTTCAATGGGATTGTGATCTGGTTTGGATTTAATTGCGCGGCAGGGTTTCCCGCCGCGCATCTTGCATTCTGCGCGTTAAGCTGCTTCGCTCCAAGCGTCGGAGCCGTGTTGTTTCACCATCTTGTTGTAGACGCCCAGCAGCAGGAACGGTGCAGCCCACTGTCCCACGAACAGCGCCCAATCGTCTCGCCGCATAATTTTCAATGTAGCTGAAATGGCCATCGAACCAATCGCCATGCCGAGGTAAGCGCTCGATGGAATTTTAGAGGTTTGAGACTCGATTGCACCGGTTACGCGATCTTCTCGCTCTCCTTGATACACCTTTGATTGCATCCTGTTTGCACCCAATCTTGGATTTACGCTCGCCCCATCCAAGGCGGTCAGCGCATTACCTGCTATGACGACGATGGACAAATCGGGGAACGGGGCTGCTCAAATCTGTTGTCGCAATTGTTAAAAGTCTTGTCCCCGTTCGAGCCAATCCAACTCCACCTCGATACGTCAAATCACGCCAGAGCCACTTCGCTTGCCGCGGGAGAAAAATGCCTCAACTGTGCTTCACGTTTTAGAATGTCTCTATCCATGACAACCAGACTTGAGCAGCAGATCAATTTCATCCTGGAAATCGACAAGCTGAAACGCATTCTGCGGCAAACCCCTATCTCCGGTCCCGACCGCCGTCAGGAGAACACTGCCGAACATTCGTGGCACATCGCCGTGATGGCGTCCTTGTTGTCCGAGTACGCTCCTGAGCCAGTGAATGTCTCACGCGTAGTCGGTATGCTTCTCGTCCACGACATCGTTGAGATCGATGCCGGAGACACCTTCGCCTATGACGCTGTCGGCTACTCCGACAAGGATGAGCGCGAGCGTCTTGCTGCCAATCGACTGTTTGGTCTGCTCCCCGCCTCCCAAGCCAGCGAAGTACGTGCGCTTTGGGATGAGTTCGAGGCCTTCTCCACTCCCGAATCCCGCTATGCCAACGCGCTCGACCGACTCCAGCCCCTATTGCTCAATTCCCGCACCGGCGGAGGCTCCTGGCGCAGCCATGAGGTCACTCGCGACAAGGTTCTGGCCCGCATGGAACCGATTCGCACGGGCCTCCCCGACCTTTGGTCGGTCGTCATGGCCATTGTCGATGATGCCTGTTCCCGAGGCTGGCTGAGCGACTGAACTGCGGCTAAGGCCAGCGCCGACATCGAGCTAGAAGTATTTGTGACATTTACATGCACCAATACAGTCGCACTTTTGCACACCCCCTCAGGGCAAAAACCCCCATACTCACAGGTTTTCCACAGCTTCCAGCGCCTTTTCGGCTTCTCCTTGGGGCAGACTAGTAACCGTGGCTAATCCCGGAGACTTCGCATATCAGGTCAAGCAGCAGGCTGACATCGTTCGCGTCATTGGCGAGTATGTAAAGCTGCGCAAATCGGGAGCCCAGAACTTCTCCGGCCTCTGCCCGTTCCATGGCGAGAAGACTCCATCGTTCTCTGTTCACGCCAGCCGACAGTACTTCCACTGCTTCGGCTGCGGCGTGTCGGGCGATGTGTTCACCTTCATTCAGAAAATCGAAAACATTACCTTCCCTGAGGCCGTACGTGCCGTTGCCCAAAAGCTCGGCATCGCTGCGCCCAAGGTGCAGTTCAGTTCACCTCAGGAAGCCAAGGAGGCGCGCACTCGCGGCCTTCTGCTCGATCTCCACGAAGCCGCCTGCCAGTGGTTTCAGGAACAGCTTCGCCGTCCAGAGGGTGCCGCCGCCCGAGAATATCTGCATGGGCGCGGACTCGACGACGAGGCCATAGCTCGTTTCCGCATTGGATTTGCCCCCGAATCCGGCTTCCTACTTCGCGACAAGCTCAAGGGCTTCGCCGACGAAGACGCACTCCGCGAAAGCGGGTTATTCAGTTGGAAAGATAGGGAAGACTCGCGCACCAGCGAAGCATCCCGTCCCGCGCCCGCAGCTCTTTACAGCAAGTTTCGCAATCGGGTGATGTTCCCCATCTGCAACGAAAGCGGCAAGGTCATCGCTTTCACCGGACGCACCCTCGCCACGGATGAGAAAGCTGGCCCCAAGTATCTGAATTCTCCCGAGACGCCGATCTACAGCAAGTCTCACGTGCTCTTCAACTTGCATTTGGCAAAGGAAGCAATCCGCCGCCTCGACTACATCATCCTTGTCGAAGGCCAAATGGACTGCATCTCGGTGTTCAACGCCGGATACCACAACGTTATCGCCTCCAGCGGCACCGCGTTCACAGAAGCGCAGGCCCGCCTACTGGCTCGATTCAGCAAAAAGATCGTTGTTAATTTCGACCCTGACACCGCCGGAGCCAATGCCGCAGAGCGTTCTCTCGCAATGCTGGTCAGCGAAGATTTCGAGGTCCGCGTCGTAAGTCTGGAGCAGGGCTTCGACCCCGATCTCTACGTCCGCCGCAAGGGAGCCGCGGCGTACGGAGCGGCCCTCCAAGGTTCGCAGAAATATTTCGACTACCTCATCGAACGCGCTCAGGCCCAGTTCCCCCGCACTGCCGAAGGCAAGGTCAAGGCCATCAACTACCTGCTGCCGCATATCCAGCGCGTCTCCAGCCGCATTGTGCGCGACGAGCTAGCGGCCGATGTGTCGCAGAAATTGCAGATCGACTCAGCCGTATTGCGGCAGGAGCTTCGCCACGTGGCTTCCGCCCGTACCTCTACCCACCTGACGCCACCACCCGAATCGCCCATTACCGAGGCCGAGCGCTTTTTGATCCAGGCACTTACATGCGGTCCCGAGGTCGCCTTCACCTATCTCGACGAGCATGGGCAGGAGCAGCCCTACAACCCGGCTGAACAGGCATACTACACACTAAGCTCCGAGCAGTTGCATAAAGGGCTTCGCGCCGAGGCACTGATCGACGCCATTATCAAAGGCCTTGCCGATGGCGCCGACCTCATGTCGTTGCCCATTTCCGAGGAGGACCGCAATTTGCTCATGTCCATCCTCATGAAAGAGCACGAGTCCCTCACCGCCGAGCTTCTGCACGGAGCCATCGAGGCGCTGCGTCGGCGTCAGCTTGAGCATCGACAAGTTGAACTCCGTCGCCAGATCGCCGAGGCTGATCGCAAGAATGATTCTTCGTCCCTTGCTCGTTTCCTTCAGGAAAAGCAGCAGGTCGACGCCGCTCTGCTTGCCGCTAAGTCCGTCTAAAGAACCTGCTTGCATTCATGGCCGAAACAGGACAAAATTCCCGTCCAGCAAACCTGTGGGGGTGAGCAATGGCACAACTGTGGTCTATGCGGCGACAAGACCGTGCGACCGACGAGATCGAAGCTCGTCAGATACTGCTGCGCGGTGAATACGGCATTCTCAGCACTGTCGGGCCTGATGGCGAGCCCTATGGCATGCCGGTCAGCTACGTGTACCGCGACGGGGTGATCTACTTTCATTCCGCGCCAGAAGGACGCAAGATCGCGCACCTCAGCGCCTTTCCTCGCGCCAGCTTCTGCGTAGTTGGCTCAACGGAAGTCCAGCCCGAGATGTTCAGCACGCGCTACGAGAGCGCCATTGCTTTCGGAAGCGTGCGCGAGCTTGAAGGTGAGGACAAGCGGGCAGCCTTGGGGTGGCTGGTTCAGAAGTACGCGCCCGAGTTTTACGAGCAGGGAATGGAGTACATTGCCTCCTCCCAGTCCGCCACGCGAGTCTTTGCCCTGCATGTCGTTCAACTCTCTGGAAAGCATCGAAACTAGGGGCGGCGAAAGACTTCTGGAGCAATTCTGATTTCAGATTGCTTTTTGTTCGCGACCGTAGATTTCTGTCGCTCTTGACTGCCACAACCTAGCCCAATCCTGTGACAAACCTTGCTTTTCCTCAGCCCGTCTGCAAAAATGTTGAAGTTCCCGAACCTTGGGAAGCTCTCCGCCATCTAAAGGCTTAAGGCCTTCTCGCCTAGACAGGCGACTTTGCCCGTAAGCGGAGCGGGCACTCGTGTACTGCGTGGTGAAATTTGAGGTTATTGCGGCACTTCGTCGGTCGGGAAACGACCGGGAGGCCGACTTGCGTGCATTATGAGGCTTCCTCGGCCTCTGCAATTGTTTCTTTCGGCTGCCTACGGCGCCAGTGAAGGGTATTACTCTTGGCTCTAGACGATAAATACGAAGATATTCAGAAGTTGATCGATACCGGCAAGGAAAAGGGCTTCCTCACCTATAACGAGGTCAACGACCTTCTGCCGAACGATATCAACTCTCCCGACGACCTCGACGACCTGCTCGGAATGATCGGCACGCAGGGGATTAATGTCCTTGAGGACACAAAGCTTCCCTCCGAAAAGAAGTTCGATCCCGACGAAGAGTCCGATGACGTTGAGCTTGATTTAACTCCCGGTGCGTTGGAAAAGACGAACGATCCGGTTCGCATGTACCTGCGCGAAATGGGCACTGTCCCCCTGCTCACCCGAGAGGGCGAAGTAGAAATCGCGAAGCGCATCGAGCGCGGACAGATTCGGGTTCTCAAGTCTCTCTCTCGCTCGGCGATCGTGATCCGCGAAGTTCTAGCGATCGGCGATGATCTCAAGCGTGGTGTGCGTTCCGTCAAAGAAGTAGTGGTCTTCGACGAAGAAGAGATCACCGATGAGGTGATGAACAGCCGCCTTAAGGAGATCACGGTCAAGATCGATGACCTCGGCCGTCACTACAAGAAGGGGCTTGGCCTCGCCGCCAAACTCAATGAACTCGGCCCCGCAGGCAAGGATCGAAAGAAACTTAAAGATTATCGCAAGCTGCACTGGGCTCTCGGACGCGCCCAGGTTGAGGTCAGCCGCTCGATTCGCAATCTGCGCTTTACCAACCAGGAGCGCAAGCGCCTCATCGACCGCGTAAACAAGACGGTCGAGAACATGAAGGCCTTGGATCGTCAGGTCCTCAACCTCGAAAAGCGATGCGAGTTCACCAAGAACGAAGAGCAGAAGAAGGAAATCCGCAAGCAGATCAAGACCGTGCGTACCGACATGGAGCGCATCGAGGTCGAGGCCGGAGCCGTCTTCAGCGAACTCAAGCGCACTCAGCGCGAAATCATTCAGGGCGACATGGATGCCGAGCACGCCAAGCGCGAGCTCATTGAGGCGAACCTGCGCCTCGTCGTTTCCATCGCCAAGAAGTACACCAACCGCGGTCTGCAGTTCCTCGATCTGATTCAGGAAGGCAACATCGGTCTGATGAAGGCCGTCGACAAGTTCGAATACCGCCGCGGCTACAAGTTCTCGACCTACGCCACTTGGTGGATTCGTCAGGCCATCACGCGCGCCATCGCCGATCAGGCTCGCACCATCCGCATTCCGGTGCACATGATCGAGACCATCAATAAGCTCATCCGCACCAGCCGTCAGCTTGTGCAGGAGTTAGGCCGCGAGCCAACTTCGGAAGAGATCGCCCGCCGCATGGACATTCCTGTCGCCAAGGTCCGCAAGGTCCTGAAGATCGCGCAGGAGCCCATCTCCCTTGAAACCCCCATCGGCGAAGAAGAAGATTCGCACCTTGGAGATTTCATCGAGGATCGCGCCGTTGTCTCGCCCGCCGAGGCCGTCATCAACGTGAACCTCAAGGACCAGACCTCGCAAGTCCTGCGCACCCTGACCCCTCGCGAAGAGAAGGTCATCAAGATGCGCTTCGGCCTCGAAGACGGCTCGGAACACACGCTCGAAGAAGTCGGCCAATCCTTCGCCGTCACCCGCGAGCGCATCCGCCAGATCGAAGCCAAGGCTCTGCGCAAACTGCGCCATCCTTCGCGTTCCCGCAAACTCCGCGCCTTCATGGACGGTGTTCACGAGTAACGGAAATCATCCGAAAGCAAGATGGGCACGGCTCTCGCCGTGCCCATCTTTTTGAGGTGTCATCCTAAGCGTCAGCGAAGGATCCCTACTTCCGCTCAACTCTCAACCGCAGTTCAAGGTCACCTACCACCCAACGTCGTGAAACCTTGTAACCTGTCCCTACTCGTACCGCAGCGCCTCAATCGGATCCAGATTCGCCGCTTTCCACGCCGGATAAATCCCAAACACCAGCCCAATGAATGCCGAAGAACTAAACGCGAACACCGTCCACTTCGCACTCATCGTGGCCGGTAACGCAGGCATCAGCGCCGCAATGATGTAAGTGATCACGCCTCCAATCAGAATCCCGATCACGCCACCCAGCGCCGTCAGCACCATTGCCTCCAGCGTGAATTGCAGTAGCACATCGTGCTTGCGCGCACCCACTGCCTTGCGTACCCCAATTTCTCGCGTGCGTTCCGTCACCGACACCAGCATGATGTTCATCACTCCCACGCCGCCCACAATCAGCGCCACGCTTGACACGGCAAACATGAAGATGAACACTCCGCCCGTCACCTGGTTCCACACTTGTACAATCGAATCCTGGCTGAACACGGCGAAATTGTCCGGCTGATCCGGCTTCAATCTGCGCTTCCTTCGCAGCAGATCTCGCATCTCGTCCATCGCCTTTGCCATGTCTGGCTGCGATGTGGCCTTCACCGAAATCCAGTTTTGCTTCATCTCCGGATGCAGCTTTTTGAACGTCTGGTACGGGAACATGACAATGTTGTCTTCCGGATTCGACCCGCCGCTGAACGCGCTCTTCTTCTGTTCCGCCACGCCGATCACCCGGAACAGTTCACCTTCGACGTTCACCTCCTGGCCAAGAGGATCGCCGTCGCCGAACAATTCCTTTGCGGTGTCCGACCCCAGCACTACCACCGGCATGCGCTGATCGTCTTCAGCTTGCGTGAACCAACGCCCACGCGCAACGGCATAGTCAAACACGTCTCGCGAATCCGGCGTATTGCCTTCGAGAATCGCGTTCTTGGCCGTCCTTCCGGCGTACTTCACCGAATAGCTGCCAACTCCGAATTCCTGCATCATGATGCGCAGCGAAGGAGCCACGGCCTTCACATGCGGCAGATCTTTCATGGCGATCGCGTCTTCGTAGGTCAGTTCTTTGCGATTTAGCATCTCCGCCGTTGGCCGCCCGAAATTGAACACATCGATATGGAATGCGAACACAATGTTCGATCCCATCTGCTGCACCATGTTCTGTACATTGCTGTTCAGCCCGCGCACCACCGAAGAGATCGTAATGACCGTTGTCACGCCGATGACAATTCCGAGGATGGTCAGCCCCGAGCGCATTTTATTGCGCACCAGCGTCGTGAACGCCAATCGCAAAATTTCCTTAAAATCTCCGCGCGATGCCATCACAAACTCTCTTCCGTACTTCAGATGTATTTACGAAGGTGTCATACTGAGCGCAGGGAAGGATCCCCACCCAGCTCAAATATCAACTGCCGCGTGAGAGGCTTCTCCGCGTCCGTCCCCAACCTCGCGAAACCTTGCTTCTTACAGCTCAAACCTCAACGCCGCAATCGGGTCCAGCCGCGCCGCTTTCTGTGCCGGATACACCCCGAAGAACACTCCCACCGACCCAGCCATTACCAGGCCCGCGAGTATCGTCCAGAACTCGACATTGCTTGGCATCCCAATCAGAATCGTCACAGTCTTCGCGACCACGATCCCCAACGTCACCCCAATTGCTCCGCCCACCAGCGCCAGCGTCGAAGACTCAATCAGGAATTGCCGCATCACGTCGCCGCGCTTCGCTCCCAGCGCTTTCCTTATCCCAATCTCGCGCGTTCGTTCCGTGACTGATACCAACATGATGTTCATAATCACTACGCCGCCCACGATCAGCGAAATCGATGCCAGCGCCACCGCGACCATGAAGAACGATCCGCTCAGGTCGGCCCAAATCGACAAAAAGCTCTGGTTGGTTTCCGCCACAAAACTGTCGGGCTGCCCCGGAGCATCGTGCCGCCGCGCTCTCATCACTACTCGCACCTGGTCAATTGCGGCTTCCAGCGGAGCACCCACTCCATCAGCTTTCGCCCAAATGTTCAGCGATTTCTGTGATCCAAATTGGCTGAACCAGCTCGTCAAAGGAATCACAACCCAGTTGTCCTGGCTCTGTCCCAACGTCTTGCCCTTGGGCTTTGCTACGCCAATCACCGTGTAGACGCGCCCATTGACCCTTATCTCTTTGCCCAGCGGATCCACGCCTGACATCAGATTTTCGGCAATGTCGCTACCAATCACCGCTATGCTCGAGCCTGCGTTCAAGTCTGCTTCCGTCAGGTTGCGCCCCGACTGCAAGTCCAAGTCGTAAATTGCGCTCATCCCCGGAGTCCATCCGCGCGCTGTCGTGTCCGTGCTGTTCTGCTCGTTGTACTTCACTTGCACGTTGCCTTGACGCGCCGATGCGCCAACTGTGCGGCAAGCGGTACACGCCTCCTGCACAGCGAGGAAGTCTTCGTAGTGAACATCCTTCCTCTTCTGCGATTCCAGGTATTGATCGACGTTTGTGATTACGTTCGGAGCCTTGGAGACGATGAACACGTCTGCGCCCAGATTGAAAATCTTCTCCGCCACGTAGCCATTGATGCCATTGACAAAGGTTTCCACTGCAATCACCGTTGCCACGGCGATCACCACCCCGAGCAGGGTAAGCACTGATCGCAACTTGTTTGCCCACAGCGATTGCAGGGCAATGCGGATCGCTTCCAAGGTATTCATAGTAAGAAAAAGCGCGTAAATAGCGGCCCTCAGTGTACCAGACCTGCTGCGCCGCATCGCTCGAGCTCAGTCCTGCACGGAAACCCGCCGACTTGCTGTTAGCATGAGGGCAATGAACCTGATCGAACTCATGGGCTTCCTGACCGGAGCTGTCTGCGTGCTGCTTGCCGTACGCCAGAACATCTGGAATTGGCCCATCGGCATTACGAACAACATCATCTACTTCATCGTTTTTTGGCGAAGCAAACTCTACGCCGACGCCTGCCTGCAACTCGTTTATATCGCGATCTCGGTTTATGGATGGAGAAAGTGGCTCCGCAAGGATGCAGCCAGTCAGGAACTCATTCCGACACGCATCACCCGCAACTGGGAATTCGTTGTGCTTGCCTCCGTGACAGCCATTTCAACCGTCTGCCTGTATTTCATCCTCCATCGCTTCACCGACAGCACGGTCCCGTTGGGTGATGCCACAACTACGGCCTTGAGCCTGACCGCGCAATACCTGCTCAGCCGCAAGCTCATTGAGAACTGGATGGTCTGGATCGTTGCCGACGTGCTTTACATCGGGCTCTACTGCTACAAGTCCCTTTACCTCACCGCTGGACTCTACGCCGTCTTCATCGTTCTATGCGTAATGGGCCTGCGGCAGTGGAAAGCCTCCACGGCAAACGCTCAGACCGCCGTTGTGGTCGAACCGTAATCAAGAGGCTCACTCCTCTGGGTTAGCGCTGGCCATCTCCGACCAGCGATAAATCCACTCCTAATGGCAACCCCGGAATTGCAGTGAACCTCTTCATTCCTCCAGATCGCTCGTTGATCATTGGAGGTCCTATGACGCGCCACCCTTGGCTGAGCGGACTCATCCTGCTTAGCTGCACCCCCCTGTTCGCCCAATTCCAGTTCACAGTCGCCAACTATCCAACGAGCGGATCTCCTACCAGCATCGCCATTGCCGATTTCGACCGTGATGGCTATCCCGACATCGCGGTCGCCAACTACCAGAGCACCACTTCCAGCACCGTGGACATCTACCGCAACCATCGAGATGGAACCTTCGAGCCGTACAAGAGTTACACCGTGGCCAGTGCCGGTATGATCGTTGCAGCCGATCTCAACGGGGACTCGTGGCCGGACATTATTGTCGCTGGCCTGAACGTAAACAAGAATTCACTGTTGGTGAATGATGGCACCGGATCATTTCATCTCGGCACCGCACCCGTCACGCAACGCGCAGTCAATCGCTTCGTTGCGGGTGATTTCAACGGAGATGGCAGAGTGGATCTCGCCGCCGTCGAGGTCACATTCGGCAAGCCTTCTCAGATCGAGATTCTCAAGAACATTGCCTCCGCCAAATTCACTACGTCACAGGTGCTCTCGCTCCCGACTTCCATACAGAACGCTGCCGTCTACGATATCGATGGCGATGGAAAGCTGGATATCGCTGATGCGCTCCCGTCCAAAACACAGATCTGGTGGGGCAAAGGCGATGGCACTTTCTCTGCGCCTTTGCAACTGCCTTCTCCCAACACTGACGCGCTCTACTCTCTTGTGACGGCAGACTTCGACAATGATGCGCGAGAAGATATCGCCGTATCCACCATCCACCCCTGCTCAGACCCAACGAACTTCTGTGGTACGAACACCGTCTGGGTCTATCGAAACCTGGGCAATCGGCAGTTCAAAATTGTCTCTTCATCCCAATTGGGCACCGACGCCGGAGGTATCCTCTACACGACCGATCTGAATGGCGATCTCAAACCCGACCTCGCGATGCTTAACGTGAGCGTCTGGGTGGGTGCCATTACGTATCGCTTTGGCAATGGAAACGGCACCTTCGGCCCCGCGCAAAACCTCACCGGAACGACCGCGCCCGAAATTGCCTTCCGCGACCTCAATCGTGATACACGAACCGACGTCGCCATTGCCTCGAACTTTCCTGGCGGAGAACTAGAGGTACTTCTCTCCACGAGCGGAACGCTAGGGTGCTCGAGTCCCGGCACCAGTACGCTTGCCGCGCACGTTTGCACTCCTGCTGCGGGCAGCACTGTTTCCAATCCCGTCGTATTCCGCGCAAGCGGAGACTCGCCAGTCGGTGTGAGACGACTTGAACTCTGGGTTGACGGAGTGAAGAAATATCAGAAACTTGGAAACCAGATGGCAACGAGCCTCACCCTCACCCCCGGAACTCATTACGTGACCGTCGTTGCCGTAGATCAATACTCCGGATATCGCAAAAACTCACGAACCATCACCGTGCGTTAACTGAGCGTGCTTCGGTGGCCCACTCAACGTTCTGTTCGTTGAGTGGGGCTGTTCCTCAAAAACGAAGGAAGCTTCCATCACACTCTTCTGTGACATAAACCTATTCCCCGATTGCTCTCTGTCGTGTATCACACCTACTAAGCAGAATCTTGTAGCGCCGAGTGAAATTGAGCCTGCTCCGTCCGTGTGCTACGATGCTCTGCTCTAGATGTTCTTTCCATATGTGCCGCGAGGTGCATAAGTTTTGCCCTTCCGCCCCCGTTTGGGGGTGTCTGTGGCGCGTTGCGTCCCGGCAGCGGAATGGCTGAGTGCAGCTAGCTGGTGCAGCTGGATTGCGCAGTAAAGACGCTCGCCGCCTTTTCAGGTGGGCGCCGTAGGCGAATGGTTCTGCAACGCGTTTCTCGTGTTTGCCGCCGCCGCTTTCGACGGAAATCCGGGTAGCTCGATGTAGAGCGTTCGAATCAAAGCTCTCGGGAGTTATTTTGTGAAGACCTACGATGGTGAGAATGTCCGCAATGTGGCTGTAATTGGCCACTCCCACTCAGGCAAAACCTCTTTAGTGTCGGCCCTGCTCTACACCGCCGGCAGTACACCCCGGCTCGGCCGGGTTGATGACGGAACCACAACCACCGATTACGACGAAGAAGAAATTTCCCGGCAGATGACCATTTCCGCCTCCCTCGCCGCCGTCGAGTGGGGCAAAACCAAGATCAATCTAATCGACACTCCCGGCTTCAACATGTTCGTCCACGAAGCCGAGCTTGCCATGCCTGCCGTTGACGCCGCCCTCGTCGTTGTTGACTCCGTTTCCGGAGTTCAGGTCGTCACCCAGAAGGTCTGGAACTACGCCGACTCGCTGAAGCTTCCTCGCGTCGTCGTCTGCACTCGCATGGATCGTGAGCGCGCCGACTTTGAGCGCGTTATGGAATCGCTCACGTCCACCTTCGGGCGCAGTGTCGTTCCCGTGCAGCTTCCCATCGGTGCTGAAAAGAACTTCAAAGGCGTCATCGACCTCGTCAAGATGAAGGCCTACTACTACGAACTCAGCGGCAACGGCAAAGCGCGCGTCGAGGACATTCCCGCCGACATGGCCGACAGAGCCAAGGCTGCGCACGAAGCTCTTATCGAACTCGTCGCCGAAGGCGATGACGCACTCATGAGCGAGTTCTTCGATACGGGGACCATCGGCGAAGAACATATTGTCAGCGGCATTCACAACGCCATTCGCGAAGACCGTCTTTTCCCCGTACTCTTTGCCTCCGGCCTCGGCAATATCGGCACCGACGAAGTTCTCGACTTCATCATTGACTACGTTCCTTCTGCCGTCGAGCGCGGAACCATTGCTGGAGCCGTGACCGCGGACAACGGTGAGCCGCCGCAACGCAAGATTTCAAAAACCGAGCCACTATCGATCTTCGTTTTCAAAACCGTCAGCGATCCTTTTGCCGGACGTATCTCCTACTTCAAAGTCGCCAGCGGCGTACTCAAGAACGACGCCTCGATCACGAACTTCAATCGCTCCACACTCGAGAAGTTCGCTCATATCTCGGTCGTTCAGGGCAAGCAGCTTGTCCCCGTGCCCGAGCTTTCTGCCGGAGACATCGGTGCCGTTGCCAAGCTGAAAGAGACGCTCACCGGAGACTCCCTTGGAGACAAAGCGGCTCCCTTTAAGTTTCCAACTGTCACTCTCCCCGAGCCGGCCATTACCTTTGCCATCGAGCCTAAGACCCGCGCCGACGAAGACAAGCTCGGTGTCGGTGTTCACAAGCTGATGGAAGAGGATGCCATGCTGCGCTTCTATCGCGACCCGCAGACCAAGGACTTCCTCATCGCCGGAACAGGACAGCAACACATCGAAGTGGTGGTCAGCAAACTGAAGCGCCGCTACCACACCGAAGTCGTGCTCAAGGCTCCGAAGGTGCCGTATCGCGAAACCATTCGCGGCACCGCCGACGTCCAGGGCCGCCACAAGAAGCAGTCTGGCGGACACGGCCAGTTCGGTGATTGCAAGATCAAGATGTCGCCTCTACCTCGCGGAGCTCAGTTCGAGTTCGTCAACGACATCTTCGGCGGAGCCATTCCGAAAAACTTTATTCCTGCCGTTGAAAAGGGAATTCTCGAGGCCGCAGCTCGCGGATTCCTTGCCGGATACCCTGTTGTCGATTTCAAGGTCAGCCTCTACGACGGCAGCTATCACGACGTTGACTCCAACGAACTCAGCTTCAAAACTGCCGGCCGCATCGCCTTCCGCAAAGCAATGGAAGCCGCAAAGCCCGCTTTGCTTGAACCCATCATGCAGGTCGAAATCACCGTTCCCGACGAGTTCGCCGGAGCCATCATGGGCGACATGAACTCCCGGCGCGGACGCATTCAGGGCATGGACAATGTGGGTGGAAACACCATCATTCGCGCTCACGCGCCCATGGCTGAAATGCTGACCTACGGCACCGACCTCACCTCCATGACTCAGGGCCGTGGTTCATTCAACATGGAAATGGATCACTACGACTTCGTCCCAGCTTTGCAGCAGGAAAAGATCATCGCTGCTGCCAAGGCCGCCGGAGCTGGTCTGGAAGAAGAGGAAGAGGAATAGCGAGAGTACCAACGAAACTCTGGTCCACCAGGTGCCCCACATCTGCCGCAGTCAGCAGATGTGGGGTTTTTCTTTGCCCACTAAGCAATGTTCGCCAGTGTGGCTCCCCCAATATTGAACGACGGAAAACCCGGCCTTTCTTCCACGTCTCATACTCACTAACTACCTAATTCACAAAGGCTCCTATGCTGGCGCTTCGCGTCGCCCAAAACCTCTTCTGCAAAGTTTCTCTTCCACTTCTCGCAATTCTGATCTCGATCTTCAGCTTGAGTTGCGGCGCTGGCAGTTCCAAAACCACTCTCATCAGCACGAAAAAGCTACCCCACTCCGACCATGTATTCGTGCTCATGCTCGAAAACCATGCATTCTCTGAAGTCTTTCCCGCCGGAGATGCCAGCGACTGCTCCGCATCCGACATGCCCTACCTGTGCGGACTCGCAGCAAAGAACGCAATGGCGCTCAATTTTTACTCCAACATGCATGGTTCGCTCTGGGGATATCTCTACAACACTTCTGGCTCGCAATGGATAGACCCGCCATACAAGTGCAACGGAAACAACTGCTCCGCTCCCGGCGTTGTGAACGGAGACAACATTGTTCGCGCTCTCAACCTGGCGGGCAAGACCTGGCGCGCCTACCTCGAAGACCTTCCATCGCCCGGCTACGTCGGAGGCAACAAAGGCCCGTACGTCGATCGTCACAATCCGTTCAAGTGGTACTCCGACGTGACTTCCGCGCCCGAGCAGCAGAGCAACATGGTCCCCGTCACACAGCTAGCCACCGACCTCGCCGCGTCCAACTTCGCCAACTACACCTACATTGTTCCCAACGTCCTCAATGACGCACACGGCTTCGGCGGACAAACCGCCACGCAGCTTCTGAATTCGGCCGACACGTGGATGCAGAAGAACATTGCTCCTCTGCTTGCGACTCCGCTGTTCCAGGCCGGAGGTGACGGCGTCCTCATCGTCACCTTCGACGAATCTGCGCTCAACCGTGCTTCTGGCGATAGCTTTAGTGACGATGCCTGCTCGCCTACCATCACTGCCGGATGCGGCGGCCACATCCCGTTCGTTGTGGTCAGCCCGCTTGTACCTCCCGGCACCACCAACACCCAGACATATCATTTCGAAGACATGCTCCACACCACCATCAGCCTGCTCGGCCTTAATGACTATATGAACGCCTCCGCCACCGCCGGCGACATCACACTGTTCTGAGAAGAGCCGAAGATTGCGTAGAAAGTAAAAGGCGGTATGGAAATGCTTGAGGGTGGGGTTGTTGACCTTGCTTTGTAGTTGCTTGGTCTTCACGAAAGGATCTTGAGTGTTCGGTTTGTTGCGGAAAAGCCCTCTCACTACCGCATCTTCAGCACAATCTTTCCCACCGTGTGCTGTTGCAGAATTCCCTGCAGAGCCTCTCCTGCCTGGTCCAGTCCAATCACTTTCAACTCGGGAACCCGCAACTCTCCCCGTTCGAGATGGGCAGAAAACTTTTTGCCAGTCTCGACCAGTGTTTTCCTTCCGTACTCGCCATTGCGGTGTCCCGAGCCCAGGCTTAGTTGATGAAAGCTCAGCCCTCTCCCAAACGCGTCTTTGTACTGCATCGGCTCTACAGTCGTCACCAACTCCACCATCTCGCCTTCGAATCCGAGACAGTCGGAAACGAGCATTGCGCTCGCACCGCCAACACAATCCAGCGCACGGGTTGCGCCTTCTCCTTCAGTGATCTCCTCCACTCTCGCCACCACGTTTTCTCGCGTGTAGTCGATCACGTCGGTAGCTCCCAATCCGCGCACGTACTCTACATTCCTGGTCGAACACGTCGCCATCACGCAACTCACTCCTGCCACTCGGGCAATCTGTATGGCGAAGCTTCCAACTCCTCCCGAGCCACCGGCGACCAGCAGTCGATCGTTTGACTGTATGCGCAGCTTGTCGTGCAATGCTCGCCACGCCGTCCATCCTGCACAAGGAGTGGCCGCCGCAACCTCCGAACTCACCTTCGGATGTGCAATCAGCGTGCGCGCATCCTGCACCGTGTACTCGGCAAACCCTCCACGTGGGCGGAACATGTTTCCATGCGTCAGCACGCGATCGCCCCGCTTCCACGCGGACACCGCACTACCAACCTCGACCACTGTTCCCGAAACGTCCAGTCCGCCAACCCAGTCGGTGGTCATCTCAGGAACCATCTTCTTCCACTGCACGATCTTGGCATCTACCGGATTCAACCCGCAGGCTTCTACCTGCACCAGCACGTCGCTGTCCGCCAGCATCGGCACCGCAATGTCCTGCACGGTCCACCGGTCTGTCTTGGGATCAAACGTCAGAGCGCGCATCTTGCTTCCTCCTTGCAGGCGAAAGGGCAGCCTCTCCGGCTGCCCTCACCTCGCGAAACTCGCGAACTTCATCCACCTTGCGACCTCCTCAGAACAACATGTTCTGCCGCCTTGGTGGCTCCACTCCAAAATGCTTGTACGCCAACTGTGTTGCCACACGTCCTCGCGGAGTGCGATCCAGAAACCCGATCTGAATCAGGAACGGCTCGTAGATTTCCTCAATGGCATCGGGTTCTTCCGCCAGCGCTGCCGCCAAAGTATTCACCCCAACCGGCCCGCCTTGATATTTCTCAATGATCGTCAGCAACAGTCTTCGATCGACCTCATCGAACCCGTGCTGATCCACTTCGAGCATCTCCAGCGCCGATTGCGCCGTGGCCAGATCGATATGCCCCGTCCCGCGAACCTGTGCGTAATCACGTACGCGCCGCAGCAGCCGATTTGCAACGCGCGGTGTCCCGCGACATCGCATAGCAATCTCCATTGCCGCATCATCATCAATGCCGACATTCAAAATCTGCGCCGAGCGATTCAAGATGATCTTCAAATCATCGTGCGAATAGAACTCCAGCCGTAGCACCAATCCCAGCCTTGAGCGCAGCGGAGCCGAAATCAACCCGATCCTCGTCGTCGCTCCTACAAATGTAAACGCCGGAATCTCAAACGAATGTGTCCTCGCCGAAGGCCCTTGCCCGACCATGATGTCCAGACGGCAATCCTCCAACGCCGAGTACAGAATCTCTTCCAGCGCCGGCTGTAACCTGTGAACTTCGTCCACAAACAACACCTGTTGCGATTGCACATTCGTCAGAATGGCCGTGAGGTCGCCCTTGATCTGCAGCGTTGGCCCCGCCGTCTGCTGGAAAGCCGCACCCATCTCATTGGCGATGATTGTCGCGAGCGTCGTCTTGCCCAGCCCGGGAGGTCCATACAACAGGATGTGATCCAGTGCCTCGCCTCTGGCGCGCGCGGCTGCAATCGCCACCGCCAGATTCTCTTTCACCTTTGGCTGGCCAATAAATTCCTGCAATCGCTGAGGCCGCAGCTTCAGCTCAAATCCTTCTTCGCCTTCCAGCGGCCCTCCGGCCACCAGTCGCGCCCGATCTTCTCTATTTCCAGCCATACTCAGCGATGTTATATCCCCAGCCCCCAACCATCAATTCCGAACTCAGATAAACCGAACTGACCAGTTCTTGGCGTGAGCACTCGGTCATCGTGACCGTGAATCCACGCTCCGCGGGAGTGCCCATTTCAAATCGTGCGAACGAAGCACCGCGGGAGGAGTGACGGTTCCAAATCGTGGTGAACCCACGCTTTGCGGGGAGCGACCATTTCAAATGGTGGCCGAATCAAGCGCCGCGGGTGCCCCATATACACTCGCCTCTTTTGGCGAGCGCATGTGGGATCTAATAAACTCGCGCGAAGCGCGCCCCGAAGCCTCTTCTTTTGTCCTTGCTGTTGATCCTGTTCTTGAAACCGGTCCGCCAACCACACGCCCTCAGTAGTTATCCACCGAATCCCAGCACATGACGGTCACCCCCATGCGGCCAATTGCACTCGACTAGCTAGCTTTCATCAGCACGATTCCTGACAGGATAAGCAAACTGGCCAAGATTCTGCCGGGGTTCGTCGGCTCTCCAAGGATGAGTATTCCCATCAGAACTGCCCCGACCGTACCGATTCCCGTCCACACGGCGTATGCCGTGCTGAGTGGTAGCGTTCGCATCGAAATCGCGAGCAATGCAACACTCGCAATCATCGCCAGTAGGGTAACAATCGATAGCAGCGGACGCGTAAAGCCCTGAGAGAGCTTCATCGTGTATGCCCAAACAGCTTCAAGCACACCAGCTAAAAACAACAGCACCCAAGCCATAGCGGCCCTCCACTTAATGTAAGGGCCGGGCCGTCCCGGCTGTCGTCTCCGCGCTGCGGTGGAGGGCGTGGCCTCCAAGGGTGACGAGATCCCTATTATCCCACGGGTCGTAGTTGCGACTGATAAACGGAACTGTCCACAACTCATGGCAGTGACACTCTGAGCCTCCCGTCCACGCCTGAATCGCAACCGAAGTATTTCGCGCACCATCTCCATCACCAGTCCCTCACACCAGAATCACGGAAAACTAATCATGTAACATGCGTGAAACATCTCCATAACTCTCTGAGCAATCGAGAGTTGCTCTCGTTACCGTGACACACCTTGAAATACTTGTGTATCCTCCGCCCGCGCAACAGAATTCCATTGTTTAGTTCAGCAGATTTTCAATTCCAGGGTCTGTCACTGCATGAGTCCGAATTCATACGGCCGTACGCTCCTGTCTGCATTCCGCAACCACGTCCTCGTCTTCGCAATTCTTTGCGCGACCGTTTCCGCTGCGCTTGCGCAAGTTCGGGCAAACCAGCACGGCCTGATAGCCATCAACTCGGGAGGCACCCTTGAGATTACGGCCTTGCGTGACGACGTCCTGCACGTTCGCCAGTCGCACAGCCGCACTCTTCCCGAAAATGCATCGTGGGCAGTGCTTTCATCGGCACGAGACGCGCGCGCAACGGTCGTACCTGAGAAGAACGGCTTCCGTACCGCGACTCTGCGCGTGACAGTTTCTCCAGACCTGCGCATCACCGTCGCCGATCTTGCCGGGAACATTATTCAGCAGGATGCCGAACCTGTACGCTGGAATGGCAACTGGTTCCGCATCTATAAGCAGCTCGATCCCACGGCGCATTTCTTCGGACTCGGCGACAAGCCCGGTCCGCTCGACCGCCTCGGCCAGAGCTACACGATGTGGAATTCCGACGCCTTTGGGTGGGACGAAGCCAGCGATCCCATCTACAAGAGCATTCCGTTCTTCATCGAATTCCGCTCGGGGCGGGCACTCGGAGTCCTCTTCGACAACACCTGGCGTTCCTACTTCGATTTCGGACACGAACTCGCTGATCGCTACTCCTTCGGTGCTCCCAACGGCCCAGTGGACTACTACCTTATGTATGGGCCCGATCCCAAGCGCGTCGTTTCCAGCTATGCCTGGCTCACCGGCCCAACGCCGCTCCCGCCGCTCTGGTCCCTCGGATTCCAGCAGTCGCGTTACAGCTACGAAACCCAGTCGCGTGTCATGGAAGTCGCCAATCGCCTGCGCACGGATCAGATTCCCGCCGACGCGCTCTATCTCGACATCGACTACCAAGTAAAGAATCGTCCATTCACCATCGACCGCGAGAAGTTCCCTGACTTCTCCGGCATGGTCAAGAAGCTTTCTGCCGACAATTTCCATCTCGTCGTGATCACCGATCTGCACATCGCCAAGCTTCCAAATCAGAATTACGCTCCCTACGATCTCGGCCTTGCTGGCGACCACTTCGTCAAGAACCTTGATGGCTCCAACTACGTCGGCCCCGTCTGGCCCGGCCCTTCGGTTTTCCCCGACTTCACCCAGCAGCGTTCGCGCACTTGGTGGGGAAGCTTGTATAAGGATTTCGTTTCCACTGGCGTTGCAGGCTTCTGGAACGACATGAATGAGCCTGCCGTCTTCCGCTATCCCTCCAAGACGATGCCCGACGACGTTCAGCACCGCATCGACGAGCCCGGATTTGCCAAGCGCACGGCCAATCATCTTGAAATTCACAACGTCTATGGCATGGAAAACTCTCGTGCCACCTACGAAGGCGTCCTCGCTCTCCAGCCAAACGAGCGTCCGTTCGTTCTTACCCGTGCCAGCTTCGCCGGGGGACAGCGCTATGCCGCCACTTGGACGGGAGACAATTCTTCCTCGTGGAGTCACATGCGCCAGACGACTCCACAGCTTCTCAATCTCGGACTCAGTGGTTTCGCTCTCTCCGGTGCTGACGTGGGTGGTTTCGGTGGCTCGCCTTCTCCCGAACTACTCACTCGCTGGCTCGAACTCAGTGCCTTCCAGCCCATCGACCGCGACCACGCCGCCAAAGGCACTCGCGACCATGAGCCTTGGGTTGATGGTCCCGAACACGCCGCCATCCGCCGCAAGTTCATCGAAGAGCGCTATCGCCTCATGCCTTACCTCTACACCGTGGCCGAAGAAGCCTCGCGCAATGGTCTCCCCATCGTGCGTCCGCTCTTCCTCGAGTTCCCAAATGCCACCAAGGACGGCCATCCGATCGACCTCGATGCTACAAACGAGTTCCTCTTCGGCCCCAATCTTCTTGTCCTGACCGCGCCTACTCCCGACGAGACAACGCCTTACGCGGTTCACCTTCCTCCGGGCACCTGGTACGACTACTGGACCGGCGAACGCGTCCATGATGGAACCCAACTCGAAGCACGCGATCTTGAACGCCGCGACGATTTGCATCCCCTCCGGCTTTCCGTCACGCCCAAACTCGACCAACTGCCTGTTTATGCCCGTGGAGGCAGCATCGTGCCGATCGCGCCCTTGACCCAGAGCACCGACGTCAAGCCCGCAGGTCCGCTGACGCTGCGCGTTTACCTGCCCGAAGCCGATTCCAAGTCCACCGGTGATCTCTGCCATGGCGAGGTCTATCTCGACGACGGACACACCTTCGACTACCGTCGAGGTCAGTACCTGCGCGAGCGCTTCACCTGCCGTGCCAACTCCGATGGATCGTGGACCCTCCGTGTCTCTGAGCACGAAGGCAGCTATTCATCCTGGTGGAAGAGTTTGCGTTTCGAGGTGTATGGTTTGAAGCCGTCCGAGAAATTAGCCTCAACCGCTCACGGCAATCTGCCCTTGCAGCAGTCCGGCTCGACTTGGACTGCCGAAGTCGAGGATGATCCTCACGGAGTAGAGGTTACATTGCGGTAATTGGAATGAATTTAGGGCGCCCCACCTACGATGGAGGGTGCAGGGGTGCCCCACCTTCGACGCGCGTTTTCCGCGCGGCTAAGGTGGGTGAACAAGAACAGCAGTTCAGGACTTGCTCTAGCATCCGATAGCAGCAGCAGAGGACTGATTCATGAATCGACCGCGCCGCACATCTTGGCAGATCCTCAACATGAGTGCCGGATTCCTTGGCATCCAGTTCGGTTGGGGACTGCAAATGGCGAACATGAGCGCCATCTACGAGTACCTCGGAGCCAAAGCAGACCAAATCCCGATGCTTTGGCTCGCCGCACCGCTCACCGGACTCCTCGTTCAGCCGCTCATTGGCCAAGCCAGCGATCACACCTGGGGACCCCTTGGCCGACGCCGTCCCTATTTCCTTGCCGGAGCCATTCTAAGTTCGCTCGCCTTGCTTCTGATGCCGCGCTGTTCGGCTCTTTGGATGGCCGCCGGGCTCCTCTGGATCCTCGACGCTTCCATCAACATCAGCATGGAACCCTTCCGCGCCTTCGTTGCCGACATCCTCCCCGATGAGCAGCGCACCGCCGGATTCGCCATGCAGTCCATCCTCATCGGAGCCGGAGCCATTGCCGCTTCATCGCTCCCCTGGTTCCTCGGCAAGTATTTCCACTTCGCGGCCGACACCACGCACCACGCCATCCCCATCACCGTGCGCCTGTCGTTCTATATCGGAGCCGCTGCCTTCCTCGGTGCCGTCCTTTGGACGATCCTCACAACCAAGGAGTACCCACCCGAAGACCTCGAAGCCTTCCGGCAGCAGAAAGCAGCTTCCGCCTCGACCAGTTTTGTCTCGCGGCTAGTTAAGTCCGCCAAAGAAATCCTCACCGCCATCCGCGAGATGCCGCACGTCATGCGCCAGCTCGCCTGGGTTCAGTTACTCACCTGGCTGGGACTCTTCTGCATGTGGCTTTATTTTCCCGTCGCCGTGGCCCACAACGTCTTCGGAGCCGCCGACACCACTTCGCCGCAGTACACCCGGGGCATCGAGTGGGCAGGGAATTGCTTTGGCTTCTACTCCGCCATCTGCTTCGCTTTTTCCTTCTCGCTTCCGTTCCTCGCCCGCCATCTAGGACGCCGCAATACCCACAGCCTCTGCCTCGTTTGCGGCGGCGCGGGACTGCTCTCCGTAGCTCTGATCCAGCACCCGATGCTGCTTCTCCTGCCGATGCTCGGTGTCGGAATCGCATGGGCCAGCATTCTCTCCATGCCGTACTCCGTGCTCTCTGCGTCGCTCCCTCCTGCGCGCACCGGAGTCTACATGGGCATTTTCAACTTCTTCATTGTCCTGCCCGAAATCATCGCATCGCTGTTCTTCGGTTGGGTGATGAACCACGTCCTGCATAACAACCGCATGTCGGCCGTCATCGCCGGAGGCGCATTCCTCCTCGTCGCCGCCATCCTCATGCAGCGTGTCCGGGACACCGCATCAGAAAGCGTGAACGTCAGCTCCAATAAAGCGGTCGAGCTGTCATCGTAAACACGAACGATTCCAATCTGGAATGAACACGAGGGTGCCCCATCCTAAACTCGCCTTTAGAGTTTCGGGTGGGGTAGTTGCTTTGGCAGTTGTCGTTAGTGTGCTGTTGCCCTTGGTGTTGTTCTTGCAGTTGGATCTGTCATCCTGAGCGCAGCGAAGGATCCCATCCATGCGCAAATAGGCAATTCCGCCCAAGAGGCTCTTCCGCCACGGACTGCAATCTCCAGGATTGTTTACTTATGCACCGCGACCAGACTCGCTTCCACCGGAACCCCGTGCGAGATCCTCACCTTCAGCAGCGCTTCAAACGGCTTCAAATCCTCCGCCTTCTGCACCCCAAGCTTCGCCAGAAGCTCCTCCAGCGACTCTTGGTGGCACAGATACTCCACCGCGCCCTGCGTCCCGAAGGTCGTCGTTCCGGCGATCGACAGCACCAGCCTTGAGGACTCCACTCCGCGCTTAAATCCAACAATGGCATAGTCTTCCGTAAGCGCTTGCCCCGCCGGACTCGCCAGCGAAACTGCAGGCTCGCCTCCCTGGGGCGAAACCGTTGCAATCGACAGGTCGCCAGCCCTCGGCCCCGCAGGCACGCGCTGGAAAACGAAGTGCGTCGTGCTCGGAACGTCTCTTAACGTCAGATTTTCCGCGGGAGAGCCCAAAAAGATCAGGTTGTTCTGCTTGATATCATCCAGCGAGAACAGGCTGCCGCGCTTCACCCTCACGCGCCCATGTAGCGTGGCAAAAACCTCATCCAAATTGTGCACCGAAAGCACTTCACCCACGCCCGTGTAGTGATCAAAAACCTGTTCACGCGCGTCATTCGTTGCGTTGGCATAGCGCAACCCGGTTTCCGGACGCCCAACAAACGCGGCATTGCTGAACACCACCCACGGCTGATCCGGCGTGGTCAAAAACTGACCCCAGAACAACTGGTAGGCCGCCGGAGCCTTACCGTCCGCTCCCACCGTCGCCACTGCCTTTGCCGGCGGGCGATTCACCAATAAGAATATGACCGCCGCCACCGCCACCAGCAGCAGAGAGCTTAATACCGGCACTGCAATTCGAAATTCGCGCCCAGTTTCAGCCGGTTTCGCCGCTTCTACGGGGCTGGGTTTATGCTCAACCGCCTCAGGCACTGGCTTTTGTGCGAATCGCGGGTTTTCACGGAAGTGTACGGCGTAGTTTCCCTTTGGCAGTTCGACGATTACCCGGTCGTTTTCGCCATCCGTGCTGTAGTAGCTTGCCAGCTTCGTTCTCAGCCTTCCGGCCTGTACGCGGATAACCGAATCGAGCTGCGGATCGAAGTTGGATGAGCGATGAAATACCTCTGTCGCGATCTGGTATTCCTTGATCGCCGCTCCCGGCTGATTCAGTGACTGTTCTGTCAGATAGCGCAGCAGTTTGCACAGCGCCTCAGAATTATGCAGGGCCGCACTTTGCGACAAGCGCTCAATCTGCTCCAGAATCTGCTCTCGTGTGAACACGCCAGCTATCTTGTCACATCATGTAACAAAAGGTGAAACATTTTGTAAGTAAAAGATTTCAGACGCATTGGGTCAGTTACCGTGACTAACCAGCAGAAACTTGCATTAAGCTATCCAGAGTTTCAGACTCCCCTACGGTTTTGTTAAATGATGCAGAGTTCGACAACGGCTCGACTTGGGCGCCACAAAAGGCCTGAGCGGTCGTGGTTGCCCCCTCCGTGTATGCCCAGTGAGGCCGCGTTGGGGGATACAAAACCTTAGTTTCAGGCGAGAGCATGCGTAATCGGGCTAGCTACATGACTGCAAAGGACTTATCCCCTGCGCACTGCTCTTAGAAGCTTTTCCCGTAACGATTAGGGTTTTGGATTTTGTTTCTTTGGAGGAACTATGAAGCAGTACGCCAAAAGGTGTTTCCTGGTAGCTCTAGTGCTGCTGGTCACAACCATCATGGCCCTTGCTCAATCGGATAACGCACGCGTGTTCGGTACAGTAACCGATCCCGCTGGTGCGGCCGTTCCGGGTGCCACGATCACCGTCACGAACCTGGCGACGAATACCACTGTATCCGTCCAGAGCCAGGGAAACGGTGACTACGTTGTGAACGCCCTTCGCATCGGCCAGTACAAGGTCGAGGCCAAGAAGGACACTTTCAGGTCAGCGACGGCCAACGTCACCCTGGAAATCTCTCAAGTCAAAGAAATCAACTTCAAACTGCAGGTTGGTTCGGCTGTTGAAACCGTCAATGTGACCGATGAGGTCGCACTGGTTGACACCGCTACCTCCTCCGCAGGTGAAATCATTCAGGGACGTCAGGTTGTCGAACTTCCACTGAACGGCCGTAACTTCACTTCGCTTGCCCTCCTCACCCCTGGCGTTGCACGCGGCGCGTACAATGATCAGGCTACTGGCAGCAACAATCAGTCCGAAACATGGCGCAACAGTGAGTCCGGCGGCGGCGCTCTTACCGTCAACGGCCTCCGTCCTCAGGCAAACAACTACCTGCTCGATGGCCTCGACAACAATGAGTCGCTGGTCAATACATTGGTTATCTTCCCGCCAGTGGAAGATATCGCCGAATTCAAGGTAACCACCAGCGTCGCCTCTGCCGAATTTGGCCGCTCCGGCGGTGCAATCGTGCAGGTCGCAACCAAGTCTGGCAGCAACTCGATCCACGGCGCAGGCTACTGGTTTAACCGCTCGCGTGAAGGCGCTGCACTGCCATGGGGCTGGGGTAATGCCGCGGCTCCTGTGCTCAAGCGCAACCAGTTTGGCGCGTCTTTAGGCGCTCCCATCTGGAAGAACAAGATTTTCGGCTTTGTCGACTATCAGGGCTGGCGTCAGAAAACGCCGCAGGTTGATGGCACCGATATCGTCCCAACGGCCAAGATGCGCACTGGCGATTTCAGTGAGCTGTATTCGGCAGCCGGTACGACGTCCGCAACCTCTCTGCCTTTCATGACGAATACGACCTGCGTTGCTGCAATGAAGACCGATCCAACGGCCTTCAACGCAAAGCATGGATACATCTTCAACCCGCAGACCTGCCTTCCGTTTGGGTGGGATTCAGTAGCGCACCAGCCGGGAACTAAGATCAATATCATCCCAACGGCGAATCAGAATCCCGTTGCGATGAAATTCCTGAATGCCTTCCCGTTGCCCAACGTGGGCAGCTTCAATCCTGCTAGCGGTGACAATAACTTCCAACCGCGTCGCCAGATTAACAAGACCCTGGACGACTACGATGCACGTCTGGATTTCGTTCTTAATCCGAAGGAATCCATCTTTGCCCGTTACAGCTTTGATCAGGATCTGCTGAGAGATACGGACAAACTCGTCGACTCATCACATGATCTGCCCTCCGGCTACGGCTCGGGCAGCAACCCGCAGCATCCGCGTCAGCTTGCTGTCGGTTACACTCGCACTCTTTCCGATTCCATCATCAACGAATTCCACTACGGCTACTCTCGTCCGTACTTCGGATATCAGCAGCCCGGCTTCGGCGGGACGCAGGCATCAGATCTCGGCATTGTCAACGCCAATACCAGCCCGCTTCTGGGTGGCATGCCAGCCATCGACTCCGGCACGCGGTTGGAGTACGTCGGCGACGGCGGTCCTTACACCGTAGCCGAAGGTACCCATCAGTTTGTGGATACCCTGAGCTGGGTTAAGGGACGTCACAACCTGAAGTTGGGCTTCAGCATAATGCACCGCAGTGTGGACTTCACCCAGGGCAATAATGCCAAGGGAAACTTCTGCTTCAGCGCCGCAGACGGTTGGTGCTGGCCTGATCAGGGTCCGATCGGTGGTTTCACCGGACACGCGATCAGCGAAATCGCTGCCGGATTTGCGTGGGATTACACCATCGGCGTTTTCAACGGCTACTATCGCACCCGTAGCTGGGAAAACGGCTTCTTCGCTCAGGACGACTTCCGCGTCAGCCGCAAGCTGACCTTGAACCTCGGCCTGCGTTACGACGTTCTCTCTTGGCCGACCGAACAGAGCGGCAAGCAGTCCAACTTCGATCCTTCTACTGGAACCTTGGTTCTACCCGGAGAGAAGGGCTGGAACAAGTCTCTGATCGACACGCCCAAGGGAAACTTTGGACCCCGTGTAGGCTTCGCCTATGACCTCAGCGGAAACGGCAAGACCGTCATTCGCGGCGGTTACGGCCTCTTCTACTACGTGGATCGTGGTGGAGTAGGTACGCAGCTTTCCAATAACCCGAACTTCAACGGCTCGCAGACGTACTATGCTTGCCCGTCCGCCGATCCGACTTGCGCGACTGGCGTTCGTTTCACGCTCGGTGGATCAGCTCCGAACGGTTCGCTGGACCCGACTGTTGCTACCGGTGCGCTACCGGTGGGACAGGTTACTGTGAACCCCAAGGTCCTCACCAGCAGCCAGAACGTCATTTATTACCCCAAGAACAGCAAGAATCCGAACATCCAGCAGTGGAACATTCAGGTGGAACGTGCACTGAATGGTTCGACCTCTTTGGATCTGGCTTATGTGGGCACCCACATGGGTAACCTCGGAACCTCGTTCAACGCCAATGCCACCGTTCTTGGCACCACCTCTCAGAAGTGGTTCTCGAACGTTGGTTCAATCTCGGAAGTGGCTATGATCGGCAACGGCAACTACAACGGCCTGCAGGCTCGCTTGAACAAGAAGATGAGCCAGGGCTTGCAGTACACCGTCGCCTATACGTACTCGCACACCTTGGACAACGCCCCGTCCGCAATCGCTGGTGGGACCAGCACGAATATGGCAGCCAATGGAGTGCCGCTGCTCAAGTACAACTACGGCAATTCCAACAGCGACCAGCGTCAGGTGCTAGTGGCCAGCGCGTTGTATGAGCTGCCCTTCGGCCGTGGCAAGACGTTCTTCAGCAACATTCCACGAGCTGCTGACTTTGTTCTCGGCGGATGGCAGTGGAACAATGTGCTGAACTTGGCAAGTGGCGCGCCGGTTGACCTCGTTCAGAACAACGTTCGTCCTGACTACCACGGCGGATGCAAGGAAAACTACTCCCGGAAAGTTTGGCTGTACTGTCCTGTCAGTGCCTTCACGGCACCCGCTACTGGAACAGTCGGCTCCTTGGCTCGCAACTACTTCCATGGACCGGGATACCACACTTGGGACATGTCGCTGGCGAAGAGCTTCCAGGTCGCCGAGCGCGTAAAGACGGAGTTCCGTGCCCAGGTTTATAACCTGACCAACACTCCGCAGCTCCAGAACCCGAGCGATTTGAATTGGCAAGACGCGATGAACGCAAGTTCTAACAAGAACTTCGGAGTCGTGTCCTCACCTCGCACCGAATCGCAGCGCGAGCTCGAA
Source organism: Koromonas humicola (assembly GCF_059726255.1). NCBI lineage: Bacteria > Pseudomonadati > Acidobacteriota > Terriglobia > Terriglobales > Koromonadaceae > Koromonas > Koromonas humicola. The sequence goes on from NZ_AP040873.1 coordinate 374,733, forward strand.
TTAGTGCTTCGTGTTTCCTTCTAACAATGAATAAACAGCGGGGACAGGTTCGCCTGTCCCCATTTTTTGTAATTCTTTGCCGATAACGAGGCACTGCTAGCCATGATTCGCTCAAAAATCAGATCGAAGTCCGTACTCCTTACCGCACTCCTATCTATCTTCTTCTCGGTCGCCTTAGCGCAGCCGTCGGTCCAAAAAGTCGAGCCACCCAACTGGTGGGTAGGCATGCCGCACGACCCCATGCTGCTCGTCACGGGAGACAACCTTCAGCAGGCCAAGGTCACAACTCAGTACAAAGGCGTCTCCATCCTCCGCACTCAGTCCAGTGCCGACGGGCGCTACCTTTTTGTCTGGACTCACATTGCCGCCGATGCCGCACCGGGCAAGGCCGAACTCTCCGTCTCCACGACATCCGGCAACACACGAGTCGCATTACCGCTTGAGCGCCGCGAAAAGACAGCCGAAACCGGACATGGCGTTCATGCCGATGACGTTCTCTACCTCATCATGCCTGACCGTTTTGCCGACGGAGACCTAACCAACGACAATCCTGCACAGGCTCGCGGACACTACGATCGCACCAACGCCCACGCCTATCACGGGGGCGATTTCAAAGGCATTCAGCAGCATCTGCCTTACCTGAAGCAGCTCGGCGTCACCACCCTGTGGCTTACCCCTTGGTGGAAGAACGACTCCAACGCCGCCGACTATCACGGCTACCACGTCACCGATTTCTATGCGGTTGAAGACCACTTCGGCACCATGCAGGATCTGCGCGAGTTTGTCGCAGCCGCCCATGCCTCAGGGATCAAGGTCGTAAGCGATTATGTCGCCAACCACACCGGCCCCGATCATCCCTGGGCTGCTCATCCACCCACGCCGACTTGGCTCAACGGATCGACCGCGCATCACCTCCAGCCCAAGTATGACTTCTGGCCTCTGGTTGACATCCACGCCGACACCCGCGACCGCCGTCCCGTCGTCGAAGGCTGGTTTGCTGACAAGCTTCCCGACCTCAACACCGACGATCCTTTGCTCGGCGAATATCTTGCCGACAACGCCATCTGGTGGATGGAGACAGCACACTTTGACGGCTATCGCCTCGACACCTTCCCCTATTCCTCGCGTCGCTTCTGGGGCCAGTGGCATCAGACGTTGCGCCAGTGTTACCCGCAGGTCACGACTGTCGGCGAAGTCTTCAACGACGACCCGGTGATCACCGCATTTTTCGAGGGTGGACGCCCAATGCAGGGAATCGACTCCGGCCTTACGACTGTTTTCGACTTTCCGCTCGAATCAACGTTGCGCAACGTGCTCCTACATAATCAGCCGGTTTCCAAACTGGTCAACCTGCTCCAGCACGATTACCTCTACCAGCGTCCAAACGGCCTGTACACGTTCATCGGCAATCACGACATCCTTCGCTTCATGAGCGAGCCAGGCGCCACCGTTCCCAAACTCAACGCGGCCTTCTCGCTGCTTTTCACCCTGCGCGGCATCCCGGGACTCTACTACGGAGATGAAATCGCAATGGATGGAAAGGATGATCCCGATAACCGCCACGATTTTCCCGGAGGCTTCCCCGGTGACACCGCTTCGTCCTTCAACCCGACCGGGCGCACCGCCGAGCAGCAGCAGGTGTTTACTCATGTCCAGCAACTTGCCGCTTTGCGCCATTCGCATCCGGCGCTCCAGACCGGTGATTTGACCACCGTAGCATCCGCCGAAAGCTACTTCGCGTTCCTTCGCTCACAGGGCCCCGACCGCTTGCTGGTGGTCTTCAACGGTTCCACCTCCGAGCAGACGATCGAGTTGCAGCGCGCTGATACGCCGCTTACCGAGGTGAAGTCCGTGGAGCCTGTCCAGGACGCCTCTCCCGCAACCGTCGATGCAGACAAGATCACCATGCACGTTGCCCCGACCTCCGTTGCGATTTACAAAGTGGCGCCCTGAGCCGAGATGAGTTCGAAAGAGTTTGCTTTGTTGTTGTGCTTTGCTCGTAAATTGCTTCGCTCCTGAGCTTGATGTCCTCCCATCATGGGCGCGGGTTCTCCCCGCGCCTCTCTTTTTTGCTCGCCCATTCGCCGCCGCGCCAATCAGCCCGGCAAGCGCTCACATACATCCCCAAACACCGCGGGTACGGCAGGAGACATACCGGGCGTGCACTTTGCACGGTAGCTGTGCGAACTCAAGCACCGCGGGTGCCCCATATACGCTCGCCTCTTTTGGCGAGCGCATGTGGGTTCTAATAATGAATGCGCGCAGCGCGCTCCAAGAATTTGCTTTTGGTGTTGTCCTATCGTTGCCTAGAATGACTCCGACCCGCACTCGCCTGAAGCCCAACAAAAATGGCGCGGGCTTTCCCCGCGCCATCACTTCGACCACTCACTCCTACTGCTGCGTCACTTTTACTTCCACGTCATACCGTCTCTTCGAAACCGCGTCATCAATACTTGCCAGCAGCATCGGCTTGCCCAGCGTCACCGTGCTATTCGTATCTGCTCTGTTCGTGCGCATCACGGGATGAGAGCTCTGTCCTGCCTGGTCCGGTGCTATGCCGCTGATTTCAATCGAGGTCGTCAGATATAGACTTCTACCCACTGTCCTCAGGTTCACCTCCATGCGAACGCCGATATCCACATATTGGAAGTGTGCGTTCTCTCCAGAGCCGCCCGTCGTAATTGGCACCCGCGAACCGGTCTGTAACACCGCCCTCTGGTTGTAATCCGTGATGCGCATCGTGTATGAGCGCGTGTTGATGCGCTTCCCGCCGTCAATCTCGTGAACGTCATAATCCAACCTGTAGGTCGAGACCGTCGGGGCAGCTTTCGCCGCCTGTTCCTGTGCTTGTCCCGGTGCCGACGCTTCCTGCCCCACCGCCATCGTCGCGCTCGCGACGACCAAAGCTAATACCACACGTGAAAGTAACCGCATGAGTCCTCCTATCGATTTCCCTCCGCTCCCGCATCAGCTCCGGGACCGGATTCAAATCTCTTCTGTGCCTCTTCGCGTTCTGCTTGCCGCATTGCCACTGCTACCAGCACTTCCTCTCGCGGAGTCTGACGCAAGTAGTTCGTCATCAATCGTTCTTCTTCCGATAACGGCGCAGGAGAAGGGAACTGCTCACGTTCCACCTTAACGACCGTTGCCATTCGCTCAAGTCGTCGTACCTTTCTCCCAGAATCCGCCGCCTCACCGCGCTCTGCGCCTTTAGGTGTCGCTATTTCCGGTTCTTTTGACCGAATGGTTGCCAGTTCTCTGCGCTCCTCAGGCATTGAGGTGATCTGCGGCACCGACGTCGTCTGAACCGGATGCCTTTCCAGTCCTGCGTGCCAATGCCACCCACCCCCCAGCGCCCCGACAATGATTGCGGCAGCCGCCACTTGCCACGCCAAGCCTCTGCTCCAGGGGAACACTAATCGCCGCACCGCACGCTTGCTCTCCAACGTCTGCAGAACACGGGCTTCCAACCCCTCCGGCACATCCTGCGCGCCAAAACGTTTCAGCCCCTCATCCAGCCATCGTTCGGCCAGTCGTTCGCGCTCTTCGGAATTCATAACGACCTTCCTTCCAGCAATCCAGCGAGCTTTTCCTTCAGCAACCGCCGCGCCCTGTGCACTCGCGTTCGCACCGATGCCTCAGGAATCCCGAGCACCGTCGCAATCTCCACTGAGGTCATCTCCTCCACGGTTGAAAGCGTCAGTGGATCGCGCAGCTCCGCCGGAAGCTTTGCAATCAATCGCTCGACGAACTCAAGCATCTGCCCGTCAATTGCCACCTGCTCCGCCCCTACGGCGTGACTTCGCAACTCAGCCACAAGCGTAGGCACCGCCAGGTCATCATCCGCGGCCGAGGTCCTGCCGCGAGCATCTAGCGCCACCCGCCACGCAATCTTCGCCACCCAACTTTTCACATCGCGAATTCCGCTTAACTCGCGCCTGTGCTTCATCACTCGCACGAAGGTCTCCTGCGTCGCATCCTCGGCGTCGTGATAGTTGCGCAGCACGCTGTAGCAGATCTGGAACACCAACCGCGTCTGCCCGCGTACCAGAGCCGCGACGGCCGAATCCTCAGCGTCGCCTTGTACTGCCGCGAGTTCCAATATCTCCACATGCTCCAGCACGTTTAGCGTCCTAACAGTAAAGACGTGACACAAACCAAAGTGTTCTGAAAATTTATAAGCCTTAGTTCACGACAAGGGGAGAAATACGGGGCGTGCACCCTGCCGCGCAGAACCGCGAACCCAAGCACCTATACGGAACCCAAGCACCGCGGGTGCCCCACATACGCTCGCCTCTTTTGGCGAGCGTATGTGGGATCTATTGAAGAACGCGCGCAGCGCGCTCCAAAGGTTCTTGTGTTGTTGCTTTTGCTTTTGTCCTACTCTTGCTTTGCCACTTCCTTCGCGTCTGGTTGAACTTCGGCGTCATCCTGAGCGTAGCGAAGGACCCAGCGCGCTCCAAATCTGCACAGTCCCACAAAAGGCTTTTCGACCGCCTAACCCCCATCCCTCCCCATGCGATACACTTCCTTTTTGCAACACTGGAGATGTCTGGATGCTACGACGCACTCTCATCGCATTGTTATTGCTCGCTTCGCTCCCCGCGTTTGCCGAGAAACGTCCCTTCACTTTTGAGGACATGATGAACCTCAAGCGTGTCGGCGATTTCACCGTCTCGCCCGATGGCCGCTGGGTCGCCTTTTCCGCCGTTGATGTCTCGCTAGCCGATAACACGCGCAAGTCGCATCTATGGATCGCGCCACTGTCCTCCGGCACGGCTCGTCGTCTGCTCGAACCGACGCAGGGCACCGAAGATCGCCTCCGCTTCTCGCCTGACGGCAAGCAGGTCCTCTACACCGCCACGCGCAACGGAGCCTCGCAACTGTACGTTCAGGAATTCCATTCCGACACCGGAACCCTCGCAGGCTCGCCGCGCCAGCTAACGAATATCTCAACCGAAGCCGACGGTGCCATCTGGTCGCCCGACGGTAAACAGGTCATGTTCCTCTCCGCCGTCTGGCCGAACTGCAAGGACGACGCCTGCAATAAACAGAAGGACACCGCCGTCGAGAGGTCCAAGGTCAAGGCTCGCATCTTCGACCACCTGATGTATCGACACTGGAACGCCTTTGACAACGGCAAGCGCTCGCACCTGTTCCTCATCGATGCTGCCTGCAACGCCGCCACTGCCGCCTGCGCCGGACACGACCTCACGCCTGGCAACCACGACGTGCCGCCCTTCTCCCTCGGCGGGCAGGACCAGTATCAATTCGCGCCCTCGGGACGCGAGATCGTCTTCACCAGCAACCTCGACGAGGTGCAAGCTACATCGACAAATAGCGATGTATTCGTTCTCTCGCTCGATCAGAACGCGCAGCCCCGCAACCTGACTGCCGAAAATCACGGTTCCGACTCGACGCCGATGTACTCGCCCGATGGCAAATACATTGCAATCCGTTCGCAGTTCCGCGCCGGATACGAGAGCGACCGTTTCCGCCTTCGCCTCATCGAGCGGGCCACCGGCAAGATCGTGAACCTCACCGAGAACTTCGACCGCTGGATCGATTCCATCGCTTGGGCGCCCGATTCCAAGAGCATCTACTTCACCGCTGGTGACGCTGGCGACTCGCCCATCTACAGCATTGCTGTCACCGGAGGCAAGCCGAGCGAGATTGTTCGTGGTTACAACGACTCCCCCACTCCGACACCGGACGGCAAGACGCTGGTCTTCGCTCGCAATTCCGTCCGCTACCCGACAGAGTTGTTCTCGATCGCCGCATCAGCAACAACGAAGTCGGCGGCTCCTGTCGTTCAGCTCACGCACATGAACGACGCAGTGCTCTCGCAGGTCCAGATGCAGCCTGTCGAGCCGTTCTGGTTCATCGGCTCGGAAAACAAGAAGGTCGAGGGCTTCATCGTCAAGCCACCCAACTTCGATCCTGCAAAAAAGTATCCGGTGAAGTTCCTCATTCACGGCGGACCGCAAGGCGCGTGGGGCGATGACTGGAGCTATCGCTGGAACCCCAATCTTTTCGCGGCTTCCGGCTACGTGGCCATCATGGTTAATCCGCGCGGCTCGACCGGATACGGACAGCAGTTCGTGGATGATGTCAACGGCGACTGGGGCGGTCGTCCCTTCCAGGACCTCATGCTCGGACTCGACTATGCCGAGAAGAATTTCTCGTTCATCGATCGCGATCGCGAATGTGCCCTCGGAGCCAGCTATGGCGGTTACATGGCCAACTGGATCCTTGGCCACACCGACCGCTTCAAGTGCATCGTTTCGCACGATGGCATGTTCAATCCCGAGTCTGCCTACGGCACGACCGAAGAGCTCTGGTTCAACGAGTGGGAGTTCAAGGGGACGCCTTGGGGAAACCGCGATCTCTATCGCAAGTGGTCGCCCGCCTTGGCCGCGCCGAACTTCAAGACGCCTACGCTCGTCGTCCACGGACAACTCGACTACCGCCTCGACGTCAGCGAAGGCTTCCAACTCTTCACCACTCTCCAGAAGCTGAACGTCCCCAGCCGCATGCTCTACTTCCCAGACGAAGGACACTGGGTACTCAAGCCTCAGAACTCTCAGCTCTGGTACAAGACGGTGACTGACTGGGTTGACTGGTTCATCGGAACCCCGGGCAAGCATCCGCACGAGGCACCCGCAGCCGTCGAGTAAAACCCGCAACCATTAACAGAACAGGCACCCCATTCGAGGGTGCCTGTTATCTTTTCTGCCAATCTTTACTCAGCCGAACCCAACCATTCACCAACTAGTCACGAACAGCGATTTTAGCCATTGTCTCTCTAGCTAATGGCTCCTGCGTTTTCACCTTCCGGCGTTGGGGTCATCAGCGACTGCCTTCCTGCAGTCTTGAGGTCTTGCGCTGACAGATGTGCTCCTCCCAGCAGCAACAGTCCCGAGAAGAATGCCCAGAAGATCAGCGTCACCGATACCGAGAAAGGTCCGTACGCCTCAGGGAAATCGAGCCACGGCAGGCATGCCACATAAATCAGTTTCGCAATCTCCCATGCCACGCCGGTGATGATGGCCGATGGCAGCACTGCGCGGGGCGGCACCTTGCCATTGGGCAGCAGCCAGTAGATCAAGAAGAAGATAAGGACGCTTGCCACCATGCCAAATGCCTTCATGGCGACGAACTGAGTTGTGACGTTGATCTTGTCAATCATCGAGTACACCGTGCCGGTGCCGATGTGATTGCTCAGCCAGATCTGTGCTTCTGCCGCCGGAGCCCACACTCCAGCCGTTGCGGCCACGCTCGTCAGCGCGAGCACACCGCAACCCAACGCGAGCCCGAGCGACACGACCTGGTTCATCAGGTAGTTGCGCGATTTGAATCCCCATACCGAGTTCAGCGCCACTTCCAGCGGTTCGAAAACACCCGTGCAACTGATGAACAACATGATGATCGACACCAGCTGAATTTTGTGCGTCGCTGACATTGAGTCCACGGTGGACACGATGAAGCGCTGGTTGTCAGGCAGATACGCCATCAGCATGCGCTTGATCGCTTTCACCATTGCTGGCGAGTGGAACACTTTTCGGCTCAACGTGAGCAATAAAACCGCAGCGGGGAAGAACGACAGAATTGCATTCGCGGCCACGGAGAAGGCGTATGTATGAACTTCGGTTGTGCCCAGGTACTTGAGCGTGGACCCGCCGTTGCGACGCAGGGTCTGCAGCATGGAACTGCGTATTTGTTGGACTGGATCGTTCGAGGCAGGGGGTTCGATGGCAGCGGCCACGGCTGCGCCAGATGTGCTTTCGCTTGTCATGATCTTCTCTGTCCATTGTACGAGATTCAGTTGTCGTCGATAAGGGTCGCAGCGTCTCGAAACACCTGAGTTCCGGAGGGCAATTGCTCTATATCGGCAGTTGTCGTGAAGTCTTTACATAATTTTTCGTTCTCTGGAAACATTTGCTTGCCAACCCGACCAGAATTGCTGTAAATATGCCATGCTCTCTGAGTTGCCGTTCATTTGTAGCTCTAGTGGTTATGCGGTGCTGTAAAGGAAAGTAGATGTGCGGTTGCAGTCGGTTCTGGCAGTCAAATCCGGATTCCAGCATCTTCTCCCGCTTCGCGGCTAGCGGCTCTGGGGCGATAGAAGGTGCTGGAATCCGGATTTGTTTGGCAGAGGCTTTTCGGCTGTCGGTGGAACTCAAAGGGGGTTCCGCGTAGTCACTGTTTCTCTTGCAAGATGTGAAAGGAGTAAGTCGTGAAAGAAAAAGGTACTGTTAAGTGGTTCAATGGCGCTAAGGGATATGGCTTCATTCAGCGTAGTACGGGTGAAGATGTTTTCGTACATTATTCTGTGATTCAGGAAAATGGCTATCGCACTTTGAACGAAGGCGAGACCGTCGAGTTCGAATGCGTAAAGGGACCAAAAGGCCTTCAGGCTCAGAATGTGAGCCGTGGGTAGTTTCTGATCCTCTCAACCCAAAAGGGCCCTCATCCCCCGGAGGGCCATTTTCTTTAGCTCTATCTCCCCAATTGACAATCGCAAATCCAGGCTAATCGGTCTCAAGTGACACTACATCGCCTTCCTGACTGCCACTTCTCTTGAAGTTGATGGAGACTTTGCCGTGCGATCCGCAATCGAAGTGGTCGCTGCCGATCATCACGATGTCATTGCGATCTGCTACGTGCATGTGCCATGTCTGTCCACCGGAGTTCACCGTCAACTCCGCTGCCGGAGGAGCGCTGCATTGAACGCTGACAATGCTTCCCTTGAGGAACTCGATTTTGCGGCTATCGTGTTTCACGTCGGCGACTTTCTTCTTCTGTGCGGCTTCGGCGCGCTCGTCTTCTTCGATCGCTTCCTGCAGGTTGTCGTACTTGGTGTGCTTCGCCCCGGCATCAGCCGTTGAGCCCGAAGCATTCCCCGTCAATTCCCATGGCTTTGGCTGTTTTTTCTGCATCCCCAGTTCTTTCAATAGTTGCTGGGAGTCGTTGACGATGGCAGGGTCTCCACCCGCACGCGCATACATTATGAGGTTTCGAGCGGTGTCCTGATTTCCCGAAGCATCGTAGGCACGAGCAAGGTTCAAGTAGTACCGGTCATTACGAGGGCGCAAAGCCGAGGCTCGTTGTAGAGTCGCAAGAGCATTTTTTCTAGCTCCGTCGCTCAATTCCGCAAGCCCCAGCAGTTCATACGCCGGAGCATAGTTAGGATCGCGTTGCAGCGCGTCTTTCAGGCCCAGACTCAGCCGTGTCTGCGCGGCTTGCACATGGATGGTGTTTTCATCCCCCTGATTGACCCAGCGCGCATATAGGTAGTGCATCGATGGCTCGGATGGGTCAATTGCCAACGCATGACGGATGTGTTCGATAGCGTTTTCCTGATCGTGGCGCAGCATATATGCCCATGCCAGTGCGCGATGAACTGCAACGTTCTCCTGGTTCTCGCGCATGAAGGTCACCAGAGCGTGCAGCGTGCGATCCGAGTCGGGACCAAACAGCGTCATGCTGGCTTCGAGCACATGAATGTCTGCTGCTGGAACCTTCTGCGACTTGAGCATGTAGGTATCAATGCGTAGCGCGGGCATCTCTTTGGGCGTGATCTTTGCGAGTGATTCGCGCACCTCGCGGTCGAGGTTGTCGAAGTCCATAGAGAACGCCTCACCCAATGCGCGTTCCGGAGTCGCACCGCGAGACTCAACCGCGTTCAGATAAGCACCGGCCTGCCCGAGCCTGCTGTTATCGACCAACCAGCGCACGACGGCCCACGACTCGGCTTCGAACGCCTGACGCTGCGCCGGACTCAAGCGCGAAACATCATTGATGGCGAATAACTGTTTCAGCGGAATCCAGTCGGCTGCGGTCAGGTGCATTCCAATAGGCGATACTCCGAGCTGCACCTGTTCGCCATTGAAGCGCATTGCGCCCAGATAGGTCGATATCCCGGAGTCAAACCAGGGTTGCGCTCTTGGATAGTTGTCTTCGAGAACCAACGCGGAGATTGCTCGTGCGGCGGCAAACCACGAATCTGGCTGGGATACATCGACTGTGACGATGTTCGCCATCGGCGTGCGCACGAGCACGCTATTGGTGGGAGTCGTTGAGCGGAGCGCTCGTACGCGGAGAGGCGTTCTGAAGCTAACGTCCTTGCGGTGAAAGACCTGTCCGAAGATCGCGATCAGTTGCTCACCACGCTGCGCGGCGTCGCGTGCTGCGCGGTCGTTCACGCTGGAGTAACTGATGAGATGGTCGGTTTGCACCGAATACCATTGCTGGGCTGTAGCTACGACTGTCCACAGCAACAGCAACGGAATTACGAGCAACCATCGCGGACGCATGGCGCTATCTCCTGATGCCGAGAATATCGGCTACAAAGTTGGATGCTGCGCTTCTCGGGTCAGTGTCGGCAGAGTTCGTTCAGCATCAGGCGTTGTTCTGCCGTAGGGTGCACGAACCGGAGTCCAACGCGAAATCCCGTTCGCCGAATGACTACCGCGTGCAGGCAAAGTGGCGTGCTCTGACCGGGAATCGGCAGGCACAGTATCACCTCGACCCCTTCCGGAAGTTCGTGCGTGATGGTCAGTCCGGCACCGGTATGGGACAGATCGCGCGTGCGCCCGTGAATCAGAAGACGCTCGCCCGAGGTACGCACGGCGACCAAACGGGCTCGCACGTCGAGCCTGCGACGCGCAAATAAACGGCTGGCGTAGATCGAGGAACGGCTATGTGCGTTCAACATCGGCTGTCGCCTCCAGTCGTGCAATCGCCCAGCGAGCGTGTTCCGCTATGGCAGGATCCTCGTGCTCGGCCAATTCGCGCAACCGCGCAAGATGCTTGCGGTCTTCGCTGTTTCCCATCGCAATGGCAGCCGATCGTAGCAAACCCTTAAGTTTGGCTCGCTTCACAGGAGAGCCTCGAAATACCTCGCAGAACTCGTCCATGTTCATACCTGAAATCCACTCCAGCGGGGGATTGACGAGTTCGGTACGCGCCGCAAACGCGGGATCGGAGGAAACCGGAGCGCGGCGATTCCAGGGGCAGACGTCCTGACAGATGTCGCAGCCGAAAACATGGCGCCCCATCTTCGGGCGAAGCTCCTCGGGCACAGCGCCTCGCTGCTCGATGGTCAGATATGAGATGCAGCGTGTCGCGTCCAGTCGCCGAGGGCCGAGGAAAGCCTGAGTTGGACACGCGTCAAGACATCGCGTGCAACTTCCACAACGGTCCGCTGCCGGGAGATCGGGCGGCAGAGCGTGCGAGCTGAGAATGACTCCGAGGAAGATCCACGAGCCGAGCTGCTGGTTGATGATGCAGGCGTTCTTTCCCGTCCAGCCTATGCCGGAATTCTGTGCCAGCACTCGCTCCACGACCGGGCCGGTATCGACATAGCACCAAGTCCGCGGCGCCTCAGTTCCGCCGTCAACGATCCGCGAGATCATGCGCGACTCGATCCGGCGCAGGCGCTTCAGCAGCACGTCGTGATAGTCGCCTTCGACAAAGGCGTAGCGAGAAATCCAGCCACGATCCGGGTCTGCGGAGTCGGTCGAGTGCGGTGCAGGCGAGTTGTAGTTCGCGGCACAAACCACAACCGATCGCGCCCACGGAGCAACATTGCTCAGCGATGCCCGCTTCAAGGCGCCCGTGTCGGTCGATTTCGCAAGGTACTCCATCTCGCCATGATGCCCGGCCGAAATCCACTCGGGGAAATAGTCGAGTTCCCGCAGCGGAGCAGCCGGAGCAATGCCGCACAACGAGAATCCCTCGTCGAGCGCGGCCTGCTTTACGAATTCAGCAAGCGATGGCATGGATGAAAAGGAAGTGTAACCGAAAGGTGAGCGTCTTTGTGAGTCAAACCAAAATCCGGTCATCTGGCGGCTTATTGCATAGAACGGCTTGCGCTGAAAACAGAGTTAGGATCGAGTCTCAGATATCGGAGCCCCGTCCAAGCCATGCTTGGGCGGGGTGTTTGTCCTTGGCGCTACGGTACGGTGTAGATATCAATGTGCGCGAATTCGAATCAAAATCATTCCATGGGAGGCCACATCTGCCGAAAATTCGCCGTTCTCGAAACTGATCTCCCGGTGCGTCCAGAGATTTCGTGCGAGAGTCACTTGACCCTGAAGCCCTAACTCCACATCACGAATAGTAGCCCTCTCTGACGTTGCACCGAGGTTCACGATTCCCACTGCGACGCTGCCGTCGGCCAGCGGCTTGCGCCATAGTTCGAGGTTAGTCCCAATCTTTTTCGGAATGGCCTGCTTGCCGAGTGGGTCTTGGTCGATGGCAATAACCTCTTCGTTCATGAGAATCGACTTCGTAGCTGCTGACATGTTACGGACATCGTTACCAGCAATGAGCGGAGCCGCGACCAGTGCCCACAGACTCATGTGCGTGCGGTATTCCTCATCGCTCATGTGCCCGTTGCCGATCTCTAACATGTCCGGGTCGTTCCAGTGACCGGGGCCAGCATACGCTGCAGTAGAAACCTGTTTTTCAACGTTCCCAATCATGCTGGACCATGAATCGCGGATATCGCCTGTAGTCCTCCAAAGATTCCCGCCAACGTTGGCACCCCACTCATGCACAGCTCCATCGCCATACTCGCAGAGGCTGTACATGATGGGTCTGCCAGTGGCGTGGAGCGCATCGCCCATTTTCTGGTATACGGGGCGAAGTTGAGCGTCGTCGTAGACCTGTGCCGCGCTACACCAGTCGTATTTCAGGTAATCAACTCCCCAAGAGGCAAAGGTCTTTGCGTCCTGCTCTTCGTGACCATAGCTGCCGAGAAATCCTGCACAGGTCAGCGCACCCGGGCCCGAGTAGATGCCCAACTTCAGACCTTTCGAATGCACGTAGTCGGCAAGAGCTTTCATGTCGGGGAACTTTTGATTCGACTGCAGATTGCCTTGTGCGTCGCGACCGCCCTGCCAAGAATCGTCAATATTCACGTAGACGTAGCCTGCGTCTCTCATACCACTCGCGACCATGGCATCGGCGATGCCGCGTACGGTCTGATCATCGATCTTCTCCGCAAACAGGTTCCAACTGCTCCAGCCCATCGGAGGCGTTTTCGCCAAGCCATTATGGGGAACGGAATGAAGTGCCGGAGGCTCGATGTACTTGACCCAGGGCATATCAGCCGATGCTTCCGCGAATGGATGATTTCCGCCGCCTTTTACACCTCGCAACTCTTCACCTCGAATCTCTCCGAGGAGAAGCGGAGTTTTTGAGTGCCGCGCGAAGAGTTCGAAGTGAGTGCCTGACACTTTTCCGTGCACCTCTTCCGACCACTCAAGAAACTTGTAGGTGCCTTTAAGCTTGGAGCCTTTTTGTTTGAGTTCGAGGACCGCGTCCTTTCTCTCGCTGCCCCAGGAGGCTCTGATGTACACCCACTTGCCCGAGAGGCTCTGTCCATAGGCACGCGGTGCAGCCGCTAAGATTCCAAGTAAGGCCAATCCGGAAAGCGCACAAACGACAAAATTGCAGAAATTTCGGGTTCGAATTTGCATAAATAAATCTGCTTCCCTCCTAAGCCAATGATTCATGCGTGTGGTACCCATATCGGGCGTACGGCGGATAAACTCTCACACCTATCCTTCGCGAGCTTGCTGAATAGTGTGGTAACGATACCATACGCGGGAAGGGCTTATGTAGCGGTACAAATCGGAGGACAGAGGTGTTACTTGTTTTTCGGCCACACGGTGGCCGTACCTACTGGGTTTTGCTGGAAACTTCTGTCGAGAAAGAAGCGGAACACGCCAAAGCGCTTGGCCGCCTTACGTCCACGTTCAAGATCGTTGCTTCGAAGTGAATGCCAATCATTAGGCCATCATTTCTTCTCAAACGACAAAGCCCCGCAGCAGCGCGGGGCATAGATGTCGCAAGTTCGGAGCCGGACTAGATTCCCAGCTTCTTAACCTCTTCGTTGTAGTACTTGTGATAGAGGATGTTCCACTCGGGAGTGCCTTCGGGGATGATGCGGCGCTGGCTTTCAATCTTCTGACGGGCTGCCTTGTCCAGCTTTTCTTCGCTCATCAGCAGTTCTTCGAGGATGCGCCGAATTTCCTGGCGAATGTCGTCGTAGCCTTCCATGAAGTCGACATTCTTCAGTGACGCGAGTTGTTCCGTCGAGGTGGAGGCGAGCTTGTTCAGCTTTTCGCGAGTCAGTCTCATAGCACCGCCTTGTACTTGCGCACGAGTTCGTTCTTCACTCGCTTGAACATTTCCTGGTAATTAGCGCCGCGATTGCGCATCTCGTCGGAGTAGGCATCGAGAATGACGCGGACTTCGTCATTAATGCGATCTTCGAGGCTTAGTTCCTCGACCATCGTGTTCTGGATGCGCTCGATAACTTTCTCTGGCTCTTGCGTCTTAATGAAGTGATTGTCTTGGAGCCGTTTGACGACTTGCCGGGCGAGGTAGCCCACGTATTCTTTCGAAAAGAGCATGGTTGTGTGTCGAAACTAGCGGTATGAACAAAGAAATTTTAGCATAGACGCATTGCCCCTCACCGGTTCAGCGGAACGCGTACCAAAATTACGTCGTCCACACGCACGATGCAGCGCGAGAACTTTTCTCTCCCTGCGCTTTGCATAGATTGATAACGCGGGTTGAGGGATTCCACGTTGACTCGCAGCGGTGCTTTCGCGTCGGCCGGTACATCGAAGCTGGCACGCAGATCGGGCTGGCCATCGCCATCTACATCCACCAGGTCCGAGACGTGGCGTGGCAGCGCGGTAACAGGCTTCCAGTCGATCTGCACAAAGGGGCCTTCGCGCTGGAGCATGTGAGGCGATACGGCGCGATGAATGTCGATTGCGTAGCCAGCGAACTGAATGCTTCGGACTTTTGGCCCGCCCGAATACATTTCATCCACGTGCAATCCGAGTGCGGCAAATCCCTTGGTAAAGGCTCCCATCAGCAGGAAGGGAACGAGCAGTGCTACAAGCACCGTGAACCAAGCAGCGGTGTAGCCAAGGCCCGATCGCAATTTCATGTTCCCTCCTAGATGAATACGCCGAGTATGGTCGCAAGACCCTGCGCGATTATGCTCCCGCCGAACATGGTGGCCATGCCCCAGGCTGCGTAAAGAAATAGCAGTCGCGCGCGCTCGGGCTTGGCAGTGTCCGCACCCTTGATGTGCCAGAAGGCAGAGTGCTTCGGGCAGGAATCGACGCAGGCACCGCATTTCATGCACGACATCAGCACCTTGCCTTCGGCAACCGATTCTTCGCTGATCGCCATGGTGGGGCAAGCCTTGCGACAGAGACCGCATTTGGTGCAGGTATCCTTGTTGATCTTCACCTCAAAAACGCTGGTCTTGTTGAACAGCGATTGAAAGGCTCCGAACGGGCAGAAGAAGGCGCATTGCGTCCGCTTTTTCGTCAGGAAAGGCAGGATGATTACCAGTCCCGCGAACAGCATGATGAAGATTCCGTTCTGGATGAGGCCCAGCGTGTTCCTGGCGGCTACGTATTCCGACACTGCCTTGAATGGGCACAGCCACATGCAGTACACGGAATCGAATACCGCCAAGGACAGCAGCACCATCGAGAGCAGTACGGCCCAAGGCATGTAGCGCCAGCGGTTGTCGATCTTGCGCAGAACTGGCTTCTTGCGGATTGACGCAGCGCCCTCCTCGATGCCTCCGAAGAAGCAGGCGTACGCGCACCAACCCTTGCCCAACACGATGGTCAACGCAAGCCAGAGTCCCACCATCGCGGCCATTCCGCCGCCGGACATGCCTCCATTCGGCAGGATCGAGCCGGGGAAAATGACAGTCTTGGTCAGTGCCGCCGGGAGGATCAGGAACGGGATTGGAAGAAAGCAGAACGGAGTGCGCCCGGCAATCATCTCCTCCAGCGGAATGCCCATAGTTCCGCGCATGGTGATGACCGTGTGAATAAAGCCGATCGGAAACAACACGCCGAGGCTGACGAAAAACCAGCGCCGCCAGCGATAGGTCGTCGAGGTTCTCATCATCATGAAGAACAGGACGGTCATGAAGATGGCAGTAATCAGTCCTGCGATCTGCAGTGAGCGGTTCTTCTGCTGGAAAGCTCCGGAGAACATGAGCAGCGACCACAGCAGGATGGGCAGCGTGAGTAGAGAAGAGCGGGCGATGCTGCGCGGCTTCTGCATGGTCTTGTTAACTACGGGCGGATTCGGGATTTGAACTTCACTGGACATGAAGGTTGTTCCCAGTCAGCATGGCGAAACCGAGACATGCGTAGTAGATAGCTATGAGAGCCATGGACATGCGTGCCACGGTTCGGACAGCTTCGTTGCGACGCACGCAGCCTAATCCAAGGAACGGAACAAACCAAATAGAAGTTCCAACAAAGAACACGGCAAAGAACAGAATTGCCGAAATGACACTTTCCAAAGCTGCGGCTCGAATGCCAGCAGCGATAAATGGTGGGCAGAGACTCAGACCGGTGAGAAAGCCCAGGGCGGCAGGACCGCTCATGGCCGTTTTCTTCTTGCTGCCAATCGACACCAGCCCTGAGTCGAGACATGAGGCCGAGCAGACCCATCCAACGGAGTGCGCGTACCAGAACAGCACGAGGGCGACCAGCAGGTGCACCGAAGCCAGAATCATTGTCCGCGCCGCACTATGAATCGATAGGATGGCCCCAAATCCCCAGGCAGCACAGCCGAAAAGCAAGTAGCCGGCCAAGCGTGCGCTTAGAAATGTGGAGAGATAGCGCGAGTTGCGCCCCCTCCCGCCGTCACTCGCGAGCATTGATGGCACTAGAACCGGGGCACATGATGCAAGGCAGGCAGGGCCAGAGGCTAGTCCGAGCAGCAATGCTTCGCCAAAGATGAATCCTGCCGACATGCGCGCAATCTAGCACTAAGCGGGGCTATAGTCTGTGATTCGACACACCATTCGTGGCCTGCAGTTCTGGTTCGGTACGAAGTGAACTGCTGTCGCGGAGTATCATGAAGCGGTGAGCAAGGGGTGAGTTGCAGCGCCCGATTCCATTTGTTAGAAAAGCAGTGTGATGTTAGAAGACCTATCCAGCATTCAAGATGACGTGAACGCCTTTACCCAAGGCTTGGGTTTGCGGCGATTCCACGGCTATATTCCGGACGAAATGCCCAGCGTGCTCTGGGACTCTGAGGATGTAACGGAAAGCTGGAAAGATTTTGTCGAGCTGGCGCGAGCCTCAGGGGCTCCGTTCCTGACGATCAACTCCGTCCAGCTTGAGGCTGATGATGTCGATTTCCTGATCTCCGAGCTTCGCCGATCGAGCTACAGCCGCGAAGAAGATCTGGAAACGGCGCGCCAGCTTCGGTCCTACTTCGGCCGCATCGGATTCATCCAGTTGGGTTTCCCGTACCAGGGTGTCATGTTCATTTGCGAGCTCTCGACCGAGTGGTATGAGGGTTACAAGGCATTGCAGGAGATGGCGGACGACCTTGGCGGCATCATGATCGACGGTGGCGCCGAAGGTTCCGACGAGGACGAGCGCTAGGCGTGCGCTGGACTCGACGGGCCCACGAAGCCGCTATCGGCCAAGATCTTGATCAAACCTCGCGCCAATTGGCGGCAGCGATGGACCTGCCCGCGATTGTTGCCGATCTCCTTGTGCGCCGTGGCATCACCTCGGTGAACGAGGCTAGCCGTTTCCTGCACCCCTCACTAGATCAACTCCATTCCCCTATGCAGATGCTTGGCATGCTTCCGGCCGTCGAACGGTTGGAACGAGCCATTGCGCAGCATGAACCGATGCTGATCTATGGTGACTACGACGTGGACGGCACGATGGCCACGGTCATTCTGAAGACCGCCATAGAGTTGCTCGGAGGGCAATGCAGCTTCCATGTTCCGCACCGATTGCTTGAAGGCTACGGCATGCGGGATGAGGTGATCGAGCGTGCCGCTGCCGATGGCGTTCGGCTGATTATCAGCGTCGATACCGGCATTCGGGCCTTTGCCGCCGCTGAAACCGCTGAGCGAGTTGGCGTCGACTTGATCGTGACGGACCACCACCTCGTTGCTCAAACAGAGGGTGTGCCCAAGGCGCTGGCGGTGCTGAATCCCAACCAGGGCGATTGCGGATACCCATGCAAAGACCTGTGCGGTGCTGGTGTGGCCTTCAAGGTTGCGCAGGCATTGCTGGAGCGCGCAGGACGACAGCGCCTGATTCCGTCATTCCTGAAGGTGGTGGCCATCGCAACGGTTGCCGATTCAGTTCCGCTTCTGGGGGAGAATCGTGTCTTTGTCGCGCTTGGGCTTGAAGGTTTGCGGCGGGTGGTGAATCCCGGACTGAATGCTCTGATGCAGGTTTGCGAACTCGATCATGGACGCGGCCTCAATACAACGGAAGTTGCTTTCCGTATTGCTCCGCGCATGAACGCCGCCGGTCGCATGGATGTGGCGAAGGACGTGGTTGAGCTGTTTACAGTCAAAGACCCGGTGCGCGCCCGCGAACTTGCTGTGCGCCTGAACGAATTGAATTCTGCCCGTCAGCAGGAAGAGCAGCGCATTTCCGACGCCGTATTGCAGCAGGTGGAGGAAAGCCCAGAGCTTCGGGATGCCGCGTGCATGGTGGTTGATGGCGAAGGCTGGCATCGTGGAGTTATCGGCATCTGTGCGTCCCGGGTGGTGGACCGGTTTGGAAAACCCGCGCTGGTGATTTCGCGCGATGGCGATGAGGCGCATGGTTCGGGGCGGTCGATCCCAGGTTTTCATCTGCTTGATGCGCTGGAGTCGGTTTCTGATCTGTTCTTGCGCTTTGGCGGACACGCGCATGCGGTGGGGTTCGCGCTCCGCTCGGAGAATGTGCCGGAGTTGCGGCAGCGCATGGACGAATATGCTCGAACGAAGCTGGCAACTGAAGACTTGCAGCCGGTCAGGGAGTTCGATGGCGAACTTGCAATGGATCAAGTAACTCCGCGCTTCTGGGAATCGCTCCGCTCGCTTCAACCCTTCGGTATGGGGAATCCCGAGCCGGTATTTGTCTCGCGAAGCGTTGGACTGATCGGCGAACCCAAGGTGATGCGGGAGAAACACATCAAGCTGAAACTGCGCCGCTATGCGCAGTCCGCACCGTCGAACGGCTATGCTCGCGGAATCGATGCTTTGGGTTGGCGAATGGCGCATCGTCTTGAGTCTGACCCGCTGGCCGGAGGCGACGCCCTCGATGTTCTGTACCGAATCGAGCAGAACACCCATCCTGATTTCGGCGGAGGCCTGCAACTGGTTCTCTGCGATTTCCATCGCGCAGAGCAGGCGGTCGCGAACTCTGCTGCATCCAATTCTTTGTAGCTAAAACTTCGCGAGCAGGCAGATGCCCAGATACATAGCATTTCTTCGTGCCATTAACGTAGGTGGTCACGTGGTGAAGATGGAGAACCTGCGCGCCTTGTTTGAGGCGATGAAGTTCAAGGGTGTGGACACGTTCATTGCGAGCGGCAACGTGATTTTCGAGACCGCTGCGAAGCCCATTGCGGAGCTGGAATCGAAGATCGAGGCCACCCTACAGAAGGAGCTCGGCTACGAGGTTGTCACCTTCCTGCGAACCGACAAAGAGTTGCAGGCGATTTCGCAATACCAGCCATTCGCGAGCGCAGATCTGGAATCAGCTCCAACGTTTTGCGTCGGATTTCTCAAGTCGCCTCTTGCTGCGCAGCAGGTGAAGCAGTTAACAACCTTAGCTGACGGCCATGATTTCCTAGATGCGCACGGCTCCGAGGTTTATTGGCTGAGCCGGATCAAGCAGAGCGAATCGAAGTTCTCGAATGCCGTGCTGGAGAAAGCTCTGAAACTGCGGTCCACCTTTCGCGGGATGAACACCGTACAGAAGATGGCCGCAAAGTATGCTCCGCCCTCTGCTTGAGCATCCAGCTTTCCGACACAATTCATTACACATTTTCCTAATTGGAGAGAGATGCGGTGGGCGCGGGGCTCGCGTACACTGGTTTAGCAATGCCCGTTTCCATCCCTCGCCTGCGAATTTGGTTTGCCGTCATGGGCCTGGCCGTAGTGGCTGTGGTCGCGGGTTTCTATTTCTACGCCCGCATCCAGATGCGCATCGCGCTCAAGAACCTGCCGGGCAAGGTCGGAATCGACATCCAGCAGACGACCGAGGGCTTCACGCTGTCGAAGAGTGAAGGCGGGCGCACGCTATTTACCATCCATGCGTCGAAGGCAACCAAGTTTCGCCAGAATGGCCGCGCCGAGCTACACAACGTAAACATCATCGTGTACGGGCGCAAGTCCGATCGCTTCGACCAGATTTACGGGGATGAGTTCGAGTATGACCAGTCGGCCGGAACCGTTGTAGCCAAGGGACAGGTTCACATCGATCTGGAGGGCAACGCCGACGGGCAGAAACTCGATGATCAGGCTCCTCCGCGCGAGTTGCAAAACCCAATCCATCTGGAAGCGCAGGGCCTAACATTCAATCAGAAGACCGGGTTGGCAGAGACCGACGGGGTAGTCGAGTTCCGCGTGCCGCAGGCTTCCGGAACGGCTCATGGCGCGACATACGATTCGAAGAAGAACGAACTGCAACTGCATTCGACCATCGACGTTCAGACCGAGGGATCGGACCCAACGCATATCGAGGCTGAGCGTGGCAGCATCACCAAAGACCCACGTGTACTCGTCCTCGAGTCGGTGAAAATGACAAGCAGTGATCGGAACATCCAGGCGAACCGCGCGACCGTCGATCTCACGCAGGAAAACGCTATTCAGCGCGTCGTCGCCACCGGGAACGTCCACATGAGCGACCGCGAGGGAATGGATGTGCGCGCACCTCAGGCTCAGTTGCAATTAGGACCGCAGAATGCGATTGAGACTGCTGTTTTCTCGGGTGGCGTGAATTTCGAGTCGAGCAAGCAGGGTGCGAATGGGCATTCTGGCGAGTTGTTGCTGCACTTCATCCCGGGCAAGCCCGCAAAGGTTAAGACCGTTTCCGCGAAATCAGCGAACACTCACACTGGGGTTGCGACCAGCGCTCCGGCAATTCTCAAATCGATTCAGGCGCGTGCCGGAGTAGTTCTGCACCGTGAGGCGCAGCAGGGCGGCAACAATCCGCAGGCATTTTCCATCACCGCTCCGGCGATGTCGTTTGCTGTTGGCAACGGACGCCTGTTAACGTCGGCGCAAACCGAAGGCCCGGGACAACTTCTAATGTCCGGCACGGGGAAGAACGCGGGTGAGCAGACAAAGGTCGATGCGCAGCACCTGGTAGCTCAATTTGCGGAGCAGAACAAGATTAGCGGCGTTCAGGGCGCAGGCGCAGTTCGCGTTACGAATCACGTTCCCGGGCAACCGGACAAGGTGAGCACCAGCGACAACATCGATGCGCAGTTCACAGCCGCCGGCGAAATTTCGCGCGTCGTTCAGGTTGGAAACTTCCGCTACCTCGAAGGCCAGAGTTCACGCAACGAGCCCGGTGGACGCATGAGCACGGCCGAGCGCGCCACATATTCTCCGCAGGACGATTCGCTGACGCTCATCGGCAGTCCTCGCGTGGTGGATGGCGGCATTACGGTAACGGCTGACAGCATTCGCCTGCTTCGAAAGAGCGGGGAGGCTTTCGCGCAAGGGAATGTGAAGACCACCTACAGCGAACTCAAGGTGCAGCCCAATGGTGCTCTGCTGGCGACGTCCGATCCTGTTCACGTGACGGCTCACGCGATGAATGCCAAGCAGTTGACGGGTCTTGCACACTACACGGGAGGCGCACGCTTGTGGCAGGCTTCGAACATCGTCGAGGCTCAGACAATCGATTTCGATCAGAAAGCCCGCACAATCAGCGCGCAAGGTGATCGCAGACATCCTGTGAGCAGCGTGTTTCTGCAGGTTGATAAGAAGGGGAAGGCGACCACGATGGTGGTTACCGCTCCAAGGCTCAGCTACGCCGATAACGAACGTAAGGCGCGCTACTCCGGCGGAGTGACGGCGCGAGCAGAAGACGGTGTGATGACCGCCGACCATGTGGATGTCTTCCTCAACCCTGCCGGCGCCACGCGTGTCGGAGGTCCCAGCCAACTCGATCACATTATGGCCAGCAAGCATGTGCTGGTTCAGCAGCAGGAGCGCCGCGCCGAAGGCGAACAATTGGTGTACACGGCATCGGCGGGCAGCTTTGTTATGACTGGCGGTTCACCCGTGCTGAGCGATCCCGTCAACGGCACCGTCCGGGGCGAATCGTTGACCTTCTACAGTCACGATGATAGGGTGGTCGTCGAGGGCAATGGTTCCTCACGAGCCGTAACCCGTACTCACATTTCCCGCTAATGCAGACGCTTTCCACTGAAGAGATTGGCAAATCCTACCGCGGCCGCCGTGTCGTAAATGGTGTTTCGTTATCCGTAAACCAGGGCGAGGTCGTGGGCCTGCTTGGTCCCAACGGAGCGGGAAAGACCACCAGCTTTTACATGATCGTCGGCCTGATTCCTCCCGACTCGGGACGGATCATGGTGGGTGAAGCCGATATCACGGATGTCCCGATGTATCTGCGGGCGCGGAATTTCGGCATAAGCTATCTACCGCAGGAGGCTTCGGTCTTCCGCAAACTGACGGTGGAAGAAAACATTCTGGCCGTGTTGGAAACACAGCGCTCTTCCGGTCAGGAGCGTCGTGCCAAGATGGAGAGCCTGCTCGATATGTTGGGCCTGGCTCACATCCGCAAAAATAAGGGCTACGCGCTCAGCGGAGGCGAACGCCGCAGAGTCGAAATCGCTCGCGCCCTTTGCATCAATCCCACCTTCATCCTGCTGGACGAGCCGTTTAGCGGAATCGACCCAATCGCCGTACTCGACCTGCAGAAGATCATCTTCACCCTCAAAGAGAGCGGCATCGGCATCCTCATCACCGATCACAACGTCCGCGAAACTCTTTCCGTGACTGACCGCGCCTACATTATCAACGAGGGGCGCATCTTCCGCACCGGAACGCCTGAGCAACTAGGTAACGACCCTGAAGTGAAAAGGGTGTATCTCGGCGAAAGTTTTACCTTAGTTTAGTTACCGCTCAGCGCCAAATTCGGCTAATATGCACTTCAATTGCCGAACCCGTCTGGATATTCGACTTTGTTAGGTTAGAATCAGTTTGGGAAACATCCCGTAATCGCTAACTAATGGTATCTCTGCAAACAAAACTCAATCTCAAGGTTACTCAACGCCAGATCCTGACGCCGGGTCTGGTGCAGATGGTGTCTGTTCTCGCGCTCAACAAACTCGAGCTCAAGGACATGATCAACGAGGAGATGGTCGAGAACCCGGTACTCGATGAATACATTGACACCGTTCCGACAATCGATGAGATTGCAGCCCGCGAGGAGCAGCGCGAACGCGAAAGCTCTGCTGCCGTTGCAGAAGAACCCAAGACCACGCCCGAAGAGCGTGACCCCTTCGAAGAAGTCGATTTCGGCTCGTTTTTCAACGAGTATCTCGACCCCGGCTATCGCAGCAACTCCGAACTGGAATCGATTGAAAAGCCTTCATTCGAGAACTTCCTTTCCAAAGCGACGACCCTTACCGATCACCTGATGTGGCAGCTTGGCGCTGTGCACGTGAAGGATGACGTGCTGGCCGCGGCCGAGCTGATTATCGGCAACCTGAATGAAGACGGCTATTTGCTGGCTACAGACGAGGAACTGCTGGAACTTGGTGCCGGTTCGCTGAGTGCGTTGGAAGGTGGCGCTGCTCTGGAGCAGGAACTGAGCGGCTCGGAATCCACCGAAGATGGCGGAGCTGTGGCCACCGATGTCGCGGTGCATGCGAAGGTCGTTCCCACTCCCGAAATTCCGTCGAAGGCGCTTTTCGGTCGCGAAGCCCTGCACGAAGCCCTGGAACTCGTCAGGCAGATGGACCCGGTAGGCGTTGCTGCTCGCGAATTGCGCGAGTGCCTGATGGCCCAACTGAAGGACTTGCTGCGCGTTCACGACGAGCGTGGCGGGGAGCCTGATATGCCCGAACTGCTTGAAGACGCAATGGTGATCGTCGACAAGCATCTGCACAGTTTGCAGAACAAGCAGATCCGCGAGATCGGCCGAGCCATGGGCAAGAGTATGGAGCGCGTGGAGCGCTGCGTAACGCTGATCCGCACGCTTGATCCCAAGCCGGGCCTCCGCTATAACGTGCCCGAGACGCGGTTGATTGAGCCCGATGTCGCCATCATCAAGCAAGGCGATGAGTACCTGGTTGTGATGAACGACGATGATCTGCCGCAGCTTCGCCTGAACCCGACTTACAAAAAGCTGCTGAGCCGCGAAGGCAATGAGAAGGACGTGCGCAACTACGTGAAGGAGCGCTATAAGTCCGCCATCCAGCTCATCAAGAACATCGAGCAACGCAAGCAGACAATCCTGAAGGTCTGCTACGCGATCATCGGACGTCAGACGGAATTTCTGGATTTCGGTATCGACTACCTGAAGCCGATGATGATCAAGGAAGTGGCCGAGGAGATCGGAGTTCACCCCTCGACGGTGAGCCGTGCCGTGGCCAACAAGTACGCGCACACTCCGCAGGGCGTATTTGAACTGCGCTATTTCTTCAGCGAAAGCGTTAACGGACCTGAAGGCGGTGCCACCTCGCTGCTGATCCTGAAGCGCAGGGTCAAAAAGCTGATTGAGGAAGAAGATCCGACTCGCCCGCTGACCGACGAACAGCTTACCCGCATCCTGCAGTCGCAGGGGATTCAAGTGACACGCCGCACGGTTGCGAAGTATCGCGAGGATATGAAGATTCCCTCGACGCACCAACGGCGGGTCAAGAAGTAAATTCCTTTCCAGATTCGTAGTACTGGCCTCGCCTCCGCACATCTGATATAACCAAACGCCCACGAGTTTTTTTCGTGGGCGCCCGGCGGGGGTGTATTCCTTCGCGGGGGTTTTGCTTCAGGGCCGGTTCATTTCTGCCGATAATTTTGGTGTTGGCCCTGAACAATGTGCCACCCCAGCACACAGCACGCTGGACGGTCCAAAGGAGGGGAATTCGAATGAACGTGGATTACACAGGTAGGCAATTCGACATCACTCCCAAGATTCGCGAAGAATTGGAAGCAGGCTTGGCGAAACTTGAAAAGATGGTGGGCAACAACTGCACCAGCAAAGTCATTCTGACTGCCGAAAAGCAGCGCCGCATCGCCGACATTACCCTGATTCGCCGCACAAAAACGCTAGTCGGCCATGGTGAAGCTCCTGACGTGATGGCAGCGATCGACGAAGCTCTCGAGCACATTGAAAAGCAAGCCCTGAAGCTCAATACCCGCAAGCGCGACGTGAAGCGCTCGGAAAAGCCGACCTGGAAACAAGAAACCGCCGAGGCAAATCCCGAGATTCCGGTAGCCACCGTGGGAGCAGCGGGAGCGGCTGTTACCGCAGTCCCCGTGGTAGTTCACAAGTTTCCCGCGAAGCCAAAGGTGACCGAAGCTCACCTGGTGAAGAGCGAGGATTCAGTGGCGCTGCAGCCCATGACAATCGAAGAGGCTGTGAAGGAATGCGAGTTCCGGGACCGAGGTGTATTCGTCTTCCGTGATAAGAAGAATCTTATACACGTCCTGCATCGGCGCAAGGACGGAAAGCTGGAACTAATCGACGTTCCATAGGCACACTGCAAGTTCTGTAATCGAAAATTTCAGGAGCGTGCGTTCGGGAAAACCTGGCGCACGCTCTTTGTCTTGTGAGGAGCTGTGTTAAGAAGATGATGATGGCTTAGGTGATTTCAAATCAGCCGGGTGCCCCACCTTCGCCGCGCCTTGTGCGGCTAAGGTGGGAAGCAGTTACCCTCCGGGCTGAAGCACTTCGACTTTCTTCCCCTCTCGTTTTCGTGCCGTCCACTCCGATTCAATCTCAACCCTACCCAGCTCACCGAACGCGTAATGGCGGAAGCTGCTCCACGCCCAATCTTCTGGTCTTGCACAGAGTCCCCGTTTGACCGGGTTGCGATGAATGTACCGTAGCTTCTCCACAAAGTCCGAATAGCTCCGAATGTTGCGGTCGTAATAACGCTTCTGCCAGAAGTGTCCGCCCGCTTTCTGCCTCTCGGAGATCAATTGCTTGGCGGATGACAGTTTCAGAAAATGAATGGTCTCCGCCAATGTATGGGAACAAGGTTCATTCAGGAGCAAATGGATGTGCTCGGGCATGACGACGTATCCGTAGACACACATAGAGAACTCCCGCCGGGTTCTCTCGAGAGTTTCGAGAAACAAAGCACGACTCGCTTTGATATTCAGCCGAGACTGTCTGCGGTGGCAACTGAAGGTCACAAAATGAGACTGCCCCGAATGCTGCAATCGTATTAGTCCCTGTGTCATGCCGTAATCACCTTACGGCATGAGCCTGAACTTGGAAAGGCGAAATCAGGGAGCGCAGAGATGGGGCGCATTGCTTCCCACCTTAACGCCGAAAGACACGGCGTGAAGGTGGGGCACCCGGCGTGCGTTCGGGAAGATCCGGCGCACGCTCTTTGTGCATCTGGGCATCGATCAACAGCAGCACACCTACGTGACTTTCTCCAGATCACGTTCTGCTGCTACATTACGTCTATGGCTCGAACGGATCGCAAAGCTCGTTCAAAGGCAACGCCTCAGCCCGTGATTCCAGAACTGGAGCGCAAGAACCCGCCAACCAAAGCAAAGCTGGTAATGATCACCGGACTGAGCGGATCGGGTAAGATCACCGCCCTCAAGGTGTTTGAGGACATGGGGTACTACTGCGTCGATAATCTGCCCGCAGAATTGATCCCGAGCTTTGCCCAGCTCATCACCGACTCGCGAGACGACAAGAATGCCGCCATCGTCATCGACATCCGCGAGGGTAGCCGGTTGGAGCAGCTTCCGGCCATCATTGCCGAGCTGAAGAAGAGACTCGACGTCACGCTGATCTACCTCGATACGAGCGACAAGGTTCTCGTCCGCCGGTTCAGTGAGACGCGCCGTCCGCATCCGCTCGGCGCAAATACCACCTCGGTTCCGAGCTCCATTGCAAGCGAGCGCCGCCGGCTGGAGCCGATCCGTAACATCGCTGATCTGGAGATCGACACTTCGAAATTCAATGTGCACGAGTTGCGAACGCATTTGGTCGAGCTCTTCAAGAGTGGCGAAGAGCGCCAGCCGATGCTGATTTCGACACTCAGTTTCGGATTCAAAAATGGCGTGCCGGACAACGCAGACCTGGTCTTTGATGTTCGCTTCCTGCCGAACCCGCATTTCATCCCCGAGTTCCGGCCCTACACAGGAAAGCACCCGCAGGTTGCGAAGTACATCCGCTCGTTCCCGCAAACGCAGGAGTTCATCGACAAGGTGATGGACCTGCTGCTATTCCTGCTGCCGCACTACATCGCGGAAGGGAAGAGCTATCTGACGATTGGCTTCGGCTGCACCGGTGGTCAACACCGCTCGGTGTTCATGGCTGAGGAGATCAAGAAGCGGCTTGCGAAGGCCGATTTCCGCGTCAAAGTCGAGCACCGCGACAGCCCGCGATAAGACTAGGTGATTTATCCATCCTGACTCCGGGGCTCTTTCCCCGGAGATCCGAGCGGAATAGCCGACCAGCAATTCTGCTGGCGCTCTGTTTTCCTGCAGCTACTTCCAGTAGAATCGATGTTTGCACCCCAATTTTCAATTTCGGATGGGCCGCCATCCCATGAGTAGTTCATGCGCCGACTGATCCGTTTGCTTTGGTACGTCCGGCCGTACTGGCTGCAATTGATCGCCAGTGTGTTTCTTTTTGGCTTGGTCGGACTGCTGGAAGCGTTCCGCCTGGCGCTGTTCCGTCCTATTTTTGACCGTGTACTGACGCCGGAAACACCGGGCCGTTCGATGGCCCTGCTGACGATTCCCATTACTCACCACACCATCTACCTCGAACAGCTTGTCCCAAGCCACTTCCGGAATCCCTGGACTGTAGTTGCCTTTGCGCTGGTCGCATCGGTGTTTCTCAAGGGCATCTTCGATTACGTTGGCACTTACCTGGTGAACTACGCAGGTTTCGGGCTCGTGACCGATCTGCGCAACGACATCTACGGCAGTGTGTTGCGCCGTTCGGCTGCATTCTTCCAGAAGCATCCAACGGGCATGCTGGTTTCGGCCATCATCAACGACATCGACAAGGTTCAGTTTGCGATGTCGAGTGTCCTGGCTGAGTTCCTGCAGCAGTTCTTCATTCTCGTGTTCACTGCAGGGCTGGTCGTCTCCACTGGCGGCAAGCTGGCGTGGATCCTGTTGGCCTTTGTCCCGATCATCGTGTTCAGCTCGCGCAAAATCGGCAGACAAGTACGGAGCACAACACGCCGCGGACAGGACAAGCTGGCCGAAATCCAGAACATTCTGCACGAGACCCTCATCGGAAATCGCATCGTAAAGGCCTTCAGCACGGAGATTTGGGAGACCATGCGATTCAAGGCCGCAGCAAAGCGTTTGTTCTCTGCCAATATGCGGTCGGTGGTGGCGATGGCCCTGAGTTCGCCGCTGATGGATTTGCTAGGCGCGGTCGTGATCGCTCTGCTGCTCAACCTCGGACGCAGCAGCATCAACCATGGCACGATGACCATCGGTCTGTTCATGACCTTCATCGTGGCCACCATGAGTCTGTATCAGCCGGTGCGCAAGTTCGCTGCGTTCTATAACAACTTCCAGCAGGCGCTCGGTGCGAGTGAGTCGGTGTTCCGCTTCATGGATGCCAAGGACGAAGTGCGCGAGAAGGCTTTGCCTCGCAAGCTGAATGGCTTCCACAACTCGATCAAGTTCGAAGACGTGCGATTCTCCTACTGCGACGGCGAAGACGCGCGCGAAGTGTTGCAGGGCATCAACCTGGAAGTGAAAGCCGGAGAGATGGTCGCCATCGTCGGTGGCAGCGGTGCTGGCAAGTCAACCATGGTGCACCTGATACCGCGCTTCTTCGACGTAACAGGCGGACGCATCCTGGTGGACGGCATCGATGTGCGCGATCTTTCGCTGGCTTCGCTGCGTAAGCAAATCGGTATCGTGGCGCAGGAAACCATGTTGTTCAACGACACGGTGCGCAACAACATCGCCTACGGTCAGCCCCACGTGTCGCAACAGGAAGTCGAAGCCGCCGCTCACGCCGCACTTGCGCACGACTTCATTCAGCGCATGCCAGAGGGGTACAACACCGTCATCGGCGAGCGCGGATTCCGCCTTTCGGGTGGCGAACGCCAGCGTTTGAGCATTGCTCGCGCGCTGCTGAAGAACGCTCCGGTACTGATTCTTGACGAAGCCACCTCGGCGCTCGATTCCGAAAGCGAATCGCTGGTGCAGGCGGCCTTGCAGAACTTGATGTCTGGACGTACTGTTTTCGTCATCGCGCACCGGCTCTCGACCGTGCGCAAGGCCGACCGGATTATCGTGCTCGAAAACGGCCAGATTGCCGATCAGGGCACGCATGAGGATCTGCTTTCGCGGCTTGGCACCTATCGCCGCCTGTACGAATTGCAATTTGTAGATTTGGACGCGCCGAAGCAGAGCGCTCCCGTGGAAGGAGTCGGAGAGTAGCTATGTCCATTCGCTCCATGACTGGCTTTGCCCAGATCAAAGGTCAGCACGAAACAACTGCCTACACTTTCACCGCTAAATCGGTGAATCACCGTTTCCTCGATCTCCACCTTCGCTTGCCCGCCAAATCTGAACTGTTCGAGCAGAAGTTGCGCAAGCTGTTCAAGGAGAAAATGCATCGCGGCCACGTCGAGGTGACGCTCTCGCTGGAGTATGCAGGAGCCTCGGGCATCAGCATCAACCGCGAACTGGTCACCGGTTACGTGAAGGCGTTCCGCGCACTCTCGACTGAGCTCGAGATTCCGGGCGAACTCGATCTGAACGCGATCTTCCGGCTGAACGGCGTGCTTTCGGCTTCGAGTGAAATGCCCGAGACCGAAGAATTGCAAGCAGCGTTATTCGCTGCGGCCACCGAGTTGATCGACGCGCTGAATTCGAATCGTCAGCTTGAAGGCGATCACACCCGCGCCGAGCTTGAGGCACGTATGAATCAGCTTGAGCAGAACACGGCCGAAGTCGAAAAGCTGCGCGGGGCTGTGCTACAGGCGCATCTCGAACGCATTCGCGCGCGCATGGCCGAACTGGTCGCCGACAAGGCTGATCCAGACCGCATTCTGCAGGAAGCGGCGATGCTAGCTGAGCGCAGCGATGTGCAGGAAGAAATCGTTCGTCTGCAGACCCATGTGAAGCATTTCCGTGCGCTCCTCGACGAGGGCGAGGATGTCGGCAAGAAGCTCGACTTCCTAATGCAGGAGATGAACCGCGAGGCTAACACCATGCTCTCCAAGACCACCGGACTGGCTGGAGATGCCATGAGAATCACCGAGCTTGGCCTGGCGCTGAAAAGCGATATCGAAAAATCCCGTGAACAGGTGCAGAACGTCGAATGAGTCTCGTCTTCATCATTTCCGCCCCCTCCGGCAGCGGCAAGTCAACGCTGGTCAATGAGATCAAGAAATCTGTTGATCGCCTTGAGTTCTCCGTGTCTTACACGACGCGGCCACCGCGCGGCAGCGAAGAGAATGGCCGCGAATACTACTACACGAGCCGCGATGTGTTCGAGCGCATGATCAAGAACGACGAGTTTCTTGAATATGCCGACGTCTTCGGAAATTACTATGGCACGGCCAAGAAATTCCTAGATGACGCCATCCTGCGAGGCCACGATCTTCTGCTGGATATCGACGTGCAGGGAGCATCGCAACTGCAGGCGCGTCTGCCCGGCGCCATCAGCATCTTCATCCTGCCTCCGACTAAGCAAGAATTGGAGGCACGCCTCCGCCGCAGAAGTTCAGCGGAGCGCATGACCGATGAGGCAGTGATCTGCCGGCGATTGGAAACTGCCAGCCGGGAGATTGAAAAATACGACAAATACGACTACATTCTGGTCAACGACCGGCTCGAAGACTCGATTGATGCGCTAAAAGCCATCATTTTGACCGAACGTCTTCAAGAGACCGGGCGTGAACCTTCGCGGACGGACGAGCAAAAGCTCGCAGAGTTGGCGAAGGCCCGAAAGCTCGAAAATGTGAAGCCGCACCTCGGCCCCATTCTCGAAAGCTTCCGGAAAGCGACGGTGTAACAATTTAGGGGGAAACAAAAGTGGAACTTCATCACGGGTTCGACAGCAATTATCGCTACATTCTGGTTACGGCACGCCGCGCTCGCCAGTTGCAGTCCGGCGCACATCCCTTGGTAGAGACGACGGTCACCAAGCCTTGCCGCATTGCCGCACTTGAAATTGAAGCTGACAAGGTAAAGTGGGAGACTACGCCGCTCGAGGTGGTCTCAGACTCCGATCTGAAATCGGGCGTAGCCTAGCAGCGCTTAGAATAGAATTCCGTGGTGCCCACATCCGTCGTAACAGGCAGATGTGGGTTCCGGGCCAATATTTCCAGCCGCAATCGTTCGCATAGCTTGCGGCATCAAATTGTTGCCCACCCAGCACCGAACGCTTTCAGGGGAAGTGCGATTCGGATGCTGGATTATGCATTTTTTCGGCGCTTGAATATGAAAATCGCATTGGGAGTTACAGGCGGCATTGCCGCATATAAAGCTGCTGAGATCGCTCGGCGACTGCAGGATCGCGACATCCGCGTCCAGGTTGTGATGACTGCGGCGGCGCAAGAGTTTGTGCGTCCGCTGACCTTTGCCGCGCTTACCGGCGAAAAGGTCATCACCGAGATGTTCTCCCAGCGCGATTCGAACTCGACTCTCGATTCTTCTGTCGAACACATTGGCGTCGCCCAGGCAATCGATGCCTTGGTTGTGGCCCCGGCGACGGCTGCAACCTTGGCGCGCTTCGCCCAGGGATTGTCAGAAGACTTCCTGTCCACGCTATATCTGGCCACGACCGCTCCGGTGATCGTTGCTCCGGCGATGAACGTGAACATGTGGCGCCATCCGGCGACTCAGGCGAATCTAGCTACGCTACGCTCGCGCGGCGTGACGATTGTGGAACCCGGTGAAGGTTATCTTGCATGCGGCATGACTGGCGAGGGACGCCTCGCTGACACGGCGGAAATCGTCGAAGCCGTTGTCGCCCGTCTCGCGGAATCGCAGGATCTCAAGGGTGAACACGTGCTCATCTCGGCCGGACCAACGTACGAACCCATTGATCCGGTGCGCTTTCTTGGCAATCGTTCCAGCGGCAAAATGGGTTATGCGCTGGCTGAAGCCGCCGTTCGTCGTGGCGCGCACGTAACGCTGGTCAGCGGACCAACGGCGCTGACGCCTCCTCCGGTTGAGGAACTTGTGCAGGTCGAAACCAGTGCGCAGATGCGCGAAGCCCTGATTACCCGCTTCGGGCGCGCAAGCCTGGTCATCATGACCGCCGCGGTTTCGGACTTCGCTCCTGCCGTGGTCGCCGAACAGAAAATCAAGCGCGAAGCGGCGATGACGCTTGCCTTGGAGCCTACGGCTGACATTCTCGCCGAACTCGGATCGCGTCGCGCACCCGGGCAATTGTTGATCGGTTTTGCCGCCGAGACGCAAAACGTGGTGGCAAACGCACGCCAGAAGCTTACTCGCAAGCATCTGGACGCAATTGTGGTGAACGATGTTTCGCGGCCGGGCATCGGCTTCGCTTCCGACCGCAACGCCGGAGAGATCATCACAGCCGAGGACTCCACGCCGGTACCCGAAATGTCGAAGCGCGAGATGGCCGACCGCATTCTTGATGCAGTAGTGAAACTGCGCGCAGGCCAGCAATCTCCGAAGGTGACCGCATAAGCATGGCAAAAGTTTTGGACGAGCAGAGCAGAAAGGCTGTAGCCGCCGCTGTGCGCTACTACCGCGACCTCGGTATCTACGATCTTTACCAGCGCGAAGTACCAGAGGGCATGACCTTCGGACGCACGATTGAGCGCGAAGCGCTGGCCGAAGTTTCGGTCGAGACGGAAGCGGCTGCCGTTGCGGTCGGGGCTGCAATTGAAGTTACGCCAACGCCTGTCGCCGATTCAGCACAGATTGCGACGATTCTGGCCGACAAGCCCGCTGCATTGCGCGTCATCCGCGAAGAGATCGGCGACTGTCAGCGGTGTCGGCTTTCATCGGCCCGTACCAATGTTGTGTTCGGCGTGGGTGCCACCGATACTCGCATCATGTTTGTCGGCGAAGGTCCCGGAGCGGATGAAGACGCTCAGGGCGAGCCTTTCGTTGGTCGCGCCGGACAGTTGCTCAACAACATGATTCAGGCGATGGGAATCAGCCGCGAAGACGTGCACATTGCCAACGTGGTGAAGTGCCGTCCTCCGCAAAACCGCACGCCTGAGCGCGACGAATGCGATATCTGCGGGATTTTCCTGCTGCGCCAAATCTCGGTGATCCGCCCCGAAATCATCGTTGCTCTGGGCGCGACTGCTGCTCGGTTCCTGCTCGGAGTCAACGACTCAATGGCCAATTTGCGGGGACATATCTACGACTTCGTTCCCGCCGCGCATCCTGTTTTGCGCGATGCGGCTGTGGCTGCGGAGCGCGACCCTGAGTTTGCGACGAAACTAGTTGTCACCTACCATCCGGCTTACTTGCTGCGCGACCCGCGCCAGAAAAAGGAAACGTGGGCCGACTTGCAGATGGTCATGAAGCACCTGAAGATGCCAATGCCGCAGCGCGCGGCTGAGCGTCCTCACGAGGGCTGATGTCCACGCCATCGGAAGCCGCGCAGGCATCGCTGCTTCCTGAAACCCAGACTGTCTATTGCGATGTGGCTTTGCCAGTGCCGCTCGACGCCGTTTTCACCTACGACGCTGGCGAGTTGGAACCAGTCGTGGGCGGACGTGTCGTGGTGCCGTTTGGGCGAGGGTCGGAGAAGCGTCTTTCTGGCATTGTGACGCGTGTTCACGGCGACCGCCCAGAGACACGCACGATCAAGCGCATTCTGCAGGTGCTCGACACCGCCCCGGTGCTCGATGAATCGCTTCTCGCGCTAGGCCGCTGGATTTCGCAGTACTACCTCGCTCCTATCGGCGAGGTCTATCGCACGATGCTGCCATTGCAAGCCGAGTTCCGCCAGGCCCACGGCTATCGCATAACCGAACTCGGAGCCGAAGCGCTCTACGACTCAGCCAACGAAGGCTCGTCCCGCCGCTCGCAAAAAGACATCGAGCACCAGATGGCGGAATACGCTGTGCTCGACGCCTTGTCTGAAGGCGAACTCGTGCGCGAAGAGCGATTGCGATCAGCCATTGGTGCCACGCGCGAAGTTCTGCGCACTCTCATTCAGAAGAAATGGATTGTTCGCGAAGATCTCTCGGGCGTTCGTGATGCACGTAGGTTGGTGAAGTTTGCGGTTCTGCGCTCGGATGAAAGCGCGGCCAGCAAAAAGCTCAACGCGACCCAGCAGCACATCGTCGATCTGCTGTGCGAGGCTGGTGGCCGCCTGCGCATGGAAGAACTCCGCGAGGCTGGAACATCTGCAAGTTCGCTGAAAACGCTGGTGAAGCACGATGTGATCGAGATCATCGAGGAGAAGGCCGAACAGGCGGTTCCACAGATGAAGCCTCGCACAACGTTGGAGGAGCGCTTCACTCCGCGCCAGAAAGAAGCGCTCGCAGCCATTCGCAAGAGCGTTGATGAGCGCCGCTTTCAGGTTGCGTTGCTTCATGGAGTTACAGGATCGGGGAAGACCGCCGTTTACCTGGCGGCAATGCAGTCGGTGCTTGCCGCGGGACGCGGATCGATTCTGCTGGTTCCCGAGATTGGCCTTACGCCCGGGGTTGCCGCCGATCTCTACAGCATCTTTGGCGAAGAGATTGCCATCCTGCACTCATCACTCAGCGATGCGGAGCGCGCCGAACAATGGCATCGAATCCGGCGGGGCGAGGCTCGGATTGCGGTCGGAACGCGTTCGGCAATCTTTGCTCCGGTACACGATCTCGCTCTGATCATCGTCGATGAGGAGCACGACAACAGTTACAAGCAGGAAGAAACGCCGCGCTATCACGGACGCGATGTGGCGGTAATGCGCGCCAAGTCGGCGGGTGCGACAGTCGTGCTCGGGTCGGCTACGCCTTCACTTGAAAGTTTCCAGAATGCGACGAAAGGGAAGTATGCTCTCATCGAACTCCCCGATCGTGTGCAGGAGCGTCCCCTGCCGGAAGTCGAACTGATCGATATGCGGCAGGAGTTCAAGGAGACCGGACACGAAACCGTGCTCTCGCGCAAGCTGATAGAGGAGACGACAACGAGGCTGGAGCGTGGCGAACAGGCAATGATCCTGCTCAATCGCCGTGGCTACTCTGCGTGGGTGATGTGCCGAGCTTGCGGAGACACGTTGCAGTGCCGCGACTGCGCAGTGGCGATGACCTACCACAAGAAGCAGCATCGGTTGCTTTGTCACTATTGCGGATATCAGGCGCCGGTTCCCAAGACCTGTCCCAAGTGCGGCAGCGACTACGTGCAGTTTCTAGGTACCGGGTCAGAGAAGCTGGAAGACATGTTGCACAAGGCGTTTCCGACGGCGCGCATTGGACGCATGGATCGCGACACCGTGCGCGGGCATGACGATTTCGAGCGCATGCTCAGCGAGTTTCAGGCGGGAGACATCGACCTGCTCGTTGGTACGCAGATGATCGCCAAGGGGCACGATGTTCACGGGGTTACTCTGGTTGGTGTTGTCGGTGCCGACACTGCGTTGGGACTGCCGGATTTCCGCGCCGCCGAGCGCACTTTCCAGTTGCTGACCCAGGTTGCCGGACGTGCCGGACGCGGCGAGATGCCGGGCAAAGTCGTGTTACAGACGCATTTTCCGGATCACTACGCAGTGCAGTTCGCCGCGCACCATGATTATCACGGATTCGCAGATAAAGAGTTGCGATTCCGGGGCTGGATGCACTATCCTCCGTTCGACTCACTTGCAAACATTGTTGTGCGCAGCGACAAGCAGGAAGAAGCATTGCGCTATGCTGGCGTGCTCGGGAACTGGTTTGAGAGTTTCCGGCATGAAGGCGTCCGAATCATGGGACCCGCTCCGGCGCCGATCATGAGGTTGAAGAAGGACTACCGGTTCCATTTCGTACTCAAGGCCGGCAGTCGCGAGCGCCTTAATTCGGTTCTACGAGCAATGCTCGCCGCCGCACAGCACCACAAGGTTCCACGAACAAGCATCATAGTGGACGTGGATGCGATGTCGCTGTCGTAGTGTCAGAGCGATGGCATTTGGGCCAAACTTTCACGACTAGCACGGGTTTTTAACTGATAAACCGGGCACGCACCGGTTGAGACAATATCAGCATTCATTCTAGGGAGCCCAAATTGCCGTCCCGTTCGCACACATCTCCGGAAGCACCGGCCTCGTCAGCTCAGGCGCCAACTCCGGGGAGTTTTCTGCTCAAGCTGGAAATCACAATTCCGGCGCGGGTTTCTGCGATCTCTCCGCTTGTTGAATCCGTCATGACTGCCGTGCGGCGTCATGCAAAAGCGAAGGAAATGGCAATTGAGACGGCGTTGCGCGAAGCTCTTGCAAACGCCATCAAGCATGGGTGCTGCGACGACCCGAATCTTCACGTGCAGTGTTCGGTTGTTTTTGAAGCTGACCACAGCGTGCTGATCGTGGTTCGAGATCCCGGCCCTGGGTTCAACGCCCGGCACCTACCAGACCCGACCGAAGGCGAGCACCTGTACGAGAATCACGGTCGCGGCATTTATCTGATCCATCACCTGATGGACGAAGTGCATTTCAAGCGCAAGGGCGCTGAAATACATATGCGCAGCAAGATCTAGTAGTTCTCGGAATCGAGAGAGTCACTCGGGTGCCCCACCTTCGCCGCGTCCTTTGCGGCTAAGGTGGAAAGCAGTTACCCTCCGTGCTGAAGCACTTCGACATTGTTACCCTCTCGTCTTCTTGCCGTCCACTCTGACTCAATCTCTACAGTTCCCATCTCACCGAATGCGTAATGTCGGAAACTGCTCCACGCCCAGTCTTCTGGTCTCGCACAGAGCTCACGCTTGACTGGGTTGCGATGAATATACCGAAGTTTTTCGACGAAGTCGGAGTAGCTCCGAATGTTGCGGTCGTAATAACGCTTTTGCCAGAAATATCCTCCCGGTTCCTGCCCCTCAGAGATCAATTGCTTGGCGGATGACAGTTTCAGAAAGTGAATGGCCTCAGCCAACGTATAGGAACAAGGCTCGCTCAGGAGCAAATGGATGTGCTCGGGCATGACGACGTAGCCGTAGACACACATAGAGAACTCCTGCCGGGTTCTCTCAAGAGTGTCGAGAAACAAAGCACGACTCGCTTCGACATTCAGCCGAACTTGCCTACGGTAGCAACTGAAAGTGACAAAATGAGACTGCCCCGAGTGCTGAAATCGTATTAATCCTAGCGTCATGTCCAATCACTTTATGGCAAAGAGTCTGAACCGGAAAAAGCAAAACCGGGAGGCTCACAGATGGACTGGATTGCTTCCCACCTTAACGCCGAAGAGCACGGCGTGAAGGTGGGGCACCCGCCTTCACGTAATTTCTGATTATCGCCCCTTCATCTCTCTTGCTACCTGCGGGAAGGATTTGTTCGCCACCGGAGCGGGAGTAAAGGTGAGTAGCAGCATTACTAGTGCGAACAACGCCAGCTTTCGGCGTCCGCGTCCGATTGTCGGCCAGCGAGGGACGCTT
The DNA here is from genome assembly GCF_059726255.1 of Koromonas humicola. Classification (NCBI taxonomy): domain Bacteria; kingdom Pseudomonadati; phylum Acidobacteriota; class Terriglobia; order Terriglobales; family Koromonadaceae; genus Koromonas; species Koromonas humicola. Next base: position 412,306 of record NZ_AP040873.1, read on the forward strand.
GGCTGTTGAAGTCCGCTCAAGGCGAGCAGGACCGCCCAGATCATCCACCCCACCCAGAAGAACCACGCCATGACTACAAGAGCTACCACCATTCCCCATGAGAGGAAACGGTGCAGGCGGGGCGAAACGGCAAACACAAGATGGCCGCCGTCCAGTTGTCCGCCGGGAAGCAGGTTCAGAGCGGTTGCGAGCATTCCGGCCCAAGCGGCGAGCGCCACTGGATGCAGGTAATAATGTGTCAGCGCGACCGTTCCGGGATGCAGCAGAAAGTGGCCGATCTGGAAGATCAGCGGAAACCCAAATTGCAGGTCGGGATCAGGATTACCCGGCATAGGGTGCGACATCGCTATGCCGGCAAACATTGTCGGAACAGCGACAACGAAGCCCGCGATTGGGCCTGCGATGCCGATGTCGAACAGCGCCGCACGCGATTCGATATAGCCGCCGATCCGGATAAAGGCTCCCATGGTACCGATCAGGGTGGGAGCCGGAATGAAGTACGGCAGGGTGGCGCGAACACGGTAGCGGCGGCAATAGAAGTAATGTCCCAACTCGTGCGAGAGCAGGATCGCCATGATTGCCAGCGAGAAGGGAATCCCCAACAGCAGTTGGCGCGGACTCTGCCAAATCCATTGCACGGGGAACAGCGGGATCACTTCATCGTCGCTGCTGGCGAAGGCGTCCAGATTGTGATTGAAGTTGTATTGCAGGCGCGAACCCACCAGCAGCGTGGTGCCAAAGGTGAGTAGAAGCAACAGCAAAGGAATCCAGAATTTGACCCGGTGCACGCGTTCTTGGGGAAGCACCGCGGAGGCCTCGGGCAAGGCGTCCGCAGGCAGAGAGTCCCCGGGCAAAGAATCAAAACTGGGTTCAGACATCTAGGGTCGCTGTTCGGTTAGTCGATCGACTGCAGTTCCTTGCCGGGCTTGAAGCGCACGGCCTTTCCCGGAGGGATATTCACTTCGGCGCCGGTGCGTGGATTGCGGCCAATGCCGGTTTTGCGTGGACGCACGTTGAAAACGCCGAAGCCGCGCAACTCAATGCGGTCGCCTTCTGCCAGAGCTTTCTTCATGCTTCCGAAAACGGTCTCTACCGCGCGCTCGGCCTTCGTCTTTGTGACCCCCGTGCGGTTCACCACTTCGTTGATGATGTCCAGTTTGATCAAGCCTCGGCTCCCGGCTATGGATTTAAAATCAAGAGCTTACCAATCGATGCTAGAAAATGCGGCGGGCCTTGTCAACGTGCCCAAAGCATCGCGATAGCCCAGTGGCGCGATATTATCACGACTTCTACGCCCGCACGAATGCTGAATGTTAAGCTGCCCCCATCGAGATACCTTTCAGGTTTGCAGCGTTGGTTGATGTGTCAATCGAATGCTGAATGTTAAGATGACCCTACAGAGATAATGCTGCCCCGTTCGCACTCATATGTTGAGATGCACCCGGCTTATCAGGCCGCGAGGGAAACGAGGAATACGAGACCACATGGCAATTAAGAACGATCGTTGGATCCGCGAGATGGCGCAAAAACACGACATGATCAGCCCGTTCTGCGAAAAGCAGGTGCGGCAGGGCGTCATCAGCTACGGACTTTCTTCGTATGGCTATGATCTTCGCGTAGCTGATGAGTTCAAGATTTTCACCAATGTGAACTCCGCCGTGGTCGATCCAAAAGAGTTCGACGAGCGCTCGTTTGTCTCCGTTCGTGCCGACAGTATCATGGTTCCGCCCAACTCTTTCGCCCTGGCGCGTTCGGTTGAGTATTTCAAGATTCCTCGTGACGTGCTGACCATCTGCGTTGGCAAATCCACCTATGCCCGCTGCGGCATCATCGTCAACGTCACGCCTTTCGAGCCGGAGTGGGAAGGTTTCGTCACTCTTGAGATCAGCAACAGCACGCCTCTGCCTGCAAAGATCTACGCCAACGAAGGTCTGTGCCAGATTCTGTTCTTCCAGGGCGATGAAGCCTGCGAAGTGAGCTACAAGGACAAGGCCGGGAAATATCAGAAGCAATCGGGCATCGTGCTGCCCAAGCTGTAGGGCGCTGATGGAAACCCTTCGCCTTCGCCTCACCTCTTCGGTACTTGCTACCGACCCAGCTTTGCTCAAGGCCGCCGAGATTATTCGCTCTGGCGGCCTTGTCGCGTTTCCAACAGAAACGGTCTATGGTTTGGGCGCAAACGCGCTGGACCGCGAAGCCGTGGCCAAGATATTCGAGGCCAAGCAGCGACCGCACTGGGATCCGGTGATTGTACACGTGTATACAATCGAGCAGGCTCGCAGCCTTGTGCAGGAATTCCCCGAACGCGTCGAGCGCTTGGCAGGAGCCTACTGGCCCGGTCCGCTGACCATGCTGCTCCGACGCGCCGAGGTGATTCCCGATGTCTGCACGGCTGGACGCGAAAAAGTAGGGCTGCGCATGCCTGCCCATCCAGTTGCCCGTGCGCTGATTGTGGCTTCCGGAGTGCCCATCGCAGCCCCGAGCGCAAATCGATTTGGCCACACCAGCCCCACGACCGCAGAGCATGTTTTAGCCGATCTCGACGGTCGCATTGACGCAATCCTCGACGCCGGTTCAAGCGACATTGGACTCGAATCGACGGTGCTCGACCCTACGGCAGAGCCGCCAATTATCTATCGCCCCGGCGGCATCACTCCGGAGCAGATTCGTCGCGTTCTGGGTGACGTCACCGTGGCCGAGCGCAAGATTTCGGATGAAACTCCACCTGAGTCGCTCGAATCGCCCGGCCTTGGCATACGACACTACGCACCGCGTGCGAAAGTGATTCTTGTTGAAAGCCAGCGTGAACTTGATGCGGCCTCCGAGCGCGAGTCGCAGACATCTCAGGTCGGCGTGCTACTGCCCTCTGGCTGGAGTGCCCCTGCCCACGCCGAGGTCATTCTCGCTTGGGGCAATTGGGACGATCCCGAGTCGATGGCCCGCGATCTTTACATGCAAATGCGCGCCCTGGATCAGCGCGGAGTCGATGTGATTCTGTGTCCGTTGCCTGCGGCTAGCGGAATCGGACTCGCGATTCGCGACCGCCTGCGCAAGGCTGCCAAATAGAAAAGCCCGCGCGAGGCGGGCTTTCCAGTCATTGATGATAGCCGATCTATTTGGTGACTTCGCCTTCTTTGTATAAGTACCGAATGCTGGTTTTATAGACTAACAAGTTGGACTGCCCACCTGAGCGGTTCAGCTTGATGCAACTCTTGTCGTACCACTCAATAATTCCGTGCAGTTCTTCGCCGTCGCGAGTGACCACTACCATCGGCGTCCGGCTCTGCATTTGCTTCTGGTAATAAAAGTTCTCGGCGTGCGTCTGTTCTGCTGGTGGCGTCTTCTTCGTCGAACTCGCCTGGTTTCGTTCAGTCGCGATGCGGTCACCCTGCGGGCGCACAGGCCTGTTGCGGTCTGCGCCAGCTTCGTTTCCACGTGCCTGCTGGCTTAGCGATGGACGAATCAGTTTGCGATTCCCGAAGCCTTCTGCATCTTCGGGTGCTCGAACCACGGCGGTCGAGTCAGGTCCGTTTCTCATTTGAATCCTCTCCCCCACAGCGGGAGCAATAACTCGCTGCTCGAAGCACCCCATCAATTCCTTCTGGACGCAGTTCTGCGCGCACATCTCTAGCCTCGAGAGCTTATATCCTGAAAGGGATTGCAGTGATTCGTTTCCAAACCCTACCACACGCATAGGGCCAAAAACAATAATTGTTATCCACTCGATCTGACGAACTCAGGTGTTCTTTGGATGCCAGAACTTAAGCACCTAATAGGAAAAACTTGAGGGGATTCTATATCTCGATAGAACTGGAATATCCGTCGAGCGAAAGCGAGCGCAGAAGGTTGCGTCTCATGCCGTTTTGCACTTCTCCAATACCCTCGCTGGCGCGGACGACCCACTCAAACGACACCTGTCCTGCGATACGGTCGAGTTCGCCTTTCATATCTTCGTTATGCATTAGCTCTGGCGAATTTGACTTCAGAAATAACAGGTCTTCGAGGATCGAGTACATTACAGCGATCAGGAGATCGGTTTTCGCTTTGCCCTCGCCACCGGCGCGGTAACCATCGGTGGCGCGAAATAGCGCTGAGTGGTCGCTGTCTCCCAAGGCAGTGGTCAGTAGTACGAGCGCGTCTTTTCGCGCCGCCAAATATCCACTGAGGTCAAAACTGCGTGCCCGGCCCACGGCTCCGCCGCACAGTCGGGCTACCAGTTTCTTCTGCGCCGCCGTCCATTCGGTGCGCATAGCCAAGTCCTGCGAAATCTCTTCGGCGCTGAGAGGGGCAAGACGCAGGGTAATGCAGCGGGAGCGGATTGTAGGCAGCAGGGCATTGGAATTCTCGGCCAGCAGGAAGAGGGTGGCAAACTCTGGCGGCTCCTCCAGAACCTTCAGCAGCGCATTGGCCGCTTCCTTCATGAAGTTCGATTCAGAGAAGATGTAGAACTTCTGGCGGCCTTCGCTAGGGCGGTAGTACATTTCGCCGATCACATGCCGCACCTGGTCTACCTTGACCAGCATTTGCGGCGGATCGGGCGGAACGATCAGGACTTCGGGGAACGTCTGCACGAAGATGCGCGTTTCGCGCTTGTCAGTCTCACGAAGATTCTCTCGGGCTTCGACTGCTTCCGCGCAGCGCTCTTCCAAGGCGTCGGCCTGAGCAATCCGTTCGCAGTTGCGGCAGGTTCCGCAGAAATCCGGCAGTCCGTCCGGAGCCGTTGGTCGGTTCAGGCAGTTCACGGCCTTTGCTACCATCTGCGCCAGCGTGAACTTCCCGGAGCCCTTTGGCCCTGTAAGGATGATTGCGTGGGGCAGGTGATCGCGCGCGATCATTTCGCGCAGTCGGGTCACCGTAGCGGCATTTCCGTGAAACTGTTCGAATCCCATTACACCTGCTTTGCCATCAACCGCTCGCGCACCACGGCCACAAGTTGCTTGTGAACTGGCTCCAGCGGACGCCGCGCGTCGATGAGCACGACCCGCTCGGGTTCTCTCCGGGCGATGGTCAAGAACTGCTGATGCACGCGCTCGTAGAACGCCCGGTTCTCCTGCTCAAACCGGTTTTCGTCGCCATTGCCCTCGGCCGCCAGATTCCGCCGCCGTGCCCGCGCCAAACTGGCGCCCACATCATTATCGAGCAGCAGCGTGAGGTCGGGCTGAAGTCCCAGGCAAATGACGCGATGCATGGTCAGAATCGCGTCAGCTCCAAGCTGCCTCCCCGCCCCCTGGTAGGCCTCAGACGAATCCGTGAAGCGGTCGCACAGCACCCATGCTCCGCGATTCAGCGCCGGAAGAATGACCTCCGAAATCTGCTGGGCTCGCGAGGCGAACATCAGCGCAACCTCGGCCAGAGGCGCCAGTCCGTGCGTCCGCGAATCCACCAGAATGCCGCGAATCCGCTCGCCGATTTCGGTGCCGCCGGGCTCGCGCGTCGTTATGACTTCCAACCCTTCGCCGCGCAAGACCTCCGCAAGCCTTTCCAGATGCGTGCTCTTGCCGCATCCGTCCAGACCTTCAAAGGTGACGAATCGCCCACTTTTTGAGATGTGCCGCACAGGGGAATAATAGCAAAGCGCGGAGAGACTCTCCTTAATTCGTCATTTCAGCATCTGTTACACTCAGAAACTCACCCGAGCACGCGACCCGCATTTGCGTTTCGTGGCCCGGCTTCCCCGGCGCGGTAATGCCGCCCTCAAAACCCCTTGTTTCAGGAGTTGCAAGTGCGAACGTTGTGCGGTGTATGGCTGTTCTTGTCTCTCGGAATTGGCTCCATCATTGCCCAGAGCGGTCCCGCTCAGAGCAGTTCGATCAAAACCTCAGGATTCGCGGTGCATGAGACCATCTCGGTCGATGCGACCGAAGCGCCGCGCAAGATCTTCCATGCGCGCATGACGATTCCTGCCACACCCGGCGATTTTGTCCTGCTTTATCCCAAGTGGATTCCCGGCGAACACGGACCGACTGGCCCGATCGTCGATACGGCAGGCATCTACTTCCGCGCCAACGGCCAGAACCTCCGCTGGTATCGCGATCCGGTCGAAATGTATGCCTACCACGTCGAGGTTCCCGCAGGAGTGACCTCGATCGACGCGACCCTGGACTACCTCAGTCCGGTCGAAATGCCGGGAGGCTTCAGCGCTGGCTCTTCAGCCACCGAAAAGCTGGCCGTAATCTCCTGGAACTGGTTTGCGCTCTATCCCAAGGGCCGCGGCTCTGATGATGTTGGCGTAAAGGCTTCTCTGAAGCTCCCGCCAAATTGGCAGTGGGGAACAGCTCTGCCGCAGGCTTCGGCTGCCGATGGCTCAGTGCAGTTTGCCGAAGCATCACTGACCACGCTGGTGGATTCGCCCGTGATCACCGGACAGTTCTTGAAGAAGGTTCCGTTGCAGAGCGGCAAAACGCCCGAGCACGAGATGGATATTGCCGCCGATTCCGCCGCTGCGCTCGAGATGTCTGCGCAGCAGACCAAGGCGTTCGACAATCTGGTCGCTGAGGCCGGAGCTCTCTATGGTGCGCGTCACTATCGTGACTACCACTTCCTGCTCACACTCAGCGACCATGCCGCGCATTTCGGACTGGAGCACCATGAGTCGAACGATAGCCGAGTCGGCGAAGGCTATCTGACCGATCCGGCGCAGTGGACACTGAATGCATCGCTGCTGCCACATGAATACACCCATTCATGGAATGGCAAGTACCGCCGTCCTGCCGGATTGGCCACACCCGACTATGAAGAACCGATGAAGGGCAACCTGCTCTGGGTATATGAAGGACTGACCGAATACTTCGGCTACGTGCTCACCGGGCGCAGCGGCCTTCAAACCCCCGAGCAGTGGCGCGAGCAAATGGCGCTGATTGCCATGACCTACTCGCATCGTCCGGGCCGCAACTGGCGTCCACTCGAGGACACCGCCACGGCTGCACAGATTCTCTACGGCGCTTCGGAAAGCTTCAGTAACTATCGTCGCAGCGTGGACTACTACGACGAAGGCGCACTCATCTGGCTAGAGGCCGACAGCATCATTCGCCAGAAGAGCAATGGGCAGAAGTCGATGGACGATTTCGCTCACCTGTTCCACGGCGGCCAGAACACGCCTCCGCAGGTGAAGACCTACAACTTCGACGATGTAGTGAACACCTTGAACCAGGTACAGCCCTACGACTGGCGCGGATTCCTCACCGACCGCATTATCAAGGTTGCCGAGCGCGCACCGCTGGGAGGCATCACCAACTCGGGCTGGATGCTGGTTTACACCGATCAGCCGAATACGATGCTGAAGCTGCGCGAACAGCAGGCACGCGGCACCGATCTGACGGCTTCGCTTGGCCTAACGCTGACGAAGGAGGGAACCATCACCGACGCAATCGAAGATGGCGTTTCCGCTAAGGCAGGCATCGGCCCCGGCATGAAACTCATCGCCGTCAATGGCCGCAAGTACTCGCCCGAACTTCTGATGGCCGCGTTACGCGAGGCGCAGAAATCGAAGCAGCCAATTCAACTGCTGGTCGAAAACACCGAGTACTATCGCACGTTCTCGATCCCGTATTTCGATGGCCCGCGCTTTCCGCACTTGGTGCGCGACAACGCAAAACCCGACCTGTTGAGCGACATCATCAAACCTAAGGTCACAACCCTTCCGGCACCGGTTACTGGAGCAGAATAGAAACAGAGAACTATTCGCCTGAATGCCCCGGCCTCGAAAGCCGGGGCATTCTTTTGCGCAGCAACGTCTATTTGCAGGTGAGCCCCGGCATCCTTCGCCATTTCCAGTTTGGAAATACCGCCAACCGCGAGCATCTTTGTGGTCGAACAAAGAAAGCAGCGCCGATATCAAGAAGTAAAATGCGGAACCATGAAGAACTATCGCTCCTCCATTCCGAAGACGGCTAAGGAGCACATCTTGGCCACGTATATTTCTGGCCCTCAGAAGTACAAAGCAGAATACAGAGTCGATGGAAACGTAGTCGGCGTGCGGTACTTCTACGAGAGTGGTGAACTCCAATCTGAGCGCCCGCTGAAGAACGGAAGAACGCACGGCACCATGTACTGTTTTGATGAGGGTTACCTTGAATTTTCTGAGCCCTACTCGAACGGACTCGCTCACGGCACAGCTAAGCAATGGTCAAACGACGGCAAACTAATCGGCACATACAAGATGAAAAGCGGTACAGGTCTTGACCTTTGGCGTTGCAAGACAAATCGGGGAACTGGGTCCATCTATCTGTCCGAAGCCCGCTACCTTAGAGACGGAATGTTCCACGGATTCGAGTGGTGGCTAAATGAAGATCAGGAGAGTGTGAACCATGAACGACATTTCTGGAAAGACCAGATGCATGGCATCGAACGGATGTGGAATGGCAAGCAGCGTTTGAGCCGGGGCTTCCCACGGTACTGGGTCAAGAATAAGCGGGTTACCAAACTCCAGTACCTCCGTGCATGCACCACGGACCCAACGCTTCCGCCCTTCCGGGAAGCTGACAATTCTCCTCGAAGAGAATTTCCACCAGAGGTCCGCGAAGCGAGCAGATGAATAATGAGAATCAAAAGAACAGCAACTACCCCGCCCAATCAGAGCTTGGACGGGGCACCCGCTCTATCTGTTTCACGTTGTATGACTCCAAAAGTCTAGACCTTGAGGTTGGCTCAGGTCCTGGTTGTCGGCGTGACATCCTGATCTTGGAACGCGTTCATCCATATCTCCTCTGCCAGATCACGTGCATCCTAAGCACAATCGAATTGCAGCGCAAGAAACGGATGGCACCACCTCGCGGCCATGCGTAACGTAGCGTTATGACAAGCGTAATGAATGAAGAAAGACTCTGGCAGGCAGTGAAGGAGTGCGACGCGTCTTTCGATGGCCAGTTCTTCGTTGGCGTGCTCACCACGGGAGTCTTCTGCCGGCCGGGTTGCAAATCCCGCACGCCGCTCCGAAGGAATGTTCGGTTCTATGCGACGGCAGCAGAGGCACAGGCCGACGGACTTCGGCCCTGTCTGCGATGCAAGCCACTCGAAGCCGCCAAGTCGGACGAATCACTGCGCCAGCAATTTCAGCAGATCTGCGTGTACATTCGCGATCACGTCGAGGACCGCAGCGCCTTGAAACTGGAGTCGCTCGCCAGGCGCTTCGACTTGAGTCCGTTTCACTTCCAACGCACGTTCAAATCCGTCGTAGGCGTCAGCCCTCGGCAGTATGCGGAGGCTATTCGTATGCAGGCACTCAAGGAAAGTCTGCGCGAAGGCGAATCCGTAACCGAAGCCATCTTCGACGCCGGATTCGGCACGAGTAGTCGCGTGTATGGCGGCATCAACACCAATCTCGGAATGACTCCGCGCCAGTACCGTCGCGGTGGCGAGCAGGTTGAAATCTCCTACGTCACAGCCAACACCCCGTTGGGATTGGTGATGATCGGCGCAACGGATCGCGGCCTGTGCTTCCTCGAATTTGGCGACTCTGAAAACGAGTTGCTGGAATCCTTGCGGCAGGAGTATCCCGCCGCCAACCTCGCGCCCATGGCACAACCTCATTCGGCGGAATTCTCGGCTTGGATGCAGTCACTTGCGTCCTACCTCGAAGGTGAGCGCGCGCTGGCGAAAACTCCGCTGGTTCTGCACGGCACTGCGTTCCAGATGAAGGTCTGGCGCTACCTGCAAACGATTCCCGCCGGAAGCGTCCAATCCTACGCAGAGGTCGCCAAGTCCATCGGAGAGCCCAAAGCGACTCGCGCGGTTGCCAACGCCTGCGGAGCCAACCACATCGCACTCGCCATCCCATGCCATCGCGTCATTCGCGGCGGCGGAGGATTGGGCGGCTATCGCTGGGGCGTCGATCGCAAACGCGCTCTGCTCGATGCGGAACTGCGCGTGGCGAAGACCGTGCGCTGAATGAGGCTCGCGAATAAATCACTGCCCTGCGCTCCAGCTACTCAGCTATACTTTCCGGCACCTTATGAAAACTCCGTTTTCGGTCTATTTCGCAGGCGTGCTGGAGTGCATCGGCGGAGTACTGACGCTTCTAATGAGCGTGTTCATGGCGTATGCGTTTATGAATCGAGGAATGAATACGCCCTCAAATCCAGCCTTGAATCAATCCGGATTTGGCATGGGATTCTTCCTGTGCATCGCCGGTTTCTACGCTCTGATGGGAGCGTTGGGCATCGCAACAGGCATTTGCGTCTGCATGCGGCAAAACTGGGCGCGGTGGAGCACGATCATCTTTTCGTGGATCACCATGTGCATCTGCGCGATGTCGGCACTGTTCATCGCGGTAATGCCGAACGTAAGCGGTGCACCTGAAAACATCATGCACGCGGTCAAGATTGGAGTGGCCGGTTTCTTCGTGGCTATTGCTCTGTTGTGCGCCTGGTGGGCATGGTTATTCACTCGCCCGCGCATCAAGGAACTCTTTGCCGAGCCCGGTGAGCCGCCTGTCTCCACTCGCCCAATCAGCATGAGCGTGCTGGCATGGCTTTGGATTTCTACCGGAGCCACCATGTGCATCGCTGTTGCGTTCATCTCCTTTCCAACTTTGCTTGGAATCTGGGTACTTACTGGTTGGAGCGCAAGACTGGTCGCATTTGCCTGGGGCGTAGCCTATATCGTCTTGGGATGGGGACTGCTGAAACTTGAGGAGTGGGCGCGCCTGGGGTCTATCGCGATGCTTGTCTTCGGAGCCTTGAACGCATTGGCCAACTTCTTAGTGCCGGGTCAGACAGAGCGCATGCAGCGGCTTATGCACAGCTACCCGTGGAAGATGCCGAGCACGGATTTCACAATGGCATCCTGGGGCATGCGGCAAGGCGTCGCCATTGGCCTCATCGGCATAGCTGTGCCTTTGTACTTCCTGATTACGCGCAGGGCGGCGTTCTCACAGTCTCAGATTGGCTCCTCGGCAGGAGAGATTCCGCCCGTGGGCTAGGTACGAAAATCGGCTTTACACATCAGCTTGACCAGCTTTTCTGCATCTACAATGAGTGACACTGGACGCCTCCGTTTCCGCGTTCGACAGGAGGTCTATATGTTCAAGGGATTTCGCGAGTTCATGCTTCGCGGCAACGTCATCGACCTTGCCGTAGCCGTGGTCATCGGTGCCGCCTTTGGAGCAGTAGTCACATCCTTCGTCGCCAACATTCTTACGCCGTTCATCGCTGCCATCGTGGGCAAGCCCGACTTTTCCGCCCTCGCCATCACCATCAATGGCAGCAAGATTCAGTATGGCCTGTTTCTCAATGCGTTCATCTCATTCCTGCTCATCGGCAGCGCCGTGTACTTCACCATGGTGGTCCCGATGAATGCCTGGAAAGCCCGTCAGGCCCGTGGTCAGGCTGGTCCCGACCCCACGACCAAGACTTGCCCGGCCTGCATGGAATCCATTGCCATCGCGGCCAGCAAGTGCAAATGGTGCGGCTCAGAGCAGGGCGTTGTCGAAAAACAGCTTGTCTAGTTGAGCCCTCTGGGCGGTGATTACTGCGCGGCTTGCCACCACCGCCAAGTTCCGCGATAATAGATGCTTGCTGCAAGTGTATGCCTGACGTGTGTCTGGTCATTCCTTTGTGGTAGAGCCCGTGGCGGATGTCAATCTGCCGATTGCGTCCTGAAAAGGAGCAGCGGGTCACAGCGTTCGAATCAAAACCGGCCTGTCCGGTCGCGATTTCCGGTCCTCGGGAGCAAAGCTCGCCGGGGATGTCGAGCGCTGGAGTTAAGCGAAGAGAGGAAATAAGCCTGTGTTAATGATCCGTCTTTCGCGCCGTGGCGCGCGTAAGCAGCCTGTTTATCGTATCGTCGTCATCGAAAAGGACCGCGCGCGCGATGGTCGTTCGATTGAAGTTGTTGGTCTCTACAATCCGCGCACAACCCCTGCAACGGTCGAATTGAAGAGGGATCGCGTCGAGTACTGGCTCTCTAAGGGTGCCCAGTTCTCCCCAACTCTTGCGCGCCTTTATAAGAATGCGCCCGCAACCCCGGCTCCGGCTGAGCCGGTAGCGTAACAGGAGCCGACGATCATGTCCGCCAATCTGCCTGAACTGGCCAAAGAGCTGGCCAAGGCTCTTGTGGATGCTCCCGAGGAAGTTTCGGTCGACGCCTCCGGCGACAGCGAGTACGTAAAGCTGGAGCTGGAAGTTGCCGAAGACGACTTGGGACGTGTGATTGGCCGTTCCGGCCGAACCGCACGTGCGCTGCGCACCATCCTTTCCGCTGCGGCGGAAAAGAACGGTCAGCGCTGTTCGCTCGACATCCTCGAGTAGCATGGCGCTGCAATCGGACGCCGCATTTGTCACCATTGCGCGCGTTATTCGAGTGCAAGGCCGCGTAGGTGAAGTCCTGACTGAGCTGTACACCGACTTCCCCGAAAAGTTTGAGCAGCGGCGCACGCTCTACGCTTGGTTCGCAGAGAAGGATCAGCGACGCGAACTGCATCTCGAGGACTTCTGGCCCCACAAGGGCGGAATGGTTCTTAAGTTCGCCGGTGTGGATTCCATTGAGGAAGCGGAAACGCTGCTGCGATCGGAAATCCAGATTCCTGCCACCGAACGCGCCGAGTTGGAAGAAGGCGCGGTTTACGTGAGCGAACTGCTGGGCTGCCAGGTAGTGGAAGTAACCCGGCCGGACGGCGCGATCGGAACCGTTGTAGATGTAAATTTTGGGGCTGGGACGGCCCCTCTGCTCATCGTGAAAAACGAGGGCGGTAAAGAGTTCATGATCCCCTTCGTCGAGAGCTTTACGAAACAGCTCGACTTGAAGGCGAAGCGGATCGAAATGCAATTGCCGGACGGCATGCTGGATCTGGATGCTCCGCTCAGTGCGGGCGCAAAGGATCGGCAGCAACCACCGGCGAAGCGATCACGATAGGACAGAGGCCAGGAAGTGCGGTTCGAGTTCGTCACCATCTTTCCGGACTTCTTCCGTGGTCCCTTGGATTACGGCATTGTGCGCCGAGCGCGCAACGCCGGGCTCATTGAAATCGGACTCCACGACCTTCGGGCATTTACCCATGACCGTCATCGCACGGTGGACGATCGTCCATTTGGCGGCGGCGAAGGGATGCTGCTGAAACCCGATCCGCTGTTTGACTGCGTTGAATCTCTTGGCGTCGCGCCAAGGGAAGACCGCATCAACGGCACGGCTCGGGAATCGGTCATCATGCTGTCGGCCTCGGGTAAGCTGTTTACCCAAGCCATGGCGCAGGAACTGTCGCAACTTGATCGCATCACGTTCCTGTGTGGCCGCTACGAAGGAGTGGATGAACGCGTGACCGAACATCTCGCTGACCGCGAGGTTTCGGTAGGTGACTTTGTGCTGAGTGGCGGCGAGCTAGGTGCCGCGCTCATTCTCGACTGCATCACCCGCCTGCTGCCCGGAGCGTTGGGCAACGAAGCTTCCTGCAAGACCGAAAGCTTCAGTGAGGTGGTGGCCGAGCCAAAGTTCGACGACCGCGGACGTCTCGAGCCGGATTCCACGGTGCATACCGGTGGGTTGCTCGATTATCCGCATTACACGCGCCCCGCAGAGTTTCGCGGGATACCGGTTCCGGATGTGCTGATGAACGGGAACCATGAAGAGATCCGGCGTTGGCGGCGTCGCCAGGCACTGGAAAAGACGCTGAGGAATCGCCCCGATCTTTTGGACAAAGTGGCGCTTAGTCCGGAAGATAAGGCCTTGGTTCAGGAATTGAAGCGTAGCGAATTAAAGCTTCGCGGGTTGTAGCGCGAGGCCAAACAAGTTTCGAGAAAGATTACGGGATCGTCCGTGGCTGCTGCCCCGGCACCCGAGAAGAGAAGAGGAAATCGAAATGTCGTCATCTCCCATCATTACCCGGATGCTTGCGAAAGTGCAGCGCACCGACCTGCCGAATTTCGCGGTGGGCGACACCGTCCGCGTTCACGTCAAGATCAAGGAAGGCGATAAGGAACGCGTCCAGATCTTCGAAGGCATCGTTATCAAGAAGGCCAACGGCCAGCAGGCGAGCTTCACCGTCCGCAAGATGAGCTTCGGACAGGGCGTCGAGCGCATTTTCCCGCTCGGCAGCCGCATTATCGAAAAGCTGGAAGTGGTCCGCTCCGCCAAGGTACGTCGCGCCAAGCTGTACTACCTGCGCGCGCTGCGTGGCAAGGCTGCCCGCTTGAAGGAAGTCGAGCGCACCAAGTAGTTCGCGCACTCACGCAATCTGGCAAGAAGATCGCATGCAAGGGGCGAGGTGCATCCTCGTCCCTTGTTTTATGCTGTCGGAATTCCTCAGCTAACAAGAACTCCATCTGATTTGCTCAAATATCTCATCTAGTCCAGCTCAAATCTGATTTACTCAGGTGGCCCACGCTGCAGTTCGCATATGTGAGGTATGCACTGGCCTGCATTCATCTACTCCACCGCTCAAGTTCTCCCCGCTCCCGCCGATGAGTTCAAAGAAGGCGGTCGATATCGATGATCGAACTCACGCGGCTGAATGGTCATCCCATCCTCATAAATGCAGAACTGATAAAGTCCGTCGAGCAGAGTCCCGACACCGTCATCACTCTCATCACGGGAGACAAGATGGTAGTTCGCGAAGCGTCCGCAGAGGTCATGCAGAGATTTGTCGCTTACCGCCGCACTCTCCTGAAGCAGGATGCCACCGTTGGCGCCGTGGTGTCCGAGCCGCGTGCGTCACGCGAGGAGTAGTCCGTGGACAAGGGAACGGTCGCCGGAATTGTCGTCAGCTTTGGGGGAATCACTGCCGGGCTTCTGCTTGAAGGCGGCAAGCTCAGCCAGATCTTCCAGCCGACTGCCGCGCTGATCGTTGGCGGAGGCACAATCGGCGCGGTTCTGTTGCAGTTTCCGCTGGGCACGGTTTTTGCAGCCTTCCGCAATCTCGCCACCATCATCTTCGAGCCACGATCCCGGGCGCGTGACGAGATACACCGCCTGTCTAAGCTCGCGCAGAAAGCAAGACGCGATGGCATCATCTCTCTCGACTCCGAACTTCCGAACATTGCCGATCCATTCATGAGCCGTGCGCTCATGCTGGCCGTTGACGGAACCGAGTCGAGCGAACTGCGGGCCATCATGCAACTCGAACTCGATGCCAGCGCCGAGGCCGAAGATGAGTTGTCGCGCGTGTACGAAGCCGCCGGAGGCTTCGCGCCAACCATCGGGATCATCGGCGCGGTGCTTGGACTGATCCAGGTAATGCAGCATCTCGACAAAATAGAGGAAGTCGGACGCGGCATCGCCGTAGCCTTTGTCGCGACGATCTACGGTGTTGGATTCGCCAACCTCATTGCGCTGCCCATCGCTGGAAAGCTGCGCCATCGACTGCGCACTCGTCAGATCGTCCGTGAGCTGACGCTTGAAGGCGTGGTCTCGATCCTCGAAGGCATCAACCCGCGCATGCTCGAAGCAAAGCTCAACGGCTTCCTGCAGCACGCAACCGAAAAGGTCAATGCGAAAGTTGAATCCAAACCGCAAACAGATATGGCAGGCGTGCGATGAGTCGTCGCCCGAAGAATCATGGCAACAGCGAGCGCTGGATGGTGTCCTACGCGGACTTTGTCACGCTGCTTTTTGCGTTTTTCGTTGTGCTCTACTCAACTGCGCAGGTGGACAAAGCCAAGCTCGCCAAGCTCTCCCAGGCAATCTCCGAAGGCTTCCAGCAGCTCGGAGTCGGCTCCGGTTCGGGTACTCCTGTGATTCTCGTTCCCGGCACGACTACCATTCAGGCCACGCATCCCGCCCGTGCACAGGACACGGCGGAAGCGATCCGCCGCAAGCTCGAAGCAGAGCTAGCCGAAGAGCTTAAGCGCCACAACATCTCATTGCGTGAAACTCCCGAAGGTCTCGTGCTCAGCCTGCGCGAAGTTGGATTCTTCGATAGCGGATCGGCCACCATGAGGGCCAGTTCGGTTGCTGCTTTCGATCGCATTGGCCATGTGCTGGCTTCCATTGGGAGCAATCTTCGTGTCGAGGGGCACACGGACAACGTGCCGATTCACACTCTCCAGTTCCAATCCAACTGGGAGCTCTCTACGGCGCGAGCCACCGAAATCACCCGCCTGTTGCTCATGCGCGAGGGGATCAGTCCGGAGCGCCTTTCAGCCGCAGGCTATGCGGAGTATCATCCCGTAGCCGACAACGCCACCGAGGACGGACGCCGCTTAAACCGCCGGGTCGATATCGTGATCGTTGCGCCTCACGAACTCAACCCACCTCACAATTAGCATTAAAGATCTATCGCCGGTCTGCCGATAAATGAACCAGACGATAACGGATACGGAAAACTTAGCGCTCATGTTGTCACAAGCGGATGTCGAATGCCGTATTGCGGGGCTGAGTGAGCTGCCGCCCATTCCGGCGATTCTGTTTCCTCTTCTCAGTCAGCTCGATGGATGTGCTACCGAGGCTGATCTGCAGAAAATCGTCCAGCTTGTTTCTCATGACAGTGCGCTCGCTACGCAGGTAATACACACGGCCAACTCCCCCTTATTCGGCCTGTGTGGACGCGTATCGAGCTTGCGTGAAGCAGCGCTCGCACTGGGCATGACTCGACTGCGCGACATCGTGACCTCCTGCTGTCTTATGCAAATATCCCCCCGGCAGAGTGGTCTCGATGTCGCGTGCTTTTGGGAGCACTCGCTCGCCTGCGCACTCATTTCCCGCAGCCTAGCCCGCAAATTGCAGTACGCCGATCCCGAGCGCGCCTACCTTGCTGGATTGCTGCACGATCTCGGCATCATGGTGGACATGCTCCTCATTCCACGTGAATTCGCCAACGCCTTCCAGGTTGCGGCCGAATCACGCCGCCCCTTGTGCGATGTCGAACTGGAACAGATGGGCGTCTCCCACGAAGTCACAGGTGAAATGCTTTCCACGCACTGGCGGCTCTTCGACTTTCTGCCCGAGGTCATCCGGTGCCATCATGCGGTAGACCGTGCTACGGTTGATCCCGCGCTTGTCGCGATCGTGAATATCGCCGACTTCATCTGCCGCACCTCCGGCCTCGGATACGGCTACGAAGAAAGTCTCCAGGTCACGCTTGAGGACGAATACGCCTGGAAGATCCTTTCCCATGCACGCCCGGATTTGCGGGCCGTTGATGTAGCTGGATTCACCAATGACGTCGAGAGCTACGTCAAAGAGGTCAGGAACTTGATCTCGGCGCTATTTCGTGTGTAGTCAGTGAGCGAACACCTGTGCCAACGTGCGGGTGAGTGTTTCAATCCTGAAAGGCTTTTGCAGGTATCCAAATTGCGATCCTGCCTGATCATCGTGCAGTAGCGCATTTTCCGTGTAGCCCGACATAAATACGACGCGAAGCTGCGGAAGTTTCTTCAAGATTTCATCTGCCATCTGGCGACCGTTCATTCCGGGCATCACTACGTCGGTGAGCAACAGATCGATTTGGCCATGATAGTCGTGGCACATCTCGATTCCTTCTTCTGCTCCGTCACAGGCCAGCACGCGGTATCCTGCGCGTTCGAGCACCTCGCCTATGATTCCGCGGATCGTCTTTTCGTCTTCCACCAGCAGAATTGTTTTAGTGGGTGATTTGCTTCCGGCTGCGCTCGTGGCTTTTGCCTCTACTGCGCTCGCTTCTTTTTGCATGTTCTCATCTCCTGAAAAGGCGCACATACTGCATTGGTTCAATGTCGCGTATGTATTCTTTGCAAAAACCGCGTGGACCGCACGTGTTTCATTCCGCATTTGGAAGCAGAACTCCTCTGCCGGGTTCAAAATGAACTGCGGTCCCAAATCGGACAACACGAGTCTGTAGGCTTTACTCTTCGTTACAGTCCTGACGTGGCAGTGTTCTCACGCCGCTACTTACAAGTGCTAAGATTTCGCAATCCGGCAAAACTCGTGTATCTCTCACGCGAGAATCCTCCCGCCGTTCGAGGACTGATTGATGATTCATCTTCGCCATATGCGGCGAATCCAGCTCGCCATCTGTTCTGGTCTTGTCGTTGCCTCCAGCATCGCACCTGTATATGCGGCTACAGCTTCCATGCACGATGCTGTTGATCTTCAGGTAGTCACGCGCATCCGACAGGAAGCGATCCAGCACAGCAATGTGATGCAAACTCTCTCCGAGCTTACTGACCGCATCGGGCCGCGCCTCGCCGGGTCCCAGAACCTGAAGAACGCAAACCTCTGGACCGAAAAGCAGCTTACCGATTGGGGACTTTCCAACGCGCATCTTGAAGGCTTCACCTTCGGACGCGGTTGGGCGCTGGATTCAATGTCGATCCGCATGACCTCTCCGGATACGGCGATTCTCATTGGCTATCCCAAGGCGTGGACACCTTCGACGAATGGAGCAATTCAGGGCGAAGTCGTTCCGGTAAAGATCAAGTCCATGGAGGACCTTGAGAAGTATCGCGGTCAGCTAGCGGGAAAGATCGTCCTGCTTGGTGAGCCTCGCGACCTCAAGCCTGAATCCGAACCGGCGCTCCATCGCTACGACGAAGCCAAGCTTCGCGATCTCTCCGAATTTCAGATGCCCGGCACTCCGTACAAAGATTCAACTGGCCGCGTGTGGACCCGCGAAGATCTGATGCAGCGCCGGCGCCTCAGCTTGGCAATTGACAAGTTCCTTCAGGAAGAAAAGGTCGCAGCTTCTATCGAAGGCAGCCGCGGCGATGAAGGACTCCTCTTTGTGCAAGGCACGCAGAACTATAAGCCCGGCTCGCCTGATGGAGTGCTTCAGATCGTGATTGCAGCCGAGCAGTTCAATCGCATGTCGCGCCTGCTGGACCGCAAGCTTCCGGTGGCAGTCGAACTCAATGTGAAGTCGCATTTCGAGTCGCCTGACAATGGAGAGGTGTTCAACACTATTGCCGAGATTCCCGGCAGCGACAAGAAAGATGAACTGGTCCTCGTCGGCGGGCACCTCGACTCGTGGCATGCCGGAACCGGCGCAACCGACAACGCAACAGGCGTCGCCGTAGCGATGGAAGCCGTTCGCATCCTGAAGGCGATGAACGTCAAGCCGCGTCGTACTATCCGCATTGCACTCTGGGCTGCAGAAGAAGAGGGCTTGCTCGGTTCGCGCGCATACGTGAAGGAGCACTACGGCTATCCGGAGGAGCCTAAGGACGAGACCCCGTCCTACCTGCGACAGACTCCGCTTCCCGTCGTATTGAAGCACGGACAGGAGAAGGTCTCAGCCTACTTCAATCTCGACAATGGCACCGGAAAGCTTCGCGGCATCTACGCACAGGAAAACGCTGCTGTTATGCCCATCTTCGAGCAGTGGGGCGAACCGTTCCGCGACCTCGGATTCACCTCGGTGACCATGCGCAACACCGGTTCCACTGACCACATTTCGTTCGATGCCATCGGCATTCCCGGATTCCAATTCATCCAGGATTCCGTCGAGTACGAAACGCGCACGCATCACTCCAACATGGATGTGTACGATCGCGCCCAGCGTGAAGATCTCATCCAGGCGTCCATCATCATGGCGTCGTTCCTCTACAACACTGCCATGCGCGATGAGCCGCTCCCGCGCAAACCTCTCGCCGTCGAAGCCAAGTACGAACCGGCCCCGGCTCCTGCTGCGGGAGCTCCAACCCATAAGGACGCGAAAAAGAAAGCGAGCGGCGTGACAAACTAAAACTGTTTTGGGATTGCAGTGCCCGCGGGTGCCCCACCTTCGACGCGCGTCTTTTGCGCGGCTAAGGTGGGAGAGCAAAACGCCCATGGTCACACCAATCCTCGGAGCCATATTCGCAGCAAAGAAGAGGGCGGCCCTTCAACAGGCCGCCCTCTTTGCTTTCGAATCCTTCTTCTACTTTCTGCCGACCTTTACCGCGGCTGCCAATTCTCGCAACAGCGCTTCGGTATCATCCCAGCCAATGCACGCGTCTGTGATGCTCTGGCCGTAGGTCAATGCTTTGCCGTTCACCAGCGATTGCGACCCCGCCACCAGACTGCTTTCAATCATCAGCCCGATGATGCGTTCTTCGCCGTTCGCAACCTGCTTGGCAACGTCGCGACATACCAGAGGCTGACGCGTATGGTCCTTTTGGCTGTTCGCATGGCTGCAATCGATCATCACCTGAGGTTTTTGCTTGCAACTGTCGAGCTTGGCGCAAACTTCTCCTACAGCTTCGGATGTGTAATTCACCATCTTGCGGCCACCGCGCAAGATGACGTGCGTGTCAGGATTTCCATTGGTCACAAAGATTGCCGATTGCCCATACTTCGAGTGTCCAAGAAAGGTATGCGGATTCGCCGCCGAGAGCATTGCCTCAATCGCAATCTGCACGTCGCCCGACGTCGCGTTCTTGAATCCCACAGGGCACGACAGTCCCGACACAAGCTGGCGGTGAATCTGGCTCTCCGTCGTGCGTGCGCCAATCGCGCCCCAACTCACCAGCCCCGCCACATACTGTGGTGAAATCATGTCCAGAAACTCGGTTCCGGCCGGAACGCCCATTTCTGCCAGATCGAGCAGCAGCCTGCGCGCAATCCTCAGCCCATCATTGATCTTGTAGCTCTGGTCAAGGTACGGATCGTTGATCAGTCCCTTCCACCCGATTATCGTTCGCGGCTTTTCGAAATACACGCGCATCACGACAATCAGTTCGTTTGAAACCTCGTCCATCACGCGCTTAAGCTTCGCAGCGTACTCGCGCGCAGCCTTTGGATCATGAATCGAGCACGGCCCCACGACCACGATCAGCCGCTTGTCTTGCCCCTTGAGCACGTCGCAAATCGCGTGGCGCGTCTTGTATATAGTTTTGGACGCCTCCTCCGTCATCGGCATTTCTTCTTCAAGGAATGCGGGAGGCAGGACTACCTTCGTCCATTTGATTCTTAAATCATCTGTTGCATACATGGCACTTATCCGATGGGGAGACATTCACGCAGCCGCAGCAGCGCCCCACTAGCTCCGGCACATAGCCCGGCAGTGTTATTTCGCAGGATGTATGAGGTTAAATCGAATTCTGCCACTCTGCAACCCACCTCCAGAATCGCGGCCAGCACATTGGTTCGCAATTCCGTGGAACTGAGCCAATATCACATACCCACAACAAAGCTTAGCCTAGTGACTTTAGTCGCTGTCGCTTTTTCGCTCTGCCCGTAAGCTCCTTTGTGTACTCAGTTCGAAGGAGCTCATACCTAATGTTCTGTTATCAATGTGAACAAACCGCAAAAGGCCAGGGATGCTCGCAGATTGGCGTTTGCGGTAAAGACGACAACACAGCCGCCCTGCAGGACCTGCTTGTCCACGCCCTTAAGGGTGTTTCCATGTATGCCCATCGCGCCGCCAAACTCGGCGTGCACGATGCCGAGGTTGACGAATTCGTTGTTGAGGCTCTTTTCGGCACGCTGACCAACGTCAACTTTGATCCCGTCCGCGTGGCCGCCATCATTGCCGAAACCGCGAAGGTCCGCGACCGTGCACGCCAAATCTATCTCTCCGCAGCCGCCGCCCAGGGCACCGCTCCCGAGCAGTTCAATGGAGCAAGCAAGTTCGTTCCCGCCACTGGCCTCGATGCCTTGATTGAACAGGGCAAACTCCACGACATTCCTGCTGCCCAGCTCGCCAACGGCGAAGAAGTCGCCAACCTGCAGGAAATGATTCTTTACGGGGTGAAGGGTGTTGCCGCGTACGCCGAGCACGCCCGCCAACTCGGTGGCCGCGAAACCGCGATCTACGCCACCATCCACGAAGTTCTCGACTTCCTCACCAAGCCGTCGCCTTCTCTCGAAGACCTCCTTGGCTACGCGCTCAAGGTTGGCGAACTGAACCTGAAGGTCATGGAAGTTCTCGACCGCGCCAACACCGACACCTTCGGACACCCCACGCCGACTCCAGTTCGCGTTCATCCCGTTGCTGGCAAAGCCATCCTCGTCAGCGGACACGACCTTGCCGATCTCGCCGCCCTGCTTGAGCAGACCAAGGGGCTTGGCATCCAAATCTATACGCACGGCGAAATGCTTCCTGCCCACGGGTATCCCAAGCTCAAGGCCTACTCTCACCTCGCCGGAAACTACGGTGGTGCATGGCAGGATCAGGCCAAGGAATTTGCCGAATTCCCCGGCGCGATTCTGATGACTTCCAACTGTATCCAGCAGCCGAAGCCCAGCTACGAGTCGCGCATTTTCACATCGGGAGTTGTCGCCTGGCCGGGCATTACCCATGTCTCTCGCAAGGACTTCTCGGCAGTAATCGCCGCCGCGCTCACCGCGCAGGGATTCGAAGAGGACGGCCCGAATGACACCATCCTCACTGGCTTCGGACGCAGCGCCGTTCTCGGCGTCGCCGACCAGGTGATTGGTGCAGTGAAGGCTGGCAAGATTCGTCACTTCTTCCTCATCGGCGGATGCGATGGAGCACGTTCGGGCCGCGACTACTACACCGAACTAGCCGAATCCGTTCCCGACGATTGCGTCATTCTGACTTTGGCTTGCGGCAAGTATCGCTTCAACAAGCTGCAGTTCGGCGACATCGGAGGCATCCCCCGTCTTCTCGATGTCGGCCAGTGCAACGATACCTACTCGGCTATCCAGATCGCGGTCGCGCTCGCCGGAGCCTTCGAATGCGGCGTCAACGATCTGCCCTTGTCGCTTGTTCTTTCGTGGTACGAGCAGAAAGCGGTCGCCATCCTGCTGACGTTGCTTTACCTCGGTATCAAGAACATCCGCATCGGTCCCACACTTCCGGCATTCATCACCCCCAAGGTGCTCGGCCTGTTGCAGCAGAACTACAACCTGATGCCGATCACCAACCCGGAACAGGACTTGGCGGCAATCCTGAAGTAAACAGTTAAACAATCCATACTCCTTTCGAACACACTGAAGCCTCAGAACCCTGAGGCTTCGTTTTTTTGCAGATCGCTTGGCTTTGATTTACGGTTTGACGCGAGCGAAGCGAACGCTTCTGCTCATTTTGAAACCTGAGGATCCTATGCCCAACATCGAGCTTTCCAAGCAGGCACGTGAAGAAGCGATTGCATCCCTGAAGCGCTATTTCGACGAAAACATGCCCGAATCACTCGGCGATCTTCCTGCCGGTCTCCTGCTCAACTACATCGTCGAAGAGATCGGCCCCGCCATTTACAACCAGGCGATTGCCGATACTCAAGCACGCATCCAGCTCCGCATTTCCGACCTCGGCAGCGAGCTCTATGCCGATGAGTTTCAATACTGGCCGCGCTTGGACAAGAAGCGGAAGAATCGTCGCTAACCCGGTCGAAAACAATTGAGCTCTGGATGCCCGATCAGTATCATCCCCGAGTGCGTCTTCTATTCCTTGCTATTGTCGCCATTCAACTAGTCGGTGTGCCATTGGCCGTGGCACAAGCAACAAATCCTGAAGCCAAGACTTCAGAGCGACTGATCTTTGTCATTCCCAACAATCGCACGGTCGAGCATAAAACTACCTTCGCTCCTATCTCGGCACGCACGAAATGGAAGCTTGCCGCCGAGGACGCGTTTGACCCATACGCATTCGTCTCCGCAGGCGTGAATGCAGCCGCTGAGCAGGCCGCCAATGATCATCCTGAGTATGGCCAAGGCTTTCGCGGATTTGCCAAACGATATGGTGCCGACTTTACCGATGAAGCCAGTTCCGAGCTTCTAGGCGGGGGACTTTTCCCCACAATATTTCACCAGGACCCGCGCTATTTCCGCATGGCCCAAGGCGGTGTCTGGCGGCGGGGAATGTATGCGCTTTCGCGATCCGTCCTGACAAAGTCTGACTCCGGGAAATCGCAGTTCAACTATTCCAACGTGCTTGGCGGATACACGGCGGCGAGTCTGTCCAACGCATACTATCCTGCGCCCGATCGTACTTTCGGCCAGACGATGCAACGAGGCAGCATACTTCTGTTTGAGGACGCCGCATTCAATCTGATCAAGGAATTCTGGCCGGATATTCACAGTCGCTTGCGTCACAACCGCAGCTCTAAATCAGATCCAAAGTAGAAATTCGAGATCGGGGCCGCCGCTATAAAGCTTCATGACGGCCCTAGCTTTCACACTACATCCAGCGCCGCCAGCCAAGACTTCTTCTCCAACAAAACTGCAGACGAAATATCGTGCAATTCAGGTGTGAGTCGGCGTAAATTGCTCAGACGTGAAAAAAGTATTCGCATGGTGCAGTTGATTTGAACTGCGCACCCGATTCACGTGTCTAGACGAATGTTGGATTTAGGAGAACTGCCCCCAATGCTACGCCGGTACGCTGCTGTCGCCGCACTAGTATCAGCAATCACTTTGCTCGCTCTAATGGTTCCAGTCCGAAGTTACGCTATTGGTTTTCAGCCCGTCTCGCCTGATGAATTGAAGATGGTCAGTGAGCCAAGTGCTCCCGGTGCAACCGCAATCATTCTTTATCGTCAGGTCGATCGTGACGACAACGGTCTGCACGCGCACATCGCTCACGAAGATAACTACTTCCGCATCAAGGTTCTCAAGGAAGAAGGACGTTCGTACGCGAATATCGAGATCCCATTTGATCGGGGCGCTGGTTTCGTAGGCACCATCAAGGCTCGCAGCATTCGACCGGATGGCACGATCGTCAACTTCGATGGAAAGGTGTTCGAAAAGACGATCGTAAAGGCGAAGGGAGTGAAGTATCTTGCAAAGACCTTCACCTTGCCCGACGTGCAGGTCGGCGGCATCATCGAGTACTACTACACGATCGACTTTAATGATGACGCACTCTATAACTCTCGTTGGACAGTGAGCCATGAACTGTTTACGAAACGTGCCAAGTTCACGCTGAAGCCATACAAGAGTAGTTACGTGACACTCGCTCTCCGGTGGACATGGAGGGGAATCCCCAATTCGCCGAAGGAAGACGCCGATGGCGTCGTACGCCTCGAAGTCAGCAATGTTGCCGCATTCCAGACGGAGGATTATATGCCTCCAGAAGAAGAAATGAAGGCGATTGTCAATTTCATATACGCTGACGAAGTTCTCGACAAAGACGCAGACAAGTTCTGGCAAAAAGTTGAAAAGAAAATGTACAGCAGGATGGACGCCTTCGTTAATAAGCGAGGTGCCATGCAGCAAGCAGTCTCGCAGATAGTGTCACCCAATGACTCGCCAGAAGAGAAAGCCCGCAAGATCTACGAACGCGTGCAGCAGTTGCGGAATACGTCATTTGAAGTTCGTCGAAGTGAAGAGGAGAAAAAGCGCGATAAAGAGAAGTCTCCGACGAACGTCGAAGATGTCTGGAAGATGGGGTTCGGCGATGGCTATCAGCTTACTTGGCTTTATCTCGCTCTGACCAAAGCCGCAGGATTCGACGCCCACGGTGTGATGGTTTCCGATCGCAAACATTCGTTTGGGATTAACCCGAAGGTGATGGACAGCAGCAGGCTCGTGACCAATGTTGTCCGGATCAAGATTCAGGACAAAGACATCTTCTGCGATCCGGGATCGGTCTATGCACCCTTTGGATCGTTACCGTGGTCGGAGACTGCGGTTACAGGGCTCGAACTCGAAAAGGACGGCGTGCATTGGATCGAAACGCCTCTGCCCAATAGCAGCGTGTCTCAGATTATTCGCAAGTCAATTTTCAAGCTCAATCCTGAAACCGGATCTCTCGAAGGCAAACTCACTGTCACCTATACCGGCATTGAAGCCGCGCAACGGCGACTCGAGCAGCGCAATGAGGATGACACGGCCAAGAAGAAGTTCCTTGAGGATGAGGTTCGTGAATTCGTTCCCGCCCCTGTCGATGTGGAACTCGTTAACACCCCTGATTGGAAAGCTTCCTCCACATCTCTCGTCGCCGAATTCAAGCTAAACGTGTCTGGTTGGACTCAAGCAGCAGGCAGGCGTGCGCTGCTCACCGTGGGCCTATTCAGCGCCACGGAAAAGAACGTCTTCGATCACGCTCATCGTGTTCATCCCATCTACTACCGCTATCCGAGTACAAAGCTGGACGACATAACGATCGAGCTTCCTGACGGCTGGAAAGCTTCGGCTCTACCGCGTCCAACCCAGGAAGGGACCAAGATCATTGCTTACCTATCAACAGCAGAAGAGAAAGACGGTGTGTTGCATCTCACACGCAAGTTCAGCAGTGACATGTTGATGATCGACGCGCAACACTACGCAATCCTGCAGAGCTTCTATCGCATGATGAGGACGACCGATGAGCAACAGATTGTTTTGCTGCCAGGCACAGCCAAAGCTTCTAATTAGGCGTGCGTTACTGATTCTGTTGCAGGTGTTGGTCGGCTTGGGCTGCGTGCCATTGCGCTTGGCTGCCTCCGAGGCTCCTGCTTGGATGTACTCGCTCGTGAATGCGCCGCTGCCGTCGCATGATGAGAAGACCGATGCTGTCCTGTTGTATTCGGAAAAGTCGCTCAACGTTATTTCGGCCGACAAGATCAAGATACGAGTGCGTGAAGCGTATAAGATCTTGCGACCTGCCGGTCGTAGATACGGAATCGTAAGCGTCTATTACAACCCTCAGCGGAAGGTCTCGTTCGTTCACGGTTGGTCGATTCCGACGCAAGGCAAGTATTTCGAGGCGAAGAAATCGGAGGAGGTCTCGCCTGATGCCGATGGCAGTGAACTGTTCACGGACGTGAAAGTGAAACTGCTGCGCATTCCCGCTTCGGATCCCGGCAACATCATCGGCTACGAGTATGAGGTCGAGGAGCATCCTCTTGTTTCCCAGGATTACTGGGATATCCAGGAGGAGAGTCCGGTGCGCGAGAAGCACTACTTCCTCCACCTCCCGCCAGGCTGGGAATTTCAGGCTAAGTGTGTGAATCATCCCGAACTCAGTCCGAAGAAGTCTGGCGACAACGATTGGGAGTGGACGGCACAGGACGTAAAAGGCGTTCGAAGAGAAGCCGACATGCCCCCGTTTTACGGTGTAGCAGGATACATGATCGTTTCCTTCTTTCCTACGGGTGGGCCAAGCACGCGAGGCATCTCGAACTGGAAACAGATGGGTGACTGGTATCAAACGCTGACCAAGGGGCGTCGCGACCCATCGCCGGAAATCACTCAAAAGGTGCAGCAGCTAACATCCGGTACGGCTGATCCCATCGAAAAGATGAAAGCCATAGCGAAATTCATGCAGCGCGATGTTCGCTATGTGGCGATCACGCTCGGCATCGGCGGGCTTCAGCCGCACGCAGCCGGTGAAGTTTTCAACCACCGCTACGGAGATTGCAAAGACAAAGCATCACTCATGAGCGCCATGCTTCATGAGATCGGAATCGAATCCTACTACGTCGTAATCAACACGGAGCGCAATAGGGTAACGGCTGAAACTCCGGCACAGATCGCCGGCTTCAACCACGTGATACTGGCGATTGCGTTGCCATCCACCATTTCCAGCCCTTCGCTTCAGTCCGTCTTGCAACATCCAAAACTCGGGCGCCTCCTGCTCTTCGATCCAACAAGCGAGATCACGCCGTTCGGCCAGATCGGTGGATACCTCCAGTCCAACTGGGGACTTCTCGTCGCCCCCGATGGTGGCGAGCTCATTCTTCTGCCCCGATCACCGAGCGTTACGAATGGCATTCAGCGCACAGGCACATTCAGGCTTTCTCCGGGAGGAGTCTTGACGGGCGACGTGCGTGAAGTTCGCTTGGGCGATCGCGCTGCCCAGCAACGTTACGCGCTTCGAGCCGTAACCAAGGACATAGATCGCATCAAGCCCATCGAAACTGTCCTGTCCAGGTCAGTTTCGGCATTCGTCATCAACAAGGCGACAGTCGTCAACTTCCAGAACATTGAATCGCCCTTCGAGTATCGCTATTCCTTCACGGTTGCGGATTACTCAAAGCGTCTTGGAGACCTTCTCTCCGTCAGGTTGAGAGTGATTGGGTCGCACTCTGCTGGATTACTTGAAACGAAGGAACAGCGAGTGTTTCCAATCGAGTTCGAAGCACCGGAAAGAGATACGGATATATTCGAAATCGAATTACCCAGCGGGTACGAGGTTGATGATCTGCCTCCGGCCGTGGACGTGGACTTCGGCTTCGCAAGCTATCACTCCAAGTCCGAGGTGAAGGGCAATCTGATCTCCTACACTCGAGCATTCGAAATCAAGGAACTCACCGTACCGGCCAGCAAGTCAGAAGAGCTGAAAAAGCTCTATCGCATCATTTCCAGCGATGAGCGCGGTACCGGGATCCTACGACCAGTTGCGCGTTAACCCCTTCGCACATGGGTAGCCCAGAGTTGGCAATTTCCCAACTCTGGGATTGCTCAACACAAGCACCCCTTCTGCGGACAAGCACAACTGTTTTTTGTTAACGCGACTCGGGAGTCTGCGGGAGTTGGCGAATCATGTCGGCAAGGTCAACCCAGACGTTCTCGCGCTGTATCTTGCCATCCTTTGCAAACTCGACGACGTGCAGTAACCGAAAACGCACCGGACGATTGTTTCCAGTCAGTCCAAATGGTTGTCCGGGAGCAGTCCCCTCCCAAACCGAGTCGTCAACGATGAAGTTATCTCCGTAAAGTCGCTTCGTACAGGTGACCTTGCCGTTCGCGAGGTCGGCAAATAGCGCCTGGTAAAAGGGACGGGCGCCCTCGGGACCGTGGGTCGGTCCTCCCGGCCATCCGACGATGTCGTGCGTGACCTCGGGCGCCATCGTGGACAATACGCCCTCGATATCGTCCGCCGCCTCAAAGCCAAAATGCTCGTCCATCGCGCGGTCCATTTCTTCTCGTGTCAGCGGCATGCGTATCTCGACTTTCAAAATGAGATCACCGTCTCGTCAGAGACTTGCGATTTTGATGGCCGAACCTGCTGCACAGGTTGCAAAGAAACCCGGTTACGCTGTAAAGGCTTCTAAAATGGGGTGCGCCCGATTGTCCGGTGGTGCTATCCAGCGAAGTAAAGCGCTGCTGCACATCAGCCTTTTATTCGAGCAAAATGCCGAAACAGTGGCGCGCCCCAAGCGCCCACGGCGAGCATCGATCCAAAGAGGATGACTGCATCTATGCTCTCGCGGCCTTGTCGCGACCAGTATGCGGCTGGATCCAGATTCAGCCACAGTGCGAATTCATCCAGTGTGAGCGCGGCGCCGGCACCAAACGCGAGTGCAATGATACGGCTCAACAAGATGTCGGTTGCAGTATCTCCTATGCCGACGTCCGCAATCTCCGCATACCCGCAAATCAGCAACAGCAGGATGCCCCATACCAAATGGTGAATGTGCCGACCTCCCATCTGCACATATCCGAATGGCCCCACGTGGTGCGTGATGGAGGCGACCAGCAATCGCACTCCAACGAACGTAAGAAAGAAGCTCACACTCGCAAGAAACAGTCGTCTCTGAGGTCGATCCGATATGTGCTGATGAATGAGCAGTCCGAGTTGCGTCAGATGCAACACGAGCAACACGACGGAAATGACTACCCCGACGAAGATAAGCAATATGTAAGTCCCGGCAATGTGCATGGTAGAGCATTATGCGACGGATTGGGGGCGTGTGAGGGGAGCCGAGAAGCATCGAAATCAAGAAGGTGGCCCAGAGTTGGCGAATCCAGCTCTGGCACTGCTTAAATGCTGTATCACTTTTGGGCTAAGCGGCGAAACCACGTGTGAAGGACGATTTGAAATGAGAAAGCTGAAACTCATCGAACATATCTCGCTGGATGGTGTGATCCAGGTTGGCAGCCCGGGTGAAGACGGCGATTTCCCATACGGCGACTGGACCGCTCCATATCGCTGTCCTGCTGGGTTGGCGACAATGCTTGCCGCATACGGCGACAGCCTCGATCTGCTGCTTGGCCGGCGAACCTACGATCTCTGGTCGGCGTATTGGCCTAAGGCACCGAAGAGTCCAATGGCGGACCGCCTCAATGCGGCGACGAAGTATGTCGTAACCCACAGGCCTGAGAGCCTGGAATGGGGCCCGTTCGAGGGCATTGGACCGGACTTAGTGAATGACATTCGCGGCATCAAGGCGAAGGATGGCGTGGACCTGATCCTGTCAGGCAGCTCGACACTGACTTCAGCGCTGCTCGAACATGGACTTGCGGACGAGGTGCTTCTGGTGGTCTATCCTGTTCTGCTGGGCAAAGGGAAACGCCTATTTGCTGACGGAACTCCAGCACGCGCACTTGAGCTCGACAGCACGAAAGCATTTCCCTCGGGCATTGTCTTCAGCACTTACAAGGTTGTCGGCGCCTTACAGAGTCAGGGATGACTTATAGACGCGGACGCAGTGGAAGTGGCACCTTGGATGGGACCAGAGGTACTATTCGCTCCCAGAGGCGAGCTTCAGAAAACGAAGTCGCCATAGTTGCTGATATATGCCATCGTGCTAGCTATCAATGCGGCGGCTCGCGCGTGACGTTTTGAGATGTCGGTGGAAACGGATCGGGAGGACACGACTGATATGTCACAACTCGGAAAGACAATGCTTCGCGTCGCGTTGGGGGCGGTGGCTGTTTTGATGGTGCCGCTCGTGGCATCGCGGGTTGTGGAAGGGTGAACTGGCCTGCGCGAAGTTTTGTGCTCGTGTATTTCCTGTTTTTCGGGACGGGAATGGTCTATGCGGTGATCGCGAGGAGGATGGACGCGTGGTCCTACAAGGCGGGCGTTGGTGTGGCGCTGGTAGCCGGATTCGTGTTGGCTTGGTCCAACATGGTTCATGTCGCTGATTCTGGAAACCCGGCGAACCTGTGGTACTACAGCGTACTCGCTGTGGGAGCACTTGGTGCTTGTCTGGCGCGGTTGAGGGCGCGAGGACTGGCTCTCACTTTGTTCGGAATGGCGGCGACGCTTGCGCTGATTGCCCTCATGCTGCCTTCGGGCGCGCCTCCCGAGCTTGCGCGGAATATGGCCGTCGGGCACGCTGCCTTCGTAGCGTTGTTCGCCGCCTCGGGTGTACTTTTCCGAAACGCGAGTTTGACGGAACTGAAGTGAAGCCGAAAGGTGTCCCTGGCGTCATCTGCTTACCGCATCGCAAATGGAAAACTTCAACAGACCCCCGATATAGTTAGCTTCGTCTTCTCGCACATTTCCAGAGTATGACTGCAGCATAATCTTGCCGCTGGCAATGTTATGCATGGAAGGAATAGCGGTATCGGGATGAAAGTCCGAGCTACAGCCGGCTCGTTCCCGTTGTAAATGGGCAGAATCAGAAGTCGTGCCAATTGTCGTGCGCATGTTTAGTAGAATCCTGCTGGAGACTAGTTCCTGTTTCGGGATAAGTCCATACTTGCCCTGTAGTCGCCAACTATCGAAAACTCGGTTTCCATTTCAAGGTATATTGCTGAAATGATTCTTGTTTCCATCTGACTTACTGGAGTCGAGTGTGGGGAATTTCTATACGAATGTCACACTGCGAACGTCCGAGCGAACTGCGGTTATTGAACACATGCGTACGCACGGCCGAGCCAGCTTCGTCTCGCCAACCCGCAAAGGGTTTACGACAGTTTACGACCGGCTCTGTGATGACCAGAATGTCCATGATCTTGAGGCTCTCGCTTCTGAGCTTTCGTCGCGATTCCATTGCACTGCTTTAGCCGTTCTGAATCACGACGATAGCATTTTGTGGATCGGCGTAATTCGAGACGGCACTTGGAT
Organism: Koromonas humicola; assembly: GCF_059726255.1. Lineage (NCBI taxonomy): Bacteria > Pseudomonadati > Acidobacteriota > Terriglobia > Terriglobales > Koromonadaceae > Koromonas > Koromonas humicola. The sequence continues at coordinate 443,810 of NZ_AP040873.1, forward strand.
TACGAAATACGACTCCAGTGCGCACCTCAGTGGCTCTGCATTCAAGATCGCTGGAGAGTTCAAGGTTCTTGGGCTTGTGCCGCTCATTTCATTCCTGATGAGATGTCCGATGCTATTTCAGATAACGCGTCATACGGCACTCGCGGCCACTCTGGGAATTCCCAGCTTTACTGTTGGATTCGGCTACGATTATCTTCTACGCGGTGAGCGACCGGACGGCGTCAATGCAGACGAGTTCGAGTCTGTCTAACCGTTGGCCATTAGGTGATGGCTAATCCCCAATATGGAGTGATCCCGATGTGGGTTGGAGGTGACTTTATGCCGTGGACTATACGCGTCGTGGACTCGGACAACCACCCTCTAGACGACAGCTACGTGGTTTGTGATTTCGAGATCATACCGCTGGGCGACGAGAGGTTTCCGACTTTGGCTCATATCGATCAATGGGACGATACTCGCTTCACTAGGGTTCAAATCACACCATTTCTGCGCGAGTGGGAACAGATCAAGCCGAAGGCGGCTGAGCTAGGCTTGAGCGAGCAGTGGGTTGGGGTGAAAAATCTGGCCACGTACGTCCAGAAAGAGCCGCTCAGGTACTTGTTATTCATTGGCGACTAGATTTCTGGCGAATAATCCCTAAGTATGGAGCAATCCCGTTCCGGGATAGTTCACTAGTTGCCCTGTTATCGACAGTTTTGGTGCGTCACAAGGAATTGTGGATAATCTGAACAATGCGAAATGCAGCTATCCAACTCGTCGGCTCTGTTGCTCTAGGCGTCTACGTACTTGTGTTTGCGCGTTCGACGTTCGGCGAACCTGAACGTATTCGACGGGACTGGTTCTCTCAACTGCCTGAACGAGAATGGTCTTCAAGACTATTGCGCATCGTTGCTGTCTTCTGGATGCTCGGCGGATTTCTGCTGATCGCGAACGGATTCATCACACTGCCTTTCTTCGACCAGTATCGTGGTTTCAGATTCATGATATTTGGCCTGATTATCGCGGCCGCTTTGACCGCCTTGTTCCCAGCCAATACGCCTCGACGTAAGTGGTCAAAGCGGTAGCTGTCGCAAAATCGCCTATCGTTCCGGTATCCCAGTCTGGAACTGCGAGGCACTGGCCTTGCAGTATGCAGGTATCTATAAAGACTGGCATTTCGAGACCGTCAAGGTTAAAGTGACCGTACCATGCGTGTTCCCGTCAAGAAAATCAAGCAGGTGCTGCTTGCGTTGTTCTTCGCACTTGGCTCAATCAATGCAGGGGTCTCTTTTTTCATCGGGGATAGACGAAGTCTGCGGTGGAGCTTTGGTTTTCTCGCGCTGGCCTGTAGCGCGTGGGGCATTTACGAGGGCATCGTTCGCCTTTATGTGAAATATGCGCCTTCCCGTCTCGGCGACTCCAGTATTCATTTGATCGGCAATGAAGTGGAATCAGGACACAGGCGGTAGTCAACGAAATATCGCCTTTCCTCAAGTACCTCCAATCGGAATAGGCGAACGGTAGGTATCTCCTACTCCTATTCAACGTGCGAAAACGCACATCCTAATGCATAATCTGGAGCATGATCATTGCCCTGCCGTTGGTGATCGTGTTCTCGTGCCTCGTCTTGTATCAGCTAAAGACAGGGATATTGCTCACTTCGCAGTGCACGGTTGACAGTGCTCGGCAGCAGAGTCCGGTGTGCTACTGGTTGAGCTTGGCAGTAGAAACAGTCGCTGTCGGATTTCTTGCCGTTACCGTGGTTCGAGACATTGTTCGATTGATCAGATAACGGTTCGTGTCGAACAATCGCCTAGTCGTGAACTATCCCGATACGGTCCAAAGCGCGCTGCCAAAGCGAGCCGAAGGTAATGCAAGGTTAGAGGCCGGGCCAGGAGTTTTCGGCAATCTTATCGAGGAGCGCACCGGAGAACGCCAGCGCGAAAAGCTGGCATTCATATGTGTCAAATGCCAATTGTATTATTTAGACGCACAGAACATGGATACGGCTCGGCGATTGCAACGGTGTCAATCCCCATCCCACCACAAAAAGCTTCCAAGCTGCAGAATCCATTGCACATAAATATCACCGCCCAGTGAGGGGATCACCCCACTCAAGCTGCTATCCTGAAGGAAAGCGCAATGATTTCAAATATTTGCGTGTAACTGACCTGTTTTCAAATTTTTAGCAGGAAATATAGGGGGAGGGGTGTCTTAGTCGTGTGCAGTCGACTGCACTGCTTTTGCGGCATTTTCTTCCAAGCGCCGACGAGCTTTCGAACGCCTGCGCTGCAAGAAACTATAAGCTCCCATAACAACGGAGCAAACGATGACGAGTCCAATCGCCCACTTAGTGGAACGGGCGAACACTTCCATCCAGTCGAACGTGCGCAACGACAACACGCCCGCGAGCAGCATAATGAGGATCCAGAGCAGCGAGCCGATTCCGTTGTAGATGTGGAAGCGGATTCGGGGAAGCAGCGCCGCTCCAGCAACCGGAGGCGCGAGATGAGCGACACCGGGAATCCACTTGGCATAGAGCAACGAGAAGCCTTTGAAGCGGTTCAGGCCGTTGTAAGCCTTCTGTTCCATCGAGTCGGGGACAAAGGAGATGCGGCACATCGCGGCAATCACCTTGCGCCCCTTCCAGCGGCCCAGTTCGTACCACATCGCGTCGCCGAGCAGGCAGGGAACTGCCGTGGCGAACAGTACCAGCCAGAACTGGAATGGATTGACCGCCACCATGGCTCCGGCGGCCAGCAGCAGAGGGGAGATGAATACCGGCAGTCCAAGTCGTTCGCCCAAGGTCACGAGGAACATCCAAAGCGCTCCGTGACGGGCGAGCAAAGTGGCTTCTGAGGGTACAAACATGCAGTTCTATCTCCCAGGATCGGTATAACACGCCATACACGGCATGGGACGCCAACAACGCGTCAGGCGTCCCTTCTCTGAACAGTTTATCTGGAAAACGGTAGGAGCTTGTCAGGCTCTTTACGGTTTTGGTGGGATTTACTTACTTACGAACAGGAGTTCACACCGCCTCGATCACGGACAATGCATGTCCATCCTCGCCAAAGTGCCTATCAACTGGAAAGCCGAGCCGTTCCCAGCCTGCTAACCCGCCTTCGAGTGGACGCACGCGCGTTACTCCAAGCTTGCGCAGGTCCGAAGCGACCTTCACCGAAGTCTCCTCGTTGGGGCAGGTGCAATACACGACAATGTCGCGGTTGGACGGAAGCTCCGACCAGCGCTCGCTGATGTCGTTCGGATTCATCCTCAGCGCCTTCGGAAGTGTTCGAGGAGCGGCAAGGAAGTCCAGCGGATGGCGCAGATCCACGATCACCGGGGCCTGACCGGTCTCAAGCTGGTGATGCAGCTCTTCGGGCGAGATGCGGGCAGCGTGCAGCATCTTCAGGAACTGCCGCCGCTTCCAGTAGCTGCGTGCCGCCATGATCACCGAGATTGCAATGGCTAGAGACACGGCCCATTGCGCGGTGATGACGAACAGTCCGAGCCAGTCCACCGTGCGAGTCGAGAGGTATCCACCGGCAAGCAGTGCCGTAATCCAGAGGACCGAGCCCGCGGCGTTGTAGAGATGGAAGCGTACGCGTGACACGCCCGCAGCTCCGGCCAGCGGTTGCGCCATGCGACCTACACCGGGAATCCACTTGGCCCACAGCAGCGAAAGCCCAGTGTGCTTGTCGAGCGCTAGCTGGGATCGCTGCACGCAGGTGTCAGGCTGGAAGGAGATACGGCATAGGAGTCCGAACAGGGCATTGCCTTTCCACCGCCCCAACTCGTACCAGACGGTGTCTCCGATTAGGCATCCGATGGTGGTCACCAGCAACAGAAGCCCGATGTGCATCTTGCCCATCGCGGCCAACGCTCCAGCCGCCACCAGCAGAGGAGTCACAAACAGGGGTAGCCCCAGCCTCTCCCCCATCGTCGCAAAAAACAACCACAACGTCCCATGTGCCGCCAGGAAATGAAAATTTGAAAGATGGCCCATTTACCCATTTCCTTTCGACGTGGGGATGAAGCAGTTATGAGAATTGAAGTTGTGGCGTACTGATTCGTACAAACGATAGTAGGTAGATGCTCTTGAGCTTCTACAGGGTTCAAATCCCAGAGTGAGAGACGCCATGTCTGGGCAGAAACGCAGTTTCCCTCTGCGGCTTCGGCGGGATATCATGAAGGCTCGCTCGGGACATAGGAGGAAAGAATGATTCCCTTGCTTGTATTAGTTGCGATCCTCGTTGTCATCGGCCTGATCGTGGCCGGGATGTACAACGGGCTTGTGCAACTCAAGGTCCGCGCCGACAATGCGTGGTCCGATATCGATATTCAGTTAAAGCGTCGCCACGACCTCATTCCCAACCTGGTCGAGACCGTTAAGGGATATGCCGCGCACGAGAAGGGAACGTTTGAGAACGTAGCCCGCTACCGTTCAGCTGCCATGGCAGCCAGCTCGGCTGAGGATCGCGCGCAGGCCGAAGGCCAGTTAACCCAGGCTCTACGCGGACTACTTGCGGTAGCCGAGGCGTATCCCGATCTGAAAGCAAACGCGCAGTTCATTTCCCTGCAGCAGCAGCTGTCAGAATTGGAAGATGCGATTCAGAACTCGCGCCGCTACTACAACGCCGTTGTGCGCGACCTGAATACCAAAATCCAGTCGTTCCCGACCAACATCATTGCCGGCATGTTCAACTTCCAGCAGCGGCAGTTCTTTGAAATTGCAGATGCTGCTGAGCGTGCCGTGCCTACTGTGAAGTTCTAAGCATCACGATGAAACAGGATCGATTACTGAGTTTCATGAACCCCAGCCGTAAAAGCTGGGGTTTCTTGCTTGCAACGCTGCTAATACTGGCCTCTCCGGCATTTGCACGGTCATGGAAGATTTCCCGCTTCGACGCACGCTACACGATTGCAGAAGACGGAACGGTACTCGTGGAGGAGGAGATACATCCTTCGTTCGAGGGCACGTTCAACGGCCTGCTTCGCGACATTCCGGTTGAGTATCCCGGCCCGAATGGGACCAGCTACAAGCTGATGCTCAAGGTGGATTCAGTCACCGACGAGAACAACCAGAAGATCAAATTCGAGCAGAGCAGTCGAAACGTGCGGACATCCGATGGCTCAACACATCGATTCCTGGTGTTGAAAATCTATGCAGGCGGAACTGACACCGAGCGGACTATTCGGATCGCCTATCGTGCGCCCAATGCGATTCGGTTTTTCAAGGATCATGATGAGTTCTATTGGAACGTCACTGGGAATGATTGGAAGGTTCCCATCGACTCGGCTACGGCATTCGTTGCGTTGCCCGGGAGCGGCCCAGCGGGTCTGAAGGCGCAGGCGTTTACAGGAGGTTTTGGTTCGCGGGAGCAGGAAGCATCGGGCAGTGTAGAAGGCCGGAATATAAGCTTCGAAGCCACAAATCCACTTGAAGCGCGCAGTGGACTTACGATCGATGTTTACATCCCTAAGGGCATTCTGAAAGAACCTTCGGCGCTGACTTATGCGTGGTGGTTCGTGGCTGGAAATCCCGGTGTACTGCTTCCTGTTTGGGCGTTTGTCGTAATGTTCGGACTTTGGTGGTGGAAGGGACGCGAACCAGATCCGGGCATGTCAGTCGCGCCAATGTATGAGCCTCCGAAGGGCATGACGCCAGCGGAGGCAGGCACACTGCTGGAAGATGCAATCGAGTCGCGGGACATTACATCGACACTCATCGATCTCGCCGTCAAAGGGTACTTGAAGATTATCGAGGTAGAAGATAAGGCGCTCTTCTTCAAGCATAAAGATTATGTTCTACGGTTGATGAAGCCCAGGTCCGAGTGGCAGACGCTTGCTCCGCACGAGATTGAAATCCTCAACAATATGTTTCCCGAGATCACGGCGGAAGAGACCAGCCTTTCCGGTCTGAAGAACCGTTTCTACCTGGCGCTTCCCTCGATTCGTAAGGAAATCATGGAAGCGCTCACATCGAAGCAGATGTACTCCACTGATCCGGAATCGGCCAAGGGGTTGGCACTCGTGGGCGTGTTGGCGATTGCGTTGCCATTTGTGTATTTACAAGCGACGGGCGCGATCCGCCTCACGAACTCGATTTCCGTGCTCATCGTCGGAGTCTTGCTATCTGCGGTGATCGTCTTCGTATTGGGTCGAAAACTCGCGGCGAAGACCGTGCGAGGCGCGCGAACAAAGGTCCAGTGTCTCGGGTTCAAGGAGTTCATGACCAGGGTGGACGCAGATCGCATCCGCCGTATGCCCCCAGACACGTTTGAGAAATTCCTGCCTTATGCCATGGCTTTTGGCGTAGAACAGCATTGGGCGAAGGCATTCGAGGGACTGATAAAGGATCCTCCGTCGTGGTATGTGGGTTCGGGGTACGGAACACCTGGAATGATGTGGAATCCGATCATGTTCACGCATACGATGAACTCCTTCTCAACATCTGCGTATCAGGCGTTTGCTGCGGCACCACAGGCCAGTTCGAGCGGTTCTGGATTCGGCAGCGGAGGCAGCTTCGGCGGTGGTGGCGGGTTTTCCGGAGGTGGTTTCGGCGGCGGCGGGGGAGATGCGTTCTAGCTGAATCTGAATTCAGGGCAAAAGTGGCGTGAGCTTTGTGCTGTTACTGGGTATCCGTGCTTGCGGTGCCAACGCATAGGCGCATCCACACATCACACCTTTACGTTTAACGTGAGGATAATGCGATGTCCGAAGCTCTGCCTGAAAATAATGAAGGGCTGCCAGAACCAGAAGCTCGTCCGCCCGTAGCACCTCCGGTCGAGGGTACGGCGCCGACGCTTGCGGACCCCATCGATCAGCCGCTCCCTTTGAGACCTCTTGGAGAGGACGAACACAGAGAATCACAATTCACTGTGGAGGAAGGTGGGCGAAGCGGGATGACTGATGCCGCCGAGCGCATCGGTAGCGCCGTTGGAATGGCGCAACGCCAAGTGCGACGTGGACTCCAACTCGTTCGACGGCCGCCGGAAGGCGGTCCGAGTCCGGCTCAGGAGCGCGCAACTCAGCTCGCCGTGGAAGGAAGGGAACGCGCTTCGGAATTGATTGAAAACGTCCAGGATGCGCGCCGCCAAGCCGCATACAAGATGGACGAATGGAGCACGGTAGTCGGCCACAGACTTCAGCGGTTACGCCGACAAACGCAGCGTACGCTAGCGACCTCACGGGTTCGTGCGCAGGAGATAGGGAACGCCTATCCATTACAAACGATCGCCGCCACAGCCGGAGTATGTTTCGTGATCGGCGTGGTGCTTCGCTTCAGGAGGTCAAACCGTGGCTAGCCGTCCTAACTACTATCCGCCGGAAAAGTCGATAGCGCAGGTTCTGAACGAGTTCAAGGATGAGCTCAAAGAATTTGCCTCAACTCGCGTCGAAATGCTGCAAGCCGAAATGAAGGAGAACATTGCCGTAGCTAAAGCTGCGGTGCCGGCAATTGCCATTGGAGCTGTATTAGCAGTGCTGGCGTTGGTGTTTCTCTGCGTGGCGCTGGTCGCGGTAATCGCGATGGCTTTGGGTGGTGGCGCGGGTGCCTGGGCCGCTTCTTTCGGAATCGTCGGCCTGGTTTTCTTGCTTATCGGCGGTGGTGCGATAGGGTTCGGAATGAGCAAGCTGAAGGCGCGCAGCCTGAAACCTGAGCGGACGTTGCGCGTGCTCAAACAGGACCAGATTTGGCTACAGAATGAAGCGAGGAATGAGCGATGACAAACTCCTATCCATCGGACGAGCTTGAGCAGCGCGCCGCCACTCAAAGGCGGCGACTCCATGAGTCTGTAACCGAATTGCGCAGCAGCGTGCGCGAGAAGCTGGATGTGCAGAGGGCGGCACGAGCTTACGTTTGGAAAGCGTCAGCTGTTGGCGGGATTCTGGCGTTAGCTTTGGGTTACGGAATCGCTGGCGCATTTACAGACTGAACGCTAACTCAGGAGACACCGTTCGTAACCTAGACACCCATCTCAGGTGGTGAGGAATCAATTTGTTTACCCCGTTAAGCAATTGATTCCTCTGCTGCTAAGGCAAAATCCGTACTATCCCATCCATCTACACTCGTGTAATAATCCAAGCAGTTACAAGTTACCTAAGTCATCGCAGCCAGTTTGCGGGAGGCGGATGTGTCCGATATCCGTACGAGTAGACGGTTCCCTGTGCAGCTTCCGTTGAAGGTGCTAGGCACCCAGGAGACTCCGACAGGAGAAACCTCAAACATAAGTGCTGCTGGTGTTTATCTGCTTGTGGATGGTGTGATGGAAATCGACTCCGCCATCGAGTTTGAGATTACGATCCCGGGGAACACGATCGGCACCGGCAACGATGTTCGCTTACATTGCCAAGGCCGCGTCGTACGCCGTGACATGGATAAAGAATCGGGACGTACCGGGGTAGCCTGCGTCATTGAAGGCTATGAACTACTGCGGGATGCCGAAGTTGGGAGCAAATGATGCTTAAAGTGATTCTGGCTGACAATCAAGCTATCTTCCGGGCAGGGATTGCCAAGGTGCTGGCCGTGGAGGACGATGTGCGGATCGTCGCTCAGGCTCAGACCGTGGAGCAGGCCCAAGTAGCTATCGAAAAGTTTCGCGGGTCAGTCATGATTTACGCTTCCAGCTTTCTTCCGGACACAGCCAGTCTCGTTGCTCAGGCCCGCGAATCCGGAATTCAGCTAGTTGTGATCGCCGAAGCAAACGAGGCGTCTGAACGTTATTTGAATGCGGGTGTGCTGGGATTGATCTTCCGCTCGGTCGATGGAGCAGAATTGCTTCGCTGCGTACGGAAAGTCAGTGCTGGAGAAGTTTACGTTCAGGACTTGCGAGCGGTGCCCAGCAATTCCGATTCGGATGACTTTGTCGGAGCGAGGGTTCGCGATCGACTCACGCCGAAGGAACTCAAGATAGTCGCGCTGATCGTTCAGGGATTCAAGAACAAGGAAATCGCGAACCTGCTTGGAACAACAGAGCAGGTGGTGAAGAACTACCTGCGAAATGTGTACGACAAGATTGGCGTTTCGGATCGTCTAGAGCTAGCGCTTTTCACGATTCATCACCGAATCCTGGCTGAAGCGGCAGCCGCCAGTGCCGCGGGGATGAGGACTACGCCTCCTCCGGCTGAAGCTAATTAGTTCAGCACCATTAAAAAGTAAAAGCGCGGCTCATTGAGCCGCGCTTTCTTGTTGCAGAAAACTGAACATCAGTGACGCGAGGCTCGCTCACTCGCCTTAAGCAATTCGTTCACGATTGTGACCAGTTCTTCAGGATTGACCGGTTTCTCTAGGTACAGATCCGCCAGAGGCTCGGCCGATTGGTATGCCTCAGCAACATAACCAGACACAACAACGACAGGCATGGTCGAGTGATTTTTTGCCGCCTGCACAACGCCTCTGCCATTCCCATCGCCAAGACGCCAATCCGTGACTACGGCATCGTACTCATGAGTTGTCATAAGTTCGATCGCATCGTGGGCCGAGGTTGCGGGCGTAACTTCATGCCCAGCTTGTTCAAGAATCGCGCATTTTAGCTTTACAACGTGCGGTTCATCATCAATGCAGAGAATTCTCGCCATGAAATCCTTCGGATGCTGGGGATTGCACCGCTACGCGAATCGGTCCATCCAAATACCCATTCGCGTACATTACAAAAGTAATTGTCTGCAGGGGATGCCTGCTTGTCAAATAAAGCCTCACTTTCAAATCTCGTAAGTTGCTGGGAAAGTGAGGCTTTCAGGCTACAGTTTGCGAGCGATGGATTTTGCCTGCGTAAATAGCAATAGGTAATCGGGGCCACCCGCCTTGGAGTCGGTTCCCGACATGTTGAACCCACCGAAGGGATGCGCTCCCACCATGGCTCCCGTGCACTTGCGGTTGAAGTACAGATTGCCTACGTGGAACTCGTGTTTTGCCTGCGCAATTCTCTCTTCCGAATTGGTGTAGACAGCCCCAGTCAGACCGAATTCAGTATCATTCGCGATCCGCAATCCGTCTTCGAAATTCTTGCAGCGGATCACTGCGAGTACGGGACCGAAGACCTCATTCTGCTCAAGGGTGTCGCCGGGCTTCACTTCCGAAATGATTGTCGGTTCGAGGAAATAGCCATTCTTGCCCTCTACGGCTCGCCCGCCGGTGATGAGACGACCGCCCTCGGAAATCGCCGTCTCAATGAAATTGAGCATCGAATTGCGAGCTCCCTCATTGATCACCGGACCGAGGTTCGGATTCTCTTCTGCAGGGCCAACGGTCAATTTCTCTGCCTTGTCCTTCAGCCGCTCGACGAATTTGTCATAAACGCGGTCATCGACAATGGCGCGCGAGCATGCCGAGCACTTCTGGCCGCTGAAGCCAAAAGCGGAAGCGATTACGCCATTGACGGCGGCATCCAGATCCGAATCGGCATCGACCAGAATTGCGTCTTTGCCGCCCATTTCGAGGATGGTGCGCTTGATCCAAATTTGCCCAGGCTGCGCCTTGGCCGCTAGTTCGTTGATGTGAAGGCCTACTTCCTTGGAGCCAGTGAAGGAGACAAAGCGTGTTTTCGGATGCTTTACCAACTCATTGCCGAAACTGCTTCCGCTGCCTGTAACGAAGTTCACGACGCCAGCTGGCATTCCACATTGTTCGAGCACTTCGAAGAACTTCGCCGCAATCGTCATGGCATCGCCACTCGGCTTGAGAACCACTGTGTTGCCGCTGACAATGGCAGCCATCGTCATGCCCGCCATGATCGCGGACGGGAAGTTCCAGGGCGGAATCACGGCGCCTACGCCGAGCGGAATATAACGGAGTTCGTCCTGTTCCCCGGGAAGCTGAATCGGCGGCTGAGCCTTGTCGAGGCGTAGAGCTTCGCGAGCGTAGAACTCGGCGAAGTCGATGGTTTCGCCCACATCGGCGTCGGCCTCAGCCCAGTTCTTGCCTACCTCATAGACCATCCACGCAGCCCATTCGAACTTGCGCTCACGAATGGTGTGGGCGACACGGAACAGCAACTCGGCGCGCTCCTGGACCGGAGTGCGGCTCCACGTCTGGAATGCTTTGAGAGCGGCTTCAACTGCGGTGGGCACATCCTCTGCTCCGGCTTTCTGGAAAACGCCGACGACCTGTTCAGGGTGGGATGGATTAAGGGACTTAATCTTGGCTTCGGTGCGTACGCGATGGCCGCCAATCACGTTGTCGTATTCGCGCCCGAGCTGCCGGTGCACTTTATCGAGCGCCTCTCGCATAGCTCGAATGTTCTCCATCCGAGTGAAATCCAAGAAGGCTTCGTTTTTGAACGGCGTGACCGCGGCGGTTTCAACTGTGGTAGGTGCGACGGTGCTTTGTACGGTAGCCATGTTTCCTCTCAAATCCTGCGCTGCGGACCATGATGATCCGGATGTGGATGGTGTAACGCACGATTCTAGCATTTCAGATTGAGGAAGGTAGGTTTCGCGCCAGCAGTGGACATGGAGATAAGGCCATTCGGGAGTGCCAGCAGAATCAAGCAGCCCAGCGGCGCAAGAAGCTCGTTTTGGACGCATCGTTTTCGCGTTTGTGACAGATAACTTGGAAGGCAACTCTGCATCTAACTGGCTGTTGCGCGGCGGGCCTTGTGGGGAGGCTTGCAATTCCGCCGTGTGTCTGGCGGAAGTGCGACGTGAGGTGGGCGACCCTTGCCCGTTTCGGACTTCAGGGAAAAGCGAGACAACATGAATAAGGTTTTTGCGAACGCCGAGGAGGCGATCTTCGACATTCCTGATGGCGCCACGATTATGGTCGGCGGCTTTGGGCTGTGCGGAATCCCGGAGAACCTGATTGCAGCCCTTGAGAAGAAGGGAGTGCGCAACTTGGACACAATCAGCAACAACATGGGTGTCGATGATTTCGGCCTCGGATTGCTGTTGCGCAAAGGTCAGATACGCAGTCACAAGGGCAGCTATGTCGGAGAGAACAAACTCTTTGAAGAGATGGTTCTGAGCGGCAGGTTGCAACTTGAGCTGATTCCGCAAGGCACGCTGGCCGAACGCATTCGGGCTGGTGGCGCGGGGATTCCGGCGTTCTTCACGCCGACCGGCGTCGGGACGATTGTGGCCGAAGGCAAAGAGACTCGAGAGTTCGATGGCCGCACCTACGTCATGGAGCGTGCGTTGAAAGCTGACTTCTCCTTAGTGAAGGCGTGGAAGGGTGACAAGTGGGGGAACCTTGTCTACCGCAAAACAGCGCAGAATTTCAATCCGATGATCGCTTCTGCGGGACGGGTGACGATTGCGGAAGTGGAGGAGTTGGTCGAACCTGGCGAGATTCCGCCGGACCATATTCACACTCCGAGCATTTATGTTCATCGCATCTTCCAAGCGGTGGGCGAAGAGAAACGGATCGAGCGTCGCACGCTGCGCAAGACAGCTGCCTAATAAGAGGGGAAGATGAATAAGGTTCCGGGAGCAAAGATCGACATACGTGAATACATCGTGCGCCGGATTGCGCGCGAGTTAAGGGATGGCTTTTACGTGAACCTCGGCATCGGAATGCCTACGCTGATTGCAAACCATGTTCCGAAGGGAATCAAAGTGGTTCTGCAGAGCGAGAATGGAATGCTGGGCGTCGGGCCGTATCCGGTGCAAGGAAAGGAAGATCCTGACCTGATCAACGCAGGGAAGGAGACCGTAACGGAAATTCCGGGAACAGCGTTCTTCTCCTCGGCTGAGTCGTTTGCCATGATTCGCGGCGGGCACGTGGATTTATCCGTACTGGGCGCGATGGAAGTGGATGCCGAAGGCAATCTGGCGAACTGGATGATTCCGGGCAAAATGGTAAAAGGCATGGGCGGAGCGATGGATTTGGTCGCCGCCGCACGCAGGGTCATCGTTGCCATGGAGCACACAAATAAGCATGGACAACCGAAGATCCTGAATCGCTGTTCGTTGCCAATTACTGGCTTGAAGGTTGTGGACACCATCGTGACAGAGATGGGGTACATTCGCGTGCGTCCCGAGGGGTTGGTGCTGGAAGAGATTGCGCCCGGCGTCACGGTGGAACAGGTGCAGGCCGCGACCGAGCCTAAATTAATTGTCAGCCAAAATTTGCTAGAGATGAATGTGCTTGAACCCGCTGCGTGACAGCGCAGATCCGGCCTAGCCCATCATCTGACCAAGCAGCAAATGCACCATGAGGTATCCGATACCGACGAGTGCCAGCAACACGGCGGCGATCAGTGCGCCATAGAAGTATTCCTGCCCGGGGGCGGGAGGGGTGACGCCGAGATAGAGCGCGAAAAAGTTGTAGATAGCAGTCTGAAAGAAATTGCGCTTAGGTTCGGCCGATGCCATCGTCTTGCCCTCTTGCATAGCATTCCATGATAGCCGCGTCAGAGCTGACTCCAGAGTGCCGACGCGGCTGAATCTTTCTATGCCACCGCCTTGCGTGCCATCCGTTTCAGCAGCCAACCACAAGACATTCCCATCAATATATAGCCGATGATCTCGGTCAGAATCGCCGCTGCCGTGTAATTCGCGGGGAATCCATACCAGTTCCAGTAAGAAACATTGGTCGCGACAGCCGCGCATATTCCAGCGGCGAAGCCGACGTAGGCTCCGGAGGCGACGGTGTGGGAAGCGAGCAGGGCAAGAATCATCGCGAGAGCGAGTCCCTGGAGGACGTTGTTGAGCAGTTCGGTGGCGAGTTGCCGACCGGTCATCATGCTGCCGCCGACAGGGTGATAGACGATCAATCCGGCAGGGCCCGTGGCATAACGCTGCATGTAGGTATTCATCGCAGCCTGTCGCTGGGCGCGAGGCGCGTCAAAGGGAACGCCCAGGCTGGGGTAGAGGTAGAGCCCGGCCGCAGGCACGTTAACGCGAAGGCTGTCTATGACGGCTTGATCGGACGGAATCTGACTAATTCCGGCGGAGCCGAGCGGCGTGGCCATGTGGGCAATGGAGAGCCACACAAAGAGGACAATCCCGCCTAGAACTCCCGCGAGAATCACACGAAGCTTGATCATGGTAGAACTCTCTTTCTCGCGCCAAGGGTAATGGAAAACGAAAACAAATACCAGCCGCATTGATTTGCTGGTTGAGAAAAGAAAGTTCGCCGGGGTTCAAGCGACTGAAAGCCGGGTCTGAGTGGACTTTACAGCACGACCACAGCTTCAGGATACTGTTGGTTCGAAGTGGCTTCGACGGTTGTTTCGTGTACTGAAGCCAGCAGCGGAGATGGAAGGTGCGAAACCGAATCGTTAGTTCGGGCGAGATGGCCGACCTCACGCGAAGGTATGCGTGGGACAAGACGCCTCTGGGGCCAATCGAGAGCTGGCCCAGCGAGTTAATCGCCACGGTCAACCTTCTACTCTCTTCGAAATTCCCCATGCTCCTGTGTTGGGGGTCAGAACTCACGCAGTTTTATAACGACGCTTTCCGCCCCTACATGGGAGCCGAGAAGCATCCGTGCGCTTTAGGACAGCGTGCGAGCGAATGTTGGCAGGAGATCTGGCCGACGATCGGCCCGGAACTCGAACGCGTGATGTGTTCTGGTGAGTCCATTTGGAGTGAAAACAAGCTCATACCACTCTTGCGCGACGGGCATATTGAAGAAGTGTATTGGACCTTTTCCTGCAGCCCAGTAGCGGACTCGCAAGGGGATGTGGGCGGTGTTTTGATAGAGGGCATTGCGACCAGCGAACGACTGATGAGCACTGCGCGGCAACTAGACAGTCGCGGTCAGAGCACGCATGTGTTCGAGTCCATGAGCGAGCAGCGTGAATTGCTTGTAAGCATTGTGGAGAGTGCACCGGCAGGAATTGCGGTGTTTGACATCGATCTGCGGTTGAAGTGGTGCAATCCATATTTCTTAAGTTTCTTTGATTCGAAGCTGACGAACCAAGACCTTATAGGAAAAAACTTTTCCGACGTCGTGGCAGACGGGGACCAAGTGATCCGCATCATGGAACGGGTGCGCGACACACGAGAGCCTTTCGTCAGCACCGAATATGAGCATCACGGCTTCGTACGAGGCACGACATACTGGCGCTGGTCGGTTACGAGGCTTGCGAACGGGAACATCCTGAGCGTCTCGTCGGAAATTACTGACCAGGTAACGGCGCGGCGCAAACTGGAGTCGGTGGGCGAGAGACTTCATCTGGCGCAAAAAGCGGCGCATCTAGGAACGTATTACTGGGACCTGACCAACTCAAGACTCGAGTGGTCGCCGGAGTTCTGCGAGGCTGTAGGGTTCAGTGCGTCGCAGCCAGCTAACTGGGACTACTACTTGGCGAGAGTGCATCCGCACGACAATGAACGACTTGAGCGCGAACTGAACGCCTGCGTTTCACAAGAAGATGAAGAGTGCCGCTTCCATGACCATCGCGTGATCGACGAAAACGGTGGCGAGCGATGGATTGCGCTAACCGGACAATTGCATCGCGATAGCTCAGGTGGAACGACGCGCATTGTGGGAAGCGTGGTGGACATCACGCAGCGCAAGCGTGCCGAGAGAGAGTTGAAGGAGAGCCGAAAGGAAGCTCAGCAACAATGGGCTGAACTGGAGGCGATTTACCGCACGGCTCCAATAGGTCTCGCGCTGTTTGATCCGGTGGAGTTTCGCTACTTGCGCCTCAACAGCCGCCAGGCTGAAATCGTGGGACTACCGCCAGAGGAGATTCTGGGTAAGACGCTGACAGAGATTGCGCCCATCGAGGGGTTGCGTGAGATGTTTGAGCAGGTAGCGCGTGGAAAACCTGTGATCAACGCGCTGATCGAGGGGGAGTTGCCGATGAGTCCGGGAGAGCATCGCTACTGGACGGTGAACTATTTCCCGGTATATGACGCGGATGGCACGATCCAGGCAATCTCGGCGGCGTCGCTTGAGATCACGGCGCAGAAGCGCGCTGAATTGGCCCTCATCCAAACCGAGAAGATAGCTGCGGTAGGACGTCTGGCGAGCTCGATTTCGCATGAGATCAATAATCCTCTGGAGGCGGTGACCAACCTTCTTTATCTGCTGCGAGATGAGAATCTGTCACGCGAAGGGCAGGAGTACCTGGAGTCAGCAGAGCGCGAACTGGGGCGCGTCTCGCAAATTGTGACGCATACGTTGCGCTTCCATCGCCAGTCGACGAAGGCTTCAGAGACTAGCGCCGCAGAGATGATTGAGCCTGTATTGGCGCTCCACATGAGCAGAATCAGCAGTTCCGGCATCGCCTTGGATAAGGACTATCGCACGGACCAGCGCGTACTGTGTTTTGATGGTGAGATCCGGCAGGTGATTAACAATCTGATTGGCAACGCGGTGGATGCGATGTGGCGCGGAGGCAGGTTGCGCCTGCGTTCGCAGGTGGTTACAGATTGGCTGCAAGGTCAAAAAACAGTGCGCCTCACGATTGCCGACACAGGCGAGGGAATGAATGATCTGACGAAAGAGCGGCTGTTCGATCCATTCTTCACAACGAAGGGACTTAAGGGCACGGGGCTTGGTCTGTGGATCTCGGCTGACATTGCGCAAAAGCACGGCGGACGACTGCGTTTCCGGAGCAGCAGAAAAGAGGGCGTAACCGGCACTGTGTTTCAACTCTTCCTGCCGCTACAATCTGCTAGAGCGGTTCCCGGGGCACAGTAAGATTAGAACTGCAGCAGACGGTCAGGAATAATCAATCGATGGACGATCTCAGAAAGCTGTTTGAGCAGTATTTCCATTCCGCACCTACCGATGTTCAATCCGTGCAGGGCGAACTTGGCGGATCTGGCCGTAAGATCATTCGCCTTTCAAACGAAAGCCATACAGCGATTGGGGTGGTCCACGATGTGCGTGAGGAAAATGCAGCCTTCCTCGAATTCTCTCGACACTTCCGCAAGCATGGTCTTCCAGTGCCGGAGATCTACGCCGAGGATTTGAGCCATGGCGCGTATCTAGAAGAGGATCTCGGCGACACGACCCTGTTTCACTTTCTTTCGGAGCATCGCTCGGGAGCTGATATTGATCCGCAGGTCGTGGATGCTTATCGCAAGGTAGTCGAGGTGCTGCCGCGATTCCAGGTCGAGGCCGGGCTGGATCTGAACTACAAGGTCTGCTATCCGCGGGCTCACTTTGACCGGCAGTCGATTGCGTGGGACCTCAACTACTTCAAGTACTACTTCCTTCGGCTTGCGGGAATTCCTTTCAACGAGCAGGACTTGGAAGAAGACTTCAATCGTCTCACGAAGTTTCTTCTGAGCGCCGATCACAACTACTTCCTGTATCGCGATTATCAATCTCGCAATGTCATGTTGCGCGATGGCGAGCCGTGGTTTGTCGATTACCAGGGCGGACGACACGGCGCTCTGCAATACGACATCGCTTCGCTGCTGTTCGATGGCAAAGCTGATCTCCCACCGGACATGCGCGGGCAACTGCTCGATTATTACCTCGTTGCGCTTTCAAAATACGTGAAGGTAGATCGTGATCAGTTCCTGCACCACTACTACGGTTACGTTTACATCCGTATTATGCAGGCGCTCGGGGCCTACGGATTCCGCGGATTCTACGAACGCAAGGCGCACTTTCTGCAGTCAGTTCCATTTGCGCTGCGCAATCTCCGATGGCTGCTGCACAATGTGACACTTCCTATTGCGCTTCCGACGTTGATTGAAGCATTCACTGAAATGGTCGGCTCGGAAAAGCTGCAGAACATCGCGGCGGAGCCTCCGAAATTGACGGTGCTGGTCTCGAGTTTTTCATTCCATCGAGGGCCTTTGTATGACGAGAGTGGCAATGGCGGAGGATTTGTCTTCGATGCTCGGGGCCTGCCCAATCCGGGACGCGAAGAGCGGTTCAAGAAGCTCTCGGGACAGGATGCACCGGTAATCGAGTATCTGAATCAGCAGGAGAGCGTTCATCAGTTCCTTGCCTCAGTGATGTCGCTAGTTGAAGCGAGCGTGAGCAATTATCAGAGCCGCGGATTCAGGCACCTTATGGTTTCGTTTGGGTGCACTGGCGGGCAGCATCGCTCGGTGTTCCTCGCCGAGCAGGTTGCAAAACGGCTGCGCGCACGCGGAGTGAGCGTCGTGGTGCAGCATCGCGAGCAGGACCGGTGGGTTCGATGAGAGCGATGATCTTTGCTGCCGGGTTGGGGACGAGACTGCGTCCCATGACGGATACCCGGCCCAAAGCGCTGGTGGAAGTTGCGGGTCGCACACTGCTGGACATTGCTTTGACCCGTTTGCGTAGCTTCGGCATTCGTGAAGTCGTCGTCAACGTGCATCACTTCGCCGATATGGTCGTGGAATATCTGGCGAAGAACAACAACTTCGGCATGCACATCGAAATTTCGCGCGAAAATGTTCTGCTCGATACCGGTGGGGGATTGCAGAAGGCTGCGCACTTTTTCGAGCATGAACGGGAGCCGTTCATCGTGCACAACGTGGATGTGCTCAGCTCCATTGATCTCGGGGCAATGGTCAGGTTTCATCAGGAGCATCAGGCACTGGTGACCATGGCTGTGCAACATCGTGAGAGTTCGCGCCTATTGCTCTTTGATCGAAAAGGGCTTCTTTGTGGGCGTCTGTTGAATGGCGAAGCACACATGGCGAGAGTCAGCGCGGACTCGTTTCCGATGGCCTTCACCGGAATCCATGTGATCTCCCCAAGGGTTTTTCAGCGCATGAGTGGCGGTTCGATGAACGGCGACCACGTGTTCCCGATAATTCCTGTGTACCTGAGGCTGGCAGACGAGGGCGACAAGGTTGTGGCCTTTGAAGCAGACGGGTTCTACTGGCGCGATCTGGGCACTGCGGCCAGCCTCGAGCAAGCTCAAAAGGACATCGAAACGGGGCTGGTCAGTATCTAGAGCTGGGCTGAAAAGCAGCAGTTCTGGTTGCGAAAGCTCTCACCACGGCAGCTCTCAGTTTTTCGTTTCGGCGCTTCGTGCCGCTGTACAATTCCCCGGTGCGAGCCGCGGCCATCGTCCACTCCTACCTGAAGTCCAACGTCGTGGAGCCCTTCTGCGACGCTCGGGTCAATATGTTCCGCGGAAACACGCTGGAGCGGCATGACATGCCAGACGCGGCTCTCGTGTTTGGCGGAGACGGCTCAGTGCATCGCGTGCTGCCTTCATTGGCCTATTCGCAAACACCGCTGCTTGTGGTGCCAATGGGCACGGCAAATGACTTTGCCCGTTGTCTCGGTATTCAGAATCTGAAAGAGGCTTTGCGCGCATGGCGGCGATATCTCGATCGCGGCGACAACGTGCGAACCATCGATCTGGGCACGGTGCGTCCCATGGCCGATCCCGTAGATGACCAGTTCGAGGCACCAGAGTCGATCACTTTTGCAGATGGTGAGGGTCGGATCATGCCCCCGGAGCGGGCGTTGGGGCCAGCTATCATGCGGCACCACTTGCGCCATGTGGAGGAGACGGAAGAGCAGCAGAGAATGATTTACTTTACCGGCATTGCCGGTATTGGGCTCGACGCGGAAACAAACCACAGGGCCAATCAGATGCCTCCGTGGTTGCGGCGAAACGGCGGCTATGCGTTGGCGGCGATGCGCGCGCTGGTGAGATTCGTCCCACCCGAGGTGACACTGCACAGTTACGATGCTGATGAACGTGAGACATGTCTCGAGGGCGAGGTGCTGTTTGTTGCCGTGGGTAATGCGCCCGAGTATGGCAGCGGAATTCGCATGCTGCCGCAGGCTCGACTGGACGATGGACAGCTAGATTTGTGCTTTGTTCCCGCTATGCCGAAAACGACCGTCTTGCGGCACTTCCACAGGATTTACTCCGGTACACATATAAGAGTTCCGGGCGTACGCTATTTCCGGACGAAACAGGTTTTCATTGAGACTGATTCGCCACTGCCGATGTATGCAGATGGCGAGTACCTGTGCCAGGCTCCGGCAGAAATATCCATCGCATCTAGCGCCCTGCGAGTGATCTTGCCGATTTAGCCCTGCCGCTGTGGTTTATTCCACATTCATCGCTCCCAATCCCAAATTGCCTAATTCTGTTTAGGTTCGTAGTTAGACGAAACGGAGTCGCTGGTCAGGTGTTTTTCTGAGGCAGTTCACATCTCGGCGATTTATACTTGGGCTTACAAATGTCCACCTCGGAAGTGAAAAAACCGGAAACCCAGGCGCTCCCTGGCGAGCAAAAGCACGACGTGTTGCCGACGCTGTTTGGAGACGGGACTGGGCTCTACGAAGTTAAAAAGGGCTCCTTCGTAGCATCGTTCCTGTTGAACTCCGCCATACTCGCGTCGCTGATTTGGCTGGGTAGCTGGACTGCTACTCACGCGCCTGAGATAAAGAAGACGATTGACATGGCTTCGGTGGATATCAGCCCGTATGTCATGTCGCCTTCCAAGACGGTTGCCGGCGGTGGCGGTGGCGGCGGTTCACACGACAAACTCCCGGCATCGAAGGGCGCATTGCCCAAGTTTTCGAATTCCCAGATCACTCCTCCCACAGTTCTTCCTCCGGATAAGGCGAAGCTGGTTGTGCCCCCTTCAGTGGTGGTTCCGCCAGAAATCAAGATGCCGCAAGTCGGCCCGATGGGCGATCCGCTGTCGAAAGTGCTTGGACCGGCTTCGAATGGAACTGGTTCGGGTGGCGGAATCGGTAGCGGTTCGGGCGGGGGTGTCGGTTCCGGACGTGGTGCCGGTGTAGGTCCTGGCTGGGGCGGCGGAATCGGCGGTGGCGCATATCGTGTAGGTGGCGGTGTCAGCGCCCCCAAGGTGATCTACAAGGTAGATCCTGAATTCAGCGAAGAAGCGCGCAAGAACAAGTGGCAGGGAATAGTCGTGTTGCGCGTCGTGATTGGTACGGATGGCAAGACCCACGAGATTAGCGTGGTACGCTCACTCGGCATGGGCTTGGATGAAAAGGCCATCGAGGCAGCACGCCTCTGGCGATTCGAACCGGGGCAAAAAGACGGCAAACCCGTTCCGGTTGAAGTCAACATGGAAGTCAACTTCCACCTCTACTAAACAGATAAGAGGTTTCGAAAACAACGAAACCTCTTTCCTTTTCAAATTTTCTCAACGATCTCAGACCCTTACGGAGCCCCTGTTGAAGCGACGGGTGACGGGCTCTGCTTTTCTGCGCGCGGCTTCGGCCCAATCTTCACGATGCTCCCACATATCTGCTGCGCGATCCGTCCAGTCACCCATGACGTCTCGTGCATCTTCGTATCGGCGACGAAATTCCTTTCGAACTTGACGTCCTGTTTTCGGTGTCAGCAAAAGCGTAGTGAGCGCTCCAAGGCCTAACCCAATCATAAGGAAGCCAAAGGCCGACGTGTAGTTCCTCTGTGTACGCGAAAACTGATAATCACCAAAGCGAAAATCTGGCATGGACGATATCCTCTCGGCGTTTTAGTCGTTAGAGGTATCTTTAGCCCGGCTCGTTGCCCCCAGAGGCAGCACGCGACGGCCTTCCGTACGATACGCACCGCTGGCAATCAGCGCAATCGCTTCACTGTAAGCCAGATGCTCCTGCACAAGGATGCGTTCAGAAAGCGAGTGTTCATCGTCGGACGCGAGAACGGGCACTACCTTCTGCAGCACGATGGCTCCGTGATCCAGATGCTCATCAACAAGATGCACGGTACACCCACTGAACTGAACTCCGTAGTCGAGAGCCTGCTTTTGTGCCTCGAGGCCGGGGAATGCGGGTAGCAGGGAGGGATGAATATTCAAAATCTTGCCGGGATACTGCTGCACAAACCATGGCGAGAGGAGGCGCAAGTATCCGGCGAGGATAACAAGTTCGACTCCAGCATCGCGCAATGCCTGCACAACGGCGCGGTCGTGTTCCTCGCGTTTGCGTCCGCGACTGGGTAGCACGAGCGTTTGCAAGCCCCGCTTGCGAGCGGTTTCGATTCCGGCGGCATCCTCGCGATTGCTGATGACGATCGCAATTTCCGCACGCAGCTTGCCGGTGGCAATGTTATCGGCAATGGCCAGGAAGTTGGAGCCACGGCCAGAGATCAGCACTCCGAGTCGAGGCTTTGAGTTGGAATTCATGGACCTTCAGGATATCGCTCGGCATGGTACATGCTCAAGCACGGACGCCGAGAGCCGTTCAATTCCTTCGGTGGGTTTGCATCGCAAGCAGTCGCAGCGCAATCTAGCACTTCTGGAGGTTGGGCTGAAATGGCGAAAGATACGGAAAGCGCGCTGCGCCAGGAACTCGTCGCGGCGCTCAAGGGCGGGCACGCCCATGCAACATTTGAAGACGTGGTAGGAAATTTCCCTGAAAAGCTGCGTGGTGCGCAGGTCGATAACGGCAAAGGCGGCCTGCCTTACTCGGCTTGGCAACTGCTGGAGCACATTCGAATCGCGCAGGACGATATCCTGCGTTTCAGTCGCAACCACGACGGCAGCTACAAGGAGATGAAGTGGCCGGATGATTATTGGCCGAACTCCACGGAGCCTCCCAATGCTGCAGCCTGGGACAAATCGGTGAAATCCGTAATAGCCGACCGCGATTCAATGATCAAGTTGATTGAGGACAAGGATCAGGACCTCGCGACGCCGTTTCCATGGGGGGATGGGCAGAACCTGCTACGCGAAGCCTTGCTTGTGATAGATCACAGCGCGTATCACGTCGGCGAATTGTTGGCGCTGCGCAGGTTGCTGGGAATCTGGCCCGCGAAGTGAATAGTGCAAGGTTTCGCGAAGTTGGGTAGGGTTCGCGAGGAACTCAGAGGAAGTCGGTTATGAATGTAATCGGTTCCCGATGGGGATAGTGAACCCGCAAAAAAAGAAAAGCCCCGCCGATGATGAGCGGGGCTTTGTCTTGGTATCAAAAATTATGTGTACTGAACTTTGCGTTCGCCCTTCACAATACGTCCGATGACGTAGCCCTTTTCTCCGGCGCGGTCGAGGATCGACTGCACTTTCTTGAACTTCTTGGCCGGGACAACAAGGATCATGCCGATGCCCATGTTGAAGGTGCGCATCATTTCTGCCTGCTCGATGTTTCCGATCTTCTGCAGGTGCTCGAAGATGGGCAGAACGGGCCAGCTTCCCATTTCGATCAAGGCGCCCACGCCTTTGGGTAGCACGCGTGGCAGATTCTCGGTGATGCCGCCTCCGGTGATGTGTGCCATGGCGCTAACCGCCTCGGCATCCACAACGCGCCGGACGATGGGCCAGTAGCTCTTGTGCTGCTTCATCAGTTCGGCACCGACCTTCCCCTTCATCTCATTTACGTAAGTCTCAGGGGTGTAGCCGGCCACGTTGAACATCAGCTTGCGGGCGAGGGAGTAGCCATTGGTGTGCAGTCCGGTGGAGGGCAGGCCAACGAGCACGTCGCCAATCTGCACATCTTTTCCGGTAATGATCTTCTCGCGGTCGACGGCGCCTACGATGAATCCGGCGAGGTCGTACTCGCCCTCGGGGTAGAAGCCCGGCATTTCGGCCGTTTCGCCACCGATCAGTGCGCAGCCATTGTGCTTGCAGGCCTCGGCCAAGCCGCTGACTACCTTTTCGGCTATCTCCAACTCAAGCTTGCCCACGGCGAGGTAGTCCATGAAGAAGAGAGGCGTCGCGCCCTGCACGGCGATGTCGTTAACGCAGTGATTCACTAGATCACCGCCCACCGTGTGATGGACATTCATTTCGAACGCGAGTTTCAGCTTTGTGCCGACGCCATCGACGCTCGACACCATGACGGGATCGACAAACTTCTTCTTGTCGACCTGGAAAAGTCCGCCAAAGCCGCCGATCTCGCTGAGGACACACTTGTTAAAGGTGCGGTGCGCGAGGTACTTAATGCGCTGCTTTGTGCGATTTGCCTGCTCAATGTCGACGCCTGCATCCGCGTAGGTCAGACTTTTCTGTTCTATATCGTCAGCCAAGGTCATCACGTCCGTTGAGATTTTTCGGTGGGTAGCCGCATCACGATTGTAGCATTTGCGAACGACCAGTAAGTTGCATCGTGGCCAATTCCACGGGACAGCGACTCACGGGGTTTGCCCCTGTCCGGGTTTGGGACGATACTGGACAGGATCAACTTACTCCCATGCAAACAGGTTAGACCTACATGGGAGACGTGTGTGAGTCAGAATAATGGTGCCTCTGGATTGGGTTTTTGTAGGATTTGGAGTAGTCGTGGCCGCAACAGGTGTGTGGCTACAGTTCCATCCCGAGCGCATACTGCCGCCAAAGAGTGGTGATGCAGCATGGGCCGAGTCGCAACTGGACGAGCGTGCCGTGGCACAGATCCGGTTGTTGGGTTCGTGCTTCCTGTTCATGGGAACGTTCTTTGCCTTACAAATGACGGTTGACCTGACTCGCCTTCCCTGGTGGACGGGAACTATCGGCGGATTGCTGGCCGCAATCGCGGTTGTATCACGGGTCAACGCGCATGTGAGCCACGGCATTTACCGCAACAAACGGCGGTACGTGCAGCAATCCTCGTTGCCGAAGAAGGTTTTGGAATTGCGCTAGGAATCCGAGAAGAGATTGGGGAAAAAGGCGGGGCACCCGGATCGGAGTGCCCCGTTGCTATTTCGGCTAGTTCGCTTTGACGTAGAACGGGATGTTGGCTGTCGCGGCGCTGCCATGGCCATCGTGAACCGTGAGGAACAGGCGATAGGCGCCGGGCTGTTGAGGCGCGCGGAACGTGACACTCGAGCCGGTGGTATTGACGATCGCTTCAGAATGCGTCGGCGGGACGGCCTCCCGGTCTCCGCCCTCACGGGCATCGTGTGTCTCCTCTCGGACTTCCCATTCGTAGATTAGCGAAGCGCCATCGGGGTCCTTCGCTGCGACGGTCGCGGTCCACTCGGAAAACGCAGCAACTTCCTTCTGGTCGGCGGCTGATTGGATGGGCTCGATTTCCGGAGCGCGGTTTGCAGGCCAATTGCCGGTCCATTCATAGCTGAGTGCATCGACTGCAGCAGTCTTTTCGACTCCGCCCTTTGCGGTTGGAATCAGCAGGCCAAACCATGTATGCGTGCGCTCCTGCTTGTTCCCCCAGATGAACGCATAACTGCCGAATGCGAGATTCCCGGCTCCCTTAATGGAGTGTTCATAACCTTTCTCGTAGGTCACGGCTTTTTCCGTGCTCGTGTTTTCCAGAGGAGCCCCCCAGGAGGTCTTTGGGCGCTCCCACCAGCCGACGGGGCCGAATTCGGTGACGACGTAGGGACGATCGAGCTTGTGCGCCTTTACTTCATCCACCAGAGTGGCGATCCCGCCGTAGGTGTTGATGCCGAGAATATCCACGTCCGGGCAGTAGGTCATGAACTGCTTAAGCTTGGAGCCATCGCGGCCAATTCCCGCGATCACGGTCATGGTCGGGTGGTTGGGATCACGACGATGGATTTCGCGTGCGATGTCGTTGATAGCCTTCCAAATAGCGACATTGGAGCCGTCGGCCTCCATCTCGTTGCCGATCCCCCAAACGAGGATGGAAGGCTCGTTCTTGTACTTCTCGACAGCGGCGATCGCTTCGTCGTACTGCTTTTTGACCTGAGCAGTATCGGTATAGCTGAAACCATGGCGCTCGTGTCCGAGTCCGATTCCGGCGGCGATTGTCAGGTTGAGCTTTTGCGTTTTTGCCAGCAGGTCGCCGTGCTTCAGGCTTTCAACGCCCCACGTACGAATGGAGTTTGCGCCGAGCTGCGCAGCGAGTTCAAGGTGTCCGCTGCCACCAGCGCC
The DNA here is from genome assembly GCF_059726255.1 of Koromonas humicola. Taxonomy (NCBI): domain Bacteria; kingdom Pseudomonadati; phylum Acidobacteriota; class Terriglobia; order Terriglobales; family Koromonadaceae; genus Koromonas; species Koromonas humicola. The sequence goes on from NZ_AP040873.1 coordinate 469,412, forward strand.
ATAAATGTAGTACGGCTTGCCGTCGCGCAGCAGAACCCATCCATCAGCGACTCGCTGGACTTTTACGGGAACGGGGCTGGAAGTCCTGGCCATAGCGAACAGATTTAGCACAAGAATCAGAAGGGGAATCAACGCGACAGTTTTACGCATGCCAACATTCTGCAAGCAAAACCCGGGTTGTTCAATCGCCTGAATACGCCATTCCATGTCGGATAGAGGAAATCAAGTCACATCTGAACGTGCTCTGGATCACTTCAGATAAAAGGCGGCTGGTGCCACCCTGTTCAACCGCGTGCAACGCCACGGGAGGAACGATGTGAAACCAAGATTCATGTTGTTCGCAGTACTTTTTGTGAGCAGTGTGTTCTTGAATTCCTGTGGTGCATCTTTCTCCGGTTCCAGTGACTCGGCAAAGGATATCGTTAACGGCAACTGGTACTTCATGGCTAGCAGTACCACCACACCTTCGGCAATGACGATTGGTGGAAACCTGATCGAAGCTGGACATTCCGTTACCGGCATTCTGCATATCATGAACACCGATTGTTACAACTGGTTTGCCGACGTGTATTTCACCGGCAGTTTCTCCGATTCCACCTTGGTTCTCACTTCGGACAATGTCGAGGGGCAAGTGATGACCCTCAGACTGAAAGGCGCGGGTAAATCGCTTTCCGGCACATACTCGATCTCCGGAGGCTGCTCGGATGGGAACAAGGGAAACATTTCCGCCACCTACGTGGAGTCCGTTACTGGCACGTGGGCGATCAAGACGCTGTCCAGCGACACCGGCGTAATCGTTTCAGGCACCGCAGCCCTCACCGAGGGTAGCGGCGACAGCCATGGCCGCTTCCCGCTGACCGGGACCGTTCAAATCAAGGGAGTGCCATGCTTCACCGGCGGGGAACTGGTAACAACCAGCACGACCGGGGTAATTTCGAGCATGTGGGGTAAGACCATCCTGCTCATTGCGACTCCCCAAGGCAGCAGCGACCCATTGAACACGCCATCGATGATGTACGCCGGTCAGGTGATTGATCCTCTTGCCCCCAAACAGATACAAGGCAACGGAGCAATTTCTGGCGGTTCATGCACTCTGGTCCCCTATCTTGAACTCGAGTTGGACAAGCAGTAATGCTCCGCATTGGAGGAACGACATGAAACTCCGAACGTTGGTCGCAGTCCTCTTTGTTTGCAGTGTTGTGTTGTCCTCGTGTGGGGGAGGGGGCGGGTCGAGTGACCCTGGTGCAAACATCACGAGCGGCAACTGGGGATTCACCGCTACATCGACTGTCAGTGGTGGGACTCTGATAATCGGAGGAAACCTGGTGCAGTCGGGCAGCACTTTGTCCGGCATGATGCACCTACTGGCATCGGACTGCTTCAATGTGTTCAGCGATGACATTGGCGTTACGGGTAGCTTCAGTGGAGCAAATCTTACGCTGAAGTCATCTGCGATTGCTGGGCAGGTCATCACTGTGAAACTGAATGGAACTGGGAACAGTCTCTCCGGAACCTATTCGGTTTCGGGAGGTTGCGCCAACGGCGACCAGGGCTCAATCACTGGAACATATGTGGGCTCGTACAGTGGTCAATGGAAGATCACGACCATCAAAAGCGAGAATGGAACGACCATGACAGGTACCGCCAGTTTAGTCGAGGGGGCGGCGGATGTTCACGGGCGCTTCCCGCTGAGCGGCACCATAGCCATCTCCGGACTGTCGTGTTTTTCCGGCGGCTCGCTTGTGACAACAAATGACTATGGAATGTATTCCAGTGTGTGGGGCAATACCGCCTTGATGGCGGTAACGCAGGAGTCCGCGGACTATTCGCATTCCATGATCGTAGCCGCGAGCGCCGTCGATCCATCGAATCCCACACGGCTACATGCTCAGGCAATTGTGGCGGGAGACTCGTGCCCGGTGAACTCGATTTTTGAACTCCAGCTAGATAAGCAGTAACTGGGAGTTGTGGAGTGAACAACTCTAAACATGGATCCGATGCCCCTGTCACTACTTGTAACAGGGGCACTGTTGTTTAGGCAGCGCGTTGCTGCGCCCATGGATCGATGACGACCTTGACGCAATGGTCTTCTTTGTTGACGAACGTGTTGTACATCTGTGGCACATCATGCAGCGTTACACGATGCGTGATAAGGAAGCTGGGGTCGATATCACCTCTCTCTATCCTTTCGAGTAGGGGTTGCATGTAGCGCATCATGTTGGTTTGTCCCATGCGCATTGTGAGGCCCTTGCCAAACGCTGCTCCGAACGGGAACTTATCGATGAAGCTGGCGTAAACACCGGGCACGGAAACAGTTCCGCCCGGGCGGCAGGCCTGAATGCACTGGCGCAGCACGTTTGCACGCTCGAACTGGAGCATCATCTTCTGTTTGGCCGAGTCAACGAAGTAATCGATCGAGTGCCCGTGCGCCTCTAGCCCCACCGCATCGATACACGCATCAGGCCCGCGTCCTCCGGTCAGGAATTTCAATTGCTCGATCAGGTCTTCGGTCTGCGAATAGTCAATCGTCTCGGCGCCGGACCGTTCGGCAAGATGCAGGCGGTCAGGGAAGCGGTCAATCGCAATCACCCTTCCAGCCCCGAGCAACTGCGCAGAGCGGATCGCGAAGAGTCCTACCGGGCCGCATCCCCAAATCGCCACGATCTGGCCGGGTTGAATGTTGCACTGCTCGGCCGCTTGGTATCCAGTGGGGAAGATGTCCGAAAGGAACAGCACCTTCTCATCATCCATGCCATCTGGAATTTTGATCGGGCCCACATCTGCGAACGGCACACGCGCGTACTGGGCCTGTCCCCCAGCGTACCCGCCGTACAGGTGCGAGTAGCCGAAGAGCGCCGAAGCGTTGTGACCAAATTGAGCCTCAAGCATCCAGGCGTTGGGATTGGTGTTGTCGCAAGCCGACCACAGTCCCTGCTTGCAGAAGAAGCACTGTCCGCAGGCGATCGTGAAGGGAACTACGACCTTGTCGCCAACTTTGAGCTTCTTTACCTCGCGGCCGATTTCGACGACCTCGCCCATGAACTCGTGGCCAACGATGTCTCCCTGCTCCATCGTTGGGATGTAGCCGTTGTAGAGATGCAGGTCGGAACCACAGATGGCGGTGCGCGTAATGCGCACGACGCAATCGTGCGGGTTGAGAATTCTCGGGTCTGGGACGTCCTCGACTCGCATGTCCCGTTTTCCAAACCAGCAAATTGCTTTCATCAGAACTTTTCCTTTCGCAATGGAATAGCCACGCAGGTTGAGTTCACATTCCGGAGCACGGGCGTCTAGCTAACAAGCAGGCCCGATTCTTCGCGATTCGAGTGCGACAGTTTGGCTCGATTTTTTGGCTGCTGGCTGGCGGCTTCGAGCATTCGCACAAATGCCGTGCGACGTCCGTGCGGTTGCCCGTCGATCGTGGCGATTTCACCTGCTTCGATCAGCTGCTTGAAGCGCCTGAGGTCTTCACGAATCTGCATGCCCGGTTCACGGCCGAACACCTTGGCGAATAGCTGACCACCGCGTCCGGCGGGCGGGAAGTATTCCAATACGCAGGTCATCTCCGTACCGCCGTGGTATTCGCTTGCAGGACGGAAGGACACCGAGCCGCGATTGGGAATCAGCGTGCCGGGCAGTGATCGCCAGGTAAGGAAGCGGTTTGGTTCTTCGTCAACGATTTCGGCGTTCCACTCGCAGTCAAAGCCCAGTGGAGCTTCGGCGACCCAACGCGAGGTGCGATCACCGGTAATGCGAACTTCGCGAAGGTGCTTCATGAATTTAGGAAGATTCTCGAAGTTGCGGAAGAAGCTATAGACCTCGTCGACAGGGCGATTGATGGTGAAACTTCGCTCAATGTGAATGCTGTTGGGAGTGGCAGCGTTTCGGATACCGCGGAAGGCCAGAAGACCTCCTGCTGCTGCTAACCCCATGCCTCCGGCACTCTTGCGTGTAACGCCGTAGACTGCGATCGCGCCACCAGCAAGAATAGTGCCTACCGTTGTGCCAATATTCATCCAGTTTCGCTGGCTGCCATTGTTGCCGCGACCGTTGCCTGCAAATTCCGCAATTGGGTGTTGCGGAGCTCTGAGTTCAGACATAATCAGCTAGCCTCACTTGAATTGAGTTATCTTTTCGGATGCTGTCTCATACGGCGGTGTTTTGCAGAATCGAAAGACTCGGACGCCGTCTGAGCCGACGAGCCGTACAGGGGTAAAACGGACTTCGGAAGGCGAAACAGAATCTGTAGCAGAACCCAACCTTCCGTTATAGGATTGAGGCAACAGGCACAACCACTCAAAGCTCGACAATTGAATAATCAGGTTGGAAAGGTATTGCCCATGACTCCCGTAGGTAAACTCCCTGTGTCCAATGTCAGCCCTGCCCATGATGTTCTCAGAGCCGATCGCCATCCTCTTGACCCAATCTTTAAGCCGACCAGCGTGGCCCTCGTGGGAGCCAGCGAACGTGCAGGTTCGGTGGGTCGCAACGTGCTCTGGAACCTGATCAGCAGTCCTTTCGGTGGAACCATTTATCCGGTAAATCCCAAGCGCAGCAACATTCTAGGCATCCGCGCCTACTCTTCCATGCAGGCGCTCCCGGAAGTGCCGGACTTGGTAATTGTGTGCACTCCAGCCGACGGCGTTCCGTCGCTGCTGAAAGAGTGCGTGGACATGGGAGTTCCCGGAGGAATTGTTATCTCGGCAGGGTTCAAGGAGACCGGGGCACATGGTGCAGAACTCGAGAACCAGATCATGGAGGCAATCGAGGGCCGCATGCGCATCATCGGTCCCAACTGCCTCGGGGTGATGAACCCCATCCTGGGTCTGAATGCAACCTTCGCCAACTCGATGGCGCGGCCCGGAAGTGTAGGTTTTATCAGCCAGAGTGGTGCCCTTTGCACTGCCGTCCTGGACTGGTCCATTCGTGAAAACGTAGGCTTCAGCGGCTTCGTCTCAATCGGTTCGATGCTCGATGTGAACTGGGGCGACCTGATCGACTACTTTGGCAACGATGCACGCACGCATTCGATCATCATCTACATGGAGTCGATAGGTGACGCGCGCTCCTTCCTTTCCGCCGCACGCGAAGTGTCGCTAACTAAGCCCATCATAGTAATCAAAGCCGGGCGCACGGCTGCCGCCGCCAAAGCTGCAGCGTCGCACACAGGATCGCTTACCGGCTCCGATGATGTACTCGAAGCGGCGTTCCGGCGCGCTGGCGTGTTGCGCGTCAACTCCATTTCGGAAATCTTCTACATGACCGAAGTTTTGGCGAAGCAGCCACGTCCGAAGGGCAACAGGCTTTGCATCGTCACCAACGCTGGCGGGCCTGGTGTGCTCTCCACCGATGCGCTGATTCAAGGTGGTGGTGAACTTGCTGAACTGTCGCCGGAGAGCATGGCTGCCTTCAACTCGTTTTTGCCTGCTGCCTGGAGCCACGCGAATCCGGTGGACATTCTCGGCGACGCGGAGCCCGAGCGTTATGCCAAGTCGCTGGAAATCGCAGCCAAAGATCCCAGTATCGATGGCATGTTGGTCATCATGACTCCGCAAGGCATGACGAACCCGACTCTCATCGCGGAGCAGTTGCAGCCCTATGCGCGCGGGCTTGGTAAGCCTGTACTCGCAAGCTGGATGGGCGGTGAAAGCGTAGCTCACGGGGAAGACATCCTGAACCGAGCGGGCATCCCGAGTTTCTATTATCCGGATACCGCAGTGCAGGCATTCAACTATATGTGGCGGTACGCGTATAACCTGCGCGGCATTTATGAAACGCCATCCCTTAACTCCACCGCACAGCCTGATCGTGCGCGGGCCTCGGAGATTCTGTCCACCGTGCGCGAAAGCGGTCGCACGATATTGACCGAGTTTGAATCGAAGAAGCTGCTTGAAACTTATGGAATTCCGACGGTGCCGACCGAAATCGCGGAAACCGAGGATCAAGCAGAGCAAGCAGCGAACAAGATTGGCTATCCGGTGGTGCTGAAGCTGCATTCGTTCACCATCACGCACAAGACTGATGTGGGCGGAGTGATCCTGAATCTTCCTGATGCGGCCAGTGTGCGCAAGGCGTTCACAAAGATTCGCACTAGCGTTGCAGAGAAGGCTGGGGAAGGGCACTTCCAGGGCGTAACGGTTCAGCCTTTTGCCAAGCAGGAAGGCTATGAATTGATCCTTGGATCGTCGATCGACCCGCAGTTTGGCCCTGTGTTGCTGTTCGGAACCGGCGGCCAACTCGTCGAGGTATTCCAGGACCGCTCGCTTGCGTTGCCACCGCTGAACACCACACTCGCTCGCCGCATGATGGAGCAGACTCGCATCTACAAAGCTCTAAAAGGTGTTCGCGGGCGCAAGTCGGTGGACATGACCGCTCTTGAAGAACTCATGGTGCGGTTCAGCGATCTCGTTGTCGAGAATCCTGCGATCAAGGAAATCGACATCAATCCGGTACTGGCTTCGCCGGAGCGGTTGCTGGCGTTGGATGCTCGCGTGGTCGTGTTTGATAAAGACGTGAGCAATGACAAGCTGCCAAAATCAGCGATCCAGCCCTACCCGGCGCAGTATGTTTCGAAGTGGACGACGACAGATGGAGAGGAAGTGACGATCCGTCCGATCCGTCCCGAAGACGAACCGATGATGGTGGAGTTCCACAAGAAGCTGAGCGAACGCAGCGTGTACCTGCGCTATTTCCAGCCATTGAAGCTCACACAGCGCACTGCGCACGAGCGCATGACACGCATTTGCTTTATCGACTACGATCGCGAAATGGCCTTGGTAGTTGAGCGCAACAAAGCAGATGGCACTCACGAGGTAATCGCCGTTGGTCGTATGAGCAAGATCCACGGGCGTCCTGAAGCGGAGCTTGCGGCGTTGGTGCAAGACGAATTTCAGCGCAAGGGCCTGGGACAGGAACTCTATCGCAGACTGATTCAAGTGGCTCGCGATCAGCGCTTGCGAACCGTCCACTCGAACATGCTCGGCGAAAATAAGGAGATGCAACGCTTGTGCAAGAAGCTTGGCTTCAAACTGAGCACTCCAGAACTTGAGGACAACCTTGTGCTAGCGCAAATGTCGCTGTAGGCATGGATGGGTTAGAAGGGCACCCGCAAAAGGGTGCCCTCTTCTGTTGTTGGCAATGCTCCGCCTTTAGCCGGAGACAACGCCTCGGCAGCGGAACTGGGTTCCGCGTCCTAGACATGCTCGAACTTTCGGGGCTTTACTCTTGTGAACCCGATTCAGTTTCGTCGCTGGGAACGACGATGGTTGTGTCAGGTGTTGATGGCGTTGAATCGGGGTTAACTATCGCGATACTCGAATTCTGTGGATCTTCGGTGATGGTCATGCTTGTATTTCCGCCGAACGACGTTGCATCGTCAGGTGCAAGGGTTACTCTCGGAACCGAGTTAGGGTTCTTGTTCGAGTCCGCGTTCTGCCCCGTAACTGGATTGAACCTCGCAACCGAATCCGGAGAATTCGTCTGAGGATTGATCGCCGAAGGTGTGCGATCGTTTACGCTCGCGCTTGACGCTGTAGAACTGGCCGCGTTTGGCGCACTGCATTGGGCAACTGCCATTCCTGCGCTCAACAAAACCACGGAAGCAATATATGGAAACTTCATCTACCAGATTCTCCTCTGCAATGTTGATCAGTTCGAGCTTGCTCGGCTCTACTCATACGACTCCTGCGGCGGCGAAAAGATTCACTCAGGCAGTGCTGGAGGACCGCGAAATTATTGCATAAGAATGATTTTTGCTCCGCATTCATATCTTTGATGCGACGCTGTTGCGGCCTTTGCATCGGGCATATATATCGAATTGGGGCTTGCGCTTCGCGGTATGCTATCGGCGAGCGGCTCTCATGAAGATCTTTCGGGTTTTATTTTTCATTGCAACGCTTTTGGCTACTACGTTGTCCATGGCGCAGCCAGTGCCGACACGTCGACCGCGTGTAGCACTCGCACTTTCCGGAGGAGGCAGTCTCGGACTGGCGCACATAGGAGTTTTGCAGTACCTTGAGGAGCACCATATCCCGGTCGATGCCATTGCAGGCACAAGTATGGGCGGCATCGTGGGAGGTCTGTACGCGACCGGCCACAGCCCCAAGGAGATTGAGAGCTCTTTCGCGGAAGCAGGATGGGATGAACTACTCCGCGTTCAGCCGCGCTATCAGGACCTGCCAATGCAAGCGAAGCAAGATCGTGCGCAGCATCCCGGTCAGTACACGCTCCGTCTCGGGCGTAGTCTTACGCTGCCAGCGGGTATCAGCACCGCAGAGCCTCTTAATTTGTTCCTGTCGCGACAAGTGCTCGCGTATTCCAATGAAGAAGATTTCGATCAGTTGCCGACGCCGTTTCGATGCGTTGCTACACGACTGGAAACTGGCGAGTTGTTCGTGCTTCGGCGCGGGAATCTTGCACGCGCAATGCGGGCGACTATGGCCGTTCCCGGCATCTTCAGTCCAGTGGAGTGGGATGGGCATGTGCTAGTTGATGGCGGGCTGGTTGATAATCTTCCGACGGATGTGGCACGCGACATGGCCGACGTCGTGATCGCAGTGCACTTCACTACTCCGCTTCCGCAAACTCGCCAGCTTCAGACCTTACCCGCGGTGTTGGCACAGGCGGTTTCAGTTGCTGTGTCGGTGACAGAGCGTGAGAACCTGCGCAATGCCGACCTTGTGTTGGCGCCATCGCTCGTCGGAATCGGCGGCATCGATGCGGGTCATGCGCGCGAACTCATTGAGCGTGGGTACCAAGCCGCTGCTCAAAAAGCACGGTTTCTCGACACGCTTCGATTGAGCGATGCGGATTGGGCCACTTATCTTGCTGCTCGTCGGAGCCGGATGAAAGCCGCTCCGCAGAGAGTTTCGCAACTCACGGCGCACTCCACCAATAAAGAGCTAGAGCGCTACGCACAAGCGAAACTGAATCAACTCGATGGGCCGCTAACTTTCGCGTCAGTGGAAAACGGTCTCTCGAGCTTTGTGGCCACGGCCGCGCTGCCAGGAGCGTTTTACCGGCTTGCGCCGCAGCAGCCTTCTAACTCATCGTCATCCACTCCCGCACTACGCGCCGAGGTTGAGCCTCGCGTCGGAAGCCAAATCTTTATACGGCCTGCGCTTGATCTGGCCATTGCCAACGGCGAGCCTACACGGGGCGCGCTTCGGGGATTTGCTACGGTGCTGCCCAGGGATGAGTATCGTGCCCGTTATCGACTGCAGTTTGTACTTGGATATAGTCCGATGATCGCTGCGGAATACGAGCATCCTATTGCCGCTTCTTCATGGTCGTGGGCGCCATCGATTTCATTGCAGCGGATCAACAGTGCTACCTACACAAACACTGGTAGCCAGCATTTCACCCATTGGCAGGATCACTACTCCGCAGCATTCGACATAGGACGCGAGATAAATCGCCGTTTCAGAGTGCGTGCGGGACTTGAGGCAGGATACGACCAGTTTTCTGCTGTGCAGTTTCCAAGCGCGTTACCTGCTCTGAATGGCGCATTCCTTACACCACGCCTCCTCGTCGATTGGAACAGCGTGGACGATCCCTCGCTGCCTACGCGGGGTATAGATCTCTCTGGCATGGTGGCGTCCCGGTATAGGGAGGCAGAAGGCCGGACTGTGTCGATCGGGCAGTTTTCAGTCGCGGAACACTTGCCTCTATTCTCCGGCACGATGACTGCGACGCTCAGCGGAGCTTCAAGCTTCGGGACGAAGCTCAACTACTTCGACTTGTTTGCGTTGGGCGGGCCTCAGGATCTTCACGCGTTTCGTTATCAGCAGTTCCACGCTGAGTCTTATGGGTTAGGAACGCTTGCTTATCACAAGCCGGTCGGGAATCTGAAGTTCTGGGGAGAACGGCCGCGCTTCGGCGCTTGGTATGGTCTTGCCGCACTAACTCAGCCGGGGCAATCGTGGCAAACAGTGCAGAGTGGATCTCTCGGAGTGCTATACAACTCACCTGTTGGCGTCATTACTTTTGCAGCAGGGCGAACAAGCGATCACCAGACCCGGGCATGGATTAACGTAGGAAGACCTTAGAATAGTCCGCTTATTGTCGATGCTCGAATGGTGTGTCCCCTGCAGCTTTACGCTCTCTCAGATGGGTTGCTGCGTCTTTCGGAACATAGACGTCCACTGCATGTTGCGCCCGAGGATCTTCGAAATAGACCAGCGCTTCGGCAATGGCAGATGCGCCTGATGCAGGTGCCTTCTGGCACGCCTCGATGATGTCGGGGACCGATTCTTTATCCTGGGTCTCTGCAAGCCCCATTGCAGCGATTGTCTGCATCATGTGGTTGGAAGACTTAAGAGCTCGACGAAGCAGTGGAATTGCGCGCGGATCACCAGTGGCACCAAGTAGACCAACTTTGCCAGGAAGCCAATACACCGCCTGTTCACCGGCAACATTCACATCCAGGTTGTTGGCTTTTGCCCAAGCCCTAAAATCCGGCGAGGGCCCTGGGCCCGCCTTGCCCTGTGCGTCGTAATTAAAGAAATCGGGAACATTGCTTTTGACAGCGTTTGTCGCTTCGGCCACCAAGAGGTCCCAATGTGGGCCGTCTTTCTCGCCCAGTCTCACCAGCACCTCCGCGGTTTTGAGTTTATTGAACAAGTCCTTCGTGGATGAGAACCGCTCCTTCAGCAGAGGGATCGCTTCGACGGCCCTCCCTTCGGCGATCTGTTCAAGATCGTACGGTGAGAAGTTTCCGGACTGCAGATTAGCGAGTGCTTTAGGAAGGTCTGGAGGATTGGGCTGTGCGTAACAGCTCAGTAGAAGGAGTGCCGAGCATAAGGGAATCTGAAGAAGCTTTCTTATATCCAATCAAGTCGCCCCCTAGCGGCTTGGATAGGATCGGCGCTCTCTCATGTTGCATCGCTGTTTTTGAGAGAGCGCCATAACTGCTCTAGCGTTTTTTTGACTTTATGTTCCGTGCGGCCTTGTCTGCATCTCCCTTGTGTTCGCGGTTGTGGCGCTTCACCGCTTTTGCGATTTCGTCGGCGGAAAGATTGCTGTGACTCTCGATGTGAAGCACGTCGCTCGTGATATTCGCGCTTTTTTGATTTGTGTCCATAACCCCTCCTTGGGAGGAATGCGTGGCGCTGCACAGCGTGCGCTGATTGAGATCAGCGGGCAGTCGCCGGATTCAGTGATGAGGAGATCTGGAGGGCGGGTCAGGTGAAGCCTGAGGCGCTCAGTCGCCAATCACTGAGCAGCGTCGCTTTCCTTCTAGCATAAGCCCATTTTGGAGAGGGTGGCGCAACAATTGCGCGTTCTACTCAGCGTCGTACGACTCTCTTGCGGGGTGTGCTTCCGTTTGGCAGGTAAGGGTCGCCTTGACCCACACGAGGCTCACGGCGATAACGGCGGCGCTGGTATCAAGAATCACATCATGCCACCTGCCGGTCCGACTCGGAATGCTCATTTGGTGCAGTTCATCTGACGCAGCCACCACGAACGTAAACAGCACGGCGAGAATTGCCCACTCGGCACGCCACCAGAGGCGGCGCACCTGAATCCCCGCAGTCTTGATGTATCCGGCGTAGTCATGCTGCAGCCAGTAGGTGCCGCGCAGCAACATCATCCAGCAGAAGCCAAGCGTCCCATACCCGATGGCGTGTCCGCACTTGCGCAGTATTAAGTTCATTACATCCAGTTGCTGCGCGCCAAGGTGAATTCCTAGCAGCAGCAATAAGTGTTGGAGCAAATGGCCGGTGTGCGCTCCTGAAAGAGCGTCGGTGGATTCTACCTTGATGAGGGTGAGCATTACTAACAGCGGCATCCAGTAATGCCAAAACAGTTCTCGTACGTGCTTCAATCGTCCTCGCAGATACCTGAAAAGTGCGTACAGCCAATTCCTCACACAAAACGAGCAAGAGCCAAGGCCCCTGCTCGTCTAGTGCTTCTGATGCGACGCATACGTCGTTCGCGTCTACTCCGCACGATAATTTGGAGCTTCGCGGGTGATGGTCACGTCGTGAACGTGGCTTTCTTTCAACCCCGCGCCGGTGATGCGAATAAAACGTGCGTTGTGGTGCATGTCTTCAATGGTCTTGCAGCCGACGTAGCCCATACCGCTGCGCAACCCGCCTACCAACTGGTGAATCATCAGGGCCACAGTGCCTCGGTAAGGCACGCGGCCTTCAATGCCTTCGGGAACAAGCTTTGCGAGTCGGTTGCCTTCTTCGCCGTTGTCAATGCGTCCCAGCGAATTCGAGTCATCGAGTGTCTGGAAGTAGCGCTCGCTCGAACCCTGTGCCATTGCGCCCAGCGAACCCATACCGCGATACGCCTTAAAGGTGCGCCCCTGGTACAGAATCGTTTCACCCGGACTCTCTTCGGTGCCCGCGAGCAGCGAACCGACCATCACGACACTGGCTCCGGCTGCAATCGCTTTCGAGATGTCGCCCGAGTACTTGATGCCGCCGTCCGCAATGATGGGAACTCCGGTTTCGCGTGCCGCACGCGCTGCCTCGGCAATTGCCGTGATCTGTGGCACACCGGCTCCGGTGACGACTCGCGTAGTGCAGATAGAGCCTGGTCCGATGCCGACTTTTACGCCATCGGCTCCGCACTCGATCAGTTCCTTCGTGCCTTCATAGGTGGCTACGTTTCCGGCGAGCAGACTCACGTCAGGGAGGGCCTGCTTGATGCGTTTTACTGCTTCTAGCACACGGCTTGAGTGCCCGTGCGCGCTATCAATGGCCAGCACATCGCACTTCAGACGAACCATTTCCTGCGCACGCTCAAGGTAATCGCCCGTGGCGCCAATTGCTGCGCCAACCCGGAGACGGCCCTGCTTGTCCTTAGCCGCGTTCGGATATTTAAGCTTCTTCTGAATGTCTTTTACGGTGATCAGGCCTTTGAGTTCGTAATTGTCATCGACAACCAGCAGTTTTTCGACGCGATGCTGATGGAGTATTAGTTCGGCTTCTTCCAGCGTGGTGCCCACTGGAACGGTGATGAGGTTTTCTTTGGTCATCACCTGCGATATTGGAATGTCAGTGCGGGTTTCGAAGCGGAGATCGCGATTGGTAAGAATGCCGACAAGCTTTTTGCCCTTGGTGACCGGTACGCCGCTGATGCGATATCGCTTCATTAGGTCGAGCGCGTCGCTGATATTGCGTTCGGGCTCGATGGTGACCGGATCTACGATCATGCCGCTTTCCGATCGCTTCACCTTGTCGATCTCGCCAGCCTGCTCTTCAATGGTGAGATTGCGGTGCACAATGCCCAGTCCGCCTTGCTGAGCCAGCGCAATGGCCATCCGCGATTCGGTCACGGTGTCCATGGCGGAGCTGATGATGGGAATATTCAGGCGAATGTCGCGTGTGAGTTGGACCTGTGTATTAGTTTCGGCCGGAACCACATCAGACTTTGCTGGAAGCAGCAAGACGTCATCGAAGGTCAGGGCCTCTGGAACCGGGAAGTTAATCATTCAGATTGTCCAAAAGGAAGGTCATACAGCATTGTATGAAGTCCATTCGGCTCATGCAAACCAGCGGCTTCCGGCATTGGCCATCGGCGGTTATAGGAGCGATAAAAACTTCCGATTTCACAAGTCGTCCGCGGTAAGGCATTCTCTAACTCGTAGGCAATACAGCAATCGATGACAGGGTCATCGATCACGCAAAAGTTCCTCCTAGGCCGGAAGGCGGTGACGACCGCTTGCTCCGGCCACCTTTTTGCCCGGAAAACTCCCAGCCTCGTTTACCCGGCTGCTTCCAGGCCATTTCAGGGCTGCCTACCCTGTGCGCCTGCCTGCGCAATCTTGTTCTTTTTGAATACGCTGTTGTGAATGTCAGGCCAGAACTCCTGAAATATGCCGCCGATAGTTCCGTAACTGGTTACCTCGATGGCGCGGACGAACGTTGTTCCCACTCCGCGGTCATTTTGTGGGTAGTAGAGATTGCCAAAGGCGCAGCCACTCAGGTTCCCGAGGATGTTGGAGTAGTTGGGGTGATGTGTTCCGTTATCGTGGCGCGCAATCACGGTTGTGCCGACAGCGTACAGAAGCCTGCTGCTAAAGCTGCCCGAGCCTTTGCGGAAATAGCGGGGATCGTCATTCAGCAACACTGGATAGGCGAAGTTGCCAAAGAAGGATCCGAGGCTGCTGTCGGCGAAACCCGCACCATAGCGCTTGGCGTACCCCTTCGCGCCTTGTCCGTATTCCGGAAATTGGTCCTGTGCCTGGCTGATCCCGGCGGAGAAAGCGGCTGTCAGAAACTGAAAAGGGTCGTAAGTCTGTCGATAGAAAAGGCGCCACTTCTCTCGGTTGGATAGCGGACGAGCCTTGCTGGGGTCGTTTACAACTGTGAACATGGGGGCAAGCCCGAGAATGCGCTCGTGACTTTCCTGATTGCCGCTGGCCTTCCTTAGGTCTTCGGCGTTGTCCTTCGGAGCGTGCGCAGGATTTATGGGGCTGTCCTGGGGCGTGGTTTCGGTGTACTGCGTTGGGGCTCGCCAGTGGCTTTCTGGCCCGTCAATCAAGTCTCCCGAAGCCGGTTTCTCAGCCCATGAAGGCGCACTAAGGACACATGCTGCCACTAAGCTCAGCAGCCACCTACTTGCAAGTCTCACGAAAACTCCGATCAGAGTATGCGATGCGAAATCCTGTAATCGTGGCCCGGACCGGGGTGTTTGTCGCCTGGCCGGTTTCCGGGGTTGGACTAGGCCGCTCGCGAGGGCTGAATCCTTTTCTGTCCTGGCGCTATCCAATTCTGGGGAACACCGTAGAGTGTTTACCGAGGCCGCGCTTTGAGTGAAGGTCAAGAGCGCCTCCTGCCCCTATCGTCTGCTTGGTTGTATTCCTTACAGGACCGGCGCTATACTCTTAGCCGGTAGCTGCGGATGTGTCCCTCTGTGCCCTCGGGTAGGGGCCGGGTGAGAGCAGCAGCGGATTTCTTCCGATCCGCGTCCTGGTTTCAAACCCCTGTCCATTTGCGACGTTGGCGAAGGCAGGCAGCCGTCAGGCCTGTTAAGGGGAGCTACGGTCGTTTTAGATGTTTAGCGGCGTTCCAAGAAGGCGCTGCGGAGTCCTGAATTAAGCATGGCGTTTGCGTTCGAAAAAGTTCGTGAGATTGCGGAAAGAGTCGCCCAGTCCAATGGACTTATCCTATGGGATCTGGAGATGAAGGGAAGCGGTGCAAACCGCACTCTGCGCATCTATATCGACAAACAAGAAGGCGTAACGCACCAGGATTGTGCGGACTACAGCCGCGAGGTAGCGACCATCTTCGACGTGGAAGATGCGGTTCCCGGCGGCGCGTATCTGCTTGAGATTTCCTCTCCGGGATTGGATCGCAAGCTGTTGAAGCCGGAGCATTTTGCACAGTTTACGGGCAGCCTCGTCAAGTTCAGTACCCGCGAGCTTTTGAACGGTAATCGCCATTTTGAGGGACGCCTGCTAAGTTTTGCCAACGGCCTGCTTACGGTCGATCTGGACCAGGTAGCTAGCCGCAAAAAGGCTAAAACGCAGGGGGGCGGCATAATCGTTGTACCTTTCTCCAACGTAGAGAAGGCCAGCCTAGTACCCGAGTTTTAGCTGCTCGTACTCGTTCCATTAGCGCGGCAAGCGACCGCGTGCAACATTCAACAAGCTGATTCCGGTGCTAGGCCGGGGCAGGGAAGAATTCAACCGGGGCGTGGCCCCGCATACGTTGAGGTGGCAGGAAATATGGCAAGTGAACTCTATAATGTGATCGAAGGCTTGAGCCGCGAGAAGGGCATTGACCCTCAGGTCGTTGTCTCTGCCGTCGAAGATGCCATCGTTGTCGCCACGCGCAAGTTCTATAAGACGCAGGAGAGCCTGCGTGCCGTCCTCGATCGAGAAACTGGCGCGATTCGCGCCTACTCAGTAAAAGAGATACTTCCAACTGAGGATGATATCGAGGACCCGCAAATTCAGATCTCGCTCGAAGAAGCCCTCAAGATCAGCGAAGACGCCGTGGTTGGCGGAGAGCTTCTGCAGGAGAAGTCCATCGAAGGACTGGGGCGCATTGCCGCCCAGTTGGCCAAGCAGGTCATCTTCCAGAAGGTGCGCGAGGCTGAGCGCGATACAGTTTTCAACGAGTATCACAATCGCGTGAACGAGGTTGTGAATGCCACCGTCAAGCGCATCGAAGGTCCGGATTACATCTTCGAACTGAGCAAGGCCGAAGCCAGAATGCCGCGCAAGGAGCAATCGAAGCTCGAATCGTTTGCGGTGGGCGAGCGCGTTCGCGTTGTGATCATACGGGTTGAGAAGGCCGCCAAGGGACCGGGCGTCATTGTTTCGCGCGCCGCTCCGGAGTTGGTCATGAACCTGTTCCAGACGGAAGTGCCCGAGATTTACGACAACACAGTTGTGATCCGCGCCATAGCGCGCGAAGCTGGCGAGCGCACTAAAATTGCCGTTATGTCGCGCGATAAGGACGTGGACGCTGTCGGCGCTTGCGTCGGAATGAAGGGCATGCGCGTACAGTCCATCATCCGTGAACTGCGTGGCGAAAAGATCGACATCATCGAATACCACGAGGACCCGGTGGCCTTTGCCGAGAAGGCATTGCAACCTGCCAAGGTCTCCAGGGTTTCGGTCGTGAGTAGTCAGGAAAAGCATCTAGAAGTGATCGTCGACGACACGCAGTTGTCGCTTGCAATCGGCAAGAAGGGGCAGAACGTGCGCCTTGCCGCTAAGCTTCTTGGTTGGAAGATCGACATTAAGAGCGAAGAAGAGAAGCGTCAGGAAGTCGAGCAGCAGATGAACTCGCTGGTTGGCAATGCGACGACCTCTCTCGATCAGTTGACCGCCGAATTGGGCGAACCGGTTGTAGAGAAGCTGACCGAAGCTGGCGTAAGCACGGTCGAGGCGCTGGCCGATATGACTCCGGAAGAGCTCGAAGCAATCCCCGGCATCGGTCCTGAGACGGTCGAAAAGATTTCAGTCGAGGTAAATAATTACTTCTTGAGACTGGATTCACAGCAGACGCCGAATGCAGAAGCCGCGAACGTTGAGTATCCGTCTGAGCCAATGCTGGCGGAGGAGCCTGAGTTAGCCGCTCCCGATGCGAACGCATCCGATGAGCAGGTTGAATCTGAAGCCGCAGAAAGTGAATCAGCTACGGCAGAAGAGTCTCGTGAGGAGCACCCGGGCGAGCACGCCGGCCCGGCTAATAAGTAGCGTTTTGGGGTGTGGCCTGCAAGCCACACCCGCGGTTTTGCTTTGGTAAGCAGTTCCTGGGGTCGGTTCGCCGAGTGTCCCAGGCAAACGCAGCATGGATGTCTTCATGGAAGACCTCTCCAGTAAAGTAGTATGGCGCTTTGGCGCAGCCGCATCGGTCCAGGCAGGTGGAAACGGAGCGGCATAAGGAAATGAACGGCGGATGAAGATTCGAATCAACGATCTGGCTCGCGAGCTGGAAGTTAAAAGCAAACAGATTCTCGACGTGCTCGTTAAGGTGGGCGTCACGGAGAAGAAGACTCACTCCAGCTCCGTTGAGGCCGATGAAGCCGATAGGGTGCGCAAATATTTCCATGAGATCAGCGGGGCGCACAAGTCTGCCCATCGCACGGGTGGCGAAGAGTTCCACCCGAAGATCGATCTCTCCAAGATTTCCAAGCCTGGCGACGCCCTGAAGGCCATTCTGGCGCGTAAGGAGCAGGCTGAGAAGGCTACCACTGTTGTTAAGCCTCCTGTTGCTCCGCCGCCCGCGCCGCCGAAAGCAATTGTCAACAAGCCTGCGCCCCCGAAGGTTGTGCCGCCTGCTGCTCCGGCGACGCCACCTCCGGCTCCCGAGCGCGCGCCGCGCCTGATCACGCCGGAAACGGTGGCCCAGCGCCATCAACATGCGCGTGTCGAGCCGCCGAAGGCTCCAGTTGCGCCAGCGGCTGAGGTTGTGGAAGCTCCGGTTGCGCCGCCTAAGTCTGCTGCTCCGGTCGAGCCCGTACAGGAGACTCCGGCTACCCCAGCTCCTGTCGTGACTCCTGCTCCGGCAGCGGTCACGGCGCCGCCTGCTCCTAGCGCACCTGCGGCACCAGCACCGCCCTCGGCTCCGGCTGAAGTTACCGCTGCGCCTTCCGACGGAAAGAATGCTCCGGTTGCTCCGCCCACAAAACAGGCTGTACCTGCGCCTGCCGCGTCGGTCACAGCTCCTTCTGCACCTGCGAAGCAGGCGCCTTCGAAGCCAGCTCAGCCGACAATTGGCTCCTCTCGACCGCCGCTGCCGGGTCAACCTGCGCCGCCGCCGCGTCGCATGATCGTTCCGCAGACGGGACCGCGTCCGGTATATACGGCTCCGCCACCACCTCCGCCACGCGCGCCGCAGCCTCCGTCCTCGATGGGAAATCGCACGGGTCTGCCTGTGCGCGGGCAGCCGATTTTCCAGCGCCCACGTCCTGGGCAAGGTCAAGGACAGGGCGCGCCTGGTTCGCGTCCGCCGTTCCGTCCTGGCGAGCGCCGTCCTATGCATCCCACACGCAGTGCGCCGACTCCTGGCGGTCGTCCCCCGATGGGTGGACGCCCCGGCATGGGCACGCGTCCTGGTGGTCCCGGGCGTCCCGGCGGCCTCTTAGGTCCGGCTGCTGGAGCTCCGCCACCGGGCACTGCTCCGCGTCCGGGAGCACGTGCTGGTGCGCCTTCCCGTCGTCCGGGACAGCGCTATCAGGCTCCTCGTGGCAAGCAAGAAGGACCGATGAAGGGTTTCACGCCGCCACCTCGGCTGTCGCTCAGCAATGAGCCCATGCCGATTACTCGGAATATCACTATCTCCGAGGGTGTCAGCGTAAAGGATTTGGCAGAGAAACTCGAAATCCGAGCCAAGGATCTCATCGCACGTCTGCTGGCTCGTGGCGTTTTCGCCACCATCAACCAGACACTCAGCGAAGATTTGGCCCGCGACATGGCACGTCATTTCGGTGCCGAAAGCTCGGTCATCAGCTTTGAAGACCAGATTCAGCAGGAATATGACGCGCAGGCGATCGAGCAGGAGAACGAAGCGGTCTTCAACACCGTTACCCGTCCTCCGGTGGTCACCATCATGGGACACGTCGATCACGGCAAGACCAGCCTGCTCGACGCAATCCGCTCGACCAACGTTGCCGAAGGTGAAGCTGGTGGTATCACGCAGCACATCGGCGCGTACAAGGTGAAGATCACGGACACGAACTCGCCCGCCTATGGCCGCGAGATCGTATTCCTCGACACTCCGGGTCACGAAGCGTTTACCCGCATGCGTGCTCGTGGTGCCAAGGTCACCGACATCGTCGTGCTGGTTGTTGCCGCCGATGACGGTGTCATGCCTCAAACGATCGAGGCTATTGATCACGCCAAGGCCGCGAAGGTTCCTCTGATCGTTGCGGTGAACAAGATCGATAAGCCCGATGCTCAACCTGACCGTGTGAAGAAGCAGTTGGCTGACCGTGGTCTGCTCCCCGAAGATTGGGGCGGCGACACGATCTTCGTAGATGTTTCAGCCAAGAAGCACACGAACCTGAACCAGATCATGGAGATGATCTGCCTGGTTGCGGACATGAAGGAGCTGAAGGCTACGCCTGAGCGCCTCGCAACCGGAACAGTGCTTGAAGCCAAGCTTGATCGCGGACGCGGCCCGGTCGCCACAGTCCTGATCGACAATGGCACGCTCAAGTCTGGCGAAAACTTCGTTGTCGGCAACATCTTCGGCAAGGTTCGCGCCATGTTCGACGACCGTGGGCGCAGCCTTGAGGAAGCCGGTCCATCCACTCCGGTCGAAATCCTCGGACTTGAAGGTCTGCCGCAAGCAGGCGATCAGTTCGTGGTGGTGGCCGAGCGCGAGAAGGCCCGCGAAATCGCTGATTATCGCGAATCTAAGGCTCGCGAAGCTGTGCTTGCCAAGACGGCTCGTGTCTCGCTTGAAGGGCTAGCTCAGAAGATCAAGAACGAAGGCACGAAGCAGCTCGACATCATCCTCAAGGGTGATGTGCAGGGCTCGGTCGAGGTCATCAACGACCTGCTGACCAAGCTCTCGAACGAGCAAGTGCGCATCAACGTTCTGCGCTACTCGGTTGGCGCCATCACCGAAAGCGACGTGCTTTTGGCTGCCGCGTCGAACGCCATCATCATCGGCTTCAATGTGCGTCCTGAACGCAAGGCTCAGGAGATGGCCGAGCAGGAAAAGGTTGATATCCGCCTCCACTCGATCATCTACGAACTGCAGGATGAAATTAAGAAGGCGATGACTGGTTTGCTCGATCCGACCATCAAGGAAACCTACCTTGGCCGTGCAGAGGTCAGGGATACGTTCCGTATTCCGAAGGTTGGCACTGTTGCCGGCTGCCAGGTTATTGATGGCTTGATCAAGCGCGACGCCGAAGTTCGGCTCCTGCGCGACAACGTCGTGGTTTACCGTGGCAAGATCGCTTCGCTCAAGCGCTTCAAGGATGATGCGAGCGAGGTTCGCAACGGGATGGAGTGCGGTCTCGGTATCCAGAACTATAACGATGTGAAGGTTGGGGACGTTATCGAAGCCTTCCACAGCGAAAAGGTCGCTACGCAATTGGCATAAAACATACAGAGTGTCCATGGGTTTACGGGCACTCTGTATGACCTAAACACAGTCCCGAATTTCAGACATGAGGTTCGGGATTTTTATGCCCCGAGGTTTTGCGGGTTCAGCGATCTTGGGGAACGTACAAATTTTTGCAAATTTTCTCATTTGAGACGTTCATTTGGTGTACCATTCGTGCGCTTCATTCAGCTACTTTGGATGGCAGGCTGAAGACGGGGTGGTAGCCACATCGGGTTTCATCAGCAGTAGCAGCGCTCTCATAGCGTTTTTGCCGTGTCCGGCGCGTTCTTCGTTTGAGAGATGTAAGACTTGGTTCGGCGGGTGTCAAATTTGATGCCCTTAAAGATTAGTACAACTGTCAGAGTTCCTTCTCGATCAAACAACTAGCTATCGAGAAGCTCATTACTCAATCAGGGGAGCCCAGGAATGAAGAAATTCTTGATTGTTTCAGCGCTGCTTTATGCCCTCTCTGCCTGTGCTTTCGCGCAGCAGGACTACGTCGGTCGCTACGACGTGTTCACTGGATTCAGCTATCTGAACTCGCCCAAGTTGAATCTGCAGCAGCGCGGATTCAATACGCAAATTGGTGTGAACCTCAGACGCTGGTTAGCATTCGGCGTTGATTACAGCATCCAAGAAGGCCGTGCATCGCTGGTGACGCGCGATCTGAAACCGGCTTTGCAGACCACTTTAGCTGGCCTCGTTGGAGCCCCGGTGGCAAATGCTTTGTCCGTGCCTTTTGATGCGACGACTCAGACCTACACCATTGGTCCGCAGGTCACGTATAGGCACTTTAAGAAGGCGACCTTCTTCGCACACCCCTCCATCGGCGTGATTCACGAGAACATCTCTCTGAACGCGACTGAGGGTGTACCGCAGCCATACGCGACGCTGGTCGTCCCCAGGTTGGTGCAGGCCGGCATCCTGAATAGCACAAAGCCGAACGACACAACCTACTTCTACGGTCTCGGCGGCGGCGCAGACTACAATCTGACCAAGCATTTCCACCTTCGTGCCGACGTTGAATTTGTGCACGTGTTTCTCTATAGCGATCTGCTGAAGGATTCGCGAAACAGCGTGCGCCTCTCGGTTGGGCCGACGTTCACCTTTGGCAAGAATGTGACTCGGTAGAAGCCATTTTGCGGTGAAGGCTTCGTTCTCTCGAACGAAGCCTTTTCCTTTGGGGTTGCATATACTTCGGAGTCCTTTCTACACTGAGCGGCCAAGCCATGCCCATCGCTTATCTCACCATGGAACTTCGAATCGAAGCCGCACACTCGTTAAAGGATCGTCGACAGGTGCTTCGTAGCCTGAAGGACCGTCTACGCTCAGGATTCAATGTCTCTGTGGCGGAGATTGATCCGACAGATCTCTGGCAATCGGCAACGCTGGGCGTTGTAGCCGTTTCCGCGTCGCGCGATTACCTGCAAGGGATGATGAAGCAGGTCGAATCTGCTGCCGTACGCATCGCTAACAACCACGGCGCAGAAATCACCGACAGTTTTGTAGATTTTCTTGACTGAGTCCAGTTTTGCCCTGACTAGCCTTTTACTTTTAATGTGGGTCAGGCGACTATTTGCTCCTGTCCACATCTAATAACTTGACTACAGATGTCAGCACCAATGGCTTACCAACCCGCGTCGCCTGTTTCGCCTGCGCATCTTTTGTTGACTCGCGGCGAGGAAGGGGGTACGCTCCTGCCCAATGGTAGCTGCTCTCATCAGAAGCAAAGCATTTCAGTTGGCTCCGCAGATTCGCGTCTCCGCCTCAAAACTCAAATCGCTTCCTCCGCTTCTCATTCGCGCTTTTGCGCCAGAGGTGAATCGAAACTCTAGATGAAGAAAAACATCGAACTTCGTCCCAATGTCGAAACTCTATTCGGTACGCGTGACGAAAACCTTCATCTGCTTGAGGACGGACTGAACGTTACGGTCGAGCTCAAGCCCAATTCCATCCAGATTGACGGCTCCGCCGATGATGTAAACCGCGTGGAGCAGGTCTTTACCGACTTTGACTACCTGCGCTCTCATGGACATCAGCTATTCAATGGTGAGCTTACGTCCATGCTGCGCGTGCTGGTTGCCGACCCGGCGGTCACGTTGCGTCAGCTCGCCGAAGCGGGCAAGCAGCGCTCCGTGGGCAGCAAGCGCCAGGTGCAGCCTAAGAGCCTTAACCAGCGGCAGTATCTGGATGCCATTGAGCGCAATGACATGGTTTTCGGCATCGGACCTGCCGGAACAGGCAAGACTTACCTTGCTGTGGCGATGGCTATCTCCGCCCTGTTGTCGAAGAAAGTTTCGCGCATCATCCTTGCGCGTCCTGCGGTTGAAGCCGGCGAGCGTCTTGGATTCCTGCCCGGTACGTTGCAGGAGAAGGTCGATCCCTATCTTCGCCCGTTGTACGACGCTTTGTATGACCTGTTAGAACCGGAGAAGGTGGATCGCTTCCTTGAGAAGAATGTGATCGAAATCGCGCCGATTGCCTTTATGCGCGGTCGCACGCTCAATGACTCATTCGTCATTCTCGACGAAGCACAAAACACGACCAGCGAGCAGATGAAGATGTTTGTCACCCGCCTCGGGTTCGGTTCCAAAGCGGTGATTACTGGTGACATCACGCAGATTGACATTCCGAACCCCAATCGCAGTGGTTTGGTTGAGGCTATGACCGTGCTCCAGGGTGTGGAAGGCATTCACTTCCAGATGTTCAATGAGCAGGACGTTGTCCGTCACCAACTTGTGCAGCGCATCATTCGTGCTTACGAGGATTTTAAAGTTCGCGACGATCGCCAACTCAGCCTGCAGTTGGAGAATGAGGCTGCGCGTACCGCCGCTGAACTGACGCCAATCACAGAAAAGGTGAACCCGACCACTACTGTCCAGCAGTAGCCGTTTCGGTACAATATTGGGAGAGCCCTGTGCTCTCCCTTTTGCTTTATTGTCTCCGGACTAAAAACAGTGATTCTAGAACGAAGAAAATCGAAGGACCTCAGCCGACTGGCGCTCGCGCGTTTTGCAAATCGAGCGAGGCAAGTCGCGGGACTAACCGGTGAAGTAAACATTCTGCTCACCGGCGATGCCGAAATCCAGCGCCTGAACTCGCAATTCCGTCACAAAGACAAACCGACCGACGTGCTTTCGTTTCCGAGCGCAGACGGCGGTGATATTGCCATATCCCTGCAAACAGCTCGCGCCCAAGCCGCCGAAATCGGTCATGACCTGCAAACCGAGGTGAAAGTGCTGATCCTCCATGGAATGTTGCACCTTGCGGGTCACGATCATGAAACGGACCGCGGCCAAATGCTTCGGCTTGAGCGGCGCCTTCGTGCCGACCTTAAGCTTCCTGCTGGTCTGATCGAGCGCGCAGTTGCGCCGCGCACAACATTCAAACCAAAGCCGCGACATGTAGCGGCCGTTCCTGGCCGGGGAAGGCCGTAGTTTATGGCCCTCACACTCGTTTTCCTGCTGCTCCTGGCACTGTTAGTTCTTAGTGCCTACGCTTCGCGACTCTATACGGAGAGCGGTAAGTTCCTTTCGCGCGAGTTCCAGGAAAACATCGAAATCTTCGAGCACAACATCGAGCCGCGTCTCGGATTCACTCACCATCGTGCCGCGCTGTCGTTCGCTTTGCTCGAACAGCTCTTGACGGCATGCGTCTGCTTTCTGCTCGCATACACGGTTTTTTCGCGGCGGAACTGGACCATGGAAGAGCTCGCGGAAACGGCATTTTTCGCAGTGGCGATTGTGCTGATTTGCGACCGTTTTCTGCCGTACTTGTTTTTCTCGCGTACTCGCGGCGGGTGGTTGATCCGGTTCACTTTGTTGCTGCGGCTTCTGATCTGGGCTGTGTTTCCGCTGACGCTATTTCTAGGATTTCTGCAGTCCATCATTTCTCTTACTCGTCCTGAGAATGCGGATGAGGAGCCGGAGCATCCGTCCGAAGCTGTTGACGCTCTCATCGAAGCTGGACAGGACGAGGGCATTCTCGAGGAGAGCGACCGCGAACTGATTCACTCGGTTGTTGAGTTTGGTGACAAAACCGTGCGCGATGTGATGACGCCCCGCCCTTCGATCATCGCTATCTCGGCCGAGACCACTATCGAACAGATAACGCAGTTGCTTTCACAGCATCCCTTCTCTCGCTTACCGGTCTACCGCAACGATGTCGACCACATTGTAGGAATCATCTCAGCCCGTGACCTGCTTCAAGTGGCCGACTCTGACGCTCCCCGCCGCGTGGCCAGCAGCCTGATGAAGACCGATGTGTATTTCGTTCCTGAAACGAAGCGAGCCAATGAACTGCTCAACGAAATGCAGCGCGAGAACCGCCGCATGGCCATCGTTGTTGATGAATATGGCGGAGTTGCCGGTCTGGTCACTGTCGAAGACCTCATCGAGGAAATCGTGGGTGAGCTCAGCAACGAAGGCGAGCAGCGCAACGAAGCCGTCAGAGAGAGCGACAGCAGCTATGTCGTACTGGGTTCCCTCGATGCCGATCGCTTGGAAGAGCTATTCGGATTTCACTTGCCGGAGGATCATCACGCCACTACAGTCGGCGGTCTTGTGACCGAAATCGCCGGACACATCCCGCTGCCTGGTGAAGTCGTCAACGAAGGCGACCTCCGCTTCGAGATCATCGAATCCACCGCACGCCGGGTGGAAAAGATCCGTGTGCTTACCAAACAGCCTTCCCCCATTCCCAAGAACGGCCCGGTAGAATAGCATCAATAGGTGCATTCAGGATTCGTAACTATCATCGGACGCCCCAATGCGGGCAAATCGACTCTGCTTAACTCGCTCGTTGGCGAGAAGCTCGCTATCGTCACTCATAAAGCGCAAACTACGCGCAGCCGTATCACAGGCATCGTCAACGTCAAACGTCGCGGCAAGCACCCAGCCGGACAAATCGTGCTCGTTGATACGCCCGGCGTCCACAAGCCCGAAGACCAACTCAACCGGCGCATGATGCAGGAGGTCTATGACTCGCTTGAGGGCTGCGACCTGGTCCTGCTCATCGTCGATGTTACGCAGAAGTTTGGCACCGGAGACGAGTTTGTTCTCGACATTGTGAAGCGCGCAAAGGCCAAGACCTTTGTGCTGCTGAATAAGATCGACCTCATTGATAAAACAAAGCTGCTGCCCGAAATCGAGCGATGGGCGCAGCGCTTCGAGTTCGCGCAGATTATTCCGATCTCAGCCGAAAAGGGGCAGGGCAAAGATGAACTGCTGACCGCTGTCGTTGATGCGCTACCAGAAGGCCCCAAGTACTTTCCGGAAGACCAGATTACGGATCAACCCGAGCGCTTCATCGTAGCCGAACTCATCCGCGAGCAGATCCTTATCAACACCGCCCAAGAGGTTCCTTATGCGAGCGGTGTGCTCATCGAGCGATTCGAAGAAGGCAAGAAGCTGACTAAAATCTCTGCCGTGATCTTCGTGGAACGCGAAGGGCAGAAGGCCATCATCATCGGCAAGCAAGGCGCCACGCTAAAACATATTGGCACCCGAGCCCGCCTACAGATCGAACGCATCCTCGGCACCAAAGTTTTCCTCGAACTCTTCGTCCGCGTGCGCAAAGGCTGGCGCGACAACGCCACCGAAGTCGATCAAGCCATTGACTGGCGCAAGCAGATCGACGTACTAACGCGTAAGAATGTACCCGAGGAAGATGAGTAAACAAGCCATCGGCACGCTTTTTCCCAACTTTATCGCGGGGTGTTGTCGGGCATAAAAGTGTTGCCTATTATGTCCGACGAACCTGCATTTCTCGGCTCGTGCGCAGCGCTGAAGCACTTATTGCTCTCCGAGAGAAGGAAGAGTTGAGCGTACTGCCGGACTCTTCTCTTTCAGACCACGCGCAAGCCATGCGTGCGAAATGCTAACCAGTTCTGGCGAGCAGCATTCGAGTGAACGACTTACGTATTGCAGCCCTCAGCTATCCTGGCAATTTCTGCCGCTGCCGTCCCTACCTCATTAGCCTGAGCGCGCATTTTTGTGCTCGATGCCGAGGCTGACTTCCAGTGTCTCTTCACGAGGAAGCAACTTAACTTGAGCTCTTTGTAGTCGCGGGAAATCCGACGCTGCATCGTGATTCCGCTCGATTGATATGCGCATGATACAGGTATTCACTAAGCCGTTCACCCGGCGAAAGCTGCTCGGCAGATGCTCTGCAACCAGTGACTATGTGCCGAAAATAGTGAGTGCGGACTTCCGATGTATTTAAAGGTTTGCGCAAGATTAGCCGATGAATATGTCACCCACCGAAGGAGCCCTGCTTGTTCAACCTATTCAAAAAGCACTGGAGTATTACTGCCCGAATAGCACTGGGGTTTGCCGCCATTCTTGTCGGCGCGAGTATCGCAACTACGATCTGCTGGTTCTGCACAAATGGGGCATCCAAAGCTAATCAACTTGCACTCTCTTCCTATTCTCCGGTGGAGCAGCATGCCCGTGCTTTTGAACGAGAGATTTTGAATGCACGTATTCATTTCATCTACTTCGTGACAATTCAAAAGCCTGGGACAGAAGAGAAGGGCAGGGAGCGCTACGCAAACGCGCGACACGAACTTGATCAGTTGCAGTCCATGGTTAGCTCCAATGAGGCTCTTCGAGATCTTCAACCGGAAGTGGCGAAACTTGCTGAAGCATTTCAGGCTTATGACCCAGTCCTGAACCAGATACTCAGCGAGGTTGAGCAGGGTAGGACGAAAGGCCCAGCTATGGACAGCTTGATCGCCAATTGGGCTGATAAGGGTGGACAGTTGGTGAAAGGTGCCGGCGCTGTTCAGACTGCTGCCGTTGCAGGAAGAGATGGCGCACTGCAGCATGGTGCATCCTTGCTTGCGCTCTCTAATGTTTTTGTTTGGATCACGGAGATCTTCGGCATTGGCACGGGAGTCCTGATTGCAGTCTTTGTCTCCCGGAGTATTCGACGCGATCTCGCGCGCGCAGTGGACCAGCTTGCTCAGAGCACGGAGCAGGTGTCGAGTGCTGCTGGTCAGATTTCCAGCACTTCGCAGTCTCTGGCGGACGGGGCGTCACGACAAGCCGCATCGCTAGAAGAGACCTCGTCATCGACGCAGGAGATCTCTTCGATGACGCGTCAGAACGCCGATAACTCAACCAGCGCAGCAGAGATTGTCACCTCCGTCGAAGCAGAGGTTCAATCAACGAACGACCGGCTGAGAGAGCTTGCGAACTCGATACACAGAATCAACGGCTCAAGCGAGAAGATTGCGAAGGTGATTAAGATGATCGATGAGATTGCCTTCCAGACGAACATCCTTGCTTTGAACGCTGCAGTCGAAGCGGCCCGGGCCGGTGATGCGGGCATGGGTTTCGCAGTTGTTGCTGACGAGGTAAGGAGCCTTGCACAGCGCTGCGCTCAAGCGGCTAAAGAGACGAGCGCGCTAATTGAGGAGTCGATTACCAACTCGACCGAAAGCACTGAAAAGCTGTCTGCCGTCGAGTGCGGAATGAACACGCTCACGGCGAAGACTCAAACGGTGAAGATGCTGGTGGATGGTGTTAATGCAGCCAGCCATGAACAGTCACGCGGGCTTCACCATATCTCATCTGCAGTCGCTGAGATTGAGCGTGTCACGCAGAACAATTCCGCCAGTGCCGAGCAAGGCGCCGCCGCCGGTCAGCAACTGGCCTCACAGGCCGAGAGCCTCCGACAACTTGTAGTTGCCATGCAGACGCTTGTGCAAGGTGCGACACAGGATCGTATGTGTATTCAGTAATTCGCGGCTCCCAATGAGAAGCGGGACGTTAGCGTCGGATGAATTCAGCGGAAAGGTACATCACGCGTTGCTATAATCTCTGCTTCATTCGGAGTTGACGATGGGAAGCAATGCTAAGCGAGTAACCGGGCCAACCTTGAGAGATTCGCTCGCGATGCTTCACAACTCTGCCTACCTCGGTGTGGTAACGGCGGATATGGATCACATCATCGATGCCAATGCCGCGTTTCTCCGCATGATCAAATGCAGCCAGGAGGAATTAGAAGCTGGCGTGATCGATTGGCGGGCGATGACACCGCCGGACTCGCTGGCAAAGGACGAAATAGCTTTACAACAACTTCGGCAGTACGGTGCTTCCGTGCCGTTCGAGAAGGAATACATACTTCGCGACGGGACTCGTCTTCCGATGATGATGGGCGGAATTCGCCTGAATGAAGATCCGCTAGAGTGGATGTGTTATGTCGTAGATCTCACGGATCGTAAACGCGCGGACGAAGCGGAGCACACAGCACGAGCCCTACAGGCGCGGCAAGCTGTGGTAAATCAGATTGCTCACGAGCTCAACAACCCTCTCCAGGCGTTAACGCTATTAATGCACTCGATGAGTCAGAATTCGGAAATCCAGGCTAATCCTGAGCTTCGAAAAACGCTTATTGATGCAGACAATATGCTCAACAGATTGTCTGCACTGGCGCGTGCAGTACTGGCAGCAGGAAACGTATAGCGCGCAAGGCAAGCTCCCTCGCACGCCGATTCAACGGTCTGATTCATGCTTAATATCCAACGAACAACTATTCGCAGCATCCTGCAATAGTTTGAATAGCTGGCTTGCACTGCACTCGTCGCGAACAGACCGTTTTCAACACAACGATGGAAATTCGTGTGGAGAACCTGTTGAGATAGCGAATTCGATCGCTTTCAATGCGGAGTTCTTCAATTTGCCTTGAAATCAGTGCATGCGTAAATCGTCCATCCCATAGAACGTTGTCATGCCACTAAGGTGTCACTTCGAGTGCTGTCGTGGAAATCCTGAACCTTGATTCTGTTCGCTACCCTCGAATTTCAATGAACTGAATTTTTCATTTCAATCGATTCTTCTGTTGCACACGTGCAAGTTACAGCCACAGGCGTATCGCTTCTGGTTCTCCCGAACAGATGTATCGCTGAGTAGAGAAACCCAAGTGTGCTCCTGTCGTCATCATAGGGGTCACAAACACAATTACACGGCAGTACGGCCCGCCCGTCTGTTGGGAGAGTCCACGATGAAAGTATGTATTAGGACGACAACCGTCTTCTCGATGCTTCAACTCGTTCTATCAATCGCTATCGCTGTGCAACCAGCTGTGGCACAGAATCCGGTCGGATATTGGAAGTTCGACGATGCTTTTGGAAGTAAAGCGGCCGACTCGTCAGGCAGTGGGCGTCCGGCCACACTACTCAACGGTGTGGGTTGGATAACAGGAATCAGCGGCCGGGCAGTTACAGCAAGCTCGTATCGTCATCAATATGTCAGCATTCCGGCCATTGACTTGAGTGCAACGAAAGCCACAACTATCGCTTTCTGGACGAACCGCCGTTACTCCACCGTTGGCGGACATACGTTGATCTCGGCTGGCAGCAACTACAGTACATCTATAACAGGATTCGCGATTCTTCCAGATGACAACGCGTGTGGTGGTATCCGGGTGGCATTGCGCGGTGATCAGGGAACAACGGCGAACTGTTATCGCCAGCCATCATCCGGAGCATGGCACCATCTCGTTGTGGTGATCGACAAGTCGCAAACTGCGGGGGATGCAATCAAGCTGTACATCGACGGTAATTTGCAGAGCGTGAATCGAAGCCTCAGTGCTGCTACTAACACAAATAAGCTCGGCAATAATCCTCTCTATCTATTTTCGCGTGGCGGAACCGCAGAATATACTTCCGGCTCCATTGATGATGTTCGGCTGTACAGTACAGCACTCAGCTCCAGCCAAGTTCAACAGCTTTACGACTGGATGGCTTTGAGGTCGCTTGCCGTATTCCTGCAGGCACTCAGCAGTCGTTCACCGCGACAGGGACTTACCGCGACGGTACGACAAAGAACCTTACGAATGCGGTCATCTGGAATTCTAGCGCTGCTCCTGTAGCAACAATTACCAGCAGCGGTCTGGCGACTGCGATGGCAGCAGGTACGTCAGTCATTAGGGCGAGCGATGGCGCGATCACCGCATCGACTAACTTGGCCGTCACTCCTGGAACAAAACAAAGCACACTCGTATCTCTGACCGTAACACCGAGCTCTCCTTCAATTGTGGCCGGAACGCAGCAGCAGTTTGCCGCCATCGGCAAATACAGCGACGGAAGTCAGCAAGACATGACCAATTCCGTGACATGGAGCTCAAGCGCTATATCGGTGGTGACGATCAACGCTGCTGGGCTCGCAGTTGGAGTGGCTGCCGGAAGCTCCACGATCAGAGCTAGTTCGGGTGCCATCAATGGCTCGACAGGACTCACTGTCACAGCCAAAGCCGGAGGCCCAACATTGGTGTCGATTGCTGTGTCGCCGCAAAATGCGTCGATAGCTCCAGGTGCACAACAGTCATTTACGGCCAACGGCACATACAGCGACGGGACGCAAACCGACCTGACTAGCACGGCCACGTGGAACTCGAGCTCAACCTCCATAGCTACGGTCAGCAGCGGGGGAATCGCTAAAGGTGTGTCCGCGGGGAATTCAAACATTGAGGCGACGTCGAATGGCGTTATTGGAACCGCTGTCCTTAGCGTCACGGGAATAGGCGCGAACAGTCATAGCACCAACTTTCCCAACGCCGAGAATCCTCTTTCGGAAGGCGCAAGTTGGTCTTGCGGAGGCACGGTAGGTCTGGACTGGCATGATGTACAAACAACGCCGGGTCTTGCCTGGGGGACTCAGTTGGGAAATACATCCTACGATGATTCCATCTGTGCCCTCAACGGTGCTTGGGGACGACAGCAAACGGCACAAGGAACCGTGAGGGTGAATGCGTCCGACAATAGTGCGTTTGAGGAAGTGGAGGTCTTTCTGCACCTCACAATCGCACCGCACAACGCTACGGGGTACGAAATCAATTGCTCAGTGAAGCCGGGGAACCCGTACATTCAGATTGTGCGGTGGAATGGTCCGGAGGGAAGCTTTACCTTGCTTGATGGCTCAAGCGCGTATTACTGCAAGAGCGGCGACGTGCTCAAAGCGACCGTGAACAGCAATGGTGTGATCACGGTTTATCACAACGGCACAGCGGTGACATCGACGACAGATAACACCTATACGGCCGGTGCTCCCGGAATTGGCGTGTACCTTCAGGATGGGACAGGTCCCACCAGCAACTTCGGATTCTCTTCTTACAGCGCTACGGAATGAGCGACGTTCGAGGCTGACTAGATTGGCGGCTCGATATGAGCCGCCATTGTATTTGCAGGAAGGAGATCAGTTCGGTCAAACTGATTGTCAAGTTGCTATTCTAGTGATGATTGCAACGCAAAAACTTGCTGTTTGCTTTTGGTCTGTGAAGCCAAAGGGGAGCTTCTTTCGGATGGATGAAGAAATCGATCTCGTGGACAGCCAAGGACGTGCAACGGGGGTGCGAAAGCCGAAGACGCTAGTTCATAAACATGGTGACCGGCATAGAACCGTACACATCTGGATCCTTAATCAAAACGGTGAACTGCTCATTCAGAGACGTGCGGAGGCAAAAGAAAATTACCCGAACCTGTGGGACATCTCCTGTGCTGGACATATCTCGGCAGGCGAGACTTCTCTGCGAGCAGCCGTACGCGAGTTGAAAGAAGAGTTGAATCTACCTGCGAAGCAAGAGGACCTTGAATTCCTCTTCACGGTGAATGGCGAACGCCTTGTTCTGAATAGTGGAAAGTATATCGACCATGAATTTCAGGACGTTTATTTGCTGCGGGTGAATGCTGATGGTTGGACTTTGAAACTGCAAGATGAAGAAGTCGCCGACGCAAGGTGGATTCCGTGGCAGGAACTGCAAAGAAATGTGATCGAATCAGGATACGACTTTGTACCGCATGAAGAGGAATATAGAAGCTTATTTGCTGCTTTACGCGAGCGCTAAATTGCCCGGCCGCATCCCTCAGTAGTGGGCATTTTGACTTGGCTTACCGGAAACTCTCTGCCACGATCACGTGCACTTTTCGCTCTTGCAAGGTCGGCGAGAATCAGCTGTTTGCCATCGGGCGCATGACTGCGCTCGTGCATTATCGACATATGTCAATAGCGCATGAGCACGACACCGTTAAGGCGCAGCGCAGAGGCTCTTCATGACCTCAGGGAATGCACGAGGTCAACATACTGCTGCATCGCTTCCTGCTCTGATGTGCCCTTAACCTTGCTCCACGCTTCGAATTTAGCCTTGCCGACAAAGTCGAAGCCTCCCGGACCTTCGCCTTGGGCGTCGCCTTGAGTAGCCTGCTTGAAAAGTGCATACAGTCTGAGCATCGTGTCATTGTTCGGCCGCTGCGAGAGATCTTTTACGTCCTCTTGAGCCTTTAGAAACTCTTCCTTCAGATTCGACATGAGTCTCCTTTCGTTTTGGGCAATCTTGATATGAGAACCGCATTCAACTCGGTCGCCCCAAGTGAGAGCAGAGATAATATGAGCCAACAGCTTCGGCCGCACAAGAGGAAGGTCTCGCGCGGGTGCGGCTGAAGCGGATGCTCTTCCCGAAGCTTTTGGATTTGATTCGATAACCAAACGTGTTGAGGTGCGAGGGCAAATGGCAGAACAGGCATTTCGTCGCATGATCTTTCGGCGACACGGACCGCCTTCTGTATTCGAGTGGGATGATGCTCAATTGCGCCCGCTTGCGGCGGGTGAAGCATTGATCCGCGTTCGAAACATTGGCGTGAACTATGCTGACATCATCGCTTGGCGTGGTTATTACAAGTGGATCGGTAAACCTCCAGCATGTCCGGGGTTTGAGGTCTCTGGCGAAATCATCGCCAAGGCCAGCGATGTCGAACTTCCTGTTGGTACGCGTGTTGCCGCTGTCACCCGATTCGGAGGCTATTCGCAGGCGGTGATAGTGGGTGTCGATAGATTGATTCCCATTCCGGATACGATGTCTTTCGAAGTCGCAGCGGCTTTTCCTGCTGTTTACATCACTGCTTAAGTGAACGTGATGCGCATACGCGCAGGAGAATCGATTTTGATTCAGGCCGTAGCAGGTGGCGTCGGGACCGCTGCTCTACAACTGGCTCGCCACTTTGGGCTTACAACATATGGGACGGCAAGCAGCGCCGCAAAGCTTGAATTCGCGCAGGAACGGGGACTGCAGCATGAGATCAACTACATCGAAGAGGACTTCGAAGCAGCCGTGATGCGCATGACGGATAACAAGGGTGTGCAGTTCGTGCTCGATTCCCTTGGTGGGTATGGTCTTCGCAAAGGGGTGAGGTGCCTTGCGAATGGAGGACACTGCGTCACCATTGGAGCAGCGGGCGTAGTGCCTCCAGTCGGACACGGACTGGCAGCTTTGCGCGAGTGGAGGCGGGTCGTACACGACTTCATACGAGGCGGCGTTTACCATCCATTCAAGTTGATTGAACGAAACGTAGGCCTCTCCGGAGTTCAGGTGCTGTTGCTTTGGGAAGAGACAAACATGCTGAACTCAATTACTCAGCACCTGTTGCAGCTATACGAACAAGGCGCAATTCGCCCGATAGTGAATGCAGTGTACCCACTTGAGGAGGTTGCGCGAGCGCATGCATTGATGGAGTCGCGCTCCTCCGTGGGCAAGGTTGTGCTGCAAGCATGAGGACGGTGGCATGTTTTGAGGCGCGCCCGTTCGAATCGGCTCGCAACCAACGGTTCACATCGGCGGCGTTGAATCAATCGTTGCTCGCCGCCCCAGCTAACACCTCATCCCCGCAGGGCGGAGAAGAAGCGGCGCTATATAGCTTCGCTTGTTGCCGTGGGCTGGAGAATCTCGACCTGAGAGGCAAGTCGATCAGGTACAGGACCAACACGGCGAGCACGAGAGGTGCGACGAGCAAACACGTACTGCTGCGAATGCCAATCGTAAGCATGGCAATAAGCGCTGGAAGGTGAAACAGGTAAAGCGGGTACGAGATGTCGCCCAAGAGTTCAAATAGGCGAGCCAATTTGCCGGTTACGATCACATCCGTACTCAGGACGAGCACAAAGATTGAGAAGAATAGCGGGAGTCCCCAGTTCTTGTTCAACGCGAGTGCCAGAGTCGCAGGAAAGGCCAACATCGTGAATCCCAGAGGCGTTCTTCTCAACCTGAAGTAAAGAAACCCACTCATCCACATCCAGGAAGAGACCAGCAGAATTCTCCAATTTGCGAGAGTCTCGATGCCGCCGCTTGGGGGTTGAATAAACATAAATGCGACGAAAGAGGTGAGAATCAGAGCGAAGAGCGCTGTCGTGGGTAGCTTTCGGAGTTGAGGGGCAACCATGTAGTGCCACCACTCCGGACTGAGCGACCAGAGCGGGCCATTGAAGGGAATTGGCCCGCTTATGACGCTCTGAAGCATCAGGAACGACGCGACAATTGAAATCGTAGACGTGCCGGGAACGTGTTCACCAAGCGGCCATGTGAATGAACCTGATGCCGAGTGATGGGTTACAAGCCACTGAGCGAGCAATCCGAACACAACAGAAGCAAGGTACATCGGCCATATTCGGATAAATCGTCGCCTATAGAAGCCGACTCTCTCCCTTTCAACACTGGCAGCGATGCTGTATCCGGAAAGCACAAAGAAACCGAAGACAGCGCTGCTCGGATTCAGATGATCGGCCCTGAAGATCGAATGAATATCGGGCTTGATCAGCATGGAGTAGTGCCCGAGGACGACCACAGACGCGAGGAAGAACCGCCAAGCGGCAAGGATGCTCCAGTTTGTTTTGGGGGCGACGGTGGATGTCATTTAGGAAACCAGCTCAGGCTCTTTCAATGTTAACGCAAGAAAATCGGCGTCTGCGTTTTTACTACCCGCGCGTGAGATTTCCACGAAAGCTACCGGGTGGGGGAGTTGCAAGCTGCGTGCTGATTTGTTACAACAATGAAGCACGACACGGCGCTAGAGGCGCTGGGCGGCGGGAGCCGCGATTGATATTTATCAGATTTTTTGTAGTGATTTTCGGACGAGTTGAGATCTGTATTCCATCTTTCCGTTGTGAATCAAACTAAATTGAGAGTCGACCAGCGACGGCAGCGTGGCTGCGATAACTGCTGGGGACTTGGCGCGCGAGTTGCACGAAGCGTGAGAGTTTGATATCAATAGAAAGTCGACGAGCTGCTGCGACGTGATCGAGTGTGCGGCTGTGTCGGATGTGAAGTTGCAAAGCTTCAGCGGATTTGATAGAGTCTGAGAGTTGCAAATGGTTCGACGAGGCGAGTCGAGACGAGTTGACAGGGCCGAAGCGGTTCTGATAGCTTGAGAGAGTTGCAAGCGGCCCGGCCACGGGCGAGCGGGACAGAGTTTCCCGGCAGGATTCAGCGGTAAAGCGCAGAATACCTTCACTGATCTTTAAGTTTGAGCATGCTCTTTGCGGTAGCGCGGAAAACGCAGCAAATCGCAAAGGGTGACAATATCGCGCGCTCCGCAGATAAATCGAAGCGTAGAGCGAATGCATCCCAATTCATCCGATGGCTCTCTGGCGTAGTTCAAGCGCTGGGGGTTGCGATCGCGTCTGCGGGGCAATCAAGCGATATTGCATAAAGGTTTCGAGGACAGACGATCCATGAGGATCGTCGTTCACCGAGAGCGCCGCCTAGTGCGGGAAAACGCGATCGGATCTTTGACAACAGGTTGAACGTGCCAGTCGTGAGAAGATGCTTGAGATTTATTTCGAGTGATCTCACAAGATAAGGTTTGTCGATAGATTCTGTCGATAAACGGTTTCCGACCTCCGTCGGAAACAACAGGTTTCAAACGAGAGTTTGATCCTGGCTCAGAATCAACGCTGGCGGCGTGCCTAACACATGCAAGTCGAACGAGAAAGTGGAGCAATCCATGAGTAAAGTGGCGTACGGGTGAGTAACACGTGACTAACCTACCCTTGAGTGGGGGATAACTTCGGGAAACCGAGGCTAATACCGCATAACACCGAGAGGTCAAAGGAGCAATTCGCTTAAGGAGGGGGTCGCGGCTGATTAGCTAGTTGGTGAGGTAATGGCTCACCAAGGCAATGATCAGTATCCGGCCTGAGAGGGCGCACGGACACACTGGAACTGAAACACGGTCCAGACTCCTACGGGAGGCAGCAGTGGGGAATTTTGCACAATGGGGGAAACCCTGATGCAGCAACGCCGCGTGGAGGATGAAGTCCCTTGGGATGTAAACTCCTTTCGACCGGGACGATAATGACGGTACCGGTGGAAGAAGCCCCGGCTAACTCTGTGCCAGCAGCCGCGGTAATACAGAGGGGGCAAGCGTTGTTCGGAATTATTGGGCGTAAAGGGTGCGTAGGCGGTGCGGTAAGTCTTTTGTGAAATCTCCGGGCTCAACTCGGAGTCTGCAGGAGAAACTGCCGTGCTTGAGTATGGGAGAGGTGAGTGGAATTCCTGGTGTAGCGGTGAAATGCGTAGATATCAGGAGGAACACCTGTGGCGAAAGCGGCTCACTGGACCATAACTGACGCTGAGGCACGAAAGCTAGGGGAGCAAACAGGATTAGATACCCTGGTAGTCCTAGCCCTAAACGATGATTGCTTGGTGTAGCAGGTACCCAATCCTGCTGTGCCGCAGCTAACGCGTTAAGCAATCCGCCTGGGGAGTACGGTCGCAAGGCTGAAACTCAAAGGAATTGACGGGGGCCCGCACAAGCGGTGGAGCATGTGGTTCAATTCGACGCAACGCGAAGAACCTTACCTGGGCTCGAAGCGCAGTGGACTACGGTAGAAATATCGTTTTCCCGCAAGGGACTGCTGCGTAGGTGCTGCATGGCTGTCGTCAGCTCGTGTCGTGAGATGTTGGGTTAAGTCCCGCAACGAGCGCAACCCTTATTGCCAGTTGCCATCATTTAGTTGGGCACTCTGGCGAAACTGCCCCGGATAACGGGGAGGAAGGTGGGGATGACGTCAAGTCCTCATGGCCTTTATGTCCAGGGCTACACACGTGCTACAATGGCAGATACAAACCGTCGCAAGCCCGCGAGGGGGAGCTAATCGGAGAAAGTCTGCCTCAGTTCGGATTGTAGTCTGCAACTCGACTACATGAAGCTGGAATCGCTAGTAATCGCAGATCAGCACGCTGCGGTGAATACGTTCCCGGGCCTTGTACACACCGCCCGTCACATCACGAAAGTGGGTTGTACTAGAAGTCGGTGAGCCAACCGCAAGGGGGTAGCCGCCCAAGGTATAACTCATGATTGGGGTGAAGTCGTAACAAGGTAGCCGTAGGAGAACCTGCGGCTGGATCACCTCCTTTCTAAGAGAGAACGTCATGGCACTCGCGCGACCTTCGGGTTTAAATATGCGTGGGATGTTGTCATGTACCCTGACTTGAACCCTACCTGTGGTTCAGTTGGGATTCTCGCTCGAATCTCTTGCTTAAGACATCTGCATGATGGTCCGGATCAGCTTAGCTGGTCCGCACGTTCAACCTTGTCCTCGATCTCTTTTCCAGTAATTCGGATTTAGATGTAGGGCGCCAGCGATCCTGGGCCTGTAGCTCAGCTGGCTAGAGCGCACCCCTGATAAGGGTGAGGTCGGTAGTTCGACTCTACCCAGGCCCACCATAACCTCGAACGCAATTTCAGGGGCTGTAGCTCAGTTGGGAGAGCGCGTGCTTTGCAAGCATGAGGTCACCGGTTCGATCCCGGTCAGCTCCACCAAGTTTCTGAATCCAAACGGAACGCTGTGCTATCAAACGGTACACGTTCAGACAATCTGTTTAAAGTTGGGCAACAACCGATGGTTGGCGTCGAATCTTGAACAGTAATGTTCTCCGCGAGAAGCGGGGCGCGGTAAGACGCGCAAGCGATGTTTGACAACTGAATAGCATTGGGATAATTACAAGGCTAAGTTTAAATTTTATGAGTGCCTTAGAATCAATGCAGACGTCGTGAGACGTCGCAGGTGATTGGAGAGGCCAATAAGATTTACGGCACCAACGACGTGAGTCGATGTGCGGAGTAAATTTTATGGTCAAGCTACTAAGGGCGCACGGTGGATGCCTTGGCAGTAAGAGGCGATGAAGGACGTGGCAAGCTACGATAAGCCTCGGGGAGCCGCAAGCAGGCAGTGATCCGGGGATTTCCGAATGGGGAAACCCTGTACGGTGAACCCGTACAACGGCCCGATGAATACATAGTCGGGTACGAGCAAACCCAGGGAAGTGAACCATCTCAGTACCTGGAGGAAAAGAAAGAAACCTCGATTGCGAAAGTAGTGGCGAGCGAAATCGCAAGAGCCTAAACCAGTCCTACCTTCGGGTAGTGCTGGGGTTGTAGGGCCGACAATAGTAGAGTTACCAATTCATTTGTTAGTCGAAGCCCTCTGGAAAGAGGGGCCATAGAGTGTGACAGCCACGTAGGCGAAAGCAAATGAACTCGAAGTCGGTACCTGAGTACCGCGGGGCACGTGAAACCCTGCGGGAATCCACGGAGACCATTCCGTAAGGCTAAATACTACTTACTGACCGATAGTGAACCAGTACCGTGAGGGAAAGGTGAAAAGAACCCCTGCGAGGGGAGTGAAATAGTACCTGAAACCGTGTGCCTACAAGCAGTGGGAGGGCTATGCCCGTAAGGGAATGCCTGACCGCGTGCCTATTGCATAATGAGCCGGCTAGTTATTCTTGTCAGCAAGGTTAAGCGGAAGCGAGCCGTAGCGAAAGCGAGTCCTAATAGGGCGTTAAGTTGGCAGGAATAGACGCGAAGCGGGATGATCTACCCTTGGCCAGGTTGAAAGTGGGGTAACACCCACTGGAGGACCGAACCGGTGTTTGTTGAAAAAAGCTCGGATGAGCTGAGGGTAGGGGTGAAAGGCTAATCAAATTCCGTGATAGCTCGTTCTCTCCGAAATAGCTTTAGGGCTAGCCTCGTGCGATTTGCAGTGGTGGTAGAGATCTGGATGGACTAAGGGGCTTTCCAGCTTACTGAATCCAACCAAACTTCGAATGCCATGGACAACCAGCACGGGAGTCAGACGGCGGGGGCTAAGCTTCGTCGTCGAGAGGAAAACAGTCCAGATCGCCTGCTAAGGTCCCCAAGTTCTAGCTAAGTGGGAAAGGATGTCGGAACGCCCAGACAGCCAGGAGGTTGGCTTAGAAGCAGCCATCCTTTAAAGAAAGCGTAATAGCTCACTGGTCAAGCGGTCCGGTGCCGACAATTCAACGGGGCTAAAGCTAGACACCGAAGCAGCGGATGCGTCGTAAGACGCGTGGTAGGAGAGCATTCCCAGCGGTTTGAAGCGAGATCGAAAGAACTCGTGGACTGCTGTGGAAGAGACCCTGCCGGCATAAGTAGCGATAACGGAGGTGAGAACCCTCCGCGCCGAAAGTCTAAGGTTTCCTGAGGAAGGTTAATCCGCTCAGGGTTAGTCGGTCCCTAAGGTGAGGCCGAAAGGCGTAACTGATGGACATCCGGTTAATATTCCGGAACTCCCATGATTTCGTTATCACGATGGGGTAACGCAGAAGGATAATCCCGGCCACATATGGCTATGTGGTTCGATACGTGTAAGCCTGATTTGGTAGGCAAATCCGCCAGATCTTAAGGGTGAGACGTAAAGCAGTCCCGTACGGGGCAAAGGGGATGAGTTCACGCTGCCAAGAAAAACCTCTAAGGAGAAATCAGGGGAACCGTACCTCAAACCGACACAGGTAGACGAGGAGAATATCCAAAGGCGCTCAAGAGAACACTCGTTCAGGAACTCGGCAAATTAACCCCGTAACTTCGGGAGAAGGGGTGCCTCACTAGGGTTTAAAGCCCGAAGAGGCCGCAGCGAATCGCGCACGGCGACTGTTTAACAAAAACACAGGTCTCTGCAAAGTCTAAAACGACGTATAGGGGCTGACGCCTGCCCGGTGCCGGAAGGTTAAAGGGAGAGGTTAACCGCAAGGTGAAGCTTCGAACTGAAGCCCCGGTGAACGGCGGCCGTAACTATAACGGTCCTAAGGTAGCGAAATTCCTTGTCGGGTAAGTTCCGACCTGCACGAATGGCGTAACGATCGTGCGACTGTCTTAACGAGTGACTTGGCGAACTTGTAGTACCGGTGAAGATGCCGGTTTCCCGCATCTAGACGGAAAGACCCCGTGCACCTTTACTATACCTTCACTATGAATTATGGACTTTGCTGCGCAGGATAGGTGGGAGGCTTTGAACTCAGGCTTTTGGGCTTGGGGGAGCCAACGGTGAGATACCACCCTGTGAATTCTGTGATTCTAACCTACTCCCGTTAACCGGGAGAGGGACATAGTGAGGCGGGTAGTTTGACTGGGGCGGTCGCCTCCTAAATTGTAACGGAGGCGCACGAAGCTACGCTCAGGCTGTTTGGAAATCAGCCGTCGAGTGCAATGGCATAAGCGTGGTTTACTGCGAGACCTACAAGTCGAGCAGTTGCGAAAGCAGGTCATAGTGATCCGGTGGTTCTGTATGGAAGGGCCATCGCTCAACGGATAAAAGGTACGCCGGGGATAACAGGCTGATCGGAGCCAAGAGTTCATATCGACGCTCCGGTTTGGCACCTCGATGTCGGTTCATCGCATCCTGGAGCTGTAGAAGGTTCCAAGGGTTAGGCTGTTCGCCTATTAAAGCGGTACGTGAACTGGGTTCAGAACGTCGCGAGACAGTTCGGTCCCTATCTGGTGTGGGCGTAGGAGATTTGAGAGGGCCTGTCCTTAGTACGAGAGGACCGGGATGGACGAACCTCTTGTGTTCCAGCTGTCGTGCCAACGGCATGGCTGGGTAGCGAAGTTCGGTTGTGATAACCGCTGAATGCATATAAGCGGGAAGCACTCCTCAAGATTAGATCTCCCAATCCAAAAGGATCAAGAAGGGCACAGGAAGACCACCTGTTTGATAGGCTGGATGTGCAGGCGCGGTGACGCGCATAGCTTACCAGTACTAATCGCCCGTTCGGCTTGACCATAAAATTTACTCTGCGCATGGAGCGAACCTGCTCCTGCCTTGTGTCCTAATGCTATTTAGTCGTGAGACATCGCTCTCATGTTCTTTACAAGTTTCCGGTGATCATACCGCAAGGGAAACACCCGTTCCCATCCCGAACACGGAAGTTAAGCCTTGCTGGGCCGATTGTACTGCACGCGAAAGTGTGTGGGAGAGTAGGACGTCGCCGGATTAAATAAAGGCCTCACGCTCATACCGTGGGGCCTTTTCCGTTTATCCCTACTTACCTTTGCTCCACTCTGCACACGACACATCTGTCGTTCTATTTAGTATCAGACCACAAATGAGAGGGCACCTCGGCTCACGGATCGCGATGTGCTTTCTTATGAGACCGATTCTGCCGAGTAGCGTGCAATCAGTCCCGTACGAACTGCGAACCGGTACATCCGGGTGAAGAAATAGCATGCTGCCGATACGTAGAGAATTGCCAAGCTAAGGCCGACGACCAGGGCGGTTGTCGACGCGTGCCCACCGTGCACGATCATACGCATCGACTCGAATACATAGGAGGGCGGCAGTGCGTGTGAGATCATCTGCATCCAGTGGGGAAGGGTTGAAATGGGGTAATACACTCCAGCGAAGGGAACGACGAAGGCTGGAATAGGCCAGACGAACCACTCTGATGCGGGGCCAAGTCGCAGAACCATTCCGCTGCCCACTACACCCAATGCAATTCCAAAGAGAAAGAGCACAAGAAGAAACGGAATCAGCGAAATTCCATAGCTGAGGAATGAAAGGCCGAATATCGCGCTGGCCACTAATAGCATTATTATCAAGCCAATCGATGTGGTTGCAATAGATGACAGCACCAGTCCGCCTATGTATTCCGAGATGGACAGCGGTGACGCGAACACATTCAGAAAGTTGCGTGACCAGACGTCTTCGAAGAAGGCCATTGTCACGCCTTGCATAACCCGCGTAAAGAAATCCCAGAGCAAAACGGCCCCAAGCAGGGACGGCACGAAGTTCATACCCGGGCCAGCGACCTTGTCCAGATAACGCGTGATAAATCCCCACAGCACCATGTCGATTCCTACCCATGCAAACAAGGGAATCACGCGCGAGAAGCTGCCGCGTATCAAGTAGATTTGGCGGAGGAATATGGCAAAGGTGCGGGTCAAGAACACTATTCGACTCCGAGAGTGAGCGGTTCGCGCGCTACGGTGATGAACAGCTCCTCGAGCGACTCCTTGCCGTGCTCACTTGGAAGTGTCTTGGGATCGCCCTCGAGTAAGATTCGTCCATGCGAAAGGAAGAGTACGCGATCGCAGACTTCCTCGACTTCGTACATGTTGTGTGATGTCCAGAGCACGCCGCCAGTACCGCTGGCCGCGAATTCGCGAATACAATTCCGGATATCCTTCGCCGTCGCCGGATCCAGTGATGCAGTAGGCTCATCGAGCAGCAGAAGTTGTGGCCGGTTCAACATCGCTTTCGCTAAACACACTCGCGTCTGCTCACCTGAACTGAGCACCCCTGCTTTCGACTGCCGAAATCTGGTCAAGTCAAATTGGACGAGAAGTTCCTCGATGCGAGCCCCGAGCTGTTTCACGCCATAGATCATTCCGAAAATTCTAAGGTTCTGCTCAACAGTGAGATTTCCGGGGAGTGGAGCGTAAACAGCTGCGAAGTTCGTGCACGTTAAGGCGCGTGATCTTTGTCGGGACAGGTCTATACCAGCTATTGCGATTCGGCCGCAGGTCGGCTCAAGTACTCCGAGTACCATGTTGATGGTCGTTGTCTTTCCTGCGCCATTTGGTCCGAGCAGTCCGACGATCTCATTTGGAGCAACTTGGAACGAGATGCCGTCCACCGCAAGTATGTCGCCGTATCTCTTACTGAGTTCCGAAACTAATAGGACTGATGTTGTCGCCATGGATACAGGCCGCATCTCATTCCTGCGGCATTCCTGAGATTATCACGCCGCAAAAGAACAACTAGGGCGTGCCATTCTCGACATGTTCCTGCAAGCCGACCGACCACCTGTAACGAATAAGCATCACATCAGGTCTGTTACGCCACGCTGATTTCGCGGCTCTTCATCCTCTATAGAGCATTTGCGGATACCGCTTTGGCGTAGCCAGCTTTCGTTATAAAGTATGTGCCCTTATGGCCAGCTACCCTGTTCCTCATGACGAGTCGGAACGCCTGAAGGCTTTGTTCGAATTGCAAATACTGGACACGCCTCCTGAGGACGCGTTCGAGCAGATCACACGCTTGGCGGCCATGATCTGCAAGACACCCATGTCGATCGTCACGTTGCTGGACGAGAAGCGACAATGGTTCAAGTCTCGGTTTGGCGTCCACGTAACAGAGACTCCGAGAGAACTTGCGTTTTGCGCCCACACCATCATGCAAGACGAAGTGCTGGTGGTACCCGATGCGAGTAGCGACCCAAGATTCAAAGAAAACCCTCTGCTGAAGGGAGACCTGAAAATCCGTTTCTACGCGGGCGCCCCGATCATAGTCGGAGGCATGGCGATCGGAACGCTGGCAGTGCTAGACACAGTGGCGCGTGAGCTGAGCAGCGAACAGCGTGAAGCCCTTCACTTGTTGGCGAGGCAATGTGTTCAGCAGCTTGAAGTGCGCCGACTCGCTTTTACCCGAAAAGAGATGCTGGAGGGAGTCCTGAATGCTTCTCCACTCGCGGTTGTTCTACTCAACACACGAGGGGATGTAATTTCTTGGAACAAGTCTGCCGAACGGATCTTTGGATGGCATAGTGGAGAAGTCCTGAATCGGCGATATCCGGCCGTGCCTGCAGGGCGTGAGGCTGATTTCGAGCGAACGCTTGCGGGGATGTTAAACGGGTCAGAATATCAATTCGACACGGAGCGGCAGAGGAAAGATGGTTCTGTGTTTCCAGCACGAGTCTGGGCTGCTGCACTTCGAAATCCACATGGTTCAGTCGTGGGAGCCGTAGTCCTGGTCGAGGACTTAACAGGCGAGCAGATGCTGCACAACCAGTTACTTCAACTTGGCGCTGCCGTATCAGCTTCTGAAGATGCAATCATTTCTCAGGACCTAAAAGGCAATATTCAGAATTGGACAGGCGCAGCAGAGAAGATTTACGGGTACTCTGCCTCCGAAATTCTCGGGCACCACATAGCTGTGCTTTTGCCGCCCGAGTCCCGGGACAAAGTGAAAGATGGTCTGGAGTATATCCAAGCAGGCAAATCGTTCACGCACTCGCAAACGCACTTACGCAAAGATGGTAGACGACTTCACGTTTCGGCTACTTACGCACCGTTGCGCAATCTCGCAGGGCAGATCACAGGGGTGTGCGCCGTTATACGAGACATCAGCGCACAAATATTGATTGAGCAACAGCTAGCTCAGGCGCAAAAGATGGAAGCTGTGGGGCGACTAGCCGGAGGTGTGGCTCACGACTTCA
The DNA here is from genome assembly GCF_059726255.1 of Koromonas humicola. Taxonomy (NCBI): domain Bacteria; kingdom Pseudomonadati; phylum Acidobacteriota; class Terriglobia; order Terriglobales; family Koromonadaceae; genus Koromonas; species Koromonas humicola. The sequence goes on from NZ_AP040873.1 coordinate 514,225, forward strand.
ACAACATGCTTGGCGTCATTCTTGGGTACGCTGAGCTTGCCGATTCCAGCATTCCTCCTGACAGCCCTCTCAAGAGGAGCTTGGCCATGATCAAGACGACTGCAATGCGCTCCGGCGACCTTACGCGTCAACTGCTGGCATTCAGTCGGAAGCAGATATTTGAGCCGGTGCTACTCGATTTGGACGAGGCCGTGGTCGAGTCCCAGAAGATGTTATCTCGCGTTATCGGAGAGGATATCGAGCTGGAGTTGCTCTTGAGATGCGGACATCGCAGAGTGCTTTGCGATCGCAGTCAGTTACAGCAGGTACTGATGAACGTTGTCGTTAACGCACGCGATGCGATGCCTAAGGGCGGCAAGCTTAAGATCGAGACGGATTCATTCTTCGGCAAGCCTTCCTCGACCACGCCATCAGGTGCTTATCTGGTCATGAGGATTTCAGACACCGGTACCGGGATTGATCAAGGTACGCAGGCGCACATGTTTGAGCCATTCTTCACAACAAAACAGTTAGGAAAGGGCACTGGCTTGGGACTGTCAACCGTTCATGGGATTGTCACCCAAAGCGGTGGTCATATTACCGTGCAGAGTGAGGTCGGGGCAGGAACTACATTCGAGATATTTTTGCCAGAAGCGTCGGATGGCGAGCAGCGCACGCAGCTTAAAAGCTCAGAGCGAAATCCGGTGCGCGGTGTCGGAACTGTGTTGCTCGTCGAAGACGAAGCTTCTCTCCGACAGATCGTTGCAGAGTGGCTTAGAGCCCAAGGCTATTCCGTAATCGAAACAGAAAATGGAGAGCAGGCGATTCAGACCGTCGGTTCCACGCAAGATGGAATCGATGTAGTTCTCACCGACATAGTGATGCCCAAAGTGAGCGGCAAAGAGCTCGTTCGGCAGCTACGATCGCGGTATCCGACTTTGAAGGTCCTTTACATGTCTGGTTACGCGGATGAGGTCCTCGACGCGCCCGACGTGAGCGAGCCGGGCGTCTCGTTTATTGCCAAGCCTTTCACCGCGTCGGCGCTTAGCTTGGCGCTCAACAATCTGTTAACGAGTTCTATTCAAACAGAGCAAGACAATGTCGCGTGACGCCTGCAAGCATTTTCTAAACGCTATGTAGTCGTTCGCCATCTCTTCGCAGAGAGTAATACGACGAGATACTCACGATGCCCATGCTCCTGTGTACGTGAGTCCATTCAGAAACTTGGCCCTCGGTCATTGCACGGCCCACAACTCGACAAGCCCCCACAGTTACTGCTCGTATGATTCAGATCCTTGACAGCAAGTAGTTTTTAGCAGAATGTGTGTGCTGCAAATTCTCAGGCCCGCTAGATCTCCTGGTAAGGAGAACGTATGGCTAGTCCCCAGCTTTCTCGACCGACATTATCGTCAGAGATATCTCTAACCGACCTGTTCAAGGTGGAATACCTGCAGAAGCTGCAGGATGCGTTTGCCCAAGCCACCATGGTCGCGTCCATCATCACCCGCCCTGATGGAACTCCTGTAACTCAGCCCAGCAACTTCTGCAGGCTTTGCAACGATGTCATTCGAAAAACCGAGAAGGGACGGGCAAATTGTTTTTGTTCCGACTCTGTCATTGGAAAGCAGAACCCACAAGGGCCGACGGTACGGATCTGTCTGAGTGGAGGGCTGTGGGACGCAGGCGCTAGCATCACCGTCGATGGTCAGCATATCGGCAACTGGCTGATTGGGCAGGTGAGAAACGAAGCGACTGACATCGAGAAAGTAATGCAATATGCCGACGAGATCGGCGCTGATCCACAAGCCTTTCGTGAAGCGTTCGAACAAGTCCGCCTAATGTCGATGGAGCAGTTCGAAAACATTGCACGCCTTGTTTTTCTGATGGCGAACGAACTCTCGGTACAAGCCTACCAAAACCTGCAGCTTTCGACGAGTCTGGCGCGTCGCAGGCATGCAGAAGCGGCACTGCGAGAGAGCGGTGATCGTCTGAAGTTATTACTGGACGTGAATAATGCGGTCGTTTCCAAGCTTGAGCTTGCTGAGTTGCTCGAGCTGATTTCGAAGCGCGTGCGTAGCGCCATGCAGTGCGACGCAGTTTATCTTGCGATGCCCGATTCGGTTGCGCGTCGTTATGTCGTCAGCGGACTCGATTTCCCGACCTCCAAGGGACTGCTACGTGAAGGAATGCTGATTGATCGCAACTCATCGGGAGCTGGTATCGCATTCACCACCGCGAAACCTCAAGACTACGGAATGCTTCCGGACTGGCTTAATCCGCAACTACGCAGCATCTGCGAGGCCGAGGGATTTCAGTCGGAGTGCTGTATTCCCGTAATCGCAGGCGGCACCACGGTTGCGGTACTCAGCCTGAGCGATCGCCGAGACTCATTCTTCGGCGCGCGCGATATTGAGTTCCTTACGCAAGTTGCCAACCAGGTTGCAATCGCGCTGGGGAACGCATTGCAGTACCAGCGTCTAAGCTTGTCTCGCGAACGCCTCGCGGAACAGAACCTCTACTTGTCTAACGAGATCGAGGATTACAAGCGCGTCGAGCCGATCATCGGCGACAGCCAGGAGATGCGCAGGGTCTTGGAACTTGTGGATACGGTCGCGAAGACCGACTTCACAGTGTTGATCCAGGGAGAGACCGGCACTGGCAAAGAGTTGATCGCACGCGCCATACACAACCGCAGTCCGCGGCGTGACCGAATGTTTGTGAAGTTCAGTTGTGCTGCGATACCGGCGGGGCTGCTTGAAAGCGAGTTGTTCGGTCATGAGAAGGGCGCCTTCACTGGCGCGATCGAAAGAAAGATCGGCCGCTTTGAGTTAGCCAACGGCGGCACTCTGTTCCTTGATGAAGTGGGCGACATCCCAAAGGAACTTCAGCCGAAGTTGCTGAGAGTTTTGCAGGAGCGTGAGTTTGAGCGGCTCGGGAGCACTCGATCCATCAAGGTCGATGTGCGGTTAGTGTCGGCTACCAATCGTTCTCTTGAGAACATGGTTGCTGAAAACGAGTTTCGTCCTGATCTTTTCTATCGCTTGAATGTTTTCCCGATACATCTGCCAGCGCTTCGTGAGCGTGTTCGAGATATCCCATCATTGATCCGGTATTTTGTTTGGAAGTACTCGCAGAGCATGAACCGTAAAATCGAGGAAATTCCAAGCAGCGTCATGGAAGCGTTCATGCGCTACAAGTGGCCAGGAAACATTCGTGAGTTGCAGAACCTCATACAGCGCGCAGTGATTCTTTCTTCGGGGTCGGTGCTGGCTTCTCCTTTCTCCGAGCCTGCGCAAGCAAAGCTGATCGCATTTGGCGTGCGCGAAAAGCAGCCAGGTGAAACACTGGTCGATCTCGAACGCAAGCATATACAGAAGGTGCTCAAAGAGACCGCTTGGGTTTTGGGCGGAGAGGAAGGCGCCGCATCCCGGCTTGGCATTCCACGAACAACTCTTCTGTATCGCATGAAACGACTCGGCATTGCTCGCAGTCAAAGCTGAGCAACGCACGATCGCAGTACTGACAACCTCGTCATCCCCTCGCTTCGAACCGAGCATACGTGTGTCTAACAATCCGTCAACAATTAGCGGTTTGTCTCTGACGGAACTCCGCGTCGAACCGCTGTCAACCTTTCGACATTGACGCTCACAAAGGTTCGACACTCTGAAGTAATCCAAAACTTAACCAGCGCCATTTGAGCCAGATGCAATGCACAGGCACCCCACTTGTGTCATGGCACGGCACTTGCAACTTCTTGAGCCCGGCTGTCCGTTTGTTCATTTCGGCCCGCCGCAGGAATTCACAGATTGCTTGGACATTTCAGCAAGTGAGTGATGACCCGAGACGTCATGAGCCCCCGAGAATCCGCATCGCGATCATGGGGCACACGGACGTTTGAATGTGATGAAAAGGCACCCAGGCCAGTCAACGCGGTTGGCCAACGCAAAGTTTCACTACTCGAACCGGTTCTGAGAAGGAGGATTTCAGATGACGAAGGAATCACTGGGAATGATTGAGACCCGTGGCTTGGTCGCCAGTATTGAAGCGGCTGATGCCATGGTGAAGGCAGCGAACGTCGTGCTGGTCGGACAAGTAAAAGTTGGAGCCGGACTGGTGACGTCGATGGTGCGCGGCGATGTCGGCGCGGTGAAAGCCGCAACCGATGCGGGCGCAGCGGCGGCAGCCAAAGTCGGTGAAGTCGTGTCCGTGCACGTCATTCCGCGTCCGCACTCGGATGTGGAGAAGATTCTGCCGGCAAGCGAACCCTTAACCGCGGCAGCGACTGCCGGAAAATCCGAGTAAGTCGGATACCCGTGGAGGAATAGCAGATGCAAGAACAATTGGTTGACAAGGTTCTGCAAGAAGTTATGAAGCGTGCGGGTGCGGGCGCAGCAGGTACGGCCACGGCCGCGGCTCCGGCGAAGATCGCCGGGAACGGATCCGAACTTGCCCACATCACCGAGTTCATTGGCGTCAGCACGGGCGATACCCAGGGAGTCGTGATCGCAAATCTCGATCCGGCCATTCACGAGCTCTTTGGCTTTGATCCCAAGTACCGCTCCATCGGCGTCATTGGTGGACGCACGGGAGCCGGCCCGCAACTGATGGCTGCCGACGAAGCAATCAAGGCGACCAACACCGAAGTGATCCTCATTGAAATGCCAAGAGATACCAAGGGCGGAGCTGGCCACGGCAACTTGATCGTGTTCGGTGCCGAAGATGTCTCCGACGCACGTCGTGCTGTCGAGGTCACCCTTCAGAACGTCCCCAAATATTTCGGCGATGTGTATGCCAATGATCAGGGATACACAGAGAACCAGTACACCGCGCGCGCCAGCAAAGTGCTGAGCAAGGCGTTTGGCGTTCCCGAGGGCAAGGCCTTTGGCCTGATCCTTGGCGCGCCTGCCGTTGTAGGCATGCTGATGATCGATACCGCGGTGAAAGCGGCTGACGTTCAGGTCCTTGGACTTGGCACCCCGAAGAAGAACACCAGCTTCAGCAACGAAGTGTTCGTGTGGGTGACGGGTGACTCGGGTGCAGTTCGTCAGGCCGTAATCGCAGGTCGCGAAGTAGGCAACAAGTTGCTTTGCGGATGGGGCCAGAAACCGAAGTCGGCTGGAACACCGTACATCTAGAGGGAGGCTTGCAATGGCGAAGAGACAAAAACGCTTCCAGGTGCTAGCCGACCGACCGGTGAACAAGGACGGCTTCATCAAGGAATGGGTGGATGTTGGACTGGTTGCAATGGACAGTCCTAATGACCCCAAGCCAAGTATCAAGATTGAGAACGGCTCGGTGGTTGAACTGGACGGCAAGCGTCGCGATGAATTCGACATGATCGATACCTTCATCGCGGATCACTGCATCGACAAGGTGGTTGCGGAAGAGGCAATGGCGATCGACAGCGTGAAGTTTGCACGCATGTTGGTTGACATCAATGTTCCTCGCGCCGAAATCGTCCGTCTGTCTGTTGGCCTCACCCCGGCGAAGATCGTCGCAATCATGCGCGAAATGAATGTCGTCGAGTTAATGATGGCCATGCAGAAGCTGCGTGCCCGTAAGACGCCGATGAATCAGGCTCACGTCACGAACCTGAAGGATGCGGCTCCACTGCTGGCGGCAGACGCTGCTGAAGCAGCGTACCGTGGCTTCGCGGAAATCGAAACCACAGTAGGCGTCGGACGCTATGCCCCAATGAATGCACTGGCACTGCTGGTTGGTGGACAAACCGGACGTGCTGGAGTGTTGGCGCAGTGCGCGGTGGAAGAAGCACTGGAACTGAGCATGGGTATGCGTGGCCTGACCCACTATGCCGAGACGGTGTCGGTGTATGGCACCGAGCAAGTGTTTGTGGATGGCGACGACACGCCATGGTCGAAAGCATTCCTGGCTTCTGCCTATGCATCTCGTGGCCTGAAGATGCGCTACACCTCGGGCACCGGATCAGAAGTGCAGATGGGCTATGCCGAAGGCAAGTCGATGCTGTATCTCGAAGTCCGCTGCATCATGATCACCAAGGGCGCGGGCGTCCAGGGCTTGCAGAACGGCTCCATTAGCTGCATCGGCGTTCCAGGATCAGTTCCTGCCGGCATTCGCACAGTTCTGGCCGAGAACGTCGTCACCACGCTGATGAATCTGGAAGTCGCTTCCGGCAACGACCAGACCTTCACCCATTCCATTGAGCGCAACACTGCTCGCATGCTGATGCAGTTCCTGCCCGGCACGGACTTCGTGTTCTCCGGATACGCCGCCGAGCCGAACTACGACAACATGTTTGCCGGCTCCACGCATGATGTGGACGACTATGACGATTACCTCGTTCTGCAACGCGACCTTCAGGTTGATGGTGGCCTGAGACCCGTGACGGAAGAGGGCGTCATCGCTGTTCGCAACAAAGCTGCGCGGGCGCTGCAGGCGGTGTTCGATGAACTCGGCTTGCCTCCGATCACCGATGAGGAAGTCGAAGCTGTCACCTATGCCCACGGCACCAAGGACATCGGCGACCGCAACGTTCCTGAAGATCTGCGCGCAATCGACGAATTCATGAAACGCGGCAGCACAGGCCTGGATGTTGTCCGGGCGCTGGCGAAGCGCGGATTCAATGATGTTGCCGATGCTGTACTCCGCATGCAGATTGGAAAGGTCGCGGGCGACTATCTGCAGACCTCGGCTGTTTATACAGACAAGTTCGAGGTGCTGAGCGCCATCAACAATGCGAATGACTACGAGGGACCGGGCACCGGTTACCGTTTGTCTGGCGATCGTTGGGAGATGCTGAAGAACATCCCGCAAGCGATCGACCCCAAGAGCATCTAGGGTGGAGGTTTGATCAATGCAAATCACAGAGGAATTGGTAAGACAGATCATCCTGGATGTCTTGGAGCAAGAAGAGTCGACGAACGGAAAAGCTTCTGCTTCGAAACATCAGGACGAGCAGGTGCCGCCGCTCTCATTCCGCGAACTAGGCACGGCAACGCCGGGCACTGATCGGAATGAAGTGGTCGTCGGTGTGCCACCCGCATTCGGCACCTACATGACTAAGACAATCATCGACATCCCGCACAGCGAAGTGCTGAAGGAAATCTTTGCGGGTATCGAAGAAGAAGGGTTGAAACCGCGCCTGGTTCGCGTTGACCGCACGGCAGATGTGGGCGCAATCGCTCACGACGCCGCTCTGCTTAGCGGATCAGGAATTGGCATCGGAATTCTCTGCCGTGGCACGGCAGTGATTCACCAGCGCGATCTCGAGATTCTCCAGAACCTGGAGCTCTTCCCGCAGTCGCCGCTGGTCGATCGCGAAGTTCTCCGCGCTATTGGTCGCAATGCGGCCAAGTACGCGAAAGGCGAACGTCCGAACCCGGTCCCAACGCGCAACGATCCAATGGCACGCCCGAGGTACCAGGGTTTTGCCGCACTGCTTCATAACAAGGAGACACAGCACGTGAAACTTGGCGCACCGAGCGTTGAACTCGCGGTGCAGCGCTAGGTGGATCCAGGAGGTATGTTTCATGGCTCAGCAAGCAACGAAAATGGCACCAGAGATTTCTCCTGAGATGATTGCGGCTGCGGTCAAGCGAGTCCTTGCTAACCTTTCAGAAGGCAACGGGAGCGCGGTTGGCACGGCAGCCGCTCCAGCCAAGGAGCGTACGCTCGACGCCAACAAAGATTACCCACTCGCAATCAAGAGACCTGACCTCGTGAAATCTGCAACAGGGGCAAGGCTCAACGAGATAACCCTGGACAAGGTTGTTGAAGGCAAACTGACCTTCGATGACATCAAGATTCACCCCGACACACTGGAATACCAGGCACAGATCGCCATCAGCGCTGGCCGTCCGCACATTGCGAAAAACCTGCGCCGTGCGGCGGAACTGACCCGGATTCCCGATGCCAGAGTGCTCGAGATCTACAAGGCACTTCGTCCGTATCGTTCCACGAAACAAGAGTTACTCGACATCGCAAATGAACTCGAGACAAAGTACCAGGCACGAATTTGTGCAGAGTTCGTTCGCGAAGCCGCAGGTGTTTACGAGAAACGCGGTCGAATCAAAAAGTAATCCTCGGGGGCTATGGCAATGAAGTACATCGCCGGTGTGGATGTAGGAAACAACACGACGGAAGTGGCAATCGGTCAACTCTCCGGCAAGGATAATGTCCGGTTCCTTGCGAGTTCGATGGTGCGAACCGTCGGAATCAAAGGCACTCTCCGCAACGTGTTGGGAATCATCGACGCCCTGGATCTTGCGCTGAGGCAAGTCGAACTTCAGCGCAAAGACCTGAGTGTGGTGCTGCTGAACGAAGCAACACCGGTGATTGGCGACATAGCAATGGAGACGATCACGGAAACCGTGATCACGGAGTCGGCAATGATCGGGCACAACCCCTCCACGCCGGGTGGAGAGGGTTTGGGCCTGGGACAGACGATTCCGATCTCTGACTTGGCTCGCGCCAACGGAAATGGAAAACCGTGGATCGTAATGATCCCGGGTGAGACACAGTTTGAGGACGCCGCTGCCCAGCTTACAAAAGCAATGTCACACGGAATGAAAGTGACAGGCGCCATTGCGCAAAAGGACGACGGCGTTCTCATTAACAACCGCCTTCCTCATCCAATTCCCATCGTCGATGAAGTCAAGTTCATCGACAGGGTACCGGTGGGGATGCCGGCGGCGCTGGAGGTCGCGAGACCGGGACGAACGATCGAGAAGCTCTCCAACCCGTTCGACATCGCGACGGTCTTTAACCTCGATCCGGAAGAAACACGCAAAGTGGTTCCGATTGCTCGCGCGCTCATGGGCACTCGCAGCGCGGTGGTGATCAAGACTCCAAAGGGTGACATAGAAGAACGACGCATACCCGCTGGAAAGATCGTATTAATCGGACAGAAGCATCGGGCCGAGATTCCTGTCGAGGCAGGCGCCGAAGCCATCATGCAAAAGCTCTCCGAAATTTACCCGCTCGAAGAAGTGCAGGCAGAAGCGGGAACGAACGCCGGAGGGATGTTTGAGCAGGTGCGGCGCGTGATGGCGGATCTGACGGACCAACCTGTCCACACAATTCGTGTGCAGGACATCCTGGCCGTCGATACGTTCAAACCACAACAGGTGCTTGGAGCCCTGGCTGGAGAGTATGCGTTGGGTAACGCCGTTGGTCTAGCTGCGATGGTTCACACGCAGAAGCTTCCGATGCAGCGACTTGCTCGAAAGCTACAGGACGAGATTGATGTACCCGTTCAGGTTGGTGGAGTCGAAGCGGAGATGGCAATCCGCGGCGCGCTCACCACGCCCGGAACGAAAGCTCCGCTCGCAATCGTTGATGTAGGCGGAGGTTCGACAGACGCAAGCGTCATCAATTCAACAGGCGAGATCAAGAGCACGCATCAGGCTGGTGCGGGCGACATGGTCACGCTGCTCATCAACACCGAACTGGGCCTGAATGATTTCGATATGGCGGAGAACATTAAGAAGTTCCCGCTTGCAAAAGTTGAAAGCCTGTTCCACATGCGCCACGAAGATGGTTCGGTGCAGTTCTTCCATCAGCCGCTCGATCCAAAGCTTTTTGGACGCGTAGTTGTGCTGACCGATACAGGCCCGGTCCCGCTCGAAAGCAAGGAACTGCTCTCGAAGATCGTCAGCGTGCGCCAGGATGCGAAACACAAAGTCTTTGTGACGAATGCAGTGCGCGCGCTTGAACGCGTTGCTCCTGCGAACAACATTCGGCTGATTCATTCCGTGGTGTTAGTGGGCGGTTCGGGACTGGACTTCGAAATCCCGAAGATGATTTCCGATGCACTGCTTGACTATGCAGTGGTTACTGGCCGAGCCAATGTTCGTGGGACCGAGGGACCGCGAAACGCAGTCGCAACCGGGTTGGTGCTTTCGTACGCGATGGAGCATGAGGGCTAGCGATGGCGGAACTTTCAGAACTCGATCAGGAAAGGCGCCCAGCCGTCAGGATCCTCTCCTCTGGATGCACAGAGGACGAACTGCAGCCGATTCTCTGGGGACTCGAGGAGGAAGGAATTCCTTACGAGTTGCAGGAAATTACTGAAGGCGACGCCGCTTTCTTGGCGAAGAAGGCAGCGCACATGTCGACCCTCAACGTAGGCATCTCTGCAGATCACAGAGCGAACGTTGTTGTGCTGCATCATCGCGATCTGGCCGAGCGGGCACCGCTGTTCACGTTTCCGCTCGACAAAACGAGTGCATGGAAGTTGCGGCAGCTCGGCGCCAATGCGGCGCGCCTCGTGAAGGGTGATCCGCTGATGTTCGATGATGAACCCACATTTTCTGAGCCGCAGGCTAGCCCCCCGGCCCAATACGACGACGCGATCACTGAAGCCATTGTCCGTTCGGTTCTTGAGCTATTAGCGAAGGGGTAGGAGTCATGGAAGCAGCGAGCCTTGGATTTATCGAAACACTCGGATACGTGGCGGCCGTAGAGGCTGCCGATGCCGGAAGTAAGGCAGCCAACGTCATCATGCTTGGATATGAGCGTGGGCGCGCAGGCTTGATCACTGTCCGGTTTTCAGGAGATGTCGCTGCTGTACGTGCCGCAGTAACGGCGGGTACTGTGGCCGCTTCAAGAGTCGGAACGGTTGTGACCACGCATGTGATCGCACGTCCTTCGAAGCAGCTTGCTAAGCTTCACCCTCAGTTTGAGAAGCCAGCGAACGGAATGCGCAGCGTGCTCACTCCTCACCACCCAAAGCGCGGCGAAGCCAAACCTGAACCCGAGACTGCTTCGGCAAAAGCGGCGACGCCTCCAGCAGAAAACAATGTCGCAGTTGAGTACCCGCCTGCAGATGTGAAAGTAGCAGAGGACAACACCGCAACCAAGGCCGCGCCCACAGCAGTTGAGAATGACCAGTTGACGGCAGCGCCAGTTGCAGTTCCGGGAGAGATGCAAGAGGGAGAGCCTCAGGCTCTTCCTCCACCACAAGTTTTGCAAGAGCAGGATGCGCGTGCCAAGGCGACGATTCGCCATAAAGCCAAAGCGCACCGGGCCGAGGGGAAGCGTAAGTAGTATGCACGGCTCCGCGGGAGCCGCTTGATTGGCAACGCAAGTTTTGAACGAATTCGAGCAAAGGAGCGCGCTGTGGCTGAACTTCGTGCGTACGTTTATCTGGATCGTTTGCAGCCCCAACTGAGTGCATATTTCGGCACCAACATGAGAGGCTACCTGCCGGTGGTCGGAATGGCTGCCATGCTTATTGAGATTGCCCCCGGCATTGCTATCAACAAAGTTGCGGACGCGGCGTTGAAGGCTGCCTACGTCCAGCCAGGATTCCTCATTGTTGAGCGCAGCTTCGGCGTGCTCGAGTTCCATTCACGGACGCAGGCCGATGTGCAGCATGCAGGACAGGCGGCGTTGCGGTGCCTGGGTGTTGAAGAAGAGCAGAGAGTGAAACCGAAGATCCTGAGCTCCGAAATCATTCACAAGGTGAATGACTATCACGCGCAGGTAGTCAACGTGTCACGTCTGTGCTCGGTCATTATTCCCGGACAAGATCTTTACATCATGGAAGTCGTTCCTGCGGCTTATGTCACCTACGCGGCTAACGAAGCAGAGAAGAACGCGCAGGTCACGCTGGTTGATTGCCGCGTGTTCGGTGCCGTAGGGCGTCTATATCTCGGAGGTCGTGAGTCTGACATTGAGCGTGCGGCTGGCGCGGCCGAGTCGGCAATACAGAATTTGATGGGCACCGAAGTAGCAGTGTAGCCGCGGCAATCGTTGTGCACGTCCGCGGAGATCGTGGAGAGCAGCGGTGGAAATCGATGAGAAAGCCGGCGAACTTTTGGAACGGTTCGCGTCCGTACTTCAGCCCAATGAGGGCGGTATTCCTCGCGGCGAGTTATTCGCGGGCGTGGACTTGGGTACCGCCTACATTGTGACCGCAGTGGTGGACGAAGAGGGAGTTCCTGTCGCAGGTGCCATCACACGCAGCCGTTCGGCAATTCGCGACGGTCTGGTGCTTGATTACACCGGAGCAATCAAGATGCTTCGTGCTCAGGTCGATTCCATACGCAGCGCGGGTTATGCAATCGAGCGGGCAGCGGCGGCATATCCTCCGGGCACTACGGGAGCGAATGCGAAGAGCTTTTCTCATGTACTGCAGGCAGCAGAACTCGAGGTCACCGGCATGATTGACGAGCCGAGTGCGGCTGCAGTTGTACTTGGCGTTCGCGAGGGTGCTGTCGTGGACATTGGTGGCGGAACCACGGGAATCTCGGTTCTGCGCAATGGGCGCGTAGTCTATACCGCCGACGAACCAACCGGTGGCAATCACGTGGATCTTGTTCTCGCAGGCAACTTCAAGATCGATGTGGAAGCAGCGGAGCGAATGAAGACCGATCCGGCACGCCAGCGAGAGCTGTTCCCGGTAGTGCGCCCCGTGTTCCAGAAGATGGCCACAATCGTGAGAACTCACCTTCGCAACCGTGGTGTGAACTTGCTGTACCTGGTCGGGGGCACAAGCGCTTTTCCGGGGATCGCTGACGTGATGCGAGAGGAAACCGGGTATGACGTTATCGTACCGGACAATCCTTTGCTAGTCACGCCACTAGGCATTGCCTTGAGCTGTGCGGGATTTGCCTGCATGTAGAGGTAGAGGCTATGGAAGATCAGCAGACAGAACGGATCATCACTGAGGTGTTAAAACGGCTGTTGCCGCACCTAGGTGCAGACGGTTCACGTGGCAAGATCATCGTCGTGATGACCGGCGCGACCGTGCAGGAACCCGATGCCGTGAATCAAATCCGCGCACTGCTCCTTGCCGGATTTGAATTGCAGCTTGTGTTCTCTGACATGGCCGAGCACCTCTATGGGAATCTGGTTCGCGATCAACTTGCCGGTTTCCCGTGCTGGAGCCAACTGCCTCCCGTGGCGTGGTTGAAGTCACTGCGCGAAGCGCGCGCGGTCGTGTCGCCGCTGCTGAGCGTGAGTGCTCTTTCGAAGCTCGCACTTGTCATTGGAGACAGTCAGACAAGCAACATTCTTCTGCATTCATTGTTCATGGGAAAGCCTCTGATTGCTGCTCGCAACGGATTCGAACTCAACGCCGGACGTGCCGAACTCGGCTTCAATCATGCGAATGCTGCGCTCCTGCAACAGGTGGAGGAGCGTGCGAAAGCGGTCGCGAGCTACGGTTGCAATTTCGTAGATATTAGCCAGCTTTGTGCCACGACGATGGCGTTGCTCGGCGAACCACAAACTGCAGCCGAAGAGATCGAGGACGTGGAGCCTGCGAATACCACGCTCGAATGGGTTTGCGATTCCGCAGTCGTTAGCGTTGGAGATGTTCAGCAGGCTTGTGAGCTGGGCACCTCGTTGCACATCGCAGCGCGGGCACTCGTTACCCCTCTTGCACAAGATCGCGCCACAGCTTTGGGCGTGTTGATCGTGCGCAACGGCGCATCCAGGCAACCACAACCAGGAGGATTGGGAGATGTTTATAGCACTGGTGATAGGAACGGTAGTGGCTTCGCGAAAGCACGAGAGGCTAGTGGGGAACAAGATTCAGATCGTGCAACCCCTCGAGCCGCATTCGCAGCAGCCAAAGGGTGATCCACTCATCGCCGTTGATGCGGTCGGGGCTGGGGTGGGTGAACTGGTGATGGTGGTGCAGGGAAGCGCTGCTCGTAAGGCGCTCGATAACCAGTTGACTCCAGTCGACGCAACCATCGTTGGCATTGTTGACGAACTCGATGTAGAGAACATCGCGAGTGTGCAACATGAGCATTTACACGCGTAAAGGCGACGCAGGCGGTACAAGGCTTTTCAGCGGTGAGCGTATAGCCAAGGACGATCTGCGCGTGGATACCTATGGCACTCTGGATGAACTACAAGCTCAGCTTGGCATGGCGCGTTCACTGTTTGTGGACGACGAGTTCAGTGACCTCGTGTATCGCATTCAGCAGGACATCTCCAGCGCATGTGCCCAACTCGCGTCAAGTCCCGAGAAGCGTGCGCAACTCAAGCGCAAGGTCGGCAGGGAAGAGGCAGCGATGCTCGAGCATGAAATCGACCAACTCGTTGCCACCTACGCACTGCCGAATGGGTTCATCGTGCCGGGCCGTGCGCCTGATAGTGCAGCGGTGCACGTCTCAAGAACCGTTTGTCGTCGCGGCGAGCGCCTGCTGGTGAAACTCAATCGCGAGCTGCCAGAGTTCGACGACTTGCTGGTGTACTTCAATCGGCTCTCTGACTTTCTTTTCACGCTGGCGTGGGCTCTCGAAGTACGACACGTCGCTCGCACGGCCGTCACCGAAGTTGTGTTGGAGGGATCGAGATGAACACGCATCCAGCCAAGATTCCTCACGTTGTCGCACGGATGATTGCGACGCGCGCCGAAGCGGAAGCGCAACACATCAACGTGCCCATGGTGATTGCCATAACCGACGCGGCCGGAGGTCTCCAGATTTTTACGCGTATGGATGATGCTTTGCCCGTGAGCACTGAGCTTGCTGAGTCCAAGGCGTTTACGGCGGCGGTGTTGCGAATGACCTCTGCGCAGGCTGGAAAGCTGGCTCAACCGGGAGCACCACTCTACGGCATACAGAACACACATCAGGGACGCATCGTGTTGTTTGGCGGAGGTATTCCGCTGCGACGCTCCGGAGAGGTTGTAGGCGCCATCGGCGTGAGTGGAGGCAGCGTGGAGCAGGATGTTCGCGTGGCCGAGGCCGGAGTCGCGCATTTTGAGGAGATGGTGGGTTGGGAGCGCACGCTCTCCGGACCGTTGGCAAGCGGCGCCTTCAACGGAGTGCTGCTCGACAGCATGCAGGAGAAGCTCTGCGGCGTGCTCGAAGAATTAGCACCCGCAATGCCGGAAGAACACAGAACAGCAATCGCCGGAGGTGTCTGGCTATCGCTTTCGGCTGCAGGTTTAGAAGAACAGGTATGACGCCCCGGGTGGGCGTACGGCATTCATAATTCCGGCAATCATAGCCGGTCACGATTCGAGTTGCGAAGGAGAAGGCGATGGCCACTCAAGTTGATGATGTTGCAACACTCATTGAGAAGGTGCTCAAGGAACTGGAGTTCGAGGGTGTTGCCGGAGTACTGGACGGGCGTGGATTGTTCGACAAGGTCGACGATGCCGTTGAAGCGGCCGTGATCGCGCAGAGAGAGTTGATCCGCATGTCGCTTGAGCGGCGCAGGGACATCATTGCGTCGATTCGTAAAGCGATTCTGCTTGAGAATGAACGACTCGCGCGACTTGCCGTAAAGGAGACGAAGCTCGGGCGCGTTGAGGACAAGATTCGAGAAAACATCCTTTGTGCGACCAAGACGCCCGGAGTTGAAGACATTCAGCCTGTCGCGTATAGCGGAGATTGCGGGCTCACGCTGCTTGAGTACGCTCCGGTCGGTGTTATCGGCGCACTTACGCCCATCACCAACCCCACGGGAACGCTGATCAACAACAGTATCAGCATGATCTCGGCTGGAAATGCGGTGGTGTTCAATCCACACCCGAGCGCACGCGAAACCAGCACGCAAGTTGTGCTCGTATTGCACAAGGCGGTCGTGGATGCAGGCGGCCCTCCAGGACTGGTCAGCATCGTACGCGAGCCAACGCTTGAGACGGCAAAGCAGTTGATCGAGCATCCCAAAGTTAATCTGCTTGTCGCAACGGGCGGCAAGCCAGTCGTCCATGTCGTCCTGAGTTCCGGCAAGAAAGCCATCGGTGCTGGTGCCGGAAACCCGCCAGTGTTGGTGGACGAAACTGCGAACCTGCGTCGTGCCGCACGTTGTATCGTCGACGGTGCCAGTGTGAACAACAACATCTTCTGCATCTGTGAAAAGGAAGCCATCGTGGTGCAGGAGGTGTACGAGACCTTGATTAAGTTCATGGTGGAAACTGGCAAGGTGTATCTGCTCTCGGAAGAAGAGGCTGAGCGCGTCACCAAGTTAGTGATGGCCCCCGAAGGCAAGATCAACCCCAACTACATTGGGCGCAACGTGCAGATCATCCTCGCTGACGTAGGCATCCATGTAGGAGAGGAATGTAGGCTGGCGATCTTCCGTGCACCGCGTGAGCACCCGCTGGTGTGGAAGGAGCAAATGATGCCCGTGCTCCCCATCGTCTGCGTCAAAGACTTCAACGAGGCTGTGGAGTTCGCCGTCAAGGTGGAATCCGGCAACCGGCATACGGCAATCATGCACTCCACCAACGTAGAGCACATGACCAAGTTTGCGCGGGAGGTACAGACGACGATTTTCGTCAAGAATGCTCCATGTTATGCGGGCATCGGCCTCGGAGGTGAAGGGCATACTTCGTTCACCATCGCCGGTCCCACTGGAGAGGGTTTGACGTCGGCCCGTAGTTTCACGCGTCAGCGTCGCTGCACGCTGGTCGAGTCGTTCCGGATCATCTGATCGGTAGAACGTGACCTTCAGGAGAGAGACTCAAGGGGGCGGCCGTCATGCTACGAACCGGGTGGTCTGCGGCCGTCCTGCTTGCAGTCTCAAGTAGTCTCGACAATGTCGGAGTCGGTGTTGCGTACGCCTTCCGGCGTGTGCGTGTTCCGTTCTCAGCCAATGCAGTCATAGCAGCAGTCACCGGCGCTACCACTCTTGTCGCAATCCTCGCTGGCGCCAGCATCGCCCACTTTCTGCAACCTCAATTGGCCTCCGTACTGGGCGCCCTCATGTTGGTTGCTCTTGGATGCTGGATCGTTCTCTCGGAGTGCCTGAAATCTAGGGCCAAGGCCACGGTCTCCAATGATTGCCAGCAGTTCGCCAATAGAGGCTTCCTCACGAAACTCTCCATCATCCTAAGCAACCCGTCTTGCGCCGATCGGGATTCCTCAAGGCACATCGACAATCGTGAAGCCGTGGTGCTTGCCTGCGCGCTATCGATGAACAACTTTGTGAATGGCGTCGCGGCCGGAATCTTGCATTTGCCTTTGTTGTTCGTCACTGTCTGGGTCGTGATCCTGAGTATGGTCACACTTTGGCTTGGATTGCATGCAGGAAGACGACTGGCAGCCCGATGGATGGGAGAGTTGGCCGGGGTCGTCTCTGGATTGCTTCTCGTCGGAATCGGAATTCTACAACTACTTCTTTAGGGCCGGCCCTCGAACGGCACTACAACGGCGATTGGTTTCCTAGTCGACTCGTATCGAAACTACAATACCGTGAATACCCTAGTTCTCATCCCCTGCGTGCAACGCCTTGTGCGTTTCTAGTTGATTGTGACTCGAACGTGATTCGCGTCACTGTAAACACGTCCAGCTCAGGAGTACACGAGAAGTAACACTGTTTCACTTTTGGTATCTCCTGCCACAAGCACGGTTCGACAAAAACAGGGGTGGAGAAATAATGGCAATCAGCCGAAGAGACCTATTGAAAATGGGCACTGGTGTAGGCCTGACTCTCAGTGAGTTGGGATTCCAGGTGCCCACAGCACACGCGGCAACCAAGAAAGAGAAGTTGGCTGGCACCGAGGAATTCACAACGGCCTGCAACTTCTGCTCTTGTGGTTGCGGCATGATCGGCCACGTAAAAGATGGCGAGCTTGTGAACCTGGAAGGCGATCCAGACCACATCATTAACGAGGGCGCACTTTGCAGCAAGGGCGCCGCCATGCTGGAGACTCATCGATCTGCTCAGCGTGTGAAAAAGCCAATGCTCCGCACCGCTGGAAGCGACCAGTGGAAAGAGATTAGCTGGGACGAAGCCTATGACCGCATCGCCCGCAAGATCAAAGAAACTCGCGACGCCAATTGGATCGCCTCTGAGAAAGAAGGCGATAAGGAATTCGCGGTAAACCGCACAGACGCTATCGGCTTTATGGGTGGCGCGCAGAACACGAACGAAGAGTGCTATCTCATCGGCAAGATGGGACGCCTGCTTGGCACTGTTCAGGTAGAACATCAGGCTAGGCTTTGACATAGCCCGACCGTCCCCAGTTTGGGGGCAGCATTCGGTCGTGGCGCAATGACCAACCACTGGTTGGATCTGCAGAATGCGAAGGTGTTCCTCATCGAGGGCTCCAACGCCGCAGAGAACCACGTGATGGCCATGAAGTGGATCCGCAAGGCGCAAGAAAAGGGCGCCATCATCATCCACGTGGATCCTCGTTTCAATCGCACTTCTTCGGCAGCCGACATCTATGCCCGCATCCGTCCCGGTGCCGATATCGCGTTCCTCAACGCGATGATCAACTACATCCTTATCAATAAGCTGTATGACGAGCCGTACGTGAAGCTTCACACGAACGCTCTCATGATCAGTAACAAGGAATTTAGCTTCGAGGATGGACTGTTCTCGGGCTATGACCAGGAGAAGCACAAGTATCACCAGGAAGGTTGGGGATACGAACTCGGTCCGGACAAGAAACCTCTCAAGGCAAAGTCGCTCGACGATCCTCGTTGCGTATTCGCGCAGATGAAGAAGTTCTTCTCGCGGTACACGCTCAAGGTGGGCAGCGACATCTCCGGAATCCCCGAAGAGCAGATTAAGCTGATCGCCGAAACAATGGCGAAGCACAAGCCGGGTACCATCATGTATGCGCTCGGCATGACGCAGCACACGGTTGCCGTGCAGAACATTCGCTGCGACGGCATCATCCAGATGCTGCTCGGAAACATCGGAAAGCCAGGCGGCGGCGTAAACGCTCTCCGCGGTGAGCCAAACGTTCAGGGCGCCTGCGACATGGCCGTCCTCAACAACTACACTCCGGGCTACCTGAATTACCCGAACTACAACGAACCCACGCTGAAGGAATGGACGAACAATAACGGCACATTTCGTCGCAAGTTCCTCATCAACACCATGAAGGCGTGGTTCGGCGAGAACGCAACGGCTGACAACGACTACGGTTACGCGTGGCTGCCGAAGCGAAACACTGGTGATTACTCGATTCTCGGCATGCTCGAGGGCGCACTCGCCGGACGTACGAAGATGCTGTACGTCATCGGACAGAATCCGGCAGTGACGAACCCGAACCTGAATGTCACCTTCGCGGCGCTCGAGAAGCTTGAGATGCTGGTCGTTCAGGAACTATGGGAAACCGAGACTGCCAGCTTCTGGCATCGTCCGGGCGCCGACCCCAAGTCGATCAAAACCGAAGTTCTGCTTCTGCCTGCGGGCTACTTTATGGAGAAGGAAGGTACCATCTCCGGCTCCGGCCGTTTGGTGCAGTGGCGCTACGCGGGAGTCAATCCTCCGGGAGAGGCGAAACCAGATCTGGAAATCTTCGACACGTTGTTCAACAAGGTCCGCGCGTTATACAAGGACTCGACTGATCCGAAGGACGCACCGATTCTCAAGGCGGCTTGGAACTATCCTGCCAAGGATCGTGCCGAAGCCGTGCTGAAGGAAATTGGCGGATTCGATCTGACGACTGGCCAGCCGGTCAACGGAATCGCCGATCTCAAGGACGACGGTACGACCTCTTCGGGAGCTTGGATTTATGCGGGCTGCTTCAAGGGTGGTAAGAACCTGACGAAGCGGCGCGACAACAAGACCGATCCCAGCGGACTCGGTATGTATCCGAACTTCGCGTGGACTTGGCCGGGCAACATGAAGATCCTCTACAACCGCGCTTCGTGCGACGAACATGGTGTGCCGTTCGATCCCGAGCACAAGATTGTCTGGTGGGATGCCGAGCAA
This sequence comes from Koromonas humicola, assembly GCF_059726255.1. Taxonomy (NCBI): domain Bacteria; kingdom Pseudomonadati; phylum Acidobacteriota; class Terriglobia; order Terriglobales; family Koromonadaceae; genus Koromonas; species Koromonas humicola. The sequence continues at coordinate 533,824 of NZ_AP040873.1, forward strand.
AAGAAGTGGGCCGGCGTCGATACTCCTGACGTTCCGGTGCCGACCGATGGGCCGGACACTCCGAATGGACAGCGCGCGTTCCGCATGAACGGAGAAGGTGTCGGACGTCTTATCGCTGGGCCTTATAAGGATCCCGACGCGAAGGACAAGGACAAACTTCCGCGCGATGCTTCGTACACGCCCAAAGATGGACCGCTCCCCGAGTTCTATGAGCCGGTCGAAAGCCCAACGGAAAACTCTCTGCACCCGGCCGTGAAATGCAATCCGTGCTTGAAGTATCCGCGCCTTAAGGATGGCAAGCACCCGATCGGCAAGGTGGAAGAATTCCCGTACGTGCTAATGACGTCGAGCATTGCGGAACATTGGTGCGCAGGTTCGACCACGCGCAACGTGCCTTGGCTCAACGAACTGATGCCCGAACCTGTCGTCGAATTGCCGGAGAATCTAGCCAAACAGCTTGGCATAGAGACTGGCGATATGACGACCGTGACCTCTGCTCGCGGTGAAGTGACGGTAAAGGCTGTCGTCACCAAGCGCATGCAGACGCTCGTGATCAATGGCAAGGAAGTAGCAACCGTCTGGATGCCATACAACTGGGGATTCAAAGGTCTCAGCACTGGCCCCAGCACAAACTATCTGACGATTGACGCCGTTGATCCTGGTGCTGGAACTCAGGAGACGAAGGCTTGTCTTGTGAAGGTCGCGCGTGCAAAGCGCACGCAGGGAGGTGCACGTGTCTAGCGGAATGTTGATAGATACGACTAAGTGCATCGGTTGCCGTTCATGCCAGGTTTCCTGCAAGGAATGGAACAACCTGCCTGCCGAAAAGACGAGTGCACCGGAGAAGGGCCTCGGATTACAAAACCCGAAGGTGCTTTCTGCTAAGACGCTAGTGGTGATCACCGACCACGAGGTCGAAGATTCGAAAGCTCCGGGGCATTTGCGCACGATTTTCGCAAAGCGGCAGTGTATGCACTGTGATGAACCGGCGTGTGTTTCGGCTTGTCCTGTGACAGCAATGCACAAGACGCCCGAAGGTCCGGTGGTTTACGACAAATCCAGATGCATCGGATGTCGCTACTGCATGTGGGCTTGCCCCTGGAGCATTCCAACTGCGGAGTGGGATTCGCTTGCGCCGAAAATCAGCAAGTGCACCATGTGCTACGACCGTCATGCGCAGACGTTGCCTGTCGTGCGCAACGGCCAGTCGAATCCGACGGACAAGAAAGCGCCTTATGCAACCAAGCTTTCCGAACCGATCTGCATAAAGCAGTGTCCAGCCGGAGCTCTGAAATTCGGCGAGCGTGAAGAGCTTCTCGCAGAAGCAAAGCGACGCATCAGCCAGAATCCCGACATGTACGTGGATCACATCTACGGCGAGCATGAAGCCGGAGGCACGGGAGTTCTCTATCTGGCGAGTGTTCCTTTCGATCAGATCGGATTCCCAAAGGTGCAAACCGATCCTCTGCCTCGCATTAGCGCCGTCGCCCTGGGATCTGTTCCCCCGGCGGTAATTGGCGTTGGTGCAGTGCTCGGTGGCGTTGCGGCTCTGAACAAGCGTCGTGCAAAGGTCGCCGAAGAAGAAACGAAAGCTGCAAAACACAAGCATGATCACCACCACGTAGAGTTCGCTCCGGTCGGAAACGGCAACCCGTTTTCTCGCAGCAATCTCTTCTCCGGTGGAAATCTCTTGTTGCTCATCCTGATGGCATTCGGAGCACTGTCGTTCCTAGTCCGCTTTGCCGTGGGTCTCGGTGGCAGTACAAACCTCTCTGACACTTGGGCATGGGGACTTTGGATCGTCTTCGACTTCGTCTGGATCGCGATCGCTGCAGGTGCGTTTGCAACCGCAGGTCTGATCTACGTCTTTGCGCGAGAAGATCTATACCCCATCGGTCGATCTGCCGTGCTCATGGGCATGCTGAGTTACACCTTTGTCGTGCTCACGCTGATGGCCGACCTCGGATTACCATGGCACTTCTATTCGCTGGGCATGTATGCACCAAAGCACTCGGCGATGTTCGAAGTCTCGTGGTGTATCACTTTCTACCTGACGGTCTTGGCCTTTGAATTCGCGCCAGTTCCGCTAGACCATTTCAAGTTGCACGAGTGGAAGGCTCTCTGGACGAAGTATTCGCCCATGTACGTTGTGGTCGCGGTTGCTCTGTTCGTGTATCTGATGTCACGCAACGTGCTCTTCGCCGCAGTGGCGTTTGCAGCTTTCGCGTTCATGGCCTACGCCTTCCGCACAAAGGAAGGACAGAAGCCGGTTCCTGTGATGCTTGCTATCGCGGCCGTAACGTTCTCAACCATGCACCAGAGCTCGCTTGGTTCGCTCTTCCTGCTCATGCCGGATAAGCTCCATCATCTCTGGTGGTCACCCGTGATGCCCATCTGCTACTTCCTCTCTTCGGTAGCCGCTGGCACTTCGCTGATGATTTTGGTCGAGATGTGGATTGCGAAAGCGTTCAAGCGCGCCCTTCAGATGAAGCCGCTCTCAGCAATGGGCAAGATCTCATTCTGGGCGCTTCTCGTGTACCTTGTGGCTCGTATAGGTGACGTTACGGTGCGCGGACAATTTGGGCATCTCTCCGGTTCTTACGGCGTCATGTTCCTGGTTGAGATTGTGCTCCTCGGCTTTGTCCCGCTTGTGATGCTTGCAACTCCGAGCGTGCGCAACCGTCCGGCAACACTGGGCTGTGCTGCACTGCTCGCTGTGAGTGGAATTGTATGGAATCGCGCAATGGGCGTGATCTTCGCCATGAATCTTACTGGGCCAATGCCTCAGATTGCTCCGGCACATTACTTCCCGAGCATTTGGGAATGGGGTATCTCGATCGGCATGGTCTCAACTACTATCTTCCTCTTTGGATTGGGAGTCCGTCTTGTTCCTGTTCTCCCCAAGGAAGAAGAAGCTTCTTTTACTGACTAGCAAACCGGGGCCGTGTGTAAAAAGCACGGCCTCTTCTTGTCCCTACAGGTCTCTAATCTCTAATCTATGTGGTGCGAGGATGTGCGGTATTGATGCCGTGCGGCCTCACAGAAACGGATCAGAATGATAGCCGCACGGGAATTAAGTTCCACGCTTACTTCCTTTCTGTGTGTGCAACAACGTCTTTACTTCTTTCAACCTTCTACTGCCTTTGTACGATTTCTAATTCTTCTTCTCCCTCCTTTGTTGTAGCTCTCACATACTCAGAGCCGATGATTAAGCGCACATCGCTAGTAATCAGAGCACTCCTACGAAGCCTTCCGTTTGTTGCCCTGCATTGCTTCCGAAGTACGCGTGTGGTGATGTACGTTGCCTTCTGAGTCTCGATATTCGCGCTCTTTCAGGTCTTCACTTTCATTACTGCCCGATTGAGTCTGTTGTTTGTGCCCCTGGGATCCAGAGATCTTCGCCTGATTGCTCTCTCGACCGCTGCGCGAGCCTTCTTCATTCCCCTTCGTGTGCGGAAACGGTTCTTCACTGTCCTTATGCGGATGCTTCCCCGTGCCTTTCTCGTCAGCCATTTCTGCTCCTAATCATTTTGTCTGAGCATTATGAGGACGCGAAGTCGTCACCTCGTTGGCCACCGTATGCTCGTGTGTCGTGTCATAAAGCGCCAGAGCACTGCTGAGTCGGCCCCCTTACGGTTTAGGCGCGGCTTAACTCTGAACTAAGTCTCCGCACAGCCTGAAATCTGTTCTTCGCGCAACGTGCAATCAATTCAACTCATCGCAATACTCAAGAAACGTAATTTCACAACCCGACACACGCGAGACGTCGATTTGCTCCGCGAAACAATTGGATTGGAAGTGAAAGAGAGCAAGCATGAGTGGGGCAGCAATCCTAAACGCAATTATCTACATCCCGCTCTTGGGCGCGACTTCTGACACGTCGATCTTTGCTCCCGTTGCTACTCCGTCTCGTTCAATCGAGCATCTGGCGTTTTTCGTCCTCGCTATTGCGGCAGGAATCTTTCTCACTCTAGCCACGCTGATCACCTACATCATCATCCGTTTCCGCGCACGTCCCGCTGACGTACATCTCGAACCTCCGCAGGTTTTCGGCAGCACTGAAATTGAGCTAGCGTGGACCATCATTCCCATCCTCATAATCGTCGTCTTGTTTCTAACGACCGCCGGAGTGCTCTTTGGATTGCAGCACGCGTCCAAGCCTGCGTCTGCCCTCGACGTTGTTGTGATAGGACATCAATTCTGGTGGGAGTTTCGTTATCCAACCCTCGGCATTACTTCGGCAAACGAACTACACATTCCGGCAGATACTTCCGGACACTCACGCCCAACCTACATGAAGCTGACTTCCGCTGATGTCATTCATAGCTTCTGGGTTCCGAGAATTGCGGGGAAAGTGGATGTCATTCCGAATCGCGTGAATGAATTATGGGCGGATCCCGGGACGCCCGGCGTGTATTTGGGCCAGTGCACCCAGCTATGCGGCGTAGAGCATGCAAAGATGTTGCTGCGGGTTTACGTCGATACCCCAGATAAATTCGACGAATGGGTCAACGCACAGAAGCAGCCTCCGCCTAGCTCGTCCGCTGTCGATGCTGGACGTCAGGCATTTGAGTCGCAGGCTTGTGTGAATTGTCATCGGGTGGCGGGAACGATTGCAACTGGCAGGTTTGGCCCTGATCTCACTCACCTCATGAGCAGAAACACGATTGCGTCTGGCGCAGTTCCTCTCACGCGCGACAACCTGCGCAAGTGGATCGCCGATCCAGATGCCTTCAAGCCCGGTAGCCTCATGCCTTCAATGCATCTTGGTGGCCAGCAACTCGATTTGATTACCGACTATCTTATGTCGCTTAAGTAGGAGAGCAATGTCCGACGCCAGTCTTCCAGTTCCCGGCGACATGGGATCAAACATTGAGATCACAAGGACAAGCCCGGATCAAAGCACGATCCTTGAGCAACTGCATGAGTGGATCGTGACCGTCGATCACAAGCGGATCGGTCTCCTCTACATCACGTACGGAACACTCTTTCTGCTGGTCGCTGGGCTCGAAGCTCTTCTCATCCGCGTTCAGTTGTTTGTTCCGCATAACACATTCGTCACCCCGGAAACTTTCAACCGACTGTTCACGCTCCACGGCACCACGATGGTGTTTCTTGCTGGAATGCCGATTCTGCTTGGCTTCGGCAACTATCTTGTTCCGCTCATGATTGGCGCGCGTGACATGGCTTTTCCGCGACTGAATGCATTCAGCTTCTGGATTAGTGCATTCGCTGGCCTGCTCCTTTACTACAGTCTTGTCGGAGGCATGGGGTTGGCGGGGGCGGGAAGTGCGCCAGATGTCGGATGGTTCGCCTACGCTCCACTCACAGAGATACCCTTCTCGCCCGGACATTCAACTGATTATTGGACCGTCTCAGTATTGTTAAGCGGCATCGGCAGCATTGGAACCGCCGTGAACATCATTGCGACTGTTCTTTGCATGCGCTGCAAAGGGATGACTCTCTCTCGCATGCCACTGTTGCCATGGGTCTATCTCACTGTTGCCGTGTTGATGGTCCTTGCCATCAGCCCACTTACCGCAGCACAAATCATGCTTCTCGTGGATCGCTACCTTGGCGGACATTTCTTCGATGCTCAGGCCGGCGGCTCGCCCTACATGTGGATCCACTTCTTTTGGATCTTCGGGCATCCGGAAGTTTACATTCTTGTGCTTCCCGCCTTCGCCTTCGCCAATGAGATCGTCCCAGTCTTTTCGCGCAAGGCAATCTTTGGCTATCCCGCCATGGTCGCAGCAACCATGGGCATTGCATTCGTCAGCATGGGAGTCTGGGCACACCACATGTTCACCGTGGGCATGACCTCGTTCTCCAACGCGTTCTTCACGCTCTCGACCATGCTCGTCTCCATTCCCACCGGAATCAAAGCTTTCAATTGGCTCGCCACGATGTGGGGAGGCAAGATTCGCTTCTCCTCTCCCATGCTCTTTACTGTTGGATTTCTCTTCCAGTGGCCCATTGCCGGACTCACCGGCATCATGCTGGCTGTCTCGCCCTTTGACTTGCAGTTGCACAACAGCTATTTCCTAATCGCGCACTTTCACTATGTTCTTGTGGGTGCCATCGTATTCATGATCTTCGCCGCCATTTACTATTGGTACCCCAAAATGACCGGCCGCATGCTCGACGAGCGATTGGCCAAGGTGCATTTCTGGCTCATGCTCATCGGCTTCCACATGACGTTCGATCTTATGCACATTCCCGGCATTCTCGGAATGCCGCGCCAGATCTTTACCTATGAGCCCGACCGTGGCTGGACAGGATGGAACCAACTCGTATCCATCGGAGGGTTCATCCAAGCCCTCGCTGTGCTCGTTTTGGTCTTCAACCTTGTGCGCTCCTACTTCGTTGGAAAGCGCGCCGGAGCAGACCCTTGGGACGCGTGGACTCTGGAGTGGGCTACTCCTTCTCCGCCACCTTCTTACAACTTCGCCGTCGAGCCTGTAGTCGGAAGTCGCCGGCCGCTCTGGGATCTCAAGCATCCCGACGACCCCGACAGTACATACGAGTAGAGCATTGGAATGAGGACTCGATGAGCACAACGCAGCTTACGCACCCGCAATTCGAAGGCGAATGGAAGCTACCTTCTCGTGGCGTCGTTGGAATGTACTCGTTCATTGCGGCCGAGAGCGCCATCTTCACAATCTTCGTCGCTGCATACATCTATTTCATCGGGCGCAGCACCTACGGACCAACGCCAAAGGTCTTACACGTTCCTATCTTCTACACCGTGTGCCTGCTGTCCAGCAGCATCACGATCTTCATCGCGGAGCATCGCCTTGTTCGCGGCGCACTCAAGAGTTTCGCAGCGTTCTGGCTACTCACGTTCCTGCTCGGAGCTGTATTCCTGTACGGCACAGCAGTCGAATGGCACAAGCTGATCTTCGAAGAAGGGCTCACAATCCGCACCAACGTTTTCGGCACAACGTACTACTCGCTCGTGGGCTTGCACGCTTCGCACGTAACCGTTGGCTTGCTGATGATTTTCATCGTCCTAGCTTTCACGGTGACCGGGAAGTTAACCCGCCAGCATGCAGAGCGGGTACAGGTACTGGCGCTCTATTGGCACTTTGTCGACGTCGTGTGGGTCGTTGTATTTACGGTTGTCTATATAGTCGGACGATGAGGAGAGGCAATGCACAGCACGCGTGACGAATCGCAGGCCACCGTTCATCTTCCCGCCCCAACTGCGTGGCCTTTCGCGTTCGCCGCCGGTATCGGGCTCATCTTTGCCGCGCTTGTCACGCATGGCTGGATCGGGGTGCTCGGACTGCTCCTTACTGTGATTGCTGCAGCAGGATGGTTTCGGCAGGTGCTTCCCGTGGAGCGGCACATTGAGGTCACAGGCGATGTTGCTCCTGTAGAGCTCACTTCATTAGCCACCGGAGTGTCTCGTGTGGAAGTGACTGAGACTCATCGTGCTCAACTTCCGCTGGTCACTTATCCAGTTTCGTCAGGCGTGAAAGGTGGCATCGCGGGTGGCCTCGCCATGGTCGTCCCCGCCGAGATCTATGGCCTCATCACATTTCATAGCCTCTGGTACCCCATCAATCTTCTGGGAGGCGCTGGCGCCACCGGCCCACAAAAGCCTTCGCTGGAATATTTGGTCTCGTTCCATGCTGAAACATTTCTCATCGCGTGCATCATCCACATCGCCACGTCCATTCTTGTCGGCTTGCTATACGGAGCCCTGCTTCCGCTCTGGCCGTCTCGTCCCATTCTCCTCGGAGGTGTGATCGCTCCTGCCCTGTGGACTGGTCTCCTTCATAGCGTGCTTGCGGTCGTCAATCCGTTTTTCAACGAGAAGATTTCTTGGCCGTGGTTTGCAGCATCCCAAGTCTTCTTCGGACTCGTTGCTGGATACACTGTCGCGCGATTCGGCAAACTGAAACGGCTATCGCAAATGCCTCTCGCTGTGCGCCTCGGTATTCAGACACCTGGGTACATTCGTGAACGCAGGGAGGACGGCAGACAATGAGAGCTGGTCTGCTGTGTTTCATATTGTTCGGCTTCATCCTGCTTACCGTTGCTTGCGAGCGCATCGAAGGCCATGCCAGCAAAGACCGCGAACAACAGCACGCGCAACCTCCGGAAGCGGTAATGTCATTCGACGTTCTTTATCAGAAGAATTGTGCAGGTTGTCACGGCGCGACTGGACAAAATGGCCCTGCATCAAATCTGGCCAATCCCGAGTACCAGGCATTGATCGATGACAACACACTTCGTGACATTGTCGCCAAAGGGCAAAAAGACACCATGATGCCGGGTTTCGCCAAGGCTGCCGGAGGCGACCTCACCGATCAGCAGGTTGATGTGTTAGTTCGCGGCATGCGCAAACAGTGGTCCAAGGGCAATGTCCTTGGCCCGGGCGCTCCTCCGTACAAAGCTGTGAGCGCGGGCGATGCCGAACGCGGCAAGCAGGTGTATGCATCCGACTGCGCAAACTGTCATGGTCCTGTCGGTGGTCCACCCGGACCGAAGGGAGCCATTCTTGATGGCTCGTTCCTCGGAGTGGTATCTCCGCAACTGATTCGCACCACCGCAATCGTTGGCCGTCCTGATCTTGGAATGCCCAATTTTCGCCAGCGCAGACCTGGCCGCCCACTGACCGATCAGGAGGTGACTGACGTTGTCGCCTTCGTCGTATCTCAGCGCCCGCAGCGTCCTGGTCAGCCATACGCCGATTCCGCAACTGTATCTCACAACGAAGGTAGACCGTGATGGATGAAAAACTTCCACCTCCAAGTCCCGCAGAGCAAGAGCAGCGTCTTGAAGGCGAGCACCTCACACGACGCACGTTCCTCATGAAAGCGGGCCTGGCCCTGAACGGACTTGTGGCGGCCGCCTTAGCTGTACCGATCGTGCGTTACGTGTTGTCGTCCACCGGTTCGCCTAATCGTTATCTGCGATGGACCGAGATCGGAAACGTTGCCGACTTTCGCGATGGCGACACCAAACTTATCAGTTTCATCAACCCCGTTGTGAGTCCGTGGGACGGTGACACCGGAAAGATTCCAGCCTACGTTCGCAAGACCGGGAACAACTTCACAGTCTTTGCAATCAATTGCGCTCATCTCGGATGTCCCGTCCGATGGTTTGCCGAGTCCCAGCTCTTCATGTGCCCTTGCCATGGCGGAGTTTATTACGCCGATGGCAGTCGCGCTTCAGGCCCACCCGAGCGCGGCCTGTTCACTTACGACTACAAGGTTGAGAACGGAAAGCTCTACATCAACGCCGGGCAGATTCCGACTTTCTCCAATCGCGCAAAACTGATTCAGGAAATTCATCCATGCCCTGGTACAAACAGCTCTACGATTGGTTAGAGCGCCGCGTTCAACTCGAAGGTCCTATCAAGGAAGCGGCTCTGCACGTTGTTCCGCGCAAGACCGCTAGTTGGTGGTATGTCTTCGGCAGCGCTGCGCTAACGTTGCTCATCCTCCAACTCGTCACCGGAGTGCTGCTTGCACTCACCTACATTCCGTCCGCTGCCGAAGCATGGAATAGCCTGCAGAATATCAACCAGCACGTTGCACTAGGATGGTTCATTCGTGCGCTTCACGGTTGGGGCTCCAACTTCATGGTCGCTGTTGTGCTCGTCCACATGGCGCAAGTATTCCTCTTTGGAGCCTACAAGTTCCCCCGCGAACTTACATGGATGATTGGTGTTTTTCTTCTGCTCATGACGCTCGGAATGGCATTCACTGGGCAGGTGCTTCGCTTTGATCAGGATGCCTACTGGGGAATCGGCATTGGCGTTTCGATCACCGGACGCGTGCCATTCGTGGGCGGTCAACTCGTTCACCTCCTTCTCGGAGGACCGATCATAGGGGGAACGACACTCTCCCGATTCTTCGCTCTCCACGTTTTCGTCATTCCCGGCCTGCTTCTCGCGCTCGCAGGTCTGCACGTCTGGATGGTCCTAAAGCTCGGCGTGAATGAGTGGCCCATGCCTGGACGCATCGTGCGCCGCGAAACCTACATAAAGGAATACAACGAACTGGCTCATCGCGACGGAATCCCCTTTATTCCGGGCGCTGCGTGGAAGGACCTTGTTTTCTCCGCCTCCATCCTTATTGCTGTTGCGGTTTGCGCGTTGTTCTTCGGGCCATTCGGGCCAACGGGCATGCCCGATCCAACAATCATCGAAACCGTCCCTAAGCCCGACTTCTTTTTCCTCTGGCTCTATTCGTTGTTATCTCTGCTGCCGCCAAGTTGGGAAACTCCATTCCTACTCATCGCGCCGCCAATAGCGATCGGCTTGCTTCTCGCTCTGCCACTCGTAGCGGGCACTGGCGAAAAGAGCTGGCATCGTCGTCCGGTCGCGGTGCTTACGCTTCTTCTTCTTGCTTTTGGATGGGCCACCCTCACGCGCCTCGCCACATACGCCCCATGGAGTCCGAAGATGAATGCCTGGAGCGGCGCGCCGATCCCCGTCCACTTCATCCGCAATTCCACACCATTGGTGCGACAAGGAGCTAACGTCTTCCAATACAAGCAGTGCCGCAACTGTCATGCTCTGGGAGGCATTGGCGGCGATCGCGGCCCGGCACTCGACGAAGTCGCAACGCGCATGACCAAGGATCAACTCATTCGACAGGTCATTCAGGGTGGAGGAAACATGCCAGCGTTTGGTAGTAGCCTCTCGCCGCCAGAAGTAACTGCACTCGTCCAGTTCCTTGAGACATTGCGTCGTCCCAACCAAGCCCCTGCGCGCGATGTCTCGAGAGGTCTCGCCGAAACTGGAGAGCGGCCTGCGAACACCGACGTAGAACAAGGCTCGAGGTATTAGCGATGCACGTCGGCTCCGACGATCAGCTCTGGAACATTCCTGTTGTCGCCTCTACAGCCCTCGTGGTCACCACAGTGATTTACGCTCGCGGCTATGCCCTGGCTCGTCAAATGCGACCTCTAGAGCTTCCCATTTGGCGCTGCTGGTCGTTTCTTGCAGGCATTGCTGTTTTGTTCTTGGCTATTGCTTCACCCGTGGATACCTTTGCAGACGATCTCTTGCTCGCGCACATGACACAGCATTTGCTGTTGATGTCCGTCGTTCCGCCATTGATCGCCTTGGGTGCGCCTGTCGTTCCCATGCTTCGTGGCTTGCCTCGCTCCGTCTTGGCTGCCGTGATCAGTCCGTTGCTGCGGAATCGGGTTTCTACCTTCTGCGAACGCCTTCTCCGTAGCCCGATCTTCGCATTCTTTGCCATGAACATCGCTTATATTGCTTGGCACATTCCCGCCGCCTATGAACTGGCTCTTGCGTCAGAGCCGTGGCATGACTTCGAGCATCTCTGCTTTCTAGTAACGTCTATGCTCTTCTGGTGGAACGTGCTTGAGCCTTGGCCTTCGCGAACTCCGTGGGCACAGTGGGCAGTCATCCCATACCTGCTCGGAGCCGATCTCGTGAATACCGGAGTGTCTGCTTATCTGTGTTTTGCCGGACGCGTCATCTATCCCAGCTACGCGCGCGCTAGTGGTGTGCTCGGGCTTTCTCCATTAGACGACCAGATTGCCGCCGGAGCCGAGATGTGGGTACTCGGTTCCTTGATCTTCCTCGTGCCTCTCGCCATCAAGTCGTTTCGCCTGCTCTCGCCCAGAGCTAGTTCGCGAGAGCGCGTTCGACTCGCTGCATGACGGCTCTTAAGAGGCTTTTCTCAAAGGTTCTTGCGCGAGCGACGGACGTCTCGGCCGCAGACTTGCGTCGGGCAGAAGCTGCTCTATTGTGTCCAACAAGGTATTCGGACCTGACACTCCTTTGAGTAGTACGGCGTCTACGCGCGCGCGTGCTTCTTCTGGCAGTTTCGTCTCGCCCGTAATCATGATGACCGGTACTTCCGGACGCATCATCCGCAGTTCCTGCGCAACCTCGTCTCCCGTTCTGCCTTCCGCCAAATGGTAATCGATCACAAGGATGTCGATCGCGTGCTCATGAAGAGCGCGCATCGCAGAGGTGTAATCTCTTGCGACCAGAGTCTCGCATCCAAACTGATTCAGTAACAATGCCCGCACCCGGACGTTCTCCGGCCGGTCATCTACGCATAAAACTTTTGGTTTTCTCTTTTCCACGCTTTGTCTCTTAAACGGCTGAAGGAGCAGTGCGTATCGGCTTATTTTTTGAGATGCGTTCAAACTTCTGAACAATGTTGCTCTAAAAGGGATTCGTAAGTTGATCTGTAACTTTTCCGACACTCAATCCACTCTCGCTTACGCCAAGGTTTCGGGGTGGGGCAGAAGTGGCCCAGGAAAATTGCACCTCAGTGCGGCAGCTATCGCCAAACAAGCATCTCTACCCTAAAGCTCACACTCCAGCGAACGCAGGGTTGCACAATGATGAATATTCCTCGGGACCCGTCGTTTGACAGTACATACGCTCTGCTCTTCTCCGAAGGGTATAAATTCATCTCCAATCGTTGCGAGCGGCTAGGCAGTGACGTGTTCCAAACTCGCGTCATGCTGCGCCGCGCCGTCTGCATGCAGGGGGCAGAGGCCGCCGAAGAATTCTATTCCCCTGGGCGTTTCTCTCGTCGCGGTGCAATGCCTCTGTTCGCAGTCACTCTCATTCAGGATCTGGGCAGCGTCATGATGCTTGACGGAGAAGATCACCGCCGTCGCGAAAAGATGTTCCTGTCGTTCATGTCTCCCGACTCACTCACTCGGCTCACGCGGTTGACGGCTCAGCATTGGCGAGCACACGTCGAACGCTGGCGCAAGATGCGTAGAGTGAATATCTTCGAAGAAGCGCACGTCCCGCTCTGTGCCGCCGTGTGCGCGTGGGCTGGCCTTTCCCTCAGCGACTCCGACATTCGTCAGCGGGCTCGCGAATTCGAGGCGATGGTCGAGGGTACCGGTGGCATCGGAACGCGCAATTGGCGTGGCCACCTCATGCGATTCCGCACCGAGCGATGGATGCGGCAGATTGTGCGCAACATTCGCGGAGGCAAGCTTCGTGTCCCAGGTTCCAGTCCCGCGTATCTCATCAGCACATTCCGCGATAGCCGTGGTCGTCTCATGGACGTGAAGTATGCTTCCGTCGAGTTGATCAACCTACTTCGTCCTACGGTCGCCAATGCGCGATACATGATGTTCGCGCTCATGGCGCTTCACGCCAACCCTGAATGGCAAAAGAAACTCGCGAAGAGCGACGATCAGCTTGGGTTCTTTGTCGATGAAGTGCGCCGCTTCTATCCGTTCATTCCTCTGATTGGTGGGCGTGTTCTGCAGGAGTTCACCTGGCGCAATCATCGCTTCAACAAACGCGACTGGGTGCTCATGGATCTATATGGAACCAACCATGACCGGCGGATCTGGGGCGATCCTGAGCGCTTTCGTCCTGAGCGCTTCCAGAAGGAGCGCCATGGCCTCTACGACCTTGTTTCCCACGGTGCGGGCGACCGACGCTTCACTCATCGTTGCCCCGGAGAGTACATCACCGTTGAGCAGATGAAGGCCATCGTTCGCATCATGGTTCGCGAGGTGAAGTACGAAGTTCCGCGACAGGATCTGACAATCGACTTTTCCCGAGTCCCCGCTCTGCCTAAAAGTCGATTCCTTATTTCAAACGTGGCTTGGCAGGCCAACGTTCGTCGCGAGAAGACTCCTGCCGCCGCCTAGTTGCAACTTTGCGCCAATAAGAAAAGCTCCCAGCTTTCGGGGGAGCTTTTTGTGCCAGTGCAACGGCCATCAGGCGGCCTTGTGTTGCGGCTTTGTTGCGCTCTTCTTGTTTCCAACCTTTGTCTTTTTGCTCGTGCCGGCCCCGCTCTGAATCATAGGCTCAGCTCCTGTGCGGCGTCCCGGATTTCCCCCGGCCATTGACTCGGACCCGCGTTGATGGTGCGGCTGCTTTGACATGTTTCCTCCACGGAAGTGTCTTAGTTACGATGGACGCCAATCGCTCATCGTTGTTCAGGCAACATCGGTTTTTCCAATTCGAATAACCCTCAGCACCACGCCTTCACTGCGGTTGTCCGCCGTGCGATATGGAAACAAACGAACTGTGCATGTTTGTCCTGATTCATCAGTGAACTGATGCTCCTTCGGTTGCAGTTCCGAGATCACGCTCAGCATAATCTGCTCCAGGTGGTCAATATTGAGCTTCAATTTCAGTCGCGCAATCGGACGCCCAACGTCAGTACTTGTCAGCCCTAGCGTCTGTGTCGCCTCGGCTGTGAATCGACGAATACTCAAGTCTGCACCGACCATCACTAGTGGCATGTTCACGCTGTTCAGTACATTCGTGAGGTCATTGTTGAGCTGGGTCAGCAACTCATTCCGATGCTGTATCTCGTCATTCACCGTGTGCAGCTCTTTGTTCGCCGACTCCAGCTCTTGTTTCGACATTTGCAGCTCTTCATTTATGCTCTGCAATTCTCCGTTCGTTGTCTCAAGTGCCTCGATGATCGCTTGTAAGTATTCCTTAGTCGCTGCGAGCTCCTGCTGCAAATGCGCGATCTGCTTGTCTTTCATTACTCGCTAGCCATCGCCCAGTCCGCGAAACATTGCAGTGCTCAAATTCTGGATGACTTGGGTCGTGGGTCGCTGGAATGCTTCCACGTGTGTTGGTGCTGGTGTGTGGTCACCTGCCATGCTTGCCACGCTCTCTCGCCCGCTAAGGGCGTGCTGATCTTTAATGCAAATATGGATGGAAATATTCGTTTTCGTGCGCTTGCTCGCGACGAGTTCTTCGGCTCCTTCATGCCTTCGCACTGAAATTCATTGCGCTTTCAACTGAGATCGCCGCAATTCAACGCAGGTTCAAGCTCCTGCCTTGCCGCTCACGCTGAAGCCAACGCCGCAGCGCGTCGACGAATCGCACCCCTAGAACGGAACTTTCAGGAGAGCAGAATGGCAAATCAGTCGGAGAACCAGCAGAGCGAAAAGCCGCAGCGCAGGGAAGTAGGTGTCACCAACGATCCTTCCGAGCAGGAACGTCAAGAGAAAGTCGTCCGCGATCGCCCAGAAGGTCAAACCGCTCACGAGAAAATCAAGGAACGCAAGTCTGCGTAGCTCGTAGCAGGTGACGTACTCGTCACGGTCGTCACCTGCGTGACAAAGCGCCACGTCTCGTCCACCCAATTTGGGAGTGGCTACACACAAACAACAAACAGCGTTATGTCCGCTCCTGGTGAACGGCCGTACAGTTCTTCCGTCTTCGCCTAGCTTCTCACTGTTAAGACCGGGCAATGTGCCTTGCACACCACGGCCGATGCTGTCGCCCACGGCAGGTGCGTCACGAGTTCGCCCTGATCAGCGCGATGCGCTCCCATCACGATCAGGCTCGCCTTCTTCCTGTTCGCCTCATCGAGAATCGCTTCCGCAGCCGCGCCACAACTCACCACCATTTCTGGTTGCAACTCATGCATCACGCGGGGCGGAACGAAATCGTGGAGCCGTCGTTTCGCGATCGCAATCTCATCCTCGATAAATTCCTTCGAGAGCTGAATCGTAGCCGCGCCACAGTTAAAGTCTGCTGGCACAATTCCTGGTAGCACCGGTACTGCGTGCATCACGATCAGCCGACATTTGTACCTTTGCGCCATTGACACTGCATACGGCAACGCTTCTTCCGACCCTTCAGAGAAATCTGTTGCAAACAAAATCACTCCATTGGTCAACGCCTTCGCATTCGCGCCTGCTGCTTCAGGACCAACCGTCAGCACCGGGCATCGCGCCTGGCGAAACACTTTCTCCGCCGCCGATCCGAGCATCAGCTTCGAGAGTCCACGACGTCCATGGGTGCCCAACACAATGAGATCGATCTTTCGTTCCGCAATCATGCCTTTCAGCGCCAGCCAGAAGTCTCCTTTGCGCACGGTCCACGTGCAGGTCGCTTCGCCAAACGTTCTTCTGATCCGCATCGCTCTGAACAAGTTTTCGGCTGCTTCGCGATCGCTCTCCAGTTCCGGAATCATGTCCAGCTGGACCTCAAGCACTGGCTCGGGTGGCACCACGTTCACGACGTGAATTGTCGAACCGTAGTGCTCAGCGATGTCGCGAAGATAAGGGAAGGCCCGTTCGGAGCAAGCCGAGAAATCTGTCGCAAAAAGGATGTTCTTGAGTGAGAGGACAGACGGGCTTTGCGCAATACTAGACATGGGATACCTCCTTTCGGAGAGAATTCCCATCGTCGAGTCTAGACCAACCCCAAAAAGTGGCAGTGACCGTCATCACCGCAAATACGCTCACGGTGCCAACTCTGGTGTTGCGAACTGACCAGGCACGCCTGTTTTCAATGGATTATCGGGCGGCGAACACAGCATACAATTCTTAGCTGTCGTTCCAAACCGGGAAACGCGAAAAAGTAATTTTCTTTCACCTGCCGCACCCCACACAAGTTTCTAGTTCGAAAAATATTCAAGTCCGATTGGTATATGCATGCAACTTCGAGCTGAATATACATTCGCATGCATATTGATACATTCCGTCGGCTCGTCCGCCTGTGCTGCTTGCAAACCATCACCGTTTCTCGGTCTGAATTCGCACCCATGCCTGTGACGCCGCTCACCGCCGCCCTTTATTTCTGGGAACAATCTCTCCTCCTACAGGAGGCAGGATTCGGGTCGAATCCGCTGAAACGGTATGAAGAAACTGCTCATTCTTGGTGCTGCTGGACGCGACTTTCACAACTTCAACGTTCTTTATCGCGACGATCCAGAAGTCAGAGTTGTCGCCTTCACCGCCACGCAAATTCCCGACATTGCAGGCAGGAAGTATCCTCCCGAACTCGCCGGGAACCTCTACCCGAATGGCATCGACATTGTTGAGGAATCAGAACTGGAAGAGCTCATCAAGCGCGAGCAAATCGATGAGGCCGTGTTCTCCTACAGTGATATTTCGCACCTCAATGTCATGCACCTTGCCTCACGTGTAGTCGCCGCCGGAGCGAACTTTGTTCTCGCCTCCAAAGAACGTACACAACTCCAATCCACTCGCCCCGTGATCTCCGTCTGTGCCGTTCGTACCGGATGCGGAAAGAGTCCAGCCACACGTCGGGTTGCAAAGCTTTTGCGCGAACAGGGATGGACGCCGGTGGTTATTCGCCATCCGATGCCTTATGGCGATCTGGCACGCCAGGCCTGCCAGCGTTTCACTCGCATGAAGGATCTCGAATTTCATCAGTGCACGATCGAGGAGCGAGAGGAGTACGAGCCGCACATTGCCCAAGGCACGACGGTCTATGCCGGAGTCGATTACGAACGGATTCTGCGCAGCGCCGAGTGCGATGGCGACATCATCCTTTGGGATGGCGGAAACAACGACACATCGTTCTACCGCAGCGATCTCGAAATCGTTGTCCTCGATGCGCATCGTGTGGGGCACGAACTCAGCTACTATCCCGGCGAAGTGAATTTCCGCACTGCGTCGGTCCTCATCATCAACAAGGTTGATAGCGCAAATCAGTTTGAGGTGCGTCAGCTTCGCGAAAACTGCCGCTTCTATAACCCGTCGGCGAAAGTGGTGGAAGCAGCTTGCACCGTCAGCGTTTCCAAGCCTGAACTTCTTCATGGCAAGCGCGCTCTAGTCATTGAAGACGGACCAACGCTCACGCACGGTGGTATGGCTTATGGTGCCGGAGTGATTTGCGCCCGAAACTGCGGAGTCGCGCAGGTAGTTGATCCTCGGCCTCACGCCGTCGGTTCCATCCGCCAGACCTTTGCTAAGTATCCGCATCTCAGCGCCGTTCTCCCCGCAATGGGCTACAGCGAGACTCAGCGCCTTGAGCTGCAGGAGACCATCGAACGCACACCATGCGATGTAGTCGTCATCGCCACGCCTATTGATCTGGCGCGTGTCATTCGCATCGGAAAACCTTCAGTTCGTGTCGGCTACGAACTGGCAGAAGTAACTCGTCCTAACCTTTCCGAAATTCTCGAAGACTTCACTCGTGCTCACCAATCCGCGGCCTTGGAGGTGGCTATCGTGTGAACGACCTTATTTCCATTCGCGATCTCAAACCCGCCGACATAAAGCATCTGTTGCAGTCGGCGAGTCATATCAAGGAGTCGCCCACGTCCTATGCCGAGATGCTTCGAGGCAAGACATTAGCCATGCTGTTCGAGAAGCCCTCGCTTCGCACGCGCGTCACCTTTGACATTGCAATGCACGAACTCGGCGGCCACGCGCTCTATCTTGGTCCAGAAGAGGTGCGCCTTGGCCAGCGCGAGAGCGTGCACGACGTTGCCAAGAATCTCGAGAACATGGTGGACGCCATCATGGTACGCACCTTCGATCACCGCCGGGTCGAGGAACTTGCGCAACACGCATACATCCCTGTGATCAATGGACTCAGCGATTACAGTCATCCGTGCCAGGCCCTTGCCGACTATTTCACGATCATGGAGATCAAGGGGCGTGTTCGCGATCTCAAGATCGCCTACATCGGAGACGGCAACAACGTAGCGCACTCACTTCTGTTTGCCGGAGCCCTTCTCGGAGCGAGAATTTTCATCGCCACACCGCCGGGCTACGAGCCCGATGTTTCTGCTTATCGCTGGGCTAACTCGTGGGCGCACGAGACTGGATTCTCCTGCACTCTCACGCACGATGCCCGCGAAGCCGCTGCCGATGCTGATGTGATCTACACCGACGTTTGGGTCAGCATGGGCCAGCAGGAAGAGGCCGCTGACCGCAAACGCGACTTCAGCAATTTCCAGGTGAACCTTCAACTCTTCCGCCTTGCGCAGCCCGATGCAATGTTCCTGCATTGTTTGCCCGCGCATCGTGGAGAAGAAGTCACCGACGATGTCATTGATTCACCAAACTCGTTCGTCTTCCAGCAGGCAGAGAACCGCTTGCACACGCAAAAAGCGGTGCTGCTCGAAACCATGTACAACCTGCCCGAACGCATGGCTCGTCATGATGCCATGTTGACCTCGGCGCAGTGACCAAGGAGCGGAGCAATGACCGAGAGTGCGTTGATCGCTATTGGAGGCAACTCGCTCATCCGCGAAGACGAGCGCGGCGAGGCCTCGCAGACAGCAGAAAATCTGCGTCGCACCGCCTCAGCCGTCGTCGACCTCCTGCGAGACGGTCTCCGCCTGGTGATCACGCACGGCAACGGCCCTCAAGTCGGAGCCGCATTGCTCCGCTCCGAAATTGCTTCCGACCGCGCCTATCCGCAGTCGCTGGACCTTTGCGATGCTGCAACGCAAGGTGAAATCGGCTATGAACTTCTTCAGTCGCTAGAGAACGCGCTTGCCTCCTCCGGACTCAACATCCCCGTCGCAAGTGTCATCACTCAGACCGTCGTTCGCCGCGACGATCCCGCCTTCAATCATCCCACCAAACCTATCGGTACCTTCTACACCGAGGAGGAGGCGCGTTCTCGAAGTGCTCAGCTTGGATGGCACATGGTCCGCGACCGCCAGCGAGGCTATCGCCGCGTGGTCCCGTCGCCCGATCCAGTTGAGATTGTCGAAATCGAAACTCTTCGCCGCCTGGTCGCATCAGGCGCGCTGGTTGTTGCCGCTGGAGGCGGCGGCATACCGGTCATTCGCACTCCGCAAGGTCTGCGAGGTGTCGAGGCCGTCATCGACAAAGACCTCGCCTCTTCGTTGCTCGCGACTCAACTCGGATGCGATCTGTTCCTCATTACTACAGACGTCGAGCGGGTTTGCATCGATTACCAGACGCCGAACTCGCGAGCCATTGAAAGCATCCACGTTGAAGAACTCGAGTCTCTCCGTGATCTCGGTCAGTTTCCTCCCGGCAACATGGGCCCGAAGATCGAGGCTGTCATTCGCTTCATTCGCGCCGGAGGCAAACGGGCCATCATCACCGACTGCGATCACCTGCATGAAGCATTGCGCGGCTATGCGGGAACCCAGATTCTTCCGGGCCGCATTCGCCCGTCACGCGCCGCTTTGTCTGAGAGTGGATTGCTAGTCACTGCCCGAAGTTGAACTGTGCCTGGCCTCCGTCTCATCCTCCAGCAGATGCACTCCCATTTTGCGCACGCGCTCGTCTTCTGCGCCGAGCTTCGGTGGATCTGTATCTTCCATATAGCGAATCGCTATCATCCATCGCCGCTCATCTCCTGCGGACAGCGCCTCCGCCGCTCTGTGGCATAAAAGAGCCAGGGCCATTGTGTGACTCAGACTGTCCAACAGTCTCCGCGCATATCGCTGAGCATTTTCCTGACTCGCCATCACTAACCCGACCATCGTCCGGTCTTCGCCCATCCTTGTGCTCAAGGCTTGTCTCAGTTCCGCCATTTGCGCCGGAAGTGCGTCTATCACCTCGTGTACGCGCTGCTCATAGAGAGCCAGCCCGGCATATTTCGGTGACAACAGCCGCAAGAGTTCCAGCGCTTGAATATTCGCCGGACCTTCCCATACTGTCAGCACCTGCGCGTCACGATGGATACGCGCCACGGGAAAATCTGCCGTGTACGCATTGCTTCCAATCAACTCCAGTGCACCGCGAGTCGCTCGAATCGCATCCTCTGCCGTCAGATACTTCGCCAGCGCTGTCACCAATCTCAACCACGTCTTCGCACTTTCCGAATCATTCGCCAGCGCGCTATCAAAAGCCAGCGCAGCTTCGAAGGCCATCGCCGCGCCTGCCTCGAATCTCGCTCGCATTCCGAGCAGGTCATCCAGCACCATCGGATACTCAACCAGCGCATGGCCGAATGCTTTTCGCGATCGTGCCCACTGCACGGCTTCTCTCAGGGCTCGCCGCTCTACACCTGCCGCGCCTACGGCGTTGTGTACGCGACTGTACTCCAGAGCCGCCATCATCAGTCGAAACCCGTTTGGCGGGCCTGCCACTTCTACCGCCTCCGCTCCTCGGAGTTCAATCTCTCCTGTGGGCAGCCCCTTGGTGCCGAGCTTCTCTTTCAAGCGCCGAATCTCGTAGCGGTTCGGGCGTCCATCTTCGAGATGACTCGGTATGAGATACAGCCCAAGCCCAGCCGTTCCTGTCTCTGCACCCATCGGACGAGCCGTGGCCAGTGCCAGTCCGCTGTTTGCATTGCTCGTGAACCACTTCAATCCATGCAGCGAAAACTTGTCTCCTGATCGAGTGGCCGTCGTCGTAGTAGCTCCTACATCGCTGCCGCCGTGTAGCTCCGTTGCCCACGTCCCACCCGTTGCGGTGTGCCCGTCCAGGCGCGTAACCGCGTGAAGATACCTGTCGCGCACTTCTGGCGTCGCATGATACCCAAGCACATAAGCCACGGCTCCCGTCAGCGTCACCGGACAATGCAGGCTTATATCAGCCTGCGACAGCAGATACCCCATCGCAAAACTCAGCAGATGCGGAGCCCCCTCCGAATACGTCAGCCCCACCGCACCTCGCCTGTATGCTTCCTGGTGCTGCTCCTCGTACACGGGATTCACAACGACGCGATTCACCAACGCGCCACTTCGGTCATACTTTTCCAACGCAGGAGGCGCATATTGATCCGTGTAGTTTGCCTGTGCATCGACCTCTGTCAGCACCCAGTCGCGAAAGTCCGCGAGCTTGGGAAGATACCTTTGCAATCGTGGCTCACGTCTCATCAGCCACGGCTCAACATAGGAATCGAAATGTGCATGGTCTTTCATGGCAGCAAGTAAGATGCCTACCACCTCGAACTTGCCACATCCCAATTTGCAATAACCACCAAACTACTCACCGCAGTTTCGGCGCATAAAAAAGCGCGCCGGCGAACCGACGCGCGTCCACACCATCATGTTTTTATTTTTTGACTGTCATGTCATCGTAGGAATGAGTCCGCGCCGAAATCAGCTCCAGAGCTTTTTGCGCAATGTGTTCGGCCGAAACCTCAAACTCCTTCACTAACTCCCAAGGCGCACCGGAATCTCCAAACCTATCTTGTACGCCAATGTATCCGGTCACCACCGACTGATGAGATAGCGTTGGCTCTTCCAGCACAATCCCCGCAACGCGCCAACCCAGGGCACCAATCTGATGCTCTTCAGCCGTGATCAGCACTCCGGTCTCGCGCGCTGCTGTCAGCACTGCATCGCGGTCGATGGGCTTCAGCGTGTGCATGTTCAGGATTCGAGTCTGGTAGCCATAATCGCGATTCAGAATCCAGGCCGCCCGCATCGCTTCCGGCACCATTGGCCCACACGCGACAATCGTTAGATCCTCGTGCTCGTTCTCGTAATCCTCGGCTAGGCAGGTCTCAAACGCATCAGCAAAATTCTCTTTCTCGTTGCGGAAGCGAATGACATTCGCCTTGCCAAACACAAACGGAGTTGCCGCGTCCGAAATTACCGGTGTCGCCTCACGTGCAAAGCGGATGTACTTCGGTCCCTTGTGCTGGAGCAACAGGTACTCCGTCGCTTTTCTCGTCTCGACAGAGTCAGCCGGAACCACCACGCTCATGTTTGGCAGTCCGCACATCGCAAACAGGTCTTCCAGCGCTTGATGCGTTGCACCATCTGGGCCCACACTCACCCCGCCATGCGCTCCGGCGATAAACACGTTCAGATTGCCGTAGCAGACCGACACTCGTACCTGATCCAGGTTGCGTGCCGCTGCAAACGTTCCGTAGGTTCCAAATACAGGCAGCTTGCCTTCCTTCGCCAGTCCCGCTGCTACTGCCGTTGCCGATTGCTCTGCAATGCCCATGCTGAGCCAGCGCGCTTTACGTTCCGGATGTCCCGCGTAGAACTCGCTGATGGTGATTGATCCTGAGATGTCCAGTCCGAGCGCGACCACGCGTTCATCATCGCCGTTCTTGGCCAACGCTTGCCCAAATCCTTTACGCGTGGGCTCCATCGCAACTTTCATATTCGGCTGCGAATTCCACCAATAGCTCGCTCCGAACTTCGGCATCTTCGCCGTCAGCTTCCGCTCCACTCCCTGCTGATACTCGGCTGCGTACGCCTCCATAGCCTCGACGTCCACCTTGTCATGCACGCCTAGCTCTTCAAGAGCCTTCATCAGTTCATCGCGGTTCGGACTCTTGCCATGCCATCCAGCCACGTTTTCCATGAAGCTGACGCCTTTGCCCTTGATCGTGTCGGCGATGATCACCTTCGGCTTGCCATTTCGGCTCTGCTTCGCCTCTGTCAAAGCCTTTACCACCTGCTCCATGTCGTGGCCGTTGATGCGCACGACCTCCCAGCCAAAAGCTGCGTACTTCTTCTCGATCGGATCTATCTCCATCACATCTGAGACTTTCCCATCGATCTGTAGCCCGTTCTTGTCGAGAATCGCGACCACGTTGTCCAGCTTGTAATGTGCCGCTTCCATCGCGGCTTCCCATATCTGGCCTTCCTGCTGCTCGCCATCGCCCATAATGCAGAACACGGTGTAGTTCCTGCGATCCAGGCGAGCTGCCAGCGCGTTACCTACTGCAACGCTCAATCCTTGTCCCAGCGAGCCACTCGAAATCTCGATGCCTTTCATCTTCAGCCAGTGCGGATGCCCTTGCAGTGGCGACGAAAGCTTTCTCAGCAGCGCCAAGTCGTGTTTCTTGCAGTAGCCCGCAAACGCCAATCCCACGTAAAGCGCTGGAGCCTTATGTCCCGCCGACCAGATGATCCGGTCGCGATCTTCCCAGCTCGGGTTTTCCGGCATGTGATTGGCGACTTGCAGATACAGTGCTGCAGTGATGTCCATAATCGAGAGCGTACCGCCTGAATGGCCGGAGCCCGCGCAGTACAGCGCTGCCAGGTTGTAGCCACGCATCAGCGCCGCTTTATTTTTGAGTTCCTCAGTTGTGTATTGTCGAACGGGTTGGAGCGTTTCAGCGTCAAGAATCGCCATGTTCGCCTCGGTCGGGGATGCAGTGCCGGTCTCTGGAACTCTATCTGGCTGCCGCACCGCGCGAAACTGTATGTCGTCTGACATAAGTGCGCAGTGAGCGATATCACTTCAGGAATGTGACGGCAACTCCCGCCGTCGAAGGCTTGACCCAGCTCTCCCTAGCCTTCTAACTACTCTGCTTCACAAAACCCGACCTGAACAGGCGAATTCAGGGCAACTCCGGCCTGCCACTCCCATTCTGAGTGCGTTGAGAAATGCAGGGCTGTCAATTGTGTCCTGCCAGATCACCTCAGGAGAATCGTATGAAGCTCTTTACTGCAATTGCGGCCACCACTTTGTTTATGGGCAGCATGGTCTTCGCTCAGGATCCGGCAATGGCTTCCAAGGCCGACACTGCTACCCGCTCCGGCTCCAATGTTGAACAGCAACTCAAGGATATGGAGAACCAATGGGCGAAGGCGGCACTCGCCAACGATGCCGACTCCCTCCAACCTATGATCGCGGATGATTTCGTCGACGTCGACGCCGATGGCTCCATGCACAACAAGTCCGACATCATTGAGCGCACGCGGAAAGCTAAGTTTGAAATCAGCCAGCTCAGCGATATGCAGGTTACCCCGCATGGCGACTTTGCTGTCATAACCGGTACCTGGACCGGCAAAGGAGTGGACGCCAGCGGCAAGAAGATCGATGCTCGCGAGCGCTGGGCCGATACCTGGGTCAAGAAAGACGGCAAATGGCAGTGCGTCGCCTCTGCTTCGGCTCCTCTGAAGTAACCTGGCGGAAACCGGGCTCCAGCACTCGTTTGCAACGGAGCCCTCACAAAATTGCCTTTTTTACCCACTCTTGTGGATTACCGAAGTAACCACTTCGCAAGCCTTTCCAAGCTCTTCCGTCCAAGCCTAGGTGTACAGTGGCACCCTGTATAGTTCTGTACCCTCCCCCGCCGCTCGAAGTAATGCAGTGATGCCGGACACGCCTGCAACATTGGATTGCTATGAATTCGATTTTCCAGTTGTGGATCACCGGATTTGCTGTCGCCCTCTTTTTGTGCCTGATGGTGCAGCTTCCCGGAGTTGCGTACCTACGATGGTGGCTATTTGCCTCAGCCGCCGGGCTCGTAGTGTCGCTGCTCGAGTGGTTCTCTGCTGGACCTCTTTCTTGTCGCGTTCAGTCCGTCATTCTGATCTGCGTCTGCGTGCAGATGGCATGCGTAGCTTGTGGATTGCTCGCACACCTTCGAATGCAACGGCCAGCGCGCTCCGTTATGGCTGGGTGCGTCCTACCCGGCTTCATCTTTGTCGCCATATTAGGTAACTCGGCCGACCAGCTTGCCATTGCTCGCAGCTTCGTATCGCTCTTGGTGCTGGGTACCATCTTCGCGGCTTTCTGGAAGCAGAATGACTTTCACCGCTGGGCGCGGGGCGTAATCTCCAGCGTTCTGTTGTTCGCTATCGCGCACGAAACGTTCTGCTTCATCCTCCTGTGCTTTCATCTTGTTCCCCGATTTCCAACTAGTGCGGCCATGGCTGCAATCATTGATTCCTGCGCCGCGACGATTGCGCTCGTCTTCCTTGCGCTCAGTGGCGTTGCTGTCGAACTCGGTGAAGCGCGTCTCAGTGCTCAACGCATGATGCAGTTGGTCAACTCCACTGACCACGGCATCTGCGAAATCAACGAAAACGGCCTCGTGACGTTTGCCAACACTGCTGCTACGGGCGTGCTCGACATTCATGACGACCGCATCACGCAGGTATGGATACAGGAGAAATTACGCGCCGACGACGATGAGTCGTCTGTCCGAGCTGTCTCGGAATTCATCCTGCGACCCACTGCCATGTTCAACCAGGTTCGAGGTCGCATTTCGCGATGGAGTGGTCCTCCCACTCCGGTCGAGTGGTCGTCCTCGCCGATTCTCCGCGACGGAAAAGCAGTGGGTGCCGCTGTCACGCTCAACGACATCTCCGACCGCGATGCTGCAGATCGCTTTCTCCGCAACCGCAACGAGATTCTCGAGATGATCGCTCGCAACAAGCCCGATGAGGATGTTGCCCGTGTTCTTGTCTCTGCCGTAGAGGAGCGGTTGCCGGGATTCGCATGCTCGATTCTCGTCTGCGATATCGAGAGCTTTCGTGTGATCGCTTCTCCGCGACTTCCTGAAGCCGTTCATTACGCCATGAACGCCATGCCTTGCAGCCGAATCTATCAGGCCACCGAGCGCAAGGGGTCGACCGAGTTGAAGAACTGGGAAGACTCGCTCCGTCGCATCGTTGGCGAATACGATTACGCAGGCACGTGGGCCGCACCCATGATTTCTGCCGCAAACGAACTACTCGGGACCGTAGTTCTCAACCATCCCATCATGGCTCCGCTGAATCCCGAGCAGAGCTGGGTTCTTTCCGAAGCCGCCCGCCTCAGCTCCCTTGCTGTCGAGCACAGAATGGGTTGGGAGCGCTTGCTTCATCAGGGCTACCACGACGCTCTCACCGGATTGCCCAATCGTCTTCTCCTTGCCGACCGCGTCAAGCAGGCGGTTGCTCGTGCCGAACGCAACCATACCCAAGTCGGCTATATGTCGATCGACCTCGACCGATTCAAGGACGTTAACGACACGCTAGGGCATGACGCCGGAGACTTATTCCTCAAGCAGATCAGCGTTCGCCTTCAGGCCCGTGTTCGTGCCAGTGACACTCTTGCTCGCACCGGAGGCGACGAGTTCACTCTCATCCTTCCCGACATGCACGACGTCCGCGAGGCAAACCGTGTCGCCGAGGCCCTCACGAATGCTCTACGCGATCCCTTTACTGTCGAGAACCACACGCTTTACGGCACGGCTAGCATTGGCATTGCTGTATATCCGCGAGATGGCCATGACATCGACACCCTGCAGCGCAACGCCGATCGCGCCATGTATCGTGCCAAGGCGCAGGGGCGCAATCTCTACCAGTGCTACTCCGATCAGGATTCAATTGAAGACCGCAACCGCATCGAGATCGAGTTTCATCTGCGCAGGGCAATCGAGCAGGGGGGCTTCTCGCTCAACTTTCAACCGCAATTCACCTGTGACCATCGGCTCGTTGCCTTTGAAGCCTTGCTACGATTCCAGCATCCGAAACTCGGCTTGGTTCCGCCCAGTCGCTTCATTCCTATGGCCGAGGAAAGTGGGCTCATACTCCCCATTGGCGAATGGGTTTTGCAGGAAGTTTGCCGACAGCTCGCTGAGTGGCAGGACAAGGGGCTCCGCCCCATTCGCATTGCCATCAATGTGTCGCCTCTCCAACTCGCCCGTGGAGACTTTGCGGAAACCGTGGCCCGCGCTCTTCATACCTCCGGAGTTCGTGCCGATCTGCTCGAACTCGAACTCACCGAGGGAGTTCTCATGACCTCGGTCCGCGATTCGGCAGAGCAGATCGCCAACATGGCCCGTACCGGTGTCCGTCTCTCAGTCGATGACTTCGGCACTGGCTATTCGTGCCTCAGCTACTTGCATCAGCTCCCGCTTCATGTGCTCAAGATCGATCGCTCGTTCGTCGCCCGTATGCTCGAACCTGACGGCACGCGCTGCATCGTCGAAGCCATCATCTCCCTCGCACATCGCCTCGGATTGCAGACTGTCGCCGAGGGTGTCGAAAACGCTAATCAGCTCGAGTTCCTGCGCAGTCTCGGTTGCGATCTCATTCAGGGATTCTTCTTCTCGCGCCCCCTTTCTGCAATCGATGCTTCCTGCCTTCTCTGGAAAGACACTGTCCTCCTGAACCACGACTCACTGCTCTAGTAAACCCGCTCTAGCAAACCAATGTTGTCCGCGCGCTCATCGCACTTGGGGCGAGTATTCCCCAGACGAGCACAGAACAATGAGTACTCAAGCTGTATCGGCCAATACGATTTCCCGGGCTCGCTGGCGCGACCTCATCGAACTCACCATCGGCTACAGCCTGATCCTGCTCGTCATCTGGACTCCCCAGCCGTGGCAGCGCATGTTCTTCTTCGTCGCGCTCGCCTGGATCGTCATCGTCACCTGCTTCTCATTCGAAGGGCTTCACGAGATGGGGTTGAGCGGTCGCGCCCTCGTACGTTCTCTCTGGGTCGTAGTCCTCGCCATCGGCCTTGCAGCCATTGCCGTTGCCTTGGCAGGGAAGTATCGCACCGCCCACATCCTATATCCGCCCACGTTGCTCTTCAAACGCTTCTGGGGCTACGCGATTTGGGGTTTTCTGCAGGAATTCCTCTTGCTCGACTTCTTCCTGCTTCGATTTCTCCGACTTCTGCCCTATCGCAAATCAGCCGTGCTCGCCGCGTCCGGACTCTTCACCTTCGCTCACCTTCCAAGCCCGATTCTTACTCTGGTGACGCTCATCTGGGGCTTGGCTTCCTGCCTGCTCTTTCTGCGTTACAGGAGCCTCTATACACTCGGCGTGGCCCACGTTATTTTCGGAGTCTGTGTCGCGATCACCATCCCATACACCGTCACCCACAACATGAAAGTTGGTCTCGGATACCTCAGATACCGCCCGCCTGTCGCTGCCGGACTGCCCCATCCCTGATCTCAGTCGCGAATCATTGCTGAGAAAGTGCGTAAGAAAAACAGTGTCACCGTCGCCCGCCGAAGCATCTCTCCATGCAGGAGAAGCGCCTTGTACAAGCAATGTTCACACCTCGACCAGATCAAAGTGACCACTACCGACAAGGATGTCTGCGAAGAATGCGTCAAGATGGGAGACGACTGGGTGCATCTTCGTCTCTGCCTTGAGTGCGGACACGTAGGCTGCTGTGATTCGTCGAAGAACCGGCATGCCACGATGCACTACCACGAATTGCATCATCCCCTCATCCGCTCCATCGAGCCTGGAGAAAGCTGGGTCTGGTGCTACGTTGACGAGACTGCGCCCGGAGAACTGCGGCGTCAGGGCTTCGTCCCTATGCACAAGGTGAGCTGAGTTGGGAGTAACAGAGCGAGTTGCAGCCCATCTCTGCCGAACTTGGCAGAGGTGGGTGCGCAGACTTTGCTTCAATGATTAACAAATTGCACGAGCGAAGGTGAACGGAAGAAGCAGTACAATACCCATCCTTGGAGGGCGCTCATGTGCAGCAACTTCGGATTGAATCTTCACCCCGGACGTAGGCCCTGCGCCCTTCAGTGGCAGTGGTATAACTTCACCCTACAGCTCTACAACCGCTTCCGTCGCCGCTTCTTCCCCCGCGCCCTGCGCCTCACTCCTGACCGCGAAGGCTTCCGCGGCAAGCCCTAAACATTGCGCGGCAGCCAAGTCTGCAAGTCTTCGCATCGCGGAGCACCGCGGGTGCCCCATATACGCTTGCCTCTTTTGGCAAGCGCATGTGGGATCTAACAAAGAAAGCGCGAAGCGCTCCCAGAGGTTCTGATCTTGATGTTGACTTTGGTCTTGATCTTGTTTCTGATCTGAATTGCAGGCAATCCCGACCGAACATCCTTACACCTTCAGAAAGATCCTCTTCCGATACAGCATCCACGTCGCGAGCCAACAAAACGCCGTAAAGAACAACGCATACCCGAGCGCCGCCCACGGCACCGATGGAATGTTGTCGAATGAATACGTGCTGATGAGTTCTTTAAACCCCATCAACTTTCCACCCACGTGGAATTTGAACGCCACGAACGCAATTGCCACAAACTCCGAGAACGAGTAAGCAAAAATGCAGTTCGTTCCAAATACAACGGGCACCATCGTCCAGCGTCCGCGATGCTTGCTCACATCCACAAGCCAGTAGCAGACAGCTAGTGCCACCATTGCAAGACCCACCGTCACCAGGACATAAGAACTCGTCCACAGCTTTTTGTTAACCGGGAACCACCGTCCCCAAACTTCACCGGCCACAAAGCACGCAACACCCACCGCCACCAGTCGCCGCAACAGCATTTCGGATTTTCCACACAAGCCGCGAATCCACTCTCCCACCGCGATTCCGAACAGTGTGTTCGCTATCGCCGGAAACGTGCTCAGAATCCCTTCCGGATCGCGCACTTTCTCATACAGGTGTCCCCACATCACTTTGCGGTCAAGCCACGCCACAATGTTTCGATCCGGATCGAGCAGCGGAATATCTACTCCCGGCACGCCGAACCCCGGCACCGGCACATAACGCATCAGCATCCAGTAGCCAATCAGCAGACCGCCAATCACAGCCCATCGCGTTCTTGTTCCGGTCCACAGATAAAGCACCGCTCCCACCGCATAGCAGATCGCAATTCGCTGTAGCACACCTGCAAAGCGCCACGTCGCAAGATGGTAGTAAGGAAATGCGTTGATTAGCAGTCCAATGCAGAAGATGATCGCCGAGCGTCGCAGAATGTGCGGCAGCAGCTTCCACCGCGACTCATCTC
Organism: Koromonas humicola; assembly: GCF_059726255.1. Classification (NCBI taxonomy): domain Bacteria; kingdom Pseudomonadati; phylum Acidobacteriota; class Terriglobia; order Terriglobales; family Koromonadaceae; genus Koromonas; species Koromonas humicola. The sequence continues at coordinate 563,927 of NZ_AP040873.1, forward strand.
CCGCCGTTCGCGATGCAAACGAAAACGTCAGAGATACGCCAGTAATGAACAGGAAGAACGGGAAGACCAGGTCGGTCATCGTCCAGCCATTCCATTCCGAGTGCAGCAGTTGGCTGAACGATCCTCCGCCGCTGTTGTTGACCACAATCATCAGCAGGATCGTGAATCCCCGAAAGACGTCAAGCGACATCAGGCGCTGTTTTTCAGCGCTCACAAGCGTAGCAGCAGGAGCAGTCATTGCCCCTCATTATATCGGCCACTCTGCCCGCCTCGCGAGCAGTCATTTGCCCGACCGATATGTTCCAAGCACGCGCAACTCCACTGTCTTCGGCGCCAGTTCGGCCAAAGCTTTCTGCATGCGCTCATCCTGCTCTGCCGCGGCCACTTCCATAAAAAATCGATAGTGCCATGGCGTCCCCACCAGAGGACGGCTCACCAGGCTCATCAGGTCCACGTTGTTTTTCGCAAATGGCTCGAGTGAATGAAACAGCGCGCCTGGCCGATTCGCAATCGTCACCACCAGCGCCGTGGCATCCGCCTCGCCATCGAGCGCTACCTCAGTCATCGGCTTCAGCAGACCAAATCTCGTGTAGTTGTTCGGATCGTCTTCGACCGCCGCGGCCAGGATCTGACCGCCGTACTCGCGAGCCGCATATTCGCTGGCAATCGCCGCTTCTGCTTTATCGCCCTTTTCAAGAATCTGCCGCACGCTGCCAGCCGTGTCATCAGCAATCCGTTTGGCAATCGCCGAATGCTCGGCAAAGAATCTCTCGCATTGCGCGAGCGCCACCGGATGCGATTGAATCACCTTGATCTCTTCCAGCTTCGACCCCGGAAATCCAATCACGCAGTGCCCAATCCTTAGCACCACCTCGCCGATCATTCTCAGCGAATCCTCGGTCGATCCTTGGTACAGCAGGTCGTAGCAGCGCAGTACCGGTCCAGCCAGCGTGTTCTCCAGCGGAGCCAAAATCAGGTCGGCTCGTCCATAGCCAATCGATTCGAACAACGATTCAAACGTGGGGCAGGGAACTGTCTTCACCCGCTCGCCCAGCAGTTTTCGCGCCGCAATCTGGCTGAATGCTCCCGGTTCTCCCTGAAACGCAACTCTCGCTCCGTCCGCTATTTCGTGCATTGTGCGTTGGCCCCCAGGTGATACTGCAGCCGTCGGCTCTCGGCCAAAATCGATCCGAAGATGCGTTTCACACTCGCCGCATTCAGCGGCCCTGCATTCCGCTCCACCACGGAATTCAGCACCGCGGCTTCCCGTGCCTCATCGGACACCGGAAGATTATTGCTCTTTTTCAGTTGCGCAATTTCCGCCACTGCCTGCGCTCGGCGGTTGATCAGCTTCAGCAGCTCCATATCAAGATGGTCAATTGCAGTTCGCTTCTGGCTTAATTCCTGGTTCACGACGCTCTCTCCTTTGTTCTCGATCACGTACTTTCCCCAAAAACACAAAGGCCGCGATTTTTGAATCGCGGCCTGGGATGAAGATTGTGTGCGAAGTCTAGAGTTGTCTATTCGAAGCGCACACCCTCATGCCCGACCGCGACGTAAATCCGCGGTAAGCAAAAAAGCCGAAGCTAAATCGAGTGGTGTGCATAACTCTCCCAAAACCTTAGCGAAACTCGCCTCTTATGTCAATCAGCTTCGAATCCCCCACGGCTTTACCTTGCTGAAACGCCTTCGTCGTGTGGGAGCAGCAAGGTCGATCCCTGAGCAACCCCAAGCGCCGCGGGTGCCCCATATACGCTCGCCTCTTTTGGCGAGCGCATGTGGGATCTAATAAAGATCGCGCGCGGCGCGCTCTAAAGATTCTTCGTTTGCTGTTGCCTTTGTTCTTGGTCTTGCCTTTGCTCTTGCTCTTGCTCTTGCTCTTGCTCTTGATCTTGATCTTGATCTTGATCTTGGTGTCATCCTGAGCAAAGCGAAGGACCCCTACCCTCTCCACCGTTCCTCCGCTCTCAGCCCCTTACCTCGCCTGCACAAATCCATACTGCGCCATCAACTTCACAATCTCCGGCTTGCGCACGAATTCCATGAACTGCGCTGCCGTACCTTTGTCCCGTGCATTCTTCAGAATCACCGCAGCCTGCTCCAGAGGCGCATAATCCGACGCCGGAACCTCAACCCACCTACCGGCATTCTTCATGGCAGGGCTCAGCGCCAGCGAAAGCGCGATCAGTCCTGCATCGGCATTTCCCGATTGCACAAACTGCGCCGTCTGCGAAATGTTCTCGCCCACCACAAACTTGCCTCGCAGTTGGTCGTACAGTCCTTCGCGTTTCAGAGCCTCAGCCGCGGCGCGCCCATAAGGAGCATGCTGCGGATTAGCCACCGCGATCCTTGCAATCTGCGGAGCCAGCAGCGCCCGTGTGCCTTGTTGCAAATTCAGCGGAGAGTGATTCGGCACATACAGCACCAGCCTCCCGATCGCGTACTTGTAGATCGAATTCGGTACCGTCAATCTCTGCGCCTGCAATCGCTGCGGAAACTGCACATCTGCGGAGAAGAAGACATCCATTGGCGCGCCGTTCTCAATCTGCAGCATGTATTGTCCCGACGAGCCATAGTTCACCCTCACCCGCTTGCCAGTCTGTTTTTCAAATCGAGAAGCGATCTCAGGAAACACGGAGGACAAGTCCGACGCTGCCGCAACCGTCAGGTCCTGTGCCCACGCCGTTGCCGACAAAAGAAGAACGATGACTGCAAGGACGAGTTTCTTCATGGGACTATGCTGCTTCTTTGCCTTTCCAAATCGTTCCCGCAATTGCAACGGTGATCAACTGCACCAGCACGATCAGCGCTACGCAAGCCTTCCATTGCCCATAGCGCCACAGCATTCCCGGCAGCACTCCAGCCACCGAACCGCCGATGTAATAGAACATCACGTAGAGACCCGATGCCGAGGCGCGACCGCCCGACTTCGCCTCGCGCTGAATATAGCTGGTCGAAGCCGATTGGCAAATGAACACGCCCGACGACAGCATCACCAGACCCAACAGAATCACCAGCATATGCGGCACCAGCGTCAGCAGCACGCCGCAAACTCCCGCCAATACCGAAAATATCAGAGCCGCACGCGAACCGACTCTACTAATCCACACGCCTCCGAATGGCGTCACCAGCAGTCCTACCAGGTACACCATGAACAGCGCGCTCAAAGCTGCTGGAGTCAGTCCAAATGGCGGTGCTGCCAAATAGAACGTGATGTAAGTGAAGGTCGCGACCAAAGTAAACAGCACATTGAATCCCACAGCGTAGGTCGCCATCAACTGCGGATTCCGCAGATGCCGCGTGAACGTCGACAGGTCCGTTTTCACTGTCTGCGCCAGCGGAGTATCCTTTGGCAGCCATCGCCACAGCAGGATTCCGAATATAAGGTCAAATGTCCCAATGATCGCGAACCCATTTCGCCAGCTTGGAGCCATAAATGGAATGAGTTGATGAGTTGCCGCCACGCCCGTCAGAATTCGTCCAAAGAAGCCGCCTGCTACAGTGCCACTCACATAAATCGACGTCACCTGCGCAATGCGATGTCGTGGCCATTCCTCGCCAATGTAGGCAATCGTTACACCGAACACACCCGGCATCAGCGCGCCTTGCAGAAATCGCCAGAAGACCAGCACGGACAAGCTTCCCGCCGTTGCCGCCATGATCGTAGGTATCGCAAGCAGGAAAATCGAGATGACGATCACCTTCCTGCGTCCTGCGCGCTCGGCCAATGCTCCGCAGAAAGGTGCGCTCAGCGCCACTCCCAGCGTTGCTGCCGAAACCGTCCGTCCCACTTGCGTTTTCGAAGCGTTAAATAGTGCTTCCAGTAACGGCAGGATTGGCTGAGTCGCGTAGAGGTTAAAAAACGCGGCAATTCCCGCCAGCGTGACGGCAATTACCGCGCGTGTATCGCTTTGTTCTGTAGCCGTGCCCAGCGAGGGACTAGCTGTCGTAGACTCGCCGGCAGCCACTACTGCGTCGGCAGTTTCGTCGCTGGAGAATTCGTCGGAACCTTCAAATGCTTGCATGAAACCTCAACATTTTAGGTTACACCCGGCGCCTCGGCTCCAGCGACTCGACTCTATCTCGCGTCCATCGCCAGCTTTGCGATGGTCATCAACTGCATATTCGATGTGCCTTCGTAGATGCTGCCAATCTTCGAATCGCGGAAGAACTTCTCAGCCGGATACTCCTTCGTAAATCCCACTCCGCCGAAAACTTCCACCGCTTGTGAAGCCACACGCTCCGCCACCTGCGATGCATACAACTTCGTCATCGCGGCTTCTTTCAGGAACGGAACTCCAGCATCCTTCATCCGCGCGCAGTTATAGACCATCAACCTGACTGCCGTGATCTCGGTCGCCATCTGCGCTAACTGGAACTGAATCCCTTGGAAGCTCGCGAGCGATTGTCCAAACTGCTTGCGCTCTTTCGCATACTTCGCCGCTGCTTCCCACGCGCCTTGAGCCAGACCGAGCATCTGCGCGCCAATTCCAATTCGTCCTTCGTTCAGTGTCTCAATCGCCACCTTATAACCCTTGCCCACTTCGCCCAGCAGATTCTCTTTCGGCACGCGGCAGTCGGTCATGATCAGCTCCGTCGTGCTCGAAGCGCGAATGCCGAGCTTGTTTTCCTTCTTGCCCACCGCAAAGCCGGGGAAGTCCTTCTCGACGATGAACGCCGTGATCCCTTTGTATCCGGCCGAAGGATCGACCGTCGCGATGATGATGAACAGATTCGATTCCTTGCCATTCGTGATCCACAACTTCTGACCATTCAGCAGCCAGTGGTCGCCCTTGTCTTCCGCGCGAGTCTGCAACGCAAATGCATCTGAGCCGCTGCCCGCCTCGCTCAACGCATAGGACCCCACCCACTCGTTCACCATCTTCGGAAGGTACTTCTTCTTCTGAGCCTCATTGCACCAGCGCAGCAGGGCGTTGTTCACCAACGTGTTCTGCACGTCCACCAGCACGCCCACCGAAGGATCAACCCTCGACAGTTCTTCGACTGCGAGAATGGCCTCGAAGAACGTTCCCGCTCCGCCGCCATACTCTTCGGGAATCTCGATGCCCATTAGTCCAAGCTGATGGAATTGCTCGACCAGCGAATGGTCCATTACTCCGCGCTCATCCATCTCGCTCACGAGAGGACGCACGGACTCTTCGGCAAATCGCCGAATGTTGTCACGGAAAAGCTGCTCGTCTTCGGAGAGTACAAGCAACGGTTGTGGCCCTTTTTCACGCCCTGTAGCTGTTGTCATTGGAAGAGAGTCCTCGCATGAGGGAGATGAGGAACGGGCGATTGTAGTCAGTTTCTAGCAGGTCGCGCAACTTGCGGGAAGGGAATGAATTTGTTCGTGTCACCCCAGGTGACTCTAAATGGAGCGATTCTTAGATCTTAGCCTTCGTCATCTTCCTCCAGATCCAGCTAATGCTCTGCAGTACGAAGTAGTAGAACCACACGTTCACGGCGATCGTAACAACAAATGTTATGAGTTCGTTGTCGAAGAAGAATCCGATAAGAAGGCCAAATACGATGCCTGGCATGAGGCGAAACATCCCGGCTTCAGTGTGGGCGAGCTCAGCGGTTGCTTTCGAATGCATTCCGGAGAACCAGAATGCCAATGCAATGCCAGTCGCCACTGCGAGCTCAACTTGCTTGCGCCGAGTCAATCGAAACCTCGATAGGTGTCCAGAGTTGGTCTCCGACTCTGGGCCTGTCTGCCCCCGAGCAACATGCTTACGAACTCAAAGCCCTACGCTCGCCGATAAACGATCTTCAGCTTTTCTGCTTCCAGAAGTTTCTTGTACTGCGCGCGAGCGTGCACTGCCCACGGCCCTTGCATGTCCAGATTCAGATAGGCTCGCCAGTGCTTGATTGACCGCCGAGGCTGCCCCGAGCGCTCATAGGCCAGCGCCAGATTGTAGTGCGCGTCGGCATACGTCGGAGCCAGTTGGACTGCGGTCTTGTACGCCAGAATCGCCTCGGCCATACGCTGGGTCTCGTCCAGCACGTTGCCAAGATTGAAGTACGCCAGCGCATACTTCGGATCGCTCTCGATAGCCCGCCTGTAGTGAGCCTCAGCCAGCGCATATTCCGAGTGGTTGTAGTAAATCGTACCCAGGTTAATGTGCGCAGCAGCGTACTTCGGGTCGAGTTGCAGGACCCTCTTGTAGTACTCGATCGCCTCGTCCGCGGTCGCCGGATCTTCTTCCAGCGCCACTCCTCGGGCGAAGAGCTCTGCCAGCGTCTGGCCTTGCGGCGGTTCCTGGCGCGCAGGAGTTGCCGTAGCTTCCAGAACCTGCCCCGAGTCACCGAAGTCCATGATGAACTGGCCATTGATCGGATCCAGCGTCTTGCCTTCGGTCCGGAAAGCCACCCGCGAGCCAATCGAGAACGACCCAGCCTCCAAAAATGGATTCTCCATTCCCGAGACACGCGCCTGCATTGCCTGTAGGGAAGCCAGTATCGTCGCGCTCTTTACGCGTTTAGCCCTCAGGTCGCGAACCTTTTTTATTTGTAGGAGGTCAAAAAACGAGAAACGGTCGCCTTCAGCAACCAAGCCGGCTCGCTGCCACCCGCTGAGTTGCCGCGCCGTGATTCGAAGAATCCTAAGTAGATCCGTTCGTTCGAAATGGGTCACGTTAGCTCGCCGTTCGTAGCCATTATGGCCAGCACGACATTTGAATGCAAGGGAAATTGTTGAAGGTGAAGGAATTGCACCAGAATGAAGACATTTCTGAGAGCGAGCCCTGCCCTAATTCACACTCAGATCCACACGATCTTGTGGCGTTGCAGTTCCTCCTCAGATGGTGCGTCTGGAGGCGCGAGGTCCGGCTGGCTCTTCCGCTGAGGCGAATTCGCAGTTCTCCTAAGTCATTCCACCGCTACGTTTGTACCCGGAAACTCATTAGTGTGACGTAGTCGCGAGTGATTTCGGCAAACTGCCCAATTCCTGAGGACCCCCTCTCTTGGTATTGCTCTGTACTCGGCCGCAGATTTCGGCGTTCTGGATCGCGATTTGAGGTATCGCAGCGCAGAGTTGACGTTCATGAGAAGCAAAGAAAACGTTAAGCACCGGATGATCCGCGAGGTGATCCAGACCAACCTCGAAAATCCGGCAGCCAAGCTGCGACGCAAGCGCCTGCGCTGGCAACTTCTTCGCTGGGCGCCACCCATTACGGTCACTGCCGTGCTCGCCGTTTCCTCTTTCCTCGTTCTCAGGAGCAAGGTATTGCCGAGCCATCCCGTAAGCGCAGCTGCGGCAAAGGTCCCACTCACCACCAACCTTCGTGTCGTTGCCCCGCAAACTGCTGAGCCGCCAATTCCCGAGCCGTCCATACCTCAGACGCCGCCTGCCGATGTGACCCTCTCTGTCCTCCCGCTTGCCGTCAAGCGCATCGTCATCGACCCCGGCCATGGCGGAGACCAACCCGGAGCGATGTCCAGAACGGGCTTGGCTGAGAAAAATGTCACGTTGGATATCGCGCTTCGCCTGCGTCAGCTCATGAAGCAGTCATCCTACGAGGTCCTTCTGACCCGGGAGAACGACCAAACGGTCACGTTGGCCGATCGGGTGACATACGCCAACTCCCGCAAGGCCGATCTCTTTGTTTCCATCCATATCAACTGGATGCAACCGCGTTCGATTCACCCACTTGAGACCTACTACGTCGGCCCCAGCAAGGATCCGCACGTTCTGCAACTCGCTGGAGTAGAGAACCGCGACTCGGGATACACCTTATCCGAATACCGCCAGCTTCTCGAAAAAGTCTATTTGGATGTGCGTCGCAACGAATCTCAGGCGCTCGCCAAAAGTGTTGACGCCGAGCTTTACAAGTCCCTGAAGGCACTCAATCCCAAGCTGGACGACCGTGGAGTCAAGATGGCCCCATTCGCCGTCCTAGTAGGGACGCAGATGCCGGCCATCTTGGCCGAGGTTTCATCTCTGTCCAACGATGAAGACGACAAACTCCTGAAAGACGAGCAATACAAGGAAAAAATAGCAACTGCACTTTTCAAGGCAATCACCGGTTATGCAAACACCCTTAACAACTCCGGAAAGCGAGGCGGTACCCCTAATGGCACAACATGAAGAGACGATTTGTGTAGGAATTGATTTGGGAACTTCACGAAGTTCCATTTCGGCCTCCAACGGCGAGCGCCATGTCGTGGACAGCTATGTCGGCTGGCCCCTAGACATGGTCGCCCGAAAAGTAATGAAGAAGGAAGTCCTCATCGGCCGCGAGGCGCTCGAAAAGCGTTCCATGCTCGACCTACGCCGTCCGCTTGAGAACGGCGTCATCAAAGACGTATCGGAACGCGATGCAAACGCTGTCCGTGAACTCTTGCGCCACCTGGTCTCCCTGCTTGGAGCAAAAGACAACGGCACCACCTACAAACTGCGTGCCGTCGTTGGCGTCCCGGCGGAAGCCATGCAGGCGAGCCGCTTGCGCATTCGCGCCGCAATGGACGGCATCGCCGATACTGTCATGCTGGTCTCCGAACCCTTCGCCGTCGCCTACGGCACCGAAGCTCTCATGCATGCCATGGTCATCGACATAGGTGCCGGCACTGCGGACATCTGTGTCATGCAGGGCCGCTATCCGACCGAAGACGATCAGCGCACCCTTCCCAACGCGGGAGACTCCATCGACCAGAGGCTGTTCAAGGCATTGCAGGAACATCACCCTCAAGCGCAGTTTTCCATCCACAGCGTGCGCTCCTGGAAGGAGAAGTTCAGCTTTGTTGGTGAGCCCAAGCGCCGTGTCCTTGTAACGACCTCAGCCGAAGGCAAGCCCGTTGAGATCGACATCACCGACGACATGCGCGCTGCCTGCGAATCGATCGTCGCTCCCATCGCCGAAACCGTTCGCGAGCTGCTCTCGCGAGTCGAGCCCGAATATCAGCAGCGCGTGCTCGACAACATCACCCTCGCCGGTGGAACCTCGTTGATCGACGGTCTTTCTGAGGCGCTGAAGAACGCCCTCTCGGAACTCGGCAAAGCGAAGATTTCCCTAGTCCAAGATCCGGTTTTTGCAGGCTCCGATGGCGGACTCGCCATTGCTCGCGACGCCTCAGATGCGGATTGGGAGAAGTTGTCGCTCTAAGGCCCGGCTTGGGGCATGCTCGCCATCCTCCAAGCCCCAAATTCCCGTAGAACAACAAAGCCCACCGGAGACGGTGGGCAACTTGCTTTGTACAAAGGATTTCTGGAGCCGACGATCGGACTTGAACCGATGACCTGTCGATTACGAATCGACTGCTCTACCAGCTGAGCTACGTCGGCGTCTTCTTAACTATAGTAACGGCAGCTTCCCTGTCTCGTAAAGAGCCAGTGGGCAACGAATTCAATGCCCTTCTTGTGGATAACTGTCCTCACCGCTGCATCGTGAAGTTGCCCGAGCCAGCGCACCCGGAAGCAGTTCCTGTCAGCGTCCACGAGCCTGTCACCGTGTTGTTGTTGACGGTGCCGGTCATGTTGAGCACGCTGTTTGTGCTGGAACTCGACTTCACTAGCAGCGCCAGATTCCCGCTTGTTACCCCGCTGAAAGTCCCGCTCAGGGTGAATCCGCCACTCGCTGTCGTTGTTCCCGGAGGGAAGCACGGCGAGTCCGTCGTAAAGTTCAGGTTCGTTACCGAAACCGAGTTGTCGCTGTTCTGGAACATCGATAGCGTGAAGGCAAATGAAGGCGAATTCTTGTTGCCCGTCAGCGTAGCTGTCCAGTTGCCGCTCACGCTGTTGGAACTCCTATTAGAGCTCCCAGTTCCGCAGCTCCCCAGCAATATCGCGAGCACAACCGCCGCCCATGCAAAGCGTTTCATGGTCTCCCCTTGGTTCTTACGAAATGACCGAGATGCCTATTCCGCGTCGCAAGATGACAGGCACGCCGAATCTCCAATCTGGAGTTCGACTCCTGGCTGTTGCCTCCTCGACCGTACCTCTCTGATTCCAAGTCAGCAGTCCGAGCATCTAAAGAACCGTGCAGCCGGTTATCGCGGACGTGTGTAGTTCACCCGCAGCCGGAGACTGTGGGGCAGTTGAGGTCGTGTGCTTTGGCAATCCAGCCAAGCTCGGATTCCGCCCTTGGTCTTCCGAACTCGCTGCAGCTTAAGGCTTTCAACCACCGTTCACCCGCAAGGAATCGGCGCGGGCAACTACCGCAGAACAGCGGCAGCAGCAAACGACAAGAGGATTATGAGTTCAACTACTAGCGTTGACACGATTCGGGATCTGGCGCAGCGGGAGTACAAGTGGGGTTTTGTCTCCGACGTCGAGTCCGAGAGCGTTCCCAAAGGCATCAACGAGGACACTGTTCGCCTCATTTCGGCTAAGAAAAATGAGCCTGAATTCATGCTTGAGTGGCGTCTCAAAGCCTACCGCTACTGGGCGTCGCTCGAAGAAGCAGAGGCGGAGCCCAAGTGGGCCAACATCAAGTACGACCCGATCGACTACCAGAGCATCGTCTACTATTCGGCACCCAAAAAGAAGCCGCAGCTCGAGAGCCTGAACCAGCTCGATCCCGAACTTCTGCGCACTTACCAGAAGCTCGGCATTCCACTCGAAGAACAGAAGCGGATGGCCAACGTCGCAGTGGATGCGGTGTTCGACAGCGTCTCCGTCGTGACCACCTTCAAGGAAAAGCTGCGCGAAGCCGGAGTCATTTTCTGCTCCTTCTCCGAAGCCGTACAGCAGCATCCCGAGCTGGTGAAGAAATATCTGGGCTCGGTTGTTCCATACACCGATAACTTCTTCGCTGCTCTCAACGCGGCGGTCTTCTCCGATGGGTCGTTCGTCTACATTCCCAAGGGCGTCCATTGCCCCATGGAGCTCTCAACTTATTTCCGCATCAACGCCGCCGAAACCGGACAGTTTGAGCGAACGCTGATCGTTGCCGATGACGACGCATACGTCAGCTATCTCGAAGGCTGCACCGCGCCCATCCGCGATGAGAACCAATTGCATGCCGCCGTTGTCGAACTCGTAGCGCTTGACAATGCGCAAATCAAGTATTCAACCGTGCAGAACTGGTATCCCGGCGACAAGGAAGGCCGTGGCGGTATCTACAATTTCGTCACCAAGCGCGGCAAGTGCCAGGGCGTGAATTCCAAAATTTCTTGGACGCAGGTGGAGACCGGCTCCGCGATCACCTGGAAATATCCGAGCTGCATTCTGCGCGGCGACAACTCCGTAGGCGAGTTCTATTCCGTCGCCTTGACCAACAATCATCAGCAGGCCGACACCGGCACCAAGATGATTCACATTGGCAAGAACACGAAAAGCACCATCGTCACGAAGGGCATTTCCGCCGGCTTCGGACAGAACACCTATCGCGGTCAGGTGAAGATCATGAAAGGTGCCGAAGGCGCGCGCAACTACACGCAGTGCGACTCGCTGCTTATCGGAGACAAGTGCGGGGCGCACACCTTCCCCTACATTGAGGTACGCAACTCCTCGGCTCGCATGGAGCACGAAGCTTCAACCTCGAAGATTGGCGAAGACCAGATGTTCTACCTGCGTCAGCGTGGCCTCAGCGCCGAAGATGCTATATCGATGATTGTGAATGGATTCTGCAAGCGCGTATTTAAGGAGCTTCCGATGGAGTTCGCCGTCGAAGCCCAAAAGCTGCTCAGCGTGAGCCTCGAAGGCAGCGTCGGCTAGTTGGTGGCCCAGAGTTGGAGTTGTTCCAACTCTGGGATGTACGTTCATCGCGGAACCCTCGGGTGCCCCACGTTCGCCCTCTTTTGGCTAACGTGGGCGACAGCGCAGTCATCGCAGCCCTACCGCCTCACTGAGGCAGGAGAGAAAGACAAGAAATGACACCACTGCTCGAAATTAAGGACCTGCACGTCAGCGTCGACAATCACGAAATATTGAAGGGTATCAATCTAACGATCAACCCTGGCGAAGTGCACTCCATCATGGGCCCCAACGGCTCCGGAAAGAGCACTCTTGCTCAGGTGCTCTCGCGCCGTGATGCCTACGAGGTCACCTCTGGCGAAGTTCTGCTCAACGGCAAGGACCTGCTCGCCATGAAACCCGAGGAAGCTGCATGGGAAGGCGTCTTCATGGCCTTCCAGTATCCCGTCGAAATTCCCGGCATCAGCAACGCATATTTCCTGCGCTCTGCCGTCAACGCCGTGCGCAAAGCTCGCGGCCAGCAGGAAATGTCTGCCATGGAATTCATTCCCATGTTTCGCGAAAAGCTCGCTCTGCTTGAGATGGACGATCGCCTCATGAATCGTTCTGTCAACGAAGGCTTCTCCGGCGGCGAAAAGAAGCGCAACGAAATTCTCCAAATGGCTGTTCTCGAACCCCGCCTCGCAATCCTCGACGAGACCGACTCCGGACTCGACATCGACGCCCTGCGCATTGTCGCTAAGGGTGTAAATGCAATGCGTGGTGGCGAGCGTTCCATGATCGTCGTCACTCACTACCAGCGCCTGCTCAACTACATCGTCCCCGACTTCGTTCACGTCCTCATGGATGGACGCATCGTTCGCTCCGGTGGTAAGGAACTCGCGCTTGAACTTGAAGAGACCGGCTATGGCTCCATCGAACCCAGCCACTCCGCCGCCTAGAGCGGTTTCGGGTGCCCACCTTCGACGCGCGTTTTGCGTTGCAACGGTGGGAGAAAGCCAACGCGGGTGCCCCACCTTCGGCGCGCGGTTTGAGCGCGGCTAAGGTGGGAGAGCAAATAGAGAGCAAAAAGCTGAACCGCTGTAGAAAGGATCGACTTGAGCACAGCACTACAAACGCCACAGAGATATCTGGCTGCATTCAGCGAGTTTGAAAACCGCGCCGCCAGCCACGACCAGTCGTGGCTGCGCCAACTTCGCCGCGAGGCCTTCGCCCGATTCTGCGAAAAAGGGTTTCCGACCACGCATGATGAGGACTGGCGTTTCACCGACGTGTCGCCAGTCTCCAACTCAGAGTTCATTCTCGCTGCTCCTCACGCTGGTGCGGAAGTCAATTTCTCTCCGCACTCCTACCGAGTCCCCGGCGCCGGATGCCAGCTCGTTTTCGTCGATGGATATTTTGCCCCCGAACTATCTCTAATTAGCGAGTCCATTCGCGGCGTTACGGTCCTCGGCCTTGCGAGTGCGTTGCACCGCAAGGAAAAGGCCCTTGTTGAGCAGCACCTCGGCCAATATCTCAATCAGGAGCGCGACAGCTTCTCCGCCCTCAACACCGCGTTCGGAGCCGATGGAGCTTATGTTCACATTGCCCGCGGCGTCGTGGTCGAAGCGCCTATTGCATTGCTCTTCGTCTCCACCCGCCAAACGCCGGGAGTGATGAATCATCCGCGCAACCTCGTTCTTATCGACGAAGACAGCCAAGCCACCATCGTCGAGGAGTACGTCTCCATCGGCAATGGCACCGCATTCTGCAACTCCGTCACCGAGGTCGTCGCCGAAGACAACGCCGTGCTTTCGCACTATCGCATCGAGCGCGAGCAGGCCGGCACTTACAACATCTCGACCCTTCGCTTGCAGCAGGCCCGCAGCGCCAACGTGGATTCCCACTCCGTTCTGCTCGGTGGCGCGCTTGTGCGCAACAACGTGCATCCTGTGCTTGCCGGTGAAGGCGGAGAGTGCCTCATCAACGGCCTGTTCCTCGGAACCGCTACGCAGCATCTCGACAACTACATGCTCGTCGAGCACGACAAGCCGCACTGTGCCAGCCGCCAGTTCTACAACGGCATTCTCGATGACCGCGCCCACGGCGTATTTCACGGACGCATCATCGTGCACAAGGATGCTCAGAAGACCGACGCCAAGCAGACCAATCGCAACCTTCTGCTTTCTGATGATGCGCAGATCGACACCAAGCCTCAGCTTGAAATCTACGCCGACGACGTCAAGTGTACGCACGGCGCCACCATCGGACAGATCGACGAAGAAGCGCTCTTCTACCTTCGTTCACGCGGCGTTGCCGAAACCACGGCGCGCAACCTGCTCCTGCTGGCCTTTGCCGGTGAATGCCTCGATCGCATGAAGGAAGGCCCCGCGCGCGAACACGTTGAGAGACTTGTTAACAAGTACGTGGAGGACATGACCAACCGCGCCAAGCCGGTTCTCGTGAAGTAGTTCTATGTCCACAGAAAATATCAAACTCGCACGCGACACCGAGGCACTGGAAATCCCCAGTGGCGCGCGTCGCGTGCTTCCTTCTGGAATGCTCGTTCGCCTCACGCAGTCGCTCGGCGACAGCTACACCATAGAAGCCGGATACGGTCAGCTATTTCGTGTCGATGGCGAGGACGCGGACGCCCTCGGCATCACACCGCAGCAGCGCACGCAAGATGCGCAGGTCGAGTTCAGCGAAAAAGCTGTCTGGGACACTCTCCGCACCATCTTCGATCCTGAGATTCCGGTCAATGTCGCCGACCTCGGACTCATCTACGCTTGCGACATCACGCCGCTTGGCGATAATCAAAATCGCGTTGACATCAAGATGACGCTCACTGCTCCCGGTTGTGGAATGGCCGATGTTCTTAAGGCCGATGTCGAACGCAAAGTCTCAGCTTTACACGGAGCCAAGGAAGTAAAAGTGGAAGTTGTGTTCGATCCTCCATGGGATCCGAGCCGCATGTCCGACGCTGCCAAGCTTCAGCTCGGATTCGATCTCGACTACTCTCCGCCGCCTTCGCTCCCTATCGTCAATCGCCCCCGATAGCATCGCGCGAACTTTGGGTGCCCCACCTTCAACTCGTTCCTTTCGAGTTTAAGGTGGGGTAGTTGCTCTTGCTCTTGTAGTTGCTTGCTCTTACAGTTTGCTCTTGCTTTTGCAGTTGTTCTTGCGTTTGTCTTTGCTCCTGAGGTGTCATCCTGAACGAAGTGAAGGATGCCCGCACAGCTCAAATATCAACCGCCGTTCACAGTTCCTACCACCTCGTGCGTTGCTTCGCATGACTACTGAGCGTTACTGCACCCCGCTGCCACATGCTTAAAGCTCGACACCGCGAACGATGGCTGCGACCCCGCAGAAGAACTCATCGACCCCGCCTGTCCTGAGGAAGTTCCGCTCGCGGCACTCGAGCCCGAGGCAAGCGTCCCCGTTACTTGGATCGTATGTCCCACGTGAGCCTGCAGACCCGCTGTATCCCCCGTCAAATGCACGGTGCCTGAGCGGTCTGTAAGCGTATAGTTTCCCTCAGATCCAGAGAGGCATCCCTGAACTGTCTTCAGGTCAGAGCTTGTGTTTTCGGTTCTCGTCGTCGTTGTGGTGGTTGAGCTTTGTGAGCTGGTCGAGGCGTTAGGCTGGTTTTGGTCCTGAGCAAATGCCCACATGGCTGAAAGCAGCAGAAGTGAGCAGAGTAGAAGGGTTCGCTTCATCGTCATTCTCCTGAATTAGCGGCGCACTAATCACAGTGGCGACAAAGAACAACGGGGTTGCACCGAACCACATGATTCGGCACAACCCCGCATTCGACTCTGCGACTTGGATTGCGTGTTACTTTGCTGCTGTACTCTGAATCTGCTTCAGTGCGGCCACCCTTACCATGTTCACCATGCCCATCAGTCCGAGCGACTTGCCCATCGAGAGCTCTCGCCCAAAGATCCTGTAGATCACATCGGCCGGGACGGTCGCTATCTCTTCCAACTGCGCGCCGTTCAACGTTTCGCCGAGAATCGCTGCCAGTGCCATCGCCGAAATCCCCTGCGGGTTCTCCACGGCGAAGTCGAACTTTATCGTGTCGGCCGTCGTTCCCGACTCGGCCCACACATATGCTTCCGACTCGCAGCCCGGCACGCGGTTTTCCGCAGGGAACGGCCTCTGCGCAACGTTGGGTGGCACAGGTTTAAATTGCCCAGCTATGTCGATCAGCATCTGAATGCGATCTTGCCGGTCGAGGCTTTCAAGAGTTGAAACCAATCTTTCCAGTTTGTCAGGCCGCAGCTTCATCCCTCGCCTCGGCACTGGGATTTTCTACCGGAACACCCACCAGGTTGCCCCACTCCGTCCAGCTTCCATCGTAGTTCCGCACTTTATTGAATCCGAGCAGATAGCTCAACACAAACCACGTATGGCTGCTACGTTCGCCGATGCGGCAATACGCGATCACGTCGTCATCCGGTCGCAACTTGTTGTCTTCTACGTAGAGCTTGCGCAGTTCCGTTGCGTCCTTAAACGTGCCATCCTCAGTGTTTACTGCGCGGCCCCACGGAATGTTCAGCGCTCCCGGGATATGTCCTCCGCGTAACGCGCCTTCGTTCGGATACTCCGGCATATGCAGCCGTTCTCCGCGGAATTCCTCCGGGCTGCGCACATCCACCATCGGCAAATGCTTCTTCAAGTGTTCCAACGTCTCATCGCGGAAAGCCCTGATCTTTTTGTCATCGCGCTCCTGAGCCGTGTAGTTGCTGCCCGCATACTTCGGAATCTCACGCGTCACCGGACGGCCTTCCTTGATCCATTTCAACCGCCCACCGTCCATAACCTTCGCGTTCGTATGACCAAACAGTTGCAGAACCCAAAACGCGTATGTCGCCCACCAGTTGTTCTTGTCGCCATACAGCACGATCGTCGTATCGCGAGTCGCGCCCATGCGGCGCATCAGTTTTTCGAATGCAGGGCGGCCCAGGTAGTCGCGGCGCACCGGGTCATTCAGGTCGCGTGTCCAGTCGATTTCCACCGCACCCGGTATATGGTCGGAAGCATACAGAAGCGGATCTTCGTTCGATTCAGCCAGACGAATATTGGGATCTTTCAGATGTTGCTCGACCCATTCAGTGGAGACCAGTACATCAGGCTTCGTATATCCGCGCGCTTCAATGTCTTTGCTCATGCCTAACCTCAGAACCGAGTTGAATCCGGTTAAGGTTTGGATGCTCCAACAGGGCCGCAGGAATCAAGTAGCAGGGCCAAGAACCTTTAATTTGTGCACCAATTTGCAAACCTTACGCCTGGAGTTGAGCCGCTAGGCACGTGAGCCCAGTCACCGCTTAGAGAAGGCTGCTGAGGCGTGCTATTACAGATTGCCAGTCATTGGGCTGACGCTGGCGGAAGAGTTTCATCGTGGGATACCACGGGCTGTCATCGCGATCGAGCAACCAGCGCCAGTCCGCCGAGCTGGGCAACAAAAGCCACACAGGAATTCCCAGCGCTCCTGCGAGGTGAGCCGTGGAGTTGTCAATCGTGATGACCAGATCCATCGCAGCCACCTGCGCGGCAAACAAATCCATGTCGCGTAGCTGATCGACTTCGCGATCAACGCAGACCGGAGCTCCTGCCTGCTCTATCTGCGCTTCCAACTCAGCATGATCTCCGTATTGCAGGCTTATCCAGCGAACCCCCTCATGCGCAAACAGAGGTGCCAACACTTGTAGGGCCACCGAGCGGCGGCGTCCTGTTTTCTTGCCCCGAGTCTGCCACGCAATCCCAATTACCCGACGACCATCAGCGTACCTGCTCCGAAAGCTTGCTCTTTTGGCCGCCTCCGCAAAAAGATATGGCGAAGTCGTATTGGCGAAGGATTCCTCCGTGGGTCGAAACAAGCGCGGAAGACTGCCCGTGGGCAGGTGGGCCTCGAAATCGCAGACCACACTCGAGCTGTTCCTAGCAACAATTTCCGCCCCCGCAAAAGATCGCGAGAACAATGGTCGCAAGCGTGAATCGCACTCCACAACGCACCGGTTTCCACCGCGAAGCACCTCTGGAATAAGTCCGGCGAACATGATTTCGTCGCCCACGCCTTGCTCGCCCCACAGAAACAGCTTCCCGTCGAGCTTTTCGCCCGTCCACAAAGGTTGCCGATAGTTGCGGCTGGGAGTTTCATGCGCTTCGCTATTCCAGCGCTTCTCGTACTTCTGCCACCCGCTGGCAAACTTGCCCATGCGCAATTCAGCAAGTCCCATAGAGAACTCCGAATCGTGATAGTCAGGAGCAATTCGCAGGGCAGTAGCAAACTCGTGCAGCGCCACTTCCAGATCGCCTCGATCCGACATCAGATTGCCCAGATTATGGTGAGACGTGGCGTGCAGCGGATTCAGAGACAACGCGTGACGGTAACAGGCTTCGGCCTCGATCTCCTGATCCGTCTCTTGGTAGGCATTGCCGAGGTTGTTGTATGTTTCGGGGTTCGTCGCACAGATTGCGAGAGAACGCTGATAGCTCTCGATAGCTTCGGCGTGCCTCCCCTTGCTTCGAAGGACATTTCCGAGGTTAACCAAGGCCCCAAATGACCCCGGATCCAGAGCGATCGATTGGCGATAAGCATCAATCGCCTCATCCGTTTTTCTGAGCGCGCGGAGTGCATTCCCAAGGTTCAGATAGTACGACGCCCCCGCAGAATATGTGGCAATTGCCTTTCGGATGAGCTCAACCGCTTCCGCATGCCTTCCGCGCTGATGGGCGATCACTCCCAGCAGATGAAGACAGTCGGCGTGACTATCATCGATTTCCAAAATCTTCCGGTAAATGGCTTCTGCCGCTACGACCTGGCCCTGACGATGATGCTCCATTGCTGCGGCCAGCAAGGGCCTGATGAGCGCGGCACACTGCTCTCGCCCGAGGATGCGACCTAAGGCAACACCTAAACTGCTCGTCGATAAATCCGCCGGGGCAGACAAATTCTCGTGCACTCTCTCGAGGCTCCCTGGGCCATTTATGAGATTTCCGTTGGAAATCTAAAACCCGCCACTCTGAATTGCACGGCATATGCCAACGCGCGAGGGTGCCCCATCCTAAACTCGTCTTTTCGAGTTTAGGGTGGGGTTGTTGATTTTGCCTTTCCCGCCGAAGACGAGCGTAGCGATCGCCAGCGTTTGGGCCACTCGCGTTCTAGCTCGTCCAATGCATCTTCAAATCTTGGCCCAGGTTGATAGACATTCTTCTTAGAATCGAATTGATATTTCTGGTACTTCACGCATCGGCTGAGAGCTTGCTGGATGTTGGTGATTTCGTTTTGTGGAAGCGTCACTCGCCCATCTCGGCGGACAGCGTGCAGAAGTTCATCAAATGTGGCTTCTCCGTGATCCCTCAAATGTTCGGTCATCACGTAGTGAACACGGTTCTTAGGTGCCGTACCGATCAACTGTTGGATCTCGCTACGCATTTGCTCGATCTTTTTGCTTGCACGTTCCATCGTCGCCGAGTATTCGTCGATGAACTGGCGCCGTAAGTCTACGAGTTGCTCAACGCTTCGTGGATCTTCTATTTTCTCGTGTGGCATAAGAGTACTTAGACGTGTAACCCAAAGAATCTATCGCACATAGCCCTTCTGCGGCTATCTCGTAACTCCTTCGGCAGTTGCCCTGCCCTAACTCGTAGAATTTCGAGTTTTAGGGCGGATGGTTGTTTTCGCGATACGTGCTAACAGGTTCAGCACTCCAGGTTTCCACCGTCGACGTCTACTTCGCCACGCTCTTTGCCTTAGTCCTGCGCTTTGGTGTGTCCAAATTTTCTGGCTCAAACACGCAACGGTGTTTCGGATCGGCCGCCATCGTGCGACAAACATTCATGAATGCCAAGCCCGCATGCGAAAGCGTTGCCCCCTTTCGAGTCACCAGACGCAGCGTGCGCTCCAGCCTCAATTCGTTCACCGAAACCGCCACCAGTTCGCCGCGTTGCAGTTCGCCCTCGACGCTCATTCTCGGAACTAGTGCCACGCCGTTGCCCATGCGCACAAATTCCTTCACGCTCGACAGGGTCGGAAGCTCCACATCCATGTGCAGTGTCGTCCGTGTGCGCTTGAAAGCATCAATCACTTTCACCCTCAGCGGAGATGGCACATTGTGAGCCACAAACGACTCCGCCCCCAAATCGTGAATGCTCACCTTGTCCGCGTGCGCCAGCGAGTGCCCCGGATACACAACAAACACCAGATCATCTCTATAGAACACCGTCGAGCTGAGTTGTTCGTCCTCGGGCTTGAACGAGAGCACGCCAAACTCCACCTGGTGCATCAGCACGTGCCGTGGGATCTCCGAAGCCAGCGTGCGTTGTACCTGAATCTTGATCGTCGGGTGCATTCGATGGAAGATGTGCAGCGCTGGCAGCAGGCACAACGATGTGAACTCGTTTGCAGCCACCGTCAGCTTGCCTTCGTGCAAGCTTCTCAGCTCTGAGATTGCATCCCGCGCCCGTTCTCTAAGGTTCAGCAACTCCTCGGCATATTCCAGCAGGACTTTTCCTGCGGCGGTCAGTGTGCCGTCTCTCGACGAGCGCTCGAAGACCTTCTCGCCAATCTGCTCTTCAAGTTTTCCTATAGTTTGACTCACGGCCGACTGCGTTCTATGCAGACGCAGTGCTGCTCGCGAGAAACTGCATTCCTGGGCAACGGCTACAAAGGCTTCCAACTGATACAGGTCCATGATTAGGCATCCCGGATGCAAGATAAGTTGTGCTTATTAAATCACAGCTCCTTATGGGGGCGAAAAGAAAAGTAGTTTGACTAATGGCGTTCCGGTGTCAGAAGGTTAGATATGGATCCTGACGTAGTTCCCCCGACCGATCGAATTCTCATATTTGACACGACACTGAGAGACGGAGAACAGTCTCCCGGCTGCAGCATGAACACGGACGAAAAGCTCACCGTGGCTCATCAGCTTGCCCGCCTGGGGGTGGACATCATTGAGAGCGGCTTCCCGGTTGCCTCCCGTGGAGATTTCGAAGCCGTTCAGCGTATCTCCCGCGAAGTCGAAGGCCCGCGCATCGCCGCCCTCGCCCGCTGCAGTCGTAACGACATCGAGGTAGCAGCCGAAGCCCTGAAAGGCGCAGCCAGTTCACGTATCCATACATTTCTCGCCACCAGCGACATTCACCTAACTTACAAACTGAAGATGTCGCGTGCCGACGCCCTGCGCACCGCTCGCGATTGCGTGGCTCAAGCCCGCGAGCTTTGTGAAGACGTGGAGTTCTCGCCCGAGGACGCCACCCGCTCCGATCCTGACTTCATGTGCGAAGTCCTTCAGGCTGCGGTGGATTCCGGCGCAACAACTCTGAACATCCCCGACACGGTCGGCTACACCATGCCAGAAGAATACGGTCGCCTTATCCGCAAGATTCGCGAGACGGTTCAGGGCAACTACATCATTTCCTGCCACTGCCACAACGATCTCGGTATGGGTGTTGCCAACTCTCTTGCTGCCGTGGCCGCCGGAGCGCGCCAAGTCGAATGCACCATCAACGGCATCGGCGAGCGCGCCGGAAACGCTGCCCTTGAAGAGATTGTCATGGCCCTGCACGTCCGCTCAGACGTCCACGGTGTTGACTCAGGCATAGATCGAACCCAGCTCTACCCTGCGAGCCAATTGCTTTCACGCACGCTTGGCTTTGCCGTGCAGCCCAATAAAGCCATCGTGGGCCGCAACGCTTTTGCCCACGAAGCTGGAATCCACCAGCACGGCGTACTGAGCAATCCACTTTGCTACGAGATCATGACGCCCGAGTCCGTGGGCATGCCACCGGATCGCCTTGTCCTGGGCAAGCATTCCGGACGTCACGCGCTCATGCATCGATTTAAGGAACTTGGCCTTGAGGTCACGCCTGCAGAGCTCGATTCGCTCTATACAAGGTTCACTCATCTGGCCGATCGCAAGAAAAAGGTTTACGATCAGGACTTAATCTCGATGGTGTTAACCCATCGTGGCCCGGTGAACCAATCCCGGGATCTAATGGCGGCACAACAACAATGAAACTGAATATTGCAGTTCTTCCCGGGGATGGAGTCGGACCGGAGGTCACAAGCGAAGCTGTACGCGTCCTCCGAGCTGTGTCCGACTTCTGTGGGTACGAGTTCAAGTTTGAGGAAGCTCCCATCGGAGGCGGTGCCGCTGTAGAGTTCGGCTCGCCCTTTCCGGAGCAGACTCGGGAGCGCTGTCTAACCGCCAACGCTGTCCTTCTTGGCGCAGTAGGCGGGCCGCAGTTTGATTCGCTTCCGAACGATCGACGTCCGGAAGCTGGCCTTCTTGCGCTTCGTCGGGACCTAGGCTGTTTCGCCAATCTACGTCCTGCCGTGGCGATTGAATCCATTGCCGACTGCTCGCCTCTTCGCGCCGACCGCATCAAGGGCGCGAACCTGATGATCGTGCGCGAACTGCTCGGCGGGCTTTATTTCGGCGAACCTCGGGCGCTCGATACTGCAAGCAAAAGTGCATACAACACCATGCGCTACAGCGAACAGGAAATCGAACGCGTTGCCCGCATTGCCTTCAAGTTAGCCGAGAACCGCAATAAAAAGGTCACCTCAGTCGATAAGGCCAACGTACTTGAGACCTCGCGTCTCTGGCGTCAGGTTGTCACCCGCGTTGCTACCGAATTCCCCGAAGTCACACTTGAGCACGCACTGGTTGACTCCTTCGCCATGAACGTCATCACTGCGCCGACGCGCTACGACGTTGTGCTTACCGAAAATCTCTTTGGCGACATTCTCTCCGACGAAACCGCTGTCATCGCCGGATCGCTTGGTATGCTGCCTTCTGCCAGCATCGGAGGCAAGGTCGATCTCTACGAGCCCATCCACGGCTCCGCCCCTGACATCGCTGGCAAGGGAATCGCGAACCCCATTGGAGCCATTGCGTCGGTTGCGATGCTTCTTCGCCATACGGCCAAGCTGCATGCCGAAGCCGATTGCGTGGAACTCGCCATCGAACAGGTGCTGAAGTCCGGCATGCGCACTGCCGACCTGCTGCCGCGCGCCGAGAAAGCTCCAGCCACCAGCACCGGAGGCCGCACAGTCGTGAAGGGGAACGTCGCCGCCAGCACCACCGAGATTGGAAAGCGCATCGCCGAACTGACCGTCGAAGCGCTGAATTCACGCATGGCATATTTTGCTGTTTAAGGAATCTGAGTTGAGCACGCAAGCTGCATCACCTAAGAGCCTGTTTGACAAATTGTGGGCCTCGCACGTCGTCTGGCATGAAGAGCCGCAGCCCGCACTTCTATACATCGACTTGCATCTCGTGCACGAAGTCACCTCTCCGCAGGCATTCGAGGGACTTCGCCTCGCGGGACGCAAAGTCCGCCGCACCGATCTCACCTTCGGCACCGTGGATCACAACGTCCCCACAACCAAGGACGAGCGCTTTAACATCCTCGATCCCATCGCCGCGCAGCAAATCAACACCCTGCGCAAGAATTGCGCCGACTTCGGAGTCACTCTTGCCGACGTGGGGTCAGCCGAGCAGGGAATTGTTCACGTCATCGGCCCCGAACTCGGACTCACGCTCCCCGGCAAGACCATCGTCTGCGGCGATAGCCACACCAGCACTCACGGAGCTTTCGGCGCTCTCGCTTTCGGCATCGGCACCAGCGAAGTTGAGCACGTGCTCGCCACGCAAACCCTCCAGCAGAAGCGTCCTAAATCGATGCTTGTGAATGTTAAGGGCGCATTGCCTCCCGGCGTCACCGCCAAGGATCTCGCGCTCGGCATCATTCACCAGATCGGTACCGACGGCGGCACCGGGTACGCCATCGAGTACGCTGGCGAAGCCATCCGCGCGCTCTCCATGGAAGGCCGCATGACGCTCTGCAACATGAGCATCGAGAGCGGAGCCCGCGCCGGAATGGTCGCTCCCGACGAAACAACCTTTGCATATATAAAAGGACGCAAGTACGCACCTACGGGCGACCGCTGGGAGAAAGCCGTCGCCTACTGGCGCACCCTTCCCAGCGACCCCGGAGCCAAATTCGATCGCGGCGTCGACTTCGACGCCTCCACTCTTCAACCGTGGGTCACCTGGGGCACTTCGCCCGGAATGTCGGTCCCCGTCGGCGGCACCGCGCCTCGCCCCGAAGACGGCAAGAGCGAGATCGAAAAGACCGCCATCACCCGCGCTCTCGATTACATGGGAATCAACCCTGGCCAGCCGCTCACCGCTCTTCCCATCGACCGCGTTTTTGTCGGCTCCTGCACCAACGGACGCCTCGACGACCTTCGCGCCGCCGCCAAGGTCATCAAAGGATACAAGGTCAACCCCAACGTTCTCATGATGGTCGTCCCCGGCTCCGAGCAAGTTAAAAAACTCGCCGAGCAGGAAGGCCTCGACCGCATCTTCCGCGAAGCCGGAGCCGAGTGGCGGGAACCCGGTTGCTCCATGTGCCTCGGCATGAACCCCGACATTCTGCAGCCCGGCCAGCGTTGCGCCTCGACCAGCAATCGCAACTTCGAAGGCCGCCAAGGACGTGGCGGACGCACCCATCTCGTCTCGCCTGCCATGGCCGCTGCCGCAGCCGTCACCGGACACTTCACGGACATTCGCGACTGGGATTTCAAGGAGTAAGCAAGATGCAGCCAATGCGCATCCATCGCGGACAGGTCATTCCACTCGACCGCGCGAACATCGACACCGATCAAATCATCCCGAAGCAGTTTCTAAAGCGCATCGAGCGCACCGGCTACGGCCCATTTCTGTTCAATGACTGGCGTTATGAGCAAGACGGGAGCCCGCGCCCCGATTTCATCCTCAACCAGGAACCCTACAAGCGTGGCTCGATCCTGCTGGCCGGAAAGAATTTCGGCTGCGGCTCCTCCCGCGAGCACGCCGCTTGGGCACTGAGCAACTTTGGCATCGCCGTCGTCATCGCGCCCTCGTTCGCCGACATCTTCCATTCCAACGCCGCCAACAACGGACTGCTCACTGTCGCTCTTCCGGAAAGCGCCATGGCCGAGCTCTTCGCCCGCGCCTCCGCGAACCCTAAGTACGAGCTGACGGTAAACGTCGAAACCCTCACCGTTTCCGACGGCAGCGGCTGGAGCCATACCTTCCCGTTAGACTCCTTCCGCCAGCACTGCCTGCTCAACGGTCTCGACCAGATCGGCATCACCGAGCAGAAATCGCAATTCATCCGCGACTACGAAGCTCGCCCCACCCCTTACTAACCAAGAAGAAGTCTCCAGGG
The DNA here is from genome assembly GCF_059726255.1 of Koromonas humicola. Lineage (NCBI taxonomy): Bacteria > Pseudomonadati > Acidobacteriota > Terriglobia > Terriglobales > Koromonadaceae > Koromonas > Koromonas humicola. Next base: position 588,771 of record NZ_AP040873.1, read on the forward strand.
CGCCCCCACATCTGCCGTAGTTAGCAGATGTGGGGCTTTTGCTTTTTGCTACCGTGTATAAATCGGGTGCCCCATTCAAGCTCCGCTTGAGTGGGGTAGTTGTTTTTCCTTTTGCTGTTGTAAGTCATCCTGAGCCGAAGGCGAAGGATCCCGGCCACCGCTTAAACCTCAAAAGCTATCTCAGGTCACCTACCCGCCCAACCGGGAGCGCTTTTGACGTAGCTTTTGGTCATGGTTTCGTCCCCAAAAAATACGGCCTGCGATGTTCTGCAGGCCGTGACTCATACATTTCGGATATGAGCCGCAGGGATCAGGAGATTGTTTCCAGCACGTGCTTACTCGCCAAAATTCGTTTCACCTCTGAGCTCGATCTTTTCCGCTGAGCTTCCCACCAGAATGTCGAACTTGCCCGGAGCCACTGTCCATGCCTTCGAGTTCACGTCATAGTAGGAGAAAGCTCGGCGATCCAGTTCCACCTTAACCGTCTTGCTTTCGCCAGCTTTCAGCTCGGTTCGCGCGAAGCCTTTGAGCTCCTTCACCGGACGCTCGACTTTTGCGTGTCCATCGCCCACGTAGATCTGCGCCACTTCCGCTCCATCGCGCTTTCCAATGTTCGTCAGCCTGAAGCTCACCGCCACCCGATCCTTGTCCATCGGCGTCACTTTCAGATCGTCATACTTGAAGCTTGTGTACGACAGTCCATACCCGAAGGGGAACAGCGGCTTGGTCTTCGAGCGGTCGTAATAGCGATACCCGAGGAAGATGCCTTCCTTGTACGCGACTTTCATGCTGTGGTCTTTGTCGTAATAGCTGTCGTGTACGGGATTGTCTTCCCAGCGGCGTTCAAACGACGCAGGCAACTTGCCCGAGGGATTCACTTTTCCGGCAATAACCTCGGCCGTTGCTGTGCCGCTTTCCTGTCCGGCATACCAGCCGTGCAGGATCGCCGAAGCCTTATCGACGAAGGGCGTCATATCCACGTTGCCGCCCGCGTTCACCACGACAATCACGTGCTTGTTGACCGCCATCACTTTTTCGATCAGCTCCCGCTGCTCTGGGCTTAGTTCAAACGGACGATCCGAGCCTTCACCTTCACTCGTTCTGTTAAAGCCAACGCTCAGAATTACCGCATCAGCCGCCTTTGCGGTAGCAACTGCCTTTTCCAGAGAGGCTTTGGCATTTGAAGCAATACCGAACCCAATCTTCGCCGACCCATCGCCTTCGAAGTATTCGACCCGAATCTTGTAGTGGTGTCCGGCTTCGAGTTGCACATCCTTCTTCTTCAGCGTCTCGCCCTGATAGAACCACTGCTCGACCACCAGCTTGTCATCCACGAAGAGTCGGAACCCGTCGTCGCCCTGAATCTGGAACGTGTAGGTTCCATTCGTTTTCGGCGTGAAGTATGTGATCCACCGGGCAGAGAAGTTATCCACCGGCTGCGACTGCGCATAACTACCCTCACCCCAGTCAAAGGCAATCTTCGAATCGATTCTCGTAACTGTGGGTTCGCCCTTCAGTTGCGCGTTGTTGAAGTACGTTCCCGTCGCGCCCGGCTTCTTGCCCTCTGGATCGACCGTCAAGGGCGTTTGCGCAAATACCTCGTCCGTCAACTCGAGTCCGGATGCGTAACTGATCTTTACCTGCTTGCCCATCACCTCGCGCACGCCATCGATCAGGCTCACCGCTTTGAACGGCGTCACCAGTGAGCTACCGCCGCCACCCGTCACTGCCGGATTCGCGTTCGGTCCAATGACGGCAATCGTCTTGTACTTGTTCAACTGCAAGGGCAGGATGCCATCGTTCTTCAGCAGCACGACAGACTCTTCCGCCGCCTTCAGCATCACAGGCTTGGCGTCAACGTTGTTGAGGGGAATCGAGGTATCTTTCTGTGCACGTTCAAAGAAGCCGAATGCCAGCGCCGTCCGCAGAATTCGCAGCACCTTCTCGTCGATCGTGGCCTGAGTGACTTTCCCATTGGCCAGAGCTTCCGTCAGCACCTGCTTATTCATGAACTTGGCGCCAGGCATTTCTATATCCATGCCGCTGTTCGCTGCCGCCACTCCGTCGGTCACGGCGTTCCAGTCGCTCATCACGATTCCCTGGAACCCCCATTGCTTGCGCAGAACTTCTGTGTTCAGGTACGGGTTCTCGGTCGCGTGCAGGCCATTCACCAGGTTGTAGGAATCCATCACGGCGCCAACGTGCGCTTCTTTCACCGAAGCTTCGAAGGCGGGCAGGTAGATCTCGTGCATCGTCCGCTCGTCAATATCCGAGCTGACCTTATACCGTTCCCACTCCTGATTGTTGCCCATGTAGTGCTTGGCCGTGGCGACCACGCCCTGGCTCTGAATTCCTTGAACGGCGGCAACCGCCATCCGTGAAGCGAGGTAGGGGTCTTCACCGAAGTACTCGAAGTTTCTTCCGCACATTGGGGCACGGTAAATGTTCATACCCGGTCCGAGCAGGAAGTGAACGCCTCTAGCTCTGGAGTCCTTGCCCATCATCGCGCCAATCTGCTTTTCCAGCTCCGGATCCCAAGTGGCAGCCACGGCGATCCCCGAAGGATACGCGTTCGCATGGCCGTCGTTGCGCAGGCCCAGCGGGCCGTCGCTCATCTTCAGTTCCGGAACCCCGAGGCGCGGGATGGCCCGGATGTAAAAGTCGTTGAGTCCCCCGATGTAGTCGAGTTTCTCGTCTAAGGTCATCTGCGACAGAATCTTCTGCGCCCGCTGTTCCACCTCCGGCGAGGCAGGTAGTCCTCTTTGTGCAAATGCCACGGAGCCCAGGACGGCTGCCAGGGCGAGTATCGCCAAAGCGAGTGCAGGATAGTTACGTCTTCTCATTTTCAAAATTCCCCTGTGGAGCTGTCCTCATTGAGCGGACATAAATGTCTTTAGGGCTATGCCCATGTTATGAACGTAAATGAGGTGCCGTCCGAAGTCTCTGGAAAGAGCCAAAAGCTTTGCTGATGGTTTCCTGATGTCCCTTTGGCGGTTCCTTAACACTATGTTTTCAGAGCCAAATATCCGGGTATAATGGCCTGCACAGCAAAAGCAGGAAAGAGGGTCCGCCGTGAAGGGCGATTTCCACATCGCAGACTGGGAAGTTCAGCCTCAGTTGAACTGCATCCGGCGTGGGGACCAGATTCACCATCTGGAACCCAAGGTCATGCAGGTCCTGGTCTATCTCGCGGCTCATTCCAATGAGGTGCTGTCCAAGGATCGGCTGATGAGCGCCGTCTGGCCCGACACTTTTGTCGGCGACGACGTTCTCACCCGCAGCATCAGCGAAATTCGCCGTGCCTTTGCCGATGACGCCCGCGCTCCCCGATTTATTCAAACCATTCCCAAAGCTGGATACCGCCTGATAGCTCCAGTGGACATGGCCAGTCAAGCTCCTGTTCCAAACAGTGAAGCTGTCGTGGCTGCCGCCTCAGGTAATGGAACAGCCGCTCCTACTTCGGACACCGTGAGTACCGGTCCGGGCGTATCTGCTTCAACGGCAGCGGGTCCAGGAACAGTGACTCCTAAGGCGCAAAATACTCCGGGTTCCATTCTGTTAAAGAAATACCGCACCGCCGGAATATGGGCGGGGGTACTTGCAGCAGCGGTGTTGGCCGGCGGCGTGGGGTGGCAGATTCTGGCCCCGCATGCGACTCCGCACACTCCAAGTGTGCTGCGCACGATTCCTTTTACCTCATATCCCGGATCTCAGACTCAGCCCGCTTTCTCCCCCGACGGCAATCAAATCGCATTTGTTTGGAACGGGAGCGGCCGAGACAATCTGGACATATATGTAAAGGTTGTTGGAGCCGAAACTCCTCTTCGGCTCACCACCAGTCCTGCTGCCGAGTTCAGCCCCGCGTGGTCGCCCGACGGACGCTACATCGCCTTCATGCGTTATTCCAACAGCGACAAGGGGATATACCTCATCCCCGCGTTGGGCGGAGCCGAACGCAAGCTTTACACGCCGGTCGGAGCCATCGAGTGGGAGCGGGGCTCGCTCTCCTGGTCGCCTGACGGCAAGCGTCTCGTCTTTCCTGATGGCAAGTCGGCGAGTTCTCCGTCTGAAATCTACGTGCTGTCGCTAGAGTCACAGCAGGCCCAAAGAATCTCCGCGCCTCCCGATCACTGGGACGGCGATACCAAGCCGGTGTTTTCGCCAGATGGCAAACACATCGCATTCGTACGTGCCATCGAAGCTGCCATCCGTGACATTTACGTAATGGATCGCGATGGTGCGGACGTGCGCCGAATCACCTTCGACAATCGCGACATCGAGAGCCTCGCCTGGGATGCGAAAGGTGATTCCATCATCTTCTCCTCTGATCGTGGTGGACGTCCTGCCTTGTGGAGAGTCGGAGTGCAGAAGGGTGCGACCCCCGAACGCATCGAAGTTGGCGGAGAAGATGCGAACGGTCCGGCCATCGACCGCAAAGGCCATCGCCTTGCCTACTCGCAGGGCAAATACAACTGGAGCATCATGCGCGTGAACCTTCGCGCGAAAAGCGGAGTCGCCAAGTTGACTCCGCTGCTCTCAAGTACATTGCAGGATTCCTCGCCGCACTACTCTCCCGATGGCAGCCGCATCGCGTTTCAGTCCTGGCGCTCAGGTTTTCAGGAAATCTGGGTCTGCAGCGGGGATGGCACATCGCCAGTAAAGCTCACAAGCTTCGATGGTCCACTCACCGGCAGTCCAAGCTGGTCGCCCGATGGTTCGCGCATCACATTCGACGGTCGGCCTGAAGGCCACAGCCACATCTTCTACATGAGCACCGAAGGCTCGTTGCCCAAGCCATTGACCACCGGCGATGCCAACGACATCGTTCCGAGCTGGTCTTCCGATGGTCGGTGGATCTACTTCGGTTCCAACCGCAGCGGGGCGTGGCAGATCTGGAAGGTGTCGCCCAATGGCGGTGATCCGCAGCAAGTAACGCAAGGCGGAGGCTTCATCGCCAACGAATCGCCTGATGGTCGCTGGGTGTACTACACCAAAACCGATTTGGCCGGACTATGGCGCATTCCTGCGAATGGCGGTCCCGAAGAGAAAGTACTCGACGCTCCCCGACTAGGCTACTGGGGTTATTGGACCCTGACCTCCGATGGCGTCTACTACCTCGACGACAGCAATGCCTTCGTCTTCAAGAATCTGAAGTCGGGAACCACGACGCGCATTCAGCAACTCGACCACGTCCCGCCACCCTTCGCGGGAATCACGATCTCGCCCGATGGCTCGTCACTCCTGTTCACTGACATGACCGAGGCCTCGAGCAACATCACCCTCGTCGAGAATTTCAAGTAACGATCGGCCTTCTCTCCCTTAAAAATCATCCTGAGCGAAGCGAAGGATCCCTGCAATGTGTCTTTCACCACAACCGCTGAAGGTCACGTGCCACGAAATTACCAAGCGCCATCGATGGATTAACCGTCTAGTCACCGACCAACCCGCACAGCGTTACTCACGAGCCAATCCCAGCAAACCATTGCCTTTGGGTTAAAGAAAGGTTCACATGACCATTATCTTTCGAGTGAATGCCTGAGCCGCCCTTGCCGATGCTTCCAGTAGGTGTAAGCGGACGCACAAGCCACCAGTGTTCCGAGCGCGCCCTGCACAAAATCAACTTTCGCGTGATCCGTCGCTAAATGAATCGCCCACAAAACAGGCACCTGCCACAGCTCAACCACTCGCGTGTAGAACGCGCCCAGCAATGACATAGCGGTGTTCATGTAGAAGTAGCCAGTCAGTCCAACCATCGCAACGACCAGCATCACGGCCCACATGGCAGGAGACAGCGTCTGTACGCCACCACGTCCAAGCCCAAGGAATACGCCGCCCAGTGCGCCCCCAACCAGCGCCGGAGCAATCAACCAGAACAGATGCTCCTGCCGTCCCTGTGCGCGCTCCCACACTTTATATGTCGCCGCGCGAGAGCCTAGCGCAATCAGCAAGAACAATATTCCGCGCCCCGCATTCACGACTGTTCCCGGTTCACGTACAGCCTCGGCAGCGAACAACAAGAGCGCTCCTGCCAACACTAGCAGCGTGCGCCGCTCGTAACTGCGGTGCTCGCCGCGTACATAGGCAAGTATCAATGAATCAAGCAGCAGAACTGCCTGGGTGACTCTACCACTCAACATTCCGATCGCACCAAACCATCCAACGAAAGTCAGTCCGCCGGTCACCACCCGCAACATCGCCAACGGCAACGACCGTGGAATCCACTGCTCTCGCCGCGGACGCACAATCAACACCAGCAACGCCAATGCCAGCAGCGAGCGATAGACCAGGATCGTCGCCAGCATCAGGTGCGCTCGCCGCGCCAGCAACTCGATCGACACCGTGATGGCTACTTCGGACGCGACCATGCCGGCCAGGGGAGCATAGCTCCAGAACGCTGGCTTCGTGTTGATTGCCTTATCGATGCGTGTTGCTTCGCTCACACTACGATTCTATCTTGCACAACAAAAATGAGGCGCCGCGGCGCCTCAGAGTAACGTCGTTTGGGAACTGTTATACGGGAATCAATTCCTCGGTGGCGATCTGTCGCATTACGAACTTTTGTACCTTGCCTGTGACCGTCGTCGGGAAAGAATCCACAAACTTGATGTACTTGGGAACCTTGAATCTCGCGATCTTTTCGCGACAGAATGCCTGAATCGCCTCGGCGTCCAGCGTCACTCCCTCGTGCGGAATAATCCATGCCATCACTTCTTCGCCATACTTCTGGCTCGGCACGCCGATCACCTGCACGTCCTTGATTCCCGGATAGGAATAGAGGAACTCCTCAATTTCGCGCGGATAAATGTTCTCTCCGCCGCGAATGATCATCTCCTTCAACCGTCCCGTGATCTTCACGTATCCGTTTTCATCCATGCTGGCCATATCGCCCGAATGCAGCCAGCCGTCCGATTCGATCGTTGCCGCCGTGTTCACCGGATCGTTGTGATAGCCATTCATGACCAGGTATCCGCGAGTGCAGAGTTCGCCATTCTCTCCGAGTGGGACATCTTCTCCCGTGTTCGGATCGATGATCTTCACTTCGGTGTGTGGCAGTGCACGCCCGACGGTTGTGACTTTGCGCTCCAGAGTGTCATCGGTTGTTGTCTGCGTGATGACGGGCGAAGCTTCAGTGAGGCCGTAGCAGATCGTCAACTCCGAGCAGTGCATTTCGCGAATCACTCGCCGCATCAACTCAATAGGGCAGAGCGATCCGGCCATGATTCCCGTGCGGAGCGAGGTGAAGTCGAATTCTTTGAAACGCGGATGCGCGAACTCCGCGATGAACATGGTCGGCACGCCATATAGTCCCGTGCAGCGTTCCTCATGCACAGCCTGCATGGTTGCAAGCGGATCGAAGAAATCAGACGGAATCACCATCGCTGAGCCGTGAGTCAGGCATGCCATGTTGCCCAACACCATGCCGAAGCAGTGGTAGAAGGGAACCGGAATGCAAACTTTGTCGCGATGCGTCAGCTTCATCGAATCACCGATGAACCGGCCGTTATTCGCTACGTTATAGTGGCTCAGTTCTGCGCCTTTGGGCGTGCCGGTTGTCCCGCTGGTGTACTGGATGTTGATGGTGTCATGAGGATCGAGTTCTCGTTCGCGCGCGCGCAGATCAGCGTGGCTCACGCGATCGGCTTGCAACATCATCGTCTTCCAGTTCAGCATTCCTCCCGGAGTGTCTTCTCCGATGAAGACCACTTGCCGAAGGTGTGGCAGTCGCGCCGAGCGCAACTCTCCGGGAGCGCTGAAATCGAGTTCCGGCGCGAGATTCCGAAGGGTTTCGACATAATCGCATTCGCGGAATCCTGCCTGCATTACCAGGCCCTTGCAACTCGACTGCTTCAACACATACTCAAGTTCATGTGCACGGAAGCGAAGATTCATGTTCACTAGCACGACGCCTGCGCGCGCGGTGGCGAACTGCATCAGCACCCATTGAGAAACGTTCGTCGCCCAAATGCCAACCCGATCGCCTTTGCCGAAACCAAGCGCCATCAATCCACGGGCTGTACGCTCGACCTCGGCTTGCAATTCGAACCATGTAAAGCGCAGATTCTCCTGCCGCAGAATGAGCGCCGGAGAATCAGGGTAGTGTTCTGCCATCTGATCGAGGATCTGTCCAATGCAGAGATCCATCAGCGGAGGATAGTCCGGGCCCTTGGAGTAGCTGGTGGTCCGTTGAAGCACAGCTTGAGTCATACATAACTCCGTTTCCCGTATATTTCAGGTACGCATCGCTAATGGTAAACGGAAAGTTCATTCGTGCCGCTTATACTGCCGTGAGTTTTTGAAATACAAACAGAGACCACACTGGTGAAAGTGCGACAGAGTGGATGACCCCATACGTGCTTTTCTTCTGGTCTTAGAGTTGATTACGCGGCGACCTGATCTTCTTCGGACATGAACTCCTTGCTGCTTCCGAGTCGGATGCTTGCTGGCCATGGTTCTTCAACTCCAGCCAGTGCGAGTGCGCCTCCGAGCAGTGCAGCGTTCTTCATGAAATTGATCATGTTGGCCTGTTTGGCTTCCGGAGCTTCGTCGTTCCAGAAGTCGTGCATAACCGGTGAAACCCCAGCAAGGAAAGCAATCACGGCAGCAGCACCCCACTTCGGACGCACTCCAAGCAGCAGACTCACGCCTCCGGCTGTCAGCAATGCTCCCGACCCCAGCACCGCGACCTCAGCCATGGGAACCTTCTTCGATGCAGCATATCCGGCGAGGTTCTTGTACTGTATGAAGTGGTTGATTCCGTTGTAGAAAAAGAATCCTCCATAGATAAGGCGACCTAACGTGAAGGGCAATTTCATGAGTGTTTTCCTCTTCGCGATAGGATTCGTCTCCAATGCCATTTGTTGCAGTCGAGGACGAAAGTGAGATCAGCAGTGCAGAATTTCAGAAAGCTCTTCGTATGAAATACCATTCAGACGTTCTGATCATCGGTGCCGGAGCGGCTGGCCTCATGTGCGCTATCGAAGCCGGTAAACGTGGCCGTTCGGTGACGGTGCTGGAGAACTCGAATCGAGCAGGTCAGAAAATCCTGATCTCAGGCGGAGGGCGCTGCAACTTCACGAATCGTGACGCGACCGCGGCGAACTACCTTTCGACGAATCCTCATTTTGCGAAGTCAGCTCTTGCCCGCTACACGCCGCAGGATTTCATTTCCATGGTGGAGCGACATGGAATTGCATGGCACGAGAAGAAGTTGGGCCAGCTATTCTGCGATCGCAGCGCGCAGGACATTCTTTCCATGCTTGAGTCTGAATGTGTGCGAGTTGGAGTTCGCGTGAAGCTCGCGACAAAGCCCGCAGAGATAGTTCACGACGGCAAGTTCACAGTCGGCAGTTCCGAACATCAGTTCTCGGCCAATGCACTGGTCATTGCCACTGGTGGGCTCTCGATTCCGAAGATGGGAGCCACTCCGTATGGTTATGAAGTGGCGCAGCGCTTTGGAGTCAACGTGATCGAGCCACGTCCAGCATTGGTTGCATTCACCTTGAACGCGCAGGATGCAAAGTGCTTTTGCGACTTGACCGGAGTATCTACCGAAGTGATCGCAAGCGTTGGAAAAGCGCACTTCCGCGAGAAGATGCTCATCACGCATCACGGCTTCAGCGGCCCAGCGATGCTTCAGGCTTCTTCTTACTGGAAGCCGGGCGAGAAAGTTGCAATCGATCTTGCTCCGGGGCAGCAGGTCTTTGCTCATCTGCTCGCCGCAGGAGCAAGGCGAGACGAGACCGCTGCTCTAGCGGCTCTGAAAGGAGTGCTGCCGATCCGATTGGCTGAGCGGTGGCTTGAACTGCATCCTTTCAGTCGTTGGACGAACGCCGCATTCGAAGAAGCCGAGCGGCTGCTGCATCACTTTGATTTCATTCCCGCGGGAACAGAAGGATTCGCAAAGGCCGAGGTCACCGCTGGCGGTGTTGACACGAATGAGCTCTCGGCCAAGACGATGGAGAGTCGCAAGATTACCGGACTCTACTTCGTCGGAGAGGTGGTTGACGTTACAGGCCAGCTAGGAGGCTACAACTTCCAGTGGGCCTGGGCATCGGGATACAGCGCCGGGCAAGCCGTTTAGGCTACCCGGCGTGAACGCACTGCTGCGATGATGGTTGCAATCTCTGTCACGCCAATGATGCAGGCCGAGGTCACACACCAAATGCAGTATGTCTCCAGTACTTTTGCCTCGATGTACGTGAGGTAAATCGAGAATCCGACTGCGCCGGTAGTGAGGACGAGCACGATCCACCAGCGTCGAAGCAAAGCGAACAACGCGATCGCGGCGTAACCCACAATGCCAATGGCTGCCACGGGAACACCTGCAACTTCGGCAAAGGGGCTGTGGTTAACCGCTCCGCAATCCCAGCGATCGTTGATGCTGCAGGGAGAGGGCTCGGTGCGGTAGTGCTCGCGGAGGGCAAAACAAGACACTATGAGTCCAGCGATGGCGAGAATGGCTATGAGGTAACGCATACCCCATTGTAAGCAGAGGGCTTTGCTGGAGGCCAGCTCAAGAATCGGCTACAAAGGTTGCCTGTGGATTTTCGAAACTCGGAGTATCGTTAGTCACCATTAGTCATCGCCAAAGCCCGTTACGGACGATACTTGTCTTCCGTGTTTTTTCAGCAGACAATCACAATGTATTTGAAGAGGTAGCTCCTCGGGGGAGGGGACCTACCAAGGGCGTTCCGGGTTCCGGAGCGCCTCTTCAGTTTCAGGGCGAAAATTCCTGCCTCTCGGGCTTCTGCGTCCAATCCACCGGTCGAGCATCGAATTGAAGTGTTACGATGAACTTTTGGCTGTACTTGCCCCGTACGGCAGAAAGCTTTCGTAAGAGAAACCTGGAGGAACAATGGCAAGCAATGCGATCGTAGAGGTAACCGACACAAATTTCGATCAGGAAGTTCTTAAAAGCGACCAGCCCGTCCTGATTGATTTCTGGGCCACTTGGTGTGGTCCCTGCCGCGCTCTGGCCCCCGTCGTTGATGAGATCGCGAAGTCGTACTTGGGCAAAGTCAAGGTTGCAAAGATGGACGTTGACCGCAACACTGCTACCCCGCAGCGTTATGGCGTGCGCGGAATTCCGACGCTTCTTGTGTTCAAGGGCGGACAGGTGCAGGAACAGATTGTAGGTTACGTTCCAAAGGAAACAATCGAGAAAGCACTCGAAAAGCTTGCCTAGCAGCATTTGCTTTCGTTTCAAGCCCGGCCATGCGCCGGGCTTTCTCGTGTCTGAGTGTTTTGCCTAACAATCTAAGGTGCACATTCGCCTTGTAACTCTCTGGGATCGAATGTACTTTGTATCTATTCTTTTGCTTGGAAATGAAGTCCCATGGCTGTGGACCCTTTTGTGGCAATAAGCAGCGCACCTGTTTTCGGGCTGGACGCTGGAACCCTTTTGGAATCTATGCCTGGTCCCGCATGGGTGGTTGACTGCTCATCGTTCCAGGTAAAGCAACGCAACGCTCAGGCCCTTGCACTTTCGCCCTCCGATGAGTTCCTCTCGGTTTTCCCCGCTGGATTGGATTATGGTCTTATGGGCCGCCTGCGCTCCTCGCAGACGTGCGTGAGCTTCCATTCAGTGCTCGCCGGGGAGCGCGCGAGCCATATCTTCTCCGCCACATTGGTCTCGGGAAGTAACTCAGTTGAACGGCTGGTGCTCGCGCAGGCATCCGCACTGTTTGACGTTCCGTTCCAGTTGACCTTCGATGAACTGCTGGATTCCGCCTTCGATGCGTTGGCGATCCTTGATTGCAATCGGCGGTTCGCACAGGTGAGTCTTAGGTTCCGGGAGCTGTTTGGCTACACAGCCGAGGAAGTCCGTGGCAAGACTCCGGAGATGTTGGTTCCGTCTGGAAGAGAGCACGAGTTCAGGTCGGCGAACGAAATGCTCGATCGTGGTGGCGTGCATCGCCTCGAAACGAAGAGAGTGCGCAAGGATGGCACTCATGTAGAGGTTCTCGTAATCTCACAGCCGATTACGACTGGACGCTTCCGCGGGGGCTTGGTTGTGGTTTACCGCGATTTAACGGAGGTCAACCGCAACACCCGTTACCGCAACCTTCGGTGGGAAGTCACGCGAACACTGGCGAATGCCACATCAGTACAGGAAGCGGCACACGAACTACTCCCCGCACTGAGCCAGACACTTAGTTGGGAAGTTGTCCGTCTGTGGACGTTGCACGATGATGGCTTGAAATGCGTCGATGGATACTCAACGTCCGGTTACTACTGCAGAAAAGAGTTTCCGGTACCAAGGTCCAAATGTGAACTCCGGGCGGAACGAGTGGCTCGAGGAAGGCAGCCGATGTGGCTGGTCGATTCTCAGCCACTTCCATCCTGTACCGCGCGAGAGGCGTGCAGGTTAGGGAATGGCTCGATAGCCTCATTTCCAATCTTTGATAGTCACAACCAGATACTAGGCGTATTCGAGTTGTTATCCCCTGAAATCGTGCATCCTGAACCGGGGTTGCGCGAACTACTAGAAGGTATTTGCGCGAACCTGGGGCAGTTCATTACACGCTGCAAAGCGGAAGCGGCATTGGCTGAAAACGAGGCAAAGTTTCGAACTCTGGCCGAGGTGGCTCCCACCGCGATTTTCATCCACATTGATGGCGACATCGCTTACGCCAACGCAGCATTTGAGTCGCTTACCGGATTTACGCGCAATGAGGTTCTGAATAGCTCGGTATGGCCGCTGTTTCATCCGGAAGACCGCGAAGTGGTGCAGGAGCGCGGCAGGCGAAGGAAACTCGGGTTGGAACCCCAGAAGCACTGGCAGGCGCGCATCGTTCGCAAGGATGGTGAAGTGCGCTGGACTGATTATGCGGCCGCGAGAATCATGCTCGACAATCATCCGGCAGTGCTATGCGCCGTGACGGACGTTACCGAGCAACGAGCACTTGAAATGCAGCTTCGCCAGACCCAGAAGATGGAAGCCATTGGGCGGATGGCCGGAGGAATCGCGCACGACTTCAACAATCTGCTGATGGTGATCGGTTGCTGCAGTGAACTCATCATGCAAGCGCAGGATCTGCCTGATGACGTTCGGAAAGGCGTGGGGGAAATCAATAATGCCTCCGAACGTGCTGCGGCGCTCACTCGCCAGCTCTTAGCGTTTAGTCGCCATCACGTACTCGAACCGCGCATTCTCGATTTGAATGAGACTCTCACCGGTACGGAACTGATTCTTCGTCGTGCAATGGGTGACGACATTCAACTGCACTTCGATCTCGATCCCAGTCTCGGACTGATCCTTGCAGACCCAAGCCAGATCGAACAGGTCGCGATGAACCTCGCTGTGAACGCTCGCGATGCCATGCCCGACGGCGGTCACCTGTACCTCAGGACCTACAGTGTGCATCTTGAACACTCGGTTCCGCAGGCAGGAGACTACGCCGTACTTGCCGTGCAAGATACCGGCATCGGCATGAATCAGGAAATTCAGCAGCACATCTTTGAGCCGTTCTTCACCACAAAGAGCGAGAGCAAGGGTACTGGGCTAGGACTCTCGACCGTGTACGGCATCGCAAAGCAGTCCGGTGGATTTATCACCGTTGACAGTCAGCCGAATTGCGGCGCGACATTCAAGGTATTCTTCCCAATCGCCGCTGGATTGGCGCTTCCGACTAAAGCTCGCGACCAGCATGATGTGCTGCGTCCTCGCTCCGCCACCGTGCTGCTGGTGGAGGATCAGGACGATGTGCGTGCAGTGCTGCATAGCAGTCTCGTCCGCGATGGCTATCTCGTAATGCAAGCCAGCGGCGGGCAGCAGGCGCTGGAGATCAGCGCGGCGTGTGACGGCGAGATCGATTTGCTCGTTACCGATGTTGTGATGTCCGGAATGTCGGGGCGCGAACTGGCCGATGTGCTTACTCAATCTCGGCCGGGGCTCAAGGTGCTATACGTTTCGGGATACAACGAGGACAAGATACTGCAGAAAGGTGTTGTCGAAGGTCAGGCGGAGTTTCTGCAAAAGCCATTCACTCCATCCGTCCTTTGCCGCAAAGTTCGGGAGATCCTTTCGAAGTAGCTGGTCGCTAGTACTTTCTCAAGACTGCGACAACTCTCCCTTGTACCCGGACAGCTTCGGCCGGAACCATTATGGGCTGCATGGTTGCATTCGAAGGCTGAAGCCGAATCTGATCTCCAGCGTGATAGATGCGCTTCAAGGTGGTTTCCGAGCCATTGACGAGCGCCACTACAATCTCGCCTTCGCGTGCCGTCTGCGTCTTCTCGACCAGCACGTAGTCGCCATTCATGATGTGTTCATCCTGCATGCTGTCGCCAGTCACCTGCAGTACGAAAACATCTTTTGCGCGAGTGAAATCCGTGAGTGAGATCGTCTCCGGAGTCTCGACCTGCTCGATTGGGCGGCCTGCGGCGATGCGTCCCACCAACGGCAACTCAACTGGGCTCAGGGCTACCGACTGACGTTCGACGAGAGCTTCGGGCAGGGGCAGCACATCGATGGAGCGGCTGCGATTGAAGTCGCGACGCAGCAGCTTTTTGCTTTCGAGGTTGTTGATGTGCTTGTGCACAGTTGCCAGGGAACTGAGTCCCAGCGCCGCACCGATTTCCTCAAACGACGGAGAGTAGCCGTTGTTCTGTACGAATTCAGCGATGAAGTCGTACATCTGACGCTGTCGCTTGGTTAATGCCATAATCGCAACCTCTCGTGTGCCCACCCACGCAGTCCAATCATTCTGGCGAATAAAAGGCGAAGTGTCAAACGGTCGCCCATGTCTAGTTGGATACCCCTATTTCTTACTATTTCTAAACTAAGGAGATGTGCAGCTATATAGGTTGCAGAATAGAATCGCAAAAAGATGAACGATTCCGCCAAACGCATTGAGCGCGCCGAGAAACTGCTGGAGAAGGGCAAGCCGGAGCTTGCGCTGGCGGAGTATCGCCTCGCCGTCGAACTTGAGCCCGATAACCTTCCCCTGTTACAGAAGGCTGCCGACCTCAGCATCTCACTCGGACAGCTTGGGCTCGCATCCGACATGCTGCGTCGTCTGTTCGCGCAGTTTGTCGAGGGCAAGCAACTCAACAATGCGGCACTGACTTTCCGCAGACTGCAGCGCATGAAGGCTCTGGATCCCGAGATGGTGATCCGATATGCCGAGCTGTGTGTTGCCACCAGCCGAAAAGATGCAGCAGAGGCGTATCGCATCGCGTTCGAGGAATTCCAGCGCTTGGGCGATCCACGTCGCGCTCTGCATTGCATGACGCGCTCTCTCGATCTCGATCCCCGCATGGAGGATTACCGCGAGCACGCCCGTATCTGCGAGGCACTACACGAGCCGGTAATGGCGGCTGATTCGCTGGTGCAGCTCGGCACCATGCTTGAAAAGGCGGGTCAGGACGCATCCGAAATTTACGCCCGGGCGTTCGCCAACAATCCTGAAAACATAGTTGCGCGGCTGGGGCATGGCCGTGCATTGATCGCTCAGAATCGTCCGGCAGAAGCTGTGGCATTGCTGCGCTCGATTGCAACCGTTCCGTCGAGTCCTGAAGAGATTCGCGAATGTTACGCGCTCGCACTGCTCGCAATGGGGCGCGTTGAAGAGGCAGAGCCATTTGCCTGGCGACTGTTCGAGCGCAACCCACAGAAGAACCGGCAAGCTTTTCTCTCGGTCATTGGCGGGCTGGTAGATCTCGACTTTGTTGACCGTGCACTCGCGCTCGCGCGACGTCTCGAGGATTACGAGCGCAAGCAAGGGCAGCTCAGCGAATTCATGAGGAGCCTTGCGCAGCTTGCTGCCGAGCGCAAGCCTCGCATTCGCTTCTTCGAATACCTTGCCGAACTCTACAACAGTGCTAACCGCGAGCTTGATTACTCCCAGATGCTCGCACGACTGTTCGATTTGTATTTCGAGGCAGGGAATTACTCCAAGGCACTTGATGCGTTGGACCGCGCAGTTGACATCGATCCCTACGAAGCCGCGCACAAAGACCGCATGCAGCGCCTCGCAGGACACGCTTCGGAGGAGCGTCTGCAGACTGTGGCGAAGCGTCTCGGTGTTGATCCGCCGGAACTCGTAGCACCTGTTCCGCTGAAAGAAGAAGTTTCTGCTGATGCACCGGCCCCCAAGATTCTCGAAGACATTCTTTTGCAGGCAGAGATATTTCTGCAGTATGGAATGCGCGACAAGGCTGTGCAGAAGATCGAGCAGATCAAGGTGTCATTTCCGGTTGAGACGGAAACGGATCCTCGTATTCGCGAATTATTCGTCAGCGCAGGCTTATCAGCGCCAGCGCCAGCGCCGCGCGAGGAAGCGGTCGAGCAGAGTCGTCCAGCTGATGGAATGGTTCGCGCCGCTGAGGTCAGCCGCATCATTGCTCGCCAGGGCGACCCCCGCTCCGTGCTGGTGACAGCGGTGAATCAGATTGGCGCCAAGTGGCAGTACAGCCGCTGCCTTGCTGCGCTGGCCGTGCCCGGAAAGCCTCCGTCGCTCGTGGTGGAATACTGCTCTCCGGAAGTGGCGAAATCGGAACGCGCAGCAATGGTTCGTTTGCTCGCGATGAGCCAGCGGCTCACGTCCATCGACCCGGTGTTTTCTGCTGCGGACGTGCAAGTGTCAGAGCCGCTTTCGCCAATTCGCAAGGAGCTTGCACGACTCAACATTCATTCGTTCGTGGCTCTCGCGCTGCTCAGTGACGATCAGCCAATCGGTCTCTTGATTGTGCAGCAGTGTGGTGCACGGCGCCGCTGGTCTGTCGACGATCTCGCGCTGCTCCGCTCACTGGCTGATCAGGTTGCGCTTGCCGTGCACGGAGCGCGACTGCGTTCGCTGGTTTCCACCCTCGGCGTTGCCGAAGAAAAAACAGGCCTGCTGAAGCGCTCGTCCTACATTGACGCCGTTGTTGCCGAACTAGGTCGGCAGCGCAGCACAGGTCGTGAATTCTTAAGTACGCTGGCACTGCTTCAGATCACGTCACTCAGTTCCGCAGACAGTGAGCAAACGTTAAACGAGGTGGTCCGCACGTTGCACTCGATCGCGCAGGACCAAGCGATGTTATTCCGCTACGAGAACGACACGATTGCCATGCTGCTGCCTCATCTTGAATTGACGGAAACGGAGTCGCTGCTCAGGCAGTTGCGTGAAGCGTTGGAGCCGGTCGGAATCACGATCACCGCGGGAATTGCCAAGGCTGGACCGTATATGGGCTACGAAGCCGAGGACGCCGCGACGGAGTGGATCAACCGCGTTGCTCGCGCGCTGACTCAGGCCGCAACTCTGCCTGAGCGAACATGCATTCTGCCACCGCAAGCAGCGTTGCTCGCATAAGCACTGTAGTCGCCCGTTCGCTGCGTGCTACACTTACAGCGCGAAACGCCAAGTACTCTGATTTGAAATGAGCAAAAGCAATGCAGACTAGCGCCATTCTCGAGCGCTTCCTTTCCGCTGTTCGCCAATTTCCAGATCGGCCAGCCATCATCGGAACTGAGTATTCGATCACGTTCTCCGAACTGGAGCGGCGTGCAGCGAGCGTCGCGCGTCGCATCACAGAGCGCGTGACGGGGCCGACCCTGGGTATCTTGTACGGCAACACTCCTGAGTTTGCTCCACTGTTCCTCGGCGCACTATGGGCTGGCAAAAGAGTCGCCGTGCTGCCGACGCTAGCTCCTCCACCGCTCCTGAAGATGATGGCGATGGAAACCGGCATCGAGTTGGTGATCACCACCGAAGAGTTTGTGCCGCACCTGATGGGAGTCGGCTTGCAATGCTGGATTGGCGACACTTCGGAGGACATCGAGTCCAGCCAGTTTCCGAAGCAGCCGCATCCCTCCAGTCCAGCCGTTTTTCTTTACACCTCGGGAACCACGGGACGCCCAAAGGCTGTCGCACTCAGCGAAGAAAACATCATCGCCAACATGGATGGCTGCAAACAGGCGACCGGCTTCAATGCCGACCAGGTGATGCTAGCGGTGCTGCCGCTGTTTCACGCCTATGGGCTGACGATCACGACTCTGCTGCCGCTCACAGAGGGCGCTACGGTGGTTGTGCCCGAGCGGTTTATCCCGCGACAGATTTTGCAGTTGATCGAGAAGCACCGCGTCTCTTGCCTGATCGCAGTGCCGGGGCAGTATCGCGTGTTGACCAAGGAACCCACTCCGATCGATGCCAGCTCGCTTTGGCTTTGCATCGCTGGTGCCGAACGTCTCCCGGATCGAGTAGCGCAGGAATTCCATGAACGCTTCGGACACATCCTGGCGCAGGGCTACGGCACGACCGAGCTTTCGCCAGTGGTTTCGTTCAGTCCTCCTGAAAACTATTGCCCCGGTTCAGTCGGAAGGCCCCTGCCGAACATTCAGGTCACGATTCGCGATGAGAATGATGCAGTGCTGCCTGCAGGAGAGGTCGGCGAAGTCTGCGTCGCTGGTCCTTCCGTGATGATGGGCTATCTCGGAGATACGGATGCAACGGCGCGGAAGATTCGAGATGGCGTCCTTCACACGAGCGACAAGGGGTATCTGAACAAGGACGGTTTCCTGTTCCTGATGGGACGCGCCGACGACCTGGTGAAAGTTTCGGGTGAGAAGGTGTATCCGTCAGAGGTCGAGAACGCGCTGGAGACAATCGAAGGCGTGGAAGAAGCAGCAGTCGTCGCGTTTCCGGATGAGAAACACGGATCGCGTCTGCATGCATTCGTACAGCTTCGTCCCGATGCTGCGCTCACCGACGCCGCTCTGCGTGCCGCCTGTCGCAATCTGATGGAGCAGTACAAGATTCCGCGTGCTTTCACCTTTGTCCAACAGATGCCGCGCACGCTTTCCGGCAAGACTGACAAGCGTGCGCTAGCTTCTTCGACCGCAAGTTAGCGACAACTGACTGTTACCAAGGCGCGGACTCGATTCCGCGCCTTAGTTTTGCGATTAGCCCGACCGGCTCCGTGGAACCACTAGCTGTCTGCTTTCGTATAGGTTGCAAGAGGGGCGCTCGCAATGACTTTCTTCCTCTGGCTCATCGTTCTGTTTTTCTGCTGGCCGCTGGCACTGCTGGCTCTCGTGCTATATCCGATTGTTTGGCTGCTCTTGCTACCCTTTCGCATTGTGGGCATTGCCGTTGAAGGCGTTCTTGAACTGATCCGAGCCATCATCTTTCTGCCTGCGCGAGTGCTCGGCGGAGGTCCGCGCCGCTACTGAGATTTTCGGTACTCGCTTTTGTATTGACATCGAGTGCTGATTCAGAGATGCTGATCAGCCGTCAGGGTGCTCCCCCTTCCTTCCACCTCGACAAATCCCAATCGGGTCGGGTTCCTTCAGCTGAAGTTGCAGTCGGTGACTCTTGTTTTTCTGTGTCTTACAGGTTCAGGAGAGGCGCTGCTATGAAGAAAGTTGGGCTGATTTGCTCCTTGGCAATCTTGGTCTTCGCTGTGAGCTGCGGTCATCCTATGACGCTGGTTTCCATCACCGTCTTACCGACATCGGAAACAATTACGGGTACAGGATCGGCTCTTGCCACATTGCCTGTTCAATTCAAGGCCTACGGGAACTTTATTCACCCGCAAGAGGTGGTCGACATCACCAATCAGGTCACGTGGAGCAGTTCAGCTTCAACTGTAGCCACCGTTGATAATGCTGGACTGGTCAGGGCGACCGGGAATGGCAGTTGCGGAACTGTGCTCATCACAGCCACAGCGAATAAAGGTCTGGTTGGTCCCGGAACTTCCGACGTGATCGTGTATGGAACCGCCACGTTCATCGTGAACGATACCAGCAACCCGAACTGCAAATAGGAATCAGCCCTGCGATGGGCGTACCTGTGCGTACGCCCTTTTAAGGCAGAGTGCGTTCTCTGGTCTCAGTGTACTGATGTCGCGGCGAGTGCCTGTCCGGTATAGCTGCGCTTGACCTTGGCGACCTGTTCGGGAGTTCCCTGAGCCACGACTTTGCCGCCGTCCTCGCCGCCATCTGGCCCGAGATCGATGATCCAGTCAGCGTTGCGGATCACGTCGAGATTGTGCTCGATGATCACGATGCTGTTGCCTAGATCGGTGAGTCGATGCAGAACTTCGAGCAGCCGATTTACGTCCTCAAAGTGCAAGCCCGTAGTAGGTTCATCCAGCAGATAGATCGTGCGTCCTGTCTGACGTTTGCTCAGTTCGCGTGCAAGCTTGATGCGCTGTGCCTCGCCGCCGCTTAGCGTGACCGAAGACTGTCCGAGGTGGATGTATCCCAGACCAACATCGACGAGTGTCTGTAGCTTCTGCCGCGCTTGAGGGAAGTTCTCAAGCACGTTCAGCGCGTCCGTGATCGGGGTGTCGAGCAGGTCCGCGATGCTGTAGCCCTTGTACTGCACGGCGAGCGTTTCGCGGTTGTAGCGCTTACCTCCGCACACTTCGCAAAGCACGTACACATCGGGCAGGAAGTTCATTTCGATGCGACGCTCGCCTTCGCCCTGGCATGCCTCGCAGCGTCCGCCTGAAACATTGAACGAGAAGCGCCCAGCCTTGTACCCGCGTTCGCGCGATTCGGGAAGCATGGCGTACAACTCGCGCATTTGTGTGAACACTCCGGTGTAGGTCGCCGGATTGGAGCGTGGAGTGCGACCAATTGGAGACTGGTCGATACGGATCACCTTGTCGACATGCTCTGTACCGCTGATGGTGCGATGTGCGCCGGGTTCCTGTCGTGACTTGTAAAGCTTCTGCGCCAGCGCGGCGTACAGAATGTCATTCACAAGTGTCGATTTACCAGAACCGGAGACACCTGTGACAACGGTCATCACGCCGAGCGGGAAGCTCACGTCGATGTTCTTCAAATTGTGTTCGCGTGCGCCAAGGACTTCAATTACGTGTCCGTTGATTTTGCGGCGCTCAAGGCGAGCGGGAATCACTCTGCGTCCCGAGATGTACTGGCCCGTCAGCGAGTCATCAGCGGTCGCGATCTCTTTTGGAGTTCCTGCGGCGACGAGCTCTCCGCCGAGTTTGCCAGCGCCGGGCCCGAGATCAATGACGTAATCTGCGCGACGAATCGTTTCTTCATCGTGCTCCACGACGAGAACCGTGTTGCCAAGATCGCGCAGTGATTCCAGCGATTGCAGCAGCTTTTCGTTGTCCCGCGCGTGCAAGCCTATGGAAGGCTCGTCGAGTACGTAGAGCACACCGCGCAGCTTTGAACCGATCTGTGTTGCCAGACGGATGCGCTGTCCTTCGCCGCCACTGAGTGTCGAGGCAGAACGGTCGAGCGAAAGATAGCCGAGGCCGACATGGTTCAGGAAGCCGAGTCGTTCGCGAATCTCACCCATGATGCGCCCAGCGATCTTCTGGTCGCGTGCATTCAATTCGATCTTTTCGGCAGCGTCGAGCGCACGACTCACTGGCAGCGAGGTGAAATCGGCGATACTCATGCCGTTCACCTTTACAGCAAGGCTTTCTGGACGCAGTCTTCGACCCTGGCACACTGGGCAAGGCGTGGCTGACATGTACTGCATCAGATACTCGCGGTAGCCCTCGGTAGTAACTTCATCTAGCGTCTGCCTGTGAAACGCGAGAATGCCTTTGAATCCCGAGCGCAGGCGCTTGCCCTGATCGCCATAAAGCAGAAATTGCTGGTGTTCCTCCGGAAGTTGCTCCACGGGAGTGCCAAGGTCGATGCCTTTATCTTCTGCGGCTCGCTTCACCATGGCACGCAATGCCACCGAACTTCCACCGGGCCCGAGGCCGCCGTCAAACAGCGGTTTCGACCAGTCCACGATGACCTTCGCAGGATCAAAATCGAACTTTGAGCCGAGTCCGTTGCATTCTGGGCAGGCACCGTACACGCTATTGAAGCTGAAAGAACGCGGTTCGAGTTGCGCGACGTTTACTCCGCACTCCGGGCATGCCATACGCGAGGAATACAGATGTTCCTCGCCGCCAACTACGCTGACAATCAGCAGTCCCGAGCCGAGCTTCATGGCGACCTCAACCGAATTTGCCAGACGCTTCTCGATTCCTTCCTTTACTAGCAGGCGGTCGACCACAACTTCGATGGTGTGATTGCGGCGCTTGTCGAGCTTGATTTCTTCTTCTGTCGAGCGCAGCTCGCCATCGATACGGGCCCGGGTGAAGCCGTGTTCGGCCAGCTTTTCCAGTTCCTTCGTGAATTCGCCTTTGCGGCCGCGCACGATTGGTGCCAGGAGCATTACTCGCGGCTCCGATCCAGGCTTCGCTCCCTCGGCAAGCTCCATTACCCTCGCCGCGATCTGGTCGGCCGACTGGCGCGTAATCTCCCGTCCGCAATTGGGGCAATGGGGTATACCTACGGAGCTATATAGCAGGCGTAAATAGTCGTAAATCTCGGTAATTGTCCCGATTGTGGATCGCGGGCTGCGGGAGGTAGTCTTTTGTTCAATGGAGATCGCGGGGCTCAGTCCATCGATTGAGTCCACATCCGGTCTTTCCATTTGATCGAGGAACTGCCGGGCGTAGGCAGAGAGAGTCTCGACATAGCGCCGCTGCCCCTCCGCGTAGATCGTGTCAAAGGCCAGCGACGACTTGCCCGAACCGCTAAGCCCGGTAATCACCGTCAGCGTATTGCGTGGAATCTCTACGTTGATGTTTTTCAGATTGTGCTGACGCGCGCCGCGCACGCTGATATTGCGGATTGCCATGATGGTTCCTGCTGAACCCTTCCGCCAGGCCAGCCAGCGCTGCGTTTGGTACAAGGCCCGCCGTAATTGGACGCGGCCACACAGTAGCGCTAAAACCTGTATGCAGATAGTTCGACTCAGGTATCTTATTTGCCAATAGCGCTTCGGGTCAAACCGAGCGCATATTGAACTCTGGATTTCGGCAGCGGAAACCGTCGCTCACTGGAATCCCATTCGAGAACGGCCGATCGTGAATTCGGGTACTTTACGTGTTCAAGATCACAAGCGATCGATTGCAAGAGAGTTAACATTGAATCGTTGGACTACGATTTTCGGTGTTCGCATCTCAAGCAGCTAGTCCAGCATCAACGTTGAAAGGTTCATTGTGTTTTCCTTAATGTCGCTCGTGATGGTCGCCGTAATTGCTCTGTCTGTAGCTGCCGGGGTTGGCCTCGGCTACGCGATCATATTCGGCATCCTCAATGCATTTGATCGAAGCCGCCAGATGGTCAAGGCTGCTCCCGCACAAGTTCTTACTACTAGCTCCGGTAACGACTAACGCGCTCCGACACACGCCGTACACGTATCAGTCGATGGAAAGAAAAGCTCCGCTAACAGGCGGAGCGTTTCCTTTTGGGCCTTAACTCGGCTTATCTCTGCTGATTTCTCTGCTGTTCCAATTGCTGCAATTCCTTGAACAACTGTTCAGGAGTCTTTGGCTGGTTCGGATCCTGCTGCTGTTGTTGCTGCTGCTCCTGTTGCTGAATCTGCGGCTGTTGCGACTGGTCCTGTTGCTGCTGCTGAGGTTGCTGTTGCAGTCCCGGAAACTGCTGCGGTTGCGCCTGGGGCGGTTGTGGCTGCCCCTGCTGGTTCTGGTCGGGATTCTCATCCGGATTTTGCTGCGCGCCGCCATCTTCGAAGCGATCGGGCATACCTTCGTCCGGTTGTTCCTGTGCCGAGTTTGCCGCAGCAGGCGGTGGCTGCGCAGGTGGATTCGCTTCGGCGGTTGTGGTCTGCGGCGTCAGCATCACCTTCGTGATTGAATTGGGCTTTTCTGGAGATCCGAGGATTACGTATCCGTACGGAGTTCCATGCAGCAGGGCAGCAATCACCTGCTCCGGATTTCCTGGGCCCAGTTTCACGGCTACCCGCTCAGTAGGGGAAATGCCTTCAATCGATGCACCCGTAGCGCGGTGAATGCCGTTTAGGACGTCGCTCAGGGTAGAGTTCGGGGCATCAATCGTGAGTAGGCCATCGGCCATGGTGACCGTAGGCCGCACCGGAGCGCTGTTCATCAGGGTTGCAGGAACGGGCGGACTTACTTGTGCGGGTACTTGGGCCGGAGCGGGGCTGGCGGCACTCGGTTTCCGCTTCTTTGCCATTTTCGCCGTGGTTTTCCTTACCTGCGGGGTTGCCTGTGCCGGCGCGGGCTGCTGAGCCCACACGAATCCAGAGAACATCGCAAGTACGCTCGCTAGTGCCAGGGCCTTCTTCATACGACACTCGCTTTCAAGGGGCAAACCTCCCGCCGATTCTACAGCCTTCTCTATTCTGGATGCATCTCGCGGCCTGTTCCCCCTTGCGGAATCGTTTCGTAGGTTCCGGATTCATATTTCACTCAGGCCTGCTGGACTGGGCCGAACATCTGCCCAAGGCACCGGGGCATCTATTCTGCTTAGCTTAAGGCCGTGCTCGCCGATAATATTTTTGTAAGCCGGTACGAGAATAGCTCTAATGCTTGGAAGCGGAGTAAACATGGTTCGCAAATACCTCTCGGGTCTTCTATTCTGCATCGCGGTGTCTCTGCTGTTTTCCAGCGCTGCGTTGGCGCAGGAGTGTTCGCAAGCCAGCGAGATTGAGCCCAAACTGCGCTCATCAATCGATAATGCTGGAATCCAGTTCATTCAGTTCGCTGCCCACGGAGATGTGCAAAGCTTGCGGCAGTACTCGATTCCGTCTTTGGCCGCCGCCTTCGATGGCGTGCAGCAGGCGGTTACGCATGACAAGGGGCAGATCGGAGATCAGGTTTCGATTCGCCGCGAGTATTACCTCGACGCCTCAAAGGCGACAGGACGCCTGCAGCGCGCGGAATTCTTCTGCGGTGTTTATGGCGAAAATGGCCACACCAACTCCAGCGCGAGCTTCGTCATTCCCAATCTCGACCCGGGGCAATATGCTTTCGTGTTGACCAATGTCACCGGCGGCAAAATTCCTTACATGGTCAGCGTGGTCTTGCAGAATGTGCAGGGACAATGGAAACTCGCTGGCTACTATCCAAAACCAGGTATCGTCGCTGGACACGATGCCGTGTGGTATGTGCTGCAAGCGCGTCAATACAAGAAGCAAGGCGAGTTATTGAATGCTTGGTTCTATTACGTTCTGGGATGGGAAATCTATGCGCCGGTGGACTTCATGAGCAGTCTACAACTGGATAAAACTTCGAATGAAATCCAGGCTGCGCGCCCAGCGGGTGTGCCGGTGAATGAACCCGTTCCACTGCAAGGACCGAATGGGAAGACATACATGCTGACGCAGGCATTTGCTGCTCCCGACGACCATGGCGAGCTTTCGCTGGTGGTGAAATATCAGGAACCAGATGTAAGCAATACCGCGCTGGCGTTTCAGGACAACAACGCCGTAATCAAAGCACTCGTTACCAAATACCCCGAACTGCGACATGCTTTTAGCGGAATCGTTGCTCGTGCCACCGCCCCAAGCGGACAGGATTATGGAACGTTGCTCGCCATGAAAGACATCCACTAAATGCCGTTTGGCCGGCATATTCCCAGTGCCGGCCAGATGTACTTTTTCTTGTCTTTCCCCTCTTGACTTCCCATTGGGCCAAGCTAAAATACCCCAACCTACCGCTACGGCGGAGTTTTCCCTTATGCCTCAACCAGAATCGCAGCGCAATGACTTTCAGTCTATGAGTGGTCCCATGAATCAGAAGTGTCGCCATCCTCGCGTGCAAATCGTGGCTCGCGAAGAGGATTCTGAATTTGTCGAGTGCCTTGAATGCCGCGAAGTTTTTGAGAGTAGCGAGTTCAAGGACATGGCAATCGAAGATTCCGCATCTTTTGACGCCTAGTTCCCGGTCTGGAACACTTCCATTTTGGAAAAGGGCCGTTGTGTGTTCCTGCAAGTCCGTGCGCAAAGATTGCAGCGCAAGTATCAAGAAAGTGTTATACATAGACTGCAACCAGGGGGAAGTACCTCTGGTTTGACAGCTATGTCTGCCCAGTCGCCCATCCCGAAGACTGCCTTGGTCGTGGATGACTCCATGCTCATCCGGCACACCGTGTGTCGTTTTCTTGAAGAGCGTGGTTTCATCGTCGAGTCTGCCACCAACGGCGTTGAGGCGCTGGAAGTTCTGAATAATTTCGTGCCTGACATCATCATTACCGACCTTTCTATGCCCCGCATGGGCGGCGCTGAACTGGTCTCGCGAATCAGGCAACTTGACGTGTTTTCGGACACCCCAATCATCGTCCTTGCAGCTAAACGAAGTGCAGGTGAACTGGCGGCTGATATGCCGTCAGGCACCGCTGCGGTTATATTCAAGGATATTGACATTGAGGAGCAGCTAGGCAACGCACTCGATACCACGATCGCTTGATGGCTAAATAGGCGTTCCCCCCAACGCCAAGGCCAGCATTGAGCAGTCTTTTTGCAAGACAGCTGTAGATCGTTTCCGATTGCATATCGGCGTAAGGGCAGTCGTGTTTAAATTTCCTGTACTTGTAGTCACAGCGGTTCTAGGCAGGAGACATTCGGAGTAGCAAGGTGGAAAGTAAAACTTCAGATGTCCCAGAAGTGCTGCTGGATTCTCTGTATGAAGCTTCAAATCGGCCGGAGTTGTGGGAGACGTTTCTCCAACGTGCCATGGAAGTATTCCGCGCCGATACGGCCGCTATCATCTTCCACGACCCGGCAAGTGCGCGGACGGGGATCAAGGTCCACATCGGCATCACGGACGAGATGCGCAGCGATCTTGAACAACTCATGAAGTTCAGTCCATGGATGCGCGAGATCCGCAAATATCAGAGAGAAGGCTGGTATAGCGGCACACCCGAAGATGTTATCTCCATGGAGTCCTTCCGCGAGTCTGCATTCTTCAAAGACATTTTCCGCAAGCACCATATCGAGTGGACGGGGGCGGCGTTCGTCTTCGGTCCAAACGGTTCACTGCGTGGCATGGCTGTCTCCCGGCGTGACCGGCAGTCGCCCTTCAATCAGCATGAAAAGCAAATCCTAAAATCTCTGGTTCCTCATCTGAGACGAGTGTTCAACGTACAGAGGGATGTTAGCTCTCTTCAGGAGCGCAGCACTGCTGCGAATCGTGCACTGGATCTGATTGGGGCCGCCTGCATCACGATGAATGGAAAGCGGCACGTGATGTCCGCGAACCGGCGTGCTCAGGTTCTTCTTTCACGTGGGGATGTTATTAGCGTGAAGGATGGACGGTTGCTTGCAGCCAATTCGGAACAGCAGAACATCCTTGATGCGTGCATCGTACAGGCTTGTTCGATGACAGGTTCAGATAGTACACCATGTGCCGTGACGCTTCCTCGCAAAGATGGAACCTCGTTGTACGTCTCCATCCTTCCGTATCATCCCAGAACATCATTTCTGGAAGATCTGGAGGATACGCCGTCTGCTCTCATCTTCATCACGACGCCGGAGGAGCAGACGGAAGGTGAACATCGGCTCTGGCAGGATATGTTTGGACTTTCTCCGGCAGAGTGCCGCGTCGCCGAAATGATGAAGCAGGGTGCAGAAGTCGGTGAGATCTCGGACGTCCTGAATATCAGGATCAATACGGTGCGCTATTACCAGAAGAGCATCTATCGCAAGACCGGCGTGCCCGGTCAGGCGTTACTGATACGCCTGCTGACTAGACTCCCGTCCAGTGACGCATAAACTGTAGTACCTCCCATTTGGGTGGTATTGGTGTCACCACTTTCGTCCTATATTCATTTTCAGGGCTCATAGGTCTGGCCCACCTCCGGGGGGAGGAGATAGGGTCAGAATGTGTAGATTCCGAGCGGAGGCAGCCGTAAAAAGCTGCCTCCATTCTTTTTGTCCGGAATCTCCTATCGAAGTTGCAGGTTTGCTTCAGCAGATATGTTCAGCGCCGCAAAGTCCTTGGCAAGCCACTTCGGATACGCGGCCGCCGCGATCATCGCTGCATTGTCGGTTGACATAATGCGCGAAGGGAAGTGCACATTCACTCGGTTACGTGCCGCGCGCTGTTCAAAACTCGCCCGCAACGCGCTGTTGGCTGCCACGCCTCCAGTCACCAGCAGAGTCCGCACGCCGTATTCCTCACAAGCTGCCATCGTTCGGTTGGTAAGGTCGCCGACCATTGCGGCCTGAAAACTCGCTATCACGTCGAGTGTCTGCTGATCGCACACGCTACGATAATCCTCATCCGTCGGCTTCGGGATGTTTAGCAACGCAAGCCGCCGTGCCTCGACTGCTTCAAACATGTTGTGCGTTTCTACATATCGCAGGACGGCTGTCTTGATTCCGCTGTAGCTGAAGTCGAATCGCTTGCGATCGTGCTCGACTCGGCCAGCTCGTTTAGACTCATGCCGCGCCTCGTGCTTCAGTTGCGCAAAGGTGAACTTTACCGCCTTGCTGTCGCCCATTTTGGCAAGCCGATCGACGACAGGCCCGCCTGGATATCCCAACCCGAGCAACTTGGCCGTTTTGTCGAACGCCTCTCCGGCGGCATCGTCCCGCGTGTGACCGACGTTTTCGTAGCTCCAGCTATCGCCATGCTGCTCGGCAAGGAACAGATGGGTGTGTCCGCCGCTAACAACCAGTGCAAGCACCGGAAACTTGAGTTCCCCCTGGCCCTTCTGCCGCTGTTCAAGCAGTACGGCGTGAATGTGACCCTCAATGTGGTTCACTGCCACGAGAGGCTTGTCGAGTGCCCACGCCAGTGCCTTGGCGAAGCTCACCCCAGTGAGCAGCGCGCCGGCCAGCCCCGGACCCTTGGTTACGGCGATGGCGTTTATGTCAGCATAGGTTAGCCCCGCCTTTTCCAGTGCCGCGCGGGTCACCGGGACGAGATTGCGCAGGTGCTCGCGGCTTGCCAACTCCGGCACCACGCCGCCGTATGCTGCGTGGATCGGAATCTGCGATGCCACCACGCTTGATACAAGTTCTTCCCCGCCGCGCACAATGGCCGCAGCCGTCTCATCACAGCTACTTTCGATCCCCAGAATCAATGCACTGTTATCCACATCTAAAAGCATACAGAATCACGATCTACAATGTCCTCATGCACCGTCGAGCCGCCCTCGAAGCGATCCGCACTCTCCGCAATCATGGCCACCAGGCACTCTGGGTTGGGGGATGCGTGCGCGATTTGCTGCTGGGCCGCGATCCTGCCGACTATGACGTCGCCACTTCGGCCACCCCGCGCGAGGTGATGCGCATTTTCCCCGAAACCTATGCTGTCGGAGCCCAGTTTGGGGTAGTGCTGGTTCCGCTCAAGGTTCTTGGCGAAAAGGACGGACACGGGCACATCGAAGTCGCTACTTTCCGTTCCGATGGCGCTTATCTCGATGGTCGCCATCCCGACTCGGTGCGCTATACGACTTCTCCGCAGCATGATGTCGAGCGTCGCGATTTCACGATCAACGGATTGCTCCTCGACCCGCTATCGACTGATGCCAACACGCCGCACGGCGAGGTTCTGGACTACGTAGAAGGGCGACGCGACCTTGAGCGCCAGCTTGTAAGAACCATCGGAGATCCTCTGCGACGGTTCACCGAAGACAAACTTCGCATGCTGCGCGCCGTGCGCTTCGCCGCCCGCTTCGGATATGCGATCGAGAAGCCTACGGCTGACGCCATCCGCCAACTCGCTCCGCAGATTCACTCCGTCTCCAGCGAACGCATTCGCGACGAATTGACCAAGATGCTGACTGAGGGCTGCGCTCGACAGGCGTTCCTCATGCTGGACGAAACCGGCTTGCTGCGCGAAGTCCTGCCCGAAGTGACAAGGATGAAAGGAGTTGAGCAGCCGCCGCAATACCATCCTGAGGGCGACGTTTTCGTGCACACCCTATTGCTGCTCGAAGGTCTTCCTGCCAGATGCCCACTGACGCTGGCTTGGGGCGCTCTGCTGCATGACGTGGGTAAGCCTGCCACCTTCCGCCGCGCTCCTGACCGCATTCGCTTCGACGGACACGTCGAAATCGGCGTCCGCATTGCCGACGAGTTGCTCAGCCGCTTGCGCTTCAGCAATCGGGACCGCGAGCAGATTCTTGCGCTGGTCAACAACCACATGCGCTTCGCCGACGTTCGCAAGATGAAGGATTCCACCTTCAAGCGATTCGTCCGCCTCGAAGATTTCGACGAGCACCTGGCGCTGCATCGTCTCGACTGCCTTGCCAGCCACAAGAATCTCGAACTCTATGAGTACACGAAGGAGCGACTCGCTTCGATTCCCGCTGGAGACGTGCGCCCCACGCCGCTCATCAACGGCCACGACCTGATTGCCGCCGGATACCGCCCCGGCCCGCGCTTCGCCGAAATTCTCGCCGCAGTTGAGGACTCGCAACTCGAAGGAACGATCACCACGCGGGAGGATGCGCTGGGGTTGGTGGCGAGTAACTTCCCGCCCGCTTAGCATTCGGCGCTCGAATGGCGTCTGTGAGGTTTTGCAGTTAACCTTGGCCGGTTGAGATGACAGCACTTTACGCGCAGTTTGCGCACACGTCCACGGGGTAGTTGATGATTGCCGAAGATGCTGATGCAGGAGAAGCCTGGGAGACTACTGCTCTCAACTATCGATGTACCGTTATCGCCGTTCACGGAGCCGTGGCGAGTGCTCTACGACATGGAAGGCGAAGAGATAATGTGGTTTGGAGCCGAGATTAAACCGACCGGGGAGATCAACGCCTCCGCAGAGGATTAGCAGGTTGAAGTCTGCTGTCCTCTCTGATTGTTGTTTATATATCGCCATATATCGAAGTATCTCGTGACGGGATACTCGGAGCGAAAGCCCCGTTTTAGTTGACAACGGCTCAACCGATTCTTCATTGTGTGTATTTCTACGAATTTTTACGATGCGCAACGGAGCCAGAACCAATGGAGCCAATCATCTCAATCAGAACAGACCTTTTCGAG
Source organism: Koromonas humicola (assembly GCF_059726255.1). Lineage (NCBI taxonomy): Bacteria > Pseudomonadati > Acidobacteriota > Terriglobia > Terriglobales > Koromonadaceae > Koromonas > Koromonas humicola. Next base: position 619,502 of record NZ_AP040873.1, read on the forward strand.
CACCGGGAGGTTAGATCCGAGTTCATCAATCCATCCTGCTTCGGCGAAGACTTTGCAGCTTGGCTCAAGCAGAAGTTAGACGGATTACACAGCCGAGGCTTTACGTTCTCCGATTCGATCCAAGAGGATTATGGGTGGGGTTTTTGTGCATCGCACGGTAAGGACCAGTTCTGGGTTGCACTGTCGTATGTCGGTGATGGACCGCAAGAAGAACCTGCGGAGTGGGGCATCACTGTGGCTCGGCCTAGCCTCATTTCTCGGCTACTTCGTGGAGAGGCTTCTCACGCCGCATGGAAGGAACTGCATCGGCATGTAACGGAAATCCTCGAAGCGGAAAACGGCATAGAGATTCTGGAAACACCACGTTAGTTAGCGATTGTTGCTTATATATCGCCAAGTAGCTCACAATCTCGAAACAACGCAGGCGCATCCCAAAACGCATGCGCTCGCTGGCTTTTTACATTGGTGTCGCGCTGTGAGTCTCCGTGTTCGGCTCCACATTCCGCTTCGTCAAGATCCTGGCTGAGGCCGCGCAATCTGGTCAAACTGCGTCCTTCCGGTAGGCCACCGCGTCATGAAATCCGCATCATCTCCTCTAACCCTAAATAGACTAAATGCCACGACTCGTGGCAATTGTCGGACGGATTCCTGTTCAAATATCGCGCAGTAACTCGCTATCCCGTTCTGGTCGCTTGAAGACCAGGAGAGCGTCCGAGGCAAGATTTGCCAAACGGCAAAACTCGGTTTCAAGGTCAGCGCGGCTTCTTCCGGGCGTGAGCCGAGCAGATCACGTTTACAATTGAAATAACCAGAAATGATGACCAACGCCGCTCCTCCCCTCATCGAGCTTCGCAACATCTCGGTCGTCCGCAACGGACGCACGGTATTGCACGATCTCAACCTGAGCATCGGCGATGGCGAGCATGTGGCCATGATGGGACCCAACGGCTCGGGCAAATCGACGCTCATCAAGACCATCACTCGCGAGCTGTACCCGCTCTACGATCCGCAGTCGTCGATAAAGCTCTTCGGACAGGATCGGTGGGACGTTTCCAAGCTGCGTTTTATGCTCGGAATTGTCAGCAACTATGTGGATCCGTTCTACAACCGCTCAGTCACCGGACGCGAAGCCGTCCTGTCGGGATTTTTCAGCAGCGTAGGCATTTCGCGACAACAGACCGTCGAGCCCGAGATGGAGCAGAAGACGGATGAGCTGCTGACATGGCTTGAAATCGCGCATCTCGCCGATCGTGAAGTGAGTCAGATGTCTTCCGGCGAAGTCCGTCGCGTCATGGTCGCCCGCTCGCTCGTGCACAATCCGCGTGCGCTGCTGTTCGATGAACCAAGCAACAGTCTCGACGTTTTCGCGCAAATTGAGCTGCGCCACACAATGAGCAAGCTGGCGCAATCAGGCATCGCACTGCTGCTGATCACGCACTACCTTCCCGACGTAGTGCCGGAAATCGAGCGTGTCATCTTCATGCGTGAGGGCCGGATCATTGCCGACGGTAACAAGGAGGAGCTACTCAATTCCGAACGCATCGGCGAACTTTTTGGCTGTCCGGTGCATGTCACGCGGCAGGACGGGTTCTATCATCTCGTCTCGTAGCTACTCGGCAACAATCATCTCTCCTGGCAGTATCGGACGCGTTCTCGGCAGCGCACCACGATTCGCCGCCATCCCCATCACCAGCAACGTTCCGGCAAATACAACCAGCTTCAGCGCGTTCGTGCCTCGTGTTTGAGGCAGTGTCTGCCACAGCACCAGAAGCAGCGTCTGCGCTGCGGTCACAGCCCACACTGAGCCGTAGAAATATCTGCGCTCGGTGCCCTCTCCCTTTGTTGAAGGCCCAACTCGCGGCAATTTTCCCATGAAGCCCAGCAGCAGAATCGTTGCGCACAGCGGAGCGTAAGCGTAGTGGTAGATCTGCTTCATGTACCACACGCCGGTTGCCACCGAGACGAGGAGGGCAGCGATGTTCAGCAGCGCAAAGCTCAACATGGCGTTCCACGCGAAGGTGTAGCAAACTCGCCGATAGAGCGGGTTCGGCTTGTCTTCATCAAAACGCAGAATGTACGGACGCGGTTCGACTCCCGGCAGCTTTCCGCGTATTCCGGCAATTCCCGTCCCGACCAGCACCGCGATCAGCCAAAGCAGATTCCCGCGCCCAAACCCGCGCGCAAAGAGCGAGAACGTCAACGGCCCGGGCGCAAGGAAGAACACCCAAATCCAAATGGGCCAGTGCGCCAGCCGATAACTCTTCTTGTTGCGCTCACGAATCTTGCGTTGGCCGCAATACTCCACTTTGCCGTGATACTTCATACGCGCCATGCTCGCAGGAGGTCGTTGCGTGCGTCTACCATGGACAATTCGATTCCGAAGCTCAAGCCTTGGGTGCATCACCGAGTGATGCGCGTCAGCATTTTGTTCTCCGCTATAATCAGTAGATGGAGCGGGCTTCCAACACATTGAAGAGCATCATGGTCAAGGCGTTAACGCGTCTGCCCGCTGCCCAATTGCCAGCAGCAGCTTGGGATTTTTCAGCCGGAAACGCCGTTTCGGCCCGCACCCGGGTTCTCGGCTGCGAAAACAAGACGCTCACGGTTGAAGTTCCAGACGCGACCTGGCGATCGCAACTTTACGCGATGACACCGCAGTTCTTGGCGCAACTCAATCAGTTCCTTCCCGTCGAGCGCATTGAATTCAAACTTGCACGCCCGCAGGACGAAAAAAGGAAATCATGAAGGTCACAGATAAAGACGTAGCCTACGTGGCCGATCTGGCCAATCTCGAACTCACTCCCGACGAGAGCACGCGCATGGTCGCCGACCTGAACTCCATCCTGACCTATATCGACAAGCTCAACGAACTCGACACCAGCAACGTCGAGCCCCTTGCCGAAGTGGTTTCGGCCTTCGCTCCGGCTCAACGTGCGGGCAGCGACCGTTTCGCCTACGCACAGCGCGCCGATGTGGTTGTGCCCGGATTGAGCCGCGAAGCCGCGCTCTCCAATGCGCCCGACACAGATGGAACCTGCTTCCGCGTTCCCAAGGTCATTGAGCGCTAAGGGAGAAGATCGATGAATATCAATACACTCACTATCGATGAAGTGCGCTCACTTGTTCAGAGCCGCGAAATTTCTGCCCATGCCCTTGCCGAAGCTCATTACGCTCAGATCGAAAGCCATGACGGGACGATTGGTTCCTTCCTTACGCTGACAAAAGAACGCGCCTTCGCGCAGGCCGAGCACATCGACCAACTCGCTGCAAAGGGTGATCCACTTCCGCCGCTTGCTGGGGTTCCCGTTGGCATCAAGGATGTTCTGATGACTCGCGGCGAGCGCACGACTGCTGGTTCGCGCTTCCTCGACAAGTTCATAGCGCCTTACGATGCCACCGCCGTTGCTAAGCTCGAGGCCGCTGGAGCCGTTTGTCTGGGCAAGCTCAATTGCGACGAATTTGCGATGGGCTCCTCGAATGAAAATTCAGCCTTCCATCCCGTGCGCAATCCGCGAGACACAACTCGCGTCCCAGGAGGCTCTTCGGGTGGTTCCGCGGCAGCCGTTGCAGCCGGGTTTGCCGTTGCAACGCTTGGCTCCGATACTGGTGGGTCCATCCGCCAGCCAGCGGCGTTCTGTGGAGTTGTTGGCCTGTTGCCGACCTACGGACGCGTATCCCGCTACGGCCTTATTGCCTTCGCCAGTTCGCTCGATCACGTTGGCCCATTTGCACGCACGGTGAAGGATTCGGCGACTCTTCTGGACGTCATTGCCGGACGCGATCCGCACGACTCGACATCAGCAGAAGTTCCCGTTCCGAACACGGCGAGCGAGTGTGGCCGCGAAGTGAAGGGGCTGCGTATCGGTATTCCGAAGGAGTATTTCGGCGAAGGGCTCGATCCTGAGATTCGTCAGGCAATTGAGCGCCGCATCGATGGTCTGCGCGCTGCGGGATGCGAGATCGTCAACGTTTCACTGCCGCACACCGAATACGCAATTCCGGTGTACTACATCGTCGCTACCGCCGAAGCCTCGGCCAACCTCGCCCGCTTCGATGGTGTACGCTACACGACGCGTTCGCCGCAAGCCAAGACACTGGCTGATATGTATCGCCGCAGTCGCGATGGAGGCTTCGGAGCCGAGGTCAAGCGTCGCATCCTGCTTGGTACGTACGCCCTGAGTGCAGGCTACTACGATGCCTACTACCTCAAGGCACAGCAGGTTCGCACGCTGTTGACCCGCGACTTCCAGAATGTATTTACAAGTGTCGATGCGATTGTCACCCCGGTGACGCCGACAGTGGCATTCAAGCTGGGAGAGAAGGTCAATGATCCGGTTTCGATGTATCTAAATGACATCTACACGGTGACCGCCAATCTCGTCGGCATTCCTGGAATCTCATTGCCGTGCGGTACCAATCACGAGGGCTTGCCCATCGGAATCCAGATTCTAGGACGTCATTTCGACGAGCCGACGGTTATCCGACTTGCTCATGCCGTGGAGCAACAGCAATAAAAAAGCTCCACACTTTTTAGATGTGGAGCTCTCGATGGTTCAGGCGGTCAGTGTGCAGCACTGACCGCTCCCTTTCTCGCAACAGCTTTCTTCAGGAAGAAAACCAACGGCACACAGGCAAAGCAGACAAAAGCGATGTACTCAAAATCATCGACGTACGCCTGCAATCTCGCCTGCTGCGCTAGAATCCCGTTCACCAGCGCGTAGGCTTTCAGCGGCGATGCACCGATCCTGCCGGTTAGAGACAGGGCCCCATTCAGCAGTTGTTGGAAGGCCGCGCTGGCCGGATCCAGGTGCTTCGAAAGTTCTACCCGATGTAGCTGTTCGTGGCGGGCGACAATCGTGTTTACGACCGAGATTCCAATGGACCCGCCGATGTTGCGCATCAGGTTGAATAGTCCAGCAGCGTTTCCAATTTCCTCGTTGGGCAAACTCGCCATGCTTGTTGACGCCAGCGGCACAAACACCATGCTCGCTCCAAAGCCGCTGAGAACAATCGGCCACAAGAAGCTCCATTGCGAAATGTCGAGGTTCACCTTGGCAAACCATAGGCCGCAACCGCCGAACAGCGCGAAACCAAACGCCAGCAAGTATCGATTGTCGATTCGACTACTGATAAATCCGATCAGCGGCATTGCAACCAGAGAACCCAGTCCTCGCGGACTCACCGCCATTCCGGCGTCGAGAGCGTTGTAGCCCAAGAGCTCCTGGTAGAGCAGTGGAAGCAATGTGATCATGCCGTAGATCACACCGCCAAATAAACCTATGAGCGTCGAGCCGAGCATGAAGTTGCGGTTTGTGAACACGCTCAACTTCACCAGCGGATCGGGTCTCTGCAACTCCCATACGAGGAAGCTGACAAAGCAAATCACAAGAACCGTAACGGCCCAGCGGATCCAGACAGCGCCGAACCAGTCGTCCTCCTGTCCCTTGTCGAGCACAATCTGCAGCGCACCTAACCAAATGGAGAGCAGCCCAAATCCGATCGCGTCGAATCTCCCCGGCTTGGCATTTCGGATGTATTCGGGGTCATGCACGTAACGCATGATCATGTATATGGCAAAAATGCCGACTGGGATGTTGATATAGAAAGCCCACCGCCACGAGTAGGTTTCCGTCAGCCACCCGCCAACCGTCGGCCCCAGCACTGGAGCCACTACGACGCCTAGTCCAAATAGGGCCATTGCCTGCCCGCGCTGGTGTGGAGGGAAGCTTTCGAGCAAGATTGCTTGCGAGAGCGGTTGCAGTGCTCCTCCACCTGCGCCTTGTACGGCGCGCGCTATCAGGATCACCAGCAGACTGTCCGCAGCGCCACAAGCAAAGGAGGAGATCGTAAAGATCACGATGCAAGTGATCAGGAACCGCTTGCGTCCAAAACGCCGCGAAAACCATGAACTTGTCGGCAAGATGATCGCGTTTGCTACCAGATAGCTGGTCAGCACCCAAGTCGCTTCGTCGTTGGTGGCCGAGACCGACCCCGCGATGTAGGGAAGTGCTACGGCTGCGATGGACGTATCCAGCACTTCCATGAACGTGGCCAGCATAACGGCGACTGCCACCAGCCAAGGATTCGAAGCCGGAGTTTCTGGCGTCGGATTCTGAGGACTATCACTCATCTATCTGTTTACTCGATACTTTCTTCGGAATATGGATCAGTGGTAGTGATTAGGCACACCTCGATTCGATCACTCGATTCCCAACCTCGATTCACTTTTGCGCCGGAGCAGGTGTGGCCGGAGTTGCGTCGACGGGCTTGATCGCCGTAAGCCCGCCGCCTACGAGCCGCAGTCTGGGATCTCCTTGGATCGCCTCCAGCAGCGCATGCGTCATGCGGTCGTCAATTTGCGCAGCCTGTGACAGCACTACTGGATAGAGGATCACTATTTCCAGCCCCGTCTCTTCTAACCGCAACCTCACCTGCGGTTCCGTGCTTGCGATGTGAACGGCCAGCGAGCTCTCAAGCACTCGATGCTGCCGGTCCAACTCAGACTTGTATGTCGCATGAACGTGGGACACGGCATCAGAGATGCGCTTTTGCGCCACCGCGTAGTCAACATCGGCGGCCAGTGTCAGCGAAATCTTGCGCCATGCGAAGTTTGAACCTGGTAGCTGTTTGAAGAAATTAGACGTCGGCTGGAACACCACTGAATTCGAGAATACAACAATCCGTCCTGTGGGCCGCGCCTCGCCAGAGGAAGTGTCCAACTCCACGAGATGCAGTCGAATGAGGCCAATGTCCACCACGTCGCCCGTCACCGAGCTGATCTGCACGCGGTCGCCTACCCGAATGCCATACCGTCCGATGAGGAAGAAATACGCTGCCACGCTCAGGATCACGTTTTGTAAAGCCACGGCAATGCCGGCCGTCAGGAATCCTGCAAAGGTCGCCAGAGACCCAATCTCGGTCGAAAGTCCGAAGACCACGATCAGCGTGATGATGAGCGTGACCACAATCCGCCGCAGCAGCAGAAACTGATTGCGTCTCCTCTGCTCCCGGATGTAGCGGAAAATCGCTCGCCGCCAGAGTTCCGATGCAATCCCCACGACGATAATCGCGATCCCGAGAACGCTGACACGGAACAGCAACGCGCGAGCCTCAGCCGTGTACGTCCGCTGTGTCTCACTCCGCCACTCGGCCAGATTGTTGCTTGTGGCGTCGAGCAGAATGTTTGCCTTTCCCAACGGAAGCACGATTGTGGAGAGATGCTTAAAGTCACTGGTCAAAGCATCGATCTCCTTGCGTCGGTCGGCGAGCACCTCGGGGTCGGTTGTTTGGGGCTGCGCCGCCAGTTCATCGCCCTTCTGTATCGTCGCCCTCAACTGCTGCCTGAGCGGCTGGCGAATTCGGTCGAGCGAAGCCCGCAGTTGGTTCGTCGCATTGATCGCATCGCGCTGTGCGTTCAGCTTGCTGGTAAGCGACAGCAGATCGCTCGCCAGCGACACGATACCGGTTTCGGGCTGCCTTGGTTGCTGCTGGGTCGCCTGTGCGGCGACCGGTACGGGAGCAAATGGCATCACTACGGTCGAGTTCGAGTCGTTATCGGCGTTGCTTGCCGTGCCGCTCGGCTTTGTTCCGTCGCCTGTGGTTGCAGGGGCGGCGGATGAACTCGTGGCCCCCGTGCCATTGCTTCGGGGCGCCTGCGATGTACGCGCCGCTCTTTCGAGGGTTCGTTCAGGAGTGCGGTCCATGCGAGCTTCTGGCACATTTCGCTCAAGCTCGTTGATCTTTCCCATGAGCCCGGCGGATGCTCCTGCGGTGGCGAACGCGCTCATGTTCTGCAGAGCTTCAAGCCGCGCTTGTGCGAGTTCCACTTCGCTCTTTTGTTCTGCGATCTGGCTTTGGAGTGTCAGCAGCTTCTTTCCCGTGGCTACTGCAGCTTGTTTCTGAAGCGCGTCGAGGTCGCTAGTGGCTTGCTTGTACCTGTCCTGCGCCTTGGCTACCAGTTGCGGAAGGTTCCGCGAGGCCTGCGTGTTGTCCGTAGGCGTGGTTGCGTCCTTAGGGTTCGCGGCCTGAATTTCCTGCGCTTGGTTGCGAGCGAACTGAAAAATCAGAGAAATGGCCTGCAAACTTGAGCTCTTGTTATAGCTCGTGTAAATCGAGTCGGCAGGATCCTTTGCAATCTGGCCGGGAATCTGCACGCGGCGATACCATTCAATTGACTGATTCAGAAAACTTATAAGAGCTTCACCCGGATCCTGCTGCTGCGCGATTGCAAATCCGATTCCGACTGATAGCAAGGTAAGTGCAGCGATGCGTCTTAGATTTTTCGGTTGGATTATGGGCATGATTGCTTAGCTTTTGACACACTCCGCCTCGAATGAAGATTAACTACGGCGCGAGTTCAATAGTGGCTCACTTGGTTAGATGATCAGAACTGTGAGCCGGTTGTCGTGCTGCTGGTTCGTGCACCCATAGATAGGTTACAGAAGTGTCCATAGATGCGTGCATTAATCCGCACTTCCCATGGGCCGCGTGCGCCAGTCAAATCGTATCGAGAGAATCCGCAGCAGGAAACATGACGTCGTCCCCACAACGGTGCTTGCCGTACGTCCCAAGCCCGTGGCATTGCACAACAAGAATGCCGCGCTGCCAGCCAGCGCCGCGATTGCGTAGAACTGACCGCGTTCGAAGACGCGTGGCGTGCGGCCGCCAAGCACGTCGCGTAGCGAGCCTCCGCCCACGGCTGTCACGAGTCCTAACAGAATGCTCGGCACAACCAGCAGTCCATCGTTCAACGCACGTGTCGTTCCAGCGATTGCAAACAATCCCAGTGCCGCCGCGTCCGTGAAGTCGATGGCTCGGTCCATGCCCGGCCCCATGCGATGTTCAAATGCAGCGGCCACCGCTGCTCCCAGCATTGCGATGGCAATGTAGTAGATCCCCTGAAAAGCCAGCGGAGGACCGTGCTGCAGTATTACGTCGCGTGTGATTCCGCCGCCGAGCGCTGTAACAAATGCGAGTCCGAAGACCCCAATCAGGTCGTACTTGTACCGGGTATCGCGGATTGCCGTAAGCCCACCGCTCAGTGCGCCCACGAATACCCCCAGAAATTCGACCACGAAAAATAGCGTGCCAAGATGCAACAACTTCATACAACTTCTATTATGCAAGACGAGAGTTCCGGAAGCAGAAGTAGACAGTCAGGCCAAAGCCGTAGTTACATAGAATTAGTCAATTAGTTACCAGGCTCTACTGCAACATTGAGGCGCACGTGCTGCGAACCATTCGGGAAGACATTCAATCGGTTCTAGACCGCGATCCGGCGGCGACCGGGGCAATCTCGGTCCTTATGAACTATCCCGGACTGCATGCCGTCTGGATGCACCGAGTGAATCATTTTCTGTGGCGACGAGGCTTCCGCTTCCTAGCGCGTTGTTTTTCTCAGGTCGCTCGCTTCTGGACCGGCATTGAGATCCATCCCGGAGCCACAATCGGCCACCGGTTGTTTATCGATCACGGCATGGGCGTCGTCATTGGCGAAACCTCAATCGTCGGCGACGATGTAACCCTCTACCACGGCGTGACGCTCGGCGGCACCAGCCTTGAGAAGAAGAAGCGACACCCGACCATCGGCAATGGCGTGGTTATTGGTAACACGTCAAGCGTCCTCGGCAACATCGTCATCGGAGATAACTCCCGGGTCGGTGCGGGCTCGGTCGTTCTGCGCGATGTGCCACCCAACTCAACTGTAGTTGGCGTCCCGGCCCACCTCGTTTATCGCGACGGCAAGCGCGTGCTCATCACCGATCCTCACGAGATCCAGGACCCGCTCAGCAATGCTCTAATCGCCTTGGCCAAGGATGTAACCGAACTTCGCGCACGCGTAGATCGCCTTGGAAACATTGCCGAGACTCCGGAGTTTGTGGACGGTTGTGTCGCAGGATTGACTCACGAAGACGCTGAGCGCCAAGAATACCGTAGCGAGTTCGAAAAGAGCGGATTCGCCGATTTTGGCGCAGGCATTTAGGCGCGATTGCGCAGAACCTCCGCTCAAGGTACCATCGAACAATCCTGCCATTGTATGAGGCGCGGTAGCCAAGTGGTAAGGCAGAGGTCTGCAAAACCTCCATCACCGGTTCGACTCCGGTCCGCGCCTCCAATTCTGTGTTCTCATTGATCGATGCTGACGTTTCCTGACGGTTTCCTCTGGGGAGTCTCCACCTCGGCTCATCAGTTTGAGGGCTGCAACGGCCACAACCAGTGGCATGCGTGGGAGCAGGAGGGAAGGATCCGTTCCGGCCACACATGCATTCCCGCCTGCAATTGGTGGAGCAGCGCTGTGCCGGATCTCGATCTCTGCTGCGACCTCGGACTCAACGCCATTCGCATCTCGCTCGATTGGGGACAGCTTGAGCCCGAGCAGGGCCAATGGAACGCCGAGGCCATCAAACGCTATTGCACCCTTCTCCAGCAGATTCGTGCTCGCGGAATGCGTCCCTTTGTCACGCTGCATCACTTCACGCACCCATTGTGGTTCGAGCAACAGGGAGGGTTTGCGGGTAGTGCCAGCATCCTGCCGTTTGTGTCCTATTGCGAGCGCGCCACAAGCGAGTTGGGTGATCTCTGTTCGGATTGGCTTACCTTCAACGAGCCCAACGTTTACGCCATCTTCGGATACATCTTCGGAGAGTTCCCGCCCGGGCTTCGCAATCGGCTTCGGACTGCGGCCTTCGTGCTCTCCAACATGCATCGCGCCCACGCCGAAGCCTACGAGGTCATACGTCGAATCCAGCCCCAAGCTTCAGTCGGAATCACCATTAACTGGACCGAGTTTCAGGCCGCAACCGCCTCGCCAACGGACCGACTGCTTGCCTACGTGTACGACGGCATTTTCAATCGCTCCACGCTGCAATACCTTCTCAACGGCTCTCCGGATTTCCCCTTCGGAACAATCGCGCCCAACGTGCCCGAGGTCATTGGTCGGACTGATCGGCGTCAACGTTTACAACCGTCTTCACGTTTCGCGCGCCATTCGATCAGGCCTCGCTGCGCACTGGAGGAATCTTCGTCCCGCCTGAAGTTCCGCAGGGCGATCCCGGAGTCGAGCTGCCTTACGGTGAAGCCTACCCCGAAGCCATTCTCAGCGCCGCTCGCGAATACTCGAAGCTGCGGGTTCCAATCTATGTCATGGAAAATGGTGTGCCCGACCGTGCTGACCGTATCCGTCCGTGGGTGATCGTGAACACCCTCAAACATATGCATCAGCTCATCTCCGAGGGCGTGGACATCCGTGGGTATTTGCACTGGAGCATCGTGGACAATTTTGAGTGGAATGAAGGATGGGTGTTGCGCTTCGGCCTTTACGAACTCGATCCCGCGACCCAGCTTCGGACACCGCGTCTTAGCGCATCGCTGTATCGAGAAATAGTGCGTGCAAATGGACTCAGCGACGAACAGCTCAGCAGGTTCTCTGAGCCTTCGTCGCCGTCAGCGAGTGCCACACTCCCCTCGTAGCCTTCGCTAAACCTCTTCGGTCCAATAATTCTGATCGCGCAAGAAGTACTGCGGGTTCCAGGTGTTCAGCGCCGTCTTGCAGAACATCTTGGCAATCTGAAAGTGCCCCATCTTCTTGAATCGCCGATTCGATGTATAGATTCGTCCCGGCACAATGCCAAATCTCAGCGGCGATACCTGCTTACTGAGCAGATAATCCTCCGCATACAGCGCACGTTCATCGAATCCGCCCAGCCGATCAAACGTGGCCTTCTCGAACAACATGAACATGCCAGTCGCAAATGGCTTCGTCCACGACGCAACGCGCTGCACCAGGTCGTTCCCGATGTACAACGCTTGATCTAGAATCCCGCCGCCCGAGCACCAAATGTTCGTCGTCGCGCACTGCAACTTGCGACGCTTCATGGTCTCCATTGCACGCCGGAGCAGGGTAGTGTCGCGCAACTCGATATCAGCATCCAGAAAGAGCACATAAGGAGTCGTCGCCAACCTCGCCCCTGCATTCCTGCCCATCGCGGGAAGGCCGCCCGGAATCACCACAATCCGCAGTAGGTCGGCGAACGCCAATGCAGCCGTTTCGGTGCCGTCTGTCGAGTTCGCATCAGCAACGTACACTTTCGTACACGCCAAGAGCGGGTAGTCCTGGTTGCTCAGCGTAAACAGCAGGTTGGGCAAGTTGCGGAATTCGTTCTTGGCTGGGATGACGATCGTCAACTCTGCATTCGTACTCATGGATGCGAACTCCTTCGCTGTCGACCGTGACGTAGGTCGCGTTCGGATTGATCCAGGCCCCTGTGTTGTAGTATTCGACTCCGTCCTGCTTGCACTCTCGCGCAACGTGCGTGTGTCCGCAGAAGACGCGGTCTATTCGCCCCTGCTTCGCATACGCAATCGCTCCGTACGAAACCTTCGTGCACAGCTGCAGCCATCGTGTGTTCATGCGGTCAAGAAAGCGCGAGAAAGCCTTCTGCTCTCCATCGAACTTCTGAATCGCGTAATACAGGTACTCGCCGATTCGGCTCAGCAGCAGGTTGCGCGAAATGAAACGATCGAACTGATGTCCGTGAATTGCCAAGTGCCGCTTTCCCTCGTACTCCCACACGTATCGCTGGTACACGGGAATTCCCACCAGGTGCGACATCACGTTCGACAATCCCTGATCGTGATTTCCTTCGACCCACACGACTTCGGTTTTTCGCTTCGGATTCGACAGCTTTCGGATGTAGGAGAGAAACCGCCAGTGCTCGCCCGTCAGCCGCCGGAAATTCAGATCGGAAAAGATATCGCCCAGCAGGATCAACCGCCGAAACGAGAGCGATTGGATCAGCTCAAGTGCATCCTGCGCCCGGCTTACTTCGGACCCGAGGTGAACATCGGAGATCAGCACCGTGTCGAGCATCTGGATCGACATGGTCTGATTCTGCGCAACTCCGGTTACACCCTGATGAACCGAAGATGAATATCTCGAGAACTTGCCTGGCGCAAAACCGCTGCGAGATCGAGCCGCATGATGTACATTCAACATGTCCCATGCACCGGCTCAACTACCATCACCTGCTCTACTTCTACACCGTGGCACACGAAGGATCGATTGCGCGCGCCAGTTCGCGACTTGGATTGAAGCAGCCCACCGTCAGTGCACAAATTCACGAACTCGAAAAGAAGCTCGGCTGCCAATTGCTTGAGCGCAACGGACGCGGAATTCGCGTTACCACGGCCGGTCGCACCGTCCTGCGCTATGCCGAAAGCATTTTCGCGCTTGGGGATGAACTGCTCGCAAATATCAATGGCCAGCCTGCCCAAACAGTCAAACTCAACGTTGGCGTCAGCTCCTCGCTGCCGCAATCATTGGTTTCGCAGCTCTTGAAGCCTCTGCTTGTTCTCAAGCCGATGCCTGCACTGACCATCACGGAAGGTGCATCCGAAGCACTCGCCTCGCAGCTCTCGTCGCAGTCATTGCAGTTCTTCCTCGACGACTGCCCGCCGCCATCTTCCAGTTCTTTGCACTGTCGTGTTCTGTTGCAGAGCCCTATTGCGGTGTTTGCACCAGCAGCGCTCGCTGCAATGTTGCGCAAGAGCTTCCCGAAGCGGCTCGCGGACGTCCAAACACTTATGTCTTCGAGCGAACCTTTGCGCCGCGAAGCTGAACATTGGCTGGTCACGCGCAAACAGTCGATCAACAAACTTGCCGAGATGCCGCATCCTGAAGAGTTTGCTGCAGAGGCCAATGCTGCCATCTTCGCCCCGGCCGTTCTTGGCGAATCATTGAAGAAATCGCATGCCCTCGTGTCTGTGACTGAGCTTTCCGGCACGCACTGGCGTCTCTACGCAATTACGGAATCCGCAGGCTTCCGACATCCGGCGCTCGCAGCCATCACTCGTGTCGCCAAGGCCCTACATTGAGGAGCGAAATGCGAAAGCTCGGTCTGCATTCATTTGTCTTCGCCACTCTGCTTGCGTCCTTGGTCTCCTGCAAAAGCGGCAACAAAAAAGCCCTGGCCGAAGCGCGCCAGCAAGTAGGCGGCGATCCTACTCGGGGCTCGTTCCTTATCCAGCGCTACGGATGCGGCGGCTGTCATCGCATTCCGGGTGTCATAGGAGCCGCGGGCAAAGCTGCTCCGTCGCTCGAACATCTTTCCAACGAGCCGTACATTTCCGGCAACCTGCCCACCACTCCCGAAAACGTGATGCGCTGGATCGAGTCGCCCCACTCCATTTTGCCGAGAACGAAGATGCCCGAAACCGGAATGAGCCATGCCGATGCTCGCGACATCACGACTTATCTGTGGTCGCTTCGCTAGGGCAAAAGGATTTTTCATTTGACCTCGGCCGTCATCCGTCGTACTCTTTTTTCGTGAGCAAGGTTTCTCCATCCTTCTTTGGTTGCTCCTCCCGTCGATGGTGGTCCTACACCGTCGTGTGCCTCTAGTCCGGGCACTTCTTTTTCTGCTCCTCAAAATTCAAAGCAACTAATGCAGCAACGCATTTGCGTATTGCGCAACCTCTTTAGGACGAACTACATGCAAGCAGGCACATCCAATTTATCGGCCACCCCGGCAATGGCTACTCACTCCGGAGACTTTAGTTCCATCGCGCAGTTGCTCCCCACTCTGCTGGCCTCGCGTGACCTCACCCGCTCCCAGGCCGCGCAACTCGTCAATGCAATGCTGGCCGCCGAAACTCCCGATGCGCAAATCGCCGCAGCCTTCGCCCTCCTGGTCGCCAAAGGCGAAACCTCTGATGAGCTAGCTGGATTTGCCGACGCCCTCTACCAACGCGTGCAGCCCATTGCCATCTCAGCCGATGTGCTCGACACAGCTGGAACTGGCGCGAGTCCGGTAAAGACCTTTAACGTTTCCAGCGCCGCATCGTTCGTCATCGCTGCCGCCGGATGCGAGATCGCCAAGCACGGAGCGCGAGCTTCCACCAGCAAATGCGGCAGCGCTGATGTGCTCACCGCCTTGGGCGTGCGAATCGATTGCGCAACGGCCATCGCCGAGCGATGTTTGCGCGAGTTGGGAATCTGCTTCCTGTTCGCGCCGAAATATCACCCTGCGCTCGCCCGTGTTGCTCCCATCCGCCGTGCTATCGGAATTCGCACTACCTTCAATCTTGTCGGTCCCATGGTCAGTCCCGGACGTGCTCAATATCGCCTGCTCGGCGTAGCCGATGAAGCGCGCATGCCGGTCGTTGCCGGAGCTCTCGCCCGCATCGGCGTTACCCGCGCGTGGGTTCTGCGCGGAGGCGATGGACTCGATGAGATCACCACTGCCTGCCCGACGCGCGTTCTCGAAGTTCATGATGGCCTCATTCGCGAGCTGACTTTCTCGCCCGAAGATTTCGGCATCACCTCGCGCCCAACGAGTGAAGCCAAAGCTGCCACCGTCGAGCAGAACGCCGCTACGGTTCGCGCCATTCTCTCTGGACAGCGCCGCGATGTTGCGCGCGACCTCGTTGTGCTCAATGCCGCTGCCGCTCTGCATGTTCGCACCGGAGACGGTCTCCGCGAATGCGCGGAACGCGCCAAACGTGCAATCGACGACGGCTCCGCCTTGCACAAGCTCGAAGCGCTTGTAGCGATGTCTCAATCCTCCTCGGAAGGGGCCGCCCAGTGAGCGCCGAATTCCTCGAACGCGTGATGGACTCCAAGCGCCGCGAGCTCAGCCTGCTCGGCGACGACATTCGCGAGCAGGTCCGCGAAGAAGCCATAGTTACCCGCCGCGACCATACCCCGCGTTTCCGCCGCGAGCTTCTTGCACACCCCACGGCAATCATCGCCGAGTTCAAGCGCCGCTCGCCTTCAGCCGGAGACATTCAGGCCAGCGCCGATCCGGTTGCCGTGGCAGAAATGTACGAACAGGGCGGGGCGGCAGCGATGTCGGTCCTCACCGAGCCCGATCACTTCCACGGCTCACTTGAAGACCTTCGCCGCGTTGCATCCGCCGTATCGCTTCCGCTACTTCGCAAGGATTTCGCCGTCGATCGCCATCAGGTATTTGAAGCTGCCATCGCCGGGGCCGAAGCCATTCTCGTGATCATCGCAGGGCTTTCCGATACCGAAGCGCTGAAGTTGATGGATGCCGCACACTTTGTCCATCTCGATGCGCTCGTCGAAGTTCACACCGCCACGGAATTCCGCCGCGCTGTCGCTCTCGGAGCCACGCTGATCGGAGTGAACAATCGCAATCTCAAGACGCTCACGGTCGATCTCGATACCTCACTCGAACTAGCTGCGCTCGCACCCGCCGACGTGACATTGGTAGCTGAAAGCGGACTTCGCACTCGCGCCGATATCGAACGACTCCAGGCTGCCGGATACAAGGCGTTCCTCATTGGTGAGACGCTCATGCGTTCTGGCGATACGCTTTCGACCCTTCGCCAATTGCAAGGAACGAAGCCACAGGGAATGGAGCAGCAAGCACGATGACTCCAGTCGAGATCAAAATATGCGGCATTACCCGCGTTGATCATACGCTCGAAGCTGTTTCGCTCGGCGCGTCGATGATCGGGCTGAATTTCTATCCGCACAGTCCTCGCTCGATCACCCTCAAGCAGGCGCAGTACATCGCACGCAGCGTGGACGGGCGCGCCAAGCTCGTTGGCGTATTTGTAGACATGAATACATTGGACGTGCTCGACATCGCTCGCGCGGTGCCGCTCGATGCCGTTCAACTTCATGGCAATGAGTCGCCCGCCTGTTGCGAAGCCATCGCCCGTGAGTTTCCGGTGATTCGCGCCCTCAAGGTCGGACGCACGTTCGACGAAAACAGCGCTGCGCAATATTCCGTCTGTCGGGGTCTGCTGCTCGACACTCCCAGTGCTGGGCACGGTGGATCAGGCGAGAACTTCGATTGGAAGCTTGTCCCCTGGGCAAGCCTGCGCGATATTTCAGGTACCAAAAAGTTATTTTTGGCCGGGGGGCTACACGCCGAGAACGTGGCCCAGGCCATTGCCATTGCACAACCCGATGTAGTCGATGTGTGCAGCGGCGTCGAGTCTTCACGAGGAATCAAGAGCATCAGCAGAATGCGCGAATTTGTTGCGGCCGTCCGCGCCGCAGAGAGGCAACAGCAATGAACGATCACGCAGTGTTGGAGAGCCTGCTAGGCACCTCCGGCGAAGGCTACTTCGGGCCCTATGGCGGCCGCTTTGTAGCGGAAACGCTCATCGAACCACTCGATGAACTCACCGCCTCCTTTTCCGAAGCGCGCCGCGACTCCAGCTTTCAGAACGAATTGAGCAGCCTGCTCGCCGAGTTCAGTGGCCGCCCCACGCCGCTTTATTTCGCCGAGCGCCTCACGAAATATGCTGATGGCGCGCGCATCTTGCTCAAGCGCGAAGATCTCTCGCACACTGGTTCGCACAAGATCAACAATGCGCTCGGACAGGTGCTGCTCGCTCGACGCATGGGCAAGCGCCGCATCATTGCCGAGACCGGCGCTGGCCAGCACGGAGTTGCAACGGCCACGGTCTGCGCGCGGTTTGGCCTTGAGTGCATCGTGTACATGGGTGCCGAAGACATGAAGCGACAGGCCCTCAACGTCTTCCGCATGCGCCTGATGGGTGCCGAAGTTCGCGGGGTCGAAGCCGGTTCGAAGACGTTGAAAGATGCCATCAACGAAGCTCTCCGCGATTGGGTCACCAACGTTCGCGACACTTACTACCTGCTCGGCTCCGCTCTCGGCCCGCATCCCTATCCAACAATGGTGCGCGAGTTCCAACGTGTGATCGGCGACGAAGCCCGTGCACAGGTGCTTGATCGTGAAGGTCGTCTCCCCGATGCGGTCGTGGCCTGCGTCGGCGGCGGATCGAACGCCATCGGTGCTTTCACCGCCTTCGTTCAGGACAAAGACGTTCGCCTCATCGGCGTCGAAGCCGGAGGTCGCGGCGAATCCCTCGGCGATCACGCAGCCCGCTTCCACGGCGGACTTCCTGGCGTTCTTCAGGGAACCTACAGCTACGTTCTTCAGGACGAAGACGGCCAGATCGCTGCAACGCACTCGGTCTCTGCCGGACTCGACTATGCCTCGGTCGGTCCCGAGCACGCGCACCTTCGCGAACTGGGCCGCGCCGAATATGTTTCGCAGAATGACCGCGAAGCTCTCGAAGCCTTCGATCTTCTTTCTCGTCAGGAGGGCATCATTCCTGCCCTCGAATCCTCACACGCCGTCGCTTACGCGGTGAAACTCGCCCGCGAGCTCGGTAAGGATAAATTGATGATTGTGAATCTTTCAGGACGCGGCGACAAAGATGTCGATACAGTCGCCAAGCTCAAGGAAGCTGGTGCCGAATGACGACTCGCTTGCAGCAGGCATTCAAGACCCTTCGTGACAGCGGTCGCAAGGGCGTGATCCCTTACATTACCGCCGGAGATCCCGACCTCGACACCACATACGAGTTGCTCGTTTCAATGGCGCGAGGCGGAGCGCCGGCCATCGAACTCGGCGTGCCCTTCAGCGATCCTGCTGCCGACGGCCCCGTCATCCAGCGTGCCTGTGAGCGCGCCCTCGCCCGTGGGGTTAAGCTGCGCGATGTCATCGAAGTCGCCGCCCGTGCGACTCGAGATTCCGGCGTGCCCATCGTGCTCTTCAGCTATCTGAATCCGTTGCTTCGTCACGGCCTCTCTCAAATGGTAGAAGACTGCGCCAACGCCGGATTGGCCGGAGTGCTTGTCACCGATCTTCCAGCCGAGGTCGCACAGGGATTCTCCCAAGGCTTGCAGCATCGCGGACTCGATCTCGTTTCGCTCGTCGCTCCCACCTCGACCACCGAACGCATCGCGCAAATCGCGCAACACGCTACTGGTTTCCTCTACGCCATTTCGGTTACCGGAGTGACCGGGACGCGCCAGCAGTTGAGCGCCGATGCCTCGGCTCTGCTAGGACGAATCCGTAGCGTGACTGATCTTCCGGTTGCGGTTGGCTTTGGTATCAGCAATCCCGAGCAGGCCCGCGAAGCATGGGCGCAGGGCGCGGACGCCGTAATCGTTGGCTCAGCCATCGTTCGCAAAGTTGAAGAATTCGGAGCTCGCGCTCCTCAGGAAGTCGAACGCTTCGTGCGCGAATTACTTGCTGCACAAGCGGTGGAGGCATAGTCTCATGCTTGTATTGATGAATGTAAATGCGACCGAAGAGCAGACACTGGCAGTCTGCAAGAAAGTCGAACAGCTTGGCTATCGTCCGCACCCGCTGCCCGGAGCCACGCGTTGCGCCATCGGGATCACCGGCAACAAAGGCGCGGTCGAGGCAGATGCGCTCAGCGAACTGCCCGGCGTAGCCGAAGTCATCGCCGTGTCGAAGCCCTACAAGCTTGTCAGCCGCGACATGAAGGCCGAAGACACCATCGTTCGCTTTCCGGATTCCGACGCCACCGTAGGCGGCCCCGAAGTCGCCGTTATGGCTGGCCCCTGTTCGGTTGAAAATCGCGATCAGCTCTTCCGTGTTGCTGAAGCGGTGGCCAAGTCCGGCGCTCGCTTCCTGCGCGGAGGCGCATTCAAGCCGCGCACTTCGCCTTATGCTTTCCAGGGAATGGGCGAAGCAGGACTCGAACTGATGGCCGCCGCCCGGGAAGAGTTCGGCTTGCTCGTTGTCACCGAGGCCGTCGATCCCGAATCGCTCGCGCTCGTTGACCAGTATGCCGACATGATTCAGATTGGCGCACGCAACATGCAGAACTTCGCGCTGCTTAAGCTCGCCGGACGCGCTTCCAAGCCCGTGCTGCTCAAGCGCGGCATGGCCGCCACTCTCGACGAGTTGCTGATGGCCGCCGAATACATCATGAGCGAAGGCAACTACAACGTCGTACTTTGCGAGCGCGGCATCCGCACCTTTGCCGACCACACACGCAACACGCTCGATCTCAGCATCATCCCTGCCGCGCGCAAACTCACGCACCTGCCCATCATCGTCGATCCCAGCCACGCCGCCGGTAAGCGCGACAAGGTTGCACCGCTCGCCCGCGCCGGAGTCGCCGTCGGAGCTGACGGTCTCATCGTCGAAGTCCACTGCGAGCCCGAGAAGGCTCTCTCCGACGGTGCGCAGTCACTCTATCCCGATCAGTTCGCCACGATGGTCGCCGACCTTCGCCGCATCGCCGAAGTCGTCGGACGCACCATGTACGATCCTTTGCACGTCGAAGCATCAGCCGAGGTAGCAGTCCGGTGAGCGCCGTCATTTCTGATTTCGCGGATTTCTGCCGACTTGCCGCCTCAGGCGGATTGGTCGCCGTTACCGAAACGGTTTCGGCTGACTTGCTGACGCCGCTATCGGCCTACCTGCGCATTGCGCAATCCGCCGAGCGCTCGTTCCTTCTCGAGTCCGTCGAAGGTGGCGAGCACCTTGCGCGCTACTCCTTCCTCGGAGCCGGTCCGGCGATGGTTGTTCGAACTTGCAATGGCGTAACCACAGTAGAAGACGCGAACGGCAGCCGCCAGGAATCCGGCACTGCGGTCGATGTCCTTCGCCGCGAGTTTGCCAACGGCCATCTCGCTGCCGCCGAAAGCACTGCGCCCATGGCGGGAGGCTGCGTCGGCTATCTCGGCTATGCTGCCTCTGCTTGGTTCGACGGAGCCATGCAGGCGATTCCCGGATCGGGCGACGAGGCGTGCTTCCTTATCTTCCGCACGGTTCTCGCGTTCGATCACGCACGGCAGCAGATCCAGATTCGTACTCTTGCCGAGGTCGCACCCGGCGCGTCCGAATCGGAGCTTCGCGAAAGGTTCAACGAGGCCACGGCTAAAAATCGCGAAGTCGTTCGCAAGCTCAGCGCTGCGGTCGAAATGCCGCTCAAGACTCTCGCCGTCGCTGGTGCGGGGGAAGCCGACTTCCAGTCCAACTTCGCACGCGTTGAGTTTGAGCGCGCCGTCGCCGAAGGCAAAGAATTGATCTTCGCAGGCGAGTGCTTTCAAATCGTGTTGTCGCAGCGGTTTCACCGCAAGACTCGTGCCAACGCCGTTGCACTCTACCGCGCATTGCGTGCCACCAATCCTTCGCCATACATGTTCCTTCTGAATTTCGGACGCTCACCGCAGGGAGGCGAACGCGCTCTCATCGGAGCTTCGCCCGAAATGCTTGTCCGCTGCCGTGATCGCGAACTCACTTATCGGCCCATCGCTGGCACGCGCGTGCGTGGAATCAATGCTGAAGAGGACGCCTCGCTGGCAGAAGAACTTCTCGCCGACGAGAAGGAGCGAGCCGAACACATGATGCTTGTCGACCTCGGACGCAACGATCTTGGCCGAGTCGCGAGCTATGGGACGGTCAAGGTCAATCGCCTCATGACGGTCGAAAAGTATTCGCATGTCCAGCATCTAGTCACCGAACTGAAAGCCGAACTTCGTCCCGAACTCGATCGCTTCGATGCCCTCGGTGCATGTTTTCCCGCCGGAACCGTCACCGGAGCGCCGAAGATCCGAGCCATGCAGGGCATCGCCGATCTCGAACGCGGGCCACGCGAAGCTTATTCGGGAGCAGTGCTCTACGCTGATTATGCCAACAACCTCGATTCCTGCATCACCATCCGTACCATCGAGCTCTCAGGCGATGAAATCAGCGTGCAGGCCGGTGCCGGAATCGTTGCCGACTCGGTTCCCGCCATGGAATGGGAAGAAACCATCAACAAGTCACGTGCGCTGCGCCGTGCCGTAGCCCTGGCTGAAGTCAACGGCTAGCGGAGAGCTTTTATGTTGCTTGTCATCGACAACTACGATTCGTTCACTTACAACTTGGTCCAGTTCCTTGGCGAACTTGGAGCCGAACCTGTCGTTCGGCGCAACGACCAGATTTCGGTCGAGGAAGTCGCCAATGGCGGCTATCGGGGAGTGGTTATATCTCCTGGCCCCGGCGTGCCTGCCGACGCCGGTATTTCGCTTGATGTAATCCGGCAGCTCGGAGGACGGCTGCCCATTCTAGGTGTCTGCCTCGGGCATCAGGCCATCGGAGAGGCTTTCGGAGGCCGCATCGTTCGCGCTCCGCAGCCCATTCACGGAAAGAGCAGCCGAGTAAAACATGATGGCCGTGGCATATTTGCCGGAGTTCAGGACCGCCTTGAGGTTGCACGTTATCACTCGCTTGTCATCGAGCCCGAAACCTGCCCCTCCGAGCTTGAAATCACAGCCCAAACCTCCGAGGGCATCATCATGGGCGTGCGTCACCGCTCGTTGCCCATTGAGGGCGTGCAGTTCCATCCCGAATCTGTCCTCACCAGCAATGGCATGCAGATTCTTTCCAATTTCGTACAGTTATGCGGTCGTGCCCCCGTTTTGGCATGAATTGATACATCTTTCCTCATTGAATAGCGTTCTATCTAGCAGGGTAAGAAGGAGATAGAACGCTATATGAACAACGGAAAGCTGTGTTTCCTCGCTGTTGCGCTCATGCTGGCAATTCCGGCCTTTGCTGGCCAGCACAAGGATGCAGCGCCCGCCGATGTCACTCCTCAGACTTCGGCGCAGAGCTCGGATGCCATTCCAGCCTTACCGATACACAAGCCTAAAAATCAGCCTGCAAATGAAGAGGACCGCATCGCGCGCGAAGTCCGTCATGAACTGGTCATGCAGCCGTACTACACCATTTGGGACTGGCTCGCCTTCCGCGTGAACGGCAACACCGTTGAGCTGCTCGGCGATGCGAATAGCAACGGGCTTCATGGCGACGCCGTCAGCAGTGTGAAGCACATCGAAGGCGTCGAGAAGGTCGTAGACCACATTCGCGACCTGCCGCCTTCTCCAATGGACGACCGCATCCGTCGCGATGTCGCACGTTCGATATTCGGTTTTGCTGATTTGTCGCGCTATAGCTGGTCGGCTGTGCCTAGCATCCACATTGTTGTGGACGGCGGACGGGTTCGCCTTGAAGGAGTGGTTGACAGCGAACAGGACAGAAATGCTGTCGGTTTGCGTGCCAACCAGGTTCCGGGCGTATTCCAAGTCACCAACAATCTCCGAGTGGTGAAAAGCTAAACTCACTCGAGTGACACTGCTCTAAGCCCCACGTCCCCGTGGGGCTTTTTGTGTGTAATCACATCAGGACCGCTTCAGTTTTTGCCCTCGGATCTCTTCGCCGATCGTCCCTGTCCCAACGTGGAACTCATAAGTGCTGCGACTCCTTGCGTATCCAGTGTTTTCGGGCTAAGGTCGTTGCCGGTCAGGGTTACAGAGCAACACTTTGGGAATGAAGCTCTTTGCCCTACTGTGAACTGATTCACCAAAGATTTACACTGGATTTATAACCCAGCAAGAGATTGGGCGCAGTATTCAACTCAACATGTATCGCGGCACAATGACTGAAACTACTTCGACACCGTTTGCAAACCTCGGGAAGAAAATCCCATGGGCGCGTCCGTTTCTCCCTCTTCGTCGTCTCGATCGCATCTATGCCGGAGCGCTTGCGCGCCCTGATGGCACGCTTTTCGATAACATCCTGCGCGAGATGCAGGTCGAGTACACCGTTAATGATGCAGACCTTAAGCGCGTGCCGACCTCAGGTCCGGCCGTCGTCTTTGCCAATCATCCTTATGGCATGCTCGATGGCCTGCTGATGGGTTCGCTGTTTTTGCGAATCCGCCCTGATGTCAAGATTCTTGCCAATCAGCTCCTTGGGTGCCTCGAAGGACTAGCGCCGCACTTCATCATGGTTGATAACATGATGGGCGAAGGCCACGATTCCGCCAATCGCCGCGGCATCCGCGAAGCGCTCGACTGGCTCCGCCAGGGGCACATGCTGGTTGTCTTTCCCGCCGGAGAAGTCGCTTCCTGGAGCCGTCACCATCGTCGCGTGCTTGACCCACAGTGGAACCGCAACATGGCACGTATCGCGCGCATGGCCAATGCCACGAGTGTTCCGTGCTACATCTCCGGCAAGAACAGCGTAGGCTTCCACCTCGCTGGCATGATCAACCCGCGCCTGCGCACTCTTTTCCTGCCTCACGAGTTGATCAACAAGCGAGGGCGTCGCGTCGAAATCCGTCTTGGCGCACCGGTCGAGGCCGAAACGCTGAAGGCCGTTCACGACGATGACAAAGCCATCGACCTGTTGCGTTGGAACAATTCATTGCTCTCCCTTCGCGACCGCATTGGCTCGCCGCGAACACGCTTCTTCCCGCCACGTTGGCAGCCAAAGCACGCTGTAGCTCCTGCGCAGGACCCGGAAGTGCTTCGACGCGAACTGGCCTCGCTTCCGGCGGAGTCCCTGCTCGTAAGTGCAGGCAAGATGAGTGTTTATGCCCTCAGCTCTCGTCAGGCCCCGCATATCGTTCGCGAACTCGGACGCCTGCGCGAACTCACATTCCGCGCTTCGGGTGAGGGAACGGGCAAGTCGCGCGACCTCGATCGTTTCGACGTCTACTACACTCACCTCGTTCTCTGGAACGAAGAGCGGCAGGAAATCGCCGGAGCCTATCGCATCTGCAACGTGCAGGACGTTGTCCGCCGTTACGGAATGCGTGGCCTCTACACGGCAACTTTGTTCCGTTTCAAGCCGCAGTTTTTCGCCAAAGTCGGACCCGCCATGGAGCTTGGACGCTCATTCGTAGCGCTCGACTACCAGCGCCAGTACGCGCCGCTGCTCATTCTCTGGAAGGGCATCGGTTCCTGGGTCGTTCGTCATCCTGAGACCCCGATTTTGTTCGGAGCTGTCAGCATCAGCGCCGACTACACTCCAGCCTCGCGTGAAGTGCTCACCAGCTATCTGAGCGCGCATTCAGTCGATGCGGAGCTGCTCAAGATGTTGCGGCCCAAGAATCCGCCGCGTTCTGCTGCTGAAGACGTGCACGAGCCAGAAATGTTCGCCCGCGTCTACTCTCTCGACGACATTTCCGACTGGGTCAGCATGTTTGAAAGCGACGGCAAGGGCGTTCCGATTCTCATCAAGCACTACATGAAGCTCGGCGGCAAATTCCTCGGCTTCAACGTCGACGCCAAGTTCTCCAACGTCCTCGACGGATTGCTCATGGTGGATCTGCGCCACGCGAAGCCCGACCTCCTGGCTCGATACTTCGGCAAGGAAGGGTCCGTTGAGTTCCTGCGCATTCACAACGCGCTTCCCGAGCAGAAAGCTGAGGAGCCGGAGCCAGCGCTGGTTCAATAAGTTCTTGCTTTTCTGTGGTACTGTCAGGGCCCATGTTCGCCGCCAGAAATACTCGCGCGGCTGGCATGGGATCTTTTTTGCCCGCCGCTGACGTTGCCGCCGTCCATCGGATTGCGGTATCGTTTTCTCCCTATGGCGGCGAAAGGCGCGACCCAGTTGACTCCCGCTGCACTCTCGGTCGGGCTGCTCACCTTGCTCGACAAAGTCCCTGACCGTGCGAGCGTCAAGAATGTTCATCGCCTCCGCACCACCGTGCGTCGCCTGGAAGCGCAGCTCGAGAACTGCCCCAAGAAAGTCGCCAAAACACTGAAAACTCTGCGCAAGAAAGCCGGGAAGGTACGCGACATTGACGTGCATCTCGGCATACTCGAAACCCCGCTCCTGCCCAAAAAGCAAAGCCGCAATGCGCACAGCGCCAACTCCGATCACGATTTGAAGCTGCAGCAGAAGCTTTGTCGAGTTCTCACTTCAGATCGCAAGCGCCAGTCCCGCTCGTTGCGCCAGCATGTTTTCGACTCTGCGCAATTGATGCGTAAGAAGCTCCCTTCGCTGGCCGATAAAGCCTCGCAGAATGAGCCCACTTTGCAGAATGCTCAGCAACTCTGCGCACGTGCACGGAAGCAATTCCTTCAGTGGACGCATACTGTTCCCAGCGATGAAGCTCGTCTTCACCGACTTCGCATCAATACAAAGATGTTGCGATATTCGCTGGAACCCATGGAGCAGTTCGAAGAGGCATCTGAACTGGCGGAGAAATTCAAACAGGTGCAGGATGCAATCGGCGTGTGGCACGACTGGTCCACACTTCAGCAGATCGCCGCACAGGAGCTGAAGAAATCCGCCGATTCAGAACGTCTCCACGCAGCGCTTCAAGCTGGCACCCGCCGCGAATACCGCAAGGCTCTGCGGGTGACTGAGCACCTGCATGCAGAGCTAGCTCGTCCGGCGCAGCCCGCAGCTCGAACCCTCAAACTAGTGCGTAAGGCGAGCTGATGGCGATCCTGGCCGCCGTAGATATCGGCGCAAACTCCGTTCGTCTCAAGATCGCACGCGTCGTGCGCAAGCACCTCCAGGTGCTGCACGAGGATCGTGAAGTCGTCCGTCTTGGTGAAGCAGTGTTCCGCGGCGGAGCCCTGGACCCTGCGGCTATGGAACAGACCGTGCGCGTTCTCCGCCGCTTCCGCAAAGCTACACAATCCCACGGAGCCACCCAGGTGCGAGTGGTCGCCACCAGCGCCCTTCGCGACGCCAATAACGGACAGGCATTTATTCAGTGGGTTCGCGCCGCAACCGGGTGGCGCGTCGAGGTTGTGAGTGGTGTTGAAGAAGGACGCCTGATTCACCTCGGCGTCATGGCCAACACCCGAATCAGTTCCGGACGCGTTCTGCTCATTGATCTTGGCGGCGGTAGCTGCGAACTCATCGTCTCCTACAAGGGCCAGATCGAGCACATCTACAGCCTGCCCCTCGGAGCCGTGCGCCTCACGCGCGAATTTCTCAAGCACGATCCTCCGACAGAAACCGAACTCGATCAGATGCGAAGCTACATCGGCGAAGAGGTGCGTCGTGTTTGCCACATTCTCACCGAGCACAAGATCAATACGACAATCGCCACCTCCGGCACGCCTGCCGCGTTAAGCGACTTGTGGGCAGCCAGCGAAGGTTCCGCAACCAGTGCCGTGCCGCGCGCGGGTTTGTTGCGCCTCACCAAGAAACTCTCGGCCTTGGATGTCGAGAGGCGCCGCGCTTTGAAGGGCATTGGCATTCGCCGAGCTGAGATTATCGTAGCCGGAGCCCACGTCTTCTCCGAACTGTTCACGCAACTCGATCTCACCAGCTTCCGCTATCTGCCCTATGGATTACGCGATGGCGTCCTCGCCCAAATGGCGGCAGAGGTCGAAGACATCGGGCTCAGCAAGCAAATGGAAAGTGAACGTCAGAACTCGATCATGAATTTTGCCGCTCATTACCAGATCGATCTTCGCTTTGCTCAACACGTTGCTGAGCACGTGCAGCGCTTCTTCAAGGTTCTTGCGCCTGTCCACCACCTGCCGCCCGAATATGCAAGCCTGGTCAACGCCGCGGCTATGCTGCACGAGGTTGGCTCCTTTATCAGCCGCGCAGGACGCCGCCGACACGCGTTCTATATCCTGAGCCATTCCGAACTCCTGGGCTTCACCGTGCGCCAACGACGCTTCATCGCAGCGATTGCGCGGTTTCTCGGCAAATCCAAAATCACGCCGACCAGTCCTGCCGTGCGCGTGCTTGCGCCTGTCGATCGGCTGCTACTTCCTCAAGCTGTGATGTTGTTGCGTTTGGCTCGCGCGGTAGAGCAGGGAAGACGTTCCGCCGTTGTAAGCTTTCGTGCACGCATCGAACCGAAGACAGTACGGCTCACACTTATCACCCGCGCCACCGGAGCCGAGTTGGAACTGTGGGCCTTAGAGCGCGAAGCCAACCAGTTTCAGGAAGCCTTTGGCCGCGCATTGGTCTGCGTAGAACTGTAGGCGGCTTTTAGCAGGCGCGGTGTCACTATCCAGCTCAGCACGCTGCGCTTCGGACCCATCTCCACCCGGGCGACGCTGCCTTTTTTCATTTCGATCGCTTTCTGGTTCGTGCCATTCGTCACCAAAAGCGACAGAAATTGGCTGAAGTTCGGATTGTGTCCCACCACCATCACGGCTTCCAGATCCCTGATCTGCATCAGCAATTGCCGAAAGCGATCGAAGTCTGCTGCAGGCGACAGCGCCGGAGTTCGCTCGATTCGCTGGTCGTAATAAATCTCGTTTCCTACAAATGCTGCCGTCTGCATCGCGCGCTTCAGCGGACTCGACAGTATCAGGTCCACATGCGTATCCAGCGCACTCAGGAACCGCCCTACGTACCTGCACTGCTCGATGCCTTCTTTGTCGAGTGGGCGTTTCGAGTCCTGTACTGGATTCGTGCGCTTCTGTCCTGCATTTGCGTGACGCAAAAAATAGACAATCATCGATCTATCCCAGCCTGTCCTGTTTTTTAACGATGCACGACCCTAGCCCGTGGTCTCGAGATTCTTCGAGGCGGTCTCACCGGAACGTTGGGGATTGCCGAGAGGTCGCGCTTACCTTCAGCCACATCAATCAAGAAATCTTGCGCGCTGAACGGTGCAGCCTTAGTCTTTGGATGCAGTTGTTCGTAGCTTCCCCCGCGCTGCAGAATCCGTGCCTTTACGTTGTCTGCCAGGTACGCCTCCAGAATTTCATGGCGCACTCGGTCTCGCAGCAGTGGATCGCGAAGCGGAAAGACGACCTCGACGCGCTCGTACAAGTTTCGCGGCATCCAGTCGGCGCTCCCAAGATAGATCTCTTCCTCACCGCCGTTCTGAAAGTAATAGATGCGGCTGTGTTCCAGGAAGCGGCCTACGATGCTGCGAACCCTGATGCGATCGCTTACTCCGCGAATCCCTGGGTTCAGCGAACAGATGCCGCGCACGATCAAATCGATCTGTACGCCCGCCTGCGATGCCCGATACAACTCCTGCACTACGCTTTTGTCGAGCAGCGAATTGACCTTCGCGATGATCCTCGCCGGTTTTCCCGCCTTCGCATTGTCGGCTTCGCGTGCAATTAGGTTCGCCACCCTTTCGGCCAAATCCACTGGAGCCACCAGCAGCGGGTTGTAGTTTGGTTGTTCCGAGTAAGCCGTCAGGAAGTTGAAAACATTGTGCACGGCAAACGTGATGTCCGGACTAGCCGTCATCAGACTCATGTCCGTGTAGAACGCCGCTGTCGTTGGGTTGTAGTTCCCCGTCCCCAAATGGCAGTACCGCCGCATCACGCCATCTGGATCCTTACGTACAACCAGCGTCAACTTGCAGTGCGTCTTCAGCCCTACGAGGCCGTGAAATACTTGCACGCCCGCATCTTCCAGTTCGCGCGCCCACTTGATGTTCGAGGCTTCATCGAACCGCGCTTTCACCTCGACTACAGTAGTCACTTCCTTCGTAGCAGCCGCCCTAATCAGCGCTTCGATGATGGGCGAGTTCGAATTCGTGCGATACAGCGTCTGTTTTATCGAGAGCACCGCAGGGTCTTCGGCCGCTGCTTCGATAAACGAAACCACCGTGTCGTAGTTGTCGAAAGGATGATGCAGCAGCACATCTCTTTGTCGCAGTGCACCCCAGATGTCTCGCGTTCCTTTGGGCAGCGACCATTCTTTCGGCTGGAACGGCTTGAACTTCAGATCCGGGCGATTCACGCTCGTGTATAGGTCCATCAGGCGCGACAGATTCACCGGCCCCGGTGTGCGATATACCTGCCAGTCTTGCAACTCAAACACTGTCTGCAATCTCGAAACGATATCCGCACTTGCATCCGAGTCAATCTCCAGCCGTACAGCGTCTCCCTTGCGCCGGTTGTGCAACTCCGTGCGCACCGACTCCAGCACCGATCTCGATTCCTCTTCCTGCAAGTACAGATTGCTGTTGCGCGTAATGCGGAACGCACCTTCGCTCAGAATCTCGTATCCCCTGTACATGCGTCCGGCGTGCAACGCAACCAGATCGGCAAGCGGAATAAAAGAATCGCCACGCGAATCCGGCAGTCGCACCAGTCGCGGCAAACTTCGTGGCACTGTGACTACGCCCATGTAGTTCGGAGCATTTGCCCGTGAGCGGCGTCTGCGTCTCAGCAGCAATGCTTGGCACAGCGCTTTGTGAATCACACGTGGGAAAGGATGCGCCGGATCGACCGTCACTGGCGTTAGCAGGGCGTCCAGTTCGTTCCGGCAGTACTCATCTACGGCATCGCGTTGCGTGTCGTTCAGGTCGCCCAGTGAATGGACCCGGATGCGATTTTCGGCCAGTGCCGGAAGCAGTTTCTCATTCCAGCACTCATACTGTTCGCGTACAAAATCGTGGGTCGCCCCCACCAAGAGCTGCTGCTCGTCTGCCGGAGTTAACCCGTCCGGACCGGGCTCGACCAGCCCCTCTTCCAAGTGTTGCAGCAATCCTGCAATGCGAATTTCGAAGAATTCGTCCAGGTTGCTGGCCGTGATTGCCAGGAACTTAAGGCGTTCCAGCAGGGGATTGCTTTCGTCCTCAGCTTCGGCCAGTACGCGCCGATTAAAGGCGAGCCATGACAAGCTCCGATTCAGGTAAAACTCCGGATTCGCGAGCGAACGGGGCGGCATAGCCAATCAGTGTACTGCGTTCCCGCCAACCGAATGGAGGGCGGCAGCCAATTGTAACCTTCTATTCACATTTCCTAGGGCGCTCATCTGCATCCAACCTGCTCAGGTCCTGCCGTGCTTTCGCCTAAATGAGCCCGGTGCGCTTGGATAGAGTGCCCAAATCTTCAATTTCGCAAATTTCGAAAGCCGCGGTCCGTTTTACAGGTACGGTCGTCTGATCGCATACTTGAACTGTATGGTTCGTCTCTGGCGGTGGAAGTCCGGATTGGCGCTGGTGCTCTTATTGCACCTGCTCGTGCATCCGGTGGTTCACGACCAGCGCGTTCCCGAACTGCTTTCTGCGACCACCTCAGACCATAGCCTGATACGCGAAGAAGCCTCTGGTCCTTATGATGTCTGCTCGCTCTGTCGAGTGGCTAATGCGCTGCATGCTCCAGCGCCGATGCCTGCCGAAGGACAACCGCTTCTCGAGGTCGCGCACCAGGTCGCGTATAATCCCCAGGCACCGCGCCGTGTTGCGCTCTTGCAACACACCTCCCGCGCTCCGCCTTCATTCGCCTGATAAACGCCACCGGCGCCCACGGGCTTACGCAAGCCGTGATGATCTGAACTGAAAAGCAATGCTCGTGTTGATCCCTCATAAAAGGGGCGTTCGATTTTGCTTCCGCAAATCGGCGCGACTTCGTCGTTTCTGACGCGTCCTCGAGCAACATTGGAGTTTACGAAAGTATGAAGGTTTCGTCAGTTATTGCATTGGCGGTTCTCGCCATCGTTTTATCCAGCGTTCTCGCCGCTCAGACCTCTGGCTCCTCTGGAGCCATCCAGGGCTTCGTAGCCGATCCCACCGGGGCCGTGATTCCTGGTGCCACCGTGCACATCGAGAACCGCGTCACCAACTACAACGCCTCGGCCACGACCGATTCCAACGGGCAGTTCTTTTTCCGCAACGTTCCCTTCAATCACTACCACCTCAACATCACCGCTCCCGGGTTCGCCCCTGTGGACCGTGACGCGGATGTGAACTCGTCGGTAGTCGTCGCCCTCAAACTCACACTCAACGTCGCTGCTTCGCAGACCGTCGTTGAGGTTCATGGTGGAGAAACCGAACTGGTCGAAACCGATCCCGTCGCGCACGTCGATGTCGGCAGTGGCCTCATCGATCGCCTCCCTGTAACGGGAACCTCCGGGCTCAGTTCGGTCGTGCAGCAGACCGCTCCCGGCGTCGTCAGCGATTCCAACGGCCTCTTCCACCCGCTGGGCGAGCACTCTGATACATCGTTCGTCATCGACAATCAGCCTGTGAGCGATCAGCAGAGTCGTACTTTCTCGAACCAGATTGCCACCAGCACTATCGATTCCATGGAAGTCGTCAGTGGTGTCGCGCCCGCTGAGTTTGGAGACAAGGCTAGCCTTGTCGTCCGCACCTCAACCAAGAGCGGCCTTGGCACCAATGGCGTCCATGGCGGCATCAATGGGCAGTACGCTTCCTTCGGCACCGCATCGACTTCGCTCAATTTCAGCGTTGGCAACGAACGGTGGGGAAACTTCACCGCCATCGACGGACTCAACTCCGGACGATTCCTCGACACCCCTGAGTTCCGCCCGCTCCACGCCCACGGAAACTCCGAAAACATCTTCAACCGTTCCGACTTGCAGCTCACGCCCAGCGACACGGTGCACCTCGATCTTTCCGCTTCGCGCTCGTGGTTCCAGCAGCCGAACACCTACGATCAGCAGGCTGCCGGACAGGATCAGCGACAGCAGGTGCGCAGCTTCAACATCGCGCCGGGCTTAAATCACCAGTTCAGCCCCAGCACCTTGCTCAGCACCAACGCCTGGGTCCGTCAGGATCGCGTCGGATACTTTCCCAGTGCCGACCCCTTTGCCGACCTGCCTGCAACACTTCGGCAGCAGCGCCGACTCACCAGCACTGGCCTCAAGAGCGATCTTTCCATTGTGAAAGGACGCCACAACTTCAAGGCCGGAGTGCAGTGGCAGCACACATTCCTATCCGAGTTCTTCCAACTCGGCATTACCGATCCTGCGTTCAACGACCCGACCGGCCCCCAGTTCGTCCCCGGCCTCGTGGCTTACGATCTCACCCGTGGTGGCTCCCTGTTCGCCTTCCGCGGCCGTACCGACGTCAAGGAAGAGTCCGTGTACGCGCAGGACTCCATCAAACTCAAGAACCTCACCTTGATGGGTGGCGTTCGCGCCGATGTTTACAACGGACTCAGCAGCGATCATGCCGTCCAGCCTCGCCTCGGAGCCAGCTACCTCATTTCCAAAACTGGCACCGTCCTGCGGCTCTCCTACGGACGCCTGATGCTGACCCCGTACAACGAGAACCTCGTGCTTTCCAGTTCCACGGGCACCGGCGGACTCAGCGCCAATGTCTTCGGAGCGCAGGAGGATCGCCCGCTAACCACCGCACACCGCAACGAGTTCGAAACGGGACTCCAGCAGGGATTCGGCAAGTACTTGCGGCTCGACGCAGGCTACTTCTGGAAATACACCAACGGGGACTTCGACTTCGACACGCTGTTCAACACGCCTTTGGCTTTTCCAATTCAGTGGCGCAAGTCCAAGATCGACGGCGTGGCCGTCCGTCTCAACATGCCTGAAATCCACGGATGGACTGCCTATTCGGTCTTCGGACACACCCGCTCGCGTTTCTTCGGACCCGAAACCGGAGGTGTTATCTTCAACTCGCCCATCGATGCCATAGTCTTCCGCATCGACCACGATCAGGCCTTCCAGCAGAACACTCACCTGCAGTACCAGTTCGGCAAGAACCTCCCCTGGATCGGCTTCTCTTGGGATTATGAAAGCGGCATGGTCGCCGGAAACGTCCCTGACTATGCGACAGCTCTCGGCTTCACGGCCGATCAGCAGGCGGCCATTGGCCTGTTCTGCGGATCGACCACCGCCACCCTCAACTCGCCGATTCGTTCCTGCGCTCCGGGACTTGCACAAGGTTCCAATCGCATCCGCATCCCCGCCCCGGGAACCGAGAATGATGATCGCAACCCGCCCCGCATCGCCCCGCGGCACGTCTTTGACTTGGCTCTAGGTGATGACAACCTGTTCCGCGCCGATAAGCGCAAAGTGTCCGTACGCTTCACGGTCAGTAATCTCGGCAACAAGGTGGCTCTCTACAATTTCCTCTCCACCTTCAGCGGAACTCACTTCCTCGCTCCGAGAACCTACGCCGCACAAGTCGGCTATAGCTTCTAAGCGGGAGCGCAGCAATACAAAAAGCCTGCCACCGCGGCAGGCTTTTCTGTTTTCCTACGAGTCGCAATGGTACGTTAGTAGTTGGGACCAACATGACGGACGTGGCGCAGGCATTGCAGACTGCAACCCAGCAAATCGCAACCGAAACGAGTGCCGAATCGCACAATGTCTCGTACAAAGTGCAGGTACTCGACCGCGCCGTCGCCATCCTCGATCTGCTTTCAGCCTCCGACCGCGGTGAAATGAGCCTTGCCGAACTAACGGCCGCCATCGGACTGCACAAGAGCACAGTCCATCGCTTGTTGCAGGTCTTGGAATCGCATCACTTGGTCAGCAAGACCGCCCAGCACGGCCATTACCGCCTCGGTACAAAACTGCTCGAACTCGCCGCCCGCGCAACATTCAAATAAGTGTGACCCTCAAGAGTAGGAAACGCTCAGTGCTTGTGCTCGTGTCTCAGATAGGGCGAAGGATGCTTATGCGCCATTCCTTCATGCACATGCCGGTGCGAGTGAATCAGGTTCGCCGACTCCAGCAGTTCCGTATTTGCCAGCACATCTGAAGGCGACGCATCGGCCACCACCGCGCCATGCTGCAACACGACTGCTCGATTCGAAATCTCGCTCAGCACTTCCAGTTGATGCGTTGCGGTAATGATCGTTTTCTGTCCATCGTTCCACGATTCCAGCAACTCGATCACCTGGCTCTGGCTTCTCGGATCGAGCGATGCCGTCGGTTCATCCAGTAGCAGAACATCCGGATCGAACACAATCACCGATGCAATCGCCACGCGTTTTTTCTCGCCGCCCGACAGTCGGTACGGAGCGCGATCCTTCAAGTGCGCTGCCCCAATCCACTCCAGCACGCCGTGCACGCGGTCGAGAATCTCCTCACGCGGCCATCCCAATTGCAAAGGCCCAAATGCCACTTCATCAAACACCGTGGGATTGAAAAGCTGAATATCCGGATTCTGAAACACCAGCCCAACGCGCCGCCGGAAGTTCATCGCAAACGCATCGTCTTCCATCGCTGCTTCCGTCAACTCCGCGCCCCGAAACCTCAGCTTGCCGCCGGATGCAAAGTACAGCCCATCGAGCAATCGCAGCAGAGTACTCTTGCCACTGCCGTTCGCTCCTAGCAACGCGATGCGCTCTCCTGCTTTGACACGCAACGAAAGCCCTTGCAGTGCAGCGAAACGCTCATACTGGTAGCGCACTTCCTCGGCTTCAAACTCCAGTGCCGTCACTGCGTTGGTCGTCGATTCATCCGTAAGCGTATTGCTCGCCATTCTTATCTTCCCGCGACCACTGTGGCCGCCACGGCCACCGCAAATCCACACAGCGCGACGTAGTCCAACGCACGCATCTGGAACTCAGTCAGCAGCCGCACTTCACCGCGAAACCCTCTTGCCTGCATCGCCAGAAATACTTGGTTCCCCATTTCCAGCGTCTTCGACATCAGCACGCCGCCAGTGTTCACCATCAGCCTGCGTTGCTCGCGCCCATCCAGCGTGCCCACCATGCGGCTTTGTCGCGACTCAAACATCGCATTCGCCGTTTCCATCAGCAGCACCACATACCGATGCGTCATCGCCAGCAGCGCGATTACTTCTGTCGGAACCCACAGCGTTCGCAGTGCCTTAAGCAAATGCATCCACGGAGTCGTCAGCACCAGCAGCGTGCTCAGCGTCACCGCCGTCTCTACTCGCGCAATCAGCATCATTGCTGCGCGCAACCCCTGTGCCGTAATCGCCAGCGGCCCAATCCCGTACACAGCCTGCCCCGGCGTTAAGAATAGCGCTGGCAACGCAATCATTGACGTGAATCCCAGCACAACAATCCACACCCGCTTCGCCAACGACCACACACTCAGCCGCGAAGCGAAGGCCAGCACAATTGCCAACGCAAACAGGGCGCCCATCACCGCAAGCTTGCGCGATAACGCTGCCGCCACTACCAGTGCCAGCAATCCCGCGAGCTTCACCCGCGGATCCAGCGCCTGTAGCAGTCCTCGCTCCTGTGTCGCGTTCTCCAGTACCAGAGTCTTTTCCAGCGCACGGGTGAAACCGCGAACTGTCTTCGCCAACACGCCCGTGCTCATGGCTTGCTCCGTTGCGAAACGCCTTCCCGTGCGCTCTCCAGCCCTGCCAGTTCATTTGCGGCGTCGTGTTCGTCCATGGCCTGCGAGCCCAATCCCAACCTCTGCGCTAGCCACACAACTGCAACGATCAGTCCCACGCCGAACATCGCCGACAACATGTATCCAAATGCCGCGCTTTTCACAAACCGTGGAGCATAATCGGGCATCGGAGCCGTCCACACATTCGACAGCCTCGCCAGTCCTGTCGGAGCCGCCGTCGGAGCTTCCACTCGCCCGCTCGCCGCCGAAATCTCCGCCCGCGCCGCGGCATCGCTAAAGTCCTTCGGGGCCCACTCGCCCCACGCAGCACCACTTGCCAGAATCCCCAGCGGGGTCAGCATCAGCACCAAGGCCAGCACGCCCCACAGCTTCACAGGACGCGCCGTTTCCATACTGGATAGACCAACCAGCGCCGGTTCGTTCCGCCGCAAATAGCTGAACAGCCCCGCGCTCATCACCGCCTCAGCGGCTCCTGCAATCGTGAGGTGTCCCGCCATCATCGCCGGAATCGCCACTCCGAGCGAATACGGAGCATACAGCGGTGCGCCGCTCGCGTCTCTAAACAGCATTGGCTGAATCCCAAACTCAATCGCCGCCAGCAGCGCGGAAACATTGATCGCGCCATACCCAGCCAGCGCCGCAGCCACCACTCTCCGCCGCGAATCCGCCGCCGCCCCAACGCTCACAATCTGATAGATCACCCACGCAGCAAACGACCCGGCAATCGCCATGTTGAAGCAGTTCGCGCCTAGCGTGGTGATGCCGCCATCGCCAAAGAACAGCGCCTGGATTGCCAGCGCCAGCGAAATCGCCAGCAACGAACCCCACGGCCCCAGCACAATGGCTGCAATCCCCACTCCCACTGCATGCCCCGTCGTACCACCTGGCAGCGGCAGGTTGAACATCATCGTTACAAACGAGAACGCCGCAAATAGAGCCAGTCTCGGCAATGTGCGACCAAACAGCTTTCGGCGCGTTTTCCGCAGCGCCGCCCACCAGCACGGACCACTGGCCGCATACATAGCGGCACAAGTCGAAGGGCTCAGATATCCGTCTGGAATATGCACTTTGGGCTCCCAGTCTAGTTTACTGGATTAACTTCAAGGCTGCCCATGAGGTGAAGCCCCAATCGGTCTCAACGCGTATGGCACGACGCCGCATCCCAGTATTCGTGGTCATGCGTGATTCAGAGCAGTTGATTCTTGGCTGGTCGAGGGATTTTAGCGCGGATGAACTTACCGTCGAAGACGTGCAGGACCGCTTCGCCTCGCTCGAACCCACGGGCGATCTGCTCCCCACAGTTCGCAAGCGCCTCCTCGAAGCCAAGCAGGAACTCGACTCCATTCGCTTCGGAATGTGCGAGCGAGGCCAGCGCGGCGAAATCGAGCGCATCTTCCGCGAACTCAAAATACTAATTACGGACAAACAGATGAATGAATAGCGAGGAACTGCCCAATCAGCAACATCCCTCCGGGTGCCGGGTGCCCCATCCTGCACTCGCGCTCTTGCGAGTTTAGGATGGGGTGGTTGCTCTAGGTACTATCAGTGTTTATGTAGCCTCATTCGAACACTGAGGACATTCTCCTACTCGCTCCATCAGATCGTCGGCCAAGGCCTCGTAAGTGCTGTGTGCCCCCGACCCAAGACCTGACTCTGCGACCGCGAATTGCTGCATCAGCAGCTCGTCGTCCTCTCCAGACAAGATCTTTCCCGTCATTGGAAACAGCAGGTATTCTTCCTTCCAGATATGTGCCGGATATAGAGCAATAAGACCCTGCAAAGACTCCATCAGTCTGAGGCGTCCACCTGCCGGATTAGCGATGTACGAAGCAATTGCCTCAGCGAATTCATCCGTCGATTGTCGCCCTTTGACATGCTCTCCCTTCAGCGCGGCCAGTGGACACCCCGTCGACGGAACGCCCCTGCTCTCCAGCAGCGGAAAGAGATAGCTCTCCTCTTTACCGTGGTGGCATTGATCGCCGAACTCTCTCATAAACCGCACGAGCTCCCGCAAGATATCGGCATCAATCGAGTGCTTCAACTCCAGTTGTTCGAGAATTCGTGCCATCACGGCGACCGCTTTCTGAATCACTTGATGTTCACGTTCGAGAGCTTCTGTTGCTTTCCCCAAAGCATGCTCCTTTCGTGTCACTTTGCATTGATGATAGTGAGATATGTGAGCTGAAGCGAACCGAACGCCGCCCCTTCGCCCGCACGAAAGCCGACTGCGGTTGTCGCGCCGATGAACGTGCCTCAGGGCCGCAATGCGTGCGTCACCAGCAAAACACTCTCCTGGTCAGCAGAAACGGCGTGCGGAACTCCAGCCGCGACGGGAAGCATGTTCCCGGCCGGCAGTGCGAATGGGTGACCATCTACCGTGAGCACCGCATTGCCGAGCAAGGTGTGCACCGTGATCGCTCCTGTTACTTGATGCACGGGCACCTTCCCGTCAGCCCGAACGTACAGTAGAAACACCTGCAGCCCCGGAGGGGAAGGAATCGTCTTCTTCTTGCGTTCAACCGCACCAGCCACCTCGGCTGCGAAATCGCGAGCTGCCTGCGACAGATCAATGGCGGCGAACGCCGCAATCTGCTCAGATCCCATACGTATCACCTCTCCATCCATGCAACAGTTCATACTCGATCAAGCAAAACCGCCCCGCTATGACTTTCGTCGCATTTGTCCTAAGCAT
This sequence comes from Koromonas humicola, assembly GCF_059726255.1. Lineage (NCBI taxonomy): Bacteria > Pseudomonadati > Acidobacteriota > Terriglobia > Terriglobales > Koromonadaceae > Koromonas > Koromonas humicola. The sequence continues at coordinate 657,791 of NZ_AP040873.1, forward strand.
CCATGCTACTGTTTGATGCCTGGCTATACCTTCCCAACCGGAAGTATTGGCAAACACAACTGATCCGCGGACAGCCAATAGGAACGAAGGAGCGAGAAAGTGGGTGCCGGGTGCCCCAGGTTCGCAACGCGCCCTTTGCGGCGCTAACCTGGGAAGCAGACTGCCCGCCTCTGGCATCGCCGGGTGCCCATTGAAGCCATCTTCTGGCTTGAGTGGGGTGTTCGACTTGCTGTCCAATCATTCGGTTCGGACTGAGAATCGTGGAACTCTCAGTCGTTTCGGCGTAAAGTGCTGCGCGTGACGTGGTGAGGTATCGAGGGGAGAGATATGCACTTCCAAACTCGGGAGTCTCTACTCTGCGTTGGATTTGTGTTCCTCATTGCAGCTTGTACGTTCAGCTCAGCTCAGCGTCCTAACCCCGGCAACGTTTCTTGGCGGAGCTACAGAAACGACGTCTACGCTGTAGAACTTCGAATCCCTTCGGAATGGCAAAAGGAGTCCGGTGAGGAAGCACGATTCAGAGGCGAAGATGGATACCTCTTCTTGGACGCAGGCGGGGGCTATGAACCCAGCGAGGTCTGTCGCTCACAAGCAAATCATAAGCTTCTGCCTTTTGGTTCGAATCCACAGATCCAGATGATGACGGTTGCAGGACAGCGGGCTTGTGTCGTGTGGCCGTCCGAGGATCAGCAGTCAGTCGTTTCCAGATTTGATGACGCAATGTTGGTCGTGCAATATCCGGCCCCGGTGAAGATTCAAGGTAAGTTCTATTGGCAATTTGAGATGTACGGAGACAAAGATCACATCGTTACAATCGCGGACACGCTGCAATTTACTGGAAAGCGGGTGCCGATGCAGCCTCTGTCTCACGGTTCTTTCCTGTGGGAGCAACTCTGGGGAGTCAGATTGATCTTGATTTCGAAAATGACGGCATCCCCGAGGTCGCATTCCAGTACTCTATGCAAGATCCGACTGATCCAGCACATCCACTTCTGACGACCAACGTACTGAAGTTCACCCCAGGGCAGGGATGGTCCAAAGTCTACGAGCACACGATGCACGGACTAAGGGCCTATTTCCCTCTTTTTGCATCTGTGACAAGCGCCAACGGGGAAGATGGCTTGCTGGTTACGACATCTACGATCAGCCCGAGAGTCGTATCGTCATGGTTCGTAGTCGCTTCAGTTGAAAAGAAACTCGTTACACTTGACCCAATGCCGGAGAGGACTGAAGCACTGAGAATCCACGGCTATGCCAATCAGCTCGCACAGGCCGTTGCGCCGAAAGATGATTTCATCGTGGATGAGTTTGCCGGCTCTACCGAGGGGAAAATTCTAGATCACTGGAAAAAGCCAACCCTGGTACTACAGTTTCGGTTCACGGGCTCAGCACTTCATCTTGCATCAGCAAAACAAGATCCCTAGCTTGCAAAGGACGTAACATCTCGATTTGTGTGGGGCGGCTGTTTTCGGGAGTCCCTCAACCTGTTCCATAGATTTCGAAATTCCTCCGCAGTGACATAATTCTTTATGCACTACGCCGCCCGATCCTCGATCCACTCCCCCTACACACACGCCGCGAAACTCGCCTCTCCTGTTCGATTCGACCTTCGTTCTAGCGCCGTCCGCGCAGTCTCAATTGATGAACTCCCCATCGGCCCCGAAGACCTCGCACTCGGCCCCGCAGCCTCCTACGGCGACCCGTTGCTGATCGAGCGCCTTGCCCAGCGCACCGGAGTTGCCGCGGAATGCGTTATCCCCACCATCGGCACCTCGCTCGGCAATCATCTTGCCTTTTCTGCGCTCTTTGATCCCGGCGATGAGGTCCTCATCGAGCAGCCGACCTACGACCCTCTGCTCCACACAGCGCGCCTCCTCGGAGCCAACATCCGTCGATTTCCCCGCCGCCCCGAGAACGCCTTCGCCATCGACCCCGAAGATGTTCGCCGTGCCATCACTCCGCGCACGCGCGTCATCGCCCTCTGCAACCTGCATAATCCAACCAGCGCTGCCGTGCCCGATGACACCCTCCGAGCCATCGGAGAAATCGCTGCGACCTACGGCGCTCACGTCCTAGTCGATGAGGTTTATCGCGAATGCATCTGGGGAGCCGCCCATCAGCACGCGCTCTCCCTCGGCCCGCAGTTCGTAGTCACCACTAGCCTCACAAAGGCTTACGGCCTCGGCACTCTTCGCTGTGGATGGATCCTCGCCGCCCCTGAACTCGCCTCCCGCATGCGCCTAATGCAGGATCTCTTCACCGGCAACGCCCCGCACATCTCCGAACACATCTCGGCCATTGCTCTCGGTTATATCAACCAACTCGAATCCCGCGCCCGCCTCGCCCTCGATGCCAATCGCGCTGCCGCCCGAGAAATTCTCTCCCAACGCACCGACCTAGACGTCAACATCCCGTGTTACGGCACGGTCATTGCTCCGAGCCTGCTCTCCGGCCCGGTTGAGGATTTCTGCGAACTCCTACTTCGAAAATACGAAGTCGCTGTCGTTCCCGGCTCCTGGTTTGAAATGCCCAGCTACTTCCGCGTTGGCTTCGGAGGCGATCCCGCAATGACCCGCGAAGCTCTCCAGCGACTCGCATGTGCCCTCGACGATTTTTCGCGCAGATAGCACCCAAAAGAAAACGCTCCCATTCGCGGGAGCGCTTTCAGTACGAATTTGACTCGGGTTATGCCACGTCCTCTTCTTCCGGATCTGGAATCGTCGAGGGCGGATCGCTTGTCGGAAACGAATCCGCCAGTGTCTTGTCGTGTGCTCTCTCGCGCGCTTCGTGCTCATGCTTGTCATGCGTCGAACGTTCTTCCGGATCGCGTCGCGAGCCAACGTGTTCAGGCTCATTTGGAGTGATCTGGGGCGCGCCCTTCCTCTTTTGCGTGTCTCCTGCCATGTCTCCTCTTGTCGGAATTCGGACATGCCGAATCCCTTCGTCCCAATTGCGTGTCAACTCTCCGAATTTCACGTGCTAGCGATTGGATGCCCCCGTGAGGAGCGGGGCTCAGATCAATCGAGTGTGGCAGGGGACATCGTCAGGGCCAAACTGGCTGGAGCTATCCGTGTGCCGCCAGTGCCTTTCGAACTTTCTTAATCACTTCGTCCGGATGCACCGGTTTCAGCATGATTTCGAAGTGGAAGCCTTTCTGCTCGGCTTCCCGCAGCAACTCCACCGTGGCCGCCTGCCCCGAAAACAGCAGCACTTCCACATTCGGCATGGTCGTTCGAATCTCCATGGCCATCGCCACACCATCGAGTCCCGGCATAACCACGTCGCTCAGCACAAGGTTCGGAGCGATCGTTCGTGCCGCATCCAGCCCGAGTTGTCCGTTATAGGCCGTGTAGGTCTCAAACCCCGCGTGGCGGAATATGACCGAGAGTGTGTCGGCAATTGTGCGTTCGTCGTCAACAATCAGGATCCGAGCCGCGGACATGTTGCACATTTTATCCAGTTTCTCTCGTCAGAGATGTAAATCGTTGGTAAGAATTAGGACAATGTGTAGTCACACACTCCTGATTACCAAATGGGCATTACTTACCTGCCATCTCCAAATCCTGCTACCCACTCCTGCTTCTGCCCATTCCCTGCGTCCAAGCGTTCGCCTGCAGAATCGCCCGTTCTCTCACAGTCGAGCAAGTGACTCAACAAAATTGACTATCAAGTAACTAGTTCAACCGAATTCCGGGTGCCCCACCCTAAACTCGTTCTTTGAGTTTAGGGTGGGGTAGTTGACGTTGTTCTTGTTCTTGGGCCGTTGCTCTTGCTTCGGACTGTCATCCTGAACGCAGTGAAGGATCCCAACACCGTTCAAATATCCACCGATACCCAAAAGGCCCCTCGGCCACCAGACTCTGTCCCTAAAGGACCGGGTAAATGAAACGGGCGCTCCGCAGAGCGCCCACACCCAACTCTTCCTCTCTACTTCGAAACCTTCTTTAACTCCTCCATAAACTTCTTCGCCACTCCTTCCGGCAGTTCCGATCTTTCTGCTGCCGATGAAGTCGTGCCATTGAACCAGAACGAAGCGGTTGACTTCACAACTTTCGTCCACAGAACCTCTCCGGTCGCGGCATCTTTCAGCGTGAACTGGAAACCCGCATGCGCGCGGCCCGTACCGAATCCCACCATGAGTCTTTTCGCAGCGCTTCCCTGTTCGAAATCCACCAGGCTCGCTTCCAGCACCACCGTTCTTTCCGCTTTCGGCGTTTCGGTCTTCGTAGCCGTTACCAGCTTCGCTTCTTCGAGTTTCGGTTTCGATTCGGCTGCCTTCGTATCGGCCGCCATTGCCGCCGGAACACTTTGCGCCGGCTTCGCAGTTTCTCCTTCAACGGTCGCCGTCAAGCCAGTCGGAGCGTTCGGTGCCGAAGGTTGTTGTGCCGGAGTCGCTTTCTCTCCCGCCGTAATCACTTCTTTGAACAGCGCGCTTTCTTTCAGCGCTTGCGTCACGGCATCCTGTGTAGCCGAAGGCAGTCCATACGCGCCTTTCACCGTTGTCTCAAACGGCCTGATCACCACTGCCTTGTAATCGCTGAGATTGAGTTTTTTCTCGATGGCCTGCACCGTGGACACGGCGCAGAAAAAGAACATCATGACAAGACCCAGGACAATCCATCCATTGCGTCGCATTTCGAGTGCCCCTCTCTTTGCGAAGATGAGAACCTCAGGGCCCGGGGGACCGTCAGTCATCTTGCAGCCGAGGTCGGCCCCAAAAAGCGCACGAAGTATACTGCTGAACTCTCTTGAGAGCTGCTGAAAAGCACGCCATTCACGATTCGCCGCGCCACTTCAGTCCAAGTTTCGCAATCGAAATCACAAGTGCAAACTGAAACCCAATGGGTGCCCAGATAACCTGCGAGAGTGCAGCAGGTGCGATCGAATCCCGAATTGGATATGATGTGCTCCATTTCAGGCTGCATTGGCTTCTGAATGAAAATGCGCTACAGGGGGCAAGGGTTCCGGGTTTCTCGTCCCACTGTTATTTGTGTTGTTTTTGTCCTCGCCACAATCCGAGAGAATCCTTACTAGGAGACGCGAGTGAGAAACTTCTTATCGGCTGCGATAAGTGCTCTGCTCCTGATGGGCTATGCGGCCACTACATGTTTTGCTAGTGATGCATCGGAACAGGCTACGGTCTTCATTCACGTCAATGTGATTCCGATGGATGCGGAACGTGTACTGACTGATCAAACCGTCATCGTGAGAGGCGGCTCCATCAGGACGGTGGCGAGTTCCGCGCCTATTCCGGAAGGCGCTCGCATCGTCGATGGTGGCGGCAAGATGTTCCTTTCGCCGGGACTTGCCGACATGCACACGCACTCGCAATCCCGCACCGACTTGGCTATTTATCTCGCGAACGGAGTTACGTCCATACTGAACATGGGTGGCGCATCCAGCGAATTCCTTACGCATACAAGGACGGCGGCCAACGAAGGAAGAATCCCTGGTCCACATGTGTATATAGCTTTTCGCGTGGATGGCACGCCCCAGTATGGCGAATTCATCGTAACGACTCGGGACGAGGCTCGAGCGCTGGTGCGTTTTGCCAAGACGAATGGCTACGACTTCATCAAGGTTTACAACAATCTATCTCCGCAGTGCTTCGATGCGCTGGTCGAGGAAGGGCGAAGGGAACACATCGCCATCGTCGGCCACGGTGTCACCCGCGTCGGGCTGAAACGCCAGATCTCGGTTGGGCAGGTGATGGTCGCGCACACGGAAGAACTCCTATACACCGTGTTCTCGGAGAAGTTGGATCCGGCGGACATTCCTGCGGTCGTCGATTTCCTGAAAAAGCACAAGACCTATGTGACGGCCGACCTGAATACGTACGCGACCATCGCAAGGCAATGGGGAAAACCAGAGGTCTTGAAGCAAATGTTGGCCGCTCCGGAGACAAAGTTCATCAGCCCCGATAATCGATTGCTGTGGAAGCGCGAACATTATGTCAGCCGTTCAGGATCGAGAGATGCTCAACTAGCGTTCTTAGCGAAGTTCACGAAGTCGATGGCCGATGCCGGAGTGTCGTTGATCGCAGGAACGGATGCTCCGTCGATCCCAGGCCTAGTGCCCGGATACTCGTTGCACGATGACCTTGCTTCGCTGCAGCGCGCCGGCCTGTCGCGGTATCAAGCGCTTGCCACGGCGACGCGAGTCCCCGGCGAATTCATCCGAGCGAACGTCGAGGGGGCAGAGCCGTTCGGCACGGTGACGCCGGGCAGCGAGGCCGATCTCATCCTTTCGGAAGAGAATCCACTCGATAACCTGAGTACGTTACGGAATCCCGTGGCCGTGATGGTACGTGGAACATGGTACTCGAGAGCGGACCTTCAGAAACTTCAGTCGAAGGTGACGAAGGACTACGAAGAGGCGTGCACGGGTCACTGAGGGCAGGAGAACTCTGACCGAGTCGACGGGAATCAAAGTTAGATCGGGTGAACACGATCCAGACGCTATCTTCACTTCATCGACGGCTACACATGGCTGCATAGCAACATCTCGGAGTGAGGCGGCATCACTTGGTTCACTGCACGCCAGCCTCGGCGATTCAAGGTTTGATCGCCCGCTACCTTGGTTTCGTGTGGCGTAGTGAGGAGGTTCAGGTGGCTACGAATCCAATTCCGCGCGATCAGGAATTAAGTTTTCAAGTTGAGAGTGATGGCGATGAGTGCACGTTTCATTGCTTCGGCAGATTGACTTCCCAGACCGTTGATTTGTTGAAGTCCGAGGTGAAGCCGGCTATACCGCGCTTCCGCGCTATCGTGCTCGATTTGTCGAATGTGAGCTACATGGATAGCTCCGGGCTGGGCACAATTGTGGGATTGTATGTTTCAGCGAAAGCGTCTGATTGCCTATTGAAGGTGACAAATCTGAATAAACGATTGAAGGAGCTATTCAGCTTGACGCGGCTGGGAGAAGTGTTGACATCGGGGCGCGATCCGAACTATCTGAATCTGCCGTAGTGGAGCGAGGCGAACTCTACCACTGAAATGTGAAGAGCAAAGCAGCCAACCGGTGCACCTCTGCGGATTGGGACAACATCAGGCTTTGTTGGCAGCCAGTTGGCATTGTGGTGTCGCAGATCGTGGAAATTGCTCGTCAACAAATGTCGCATGCGAATGCGAGGCTCTCAATGCCACATGTCCGCGATCAAGCTCTGATTCTCTCCACAGAATCTCTGAATCCGTAAATCTCTAAACCTTAAACTCGCATTGGTTCCAAGTTTTGTATCCCCAAGCTGGGCGAATGCGGCTATGCTGTACATCGTGGCGGTCTCGATTACAGTTTTAGCCTCAGGGAGCCGCGGCAACAGCACGGTTGTCGCGACCTCGCAAACACGAGTTCTCGTTGATTGCGGTCTTTCCTGCCGTGAAACCTGTCGCCGTCTTGCCGCGCAGGGTGTCGCGCCCGAGTCTCTCTCAGCCATTCTTGTCACGCACGAACACGCCGATCACGTTGCTGGCGTGAACGTTATGGCCAAGAAGTTCAAGCTTCCCGTTTACATGACTGTTGCCACACATGGTGCCTGGCAGCGCCAGTTCAAGGACTCGGCGGGCAACCGCGTTCAGGCTGAGCGCCTCGAACTGTTCACTTCAGGTAAGGTCTTCTGCGTGGGAGACATCGAGATAACGCCGTTCACCATTCCTCACGATGCGGCCGATCCCGTGGGTTTCCGTTTTGTTGCTGAAGGTGTACGAATGGCCATTGCAACCGATCTCGGATTCATGCCACAGAACATCAAGCACCAACTGCGTGGCTGCGATGGACTGATGCTCGAGTCCAACCACGATCTCGAGATGCTGCGCGTTGGTCCTTATCCGTGGTCCGTTAAACAGCGTGTTATGTCCCGCGTCGGGCACCTGTCCAACGAAGCGCTCGCGGAATTCCTTACAACAGATTATGATGGAGGGGCAGCATTCCTTATTCTGGCTCACTTGTCTGAGCAGAACAATCACCCCGACCTGGCACGAGTCACCGCCGAGCGGGCACTTGGAATGCGACAGGGGCTGTGGGGCAACCGGCTGGTTCTGGCTTCGCAGGACGAACCTCTGGAGACCCTCACGCTATAAATTCATATGAGTAAATGTATCGATCCATTCGTCGGTCACATCCTCGCTGGATGGCGCTACGACATCACCGGCCTCGCGCCGGAGATGAGCGGCGACTACGAGGCGCATCTCGCCGAATGCGATCACTGCCGTTCGCGGCAGAAGCTCCATCGCACGATCGACATCACACTGATCACGCTGGCAACGGTCTCGGCGATCGTGTTTGTTTTCGCCTTCGCTGTGATCCATCACTTCAGTCCGCCGCATGCCATCCTCTTTGAAATCGGATCGCTCTGCGGATTCGCTTTCTCCGCACTTGTCTGGCTGATCGTCGCAGTAGCCACTCCGGCACCGCTGGTCGTTAAAGACGCCGCTCTCGTTGGAGCGCGTAACCTTCACGACCGTCTTCCGGAAAATCTCCGCGACCGCCTTCCCGAGGAACTGAGGCTGAAACTTTCCGGACACTAAGTCCCGGCATATACCAAATAGGAAACCCCTCCGGCTCGGAGGGGTTATTCATTTCTAAATCGTTGGCTAGCTTTCGGAATCTATTAACTACCTTCTAAACTTTGCTCGACCGAGGCATTAACCATCAGGTTAATGCGCTGGAATCGTCAGCCGAGTATCACTCCGCCACGCAAACCCGCAACGCTCTCAACGTGCTGCTCCAAACACCAGCGTTCCAACTGCTTGACGAGCCGCTCGCATGCCCGCGGATCCCAGAAGTTCGCCGTACCCACTTCGACCGCTGTTGCACCCGCGAGCAGGAACTCAACCACGTCCTCGGGTGTGCTGATGCCACCCATGCCGATCACAGGAATTCTCACTGCCTGCGCAACTTCGTACACCATGCGAACTGCGATGGGCTTGATGGCTGGGCCGCTCAGTCCGGCTGTCACGTTCGAGATGCGAGGGCGCCGCGTAACAGGATCTATGGCCATGGCGAGGAACGTGTTCACCAGTGAGACAGCGTCCGCACCCGCGTCTTCAGCAGTCCGTGCCATCTTCGCAATGTCGGTGACGTTGGGCGACAGCTTCACAATCAGAGGTCGCCGCGATACCGCACGTGCTGCGGCCACTACGTCTGCCAGCAACGATGCGTCCTGTCCGAAGGTGATTCCGCCATGGCGTACATTGGGACACGAGACGTTCAGCTCGTAAGCGGCAATTCCTTCGCCTTCATTCAGAATGCGAATCGTGTGCTGGTACTCTTCCGAACTGTAGCCGTAAACATTGGCGATTACGACAGCGTCTTTGATCTTCTGCAGCCGTGGCAACTTCTCTTCGACAAATGCGCGCGCGCCGATATTCTGTAAGCCAATCGCATTCAGCATTCCTGCGGCGGTTTCAAACAATCGCGGCGGAGGATTGCCAGCCATCGCTTCGCGTGAAAGGCCTTTCACCACAAAGCCACCGAGACGTTCGAGCGAGACGATGTCTTCGAACTCGATGCCATAGCCAAACGTGCCCGACGCTGCAATGATCGGGTTCTTCAGATGGATGCCAGCGACCTCGACGGACATATCAACCGTGAGCGGCGCAGGCTTGGCCTTGCCCGACACTGGTCGGGCGGGAGCGGGCGTGGACTCGACGGCAGCCGCCTCTGCTGTCTCCTGCTTCGAGGCTTTCACGGCGGTGTTGGCTGACTGCTTCGGAGTCTTTTTGCTCATGCCTTTATTCTACTTCGAGGATTTTGCCGGAGCGACTGCGACGCCAGCAGGATTGTCAATGAATGCCTCGTTCAGCGTGCGGCCTACGGCACTTGCGGGTTTGTTGATACGTAGCAGCGAACTGACAGTCGCAGCCAGGTCAACTGGTTCAACGCTCTCACGATAGACGCCGGGACGGAATGCTGATCCATAGAAGGCCAGCGGCACATGCGCGTCATAGCTGTAGGGAAGAGCGTGCGTCGTTCCCGTCGGATAGCCAATCCAGAACGGACCAAGGAATCCCATGACGTACCAGCCGGGCAGGGGTGAGTATGCATTGAGAATCTGCTGCCGGAACACGCCTGCATTTCCAACCTCGCCGGCACGCAATTGTGTCTTCGTGTAGTAATTGCGGAATCCGTGCGTGAGCATCAACTCACCAACCGCCTGTTCAGCATCGGCTTCGCTGAGGTTGACGGAGTTGAAAGCCTGCTCATCGAGATAAAGGTTGGCGTAGTCAACAAACACCACGTATTTTGCGTCTTTGCCGTACTTGTCTTTCAGCGACTCGTTAATTTCTTTCTGCAGCTCGAGGCCTTTAATGCCTCCGGCAGGAATGCGCAACTTCTTCGCAACTTCAGGCATGGGCGCGATTCCGTGATCGGCGCTGAATGCGATGGCCCAGTTTCCTTTTCCGACTTTGGCGTCGAGATAGTTGAAAAATCCAGCCAGAGTGCGGTCGAGCGCAACGAGCATCGCCTTATGTTCTGGCGAATCTGGGCCGACTTTGTGTCCGAGCATGTCAGGTGAAGAGAAACTGACGGAGATCATATCGGTCACGTTTCCAGTGCCGAGCTTTTCATTCTCGATGATCTGTTTTGCAAGATCGACGGTGTAGTCGTTGCCGAACGGAGTCGGGCCGATGAGTTCATAGAACGAGACATCGTGTCCGAGTGCATCTTTCTTGGGAGCCGTCGAGCGCACCACTTCTCCGGTAGCGTCCTTTACCTCGCGGTTGTAGTAGCTTTCACGCGTCTTGCTGGCGTTGAACTGCGTAAGCCACGCCGGAGCTTGCTGCATGTAATAAGACGAGGTAACGAATGCACCGGACTGAGGATCAATGAAGAATGCTCCGTCGGCCGAGTAGCCCGATGGCAGAATCGCTGCGCGATCTTTGAGCGCCACGCCGAATACCTTCGCGCGCCCGCCAGTTGCGAGCTTCAGTTCATCGCCGATCGTATCGGTCTGCAGATTGTGCGGTGATGCACTCCACTTCTCGCCCGATGCGCCTGCAGGCAGGCCAATCGGCTTGGTGCTCTCATCTTCCACACTAGTTACAATGCGACGCAGCTTCGGGTCCCACCATTCATTGCCGACAATGCCGTGGCCAAGCGTATAGGTTCCCGTGCCCAGGGTAGAGTGACCCGGTGCGGTCTTGGTGGCGGCGTAATTGTAGTAGCACGATGCGAACCACGCACCATGATCCATGAGCAGGCGGAATCCGCCTTCGCCGAAGTCGTCGTGATAACGCTCCAGCAGATCGCCGCGCAACTGGTCCACGACAACGATCACCATGAGCTTGGGTTGAGCGTTATAGGCACTGCCAAAAGACGCAACAGCGCACAGGACGAGCAGTATGAGGGCGATGCAGCTACGGGCTTGTCGTTGCATGCACTTAGTGTAGTCCAGAGAAGGCTCGGTCGACCACGCTGGCGCAAGAAGGCAAGTGCGTATAACCTACCGTGGCCGGAGGAGATGATGAATCGCGAGTTCGTTGATGAAAATCGCAAAGCGACCGAGGCGTTGAAGAATCTCGTCGCGGGTTTGAGCGAAGCCGAGTTGGAGACTAAGGTCGGATCGGGATGGACGCTTGCTACTCTGCTGTGCCACATTGCGCTGTGGGATGGTCGGGCGGCGTACACGCTGGAGGAATGGCAGCGTTCCGGACAGACGCCTTCGAGCGTTCCCACCGACGCTACGGATTTCATCAATCAAGCTGCACGCGATGTATTTGCGGCAATGCCTGCACGTGCCGCAGCCGATCTCGCGATAAAGCGCGCCGAAAGCCTCGATTCTTGGCTGGAAAAACTGGACGACTCATTTTGTGACAAGGTCATTGCGGCTGGACATGAGCGAATGTTGCGGAGGTCACTGCATCGAGTGTCGCACTTAAAGCAGATGCGGGAAGCACTGGGGATGTGAATTTGTTCAGATAGTGCGCGGCACGATCTCCCAGAGTTGGAAAGGCGCCAACTCTGGGCCACCTGACGACTACGAACTATAACGGGGCTTTCGTTCAACTAATTCCGCTTTCGAGGCGAGGCAGCAGCCAGTTGCGCCTCGTAGAGACGTCTTTCAGCAGCGCGTTCGCACTCCTGTTCCTGTTCTTGGTATCCTGTGTACTTATGCTTGATCTTGCATTTGTACGTCAAAATCTCTCAGTCGTTGAAGATAAGCTGCGCAGCCGTGGTGCCAATCCTGAACAAGTGCTGGGCAACTTCCGCGAAATCGAGACCCGGCGTCGCGCCCTGACGCATGAGTTGGAAACTGCGTTAGCGCGCCGCAACGAACTCGGTCGAAAGAGCGGGGAAGTCATCGCACTCTTGAATTCATTGTTGAAGCAGAAAGTGCCAGATAGAGCGAGAGAGGAAAAGATATTTCTTCTGCAGCGCGACCGCGAAATACTAAGCTCTGAAGCCAAGAGTATCAAGGAGCGCATTCCCGCGCTCGAAGAGCAGGCCAAGGCGGCAGATGCTGAGTTGTACGGCATTTTGGCGACAATTCCGAACCTGCCACACGAGTCGGTTCCGGTGGGAAAGGACGAGACTGGGAATGTGGAGGTCAAGCGCTGGGGAAAATTGCCGGAATTTGACTTCACGCCGAAGCCGCACTGGGAACTCGGTGAACAGCTTGGCATTCTCGATTTGGAGCGTGCGACGAAGCTGACAGGAGCCCGTTTCGCTCTGTACTGGGATCTGGGCGCGAAGCTTGAGCGCGCGCTGATGAATTTCATGCTCGATCTGCATACGCGCGAGCATGGCTACACCGAAGTGCTTCCACCGTACATGGTCAACTCGGATTCGATGTACGGCACTGGCCAGCTGCCGAAGTTCGAGCAGGACCTGTTCAAAGTCCCGCATGGCGAACGCGACTTGTGGCTGATTCCTACGGCTGAAGTTCCGGTGACGAACATCTATCGGAATGAGACGCTCGATGCGGCACAGTTGCCAATCTCACTCACGGCCTTCACTCCGTGCTGGCGCAGCGAAGCTGGTTCGTACGGCAAAGACGTTCGCGGCATCATTCGGCAGCATCAGTTCCAGAAGGTGGAACTGGTGAAGTTCACGAAGCCGGAAGAGAGCTACGAAGAACATGAGAAGCTGACGCGTGCTGCTGAAGAGGTTCTGGAGCGGTTGGGGCTGCCATATCGCCGCATGCTGCTATGCACGGGAGACATGGGTTTCAGCTCGGCGAAGACTTACGATCTGGAAGTCTGGCTGCCGGGACAGGGCTTGTTCCGCGAAATCTCTTCCTGCTCGAACTTCGAGAGCTTCCAGGCGCGGAGGGCGAATATTCGCTACCGTCCGGAAGGGAAGAAGGGGAGCGAGTTGGTGCACACGCTGAATGGCAGTGGGTTGGCTATTGGACGCACCTGGGTAGCGATTGTCGAAAATTACCAGCAGAAAGACGGCAGCGTGATCATTCCTGAGGCTCTGCGTCCCTATGTGGGAGCGGAGAAGATCGAACCTCGCAAGATGTAGGCTTGTCTATATGCGATGAACTAGACTGGACTTGTATATGAAGAACTTGTGGGCAACATTGAAGAGCTATTTCTGGTGGACGCATGAACGCGGATCGTTCCACTACGACGTGATGGTTACGCTGATTCTGCTGTTCATCTTTGTGAGCCCGCTGTTTATCAATTACAAGGACAAACCGGCTGAGCGACTTCCGCGTCCAAAGAGCGTACTGGTCATTCCGGATGGCGAAAAAGGATTCATTTTCCGGGTGGATGCTCGTGACGTTCCGGGTCGGACTGAGTCGGAGCAGCGAGCGCAAATTTTGCAGGTTATTGAGCCGATTGTCGGCTACGTGAAGCTGGACCACTGGGCACCGGAGCAGGACAACAAGGGAATGCTTGTTGGTTATCACGTGTGGGTCCGGCGGTAAGAGAGAGTTCTAATGAGCAAGTGGATTGTTGCAATGTGCATGGCGGTTGCGATGGCCATGCCCGCAGCAGGTCAGGCAAGACAAGCGAGCGTTGAGCAGGTGCTGAACCTGCTCGACAAATCGAGCGCAACGTTCAAATCGCTGCAAACCGATTTCGTCTGGGATCAGTATCAGAAAGTCGTAGACGAGCACTACATGCAGCAGGGTGTGATGTACTTCCGCCGATCAGGTGCCAATGTAGAAATGGCAGCAGATATACAGAAGCCGGATCGGAAGTATGTGCTGTTCACTGGCCAGACTCTGCAGGTGTATCTGCCCAAGGCTGACCAAGTCACGAAGTACGCGGCAGGGAAGAACAAGCAGGATTTTGAGACCTACTTGGTGCTTGGCTTCGGTGGCCGCGGGCACGAACTGCCGAAGAGCTTCGATATTCGTTACGCTGGAACGGAAGCAATCGGTGGCACGCAAACCTATAAATTGGAACTGGTTCCCAAGGCACAGAAGGTTCGTGCAATGTTCCGCCTGATCACGCTGTGGATCGATCAGCAATCAGGTATGAGCGTGCAGCAGAAATTCCAGGAGAATGGCGACGATTATCGCCTAGCGAAATACACGAACATACGCCTGAATCAGAAGATCTCAGACGGTGCATTCAAGTTGAAAACAACCGGCAAGACGAAGTACATCACACCGAATAGTTAAGTTTCGGAGGTGCCTCGCGAAAGCGGGGCACGCTCGTCTCCGTAGTAACCTGTGCCCCTGGATTTTCGCTCCGATCTGCAAGGTATCCGAGATAGAATCCGCAAAGCTGATTTGCCTTAGCTGTGCAACCGAAGGCTGCTCACACGCGTCCTATTCGGGAAGGGGAAATCATGAGTAAACCCAAGGTAGTCATCATTCCCGCGCGGCCTGACCCGAGTGCCCGCGACCGCGAACGGCACGATGATCCGCGATACATCGACGGACAACGTTTGCTTGTGAACGCGATGAAATACCTTCTGCAGACAGATCGAGACGGCAATCGTGAAGCGACCGAATTGCTGAGTGAACACGTGCGAACGATGTTCCGGATGAGCGATTCCCCGTTGCAAAGCCTTCGGTAAGTTAGGCTGGGGGTTGGTATCAGAAGCCGGGGCTAAGGCTCCGGCTTTCGTGTGCTCCAACGGCGGCGGCATCTCGTCGTGTTTGCCACCAGGTTAAGAATCCTGCTGCAAGCACAAGCACAAATGGGAAGCACTCCAACGTGTAGCGATCCTCGGATGCTCCGGTCATGGCAAGAAAGACGGAGCGAACGATGGGGTAGGTCAGCAGCAGTGAGAGGTATCGAATGCGTCGACGCAGGATCCATGCTCCGGCAATTGCAGCGGCGACGTAGGCGAAGTTGATGAGCGCGAGCGCGATGTCGCATAGAGAATCGTGCGGATCCTCTACGATCTCCCAAAAATGCGTGTCCAGCGGCATCATCTCGCTGCGCGGACGGAACCACATGTCGAGCATGCGAGCCGTAGGCAGCAGCAGATAGTATCGGATCGGGTGCAGGCGAATGTTCTCCGCTGCCATTGCCGCAAACTGGCGGTCGAGATCGGGCGTCATCTGATGGTGCACGTTGTATTGATCAAGTAACTGGTGCACGAGGACGCGCTGCTGCTCCGAGGTGTAGGCCCGGTCGGGAATGTCGCCCACATCGATGGGTTCGCCCGGAACCTTGAAGCCGACGTCCTCTACGCTGGCGTAGTCAATGAGCCATGTTTTGAACCAGCGTTCCCAGCCTGTCGGCAGGTACTCTCCGGGATCGCTGGCGTGGGTTGTGACCAGCGGTTGGAAAACATGGAACACACGCCAGTTGCGGATAGCCCAAGGCACCAGCGGGGCCAGTGACACTACTCCAAGCAAAATGAGTCCGGCGAGCAACTCGCGCCGCCGTTGCGTGTTTTTATACAGCAGCAGGGCCATCGGTATTCCGATGCAGCCCAAGATCATGCCTCCATCGGGGCGAAGCAGGATGGCTCCGGCACACGCGACGCCGCAAACAGCCCACCAGCTAAGTTTGCGTCGGTCGAAGGCAATTACGGCGAAATCGACGGCGGCCGAGATGAAGAAGATCTCAAGGCATTCGGTGAGTGGGGTAGCTACATAGTTGATAAGAAATGGGCAAAATGCCGTTAGTACAAAGGCCCAGCGTGCAGCACGCTCTGAAAGCATGCGGCGGGCGATGTCTGCGACCAAGTAACAGGTCAGAATGTCGAAGACCAGCTGAAACAGCATCGCGCCAAAGTAGTGGTCCTGCCCGAAGATGAGGAATGTTAGGGCGAGGAAAAATGGGTATCCGGGAAGGCGAATGAGGGTAGGCTCCCAGCCGGAGACCTTTTCCATCCCAAACATGTGATTGTTAATCAGGGACTTAGCGATGTCGCCATATATGAGCGAATCCCCGGCGATCACTGGCATTTTCAGCACGAAGTACAGCCGTACCATGACGGCTGCGAAGGTGGCGGCCAGAAACCACCAGCGATGCCGATTGATCAACGTGAGCACGAACCCAACATAGCAGAAGCTTGTAGCAGCTGGCGAGTATGGTCGATGCCCTCGCTATGCCCGGAGGACTCGGAAGGTTCATTGACGCATTGAGGAGTGAACCATACGATAAATAGTAATAATGTCCAAGCCTATATTTTTTGATCCTGAACGACGCCGCTGGAAACGAATTCGCAAGACTCTCGACGTATCGGTTGTGGTACTGAGCCTGCTGATCGTGTTTTTCGCCCTGACTGTCGTTCGCAAGATCAACGTTCCTACCGTACTGCTCGCTGACCAGAAGAAGAACTACCGCGCCCTCAAGCTCAAGGAACCCAAGAAGCCGCAGAAGAGAGGCACTCATCGCAAGACACTGATACCGCCTTCGCAGGTCGTCTTGAACTCTGGGGAAGGTATCAATGGCGCGTTCTATGTGACCTGGGACGCGGCCAGCTACAGTTCATTGCGTGAGTACATCCACCAACTGGACTTTGTGTTTCCCGAGTGGCTGCATGTCATTTCGGCCGATGGCCATCTGCAGGCCGTGAATGAGAACAACACGCTGTACAACGTGATGAACAATGGGCACGTAGCCACGGTTGACGTGAAGCTGATGCCGCTCATCAAGAGCAGCAACGCGCAGGTGGACGTGCTGCCACTGGTCAACAACTTTGACCCCATTGAGAACGTCTGGCGCACGGACATTGCGCAGATGTTGAAGTCCCCGGATGCGCGTAGCCGGTTCCGCCATGAGATTGGGCTCTTTCTGGGCAGCGACAACTATAAGGGATTAACGCTCGACATTGAAGGATTCGAACAAGATGCTCAACCCGGCTATCGCGAGTTGATCTCGGAGCTTGCTGCCGACCTGCATCAGCGTCATCAGAAGCTATATCTCAGCGTGCCGGCCAGCAATCCCGACTTCGATTATGTGCTGATGTCGAAGCTGGCAGATGGCTTGATCCTGATGAACTATGACCAGCACTATCCGGGCGGAGAGCCGGGACCGATTGCCGGTCAGGATTGGTTTGTTCAGAACCTGGTCAAGGCGTTGAAGGTAATTCCTCGCGAGAAGATCATTTGTGCCATCGGCAATTATGGTTACGACTGGACGACCGCTAAGGGCGGGAAGCCTGGAATGGCTGGTGTGCACAACGTCAGCGTGCAAGAGGCGTGGCTAGAGGCGCGGGACTCGGAAACGGACATCGACTTCGACTACGACATGCTGAATCCGCACTTCACCTATCTCGACGGTGATAACAGCCGGCATGACGTGTGGTATCTGGATGGCGTCACCGCGCTTAACGAGATGCGCGCGGCACGCCAGTTGGGAATTTCTACCTTTGCATTGTGGCGGCTTGGTTCTGAAGACCGAGCGCTGTGGAAGGTGTGGGATACGCCGAATGCGTCGGACGCGGCGGAAAAGTTGAAGGTGGTTGATCCGGGGCAGGATGTGGACATCGAAGGCGAAGGCGACATTCTGCGGATTGCCAGTCGGCCTCTTCCTGGGACCCGCGATATCACCATGGACCCCAGTGGGTTGGTGACGGACGAGATTTTCCGCGAACTTCCGAGCCCGTATCGAATCGATGCTTACGGAGCGCCGAGCAAGCGCGTCGCTCTGACATTTGACGACGGCCCCGATCCTGAATGGACCCCGAAGATTCTTGATGTGCTCAAGAAGTACAACGTCAAGGCGACGTTCTTCACCATCGGGCTTGAGGCGGAGAAGTATCCTGCGCTGCTGAAGCGCTACTATCGCGAAGGTCACGAAATCGGAAATCACACCTTCACTCATCCGGATATCAGCAACATCAGTTCGCAGTATGCTCGGGTGGAGTTGAACCTTACGGAACGCCTGCTTGCAGCCAAGCTCGGCATCAAGCCTGTGCTGTTCCGACCGCCGTACTCCATCGACCAAGAACCGGATACTGCCGATGAAGTGCGTCCGCTCGAGCTGACGCAGAACATGGGTTACATCACGGTGGGCGACAAGATTGACCCCGATGATTGGCGCGATGACCCTCGGCCAACGCCAGAGCAGATCACACAGTCGGTCCTGAACCAACTTGGAAGAGGATCGGTGATCCTCCTGCATGATGGTGGCGGCAATCGCTCGAACACGCTGAAAGCTCTGCCGATGATCATCACGGCACTACGCGCGCGTGGGTACGAGATAGTCCCGGTGCACGAGTTGCTGGGGAAGACCTATGCGGACGTGATGCCTCCCATTTCGAAGAATGAGCAGTTCTGGGCGATGGTGGACTCGGCGGGATTCCTGATCTTCGGGGCCGTGAACAGCTTCATCGTGTTCGTGTTCTTCGTGGGTGACATCCTGATGAGCGGACGCCTGGTGTTCGTGGGCGCTACGGCGATCTTCGATCGTCTGCGGCGACACGGAACCGACAAGGCGACGGGAGACTCTGCGTATCAGCCCGGCGTTGCGGTATTGATTCCGGCTTACAACGAAGAGAAGGTGATTGATCGCACGATTCGAAGCGTCCTCAGCTCTTCGTACCCGAACTTGCACGTGGTAGTGATCGACGATGGCTCGAAGGATCATACCTACGATGTAGCGAGGGAGAAATTCGCAGATGAAATCGCGAGTGGACGAGTCACCGTGCTGCGACAGGAGAATGGCGGCAAAGCCAAAGCTCTCAACTACGGGTTGCAGTTTGTAGCCGAGGACATCTTCGTCGGTATCGACGCCGATACGCTGATTGCAAGCGATGCCATCAGCTATCTGGTGCCACACTTCCAAGATCAGCGGATTGGTGCGATTGCTGGAAACGCTAAAGTCGGCAACCGCGTGAACCTATGGACGCGTTGGCAGGCGCTGGAATACATCACGAGCCAGAACTTCGACCGCCGTGCCTTGAACACGTTCAGCGCGGTTTGCGTCGTTCCAGGTGCGATTGGAGCATGGCGCACGGAGGCTGTTCGTGCTGCGGGAGGATACAAGACGGATACCGTAGCGGAGGATGCCGATCTGACGATGGCTCTTCTGCAGATCGGTTACAAGGTCGAGTACGAAGATCGCGCGCTGGCCTACACCGAAGCTCCGACGACGGCCAATGGGCTTATGCGGCAACGATTCCGCTGGTCATTTGGAATCTTGCAGGCAGTGTGGAAGCATCGTTCGGCGTTCGCACGCAAGGGAGCTCTTGGTTTCCTTGCGTTGCCGAACATTGTGATCTTCCAGATCCTGTTGCCGCTGGTGTCGCCGTTTATCGACATCATGTTCCTGTTCGGCACGTTGAAGTATCTGATCTGGGATAAACACTTCCATCCGGAAACGGCAGATCCAGCGAGCTTCCAGCAGTTGGTGCTGTTCTTCATGATGTTCCTGGTGATCGACTTCATTGCCTCGGTGATCGCGTTCTCTCTCGAACGCCGTCATGGGCGTGATCGTCGAGACTGGTGGCTGCTGGGACACGTTTGGCTGCAACGGTTCGCCTATCGCCAACTGTTCTCGGTCGTGCTGATCAAGACTCTGCGCCGCGCAATCGATGGGCGCCACTTCTCCTGGGACAAACTGGAGAGGACAGCAACGGTCACCGAACCTCCCGAGCGGCGCCGTACGCTTGAGAGTCAGCCGTAAGCACGAGTCGGAACACTAGAAACGTTCATCTAAACCAGAGCGGTCGCCATGCGGCCGCTCTACTACTTGCGTTCCGCGTAATCGCGGTGAGAACCTTACAGCGTGCCCCGGCAAAAGCAACTCGAAAACAAAGATCCTGAAGCACTGTCTCCCTCAGCGCTGAAACTGCGGCTGCTCAAGAGCCTGAAATGTACAACTAAGTTCGAGAAATTGGCGTGGGAGAGCGGAGCAAAGTTTGTTGCCGGAGTCGATGAGGTTGGTCGCGGATCACTGTTTGGCTGCGTCGTGGCAGCGGCATGCGTTCTCAATCCGGAGGACCGGATTCGGGGACTGCGCGACTCGAAGCTGCTCACGGAAGAAGAGCGAGACAAACTTTCGGAGCGCATTCGTCAGCGCGCGATCGCTTGGGCAGTCGCAGAAGTTGATGTGAGCCAGATTGAGCAGATCAACATCTACCACGCGAGCCTGTTGGCGATGAAGATGGCCGTCGAAAGACTGAGTCCTAGACCGGATTATCTGCTGGTTGATGCTGCGAGGGTCGATTTCGATTGCGCGCAAAAGAAGATCATCCACGGTGATGCACTGTCGGCTTCGATTGCAGCGGCGTCCATACTTGCGAAGGTGCATCGCGACGCTATATTGCGGGCGTGGGACCCTGTATATCCGCAGTATGGATTGGCAAGCAATAAGGGCTACTCGACTCCGTTTCACAAGCGTGCGCTGCGCGAGTTCGGACCCACTCCGCTGCATAGGCAGGCATATGCGCCGGTAGCCGCAGCGGGAGAGGATTGGCAGCAGGCATTGGAGTTTGAAGGCGTGGAGTTAGTGAACGAGGAAAGTGAATGTTAAGGCTGCTGGTTGTTACCGCCCATCCTGATGATGAGGCGGGTTGCTTTGGTGGAGTTCTTTCCAAGTATTCTGAAGCCGGGGTTGAGTGCTCGGTCGTTTGTCTGACGGCAGGTGAACGCGCTACGAACCGTGGCGGACTCGTAGAAGACGAAGCGCTGAAGGAGAGGCGTCGCCTGGAGTTCCAAGACGCGTGCCGGCATCTTGGTGTCACGCACTGCAAGGTGCTGAACTACACGGATGGTGCGCTGGACCGTGAGGATTTCAACGATGTGACGGAGTCTCTGGTACGCATCGTTCGCGAGTTGCGCCCGCACGTGATCGCTACTTTTGGCTCGGACGGTTTTGTCACGGCCCACCCAGATCATGGAATGGCGGGGTTATTCACTACCGCAGCTTTCCAGTTCGCATCGCGCAAAACAAGGTACACCGCACACTTCGATGAAGGGCTCGAACCGTGGCAGACGCGAAAGCTGTATTACGTCACAACCGTATTCTCGCTGCCGGAGCGGCCCACGGTTTCGCTGGCACCGGTCACGGCGCGAATCGGGGTGGCGCCGTACATCACGCGCAAGGTCGAGGCTTTCGCGAAGCATACGACTCAGCTTCCGCTGCTGCCAATCTTTGAGAACGCGCAACGGCAGGTTGGAGAAGATGAGTTGTTTCATCTGGTGGCGACGGCTCGCGTGACGCCGATGGGGATGGAGACGGATCTATTTGCAGGCGTGCAGGATTAGTCGCGCGCCTGTCATTTGGGTTCCGGTACGCCAACCTTCGGTTCGGGGACGTTCTCTTCGTGCCTGCTTGTGGGCAGAAGGAGCTGCAAACCTAGATAACCCACGTAGTGCGCACCTTCATGCAGTTCGTGCACGCCTTGACCGGCCATAAACAGCAGTACAAGATGTTCGCGAAGTTTGTAGCGCCCGCCAATGCCGAGGGTCGAAGAGCGTTCGCTCTGGTCGACTTTGCCGCTGTTGTAGAACTCGCCAAGCAGCTCAAATCGGTTCGTGATTTCGCGGCCTATAGCGAGGCCGGCGAGCCACTCATTTGAACCGTATTGGACGACAGAAAGTCCGATCTCGGTGTTCACATTGATCGGGCCGACTCGCTTCGTGATTTCGAGAGGCATAAGGAATCGCGAGCCTTTGGCCACGAGGTCTTTGTCGGCAGAGGCTCCGGAATTGTTCAATTCGAGCTGCGGGTAGGTAGAGACGGCGAACTTGCGGGCTTCGTTTTCGTAGAATCTCCACTTCACGCCAAGCAGGGTATTGCCGATCCCATTCTTCAGGGATTCAACATCTGTATCGCGATAGACCCAAGGAATCTCGAGTTTTAACTGCAGTCGATCGCCAACTCCATAGTTGATGTCGGCCAAGGGAGCCTCATACACGCGCTCGCCTGGGTGGCGATCCATCGTGGTGGCAAGGTTGATTTCCCAGTTGCCATTGCCGGGAGTCCCGGGATCGTCGGTAAGCAGCGGAGGACCGCCTTGAGCAACACAAGCCCACGTTCCTGAGAGCAGGAATAAGAAAACGGAAAGCCACTTGTAAGTCATTCTTTCTTATTCTGTTCTACAAACCATGGTGAAGCAAGAACTCACCAAAACAGCACAGCCCTGAGACGGCTCAGGGCTGCGGAAACAGTGCGTTTATTCCTGATTACATTCCGGGCATTTTCATTCCGGCCAATCGTTTCGCAAAGCTGGGCTTCGACATCGACTTGAACATCTTGCGCATTTGCGCGTACTGGCGAAGCAAGTTGTTCACTTCGGGGACGCTGGTGCCGGAACCACGGGCAATACGCTTCCGGCGTGAGCCGTTGATCGACTCATGATGCTCGCGCTCATAGGACGTCATCGAGTTGATGATCGCCTCGACGCGTACAAGCTGCTTCTCGTCTACCTTGTCGCTGACCTGGTGCATCTGGGCGAAGGGGCCTATCTTGGGCAGCATGCCGATGATCGACTGCAACGAACCCAGCTTCTTCACCTGGCGCAACTGATCTCGGAAATCTTCGAGTGAGAAACCATCGCCGCTCAGAGCCTTCTTGGCAAACTCTTCCGACTTCTTCTTGTCGAGTTTGTCCTCGGCCTTTTCGATCAGCGAGAGGATGTCGCCCATTCCGAGGATGCGACCGACGACGCGGTCGGGATGGAACGGCTCGATGGCATCATACTTTTCGCCAACACCAAGGAACTTTATGGGCTGTCCGGTGACGGCGCGAATTGAAAGCGCAGCACCGCCGCGCGCGTCGCCATCCATCTTTGTGAGCACCACGCCGGTGAGAGTCAGCTTGTCGTGGAACTCCTTGGCGGAGTTGACGGCGTCCTGACCGGTCATGGCATCGGCGACGAAGAGGACTTCCTGCGGATTGAGCAGCCCCTTCAGGGACTGCATTTCCTCCATCAACTGCTCGTCAATGTGCAGACGTCCGGCGGTATCGACAACGAGCACGTCGCAGCCGTTGATGACGGCTTCGCGGCGGGCTTCTTTGGCAAGCCGCACAACGCTTTCAGTATTGCTCTGGACGTCTTTGCCCTCGTAAATGTGGGCACCGACGGCTTGCGCAACTACTTTCAACTGCTCGCGCGCAGCAGGACGGTAAACGTCCACCGAAACCAGCATGGGGCGGTGTCCGCCCTTTTTGAACCAGCCAGCCAGCTTGCCGGAGGTCGTGGTTTTACCGGAACCTTGCAATCCGGCCATCAGCACGACAGTAGGGGGCTGCGATGCAAACTTGAACTTAGCCGTGTCGCGTCCAAGCGTCTCGACCAGCTCGTCGCGCACCACCTTGATGACCATCTCGGCAGGAGACAGCGCCGTCATTACCTCGGTGCCGACGGCTTTTGCCCGGATCTGGTCGATCAGGTCTTTGACAACCTTAAAGTTGACGTCCGCCTCAAGCAGGGCGAGACGAATCTCCTTCAAGGCTTCTTCCATGTTTTCCGCTGTCAGGGATCCCTGGCCACGGAGGTTTTTGAACGCGCGCTGAAGTTTGTCTGTAAGATTCTCGAACATCGGATAAGTCCGGCTGAGACGCGCAAGGCGCCCCGCGTGAAGTTATTCTGCTAAATCCTAACGGGGAACGCCCGTGAAGCCTCAGAATATCACGCCACGGCAGATGCGTGTCCGGGGCCGGGGAATGGGCTGATGCAACGGCAGACCATCATCGCCCCGACCTGCCGACCTTTGCCGTCGTGGACGGGGAAAGCCGTTGTCTCCAAAGGAGAACAGCATTCGCCTTGCCGGAGCAGCAGGTGGGTTCGAACTACCTTTCCTTCAAAGGCGGCTTGCGCCAGCGGCATTTCCTGCGAGAGGAGAGTGCGCTCACCTTCGGTGTCAAAGACGGCCAGCAACTGACGGCAGTCGTCCAGATTTGTGTCTTCTTCCAGGTCCAATTCGTTGAAAAGGTGCTTCGCAGCCAAATTGGCGTAAACCATCTGCCCGCGCGTGTCGCAGGCGATGACTGAGTCGGTCATCAAGGCGGTGACTTTCAGCAGACGATCAAGCTCACGGGGGACCCTATGCACGCTACCCTCCGCAACACGTTTGTGTGTTCAGGCGCAACTTCTATTAAGTGCTTCCCCCAACCTCGATCTTTTTAGGTACGTGTGTTCAAAAATATTACCGAGGTTCAATAGCAACTCACTTACAAGCCCGCCGATTGAATAGAAGATGCACGTAGTGCATTGAGCGCTGCATTTAAATATGAAATCCAGAGCTGGATTGCTCAGAATTTAAATTGGATCCGGACTGTATCAATATTATGCATGCGTCATTGAGCATGCGTTCTGCCAAAAGCTTCCTTCGCTGCCAGAACCGTATTCGTGTGGATCGTGACCGTGTCTGCTGGATCCTGTGAATAACCACCAGCAAAGGTTGTCATGATTGGATACCCATGGTCGCGTGCGAAGTTGAATACCATGGTGTCGCGTTGTTTCAGTCCATCGATGGTTAGAGCGAGTCCTCCGAGTTGGTCATCTTCATACGGATCAGCCCCCGCGATGTAGCAAACCAATTCAGGTTCAAACTGTTCTCGCGCCTGCTTCAACGCCTTATCAAGCCACATGAGGTATTCCGCGTCGTTGATTCCATCCGGAAGATTTACATCGATGGATGAAGGCGGCTTCCAATTCGGATAGTTGCTTTCCTGGTGCAGCGAAATTGTGTACACATCGCGAGCTGTACTGGTTTTCATGTGAGCTTCGCGACGGTGTGCAACCAGGCTTGGCACCCAACCTGAGCCCATTGGGAACGCCTCTGGATCTCCGTTACCGAATATTGCGGCGGTTCCGTTTCCCTGGTGAACATCGCAGTCAATCACCATTGCACGTGCAATGTGCCCATCGCGCTGCATGCGGCGAATGGCAATTGCTACATCATTTATCAGACAGAAGCCTTCGCCATGATCGGCGAACGCATGGTGAAATCCACCTCCGATGTGAACGCTGCAATTGTGACGGAGTGCTTGTTCTGCGGCAGCAATCGAACCTCCGGTAACATGCCAGAACGCATCGACCAGTTCTTTGCTGTAGGGAACTTCCAATTCCAGTTCTTCGCGGGTGCTTAGGGTCCCGGTCTTTAGCTTCTCGACCCACAAGTTCGTATGCACAAGCAACACATCTTCATCACGACAACGGGGAGCAAGAATGAAATCCGACTCGCAACATGCGCCAGACTTCAGCAGAAGTTCGCGTACGCCGCGGTATTTGCTTGAGTGGAATACGTGAGGGCCGATCGGCAGTGTTGCCTCGGAATAGACCAGCCGTATCGGGAAATGATCCATCGTCTTCTACTCTCTCGTAGCGCCGCGAACCTGATGCTGCCGCAAATCGAACCTATTTACGATAGTCCCTGCCGTGACTCCCGGCTAGCGCATCGCAATTAGATCGATATGAAGCGTAAACCGGAACCCGGAAATCGTGAACATAGCAATTGTGTATCAAGTCATCCGGAACTTGACGCCGTCATTGAGATTCCAGAGTCCGCCTCCCAGACGGACCCTCCTCTTCCAGAAGCCGATCCGGCCCGAAAACCCATTATTTCGATCAATGGGCATGACGTAGAAGAACTTCCCAACAGCAATTTCCTCCCAAAACGGAAGCGCGCAGCCTAATCTTGTATTGAGCGGGTTGGCCCAGAAGCATGGGGCTCGCATGACTTTTAAGTCAACTGATACAATACTCATGTTGCTGCTATTCTCACCTGAGCGGCTCCAGTGACACTGGAGCGCTGAAACAATCGAGGCTTCAATCTGCCTGTGCGGAATTCAATGAATCTATCGTTTCGTCCCGTGTTGCTCTCCTTAGTCGCGAGCCTGCTCTGCTTCCCCGTGTCCTGCAAGAAGCAGGCCAAGGCTCCGGCCGCTATGCCGGCTTTTCCGGTTCAGGTTAAGAACGTGGCTCTCCAGCAGGTTGGAGACTCGTCTGAGTTCCTGGCGACGTTGCAATCGCGCAACTCCGCCGTCCTTCAGCCCGAAGTGGAAGGACAGATCACGCGTATCTTCGTCAGCGCGGGCGCGCACGTCAGCGCCGGTCAGCCGATCATGGAGATCGACCCGCGCCGCCAGCAGGCTACAGTGAATCAGCAGGTTGCGACCAAGCAGTCGCAGCAGGCTACGCTGGCCTACAACAAGGCGGAGCTGGAGCGTTCAAAGAAGCTTTTCGAGGCTGGAGTCATCAGCCGACAGGCTTACGACAACGCTGTGAGCGCGTACGACGCTTCGAAGGCCAATGTAGAAGCTACCGAAGCCAACATCAACCAGCAGCGTGTTCAACTGCACTACTTCACTGTGCGTGCTCCGGCTGCAGGAACCATCGGGGATATCCCGGTTCGCGTCGGCGACCGCGTGGTGAACACCACGGTCCTGACGACGCTCGACCGCGGTGGCGAACTGGAAGCCTACATCAATATTCCTTCAGAACGCGCCGGAGATGTACGCCAGGGAACCCAGGTCGATCTGCTGAATGTGGACGGCACACCTGCGGTGACGACCAAGGTGAATTTCATTTCGCCACGCGTCGATACCACCAACCAACTGCTGCTCATCAAGGCACCCGTGCCGAACGGAGACCATCGGTTCCGAAACGACCAGGTGCTTCACGCGCGTGTTGTATGGCGGGAGGTGAGCAAGCCCACGATTCCTGTCACTGCCATGACGAGGCTCGGGGGACAGTCGTTTGTCTTTGTTGTGGGGAAAGGCCCTGCCGGGACATCGGCCCTACAGCGTCCGGTCAAGCTGGGAACGCTGATTGGCAACAACTATGTGATTGAAGAGGGCTTGAACCCCGGAGATACCGTGATTGTCGGGGGAACTCAGAACTTGATTGATGGCATGCCGGTCATTCCCCAGGCATAAGCGCGGAGGACACTTTGTTCGTTGATTTCTTTATTCGCCGTCCGGTGTTTGCCACCGTGTGCTCGTTGCTGATCATTCTGGCCGGCGCTATTGCAATTCCTACACTGCCCATCGCGCAGTTTCCGGTACTAGCGCCGCCGCAGGTTTCGGTGAGCGCCTTCTACACCGGAGCCAACGCGCAGGCGGTTGAGAGCGGAGTAACGACGCTGTTGGAGCAGGCAATCAACGGCGCCGAAGGCATGCGCTACATGTCTTCGACCAGCGGCAATGACGGATCGTCTTCCATTACTGCTACCTTCAAGCTTGACCGCAGTCTTGATATTGCAGCGGTTGACGTGCAGAACCGTGCGTCAACGGCGCAGGGTCGTCTGCCATCAAGCGTTCAGCAAACGGGCGTCACGATCAACAAGAACTCCGGCTCGTTTGTTCTGGCGTTCGGTTTCTACTCGCTGGACAATCGCTATGACCCGCTGTTCATTTCCAACTATCTGGACGTCTATGTTCGCGACGCATTGAAGCGCGTTCCCGGCGTAGGCGAAGTAATGATTTTTGGCGAGCGCAAGTATGCGATGCGCTTGTGGCTCGATCCCGTTCGTCTGGCGAAGCGCGGCCTTACGGCTTCGGACGTGACCGGCGCTCTTGCAGAGCAGAACGTGCAGGTGGCTGCCGGACAGATCGGCCAATCACCGGCCGTTGCCGGACAGATGTATAACCTCAGCGTGCGTGCTGCAGGACGTCTGGTCGATCCCAAGGAATTTGAGAGCATCGTTGTCAAGCAGTCGAAGGACGGCTCGATCGTACAGCTTAGGGATGTTGGTCGCGCGGAACTTGGCGCAGAAGACTACTCATCCAATTTGACCTTCAGCGGATACCCGGCGATCGGCATCGGCGTCCAGCAACTCTCGAACGCGAATGCGCTCGATGTGGAAGCCGGCGTGAAGGCCGAAATGGCACGCCTGTCCAAGACGTTTCCGGCAGGACTGAAGTACCAGGAAGCTTTCAACACGACGACAGCGGTTCGTGAGTCGATCAAGGAAGTTCTTAAAACCTTGGCCGAAGCGATTCTGATCGTTATCGTGGTCATCTTCTTCTTCCTGCAGACGTGGCGCAGCACCCTGATCCCGGCAGTTACGATTCCAGTGTCGCTGGTCGGAGCGTTCGCGTTCGTCAAGCTGTTCAACTTCTCGATTAACACCCTGACGTTATTTGGAATCACGCTGGCAACGGGCCTCGTAGTTGACGACGCGATCGTGGTGATCGAAAACGTGGAGCGCCACCTCGAAGAAGGCATTCACGATGCGCGCCGCGCTACTTCGGTAGCTATGAGCGAAGTGACATCGGCAGTTATCGCGACGTCGATCGTGCTTATCGCCGTGTTCGTCCCGGTTTCATTGTTCCCAGGAACTACGGGGCGGTTGTACCAGCAGTTCGCGTTGACGATTGCATTTTCGATTGCGTTGTCGGCGTTTAATGCGCTGACTCTTACGCCTGCATTGTCGGCATTGCTGCTGCGCCATACAGATCGACAAGCGAATCCGATCTTCAGGACGTTTAATCGCGGAGTTGCATCTGTCACGGAAGGCTACCGCCGACTGCTCACGCGAATGGAACACACGAAGACTCTAGTCGTGATTCTGTTCCTGGCCGGCCTTGCGCTAACGGCGTGGGTTTACAAATCTGTTCCGACGAGCTTCGTGCCTGAAGAAGATCAGGGATACTTCATCGTCCTGGTGCAGGCACCGGATGCGGCTTCGCTGGAGTACACCTCGAAGGTGGCTGCACGCGCGAATTCCGCAATCATGAGCAATTCTGATGTGGCGGGAGTCTTCGCCGTGCCAGGATTCAGCTTCTCCGGAGCGGCTCCGAATCGTGGCCTCATCTTCGTGAACCTGAAGCCGATTTCGGAACGTAAGGGCGGGCAACATTCGCTGGAGGCGGTCATCAATTCGCTTCGGCGTCCACTCGGATCGATCACGGAAGCAACGGTTATTCCGTTTGCGCCTCCGGCCATTCAAGGTTTGAGCGCATTCGGCGGATTCACGTTCGAGTTGCAGCAAACGGGCTTCAGCACTCCTGAGGACCTGGAAGCGAATCTGCAAAAATTCGTGGGCACCGCTCGTCAGCGCCAGGAAATTTCTCCGCAGTCCGTTTACTCGAGCTATACGGCGCGCACGCCGCAGGTGCTGGTTGAGATCGACCGCGAGAAGGCCAAGAGCCTTGGCGTGCCGTTCTCGCAGATCAACACGACGTTGCAGACCTACATGGGCTCGAGCTACGTGAACGACTTCGACTTCAACAATCGTTCGTACCGCGTCTATGTGCAGGCCGACAAGGAATTCCGCATGAACCCGGCGAACCTCACCCAGTTCTATGTGCGTTCCGACAACGGCACCATGGTCCCGTTGTCCAACCTTGTAACGCTGAAGGACACGGCTGGACCGAGCATTATCAGCCACTACAATCTGTTCCGCTCGGCTGAAATCAACGGTTCCGCGGCTCCCGGATTCAGCTCCGGTCAGGCGTTGAATGCTATGGAGGACGTCGCCCACAAGGCGCTGCCAAACGGCTACTCGTTTGAGTGGACCGGAATTGCGCTAGAGGAAATTCAGTCGGGTAAGCAGGCTTTCTTGTTATTCGGGCTCGGATTGCTGGTCGTTTACCTGGTGCTTTCGGCGCAGTATGAGAGCTTCGTTCTGCCGTTCATCATTCTGCTCTCGGTGCCAATGGCTGTGCTGGGTGCACTCGGAGCGCAGTCGCTACGCGGTCTGCAAAACGACGTGTACTGCCAGATCGGCTTGGTGATGCTGATCGGATTGGCCAGCAAGAACGGCATTCTGATCGTCGAGTTTGCCGAGCAATTGCAGCGCAATGGAATGGAACTGTTCGGAGCGACGGTCGAGGCAGCCCGCCTCCGCCTTCGTCCAATTCTCATGACGTCGGTTGCGTTCATTCTTGGCGTTCTGCCGCTAGTCTTCGCCACTGGCGCAGGCAGTGCGGGACGTCACTCGGTGGGTACGACGGTCTTCGGCGGAATGATCGTCTCGACCATTCTCAATCTGTTCCTCATCCCGATCCTCTACGTCATCGTGCGCAGTTTGATCCCGATGCCGAAGGTTGCGGAGTCCGAACCGGAAGCCGCACAGTAGAGCAGAAGAACGCAAATGTCACGAGGGCGCGGATCAGTCCGCGTCCTTTTGCATTTCTGCTCAAAAGTCGCGCACGAGTATACTTTCGGCGTGCAGCACACTCCCGCCACGTCATCCGGCATAAACGCACCGAGCATGAGTTCGAGACGTCCTGAAGGCATTGGGATCACGGCGCTGCTCATGTCCTTGTTTCTTGCAATCGACTACATCAGCAGTCTCATTGAGATATCCGGAGGTTCACTCGCCGGGCTTTTTACCCATGCGCACGCGTACAGATTGATTGGCGGGCCTCTGGTTGTCGCGGTGGTGTACTTCGTGATCTGGAGCTACTACCAGGGCGAGAACTGGAGCCGAATCCTGGTGCTGGGCTGGTCAGCCCTAATCGCGATAGAGGGTGTTTCCATCGTCTCGGAGCACGGCGGAAGTCTCACCTCAGCGATGGTGCACCCGATCCTGTTCCTCAAGTGCGTACTAGCGGGATTTCTGCTGTACTGGCTGAACACGCGGCAAGTGCGGGCATTTTTTCAGGGAACACCCACGGCTATCGAGCAGTTGGGGCGGCACCTTTCCGGCAGGCTCTGTACCTCGGTTGAGAGTTATGCTTCGGCTCCAGACAGCGCGGGATGGCGACTCGCTTTTGAGCACGATGCGGAGCTGTTTCTCGACTGCCCGTGGCGAATCGTGGTGGATGGCAATCTGAGCTGGGCGTCGAACGCCGGTGCGGAGGTTACGCCAGAGATTCATCCGCGCCAACTGCTGCAGAACGTCAGGGTAGCGAGTGTCCGTGTGGCTCCGCGTACGTCCGACTTGGTCGTTGCGTTTGAGATGGGGATCGAACTGCAAACCTGGAGTGTCGATTCGAATGCGCCGCAGTGGAAGTACTCTGACCCTGGGCTGACGGTGGCCGCGCAGGGCGCATCGCTGAAATCAGATGCAATTGTGCGTGAAGTTTCGGGCGAAAGTACGGGCGATCACGACTAAGCAGCTCCGCGTATGCTAGGATTTGTAAGTGCGGCATCTTCTGCCGACGGAGTCGGGGCGTAGCGCAGCCTGGTAGCGCACCTGCCTTGGGCGCAGGGGGTCGCTGGTTCGAATCCAGTCGCCCCGACCATTCCTTTCCTATCACTTACAATGCGGCAACCGTTCCACCTAGAGCGGCTTGGCCGCGTCTTTGTAGATCAGAAATTCGGAGTTCTGGGTTTAGTTCTGAAGAAATCTTGGATTGAGCCGATATGGACACTTTCTTCTAACTCTCGAAAGGAGATCTAGTGTCTCGTTGGAGTCTATCGGCACGATTGGGATTTCTGTTCACAATAATTATTGGCGGCGCAGCAATAGGAACGGTCATTTCGAGCTTCAATATGCTGGCGGCTTCGCACCGCTCAGAGACGATCAACAGCGTCTATTTGCCTCTGGTAGATCATGCATCCACCGTTCAGGCCGAGATTCTCACCGCGCGAATCAATTTCATTTACTACGTCACAATTCAAAAGCCTGGCTCACTTGAGAAGGCCGAGGCAAGCTATCGAGCTGCTCTGGAAGATCTGGGGCTGCTGAGAACGCAACTGTCCGAGCACCCGGAACTCGAAGAATGCCGTGCCGACGTGGAGAACCTGTCATCGCTAGTGGAACGCTACGATGTGGCGGTGAAGAGAATCGTGGTACTGGTCCAGAATGGCGTGAGGCAGGGCGGCGAATACGAACTGGCGCTAAGTGAGTTTGGTGCGAGAGGGCTGGATGTTCGCACGGGCGCGAAGAAACTTCAGACTCATGGGATGAAGCTCGCAGAGAGCGCAGGAGTAACTTCGGCCGCCGATCTTCGGAGATCCGTGTGGTTGTCGACCTTAGTTCCGGCCTTCGGATTCCTGGTATCGATCATCATCGCGATAGTGTTCACACGTGGTCTCACTGATCAGATCAATTCAGCAACAGATCAGTTGAAGCAAGGCACAGAGCAGTTAGCATCGGCTTCTTCGCAGATCTCGGGATCTTCGCAAGCACTAGCGCAGGGAACATCGGAGCAGGCTGCTTCGCTACAAGAAACCTCGGCGGCCACGAATGAGGTGAGCGCTAAGACGGACCAAAATGCAGGACATGTGACCGAGGCAAGCCGAATCCTCGATGGCGCTGTGGAGCACACGGAGACGGCCAGTGTTACGTTGGAAACGCTCGTGAGTTCGATGAAGCATTTGTCCGATTCCAGCTCCAAGGTTGCAGGCATCGTGAAGTCGATTGATGAGATCGCGTTCCAGACGAATATCCTGGCACTGAACGCAGCAGTTGAGGCGGCTCGGGCGGGGAGTGCGGGAGCGGGCTTTGGCGTAGTGGCTGAGGAAGTGCGCACGCTTGCGCAGCGTTGTGCTGCGGCGGCGCGGGAGACTGCGGAGTTGATTGAATCGTCACAAGAACGAACTCGCGACAGTCTTGCTGCGGTTGAAGGTGTGGCCTCAGCGGTGACGATGGTTGTTGATGACACAACGCGGTTGAAACAGATTATGGATGAGGTGGCCACCAGTTCTCAGGAGCAATCGCGCGCGCTGCATCAGATTGCATCGGCGATTCTCGAGATGGACAAGGTCACTCAGAATACGGCGACGCAGGCGGAAGAGAGTTCCGCATCATCGGAGGAGATGAATGAACTTGCACGAAGCCTGCAAACGCTCATTGGCAATCTGGAGGGAGTCGCGCATGGCAGCGAAGCCGTGACGAGTGACAATCGGACGCTTAGTGCCGCGGCTTATTCGGAGGCCTGATCGCAACTGACTCATAAACAAGGACACTACCGGCGCTGAACAGATGCGCCGGTTCTTTTTTGTCTGCTAAGATCTCGCATTCAGACTGAGAGGTCGAGACATCTCTTCGTCAGAAACTCGCATAGCAAATAGAGGTATCTACTGGAGAAGACCTGCGATGTCGATGTCTTATGAATTCACTGCGCTGCCAGACTCTGCCGTTCCACGCGCCGCTGTGCCCGTTTTTCAACATCTGCTCGACACTTACGCTAGCGAGACCAACAAGGTCATATCTGTGTGGCGCAGCTTCGACCCGGCTGACATGACGTTTTCTCCTGATCCGCGCTCACGGACTGTCCTCGACATCATGAAGCACCAGCTTCTCTCGGAACGTCGCTTCTTCGACGAGTTCATGGGAGTTCCCGAGCCTCCAGCCGACCAGATTTTGCCTGCCGGAAATCACCCGAGGCAGTATTGGGTGCGTATGCAGGAACTGTGTCAGCCGCGACTCAGTCATCTCGCGCCCCAGACTGAACACTGGTGGCTTGAACATGTTCCGTTCTTTGATGTCACCCGCGAGCGAATATGGGTCTTCTGGCGGCGAGTGCTCCACACCTGCCATCACCGTGCGCAGTTATCGATGTATTTGCGAGCGTTGAACAAGCCTGTGCCACCTGATTACGGTCCTACGGCTGACGTCTCATGGGAGGGAGCCGATCCTACGCAGACGGTCGAAGCTGCCAAGCGACGCAGCAAGCCGTGAGACGACAATGAACTAACGGCGCCGGGTACCGTGTTTCTGGTGTGAAGCGGAGACTCGCTGTAATCGCAAGGCTGCGGCTGCAGCCGTGAAGCGCACAGTGTCCTTTTCGTCGTCGAGCGAGCCGAAGGCAGCGGCAAGCAACTTGGGATCATCTCGTCGAGCAATGGCATCGAGCGCGGCGGCTCTCACGATCCAGCTTTTGTCCAGTGTGGCTTCACGTAGAGCTTTCGCGCTGCGCGGATCGGGATCGTGTGCGAGTGCCTTGGCTGCCGCTGCCCGCACGGGCGAAGTGTCGTCCTTGGTCAAGGTCTTCAGCGCTGTGTAGCCGAGGCTTCCGAAGGGAACGAACCCGACGCCCTCTTCGACACCAAACATCATCATCCTCTTCGGATCCTTCAGCATTTTTTCCTGATCTTCCAGCAATCCCTTTCCGGTCTTCCGCTGTCCTGTGAGCACGGCGTAGTAAACCTGATAAGCGGCTGGGTCATGCATCGTTCTCAAGGCATTGGCTGCAGCTAGTACAACCGAGATGTCTTTGTCCTCCAGAGCAGCCCGCAATTCGCGAATGGAGACCCTTGCGCCCATTTCGCCCAATGCTGCTGCCGCTGCGGCGCGAACCTCGGCACGTTCGTCAGCCAGAGCTTTTTGTGCCAGGGCAAGGGCCGCAGGGTTATTGGGCAACAGCCCAAGGACTCGAATTGCCTCAGCCCGCTTTTCGTGGCTGTGTTCCTGCGTGCCTTCTTTCAGCACCTGCCAAGCCCGCGCTGGCGTGTCCTGCTTGGAGCGGGTAATCTTGGGCTGATTCGCGGGCTGTTCTGCGGGTTTGGCCTCCTCAGAGGTGGTTTCAGGTGTCTGCTGTGGCGGTTGCTGGGCTGGTTCTGAGTTTTGTTGGTTGGTGGGGGGCTGCTCTGGTTGCTGCACCGTATCGTGCGACGGAGTCGGGGCTGGCGCTGAAGATCCTGATTGCAAATTGGGAGCTTCAGTTTGTTGTTGACTGGCTACAGAGCATAAGGGGAGAGTCAGCATCATTATTAGGGAAAGGCGCAATGCCGTTTTCTGGCGCTGGAAGACCATTATTGAACTCCCGAGTGATGCACAGACTGAATTCATGTATTCCAAGATGCTTGGCGGTTCTAATTTGCGATTTTCAGAACGAAGCGGTGATTTCCGTTTTACGCAAATTCAACTCATGCGTAAGATGCTGATCTGAGCGGCTGGTTTTGCTTTCAGTTCCTTACGCCGGTGCTTATTGGTTCATTTGGTAAGCTCACTGTAGCTGCCTCTCTATGGTGGAATTAAAACAAAGCGTCCTGGATCGTTCTCCCTCCGTTCGGTTGGTCATTGCGGCTGCGATGGTTGCGAGCGTGTCGCTGGCGCGCATGCTCCTGCTCCGGTTCTTCGGTTTAGAACT
Organism: Koromonas humicola; assembly: GCF_059726255.1. Taxonomy (NCBI): domain Bacteria; kingdom Pseudomonadati; phylum Acidobacteriota; class Terriglobia; order Terriglobales; family Koromonadaceae; genus Koromonas; species Koromonas humicola. Next base: position 693,034 of record NZ_AP040873.1, read on the forward strand.
TCCGCCGCTGATCACGTTCTGTCCGGTGGTGATGGTCGTCGCTCTTCTTGCCGGGCTGTGGGCAGGAATTTTGGCCACGGTTTTGGCGGTGTTCTTCGCGAGCGACTGGCTGTTTGACCCCTTGGGCAGCTATACGGTGAGCTCGCGCAGTTCTGGGCACCTCGCCTTGTTTGTGTTTCTGTTGATGGGAGTCTTCGTCAGCGTCGTGGCCGAGCGATACCGTCGTAAAGCCTTGCAGATTGCGGATTACGAGCGCGAGCGCGAACTGTGGATGGCGCAGGAAAAGCTTCGACAAAGTGAAGAACAGATAGAGTCACTTGAAGACGAGCAGCGCAAAACCGAGCAAGGACTTCGCAAAATTGAGGCTAAGCTGCAGGCCGTGATTGCATCCGCGATGGACGCGGTTGTGTCGGTGGATGAGCAACAGCGTATTGTGGTGTTTAACCGTGCCGCTGAAGCGGTGTTTAAGTGCTCTGCCGCCGAAGCGATCGGATCCCCGATCAACCGTTTCATCCCAGCGGCGTTTCGCGATGCTCACGCAGAATACATTCGACGATTTGCGCTGGAGCGCGCCACTGCCCGCACAATGAACTCTCCTGGAATACTCACTGCCCTGCGATCCACGGGAGAAGAGTTTCCGATTGAAGCCACGATCTCCCAAATAGAAGCGGAAGGCGAACATCTCTACACCGTCATTCTGCGCGACATCACGGAGCGCAAGAGAGCCGAAGAAGCGTTGCGTCAAAGCGAAGCGCAGTTCCGTACGCTCGCAGACGCCATTCCACAGCTATGCTGGATGGCCAGGGCGGATGGCTCGATCTTCTGGTACAACGAGCGCTGGTACGAGTACACAGGCACGATCCCGGAATTGATGAAAGGTTGGGGATGGCAGGCGGTACATGATCCTGCAACACTGCCCTTTGTCATGGAGCGCTGGCAGTACTGTCTCTCTACGGGAGAACCGCTCGACATGGTCTTCCCGCTGCGTGGTGCCGATGGAGTGTTTCGCCCCTTCCTCACACGAGTCATGCCACTGAAGGACGCGGCAGGGAAGGTCGTTCGCTGGTTTGGAACCAATACCGATATCAGCGAGCAGAAGCAGATTGAACAAGAGTTGCGGAAGAGCAACACGCGGCTCGACCTTGCGGTTGAAGTTGCGAGCCTCGGCGAGTGGGAAATCGATCTTGCTAAGGGAATCGGATTCCGGTCCTCGCGCCACGCCGAGATTTTTGGATATCCACTAGACGACCACGAGTGGAGCTTTGAACGTTTTTCAAGCCATCTGCTTCCGGAGCAGCGAGCCGACGTCATATCGCTGATTAATTCGGCTCAAAAAGCTGGTAAAACGTGGGACTTCGAAACGCAAATTCGGCGCATGGATGGAGAAGTGCGATGGGTCTGGGTTCGCGGCCGCATGCTGCTGGATGAATTCGGCAATCCTGCCCGCGCTCTCGGCACGGTAACGGACATCACTGATCGCAAGCTGGCTGAGCAGGCACTGTTGCGCAGCGAGAAACTTGCGTCGGTCGGACGAATGGCTGCCAGCATCGCGCACGAAATCAATAATCCGCTTGAGGCAACAACTAACGCTCTCTACATCGCGTTGACGGCAAAAGACCTGCCGCCGACTACGCGCGAATATCTAGAGATGGCCGATGCGGAGTTGAAAAGAATCGCCCACATTACCCGCCAATCGCTCGGGTTCTATCGCGAGTCGAATGCACCGGCGCTCGTTGCGGTCGATTCTGTGCTCGACTCAGCTGTCGATCTGCTGAAGAGCAAGATCAACAAGAAGCGGGCAGTAATCGAAAAGAAGTCTCAGGAGAGAGTAGAGATTGTCGCCATTGCCGGAGAACTGCGACAAGTCTTTTCAAACCTTGTGGCCAACAGTCTCGACGCGATGCCGGAAGGCGGCAAGGTGCTATTGCGGGTAAAGGCCAGTCGAGCAATCAAGGGCGATGGCCGCCACTGGGTTCGAGTCACTATTGCCGATACCGGTGCAGGCGTGCCAGCCGGTGCCAGGCCCCATCTTTTCGAGCCCTTCTACACAACGAAGGGCGCTGTTGGAACCGGCCTCGGGTTGTGGGTCAGCAAGCAGATCATCGACAAGCACGACGGCACAATTCGCGTTCGCTCCTGTACGACAGGAACGAAAACCGGCACGGTTTTCTCGATAATGCTTCCGGCAGAGCCCATGGCCCATAGCACAAGCTCAGCAGGGTAGCGTTCCTGTTGCAGCTTACTTCTTCGCTTCCAAATCGTTCAGAGCTGCCAGAACCTGCGCGCTATGTTCTGAGGGTTTCACATCTTCAAATACTCGCGCCACTTTGCCATCCGGGGAAATAAGGAAAGTGTTGCGGGCGGCGTGCGTAAAGACCATGTTGCTAAGAGTTCCGTATTGTTTGGAAACAGTGTGCTCGGTGTCGGACAGCAGCTTGAAACTCAATCCCTCCTTCACACAAAACTGCTTGTGCGAGTTCGGATCATCCACGCTCACGCCTACGATCACAGCGTTGCGCTTTTCGTATTGCGCAAGGTCGCGCTGGAAATTGTGAGCCTCCAACGTGCAGCCGCTAGTGAAATCCTTCGGATAGAAATAGAGCACGACCCATTTGCCGCGAAAATCGCTCAGACTCACCGGAGTGCCATCCTGCGACTTCAGTGTGAACTGCGGAGCTGCAGATCCGGGCGTTGGATGAGCCGCGAACAGCAGCACCGGTACCAATACGGCTGCAGCGCATAAAAGTGACAGGGAAGCTTTGTTCAGCATCGATCTCCTCCACGCAAAGCCGTGCGAAATCGCCCGGCTCGTGCTCGGGTTGTTGGATGCCGGATGGGGCTCACGGGTGACAACTTACGTTCCAGTACTCACCCGCACGTACTATGATTGGAAAGTTTCTCGACTCTTGAATTGTTCGGAGACCTATCCGTGCGACGACTTGTAATGCTGCTCTCCTTCGTCTTGTTATCGCTTCCACTCTGCGCTCAGTCACGCTTCGTTCATACACAAGGCAAATACCTTGTAACGCCTGACGGCCAGAAACTCATTCTCCGCGGCACAAACCTTGGAAACTGGCTCGTGCCTGAAGGCTACATGTTCCACTTCGACCGCGGACCGCAATCGCCTCGCGAGATCGAGACGCTGGTGACCCAACTCATCGGCCCCGAGGACGCCGCAAAATTCTGGCACGAGTACCGCGACCAGTACGTTACTGAAGCCGATATCAAGTACCTGAAATCGCTTGGCTTCAACTCTGTTCGGATTCCTATTCACTACAAGTTCTTCACGCCTGGAAATGAAGAAGGTTTCGCGTTGCTCGATCGCGTGATCGACTGGAGCCAGAAAGCAGGGCTGTACGTCATCATCGATCTGCATGCCGCGCCCGGCGGACAGACCGGCACGAACATTGACGACAGTTGGGGATACCCCTGGCTGTACGAGAGTGCCGAAGCGCAGCAGGAAACCATTGACGTCTGGCAGCGCATTGCGAAGCACTATCGCGATAACCCAACTGTCATTGGATACGATCTGCTGAACGAGCCCATCCCGCACTTTCCGCAATTGGCGAAGTACAACTCCGCACTCGAGCCGTTGTACCGTCGCATTGTCGCTGCAATTCGTACAGTCGATCAGAACCACGTTGTCATTCTTGGTGGTGCGCAGTGGGACAGCAATTTCAAGGTGTTCGGTGCGCCGTTTGATAAGAATGTGATGTACACGTTCCACAAGTACTGGACAGCTCCCACCAAGGATGTGATCCAGGAGTATCTCGACTATCGCGACAAGTACAACGTGCCGCTTTGGTGTGGAGAATCTGGCGAGAACAAAGATGAGTGGATCGCTCAATTCACGAAGACGCTGAACGATAATGAAGTGAACTGGAGCTTCTGGCCTTACAAGAAGATGGACGCAACATCTTCAATCGTCAGCTTCTCGCGCCCTGAGCACTGGGACGCGATTGTCACCTTTGCTCAGCAACCCCGCAATATCGGCCAGGCTGAGAAGATGATCGCCACGCGTCCCTCAATTGAGGACTCGCGCGCGGCGTTGAAAGACCTTCTGCAGAAAGTTCGTTTCGAAAACACCCGCCCGAATCGCGGTTATATTGAAGCACTGGGAGCAAAGCTCCCGTAAAACGCGGGTCCGGCGCTAGTCTATGCGTGATTAGCGCCGGATTTCGTGTTGACAATCCAGCTCGGTTCCAGCATTATCTACAGATAATGAATCTCCTGAGCACAACTCCGCAACCGCTCCCGCGACCGTCGGTCGAGGGCTCGTGTGCTTGGAGGAGTAATAGGTAATTTATAAAGCACTCATCTCCAAGCCCGCAGCCAACAACTGCGGGCTTTTTTCTATACCCGTAAGTTTGTATATCCATAACACGCACTCAACAATATGCATTGAACGATTTGTAGTTAATGACTGGCAGCACAGATTCAGGTTTTTCGTTTGACCTTGGCCAGCTGTGCGGATGAAAAGGACTCATGACATCATTCACCGAAGAAGTCACTCTTGAAGGTCACATCATCGATTCGTGGACGCTTCCACGCGCCTTCGACACCATCATGGACATGGGCGGAACCTTTGATGTTGAGGAGATTCAAGTTGGCCGCGCCAAGGACGAAGTCTCCTTCGCACGCCTCAAGGTTCACGCCGGCAGCGAGAAGAAGCTCGAAGCCATCCTGCTGGCGCTGCAGACGTATGGTGCCGTGCTCGCCTCACGTGCCGACGTTTCCTCCAAGCCTGCTCCTGCGGATGGCATCCTGCCGCCAGACTTTTACTCCACAACGCACTTGCCCACGCAGGTTCGCCTCAATGGGCGCTGGATCAACGTGCAGAACACGGAGATGGATCTCGCCATCGTTGTCAGCCCGGCGTATTCCGAAGCGCGCATGATTCCCGCCTCCGCAATATGCAAAGGCGAACTTGTCGTGGTTGGCCACGAAGGCATCCGCGTGCTGCCGCCTGAGCGTTCGCGCGATCGCGAAGTGTTCAGCTTCATGGGAAGCAACGTTTCGTCTGAGCATCCGAAGCGTCTTGTCATCGAAGAGATCGCGAAGCAAATGCGTGAAACCCGCGCCAAGGGCGGCAAGATTCTGATCGTTGCTGGACCTGCGATTGTGCACAGTGGCGCAGGCCCGCACCTTGCCAAGTTGATACGTGACGGTTTCGTGCAGGTTCTTTTTGGAGGCAATGCCATTGCGACGCACGATGTAGAGAGCGTGTTGTTCGGCACCTCACTCGGCGTCTGCCTGCGCAATGGCCGCCCTGTGCCGGGCGGACATCGCAATCACATGGCTGCGATCAATGCTGTACGCGCCGTTGGATCGCTTCGCGACGCGGTCGAGAGTGGCGTTCTCAAAGAAGGCATCATGTACGAGTGCGTTAAGAATAACGTCGAACTCGTGCTCGCCGGATCGGTTCGCGATGACGGCCCGATGCCCGACGTGATCACTGACACGGCGAAGGCTCAAGTCAAGATGCGCAAGGCGATCGAAGGTGTGGACATGGTGCTAATGATTGCCACCATGCTTCACTCGATTGCGACCGGGAACATGTTGAAAGCGGCGGTGAAGGTAGTCGCTGTTGACATCAATCCTGCAGTAGTGACGAAGCTCGCTGATCGCGGAACGTTCCAGGCGCTAGGACTGGTTACCGATGCTGAGTTGTTCGTTCGCGAGTTGGCCAACGCAATCGAAGCGCAGGAGAAGCAGGAAACGCCCGAGTTGTTGGAAACCGAAACGCTGTAGAGGAGACTCGCTGTCAGCAGCAACGCCCCCGGTGCTTGGGGGCGTTTTCTGTTGGAGGATTGAGCTCATGCCAGCTAATTGCGCCGGAGAGAATGGTTCGATACAGTCTTGTGATGGCTGGCTTGGTCGACGTGTTGGGAAACGTAGTACGCGTGCGCTGGTTCGCCAGTTCGTTCGTGCTCATGGCGACTACTCTCGCCCTTCTGGTGTGGGCGCCCGGAATTGAATGGCGATGGACACGCCTCTTTGTCCGCGTCGTCGGAGCACTGCTCATCGTGTTCGTGGTTATCATCGTCGGCTTCGGAATGCTGTTCGGGCATGGCCCTTCGATGAGGTAAATTGACATTCCCCTGATGGGAGCTGAATATGTGTCCGTCTGCTCTCAGGGGGCTTTATGCAAGCATTGCGGCCTTGCTTCAGAGACGTGCCGAAACGACCAGCAATATTTCACGCCTTAGCTGTCCTGTTTCTCCTTCTTACTTGTGCTTGTGGTGGCGGTTCATTCACGGTTACGACAAATCCCTCCAACTCTGTCTCTTGGACCTGGATAGGTGGCAGTACTACGCCGAACGCTCAGGGTGTGTACGGTGTAAAAGGCGTGGCTGGGGCAAATAACTTTCCGGGTGCACGCGACTGTTCCCTAAGCTGGGCCGATTCGAGTGGCAATCTCTGGATGTTCGGTGGTGCTGCTGCCGATGCGTCCACTGGGTTGCAAGCCTTGCTAAATGACCTCTGGAAGTACAATCCCGCCTTGAACGCGTGGACTTGGGTCAGCGGGAGCAATGTGCCCGGCGCGCTAGGAATGTACGGAACACGGAACGTGCCGAACGCGAATAATGCTCCGGGGGCACGTGCTTGCGCGGTTGGGTGGACCGACTCCGCAGGACGCTTTTGGTTGTTCGGCGGACTTGCAGTGGATTCCGCGGGTGGTGCCGCCGCTTCTTTGAATGATCTCTGGCAATTTGATCCGGCGACGAAGAACTGGACATGGATAGCTGGCAGCAATATGGCTTCCGCAGCAGGGGATTATGGAACGAACGGAATTGCCTCCCCCTCCAACGTTCCAGGTGCGCGCTCGGGCGCTGTAGGTTGGACTGATGCGGCTGGGAATTTCTGGTTGTTCGGAGGTCATGGCGTGGATGCCAGCGGAGCAAGTGGCGACCTGAATGACCTCTGGGAGTTTAGCCCCACTACCAAGATGTGGACGTGGATTAGCGGAAGCTCCGTCGCATATTCGCAAGGCACGTTTGGGACAAAGGGCGTTCCCGGGACAGCGAATGTTCCGCCTCCACGATATTTGGCCAGCGGTTGGGGCGATTCCGATGGAAACATTTGGATATTTGGCGGCGCAAGTACAACCAGCGACACCTCACCACTTGTGCCTATGAATGACCTTTGGAGATTCAACCCCACCTCAAAATCGTGGACTTGGATGAGCGGTAGCAACCTACACAATGCGCCCGGAGTGTATGGCACCAAGGGCTTCTCTGCAGATTCCAATGTCCCCGGCGCACGTTCAGGCGCGGCAGCCTGGACTGACAGTAGCGGGAACTTTTGGATGTTCGGAGGCTCGGGATTCGATTCGACTGGGACGAACACGGTAATGAACGATGTTTGGAAGTACTCTCGGGTCAACAATACGTGGACGTGGGTGAGCGGTAGCAATGTTGGGCTCAGCGCGGCAGTTTATGGTACGAAGGGTGTTGCGAGCATAAGCAATGCTCCTGCGGCCACGACCAGCCCTGCGACTTGGGTCGATACAAGTGGCAAGTTCTGGATGTGCGGTGGCGTTTCTTTCGTAGGTAATGGACAGGGTTCGGGACTGAACAACCTGCTATGGAATTTCAATCCTGAGTAATCAAAAGCCCCACTCACTGAGTGGGGCCATGTGTTTCTGCTGGTCGTGCTTCTAGATGGCGTGAATGCCGTGCCAGTTGTGTCCTGACATCATTCTGAGGAACCATGGCACAAACATTGCCAGCGCCGAAACGGTCATACCAGCAACGGCCATGGCAAGCGAAGCTGTCGAGGCTTGCAGTTCGTGCTCTTTTAGCAAACGCGCTGTACCAAAGCCATGCGATGAGGTTCCCATTGCGGCGCCCATAGCGAGATCGTGTTTTACTCCGAAGAAGCGCAGAATCTCCGGCCCCATCAGGTTTCCAATCACTCCCGTCACCAGCGCCATGGCTGCTGCAATCTCAGGCAGCCCGTGCAACTCCCGCGCAATGTCCATCGCGATAGGCGTTGTCACCGACTTCGGCACTGCGCTCGCGATGAATTCCTTTGGCGCGCCCATCAGAGCGGCGCAGATCGCAGCGGTAAGCATGCCCACGGCAGAGCCCACGCCGATAGCCAACGAAAGCGGCACGGCGGATTCTTTAAGCTTTTTGCCATTCTTGTACACAGGCACGCCAAGTGCGACGACGGCCGGGCCGAGCAGATAGGTGATCATGTCGCCGCCGACTGCATAGTTCTCGACCGGAACATGCATCAGTTTCACGGTCAGCATCAGGCCTACGCAGGTGGTCACCAGCGGATGAGCCCACGTCAATTTCTTATGGAGCAGCAGTCCTGCTGCGTAGAGCAGAATCGTGAGGCCCGCACCGAAGACGGGGGAGGCTGTAAATTCATTCATTTGCCGGTGCGCTCTTTCTGTGTAGCAGGAAATCTGCCACGACACCCGTAGTCACCATAACGGCCAGCGTGCTCACTAGGATGCTCACTGCCAGCGCTGCCCAATTTGCCTTAATGATTGGAGCCAGTCGCATGGTCAGCACCGTCATTGGCACGAAGAACAGCAACATATGCTTCAGCAACAAGTTCGTGGTCGATTCCACCCACTCGACCTTGATCCATCCCAAAAAGAGGGAGGCCGTAAACATCAACAACCCCAACACGGCCCCCGGCATGGGAACGCCGAGCGCGTGAACGACCGTGCCGGCAAATTGAAACGCAGTAAGTATTGCAAAACCCCGCATGACTACTATGCTAACGCGCTATATACGTCACCTCTCATTAGTAATTCCTATAGGTGCTATGAAGAATTTCGACACTTAGCCCGAAGCGGCAATCTGATGGGCACATCGGCCTTCACCCTGTTCTATAATTGGATCCATTCGTTGCACTATTGAGGAGCGCGCACAAATGCCCATGAAACCTACTGAAAAGATCTGGCACAACGGCAAGCTGATCAATTGGGATGACGCAAAGATTCATGTCATGGCCCACGTTGTGAATTATGGGTCTTCTGTTTTTGAGGGCGTACGTTGCTATGAACTGCCGAGTGGTCCCGCTATTTTCCGCGCGCAGGAACACATGCAGCGCCTGCTCGACTCGGCCAAAATCTACCGCATTCCGGTGTCCTTCACCTGCCAGCAGTTGATTGATGGCATGATCGAAACCATCTCTGCCAATGGCGTTTGGCCCTGCTACATCCGTCCGCTCATCGTTCGTGGCTACGGCGAAATCGGCGTCAATCCGATCGGCGTACCGACGGAGTGCTACATCGCTAACTATCCTTGGGGCAAGTACCTGGGCGGCACAGAGGACGTGGGCGTAGATGTCTGCGTTTCTTCGTGGACGCGTCTTGCGCCGAATACCTTGCCCGCAATGGCCAAGGCTGGCGCAAACTACATGAATTCGCAGTTGATCAAGATGGAAGCGGTGCTCAACGGCTATGTCGAAGGCATCGCGCTCGATGCAAATGGCTACGTCAGCGAAGGATCCGGCGAAAACCTGTTCCTCGTCCGCAATGGAAAGCTGATCACGCCTCCGCTCGGCAACTCGGTACTTGCGGGCATCACGCGTGACTCGATTCTGCGCATTGCCGAAGACCTCAAGATTCCCGCTGTCGAGCAGCAGATTCCGCGCGAACTGCTGTACGTTGCGGACGAAGTCTTCTTCACTGGAACGGCCGCAGAGATCACTCCGATTCGCTCGGTGGACAAGATCACGGTCGCCGATGGTCAGGTTGGCCCGATCACGAAGGCGATCCGCAGCGAACTGTTCAGCATCTTCAATGGAACCAAGCCCGATCGCTACAACTGGCTTACTCCGGTACCGGTTCGGCAGAAGGTCGGCGCATAATCTGCGTTACAAAAGAAACGAAGGCCCCACTTGCTGGGGCCTTTGATTTTGCTAACGAGATTGCACTGTCATGGGCATCCCTCCTCGGGGCCTCAGTGTAAACAGCGCTTCCGGAACAACCTCATGCCGATCGTCATGTCGCAGTTTCCAGCGCTGTGCCAGAGTGGCAACTACCAGCACCCCTTCCATCCAGGCGAGTGACTCGCCAATGCATTGCCGGGGTCCCGTGCCAAACGGAAAATACGTTCCCCTCACTCTCGCAGCTTTTGCCGCCACATTGTGGCGCTCGGGGTCGAACCTCAGTGGGTCAGGGAAGTACCGGGCATCTCGATGCATGATGAATTGGCTGGCCAGCACGGTGGTTCCTGCAGGCAGCTTGTACTCGCCCAACTCAAATTCACTTAAGGCCTGACGACCCATTGCCCAGGCGGGAGGATACAGCCGCATGGATTCTGCCAGCACCATCTCCGTGTACCGCAATTGCGCGACGTCTTCGAACACGGGGAGCCGTCCTCCGAGCACGCGATCGATCTCCTCGTGCATCTTTGACTCGGCGTCGGGGTTTTGCGATAGCAGGTACCACGTCCACGTCAGCGCAATGGCCACGGTTTCGTATCCGGCGAGTATGACGGTCATTACCTGGTCGCGCACCTGCTCGTCGCTCCAGCGGTTTGTTTTCTGAGTGTCCAGCAACATCGACAGCAGATCCGTTCCGGTTGCGTCGCGATCACGCAATCGATGTTCGGAGATCAGTCGATCGATGGCCTGGTGCAGCTTCGCGCGCGCATGTACAAACTTCCGAAGCGGAGTGAATGGAATGTGCAGCAGAAAACGTATTCCCGGCAGAAGGACGACGGCGTTATACACGTCCATGATGTCGGCCATGGCGCGGTTGAGTGCGTGTACTTCGTCTCCAAGATCGGTGCGGAACACCGTTGCGCCCACGATGCCCAACGCCAATGTCATCATCTCTCGATGCAGGTCGTGCTGTTCACCATCGTGCCAGCTATCTCGTAGCTGCACCGCTCGACGCACGATTTCAGCGGCATGTGTCGTGATCTTCTGCCGATGAAATGCCGGAGCCGATGCCTGCCGCTCCTGCTTGTGAGTAGCTCCATCGGCAGTGATCATGCCTTCGCCGAGCAGCAACTTGGCCCGTTGCTGAGTGCGCTCTTTGACAAAGTTCGCATGTTGCACGATGAAGACTTCGCGGATGTATTCCGGATGATTGAGAAAAACGATGTGTCGCCGTCCCAGCTTGTAATGCGCAATATCGCCGTATTTCGCTGCGAGGTTCTTGAAATGCGCGATGGGGTCGACCCAGCGCTTTTGCTTGAGTACGGAACTCAGCAGGTTGACGCCCGGTCCGGGAGGCAGTCGCAGTTCTGAGTTCTGCGCCTGCTTTCCTTTCACCACATCTTGGATATTCGTAGCCATCAGCCATATAGATGCGGCAGTTGGATCTGTTGTCTCAGCCGCTTCGGCCTGAGCCGAATGCAGAAAGCCCTCCTGTACACGCAACAGGACTCTCAATCAAAACTATTGAGCGCTATTCGCGTCTGGGCTGCATTTCCTTGGGCAGGATTTCTTTCAGCGCCCAGTCCACTCTTTCGAACGCGTCCGAGGTGCCTCGCCGACACTTCGGACAAAGCATCTGCGTGTTGATGATCACCTGCATAGAGTTCCGCACATGATGGTTGAGTTCATCCACCGCCGCTTTCAGCTTAGCTTCATAGCGACGTCTGAACGCCCCATGGATCCAGACCACTACAAATCCCATCACCAGGCCGAGCAGGAACTCATCGAACAGAGTTGCCTCAAGGTTGATCCCGGCGGTTCGTATCAATGGCCGGAGTAGGGCGCCTTCTGCAACATTCATCACCGTGACTGCTGCTACTATCGCCAGCCGTATTCCCCACAAGCGCATGCACACAGCCTATCGCGTTCCCACTTCTTCTGTGGCGCGAAAACGCGCCTGAAGGCCCTACTTTGCCTTACTTCTAATACGCGCCAACTCCGCGGAACCCCTTACTCGACGTGGCTGCAGATGAGGCATCTCGCTCATATCCCGGGCATTGCGGTCTAGGTCCTATAGTTCATTGCACGTGTTTGTTCAACGTGTTAAGTTTCGATGTACTCTCGTTCCAGAAGAGATGATTCCATGACGATCGATGACCTTTTGCGCATAGCCGTCGAGAGGAAGGCGAGTGACCTTCACCTCAAGGTTGGCAACTATCCTCATGTGCGCGTCGATGGTGAACTGGTTCCCCTTACCGAGCAGCCTCGCATCACCGGCGAAGACATGCTGAACATGGCGTTCAGCATGATGTCGAACCGCCAGAAGCAGAAATTTAAGGAGTGCGCCGAAATCGACCTTGCTTACGGCGCCGCAGGCCTCGGACGCTTTCGTGTGAACGTGTTCCAGCAGCGTGGCAATGTCGGTATTGTGCTCCGCGTGATCCCCACCAAGATTCGAGCCCTTGAAGAGCTTTACCTGCCTGCGGTTACCGAGCGCATCTGTGAAGAAGCTCGCGGGCTGGTGCTGGTAACCGGAGTTACCGGTTCCGGCAAATCGACTACGCTCGCGGCCATGGTGGATCGCATCAACTCTTCGCGTCCCGAGCACATCATTACCATCGAGGACCCGATCGAGTTCCTGCATCGCGACAAGAAGGGCTTTGTCAATCAACGCGAAGTCGAAGTGGACACTCCCTCGTTCGGCAGCGCGCTCCGCGCCAGCCTTCGTCAGGATCCAGACGTCATCCTCGTCGGCGAAATGCGCGACCTTGAGACAATTTCAACGGCTCTGCACGCCGCCGAAACCGGCCACATGGTATTCAGCACTCTGCATACGCTAGATGCTGTTGAAACTATCAACCGCATTATTGCTGTCTTCCCTCCTCCCGAGCAGAAGCAGATTCGTCTGCAACTTGCGGCCACGTTGCGCGCCATCATCAGCCAGCGTCTCGTCAAGCGCTGCGACGGAGCTGGCCGCGTGCCCGCGTGTGAGGTGCTGATCTCCACGGCTTATATTCGCGAGTGCATCACCGTTCCCGAAAAGACTCGTCAAATCAAGGAAGCTTTGCAGCAGGGCACTTCGCAATACGGAATGCAGACCTTCGATCAATCGCTTTACGATCTGTTGCAAAAGGGGCTCATCTCTTACGAAACCGCAATCGAGAACGCGAGCAATCCGGATGATTTCAAGCTGCGCGTGCAAGGCATCTCTGGTACGGCGGAATCCACTCGCGACCAACTCTCGCAGCAGATAGGCCGCTTCTAGCCGAGTTCAATGTTTTTCTTGCAGTGTTGTCTCCTTTGAGGCTCTCGGCCTCAAAGGAAGGCAGCCTCGCGTCACGAATCTCCTTCTTAGTGCACAAGCCCCGAAGCACGGGAGAGATAGGAGATTCGAAATGCGCAAGCTGGCATTTCTGTTCGTGTGTGTTGCTATGTTCGCGGTTACGGCACATGCACAAGACGCTAGAGGCCCCGAAGCCTACTTTGGCTATTCACATTTCACATCTGGCAAGAATGGATGGAACGGCATGCTCGGTTACCACATCGACAGGAACTTCGATCTGGATGCCGATTTTGGCGGCTACTACAGCCATGAGAACAGCATTCATTCCTTTATGTTCGGCCCCAAGTTTCAGGCGACGCGTCGTCGGCGTGGTTTCGAGCCATGGGGGCACATTCTGGTGGGAGGCTCGCACGTTAGCAATCTGAGCGGCGCCTCCGACACGGCGTTTTCCTGGGCGGTAGGCGGAGGATTAGACAGCAAGACCCGCAACGGACTTGGATTGCGTCTTTCCGCCGACGCCTTTCACACCCATTTCTACGACAATGGAGACTGGCATCTGCGCATTGGCGCCGGTGTGTTTTATCGCTTCTAAGGTCGGCCTGGGCTGGCTTCGCCTCTGAGGTCAGCCACGGTCCCTTCCTTAGCCGCTTGATAATTTCCCGCCGCGAGCCGACACTGTTTCTTGCGATGGCGTGGAAGAAGAGCGCGGTCAAGAAGCAATACACCGAGGAGAGCCTCTACGAGTACGCGGTCGGCGCGTTAGCGCGTCGCATGCGCACGGTCGCGGAACTGAAGCGCCTGATGCGCACTCGCGCTGGGCATCAGCCTGACGTGGAAGCGCTGGTCGAAGCCGTCACCGAGCGCCTGAAGCAGCAGCGCTACCTCAACGACACCAGCTATGCTTCATCGTACTCGGCCATTCGGCGAGACACCGAGAAGTTCGGACGTCTCCGGGTCATCCAGGATCTCCGTGTCAAGGGCGTCCACCCAGACGTGATCGAGAAAACTGTTGGCGAGACCTACAGCGAAATCGACGAACGCACGTTAGCTCAGCAATTCATCGAGCGGAAGCGCCTGAAGCAGCCAACCGACCAGAAATCCGCAGCTCGCATTTTTCGCATGATGGTCCGCGCTGGGTTTTCTTCCCGCGCCATCATTCACCTGTTACGCAACTGGAAAGTTGAAGACGAAACCCTCTCCGCCCTTGAGCAGGAGCGCGAGAGCGCCGAGTCCGCTCCACTTACCGAGGATGAACTGTGAGTTCGAAAGCGAATTCTGATTGGAACGAGGCACTCGAACATCTTTCTGCTGCTGACCCTAAACTTGCCGCACTCATCGCGCAGGTTGGGCCCTGCACGTTGGAGATACCGCACCACTTCAGCATTTTTTATTCGTTAGCTCGCTCCATCATCTATCAGCAACTCGCCGGAGCCGCTGCCTCGGCCATCATGGGACGCGTCGAAGCCCTGTTCCCAAAAGACGGAATGACTCCCGAAGCGCTGCTGGCCAAGGATGACGCCAAGTTGCGTGCCGCAGGACTGTCGCAGAACAAACTCCTGGCCTTGCGCGACCTCGCTGCCAAGTGTCTTGATGGCACTGTCCCGGACAAGCACGACTTAGCGGAAATGAGTGACGACGAAATCATAGAGAGGGTATCGCAGGTTCGAGGCATCGGCCGATGGACAGTCGAAATGATGCTGATATTCCGCCTCGGGCGTCCGAACGTGCTGCCGGTCGATGACTACGGCGTGCGCAAGGGCATGCAACGTCTTTACAAAATGCGCGAGTTGCCGACGAAGGAAGCCATGCGGCGTCGTGCGCGCAAGTGGCACCCCTGGTGTTCCATCGCAAGCTGGTACATGTGGCGTTGTGCCGAACTCCCCGGTCCCAAGCCGCGGAAAGCCGCGAAGAAATCGGCAATGAAGAAAGCGGCGACAAAAAAGGCTGCAACAAAGAAAGCGGCCCGCAAACGGGCCGCGAAGAAAACTAGTTAGAGCTAACCCATGCGAGTTACTTCAACACCACATCGAAAGTCGCTCTGCACTTCACATCCGGCTGAAACTCAACATTCGCCCACTTATCGTCTTTGCTGACGTAGATGTAGATCGGCTTTTTCGGAACTTCAGGCAGCTTCACAATTTTTGCCTGCCCGTTGACGCTGGTGTAGGTTTCCAAATCGAGCTTTTTAACCCCAAGAGCCCCGTACCGTATACGCGTGCTCACTTTGGCGTTAGACACTGGCTTGCCATCAGCTCCGGTGACATTGATTTGAGCCGAGCAGGTCCCCAGATCGGCGGAAATCTCGGTAGGAGGAATCTGAGCCGCGGTGTTTTGGGCAAAGCTGCTGATCGAACCACACACAACGAGACTAAACAGGGCTACGGCGGACAAAAATGAATTGCGCATGAAGTTAGCCTAACCCAGCTCTGCTTATCGCTGCACACTTTTCAGCACGGTAGCCAGATTCTCTTGTGCTTCGTTGAGCAGCGCGACCATCTGGGCGTCCACGAGAGTCCTGTCAATATCTAACCGCTCTCGCAATGCCACCACGAGTTGATGAATCTTCTCCATTTGGCCCTGAGCCCGGTGTTTCAGCGAGTTCGCATCTGTGTGATTCACCGCCAGCAGACGCAGGAGCCTATGCAGCTTTGCCTGACCGTCAAAGCCAAGATCGCACCACAGAAGTCCCATGCCCACCGCTGCCCGAGAGGAACGCACTTCGGCCACGGCATCAAACTGCACGCCGTTGATCGTGAATTGACCGCTAACGATGTCTCCCACGGGAGCCACATTCACGGTCTGGACGTAGCAGCCGCCCGCACCGATGTCGCGAACCGTGCCCCAGATGGGAGTCGGGAAAGCTGCCGAACGTAGAGAGACCGAACCGCCACAAGGGTATCGGTCATCGGATCGACGATCGCCAGTCGCCTCTTTGTGCATCTGGTCGCGCCACGGGCTCTTGCCCTTTTCGACGCAATGCAAGCCAGCCTGATATGTGCCATCGCGATTCGGCAGTGTCCATGCGACCTTGAATCGGCACTTGTCTCCGCCGCTTTGTAATCCCACGATGTCGCCAGGAGCAAGTTCTGCAGCGAGTCCAGTGACTCGCGCCCCGGACAGACTGATATCCAGTGTCATCGCCGCTTGGTGAAATGGCTTACCCTTGGCATCGATACCTAGTAAACGTATGTTTAGTGCCGCGGGCAGCCGATTTTCTCGGCGCTTCGGGGCAACGGCCTGACTACTGACTCCGACCGTAAGATCCATGACTGCCTCGCTATTTGCCTCAATTATCCGATTCGAGATAAAGATTGTCCCAAGAAATTGATGTTTCAGAAATCAGTGTTTTCTCTTGGCTGGTTACGAACGGCACAGTTTCCCAATCTGAAAGCGCAAGCATGGCAGGAATTTGGGGATGTTAAAATCATGTTTTCGTCTCCCTCCAAGCGTCTGCCGCGCATTTCTGCTAACGGCTTTGCGGCGCCCCGGGATTAATCGAAAGTGAAATAAATGCCTACCGGAAACGAAGTTCGAAGCATGTTCCTGGACTTTTTTGTCCAGAAGGGCCATCGCCAGGTGCACAGTTCCTCGCTGGTCCCCGCCAACGACCCCACCCTGCTGTTCACCAACGCGGGAATGAACCAGTTCAAGGACGTCTTCCTTGGTGCCGAAAAGCGCGACTATACGCGAGCGACCACCTCGCAAAAGTGCGTCCGTGCAGGCGGCAAGCACAACGATCTTGAAAACGTCGGCTTTACCAATCGTCACCACACATTCTTCGAAATGCTCGGCAATTTCAGCTTTGGCGACTATTTCAAGAAGGACGCAATCGCCTACGCGTGGGAACTGGTGACTTCGCCGAAGTGGTTCGGCATGTCGCCCGATAAGCTCTACGTCACCATCTTCAAGGGTGAGAACGGCGTTGCGCGCGACAGTGAAGCTTACGACTACTGGGTCAACGTTGGTGTGCGTCCCGAACGCATTTTCGAACTTGGCATGAAGGAAAATTTCTGGCAGATGGGCGATACCGGCCCCTGCGGTCCCTGTTCGGAGATCCACTATGATATGGGCATCGCTTCCAGCGACAAGCATCTGCCCGAGTGCGCCGCGGGTGAGTGCAAGTTCCCGTGCGAATGTGGCCGTTATGTCGAAATCTGGAACCTGGTCTTCATGCAGTTTGACCGTAGCTCCGAGGGTGTGCTGACGCCGCTGCCTAAGCCTTCCATTGACACCGGAGCTGGACTCGAACGCGTTACCGCCGTTCTGCAGAATGTCGTCAGCAACTACGACACCGACCTTTTCATTCCGCTGATCAAGCGCGCCGATGAACTTACCGCGACTGGCAACAAGAAGAGCAGGGAAGCGGGCGCCAATAGCGCCGCTTCGCTCCGTGTCATCGCCGACCACAGCCGCGCTGCCACATTCCTTATCAGTGATGGCATCGTTCCTGCCAATGAAGGACGCGGATACGTGCTGCGCAAAATTATTCGCCGTGCCATCCGGCACGGAAGACTTCTTGGGCAGACACAGCCGTTCCTGTACAAAATGGTGGACGCGGTCGTTGAAGAAATGAAGGGCGCATATCCGGAAATCGTTGAATCGGCGCCGCGCGTTGCCAAGGTCATCGAGACCGAAGAGACCCGCTTCGCCTCGACCGTCGCAATCGGACTCTCGAAATTGCAAGACCTGCTCGATCAGGCTGAGAACAATACCCTTTCGGGCAAAGAGGCATTCAAGCTCTACGACACGTTCGGTCTGCCACTCGACTTTATGTTTGACGCCGCTCGCGATCAGGGCATTACCTTTGATCAAGCTGGCTTCGACGCGGCAATGGAAGAGCAGCGCACAACGGCCCGAGCCAGTTGGAAGGGCGGTTCTCAGAAAACAGCCTCGCCAGTTTTCGCCTCACTTCCACAGACCGTGTTCGAGGGATATCGGCAGGAGCAGTCTCCGAATTGCGAAGTGGTAGCTCTGGTCGTCGACGGAAATGGCGTGCAACAGGTTGCTCCCGGTGAGCAAGCTGAGCTCGTCTTCGACCACACGCCGTTCTACGCTGAAAGCGGCGGACAGGTCGGCGATAAGGGCTGGCTCTATTCGGCGGATCGTACTGTGGTTGTCGCCGAAGTCGAGGGAGTTCACTCCCCGGTCCAAGGAGTGCGCGCGCATAAGATCACGGCACGCCAGCCGATCACTGTCGGCGATAAGCTGGTAGCCGTCGTTGATTCCGAACTGCGCTCGGCCACTCGTCGCCATCACACCGCGACGCACCTGCTGCACGCTGCGCTGCGCCAGGTTCTCGGAACTCACGTCAAGCAGGCGGGCTCGCTGGTTTCACCCAACTACCTACGCTTCGATTTCTCCCACTTCTCGTCGGTTTCTGATGAGGAGTTGCAGGAAATTGAGGACATCGCAAACCGCGAAGTGCTTCTTAATGTCCCGGTAAATACTCTGGAAGACGTGCCTATCGACGATGCGGTTCAGAAGTACAAGGCCATGGCGCTCTTCGGCGAAAAGTATGGCGAGCGCGTGCGCGTGCTGAAGATTGCCGACTTCTCGACCGAACTCTGCGGCGGCACTCATGTCTCCTCAACGGGCGAGATCGGCCTCATCAAGATCCTCAAGGAGGGAAGCGTCTCCAGCGGCGTGCGTCGTATCGAAGCCGTTGCCGGAGAGCAGTCCCTGCGTCATTTCCGTCAGGATCACGAACTAGAAGGCATGGTGTCCACCCTTGTCGGACGCAGCGATGTAAGTCCTGCCGTCGCTCTTAAGCAGGAACTTGATCGCCGCGAGGAAGAACTCAAGAAGCTGCGCAAGGAACTCGACCAAATACGCATGAAGTCCGCGGCTTCGGCTGTTGCCAGCGCCGATGACAACGTGAAGGAAGTGAAGGGCGTGAAGGTTCTGGCGCACCGTGCCGACAACCTCGATCGTCCCCAACTCCGCACGTTGGTCGATAACTTCCGCAACAAGATCGGCTCCGGCGTTGTCATCATCGGCTCAGTTACGGAAGGCAAGGTCGCTGTGATCGTCGGAGTGACAAAGGACTTAACCGCGAAGCTTCAGGCTGGCAAGATCGTGGGCCAAGTGGCAAAGAAGGTGGGTGGCTCCGGCGGTGGGCGTCCCGATATGGCCGAAGCCGGCGGAAAGAATCCAGAAGCACTCGATGAGGCGTTGAAAGACAGTTACGCCACAGTCGAATCGTTCATCAGCTAACAATGAACCATTCCGCGACACCACCTCTGCGCGAGAATCGCAGAGGTGGTGTTTTTATCTCAGTTCGAGTGCGTCTTGACAATGTCTCTGAACTGGCAGCTGCCCGTTAGCTTGCTCCGTCAGCACATGACCCGCCGTAACCCTCGCTTTTAGCTTTGTACGTGTTTTACCCCGTTCACTTCCTCGATTCCCTATGTCTCAATGATTGCTGTTGGCAACAGCGAGACTTATAATCCAGTCACTCTGGGTAAAGACTTTTTATTCGCGACCACCGCATCAGCACCGGTCTGATCCGGGTTATGACAGTGATGAGAATCGACGTGTGGACATCCCGAGTCATGGCGCGCCATCGCGTTCGTTCTATTGCAATGGCTTTTGCGCTAATGCCCTTGTCCACACTGCTCTCGGCGCAAGCCATCCAGTCCACATCCGAACATGGGCGTACGGTCTACACCAACGATGGCCCGGTAGAGCATAAGAGCACCGCTTCGAGTGCGTCCTCTTCTCACGCGACCGTGCGGCGCAAAACTACGTTGCTCTCCTATTGGAGCGATACAGAGCAGCGCTACAAAGTGATCCGATCCGCCACTCCAGCCGCCATGCGCTCCGCCCGAGTCGTCGCCGGAGAGGTTTCCAGCTTCATCGAGTCGCGACCTAAGCTCAACGGTTCAGCTCATGTCAGCGGTAAGCTGGCCGAGCAGGATCCAAACTATTCAGTCGCTGCCGATAATCGCCGTGTCACGGCGGCCGAAATTGATCGATATATTAACGACGCGGCTGCGCGCCATCGCATTGATCCTAATCTCGTTCGCGCGCTCATTAAGGTTGAGTCCAACTTTAATCCGCGTGCCCTCTCCAACAAAGGAGCGATGGGGTTGATGCAGTTGATGCCTGCGACGGCGCGCATGTATGACCTTCGCAATCCCTTTGACGCGGCTCAAAACGTCGATGCTGGAGTCCGGCATTTGAAGGGGCTACTGCAGAATTTCAATGGCAATGTTTCTTTATCGCTTGCGGCCTATAACGCAGGGCAGGGTGCTGTCGAGCGCAATGGAGGAATTCCGCCCTACACGGAAACTCGTAACTATGTGAAGCGCATCACCAATCTGATGGGCGGCGGTATCAGTACTGAAGTTCGCTACACAAGTTTGCAAATACCCATTCGCGTAACCCGCGACGAACGTGGCAAACTGTTTATCAGCAACACCGATTAATTCAACGTGTGTCAGTTGTGAAGGAAAACTTGCAGTCGATGACGGGACAAACCTACAGGTGGCATTCAAAGCGCTGGATTGCAGCGCTTTTCGTGCTGTGCTTGCTCGTCGCTCCCGTTTTCTCCGCCGTCCCCGTACCGCAGAAGAAGCAACAGGCCCGCTCGCAGTTTGAGGTTGCCGAGCGGATGCGAGAAGAACTGAACGGTCTCCCGCAGCGTGAGCGCAGCCGTCGCGCATACCAGCGAGTGATCGATGCTTATCGCGCTGTTTATTATGAGGCACCCACAAGCAGCAAGGCGGATGCAAGCGTAGTCGCCGTAGCCGAACTTCTGGCCGAGAGCGGGCGCTCTTTCAACGACCCCAAAACACTTCGCGCCGCAATCGCGCAGTATGAGTTCCTTCGCCGTGAGTATCCCGGCAGCAAATATCGTCTCGACGCGCTGTTCACCATCGGACAGATATACAAAGACGATCTCGAGGAATATGACAAGGCGCGCGAGACCTTCCAGGAAGTAATCCGGCGCTATCCGCATGTGCAGAAACTTGCCGCCGAAGCCCGCGAAGCCATTGCGGAACTCGATCACCAGGCTCAGCATAAACGCACTCGCAAGTCGCTGGACTCAAACCGCGAGAGCAAGCCCGTTGCCGAATCTCGAGCGCCAGAAGCGAAGCCGCAGGAGACGAAGGCTCCGGACATAAAGCCTCAGGATGCCGCGAGCGAAGCTACGTCCCACGCCCAGCTTCCTCTCGTTACGGGAATTCGCCACTGGTCCACGCCTGATTACACTCGCGTTGCCATCGATCTTGAGCAGGAAGTGAAGTACGAAGCGGGACGCGTTCCGCATCCCGATCGCATCTTCTTTGACCTGCACGACACAAAGCTTGCCTCTACGCTCGTTGGCAAGTCGTTCGATGTCTCCGATGGATTCTTGCGCCGAGTTCGCATTGCTCAGTTCCAGAAGGGAATGGTTCGCGTAGTTCTCGAAGTCGATGATGTCTCCGACTACTCGGCGTTCCTGTTACCGAATCCGTATCGCCTCATCATTGACATTCATGGCCGCAAGCCGGGCACGCAGCCTCAGACTCTGGTCGCACAGGCGCAACAGCAGGAGGAGAGCAAGTCCTCAACTCCTGCAACTCCGCCGCCGACCAAGCCTGAAAGGCCCGCAGCGGCGCCGTTCTCCGCGACTCTGCCTTCCAGTGTGCCGACCACGGCTGAATCCAAGCCCGGTCCTGCGGCTCAGCCTCCTACCAAGCCCACAGTCGAGTATGGTCCGCGCATGGCGGATGGCAGCTTTGTGTCCACCCCATCGGCCCCTGAAGTCACTGAAGCGTCCTCAAACTCGGCACCTGCTACATCTGCCGAGTCCAATACCTCTGAACTTGCGAACCTTAAGGGCTCAGAGCTGAAAGCAACCGATAAGCCAACGTCGCAGCCCACGGTTCAGGTTGTGGCTCCGAGAGAAACCAAGAAGAAGCCGCTTAGCGCGGGGAAGAAATCGCAACGTTATCCTGAGATTCGTCAGGCCCAGCCCAGTGCCGACGGCCAGACCTCGCTTATTCGTGCCCTCGGTCTGAAGGTGGGACGCATTGTGATCGACGCCGGACACGGCGGGCACGATACGGGAACGATTGGCCCCAACGGCCTTCTGGAGAAGGATCTCGTTCTCGACGTCTCGCTTCGCCTTGGAAAGCTGCTCAAGACGAAGATGGGAGCCGACGTCATCTTCACACGCGACGATGACACGTTCATCCCTCTCGAGACGCGTACAGCCATTGCAAATCAGCATCAGGCCGATCTGTTTGTTTCGGTACACGCGAATTCCAGCCGTGATCCGAATGCACGTGGCGTAGAGACCTACTACTTGAACTTCAATCCTTCTCCCGACGCTCTGGAAGTTGCCGCCCGCGAGAATGCTGTCAGCGAAAAATCGGTCCATGAACTCGGCGACTTGGTGAAGAAGATCACGCTGAAGGAAAAAGTTGACGAGTCACGAGAGTTCGCGGCGGATGTGCAGCACTCCCTTTACCAGGGACTAGCAGGCAAGGAGAAAACAACGCTCCGAGATCGCGGCGTGAAGAAGGCTCCTTTCATCGTGCTCATTGGCGCGAATATGCCCTCGATCCTGGCCGAAATTTCGTTCGTTTCCAATCCCGGCGATGAACGCCGCCTGCAGACGCCTGAGTACCGCCAGCGCATTGCCGAATCGCTTTACCGTGGTATCGCCCGCTACATCAACGGTCTTAGCGGACTGAAGGTGGCTAGCAAGTCTGGTGGAAACGAAGGCGAACAGTAATCGCTCGATATTGTTGCAGAAATGGAAAAGGCCGCTACCTTTTGGTAGCGGCCTTTTAAGTTCCAGGAAACTAGTCCTTGGGTTCTTTGCGAATCTTCTTCTGTGCCCGCTTGCGAGCCAGAGCCTGCTTCACGCGCATCTTCGCACCCGGCTTCAGATAGTAGGAGTGACGCTTCACTTCCTTGATGATGTCTTCGGTCTGAACCTTGCGCTTAAAGCGACGCAGGGCGCTTTCAATGCTCTCGCCCTCTTGCAGTCGAATTTCTGCCAACTAGATCACCACCCAACTCAGGCCTGATTGGCCAACGGATTAAGTCTAACACATCCCACATTTCATTCTGTCCGCAGCGGCACAGATCTTGTGCTCATACAGTTTCTCCGTCCCGAAAGCCGACATGCGCTACTCACTTTGCATCTCAAGTGCTGCCTCTCATTCAGAGCGGCCCAACGCCAATCATTGAGGAACCAGAGAAAATGCGTGGAAGACTCTTTAGCCTAGGAGTGATGTTAACCATGCTGCTGCCCATCTCGGGACAGGCGCAAACATCGTGTCAAGCGATACTGAAAGCGCTGGGCGATACTGCCAAAGGCGTCACCTGCTTCGTCAGTCCTGACCTGACCACTGCGAATCCATCCACGACTCCGCCAAACAACAGTCTCGCTGGCTGGCCCGCGGGGGCCTACACGCCGGTGACGGACCGCAGCGTCATCTCTCCGGCAACGAATCCTACTACTATCACGAAGGCCGTACCTGGCGTTCAGGTAGAGGGCTACTTCGCTGACGATGCCACTGGCGAAGCTCGTTTCCTGTTGCGCTTCCCTAATGATTGGAATGGCAAGCTGGTTGTCGGCGGAGCCTCCGGCACTCGCAGCGAGCACAACGGCGACTACGCGTGGAGCGACTACGTTCTGCAGAAGGGGTATGCCTACGCGTCGCAGAACAAAGGCATTCTGAACCTGTACATCAGCACGGCATCCGACCCTCTGGCGTGTCGGCTCAATCCACAGGCGGGTGCCAACACATGGGTTCATTTCTATGACAACGACCCGGCCAAGCCTTTCACCCTGTGGACTCGATACATCATCGAGGCCACTGTGCTGGCGAAGAAGGCCGTACAGCATCACTATGGCAAACAGGCGAAGTACACATACGTCGTTGGTACCTCGAACGGTGGGTATCAGGTGCGCCGCGCAATCGAGGTAGCTCCAGAGCTTTACGATGGCGGTGTCGATTGGGAAGGGACGTTCATCGATCCACGCGGTCCCAATCTGCTCATCGATTTGCCTCCGACCCTCGCGAACTTCTCCTCATACGTTGCAGCGAACTATGATCCCAACAGCCAGGCTGCCAAGAACATCGAAGCTGCAGGCTATCCGCCCGACATCGTCTCCGGCAACAGCTCCATGTGGGGCATGTATAACGCTTCTTTCTGGGAAGTGACGATGTGCCAATGGCAGAAGCGACTCGACCCGACCTATGACACGTATGGAGCAGGCCTGGCAAACTACAACTACTTCCAGCGAGTCTTCGCCACCCACGGTCAGGTATTCAAGAACCTCGATCAGATCGCAACAACCGGGGAGATTCGCAAGCCGCTCATCACAGTTGCGGGAACGATGGATGCACTGCTCCCCATCGAGCGCAATGCGCGTCAGTATGAGGACCGCGTTCTTGAGCAGAAGCACCATGCGCCCTATCGTCTGTACGAAATTCAGAATGGGAACCACATCGACGCATATGCGGCAGTGTTCCCGCAGCTACAGGTGATTCAACCTCATGCACAGAAGGCATTCGATCTTCTCGTGGACCACGTAGAGAAGGATGCTCCATTGCCTGAGAGCCAATGTGTTGCTCGTGGAGCATCGATCTCAACCACGCCGGCTCAATCTGGTCGATGCCCGAACCTCTTTGTCCCGTAACACGAAGCTCACAAATCGCGGATCTCTTCCATGCGTCAGTGTTCAATCGCTGGCGCATTTTCTTTGGCACACAAACGAAAAGGCCGCCCGGCAACTGGGCGACCTTTTCTTCAAGGGAGAATAGTTCCAACGGAGGCTAGACCGTCAAAACTTTCTGAAGAAATACTATGAGCCTGTAAAACAGGGTGTCAAGCGAATTCTCGGAATTAAATGTCTTTAAAATCAATCACTTAGCTTTTTGGCCCAATATTACACACGTGACAAAATTTGTCACTTTTGCGGCCATTTTCCCCTAAATCATTCGCCATAGGCAGCTTAGGGGAGTTTCGCTCAGTGCAGGTCCAACCGGATCATTTCGCCGTCGTCCCTGGGCTGTCCAGCCTTTCCCGACCTGAAACGGGGCAGGTACACCCTTGAAAACCCGAAAACCGCGCCAGCTCCGACCGAGATCAGGAACAAAATTGCCGCGAGACTCAGAGCTGCGATCACGACATTACCGATATTGTCGCGTTTGCTCTGTCCCGCGTTCTCGTTCCAGGTAACGTTCGCGTCGTAGTTGATGCTGGCGAGCATGCGATTCGCATCGCCGCGTGAGATGTCCCCCCGCACGAGGGCGATGATTGGCCCTGTGCGCTTGGCCATGCTCGTCGCTGAAGGTGACGAAGCTGGCAATTGCTCATAACCGGCCAGCTTGTCCATCGCGATATGCGGCGTGGGATAGGCGACCAGAAGAACTTCCGCTGATCCCGGAGCTTCGCCGTTCATGCGTGCCCAAAGTACCTGGGGACTCTTGCTGAAATCGATGAGTTCGGGGCTGATATTGATATTCAAAGCTGAATAAGCCGCAGGGCCAATCAGGTATCGCGCCGTTTCTGGCACAAGCTGCTTGCGTGGCAGGTGATTCGGCAGAGTGGGCAGCACTGCGACGTTGCCCTTTGCCTCGGGCAAAGCCTTCGCCAATTCACGAAGCTGAGCTCCACTCATTCCGGTTACGTGATCGAAGTTGGCGTCCACCAGTATATTGCCGGAGAAGAAGAGGACACGATCGTTCAGCGAAGCTGCAAGCGCTCCTACATCTTCCTGCCGCATCAGCGGCTGTCGGTAGAAGGTGAACGCCGCATAGGCGCCTTCCGCGTCCTGAAAACGCGCAGCCTTAACCGTCAGTGTGCGGTCCTCGCGCTTGTAGGTAGCTACCTCAAAGTCGGTGAAGCGATCTTCGCTGAGCACGCTTGAGGATGCGTTATCGACCGCGCGAGGATCGGTGCCCGTCTTGGGAGTGCCGCTCAGTTCCCATCCAGCAAAGACTTCCGGCAGCATTCTTGGAGCTTGCGCGCTGGCTTTCGCGGGAGCACACACTGCAGGCACAGCAGCGACCAGGGCCATGAGCGCGACGCAGAAGAAGTGAGACAAAGATTTCATGAGTTCGGAACAGTCCTTCTAGTTATTAGACCACGATGGCGGCAAAGAAGTTTCGGTGGTGATTGCAGGTCATCGAAGACGCGCAGCGCGCTCCTGCTTTGGGTAGATCGATCCAACCCTCGCCCGCAGCATGCTATCCTACTAGTACGCAGTGCACCCCGCCTCCTGGCTCCAGCACTCACCCAGAAAATCATGATTTCAGTTTCCAGCGTTTCGATGCGCTACGGCGCAAAAGTATTGTTTGAAGAAGTCTCCACCGCGTTCACGCCGGGACGGCGTTACGGTCTAACCGGCCCTAATGGCGCTGGCAAGTCCACGTTTATGAAGCTTTTGACGGGCGAGCTCGAACCGCAGAAGGGAACTGTCGTGCGCCCGAAGAAGTTCGGTGTGCTCCGGCAGGACCAGTTTGCCTTCGACTCCTATCGCGTCATCGACACCGTGATCATGGGCAACAAGCGCCTGTGGCAGGCAATGGAAGAGCGCGAAGTTATCTATGCCAAGCCCGAGTTGACCAATGAAGACGGCATGCGTCTAGGCGAACTCGAAGGCATTGTGGGCGAGGAGGACGGCTACTCTGCTGAGACCGATGCGGCATTGTTGTTGCAAGGCCTCGATCTCCCTGATGAACTCCACGAGAGGAAGATGGGCGAGCTACAAGGCGGACAAAAGGTTCGCGTACTGCTCGCGCAGGCACTATTCGGACATCCGATGGCCCTGCTGCTCGATGAGCCTACGAACCACCTCGATCTCGATTCCATCCATTGGCTTCAGGAGTTCCTGAACAACTACGATGGCACCCTGATCGTGATTTCGCACGACCGGCACTTCCTAAACAGCGTTTGCACCCACATTGCCGACATCGATTACGAGACCATCATCACCTACACCGGCAACTACGACGAGATGGTGCTGGCAAAGACACAGGTACGTTCGCAGTTGGAGGCGCAAAACCTCCAACGCGAGAAGAAGATTGCGCAGCTCAACGACTTCATCGCCCGATTCTCGGCCGGAACCCGTTCCAGCCAAGTGCAGTCGCGCCGCAAAGAAGTCGAGCGCCTTCAGGTGACGGAACTTGCCAAGTCCAACATTCAGCGCCCGTTCATCAAGTTCGAACAGAAGCGTCCATCCGGTAAGCACATCCTCGAGATCGAAGGACTCACGAAGTTCTACGACGACGTCGAGGTTCTTCGCGGGTTCACCGCCAGCCTCACTCGTGGAGAGAAGGTCGGCCTGATGGGGCGCAACGGTGCTGGTAAAACGACGCTGATCAACGCAATTCTTGCCAATTCGCCAACCACGCCGATGCAGGAGCTTCGCGCAACCAGCGGGTACGATGGAGAATTCGTCAGCGCAGGCAAGGTGATTTGGGGACATGAGGCGGCGGTGGGCTACTTTGCCCAGGACCACCGTGCTCTGATTAGCAACGGCATGACGGTTTTCGACTGGCTGCACCAGTTTGATCCGGGAGCTGCCGATGAAGAAATCCGAGGACTGTTGGGCCAGATGATGTTTGCCCGTGACGAGGGCAACAAGCGCACCGATGTGCTCTCCGGTGGTGAAGTGGCCCGGCTGCTTTTCTGTAAGCTCATGTTGCAGAAGCCTAACGTGCTTGTTCTCGATGAACCTACGAACCACCTCGATCTAGAGTCGATTAATGCTCTCAACATCTCCCTTCAGCGCTATCAGGGGACGGTGATTCTTGCCACTCACGATCACGATCTCATTGATGAGGTCGCAACGCGCATCTGGCACGTGGAGAGTGATCACAGCATCACGGACTTCAAGGGAAGCTACGCAGAATTCCAGGGAGTTCCTGCTTAATCCAGACCGGCGGACATGGACGCGGTTCAAGTTCGCCGGATCAGCTCTTCGCTTCTGCTTTTGGTTCCCCATGACCGCAAAGCATCTCTAATTCTGTGCAATCTTTCTCATCCTGCTCCTCTGTTTCTGCCCGATCCGTACGTTATTGGCATTTTTCTCTGCCAGAGACTAACCTTCCTGCATGGCCGGGTGTCGATATTCCTTTCATCTGGCATCATGTTTAGCGTGGCTTCATCCAGGACGAATCGCAGATGATGGAATTTCACATCTCCAGAGCTGTTCGCAATCGCTATCAGTTTCCGGATACTCTCTTTTCCTTCACCGGCAACGTTGTTTTCGCCAACATAGGAGCGAGCAGGCAGCTCGCCCATCGCATGAACCTTGTTCGCGATGCGAAGAAACATCCTGAGCGCACGGTAAATGCCGGAGCCCTGTTTGCCATGGGCCTCATTGACGAGGCCAGCCACGCTGTTATGGCTCGCTATCGAGAGCAGTTCGATCCCAATTGCATGGTCGACGCTCTTTACTTCTTCACCGAGCAGATTGGGCCCGAACAACTTGAAAAGATGCTGCTGACCTTTGTCGAGCAGTTTCCTGGAACCAGTGTCTATCGTGGAGAGCAGACTGCTCGCGAGTGGCTCTCGGGTTCGACTGGCGGCATACCGCATCGTGCGGCAGCGTTCGAAGAAATGATGCTGCTCTGGATGGCCAATCGCAACGAGGCCTTCCGTCCATTCGAAGAACTTTTTCATGATGCCGATTTGTCGGCGAAGACGGCTTACCGGCAGGTTGCAATGCAGCTTCCAGCCTATTTCGCCACTCGGCCGCTGATTCCGATTGAAGGCGCGGCACCGGTGAATCTTTATGATTTGCTGCGCGCTCCCGTCATCGGCTCGCCAGCATCGCTCAGTGAGCAGCTTTCACTTATTCGCAAAAAATGGAAGACGCTCATTGGAGACAGCCTCGATCGCCTGCTTCTCATCGGGGGCGAAATCCTGCAAGAAGAGGATCTTGCTATTTGGGCGATGTTCAACCCGCCCAATCCGGAATCCGAAGCTGCCGCCCGTGCCGCTGCAGCCCGAGCTGCCGAAGAAGCCGCACGCCGCCGTCGCGAGCTCGGTTTGCAGCAATGGCCCGGCATGAGCGGACACTCCGATGTGCCGACGTTTGGCGATCCGGCCAACGAGTACGAGAAATTCAGCGCCGACGTTGCATGGATGCCTACGGCTGTTCTTGTCGCAAAAAGCACCTACGTTTGGCTAGCGCAGCTTTCGCGCAAATACTCACGCGACATCAGCCGCCTCGATCAGATTCCAGACGAAGATCTCGACGAACTTGCGCGTCGGGGCCTGAACTCCCTGTGGCTCATCGGCATATGGGAGCGTAGCCGCGCTTCGAAGACAATCAAGCAACTCTGCGGCAATCAGGACGCCGTCGCCTCAGCCTACTCGCTCTACGACTATCGAATCGCGGACGATCTTGGCGGAGAGGCCGCCTACATTTCACTGCGCGACCGCTGCTTCCAGCGTGGTATTCGACTTGCCAGCGACATGGTGCCCAATCACATGGGCATCGACTCGCCGTGGGTGGTCGAACATCCCGAGTGGTTCATCTCGCGCCAGGATGCGCCCTACCCGGCCTACAACTTCGATGGCCCCGATCTCTCGTCCGACCCGCGTGTCGAAATAAAGATCGAGCGCCATTACTATGAGCAGACTGACGCGGCGGTGGTCTTCATGCGCCGTGACCGCTACACAGGCGAGACACGCTACATCTATCACGGCAATGACGGCACGAGTTTTCCCTGGAACGACACAGCACAGCTCGACTACTTGAATCCCGCTGTTCGCGAGCAGGTTATCCAGACTATCCTGCACGTTGCACGACTGTTCCCGGTGATCCGCTTTGATGCAGCCATGACTTTGGCCAAGCGGCACTTCCAGCGTCTGTGGTTCCCCAACCCGGGTAGCAGTGGAGCGATTCCATCTCGCGCTGAATACGGCATGACGACCGAAGAGTTCAATCGCATCATGCCAAACGAGTTTTGGCGTGAAGTTGTTGACCGCGTCGCCGCCGAGGTTCCCGGCACGCTTCTGCTGGCCGAAGCCTTCTGGCTCATGGAAGGCTACTTTGTTCGCACCCTTGGCATGCACCGCGTGTATAACAGCGCGTTCATGAACATGATGCGCGACGAAGATAACGCTAAGTATCGCTCAGTCATCAAGAACACGCTCGAGTTCGATCCCGACATCATGAAACGCTACGTCAATTTCATGAGCAATCCGGACGAGCGCACCGCGATCGATCAGTTCGGCAAGGGAGATAAGTGCTTCGGCGTGGCAACGGTCATGTCCACCCTCCCGGGGCTGCCTATGTTTGGGCATGGACAAATCGAGGGATTTACCGAGAAGTACGGAATGGAGTATCGCTGGCCGCGATACCAGGAAGACCCCGACCCGTGGCTCGTTTCACGTCACGAACGTCAGATCGCGCCGCTGCTCCACAACCGCGCCCTGTTTGCCGAGAGCACCAATTTTCTTCTGTACGATTTCTATCGCTCCGACGGCACGGTGGACGAAAACATTTTTGCCTACTCCAACCGCCGAGGCAATGAGCGAGCGCTGGTCCTCTATCACAACAAGTACGCCACCACGCGCGGCACTATCGACCATTCAGCGGCATTTGCAGACAAGCAAGCCGGGCATCTACGCCAGCGTCGTCTGAAAGAAGGACTCGATCTCCACCCCGATCCTTCCGTGGTACTGGCATTTCGTGACGAGCTCACCGGCCTCGAGTACCTGCGGCGTTCAGTTAACGTAGCTGAGCACGGTTTCACCATCGAGTTGCACGCTTACCAGTGCCACGTCTTCCTCGATTGGCGCGAACTGCGCGCAACGGCCGAAAAACCATGGGACCGCCTGTGTGACTACCTCGGTGGGCGAGGCGTGGCCAACCTTGAGGACGAACTCATAATGCTCGAACTCGAACCGGCTCACAATTCGGTGCGTCGGTTGCTCGAGCCTGCTGTTGTGGGCGCTGTTGCTGATTACACCGAACGCGCGCCTCTCGGTTTCGAAGAGGTTGCTGTCGACAAGCTTCCGCCCGAAAAGAAGGAATCTATCCGTGCCGGCTTTGAAGATGTTCTCGAGAGCACCTGGCGCCGCACACGCGACTTCCTGCGGGAATCGCAACTGTTCTACCGGACGCACAATGGACATCACGAGGCGACGGACATCGCCAACCCTGTCGCGATGGAGCCTGCTTTCCGCGACCGCACCATCGCTGCAATGCGGGTCTCATCGCTCGAAAGCCTCTTCCCGGAGCCTTGGCCTGCCGCAGCGCGCCGGGTTCTTCCGAGTCACAGCCCTCAGAAGATCGCGACCTCGATGTGGGGACCGGTCCTCGGCTGGAATGCACTAGAGCTTCTGGCGGAATCGATAAATAAGGATGAAGCCCCTCGTACTGCGCTTGAACTCTTCGATCGCCTGCGCCTGCGCCAACCGCTCGGGCAGGCATTCGGTGCCCTCGGCTTCGAAGACGAGGAATGCTGGCGCGTGGCGGCCCGGATCAAAGTGTCGCTTTTGATCGAGGCGAAGGTCTTTACCTCTCAAGAGTTAGTCGAGCCCTCAACGTCCCCTGCGGAACTTACGCGCATCAACGTTGAGCGGACGGCTGCTTCCGAGGCGACCGACGCGATTGGCGACTCGATACCGGAAACCATCGAGGCGGCTCCCGTCGAGGTTCCGATCTTCTCGCCATCGTTCTGGCAGGATCCGGACGTCCGCTGGCTGACCGGGGCCCACGAAGACAAGGGCGTCACCTACTTCGTGCAGGAGTCGTTTGAAGAGCTCATGTGGTGGCTCCAGTTGCCAGCTCTGCGCCAGCTCGCAGCACAGGCGCAGCCTTCGCGCGAAACCATTGCGGCCATTGTGACGACGATTGCCGCCTATTCAAAGGCGGCCGAGGATGCCGAGTACAGGTTGGACGAACTGTTGGCCAAAGCTCCGCAACCCGAGCCAATTGCAGCACCTGAACCCGAAGAAGAGCCCGTTACCGAACCAGACGAATAAGTGACGCGAATCCAAGCCCCACTTCCCCGGACTCTCCAGAGGCCGGAAGTGGGGCTTTTTTAGGCATTTTCGTTCTATCCGGATTGATCTCCATAAACTTTTTCTTCAGCTCACCTAAAAAAGAGACGTACCTCACAGCCAGACCTCTTTTTGGTGAAATACGATGTTTTGTTCTCTACTTAATAGCCTTTGACCCCCGTCTGTACCACTCCGGGGAGTGGTGTGAAAGGAAGCATGCAGGAAATCATTCACGACGTACTCATATTAGGAACCGGCCTCGCGGGACTTCGCGCGGCGGTCGAAATCAGCATTCAAACCAAGGGCAAGGCCGATATTGGCATCATTTCCAAGGTCCAGGTGATGCGTGCGCACTCGGTCTGCGCTGAAGGCGGTACAGGCGCCGTCATGCGTCCTGAGGAAGGCGACAGTTTCGAGCTCCACGAGTGGGACACCGTCAAGGGCTCCGACTTCCTCGCTGATCAGGATGTTGTCGAGCGCTTTGTTAAGACATCGCCTGACGAAATTCGCCTTCTCGAACACTGGGGCGTGCCGTGGTCGCGTCGCGATGATGGTCGCATCATGCAGCGTCCGTTTGGCGGACACACCTTCCCGCGCGCCTGCATGGCTGCCGACAAGACCGGCTTCTTCGAGATGCAGGCTCTCTACGACACGTTGGTGAAGTACAACAACTTCACTCGCTACGATGAAGGCTTCGTCACCTCCATTCTGGTCGAGAATGGTGTTTTTGCCGGACTCACGCTGTACCATGCTCCAACCGGAGAGTTCCAGGTAATTCGCGGCAAGGCTTTGCTGCTCGCTTCTGGCGGTCTCGGCACCCTGTACGGATTCACCACCTACTCGCAGACCGTGACGGGCGATGGACAGGCAATCGCATTCCGCGCCGGTCTCCCGCTGGAAGACCCCGAGTTCCTTCAGTTCCATCCCACCGGCCTCGTTCCCTCGGGCATTCTGATGACCGAAGGCTGCCGTGGTGAAGGCGGCTACCTGCGCAACAGCAAGGGCGAGCGCTTCATGGAGAAGTACGCCCCCAAGATGATGGAACTCGCTCCGCGCGACATCGTTTCCCGCTCCGAGATGACCGAAATTCTCGAAGGCCGCGGATTCAAAGGCCCCGATGGACTCGACTACGTTCATCTGGACCTCACGCACCTCGGTGCCGATGTCATCAACAAGCGTTTGCCGCTGATTCGCGAAGTCTGCATCAAGTTCCTCGGCCTTGATCCGATCACCCAGCAGATTCCGATTCGTCCTGTGGCGCACTATTCCATGGGCGGTGTTGAAGCCGACATCAACGGCCGCACCAAGATCGAGAACATCTGGGCTGCTGGCGAAGTCGCTTGCCACTCCATGCACGGAGCCAATCGTCTGGGCTGCAACTCCACCGCTGAATGCCTCGTTTGGGGCGGCATCACTGGCGGCGAGATTGCCAAGTATCTCGGCACCAATCCCGGACTGGCCGAAGTTCCGCAGGATAAGGCTTGCGAAGAGCAGAAGCGCATCTTCATGGGCCTGCTCCAGCAGCGTGGCACCGAAAGCCCGGCGGCAATTCGCCGCGAGCTTCGCTCCGTTATGGATCAGCACGCCGGTGTGTATCGCAACGGCGAGTCCATGCAGAAGGGCCTCGACAAGATTCACGAGTTGCGCGAGCGCTTCAAGGGCATCCGCATCGAGGACAAGAGCCGCGTTTACAACACAAATCTCATCCAGACGCTTGAAACCGAAAACATGCTGGAGCTCGCCGAAGTGCTTATGATGGCTGCTCTCGCCCGCAAGGAATCGCGTGGCGGACACGCCCGCACTGACTATCCGGTGCGCGATGATCAGAATTTCCTCGCTCACTCCATGGTCCATTACACCGGCTCCACGCCGCGCCTCGAATACAAATCGGTCACCATCAACAAATGGAAGCCTGTCGAGCGCAAATACTAACTTCATTTATTCGAAGGAATTCATACGGAGTACGAAATGTCTGAACTTAAGCGGCACGACAATCGGTTGGGCGTTTGGGGATGGCTCGGAGGCGGACGCTGGGGCGTCGAACGTTATGCCTACATCCTTCATCGTCTCACCGGACTCGCAATTCTCGTTTACTTGCTCATGCACACAGTGGTCACCAGCCTGCGTGTGAAGGGAATCTATCTCTGGACTGAAGGCCAGTTCTTTCACCAGCCAATCTTTAAACTGGGCGAGTTTGCGGTCGTTGCGGCGTTTGCTTTCCACGCTTTCAATGGCCTCAGGCTTGTGCTGGTCGAACTCGGCTTCGCTGTCGGCAAGCCGATCGAGCCGATCTATCCCTATAAAACCTCCGTCGGCGTGCAGCGCCCATTGCTCATCGTGGTGATGGCGGTTGCGTTCGTCTTCCTGCTGATCGGTGGTTACAACTTCCTGGGCTTGGCAAAGTAGAAGGGATTTGAAATGAGCAACGGAACAAAATATTGGACTTGGCACATGGCCGCCGGAGTAGTTCTTCTCGTGCTGCTCGGCCTGCACATGGTCATCATGCACATGGGTGGCACTGCCCACCTCTTCGCACCTCACGGCTCTGACTCGGTTTCCATGCAGAACGTGCAATGGCGCGACAGCAAAATCTGCTTCACGATCACATACGTCATTCTTCTCGGCGTTGGCCTGTACCACGGACTCTATGGTCTTCGCACAATTCTGCTGGAACTCACGCTGAAGCCCGCAGTTGAAAAAGCAACCACGGCAGTTCTCTTTATCCTCGGCGTCGGACTCTTCGCGCTCGGCACTTGGGCTGCCTTTGCTGCTCACGCTGCAGCACAGACCGTAGCACTTGCAGGAGGTCGATAGTCATGGCCGATTCCAAAGTTATCAAGACCATCAACTTCCACGTAACGCGTTTCAACCCTGAGAAGGACACCAAGCCCTACGTACAGTCCTACAAGGTCGAAGTCGCCGAAGGCATGACTGTCCTCGATGGCCTGCACTGGATCAAGGAAAACCTCGATCCGACGCTGGTGTGGCGCTACTCCTGCCGCATGGGCATTTGCGGATCCTGCGGCATGCTCATCAACGGCACGCCGACGCTTGCCTGCAACACGCAGATCCTGCACATCACGGATCACGATGTGACCGTCGGCCCGCTGCCGAACTTCGAAATCATTCGCGACCTCGTGCCCGATCTGGTTTCCATGTTCGATAAGCACGCCGCTGTCCAGCCCAACATCATCCGTGATGAGGCCGAGCTGAACAGTCCGAAGGGCGAGTTCTACCAGTCGCCCGAGGAACTCGAGGCCTATCTGCAGTTCACCTATTGCATTAAGTGCGGATGCTGCATGGGAGCCTGCCCGACTCTGGCTACCGACGTTCGCTATCTTGGACCGATGCCTCTTACCGCGTTGCAGCGCTATAACTCAGACACCCGCGACGAAGGCTTCAAGGTTCGCGCCAAAGTTGCTGGCGGCGATGGCGGTGCTTTTAGCTGCCACTATGCTGGCGAATGCTCGCGCGTCTGCCCGAAAGGTGTTGACCCCGGTAAAGCGATTCAGCTTCTCAAGCGCAAACTCGTGCTGGATTATCTCCATCTCGCACGCGCAAAGCAGCCTTGCAAAAAGTTGGAAGGCCCCGGACAGGGCAAGCTGCTTCCCAACATGACGCCTCCTGCTCGTACGATTCATCAGGATGAGCCGGCGGAAACCCGCAAGTAACAAAAGGAAGCTTCATTGGCGGAGGCCACATGGCCTCCGCTTATTTGCTGCCCGGATTACAATGACTTTGCTGGAAAGGTCGGATTCATCATGAAAGCAGCAATACTCACGGTAAGCGACAAAGGTTCACGCGGTGAGCGCACGGACCAGAGTGGTCCAGCGCTCGCAGAATGGCTCAGCGCGCATCAGGTTGAAATAGTCTCGACCGGAATCGTCCCTGACGAACAGGACCTGATTGCGCAAATGTTGATGCGCTGGTCGGAACAGACATTTTCCGATCTCATCGTCACCACCGGAGGAACCGGCGTCTCACCGCGCGATGTAACTCCCGAAGCCACGGCGAAGGTTATTGATCGCACCATTCCCGGAATCGCCGAAGCCATGCGTGCATCGAGCATGGCCAAAACTCCTCACGCGATGATCTCCCGCGCGATATGCGGAATTCGGCAACGAACTCTGATCTTGAACCTGCCTGGCAGCCCGAAAGCCGCTATCGAAAACCTCGAAGCGATTTGGCCCGCCATTCCTCACACAATTCGCAAACTGCAGGGCGATCCGCAAGACTGTGCTACGGCAAAGTCCTAGCGAATCCAAAACTTGCGGCCTCGCGTTTATTCTGCCACCGGGGATTGCTGCACTGTTTCCGGTTCCATGGGTAGAGGCACCACGATTGCATCCACGCCTACCCATCTTGCGCTCGCCGCTTTCATCCAGAGCCGTGACGCAATCTGCGCCAAAGTAATCAGCTCCAAAATCAAGAAGCTCAGTGCTGTTGCCGAGTGGGGCACATGCACCCACGCCCAAGTACCGAGGGCAAAACTCAGTAGCGCAAACGCCGCTATCCCTAAGTACTGCGCGTAGAGCTTGCCCCAGTGAAACGCCATGTTCAAACTTCGCAGCACCACGCGCAAAACTTGACGATCGTTATCGCGAACAACATGCACCTGCGCGATGTCGAACCACATGCGTACGAAAATCGCGATCATCAAAATGACCAGCATCCCAGCTACTGCGACGTAGAAACCCGTGAGGTCGCCCGCCGCGTCTTCCGCAAGTTGGCCAGCCCACTTTTGTAATCCACTCTGCGCTGCTGCGAGCACTCCGAAAGGAATCAACGAAAGAAGCGCCAGCCGCACCATCCTCCAGAAGTAGAGCCCGGCATTCTCGAAGAACTCTGCCTTGCTCAGCTTTCTGTCTTCGAGATAAACCGTGAGCACGCCACCATCGATGAACAGCAGATAGACCAAAAAGATCAATACCGCGCCCACAGCACTTGGTGCCATCAGCTTCATCGAAACATCGGGCCGCTCCATCATCAGCACAAACGATTCGAAATCGAAGCCCGTCACCAGCTTTGCTGACTGCAAACTGCGGTCGAGCACGGAGCTCAACACAGCGCGAGCCGGAAGCGAGCCAATCCACGCCAGCAACAGGTTCACCGCAAAGACCCACCAGACTAGTTGCTGATGCCGCCATAGTAAGCTCGCTGCATTTTTCATGCTTGCCCTCATCGTTCGCTCCTGTTCTATGCCAGCCAACTCAGCAACTGTTCCATCCATTGCGTGAACACTGTCCAGTAGCCAGCGACTTTGCCGCTCGCCCTGCGATCCATCTTCGCCGTCCAACTGTTGTTAAATGGATCGCGATCTATGACGTGCACGTGGTCGGGGTCGATCTCCGCGGAAACCAGCTTTGCCTTTCCATCCCAAGCAAATCTGTGCCAGCGATCCTTGCCATCCCACCACTCCCGCCTCGTCGTGCCATCATCGAACTTCACTTGCAGCACAACGGGCAGGTCAAAATCGCCGCGACGGTGTACGATCACCTCGCTGTGATACACCGTGGAACCCTTCTTCTCGTCCTGCTTGCTCCACCAATCCACCCGGTCAGAACTCGCACTTAGAATCCGATCATCCAGCGTCTGCGTGCCGTAGATTGCCTGCTTCCAATACCAATCCAGATTCTGCCCCGCCGTTTCATTCATGGTTGCCGTGAAATCTTCCGGTCTCGGATGCTTGAATTTATAGCGATCGAAGTAAGTTCGCAGTCCGCGCATCACTGTCTCTTCGCCAATCACGCCTTCGAGGGTCAGCATCATCAACGCCGTCTTCGAATACGTGGTCGCGCCATACGCTCCCATGTTTTCGAACTTCCACGCCGGACGCGACAGCGGATCGCGATCGGCTCGTGGCACATAGGCGATCCTGTCCTGCCCGCGCTCGCCCAGTTTCCCCAGACGCGAATTCACATTCGACGTCGCCTTTCCATAGAGCGCATCCATCACCTTCGCTTCTACGTACTGATTGATCCCCTCGTCCATCCAGGCATTCTCGAACTCGTTCGTCGCCACCATGCCGTACCAGTACTGGTGTCCGAACTCATGTTCGACGACGACCTCAGGTTCGAGCAGCGATTTCGGCATCCACCAAGTCGTGTCGGCTGTGATCAGCGTCGGATATTCCATTCCCCCGGCAGCGCCGCCGCCGTGAGGAGGATCAACAACCGCGATCTGGGGATATGGATACGGACCAATCCACGCGTCGAACTTCCGCATGGTCTCTTTCAGTGCTTCCAGATAGCGCGGAGTCGTTGCCATGTGTCCCGGCTGCATGAGCATGCGAATCTTCACCGTGCCCTGACGCAGTCTTACGGAGTCTTCGACAATCTTCGTTGTTGGGTCTGCGGTCCAAGCGAAGTCATGCACGTCTTCAGCATGAAATGTCACTGTCTGTGTACCGTTGCCGTTGTCTTTGGCCGAGGTCTGCAGTCCACTTGCACCGACATTCCACTTCGCGGGCAGTGTCAGCTTTACGTCGTAGGTTCCAAAGTCTGCGAAGAACTCCGTCGTAGCGTGAAACTGATGACAGTTCCACGATCCATTCCACCACACCCCCACCTTCGGAAACCATTGCCCAGCCATTAGAAAATCGCGCTTGTAACCTGTTCTCGCCACCACCTCAGGGAACTTCGCAACAAAATGGATGCGAAACTGCACGCTCTGCCCAGGGGACAATGGCTTCGGCAACGTGACCTCAAACACTGTTCGGTCGTCAGGATTCCGATCATCGGGCGCAACAAACTTCATCTGCTTCGTCAGGTCGCCGATGCCCAATACTTCGAGAGATTTCACCTCGTTTGAACCGTAGTGCTTGTCTTCCCAACCCGCACCTTCCTCGGTGT
Organism: Koromonas humicola; assembly: GCF_059726255.1. Lineage (NCBI taxonomy): Bacteria > Pseudomonadati > Acidobacteriota > Terriglobia > Terriglobales > Koromonadaceae > Koromonas > Koromonas humicola. The sequence continues at coordinate 731,995 of NZ_AP040873.1, forward strand.
CGCGCTGTCCTCCGCGATGTGCTTCCGTCATCCACGTCGACTTTGGCTGAAACGCATTGAGATAAAGATGGAAAGGGAATTTCGTCAGCGTTGTGCCAGTCTTGTTCGTGTAGGTCAGTAGCTCTGTCGCATCCAGAGTGTGAGCCTTCGCGTTGTATGAGCCTTCGATCTGATACGCAACCACGCGATCGCTCAGCGGAGCACTCTCTGCGATGCAAGTTCCTATCGCCAGAAGCAGTGTCGCCATAACCAACACACATCGATGATGAATTCCCATCTCGTCTCCTTGCGCCAACAGCATACCAGCGAATTGTCGCCCCTCCGCTTTGCCCTGTGTTTCGTTTTCAGGCTACACTTCCAGCATGCGTGTTCTTGGGGTCGATTGCGGAGGCGAATATACCGGCTACGGAGTCGTCGAGGGCGATGGGCGCACTCTCACCTCGCTCGACATGGGTGCCATCTGCCTCTCGCCGCGCGAGGCGCTAGAGATCCGTCTTAAGAAGGTTTTCGAAGGGCTCTCGTCCCAGATTGTTAAGTATCAGCCTGAGATCGTTGCCATCGAAGACGTTTTCTACTCTGTGAACGCCAAGAGCGCACTCAAACTCGGTCATGTCCGCGGCGTTGCGATGATGACCGCCGCCCAGCACGGACTCAGAGTTGTTGCTTATGCTCCGCTGGCTATCAAGTCTGCCGTTGTCGGCTATGGAAGGGCGGAGAAGTCCCAGGTACAAGTGATGGTTGCGCGATTGCTGCATCTTGATGTGCTACCCCAGCCCGCCGACGCCGCCGACGCTCTTGCGATCGCCATTTGCCACATTAATACTTCGGCTACTTTGCTGCGCCAGTCTGCAACCTCAAATGCCTGACCCACGAACGATGAAATCTCTCGCCCTCACACTTGTTCTCCTCGCAGCTTCCACCCTTTTCGCTCAGGAAACAGCTTCGTCCACAGTCACTTTCTCGCAGCGCTGGCCCAATCGTGACCCGCAGTTCTATGAGCTGGTTGTACATGTTGACGGCAGTACCGATTACCGTTCGTTGCCGTTGCCGGACAAGAACTCTGGTTCGAGCGATTCACCGGAGCCTTATGAATTCAGCTTTAAGCTCTCTCCCGAATCCCGTAACCTGATTTTCTCGGTTGCATCACGCGCTCGCGACTTCCAAAATTCTCTAGACAAGGTGAAAGTTGCATTTACCGGGACTAAGACACTGAAGTACGACAGCGGATCTGGTGCTCCCGCCAGCATATCCTACAATTACAGTTCCTCGCCTGAACTCGCACGGCTCACCCTGTTGATGCAGAACATCTCATCGACTATCGAACTGTCCCAGAGTCTTCAGTTCCAGCTCCGGTTCGCGAAACTTTCGCTCGACGATGCCTTGCGGCGGACTGAAGAGCTGGCCACCACCGGCCAGCTTGCCGAACTGGAGCTCCTGCATCCCGTGCTCACGAAAATTGCCGGAGATCCATCTGTTCTAAACATTGCCCGCCAGCGCGCTCGGCGTATCCTGCAGCTTCCGGCTCCGAAAAACAGCGACACAAAACTTAAATAATCTTTACGGCTTGGCGAATCTTTCTGCGTTGCAACGAGTTCATACTGTTAATGGCAGGAGTGTAATCCATGACCACCCAAAGAGTTCGGCTGTTTAGCTTAGCTGTCGTACTCTTCCTTCTCTCGGCTATTCCGGCCTTTGCTGCAAACAACATCCGCATCGTTCGTCTCAGTCTCGTTCAGGGCGACGTGCAAATTGACCGCAACGCAGGCGATGGTTGGGAGCAGGCAATCAACAACATGCCCGTAATCGCGGGAGCTCGCATCTACGCTGCTGAAAACTCCAAGGCTGAGCTGGAATTTGAAGATGGAAGCAGCGTTCGCCTTGTTGGCCCAGCGCAGATCACAATGCTCGCTCTCTCGGCCAACGACAATGGCTCGAAGGTTAACCAGATTCAGGTTGATTCCGGCCAGGTCTACGTGAACGCGCACCTTCGTCATCACGACGACTTTCGCGTGCTCGCGCGCACAGGCGAAGTGTTCGCCATCTCCAAGCCCTCACGTTTGCGGTTCACCGTTGACGAACAAACTGCTTCGGTCGCCGTGCTCTCCGGAGAAGTTTCCGTACTGGAAGGTCCCAAGGAAGCCAAGCTTCACAGCGGTGAGACTTACAGCTACGTCCTCGGCCAGCCCGAAAGCGCAGCTCGTCAGGACTCCATTCCTCCTCAGCCCGCCGACTCTTGGAATCAGCAGAGAGAGGAATATCAAGAGCAGAATACCCAGGCCGCTGCACAGTACACCGGAGACAACTCGTATGCGCCTGGCGACGCCGATCTCACCTACTACGGCCAGTACGTGACGATGCCCGGCTACGGCCCAGTCTGGCAACCTTATGGTGTTGGGCCGTATTGGAATCCTTACGACTACGGTGCCTGGAGCTACTATCCATCTTGGGGATGGACCTTTGTTTCTGCTTACCCTTGGGGATGGGCGCCGTTCTACTACGGTGATTGGTGCTACATCAATGGACGCGGGTGGTGGTGGCGTCCCGGCCATCGTCCGGGGCATGGAGGCGGATGGCATCCGAGACCTCGATACAACGGAGAACCGAGCCGTGCGTGGAATGCTCCTCACCCGCCCCCTCGCGTGACTCGCGGCACAGTAGCCGTCGCAGGATCGCACGTCGTAGTGGGCCCGATCACGAGCACGCACTCCGTACCCGGTCAGCATGGGTTCGTTGACGTAACACACGGCACTGCTCCTCAGGGAACCGTTCCTTCTGTGAGACCCAGGATCGGACCTACCGGTGTAAACGCTGGAGCCACGGTAGGCAATCGAATTCACGTCTCCGATGCAGGGCCGGTTGTTCGCGGAACTTCGACACTCAATCCTGGACTGCAGCACGGCAACAACACGCCTCTGTCGGGCCAGCGTGGAGCGTATTCTCTGTCCGGAGATGCCGCACGTACTGGCGTCAACTCTGGACGCAACGGGATCGAAGTCCGTCGACCACCTGTTAGTTTGGTTCCGAGTACTCCGGGAGTCACGATCCAGCGGCCCGCAGTAGCGCCACCTGCGGTTGCACCTGCAACACCGCGTGTTGCAGGACCGCCTCCGGTCGTAGCTCCATCGACCCCACGTGTTGCCGGACCACCACCGGTTAGCGCACCTCCGCACGTCACCGTAGCTCCGGCAGCGCCAGCCGCGCCGCATTTTACTAGCCCGCCAGTGTCCCACGGCTCAATGCCGTCGGCACCAGCCGCTCCTGCCGGGGGAGGGCATGTTGGAGGAGCAGTTAGCGGTGGGCACGCTGGGGGTGGTGGCGGTCATCGCTAAACAGCGGCTAAGAATGAAGAATGCCCCACTTTCGAGTGGGGCATTCTGTTGCGTAACCGGGTTCAGAGTTCGTCTAGCTCACTGCTACTCCGGCATAACCCACGACGTGTTCCCTGTCGCCTGAAACATCTCCGGAAGTCGCGTACTTAATCAGTTCAGCCGATTTCGCCCCGAGTTTCAGTGCTGCTGTTAACATTGCAACCGCCGGACCATATCCACACATAGAAATGTTTTGTTCCCGAACGGTCTGGAACAGACCTCTTGGTTTGAGCGCCAGTACTTGCTCAATCGCCAAAGCGTCTTTCACTCGTGTTTCGGCGTCGTCCTCGTAGTGATTCATATCGCTGGAGGCCACTATCAGCACAGGCTCGCCGCTCTGGCTGATGACGTTCGCCATCACTACTCCGAGTGCCGCGAGTACCTCGAACTGGCCGGTTCCAACCGTGATCGGAACAAACGTAAGATCAGCCCGAACGGCTTGCAGGAACGGCAACTGCACTTCAACCGCGTGCTCGCGTATCTGCGATGTGCGGTCTTCGTGAAGCAGGGGGAACCCTGCTTTCAGTGCTTCGGCCATTGTCGTTTCAATTGGTACTTCGCCCAGAGGGGTGCGAAAACTTCCTTCGCTGATAATCGCCAACGGCTCACCAATACCCGTGTGGTTAGGGCAGAGCACAATGACCCTGCGCGGAACCTCGATCTTGGAATACACTGCTCCCGCAACCGCTCCCGAATACATGTAGCCTGCGTGCGGTGCAATGATGCCCAACGCCCGGATTTTGTTGTTGGACGTACCTAAGTAGCCCTGCACGTCTTGCAGTAGTTCTGACTTCGAGCCCGGATAGAACTGTCCGGCGACTGCCGGTTCGCGCACTACGCTGCTCATGGTCTTCACCCCTAATTCTTTAACTCGCGATAGAGCCGCGCCATTTCCTCCAGCGACATTGTCTCGGCCCGCACCGAGCCACTGATTTCCGCCGCCGCGAGAGCTGTGTTTGCAGCGGCCTTCTCGTAAGCGAGCTTCAAGTTGTTGCTCAAGGTTTTGCGCTTCTGAGCAAAGATGATCTTCAGGAACGAAATGAAGCCCGACTCGTCTACGCCAAGCTCGGAAAAGCGCGGCTCCATCTTCATCCGGAAGACTGCCGAGCGAACATTGGGCGGCGGATCGAAAGACTCGGGTCCCAGTTCAAATAGCTTTTCTACCTTGCCGTACATCTGAGCCGTCGCAGAGAGCAGTCCGTAGTCGCGGCTGCCCGGTGCCGCAACCACGCGATCGGCAACTTCTTTTTGGACCATCAGAACGAGGTTTTCTACACGGTCGCCTGCGGCAAATAACTTCAGCAGAATGTCGCTGGTTATGTAGTACGGCAGGTTCCCGACCACTTGGGTCTTGAAGAGTCCGGTGGGGCGCAGGTCGCGAAGGGGGCCCGGAGTTGAACCCAACACGGTTCCCAAATCCACCTGCAGAATGTCTGCCTCCAAAATCTCCACGTTGGTCAGTGGCGTAAAACGCATCCGCAGTTGTGCGGCCAGTACGCGATCCAGTTCTACAGCGATCAGCCGTCCTGCGCGCTTTGCCAGCAGTTCAGTCAGAGCTGCTTCCCCAGGACCGATTTCGATCACCGTTGTCTGCCGCACATCTCCTAGAGCGTCTACGATACGTTGCATCGCATCAACGTCCACCAGGAAGTTTTGTCCCAGCTTTGGCTTCCTACTGCTCTCTACTCGATTCGGCAAAACCTTCGCCAAGTTTGACCGCCTTTCCTTCCGACCGTTAGACTTCACGGTTGCGTGTATTCCAATACTCAATCAAGCGCATCCAACTGCTGTTTGTGCGTTAGCGGAGGCATTTGTGCACGTCCTGTTTGCCGCATCCGAGTGTGTGCCGTACTCCAAAACGGGAGGGCTTGCTGACGTTGTAGGGGCATTACCACGCGCCCTCGCTGCACTCGGTCACCGGGTCACCGTCTATCTTCCTTTATATCGGCAGACCCATCTGCAGTATCCCAAGACAGTCATCTCCAGCATTACCGTACCATTCGACGATCGCTATCGTTTCTGCTCCGTGCTCGACGCAGGTAAGCAGCACGGCGTGCAATTCTACTTTATCGATTATCCTCCCTTTTACGACCGCGATGCTTTGTACGGAACACCGCTGGGCGACTATCACGATAATCCAGAACGATTTGCCCTCTACTGCCGGGCCGTGCTCGAAGCGTCGAAGATCCTCGGTGTGCCGGATGTGTTTCATTGCCATGATTGGCAGACTGCACTTATACCAGTTCTCCTGCGCACGCTCTACGACGAAGACCCGTCGCTTACGGGAGTCCCTACGGTCTTCACGATTCACAACGTTGGCTATCAAGGACTTTTTTCGCCAGATACGCTGCCGCTGCTGATGCTTCCTTGGGATTTATTCACCATCACGAAGCTGGAGTTTTTCGGAAAGATCAACTTCCTGAAAGGCGCGCTAGTCTACTCCGACTTCATCACGACCGTGAGCAGAAAGTACGCGCAGGAAATTCAAACGTCGGAATATGGGTTTGGTCTGGAAGGCGTTCTTCGCAGTCGGAATTCATCACTCGCCGGAATACTGAACGGCGTGGACTACGAAGAATGGAACCCCGCAACGGATCGCTTTATCGCGGAGCACTACACTCCTGATGCACTTGAAGGAAAGCAGCAGAGCCGCCGCGATCTTTTATCAAGCTTCGGGTTGGATCCTGAGACGACCACGCCGGTGATCGGAATTGTGTCGAGGTTTGCGGCGCAAAAGGGATTCGATCTGATCTCGCTCGCAGCCGATCGGTTGGCACGCGAGAACGTTATGGTAGTCACGCTCGGTGCGGGAGACAAGGATTTTGAGGATGTCTTCCGGCGCTTGGTGCGGCAGTATCCGGGGAAGTTTGCGGTGAAGGTCGGGTACGACAATGAGCTTGCGCACAAGATCGAAGCGGGCTCTGATATGTTCCTGATGCCTTCACGTTATGAGCCGTGCGGGCTGAACCAAATCTATTCGCTGAAGTATGGGACGGTTCCCATTGTCCGTGCTACGGGCGGGTTGGATGACACGATTGAGCCGTGGGATGCGAAGACAGGGAAGGGAACGGGGTTCAAGTTCCACGAGTATTCGGCGGAGGCGCTGCTGTCTACAATACGGACGGCATTGGCAACATTTGCGAAGCCGGAAGAATGGCGAAAACTGATGCTGAACGGCATGGCTCGCGACTTCTCGTGGACGGTGGCAGCGCGCGAATACATCAAGATTTACGAGCGTGCGCGCACGTCACGGCAGGTTGCGGTATAGATCAGGCATTCACTTTTGAGGAAATAGCTGAAACGGCAGAGCATTGCAAAGTAGGCAATCGTTTGTTGTTCTGGAGTGAAGGCTAACCAGATTGTCACTAGGTAATGAATCGGTTGCACTACTAAGCAATGGTTCCGCTCGCGTTTCTTTTGCGTGGTTGATCAGGCAGTTATCTGGCCGAGTTATTGCGTAGTGAATGGTCCATGCCTTCGGGGTAGCAGTATTGGTATTCGCCTGGGCGTTCGGTGCCGATCGGTTGGGTAGCATCGAGCGGCATGAGGACGATCCGATTGCGGTCGGCGTGCTGGAACAGGCCTTTGTATTCCCAGTAGTGATAGTCGCCACTGCGGAATTCTATGGTGGAGGTTGTGGGGGCGAAGGTATATTCGCCGCCTCCGCCGTGACGATAGCTTTCATAGTGGCCATTTGCAGAAAGCGTCAAGGTTCCAGCGGGGAGATGGGCGAAGCCTCCGGACCAGCAGCGGTAAAGGCCTGCAGGCGGTGCGGACTGGGACAGCAAGGGCGCGGCAAGCAGAAGGATGAGAGCAGCGGTTCGCACTCTGGTTGAGATGCGGGAGGACAGCGCCGGTTTGTAGGGCCAACACACAGGCGATAGCTGAGTCGTAATCCGCAGTATCCAATTCTCAAGGCATCCGTCGATTCAAAAGCAAAAAAGCAACGGTCAACTGCCCCACTCAAGCCAATAGAAGGCTTGAATGGGGCACCAACGTTTGTAAATGCCACCGGTAGTTTTCAATGGGATTTAAGCAAGGCGCTTGCGCGCGAAGTGCAGATAGATTGGAATGCCTGTGAGGATGACGATGACGCCGCCGATGGATAGGCGCAGGTTGTCCACGAACGAGTAGTAGAGCAGGACGGCTGAGGCCAGTACGAACACAGCAGGTACGAGCGGGTAGCCGAAGACTCGGTATGGGCGCGTGGCGTCCGGTTCGCGGTGGCGGAAGATGAATATCGTGCTGGCGGCGATCATGTAGAAGAGCCATTCGGCGAAGATCGCGAGGGAGAAGAGTTCCCGGAATTTTCCCGAGACCAGAAGCAGAGCCACCGCGAGAACGCACTGCACGATGATGGCGACGGCTGGCGTGCGGAAGCGTGGATGTACTTCGGCCATGGCCGGGAAAAGATAACCATCGCGGGCCACGGCATAGGGAACGCGAGCACCGGTCATGATGGTTCCATTCAAGGTGACCAGCATGGAAAGCGCCATGCCGATGGCGACGAGCGCGGCTCCTGAGGTTCCCGCCGCAATGCGCATCGCGTCGCTTGCGGCGTGTTCGGAAGCTGCGACCGATGCCGCGGGCAGGACGTACTGCACGGCGGCATTGGTCAGCATGTAAAGCACGGCAACGATTCCGACTCCGGCAATGAGGGCACGCGGGATAGCTTTTTCTGGATGTCTCACTTCTCCGGCAACCATGTTCAGATCGTTCCAGCCGTCATAGGCCCAGAGAGCGGCGATTAAGGCTGCCATGAATCCAGCGACGCCGTGTTGGGCGTTGGCGACTTCTCCAGCGAAGTTGCGCCAAGTTCCTCCCGAATACATGAAGCACAGGCTGGCGATGGCGACGACTAATGCGATCTTCACAATAGTGAAGATGAGTTGGAAGTTGGCGGCGCGCTGCACTCCGAAATAATTGAGGGCGGAGATGGCGATAGTGAGGACAATGGCTAGCACCTGTCCCCAGGTGACGAGGTGCCAGGCAGAGTGCGATAGGAATTCGAGTCCGCTGAAGGTGCCAAGTACGCGCACTATTCCGGCGGTGATGCTGGCGATGGAGGCGGGCTTGGCGATGATGAACCAAGTCCATGCGTAGAGAAATGATGCCAACGAGCCGTATGCATCGCGGATGAATATGTATTCGCCGCCAGCTTGCGGTTTCATCGCGCCGAGTTCGGCGTAGGTCAGAGCGCCGAAGAATGACAGGATGCCTCCGACGATCCAAACGGCGTACACCATTCGGGCGGAGCCGACGGCTTGCATCATCTCGGCGGGCACAAGAAAAATGCCGCTTCCGATGATGGTGCCGACGACAACAGCCGTCGCATGCCACACGTTAAGGCGTCGTATTAGTTCTGGTCGTGCAGTGATCTCTCCAGTTGCCATCTATCAGCATTCTTCCACAGCCGGGCGCATGGGACTATGTAACAATGAGGACGCCATGCCTTTTTTCCTGGGAATTGATGGGGGTGGGAGCAAGACCACCGCAGCCGTTTCAGATGGCACGTCCATTTTGGGCAAGCATACGAAGGGCGGATGCAATCTAAACACGGTTTCCAGGGAGCAAGCACGGGCAGCATTGCGAGAGGCCATCGAAGGCTCAATATCGGGTGCTGGTATATCCCTGAACGACATTGCTTCGGTATGCGCAGGAGTTGCAGGGACAGCAGTGGCGGCGAATGCAGCCGCAATCTCCGATGTCCTTTCGGAAATCGTGCCCGATGCCCCTATCCAGGTTGTGGGCGACACGGTGATTGCACTCGAATCGTATTTCCCGGGGCGAGCAGGAATTGTATGTATCGCCGGAACGGGATCGATTGCGTTTGGCCGCAATGAACGCGGTGAGGTGGCACGCGCCGGAGGATGGGGAAAGCTGGTTTCGGACGAGGGTTCGGGCCACTGGATCGGGCAGCGGGCGATTGCGCAATGCATTCGCGCGCTGGACATGGGACGAAGCAGCAATCTCGTGACCTCCATCATGGAGCACTGGGGCATCGTGACACGCGACGCACTGGTGGAACGCTGCAATCAGGAAATTGTGCCAAGTTTTTCCGAACTGTTTCCGGTAGTGCTGGACACGGCCGAGGCCGGCGATGCGATGGCCAGCGAGCTGCTTACTGCAGCCGGACTTGAGTTGGCGCGAATCGCTCAGATCGTATTGCGGCGGTTGTGGGTTGGGCGCGCTCCGGTGGAGATCGCAATGACCGGCGGAGTGTTTGCAAACTCTGCTCGGGTACGACAAGTATTCAGCAACATCATCCGCACAGATCGTCCCGAGGTGCACATTCGAATTACCGAACGGCAGCCGTTTGAAGGCGCGTTGTACCTCGCGGAAAAAGCGGTCGAGGGTGATGAGTCAAAGGCGGGGTAGTGGGTTGCGTTGACATTGTTACTGTGCTCGACCCTTCGCTTTTGCTCCGGATGACTTTTCAGAGTCGAAAGCAAAAAAGAACCCATCCTAAACTCCAGAAGGCAAGCTTAAGATGGGGCTTAGAAACATTAAGTAGTACGCCTGCGCATCATTCCGAAACTTTCAAGTTCGCACCGCAGTAAGGACAGAACTTGTCCTCAACGCTCACGCTGTGCTGGCAGTGCGGGCACAACAAAGCAAGTCTGTGTCGGCATTGAGGACAAAAGCCAAATCCGGCTTGGAGGAGAGCCCCGCATCGAGGACAGTTCTCCAGACGTGGTTTCCGGAGAATGAAGTACAAGACAATACCGAGCGCGTTTGGAATGATGATGGCGAGTAATGTCCAGAGTGCCCGGCTCATGCCGCGACGGCCAGCATCCTCGTTCACGTACCCGACGAGCAAAATGTAGAGCGCAAGCACCGTGCCGCCGACGAGCCCCATGGCGCTCATAATCCAAAAAGGACTCCCGAAACGCGACAGAGACAGCTCGACAAATATGGCCAGCACTGATGCAAAAGCGAGGACAGCAATAACTCGGGCCCACGTCGGTATCATGCTGATCTCGTCTGTGAAGCGAGTCTGAGTTTTTTCGTTCACTGGCATTGCAGATCTCCTGAGTCTGAGTAAGTTGCACCAGATCTCGAGCGTGTATCTGAATTCCCCAAATAGGTGCCGCTAGCGAGTAACAGAATTGCTATCAAGATGGCAGGAAAGAAGCCGATCACCACAAAAATCAGTCCTCGTTCAGGCTCCGAGAAACGTGCTGTCTCTCCGAGCCACTGAATCCCCTGCCACAATCCGGCAATGTTCAATGAGCTGGACAGGGTGACGGCCGCGCAACAAACCGAGATCACCCACCTACGCTCGTTTTCGCGCTGCAGTTGGAGTGCCCGCTGTCGCACGCGCATCTGAGTCGCTGACACAAGTCTTTCATTAGCCATCATCGGAATTGAGCGCAGCAGGTTGATCGTCCCTCGCACCTCTTCCGCGAACTCTCGACACGACGAACATGAGGACAAGTGCTCGTCCAACTCGGCTTCTTCATATTGCGAAAGAGCTTCTGGTCCTGAGCAAGAAACCAACTGTTTTGCGTGATCATGCGGATCGGTCACAGGTGAACTCCTTTCAACCATGGTTGTAGGGCTGCCAATCCGCGATATATCCGAGACTTCACCGTACCCAGAGGCGCGTGGGTCACGTTGCCGATTTCTTCTAGTGACAGTCCCTCCTGAAAACGAAGTGTCAGGGCCTCGCGATACTCTGCGGGAAGTTGCTGCATAGCGGCTTGGATTTGGTCCTGCTGCTCGCCGCGAATGGTCAATTCGAGTGCGGAAGGCTGCGTGACATCCTCAACATCTAGATGAGCGCCCTGATCATCGCTTGCGGGAGTGTCAAGACTCAGGGGAGCCTTCGACCGCAAGCGATCAACCGCTAAATTGTGGGCAACCGCAAAAAGCCACGTGCTGAATGCATGGCGACCGTCGTATCGTTGGCCACGCTCAAGCACTCGAATCCATGTTTCCTGGAATAGATCCTCTGCAAGATCGCGTCGGCCGGTAAGACAAATGAGGTAACGCAACAGCCGATGTTGATATCTCTCGATGAGGTAATCAAGAACATCAGGATCGCGATCTCGCAGTCCTCGAACAATGTCTGAACCTTCGTCAGCCATCACAATCCCGAAATAGCAACTGGTCGTGTCCATGCTACGTATTAATACGAGCGTAAGCCAGAAAAAGACGCATGCCGTGGATGACAATGCCAACAGCGTGAAAAGAAAACACCAAACGAGTCCCTAGTCCGGGCAAGGCCTAGCGTAGCTAGGACGGGGCACCCTCGAGTTGTCTCTGATCAAGCGCGGGTTTAGCGGGTATTTACTTCAGCCCTGCTTTTCGCGGAAGAACTCGAGGATGGCTTCGGCCTGCTTGTTGTTCACTACTGAGGTGAGGGCGGCGTAGTTCGCCTGTTTGACAGCGTGCAGGGAGCCGAAGTGCTGCAGCAGGCGGCGCGTGGTGAGTTCGCCGATGCCGGGGACGTCACGGAGTTCGGTGGCGCGGTCACGCATCTGGCGGCGCTTACGGTGGAATGTGATCGCAAAACGGTGTGCCTCGTCGCGAATCTGCTGGATCAGGAGCAGCACAGGCGAGTGGCGGTCGAGGACTATGGGTTCGTCTTCCTGTCCGTAGAGGTAGAGGATTTCTTCACGCTTCGCGATAGATACGACTGACTGCGAGGCGAGGCCGAGTTCTTCGAGTGCGCGGGCGGCAGCGTGTAGCTGACCGAGTCCGCCATCAATGAGGACGAGCGAAGGCATGGGCTTGTTTTCTTCCTGCAAGCGCTTGTAACGGCGAGTGACGACTTCGTGCATGGACTTGAAGTCGTCGATGCCTTCGACGGTGCGAATGATGAACTTGCGGTACTCGGAGTTGCGCATGTTGCCGTCTTCCCAGACGACCATGGACGCGACGGTTTCGGCTCCCTGAATGTGGGAGATGTCGAAGCACTCGATGCGCTTGGGTTCTTCGGGCAGCAGGAATGTGTCTTGCAGGACACTCTTCATGACATCGGTGCGCGGTTTCATAACACGGAAGCGCTGGTCGTAGGACTGCTTGGCGTTGTTGCCCACGAGGTCGATGAGAGAACGTTTGTCGCCACGCTGCGGAACATCGATGTACACGCGAGAGCCGCGCTTTTCGCTGAGAAGGTCCTGCAGAGCTTCTCGGTCTTCGAACTCGACGGGAATGTAGATGGTGCGCGGAACGTAAGGCGCATCGACGTAAAGCTGCTTGAGAAGCGTGCTGAAGAACTCTCCGACCTCGAAACGGTGATCGGACTCTAGTTCGCCGAGGTCCTCCCAGAAGAATTCGCGACGATCTAGGACCTTTCCGGCGCGCATGTGGAACAGGTTCACGGCTAGCAGGTGGTTCTCGTAGTGGTAGCTGATGACGTCCACATCGTCGCCTTCGGCGGAGGCCATGCGCTGCTTTTCATTGAGTTGCTCGACGGTGACGATGAGGTCGCGGTACTTGGCTGCGAGTTCGAACTGCATGTTTTCGGCAGCGCTCTCCATGCGTTCGCGAAGGGATCGGGAGAGTTCGGAGGGCTTGCCGTCGAGCAGCATACGAACGTCGTGGACGGCTTCAGAGTAGGCTTCCGGCGTGGTGAGCCCTGCGACGCAGGGACCGAGGCAGCGCTTGATGTAGTACTGCAGACAGGGGCGCGCGTGCTCGCGGGTGAGATCGATTTTGCAAGACGGAATCAGAAAGTGCCGATGGATCAGGTCCACGATCCGGTAGGCAAGATTGGCAGGGAAGTAGGGGCCGAAGTAGCTGCCGCCGTCCTTGCGTAGCTTGCGCGTGACGTAGACGCGAGGGAAGCGCTCGGCGGTGATTTTGACGTAAGGGTAGGTTTTGTCGTCGCGCAGAAGGATGTTGAAGCGGGGCTTCTTCTGCTTGATGAGATTGTTTTCGAGCGCGAGCGCCTCGTGCTCGTTGCCGACGACGATGTACTCGATATCAACGGCTTCGCGGAGGAGGCTGCCGGTTTTCGCGTTGTCGCTGGCACCTTCGACAAAGTAGGAGCGCACGCGGGCGCGCAGGTTCTTCGCCTTGCCGACGTAGATGACCTCACCCTCGGCGTTTTTGTAAAGGTAAACGCCGGGATCGGTTGGAACCGTTTTGATCTTCTGATGTAAATCCATACTTCTTCTGGGTCAGCGATTCTGGCTTCCAGCTGGCGGGCGACCTTAGAATCGGGCTGCTATGAAAATTCTACTCGTTCGGGCAGGAAACTCCGACCGATTGCCCTAGGTTTGGCGGTAAGTTGTTGAATCGGTGTTGGATCTGCGTGGCATCGCACGTGCTCTAAATGTCATCGACTGTAGCAGGGCATCAACCTTTCGGGTTGCCTTCAATTCAGCAATCCCAGGTCTAAGGAGCTTCTATGAAACGCTATCTCCCCATTCTTGTAGTCGGTGCAATGGCCCTCTCAGTGGGTTGCGCCACCAAGAAGAATGTGGCGCAGCAGGTAAACCCGATTATCAACAAGATCGATGAATTGGATGATCGTACAGCCCAGACGACTCGCGGCATTCGCGACACCGACGCTCGCGCGCAGCAGGGAATCAAGGGAGTGGACGCTAAAGCCAGCGCCGCAGACCAGAAGGCGCTTGCCGCCGGTCAGCAGGCCGATCAAGCTCAGCAACTCGCCGCCAAGGCCAACACTGGCGTGAACGATCTGACCAACCAGGTGGTTAACTTCGATAACTATCATCCTGTGACCGAAGCTGCCGTGCACTTTGGCTTCGACAAGGCGGACCTGACGAAAAAAGACAGGGAACAACTGGACGAAATCGGACAGCAGATCCCGAACGTGAAGGGTTACATCGTTCAGATCGAGGGGCGCACGGACTCGGTGGGTGATGCGAACTACAACTATCAGCTCAGCCAACGTCGCGCCGCCGCAGTGACGCAGTATCTGGCTTCGAAGTACAACGTGCCCGCGCACAAGGTGTTTGTGATCGGTCTAGGCAAGGACGCTCCCGTGGAGAAGAACTCTACATCTCGCGGCAGGGCGGAAAACCGCAGGGTGGACGTTCGCCTGATGACAAATAATGTGAACCAGCAGGCAAATGCTCCGATGAGCGGACAGGCACAGCCACAACAGCAGCAGCCTCAGCAGCAGACGCCTCCGGCAGCAGCAAGCCAGCAGCGCTAGTTTATACACCGCGTGCATCGTGGGGGTGCACACATTGAGATGGCCGCTCGTGAGGGCGGCCTTTTCGTTTGCGTGTTCGGTCTGATCTGAGTGCTTACGTCTGTGTTCCCAGAGTTGGAAAAACGCCAACTCTGGGCCACCCTCGATTTAACGGAGGCCGCCGCCGACGAAATGAACGATTTCGAGGCGGTCGCCGTCGTGGAGTTCGGTGGCAGACCAGTTGGCGCGGGGCACGATGTCGCGATTGAGTTCCACGGCGACGCGGTCGCCTTTCATTCCGAGTTCTTCGATGAGCGAGTCCAATGTTGTCGCTTGCAGATTGCGTTCTTCACCGTTGATAACCAGGCGCATAGAAACAACATAGCAGATTGGGGCGCGGCAGGCGGTGCACCTGAAGCTATGCTGGCGGCAGCAGTTCGAACTGATTGTCTGCTTGACTTCCGAAAAAGCGGGGCTAATATGAGTGCAACATTTTCGCGCAATTATGTTTCAAACAAATTGCGCACCATTGTTCCTTGCAAGTTAGGTAGGCGGCGGCGGACATGAACCAGAGTTTCACATCCAGCCAAGTCTCCGAACGAACCGGCCTCACGCCACGTCAGTTGCAGTGGTGGGATGAGCAGGGGATCGTAGTGCCCGCGCGCCAAGGACATCGTCGAATTTATTCCTCCAAAGATTTAGCCGAGCTTGCCGTGCTGTGCGATTTGCGGCGGCGAGGATTCAGCTTGCAACGTATTCGCAAGATGCTGGCGCTGCTGCGACGCGAGTTTGGGCATTCGTTGGCAGAGTTGGTGTCGCGTGGGCCGGGGCTGCATCTGTTGACGGATGGAGAAAGCATTTATCTGCGCGACTCGGAACACGGTGTGATTGATTTGCTGAGGAACTCGCAGCAGCCGCTGCTCGCGATCTCGATTGGTCCGATGCTGGAGCGAGTGCTGGCTTCGGAGGAGATTCAAGAGCCACAGGCGAAGGTGGTTCCGAAGAAGGGGTCTCATAAGGTGCGAGCAGAAAGTCAATTTTCCCACTCCGAACCCGAGAAGCACGAGTTTGAGGGCGGGGCACCCGTGAAACGCAGGGCTGCTGCTCGCGGAATGGCACGGCGATAACAAGCAGGCAGTCGAATCAGAGACTGCGGAGGTGACACATGATCGTTGAGATTAATTATCTCCCTCAGTGGATCCCCGAACAGATGAGTCCCGGAACCGTATTTGTCCTCGACAATGCCGGCGAGGACGGAGACGAGAACGATCCGTATTGGGCTGTGCTTGCATGTCCTTCGTGTGCCACCCTGGGCCTGATTACGCGGAAGCAGATGGCAGGGATTGTGCCGATCATATGTGGGTCGGATAAGTGCTCGGCGCAGTTCCATATTCATGGGGACGAGATTGTTCCGAGGCCGGTTTGCTAGGGGACGATTGGTTTCGCGAGTAGCCCTCCCGGGTGGGAGGGCTTTTGCGTTGGTGGTTGGTGACCTAGAGCGACGGCGGAGAGTGGAGCGGGGGTAGGGATCCTTCGCTGCGCTCAGGATGACACCTCTAAAGGCAAGACAAGGAGGTGGAGACTGTGAAGTCTGGGGTATAGTGTCTGGTTGTTTTTGAGACAACTAGATTCTGTAGCACGGAGCATCATGTCAGCTTCACGTCGCGACTTTCTTGCACTCTCCGCACTGACCTTGCTTAGCGCTGCTGCACGCGGCGAAGACGCTCCGCAAGCGGGCACGCAGCAGATACCCAGCACAACACAGACGACAACGCCTCCAACGACTCAGCCGCCGGGAGCACCGCCGGCGTTTGGAACCGCGCCGCCGTTTGGGCCGGAGGTTTCGGCGCAGAACTTCGCTGAGGCGGAGAAGTTGGTGAACTTTACGCTGACGGATGGCGAGCGCACGCAGGCGGCGCGAAACTGGCGGACTTCGCTGGCTCCGTATTATGAGCGCCGGGTAGGGCCACGGAAGGTCGCGATTGAGGAGAGCGTGGCTCCGTGGTCGGAGTGGAATCCGGTGTTGCCGGGGCAGGCGGCGGGGCCGAAGCAGGATCGCTTTGTGCGCACGTCGGGTGACGCGGGGCCGCTGCCAACGAACGACGAGGAGATTGCGTATGCGCCGGTGCACAAGCTTTCGCGATGGATTCAAACGCGAAAGCTGACATCGGAGCGGCTGACGAACATCTATCTTGACCGCATTGAACGCTACGATCCGAAGTTGAGGGCGGTGATCACGCTCACGCGTGAGCATGCTCTGCAGCAGGCGCGGCAGGCGGATAAGGAAATCGCTGCGGGACATTATCGCGGACCTCTGCATGGGATTCCGTGGGGAGCGAAGGATCTGCTGGACACGGCGGGGATTGCGACGACTTATGGCGCGGAGCCCTATCGGGACCGTGTGCCGAAGGAGGACGCGGCGGTCACGAAGCGGTTGAACGATGCGGGTGCAGTGCTGATTGCGAAGCTTTCGCTAGGAGCGCTGGCGCTGAATGATGTTTGGTTCGGTGGGCAGACGATGAATCCGTGGCTGCCGGAAGAGGGTTCGTCGGGGTCTTCGGCAGGACCGGGATCGGCGACGGCGGCGGGGTTGGTTGCGTTCTCGATTGGCAGCGAAACAGAAGGCAGCATTGTGAGTCCGTCGATGCGGTGCGGTGTGACGGGGCTACGTCCGACCTATGGGCGGGTGCCGAGAACGGGGGCGATGACGTTGAGCTGGTCGCTGGACAAACTGGGGCCGATGGCGCGTTCAGTGGAAGACACGATGCTGGTGCTGAAGGCGATCTCGGGACCGGATGCAGGAGACTTGAACAGCGTTGCGAGCCACTTGGATTTCGACGCGACGGCTTCGGTGAAGGGGCTGAAGCTGGGGTACTTTCCGAAGTGGCTGAATGAGCCTCCGGCAACGGAGGTGGACCGCAAGGCGCTGGAGACTGCGAAGAACTTGGGTTTTACGCCGGCGGAGGTTTCGCTGCCGGATTGGCCGTATGGGTCGCTGAACATTCTGTTGTTTGCGGAGGCGGCCGCGGCGTTTGAGGATTTGACGCTGGCGGGCGGGTTGAATCAGCTGCACTCGCAGACAGATGACTCGTGGCCGAACTCGTTCAGGCAGGCTCGGTTCTTGTCGGCGGTGGATTTCGTGCAGACGGATCGCTTTCGGCGGAAGGTCGCGATGGAGATGGCGAGGATCTTCTCGCAGGTGGATTTGCTGCTGGTGCCGGGGCTGCGCGACGAGATGCTGACGATCAGCAATTTCACCGGGCATCCGTCGCTAACGTTGCGGGCGGGATTCGTCGAGGTTTCGGAGGCGAGGAGCGACTGGGCTCCGGACCCGGCGCATCCACTGCCGAAGTTCGATCCTCCGCGCAGGGTTCCGCATGGTGTAACGCTGGTGGGACCATTGTTTGGTGAAGGATTGCTGGGACGGGCGGGCATCGCGCTGGAGCGGGCTTTTGCAGTGGCGGATCAGCGGCCTGTGGGGTTCTAGGGCTGTATTGGTTGGGTGCGTTCGCAGGTTGGAATTAGATGTAGGTGACCTGGGGCGGAGGTGGAGGAATGCAGCGGTGCGGGGATCCTTTCGCCTGCGGCTCAGGATGACAGCGTAGAGGCAAGAGCAAAGCAGGGTCAACTACCCCACCCTAAACTCGTACACCGAGTTTAGGATGGGGCACCCTGAAGTGCGCCTTCTAATATTTCTTCATATCTCTTCCTATTTTCTCACGGCGATCGGTGCGGAGAACTGTGTGGTCTCCCACGAGAGTTTGAGGACTCCTCCTCCGCCGCTAGTCTTGGGTTCAATGGAAATCGTGAACTGATCTACCTCTTGCGGGAGAGTGTCCTTCTTGAGGTCGATGCGAGCGACGTCGTTCGCTTCATCGTAGGTCTGCTTCGGGTCCTTTGGACTGATGCCCCATTGGCCAATTTGCTTGTTCACGATGAGCGTGGTTTTGTCGGCGGAGGGGAGGATCCAGAGTGTGTAGGCTCCGGCAGGTATGTTTGCGTTGCCGAGCTGGATGGGCTTTTGCGTGATGAGGAGCGTGGCTTCGTCGGCACCGGTGCGCCAGATCTTTCCGTAGGGAACGAGTCCGCCCCAGATCTTGCGCGGCTCACTGGTCTTCGGATCGCGGGTGTAGGGGCGTCCGTAGACGACAGTGATGCGGTTGCCGTCGATCACGGCGCTGACGGTTTCGTGAGGGCTGATGCGTTTTTGCTGCGCTGCCGCGGGGAGGACGAAGGCGATGGCGGCAGCAAGGAGAACGAGCGTGCATCGGAGAGTTTTCATTGCAAACATAATAGCCGTTGCGCGCAGATTGCGCGGGCGGTTGTGTCGCCGTGTGTGACTGAACACGGGGCGTGTCCGACGTGACACGAGCACGGGGGGGCGAATGGTCCGTAACTGCTGAGAAATACAAGGCGTGAAGGTTGGCAGGCGAAGTGCCATATCGGAGGTGACGTCCGGCGGGAGGAAAGTTTCTGCTGAGAGCTGGATGGGGGGACGTATATAGTTGGGAGCACAATTTCGGAGCGCGAAAAAATGACCAGCTTACTGAACTCACGCAGGCGGTGGTTGCTGAGGGTGTTGGGTCTCGCGGCGGCCGCTGTTGCTGTGCTTGGAGTGGTCGGCTGGAGGGCGAGCGTGGCTTTGCGATCGGCGAAGGACGCAGAGAGCGCCGACTCGAGTTACAGGTTTGTGGTGCGGCAGTTGATGCCCGCGGTGGACAGCGGTTTCGAATGGGTGAGCGCGCCGACGACCTTCACCGAGGCGGCGGAATTCAATGGAAAGTTGTATGTGGCAGGTTCGGCTGGGCTGTTTGAGTATGACAGCACAGGAAAGCCGCTGCGCGATTTTCGCGTGGGGAGAGAACTGCCTCCGGCACCGCTAGTGAGGGTTGCTCGGGCTGTGTTGGCTGGGTCGCGCGAACAGGAATTGTTGATTGCCACGGATGGCGCGGGCGTGCTGGCATTCAATGGCTCGGCGTTTAGGCAGATACTTCCGGAAGATCGCGAGCTGAGGCACGTGACGGCGATTCTGCCGGTAGCGTCGGGACACCTTCTTATTGGTACGGCGAAACGAGGGCTGTTGCTTTTTGACGGACAGCGGTTGGTACCGCTCCATTCAACACTGAAACAGATATATGTGACAGCACTGGCGGGCAGTGAGGCTGATCTTTGGATTGGCACGCTCGATCGTGGAGTTGCGCACTGGCATGGTGGAAGCACGGAGTGGTTCACGGACACGAATGGAATGCCCGATCCGCGGGCGTATGCCATCGCGCTGAATGGAACGCGCACGTATGTTGGAGGCCCGGCGGGTATAGCAGAATTCGATGCGGGAAGATTTGTGCGCACGGTGGTGGCGGGGACGTTTGTGAGGAGTTTGCTGGTGCAGGATAAGAGCCTGCTGGCAGGAACGATGGACGACGGAGTGTTGGAGATTCCGTTTGAGCGTACGCTGCGGGATGTGCATGAGTACTCCACGGTTGGCGAATTTGCGGAGGTCGGGCAGTTGTTCCGAACGGACGAACCGACGCTGTATGCGGTATCGCAGTCGGGAGTTTATGCGCGAGCGAAGAGTGGTGGATGGAAGCGCGTATTGGAGCCCTCGGGAGGATTGCTGACGGATCGCAACATCTCGGCACTGGGAGTGGATGGAGCAGGACGGCTGTGGGTCGGGTATTTCGATCGCGGGTTGGATGTTGTCGAGGGCGAGGATGCAAGGCATGTCGAGGATGACCACGTTTTCTGCGTGAACCGGATTCGTCCGAACGTATTGCGGGGCGCAACTGCGGTTGGGACGGCAAACGGTTTGGTGTTGTTTGACGCTGGAGGGAACCGCAGGCAGGTAATGACCAAGCAGGCGGGGTTGATCGCGGATCACGTGACGGATGTTGTGCCGTATCGAGATGGCGTGGTGGTGGCGACTCCGGCTGGATTGACATATATCGATGGAGATGGAGTGCGGAGCTTGTATGCATTCCATGGGCTGGTGAACAACCACGTTTACACGGTCGCGGCGAATGGGACGAATGTGCTGGCGGGAACCTTGGGAGGCGTGAGCCTGCTGGAAGGCGACAGGATTCGCGCGAACTACACGACCGCGACTTCGGCGCTGAAGCATAACTGGATTACGGCGGCGGTTCCGGTCGGCAATGAGTGGTGGCTTGGGACTTATGGCGCGGGTGTGATGAGGATGGATGCGGCAGGGAAGTTTGAAGCGAGCGATGGGGCGAGCGGAAACCTGGTGATCAATCCGAACGCGATGCTCGTGACGGATCGCATGGTGCTGGCCGGGAGTGCGGGACAGGGTTTGTATGTGATGGACCGCAGGTCGGGCAGGTGGTCGGCGGTCACGGAAGGATTGCCTTCGCTGAACGTGACGGCGCTGGCGGCGGCAAATGATGTGGTCTACGTGGGAACGGACAATGGGCTGTCGAGGATTCCTGAACAAAGGTTGGAACGATGAGACGCCTACTGCAAGTGTGGTTGGTGGTCGTGTGTTCGGCGATGGCGGCGTGGGGCGATGCGGGAGTGCTGATTCCGCGCGATAAGAGCCAGCCTGATGCGGCGATTCTGTCGCTGGACGAGATGGAGATTCGCGTCGTGATTGACAACGGCGTGGCAAGGGTCGATGTGAAGCAGATCTTCGGCAATCACACGGCCTCGATCGAAGAGGGCAACTACATCTTTGCGCTGCCAAGCCGAGCGACGGTGAGCGACTTTGCGGTGTGGGATGGGCCGACGCGGATTCCAGCGGTGATTCTGGAGCGCAAGCGGGCAAGCGAGATTTATGCGCAGGCAAAGGCGCAGGCGATTGATCCGGGATTGCTGCAGATGGGCGAGCGCGGAGTAGAAGAAGCGCGGCGGAGTGCGGCGTTCAGTGCGCGGATTGTGCCGATTGCTCCGTGGGGCACGAAGCGGCTGGAGTTCCAGTATCACGAGAATATTCCGGTAGAGAATCTGAAGTCGTTCTTTGCGATTCCGATTCATCCCGATGCTTACCAGGTGCAGGCGGCGGGCAGGCTGAAGATCGAGTTTGAGTTGCGTTCGGCGCATGAGCTTACGAATTTTCAATTTGTTGGTAATGCGTATGCGATGAAGGTGACGCAACGCGATGCGCATCAGGTGAAGGCTGCGTATGAGGGAAGGAACATCACGCTGAGCGAGGACTTCGCGCTGACGTATCAGTTCAACCCGAAGCGCATAGACACGCTGGATGTAATTGCGTATCGGAATCCGGACACGCCGCATCCAGATGCGGCGGAGAAGAATCCGGTGCGTGGACATGATGAGCCAGGATTCTTTGAGGCGCAGGCGTTGGTTGGAACGGGTCAACAAGCCGCGAGCAATGGTGGCGCGCCGAGGATGGTTGTGATTTTGTTCGACAACTCGCTCTCGATGCAGTGGGACAAGCTGGAGCGCAGTTATAGCGCGATGGAGACCGTCTTGCGGGCGCTGCGTCCGGAAGATCGATTCAATCTGCTGCTGTTCAACAACAAGGTAGGGGCGTTTCAGACACAATTGGTTCCGGCGCAGCGGGAGAACATTCAACGGGCGCTGGAGTTTGTGAGAGCAAGCCGGTTGCGAGGTGGAACCGATCTGCAGCAGGCGCTGGGTGCGGGGTTGGCGCAGTTTGCGAATGTGCATGGCAACGGATACCTCGTTCTGCTAAGTGATGGCGGGGCCACGCGGGGCGTGATCAGGACAGGAACGCTGGCGAAGTGGTATGGCGAGCGCTGGAAGCAGTTGCCGGAAGCGGAGCGGCCACGGACATACATTTTCGCTGTGGGGGATGATGCGAACTTGCCGCTGTTACGCATGCTGGCGAGGAATGAGGGCGAGCTGGAAAACGTGCTTTCGACGGAGCCGGTGGAATTCAAACTGAATGCGTTTGTATCGAAGATTGGGCGTACGCCGGTGGCGCAGCTTGGGTTGAGAGTGGAGCCAGAGTCGGCGGTGCAGATGGTGTATCCGCTGCAGGACAGCACGTTTGGTGGATCGATAGCGAACTGGGTGGGTCAGTATGACAAGGCGGCGCGGGTGCAAATGACGGTTCGCGGCGTGCGCGATGGAAATGTTGTGGAGATGAAGAGCGCGGCGTCGCTGCCTGAGAAATCTCTGGAGCATGAGCAGTTACCACGGCTTTGGGCGAGAGCGCGAGTGGATGCCTTGTTGGAGAAGATTGAGCGCGAAGGCGAAGACGCGAAGAGTATCGAAGAGATTATCAGGTTGTCGCGCAGGTATAAGTTCGTCACTCCGTACACATCTTTTCTCGCGGTGCCGAGAGCGCTGCTCAGGCCGAGAGTAATTCGTCCGGGTGACCCGGTGCTGAGGGTGCATACGGATGAGTCGATCAAGTCGGTGGTGGCGATCTTCCCATTTGGGCTGACGAAGAGGTTGCGACATCTCGGCGATGAGGACGTGTGGCAGACGAGATTCGTGGCTCCGGACGACATGCAGGACGGAACGTACTCGGTGGGTTTGGTGCTTCGGGACAAGAATGGGCACACGTATCGCGAAGCAAAGACATTTGTGATCGCGAGCAAGCCACCGGTGGTGAATGTGCATTTGAACAGCAATCGGTATCACAGAGGCGGGACGATTCCGCTGAAGGTGAGTGCGACGGCGAGCACGCGCACGCTGACGGCGAGGTTGGAAGGTGCGGCTCCGATCGCACTGCGGTGGAATGCAAAAGCGGGAGCGAACACAGGGGATTTGCAGATTCCAGCGGATCTTCCGGCGGGGACTTACGGACTGACGGTAATCGCAGAGGATGTTGCTCACAACATCGGAACACAGGAGGTGCGCATTGAAGTACTTCCTTGAAGTTTCATCGAAACAAGTGGCGAGGGTTTTGTTGCCATGCTGCGCGGGCGTGCTGGTGTTGGGCGCTGTGGTGAGCGGCGCGCGGGCGACAGAGGTTTGGAGAAACGCAGAGGCCGGTTCGGCAATTGAAGCTGTGCTGTATCGCTGGATGCCAATGCCAGTGAGCAAGGTTCTTGGTCTGCGTCCGCCGAAGGAGGCAACACCGCTGCTAAGTGAGTTGATAAAGCGGCAGCCCACGCCGGAATTGTATTCGCTGCGGGCGTTGAATGAAGAAGCGTCGCTCGATTTTGCCGCAGCCGAAGCGGACTGGAAGAAGTATGTCGAGAGTTCGCAGGATCACGGGCAGTCGCAATGGGCGCTGGCAGATTTCTACCATCGCAGGTTGCGTGCGGCGGATGAGATCGCGGCGTTGGCGGAAATTGGGCGGGCGCAGGATGATGCGGCAGAGAAGCACACGGACGTGGAGCAGAGGCGGTCATGGCAGGCGTTTGAGCGCATCTTCAAAGTGATTGGCGAGAATGCGATGGGTGCGGACGTGTCTTCGCGTTACTACCGCGAGTGGATTGAACGCGATCCAGCGCAGGCCGCGGTTTATGCGAGGTACTTCCAGTTTCTGCTCGACCAGAAGCAGTTCGCCGAAGCGGAGAAGTTGATTGCGCAGTATCGGCAGGCTGTGCCCACTGACGAGATCCTTCCGGTGAAGCAGCGGGCGCTGCTCGAGTACAGACGGGGATCAATACAGCAAGGACTCGCGGTTTACGACCAGCATTTCCAGCCACTGTGGCCGCAGGAGTTGATCGATAGCTATTTCTCGCTGATGAAGGAAACGCGAACAACACGGAGGTTTCTCGATCAAGCGAGAGCAGCGTTGGAGCGCGATCCAGGAAATCTGAGTGCGGCGGCGCGGGTCTTCTATTACTACCAACGGCAGGGAAGAACGGATGCGGCGCAGCAGACGATTACTCAATATCGCCTGAGTAATGAGAAGCGCAATGCGAAGTGGAACTCGCAGGAACTTTATACGTTGGCAAAGCTGAATGAGGGCATTCGGAATTGTCCGGAGGCGGCGCGTTACTACTACGCCCTCTACAACACGAAGGATCGTCCGGATGCGCAGGAGCAGGCACTTGCGGGACTGGTCAATGTGTTGCTGGACGCTCCGGAACAGGGCGTGCGGATTGGAAGTGGCGAGTTGTCGATGTATCGCGATATTGGAACGATGGATCGCGGGCCGGGGTTCCTGAATGGAATCCTGTCGCTGATATTGAACGGTACATCTCCGGCTTATGCGTATGCGGAAGAAGAGCGGCGGGCAGTTCCGTATTTTCACCGGGCAGAAGCGGCGGAACTGACGAGGTTCTTCGAATCGCGCTTTCCAAATTCACAAGCGAGGGCGGGGCTGCGCTCCCGGCTGATCGAAACCTATGCTGCATACGGCGAGAGCGGTGCGGTGATCCGCGATGGCAAGCAGTTTCTGCAAACGTTTCCGAATGATCCGGAGCGGGAGCGAGTGGGCCTGCTGTTGGCAGATGGGTATGCAAGGGAGAACCGGACGCAGGAGGAATTTGCTCTTTACGATGCGGAGAGAGCGAATACGGAGACGGGGCGAGCGAGCGTCGAGAGCCTGAGCAGAACAGGGCGTTCTCCACGCAGGTGTCGAGTCCTCAACGTGCGGTGAAGAGCGCGCAATCGTGGTATTCGGATTACCTTGAGCGCTACTTGTCGCGGCTGGCGTCGATGCAGCAGCTACCGCAAGCGTTGGCGGTGCTGCGAAGAGAGGTGGATCGAAATCCGAACGATCCCGGATTGTATGAACGCCTGGCTCAATTCCTGGAACAGAACAGGCTAGGGCAACAGCAAGAAGAGGTGTATCAGAGAGCGATCCAGCAGTTCCCAGATCGCTCGTGGTATCACAAGCTGGCGCGATTCTATTTGCGGAATAAGAGGGATGCTGATTTCGCGCGCTTGAGCGAGCAAGTGGTGAAGATCTTCTCGGGAACAGAGCTGGAGAGCTATTTCTCGGACGTGGTGAATGGGCGTGATTACTACGTGCGACTGAATGAGTTTGCGAACAAAAGGTTCCCGCACGATCTGCAGTTTGTGAGGAATCTGCTGAATGCATATCGAAAGCCACAGCCGCAAATGTGGGAGAGCTTGCTCCGGCAGCACTGGTGGGAAGCGGAAGACCTGAGGAATCAGTATTTCGAGTACCTGTCGCGCACAGGAAAGTTGGACGCGGAACTGGCGCAGTTGCGCACAGCGGAGTCGGCTGTGCCGCAACTGCGGTGGAATGAGTTGGCGAGTGCGAATCCGGTGGCGGCGCGATTTGTGGGAGAGGCGAAGTTCTGGAGTTCGCACTTCGAGGAAGCGGCTCCAGTGATGAGCGCGCTGGCGGAGTTGTATCCGGCAGATGCGGAGTTGGGGCGAAGAGCTTCGGCGGTGAACAGGTCACTTGCGGCGTTTGATCCGCGGCGAACGGAAGTGGCGGTGAAGATCGAGGAGAACCTGTACAACGCCGATCCGGGCAATCGCGATGGACTGGCGCGGATTGGAGACGTGCTGGCCGATCGAGAACTGTTTGAGCGTGCAGCACCGTACTGGAACCGGATAGCGCAGGTGAGGGCGGGAGAGCCGCAGGCGTATCTGGATGCAGCGACGATCTATTGGGACTATTTCGATTTTGATACAGCACTGAAGCTGCTGAATGAGGGAAGGACGAAGCTGAATGATCCCGCGCTCTATGCGTACGAAGTGGGCGCGATCTATGAGAGCAAGCATGAGTATTCGCAGGCCATTCGGGAGTATGTGAAAGGGGCGCTGAAGGAGCATCAGGGTTCGCGTCCTTATAACCGGCTACTCGACTTGGCAAGAAGAAAAGCGTTGAGAGATGAAACGGATCGAGCGACGGCGCAACTGGCTGAAGGCAGCGCTCTGAGTATTGATGCGCTGAAACTGCGGATGGCGGTGCTGGATGCGCAGAATCGCCAGAAGGACGTTGGGTTATTGCTGGCATCGATTGGCGAGCGGACAGACTCGCTTGAGCTTCTGGAGTGGCTGGAAGAAACGGCGAAGCAGCGATCACTGGAGTCGGTGCAGGAGAAGGTGCTGGAAAAACAGGCTGCCGTCACGACTGATCCTGTGCGCAAGTTGGAATTGAGGTATTCGTTGGTTCGCTTCTACGAAGCGAAGAAGGATGTAGCGCAGGCGCAGCGCAATGTGGAGGCGTTGTACCGAGAGAATTCGAAGGTGTTGGGCGTGGTGCGTTCAACTGTGGACTTCTACTGGAACAACAAGGAGAAGGCACGCGCGATAGAGGTTCTGCTGCAAGCGGCAAACGACTCGTATCCGGAGTTGAGGACGCAGTTCAGGTTGGAGGCGGCGCAGAAAGCGAACGAAGCTGGGCAGTTTGATGTTGCGCGTCGGGTGCTGACGCAATTGCTGGGCGAGTCGCCTTATGACGAGCGGTACCTGGCCGCGATGGCGGATAGCTATTCGCGTGCGAACGATGATCAGGGACTGAAGCAGTTCTCTCTCGACAAGATCGAGATGTTGCGCAAAACGCCGTTGACGCAGGATGTGCGCACGCGGCAGATTGCAGCTCTGCGTCGCGGACTGATTCCGGCACTCACGCGAATGAAGGATTATGCGGGCGCGGTAGATCAGTATGTCGAGATCATCAATCACTATCCCGAAGATGAGGGGCTGTTATCGGAAGCGGCGCTGTACGCGCAACGAAATGGCCGCAAGGAGCAGTTGCTAGCGTACTACCGCAATGCTGTGAAGCAGTCGCCAAAGGATTATCGCTGGCCAATGGCGCTGGCAAAGATTGAAACGCAGATGGAGGATTATCCGGCGGCCGTTGACGCGTATGGGATCGCGATGAACATTCGTCCCGACCGCGTGGATCTGCGGACGTCGCGAGCGGAGTTGCTGGAGCGGTTGATGCGTTTCGATGAGG
This sequence comes from Koromonas humicola, assembly GCF_059726255.1. Lineage (NCBI taxonomy): Bacteria > Pseudomonadati > Acidobacteriota > Terriglobia > Terriglobales > Koromonadaceae > Koromonas > Koromonas humicola. The sequence continues at coordinate 759,257 of NZ_AP040873.1, forward strand.
CCGCAGCGGAGTACCAAAGACTGTTCGATCTGAATTATCACGACGCGAAATGGATGGAGAAAGTTGCGGAGTTGCGTGCGCGACAGGGGAAGACGGCGGATGCCGTTGCAGCACTCCGTACAGCACTCATCGACAATCGTCCGGAGAAGGCTTCGAACTTCTACGAGGCCGCGAAGCGACTTGAAAGCTGGGGCATGCTGGAGCAGGCTCGGGAGTTTGCGCAGAAGGGAGTCGATACGGCGGGCAGAGACCTGCTTGCAGTTTCGGAGAATCACGACGGCGCGCGGGTGTATGTCGAGATCATGACGAGGCTTCGCCAGCAGGATGCAGCTTATGCGCGATTACAGCGTGGCGTGGCCGATGCGAATTCGCTTGTGGCGCAGATGGCGGTCACGGTGAAGCAGGTCGAAAAGAATGGAGTGATGGCGGCCGTTACGGACCAGCAATGGCGCAATCGTGAATTGGAGATGCGACGCGCCACGGCGTTTGCGGGAATGCAGGCTTCTATGCAAGCGATGGGACAGGCCGCGGGAAAGTACTTCACTCCCGAAGAGAAGCTGCAGTTTGCGGCGTGGCTGGAGAAGAATGCGGCCAGCAGTTCGAACCAGGAGGTGGCGGGTGTATTCGTGCCTCTAGCGAAAGCGGCAGGGCTGTCGGATTTGCAGGCACGCTGGTTGCGAAAGTTGATGATTGGCTCCACGAATGGAGGCGTGTACAAGCCTGAACTCGTTGACTTGCAATCGCGAAGGATGCGGTGGGAGGAACTCGGGTCGGCTCTGGAGGAGTATGCACAACGCTTATCGCCGCAGACAGGCCGGATTGGCGTGTTGCAGGAGGCGGCTAGTGTGTATCGCTCGGGCGCACTGACGGATGCGGAGTTCAGGGTCCTGCGCGATATAGCGGTTCAATCCGGAGGTGCGGTGCAGCAGAACTATTTCGAACTGCTATTGCAGCGGAACCCGCAGGAGTTGGTGCAGATGGCTGGAAGCACTCGGGCAGGATTGGGCGACGCGCTATGCCAGTACTTGATTGCACATGGCTCGGCGGCACAGGCGCAGGAAGCTCTTGCGATACGGGCAAGGTCGCTGGATCCGGTGTGGGGCAAAGCGTATGCAGGACTGACAGGGCTGTACTTTGCGGATCATAATTCGGCGATTGATGTGGCATTCCGCGATGCGCTGGGCGATGGCACGATTGGCGAGCGCCTTGGGAAACCAGTTGATCGCTCGCGGCAGATGGCGGGCAATCCGTGGTTCTATTACGGCGCGCGGTATGGCGAGTGGCTAGGCGTGACTCGCATGGGTGATCCAGAGGAGTTTCTTCCGGCGCAACTGGAACAGTCTCCTGCGAGTGCATCGGGATATATCGCGATTGCGGAGTATTACGCGAACGCGGGCAAGCTGGATCGAGCGGTGGAGGACTATAGGCGGACGCTGGAGCTGGCACCGTCGCGGGCCGATATGCATGACCGCATAGCTGTGCTGTATTGGCGTCAGCAGAAACGCGCAGACGCCGTTGCGGAGTGGAAGGCCGCGCTGGAGTTGTTGGACGCACAGGTGCATCAACGCGTGGTGCCTCCGGATTTTTGGCCGACATTTAACTATACGATGAATCACATCGGAAATCGGCACGTAGTGGGCGAGTTGCGTCCGCAGTGGGAGGCGGTGTTGCGCGACTATGTGCGACAAAACGGAACGTACCAGGCGGATGGGATGCTGCGTTCGGCGTATGTCGCAATGGGAGAGCCGCAAGCAGGTGTGAACTTCATGTTGGAACTGGCGTCGATCTCGCCTGAGCCGCATGGAATGCTGCAACTGCTGATCGGCGCCACGTGGATTCTGGAGAACCAGAAGAGCCCGATGTACGAACAGATGATTGCGCGATTACGTGATGGACTGTCGAGCAATTCAGAAGCGATGTCGCGTGAGTACGCGCAGGAGAACCTGAGGTCGTGGCAAGACAAGTACGCGTTGCATCTCGTTGAGAGGAAGGAATTCGGACAAGCGGCGTCAGCATTACCTGCGGAACAGGATCCGAACGCGACAGAGCTTCAGGTGAGATATTGGATCGCACTGGCAAATGGGCAATTCGATTCCATCGTGGAGCACTATCGCGCAGATCCGGAGAAGGCTCCGCAGGCAGAGAAATTGCGGGATGTGGCGATTTCGTTGCAAGGATTGGGGCAGCGAAAGGCAGCACGCAAACTGTTGGAGTTTGTGTTTGAGCAAGAGATTGCTCGGCATGAATTGAATTCAGCAAATATGCTGGGGCTGGCTGAGATCCGATTGCAGGATGGAGATGATGCGGGCGCGATGGATGTGTTGCGCAGGCTCACTCTGGTCGTGGGGCAGCCATTCGACAACCTGGAGCCCTCGGCGACGTTGCTGGCGAAGAATGGAAGGCATGCTGAGGCAATTGAGTTCCTGTCGCAATTGGTGAGAGCAAAGCCCTGGGATCGAAATGCGCAACTAGAGTTGGCGCAGGAGCAGATTGCGGCTGGACAGGACGTGGTCGGGGCGCAGGCGCGAGCGGCCGCATTGGCGCGCGATCCTGAGGCGGAATACGCGAACAGGCTTTCGGCGGCTGCGGTGTTGAAGGGAAGCACGGCGGAACTCGGAAGCGCGGAACTGAACTATATGGCTCGGGCCTCGGGCGAGGCTGACAAGCCGTACTTCACAACGGCGCGCATGGCAGCCGCGAAGCATGCGGGAGATGCGGCGATGTCAGCGAGATTGCTTTTGAATGCGGTATCGGATGAGCCGGGCAACAATGCCGTGCATGTGGAGTTGTTCAAGGTGCTCGCGGCGATGAAGCGGGATCGGTTGGCGCTTGCGAGCATTGAGCTGGTGCTTCGAGGCAGGTTCATGGATGGAGTCTCCGCAAACTACAACAATCGATACTCGGGGAGCGGAGAAGACGACGAGGCTGAGGCGGAGGATACGAATGCATCCGCTGCTGTTATGGCGGATGATGTGGAGGCCGCACAGAAAGACTACGAACGGGTGGGGATCATTCTGGCAGTTGCGAAATCGTATGCCAATGTGAATGCGCTCGAGAACTCACTTCGCTATTACCGCATGGCACTGAACTACAAGACAGTGGCGAGCACAAAAGCTGAAGCCGTAAGGCAGATGAAGTCGGTGCGAGCCGCGATAGACAGAAACAAGACAAACCTGCGTCGCATGCCAACGATTCACAAGCAGCTTGAGCAAGAGCACATGGTGCACGCGAGGTTGGTGGCGGTCACGAAGGTGCCGCCTGCCGCGAGTGGAAAGGGAGGGCGCGCGCAATGAAGCGAATCGCGGCTGTAATCATCACGGGAGTGTTGGTGGTTGCGGGGTGGGCGATGTATCAGGATGTTGCGCGTGGGCCGGAGAGGTCGCTGGCCAGCCTGATGCCGCAGAATGCGGTACTGTTTGTGGAGGCGAAGGACTTTGGCTCGATGCTGCGGGAGTGGAACGCGTCTCCGGAGAAGAAGGCGTGGGTTACAACCGATAACTATGAGGTGTTCAGCCGCTCTCGGCTGTTTCTGCGACTGCATGATGCACAGTCGGAGTTTGCGGAGGCGGCAGGTCTGAAGCCAGATATGTCGTTCCTTGGCGATGTTGCAGGCGGCCAGAGTGCACTCGCGGTGTATGACATTGGCAAGCTCGAGATTCTCTACATCACTCGAATTGCGGGCGACAGTGCAGCGAAGTCGGGAATATGGCAGCAGAGAGGAAAGTTTGAGGCGCGCGAGGTGGAGGGACGCAAGTTCTACGTGCGCACGGATGCGAAATCGGAGCGTGTGGCGGCCTTCGCAATTGATGGTGACTACATGATCCTTGGCACGAGAGAGGATCTGGTTGCGGGAGCGCTGACGTTGCTGGCGGGTAAGAAGCAAGCTGCGCTGGGCGAGCAGGGGTGGTTCGTGGATGCGATAAAGGCGGCCAAGAATGCGGGAGATTTGCGACTGGTCGTGCATTTGGCAGAGGTGACGCGCACTCCGCAGTTCCGGACATACTGGGTGCAACAAAACATCACGGAGTTGCGGCAGTATGAGTCTTCGGTGAGCGACCTATTCCGGTCGGCGGGAGAGTATCGCGAGGAACGAGTGTTGCTGATGAAGAACGCGCAAGATGCTGCTGCGGCTGGGGACAGCGCTTTGCAAACTGCGCAACTAATGCGACTCGTTCCGCTGGGTACGGGATTCTATCGCGCATGGGCAGCGCCTTCCGTGGAGGAATCGGTGGCGCTGGTCGAGGAGAAGGTGCTAACTCCGAGGCTCGGGCCTGCTCCAGTTTCGAAGATTGCGCCGGTGGTTTCAAGTGGAGATCAGGGGCCGGGGAGTGCGTCGAATTTGGATGTGCGGATCGATGTGTCTCCTGCTGCGGATCAGAAAACGCATGGAACTGCGGGCGATGATTCGATGAAGGAATTGATGAAGCAGACGAACGTGCAGGCTGCGCTGGAGATACACGATTCAGAAGCTGCGCAGGACGGGGTGTTTGTGCGACTGCACTCAACGGTGGTGCTGAGGGCGGCAAATGACTGGAACGAGAAGTCGGTTTTGGAGGTGTTTCAGCGCACCGTTTCGCCAGGATTGACAGCGTCGAGTCTGGGAGTGGAGTGGAAGAAGGCCGCTCAGGGATATTCCGAGTTGGATGGGCTGGCAAAGATCGGCGTGGCTGTGCGGGGTAAGGAACTCTTCGTCAGCAATGATGGCGCGGCGCTGGCAACGGTGCTTGGGCGTGTGTCGCAATCAGCGACCGTCGAACCCGCGATCTACTTTGCAGGATTCGATCACAGCCGGGAGCGGCAGAATTTTGCGCGTCTTACATCCGTGGTGGACAGACCCAATCGGAACGTGTGGGGAAACTATCGGACTCCGCAGTTCTTCTCGGAAAACATTGGAAGCCTGAGCAGGACCCTCGAAGGAGTGAAGTCGGAGACAGTGGTGGCACGGCGCAATGGCACGGTGGAAACGCAGAGCGTGCGTTACGAACGGGCGCGATGACAAGGTGGCGACTTGCGGTAGGCGTGGTGACGGCAGCGGCACTGATTGCTGGGAGCGATTCGCATGCGGCAGCGACAGAGGAGATGTCATCGCAAACGATCTCGAGGCGACTCGCAACTGAATTCTCTTCGTCAGATGTTTCGTACATTCTGCTCGATGTGCGAGAGAACCGCACGTTGGCGAAGCATTGGGTTGGAGGGGAGGAGGCTGTTCCGGTTGGATCTCTGTTGAAACCCTTTACCGCGCTGGCGTATGCGGAAAGTCATGGATATGGGTTTCCGCGTTACGTGTGTGAGGGAGGAAAGAGCTGCTGGTTGCCGAAGGCTCACGGCAGTTTGCAATTGGCTGGGGCGGTTGCGTTCTCGTGCAATGCGTACTTTGTGGAGATGGCGAGGCGCACCGGGGGCGCTCAGGTAACTTCAGTTGCGCGGCGTTATGGGCTGAACGGGCCTGGCGTGAATGCTTCGCCGGAAGCAATGGCGGGTGAGTTTGGCGTGTGGCGTGAGTCTCCGGACGCGTTGTTGCGGGCCTATGCAATGCTGCTGCGCAGAAGATCACAGCCGGGGATTCGCGAGATCGTGGATGGAATGGCGCTGTCGGCGCAGGAAGGAACGGCGGCGGGATTGGGGCGGCAACGGCAGCGATTGCTGGCAAAGACTGGCACGACTCAATGCATTCATGTCCGACATCACGCGCCGGGTGACGGGTTTGTAGTGGTCGCGTGGCCTGCGGAGATGCCGCGATATGTGATGTTGGTTCGGGAGCATGGGACGACAGGAGCGCAGACTGCAACGCTGGCGGGGAAGATGCTAAGGGAGTTGGAGGGCGCGAATTGAAAAGGCGGGCCGCAGTGCTGGCGTTTTTGCTCGCGGTATTCGCATCGGCATCAGCGGAGCACCGGGTACGCGTTGGAGTGCTCGGGTTGTTTCATCCGAAACAGCTTGTGGTTGAATCGCTACCAATGTTACCGCTAACGGTGAGTGCTGACGGAAAACAAATGTCATTAGGCGGAGATGCACAAGAACAAGGCCTCTTGAGCTTAGAGGGAAATCGCGTCGTGTTGCAGTGGGCTCGGATGAAAGTTGCGAGCAGGGAACTGATCTTCAGCGCTCGAGATGGCGGCGAGTCGGAGTTCGTTTTTGCTGTGCCGGGGAAGTTGCAGAGGCGGTATCGGGGAAAGCTGTCGATCATGGCGGCTGGAGGTGAGCTACTGGCGACCGTCGAAATTGATTTGGAAACGGCGGTGGCGTCGGTGGTGGCTGCGGAACTGCCAGCGGATACGCCAATGGAGGCATTGAAGGCGCAGGCCGTTGTGTCGCGCTCGTATTTGCTCAAAGGCGGGCCGCGACATGCAAATGCGGAGTTCTGCGACACGACGCATTGTCAGTTCTTGCGACAGCCTCCGGCGGAGAATAGCCGAGTGGCGATTGCCACTCGCGAGACAACGGGGCAGGTGCTGGCGTGGAGAGGACAGTCGTTTGCGGCGATGTATTCGGCAAGTTGCGGAGGACGAACGCACTCGCTGGCGGATCTGAATGCTCCGGTGAGGGACTATCCGTATTTCGCGGTGGAGTGTGCATATTGCCGGAGGTCGCCGGAGAAGTGGTCCTCAGCGATCAGTGGTAAAGCCGCCGACACGCTGGTCGCAGGCAACGAAGGGGCGCGCATCAAAGCGGCGCGGAAAATGGGGTGGAACTCGGTGCCGAGTAGTAATTTCAGCAAAGCACAGGGCGAGCATGGCGCAGTATTGAGCGGAGTGGGGCGCGGGCATGGAATTGGATTGTGCCAGCGCGGGGCGGCAACAATGGCGCGCGAAGGAAAAGACTACAGGGCGATTCTCGCGCACTATTATCCGAACACAATGGTGCAGGTTGTCGATACACACTGAAGCTGCGAGCAAATGAAAGCCGCGTCCGAGGGCGCGGCTTTTGGATACATATGCAGGTTGCTATTGCAGAAGTTCCTGCGTGATTGTCGCGCCTCCGGCAGAAGCGAGGACAGCGCTGCGCTTCACAACTTTGTGCGTGTCCTTTGCGACCCAGAGGGTTTCTTTGTCGGCTCCGCCGTCTGCAGAAGAGAGTTCGACGCGGAAGGAATCGAAGGTCCCGGCCGGAACGACGATCTGCTCACTGCCCGCAACTTTTAGCTGGACGAGCTTGACCTTTTGCCGCTGGACGTCGAAGTTGCGGAAAGTGGTGCTGTAGTTGTCGGCAAGGGGAAGGCAGGCGATCACCTGCGACGAGCCGGCGGCATCGGCGAAGAGAGAGCCTCCGAGATCAGCGGCGACGGGACGCTCCTGACCGTTGAAGCTCATTTTGCCAGTGGCTTTGTCATCTTTGAAATCCAGATCGATTGCGACTGGACCCTGCTTGACGCTGCGCTTGCGAACGATGAGCGTTCCCTTTTCGAGGGAGGCTACATCGGTGGCGGATCCCTGTGGCGTGTCCATGACGTCAGTGACGGTCCATGCACCATTTTCTTCCGCGATGGTGGTGGAGAGTTTCAACGCAAGGTGCTGACCGCCGGCGTCGAGGCTGGCCTGGTACTTGTAGGCTCCGGGTTGCAGGTCGGTTGCGGGCTTTGGCGTGCCAATCTTGCTGGCATCAACCTTTGGGGCGAGTACGACCGTCTTGGGATCGACGGTAATTTCCTTGAGGCGCGCCGTGACCTCGGGTGTGCCGTCGGCCTGATAGCGTCCACCGAGATGCAAGGCGAGGAACTTCTCGGAGGCCATGAACATCGCCATGTTGTTTACTGGACGAGCGAAGCCGTGACCTTCATCGGGCGCGAGCAGGTACTCTACTGGGAAGCCGCGATCGCGGAGTGCGATGACGATCTGTTCGGCTTCGCGGCGATTGACGCGAGGATCATTCGCGCCCTGAACGACAAGCAGCGGTGTGGTGATCTTATTGGCGGAGGTCAGAGGCGAACGCTCGGTGAGCATTGCTTTGCCTTCCGGTGTATTCGGATCTCCCATGCGTTCGTAGAACAGCTTGCGGATCGGCTCCCAGTAGGGCGGAATCGAGTCGAGCAGGGTGATGAGGTTCGAGGGGCCAACGATATCGACGGCAGCGGCGTAGAGATCGGGAGTAAACGTCACACCGGCGAGCGTGGCGTAGCCTCCGTAGGAGCCGCCGAGAATGCCGAGGCGCTTGGGATCGGCGATGCCCTGAGCGACAAGGTATTTCGCGCCCCAGGTCACGTCATCCTGCATCTTGCGTCCCCACTCCTTGTTGCCAGCGTCGAGGAACTTCTTGCCATACCCCGTGGAACCGCGGAAGTTTGGCATGAGGACGGCGTAGCCACGATTGGCAAAGAACTGCGCGATGGGGTTGTAGCCCCAGGTGTCGCGTCCCCATGGGCCGCCGTGCGGAACGATGAGAGCTGGCAGGTTCTTGCCGGGTACGCCCTTGGGCAGAGTGAGGTAAGCGGGAATTTCGAGGCCGTCGGAGGACTTGTACTTGATGGGCTTCATCTCGGCCAATGATTCGCGGGGCAGACGCTCACGACCCTTGTACTGCAGCGTCAAAGTCTTCTTTTGCCGGTCGAAGAGGTAGATTGCGCCGGGCTCGGTGTCGCTGTTCGCCACGACAATCCAAAAACGTTCGTCGAGCGAGCGGTCGCCCAAGGTGGCTTGGTAGCGTGAAAGCTGCTTGCTGACCCACTCGTAATCCTTGGCGAAACTTGCGTCCTCGAAGTGGTATTCCTCGCGATCGCGATAGAAGGAATAACCCGCCAGCTTATCGGTGACCTCGGAGAAGATTACGGCGCCGAAGTCCACTTCATGCTTTGGATCAGATCGAAGTATCTCGATGTTGCCGCTGTTCGGGTCCAGAAGCGCTAGTGCGGTGAAATTAAGTTCGGCACCCTTGTTCGTCTCGATGTAAACGCGGTCATTTCCGGCCTGAAAACGGACCGGGCCACAGGATTCGAAGACTGAACAGGAGTAAATCTTGGTGAACTTGTCGGGATCAACACGCAGAATTTCGGTGTCGCCGTTTTCCGCACTGCGGGTGGCAAGGCGGAGTTGGCCTTTGAGGTCAAAGTTCCATCCGGTGATACGTTCCGTGTTCTTGCGAATCAGCGACTTCTCGCCAGTGGAGATTTTGAGTTTGTAAAGATCGTGCCAAGCTTTGTCGCGATCATTGAGGCCGATGTAAACGGTGTCGGGATCGGTTTTGGGAAGTTCGTAAAGTGCGACACGAACACCCTTAAGGCCGGTGAGATCGCGCGAGATCGGAGCCTCTGCGCCGGGTGCCGGTTTCGCGGCGGGATCGACGGCGTACACGTTGTAATTTTCGTCGCCATCATTGTCCTTGGCGTAGAGGATGTACTTGCTGTCACGCGTCCAGAAATATCCAGCGACAGGGCGCTTGGTTTCTGTTGTCAGCAGGCGAGCGGCGCTGAACGGTTCGCTCACGGCTTTGACGTAGATGTTGCGAGTATTCTTCCAAGGCTTGAGGAATGCGACGTAATGACCGTCGGGCGAGAGGTGTTCGCCAGCGATTTCTGGATCGCCGAATATGAGTTCGCGGTCGATGAGTGGCGGCATGCCGGTAGTGGGCTTCTTCACTGACTGGGCCCCAAGGGGAGATGCGATGAGCAGTAAGCACAGAATGCTTTGCAACATCTTCATCATAAAATGACGTTTCCTTTCACGCTTTTCCCCGGCTCTCTCGAGTCGAAGACGATTTCAGTACGTCGCGGAATCAGAGGAATAGTACGCCAAAAACAAACAATTTTCCCCAGAGACTTGCGATGGAGAAGTGGTGGGAGGCGCATGGGATTCCTTTATCGGACCTGAATAGGAGTGCTATGGGATCACTCGCTTGCAGGAGGGTTTTACAAGCGTGCTGTACAATCGGCAGCGATGAAATCCATCGTTAGATTCGGCATCTTGCAGTGGTTGGTCCTGCTGCTGGCAATTGCGGTAAATGCTGAACCCATTTCACAGCTACGTCCGACCGGGTACGTCAACGACTTTGCGAATGTGCTGCAGCCGAATACCAAGGCCCAGATGGAGCAGATCTGCCTGCAGGTGGACCAGAAGGCGCATGCGCAGATTGCAGTGGTGACGGTCAACACACTGGATGGAAGCGACGTAGAAAGCTATGCAGTTGATCTGTTCAAGCAATGGGGTATCGGGGGCAAATCTTCAAATCGTGGAGTTCTGATCCTGTATGCGATCAAGGATCATCGAGCGCGCGTTGAAGTGGGATATGGTCTGGAGCCGATTTTGCCGGATGGCAAGGTTGGCGGGTTTCAGCGTGAAGCAATTCCAATTCTGCGGGGCGGCGATTACAGCGCAGCACTGCTGCTGGTAACCAATCGCGTGTCGGCGGTGATTGCGCAGGATGCTGGCGTGACGCTTTCGAACGTTCCTCCCATGCCAGTCGTAAGGGATCGCGGGGAGGATGGTGGGCAGATCTCGGTGGGCGGCATCATTCTGATCATCTTCATCATTGCGGTTGTTTTGCTTACCCCGCTGCGCAACTTGCTGTTCTGGCTGTTTCTTTCGAATATGTTTGGGGGCCGCGGAGGCGGCGGGTATGGTGGTGGTGGCGGCTTTGGCGGCGGTGGTTTTGGAGGCGGGGGCGGAGGCGGATTCGGCGGCTTTGGAGGCGGCAGTTCCGGTGGTGGCGGAGCGAGCAGCAGTTGGTAAGGAGTGAGGCGCGATGATTCCGGAAGACAAGATTCAAGAATTCGTAAAGCGAATGCGAGAGGCAGCCGGGACGAACCTCGAGAGCGTGATTTTGTTTGGTTCGGCTGTGGCTGGAGATTTTCAGCCTGAGTTTTCAAACGTGAACCTGTTTTGTGTGCTGGCAGATGGATCGCTGGCGAAGCTGAAGGCACTGGCTCCCGTTGTGCGCTGGTGGCAAGGGCAGAAGCAGGTTGCTCCGCTGTTTATGACGCGCAGAGAGATGAACTCATCACAGGATGTTTTTGCCATCGAACTGCTGGACATGAAGCGACATCACCGGGTGCTGCATGGCGAAGACGTGCTGGAGGCATTGCAGATTCCTATGGATCTGCATCGGGTGCAAGTCGAGTATGAGTTGCGAGAGAAGCTGCTGTTGCTGAGACAACAGTTCCTGCTGAACTCAGATGATTCTCGGCGGCTCTGGGAACTGCTGGTGCGCTCAGTCTCCTCCTTCGTCACGCTGTTCAGGCACGCTCTGATCGCGCTGGGGCAGACTGCTCCGACATCCAAGAGTGAAACAGTGGAAGCGATAGCAAGTGTACTTAAGTTCGACGCGAAGGCCGTGCAGCAAGTGCTTGACGTGAGAGCGCACAAGCTGGATCCGAAGAAGCTGGATGTGAATGAGCTTTTCGCAAAGTATCTGGACGTTGTTGAGCAGGTCGCAGCAGCCGTGGACAAAGCGCTGGAGGGCGCACGTCCGCCTCGCTCGTAATCTCGTGTTGTAATCAGTTGCTCAGGAGAACTTATGAAGAACGTTTTGATTGTCGTGGTTGTGGTGCTTCTGATTGCGTTCCTTGCGTTTGGACAGTATGTGGGCGTGCGCAACACGCTGGTGCAGAAGAACGAGGCGGTGAAGAGCCAATGGTCGCAGGTGGACATTGTTTTGCAGCGACGCGCGGACTTGATTCCGAACCTGGTTGAAACCGTAAAGGGTTACGCACAGCAGGAGCAAACGGTCTTCGGCGATATCGCGAAAGCGCGTTCTGCGCTGCTTTCGGCGGGATCTCCGCAGCAGAAAATTGCAGCGAACCAGCAGTTGGACGGAGCGTTGGGACGATTGCTGCTGGTGGTGGAGAACTATCCGCAGTTGAAGTCGAATGAGAACTTCCTACGCTTGCAGGACGAGTTAGCAGGCACGGAAAATCGCATCGCCGTGGAGCGCAAGCGCTACAACGACACACTGCAGGACTACAACACGTACGTTCAGGTCTTTCCGCATAACGTGTTTGCAGGCTGGGCCGGGTTCCAGCCGAACAATGCGTATTTCGCGGCGAGCGAAGGATCACGACAGACTCCGAAAGTGAACTTTGGGACGCCGCAGGCCACGCCTCAGCCGGCACCGGCGAAATAAGGAGATTGAGCTACTCTCTCCAGTTTTGTTAACGTGGACGCACCACTACTTTCGGTAATGAGAGGCGAATTCGTGTATCAAGCACACGAAGATCGATACGCAACTATGTCATACCGGCGCTGTGGCCGTAGCGGGCTGCAGCTTCCGGCGATTTCCCTTGGGCTTTGGCACAACTTTGGCGGCGTAGACCGACTGGAGAACGCGCGCGCGATTCTGCACACGGCATTTGATCTTGGCATAACGCACTTTGACCTGGCGAATAATTACGGACCGCCACCGGGATCGGCAGAAGAGAATTGCGGACGAATTCTGCGCGAAGATTTTGCAGGGTATCGCGATGAATTGATCATCTCTTCAAAGGCCGGTTATGGGATGTGGGCAGGACCGTATGGCGAATGGGGCTCGCGCAAGTATCTGATCGCAAGTTTGGATCAGAGCCTGAAGCGTCTCGGGCTCGATTATGTGGACATCTTCTATTCGCATCGGCCCGATCCGAACACTCCGGTAGAAGAGACAATGTTGGCTCTGGACCAGATCGTGCGGTCGGGCAAGGCGTTGTATGTTGGAATCTCGAACTATTCGGCAGAACAGTCGAAGGCCGCAATCAAAGTGTTGCGTGAGTTGCGGACGCCGTTCGTGATTCATCAGGCGCGGTACTCAATGTTCGATCGTTGGGTCGAGCCGGAGTTGTTGTCGCTGCTAGATGCAGAGGGTGCGGGGTGCATAGCGTTCACACCGCTGGCGCAAGGACTGCTGACGGATCGCTACCTGCATGGGATTCCGCAGGACTCGCGCGCGGCGAGTGCGAGCGTGTTCTTGAATGCAAGCGATATCTCAGATGACAAATTGGCAAAGCTGAGAGCGCTGGACGATGTGGCGCAGAAGCGTGGTCAGTCTCTGGCGCAGCTTGCACTGGCATGGGTACTGAGAAAGCCGACAGTGGTTTCAGCGCTAATCGGTGCGAGCCGTCCGGAGCAGGTGAAGCAGAATGTCGCAGCACTCGCCAATCTGAAGTTCTCGGATGATGAGTTGCGCTGCATCGATCAGATATTGCAGTAGCTGAGTTACTGCAACATCGAAGAAATAATGGCGTGGAGGCGAACGGAGAGTTCCTCAGGCAAGAGATGAGCTTGAGGGGCGATCGGTTCGCCGACGCGAATCTCCAAAGAATGCGAACGGAACCAGCCGCGCCCGCGCTGTTTGAGTTCACCTAATCCCTTCAAAGCAATCGGAACAATGCTCGCGGCAGATTCCTCTGCAAGAAGTCCTATGCCACTGCGGAATGGCTGCAACGCGCCATCAGTCGAGCGACGACCTTCCGGAAAAACCAGTACGTGATAGCCGCGATCCATGGCTTCGCCAACGTGAACGAAGCTGCGGCGGAATCCCACGCCTTTTGGTAGCGGGAAGACATTGAATAACGTGGTCACAAGCCAGTATTCAAAAGGGGCGATGAAATTAAGGAACCAGTTGCCCTGGTTGCGCGCGTGTCGCCAGTCATCGAGCATTTCGCCGGACATGGCGATGGCGACGTGGCGACGCATTGAAGCAGGAAGAGCGTAGAGCACCAGTGCAGCATCGAAGGCCGTCACGTGATTGGCAATGAGCAACGCTGGTCGCGCAAGCGAATGTAGCCTGCTCTCGATGCGCGGAGCGGCGAGAAGCAAGACCAGCGGACGCATGATGCATTCCTGAAATGCGACACGAACGGCGTGGACAAGCGGAGACCATGTCCATTTCGGGTAAACGAATTGGCGCTCGCGGGGATGTTCGTGCGAGAGAAGTTGTGCGCTGTCCGCCGAAGGCGAAGTGGGATGATCGGACTTGAAGCCGAGGTGTTCGCGCAGGTCGCCCATGGTGGCGATGCGCTCGAACTGCTCATCGCTGATGCCGACGCCGAGGCGCTCTTCAAGTTCGGTTTGTAGTTGCACACGCGCGAGACTGTCGAGGTGGAGGTCGCGGTCGAAGCGCACGCCGTCGTCGAGGTGCTTCGGTTCGGAGCGTGTGATGGTGGCGAGCAGGCGCGAAAGGGGATCGATTGACTCTGAGGAAGGCGTCGCGGAAATATTCTTTTGCGCTGCTAGCCATTGAGTCACGAGTCGGCGGCGGATCTTGCCTGTACCTGTGCGAGGGAAGTCGAGATGCGGCCACAGTCTCCAGTCGCGTACGCGTTGGTAATCGGTGAGGCTTCGGTTGGCAGCATCGACAGCGGCCTGAGCGTGTTGCTGATCGCCTCGGAAGATGAGCACAGAAACAGGTTCGACGCCACGACGGGTTTCGAGTGGGACGACAGCGGAGGCCTCAACACCGGGTTGGCGGTTCAAAGCGGCTTCGACATCTTCGGGGTGGATGTTGAGTCCGGCGGCGGTGACGATGGTTTCGCTTTTGCGTCCGAGAAAACGAAGCTGTCCAGCATCATCTTGCTCGACGAGGTCTCCGGTGCTGAGCCACGAATCAGCGGTGGTTGTAATCTGTCCATTCTGCCATCGGCTGCTTGCAACCATCTCGCCCCGGACTTGGACTTCACCATCTGACGAGATGCGAACCTCGCGACCGGGAAGAGGCTTGCCGATGGTGCCCTGACCAACATGAAACGGGTGATTGAGCGTGATCAGCGCGGCGGTTTCGGTCATGCCGTATCCCTGGATGAGTGCGAAGCCGAGGTCGTTCCAGAAACGCTCAACGGGCGAGGCGAGCGACGCTCCGCCGCAGACAAAGGCCCAAAACTTAAATCCGAACTCGCGATGCACGTCGCGGAAGTGCCACCACTTGGTCCATACACGCTGGCCGCGAACCGCGTCGGTTCGTGAGGCGAGGTGGGGGAAACGTTCTTCGAGATGCGACTTGAGAAGATCGAGAACGCGAGGCACAGATGCGAGTACTGAGATGCGGTGATTGTGAATGAGCTGGAGGAGCCGTGGGGCTTGCAGGCGATTTTCGAAATGAACTTCGGCGGCGAACAGCGGTGGAATCCACAGGCCCATGAATTGTCCGAAGACATGGCTCAGAGGCAGCGTGTGGAGGAAGCGAAGAGGATGAAAGATGCGTTCGTACTTGAGGTACTTCTGCATCTCGCGCTCGATCGGGTCGAGGCTGGCGAGAACGTTGCGGTGAGTATGCACGACGCCCTTGGGTTCGGACGTGGTGCCGGAGGTGAAGAGAATTTGCAGCGGAGTATCTGGGCCGAGGGTGGGTTCGTGTAGATCGATGCTCGGCGGATCCGAGGCAAGAGCAGTGGAGAGCTGTTCAAACTGGAGTTGCGGAACATCACTGGAGAGGTGCGCAAGAAGAGCACTGCTGCCGACAATGAGACGGGGTTTCGTCTCGGCGATTACGCGTTGAGCAAAATCGGTTCCGCCTGAAGCATCGAGTGGGACAACAAGAACTCCGCGCAGAACGCATCCGAAAAAAGTGCCGATCCACTCAGGACCATTTTGTCCCCAAAGTACGACACGCTCGCCAACAGTGATGTTTCGTCGTTGAAGCTCGGCGGCGAAACGCTCGGCGAGAGATGCGAGATCCGCATAGGTGGAGGCGCGGCGCCGATTTCCGCTGTGCACGACAACGGCGGTCTGGTTTCCGTGGCGGCGAAAATCATCGACAAGTGTCGCCAGATGCGGTCGCACAATGCTGAAGAGTATACACACTCCAGCTCAGGCGTGATGCCACCCTGCATGGACGGCTAGCCAGCTTTGTCGAGCAGGCCCCGGCGAAGAGTGCGAAAGGTGATGGAATATCGCAAGCTCTTCACGGGCGGAATGCTGTGCTGGTATTTCCATCGAGCTGGGCCGGAGATGACATAGAGAGAACGCGGTTCGAGGGAGGCTGAGAGGATGTCGCCTTCGGCTTTGTAGGGCTTGAAGCGCATGCGGACGCTACTTAGAAGAGAGATGCCTACGATGGTTTCGAACTGGGGCACGTCTCGATGCCAGCCGATCGGAGCTCCGGGAGGATACTCCGTCACGACGGCTTCGGCGATTTCTTCCGAACTGAGTCCGATGAACTGTGCAGCACGTGAACGCAGAGAATTCAGAAATTCGGGGATGGGCACGGTGACGCTTGCTTTGCGAGAAGTGAAGTCGTAATCCCAGCCGTAGGCCACAATGCGGCGCTTCGCGACATAGCCTTGAAACTGAAACGCTTCAAACTCAAGCTCGCGAATTGAGGCAAGAATGTGCTGCTCTTCGTGCTCGCTGAGGAAGTCAGGCTCGTACAGAAAGCCTTCAGGCTCTCTCGAAATGGGGAACAGCGTTTCCTGGTAAGTCATGAGCGACTTTGAAAGCTCCTGCTCATGTGTACGACAGATTCGAAGCGTGTGTGGTTGCATGCATTGTGTGCGGAAGCAACAGTCGAACTCTGTTGCGGACTCTCAAATGCATGACCCCCGTGTGGACAATTGTTGGGCTCGTGTGTGTAGGCTCTGCCCTGTATGACATCTTTGGAACGTTGTTCCATCCGGCAGGAAGAGGAATTGCGAGTCACTTCGTGGGGCGTGTGGTCTGGATGGCGATGAGGCGCACTGCTGCCCGACGTCCCCCGGTGCTCACGCTGACAGGACCCATCGCCATTCTCAGCATCATGATCTTGTGGGTGCTGCTGGTGGTGATTGGGTTTGCGTGTATCTACGCGCCACACATGACAGCCGACTTAGTAACCCAACCCGGCGTGCCTGCCCGCAAGCTCGACTTTCTCGACGCCGTCACGCTCTCCTGGGGTGCACTGATTACGGTTGGAACTGCTTTCAGCACCAAGTCACGTCTGTTCCAATTGGCGCTGGATGTGGAGGCGACACTTGGATTCGGACTGCTTACGGCAGCAGTTTCATGGCTGCTCTCCATCTACCCGGTTCTGGAGCGGCGAAGGACGTTTGCACATCAGCTCACTTTGCTGCACAACGCAGAGTTAGAAACTGGATTGTCGATGATGGATCTTCCTTCGTAGGAAGCGCAGCAGATCCTTTGGGGGTTGGTGGAAGGTATGTCTTCGCTGCGGAACGATCTCACTCAGTTTCCAATTACGTACTACTTCCATTCGGGAGAAGAACAAACCGGTTTGGGAGGAGTGTTGCCTTACATTTCCGAAGTTGTGAGAGCGTCGGCGAAGCCGGGACTCGATCCCGGAGTGCGAATAGCGGCAGTGGCGCTGGGCGGAGCGACAAACGACTTCATGGAATATGTTGCACGCGAGTTTCTGCACATATCGGTGGAAGACAAGGTGGAGATCATGAAACGATTTGCAGACGAGCAGATGCGCCGCCCGATGCACTGGAAGGCCGCATAGAACTGGTCGATTCGCCTGTGCGACGAGGTGCAACTGTGGTCGATTGCCTGTCCTTTATCACCTGAGTGACCAAATGCATCTGACGGTGCAGACAACAGTTGCAAATCGATGGAGGGACTACAGGGTGAGCAATCAACTCGCGATAGTGACAGGTGCGACGAGCGGCATAGGCTTCAGTCTGGCCAAGGTTTTTGCCGAGAATGGTTTCGATTTGGTGATTGTTTCGAACGCAGGGCGCATCGAAGCTGCCGCTGAAGAACTGAGGTCACATGGAGTTCAGGTAACGCCAGTGGAGGCGGACCTGGCAACGTATGACAGCGTAATGCAGTTCTGGAACGAAGTTCAGCAATTGGGACGCCCTCTGGATGCGGCTGCACTGAATGCTGGAGTCGGAGTTGGCGGGAAATTTGCGGAGACCGATCTCGATGCCGAGATCAACATGATCCGGCTGAACGTGGAAGGAACAGTGCACCTAGCCAAGCACGTAGTGCAGCACATGGTAGCGCGGGGCAAAGGACGAATCCTGACTACCGCATCGATTGCAGGTGAGATGGTTGCGCCTTACGAAGCAGTGTACGCGGCCACGAAAGCATTTGATCTGTCGTTTGCAAAGACACTCGGGGCGGAACTGGACGGGACTGGCGTGACCGTGACAGCTCTGCAGCCAGGAGCGACAGACACGGAATTCTTCGACCGCGCGGGGATGCAGAACACGGACCTGGGGCAGGAAGGAAAGAAGGAGAGCGAGCCTTACGACGTCGCAAAGCAAGGCTTCGAAGCGATGATGAAGGGCGAGAAGCACGTCTACTCGGCAAGCTGGAAGACGAAGATGCAAGGCGCAATGGCGAATGTAATCCCAGACAAGGTCAAGGCTGCCATGCACGAAAAAATGGCCAAGCCGAAGGATGAGAAAGTCGCCTGATCGAGAGATATGTGGGTAGCGGTTCATCAGTGAGCAGTGCAGCAGTGAACTCCGAGGAGCGGCGTGCAAGACGGCGATGCCGCTCCTCTACTTTTTGCAGGTAGCAAGGTGAGCACAACACACGAGCATCTGACGCCGCTGGCAGAAGCGGTCCGAAAACGCGAAGTCATCCTTTTTGCCGGGGGCGGAGTATCGCAGAACTTGGGGCTGCCGAGTTTCGACGAGCTAATTGATCACGTGGCCGAGGAGATGAAGCTGAGTAGGACGGATTTTGCGGTGAGCGACTACCCGGTTCTCAGCGAGGCTTACGTGCAATGCAAGGGGGGAATGGCAGAGTTGCGCGACTGGATGAATCGCACGTGGCATCCCGAGTCGCTGGATGTGTCGCAGTCGGCAGTTCACAACCTGATTGTGGATCTGAACTTCAGGAAGATCTACACCACCAACTACGATCACTGGCTAGAGGCTGCGTACGAGAAGAGGAACATTCGATTTCGCAAAATTGCAAATATCGCGGATTTGGCGCAGCCTCCGGACGACTGCACGAAAATCATTAAGTTTCATGGGGATTTCGATGATGATGAGACCCTGGTGCTAACGGAGACCAGCTACTTCGAAAGGATGAGTTTCGAGACGCCGCTCGACATCCTGCTGAGGGCTGATAGCCTGGCCAGCCCGCTGTTATTCATCGGCTACAGCTTGCATGACGTGAACATGCGATATTTGTTGTTTCGGTTACATGAGATTTGGAAGACTTCAGAGCATCTGGAGAAACGACCGCGTTCTTACATCTTCATGCCACAGCCTGATCCCGCGCAGGAGATCGTACTGCGCAGCCGCCATGTAGAGCCGCTGGTGATGCCTGACGAAGACCCCGGAAAAGCGACACAAAGATTCCTGGAAGCTTTGCTGGAACTCGCAAAGAGTGGTTAGGGGATAGAACCTCCGGCAGAGTCAAGCCGGTACGTCTCGACAACTCGCTTGAAAACACAAGCATCTTGAACTGTCTGAATGAAACCACGTCAGGATTCGGCGACGTGCGCGAGTAAGAACGTTCAAGAGGCACGAATGCGCAACCCGAGTTGGGGGTTTCAGATACTTAGCTTGCTGACCGCAGCGACTGCGCTGTTAGTGGGAGCGAGCTGTCGCAGTTCCAAGCCCGCTTCGGCGCAAACCGCTCCGCAAGGTAGCTACGTGGCCCAGCCCTACGGGGGCAAGATGGCCAGCGACGATGGGCAGTGGGTGCGTCCGGCAAAGGACTATGCGAGCACACGCTATAGCACCCTGGACCAGATCAACACACAAACAGTTAAGAGCCTAAAAGTCGCGTGGACGTTTAACACGGGAACGGACCGTGGCGAAGAGGCCGCACCTCTCGTGGTGAACAACACGATGTACATCGTGACGCCGTGGCCCAACGTGCTCTATGCACTCGACCTCACAAAGCAGGGCGCTCCGATGAAGTGGAAATACGATCCGGGCACGGCGTCGGCGGCGAAGGGTGAGGCTTGCTGCGATTGGGTGAATCGCGGGGCTTCGTATGATGACGGGAAAATCTTTCACAACACGCTGGATGGATACGCAGTAGCCGTTGACGCGAATTCGGGACAGCAGGTGTGGAAGACGAAGTTGGCCGACATCAACCAGGGCGAAACGATCACGATGGCTCCCCTGGTGGTGAAGGGTAAAGTGCTGGTCGGTAATAGCGGCGGCGAGTTTGGAATTCATGGATGGCTCGCGGCAGTGGACGAAAAGAGCGGGAAGATTGCATGGCGAGCGTATGGGACGGGGCCTGATTCGCAAGTGCTGATTGGATCCCGATTCAAGCCGTACTATTCGCAGTACAAGGGACAGGATCTTGGTGTGAAGAGCTGGCCTCCGGATGCTTGGAAAGTGGGCGGAGGCGGAGCATGGGGATGGATCTCTTACGATCCGGAACTGAACCTCATCTACTACGGGACAGCGAACCCCGGACCATGGAACGCGGAAGATCGTCCGGGAGACAATTACTGGACTTCGGGAATCTTCGCACGCGATGCAGATACAGGCGAGGCGATCTGGTTCTATCAAACATCACCTCATGACCTGCACGACTACGACTCGATCAACGAAAACATTCTGCTCGACCTGCCGGTGAACGGACAAACGCGGAAGGTGCTGGTGCGTCCAGAACGCAATGGATACGTGTATGTGATGGATCGCACGAATGGGCAAGTGTTGTCAGCAACTCCCTTCGGATATGTGAATAGCAGCAAGGGCGTGGATCTGAACACGGGACAACTGCAGTATGCCGAAGAGAAGCACCCGAGGGTTGGAAGTGTGGTGCGGAATATCTGTCCGGCATCGCCGGGTACGAAAGACTGGCAGCCGTCAGCGTTTTCGCCGAAGACAGGGTTGATTTATATACCGCACCAGAACCTCTGCATGGACGTGGAAGAAACAGAGGCGAACTACATCGCAGGTACGCCGTATGTGGGGATGAATGCTCGTTTCTATGCGGGCCCGGGCGGTCACATGGGTGAGTTCACAGCTTGGGACCCGGTAAATGCGAAAGCAGTATGGGTGCTGAAGGACAAGTTCCCGTTCTGGAGTGGAGCTCTGGCGACGGCAGGAAATGTGGTGTTCTTCGGCACCATGGATGGCTGGTTCAAGGCCGTTGACGCCATGACAGGGCAAGAGTTGTGGGCGTTCAAGACTGGCTCGGGAATCATCGGCCAGCCAGTAACGTACAAGGGACCGGATGGCAAGCAGTACGTCGCGGTGCTATCGGGCGTAGGAGGTTGGGCCGGAGCAGTTGTTTCGGGTGGCCTGGATACGCGCGACAGCAGCGGTGCACTCGGATTTTCGAATGCGTCGAAGGAATTGCCGCAATACACGAACAAAGGAGGCTTGCTCTATGTGTTCTCGCTTCCTTAGTACGGTGACGCTCATGTTCGTCTTGGTAATAGCGACCGATCTGAGCGCGACGACATTGCGCGTGTGTGCTGACCCGGAGAGTCTTCCTTCGTCCAACCGCAGGCAGCAAGGTTACGAGAACCGCATTGCTGAACTCATCGCTCGGGACATGAACGCCGACGTGGAGTATGTGTGGCAGAGGTTGGGGCGCGGTTTCGTTCGCGATGTGCTGAACAAGCAACAGTGCGATGTGCTGCTTGGTGTGCCGGAGAAGTTTCGAGGCGTGATGACGACCGAACCTTATTACCGCTCAACGTATGTCTTCGTCACGCGACGCGACCGACATCTGCATTTGCAAACTTTGGATGATGCCTCGCTGCGCAGAATGAAAATTGCTGTGCAGGTAGTGAGCGAAGAATATGCACCGCCGGGAAGAGCGCTGGGACAGCGTGGGATGGTGGGCAACATCGTTGCATACGAGACGCCCGGAGTTCCGGTGAGTTCGATCATTGACGCGGTGCTCAAACGCAAGGTCGATGTGGCGATTCTTTGGGGGCCGCAGGCAGGGTACTACGCGCGCGAGCATCACACGGAGCTGGCACTCAGACCGACTCCGGAAAGAGATGGCCCGTCGCTGCCATTCGCATTTTCAATTTGCATGGGTGTGAGGAAGAACGATGTGGCGCTCCGGGATCGGCTGAACATGGCGCTGGAGAAACACAGGGCGAAGATCGACGCCATCTTGCGCAGCTATGGAGTGCCGCTTGTTGTCGATGGTGCTCGTGAGAAAGGAGCAGAGTGATGCGATCGAGTATGGCTCTCGTGACACTGTGCTTCCTGACGCTGGCAATGTCGAGTTGTGAGCGAGAGCGGCGCGATCTACATCAGAAGCCGAGTTCGGCAGCGGCCGCGGACGAAGGTGTCGAGTTGAGTCCACTGCACCCCGGTGGCCAGCCAGGATTGAAGCCGGGGGAGACGGAATCGGCTGCGAACGCCGGGCCTGGGCCTTATCAGTACAACGCTTACGCGGTGTCCGAGGGACAGAAGCTCTTCGAGGCTTACAACTGCGCAGGATGTCATGCGCACGGGGGCGGCGGAATTGGACCTCCGCTGATGGATGCGAAGTGGATCTACGGCGGGCAGCCACAGAACATTCACGACGCGATTGTCGAGGGTAGACCGAATGGAATGCCTTCGTTCCGACGAAAGATTCCTGAGTATCAAGTCTGGGAAATTGTTGCGTACGTGCGTTCGATGAGCGGGCAATTGTCGCCGACCGTCGCGCCTTCGCGTTCGGATGAAATGAATTTCAAGAAGCCCGAGAACGTTACGCCGGGACAGAAGCCACAACAACGTTGAGAAGAATGAAATGGCCCACCCAATTCGCACTCGCCACGATGATGCCGCTGCTATGCATGTTGGCGAGTTGCGGTGGGCAGCAGAATCAACAGACGATGTTGAAACCTGCTGGGCCGATGTCAGGGCGCATCGAAAGCCTGTGGTGGTTCATCTTCGGCATCACTGTCGTGGTGTTCGTGGTGGTCATCGCTTTTCTTGCGTCGGCGGCAGTGAAGCGGCGGACGAGCATGCAAGTCGCTCCCGACCTGAATCTTGATCCGATGCTGGAGCAGCGGCGAGTTCGCATGGTAATTGCCGCCACAACCATCACGGTGGTCATTTTGTTTTCGGTACTGGGCTATTCGGTCGTGACCGGGAAGTATATGAACTCGCTCACATCGAAGAATCCTGTGAGCATTCAAGTGATCGGACACCAGTGGTGGTGGGAGGTGCAGTATCCGAACACGGACGCGAGTCAATGGGTAGTGACTGCCAACGAAATTCATATTCCGACGGGCGTTCCGGTCGTGCTGGAGACAAGTTCGCGTGATGTGATTCATAGCTTCTGGGCGCCAAACATTCAGGGCAAGCGCGATCTGATTCCGGGGTACGACAACGCGATCTGGTTTCAAGCAGACAAGGAGGGAACTTATCGAGGACAGTGTGCGGAGTTCTGCGGACATCAACATGCGCACATGGCCTTCTACATCGTGGCGGAAAGCCCTGCGAAGTTTCAGGCATGGCTCGAGCAGCAGAAGAAGCCCGCGCCTGATCCTAATAGCGATATGTTGAAACGTGGGCAGTTCGTGTTTCTGAACAGTACCTGTGTCATGTGCCACACGATTCGCGGGACGTCGGCAGGTTCGAGAGTCGGACCCGACCTGACTCATGTAGGCAGCAGGATCAGCATAGGAGCGGCGACACTGCCGAACACTCCGGGATCGCTCGGAGGTTGGATTGCCGATCCTCAGGCGATTAAACCCGGCGTGCGCGTGCCGCCCAATCCGCTGCCGTCAGAAGATTTGCAGGCGGTGGTGATGTACTTGAGCAGTTTGAAGTAGGAGCGAGACATTGGCCGTGATGACTACGACCGGAGCAGACCTGGCACGCCAGACGAGGTTGCTGCGCACATGGGGCGATCCGCCGGGAATCATTGGGTGGTTCTGCACGGTCGATCACAAGAGGATCGGTAAGCGATTTATTGTGACGGCATTTGTGTTCTTTGCTCTGGCCGGAATTCTCGCACTGCTGATGCGCACGCAACTGGCACTGCCCGATAATCACTTCCTCGGACCTGACAAGTACAACCAGTTTTTCACGATGCATGGCAGCACGATGATGTTTCTGTTTGCCGTGCCAATGATGTTTGAGGCGCTTAGCGTTTATCTTGTGCCACTGATGGTTGGGGCACGGGCAATCGCGTTTCCGCGATTGAATGCGTTCAGCTACTACATCTATGTCGCTGGCGGAATCATGCTGTGGGTAGCGTTCTTCTGGAACACGGGGCCGGATGTGGGATGGTTCGCCTACGTGCCGCTATCAGGACCAGAATACACGCCCGGCAAGCGCGCGGACTTCTGGGCGCAGATGATCACGTTCACCGAACTTTCGGCTCTAGCGGTGGCGGTGGAAGTCGTGGTCACGGTTTTCAAGATGCGCGCGCCGGGGATGTCGCTGAACAGATTGCCTCTGTTCTGCTGGTCGCAGGTGGTAACGGCCTTCATGGTTATCTTCGCCATGCCGTCGATCATGATCTCAAGCACGATGCTTATCATGGATCGATTGGTGGGTACGCATTTCTTTAACCCTGCAGAGGGAGGAGATGCTCTGCTGTATCAGCATCTGTTCTGGTTCTTTGGGCACCCGGAGGTTTACATCATCTTCCTGCCCGGTACGGGGATTGTATCCACGATCATCGTGGCGTTTTCCAGGCGCAAAGCATTTGGTTATCTGGCACTGGTGCTGGCCACGGTGTCCACCGGATTCATCGGATTTGGCGTTTGGGTTCACCACATGTTTGCGACAGGTTTGCCGCAAATGAGCGAGAGCTTTTTCACGGCGGCAAGCCTGATGATTGTGGTTCCAACCGGAGTTCAGTTTTTCTGCTGGATCGCAACGTTGTGGAGCGGACATCTGCGGTTCGAGCTTCCTATGTTATGGGTTGCGGGGTACTTTTTCGTATTTCTGATTGGCGGACTAACAGGACTGATGCTGGCTGCTGTCCCGGTAGATTGGCAGGTGCATGACACGTACTTCGTCGTGGCGCACTTCCATTATGTGCTCATAGGCGGAGCGGTGTTTCCGCTGTTTGGGGCGATCTATTACTGGTTCCCGAAGATCACTGGTCGCATGTTGGGCGACGCTCTCGGCAAGTGGCACTTCTGGCTATTCTTCCTGGGATTCAATCTGACGTTCTTCCCGATGCACATCCTCGGACTGTACGGGATGCCACGGCGCGTTTACACCTATCCGGTCGAGATGCACTGGGGACGGCTGAACGGAATTCAATCGATCGGGGCCATGCTGATGGGAGCGGCGGTTGTTGCATTCGCGGCAAATGCATTCGCGAGCTACCGAATGGGGAAGTTGGCAGGAAACGATCCGTGGCAAGCGGGAACGCTGGAGTGGGCGACAACATCGCCGCCACCAAAGTACAACTTTGTGGATCTTCCGAGTGTCAGCGGGCGCGAACCACTTTGGGAGGACCCTCCGGATCAACCGGTAGTTACGGGCGTTCGCGAAGACATTCGCGAAGTGTTGGTCACGAGACCACTCGATGCCAGCCCGGAGCACCTGACCGAGTTTCCCTCGCCGAGCATATGGCCATTTCTGGCCTCACTGGCGGTCACGGGGTTGTTCATTGGAAGCATCTTTACGCCATGGGCAATCACGTATGGAGCGATTCCATTGGCGATCACGCTCACTGGATGGTTCTGGCCAAAACGTAAAGAAAGTGAACGGCGACGCAAGATGGAAGTCTGGGAGAACCGGTAGTGCAGAATGCGGTGAAAACTCGTCGATCACTGAATGTGGCAGGTCTCCCGACTGTGGTGTTTGGAGGGCGCAGCCTGATTTGGTGGGGCACGATTGGCATGATGGCAATCGAGGGCACAATGTTTGCCCTCGTAGTCGTGAGCTACTTCTTTCTGCGCACTCGTACCAGCGACTGGCCTCCGGGACTGCAGCCACCATCGCTGATGTATGGAGTGCTGAATACCGCATTGTTCTTGATCAGCATTGTTCCTAACCAATGGACGAAGAAGGTTGCTCAGAGTGGGGACTTGGGCAAAGTGCGCACAGGACTTTTAATCATGACGGCAATCGGCATCGTCAACATGATCCTGCGCGTGTTCGAGTTTCGGGCCCTCAACTGTCAGTGGGATGCGAATGCATACGCCTCGGTGACGTGGACCATTCTCGGACTGCACACGGTTCATCTGGTTACAGATTGGTTCGACACGCTGGTGCTGACGGTTCTGTTTTTCACTGGGCCTATTGACGGCAAGCGGTACATGGACGCTTCCGAGAATAGCGATTACTGGTACTTCGTTGTTTTCGCATGGCTTCCGATTTGGGCCGTGATTTATCTCGCGCCAAGATTTCTGTAAGGGAGGGATGAGTGTCTCAAGGATTGGACAGTTCTCGCGCGTCAACAGCACCTCAAGTGTTACGAGGACTCGTGGGCCCTGTCGCATTTGGGTTTGATCTGACGGTGCGCTATGCACTCGTTCACCATGCTTGTTCTACAGGGCACTACTACGTACTTCATGTGATCAGCGCGGCGTGTCTGCTGATTACAATGGCTGCGGCTCTCATGGCATGGGGTGACTATCGCCGCCTGCGATCCGCGAATGACGAGGGAGATTCACTCGTAGATCGATCGTATTTCACCGCGCAGTTTGGACTTCTTTCGAACCTGTGGTTTGCCGTGGTGATCATCGCAAATGCTGTCCCAACTTTCATCTTGAGTCCGTGCGACTAATGTCTAGGAATGCAATCACAAAGCTCGGTCCCGTGATCCTGCTGCTTGCACTTGCGGCGCAGGCCTATGCGCATACGGCAGAAGAAGCACGCGAGGCGGGCGCGAGTTGGTGGACATTCGAGCCGGGAGTGGTGATTCCGCTGCTCCTTACGGCTGGGTCGTTTGTGGCCGGCGCGGCGCGGAGACGAAACCGGCCAGGGTGGTCAAAGCTGGAGGTGATGTATTTCGTTGCGGGTTGGTTGACGCTGGTGGTGGCGCTTGTGTCGCCAGTGCATAAGTTGGGCCGCGAATTGTTCTCGGTGCACATGAGCCAGCATGAATTGCTGATGATTGTTGCGGCTCCGCTGCTGGTACTGTCGCACCCTTTGCTCTGGATGATGTGGGCGATGCCGCAAGATTGGCGCTCAGCAGCAGGTAGGATGATGAAGCAGCCGAGAGTGGCTGCGATTTGGGAAGCAATGACGGCTCCGCTCTTTGCTTGGCTGCTGCATGGCGCAACGTTGTGGGCCTGGCACATCCCTTCGTTGTACGAAGCGAGCATTGTTCATGAATGGGTACACTCGCTGCAGCACCTGACGTTTTTGTGTACGGCACTGCTGTTCTGGTGGACGCTCTTCCATGGCCGACAAGGGCGTTTCAGTTATGGACTCGCGGTTGTGTACTGCTTCACTACGGCACTGCATACGAGTGTTCTCGGTGCTCTGATGACCTTTGCGCGGCAAGTCTGGTACCCGATTTACGAGGGCCGGACGGCAGCCTTCAACCTGAGTCCGATTGAGGATCAGCAACTCGGCGGACTCATCATGTGGGTGCCTGCAGGAGTGATCTACATTGTCCTAGGCCTCTGGCTGATGAGCGCGTGGATTCGGCACTCGGAGCAGCGGGTGTTGTATACAGAAGCTGAGCAGCTCACGAACGGAGATCGATATGTTTAGGCTGGCTGGCGCAATGCTGCTGGTCTCGACAGCGCTATGCGTGCTAGCGTGCGATCCGGCGCGGCCGGATTACATGGCTGAGGTGAGGCGGATGACGGGAGGGAATCCAAATTTGGGCAAAGAGAAGATCCGAAATTATGGGTGCTACTCGTGCCACACGATTCCAGGCATTGCAGGGGCGAACGCGTTGGTGGGGCCTCCGCTGACGCATTGGTCGCGGCGGGTGTACATTGCCGGTCAATTGCAAAACACTCCGGACAACCTGGAAAAATGGATCCAGCACCCGCCGCAGATTCATCCCAAGACCGCTATGCCGGAGATGGGCGTCTCCGAGCAAGACAGTCGTGATATTTCGGCCTACCTTTATTCACTGCGCTAAAAATGCACACCGACCGTCACTGGCACGAGCGTGAAGTCGGGTCCAAAGCTGGTGAACATGCGGTGATAACGAGCTTCCACAAAGAACTTCGGCCCACGGCGTCGGCCGCCAATGTCGAAGCCTCCCCCGGCATTCCATCCACCCTTGTAAGTGGTGTTGGAAGCCACTGTCTCATTTACGCCAACGGTGGCGGGGTAACAGAATCCGAAGAATGGATCGCACACATATCCAGTGGTTAGCGCCGGGGCAGTAAGCGTCAGGTTGCGGCTATAGAGGCCGAACCCAGCAGTTATGTACGGCTGTACTGCTTCGCGGTGCGACGCCATTTTCACAACGGGGTTAAACGTTAGCGACCAAGTGGACATGTGGCCATCGGGTTCGCCGAAAGACGCCAACGTCGCATCGTTAAGCCGAGATCGCTGGTAGGTGAAGTCAAGATCGAGGGCGACATTTGGCTGGACGTTGTAACCGCCCCGGAGGTTGAGATTCCAGCCTGTGTTAAGAATGTCGCCCGCTCTTTCGGTTGGAACGGTAACTCCGGCACCACCTCCGAAGTTGAAGCGGTTGAAGTCATGACGACGATAGATCTGGGCTGAGCATAAGCAGGTGGAAATGCAAAGTAGAACTACAACTGCTCTGAACTTGCCGAACACGGTCAGTCTCCTTCACTGGTATTGAACCCAGGACTAGCTGGCTTGTTGCCATTGCTGTTGATTTTCAGCAGGAGCATCCCAGTCCGTCGTCGAAATTACGGCTACTTCGTTCAGGGCTTGTAACTGGAAGGGAGTGGCGGCAGCATCAGCGCCGAACCCCATGAGCATAGGAAGACCCGACGCCATTGAAGCTTGCGCAACGTCGATCTTGCCGTGTGTCTCGAATGGGATGATGCGCCGGAGCGCTCCCGGATAGTCCGTAAACATTGAGGCACCCATTACAGCGAAGGCGTTTATCAATGCAGTGGCTGCCGCGCGCCGGTGGTTTCCCCAGAAATAACCAGCCAGGCAGAAGAAGTATCCCGTGGTGAGGTAATCAAGAGCCGCATGCGTGCGGCGATCGAATACTCGCGGAGTAGTGCGCGAGTGCAGCAGAAATCTGAGTAACTGGCCCATTTTGTCTCCTTGCCGAAGAAAGATGCATGCGCGCAAAGGCCAGATGCTAAATGAATTGGTGTTCGAGAGCGCCAGATGTGTGGGTGAGACGAGCAGTAAACAAAACTATGCGGCTCGTTTCGCGGTGCTCCGCACGCTTCGTGCCCACGTTACAAGACTGTTTCGCGACATAAAGTTGAGAATGCGGTCCTTACTTATGCCGGCAACAATCGCCGACGCCAATGCAAAGTCCATGAAGCGAAGTTGCGAGGGGCCGTGGGAGTCGGTGCCGAGAGAGATTCGGCATCCGGCCTTTTTTGCGAGGAGAAGCAGGTCGGGGCTGAGGTCCTGACGGTCAGGATAGGCGTCGATCTCAACAGCTTTATCGAGTTCGGCTGCAAGTGCGAAGACGCGGGACCAGTCGGCGGTGAGACCGAGACGGTAGTTGTAAACCCGGCCACGCGGGTGTCCAAGAATCTGAATGCTGGGATTTCGTAAAGCTGCCAAGTAGCGCTCGGTCTGGTCTGCCTTGGTGCGAAGAGAAGAATGAAAGCAGCCAAGCACGATGTCGAGCTCATCGAGAGCATCTTCGCTCATGTCGCCTTCGCCGGTGGGGCTGATGTTCAACTCGATTGAGCGCAGGAGCTGAATGCTGCTCTTGGATTGACGCAGGGAGTCGTTCAACTCTTCGATAACCTGTCGTTGCTGTCGAAGCTGAGATTCATCGATTCCTCCGGCAATCTTCAGCCCCTTGGAATGATCGGTGATGGAGATGTACTCGTAGCTCCGTTGTGCGCCAGCTAAGGCCATGTCTTCTATCGTCCCTTCGCCGTCGCTCCAGTTCGTGTGCATCTGGAGATCGCCCTTGAGATTTGCCGACCAATCCGGGTTCTCCTGAACGATTGCTCGGGCTTCAGTCATCGTTCTGAAGCCGCTGCGAATGTCTGGTGGCGCGGTAAGCGCGGGAGGATTTTCGATCCAGCGCAGAATTCTCTTTTCAATGGAAGGCCCGATGGATTTGAGTTCGGTGAGTGAACCACCTTGTTGCGCTATGTCACTGGCCTCCTCCGGCCAGAGAATCGCGGATCGGGACGCAGTACGCAAAGCACGCTGCAAAGGAGGCTGTGAGTTTTCTGACTCTAGCGCCAGCAGTTCG
Organism: Koromonas humicola; assembly: GCF_059726255.1. Taxonomy (NCBI): domain Bacteria; kingdom Pseudomonadati; phylum Acidobacteriota; class Terriglobia; order Terriglobales; family Koromonadaceae; genus Koromonas; species Koromonas humicola. The sequence goes on from NZ_AP040873.1 coordinate 789,280, forward strand.
GCAATCTGCGAATTGCGGAGATAGTCAGGTCTGGAGCTTCGCTGTGCTCGCACGTGAGATTTGATGCAAGAGAAGAACGGGGAGGGAAAGATGAGGGGAAGCTCCCACTGGTCTGATGTCGCGAGTACATGATCAGACCAGTGGGTTTGAGGAATCTATTTCGCTCTAATCGGGTCGGCCCAATTTCCACGGAACAGGTACTTCTGATCGTAGATGGTCTTGGTAAACTTGCCGTAACGAATGTCGGCTCCAGCATACAATCCGAGCAGAACAGCCTCGGAAGGAAGCTTGTAGCTGTCTTTCACGGCCTGCTCTTTCTGGGCAGAATCGATTTTCGCACGGTGAGTTTCGCCGCCTTCCCAGCCTTTGTGAGGCGCGAACACGTAGCGCACTTCGTTGCCGAGAGTGAAGACGGAGCCGTTCTTCACGACGAGTTCCACGGGAACGTCTGTCACACCGGTAAGGTCAGAAACGCTGGTGCGCACTTCAACGGTCGGCCACTGGATCGGCTCTTTTCCGGTGAGGACGATGATGGTTTCGGCCTTGAGTAGATTCCCGCGCGCATCGTAGCTCTCGAATGTGAGTTCGCGATCCTTCAGGTCCTGTCCTGCGAAGGAGAGCTTTCCAGCATAGTAGCCGTTCGCGTCCGGCGCCGCTTCGAGCAGAACGCCGTCCTGATAAATGACGCGGAACTTCTTTACATCAGGCTGGAAGAAAGCTTCGACTGGAACTTCGTTTAGATAGAACTGCTGATTCTTCGGGGAGGAGACCAGCGCTTCGTTGTACTGGCGAACCGCATACCAGACTGGACGAGGGTATCCGACCTTGTCATTGACGTCCTTGAAGCCCCAGAAACCGAACCACTCTTCAGAGGTGTCGTTGTGTACGGAAGCGTCGCCGCCCTTCCACCATCCGTCGGCGTAGTAGAACGGGCAGAGCCCGGTCGCACCTGCATCAAGCAGATCGCGATAATCGTGAGTGAGCGCGCGCGCCTGCTCCTCGAGGGTGTTTCCACCATACTGGCCTGCTCCGGCACCCTGACGCGAAACGGAGCGTCCGAACTCAGTTACGAGAGAAGGCTTCTTGGAGCCATTAATCTCAGAGACGTAACGATTGGTGTTGGAGAAACCGTGGGTGAAGTTCGCGCCCTCGGTGTTGTAGTCGTACATGTTGTGACCGTACGTGTCAAAGATGTTCAGATCGAGCCATCCGGTGATTGCCGAATTGCCGGAGATGGTAACGGGAACGCCCGGGTGTTCCTGATGAATAAGGTCACGAACCTTGGACCACAGGTTGGCCGTCGCCTGTCCTCCCGCCTTTTGCAGAACGGCGGGCATGGGCTCATTCATGATGAGGTAGGTGATGATGCAGTCGTACTTCTTGGTGTAGGAAAGCGTTTGCTTTACCTGCGCGAGATCGCGCTCGACGACCTTGGGATCGCTGAAATCCTCGTCAGGCTTCAACCAGAGTCCGAAGACGATCTTCAGTCCGGATTCCTGCACGAGTTGCAGCTCGGGCTCTGACATTTCGGCCCAAGTACGAATGCCATTGAATCCCGCAGCCTTTATGTTCTTGAGGTCCTGGCGAATTTGGGGAAGGTTGGAGACTCGCTGCTTGTAAGGATCTTCGCCGGGACGGGCGCCGGGTTCGTATCCGATTGCATTGACGAAGAACTTATGGCCGTTGATGTAGTACCAGCCGTCTTTAATCTCTACTTTTGTTTTCTGAGCCGGTGCCGCGACTGCAAGGGCCGAGCACAAACCGATCATTACCAATACAACCGAAACACGACGAAACAGGCAATTCATCGAACCATCCTTGCGCACGTCTGGTGGCGTACGCCGCTATGAATGAGTTGTAAACAGTGCAACTCTACAATACAGAGTGGCGCGACTGCTTTCATCAGAAAAGTGCGTACTAAAGCGATTGAATTTCGCTACGGAACGGCTTATTACTGGAGAGCGAGCTGAAACTTCTAAACCTTAAATGCCATGACGGACACGTGCCGGTCATGGCAATGCACTTGCCGAACTCTTAGCGTTTATTCATCGGAGGAAACTATGGTTCACATGACGCGAACGCAGCCGATGTGTGCCTTGATTATGGTCATCGCGCTGTTCGCCTCATCCGCTTTTTCGCAATCGGTCAACAGTACTGACGCGGCAAGCCGCGCCGAGTCCATCCTGAAGCAGATGACTTTGCAGGAAAAGATCGATTACATTGGCGGAACAGACGGGTTCTTCATCCGCGAAATTCCGCGATTGGGTGTACCGCGACTGAAGATGGCGGATGGTCCAATTGGTGTTCGTAACTTCGGCCCAGCGACGACGATGGCTGGTGGAATTGCATTGGCCGCGACGTGGAATCCTGCACTGGCGACCCGAGTTGGAACGGAACTCGGCAGAGATTCGCGAGCGAAGGGTGTGCACTTTCTGTTGGGCCCGGCAGTGAACATCTATGTGGCGCCGATGAATGGGAGGAACTTCGAGTACTTCGGCGAAGATCCGTTCCTGGCATCGCGAATGGCCGTGGGCTATATCAAGGGCGTGCAGTCGCAGGGCGTAAGCGCCACGATCAAGCATTTCATGGCCAACAGCTCGGAGTTTGACCGTCACAATGTCGATGCGAAGATCGACGAGCGCACGATGCGCGAGATCTACCTGCCTGCATTCGAAGCCGGCGTGAAAGAGGCGAAGGTGGGAGCCATCATGGATTCCTACAACCTCGTGAACGGCGAGCACATGACGCAGAACGGGTACCTGAACACGACTGTGGTGCGCAAGCAGTGGGGATTCAGCGGCATCATGATGTCCGACTGGACAGCAACATATGACGCGGTGGCTGCTGCGAACGGTGGACTCGACCTCGAAATGCCGTTTGGGCTGATGATGAACCGCAAGAATCTTGAACCTGCCATTCAGCAGGGAGCGGTCAGCGTAGCGACCATCGATGAGAAGGTGCGGCGGATTCTGCGTACGGCAATTGAGTTTGGCTGGCTGGATCGCGATCAAACTGATTTGTCGGTTCCACGTCTCAATGAGCAGGGAGGGGCGGTGGCGCTGCAAGCGGCCCGGGAATCGATCGTGCTGCTCAAGAATGAGGGCTCGCTACTGCCGCTGAAACGTGAACAGATCAAGAAGGTCGCGGTGATTGGTCCGGATGCTTATCCGGCAGTGCCAGTGGGTGGTGGAAGTGCTCGCGTCGAACCATTTGGCTCGGTGAGCATTCTGCAGGGCGTCGCGAAGGTTGCGGGCGACGATGTGACCACGTACTTCCAGCGTGGAATTCCAACCCGTACCGAACTGGCCGAAAGAACCAACTTCAGGACGGATGAAACCGGGAACACTCCCGGGCTGAAGCTTGAGGTGTTCGATAACCCGGAGTTGTCCGGCAAGGCGGTATCGACTCGGACGGAATCCCACTTCGGTCGAGATTTCGGGTTCGATGCCGCGAGCGTTGCTGGCAATAAGGGATTCTCTCTTCGCTGGAGTGGAGTTTACATTCCTGGGCGCGAAGGCAATCACTACGTCTTCGTACAAGGGCCAGGAGAGGGCGGTGGATATCGCCTGTTCGTCGACGATAAGGCCGTGATCGACAATTGGCGCGGCTCGTATGCACTCGTTGGGCAGGCCACAGTTGCGCTGTCCGCGGGGCCGCACAAGATCGTGCTTGAGCAGTACCGTACGCGGAAGTTCGATCGCGCGCGGTTGAGAATGGGCATTGTTCGTGAAGGGACGCTGGTCGATCCGGCGGCGAAGGAAGTGGCGGCAAAGTCAGACGCTGTGGTTGTTGCCGTAGGCTTTGATCCGGAGTCTGAGAGCGAAGGCGCCGATCGCACGTTTGCTCTGCCGTTTGGGCAGGAGGAGCTGATTCGCGAGATCGCCACGGTGAATAAGAACGTTGTGGTCGTGGTGACCTCGGGCGGTGGAATGGACGTCATCAAGTTCATCGATCGGGTGCCTGCGTTGGTTCAGGCGTGGTATCCGGGGCAAGAGGGAGGGACCGCGCTGGCGGAAATTCTCTTTGGCGATGTGAATCCTTCGGGACGATTGCCGATCAGCATCGAACGCAAGTGGGAAGACAACCCGGCACACGACAGCTACTATCCGGAGTCTGGCAGTCTCAAGGTGAATTATGCGAACGGAGTCTTCGTTGGCTATCGCGGGTATGAGCACAACAAGGTTGCTCCCGCATTCCCGTTCGGGTTCGGACTATCGTACACAACCTTCAAGTACGATCACCTTGAAGTAAAGCCGGCGAGCAAAGCTGGATCGCTGTTCGAAGTGTCCTTTGATGTGACAAACACGGGAAACGTGGCGGGTGCGGAAGTCGCGCAACTGTATGTCGGCGACAAGCAGTCGAAGGTGGCGCGTCCGGAGAAGGAGCTGAAGGGATTCGCCAAAGTATCACTTCGTCCCGGTGAGACCCAGAGGATAACGCTTCCGCTGGATGCGCGTTCCTTCGCCTACTATGATGTGCAGGCGAAGAAGTGGCACGCCGAAGCGGGCGATTTCGATCTGCTGATTGGTCATTCGAGCGCAGAGATCGAACTCAAAGGGAGCGTGAAACTGCAGAAGTCGATCGAGACAGAGTAAGTCCACTTAGAGCAAGAAAAGAGGGGCGGCCAAGTGCCGCCCCTTGTTCGTACGAGTGGGATTACATCTTTACGGAGCTACGCAAGGGCAGATCGGCCGAGGAGCCTCCGACCAACACACGGTAATCGCCCGGAACCAACCGCCAAGCTCCGGAGTTGGTGTCCCAGATGGAGAGCAGGAACTTATCTACCTGAACCGAAACTTCGCGGGATTCGCCAGGCTGTAACAGAACCTTTGTCCAGGCTACGAGCCGCTTCGGCGGTTCACCGGTAGTGTCAGGAAGGGAGGCGTACACTTCGGCGACTTCTTCGCCAGCGAGTTTGCCGGTGTTGCTGAGCCGGAAGCGAACAGTCCATCCATTGGCATTTGATTCAAGCTTCAGGCCGCTGTATTGGAATGTGGTGTACGACAAGCCAAAGCCGAAGGGGAACCGTACCTTCACATTGCTAGAGTCATACCACTTGTAGCCGACTTTCAAGGCTTCGTCGTACGTAACCTGGAAAGGCGGAAGACCCTTTTCGTTTTGTGTTCTGGCGTTGGGGCCATAGAAGGCTTCGGTCGACTCCGCAGGCGGTTGCACGACTTTATCGTGGGGAAGATCGGCATCGCTTATCGGGAAAGTGATCGGAAGCTTGCCGCTGGGGTTCACGTTGCCGAGCAGCACGTTCGCAACGGCATCAGCGCCCTTGCTGCCGCCGAACCAAGCTTCCACAACACCGGAAACCTGATCGATCCACGGCGTGGTGACGGCAGATCCGGTCTCAAGGACGACAATGGTATTCGGATTGGCGGCAGCGACCTTGGAAATCAGCTCGTTCTGGCGTCCCGGAAGATCGAGCGAGAGCTGGTCCATAGCTTCGCTCGCCCACTGATAGGCGAAGACGATGGCAACGTCGGCCCCACGCGCAGATGCGGCGGCCTTCTCGGGATCAGTACCTGGGTCGAACGATACGTCGGCGTGAGGCAGTTTCTCGCGAAGCGCCTTCACTGGCGAGGTGGGGAACCAAATTTGCTTCATCCATCCAGGGCCGCCCTGTCCCGGAGGCATGATCGCATTACCCATAGGCGGATCAACCTGTGCCGAGCCAGCACCCGAGATCATGCCTACATCTGCATGTCCACCAATGACTGCGACGTGGCGTAAACGGTCCGCTCGCAAGGGAAGTTGACCATGAGCATTCTTCAGAAGAACGATGCTTTGCTCTTCGATGTTTTGGGCAGTGCGGAGACCGGCCTCCACGTCAGGGACGCTGTGCTCGACTGGGTCGTCGACAATGCCGGCGATGAACTCAGCGCGAAGGACGCGGAGCACGTGATCATCCAACTCGCTTTGAGGGACCGTGCCAGCAAGAACCGCCTGCTTGAGTGTGTCTCCAAAGTAGATGTACTGGGGCTGTTCCTGATCAAGACCAGCGGCGGAGGCTTTCTCTGCGCTGTGTGTGGCAGACCAGTCGGAGACGACGAAGCCCTGGAATCCCCAGTCGCGCTTCAAGACGTCGGTGATCAAGTGGTGGTTTTCGCACGCGAAGTCGCCGTTTACGCGATTGTAGGAACACATGACTGCGGCGGCCTTGGAGCGCTCGAGCGCGATCTGGAAGGCGAGGAGATCGGTTTCGCGCATTGAGCGCTCGTCGATATTTATGTTCACTGCGCCTCGGCCGCTTTCCTGATCGTTCACAGCGAAGTGCTTGATGTCGCCGATGACGTGCTGCGCCTGCAACGACTTTACCTGCTCGCCCACAATGGTTCCGGCAAGAACGGGGTCTTCACCACCGTATTCGAAGTTGCGCCCATTGCGCAGTTCCCGCGCAATGTTCACTCCGCCACCGAGTGCCATGTTGTAGCCTTGGGCGCGAAGTTCGCGACCAATGAGTTCACCGTATTGGGCCGCAGCCTTGGTGCTCCAGGAGGCGGCTAGCGCGATATTGCTGGGCAGCGCGGTAGAAAAGCGTCCGCTGCCAGCGCCCCGGGTCACACCGTACGCGGCATCAGCCATCTGAATCCCAGGAATTCCGAGGCGCGGGATTCCGACAACATATCCTGCTCCGCCATTGGAATCCTTGCTTTCGGGGAGCATCGGACCGAAGGCTTCGTGGCCAGTTCCATGGAGGAGTGCGATCTTCTCATCGAGCGTCATTTGCTGAAGTACCAAGTGCGCTCGAGCGTCTGGGGAAAGAGATTTGTCCATCCATGGGTGTTGAGGTGCAGGGTGTGACGGCTGAGAGAAGGACAATGAAGACAAGATAACGGCTAGAACGACAGAAAAGACAAAACGTCTGGACATATAGAGTAATTCCGTTCTTCAGACCTAATTCGTTTTGTGATCGAGGATCACGCGTATTGTACAACTCCGGAATTGTGAATCGCGGTCAAGTGCACCGGGTGGAGTAAAAGACCGAGCCTACGAAAAGTGTTTGTCACAGACGCGTGCTGGTCTATGATTTTTGGCAATATGATCCGCTATGGAATTGCAGGATTTGGACTACATGCAGCAAAGCGCCTGATGCCCGGCTTTGCTGGCGCGCAGAACTCGAAGGTAGTGGCGTTATCACGTCGCAATTTTGCGCAGGCACAACAGGACGCTGCAGAATTTGGCATTGAACACGCGTATGCAAGCACACGCGAACTTTGCGAAAGTCCGGATGTCGATGCGGTCTTTGTCGCCAGCCCGAACTCAATTCATCTTGAAGACGTGTTGACGGCCATTGAACACGGTAAGCATGTGCTCTGTGAAAAGCCGATCGCGATGAATGCGGGCGAAGCCAAGATGATGCTGGAAGCAGCGCGGAAGAAGGGTGTAGTTTTCGGAGTGGCGCAGTGCTTCCGTTTCTGCGAGAGTGTGATCCGGATTCGGGAGATGGTGCAAAGCCAGGAGATTGGACGGATCATCAGCATCCGGGTTGATTTCAGCTTCCAGGGTCTCGGATCTGCCCGGCGTTGGCTGTATGACTCAGTGCTTGCCGGAGGCGGTCCAACCGCTGATGTGGGAGTGCACTGCATCGATGCAATGCGTTACATCCTGATGGATGAGCCAATCAGTTGCTCGTCGATCTCGACGAATGACGAGCAGTCCGGGACAGTTGAGGCATCGGCGATGCTTTCTCTGCGGTTCGCACAGGGGGCGCTGGGAAGTAGCTTCGTGTCATTTAGAGCGCCCTACCGAACCATCATCGATGTGCTCGGAACCGAGGGCGGCATTGTCGCTGAGGCCGGGTTGAATGTGGACCGTCCGGTGACGATTGAGGTTTCGAAGGCAGACAGCAAGCGAACCTTCGAGGTCTCAAACAAGGATGCCTATATACGGCAGGTGGATGCGTTCTCAGCGGCAATCGAGCAGGGAATTCAATTTGCTGCAACGGGTGAGGATGGTATGCAGAATCAGAGGATTCTTGATGCTCTGTACTGCAGCGCAAGCAGCCGGAAAGAGGTGCCTATCGAACCCCGGAACGCAGTGGGTGTCCGCACTTCCTGACCCAGCAATATACAGTCGTGCAGATTGAAGCCCCGAGAACATCCGGGGCTTTTTCGTTATTCATTCTGCTCGCACTGGGAACAAATGAGGTTGGCGGGGTGTCAGATAGCGTATCAGGTTGTTGACTGAGCGCTGTGAGTCTGCAGTCCGCTGCAGAGGGCGCTGACGTGTGTTCTTTGGAATCTTTGAAAAGGAGGAAGAGCGCAATGTTTGAGGACAGCTTGTTGGATTCCGGCGGTAAACGTCTAAAGCTGCGGCGTTCCAGTGCATGGGCATCTCTGGCATCGTTCACGATAGAGGGCGCCATTGTGGGTGTGCTGTTGCTGGTTCCTCTGATCTACACGGAAGCGCTTCCGAAACTGTCGCTGAACAGCTTCCTCGTTGCTCCGGCGCCGCCGTCCGGGCCAACGGTGATTCCTCTACTTGCTTCATCGCCAATGCGAGGCAGCGCCGGGCCAGCGATTGGAAGGATTCTGGTCGCGCCGGGGTATGTTCCGAAGAACAACCACGCTGGAATGGATGACTCGCCTACGCTGCCGATCATCGGAGCGGATTTTGGTGCGAGCGCGGACTCGATGCTCGGAAATCCCATTGGGATTCCGGGCGGACTTCCCGACACGATTGCGCGAATGGCTCCGATGAGTTTGCCGACTGTTGCACACAAGAAGGACAGGCTTCATGTCTCGTCTGGCGTGACGGAGGGTTTGCTGGTGCACAAGGTCCGGCCGAACTATCCTGCGCTGGCGGTTCAGGCGCATGTGAGCGGCGAAGTGCTGCTGCAGGCCGTAATTGGTAAGGATGGAGTTGTTCAGAATTTGCGGGTGGTTCAGGGGCATCCGCTGCTCGTTAAGAGCGCGATCGATGCTGTTAAGCAATGGAAGTATCGACCGTACTTACTCAACGGAGATCCGGTGGAAGTAGAAACCGTGATCACCGTGAAGTTCTCATTAGCGTCGAGCTAGTTTCAGGATTGGTGTAGCGGTAGGCGTTGTGCTCTCCCACCTTAGCCGCGCACCAAGCCCGCATCGAAGGTGGGGCACCCGAGTCGGAGCTAGATGAACCCGCTGTCGGACAGGGCACGCAAAAAGTGAGCCATCACCGACGATGGCTCACAAGGGGAGTGGGGGAGACTACTTCTTCTTGAAGTAAGCTGCGTTGATCGCAGCGAAGTGTTGCAATTCTGGCGGAAGCTCTTCGATGGAAAAGATGGCCTTGTATTCGCAGACCGCGATGCAATCGCCGCAGCTCAGGCACTTCTTGGGATTTATGTAGAGCTGTGGCACAGTGTCGGCCCCTGGCTCATCTTTCTTGGGGTGAATGGCCTTGCGCTGGCAAACGGTGACGCATTTGAAGTCTTTCTGGCATTTGTCGGTAATGACGCTATAACTGGGCATTATTTCTGACTCCTGGTTCCATAGATTGAGCGTGTCGGTGCATTGCAATGCTTCTCTACCGATCAGTGCACGAATAGCAGGGATCGATAGAAGCTTGAATCAAAGGTGTATCAGCCAGGCGTGCGCCCTTCACCATGTAGCGTACGGAAGGCATGTTGATGTAAGTCGGCGTGCGTACGTGAACGCGACTGGGCATGTCATTGTCTTCTTCCCAACTCACGCTGTAGAACACTTCGCCACGCGGTGCTTCCACTCGGCTGAATCCGCGGCCGGTTGGAAACTCGAACTCTTCGTTTCCGGTGTTGATCTCTCCGGGAGGAAGCTTCTGAAGCGCCTGTCGGAGAATGCGGCAACTTTCAATTACTTCGAGTGCGCGAACCAGCAGACGTGCGCGGACGTCGCCCGCGTTTTCCACGGGAACCTCAAACTGCATCTCGGCATAGGCAGCATAGGGAGCAGCACGACGAATATCCTGCGCGACACCGGAGGCGCGAGCCGTTGGGCCTACAACACCGCAGGCCAGAGCCTGTTCGTGTGTGAGCACACCAATTCCGGCACAACGCGAGAGTGCAGTGCGGCTGGTGGTGAAGATCGGGATGATGCTCTTCATCATGTCGCGCTCGAGTGCCTGGACCATCTTGAGAATCATGTCGGGGTCGGTGATGTCACGATTGACGCCGCCGACACGGTTCATGGCGTAATTCACGCGATTGCCGGAGATAGTCTGCAGCACGTCCATGATTTGTTCGCGAACGGCGAAGCAGGTCATGAACATGGTTTTGAAGCCCATCAGTTTCCCGGCCACTCCTGCCCACAGCACGTGCGAGTGCAGGCGTTCGAGTTCGGACATGATGACGCGTATGTACTGCGCGCGAGGCGGCGGCGTGAGATCGAGGATCTGTTCCATCGCCTGGCAGATCGAAAGCGTGTGGATGTTGGAACAAATTCCGCAGACACGCTCCATGAGCGCAACAATCTGGATGAAGTTGCGCATCTCGGCCAATTGCTCGATGCCGCGGAAGTTGAAGCCGATGTTCAGCTTCGCATCGCGAACGATTTCGCCTTCGCAGGCGAGATCGAGCTTATATGGCTCCTCGAGTGCCGGGTGGTAAGGCCCCATGGGAATTCGGTAGCTCATTCGTCCTCCTCGCGCAGGTTCACTCCGAGTTTGTCGCCGGCTCGCATCAGCAACGGTTCGTATTCGCGTCCGGTAAACTCCATGCCATAGTGCTCGTGGATTTCGCGTTCGATCCAGTCGGCGGCTTCGCACAGATCGAAGATGCTGTCGATCTGGTTGTCGGTGACAGGAATCTCGAAGGTGAGTAACTGGCCATCGAGGTCCCAGTGGTAGTCGAGCATGAAGCCTTCATCGTCGGACAACTGTATGGCGGTCACAGTGATGAAGCGCGCCTGGTGCTTGCGCATGACTTCAGCCAATTTGCGCACGTTGATTGCGGGAGAGGCAATCCACTTGGAACTGCCTTGCTGCTCCCACGACTCCTCAACACCAAGCTCGGTGGGGATGCTTTCGAGAGCGGTCATTGTGCTCCTCCCGTTGCGTCAGCAACCGGTCTGGGTTTTTCCTTGCGCGGTGACGTCTGCGTGAACTTCAATTCGTCACGATTGACGTAGATCGGCGGACACTCCGGGCTTTGCGTGAGGGCATGACCTTCACAGCCATCGACACAACGTCCACAATAGGTGCACTGTCCGGGATCGTAGCTCCATGTGTATGCAACACGCGTGTTGCGGAAAGTGATCGCCCGCGACGTACAGCGATAGGCACACATGCCGCAGCCGGTACAGAGTTCAGAGTTATACACCACAAGGCCGCGATATCCAGAGGTCATCGGAGGGCGCTCGGGGAATGGCACCGTCACAGGGGAATGAGAAAGATTGCTGAGTAATAAAGTCACAATGTTCATAGCGTCATCCTCATCAGCAGCGCCGCAGAAACTCCAAGCACAATGAAGATCACCGCGCAGTTGGCGTAGAAGCGCACCGAGGAATCAATTGCTAGGCGCGCTGTTCCGGCAGCGACCATGGACAGCAGGAAAACTATTGCGAGGGAGACGACCACGAAGGCGATGGCGGCGAGCCATGCATTCCCGATTGCAGGAAGCATCAGCACGGCTGCAAGGCCGGTGGCGCCTACCCATTCCAAACCGTGTGCAAGTTCAAACATCGCCAGTTCGGCACCCACGTATTCGGTGGTTGGACCGGCATAAATCTCCTGCTCGGCATTGGTCAGGGAGAATGGATTCATGTGAAGCTTTGCCGGCAGGCAGACAAGCATCGCGATCACACCAAGCCATCGTAGAGGTGTTGCCGTTGACTGCGCGAGGGCCTGCAGGCTGAACGTGTGCTGCGAGGCAGCGATGCCGACGATGGACATCAGGAATACGACGTTATAGGCAACGCTCATCGAGGCCTCACGAGCGGAGCCCAACTCTCCCCAAAGAGAACGAGTTGAGAATCCTGCCGCAATGAGGAACATGGAAGGTAACTCAAGAAGCGATAGCAGAAGGATGAGATCGCCATTGAATCCTGTCGCGCCGGGCAGCACGGGGAGAAGCCCCACGGCTCCGGCGGCAGCGGCGACCGAGAGGATCGGCCACAACTTCATGATGAAGCCAGTGAAGCCGACGCGCGGCGGAACATCCTTGCCCATGAGCTTCAGGAAATCGAACCAGGGCTGCATGAACGGTGGTCCAATTCGCTGTTGCATGCGGGCCATTGCCTTGCGCTCCAGCCACAGATAGAACCACGCGGCGGGAATGGCGAAGATGAGTCCGGGAAAGACAATAAACCGGAAGAAGATCATGCTGAGGTTCACTGTGCTTGCACCTCCTGTGCCGTTTTCTCCTCCTCGGATACGTTCATTTCTTCTGTCGCTTTCTGCTCATTGCGGCGTTCAGCTACGATCTGCGCTGCCTTTGCGACGCCTTGCAGAATCGCGTCAGGTCGAGGTGGACAACCAGGAACATAGACGTCAACTGGAATGTGTTTGTCGAGAGGTCCCTCAAGCACTCGCGAATCGATGAAAACGTTAGTAGAGGCTGGGCAGGAGCCGATAGCGACTACAGCTTTCGGGGTGCAGACCTGTCCGTAAACGGTTTTCAAAGCCTGCAATGAAGTGTGCGTAACGGGGCCGGAGATGCAGACGATGTCGGCATGTCGCGGACTGCCTTCAAGTTTCACCCCGAGCTGCTCGGCATCGTATCGAGGCGTGAGTGCGGCGATGATCTCGATATCGCAGCCATTACAACTGCCGGAATTCATGTGAAACAGCCATGGGCTCTTTCGTCGTCCCATGCACACCAGCTTCTTCCAGAGATTCATCGCACACCCCCAAGAACGTTCTGCATCAGACCAGGCCAAGCACCACATGCGAGTATGACCGCAACGAGCAGAACAATCGTCAGCTTCACCATCACGGGTTCACGACCTGGTTGTGTTCCCTCAGGAACTTCGCCCCACCAGACGCGTGTAAGCGCCAGGATGTAGGCGATGAGAGCCAATGCGGAAGCAACCGCGAACGTAGTCAGTGTCCACGGGTTGAAATGAGCGGCCGTTGCATACAATCTCCAACGGCCCAAGTAGCCCATAGTTGGAGGGACACCGAGAACGGCCAGCATGCCGAAAACAAACCCGAAGCCGCTGACGGGGAAGCGAGAGGCGAGCCCTTGGGCGTCGGCAGTTAGTGCACCTTCAGCTTCCGGAGTGCTGAGCGAAATAAAGAGCAGCGCCTTGGCTATCGAATGGGCTGCCGCACCCAGCAAGGCGCCGCTCGCTCCTAATGCATCGGCGGAGGTCAAGCCGAGCATGAGGAAACCTATGTCTTCCACGGTCGAGAGCACGAGAATGCGTTTCAACTCGCGCTGCAACACCATTAGCAAGCCGCTGAGCAGCGCGGAGGCTGCAGCAATGCCGAGCCACAATCCCGTCGGAGTTGCCATCCAGGGCATCAGCTCAATGTGAGCTAATAACTCGGTGAACGCAGCGATATCAACCACGGCGATGATCAGGCCTAATACTGGTGAAGGAAGTTCGTCGGCCAGTTTCAGTAGCCAGATGAAAAGTGGTACCGCGGCGAGCTTCACAAATGCGCTTGTGATTAGCAGAGCTCGTGCGGTGTTCGCATCGCCGCGCGCGAGCAATAGGTCGCTTCCGATTAAGGTCGCAGCAGAGATGACTACGACAGCAAGGTATGTAACCTTGGCAGAAAGTTTTGTCGATGCTTGCCACACGAGCATTAACGCGAGCAGCGCACCTAATTCAAGCAATGCTGTGCGCTGTAAAGCGTTGGGAAGCGAGAGACCCGCTACGGTGGCAACCACTGAGGCTGCGGTTAAAGTGGCAAATCGGCGCCAAGACTTGGTCGCCAGTGTGACCAGCAGGATAGCTACTCCCGACATTGCGCATGCCGCAATCAGCAGATGAGGAATATGCTCTTCGCCAGTATTTGCGGAGGGACTGGCAGCAGGTGCGAAGACTCGGACTGCGGAGAAGACAACGGCGGCAAGCACGACCGTCCACAACGCAGCTTGCTTCTCAAAGAAGGAAACGATGCTTTGCAGTGCAGAGGAAACGGCCTGCAGACCACGCCATACTCCGAGGTAGTACTGGTCCACATTCGAGATGCGGAAGAATCCAGCCCAGTTTTGCGAGAACAGGTAGGAGAAGTCGTGTGCGGGTAAACGTCCCTCGCCGGAAAGAGGTTCGCCGCCCGTGAAGACGCCGGTGCCGCCAGTTTGTACGAGTGCTCCACCGCTTACAGCGGCTTCGCGATTCAGTCCTGCCATGGCATAAATCAATGCGCCGAAGACAACCGACACAACTGCAAGCACCAGGCCCCAGGTGGTGAACCAACTGCCTGCCGTCGCGGTCATGCCGAACCACGAGACCTGAACTCCTGTGCCGAGTCCGAAGGCTTCGAGGATCGGGTTCAGGAAGTAATGCACTGCTAACTGCGGAGCGACGCCGAGGACGATGCTTCCGGTGGCGATGAGGCCGAGGCCGATCTGCATAGAGAGAGGAGCCTCATGCGCCTCCTCGGTGTTCTTCGTCGTTGCGCCGAGGAACACCGAGTCGGTTGCTTTCACGCAGGAGAAAACCGTGCCGAGACTGACTACCCATGCGGCCAGAGCAGGAACAACCCATCCGGCCTGCAATGCCGCAGTGTAGAGAAGCCACTTACTGGCGAATCCGCTCATCAGCGGAATGCCCATCATACTGCCGACGCTGATCATCCACGCAGCAGTGGTGCGAGGCATGCGTCCGGCAACGCCGCCGAGTAGATTCATGTCGCGGGTGCCGGTGGAGTGCTGCACGCTTCCGGCGGAGAGGAAGAGTCCACCTTTGAAGAATCCGTGATTGAGGCAATGCAACAAGCCTGCGGTAATGCCGAGGGGTGTGCCAATGCCAATGCCGGTGATCATGTAGCCGATCTGGCTGACGGTGTGGAATGCCAGCATTCGCTTCAAATCGGTCTGCACCATGGCGTACATGACGCCGATCACCATCGTGATAGTGCCAACCCAGACGATTACCGCGCTCCAGTGAACAGGCAGTGTTCCAAAGCTATAAAGACGCGCCGCAAGATAGACACCAGCCTTCACATAGCAGGCGGCGTGAAGCAGTGCGCTGACCGGAGTTGGTGCGGCCATTGCTTCGGGAATCCATGTATGCAGCGGGAACTGGACGGACTTTGCAATGATTGAAACCAGCGTCAACAGGAACAGGCCACCGGTGAACGAGCGAGCGACGGCAGGGTCAGTCCACAGAACGCTTCCTGTGCGGTGGTAGATAACAATGATGGTGGCAAGAAGACCATAACCCGCAAGGTGGGTCATGAGTAGAACTTTGCGGGCGCCAGCAACTGCTTCCTTATTCTTGTACCAGAAGCCAACGAGCGAGAAAGAGCAGAGTCCTACGACCTCCCAGAAGAGATAAAGAAGGAAAAGATTGGCGCTGAATACGAGTCCGACGAAGCCCCCGACGAAAACCATCATGATTGCGTAAAAGCGGGTGGAGGCAGGGTCCTTAGCCATGTAGCCGATCGAGTACAGCAACACAATGGCTCCAAGCAGTGTTCCCATGAAAGCGAACAGGATGCTAAGAGCATCGACGTGGAGCGTAAGAGATAGCGGTCCATCCCATGGCATCAACGTCAGATCCACGGACCTGCCGCCTGTCACCTGCGGAATGGTGAGAATCACCGCCATCAAAGCCGGCACACAACACAGGGTTGCGAGCACTCCCTTGCCCCGGGAGGGGAGCATGGGGGCCAGCAAGAGCTGTAGCGCGGCTCCTACAAGGAGTGAGCAAGGCGCGAGTACCAACAGCGATGCGGGTGTCATGCCCAAGGAAGAAGCAAGCGAGTGGCCAAATATGGCAATTGGGCTGCAAGATGTAAGTTGAAGCCATGCAAAGGTGAAAAATTTGAAGCCAGCGGACCTGCAGCCGTAGTATGCTTGCTCCGCTTATCTACGTACGGGCTTATCAAATACCAGCGAGATCGTGTATGCCGCAACATCTACTGACGCTCGGGAAGAAAGCCTGGGAACTCTTTCTGAGAGAAGAGATTCTCGACAAAAGGCTTGTGCGGCTTACGGTCGGAGAGTCGTGGCAACGATGTCGCGGCTATCACGTAGATCCCCAACATGCCAATCAGGATGATGTTTCGAGTCACACTCTGGAAGAGCAGTTTTACCAAAAGAAACAACTGATTCGCATTGCCCGCCCGTTCATGGAAGACCTTCACCGTTTCTTTAGCGGATCGGAATTTCAGGTCGTCCTAACAGATGAAAATGGATTGTTGCTTGAAGTAGTTGGAGATCGCGACATAGTCACGCGAACCCGTGAAGTTCACCTTTGCCCCGGAGCCAACTGGAGCGAGCAGGTGATGGGCACGAACGCGATCGGAACTTCGCTGGTGGAACAAGCGCCGGTGCAGATCTACGCTTGGGAACATTTCTGTGAACGAAACCAGTTCCTGACGTGTTCCGCGGCTCCTATCTGCGACCCCGACGGCAACATTATCGGCTGCATAGATATCAGTGGCGATCATCGCGAAGCTAACCCTCACACCATGGCCATGGTGGTCGCTGCAGTAAGGGCCATTGAGTATCAGCTAAGGCTTGAGCAGACGACGCATAAGCTGTACATCGCGTCGCGATTTTCGAGTGCGGTATCACACGGCATTACTGAAGGCCTGATTGCCGTGGACCGCGACGGTATCGTCACGGATATCAACGCGCGCGGTGGAGAGATCTTTGGGGTGAATCCCGCTGTAGTAAAAGGCAGCGCCTTTTCTACGGTTTGCCCCGGAAACTCACCTCTATTGCATGTGTTGAAGGACGGCAGAGAGTACGACAATCAAGAGATTGTGCTCGACCGCATTGGCAAACGCATCCGGAGTTCGGCATCGCCACTTCGGGATGAAAATGGCGGGATCATCGGCGCCGTAGCATTCTTCCAGGAGATTACGGAGCGCGGCATTAAACCAGCAGCTCCAATGGTTTTCAGCCGTCGGCATACGCTCGACGACATTTGCGGTAATAGCCCGGGGATGAAGGTCGCCAAAGAATGGGCCACACTCGCCTCTACCTGTAGTTCGACAGTGCTGATCACAGGCGAAAGCGGCACAGGTAAAGAACTCTTTGCCAACGCGATTCATAATGCGAGTTTGCGGTCACGCGGACCCTTTATAGCAATCAACTGTGCCGCCATTCCAGAGACTCTGATCGAGAGCGAACTCTTCGGCTATGTTGATGGATCGTTTACTGGAGCGAAGAAGGGCGGGCAGGCGGGCAAGTTCGAAATGGCGGGGGGAGGCAGTATCTTCCTCGATGAAATAGGCGAGATGTCGTTGAGTGTGCAGGCGAAACTGTTGCGGGTGCTGCAGCAGAGGACACTTACACGCATTGGGTCTTCAAAAGAAATAGACATCGACATAAGAATCATCGCCGCCACACATCGCGATCTGAATAAGGACGTTGCAGCGGGGAGGTTCCGCGAAGATCTCTTCTATCGCCTGGCCGTGCTGGAAGTGAAAGTTCCACCTCTGCGGGAACGCCCTGAAGATATTCCGGAGCTCGTCAATGCGCTGATCACGAAGATCTCGGTACGGTTGCAGCGCCCCCTGGCCGCGGTTGATCCTGAGTGCATGCGGCGCCTCTGCGCCCATAGCTGGCCGGGCAACGTGAGAGCGTTGGAAAACGTACTTGAGCGCGCGCTCGTGTGCATGGGGCATTCGCACATTTTGAAGCCCGAACATCTGTGGCTGCCTACTGAGATTCTCGCGCCTGTGGTTGATGCGGAAGTTGTTTCACCTCCGCATCGCGCGGAGCACGACGTGTCAAAGGTTCGCTCTCTGCGCGACGTCGAGCGTGATGCCATTGCCGAGGCTCTGAGTGCCTGTTGCGGCAACATCAAAAAAGCAGCTTTCCGGTTGGGGATCGCTCGCAACACCCTCTATCGCAAGATGGAGGATTATGGTCTGCTGGTCGAGGCTGAACGTCACAGCCGTCATAATTCCGACACGGTCTAGTTCCTCTCTACATTGCATGTTCCAGTAATGAACACAATCTTGTGTTCATTCTTGGAGCACTGACTCATCCTTGATATCCCACGCGAACGACTCGCAACACTCTTCCGACATGGCTTTCAGCTCTGAATGTCATTCGCGGTACCGCAGGGTACGTCTTTAACTCCAATTGCGAACATTAAGCGGATGGAAAGCGTCCGATCGCGCTGGGCCATGATGACGTGGCGCAAATAAGGTTCGGTGGCAGCGCGATTGCAGGACTGCAATTAACAGGAGTTATCACGAGGAACCGGGAGCTTGCCATTTGCGGTCTGAGTGGATGAGCTCTGACCTCTTCTGAGCAGTGTTCCCGAAGGGGACGGCTTCCATTCGGAGGAACAGAAATGATCCTTGTTGATGTCTTGAAGAACCGGAAGACTATGCAGACTTTTTGGCACTGCCTCACAGCTCTAGTCGGAATGGTAGTCATCTGCAGTCTCTCGGTCCCTGCCCACGCACAGGCTTTGGGGTGGGAAGGTGAAACCGGAGTTTTTGTCACTCCGTTGGCGTACACAGCCTCCGCTGAGGGACAGAAGTTCCATCCTGTGGTGGCATACCACTATTTCAATGCTGGCCCTGTCATTGGCGATTTCCACGAGACGTCGATCGAAATGGGAGTCGGAAAGCGTATGGAGTTTGGTTACACGCATGAATTCCACGTTTTCGGCAATGATCCACAAGGCGTGAGTTATCTGTGGCAAAACGGCTTTGATATTTTCAACGGCAAAGTCAACGTGCTCCCCGAGAATTACAAGAAACAGAAATGGGTTCCGGCGCTCTCGGTCGGCTTCATGGCGCGCACCGGCGACCGTAACGTTGGCAACTATGTTGACGATCTTGTCGCAAACAATAACAAGATCAATGGAAAGAGCAACGGCGACATTTACCTGGTGGCCAGCAAGGTAGTTCCTGTCAAGAACGCAGGGAAGTTCAGCGCTATGGTGCTGAGCACTGGCGTGCGTGGCACGAACGCCGAACTGTGGGGCATGGGGGGCAATGCTCCGGATTGGCAGGCACGCGCGTTTGGCGCAGTGGCACTCGTATTCAAAGGTCCAGATAAGAGCACGATCATTTTTGGCTCCGAAGCAGCGCAGCAACCGCACCACCCGAAAGATTTTCCAACTCTGAACATTCCAACAACGCTTACCTATTGCATGCGCGTAGTGCCCACCTCGAAATACAAACTGAATTTCGATTTTGGTATTGCACAGATCGCAGGCAGGGTGATGGCCACAGGGCCGAACACCTATCTTGATCTGAAAGCGCGGCATCAGGCCGGATTCCAGGTTTCGTACGGCTTCTAGTCAGAGGCAACAGGCTGCCGAACTTGGCGGCCGAGTGAAAGGACAAGGCGAACCACATGGAGAGAAGAATTCTAAACGTGAACGGTGTTGATCGCCCCGTGATCATTGATCCGGAAAAGAGCCTGGCTGACGTGCTCCGTCAGCAGCTTCTGCTCACCGGATGCAAGCTGTGCTGCAGTGAAGGTCAGTGTGGGACCTGCACTGTGATCATAGACGGTCAGCCAACTCGTGCCTGCATGGTGATGATGGAAGATCTGGAACCCGATGCCAAGATCACGACGATTGAAGGCATTGGCACCCCGGAGAATCTGCATCCACTGCAGGTGGCCTGGATGGCACATGGAGCGGCACAGTGCGGCGTCTGTACGCCGGGCTTCCTGATGTCCGCGAAAGTGCTGCTCGAGAAGAACAACAATCCTACCCGCGATGAAGTGCGCGACTGGTTCGAAGCGAACAAGAACGCCTGCCGTTGCACGGGATACAAGCCGCTGGTGGATTCCGTGATGGATGCTGCAGCGGTGTTACGTGGCGAGAAGAAGAAGGAAGATCTTCTGTTTGAACCACCAGACAACGGATCGATTCTTGGCTCGACCTATCATCGTCCATCGGCTGTGGCTAAGGTCACGGGCCAGTGGGATTTTGGTGACGATGTAGCGCTGCATATGCCTCCTGACACATTGCGGCTGGCTCTGGTGCAGTCACAGGTCTCACATGCCAACATCAAGAGCATCGACACAAGCGAAGCCGAGAAGATGCCGGGCGTCGTGAAGGTCGTTACCTGGAAGGATGTGAAGGGCAAGAATGCAATCACCGGACTCATCACCTTCCCGACGAACAAGGGCGATGGGTGGGATCGTCCGATCCTTTGCAAGGACAAAGTATTCCAGTACGGCGACGCTATCGCCATTGTCTGCGCCGACACAGTAGAGCATGCTCGTGCCGCCGCAGATGCAGTGAAGGTCGATCTGGAAGTCCTGCCGGCTTATATGAGCGGTCCCGCTGCAATGGCTCCCGATGCGCTTCAGATCCACCCCGGCGTTCCGAATGTGTATTTCGAGCAGGGCGTGAAGAAGGGCGAGGAAACTGGCCCGATCATGGAGAAGGCGGCATACACGGTTGAGGCAGAAACTTACTGCAGCCGTCAGCCGCATCTGCATCTTGAACCGGATTGCGGACAGGCCTATCTCGATGATGAGGGCCGCCTGACCATTCAGTCCAAGAGCATCGGTCTGCATCTGCACCATGCCATGATTTGCCCGGGCATCGGCATCGAACCTGAGAAGCTCCGCCTCATCCAGAATGGCACTGGCGGAACATTCGGATACAAGTTCAGCCCGACGATGGAAGCACTGCTTGGCGTGGCGTGCCTCGCAACGCAGCGTCCGGTTTCTCTCACGTACACTCAGTACCAGAACTTGACTTACACGGGTAAGCGTTCGCCAGCCGAAATCAAGATCAAACTTGGTGCCGACAAGGATGGCAAACTGCTCGCGATGGAAACCGACTGGTGGCTCGATCACGGCCCGTATTCCGAATTTGGCGATCTCGTCACAGTACGCCAAGGTCAATTTACTGGCGCTGGTTACGACATCCCCAATATTCGCGGTCTAGGTAGAACCGTGTGCACGAACCATGCATGGGGTTCCGCATTCCGTGCGTTTGGTTCTCCGCAGGCGTTTCTGGCGTCGGAAATCGCCATGGACATGCTTGCCGAGAAGATGGGCATCGATCCTTTCGACCTTCGCGTGAAGAACATCAATCGCCTCGGCTCAACGTTCCCGACCGGGCAGGAACTCGATGTTTACTGCCTTGAGGGACTATTCAAGCTGTTGCGTCCGAAATACGAAGAGGCAAAAAAACGCTGCAAGGCTCTTTCTACGGCGAAGAGACCGCGCGGTGTTGGCTTATCGCTTGGCCTCTATGGATGCGGACTCGACGGCCCGGATGGTTCGGAAGCTGCAATCGAGCTGACTCCGACGGGTGTGACGGTGTATGACAGCTGGCAGGATCATGGCCAGGGCTCCGACCTTGCGGCTCTCACTCTGACGCATGAAGTCCTTCGTCCCACCGGCTTGAAACCTGAACAGATCAAGCTGAGGATGAATGACACTCTGCTACCCAATAGCGGACCTTCCGGTGGAAGCCGCTCAACAGTGTTCACCGGCAATGCCACAAAGATCGCCGCAGAGATGCTGATGAATGCCATGCGCAAGCCGGATGGCAGCTATCGTACCTACGACGAAATGGTGGCTGAGAATATCCCTGTGCGCTATGACGGAAAGTGGGTGGCTAGCGATTGTACCGCTTGCGATCCGGATACCTGCCAGGGCAAGCCATTCCCGGTCTACATGTATGAACTGTTCATGCCGGAAGTGGAAATCGATGTTGAATCCGGCAAGGTGCAGGTCGTGAAGTTCACGACGGCCGTGGACGTGGGCACCATCGTCAACCGCGCAACGGTCGAAGGACAGATCTACGGCGGACTGGCGCAGGGCATCGGACTGGCTCTGACCGAAGACTTCGAGGACCTGAAGTATCACATCTCCTTAAGGAATTGCGGACTGCCTTACATCAAGGACGTGCCGGACGATATCGAGATCCTGTTCCAGGAAACTCCGCGTCCGCTCGGGCCATTTGGTGCAGCTGGTGTCGGTGAAGCTCCGTTGACTGCTCCCCACCCAGCGATTCTGA
Source organism: Koromonas humicola (assembly GCF_059726255.1). Taxonomy (NCBI): domain Bacteria; kingdom Pseudomonadati; phylum Acidobacteriota; class Terriglobia; order Terriglobales; family Koromonadaceae; genus Koromonas; species Koromonas humicola. Next base: position 811,326 of record NZ_AP040873.1, read on the forward strand.
ACGCAATTCACAATGCTTGCGGCATTCGCATTACTCGCGTGCCAGCACTGGCGAAGGTCGTGAAGGAAGCCCTCGATGCAAAACATGCAGTACTAGCTTAGTTGGCGTCACCGGGACGGCTGAAAAAGTATCCAGCCGTCCCAGCTTTTCAGATGTAATGTGTTGTGGTATTTGTGATCGGAACCGGGGGCGTTATGGAAGGGGAGCGCGTCAGGCAATGGGAAGCGCAATGTATCGAAGAGCAACCACCAGCGTGCACGGCGGCATGCCCAGTCCATGTGGATTCGCGAAAACTGGCGCAAAGCATCCGAACCGGTAACTTCTCAGCAGCTCTCAAGGTATTTACCAGCACTATTTCTCTACCTCGAATTATCTCCCGAATTTGTGATCATCCGTGTGAGCGGGCCTGCCGACGCAACGAAGCTGGCGATGCATTGAACATCTCTGCACTCGAGCGAGCCGCGATTGAGTATGGCGGCACAATTGCCAAGCCAAGGAAGTACGGTACCCGCCAACAGAGTGTTGCAATCGTTGGTGCAGGTATTAGCGGGGTTGTTGCAGCCATCGATTTGCTGGTGAGGGGATACCTAGTTCATATCTTCGAGGCCGAAGAGCAATTGTTGCCGCGCTTGCGCCATAGTGACTGGAATGTTCCTGCGGAGGACATCGAGGCTGATCTCTCGGTCTTCGCGGTGCTTGGGGCGGCGTTACACACCGGGCAAACTGTTTCAAGCGATGATCATGAGAATAGCTTGACAGACCTGCTTGCCAGGTTTGACGCGGTCTATCTCGCAACGGGTGACGCAAGTGAGCTAAGTAGGTCATTGCGTCCGAGTCTGACTATCGATCCTGTTACGTACGCCGCGGGCGTGGTCAAGCTCTTCGCAGGAGGATCGCTGAGAGCTAACACCCAAGAGTACTCGCCCATAATTTCTTCCCAAGACGGTCGATATGCGGCGCTATCGATTGATCGAATGTTGCAGGGCGCATCGCTCACTGCAAGCCGCGAATCGCAGGGATCGCAGAAGTCTCGACTGTATACAAACACGGCTGACTTTGCTCCGAGTACACAGGTCATTGCTGCGGCGGAGGATCGGAGATACACCCGCGAAGAAGCGCAGCGTGAAGCCGACCGCTGCTTCCCGTGTTCATGCATGGAGTGCGTTAAAGCTTGCGAATATCTCAAGCAGTACGGTTCATATCCGAAGCGCTATGTTCGCGAGATCTATAACAACTTGACCATTGTGATGGGTGTTCGCAACCTGAACCGAATGATCAACTCCTGCTCTCTTTGTGGGCTATGCGCGGAAGTGTGCCCTGAAGAGATGAATATGGCAGACGTCTGTATCGACGCGCGGCAGAGCATGGTTGCGACAAAGAAAATGCCTGTCTCCGCACATGAGTTTGCATTGCGCGACATGGCCTTCAGCACCGGCGAGCAGTTCGCTGTTGCGAAGCATCAGCCCGGGTTTGACAGCAGCGCTGCGCTGTTCTTCCCAGGGTGTCAGTTGGCGGCATCGTCTCCAGAGCACGTGCAATCCTGCTACGAGTTTCTATGCGAGAGCCACGAGGGCGGCGTGGGATTGGTGTTGAACTGCTGCGGTGCTCCGGCACGCTGGGCAGGGCAGAACGATCTGTTTGAGCAGAGCCAGAATGTGCTGAAAGATATTTGGCAGAAGATGGGAAGACCTAAGATCATCACTGCATGCTCGTCCTGCTTCCGCACACTGAAGGAGAGCCTGCCGGAAATCGAAGTAGAGTCGCTGTGGCCTCATCTGAACAATGATGCGGCACTCGGTACAATTCCACATTTGCCAGGACGTGAGTTCGCGATTCATGATCCCTGTGCGACGCGAGGCGTAGCTGAAGTAGAAGGTTCCGTGCGCGAGATCCTGCGCCACATTGGAGTGAAGAGTTCGGAACTAAACGAGCGAGGTCAAACGACTTGCTGCGGATATGGAGGACTGGCACGATTTGCGAATCCGGAACTCATCGATAGAACGATGAAGCGTCGAGCGCAGCAGAGTGACGCCGATTACATTACGTACTGTGCCATGTGTCGCGACAGTTTCGCACGCCAGGGAAAGCGCGCAGTTCATGTTCTCGACCTTGTGTTCGGGTCTGAAGGCAATGATCCGGCTGCGCGTCCAGATCCGGGATTCTCAGCCCGTCAAGATAATCGATCGAAGCTAAAACGGCATCTCCTGAAAGAACTCTGGGGAGAAGGTGGAAATCGAGAACGATCTATGTTGCCACTGAAGATTTCTGATGAAGTACGCCAGACGATGGAGCAGCGCATGATTCTCGACGCGGATGTTTCCGACACCGTGCAGCATGCGGAAAGCTCAGGCGAGAAGTTTCGCATACCCGAGAGCGGACACTGGCTTGCTACGTATCGCTCGGGATGTGTGACGTACTGGGTGGAGTACACGCACGACGAAGACGGGTTCAGTATTCATAACACCTACTCCCACCGTATGCAGGTGCGCTGAAATGAACAAGGAACCTGATCGTGGCAATGAGAGTCCGCTGATTTGTTGCAAGTGTGATAAGGCGTTCGAGAGGTGCAAGGTGACAGCTTCGTATCTCGGAAGCGAATTTCCGATTGAACTATGGAAGTGTCCCGGGTGCGGTGTGGTGTACGTGCCGGAATCACTGGCGACAGGCAAGATGCTCCGGGTAGAGCAGGCGTTGGAGGATAAGTGAGTTCTAGGGCCATGTTGCGGAATTCCGGAGCGTACTCCACCGGGCGCACGTCGGCGAGTGCTCGGATATCCCATCCTGGGGGAATCGATCTGACGCTTCGAACTCTGGAACTTGCCGGACTTCGCTATGGTTCGCGCGTGCTGGATGTGGGATGCGGGGCAGGCGACACAGTTGTGTTGCTGAGAGCACACGGATTCCACGGATACGGTGTGGATAGCAACTTCGTGTGTGATGATGACGTCGCGGCGCTTTACTGCAAGGAAGGAGATGCCGAACACCTGGACTTTGTCAGCGGGGCGTTCGACGCTGTACTGCTGGAATGCACCCTGTCGTTAATGCAGGCGCCGAGGCGCGCTCTGGGCGAGTGTGCGCGTGTGATTGGCAGAGGCGGCAAGCTGATGATTTCTGATTTGTACGCGCGTAATCCTTCCGGCGTTGAGCAATTACGCAGCTTAGGCCATACCTGCATCGCAGGAATGTTTATTCGGACGGACCTGGAGTCGTGGTTGAAGGATTGTGGGTTTGCCGTCACCTGCATTGAAGACCATTCGAAGGAATTACGGGAGACTGTTGCACGGTACATTCTCGAGCACGATTCACTGACGGGGCTTTGGGGATCTAGCGACGTGTGCGAGTGCGAACAGATTTCAGATGCAATGCGGCAGGCGCGTGCGGGATACTTCATCCTCACCGCGGCGAAAACAGAAGGGCAGTGCAGCTAGGAGGGAAGAAGACCATGAGTGACGAAGGCTTTCGAATCATGGAACTGGGGCTGCAAGGATACAAGTGCAGCCAGATCCTTACGCTGATGGCGCTGGAAGCGCAGCAACATGGGAACCCAGAGCTGGTTCGCGCGATGACCGGATTGCTGTCAGGCCTTGGAACTGGAAAGCTGTGTGGCGCACTGACTGGCGGATGCTGTGTGCTGGGAATGTACGCAGGGAAAGGATTGGCCGAGGCGAATGCAGATCCTCGATTGCAAACCATGCTCGAAAGATATGTTGAGTGGTTCGAGGTGGAGTACTCAGCGCGTTTTGGTGGGATCAACTGCTCGGAAATTGTGAAGGACGATCAACGACTGCGGCTCACGGTATGCCCGGGAATTGTCGTGGAGTGTCTTGAGAAGATACGGGAGCTTCTCGCTGAAAACGATTACGACTTCAGCGTGGATCCACAAACTACACACGGTGTTTAGGTGAAAGCTGTATGGGCACAAACCAGAGCCACGGAGCGCAGTTAACAGACATCTCGAATTCGGCGAGTGAGGTGCTGGCGGTTACCGAGAGCGTTTGCCCCGTGTGCCTGAGTCGCGTGGATGCTGAGCGGGTTCGGATTGGTGATGACATCTACCTCAGAAAGACCTGTCCAGAGCACGGCAAATTTCAGACGATACTCTGGCGCGGAGTCCAACTCTACGCAGAATGGGCGAAGAAGCGTTACATGCCATCTCACCCGTTATCACCTTCAGGCGGAGTAGAGAAAGGCTGCCCTTTCGACTGCGGACTCTGCACGGAACATCGACAACATACATGCTGCGTCGTGCTGGAGGTTACCGAGCGTTGCAATCTGCAATGTCCTGTCTGCTTCGCGAATGCAGGGAAGGCTACAAAGCACGATCCGACACTCAGCGAGATTGACGCATGGTGCAAGTCTCTGCTCGAACTTGGCGGTCCATACAACATTCAGCTTTCAGGCGGCGAACCTACAGTTCGCGATGATCTTCCCGAGATAATTCAACTGGTACAGTCACGAGGATTCAGCTTTCAGCAATTGAATACGAACGGTCTGCGACTCGCGTCGCAAGATGGATATGCGCAGCGGTTGAAAGCCTCAGGACTCGGGTGCGTGTTTTTGCAGTTTGATGGACTGACTGACGATGTGTATTGGAAGACACGCCGTCGTCCGCTACTGGATGTGAAGTCGAAAGCAATTCGCAATTGCGCCGAGGCGGAACTGGGCGTTGTACTGGTGCCGACTCTTGTCCCAGGGGTGAACACTGACCAGATCGGCGCGATCCTGCATTTCGCACTCGAAAACTCTCCAGTCGTGCGAGCAGTACACTTTCAGCCCATCAGCTACTTTGGCCGGTATCCCGAGCCTGCCGGGGATGTCGCTCGGATTACGCTGCCTGAAGTGATGCAATCAATAGAGGCGCAGACCGGCGGAGTGTTCCGCGTACAGAATTTCTATCCAGCATCAGGCGAAAACGCATTCTGCGAATTCCATGGAAAGTTTTGGATTGGCGACGACGGCAGTGTCGAACCGGCACCCCGGCCCGCAACTTCTTGCTGCGCACCTCCCGTAGACGGTGGGTTGATTCAACTGGGCGCGATCAGCTGTGGTAATGGCGAGGGCGCGCGTGCAGCACGCAAATTCGTTGCTCAGCACTGGTCATTTCCTTCCTTATCGGTTGCAGCGCATGAAGATGAAGGGCTCGATCTCAGCAGTCTGGACACCTTTCTCGCCCAACACGCGAACTCGTTCTGCATCTCTGGAATGGCGTTTCAGGATGCTTGGAATCTTGATCTGAACCGTTTGCGTGAATGCTTCCTACATGTGTATTCCCCAGATAACAGGTTGGTTCCGCTGTGCGCCTACAACCTCTCGTCAACGCTGGGTGAAACAATCTACCGCCGCATGGGCGCGAGAGGTGATGAATGACACTCGCGACGCGGATTGTGCCTCTTACTCCTCTTCACTCGTGGATCGCCGCGCGAATTGGAGTGCGTGGCCAGGAATTGACGCGCGAGGCAATCAGCGAGTTTCAGATGGAGCGACTGAGTGAAAGTATTCGCTGGGCGCAGGAGCGAAGTCCGTTCTATGCAGAGCATCTGCGAAGGGTGGATGCGGGCCGCATTCGCTCCATGGATGACGTGCAACAAGTGCCTCTCACGTCGCCGGCGGATCTAGCTCGGAATTCGGCACAATTCCTTTGCGTGTCGCAGAGTGAAGTCAGCCGCGTTGTGACGCTTGCAACGAGCGGAACAAGCAGTGTTCCGAAGAGGGCGTTCTTTACTTCCGAGGACCAGGAAAGTTCTCTAGATTTCTTTGCACATGGCGTTTCCACGCTGACCTCGCCAGGAGATCGAATGTTGATTGCTCTTCCCGCCGAACGTCACGGTGGAGTCGGGCAGTTATTGGCTGCGGGCATTGAGCGCTTCGGTGTCGATGCGATTCCATACGGACTCATTGCGGATGCGGATGACGCTTTGGAAACGATGGAGCGCGAGCACGCGACGAGTATCATCGGGTTTCCTGTTCAGTTGTTGTGCTTGGAATCAATGACAGGTCAGCTGGCCGACAGGGTCTTCGCGCGCCTGACAAGCATTGTTCTCTGCAGCGATTATGTTTCGCCAACCGTTGTAAAAAGATTAGCCCGCCGTGCACCGAATGCCGAAGTCTTCCAGCACTATGGAATGACGGAAACCGGATTGGGCGGTGGCGTGGATTGCCGCGCGCATGAAGGTTACCACTTGCGTGAAGCGGACTTCCTTTTCGAGGTCGTTGATCCAATGACGGGCAAGCACGTTGCGGATGGAGAGTGTGGGGAGATAGTGATCTCCACCCTAACGCGGAAGGCGATGCCTCTGATCCGCTACCGCACGGGAGACAGTTCCTGGTTTTCTGCGAACCGTTGCAAATGTGGAACCTGCCTACGAACTTTGTACTACGTTGGTCCGCGAACGGACGGCGCGATTTGGGTCGGTTCCGGACACATCACGATGCCAGAACTTGACGATGTGTTATTCGCGCTGCCGGAGGTTCTGAATTTCGATTGCACGATTGTCCCCGGAGAGATTGCGGTAATGAGCGTGCGTCTTTATTTCTCGGGGACGGTGAGCAAGGGTGTGGAAGAGCAAGCTCGTGAGCAACTGGTACGAATTCCGGCCATAAATACGGCAGTCAAGAGTGGACGATTGCAGTTGCAGATCAGTGGTTCGAGCGATCTGCCTGTGTTTACCGGGGCGAAGCGGCGCATCGAGGTGGGTGGGTGATGAAGAGAACTTTCCTTTATCTCGTGCGGCATGGGGCCATCATCAACGTGAATGGGAAGCGGTACATAGGCCAGACCGAGGCTCCGTTGAGCGAGCATGGAATTGAGCAGGCGTGGGCTCTGCGCGACTATTTGGAGCACGTCGACTTTACTCAGGCCTGGTGCAGTGATCTTACTCGCTCGCAGCGTACGGCGAAGATCATTCTTGGCGGAAGACAACTGCTTCTCAATGTGTGCCCGCAATTTCGCGAGATTAGTCTTGGAGTTTGGGACGGGTTCAGCTTTTGCGAAATTGCAGAGAAGTTCCCAGACGAGTTCGCGGCGCGCGGTGCGGATATCGAGAACTGGCGTCCGCCGGACGGCGAGAGTTTTTCCGATTGCCGTAAGCGAGTGATGTCGGAGCTCAACAAGTTGCTTCAGATCTCGGAAGGCAATGTGCTGTTAGTAGGTCACGCGGGGGTGAATCGCATGATCCTGTGCGAAGCGCTTGGGCTGTCCACGGCAAACCTCATGAGCATCGGGCAGGATTATGGATGCTTGAACATTGTTGAGTTTGGTCGCGAACGCCGCCGAGTTCAATTGCTGAACTACGCTCCAGCGGTTATGGCGCGAATGGCGGATGCTCCGAGGTCCGAGAGTGGAGCGGCAAGATCGAAGTAAGGAGGGTTGGCCGATGATTTATCTCGATAACAACGGAACGACGCCGCTACTGCCGGAAGTTCTCGATGCGATGCTTCCTTACTTTATTGAGAGGTTTGGGAACGCGTCCTCCATGCATGCTTTTGGTCGTCGTGCGCTCGAAGCAGTGAAGCAGGCACGGACCTCGGTTGCGAAGTTTCTTAACTGCCGAACAACAGAGCTCATCTTCACCAGTGGTGGAACGGAAGGAGACAACACGGCGTTGCTCGGCATGCTTTCGCCGGGCGATCATGTTGTCACCTCGGCCATCGAGCATAGCGCGATCCTACAAACCTGCCTTCATCTCAAGCACATCGGATGCGATTACACGGCAGTCAATGTGAATCACCAGGGGCAGGTCGAACCGGATGAAGTTCGCAAAGCCCTCAGGCCGAATACCAAGCTGATCTCCATCATGGCAGCGAATAATGAAACCGGCGTGCTGCAACCAATCGAGGAGATTGGTCGGGTCGCGCGCGAGGCAGACATTTGGTTTCATACGGACGCCGTACAAGCAGCGGGCAAGGTACCGTTGGATGTTGAGCGAATTGGATGCGATCTGCTTACGATCACCGCGCACAAGATGCATGGGCCTCAAGGGACTGGAGCTTTGTACGTGCGCCGCGGAGTGCCGCTTCGTCCTCTGTTGCACGGTGGCCATCAGGAGACAGGAAGGCGTCCGGGGACCGAGAACATTCCTGGGATTGTGGGGCTCGGGTGCGCGTGCGAGATCGCAATGCGCGGATTGCAGGATGGTTCCATCGAACGCATACGCGCATGGCGCGACAGGTTGGAAGGTGCCGTGCTTAGTCACATCCCGGAGACAGGGATCAATGGCAATAAAGGTCCACGGGTTGCGAACACCTCAAATATCTATTTCGACCACGTTGCGGGTGACGCTTTGGTGCTTGGGCTGGACGAACTTGGAATCGCGGTATCGCGAGGCGCGGCATGCAATGCAGGTGAAGCCGAGCCTTCAAGCATTCTGATGGCCATGGGTTTGAGTGGTGAACGCTCGCGCTCGAGTGTTCGCTTCAGTCTTGGAAAAGCCAATACTGAGCAGGATATCGAAAGGCTTATTGAGGTGTTGCCGGAAGTGGTCCAACGTTTGCGACAGCGTAGTTGGTTTGCCGAACCTAGCCGAGTTGTTACAACACACTAGGCTGGAAGGGAAGCAGTCGGTCATGGATATCTACCAGGAGATTTGCAATCTGCAACGCCAGGGACGGCGCTGTGCGTTGGCAACGATCATCAACGTACGGGGCTCGATTCCATCTGTAAGGGCGGCAAAGATGCTGATCCGCGACGATGGATCCATCGTGGGGACCATCGGCGGCGGATGCGTCGAGAACGACGTTCGCAAGGGGGCGATGGAGGTTATGAAAGAGGAGAAGCCGAATACCTATGAATTTAACCTCAATCAGAATCCGGATGATGACAGTGGGTTGGTCTGTGGCGGATCGTTGCAGGTGTTCGTGGAGCCAGTGGTTCCGGCACCTCTGCTGTACATATTCGGCGCGGGCCATGTTGGTCTGAACATCTATAAAGTTGCATTGCTGGCCGGTTTCCAGCCAACGATCATCGACGATCGTGAAATCTATGCCAACCGCGAGCGCTTTCCAGAGGCACTCGACGTGTATGCGGGCGATATGCAACGGGTGATGGCGCAACTCGATCCGCCGGACACTTCCTACATCGCCATTGTGACGCGAGGGCATCGTCACGATCTCACGGTACTGCGCTGGGCGTTAGAGACAAAGGCCCGCTACATCGGAATGATCGGTTCTGGGCGGAAGGTATTGACGCTGTATCAGCAACTTGAAAGGGAAGGCTTTTCGCCCGAGGCTTTTGAGAAGGTGTTTGCGCCTATCGGATTGGAACTTGGCGCGGTCACTCCGGAGGAGATCGCAATTTCCGTGGTCGCGGAATTGATTGCAATCCGCAGACATTCGAATTCGCAACTGCCGCACTCCAGAAATCGAGTTCGCAAGAATTTGCATTGCGAGTCGGCCGGGGTCTAGAAAACTCAGGACATCTGTGTGCGCGGCGGTGTATCGGAGTTCGAAAAATGTGCAACGTTCAGGAATGGAGCACCGAAGTGCTCAATTTTTGAACACCTGCCGTGGGCCGGCGAGCATGCGGAATTTGATTCGCAAGCGTTGACGCGGCAAACTCTAGAGAAGCGATTCATTTTGCAGCGGCACGTGAATTGCAGTTTCATCCGTACAGCGCTAATTCGGAGAATCATGTCGGAGCCAGTGGCAGGACATCCCGTTATCCCCGATGAGCTTGGGGCTGTAATGCCGTCCTCTGTCGAGCTTGGCTGGTTGCGTCGGCTCCGACTTTCAGTGACAGACCGGTGCAACTTCCGATGCTGCTACTGCATGCCATCCGAAGGGGTGCCAAAGCTGCGGCACGAAGATCTGCTGTCGTTTGAGTCTCTTCTGCAACTCGTCCGGTGGTTGGTGTCCGATACTGGGATTCGTACGATCCGGCTCACAGGTGGGGAACCTCTGGTTCGAAAAGGGATTGAACACCTGATCGAGGGACTCGCGTCCATTCCTCAGATCACTGAGGTGGCGATGACCACGAATGGAACGCTACTGCCACACATGGCGAGTGACCTGAAAAACGCGGGACTGGACCGGGTTAACATTTCTCTGGATTCACTCGATCCAACGCGTTTCTCGCAGATTACGCGAGGCGGGAGTCTCGATCACACTATGGATGGGATCGAAGCGGCGGAGCGAGCGGGGCTTACTCCTATCAAGCTGAATGCTGTGTTGCAACGATCCACCTGGCGTCGGGAGGTTCCACAACTTCTCAATTTTGCGCAGGCTCGGAAGTACGAGGTTCGCTTCATTGAACTAATGCGCACGGGGACCGAAAGCCTATGGTGTGACTCCGAATTCATCTCTGTCGATGAAGTTTGTCGCGAGCTAAAAGCTGAGCTCTTACCGTGGGACGTCGAGAGCCGGGCATCGGCTCGCAGGTCGCTTGTGAAGTGGAATGGAGAGTTCATCAAAGTAGGGTGGATTACTCCGCGCTCGCATCCCTTCTGCAGCAGCTGTGAGCGACTTCGACTCGACGCTCGCGGGCGCGTACGGCGCTGCCTGATGGATTCGACGATGTTCGATTTGGCGCAGGCTTTGAGAGACTCGGATCATAAGTCTGCTCGCGCGGGATTTCGAGAATACATCGCCGGGAAGGTCGCACCGACGATGATGAATAGTTCCTTCGCAATGAGCCAGATCGGCGGCTGACGCGCGTGAACGAGCTCAACAGTACTTGCGGCATGGTTTGGGCAAAGGAACCATATGGCACTCAGCTTCTTTGAAGCACGCGACATCATTCTGCAAAATGTAACCACTGTTGGGACCGAGCAGGCTGGATTGCTCGAGGCTCTTGGACGTGTGGTAGCGGCGGACGTCGTAGCTCCGCTGAATCTTCCGCAATTCGATAACTCCTCGATGGACGGATATGCAGTGCGCGTGCAGGATTGCGTCGCTGATAGGCCCATTCCTGTTCAGGGATATGTCCCCGCGGGCGAACTCGCGAACGCACCTCTAAAGGCGGGAACCGCTATAAGGATTATGACCGGAGCTCCTGTACCGCAGGGTACGGAAGCAATCGTTCCCTTCGAGGAGACTGAGGAGGCTCCCGACAGTGTAGTTGTGAAGGCGAAGGTCGTTGCGGGGCAGCATATTCGACGCGCAGGCGAAGACATCCAAGTGGGCAGCGCTGCATTGGCTGCCGGTAGCACGATTCGTGTGCCGGAGATCAGCCTGCTCGCGTCGCTCGGCCGAACATCGGTGATTGTCTTTCGAAGACCCCGTGTCGCAATTCTTGCAACGGGAGATGAGCTAATTGAGCCTGGGCAGCCACTTTCGGCGGGCAAGCTATACAACAGCAATTCGATGGCATTGGCGGCAGCGGTACAGGAAGTAGGCGCAACTCCCGTTTTGCTAGGTATAGCCACGGACGACAAAGCCACATTGTCCCAGATGATTCGAGAAGGGCTTCGGGCGGATGTGCTCATTACTGCCGCAGGCGTTTCTGTCGGCGACCGTGACATGGTACGGAAGACACTGGGTGAGTTGGGCGTTGAACAAATCTTCTGGGGCATCGACATGAAGCCAGGTAAATCGACGGCTTTTGCCATCAGAGACAAAGTTCCGGTGTTTTCGCTGCCGGGTAATCCGGTTTCAGCCATTGTCACGTTTGAGGAACTCGTGCGCCCAGCGTTGTTGAAGATGATGGGCTACCGCAAGGTCATAAAAACAGCGGTGATGGCTACGCTACAGCACGATGTTCGCAAGCTGGCGGGGAAGACACAGTTACTTCGTGTGCGGCTTGAAACAAGGGCAGGGCAACTTTGTATTTGGAGCGCTGGCGATCAGGACACTCGCTTCCTTAAGACTTTGTTGCATGCGGACGGATTGGCAATTCTGCCCGCCGCGCCCGGTTTTTGCAAGGCCGGAGAAGCGGTTCCCGTTCATCTTCTTTCAAGCAAGGCGGGTGATTTAAGTGAGTCGGAGGAATGTGAGGCGCCGAAGCAAATCTCTGGCCGGGGAAGTGTAGTCGCATCTTCCGGCAACAACTAGGGCGCATTCTTTCCAGGGCAGTTGGACAGCGGCTACAATCCGCAAGAGCGATAGATATGCTGAAGAGAAGTGCCGGATTGCTTATGTACCGTAGAACGAAGGGTGAAGTGGAAGTATTTCTGGTTCATCCCGGAGGCCCGTTTTGGGCGAAGAAAGACTACGGCGCGTGGTCCATTCCTAAGGGCGAGTATCAGGCAGACGAGAGTGCATTGGAAGTCGCGCGGCGCGAGTTTCAAGAGGAGACCGGCCACGTTGCTGAAGGTGCGTTCCTTGAGCTAGGAGAGGTGAAGCAGGCGGGCGGCAAGATTGTCACTGCGTTTGCATTCGAGGGAGACTGTGATCCCGCAGCGATCAAAAGCAATCTGTGCGAAATTGAGTGGCCTCCGCGATCAGGGCGCCGGATGGAAATTCCCGAAATCGATCGCGGCGCTTGGTTTTCGATCGCAGAGGCCCGAGAGCGCATTCTGAAGAGTCAACAACCCTTTCTAGAAATGCTCACCAGTAGATTGAGTCAACAAAAGGCCTGCTAGCTCACCCACTCTCCCTTTCGCATTAACGGTTCCGATGCGCCTGACGCAGTAATTCCATCAATGTCGAGTTCCGCTGATCCGATCATCCAGTCGACGTGAATCAGACTCTCGTTTGCACCTCTTGCAGCAAGTTCTTCGCGAGTTAGCTTGTCACCATCGCGCAGGCATCCACTGTAGGACTGGCCGAGAGCGATATGGGATGCGGCGTTCTCGTCGAACAACGTGTTGAGGAAGGTGATCCCGCTGTGCGCGATTGGAGAAGAATGCGGAACTAGTGCTACTTCTCCTAGCCGTCGCGCGCCCTCATCTGTGCTGATAAGTTGTTCCAATACTTCCTGCCCTCGGCTGGCGTGAGCCTGGACAATCCGTCCTTGCTCGAACCGCACCTGAATGTCCTCAATCATTGTTCCCTGATATGAGAGCGGCTTGCTCGCGGCGACTGTCCCATCTGCACGATCTTTGTGCGGGGTGGTGAAGACTTCCTCGGTCGGTATGTTGGGAATGCAATACACTCCGTTGCCAGCCGTTGTGCCTCCTCCAACCCAGAGATGGTCGTCTGAGAGTCCGAGACGAAAGTCGGTTCCAGGCCCTCGATACTGCAGAGCGGCGTAGCGCTTCTCGTTCAGGTATGCCGCTCGTTTGTGTAGAGTCGCATCATGCTGCTTCCATGCTGAAACAGGGTCGTCGAAGTTGATGCGCGAGGTTTCGAAGATGGCGTCCCACAGCTTTGCAAGTGCCGCATCTTCGGGTTCCCCCGGAAACATCGCTCTTGCCCAGGCGGGTGTCGCACTCGCGACAATCGTCCAGTTGATCTCATGACGCGCGATCAATTCCAGCGCAGGTCTGTAAGCAATGGAGTTCGACCGATTTGCGCGGCTCACCTTCTCGGAATCTTCGTTCGAGAGCAACAGTGGGTCAGCCCCGGTAATTGCCAGTCTTGCGGCGCCGCTCTTGAACGCTGCGGCCATTCCCTCATAAAGCCACTTCGGAGCGTGCTCGAAACTTTCATCATGTGCGTTTCTGAACCGCAGCAATGACACAGCGTCGTCCGTGTACAAAGTAGTGACGAGCGCGGCCCCTGCACGGTAAGCATGCTCGGTAATGCGCCGCGCCAAGGGAACTGCATCCAGGGAAGCGGTCATCACTAGCTCCTGTCCAGCCTTCAGTCCAAGCCCAACCTTCACCGCTACTTCGGCGAGCTGATTGATCTTCTTCTCAAGCGTGGATTCGGTCATTGTGAGCGTCATTGCCATGGTGTATTGGATGCAACGTACTTACCTTATGCACCTTCAGCGCTGACTTCAATCGACGAACTTAGGAGCGAGGGGAACAAAACGCGGTGTTAGAGGAGAAGAAGCATCGAAAAATCAGCAGAAAGCGACGGAATAAGCCGACGCTTTCTGCAACCAGCACTCACCGATGTTTGATAAACGTACCGTCCTGTAGCTCAGCCATAGCCTGCTTAAGCTGTCCGGGGTAGTTCATCACGATGGGCCCATACCACGCGACGGGTTCTTCGAGTGGCTTGCCCGAGACCAGCAGGAATCGAATTCCTTCCGGTCCTGCCTGAACGACGAGTTCGTCTCCCCTATCGAACAGTACAAGTGAGTGGTTCTTCGCGTCATAAGTTGGCGCCGCTTCGGGCTGCGCTGTGTGCTCGGTCAGCACGGCTCGGGGTTCGGATGAATCCCGGAATGTTCCGGAGCCAGCAAAGACGTAGGCGAAAGCGTTTCGAGTTACATCGACTTTTATGCGCTTTCGAGTGCCTTGCGCAACCGAGATGTCGACGTAGGACGGATCCGCCGCCACTCCCTCGACCGGTCCGCGCTTACCCCAGAACTCGCCACAGATGATGCGGGCACGTGTGCCATCGTCATCAATGACTTCCGGGATCGCACTGGATGGAATGTCCTGATAGCGCGGATCTGTCATCTTGAGTGAGGACGGCAGGTTCGCCCATAACTGGAACCCATGCATGCGGCCCTGATCGTCACCGCGAGGCATTTCCTGATGCAGAATGCCGCTACCAGCAGTCATCCATTGCACATCGCCTGCAGTCATTTTGCCCTTATTGCCGAGACTGTCACCATGCTCGACGGATCCCGCCAGCACATAGGTGATCGTCTCAATCCCACGATGCGGGTGCCACGGGAAACCTGCAAGATAGTCTTCGGGGCGCTCGTTTCGAAAGTCGTCGAACAGCAGGAATGGATCGAACTCCTTGGTCTTGCCGAACCCGAACGCACGTTGCAACTTGACTCCCGCGCCTTCCATCGTGGGTTGCGTCTGCAGAATTTCCTTTACTGGTCGGAGTGACATCTTGTACCTCTCATTTCACGCGTCGCACGCGGCTCAAGGGCCAGTGGCGACGAGACTTAAGCTTTGATCAACTGCAAATCGAGGGTGATCGTGACTTCTTCGCCGACGAGGATGCCGCCAGTCTCGAGCGCTGCGTTCCACGTCAATCCGAAGTCTTTGCGGTTGATCTTGGTCGTAGCAGAGACACCGATTCGAGTGTTGCCCCAGGGATCTTTGCCAGGAGCGGTCGGGCCTTCCACGTCGAATTGCACATTGCGGGTGACGCCATGAATCGTAAGCTCGCCTCCCACCGCCAGTTCGCCATCAGCTTTGCGGGTCACACCACTCGACTTGAAGCTGAGGGTCGGGAACTTCTCTACATCGAAGAAGTCCGCACTCTTCAGGTGCGCGTCGCGCTGGGCCTCTCGTGTGTTGATGGAAGCAGCGTCAATGCTAGCCTCGATCTTCGAATTCGTCACATCCGCTTCATCAAGGCTCAATGTGCCAGAAAGTGCGGTGAACTGCCCCTTCACATTCGAGATCATCATGTGCTTCACCTTGAACTCGGCAACGGAGTGAACCGGATCGATTGTCCAGGTAGAAATGCTGGTTTGCGGTGCAGTGCTAGTGATCATCTTTCTAATCCTTTCTTCACTAGCTTTAGATTCGCGAGATGGAAATACGTTGCAACAAATATTCCCGAGTACGATGCAAGCGACGAGCGAGAGTGTCAGGCTGCGTAACCGATCCAGCGCTGGGGCATCTAAAGGAGTGGGAAAAACCAAAGCATACATTCAAGGAGGAGAAATGCCGATCAACTGGAGCAAAGATGTAGACGCAGCCCTAGTCGAGGCGAAGCAGCACAATCGTCCCATCCTTCTCGATTTCAGCGCCGCCCCGGCGTGAGGTGCATGTGCTCGGCTGGATGCCGAGTCATATGAGGATTCGAAGACCGGAGAATTCATTGAGCAGCAGTTCGTTCCAGTGAAAGCGCATATAAAGGAGCATCCTGCCTGGTTTCACCGGTTTGGCGCCGTTTGGACTCCGACCATTCTGCTACTGGACGGCAATGGCTCGGAGCAAGTCAGGCTGGAAGGGTATCTACCAAAAGACGATTTCGTAGCCGCTCTTGAGAACGGGCTCGGTCGCATCGCATTTGTCCAAAAGAAATATGATGATGCGGAGCGCTGGTTCAGCGATGTTGTCACACGCTTCGGCAGCACTCACTCCGCCGCACGTGCGATGTACTGGCGCGGTGTTGCACGCTACAAGGCGACCAATGACCATACAGCGCTGGGGAGAACCGCCGAGGAACTTCGGGCGAGCTATCCTTCAAGTCTGTGGACGAGCAAAGCAATTCCATGGCTTCCGGCTGAAGCGAAGCGGGATGCGGCCTAGAGCGGAATAGTGGGACTGGTCCGCCGGTTGGACCGGGTAGGAATTATCGGCCAGCGGACCATTTCATTGCTAGCATGCGTCAGGCCACTCGATCTTTGATTTCAGGCGAGCCTGCACTTCGCGCGCAATGGGCACAGCAATAAAAACGCCCGCCAGCTTCGACACCATGTCCGATGACCCGGCAGTGGCAATGTTCACAGATAGGAGCCATCGCTTGAATAGCGCACTCGAAGCAGTCGAAGGTGTGCCGCGCACCGGCCGCGGTTAGTTCAAAGGACAGGTCGTATTCGTTGCCGCAAACTTCGCACTTGGACATAATGAACTCCTCGGGGTGCTGGCTATGAAGCCGAAAGTGGTTCGCCTAGTAGTGGATGTTTGTTGGGTAAATGCTGTTGTCGCGAAGCGGTGGATGAAATCGGCGAAGAAAGGTGCTTCAATCTATGTTGTTGTGGGACGTTGATACGCAGGTTGATTTTCTCTCTCCGGATGGGCGACTCTATGTGCCTGGTGCTGAGTCGATCATCCCCAATCTTGCACGATTAACCGCATTTGCACGCGAGAAGCGCGTTCCGTTGATTTCGTCTGTAGATTCTCACCATGAGGGCGATCCCGAACTGAAGTTGTTCGGTCCGCATTGCATGGCGTGCACGCCAGGGCAGAAGAAGATCCCGGAGACCCTTCTTGAGAAATTCTATGTAGTTCCCAATCGTCCGGTGCAGCTTGCAGCAATTCAGCAACTCAAGCAGATTGTCATAGAAAAACAGCAGTTTGATGTGTTCACAAATCCGAATACCGACATGCTACTGCAGCAATTTGGTCCGTCGTTGCAGATTCTGCTGTACGGCGTTGTAACCGAGATTTGTGTTGCTGCTGCTGCACGTAATCTGCTGCAACGTGGACATCAAGTTACTCTGGTGACTGACGCGATGCGCGCGCTAGACCCGGCCAAAGCACAACAGTTCTTTGACGAGTTCGTTCGCTCTGGAGGAAAAATGACCACCACGGACGAGGCCACAACTAAAGCTTCTGCCATCGCTACATAGCGTGAGTTCTTCAGTGTATGTCGCTGAGGCATCTTTCGGACGGTGAGAACCGTCGATTGTTGGGAACTCTTTGGTTTGGAGGCTAAGTGACACGACCACATGAGCTGCGTCTGTTCTTTTCTGAGCGGAGCGTAACGGACCCATTGTTGGCAATCTCAAGGCTGAACAGTCCGAATCCGCCTTCCCCCATTCCGAGCCCCGATCCCAAGCCTGCGCCGGACCCAGAGCCAGAACCAGGCTCAGACCCGGACGTAGTTCCACAAATACCCGTGCCCGAGCCGATGCCGATCTAGCTGTAACGAGACTTCTGGCACGCGAGCGGCACGTCGTGACTTAGTATGCACTCCAACTGTATTCAGTAAGGTGTACCGCAGTTGGCGTGGGTGTGCCTGCCCCGGGATTTACCGGCCCGCTGACGCCGAGATTTGTGTCGTAGTACACGTGAGCGCCGCCAGTGACGGTGATTGTGTTACTGACAATCGCACCGTAAGTGCTGAAGTTTCCCGAGTAGTCAACGTGGGCGTTGGGAGCATAGATGGTGCCGAACAGGTTGGCACCTCCCCCGAGTTTTATCGTATCCGCTCCGGCATATACCAATTGCAGGTTCGCGGGGTCCCCGCCTGCATTGGAAAGAGTGCCTCCAGCCAGGTCTATGGGATAGAAGTTCTTGCCGTCCATACAGTAATTCTTGCTGCTGTTCGGGTTAGTCCCGTAGATATTGATGATCACTGTTCCGTTCGCAGGCAGGTTTACAGTCGCTCCTCCGCTCAGGCTGAAGCAGTTGAAGTTATACGTACCAGCAGATAGGTTGATGGTTGCTCCCCCTGCAAAACGGACGTTTCCATAATTTCCCGTCGGATTAGGAGCCAAATTCAGACTACTGACCCAGCTTCCATCACATCCCTTTGTGGCGCAGTTTGTGGTGTTCGTAGGAACCGAGGGGAGGGTCGGTGTGACCATGTTCTGATCGGCTGGCGAGAACTGACTTACGATGTTAGGCTTCGTTCCATTTGTATTGGTTCCCACCACGTTCGATCCGCTCTTATCGGCTGTCACTCCCTTGATGGGTGACTCGGATGCTACGCAATTGTATGCGGTGACCTGGTTCGGATCGGCCCAGGCTCCTCGATATCGACTCCCGGGATTCGTTGTGTCCAATTTTGTGGTGTTGATGCTGCCAGTTGTGTACGCATTGCCGTCCACACTGGCGCTGCCCGATAGCGTAATGTTTCCGGCAGACCACACATCGCCACCAGTTGCTACTGTAGTTGGATTGTTGATTCCTAGGTTCCCGCTCGAGTTGTAGCTTCCCGTCTGTGCGTTGCCATTCATAGTGACGGCTCCGCAGCCAGTTCCTGTGGCGTATATTGCGCCTTTGAATCTGGGACTGCCGCCATTCGGTGAAGACGAGATCGTCTGGGTCACAATCTGTACGACTTGTGTCCGGGCTACTCTCGACCCCGATCCTACGGTGCCTTGCGAAACGATCTTCCACTTCAGGACCCTGGTCGAAGAAACCGAACTCGCCATATAGGCCTCAAGCAACTGGGCAGAGACTTCAAACTTGTTGCCAACCCCTGATCCAGATGCGTACAGGTTTCTAAATACTCCATTGTTTAGCGCCGAGGATGACGCCAGAGTCGCTTTGAAATTCGCGTCCACGTCTGAAGAGATCGCTGTGCCATAAGTATCGCCTGCACCACTGAATCCGCTTGTGGCGAGAATTACCTTGGAGTTGTTGAACTGCACTGGAAACGCGCTCAGGTTCCAGCCTGATTGAGTAAAGTCAGGCAAGTTGTAGTTCCAATACGTATTGATCCAATTAGCTGCCTGCTGTGCGCCTGCTTCCGCCTCATACCGTGATTGCGTCGTGGCCGTGTAGTTCGCTGTCGTCCATATCTCCGACTGCGTCGAGAGAATCACGCCGGTGGCGAGTGTGGAAATTAACAGAATCATCAGCAGCGCCACAACCAGTGCAATTCCTGCCTCCGGATTAGCTTTGCGAGGGCGGTTGCTGCCGGATATCGCGATCAATCTGCTTTGAAGCATGCAAACGCTCCGTATTCTGGGGTTTGTTGAAGATCGGACGCATCGGGGTTGGAGTTATGAACGAGATTGTAGGCAGCAATGATATTGCGCGGCTGCACGTTCAGGTACGACTTAGTCAGGGTATATGGGGCGCCCGTTTGTGGGTCGTTGGTTGCGGACTGCACCTGCAGCGTAACTCCAACCGAGAGAACGAAAGTGAAGTTGCCAACCGACTTCGACTTCGGAATCCGAAGAAGTTGAAACGGGGGCGTATTGACGCGCGGATCGCAGTTCACCACGTTGTCAAGAAGCACCATTTCCTGAGTGTTTCCTGACTCGCTGGGCTTTCCGTTCGAGCACGTTGTCGTTGCAGAAGTGTCATATACGACTCGCACAAGTTGGTAAGAATTCCCGTTGGCTTGGCACTTGTATTCGATGAGGTCAAGCGACCCACTCCCGGTTGTCATGTCCCCAAAAAGCCACAGTTCATAGCCAGTGAAGACGTTAGTCGCCGTTTGGGTATATGTTCCATCATCAAACCAGAGAATGCCCTCGGGATACAATCCGGCGGAGAAAATTGGGTCGCCCGCGTGGTGCGTGGCGGCAAAGGTACCGTTAGGTTTGATCTTTTTACTGTTTTTATCAGCCGTGTCCAGTGTGACTTGTTCTCTTACTCCAGACGTGTCGATGACGATTGTCTGGTTCTTATAGAAGGGAAAGCCTGCAGAGTTGCTGTTCACTGGCACCTCATCTGACGTTCCTTCGTCAACACCATCGGAAAGAGAACCCGTAGCCTGTTGCACTATCAGCGCATTGTCGTTTGAAAGGGTGTTACTCCCGGCGAGTCGCGATAGGGGGAGGCCGGCTTGTCCGATCTCCTGGGACATCAACTCGAGAGCACTGCGCGTCTGCTGGTCAATCGAAATCTTTACCTGCTGGGAGCGATAGTTCTTTTGAGAAGACATGATGCTGCCGAGAACAGCTCCAGATATGACGAGCAGCAAAGCAAGGCTCATGACGAGTTCTAGCAAAGTCGTTCCCGATGATGCTCGCTTTCTTTTCATCTCCTGCCTAGTAGTCCGCTTTCTGACTGATCAATGTGGTCGTCGGCGCTAGTCCTGAAATATTGCCGATCACAGAAACGCGCACCTGAATCGTTTTCACCGAGGAGTTCGAGTCAGTTATCAGCCATTGCCTGACATACCCGACGCCGGGCTTAGTCGTAGAAACGGCGCCAGTACTCGCGTCGATATAGTCAAAGTATCCCGTGTGAGTGACGTCTGCAGGATTGACGCCTCCTCCTGCAATTAGGCCTACCCCTGTAACGCCCGAGGGGGTGCAATCATTTGCCCGACTACATGTGGGAGTTACCGTTACATCACTGTCAACATCATCGAATTGCAGTGCCAGGAGTTGTTCCATTTTGTCAGTGGCGTATTCGGTAGTGCGGCTGGCTCGGTTGCCACGGTCGCTGTTCCTTGCGACTGCCACTGCAAACAGCGTCAACACACCCACTGCGACTATCGTCAGGATCACCGTGGCGACCATCACCTCAATGAGAGTGAATCCCTTCTGACCATTGCGCACTCGCCCGAGCATTGCGTTGACTTTCATAGAACTCGATTAGTCCTGCATCCTGGTGTAAGTTGAGCCGTCGAGTCGGTAAATAGTGGCACGACCACTCGCATCGATCGCGACAGCAAACGACACATTGTTTGAATTTGTGAGATAGATCGCGTAGTCAGAAAGCACAGTGCCTGTACCCGGGTTGATCGGGAGTCCGCGTGAGTTGTAAGTGATCTCAATCGTGCCGCTGGGTGGCGTCACCGAGCTTGATCCCTGCACTGGAGAAGCTCCGCTTTGATTTCCAGCACCGTGGTCGGCCGCCGAAGGAACGCCGAACAGCACGCCCGGTGAGAGCACAAGTGATCCACCTGTCGTTTCGGTGTTCCAAATTGCGCTGCCATTCTGTTGTGTTTGCAGGCTACAACTTCTGATGTTGATGGTGCATGTGATCTTGGCGCGCGACATATTCGCGCTGGCCCGCATTCGAGCCACCATGAGTTGTCCGACAATGTTGCGGGCATCGTTCTGGCCGCGGTAACTCTGCACGTTCGTGATGCGAAGAATCGCCATCGCGCTGACGATCAGCACAATGGCCACCACGATCAGCAATTCAATCAACGAGAATCCCGACATTTTGGCCTGCAACGGATTCTTGCAATCGGGATTTCTATGCTTGCCCATTTAGGTGTTCATAACAGGACCGAGTCCCGTGTTACACAGTGCCGAATCGATTGAAAAACTAAATACAGCAATCGTACCCACTTTCGCTGGAGCGGTAGCGTCCCAACCTGATAGTTCGCGTACCTTGGTGTACGTGAGTAGGTTACTGTAGTAAGTAGTGGTTCGCAGGCACAAAATAGCAGCGCCAATATCTAGCGCTGCCGCTTTTTGAAGAGCCTTATTGCGATCACCAACCCACTTGGCGCATTCTTCTTAGGATCACCGCACTGTACCCATTCATGCGGTCAGGTCGTCGCTTCAGCGGAGCGGGAAGAATCGCTGCCAGCCGTGCTGACTGTTCTCGGCCAATATGACGGGCCGAAGTTCGATCATGGTAGCGACACGCCGACTCTGCGCCGTAAATACCGGGCCCCCATTCCACGACATTGAGATAGAGTTCCAAGATACGCTGCTTGCCGAGCACGAGTTCGGCGACGGGTACAAGCGTTGCTTCCGCACCTTTGCGAAGGAATGAGCGGCCCGTTCCGAAGAACAAGTTCTTCACGAGTTGCTGCGTTAGCGTGGATCCTCCGCGCGTTCGCCCTCCCTCGATATCTTCTTGTGCTGCTAGCTGGATCGCGTGCCAGTCGAATCCATGGTGTTGGTAGAAACGTGCGTCTTCAGCCGCGATCACCGCATGCTGGAAATCAGGCGAGATCTGAGTTAGTGGAACAAACTTGTATCGCTTCTGATACGGTGCTTGGTGAACCCAGGCTTGCAATCGGCGTTGCGTCTGAACCGCAGTTGTGGGAGGGTCGATCCACCGCGCGGCCACGAGGAGCAGCACGGCCAGCGACCAAAGTGCCAAAGCAGCCAGGCTAAGCCATCGAATAAGAGATCGGAGGAGACCCTTCCGAAGCGGGGTCTTGGTGCGTGTAGATTGCCTTGGAGTCACATTCCAGAATAGCAGCTTTGATGTCGCTTGCTGCGCCGGTAACGTGTGACAGCGAACGCATGGTTCGCGTCGTTTTCGAAATACCTGTCACCGATTCGTCAGGACGTTGTTCCAGTTAGTAAGGAGTGAAAGTGGAGTCGGAGAGGACGGCAGGAAGGTTGAATTATGCGAGGCGTAGATGACGTGCTTGCCATCGGCCAACCATGTCGGAGTTTCGTCTGAACCGCCATCGCTGACGCGAGTCGAAACGTCCCGCGCCAGATCGTACACGACCTTGCGATCGATCGGCCATTTCGCGAAGTAAGGGGCGCGGCAACGGTTTGGCTTCGTGTCGCTGATATCCGTAGTTCGATAGATCGACATTACGAAAGGATTATCACAAAAGTCACGTGAGGGCTGTGCATTGTACTTTGTCCTAAGTAGAACGCCCGATTAACATTCTTAAAGCGCTATAAGTCAGTTCCTAGCTGTCTCAGGTCCGACCGCAGTGTTCGTTGCTGTACTCTCCCGGACGTAAAAGCACACGTAGTTGATGTGTATACCAAGGTGTCGGGAGCCGGAGTGTGTCGTGAGACGAATCACCTTCATCCGCCCGCTTTTCTTGTGCCTGATTGCCGCTGCATTTTCCGTTGCTGCCCAGGCGACAGATGCTTCCCTAAAGGGTGACGCACACGTCAACTCTGCCCATGCAAGCGCAAACTTCGGGAAAATTTCAAATCTTCACGTGGGGAGTGGCAACACGGCCCTGTTGCAATTTGATCTTGGAACAATGCCCGCGGGAGTGACCTCCAGTCAGATTTCTCACGCAACGCTGGCCATATTTGTGAATCGCGTCAACACGGCGGGAACAATAAATCTCGCTTCGGTGAGTTCGCCGTGGTCCGAGGAAAGCGTCACCTATGCCACCATGCCCTCGCTCGATTCCCCATTAGGAAGTATTCCCATCTCTGGGACCGGACAGTTTGTATTCATCGACGTGACATCGCTCGTCCAGCAGTGGGTTACCTCCCCCGCTACGAATTTCGGTGTAGCGCTAACCTCAAGCTCTGCCGACGTACTGTTCGATAGCAAGGAGAATGACCAAACTGGTCATGCCGCCCGGCTCGACATCACGATTACTTCTATGGGCGCAACCGGACCGATGGGGCCGCAGGGTCCCCAAGGACCGATTGGCGCTACTGGCGCGCAAGGTATTCCAGGCCCTCAGGGACTAACAGGGGCCATCGGAGCGACGGGTGCGCAAGGTATCCAAGGCCCTCAGGGACCGACAGGTGCCACCGGAGCGACGGGCGCACAAGGCCCTCAGGGTGCAGTGGGAGCTATTGGCGCCACCGGGCCAATGGGCCCTCAGGGTCCCCAAGGAGCCACTGGTGCAACTGGAGCGACGGGAGCAGAAGGTCCCCAGGGTGCAACGGGAGCTAAGGGAGCGACCGGGCCTCCGGTCTCGTTTCACGGGAGTTGGAGCAGCACGACTACTTATTCGATCGGTGATGCTGTTTTCCTCAATGGCAGCAGTTGGATCGCCTTGACCAACAACTTCAACGTGACACCAGGCAGCGATAACACTGTTTGGGCTTTGCTGGCAAAGGAGGGTGCAACTGGCGCTACTGGCGCACAAGGGCTTCAGGGCATCCAGGGGCCAGTAGGCGCGACTGGCGCACAGGGACCGCAAGGCCCGACTGGACCGACAGGTCCGCAGGGTCCGGCAGGGTCGGCAGCATCAGTTCCAGCCAACTTAACGGCTCTCTCAAACGCCCTCAGCACCAACGGGGGAGTCACTGGTTCGATCTCATTCACGGGCAGTGCGTGTGATGCCGGTTATCTCTTTGTCGGGGACATCTTCCTCTCGGTGAACGCGTATAACGGCTCGAGTACATTGCCTGCAGACGGAAGGACTCTTCAAATCAACCAGTACCAGGTGTTGTTCAGCATCATAGGAACCCGCTTTGGCGGCGACGGTGGGACCACCTTCGCCCTTCCGGATCTGCGGCCGTTTGCACCTAAGGGTTTGCAGTATTCCATCTGTGTAAACGGAATTTATCCGTATTAGCTGTGTCGGTGGAGAGCAGAGTGAAGGGGATTCCGATGGATCAGTCGCGATCTGTGTCAACAGAGAAGAAGATGGATTTGTGGAAAGTGCGCGGTTCTGTCGGTCTGTTTCTGTTGCTAACTGCCATCTCAGCTCACGCGCAAGGTGTGCTGACCATCACGCCCGGACGTGTCGTGACCACTACTGCCGGAAGTAGTCAGGAAGGATATAACGGAGACAACGGCACCGCTGTTTCGGCCGCACTGGCATCACCATCGGCAGTCGCTTATGACGCAAGCCGGAATCTGTATATCGCGGATGCCTCGAACCATGTGATTCGCAAAGTCTCCACGGCCGGAACAATCACGACAGTTGCAGGATCTGGCGAGCAGGGATTCAGTGGTGACGGCGGCGCCGCGACCGTGGCACAACTCGACACTCCGATAGGTGTTGCCGTCGATTCTAACGGAAACATCTTCATCGCCGATTCTCACAACCATCGCATCCGCAAAGTGGCCGACGGAGTGATCTCGACGATTGCAGGAACCGGGGTTGCGGGATTTTCCGGAGACCTTGGTAATGCTACTGCCGCAATGCTCTCTCTGCCGAGCGCCGTCGCGGTAGATGGCAGTGGGAACCTATACATCGCGGACACAAACAACAACCGCGTTCGCAAAATCACCGCTGCGGGAATTATCACCACGGTCGCGGGTAATGGCGAGGAGATGTACACCGGAGATGGCGGCGACGCCACTGCCGCGGCGCTCGACCTCCCAACGGGTGTGGCCGTTGATAACGCCGGACGTCTGTATGTCGCCGATCGCCAGAACCACTGCATACGAATGGTCGATACCGCAGGTACGATCTCGACCATTGCGGGAAATGGGAATGGCGGGTTCAGCGGAGATGCAGGATCTTCAACCTCGGCGGAAATGGCGAAGCCAAGTGGAGTCGCAGTAGATGCGAGCGGGAACATCTATATCACCGACTCGAACAATCACCGCATTCGCCAAGTTTCCAATGGGGTAATAGTGACGATTGCCGGGACCGGCGAACAGTCGTACGGTGGGGATGACGGAGCCGCGACCAGCGGTGTTTTCGACACTCCTCAAGGGTTGGCCAGCGACAGTATTGGAAATCTGACCATAGCCGACCGCTTAAACCAGAGAGTTCGTTCCGTAGTGACTAACGCATTTTCATATGCCAGTCAGCCGGTCGGCAGTACAAGTTCCGGACAGGTCGCAACGCTCAGCAACAACGGCAATACGTCCATCGTCGTCCAGTCCGCTACGTTCTCCGGGCCTTTCGGCATCAATGGTGGGAGTTGTGGCACCCTGCCAATTACGCTTGCTGCCGGTGTAAGTTGCACAGAGTCAATTGCATTTTCACCAAGTGCATCCGGAGCTACCAGCGGAAGCGTGGTCTTCGGCGGTTCTGCGCTTCTTCCACAAACGCTTCGTCTGATGGGCACAGCGGTGCAGGCCGCGACTATTACATCTCTGTCGGTCAGCAACATAAATCCCAATGCAGTGCAGCCTGTGGTCTTTACCGCGGATGTTGCCGCCGTGACCTCGGGTGTCCCCACTGGAAGAATTGGGATCTACGATGGAAGTACTCTATTGACATCGACTACGCTTGACTCAAGCGGCAAGGCTACTTACACGACGAGCAGTCTCACTGTGGGCGCGCACTCCCTGACTGCCAAGTATGACGGTGACTCCAACTACCTTGCCAGCACTGCATCGGACGTTTCCGTAGAGGTTTCATCGAGTCCAGGCTTCACCATCGAACCTGCGAGCGGAACTGGAAGCGCTGGAGGCACGAGCGGTCCATCAGTACCGTCGCAGACAGTTGCTCCTGGGGGTGCAGCCGCATTCGCCTTTACGATAAAGGCGATCAACGCTCCTATGACCACGCCAGTTGTGTTCAGCGCGCTGGGCCTGCCCGCTGGAGCGAGCGTCTCCTTCAACCCGCCATCGATAACTCCTGGAATGTCCGCGACGACGTTCACAATGACCATCTACACACCGAAATCGAGCAACACTGCAGAACTCCGGTCACTTCGATGGACGTTTGCTCTGGCGCTCTTCGGCATGTGCTTTGTGCCGGGTCAGTGCAAGTCATCGCTCCGATTGCGAAAGGTTAGGACCGCAATGGCTGCACTTCTGTTGGGACTGGCTGTTTTCGGAATGGCTGGGTGCGGCTCAGGCAGTGGTTACTTCGCTGAGCCACCCAGAACTTACACCATAACCGTGTTGGCTACGGCTGGGACTTACTCAACGCAAGCAGCCCACGTTACCTTAACCGTTCAATAGAAGGAGCGCATGCGGCTCAATTTGAATACAGGGATCGTTTTGTTGGGCGTGCTGAGTTTTGGCGTTATGTCGCACGCACAGGAGAAGCGCTTCTTCCTGAACTCGACCGACATCGCCATTACGTACAGCGCGTCGGCTGCGAAGACTGCTGACAACCGTGGTACGTTCTGGATGCAGGGCGGCGGGATTGACGCCTCCTTCAATGTGCACCGTGGCTTTGGAGTCGCAACGGCCTTCAGTGGCGAGCACGCAGGAAACATCGCAAGCACGGGAATTTCCATTTCGCGCCTGAGCTTTATGGGTGGGCCACGATATACCTTTGGCTCAATAAGAATAGCCAAACGCCCTACAAGAGCTTTCGGGGAGTGGCTCTTTGGAAGCAGCCACGCCTTCGATGGCGTGTTTCCTTCTGCCTCGGGTACCAGTTCTGTCGCAAATGCGTTCACAATGCAGTTGGGCGGCGGTCTCGATGTGGAGCTCTCGCATCGGTTTGCTCTTCGCGCTCCCGAAGTTCACTACGTGCGGACGAGCCTGCCCAACAGAGACTCTGATAGGCAGAATGACGTCCGCTTTGATGTCGGTATTTCATACCGGCTTGGCAGGAAGTGACGACGCACCGATCGATGTTTTTGCTTAAGAAGCTCAGGAAGTTCGAACCGGAATCTACTTCTCCCTGCTTTCGCTCTATATGTTCTCGACTTAAAATCACGCATCCACTTGCGCGAAAGGGGCACCATTATGGTGCCCCTTATTTTTAGCTCCCTGCTTAAGTTCGTCAGTTCGTAGCGGCGAGGCTGCGCGCCGTTTTTGACCGCCGTTCCAGGGTAAAGCGGTCAATGGAGTTCAGTAAGGAATTTGCCATTGTCGACATTTGCTCCGCAGACGAGGCTAGGTCGCTAGAGCTCGAGGCAGACTGCTGCACCATTTCATGCATGCGCTCCATGGCGCCCACTACAGCTTTCGCTCCAATCGCCTGCTCCTCAACGGAGGAGTTGATTTCATGTGTGAATTCGTTGAGACGGGATGCAGCCTGGGCTATCTGCGTGGATCCCAAAGATTGCTCTCTAGTAGCCCCTCCGATTTGTTGCGCAAACATGAGAACCTCAGCAACCACCTTCGATATCTTCTCCAAGGCTGTCCTCAGTTCGCTTCCGAGTTCCAGACCCTCGTTAACGATCAGGTTGCTTTTGTCCATGTTCTCGACAGCTTTGCGTGATTCACTCTGAATCGCGCTGATCAACTCGCCTATTTCCTTCGTGGAGTTAGCTGATTTCTCGGCGAGTTTGCGTACTTCGTCAGCAACGACGGCAAATCCGAGTCCGTGTTCACCAGCGCGGGCAGCTTCTATAGCGGCGTTAAGTGCAAGCAGGTTGGTCTGATCGGAGATGTCGTCAATTACCTCAATGATCTTGCCAATGTCGTTCGCACGCTCACCGAGTGTTGCAATGATCCCTGAAGAAGAACCGATTGAGCTGTTTATTCGATTCAGGCCGTCGGTCGTCCTCTGCATTGTTACGATTCCACTCTGCACTTCATCGCGTGATCGGCTCGAGATGTCGAGCAGCACTTTTGCAGTATCAGCCACGCGCTGAATACTAGCAATCATTTGTTCAATTGCCGCTGAGGTTTCACTCACGCTGGAGGACTGCAATTGCGTGTTCTTCACCACATTTTGCACGTTCATACTCATCTCGTGCATAGTGCTGGTGACTTCCTCTATGGCAGAGGAGGCTCGCATACCCACCTTTGCGGAATTTTCAGAAGCGGCTGCAACCTGGCTTGATCCGCTGGCGACTTGAGTTGCACTCTGCCTTACATCACGGACCAAATCTCCCAGGGCTTCGGTCATACGTGAGAAAGCGCGGCCTAAGATGTCGCGTTCAGAGCGGGGATTTACGTCAACCGAGAGATCCCCTTGAGCAATGCCCTCCGACACAGCAGCCATCTCCTTCAGGTATCCGACCATGTTATTGAACGACCTGGCAAGGTCACCCAACTCGTCTTGGCGATCAACATCGATCTGATGCTCGAGGTCTCCAAAGTCGCCGATCGCGTGGGATACTTCAATCAATTCGTTCAAAGGATCTGTGATTGTGCGACGCAAGCGACGTACAACCAAGAACACAGCTAGCCATGAGAACGCTAACACTATCGCGACGATTCCGGCGTAATTGCGATATCGCTGCCTCATTTCTGCAAGGTCCGACTCGACTAAGACAATACCGATTTGTTCGCCTGACAGCGATACCGGTAGGTACTGCATCAGTCGATCGCCTTCGAAATACGTCCCTGGTCTTCTTAGCTGCGGTGCTGAAGTGTTCGCAGCCCCACTCGGATGATAGGAAGCGAAGATTTTTCCTTCCTTATCAAACAGACAAGCCGCTGTAATGTGAGGCTCCGCTTTCAATGCTCCAAGCACTTCACCGGCCGCATTCTGGTCTCCGAAACTGAGTGCAGCTTTGCTGTTATCCGCAATTACTTGAGTCAACGTGGACAAATGTTCGGAGGTGGCCCGCTTGGAGGTGGACACATCGTAGCCAAGCAGGATGGCGCAGAGCAGTAGAAGTGCGACGCTACTCACCGCCATCATGACAATCATCAACTTGCGGCCGATAGACAAGTCGCGCAACTTCATCGATACCTCCTTCAGCGTCAGCCGCTCAAATACGATCTGCGACAATTGTCGCTAGAGAGAGCAATCGGGAGCTGATTTGAAGATGCGCTCGCTCTGCAGCATGGGGATTCACTTCGAAATGAATTTTGCCGCCATTAAGCAGGAGATTGATCATCCCACCATGTTGACCAAATCCATCGGACTCTCCAACAGTTAGAACGCTGCTTCCACGCAAACGCTCGAGAACGGAACCCATGTTCTTGCTTGCTGACGCACCGACATAAATTACCTGACACCCTTTCAGGTCGGCATCGGGCGCAAGTCGCCGAACAGTGACGCCTTTTCCCTCAATGGACTTGCCAGAGGCGAGTCGTTGAAAAGCCGCGCTTGTGGCATCCGCTCCGACGAATCCTACGACGAGTTGATTGCCACGTTGCCCTTCTGGCGGCCACTGGACGAAGTTCATGACCTTGAGAACAAATGCGGCCTTCGCATCATGTTCCTCGATCGCCTGCGCCTGAGCTCCGATAACAAATCCACCTGCAGTAATCAGTGCCAGCGTACTCAATGCCGATATCACAAATCGGCGAACACGTACGCACGGCGACAGCTCGCAAGCGCGATGCGAGCTGCCTATTCTTTTCTTTATTTGTCCATACCACTGGGTACCGAGTTGCATAAGTATCACCGGATTAGTGCATTTCTTCTGGCTGGGTGTTCTGCTTGTCTTTTTTGCCGCGCTCGCCCGATGTCCAGACGAGTTTCAGGCGGAATGTCCGCCGGTCGTCAGGCAACAACGAACCGGACGGCACATTATGCGTCTGCTCGAAATAACCAATCGCCGGATTGCTCAATGATCTGCCGACCAGGTTATATGCGCCGCCTGACAGGGAGAAGCCTTTGAACTCGCGAGTCGAGATGTTGGCATTCAGTACTACCGGGGGCGCCGAACCTGCTGTGGCCGGCCACAGAGCGTAGCTTCTGGTTATGTATTCGGCTTGAAGCGCGGGGGTCACTCGGCGATGGAACACGGGACAAGAAACGTCTAGCTTCGCCACGTGCTTTGGAGAATCGGGCAAGATGCTGCTGCCGGGCAGCGTGTTGCGTGCATCCTGATATGTGTAGCTGAGGTGTCCCTCTGCACCGGATGCTAACTTGCCGATCACTTCGATCTCTGCGCCCTTGGCCGTAGCCTTGGAATTCAAAAAGCTCGTGTGATCAATTCCGTTTACTGCCGATGTCTGCTCTTCAATGTAGCTTCCGATGTGGTTGTTGAACGCAGCAACGTTGAGCGTCAGGCGTGGTCCGAATTGCTGCGACAGAACGGCTTCCAGTGTGCGGATCTTCTCAGGCCGTAAATTTGGAGACGCGACGCTCGCCATTCCGGCATAGTAGAGCTCAGAGAAGCTGGGTGCGCGGAATGCGGTTCCGTAAAGGAACTTTAACGTCGTCGATTTCTGCGGAGTGTAGATGAGTGCCGCGCGCGGACTCGTGGAATTGCCAACGAAGTAGTTATATCTGTCGGTGCGAACTCCGGCGTTCAAGAGCAGTTTCGGATGCAGCCGCAATTCGGCTTCCCCATAGATACCCCACAGGGCGGAGGTGCGGTTGTAGTCCACATAATTTCGGGTAGTGGCTTCTGTCGCGTCGGGCACGTGGTAGACGATGTAGTTCGTCTGGGCCTGGCGGAAGTTATCGCGGTATTCAGTCCCAATCGTGACTCGGTGCTTGTCGAGGAACCGCCTTGTAAGCCTCAGTTCCGCGCCGACCCTATCACCGTGCGCAGTGTCATAGTTGAATAGGTCGCCATGGCAAAGCGCATCCGAGCAACCGCGAAGGTCGTCGATTTTCTGATGCGACACATAGCTGTCGTAGTAACTGCGTGCGATTAGTTGTGTCCCCTTCCAGACCGGACGTTCGTATTGCAGATCAACGTATCCGCGAAAATTTGTGTTGTGGGTATCAGTCTGATGGCAACTTCCGCACCACTGAGCCGACGGCGAGGACTTCGACTGATAAGCTGACCCGGCTGCCTGCAAAGTGAAGTTGTGACTGGAAATCATGGCAAAGGCGCTTCGCGACTGGTCGCGGTCTGATGACGAGCCGATTGGGTCTTGAATCGCACCTAGGCGTCCAGGGGCATTTGTATCCCAGTACGTGGCCGAGAACAGAGCTTGTGTGTGCGACGCGTTCAGTGCGTAGCTGGCAGTCGTCTTGTATGTTCCTAGACTCCCGGCCTCGCCAGAAATCTCCGTCCCGGGTTTATTTCCCGTACGCGTAAGCACGTTCACGACGGCAAAGAATGCGTTTGCGCCGTACAACGACGAACTAGGTCCGCGCACTACTTCGATCCTATCCACAATGTCCAGATCGATAGGGAAATCGCTTTCGAGTGGCACGGAGTCGTCAACGTTGTTGTTGATCGTGTGGCCATTGATCAAGACCAGAATTCGCCCATTCGAGTCACCGGAAGGAGCAAATCCGCGAACACCGACGGTGGAGTAGCTGCCGTGATTCCGAACATAAAACCCTGGCACGGTTTCCAGAGCTTCTCGCAAAGTGCGATAGCCGAAGTGACGAATCTGCTCCGATGTAATGACGGAAATCGAGCTGGGTGCCTCTGCCGCGTTTTGTTCGTATTTGGCAGCACTGAACACTTTTACGTTCAGCAATTCCTCCAAACTGAGAGCAGATGCGTCCTGCGCGACAATTGGTGCAGCGTTCAGAAACAAGAACGATAACGATAATGCAAATCGCGATAGATGCCGCGAAGGCAGAAGAGTGGAACAACGCATAGAGAGCGTTCGCCTGTTCCCATAGCCGTGAGGACTATGAATTGAAAAAGAAAACGGTGTTGATGGTATGTATTGTGGATTTGGTCAGGCAAGTTACTTTTCGGGTAACGGAATCAGAGTTGAAATCCCAAGCACTGCCTTCAGAACTGAGGCAGCCAATCTCATGACCAAAACGGGAATGCCTCAAGTCATGCTTATCAAACGAGATAGTGCTGGTTGGAGGCTTATCAAAATCTGTGTGACTCGGTCGCATTCCCAAATTGAAACTGTCAAGCTCGAGAGAGTTTTCAAGGGAAGCCCGGTCTTCTCGCGTGTGCTCGAACCTAGGGTGTCGTGGATAGCACGATCACAGAATGGCACATTTCAGCACACGGATGAGTTGCTATTGGGTTCAACCCTCCGGTCCATCATCGAGCAGTGAGTTGATTGCCTTCTCCCGCTCAGATGATTGCAACTTCTGCTCCAGATCGCGCAGTGCGAGTGCCACCACATGGTAGTGGTGCACCGCCGCATACTGCGGGTCTTCCGTCACCTGCAGCCACAAGCGATGCAGAAGGTCGACGTCTTGTGGGCGCAGGTTTGGCATGTGCGCGCCAAGGTAATACGTGTTCGACTCTCCATCGGGCATTACGATTTCCATCGACACGGAAGGTCTTGGTTCCGGCAGGCGCTCCCAGGCGTCGCCGGTCAGCTTCCCCTGTTCATCAGAGGTAAGGCGCCCCGAGAGGCCGCACACAATGCTCGAGGACTCCAGCGCCTGCGCTGTAAGCATGATGGTGTCGAAGACATTTGTTCCGGCGGCGACCATCAGGGATACTGTCTTTCCTTCCTTCTCTGCGACTTTCACCACTGCGCTGAACAGTTCCTGCTCATAGCGATGGAATATCTCGTCAGTTTCCATGGTTGTGGTTCCGCTGAACGAGTGTTCGCGATGGTAGAGCCGCGCGGTCATCACCACGACGTCCTGCCGAGAGGTGTTGGTTGTTCGCAGCACCTTCCGAAGATAGTGCAGGTTGCGCGGGTCACGAATACCCACGAGAATGTTTCCGGGGCGCACCTGCAGAGCTTGGGCGCTGAGTCCGTCGCTGCTGTATACGCGAAATTGTTCGACCTGCTCGCCTGTTTCTCCCATCCTCACTTTGTGTTGCTGTGTCAGGCGCTCCGAGACGGTGAAGACAGCAAAGAACACCGCGCTGAAGACAATACCTGCGGCGGTAGCGGCGGGCTTAGAGAAGAGGTTCGCCAACGCCGTGAGGAACAGGATGGCTGTGATGATTCCGAGCCCGACGGGAACTTCCCTGTCGCCGACCATGATGTTTCCCGGAACGCGCCACTCTCGCTTCTCCGGGTGAGTGTAGCGCAGCACGAGCACAGCGAGTCCGTTCAGCGAAAAGCTCCAGATGACTCCGAATGCATACAGCCCAGCAAGGACGAAAACATTTCCACGGCTTAGGACGATGGTGACGATCTGCAACGCGGCGATCAGGTTGATGATGCGGTAGCTGGTGCCGTAGCGACGGTGCGGGGCGCGGAACCAGTTTGGCATCACACCGTCCTCGCTAATACGGTTGAGCACGCCGTTGCTGCCCACAATGGCCGTATTCACGGCACCGGAGAGGATCATCACGCCAACCAACACCACGAATCCCTGGAAGAACAATCGCAGCGAGTACGGTCCAACCATGTACATGGCCAGCCCGCTTATCAGGTTCCCGAAGTACTCCGGCCGAACCTGATCGGGGATGATCATCACCGCGAAGAACGAGATGAGTGCAGTGAAAAGCAAGCTGTAGATGAAGATGACCATGCCCGCGCGCTCAAGGTTTTTGAGCTTGGGACTTTCGATTTCGCGGTTCACTTGCGCCAGCGATTCCTCGCCGCTCATGGCGAGCACGGAGTGTCCGAAGCCAAGTAATACGATGACGAACGTGAGCTGCGAAAGCCAGGTGCCGTGCAGCCAGCCAAAGAACTCATGGTCGAGATGCATGTTGGCGGGCTTTGGCGTCGGAGGCAGGTGGACACCAACGTGGGCGAGTGTGATGCAGCACCAGCCAATGAGTATAACGACCATCACGGTCGTGATCCCCATGATCCACAGGGCCTTGCTGCTGGACTCGTGCATGCCCTGAGTGTTCTTCCACCAGAAGTAGAGTGTGACCAAGACGGCAAAAGCGGCGGCGAACGTGTTTCCGGGCAGATGAATTGGGTGCTTCAGGTGTGTGCTGAGGTCTTCGACAAATCCTGAAAGGTAGAGTCCGGCTGAAACCGCACTGATCGGCCCGGTTAGCACGTAGTCGAACAGCAGCGCCGAGACCGAAAGCTTGGCCAGCGTGCCGCCCATCGCCTCCTTCACCACACGGTAAACGCCGCCGCGCACAAACATCGCGCTGGACTCGATGTAGACGGCGCGAACCGCATAGCTGAACAGCATGACGGCAAGAACGAACCAGGGCGCACTCTTGCCAATAACCTTTTCCGTGTCGCCGCCGACGTAGTATGCGGAGGAGGCGAGGTCGGAAAGCACGATAGCAGCCGCGCGCCAGAAGGAAATGAAGGAGAGCATCACCGTGGTAGCCACAAACACGGGCACGACGGGTCGGGAGACGGCGGTACTTCTGGAAGCCATGCATCTATGTTGTGCGAAGCCTGCTGAGGTGGCGTAAAGGACAAGGAAAGAAGTTGTAAAGAAGTCATAAAGAGGTCACAAATCGAGGAGGTCCGTTACTTCTTGTGCCGGACGGAACACGCCGCGTAGGGTGTAAGTCGCACAACGCGCTTGTGATTCTTACAACACGACGTATGATGGTGAGCGCATGGCCAGCATTGAAAATCAATGGCGGTTGCTACTGTCATACGTGGTGTCGAGCCTTGGACTAGCGCTGACGAGCGCACTGCTGGTTGCACTTCGATCGCATGCCAGCCTGACCACAGTTGCGCTGGTGTACGTGCTGGTTGTGATGGGTACTGCGCTTGTCTCCGGCAGCGGACCCGCATTGGTAATTGCTGTACTGGCCACACTCGCTCTGAACTACTTCTTTATCCCTCCTATCTACACGTGGGTCATCCACGGCTCGTCGAACTGGGTTGCGTTCACAGTTTTTGTCATCACCGCGATCATGGTCGGGCAACTTTCGTCGCGAGAAAAACGCACGGCGGAGCAGGCAGAAGCACGGCGCGTGGAAATCGAGCGGCTCTACGACGAGTTGCAGAGAGCTTTCAAGGAAGCGAGCCAGGCAGAGGCATTGCGTAATAGCGAAAAGCTCAAGAGCGCGCTACTGGAAGCCGTCACACACGACCTGCGCACTCCGCTTACGGCCATCAAAGCATCGGCCACCACGCTACTCGGTGGCAGCACGCTGAACGACGAGGGGAAGCGCGAACTACTGCAGGTGATTGACGAAGAAGCGGACCGCCTCAACCACTTCGTGGAAGAGATGATGGAACTGGCGCAGATCGAGGGAGGTCAACTCTCATTGCATCGCGCCTCGGTGCCGACGCTGGACGTAGTGAACGCTGCACTCGATCGCTGCAGCCTGTTGCTGCAAAACCGTCGAGTTGAAATCGCTCTGCCTCAGAATGTGCCCGCGCTGAGGGTTGACGCGGCGTCGATTGCGGCAGTGCTGGTTCAGTTACTCGATAATGCGGCAAAGTACTCGCCACCTGAGTCAGCGATAAGGATTGCGGCCGAGGTCGCAGGCGACGGAACCACTCAGCTCTCGGTCGAAGACCGTGGCCCGGGAATCTCTCAGAATCTACGCGAACGGGTGTTCGAGAAGTTCTTCCGCGGTTCGAAAGTGCGGTCAAGAGGCTTTGGAATGGGATTAGCGATCGCCAAAGGGATCGTGGAAGCACATGGCGGGCGCATATGGATGGAGCCAGCGCCCGCAGGCGGCAGCGTGTTCAAGTTCACGGTACCATCACAACAAAGCGAACCATGATTACCGAGAAGCCAACGCGGGTGCTGGTAGTGGACGACGAACCGCAGATCCTGCGTGTGTTGCGACGTGCACTGGAAAGTCATGGGTTCGAAGTGGTGACCGCCGCTGAAGCCATGACTGCACTTGAAATTCTGCGCACGTCCAGCGTTCAGATTGTGATCACCGATTTGCGCATGCCCGATATGGATGGCGTGCAATTGTGCCGCGAGATCCGCAAGACCTCTTCGATTCCGCTGATCATTATCTCGGTGAAGGGTGAGGAAGCGACCAAGGTGATGGCGCTCGATGCCGGCGCAGACGACTATGTGACGAAGCCGTTCGGAATCGACGAACTGATGGCGCGCTTGCGTGCGCTATCTCGTCGCGCGGTTCCCGCGTCAAACGCGCCGGTGCTTGAGGTTGGAGATTTCCGCATCGACCTCGCCCAGCACAGAATTTTTCTGCGAGGCGAGGAGCTGCGCTTGACACCGAAGGAATACGACCTGCTCGTCTACTTCATCGGCAATCACAGCAAGGTACTCACCCATCGCACGTTGCTGAGCGCCGTCTGGGGCGCGAGCAGTTCGGAACAATCTGAGTATCTGAGAGTGTTTGTCGGACTGCTTCGCAAGAAAATCGAGCGCGACGCGCGAAATCCTCAATACATCGTTACCGAGCCGTGGATCGGGTATCGTTTTAATCCCGCGCCGTAGGCGTGCATATTAACATTGATTTTGACCCAAGTTTATCCAAGGCGATTCTCGCGTCGCCTGGTTTGTGAAAGCCCTGTGCCGTCTCGTCTATTGTTCGTCAGATGGATTAGCATCGGGCGGGAGTCCCTTTCCCGAGGCCTGGGAGCCTGGTGGCAGAGTCAGTGTCACTTGCACAGTAGGATTTCCCCGGGAGTCCAAAATCTCAAGGGCCTGTACGTTCTTTATGCTCGTCATAGCGTCTCACTTTCGGTTCATTACGGAGTTTTCACCTACACAGATCCATTGCGTAAAATGTTTGCGAGATCTCTCTTCACTTCGACAGGAAAAGAGAGCGCCTCGATTTGCATTACTGTGTGCTCGACCGGATACGAGTATTGCTTCAGTTCGAATCGGCCATCTTCAAACACCGCATAGCAGGCGTTAGATTTGCCGGTCTTCGGCTGGCTGAGACTTCCTGGGTTCAAGATTGTTTTCTTTCCAACCTTGCGAATGAAGGGTGTGTGCGTGTGTCCAATGAGCAAGAAGTCCGCATCGACACTCTCCAGTTCCTTTGACCACAGCTCAGAGCTTTCTGGGCAATACCCGTTGGATGGAATGGCATGACACAGATAGAAGCGCTTTCCTGCTCGCTCAAACTCCAACGATAACGGAAGAGAGCGCAAGTACGATTTGGCGTTTTCATCCAAGGCTCGGATTGAAAACTGCATTGTGCTGTCAGCCATCTCTTTGTAGCGGGGAGTGCAGCGAGGGTCGACATCAAATCCGACAGCATGATCATGATTGCCTTGAACTATGTTATTTGCGTGAGTTCGGACAGAGTTCACTACATCTACTGGTGACGGTCCTCTGGCTTGCTCAGTCCTGAGCTAGCTGCCGGAATTTGTCGGGTCAAAATACCAGGTGATGAATTGCTCGATCGCAAACTTGTAGTTTCTCCTCGAATGAGGACGCTAAGGCTATTGAGTACCGCAGATTTAGCCTGATCCAGATCTGGAAGCTTCAAAACGATGTTGTGGCAGGGTGGCCGTTGGTTCCTTTTGCGCATATGAGCGGCCTCCACGCCGCTGGCATGCACAAAATAGACCGTGCCAAGAAGTCTGGCTCGCAAAACGTGTAGCCGATTTCGCGACAGTTAGCCTTGCATCTCAGAATGGTTCGCGCGAATATGCTGTAACCTTTGTTGGTACGGAGCGTCTTAAACAGAATGCTGACTCCACTCCAACCCGCAGGCTCGTCACAGACGAGGCTAACGTTCGCAATCTCTCTGTGCTTGCACTTGGCAATTTTCGGTATGCTGCTTTATCGTCCTGAGCCAAAGCTGCTCCGGTCGTCGCAGGCGTTGAAAGGTGCGGGCGGGCGAGGCAGCATGAGCGTGGTCTATATGCCAGGACCCAGCGTTGCCCTGGTGGCTAAGGCTGAGCGAAAACCGGAGGAGGAGCGCAAGCATGCTAGCCTGATGCCACGGCCCGCTCCCCGTAAAGCGGCGCCTCAACGGGTAGAACTCGCGGCTTCAACCGACCAGAATCTGAAACCCGGAATGCCAGGTTATGTGCTGGGCGGGCTCGACTGGGGATTCGCCGAACAGCATGACGTCCGCATTGCGTTGCCCGTAGTTGCGCCTGACCCGCCCATCGCCCGCGGCAAGCTGCCCAACTGGATCAATGGCGACGTCATCGTCGAAGTGACAATTGATGAGCAGGGTTCTGTGGTCAAAACCAAGTTGCTCCAAGCGGTTGGTTTTGGCCTGGACGATATTGTGGTCGCGACGCTGCGGGGCTGGCGCTATACTCCCGCCAAGGTAGATGGTATAGCCGTGGCCTCGCTGCAGGACGTGCACTTCCACTTTCCGGCCTAGCATTACGGGATCTGCAAAGGACTGTGAGACGGAAGCGATTTACCTCTTATTATTGAGATTCGCGGTGCGGATTGCTTCCGGGTTGCCGACCATCCGAACACCATTGGGAGGCCCTGCGAGTTCGTGGCTCCTAGGGCGTTTATCGGTACCGGTCGGACCAAGTAGACGTTTGTAACGCGCTGAATGAGCGACTTGCACTGTTCGATGGGCCGCCAAGCTAAAGCGACAATGATGGTGTCTACGATTAGCGGTTCAAGATAACGGCAGCGAGAAGTAAAACACTGAGCCTTGTCCTAACTGACTGGTCACGCCAATGCTGCCTCCGTGCGCCTCAACAATTGCTTTTGAGATCGGCAGGCCCATACCGGTACCCGGCACGATAGACCGCTCCTTCTGGCCGCGATAGAACTTTTCAAAGATGAGTGGCTGTTCAAAGCTATCAATTCCGGGACCGTGATCCGCCACGCTGGTTGTGATCTGGCCGTCGTCGACTTCGCACATAATGTGAATGGCGGTGTGCGGGGGAGAGTACTTCGCGGCGTTCGTGACAAAATGCTGCAGTACTTCAGCAATGCGCACCACGTCCATATTCACGATAGGAAGATTTGGCGCTAGCTTCACGTTTATTGGACGGCCTTCGAGCACTTGGCTGCAGCGCTCTAGCGCAACGTCTACGGCTTCACCAATGTCGTGCGGAGCAATGTGAAGTGCTACCTTCCCTGCATCGAGTTGCGCCATTTCAGTGGCTTCGCCGACCAGTCGATCAATGCGATCACTGCCTTCTTCAATGATGGTCAAAAGCTCATGCTGCTGCTCCGAATCGAGCTCAGGGTTTGTAAGTAGCGTCGTCACTGAGCCCTTGATGCCCGTGAGTGGAGTCCGAAATTCGTGCGTCACTGAGTCCAGAAGCGCGGTGCGAAGCCGCTCATTTTCCCTGGCAGCTTCGCTTTTATTGAGGCTTTCTGCTGCCCTCACATGCTCGATCGCGATTGCGATCAGGTTAGACATGTTATCCAGAGTTTCGCGTGAGAAATTCTGCCCAACGACCGCGAGTACGCCGAGGGGGCGCACCCCCACTCGCAACAATACAAAATGCAGTTCGCGTTCCGGGGCAGCTATGGGGGAGCCCTTGCTTAAGACGTCCTTCAACTCATCAGATCCAGCCACGTTTTGAACGGACAGATCAGAGTAATAGACCTTCTCGCTACGGGATACGAACATAGCGGCGCCGGTGATGTCGAAATTCTCTACTATATGGCGCGGGATGGCATTCAGTAGCTCAAGAATATTCTCTGTGGAGAGCAATTGTTGGCTGAAGGAATAGAGTTGCTCAAGCTCACGACGCCGCCTATCTGCGACCAGGACCGCGGAGCGCGCGCGTTCTGAGAGGTGACTAGCGATGAGTGCGGTTGTTAGGAACGCGAATAGTGCGATCCAGTTTTGTGGATCGGCAATAGTAAAAGTTCCGACCGGTGGGAAAAAGAAGTAGTTGAAAGCGAGGGTAGAGATGATGGAGGTAAACACTGCATACATCAACCCCCAGAGTGCGGAAATCACTAGCACGGACAAGAGGAACGTCGTCGATACCGTAGCCGCCGTAACGTTCAGCATCTTGGCATAGACCGCCGTTATCGCAGCCACAATAGCTGCGCACGCCACAAAGCGGAAAACAAATAGGCGAATGCTTTTCACGGCACAAGATTGTAGCCGATTAGACAAGTAATCTCCCGTCTGATACACAATAGGCGCATGACGAAGACGCCTGACCAGTGGCTGGAAGAAACAACGCCCCGCCCGCACGGTGAAGCCGTGTTCAAGCTCTTCCTGGGGTATGCACCCGGAGTGGGAAAGACTTACAGCATGCTGAGCGAGGCTATTCGCCGCCACAGTCGCGGAGAGGACGTCATGATCGGTGTGATTGAGACGCATGGCCGCACAGCAGTTGCTGAGCTTGCGAAGCAACTGGAGGCGATTCCACGCCGCACTCTGGACTATAAGGGAGCCGTCTTTGAGGAGATGGATGTCGAGGCGATTATTGGGCACCGGCCAAGTGTTGTTTTGGTCGATGAACTTGCACACACTAATGTGGAAGGCAGCAAGCACCGGAAGCGCTATGAGGATGTCATGGACATTCTGGCGTCCGGAATTGATGTGCTCTCAACAATGAACGTTCAGCACATTGAAAGCGTAACGCCCACGATTCTCAAGCTAACGGGAGTGCAGGTGCGAGAGACGGTGCCGGACTGGATCATGCAACGGGTCAATGAGATCGTGATGGCCGACCTCACGCCCGAGGCACTTAAGCACCGCATGGAACGTGGAGACATTTACCCCGTCGAACGCGCGGAACGCGCGCTAGGGAACTTTTTCCGAACAGGCAATCTCATCGCTCTGCGAGAGCTGGCTTTACGTCAGGTAGCCAATGTCGTAGATCGGAGTCTTGAGTCGTTCTTACGGGAACAGAACATTGAGCAGGCTGCTCCGGTTCAGGAGCGAATTGCCGTAGCGATCAGTTCCAATCCAGCCGCCCAGTATTTGATTGCTCGAGCTTCGCGAATGGCAAATGCGATCGGTGGGGAGTTCTACGTCGTTTACGTCGATACTGGCGTTGATGACAATGCTGAGAATCGCAGGTCACTATCGCAGAACATTCAATTCGCAGAGAACCTGAAAGCAAACGTCGTGATGCTGAAGGGCAAAGGTGTTGCCGAAGTCATGGTTGAATTTGTTCGCGACAAGCACATCACTCAAATGGTGTTTGGCCATTCGGCCACTACCGGTTGGCGCAGATATTTGTATATGTCGGCAATCCACAGATTTCTTCGGGATGCGCCTACGATTGATGTTCATATCGTGAAGCAGGAAGCGAAATGAACTGACTCTTCAGGTATTTAGAGCTTATTTAGGAAACACTCGCTAGAATTCTTGGAACGAACCGATGCCGAGTACAGAAGATGTACGACAAATTCTAGTGGTTGACGATGACGCACAGATTCGTCGTCTGCTCAGCGCCTCTCTGTCAGCGCAAGGATACGCGATCCGCTGTGCACCCGACGGTGTTCAGGCGCTTGAGATGATGCAGGAATGGCATCCTGATATGGTCATCACAGACCTGCTGATGCCTCAAATGAGCGGCGCCGAGCTTTGCCGGCGCGTTCGGGCGATATCGGAGATTCCGATCATCGTGCTCTCAGTCCGCGAACAGGAGAAGGATAAGATCGAGGCGCTAGACGCCGGCGCGGACGATTACGTCACGAAGCCTTTCCACTCGAATGAGCTGCTGGCGCGTGTGCGGGCACAACTTCGCAGGG
Source organism: Koromonas humicola (assembly GCF_059726255.1). Taxonomy (NCBI): domain Bacteria; kingdom Pseudomonadati; phylum Acidobacteriota; class Terriglobia; order Terriglobales; family Koromonadaceae; genus Koromonas; species Koromonas humicola. The sequence goes on from NZ_AP040873.1 coordinate 853,335, forward strand.
CTCCCCAGCAGTCGAAATCAGGGAACGAATGTATTGAGATAGGAGATTTTCGGATCGATCCGGAAAGCCACAGTGTTCTAGTACGCGGTCAGGCTGTCCGTCTCACACCGAAGGAATTCGATCTGCTGCTTTACTTAGCTCGTCATCCAGGAAAAGTTGTTACGCATAGAAAGTTGCTTGCGGCCGTATGGGGCGATACCAGCATGGAGCAGCCTCAATACTTGCATGTGTTCGTAGGCCACCTACGCAAGAAGCTGGAACGGGTCACCGATCCCACGCAATACATCATTACCGAACCTTGGGTTGGATATCGCTTCAACCCCGGTGAGTGATCCTTCCCTGAAGGTTTCTGCATTTGCCGGTTTGCTCTTTCCTCGCTTCACTCAAAGCATGTCGTTGATCCTCCCGTAATGCTTGCGCCGTTGCCCTTTGTCACGGACCCGCCGCACCTTTAGGAACTCTTTAGCGACCTTTTAGTTTGGCTTTATCGACCCTGTTATCGAATAGGAGTGACGGGCCGGAGAGCGAGTTCCTAGCGCTGGGCTCTGGAGGTACGTATGACAACAGTACTGGTGATGAGCGCCATATCCGTGATTGCGGTTGCGTTCTTCTGCCGCTTCTTTGTCGCGCTTTGCGGAGAAAAGGCAAAAGAACGTTGCGCGATCACACGGCTGAGTACCCGGAAGCATGATTGTGCGGGTGCCGAGACTGCCGCGAGCGGACAGCGCTGGGTAGAGTCCCCGCTTGATTATGAGTCGGAGATGAAACAGGCGAGGCGGAGCTGGATTTAGGGAAGGGCATGTCCCATGAACTATCGGGACGGGAATGTGTGTGGAGTATTTATGAATGACCTTGTGTTTGTCGCAACTACCATCGCGTTCTTTCTCGTCGCTCTCGCGTATGTGCATTTCTGTGATCGTGTGAAGTGAGGAACTCAATGACTGTGGAATCCATGACTGTGTTTGTGATCAGCGTTCTGCTGTTGGTCTATCTGACCTACGCAATGCTGCGACCGGAGAAATTCTGACATGACCGCGAATGGCTGGCTTCAAATTGCGTTCTTTTTTCTGATCGTACTCGCGATAACAAAGCCGCTCGGCGTCTTCATGTCCCGAGTATTCAATCGCGAACGAACGTTTATGGATCCGGTGCTGCGGCCGATTGAGCATCTGATTTACAGGCTCACCGCAGTGGATGAGCACCGCGAAATGGCCTGGAAGGAATATGCCGCCTCCATGCTCATCTTCAGCGGTGTATCCATGCTTCTACTGTACGGACTCGAGCGCCTGCAGGGGTACTTGCCGCTCAACCCACAGAAATTTGGTGCCGTCACTCCACCAGCGCTGGCATTCAACACTGCCGCTTCGTTCACGACCAACACTAATTGGCAGAACTACAGCGGCGAAACGACGATGAGCTATCTGACGCAGATGGCCGGCCTTGCTTACCACAATTTCATGTCCGCGGCTGTGGGCATTGTGCTGGCGATTGCATTCATTCGTGGCATCGCGCGGCGCGAGAAAGATACCATCGGAAACTTCTGGGTTGATACAGTGCGCTGCACACTTTGGATACTGCTCCCAATGTGCATTCTTGGTGCCTTGGTTCTGGTGTGGCAGGGAGTTCCTCAGAATCTGAAGCCTTACGACACAGTGAACCTGATAGAGCCGATGCACGTTCCCAAGGTGGAAGCCGATGGTAGGCCGGTGCTCGGACCTGACGGTAAGCAGATCATTGACACGATTACGACACAAACGATCGCGCAAGGTCCTGTGGCGTCGCAAGAGATCATCAAGGAACTCGGTACCAATGGCGGTGGATTCTTCAACGCAAACAGCGCCCATCCTTACGAGAATCCGACACCGCTCAGCAATTTGTTCGAACTCGTCTGTATTTTCGCGCTCGGATCGGGCTTGACTTACACGCTTGGCCGCATGACCGGATCACAACGCCATGGGTGGGCGGTGTGGGCCACGATGTCAGCGCTCTTCTTCGCTGGCGTGATTGTCGCGTACAGAGCGGAGGCCCAGGGAAATGCGTTGTTTCCAGCGGCAGTTAACCAGCATGCCACCGCCTTGCAGTCCGGCGGCAACATGGAAGGCAAGGAAGTGCGCTTCGGCATCGCCAACACCGCGTTGTGGGCAACAGTAACTACCGACGCGAGTTGCGGCGCTATCAATGGCTGGCATGACTCCTTTACTCCAATCGGTGGCATGGTTCCGCTCGTCAACATGATGCTGAGCGAGGTCATCTTCGGCGGAGTTGGCGCGGGGATGTATGGGATCCTGGTTTACGTAATTCTCGCCGTCTTCATTGCAGGCCTGATGGTTGGCCGCACCCCGGAGTATCTGGGCAAGAAGATAGAAGCTTATGACGTAAAAATGGCAATGTTGGTGACACTTGTGTTTCCGCTGACCATTCTCACATTCGCCGCGATTTCGACCATCAGTGGGTTCGGTACTTCCAGCATTCTTAATGCCGGTCCACACGGATTGAGTGAGGTTCTGTACTCATTCACATCGCAAGCTGCAAATAATGGTTCTGCCTTCGCGGGACTTACAACGAACACGCCCTGGTACAACATCTCCGGCGCGTTCACGATGTTGATTGGCCGCTTCCTCATGATTGTTCCTATGCTCGCGATTGCGGGCAACTTGGCGAGCAAGAAAGCTGTGCCGCCTTCGCTTGGTACCTTCCCCGTAACGACTCCGTTGTTTAGTACGCTGCTGCTGGGCACGATCGTCATCGTCGGTGCGCTGACGTTCTTTCCCGCGATGAGTTTGGGACCAGTGCTTGAGCATTTGCAGATGGCAGCAGGAAAGATGTTCTGAGGTATAGCGCATGATAACGAATGTGAAGGAACGCCTACTTCCCACGGTCGAACCGGTGCCTGAACCTTCTCGGCCGAAGGCACGTTCCAAAGCCGTTTGGGATTGGAAGATAGTTCGGCGCGCTCTTTATGACTCCTTGCTTAAGCTGAACCCGCGGCACATGATGGGCAATCCCGTCATGTGCGTTGTCGAGGTTGCCAGTGTAATCACGACAGTCCTGCTGCTCAAGGGCGGAACAGGCTTCAAGTTCAATCTCCAGATCACGCTTTGGCTGTGGTTCACCGTGCTGTTCGCAAACTTCGCAGAAGCAATGGCAGAGGGCCGCGGCAAAGCGCAGGCGGATTCGTTGCGGAAGGCTCGTGCCGAAACATTGGCCAATCGCCTGCTCCCAGACGGGCGGACAGAGACGGTTCCCGGCTCAAAGCTGCGAGCAGGAGACGTTGTGATTGTCACCTCGGGAGAGTTCATCCCCGGTGATGGGGAGGTGATTGAGGGCGTCGCATCGGTAGACGAGTCGGCCATCACTGGCGAGTCGGCACCAGTGATCCGTGAGTCAGGTGGCGATCGCTCAGCCGTGACGGGCGGTACGCGCGTGCTGTCGGATAAAATAAAGGTAAAGGTCAGCTCAAATCCTGGCGAAACATTTCTGGATCGCATGATTGCTCTTGTTGAGGGAGCCGAGCGTCAGAAAACGCCGAACGAGATTGCGCTCAACATTCTTCTGGCTGGCCTGACCATCATCTTCCTGCTAGCAGTAGTTACGCTGCAGCCATTCGCAATCTATTCAGGCTCGCCACAAACAGTGTTCGTGCTCGTGTCACTCTTGGTCTGCCTAATTCCGACAACCATTGGCGGTCTTCTCTCGGCTATTGGAATTGCAGGCATGGACCGCCTTATTCAGCACAATGTGCTAGCAATGTCTGGCCGTGCAGTCGAAGCCGCGGGTGACGTGAACACGCTTCTGTTGGACAAGACCGGCACCATTACTCTTGGTAACCGGCAGGCCGTCAACTTTTCTCCTGCGCCGGGCGTCACGAGTGAAGAACTGGCCAGTGCAGCTCAACTTTCCTCTCTCCCGGATGAAACGCCTGAGGGACGCTCGATCGTGATATTGGCGAAGGAGAAGTACGGCCTTCGGGGCCGCCATTTCAGCGAGCACGAGATTCAGTTCGTGCCCTTTACCGCTCAGACTCGCATGTCAGGCGTAAGCGTGAACGGCTTCCAAATCCGCAAGGGAGCTGCTGACGCAATCGAGCGATACCTACAGGAAAGCGGCTGGGCAGTTCCAGACGAGGTGCGCACGCAAGTAGAGCAAATAGCTCGTCGTGGTGGAACACCGTTACTTGTCGCGGAAAAGAACCGCGGTGCGCTCGGCGTTATCGAACTGAAGGACATCGTGAAAGGCGGCATTAGGGAGCGATTTGCGCAACTTCGAGCGATGGGCATCAAGACCGTTATGATCACGGGCGATAATCCCCTGACTGCTGCGTCAATTGCCCGTGAAGCGGGAGTAGATGATTTCCTCGCTCAAGCTACTCCCAAGGACAAAATGGACTTGATTCGCAAGGAGCAATCGGAGGGGAAACTCGTGGCAATGACTGGCGACGGCACGAACGACGCTCCTGCGCTCGCGCAGGCTGACGTAGGCGTCGCGATGAACACCGGCACTCAGGCCGCAAAAGAGGCGGGCAACATGGTGGACCTGGACTCCAACCCCACCAAGCTGATTGAAGTCGTCGAAATCGGCAAGCAGCTTCTGATGACGCGCGGCTCGCTAACTACATTCTCAATCGCGAACGACGTTGCCAAGTACTTCGCCATCATCCCGGCAATGTTCGCGTCGACCTTCCCAGTGCTGAATTCGTTGAACATTATGCGCCTGAGGACTCCGGAATCAGCAATTCTTTCCGCCGTGATCTTCAATGCATTGATCATCATCTTGCTGATCCCGCTGGCCCTGCGTGGCATCAAGTATCGTCCCATGGGTGCTGCTGCGGTCCTTCGGCGCAACCTGATGATCTACGGTTTTGGCGGAATCATCGTTCCATTCATCGGGATCAAGTTGATCGATATGTTTATCACCAGCATCGGCCTCGCATAGTGGAGACGTATATGAAGAGGACTCTCATCACCGCAGTCCTAATGACGCTTGTGACAACGGTGATTCTTGGACTAGCTTATCCACTCGTCGTCACGGTGCTGGCACAAACGTTCTTCCACGACAAGGCCAACGGCCAGTTGCTGTTGCGAGATGGGAAGGTTATCGGCTCGCGAATCATCGCGCAACCTTTCACCGCGCCCGAATACTTTCATCCGCGCGCGTCGGCCGCGGGTAGCAATGGTTATGACGCTGCAAGCTCGGGCGGGACGAACCTAGGGCCGACGAACCAAAAGTTGATCGATCGCGTGAAACAGGACGTTGCAACCGCCCAAGCTGAGAATCCTGGACAACCGATGCCGGTGGACATGGTCACAACTTCGGCATCCGGACTGGATCCTGACATCAGCCCGGCGAGTGCCGGATTCCAACTCCCTCGTGTTGCGCACGAGCGGCGCATGACAGAAGCCGAGGTCCGTGCTCTCGTCCAGCAGCACACAGAACAACGCCAATTTGGTTTCCTGGGTGAACGCAGAGTCAACGTCCTCGAACTGAACCTCGAACTCGATCGAGTTCACCCGGTCGCGACTCTTCATCGCCCATCCGACTAACTCCTTCGCGCAAATTCGGTAATCAACTGTAGCGGGCGTTATGGATAAGTATCTCGCTTCCGGAATCAAAGCAGGTCTGGGGAACAGAATATCTAAATCGTCCCTAACCTAATTTATGCCCGGATGACGGGCAAATTGGAGATCGGCGGAATTAGGGAAGAGCAGGCGATAACTCGCGAGTTGCTGGCGACAACGCGGTTTTCGAGAAGTTATCGTGGAGATCGCAATTTGCGTTTAGAAAAAGAGACCGGGGTGTCACAATTCGTGGGCAGTACGAGTCCCCAAGACATGGGCCGCGCCCATAATACGCCTCGCGAGTGTTCGCTTGGTCAGCCCGGTTATCGAGCGACCTATCGCGTGCCCGGATCAGCGGGACGGCTCCGGTCGTCATGAATGCAGAAACGCTTTGCAAAGCAAGGCTCTCTACCCGAAACGCTTCTCGCGCCTTGGGCAATTAAATTGAACTCACTGTGGCAGCGCGGAACTTTTTGTTGGTGAAGCTTTCCTTTTTAAATTCGGCGGCCTGCTCGCGTGATGAAGCTCGATGGCCAGTTCCTTCAGGGCGCCTTCCGTTCCACTGCACGCATCATTCGCAAGAAGAACGTACCCCTCGTGGTCGTCAGGAAAGAGAACAACCTGGCTGGTCATTCCAAACGTGCCGCCACCGTGCCATAAGATACGCGAGTTTTCCGCAATCCCCAGATTCCAAACAAGACCCTGGCCGTCGTGCCCGTTGCCGGTGACGGCTTCGTGCGCGAGCCTGATCACGGGATCTGATTCGTCGAGTTGCCATTTTAAGTACTTGGCCATATCCCGGGGAGTTGAGTAGAGTCCATATGCCGCTCCAGCATTGCGAAGATGGTAAGGCATAACATTCCCCGCCGGACTGTACCCGCGCACCAATCGCGTTTGCTCGTCCGGACGCAGCACAAATCCAGTACATCTCATCGACAATGGTTGAAGTATTCGTTCCTGCGTAAGTCGCTCAAAGGACGACCTGTACACCTGCTCAAGGCCCCAACCGATCACCTTGAAGCCGAGGTTTGAGTAGACTTCCTTGGATCCGGGCTTGGTCAGCAGCCTCACCCCATGTAACTCCCGTAAATAGCGCGCGTGATCATAATCGGAATCTCGCGCAATCAGCTTAAAGGGCAAGGTCTCTGGATCGCGATTGGCAAAAAGATCGTCGGTATCGGGTAAGTCGCGCGGAAGACCCGAAGTATGTGTCGCGAGGCTCCTCAGTGTAATCGGATGGCCTTGCCACGCCAGGTTTGGATAGCTCCCTGGCAAGTATCGCCTGAAGTCAGCATCGAGCTGCATGCGATGCTCGAATACCGCCTTAGCCACCAGTGCGCCTGTGAACGTCTTCGTGACCGAAGCAATCTCATACACACTGTCGGCTGTTGGCTTCGCCTGGATCTCCCTCGAGGTCGATCCAAAGTTATAGAACCATGTCTGCTGTTGCCGGATGATCGCGACAGAAAGACCCACGTGGCAGGGGTTGTCGAAAAACGACCGAAGGATCGTTTCAAATGCTTTGTCCTGTGCTCCGGTAGCCGCGGTCGTCGGCTGTGCAGCAGGCATCTGTGCTCCGCACAGGGTTGGAAGTCGTATCAAAATGGCGAGTGAGATCAGCCAACACACATAAAACGCGCTCTGCAGCCGCTGAGAACCATGCCTCTACCTGAGGATCATTTTTTCAGACAATTTCGCGACTGTGAAGTCGGCTTGTGTAGCGCCTGGATGGATTTCTCGCTTGTCGACAACAGGGCAAAGCACTCGTTGACATGGATCTGGGCGGTTGGTCGGCTACTCTTCCCTTGAGCCGAAGCAGAGCAACAACAAACTCGCGCTCCCACCTATTTTTTACTTGAACATACGCGGATCGAACACAAACGGCTGTGGAGAAGCGATTGCTATCTTCGAGAACTCTGGATGAGCGGGATTAAGGAGGACACTCCATTCGCCTGGGATTGCTGCAGATGGAACTTCCAGCGCCACACAGCAATTCGATGAAATCCAAGCCTCACCTATGTGTCGCAGGTCCTCCCGATTGAGAGTTTTCCAAGTCTTAGGCAGGCGCGTCACATCCAACTTTTCCAATGAAATGCCGTCAGGAAGCGTTGCCTGTATTGACACGAGATCGCGAGGAGCGAAGGCGGGATCGAAGTGGACAAATGTCTCGACTGCCGCGAGCGCCAGAGAGGTGGAGGTATAAACCATCCTGGCTCCACTCGGATTCCATCGACTGGCGAAAAGGAATGCGCCCTCGCCGGCGAAAGCCGCCGCTGCGTACTTGGCCTTACAGATTCTCCATACGCGCATCAGCTATAAACACAGTAGCCGATGCGGCCGAGAACGGTCTCGACCTGTTGCACTCCGGCGTCGGTATCGAGTAGGTCAATCGGTCGCTGCCCTTTGAGCACCCGATTGGGCGTTTGCAACCAATTTGCGGCGGTTGAGAGATCAACGAAGGCATCCGTGGCTTGCGCAATGATCCGCGCCAAGCGAACACTTCGATCTGATTCCGCGGCGGATAGCCGCGCGCGGGAACTCAGGCGGCGACTAAGTGTGCGAGTGGGGATTCCAAGCACAGACGCGACCACCTGTCTGTCGATGTTCAAATCCTTGGCGAGTTTCAGCAGAATGTCGGCAGGGAGCCCTTCTCACCGCCGCCGTTCAGTTCTAAGTGTTCTGGGGCAAGAGTTGCTGGCGGAACAGGCGGTTATGCTGATCCTGCTCTGATCCGGCATAAGCAAGCTCGATGAGTGACTCGCACTGCTGGCGAAAGCAGCAAGTGGGATCGATCGGTAAGAACTGAGTTAGGGGCTAAGCACGCCACCGGCGATGGCCAGGTATAAGCAAAGCCGACTTTTCGTCAAAGTGGATCCCTGCGCGCGCACACTCGTTCGATCAACAGGTCAAAGAGTGCATTGCCGATTTGGCTCGCTAGGATGTTCCAGCCCGCAGTACCCTCGGGGTAGCCAAAGCATCCAGGTTTCCATTGGTCACCGTCAAATCTTCGATCGCCCAGCCCGCCACGTCTGTCAATTGGCTTCGCTGTACTTCAGACAAATGACTCTTCTTTATTGCCAGGCAAAGCAGGTACCGAGGACGACTCATGGCGACGAACAAGCGCTTCATGAAGGCGGCCCGGTTTGTCGCCCTGCTCTTCGGATGCGTGTAATCCGCCATCGGGCGCGCTGCCTCGGGATTGCATAAAAACTCAGCCATCTCTTCATGTCGTACCAGGAACTGTATTTCGTTTCGCATACCAGGGTGGCGTCATGTGTTTCGCCCTTTACGCTATGAATCTTCCCGAGAGAAACACGGACGCCATCTACCCGTCAAAGACATTTCGAGTCCGGGAAGCTTCGTTGTCTCCGATCTCTTCATCCAGAACGTGATCGTAAGCTACATACTCCGCCGCTTTGTCGTTTAGCTCACCAATTTCCAAAAGGGACCCAAGGTTTCCGACCATTTCCGACCACATGCCCTCGGTCAGAACTTCCCCCGCAACGAAGACGTTCATCAATCACCGAAAGCCAGCACTTTATTGCCGTCCTTCAGATAGGAGTCAAGCATGGCCCGATTGAACCACATGGTCTTGCCGAACCGCGTGGTGTACTGCCGACCGGCTCGTCTCATCATTCCAGAACCGCAGCCTGGAGGACTTGATAACCCCTTGCTACGTCTCCTTCGGCCGCACGACCGCAAAAGCACACGGCGTCATAGAGCGACTTCGGCCTGAAACTCGATGGCTGCGCCTTCGAATCGAATGCGGCGCAGTAGCTGGGCAGAGTGAGGCCTGTCGAACTCGCTCGCTTTCCTATGGCACCGAGAGCCTTTATCACAGATCGGTGTTCTGAGGGCAACTTCAGTGCCAGCTTCGCAAAAGCCGGCAACACGCACCCTATCGAGGGATCTTCGAACAAGAAAATCGTATTGGAAGGACCGTCGGCGAGCTGCGGTCGCAGTCCCGTCAGCCTCCCATTCGGCGATAGCTCAATCCTCCGATCGTGGATGCGATCGCCGGGACGAAGCGGTGGCTGTCGGTAATGCAGTGCAATGCCGCATCGTTGTACGTCGTATTGGGCAGGGCGTGACCCCAGGATCAGGTTGCGGGTATCCGCAGGTTTGATAATCGCCCATGGGCCTTTGCCCAAACACGGGGATCACATCAGCCTTCAAGCGTCAAAGGATATAACCTGCCGTCTCGCTATCCACGCCAGGTGCCCACCATGCATGCCAGTTGACAGCTGTGATCTTGAATGAGTGAGCATTGCTTGCCCTTTCAGCTTCGATCTGGATATTGGCGGCAGCCTTTTCCGCTTTGCGTTGTGCTATTGGATCATCGCCCTTAGCTAGCGCTTTGCGGGCTTCTTATGGGCATCAATTCCTTCTAGTGCGGCCAAGCCATGATCACAGTGGAAGCAGGTTCTATTCCTGACGCGAGTCGGAAGGTCCAATGCTTAAACATCTCTTCCATGTGCTCCCTGAAAGAAGCTCCGGGGTCTCGCAACAAAGACACCCGCACACTTAAGACAAACTCGGCACTATCCTGCGCATCCGACCAAGTATCCGAAAGTCGATAGCTCTTCTGCGATGGCGCAACGTGCTCTGCGTTCCCCTGCTGAGCAAGCCGCGCTTTGTCGAAAGTCAATTTTCAGAATTCTCTAGCTTGTCTAGGAGCGCATGGGATGTCAACGGTAGCGGATCTCGTGATTGAGCGCCTCATTGACTGGGGCGTTGATACCATCTTCGGTCTTCCGGGGGATGGCGTAGATGGAATGTTTGAAGCTCTGCGAATGCATCGGGAGAAGCTTAGATTCATCCAGGTGCGACATGAAGAAGCTGCCGCGTTTGCTGCGTGCGGATACGCGAAGTACACAGGGAGACTGGGAGTCTGTATCGCGACCTCCGGACCAGGCGGAGTTCATCTTCTGAACGGGCTGTACGACGCCAAATGCGATGGTCAGCCGGTACTCGCGATTACCGGACACACATTTCACGATCTGATTGGAACCAGCTACCAACAGGATGTGGATCTCGACAAGCTCTACATGGATGTCGCCGCTTACAACCAGCGCGTGATGGGGCCGTCCCACGTTCACAGTGTTGTGGATGAAGCCGTTCGATCTGCGCTGGGCCGGAGAACCGTTTCACATATTACGATTCCCAAGGACATCCAGGAGTGGCGAGCTTCAGACTTGCACCGCTCAGAGGCAAACATTCGACACCACAGCGGAGACGTATTCACGCCCTCAGTACCGCACCCTCCGAAGCAGCTGCTCGAACGCGCAGCTGAAGTGATCAACGCAGGAAAGAAAGTTGCCATCCTCGTCGGCCGTGGCTGCCTCGGCGCCGGTCAGGAGGTGGAGCAACTCTCTGACAGCGTTGCAGGACCAGTTATCAAAGCGCTGCTCGGAAAAGCGGTGATTCCGGACCGGAGTCCGTACACGACCGGTGGCCTCGGATTGCTGGGTACCGCGCCATCGCAAGATGCAATGGAAGAGTGCGACACGGTAATACTGGCCGGAACGTCATTCCCGTATATGGAGTTCTATCCGAAGCCTGGAAAGGCGAAGTGCGTACAGATCGACATTGACAGCACAAGAATTGGCCTGCGTCATCCTGTTGACGTCGGCCTGGTAGGCGACTGCAAGATCGTGCTCGGTGAACTCCTCCCATTGCTGACGCGCAAGGAGGATCGCAGCTTTCTTGAGACAGCTCAAAGCCGCATGAGGAGTTGGAACGAGCTGATGAAAGAACGCGGCACGCGCATGGACAAGCCGATGAAGCCGCAGGTCGTTACGTATCACTTAAACGAGTTGCTGCGGGATGACGCGATCATCTCGTCAGATAGCGGAACCATTGCGACGTGGAGCGCACGCTATCTCGAAATGCGCGGCAACATGCAGTTTTCGCTGTCAGGCAGTCTCGCAACGATGGCCAATGGTCTGCCTTACAGCATCGGAGCCGCTATTGCATATCCCGGAAGACAAGTGGTCTGCGTTGTCGGTGACGGTGGCCTGACGATGTTGATGGGCGAGATTGCGACACTTGTGAAATACAAGCTCCCCGTGAAAGTCGTCGTTATCAAGAACAACGTTCTCGGGCAAATCAAGTGGGAGCAGATGGTCCTCGACAGCAATCCAGAATTCGGAGTCGAGCTGCAACCGATTGATTTCGCCAAGTTGGCAGAAGCTTGTGGCGCCGCAGGTTACACGATTGAAGATCCGAAAGACGCAAGAGACGTGCTGAGCAAGGCTTTGGAGCATGATGGGCCAGCGATAATTCAGGCGGTCGTAGATCCGAACGAACCACCTTTGCCCGGCAACATCAATGTCAAGCAGGCTCTGCACTTCGCTGAGGCGATTGCGAGAGGTGAGCGGGACCGTGGCAAGATTCTCAAAACCATAGCTGTCGACAAGATTCGTGAGGTGATATAGGTGCGAGCGGCGTCCAGTCGCATGAGCCCGGTCGGTGATGGCCCTCGCGCTTTGCAAGACGCAACTCATCTTTTTGAAGTTGCGGATGTACACATTCGCGAGGGCCGTTTCCAGCGGAGCCTAGCGCTGATCGCCGGGCTCTCCAGTGTCTTGAGCGGACTAGAAGTCACATATGAGCACTACCGTGGCAGCTATAGCAGACGGATCATGTACACGCCCGTCTTGCTAAGCGGAGGGCTGCTGGCAGTCGGCGTGTGGAGTTTCAAGAGCAAGCGAGCAGCCGAGACCGTTCTGCCTGTGGTGTCGGTCATCACGCTTGTGGATGGCCTGGTCGGTTTCTATTTTCACGTACGCGGAATCCAGCGCAAGCCCGGTGGTTGGCGGATTCCTGTGGTCAACCTCGTCATGGGACCGCCTGTCTTTGCGCCGTTATTGTTCGGCATCAGCGCTTACTTGGGCTTGATCGCCCACTACCTTCGTCGTGAAGGCGACACGCGGGACGACAATTTTCCTCTTCCCGCGCACGCCCGTAGCTGGGCAGCAAGGATTCCCAGCAACAAACACGAGAAGATCAGCTGGCAGCAGGACCTTCGGGAAGGACGATTCCAGAAGCACATGGCTACGGCCACCGCGATCTCAGCGTTCTTCAGCGGATTTGAAGCCTTGTACTCGCATTACAAGAACAATTTCCGCTACAAAATGCAGTGGACGCCGGTGGTGATCGCGCCCGCACTGATGATCTCCGCAATGGCAGCAACGAAAACCCGTCGCGCCGCTCACACGTGGCTGCCCGCAATGTCGGCGTTAGCAATCGCAAACGGTACGATTGGTTTCTACTATCATGCGCGCGGAGTAGTCCGGCGGCCAGGCGGCTTGAAAATGCCGTTCTACAACATCATGTACGGCCCGCCGATTTTCGCTCCGCTGTTGTTCGCTGCCAGCGGTTTTGTCGGACTGCTCGCCAGTTTGCTCCGGAGGGAACAGTGAGCACCACTTCGAAAATCGAACCGCGCAGTTTGCCAGTTGATGTTAAGACTGGCGAGCCAATCTACCCAAGGCCGCAGCCGGGCTATTACCCGGGCTACAGCACCCTTTCGCAACAGGATTACTGGGATGAGGCGACACGCAATGTTGTGCTTCAGCGTGTGCATAACGTTCCGCCGGTTCGGTTTTTCTCGGCCGAGCAGGCGCGGCTGATGACAGCAATCTGCGACCGCATCATTCCCCAGGATGACCGCGACGTGGAACATAAGATCCCGGTGTTGCCGTTTATAGATCAGCGCCTCCACACCGGCAAGATCGACGGGTATAGATACGAAACCATGCCGTCGGACCGTGATACCTATCAACTCGCGCTCGAAGCCATCGATTCAGCAGCTCAAGATCTGCACGGACGCAGTTTCGTCGGACTCTCGATTCCGGACCAGGAATCACTTCTGAAGCGAATTCATGATGGCGACGCTCCATCCGAGCACGCCGCGTGGAAGAGAATGGACGTGCACAGATTTTGGCTGTTGTTAGTGCAGGATTGTGTTGATGCCTACTACTCTCATCCGTGGGCATGGGACGAGATCGGTTTTGGCGGACCTGCATATCCCCGCGCGTACATGCGTCTTGAAGGGGGGCAGCCTGAACCTTGGGAAGTCCGCGAGAAAAGATATGACTGGCAAGGGCCGGCGGATTCGATTTCCGATCATTATGAGGCCGTTGGTAAGCAAGCCGAGCATCATGGCAGTCCTGGGCAGGGAGGAACGCACTAGTGTCCTTCCCATTGTTCGGCAAATTCGGTTCGCCTCGGAAGAAACATATGCTTGGGCCGGTGCAGCGGATCGATGTGCCGATGAAGCGTTACGCCGAGAACGAGTCCGTTGATTACTGTGTCGTTGGTGTCGGGTCGGCAGGAGGCGTGCTTCTTCAGCGACTCGCGCGCGCAGGCTTTCACGTTGTGGGCGTGGAGGCGGGACCCTTCTGGGACTCCGAACGCGATTGGGTCAGCGATGAAGCGGGTTCGCATAATCTCTATTGGGAGGATCTCCGCATTACGGGCGGAAAGGATCCTCTCGCGTTAGGCGCAAACAACAGTGGCAAAGGCGTCGGCGGAGGATCTGTCCACTGGGCTGCTTTCACTCCACGGTTACATCCATCTGATTTCCGCGTGTATTCCGAAGACGGAGTTGCCGTTGACTGGCCCATCGGCTATGACGAACTGAAGCCGTACTACGAACAGATCGAACTCGAAATGCCAGTCGCCGGCCCCGCATATTATCCGTGGGGAGATCCGCACGCATACCCGTATGGACCGCATCCGATGGGCGGCTGCGGTGATGTGCTGATCAAAGGATGTACAAAGCTTGGTATCGGCGTCAGTGTCGGCGGTCCTGTCGCGATTTTGTCAGGAGCTCACGGCGATCGACAGCACTGCATATATCGCGGATTCTGTATCCAAGCCTGCAAAGTCGGAGCGAAAGCCAGCACGCTGATCACTCATGTTCCTGACGCGTTGCGTAGCGGAGCAGAGATTCGCGACAACTGCATGGTTTCGCGCATAAGTATCGCAAGCAACGGTCGCGTCGATGGCGTTTGTTACTTCGATCGCGATGGAGTCGAACACTTCCAGAAGGCGAAGGCGGTCATCGTCTCCGGATACGCAATCGAAACTCCTCGTCTTTTGCTGAATTCCGCGTGTAAAGGATTCGAGAACGGACTTGCGAATTCCAGCGATACCGTTGGCCGATATTTGATGGCGCAGGCAGGAAACGTCGTTCTAGGCCGATTCGAAGAACTTGTTCGGATGTACAAGGCGCCTCCGGCGCACGCACTCACCGAAGAGTTTTACGAGACCGACGGGAAGAGGGGATTTGCTCGCGGGTTCGCGATTCAGACGGTCGGACCTCTCCCGATCGCTTTTGCCAAACAGATGATGGTCGCTAAGGGCGCGTGGGGTTGGGGAATGCGCCGCGTCATGATGGATTACAACCACTGGGCGGCAATCGCACTGTTGGGAGAGATTCTTCCGTGGCCGGACAATCGCGTCGAACTTGCAGAAGAGAAGGATAGGTTCGGAATTCCAGTCGCGAAAGTCACATTCAATCTTCACGAGAACGACAAGAAGCTCATCGAGTTTGGCAAGAACAAGGTCATGGATGTGATGTGGGCTGCCGGAGCTCAAGAGGTCGTACAAGAAGCCCGATATGCGCATCTCGTAGGCGCAGCACGGATGGGCAACGACCCGCGAACGTCAGTCGTCGATCGGTATGGTCGCTCACATGACATCGCAAACCTGTTTGTTTGCGATGGCAGCGTCATGCCAACCCAAGGCTCTGCGAATCCAGGACTAACCATTCAGGCTTTGGCGGCACGAACCGCCGACTATCTCATTTCGCAAGGCGCCCAGATATTTACATCGAACCAGCGGAGTATGGAGCGGCCGAAGATCCGCCCTGAGTTGGCTCCTCCTGAAACGTGGGGCAAGGGAGTGCCGAGGCTAAAATAGCTTCGCCCCTCGCTTCCAGCCCGGCGGCTCCCGCATGAAAAAGTGAGACATCTATGCAGCCTTGCTGTGAGTTGGTATCTCCAAGCGAGCCGTGTCGGCGTCATACATGTAGCCAACGGTCCAATCCAGAGCAGCCGCCACTTTGTTTCGCGTACCCGTGAGGCGCGCGACGTGAACCACTCGCCAAATCAGCCACCCGGAGAATCCCCCGATGACGCGACCCGCCACCCGAGCAACACCCGCCCTTGGACCCACTGAAACAACGTTGCCGAGATCGCGATAACGAAACGGTCTAAGAGCCTCTCCACGCAACTCGCGAATGATGTTCGCTGCCGCAGCCTGTCCTTGTTGCATAGCGGTTGCGGCCAGAAGTGGGGCGGACTTCTTCGTTTCAGGGTCGGTGAAATGCGCGTTGTCGCCCACTGCGTAAGCGTTGTGGCGGGCCTCAATCCTGAGAAACTCGTCAACCACGATGCTGCCGCCGTGCGAGTGTCCTGTCGAAATACCCGCGACGACATCGGGGACGCGAACGCCGGTCGTCCAGATTACCGTTCGGGACGGGATCGGCGTGCCAGATCCGTTTTCGTTCTCGGCTGAGACGGAGTTCACGGCCACGTTTTTCACTTTGCAATTCAGCCGCACATCTACGCCCGCGTCGCGCAATTCACGCGAGGCAACCGTAGCCATATCCTCAGGCATGTGGCCGAGAAGCTTCGATCCCGCCTCGAACACAATGACTCGCGCCTGTTCGCGCTTGAGACTCGGATAATCAGTCGGAATAAGCTCGGAGAGCAGTCCTGCAATCGCACCAGCGGTCTCCACGCCGGTTGCGCCGCCGCCAACGACCACGTACGTGAGCAGTTCATTACGCAGGCCATGGTCGGCCGTTGTCGACGCTTGCTCGAGCGTGTCGATGATATGCGAGCGAATCGCGACGCCATCCTCCATGGTCTTCAGTGGTAGGGCGTGTTGGCTGGCCGACTCGTTTCCGAAGAAATTCGTCGTCGTACCGAGAGCTAGGACAAGGAAGTCGTACGACAGGTCGCCGGAGTCGAGGTGGACCGTGTTCCTGTCCAGATCGACGCCCTCGACGTTCGCCTGCTGAAAGCGAACTCCGTGTCGGCCGGTCCATTGGCGAATCGGATACACGGCGTCGTACGGAACGATGCCACACGTCGCAGCCTGGTAGAGCATGGGCGTGAACAGGTGATAGTTGTGGCGGTCTATCAGTGTCAGTCTGAGTTGCGGCACTGCATCGCAAAGGTGCGCGGCTGTCGCGAGCCCACCGAAGCCGCCGCCGAGAATCAGGACGTGAGGTCCCGAATTAGCGGGTTCGCGAGTGCGCTTGCGATTCGCCATCGTATAGGCCGCCACTCCAACCGCTGCTCCAATGCCTACAAGCGTGCGCTTCTTCATGCATCACCTCACAGACTGCCGGTTTGGTGCATCAGGCCGCCATCGATAACCACCGTCGTACCGGTGATATAGGACGCGTCATCAGAGGCGAGATAGCACACGAGCTTCGCGACTTCCTCAGGTGTGCCAGGGCGACCAAGCGGAATCTCTCGATCGAGCGCGAGCTTCTTCTCCGGGTCCGACATCGTTCTCTTGTTGATCGGCGTGTCAATCGCCCCTGGCGCAACATTGACAACATTGATGTGGTGCCGCGCTAACTCGAGCGCAACGTCGCGGCACAACATCCGCACGCCACCTTTTGCAGCACAGTATGCGGCGTAGCCGGGGAATGGAAGGTCTTCGTGAACGGACGAAATGTTGATGATCGTGCCTTTACCTCTTTTGGCCATTTCTCGGGCAGCCATCTGAGTGCAGAGGAACACACCTTTCAGATCCACAGAAACGATCTTGTCCCATTCCGCTTCCGACTTTTCGAGAAACGGGGTCTCCTTCTCGATCCCAGCGTTGTTAACGAGTACATCCAAGTGGCCGAACTGCGAGATCGCGCGGCTGACCATGCTCGAAACATCAGCAGCTTTGGACACATCCGCTTGCACCGCGATTGCTTGCGCATCTTCATTGCTGATAGATTTGACAGCCTCTTCAGCGGCATCCGCGCTTCCGACGTAATTGACGACGACGCTCGCGCCACGGCGGCCCATTTCAATCGCGATGGCCTTGCCGATGCCGCTTGAGGCACCGGTCACGAGGGCAACTTTGCCTTGCAGATCCTTCACTGGAGTGCCGTGATGCTGTGGCTGCATTTTCAGAACATTACTGCTCATGATTAATCTCCTTCAGATACCCGCCTCCGGGCTGTAGAACTGGTAGTCTTCGCGCCAGTCGCCTTCGCCGGCGGTAGTGGTCGACGATTCGATCCGCTCGACGTGCGCTGAGTATCTCCAGCCCACTACGGATCAGCAGTGTGATGAACAGCAGGTTGCAAAAGTGCAACGCGCGAAGGCAGAGCGGATAATCGAGTGGATGCACGCTACGCCACCTTGCGCTGCTGCTGTTGCTCAACCTTGACCTGCACGCCGCCGGAAGTGCCGCGCACATCCACCTGCACGCCCGCGGGCTGAGTGCGCCGAAAGTGTAGGTCCACAGAGCCTCTGCCGATCTTTATGCGCTTGAACTCCAGTTCCTGGACGCCGCTCGGCAGCACGGGGCGAACGACCCGCAGCGTGTTGTTGAATGCGTCAGGAACGAGTCCCAGCAGCGCAGTAAGGAACAGCGGTACCGATCCAGCCGCCCAGGCTTGGGGATGGCAAGCGACGGGATATCGAACTGGCTCATCGAACTGCTCGCGCGAGAACCCTGCGAATACCTCGGGTAGGCGGAAGTGCTGGAAGTACCGCGACGCTTGCACGATTCCACCAAACACCTGGACCGCTTCGTTATCAAAGCCGTACCGCCGCATGCCAGAAGCGATGATCGAGTTGTCGTGCGGCCATACGGTGCCGAGGTGATATCCGATCGGATTGGCCCTGACCTCCTTCGTCGAGAGCGTCCGCACACCCCATCCGCTGAACATGTCCGGTTCGAGCAAACGCTTCACGACATCCTGCGTCTTCGAGTCGTCAATGATTCCCGTCCATAACGCCTGGCCCGGATTCGAACTAATGACCACGGCTGGCCGGTTGTCCTTCTGCAGCGCGATGGCGTAGAAATTCTTATCTGCGGTCCAGTAATCGCGATTGAAGCGCCGCTTGAGACCCGCTGCCTCATCGCGAAGTCGCGATGCCGTGTTGTCGTCCCCCGATCGCGCATAGAGATCCGCGATCAGCAACTTCGCCATGTAGACATAACCTTGAACCTCAACAAGCGCTATCGGCGCGGTGGCGAGCGAGCCGTCGGAGTTCATGATCGAATCGCCCGAATCCTTCCATCCCTGGTTCCCGAGTCCTTTGCTCGACCTCCTGTCGTAGGAAACGTAGCCGTTGTGGCCGAGGTCGCCGTAATCATCGATCCAGCGCAACGCGGACTCGATCTCGCGTTTGAGCGAGGTGAACACCGACAAGTCGCCGGTCCAGCGCGCGTGCTCGGCGACCAGGATGAGGAACAGGGGCGTGGAATCTACCGAGCCGTAGTACGGCGTTTGCGCGATCTCATCGAGGTTGGCAAGTTCGCCGCGGCGAAGTTCATGCAGGATCTTTCCCGGCTCTTCATCCCGCCAGTCATCCTTTTTCGTGCCTTGATGCTTCGCAAGCAGGCGGATCGTGTCGCTGGCGATGCTCGGCTCAAACGCGAGCGTCTGCAATGAGGCGATGATGCTGTCACGCCCAAACAGCGCGCCATACCAGGGCAGACCGGCCGAGATGTAATGAAAGCCGTCGAACTCGCTCCGAAGTGTGAGCACATCGAGCAGACAGCGGCGCATCAGGCGATTGATGATGTCAACGTCGCAGCGGACCTCCGCGTACTGTGATAACCAGTCCCGCGAACGGTTGTCGATGGAATGGACGACGGGCTTCGGATCGCTGGTGTGGCGATGAGGCGTTTTCGGCTGCTGCTTCGATTCGGTGATCCGGATCGAGATACTGATGCGCTCCTGCTTTCCCGCGCCGAGATTAAGGTTGAAGTGCGCCTCCGCACCAGAGATCTTCGCCGGCTTCGGCTCAGTGTGGATTTCAACGCGGCGCACTACTCCGTCCGCTCCGTCATAACGAAGAACCAGCACGCCATCGTTCCAAGCCGGTTCCGCGGTCTTCCCGCTGGTCTTCCCGGTGATCCCGCGGATAACGAATATGTCCTCGAAATCTGACTGGAACAGCAACGCAACCGGGAGTTCGTGATCCTCGACGTCGTAGTTCTCAATCGTGATTGCATCGTGCACAGCACATTCCTTGCTGTCGATCACGCGTTGCACCTTGATCCCGAACGTCTGCTCCGGGATCGAATTCCCGCCGCTGACTTCAATTTTCTCGTTCGTCAGTTCGAACTCTGCGATGGAGCCGCGATCGGTCGAAGCCATAAGCGGGTTCGGTGGAGTGCCGGCCAACTGCAGTTGGTACCCGTCGAGATAGCGGCAGTCGTGGTAATACAGCCCGAAACCATCCTGGCTGTGTGCGGGAATTTCAGCGTCGTGGCGGCAGAGGAGGAATATATCCTCAGACTTGATGACGATTGCACTGGCTACGTTGCGCGGACGGGGAGCGGGATCGTGCTTCGGACTAGACATATCGCGGCTCAATTTGTTCTTGTGATGCGAAGCGCTTCAATCTCGTGGCCATCCTGAAGCGGGTAACTACTCTTGCTGAATGAAAGGCGCGGCTCGGAGCAGTATCACCACCAGACAAAGTTTTCATTTGCCCGCCGCTAACTCCCGCAGAGAAGCGGTTGACAACAAACTGCCCACCACTGCTGCCTTCGCTTGCTCCGATTCTGGAAGGCCGTTTTGCAGCAATGTGACCCACGCAGCAGAGAGTGCTTTCTGCTTTGGGGCAGTGCGACCTGCATCCAAGAATGCACGAGGGAGTATCAGATTGGGAGGTATATAGAATCAGCCAAACGCGCTCGAGTGCTCTTCGTTGATCACGAGCCCGGTATTCGAGAAACATTGCCTGCGATCCTAGATTCAAAGGCTATGAGGTTAGCGTCTCGGCCACCGTTCGTGAAGCGCTCGAACAGATCACGTCTGGTCCGTTTGATGTTCTTATCGCCGATTTGAACATCGGGAACCCGGGGGATGGCTTTATCGTGGTGAGCGCGATGCGCCGTAGCCAACCGAACTGTTTCACCCTGATTCTGACTGGCTACGCTGCATTTGAGACAGCTTTCGGGGTCGAGATGAATGAAAGCAAAGAGAGCGTATTAAGATCGCTAGCGGGCCGGTGTCATGGCACGCCGAAGATGCGACTTGGAACTATATCGCACAGGGAGCTGCGTCCCTGTTTGAAGGCTACAGTTGGTACGTGAGCCGAAAAGAGATCAATCGACGCCGTCTGCCCGGCGAGTGGCTGGTCAGCGCCGTCCGCAACAGCAAGGCCCCATCCGTCTTTACTGTACTCGTTGAGGATACCGCCGCGCTGTTGGGGCTCTCGATTGCATTCCTCGGGGTGTGGTTGTCGCACGATTAGAACTACCTCAAATTGATGCAGGAGCGTCTATTCTCATCGGAATCGTCCTAGTACTTGCCGCGGCTGCCCTCGGAATGGAACTGGCGGGTTGCTGGTGGGCGAAAGCGCTGATCGGCATATTCTCGATAACCTGTCCAGCATCATCGGGAGCGAAGAGGCAGTTGAGTCGGTGGGAAATCTGTTGACGATGCGATTGGGCCCGGAAAGAGGTGCTCCTGGTTGCTGATGTCAGCTTTAAGGCGCAACTTGGGACACGTGAGCTTGAGGATGTCGTCGATCGCATTGAAGAGAACGTTCAGCGGCGTTACCCTTCGGTCCAGTGCATTTACTTCGAAGCCAACACAATGTCACGCAAGCCCCGCAACAGGGATCCCGCCGCGTAACGAGAGGTTTAGAGCGCTTCTTCTGCCGTCGCTCATTTGCGAACAAGTAGACGACACGAGCCATGGATCAGCCCCACACTGCTGCCCCAAGTGCGTTGAAGATCAGAAAGCTCTTCGATGGCATGCCGAGCATTCCGGCTTGCGGACCGGCGACAGTTCGCGGGCCGAGATGAACCGCGCCCCAAAGATCGTAGCGGCCCCGTGACGACGGAGTTGGTTTTGTGCTGCAGCAACGTCGACATCCTTAGTATCGAACGGGCCTTGGATGTTCGCGTCGCAAGGTGGTATCGCGAGCGGCGAAACTGCGCATTCCTCCTGTTACCTTGCTTTCTGTTGGTCCAGAGGCTTGCGCTCGGTTCGCCGCGATCAGAGATCTGAGCACCTGTCCTTTTAACTGTCGGTGCCTTGGGCATTGGAGAGCAGCGGGTCGTCCGATCTGGGATCGTGCACACTGCACAGTTCCAAGATTGCGTTCCCGCCTCGCGTTCCTGCTGATTTCGAAGCTGTACAGGCAAATGTATGCAAGAACTGGGTTCGCCACGGATAGCGCACGCCATTCCAACGCAACCGCGTGGGCACGAAGACTTTTGAAGCCCTGCCGTAAGCTCTTTGCTGCGAAGCCCATGCCTTTTTTGAACGCCCCAGCACCAGCGCGAGGCGGTACAGCTGCGTCCGATTTTCCGGCGCATTACGCATCATCAGGTGACAGTTGTGGGCCGTGCAGACCTGGCGACGTTCGCAGTAGAAGCAAGTCTCCTCTTCGAACATCGCTATCACTGCGGACAACGCTCGCCTCCTCCTTAACAGTTGTGTGACTGACGCCTACGAGAAGGTGCCCGAATACTGTGAATCGGTGCCAATACGAATGGACTGCTACTGGTGGCCCTATGTCGAAACTATGTAATCGGCTGTGAACAGTGCTGGGCGGGTTCTGGATAATCTCGTTGGCAGAAACAAGCGTCCTGCTTCCATAACCGCCGCTGACATTGCCTTCCATGATGTCTTTTGGCTATGCACGTCGCGGCGCGCGTGGACGGATTGCGATTCCAGGAGATTGCGAAGAGCAGAGGTCCCATCCATTGAAGGGGAGATCGCAACAAGACTACCGTCGCTTTCGAGGACAACGGCCAATGTGCCCTCAACGGAGGTTCCGCCGAACTCTCGAATTGCTGCATTGATCCATCTTCCGTGATCCGCTCCCGCCGCATAGCACCTTTACGCAAGCTTCCCCGGTAGAGCAGAAGCGTCGGCTCGGACTTTAAAACTGATTGGAAAGATGAGTAGCGCACCTGTATCCATGCCACTGCGAACTGAAAGCCTATTAGAACGCCGAGAGCCAGCAAACCTTCAAGGATAGGCGTCGTCTTCGAGAGGACGAGAGTGGAAAACGTTGAACCCAGCGCGATGGTGATCACGAAATCGAATGCATTCAGTAGGCAGCTAGCTGCTGCTGGCGTGCGTCTGCCTCGCTCGATAGACGGTGCGCTTTCAAGTACTGCGGAACGAAGCCGACCAGAAATGCTGCAACAAGTGAAACGCCCCAGAGCAGAACACGATTTCTCACTCGTACTTCTCCTTCGGCTTCGATGGATGCAGGACCGTGCGGAAAGGTGAGCGCATCTGTTCCCCGAACCGAAGCAAACTCTCGCCCTCACTTGAAACGTCGTTGCTACGGCAATACTAGGTCTTCGCTACCGGTCGCCAGAAGCAATCGATAACTCATCAGACTTATCAGGAGGAAGATGATCAGAATCAGTCGCAGTCGAGCCAGAGCAGCAAACAGACGCCGGGTCAGGCGACTAGTCAGGCTTCGAAAAGTGTTCGGAGCAGATTCTCGAGGGCTGCGTTACCCGCGCGAAACAGATTTCTACATCACACCCCTGAGCGGGGAGTCAGTGAAACTTCGCGGTAACAACGAGCTGAACGGAGCTGAGAATCATCAGGCCCGGGTGCATGGACGCTATGCGAACTCAAACCAGAGCGCCAGTAACGCATCGGGCCAAGAGAGTCAAAGCAATGCAATGAGCAGCGCGAGTCAAAACTCCCAGCCAGGCCACATGGGAGGCAATTCGAATGCGAGTAACCAGTCAATGAGCGGGAATTCCAACCCTCAGACCGGACAGGAGTTCGAAGTGACCAAAGTGGATTCTGTGAGCACAGCTTGCCCTAGTGACAGCCAGACTGACACCCAGAAGAAGTAGTCTTGGTCTGAGGCCTAAGTGTTCGCCGCCTTACGCTCTGGTGTTTGTCAGCGGCTTGGGCCTCAGCACCATGATCACAGTACTCTCGACCACTCAACTGCGAATGTGCAATTCCAGTGACTGTTAGCTGCAGGATGCACTCAGAACGGTCGGGAAGTACGCCGAACAACATTTGCTTAGAGGTTCACTCGTCTCGCGTATTCGCCCGCGACAACCCGATACTTCGGGCGGTGAATCTCAGTTCACTTAACCTGGTGATTTCGATGTTTGAAGGTGGGTTCATTAAAGGTTGGCATCTGTTGAAGCAGGTGCGCTCAGGGGATTGGCGCGCCACTGGTGAAACAGCTTGGAGTTCGCAGACTAAGTCTCTGCTCCCGCGCCATCATGACGCACAGGTCACTTCTTCTGTGTGTCCGTACTGCGGAGTCGGCTGTGGACAGCTCATTTACCATACGAAAGATCAATTAATCAGCATCGAAGGCGATCCGAATTCGCCCATCTCGCGCGGACACCTCTGTCCCAAAGGGGCAAATACGCATGAGTTGCACACACATCCCAATCGGCTGAAGAGCGTAAAGTACCGTCCTCCCTATTCCACCAAGTGGCAGGATCTTCCGCTCGAGCAAGCGATGGACATGGTCGCCCAGCGCGTGTGGGAGACGCGCGACCGCTCTTTTGTTGAGGAGCAGGATGGCCGGGCGGTGATGCACACACTTGCAATCGCGCACCTGGGCGGAGCGACGCTCGATAACGAGGAAAATTACCTTATAAAGAAACTGTTCGCTGGCGGCTTGGGGATGAATTGCATCAGCAACCAGGCCAGGATATGACATAGCTCTACTGTGCCCGGTCTGGGCACGTCATTTGGTCGTGGCGGTGCAACTACCGCACAGCAGGACCTGGCGAACGCTGATGCAATTCTCATCATGGGATCTTCGATGGCAGAAAACCATCCAGTCGGATTCCAGTGGGTCATGAAGGCGCGAGAGAACGGAGGCAAAGTCATCCATGTTGATCCGCGCTTCACGAGGACCAGCGCGATGGCTGACATCTGGGCTCCGTTGCGTCCCGGAACAGATATCGTCTTCCTCGGCGGACTGATCAATTACGTCCTTACAAATGAAAAGTTCTTCCGTGAGTACGTCGTGCATTACACGAATGCCCCGACGATCTTGCGTTCTGATTTTCAGGATACAGAGGATCTCGGCGGCGTGTTCTCTGGGTGGGACCCCGAGAAGAAGAAGTACGATTTCACGACCTGGCTCTACGAAGGCGAAGAGAAGAAAGAGGCGCAGCCCGGGCATTCTGCGGCAGGCGGAGGACACGGCAAAGACCGGGGCGGTGAAGCTGGCGAGGCAGGCGAACAAACGGAAGACCTAACCTTGGAGCATCCCCGTTGCGTGTTTCAGGTGTTGAAGAGACACTTTGCACGCTACACGCCGGAGTTCGTGGAGCAACAGTGCGGCACACCGAAGGACGTCTTCCTCAAAGTGGCTGAGACATTTTCAAGTGCGAGCGGACGCGAGCGTACCGGTGCCATGTGCTATGCCGTTGGATGGACGCAACACTCCAAAGGACCGCAGATCATCCGGACGGCAGCCATTCTGCAACTGCTGCTCGGAAACATCGGGCGCCCCGGCGGCGGAATTCTGGCGTTGCGGGGCCACGCCTCCATTCAAGGCTCGACCGACATCCCGACGCTTTACGACATTCTTCCGGGATATCTGCCAATGCCGTTTCTTGAAAGTGACAGCGCCGATCTGAACGACTACATCGAAAAGCACCGATCGCAGACCGGATGGTGGTACTTCTTCGACAAGTACATTGTTAGCCTGCTGAAAGCGTGGTACGGCGAACAGGCGACAGCGACGAACGAGTTTGGATTCGGGTGGCTACCGCGCGTCACGGGCGATCACAGCGAGTTCGGCTACTGGCTCGACATGGCAGATGGCAAACTCGACGGTCTGTTCGTAATGGGCCAGAACCCCGCTGTCGGCGCGGCGAATGGAAGGCTGGAACGCAAAGCTCTTGCAAAGTTGAAGTGGCTCGTAGTACGCGACATGGTGGAGACCGAGACCGCAAGCTTTTGGTACAACTCGCCTGAAGTTGGACGTGGTGAATTGAATCCGGAAAGTATCGCGACAGAGGTCTTCCTGTTTCCTGCCGCGGGCCAGGCGGAAAAGAGCGGAAGCTTCACCAATACGCAACGCCTCCTTCAATTCCACAACAAGGCAGTAGAACCTCCGGGGGACGCGCGTAGCGAAATGTGGTTTATGTATCACCTTGGGCGGCGTTTGAAGGCGAAAGCTGCCGCAGACCCGCGCCCGCGCAATGCTGGTCTAAACGCCTTAACTTGGGACTACTCTACTCACGGCGAGCACGCGGAGCCCGACGCGCAAGAGATACTCCAGGAGATCAACGGTTACACGGTGGCTGACAGAAAGTTACTGGATGGTTTCAAGAACCTCGAAGCTGACGGCTCGACTGCGTGCGGTTGCTGGATTTACTCCGGCGTCTTTCCTGAACAGGGGAAGAACAAAGCGAATATGCGAGAGCCGCACAACTACCTCGGTCATGGTTGGGGATATGCGTGGCCGTCAGATTGTCGCATCCTCTACAACCGTTGCTCGGCAGCACCAAACGGCGAACCGTGGTCAGAGCGCAAGAAGCTAGTCTGGTGGGATAAAGCGACAGAGGAGTGGACGGGCGTTGACGTCCCTGACTGGAACAAGCAGAAGAAGCCGGACTATAAGCCAGCCGACGGCTCAAAAGGAGAGGATGCCATTGCTGGTGATAAGCCCTTCCTCATGCATCCCGACGGACGGGGATGGATATTCGTTACAAGCGGCTTGAAAGACGGCCCGCTGCCCACTCACTACGAGCCTCTGGAATCGCCTTTCCCGAACGCACTCTATCCGGATCACCCAACGAATCCGCCTGCCCAGAAGAAAGAGCGTCCAGATAACCGTTACATTTCCGAAACAGGGGATGCGCGGTTTCCTTACGTACTCACCACGTATCGCCTAACAGAACACCACACGGCTGGCGGCATGTCGCGCACACTGGGACATCTTGCAGAACTGCAACCGGAGCTGTTTTGCGAAGTTTCGCCAGAGCTGGCGGGCAGTATCGGCTTGCAGCACGGGAATTGGGCGACGATCACGACGCCCCGTGGAATTATCGAGGCGCGCGTCCTGGTAACTACGCGCATGACTCCGTTGTGGGTGGCCGGAATTAAGGTACATACAGTTGGACTGCCGTACCACTACGGCTATAACGGCGAGTCTAAGGGAGACGTTGTGAACGATCTGCTCGCAATCAGTGAGGAGCCTAACGTACGCATCATGGAAACCAAGGCCCTAGTCTGCGACATTCAGCCGGGTAGGCGAGCGAGAGGTGCAGGCGCGCTCAGTGAGTTGAAAGACAAACTGAACGAAGCTGCATGAACACTTTTGATCAGGGAACAGCAACGGACCATGGTGGAGACAGATATGAGCGCGACATTGTTTCAACCGAAAAAAACCGCGTTTCTGACGGACTCGACACTCTGCATCGGTTGCAAGGCGTGTGAGGTCGCGTGCAAGGAATGGAATCAACTTCCCGAAGATGGCCTGAACTGGTCTGGCCTCTCCTACGACAATACTGGCGCAGTCGGCGCCTCAAGCTGGCGGCACGTGAAGTTCGTGGAAGGAACGCCCCAACCCGGATTCGGAGGCAATGCTCCGGAATCGTTTTCGTGGGAGTTCTCGTCGGATGTCTGCAAACATTGTGTGAATGCCGGATGCCTCGAAGCATGTCCCACCGGATCGCTTGTGCGCATGGAGTTCGGAGCTGTGTACCTGCAACCGGATATCTGCAACGGGTGCTCGTACTGTGTTGTGGCTTGTCCTTTCGGAGTTGTGCAGCGCAATGAAAAAGATGGGCGCGCGTTCAAGTGCACATTCTGTTCGGACCGCCAGCGGCTGGGATTAGAACCGGCGTGTGCGAAAGCTTGTCCCACAGAGTCGATTAAGTTTGGCGAGCTTGAGGAGTTACGTGTTGAGTCGTTCGTGCGCGTTGAGCAACTGCATTCGCAGGGCATGAAAGATGCACAGGTTTATGACCCGCGCGATACGAGTGTGCAGGGAATCCACGCCATGTTTATTGTTCGCGGTGATCCGAGGCAATACAATCTTCCGCCTAAGCCTGAGGTGCCGACCATCTACTTGAAAGACGGCTGGCGCGCTTCGGCCATTGGTGCAGCCCTGTTGCTGGCGGGTACTGTCGCAGCGTTTCTCGCGTCACCGCGACAACATATTGGAGTTTAGGTAGTCGTCCGCGCAAGTTCGAGGTGAATTTCAGAACATCATGAGCAGCGAGACACAATTTCCATGTCGAGCGACCGAGGGCCGTCTGCTTCAGATCCGCAGGGAAGCAGAGAAGCGAGGCCACGTAGCGGCACCGGGCGTCAAGCCTGCAGGAGCACCCTTTCCCGTTGCCTCGCCCGAAACCGGTTATTACGGTATCCACCTGCTCAAAGAACCCCAGTGGAGTTGGGAAATTCCGGTGTATTTTTTCGTCGGAGGTGCTGCGGGATCAGCGGCGATCATCAGTACCGTGGCGCGTTGGATTGGACACGATGAGCGACTAGCCCGCGACGCGCGCTTCGTTGCTGCAGGGGGTGCGATTCTCTCAAGCGCACTGCTCGTTGCCGATCTTGGAAAGCCAGAGCGATTCCTGAATATGTTGCGCGTGTTGAAGCCGCAGAGCGCTATGTCAGTAGGTGCGTGGGTGCTAGCCGGATTTGGAACATTTTCGGGCGCCGCAGCAATATCAGAACTGATCAGCGCGCGAACCAACGTACGTCCCATCTCGATTGCAGGTGAAGTAGCGCAATTCGTGTCATCTGCATTCGCGCTTCCGTTTTCAAACTACACCGGAGTGCTCATTGGTGCCACGGCCATTCCTGTCTGGAATCACAACATCAAGACACTGCCGGTGCACTTCGGAATGTCAGGACTCAACAGCGGCGTCAGCATCCTCGAGTTGTTAGGCCATGACCATAGCACCGCATTGAATCTGCTGGGTGCATATGCTGCTGTGCTCGAAACGTATGAGGGGGTTCATGTTGAATTGCGGCGAGATCCGGTTATTAACGAACCGCTGAAGCGTGGCGCCAGCGGTTGGATTACGCGCATCGGCGGAGTTCTGTCAGGTCCCGTACCGCTCGCGCTTCGAATAGCCGCTGCGCTGAGTTCGCGGCGAACGTCCACCCGGTTGCGCCGCATAGCCGCTTGGAGCAGCATCTCGGGATCCTTGCTGACGCGCTTTGGCTGGGTTCGGGCGGGATATGCATCCGCACGCGATTGGCGCCTTCCTTTGGACATCCAGCGCGAACGTAGCCGTCCAACCGGATTGCACTCCGAAGAAGTGTCAGCTCATCTGAAGGCTAGTTGATGTTCTTGCTTCTTCGTCCGCGAGATTCTGACTTCACTTGCCTGGGAATGGTAGCCAACCGCGAGTAATGTAATCACACAGCGTCAATGTGAAGAGTATCAGGATCCACATCACGCCTCCTGCGACGACAACCTTCACCAGCTTTGTTTCATAGAAGACGTGCATAAAGAATCCCGCGATCAGCAGCGCTTTAGCCCCGGCAATCAACAGTCCTATGATCATGCTCATTCTGCCAAGGTTAAGCAGTGCGAGCAGCGAGGTCAGCAGAGTTAGGCCCAGCAGACCAAGCCACGTGAAAAGATATACGGGCGCTGAAACGCGAGGATGGTTCATTTCAGATGGGCTCCCGGAATATAGAAAATTGCGAACAGAAAGACCCACACCATATCGACGAAATGCCAGTACAGTCCTATGTTGTCGATTGGAGTGTGGTACCCGGTTGAGAAGGAACCGAAGAGACTGCGCGCAAGCATCACTGCAATCAGGCCCATGCCGATGATCATGTGCGTGGCATGCAGGCCGGTCATGATGAAGTAGAAAACAAAGAAGAGCTGCTCGTGGGCTGCATAAGGACTGGTGGAGTGGAAGTTCAGCCCAGGTACTTTGCTATCCAAATAGTGTAGATAGTATTCATAGAACTTGAACCCGAGAAAGACCATGCCGATGAGGATAGTTGCCAGAAGGAAGAGCGCGAGGCGGGTTCTTCTCCCAGTTTCGGCGCTGTGCACAGCCATCGCCATGGTCAGGCTGCTACAGATGAGCACTGCCGTATTCACAGCGCCAATCAAGAACTCCATCTCTTTGCTGCCCACCTCAAAGCCTTGATAGAAGTTGAGCCGATACACGGTGAAGGCCATAAACAGGCCGCCGAAGAGCATGAACTCGGTGATGATGAACACCCACATCCCAGCCGAGGCAGTCTCGCGCTGCTGCTCGGGGTTGTGAAACTGTTCTCGGACGACGATGGATACGGGATCAGCCAAGTTTCAGCTCCTCTTTTTGCGTCTCAAAGTCGTAAGCACCCCAAGTGACGGTGGGTGTCTCCTCGAAGTTGTGGGTGGGCGGAGGCGAAGGCGTCTTCCACTCGAGGCCCGTAGCTCGCCAAGGATTGGGCGGGGCGGGATCGCCATACTTCCACGCCCAGATTAGATAAATCAGCGGCACAATGTAACCAACTCCCAGGATGGAAGCCCCAGCTGTGGACAACACGTTGAGAATTTGGAATTCGGCAGGGTAACTAGCATAGCGTCGCGGCATCCCCAAATAGCCGAGAACAAATTGCGGGAAGAATGTGAGATTGAAACCGAGAAATACCGTTAGCGCACAGAGCTTGGCTATGAACTCCGGATACATCTTGCCACTGATCTTAGGCCACCAGAAGTGGATGCCGCCGAGGAATGCCATCACTGTCCCACCGACCATGATGTAGTGGAAATGCGCGACGACGAAGTATGTATCAGTAACGTGGACATCCAATCCTAAAGCAGCAAGAAACAGCCCTGTCATGCCTCCAATACTGAAAAGTCCAACGAAGCCGATGGCGTATAGCATCGGAGTAGATAATTCGATGGAACCGCGATACATCGTTGCCGTCCAGTTGAAAACCTTGATTGCCGAGGGAACGGCGACCATGTAGCTGAGGAAGGAAAAGGCCATCGCCGAGTAAACCGAGAGCCCAGCGACAAACATGTGATGCCCCCAGACGAGGAATCCAACGACGGCGATGGCCATGCTCGAGAAGGCGACCGCCTTGTAGCCAAAGATTGGTTTCCGCGAAAACGTGGGAATGATTTCGCTGACTACCGCCATGGCGGGCAGCACCATGATGTACACCGCAGGGTGCGAATAGAACCAAAACAAATGCTGGAAAAGCACCGGATCGCCACCAAGAGCGGGGTCGAAGATGCCGACCTTGAACAGGCGCTCGACGGCGACCATCAGTAAGGTGATGGCGAGCACCGGCGTGGCTAGCACCAGGATGAGACTGGTAGCGTACGTTGACCAAATGAAGATTGGCAGCCGGAACCAGGTGAGTCCCGGGGCCCGCATGCGATGAACAGTGGCTATAAAATTCAGCCCGGTCATGATCGACGAGAAGCCTGCGATGAAAATTCCTAGCGCAGCCGCAATAACGTATGTGGTGGAATATCCCGTGCTGAAGGGAGTGTAAAAGGTCCAGCCGGTATCAACGCCACCGCGCGCCATAGCAAAGAGAGTTACCATTCCCCCCAACATGAACACATACCAACTCGCCAGGTTGATTTTAGGAAAGGCGAGATCCTTGGCCCCGATCATCATGGGAAGCACAAAATTGCCCAGTGTGTTGGGAATGGAAGGGATCAGGAAGAACCAGACCATCATGATGCCATGCATGGTGAAGAGCTTGTTATACGTGGCCGGAGTGACGATGAGACCGTGAGGCGATAACAGGTTCAGACGCATCAACAACGCGAACAGTCCGCCAACAAAAAAGAAGCCGGTAATCGAAAAGATATAGAGAAGGCCGATACGTTTGTGATCGGTGGTCAGCAGCCACGAGAGAATTCCCGTCTTCTCATTCAGATAGTTCTTTTCGATTGTGAGTGCGGTGTTCGACATCAGCGTTCTCCTGGTTCAGGGCCGTTCAGCGGTGGAACTCCGGGGCCGGCGATTCCGGGTTGGATTCCATATCCTTTGGGCGTGTCACCGGAACTGGAGGGCATCTCAGTGCCCGGCGCCTCTCCGATAGCCTTTATGTAAGAGATCAACGCGATCACCTCCTCCTCCTTGAGTTGGAATGTGGGCATGATCGGCTGGTACCCGTACACGATCTTGGCATTCGGCTGAACAATGGATTCGCGCAGATAGCTGTCATCCGCGACGATGGTTCGTCCGCCGTCGATTTGCACCGGCCGGTTGTAAATTCCTTTCAGGTTCGGACAGCGTCCGGAAGTGTCAAGACGATGACAGTTGCTGCAGCCGTACTGGTGAAAGAGTTTCGCGCCCGTGGAGGCCAATGAGCCTTCAGCTGCACCCTGTTCAAGCCAGCGCTGATACTCCTTTGGCTCCATGGCATAGATCCAGCCAATCATCTGGGAGTGATTCGTGCCACAGTACTCGGCACAGAACAGGTGATACGAGCCGGGCCGCTCGGCCTGGAACCAGATCGTGGTATATCGACCGGGGAGCACGTCTTGTTTGACACGAAAGTCGGGAACAAAAAAACTGTGAATGACGTCCTGAGAAATCATGTTGAGACGGATCGGCTTTCCGACCGGGATGTGCAGTGTATTGATCTCGCGCTGTCCACCCGGATGTTGCGTCTTCCACATCCACTGCTTAGCTACTACATAAACCTGCACAGAGTTATCCGGGGGGCGCTCAATGTTGAAGTACAGATGCACGCCGAAGTAAAACATCACCAGAAACAGCAACGTTGGCAGGGTGATCCAGGTCACCTCGGCCGGGATGTTCAGGGCATTCTGCGACGGAAGTTCGTTCGGCGAGCGTCGGCGATATTTAGAGACGGAGTAGATAAGAAAGACCGCGATACCTGTGCCCACTGCACCGCACAGAACGACCATCGACCAGAAGAAGAGATCGTATTCCCGTGAGATCGAGCTTTGCAGCAGGGCGAGGGTCATGAGGCGCGCACCCCTTTGCCGTGACGCAGCAGATCTACCTTCCAGAGCGCCGCAAGTGTAATTCCCCCCAACACCAGAGTGAGAACCGCGCCCAACCGCAGTATGTTCATCACCATCGCACCGTACCGGCCCTTGGTGGGATCGTAGTGGTAACAGTAGAGAAGTATCTGATCGGCTCGACTTCCGATTTTTCCGTGCGAGGCTTCGATCAATCCGAGCTTAAGGTCCTTAGGTTCGTAATCAATGCCATAGAGATACCGTGCAATCTTGCCGGAGGGCGTGAGCATCATCACGCCACTCTGGTGAACAAACATTTGGCGCGGCTGATCGTAGCGGTAATGGAAACCAATCGCTTCGGTGGTGGCGTGAATCGAAGGCTCCGCGGCAGTGAGGAAGTGCCAGCCGTTGGTACCGGCTGATGGTGAATAAGCACGGGTGTAGCGGTCGCGCGCCTCGCGAGCTGCGGCGGTGGTCTCGGCAGGATTGAAGCTGAATACGACAACCTCGAAGTCACGACCGGGTTTTATGGAGAGAGGACGAAGTCCGGATACGACTCCGTGCAGCACCTGGCTGCAGAGCATGGGGCAGGTGAAGTAGACCGGCACCAGGAGCACCGGACGCCTACCGAAGAAGCTGCCCAGTTTTACCTCCATGCCCTGCTCATCCAGGAACACCGTATCGAGCGGTACCTGCGCATTCAGTCGCTGATCGATTCCCACGCCCACAAGACTTGGCAGGCTTTGGGCTGGCTGCGCGAGGCAGAGCGTTGCAACAAAAACTATCAGGATCGGCAGATACTTCATCGCGGTTCCGGTTCCACCTTTCCTTCAAAGCCGGTGAGCGGATATCCGGCCTGCGGCTGTGGCTGAAATTGTTTTGGGTCGAAGGGATGTGGCTGAATGCCGCGCTGCACTGTGAGCTCTATCGCTCGCTCAATTGGAATTGCGACGATCCCCTTGTTGCGTTCGATCCAGCTATAGCTGTTCAACGCGGCTGAATTTTCAGCGTTGAACTCAGCCAAGTCGCGTGCGGGCGATTGTTGCAGTCGCGGCTCTGGCGGGACGTGCACGTACTGCGCCTCCTCCGCCTGTGTTGGCGTTGACCCTCCCTGATGAACATGAACAAAATGCTCGAAAAGAAAATAGAGCAGAGTAATGCTGAGCCAGGTGAAAACCAACATCCCCACTCCCGCAAGCACCACCCACTTCGCCCGGAGATCGCTATGCTCAAAGCGCACGCTCGGACGAACGGTGTCGCCTGCGGGTTCAGAGAAGGTCCATCCGAGGAACGCCGCGACGGCAGCCATTGCCATCCAGAGTGCCCCGGCAGGCGATGAGCTCAGCTGTTTTTTATCGCTCGCCATGATGTAGCGCCCTCTCAAGGTTTGGACTCTTAAGCGGAATCAGCGGAAGTTTCTCCAGTTGCCAGAGAAACGCAGCCATCCACAATCCGCCCAGAGCAACAGGTGTGGTGAAGTTAAGCCAGTGGAGCGCGACAGCGTTCGTGTGCAGTGCTGGCATGGTCTCCCAATAGAGATCGACAAACCGCATCACCAGCAGGATTGCGATGACGGAGGACAGTGCCCATGGACTCCGCTTCAGGCGACGTGAGAGCAGCAGAAAGAAGGGAAGACCAAACTGCAGTGCTGCTAGCGAAATTCCCACGCCCGCCCAAGTCGTTGCAAATCGCGGATAGTACCAGTGGATTTCGCTCGAGAGATTACCTGACCAAACAATCAGCAACTGCGAAAATGCGAAGTACGCCCACAGCATGACGAACATCAGCAGCAGCTTGCCAAGATCCTGGAAGTGCGCAGGACGCAGCAGACGGCTCATTGGCTCCGTGGTTGAAAGCACAGCTAGCACGACAATGGCGAACGCCATAGCGGACAGTCCCTGGCTGGCAACGAAGAGAAATCCCCAGATCGTCGAGTACCAATGATTGACAAGCGACTCTGCCCAATCCACCGACGCGAATGTGACGGTAAAGACATAGATGATCAGACCAGGCGCGCTCAGGCGCTCCAGTCGCGGTCGCTGCCCGCCAATCTCGTCTTCCGCTCGCGACCAGCGATTGAGAAGGTAAATGATGGTTCCCCAGATGATGAAGTAAATCACCGCGCGAAGAACAAACATCGATGGATTCATGTACCCGCTGCGATGCCGAAGAACATCATCAACGCGCACCAGTTCCGGATGAGCCCACGTGTACAGGTAAGGAATCCCGATGATGATGGGAATGAAAAGCAGGGCATCCAGGGCGAGCGTGCGGCTGGCCGCCTCTGAGACTCTGCGCGACATTGTGCCCCACGCCCCACCTGTGAGGTACTGCGTCATAACCAGCGCCATCGAGCCCAGCGTGAGGCCGATGAAGAAGAGATATCCAAACAGATAGGAACCGTAGAACTCGCGAGCGTTGAAGACGGCTCCGATGCAGGAAATGATCAATAGAACAATCCCAACCATGAGGGCGCGGTTGCGCCAGCGTCGCACTCCCGTGGGTTGCAGAAGATAGCTTGTGGGCACGACCGTGCTCATTGGTGATCCTCCAATTTCCCGCGTTGATCCGCTGGAACATCTGCAACAGTGGCGTTGCGGCTCAGTTGCAGTGCATGGATGTAGGCAACGATTGCCCAGCGATCGGCAACATTGATCTGCGCAGAGTAGTCGGGCATGGCCCCATATCCATTGCTGATGACCTGGAACATGTATCCGGGCGGCGCATTGCGCAGGCGCTCGCTTTGCAGATTGGCTGGCCACTTGAATCCGCGCTTCGCGATCATGCCGTTACCGTCTCCGAGCGGGCCGTGGCAGGGAGTGCAGTAGATGCCGAAACGCTGCTGTCCACGCTTCAGCAATGCGCGACTGACCGGCACCGGCATAGCTTCCACGAAGCGCCCATGATCGGCGCCGGTGTGCATCGGGTCAGTATCGTTGAGTGCGTCGCGCGCGATAGTGTTCGGCGGAATCGGGCGCGCCGATCTGCCATCGGCAAAAAAGCGGCTGGCCTGTAACGGGAGCACCTTGGGCTGGTCCTGCATATCGCGCCGGCAACTCGCGCACAGCGCAGCCAGGCAGGCAACTGCGGCAAATGCGGCGGAGCGCGCCGCAGTACGACCGCTACTCGTTGATGACCTGCGATACATGCAGCGGCTCCAGTTCTGAGAGAAAATCCTCGATCTTTTCCGCATCAAAGTCCCACTCGCGGGCCTCAATGCAGAGCAGAAACCGGTCCTTGGATACCCGGGCGGCCCCGCGTGCGTTGAAGATGGGGTGGTGCAGCAACGGCAGCCCGCAAAGCCAGAGCGTACCGAAGAAAGCTGCTGCGGCTGCAAAGAGTACGGAGAGTTCGAAAATGATGGGTATGAATGACGGCCAGCTATTAAGCGGACGTCCGCCGATGTTGGTCGGATAGTCTATGACCGCAATGTAGTACTGCAACACCCAGGCAGTAATGCCGCCGCAGAGTCCGCCCGCGAGAACAATGGCGGGGACAGGATCGCTGCCGGGTACGACTTCGTCGAGTTCTTTCACCGGATAGGGAGTATAGGCTTCGAAGTACTTGTAGCCCCTATCGCGAACAGCCCGCGCCGCCTGCAATAGCTTCTCCGGATCATCAAACTCGGCAACCACACCGTAGACTGGCAACTCAGTCATTTCTCGGCACCTCCTCCCGGCTTCGAGAATGGCAGCAACTGGCGCACTTCAAAGATCGAGATCATCGGCAGGAAGCGGACGAACAGCATGAAGCACACGGTAAACAGTCCGATGGAGCCGAGCAGAATCCCGAGGTCCCATCGCGTTGCGACGAAGTTGGCCCAGGCGGATGGCATAAAATCGCGATGCAGTGAACTAACAATGAGCATGTACCGCTCCAGCCACATGCCATACAACACAACCACGGCCACAAAGAAGAGCCGCCCGGGTCGGACGCGGAATGACTTGAACCACAGCAGTTGTGGAATAAAAACATTGCACGTCAAGGTGAGCCAATAGGCCCATGCGTAAGGCCCAAACGCCCGGTTGTGCACCACGTACATCTCAAAGCGGTCGCCGCTGTACCAGGCAGTAAAGGGTCGAAGGCATAGGTGTAAGCGAGAATCAGACCGGTGCTGAGCATCAGCTTGGCGCAGTTATTCAGGTGACGCTCAGTGATCAGGTTTTGCAGTCCATAAACCGCTCGTAACGGAATAGCCAGGATCAGCACCATCGCAAACCCTGAGTAGATTGCCCCAGCGACAAAGTACGGGGGAAAGATGGTGGAGTGCCATCCGGGAACTATGGCAATGGTGAAATCGAAACTGACAACTGTGTGCACAGAAAGAACAAGCGGCGTAGCCAATCCCGCGAGTAGCAGCGATGCCGTGTCATGCCAGCGCCAATGCCGAGATGCTCCGCGCCATCCCAGGCAAAGAATTCCGTAGAAGGCGTACGCCAGTTTGCTCCGCGACCGATCGCGCAGACTGGCGAGGTCGGGGATCATCCCGAGATACCAGAACAGTAGCGAGACCGTTGCGTAAGTGGAGACAGCGAAGACATCCCAAACCAGCGGACTCCGGAATTGCGGCTGGATTGTCATTGTGTTGGGATAAGGGAGCAGCCAGTAGAGCAGCCACGGACGCCCAAGGTGGATTACCGGAAACAGCCCTGCGCACATCACGGCGAAGATGGTCATCGCCTCGGCAAAGCGATTGATCGAGTTGCGCCAGCCTTGGTTCAGCAACAGCAGGATTGCGGAGATCAGCGTGCCAGCATGGCCGATTCCGATCCACCAGACAAAGTTGGTGATCGGGAATGCCCATGCCACCGGGATCTGTGTTCCGAAGATCGCGATGCCTTTGTACATCAGATAGCTGAATGCAGTGAGAAACACCAT
Organism: Koromonas humicola; assembly: GCF_059726255.1. Classification (NCBI taxonomy): domain Bacteria; kingdom Pseudomonadati; phylum Acidobacteriota; class Terriglobia; order Terriglobales; family Koromonadaceae; genus Koromonas; species Koromonas humicola. The sequence continues at coordinate 890,872 of NZ_AP040873.1, forward strand.
CAACGCCAGCATGCCCACGCCAAAAGTGGCATACCAGAAGATAGGTGTTTTGCGCGTGAGCACCAGCGACGTGATCTGGTCCGTTACTGTCCCGAAGGTTTGCCCGGCAGCCAGCACGGGAGCGCCTGCATCAGGAGGCTTTTCAGGAGTCGCCAGGCGCTGTTTCTCTTCGATCACGAGGGGTCTCCCTTCTTGAGCTCTGGATTCGGATTGCGCAATTCAGCCAGATAGCTTGTTCGCGGGCGCGTGTTCAATTCAGCGAGCAAGTCATAATTCAGATTGAGCGTCTTCAACTTCGCCACGCGGTTGGAAGGATTATTGATGTCTCCGAAGACGATGGCTTCGGAGGGGCAGACCTGCTGGCATGCTGTCTTCACCTCACCGTCTCGAATGAAGCGGTTGTCGATACGAGCATGGATATCGGCCTCGCGGATGCGCTGCACGCAGTAGGTGCACTTCTCCATCACACCTCGGCTGCGGACGGTAACGTCAGGATTGCGCTGCAGTTTGATCGACTCCGTCACCCAATCTTGGAACAGCGTGAAGTTGAAGCGACGAACTTTGTATGGGCAGTTGTTGGAGCAATAGCGTGTGCCGACGCAGCGGTTGTACACCATGTCATTCAGGCCATCACTACTGTGATTAGTGGCTTGAACCGGGCAGACGAGTTCGCACGGAGCGTTCTCGCATTGCATACAGGGCACCGGTTGATATGCCGCTTCGGGAGATTCAGCACTTCCTTTGTAGTAGGTATCAATGCGCAGCCAATGCATGGCGCGATGTGTAAGCACCTGCTCCTTCCCGACGACCGGAATATTGTTCTCCGCCTGGCACGCGACTACGCAGGCGTTGCAGTTGACACATTTCGTGAGGTCAATCGACATTCCCCATGCATAGCCGGAGTAGTCCCACTTGGGATAGAGCGTGAGCTTGGGCGGAGGCTCTTTGGATTCCCGCCTGGCGAAGTCCGGTTCCCTCATGTACTCATCCACGCTATGCGAGAGGATGAGATCGCGGCCCTCCATGCGCTGCTCAGTCTGCGTGGTAGCGAGTGCGACGTGCTTGCCAGTCTTCTTGATCTCTACCCCTGAGCCGTTCCACATGGCGTCGGAAGTTCTTATGTGATACGCATTGAAGCCAGCACCAGTGCCGGCGTGTCCCGCTCGCCAGCGTCCCCACCCCAGATGAACTGTTACGGAGTCATCCGGATGGCCGGGGAGAACCCAGACGCCTCCCTCAACGGTTCGTCCTTGCCGGGTCAAGGTCACGACATCGAGGTTCCATACTCCGTATCGTTTCGCAGTTGCAGGACTCAGGTAGATGGCGTTGTCCCAAGTGAGCTTAGTCATCGGCTGAGGCAATTCCAGAAGCCAAGTGTTGTTTGCGAAACGGCCATCGAGGAGATACGGATCGGGGCGGAACACGACTTCCAACTCCTGTGCTGGCTGCGGCTGGTTCAGTGCAGTCGCGAAAGTTGCAGCCGGCGCAGGTGTGATCTGCGGCATAGCCGAGTTGGCGACAATGCCATCGTGCACTGACTTGCGCCACCATTGCTCGAAGTCACTGGCTTCTGAGTGATTTTTCCAGTGCTCGCGAACGACCTCGTAAGAGCTCCGGCCCGGCTGCAATACCAACGCATCCAGCACGCGTAAATGCGAGTAGGAGTCATACATCGGCATGATAAGCGGCTGCAGAATGGATACGCTGCCATCGGGTGCGCGTCCGTCGGCCCACTCTTCGAGGAAATGCGATTCCGGGATGTGCCATGCGCAGTGTGCCGATGTCTCGTCGTCATGCAGACCAACGTGCACCGCATTTCGCACACCTTTCAGAGCTGCGGCAAAATCAAGATCGGCAGGCGCGTTGTAGACGGGATTTCCGCCAAGAATCAGGAGCAACTCGACGGCGCCGGAGCGCATGTCTGCCGCGAGATGCTTGAGCGATTCAATCTGATCTACCGATTGAACTTCAAGGGATGCGGTATAGATGACCGTTCTGCCCGTGTTTCCAAGCTTGGCATTGATTGCGTGCGCAAGCGCCTGTACGGCTGCGGACTGATGTGAGCCAGTAACGACGGCGCACCTTCCGCGATGGCTTTGTAGATCCTGCACTAGGGCGCGCACCCACTCGGGATGAAGCGAAGACGGGGTACCGCTTTCAACCACGCCCAACGCGGCAGCCAACTCGCGAGTGAAGAGTTCAACCTCTGTGTAACGCAATGGCAGTCGATGGTCTGCCTTGCCGCCGGTTGCCGTCATGGTGCTTTCGACCGCATACAAACGGTTCATGTTCGTGCGGTCGCCTTGCGTTCGCCGAAATGCGTAATCGTGCGTCAGTCGAGTGGAGTCTTCACCGCAGGCCAGGAAGTCGGAGTCGAGTGCGAGGATTACATCAGCGTCGGCTAGGTTGTAGCGTGTGTTGACGGCCTGACCGAAGGCGAGCTGTGCGCCTGCACGTGCGGAGTGAGAACCGGCGGGATCAAACTGGTGCCATTGTGCTTTTGGGAACGCAGAGATGACTCTCCGTATGCACTCGCCGAGCGTGGGCGAGACAACGGTCTCAGTCAGAATACGAAGGCCCTCGCCTTGAGAAGCGCGCAAAGAGTCTAACTGCTGGCCGATGGCGATGAGGAAGTTTTCCCAAGTGCGTGCTTCATCGTTGTAACGGATTTGCCTCGCGCGATCGGGATCATAGAGGTCGAGTATGCTGGACTGCGAGTGAACCGAGGTCGCGCCCAGACTTGCAGGGTGGTCCGGATTCCCCTCGACTTTCGTCGGCCTACCGAGATGGCTCTCAACCAGCACGCCTTGGAGGAGGCCCCCAATCGGAACCGCAGTTGCGTAGAATACGGGCTTCCCGGGAATTGCCTTCTCGGGTGGATCAACATAAGGAAGAATCGTCTCCACTGGCTGACGCGTACATCCCGTTACTCCCGCCAGGGCAAAGGACGCACCCGCAAGCTGCAGAAATCGTCTCCGACTCAGCTCTGTGATCGAAGTGCTTCCATCGCAATGCTCTTCGTCTTTGAATCCGGAGCAGTCGAGTTCCTCCAGACGCTGCCAGTAGCCTTGGTACGCGGGCTGGTCGGTCAGCGCTTTGAGAGGGACGAAGTTGGAATTAGGTTTTGGCATGTTCATCGATGGCATGTGGAGCAACTTGTTAGGCTCTGGATGCGGTATTCGCTAACCAGACGTTTCCCGAGCGCGGCCTGATTGTGCGGCGGTGTATACGTCATGTCGAACACCTTGTCTTCGGGACGAACATACTTTTCTGGATGCCTATGGCAGTCTAGGCACCAACTCATGCGCAGATTCTGGGCCTGCCAAGTAAGCGGCATCTTGTCGACGCGGCCGTGACATGAGGAGCAGCCGATTCCCTTATTCACGTGGATGCTGTGATTGAAATAAACGAACTGAGGCAGGTCGTGCACGCGTGTCCACTCGAGCGATTTTCCAGTCCGATAGCTTTGACGCAGCGGTTCCAATATCGGAGCTACAGCCCACATCTGCGAATGGCAGTTCAAGCAAATTTTCGTTGCAGGTAGATTTGCAAACGACGATGTTTCAACGCTGGTGTGGCAGTAGCGGCAATCAATGCCTAGTCCAGAAACATGATGCTCATGACTGAATGCAATTGGTTGTTGTCGGGGAACATCCTGCACGGTCTCGTACGGAGAGCGGACGAGCAGATAGCCAAGCCATGCCATCAGTGCGAGAGCGGCCAATACCCCCAGCAAGGACAGCCGAATAATCGCATTAGCGATAGGCGGGAAGAACTGGGACATCTTCCGTCTATCCTTTCTCTGCGCCAAAATTTCTTTGGGATTCACCCAAAACAGGCCACCTTCTACTGCGCTAGTCTGCGGATTTGGAGGCATGTCACCTACGGCCGCGATGCCCAACATTCCAGCGCTGCAGAAACGCTTTGGGCTGTGTACAGCAACTCAACCACTGCGAGCAGGAATGAATAACAGCAAGTCAGTGACCGGTGGATCGTTCCGATCAAAATCCAAGCAAGAAGCAGAGTGGCTCAAGGCCGATGGCCGAGTCAGGATTCGCCCAATCTGGTCGTGCAACTCGCGCGCTACCATCGTGCGTTCCTCCTCGCGTACTCGTTGCAGGCGGCCCGCAAGCCCGCGCAAGTGCGTTGAGCACGGGCAAATTGATGCTGATCGAATAAAAGCGGATGCAGATGCCTGACGAGAGGATATTGTGCAGCTAAACTGCAGCCAAGGAGAAGAGTTTGAAAAGCAGACGAATTCTCAGGAGATCTATTCCTGTTGTTGCTCTAACGATGGGCAGTGCCGAGGGACGAGAGGATGGTTGCAAGGTACAGAACCCGCACAGAATGTAAAGCATTCCGCTTTGGCCTTGTCGAATGCATGACATTTAACTAAACAGATACACATTTCAGATGATCTGCGGGGGAAACACGTTCCTCGTTTCAGGAACCTGAGTCCCTTACCGCCCCGGCCCTGAGCTCCTGCCCCGACTGCAGATGCTGGTTCTAGGCTGCGGACCCTTTGCTCAGGTGGGACGGGTTGACTTCCGACCTCACCTGGTCGATGAGTTTCACAATCTCCGGCGCGAACATTCGAGGAGTCTCGAAGTCCACCCTCAGCAATTGCGTAACCGTCTCGGCTACTCTAGTCAGTTGCTCCTGTGCCATCCTCACAAGATCACGCGCTTCACTTTGAACATCCTTGTGGGTGGATAAAAGGTCGGTGATGTTCGTGAGTGCCTGGAGTGGATTGTTGATCTCGTGCGCCAACTTGTTCGCAAGCTCCAATGAGTCCGGCGTCCATCTCCTCCTGCGTATAACCAATCATCTGCAGGAACGCTTCGTTTGCGTTCGTAATTCGTTCCATTGCACCCGAGACAACGCCAAGATGCTCTGATCCGTGTAGGAGAGCAAGAGAGGCGAAGAGTTTGGAGTCAAGGCTTGATGTCATGGTTCAGGCTCCCAGCTCGGAGATGCATGTTGATGAACTGCATGTTAGTCGCCAATTTCGGGTCAGCAGTTGAGAGCGATCGAGCTACAGCTTGCACCCACACAGCGATCCGTGAACCCATCGCCTCAGAACAACATACCCATTGCAAAGAGCGCGGGGTATCTGGCCATACACTTTAAACCCGGCTAACGATCTTGGGGCCTTTTCTATTCTGAATCAGTGCTTGCGATCACCTTTTCTCGCAGCTAACGTCACATGAATGCTGAATGGCAGTTGGCGATTTTTTACATCCAGCTGGATTTTTGAGTCGAGCCTGCCCGGAAAACTGTGAGCCACGCGCCCGTGATGCAGAACACGGAGAGCATGAGAATCCACTGTTCGCGTGTATTGTTGTGTCGATGCATCGTGAGGATCAGGATCAGATTCGCAAGGCCTAACAGGGTCAACGAGAGTGCGTGGTGAAATTTGCGGAGCTCAGACTGGAGCCACGAGTCAGGTTGGACTTCAATGACCCGGCCTTCATCGGAATCAGTGCATCGGTATTTAATCGGGCAGTCGTTGCAGTGATGTGCATGCGCCCGATAGCGCACCGTGCTCGATTCCAACACCTCAGTGCGATAGAGGTGTTTACCGTCGGGACATTTCCAGATGTCCAGTTCTGGCTGATATGAGAACCCAACAAGAGGGATCTTTTTCGTCCGCTGATGTGAATGACGCGCGGCGAGTTCAAGGACCCCCGCGACGAGTGCAAGGAAAATCGCGTAGCCGGATGCTAACAGTACCTGAACATCTATACCGTGCATCGCTAACGTCCCTTTGTGGAGTCGGTCAATTCGGTGAAGAGAATGTTCGATGGCTCTACGGCGGGACTATGCCTTCTCATATGACGAACCCCCAACCCGCAGAGATATAGAACAGGCAGAGTACCGCCGAGAATGAACACGATGTCACCCGGAAGTCGCAGCCATTCGATGAGTGAGTTGGTTGAATTTCCAACGAACTTCAGAGTGCGTGCGTCGTAATAGCCATAGGCGATGGAGTGGTAGAGTTGCAGGACCCCCAAAGGAAAGAGCGTCGCAAACACCATCCAGGCCAGCCCGAGATTCAGTGACCAGAAACTGATCTTAGCGGCTCGGTCAGACCATAGCTTTTCGGGAATGATGTAGCGCAAGCAGAACAAAGCCAGCCCTACCGACAACATTCCGTACACCCCCATCATTGCGGCATGACCATGATTGGGCGTGAGAGCTGTACCGATCTCGTAGTACGACACAACGGGAAGATTGATCAGAAATCCAAATATCCCGGCACCCAGAAAGTTCCAAAATCCTACGGCGGCGAGAAACATCACAGCCCAGTAGTGGGGGAACAAGGTCTTCGATTTTGTTTCCTGCTCCGCTCCAAGTTGCAGGAAGCTCCATGCCTCCAGGGTCAGCAGCGTGAGAGGGATCACCTCAGCTGCAGAGAAGAAGGCGCCCAACGACATGTGAATAGCGGGCTCTCCTGAAAAATATAGGTGGTGCATCGTGCCGATTACGCCGCCAGCCGAGTAGAGCACCATGTCCAAATAGATCATGGTTAATGCCACGCGTTCATGCACCACGCCTAACAGCACGAACACATAGGCGACCATGATTGTCGTGAACAATTCGAGGAAGTCTTCTACCCAGAGATGCACGACCCAAAAGCGCCAGAAATCAGTGGTTGTAAAGTGCGATCCGGGGTGAGCGAGCAATCCGACCGCATAAAACGCCGGGATTGACAGCGCCGAAAAGAAAAAGAGCCAGGGCATGTTCCCCATGTGCTCGCCTTGTAGTCGTCCCCGCAGCCCACGAAAGAGAATGATGACCCAGAACAAAAGGCCAACCGTAAGTAATATCTGCCAGAATCGTCCCAAGTCGAGGTACTCAAAACCCTGACTGCCAAACCAGATCCAGGCCTTGGTCTTGAACCATCCTTCGATCCCGACATACTCACCAATCAAGCTCCCAAAAACCACAATCGCCAAAGCGCCCAAAAGGCCATACGCCAGCAAGCTCTGGCCACGCGGTTCGCGACCGGTAATCATCGGGGCAAGGAATATTCCAGCGGCAAGGTATGAGGTCGAGACCCAGAATATTGCAAGCTGCAAGTGCCAAGTGCGCGCGATGTTGAACGGAAGAAGGCGCGCAAGGTCGATTCCAAAAAAGTTGGAGATATCAGCTCGATAGTGCTGGGATGCACCACCCACGAGCGTTTGCAACAAAAATAGCAGGCCCATGACGAGGAAGAACCAGGCACACGCCCGTTGTGCTGGGGTCAAAATGACCAAGTTCGGGGGGCGAAATGAGACCGTCTGCTGTTCACGTCCATGCCAACCTAAGAAGTTCCAGCGCCCAAATGCAGCAAACAGCAGACCGATTCCGCCCAGCAGGGCAATCAGCGATAGGACACTCCACACGATTGCATCAGCAGTCGCCCGGTTCTCGACCAGCGGCTCGGGAGGCCAGTTGTTGGTATAGGAGTATTGCAGGCCAGGCCTGAGAGTCGATGCGGTCCAAGCCGACCAGCTGAAGAATGCGGTCAGTTGGCGAATCTGCTCAGGGTCGCGAATGGCGTTGGGACGAAGGCCATACTTGGTGGTTGGCTCGCCGAACAACTCGCCGTAATAGATACGCAGTTGCTCGAATGCATGCACCTGGGCGGGTGTATAGGTCAGAACGTCGGCAGAACTATCGAACCGATTGTTCTTGAAATCAGTTACCGTCTTCCTCTTGGCGCTGTCCGATGAATCTCCGCCATAAAAATCGGTGACACTGAGCGCTGCACGATGCAGATAATCGGCCGTGAAATCTGGACCCAAATACGCACCATGTCCGAAGATCGAACCGTACTCCATCAGGCCATTTCGAAGGAACACTCCCTGTCCAGCAATAACGTCGCCGCGTGTGAAGAGTAGATGGCCAGAGGTATCTGTGACGCGTGCCGGAATCGGCGGCTCACCAGTGTATGTCCGATACGTCAAGAGCCCCATCACGGTAAAGCCGAAAATCATGACGATTACTACAGCCTGAATCCAACCCCGTGAGATCAGGAATTGCCGTCGTTGAGCGAGTTCCATTCCGCTGCTCCTCATCTGTATGTATCGATTGTTGGCTGCTGGCAGCTATCCCGGATGACAGTCGCGAAGCTTACAACAACAAGTACCGCGCTGAGGGAAGTACGCCTATCACTACATTGGTGACGCATGAATCATTTACGAAAGCTTTTGCACCACCGAGCATTGTGATGCTGACCGACATCAACGCTTTGCCATAGAAATCGGCAGCGAATCTGGTTCATCAGGAGACAAAGTCGATGAGCACACAAGATGAGAGCTGCCGGTCCGATGAATATCGCGCCAGTTTGACGAGGCTTCCTCAGTTGGCTGGAGCGAGCATCCAGTTCAATGTGGCAAAAGAATTGGCAGAACTTCATCATGCCGATGCCTGGGATCAGACAAGCGGACGCAGTTCGAAAACCCTGGCGAAATACGCGGACTTCCGAGTTGTGTTGATTTCGATGAAGGCACACACCCGCATGGATCAGCATCGAGCAGAGGGCAGGATTTCGATTCAGTGTCTTGCGGGACAACTTCGCTTACACCTTCCCAACTCACGAAAAGTAGAGGTGGCAGTTGGGGATGTACTGGTTTTGGATTGTGGAATTCCTCACGATGTCGAAGCCTTGGAGGAGAGTGCATTTCTACTAACTATTTGCTGGCCGACTTCGCACTCAGCAGACACGAAGTAAACCGACTCATCGATGCGTCGGTTAAGTGCCAGTCGTGTTACGAACAGAGGAGGGGAAGTGGCTGACCAAGTCGTACACATCAGAATCAAGCGACAAGGGAAGCCTGGTTCCCAGCCGTACTTGGAAGACTTTGATGTGCGCTGGCGTTCGGGAATGAACGTCATTTCGGCGCTGATGGACATCGCTGCTGACCCTGTCACGACTTCAGGGGTGGCCACATCTCCAATCGTCTACGAGTCCAATTGCCTGGAAGAGGTATGCGGTTCTTGTGCCATGCTGATCAATGGAAAGTCTGCAATGGCGGCGCGATCTCATGGTGGATCGAAGTGTGCTGTTTGAGAACCTGAAACGCTCGAAGGGAAGCATATCCTCTTTCCCGCTGCATCTCCTGCTGCGTGTGCCTGGAGGTATGTCCACAGATGACACAAGAAACCCGCTTCGTGGGCGCAGCCGTTATCAATCAAGTCCGTCTATTCAATCTGCATCCGACGGGCGAGGTACTGAAAGAGGAACGTCTAGAAGCAATGATGGGCGACGGCGGAATTCATGAGTGCAGCTATGCCCAAAATTGCGTTCGCATATGCCCGAAAGAAATTCCGCTGACCACTTCAATTTCCATCGTGTATGGGCAAGTGATGAAGAAAGCCATTGTCGACCTGTTTCGGAGATAGCCGGAAGGGCAAGCACATTTGCCGAGTTGCAGATTCCATCATCTTGGGTGGCTGGTATTTGCCTAACAAGCGGCAGTACAAAGAGTGCATTGTCCTTGCCCTGATATTGCAGGATAACTGAGACGGTTGCACATGGTCAGCTCATGCGCCTACGGAGCAAATACATGGTCAAAAAATGCGCCAATCCAAACTGCAATAGAGAATTTCGTTATTCTCGCGAGGGACATCTCTTCCCATACGAGATCAGAGATCCGGAAGAGCCCTGCCGCGACGTGCCCGCCGTAATCTGCGAGAAGAAACCTGGACACGCCACAGTTTACTTCTGGTTGTGCGGGCAGTGTTGCACCCAATTCAATCTGCAGTTCACGATGAGTGCTGGCATCATCCTCGTACCTAAATCTCCGGAAAGGGATATCCTTCGCGAATCCCAGTGGCAATCAGAAGAACCGAGACGGGATGAAATCGTTGAGCGGAGGTAGGAATCCGCGACCTCAATCGAGGCAAGGCGAGAGAGCTGTGCGTCAAAATGCGAAGCTCAACCTCATCGATCCAACGAGGGAGCGAGGCTTGGATGAGACTCTGAGCCACACTTTCCCGTGCAGCGATGCTCTCTCCTCCATACCGAATCCTTCAGAGGAGAGCGATGGATAAGCAGATACGATGGTGGGAGTGGTTCAGACGCCTGGCTAAATGAGCTTGCGCTGGATTGCATTCATCACGGCTTCGAGGCGATTGTGAGTCCGCAATTTCTGGTTGATGTGATGCAGGTGGTTCCGTAACGTCTGAGCTGTTATGCCTAGATGGTGGGCTACCTCGGCAGAGTCCTTCCCATCGGCAAACAGCTTCAGTACCCGCCTTTCGTGTTCGGACAGTGAGGGAACTGGGGCGGCGCGCACTGGGCTATTGCCTACGCCAGTCAACTCTTTGGAAAGGTGCAGCATTTTGTGAACTAGATCTTCGGTTCTCTTCTGATCGGTAATGTCGTGGGCGAGATGCACGAGCAGTTGACGCCCCGTACGCGGATTATCGAATACGACTGTTGACATGTTGATCCAGACCCGCTGACCAGACCGGGTCTTCGCACTCATATCGAAGTTTGGGATGCTGGCATCTTTCCCGACACACTGTAGTATGCAGGCGTGCTTGTGACAGACTTGTGTGCCGAGTGGGCCCAACCCGTGGAGAAGTTCATAGCACGTCTTGGATAGCGCCTCGGACGCGGTGTACCCGAATAGCTTTTCGGCTGCTTTGTTCCATGAACATATGCTGCCTTCCTGATCGACTGAGAAGGCGGCGTCACTAGTACGTTCGAAAAGTGAAAACAGTTCGCTCTCCAACATTCGCGCCGATCTGCTTTCTAGTACTAAAGATGCTCAATCAACAGTACAGATGCATCATTGTCCAGGATCGGTGTACGAGACGAACGTTGCCCGGGTCTTCCGCGTTTACCTTGGCGAATAGGAGGAAGCCAAGAATTGTACCGTCAAGACCATTCAGGCGGCTCGCATTCCGGACACTGGATATTTATAAACGTCACCCGGTTTAGGATCCCTGCCCATAACAGCATAAAAGCGCACCACTAGGCAATCAGGTAGGAGAACGTGTTGGCGGCATTTGAAAGCTGCCACCCAGTGCAAGAGATATGCTGCCGCTGGCCCGGCTATAGCGCAGAGTTAAGCTGCCGCCCAGTTAGCTTGATTCTGCCACCCTCGTCTTAAGCTCAGGGGGTCAGATCTGAGCGAGGCAGCGGAGAGCTAGTGAGGCGTCCGGGAACTGCGATGGTTCGGCTGCTATGGCCCAGTAAAGACCTCTTCCACGTTGATTAGAGACAGCCGATCTGTTCGATCGAAATGGAATATAACCTTGAAGTCTTTTCTTACGATCTGCGTTCTTGATTGTGTTTCATCTGGGATGATTGCAATCACAACGCCGCGATCGGATGAGTGCGCCACTCTCCGGGAAGCTAAATAGTTCTCTACATCTATTCTGCAGCTTCCGACTGGCGTGGCTCTACGCAAAGACTCTTTGACTTCGGGTACCATAGTGCGCTGACCGCTCTTGTAAAGCCATGCCGCACCAGCCACGATTGCGACGAGAACGATTGTCCAAGCCAGGCGACGCTGATGCATGCAGGCCGACTCCTCTGGTAAACGAATGCAAAACAGCCCTTCCCGTTCATTATCCAGAGACCCGGTACGTCGGGGTAGCAGAATCGTTTGAGAGTTTGGAATGCATGCCTGCCAAGGATGCGACGGCTGGACTTGGCACCCCCAAGTTGGAAGAAGGGGCAGGATTCGAATGGAATCGCTTGCAGCAATGAATGGGCACGCATGCAAGATTCACTCGATTTAACAGCGACTTGCAGGCGTCCCATGATCTGTGTGGCAGCTTAACTCTGCATCAGCGGCAGCATATCTCTGCACTGGGTGGCAGGATTGATTGCTCCCAGCAAGAACGACCTCAGTGACACTCGAACAGGAACTTCATGCATTACGTTCCAAGCGGGATTCGCTGCTCCTTAGGCCTCAGCGCGAGAAGAACCGCTAATGACGGATCCGCCAGACATCAAAAGGGGCACTATGATCTGTGCCCCAGTCTGCGAAATTGTTACACAGTAGGTGAAATTGTTGAACAGTAGGCGAAACTATTAAGCGCCTCCAGTGCGGCAGCCCGTCGGCCGGGGGGAGCCCTTGATGGCTATGATTTTTGATCAGTCGAGTGTGGTTACGTTGCTCCGTTGCAGTTATGTATTGCCTACTCTGCCTGACCACCGGTCATTACGACGGAGAATAAGTCAGATGCGATTTGTCACAAATTTCCGTAATTTTACTGATTTAGTCACTTTGAGGAGACTTCGCTATTTACGCGGCTTACCGATGCCCAAAATTTCCATAATTTTAGTAAATTTACGCGCCGCATCTCGTAGTTTGGGCAGTTATTCCACGGTTACAGATTTTGCAAGGTTTCGTGGCTGATCGACATCGCATCCGCGGCGTACGGCAATGTGGTATGCCAGCAGTTGTAGCGGCACAATTTCCAAAATTGGAAGCAGAAGCTCGGGCGCGTGAGGAATGGAAATCACGTGGTCCGCTGCCTCCTTAATGTCCTCGTCCCCGTGAGTTGCAATGGCAATCACACGTCCGGAGCGAGCCTTGACTTCCTTCAAATTCGAAATCGTTTTCTCGTATCGCTGTACCGATGCGGGATCATCTTTGTCCTGAGTGGCAATAACGACGACAGGCAGGTCCTCATCGATAAGTGCGTTCGGACCATGTTTCATTTCGCCAGCAGCGTACCCTTCGGCGTGAATGTAGGAGATTTCCTTCAGTTTCAGAGCGCCTTCCAGTGCAATCGGGAAGTGGATCCCGCGCCCAAGGAAAAGGAAGTCCTGTACTCGCTGATACGTGCGCGCCAGTTCCTCGATCTCGTCTTCGTGCGAAAGTACTCCCTCAAGATGTCCAGGAATCTTTGAGAGTTGCTGGGTCAACTTCACAGCTTCTTCTTCGCAGATTGTGCCACGGACTTGCGCGAGGCGAAGCGCAAACAGGAATAGCGCAACCAACTGGGCAGTGAATGCTTTCGTCGAGGCAACGCCGATCTCGGGGCCCGCATGTGTGTAGATGGTTCCATCGGCTTCACGCGCAATCATCGCACCTACCACATTGCAGATGGCGATTGTCTTGGCTCCGAGTGCCTTTGATTCGCGTTGCGCGGCGATCGTGTCCGCAGTTTCTCCAGACTGCGTGATCACCATCGTCATTTCATTCTTGTCGATGAGCGGATTGCGGTAGCGGAATTCGCTGGCATAGTCCACTTCAACTGGAACACGCGCAAGGCGTTCAATCATGTATTTGCCAGCGAGTCCAGCGTGCCAACTCGTTCCGCAAGCGGCGATGTTCAGCTTCTTCAAATTGCGGAACTCTTCATCCGACACGTCCATATGCTCGAGGAAAACTTTCCCCGTATCGAACGAAACTCTTCCCATGGCGGTGTCGCGGACTGCACGTGGCTGCTCATAAATTTCCTTGAGCATGAAGTGCTTGTAGCCGCCCTTCTCGGCCATTATCGGATCCCAGGTGATGTGCTGAACTTCGCGCTGAACCGGCTTGCCATCAAAATCCGTGAGTGTCACGCCTTCAGGCGTAAGCACGGCGAGATCGCCATCACCGAGGAAGAATAAGTCACGCGTGTGGAACAGGATTGCCGGGACATCGCTAGCAACAAAATACTCGTCTTTGCCCAATCCAATTACGGCAGGCGGGCCATTTCGTGCGGCGATGATCTTGTTCGGTTCGTCGCTGCAAATCACGGAGAGTGCGAAGACGCCGCTCAGCTGCTTCACTGTAATGCGCACAGCTTCTTCAAGAGAGACCTTTTTGTCGGGATTCTCGAGAAGGTAGTACTTCTCAACCAGGTGCGCGATGACTTCAGTGTCAGTCTCGGTTTTGTAGGTATGGCCCTCATCGCGAAGTTGCTTCTTCAGTGTCAGGTAGTTCTCAACGATTCCGTTGTGAACTACGACAATCTTCCCGGTGCAATCACGATGTGGATGGGCGTTTTCTTCGCTCGGCCGTCCATGAGTAGCCCAGCGCGTGTGACCGATACCGTACGTGCCCTCGATCGAATCGAGGCGAATCACCTCTTCAAGGTTGCGCAACTTGCCTTCGGCGCGGCGAATTTGCAGGCCGTTCTTTCCGCCAGCCACTGCAATGCCGGCCGAATCGTAACCGCGATATTCAAGACGGCGCAGGCCATCAATGATTACCGGAACGACTTGCTTCTTGCCAACGTATCCAACAATTCCGCACATGGGCGACTCCCTAAAATTGTAAAAACCCGCATTGGCGGGTTAAGTTTCAGCTCTGGGATTCCAGTTAGTCTTCGATTGAATAATGAAAATCTTCGATCACTGGATTGGTAAGGATTTCGCGGGCCATGCGCTCGACCTCTGCGCGCGCGGCATCACGTTCTAAGCTGCCGTCGAGCGACAATTCGAAATACTTGCCCTGGCGAACATCAGCAACGCCCTTGTACCCCATCTTGGTCAAAGCGCCCTGAATCGTTTTCCCCTGTGGATCGAGGACACTTTTTTTCATCGACACGTAAACGTAGGCTTTCATGGATACCTCTGATTATACCCGTCCGGCCGAGAGTTTCTGGTGGCAAGCGAGCGAAATCTGGTTCTACAGGCCGAAAAGATCGCGCAATCGCCGGGTCTGTGCGCGGCTGACCGGGATTTCCGTCTGCTTCTTGTCGTCCATTCGTATCTGGTAGCTGCTTTTGAACCACGGCACGACTTCTTTGATTCGATTGATGTTCACTAGATACGAACGATGCGCTCGCCAGAAAAGATTTGGGTCAAGCGAGGCCAAGAGTTCTTCTAGTGTGCGGCAATTAGATTGCCCTTCCATGTTCTGCGCCACAACAGTAATTACGCCGTCTTCGATCGACGCGAAACATATTTCCTTCTGATCGACGAGGAACAGGCGGTTGTTCGCCTTCAGCAATATCTTGGTGGTCTGAGGCTTTTGCTGCTCTAGGAGTTTTACCAGTGTGTCGAGGCGTTCGTTTGGCGGAACATCCGTGTCCAGCGCCTTGCGGGCTTTTTCAACTGCCTGGTAAACGCGCTTCTTGTCGTAGGGTTTCAGGAGGTAATCCAGCGCGCTGACCTCGAATGCCTTTACCGCGTACTGGTCAAATGCCGTAGAGAAAACAATGTTGGGTAACGGAATCTTCTTCTCAAGGAGTTTCTTGATTACCGCAAAGCCGTCCAGTCCTGGCATTTGTACGTCCAGGAACACAAGATCGGGCGAGCACTCCTTGATCAGGTTCACGGCATCAATGCCGTTCTTGCCCTGGCCAATTATGTCGACGTCCTCTAGATCGCGTAGCAGATATGAGAGCTCATCTCTCGCGAGCTCTTCGTCGTCGACGATGATGACGGATAGCGACATTCGGCAACCTCAATCAGTACAGACGAGTATAGAACGCCCGGGGGTGCTGGAAAAGTGGGTGTGGCATTTTTGCAACGGAAGCTAAGCGCATGTGCCGTACACTAGATGAGTTATGAGTGAAGTCCTCTACGGTATTCATGCTATAGGCGAGGCCCTGAAGCGCGGTGGCCGACGCTTTGATTATGTTGCGGTGTCCCGAGACCGCACTGACCATCGACTACAGAACATCATCGACGATTGCAGGGCGCAGGGAATCAGCGTGCGTTTCGTTCCTCGCGAAGATATAGATCGTGAGACCCGGACGAACACACATCAGGGTGTCATGGCCATTACCTCACGCAAGGAATACTCCGGCGTGGAGGAGTTACTCGAACAGAAACACGGCGAACACAACTTCCTGCTCGTCCTCGACGGCGTCGAAGACCCGCACAATCTTGGGGCGTTGATTCGTTCTGCCGACGGAGCAGGCGTGGATGGGGTTGTGATTCCCGAGCGCCGTGCTGCGGGGATCACAGGAACGGTCGTCAAGGCTTCCGCGGGCGCGAGTGAAAATCTCAGCGTAGCTCGCGTGGTGAACATCGCACGCACGCTTGAGGAATTGAAGGACCAGAACGTCTGGATTGTGGGACTCGACGAGCGCGGGGACAAGACCTACGACGAAGTGGATTACAACATGAACTGCGCCATTGTTCTAGGCGCTGAAGGCAAAGGATTGCACGACCTCGTGCGCCGCAAGTGCGACATCTTGGTTTCTATCCCGATGATGGGCGCTGTTTCTTCTCTGAATGTCTCTGTCGCCGGCGGAATCGTGATGTACGAAGTGCAGCGGCAGCGTCGGTCGGCGCAAAGGCCTGCCGTCCAGAAGTCTGCAAAGAAGAAGAGAGAGGAATAGCTGTGCCGTCCTTGCTTCGGTTGTGGCTGTTGGTGGTGGTGTGCGCTGTCGGAGTAACACCAGGATGGGCGCTGGATCGAAATGCTTTCAGCTTCACACGATATGACCTGCAAGCGACGGTCGATCCGCATCAACACGGTCTGTCGGTGGATGGAAAGCTAGAGCTACGCAACATCTCCAAGCAGCCGCAACACGAAGTTGTTCTGCAGATTTCCAGTTCTTTGCGCTGGCTATCGGTGACCATAGGCGGAGCGCCTGTTGAGTGGTTGAGCCAAACTTACACCAGTGACATTGACCACACCGGCCAACTGAGCGAGGCCATCGTGAAGTTGGAGAAGCCAGTCGCCGCAGGCAACACCGTGCAGCTTGGGGTTCGGTACGCGGGCACGGTGGACAAGAGTAGTGGTCGGCTGGAGCGCATTGGGACTCCTGAGGACGTGGCTGTTCGTAGTGACTGGGACGCTATTGGCGATAACTTTACCGCTTTCAGGGGCGTCGGATTTGTAGCGTGGTATCCGGTGTCAATGGATGCGGCGAATGTCCTGCGAGGCAATGAACTGTTCGAGACCTTGCGCGAGTGGCGCGAACGCCAGTCTTCGTCGGTATTACATGTTCACATCGCAACGCCTACTCAACCCGAGGATGACGATTCCAGATTCGCGTTTGTTACCAATGGCTCTGAAGGTAAAACAGGCAAGGAAATCACGGACGAGTTCCGCGGCGTTGATCCCGTAATTGTGTTGCTGAATGATCCGGCGGAGACTACGGATCGGCCGAGGGTGGCGGGGTATTACACAGCGGGGCATACCGGGTTTGCTCGGGACTACATGTCGGCTATCGAGTCGGTGGCGCCACCGCTGCAGGAGTGGTTCGGGGCTCCGCGAAGCAAGGTGGTTGTGGTGGAACTCACCGATCCCAACGCTCTGCCGTATGACGCCGGGTCGTACTACTTCGTGCCCTTAAAGTCGGTGACGCACACGGCAGCCGAAGTGGCAATGGCACGTCCGGTGGTTCATACGATGGTGGACTCACCGCGTCTGTGGATTCGTGAGGGGCTGGCCAACTTCGGGCAGGCGCTCATCCGAGAGCGTCAGGCAGGACGTCGGGCTGCACTGGCGTATCTGGGCCAGTTTGCCTCGGCGCTGGCCGTGGCCGAGCAGCAATCACACACCGCCCCGCAGGTGGGAGAGAACCACAAGGATGATGAGCTTCCTGGCAGTGGCCCGCAGCCGCTCATCTCAACTGCTGACGAACTGTTCCTACATACCAAGTCCGCATTCGTCTGGTGGATGCTGCGTGACATGGTGGGCGACCGGGCGCTGCAGGCGGCGCTCGCTCAGTATCGAGCGGCGAATGACCGCGACTCAGGATACGTGCAGCACCTCGTCGAGAAGCAGGTAGCAGGGAAGCGTGACCTGGAGACCTTCTTCGATGATTGGGTGTATCGCGACCGCGGCTTGCCGCAACTCCATGTGGATTCGGCTTACGTGCGCCAGACGCTTGGACAGCAGACGGTAACAGCCGTGACTATCGAGAACCAAGGTGAAGCCTGGTGTGAAGTTCCGGTCGCAGTGCGTGCTGCTGGACGTGAGAGCACGCAACGCGTGGTGGTTCCGGCCAAACAGAAGGCGATCGTGCGAGTGCCATTCGACATGACGCCGACGGAAGCCGAGGTAAACGACGGCAGTGTTCCCGAAGCGGAGCGTCGTGACAACGTGATTCCCGTGACGACCTCTCCTGCGCCTGCGCAATAACATCGTTGCAAGTTCCCTCTGAACGTCCTAAGGTGGTGTGTCGTTCAGGGGGAATAACGTGAGCTACATTCAATTCCTCGGCGCTGCTGGAACGGTTACAGGTTCCAAACACCTCATTCGGACCTCATCCTTTCAACTTCTGGTGGACTGCGGACTCTTTCAGGGTAAGAAAGAGTGGCGGCTGAAGAACTGGACTGATTTGCCAGTTCCGGCAAAGACCGTTGATGCCGTCATCCTGACTCATGCTCACCTGGACCACTGCGGCTGGCTCCCTCGTCTGTACAAGGAAGGCTTCGAAGGCACTATTTACGCTACTCCGGCGACGGTTGATCTGTGCGGCATCATCCTGCCTGACTCTGGCTACTTACAGGAGGAAGACGCGGCATTCCACAACAAGCACAAGAGCTCCAAGCACACGCCCGCGTTGCCGCTGTACACGATGGAGGAGGCGCAACGGTGCATGTCTCGGTTCCGCGCGGTGCCGTTCGGCGAGACGGTGAAACTGGCGGATGGCATCAGCTTCCGCTTCGTGAGCTCGGCACACATTCTGGGTGCGGCGATGGCCGAGATCTCCTTGAGGGAGAATGGCTCGTCACGCACATTGCTGTTCACCGGAGATATCGGGCGCGTGCGCAATAGCAAGATCGCTCCAGGCAAGGTCGTTCACTCCGGACCGACCGAGGGCGAGTCGCCGGATGTCTTGGTGATGGAATCGACTTACGGAAACCGCGAGCATCCGGATGCGGACGTGATGCCCGAAATGGCTGCCCTGATCAACGCAACCGTGAAGCGCGGCGGCACAATCGTCGTTCCGGCATTTGCGGTGGAGCGCACGCAGAAGTTCCTCTTCATGCTCAAGCAGTTGATGGAGCAACGACAGATTCCGCGCATTCCCGTGTATGCGGATTCGCCGATGGGGATTCACTCGGTGCAGATCTTCCTGAAGCACTCAGAGGAGTTCACTGCTGAGACGCGCGACTTGATCTCTCGCTATGGTTCTCCGCTGTCATGGCCGGAGTTTCACTTCGCCAGCACGCCGCAAGAATCGAAGCGGATCAACGACAGTCACTTTCCGGCGATTATCGTCTCCTCGAACGGCATGTGCATGGGCGGACGCATTCAGCATCACTTGATTCAACGCTTGCCAGACCCGCGCAACCTGATCATGTTCATCGGCTATCAAGCGGCGGAAACGCGCGGACGCCAAATCAAGGACGGCGCGCGCGAGGTCAAGATATTCGGAGAGATTGTTCCGGTGCGCGCGCAAGTCGCGTCACTCGAACAGTTCAGTGACCACGCAGACGCGAGCGAACTGCTGGAATGGCTGCACACGTTTAAGAAAACTCCGAACACGACTCACATCGTTCACGGCGAACCTGACTCAGCCGAAGCCTTGCAGCAGTCGATTGAAAAAGAGCTGAAATGGAACGTCGATGTGGCGAAATATATGCAGAAGGCGGAGGTCGATTAGACCCCGCCTCCCCCCCCCCCATATTTCCCGCCAAAAATTTGAAAACAAGGTACTTACGTCTGACCTATAAAGGCGATCCCGAGCAGAAATGCTCTCTATTTCAGGATAACAAGTTGGGCAGGCAATCCCCTCAGCATGCCGCAAAGTTTATGCGCTTTGAACAGAGGTGTTTACGAGAAAATGTCGGCATCCGAGGGTTGACAAGCTTTGACGCGGCGGCAATCGGGCGATTCTTTTCTTGAAGCGTCATCGCAGTGTAGGCACCTTGCTATCCCAGGTTAACTACGCCTCGCTACGTGAACCTGGGGTACTCATTGTTCTTTCGGAAACATCACCGGTCTTCGACGCTCAACTGCATCTTTGCGAAGTCGATAGTAACTGGACGCGCTTGCATTATGAGATCAAATCCCATGTTTCCTGCGGCCCAATTGCTGGTCTCTGTTGTGGCTTTGAGCAGGACCGTAGCCGGTGCGAGTTCGACTTCTTTTCCAAGCGAGAACCTGACTGACTGTAACTCGACAGATTCCTGAAGAGTGCTTCCGGAAAAACCGGTCAGTCTCCGCTGCTTCTTAGTCCCGGTGCGCATCAGTTCTGGAAATGTCTTCGCAAAGACTGGCCCCAGATAGGTCGTTTCAGCTCCCGTATCGAAAGTGAAGCTGAGTGTTTTTCCATTGAAGCCCATTTGCGTCAAGGGCGTTATGCCGTCAAAGGCTAGCGGAACACTTCTAGCCGGGACGGGGCTGGAGCCTTTGCCAATCTGGATGTGATCGTCGTTGTCAATGCGAACTGCTCCCAATGCAATCAAGACTGAGATTCCGAGTACTCCCTTGTGTGTCGGGGGCAGATCGGCGAATGGTGTGTTCGCGTCCGGATAAACGGCAAAGGCAACATTCTTCAGATGAGTCTTTCCGAGCCACAAGTCCGAAAGATGAGCCAGACGCATCGAAGAAGAAACCCCACTCACGTCAGACATCTTCGACGTGGTCTCCTCTACCTGCAGACCCAATCTGCGCGCCTCGGAATCGGAGATTACGGATAGTCCTGCTCCGGAGTCCAAGAGGTAGGTGGCAGCTACTCCATTGATTGTTACAGGCAAGAAGAGATTGTTGCCGATTACCTCGCCCTGAACGGTTGAGATTCTGCTGCTCGCGACCTTCAAGTCGGGATGCTTGGCAAGCGCAGCAAAGAGTGAATGCATTGCGCGCGTGTCTTGTACGTCGGGCTTCTCAGAAATAGTGCGCTCAAGTTGCGCCAGTGCTTCTCGATATCGTCCATTTCTGAAATACATTGTGCCGAGTGCCTCAAGCGCTTCGATGGCCGTGTCGCCGTGCGGCATGCGACGAATCACGGCATTGAGTTCATGTTCGGCGTCAACTTGTTGATTGAGGCTGGAATTCAGGACACCGAGGCAAAGCGAAGAACCTCCGCTAACCGCTAAGTGCTGCTGTAATTGGAACCAATCGCGAGAACCGCAGGAGCCAGGGACGTTCTGAGCTTGTGTACGGAGGGAGGTGCCTGTAAGCAATACAACCGCTATCAGAACAGTGCGTAGTTGCATGCGCGAATTGTAGTGCAGCTCTGGAGACAAATCGCTGATTATTAGCAGTGTTAGCTCATAGTCCGTGCTCCTTGAGAGGGGCTGGATTCCCGGTTCGGGATCGCAGCTGGCTTGAATGCGGTCAATCACTGCGCCTGCGCAACTTTCGGACGAAGATTACAACCTATGGGGGTTCAGTATGGCGCAGGCGAATGTGTCTCTGAGTACGATTGAGAACTTCCTGAAGCAGAAGCGGATTGCTTTTGTAGGGCTCTCGCGCGACCGTCACAGCATTGGCGCGGTGCTGGTGAAGGAGTTTCGGCGGCGTGGGTGCGAGGTGTTTGCGGTGAATCCCAATGTGGCGGAGGTATTGGGACAACTGTGCTTTGCGCGTGTGCAGGATATTCAGCCTGTGCCGGACGGAGCGCTGTTGCTGACATCTCCTACGGTGACTGACGCGGTGGTACGCGATTGTGCGGATGCTGGAATCAAACGGATTTGGATGTACAGAGGCGGTGGGCAGGGAGCGGTCAGTGAGAAGGCCGTTGAGTTCTGCCGCGAGCGGGGTATGGCGGTAGTGCCGGGGCAGTGTCCGCTCATGTATCTGGACCCGGTGCGCGGAGTGCATTGGTTTCATCGGTTGTTGGTCAAGGTGAGTGGGGCGTATCCGCAGATGGCGGCAGGGCGGTAGGGGTGATGGAGCGCAGTATTCTCCCAGGTTAGCGCCCGACGAAAGGGCACCATTGGGGCAGTGAGGTTTGAGCGGAATAGGGGACGTTCGCTTCGCTCAGGATGACACCCTGTTGTTGCTTAGCAAGAAACGCGCTCTACAAGAGCCAAGGGTATGATTGAGTTCTGGAGTTCACAGGAGGACTGACCAATGGCAAGAGCACGGAAAGCAACTGCAGCGGATGCCGAGCTTTGCATAAAGCTGTATGAAATGCGGCGCGAGGCAGAGATGCGCAAGGCACGAAATTTCGTCAACTACGAATTCAAGCCGAAGGACGCAGGGGATGTGCTGCAGTTGGTCCAGGCGATCGGGACGCAGGAAAATGCGTGGGCACGCCAGGTGTTTTCGTACTGGGAGAATGCGGCTTCGCTGATTCTGAATGATGTGGTGCATCCTGCGCTGTTCTTTACGTGGAACGGCGAGATGGTGTATGTGTATGCGAAGTACAAGCCGTTTCTGAAGGAGATTCGGCAGGCGCTGGACAATCCGATGTTTCTTTCGGGGGTCGAGAAGGCTGTCAATGGGGCTCCTGAGGCGAAGAAGCGCGTGCAAATGATTCAGAAGCGCATTGCGAAGATGGCAGAAAAGGTGAAGGTCGCGAAAGCATAGGACGTCGCCACGATTGAATGAGCCCCACTTTTTGTGGGGCTTCTTGTTATGGCGTGAAATCGCAGCACGACACTGATCTCTGCCGAACAGGAGCCCGGGAGGAACCTGGGTAGGTGACCTGGAATCGCCGTTGGAGATTTGAGCCGAGGAAGGGATCCTTCGCTTCGCTCAGGATGACGCTCGAGACGGATAAGCGGCGGGCCATAAAAAATCCCCGCCCTAGCGAGCTAGGACGGGGCACCCTGGTGAGAGGTGAAGGTTAG
This sequence comes from Koromonas humicola, assembly GCF_059726255.1. Classification (NCBI taxonomy): domain Bacteria; kingdom Pseudomonadati; phylum Acidobacteriota; class Terriglobia; order Terriglobales; family Koromonadaceae; genus Koromonas; species Koromonas humicola. The sequence goes on from NZ_AP040873.1 coordinate 913,475, forward strand.
AAGGTGAATTTGGCAGCGAGCTGGATTTGGCGTGGCGGCATGGCATTGACGATTTGTCCGAAGCCGATGCTGCTGATGTTGCCGTTGACTGCGGCTGCTCCGAAGAACTGTGCGTGGTTGAAGACGTTGAAAGCCTCCATGCGGAGTTGAATCATTTTGCTTTCGGTGATGGCGATTTCCTTCTGCAAGGAGGCGTCGAAGTTCTCGAGTCCGGGGCCGTAGAAGAAGCGGCGTGGAGCGTTTCCGAGTGTGCCAAGTTCCGGCACAGAGAACAGCGACGTGTTGAAGGCGGCCTGTCGGACTCCTGCTACGGTGTGGCGCGGGTCGCGGTTGATGGCGAGGTTTCCGGGGGTGTAGTAGGGGGTATCCACTCCGTTGTTGTTGATGCCGTTGGGCATGGATCCGAGCAGGGAACTGTCGGTGTTGTTGTAGAGCGTGACGGGCAAGCCGGAGGCAAAGCGAGTGATTCCGGAGATAGACCATCCGTTGGTCCAGCGGTTTTGCTTGCCGGTGAGGCGAGCGAAGGGAAGTGCGTAGCGATAGCTGGCCACGAAGTTGTGGCGAAGGTCGAAGGCGGAGATGGCTTTGCTCATTGCAGCACCCATCGGATACACGGGCTCGGAGAGGCTCGATGAGGAATCAAGCGACTTGCCGTAGGTGTAGCCCGCCATCAGATCGAGCGTCTTGCTGTTGTGGCGAAGTGTAGCTTCGAACGAGTTGTAGTTGGAGAAGCCAACCGTCTTCTGGTAGGTGATTCCGTCGAAATCGGAGCTAAATGGGCCACGGACCTGAACGGTGGAACCGTCGGCGCGGGTGAAGGTGCCGCCTTCGGAGAACTGTCCGCAGGTAGCCGTGCCGGGAGCAACCTGGTTCTGCTGGCTCACGCTGAGGCAGAGCGCGGCGTTGCCGGGATTGGCGGAGGTGAGGACCAGAAGGTGGTGAGCCTGCGAGCCTACGTAGGCGAGTTTGAGGACCGTGTTATGCGCAAGTTCGCGTTCGATGGAGAGATTGTAGCTCTCGGTATAAGGAGAAGTGTTGCGGTAGTAGAAAGCGGGGTCGCCGGTGATGGGGTTGTATTTCGACCAGTCCACAGTGTTGTTGGGGTGTGAGGCGGATGCACCGAAAGTTGGGATTGGCGACGGATAGGGCTGTCCGTTGCTGAGTCCGGTCATGGCGGAAACAAATGGCTCGTCGAATTTTGGGTGTCCGCTGGTGCTGTCGTAATCGTAGCCGTAGGGAGCGCAGGCACTCATGATTCCGGCGGAGAGGCCTTCGAACGCCGAGTAGAAGACTCCGAAGCCACCTTTGATGCTGCTCTTACCGGAGGGGCCGAAGATCTTTTCGAGAACGGGATCGCGGAAGGTGGGTGAGTAGGTGAAGCCGAAGCGCGGCGAGAAGTTATCCCACTTCGTGGGTGCGAGGGTGGAGGGAACGCCGGGATCGCCGGGGAAGACCATTCCCTTGGGCGCGCCGGGATAGACGATTGACTGCTGTCCGAGAACGAATGTCTGAAGCTGGTTGTACTTCTCGTGCCAGGGGGGAAGGACATCCCAGCGGAGGCCGTAGTTGAGCGTGAGGTTGGGGCGGACTTTCCAGCTATCCTGCGCAAAGGCTCCGATGTATTTGTTGCGAATATAGAACGGGCTGGCATCGCCTTGTTCGTAGGTGCTGGCTACGCCGAGCAGGAAATCGGCGAAATCGGATCCGGTTTCGGTGCCGTTGAAGACGAACGATCCGTTGTTGATGGAGTTGGAATCGATGTTCACCTGATCGAGGTGGAGGCTGGCTCCGAGCTTCAGGGTGTGGTTGCCAATGACTCGCGAGAGATTATCGCTCCACTGGAAGGTGTTGTTGACCTGTCGCTCCCCGGTGACATCGACGCCAATGGTGAAGTCGTTGAAAGCTACGTTTTCGATGCCTTCAGTGCTCTTGTTGAGAGGAACGATTCCGAGGCAGTTGTAGTCGGTGCCGGAGCACTCTTTGAAACCTTGCGAGGCGAGCGAGGGGCCGACGCCTCCGGCGGGCTTGCCGATTACGTTGTAGTCGCGCATGTAACTGAAGCGCGCTTCATTGACGGTGTTCGCGCCAAAAGTGCGCGTGAGTCCAAGGCTGATGAGTTGGGCGCGGCCGTTGGAGACGGCGTTGAAGCCCGGGACGTTCGCTCCGCCTTGTGCGGCGGGGTAGGGATTGTCGAGCGTGTACTGGTCAAAGAAGTAGTAGGCCGAGAGATTGCCAAGTCGGGTATTTACGTCAAAACGAGCGGCAGCCTTGTTGTCGCCAAGAGTTTCGTTCTGCGCGGAGTTGGAGAAGAGGTTTGAGGCAACGTTGGCTCGTGGGATGTAGGCCAGCAGCTTTGAGGCAGGAGAGGACCAGACTGACGTGGGGATCTTCGCGTTCGGGAAAACGCACTGCGAGGTGTCGGTACATCCGGCGGTGTAGTAGGGCATTCCGGCGGTTACGTTTTGTCCGAGCTTGGCCGAAAGCTGATTGGCCCAGTAGGTTGTGCTGACGGTTCCGGTGAGCTGGCTGGAGAGATCGGCGAGGTTGCCGGAGCGTGCGGCGTCGCTAGGGATGGAGATATTTCCGGTTTCCTGCCCCTGAGTCATCGTGGTGCCCTGGTAGTCAACGAAGAAGTACGCCTTGTTTTTGCGAATGGGGCCGCCGAGGGTGCCGCCATATTGATTGCGCTCGTAGCTGGCACGGTCAGTTGCGAAGTAGTTGCGGGCGTCGAGCGCGGTATTGCGAAGGAATTCGAAGGCGCTGCCGTGGAGTTGATTGCTGCCGGATTTCGTGGTGACGAGGACTTGTCCGCCGCTGAAATTTCCGTATTCAGCGTCGAAGTTGCTGGTGATGACCTTGAAGTCCTGGATGGAGTCGAGATTAGGGACAACGGCGGTGCCGTTGTTGAAGTCCTCTTCGACAGCCGAGCCGTTCACAGCAAAGCCATTGCTGGTTTCACGTTGTCCGCTGACAGAAAGATTACCGGGATTGAGGTCGCCAGAGGGCGGTGTAGCGGTGCATCCGGACATGACGACAGCGTTGGGCTGCGCGGAACTGGCGGGGATTACGCCGGGCTGGAGAGCTAGCAGGTCGGTAAAGCTGCGTCCGTTGAGCGGGACGGCCGTCATCTTTTCGGCCGTGATGGTCTCGCCAATCTGAGTGTTCGTGGTGTCGAGCGTCGGCATTTCTACGGTGACACTCATCGACTCCGTTTGGGTTTCGAGCTGCAATTGGATGTCGAGCGTGACATCGGCGCCCGAGGCCGTGTCAATTGCGCGGCGACTTGCCTGCTGAAATCCCACTTCGCTGAAATCGATGTCGTAGCGACCTGGGGGAAGGGGAATCGAGTAGATGCCTTCAGAGCCTGTAGTGACTTCGACGACTGCGCCAGTGGTGAGATTGCGTGCGTGAACTTTAACTCCGGGAACAACGGCGCCGGAAGGATCGGACACCTGGCCGCGAAGCGTGGACGCGCTCTCGCTCGAGGCGAAGGTGAACAGCGCGGAAAGTAGAATGAATAAGGCTAGAGAGAGGGTAATGCGTATTGCCGAGGACTTCGGGCGACGATACATAAAGGCGACTCCGGCGATCACTTGCTGTACGAAAATGAAAATCGTTTTCAATTTCATTATCCTACAACTCTGAACCAATATCGCCTGTGACCGTTATCACGTTCAGAAGTGAGATTTGACGCTGGAGAAGACCGTAATCGGCTTTGTCTTTGCGAACGCGCCGAATATAATCACGAGTTCTATTCCTGCCGACCTTAAAACGTCGGCTGTTTTCCATCGCAACAAATCCGCAGGCGGATGTGCGTTGGGGTGCGTCGGTCTGCAAATGCGAGCGAAGGCTCGTGCCGTCCTTAGTAAGAATCCACGTATGAGAATTCAACTATGAAAATTCACGAGTATCAGGCAAAAGCAATCCTCGCGAAATATGGGGTGGCGGTTCCTCGGGGCGAGATGGTGGAGTCGCGTGAAGCAGCAGAGCGTGCGGCCAAGGACCTGTTGAGCGCCGGAGCAACGGGAATCGTGGTGAAAGCGCAGATTCACGCAGGCGGCCGGGGCAAAGGCGGCGGCGTGAAGCTGGCAAAGACTTACGAGCAAGCCAGTGAACTCGCAGGACAGATCCTGGGCATGCAGTTGGTGACGCACCAGACAGGGCCCGAGGGAAAGAAAGTGAACCGCCTGCTGATCGAGGAGACGTTGCCGATTGCAAGCGAACTGTATTTGGGAATTGTGCTCGATCGCGCCGTTTCGCGTCCAGTGTTTATGGCTTCGAAGGCGGGCGGCATGGAGATTGAGGAAGTCGCAGCGAAGGATCCGGATGCGATCGTGAAGGAGTATATCGATCCAGCGCTTGGGTTCAGGGCTTTCCAGGCGCGCAAGGTGGCATTCAAACTAGGCCTGAAGCCGGAACTGATTGCGCCCGCGACGAAGTTCATGATGGCGCTCTACAAGGCTTACGAAGAGACGGACGCCTCGCTGTTTGAGATCAATCCATTCATCACGACCACCGATGGGCGAGTGTTTGCGCTTGATGCCAAGGTGAACATCGACGACAACGCGCTCTATCGCCACGCGGACATCAAGGAACTGCGCGACATCAGCGAAGAGGACCCGCTGGAAGTCGAAGCAAGCAAGTACAACCTGAATTACATCAAGCTGGACGGCACTGTGGGCTGCATGGTGAACGGCGCCGGATTGGCGATGGCGACGATGGACATCATCAAGTTTGCTGGTGGCGAGCCTGCAAACTTTCTGGACGTGGGCGGCGGAGCGAACGCAGAGCAGGTGACGCACGCGTTCGAAATCCTGCTGGCAGACAAGAATGTGAAGGCCGTGCTGATCAACATTTTCGGCGGCATTCTGAGGGTGGATACGCTGGCCAATGGCGTAGTTGAGGCCGCACGAAAGACGAACATCCAACTGCCGATTGTGTTGCGCCTTGAGGGGACGAACGTCGATAAGGGGCGCGAAATTCTGCAGGCGAGCGGATTCAATTTCATTGTGGCAAATACCATGAAGGACGCGGCGGAGAAGGTTGTTGCCGCGGCGGCGGGGAGGTAAGCAATGAGCATACTTGTGGATCAGAACACGAGATTGATCGTTCAGGGCCTCACCGGCCGCGAAGGCACGTTCCACGCCAAGGCGTGCTCCGATTATGGAACCAAGGTTGTAGGCGGAGTGACTCCGGGAAAGGGCGGAACCAAGCATGAAGGCTGGCCCGTATTTGATACCGTGCAGGACGCGGTGCGCGAAACCGGAGCCAATGCCACGGTGATCTTTGTGCCGCCTCCGTTCGCGGCTGACGCGATTCTGGAAGCGGTTGATGCTGAGATTCCGCTGATTGTCTGCATAACGGAAGGTATTCCGGCGCGCGACATGGTGACGGTGTGGCGCTACATGCAGGACAAGAAGTCGCGGCTGATCGGGCCGAACTGCCCGGGCATCATTTCGCCGGGAAAATGCAAGATTGGCATTATGCCCGGAAATATTCACCGTCCGGGAAACGTGGGCATCGTCTCGCGCTCAGGCACGCTGACGTATGAGGCGGTGCACCAGATTTCGCAACTCGGAATGGGGCAGTCAACGGCGATTGGAATTGGCGGCGATCCGATCATCGGCACGAATTTCGTCGATGCGCTGGCGCTGTTCAATGAGGATCCGGAGACCGAGTCGATCATCATGATCGGCGAAATTGGCGGTACTGCGGAAGAGACTGCGGCGGAGTACATCAAGGCTCATGTGAAGAAGCCTGTGGTGAGCTTCATCGCCGGTCAGACGGCGCCTCCGGGACGCAGAATGGGACATGCGGGAGCCATCATCAGCGGCGGAAAGGGCACGGCGGAAGAGAAATTCAAGGCCCTGAAGGCTGCGGGGGTGCACATTGTGAAGACTCCGGCGCTGCTGGGTGAGACCCTTGTGGAAGCGCTGGGGGCGAAACGCTAAGACGAAACTGTTAAGCTGTTATGGGCGGTGTGCGGCTGGCTAGTGTGGCAGCCGCCCGCACCGTAACGATAAGAATCTGTCAGGGACAATTCAGGGATAAATATGGACACCTTGCAACGTACACTTGCCATCGTGAAGCCCGATGCAGTAGCCAAGGGCGCAGCCGGCGACATCATCGCCAGCATCGAAGGAGCCGGATTCCGCATTATCGGGATGAAGATGCTCCACCTCAAGAAGGCTCAGGCCGCCGCGTTCTACGCGGTTCACGTAGGTAAGCCGTTCTTCGATTCGCTGGCTGCCTTTATGACTTCGGGGCCGGTAGTCGTGCTGGCATTGGAAAAGGCAAACGCGATTGCCGATTGGCGCAAGCTGATGGGCGCAACGAATCCGGCAAACGCTGAGCCGGGAACGATTCGCAAGAAGCACGCCGAGAGCATCGAGAAGAATGCTGTTCACGGCTCGGATGCCGAGGATACGGCGCGCTTTGAGCTGAGCTTCTTCTTCTCCGGATACGAACTGGCGAAGTAGTTGTTCTGGTTTTCAGGCAAAAGAAGAGTCCCACACCGACTAGGATGTGGGACTTTCTTTTAGGCGAGGATTTCTTTCGCAGCAGCAAGCACTTCGCTGACAACCAGCAGCACGTCTTCTTCTGTCGTTCTGTGATTCACAACGCAAGCCCGCAGTGCAAACTTTCCATGGATGGTTGCGTTCGACATATACACCTGGCCGCGTCTCACTACTTTGTCGAGAATTGCGCGGTTCAAGCGATCGAGGTCGCCGGGTTCACCGACGTAGCGGAAGCAGACGGCGCTGAGCGCAACGGGAGCAAGCAATTCGAGTTGTGATTCACTGTGGATGGCGTCGGCCAGGACGTGCGCGAGGTGCAGGTCTTCACGAATGGATTCCTGGAACGCGCGCAGACCGTGATATTGCAAAGAAAGCCAAAGTTCGAGGGCGCGGGCAGGTCGCGACAGTTCGATAGATTCTTCGAAAAAGCAGAAGCCCTCGACAGGATCATTGGTGAGCGAGCGTGCGTAGTCTCCAGAGTGGGAGAATGCGCGCTGGGCCGCCGCGGGATCGCGATAGAGCAGGCATCCGCAGCCAGCGGGTTGGTAAAGCCATTTGTGAGGATCGAGCGAGAGCGAGTCGGCGCATTCAATGCCGCGGAAAGCATCCGGAATGGCGAGCGCGGCGAAGGCACCATAAGCGCCATCCACGTGCATCCAGAGACCGAATTCTCTGCAGACTTCGGCGATGGCCTGCAACGGGTCGATGCTGCCGGTGGCAGTGGTTCCGGCGCTGGCGACCACGGCGATTGGAAGCTTGCCTTCGCGCAGGTCTTGAGTGATCTGTTCGCGCAACTTATCGCATTGCATGCGGAATGCGCCATCGACCGGAATGAGGCTGACGGAACTGTGGCCGAGTCCGAGCAGAGCGGCTGCCTTTGCAATTGACATGTGGGCTTCGGTCGAGCAGTAGATGACACCACCGCGAACTCCAGTATCATTCGCAGGAGCCTTGGCTTCGCGGGCCATGCACAATCCCATGAGGTTGGCAGAGGATCCACCGAGAGTGAGGCTTCCGCTGAAGCCTTCGCATCCAATGGCTTTTGCAAGCCAGCGAACAACCGTGCGCTCAAGAGTGACGAGCGATGGAGCGGAACGCCAGGCGGTGGCGTTCTGGTGCAGAACGGTTGCGGCAAAATCACCGAGCGCCGAGATGGGTTCGCCTGAGCCGAAAACGTAACCGAAGAATCGGGGAGAAGCAGGCCGCGAATTCTCGAAGATAGCGGGTAGTGAATCGAACGCCGCGCGACCGACCCCATCCCATGGAATCTCGCTGCTGAAGAGGCGTTCGGTGTCTTTTCCGTTAATACCAGCAGGATACGACGGTAGCTGTGGGAGCTTGTCGAGGTAGTCGGCTGCGAAATCGCTAAGGTCGTGGGCCAGCTGACGGAAGGATTGAGATGACAGGTCAAGAGATCGCATTGCGACCTCCATGTTACACGCACGCGTGGCCGGTGCTGCAAGCTACGCGATGACGACTTGTCGCATGACGTTACTGGTGACACGATCGCAACGAGGCGCGAAGAATTGAAATGCCATGCTGCTGGTTGCGCCAGCGCGGGCATAGAGTTCTTTCCGGAGCAGGGCGCGGGCGCGATGCAACCGAACTTTGACGACGGTCTCCGAAACACCGAGCGCATCGGCGGCTTCGGTGGTGCTCATGTCCTCCACATCGCGCATGACAAGCATGGTTCGGTAAGTTTGCGGCAGTGCGAGTATTCCTTGCTCGATCAGAGTGCGAGTCTCGTGCAAAGACGCCTCCTCCTCGGGGCTCGACGACGTACTAGGCGGGATGTCCATCTCCGGCGAGTTATCGAAATCCACGTTCTCCACGTGCTTGCCTTCGCGTATGCGTGCGAGTGCTTCGTTGATGGCGATGCGCGATAGCCAGGTGGAAAAACTGGAGCGGCGCTCGAAGGTCGCCAGATTCTTGTAGGCACGCAGGTATGCTTCCTGCATGACGTCTTCTGCCTCGCTGTCGTCGTGCAGAATGGAACGCACCAGACGATAGACCCTCTGGTTATAGCGCCGGACCAAGATTTCGTAGAGTGCCGGCGTTCCTGCCAATACTGCGCCGATCACCTGCTCATCGGACCATGCTTGTTGCACTGTTGCAGTCACATTGGGGACGCTGCTCATTGTCGCCTCGCAGTTATAGAGTCCACCAGAAGGCAAAAGGTTACACGGTTACTCTCATCAGCGACAGAAATGCGGTTGGCGGAACTTATTCGAGCGCTGTAACCAAATTGCGAAGGCCACACTCTATGCGCTGGAGGGAAGGTATGGGATTTGATTCTCGATTGAACAACACGTGGTGGGTGCTGCGAATTGGTTTGGGGCTGGGGCCGATCCTCGCAGGGCTCGACAAGTACTTCAACCTGCTAGCGAATTGGGAGATGTATCTGAATCCGCTGGTGCCGCGACTCCTGCATGTGTCCGCGACCACATTCATGCACGTCGTCGGAGTCGTGGAGATCGTTGCGGGAGTGCTGGTACTGACCCGGTTCACGCGATATGCAGCCTACCTAGTAATGGCGTGGCTCATCTCAATTGCCGTGAATCTGGTGAGCCAGGGAGCATTTTTCGACATCGCCGTGCGGGATATCGAAATCTCGCTGGGTGCGTTCGCTCTGGCGAAGTTGACCGAGGTTCGAGAGCAGGCTGCGGTGGCGCATTCGGCGGAAGAAACACATAGGCCGAAGGTTCGCGCCGTTGCATAAACACTTCTGAGGTGGAGGAAGGTGATGAAGATACTTCTCATGACGGCTCTAGTGCTGTCGAGTGTCGCAGCGCATGCCGAGACATGGACGAACGTTCCGCTGGTGGACAGTTCCTGTGCTGCGCAGGTGAAAGCAAATCCAGATGCTCATACACGCGACTGTGCGCTGCAATGTGCACGGTCCGGCTATGGGATTCAGACAAGTGATGGACGTTTTCTGAAATTCGACAAGAAAGGGAATGACGAGGCTCTGAATTTGCTGAAGGCCTCAAACAAGAAGGACCACCTGAGAGTGAATGTGGACGGCGATGTGAAAGGCGATACGCTCGCCGTCAAGACAATTTCATTTTGAGCGGACGTGTGGCGGATGGAACCCCACGCTAGCCAGAGGCAGGCAGAGCGTGGGGAGCATCTCAGAAATCTAGTTGCCGACCATCTCCTTCACACGCTCTTCGATCTGTTCGGGAGTGAGGGTTTCCTGCGGAGTGCTGAGTCCCCAGCCGTGCCCGAATGGGTCGATGATGTAGGCGTAGCGGTCTCCCCAGAAGGCGTCGGAGGGAGGCATCTTGGAGGTTGCGCCAGCGGCGACAGCTAAATCGTGCGTCTTGTCGGCGTTGTCGACGGTGAGCTGTAGCACTACGGAAGTTCCGCCGTAGTGCTCGGGTGAGCGAGCTCCCATCTCGGGAAACTCGTCGTTAACGAAGATTTTCATGTCGCCAATGATGAGTTCGGCGTGCATGACGCTGCCGTTCTTGCCGCGCATGATGGGACGTTCCTGCCGCGCGCCGAACACCTTCTGATAGAAGGCGACGGCCGCGTCAGAATTCTTTACTGTGAGTGAAGGAATGATGGTCGGGCGGTTCTTGTCCATCCTCGTGATCCCCTTTCAGGCGAAAAAGTCTAGCATGGCGGGAAACGGTAGAACTGCCATGAATGTTAATTTCGCGAGCAGCAGAACTGTGTACTGGCCTGAAGTGAAGCAACTACGCCAAAAACGAACAGAACGTTGGGTGGGCCACCTGTGAACTAGATTACGGGCACAAAGAGTTCGCGAGTGCGAGAGTCGAGCAGGTTGTCGATTCCGCCTTTCACGTAGCGTGCGAAATGCGGTGAATTGCGATGCGCTTCGAGTGCGGCTTCGTCAACGTACTGCTCGTAAAAGGCGAAGTTCAGAGGATTGTCAGTGGATTGATGCGCAATGTATTGCAGGCATCCGGGCTCTTTGCGGGTTTCCTGAGTCAAGGTGCGGAGGAGTTCCTTGAACTCCTCCACCTTGTCAGGTTTCGCCGTCATGTGAACGATCAGGACGATCATCGAATCTCCCTTACGCTCGTTTCGATGCAGTTACTTCTTTAGCATTGCAGAGAATTCATCGACGAAGATTGTCTGATCGCGGTCGGGGCCGGTCGAGACCATGCCAATCTTTGCGTTGGATTCCTTCTGGATGAAGCGGAGGTAGTCCTGCGCTTTCTTCGGCAGCTTATCGTGCTCGGTGGTGCCGAAGGTGTTCACCTGCCAACCGGGGAGGCTGTGGATGATCGGCTCGATTTTGCGATAGCCGGAATCCTGCGCCGGGATCTCTTCGGTTTCCTTGCCATCGATCTTGTATCCGACCACGACAGGAATTTCCGCGAGTTCATCGAGCACATCGAGCTTGGTAACCACGAGCCATTCGGTGCCGTTGATCATGTTGGAGTAGCGCAGCAGCGGCAGATCGACCCATCCGCAACGACGTGGGCGTCCTGTAACGGCTCCGTATTCGTTGCCCTTCTTGCGAACGACTTCGCCAAGTTCGCCTTCAATTTCAGAGGGGAACGGGCCTTCACCTACGCGGGTGCAGTATGCCTTGGTTACGCCGATGACGGTAGAGATCGAGGTCGGCGGTACACCTGTGCCGATGGAGGCTCCGCCGGAAGTCGCCGAGGACGAGGTTACGAATGGGTACGTGCCATGGTCGATGTCGAGCATCGTGCCCTGCGCGCCTTCGAACATCAGGCTCTTGCCGGAGGCAATTGACTTATTGAGCAGCAGAGCAGTGTCGGCGACAAAAGGCGCAATCTCGTCGGAGATTTTCGCGTACTGCTCGTACATTTCTTCGGGATCGATTGCTTCGCCGTTGAATAAGGCGTGAGCGATGGTGTTTTTTTCCTGGCACGCGTTATCGATGTGCTTTTTCAGCAGTTCCTTGTCGAGCAGGTCGGCGACGCGCAGACCGCGGCGGGCCATCTTGTCTTCGTAGGTGGGTCCAATGCCGCGCGAGGTGGTACCGATCTTGACGCGTCCGGGAGCGTTTTCCGCACCGAGTTCAATCATGCGGTGATAAGGCAGAATAACGTGGGCTCGGTTGCTGATGAACAGATTGGGAGAGGAACCGTTGTCTCCGGGACCCTGGACCTGAAGGCCAGCGCTACGCAAGGAGTTGACTTCCTTCATGAGCGCGAATGGATCGAGGACAACGCCATTGCCAATCACGGCCTGGGATTCCTGGCGGAGAATGCCGCACGGAATCAGCTGGAGTACGAATTTCTTGCCGGAGATGGTGACGGTATGTCCCGCGTTGTGTCCGCCAGCATAACGGGCGACAACATCGAAGTTGTCCGAAAGCACATCGACAATCTTTCCCTTGCCCTCATCGCCCCATTGGGCTCCGAGAACGACCGCGGTTTTAGCTTTGCTCACTCTTGTCTCCAAACACACGCAGACGATGCTGCGGAAATGCGCACACAGGCGTTCGTTTTGAGAGTCTCAGGCGGAGAGCCGGAAGGATTCCTGACCAGGCTGTGTACGAGAAATTCTACCGTATTCGCACCCCATCGCAAAACGGCGTCGCGACACCATTCGACCAGTCACCCATGAAGACGCGTTAAATCTCTATCTGAATGGGACGGCCAAGCTCCGGCCAGCGCAGTCGATCGGTCATGTCGGCAGCAGCAAATTCGCGTGCAATCTGCTCGCGGCCTTCTGAAAAGTGCTGCCAGCCTTCGAAATGCAACGGGATGATGCTGGCTTTGGGGAATGCGCGTGCGGCTTCTACGGCCTCCGTGGCAGTCATTGTCAGGTGAAAGGGGCCAACTTCGGTAACCCGCGCAGCTCCAAGATTGAGAATCGCAGCCTTTGCAGGAAAACGTGATGCCACTTCAGCTACGCCTTCGAACCAGACGGTGTCGCCGGAGAAGTAGGACCCGTGATCCGGCGAGTCTGCGGCCGAGACGGCAAACCCGATCACCGGACCTCGATCCATGTTTGCCGGGCCGTGACGGGCGGGTGTGGCCAGGACACGGACACTCGTGCCGTTCTGGGCAGGCAGATCGTAGGTCTGCCAAGACTTTAGGCCAATACTATTGCCGCCAAGTCGCGTGGCACCAGCATCAGTGGTGAGTACAACTTTTGCGGAACTGAGAAACTCACGGCCAGCGCGGTCGAGATTGTCGAAGTGGTGGTCGTGGCTGAGCAGTACGCAATCAACAGGACCGATGCTCGACGGGGTGAGGGCTGGCCCGGTGAGCTTTCGAAGGGTAGCTGGGCCAGATGGGTACTCGTCAGGTGCAGGATCAAAGGTCGGATCGGTGAGGAAGCGGATGCCGCCGAATTCGATTAATGCGGTGGGACCGCCAATGTGCGTGAGCAGGAAGTGATCGGCCATAATCGACTCGCTTTCTGTAGGCCTTGAATTGTACTCCTGGGAGGACGGGCTATTCCGAACCTAGCGGCCTCGGGATCTTGCGTTACACTTGCGCCATGCCTGAACTGCCCGAGGTGGAAACAATTGCGCGCGGCCTGCAAAAGGCCGTAGCGGGAGATCGGATCGAAGAGGTTTGGATTGGCGATAAGTCGAACCTGTTGAAGTCTCCGGCGACGGAGATCGCACGTGTGCTCACAGGCGCGGAAATCGTGGCATTCCGCAGGGTTGGCAAGCATCTGGTCGGCGATTTGGAGTCGAAGAAGGGCCCGGCGCAGTGGGTGATTCATTTGGGAATGACCGGACGCTGCCTAGTGTGCGATCCGGACGCGGAGATTGCAAAGCACACACATCTCATCGCCACCTTGAGGTCGGGCCGCGAGTTGCGCTTCGTCGATCCGCGAAGATTTGGAAAGCTGCAGGTGCTGGAAGGGAAGCAGTTTGCAGCAGCGGGTTCGGAGCCGATCGCGGCGGACCGCGAGAAGTTTGGGCAGATGTTCAGAGGGCGCAAGACGCCGATCAAAAGCGCACTGTTGAACCAATCTCTGCTGTCGGGGATAGGGAACATCTACGCGGATGAAAGTTTGTTTCGAGCAGGGATAAGGCCGAGGCGAAGAGCGGCTTCGCTGACGAGGGCCGACCTGTTGCGGCTATACGACGCAATACAGGAAGTGCTGGCCGAGGCGATCACTGCCGGAGGATCGTCGGTTTCGGACTACGTCGATGCCAGCGGAGACAATGGGTGGTTCCAGTTGCAGCACAGGGTTTACCAGCGCATGGGCGAGCCCTGCCTCGTTTGCGGCACAAGCATCAAACGAGTAGTGGTGGCGGGACGCAGCAGCCATTACTGTCCGCACTGCCAGAAGTAGGTGGTTGTGCGCGAAGCGTTGCGTCTCCCAGGTTAACGCCCAAAGAAAGGGCGCGAACCTGGGGCACCCTGTCAGATAGATCGAAAGGACCCTGCCGGATATGCCCTCCTATGCAATTGGAGTTGACCTGGGTGGAACGAACCTGAGAATTGCCGCAGTGGACGAGGGCGGCCATCTGCTCTCGAAAACAACTCTCGGGACGGAGGTATCGCGAGGCCGCGAGCATGTAGTCACGGAGTTGACGCGTGCAGTGGAGGAAATGCGGGCGAAGTACAAGGGCGAAGCGGAACTGCGCGGCATTGGAGTTGGGGTGCCGGGGCTGATCGATATGGAGACGAGCCAGGTTGTGAAGTCTCCGAACCTGCCGGGCTGGGAGAATTTCGATGTCAAGGGCGATATCGAACGGCGGCTTGGAACCTCGGTGATCCTGGAGAACGATGCCAACGTCGCAGCATTGGGCGAGCAGTGGCTGGGCGCCGGACGAAACGCGGAAAGCCTGTGCATGTACACGCTGGGCACGGGCGTGGGCGGCGGGTTGATTCTGAACGGCAAGTTATGGCGCGGGTGGAACGGCATGGCGGCCGAACTTGGACATTGCAATGTTGAGCCGGAAGGGCATCCGTGCCAGTGCGGAAGTCATGGGTGTGTTGAGCAGTATGCTTCGGCAACAGCAGTGATGCGGATGTCGCGCGAGGCAATGAGAGGAGGAGCGGCAACGCGGTTGCAGTCACTCTCGGAGAAGGATTTCAACTCGCGCATGGTTTACGAGTTTGCAATGGCCGGTGACACGGTGGCCAGAAGCGTGTTCGAGCGCGTTGGGAGAGCGCTGGGATTGGCAATTGCGAGCATGATCAATGCGATGAACATTCAACTGTTCGTGATCGGCGGTGGCGTGTCGAGCGGTTGGGATGCGTTCGCCCCTGCGATGTTTCAGGAGGTGCGACGGCGGTCGTACATCTTCGACCTGACTACAGGGGAAGATGGAAAGGGACGTAGCGGGCGACAGAGAACTACCGTGATAACGCGAGCGATGCTGGGTGGAGATGGCGGACTGTACGGCGCGGCGAGGCTGGCGTTGGTTTCCAACGCGTAGAATGGAGATTGGGAGGAGTGCAGATGTCGATCGAAACTGCTGAAGAACTGGCAGCAATGGAGCTGGCCGGCAAAGTTACACGGGCCGTGTTGGATGCAATGAAGGCGGCGGTGAGACCAGGGATCAGCACTCGCGAGTTGGATAAGGTTGGCGAAGCTGTGATGCGGCGGTTGGGTGGCAAGTCGGGGCCCAAGTCGGTGTACGGCTTCCCGGGACAGAGCTGCATTAGCGTCAACGATGAGATTGTGCATGGAATTCCCGGGAACAGGAAGCTTGCGCATGGCGACCTGGTGAAGCTCGACGTTACGGTGGAAGTGGGCGGATTCATGGGAGATGCCTGCGAGACAGTGATAGTGGGCGAAGTATCGAAGGTTGAGAGAGAGTTCGTGGATTGCGCACGTCGCGCATTCGCTGCAGGCTTGGCACAGGTGCGTCCCGGAGCGAGGGCTTACGACATCGGCAGAGCTATTCAAAAGGTAGTGGAAGGCGCTGGTTACTGCGTTGTTCGCGAGCTCGCGGGACATGGCATTGGACGCACAATTCATGAGGAGCCATGTATCCCCAATGAGTTTGATCGGCACTGTGATGACGTCCTTACGGAAGGACTGGTGTTCACGATTGAGCCAATCATTGCCATGGGAACTTCGAGGTCGGTGACGATGAGGGACGGCTGGACGATCCGGACGCGCGATCATTCGCTCGCTGCGCATTACGAGAACACGGTGATGGTGACAGCCACAGGAGCACGCTTGCTCACGGCATAAGCAGCAAGACAACGGGAGAAAACAAAAGGCCACCTGCTGCGGTGGCCTTTGTTATTAGCGGACTTGAGCGCCCTTGGTGACGTTCTTCAAGGCTTGAATGAAATGGCGATTCTCTTCGGGAGAGCCGATGGTGATGCGAATCGCGGTGCGCGCACCCCAGCCTCCGGTGAGAGGACGGATGATGATGCCCTCCATTTGCAGGCGGCGTCCGAGGGCTGAAGCATCTTCGCCGGTTTCGACGTAGATGAAATTTCCCCAGCTCTCGATAGGCTTGTAACCCATTTCGCGAAGCTCACGCGTGAGCCATGCAAGTTGCGCGGAGTTGTTGCGCATCGATTTTTCGTAGTGCTCGCGGTCATCGAGCGCAGCGAGGGCTCCGGCGTCGCCGACGCCGTTCACGATAAATGCCGTCTTGAGACGGGCAATGTAGCTAATGAGTTCGGCAGGCCCCATGCCGTATCCAACACGTGCGGCCGCAAGCCCGTAGGCCTTGGAGAACGTGCGTAGAACGATTACATTGCGCTCCTGCCGAACGTAGTCGAGCGAGTGCGTGTACTCAACGCCGCGTTCGCGGGCGAGCCAGTCGGCGTACTCGAAATAGGCTTCGTCGAGCGCCACCACAACATGGTCAGGGAGCCGGTCGAGGAAGCGATCCATTTCGGCGGCAGGGATCATCGTGCCGGTCGGGTTGTTGGGATTGGCGATGAAAATGAGCCGTGTGTTGGAATCGATGGCGTCATAAATGGCGTCGAGGTCGTATCCGTCGTTGCGAGTCGGCACCTGTCGTAGCTCAGCGCCAGCGGAGCGCGTAACGATGGGATAGACGATGAACGAGCGCTCACTGGTGATGGCGTTGAGTCCCGGAGCAAGCAGCGTGCGAGCGGTGATGTCGAGCAGATTGGTCGAGCCCGCCGTGACGATAAGCTGGTTGGAAGAAAGGCCATGGCGCTCAGCAAGGCGTTCGCGAAGCGCCACCATGTCGTTGTCCGGATACAGATTGACCGAGCGAGATGCGGCCTGCATCGCAGTAATGGCGAGCGGAGAAGGACCGAAAGGATTCTCGTTCGATCCGAGTTTGATCATCTTCACGCCTGATTCGGCTTCTGCCTGCTGAATCGGCTTCCCAGGTACATAGGCGGCCAGAGCACGCACACGCTCCGGCACTAATTCCGCAAATTTACCCATGAGTGGCCTCGTTGAATTGCACCGAACATTCTAGAACTGGTTGGATAAGTTGGGTACACCTTGTTGCAACGTTGAAGCGCCCCGCCTATTGACGGGGCGCAGACCAGCTTTTAAGCAAGCAGCCTATTCGGGACGGCGTCGAGGTGGACCAGAGGGGCCACGACGATTACTTCCTCCGCGAGATGGCCCTGAGGGGCGGCGCGGACCACCTGAACTGGGGCGGCCGCCACGCTTGAAATCTCCAGCGCCAGAGCGTTTGAAATCACCGCCACCACTGCGCTTGAAATCACTACCGCCGCCTCGCTTGAAATCTCCGCTGCCGCTGCTGCGTTTGAAGTCACCGCTGCCAGAGCGCTTGAAATCGCTACTGCCACTGCGTTTGAAATTTCCGCCGCTGCCTTTGAAGTCTCCGGTTCCCGATCGCTTGAAATCGCTTCCGCTACGACGTTTGAAATCGCCACTTCCGCGCTCGAAATCGCCTTCGCCACGTGCGGGGCCAGGCTTGCCTGGACCACGAGAGTATTTGCGGTCGCGGGTGAATCCACCCGGTTTCTTGTCGAAACCGCCGCGCTCTTTCGAATATGGGCGGTCGCCATAAGGCTTGCGCTCTTCGAAGTCGTGGGTATTATCACTGCCGAGGTCGCGATGCTTGCTGGGCTTAACAAACTTGGGTTTGGTAAAGCGCGTGAACCCGAATTTGCTCCCTCCGGAAGCGCCGCGCCTTTCCGGACGTTCCTCCGAACCCCCTTGGCGCGTGAAGCCGTCTTCGCGTTTCGCAAACCCGCCTTCACGCTTCGCAAATCCGCCTTCACGCTTCGCAAATCCACCTTCTTGGCGCTTTGCAAAGCCGCCTTCTCGCTTCTGGTAACCGCCTTCGCGGCTGGCGAAGTCTCCTGAAGGTCTGCGGCTGAAACTACCGGGCTTGCGGTCGAAATCCCCTTCCGGCTTGCGACCGAATGGCCGCTTGGGCCGGTCTGCGGAGTCTGCTGTGCGCCTGGAATCGAAATCTGAGGACTGGCGCTGATACGGGCGTTTTGCGGCGAAGCCGCTGTCTCGGCGCTCTTCGCGGTCGAACTCGGGACCACGGGGGCGGCTGAATCCGGTGCGCTCGCCCGTATTCCTTGCGAAATCTCTGCGAGGTGGGCGCTCGGTGCTGGGACGAGTTGTGCGGAATGCAGCGCCAGATGCAGGGGCAGTGGCTTCGGCACTAGGATTGCCGCGACGTCCCTTCACGAAACGCGCAGCGTCAATGCGAGGCTTGTGCTCGGGGCGGTCGTCCTTTCGCTTGGCCTTGAGGGGCTTGGGCTTGAACTGTGTTTCGAGCGACTTGCGTAACTGGTTCACCTCTTTGGGCGTGAGGTGGCGGAATTCGCCGGACTCAAGATCCAGTGTGAGCGAGCCGTAACGTATGCGCTTGATTTTTTCGATGTGATAGCCGATCTGCTCGAACATGCGGCGGATCTGGCGGTTGCGGCCTTCGGTCAGAGTCACCTCGTACCACGGGTTTTCCTGATCAACGGCAAGCTGGATGACGGCGGGCTGGGTGCGAACAGCGAACGAGCGACGCTCAACGCCGGGCTGCTTCTTGCCACGCACTCCGGTCAAGCCGGGCTCCGGCGGCAGCATAATACCGTCGCGCAGACGGTCGATCTCTTCTTCGGTGGGCTTGCCGCTGACCTTGACCATGTACGTCTTGGCGACGTGTGAGCCCGCCTTGGTCAGCTCGGCCATGAGGTCGCCATCGTTGGTTAGGAGCAAGAGACCTTCGCTCATGTAGTCGAGGCGGCCAACAGGGAACACGCGCTCTTCGACATCCTTGAGCAGATCCATTACCGTCGGTCGGCCTTCGGGATCGCTGACGGTGGTCATAACGCCCTTCGGTTTGTAGAGCGCGAGATAGACGTGGCGCTCGGGACCTCGCAGCAGCTTTCCATCGACACGGATTTCGTCGAGGCGCGGGTCCGCCTTAGTGCCGGGCTCGGTAATAACGTGTCCATTCACGGAGACGACTCCGGCAGCAATGAGTTCCTCGGCTTTGCGGCGCGAGGCGAGCCCTGCGGCGGCTAATATTTTCTGTAATCTTTCCGGTTTTGGTTCCATGAACCCACAGCCTTTCAATCAATCCGTTCGCCATCAGGCGATCGTCAATAGTATCGCGTAAAAGAAATCAGGGGGCATGAACCCCCAATGGCTTTCGCCATTGCGGGTGCTCTCGGCGGCCCCTGAGAAGATTCCCGAAATTGCTATCTGCCGATGGGGTGCTCGGTTTCGGGGGCATTGCTTGGCTCAGTTTCCGAGGGCTGGCTGTCGGGTTCTGAGGATGCTTCTTGTGGAGCCACGGTATCTTGCGCCGCAGGCTGTGGTGTTTCAGACGCGGGCTGACCTGATTCCTCAGCTTCGGTCTGAGTAGCCTCGGGCTGGGCAGGCTGCGCTGCTGATGCCTCGGGCTCTGGGGAGGTGGCGGCTGCTTCGCCTTTGCTCTCTGGAACTGATTCAGTCGTGCTGGCAGCTTCGGCGGGCTTTGTGCCCGGTTCGAAGAGAGACATGCTCTCCTTCGACTCGGACGTGATCTCAATGCCATCGGCGGCAAGTTGCGAGAACTCTTCCATGCTGGGCAATTCGCCAATGTCGTTGAGGCCGAAGCGCAGAAGGAACTCTTTGCTGGTCTTGTACTGCATCGGGCGTCCGATGACCTGCTTGCGTCCGGCAGTGGTGATCAGCTTGCGGTCAAGCAACGTGCCGAGAACACCGGCAGATTCGACGCCACGAATATCGGAGATTTCCGGTCCAGTGATCGGCTGTTTGTAGGCAACGACGGCCAAGGTTTCAAGTGCGGCGAGCGACAGACGGATCGGCGGCTTCAGGCTCTTGGCAAAAGCGCGAACGACATCATGATGCTCGGGCTTGGTGGCCATGCGGAATCCACCTGCGACCTGACGAACTTCCATTCCGCGGTCTTCGCTGGCGTAATCGGTGACGAGTTCGACGAGAATCTCGCGAAGCCGAGTGCGAACAGCCTTGTCCTCTGCAATTTCCTGCTCGGTCTTCTTGGGTGCACGCTTGCGGGATGTGCCCTCAGGCGCAGAAACGCTGGCCGATTCCGCAGGGGCGGGCTCAGCAGGGGCAGCCTCGGTTGGGGCAGGCTCAGTGCTGGCTGGCTGTTCAGTAGCAGTGGCGTCCGGAGAAGCAGTATCGCTGCTCGGAGACACGGACTCTTCCGCTTCTGGAGCTTGTTCTTGTGCAACTGTGGGCTGCTCTACAGGCGTGCTAGTGCTCTCAGGCTCGGATGTTTCTGTGTCAGTTAATGATTCTGAAGCAGCAGAAAGGGTCGTGCTAGTTTCGTCCGCTGAGTTGGCTGCTGGAACTTCTGCTTCAGGCTGTGCTTCATCCGATGTTGCTTCTGCGGTGACTTGCGCGTCCTCGGAAGGAATCTCCGCAGCAGTCTGAGCCTCTGCATTGGCGCCCGCAGGCATGAGTGGACCGGGTTCGGGGCTGACGTGGTTACCGTTCCCATTGCCGTTGGAAAGCTCCGGCATCGCGGTGCTTTCGCTATTGGTAGCGGCTTGTTCTGCGACGGCAGCTTCGGCTTGGAGTGCGGCCTCTTCTTTGGCGGCAGCAATGTCGGCGAGGACGGCGTCCTTCAACAGTGCAGACATCTGCTCCAGAGTGATTGGTTCTTCGGCCGCGTAGATGATGGCCTCGACTTTTGCTTTCAAACTCATCGTGACTCGCCTGTTAGGAAAAGAACTTATCTACTGCCAGTCGTCTTTTACGGCACTGCTTCCCTCATCCACCAGGCGGTCAAATCCGGTGGACTTTTTGAGGACGACTTCGCCAAAAACATCATCCTGCCTACAGACGACAGCCTGCAAGCGGATCATTTCCAGTATTGCCAGGAACGAACAGATCAGCGCCTGACGCGACCGCAGGTGACGCAGCAATCGCTTCAGCCGAATGGGGCGATCTTCGACCATGAGTCGCCGCCGGACGTAATCGATCATCTGGCCGACTGTGACCGCTTCCTCGTTGACCTGTAGGCTCGGGCGATTCTTCGCGCGTTGCAGAATACTCTGGAAAGTCTTCACCAGATCGATGACATCGGCTGCAAGCTCGGGTTCTGTGCCCTCGGCGTTTCGGAACTCTTTGAGCGCTGGGTTGGTGAGCACCGCCTCTTCGAGCTGTTGTTTCTGCAGGAGCATTTGGGCAGCCTGCTTGTAGCGCTCGTGTTCCAACAGCCGATTGACCAACTCGATACGAGGATCCTGCTCTTCGGGCGGAGCATCGGGGTCCCTTGGAAGCAGCATCTTGGACTTGATCTGGATGAGCAGCGAGGCCATGTAGATGAACTCGGCGGCCAGATCAATGTCGAGATTGCGGATGTGCTCCACGTAGCCCAAGTATTGCGCCGTGATCTTCGCAATGGGGATGTCGTAAATATCGATATCCTGCTTGCGAATGAGATCAAGAAGCAGATCGAGCGGCCCGTCGTAAACGGTACCCACACTCACCGAAAAGGGAAACGCATCGGCTGGCAGTTGCGGGTTCTTGGCCGCGTCCTGCTTGCCTTTCGCCGCTTCGGTTCCCTTGGCGGGAGTTGGTTGCGTGGTGGGCTGGTCGCTCATCCGTTAGACCCCAATCTTCTCCGATGCCGGGTAAGCCAGCGACATGCTCATCGACTCGCGCACCTGCTCCAGCGTTTCGTTAGCAGCATTGCGGGCACGCGCTGAGCCAGCTTCGAGGATGTCCCATGCGCGCTTCGGGTTCTGCTCGTATTCGTGGCGGCGTTCCTGAATCGGGTTCAGGATTTGCACGATATTGTCGGCAGCCCAGCCCTTGCACTCGATGCAGCCAATACCAGCGGTCGTGCAACCCGCATAAACTTTGTCCAATGTTTCCTTGCTGCTGAAGATTTTGTGCAGGTCTCCCACAGGGCACTTGTCGGGCGAACCGGGATCAGTGCGGCGGATGCGGGCCGGGTCTGTAACCATGGTCTTGAGCTTCTTGCGAACGTCGGGCTCGGGATCGCTGAGCAGGATGGAGTTGCCGTAAGACTTCGACATCTTGCGTCCATCGGTGCCCGGAAGCTTCGCGGCCGGGGTGAGCAACGGTTGAGGCTCAGGGAACACGGCTATGCGCTTCTCTTCCGGAAGCGAGCGGTCGGCTGGGAATTTGCGATCCTGATCGAGCCAGTAGAACTGGTTGAAGCGACGCGCAATCTCGCGAGTGATCTCGACGTGGGCGACTTGGTCCTCACCAACCGGGACGTAGGAAGCCTGGTACATGAGGATGTCGGAGGTCATCAGGACGGGATAGCCGAGGAACCCGTAGGTGTTCAGGTCCTTTTCCTTCAGATTCTCCTTCTGCTCCTTGTACGTCGGAACGCGCTCAAGCCAGCCAAGCGGGGTCATCATCGAGAGCAGCAGGTGCAGTTCGGCGTGCTGCGGCACGTGGGACTGGATGAAGATAGTCGCATGCTCGGGATCGAGCCCGGCGGCGAGCCAGTCAAATGCCATTTCGAGGATGTTGTCTTTTACGCGCGAGGTGTCGGCGTAATCAGTCGTCAGGGCGTGCCAGTCGGCGACAAAGAAGAAGCAATCGTAGTCATTCTGGAGCCGGGTCCAGTTCTGCAGGGCACCAACGTAGTGGCCAATGTGCAGCTTTCCGGTCGGTCTCATGCCGCTGAGTACGCGGCGGTTCATCGGGTGCTTTGTTTCTGCCGACATCCTTCTCTCTCGGGGAACCCTTCGGATTGGGGAGAATCCGGTGGGAAATGGGCTGGCCAGCGCGGCCAAACCGGCGGGCGGCAGACACAATCCGGCTGGTCGCCAGAATCAGTCTGCGATATGCCCGAAAGCTTGATACTAACACGGCAGGAGCAGGAGTTCTCGCCGGAATGAAACCCGTTTGCCTGCAGTGAGTTAGCGCTGGGTCACGGTGACCTGATCCGATCCAAGGATGGCAGAATCGATCCGGTTATGCAGGGGGAACGTGGATTCCATGCCGATCGAGCGGCCGAAGCGCGGACGAAGATAGTGGTTGACGAAGTATTCGAGAGCGAATCGGGGCACCTCGACGCCATCAAACGCCACGGATTCAACACGCACGGAGCCGAGTCCATTCACGGCTGAGGCTTGGGCCTCGACCTGCACGTGGTGGCGTCCGGTAAAGAGCGAGAGAAGGGGATTGTTGCGGGTTCGGCTCGCAGTAAGACGGTCAAAATCTACGTCGGCGTCGCCATGGATCACCGCAGGCTGGCTCCTCAAGCGCACGTTATAGACGCCATCGGGCAGTTGGACTCCACCTTCGTTGATGTAGGCATTGCATTCGAAAGCGGTCAGTACGGTGGGCCGGGGATTCGGGTGCGGACTGCGACCGTTATTTCCAATCCAGTTGAACTTACGTTCGGCGCTCTGATATGCGACGGAATGATGCCGTTGGACCTGAGCAACAGAGAAGGTGAGACAGGATGCCACGGCCAAGAGCAGCAGCATCCTCCGGTACTGAAGAAGTTTCATCTACGCCTTGCTTGAGTGGGCTGCGGAGCCGATGGAGTACTCAGTTGCGGCTTCAGCAGCGTTCCTGAGACCTTCCATGTGGCACCGTTCTCCTGTGTAAACTCCAATGCCAGCGCTAAGTCGCGCGAAGCGGTGCCGGTGAGGCGATAATTGCCGCTTGGCGTTGCCCATTCGCTGCTGGAGATGGTCCAGCCATCTTTACCGAGAACGGCTTTGCCGTCCCCTGAACGTACCCGCAACGGGCTGTGGCCGTCGGGAGAAATGCGCAGGGTGCCTCCAGTCCAGTTGAAATCGGTGTCGGCTCGGGCAGACTTGGCCAGAGCGTCAGAATCCCATCCGGACATCGACATGTTGTATCGAAGTGCGAGTGTACCTGTTCCCAGCGAGGCTTTCAGAATGGGAGCGAGCTTATCGATCTGGATGCGTGCGGCGGTTCCGTTGCTTTCGTACTTCGGCTCGTTTCCCCGGAAATCAATCTTCCAATCCGACGAGACTATGCCTCCTAACATGTCGGCGCGAGTATTGCTAAGTTCGAGCACTCCGTTCGCGACCTTAACGTTAGTTTCGAACGCGGAGCCCGCGGTTGTGCCCAAGGTCAGGCGATGCGCGGTGAAGTGGCCAGTGGAGCGAAGGTTGGCCATCACGTTGTTTTCTTCACCGGAACCAAAGAGGCGATACCACGGACGCTTCTTCAGGCGAGGGTTGAGAACTTCGTTCCAGCGCTCGGGGTTCAGATCGTCAGTGCTTAGATCAAACGTCGATTGGCAGGCCGAGTATCCATCGCACATGCGTGGGAAGCTCGCGGCACCCGCAAGAGTGATCTTGCCAATGTTGGCCGACGCATTACGCAGGTTCAGGCGATCGCGATCAAGATCAAGGTGGGCAGAAGCGATTTCGACAGGAACAGAAAGGCCGGGGACTTCGGCGCGTGCATTCTTGATCTGCGCCGTGCCGGTGACTTCCGGAGCCACAGAGGCCAGCCATGGGCCGCCGATTGTGATGTCGATGGTGGCAGGTCCCACAACAGCGATCTTTGGACTTCCGACACCCGTGGCGCGAGCAAACTGCTGCAGGCGCTCTAGTGTTGCATCACCCTTGATGTGAAATGCATAGTGATCGCCGTCAATGGTGCCGGTCGCAACTGCCGGAGCCGCAGCTCCGAGGGGCAAGTCGAAGTTCTGAACAATCAATGCGCGAACTGGAGCTTGTGCCGGAACTGTGGCGCGCCCTCGGCGCTTAGTCTGAGGCTGAATCGCTTGGTCGGTGTTGACCATCCCCACTGCCTTGGCTACAGCAAGGTCCTTGCCGAGAACAGAGGAGTGCACGACTAGATCATTGACGACCATATTGCCGATCCAAGAGGAGGGCACATCGTCGGTCAACCGCTTCGCGTGGAAGGACGCCGAGACGGAACCCTTCGCCGTGAGGTCGTCCGGAAGATCGCGCTTGGCACGACGCGCAAGATCGACCAGCGCGTTTGCCGGGAGGTTCTCGGCGACAATTCCAACGTCGTAATGAGGTGAACGCAGTCCCTGCATGCTTCCCTTGACGGAGAGCAGTCCGCCTTCGAGCGGGAGGCGGCAATCGGTGTTCTGGAGAAGGTTAGAACTGATATTGAGTTCGCCGGAGCAGGTTGCGTTGAGGTTGGCAGGGCTGCCGCTGGAAATGTCGTAGCGGCGGAAATCCTGTAGCTTCGCAGCGGTAGTGAATTGGAGGGCAGCGGGGCTTCCGTGGAACTCGACGTCGGTCTCAAGTGCGCCGCGCCAGCCTCGATCCTCGCCGTAAATGAGGCGGGTCAGGTTGCCGAGTTGTACTCGTTCCCAGGTAAGACTGCCCTTCATGGGAGCATCACGCAACAACGTGGCTCGCTGCACGGTGGCTTCCGCCTTTACGGTGCCTGTGTCAGTCACAGGCATATCGGTGCGAACAGGATGGGCTTCGAGACGCATGCGCCACTGGTTTTCAGCGGGACTCCAAAGGCTGAAGTCGGCATCGGTGAAGGAGAAAACGCTCTTCTCAAGGCCGTACTTGAAGTTGATCCGTCCATTGGTGGCTTCGATGTAGGGGAAGCGAGTGCGGGCTTGCGATCGTGCCGTGGTAGGAGCGGCTTGGGTTCGCGAAGCTTTCCAGAGGAGGGATTCGAGATTCCAACTTGCGTCCTGGCGCTCGACAAGGTTGAGGCTTGGATAGTTCAGGTTGAGACGAGCGATTTCAAGGCGTCCGCGCCAAAGTGAAGTCAAGCGCAGTTGGGCGGTGACTTCCTCGGCGTGCAGGATGGATTCGGCGCTATAGGCCGGATCGTCACCCACAACCACGTTTTCCATGAAAAAGCCGGGTTGAGGGAATAGCCGCAGTTCGATGGAGTCGGCGGTGACAGGGCGTCCGAGAGCATTGCTCATCGATGCGGTGACGCGGCCTTTGTATCGGCTGACATTGATGAAAGGGGGCAGCACGATCGCAATCGCAGCTGCCGCCACGGCAATTAGGATTCCACGACGAATAATTTTACGGGTCACGGTTAGCGTACCAAATGCAGCATACGCGACCAGCGGGTTTCGTTGAAGAAGTGAGTGAGGATATGGAAGAAGAATCCGACACGATCTCCCACATTCGTCTTCGTGTACTGATCATCCGGCGTCTGGAAGGACCAGTAGATGAACATCGGGCGTCCTACGACGTTCTCACGTGGAATGAAGCCCCAGTAGCGGCTGTCGTAGCTGACGTCGCGATTGTCGCCCATGCCGAAATATGCGTTTGGCGGAACGACGATGTCTTCACCCTGAATGTGATCGGGCAAAGTCAATTGCCACTCCGGCGCCAACTGGTCTTCGCGGCCTGGTGCCACGGCAGGGAAGTTCTCCCGATACGGTGTGCGCAGCGAAGGATCGGTGTGAACGACATAAGGCTCGTTCTGCGGTTGACCATTGAGGAATACTTGGCTTCCACGAAGGTGAATGTGGTCTCCGGGCACCCCGATTACGCGCTTCACAACGAATAACCCCGGCTCGGAGGGCGAGACAAATACGACGATGTCGCCGCGACGAGGATCGCGGTATGGAATGATCTTGTCGATAAAGCTGGATTTGGGAGCGAGTCGCACGCGATCGACGAAGACGTGATCGCCGATCAGCAAGGTGCCCACCATGGACGAGGTTGGAATTTCGAAAGCCTGCATGCAGAAGGTGATGATGAACAGGCCAATGACGAGTACCGAGGCGATGGACGCGATGAATTCAGGCGTGGTTTCTTTCGGCTGTTCGGCTGCCTGCTTCTCGTCGGTTTCTTTTGCCAACTCTTTTTCTTTTGCTAGTTCTTTCGCCAACTTAGTCCAATCCTGATCTGGCCGGCGTCATGGCGCGAGGCGCAGAATCCGCTGCCAACGCAAATCCTCAAACACGTGGGAGATGCGGGCGCGTAGAGTCAAAATTTTACCATTCGCAAGGCTTGCTGCAGGAGCATCATCGTCGTCTCCAGCCTCGACAATGCTGAAGTAGATCACCATCGGACGCCCGATGATGTTTTCTCGAGGTACAAAGCCCCAATAACGACTGTCTAAACTCTGGTCGCGATTGTCGCCCATAACGAAATACTGGCCGCTGGGAACAATCAATTCGCCGTCCTCGACCAGAGTGCGCATCCGGTTAGCCCAGTCAATGGTCACATTCTCATTGATCCAGTTTCCACGCGGAAAATTGTCGCGGAACTCGTCAGGGAAGTGCTCCTTGAAAACGACATAGGACTCGTGCAAAGGGCGCCCGTTGACATACACGTGCCCGCGGATGAGGTGAATGCGATCACCTGGCAGTCCGATCACGCGTTTCACAAAGTGCTGCGAAGGATCTACGGGATACCGGAAAACGACAATGTCTCCACGGTGAATGTGCCGATAGGGAAGAACGGACTTCCACATTCCGCCTGGGCCAAAGCGCGTCTTATCCACCAGCAGGTAGTCGCCGACGAGCAGAGTGTTTTCCATTGAACCCGAGGGAATTCGGAACGCCTGCACCACAAAAGTGATGATGAACAACGCAATGGTGAGCGCCAGCAACCCAAACTGCACGTGCGGCAGGACGCTCCAGTCGATCGGTGAGGCGGTGGGCTTGGCTGACGGTTGGTCCTCCTGCGGTTGCGGCGCCGTTACACCGGATTCAGGGGCGACGCCGGGCAGGGCAACATCGTCGGGGGCGAGCGAAGGCACTTGGCCGGACGGTGATGGATTTGTGTTACTCAGCTCTTGCTCGCTCATTCTAAAACCGACTGGTGAACTCCATTAAGATGCTGCCCCAGGCTATGCGTTTCCGAGGTCTTGAAGTCGTTCAAGCGCCTTTTGCGCCGCAAGCTGGCCAGCGGCCTTCTTGCTGTTGGCCGTGCCCTCCGTAGCGAACTCAGTTTCGTTGCCCGGATTGAGGACGATTACCTTCATGGTAAAGGTTTTGCGATGATCTGGCCCATTCTCGGCAATCATTTCGTAGCGCGGCTCTGGGCGTCCACTGGCCCGAAGCAATTCCTGTAGCCGCGACTTGTGGTCGGCAACAAGGATTTCGTCCTTCGACTTTGAAAGACGCTCCAACTCGGGTTCCAGGATGCGTGAGAGAACAAAGGCCCGGGTCACATGGATGCCACCATCGAGATAGAGGGCGGCCAGAACCGCTTCGACGGCATCGGCCAGAATGGCTGTCTTGCGGCGTCCGCCACTTTTCTCTTCGCCTCTTCCCAATCTCAGATAAGTGCCAAGCTGCAGGCCGGTAGCGCAGTGCACGAGATGGTTTGCGTTTACGAGATGGGCGCGCAATTTGGACAACTCCCCTTCCTGATACGAGGGGAAGCGCTGGAAAAGTTCCTGGCTGGCAATAAATTGAAGCACGGCGTCGCCGAGGAATTCGAGTTGCTCGTTGTCGCGTGCCTCAGACGAGTTTTCACGCGCAAAAGAACTATGGGTCACAGCCTGTTCGAGCAGTTCGCGGTTGGCGAACCGATGGCCAAGCTCCTGCTCGAGATTGTCTAAAGGGAGATGCTTCATAGAAAGGCGTTTTACTGTGAGATGAAATCCCGCACCCTGAGTCGCAGAGTGCGGGATCCTGAATCGAGATTACTTCTTTGCAGGTTTCGCGGTGTTCATCTTGTCTAAGCGAGACTTTTCCTGCTCCGCGAGTTGGCGAATCTGGGTGCCAGGAGTTGAAGTGGCGATTGCCTTATCGACGGCCGCCAGTGCCGCCGTGGGATCGCCGCTCTTGTCCTGAGCCACGGAGAGGCGCAGCCAGACAACGCTGTCCGTATGATCCTTCTCCTCGGCAATGGCCGCGTTGTATTCCTTGATCGCAGTGGGGTAGTCACCCTTCTTGAACGCTACGGTGGCGAGCACTTCGTGGGCGGTGCCGCGAAGCTGCGCCAGCGCTGCGGCGAACTGCTCGGGCGTCATGCTGCTGGGCTGGGGGACCTGATCCGCGTGTTCCAGCGCATTGAGCGCATCGGTGTTGGCTTCGGCAAGGCGATCATCGCGATCCAGATCGTTGTCGTGAGTGCGCTCGGCCAGCATCTGGCCAGCGGTGAGCAGGGCAACCGGATTGTTGGGATCGTACTTCAGGGTCGCGCGAGCCATCTCCAGCGTCTTTTCGTAATTGTTCGTCTGCTGGTAGAGTCCCATGGCCTGCTGGAACAAGAAGGGACGAAGCTCACTCTCAGGATATTTCTGGGCAAAGTCGATTGCCGCCAGCTCAAGCTTCGCCGGATCCGTTTGGGATGCAGCAGCCTTGTAGGCGTCGTATTCGGCTTGTGACTTCGGCGCAGGCGATTTTGCTGCGGTGCTCTGAGGTGCCTGCTTGGTCGGTGCGGCGGCGTTGGGTGTGGTCGCCGGCGTCGGGGCGTTCGGAAGATTGCCTTGTTGCTGCGATAGCGCCATCGCGGCGGTAGCGGACAACAGGAGCGCAGCCGTGCTCATGAGGATTTTTGCTGTTTTCAAAGTCGTTCTCCGTTTCTAGTCAGTGGGACGCTTTGCAGGTGCTTGATAAGCCTGCTGCAATCCCTTTTCTGCAGCCGCCTTCAGTTCGGGTGTGCCGGCTTCGGCTGCGTTCATTGCTGCGCGATAATGTTCGACCGCCTCCTGGCGATGTTCCTGAATATCCAAGATGCGTCCGAGGTAGATGTGCGACCAGCCTTTTATTTTGGTGTCGTTGGAAGAGGCGGCGGCACGTTCGAAATAGCCCTGCGCGGAGCCGATCTTGCCCTGAGCGATGGAGACGCGGGCCAGCACGAACAGCGCACGTCCCTGGTCTTCCTGATTCCGTAATGCCTGCTGCGCGTAATTCTGCGCTCCGTCTAGATTGCCACTGGCCAGAGCACGGTCGGCGAGGTCTACGAGCAGGTCGCGGTGCTGGTTCTTGCGGACCAGTTCGGGGGTGCTGGATTTCAGGAACGGAACCTTGGCCGCGAACTTCTCCTGCTCTTCCAGATTGATGTCGTGTAGCCAGTCGGCATAAGACTGGTCGAAGCCTACCTCGTCGCCTTCAAAGGTGCCCAGTTTGTCGAAGAAGTACTGGGTAAGAATGAATCCCTGGCGGGTAGAGTTCCACGCCAACTGCTCCTTCGCCTTCAGGTCCCCTTTGCTGCCACCGAGTGAGCGAGCTTCAATCGCCTTTATGAGGGATTCCGTTAGCAACAGTCCCATGTCGAAACGGTAGCTTTCGTCGAGCGGAGCAGATTTCACGTAGTCAAGCAGCGGCGACAGGCGTTGAAGAGTCGTGCCGCGGGCCAGCACCTTCGCGTCGAGGATGTAGTGCAGATAGGCGTGGCGGATGTCGTCTATGCGAATCTTTCCATCATCGGTGGGCGAAATGACCATGTAGTAGTCGTCAGAATAATTGCGCGAATTGACTTCGCCAGGCGCGGCAAGCGGTTCGATGTAAACCACGAACTCATGCTTGATGTAGCCGCTCAGATTGCGCTTGAGGTAGAGATCAGTCGAAACCAGCGTATCGCTGACTGGCTTGTGGAAGCGCCGGATCAGGGCGTCGTATTCCGGACGATGGTGCTGCCAGATCGCGTTCAAATCCACAGTCTGGCTGAAGCGCTGAACCAGCGGCAGGAAGCCCAAAACAAAGATGGCGTCCGGCGGAAGGCTGCTCTCCGGGGTTCGCAACTGGAGCTTTGCGTCATCCTGCAAATTCAGACCGAGCGAAACGTAGTTGGAGAGGGTGCGGGCAGCGGTGTCCTGCTGGTGATCCTGATAGAAGGCGCACATGTTTCGGAGAGCCGTCTGTGCTTCTTGTGATTGCGCGGCCTTCAGCACTTCGGCGCGAACTTCTTTGCGTACCGGAAGCGATTGGGACAGATCTGAGTCATAGCCGCAGGCATTCACGGCTGCCATCACCGAAAACAGCGCCTGGCTCGTTTCCACGCTCATGCGAGGCGTTTGCTGGGCCTGGGCCGAGAGCGAGAGCGTAGCGCACAATGCGAGAACGATAAAAAGGCGGGTTTTCAGGGTGAGCCTCCTGCTTAACTGACGAGTAAGTCTCATTAATGGAGTCAGTTTAAGAGTTGCGGGCGAGGGAAGCAAATGGTTGTGTGAGCCTCAACGGTGAATGAAAGGCGGATTCTTCGTTCTGCAATAAGGCGAACCCTGTTGGGTTCGCCTTGAACTCTCGACTCCAGTTCAGAGTTAGCCGCCAACGTTGATGTTGGCAAACGAAATCACGAGTCGCCCGCTAGTCGGAATCCCGAAACTCGTTGCGGGGCGGAACTGAGTAAAGATCAATGCATTCTTCATCTCGGGGCTTAGCTCGCTGCTCGAGTTCAGAACACGATAGTCCTGCACGCGGCCATGAGCGTCGATGGCAACTTCCACGAGTACGCCGTCATTGCTGAGGCCACTCTCCATACCGAATGGAGCCAGCGTCATCTCAGGAGGCGTATAGAGCATCGTGGGCACGTCGTTGGCGCTGGAGAGATGCGCCGGAACGAGTACGCCGATCAGAAGTCCGAAAATGAGGACGGCGGAAACCAATCCTGCGGCGGCAGGGAACATGAATGCATTCAGCGCATTCTCCCACCGAACTTTGAAGCTCTCCCAGCGGCTAACGCGCTGTGAAGCTAATTGCTGCGAAACGGCTACCTTTAGCCTGAGCGCTAATTCCGGCGGCGCTACGTGGGGCTGCATGGTTTTCATCAACCACTTTGTCCTTCGTAGAGTCGCATACTCCGCGCTGCAGTTCTCGCATGTGCCCATGTGCTCATCGAGCGCAATGGTCTCATTATTGTCCAGCATCGAGTCCAGCATCGGAGAAAACAAACGCTTTGCTTCGGTGCACTTCATGGTGTGACCTCAATCTCCCGATTCCCCTGCGCGATCTTGCGAGTACGACCTTTGCCGTCGGACTGCGAAGAGGTTTCTGCTTCCGGGCCCAATTCGTGGGCATAGCGTTCGAGCCGCTTGCGTAACGCTTCGCGCCCGCGAACCAGTCTCGACTTAACAGTGCCCAACGAAGTCTCAGTCATCTCTGCGATTTCTTCATACGACAGGTCTTCAATGTCACGAAGAACCACAACAGTGCGATAGTGCTCCGGCAATTCCTGCAGCACCTGCTCCACGCGGGCTCGCACCTGACTACGTGCGACAGTTTCGAAAGGCGATTCGCCAGAGTCCATAAGACTGTCGCGCAGGTTATCCGATTGGCCCTGGGAGTCATCCCGGCTGGGTTCAATCGAAAGTTCCTGCACTTTATGGCGGAAGAACCAGCGGCGGCGGTTGCTTGCCTCGTGGATCGCAATGCGATACATCCACGTTTTCAAGCTGCTTTCGCCGTTGAACTTTGCCATCCCGCGAAAGACCTTTATGAAAACTTCCTGTGTGGTGTCGGGTGCGTCGGTAGGATCGTCCAGAATTCGGTAGACGAGATTGTAGATGGTCTGATGGTACTGTGAGATAAGCCGCGTGTAGGCATCTTCATTCCCCGCCTTTAGCTCGGCGACGATTGAAGTTTCATCGGGGCGCATATCCCATGCGCTGGCCAGATCGCCCACGGTCGTAACTCCCACGGCACTCACCGTACGACCTCCATAGTAATCCCGTTAGCTCCTGCCAAACAACCCACACCAGAGCTGCAAGTTTCTGAAATTGCGAAACATGCTTGCTGTGGCACTTCAATTAAGGCGTTTCCCCCGGGCATACCGACCCCGGACGGTTTGCCTTACACCCTTAATAGACCCCGAACTGGGCCGAAATGTTCCCGACTCGCACGCCAAATAACGACATCGAGCTCAGAGTGGACTATTTCGAGGGCGTCTGAGAACTGGTTTGCGTGCTCTTGGCCTTCTTCTTAGGCTTGGGCTGTTCGTCGTCCACTACGACCTTGCTGGGAGTTTTTGCGGAGGTTTTTGCAGCCACTTGAGAGCGGAGCCGGGCCAACTCGGCATCGTTCGATCCGGCCAAAGTGTCAACGCGCTCAGCGACTTGACGACGGAGCTGG
Organism: Koromonas humicola; assembly: GCF_059726255.1. Lineage (NCBI taxonomy): Bacteria > Pseudomonadati > Acidobacteriota > Terriglobia > Terriglobales > Koromonadaceae > Koromonas > Koromonas humicola. Next base: position 946,277 of record NZ_AP040873.1, read on the forward strand.
TCAATCTGCGAAACGTCGGAGGCCAGCAGGTCGTATTGGTCTTTAGGGCCAAAGGCACCTGCAGATTCCGCGAGTGTCGAGAATGTGTCGTAAAGAGCATTCAGGTTGCGGTAGAGCCGGAAGTTTGCGTTCAGAGAAGATGGCGCGGCCTGGATTCGCTGAATAAGGTCGGGGACGGCGTACTGGAGATTTCGGCGAATTGAGTCGGCACTTGCGACTGATTGTTGCTTGGCAGCAGCTTCGGTCTTCCACTTGTCGATACGCACTCGGGCAAGGTCGCCATCGGATTTCCGCGCGGCAGACTGGATCCGGCTGAGCAGGTCGTTCAGGGCTTGAGCATCGGGCGACACCGATTGAGTCGAGGCCATCGCCGGGGCCGTGTTTGAGCTTTCACTGGGGGCCTGTGCCCAGAGCGTGGAGGAAGCGAGCAGGACGAAAACGGCTATCTTCATAAGCACGTTCCAAGGAAACGGTAATTCCTGAGTAGTAGGATGCGGTGCGCTCGCCGAAAGCTGCAACTCACGGAATCTTCTGTTGTAACCCTGGCTGCTGCTTCTGTTGCCCCGGTTGGCGGGCGCCCGGCGTCATGAAATTGTGGAACATCAGCCAGAGCACGATGGCAAACAGGACCAGCGCTACCACGGCCCCTAGCAGTTTCATGGACATGTTGGCACGTGGAACGACGGTAGCTGGATTGGGCGGGTGGTAATCGACGGCAGGATCGTGAGGTCCGCGGATCGGAGTCACTTTGGAATGAGAAGGCGTTTTCGGGGGCGCCTGCATGGGATCCGGCTCGGGATGTTCCGGAGACCGCAAGAACTCATCAGTAAGAGACTCCTTGTCATCCCCGAGTAGCGGATGATCTCCGTATTTGCTGTCTCCGCCTTCTACATACTCGTTTTCGGGACTCTGCCTGGACTGCGACTCGCGCTTGTATTCCCGCCCGTTGTTCGCCATTCGGATTGAGATGCATAACGCAAGTCGATGGGAGTTGGATTACGCATCTCAATCCGGAAGAAGGAAATTGAAAACGGGCAGGTGTGAGATGAGCGACAGGGCAGATGAACGCGATGATTTCGAAGAGCCTAGAGATGACTACGAAGCGCGTCTCGATGAGCTTGGGTCAGACCCGGGACAGGTAGGACCGACCAGCGGAGGCCGCTCGGGAGATACACAGGGAATTTCCGGAACGAGTGAAGCTGCCCCAGAAAGCGTTGAGGAGTTGGCAGACAACGACCAAAGCTTTGAAGCCGGAGTGATCGGCGGTGTAGAAGAAGCTGGCGACGAGCCGGAGCGGCCTGTGCGTGTCCACGAAGATCCGCGTCCCAAGCACGATAGTGAGTTGCCGCCTGATGCCGACTGGTCTCAATAGTCGGTAAGTAGGCGAGTCGCGTGCCGTTCCCGCGTCCCTGTTTTTGTCTAATCAGAAAAGGACTGCGGGATATGGCACGGCCAACCTAAGCAATAAAGTAGTTTTTACCCACCTGTACCTCGCAAGCCACCGACCCTTAGACAGTTCTGCTGACAACTCCACCGCAGGAACGCGCCTCGAACTTCAGCATCGACCGTCTACGCTGGCCGACCCTCGCCCACGAGGTTCGGAGAAGCGAATCTGCAACTGAATTTTGTGACAGTGGCCCTCTGCACTGGCCAAAGTTGACATCAAACGTTTGTAGAACAACGACGGCGCAAACATGACGCGATGAAACGTCGGTGAGTTCTGCGCGCTGGGTGGGGTGAAAATGATTCGGCGATTGAGTTTGTACGAATTCTTTTTTCGTAGCTGCTGTTTTCTCCTTCCTTTTCTAGCCTTTTTCATCAGTGGTGTTGGGCTGCGATCTTTATCGTTAATAAATCCGCTCAGTCATGATTACGTGTACTTATGCATAACGTTCACGTTTGTGTGGATCGTATGCTCGGCCCACTACCGAGTCACCAGCATTGAGTCGCTGTTTCTTGATTCGGATGGTGTGCAGAACTGCGTAAAGGCTGCGGCATGGACGTACATGCTTGGGTTAAGTGCGCTGTTCTTCTATCGCGGTGCCTCGTACTCTCGTCTGCTGTTCGGTGTGAGTGCCCTGCTGATGCTTGCCGGTGTGCTGATATTGCGATCGGCGTTCCGCCGCATTATTGACAAGGCTGGCAAGGAGAAAGACCGCATCCGGATCATCATCATCGGAGCGGACCGGTTCGCGCAGAAAACGTCCGACAGTTTACGCAACAGTTCGATGGCACCGTGCGAGACGGTAGCGTTCGTGCGCATTCCGGGGCAGAAGGTTGACGTGGAGCCAGGGGTTCCCGTGTTTGAGATGGAGCAGTTAATGCGCCAGAACCTGAAGCACTTTGCAAATGACATGGTGCTCGCGGCTTCGGCCGAAATGCTCCCCATCCTTTCGCACCTGATCGACCAACTTCGTGAATTGGCGATTCCCATTCGTTTCTGCATCGATCTTGGTCCTGATGTGAAAGTGCGTGAGCGCTTCTTCAGAATTGGCGGAACGCACATGCTGGACGTGCATGTCGCACCTTCGGAGACGATCAACTACGTAGTCCTAAAGCGCTGTTTCGACGTTGTGTTCTCACTCGTGACGCTGGTAATTACTGCGATTCCAATGTTGCTGATCGCGCTTGCCGTGAAGCTCTCATCTCCGGGACCAGTGTTCTTTGTCCAAGAGCGGGTTGGGATCAACGGACAACTTTTCAAAATGCTGAAGTTCCGCACCATGAAGGTGGCTCCTCCGTCTCTAACGGATATTTGCTGGGCCGATACTTCACGCAGCACCCCGATTGGAGACTTCCTGCGACGCTGCAGTCTGGATGAGTTGCCACAGTTCTTCAATGTGTTGATGGGCGACATGAGTGTGGTTGGACCGCGTCCGGAGCGTCCACATTTTGTTGAGAAGTTCAACGACGAGGTAGACGCGTACAACGCGCGTCATCACCTGAAGTCAGGCATCACGGGATGGGCGCAGGTGAATGGATTGCGCGGCGATACGGATATCAGCAAAAGGATCGAACTGGACCTGTACTATATCCAGAACTGGAGTCTGATATTTGATGTACGTATCATCCTCATGACTCTGATGTCAGGCATCTTCGCGCAAAACGCGTACTAACATCTACAGGCGAGTTGCGGATTGCTGCGTATAAAGCAGTGGAAAATTCTTTGCGTGTACGTGAGCTGCTGCTGTCACGTAAGAACAGTGGGTAAGAGATCGTGCCATTTTCCAGATTACATCCCGGGATGCTAAAGGTGCGGAAATGGTTCGCGTTCGCTTTGATCGCGGCACTGGCTTTCAGCACCCAAGCGCAAGGGCAGGATGCAGCTCAGACGAGCGTGAATCCAGTGATACAGGCGAACGACGAGAATGAGCGCGGTGTGCGAGTGAAGTATTTCCCACGCAACATTCTTCAGGATCAGGAAGCACTGTTCACTTCGCCGCTCCGCATGAATGAGTCGCAATGGAAGCGTCTCGTGCCGTTGACTGTGTTCACCGTTGGGTTGGTCGCCTCAGACACGGCATTTGAGAAGCACGTGACGACAACGCCATCGACGGTTTCGCAATTCACCTCGCTTTCAAACTACGGTGTCGCAGCCCTGGCCGGAGCTACGGGCGGAATGTACTTGTGGGGCAAGTTCGCGAAGAATGATCGCATGCGCGAAACGGGCTACCTCGGCGGAGAGGCCGCCGTGGATGCGTTTCTCGATACCACAATGATCAAGTACGTCGCAGGACGCGATCGGCCGTTCACGGCAAATGGGCGAGGCAATTTCTTTGACGGGGGAAGTTCGTTCCCGTCGCAACATGCCGCCGTCAGTTGGGCTATCGCGAGCGTCGTTGCACACGAGTATCCCGGGCCATTGACGAAGATCGCCAGTTACGGATTGGCCGGCATGGTAAGCGCTGCTCGAATCGAGGGACACAATCACTTCCTCAGCGATGCCGTGATCGGCAGTGCGATTGGTTGGTATCTGGGGCGACAGGTATATCGTGCGCGATCAAGCGATGCCGATATAGATCCGCACCGCTGGGGCAAGTTCATCAAGTACTCCGGCGAAGAAGAGGAGCGTGCAACAAGCCAGATGGGATCCAGTTTCGTGCCGCTGGATAGCTGGGTCTATGCAGCCTTCGACCGCTTGACTGCAATGGGGTTCGTGAATGCCGGTTCCGCTGCGTTGCGTCCATGGACGCGACTGGAGTGCGCAAGGAAGCTCGCGGAAGCTAAAGAGAAAGACTGGGAAGAGAATCCCATTGCAGCGCAGTCGATCCGGTCACTCGAAGGCGAGCTCAGCTATGAAACCAGATTGATCGGCGGAGAGAAGAACTCTGCGGCTGAAGTGGAAAGCGTGTACGCACGCTTGACTGGGATCTCTGGTACGCCGCTTCGCGATTCATATCATTTCGGTCAGACAATAACCGACGATTATGGGCGTCCATACGGTGAGGGTACGAACGCCGTTAGTGGCATCAGCATGCATGCGGAAACGGGGCCACTCGCGTTCTACGTACGCGGAGAGTATCAGTACGCATCGTCGCTTCCTGCATACAATTCGACGGCACAAGCCGAGATTGCAACCACCGACAATTTGCCGGTTGGATATGGATCTTCGGGCATTCGTAGTGTCAGTCGCTTTCGTCCCATCGAGGCATACGTGGCCTTGAATATGGCCGACTGGCAATTGAGTTTCGGGCAGCAGAGCTTGTGGTGGGGGCCGGGGCGAAGCACGAGCCTGATATTGTCCAACAACTCTGAGGCGATGCCGATGGTGCGTCTGAGTCGGGTCAGTGGACTCAAACTTCCATTGCTGGGCCAGATGCGGGCAGATGCATTCGTCTCACGCGTAGGCGGGACGCACTTCATACGCCTGGGACGCACATTCGTCCTCAACGGTAGTCCTAATCGCTCATTGGAAAGACAGCCCTACATCTGGGGAGTGGACGCGTCGTTTGCGCCTACGGAAAATCTTGAGTTTGGGTTCGGCCTGACGTCAATGATTGCTGGACTGGGACGGCCACTCAACCTGAGGACGTGGGTACACTCGTTCTCGGGATCAGGGAACGGCCAGGCCGTCGATCCGGGGGACCGCAGGACGGAATTCAATTTCAGCTATCGTATTCCAGGCATGCGCGACTGGCTGACCCTGTATGCGCAGGGGATGGCCGAAGATGAACCGCTACCGCTCGTGTATCCGCGGCGCTCGGCAATGAACCCAGGCATTTATCTTTCGAGGGTACCCGGCGTCCCGAAGCTCGATCTGCGAGTGGAGGGCGTCTACACGAATCTCCCGGGATTGAGACATCAAGGCTTTTACTATTTCAACGCGCATTACGCTGACGGCTATCGCAACTACGGCCAGGTGATCGGCAGTTGGATTGGTCGTCAGGGTAGCGGAGGAGCAGCAACCAGTACATACTGGTTTACGGGGCGCAACACCGCTTCGGTGAGCTATCGCCACATGATCGTCGACAAGAGCTTTCTTCTCGGCGGACAGATGGACGATTACTCTGGAGCGGTGACGTGGATGATCAAACCAGGAGTGGAACTGTCGGCGACGGCTCAAGTCGAGCGATGGAAATTTCCGCTGATTGCTGCAGGATTGCAGTCGGATGTCTCCACATCGGTTCAGATCCGTGTTTATCCTCACGCGCGCTCCGCAGCCAAGCCGTAGAGCATGGCTGCAACTACTCAGAATTGGTACCAGGGGCACATGAAAGTAAGAAAGACGAAGATTCCAGAGGTGCTGGTTCTCGAACCAGAGGTGTTTGGGGACGACCGCGGATTCTTTCTTGAAAGCTACAACCAGAAAACTCTCGAAGAACTCGGCATTCGGCGAAACTTCGTTCAGGACAATCACTCTCGCTCATCGCGCAACGTGCTGCGTGGATTGCATTACCAGCTCCAGCAAACACAGGGGAAACTGCTTCGTGTAGTCGCAGGCTCGATCTGGGATGTCGCGCTCGACATTCGCCGCAGTTCGCCGACTTTCGGACAGTGGGTGGCCGAGGAACTGTCGGCAGAGAATAAGCGGGTTTTTTGGATCCCCGAGGGCTTCGCGCACGGCTTTGTCGTAACTTCGGACTCGGCTGACGTGTTATACAAGGCGACGGATTTCTACATGCCGTCGAGCGAACGCTCAATCCTGTGGAACGATCCTGAACTAAAGATTGAGTGGCCGCTGAGTGGCGAGCCATTGCTTTCCAAGAAAGACCGCGCTGGAGTGCCGCTCCACGACGCTGAAGTATTTGAATAGGACTGAAACTTGCGAATTTTGATAACGGGAGCTACTGGACAGCTCGGAACGGATCTAATCCCAGTATTGAGGCAGCAGGGCGAGGTGGTCGCAGTTGGTCGTAAGGAATGCGACCTCTCCTCCGCCGCTGCGATCAGGAAATGTGTGGCCGAGGTTCGTCCTTCGGTCATTGTGAACCCGGCCGCATATACGGCGGTCAACGATGCGGAGTCGCATCGCGATCTTTGCTATGCAGTCAACTCTACGGCGCCGGGCATCCTGGCCGAAGAAGCGCGAAAGCTAGGGGCGGTGTTTATTCACTACTCCACTGATTATGTCTTTGATGGCAACAAGCATGGGGCGTACGTGGAATCGGACACTCCGGCTCCTCTGAATGTTTACGGAGCGAGCAAGTTGGTAGGCGAGCGCGCCGTAGCGGATGTTGGTGGACGCTGGATCGTTATGCGCACGAGTTGGGTGTATGGCGCGAATGGGAACAACTTTTTGCTCACCATACGGCGCTTGGCGCATGACAGGGAAGAACTAAAGATTGTCGATGATCAAGTGGGTGGACCTACGAGCTCCATTCAACTGGCAAGGGCAACGGCACGAATCGTGCAGCAGTTCGGATTAGCGTCGGAAAATGAATTTCCTTCTGGCGTGTATCACGCTACAGCCGCGGGCGGCGTTTCATGGTGCGGATTTGCCCGCGCGATTGTTGATGGCCTCCGGAATGCTGAGACATTCAAGGTGAGGTCAATTACGGGAATTCCGTCTAGCGAATATCCGACGCCTGCACCCAGGCCACTGAACTCCGTTCTCAGCAACGAAAAGTTCGAACGCACGTTCGGATTTCGGATCGAGGACTGGAGGGACGGTTTGGCCGAAGTGATCCGCGAAATACATTCTCGCGAGGCAAAGCCCACGATTTGACAAGGGGAAGTAGAATGGCTGCCTGAGTTGATGGTGATTTACGCGAAGAGTCAGAGTTGTTCCCGTTTCGTAGAGCAAGCGCTATTTAAGTTATTGCGCAGTATGTGGCGGCAGTTCCGTTGCAGAAACCAGTTACGTTTGGGGAGACAATGCTCGGAATTCGGAGTGGATGCAGACGTGAATCATCGGGCTCTAACGCATCAAGTCATCGAAAACTTCTCCTGCTGTTGACGGTTGTGGCCGTTGCAGGTTCTTGCCTGGCGCAACAAGTTGAAACAGGCGTAGGCACCGGCACCCGTCCGTCACAGGCGGATTGCGCGTTGGCTGCTAGTAGTGGGCGTCTGTTATCTGGCTGTGGCGCAAGTTCAGAAGACACGGGCAATGGGATCGGCGGTACGAGCCGGCAGCAGGGGATACAAGAAGCTGCGCCTATCCAGCCACCGCAACTGACGGGCGCCCGACCTGAAACACCGGAAACGCGCACTGTCGCTCCGGTGAATCCGTCCGAGCGCAGACGGGTGGAAGCCCCAGTACGTCCGCACAACGAGTTTGAGCAAATTGTTGCAGATAGTTTGGGACGTGCGATCCCGCGCTTTGGACAGTCTCTGTTTGCCCAGCCTCCGAGCACATTTGCCCCTACAGACCGAACGCAGGTTCCGAGCGATTACATCATCGGGCCAGATGATGAGTTGCAGATACGAGTCTGGGGTCAATTGAATGCGGACCTCCGCACCGTGGTCGATCGCTCCGGGCAGATCTACATTCCCCGCGTGGGGCAGATCTCCGTTTCGGGCCTGCGATATAGCGAACTGAACAAGGATTTGAAGGCGGAAATCGGAAAGTACTTCCACGACTTCGATCTCTCGGTGAACATTGGGCGGATACGCTCGATTCAGGTTTACGTTGTCGGACAGGCGCGATACCCGGGAACATACACCATCAGTTCGCTCGGTACGCTAGTCAATGCCATCTTTGCCTCCGGAGGCCCATCGGACCAGGGTTCCCTACGCGATGTGCAAGTGCAGCGTGATGGCAAGACTCTCACTCATTTTGACTTTTACGAACTGCTTGTAAGGGGTGACAAGTCGAAAGACGTACGGCTGCAATCGGGCGACGTGTTGTATTACCCGCCGAGTGGTCCACTGGTGGCCGTCGCAGGGTCGGTGAACACCCCCGCCATTTACGAGATTAAGTCGGACTCGACCGTCGCCGACGCAATCGAGATTGCAGGCGGCATGAGCACCGTGGCCGATACGAATAAGATCACGCTCGAACGGATCAGCAATCACGCAGAGCGCTCCGTCTTGGAGTTTCCGTTTGATGCCCAATCACGCGAGTTGAAGCTGACTGATGGCGACATCCTGAGAGTGTTGTCCATCGTTCCACGATTCAGTAATGCCGTGACGTTGCGTGGCAATGTTGCCAATCCCGGACGGTATTCGTGGAAGCCAGGGATGCGGGTTCGCGACCTGATTCCCGATGCGCAGACGTTGTTAACCCGGCCCTACTGGATGGGACGAGCGGCCATGACTGACGCTCGCAGCACGGAGTATCCCGTGCGCGTGCCGCCAAGGCCGACGATAGCTCCGCCCGGCACGACTCCAGCGACTAGCCAAACCAATACGGGAGTAGTTTCTGGACAGGCCGATCTGGACGTAACCCAGGGAACTCTGCCGACGCAGTTTGGCGTCAGGAGTTCGAACGCGGAGACGCTGACCGGGGATCTGCATCGTGCGTCCCCCGAGATCAATTGGAACTATGCGATTATCCAGCGAATTGACCCAGTCAATCTGTCAGTGAGGCTACTGTCTTTCGACCTGGGCAAGGCTGTGCTGGAAGGCGATCCGGCGAACAATCTGGAATTGCAGTCCGACGACATCATCACAGTGTTTTCTCAGGCTGATGTATCTGTTCCGCAAAGCGTGCGAGCGCGGTACATACGTCTGGAAGGTGAAGTCGTGCGTGCCGGAGTTTACAAGGTAGAGCAGGGCGAACTGATCCGGGACGTCGTCAGGAGAGCTGGCGGTCTGACGCAGAACGCCTATATCTACGGTACTCAGTTTACGAGGGAATCCGCGCGCCTCGAGCAGCAGAAGAGCATTGATGAACTTGCCCGCACGCTGGAAGGAGAGATATTGCAGGCCCAGATCGCGGCCGGAATGACCTCTCCTCAAAACGCGCAACAAACGATGATTGCGCAGGTGAGAAACGCGAGGGCCACCGGGCGTGTTGTACTTACCCTGAAGCCTACGGCCAACTCTATAGACGCATACCCGGCAATTGCAGTGGAGGACAACGATCGTATTGTGATTCCGCATCTCCCCTCTACAGTGTCTGTGGTCGGAATGGTCTATAATCCGGGCTCGTTTGTCTATGACCCGCATCGGAAAGTGGGTGACTACTTGAGAATGGCAGGGAAAGGCAAACCACACTCGGATCTGCGGCACGCGTTTGTACTGCGGGCGGATGGTACTGTGGTTGCTCGAAATGCAGTCAACGGCGTGTTAGTGGGAAACAAATTTGAACAGTTGAGAATGTACCCGGGAGATCAAATTGTGGTGCCGACGAAGATCCCCACGGGAGCCTTGGTTCGTGGACTCCGCGACTGGAGCCAGATCTCTTCACAACTGGCGATAACAGGTGCTGAACTGGCTCTCATTCACTGACGGGCTAACGAACTGACATGATGGCTGAGACAAGCATTTGCAGCTTCAATTCGGGAGACGATCCAGCATGAAGTCGGAATTCATCAGCGAGCAAAGTCGTGAACTAGGTAGACACGCCGCGCCCGCGCAAGATGTTCAACTGCTGGACCTGTTGATTATCCTTTTAAGGCGCCGGAACTTTATCGTCAGATTTACGGTTGGGGCGGCGCTCTTGTCCATCGTCACTGTTCTGTTGATTCCGAGGCAGTACACGGCTGCGGCGACAGTCTTACCTCCCAACCAGCCCTCCTCTATGAGTTCGGCCTTATTGAACCAGCTTAGCTCTGCTGCAGGAGCCGGAGCGTTGGCGTCGCTTGCAAGCGGCAGTCTTGGTGTTAAGAATTCCGGTGAGATGTATGTTTCTCTGTTTCGTAGCCGGACGGTTGAAGACTCCGTTATACAGCGCTTCGATCTGGAGAGAAGGTATCGCCAGAAGAAAATGTCCGATGCCCGCAAGTCATTTGAGAATCATTCGACCGTGGCACTTGGCGCGAAAGACGGCCTGCTTCGAATAACGGTGAGAGACCGCGATCCAAACATGGCTTCAAATATAGCCAATGGATATGTGGACGAATTCAAAAAGCTCTCGGCTAACTTGGCAATCACAGAAGCAGGACAGCGCCGTGTATTCTTTCAGCAACAATTGCTGGAGGCACGAGAAAACCTAACCAACGCAGAAGAGGCAATGAAGAGGACCCAGGAAACGACGGGGGTCCTTCAAATCGACAGTCAGGCAAAAGCCTTGATTGAATCGGCTGCAATGCTGCGTGGGCAGGCTGTGGCAAAGGAAATCCAGATCCAAGCGATGCGTTCCTATGCTACCGAGGATAATCCGGAGTTGATTGTCGCGAAGCGGCAGTACGCCGAGCTTCAAGCGCAACTGAGTAAACTGGCCGGACAAGACTCGGGCTCCGATTTCATCGTGGCAAAGGGAAGAGCGCCTAAAGTTGGACTGGAGTATCTCCGCAAGCTTCGCGACGTGAAGTATTACGAAACCATCTTCGAACTGATCGCAAAGCAATTTGAATTGGCTAAACTCGATGAAGCTCGCCAAGGCGCCGTCATTCAGATTGCTGACGCTGCAGTACCTCCAGACAAGTCATCGTTTCCTCCGCGCGCATTAATTGTTGTCTTAGTGACCTTGTTTGCATTCGGAATCGCTATTCTCTGGGTTATGGCATCCGAGCGATGGTCGGAGGCTATGGTTGACCCAGAGAAGCACAGCAAGATGTTGACGGTACGCGCACTGCTCAGAAACAAGCAGTGAACGGTAGAACGTTCATTGAATGTTGAATCATGATTCTCAGGAGCAGTCATTTGAGCGAAAACGCGAGCATATGCGGGGGGATCCGATGCAGAGGCATTGCGGTTGAGGGCAGCGAAGACCACCCTCTCGTTACTGTAATCACGGCTGTATACAACGGAAAGCAGTACATGGCGGAATGCATTGAAAGTGTGTTGTGCCAAGATTATCCATACATCGAACACATCATAATGGATGGTGGATCGACTGATGGAACTGTCAACGTGCTGCAACAATACGACGACAAAGTTGCGTTGTGGCGCAGCGAGAGGGATTCGGGGATTTATCACGCCTGGAATAAAGCTCTAGTTGAGGCGCGCGGCGAGTGGATCTGCTTTCTGGGAGCAGACGACCAATTGCTCAAAAATGCAGTTTCGGAGTACATGGACCTCGCGAAGCGATATCCGCAAGCGGACTACTTAAGCTCGAAAGTGAAAGTGGTACATCCTTCGGGATATGAGAGGACGTTGGGGTGCGCTTGGTCTTGGAGAAAGTTCTCCAGGAAGATGTGCACACCTCACGTGGGAAGCATGCATCGCCGCAGTCTGTTTCAGCGATTAGGGACCTATGACACTTCTTACCGGATTGTCGCAGACTATGAGTTACTGCTCCGCGCGCGGCACGAGCTCAAAACCGCATACATGCCCGTAGTAACCGCGCTAATGAGGGCAGGAGGCGTGGGCAGTACAAGATTGGCTCAGGTGGAGACTGCGCGTGCGAAGGTTGCAACCGGGGGGCTGAGTAAGTTCCGGACCAAGATTGAGTTCTATTCAGAAATGGCTGTTTCGCTACTACGCCCTTCGGTTCGTCGCGTGCTGGTCACAATAAACGAATGGCGACCTAGTTCTGAAAACTCGGTCATACAAAGCGCTAATAAGACCAGGGTTGGATCAGATTGAGGTGCCCACTTCCGGGCTTTAGCTACTTTCTTTCGACAAGAGACCGATGACGCTACTCGGGTACATCATGTTGCCAGTGGGACTGGCTGGACTATTTCTATCGACGAAGTGGTTGTACCGCTTGTGGGTGTTCTGGACCTTGTTTTCTGCTACATCCGCTGCAAATTTTGGCGAAGGCGAGAATGGTTCGGCCCTGCAGTTGTGGATGTTCTTCGGCTTACTCTGGCTAGTTCGACTGGTGATCGATCACACCTCTGCGCTTTCATTATCTATTGATAGGAGGATTCTTCTTCCCTGTCGCTGGCTAATCGCCTTTTGCCTTATTGCGGCGGTCTCGCTAATAATGCCGTTGTACATAAATGGTGGCCTTGTGATTGCTTCTCCGACACTGTTCGAAGGTGCGGACGCGCCGCTGTTCCTGACATTGCACAATGTGACACAGCTTTTGTATCTGTTCTTTGGATGCGGTATTGCGATTGCGGTGGCCCATACAAACCTGCGCGAGGAAAATAGGCACGAGACCGAGAAGATCTTGTTGGTTTCGGCTGTATTTGTTTCAGCGTGGGGGCTCTTACAGTTTGTTTGCAACGTAACAGGAATCCAATATCCGGACTACATCTTTAATAACTCCGGTTCCGCATCAGGAAAGGGATTCCTGGAGACGCTTGATGGAGTGGGAAGAATTAGCTCCGCTGCCGTTGAGCCTTCGGTATTTGCCCAAAGTCTAGTTACCTTGCTACCACTCACGATACCAGCCTGGCTTGAAAGAGGATCGGTTTTCTCTATATCAATCGACCGCCTTTGTTCGGTGTTCTTCGTTGTGCTATTGATCCTTAGTACATCCTCAAGTGCGTACTTGGGGATGGCGCTGCTGGGCATGTTGCTCGTGCCTGTTCTTGTGCGTACGCAAACTATGTCTGCGGCGAGAGCGATGAAACTTTCGATAATTATGACGGTGCTGGCGGGAATAGCGATCGCTGTGGCTGTATTCTCAATCTCAATTGTCGGAAACGTTTTGAATTCGTCTTTACTCGCTAAAGCAGCCTCAGGCTCCGGACTAGAGCGCGCGATGACTGTTGCACTTGCCTTCGGCTACTTTCAGAAATATCCGATTCTAGGGATTGGTTGGGGCAGTGCTACGTCTCATGATCTGCTCGTGAAGTTGTTGTCGAATGTTGGCATAATTGGGGCAGTCACTTTCCTTGGTGCGATGTATTGCATCCTGCGCGAAAACTGGCGAGCTTTGGAACCACTCATATTCTCAGCCAGCCTTTCACGCACGGCTTGGTTTCTGGGACTTTCGGTGTATCTCTGCTTGTGTACCCTCGGCGGATTCCCATTAGCATTTGGTAACTTTTGGCTGATTATCGGCATGGCAATATCAACAGCTTGGCCTGAAATGTCGGGGTCAGATCCGATTCCGGCACTTGCCTCAGAGTCGGTTTGAACGTAAAGAAAAAGAGAGTGGGTTAGAGAGTCGCTATGCCTCGCTTTAGCCTTATTGTTGCGACGGTCGATCGAACCAAGGAACTCTCTCTCCTTTTGGAGAGCCTTGCGAATCAGGAAATGCGCGATTTCGAGTTGATCGTTGTTGATCAGAATTCCGACGATCGCCTTTGTCCGTTACTGAAACGATGGACTGAAAGGATTGGAGATCAAAGTGAATCGACGCCGATTCAGTTGAAGTATCTCCGTTGCCCGCCGGGTGTTTCGCATGCTAGGAATGTGGGCATCGCGGAAAGCAGTGGAGAGATTCTTGCTTTTCCTGATGACGATTGCTGGTACCAGCCCGACACCTTGAAGAACGTAGACAGTTGGTTCAGGCAACACGAAGAATATGGCATTTTAAGCTTGGGTTGTAGAGATGAGATGGGGCGGATCAGTTCAAATCCGTGGTGGCAGGCAGAGTGCGATTTGAAATGGATCAACATCTTTCGCACCTCGGCCACATTTTGTTACTTCGTACGGCGTCCGGAGGTGACAATCCCATTACGTTTTGACGAACGGATTGGTCCTGGTTCAGGTACTACATTTGGATGTGGAGAGGACACAGACTTTCTACTGGTCCTGATGGCGCATGGGATTCGTGGCCGGTTCAATTCCACATTCTGTGTTGGCCACCCGCTTAGGAATGGATTTGTGGACGTACAGAGAGCGCGGAAGTATGGCGGTGGCTTCGGACGGGTACTTTCCAAACATTCGAATCCGTTTTTGTTCTATGCATTCGTTGTCTTTGACTTCACAAGAGCAGCGGGGCACGCCGTTTTCGGAAATCGCACCAGAGCCTCGCAATTGTGGGCACACGGCCAAGGCATGATTAGCGCTTACTTCTCTCGCTAGTCCCAACGAGATTTGCTTGCATTGAGACTCAGTGGAATCGACCAGAACAAATGCCGGTTTGCATCCGACGTTCGACTCAAAGGAACGGAGTGTGGACGAATGTCAGCTTCGATTCTTGAGGACTCCAGAAGGCACGGCAGTAATGTTTTATCCGCTTCTGTCCCTTGATCGTGCAATGGAGCAGGCCGGTGTGCAATCCATATTCAATCGCCAGAGCAAGGCAGAAATTGTTATCACGAAGATCGCATCTAGGCTGGGCTTAGTGCGCAACCTGTGGCGCTCACGCGTCGGCCCTGTATTTGTGGGCATGATGGCGCTTTCGGAACACAGGACTTGGCCTTTTGCTTATTGGAACGAGATTATTCCTTACTGTTTTGACTGTTGGCCCATGCACTACGAACGCTGGACAGCTTTCTTCATGAGACACCGCGTTCGATTTGCATTCTTTTCGGCGCGGCAATCCGCGCAGTACTTTGCGTTTGCACTTCCGCAAATGAAGTCGGTGTGGCTTCCAGAGGCTACAGATCCGAGCGAGTACAAGCCCCGTCTGGCGCTGTGCGAGAGGGACATAGATGTATTGGAGTTGGGAAGGAAGAACGACCGGTTCCACAATCAAGTTGTGAAGCCGCTAGCCGAAGCGAACAGGTTGCACCTTTATGAGCGCGTGAAGGGACAAATTATATTTCCGGACAGGAACCGCTTTATCGATGGTTTAGGACGGAGCAAGATATCGATTTGTTTTCCGTGCTCGCAAACACATCCAGAGCGGTCAGGGAATGTTGAGACAGTAACACACAGGTATTTTGAGTCAATTGCATCACGGTGTCTTATTGTGGGCCACGCTCCAGAAGAACTGAAGGATCTGTTCGGCTACAACCCCGTCATCGAGGTGCAGGAAGGATTCGAGGTCGAACAGATTCAGTCTGTCCTAAGCGACATTGGGTCATATCAAGACTTTGTTGACCGTAATTATCAGTGCCTTCTGGAGGTGGGTACGTGGAAGACACGGGTTGAGCAGATTCTCGACGACGTTCGGGCGCATTACACGCAGTCCTGAGTGCGGCTAAACATCACATCTTTCACCTTTGCATCTCACGTATGGAGGTAACCAGATCGGATGAGGGAAGCAAAATCTCGGAGCCTTCGTCACCAGCTAAGAAGAATCAAAAATCTAAGGCCCTTCGTGTGGGCTGAGGAAGTGTGGAGATTCGGGATTGTCACACCGGGGCTCAATGTGACGCGACAAACAGACCCGAGAGATGTGCTTGACCTTATTCGGAAACTGACACCCCAGCAGCTCGATATGCCATTGATCCGGATAGGAGGGACGGGGGATGGAGGTTATCTCATCCCTGACGACCTTGAAGGGATTGAATTTTGCTTTTCTCCTGGAGTGAATACGATCTGCGATTTTGAGAGCCAGTTGGCGGACCGCGGGATCAGGTCGTTTCTCGCAGACTATTCAGTCGAGTCTCCTCCGACGATGCGGCCAGAATTTACGTTTGATAAGAAGTACCTGGGGGCAATGGACAATGAGCGGTTCTTTACGCTTTCTTCGTGGAAGAATAAATACTTAAAGAACTACACCGGCGATCTTATCTTGCAGATGGACATCGAAGGCGGCGAATATCAGGTAGTTCTGAGTACTCCGGATGAGTTGCTACGTCAGTTTAGAATCATGGTGATCGAGTTTCACTCGCTGGAAAGGCTTTTTGATCCGATAGATTTTGGAATCCTGTCGTCGTGTTTCGAAAAATTGTTGGCGTCATTCCGCGTTGTTCACATCCATCCCAACAATTTTTATGGAACTGTCAAACGGGCAGGAATTGAAGTCCCGAGACTTATGGAATTCACTTTTGTAAATAAGAACCGCATGGGTGTTGGCAAACCAGTTCGCACATTTCCAAACCCACTGGACGCGCCCAATTCGCCACTTAGAAGAGATGTGCTCCTTCCTGAATGCTGGCGTTCCTAGCATTAGAGTGGTTGTCGCGAGAGCGAACAAAAACGCCATCCGCCTGAAGAAGTCGCCCAGAGGAATCGCGAAATCCAGGCTCTAGATTCCATAGCTCAAAATGGCGTGCGGCTAAGTATTCCACCATGTCTTGCATGAGCGGTTGCCCCTCGTAGAGTGGAGTTAGTGACAGTTCCAGATGCAAGCATTGGATATCTTCTAGCACCCTGGAGGCTCCTTCTAGAACATCGCGCTCGTAGCCCTGAACATCGATCTTGAGTAGAGCACGATGGGACCCAATGAATGATTGCACCTGGTCGTCCAAGCGGCCCATTGGAACCCGCTCCGTTCGAATGTACACGGACTCGGGCGCGGCGTTTCTGTGAGCATCTGTCATGGGCAGAATCGAACTGGAAAAGCTGTTGCCTGCGACGTGCATCTCCACTTCTCCGACGCGTGGGCCTAGGGCGATTCTTGGAGCCACAGTCCATCGGCTATCGCTTTCAGCTATGCGTGAAAGTTCTGCGTGGGGGGAGCTTAAGGGTTCGAAAGAGATGATTTCTCCGCGATAACCTAGCCCACGTAGCCAGCTCCCAAAAAATCCCGCGTTGGCGCCAACATCGATCACTAGATCGATGGAGTGAAGGTGAAGAAGGGCTGCCATTCGAGCCTCTTCTGAGCCGGACACGATGTTATATCCGAACCTCTGGGCACAGGATTTCACAAAACGTTTCGCCGATCCAATTACGCTCATTTGCCCTCCCGGCGATGCCTCGGATAATTGCGAGGCGAGCACCTGCCTTGGTAGTTAGTATTTTCCCAGACGGTAATTGCGAACACATTCACTGTTTCGAAAGAGCTTGGCCCATGCTGACGGATTATTCTCCGCGATGGAGCGGTGATGCTCCTTTATGAGGCGATTCACCGAGTTGAGGGCCTTCGCGCCTGCCCAGTCGCCGTTCCATACGACCCCAGTCTGCGGGTTCAGCGCATCCATGCAGAATATGTGATCGAAACCTTGAGCGCTCCTCCTGATCTTCCAGAGGTCAAAATCATGGATGACGATGGGAAGTCGATGCAAGCGCAATGAGGCAATTTGGGCAATCGTTCCAGCTCGTTGATCGCCCGTGGGCGAGTCATCCACAAAAACCAAGTCAGACTCTGCGAATGCGATTTCAGGAATCACAGATTCAATTGCTCCATCTATCAGCGTGAGCACGACTCGGTCGTCATTGCCAATATGGTTGAGAACGCTCTCGTGCCATTTGCAATCGTTCTCAAAAGACAACAACGATGTCATTCGGGGGAACGCATCGCGGTTCTGGAATGCAGGAGTGCTCACCAGCCCGGAACCTAGTTCGATGATACGCGCCGGTTCAACTATGGCTCCCAGACCGCATAGTACAGGTAAGTGGGTGGCATACGGCGCGTGCGACCTTGGTGCGAGATGGATGCTGCGGTGAAAGAGATACTTAGTCAGATTCCGAACGACGTTAGGTCTGGACATGGTGCCGTCTTTCCGTCACATACTTGTTGCATCTTGCACAACCAATGCTTGAGAAGATCTTGTTCTTTTCTCGTCGGATTCGGTCTGCAAGGCAGACAGCAGCCTAGGCAGGAACATTGCTGGTGCACAAACGAATAAAGCATAGGCGATATCGGTGCTCCACATAATGGCGGCAAGGTTGAAGCGCGGAGTCAGCACGAATTTCAGCAGCAGCGAGAGACCACACACTCCCAAAGCACAGATAACCTGGACGCGCATTCTGTTCGCCCCATTAAGGAAAACCGAGATCGCGCCGGCACCGGTACTTAGCATTGCCCACAGAGCCATGCTGGCCAGTAGAGATATTGACGCGTTAAAGCTCTTCCCCACCCAGATGTGCAATATCCAAGGGCCGAATAGGACGAGAAACACTCCCGAGGAAGCCGTTACTGCAAGAATGAGCTTCAAGGAACGCACCAGAGCACGTCGTGCCCAGGATATCTCTCCGCGGGCAATTGATTCTCCATATGCCGGCCACAATGGCATGAGCATCATAACCAGCACTCCCGGAATTACGGTGAACATCCTCATCGTAACGGCATAGGTAGATACCGCGGAGGGACCTAACAATTGCGAGATGATTAGATTGTCGGCGCTCGTTGAGACCACAACGCACGTTTGCAAGATAAAGAAGTACATCCCATAGTGGAGCAACTGCTTGATTTGTTTTTTGCTTACTTCGGACAAACGTGGGCGAAGTGCTGGACGCTGAACGCCGAACAGGAAAACGGCATTGAGCAAGGTAGCGAGGAGCGGTGCGCCAGTGATTGAAAGCACGAGCCAAGGGAGGCCGGCCCGGAAGTGCACCGCTAACAACAGCCCAGCGAGCCCCATGAGGCTGCCGACGGCAGTCCAAAGATTATTGGTGAATCCATCCTGGTAGCCAGTCTGAACGCGTTGCACGATTCCCAATGGCAGACCAGCCGCGAAACACATGATGAAAACGGCAGTCGCGGGACCGGACTCGCTGACTGCAAGTCCAGAAGTGACGTTGTAAAGGCGAGCCCACGGTACAGCATGATATCCAGCCAATAGAGCCACTGAAACTAACAGAGCTATTCCAGACAGCATAAAGAATGCGCTGGATACATAGCTTCGCGCCGCATGCTCATCGCCTTTTCCGTGGGATTCGGCAATGGCATTCAGGAGACCGTTGCCAATTCCGAGATCACTGAACGTGAGCATGGCTACGCTGGAACTGATGACCATCCAAAGCGCATACCGCTCGGTTCCAAGGTAATGAATTGTGAGCGGGACGGAAATGATCATGGTCAAAAGCAAAATGGCTTTGGCCGAAATAGATGTAACCGTAGTCAGGGCAATGCGCCGGTAGCGTTCGCGGGAACGTCCCTCGGCGGTACGGGTGTTGAAGGGTTTCAATCCCAGGAAGATTAGTTTGTCACTGATCATCCGAGCTTTCTGCGTGGGCCGCGTGGAGTGCGGGGGGCCTCCGACTGGCACTCGATGTAGCGTTCAGTAACTTTGATGCGAAATATTGCAACCGGGAGCACTGAACATTCAGGAACGCGTTCCCTAGCTGCCATCATCTTGCATCCTTCCGCCTTCATTGGTTTTTTCTTCCTATCGCGCAAGCATATAGAACATTGAGAGTTGACATCGTAGTATAAGGCGATAGTCTTGGCTCGTCGCGCATTTCTGATTATCTCGCTTGTTATGATTCATCGCGAAAGGTGAGATCCTTGCTTCCCACTTCAAATGCAGCGGACCCATTTTCTGGCCTTCGCGTCGCGATCGTCCATTACTGGTTTGTCTCCCGAGGTGGAGGTGAGAAGGTCGTAGAGGCATTAGCGGAGATGTTTCCGCAAGCCGATCTTTTCACACTTGTCGCTGATGGCGACACGCTGACACCTGCATTGCGGAAGCGAAATCTGCACACCTCGTTCTTGGGGTGGATTCCCGGCGCGACGAAATTTCATCGCCACTTTTTGTTTCTGCAACCGTTGGCGTTGGAACAGTTTGACCTGAGTGGTTACGACCTTGTGATTAGTTCGGAATCTGGCCCTGCGAAGGGTGTGATCACCTCTTCCGAGACCTGCCACATCTGCTACTGTCACACCCCAATGCGGTACATCTGGGACATGTATTCCGAGTACAAGCGTGGTATGGGATGGCTCGTAGGGACGATCTTCTCGTTGACCGCCCACTACATGCGCATATGGGATGTGGCGAGTGCCGCACGCGTGGATTATTTCATCGCTAATTCTCAATTCATCTCCTCTCGCATTCGCAAATACTACCGTCGGGAGAGCACGGTTATTCATCCCCCGGTCGACACCGAGAATGCATGGATCACCGACAAACCCGGTGAGTACTACTTGGTTGTCGGGCGCATGGTCGATTACAAGCGTTTTGATCTGGCCGTACAGGCATGTACCCGACTTGGTCGCCATCTGAGAGTTATAGGCGGAGGTCCGCGCTATAAAGACGTGCGAAGGATGGCCGGACCTACCATTGAGTTTCTTGGCAAGGTGAGCGACGAAGAACTGCACGAGAATCTCGCTGGATGCCGTGCGCTGTTGTTTCCGGGAGAAGAGGATTTCGGTATCGTTCCGGTCGAAGCGCAGAGTTTTGGTCGTCCGGTTATCGCCTATGGCTCCGGGGGCGTACTCGAAACTGTACGAGGAATTCGTCCAGGGGAAGTTGCCATCGAGAATCCAACTGGCCTCTTTTTCCGCGAACAGTCAGCAGAATCTCTGGCCGAGGCCATTCTTCATTTTGAGAATATCGAGGACCAATTCTCGCCGGATACGATTCGCCAGCATGCGCTGCAATTCTCGACGGAGATATTCAAGTCCAGGATGTCAGAGTTCATTGAATTCGCGTTGAGCGACTTCAAGACTCGGGACCGGACGCAAGAGGCGGCAAGACGAGATGCGCGGCCTGACTTCGTGGCTTGACCCCGCAAGCCGCTCAGAAACGCTGGTCTAAGCCGCCGAACGTTTGGGGAACGGAACAGTCTTTCCTGTATCCACTCTCGGGCGCTTTGCGATGAGTGGTAGCACCAGTGAGCAGATCATTACCACTGCGATTATGTAGATTGCAGTCTGGTAGTTTCCAGTCGTTTGCCGCACGCGTGCGATCAGGATGGGGGAGGGAACTGCTCCCGCGCCCCACGCGAGCAGGATCCATCCATAGATTCCACCCATGTACTTGGGGCCAAAGAAGTCGGCGGTGAACGATGGCATTGTGCCGAATCCGCCTCCATAGCAGAGGCCCACGGTTGCGACCGCAATTGTAAACAGAGTAGCTGAGTGCAGGTGCGGCAGAGCAAAGAAGACTCCTACCTGGATAAGGTAAAGGAGGAAGTACACACGTGCTCGGCCAAGATAATCGGATACGGCAGCCCAGAACACACGCCCCAATCCATTGAAGATCGAGATGACGCCCACGATTCCCGCTGCGGCGACCGGTGTCAGGCCCACGAGTTGCTGCGCCATTGGTGACGCCTGGCTGATGATCATGATTCCGGCCGAGACGTTGAGGAACAACATGAACCAGAGCAGCCAGAACTGCGGCGTCGACATTGCTTCTTTCACGGTGAAGTCGTAGGTCGACGCTTGTTTGGATACGGCCGAGCGAGGCTCCCATCCCGCAGGACGCCAGCCTTGTGGCGGGTTGACGTAGAACTGTGCGGTGACCACGACGACGACCAGGTACACGATGCCGAGCATCATGAATGTTGAAGGAACGCCACGGGCAGCAATCTCGCGAGCTGCTATTGGACTCATCACGAGCGCGCCCGCTCCGTAGCCGCAAACAGCGACACCCGTCATCAATCCGCGCATGTCCGGGAACCATTTCACGAGAGTCGCGACCGGGCAGATGTACCCCATCCCCATGCCGATTCCTGACACAACGCCGTACCCGAGGTACAAGCCTATGAGCGAGTTTCGAGCCGCAGCCATCGAGGCAATGAGATATCCCAAGCCGTACAGCACGCCAGCAACGCTTGCAACAATCCTCGGACCAACGCGATCTTGCCAGAGACCTCCGATTACGGTGCCCACGCCCAGAAACACTATAGCGAGAGTGAACGTCAGGGAGACTTGCGTGAGTGTCCAGTGTGCGGAATTGATGAGCGGTTTTACGAAGACGCTCCAACCGTACACTGCACCGAGGCATAGCTGCATGATGACCGCTGCCACCGCAATACCCCAACGATTTGCAAGACGTTCCGTCGCCATATTGTTTTCCATTCCTTAACACGACGCCGAAGTGGAATTCATGAGCCCGACGGTCCTTTGTCAGTCCTGCCCTCTTCAGCTTGCAGCGTTTGCTTAGTCACATCTCGCGCTGAACTCATTACCGCAAAATGTTCCGCACGCCGGAACCTTAGGATTGGCAACTGAGGACAAAGGGTTTCCTTATGCGCGAGGTTTCGCGAATGCTGCAACTCGCACATTCGCAACAGATAGTCGGCTTGGAGGCGGGGAAAGTTGCTGAAGTACTTAACCACACTCAGGTAAGGTGCGAGGCAGATGAGAAGCTCTTTTAGGTTCTACCCCTGATCGAATCCAGCATCTTACGGGAGCTACAATGCTCTCGTGAAAAAGGTAATTTTCTTCGCCAGCATCGTTTTGATCATCGTGTTGCCGTTTGCGTATTTGATTGGACGCTCCGCAACGCCCGTTGTGGAACTCCCAAATCCGATCAGCACAATTGGTCTGTCTACGCCTGTATCAGTTCATGTCCGCGACCGTCGTGGCATCCGTAAGCTCGCCGCATACGTCGAGCAAAACGGCTCGCAATATCGCGTGTGGGAAGCCGGGCAGCCTTCAAAGCTGAAGGACAGCACGTGGAGCTTCGTGACCGGAGTGAACAGCACTCCGCAGTTGAAGGACGGCAAAGCGAAGCTGGTCGTCGAGGCCACGTCGAATGACTTCATGCGCAAAACGACGCGCGTGGAACGCGATGTGATGGTGATTACTCGGGCTCCCATGGTCACCGCAGACTCAGAACAGCACTACCTGTATCAAGGCATGGCCGAAATGGTCACCTTCAACGTTTCGGGTACTTACACGGAGGCGGGAGTTCGCGTTGGCGATCAGACGTTCCGCTCCTGGCCGATGCCGGGCGGCAAGCCGGGAACGTTCTCGCTGTTTGCGTTTGCTTGGAATATGCCTGGCACCACTGTTCCTGTTGTGTATGCTTCAAATGGCACGGGAACCGATGCAACCGGCCCCATGGTCATCCAGTTCCCCAAAAAGGAGCAGCCTCACTACACTGTTCACGAACTGCAGATCAGTGATCAGTTTATTCAGAAAGTAGTCAATGAACTCGACCCGAGCGGATCGGGTGATCCGGTTGCGCGCTTCGTGAAGATCAACAACGAGATGCGTCGCTCTAATAACAAGACGCTTTCAGATCTGCGTTTCAAGACCGCCGATCACTTCCTGTTCTCGCAGCCCTTCCAGCGCCAGTCGCATTCCTCTTCTGAAGCGACGTTTGCCGATGTTCGTAATTACATCTACAAGGGGCAGAAGATCGACCAGCAGGTTCACCTTGGCTACGATCTCGCAGTGACTCAGCATGTAGGTGTCGAGTCATCTAACGACGGGGTCGTGGTGTACGCCGCTCCACTCGGGATTTATGGAAATTGCGTTGTTGTTGATCACGGCTATGGACTGCAGACAATCTACGGCCACATGAGCCAGATCACGGTTCACGAAGGCGACACATTGAAACGCGGACAGGTGATGGGATTCAGCGGCATGACTGGAATGGCGGGTGGCGACCACATCCACTTTGCTATGCAGTTGGATGGCGTGCAGATCGATCCAAAAGAATGGTGGGACGCGCACTGGATCAAGGATCACATTGCCAAACGCATGGACCTGCCCGGGTTCCAGAACTAAGAGTCACCCTGATCGCAGGAGCCCGCGAAACCTCGCGGGCTTTTCCTTTTCCGAAATTTGGAATCGGAGTTGGGCAGGGCTCCACATCTTTTTCTGTCCAATCGCGGCTCATTGCAATCTCATCGGTATGGCTACTGAAAGCGTAAACGCAGGCGATACGATTTCGATTGGCGGGGATCTAACCGTCAACCGGTTGGGGTTTGGCGCTATGCGCCTGACCGGCGAAGGCATTTGGGGCGAGCCCAAGGACCCGGCTGAAGCGAAGCGAGTTCTCAAGCGCGCTATCGAGTTGGGCGTGAACTTCATCGACACTGCCGACTCGTACGGGCCAGAGGTGAGTGAGCGCCTCATCGGCGAAACTCTGTTCCCCTACGACAAGGGTCTGGTGATTGCCACAAAGGGAGGACTGACACGCTCAGGCCCGAACAAATGGCATCCTGTTGGGCGGCCGGAGTACTTAAGGCAGTGCCTCGAAATGAGCCTGCGCCGGTTGCGAATTGATCGCATCGATCTGTATCAACTTCATCGCATCGATCCCAAGGTTCCCGCAGCGGAGCAGTTCGGCGAGCTGAAGAAATTGCAGGATGAGGGCAAGCTTCGCCATATAGGACTCTCCGAAGTGAAGCCCGCTGAGATCGAGTCCGCGCGGAAAGTGATCGAAGTTGTGAGCGTGCAGAACATGTACAACATTGGCGATCGTCAGCATGAAGACGTGCTGCAGTATTGCGAGAAGAACGATATCGCATTCATTCCGTGGTTCCCGGTTGCCGCTGGAAAACTCGCGCGTCCGGGTGGAGTGCTGGACTCGGCAGCCAAGAAGCACAATGCCACTGTCGCTCAACTGGCGCTGGCGTGGCTGCTCCATCGCTCGAGGGTGATGCTGCCCATTCCGGGGACTTCGTCGGTGAAGCACCTTGAAGAAAACATGGGTGCAGCAAAGCTGAAGTTGAGTTCTGCGGAGTGGGATGCCTTGGAAGGACAAGTGAAGCAAGCGCAAGCCGCGTAGCAATAACGCGGTGATAGGCCCATTCGGATTGAATGGGCCGCTTTGCTCTTTACGCGTGTACCGGACTGAAGTTGGTTTGCAGTTTCGTCATCGTTGTCTCACACTCGCGAACAAGCTTCTCAATCAGTTCTGATGCGGATTGGCGACGTGCCATGCGAACCCCCTGACCTGCCCAGAGCGACAGGAATTCTGCGCGGCCTTGTTTGGCCGCTGCGGTGCGAAGCGGGCGGGTCAACGCATTCTGCATAGGGAAGGGTGCGATTTGTGAGTCGCCCATTGCATCCACCTCGCTCATGAACTGGTTTACTACTCCGCGGGCGGGACGCCCGGAGAATGCTCGTGTCACCCGTGTCTGGTCTTCGTGCGTGCGCAACAAGACTTCTTTGTAAGCTTCGGGAACGCCAGCTTCATCACAGGTAAGAAACGCGGTTCCCATCTGCACGGCCGAAGCTCCAAGCGCAAGAGCCGCGACAATCCCCCGCCCATCCATAATCCCGCCGGAAGCAATCACCGGAACCCGCACTGCATCTACCACCTGCGGCACTAGCGAAATTCCGCCGATCATCGCTTGGGAGAAATCGCCTGCGAATGTGCCGCGATGACCTCCCGCCTCGTACCCCTGAGTAACGATCGCATCTACGCCTGAGCGTTCGAGCGCGAGCGCTTCATCCACGGTCGTTGCCGTACCAATCAGAAACATTCCCCGCACCTTAATGGCATCGACGGCGTTCGCGGGAAGCATTCCGAAGGTGAAGCTGAAACTCGCGGCGCCGCTATCGAGGGCCGCAGCAAACTGCTGCTCGAAAGCGTCTTCCGGAACTTTCGGCTGTTCGGGAGGGGGGAGCCCCACCTCTGCGAAATACGGTGTAACGCGATCCAGCATCGTCTTTGGAATCGTTGCCGAAGGAGTGTTCTGCGGCGCAAACAGGCCGATGCCGAATGGACGCGATGTTCGTTCTCGAACGGCTGCGGCAGTGCTGGCAATCTGTTCTGGCGTGAGGTATGCGGCTCCGATGAATCCGATACCTCCGGCGTTTGCAACGGCTGCCACCAACGCAGGAGTATCACCGCCTCCCGCAAGTGGTGCCTGGATGATGGGGTATTGAACCGCGAGACGCTTTGTCAGTTGGGTTTGCAAGCTCATCGACTTCACCTCGTGTCGCGCCTGCGACTAGCGCAGTGCACGCACTGGTTACAGATGCACGCCGATGAGCCAGAAAACTGAAAATCAGCTTCTAGACAACGACGGGGACATGAGCAACTCCCGCCAGGCCGAATACTCGTTGGTACCGTTCGACTTCCTTCGGCGTGCCCAACGCTTTTTGGAAGTTATCCGACAGCTTTACTGCTGGACGTCCCTCCGCATCATGGAGCTTGCAGACCAGCCCAACCGGGTTGAACCCATCGTCGCCTCGAGGATTGCAGCCACGAAAGTCATTTGTGAGCAGAGTGCCCCAGCCCGAGCTAAAACGGATGCGGCGATCCGGAACCCATTTTTTCTCGTTATCAAAATCTGCTGCGCTGGTGAAATCCCCTGGCAACGCGCCGTTGCGAAGTGTGCCAGCGAAGTATGCATGAAGGCTCAGGATCTGCTGTACGTCTAAGGCGTCGGAGGCGATAAACAGCTTTTCACGAGGATCGCGGCCGCGTGACTGAAGCCACTGGATATATTCGTCTCCCGCGAGGAATGGATCCTTGCTATCTGCTCGTTGGCCTGTCCAATCCGCTACCCAATCGGGGGCGTCGCGCAGAAACTGCGTGGTGCCATACGTGTCGGGCAGCATAATGAGCAACTCGCCTTGGTATGTCTGCTGCCACAAGTCGAGCAGCTTGTATTGCGAAGCCTTCAACTCCTCATCATTGCTGGCGAGTGCCGCGAGAGCCATTGGCAACTCATGCGCATTGGTGCCAATCGCTTCGAGATCGTGTTTGTAAGCGAGATATGTATTGGAGGTCCCGCTGAAGCTGCTGCCCAGCACGTCCGCCATTGCCTTGACGACATACTCCTGCCACAAAAAGCTATGGCGGCGGCGCGTTCCGAAATCGCTCAGTCGCAGCCCTGGAACTCCCCGCAGTCGCGCCATCTTCTCCCAAAGCTTCGTCTTCGCACGCGCATACAGAATGTCGAGCTCGAACTCGCTTAGACGTTTCAGGCTTGCACGCGTTCGCAACTCGCTAACGGCAGAGAGAGCATAGATTTCCCACATTGTAGTCGACGTCCATGAACCGCGGAACGCGAGTGTAAGGTGGCCGTCTTTGACTGACAGTTCGTAGTCCGAGAGTCGAAAGTCCTCAGCTAGCCATTCCAGAAAGTCCGGCTCAAAGATGCCGCGTTTACCGTAGAATGTGTTGCCCGCCAGCCAGATCAGTTCAGACTTATGAAAGCGGAGTCTCTTCGTGTGTTCCAGTTGCTCGCGCAATTCATCGACATCAATCAATTCAGCGAGACGAACAGTCGCCGGCCGGCTGCTGAGAACAAACGTGGCGTGCGTCTTTGGGAAACGCTTCCAGATGAACTGCAACATCAGCAGCTTGTAGAAATCGGTGTCGAGGAGCGACCGCGTAATCGGGTCAAGCTCCCAGTTGTGATTGTGCGCGCGCCTTGCGAGATTGATGATCACGTTGCAACTTTAACTTGCCGAACGCATCTTTCACAATCGCTTGTGCGCGGGGCGAGGTCAAAACAGCGAAAGCTGTCCCGAAGGCGGAGCCTGCGATTTCTTGACTCGCTTGGAATCGCGATCAAACACCGTGCGCCCATCCAGAGAGGCTGAGATCTCCCGTTCGTGCGCAACTGCAGCAGCAAAATCCGCCAGAGGCTGACGTTGTTCTTCCACTGCGCGGGTCAAGCGGTCAAGACGGCGAAAACCATCGCGCTTCTCGGAGTAGTCAACCCGAATCTTGTCGAGCGCTCCTCTCAGGACGGAGATGGATTCATCGTAGGTTTTCAGCGGTACCGGGAATGGATGTCCATCTTTACCGCCGTGGGCAAACGAGAACCGAGCCGGATCCGAAAAGCGGCTTGGCGCACCGTGCATGACCTCGGCAACGAGTGCCAAAGATTGCAATGTTCGAGGCCCAAGTCCCGGGGTCAGCAATAGGGAAGCGAAGTCACGCAACTCCTGCTCATGTGCGACAGCCAGCACCGCTCCCAGCCGCTTCAGGTCCACGTCTTCAGCGCGAACCTCATGGTGCGCAGGCATTGTAAGCTTTCGAACCTCCGCCAGCGATGCATCCACAGGTTCCTTCACGATCTCGAGCAGCGCTTTCTGTGCCTGATCGGCGCGCGCATCCACCAGGTTCAGAATGATCCCTTGTGGCTGTCCCAGAATGGCCGTATGCGGGTTGGAAGTGAAATCGCGCACCTCCGAGGAATGCCAATGGTATCGGCGTGCAAGATGCGTCTCGGGATTCATCCCTTGTTGAATTACCGCCCACTCGCCGCTCTTACTGATCACGAATGAATGCAGGTAAAGCTGGAATCCATCGGCGATTGCGTTGTTATCGATGCGCGCCGTCAGGCGACTGGTTCGTGCAAGAGCGTTGCCGTCCAATCCTGTGCCTTCCGAGTATGCTCGCAGCTCGTCAGGTGTTCGGCGGGAGTGGCGGCCGCGCCCTCCACACACGAAGAGCCCGATATCAGCAGTGCGCGGGTTCAGTCCACGCTTGAGCGCGCCCATCACCGAGGTCGTTATGCCCGACGAGTGCCAATCCATGCCCATCACGCAGCCAAGCGCCTGAAACCAGAATGGATCGCTCATCCGCGTGAGCACTTCTGATGGTCCGTATGCCGCGACGATGTGCTCGATGATTAGCGTGCCGAGCTTCGTCATGCGCTCACCCAGCCACGCTGGTACCCGGCCTCCATGCAAAGGCAGATCGGCGGTCCCGGAACGTTTCATGTATCCATTTTGATGGCAAATCGGCTCGAGGTGAACAGAATTGCGCTTGAGTGCACAGCGCTGAGCCGACTTCACATCGGGGACGCAGATTTCGGACGATTCAGATGAATTTCGACGTGAGTAGGGACTTTCCCCTCTGGCGAAAAGGTGCATCACAGGCGAAAATGTAAATATAAATAGATGATGGTTCCCGGACAGACAAAGGTACTCGCCATTACAAAGCGGACCGCACAGTTGTGCGCCACCCAATCGCAGCTTCACATGAATGGAATTGAACTGGTCGCGGCGACCAGCCTCCCTATGGTCGAGGTGGTGCTGCGGTCAATCGACGTCAAAGGCGTTATTGTGTGCAGGAATTCCTGGTCTGACCAGGAGCGTGAAAACATTGCGAACGAAGTCACGACACTTCGTCCAGACTCAGTCCTGATCATGAAATGTTTAGGATGCTCGGGATGCGACGAAGCCGCAGGAATTCCCGGCGTGTTGAACGACACTGCACCACTCTCGCAGTTGATTCACGGAATCCGGGCGAGTCTGGCTTAGTTCGAAGATTCAACTCTACAACTGATGCTCGAACGGGATAAAGATGGAGAAGCAAGTTCCCGACTTCACTCCATTCGTCCCAGGGTTGGTCCTGCTGCGCAGTTGCATGGTCCCCTCATACTTGCGCAGAATGTCAGCAGTGATCCACAAACCTAAGCCGGTGCCGCTTTCGCCCTTGGTAGTGAAAAACGGCTCGAAAATCTTGTTGCGAACGTCCGTGGGGATTCCCGGACCATTGTCCGCCACTATCACTCGCACGCCCTGCTTCTTCGTGCGGTAGTCGCGCGATGCATGGGCGCGCAGAGTGATTGTTCCACGGTTTGGCCCAACTGCTTCTATTGCGTTCCCCACCAAGTTGGCAAACATTTGCCTCAGCTCACCCGGCAGTGCCAGGATCTCGTGATCGCCTTCGAACTGCTGTTCGAGTCGAATCTGCGTGTGTTTTATCTTACGATCGTAAAGCCCCACTACGCTGGAGAGAATGTCTCCAATGCGAACAGGAATTGGCTTGGCTGCTTCACGTTGGAATGTCAGCATCTGCTGCGTCATTTGCGTAACGCGTGCTAATTCCTGGCTCGCCATCGTCGCAAATTCCCGGGTTGTGCTCTCCTGCGTATCCTGATTGATCAGGTACAGCAATCCTGAGATTGCATCGAGGGGATTGTGAATCTCATGGGCGATGGTCGCTGCCAAGCGTCCTGTGGTCGCCAACCGGTCGCTGTCGCGCACCGCCTTTTCCGCACGGCGTTGCTCGGTGACGTCATGAAACACCAGCACCACCCCTACAAGAACTCCATCCCGGTTGCGTATGGGGGCCGCGGAATCCTCTATCGGAACCGCGTTGCCTTCGCGCTGGATCAGCATCGTGTGGTTTGCCAGTCCTACGACGCGCCCAACACGGATGACCTTTGCAACCGGACTTTCTGGCTGAACCTTTGTTCCTTCCTGAACGATGTTGAAGCACGTTTCCAGCGGTTTGCCTTGCACTTCACCCAGATGCCAGCCCGTAAGGGATTCGGCCACCGCGTTCATGAACTGTACGCGGCCTTTTGCGTCGGTCGAGATGACCGCATCGCCGATACTCGCCAGCGTGGTAGACCATCGTTCTTCACTCGCCCGAAGCGCTTCTTCTGTCTTCTTGCGCACATTGATATCGACAATGAAGGAGACACCTTCATCGCGATTGTCTTCCCAAGCTACGGCCGAGATCAGGCCCCAAACTCGCGTTCCATCCTTACGGAAGAATTGCTTCTCGTAAGGCAGATGCATACCGGTCTCCCGAATCTGCCGCCTTGCATCTTCATCTGCATCCTTGTACTCAGGCGGAGTCATCGCCGTCCAGCTCAAGCGCCCCGCACGCAGATCTTCGCTAGAATAGCCGGTCATCTGCAGGAACTTATCATTGGCATTGATGATGCCGCCGTCGATATGCCAATAAAGAATTGCAAACAGGTTCGTGTCGTAGAAGCGGCGCAGGCGTGCCTCAGCTTGTTTGCGCAGCGTAATGTCGCGAAGGATCACGGTGAAGATTTTGTGCTCATCCGACTGGAGCTGCGAGATGGTCGCCTCGATCGGGAATTCCGTGCCGTCCGCTCGAACGGCGGTCAGCGTAGCTGGTGCGGCCATCGATCGCTGCGTCCGTCCATCGACTCCGAACTGGTGTATGTATCGGCGATGAGCTTGGCGGGCGGATGCGGGGATAAACCTGTCAATGCTCGTGCCCAATGCTTCTGAGGCAGGGCAGCGAAACGCTTTTTCGGCCGCATGATTGAAGAGCACGATGCGTTGCTGATCATCGAGTGAAATCACAGCATCCATAGCGGAGTCGATGATGCCTTGCAACTTCGCCTGGCTCGCCTGGAGAGCTTGCTGGCTCTTGCGCAACTCGATATTGCAGGCTTCTGCTTGCTTCGCAGCGAAGAGTCGATTTTGATAAGTGCGACTGCGTTGTGCGATCGCGCTCACCACAATCCCCATGCCGGAAAAAACAGCCAAATGCGCAAGATCGGCAATGCGATCGTTGGCGGAGTGTCCCAGTGGCATGAAGATGAAAAACTCGGCGAGCAC
This sequence comes from Koromonas humicola, assembly GCF_059726255.1. Taxonomy (NCBI): domain Bacteria; kingdom Pseudomonadati; phylum Acidobacteriota; class Terriglobia; order Terriglobales; family Koromonadaceae; genus Koromonas; species Koromonas humicola. The sequence goes on from NZ_AP040873.1 coordinate 977,583, forward strand.
AGAGGAAAGCAGGGTAGCCAAGACTCCGGGCCAAAACCCAGCCAATAAGGCCACAATCATTGCCGCCGGATAGAAGGTGATAAAGACCGGCAGGGGAATATAGTGAACCACCGCTTGCCTGACGAGAAATGCAAGCGCGACGGCTGCTAAGGCAATGAAATACTGAACACTGACGTTATCTAGGTCCCTCTTGTCAGCATCAACATCCGGCATACACCCATCCAGAAAGAAGACTCATGCGAGCCGGGATTACCCAGGCCGCAGCGTTGATCTAAAGCTGCTCAATCACCGAGGAGCTTCCGAAGATCATCGAGGAAATCAGTGGGTGACACTCCCTTGACCACGCGCATGTCGATCCATTGCAGCGCCTGCTCAGGGATGTCAACGTAAGCTGATAGCAAGAGGATTCTGACCGAAGGTTTGAGCCGTTTCATTTCCGCCGCGACTTCATCCCCGTTCATACCGGGCATGGCATAGTCCAGCACAACCGCCGTAACTGGATTATTCCGGAAAAGTTCAAGTCCTTCGGGGCCGCTCTGGGCCGTTAACACGTCGTACCCTTGTCGTTGAAGCAGCATCTTGCGTACTAGCAAGCCAAGATGCTCATCATCAATGCAAAGAATCATAGGCCATAGTAGCTGAGCTCAATTACGCCCGAGTAACAGAATCCACGGTGTCATGCATCTGGCAGGCAAACAGTGACGCACAACCCTGCATGGTGTGACGCAAATCACACGCAAGTCTCTCGTTGAAATCACGGAGTGGCAGAAGAAGCGGAAAAGATGGGGTAATTCCTGCGGTGCACCGGACACAGCACACAAAAGTGCCGGGCGCCCGCAGTTAACAGACGCCCGCGCAGTTTTGAGGACTTAGAGCTTCCAGAATGAGTTTGCGGCGACCACCAAGCCCAGTGTCAGCAGCGCAATGAAGACCTCGCCAAGCGCTCCGACGATGAATGGACGCAAACCCTGCTTCGACATTTGGCGGAAATTCGTGCGCAGCCCGACTCCGGCAAACGTCAGCAGAAACGCCCACCGCGACAGATTCGCAAGGACGGAGACTTGGGCAGAGTTGAACGTGTGCGCGCTCACCAGCACCGAAATTGCGATAAAGCCAAGCACGAACTTCGGGAACTTCTCCCAGAGGAAACGCCCTTTGTCTGCGACGTTCGAGGCCTGCCCGCGCTTTGCCCAGTAGATCGCATAGGCAAGCACGACGAATCCGATCATTGCGTTGCGGCAAGTCTTGGTGAGCACGGCGACCTTGCCCGCAGCATCCGAATAGAGTGCTCCGGCGGCGGTGGCCTCGGCGGTATTATCCACGGCTAACCCAGCCCACAATCCATAAGCGTTGTTGCTCATGTGCAGAGCGTGGCCAACTACGGGGAAGGCGACGAGCGCGATTGCTCCAAGAGCAAGAATGGCGGCAATAGCGAACGACGAGTCTTCATCATCGGCATCGATTGCGCCCTTGGCAGCGATGATGGCTGACACGCCGCAAATCGAGGACCCAACAGCAAGAAGCGTCGTGAGTTTGGGGCGAAGTTTAAACAGCCGTCCAAGCGCCGTCATCAGTGCGAGTGATCCGGCAATTTCCACCACGACCAAGCCGAGGCTGATGCCTCCAAGCTTTGCGATATCGGCGAACACGAATCGCGAGCCGAGGAGCACGATGCCAGCTTTGAGCCAGAACTCGTAAGTGGACACGCCAGGTTCGAAAATTTTGGGAATGGTCAGGGTGTTCGAGATCACCAGTCCAATTCCAATTGCCCAGAGCACATATTCCACGTTGGGGATGATGAGGTGATGTGCTTTCGCGTAATGCGTGATGCTCTGCTCGATCACTTTGCCTGCGTACCCGATAGCCGCAAGCAGAAGCACTCCCGGGATGAACCGCAGCACGCGAGCAAAAGGATTCTGGAGCTCTATGTTCTGTACAGCAACGTTAGTTGACATGAATCTTTCCTTTTCGCTTGTTGTCGGGTTACCAGGGGATCTGCTTAATGGCGCCTACGCGCACGAGCAGGGCAAGGGTGAAAGCAAAAATCACGGCCCACACGTCAAGTGATAGGCGGAAGCGGGGAGCGGGAACTGCGTTGTTGTTTTCTGGCATTCGAGATCACCTATTCCTTGAAGCGTTGGGTCGAACCTGTTTGCAAAGTTGCGAGCGCGGCGGCAGCAACATCAACCTGCTCCACCCGATTCAATGCTTTCCCCACCAGTACATGTGCGGGCGAAGGCAGCGCATTGCATTGGCCAAGATGAGAGAGCGTGGTGTACAGAACTTGCTGATCGGGCAGTGAAGCGCGGGACACCACAGCGCAAGGTGTCTGGTCGTCGAGTCCCGCATTCACTAGATCTGCGGCGAGCCGACCGTATTCCGAACCCGGCATGTAAATTGCAAGCGTAGAGCCCGAGGTGACGATCCGATCCCACTCGACCGCGCCATTGCCTATACCGCGATGCGCAGTTGTCAGCACGAGACTCGACGCGAACCGCCGATCCGTCAGTGAAGTCTTCGCGGCGGCAGCAGCAGCGAGAGCCGTGGTGATGCCCGGCACAATCTCGAAGTCGATTCCAGCATCGAGCAACGCATCAATCTCTTCACCTGCGCGTCCAAAAACCGAAGGGTCGCCGCCTTTTAGGCGAACTACCAGCGCAGCGCTTTGGGCATGTGTCACGAGTAGAGAATTGATTTCGTCTTGTGTCAGCAGCTTGTGCCCGAAACGCTTACCAATGTCGATGCGCACTGCTCGCGTGCCAATGAGGCGGAGAATCGCCTCGGAAACCAATCCGTCGTGCAGCACTACGTCAGCGGTCTGAATCAGACGCAGCGCTTTCACCGTTAGCAGATCTGGATCTCCGGGACCAGCGCCGACCAGGAATACCTTACCCATGGTGCACCTCGGAACGGCGCAGCCTTGACGCGCGGAATCGCTCATACACCGGACTTGCCGCGATCTGATGCAACGTACGCACGCGCAACTCGGTTGCGATGCGAAGACGGAAGTACAGACTGCGCACATCGCCCAGCCAGTTCAGCCACAAGGCATAGGACTGGTCATAGCGCTCTTCGAGTTCCTTGCGAATGCGCTGCGCAAGCGCAGGACTCTTTCCGCTCGTAGAGATCGCAATCTGCAGATCGCCGCGTTGCACGATCGCCGGATAGTAGAAATGGCAGCGCTCCGGCTCATCGACCGCATTGCAGAGTATGCCAAGCGTATCCGCAACACGATAGATCTGCTCGTTCACCTGCGGATCTCCGGTCGCGGCAATCACCAGCACTGCGCTATTCAGATCTACAGGTTCAAATCGACGCGCCTTCCACTCGACTTCATGGCGCAGGATGCGTTGACGAATCGGCTCGTTTACTTCAGGCGCAACCAATGTCACGGCTGCACCGGATTCCACCAGTGACTGCAGCTTCTGCTCGGCAATGCGGCCACCGCCAACCACGAGGCACTTGCGACCCTGCAACTTCAGAAATATCGGGAATAGTGCAGACATCAACCCTCCACGCCGTGAGGGACTTTGCCCGTCGGTTGATCGCGTTCGATGTTCTCGGCGGGTGCGCCAGCGAGGAATGCCCGAATCTGCTCATTACTGTGGCGCGAAAAGAACTGGCGTAGATTCTCGCCGCCCGTTCGCTGGCCAACGTAACTTTTCAGCAGACGTGTGATCGCATCGGGTACTTCCGTTGCGAGCGCGCGAAATCCGACCGGGCGTGCTATCGCCTGTTCGCGCCCCACGCTGCCGCCAACGCAGAAGTAGTACGCATCCTGAAGCTTGCCGTCGACCTTGAGTTTCTTGCCTTCCAGCCCCAGGTCGGAGATCCAGTGCTGACCGCAACTGTTTGGACAACCAGTGATGTTCAGACGCAATTGCTCGTCAAATCCCGGCACGCGCCCTTCGAGTTCTTCGACCACCCAACGTGCGAATGATTTTGTTTCTGTAATGGCCAGCTTGCAGAATTCGGTTCCCGTGCACGCGACTGCTCCGCGCCAGAACACCGACGGCTCAACCTGCAGTCCGAGTGCATTCAGTTCGCGCGCAAGTTTCGCAGCGTTTGCATTGGGGACATTCACGAAGATCAGGTTCTGCATCGTCGTCGTGCGCACCTCGCCACCGCCGAGGCGGTCAGCGAGATCAGCAACAGCCTGAAGCTGATCGGCACTGGTGCGCCCACGCAAAACCGATGCGCCTACATAGCTCAGACCAGGCTGCTTTTGAGGATGCACGCCCACGTGATCTCGGAATACTCCAGTGGGAAGGTCCTCCGGTTCGGCTGGATCGAACTTGTATCCAAGGCGGCGCTGAATTTCGTCGAGCACGGTTTGTTCATTCCATCCGTGCTTGAGGAAGAGAAATTTGAATCTCGCCTGTTCGCGGCTCTGGCGCAGTACGTCGGCGTCGCGGAAAATCTCGGCGACCGTGCGCACGGTGTCGACGACCTTGGCTTCAGGCACAAAAGCATTGAGCTTCAATGCGAGATGGGGTTGGGTGGAAAGCCCACCGCCAACACGCAAGTGAAATCCGCGTTCGTCGCCCGAAGCACGCTTGCGAATCGCCGCCGTCAGTCCGACGTCGTTGATTTCCGGATAGCTACACCATTCTCGGCAGCCCGCGATGGAGATTTTGAATTTCCTCGGAAGATTGTAGAAATCACCATTGCCCACGAAGAAGCGATTCAGTTCCAGCGCGAGCGGAGATGCATCGAACACCTCGTGACCATCCACTCCTGCTAACGGGCAACCGGTGATGTTGCGCGTAACGTCACCGCAAGCTCCCATGGTAGAGAGCCCTGCCGCGGTGAGTGCTTCTAGCAAATCGGGAACGTCTTCGATCCGCACCCAGTGAAACTGCACGTTCTGTCGAACCGTGATGTCTGCCAGGCCTCGCGCATAGCGCCGAGACAGATCGGCCAGTGTGCGAAGCTGCGAACTGCTGAGGATGCCATTCGGAATCCGGATGCGCACCATGAAGTAGGGAACTGCTTTGCCTTCTCCCCCGACGCCTCCGACGGCGCCAACACCGTCACCCTGCGTATACACGCCCCAGGATCGGAAATACGTGCCCAGCCATTCAGGTGTAATTGCCTCATGGCCTTCGCGCGCAAACTGACGAATTTCGTCCATGCGATCCCATGCATTCTTCTCGCGCTTCAGGCGTTCGACGCGTTGCGCCTTAGTCTCTTTAACTTCGCTCACTTTGACCCCAAATAAAAAACCACCCGCCATACTTGCTGGCGGGTGGTTTGGAAAATCTGATCTCGGTTAGGCTACTGCACTACCTCGATCCCCTTTGCGCCAGCAGATGTAATGCCGCAACAACACATGCAGCACATACACATCGCGACGTTGGAGAAAATCGAAGTCATGTCTGTTGTTTACAGGATTGCTCTGCTCACGTCAAGCATCGCACCGGGGAAAGTACATTCCTAGGCGCATGAGTTTCAGATACCTTTTCTCTTCCGAAAGTTTCAAAAAATGGCCCGTGCTGATAGTGGCACAGTTTCTTGTTTGCTGGCGTTTGTTGCTGGCGTAGGCGAGAATTCACGATTGTTAATCCTGCAATAATCGCGTTTATCGCTGGCCTCCTCTGTCCGTAGTGTTCGCATCGATTGAAGAACACGCGGGCCCGAGGTGGATCATGAGTAGGTGTTTTGCTCTTTGCAGTTCTCGACCGACTTCAGTTTTCACGCACACCCTGCAACTGTTCAGTCTTTTTGTACTCGCCTCGGGAGTAGCAGTCGCGGCTCCGTGCACCCTGAATCCAACATCGCCTTCAGTCACGATCTGCTCACCGGCAAATGGATCGACGGTCTCGTCTCCTGTTACCGTGGTTGCCGGTACTACTGACAACTCTCATCCAGTCACGGCGATGATCTTGTACGTGGACAATCTTGCCGTGTACAAGGTCACGACCAATCAACTTACGTCTCCGCCCATATCGCTCACGGCAGGACAGCACAACCTTACGGTGAATGCATGGGACAGCAGTGGAGCGGTCTTCAAGAGCACAGTCATCATCACTGTTTCGGGTACTGGGACGTCGCCGGTGTCAGTCGCTGTTACGCCTTCTAGCGTAACCCTCGCCCCGGGCGCACAAGAGCAGTTTGCCGCGACTGTACTCAACACCACGAACACTGCCGTGACCTGGTCGATTGATGGAGTCGTAGGCGGAAACAGTACGGTGGGGACCATCTCTGCTTCGGGACTCTACACTGCGCCCGCTGCCAATGGCACTCACAACGTTGTTGCACGCAGTGTTGCTGACACGTCAAAGAGCGATACTGCCGTGGTCACTGTGACCAGCACCGGTGGCGGCGGAAGCTGTGCCCCCTCAGGTACTTCGCCCTCGATCACGATATGCAGTCCAGCGGCGGGATCTACCGTGAGCAGCCCCGTGCAGGTATCGGCGGTTGGTCTTTCGTCCACCTCGATACAAAAGTTCCTCGTATATATCGACAGTGTGCTTCGGTATCAAACCACCGGCAGCACGCTCAGCACGTCGCTAGATGTTGCCGCAGGAACGCACAACCTTACGGTGCAGTTCTACAACGGCACATGGATCAAGAAGAGTGAGACCTTCACTGTCAGCACGGGCGTGCCGATCACCGTCAGCATTTCACCAACTACGGCATCTGTTGCTGCGGGAGCCACTGAGCAGTTTTCGGCTACGGTAACAGGCAGCACAAACACTGCCGTGAACTGGAGCGTCGATGGCGTCCCCGGCGGCAACAGCACGACCGGCACAATCACCTCCACCGGACTTTACACCGCGCCAGCAGTGTCCGGCACTCACACGGTCAAAGCAACAAGTCAGGCCAGTTCTGCATCTTCGGCTACTGCCCAGGTGACGGTCACTGGAGGGAGCACCGGCCCGTGTACTCCCACCTCACCAGCACCATCCGTGACAATCTGCTCACCGACAGCTGGAAGCAGTGTTTCGAGTCCCGTTACAATTACCGCGGTCGATAGCTCAACAACATCCATTAGCAAGACTCTGGTTTACATCGACAGCGTGCTGCAGTATCAGACAACAGCCAGCAGCGTGAATACCGCGTTGAGCGTTGCCGCGGGCACGCACAACTTGACCGTGCAGTTCTACAACGGTGCATGGATCAAGAAGAGTGAGACGTTCACGGTTTCGGGAACTGGGGGCGGTGGTGGCGGTACCGCGAATGTAACAACGTGGCACTACGACAACGAACGCACGGGTTTGAACCCACAGGAAAGCGTCCTGACTACGTCCAATGTCAAGGCGGGAACGTTCGGCAAGTTGTTCTCCTATCTTGTCGATGGTTATGTCTATGCGCAACCGCTGTACGTCTCCAATCTGACGATCAATGGTGTGAAGCACAACGTGGTCTTCGTCGCCACGGAGTACGACAGTGTGTACGCGTTTGACGCAGACACATACGGCAGCGGCGCTCCGCTGTGGCGCAAATCTCTGCTTCAATCAGGAGAGTCGCCCGGCACCGGAACGATCAAGCCTTACCAGGGAATCACCTCGACACCTGTAATCGATCTTGGTTCAAACACGATGTACGTTGTGTCGGCGCAAAAGAATTCGTCTGGTTCATTCTTCCGCCTACATGCGCTCGACATCACGACAGGGGCAGAGAAACTCGGCGGTCCGGTGGTGATTCACGCTTCGGTACCGGGAACCAACTCTGATTCCGTCAACGGAGTGATCACGTTGACCACCTCGTGTGTGCAGCGTACCGGACTGTTGCTGGTGGACAATTCGGTAATCTTCGGATTCTCTGGATGTCACAGTGGGTGGTTGCTCTCTTATGACGCGCAGAGCCTTGCTCAAACAGGAGTATTCAATTCAAGTCCGAACATCAACGGCTACGGTACGTACGGAGGTGCCGGAGGCATTTGGATGGGCGGCGGTGGACCGGCAGCAGACAGCAATGGCAACGTGTACGTCACCACCGGCAACGGTCCTTACGACAACAGCACATCGTTTGGCGATTCGGTGTTGAAGTTCAATTCGCAACTCACATTGCTCGACCACTTCACGCCATTCGATTGGGCTTTCCTGCAATGCAGGGATGCTGATCTTTCTGCCGGAGGACTGTTACTCATTCCGGGTGCTTCGCGCGCACTCGTCGGAGGCAAGACCGGAAAGATGTACTTGGTCAACACTGACGCATTAGGCGGCGAGCAGGCCAACGATGCGGGCGCAGCGCAATGGATCTGGTTCGAGCAGGACCTCTCGGCTGCGTACACAGCTACATGTACCGACAACAAAGGCACCGTTCTCAGCGGACAGGTCACTGGATATCAGATCTACGGTACAGCCGCTTTCTTCAACGGTTCCGCTTACCTTGGCGTCACACCGTCGGTGGCTTCAGTTCGCGGCCCCGTCCGGCGATTCACGTACTCGGCTGGCGTACTCACACCCAGTTCTGTTACTCCGGACAGCATTGCCCCGAACAGTTATGGAACGACTCCATTCATCTCGGCCAATGGAACGGCGAATGGTATTGTGTGGATCATCGATCACGGCAAGCCTTTGCAGGATCCCGACAACGTTGCTCCCACGCCTGCCGTCCTGCGTGCCTACGATGCTTCTAACCTTGGGGTGGAACTCTACAACAGTAGCCAAAGCTCTGCGGACACAGCAGGATTGGGCATAAAGTTCACCTCGCCCATTGTGGCCAACGGAAAGGTGTACATTGGCACCGGTCAGGATCCAGTTAGCACCTCAAATCCGCGCGGCCGTATCGATGTGTATGGATTGAAGTAACGCGACCTATCTGGCCGGATTGCCTCGTGCGACTCCGGCCAGACATTCTTCCATCGCATCCTACCAACAGATGAATTCATCGAAAACACCACTTCGCCTTGGCTTTCCGGTGAAAATACTTGGCCAGCCCGGATTGAAAACCCACGACAGTCGCCGCTGGCAAAACAATCCTCATCTGCGCTTCTCACTTGGATACCTTCACGATGTTCTGAAGTACCTGGCAAAGCACCACATTTCCATGTACCGCATGTCGTCGGATATAGCTCCTTACGCTACTCACCCCGATATGCCGCAGTTCCACTCTATGGTGAAAGACAGCAAGACAATACTTCAGCAGTTTGGTGCCGCTGCTCGTTCAATGGATCTTCGATTGTCATTTCATCCTTCCCAGTACGTCATTCTGAATAGTCCCGACGAGAAGCTAGTTCGCAAAAGCATATGGGACTTGGAATCGCAGGCCGAGATGCTCGATCTCATGGAAGCCGGACCCGAAGCGGTAATCGTGATTCATGTCGGAGGTATGTACGGAGATCGAGAGAGCGGACGACGGCGTTGGGTTGAGACTTGGAACAAGTTGCTCTCCGAACCCGTGCGTCGGCGACTAGTGCTTGAGAATGACGATCTGCGTTACAGCGCTGCTGATGTTCTGTGGATCCACGAACACACGGGCGTGAGGCTCATCTTCGATTATCAGCACTTCTGGTGCCTCAATCCCGAAGGGCTCGAACTGATTCCGACCTTGCGGCGCATGCTTCGTACGTGGCCAGAAGGAGTCCGTCCCAAGATTCATTTCTCTTCGCCACGAACAGAAATGCGCGAAGTAGAACGACGAAACAAGCAGACAGAGAAGAAGGAAATCGTTCATGTCGCACCTATCTGGACTGGGCATGCCGACTTCGCTAATCCATTTGAGTTCATCTCTTTCATGCGACAGGCGGCGGCAGTCGAATTCGACGTCATGCTGGAAAGCAAATCGAAAGACCTGGCAGTGATAAGGCTGAGGAATGATCTCCTGCGCTATGCACCCGACGTAGCTGCACGGTTCGGGGTGTTTCCAGAACAAGCTTCGGTCTTTGAACGTGATCAGCAGGAAACAATGGAGTTGGAAAAGCAATCGGTGGCGTGAAGGATCGGACCCGGAGTAGTGCGACCATTTCTAGCGATTGGCCGGAGCAAGCCACCACTTCATCGCTTCGTTCACAATTTCGTCTGGGACTGTGTGTCCGCCTTCGAACTCGCGATACGTAGTGTCGTAGTTCCATCCGCGCAACACAGGAAGCATTCGACGACTGCAACGATCGATCGGCAGTATCTCGTCATAAATGCCATGAGAAATGAAAATCCTTGGTGCATCTTCCATGCGTGGCGGAACCATGAATCCCGGTGAGAACGCGATGATGTGCTTGAACAGATCGCCATTCGTAATGCCCACTGTCAGAGCATAAGACGCGCCGTCCGAGAATCCCGCAATGGCCACGGCTCCGGCGTCCACACGACAGCTTTCAAAAGCGTATGAAAGTGCACGATCTAGGAAACGAATGTCGGGCCCGAAGCCGCTGATAAGAACGTCCCACGTGTACTGCCGTGCATCGGGCACCAGCAGGATACAACCGTGCACCTCTGCGGACGATTGCAGCATGCCGATGATGTTATGTGAATCAGCTCCCGAGCCGTGAAGCAGCATCACCAGTGGACGGCTCATGTCTTGAGCGTTTGTCGGAACGTACAAAATGCCATCGCGGCCGCTGCCGATTCCCAAGGGATGCGTGCCTGGTGCGAGGATGTGCGTTGGCGATGTCGGACGTGCGCTCAATTCACCATGCAAATATCTTTGTCTTGTCATTGTGCCAGTTGGTCATGCATGACGAAGAGCTGATTCAGTTTGGGTCAATCTAGCTCGCCTTTCTGCGTGGCTCCCCTGTACGCGTGTCATAAATCTTGTGACCATTCGGACATTCAGGGATCGTGTGTCCCTTGGTGACGTGCACGACTGCATTACAGGATTGGTAATGGAAATCCCCAGTCTCTTGAGCCTTTTCTCCAGCGTGAGCAGGCATCGCTCTCTCCTTTCGGTTCTGAAGCGCTACAAGCGCGACAACACGCACAATCGGATGCATGTGCCCAGAGAGCCGCGACTTTGCTGGTCCCCAAATGAGTCTATTGTGATGACAATTACTTACCGAAAGCAGCGCAGTGGCTGCAGCGGTGAGTTGGCTAAGTTGTTGAGGAGATTTGGTGGACCTGGTCGGGATCGAACCGACGACCTCTTCCATGCCATGGAAGCGCGCTCCCAGCTGCGCCACAGGCCCACTTTGGTTAGGATCGCAATCGCTTGCGACTTATTCATTTTCAACTACTGTGGGCTGATAAGTCAAATGTCACCATCACCGCGTGTTTCCTGTTCTAAAGGCGCTTTTCCTCTGTAAGGGCAATTGCGGCATCCACTGCCACAGCAGAATCCGCGGCGCAAAAGATAGTCGGCAGTGAACACAACACGGCCCCACTCATCCACCGTGTAGTCGAGACCTTCGATCAATTCTTCGGACATCAGGGGCGGATCTCCACTACAGTGCCGTCGGGAGCGGCGCTGTAGAGTTCTTCGATCTCGTCATTCCTGACCGCAATGCAGCCAGCAGTCCAGTCGTGGAGCGTATGGCCGCGTCCGACCCAGCCATAGCCGTTTGGGAGTCCGTGAATCATGATGTCACCGCCCGGGGAAAAGCCGAGTTTGGCTGCATGCGCGCGATCCTGCGCACTGGGGTATGAGATGCGAAGCGAGAGGTGGTAGGAACTCTTTGGATTGCGGCCGCTGATCGTGTATGTGCCTTCGGGAGTGCGTCCGTCTCCTTCGCGCTCTTTGGTACCTACCGAATGCGGGCCGAGCGCGACCTTGTAGGTTTTGATGAGTTTCCCCTGTGACCATGCCTGCAGTTCGCGACGCTGCTTCAGCACGACGATCCGATCGATGGTAGGCAGTGCGGTCGCGCTTGCGTGCGTGGGCAGCAGAGAACAAAGGAGCACGGGAATGGTAAGAAAGCGCCATCGAACTCGCATTCTGGACAGCTTACACCGCAGCTTCGCGCTCGGGTAGATCGTTGGTGGATGCATTTGCGGCAACCATCGTCGTTGGAGCGTCTGAGTGGGAGAGATGGACGCCGTTTCGGAAGCTGACACTACGCGGACCGATGGCGGGAACTCGTTCACCGGGGACGATGATGCCGACGAGGTTCAAGGGATCGGAGGCGGAGATCGTGATGATCTCGTTTGAGGCAGGTAATTTGCGGCTTTCACGAAGACTCTCGACCGCGATGGGCAAAGCGAATTGTTCGCCGACGAAGCCGGAGACAAAACGCCCACCACGAATTTCGGCGCGCGCTTCGAGGCGGCGGAAAGCAACTTGGAGTTCGCGCCACTTCGGAAGGTTTGATTCGCGTGTGAGCACTTCGCGGAAAACGACTCCGTAGCGTCGCAACAGCATCCAGCAGGTGGCCTCGACTCGCTCGGGATCGAGTGCTGTGGGAGCCGCATGTTTACTTGATGAGATCGCATTGGCGTTGTTCGCTTCGAAGCCTTCGTTGTGAGTATTGCCAAGCAGAGACCAGCGTCCTGCGGTATGGCGGGAGCGTTTGCTGCGAGATGTGATCGGCGAAGGTTGAGCTTTGGAGATCAGAGATCGCAGGTTGTCGAAGCCATCGGCGGTCACGAATCCGGCGGCGACAAGTTCCCATAAACCGCGTTCTAGTTCGGGGCGATCGAGTCCGGTGAGGCGCTGGAGATCGGCGAAGAATGAGGCTCCGCGGCGGCGCAGTGTGTCGAGCACACATATGGCGGAGGCGCTTAAACAGCGCTCCTGATGGACATCGTTGGGGCGGGGCTGCATCCATGCACAGTCCTCGCGAAGGAAGAATGTGATGGGCGCAACCGAAGTTGGAACGACCCTCCGAGTCGATAGTCCCGGGTCCTCCAGCGTCGCTGGATGCGGCGAGAGGCGCCCCCATCCAGCGACACCCATCAGACAGAGCTGATCGAGCATGCCGCCATCGTAGTCGGCTACGCGGCGGGCGAGGATGTGGCGTTCCCAAGCGGAGGCGGGGACTTCGAAGCCTTGCAGTTGGCGCAGGGCTTCGAGCAATCCTTGGTCGCCGCGCAGGGCGGTGCCGGGGGCGACGTGTTGCCAGCGGAGGAGCCAATGCATGAATTGGGCCGCCGTTACTGGCTCAATCTGCTTGCGCAGGGTGGCGACGGTGAGGCGGTGGATGCGGGCAAGGAGGCGGCGGTCGCACCACTCAAGCGGTCCGGAGGTGCTGCGGAAGTGTCCGCGAAGGATCGCTCCGGTGGATTCTAGGCGGAGGAGTGAGGCTTCTATGAAAGGGAGCGAAGGATTGCACGACTGTGCAATGGCTTCAGAGCCATTTGTTGCGTCTGGAGCAATGGTTTGTTCTGGAGGTGCGGCATTGACCGTTGTATCAACGCTGAGAAGCCTTGTCAGTTCCTCACTGGTTAATGGTCCGGTGTGCTGCATCCATCCGAGCAGGGCGCGGTCGAGAATTGTCTCCGGGGAGGGGGCTTCCACGCCGAGTTGGGGAGGCTCGGGGGAGAACGATAGATCGCTATATATCGATGCAAGGTGCTTGGATTTTTCGGAGGCGACCCAGAACTCGCGGTGTCCGACGAAGGCGCGGACGGCGCGGCGGGTGGAGACGAGGTCGGTCATCCAGCGGGAGAGGTCAGAGGGTGGAGATGCGAGGCTTACCCCAGAGATGCCAACCGAGGGCGAATGTGAGACACGGGGTTCGGAGGAGGGATGAGAGGAACTACCCCACCCTCCGGAAGCGTGGGGCACCCCGCGTTGTAGATCATTGATATTTGTGAATGTATCGGAAAACTGGAGATGGGGCGCTGAGGGTAGGGGTCCTTCGCTTCGCTCAGGATGACACTCAAAACCCTGAGGTCCTGCGCTGCGCGCAGGATGACAACTAAAAACACTGCTTTGCTCAGCCGATGACCTGATTATACCTGCGGGGAAGAGGATGAGGGTTTGGAGGAGGTCGTGGAGGTCGTCGGGGTCGCGCGGGTCGGGGCGCGATTCTTCGATGACTTGGGCGATGGCCGCCGGGTCGAGTTTGCCAGCTTCTTCGAGGACGGAAGCAGGAAGGGTGCGGCGGAGCTGTACGGCGCGAGCGCGGCGCTCCTCAAGTGGAGCGTCGTCGAGGAAGGCGTAGGGATTGGCGTTGAGAATCTCGTGCGCGAACTGCGAGGGCACAGGTGTGTCGATGGCGACGGTTTGGATGCTGCCGTCGCGAATGCATTCGAGGACGCGGCGGAGGCCGTCGATGTCCATTGCTTCGTGCATGACGTCCTTCATGACTTCTTCGACGAGCGGGTGGTCGGGGACCTGGATTTCTCCTTCGATGTTTTCGAAGCAGGCGGCGACGTCGGGGAAGACGGTGGCGAGGAGGTCGTCGCCGCGAAGGCGCTGGATATGGGCAGGGATCTTGCGTCCGTTGCGGAAGCGGAGAAGGGCGAGGGAGCGATTGGCGTCCCAGCGGAATCGTGTGGCGAAAATAGGCGAGCCGGTGAGGACGGCTTGCTGGAGGACTTCCTCTACGGTTTCGGGCTGGAGGAAGTGGAAGACATCGGCAAGCGGAAAGCTGTGCTGCTCGGCGAGAGCGATGTTGATGCCGTCATCGGTGGCGGCGGCCTGAAGTTCGAAGTTGAAGCTGCGGCAGAAGCGCTTGCGGAGAGCGAGTCCCCAAGCCTTGTTGATGCGGGCTCCGAAGGGAGCGTGGATCACGAGCTGCATGCCTCCGCCTTCGTCGAAGAAACGCTCGGCGATGATGGTGCGCTGCGAGGGGATCGCGCCCAGGACGGTGCGGCCTTCTTGGATGTAGGCGGTGAGCTGGCGGAATGATTCGGGGTCGAGGAAGGAGAGGTCGTTGTTTGATGCAGGCGGCGTGCTGTCCCCACACATGCCAAAGGAGGGCATATGTGGGGCACCGGAGAGTTCTGAATTACTCCAGGCTCGGGCGTTGCTGGAACGGTCGGGCACACGCGTTGGATCGATATTTGTAGATGTTTTGGGGAAGATGGTGGCAAGGGCTAGGGGTCCTTCGCTGCGCTCAGGATGACGTACTAACCCGTTTACCTCAGGAGCGTCGGCGGAATCCGGGTGCTCAGGATCAAGGGACTCGCGGAGGTGGCCGACGTGGGCGGAGAGTTCGAGGGTGCGGCCGGGGGCTTCGCCGCGCCAGAAGGGAATGGTGGGGGGAAGGCCGTGAGCGTCTTCGACGAGGACGCGTCCGGAGTTGGACTCGACGCGGTGGACGCGCCAGCTTGTGTTGCCGAGCAGCATGATGTCGCCGGCGTGAGACTCGATGGCGAAGTCTTCGTCGAGGCTGCCGATGACGGTTTCCTCGGGGAGAGCGACAACGTTGTAGAGCGCAGTTTCTGGAATAGCTCCGCCGGAGGTGATAGCGGCAAGGCGCGCGCCGCGGCGGGCGCGCAGGCGATGGTTGACCTGATCGCGGTAGAGGTAGGCTCCGTAGCGTCCGCGTTTGGCGCTGATACCTTCACTGAGCATGACGAGAACTTTGTCGAATGCTTCGCGGGTGAGGTCGCGGTAGTTGCGAGCGCGGCGGACGAGGGAGAAGAGCGCGTCTTCGTCCCATTCGTCGGCGGCGCAGCAGGCCACGATCTGCTGGGCGAGGATGTCGAGCGGAGCTTCAGGAATTATGAGGCGGTCGAGGTCGCCCTGGAGGATGGCGCGGATGATGGCGGCGCATTCGACCAGTTCGTCGCGGGTGGTGGCAAAGAAGCGGCCCTTGGGCGTGGCTCCGCGCCAGTGGCCCGCGCGGCCGATGCGCTGGAGTGCGATGGCGATGGCGCGGGGAGAGCCGATTTGGCAGACGAGATCGACGTTGCCGATGTCGATGCCAAGTTCGAGCGAGGCGGTGGCGATGAGGATGCGGCACTCGCCTTGTTTCAGGCGGCGTTCGGCCTCGAGGCGCAGGTGGCGCGAGAGCGATCCGTGGTGGGCGGCGACGTTGTCCTCTCCCATGCGTTCGGCGAGGCGGTGGGAGATGCGTTCGACGAGGCGTCGTGTGTTGACGAAGACGAGGGTGGAGCGGTGTTCGAGGGCGAGTTGCTCGAGTCGGGCGTAGATTTCGTCCCACATTTCGTTGGAGGCGATGGGCCCGAGTTCGGTGGAAGGGAGCTCGATGGCGAGGTCGAGCGGGCGGGTGGAAGGGATATGGACGACGGTGGGGGTGTGGTGAGGTGGATCGATATGTGTCGATGAATCAACTGGGACGGGCAGTGGGTTCCCACATTCGCCAAACGAAGCTGGTCTACCCGGTGTGGGGAGTTGAGTTGGCAGAGATGCAGGCGGTGTGCTTACCCCACACATGCCAAAGGAGGGCATATGTGGGGCACCGGGCTTAGCAAAATCGCTCTCAGGATGACGCTGAAAGGCAAGATCGACGGCGTTGCCGCTGAGGAATTCGGCGACGAGGGAGAGAGGGCGCTGGGTGGCGGAGAGGCCGATGCGGTTTGGGCGTTGGCGGGTGATGACGTCGAGGCGCTCGAGCGAGAGGACGAGGTGAGCTCCGCGCTTGTTGTTGGCGAGGGCGTGGATCTCGTCAACGATGACGGTGCGGACGTCGCGGAGGAGTTCGCGGCTGCGGGCGGCTGTGAGCAGGATGTAGAGCGATTCGGGGGTGGTGACGAGGATGTGCGGCGCGGTCCTCAGCATGCGGGCGCGCTCGCGCGGAGGCGTGTCTCCGGTGCGCACCATGGTGCGGATGCCGGGCATGAAGTAGCCGCGCTGGGCGGCGAGTTGCTGGATTTCGAAAAGCGGCTGGTCGAGGTTCTTCTGGACGTCGTTCCCGAGGGCCTTGAGCGGAGAGATGTAGAGGACTTGCGTGCTCTGGCCGAGGCTGCCGTCGAGCGACTGGCGAACGAGGGAGTCGATGCAGGCGAGGAAGGCGGCGAGAGTTTTGCCGCTGCCGGTGGGAGCCGAAATCAGAGTGTCACGATGAGCGAGGATGTGCGGCCAACCGGATGTCTGCGGCTCAGTGGGCGTGCCGAAACGCGAGATGAACCATTCGCGCACGACGGGATGCGCCCAGGAAAGAAGGTCATCTGAGGTCCCCACAGAGGGATTGTAAATCAATGTTTCGCGAGGTTGCGCGAGGTTTCACAAGGTTTCACTGGAGGAGAGTGGAGAGGGCAACAAGTAAGAGGGAAGAGCAACAACAACCCCGGGGAATGGTGGCCGAAAGGCCTTTGAGGCAGCAGTGAATGTTTGGGCAGCGCTGGAATGCTTCGCTTCGCTCAGGATGACACCCCAAAGCACAATCGACCTCCTGAGACTCAGGATCCGACTAGAGCCAACATTTACTTTCAAGAATTGAAACCTGTGAAACTTTGAAACCTTGCAGTTATACTTCATCCACTATGAACAACTTACGTTTTGAGATCGAGCGGCTGTTTGCGCTGGGAATGGATGCGAAGAGGGAGTGCGGGGCACTGGAGACCTTCAAGCAGTTCCGCGAGGAACTGTCGCTGGGCGAGATTCGCGCGGCGGAGAAGCGCGATGGACGCTGGGAAGCGAACGTTTGGGTGAAGCAAGGAATTCTGTTGGGGTTTCGGCTGGGCGCGGCCGAGGAGACTCATGCGGGCGATGTATTTACATTTGTCGATCGACACACGTACCCGGTGAGGCATTTTCAATCGCGAGATGGCGTGAGGATTGTGCCCGGCGGGTCGACCGTGCGCGAAGGAGCGCACCTCGCGAAAGGTGTGATCTGCATGCCTCCTATGTACATCAACGTGGGCGCGTATGTGGACGAAGGGACGATGGTGGATTCGCACGCGCTGGTGGGTTCGTGTGCGCAGATTGGAAAGCGCGTGCATTTGAGCGCCGCTTCGCAGGTGGGCGGTGTGCTGGAGCCTGTGAACGCTACTCCGGTCATTATTGAAGACGATGTACTGGTGGGCGGCAACTGCGGCATTTATGAAGGTACGCAGGTGAGGCAGAGAGCGGTGCTGGGCTCGGGCGTGATTCTGACGAGATCGACTCCGCTGTTTGACACGGTGCGCGGCGAGATTTATCGCGCGACGGAGACGGAGCCACTGGTGGTTCCGGAAGGCGCGGTCGTAGTGGCCGGAGCAAGGGCGATCACGAAAGGCAAAGCGAAGGATTGGGGTTTGAGTGTGTACACGCCGGTGATTGTGAAGTATCGGGATGAGAAGACGGAGGCGGGCGTGGAGTTGGAGGATTTGCTGAGGTAAGGCAAGGTTTCAAGGTCTCGCGAGGTGAGCGAAGTTTCGCGAGTTTGAAGATCAAAGGCCAATGCAAGAGCAAAGGCAACTACCCCGCCCTAGCGTAGCTAGGATGGGACACCCTGAAGCGATGGTGATTTGAGCGGCGGATGATTCATCAGGTAGGGAGTTGGGTGGTTTGGGTGGGTGTAGCGTGGCTTTGGCTGCGGTGGGCGGCCATTGTCGCTCTGTTTGTTTATGCCGGGATGCGGCGGACGCTGACCACGTGGATTTTTGTCTGCATGGTGGCGGGAGCGGAGATTGGGTATGACGCTCCGGCGCTGGCGCTGAATCTGCGCGTGCTGAGTTTGATCTTTCTGCGGCTGATCAAGACGATTATTGCCCCCCTGCTGTTTGCGACGCTGGTGAGTGGGATTGCAGGGCACGCGGATTTGAAGCGCGTGGGGCGCATGGGCGTGAAGGCCATAGTGTATTTCGAGGTCATCACGACTTTTGCTCTGGTCATCGGACTGTCGGCAATTCATTTGTCGCAGGCGGGAGTCGGTATTCATCTGACGGGGGCGGCGAGTGAGGCGCTGCCGACGCAGAAGCTGACGCTGGTCGATACGCTTCTGCATGTCTTTCCGGAAAACATCGCCAAGAGTGTGGCCGAGGGCCAGGTGCTGCAGGTGGTGGTGTTTGCCGTGATGTTTGGAATTGCGCTGGCGATGGTTCGCGAGGAGCGGCGCAGGCCTTTGCTGGCCGTGGTGGAATCGTTGGCCGAGACCATGTTCAAGTTCACGAACATCGTCATGCTGTTCGCACCCATCGGGGCGGGAGCGGCGCTGGCGTACACGGTGGCTTCCACCGGACTGGGCGTGCTGGGCAACTTGGCGAGGTTGCTGTTGACGCTATATGGCGCGCTGGCGGTTTTTGTACTCGGGATTCTGTTGCCGGTGGCTCTGATTGCGGGCGTGCCGCTGCGGAGATTTGTAAAGGCTGTCACTGAGCCGGTGACACTGGCGTTTGCTACGGCGAACAGCGAGGCCGCACTGCCGATTGCGATGGAGAAGATGGAAGGCATCGGAGTTCCGCGGCAGGTGGTGGCCTTCGTGATGCCTACGGGGTACAGCTTCAACTTGGATGGGAGCACGTTGTACCTTTCGCTCGCGGCGCTGTTCGTGGCGCAGGCGGCGGGAGTGCATCTTTCGTTGGGACAGCAGTTGTTGCTGATGTTGACCTTGATGCTGACGAGCAAGGGTGTGGCCGGGGTATCCAGAGCATCGCTCGTCATCCTACTGGGCACGGTGAGTTCGTTCGGGTTGCCGACAGAGCCAGTTTTCATCCTGCTTGGGATCGATCAGTTGATGGATATGGGACGGACGGCGGTCAACGTACTCGGGAACTGCCTGGCAACCGTAGTGGTGGCGCGGTGGGAAGGGGAGTTTGCCGTAGCGAAAGCTGCGGCAGCCAAGTAGGTTTCGGCAGGCGAACTCAGGGCAAAAGGATGTGAAGTCGTAGGCTGAGGGCCGAGTGGCCGTCAAGTTCAACCGCCCCACTCAAGCCAACAGAGAGCTTGAATGTGCCACCCTCGACAGTAAAGAGGGATTGAATCGGGCGCGGGACGTGCATACTCCAGAAACATTATTTGTGGGACAACTTTTTTCCGCGAGGTGTGTCTAAGGTATACAGAGCCTCCTGAAACGGACACGTTCTCAGGGGAAACGGTGACCCACCGGCTGAGTAGGCCGGTGGGATTTTTTTTGAACTTCCGACGACAGGGTTACTGGTGCTTTTCGGCGGCGGGAGTGCCGTTGGATACATAGGCATCGACACAGCGCGAGAGCGAGCCCTGGGCTTTGAGGATGTACTCGACGGCATCGCGCACGGCACCTTCGCCTCCGCGATGGTCAGTGATGACGTGGGCTTCGTCTTTTACGTCTTCGCGGGCATTGGCAACAGCAAAGGCGAGTCCGCATGCGCGCATGACGGGAAGATCGATGATGTCATCGCCTACGTAGGCGACTTCTTCGGGACGTAGCTTCTCTTTGCTGATGATTTCGTGGAAGGCGGCGAGTTTATCGGCAGCTCCCTGGTAGACATGCTCGATTTTTAGATCACGGGCGCGAAGACGAACGGTCTCTGATATACGCTTGGTGATGATTCCGGTCTTGAGTCCACCAAGGCGGGCGAGGGAGAAGGCTGTGCCGTCGTGAGCATTGAAGCCTTTGAACTCGACCATGCCTTCGCTGGAGAGAGCGACGCCGCTTACATCAGCTTTGCTTTTAGTGGCGGGACGAGGGATGCCGCCGGGAAAAGGGAAGAGGTAAATAGTGCCATCGGTCATTACGCCATCGACATCCAGCAAGATGAGCTTTATTTTTTTTGCACGAGCCTTGGACATGGCGGGATTGTAGCATCTGGGAGAGAGCTGTCTTAGTGATGTTTATGCGAACTGGAACGAAGTGGAAGACGGGAGTGCTCGTACTGCTGATGGCGCTCTCGATTGTGTGGCAGAGCGGAGCGGCGCAAGCACGCGTCAAGGGAAAGCGCAGGCCAAAGAAGCCGGCCAAGGCTTCGGCGCCTGTGGTTTCGCGAGCCCAGGTGGAATTGTCGGAGCAGATGGTGCGCAACGCGTACGCAATCGGCCGGGGCGTGCCCATCAAACAGCGCGTATCACTGATGACAAGGCTGCTATACACGATGCGTCCGGAAATGATGGCGCAGGAGAAGAAGCAGTGGGCCGAGGAACTGTTTTTATTGGCGCAGCAGTTGCCGCGCAACGAGGCAGTCGAAGTCGATAGCGCGAGGAACTCGGCAATTGCCACGGCAGCCGCGCGCGTGGCCGTCTATGACGCAGACCGCGCGTTGGAATTGCTGGACTCATTGCCTTCGCAACACGGTACGCAGGAAAATCCGAGGACCATGGCGGCACGGTTGGTGTTTGCTGGATACATGCAGCATCACCCCGCGATGGGAGCGCAAACGCTACTGGCGCATGCGAAGAAGTGGGGCGAGCGTGGCGGGTTTCCGTATGCCGCAAGTGCGACCTGCGTAGCGAGGCTGAGGACGAACGAGGCTGCTTCGGAAGACTTCTTCAGGCAGGTGCTGGCAATTTTCAAAGGCGGGCACGAGGGCATTTACGGCGTCGCGGATTTTGCGTCGTTATTGCAGCAGTCGGTGGCCATGGATGCAATCTCCGAAGCATCGGCGGATGAGGCTGGGCGAAGCATCACGTCGCAATTGAGAAAGCTGACCGAGAATCCGGACGTGGCGCTCACTGCCGATCAGAAGGCGATGGTGGTGGAAGCCATGGCGGACGTGAGGAATTCGGCTCCGAAGACATACGAGGAAGCGCGGAGAACGGCACCATCGGTTCTGGCCGTGAAGGCGGATCGAGTTGCGCCGCGTGTGGAGATTCCGAAGGTCGACTTGGGATTGCAGTCGGCGTTTCGCGAACTGGCAGAAGCAATGAGAGAAAAGCGCGGGCCGGAAGCTATACAGCAATCGACTGCGCGCGGGTTGCAGTTGGTGAATGCGAAGTATAGCGCGGGTTCGTGTGCGGACTGCGCATCGCCGGATGCACAGTCGTGGGCGTTGGTGTCGCTGGCTGCTTATGGCTCACCGATGACGATTCAGAGCCAGCTGAATGCGATCCAAGATCCCTTCTGGCATGCATATTTCCTTGCGATCGCGGCACAGCAGGTGGGGCAACCGACGAGGGTTGCTGATCCTACTGCGAGGAAGATCGCGGAAAAGGAAGAGGCGGAGCCGGAGTAGGTCTCGCGAGGCTTCGCGAAGTAGGAGTGAAGGCTATAGGGTCCTTCGCTTCGCTCAGGATGACACCTCAAAGCAAGTCAACTATCCCACCCTAAACTCGGAAAACACGAGTTTAGGATGGGGCACCCTGTACGCCTTCTGGTGTGCCCTCCTTCTTTGGTAGTTCCTTCCTGTGGTTTCTTGTGGCGTTTCCCTCCTGAGGTAAGTGCATCTCACAATTTATGGCGGATTTGAACGAGCTGAGTGGGCGTGTGCTTGTGCTGGTGGCGCATGCGGACGATGAGTGTGTGGCCTATGGGGCGCTGATGCAGAGGATGAAAGAGTCCGTGGTGGTGATTGCCACGGATTGCACGCCGAGGGATGAGTTTTTCTGGGGGAGATTTGGATCGCGCGAGAAGTATGGGGAGGTGCGGCGTGAAGAGTCGCGCAGGGCAACGGCGCTGGCCAAGGTTCATGAACTGGTGTGGCTGGCGGATGAGGATTCAAGACTGGAGGACCAGCGGTTGTTTCTGAACTTGGGGGCTGCATATGAGCAACTTGGGCGTCTGGTGAGACGGGTGAAGCCCGAGGCGATCGCCACGCTCGCATATGAGGGCGGGCATCCGGATCATGATAGCTGCAGCGTGCTGAGTTGGAAACTGGGCGCAGAGTTTGGGATTCCGGTGTGGGAGGCGGCAGTGTATTCGCGCGGGGGTGAGGACGGGCACGAGAAGATTCGGGTGCAACGGTTTCTTTGCGAGTCGGGCGGCGAAGTGGAATTGGATATTTCGGAGGCGGAGCTGGAGACGAAGCGCAAGATGTGTCGGCAGTACGCATCGCAGGGAGATTTCCTGCGGGTGTTCGATGCGACGAGGGAGGTGCTGCGTCCGCAGGTGAAGTATGACTATGCGCGGCCTCCGCATGAGGGGCCGACGAACTATGAGAAGTGGCAGTGGTGGATGACGGCGCGCGAGGTGAGCGAAAAGTTCAAGGAATTTGTGGAGCGTGGACGATGAGCCGGCGCGTGTTGCTGGTGGCCTATCCGCTGCTGCCGGTTACGGAAGCGAGCGCGGGGGGAGCGGAACAGATTCTGTGGACGCTGGAGCGAGAACTGGCGGCGAGGGCATGGGAGACTTCGGTTGCGGCCTGTGCGGGGTCGAGGGTGAGTGGGGAATTGATCGTTACGGATCGGGGGAGATGGGGAGGAAGTGTGCTTTCCCAGGTTAGCGCCGAAAAACACAGCGCGAACCTGGGGCACCCGAGTGGGAGTGAAGGGCAAGGGCAAGAGCAAGGGCAACGGCAAGGGCAAGGGCAACGGCAAGGGCAAGGTCAACTACCCCAACTCGAACAGAGCGAATTTAGGATGTGGCTCCCTGGTTTGGGAAACCCCGGTGTGAGTTGTGATGATTTTGCGGAGAGGGAGCGGGAACTGGCGGAGAGGGTGGTGGAGGCGTGCGGTGATCGCGCATTTGATCTGGTGTTGGATCACAGCGGTCATTTCTTCAGGCATGCGCGGAGGGTGGAGACGATGGTGCTGGCCACACTGCATCTACCGAGGGAGTTGTATGTGGAAGGCAGTTTTGATTCGGTTGCCGAGAACGTGTACTTCCACTGCGTGAGCGACTCGCAAAGATCGACATTTGTGGATGTTCCGCGACTGCTGGGCGTGGTGAGGAATGGCATCGCGCTGGAGCGTTTTTCGGTGGCGGAAGAGAAATCAGAGAGGCTGCTATGGCTGGGAAGGATTTGTCCGGAGAAGGCTCCGCATCTGGCGATTGAGGCAGCGCAGCAGGCTGGTTTGCCGATTACGCTTGCCGGGCAGGTGTATCCGTTTGAGTGGCACCAGCAATACTGGCGGCGCGAGGTGGAGCCCCGAATTGATGGCGAGCAGGTGAGGTGGGTTCCTCTGCCGACGTTCGAGGAGAAGAGTCGGCTATTGGGAGAGGCGCGGGCGCTGCTGGTGACTTCGCAGATTGCCGAGACGACGTCGCTTGTGGCTCTGGAAGCGATGGCGAGTGGGACTCCGGTGATTGCGTTCAGGCGCGGGGCGCTGGTGGATGTGGTTCCGCCGCAGGCGGGGGTGCTGGTCGAAAACGTGGAACAGATGGCAGCAGCGTGCCATCGGCTCCAAAACATCCGCGCAAAAGATTGCAGGATGTGGGTAGAGGAAACGTATTCGGCCAAGGCAATGACTGACGCCTACGAAGCGCTGATCGGCAATGTGCGGACCAGAGGTGCTATGTTCGGGAAGGGCGAGAGACTGGTATGAGGTTCTTTCCCGCGAACGCGAGAGCCGTCAGGCTGCGACGCTTTGCGCGGGAATCTTGATACGCCGTTGCCGAGCTTCGATCATCTCGCAGAGCAACGTTGTGACTTCCTGATTGCTGGCTGGCGCCTCGAGATACACATCCGCGAAAGGTTCTCCGGAGCGAAACGCCGCACCAAGCCTGGCGGTTATGACCAGCACTGGAAGACCGAGTTGGGTAGCTTCGGCAATGGTCCTGCGATCACTTTCCGATTTCCAATGGAGCACAACGGCCACGCAGGCTGGGTACTGCCGCAGAAGTCCAGGACTGTATCGTGCCTCGACAAGCTTGTACCCAAGATTGCGGAAGTCTCGGGCGAGGCCGGGCTGAGGATGGGAGCCGAGGTAAAAGATTTCCATTGCAATCCCTCCAATAGCGGGGGAGGTGCGCGGTCGCGAGTATACATCGAAAGGCCGCAGGGTACTCTGGAGCATGCGAGTTGCCAATCAGCAACTCAGAATTCCGGAGACACAGAGCGGCGCGCCGTCGGTTTCTGTTGCGGTGTGGAGGTAGGAAAGCGCTCAGAGGTGCGTGGCAAGTCCGGTTACGAAATGACACAGACTAACCCATCCGAGTTCAGCTTGAACTCGAATGGGCCAGTGAAAACTTTGCTATTCGCGAGGGATGCCGAAACAAGCCAGCAACTCTCTCAGATCCACGTTGTAGACGACGGATAGCGAGTAGAGACGGAAAATACCAGGGACGACGCCTTTGTTTTCTACTTCAGACAGGCGGCCTGGAGAGATGGCGTATTCTTCGTTGTTTTGGGCTTCGGCGATACGTCGCGTCGCGTCGGTAACGTCGCGAAGAACCATATGGCGCTGCTTACGAAGAGAGCGCAGAAGTTCGCCGGAGGTACGGCCCTGTTGATCAATGCGATGCTCGGCGGGCGAAGCAGCTGTCATTTCCATAACAATTGGCCTACCTTTCCAATCGCGCACATTTTAGTGAGAGTCGCACCCCCGAACAACAGACGGCGGCAGGTTTATTTTGATCTGTACCGAATCCGGAAAATTCCCAGGAGGTGGTGCTAAGGCAATGAAGGTAATTATTTTTGGCGCAACAGGTATGGTTGGCGCGGGCGTTCTCAGGGAATGCCTGCTGGATGCAGGTGTCGAGCAGGTGCTGGCGGTGGGTAGAAACGCTACGGGGCAGCGCGATCCGAAGCTGAAGGAGATTGTGCGGCGCGACTTGCTGAACTTTTCGGAAATCGAAAAGGAGCTGGGCGGATATGACGCGTGTTTCTACTGTCTGGGAGTTTCGTCGGTCGGAATGAGCGAGGCGGATTACCGCAGGATCAGCTATGACATGCCGTTGGCTGCGGCGCGAACACTGCTGAGATTGAGTCCGGAAATGACATTTACGTTTGTGACCGGAACAGGTGCGGACAGCACTGAGCGCGGGCGAGTGATGTGGGCTCGAGTGAAAGGTGCAACCGAGAACGAGTTGATGCGCATGCCGTTCAAAGGTGCGTACATGTTTCGTCCGGGAGTAATTCAGCCGCTGCACGGGATCCGATCGAAGACCGCGCTTTATCAAGTGTTCTACAGCGCACTAGGTCCATTGTTGACGCTGTCGCGAAAGTTGTTTCCGAAATACGTCACCACCACGGAGAACGTGGGGAAGGCAATGCTTGCGGTAGCGAATAAGCGCGGGGGCCGTGGAGTGCTGGAGAACGCAGATATCAATCTGCTGGCGAGATGAAGAGCAAAAGCGTTGCTGTATGGAGAGCGAAATTTTGTTCTAGCCCGAAAAGGGACAGATTTCAGGAAATGCAGCTAGGGTGTGATGTGATCACTGAATGGGAGCTGATCTTTGCAGATACTTTCGGCGGCCGATAAGCAAGGTTCGGCGCAGGAGGGTTTTGTCATGGATGAGCGTACTGACGTAGCAGTCATTCCGGAAGAGCAGGAAGACTCAGCATCCTTGATCACAACGTCAATCTTTCCTGGTCGCTATGTGCAGGGCGCGGGAGCGCTCAGGTCGCTGACCCAGGAGGTTGCACGCCTTGGCACGAAGGCATTGGCAATCTTCGGACGCTCGGGAAAGAAACAAGTAGCCGGATACGTGAAGGACAAAGAGGGCATCACTTTTGTCCATGAGGATTTCTGCGGAGAGTGCTGCGACGATGAGATTGCGCGGTTGTCGCGTGTGGCACAGGAGCAGAAGTGCAATGTGATAGTGGGCGTGGGAGGCGGGAAACTGCTGGACACCGCCAAGGCCGTGGCGCATGGCATGGGCTGCCCGGTAGTGATCGTTCCTACGATCGCCTCGACCGATGCACCATGCAGCGCGCTTTCGGTGATTTACACACCGGAAGGAGCTTTCGCTCGTTATCTGGTGCTTCCGCACAATCCGAATGTGGTGCTAGTTGATACGGCGGTGATTTCGCGCGCGCCGGTGCGGTTCCTGGTTTCGGGCATGGGCGATGCGCTGGCAACGTGGTTTGAAGCGGAAGACTGCCGCAACAAGCAGGCTGGAAACATGACGGGGCGCGTCGGATCGATGTCGGCCTATGCGCTGGCTCGGCTCTGCTATGACACGCTGTTGAACTACGGGCCGCTGGCGAAACGGGAGTGTGAAGCGGGCGTCGTCACTGCGGCTCTGGAGCACATTGTGGAGGCCAACACGCTACTGAGCGGTCTGGGATTCGAAAGCGGTGGACTGTCGGCTGCTCACGCGATTCACAACGGGCTAACGAAGGTTCCGCTAACGCATCCGTTCTGGCATGGAGAAAAAGTAGCCATCGGAACGCAAGCGCTGTTGATGCTCACGGATCGTCCGCCATCGGTGATCAAGGACGTGTATGACTTCTGCCAAGAAGTCGGACTGCCGATCACGCTGGAACAGATCGGACTCGGCAAAGCGACAGAAGAGCAGTTGATGGAAGTGGCAAAGGGCGCATGCGCACCGGGCGAGACCATCTATAACGTTCCTGTGTTAGTGACGCCGAGACGTGTGCTGGCGGCAATCAAAGCGGCGGATGCAGAAGGACGTATTCGCCTGGGCAAGATGACTATGGCGGCTGCGGTAGCGCACTGAGGTTAGTGGCTTGGAGTAGATGCCAACGGGTTGCTCTCCCAGGTTAGGCGCGCAAAATACGCGCGTCGGAACCTGGGGCACCCGGGGCACCCGTATTGCGAGCAAGAACAAGAGCAAGGACAAAAACCCCACCCAAGCGGAGCTTGGATGGGGCACCCTCAGGTTTTTCCTTTTAGCGGAGTTACTTCACGACACCGCAATTGCGTGCGATGGTTTCGAGTTTGGCTCGCGTGTCGGGTTTCATCTTGACCATGGGGAGTCGGTAGTTTTCCTCGATGCGTCCCATCATGGCGAGCACGGCTTTCACTGGCATTGGATTGCTCTCGATGAAGTTGGCCTGCATGAGCGGCAGGTACTTGTGATAGAGAGCGCGCGACGTGGTCCAGTCGTTATTGAGCGCGGCGCGAGTGAGGTCGGCCATTTCGCGCGGAATGGCGTTGGATGCCACGGAGATGATGCCCTGTCCTCCGACCGAAATGACGGGCAAGGTCAATGCATCGTCGCCGCTAAGCACGGTGAAGTCGGGCAGCAGGTTGCAGATTTCGGCGATCTGTCCGAGGTTGCCGCTCGCTTCCTTGACGGCTGCGATGTTGGACAGCTTCGAAAGGCGCGAGAGAGTCGCAGGCTCAATGTTTACGGCCGTGCGGCCCGGAACGTTGTAGAGAACGATGGGCTTATCAATGGCTTCGGAGATGGCCTTGAAATGCTGGTACTGACCTTCCTGCGTCGGCTTGTTGTAGTAGGGCGAGGCGGAGAGAATCGCGTCCACACCTTTGATCTTTGAAACTTCCGCGGCCTTGTGGATGGCTTCGCAGGTGGAGTTGGAGGACGCACCGGCAACAATGGGGATGCGTCCGGCAGCGACCTCGATGGTGGTTTCGATGACCATGAGCCACTCATCATGAGAGAGAGTGGGGGTTTCTCCGGTGGTGCCGCAGGGAACCAGGAAATCGATTCCTGACTCGACCTGCCAAGCGACGAGCGCCCGCAGAGCTTTTTCATCCACCGATCCATTGGCCTGGAACGGAGTGACTAATGCCGTTCCGCATCCGCGTAGTTTAAACATTGCCTCAACCCTTCAGCTCGGAAAACATTTCTTGAAATTCGTAGAATCCGCGCTTGCCCTTTACCCACTCTGCCGCACGCACCGCTCCTTCGGCAAATCCGCGTCGGCTGTGGGCGTTGTGAGTCAGCGTAATCTTATCTGCTTCAGACATCAACTCTATGGAGTGAATGCCGACGACTTCGCCCTCACGAATGGATTCTATGGGAGCCTTCTTACCCCCGAACTGTTCAAGAGTTTTGGCCAGAGAGACGGCGGTGCCGCTAGGGGCATCGAGTTTGTGGATGTGATGCGTCTCGGTAATGTGAGCTTCGTAGCCGTACTTCAGGGCCTTGGCGGCTTCGCGTGCGATGGCGAAGAAGAGGTTGACGCCGAGGGAGAAATTAGATGCCCAGACGAATCCCGTGCCGCTGCGCTCTACCAGATTGCGGACGTGAGAAAGCTCGGCGTACCAGCCAGTTGTGCCGACGACCATGTTGGCTCCGGCGTGGACCGTAGCCTCGATATTGGACATGACCGAGTCGGGAGTGGTGAAGTCGATAACGGCATCGACTCCGGCGAGGCGACTGCGCGTGAGTGCGGCACCACCACGGTTTTCCTGCACCTCGACGATCTCGACAGAGTGCCCGCGTGACTTCGCAACCTCGGCGACGAACGCACCGGTCTTGCCCGCTCCCAGTAGTACAAACCTCATTTCAAATCTCCGTGCTTAGGATGTGAACTCGATTGTATAGGTTCGGCCGGGCGGTGGTGTGGAGGAGGGGAAAGTTTTGGGGCTAAAGTGCCAAAGCGAATACCTTGCCTGGTGCTTGGTGACCTGGGGCGGCATTGAAGAGGAATGGGGGTGGTAGGGATCCTTCGCGTTGCTCAGGATGACACCTGACAGCAACAGCAAAACAAAAACCCCACCCAAGCGGAGCTTGGATGGGGCACCCTCGCGGGTTGAGGAGATTCTTGGTTTGTTAGTCGAAGACTTCGGGGTCGACTTCGGTGAAGAACATTTTGTGAAGGCGCCGGATGGCCTCGGGCACGTCGTCTTCGTTGATGACGAACGTGATGTTGATCTCCGAAGCGCCTTGGGAAATCATTCGGACGTTGATTTCGCCGAGGGCGGCGAATACTCGGGCGGCGATTTGTGGTGTCTCCCGAATGTTCTCGCCGACCAGGCAGACGATGGCGTTTCGTCCGGCATATTTCACGTCGGCAATCTTCTCGAGATCGGCGGCGATGGCCGGGATAGCTTCGTTGGAATCGATCGTGAGAGAAACCGAGACCTCGGAAGTGGAGACGACGTCGATGGAACAGTGATGGCGGTCGAAGATGTCGAAGATTGTCTTCAGGAAGCCGTGGGCTCCGAGCATGCGCGCCGCGACGACATCGACGATGGTGATGCGCTTCTTGGCGGCGATAGCCTTGAAGGTGGATTTGGATTTTGGAGCGCGGCCTACGATCAGCGTGCCTTCGTTCGTCGGATTCAGCGAATTGAGAACGTACACCGGGATGTTCTTCTGCACTGCGGGGAGAACGGTCGCAGGATGCAGGACCTTGGCTCCGAAGTAGGCTAGTTCGGCAGCTTCCTCGAAGGAGATGACGCGGATTCGGCGGGCTTCGGGACAGATGCGCGGATCGGTGGTCATCATGCCGTCAACGTCTGTCCATATCTCGATAGCGTCGGCGTCGAGCGCGGAGCCCATGAGCGCAGCAGAGAAGTCGGAGCCGCCACGTCCAATGGTGGTCTGCACGCCTTGCTCTGTGGCCCCAATGAATCCTCCCATGACGGGAACCTGCGAACCCTCGAGCAGAGGGCGAACAAGGTTCTTGGCACGGTGCTCGATTTCATCTACCAGGGGAATGGCCTTGCCGTGCTGTGCGTCGGTGATCATCACCTTGCGCGAATCAACCAGGGCAGAGCGAATGCCGCGAGCAGCGTACGCTTCGGTCACAATGCGGCTATTCAGTCGCTCGCCGTAGCTGACAACATAATCGGAACTGCGGGGTGAAAGTTCGCCAACGGCAACGATGCCCTTGAGCAACTCATCGAGAGTATCGAATTCGCGCTCGAGTTCGGCGGAGAGGTGTGCGTACTGCTCGGCGCTGACAAGCTCTTTGGCCGTGGCGTGATGACGCAGACGCAGTCCATGAGCTAGTTCGAGAGCCTTTTCGCGCTGGCCTTCTCCTGCAGCTTTACCGGCGGCAAGCAGAGCGTCTGTAACCTTGGACATGGCGGAAACAACGACGACGGGTCGGCGTTCAAGGCGGCCTTTTACGATTTGTGCTGTGCGGTCGATGGCCGCGGCATCCATAACGGACGTGCCGCCAAATTTCATTACGATCATGGGGAAGAACCTATGTTTCGCGAGGTTTCGCAAGGTTGCTAGGTTTCGCGAGGTTGAAACAGGCTAAGGTTTCAAAGTTTCAAGGTTGCAAGGTTTCAAATTCAACAAGCAACGGCAAATCAAGATCAACAGCAAAGGCATGGTTGAGGTGCTTCGCTTCGCTCAGGATTTAGATCGAGAGCGAAGCGAAAGCTCGCAAGAATTAATCCAAATAGCCCTTAGCTTTGAGTAGCTCTGCATTCAGCAGCGCGGCACCGGCGGCGCCACGGATGGTGTTGTGCGAGAGCATGGTGAATTTCCAGTCGAGCAACGAGCAAGGGCGAAGGCGTCCGCAGGAGACGGTCATGCCGTGTCCACGCTCGATGTCGAGGCGGGGCTGCGGGCGATCGGGACGCTCGTCGTAGAAGATCGGTGCGGCTGGAGCGAAGGGCAGCTTGAGGTCTTGAGACATGCCGCGGAACTCGCGCCAGGCAGCGATGATCTTTTCGGGAGTCGCGCGCTTCTTCAGCTTAATGGAGATGGACTCGGTGTGTCCGTCTTCAACGGCGACGCGGTTGCAATGAGCGCTGATGGTGAAGTCGGCTGGAACGACCTCTCGGCTCTTGAGCTTGCCGAGAAGCTTGCCAGCTTCTTCCTGCATTTTCTCTTCTTCGTTCTTGATGTAGGGCACGACGTTGCCGAGGATGTCCATGGAGGCGACGCCGGGGTAGCCTGCACCGCTGACGGCCTGCATGGTCACGGCAAAAACGGATTCGAGGCCGAACGCCTTCTGCAACGGTGCGAGCGCAATGGCCAATCCCATAACGGAGCAGTTGGAATTCGTGACCATGAAGCCGCCGGACCGCTTGCGCCAAGTTTGCGAATCGATGAGCTTGATGTGGTCGGCATTGATCTCGGGAATGACGAGCGGCACCTGCGGGTGCATGCGGAAGGCCGAGGAGTTGGAGATAACGGCGCATCCGGCGTCGGCGAAGGCGGGCTCCATTTCGCGAGCGATGTCGGCATCCAGAGCGGCAAAGATGACCTTGGGCGCTCCTTTAGGCTCAGCAGCCGAGAGCTTCATGCTGGCAATGCGGCGTGGGATGGGAGTCTTCATCTTCCACTTGGCGGCTTCCTCGTAGGTCTTGCCGAAGGAACGTTCGCTGGCCGCAACCCAGGCAACTTCAAACCATGGGTGCTGTTCGAGGAGTTGGATAAATCGCTGGCCCACCATGCCGGTGGCTCCCAGGATTCCTACAGGGATCTTCGCCGTCTTTGCCATGAAGCCAAATCTCTTTCCGAATCTTACAAAAATGAGTGTGTTTCTCTTTTTTATATCACCCGGAGACGTGCTTTGCCGTGAGATTCGCGGCACCTTTCGATGGTGGACGGCGTGTGCAGGGCGAGTTGCCAGCTTTTAAGGGTAAAATCAATTGATGCTGGAGCAGGTTATTGCGGCATCTCGCGGAGGGGCGAATGATCAACGGAAAGCGCGTGGTGGTGGTTCTACCGGCGTACAACGCTGAGAAAACACTGCGCACAACGATAAATGAAATTCCGGAGATCGTGGACGACTGCATCCTCGTTGATGACCACAGCTCCGACCACACGGTGCAGGTCGCACGCGAACTCGGATTGCCGTGCTTTGTTCATGACCGGAATTATGGCTACGGCCGCAACCAGCAGACATGCTATCGAGAAGCTCTCGCGGCAGGCGCAGACGTGGTGATCATGGTGCATCCGGATTACCAGTACACGCCGCGACTGATCACGGCGATGGCGAGCATGGTGGTTTATGGCACCTACGATGTAGTGCTGGCATCTCGCATTCTGGGTGGTGGCGCGCTTAAAGGCGGCATGCCGCTGTACAAATACGTCGCAAACCGATTGCTGACGGCGTTCGAGAATATGTTCCTGGGAGTGAAGCTCTCGGAGTACCACACGGGGTATCGCGCATTCAGTCGCGAAGTGCTGGAACAACTACCGCTGGTGGAGAATTCGGACGACTTTGTCTTTGACAACCAGATGCTGGCGCAGTGCGTGAAATTCGGATTCCGCATCGGTGAAGTGTCGTGTCCGACGAAATACTTTGCTGAGGCATCATCCATCAATCTGCGACGCAGCATCACCTACGGACTTGACGTGTTGACGACCACGATGCAATTCGCATTGCAGAAGTGGAATCTGGCGAGCTACAAGATTTTCGACGAAAACGGGCGCAAGCTCACTACAGCGTTCGAGCACTATTACACCACGACAGAAACGATACAAAGATAGTGACAGCGGGAATCAAGCGAACACAATTCGCAGAGGGACAAGACTATCCAGGCGAGCATTCGACCGCAGCCCAAAGGGTGCAGGAGAAAGACTCGGCTGGGCTTGGAATCAGGGGCACGGGATTGCTGGCGCTGATCTCGGCGACAGCTTTGGCTGTGCATGGGTATCATCCATACGTCGAAGACGCCGAGATCTATTTGCCTGGCATCAAGAAGCTGCTCGATCCGGCACTGTATCAGCAGAACACGGGATTCTTCGCTTCACATGCGGGGATGACCCTGTTTCCGAATTTGATTGCGGCTTCGGTGCGCGTGTCGCATTTGCCGTTCGATTGGGCACTGCTGGCGTGGCAGTACGCATGCATCTTTGTGATGTTGCTGGCGTGCTGGAAAATCGGGCGACTGGCATTTGCTTCGAGACGAGCAGCCTGGGGCGGCGTCGCGCTGGTGGGTTCGATGTTCACATTGCCGGTAGCGGGAACGGCGCTTTACATCATGGATCAGTACTTGAGCACGAGGTCAATTTCGGCTGCGTCGGTACTGATGATGGTGGCCATGGTCGGAGAGAGGAAGTATCTTCAGGCTGCGTTGTGGGCGGTGTTTACAGCCGCTATTCACCCACTGATGTTCGTGTTCGGGTTCTCGTTTGCGGCTTTGCTTACGCTCCTCCGAATTGTTCCTGTGGGCGCATTCCAGCGGCAGTTCGCCTCCGCCGCGCTGCTACCGTTGGGATTGTTCCCGCCCATGTCACCGGAGTATCACGAAGCTCTGCGGAGCCGGGGATACTTCTTTCTGTCGAATTGGGAATGGTATGAGTGGGTCGGAATGCTGGCTCCTTTTGCAGTGTTCTGGTGGATGTCGAAGGTCGCGAGACGACGTGGGTTGGTGGAATTCGAACGGATGTGCGTGGCGCTGAATGTCTTCGGCGCGATCTTCGTTGCCGCTTCGCTGATGACCATACCGATGGCGATGGAGCGGTTTACGTTGTTGCAGCCGATGCGGTATCTCCACCTGACGTATGTGCTGATGTTTGTGTTTGCGGGTGGCATGCTGGCCGAGTTCGTGTTGCGCGACAAGGTGTGGAGATGGGCGGCGGTGTTTGTGCCTGTTTGCCTGGGGATGTTCATCGCACAGCGCGCACTGTTTCCGGCAACTCCGCATGTGGAACTACCGGGAGTGCAATCGCAGAACGCGTGGGTAAATGCATTTGTGTGGATTCGCGGGAATACTCCAAAGGACGCGTACTTTGCGCTGAACCCCGAGCACATGCGGATGGACGGGGAAGACCAGCACGGATTCCGTGCACTGGCCGAACGGTCGATGCTCGCGGACGCAGTGAAGGATTCGGGGGCGGTAACGATGTTCCCGAAGATGGCGCGAACGTGGAAGGAACAGACGGAAGCGCAACGGCAATGGACGAAGTTTGACCGGGCGGATTTCCAAAAACTCAAGAATGAGTATGGCGTTGACTGGGTTGTGTTGGAGAAGACGCAACGTGCCGCGCTCACGTGTCCCTATGCAAACGACGCGGTCAGGGTCTGCAAAATCGAGTAGATGAATTTTGCATAAGAGCGATAAACCCTCGCGGGTGCGAGGGTTTGTCTTTGGTTGTAAGTGGCTGGTTGCAGCGCTGTCGTTTGTATCGTTCGGCGTGAATTGGGCAGTGTTGGAAGGCACACAAGTCCATATGTAAGTGACCTTGATCGGTTGCCGAGGGATGGAGGGCGGCAGGAATCCTTCGCGTTGCTCAGGATGACACCTTAAATTCAGCTAAATCAAAAGCCCCACCCAAGGTTAGCTTGGATGGGGCGTTCTGAAGTGTGGCGTCGATTGGATCGGCGCCGTTTTGTTTAGCGGCTCGGCGGGTACTGGTTGTCCGGGCTGTTGCTTGGATAGTTCTGGTTGTTATCGGGATAGTTCCGATTGTCAGGATAGTTCTGGTTGTAGTTGCGATTGTCCGGTGGCGGATAGTTGCTCTGGTTATTCGGATTGCGATCATCCGGATAGTTGCCACGATTGTCGTAGTTACGGTTATCCGGGTAGTTGCGGTTGTCGTCGCGGTCGTGGTAGTTGCGGTTGTCGTTGTAATAAGGATCGTTGGGGTTCGGGAGCCGATCGCGATAAGCGGTGGCTACAACCGGGACAGTCAGATCGTTGTTCAGACGGAACTGGAGCTTGGTTTCAGCGGGAACGCTGAGATCTTTGCCGCGGGTGATTACTTGAGCTCCGGCACCAGCTGCACCTCCGGCAATAGCGCCGATGGCTGCACCCTTACCGCCTCCGGCGAGAGCGCCGAGAAGGGTTCCGGCTAGAGCTCCGCCGCCAACGTAGGTTCCGGTGCGCTTGTTCATGCCGATTCCGCCGTTCTTGCTACTTCCTGCAGCACTGGCACTTTCACCTATGATATCGACGGTGCGGCCAGCAAGATCAATCGAGTGAAGATCGAGAGTCATGGTGCGGCCATTATCGTCAGAGACGACGCGCAGGCGCGCCGGGGTGCCACTAGGAATCGCTACGCGGCCGTCCTGATCGAGCACGTCGCGCGAGATCGTGGCAGGGTAGGTTCCTCGCGGCTCTTCGCCCTGACGTACGGTGATGGCCTGGTCGGACCGGACTTCGATCGCCGTACCACTGGTGATGACTGTACGCTGCTGAGCAAAAAGTCCGGCTGCACTGAACAAGAGCGTCGTCATGAGCAGACTTCGAATTGCCTTGGACATTAGCTCCTCCTGTAGACGGTGGCGTTCGTTTAGAGGACGGAGGACTAGAGGAAGTTGGCTTCGGGGCAAGCCGAATAGACGCGGTCAAGGCCGGGGTC
Source organism: Koromonas humicola (assembly GCF_059726255.1). NCBI lineage: Bacteria > Pseudomonadati > Acidobacteriota > Terriglobia > Terriglobales > Koromonadaceae > Koromonas > Koromonas humicola. Next base: position 1,013,182 of record NZ_AP040873.1, read on the forward strand.
GAGTATTGCGGCGTGGGAAATATGTCGTGAGAAGTCGGGGATGATTTAGCTGCAAGCGTGTTGCTCTCCCAGGTTATCGACGCGGAAAGCGCGTCGCGAACCTGGGGCACCCTGCGTCTTGCTCATGCAGCGCGTCTTGGTGCGTGCAGCATGGTGGCAGCAGGTACTGACGAGTACTTCTACTGGCGAAGGATGTCGGTGGCGCTGTCAGGGATAGAGATGCGGACTAGCTTGTGATCGGGATCCAGCCAGAGGTGCCAGTCGGGACCGTCTGTCTGGATCAGGAAATGACGGAGGCGCTGGGGACGACCGTTCAGGGGAGCGTCTTCATAGCCCTTGAATTCGATGAAAACCTGCGACGATGTACGGCGACGCGGGATGAGAACAGGCACACGCTGGCGTTCTAGATCGCAGCCGTCTCCGGCAGGGCGAGGCTTGCAAGCAGTGGAGGCGAGATAACGCCAGAGGAGAACCTCGCGAGTGGAAAAGAAATAGTCGTCGAGAACGAACGTGTCCAGACCAAGGAAGAAGGGCTGATCAGAGGTTTTGCCATCGCCGACGACATGCATGTTGAGCACCTGATCGCCGGGCTGAACAGTAGCGGAGCTATGCGACGGGGCTGTCTGCTTCCATTCGTATCGAGAAAGACTGCCGTTGGGAAAGAGAACCAATTCGCTGGTCTGTTCGATTTTGCCGCTGGTTTGATTGTCCGCGCGAAATTCGGACCAGGTGACGCTCGAGTCGGGGTACTGCCGGATGACGAACTTTTCGCTTGCTACGCGCTGGCCGTTCTGGAAGACCCCAAAAGTACCTTCGTCCACCACTTTGGGCTGGACCTTGGCAGGCGAGGACTTGCTGCCGGCGAAAGCGGCGAGGGTGAGCAGCAATACAAGCAGGGCGGAGGAGATGGAACGGCGCATCATGTCGAAGTCTCTGGCTAGAGTTTATCTCGGGAAGGGTCGGGAACGCCAAGCCTAATAGCGAGTCGGACAAGCGAAGAGACAAGGGCCGAAGGGTCACTATTGGACGCGTCGAGCGTGTAATGCGCTGTGAGATACGTAGGGCGGCGCTTGTCGTAAAGCTGCCGAAGCTGTTCGAAATCGCGGGCCAAGGGGCGTTGGTGCCCAGTGTTGGCGATGCGCGCGTAGGTCACGTCAAAGGGCGCATCGAGGAAGCATACGGTTGCGTTGTGCTGTTTGAGAAGTTCGCGATTAGCGGCCTGGAGGAACGCACCACCTCCGAGAGCGAAGATGGAGGGGCGAGCAAGGCGCGGCAGAGTGAGATCGAGATGATGGTGTTCGATTGCACGGAAGCCACTTTCACCGCGATTGGCGAAGAGCTCTGGGATTGGGCCATGGACACGCGCTATCTCGTGATCGAGGTCGATGAACGTGCAGCCCAGGCGTAAGGCGAGGAGTCGTCCGACAGTGCTCTTGCCGGCTCCCATGAAGCCGATAAGAACCAATAAAGGCGCTTGAGAATGAGTGTTCACTCAAAGTGGATTGTAGCAGGGGTGCGCTTCATTCAAGGACAGGCGGTAGCGATCTGAATGAAAGGCCGCGAGGGTACGCGGCCATCAACGATCGGAACGAGCGCGGAGAGACGTAATAATCGCTAGACGGACCGCCGCGCCTGCGCGGGCTTAACCAAACCCTCAACCTTGAGTTTCTGTTCAATGCCATCCCACACACGCGGACTCGGATCGTACAGGGGGATCAGCAGTTTGGCTTGGTCGGCGATATATCGAAGGTCATTCACCAAACCACGACACACTTCACAGGATTTCAGGTGCTCTTCTTGCTCAACGGAACCGCCCGAGTCGATGATAAGCGGCAAATCGCGCTGGAACTCAGCACAGGTCATTTTGTTGTCTCTCCCAATATGGACGGCGGTTGGGGCCGCAGCGGTTGCATAACATCCTTTAGTCATATTGCTTGCCTGCTTGTAGGTCTAGAGGCGTTCCTCTCAGCGCGAGTAAGTTTGAGAAGATCACGAAGCTTCATACGCGCTTTGTGGAGCTGGGATTTACTGTTGCCAATGGAACAGCCCATCATCTCGGCGATTTCGTTATGCTCATAGCCTTCGATGTCATGCAGCACGAAAATGATGCGGTAGCCGGGAGGAAGACTTTCGATTGCACGTTCAAGGTTTACTCGGTCGATCGATCCGGCCAGTACCTGGTCATGAGCGCCGATGTCCTTCTTCGGTCCATCCTCTTCGGTGGGCTCAAGAGTTTCCTGGAGAGAGACCTCGGGGAGACCCTTTTTGCGCAGGTGCATGAGGACAACGTTGACGGCAAGGCGGTGCAACCAGGTTGAAAATGCGGATTCTCCGCGGAAGGTAGCGATTTTGCGATAGAGCTGTAGAAATGCCTCTTGCGTAAGATCCTCTGCCTCGGCGGTATTTCCGGTCATGCGAAGGCAGAGTGAATAGACACGACGTTTATGAAGTCCGTATAAAGCTTCGAAGCATTCACCATCGCCTTGTTTGGCGCGCTCGATGGCTTCAGCTTCTGACATTCCTGTCGCCAGCATTTTCTTAGGGGTGGTCAATAGAGACCTCTTTGGAGCGGTGTTCAATTGCGTTGCAGACTTCGGGGCGGCACCCCGGGCAGGCGAGGGGACGTCTTCGACAACTGGTGCAGACTTGCGTATTGGCACTCGGTCCTCCGCCGCACACTGGTACACCCTTCCGGTATGTAAAAAGTACGATGCGCTTCAGAGCCGATTCGTTGCATTTCCCGGCCACTCAGGGGAGCTTGCGCCACTCTGCTCAGGTGAACGCACTTACATTGGACATCCAACGTGGTCCTCTACTCATCCCTACGCAGAACCAATTCCGCAGAAAGCAACCCATCCTGAATAGTACAGAGCAAGGAGAGACTCCCATGTTCGATTCTAAGTACTGGAGCCGTGCGCTGGCCACAACATTTCTGATTGCCGCACTCTCACCGGCAATGCTGGCCCAACTAAACACGTCCGACGAAGGCATGCAAATCAGCGTGAATGCCTGGGACAGGCAGGCGGTGAAAGAAGCGACATCGCTGAAGCATCATGGAACGCCCGCGAATACGGTTGCAGCGAGAACGAGGCGAGCGGAACTGTCGAACCTTCATGCGGGAGCAACGGCGGCGGGAATCAACCTTGGAAGTTCGACACTCTACCCGGGAGACCTAAGCTTTAGTGGCGGCAAGATGGTGGAGTACGCGCAGTCGCATCCGGTTTATCTGTATTCGACTGCGGCGAAGTGTACGACACCGGCTTGTTGGGGCGACGTGCAGACGTTTTTGACGAACCTGGGTGGCAGCACGTTTATTCACGTGCTGGACCAGTACACGGGAAACACGGCGAGCAATCGGTACACGCTGGGCGCATCGACTCATGCGACGATCAAAGCGCCTTCCAAAACGGCTCCGCTGACGGATGCGGATATGGCGGCGCATGCGCACGCCGCGGCTCTCTCGCTGGGAAAGAGCGGTTATGCGCACATCTTTCATATCTTCTTGCCGCCGGGGCAGGATGTGTGTTTCACGGCGACCGATGGGATGTGCTACTCGCCGGACGTTCCGGCTAGCTTCCATTTCTGCGGATACCACGCGAGTGCCGATTTTAGCGACGTGGGCCACGTTTTGTACACGGTTGAGCCTTATCAGAACGTGACGGGGTGCAGGCTGCAATCGGGGACGCCAAACGGCGAACTGGTCGATTCAACCGCGAACGTGCTTTCGCACGAGCTGTTTGAGATTATCAGCGATCCCGATGGAAATGGATGGTTCAATACGACGGACCTCGCATTGTACGGGCAGGAAGTGGCAGACGAGTGTTCGTTCTTGTCGCCCAGCGGAGGATTCAATGCGCCGACATTCCAAGTTGCGGCAAAGAGATATGCCATACAGCGTGAGTACGACAACAATCGCCACGCCTGTGCGGAAGCTCCATAATCTTGGGGAGGATCATCGGGCATAGAAAAGGCGGAGACATAATCTCCGCCTTTTGTGTTTGCAGTTCGATTACGCCGTGATGGTTTCGAGTCCGTGACCTTTAGGTCCGAGTTCGCGCTGGCGTAGCAGGAAGGCGAGCAGCGCTCCGATCAGGCCCATGGCGGTGAGGATGTGAAGCATGGGTAGGTATCCGTGAGGATTGCTTGCCGAAGCTCCGGCGGCGTCATTGGCTTTGCCGAGTCCCCAGTTCATGCTAGCCATGCCCATGTTCTGGACCATCGTCATGAGGCCGAGTGCAGTTCCGATTGTGCGGCTTGGAACGATGTAGGCCACAGACGGCCAGATGATAGCCGGGACGAACGTGAATGCGAATCCGAGCATAGCCATCGGAACGTAGAGGGAGATGTTGGTGTAGCCCATCATGAGGAATACCGGAATGAGCAGAAGTACTCCGAGGCACATGATGGTCGCACGACGTCCCATTTTGTCGGAGAAGAGGCCGACGATGGGGGTTCCGAACATGGTGAAGGCCGTGAGGATGCTGAGCAGTTTGCCGCCGAGTTCGCGCGTGGTGCCGTGAGCATCGATGAAATACTTCACGGCGAAGGTCTCGAAGGGGAAAATCGCTGAATAGAAGATGACGCAGAGTCCGACGAGATACCAGTAGGAAAGTCCAAAGTTCTTTACGTCTTGAAACACAATCTTGTCGGCTTCGCCAGCGGCTCCGAGAGCATAGCGGCGCTCAGCGCGGGCTTCCATGATCCAGTAAAAGATGGGGCCGATGACGCAGAGTGAAACGAAGCAAACCCCGATCAACCAAGGTGCCTGCCAAGTGTTGTAGGCGGAAGATGCCCAGCTTGGAGAGCGCTGCGCAAGGTAGGTTCCGAAGCGCGCCAGCATGAGGTTGAGTCCGAGAGCGAAGCTGAGCTCTTTGCCTTTGAACCACTTTGCGACTGCGGCGGTGATGGCGACTATGAGCGACTCGGCGCCCATGCCGAAGATGAAGCGTCCCGCGGCCATAACCTCAAAACGTGGGCTCGAAGCGGTGATCATCGAGCCGGTGAGACAAATGCCTCCGAAGAGAAGCAACGCGCGGCGAACGCCTAGGCGGTCGATGAGAATGCCTCCGATGAGAACCGTGGCGATGGGCGCGATGGAATAGAAGGAATTGAGCAGACCAATCTTCTGGTCGGAGTACCCAAGCTGCTTCTGCAGGACGTCGGCGAGAGGCTCAAGCGCGTCATAGAAGTAGTAATTCCCGAACATGGTGATACTCAGCCAGAGAAGGACGATCCAGCGGTAGAGCTTACTGGGCTCGGAGGTGGAGACGGGTTGGGGCATGAATGGAGACCTTTCTGGCTTATTAGTTCGGTGCAAATTGAATGTAGCAGCAAGCATGGACAGGTCGCCAGTTACGAATGAAGTGACGCAGCTCAGAAGCGAGAGCTAGAATTCGTCAACTCACGTTTCGGAGCGAAAAATGATGCGTACGGCGTGCAGTTGTGCGTTGGTGATGGCGTTGGCTTGCGCGTGTTGGGCGCAGGAGAAGAAGCCTGATTCGAAGGCTGGGGACACGGGTTCGAAGCAGAAGGTTGTGAAAGTGGCTGCCAAGCAGGCTCCGGACAGGAAGCTAACGCCGGAAGAGCGCACGGGGCGTGATCTGCTCGAAAGTTCGTTGGCGCAGAGCCGGAAGATGGATCCGGTGTCGCAGGGGCAGGCGGCGTGGGCGGGCGCGCGAATCTATCTGCGGCACTCGGGCGACAAGGCAAAGGCGGCTTCGCTGCTTGAGGACGGATTCTATTCGGTACTAAGCCAGAAGGAAGAACCCGAGAAACGATTGGAACGCGTGCGCACGGCTGTGGAGGCACGCATTTTGAAGGCGTTGATTCCGCTGAATGTGGTGCGGGCAGAAGAACTGCTGCTTCATGCGGAAGAACCGGCTCGGAAAGAAGTGCAGAGCGCGCTGGTGTCGTATTACTTGAGCAAGGGCGATGACGCCAAGGCTCTGGAACTCGTGCGGCGGATGGCTACCGAGTACGAGATGAATTACGGCGATGCCATGACACTGATGGGCCATGCGAAGCCGGGACAGGAGTCGCTGCGAAGGGAGCTGTTTGGTGAGGCGCTGGCAAGCTACAGTGCCCATGAGCACAGCAGCATGTTCAATTGGAATGATTTCGCGACGATGATCCTGCGCTTTCATGCGGATGTGCCCGCGCTCTTGGTGTCGCAGGCAGTAGTTGAGGTGCTGGACCAGGCCAAGAAGGCGGACGAGAAGATGGCGGAAAAGAACAGCTATATTCGGGCCCAGATGTCCACTGAGAAGGGTGACATCGCGTGGACGAATAGCTATGAGTATCAACTCTTCACTTTGTTGCCGGTTTTGCGAGAGGTCGATCCGGTTGAGGCCGATGCCCGGCTGAAAGACAGCGCGACAACGCGGGAGCAACTGTCGAAGTTTGAGAATGGGCTCGATGATTTGGCGCCGTGGATGATTGATCCGTCCAACAAGAAAAAAGGGGCGAGCTCTACGATCACCATGAGCATGGGAACGGTGGACGGGGGACAGCGGCCGCCATCAGGCACTCCGGACCCGGAGGGTCTGCTCTGGGCGCAGGTTAACCAGGAGGTGGGGCCGCATCCGGATAGCGCGATGGCGAAAATCCCCCGGCTGAACTCGGTATGGAGTCGCACAACGAGCTACATGATGGTCGCGCAGTTTCATTGGAAAGATCAGCCGGCTGTGGCGAGGGCGGCGATTCGCAAAGGTTTGGAGGAGGCTGGCAAATGTGAGCCGAAGTCGGCGGGGCCTTTCTACGCCGATGCGGCGGATGTGTACATGCAAATGGGAGACACGGAAGGCGCCAAGCAGGCATTGCTGAAAGGCGTGAGCGTGGCCGCCAAACTATACGAGGAAGATACGAAGACGGATAGCCCGAACCTGGCTCCGATGTGCTTCTGGCCCTCGACGGAATTGTGGTTGAAGTTGGTGAGGATGGGGACGAACATCTCTCCGCTGTGGGCAATGGAACTGCTCAAGGGTGCGCCAGCGGAAGACGTGCTTGGGATGGGGCAGATGGTCATTGCCTCCAAGCTGCTGAAAGTGGACTACCTGATGGGAAACACAATCACGATCCATGATCAGAGCACGGAATGGGCTGGGGAGGAACTGGACAACACGAGCCCGGCGGAGGTGCTGGCAGGCGCACCAAAGAACGCGAGCATCGAGACGACAAGGATCGTGTATTAGCCACTACAGCCGGGGAGTGGCGGTATCGGGAGCGGCCTTTGGGGTCGCTCCTTGCTTTTGGGCGCGGAGCTGGCGGGCGTATTCGCCGAGGCTTATCGAGTTGTCGTACATGCTGCCTTGGGGCAGGAATTCGGTCCCGCCGGTCGGGGAGGCGAGGAAATCGAAATGCCGCTGGGCCAGCAGTTCGGTGCTTGCGGGAGGCACGTCTGCCATAGGTTGTTGCTCGGGGATTCCCGGAATGAACTCAATCGGCGGGACGGTCACAGTGGAGGGCGTGGTTCGCGAGCCGATATGCACCTCAGGCGTGTAGATTGTGCCTGGGTATTGGGCGTGCGCCGAAGCGGTCAGCACGAGCGTGACAAATAAGAGCAGCGCCAGTGCGTGAGTTCGGAAGATGGAACGTGACGTGCCGTATGTCATGGCTGATTGGAATGAAGCTGAAACTGAAAGGGATGTCTCGAAAGGGCAGTATCAGGAGTGAAAACTAGCTATCTGGAATAACACTGATTGGACTGCGGCATTCTGGAAGGCAAGCCTTATCATGGGTGTTCGGGTTAACTTACATGGTTGACAGTCATCCGCGGGGACTCGCGTGAGCATTTGGGCCTCCGGGCGCAGAAGTAAAACAAGCTTGGCAATGTGGGCAGTGCTGCTGGTGGGAGTTCTTGCTCCTGCGGCAGGAGAGGGACAGTCTGCGCCTCAGGGCTCGGCAACAGATACGGTCAAACATTCCATTTCTGATGGGCAAAAGACTGATTCAAATAGCCGATCTGCACAGGAAAATGGGGAACCGCAGGTCGAGCAGATACCGGAGAGTGCACTTCCGGGTGTGCAGTCCGAGGTTATACAGGGGCGCACGGTAGAGCAGATTCGGCTCTCGGCAATCGGGGATGCGAAAAAGCAAGCCGACTTTTTGCAACGAATTCCACTGAAAGTTGGTGACAAGCTGGAGCGCAGGAATCTGCGAAGGAGTTTACGTGTCCTGTTTGATACCGGCCGTTTTGCCGACGTGGTGGCTGACGCGACGGTGTTGCCCACGGGAGGCGTGGCAATTGAGTTTCGCACGGAGCCGAACTACTTCAATGGAAACGTCTCAGTTACGGGGCTTCCGAAGAACGGTCCGAATGAAACGCAGGTGATCAATACCGGGCGGTTGGAACTTGGAGCGCATTTCACGGAAGAAAAACTGAGGGACTCCGAGAACCGAATTCTGCGACTCATGCACGACAACGGCTACTGGAGAGCCGAGGTGGGAGCCACGCTACACCGGCACGAGGACACGCAGCAGATCGATGTCGAATTCCGGGTGAAGCCGGGGCCCTCGGCGCAGGTTGGCAAGCTGATGGTCACAGGAGATCCGACTCTGTCCGCAGAAGAGGCCGTGGAACTGTGCAAGATGCGTCCGGGAACGCGTGTGAAGGGAGATTTACTCCAGCGGGCCGTGGCGAGATTGCGCAAGCATTATGTGAAGCAGCATCGGTATAAGGCGCAGTTAACGGCGGGCGTGCCGGTGTATCACTTGGCGACGAACTCCGTCGATTACTCGTTTGATGTGAATCGTGGGCCGGTGCTCGATATACGAGCGGAGGGGATGCGGATAAGCGCAGGCAAGCTGAAGCGCTACGTCCCGATCTATGAAGAGAACGCGGTGGATGAAGACCTGCTGAACGAGGGGCGTCGCAACCTGCGGGACTATTTGCAGGGACAGGGATATTTCGATGCGACGGTGCAGGTTCGGCAGGAAGAAGACAAGCAGCACGACCGGTTGCACATCATTTACTCAGTCAATAAAGGCGAACAGCACAAGATAAAGGCGGTCGAATTTCAGGGAAATGAGCTCTTCAAGGCTGATGAACTGAAGGAGCGCATTGGCACGCAGGCATCGAGCATGCTGCTGCCGCATGGACGATACAGCCAGTCGATGATGACGAATGACCTGCAGGCGATCAGGAACCTGTACCTCTCGAACGGATACCAGTCGGTGAAAGTCACGAGCGAAGTTGTGGACGACTTCCAAGGCGTGCGCGGAGACATGAAGATCATCATCAGGGTCAATGAAGGTCCGCTGGTGACGGTCGGAAAGCTGGACATCAAGGGGCTGAACGAAGTTAGCGAGGACGTGATTCGCGGCATGATCAACACTCATGCGGGACAGCCGTTCTCGGAATCCACTGTGGCCGATGATCGCGAGGTCGTTCTCAACTACTACTTCGACCACGGCTTCCCCTCGGTGCAAATGGAGAGTTCGGCGAAGTACGCCAACCAAGAGCACACGAAGATGGACGTGCAATACGACGTCCACGAAGGCCCGCAGGAGTTTGTGGATCGGGTGCTGGTGAACGGAGTGGAGCACACGAAGCCGCATATTGTGAATCGCGCGGTCGTGATCCAGCCGGGGGCTCCGCTGAGTCAGGACAAGATGCTGCAGACGCAACGCAATCTGTACGACTTGGGCATATTCAACGAAGTGAAGACAGCGATCGAAAATCCGGAAGGCGACGAAAAATCCAAGGACGTGATGTTCCAGATTCGCGAGGCGAAACGCTGGACATTCAATTATGGTCTTGGATTGGAAATCGGAACCGGGTTGAATGTGGCTCAGGGTGGTTCGGCTCAGGGCGAGACCGGCGTGAGCCCGCGAGTGACCTTCGATGTGACACGAGTGAACTTCCGCGGACGAGATCAGTCGATCATCTTCAAGTCGCATTTCGGCAATCTGCAGAAGCGGGCATCGCTGAGCTTTGATCAGCCGCGATGGTTTGACCTGCCGAGCTGGCGGCTGACCTTTACCGGTTTGTATGACAACACTCGCGATGTGAACACGTTTAGCAGCGAACGTCTTGAAGGCTCGGTACAGTTGACGCAGAAGGCTACGAAGGCTTCGCAGTTCCTGTATCGATTCGCTTACCGCAGGGTTCGTGTGGATCCGACCAGCTTCCCCTCGGGATTCAGTCCGGACTTGATTCCGATTTACTCACGGCCGGTGAGAGTGGGTATGCCGAGCTTGACGTATCTGCGTGATACCCGCGACGACCCATTGAACTCGACCAAGGGAACCTACAACACTGGCGATATCGGAGTGGCCTCGGGATACTTTGGATCACAGGCGAACTTCGGGCGGCTGCTTCTGCAGAATGCGACGTACCATAAATTCCGCAAGACCTGGGTGTTTGCACGTTCATTGCGGATCGGCGTCGAAACTCCATATGGAAATCTGTGCCAGGATGTGTTGCCGCAGAATGGAATTTGTCCTTCGAGCGTGAGGGCCACGGGATATGTGCCGCTCCCGGAACGCTTCTTCGTTGGCGGGTCGAACTCGCATCGCGGGTTCGCGATAAATCAGGCTGGGCCGCGTGATCCTTCTTCGGGCGCACCGCTGGGCGGCAATGCGATGATCGTCAACAATCTCGAGTTAAGGCTGCCTCCCGCTCCACTGCCGCTGGTGGGCGACAGCTTGAGCTTCGTCGTGTTCCACGACATGGGAAACGCATTTTCGACGGCGAACCAGATGTGGAAGAACCTGGCGAGGTTCAGCCAGCGGAATCCGGGGAGCTGTAAGGATTTCCAGAGTGCAACCTCGACCTGCGATTTCAGCTACATGTCTCATGCACTGGGAGCCGGAGTGCGATACAGGACTCCGATTGGGCCGATACGCGTTGACATGGGATACAACTTGAATCCACCGTACTTCCCGGTGAAGGATCCGTGTGCGGATGTGACAGGATGTACGGCTGTGCCTCACTACGAGCAGGTGCGGCATTTCAATTTCTACTTCAGCATTGGACAGACCTTCTGATGATGCGCGGACGAAACTTCGCTGGCTTGGTGGTCGTGCTATTGGCGCTCGCGCTGGTGCCTGTCCGGGCCGAGGTGGTGGATCGCACGATCGCGATGGTCAACAACCACATGGTGACGTGGAGCGATCTCGACGAGCAGATGAGGTTTGAGGCGTTGCAAAACGTACGCGAGTTGAAGGATTTAGGAGAAGCAGATCGGCACACAGCGTTCGATCATCTCGTGCAATACCAGATCTTGCGCGACCAGATGCAGGGCTCGGCGCCCGCAACCGAGGCACAAGTGCAGGGACGCATTGCCGAGATTCGCGCAGGATGGAAACTGGCTCCGGAAAAGGGCGAGAGCGCGAACAGCATTGCGGAGAAGAATGCAGCGTGGGCGGCGACGGTGCGCAGGTATGGACTCTCCGAGGCTGAGTTGCATGATCTGGTCACGACGCAGGTCGAGATTGTTAAGTTCATGGAATTTAGAGTGCGACCGCTGGTGCGGGCCTCGCGCAGGGAAGTGGAAGAGTACTACAACAAGACGCTCGTTCCTCAGGTACTCGCTGCTGGGCAACAGCCGGAGTCGTTGGAGCAGATGACTCCGAAGATTCGCGAACTGATCGTCGAAGAGAAGATGACACGCGAGATGGATTCGTGGATGAATACGCTGCGGAAGCAAAGTTCTGTGCAGGTGTTGTGGGACGGAGCGCGATAGAGGGAAGGAAGTAGAACTCTCGAGAGTGCAATGAGCCAAGAGCCAGAGCAGGGAAAATCCGTCGAGACCCCGCAGGAGGACGTCACTACTGGTGCGATAAGCACTGCGGAGTCCCCGCGCAGGCGCTCGCGCATTCTGCTCGCATTGGCTGTCGTGGCTGTTGCTTTGGGAGCGGCAGCACTGGGCGTCTGGCGTTATGTGAATGGAGCCGAGTTCCACGAGCGCGCACGTCTAATTGCGATTGAACAGATTGAGCACGTGACCGGCGGTAAAGTCGAGGTTCAATCAGTCGGGTGGACATTACCGAAACTGCAGTTCGAGATGAACGGGCTAGTCGTTCACGGAAAGGAACTGGCGGGCGAGGCTCCGCTGCTGCAAGTAGAGAAGATCGCGGCTCGCCTGCGGTGGGCTCCGCTACTGCGTGGGCGCGTTTCATTCGAAGAACTGGATGTGAGAAGGCCGCTCGCTCACGTCGATGTGTACAAGGACGGCTCAACGAATATCCCCGAGCCGAAGCTCCGACGCAAAACGACAGGCAATGAGGCTGAGCAACTGCTGCGGCTCGCGATTGGACACGCGGAAGCAACGGACGGTCTGCTCGTGTGGAACGAACAGAAGATCAAGTTGATTGGCCGCATCGATGATGTTGGAATCAGGCTCGATTATCGTCTGGCGGCACATCGCTATGACGGCGAAGCCAAGGTGGGCCAGGTGCGAATTCAGTTGCCGCAATGGGAGCCTGTAATGCTCGGCGCTCAGACCCAGTTCCGAATCTATAAAGACCGTGTGGAACTTCCGCAGATGCGGGTGAGTCAGGGACGCTCGTGGGTAGAAGGCTCGGGCGCGGTGACGAACCTCGCGAATCCTGTTGCGCAGTTTACGTATCGTGGGTCGAGTGATCTGGGCGAACTTGCCCATCTCGCTCGCTACTGGCAGTTGAGAGGCGGCGTCGCACAGTTTAGCGGTCAAGGCAGCTATCGCTGGGATCGTGGCGAACTGGACGTGGTTGGGAAAGCGCAAGGAAGCAACGTGACTTGGGCCGATCACGTCGTCCGGTTGGAACGGCTGAACGGCGGCATGTTGTATGCAATCGATCGTGAGCACTTCAGCGCGAATTCAATTTTCGCAAGCGCGCTGGGTGGAACAGTGCGCGGCAAGATGAACGTTGATAGCCCCGCCCGCAGTCCGCAGGTAGGCCGTATCGAGCTGCAGGTAACAGGAATTGAATTGGCTCACGCGCTGCGAGCATTTTCCACCAGCGAGTTGCCGCTGGATCGGTTGCATCTGGCGGGATTGACCTCAGGCACTCTTGATGTGAATTGGCGTGGCACGCCGCTGAATGCGGTGATGGACGGCGACCTTATCGTGCGTCCAGTAAAGCGAGGTGGAGACTTGCCGGTGCAGGCAACCGTGCAGGCTTCAGTGAATTTCAGGGATGAGGCTGTGCAGGTACGCAGCGTGGACGCTACCACCCAGACCACTCATCTGACGGCGCAGGGAAGGCTGGCTCTGGATTCCAACCTGGTGCTGAATGTGACCGCTGCGAACTTTTCGGAAGTAGCACCGCTGGTGGCGTCGTGGCGTGGAAGCCGCGCGAAGGATTTGCCAATCGAGTTTGGCGGAAATGCAGCGTTTCGCGGTGCTGCTAAAGGGAAGCTGAGTTCACCTTCGATAGCAGGGCATTTGGAACTGCACGATTTCACAACAGTCTTTCGGAAGTCAGAGAAGCAGCCGAATGACAAGCAAGCAGCGCAGCGCTTAATGCGTACGCACTGGGATGCACTCGAAGGAGAGGTCGAGTATTCGAGCACGCGCGAGAGCCTGCGGAATGCCGTGTTGCGGCGTGGCGCAGCGCGGATCGCGGTTGATGCCAGCGTGGCGTTAGTGAATGGAAGCTACGACGCGCGGCAGCCTTTCTCGGCACACGTGAGAGCCACTAATGCGGAAGTCAGCGATTTGCAGGGAGTGCTGGGTTCCACTTATCCCATCACCGGGCAGGTGAGCGGCGACGTGCAGGTGTCGGGCACGGAAGATCACATGAGCGGCAGCGGTCGCGTAAGTCTGACGAATGCGGTGGCGTGGCAACAGGCTGTGCATGCGGCGACAGCGGATGTGAACTTCACGGAGAACCGCGCCGAGTTGAGAAACATACTTGTGAAGAGCGACGCGATGCAGTTGGCTGGCGAAGCGCAGATGAACGTGGAGACAAGCGAGTTTGCTTTTGATCTGAAGGGTACCGAAGTAAAGATCGAAAACCTGCGCGCGGTGCGAGACAGAAATCTGCGAGTGTCAGGCCAGGCGGCATTTGAGGCAAAGGGAAGCGGGACGCCGGCAGCTCCGGTAATCAATGGGCGACTGCGATTGCGAAATCTTGCGGTCAATCGTCAACTGCTTGGCGATATGACAGTCGACGCAATGACGCGTGGCGCGGAGATGACGCTGATTGCCCGTTCGGAGTTCAAAACGGCAGAGGTCAAGCTCGATGCGCAAGTGCATTTGCGCGATCAGATGCCAATGCACATTGTGGGCGACGTGCGGAGTACGAATCTGGCGCCGCTGCTCGAAGCGTACCTGCCGATCCGGCATGGAAGTTCGATGGGCCTCAGCATGCACGTGGAAGCGTCGGGCGAAGCAAAGCGGCCTAAAGATATGGTGGCCGACGCTACTGTGGATCGCTGGACGGGTAACTACGCAGGCATCGTGGTGACGAACGATGGACCGATTCGTCTGAAGATGGCGAACCAGATCGTTTCGGTCGAGCAGTTCCGTATCGCCGGCGAGCAGGGAACGCGATTCCTGCAGGTGCGCGGGCAGGTGCAGTTGGGCGGTGCACGCCAGATCAATCTGCGAGCAGATGGCAGCATGAACCTGAAGCTGCTGGAGACGGCCGATCCGAGCCTAACGGCTTCGGGTGTAGCGAACCTCAATTTGCAGTTGAATGGCACGATCTCCCGGCCAGCGATGCGTGGACGTCTGAACGTGGTGAATGGCACGATCGCGTACATCGATTTCCCGAACGGACTGAGCGACATCAATGGATCGATGGTGTTCAACGAAGATCGATTGCAGGTGCAGGAACTGACGGCGCGCACGGGCGGCGGACTGTTGCATTGCGGAGGATTTGTTACGTTCTCTGCGACGCAAGGCTTGGGATTGAATCTTTCGGCAACTGGTAATGAGATTCGATTGCGCTATCCAGAGGGATTGAGTTCAACGGCCGACGCTTCGCTATCGCTTTCGGGCACGATGCGAAACGCGGTGCTGTCAGGCGACGTGACCGTAACAAGGTTGGGAGTGAATCCGCAGTTCGATTTTGCGACGTACCTTGCAAAGGGCATCAAAGGCGCTCCGGCGCAGAAGATCGATTCTCCGCTGAACAACGTGCACCTGGAAGTTCATGTGACTTCGACGCCGGAATTGCAGGTGCAGACTTCGCTTGCACGCGTGAGTGGCAACGTAGATTTTCGGCTGCGCGGAACAGCAGCGCGCCCGGTGGTGCTGGGAAGAGTGAATCTGCTTGAGGGCATGATCTTCTTTAACGGCACGAAGTACAGGTTGGAACGCGGCGACGTGACTTTCACAAATCCGATCAGAATCGATCCGAATCTGGATGTGGAACTTTCGGCGAGGGTGCGCGATTACGACATCACGCTCGGCTTCCACGGCCCGCTGAACAGATTGACGCCTTCATATCGCTCAGACCCGCCTCTTTCGAGCAGCGATATCATTTCGCTGCTGGCGCTGGGCAGGACGACGGAAGAGTCAGCGAATCCGGCGATGATGGGAACGTCGCAGTATCAGCCAACAGTTTCGGAAAGCGCTTCGACGGCGATCATCGGCCAAGCGCTGAATGCAACGGTGAGCAGCCGAGTGCAGAAACTGTTTGGCGTGAGCCGGTTGAAGATCGATCCGAATGTGGGGCAGGCGCTGAACTCGGGACTGGCTCGCGTGACGGTCGAGCAGCAGGTATCGAATAAATTGACACTTACCTATATAACGAACCTGAACCAGTCGGCCCAGCAGATCATTCAGTTTGAATACAACGTGAATAGGGATGTGTCGATCGTAGGCGTGCGCGACCAGACGGGTGTTGTATCGATTGACGTGCTGTTCAGGAAGCGGAGGAAGTAGCGGCCTGCTGCTTATGTACGACTACGCGCTCACGGCCTTGATCGACACTTACCCACAACTTTAGTCCACACGAACGGCAGGCGGCGGCGTGCGCAGGATCCGATCCGCGCTGATTCTCCACGATCGTCGCTAGCACCGGAGCATCACAGTTCGGGCATTTGAAAGCGACATTGTTGCCAAAAGCGTCACAGGAAAGATAGCGCCCACGTTCATCCACACACTGGAAATCTGTAATCGTTGCCATCGTGAGTTCATTGTGGGTCGAAACGATCGACCGGGTCAACGAAGATTATCGGGGCTAAGGGCTCAAGAAAGCTAAGTTGGGCCTGCAAATACGGCAGCAACGTGAGATTGCCGCGATCCAAAAGTATACTTGCTGGCTATGTGTGGTCGATTTCGGA
Source organism: Koromonas humicola (assembly GCF_059726255.1). Lineage (NCBI taxonomy): Bacteria > Pseudomonadati > Acidobacteriota > Terriglobia > Terriglobales > Koromonadaceae > Koromonas > Koromonas humicola. Next base: position 1,029,398 of record NZ_AP040873.1, read on the forward strand.
TAGCGCGCAAGAAAGAGATTCTGGAAGCGGAATTTGACGCCGAGTCAGTAAGCGATGACCTGGAGTGGGTGCCTAGGTACAACGCCGCTCCGGGACAGGATATTGCTGTTGTGCGGCAGGCGAAGGATAGTCCTGCACGGAGGTTGTCGCAGATGCGGTGGGGGCTGATCCCCTTCTGGGCGACCGATCCCGGCGTAGGCTACAAGATGATCAATGCCCGGGCGGAAACCGCGGCTACGACGGCCGCTTTCAAAGAGCCGTTTCGGCTGCGGCGGTGTTTGATTCCTGCCGATGGGTTCTATGAGTGGAAAAAGGAAGGGAAGCAGAAGCTGCCATTCTGTTTTACGTTGGCCGATGGCGGGGTGTTTGCCTTCGCAGGATTGTGGGACAGGTGGAAGTCTCCCGAGGGACAGTGGATCAAGAGCTGCGCGATTTTGACAACTGATGCGAATGAGCTGGCGCGGGAGGTTCATGATCGCATGCCTGTGATTCTGCCGAAGGAGGCTTATGATCTGTGGCTCGATCCGGGGTTTCACGATGTAAGGGAGCTAAAAGCAATGCTGAAGCCGTTTCCGGCGGAACTGATGCGGAGCTATCGGGTGAGCCAGCGGGTGAACAAGGTCGATAACGACGATGCAGAGTGCGCAGAGGAAGTAGAGCCGGAGCAGGAGAAGGGAGACTCGGCGCAGGCGGGGTTGTGGGATGAGTGAGGGAGGTTTCAAGGTTGAAAGGTTTCAAAGCAAAAGCGAGGTGGGTGGAAGGTGACCTGGAACTGCACTTGAGATTTCGGCGAAGGTAGGGATCCTTCGCTACGCTCAGGATGACACCGTCTCTCTCCCCACCTCTTGCAGATTTTCAGATTGGTGGCTCGCAGTGCTCAGTGGAAGTCGTGGGAGCGGACGTCGGCTTGGCTGATGTTGAGCGGTTGGATGCTGCGGGCTTTGATGGAAATAACGTTCTGCTGGTTTTGTAGTTCTCCTTCTATCAGCAGGAATTTCTCGTAAATCACAGTGTGGCGAAACTGCTCGTAAACAGCGGGCGTGATGATGGCGTTGGCGATTCCGGTTTCGTCTTCGAGGCTGAGGAAGACGAAGCCTTTGGCGGTGCCGGGACGCTGGCGCGCGATGACGCATCCGGCAACGCGGGTGGGGCGACCGTGCGGGAGTCCTTCGAGATCGCAGGCGGCGAGGATTCCCTGCTGTTGGAGTTGGGCGCGGTGGTAGGCGATTGGGTGGCGGCCAACGGTGACTCCGGTGCCGGAGAAGTCGGCGACAAGCCGCTCTTCGATGGTCATCTGGCGAAGCGGCGATGAGGGCGCATCCTGTTCGGGAAGATCGTTGAGCAGGGGGCCGGCGGGGCGTCCCGCGTATTCGACTTGCCAAAGAGCATCGCGGCGATGAGTGATGTCACCGAGCGAGTTGAGGGCGCCGATTTTGGCGAGGAGCGCGAGGTCGCTTTTACGCAGTTCGGGGACACGCGAGACGAGGTCCTGGATCGACGCAAAGGGGCGCTGGCGGCGGGCGGCGACGATGGCTGCGGCGGTGGAGCGGTGGAGGCCGCGGGCGTAGTTGAGTCCGAGGCGGAGGGCGAAGGGATCAGGTCTGGGGATGGCGTGATGCGGATGGGGCGCAGGTTGCTCTCCCAGGTTATCGCCGCAAACGGCGCGGCGCGAACCTGGGGCACCCGGCGTTAACCCACCAATGGTTTGGTGGAGGTCGGGAAGGTTTTGATGTGAGTTTGCGTGCTCTCCCGGGTTATCGCCGCAAACAGCGCGTCGCGAACCTGGGGCACCCGGCTGTCCTGTTGGGGGTAGGGGTCCTTCGCTGCGCTCAGGATGACACCGTAAATCAAAATCCTTTAGTTCGAGGGTGCAGAGGAAGTCGGAGTGCTGAACGTCGACGGGTTTCACGCGGAGGCCATGGCGCTGGGCGTCCTTGACAATGGTTGCGGGTGAGTAGAAGCCCATGGGCTGGTTGTTGAGCAGGGCGGCGGTGAAGGCGGCGAGGTAGTTGCACTTGATGTAGGCGCTGGCATAGGCGATGAGCGCGAAGCTGGCGGCGTGGGACTCGGGGAATCCGTAGAGCGCGAAGGACGAGATGGACTGGATGATTTCGTCCTGCACGTCGGGGGCAATGCCGTTGGCGGTCATGCCGCGTCGGAGCTTGCCATCAAGATCGCGCATGCGGGCCATGGAGCGGCGCATGCCGACGGCACGGCGCAGTTCTTCGGCTTCGCCGCCGGTGAAATTGGCGACAATCATGGCCATGCGGATGAGCTGTTCCTGGAAGAGCGGGATGCCGAGCGTGCGCTTCAAGACGGGCTCGAGCAGCGGGTGGTAGTAGGTGACGGGCTCGCGGCCACAACGGCGCTTCATGTAGGGATTCATCATGTTGCCGACGATGGGGCCGGGGCGGATGATGGCGACCTGCACGACGAGATCGTAGAAGCATGTGGGATTGTTGCGCGGGAGTGCGGCCATCTGGGCGCGGCTCTCGACCTGGAACATGCCCACGGTGTCGGCCTTGCGCAGGGCGTGGTAGGTGGGCGGATCGTTTTGCGGTAGCTGCGCGAGATCGATGGGCTCGTGGTAATGGTCGGGGATGAGGGTGAGGCAGTCCTTGAGCACGGCCATCATGCCGAGTCCGAGCAGATCGACCTTGATGATTTTCATGTCCGCGCAGTCTTCCTTGTCCCACTGGATGACGGAGCGGCCGGGCATGGAGGCGGGCTCGATGGGGACAACGGCGTTGAGCTGGCCTCCGCAGATGACCATGCCGCCGGAGTGCTGTCCGAGATGGCGCGGGATGTCCTGCATGCGCTGGCAGAGCTCGACGTACTTGGCGATGCGGCGGTGCTGGATATCGAAGCCGGCTTGCTGAAAGTTGTGCGAGAGCGAGTCGTTCTTGTCCTTCCACTCCCATGCGCTGACGAGTTTGGTGAGGCGGTTGAGGGTTTCGGTATCGAAGCCGAGGGCCTTGCCAGCTTCGCGCGCGGCGGAGCGTCCGCGATAGGTGATGACGTTGGCGGTCATGGCGGCGCCGAGTTCGCCGTAGCGCTTGTACACATACTGGATGGCTTTTTCGCGATCGTCTCCACTGGGCAGGTCGAGATCGATGTCGGGCCACTCGTCGCGCTCTTCGGAGAGGAAGCGCTCGAAGAGGAGTTCCATGCCAACGGGGTCGATGGCAGTGAGTCCAAGGGCGTAGCAGACGACGCTGTTGGCGGCCGAGCCGCGGCCCTGGACGAGAATGCCTTCGCTGCCGCAGAACCGCACGATGTCCCACACGATCAGGAAGTATCCGGCGAGCCCGAGCTTGCCGATAAGCGCAAGCTCGCGTTGTGCCTGCTTTTGCGCGCGGGCGAGGAGGTCGCGATCGCGCTTGGGAAGATAGCGATGGAGAATGCCTTCGGCAGTGCGCTTCTCGAGGAACGACTGCATATTGTCGCCTTCAGGGACGGGGTAGTCGGGGAAGCGGTAGCCAAGATCGCTCATCTGGTAGGTGAGGCGTGAGGAGAGCTCATGGGTGTTGGCGATGGCCTCGGGAAGATCGTGGAATAGCTGCTCCATTTCCCATGGAGCGCGGAGATAGCGCTCGGCGTTGGGTGCGAGCAGGCGTCCGGCGGTGGCGAGCGTCGTGTGATGGCGGATCGTGGTGAGCACGTCGAGAATTTCGCTCTCGTATGGGGTCGCATAGTTGACGCCATTGGTGGCGAGCAGCGGCAGATGGAGAGTGCGGGCGATGCGCACGGCGGCCTGATTACGATGCTCCTGCTCGCGGTCGAAATGGCGCTGCAACTCGACGTACACATTGCGTGGACCAAAGATGCGGATGAGGCGTTCGACCTCGCGCAGGGCGGCCTCGTAGCCTCCGCAGGCGAGGGCAGAGGCGAGCGGGCCTTCATCGCCTCCGGTGAGGCAGATGAGTCCTTCGGCGTGCTCGGCGACTTCACTGAGCAGGGCGGAGCCTTCGGATTTAGTAGGCTCTCGCAGCTTGAGTTTGGTGATAAGGCGACAGAGATTCTGGTAGCCGGTTTGGGTTTCGGCGAGCAGGGGCCAGCGAACGGGCTCGGATGGAAACTGGTTCGGTAGCCAGTGCGGCGGGCGCATGCGTTCGGGGAGGTCGCGGATGGCGATTTCGGCTCCGATGTGGGCGCGGGTTCCGGCACGCTGGGCGGCGAGATGAAAGCGCGGAGCTCCGTAGAGACCGTTGCGGTCGAGCAAGGCCATGGCTGGCATCTGGAATTCCGCTGCCTGCGCCATCAGAAGCTCGGGGAGCGATGCGCCTTCGAGGAAGCTGAAGGCGGAGCGGGCATGAAGTTCGATGTACACGTGCTCCTCCTAGTCGTAAATTCCGATGACATACCAGCAGTCGGCGCTGGGATCGTGGGCGAGGCGCAGGCAGCGTTGTGGCTCGGCATGGATGACGATGTCCCACTCTTCGCGGCACCACGCAGGATGCGTCCACCAAGCCCCATTGGTGCGCCACGGGCCAGAGGCGGTGTGCAGTAAAAGGCGCTGGCCTTCGTAAATCATGGCCATGGGCGTGGATTGGAGGAGTTCGACGGAGACCTCGCGTGGAGGTCGCACCATGCGTAGAGCGGACGTTTGCGCGGCGGATAACGGCGGCAATGGCGTGGAGGTCGGGGGAGCGGTATTGGCGATTTCGAAGGCGGTGAGGCGGAAGGGCTCGGGCGCGTGCGTGTCGATTAGTTCGGGGGTGCCAACGTGGTCTTCGCCGACGAGCTTGCGCAGACGGGCGAGGAGGATTTCGAGGCGTCCGGCTTCGGGGGCTTGGGCGGCAAAGAGTCCCTGCTGCGCAATTTGCGCAGGCGCAGGGTGGGCGGTGATGTGGAGCGCGATGATGGCGGCTTCGGGAGGGTGGAGTTCGAGGTCGAGCTGGATGAGTTTGAGCACCGTGAGGTGGTTGCGTTCGGGAAGCGCGGGGCGCACCGTGCGGCGAAGTTCGGCGCGGGATTCGTTGAGCTGCGGGGCAAAGGCGTGGTTGGTGACCTTGGGCGGTTGTCGAAGGATGGAAGTGTGCTGGGATCCTTCGCTTTGCTCAGGATGACAGTCAGAAACAAAGGCCGGGGAGTGTTGCTTTCCCAGGTTATCCGCGCAAACAACGCGCGGCGAACCTGGGGCACCCGTGGTCTCGAGGAGACCTGCGGGGTGTTGGTGCGAGCTGGTTGCATCCCCATACATGCCAACAGAAGGCAGATGTCGAGCACCTGTGGATTGGTTGAGATCCAAATCGTTATTGGTGGAGTCGAGGATCAGGGTGGTTTCGACCGAGGCGATGGCGAGGGCTCGTTCGGCGGCACGTTCAGTGATCTGCTCAAGCATATGGCCGAGGAGGAATAGCAGAGGTTCGAGAAGTTCGACGGGGTGGTCGAGTTCCATGTGCTCGGAGAGCGGGGCGTCGGCGGGTTCCTCAGTGGGGACGAGCAGGTGGGAAGATTCGGCTCGAGCCTGCGCCTGAAGGTGGAGACCGCTTTGGCCGAGGCGCGCGGCAAGGGATTTCGTTGGAAGAGCGGCGAGCTTGCCGAGGGTTTCGATGCCCCATGAGGCGAAGGTTTCGGCTTGTGCTTCGTCGGGTTCGAGGACGCAGAGCGGCAGCGGGGCGAGGACTTGGGCCTCGTGTCCGGCGGGGATGGTGGTGGTGCCCGGGAGCCCGCGGGCGGTGAGGAGCGCGGCGCAGGCGTTGTGGGCGGCGACGACGCTGGCCTCATATCCGGCTTGGGTGACACGGCGGTGCAGGGTGGTGGCGATGTGGCGCGGAGTGCCGAACAGGCGTTCGGAGCCGGAGACATCGAGCACAAGCGTCGCGCCGGAGGTTTCGTCGGCGGGGGCGGCGATGACTTCGACGCGTGGCGAGAGTTGCTGGACGCAGGAGATGAGTTCGGCAAAGGCGAGGTCTTCCTGCTGGCGGTTTCGGCGCAGCAGGGTGATGGCGAAGGATTCGGCCTGTACACGAGTCATTCCAAGCTGGAGTCCGAGTTTGCGGGCGGGATGATTGGCAGCAAAGACGCGTTCGAGTGGAGGCTCGCCGGAGAGGACGGCAAGTGGAAATTCCGTGGGGGATGTGTGCGGGTGCGAGTTGGTCTGATGGTTGGTTACCTTGGATTTTTCGCGAAGGCTGGAGCCCTGCTGGAATCCTTCGCTTTGCTCAGGATGACAGTCAAAAACAAAGGCGGGGGCGTCGGAGTGTTGCTCTCCCAGGTTATCCGCGCAAACGGCGCGCGGCGAACCTGGGGCACCCGCGTGATGGAGGAGACTTGCAGGGGTTTGGCGCGAGCTGGTTGCATCCCGAATGGTTAGGGCTTGGGCGGCGAAATCACGGAGATGCAGACAGAGGTACAGCGGGGACGGCATAACTCATCTCGACCATTGCATGCGGCTTGTCCAGTCGGCTTCGACGGAGGCTGCGGGTTTCTTGCGTGTGGGATCAATGGCACGGTTGCGCTCAATGCTGATGCGGTAACCGAGGCCTGTGAGCAGTTGCGGACTTGTGACGTCGGCCTGCTGGAAATCGATTTGTCCCTGGCGGCAGCGGAGCGAAACGGCGGCGCAACTGTTGGCGCAGGCAACGCGGGTCATCAGGAGGAAGAGCGTGCGGGATTTCTCGACCTGGAGGCGGAAGCGGTACCAAGTGGCGAGAGGGACGCGGCGCGCTTGCTCGGGGCGGATATCTCCGAGGTCGAGGACAATGGCGCGGAAGCCTCCGGTGCTGAGCAGCAGATCGGTGGCGCGCAACGCTTGATCGAGGCGCGTCCAGGACTGCTGGCGCGGAGTGGTGTGTCGGGATGAATGCGCTTCGAGTTTTCCTGCGAGTGACACCGGAGAGAATGCAACGGGACGCAAGGGCTGGCGGCGCTTGGGTTCGGCGCAGCGGGGCGAGTAGTCGGGGTCTCCCGAGGCGGATTGGAACATGTTGCCGACCGCGCGGTGGAGGCCGATGGTTTCGCTGCGAGGATGACCGAAGCCTTCGCAGCGACCAGAGGGTATGGACTCTTTTTGCTCGAGGACGGATCCGAAAAACGGGGCTTGGATCTGGCATCCGCTGGTCTGGCCGGGATGTTTTTTCTGCGTGGGCTCGGCGGGAGTGCGGATCCAGAGCAGGCGGCGGAGGTTGACGCCGAGGGCGGCGGCAGAAAGCGGGTCAAGCGAGTCGGAGACATCGACGTAAGCGCAGCTTTCGCCCTTGCTGGTGATTTCGGAAAGGGTGGAAAGAACGAGTGTGGTGCGTCCAGAGGAGTGGGTTCCGGTGAGTTCGGTGATTGCTCCAATGGGCAGGCCACCTGAGAGAACGGAATCAAGTTCGGGTATGCCGCAGGAAACGAGTTCAGACGCGACGGGAGAGCGAAAGGACAGGGCAGAAGGAATGCGCCCGGCCAGTGCGGATTCGATTTGTTTTCGAAGCTCTGCGGCAGCACTCATATTCGCCTTTTCTTCGCCTTTGTAAGGTAGCGACAAAAGGGGAGGTTGTCAATTGTGGTTCGGGAGGATTTTTTTGAGGCTAGAAGGGTGCTGGTGCGGACAAGGTGCATCCCACATCCCCTCAAAAAGGCATATGTGGGCCACTACTGGTTCAGCCAACGATCAGGGTTGGGCTTTCTCCTCTGGTGCGGGTGCGGAGGTCGGGATGAGTTCGGGTTCGCGAATGTACTTTGGCATTTTCTTCCACCCGTAAAGCATGGAGGCGAAATTGTCCCAGCCGTGGATGGCCACCATGAGCAGGTGCCCGGGGAGGAAGGCCCAGAGCCCACACATGGCCACGAAGTGCCAGATGCGGGTGAGGCGGAAGCCTCCCAGAAGGAAGGCAATGTAGTGGAACTGTACGGGCTTGTAGAGGACAAGTCCGGTGAGCATGAGCACGGCTCCGAGAAAAAGGGCCGTGGTATAGGCGAGTTTCTGAAGAGGGTTGTAGGGCTCGAATTCTTCCGGCTTCTTGCCAAAGAAGAAGTAATGGCGAGCCATGGGCCATACGCCTCGGATGTCGCGTGCGTGAAAGAGGACGGTGCGGTAGTGGCCGCTGATGATTTCGTAGAGAACATAAGCAACGCCACTCGCGATGAAGAACCACATAAAGGTGAAGTGCCACTGGAGTGCTCCGGCGAGCCAGCCTCCGAGTCGGATAGAGCGTGGTGGAACGAAGAAATTGTGCTGAGGAAGCTTGGGCCCGAAGGATGGGAAGGCGTAGAAGATTTGGAGTCCGGTCATGCTGAGCACAACTATGGAGATGGCGGCAATCCAATGTGTGAGGCGAACCACGGTGGGGTGTTCGTAGGCGGCGCGGACGCGATTGCGGGCAGAGAGAGCAAACTCGGAGACGGTGAGGTAACGCAGGTCGCGGGTGGTGGTTGGGCGTGGTGCGGTGCGGGCTTTCATAGGCCTCCAAACCAGTCATAGCCTTGGTCTTCCCAGTAGCCGCGCTCCGGGCTGAGGACGCTGGTGATGCGAAGGGTTTCGAGATACTTGGCTTGCTTGTAGCCGAGCTTGGTTGGCATCTGCAGGCGTAGAGGAGCGCCGTGTCCGCGATCGAGTGGCTTGCCGTACATCTCGTAGCAGAGTAGGGATTGGGGATGGAGTGCGCTCTGCATATCCATGGATTCGTAGTAGTCGTCTGAGCACTCGACCTCGATGAAACGGGCAGATGGCGAGGCTCCGACCATGTGGAGGAAGTCGCTGATGCGTGTGCCTGCGAAGTTGCCGACGACGTCCCATCCTTCAACGCATACGTGGCGGGTGTTTTGGGTGATCTTTGGGAGCGAGGCGATTTGGGCCATGGTGTATTCGCCGGGATGTTGCACGTCGCCGGTGACGGTCAGTGTCCAATTGGCGAGGTCCACACCGGGATCGAGCACGTCGTAGTAGTTGTAAGGAAACTTGGAGAAGGGCACGACTTCGGAGTCGGCGAAAGTGAGGCGGCGGTTGTGTCCGAAGAGTGCTGCAGAGGCACGGTCTCCGAAGTGAAGCCCAGTATCGAGCAGATGCTTGCGCGCGAAGGGGAAGAAGAACGCTCCACCGAGAAGCAGTGGCGTCATTTTGAGTAGTTCTCGGCGGCGGGCGCTCTGAAGCTCGTCGGCAGGAGCTTTGTCCTTGGGCATCGAAGGACCTCCCGAGGTGGTAGTGCATTCGACGAGAAGTTACTGGGCGGCGGTGCAGATTATTTGGCGAGGAAAGCTCGTTGCGAGTAGCTGAAAATCCCTACCCTCCGGTTTTCCGGAAGGTAGGGCCTGATGATGAGTTATTCGGAGTAGAAGCCGTCGCGGGTTTGAACCGTGAGGTCGGAGTTCTTGGTTGCCAAGTGCAGTTTGTGGTAGCCACTTTCGGCCTTGTCAGGCGTGTAGCTAAGGCTGTATTGGTGGCGCAGTTCGTCTTCAATCTGGGAGTAGATCTGCTCGGCGGTTAGCTTCTTCGAGGTTTCGAAGTACTTACCTCCGGTTTCCTTCGCAATGCGCTGTAGCGTTTTCTTTCCGGCGTTGTCTTCACGCGGGCGCTCTTCAGGTACGGGGCGACGTCCACCGCCGGGGAATGGGCCTCCACCACCGGGGAAGGGTCCTCCTCCGCCGCCGGGATAGCCTCCACCACCTCCGCCTCGACGCATACCTCCATCGCGGTCCTGTTCATGCTCGGACTCTACGTAGGCACAGTAGACGATCGTGTCGGCACGCTGGGCGGCCTCAATGGCCTGTTCCAGAGACGTCTTGCTTTCGCGATCCTGTCCATCGGAGAAGATCACAATTGCTTTGCGCCCCGGTTGACTCTTCAGGACTTCATCGGCAGAGAGGAATATAGCGTCATAAAGCGTGCTGCCGCCAAAGAAGAAATGCGGATGGTCGCGATCAGGTTCGTCGCGGCGGCGTCCGCTGTCAGAACCGCTGCCTGGGCCCTTCTGTTCGCCGACCGATATCTGGTCGATGCCCTTGGCTAGTTTGTCGGAGTGGGTTGTGACGTCCTGCAGAAGTTCGACGTCCTTGTCGAAATGGAGCACGAAAGCCTTGTCCTTGCCTTCACGCACTGCACGCTTTACGAAGTCGGTGGCAGCCTTGCGCTCGTCGGCAAGTTCTTTGCGCTGTCCGGGGCCGGTGTCGGCCAAGATGCCGAAGGTAAACGGCGCATCATTCTGCAGCGCAAACTGGGTGATAGTCTGCGGCCGTCCATCCTGCTCGAGAACGAAGTCCTGTTTGCCGAGATTGTTGACCGGTTGGCCCTTCTTGTCGCGCACGGTCGCGATGAGGTTTACCTCTTTGACCTGAACCGTGAGTTTGGGACCAGATGAGGCTTTGGGCTGATTGTCGGCAGGGGGCTGCTGAGCGATCAGAGGCAACGCCAGGCAGAGCACAGGGACAATGGTTAGGCAGCGAAGACTTTCCATGACACTAAAGGATGGCACAACGCAGGTCCGGCGGAACCCTCGGGGTGGCTCTGCACTCTGGATTCACAACGCTGGATAGGAAGCCAGGGCGGATTTAGAGTTGGTTTCGCCACATGCGTTTTGCTCACCCACCTTAGCCGCGCACATGCGCGTCGAAGGTGGGGCACCCGGGGCACCCGGGATTTCAAAGGCCCCACCCTCCGGGCTTGCGGAGGGGTAGGGCACCCTCAAGTTGTCAGGCTTGTTCGGGCTCGCCGGCCGATTTTGGCGAGTTGCCGAAGAAAATGGAGTAGATGGCGGCCAGCGCCACGATCACGTTAGCTACCACAACCGGCATGGCGTGGATGAGCACTCCGTAGGTGATCCAGAGAAGGGCCGCGCCAGCCTGAATGAGGCGGAGCGTGGCCGGCTTCTTGAAAAAGTAGGAGAGCCCGAAACAGGCAGTTGCGATCCAACCAATCCAGCTCAGCATTATTGGGCCTCCGCGGCCATGCTGAACGAGGACGCGTCGGGAGCGGTGGACTTCAGCGTGACGAAATCGGTCCGCATGCGCGCCCATTCCTGGACGAGGAAGCCCTGCGATTCGAGGAAGCGGCGGATCTGTGGCTGCGTCCAGAGTGCCACCTCTTCGAGGATCGGAATAAGGACGCTGAGCGCATTGTCGCTGAGTACGGTGCGCTTGGCGATTTGTGTCACGCAGCGCGATTCGGATACAGCGATGGTGAGTCCGTCGCCTTCGTTGATATGCAGCATGGCGTTCATGTCAGAGCTGCCGTCGCCAGCGTAAACAACGTGGTCGAGTCCGATGGAAAGCTCGGCCTGGAGCTGCATGATGCGCGCAACCTTGCCGTATCCGGCGGTGCAACGCACAAGGCGCTCGATCGAGCCATCGGCGCGGTACTTGAATTCGGTGCCGAAGATGTGATCGGCGGGAACAATGCCCTCAAGGGCCGACTGCACGATTTCGACGGGTGCGGCGGAAAGCACATAGAAGTCGAACTCGTATCCCGGAATGCCGTCGCGAAGCGTGCGATAGAGCAGCTCAATGTTGTGCTTGAGCGGGATGCGCTTGCCGGTTTCAATGAGGTGCTCGCGGCGCACACGGGAGCTGTAGGCCGGGTCGTGCAGAAGCAGGTAGGCGAGTTCGGCCCCCTGCTGTACCAAGTTTAGTTCTGCCATGCCAGCCGCTTTTTCCTTGAACTTCTCAACCGACATGCCGAGCAATTCGGTGAGAACCAGACCGGAGTCGTCAAAGCTAAGGGTCTGGTCGAAGTCACTGGCGAACAAGTACTTCTTCATCATCATTTCCATATGGATATGATACGGGTCCGCGTGAGCAGGATGGTGAAATTGCGGTCAATTTGCTATCGAATGATTTAATTAGGGCTATGGGATGGGGTGATGGGGAGGTAAGCTGCTGAAAATCCAAGGGTTTGACGCCGGGAGCAATGAGGGAATTGCTCCCGGATTGAAACTTTAGTTTCCGTACCGCTCGGCCATAAACTCGGTGATCTTGGCATAGGCTTCCTGTAAAACTTCTTCTTGCGGCAGGAAGACGATGCGCATGTGGCGCGTTCCGGGGCGCTGGCCGAATCCGGAGCCGTGTACGCAGAGGACGTGCTTTTGCATCACGAGGTCGGTGACGAATGTACGATCGTCCTCGGGAATGTCAAGTTTGGGGAAGGCGTAGAACGCTCCGCTGGGCTTGACCAATGAGACATGCGGGGTGCGTGCGGCCCACTCGACGGTTAGATCACGACGTCGGCGCAACTTGGCACGGACTTCAATGAGATGGTCCTGCGAGCCTTCAAGCGCTGGAGCGATGGCGCGCATGAACGGGTGCGGTGCCGAAAGGCGTGCACGAAGGAGCTTGTAAACCGCTTCGAGGTAGTCGCCGAGCGATTCGGCGGGGCCGGTCGCGACTGCGTATCCGATACGCCATCCGGGGACGAGGTAAGCCTTCGAGAGTCCGTTGAAGGTGATGACCGGAACGTCGGGAGCAAGCGTGGCGATGGAAATGTGCTTGTATTCTTCGTCGAGGATCAGGCGGTCGTAGATTTCGTCGGCAAAGATGAGCAGATTGTTGCGACGGGCGAGTTCGACGATTCCTTCGAGCGTGGCACGCGAGTAGATTGCCCCGGTCGGATTGTTGGGATTGATGAGCAGGATGCCCCGGGTGCGCGGGGTGATGCGTGACGCAATGTCATCAAGATCGGGCTGCCAGCCGTTTTCTTCACGCAGGTAGTAGGAGTTGGGCTCCACGCCGAGTTTGCCGAGAACCGCCCCATATAACGGATAGTCAGGGCAAGGCGTGAGGACGTTATCTCCGGGGTTGAGCAGCGCGGTCAGGCAGTTGTCGATCAACTCTCCGGAACCCATGCCGACCATGATGCCCTGAATGTTCTTGAATCCATTGGATTCGGCCCGATTGCGAATGGCGCGCACAGCCGTGCGCTCACCCAGCGATTCACCGTAACCGTTGTAGCCCTCGCGCATCGCGCGGTCGACTGCCTCGATCATGTGCGGAGGCGTAGGGAAGTCGAAGCGACAAGGATCCCCGATGTTGAGGTACAGGATGCTGTGACCCTGGCTGGCGACTTGGTCGGCAACGACCGCGAGATCGCGGATGGCATAAGTCACATTTTCCATTCGGGTGGCAGGGGCAATACGGTAGGTGAGGCTGGGTGTCATGAAAAGGCTCCGAAACAACTGCGGAAGTATCATTGAACCTTATGCGGGAGGGAAGTGCAACCCGAACGGCGCAGGCAGTGAGGATTAATCTTCTGCCTGCGCCCATTTCTGTCCGGCTCGTGCGAGAAAAAAGCTAGTACTTGGAGATTGCTCGGAAGCTGTGCAGCTTTTCGATAGCCGGAAATGAGGAAACTGTGCCCACTGTTTTTTCGGGAACCGGTTCGCCGCGAAGTGCTTTCGCCAACAGATCGAGCGCAATACCGGCATTTGCCGGAACCGCGATAGTGGCCGTGAGGATGCCACGTCTTACGAGTTCCTGACCGCCAGAGGGCAGGCCATCGCATCCGGTAATGGGCAGGCGCAGCCAAGCATCACGTTCGGCGCCGCTCAAAGTGGTTTCGATTGCTTCGCGAACTCCCAGGGCCATGGCGTCGTTCTGGCAAACAATGGCAGCGACGCCAAGGCTGCGGGAAGTGCGGATTCCAAGCCAATTCGCAACGCTGCGACGAGCATGGGCCTGGGTCCAGTCACCTTTGAGTATCTTCAGTTCAATGTTGGCTGGCTTGGTGGAGAGCATCCCTTCGGTTCGCAGACGTGCCGCGCCTCCAGTGGCCGGACCTTCCATATAAAGCACTACACCACCATCGGGCAGAAGGGCTCCGGTTTGCTGTCCCTGTATATGTCCAATTTCAAGGTGGTCGTTCGTTACTTCGAACTGGGTCGCTTTGCTCGTGCGGCGGAGCGAACTGATGTAGGTAGTGTCGTGGTTCAGGATGCCCCAGATAACTCCGGAACTGGCTGCCAGTCGGGCCGCCTGTTCCATGCTGGTGCCGACCGGTTCGGCGATGATGGCCGAGTAGCGGCGCTGCTTCGACTGGAGGGCGCGCAGGATCTGCTGCACCTGAAGGACGGCGTCGTTTTCGGCATACTGAATGTCGATTTGCATGCCGTGAGCCCGCGCTGCATCTTGAGCGGCTTCAGCCTGGGCACGTTGATAGTCGTTGTCGTCGGTAGGAAACGAAAGTAAGACTTCGTGTAAGGCCATGGTTCCCCTAAAGCCAAGTGGGTGCGCAGACTATCACGCAGGTCGTCATAGCGACCTTAGCACTTGGTCTTGAACTCTGCTTTGGCTAGCAAGTAAGTGTATTGCACGAGAACGTATTTACAAAGCCAAAGTAGAAGGTGTCGTGACCTTTGTAATGCGAGAGACAGGGCTAGGAGATGGAAAAGGCGCGGAGCAGCTCCGCGCCCTTTGTCATCCGGAGAAGTTATTCTGGGCGATCGATCTGCGCCTTCTGCAGCCGATCGGAGTAGTCGACGTAAACGGCCTTCCACTCGGTGTAGAAGTCGAAAGCTCCCACGCCACCCTCACGATGTCCGTTGCCTGTCTGCTTCACTCCGCCGAAGGGGAGGTGAACTTCGGCACCGATGGTGGGCGCGTTGATGTAGGTGATTCCCGCGTCGAGGTCGCGAATGGCATGGAAAGCGCGGTTGACGTCGCGAGTGTAGAGCGCGGAGGAGAGTCCGTACTTTACGTCGTTAGCGATGGCAATTCCGTGCTCAAGCGAGTCGCAAGGGATGCAGGAGACGACGGGGCCGAAGATCTCCTCCTGGGCGATGCGCATCTTGGGATCAACGTCAGAAAACACCGTGGGCTCGATGAAGAAGCCGTTGGAGTGGGCGGCGTCTTCGAGGCGATGGCCTCCGCAGGCGAGGCGAGCACCTTCCTTCTGGCCTATGTCGATGTAGCCAAGAACGGTGTCGAGTTGCTGGCGATTGACGACCGGGCCTACGTCGATGGATTCATCAAGGCCGTTTCCAAGCTTCAGGAGTTTGGCCCGGCGAACAAGCTCATCGACGAATTGCTGATACACGCCTTTTTGCAGGATGATGCGGCTGGTAGCGGTGCAGCGCTGTCCGGCGGTGCCGAAGGCTCCCCAGAGTGCGCCCTCAAGAGCGAGTTCAAGATTGGCGTCGTCGAGGACGATCATCGGATTCTTGCCGCCAAGCTCAAGTGAGCAGCGCTTGAAGGTGCGCGCACAGCTCTCGCCGATGATGCGGCCCACTTCGCTGGAGCCGGTGAAGGAGATTGCCCTCACTTCGGGGTGCTCCATGAGAGGGGAGCCCACCTCGGAACCGTGTCCCGTGACGATGTTGACCACCCCGGCAGGGACTCCGGCGTCTGTTAGTGCGCTAACGAAGTTGAATACAGAGAGCGGCGTGTCCTCGGCTGGCTTGATGATGCAGGTGTTTCCGGCAACCAAGGCAGGGAAGAGCTTCCACGAGGGAATCGCCATGGGGAAATTCCATGGGCAGATCATGCCGACGACGCCGACAGGGTTGCGCGTACACATGGCGAACTTGTGAGGAAGTTCGCTGGGCGTGGTGAGGCCGTACATGCGGCGGCCTTCTCCGGCGAAGTAGTAGCCGGTGTCGATAGCTTCTTGCACGTCACCGCGCGTTTCTTTGATGACCTTGCCCATCTCGCGGGTCATGTCGCGGGCGAAGTCTTCTTTCCTTTTCTCGATAATGGCCGCGGCTTTGGCTACGATCTCGGCTCGGCGCGGTGGCGGAACCATGCTCCACTTGGGGAATGCGGCGTGAGCGGCTTCAACAGCCTGGTTCACTTCAGCGGCGCCGGAGCGCTGGAAGACGCCTACTACTTCGCGGGTATCGGCAGGATTGCGGTTCTCGCAGGTGTTTCCGGAGGCGGCCGGAACCCATTTTCCATTGATGAAGTTTGAGTAGGTTTTTACATCGGACGCGGTGGTGGCCATTGAGTTCTCTCCGAGATGAAACGACCGGATATCGTAGTCGGGCGAGAGGCGGGGTGACAAGTGGTAAAGACGCGGCCGGACAGAACCGGCCGCGATGTTTGGTTACTTGCCGAATGGGGACCAGGAGGACAGGAAATTTGAGAGCGCGTCGTCGATTCGGGTTGCTCTTTCTGGAGCGGGCCATTTGACGTCCCATGTGACATAGCCGCCAGGGAGAGTCAGTGTCTTCTTATGAGTCGCGATTGCACTCAAAACAGTGCCCTGCCATGCCCGGTATTCCCTCTGAAGGTTGCCGTACTCGGGATGATTGCCCCGGATGTCGGCAATATGCGTGCCGATGTGCACTATGGCTTTCGCCAGAGCGTCACCTCTCAGTCTGTCCATATCGAACTTGCAGGAGAGAAGTAATCCATCAGGAGAGCGGCCTAATCCCTTGAGACCGTCGTCCTTGCGTACTTCATTGGGAACGCCGAAACCGATGTCCACGCCGTTGTCTTCACCTGGCTTCCCGAAAGCGGCGGCCGCTTCCTCGATTTGACGTGCAGCAGGGCTACCTGCGCCGATTGCTCTCGCCGATTCGTGAGCTGCAGCAACAGGATCGCCCCCACGAGCTTCGCCCTCATTGTCATCCTTGGTCGCCATAGTTGCCTTTGAGTAGTCGATTTCATGCCCGGAAACGTCGGTGACCGATTGCAAGACTAACCGTGCGGTGTAGCTATTCATGTTGCCAAATCCGCCCACGGCGACGAACTTTCCCGACGGATCGCGTACTGCGCCAGTGCTGGAGGAAGCGTCGAGTCGCCCTATTAGCGTGGCGCTCACCGTGTTTTGCTGGCAGCCAAGGCACATGCCCGAGGACCTATGCGGAGCCGAGAGTAGCGAGTCGAAGGTCTTGAAGTCTTTGTTCTTGTCTAGCTTCACAGGAAGGCGGTTGGGCGAGGATGCTGTGCCCACACTGTTGCTTGCAAGTTGCAATTCGACTACGGCGGCGGGGCCCGATTTAGCTTTCGTCCCTTCAGGGTAACTAAGCCAGATTCCGTTGACAGCCTGCTTGCAGGACGAGTCCTTGATAACGAACTCGTCGAATCCGGCGATCGCGGTCCCTTTGATCATGACGGTCTTGCCGTCAAAGCTCGCAGGATTGGCGAGCACTTCACAAACGGATGTACCTATTGTTTGAGCACTCAAAGAAGCCATGCCCAAGAGGCAGAACAGTATCGCGAGAATATAACGTTTCATCCTTAGTCCCTTTTGAGGTTCGGAGAATCGTAATCCAGTGACTTGGGACGGGCAAATAGATTCGTGGGCGGGGTAAGCAGGGCAAAGTGTCTGCATATGCGCGTTGACTGCTCCATGCAGTGTGCTTGATTTTTGCGAATGCACCCTTGTCGAGCCCGAGCGGAGTAGTAAGATAAGTGTCTAGTCCCGGCTAGTGCTCTTATCGCATTGGTTCTGTAGCGGCCTACCCGTATTATCTGAGTGAAGATCAACACTGATTTTTCCTGAGCAGAGAGGGTAGGCAACAGTGAGGACCCGCTTGGTGATCCTCGCCGTGGACGAATTCTTTCTGTACGAAAAAAGAGAGACAGCATAGATGTCAAACAATGGCTTCCACACCGGTTCGCGATTCGGGAATTTGCGTTCTTTGTTCAGCATGTTCTCCAGCGACCTCGCAATTGACCTGGGCACGGCGAACACGCTTGTCTATGCACGAGGAAAAGGCATCGTTGTAAACGAGCCATCAATTGTCGCAATTAACAAGAACACAAACGAAGTGGAAGCGGTGGGCAAGGAAGCCAAGGAAATGCTTGGCCGTACTCCTGGCAACATCGTCGCCATCAAGCCGATGAAAGACGGCGTGATCGCCGACTTCAAGATCACGGAAAAGATGTTGAACTACTTCATCCAGAAGGCGCACAACCGCAAAATGCTGGTGCATCCGCGAATCGTGATCGGCGTGCCGAGCGAAATTACGCAGGTGGAAAAGCGTGCGGTTATGGATTCGGCTTATCGCGCGAAGGCCAGCGAAGTGCACTTGGTGGAGCAGGCGATGGTGGCGGCAATCGGCGCAGGACTTCCGATTACCGAACCTAGCGGCAACATGGTGGTCGATATAGGCGGCGGTACCACAGACATCGCGGTGATTTCGCTGAGCGGCATCGTGTACTCGCGTTCGGTTCGCATGGCCGGCAATCAGATGGACGAGGCCGTGATGAACTACCTGAAGCGGAAGTACAACCTGCTGATTGGTGAGCGCACGGCGGAACAGATCAAGATTGAAATTGGCTCCGGCTACCCCTTGGAAAAGCCGCTGACGATGGAGATCAAGGGACGCAATCTGATTGAGGGCGTGCCGAAGACGATCACCATCGACGACAGCGAGATCCGCGAATCTTTGAGTGAATGCGTGGGCACGATCATGAACGCCATTCGCGTGGCGCTCGAGCGGACTCCTCCGGAATTGAGTGCGGATATCAGCGACCGTGGCATCGTATTGACGGGTGGCGGCGCACTGCTCAAGAACTTGGACAAGCGCATTCGCGAGGAGACTGGGCTGCCGGTTTCGATCGCCGACGATCCGCTTGCCAGCGTGGTTCTGGGTACGGGCAAAATGCTCAGCGACTTCAAACTTCTGCGCAAGATCAGCATCGAGTAACAAAGGACACAGCGGCCGGAGCGTTGCTCCGGCCTTGCAGTTTGCGCGCTCTGTGGGGCGGCAGCGCGAACGTCCGTTCATAGGCGGAAACTGGGCAGGAACTCTGGAAATCCGGTAGCATACTGAAAATCTGAACACATGAACTTCTTCTCGCGGCACAAGAACACGGTGGTTCTGGTGACTGTACTGATGGCCCAACTCCTTGGGCTGGCAGTACAGATCAAGCGCCAGACAGCAGAGGGTCCGGTTCGGTTGATCCGGCTCGCAACCGTGAACACCATCGCACCTTTTGAGCGATTGCTGATCTATACAGGTTCGAGCGTGCGCGGGGTTTGGTCGAATTACATCGATCTGCGCAATGTGCGGCGTGAAAATCAGGAACTGAAAGCCGAGGCCGATCGGACTCGATTGGAGCGCGCGCGAGAGCAGGAAGACGCACGCCAGGCACGTCGCATTCAAGCGCTGCTGGAATTCAAGGAACAGTGGGTCGATAAGACCGTTGCGGCGCAGGTGATCGGCACGAGCGGCAGCGAAAACTCGCGGCTACTCTATTTGGATAAAGGCGCAAAGGACGGCATAAAGGTCGACATGCCGGTGATTACGCCGGATGGCGTCGTGGGCAAGATTCTGAGCGTGTACGGCGACACCTCCCAGGTGCTGATGATCAGTGATCCTACGAGCGGAGTCGGCGCCACTCTAGTGACGTCGCGCTTGCAGGGAATTGTGAAGGGCACGGCCACCGGCGAAGTGCAGTTGAGCTACATCATGAACGACGAGTCCGTGCAAAAAGGTGAACAGCTAATCACGAGCGGCGGCGATCGCGTTTTCCCGAAAGGGTTGCCGATTGGTTCAGTCGCGAGCGTCACCACCGGACGCAACCTGTTTCTGGAAGTTAAGTTGAAGCCTGCAGTCGACCTGAATCGTATAGAAGAAGTGCTGGTTATCACAGAGCAGAAGGCCCGCACGCCCGATACGACAGGGCTCGGTCCGATCCGAGCTTCGGACATCCTGGCGCAACACTTGCCGAGCGTACCTCAGCAGCCTGCACCAAATGCTGCTCAACCGGGACAAGCGCCTCAGCAAGGTACCCCGAACGCTCAGGGTGGCATCGCTCCGGGAACGGGGCAGGCGGCACCGAAGCCTCCGGTTACGGCTCCGGGAGGACAGACGACAGCTCCCAAGCCTCAAGCTGTGAATCCGCAGGTCGCAAAGACTCCGGGTAGCACGGTGGTAAGGACGGGGCTGGCACAGACACCGACCGGAACTACAGCAAAGCCCTCGGCTCTAAAGACGACGGGTGCGAATGGCACGGGCACTACGGCGAAACCCGCCGCGCAAACGGGAGCAGCGAAACCTGCGGCGTCGAAGACTCCGAACGCGAGTCCAACCAAGCCAAAACCAGCAGCGAGCGAGGGGGCAAACCCACAATGAAGACGATGTCGATGAGCTATACCTCGCGCGAACAGGTTGAAGTCTATCGCTTCTCCTGGCCGATTTCTGTCGGCATGCCGTTGTTGCTGGTCGGATTGCAGGCGTTTCTGCCATTGCGGCTGCATTTCTTTCGCGTCTTCGACTTTGGGTTATTGCTGACGATCTTTTTTGCGGTTTCGCGTCGCAGCCAGTTGAGCGGAACGCTGACTGGTGCTGCAATTGGACTATTGCAGGACGGGTTGACCTCAACACCGTATGGGGTCTATGGAATTGCGAAAACAATCGTTGGCTATCTTGCCTCCTCGATCGGAATCCGGATCGACGTGGAAAATCCGGGGTCGCGCTTCCTCCTTACGTTCGTCTTCTATGCAGTGCATCAAGCCATATTCGTGGCCGTTGAGCGCGCTTTAATGGGGCAGACCATACATATCAACCTTGTGCATCAGGCAGGAGCAGCAGTCGCTAATTCGGTGATGGCGGTGTTTTTGTTTGCAATGCTGACGCGCTTCAAGATCAGAGACTAAAAGGCTTCCGGGTAGTAGCAATCCATGTTGGGTCGTGACGAAAAAGTTCCAATAATCCGTCTGGCGATGGCCCAGTACGTCATCCTGTTCATATTCCTGTTGCTGGTTTATGGACTGTGGCGTCTGCAGGTGTTGCATTCGGATTACTACGCGAGTATGGCGGAGCAGAACCGCGTAAAAGAGGTGCCGATACTGGCTCCACGTGGCAAGCTGTTGGACCGCGAAGGACGGCCGATTGTTGACAACTATCCTTCGTTTTCCGCACTCCTGCTGCGCTCGCAGGGAAAGATTACAGACGCCAACCTGGATGCTATCGCGCTTGGGTTGCATCTTGACCCCGATGAGTTGAAAGCCCGTGTAAAGCGCATGTCGGCGCTACCTGGGTATCAGCCGATCTTTATTAAGTACGACATTACGCCTGACGAACTGGCGTTCGTCGAATCGCATCGCAACGAATTCCCTGAACTGGACACGATCACCGTACATCGTCGCCTCTATCCGAAGAACGGATTCATGGCGCACCTGATCGGGTATGTCGGCGAAGTCAGTGAAGACATGCTGAACAATCCGCGCTACGAGCTTTACAACCCGGGCGATGTAGTGGGACAGAGCGGCGTGGAAGCTGAATACAACGACATGCTGATGGGCAAGAACGGTTCACGCCGCGTGCTGGTGAACAGCAAGGGCAAGGAAGTCGGCGAACTGAGCGATACCCCGGCGGTTCCCGGCAAACCTTTGCAGTTGACGATTGATTTGGATGTCCAGATTGCGGCCGAAGAGGCGTTAGGCGACAAACCCGGAGCAATCGTGGCAATGGATCCGAAAACCGGCGAGATTCTCGCCATGGTGAGCCGCCCGACATTCGATCCAAACGCATTTGCCGTCCGCATCACGTCCAAGGAGTGGACCA
Source organism: Koromonas humicola (assembly GCF_059726255.1). Classification (NCBI taxonomy): domain Bacteria; kingdom Pseudomonadati; phylum Acidobacteriota; class Terriglobia; order Terriglobales; family Koromonadaceae; genus Koromonas; species Koromonas humicola. The sequence goes on from NZ_AP040873.1 coordinate 1,050,766, forward strand.
GCCTCGTAACGGACGAAGGTAAGCCGCTGCTGAATAAGGCCATTCAGGCACAACTCGCTCCGGGATCGGTTTTCAAGATCATCATGAGCGTGGCGGGTTGGCAGGAAGGCATTGCACAGAACCTGCACGTGAACTGTGGTGGTGGCGCTTCATTCTATGGACGCTACTTCAAGTGCTGGGTCAAGGGCGCGCACGGTTCAGTAGATCTAACGAAAGGCATTTACCAGTCCTGCGACGTGTACTTCTATACGTTGGCCGAGCGCCTGGGCATTGGACGCATTGCGAAGTACGCAACCGACTTTGGGCTGGGCAAGAAGACCGGAATCGATTTGCCGCAGGAAGTCAGTGGCGTGATCCCCAGTGAAGAGTGGAAGCTGAAGAACTTCCATCAGAAATGGTTTGCCGGGGAGACGATATCAGTAGGAATCGGACAGGGTGCGGTAGCAACGACTCCTGTGCAGTTGATTCGCGCGATCAGCGCAATATCGACCGGCGGACACCTGGTGCGTCCGCACGTGGTCTTCCCGGACAAAGTGCCGCAGACCTATCAGGCAGCACTGCACTACACTGATACGAAAGACATTGCGATCGATCCGGCGGGTTTCGAGACCATTACCGATGCGATGGGTCAGGTTCTTTTGCCGCAGGGAACGGCTCCCAGCGCGCATATTCAAGGAATCGATATCGCGGGCAAAACCGGTTCGGCACAGACGATTTCCAATGCGATGAAGGCCAAAGTGGCTAACAAAAGCGCCTACAAGGACAACGGCTGGTTTGTCGGCTTCACGCCACGGCGCAACCCCGACGTTGTCGTTTGTGTATTGTTTGAAGGCGGCGAGCATGGAAAACTTGCGGCGCGTTTGGCGACCCAGGTGATAAAGGCTTACGTGGCGAAGAAAAACCATCAGCAAATTGAGCATATTAAGCCGCCAACGGATGAAGGGACTCCGCAGGAACAGACGCCAGAAGCGCCTCCTCAGCCTGCTCCCGACTCAAAGCCCACGCTAGTAACAGGGCTCTGGAGTGATGGTGGCGATGAGTCAGGACATTTGCAGGCGGCGCGATTCGACGCCGGCGTGGAGCGTAAGCAGTTCCGTCGTGCAGTTGCTGCTCCGGGAATGGAACAGTTCGCACAAAAAGACGAGTCTCAGCAAAGCAAAATTCCGCAGAGAGGCCACGGCCACTCGTGGAAGGAGATTCCCGGGATTGTGGCCACCTTGCCTGAGCCGGGTTGGCGGTTGGGAGGCAGGCAATGAGCCGCTATATACGATTCCGCGACTTCGACTGGGTGCTGCTGATTTTCGTGCTGATCATCTGCATGCTTGGCGTGTCGGAAATCTATTCGGCAACGCTGCACACGAAGTTCGAGGGCATGCACATCAAGCAGGTGTACTGGATTCTGGCTGGGTTGGTGCTTATGTTCATCATGAGCCTGATCAACTACCAGGAACTGCTGGAAATGGTGCCGTGGCTGTATGGCTTCAGCTTGGTGTCATTGGTGGCTGTGCTGATTTTCGGCAAGAAGTACCTGGGAGCGCGGCGCTGGATTGACTTCAAAGTGTTCCACTTCCAGCCCTCGGAGTGGGTGAAGCTAATTCTGATCCTGACGATGGCGAAGTACTTTGCCGAGTACAGAGAGAACGATCTGCCATTCCGAGAGCTAGTCAAGGCCGGATTGGTGGTGCTTTTCCCGATGCTGCTGGTCCTGAAGCAGCCCGATCTTGGGACATCACTCACCTATGTTCCGATTGCAGTAATGGCTCTGGCTTTGGGCGGCATGCGGCCCAAGCACGCAATCATCATGCTGGTGATAGCTGCGGTTCTCGCCCCGGCTGCTTGGAAATGGGGACTGAAACCGTATCAGAAAGAGCGGCTCTCCACCTTCGTTGAGCCTGAGGCGGATTCCCATGGCTCGGGGTACCAGGTGATCCAGTCATTGGTAGCCGTCGGTTCGGGCGGAGTTTGGGGTAAGGGCGTTGCTAAAGGCACGCAAACGCAGGGGCAATTCCTTCCTGTGCCGCACACCGATTTTATATTTGCGGCCTGGAGCGAAGAGCATGGCTTTGTGGGCGCACTCGCAGTAATGCTGTTATACTTCGGGGTGTTGATGCGTCTGATTCATGACGCTCAAACGGCGCCTGACCGGGCCGGGGTCTTCCTGACGATGGGAGTGGTCGCGGTGCTGGCGTTCCACGTTTTAGTGAACGTGGGAATGGTGGTGGGTTTTATGCCCGTGACGGGCATTCCACTTCCATTGATGAGTTACGGAGGATCGTCGATCCTGTTTACGTTCCTGGCACTGGGCATCGTGATGAATGTTCGTATGCGCCGGTTTGTAAACTAGGATGGCGGCACAAGCGCGCGGAAGTTCCGGAACCACGGTGATTATCCGCTGCGTGCGAGTGAGGCCTCGAACAAAAAGCGAGGCTTGCTGAAAAGAAATCTTGCAAAATCCCGTGAGAGCCGCCGGAAACAGGCGGAGGGAACGGGTCTTCGGCGGGAACGTCGAAGCTTTCGGCGGGGGAGTTTTCCAGCCGCTTACAGAGTTGAAACCCTCCGTTGGAGGGCACAGCCGGCAACTGAGGTTTCAGGCCGGTCAGGATTGAAGAATTGCGCGGTGTACGGGCAGGGAACGGCCCCATTCCGGACTCCAGGTGAACGGAGCGCGGAAGAGAAGTGGTCACAAACCCCATATGCGGTGCAACCGGACCAGGTGCAATAGACCTGGGGAGAACGGAATCGGTGCAAAGGTTCTCATCAAAAGCAGCCAGATCCCCGAATGGTGCAGAGCGCCACGGCGGTACTGGCCGCGTGATCCCCTCAAATCAGTTGAGTGGGCGAACTTCGCTTCGCGCCCCGGCATAATGCCGGAGGTGCGATTTGCGCATTGATTTTCAACACTGACTGCTTGCCTTCATGCTTCCGGCTGACAACAGCCTGCTCACGCCAGCAGGCCGGGAGCGAAGATGAACAAAGAACTTTACGTTTCGACCACGCCGCACGAGACCAAGGTGGCGTTGGTAGAAGACGACCAGCTATCAGAGGTGTATTTCGAGCGCGAGAATGAGTACACCCTCGCTGGATCGATTTACAAGGGCCGTGTAACCCGCGTGCTGCCCGGCATGCAATCGGCTTTTGTCGATATCGGACTTGAACGCGACGCGTTCCTCTATGTTTCCGATTTCCTCGAACTGCAAGATGAAGAAGAAGCCGAATTCGGCGAAGTGAAGGTGACAGGATCGACGCTGGCTCAAGCCAACGGAATGATCGTCACCGAACCGCAGGCCTCAGAAGAAGAATCTGCGCCGGACATTGAAGAAGACACACCCATCGAAGGCGAAATCGTGCAGGCCGAGGGAAGAGATGGCGCACCCCGCTGGCGTGGACGTCGTCGCCGTCGCGGCAGACGCGGTGGGCGCGACCGAGTGAATGGCGAGCGCCAGCAGGAATTGCAGGGAAACATTCCCGCACAGGCCGGCGAGGCAGAGATTGAGGAGCCTTCCGAAGGCGAAGAGCAGTCTCGCCGCCCAACCGAGCCGCAGCCCCGCAAACGCGAACTTCGTGGTTTCGAACCACGCGGGCTTGTCGTTCATGGATTGGCGCGCACGGTAGAGGACTCGGATGAGGCTGAACTGGAGATTGCAGCGGAATCCGAAGCAGAAGTGAGTGATGTGCCAGCAGAAGCAGTCACAGAAGAGAAGGCGGCAACGACCTACTCTCCGATGGTTCTGCCGGGCGAATCGATTTCTAAGTACAACCGCGCAGGAGGCGATGTGTCCGCGCCGACTTCTGAGCCCGCAGCAAGTGAGGAGCCAGAGCGGACATACGGACGTCGCGATCGTAGCGGTCGTCGTGGAGATCGTGGCCGCGATCGCGATCGTGACCGAGACCGCCACAGCCGTGATCGTGAGCCTCGTGTGCGGGAGGAATATACCCTCCCTGAAAACTACACGCCGATTGTTTTACCCGGAGAGTCGATCTCGAAATATCGCGGCGTAGAACCAGTCGCGGCTCCTGAAGCTGTCGTGGATGTGAATGCTGCAGCTCCGGTAACCGAAGTTCCAGCTCCGACAACTACCGAAGAAACTCCGGATGAGCCGCTCACCAGCGCTAGTTATTCGGGTGCTACTGGACTTCCTTCACTGACCCAGCGCCGTGAGGCCGCGGTCGAAGAGGTCGAGGAAGAGCCCGTTGCAGAGTTGACGCAGGAAGCCATGCAGGAGCCTAAGGCCGAGGAGCCTGAGGCAGCGGCACCGACCACTGTGTTCACTACTGATCAAACGACTGTTCCGGTTGAGCCTCAGATGGAAGAGCACTCGCAAACGCTGCAGGAACCGGAAGCGCAACGGCTTTCAGAGCCCGAAGCGCAGGCACCTGCTACGGAATCGACCGTAACGGAAGAGACTCCGGCGGGCGAGATTCCAGCAGAGACAATTCCTGCGGAACAAGCTCAGGTGGACGAAAACAGCGGCGAGCAGCCGAAGCGGTCCGGTCGGCGCTCCTGGCGTGATCGGGTTTCCAAGATATTCGGTAACGCTCCGGAGGGTGTTTCCGGCACAGAACCAGTCGCCGAAGGCACCGCGAGCGAGTCCTCACAATCGGGCGCACAAGAGGGAACTGTTGAGGCTGTTTCCGAAGCCGGCGAAGGGAAGAAGTCCTCTTATGAGAGCCAGTTTGGCAGCTTCGTAATCGAGGGCGGCAACGTTGAGCACGAAGAGCTGGATGCAGACGAAACCGAGATGCCTGGCTTGACCGAACATCGCGATCGCTACGAAGAAGGCGATGGTGAACAGGAAACGGTCGAGAACGGTAACGGTTCGCAGTTTGGAACCGCAGTTCGCGAGAGCGACGAAGATGAAGTTCTAGAAGAGGAAGAGTACGACTTCGAGGGCGAGGAATTTGAAGAGTCCGAACTCGTAGCGGACGATGCTGCAGAAGAGGCCGAGGGTGAGGAGCAGGAAGAACCTGAGCCGACCGAAGCGGCTCAAGCACCGGAACGCCATCGTCCAGAGCGTTTCGACCGCCGCGAGCGACGTGGTCGTCGTGGAGCTCCGCAGCGTGGACGCATGCGGCCGCGTCAACAGACCCGCGCCGTGCCTCTTATCAGCGAATTGCTGAAGGAAGGCCAGGAGATCCTCGTACAGATCGCGAAGGAACCGATCGGCAAGAAGGGCGCCCGCATCACGAGCCACATAGCGTTGCCCGGCCGATTCCTTGTGTACATGCCGACGGTGAACCACATTGGCGTGTCGCGCAAAATCAGCAGCGAAGAAGAACGCCAGCGTCTGAAGAGAATCGTGTCGAGCGAGCGCGAGAACGGGCATGGAGGCTTCATCGTTCGCACGGCTGCCGCGAACATCAAGGAAGACGAACTTCGCGCTGATATCCGCTTCCTGAAGCACCTGTGGACCGAAATTCGTACGCGTGCCGAGGCAAGCAAGAGCCCAGCCCTGATCTATCACGATCTGAATCTGGTGGAGCGCGTGTTGCGCGATCAGGTTACGAGCGACTTCTCGCAAATCTGGGTCGATAACGAATCAGAGTACGAACGCGTGGTGCGCTTCGCATCGCGCTTCCAGCCGAACCTGGTGCGCCGCATCAAGCTGTACACCAAGGACACGCCGCTGTTTGAGCAGTTCGGCATACATGAGGAGATCAATAAGAGCCTCAAGTCCAAGGTGTGGTTGAAGAGCGGTGGTTACATCGTGATCAACCAGACAGAAGCGCTGGTCGCCATCGACATCAACACCGGCAAGTATGTTGGAAAGACGGCGCGCCTGGAAGATACGATCGTGAAGACCAACTGCGACGCTGTGAAGGAGATCGTGCGGCAGATCAGACTGCGCGACCTCGGCGGCATCATTGTCGTTGACTTCATCGACATGGACGAGCGCAAGAATCGCCAGAAGGTGATGCAGGCGCTCGAAGAAGCTATGAAGGCCGACCGCGCGCCATCGAAGATCCTGCAGTTTAACGACTTTGGATTGGTTGCGATCACGCGTAAGAGAGTCAAGCAGTCGCTTGAACGCACTCTTGGTACTCCGTGCCCGTATTGCGACGCGACTGGCTTCGTGAAGTCGGTGCAGAGCGTGTGCAACGAGATTTATGTCGAGATGCGCAAGATGCGCCGTCACATCGAGAGCAAGGAAGTCATTCTGCGCGTGAACCCCGAGGTGGCAAAGGAACTGAAGTCCAGCAATGCATCTTGGTTGCAGGAGATGGAAGAGTTGATCGGACATCCTGTGCTGATCAAGAGCGACCCATTGCTGCACCAAGAGCAGTTCGATATGAACTATTGATTCTTCGGGGAAACCCGACATTGAAAAGCCCGCCTTTCGAGGCGGGCTTTTTGGTTCTGATGCAACAAAATCGGCCGGACCCGAAGGCCCGGCCATGCATGATTGCACAGGATAAAGACATAAACATTGTAGCTGAAAAGCCGACGTTTTGTCGTGTGAGCGGCAGGCGCGAGAAAGAGGAATCTAGTTTGGCAACGGCACAGTTCGCGACAGTCTTTTACCACCATCATCGCTAAAGTACCTGAAATATGTGTCTGAGTGCCGAGCACACACGCCCCTTCGTAACTCCTTGTAAGCACGACGCGCATCGTTTCTCTAACTGCCCCACGATGTTGTGGTGTATGTTCGATTCAGCTACAAAGAATTGCGAATAGGTTCTAGTTTGTGGCCGAAGTTGAGCCGAATATACCCGTTATCTTCCGGTTTCTCCCGGAAATCTGGGTTGACTGCAGCACCAGGAACTCTGCTATAAACCAGCGAAGCGAACCGCATTTATTTCGGCAAAGTAGAAGCTCGGGAGATTGCGGCCGTTTGGGAGTACTAAGGCTCTACTTAGCTCTTGAGCCTTGAAACGATAAGGACAGCAGGTCCGGTGAACTGCGCTTTGGTTTGAGAGGGCACGAACTATGTCCGATTCGCCTGAGGTAATGAACATTCGGCAAGCGTCGGCGTACCTGGGAGTGAGTCCCGATACGCTTTACAAGTACGTGTCCGAAGACAAAATCCCAGCTTTCAAGCTGGGGAACCGCTGGAAGTTCAAGAAGGCACTACTCGACCGCTGGATGGAACAAAAGAGCAGCGGCGGCGAGGGAATGCTGAAGAAAAAGCCGCGGGCGGTTCGTGCAACTGCGGTGAGGTAACGAGGGCGTCCGCTATGTTGGGTTCTCTTTTTGGGTCAAACAAAACGATCGTAGGCCTGGACATCGGTTCGAGCAGCATCAAGGCTGTGGAACTGCAGCGGAGCCGCGGCGAAATCTCCGTCAGCCACTTGGGTATCGAACCTTTGGCGACCGATATCGTCGTGGACTCGATGATCGTCGACAGTGGCAGCGTGGCCAGCGCTATCAGCAAGATTTTTGCCGAGCAAGCATTCAAAGGCAAACAAGTAGCTACCTCCGTCAGCGGACATTCCGTCATCGTCAAGAAGATCTCGATGCAGACGATGGACGAGCCGGAATTGGGCGATGCCGTCCGCAACGAAGCCGCGCAATACATTCCGTTCGACATGTCGGACGTGAATGTCGATTACCAGGTTCTGAGCAGCAGTCTCGATGGTCCGACGATCGACGTTCTGCTCGTCGCGGTGAAGAAAGACAAGATTCTGAATTACACCAACGCCCTGCAACTTGCAGGACGCCAGCCAGCCGCCGTTGATATAGACGCCTTCGCCATCCAGAACTGCTACGAGTACAACTACGATCCAGCACCCAACTCGACAGTCGCGCTCCTGAATATCGGTGCCAGCGTGATGAATATCAACATCGTCCGCGGGCGAATCCCGCTGTTCACTCGCGACGTGAGCGTCGGAGGCAATCAATACACGGATTCGCTGCAGAAGGAACTCGATCTGAGTTTTGACGATGCCGAGGCTCTGAAACTCGGGCGAAAGATTGGGACAGTCAGCGAGGACGCGAAGCTGCCGATCTTGCAGCAGGTGACTGAAATCATCGTGCTCGAAATTCAGAAGACGTTCGACTTTTTCCGCGCAACAGCCAGCGGAGAGCACATCGAGCGCATTTACGTGAGCGGCGGTTCGTCGCAGGTTCCCGGACTGATGGAAGCTCTGCGCCAGGAGTTCTCGATTCCCGTGGACCCTATCAATCCATTCCTGAAGATTGTGCCGCCAATTGGCGAGGGTGCAGACCTGATTGACCGCAACTCCCCGCAATTGGCAGTGGCGGTGGGATTGGCTTTGAGGAGCTTTGAAAAACTATGATCCGGATCAATCTGCTAGGCACGGCAAAGCCGAAGAAAGGGAAGGGACGGCGTCGACTGTTTGTGATGCCGCAGATCACAACCGATGGGCCTTCCCCATTGATTACAGGACTTGCACTCCTGGTGGTGACCGGCGCTGGGTTGTACCTGTATGACATCAAGTTGCAAAGCACGCATGAGCAACTGCAAACAAAGATCGCGGAAGCAAACACGAACATAGCTTCGATGACCAAGGTGAAGCAGGCATATCTGCAGCGCCAGAAAGACTACGACGCATTCAAGCGCAGGTTCGATGTCATCGACCAGTTGCGCGCTGCGCAAGTAGGGCCTGCTCCGCTGCTAACCGACGTCAGCAGCACGGTCAACAAGACTGATGGTGTTTGGTTACTGAGCATGAGAGATGAAGGGCCTAAAGTCTCGCTCGATGGTGTGGCACTGGGGCCAACATCAGTAGCAAATCTGATGACCAATCTGCGGCGCTCCGGGTATTTCAAGAACGTCGAACTGCGCGAAGCCGTCCAGGAAGACAATCCGAAGATTCAGACATTTAGCTTCAGCCTGGTTTGCGAAAAGTCGAAGGCGTAAACGTCATGACGAACTTCAAAGAACTGCCTTATATAGCACAAATCGGAATAGTGGCGGGCACGATTCTTCTGCTTGCGGTGGGCGTGTTTGTGTTCTCACTTCAGCCACTGGCTAAGGCAAATCAGGCAGACGCACTGACGCTGAAAAGCAAGCAGGCAGAGGTTGCGCAATTGGCTCCCTATCGCACCAAGCTTGCCGAGTTAAATGCGCAGACCGAAGCCTTACAGATCCAGATTGAGGCACAGCGGAAAGTCGTTCCGGAAGAAAAGGAAGTTCCGAACTTTATTTCGATGGTTCAGAGCGAAGCAGTTGCTTCGGGCGTCGAAATACGCCGATATACACCGAAAGATCTGGTTACAAAGGAATACTACGTTGCGGTTCCGTTCGAGGTTGACGTGGATGGGCCGTACTACGCGGTATTGAACTTCTTTGACCGACTGCAGAAGTCGGAACGAATCGTCAACGTGGACAAACTTGCGATGGGTGCGCTGAAGGGCGGAAAGTCGCCGGCGAAGAAGGCATATCACTGGGCGCCAAATGAGACCGTCGCTGCCAGTTGTGTCCTGACCACGTTCTACAGCAACTCCAAGGGTGCAGCGCCGGCACCGGCAGCAGCCGCGCCGAAGAAGTAGGAGGAGGCCATGAGGAGCAGCAGAATCATTCTCGCAGTATGGCTGAGCGCAAGCGCATGGGCCCAGTCCGCGCCGCAAAAACCGCAGGCGCATCCTCCGGTTGCGACCGCGGCGAAAGCGCCAAACGCGGCAGCAAAGCCTTCGCAGGCTGCGAAGCCCACTCCCAGCACTGCAAAACCCTCGCCTTCCAAGGCGGCACCAGCGAAGTCGTCAATTGCGAGTACTCCAATACAGCCTGCTGCGGCCGCTCCGAAGAAGGCCGTAGTTTCACAGACTTCGACCAAAAAGCCCAGCGCTGCTCAGCCAAAGCTGGCAAGACGCAACGTGGTGCGCACCAGGAGCACTACGGCCTTGGCAATACCCAGGGTTGCAACGCCCAAGCCGGCAGGCACCGTGATTCGCGGACGGCGTGATCCATTCGTGAGTCCCATCGTCGAGCGAGTAAGCAACGGTCCGCAATGTGTCGGCAGCGGCCGTAAGTGCCTTGCGGTGGGAGATATCACTTTGCATGGCGTGGTCAGTTCTCCAAGCGGCTTGATCGCCGTCGTCGTGAACGGAGACCGCACCTACTTCCTGCGTGAACACGATCCGCTGGCCAACGGTGCCGTGGAGCGAATTACCCGGGACGCAATCGTTTTGCGTGAGCGTTCGTCCGATGCGTTGGGACGGCCCTTCATGCGCGAAGTTACCAAAAAGCTCGGCGTGCCCGCGGTTTAAGCGGCTGCCGACAGATGGATTTAGAAGAGATGAGCCCGGAAACTGGGAAGCACGTAACTGGGGAGGACGCGCGGGGACTGGCAACAGGCTTCGCGGGGAGAGCCACGATGAAGTTTAAGCGACTGCTTACGGTAGGACTGATGGCGCTGTGTAGCGCCGGCATGGCGATGGCTTCGCAATTGAACCAGGTGCAGGTGACGCCGACGGCGAATACAGCCGTGCTGAATCTGCGGACCAGCGGTTCGTTTGCGCACAAGGAATATCGGCCAAGCGATCACATGGTGCTGATTGATCTCACCGGGGTCAGCGCCGATGCTGCCATCGAGCGTACGGCCACGGTCAGTTCAGCCGTGCTCAAGGGCTATAAAGTTTCCGACTACACCAGTGCGTCGGGCGCGCAGGTTACACGTCTTGAGTTGACTTTGGGCGACGGCGTGGGTGTAGAGGTTCTCGACCGCAGCGACGGATTGCAGATCAACCTCAGCACGACCGGCTCCAATACTCCGGTTTCTGGCATAACGGTGTCGTCTGTTCCCAGCGCCTTCCCGGCCTCGGTAGTCGAGTCGAAGCCAGCCACCAAGGTTTCAGAGTCGCCGAAGGCCGCAAAGCTGGCTCCTGTGCCGAACGTTGCCGAGCGCAACAGCCCAAGGCAATCGGGAGCGGCGCCGTCTACAACGATTCGCAATGTCAGCGTGCAGCGCGGCAACGGCACGGTGGACATCGTGATCGAGGGACCAAACTCCGCATCACCGTTCTTGATTGAGAACCCCGATCGCCTTGTAATCGACTTCGCTAATGCAATTGCCAAGCCCGGGGTGAAGAGCATACCGGTGCATACGAAAGATGTGCGCCAGGTTCGCGTGGGACGGTTCCAAGCTGAGCCCCCGGTTACGCGAATTGTTGTTGATCTCAACGGCCCGCATACTTTTGACGTTGTTCCGTCGGCCAAGCAGGTGACGGTGCGCGTAAAGTCCGAGCAGTCTGCGAGCATGGCTCCGAAGCCGGCACCGCTTCCCGCGTTAGCTTCCGCCGGGACGCCAGCCGTGGCCGGACGCCCCGCAAGCGCAGATCTTGCTGCTCTGGCCAGCGCGTCACGTCGGGCTGAAGCTAAGGAACCTGCTCTGCCTTCGCTGCCATTGACGACTGTGGCAGCAACACCTGTTCAGGACGCGCCGACTCCTGTGTCGGAGACCAAGTCGGTCGAAGCCAGTGAGCAGTCCGGTCCGAAGCTCCAATTGGCAGCGCTTACCACTGTAGTTCCTTCTCCCAAGGTGAACACCCCCGCTGTAGCGGAGTCGCCAAAGCCTGCACAGGCGGTGGTTCCCCCAATTTCAGCGGAAACGAAGACCGTATCTGAGGTTCCAGTGGTTGCGTCGGTAGCTCCTGCCCCTTCGCCCAAAACGGCGATCGCACCGAGTGCGACTCCGGTAGTTGCTGCGGCGCAGATGCCCGAAGTTGGCGAACCGAAAACGCGAGCCGGGGTTGCTGCCGAGACACTGGCTGGAACTTCGCAGCGCGGTCAGGAGATGGCGCGCTTGTCAACGCCTCTCGATCAGACAGTCAAGAGTTCGGTACCGTCCACACTCAAGTACACTGGCGAGCCAATCTCGGTCAATTTGAAAGATGTGGACCTTCGCGATTTCTTCCGCCTCGTTCACGAGATCAGCGGATTGAACATCGTTCTTGACCCGAATGTGAAGGGAACTGTCACCTTGGTGCTCGATGACGTGCCATGGGATCAGGCGCTGGACATCGTTTTGAAGAACAACTCGTTGGATCGTGAACTGCAGGGAAATGTTCTTCGAATTGCCAGCATCGATACGCTTCGCCGTGAAGCTGTGGACCGTCGTGCACAGGCAGAAGCGGTGGCTCTCGCTGTCGACCGCCAGACCATAACCAGATTCCTGAGCTATGCAAAAGCCAAGGATGTCGTTGCGACGATCAAGAAGTTTATTACGGCTCGCGGGGATGTGATTTCGGATGAACGCACGAACGCTCTTATCATCTCGGATATTCCAAGCGTGCTTCCGAACCTCGATCGCCTGATCTCGCAACTGGATCGCAAGAGTCCGGAAGTAGAAATTGAGGTGCGTGTAGTCTCGGCCACGCGTTCCTTCTCACGTGACCTTGGCGTACAGCTCGGATTCAACTGGGCGAACGGTGTCACAACTATCGGAGGCTCAAACCCGAATAGCTCCTCGAGCTCAAGTTCGTCGTCATCGTCCTCGTCTTCGAGTTCCAGTACTTCGTCCGGGACCAGCAGCACTGTTCCGCTGTTTACAAACTTCGCCGTTACTGGTGCAACAACGGGCTTCTCTTTGAGTAACATCACGAAGAGCTACGGTATCGATGCCATTCTGACCGCGGCTGAAACTCATAACCTCGCGAAGGTTCTGTCGCGTCCACGTGTTGTCACGCAGAGCAACGTGAAGGCCGAGGTAAAGCAGGGTGTCAAGATCCCGGTCTACACGGCACAAACGGCGAACTCGAACGCCAGCGTGAGCTATCTCGACGCTGTACTGCGCTTGTCGGTTACTCCGCAGATCACGGCGGATAACACAGTATTCCTGAGCGTGGACGTGGAGAACACGCAACCCGGCAACCTCATCAACAACAACTACGTCCTCACCACGCAACAGGCGACGACGCAGGTGTTGGTAAACGATGGAGGCACGGTTGTCATCGGCGGCGTAATCCAGACATCGAATACGGTCAGCACCTCGCAAACGCCGCTGCTCGGTGACATCCCGTGGCTCGGCAACCTGTTCAAGCAGCGCACAGTCAAAACAGAGACGGATGAGCTGATCTTTTTCATCACTCCAAAAATCCAGAGCTAGCGAAACTAAGCATCTGGCTGAATGTGGGCTTCTCCGGAAGCCCACATTTCTTTTGAGCATTTACAATCATTTCAATGGACTTCCGACAGCGGCAAAAGAATGTGCGTGAGCTTCTCGTGCGGCACAAGGTCGATGCTCTCCTCGTGTCTCATATGCCAAATGTTCGTTACCTCTCCGGGTTTACCGGGAGTGCAGGGGTGTTGCTCGCTGCCGAACGAAGCTTCGTTCTGTTCACTGATGGCAGGTATGCCGAACAGGCTGAGTCGGAGGTCGAAGGCGTGAAGGTTTCCATCGCGAAGGGAAGCCCCCTGGCTGTGGCCGCCGAAGCGTGCGTCAAACGTGGGGCAAGGCGCATTGGAATCGAGTCAGATCATCTGACCGTGTCACAGTTGAGTGCGCTGGAAAGTTCGCTGGGCAAAGTTGTCAAGATAGTCCGGCTTTCTGGAGCTATCGAAGAACTTCGCGCGGTGAAGGATGTCGGAGAGGTAGAACTGATCCGCAATGCGATCAAGCTGTCGTCGCACTTGTTTCGCCCGCTGCTTCGTTCGTTGCGCCCCCAAACGGTCGAGGCGGCTGTCGCGGCGCGCCTTGAATACATGGCACGACGGGCGGGTGCGGAGAAGATGTCATTCGATACGATCGTCGCTTCCGGCGAACGGTCATCGTTACCCCACGGCGTTGCCTCCTGTGCCAAGCTGCCATCATCAGGATTCGTAGTGTTAGACTACGGAATTGTATTGGATGGTTATTGCAGCGACATGACGCGTACCGTCCATCTCGCTAAAGCGTCGCCTGAGGCGCGGGGGTTGTACACCGCCGTTCTTGAGGCTCAATTGGCAGCGATCAGCGCTGTGGTACCCGGAGCGACCACTGGGGAGGTCGATCACGCAGCGCGTCAGGAACTGAAGCGAGCGAAACTGGATCGCTATTTTACGCATTCAACGGGACATGGTGTGGGGCTTGAAATCCATGAACCACCAAGAATCGGCGCAGGAACTGATACAGTGCTGCGCCCGGGCATGGTGATCACGATCGAACCGGGCGTCTATCTTCCAAAGAAGTGCGGAATTCGCATTGAAGATATGTTGCTGGTAACCGAACGCGGATATGAAGTGCTAACGCCTGTAAGCAAAGATTTGATTGAACTGAACTAATGCCCGATCCGGGCAAATTCTATGTAAAGGTGAAGTCCAAACTGCGCCGCCTCTGTGCGACGCTTCTGGCAGCCAATGAATCAGAAAGAAATCAAAGAATTGATTGAGTTCCTTGTCGAAAAAGACATCGCTGAGTTTGAGTTGGAGCGCGGCGAGGTCAAGGTTCGAGTGAAGCGTTCGCATGCCGTCATGGCTGCCTATCCTGCTGCTCCCGTACCGATGCAGGCAGCGGCGGCAGTTGCTGCGCCTGTGATTACCCCGCCTTCGGCCGAACCGGCATCCGAAAACGAAGCGGGTATCGAGATCATTAAGTCTCCCATTGTTGGAACCTTCTACGCGTCCGCTTCTCCGGGCGCACCGGCATTTGCGAAGGAAGGAGACACGGTTGCAGTTGGCCAGGTGCTCTGCATTGTTGAGGCCATGAAGTTGATGAACGAGATCGAATCTGAAGCGGCAGGGCAGATCGTAAAGGTTCTGGTTTCCAACGGCCAACCGGTTGAGTACGGCCAGCCACTTTTCAAAATCCGTACGAAATAAGCCGGACGGTTCAGCCGTGGAGAGGGCGCGTGCAAACTGCCGCGTCATGCGAGCTTGGTTCGCCGCCGCTCGCAATTTCCTCGATGGCTAGCCAGGAGCACACTCGAGCATGTTCAAAAAGATTCTGATTGCCAATCGCGGAGAGATTGCTCTCCGCATCATTTGTGCCTGCAAGGAACTCGGCATCAAGGCGGTCGCGGTTTACAGCGAACCAGATCGCAACTCGCTGCATGTACGCTTTGCCGATGAAGCTCTGTGCATTGGACCGGCGCGTGCCGGCGAGAGCTACCTGAATATCCCCGCTGTCATCAGCGCTGCCAATATCGCCAACGTTGAAGCTGTTCATCCGGGCTACGGCCTGTTGAGTGAAAACGCAAACTTCGCCCACGTGTGCGAAACCTCCGGGCTGAAGTTCATCGGGCCACCGTCAGAGATTATTCGGATGATGGGAGAGAAGGATAAGGCGCGTCAGGCGATGAAGCGCTGCGGAGTGCCGATTCTTCCCGGTTCGGATGGCGTGATTAACACTCCGGAAGAAGCCCTGGAGTGGGCGAAGGAAGTTGGTTTCCCCGTGATCGTGAAGGCCTCGGCCGGAGGCGGCGGACGCGGCATGCGCGTGATTCGTTCGGCGGAGGAACTGCCGCACATGTTTAACGCGGCACACTCCGAAGCGGCTTCGGCGTTTGGCAATGGCGATCTCTACATGGAGAAGTTCATCGAACGCCCTCGCCACATTGAATTCCAGGTGCTTGCCGACGAGCACGGAAACGTAGTCAGCCTCGGCGAACGCGACTGCTCCATTCAACGCCGCCATCAGAAACTGGTCGAAGAATCTCCTTCTCCCGCCGTCAGCCCTGAGCTGCGCAGCAGGATCAACGGCATTCTCGAAAAGACGATGAAGGAGATTGGGTACGTCAATGCAGGAACGGTTGAGTTCCTCATGGACGAGAGTGGCGATCTTCACTTCATCGAAATGAACACACGCATTCAGGTTGAGCATCCCGTAACGGAGTTTGTTACAGATATCGATTTGGTGAAGAGTCAGATTCTGATCGCTGCCGGAGCCAAGCTACCCGACATTATTCATCAGCCGATTGCGCCTCGCGGACACGCGATCGAGTGCCGCATCAACGCCGAGCATCCGGAGAAGTTCACCCCTTCGGCCGGGAAGATTACGGTTTTCCATACGCCAGGTGGAAACGGAGTGCGTGTCGATACGGCGCAGTACCAGGAAGGAGTCGTGCCTCCGTACTACGATTCACTGATCGCCAAGTTGATCGTGCGCGGCAAGGACCGAACTGAGGCCTTGGCTCGCATGAAACGAGCTCTGGACATGTTTATCGTGGAGGGAATTCATACCTCCATCCCCCTGCACAAGCGTATCCTCAGCGAACCTGACTTCGAGGCTGGGAATTTCGATACGAAGTTCATGGAACGTTTCATGGTGAAGAAATAGGTGCAATGAAGCTTCCGCTGCTGTATCCGATCGTTGATGCCGATGCTCTCGCGGCTATTGTTGGAAGCGGCGATTTGTTGCGGTGCGTGTGTGAGCATGCACGAGAACTCGCCGAGGGCGGCTGTACGCTGATGCAGTATCGCGCCAAAACCCTGAGTGCCCGCGCAGTGCTCGCACAAGCGCGTGAGCTTCGGCGCATACTTCCCAGCATCACGCTAATCATGAACGACCGGTCTGATCTGTGCGTGGCGGCAGGATTCGATGGGGTTCACCTTGGGCAGGAGGATCTATCTCCCGAGGGTGCGCGCCTAGTCGTCGGAGCCGGGCGCAAGGTGGGCCTCTCGACCCACAATATCGAGCAGATGTCGGACGCTCTGACGAAGCCGGTGGACTACGTTGCCATCGGCCCAGTTTTCGCAACCGGAAGCAAGCTGAATCCTGATCCGGTTGTCGGTCTCGCTGGAGTGGAGGAAGCGAAGCGACTCCGCGACGCTTCAGCCCACGACCTTCCTCTCGTGGCTATAGGGGGCATCACCCGACAAAACGCAGAAGCCGTGCTGCGGGCGGGAGCGGATTCCGTGGCCGTTATCGGAGACCTTTGCCGCACCCCCCGCCAATCGGCTAGGGAATTTTTCCGGCTGATGATGTAGAGTTCTCATCAAAGCTTCGAGAGCGGCTGGAGTCCAGCCGCTTAGACCTGTCGCAGAGCACGCATCTCTTTTCTCGTTCAAGGAGAGTAGTGAGTCAGCTTACAAAGGTGTCGGAAACAAGCCAGGATCAGGAGTTTGTTAAAGGACTCGGGCTAACTAGCTCGACCACACTTGTAATGGGCTCCATGATCGGCTCAGGCGTGTTCATTGTCGCAGCTGATATTGCTCGTCTCGTGGACTCGCCTGCGTTGCTGATTGCCGCTTGGCTGGTGACGGGCTTCATGACCATAGTCGCCGCGCTGTCCTACGGTGAGCTGGCCGCCATGATGCCAAAGGCGGGTGGGCAGTACGTGTACCTGCGCGAAGCGCTCGGTCCTTTGTGGGGGTTCCTGTATGGCTGGACGCTATTTCTGGTAATTCAATGCGGCACGATTGCGGCCGTAGCTGTTGCCTTTGGGAAGTTCTTGGGCGTGTTCCTGCCATCCGTATCTTCAACCACTTGGATTCTGCACATTTGGAAAGTTCCTGCCGTTCATATCGGCCCAGTGGTACTGGGCAACATGGAAGTGGGATTGAACACACAGAACCTGGTCGCGATCCTGACGATTGTATTGTTGTCGGTCGTGAACGTCTTTGGGGTAAGGACGGGAGCGTTTGTCCAGGTCGTGTTCACGACTGCCAAGATTGCGGCTCTCCTTGGATTAGTGGTACTTGGTATCTGGTTCGGCATGACACCGGAGGCGGTGAGCGCGAACTTCGGTGCGAATTTCTGGCTGCATGCCGGACTTCACTCCTTGCACAAGATTCCGATTGGAGTGAGTGGGGCCACAGCATTAGTCTCGGCGATCACTGTGATCGCGGTGGCGCAGGTGGGATCGCTGTTTTCTGCGGACGCTTGGAACAATGTGACATTTACTGCAGGCGAGGTTCGGAACCCGCAGCGCAATTTACCGCTTTCGCTAGCACTTGGTACGGGCACGGTCATCCTGATCTACATTGCCGTCAACTTCATTTATCTGATGGTGCTTCCGCTGTGGGGCGATCCTTATTCAATGACCAGCGTCGGGCGCGGCATCCAGTATGCGTCTGAAGATCGCGTCGCCACGGCGGTGATGCAGCAGATTATGGGGCAGAGCGGAGCCAAGTTGATGGCTTTGGCGATCCTGATCTCGACCTTTGGTTGCAACAACGGTTTGATACTTGCCGGATCACGCGTGTACTACGCCATGGCTCGCGACGGATTGTTCTTCCACTCAGTCGGACGACTCCATCCTCGCTTCAAGACTCCGCATCTGTCGCTGATCGTTCAGGCTCTCTGGGCCAGTTTTCTATGCCTGAGCGGAAGCTATGGACAGCTACTCGACTACACAATTTTTGCCGTGCTGCTTTTCTACGTGCTCACATTAGCTGGAGTTTTTGTTCTGCGCCGCACTCGTCCGGAGGCTCCGCGGCCTTACCGCGCCATTGGATACCCGTGGCTTCCGGCCATCTACATTGTGATGGCCGTATTCATTGATGTAGTCTTATTGCTTTACAAACCTCAATACACTTGGCCGGGACTAGTCATTGTCCTACTCGGTATCCCGGTCTATTTTCTGTGGTCGCGGCAGACTAGAGCTGTCAGCGCCGCGGATTGATGTACCCAAGAGCGAAGGAGATCCCAAAACCGAATGTTAAAGCTGCTGGCCAAGAAACCAATGGATATGCTTCTCAACGAAGCGTCCGAAGAGAATGAGCACAGTCTTAAACGTGAGTTGGGACCTGTATCGCTGACGGCGCTCGGAGTTGGCGCGATCATCGGCGCTGGCATTTTTGTGCTCTCAGGGCTTGGTGCACACTACGCCGGTCCGGGTTTGATGATGTCGTTTGTCCTTTCCGGTCTTGGTTGCGCATTTGCAGGGCTTTGCTATGCGGAGTTTGCTGCCATGATTCCCTTGGCAGGCAGTGCGTACACTTACGCGTATGCGACACTTGGCGAGTTGTTTGCGTGGATTATTGGCTGGGATCTCACTCTTGAGTACGCGATGGGTGCGAGCACTGTCTCCTCGGGATGGTCAAACCACTTCATCGAGTTCATGAGCATTTTCAAGATCAAGATTCCGCTGTGGCTGGCTTATGACCACTGGACGGCACTGCGCACCGCGCAGGATATGGTTGCACGGCAGATGATCCAGGCCTCGCATCCGGAACTGACGCCGGGAACGCAGGGATTCCTGCAGGCGCTTGATGCTCTCAAGCACAGCGGTTCTGCGGAGTTGGCGCAACGCGCACATGCACTGCTCGGTGCTCCGCACCTTTTCGGGGCTGAGATAGGCTTCAACCTTCCCGCATTCCTGATCGCTCTGATCATTACCTGGGTTTTGGTCGTGGGCATCAAGGAGAGCGCACGTTTCAACGCCGCTATCGTGACGATCAAGGTCGCCGTAGTTTTATTCGTGATCGCGCTCGGGATGCGGTATATAAGTTCCAGCAACTGGGGCACTGATTGGCATTCGTTCGCTCCGTTTGGCTTCTCGGGAATCGGCGCAGGGGCGGCATACATCTTCTTCGCCTATATCGGCTTTGACGCCGTTTCCACAACGGCGCAAGAGGCGAAGAATCCGCAACGCGACTTGCCTATTGCAATCATCACCTCGCTTGTCGTGTGTACGCTGCTGTATATCGCTGTCGCAGCCGTTCTGACCGGCATGGTTCCCTGGCGCGAAGTAAACATCGAAGCGCCAATTGCACACGCGTTTTCTGATCGCAACCTTGGATGGGCTTCGCACATTATCACGGCCGGAGCACTGGCTGGACTTACAAGCGTGATGCTGGTCATGTTGCTCGGCCAGACTCGCGTGTTGTACGCGATGGCTAATGATGGTCTGCTGCCGAAAAAGTTCTTCAGCTCCATCCATCCCCGGTACCGCACGCCTTACAAGAACACGATTCTGGTTGGCCTGCTTGCGGCCATCGTCGGCAGCGTGACACCGATCGACGACATCGGCAAGATGGTGAACATCGGCACCCTGCTGGCGTTCGTCATCGTGTGTGTGGCGATACTTGTGTTGCGCCATACGAATCCCACGCAGAACCGTCCGTTCCGCACACCTTGGGTTCCGTTCGTGCCGATCATGGGCGTATTGTTCAACGGCTACATGATGTACAAGTTGGGATGGGTGAACTGGGCACGACTCTTCATCTGGTTAGTGATTGGTCTGTTCATCTATTTCTTGTACGGTCGACACCACAGCAGAGTGCAGGCAGCCAATGTGAACACCGCAGTTTCAGCGGACTAAGGATCGCTTCCAAACACTCCAAGCGCCCTCTGGATGAGGGCGCTTTTTCTTTGCCCAATGAGGTGCACCACGGTAGTTGCTTTTCGGCACTCCCGTAATGCAGGTACAATCGCCGCCAGAGCAATTATGCGGGCACTGAGAAACATGAAGTTTCTGATGGCGGCACTACTGCTGGTCATCTCCATAGGTACGGCGGGCTTCCATTACATCGAGCACTGGAGCTGGTTCGACGGCTTTTACATGGTGCTCACCACATTGACAACTATCGGCTACGGCGAGACGCACCCGCTATCACCTATGGGCCGCTACTTCAACGTGGCACTGATTTGTGCTGGTGTGGGACTGGTATTTCTCATTCTTGGAGTCCTCGGACAGTGGATCCTGGAGTTCGAGTTCAACAAAATATTTGGCAGGCGCAGAATGGAACGTGAGATTGCACGTTTGCACGGGCATTACATCATTTGCGGAGCCGGACGCGTAGGGCGTGCCGTCGCTCGCCAACTGATGACGAAACCGGCACAATTCATCATCCTCGACAACAATGAGACCAAGGCCGAGAGGATTCGTACCGAGACGAACTGGTTGGTTGTCCACGCAGATGCTACCCAGGAAGCTCAATTGAGAGCAGCCAGAATCGATCAGGCCGCCGGACTTGTGGCCGCGACTACTACGGATGCGACAAACACCTACATTGTTCTGACTGCACGCAGCTTGAACCCCTCGATCAAGATTATTGCCCGGGCTAGTGAAGAGTCGGCAGAGAAGCACCTGAAGACTGCCGGAGCTGATCAGGTGATCTCGCCTTATGGCTTTGCCGGATTTCGTATCGCACAGGCATTCCTTCGCCCGCATGTCATCAATTTCCTTGAAGTCGCGCTACTGCGAAGCGATGAACTTGGGCTGGAGCTCGAGGAACTGACAATCGACCCGTCGTCGATTTACGTCGGACAAGGACTGCGCGAGTCCGGTATTCGCCACGACCTCGGAATCACAGTGCTGGCAATCAAGAGGGAAGGCGAAGATATGAAGTATAGTCCTGCCCCGGACGCTCGCCTTTGCGCGGGCGATCATCTCATTGTGATGGGTGAACCTGCGAATCTGCGACAACTTGAGATGCTGGCTGGAGCGAAAAAGTGAAGATTACGACCGCCGCCGAGATGCAAGAAATCGACCGCGTCACAATTCAGCACCACGGGGTGCATTCGCTGGCGCTGATGGAAAATGCAGGCACCGCCGTGGCGAACTTCGCTCGCGAGCACTGGGCGAGTGCCAACCGCGTTATCGTTATCTGCGGGCGCGGTAATAACGGTGGCGATGGCCTGGTGGCGGCACGTCGCTTGCACAGTGCAGGAAAAGTCGTCGAGGTTCTGCTACTTGGTCCGAGAAATAGTCTGAAAGCGGATGCGGCGAATATGCTGGCCCGGCTGCCCGTGCGTCCGATCGTGTTGAGCAGTGAACAGGAAGTCGAACGCGAATCCACCAGAAGCCTGGCTGAAGCCGACCTGATCATCGATGCGATCTTCGGCACTGGATACAAGCCGCGCATGGATGCTTCGCCGGCGCAAAAGCTGGCTGAAGCCGCAATACGCGCCATCAATGCAACTTCGGCGCCCGTTCTTTCCGTGGATCTGCCTTCCGGGGCCGACGCCGATGCGACCGCTTTGCCTGACGAGGCTGTTGTTTGCCGATCGAGTGCAGTGGTCACATTCACCGCTCCAAAGCTTGCTCACGGTTTCGCGCAGTTGACGCGCGGACCGATTGTCGTGGCTCCAATTGGTACACCGGACTCGGCTATCGTTTCCTCTCAGCACCTTCACACGGTAACTCCGCACGAAGTCGCCTCCCTGTTCTCTCCTCGCGCACTGGATAGCAATAAGGGACGCTTCGGACACGTGCTCGTGCTCGCCGGGGCGCTTGGCAAGAGTGGCGCAGCAGCCATGTGCGGCATGGCAGCTTTGCGGGTTGGAGCCGGGTTGGCAACGGTTGCGACGCCGGGTGCGGTGTTGTCTTCAGTTGCGTCCTTCGCCGCTGAACTGATGACGGAACCGATGGGCGAACTGGCGGCTTCGAGTGCTTCGCCGAATGACGCTGCGCATTGTCTCGAACTCGCAAAATCGCGCAACGTCGTGGCCATTGGTCCTGGATTGTCTCAGAAGCCTGGCGTTGCCGAGTTCGTGCATCGTATAGTCAAAAACGTGCATGTGCCCGTGGTGCTCGACGCTGACGGGGTCAATGCTTTCGCGGGCTCACCCGAACTTTTGCAGGGCGGCAGTCGCGCTCTGATCCTCACACCGCATCCCGGCGAGATGGCGAGGCTCATTGGAAAGTCCGTGCCCGAAGTGCAGTCGAACCGTGTAGTTGTCGCACGAGACTTCGCTCGCCGCCATCGCTGCATTCTGGTTCTGAAAGGTTTCCGTACCGTGATCGGCTATCCCAACGGAGAAGTCTGGGTTGTCACCACGGGAAACCCCGGAATGGCAACCGGAGGAACCGGAGACATCCTGACCGGCATGATTGCCGGAACCGTCGCGCAGTTCCCGAACCGAGTCGAGGAGGCGGTGCGCGCTGCTGTGTACATGCACGGCCTGGTCGCCGACGCTGCAGTGGCCCATACGGGCGAAGAGTCCATGGTCGCAACCGATCTGTTGCGGTATCTGCCTGTGGGCTTCCGCAGAATGCGGCATCGTGCGAAAGCGAAAAACATTCGCCTTTGCTGACGCATTCTGCACGCTCGATGCTATGATTCGGGCAATGACCCGGGAATTCACTTCGCACTCCGCCGATGAAACTGTCGAACTCGGACGAAAGCTGGCCTCCGACTTGCGGAATGCACATGTAGTGTTGTTGCGAGGCGACCTTGGCGCCGGAAAGACGACACTGGTCAAAGGCATTGCCGAAGGTTTTGGCGCAGCAGAGGCCGACGATGTTACAAGTCCCACGTTCACGCTAATTCACGAGTACCACGGCCCCGATAAGGACGTCTTCCACATCGATCTCTATCGGCTGGAGAAGCCCGGCGAGGTAGATTCCCTTGGACTTGAAGACCTGATGACCGAGGATCGCAACGTGCTGCTGATCGAATGGGGCGAGAAGTTCCCGCGCATTTTGCAGCAGAAAGACGCGGAAATCGTGATCCGCCGTATCGGACACGACGAGCGAAGTGTTCGCCTGAACATCGGCAACTAGCACTTTGCCATAGACAGTTTCGCCGCGCCCTGACTGGACGCGGCGTTTGATTTTGCGTTCTCTGCGGACCTAGTAGCCCATGATGTTGTAGCCGCAATCCACGTGAATGACTTCACCCGTGATGCCTGCTGCACCTTCGGAGGCAAGGAATGCCGCGGTCGCAGCCACTTCGCTCGTTTCCACGTTGCGTTTCAACGGTGCGCGATCGGAAACAATCTTCAGAATGTCGTTGAAATTACCGATGCCGCGAGCCGCCAGCGTCTTGATTGGTCCGGCGGAAATAGCGTTGACGCGAATCGCCTTCGGTCCAAGAGATGCGGCAAGGTAACGCACGCTTGCTTCCAGCGCGGCCTTCGCCACGCCCATCACGTTGTAGTTCTGAATAACGCGCTCGCTGCCGAGATAGCTGAGCGTCATGATGCTGCCACCCTCGGTCATAAGTGGCGCCGCTCCGCGAGCCAAAGCAATGAGCGAGTAAACGCTGATCTCGTGTGCGATGCGGAAGCCCTCGCGACTGGTGAGCAGGAAGTCGTTCTTCAACTCGTCGGCCGGAGCAAAGGCGACCGAATGAACCAGCGTGTGGATCTTGCCGTTGTACTTCTCGCCGATCTGGCGGAAAACTTCGGTGATTTCCTCGTCCTTTGTAACGTCGCACTGGAAACCTTGCGCGCCGGGCAGGCTTTCGATCATGTCTTCTGCTTCCTGTCGAAGCCTCTCGTTCTGATAAGTAATTGCGATCTGCGCGCCCTCCGCGTGCAACTTCTGGGCGATGGCCCAGGCGATACTGCGCTTGTTTGCCAGACCAAAAACAACGGCCACGCGCCCTTCCAGGCTATTTGCCATCTATGTTCGTGCTCCTGATTATCGAAAACTGGAATGAAACCTTTGTTCAAAGGATAGCAGCCCACGCGCTTAACTGGAAATCTTGGCCCTGAAGCACTGCCTCTCGGTGAGCAAAGAGGCGCGACTGATTCTTGAAATGCATATGGTCACATAACTTTGTGAGGCAAATCACTTCGAGGCCGGTGAAACGCGGCTATGTTGTAGTCCTTATGACGACCAAGACTCTCGACACGACGACGGCAGTTCAAGAAGGGCAGGGATTGCCTGTGCTGGAACCGCCCCGAGGAGCTTGTGTTGAGTTCGTGAAGTTCTGCAAGGAGCAGCACCTCCGCTCCCGTGCGGCCCACACGTTCCTTCGCGTGCTCCACAACAAGAGCTGGGAAGCGGAATGCGACCATATTCGCGAATCCATGCGCCCCGAAGTCAATCGGATTTTCGAACCGGCGGAAAAAGCTCTCGCCGACGGCGCCAACTGCAAAGAGGTTCTCAGGGTTTTAGTGGAATCCCTTAAGAAAGCGGAAGACCTATAGTTGCAGGCGGATTCATTTCATTCATAAACGCAGTAAGCAAGGCCCGTCCCCCGCGACGGGCTTTGTTTTGCTTGCTTTCTGTAACTCCGACACGCTGCTCCGAGGCTGCTGCCTGTTCGCACCATGGTTTATCGTTAAGTCGATTTGAAACTCTGGGCGACATCGCTCATCAGATACTTGTTTTCGCGATTTCATTTCGGAGCACAAGCAAGATGAAAATGACGGGCAACACCATTCTCATTACGGGCGGCGGATCTGGTATCGGACGCGGGCTGGCCGAAAGCTTCCATGCACTTGGCAATCAGGTGATCATCGCAGGGCGACGTAAGCAGGTGCTGGATGAGGTTACGTCTGCCAATCCCGGCATGAAGTCTCTCACGCTCGACATCGAGGACCGAGCAGCCATCTTACGCTTTGCTGAGCAGGTCACAAGGGAGTTCCCATCGTTGAACGTGCTCATTAACAATGCCGGAATCATGCGGGCGGAGAGTCTATTGGCTGAACCTGCCGACCTTGGCGATTCCGAGGCAATGATTACGACCAACCTCCTTGGACCTATTCGGTTGACCTCGGCGCTCATGCCCATGCTTAGGAAGCAGCCTCACTCCACGATCATGAACGTGTCCTCCGGACTTGCATTTGTCCCGCTGGCTCTTACTCCCACGTACTGCGCGACCAAGGCAGCGATCCATTCCTACTCGCAATCGCTCAAGTTCCAGCTAAAGGGCGGCAACACCGATGTGATCGAGCTGATTCCGCCGTACGTGCAGACCGATCTCATGGACGGTGCCGACGATCCTCGAGCCATGCCGCTGAAAGAGTTCATCACCGAAGTTATGCAGATTCTCACGACGCAACCTGCCGCCGATGAGATCTGTGTCGAACGAGTGAAGCCGCTGCGTTTCGCCGCCGAGAGCGGCCATTACGACCAGGTTTTCAATGGATTGAATGAGGCAATGTCAAAACCTGTAGGTTCAAACTAGCTGTTCGCCAGCCTCCGATTACAAAAATGCCTGCTCCTCCCAAAACGGGAGCGTGCAGGCACCTCCGTTTGTAAGTTGGCGAAAATCCAAGGTTTCGATCCTGATCGGGGTAGTAAATTTGGTATTCGAAATCGGATGTGTTCTTTTGCCGATAGCGGAGGATTGATGGCGGACTGCGAAAAACTCGAGAAGTGTCCCTTCTTTCATGACAGGATGTCAAACATGCCGATTGCCAGTGAGCTTATGAAGCAGACTTACTGCCGCGATGACAAGATGTCCTGTGCCCGGTATCAGCTTGCAACCGCAGGAATAGCGGTGCCACCTGATCTGTTTCCCCACGACTTGGCTCGTGCTCGGAAGTTGATCTCGGGAAACTGATTTAGGTCTTTCTATGCAACGAGTGTTCGTCGATGTCGCTCTGTCCCGCCGATTGGAACGTACTGAGGCTGCGGCAAATGCGTGCTTGGTGGAAACACGAGCGCGCGTAGATCCGGGTTCCGGCGCGAATTGGATCGAAGTCGCGGGGGCATACGCCATGTTTGATGGTTTGTCCTCGCCCTGCACGCAGACTCTGGGCCTTGGACTTTTCGCGGTGCCGACCGCAGCGGAACTGAACAACATCGAGGATTTCTACCATGATCGGTGCGCCACTGTTTTTCATGAAGTGAGCCCACTGGCCGATCCTGCGGTATTTGCGATGCTCAATGAACGCGGCTACAGGCCTATCGAGTTTACGAGTGTCATGTTCCTTGATCTCGATGAGCGCACGCCATCCACATACACACCAAATCCTGAAGTGAATGTACGCATGATAGGCGAGGACGAACGTGAGCTCTGGGCTCAGACCTCGTCCAAGGGATGGGCTGGCGAGGTCGAGTTCGCTGACGAAATACTAGAGCTGGCGCGGGTCATCGCTTCGCGTTCCAACGATACGTCGTTCATCGCAGAGATAGAGGGTAAGCCTGTGGCGACGGGCGATCTTCTGATGCATGAAGGCGTAGCTCTGCTGGCGGGGGCGAGCACAATACGGGAATTTCGTCACCGCGGTGCACAGAATGCACTGCTCGAAGCACGGCTTCGCTTCGCGTCAGAGGCCGGTTGCGATCTGGCGATGTTCTGTGCCGCGCCGGGAAGTGCCAGCCAGCGCAATGGAGAGCGCAAAGGCTTTCGCATCGCTTACACGCGGGTGAAGTTCGAACTACCTTCGAAAACTGAGTGATGTTACTTCGAAAGCTCGTTGGCCAGCAGATTTGCTTTCACAGCCAGGTTGTAGGCTCGTTCGATATCTCCGCCCTGCAGTGCTTGGCTTGACTGGGCAATGTAGTTTCTCGCCTGCCGCACCATGTTCTGCTCGGCATCGCTCAGCGCTCTCGTTATGTGCGAAAGCTTGCCTTCGGAGTTGCGATTCAGGTTCTCCGCATTCTGCCGCTGCGACTGAACGGCCGCGCGTGGTACGTCTGCCGTAATCTGCACTGAGTTGTCAGGCGTCTTCGGTGGTTCCGCTTTGGGAGCCTCCGCTACAGACGGCTGCGCCGGTCTTCGTGGAACGGGCTTGCGCGGTTTAGGCTTGGGCTTTTGAGAGTCGCGTTGCGGTGTGTTGGCCGGAACAGGTACGGGAATCGAGTTTGCGTTCTCGGCGGGGGGATTTGGCGAAGGCGGCGCGGGCTGCGGTTCAGTTTCAATCGTCGGCACAAGCACCATGGGTGTAGTGCGGACCGGCTTCTTCGCGCATCCCGTGGCGAGCAGAGCGATGACTAGAGCCGTGCCCGTGAGCGAGCGAGGTGACAAAGTACGTAGATCGAAAGGAAAAGAGAACATATTTCTTCTTGCCAGCATATCTCAGTGCGGCGGAGGGATCACGGTTTCGTTCATCGCGTCCGGAGTTCTCTCTGCGGAAGTTTCAGGCTCAGCCAGCGGAAGCATGAAGCGGAAGGTCGTGCCCTCGCCGGGAGTCGAATCAAGATCAAGCGCGCCGTTGTGCAACTGCATAGCGCGATAAGTTAGTGCCAGGCCGATTCCGCTGCCCGACTTCTTCGTAGTGAAGTATAGATTGAAAATCTTGTCGCGAATCTCTGATGGAATACCTGGGCCAGTATCATGCACTTCTAGAACCGCAGCATAGCCGGATGTAAAGGCGCGAATCGTCAGCGTGCCTCCGTCGGGCATAGCCTGAACGCCGTTGATCAAAACGTTGAGAATAGCTTGTTTGATCAGGTCTGCGTCCACACGGACGGGCAGCGGTTCCTGCCCCAAGTTCTGAACCACTTCCACGTTGTGGGAGAGTGCATCCAGACCTGATAGTGCGACCACTTCGTGTGCCAGCGTGCGCAGATCGATTCGCGTCAGCTTCAACTCGACCGGACGAGAGAAGTCCACCAAGGTTTTGACCACACGATCGAGCCGATGAATCTCCGAACTTATGATGTCCATGTGCCGACGCGTTTCAGGATCGAGTTGCAGGATGCGTTCGCGCAGGATCTCAAGGTGAATAACAATGGCGTTGATTGGGTTCTTGACTTCGTGAGCAACGCCCGAAGTCAGTCTGCCGATTGCCGCAAGGCGTCGCGATAATTCAATCTCATTTTCGATGCGCCGAACCGATTCCGCATCACGCACCGTAAGCAGGGCACCGATGGGCACGCCGCGCTCAGAGATGAAGTCGAGAGACATTTGCACGCGGCGCCCTTGTTCCATCTCAATTTCTCGGGACGGAACTTCCTGCCGCAGGGCAAATGCGTCGAGCACGATGCGCCCGAGCCGGTTGGAATCGTCAAAGACCTCATCGACCATGTGACCCAGCATTTGGCTGCGCGGGCGGCCCACAAAGCGCTCAACAGAAGCGGATACGAGCACGATGCGTCCGTCACGCGTGAACAGGATCAGACCGTCCTGCAGGGTGGACATGAGCTGGTCGAGGTTTTCCTTCAGTGCAGAGAAGACCTCGCGTACGTCGTGGATTTGTCTGCCTAAGCGATCGATTCTGTTGCTGACCGCTCCAAACTCGTCCGTGTGCTCGGGTTTCCGTTCAACCTCCGGCTCAGGCCTGCCGGTTTCTGCCGTCATCGCGTCCAGACGGCGGGCAATCAATTCCAAGGGGCGTAATGCGAGATTCGACAAAGCAGCCGCAATGATAAGCGATAGTAAGACTGCCGATCCTGAAAGCAGCAGAGCGCGATTGAGCTGCGGCACCAACTCCTGTTTCAGGAAAAGAGTTGAGAGCCCGACGCGAATTTCGCCGAATGGGGTCCCTTGTCGCTGAAGGGGCAAGGTTACTTCATACACACGTGCCGGGCCGTACACAGCCCGAAGCTGATCGAGGAATCCGCCATCGCGCAGTCCCGAAAGCGGAGGTCGTCGCGGTATAGGCTTGCCAACGGAAGAAGCGTCTGTATCAATCAGAGCAATTCCGTTGCGATCCACGAGTCCTGCGTCATAAACCTCGGCGTTGTAGCCCAAGACGGACTGCAACAGCATGTCGCTCGCCTTGTCCCGCTGCAGGATTGTTGCTATTGCATCGTGGGCCTGAGTAGAGTTCTGTGGGTCCGGGATGTTTCCGGGCAGCTCAGTTTCCAGTGCTTGGCGTGCGGCATGCAGAACCTGATGTGCGATGAAGTCTGCGTTGTCGTAGCTCTCGTTGATTCGCTGCCGGAGCATCTGCGAAATGTAAATGCACGAAAGAGTGGCTACCAGAATGAACACCATTCCGGTGATGGCGAGCACCAACTTAGTCTTAAGTCTCAGTCGTGGCATTGAACGTGGAGGCGGAGAGCCGGTCTTAGTCAGTTTCCGGCTTGATGCCCGGCGACTGCGCCAGATGTGACCTGCCCCTGTGTCCCGTACTCCTTCAATTTATTGTGCAATGTCTTTAGGCTGATGCCGAGTATTTCGGCTGCTCGGGTCTTATTATTGTGCGTCGATTCCAGAGTTTTCATGATCAATTGACGCTCGGCCTCGTCTACTGTGGTGCCTACACCAACGTGGATTGCATCGGCATCATTGATCGGCATGCGCGAAGGACTTGAGCCAAATGATGGCGGCAGGTGACGCGGCTCAATCACGCTGGAGTCGCATACGATCACCGCACGTTCTACCGTATTTCGCAACTCGCGCACATTGCCCGGCCATGAATACGAGTCGAACAACTGCATGACAGAATCGCTTGCGGTCCTGACGCTGCGCTGATGCTTGTTGTTCATCTCCTTGATCATCGTGTCGGTCAGGCTGGGGATATCTTCCTTGTGCTCGCGCAGCGGCGGCATGTGAATGTTGAAAACATTCAGGCGATAGTAAAGGTCCGTGCGCAGTTCGCCCCGCGAAACGGCCTCTTCGGGAACTTTGTTCGTTGCTGCCACGACACGCACATCAACGGTCGTTTCCGATTTACTACCGAGTCGACGCAGCTTTCGGTCCTCGAGTACGCGAAGCAACTTAGCTTGCGTGCCAATCGGCATTTCACCAATTTCGTCGAGTAAGAGCGTTCCACTCTCGGCAAGTTCGAAGCATCCTGTGCGACGCTCCAGAGCTCCGGTGAATGCGCCTTTTTCGTGTCCGAAGATTTCGCTTTCGATAAGCGTTTCGGGAATCGCAGCGCAGTTGATCGCAACAAAAGGTTTGTTCTTGCGCGTAGAAAGCTCGTGAATCGTGCGCGCGACGAGTTCCTTGCCTGTACCGCTCTCGCCGGTGATGAGAACCGAGGCGGTGCTGGGAGCGACGAGCTCGATCAGGTGAAATATCTCCTGCATTTTGCGCGACGAACCAACAAGGGAGCCAAGCTGGCCGCTATCGCGCAGCAGTCGCCGAGTCGCTTCGAGCTCGCGATCCGTGCCGCGCTGTCGTGCCGCATTTTGCAGAATGTTGCGGAGTCGCGTTGGGTTGACAGGCTTCTCGATGAAGTCATACGCGCCCAGCTTCATTGCGGCGACGGCGGCGTCAATGGAACCTTGTGCCGTGAGCAGGATGAAGGAAAGCTCGCGTGGGCTTTGTGAAACGCGCTCCAGCAATTCCATGCCGTCCATGCGTGGCATTTTTAGGTCCGCAACGACAATGCCAGGGTCCCATGACTGAACTTTCTCCAACCCCTCCATGCCGTCACGTGCTGTCTCGGTTCGGTAACCCCAAGCAGAGATTAGTTCTGCCAGACCTGAGCGCTCATGCTCCTCGTCTTCAACGATCAGTACTTTTTCCCAGCCCATCGGCAATGAGTCCCTTCATAGCATTGACTACCGTGTAATGAATACCGCTAGCAACACTGTACCTGTTCGGCAACCGTGTAAATTAGATGCAGGAACTTAGTTCTGTGTAACTTTTGCTCGAGTTTAAATTCTCCAGCCACAATAATTCAGAGAACCTCAAGTTTATAAAAAAGATTCACCCTCTCGCACGCAGCAACATTGAGTGAGCTACAATCAAGTAAGCAGCAAGAAAGGGTAATCCCTTTACCCGAGTGGAAGGCAAGTCTAGTACGAAATCAGATTCAATTTCGAACGCCTGTACCAACTCTAGGTTCTGACGAGCTGTCTAAAGTTTCTGACGAGCTGTTTTCAAAGTTTCGGAGGATCACGTAATGTCGCTTCGTCGTTCATTAGTTGTTTTACTTTCAACATTCGTCCTCTGCTCGGCGTCTGTTCTGTCTGCACAGACGCAGGAGGCCCCGAAGGTAGAAGTCTTTGGCGGATACTCGTGGTATCACGCTGGAGGCAGCATCGCGGGCACCAAAGTTCCCGATTTCAATAAGGGTTGGGGAGCTCAGCTCACCTACAACCTCAATCACTGGGCCGGAATCGCCATCGACGGCGGTGGGCACTACAACGATTTTGCAAAGGCTCACACGCTGGCAATCGGACCTCAGATCAAGTTCCGCATGGAAGGTGTTACGCCCTTTATCGAAGGGTTCGTTGGCGCCATGCACTGGGATCCTAAGTTTACAAACAACCAGTACCGCTTTGTGACGATTGCGGGTGGCGGCCTCGAATATCCTGTAACCCGTCGCTTCACGCTTCGTCCGATCCAGGTTGACTACGTGAAGACTGCGTATCACGATCCGTCGCACACGAACATTGATTTCGACGGAGCTCGTTTGCAGGCAGGTCTTCTGTTCAACTTCGGTGTGCCCGCTCAAGAAGGTGTCGTGAGCGCGACCTGTAAGGCTGACCAGCAGGCAGTCGATGCTGGAGCCCCGGTCACCGTTACTGTCACTCCTTCGGGCTTCTTGCCGAAGCGCACCCTGAGCTACTCGTATTCGGCCACCGGCGGCAAGGTCACCGGAACGACTCCGACCGCGCAGGTCGATACCACTGGTCTTGCACCGGGCAGCTACACCGTTACCGGCAAGGTTGTGGACAACGGCAAGGGCAAGCATCAGCAGACAGCTAGCTGCCAGGCTGCGTTCAGCATCAACGAACCGCCGAAGCATCCTCCTGTGTTGTCGATCACGGCTCAGCCCACTACTGTGACCGCTGGCGAACCTGTCACGATCACCGCAAATGGCAGCAGCCCCGACAATCGTCCGCTAAGCTATAACTGCAACTCGACCGCTGGACGCCTCACAGGCAACGGCCCAACGAGCTATACGCTGGACACCGCTGGCGTTCCTGACAGCACGGTCAACGTTAACTGCACGGTCAGCGACGATCGCAACCTCACCGCTTCGTCCAACGCTTCGGTGAAGGTCAATGTTCCGCCGCCGCCGCCAACTGCCAGCGACTTTGGCAACATTCAGTTCAAGCACGACCTCAAGCGGCCCACTCGCGTCGACAACGAAGCGAAAGGCGAGCTCGATCGTTATGCTGACGCTCTGGCTGCTGCACCTGATTCAAAGGGCGTAGTCGTGGGTTATGCAACGGCTCAGGAAAACACCCCGAAGAAGGGTCGCAAGGCCAACTTCGCTGCTGAGCGCGCTGTAAACACCAAGGATTACATGGTGAAGGAGAAGGGCATCGATCCGGCTCGCATTGAAGTGCGTACCGGAACCGGCGACGACCAGAAGACGGAACTGTGGGTCGTTCCCGCTGGTGCAACCTTCCCGGCACAAGACACGCAGGTGGTGAACGAAGGAACCGTAAAGGCCACTCCGCGCACTGCTCCTGCACGTCCGGCACATAAGAAGGCGCGCAAGTAGTAAAACCTATGTTCGCCGGGAGTATGCACTTACGTGCTGCTCCCCATATTCTTCAACCCGGGCAGATGAGCTAATCTCTTAGCCATCTGGCCGGGATTTTTCTTGCCCGTGCGGAATCAGGCCGACTTTGCATGTTGTAGACCTTGATTCCGGGAGTCTGGATTGCAAAACCGTGATCGCCAAAGTTCGATCTTGACGCATCCTCATTCAAGAGAAAGTGATACAGGCAGCTCTGCCTCGGGACATTGAAAAGGAATTCGATGTTGAAACGCTGGTCTGTTCTCTGTTGTACGCTGCTGGTTTTAATCGCTACTAGTGCTTTTGCTCAATGGCGTTCGGTAGGACCTTATGGCGGAAACGCTCGCGCGCTTGCCTACGATCCTTCTAACCCGGATCACATCCTTCTTGGTTCCGGTGCTGGAGCGATGTTTGAGTCTACAGATGGTGGGCGTCACTGGAAGCACTTTGCCCATCTCGGTTCCGGCAATGAGCTGATGCTGGAAAACATCGCTTTCGATCCAGCGCATCCTGCCACGATCTACGTTGCAGCGTGGAACGTCACCGGTAATGGTGGAGGTTTCTTTGTCACCCGTGATGGCGGGCGCACCTGGAAAGAACCGGCCGACCTCCGTGGCAAGAGCGTTCAGGCTCTTGCGCTGGCCGACTCCGACCCACGAGTCCTGATCGCTGGAGCGCTCGATGGACTCTATCGCAGCACCGATCGTGGCGAGACCTGGATGCGCATCAGTCCCGTTGGTCATGCCGATCTGAAGAACTTCGAGTCGGTTGCCATCGATCCGAAAGACCCCAAGGTCATCTACGCAGGTACCTGGCATCTTCCCTGGAAGACTACGGACGGTGGCGCCACCTGGAACAGCATCAAGCAGGGCGTGATCGATGATTCGGATGTGTTCTCGATCATCATCGACCGCTCAAACCCCCAGGTCGTCTTCGCCTCAGCCTGCTCGGGCATTTACAAGAGCGAAAACGGCGGGCAGCTTTTCCATAAAGTGCAGGGAATTCCCGGCACAGCACGCCGCACCAGAGTGTTGCAGCAGGATTCGAAGGATCCCAACACGGTTTATGCAGGGACTACCGAAGGGCTCTGGAAGACAGTTGACGGCGGCAAGACGTTCAAGCTGATCTCGCCGTCGAACTTCATTCTGAACGATGTTCTGGTTGATCCCCGCAATGCCCGGCGCGTACTTATAGCCATCGACCGCGGTGGAGTTTATGTTTCCGACGATGCAGGCGCGACGTTCCGTCCTTCCAATGACGGCTTCTCGCAGCGCCAGATCACATCGGTAATAGCCGACACGAAAGATGCTTCCGAACTATATGCCGGAGTGGTGAACGACAAGGAATTCGGTGGCGTATTCCGTGGTCATGACGGTGTGTGGTCACAGATGAGCGATGGTCTCGGTGGACGAGACGTGTTTGACGTGCGCCAGTCCGTAAAAGGGCAGCTCATCGCCGCTACAAACCGTGGCATGTACTTGTTTGATAGCAAGGCACAGCGCTGGGAAATCACCAAAGACGTCGTGCACGAAAAGGCGGCTCCTGCGCGCAAGCCTGTTCGAGGCAAGAAGGGCAAGATGATCACGCCGAAGGCGCAGCCCGCGCTGGTGACTCATTCGTCCTATGAGGGCCCGGTGAGGTCGCTCGCATTGGGCGACGGCCACTGGTATGCAGCTACGAATGACGGCATCCTGAGCAGTAAGAACGAGGGGAAGAGCTGGACAGGCGGAGCTATCGATTCCGAGAAGACGTTCTTCTCTGTAGGAGCTCACGACAAGTCGGTTGCCGCTGCAACCCTGCGTGAGGTCTGGCTGAGCAAGGACGAAGGTGAGCATTGGGTTCGGCAATCGGTTCCGACCTGGGTAACCCGGATCTACTCCGTCACGGTCGCAAATGACGATTCAGTCTGGATCGCGACGCGAGAGGGTGCATTGCACTTGGCGATGGCTGTAGATAAGGATTCCAGTGCGGCACCGCAATGGGTTCACGTGCTCAATGGGCTTCCCGCACGCGAGGTGAGTTCAATTCGCGTGGAAAAGGGCGTGCTCTTTGCCGCTGCAATCGGTTCTCGCACAATGTACGTGAGCCGCGATGACGGAAACACCTGGAGCGCTCAGCCTGCGGCCTCGTTCGAAATCACAGGGGCTCTCCTGCAGGGCAGCACGCTGTACGTAAGCACTCGGCACAATGGAGTTCTGGTCGAGGACACCCGTACTGCATCCGCTTCGGGGCAACACTAACCATCAATGCTTTCCCACTCAGGGCATGGCCGAGCGCCATGCCCTTTCGCTTATCCGGAAATCTCCTCCAGAAGTATGTCAAAACTACTCACCTGCTAAATCCTGAGCGCCTGTAAGTAGCTGAAAATGAATCCTGAGAAGGTTGGCACCTCATCTGCTATGTAGCAGTTGTAATACTCTGGAGGGAGTTCATGAACAAGATTTACGTGTTACTGCTTGCGAGCACGATGGCCTTGACGGCGGCCTGCAACAAGGTTTCGCAGGATGCCTCGGCCGCTGGCACCACGCCTGGCACAGGTTCCTCGCCCACGCTCACGACCCGCAACGAAGTTCCTGCGCCGGTCGATCCTGCGGCGACGGCCAATAATGCGGGGTATACGCCAGCTAATCAGACTGCAAGTGCACCTGCTTATCAGCCGATTGAGATTCCCTCGGGTACCGCCATCAACGTGCGCTTGCAGAATTCTATTTCGTCGGCAAGTGCTCAATCTGGAGACCGATTCCACGCTGTTCTCAACTCGCCGCTGCGCGTGCATGGACAGACTGTTGCTCCTGCGGGAAGCGAAGTTATTGGCAAGGTCGTTTCCGCCGAGCACTCAGGACGCCTGGAGCATCCAGGATTCCTTGAGCTCTCCCTGGATACCATCCAGATCGATGGCCGCAGCGTTCCAATCCGCACCTCGCATGTGAGTGCCAAGGGTACTTCGCACAAGAAGCGCAACCTCGCGTGGATTGGAGGCGGTGCCGGCGGCGGCGCTCTTCTCGGAGGCCTAATGGGCGGAGGCAAAGGTGCCCTGATCGGTTCTGCCGTGGGTGCCGGAGCGGGTACGGCAACCGCTGCTGCAACGGGAAAGCATGACGTTGCTTTCAATGTGGAACATCAACTCACCTTCCAGTTGCGTCAGCCAGTCACAATCCAGTAAGAATTCGGGGCTCCGGTTCGTAGATTGGGCCGGAGCCCAGTTCTGTTTTCCACAGGTAATTCCCGCCTCGGCGTCCTGTCTCCCGAACCAGGAAATATTCCCGAAATTGCAAGTCTCTCAGTCAAAACAACTTTCAGCTTCCTGCACAATTCAAGTTTCGATTTGGGAACTCCTCGCCAGCGCCATCCACCTCCAGAAATGCTTGCCAATCTAGCTAAGTTGCTGATCCTACTTGATTTGTGATTTTTAACCCACTTTGGCACATGTATTGCCAATGGTATGGGCGTGAACTCCGAAATGAACACGATAGAAACGATGATCTCCGGGACGATGTATCAGCCCGGGGTCGTTGTACTGGATCCTGATGTCATCAGGGCTATTCGAGAGAGCCTTCACGAACTGGCCAATGTGCTCACCGGAGTCACGATTGCGGGCGACCTGCTGTCGCAGAAGCTCGAAACTGAACCGACGCGGCACTACGTCACGAACATCTGCGAAGGCAGTGAGCGTGGCTGTGACCTAGTGCGGGAAATTCGCCGGCAACTAATAGCAGCCGTTGGTGCTGCAAGTGAAAAGAATATTGGCAACGGCGCAATGGAACAAAAGCAGCTTGGAGGGGATTGGCAATGCATTTACAAGGGGTAGGCGAACAGAGTTGGCTGCCCAATCACAACTGCCACGTGTCAGGCGGCACACGAATACGTGATATCGACACTACTGTACCTGAGGTGGCTATCAGTACAATTCTGGGCGCGCTAGCCATGGACCCGAATCAGGAAAAGTCGGAAGCGAATCTGCTGAACTTGCTCATCGTAGACGACGAGCGGTCTATCCGTGAGGGGTGTCGCGATGTCGCCCAGAGCATCGGCTTTACCACCTATATTGCAGATAATGCGGAACATGCTTTCCGAGTTCTGGATACCACAAGTACCGATGTGGTTCTGCTCGATCTGCGGCTTCCGGGACTTGGCGGCCTAGAGGTTCTGAAGGAAGTTAAGCGACGCCGTCCCGAAACGGTCGTGATTGTAATGACCGGCTACGCCAGTGTGCAGTCGGCCGTGCAGGCGATGAAGCAGGGTGCTTATGACTACGTCACGAAGCCTTTCAACCTCGAAGAGCTTCGCCTGATCCTCGACCGAGCTCTGGGGCACCTGCAGCTTTCCAGCGAAAATCGCATTCTGCGTCAGCAGGTGAAGAGCAAAGAAGGGTTCGGCGCGATCATTGGCCGTTCTCCGGAGATGGAAAAGCTCTACCGAATCATTTCCAAGGCAGCTCACAGCTCGCATCCAGTTCTGATCATGGGTGAAAGCGGAACGGGCAAGGAACTCGTAGCGCGATCCATCCATTTCTCTGGCCCATACCGCGATAAGCCTTTCGTCGCAGTTGATTGCGGATCTCTTGTTCCTTCGCTCATCGAAAGCGAATTGTTTGGCTATGTGAAAGGTGCGTTCACTGGAGCCATCAAGAATAAGGACGGACTGCTTCAGGCTGCGAATGGCGGCACCATTTTCCTCGACGAAATTGGAGAGTTGCCGATCGACTTGCAGTCGAAGCTGCTGCGCGCTTTGCAGGAAAAGGAAGTGCGTCCGGTCGGCGGAACAAAGGCTGTGCCGATAGACATTCGCGTGCTGGCTGCTACGAACCGCGATCTTGAGCAGGCTGTTGCCCAAGGTACATTCCGAAAAGATCTGTACTTCCGACTGAACGTACTCAGCCTGCGGATCCCGCAACTGCGTCAACGCAAGCAGGATATTCCTCTCCTCGTAGGCCATTTCCTCGAGCGGCTTACGCGCTCTACAGGCATTCAGCGCAACATCAGCGACGATGCGCTAAAGCTGCTACTCAGCTATGAGTGGCCGGGCAATATCCGCGAGCTCGAAAACTGCATTGAGCGAGCGTGCGCTCTGACGAGCGGTCCCACGATACATATAGCGGACCTGCCTACGTCGATTCAGAACTGGCGCGAGCTTAATGAGCAGCCGTCTGAAAAGGCCGTGCCGCGGCGAGGCATTCTGCCCATTGCGGAGATAGAGAAGCAGGCAATTCTCGGCGCCATCAACCAACTGCATGGCGACAAGCTCGAAGCTGCGCGCCTGCTTGGCATTGGCAAGACGACCCTTTACCGAAAACTGAAAGAGTACGGCGCTCTCCAGTAGAGTGACGTTCCCCAACGCGGTGCACAGGGCGTTCTGCGCCTATAAGCAACGTGCGCCTTTGGGCCAGAGAGGACCCTATGATTCTTCTAGTCACATCCAGCAATCGCCGCGTCGAATGCGGCCTCTCTCTTGAACAAGCAATAGGTGAGTCGGTGGAAGTTTGCGAATCGGTGCGCAGAGCCGTCTCAATGCTGCGTAAAAACGAATACTCGGCGGTAATCCTGGACGATCCGATGGTCGAGGTCGATTCGGACGCGCTTGAAACAATGCTGAATCATCTCGGGCTTGCGGTGCCCGTTTATGTGAACCTCGCGATCAGCAATGCCGAACGCATCACACGTGAGTTACGTCAGGCAATGCGTCGCAATCGTGAGTCACGCATGATCGCCGTCCGTGCTGCCGAGCTACAACTTCGTAGCGAAATTCGCGATGCGATCACCGGCATCCTTCTCTCCACCGAACTCGCGATGCGCACGCCTGAGATCCCCCCTGATGCTATGGAAAAGCTCACAGCGGTGTGTCGGCTGGCCAGCGGCGTTCGCTCACGGCTCGAGAGCGTGAATTGAGTTCTTGCACGAAGCTTTTGTCAGCAACATTGTTCCACTCGGCCACGCGCGTAGCTTCCGGCTGCGCGCGCTTTTTTCTGCAACACAGTTTTGTTTGTGAGCAGCCAACTTCAGGCGTGCTGTTTCACTCATAGGCTTGTGGCCGCTTGTGACGAGGGCCAACGGAGGGGAACATCGTGCTTTGGACAATTTTCGCCATTCTGCTGGTCCTGTGGTTGCTCGGCTGGGGATTCCACGTGGCTGGCTCTCTTATCCACTTGCTCTTAGTGGTAGCGCTGGTGATCGCAGTTGTCAATCTGCTGACCGGAAGGCGCACAGTTTAGAGTGCTTGTAATCCGTCGCCGGAGTGCGTCAGCCGGACGAGTGCGCTTGTACGAAATAGTTCAGCCAGTGACGTTCTGTTTCGGCTCCGGTGGCGGTGAGGCATCCCGAGTAGATGCCCGTGCCTCTAAGACTTCGAATGGCGGGGATGGCACGCCCGGTTCCACCGCCTAACAGGTCCGATGCCACCATTGCAGAGCTTTTCTTCGACAGAACCGTCCGCTACC
Organism: Koromonas humicola; assembly: GCF_059726255.1. Taxonomy (NCBI): domain Bacteria; kingdom Pseudomonadati; phylum Acidobacteriota; class Terriglobia; order Terriglobales; family Koromonadaceae; genus Koromonas; species Koromonas humicola. The sequence goes on from NZ_AP040873.1 coordinate 1,089,956, forward strand.
CACGACGCACTGGCACAGCAGATCTCCGAGCTTGGCGATTGGTTCCACAACATCGACATCCACGGGATTCAGACTGCTCCCAACCATTTTCTCGGCGATTTCCCCAACGTCAAGTGGCGCCACATATCGCAGGCGATACCACAGGATCTCACCGGAGCCACGGTGCTCGATGTGGGCTGCAATGGCGGCTTCTACTCTCTGCAAATGAAACAGCGCGGAGCGAAGCGCGTACTCGGCATTGATATCTGCGAGCGCTACCTTGAGCAGGCGCGATTTGCGTCGCGCACACTTGGTCTCGAGATTGAGTTGGAAAAGCGCAGTGTCTATGACGTCGAGGCGATAGCGGGCAAGTTCGACTTCGTCATCTTCATGGGAGTGCTTTACCACCTACGCTATCCGCTCTATGCGCTTGACAAGGTTGTCACGAAGGTTGGCGGCAAGCTTGTCTTTCAGACCATGATCCGCGGCTCGGAAGACGTGAAGCAGTGGGAGAGCAACTACGACTTCTGGCGCAAGGACATTTTCGCCGACCCCGCATGGCCCCAGATGTATTTCGTCGAGCAGAGCTATTCCAACGACCAGACGAACTGGTGGATCCCCAACCGCGCTGCTGCTGAAGCCATGTTGCGCTCTTCTGGACTCGAAATCGAGGCCCACCCCGAGAGCGAAACCTGGATATGTACCCCGAATCAGCGGTCACGCGAGGGGCAGTTTGTACATCACATGGAGTTGGAAGGTTCGCTGTAATCGAGTTTCTCCGAACTGATAGCTGCGCGCCTGCTGCAAGGCGATTTCTGTGCGAGGTACTTTCCCCGATGGTGGAAGCCGTAATGTTGTGGAATGAGCCCAATAATCTGTCGCATTGGGACTTCAACATCGATCCCGAGTGGAAGCAGTTTGCTGCACTTGTAAAAGCTGGCTCGCAAGCCATCCGTGAAGTGAATCCAGACCTCAAGATCGTGCTCGGTGGAATCTCTCCCATTGATCCACGGTTTATCGAACTGCTCGCAGGCTATGGGGTGCTCGATGCGGTTGACATCGTCGCCGTTCATGGATTTCCGCTTGACTGGAATCACTGGAACATATCCGAGTGGCCGAAGAAGCTGCAGGAGATTCGGGCAGTTGTTGGCAGCAAAAACATTTGGGTCAGCGAGGCAGGAGCTTCTTCCTTTGGCGCGGAGGAGGTTCAACTCTTCGGCATGCAGCGCACTGCCGAACTTCTTCTTCCGTTGGTTGAGCGCGTGCACTGGTACAGTCTTTTCGATTTGCCGGCGACCTGGACCGCCACAACTCGCCACAAGGAGGCCGAAGGCAGCGCCTACTATCGCCATTACTACATGGGGCTCTTCCGCGAAGATGGATCGCCGAAATTAGCTGCGTCCCATTTTCCCCCTGGCCTCGGCGTGTGCCAATGGTTTCACTTCGAGGACCATCGTCTTGACATGGGCGTCGAGCGTCTGCGCCAGCTCGGAGTGCGCGCTGTTCGCACCGGCATCAGTTGGGCGGATTGGTTTCGGTCCGCATCCGAGGCGTGGTTCGATCGTCAAATGACAGCGCTCGATGAGTTCGATACAACGATCACACTTTGTTTCACGCCAGAGCATCTTGGCGTTGCTCCTCACTACACCAGCCCAGCCAAGGATCCGGCAGACTTCGCCGAATTTGCGAGTTGGGCTGTATCTCGTTATGCATCGCGCGGCCGCACCTCCGGCGTCAGCGCGCCGCATGAACGTGAAATCGTTGTGGGAGCGGAGGAAGCATGAGCAGAAAGATCCTGGTAACCGGCGGCGCAGGATTCGTCGGTTCGCACACGGTGGATGCGCTGTTGCGCGAGGGACATTCCGTTCGAGTCTTTGACAATCTCAGCGATCAGGTGCATCACGGCAAGGTGCCTGACTATCTCGCAAAGGACATCGAGTTCGTGCGCGGCGATGTGCGCGACCTAGAAGCCTTTCGCAAAGTGACGTCCGACGTCGATGTTGTGTATCACTTTGCTGCGGCTGTCGGGGTGGGTCAATCCATGTATGAGATTGCACGCTACATGGAGATCAACACTCAGGGGACTGCCAACCTGCTGCAGGCGCTGCTCGATCGCAATAAGCCGCTGGAAAAGCTGGTGGTCGCATCTTCCATGTCAATCTATGGCGAAGGCCAGTACTGCTGCGAAGAGCACGGCACGGTTGCTCCTCCTACACGGCCCCCCGAGCAACTCAAGGCCAAGCAGTGGCAGGTCGCGTGCCCTCAATGCGGATGCCCGTTGAGCCCGGTCGCGACCAGCGAGAGCAAGCCCTTGCAATGCAGCTCGATTTACGCTTTGGGAAAAAAGGATCAGGAAGAGATGTGCCTGCTGTTCGGGCGCACATATGGGTTGCCTGTCGTCGCTTTGCGGTACTTCAATATCTACGGAACGCGTCAGGCGCTCTCGAATCCCTACACCGGAGTTGCTGCAATCTTTGCTTCGCGCCTGCTTAATAGACGTGCGCCCATGATCTTTGAAGATGGCGAGCAGATCAGGGATTTCGTCAGCGTGCATGATGTCGTGCAGGCCAACCTGCTCGCGATGGAGCGCAGCGAAGCCGATGGCTATGCGCTGAATATCGGCTCCGGCCAGCAGGTAACGATTCGCGAGGTGGCCAACATTCTGGGATCGACCCTCGGCGTAGAGGTGCCTGCGGAAATAACAGGAAAGTACCGTGCGGGAGATATCCGTCACTGCTTCGGAGACATCTCACTTGCACATAGGCTGTTGGGCTACAGTCCCCGCCACAAGCTGCAATCAGCGGTGGGAGAGTTGGTACAGTGGCTGCGCTCGCAGGAAGCGGTGGATCGGGTCGAGGAGGCGTCGAGCCGTCTAGTCGCCTACGGCCTTACAGCCTGAGACGTTACCGTTCGACAGGAGTACCTGCCTGGGAGAACGGGGCGCGAACGAGGACTGGCATAGCCCATTGCTCGCGCCAAGCTAGAGCCTCCGCGGCGGAGAAACTACCGGCGCGGAGGCGCTTACATTGGAGCGGAATGCACATTCTCGTCACAGCGGACACCGTTGGCGGCGTTTGGACATACACACGAGAGTTGGTGACCGGACTAGCTCAGCGCGGTATTCGTGTCACTCTTGTCAGTTTCGGAGCCATTCCTTCCGCCTCTCAGGCGTCGTGGCTTGAGGAGCTCAAATCCGTTACCTACTTTCCCACTGCATTTTCTCTCGAATGGATGCAGGACTCCGCTTCGGACATCGCAGAATCGACGGTGTATCTGCGCAACATTATCGACGAGGTGCATCCCGATCTGCTGCACTTAAGCCAGTATTGCTATGGGGCAATTGATAGTCCTTTGCCCAAGGTTGTGATTGCACATAGCGACGTCATGACCTGGAGTCGCTCGGTTCGTGGCTCAGAACCGGACGATGGATGGTCGCACTGGTATCGCGAAGTCGTCGCGCGAGGTTTAGCTGGAGCAAGCATGGTAGTAGCTCCATCGGGCTGGATGCTTGAGTCTCTGGAAAAGTGCTATGGCCAGCAACCACGATCCAGGGTGATTTACAACGGACGCTCGCCCGAACTGTTCAATGCGCTGGTCTCCAAGCACAATTACGCAGCCAGTGTTGGACGCCTTTGGGACGAGGCGAAGCAGTCGCAATTGCTTCTGGAACTACTTGACTCACCTGTCCCAATTTTCCTTGCCGGTGCCGAATCAATTACGGGTGACACTTCGGACGGCTTTGTGAAGGCTGCGACCGAGGCTGCACGTAATGTGCAATCAAGAGGTCAATTATCCGAAGGCGAAATGCGACAGCTTCTCAGTCGCGCGTCAATTTACATAGCCACCTCGAAGTACGAGCCGTTCGGTCTCGCTCCACTCGAGGCCGCTCTCTCCCGATGTGCTCTGGTTGCGGCGGACATTGAGAGCTTTCGTGAAATCTGGGGCGACGCGGCGTGCTATTTCAAACCGGGCGATGTGCAGTCACTACGCAACATTCTCGCGATGCTACAGGGCGATCGAGAGCTTCGCCTGAACTTCGCGAACCGTGCCTATCATCGTGCACTGCAACTCTATTCGGCCAAACGCATGGTTGACGAATACCTGCAGCTATATTCGGCTCTACTTGAGCGAAGGGTTTCTGCCGCATGAAGCAGGAAATGAGCATCAGGATATTTGCCCACTCGTGGATCAGCGATTGGAATCACGGCAACGCGCATTTCCTGCGTGGTCTTGCGCGCGAATTAGTTCGCATGGGGCACGAGGTCCGCTGCTACGAAGAAATAGGTGGATGGTCGCTGACCAATCTCGTGCAAGAAGGCGAGATCGGCTCGAAGGCCATCGAGCACTTCCATCTCACCTACCCTGAGCTCGACGTTCGCTTCTACCAACAGGATGAAAGCTTGCCCGCTTTCCTCGATCAGGAACTTCGGGATGCTGACCTCGTCATCATCCACGAGTGGAACGAGCCGCGGTTGGTGAACGAAGTTCTCGCCCGAAAGCAAAGTTTCGGCTTCCGCGCACTGTTTCATGACACGCACCATCGCGCCTATACAAACGCTGAGCAGATCCTGCGCTTCCCGCTGCATTTGTTCGACGGCGTGCTGGCGTTTGGTGACGCCATTCGCCGGATCTATAGCGATGGGTTCGGTGTCGCTCGCGTTTGGACGTTCCATGAAGCCGCCGATACTACGGTTTTCCGGCCCATGTCTTGTGATAAGAGCAACGATGTGGTCTGGATCGGAAACTGGGGAGATGAAGAGCGCACGCAGGAGCTCATGGAATTTCTGATCGCTCCCGCCGCGCAACTCGCTAGCGAGCACCGTCAGGTCGTTGTTCATGGTGTACGCTATCCCAGCAATGCGCAGGAGACGCTAGAGCGCAGCGGCATTAAGTACGAGGGATACTTGCCCAATCTCAGCACTCCCGAGATCTATGGACGGAGCCGTCTCGCACTGCACGTTCCGCGCCGGCAGTACGCGAATGGATTAAGCGGCGTGCCGACAATTCGCGTTTTTGAAGTGCTTGCCTGTGGCACTCCGCTTGTATGCGCGCCGTGGACCGACACGGAAGGGCTTTTCCGCCCTGGGCACGACTACCTGATAGCCAACAATGGAAAGCATATGGGTGAGTTGCTTGCGGAATTGCTTGCAGATGAATGCGCTCGTCGCCAGATCGCAGAGAGTGGACTGGAAACGATAAGACAGCATCATACCTGCAGGCACCGTGCCGAGCAGCTCATGGAGATTTGCGGAGAATTCAGAGTATGAGGATTTTCGTATTTGGATCCAGCATTACCTCGAGCTATTGGAATGGGGCCGCGACTTACTACCGTGGTATTTATAAAAACCTTGCAGCTCTAGGGTATGAGGTTACGTTTGCCGAGCCCGACATTTACAACCGGCAACAAAACCGAGATCTCAGTGAAGTGGAATACGCGAAGGTCATCGTGTATCAGACTCCGCGCGATATCGACGATCTCCTTAAGCTGGCGTCTACCGCCGACCTCGTGATCAAGCACAGTGGTGTAGGCGGCGACGACGAGTTGCTGGAGGATCGAGTTCTAGATTGCCGCTCCTCGCATACGCAGGTTGCTTTTTGGGACGTCGATGCGCCCGCCACGCTCTCGCGGGTTGAAGGCAACCGCTTCGATCCTTTCCGGCACTGCATTCCGCAATACGATTTCGTATTCACGTATGGAGGTGGGCCTGAAGTGCAGCAGCGCTATCGCAAACTCGGCGCGCGCAACTGTCACCCCATCTACAACGCCTTGGATCCTGACACTCATCATCCCGAGCTGCCGGATTCATCGCTCGCGTGCGATCTCGTATTTGTCGGAAATCGTCTGCCTGATCGCGAACGCCGCGTGGAACAGTTCTTCCTTCGTGCTGCTGAGCTTGCGCCCGATATGACTTTTATTCTTGGTGGCGAAGGGTGGGGTAGCAAACAGCTTCCGTCAAATGTTCGCTGGATCGGACATGTGCGTACAGAATCGCACAATCGCATCAATGCCTCAGCACGCATGGTACTCAACATCAATCGCGATTCCATGGCTGATGTCGGATTCTCCCCGCCCACTCGCGTATTCGAGGCTGCCGGTGCCGGTGCATGTCTCATCACGGACAAGTGGCAGGGAATTGAGATGTTCTTCGAGCCAGGACGCGAGATCCTCGTTGCCGAAAATGCTGAGGACATCGTGGGCCATCTTCGCAAGCCCGCCGCCGAAGCGCGTGAGATCGGCGATGCAATGCTGCGCCGGGCTTTGGCCGAGCACACTTATTCGCAGCGTGCCGAAGAGGTGGAAAAGATTCTTGCTGCTGCGCGTGCGCTTCGTCATCCCAGCGCACTCGACCCAGTCGTGCTGCAGTCGGCCGAGAGGCGTGCTTGAGTTCGTTTGAAAGGTGAGAGCATTGAAAATCGTCATCTTTGGCCTGTCGATCACGTCGTCCTGGGGAAATGGCCACGCCACGACATTTCGCGCGCTCGCCCGCGCCCTTTCTGAGCGCGGCCACCGAATTGTTTTCTTCGAGAAGGATGTCGAGTGGTATGCGTCCAATCGCGATCTGCCCGAACCTGCGTTCTGCGACCTGAAGCTCTACACACAGTGGAAAGATGTTCTGCCGTTGGTACGGCGCGAACTCGACTCTGCCGATGTTGCCATGGTCGGGTCGTATTTTTCCGATGGCATCGCTGCAATGGAAACGATGCTCGCATCGCGAGTCCCGGTGCGCACGTTCTATGACATCGACACGCCTATCACTGTCGCTATGCTGCGCGAGCGCGGCACGACAGATTACGTTCGCGCCGATCAGCTTGCCGCCCTCGATGTTTATTTCAGCTTCACCGGAGGACCGCTGCTGGCAGAAATCGAAAGCCGCTTCGGCGTCCGCCGTGCAGCACCGCTGTATTGCAGTTTCGATCCCGAGCGCTACCGCACTTATCCTCGCGCGCTTCGCTTCTCTTGCGCCATGAGCTATATGGGAACCTATGCGCCTGACCGCCAGCCCAAACTGGAAGAATTCTTGTTTGGTGCTGCAAGTCTCATGTCCGATCAGCAATTTATCGTTGCGGGCCCACAGTATCCGCGTAGTGTTCAATTTCCGCGCAATGTGCGGCACATCATCCACCTGAACCCACGCTGGCATCCTCACCTTTACTCGTCTTCGAGGTTAACGCTCAATGTCACTCGACGCGACATGGTAGTGGCTGGCTATTCGCCCTCTGTGCGCCTGTTTGAGGCTGCAGCTTGCGGCGCCACAATCGTGAGCGACAACTGGCCTGGGCTCGATTCCTTCTTTACTCCCGGGAAGGAAATTCTGCTCCCCACCAGCGCCTCGGACATTGTGCACTATCTTCGGGGCGTTCATGAATCGGAGTTGCGCGCCATCGGAATGGCCGCACAACAACGTGTGCTTGCCGCGCACACTAGTCAGCAGCGCGCGATCGAGTTCGAAACTGAAATTGACTCTGCGCAACGGGGCGAGCGTGTGTCGCTTGTGAATTCACAGGCGGAATAGTTTCAGCTCACCATTCCAAAGCTGGCGTGATAACCGAAATTTTCATGGTGGCATCTTACTGGCAGCAACTGCCTGTGGTGCGCTCATGGTGGCATCTTACTGGCAGCAACTGCCTGTGGTGCGCTCGTAGTCCGCCCAATCCAACCTGCTGTCCCGGGAGTGCCAATGAGAATCGCCCTTATCGCTTCGCCATTCATCAGTGTTCCTCCTAAGAAATACGGCGGAACAGAGTTGTTCATAGCTGAGTTGGCTAATGGTTTAACTCGCCTCGGCGCCGATGTGGTTGTATATGCAAACGGAGAAAGCACTATTAGCGCAGAGGTGCGTTGGATCTATTCGAAGGACGATTGGCCCATCGGGGGCGAACTCTATTCCAGCATGAAGGATCTCAACCACACTTCCTGGGCAGTCGCCGACTGTTGGCACGATGCGGACATTGTTCATCTGAATAACGCTCCCGGCTTGGCACTTTCCCGAGTGGACGGCGGCCCGCGTTGGGTGTACACAATTCACCATCCGCAACTGCCACCTCTATCTGACTTTTACGCAGGTTTCCCGAACGTTGAGTTTGTCTCAATCAGCGATTTCCAAAAGCAGAAGGAGTCGATTAAGCGCATCCGTACGATCCACCATGGCGTTGATCTCACTGCATATCGGCTTCGCGAACACAAGTCGGAATACTTTGCTTTCGTTGGACGCATCGCCCCGGTGAAGGGAGTCCATAACGCAATTGAGATTGCGAAGAAGAGTGGCATCCCGCTCAAGATGGCGGGCGAAGTACAACCTGCTTTTCGTGACTACTTCGAGTCCCAGGTCAAGCCACATATCGACGGCAAGTTCATTGAGTTCCTGGGCGACGCCGACCTCGCGATGAAGAACGAGTTGCTCGGCAATGCGATGGCCACACTGTTCCCGATCGAGTGGGACGAGCCGTTTGGTCTCGTGATGATCGAGTCTATGGCCACAGGAACGCCCGTATTGGCCTTCCCTGGAGGATCGGTCCCCGAGATCGTGATCGATGGTGTTAGCGGAATCGTGTGTTCAGGAGTTGACGAGGCGGTAGCCCGGGTTGGGGAACTGCAGGCGCACAAACCCGCGGCCGTCCGCGCGTATGCACAGCAGTGCTTCTCTGTGGAGCGAATGGTACAGAACTATCTCGCGCTCTATCGTGAACTTTACGACGAAGTACCCCTTGCCGAGGATAGTGATTTCGGGAGACAAGCCGCAGCATGAGTTCTGGAATACTTTATCGCGAGCAACTCGTTCCCATCGAGTCTCCGCATGTCGAACCGCGCCTTGCTCATCAGGTGCAGGAACCGCGCAAGGTTAACAACCTCACTCTCATTGAGGGCAAGACGTTCCTGGCCACAAGCGTTGCTGGGGATATTGTTCCTCCGGGCGCTCCGGATGTTGGCTTCTTTCACGAAGACACGCGTTTTTTGTCGCATCTTGAATTCAAAATCGACGGCCAGCGTTCAGTCGTGCTTTCCAGCAGTACTGAGAAAACGTTTGTCTCACAGATTGAACTGACGACCGGAAACATCACCCTTCGCGACTCGTTTGACCTTCCCGAGAACACTGTTCATATCCGTCGCGAACAGTTGCTGGCGTCTGGCATTCTGTTCGACCGATACACCTTTGAAAACTTTAACCGCTGTCCGGTGGAGTTCACCGTCGAACTCTCGTTCAATGCAGATTTTGTAGACGTATTTCAAGTGCGTGGTGTGGCACGAGCGGATCACGGCCAATATTACGAGCCCGTTATTGAGCGAGACGGAGTCATCTTCAGCTATCGCGGACGCGACAATGTGCTGCGCCAAACCGTCATTCGCATGGATCCGTCTCCTGTGGGGTTCAGCGGCACAACGGCCCGTTGGGAGCTACGTCTCGAGCCGCTGCGCAAGAGCGCACTCGAGATTACTGTTACTCCCACGGTCGATCACGCTGAGTCTCGCGACACCAACTACGATTACGACACTCAGCTTCGCTCCCGTCGCAATGCGTTTCGCGAATTCGACTCCGCCTCCACCGCGTTCAGCAGTTCGAACTCGGTCTTCGACACGCTGCTGCGCAACGCTGCGGGAGACTTCCACGCATTGCGAATTCCTGTAGGTAATGAGCACATCATCGCCGCTGGAATCCCGTGGTTCGCCACGATGTTTGGGCGCGATTCAATCATTGCTGCGTATCAAACGCTTCCGCTAAACCCCGAGCTCGCAAAGGATACGCTGCGAGTGCTCGCGCGTTATCAGGCGACTGAACTCGACGATTGGCGCGACGCGCAACCCGGGAAGATCCTGCACGAGTCACGTGAAGGCGAAATGACTCGGTGCGGCGAGATGCCCTTCGGCCCATACTATGGCACGGTCGATGCCACGCCGCTCTGGCTCGTGCTTCTGAGCGAGACCTTCAATTGGACAGCGGATGAAGCTCTCGTGCGCGAGATGCTTCCGCATGCTTATCGCGCGCTCGACTGGATCGACCAGTATGGTGACTTTGATGACGACGGCTTTGTCGAATACCAGCGGCGTTCGCCACGGGGCCTTATCAACCAGGGGTGGAAAGACTCGTGGGACGCGAACATTCATCGCGATGGGCGCGTAGCGACGCCACCGATCGCACTTTGCGAAGTACAAGGCTATGTCTACGATGCGAAGTATCGTATGTCATCGCTCCTGCGGATGTTCGGAGACTCCGAACGTGCGGAGAAGGTGCGCCGCGAGGCAAACGAGCTCGCCCGCCGCTTCGACAAGACCTACTGGATGCCGGAGCGCAACTATTACGCCATGGCACTTGATTCCGAGAAGAAGCCGCTTGAAGTAATATCTTCAAATCCCGGCCATCTTCTCTGGAGCCGCATCATCAATCGTGAGCGAGCGCGCGCGGTTACACAGCGCATGATGAAAGACGACATGTTCAGTGGCTGGGGTTGGCGAACGATGTCTCAGACGGAGCAGGTCTTTAATCCTCTGAGCTATCATCGTGGATCTGTGTGGCCGCACGACAACTCCCTCGTTGCACATGGGATGTGTCTAAACGAATTTCGCGAGCCGGCTCTGCAGGTTCTTACGGCGCTCTTCCAGGCCGCGCTTGAATTCCGCGCCTACCGACTGCCCGAACTGTTCTGCGGTGTGCAGCGCCGTCCCTTCGACGAGCCTGTGCACTATCCGGTCTCGTGCTCGCCGCAGGCCTGGGCCTCTGGAGCGTTATTCCTCATTCTTTCGTCTGTGCTTGGTATCCGCCCGTCGGCACATCGCAAGGAACTCAACATCATCAATCCCAAGCTGCCCGAGTGGCTCGGTCACCTTTACATACGCAATCTGAGGATCGGAAACTCACGCGTCGGACTCGACTTCACGCGACGCGATCACCGCACGTTCTGCAACGTGGTTGATATTACTGGTGACAAGCTTCTGGTCAATGTTGCCTTCCGTCATTGAGCGTTGTGCGACAATGATTCCGCATGTTCAGGAGGAACAATGTCGAAAGTTAGAATCATCGTTCGTCCCAATGGACCTTACCGTATCGAAGACCCTGAAGGAGTGGTCGAGCTGGTTAATGCCGATGGAACTCCTATTGCGCTTCCAACTAACAAGCCTGGCATTTCTCTCTGCCGCTGCGGCGCGAGCGTGAACAAACCGTTCTGTGATGGTACGCACTCCAAGATCGGCTTCCAAGCTGCTGAAGCCGCCGTCCGCACCGAAGAGAACAAGTAAACAAGCAGAGTTGGGAAGGGAATCACCCACATATGTCGAGTGCTGGCATGTGTGGGTGTTGTGAAGATTGAACTGTGGCGCTAGTGGACTGTTTTTGTTTTCCTGCTCATGTAATCCATCAGGAGATATTGTCCGAGCGTGTACGGAGTAGTGAAGTAAGCCTTGCCCCTGCACATCTCAGTTACCTTCTGCACGAATTGCACCAAGCCTCGATCTGACGCAAGCATGAAGGTGTTGATCAGCACTCCGGACCGTTTACACTTCGCGACTTCTTCCAGCGTCTGACTCACGACCATTGGATCAAGCCCGAACGCATTCTTGTAAATGCGACCGTCGGGCAGCGTCACCGCGGATGGTTTCCCGTCCGTGATCATGATGATCTGCTTCATGTCCTTGCGCTGCCGTTCCAGAATTCGCTGGGCCATCTTCAGCCCTTCGCGCGTATTCGTGTAATAAGGGCCGACACGAACCCTCGCAAGTTGCGAGATGGGTAATTCCTCGGCTGAGTCATGGAACAGAACTAGTGACAGTGTGTCGCCAGGATACTGCGTTCGGATCAGTTGAGTGAGCGCCATGGCGACTTTCTTCGCCGGAGTGAAGCGATCCTCGCCATACAGAATCATCGAGTGCGAACAGTCGAGCATCATCACCGTTGCGCATGAAGACTGATATTCGCATTGATGCACGTGTAAGTCGCTGTACTCGATGTTCAGCGGCAGCGCGAGCCCCTCACGTTGAATTGCCGAAGAGAGTGTCGCATTGATGTCGAGGTTTAGAGTGTCGCCGAATTCGTAGAGCTTACTCGATCCGCTAGTCTCTATGCCGGTTGCTGTATCCCGCGTGTCATGACGCCCGAAGCTCGCCCGCCCTAGCGATCCAAGCAGATCGCGCAACGTGCGGTATCCCAGAAAATCAAGACCCTTGTCGGTTACTTCAAACTTAACTGGCTTCTGTTGCCGCGACTGATCCTTGCCCACATTCCCCGGCGTCGTGGACATCTGTGTAGGGTTGTGAGGAGGAGAGATCGTTACAAATCCCTCCTGCTCCATCCTCTCGATCACCTCGTCGATGAGTTGATCCATCTGGCCTTCGCTCTGCATATCCTTCATCTGCTCACGCATTTGTTCGTCGAACAGATCGGAGTTCATCAACGCTTCTCGGATCGCTTCACGCAATGCATCCAGTTCGTCGTCGCTGCTGCCCGGTTTGTAATAGCGTCCAAGCTCGTTTTCAAAGCCGCTCTCAAGCAAGAAATCAGAGAGCGCGTCCATCAGGTCGTCGAGGTTTACATCTTCTGCCAGGTTCGGGATGTACTTGCTGTACTTGACCCGTTTCATCGAAACTCCAAACTTCCGGGTAGCCCACCAAACCTTCGTTCATCCAGTGGGGCAGTTACTCTTGCTGGTCTCGCTCAGTTAAACGGGCGACGGTTCTTTCTTCTCTGTTCCCACTCTGATTCGTATTCGCTCCTCAGGTCATCGCGCTCAGCATGTCTCGATCTCTCGCCAGAGGTGAATACACGATCTTCTGTTCGTCCGATCCGTTTATGGGCGTGCAGTCCTTCGAGGATGAATTCTGCGGCGGACACAATCGACTCTGGAGGCTCGCCTTCACCCGCTCCGACCTTCTCTGTCTTTTCCAGCAGACCTTGGATCTTCTCCATGCTTTTCAGACCGTCATGAGTGCGCGTATTGTCCGTGAGCGTCACTTGCCCGCCGAGTTCAAACCACTGCACAACCTGCTTCAGATCGTTCACGCCGAAATAGCGATCGAACGTCTTTGCCACTGCTGCCAGAATCACCTCGCGCGCGACAGTGTCTGCACCCTTCATCTCTCCTTCGTATTCCAGTTCCAACTTGCCCGTGATCGAAGGCATAGCTGCGTAGATATCAGACACACGTGGAACAGCCAAACAAGAGCCTTCCATCACAGCTCGTCGTTCAGCATTGGAGACGACATTCTCCAACACTGAAATCGGCAATCGCTGACTGACACCGCTCCGTTTGTCCACGCGCTTGTCATTGCGCGCCATGAATGCAATTTGCTCTGCCACTTCGCGTATGTAGGATGGGATGATCAGTTCCGGGCCCCGGCGCTCACACCAGGCTTCCTGCGCGGTGATCGCCATGGCTTCTTCCACTGTGGAGGGATAGTGCGTGCGGATTTCGCTACCGATACGATCTTTCAGTGGCGTCACGATCTTGCCACGAGCCGTGTAGTCCTCCGGATTCGCGCTGAATACCAGTGCCACGTCAAGCGGGAGGCGGACCGGGAACCCCTTGATCTGCACATCTCCTTCCTGCATGATGTTGAACAAGCCCACCTGAATTTTGCCTGCCAAGTCTGGCAGTTCATTCACGGCGAAGATGCCACGATTGGCGCGTGGCAGAAGCCCGTAGTGAATTACGAGTTCGCTTCCTAACTCATGACCGCCGCGAGCTGCCTTGATTGGATCAATGTCTCCAATCAGGTCGGCGATTGTGACGTCTGGAGTTGCCAGCTTTTCGACGTAGCGATCATCTCGGCTCAACCACGCAATCGGAGTGCGGTCTCCTTCGCGTGCTAGAAGTTCCTTGCAACGGCGGCACAGTGGAGCGTATGGATTGTCCCGGATTTCGCATCCCGCAATATAGGGCGTGTACTCGTCCAGCAACCCTGTCAGCGCTCGCAGAATTCGACTCTTGGCCTGGCCTCGCAACCCAAGCAGGATAAAGTTGTGACGTGAGAGTACTGCATTTACCAGTTGTGGAATAACCGTGTCCTCGTACCCGACGATTCCAGCGAAAACCGGTCCGCTCTGCTTTAGCCTTTCGAGCAGGTTGTCGCGCAGCTCGTCTTTTACTCCCCGGCGCAACATTCGTTGTTCATTGAATTCCGTGCTGTTGCGAAGCTCGCCTAACGTATGAATCATCATCACTGTCTCCAGAGGCCTCTGCCAGCGTCGCTCGCTCCGGGCACAATATGGTCCGGCGTTGTCAAAGGATTCCCATTGGACGCAAATTACTGGCCTGACGTTGCGTCGTGTTTTCAATCAGCTACATACGTCGGCTTGACTTTTGAGACCGCTGCCACTAGAAGTTGCCAATGAGCATTTCTGGAAAAGTGGTGGTAGTAACCGGTGCCTCCATGGGTATTGGAGAGGCGATTGTCCGCCGGTTTCTTCGCGAGGGCGCTTCTGTCGTGCTTGCCTCCCGTGATTTGGAGCGCGTCGAGGCCGCACGTCAGCGGGTTGGTGCACCTGAACGCACTCTGGCTGTGTCTTGTGATGTCACGGTGCGCCCGCAGATCGAAGCTCTGCTTGCCTGTACCATTCAACGATTCGGACGCGTAGACGTCTGGGTCAACAACGCCGGCTTCGGCCTCGTTGACTCTGTCGGGCGCATGGACATGGAAGCGTGCCGTCGCATGTTCGACACCAACTTGTTTGGGGCAATCGAATGCATGCAGGTCGTCTCACCCGTCTTCAAACAGCAGCGCTCTGGCGCGATCATCAACATTTCCAGCATGGCTGGACTTGTAACCGTGCCCTACATGGCTGCCTATGGAGCTACGAAGCATGCACTCAACTGCATCTCTCGCGGGGCACGACTTGAGCTGGCGCCGTACGGGGTTCACGTGAACACGGTCTGCCCCGGATATGTGAAAACTGAATTCAACACGCGCGCAGTGTGGGGAAATGAAAGCCTTCGCGTAGGAGGTGCCGCGCGTCGTGGAATCACAGCCGAGCGCGTGGCGGAGGCAGTCTGGTACGCATATCGCAAAAATCGCAGGGAGGTAGTTGTTCCCTGGAGTGGGCACCTTCTCGTCGCGGTTTATCGCTTCTTACCTGGCCTGTTCAATTGGGGGCTGCTCAGAATGCTACGGCGACTCGATCGCAAGCAACCAGAACGTCCTCAGGCACCGGCTTAGAACGTCAGCTCTTCCAGTAACGCCTGCATCTCACTTTCGGCGTGACGATTTCCAGTGCGCTGGGCGCATGCAATGCCATCACGCAGCCATTGGACTGCTTCATCGTTCCGCCCGGCGCGCTGCAGCGCTTGCGCTCCCATAAAGAACGCGTTTGCATAATTCGCGTCCACTTCCAGCAGTTTGCGAAATTCTGCAAGCGCCGCGTCCGTCTCGCCTGCTGACGAATACTCCATTCCGATCGCATATCGCGCGAAAGTGTTCTTCGGATCGTGTTCCAGAATCGCTTTCAACTGTTCTAGTCTCTCTGTCGACATAAGCAGAACATACCACACTGACCAATCGCATTGTGTCGCATGACTGACCAATCGCATTGTGTCGCATGCTGGTACGAGGGCCCATTCTAAGCTCGTGAGGTGTTTGAATCGCACTTTCGTGATCTACTCTTGCCCCTGCTATGAGTATGCAATGAAGCGGTTGCGACACTCCAAAACATCTCCCACGATGCCTTCAATTCCTACTTTCCAAAACGTTTCCAGCAGTAGAATACCCATGTGGCTTGTCCCTTTTTCATTCCTACCGAACACCACCCGAGCCCGTTGTGGCCACATCGGCATCGGCTGTCGCTGGGCGACGGTTTTGCCGGACATTGCTCTCTCTGTACCGAAGCGTGCGACGACGAAACCCTCCGCACTCAATGCAACATGGGATACGCTGCCTGTCCGCACGTTCCAGCCGAGCGTGCTTTCGATTCAGTTCGCTTTCTCGTGAACTCGCAAGCAGAGTCGGTTCTACGCGTTCAATTCGCCTGTGAACGCGCCCATCTTCCTGCAAGCGTTGGCGCGCTGCGCTTCGACCAGCAAGCGATGACTTGGCTCGACGAGCCCGATCCACAGCTCATCCATCTTGCGAATGCCGCCGTTCGCGCTTGGCTTCGTCGTTCCATGCTTCCGCCCGAGACGCCAGCCACCGGTGATCCCGATGCTAAAATTGCAACGGATTGAACTCTGCAGGCGTCAAATCCAATAGCATGGAAGCTTCTGAAACCCTAATTCCGCGCCCCGTATCCGACTCCGCCTCCGAGATGATCGAACTCGTGCTTCCCAACGATGCGAATCCGCTTGGGAATCTGCTCGGCGGCCGCCTTATGCATTGGATCGACCTAGCCGGAGCTCTCGCTGCGCATCGTCACTGCCGCAGCTACGTTGTCACCGCCTCCACCGATCACCTCGACTTTCTCACGCCAGCCAAGGTCGGCGACCTCGTGATCTTCAAGTCTTCGGTCAACCGCGTTTACAACACATCGATGGAAGTGGGAATCAAGGTGTGGGTTGAGAGCTACTTCACCGGAGAGCGCAAGCACATCAGCTCGGCCTACCTTACTTTCGTGTCAATCGATCGCCATGGCCGCAAGCTTCCCGTTGCACCCGTGATTCCCGAGACAGAGGAAGAACTGCGTCGCTACGAAGACGCTGGCCGTCGTCGCGAGATTCGCAAAGCCGAGAAGATGCGCAAAGCCGGAGTTCTCAGCCGCACATAGCGGACCGCAGATAGCGGTCCACTTACGTACTTTCAATCACGCGCAATCTCAATCCCTAATTGCTGGCACTTCTTGTACAGATGGCTGCGCTCTAAGCCCAGTGCCTTCGCAGCGTTTGTCATGTGGTTGGCATTGCGCTTCAGCTCAGCTTCAATCGTCGCGCGCTCAAACTCCGCCACTCTAGCCGCCAGCGGTCCCGAGTCCGCGATGCTGGCATTCGCACCTGCGCCGGAGGCACTCCCGGGTAGCGCCATTGCAACTGTCGCCGCATCCACCGGGCCATCTGCCAGCAGCAGCAAGCGCTCCACAATGTTGCGCAACTCGCGCACATTTCCCGGCCACCCGTATGCGCACAAAGCCTTCATCGCTCCTTCGGTGAATGTTGCCGGTCTCCAGTTGTTCTGGGCGGCTACCTGCTTTGCAAAATGCTCCACCAGTGCGGGAATGTCGTCGCGACGCTCGCGCAAAGGTGGCAGCTCAATCGGAAATACATAGACACGATGAAACAAATCTTGCCGGAACTTTCCTTCCTTCACCGCCTCTTCCAAATTGCAGTGCGTCGCCACAATCACCCTTGCGTCGACAGCGATCTTCTTGTCGCCTCCAACACGTTCCAACTCGCCCTCTTCTAGAATGCGCAGCAGTTTGGCCTGCATCGTCAGCGGCATGTCGCCAATCTCGTCCAGAAACAGCGTCCCCCTATGCGCCTGCTCGAACTTTCCAATGTGCCGCACCAGCGCACCGGTGAACGCGCCCTTCTCATGGCCAAACAGTTCGCTCTCGATCAGCTCGGTCGGCACCGCCGCGCAGTTCAGAGTGACGAACGGCCCTTCGCGCCGCGTGCTGTGTTCGTGCAGTGTTCGCGCCACCAACTCCTTGCCCGTGCCGGTCTCGCCGTGGATGCACACTCGCGCTTCGCTATTCGCCACTCGCTCAATCTGCGCCATCAGTCGTCGCATCACTTCACCGCTGAATACGATCTCGTGCTTGCCCACTCTGCGACGCAGCTCGCTATTTTCCTGCTCCAGACGTTTCAGCTTCAGCGCGTTGTCCAAAGTGAGTAGCAGCTTGTCTGTCGAGATCGGTTTTTCCAGAAAATCCAATGCGCCCAGCTTCGTCGCCCTCACCGCCATTTCGATGTGCGCCTGCCCGCTCATCATCACCACCGGTGATGACACTTCCGCGTTGCGCAGATCCTCAAGCAGACTTAACCCATCTCGTACCGGCATCACCACATCGCTGAGGATCAGGTCATACGCATGATGCCGCGCCAGCTCCAATGCTTTTGCCGCGTTGTCGCACACGGTGGCCTCATGTCCCGCTATCCGAAAGGCCCTCGCCAGCGAGGCCAGCGTGTTCGCCTCGTCATCCACAATCAGAATGTCAGCGTTGCGTGCGGTCATCGTCCGGCCTCCGCGTGCAGAGCAGTCTCAGGCTGTGTGCGCGGCAGTCGCAGCCGGAAAGTGCTTCCGCGCCCCGGCTCGCTCTCCACCGCAATCGTTCCGTTGTGATCGCTCACCACCGACTGCGCAATTGCCAATCCCAGTCCCGTGCCATGCTGCTTCGTCGTGTAATAAGGAGTGAACAGCCGTGCGCTTTCCTCCCGAGTCATTCCGGTCCCCGTATCGCTCACCTCGATCACCACGTCATCATTCTCCGCACGCGTGGCCATCGTAATCGTTCCTCCCTCAGGCATCGCGTCCACTGCATTCAGCACCAGATTGCTCACCACGCGATACAGCAACTCCTCATCACCTTCAATTTCGCCAGCAGTAGCATCCAGCTTCGTTTGCAACTGCACCGGATGCGCCGCATGCAGATTCTGCACCCGCGTAATCAGCGCGTTTACCTGCATCGGCTGCACCTGCGGCTTCGGCATTTTCGAAAAGTCGCTGAACCGCCCAATGATCGCCTTCAAATGCTCCAGCTCTTCCAGTAGCGTCGCCGTGCTCTCATCGAAAATCTCGTCGAACTCCTGCGCCGGAAGCTTTCTCGCCCGCATCAGGTTCTCCACCGTAATCTGCAATGGGAACAGCGGATTCTTCAGCTCATGGGCCAACCTGCGCGCCAGCTCTCTCCATGCTGCCACGCGTTCGGCCTGCACCAGCTTGTCTCGCTGTGCCACCAGTTGTGTCGTCATGGAGTTGAACGTCTCGCCCAGTTCTCCGAATTCATCACGCGAACGCAGGTCCACTCGCGCACTCCAGTTTCCCGCGGCAATCTCGCGTGATGCCGCCGCAAGTTTCTCGACCGGACGGCTGAAACGACCTGCCACCCAAAGCGCCAGCACAATCGACACCAGCAGTCCGGCACCCGCTGTCGCCATTGCAACGGCTTTGATCTGGCGTTCCAACTCCAGCAGCGGACGCCTCGAAGTCTCCACCAGCAGCACCGCGCTCACCGCGCCCTGCTCGTCCCGCAGGGGAATTCCTTGCACAGTGACGCGGTCCAGCGGGTCGGGCGAAGTTTTAATCGCCGCGCTCGTTTCTTTGCCGGCGAGCGATTCGCGCAGAAGTGGCCTCAGCAATTCGATTGCGGGTGGATGGTCGCCTATCAGCGAACTCTGTTGAGGCTCTCCCGTGCCGACCTGCAACATCCAAACCCGCGCTCCGGCAGGCATCGACAAATCCTTCAGGAAGGCCGCATTGAGTCGCTTGCCGCCATAGAGGTACAGCACTCCGTCCGGAACTGTTACTGCACGGGAAGCCACGATCCCGAGCTCCGATCCCTCTGCCAATTCGATCCTGTCTAGCGCTGGAGTGCCTCTTGTAACCAGTGCTTCCGGCATCTTGTAAGCAAAGTGTGCGGGCCATTCCGCCGAAGACACAATTGTTCCATCGGCTGTCACCAGATCCAGGTAATCCAATTGCTGTTCGCGTGCCAGCGTCGCGGCCTCGCGCACGTAAAGCGAAGTATCGCCGCCGTGCGCTGCCTCAAATGCAATGCGCTGAACCGTGTCGTTTGTGGACAGTCGTTGCAGCGCCTCCGTTACTGTTGCTTGCCGCGCCCCGAACTCCTGCCGGAACTGAGTTACGATTGCCGAAGTGCGCTGCCGATCCACCTGTTCGAATGCTGCCCGCGCTCGCACTGCCGTGAACCACGCCACCGACGCGACGGCGGCCGTCACCATCACGGCCATTGCTAACAGCAATCTCTTGCGAAAACTCATGGCTTGCTCTCCACCCAACTATCAGCGGGCAGGGGCGCAATGGCCGTTGCCCCAAAACTAGCGTTTTGCGGCGAGGCCGTGCTGGTCGAAGGCAAAACCGCCCAATCATGCATCCGCTCGCTCGCGGCCCACGCCTTGTTTAAGTGCAGCAGCGGAAGGACCGCATAGTTCGCCAACGCCGCACGTTCCGCTCGGTACACGCTCTCGAGCATTGCATCGCTCAACTCCACATTGCCATGTAGCGCATGCACGAGTGCCGTCAATGCCGCTGCCGGATTTGCCGACCGCACTTCCACTCTCCGCAGCACCCAGTCAACGTTGCTTGTGCGCGCCACAGCCTGCGCAGTCATTCCTGCCTCGCGCGCATTCAGCACAATGCGTTCGGCAACGAGTTGCAATTCCGCATCGCTTGCCGCATAGCCAATCGTAAAGTTACCTCGTGCACCCACCTCTGCCTGAAGTTGCTTGGCCTTCACCACGTCGTGCTGCGCGGTCATCAGTGCACCGTAACCGCTGATCCAGTTCGGCAGCAATCCTCCAGTCGCTTCTCCTTGCTTCTGGAAGATGAAGTTCAGCAACGCTGTCCTATCAATTGCCTCGCTCAACGCTTGGCGCACTTTCGAATCAGCTCCGCGCCCTCTCTCTGCCTCGAGTACGATCAACTCCGTCGGTTGTACCTGAGAAAGTCGGATTCGTTCCTGCTGTGCCTTCCGCAATTCCTCGCTGGTGACCTCTATAATGTCTGCCCGTTTTGCGGCCAGATCGAGCCATTGTTCGTGTGCGCTCCGTCCGCAGGTGACCGTAATCGTCTCAGGGAATCGCTGCCCGCCCCAGTAATCTGGGTTTGCCTCCAGCGTCACTCGACCGCCGCCGCTAGACCGCCCGACGTATGCGCCGCTCGTAGAGGCATGTTCATCCCAGATGCTTCCGCCTTCATTGACCCCAGTCACTATGCCAAACTCTGCCCCTGCCACCATCGCCGCAAATTGCGGCATGGGCGATGAGAACTCCACCGCTATCCACTCACCATAGTTCTGGACGCGTGCTTCAATGGCGTTCTTTGCCAGACCCGCGCGCACAGCATTCGCCACCGTCGCTGCGGTCATCGGCATGTCTGTGTCTGGACCATGCATTCTTACTCCCGGTCGCAACCAGAACTGCCACTTGCGGAAACCGTTCTGGCTTTCCCATCGCACCGCTAGCCCCGGTATTACCTCGCCGCGAGTATCTACATGTGTCAATGTATCGGCGACGAGCAACTTCAGGAATTCCGGCGGCTCCGACTCTGCGGTCTCAATGCGAACTTCGCCCCCGTAGTGCGGACGCACCCTCGCTGCTGCATGCGGTGCAAGGCTCATCGTGGCCATCATGCAAAGGGCAATTGCTGGCTTACTGATTACAGCCGATCTCCACATTAAAAACCTCGTAGTCACCTGTCCTCGGATTGTGTGTCACTGCAATTGCACTCGCGCCGTCGCTCATCGTCCATAGCGCCGTAATTGCGCCAGCAAGATCCAGAGCAGGAGCGACCAGCACCGGTTGTCCTGCCGAGATTGAATAAGCGCGCAACGAATCGTTGGATCCCGTGTCCGTCGGCGCCGTCACGAGCAGTTGCGCTCCGCTGCCGCATCCCGAACGCACGGCAGCCAGATCACTTCCCCAATCGCGCACCGGCAGAGTGGTCTCACGCCCGGCCTCAATCATGCGGACGCGTCCATCAACGCCGGCGAAGATCCACATTGTCGATCCAGGGAAAGGAAGTGCCGCGACAGAAAAGAACGGCGGCATCTGCTTGCCAAATCCAGGACTCAGCAGACCATTGAAGTAATTACGGCCAGCGTTGAAGAACGCTGCTTGCTCGCCTAGAGGCCACGGATCATCTGCATCGCGGCAATCTGCATGAACGCCGCCCTGGAGGTTTATCGAACACACCACGCCGGGCAGATAAGCCTCCACCGCGTGCTCTCCCATCAGCATCAATCTGCCCCGCACGTCCTGCGGGAAGCTCCTTGCGTGGGTGATGACCGCGTTCGAATCCAGAGTCCACGCGCCGTCCTGTTGGCGATACAGCACAACCGACTCCGGTGTAAGCACGGCTAACCGGTTCTCGCCCGCAACGCGAATGAATGCCGCATCAAGCACCGGGTCGGGTCTCGCGATCAACAGCGTGCGATGCAATGACATTGCCGAAGTGCTTTGCACGACGCTGGCGCGTCTGGCTTCGACGATCACCTCATTGGTTTCGGAGCCCTGCTCGATCTCTGCCACATACACGAGCCCGCGGGCGTTCTCGCTCAGCACTGCGCGAATCTCATAGCTCCCGCTGTCCTGAGCACGCCGGATGCGTACGCCCGCCTGCGAGAGGTTTCGCTCCAGAGTTCTGCTCCAGGCTGCGAACTGCTCAGGCGTTGCTGAGGAGGCATTTTTCAGCCGCAGCCGAGCCGTCCCTTGTCCGCCCGCCGCAACAATGCGGGTTGCAAACTGCGTGACCGCGTCCGGCTCTGTCGCAGACGCTCGTATCGAAGCCACACCCAGTAGCAACAGACAGAGAACAACGCTGATTACGAGCCCTGTGCGCACGATGCGCGAATTATAGCGGCTCCTACTCAGTCCACCAATTCTCTTATTTGAGACGGGTCATTGCGTGCGATTGCGGCCGAATTAGAGAACAGCGGGATAGAACTCACGAGACAAAAGAAAAAGGGCCCCGGATGGCCACGCAGTCCGGAACCCTTTTGCTCTAGCGAATCTCTGAGAGGTCGATACCGAAAGTGCCACTAAGCGGCAGGATCTTTTTCGTCGCGGTCAGTGTGTTCGCCTTCACTGTTGCGATCCAGTACATCGCGTCCGGCGTCTTTGACCTTCCCCCAAGCGTTCTGAATCTTGCCCTTGGCCTGATCTGCGGTTCCCTCAGACTGGGCTTTCTCATCCCCAGTCCATTCGCCAACCTGGCGCTTGACTCTACCTTTCACGTCGTCTATCTTGCCTTCGATACGGTCCTTATCCATGTTTCCTCCTGGCGTTCTTGACTCGATTTCGGCGTATCAGATCGCGGCTAAACTACCGTCCTTCGTCCAGAGATCAGCTGGAACACCAGTGCCACGACTGCCAGCACCAGCAGAATGTGAATAAAACCACCCAAGGTGTAGCTGCTGACCACGCCGAGCAGCCAAAGCACTAGCAGTACGACAAACAGTGTCCAAAGCATGTTTGTAACCTCGGCCCCCAAGTTTTCGGTTTCACCGGCCTCTATCACCGGTAACTCAAGAAATTGGGTGCAACGACGGACATAGAGGTTGGCGCTAATCGGTAGTAGCGCGTTCGGATTGCCCTTGTGCAGGGCCAACCAGGGCACAATTCGCACTGCTTTGCTTGGGGCGCAGTTGCTATCGGCCTGTTCAGGGACTACAATCCCCCGCTTGAAGCTCACACTCGTGAATTTTTCATCCTATTTATGGCAATTATCGTCAGCACAGCGGGGAGAGAAAGATAGCAATTCTGACCCTGATTTCAGCCAAAAGCCCAATAAGTGTTTGCATTCCATCAGCTTAGGCAAATCAGAATCTTTTCTTGTACTATAGTCATCAAAGTTGAGTACGATTGACTCAAGGAGATTAGATGGCGAACGAAACGCGCAACCCTGAACTTATCCCTACCGTGCGCGACCTCCCGGTTTTGCCGGTGCGAGATACGGTTCTGTTTCCGCATGCCGTTCTCCCGCTGACAGTGGGACGGGAAAGTTCGGTGCAACTTATAAATTCTCTCGGTGAGGACAAGACGATCGTCGTGATCGCTCAGCGTGAAGCGCGCATAGATGCTCCGCAGCCCGTCGATCTCTATCCCATCGGGACCCTGGCCACCGTGCACAAGGTGGTCAAAATGCCAAACCAGAGCCTGTTCGTATTCGCCGAAGGTTTGGAGCGCGTCAATGTTGTGGAGTACACCCAACTGGCGCCGTTTATGAAAGCTTCGGTCGCAACCGTGGCCGAAACGCTTCCCGAGATGAATGCCGAGGTCGAGGCATTACAGCGAAATATTCTCAACCTGTTTCAGCAGATTGTCGCCGGATCGCCGACGTTGTCAGATGAACTGTCAACCGTCGCAATGAACATAGAGGAGCCGGGCCGCCTGGTGGATTTTGTCGCCAGCTCGCTGCCTTCGCTCTCCACACGCGACAAGCAGGACGTGCTGGAAACGTATGACGTCCGGACGCGACTCGACAAGATTAATCAGCATCTCGCGAAGGAACTCGAAGTCCAGCAGCTTCGCAACAAGATCCAGAGCGAAGTACAGGATCGTGTTCAGCAGACCCAGCGCGAATACTACCTACGCGAACAGTTGAAAGCGATTCAGAAGGAACTGGGCGAACAGGACGACACCACCCGCGATGTCGAGGAGTTCAAGGAGAAGATCGAAAAGAGCGGCATGCCTGAGGACGTGAAGAAAGAGGCAATGAAGGAGTTGAATCGCCTCTCGCGCATGTCCCCTATGGCCGCCGACTATTCGGTCACTCGCAATTACCTCGAGTGGCTCGTGGTTCTGCCGTGGACTAAGTCCAGCGGTGCCGAGGTCGATATCACCAAGGCCAAGGTGATCCTCGATGAAGATCACTACGACTTGCAGAAGGTCAAGGATCGCATCCTCGACTATCTATCCGTGCGCCGTCTCAATCCCAAGATGAAGGGGCCAATCCTCTGCTTCTTCGGACCTCCGGGTGTCGGCAAGACCTCGCTTGGCAAGTCCATCGCCCGTGCCCTGGGACGCAAGTTTGTCCGCATGTCCCTTGGTGGCGTGCACGATGAAGCTGAAATTCGCGGTCACCGCCGCACCTACATCGGAGCTATGCCCGGACAAATCATCCAGGGCATCCGTCGTGCCGAAAGCAACGATCCGGTGTACATGCTCGATGAAATCGACAAGGTCGGACGCGACTACCGTGGCGATCCCACGGCGGCCCTGCTCGAAGCACTCGATCCCGAGCAGAACTTCAGCTTCCGCGACAACTATCTGGACGTGACGTTTGATTTGTCCAAGGTGCTGTTCATCACCACGGCCAATCAACTCGACACCATTCCCGACCCCTTGCGCGACCGCATGGAGATCATCGACCTCCACGGCTACACCGAGGAAGATAAGCAGCACATCGTCTATCAGTACCTCATCAAGCGCCAGTCGGAGGAGAACGGACTCACGCCCGAGCAGATCGAGTTCACGTCCGATGCCGTCAGCTACATCATTCGGCATTACACGCGTGAAGCCGGTGTCCGCAGCCTCGAACGTCAGATCGGCACCATCTGCCGCAAGCAGGCGCGCCGCATCGTCGAGGGCAAGACCGAAAAGCTGGTGGTCACCCGCGAAGTCGTTCAGGAAATGCTCGGTGGCATTAAGGTCCGCGTCGATACCGAGATCGCGGCCCGCACCAAGCACCCCGGCGTTGTCGTCGGCCTGGCTTGGACGCCCACTGGAGGCGACATCCTCTTCATCGAGGCGATGAAGATGAAAGGGAAGGGCGACTTCCGCATCACCGGACAGATCCAGGAAGTCATGCGCGAGTCCATGCAGGCGGCCTTCAGTTGGGTGCGAGCGCACGCTTCGCAGTTGGGCATCGATGATGAGGTCTTCACGAAGAATGACCTTCACATCCACGTCCCGGCCGGAGCTATCCCAAAGGATGGTCCGTCGGCTGGTGTCACCATCGTTACTGCACTTGTCTCACTGCTAGCAGATAAGCAAGTGCGGCCGCAGATGGCGATGACCGGCGAGATCACACTTAGCGGCAACGTCCTGCCGATTGGCGGCGTCAAAGAAAAGTTCCTTGCCGCCAAGCGAGCTGGAGTGAAGGACATCATCTTCCCGGCTGAAAACCAGCAGAACGTGGAAGAGGACGTTTTGCCGGAACAGATGGAAGGCGTTAGTGTCCACTACGTCTCCAGCATAGAAGAGGTGCTCGACATAGCCCTTCCGCAAAGTCCTGCCGAGGCCCGCGAAGACGCCGAGACCCGTGAGCAAGTCCTCGCCGACGCTGAAAAGTAACAGCGGCGACTCAACCGTCAGAGGCCAGTCCCTTTCGGACTGGCCTTTTGCGTGTCGCGCGCCGCACGGTGTTGCCCATGAGACAAAGCCATGTTCCACCTGGCCGTGCCCTAAAGCTTCGCGTGATGGTGTACCAAAATCGCAAACCAGAATTGCCTTGTATTCCAGAATCTCTGTTGCGAAGATGAACCTATTCATCATTAGGAGATTCACCATGGTGCGCCGGTTACCAGTTGTGCTGTTGGTCTGTGTTGTGATGCTGTTCTTCGCGAGTTGCGGCCAAACCTATGAATTGCAGTCGATTACGATCTCTCCAACCCAGCCCAATGTAGAAGGAATCAGCTCATCGCTGCCCCTCACTGTCACGGCCCACTATTCAAATACGAAGACCGAGGACATCACGACCAAGGTCGTCTACGCGATCAGTCCCTCAGCTGATCCAAATGCCCCGGCGGATGCGCTTGTTGTGAACAAGTCGGGCATCTTGCAGACGACGGTCATTCCCGCGTGCACCTGGATGAGCAAGCTCAATGCTGACGGTAAGACCTATAGCTACGCAATAACGTCTCCGTATGTCGTCACTGCGATGTACTCCGGAGTTACTGCCAATGCCGCTGTCAGTGTTGCGTCGGCTGCCAACTGCTATGACGGAATCGGCTTTAAGAAGCCTGCGCCTGCACTCGAGCGCTAAATCTTAGCAATCAAGAACATGCTCGCCCCATCCTGAATTGTGTTCTGGATGGGGCAGTTGATTTTGCTTCTGCTGTCGCGCTGGTCTTGCTATCTTTTTCATCATGCAAATCAGAGTTCTTTGCTTCGGACGCCTGCGCGATATCGTTGCTGCCGAGAGCGTAGCCGAGCTACCCGACTCCGCCACCGTTGGTGATCTCTGGAAATCGCTTCTTGCCGATCATCCCGCATTGGCTCCCTACAATGGAGCGGTGGCCATCGCGGTCAATCAGTCTTTTGCGTCGAGTACGACGCAGTTATCTGCCGGAGACGAGGTGGCACTTTTGCCTCCCGTCAGCGGAGGAATGCCGGAGCCAAAACTTCCGCTCACTTCCTCCCACACCTGCCTGCAGCGCGATCTCATCGATTCCGCAGCACTTGTATCGGGACTCAAACAGGGCGAAGACGGCGCTGTGTGCATCTTCGATGGCATTGTGCGCAATCAGACCCGTGGTCGTCGCACGCTTTACCTTGAATACGACTCGTATCCCGCCATGGCCGTTTCGGAGATGGAAAGACTGGCGTCGGAGGCGCTTTCTCACTTCGCTATCCGTGATGTCCGAATCGTTCACCGTGTCGGACGTCTTGAAATTAGTGAGTCGAGCGTGATCATCGCTGTCGCCAGCGCCCATCGTGGGGCAGCTTTCGACGCGTGCCGCTGGTTGATCGACTCACTGAAGAAGACTGTCCCTGTGTGGAAGAAGGAGTTCTTTGAGGACGGAGCCGTCTGGTCGGATGGTGAGCCGTTCCCTCCGGAAATACGGGTTTAGAAGATGCTGGTCCGATGGTGACGGCCATTCCTATTGGGCCTCGGGTGCTCACCAACTTCTGAATCTCGACAATGTAACTTTCCTTATAATTGGCTACGGATGCTCCGACGACTCGCACCGCTGCTGCTTTGGCTCTTCCTCGCGCCTGCATTTGCGCAGGACACCCCCAATTCCTCCAGAGCAGGTTCCGAGCAACCCTCTTCCAACGCCACACAGGTTCCTCGCCCGCCGGTTCGGCGTGCGCCGCAGACTGGTGAATCCACTCCAACCATCTCGGTCAACGTCAAACTCGTAAACGTCTTTGCGAGCGTCGCTGATGAGAATGGCGCCCCTTATGCCAATCTTCAGAAAGAAGATTTTCGGATCTTTGAAGACGGATTCGAGCAAAAGCTTTCTGTTTTTGAACGCGAGTCCGGCCTGCCACTCTCGATCGCTATGGCGATCGACACCAGCATGAGCACACGCAAAGATCTGCCGTTGGAAATCGCTTCGGCTCGCAAATTCGCGCACACACTGCTGCGGCCGGTTGATTCCATTTCGCTCTATCAGTTTTCAACCTATGTAAGTGAGGTACTGCCTTTCACCAACGAGCCACGCCGTTTCGACGCAGCTCTTGACCGCCTGCATCCGGGAGCCGCGACGGCACTCTACGATGCGGTCTTTCTGAGCTCCGAATCTCTTGAGCATCGTGATGGCCGCAAGGTCCTCGTCCTCATCACCGATGGCGGTGACACCACGAGCAAGGTCGATTATCAGGAAGCACTGCGCGCGGCCCAGATCGCCGAGGCCATCATTTATTCCATCATCATGGTCCCAATTGAAGCTGATGCTGGGCGTGATATCGGGGGCGAGCACGCTCTGATCCAGTTGTCGCGCGACACAGGAGGGAAGTCCTATTATGCGTCCTCCCTTTCCCAGCTCGACGAAGCCTTCCACCAGATCAGTAATGAGCTGCGAACGCAGTACTTGCTTGGCTACTATCCCGTCCAGCGGGTAGGAAATGAGTTTCGTCGCATCTCCATTGAACTCACCAACGATGCCCGTAAGCGCGCCCAGCGGGAACTCTACGTCCGAAACCGGGCGGGTTATTACAACAGCAAGATCGAGTAGTTTCACGAATCGTACTTCCAGAATTCATATCTGAGCTGGCCAACATCCCTGATTTTGTAATCACATCAGAGTAAGACCCTAGATAACGCTTGTTTTACTGCCACTTAGCAGAGTTTCTGTTTGGAACTAGGCGTGCATGCCTAATCACAGAACCGAATGCGGGTGTTGGCCGAAGTTATAGACGTTATCCGCAACTTAGTCGTAACTGGCAGCAGTTTTTCATCCTCAAAGGTTTGTTTTGTTCGCCCTTCCGGATTTCTCGGACGAGCGACTTTTAGAAGGGTTGCGAGTACTCCTCGCGGCTTTTTCATTTCACTTAGGCCACAAACCTAGGTTGGTGTGAACAGATGTCACCTCGACATCGTTTAGGAGACTAAAAAACAAAATGAGTGGACGATTTCGTCGCTTGAGCTGCTTGCTGCTAATCGCAGGCATCATGCTCACCTCCATCGCTCTATTCGCCCAGGAAACCACAGCCGGTCTGCAGGGCACCGTACATGACCCAAGCAATGCGGTCATTGCTAATGCAACCGTCGAAATCTCTAGCCCGGGGTTAATCGGGGTAAAGAAAGCTGAAACCAACTCAGTGGGTTATTTCCGCTTTGCCAACCTGCCCCCTGGTGACTATGTGATCACAGTCACTGCGCAAGGATTTGCGAAGCTGAAGCGCGAAGGCGTTTCCCTCAAAGTTGGAAGCCTGCCTACGCTCGACCTTGCCCTCAAACTGGGCGATAAGGGAGAAGTGATTGAGGTAAGTGCGGCCGCTCCGCTTGTGGATACTGCTGTCACTAAGGCCCAGACAAATATCACGGAGGATGTTATTGCGGATGCTCCTCACGGCACCTCTTATCAGTCGGTAATTCAGTTCGCCCCCGCAGCGCGCAATGAGCCTCTTCAGGCCGATCATAGCGTTTCTTCAACTGCGCCTAACAAGAACTCCAATGGCTATCAGATTGGCGGTGGTGCTGACTCTGAGAATGCCTATCTCGTAGAAGGTCAGGACACCCAGAACATCACCGGTGGTTCTTCGAACGCCAGCGTGCCGTTTGAATTCATTCAGGAAGTTCAGGTCAAGACTTCCGGAATTGAAGCCGAACACGGTGGTTCGCTTGGTGGCGTCGTCAATGTCGTCATGAAGCGTGGTGCAAACGCCTTCCACGGCGACCTTTTCGCTTCGCTAGAGTCGGATAAATTCGATGCCAATCCTTCGAATACTCTTCGCTTGGATCCAAATGGAAGCCAAGTGGGGCGCTTTGATCAGGCTTCCCAGATCTACGTCAACAAGAAGGATCACTTCAACTATCTTCAGCCCGGCGGCAATATCGCTGGTCCAATCCTCAAAGATCGCATTTGGTTCTTCGCTGGATTTGCGCCGTATGTGACGTCAACTCGCCGCACGGTTGATTTTGGCGGCATTTCAGGGCGCCAGGACTTCACTGCTGATTCCCAGCGGTATTTCTCCACTGCACGCATTGACGCTCTTGTAACCAGCAACATTCGTGTATTCGCTTCGTGGTTGTATCAGTACTCTCGTTCCAGCGGAACCAACCTTCCAAACGCTGATTCCGCAAATGGCCTGGTCAATGTAGATGTTTCCAGCCCGATCACGAATTTCACACACAGCATCGGTTGGGTCGCCCCGAACCAAACCGTGAATCTCGGTGTTGACTGGACGATCAAACCAACCCTGATTGCCACGACACGCTTCGGTCACTACTTCGCAAACTATGCCGACCGCGGTTGGCCTTCTGGTCCTATCTTCAATTGGCGCACCAATGGTCTTAAGGGAACGGACCTCAATGGCAATTCGCTCAGTTCAGTAGCTCCACAGTTAGCTAAGACATCCGGAACCTTCTCCGCACCAGTTCAGGACATCTTTATGAGGGATGCGGACAAGCACGATCAGTTCAACCAAGACTTGGCGTGGTACAAGAGCGGTTGGTTGGGAACCCATAACTTCAAATTTGGGTACCAGTTGAATCACCTCTCCAATGACACGTTGGACGCATACAATGGTCCTCTCACCCGCATCTGGGCCGGTTCGGGTGCGATCTACACGACGGCGGGCGCGACCGGAACCGCGAATTGCGCTGCCATCGCCGCCGCAAACGCCGCTGCCCATCCCGGTAACCCTAACGCCGGTGTTTGCACGGGTAACTACGGGTATCTCGTTGTTCGTGATGTCTCAACCTCCGGCAAGGCCAGCAGCTACAATCATGGTCTGTATGCACAGGACTCCTGGCAGATTGCGAAGGGCCTGACCATCAACGCTGGTATTCGTATGGATAAGGAATACCTTCCTTCTTATTCCACGACCGATACTGCTCACGTAATCGATTTCGGCTTTGGAGATAAGATTGCTCCTCGTATCGGTGTAGCGTGGGATCCGACCAATAAAGGCAAGATGAAGGTGTTCGGAAGCTATGGAATCTTCTACGACCAGATGAAGCTGAATCTGGCTCGCGATTCCTTCGGCGGTTCCTACTGGCACAATTGCGCCTACGCACTTGACACACCCGATCTGTCGTCCATCGTCCCTGTCTATGCCACGAATGGTCACTATTGCTCGGGAACCGGAGACGCAACCTTCATGGGTGGCGTTGTTCCTTCTGGTCTCCGCTTCATCGAGAACATCAACTTACGTCAGAATGCTCTCGAACTGGTCGACCCGGCCATCAAGCCTTATCGTCAGCATGAGTCCACCTTTGGTGTCGAGTATCAGCTTGCCAAGAGCTGGGCTTTGAACGTGACCTGGGATCGCCGTCGCATTGATAATGTAATCGAGGACATGGGTGTTCTCGATTCGGACGGAAACGAGAACTTCTTCGTGGGCAATCCTGGGTATGGTGTTGACAAGTTCATCACTGGTTGCGCATCCTGCCAGCAGAACGTCAAAGCTGCCCGCAGCTACGATGGTGTTGAGTTCCGCCTGAATAAGGCATTTTCGGAGCGCTGGCAAGGGCTCTTCTCTTACACCTATAGTAAGTTCCGCGGCAACTACGCTGGCTTGACGAACACGGATCTCGCCGATGGTGGTTTCGGTGGCCGTGATAACCCCAATGACAACCGCGCGTTCGACGAGCCGTACTTCCAGCTCAACTCGTACGGCAAGTCCTCGAGCGGTCCTCTCGCCACAGATCGTCCCCACACCTTCAAATTCTCCGGGTACTATTCGTTGCCTTGGGGAAAGAAGACTCAGACAACCACTCTTGGTCTCTTCCAGCAGTGGTTCTCCGGCAGTCCTCTCAGCTCCTACATCGATGTGGGTGATGGCGGTTCTGACGGCGGATTCCCTGTGTACGTCGAGGGTCGTGGAAAGTGGGCTGACATCACCGCTGATCAGTTTGGTAATTTGACCGTGACCGGTGTTCGTAACCGTCGCACGGATCAGTTCCTCCAGACTGACGCCAGCCTTTCGCATGAGATCAAAGTAGGTGAAGGCAAAAAGGTTGTGTTTAACGCCAACGTTAGCAATCTTTTCAATCAGCGCAAAGCTGTTGCCTACTACTCCCAGATCAACAGCATCACTCAGGGATTCTTCCTCACGCCGTCAAGCACGTTTGACTATGCAGCTCTGACGTCACCTTATAATTGGAAGTCCTTGCTGAATTCGGATGGCATCGCCTTGAGCAGCCGCTACGGCAAACCGCTGTATTGGCAGGGGGGACGCACGCTCCGTTTGAAGCTTAGTTACAGCTTCTAAACTGAAACACTACCTTGCCGGGGAGCCAAAAGCTCCCCGGTTTATTTTTCGGAAGTGTCTCGGCTTCGGATTTTCGAAGCGAGAGTTTCTGGATTTCCAGTTTTTGATATTCAATTGCTGACATTCTGGGCGTTTGCGTCAAATTCTGCCTGAAAACTACGACTGAGTGTTTGGATATCGGCGTGCTCTAAAGCCGACAAGCCCGCCCAAGCTCAGACAAACGAGGCTGGCGTTTCAGAATGCTCGGAACCAATGCAGATTGAATCTATTTCACCTCTCCCTTGGTAGCTCGTTTCGGCTGGCCCGTTTCGAGTCGTTCTGTGGGAGACGGTGAATTGAGCAGCTCTCGCCTGTGCAGTGCCGTTACTGTTCTCCTGAAAAATCAATCGAATTCACCATGTTCGCTCGACCGTTCAGGAGATTCGTATGTCAGTCAGTGGGCGTAGTATTTCGTTCGTCACACCGCGATCACCCGTTTTCGCGATAATGGCTTGTCTCGTTATCTGCATCGGATGCTCGTCGCTGCTTTTCTCGCAAGCCACGGTTTCGACAGGAAGCATTCAAGGTACAGTCACTGACCCTTCTGGTGCGGTACTTCCGGGCGCCAAGGTCCTTATCACAAACACTGCCACAGGCCTTCGCGTTGCGCGCACGACTTCTTCGACCGGTGCGTATGCTTCCGGCCCAGTTCCCTCCGGTAGATATGAGGTGCGCGTCGAAGCGCCGAGTTTCTCAACGGCCGTTGTCAATGTGATCGTGTCAGTCGGATCTGCTGCGTCCGGCAACGTCAAAATGTCGGTAGGTTCCAGCACACAAACAGTAGAAGTCACGGGCGAAACTGTCGCCGTCAATACCGAGCAACCAACAGTGCAAGGTGTGTTGACTTCAACCCAGATTGAAAATTTGCCTGTCGGCGGGCGCAACTTCCTCGACCTTGCACAGTTGGAGCCAGGTGTTCAGATTCAGGACGGCGGTAACTTCGACCCCACGAAGAACGGATTCTCCTCGATTTCGTTCGGTGGGCGCGCAGGGCGTACTGCCCGCATCGAGGTCGATGGCATCGACATCTCCGACGAGACGGTGGGCACAACGACCCAGAACGTGTCCGCCGGAGCGATCTCCGAGTTTCAGTTGAGCCAATCGACCCTCGATCTTTCGACCGAATTGACCTCTTCGGGCGCGGTGAACGTCGTAACCAAGACGGGCACGAACAACGTGCATGGCGAAGGCTTCTACAACTTCCGCGATAAGAGAGCTGGCATTGCCAACTTCCCCGGCGGGCAGGACAACTACTTCCAGCGTAACCAGTTTGGTGGCAACCTCGGCGGCAGGTTCGTAAAAGACAAGCTGTTCTGGTTCCTCAACGCTGAGCGTGTAAAGCAATCGACGCTCGTCCCCATAGTAGTTTCGGCGCCTTTCACGACCATTCCCCCGGGTTATAGTTCACCATTCAAGGACACCACCCTTCTTGGCAAACTCGACTACAACGGCCCGAAGGGAATGAAGATCTTCTATCGTTTCAACTACAACTGGAATGGTGACATTGCGGCTTATGGTTCGACTTTCCAGCCATTCGCCAACCGCAATAACACGCCTTCTCATGGCTTGGGACTTGACTGGTCTACGGGCAAGTTCACTCACTCCGTTCGCTACGGATACCAGAAGTTCCAGAACCATATTGCCGATGCCGTAATCGGCGGTGGCGTGTTTGATCCGGCAGGTAATTTGCCGGTTGCGATTCGAATCGGTAGCGCTTCCAGTCAGTATCGGTTCGGTCCGTCGCGCTTGGCGCCGCAGGCTACGTTCCAAGAAAACAATCAGATCAAGTACGACGGCTCGTATCTGCGGGGAGCGCACCTGATTCGCTTCGGCGTCGACTACAACCACATCGTGGGCGGTGGTTATGCGTCGTTCTATCAGTGGCCCGAACTGCGCGCCTCCAGCTTCAACTCCGACGCGCAAGCAGCAGCGAGTGGCGGCCCATTTCCTGGCGGAGCCGCAAATCCTCTGAACTATGCCGTAAGCCAAATCGTGTTGGGCAACGGGCAAGGTTTCTCGACCGAGCGTCCCGACTTCAACCTTCCGGGCGGCGGCCAGTTCGACAACCGTATTGGCTTCTATGTTGGCGATACTTGGAAGATTCGCCCAACCCTGACTCTAACTTTTGGTGTGCGCTACTCTCGTGACACGGGACGTCAGGACAGCGATTTGCCTCCGATCACCTGCAGTCAGGTTCCAGGCGATGTCGTAACTACTGCGACGTCTGCGCTAGGCTCTGCTCCGTGCACGGGCAGCCAACGAGTGCTCGATCTGTTTGGCGGAGCCTATGGTGGCCGAGTCAATCAGCCGAATTCCAACTTCGGTCCCCAGATCGGCTTTGCGTGGAACCCAGGTGGAAACGGCAAGACTGTGATCCGCGGTGGTGGTGGGCTGTACTACGAGAACGCGGTGTTCAACAACGTGCTCTTCGACCGTCCTGTGCGCCTCGCTGCGGGACTGTTCAATCAGGTAATCCCGATTTGCCCGTCAGGAAACCTTACTGTTCCGGGCGGTATCATCACCAGCTTCCCATACAACGGAACTACCAACTTCCCAATCGCGAACCTGTGCAACGGGAACATTGGCACGAACATGGCTGGAGTGGCTGCACTGGCTAGCTACTTCCAGAGCTTGACCGCGGCGGGAGGTGCACAGGCCAACGGTGCATTCGTCGGTGCCAACCTGAGCAGCGGCACTAGCGCGTCGTTGATCGCCCCCAACTACAAAACGCCGCATTCGTGGCAGATGAACCTCGGCATTCAGCACCAGATGGGAAAGGGAACAGTAGTCAGTGCTGATTTGATCCGCAACGTAGGTTTGCGTTATCTGCTTGGTGTAGACACGAACCATGTGGGTGACGTGCGCTACTTCAACCGAGCTGCGGCGCAGGCTGCAATTAACACGACCATTGCGGGTTGCGGAGCGACTGTCGACGCGGCAATCACCGCCTGCGGATTGACCATGGAAGACTTCGCTGCTAATGGTCTTGGCTCCGGCCTCGACGTGGGCGGTGGTTTGCCGTGGTATCTGGGCGGACTTTCTCAGCCCTATGCCTTCGGTGGTATCAACCCCAATGTCGGCACCAATCCGATGCTGTTCCCGATTGGCCGCTCCGTCTACACCGCGCTGCAACTGAAGCTCACAAATCGAATTGACAAGCCGATGCGCGGAATTGAGCGCTTTACCTCCCAGGTGTCATTCTCGCTGTCCCGCTTCAACAGCATGACGGTTGATCAGGACTTCGTGAACAACGCTTATAGCTATGCAAACCCGGGCAGGTATTTCGGTCCAAACTCGCTTGACCGCACGGGCCAGATCTCGTTCGGCACGTTCATGGACCTTCCAAAAGGCCCGCGCATCAGCTTCATCGGACACTTCTTCTCGCCACTGCCGCAGACTCCAACGCTGGTCACTGGAGAGAATTTGGGAGAAATCTTCTACACGGACGTTCAGGGTGATGGAAACACGCTGCCTGCCAACGATGTTTCCACGGGCCAGATCGTGCCTGGTGCAAATATCGGTGATTTCGGCCGCAAGTACAAAGGAAACCAGATCAATAGCCTGATCAACCGCTTCAATGCTAACTATGGCGGCAAACTCACCCCTGCTGGTGCGACACTGGTGAACTCCGGTTTGCTTACAGAGGGTCAGATGGCTGCATTGGGCGCGACCATTGCTCCATTGCCTCTCGCTCCCGCCGATCAGGCGAATATGGGCTGGCTGAAGACGTTTGATTTGAAATTCGGTTACCCGATTCGACTGCGCGAAAACCTGAAGCTGACGCCGTCGGTGGCTGCCTACAACCTCTTCAACTTCGTCAACTATGACGTGACAACCGTTGCGCCGGGCTTGGCCCTCACCGGCGCGGTGGATGGATCTCCCGGCTCGATTAACGGAACTCCGAAGAAAGATCCTTCGCATCCTCGTGCGGGCCTCGGAACTGGTGTAAATACAATTGGTTCGCCGCGCCAGATGGAGTTCAGTCTGCAACTCGTGTTCTAACTAAGCCACCTGTTTTCCTCCGTCGGGGAGCTTCATGCTCCCCGATTTTCGTATTCCAACTTCGAGAGTCACTGAATCCAAAATTTCAAAATCTCATATTTGCAATCCACATTCAGAGTCTCACATATCCCGTTTGGCCCTGTGCCCCCGGCCGAACACTTTGGAGACCTGCGTGCTCCTCTCGTGTGGTTGAACAGCCACCAACTGATTCCCATTTGTTGATGGCAAGAGTGTGTGGAGTTCGCGGCCTGTGCGCCGTTTTGCCGTTCCTCGAAAGTCCGCCTTCAGTCGGGCAGTTTCCAGTGGGAGACACCGTACCTGGGCAGCTCTGAATCAGGGCAGTTCGGTTGTTTTCCTCCGACTTCATAGCGTGCGCCGCGAGTGTCCCAGCATTCGCGTAGCGAAGTGAACTCAAACTTCGCCGACGGCGCATTGATGGCGTTACGACATGACACTTGTCATGCCAGGGTAGAGGAACCCATGACACGAGAAAGTTCGTTTCTAACCAAATGCTCCTTGGTGCTGGCGCTGATTGTCTGCCTCGCTGCCGGAGCCTTGGCCCAGTCAATTGTCTCTGGCGACATTACAGGTACCGTCACCGACCCCAGTGGTGCGGTCGTGCCCGGTGCCAAGGTCACCATCAAAAACAATGACACCGGAGCCACAAAGGACGGCGTCACCAACTCAGCCGGTGTGTATCGTTTCCCCCTGTTGAATCCCGGCCGGTACACCGTCACTGTTAATCAATCTGGCTTCGGAACCGTGAATCAAGGTGCTTTCGTCGCTGTAGGCCAAGTCACACGTGCTGACATCAAGCTCACCGTGGGTACGGCCTCGCAAACTGTTGAAGTAACTGCCGAAACGCCTCTTGTACAGTCCGACAACGGCAACACCCAGACCAGCTTCAACACCGCGCAGATCGATGCCTCGCCCATGCCGGGCGGTGACATCACAACAATTGCCGAACTTGCCCCTGGCATCCAGGCCAATACTTCTTCGGGTGGCGGCTACGGCAACTTCGTCTCCAACGGCATGCCCGCCACTGCCAACCTTTTCACGGTCAATGGTAATGATGAGATGGACCCGTATCTCAACTTGAACAACTCGGGTGCCAGCAACCTCAGCATCGGTTCCAACGAACTGGCCGAAGCCACTGTCACCACCAACGGTTACACCGGTGAATTCGGACGCAATGCTGGCGCGCAGATTAACTACGCCACCAAGTCCGGCACTAACCACTTCCATGGCAATGCCGTCTACAACTGGTCTGGAGCCGCCATCAACGCTCGAGACTGGTTCGACACTGAGGGTCGCGCGCCCAATACTCACGATCACCAGTGGGCGGCTTCTGTTGGTGGCCCAATCTGGAGAGACAAGACCTTCTTCTTCGTCAACACGGAAGGCATCAAGTACACCCTCCCGACCAGCAACCGCGTTGCGATTCCGAGCCCTGCATACCAAGCGCAAACGCTCGCCAACTTGGCCGGTTCCGGTCAGGAAGCGTTCTATCAGCAGATGTTCAATCTGTGGAACAGCGCGCCGGGAGCGCAGAACGCCGTCGTCGATCCTACCGACCCTAACGTTGCAAACTTCCGCAATGCTGTTACCAACAGCGCGCATGAATGGACCTTGGTAGGTCGCGTAGATCACCAGTTCACGGCCGTTGATCGCGTGTTCTTCCGGTTTAAGACTGATCATGGCCTGCAGCCAACCTTTACCGACCCGATCAACCCCGTTTTCAACGCCGAGAGCAATCAGCCCTCTTACTCGGGGCAAGCTAACTGGACGCACTCGTTCGCTAATGCATCGGTGAACCAGTTCATCCTTTCGGGAGCCTATTACAGCGCGATCTTCAAGCCTGTGAATCAGGCGGCCGCGCTGGCAGCGTTCCCATATGCCATGTTCCCCGCAGGGCCTTTCACTCCGCTCGGTGGTGAGAACTATGCATTCCCGCAGGGCCGTAACGTCGGTCAGGCGCAGATCGTCGATGACTTCTCGTTTACCCGCGGCAATCACAGCTTCAAAGTCGGGGTCAACTGGCGTCACAACAACGTGACTGACTTCTTCTACTCGGCGCGTGCTGTTTTCCCGTTGGTACAGCTGCTGGATGAAGATAGTTTCTCCTCGGGCGTTTGGGATTTCTATCAGCAGCGTTTCTCGTCGCGGCCCTCGCAGCCGTTCGTGATTGACAGCCTTGGCTTCTACATCCAGGATCAGTGGAAAGTCACTCCTCGCTTGTCTCTCACACTGGCCGTGCGCGGGGACCACAACTCCAATCCTTACTGCTCCACACATTGCATCTCCATTCCGCCAGTGGAGTTCAGTCGCCTGCCCCACGATGCAGCTATCCCATACAACCAGGCCGTCGTTGCCGGTCAGGGCAACACCTTCCACGAACTCGAACCTGTGGCTTGGCAGCCACGTTTTGGCTTCGCCTTCACTCCTTCCGCTAGCGGGCGCACAGTGCTGCGCGGCGGCATCGGCTTCTTTGCCGATATCTCCCCCGGCGTGCTGGCAGAGTTCTTCTCGCGCAACGTTCCAACTCAGAATTCGTTCACGGTGCTCGGCCTCTCGGCTGCTCCGAACGTTCCGGATAGCTCACAGGCTGCCGCGACCGCAGCCAACGCTGCTTTGGTCAACATCTACAACACTGGGGGAACTGCGGCTAATCTAGTAGCAGCAGAGACTGCTGCGGGTGCCGTCGCAACATTCCCCAACCTCAATGTGCCGACTCGTCGGTTCACTAATCCGAAGTTTCTCAAGTACAACTTGGAACTCCAGCAGGGATTCGGTCCGAAGACATCGGTCTCCATCAATTACAACGGGAATCACGGCCGCGACATCATTGTGAACAATCCCGGTTTGAACGCATTCTGCCCCGCGAGCCGGTGCTTCAATCAGGTCACTGGCGAAGATTCCGGTGTAAGAGGATTCCCGACTGCACAGGGTCCTCTTAGTTCACGTCAATCTCCAATTGATGGTCGTTTCGGTACTGTGCAACAGTATTCCAATACGGGCGTTTCCGACTACAACGGAGTCACGGTCAGCATGCAGCGTCGTTACTCCACGTTCCAAATGGCAGTTGCCTATACGTGGAGCCATGCCACCGATGATGTTTCAAACGGCGGCGTAAACCCATTCAGCGTAAATGACTCCATCATCACGCAGATCGATCCCAACTGCCTGCGGTGCCAGAACCATGGCAACGCCGATTACGATGTTCGACACTTCCTTCAGGCCAACTACACCTGGACGCCGGGATGGAAGTTCAATCGTGGGTTCCTCGACAGTGCGTTTGGTGGCTGGACACTCTCCAACACCTTCTTCTTCCGGACTGGGCTGCCGTTCTCGATTTATGACAGCGGTCTCTCCACCACTATCCGGAACTACGGCGGATTCCTACTGGTGGATCTGCCCAATGGTCCGATTAGCTGCGGTGCGGCGTCGCCCCGTAGCAACCAGTGCTTTAACCCAGCCACTGACCTAGGTCCGTATGTCGCGGCAACTTCTGATCCCAACAACGAATTCTCGGGCGGAACCCCGTCCGCAGATCCGAGTGTAGGCGTTGCCAGCAACCAGCGGCGTAACCAGAACCGTGGTCCTCGTTACTTCGACACTGATATCAGCATCTCGAAGACCTTCAAGATCGCCGAGACTCTTCGCTTCGGTGTCGGACTCAACGCGTTCAATGTTCTCAATCACCCCAACTTCGGCAATCCGCAGAACGACATCTCGTTCGGCACGGGAGCACAGGGTGCTGGAGCCATCGTCAACACGGTTTCGCCTCCGACCAGCCCCTTCGGTTCATTCGCTGGAGTGGCTTCGGGCCGTATCGTCCAGTTGAATGCCCGCATCACCTTCTAAGCGGGATTGCCTATCCATGCTCTCGGGCGGCCTTCGTGGCCGCCCCTTTTTTCGTCCGTCCTCAAACGAATCCGGTAAAATCACCTCATGCCCATTCGTCCAACCAACAAGGGAAAGACCCCTCCTCCAGAAGAGACCTTTGAAGAAGCCGCGTACCTCAAAGCACTCGGCGAAAAGCAGAAACTTGTCAGCATCAAGTTGCAGGGAGGAGAAATCGTTCGCGGCTGGATCGAATACTACGATCGCAACATGCTTCGCCTCACGCGGGAAGGTGCTCCGAACCTGTTCATCTTCAAATCCGAGATCATGTACATCGCCGAAGGAGAGATCAAGCCTGTGCGCCCACGTCGCACAAAGCCCGCCGCATCATCCCATTCGGCTCCGCTGACCCCGCAACGGGCAGAAGACGAGTAACAATGACGGTTTCTGCTACATCCGGTTTTCTTTCGCAAACCACGGCCATTGCGCGCGAGGCAGGAAAGCTCCTCCTGCCCTATTTCGAGCGGCGCATCGGATTTGAGTACAAGGGCGACGTCGATCTGGTCACCGAGGCCGATCGTGCCAGCGAGAAGTTCATCGTTTCACGCTTGCGCGCAGCCTGGCCTGAGCACGACATCGTTGGCGAAGAGGGTACACGCGACACGCATGGTGGCGATTTCCGATGGTATGTAGATCCGCTGGACGGCACAACGAACTTCGCTCACGGCTATCCTGTGTTCTGCGTTTCAATGGGTCTCGAGTATCAAGGCCGACTCATCGCGGGAGTGATCTACGATCCCACTCGCGATGAACTCTTCGCGGCTGAGCAGGGAAGTGGAGCCACTCTTAACGGTCATCCCATGCATGTGTCGAGCACCAAGACATTGTCGGAATCGATCCTCGGTACAGGCTTTCCCAGTTTCAAGCGCCACAAGAATCCGAA
Source organism: Koromonas humicola (assembly GCF_059726255.1). NCBI lineage: Bacteria > Pseudomonadati > Acidobacteriota > Terriglobia > Terriglobales > Koromonadaceae > Koromonas > Koromonas humicola. Next base: position 1,130,952 of record NZ_AP040873.1, read on the forward strand.
CATTCACTTTTACCACCAGCTGACGTTGCGCTCACATGGTGTACGTCGTGCGGGCTCCGCTGCACTCGATTTAGCAAACGTAGCTTCTGGTCGTTACGACGGCTTCTGGGAATTCAAATTGAATGCCTGGGACACTGCTGCTGGAGTCCTTCTTGTGCGGGAAGCGGGAGGTACCGTCAGTCGCTTCGATGGTTCGCCGTTCAACATCGACAGCCGAGAGACGGTTGCTACGAATTCTCTAATTCACCCTGAGCTCTTGGAGAATTTTCGGGCGATTTTCGAAGGGCGTACTGACGACATACCTCCCGTCAACGCTCTAGAGGGCTAGCGAAGCTCTCAGGTTCTCCACAGCACGTATTCTGCTGTTTTGCTACAATCAGTGGTTCGAATTGACTATTAAGCAAAGGACAGCAGATTCATGGCTTACGTAATCGCAGAACCGTGCATTGGAACGAAGGACACCGCCTGCGTGGATGCATGTCCAGTGGATTGCATCCACCCAAAGAAGGACGAAGCCGCACACGCTAACGAAGAGATGCTTTACATTGACCCTGTCGAGTGCATCGACTGCGGAGCCTGTGTCCCGGTCTGCCCCGTCTCGGCCATATTCGCCATCGACGATCTTCCCGATAAGTGGAAACACTTCGCCGAGCGCAATGCCAAGTATTACGGCCGCTAAGATCGAGCTAGTGCCCCACCTCTGCTGTCGCTAGCTGAGGTGGGTGCCAACTCTTCACCTTCGTCCTTACGTTTCCACTCCTGCGGCAGTTTGCGCTACATTGAGTGAAGTGACATCGCAAACCCATCGACCTACCATCGGAGTTTTTGACTCTGGCGTTGGCGGGTTGACCGTCCTGCGCGCCATCGCGCGAATGGTCCCCAACGCTGACTACCTGTTTTTTGGCGACACGGCCCGCCTTCCCTACGGAACCAAATCGCAGCAGTTCGTCGCGCGCTATTCGTCTTTGGCCGCCAAATTCCTGGCTGCGCGAGGTATCGATCTCCTCGTTATCGGCTGCAACACGGCATCGGCTTTGGCCCTTTACGACATCAAGTCCGCCGTTTCCGTGCCGGTCGTCGGAGTGATCGAACCCGGCGCTGACGCTGCCGCCGCTGTTTCGAAGAGCCGCGAAGCTCTTGTCTATGCCACAGAAGCGACTTGCACAAGTCACGCTTATCAGCGAGCGCTTGCTCGCCGCGGCTTCGCGACATTTGAAAAGCCCTGTCCACTCCTTGTGCCTCTCGTGGAGGAAGGATGGACGGAAAATCCTGTCACCGAGCAGGTCGCACGCATTTATACAATCGAGGCTTTGCGCACTGCATCGACAAATGTCGATGTTCTCGTTCTTGGCTGCACGCACTATCCACTCCTGCGCCCCATGCTGCGACGCGTCGTTCCGCAGCGCATCTCAATCGTCGATTCAGCCGAGGCCACTGCCTGCGCCGTGTTGCAGTATTTGGCAGGACACGACCTCAAGGCCGGTACACCGAGTTACAAATTTTTCGTGACCGATTCGGTCGAGAAGTTCCATAAGCACGCTCCTGTCTTCCTCGGATTTCCCGCCGACTGCGTTGAGCGTGCCGACCTCGATTCCGGACACTGAACACCCTACTCAGCCCGGGCAAAGATGCCTGCGGCAGCAAGGAACTCATCATGATTTTTCGTTCTGATAATCGCTCGCTCGACCAGATGCGCGAGTTGAAACTGGCCCCTGAATTCATTCGCACCGCCGAGGGTTCATGCCTTATTGAAGTAGGAAATACGCGGGTCATCTGCACTGCTACCATCGAGGAGAGCGTCCCTGGATGGATGCGCAACCAGGGCAAGGGCTGGGTTACCAGCGAGTACGGCATGCTTCCCCGCGCCACTCTGACCCGCACTGCCCGCGAGGCTTCGCGAGGAAAGCAAGGCGGACGGACCCACGAAATTCAGCGACTCATCGGCCGGTCCATGCGAGCCGTCGTTGACACTGCGAAACTCGGAGAACGCACGTTGTGGATTGATTGCGACGTGATCCAGGCCGACGGCGGAACGCGCACCGCCTCCATTACGGGAGGCTTCATCGCGATGACGTTAGCCATGCAGAAACTCGTGGACGCAGGAACTCTCAAGCAGCTTCCAATCAAGGACACGGTAGCAGCCATCAGCGTCGGAATTGTGGATGGCGAACCCATGCTCGACCTCGCCTACGAAGAAGATTCGCGAGCCGAAGTCGATATGAATTTTGTTCTCACAGGCTCAAACAAGTTCATTGAAGTTCAGGCCACGGCCGAGCACGAGCCTTTCGGCGATGACCAACTGTCCGCCATGACGGCCTTGGCTCGGAAGGGAATTGCGGAGCTGGTTTCCCGCCAGCGCGAAGTGCTCGGTGCCGCTGGAGTGAAGCTTTAGTCGCGTGCTGCCTCCTTCCGGCTATTCGCATCAGAGTGCTGCAGGAGGCACACGTGAAACTTACTCCCGGAAAGATGGCTGGCATGCAGGCTGTCTCCAACGAGCGTGGCGTAATTGCTGCTGCTGCGATGGACCAGCGGGGCTCTCTGAAGAAAGCACTCGGTCCGAACGCAACAGATCAGGACTTGATTGATTTCAAGGTCGCCGTCAGCGAAGTGCTGACACGCTACGCGAGTGCTATTTTGCTGGATCCAGAGTGGGGATTGCCTGCTGCCAAAGCGCGCAACAAAAATAGCGGCCTGCTTTTGGCTTACGAAAAGACTGGCTACGACAAGCAGGTCCCCGGGCGGCTGCCCGACCTGCTCGATCTTTGGAGTGCGAGACGGCTCAAGGAAGCTGGTGCTGATTGCGTCAAGATACTTCTTTACTACGCGCCAAGCGATCCCAAGCACATCAACGAGCACAAGCATGCCTGGGTCGAGCGCATCGGTGATGAATGCGTCGCTAACGACATTCCGTTCTTCCTTGAGATCATCGGTTACGAAGAAGGTCTCGACGAGAAGAGTCTTGAGTACGCGAAGCGAAAGCCTGAGATAGTACAGGCCTACATGCGCGAATTTAGTAAGCCGCGCTACAACGTCGATGTACTGAAGCTCGAAGTGCCGGTGAACATGAAGTTCGTCGAAGGCACTCGCAGCTTCAAGGGAGAGCGGGCATATACCAGGGCTGAAGCAATGCAGTTGTTCCGCAAGTCGGCCCAGTGTACGGATCTGCCCTATATCTACCTCTCTGCTGGTGTGAGCAACGCCGAGTTCTCAGAAACCCTCGAACTCGTTGCCGAGAGCGGAGTGAAGTACAACGGCGTTCTATGCGGTCGTGCGACGTGGGCCGATGGCGTTCCCATCTTTGCCGAAAAAGGCTTGGCAGCATTTCGAGAGTGGCTTGAGACAGAAGGCGTGAAGAACATCCAGAATGTGAATCAGGCGCTGAGGCGCGCTTCGGCCTGGTACCCGATTAGCGACGTCAAAGCCGCGTAAAACCTGACTCAAATAAAATACGGAGGAGCATAGCTCCTCCGTATTCATTCGTTGTCGAACCTCAACTACACCGTTACAGGTGCTTCGGCGTAGCGCTTCTTCATCTCTTCGAGAGAGATGGGTTGGTAGTCTCCGGCGTGTCCGGCCTGGCCGAATTCACGCATGCGCTGCGCCACAACCTTCTTCATCGCTTCACGCGCAGGCTTCATGTAGTCGCGAGGATCGAACTTCTCCGGTGTTTCAGCAAACACCTTGCGGATTGCGCCCGTCACCGCCAAACGGTTGTCGGTGTCGACGTTGATCTTGCGAACGCCGTTGCGAATACCGAGCTGGATCTCTTCGACCGGAACTCCCCATGTCGGCTTCAACTTGCCGCCGTACTGGTTGATGATGTCCTGAAGATCCTTCGGTACGCTGGAGGAGCCATGCATAACGAGGTGCACGTTCGGCAGGCGCTTGTGGATCTCAATCAGGATGTCCATCTTCAGCACGGAACCGTCTGGCTTGCTGGTGAACTTGTACGCGCCGTGGCTGGTTCCGATCGCGATCGCCAATGCGTCGACGCCGGTGCGCTTCACGAATTCCACTGCCTGAGCCGGATCGGTGACATGCTCAAGTCCGCTGCCGCCCGCGCCGTGTCCGTCTTCGATTCCGCCGAGTACGCCGATTTCACCTTCGACCGTGACGCCGTACTTGTGAGCGAGGTCCACCACCGCACGGGTGACTGCCACGTTCTCTTCAAACGTCGCGGGAGTCTTGCCGTCTTCCTTCAGGGAGCCGTCCATCATCACTGAGGTGAAGCCGAGTTCGATAGCCGACTTGCAGGTTTCAAAGCCATTGCCGTGGTCGAGGTGCATCACGAGCGGAATCTCAGGATAGAGTTCTGCGGCAGCCAGCATCAGGTGATACAGGTACTTGTCCTGGGCATATGCGCGCGCGCCGCGGGAAGCCTGGATGATGACTGGCGACTTGGTATCGCGCGCAGCCTCCATTATGGCTTGAATCTGTTCCATGTTGTTTACGTTGAAAGCGCCCACACCGTAACCGCCCTTGGCGGCTTCGTCCAGCAACTGCCGCATAGAAACCAGAGGCATAGAAATCTCCTTAAGAAGGTTGTTTGCCGTGAATATTTGCGTTCTCGCCTAAAAAAATACGCAGGGGTGGCGAGGAACCCCTTTCGAAGCTTAGTAGCTACCTACTTTGCCACGGAAGTCCTTGAACAGATGAAGCTATCACGCGATGGTGGACGGATCAACCTCTACAGAGAGTGGCGGAAAGAAACGGCGTACTGTGCTTGATGAATCCTGACCGAATGTGATCTGCAGTTAGAAGTGCGGCGCGATCCACTCACTCCACACGAACATCCCATTCGCGACCAGCATCGCCAGTACGGCAAACGACAAGCAGAGGTCGTCGAATCGCCGATTGGATTCCTGCACTACCTTGCGATTTCGGCCTAGCAGTACGAGGAACGTCAGAATAGGGACGACTAGCGCTCCAGCCCCCACCTGCGACCAGTAGAGCACTCGCACGGTGTTCACTCCAAACAGAGAAATGACGACCGAGACTAGAAGGATGGACGAGATCGCGATATAGAAGTAGCGCGCCTCCCAAGGTTCCTTATTCAGCCCCGACGTCCATCCAATCGCCTCCGAGATGCTGAACGAGAGTGACGCAGCCAGAAGAGGAAGAGCGACCATTCCAGAGCCTAGAATTCCCAACGCAAACAGCAGCGGCCCGGCTGAGCCAAGAAACGCGAGCGCGTGCGAAGCCGAGCGCGTCGTCATGGCAGCCGCGTCAGGTAGGTGGAAGCTGGCTGACACTACTATTGCCGAAAGTGAAATCAGCGTGGCTACCAGCGTTCCTGCGTGGGACTCAGTTTCGTGCGATGGATCAACCCCAGGCGGCAGATCTCGTTTTGAACTCGTCTGCCAGATGATCACATCTGGCGTAAGCAGGGAACCAAACACCGCAATCACAGCCATTGAGTAGGCCGATGTGGCTTCCAGGTGCGGCAGCAGAATGCCTTTTGCAACATCAACAGGTGAATGCACTGTATAGATAGCCGCAACCACATAGGCAATGAGAAACAACGAGAGCAGGCCGAGTCGCTCCATGCTCTTGCGAGCATTGCCCACAATAAGCATGTACCAGATGATGAATGCCAGCGGAACAAGGAAGAAAGCTCGCCATTGATTCGTCACAATCGAGAGCGCATCACTGACCGCGACGAGATCTCCGATGATCATGGCGAAATTCACGCCAAATACGGCAATCGCAAGACTCACTGCTGCCTTGCGCCCATACTGCTCGCGCACAAGTTCAACCAAGCCTTTGCGCGAATCACCGCCAATGCGTGCTGAAACTGAAAACACGCTCCAAAGCACAGGCATCGCGAGCAGCACGACCCAACCTACGCTGTAGCCAAAGGTCGCGCCGGCAACTGTGGCTGTAAGCACGGCCGCCGGATCAAGATCTGCTGCTCCAGCCACCACTCCGCGCACAAATGCCGAGAGCCGGCGGTACGGTTCGGCAGCAGGCGCAGGTTCGGGTGGTGGAGTAAATTGATACGGCAGATGGGGCATATTCTTTTGACAGGATGCCTGGAGAGGAGCTCTGGTTGGCATGCTGCCCTCAATGAACCCCTGCCGTCATGCCACGCCACAATTCTCCCGTTTCACGCCTCTCAACTGTGAATTTCCGACCAAAATTATCGCCATTCGCTAAGTGTTTGTAGCTAAATAACCTAGAGTACTTACCGTTCGCTGCTCGCGCTTGCCTTTTCTGGATTTTCAGACCTATACTTCTATTGGCGACTGAAAAGGTCGGAGATCCGCGCTCTTATGCTGAAGCTCACCAAAAAGGCCGATTACGGGTTGATCGCGGTTCGGCACCTTGCCGGACATGCTGATCTGGGGGCTTGCAGCGCCAAAGATTTGGCCGAGATGTACGGAATCCCACAAGAGGCACTGGCCAAAATTCTGCAACGGCTGGCCCGAAGCAAGCTGCTGGTTTCGCAGCAGGGAACGAATGGCGGCTACGCGCTGGCGCGTGATCCACGTCAGATCAGCGCGCTTGAGGTCATTCGTGCCATAGAGGGTCCACTTTTCATCACTTCCTGCAACAACTCTGATAAGGCCTGTGACCAGAGCTCAAAATGCACGGTCCGGGAACCTTTGCAGAAGGTGAGTCGCGCGATCGAAGACGTACTTGACCGGTTGACGATTTGGGAGCTGCGCGAAGGCGCCGACGATTCCAGTCGCCTTGAAAGCGAGCTGGTCAGGATCGAGGTTTCTGGAGGGAATTATGGCAAGTGATTCATCAGCAGTGAAGCTACCGATTTACATGGACAATCACGCCACCACGCGGACCGATCCACGGGTGATTGAAGCCATGCTGCCTTACTTTGGCGAAATCTACGGCAATGCTGCAAGCCGCAATCATGAGTTCGGCTGGGTGGCCGAGCAGGCCGTGGAAAAAGGTCGTGAGCAGGTAGCCAAGTTGATTGGTGCCACGGCAAAAGAGATCGTCCTGACCTCCGGAGCGACCGAGAGCAACAATCTCGCCATCAAGGGTGTTGCCGAGATGTACCGCGAGAAGGGCAACCACATCATCACCGAGGTGACCGAGCACAAGTGCGTTCTCGATACCTGCAAGCGCCTTGAGAAGCACGGCTATCGCATCACATACCTCCCGGTACAGAAAGATGGACGCATCGACCTGAACCAACTCGAGGACGCTATTACCGATCAGACGATCCTGGTCTCGATCATGGCGGCTAACAATGAAATTGGCATCCTGCAGCCGGTACGTGAGATCGGAAAGCTCTGCCACGAGAAGGGCATCCTTTACCACTCCGATGCTGTGCAGGCGGCTGGCAAGGTTCCGTTCAATGTCATCGAAGACAATGTCGACCTCGCTTCTGTTTCGGCCCACAAGATTTACGGACCAAAGGGTGTAGGCGCGTTGTATGTGCGTCGCCGCAATCCTCGCGTGCAGCTCGTAGCCCAGATGGATGGTGGTGGTCACGAGCGCGGCATGCGTAGCGGAACCCTCAACGTACCTGGCATCGTCGGCTTGGGTAAGGCTTGCGAGCTGGCTCAGCAGGAGATGGCAGAAGAATCGAAGCGTCTTTTCGCGTTGCGTGAAAGCCTGCGCGAGCAGATCACGTCGCAGCTCGACGAAGTTTACGTGAATGGCAGCATGGAGCATCGCCTGCCCGGCAGCTTGAACCTGAGCTTTGCTTACGTTGAAGGCGAGTCGCTGCTGATGGGGATCAACGACATTGCGGTTTCCAGTGGTTCCGCTTGCACGTCGGCGACGCTTGAACCCAGCTACGTGCTCAAGGCTCTCGGCGCGGGCGACGACCTTGCGCACAGCTCCATTCGCTTTGGCCTTGGCCGCTTCAACACCCAGGCCGAAGTCGATTACGTCGCAAACAAGGTTGTCGAAGTTGTAAGGCGCTTACGCGAACTCTCGCCTCTCTACGAGATGCACAAGGAAGGCGTTGACCTTACAAAGGTGAAGTGGGCTGCTGAACCTGCGAGCCACTAATTCGGTACTGGGCAAAAGGATTTTGAAGGAGAACAAGGATGGCTTATAGCGATAAGGTGCTTGATCACTACACCAATCCGCGCAACGTCGGCACCATGGACAAAACTGCCGCCGAAGTTGGCACGGGCCTGGTCGGCGCTCCCGAGTGCGGCGACGTGATGAAGTTGCAGATCCGCGTCAACCCTGCGACGAACGTCATCGAAGACGCGAAGTTCAAAACGTTTGGCTGCGGCTCGGCGATTGCCTCGTCTTCGTTGGCAACCGAGTGGGTCAAGGGCAAGACTGTGGATGAAGCGTTGCAGATCAAGAACACGGACATCGTCAAAGAACTGTCGCTGCCTCCCGTTAAGATTCACTGTTCGGTGCTGGCTGAGGACGCGATCCGCGCGGCCATCTCCGACTGGAAGAAGAAGCAGAGCTAACTGGTTTCACAGGGCTGGAGCCCCGAACAGAAATGGCACTAGAACAACAGACTGCGCCTGTACAGGGCATTCACATCACGGAAAAGGCTTTGGAGCACATTCGAGCCACCATGCAGAAAGAGGGCATTGCTCCTGACGTTGGCGGACTTCGTCTAGGCGTGCAGGGCGGAGGTTGTTCAGGGCTTTCCTACAACATCCGTTTCGATACGCAGCCGCGCGAACGCGACCGCATCTTTCAGTTCGGCGATGTTCGCGTGTTCATCGATCCGAAGTCGTTTATCTATCTCAATGGCATGACGGTTGAGTGGGAAGAGACGCTCATGCGTCGTGGCTTCGTGTTCCACAATCCCAACGCGAAGAAGAGCTGCGGTTGCGGCTCAAGTTTCTCCTGAGGGGAATAGACGTTGAGCGACCAACCAAACACGGAAACGAAGTCTCGAACGGCGACTCTGCAGGTAATGCAGCCCGAGCATCACTATCACCGCTGCTGGTCGTGCGGTGATATGCGGGCTGAGCATTTCTGCGGTGAGTGCGGACACGTGCAGCCAGCGCGGCCTACCGACTACTTCTCGTTCTTCGGGATGCCGCGCAAGCTTCAACTCGACGAGTCATTGCTGGAGCGCGAGTTCTATTCGCTTAGCCGCAAGCTGCATCCCGACGTGTATTCGCGGGCAAGCGACAAAGAGCAATCATGGAGCCTCGAGAAGACTTCTCAGCTCAATGACGCGTACCGCACTCTGCGCGATCCTATCGCACGCACCGAGTATCTGCTCAGCCTGCAGGGCATTGCTCTCGAAGAGCAAAGCAAGATCGCTACGGAAATGGCGCGCACCGCCGGGAAAGAGAAGAAGCAGGTAGTCCCGCTCGAGCTGCTGGAAGAAGCATTCGAGCTGAACATGCTGCTCGAAGAAGCGAAGGCAGGACCCATCGATGACGACCTTCGAACTCAGCTTGTTTCAACTCGTGACAGCCTCAACCAGCGGCTTAACGACTTGCAGAAAGAACTGCGCAGCGCGTGGCGCAAGTGGGACAGCGGAGATGCGGAATCCACATCGCTCATGGTCGATGTTCTTAACCGGCGCGGCTACCTGCGCAATCTGGTACGCGATATCAATGAAGTACTGAAGTAATTTGGCTTACTCATAATGGCAGACGATAGAGTAGTTGGAATTGATCTCGGGACCACGAATTCACTCGTAGCATATATGGGGCAGGGCCCTTCGCTAGCGCATCCCGACGCGGCCAAGGGTGTCTTCATCATCCCCGGCGAAGACGGCTCAGCCCTCGTACCTTCTGTTGTTGCTCTCGACGGCGAGAATCGTTTCCAAGTCGGCAATGCGGCGCGTGATGTCCTGATTACCGCGCCCGAGCGCGCCATCTATAGCGTGAAGCGCCTGATGGGACGCGGCGTTGAAGACGTTAAGGAAGAGCTGAAGCTTTTCCCATTCCACCTTGCGGAAGACCTCGCCCCTGGCGAAGTCCTTCGCATCAAGCTTGGTGATCGCACCTACACGCCTCCTGAGATCTCGGCGCAAATCCTTCGGCAGCTCAAGCGCAACGCCGAGCGGTTCTTCGGCGCTCCCGTCAAACAGGCTGTCATTACCGTTCCCGCGTATTTCAATGACGCACAACGTCAGGCCACAAAAGATGCGGGACGCATCGCAGGACTCGAAGTTCTCCGTCTGGTGAACGAGCCTACAGCCGCATCGCTCGCCTACGGCCTGGATCGCCAGCAGAACGGAACGATAGCGGTTTACGATTTCGGCGGCGGCACTTTCGACATTTCCATCCTGAAGCTGAAGGACGGAATTTTCGAAGTGATTTCCACGAACGGCGACACACACCTTGGTGGAGACGACATCGACAACCTACTAATCTCTGTCGCAGTAGAAGACATTGTTGGCGACCTTGGCATCGATGTTCGCAATCATCCTGACGTCATTCAGCGTATTCGCCGCGCTGTGATCGAAGCCAAAATCGCACTCTCTGCGGAGGAATCGGCAAAGATCGAACTCGATCTTCCCGGGAACAAGCTCTATCAGCGCACCATTACTCGCGAGATGCTTGAGCAGATGGTCGCCCCCGTCGTAGAGCGCACTCTGGGCCCATGCCGACAAGCTCTGGAAGATGCGGGGCTCACTCCCGATCAGGTCGATGAAGTTGTCCTGGTTGGTGGATCGACTCGCATCCCACTTGTCCGGCGCAAGGTCGAAGCGCTTTTCGGACGCAAGCCTCACACGGAGCTGAACCCAGATGAAGTTGTCGCTCTCGGCGCCGCGGTGCAGGCAAACATTCTCGCTGGTGGATCGACCGAGACGAAAGACATGCTGCTGCTCGATGTCACGCCGCTTTCGCTCGGTATCGAAGCCCTCGGCGGAGTGACGGCCAAGATCATCCATCGCAACTCGACCATTCCGGCCAGTGCCACCGAGAATTTCACTACTGGTGTCGAAGGCCAAACTTCGGTTGCGATTCACGTTCTCCAAGGCGAGCGCGAACTCGCCAAAGATTGTCGTTCGCTTGCGCGCTTTGACCTGAAGGGAATTCCTCCAATGCCGGCTGGATTGCCGCGCATCGAGGTTCGTTTCCTCATAGACGCGAACGGAATCCTTCACGTCTCTGCACGTGAGCAACGCAGCGGCAAAGAAGCCGAAATCGACGTTCAGCCCAGCTACGGACTCACGGACGAGCAGGTCGAGAACATGATTCTCGAATCGTTTGACAATGCCGAGAAGGATTTCGCTAAGCGCCAACTGATCGAAGCTCGCAACGAGGCCGACACCATCCTGACCGCACTCGAGAAGGGGCGCAAGAACACTGCATGGCAGCAACTCAGCCCCGACGAACAGAGCAGCATCGACACTCTTGAGTCCCGACTGAAGTCAGCCATCACGGGCACGGACTATCAGCAGATTCGCACCAGTATTGACGAGTTGAATCAGGCTACGATGCACCTTGCCGAGTTGATGATGGACACCGCAGTGAGCACTGCTCTGCGGGGCAAGAACATGGAGACCACGGATATCGCGGAAGGTCCCGCAGCTCCGCATCCGATTGGCAAAGCCGAATTTACTAACTGATATAGATCGACGGATATCGATGTTCGAAAGGACAAAATAGAATGCTCGATGTGAAGGCCGAATCCGCTGAAAACAGGAACGAACTTGGGCCGAATACAGTTCGTCTGACATTTCTTCCCAGCGGAAAGAGCGTGGAGTTTGAAGCGGGCAAATTGCCCTATCAGGATCATGGCAAGCCGCAATCCATTCTGGACGTAGCCATCAATTTTGGAGTGCATCTTGAGCACGCCTGCGGTGGCAACTGTGCCTGCACGACTTGCCACGTGGTAGTCAAGAAGGGCAAAGAACTTCTCAGCGAACTGACCGAAGAAGAAGCCGACAAACTCGACACTGCAGCCGATCTGCAACTCAACTCGCGCCTCGGATGCCAGGCCATCATCGAAAAGCCCGGCGAGGTCGTCGTGGAAATACCGTCATGGAATCGCAACTACGTGAGCGAGGGCGGCGGAAGCTCCCTCTGATTCCTATGAAGTCGTTCGCCCTCATTTTGCTTTTTATCGAAGCCTTGCTGGTGCTAGGCACCTTGAGTCATCGACTGGAGAGCAACACGGCCGTGCTCTTGCTGGCCTGTAACTCCGTTCTGCTTATCTGGAGTGTGACTCGCCTGCGCCGCAAGCCTTCTTGCTGCCGCTGAACCCCCGGTTTCCGTAATGCGGAGGAATAATGAAAGAACTGCATTGGACTGACTCGGAAGATATCGGAATCGAACTCTTCGAAAAGCATCCCGAACTGGATCCCCTCACGGTGCGCTTCACTGAATTGCACCGCCTCGTAATCGACCTGGACAACTTCAAGGACGACCCTCAAGCCTCCAACGAATCGAAACTCGAAGCTATTCAAATGAGCTGGTACGAGGAATGGAAGGATCAGCACAGTTAGAACGTTGAGAGCGGCTAAAGAAGTTCTTGCTGAGACAAGCATTTCACCCCATGGATGATGGATTGGCAAGATTATCAGAGTAGCCGGCCCGCACTGAATCCATTTTCGGGAACGCCAGCAAAGTCCTTGACCACTCTCCTCAGCTAAGTCAGAGTTGAAGCCACATCTTTGGCGTAATTCGGGGGCGACGTGCGCAATCCTGATTTGTGGTGGAAGTGTGTTTGGGTTTGCTCTGTGCTTTATTTCCAATTTGCACGTCGGTTGCTAGCAATGGTTCGGTTGTGGGACCCTGCGATAAACAGCTTTACGCCAATTCCGCTGGGGAGCAGATTCTCTGGATGAAGCCAACACGGGAACAATAAAGACGGCCGGCAAATTCAGTACGTACCCCATCATGGGCGCTGCAAATGCGTAGGGAACGCAATTCGCAGTGTTTGTTCGAGATCTGGACGAGGGACACGACATTGCGGGTGGTCGGCCAGATCAGCGACGCTCGAATCGGCTGACTGCAACCTCTCCGGCGACGACGCATGCGAAATCAGGATTGTTGATTCTGTCCGTCAATTAGAAGTGGCCGCAGGAGAGATTTATGGCGCTGACGAAACCCAAAATCGCACGTACCGTGAACGTACAGAAGCGGCGTCGTGTTACTGGCGCGGGCCAGAGTAATTTGTAGGTGAACGCCACGAGGCTCAACAGTGCAACTCAAACGGTCCAAATCAATTCAGTTTGGTGAGCCGATTGCTCTATCAGGTTCTTGCAAAGTGCCGGTTCTATTCGAATCCTAATTTTCAGCCCAGGCAGAACGCCGCAGAGGTGTTTTCTTGATGTTGGGGCGGCACGGCATTGAGTCTTTGATGGAGAGTTTATGAGCCGAGTGCGACCCCTTTATGCTGCTACTTTTCGATGCATCGGCGGTGCATGTGAAGACACCTGCTGCCACGGTATGGGAGTCATGCTGGACAAGGCGACCTATGAGAATTACCAGGCCCTTCCGGCAGGCGATATAAGCTCGCTAGTTCAATTGAGGGTGTCGCTGAACTCATCGGGGCAGACGGATTCCTTGTACGCAAAGATTGATGCAACTCCTTCCGAGGATTGTCCCTTTCTCGCTGCAGACCGGCTTTGTGGCATACAGAAGGAGCTTGGAGCCAAGTATCTGTCTGCTACCTGCTCGATCTATCCGCGTGTTCTAAACAGCGTGGATAATGAGTTGGAGACCTCGCTCTATCTTTCCTGTCCGGAGGCGGCAAGGCTTGTGCTGCTGAACCCAGACTCTACTGAGGCGGAGGGAAATGTTGCTTCGCGTCCTTTCAGGACAGACCAGTTTTCTCGGCTGCTGACTCACGATCACAACTCGATTCACAAGCCGTATTCATATTTTCATGAGATCAGGACATTCATCGTCGATCTGATCCAGAATCGTGCTCGTCCCCTGTGGCAGCGTGTTTTTCTGCTGGGCATGGTGTGCCGTGATCTTGACAGGCTCGACACGCCTGAAAAGGACTCTCACGTCCCGGGAATATTGAATGGCTACCGCGAAATGCTTGCCAAGGGCACCCTCTACAAAGAACTAGAAGATGCGCCGGCGAAGCCCGAGCAACAATTGAGGCTGGTTTTACGGCTGGCTGACCAGTGCATTACTGGCGGAGCAAGCGGTCGACGCTTTGACTCGTGTTTTGCCGAGTTTCTGAATGGCATCCGATATTCTCCGGAATCTACGGTGGAGAGCATTACTCACAAATACGTGGAAGCTGAAGAGCGGTTCTTTCAGCCGTTTCTGGAGCAGTACCCCTACATGATGGAAAACTATCTTTTAAACTATGTTTTCCGGACATTGTTTCCGTTTGGCCGCGAGGCAAGTGCTCACCACACGCCCAAGAGCATACTCACCGAATATGCGATGATGGCGGCCCAATACTCTCTTATTAGGGGTTTACTGATTGGCTTGGCGGGGCACCATCAGAGAAACTTTAGTTCTGAGCATGTGGTTAGGTTGGTCCAGTCTGTTTCAAAGGCAGTGGAACACAATCTCACTTTTCTCGGTGAGATTAGCAAGGTTGTTCAACAGCAGAATCTATGTACGGTCGAAGGATTTCTGGCTCTGCTGAAGTGTTCGACCGCGGAGCGTAGCCAGCTCGCCAGCGAACGTCGGCCCATCTTGACGAGCTACTCGCCACGACCGGCTATTGCGTAAAGAGCTCTTCGAATTCGGAGATCAGCTATTTCGAGTAACTGATCGTCAGCTTGATGGACAGAGCGGCTCGCGCGTTACGGGGCCGCTTTGAAGTTTGCTCCAGAAACCGCCACGGCCTGTCCTGAATGTCTGCCCGTCCACGTGTGGGTTGTGGTGCCGGATCCCGGGCCGATGTCGCCGCCGGCCGCCTTGGAATCAACTCCCCACTTCAATATCTGGTTTGTGAATGGGCTTACCCATAGGTCAGCTGTCATCGCGACTGTTGCGGTCAAATCACCTGGATTGCTGGCCACTGTAACCGATGCAGTCTTGGTTGGATCTGCACTAGAAGCGCCAAAAATCCCGTTCACCACAGGAGCGGTCTGATCGGCACCGGTTACAGCAATTACACCGACATCCGCCGTTGCGCTGTTTGTCCACGTCACCATGGCGTACTGTGAACCGGAAGGGGGATTGATCACCTGGAAAATCATGGTCCGAACTGAAGAAGTAGTCCCTGAATCGGTTCCCGGAACCAAGCTCGCCGAGACGCCGCCAAGTGTCGCACTCACCGCAGTCGCAGTGTTGCTGGTCATGGTGACCATGATCATGGCTGCGCGATTCGCGCCGGTTCCGATCGTGATGTTAGGCGTTGTAACGCTTGTAACTCCGAACTGGAAACCAGAGCTGACCTTGTTGTCAAACGTGACTCCGAGGCGATTAACCGCGAGCGATACCGTTGCCGTATGACTCAGGACGCCGCTCACCGCAGTAATTACCAGGGGATAGACTCCGGCCGGAGTACTGGATGTCGTGGTTATTGATAGTGTCGAGGACAATGTCGTTGGGTTCGGGCTGAATGTGCCTGTGGCGCCTGTGGGTAGTCCAGACACGCTCAATGTGACTTGTCCAGCAAAACCTAGAATCGGCGAGATCGTCACTACATATGTTGTCGAGCCACCTTGGGTAATTGTCTGAGATGCGGGCGTGGCGCTGAGTGCAAAATCCGGATTGGAGATGACGAGGGTTATCGTTGCTGTATGCGTCACTCCACCACTGACGCCTGTGACCGTAAGAGTGTAGCTGCCAGTCGGCGAGCTCGCGCTTGTCGCCACCGTGAGGGTGGATGATCCGCTCGCGGGATTGGGGCTGAACGTTCCTGTAGTGCCGGTCGGTAGTCCGGCGACGCTGAATGTTACTTGTCCGGCGAATCCGTTGATTGGAGTTATCGTGATCCCATAGGTAGTAGAAGTTCCCTGGGCCACAGTTCGACTTGTGGGGGAGAGCGTAAGGCTGAAATCTGGCTGCGTGCTCACGAAAAGCGTTACCGTTGCCGTATGAGTCAGGCTGCCACTGGTTCCCGTAATAGTGAGTGTGTAGTTTCCAACTGGCGTGGAAGAACTTGTGGTCACAGACAGAGTCGAGGATGAAGTCGCAGAACTCGGATTGAAGCTACCGGTTGCTCCTGTGGGTAAGCCGCTGATCGTAAGAGCGACCTGCCCAGAAAATCCATTCGTAGGATTGATCGTCACGCCGAACGTCGTTGAGCCGCCTTGTAATACTGACTGACTCGAAGGCGAAGCACTGAGGGTGAAGTCTGGTCCTCCAGACACGACCAGAGTGACACTCGCTGTGTGAGACAAGGATCCACTCACGCCAGTGATTGTTAATGGGTAACTTCCTGAGGGTGTACTGGCAGTCGTCGACACCGTGAGAGTTGAATTCGTAGCAGTCGGATTCGGACTGAAACTGGCAGTCGCACCATTTGGCAATCCAGATATCGATAAGTTGGCTTGCCCGCTAAAACTGCCTACCGGGTTCACGGTAATGCCATAACTGGCTGACCCGCCCTGTGTCACGGTTTGTGTTGACGGTGAAGCGCTCAGCGAGAAGTCGGCGGATCCCGATGCTCTGAAATTAGCTCCAGAAACGGCGTGCATCTGGCCCGCATACGGATCTGTCCACGTGTGAGTTGTAGTGCCTGTCCCAGGGCCAATGTCGCCCCCCACAACGCCTGAATCGATTCCCCACTTCAGAGTCTGATTCGTGAATGGACTTTTCCAATTGTCCAGTGTGTACCCAATGCTCGCCGTCAAATCTCCAGAATTGCTGTTGACCGTTACTGAGGTACTCGCAGAACTGGAATTGGCTGCCGAGAACACACCATTGTTCGTTGGCGCCGTTTGATCTGCACCACTGACTGTAATTACTCCTACATCCGCGTTCATGCTTGTTGTCCACGATACAGTTGCAGTTTGTGAACCGGATGGAGGATTGATTACTTGGAAGATCATCGTGCGCCCGGTTGCAGTTTGCGCTGTGTCGGTTCCAGGGATCAGCGTCGCGGGAACTCCGCCCAAACTCGCAGTAATGTTTGTGGCCGTGTTCGCGCTCATGGCCAGCATGATCATGGCGGCGCGATTGGCACCACTCCCAATCGTGAATGCAGGCGTCGTTATCTTAGTCGTGCCGAACACGTAACCGGACCCACCCTTGTTATCAAACACGACCCCGGCCGGCGACACTACTAACACTACTGAGGTTGTATGTATCAGCAGTCCGCTGGCGCCTGTAATGGTCAGCGTGTACGCTCCGGCAGGTACGCTGGACGTGGTAGTTACAGTTAGCGTTGACGCGGCACTCGCTGGGTTTGGAGCAAAGCTTCCGGTCGCACCTGTTGGTAGGCCGCTAAGGCTGAACGTAACCTGTCCGGCGAATCCGAGGGAAGGAACGATCGAAATGTTGTAGCTCGTTGATTGTCCTTGCGTGACCGTTTGGCTTGCGGGAGAAACGCTCAACGCAAAGTCCGATGTGCTCACAACCAACTTAATCGTCGCGGTATGGGTGACGGTTCCACTTACGCCGGTTACAGCCAGCGTGTACGTGCCTAGTGGTGTCGTACCATCCGTCGTGATCAGGAGAGTCGACGTCGAGGTTGCTGGATTGGGAGAGAAGGTGCCGCTTGCACCTGTTGGCAGTCCACTTACGCTGAAGTTCACTGATCCGGAGAACCCATTCACCGGAGTGATTGTCATTCCGTAGCTGGCTGAACTTCCTTGAACTATCGTCTGGCTCGATGGCGAGGAGGTAAGTGCAAAATCCGGTGCCGAACTCACAACGAGCGTAGCCGTAATTGTGTGTGTCAAAGAGCCGTCTATTCCGGTGATGGTCAGTGGATACGTGCCCGCTGGAGTACTCGAAGTTGTCGTGACATTGAGAGTTGTAGATGAAGTTCCAGGGTTGGGGCTAAAACTGCCGCTCGCTCCCGTTGGCAGGCCACTCACACTGAAAGTGACTGCGCCCGTGAATCCATTCGTCGCCGTGATTCCGACTTGGTAATTGGTTGACTGTCCCGGAGTCACCGTCGCACTCGTCGGAGATACGGACAGACTGAAATCACCATTCGGCGTTCCGGATACAAATCGGTTCAGGATGTTCGCGGTTGTTTGCTGAAGGCGCGCGTCTACAACGCTTCCACCACTAGGATTCCAGTTGTCCAGCGCATTCGCCCAGCCGATCGTCCCTGACGCGAACACCCATGCTCCGCTTGTGGCCTGGTAGATAGAGGAGTTGGAGTAGTCGGCGGCTCCGCTCGAAGTGAATGGCGAATGAGATAGCAACGTGTACGTGCCAGCCACAGCCGATGGCCCCGAATACCCGCTAAACAGGCGGTCGGCTTCGTAACCCACCACTCCCGGAACGCTGTCGCCGTCCTTGAACCCTGATCCGGCATACACCCAGTTTCCACTGTTCGTAACAACGTAGTTTCCGGATGAACTGGAATCCACGATGTCCGTGTACATCACGCCAATGAGGGTCTGCTCTGGTCTGTTAATAATCGGATCGCGCCAGTTTACGGTCTTCAGCGATGGGTCGGGGTTTGGATCGATTGTTGCGTCCCGATAGCAAACAACGACTCGATTCGGCACTCCGCTGCTCGATGCTTCATAGCGCACTTGCCAGTAAATGGTGTTCGCACTGAAGAAGCCCAGATTCACACCCGCATCTCGCGCAGCAGTCACATTGTTGTACATCCCATTTGACCAGTATTCGTTGTGTCCTCCAGAGATGAACCCGTGATGATTCAACAATTGGGCTCCGCTCGTTTCAGTATCCACGTCACTTATGTATGAGACGTCGTATCCCGAGCGTTCCATGTACCGAATGAATGCCGTGCTCTGCGAGAGTACGCAATATCCCCAAACGCCGCAGTCACCGTCATAGCTATAAGGGCGGTCATACGAAACCTTGACGGCAGCCGTAGTCCCTCCCACGGTGTTTGCGCCATAGCTGTTGAACGAGTAAAGACTCTTCCCGGTCTTCTGATCGTATGGGTAGTCGTTGTAAGCCTGGAAGGTGTTGTCAGGCAATTGATAGACAAGCGCGGCAGCACGTGAATCATCGCGAACGACAAAGTGTGTATATGTCTGGAAGTTTTGCGAGTTCGTGAGAACTGCAATATAGACTCCACTTGTCCAATTGGACTGAGTGGTTAATGTGTACGCAGGCGCCCAGTGACATTCAGTCAACCCGGTGGTTGCATCGATCGGGCATGCGGGTTGCTGAGTTCCGTTGAGGGGCCCGATGTGCTGCATCAGGCGTCCCCCTGTTCCTTGATACCAGCCGAGACGGTAAACGTCGATTGTGTACGACTGTGCGGGATTGACACTTACGTTGAATGTAATGTTTCCGCCCTTGTTGACACTGGTGGCGGACATATAGGCCCTTATCTGACCTACAGCATCTGATCCGACATTCCCTCCAATGGGTGATTGCCACGACGTTGTACCGGGCTGCTGATTCTCAAGAACTATAGGGTTCTGAGCTACTGAAGCAGTAGCATGCAGCAAAAGAGTCAATGCCGCTATTAAACCTACTATCCTCAAGATGACGGAACTATGGAACTGCTGCCTACTCCGTATGTAGTCGTTCTCGCTTCCGGATGAGCATGCTGATTGTGGCCAGTAGATAAAGTGCTTCATCTTTCATTGCCTCCGGAACTTGTAACGAGTAGCGTTCGCAAGTAGAGTCGGGCAGCGAATTGGTGACACATGCCATGCAACCTGGGCACCAACCCACTTCTGTCTTTGCAGTGAGCTGTTTCTTCATCACTGCGCAATCACATGCACACCCGGAAGAGAATTACTGTCTGTCCAGCGTGCAGAGCGACGCGACAACGCTGCACCGACTGCCTGCTGGGGCGTCGCTCGCTGATCACGGGAGAATTGAAATTTCAGTGGTTGAGTTTGCGGATCAGGTCAAATCCTGTTGGTGCCCCGCCTCATCTGTCTTCTGCTTGTTGCACGTCAACATAGACAGGATCGGACGGAATTCCATTTGCAATGACAACTAGGCTGGCAGCACCGAGTTCCTGGTTTGATGGCACATCGAAGTTCGTGGACACCATCCCAACCGTACCGACGGCCATACTGCTGTGATCGTGTGTTCTGGCATAGGACACGTGCCCGGTCGCCCGATTTGTGATTTGCACCAGAGGGTAGTTTGTCGCGGCTTGTTGATCATCTCCATAGGAGGCGCCTTGCGACATACCATTGAACCGGATTCCGGAGATGGCGTAAGACTTACCCGGATTGATGCTTGTTGCCACCGATTTGATCTTCGGCGCCCATGCACTCTTGTAGTGACCACCCGCGGTGTATATCTCGACGTCGTGGGAGAAGTCTGTGAACAAAACCTGGCCAGTTGGAAGAACGAGCATGTTGCTCACGAACGGCACTTCTATATTTGCGTTCGGTGTTCCTGGCTCTTGGATCAACCTGTTGCCGTCAAACTCGAAAAAATGAAGTGGAGATTGATCCGTCCCGGCGGCTACTAACACGTTGCCGCTAGGCAAAAGGCAGGCTGCCCCATCAGGTATGTCGAGCTGACCTTGGCCCGCTAAATCTGGAAAATCCGGACCGGGAGTCCAGACACCTGTTTCCCAACTGTAGATTGAGGTGTGTCCACTTGCTCCCGTGGCGAATACGGTTCCATTCGGGCGCAAAACTGCCGGACCAATTTCTTGTCCGAAATCAAGTAATGCGACGGTGCTGCCGGCGCTCGACCATGTTCCTGACAAAGGTGAGTACAGTTCAGAGTTCGTTGGGTTTCCAGGATTGTTTGTGTCTATGGTTAACACTTTCCCGTTGGGCAGCAGAGTCCATCCTTCCTCATTGTTAGTATCCGCTTTGTTCCCGCCTGTCGCTGACCAAGTCAGTGTCTTTGCGTCTAGGATTGCTGCTTGCGAGCTACAGCAATTAGCCAACATGAACTTCCCGTTAGGCAGCACAACGCTTGCAGCGTCGCCGATACTGGACCAACCTTCCGGAGGCAAGACCGATGTCCAAGTATTTTTTGGGGGGTCATAGATCGCGCCTTTGTTTGTCCATGCAGCCTGGAAGAAGTTGTATTCTCCGCCCTCTATGATTACGCGGCCGTCGGGCAGCACCGCGGATGCGAAGTAAAGAGGGCTGTAGTCAGAGGGCAAAGAAGCTATCTGAGACCATGTCCCATCAACGTAGCTGCCGTAGGCATTCGGGCTCAGCCTCCACCAGTCTCGACCGCCCGTGACGTGCACTAGAATCGTGCCGTCAGTCAGTAGAAGAGGGTTGCTCGCTGAAAAGCTCGGCTGATTGGTAAGAGGCTGCCAGAACTGCGCATCGGCCTCCGCAAGGCACGTGAGCATTACAACCACCGCCATCACCGCTGTTTGTATTCGCATGGTCTCTCCTTCTCAATTCCATCGAAACGTCGCCTTCTATCCCAAGCGCATAGCGGGGATAGAAAATGCGGGGCATGTGCACCCACATGCGTCGCCTCGTGATCGGAGACATTAGCGCCGAAGACTCGGGGCAGAATCACCCTTCAGGGTGAAAGATAAACTTTTCTTGGTGGTGATGTGGTGATTCGGGCAGTGACTCTATAACGGCTTTTTGGCTGTGAGGCAGAATCGACGGGATATGATTCTTATAGTTTGGAGAACAAGCGAATCAGACTGCTCTGTCTGTTCACGCCAATCTTGTCGTAAACGGCTTTGATCTGAGTCTTGATTGTGTTGACACTAACATTGGTCTTGTCTGCAACCTCTTTAACGGAATGCCCTTCGACTAGAAGAATTGCAACCTGTCTCTCCGCTCTCGTGAGCCCAAAAAAATTGCACACGCTCTCAAACGTTCCGCGAGAGCTGATTTCAGGGTCGGTGACAATGACCAGCGCGCAAGTCTCTGCCGAGGCCAGCAAAGATGAGGAGCGAAATGGCAATGCAGTCACGATCAAGGGCGGCCGATTCGCTCGCGAGAGAACGATAGCTCCACCAGGCGCGATCGCACGGCGGCCTGCTCCGGTCATGCACGCCTGCTGAACAATCTTTCCCAATTCGAATGCTCGCTGAGGGTCCGTGCACGTCAAGCGACCGTTCTTCATTCGAAGATAATCGCCTCGCTGAATCAATGCCTCTGCCAAACTGTTAATCGCAATGGTTCGGCCATTCCCATCCATGGAGAACGCGGCCTTGCCGATTGCCTCAAGCAGAACTTTTGCCCCTGAACTGGAATTTCGAGCATTAGTTATTTCGCGATGGATCGAAACAGCGCGGTGGAGGTGAGGCACGAGCAGGCACATTAGTTTTTCTTCAGCGACATCCATTGGCTCTGCATCTTCGGGGCGTCCAAAGCTCAAAGCAATCGTATTGTTTCCATTAACGACTGCTGCCGCGCAACCGTAGAAGATTCCATGCTTCCGTCCGAAATCGTTATAGAACTCTGTTCGTCGATACTCACTCGCCGACATAATGGACTGCGCAATTCCTGCCCACCTTCCGCCAGAAGACGAGAGATTGGAAATCTTCTTCACCAGAGGATTGCGAGCACCATAATGTAAGGAAAAGTCGCGAACCGCGTCTGCGCTCAGTCCTGTGGATGACGCCAAGTTATACGACGACTCTCCTTGAGACGCATTAACTCCGACGAGCGCGATTTCGGATCGCATGAGGGATGCAGCATAGTTTACGAACTCCTGCCAGAGACTGGGATCCGCAGCAGCCTCATACAATCTGCCAATCAGTTCACTGAGAGCACGGAAATCTTCGTTCACCCGATCCCCACCCACGGAAAAAGATTGAGCAGGATATCCCATCCTTTTTGGAATTCCAAGCTCCATAACTCGGTACTCAGTTTTTTCGAGCAACAATCCTGGTCGGCAGCGCCAGACGTAAAGTGCGCCGTTTCCAGTTGCGAAGATTTACCTGTGAACTGCTGCGCGTCACGGCTGATTGATGCCGGGCATAAGATATGTGTGTTGATCATGAGCATACTTGAGGGAGTGCGAAGCAGGCTTCACCACTTTTGACTGCCCCGAGTCGAGTGGATCATTGGTGTTCGTACCGGTAGGTAACGGCCACGCATTGCGATCAGCTACAACTAGCGAACCCTACCCTCTTTTTCATCACTTCGCATCCAAATAGCCATAACCACCATTTCCCTTACATCGAGTTACTAGGAACTTCCTGTGCACCGATTCCTTCTATTCGACGGGGCATGTTGTGTCTTCCGATATGAACAAAGCATCATTTCTTCGCAGCTCTGACCTGATTGGCTTCAGTCGCCTGACTATCGACGGCGTCACCGGAGTCACCGGCTTGTCAGAAGATTTGCATCACCAAATCGCTACAGCGTTCGATCCGGTGGGGGTCGCAACTGGAATTTCTTCGCTCGTCTATAGCGGCATCCGGGCTGTGAACAGCCTTGTCGGCAGTGGCGTCGAGAGCTTAGTGGCGCCGTCACTCAGGACAGACCAGCACCAGCAAGTGTCACGAGCGCGAGAGGCGATCGTCGCTGCCGTGAACGGAGTTCTCGGGGATCACTTGGTCAGAACCCAAAATCCGTTGTCGATTTCGATGTCACTACGTGATCGCGGTCGGCCGCTCGCGATTGAAAGAGATGCGCTAGAAGCTGCAGTTCCGAACCCGAGTTGCCGGATCCTTCTGCTGGTCCACGGTCTTTGTCGTGATGACCTGCAGTGGCAACGGAAAGCGCACAATCACGGAACAGCGCTGGCTCGCGACCTGGGCTACTCGTCCCTCTATCTGCACTACAACAGCGGTTTGCATGTTTCGGAAAATGGACGATTGTTTGCCGAGCTAATAGAGCGGCTTGTCGACGAGTGGCCCGTCCGAGTAAGTGAAGTCGCGATTCTTGCCCACAGCATGGGCGGACTGGTCGCCCGAAGCGCCTACCATCATGGAGTTGCGTCAGGCCATCAGTGGCCGAAGCGTCTGCAAAAGTTGGTATTCCTCGGAACGCCACACCACGGCGCAATTGCCGAGCGGCTGGGGAACTGCATAGACGCTGCTTTGAAGATCAGTCCGTATTCGGCTCCATTCGCTCGCATTGGACAGATTCGAAGCTCGGGCATCACCGACATGAGATACGGCAACGTACTGGAAAGCGATTGGGCCGGGCGTGATCGATTCGCGCGAGCAGGCGATCTTAGGACTCCTCTTCCACTTCCTCAGTGCGTGAGGTGTTACACACTCGCAGCCTCGAAGGGAAACTCACGAATTAACAACATCGATCCGCTTGGTGATGGACTCGTAACCGTTAGTAGCGCGTTAGGTCGCCATCGAAATACAGGAATGAGTTTGGCTTTCCGTCGCGAGCACCAGCAAATATGTTATGGCACCGACCATTGGGGACTTCTCGACCGTGAGGTTTACATACACATCAAGCGTTGGCTCGCTCACTCACACGGGGCGCGTCGTCGCAATAGATCTAGTCCGCTACCCGCCATTGCATCGCCTGATTGCCAGAGCTAGCGCACGAGGGACTCCCGTCCTGTGTGTGTAGCGAAGGTCTCTTACGCATTCGCAATGACGACCTTGCGGTCGTACAGATCGATTCAACGTCAGCTCCGTTATCTCACCTACATCATCGGCAAATTTACGGCCAGCCGTTTAGCTGAGGTGTTCCTCTGGGGATAATTTGTTTCCAGAAAGTCATGAAGAATCCGTGACTTGCCGCCGATATAGCCCTCCAGCGATTTCGCAAATCCGAACTTTCGTGCGCCACTGAAAATCCATCGGCGTGCAGGAGCCGAGGTTTGCAGTTAGAGAGAGCATCCCATGGGGCCAATTTCGCTGGAATTGCGAGACAACACCGCGCACCTGACACTCAGCGGTGATCTACGAATTGAGACTGCTAGCGAGTTGTTGCAAAGGGTTTCAGGGTCAACGTCATTTGATTTTGCAATTGATTGGGGATCGGTAGAGCACGTGCACGCGAGTGTTCTCCAGGTACTCCTCGCATTGCAAAAGACACTTAAATCTGAAGGCCGACAGATGTATATCGAAGCGGACAATCCCCAAATGAGGGAGTTCCTGACCGTATGCGGCCTTTCCGAACACTTCCAGCCACGACAAGAAAACAGAGAAAGTTGCTAGGCGGAGAATATGGCAAAAAGGGTTCTCGTTGTCGACGACTCTGACCTCATGCGCCAGATGGTTTGTTTCACTCTCTCGGAGGCAGGGTTCGAGGTTCTTCAGGCCTGCCATGGGCAGGATGCACTCAACCACGTTAAGAGCGCCAAGCTTGATCTGATCATCACGGACCTCAACATGCCCGTGATGGATGGCATCTCTTTCATTCGCGAAGCTCGCAATCATCCATCAACTCGTTACGTTCCTATTCTTATGCTGACTACCGAAAGCCAGGCCGAGAAGAAAGCACAGGGTAAAGCGGCTGGAGCAACCGGTTGGATCGTGAAGCCATTTGAACCCGCAAAACTTCTTTCCGTAATCTCCAGAGTCCTCCCCTAAGGTGTGTGAGCGATGAAGATCGATCTAAGTCGATTTCGCCAGGCGTTCTTTCAAGAGTCAGCTGAACACGTGGACAACATGGAGTCAGCGTTGCTCGCTCTTGATCCGAATTCCGCAAACTCGGAGGAGCTAAATGCAATCTTTCGTGATGCGCATTCAATCAAGGGAGCGAGTGGAACGTTCGGACTCGACGACGTCACGCGATTCACTCATGCTCTTGAGGAATTGCTTGACGGCATGCGTCAAGGAACCGTTGAAGCAACTCCCGACCGTGTGAATCTGTTGCTTCGGTCCTGCGACATGCTTCGTCTGATTCTTGCTGCAGCCCTGGATAGCCAGGTTGCGCCCGAGGGAATGCGGGAGGTCCTTGATCAGCTCACAATTGCACAGCGGCCCGGCGCTTATGTGCCTGAAAGCAGGCAGAAGCTGCTCGGGTCCGATCGTCCCACGGAATCAGTTTTCACAAAGTACCAGATAGTATTTCGGCCTTCGACCTCAGTATTTCAGGAAGGCATGGATCCCCTGTTGGTCATCAGGGAATTGTCTTACCTCGGCACGCTTGATTCCGTGAGCGCGAGCATCGAACGGGTTCCGAGCGTTAACGAGTTGAAGGCTGACCTCTGCTACCTCTCATGGCAGTTTCAGTTAACAACGCAAAAGCCTGTAGAAGAAGTTCGCGATGTTTTTGCTTTCGTCGAGGACGGAGCTCAGATCGAGATTTCCGAGTGCGAACCTGCGCCCAAATGCACCCGCGATCGCAAGCGGAAGCCGAACTCTTGTAGCAGTTCACCGCACGCGCATGAATCCAGTTCCTTACGTGTCGCCACCGAAAAGGTCGATGATCTCATCAACCTCGTAGGTGAACTCCTGATCGCGCAATCGATGGCAGTCGATGTCGCCGACCACTTCGCGCTTGAAAGGCTTCAAGAACTCCAAGCCGCACTGGCCGAGGTCGGCAGGAATACGCGCTTGTTGCAGGAGCGCGTTATGGGCATCCGCATGCTGCCTGTCGGAACGGCTTTCGCCCGCTTGCCACGAATCGTCCACGACATCGCTGATACGAACGGGAAGAGCATACGTCTTGATATAGAGGGAGAAGAGACTGAGTTGGACAAGACAATCCTTGAAGGAATGGTCGATCCTCTCACCCATCTTGTGCGCAATGCCGCTGACCACGGCATCGAGCCTGTCAGTGACCGCGTGGGAAAAGGAAAGCCGCAAGAGGGCGTGATCTCCATTCGCGCGCGCCACGAGGGCGGCAACTTTGTTGTCCAGGTGTCAGACGATGGGCGTGGTCTGAGCGTAGATCGCATTCGGCGAAAGGCAATTGAGCGCGGTCTTATGTCGGAAAATGACGAGTTCCCAGATGAGCAGATCCGGGCCTTTGTATTCCATCCCGGCTTTTCGACCGCTGATTCCGTGACCGAGATTTCCGGCCGAGGTGTTGGAATGGACGTCGTGCGGAAGAACGTCGAGGCGCTCGGAGGTGCGGTTTCTCTGAGCAGTCGCGAGGGGCGAGGCACCTCGGTCACGCTTCGGTTGCCGCTAACGTTAGCGATTCTGGACGGACAACTTGTTCGGGTAGGTTCCGAGATTTACGTACTTCCCCTGATCTCTATCGTTGAGTCCGTCAAGCCCACCGATTCGCAGCTTCGCAATGTAGCTGGTCAGGGAGAAGTCGTAGTTGTCCGACAAGAGAGTGTGCCTCTGTTGCGCCTGCACCAGTTATTCGGTGTCGCAACCGAGGTCCTCGATCCATCGCGTGGATTGGTGGCCATCGTTGAAATCGACGCTCGTCGTTTTGCGCTTCTAGTAGACGAACTGCTTGGACAGCAGCAAGTCGTAATCAAGAACCTTCAAACCAACTTCCGAAAAGTCGAAGGAGCCATGGGCGCAACCATCCTTGGAGATGGACGCGTTTCACTGATTCTCGATGTGTCGGGGTTGGCAGAACTGTCACTTAGAAAGAGCTTACTGCCGACTGCAAAGTCGGCATGCTGAATCATATCGCGGACCTAATAGAGCACTGGACAGAGCGGTTCACTCATAAAGGCGGAAACAACAATGCAGTGGTTTAAGAATTGCAAAACGCTTACAAAATTGATGCTCGCATTTTCGCTCATGTCGATCTTGATGGGCGTTGTGGGATATGAAGGCATTAGCGTTGCGAATACGATCAACGACAAGAATACCGTCTTGTACGATCGGGACATGGTGGGCTTGGCTGCCGCTCAGAAGGCGGCAATCAGCCTTGCAAAGATTGGTCGCGAGACTCGCTCTGCCGTCATCTCAACCGATCAGACTGAAATGGAGCAGTTCGGTCGCACAATTGATAAAGAGTTCTCAGATTTTGATGAGAACATGGCCGCCGTTGAAAAGCGTTTGGTCACTGAGGACGCAAAGGCTGAACTCGCGAAGGTGAAAGAGCTACGGCCACAGTATGAGAGCGATGTCAGGTCCGTACTGCGTCTCACGATGGCAAACAACAACAAAGAAGCGTGGGTAAAAGTCCAGCAGGCGAAGGTGACCGCCGACCAGATCAACCGTTCCGTTGACTCGATCGTTGCAACGAAAGCGAAGGTCGGCAAGCAGAACGCGGATGATTGCACAGCGATCGCCGCGCGGGGGCGTGCAACTCTGCTCACCATAATTGCCGTAGCCATGGTGCTTGCGCTCAGCATCGGGTATTTCATCGGCGCAGCTCATCGCGAAACCTCTGGTAGCTACCGTTTCCATGCTGGAGAACGTAGCGGAGGGCGACCTGACGGTGTCCCTGCAGGTTGACACAACGGACGAAGTCGGTGCAATGGCCGGCGCACTGAATCGCACCATCGAGGAGATGCGGAAAGCTCTCGGCGAGGTTCGTACCTCGGCACAGAGCATGGCGAACTCGGCACAGGAACTTGCCTCTGCATCCGAAGAACTCTCCTCTGGTGCTCAGGAGCAGGCCTCAAGCTTGGAAGAGACGACTGCGACGCTGGAGGAAATCACGTCCACGGTTAAGCAGAACGCCGACAGCGCCAAGCAGGCGAGCCAGGTCGCGAACGGGTCCAGAGATACTGCCGAGAAGGGAAGTGCAGTTGTCTCGGAAGCGGTTTCCGCCATGGGCGAGATCAACGAGTCCTCGAAGAACATCGCCGAGATCATTACTGCTATTGACGAGATCGCATTTCAGACCAACCTGCTCGCTCTCAATGCTGCAGTTGAAGCAGCGCGTGCTGGCGAGCAAGGACGCGGCTTTGCCGTGGTCGCCACGGAAGTTCGTAACCTTGCCCAGCGTAGCGCCACATCCGCAAAGGAAATCAAACGCCTCATTCAGGATTCGGTGCGCAAGGTAGAGAACGGCTCCGGACTAGTGAACAAGAGCGGCGAAACCCTGCAGAACATCATCGTCTCTGTTAAGAAGGTGAACGATATCGTTGCCGAGATTGCAGCCGCATCGCGCGAGCAGTCCACTGGAATCGAGCAGGTCAACAAAGCAATGTTGCAGATGGACCAGGTGACGCAGACCAATTCCTCCCAGACAGAGGAGTTGTCAGCGACAGCTCAAAGCCTTGCTGCCCACGCCGAACAGTTGCAGTCACTGGTTCAGCGTTTCAAGGTGGACAAAGGCGGGCGTCGTGGAGCGGTCGAGTCCCGAAGCGTAAGTGCCAAGCCTGCAGCCAATGTCAGCAGTTCGCGTGGGGCCTCGGCGAGAGTCTCTGACAGTCGCCCGAGTGTCCATAACTCCGCCATGCCGCCCGTAGCCGTCAAGCCAAATGGCCACGACATTGATGCGAGCGCGTTCATCGAGTTTTAACTCTCCAAGCGATAGAAGCGGCAGGCGAACGCAACCCTGCCGCTAATTCCCAGAGAAGGTTCTTTATGGAGCAGTCGCAGATCCCCGAAGTGCAGACGTCAGTTGCAGGTGTGAATCAGTTTCTAACCTTCATGCTAGGCTCAGAGGAATATGGCATTGAGTTGTTGAAGGTTCAGGAGATCAAGGGCTACTCTGCCATCACACCGATCCCTAACACTCCCGCGCATGTTAAAGGTGTCCTTAACCTGCGAGGAGCCGTGGTGCCAATCCTTGAATTGAGGACGCGCTTCGGTATGGAACAGATCGAGTACACCAAGTTCAACGTAATCATCGTTGTGAATGTAAACGGCAAGATCATTGGCCTGCTTGTCGATGCTGTGTCCGACGTCCTCAACGTCGTTCCCGCCGATGTGAAGCCCGCTCCTGATTTCGGTGCCCGGGCTGACACCAAATTCATCAGCGGAATCGCGTCATCAGGCGAGAAGATAGCTGTTTTGCTGGACCTGCAAGCCTTGCTTGGTGACATGGACGCCATCACCAGCATTGCTCCGCCGCAGTCAGAGATTGTGCAGTAGTTTGGACTATTCGCCAATATGAGCCTGACGGGCCTTGCGAAGGATGTGAACACCGTTGGGCTAAAAAGTTGGCAGTGACGAGTATCTATGTTGCAGACTGAGGAAGTATCTCTCGAAGAACATGAGTTCCACTTGCTCCGTGACCTGGTTTACGACCAGACCGGAATAGCTCTCAAAGATGCAAAGCTGCCTCTATTGCGAAGTCGCCTGACCAAGCGCGTACGGCACTACGGTTTTGACGGCTTCGCACCATATTACGAATTGTTACGCCAGCGCGATCCCAATGGCCTCGAGCTACAGGAAATGATCAATGCGGTTACGACGAATAAGACGTCGTTCTTCAGAGAGCCGCATCACTTTGATCTGCTCGACAGGTTAGTTCTCGAACCTGCTCGTCGTAAATTCGTGCGGGGTTCCGCTCCATCTCTTCGCATCTGGAGCGCGGGCTGCTCCAGTGGTGAAGAGCCATATTCGATCGCAATTACGATTGCAATCAACATCGAGCGCTTTGCCGGATGGGATATCAGAATACTGGCGACAGATATCGACACGGAGATACTGGATCGAGCTCGCGCTGGTATTTATTCCCGGGAGAGCGTTGCCCATCTGTCAGCCACGACCATGCATGAATGTTTTCTGTCCGGGACTGGTCAGTTCGCAGACAGCGTGTGCGTCAAGCCGGAAGTCAAGAATCTCGTCACCTTCGGCCGCCTGAACCTGAACGATAGCGAATGGCATGTGCGAACAGCCTTTGATGTGATCTTCTGCCGCAACGTGATCATCTACTTCGATCGCCCCACGCAGCAGAAACTGCTGGAGCGTTTCGCGGGCTGTCTCAACCCTGAAGGTATCTTCTTCTCCGGTCATTCAGAGAACCTCTTCTGGCTCGGAGATATGTTTCAGTCGGTCGGCACCACTGCGTATCGCGTCAGGCAACAAGCACAGCGTTGAGCGAGGATATGTCTCCTAAAGTTCGCGTTCTAATTGTCGACGATTCTGCCGTGATGCGAGAGGTGCTGTCTGAAATCCTCTCGAGTGACAAGTCGATCGAAGTCGTCGGTACGGCCAGTGATCCCTATTCTGCTCGTGAGAAGATTTATCGACTTAGGCCTGATGTCATCACTTTGGATGTCGAGATGCCAAGGATGGATGGCATTTCGTTTCTCGAGAAGATGATGAGAGCGCACCCGATACCGGTTGTGATGATCTCATCTCTCACCGACGGCGGCTGCGAAACTACTCTTCGCGCTCTCGAACTCGGAGCAGTGGATTACGTCACCAAACCATGTCTCGATGTCCGCTCCGGAACTCTTGCCGAGGCAGAAGAGATTGTCGAGAAAGTGAAGGCTGCCAGTCGCGCGCAAGTTTACAAGCATTCCGACGCCGCGCCGACTCCAGCCACCTCGGTTGCGTCCAAACTCTCAACGCTTAAAACCACAGAGAAGGTCATCGCAATAGGCGCGTCCACCGGAGGCACAGAGGCACTGGTTCGCGTCCTGACAAAACTTCCTGCGGATTGCCCCGGCATCGTCATCGTTCAGCACATGCCGGCAGGTTTCACGCGCTCGTTCGCTCAGAGGCTTGATTCTCTGTGCCGGGTGCGAGTGAAAGAAGCCGAGGATGGTGATCGCGTTCTGGCCGGACACGCTCTGCTCGCCCCAGGTAACTTCCACATGGAAGTTCGTCGCAGCGGCGCTGAAAGCTCCGTCCGGGTGTTCAGCGGTGAGCCAGTGAATCGACATCGGCCCTCGGTCGATGTTCTGTTCGAGTCTTGCGCAAAGGTTCTCGGGCCCAACGCAGTCGGCATCATCCTGACTGGAATGGGAGCCGACGGAGCCAAAGGGCTGTTGTCGATGCACAAAGTCGGAGCGCGCACGATCGCGCAGAATGAAGCTACATGCGTCGTATTTGGAATGCCCCGTGAAGCCATAGCACTCGGCGCAGCCGATGATGTACTAGCTCTGGATTCGATTGCACCCGAAGCCGTCCGGCTTCTGCGGACATCGTGATTGAATTCACTGCCGTAAATGCCTTCGGCCTTGAAAACTTAGTTTCTGTCTGTGTTCAGTGCTGAAGAGGTATCATTGCAGTTCATTCGGAGATTGCAATGAACGAGTTCACACATCTCGACGAGCAAGGACTGCCGCGCATGGTGGACGTCAGCGCCAAGCAGGAGACGCTACGTCAGGCAGAAGCCGAAGCCGTACTGTGGGTTGGCACTGAAGTCATGAGCGCGATTCGCGATGGTCGCACGCCAAAGGGCAACATCTACGAGACCGCGCGCATTGCTGGAGTAATGGGCGCCAAGCGAACCTCCGATCTGATTCCTCTATGCCACCAGCTCAACCTGACGCACGTATCCGTGGACATGGAGCCCTTGGAAGATCGAATCATCGTCCGCACCGTGGCTCGTACCCGCGGATCCACCGGTGTCGAAATGGAAGCTCTTACCGCAGCGTCTGTTGCTGGCTTGACTCTCTATGACATGCTGAAGGCGCTTTCCAAGAGGATGCATCTCGACGGCCTTCGCCTGATTGCAAAGTCTGGAGGCCGCAGCGGAGATTATCGTGCGGACCCTGCGCAGGAATAGCGTTGCTGGCGTTCAGTTTTGCCGTTGATCGCTGAGTCGGACGAGCAGACATGTGACGTTATCGCTGCCTCCATCGTCCTTCGCAGCTTTAATCAGCCGATTACAAGCGTCCATCATGCTCCGTGCTGATTCAACGATCTCCAGAATGCGGTCGTCGTTCACGTGTCGTGTGAGTCCATCCGTAGTAAGCAGCACAACATCATCGGCCTTCAGCACAAGGTCAGCTATATCCGCGCGAACCGTGTCTTCTGCTCCGAGTGCGCGCAAGATGATGTTTTGAACGCTGGAGTTCTGAGCCTCCTCCATGCTGATCAGTCCATTTCGCACGCCTTCCATCACCAGGGAATGATCGCTGGTCAGCAGCTCAATTTGATGATCTCGAATGAGGTAAATGCGGCTGTCGCCAACATGGCCAATGCTCATCGCCTCGCCATTCCAAACCGCCGCCACAATCGTGCAGCCCATTCCAGCATGGCCGGGAATTCTCGCTGCAGCCTTCCGAATGCGTTCATTCGCAAAGGAGATCGCGCTCTCCAGTTCTGCACCGGAGCGCTCGCGCTTTCCTCCCGATGCTGTGCGGAAGTAGTCGAGCACCGTTCGAACGGCCATTCCGCTTGCGACCTCTCCTGCCGCGTGGCCGCCCATGCCGTCCGACACAACAAAGAGTCCAGCCCCTGTGTCATAGTCGAAGCTGTCTTCGTTGTTGCTGCGCATGCATCCCACGTCTGTTTTTCCTGCTGCTTCAAGGGCCAATGCCATCTGGCACTTCCTCTCAACACAGTTTTCGCAAGCGCAATGATTCTATCTCTGGCTGCGTTCTCCTGCCTTCACCTGTTGCGTGAATTCCAGCGATCGATTGCGCGGAATGCTGAGTGACTTCCATTCTGCGGCCCTGAAATGCTTTGCAAGGAACACGATCTGCCCACAGTGGTAGGCATAGTGGGCGATCTGGCGATTGATTGCCTGCATCACCGAATGCTTCTCGCCGCGTATCATGACAATTCGCGTCAAGTCGTCGCCGCTTAGCGGCTCAAGTGCAGCAAAGACCAGTGCCCACGCATCCTGCCAGCACTTCATGATCTCGGCGCGGGTTACCGGCGGATCCATGAATTCGCAGTCGCGGTTGCGATCGGGCTTCTCTCCGTCGCTGGTCAGAAAGTCTGTCCAGCGCGATCGCATATTGCCCGTCATGTGTTTCACAATGAGTGCAATCGAGTTCATTTCCGGGTCTAGGACTTGCAGCAGGTCATCATCCGAGACCTGTGCCATCGCACCTTCCGCCATCTTCTTGTAGTAGCGGAAGATTGCCAGTGAGTCCTCAATGTAAGAGGTAGTGAAGTTCAAGGCCATGCTGGAATGGTATGCCTTCAACCCCGGATGGAGTTGTACGGCAAAGTGCAATGACCTCTCTCTCGCCACTCGCTATTCCGCTCCCACTCAGCAATCAAACCTGCAGACGTAAGTGGATTTCCGTAGCCAGCTCTCGCGTACTTACGTTCAGAATCAATTAGCTCCCCAGTTCATTACGCCGAGGCGATCAGGTGCCCAAATCCAAACTCGCGCACATCTGCGTCATCACCGCCCTGCTTCTCAGTTCGCTTCCTCTGCAAGGGCAGGAGATCGAACCCAAGCACAAGTTCTTTGACGTCCCAAATGTCGCTCTGTGGTCTGGTGTCGCCGTGGCACACGCGATGGATTGTGATTCGACGTGGCAGATGCTGGATTCCGGTGCGGGGCGCGAAGTGGAATTGCCGGAGTCGCTTGCTCGCTCCCGTGTGCAGATGACCCTGTTCTCCATCGGAGTAGTCGGTGCTCAGGTCGGCGGCAGTTACCTCCTGCATCGCCTGGGATGGCATAAGGCTGAGCGTTGGACCAGTTCCATGCACATTGGTGCAACTGCCATGACGGCCATTCACAACTACGGTCTTCGTCCGCAGTACGTACCCCAGTAGGCGAATAATCCTCGTGCAAGTCATCTCTTCAGCGGGATAATAGGTGCGCCTTACCGAGGAGCGTGCCTAATGAGTTCGCCCGAGAAGCTCACCCCAACGCCAACCCAAAACGACGCGCTAGAGCACGTGGCAGAAGCTCACCAGCAACTCACAACTCTTCGCAAACGTTTGGGACAGCATCCTGAGTTGGACGAAGCCATCATGAAATTGGAACTGGCGCTCAGCGCCCTGACTATCCAAACCGGAGGCTTGTTGTAACCGCATACGGCAAAAACCCCTTCAGCCATCTCCGACTGAAGGGGTTTGCAAATTCACCGGGTCATCGTTCGAGCCTGCCCTTTTTTAGCGGCGATAACCTCCCCGCCATCCATAGCCGTGACCCCACGGACGTCCGTCGTACACTCGCCCTCTATAAGGTCCATGCCATCCATAGTGACCCCAGCCGTGACCACGTCCCATCACGACATAGTCATATCCATAGGGATAGGGATAGACATAATCCGGCGCGTAAGCGACATACGGTGCCGGAGCGGGCGTGTAAACGTAAGCCGGTGGCGGAGGTGGCGGCGGTGCGACCACGTAGCCGTAAGCCGGACGAACTCCAATTCCAACTGCCACTGAAACCTGTGCGCTTGCTCTCTGCGGGGCTGCAAGGGCGACTGCGAGAACCAATCCAAAAAGGGCTAAAACCGTTTTCTTCATCATGCTCGGATACCTCGATGCTCTATACGCATGAACCCGCTCAGCGCAAAAAGTTTCGCTTTGGAACCAGAGTTTATGTTTCGTAGCAAACTGCCTCCCGAACCATAAGTTTCAGCGGGAGCTCCTGATAGAATCCGGCGATAGATTTGGTTGTTTGCGGAGTTTGCCTTGTGAGTTTCTCGCTTGCTTTCGAAGAGTCGCGCCAGGTTCTCCTCGGTAGCTTTTCCGGACTCGTCACGGATGAGATTTTGCTCAACTCCTACCAACTCGTGCGCAACTGGATTGAAGAAAACGGACAGTATTGCAGCATTGCCGACTTCACCGCTGTAACTTCCTTCGAGGTGACACCTCAGGCCGTTCGGCAACTGGCCGCCAGTTCGCCGCTGCTTCCGAATTCATTCACAAGGATCGTGGTCGCGCCCAAGGATGAGATCTTCGGCATGGCGCGTATGTTCGAAATCCTCGGCAGCGAAAACCGTGAGGGTGTACGAGTTGTTCGCACTCTGCCCGAAGCCTTCACCGCACTCGGGATCGACGCTCCGAGTCTGCGCACGATCCACAATCTGTAATCCTTTATTCATGTCCGCATAGCGAGATCATCAAACAGTTAAATCGCGCTGTCACATGGCGCGATTTGACGTCTAGCGCGCATCTAACCCGCATCAACCCAAGACGCGGAGGCTGTCTTATGTACGTCATCACTGGAATTACCGGAAACACTGGAAGTGTTGTTGCGGAACGACTGTTGGCGGCGGGCAAGCAGGTTCGAGGTGTTAGCCGGACTGCGGGACGCCTCCAGCCTTGGATAGCAAAAGGCTGCGATCCGGCCGTAGCCGATCTCACCGACAGGGAAGCGCTTGCCGAGGCATTCGATGGAGCCCAGGGAGTCTACGTCATGATCCCTCCCGACCCAGCCGGGCCCGATTTTCGTCTTCACCAGAAAGCGGTGATCGAAGCGGTGGGGTCTGCCTTGCGTCGAGCAAAAGTGAGGCACGTTGTCACTCTGAGTAGCGTTGGAGCCGATAAGCCGGAGAAGACTGGCCCCGTGGTCGGACTTCATGAGTTGGAGCAATGCGTCAACAGCATTCCCGACGTGAACGTTCTTCATCTCCGAGCTGGATACTTTATGGAGAACACGTTGACTCAGGCAGCCATTATCCAGACACTCGGGCACGCCGCAGGTCCGCTGCTGCCGGAATTGAAGATCCCGATGATCGCCGCCCAGGATATCGGAGTCGCCGCCGCCGAAGCTCTCCTCAAGTTGAACTTCAATTCCCACAGTACCCGTGAACTGCTTGGACCTCGCGACATAACGATGGAAGAGGTTGCGTCGATCATTGGTCGTGCCATCAACCGCCCCGACCTCCAATACATTCAGGCCCCTCGCGACCAAGTGCGTGAAGCACTGATTCGAACGGGTATGCAGCCCGACTTGGCATCTCTGATTCTGGAAATGGCTGCTGCGATGAATACTGGTTTCATGAAGCCCATGGAACCCCGGAATCCGCTGAACACAACGGCAACGACGTACGAGGAATGGGTGGCGCAGAAGTTTGTGCCGCATTACCAGAGCACGCGCGTTGCGGCTTGAGGCATAGTCACATAACGATTTACGTTCAACACTAGAGGCCAGCAGTAGGGCAGCCCCAGCTCCAAAAGCTTTCGCCGCAGTTGACGAAACCCGGAGCATAGGGCTATAACACAATCATCGTGATCGTTTGCCGCCATATCTGTCGCGCTTGTGCCTGCTGTTGTTGCGGGGCGCGGCCCTCTGGCGAAAACGAGATCGTGAATTAGGCGTCACTTAACACAAGTTCACGAACCCGCCGCCAGACACCCTGGCAGGCGGGTTTTTTATTTTCACCAAATCACTGTTGTGGCGCATCGGTAAATTGAGCCTCGCGTGGATTTCCCTAGAGCGACAACATCGCGAATTCGCCCGCAGGCATACAGTTGCGGTTCCGCCCAAGGCGGGCCAGAGGAGATGAAATGGCAATTGCAAACAGCGTAACTGAGTTGATTGGAAAAACTCCGCTGCTTTATCTGAACAAGATCGCCAAGGGCACTGCGGCCCGCGTGGCCGTGAAGCTTGAAAGCCACAATCCGCTCGCCAGTGTAAAAGACCGTATCGGCGTTGCACTGATCGAAGCTGCCGAGCGCGAAGGTCGAATCCAGCCGGGCAAGACCGTCCTGATCGAGCCCACCAGCGGCAACACTGGAATCGCTTTGGCTTTTGTTGCTGCTGTAAAAGGGTACGAGCTGATCCTTACCATGCCTGACACGATGAGCCTTGAGCGTCGTGTATTGCTCCTCGCTTTCGGTGCGAAGATCGTGCTCACGCCCGGTCCCAATGGTATGAAGGGTGCCGTCGCCAAAGCTGAAGAGATCCTGGCAAACACTCCCAACGGCTACATCCTGCAGCAATTCAACAATCCCGCTAATCCCGAAATTCACTACAAGACCACTGGCCCAGAAATCTGGAACGACACCGATGGTAAGGTCGACATCCTCATCTCCGGCGTAGGCACCGGCGGAACGCTCACCGGCGTGGCTCGCTATATCAAGGAGCGCAAGCCCGAATTCAAGGCGATTGCCGTTGAGCCCACCGACAGTGCAATTCTCTCTGGAGGAAAGCCTGGACCGCACAAGATTCAGGGTATCGGTGCTGGTTTCGTGCCCAAGGTTCTCGACACTCATCTGATCGACGAAGTGGTCCAGGTTTCCAACGATCAGGCACTCGAATTTGCGCGTCGCCTGCCAAAGGAGGAAGGTCTGCTCGTCGGCATCTCAGCCGGAGCCGCAGTCTACGCTGCTGTGCAGGTGGCTAAGCGTCCAGAGAACGCGGGCAAACTGGTCGTCGCAGTTGTTCCAAGCTTTGGCGAGCGTTACCTCAGCACCGTTCTCTTTGAGGAACTGCGCAAGGAAGCCCAGGCACTTCCGACTTCTCCTGTTCCCGAGCCCGTCGCGCCCAAGGCATAACCGAAGAGCATTGCAATGAAAAGTCCCAGCAGTTTGCTGGGACTTTCTACTGTACTTGCAATCCTGAGCGAAGCGAAGGATCCCTGCAGAGCGTAGCATCTCCGCTGCGGCCCAAGGTCACTAACCACCAACCGTGTTGCCTACCCTCGCGAAATCCTCATCCCGCCCCACGCAAGCCCTGAGCCGACCACTGCCATGTGAATCACGGAACTCTGCAATTCTTCCCAATGCTGCGAAAGCACGCTAGGCGCGCCTGCCGCCCCGCAATTCCCGAAGTGCGCAACATTCGCATAGTGGTCATCCGGCGCAATCGAGGTTCGCTTGCAAACGTTCTCCAGCATTCGCAAATTCGCCTGATGTCCAATGAACACCTGCCGCCGTTTCTCGTCTTGGGGCAGGGAAGCTTGCAGGCTCTTCACCAAGTTCGTCGTGGTGCGGATCGCAAACACCTGCACGGCATGTCCATCTTGCGCGAAGTGTCCGCCAGTAGGAATCGTGATCTGATGCTGTCCCGCCGGATCGCATCCAAAGCTTGTTTCAGAAATCACCGACGACGCTGGCACCCGGGCCGAGACAATAGCCGCCGTCGCTGCATCTCCAAAGAGCACGGCTTGGCGACGGTCGGTGTAATCGATGCTGCGTGTGAAAGTCTCGCAGTTGACCACCAGAACGAAGTCCGGCAATGCTTCTGGCTTCATCTGGTCGAGGATATGGATCTGAGAAGCAAAGGTCGAGCAGGCCGACTGCAGGTCAAAACACTTTGCCGGGATTCCCAGCGCATTCGCTACTCGGCTCGAGTCAGCTGGAATCTGCATTTCGGGCGAGCACCCGCCGGATACGACCATTCCGATTTGCGAGGCTTCCAATCCAGCACGCTTCAGCGCCAGTTTCGCAGCGTTCACGGACATCTGAGTTGGCGTCGTATGTGCCGCTTCGGCTGCTGCTCGCGGATCGCGATTATGCGTTGCGCGTAGATAGTCCAGTGGCAGGGTAGTGCGACGTTCAACGATGCCGACGCGATCCTCGATCCATTTCGCGTCCACTCCAATTTCGAGTGCGGTAAGGAAATGATTATCGAGAACTGTTTCGGGATGGAAGTGTCCAACGGCGTGGAGGTACAGCAAAGCGTCTCCTGAACCCGCTAGGTTCTCTGCTGCACACTGGGCAACCTAGGAGCATTGCCGGTCCATGTCCTGGGGATTGGGATCGGACTCGGTTAAATGCTTTCCAGCAGCTTTACAGCGGGTATAAACAGAGTCTAGCGGAGTGCCGACTTTCGAGCAAATGAACAAACCTGTGTAGGGCCCATCCTCAACACCTTCTGACAAAACTATTACGCTCCCCCTCATACGCCATTTCATCTTCATGTCAAGCGCAGATCGCGGCATTTATGCCGGGGTTTTCAACACGAATGTGGAAATGAAGGTGTAAAAGCGGGAGGAACGTTCTTCAAACCTCTTGTACAGAGGGGCTTCTCCAATTTGCACACATTGCAGTGCACCTCTGGATATGTGCAACATTGTGCTTTAGGACGGGGGCAGAGCTTCCGTCTTCCCGAACTGAGTTCGCCACATTCGCAATTGCATCTTTGGGCTACTCTGCTGTTTAATGTTCGTCCCACGCTCTTCACGAGTGTTTTTCGCCCGACTAGCGCAATTTCATGAAGAGGTGGTAACATAAATTGTCTGGTGGATGGCTCTTTCTCGCCTCCCCTCTTCAACTTTCCACACTGCTCATTCGTCATTCTTATTACAAACTGCTGAGAATCAATAACATAACTTAACAAAAAGAATTGTTGACCTTTCGCCCTGTAAGGTTTTAATGTACGAGTTGTCGGTAGCGCCGCAGAGAGATGAGCGGTTCAATCGTTTCTTTTTAGCCCAGATTCAAGGGTGTAAGGCCCCTCCAAGTAAAACCGAGATTCATAGGGAGGTCGTTCTCCTTGCGCGTTCTGGAGTCTCAGGACCGATTGATTGCGTCATCTTCTGCAATGGGCTGAGCTGTTCTCAGATTGAGCGACGGACCTCAGGTACTTTGCATCTCAAACTGAGGGTCTGCAAAGCGAACGACCGTCCAACTGCGCACTCACGTCAGGCAGTCTTGAATCCTGGATATTAGCAAGTCGCAGGTCAGTACAAAGGAGAAGTCATGCGTTCAGACAAAGTCTTCGAAGCTTTACACACGCTGCAGAATCGGTATATGCTGTGCCAAATTGCTTCCAAGGCAACACGTAAGTTTCACAAACCGAATACCCGCATTCAGGACACGACGAATGATGTTCTGAACCGCATCTCCGATAACGAGCGCTCCAATGTGATGGCGGAGCCGGTAGGTGCAAAAGACGCCCAGCGGCGCGCGGCATAACGGCTGAAGTGGATCCTTACCTTGCGGCGGTCGCAATTTGCGACGGCTGCAAGGGAGCAGCCTCTCAGAAAGAATCGCATCAAAATCCATAAAGCACTGATAAGAGAGTTTTCTGGTTTGCAGCATCTGTAACGACCCATCCGGCCATCGTGACCGTGTATATAGGCCGGCTCCCATCCAAATGGTTGCTTGTTAGCAGAGCCACGATTAACAGTAGCCACATTTCCCGCGCTTCGGGCGCACCCGATTCCCCCCTCTCGAACATTCCGTAGGTGGACATGACGATCGCTGAACTCAAAGAAAAGAACATTACCGAGCTGACCAAGATAGCTCGCGAGCTCGACCTCCCCGGTGCGAGCGGACTCCGTAAGCAGGACCTGATTTTCAAAATCCTGCAGGCCC
This sequence comes from Koromonas humicola, assembly GCF_059726255.1. Classification (NCBI taxonomy): domain Bacteria; kingdom Pseudomonadati; phylum Acidobacteriota; class Terriglobia; order Terriglobales; family Koromonadaceae; genus Koromonas; species Koromonas humicola. The sequence goes on from NZ_AP040873.1 coordinate 1,171,665, forward strand.
AGAGCGAAAAGGAAGGACATATATTCGCCGAAGGCGTTCTGGAGATCCTCCCCGACGGTTATGGTTTTCTCCGCTCCCCTGACTACAACTATCTTCCCGGCCCCGACGACATCTATGTCTCGCCCTCGCAAATCCGCAAGTTCGATCTGAAGACAGGCGATACCGTCAGCGGCCAGGTCCGTCCGCCACACGAAGGTGAAAAGTACTTCGCGCTCGTCAAGATTGAGGCTGTCAACTTCGAGTCTCCTGACGAAGCCCGCAACAAGATTCTCTTCGATAACCTCACGCCGCTCTATCCGCAGGAGCGCCTGAAGCTCGAAACCGTGCGCGAGAACATGAGCGCCCGTGTCATGGACATGCTGATTCCGATCGGCAAGGGCCAGCGCGGATTGATCGTTGCTCCTCCGCGTACCGGTAAAACGATGCTATTGCAGAACATCGCAAACTCCATCACCTCCAACCATCCCGAAGTTGTGCTTATCGTTCTGCTCATCGACGAACGCCCCGAAGAAGTCACCGACATGCAGCGCTCGGTCAAAGGCGAAGTTATCAGCTCCACCTTCGACGAACCCGCAGCACGCCACGTGCAGGTGGCCGAGATGGTGATCGAGAAGGCGAAGCGTCTTGTCGAACACAAGCGTGATGTAGTGATTCTGCTCGACTCCATCACCCGCTTGGCGCGCGCTTACAACACCATCGTTCCGCCTTCGGGCAAGGTCCTCTCTGGCGGCGTTGACTCTAACGCGCTCCAACGTCCGAAGCGTTTCTTCGGCGCAGCTCGCAACATCGAAGAGGGCGGCTCGCTCACGATCATCGCCACAGCGCTTATCGAAACCGGCAGCCGTATGGATGACGTGATCTTCGAAGAGTTCAAGGGCACCGGAAACATGGAAGTCATTCTTGACCGCAAGCTCAGCGATAAGCGAGTCTTCCCGGCCATCGACATCCAGCGTTCTGGCACGCGTAAGGAAGAACTGCTTCAGCCCAAGGAAGACCTGCAGCGAATCTGGGTCCTCCGCCGTGTTCTCAATCCGCTCTCGCCTGTCGAAGCGATGGAATTGCTCATCGACAAGCTGAGCAAGACGCGTGCAAACGGCGATTTCCTCGCGAACATGAGCAGTCTGTAAAGTCTGTCTTGCAAGAGAAAAAGCGCCCGGCTTCGGCTGGGCGCTTTGTTTTGATAATGAATGTTGATGATCGACTTTTCTGAAGCGGCGCTACAAACTCGCGCCTATCTTTTTCGCTCTCCGCAGTACTCGTGCTGAAACCTTTGGCTTCTCTTTCTGCCCAGCCAATCCAATCCAGAGTTTTGCCACCGTGTGTGCACCTAGACAATCCGCTGCCGATCGCAGAGCCTTTGGAGCTCCGGTTGCGATACTCATGAACATTTTTGGCGCGGCCATCGAAGCAATCAGCACGGCTTTCCTGGGACGTTCCTTCGAGCGCTCGATCGGAGCCGGTTGTCCCCAAGGCCAGTATGCCGAGCTAACTAGTCTTTCAAGGAAGGTTCTGAAGACCGCCGTAGTGTTGTAGAAATTCACGGGCGAAGCCAGCACCAGCGCGTCGGCCCTGTGCACTTCTGTGAGTACCTTCATCAGGTCGTCTTGGATTACGCATTCACCGCGTACGAGGCTTTCCTGCTGTGTGCAACTGCGACAGTTACGGCAATACTCAATATGCTGGTCGATCAGGTAAATCTTCTTTGTTTCGGCGCCGTTTTCCCGAGCTCCGCTCAGTACGGCATCGACGGCCGTGTCGACGGTACCGCCTTTACGATAGCTGCCGACCACGGCAACCACGTTCTTTGCCATCGTTTTCTCCTGGATCTACATTCTACTCCGCTTGGCTTTCGCTGCTCAGTGATGCTGGAAGCCCTTGCGTAGTGCTCGCCTTTCGTTCGCTCGCCGCACAACGCGTCGACCCATGTGATACTTTGCTGCATGCTCGTGATTCCGAGTGCAGCGCTTCCCGTATAATCAACGGTTACAACTAATCCCTGCTTGTTAGGACGCATCCTTGCACATGCATGCACATTCAGGCGGCCCGCAACAGCCCCAGGGGCCCGAAGCAATTCCCGGTATTAACTCCATCATCGCTGTCGGCTCCGGTAAAGGCGGAGTAGGCAAAACCACTCTTTCGGTGAATCTCGCGCTTGCCCTCGCGCGCCTTGGCCACAAAGTCGGCCTGCTCGATGCAGACATCTACGGTCCGAACGTTCCATTGATGTTGGGTTCGAGCGGCGAGCCTCAGCTCACCGATGACAATCGCATCGTTCCTGCCGAGCGTTATGGCGTGAAGGTCATCTCTGTCGGCTATCTCAATCCGGGCGACAAGCCTCTCGTCTGGCGCGGCCCCATGCTTCACTCCGTCATCCGCCAGTTCCTCGGACAAGTCGCATGGGGCGAGCTCGACTATCTCATCATTGATCTGCCTCCGGGCACTGGCGATGTCGTCATCTCGCTCACCCAGACCGTGCCTCTCACCGGAGCCATCGTCGTCACTACTCCGTCCGACGTCTCTCTGCAGGACGCACGCAAGGCGATCGAGATGTTCAATCAGGTTCGCGTTGAACTCCTCGGCATTGCCGAAAACATGAGCTATTTCGTCTGTCCGCATTGCAATCACGAGATCGACGTATTCTCCACTGGCGGTGGCGAGCGTGTGGCCAAGCAGTTCGGTGTTCCGTTCCTCGGACGCATCGAGCTTGACCCGACCATCCGCGAGGGTGGTGATTCCGGACATCCGGTGACACTCGCTGGCGAACAGGCCAACAATGCCAAGAGCCTCTTTGCCTTCGCGCGCAAAGTTCTGGAGCGTGCCGAAGAGGTCAAGAGCAGCAGCGGCGGCAGCATTCTCAGCATCGACTAGCAACCTGCGGAGAGGCCAAGGAGACTCATGGAAAGCACCACACCAAGTACTGCGCTCAACGAGACCCCGCCCGTGGAGAAGCCGTTCGCTATCCCTTACTGGCATACCGCTGTGCTGGTCGTGGTGCTTGGTGTTTTGAGCGCGGCCAATTTCAAGACCGGTCATGGTGCTCATTCAGGCCATGGGCATATCCGAATCTACTTGGCGACCATCATCTACGAATGGCTTTTCACTGGTTACATCTGGTGGGGAGTTCGTCGCTGGGGCGGATCAATGCGCGAGTTGATCGGAGGCCGTTGGAAGACTGTCGAAGATTTTCTGATGGACGTCGCTATCGCGTTTGGCGCATGGATCGGCACACTGATGGTCATCGCTGCTGTTGCCATCGGCATGGGCATGGATCACGCAAACAATCTCGAAGACGCTCGCAAGCAGATCGGCTTCCTCGCACCACAGAGCCACTTCGAGATCTTCCTCTGGATATGCCTCAGTGCAACTGCTGGGTTCTGCGAAGAGGTGCTCTTCCGCGGCTATCTCCAAAGGCAGTTCACTCGATTGCTTCGCAATCAGTGGATCGCGGTCGTCATCGTCAGCATCCTCTTTGGCCTCGGCCATGGATACGAAGGAGCGCAACGCATGGTCCTCATCGCCATACTCGGGCTCTCGTTCGGCATAATGAGCATCGTGAGAAAGAGTCTGCGTCCCGCGATGATGGCTCACACGGTACAAGACACCATCTCTGGGCTGCTCCTGCGGGCACTTCGTTAGTCGCAGCGCTCGAAAAAATCGAAGGCATGATCATCGTCTGATGCTCATGCCTCATTTTTTTTCTTGACATGCTTTTGTAATCAACATATACAACTATGCAATTGCAACATTTGTGTTGCGATTACATCCAAGATTGTTCAAAGGGAGAATAGTCATGGCAACCAAGAAAGCTGCGAAGAAGGCCGTTAAGAAGGCTGCAAAGAAAGTCGCAAAGAAGAAGTAACAACTTTCACGAAAAAGGCTACACGACGGGGGGAGCGCAAAAGCGTTCCCCTTTAGTGTTTATGCGGACAAGATGAAATCCAAGTAGAAAGAATCATGACGCCAGATTCGGTCCCCAATCCGGTGCCCAATATCTGCCGTAGTCAGCAGATGTGGGGCTTTCGCTCTTCGGTTTACTTCTGAAGTCATCCTGAGCCGCAGACGAACGATGCCCCCGGGTGCCCCAGGTTCGGCGCGCTTCCTTTGCGCGGCTAACCTGGGATTAGCAAACTGTTCCGCTCTAGGAATCTCCCTTGGAAGCAACGCAGCGCGAGAGGAACTTCAGTCGAGAATCGTCGCCGCCGCCGCGAGTGCGGCTACCGCTGCGGTTTCGGCCCGCAAAATCGTGTGTCCGAGCGTAACGCTCTTCCATCCAGCCTCGGCAAATTGGCCCAACTCCTCATCGGCCCATCCACCTTCGGGGCCTATCGCAAATGCAATCGGTCCCGACGCCGACTCCAATGCCGCGCGGACGGTTTCACTGCGCTCGTTCTCGTTCAGAAGCAGTCGAGTTCCATCCTCCAATCCCAAAGCCGCCTTCAGCTTCATCGGTTCATCGATCACCGGAGGCTTCACTCTTCGCGACTGCTGCGCGGCCTCATGCGCAATCCTTCGCCAGCGCTCCACCCGCTTCGCCGCTGCCGAGCCGAGGTGAGCATCCGTCCTTCGCGCAATCACCGGCAAAATCCGCGTAGCTCCCAACTCGGTGCACTTCTCAATCGCCCATTCCATGCGATCGAACTTGTAGATGGCCAGCAGTAGAGTGAGCTCCCGATCAACGGCCCCGCACACTTCTTCACCCAGCGAAAACTCGAGTCGCTCATCGGACACCGACGCGATCGTTCCCGTTCGTACCACCTCGCCGCAAACAATGTCGAACTCCTGTCCCACTCGTGCCCTCAGCACGCGAGCGAGATGCGCGGCGTTTTGTCCCAGCAGGGAAGCGGTGTTTCCATTGAACTCATCAGCAATCCATCGGCGTCGTGTCATAGCTCAAGCCTAATCGAAGATGATCCTGCTTTAAAGGCATGCAACTGTGAAACACAACGAAGGCGCAGAGCCCCAGCCCTGCGCCTTCAACCTTGAAACTTTGTAACCCTGCAACTTTGAAAGTTTAACTAAACATATCCTGAAGCTTACTCAGCAGCCCTTTCTCGGGCTTATTCTCCTGCCCAAGCGTTGCTGCCAGTTGCTCCATCAGTTCGCGTTGCTGCTTCGTGAGCTTGGTCGGCGTGGTGACCTTAACTGCTACGAACAGGTCTCCGCGTCCAGTGCTGTTGAGTATCGGCACGCCCTTCTTCTTAAGACGGAAGCTCGTTCCGGTCTGTGTTCCTGCCGGAATCTCCAGCATCGCCTCGCCTTCGAGCGTCGGAATCTTTACCGCCGCACCGAGAGCCGCTTGTGCGAACGAAATCGGAATGGCACAATGCAGGTCCTTTCCGTCACGTTCGAAGAACGCATGTTCGGTAACGTGCAGCACAACATAAACGTCGCCCGCCGGTCCACCATCCAGCCCGGCATCGCCGTGCCCGTTGTACAGAATGCGCGTTCCGTCCTCCACGCCTGCAGGAACCTTCACCTGCATCGAGTGGCTCTTGGTTACCACTCGCTGGCCTCGGCACTGCGTGCACGGATTCTCAATCATCGTGCCCGTGCCCTGGCATACCGGGCAGGTCCGGGCCACGCTGAAGAATCCTTGCTGATAGCGCACTTGGCCACGGCCATTGCACTGTCGGCATGTGCTCGGAGCTTTACCTCCAGTCGCGCCGGTTCCGTGACACGATTCGCACTGCTCGTGCCTTCGGATCGTGACTTCCTTCTCGACGCCGAACGCAGCTTCTTCGAAGGAGATCGTCAGGTCTTCGCGAATGTCGGCGCCGCGCTGTGCACGAGAACGACGACCGCGCCCGCCACCACCGCCGAAGATGTCGCCGAAGCCGAACATCTCTCCGAAGAGATCGCTGAGGTCGACTTCCTGGAAACCGCTAGCCGACGCTCCGCCACCATTCGTGAACGCATCGTGGCCAAAGCGGTCGTAAGCCGAGCGCTTCTGCTGATCGCTCAGCACCGAGTATGCCTCGCTGCATTCCTTGAAACGTTCTTCGGCTTCCGGATCGTCAGGATTGCGGTCCGGATGATACTGCAGCGCCATCTTGCGATAGGCGCTCTTGATTTCGGTATCTCCCGCCGTGCGGGTTACGCCGAGCACTTCGTAGTAATCGCGTTTTACGTTCGTAGCCAGTGCTTAAAAGACCGCCGTAGCGGTCTTCCTCCTTGGCGCAAGTGCGCCGTTTCCAAAATTACTTGCTAGAGTTCTGAGCCACGCGAACCATCGCGGGGCGAAGCACACGGTCTCGAATCCGATAGCCGCGTTGCAGTTCGTCCAAGACATGATGGTCCGGCACCTCATCTGTATCGACCATCTGAATCGCCTGATGCAGGTTAGGATCAAACGGCTGTCCTTGAGCAGCGATGGGTTCCACACCGAGCCGGGTTAGCACATCGTGGAATTGACGATCAATCAGCTCCACTCCTGCCCGCAGGTCTTCTACGCTAGCGCCTTCGGTCTTCGCCGCACGCTCCAGGCTGTCGAGAATAGGCAACAACTGCTTCAAAGTGTCTGTGAGCGCGTACTCCCGGAATTCCTGTTGCTCGCGTGCGTTGCGCTTGCGGAAGTTGTCGAACTCCGCTTGCAGGCGGGCCAGTCGATCTAGGTAGAGCGCGTTTTCCGACTTCAGCTTGTCGATTTCAGAAGGTTGCTGCACGGTCGTAGTATCGTCCGCTGCCGTACCCTCTTGAAGTTCGTGCTCAACATCTACTGGGGTATTCTCAATATCTTTTTCTGCCATGAGTCTATTATTCCGAATCGTTTAACACCTTGTCGAACAGCCGCGCGATGTAGGAAACGGCTGTGATCGTGTTCTGATAATCCATCCGCGTCGGACCAATCACCGCAAGGCGGCCAAGGATCTCTTCGCCGCTTCGGGCCGGTGCTCCGATGAGCACGAAACTGCTCAGGTCGGGCATGGTCTCATCGAGGCCGATGATGACGCGAACTGCTTCCTGCTTCGTATCCACGTAGGAGGAAAGCAGCTCGACTACGCGGGTTTTCTCTTCCAGCGTCTTCAGCAGCACGCGCAAGCGCTCCCGGTCATTCTCTTTCGACACCAGGTTTGCTGTGCCTTCCACGAAGACGTCGACGGCCTCACCTTCGTCTGTCGCCAGTGCGCCGCTCTCATATAGCTGAGAAACCGAGCGCATCAGGCGATCATACTCACTGCGTTCCTGTTCGATGCGCCGTTCCAATTCCCGTCGCACATCTTCGATCATCCAGCCACGGAAATTGTCGTTGATGTACCGCGCTGCCAAGTCGAGTTCCGGCTGAGTTACATCGTGCGTCAAGCGCAGCACGCGATCATGAACTACGCCACTCCGCGTAACTACAATGGCTAGTGCCTTACCTTCTGTCAGCCGCTGGAAGTGAACATGCTCAAGAGCTTTGCGAGGCCCAGCCAAGGTCATCGCGACACCCACGCCCGAAGACACAAGTGAGAGCACATGGGACGTTCGCTCCATGAATTCCTGAACGTCGTTTACACCCTGGAAGTAGCGCTGGATTACGTGCTCGTCATCAGGTTTGAGGCCTGCTTGGCCCGAAAGCTTCTCCGCGTAGTAGCGATAGCCTTCGACGGAAGGAACTCGACCGGAAGAGGTATGCGGCTGCGAGAGTAGTCCGGCGTCGGCAAGGTCGGCCATTACATTGCGGATCGTTGCCGCACTCAGCCCCTCGCGACTGTTGCGAGCCAACGTGCGCGAACCCACAGGCTCACCTGTCGAGATGTAGGTCTCGATGATGGCTGTCAGGATCTCCTGCTCACGTCTTCCGATGCTCGCCATTGCCTGTACCTCACCGGTTTACCGGCCCCTTATCCCCCGGTCGCGGTCATGTCTTTTAGATGCAGTAGCTTAAATTCACGATGCTGATGCTGCCGTTCTGGAGTGAGGGGGACAAAGATATTTTAGCAAAGCTGGCTCAAGTTTGCGACGAGAGAGGCCGCTCCAGCGATTAACAATGTGGTAAATCGATTGCGAACAGTATGTTTGCAAACTGAATAATGCTTTCAGTGCGGAAGCAAATCCATTATCTCGAGAGCTACTGGTTTGACCTTCAGGCATTAACTGGATGTGCAATCTTCTGGCTGTTGATGCGGTTACCGGAAACTTGCCGTAGAATTGCCTCACATTCAAAGTCACTGGATTTTTCGCGGGCATACGCAGTCCTTAGCCTGCACGAAGGACAGCAGTTCTATGCTTTTTAAGACCCTGAGCGCAGCCGTCTACGGCATCGACGCAAACTTGATCGACGTAGAGGTTGACGTTTCTGGCGTAAAGATCAACGAAGATCATTTCACCACCGTTGGCCTGCCCGACACCGCAGTACGCGAGAGCCGAGAGCGCATTCGTGCTGCTCTGAAAAATTGCGGGTACGACATACCTCCCACTCACATCACCATCAATCTAGCTCCGGCTGATTTGAAGAAAGAAGGATCGGGCTTCGATCTGCCGATGGCGTTGGGAATCCTTGGTGCGTATGGCGGACTCAAGAAGCAAGACCTTGCAGAGTTCGTCATTGTCGGCGAGCTCTCGCTCGATGGAGGACTGCGTCCAGTTCGTGGAGCCTTGCCCATCGCTGTCGCAGCGTGGGCCCGCAAGATCCCTTACCTGATTGTTCCCGAGCAGAACGCGCGTGAAGCAGCGGTGGTGGAAGGTGTGAAAGTGCTGCCAATGAAGAGCCTGCTCGATGTGGTTCGGCTCATAAACACCGGAGCAGGGCCAGAACCTCTGGTTGTGAACAGCCAAGCTCTGTTGCATCAGGTCGAGCACTTCCCAGTGGACTTCAAAGATGTGCGCGGACAGCACACGGCGAAGCGGGCGATGGAAGTGGCCTGCGCGGGTGGGCACAACATTCTGATGATCGGACCTCCGGGCGGCGGCAAGACCATGCTTACAAAGCGCATGCCTACGATACTTCCGCCAATGACCTTCGAGGAAGCGCTCGAGACAACAAAGATTCACAGTGTCGCTGGCGTGCTCGATGCCACGAATGGATTGGTCGGTGTGCGCCCATTTCGTGCACCTCATCACACGATCAGCGATGCAGGGCTGATTGGCGGTGGAGCGGTGCCACGTCCGGGCGAGGTTTCGCTGGCACACAACGGCGTGCTCTTTCTGGATGAGCTTCCCGAGTTCCCGAGGAATGTACTGGAAGTGATGCGCCAGCCACTCGAAGATGGAACAGTGTCGATCGCACGTGCTGCCATGTCACTGACCTTTCCGGCGCGTTTCATGCTCGCAGCCGCAATGAATCCGTGCCCTTGTGGCTTTTTCAATGACCGCTCACGTGAGTGTCGCTGCACGCCGCCGATGATCCAGCGCTATATCTCAAAGATCAGCGGCCCGCTGCTCGATCGCATCGACATTCACATTGATGTACCAGCGGTGAATTACAAGGAACTGCGCTCGAACGTTCCTGCCGAACCTTCATCGGCTATTCGCGAACGAGTGCTTGCGGCACGAGAGCGGCAGTTGACGCGCTTCCGCGCTGCGGGCGAGAAGATATTTGCCAACGCGCAGATGGGCTCGCGTCAGATACGCACATTCTGCGAACTGTCCGGCGATTGCGAACGGCTGCTCGAGCGAGCGATGACGCAACAGGGACTCAGCGCACGTGCACACGACCGCATACTAAAAGTCGCCCGAACGGTAGCCGATCTCGAAGGCGCAGCGCAGATTGAAGTCAAACATATCGCCGAGGCAATCCAGTACCGCACGTTGGATCGGACCTACTGGGCGTAATCAGACGTTGTTGCAGTACTGAACTGCGCGAGCGAGCACAGCTTTGTTTCCGCTCACCGCACAGCGTCTTCATTTCAGATCGGCATCTTATGGCGTGCAAGCTTTGGAGACTCCCTTGTGCGCCATTCTGCTTTTTGAAGTCGGTGTGTCGAACGGCTTTGCTGTTTGCGCGGTATTTGCGTTGATAGCTGTGGCATGGGTGATCTTTGTGGCGCTGTTTGATCCAGGGTTGCGCTACAAGATTTCTGCCTTGCATTCGGAACCGCTGGACAGCGATGAATTCCTATACATGCTGGAAGCGGTTACCGACGCGAAGGTGAATCACTGTGCCGGTCTGGAAGTGCTTACCAATGGCGATCAGTTCTATGAAGCGGAGCTGAGGGATATCGGAGAGGCAAAGCAGACCATCAATCTCGAAGCGTACATCTTTCAAAAAGGTCAAATTGCCGGAAGGTATCTTGCGGCGCTGACCGAGCGCGCACGTGCAGGGGTGAAGGTGAAACTGCTGCTGGATGCCCTCGGCAGTGCCGGCATGAATAACGATACTCTGCGTGAATTCAAAGATGCCGGCGGTTGCGTCTCTTTCTACAACCCGATGAGCTGGAACAGGCTCCCGCGGTACAACAATCGCACTCACAGGGAGCTGTTGATTGTAGATGGCCGCATTGGTTACATCGGCGGAGCTGGCGTTGCAGATCATTGGTATCGCGGAACGAACAAGCAGGCACGCTGGCGCGACACGATGGTTCGCGTGGTGGGTGATGCGGTTCCGAATCTGCAGGCGACCTTTGCCGAGAACTGGCTTGAGGGTTGCGGTGAGGTGTTGACCGGCTTCGAGTATTACCCCAGAGATGAACGGGATACAGGAGCATCGGTCCTGGTGGTGAACAGCACGCCTTCAGCTGGTGGCGCGACGCGCGCACGAATTCTGTTCCAGGTGCTTGTCGCGTCGGCACAGAAGAAGATCGACATCACAACTCCGTATTTTCTGCCCGATCGAAGCTTGGCTGATGAGATCGTGCGAGCCGCAAATCGTGGCGTACACGTTCGGCTCATTTTGCCGGGACGGCATAGTGATCATGGCCTGACGCGGAGTTCGAGCCGACACTCGTATGGAAAGTTGTTGAAGGCCGGAGTTGAGATCTTCGAGTATCAACCGGCAATGATTCACGCAAAGATTCTGATGGTAGATGGCCTTTGGAGCGTCGTGGGTTCGACGAACTTCGACAATCGCTCTTTCGGTTTGAATGATGAAGTGAATCTTGCAGTTCGCGATGCCCGCTTCACCGCGCGATTGGAAGAGGACTTCGTGCGCGATCTCGCAAACAGTCGCCAGGAGACGTATGAAATGTGGCAGCACAGGCCTGTGCTCGAGCGTGCTCCTGAACTGCTTGGGTGGGTGCTCGAACGGCAGCAATGAGCGGCAACACACTCCGCGTAGTTACCTATAACATTCACAAATGCCGTGGAATCGATCGACGAATCGATCCGCTGCGCATTGCGTCGGTGTTGAGCGAACTTGATCCGGACATCGCTACGCTGCAGGAAGTTATGGACCTCGAGGATGGCGATCCGAAATACAACCAGGCGAAGAGTATCGCCGCGCAGTTTCCTGAGTATCAGTATTTGTTCGGCAGCAACCGACGACATCTTGGAGCAGCTTACGGCAACATGACACTTAGTCGGCTACCAGTGCGCTTTTCACAAAATTACGATTTGACATGGAAGCACCGCGAACGGCGCGGGTGTCTTCGTACCGACGTTGAACTCTCATGTGGAACGGTGCTCCATGTGTTTAACGTGCACCTCGGGACGGGGTTTGTGGAGCGGCGAAATCAGGGGCGGAAGCTAGTGAGTCTCGAACTGTTGGGGGATGCGGGGCTGACCGGGCCTCGGATAGTGGTGGGAGATTTCAACGAGTGGACTCGCGGACTTGCAACAAAGCTGATGTCGGGGGAGTTTGAAAGCGTGGATATCAAGGCGTATGCGCGCTTTGGTCGAACTTATCCGGGAGTTCTGCCGTTACTTCATTTAGACCACTTCTACTTTGACGAGCGCCTCAGGCTGACGAGCTACAAGGTCCATCGTTCGCGGACGGCTCTAGTGGGATCAGATCATCTGCCGCTAGTAGCTGAATTCGAAATAGCGTGAGGCGAACCGGGGAAACACACTTTCCTGCTAAGGCAAGCACGCGGAAGATGTGGCTCATACACCCTGTCCGTTGTTCATTGCATCTGGCTTTGCATGCCACGACATTGCCTGCTGAGCTTTACGATGCGCCCTCTCAGTGTTTCCAGAACCGAGACCACGCTTGGTTACGCAGTGGTGGTCGTCACTGCGGCTCTATCTCTGTCGCTGGCCGGGTGTGGTGCGGGTGCATCGGCTAAGACTGCAATCACTGTGCCTGGTCAGGTAACTACGACGAACAATCCGCAGGTCGCACTCTACACGATCACTCCACCTTCGGACGCGACGGTTACAGTGCAGTTCGGCAAAGATACGAATTACGGACTCGAGTCGTCGTCGCAGGCGACACCAACAGGCGGCGGCACCGTGCAGATACTTGTTGCGGGCATGCAGGCGAAAACTACTTATCACATGCAGGCTCAAGTGCAGTTTGCTAATGGAAAGCAAGTGGTGGACACGGATCACTCTTTTACCACTGGCGATGTGCCTGCGAATGTCGTGCCTTCATTCACGATGAACACAACACAGGGAATGACGCCACAACCGGGTGTCGAACTGGTGGACGACGTGGCAGGCGGGAAACCTTCGGCAGTGTTTGCCACCGACTTATCGGGTAACGTGATCTGGACGTACGCAATTCCTGACGTCCAGGCAGGCTCCACTCTTTACCCCATCAAGCTGCTTCCGAATGGACACTTCTTGATGTTGATCGGCCCACTTTCGCAATCGGTGCTGGCCGCACCGGCTTCGGATAGCGCACTGAACGTAATTCGCGAGATAGACCTTGCGGGCAACACGATTCGCGAACTTCGAATGTCAGACTTGAATGCACGGATGGCATCCGCAGGATTCAATCTAAAGCTGCAGACCTTTCACCATGAGATCACTCCGCTGCCGAATGGTCACTGGCTTGTGCTCACCAACATGTTGAAACAGTTCACGCTGAGTTCAGGCACGGTAAACGTCTTGGGAGATGTAGTGGTCGATCTCGACACAAATCTGCAGCCGGTATGGGTGTGGAATGAGTTCGATCACTTCGACGTCAACCGACACCCATTCAGCTTTCCTGATTGGACGCACTCGAACGCAATAACGTATTCACAGGACGACGGCGACATTCTGGTTTCGATTCGCCATCAGAACTGGGTTGTGAAAGTCGATTACAAGAACGGAACAGGCACGGGAAATGTGCTCTGGAAGCTGGGACCGGGCGGGGATTTCAAACTGCAGAATGGTTCTGATCCGGTCGACTGGTTTTATGCGCAACATGACCCGAAGTTCTTCAGTCCCAATACAAATGGAGTTTTCCTGCTTGGATTAATGGATAACGGCGATGACCGCATCTTGTCCAATGGTTCACAGTGCGGGGCTTCGGGAGCGGCACCGTGTTATACGACGGTTCCGGTGCTTCAGGTGGACGATCATGGTATGACGGCGACCTTGAAGTCGCATCGCGTACTGACGCCCGATATGTACTCTTCATTCGCCGGGGGAGTAGGGCTGTTGAAGAACGGGAACCTCGAGTACAATCTCGCGGCTGTCGGCTCAGACGCCTACACCTACGAAGTGACGCAGGACAGCAATCCACAAGTCGTCTGGCAGATGCATATCTCTGGCGAAAACACCTACCGGGTGAACCGGCTGCCGAGCCTCTATCCCGGAGTGCAATGGTAAATAGCCGGTTGTCGCGAAAGTAAGTTCTTGTTAAGGAACTCTGGCTGGGGTAGCTTCGTATGAATCTACATGCGAGCACTCGCTGACAGCTTCGGCCAAGTAGTGCGTGCGATGTGGGCACATAAGCTCCGCTCCTTTCTCACCATGTTCGGGATCGCATGGGGCGTGGGTTCACTTTTGTTGCTGATTGGTCTGGGAGAGGGATTCCGCTCGGGAACCCAGAAGAACCTTGACGAGATTGGCCCGGACATCATGTACATCTACGGCGGTCGGGTGCCCTCGATTGGCAATAGCCAGCTCTCCTCGCGCCAATACGCGCTGAATTACCAGGACTACATCGACATAAGAAGCTCGCAGTGGGTTCGAAATGCTACGCCTGTGATCTATCGCGGCGATCTGCGCGTTGTTAGCGAGTTTGGCAGCGCGAACGGCTTTGTCGATGGTGCCGAGCCGCAGTTCTACGACATTCGCTACATGCCAATCGACCAAGGGCGCTACATGAACTGGGAGGACGAGCGCCAACGCCGAAACGTTTGCGTGATCGGAAATGAATTTGTACGCAAGCTGTTTCCGGGCAGGCCTGCCGTGGGTAGCACGATCCTGATCAACGGCATTGAGTTCAAGGTGATTGGGACTGTAAAGCGAATCGGGCACGGAAACAACAACGACAACAATCTGCGGATGATGATGCCTTACTCGACCATGGCTACTTATTTTCCGATGAAGGGAGAGGGCAACGCCAAAGCGATCACCTATGTGAACTTCCAGCCGATATCACGCGACAAGCACGCAGAGGCAAAAGCAGCCGCGCGGAACATCGTTGGTAGGAATCATCACTTCGATCCCATGATTTCGGACGCGTTCAACGATTGGGATTCGGTCGCGGACGCAGAGATGATGGGGAAGATCTCGGACGCGATGGACGGGTTTCTCGGCGCTGTGGGGTTGGTCACGCTGGTGCTCGGCGCGATGGGCGTGATCAACATCATGCTGGTTTCCGTGGCTGAGCGCACTCGTGAAATCGGATTGCGGAAGGCCTTGGGTGCGACGAATCGGCTCGTGCTGTTCCAGTTCTTCATGGAAGGAATGATGCTGACGCTGATGAGTGGCGCGATCGGATTTGCCTTTGCGTATGGGGCAACGAGATTGTTTGCCATGTTGCCTCCCATGGATGGATTTGACCAACCACATATTCACCCGGCCTCGGCTGTGCTTGCGATCTCCAGCCTGGGGCTTGCCAGCATCGTCGCCGGACTGTATCCGGCGCGGCGTGCGGCAAGGCTTGAGCCAGTGGAAGCGCTTCGACAGGAGTAGGAATGGTCCACGTTAGAGACGTCCTCTCGGAATCCTATGGTTCGCTGAAGCATAATCGCTGGCGAAGCGTACTGACCACTGTGGGCATGGCATGGGGCATCGCTACGGTGGTGCTGCTGCTGGCCTATGGCGCTGGGTTCGCCGAAGCGATCGTGAACATCTTCAGGACCTACAATCTTCAATCAATGGGCGTTGTGGGTGGACGTACGTCGATGCAGGCTGGCGGAAACAAGGCGGGTACAAATATCCGGCTGACAATTGATGATCTTGATCGCATCACTGCCAACGTGCCCCAGATTACGCATATAGCTCCGGAATCTTTTTACAACGGACCGGTGCGATATGAGGGCCGGGGGTACACGTGGCAAGTTCAAGCTTCGGTGCCGGTCAGTCAAGACATTGAGCATCTCGAACTGGAGTCCGGACGCTTTTACAACGCAGAGGACGTACAGCAGAGGGCGCGCGTGTGCGTCATCGGTTCGGAGGCGAATGAAAAGCTGTTCGCTGGCCGCCACGCTCTCGGAGAGAAGCTTCGCATCAACGGAATTCCCTATGAAGTGATTGGAATCATGAAGCCCAGACCGCAATCGGGAGATGACAACAACTCGAATCGGGTGCTCTACATTCCATATCCGACGCTGAGTGATTTTCGCAGCACGCGCTATGTTGACATCATCTGGCTGGAATTTGAGGGCAATGATTACGGAGCGATCGAGAAGACGATCCGCAACACGCTTTCGGCGCAGCACAACTTTCGCGCAGACGATAGGCGCGCGCTCAATGTATTCAGCGCGCTGGAACAGCTATCACAGTTCCGCATCATTATCGTCTCGCTGCAGGTAATGCTGGCATTCATCGGAACATTGACACTGGGGATCGGTGGAGTGGGACTGATGAACATCATGCTGGTGAGTGTCACGCAGCGAACGCGCGAGATTGGAGTGGAGAAGGCGCTGGGAGCACGTTCACGCGACATCCTGCTGCAATTCTTGTCCGAGGCGCTGGTCATCACGTTCCTCGGTGGCGCAATGGGAATTCTGCTGGCTTACTGCGTGTCTTATTCCGTGGGAACATTGACCTTGTATAGCGCAGTGGCCAAGCACGGCGAGATGGGTGACATTCGATTGTTGATATCGCCAATGACGGTAATGATCTCGACTGGGATTTTAGCGTTTGTAGGATTGATCAGTGGAATGTTGCCTGCGATACGAGCTGCGCGGCTGAATCCGATTGAGGCGTTGCGTTACGAATAAGGGAGAGGACATCCTGATCCATGCATCGGGATGTCCTCGAAATAAGGCGGCCAGGGTTGGTTTAGAGACAGCCATTTTGCTCTCCCACCTTAGCCGCGCAAAGAGCGCGCGTCGAAGGTGGGGCACCCGGCTTCTCCGTTCTTGATCGAATGGACAACCGCTTGAAACATCACAGGCACCCGGCCGCTCCGAACCCGGTACAACCTCTTGATCATCTGCAGAAACCCATGGAGCAGTGATTCGGAAAATGCGCTCAGGCTTTTAGTAGTTCGTCTGCGGCATTCACAATCAGCTTCCATGCTTGCTCGACGTCGGCTGTGGCGGTCGCGATGTTGCCGATGGCGATGCGAATGACGTACTGGCCGTTCAAGGCCGTGTGCGACAGGAACGTTGTGCGGCTTGCGTTCACTTTGTCGAGCAGCGCTTTGTTCAGTTCGTCATTGCCTTTCAGGCGGAAACAGACGACGGAGAAGGGAACAGGTGCGACGCGCTCGAAACGAGAGTCGGCGTCGACCCAGGAAGCGAACTGTTGCGCGAGCTGGATGTGGCGGCGTAGGAACTGCATGATGCCGTCGCGTCCGAAGTAACGCAGAATGAACCAGAGCTTCAGGCTGCGGAAACGATGGCCGAGGGGAACTCCGTAGTCCATGAGGTGCACGGCACGAGGATCTTCGCTGGCACGCAGGTATTCGGGGACGAGCGACAGCGCGTTGCGGAGAATCTCAGGCTTACGTGTGTAGAAGACGCTGCAGTCCATCTGAGTCATTAGCCACTTGTGCGGATTGGTGACGACCGAGTGAGCTTGATCGAGGCCGCGGAAGTGCTCAGCGCATTCGGGCAGGAGGGCGCAAGGTCCGGCATAGGCACAATCAACGTGCAGCCACATGTTGAACTCTTCGGCCAGCTTCGCGCAGTCGGCGACCGGATCGACTGAAGTTGAGGACGTGGTGCCGACGGTGGCAACGATGGCGCAGGGTCGAAGTCCGGCGCGCAGGTCGGCCTCAATCAGGGAGCGAAGAATGTCGGTCTTCATACGGAACTGCGAATCGCTCGGAACCTTGCGCACGTAATTCTGTCCAAAGCCGACGGCCATGGCGCCTTTCTCGACCGAGGAGTGCGCCTGATCTGACGTATAGACGACCAGCTTGCCCTTGTAGCCTTCTTCGCGTGACTCGGGTTGTGCGAATTCGCGGGCGCAGATGAGGGCGTGCATAGTGCTGGTGGATGCTGTGTCGTAGATGATTCCGAAGAACGAGGGCGGCAGACCCAACCATTCGCGAAGCCATCCGAGTGCAACCTGTTCGAGTTCCGCTACGGCGGGAGATGTCTTCCAGTGCAGGCCGTTGGTGTTCATTGCTGCGATGAGCAGCTCGGCCAAAATTCCTGGAGTAGACGCCGAAGTGCCAAAGTAAGCCATGAAGCCCGGATGATTCCATTGCGTAACTGCCGGGAGAATCTGGCTGCGGAAATCGTCGAGAATGGTGTCGAAGCTTTCGCCCTGATCAGGCCCGCGAGCAGGAAGGGAATCGACCAGTTCGCCAGGATGCAGGGTTGGCAGCACTGGAATTTCACGAATGTTGCCGAGGTACTGGGCGATCCAATCCACAGCTTCGTGGGCGGAGGTGCGGAAATCTTCTACGTAGCGTGCCCACGCCTTTGGATCATTGGGGTCGGGAAGGCGCGAATCGGCGGCTTGCGGCGCAATAGCCGCGCGAACGTTGGGTTCGGGATGAATGCTGTCTGACATTTCTTCTCCGGAAAAGTGAATTTTAGCCCAGCCGCTGCGTTGGGCGAAACCGTGGGCGTCAAGTTGTGAGCATCGTCACAGCCAAGGTGTTCATGAGAAGATGAGAATCAATACATCGCGCATGGGTGGGTGATTGCGCGACTTTTCCCCGGGGTCTTGATGCACGAACTATCCATCGTATCTTCCGTGTTGGACCAACTCGAAGAATTGAAGAAACAGCATGACGGTGCACGGTTCTCCAAGGTGGGTTTGCGCGTGGGAGAGTTGGCGGGCATTGATGTGGACTGCCTGCGGTTTGGATTTGAATGTGTGGTGAAGGATACGCCCTGGGAATCGCTTGGCTTGGAGATTGAGCAAGTCGCACGTCGGCAACGATGTCCGCAGTGCAATACGGAATTCAAGGCGGAGAACTGGGCCACCGAGTGCCCGAAGTGCGGCGAGGCCGGAACCATACTCATTGCTGGAGAAGAACTCCAGATTGCTTTTGTCGAGGTAGAAGAATGAGCCAGATCGTGGTTGAAAAGAAAGTACTGAACGAAAATCAGAAACTTGCCGCCGAGCTTCGTGAGAAATTCCGCGAGCACAAGATCCTGGTGGTAAACATCATCAGCTCGCCGGGCTCGGGCAAGACCACGCTGCTGGAAAACACGCTTGAGCGCTGGGACAAGAGCAAGCGAATCGTGCTGCTGACCGGTGATTTGCAGACGGAGAACGACGCGAAGCGGCTGGCGAAGGCTGGGTTTCCAGTGAAGCAGATCATCACCGGAGGCACGTGCCATCTGGATGCAAAGATGATCCAGAAACACCTTGAGGATTGGCCGCTGGACAGCTTCGACGTGCTGATCATCGAAAACGTTGGGAATTTGGTTTGCCCGAGCAGCTACGATTTGGGCGAGCACTTGAAGATCGTGATGCTGAGCGTCACAGAAGGCGAAGACAAGCCTTTGAAGTATCCGTCGATATTCGTGAAGTCGGAGCTGATGGTGCTGAGCAAGGTGGACCTGCTGCCCTATGTTCCATTTGACGCGGAACTGGCAAAGAAAAATGCACGCACGGTGCATCCGGGCATGGAGATTATCGAGACTTCGACCAAGGGTGATGGGCTGGATCAGTGGATCAAGTGGCTGGAAGGAAAGTTGGCTGCAGTGAAGTCGGGCGAGTTGGTTTCAGCGTAAAAAGCGGGATCGTGATGGGCCGGGGACGTATGCTCCCCGGCCTTTTTGCGTTTATGGGTTGCGCGGTGACGGGGTGAACAGATACAAGGGAATCGGTGATCTACCGAAACATAGTCGTCAAGCTGTTGGCGCTGTGCCTCGTTATGGCAATGGCTGCGACCGCGCATGCACAGGCAGATGTGGCTGCAGACGATCCTCTCACCGCTGTTCGCGCTCTTGGGACGACGCTTCGCGTGCTGCAGGTGACCGCGCATCCAGGTGATGAAGACGGCGCGCTGCTAATGAAGCAAGTGCGTGGGGAGGGAGCGGAGGTCACTCTGCTGACGTTGACCCGTGGCGAGCGTGGCGATAATGTGCAGAGGGTGATGACTCCGACAGAGCAAGGACTGGTGCGCACGATGGAGCAGTTGGCGAGCGATGCGCATTACGGAGTTGACCAGCGCTTTACGCGATTGGTTGACTTTGGTTTTGCACGCACGGCCAATGAGGCTTTTGATCGCTGGGCGGGACACAACACGGCAGTGTCCGACATCGTAAGAGTGATTCGCGAGAAGCGTCCTGATATCGTTGTCGTCCCGTTTGATCCGAATGAACCAGACGGTGATGGACAGCATGAGGCCACTGCTATTGCCGTGCGAGAAGCATTTCGTGCGGCTGCCGATCCCAAGAAGTTTCCGGAACAACTGAAGGATGGTGTGGAGCCTTGGCATGCTAAGCGGTTGTTTGCATTGGCACGCTCGGGTGCCTTTGCGGTGTACTTCCACGCGGCTGGAGTGGGCGCGGGAAGGCGCGAAAGCTGGCAGCAACAGGCGGATCGTGCGCTGGCCAAACATCGCTCGCAAGGCATGCTGGTGCACGCTCCACGAACCGCAGTGCGCCACTACAAGTTGATCGATGTCGCTCCGGGCTTTGGAATGCCGGAGGGCGCGAGTGATTTTGCAGAGGGACTGAATAGCTCGATCACGGCAATGAGCAGTGGAGCAGACACACCGCGCATTACGTCGGGATTGTATGCCGTGGAGGTCGCGGCCCGTACCGCAGAGGAAAGTGTGGGTGATCGCGCGGCGTGTGTTGCGCAGGTTCTTGAGTTTTTGCGAAACCTGCGTGCGGTCGAGGACAGTGCCGTTGCAGCAAGGGCTCCGAAGTGGAAGATTGCAGAGTTGGAGACCAAGCGCGCGCAGGCTGAGCACGCTCTGTTGCTGGTTGCGGGGGTGAAGCTGCAAGCTACGTTGTCAGACGATGGGCAGGGTGGAGCGCAGAACGTTCTGTACCCTGGGGCGAACTATTCCTTGCAGGTGCGCGTCGAGTCAGGCTCGCATTTGGGCGCTCGCGTGGTTGGCATGGAATTGAAGCCTGAGGGTGGGCGCTGGACGCCGCGACGCGAATGGATTGCGGGCGAGAATCATGCAGTATTCCACGGTAGGGTGCCGATGGATGCGCCATTCACACGCCCACCGCTTGTCTTGGACAACGATGTAGATGGCGCATATAGAGTGCTCGACGAGCGCAGCGCCACTCGCGCTTTGCCTAATCCTTCGCTGCAGGTTGTAGCTGAAATTGAGATCGAAGGAGAATTAGTCCGGGCGACTGCTCCGGTGATGGCGCAAAGTCAGGACCAAGTCATGTCGGCAGTCGCAATTGCGCCTCCGGTTTCTGTGGTCATAGGACCGAGCACGCATTGGGAGCGGCGCACCAACGTTTCATACGGAGTGATCGAGGTGCGCGTAAGAAACAACCTGCCACGTCTGCAGAATGCGCTTTTGTCGGTTCATGCGCCGAGTGGTTGGCGGGCGGAACCAGAGCATGAAGTGCTCGATATTGAACAACGCGGCGAGGAACACACTTATCGCTTCTATTTGATACAGGACTATGGCGGCGAGGGTGCGTATCCGGTGAGCGCGGTTGTGCGGTGGGGTGGAACGGTCTTCGACCAAGGCTACAAGATGGTGCACGGCGGAGATGGGCGGCTTGCGTTTGACTACAAACCTGCCACAGGATCGCTGGTCTCGACACGAATCGATGTGCCAGAAAATATCTCGATTGCATACCTTGGCGTTGATGGAGATCCGATCCCTTCGGCATTGCGCGATGTGAATGTGCGAGTAACCGATCTGGACCGTGACGAGTTGATGAATGCGCGGCTGGGAAAGTACTGGGCGATTGTTCTGGGGCCGCATTCCGTCGATGCACGAGGAGAGTTGCTGGCCGAGGTTCGTTCGCGAGTCCTTCAGTACGTGGAAGAGGGCGGGGCATTGGTGATTTTGCAGCAGTCCGACCGAGAGCGGTTCGCGCGATATGCTCCGGTGCCTTATCGGTTGGACTTGGGAACAGGTCGGGTCAGCAATGAAGCTTCGGCGGTGGAGAGGATTGAACCGCATGATGATCTCCTTTGGGATCCGAACGAGCTTGGGGATAAGGACTTCCGAGGATGGAGCGAAGAACGGGGACGAAACTTTGCCGAGCGCTGGGATGGGCATTTTGAAAGCTTGTTGAAGATGAATGATCCCGGCCAACCTCTCCAGCAAGGGGCACTCGTTCGGGCGCGTTATGGACGTGGATCAGTGGTTTACACGGGATTGTCGTTCGATCGCCAGATCGTAAACGGAGTCCCTGGAGCAATGCGCCTGCTTATAAATCTCATAAGTTCCAGCTCGGAACTTCACCGATAGGCTTTCCCTTTCTTCCTGACTACAGTATGATCCTGCGGCACTAAGTGTGGGGCTAAGTGTCTAAACATCATCGTGCGTAGAGCAGAACGCATCTCTTCTGTGGGGGAAGAATACAGATGAAACGCATTTACATTGCCGCTTATCACCAATCAAAGTTCGGCAAGCTGATGGGAATGACTGTTCCCGAAATAGCAAAGAACGCGATTGAAGGCGTATGCAAAGAGATCAACACTGACCCATCGATGCTGGACGTAGGAGCGGTGGGCGCGGCGTGCAACATTGCACTGAATGAGCAGGGGCTTGTGTCTGGTCTGGCGGCCACGGTTCCGGGGTTGGCCTGTAAACCGATTGAGAGTGTCGAGAATGCCTGTGCTTCGGGCGGACAAGCGATCCTGTCAACAATCCTGAAACTGCAGGCAGGATGGGGCGATACGGGTTTCGCGCTGGGCTACGAAAAGATGCGGGATGCCGAAGGCAAAATGGATGGCAAGCTGATTGGCAAAGCGCTGGGCTACTATTCGCATCCGGACGAGCGCGAGGGCAAGACCTACATATTCCCGCATCTCTTTGCGGAAATCATGGAGTGCTACATCAAGCGCCACAAGGTGACGGAAGCAGATCTGGCGAAGGTCGCGGTCGAAGAGTACGCGAACGGCAACAAGAATCCGCTGGCCCAAATGAACAAGGTCAAGGTCACGCTGGATGATGTGGTGAACGTAACGGACCGCAATCGCTACATCGTGGATGGATTGCCGCTGAAGACTTACGACTGCTCTCAGATAACAGATGGCTACGCGGCATTGATCCTGGCAACGGAAGAAGGATTGAAGAAGCTGGGTGTGTCCAAGGAGGATGCGGTCGAGATCGCAGGCTACGCGCAGGCAACGGACCCGTTGTTGAAGGAAGGCCGCGACATTCTCCGGCCTGCGGGCGCGAACCACGCCATGCAGCGGGCGTACGAGATGGCGGGAGTCCATCCGGCGGATGTGAACGTGGCCGAGGTGCATGACTGTTTCTCGGTGATGGGCGCAATCGGCTCGGAGGTCATCGGGAAGGCGAAGGTGGGCGAGGGGTGGCGCTTTTGGGGCGAAGGCAAGGCGCGGGTGGATGGCGAATGCGGCATCAACCTTTCGGGTGGACTGATCTCCAAAGGACATCCGATCGGCGCGACAGGCGTAGCGATGGTGGGATGGTGCTTCGAGCAGTTGATGGGGCGCGCACCAGAGGGATTGCAGGTGAAGAATCCGAGGGCGGCAGCAACATTCAATGTTGGAGGAGCGATCTGCGCTTCGGTGTGCACGGTGCTGAAGAAGTAGAGATTAGATAGCCCCACATCTGTTAACTGCGCAGATGTAGGGCTCCAGATTAAGTTTGGAGTTTAGGCCGGCGAATATTTCGCCGGCCTTTTCTTATTCCACTTCGCGGGAAGGCATGATTTGTCCTTCTCCCGGGATGAAGTCATCCGTGGAGTAGTCCGAGAATTCGTGGCAATGAGGGCACTCGAAACGGCCAACCTCTTTGTGGTGGACGAGGGCTTCGGTGCTTTTGCCTTCGACGTGTTTACGCGGCAGCACGGCGAAACGCAGCGCGCAGATTTTGCAGTCAACTTGCCAGACTAGAGCCATAGGATTCGAGGTTTCAAAGTTAGAAGTTCAAAGTTTCGCGAGGTTTCGCAAGATTAGGGGCACTGAAGAGAAAGCTCTCCAGTGCCCTTTTTGTTTACCAGATCCGGACTCGGTCTGCGGGAGCGAGGTACAGCTTCGCAGGCGGCTTCACGTCAAATGCCGCATACCACGAATCGATGTTACGGACGGTGGCAGCGCGATATTCGGCGGGAGAGTGCCCGTCGGTCGCCACTTGCTGGCGCAGCGCAGCTTCACGAGCCTTCGATGCCCAGTTCTGTGCGTAGGCAATGAAGAACTGCTGATCACTGTTGTAGCCGCCCTGTTCAGGAGCGGGGTTGCCGTTGAGCGAGGCGCGATATCCATCGTAGGCCGCCGAGATTCCGGCGACGTCGGCGATGTTCTCGGCCAGCGTTTGCTCGCCATTCACGGAAAGATCAGGGAACGGCTTGTACGTGTCGTACTGGTCGGCGAGACGCTTCGTGGCTACGCCAAACTTTGAGAGATCCTCCGGAGTCCACCAATTACGCAGCGCACCAGTGGAGTCGAAGGTGCTTCCCAAGGTGTCAAACGTGTGGCTGATCTCGTGTCCGATGACCGAGCCAATTGCACCGTAGTTGGCTGCAGCCGGAGCCTGTGCGTCGAAGAACGGAGGTTGGAGGATGGCAGCAGGGAAGTTCAACGCATTCTGCAACGGCAGATTGACTGCATTCACCGTCTGCGGCGTCATGGACCATTCCTTCTTGTCCACCTGCTTGCCAACTCGTTTGATCTCGCGCTGGTACTCGAAGAGACTGCCCCTCCAGAGATTGCCAAGGATGTCATCGGGCTTGATTTCAAGCGCCGAATAGTCATGCCAGGTTTCTGGATAGCCGATGCCGACGTAGAGCGTGTTCAGCTTTTGCTTGGCTTCGGCTTTGGTCGCGGGTGCCATCCAATCAAGTGCGTCGATGCGCTTGCGGAACGACTCGATGATGTTGGCCACCATGGCTTGCGCGCGCTGTTTTGCTTCTGGCGAGAAATAGCGCTGAGCGTAGATCTTGCCGACCTCATCGCCAAGAAGGCCATTCACGACGCTAACGCCACGCTGCCAGCGGGGACGCTGCTGCGGAGTTCCGGAGAGGGTCTGTCCGAAGAATGCGAAGCGCTCATCGGCAAACGCCTTGGGCAGCACTCCACCGTACTGCTCGATCAGATGGAAGGCGAGCCAATCTTTCCAGGTATCAATCGGAGTAGAGGCGACGAGTGCTGATTCTCCCGTGAATGCTGTGGGCTGCCAGACGGTAAAACTGGCTTGCTTCTCGAGTCCTGCGCCACGGAAGAACTCAGCCCAGTCGAGTCCGGGAGCTTTTGCCGTGAAATCAGCCTTCTTCCACGTGTTGTCAGCCTTCAAAATGTCGTCATTTTCGGCGAGAGTAATGTGCTTCTCTGCGATGGCGTGCTCAAGATCGAAGATGCGCTGGGCACGAGCGTCAACATCGTCATAGCCAGCAAGCTTAAGCATGGCAGAGATGTGCGCAAGGTACTTGGTGCGGATGGTGCCCATGCGCTCGCTCTTGGAAACGTAATAATCGCGATCCGGAAGAACGAGGCCGCCCTGCAGCAAGTAGGCGTTGTAGTGGCCTGAATCATGCAGACCAGGAGCTACCCAGAGACCGAATAGGTGCGATGTGTGGAAGTTCGTATTGTTCAGCGGATCGACGTCGGCACGAAGCGTCTGGCCGAGAACATATGCGAGCTGGCGCTTGTCCTTGATTTCAGCGTAGCTCTTCAGCGTCGGCTGCAAGGGGGTGAGCCCCTTGTCCTCGATCGCCTTCTCGTTCATGTAGGAGTTATAAAGATCAGCGATCTTGCGGGTGCCGGTGCCGGCTTTCGCGTTGGACTTGGCTGCTTCCTCGATGATGCCTTGCGTGCGTTTGTTGCTGATGTCATCAAGCACGCTGAACACGCCAATGCGACCACGGTCGGGCGGAAGCTCGGTCTGCTTGATCCAGTTGCCGTTGGCGAACAGATAGAAGTCGTCGCCCGGATTGATGGACTTGTCGATGTGGCTCAGAGCGATGCCATGAGTCTCGGGCGCAGCGGGCGTTTGCTGGGCCGAAAGGGACGTTGAAAGTACGAACGTAGTACCAAGCGCGACGCAGAAAGCAAATCGCGCGACTTCGAAAAGAGATCTCATTGTTTCAGGCTCCGAAAATGCTGCAATTTTGGCCGGAAATAAGTTTAGACGAGAGGAACGAACATTGGATAGCGCAGGGTCGCTCTGCAGTCCAGGGCCGCAAACGAAAACGCTCCAGCACGGGAGCGTTTGTGAGTTGGACGATGGATTACTGAATGCGCTCGAACTGGTATCCAGCTTTCAAAAGAGCCCCGAGCAAGTTCTCGACGTGTTCGTTGCCGCGAGTTTCAACCGTGAGATCGATGGCAGAGTAGCCAAGATCAACTCCGAACTTGCGGTCGTAGGCTGTCTCTACGATGTTCGCGCGGTGATCAGCGAGAACTCCCGTCAACGTATGCAGCGCACCGGGGTAGTCGGGCAGGTGAATGCGAAGACGGATCAGGCGTCCGTCCTTCGCGAGGCCGCGCTCGATGATGCGGGAGAGAATGCCCACATCGATGTTGCCTCCGCTGATTACGGCCGCAATGCGCTTGCCTGTGCAGTCCACTTTGCGATGCAGAATGGCAGCTACAGCAGCAGCTCCTGCCCCTTCGGCCACAGTCTTCTCGCGCTCAAGCAAAAGCAGAATGGCGCTGGCGATTTCTTCTTCTTCGACCGTAACGATCTCGTCCACGTACTTGCGCACCATGGGCATGGTGCGCTCTCCTGCGCGGCGAACGGCGATGCCATCGGCGAGAGTAGAAGCTACGGGAAGCGTGACTAGCTGATTGGCGTCAATGGCCGCCTTCATGGAAGGCAGGCGAGAGGTTTGCACACCAATGACTCGGATGCGCGGATTGATCTCCTTCAGGGCACAAGCCATGCCGCTGATGAGACCTCCACCGCCGATGGCGGTCACAACCAAGTCGATATCTGGAGTCTGGCTGAGTAGCTCGAGACCGAGCGTACCCTGTCCGGCGATTACGGCATCATCATCAAAGGCGTGAACGAAAGTGAGTCCGTCCTCTACAGCACGACGCTTTGCTTCTTCACAGGCTTCATCGTAGTTGGCTCCGTGCAGGATCACATCACCCCCAAAGCGACGAGTGGCCATCACTTTGTTCAAGGGAGTTGCGAGAGGCATTACGATCTGCGCTGCGATCTTTCGCTTGCTGGCATGGTAGGAAACAGCCTGGGCATGGTTGCCCGCCGAAGCAGCTATTAGCCCTCGACCGCGTTCCTCTGGGGTAAGCTCAAGGATTTTGTTCAGCGCCCCGCGTTCCTTGTAAGCGCCCGTCATCTGCAGGTTTTCCATCTTCAGGAAGACCTTGTTGCCGGAGATCTGGGAGAAAGTTTCCGATTGAGAGCAGGGTGAAAGGTACACCGATTCGCGGATCCGCGAATACGCCCTTCTCACGTCATCAACTGTGACCATGGCTTCTGCCGCGCCAGCGGACATATAGTTTTATTCCTCTATAGCGATGCGCTTTAGTCCAAAGGGCTTAAGGATCTCGCGGGGATTGTTTTCAAGTATAAGCGATTCGAGCAGCTTCTACCGAGTTCCCGATCAAAATGGACTTCGGAGTCAACGTATATACGAGGGCTCGCATCTACTTACCCGTGTTGGAACTGCCAGAAAGTAAATTGACTTTGCCCCGTGAATGTGACGAATGATGTTCCGGGAGACAACAGGGGACGCAACGAAATGGCAATGACGAGGTCAGAGTTCCGGTCCATTGTGATTTTTGGCGGAGCCGGATTCATCGGCTCGAACTGGACCGAGAGACTACTGAAGACCACCGACGCAAAGGTCCATGTATTCGACAACCTCTCCCGGCAGGGCGCACGGCACAATCTGGAGTACTTGCAGAAGGTGGCAGGGCGCAGCGGGCGTTTGCAGATTACGGTAGGCGATGTGCGCGACGCAGAGATGGTGAGCCGCGTAGTGAAGTACGCCACGGAGATCTACAATTTCGCCGCGCAAGTGGCGGTGACGACCTCATTGGTGGACCCCAAGCTGGATTTCGACGTCAACCTGGGCGGAACATTCAACATTCTGGAAGCGGCACGGCGGCACGGGAACAATCCCTTTCTGTTGTTTACCTCGACCAACAAGGTTTATGGCAACTCGAGCGATGGCGAAGTGCGCGTTGAGGGCAATCGCTACGTCTCGGTGGACGGTAGTGGAACGAACGAATCGCAGCCACTAGATTTTCACTCGCCCTACGGTTGCTCCAAGGGTGGTGCAGACCAATATGTGCGGGATTACGCGCGTATCTACGGATTACGGTCCGTTGTGTTTCGAATGTCGTGCATTGCTGGTCCAAGGCAGTTTGGCAGCGAAGATCAGGGGTGGGTGGCACACTTCCTGTATTCGGCACTCGAAGGAAAGCCAATCACAATCTATGGCGATGGGCGGCAAGTGCGCGACGTGCTCTACGTCGAAGATCTCTTGAACGCATTCGAGTTGGCGTATGGCAACCGTAAGGTCACCGCAGGACAGATCTACAACATTGGCGGCGGCACGAGGAATACGGTTTCGCTGTTGGAGTTGATGGACCGCATTGAGGAGTTGACGAATGCACGGTCGCCTTATGACTTCGGGGAGAAGCGTGCCGGGGATCAACTGATTTATGTGACCGACCACGGAAAGTTCACGCGGGAAACAGGGTGGGAGCCGAAAGTGGATCTGGATGGGATCCTCAAGGGGATCTACAAGTGGTACAGGGCCAATCGCGAGGTGTTGGCTCCAACGCGCGCGGAAATACTTCGAGAGTCGCCGGAGCTGGTGGCATCACTGCGGAGAATCGCCTGATGTCCAAGTATGCCTTGGTGAATCCTAACTGGGACTTTGAGGGCTCGACCTACTTTGGATGTAAAGACCCGCACACGCCTTTGGAGTTGCTGTTTGCGGCACAGAAGATCCGCGCTCGCGGGAACGAAGCTCTGGTGATCGATGCCCAAACCGAAGACCGAACTCTGGCCGACGTTCGCGAGCAGGTCGCTGAGTTTGATCCGGATTTCCTTGTCATTCCTTCGACTCCGTCTTATCTGTTCTGGCGTTGTCCTCCGCCAGAGGTCCGGGTGCCACGGGAATGGTTCGCAGGAATTGGCGGCAGGGCAAAGAAGGTTCTGATTGGGCCACATAGCTCGGCGACGCCGAGGGCTGCGATGCAAAAGACCGGCGCGGACATCGTCATAAAAGGCGAGAGCGAGGATGCGCTGGCGGCATTGGCTTCGGAGCCTTGGGAAATGATCGACGGGGTGTGCTTCCGGGAGGCTTCGGGTCGTGAGCACTACAGCACCGGGCAGGCCGTGGTGGATATGAGGACGCTCGGCGCTCTAGACTTCGGCGATTATCCCGTGGAGAAGCACTGGCATCGGCATCACGTGTTTAATCAAGGAAGTGGGCGCGGGGCCGAAGTGGAGTTCGCCCGTGGCTGCCCCTGGAACTGCAATTTTTGCAACAAGCAGCTC
The DNA here is from genome assembly GCF_059726255.1 of Koromonas humicola. Lineage (NCBI taxonomy): Bacteria > Pseudomonadati > Acidobacteriota > Terriglobia > Terriglobales > Koromonadaceae > Koromonas > Koromonas humicola. The sequence continues at coordinate 1,200,634 of NZ_AP040873.1, forward strand.
TTCCGTAATAAGTTCCGAGAACGCGATGTCGATTCCGTTCTGCTGGAAATTGATCGACTAATTGCGCGAGGAGTCGATTACATCTATTTCATCGATGAAATTTTTGGCGTCGGCAAAAACGTGCTGCGTCTGCTGGAAGGAATCGCCGCGCGGAAAGTAAATATCGGTTTCCAGACGCGTATAGATCTGTGGAACGAAGAGAAGCTTGACCTTTTAGGCAGGGCGCACACGATTTCCATCGAATGCGGGATCGAGTCGATCACCGACGAGGGGCGGGACGAACTCAACAAGAACTGCCGCATGAGCACCGAGAGAATCAGCGAATTGCTGATCTACGCCCGAAAGCGAATTCCGTGGGTGCAGGCGAATCTGATCCTCACCGAGCACGATGATCGCGGCGAGATTCGACGGTGGCAGGAAAGGCTGAAATCCGAAGGCGTGTGGGTCAGCGAACCGGTGCCAATGTATCCCTTCCCCGGATCGCCACTTTATATACAGACGTTTGGCGCGCCTCCTGACGACCAGGCATGGGAACGGGCACATCGTTATTACACCAACCTCTTTGATCCAAAGGGATACAGTGACATTCAGGAACAAAGACCGCTGGCTCTCGAAGTTTTGGAGAAATAAAGCTAAAGTCGCGCGTTGATTTTGCCGAAACCTGTTGTATAGCTGGCGCCGTCACTTATGGCAGCCGGGAAAGGTCAGGGCCGAGCGCCCTGAACACGTGAGGGACCTCAAGGTCCCGGAGGCAGTCGCTGAGTCAGGCCAGCGGCTGCCTTTCTTGTTTTCAGCTAACCGGCTTTCATCAACACAAGTTCCTCAATGAAAGCTCCTGAATCTAGGGTGTTTACCTGTTTCTGGGAGCGCTTCGCCCGCTGTTTCAGCTCAAACGCGAAATTCTTGGGCTGAACACAAAAAATCTCTGAATAAAAACGCATTTAGCCCTTGACAGGCAAAGGAATGAAGGTAGGATGGAGTCCAGTGGAGCGTAGTGGAGTCTAGGGGAGTGAATTGGAACCCAAGAGACTCAAAAACGACGCTTCATAAGCCTCCTCCGACTTAACCCGGAGGGTTTGCCCATTGAGAGGGCTTTCAAAATGTTTCGCGGCAACTGCCCAACCCGACTGGATGAGAAGGGCCGCCTGAAGATTCCCGCCGATTTCAAGCATGAGATCGACAGGAGCTACGACGGTCGATTTTATCTCACCAGCCTGAATGGGGAGGTTATCAAGCTGTATCCCCTGAGTGCGTGGGAGCAGTTTGAGTCGCAGGTGAAGAACGGCCCCGGCAGCTATCAGCAGAAGGAAAAGTTTCAGGAAGTGACCGGCTACTACGGTCAGAACGTTGAGATGGATAGCCAGGGGCGCGTGACGATTGCCGAATGGCTCCGCAACAAGTTTGGATTGAAGGGCGAAGTGGCCGTGCTGGGGAAGTTGGATCACATCGAGATTCGAGTGATGGAAGAGTTCGGCAAGGCGGTTGAGGCGAATCCGCTTACGCCGGATGAAATGAACGCTCTGTTGAGTTCGAGGAACTAGCGGGTGGGCGACGGTAAGGAGCCCGAAAACAGTGAAGGCGCTCTGAAGGGCGCGCATGGCGGACGGAAATTCAGTCATGCACCTGTTCTTTTAAATGAGGCAATCGACTTCCTGGCTGTAAAGCGCGGCGGGACTTATATCGATGCCACTCTCGGGTTGGGCGGACATAGTTCCGTCATCGCAGCAATGCTCGGACCCGAGGGACGGTTAATTGGCTTCGATAAAGACACCACGGCGCTGGAAATGGCACGCAAACGTTTGATGGCCCCCGAGGGGCGTCAACAGGACTGGCCCGAGATCACGCTGCATCATGCGTCGTACGCCGAAATAGCGGAGCGCGTGACCCCCGGCAGTGCTGATGGCGTACTCGCCGATCTGGGCGTCAGTTCGATGCAGTTTGACGATGCCAGCCGAGGATTCAGTTTTCAGGCGGAAGGTCCACTCGACATGCGGATGAATCCGAATGCCGAGCTAACCGCCGATCAAGTGGTAAACCAGTTCGACGAGAGCAATCTCGCTGATCTGATTTACGAATTCGGTGAGGAGAGGAGGTCGCGGAGAATCGCCAGAGCCATTGTTCGGGCACGGCCGATAAAATCGACCGCTCATCTAGCACAAGTTGTATCGGCCGCAGCCCGGCCAATGAAACAACCGCGAGGAAAAGGCATTCATCCTGCGACGCTGACTTTTCAAGCAATCCGAATTTACGTGAACCGCGAACTGGAGGATTTGAGGGCGCTGCTACAAGGTGCGCCCAATGTAATAAAGCCGGGTGGCAGGCTGGTAGTGATCAGCTTCCACTCGCTGGAAGATCGCATGGTGAAGGACGCCATACGAGAGGGAGCCCATGAGGGAATCTGGGAGCCCTTGACCAAGAAGCCGGTGATTGCCTCAGACGAGGAAATTGCGGAAAACGCGCGGGCAAGGTCCGCGAAGATGCGCGCGGCGATAAGGCTGGAAGCGCAAAAACGCAGGAAGAACGAAAGATAGATTTTTTCAAAGAGTTCTTCACAGCATGTGGAAAAACCTGTGAATGCTGTGGAAGAACGTGGAAAAGGTAGGGAGTGAAATATGGCGATCTGGGCAGCGGCATTGCCTCAACGCGTGAGTGCAGCACTTGAGAACACGGCTCCGGCCGCCCCGCGCCGTTACATGCCCGGGGCTCCCGAGATTTACTTCCATAAGGCAATCGACAACTCCCGACTGGTGCGTTCGGCCGATCCCGTTCGGCAGCGCGAAATGCGCATGTTCTCTGTGACGGTGGTGATCTGCTTCATCATGGCCCTCGTATATCTGGGCCAGCACTGCAGCTCGATCGAGTACGGATACAAGATCGAAGACCTCCGTGCGAAGCGTGACCAGCTCGCGGACGTAAATCGCACGTTGAAGCTAGAGCAAGCCACGCTGAAGGAACCGGCTCGCATCGATGCTTTGGCGCGCAGTATGGGGATGTCGTTGCCTGCAGTGGGCCAGGTGCAACGTCTTGATGATTCGAGCACGGTTGGCGATACGGGCGCTCCGGTGATGGCGAAGGCCACGAACGTCTCAGTGATTTCAGTTCCAAACTAAGGCACGAACTCGAAGGTGGGTTCAGGGCAAACGACGGCCCGGGTGCGCCTTTTTTCACATGTAGCACCTGTACGGGCCGTCAGCACTGTATTAACTTTGAAATATGCAGTTTCCCGGCCTTCTCAAAGCATTTCGGCGCGTCTCGCGCGCTTCTTCATTCGTGTGGAACAGCACCCAAGGCTGTTCCGGAATGGCCGGTGAGTTCAATTCGCGCGCAGGAGACTTTCCGGGCTCCCTCGCGGTGCGGGTGTAAGCGATGGCTGGCGGCAAGACTCCAATTGATGCACAGTCTCGCCTTCTACGTTTCGGGATCTTTCTCCTTGCATGGGCGTTAATCATTGTTCTACGTCTTGCATATCTTCAGGTCCTGCACTACGGAGAGTGGGTTCAGCGTGCGCAAAGGCAGCAACAGCGCACAGTAGAAGTTTCGCCACAACGCGGAATTATCTACGACCGAAACGGGCAGGAACTGGCGATGACGGTGCAGGTCGATTCCGTTTTCGCTGTACCGAGCGAAATTCCCGATCAGAAGACTACGGCAGAGATTCTTAGCAAGCTCACGGGCGAAGATGCGATGAGCATTCTGCAGCGTCTGCAATCGCAGAGGAATTTCGCGTGGGTCGCTCGCAAGATCGATGCTGACGTTGCGGCGCGAGTTCGTGCACTGAATCTGCGCGGAATTTACTTCCAGAAAGAACTGAAGCGTTTCTATCCGAAGCGCGCGCTGGCCGCCCAGGTGCTTGGCTACGTGGGCATGGAAGATAGTGGCCTGGCCGGTATAGAGCATCTTTACCAAACGCAGTTGAACGGCGTGAAGGGCCGCGTCGTGATCACGATGGATGCGCGACGGAAGTGGTTCGGTCACATGGAGCATCCTCCAGAACCGGGCGCAAACGTGGTGCTCACGATTGACGAGAAGATTCAGTACATCGCCGAGAAAGAGCTGGAGCAGGCGATGCAGGAAACGCAGTCGTTGAGCGGAACGGTGGTCGTACAGAATCCGCGAACTGGCGAGATTCTGGCATTGGCCAACGCACCCTCGTTCAATCCGAATCTCTCGAAAGAGATCACTCCTGAGAAGCTAAAGAACCATGCGCTGAGCGATGTGTACGAGCCCGGATCAGTCTTTAAGACAGTGACGTTCTCATCCACATTCGATGAGAAACTGGCCCGGCCTGAGGAGATCGTGAACTGCGATCCCGGATACATTGTGATCGGCGGAATACGCATCCGTGACTCGCACCATATCGGAACCGTAAGCCTCGAAAGGGCATATGCGGAGTCGAGCGATACTGCGTCCGTCAAACTGGCAATGAGGATGGGCCCGGAGCGTTTCTACAAGCACATCAAGGATTACGGCTTTGGGCAACCCACAAATATAGAACTGCCGGGGGAAACTCGCGGGCTCGTTCGGAAGCCGGAACGCTGGGCAGCTTCGTCGATCGGTTCGGTCGCGATTGGGCAGGAAATAGGCGTCACGCCGTTGCAGATTGTTTCGATGATGTCGTCGATAGCGAATGATGGACTCTATTCGCCGCCACGCATCGTCGCCGGAGTGACCCCGCCGAATCAGGGGTATCAGCGAATCGAGTTCCACCCGCAAGGACAGCACCGGGTGATCTCTTCTTATACGGCGGCCATCATGCGTCGGCTAACGGAAGAGGTGGTGCTGGATGGAACGGCCCGTCGCGCGATTCTCGACGGCTACACGTCTGCCGGTAAAACGGGCACAGCGCAGAAGATCGATCCACGGACGCACGCTTATTCCAAGACGGATTACGTCGCCAGCTTCGTTGGGTTTGCTCCGGTAGGCAATCCTGCAATCACGATTGCGGTCATTCTCGATTCGCCGCGCGGACTGCACCAGGGCGGCCAAGTTTCGGCTCCGGTGTTTAAGCGCGTGGCAGAGCAGGTGCTGGCTTACTATGGCGTGCCGCACGATGTAGAGCCCAAGAACAATGCTGCGCGGCGTACACTCGTTGCAAGGGCCGCCGAAGCCGACAACGAAGACACACAGCAGCATGCGCCCGGTGAGATGATGGATTTGGCTGCGCTTGCGAACGCACCTACTCAGGCTGCGCCAATGCCAGCGGTACAGGGCGGTTCGGCTCCACTGCGCGCGCCGGAAACTACGCATCCTGATCCACGGGGCGGAACTGTTGTGCTCGATGTCTCGGGCGGTTCTACGGTACCATCGCTGCTTGGTTTGTCGATGCGCGCCGCGGTTGAGGCGGCACACAAAGCTGGATTTGAGCTACGCATTGTGGGCAGTGGAACTGCACGTGAACAGCAGCCACCGCCGGGTTCATATCTGCCTGCCGGTTCGAAGATCGCCGTCCGTTTCTCTCGATGATCCAAGGGTGCTCTGAAAGATACGCTATGAATTTTCTTGAAATTCTCGATGGAGCCGAGGTGCTCTCGCAATCAGGCGAAGACTGCCGGATCAAGGGGCTCGACTACGATTCGCGCCGCGTTCGGCCGGAATGGGTGTTTGTGGCCATGCACGGTGAAAGCACCGACGGCAATCGGTACATCGATGCGGCAATCAAGGCTGGAGCAGTTGCAGTGGTCACCGATTCTGCGACGGAAACCCCTCGCGACGGCGTTGCGTGGGCGGTAGCGCAGCATGATCGACGCGCGTTGGCACGCTTGAGTGCCAATTTCTACAAGCATCCGGCTGAACATTTGCGCATCTCCGGTGTTACCGGCACGAATGGTAAGACGACAACCACGTTCATCGTGGAGGCCATATTGCGCTCTGCTGGCCGCAAGAACGCACTCATCGGAACCGTTGAGTATCACCTTCCGGGAGAGGTCTTGCCAGCCCCTCACACTACGCCCGAGTCGCTCGAACTGAACCAGATGTTCGCTCGCTCGCTGGCGCGGGGTGCAACCGAAGCGGTGATGGAGGTTTCCTCACACGCACTGCAACAGGGGCGCGTGTTCGGAGTGCCATTTGATGTGGCGATCTTCAGCAACCTGACACAGGACCATCTCGATTATCACGGCACGATGGATGAGTATTTTAAGGCAAAGCGCATCCTGTTTGAAGGTTGCGGAACCGAGGCTCCCCGTTGTGCAGTGGTGAACCTTGATGATGAGCATGGGCGCAAACTTGCCGAGTTTTCGCGCCGCCACTCAGAGTTGTTTACCTACGGAATCGAGCAGGGAGATTTTCACGCTGAGCATCTGGAGATGACGCCACAGGGAAATCGATTCTCGCTTACGACTCCGAAGGGCCCGATCGAGTTGCGCTCGCCCCTTGTAGGCCGAGTGAATGTGTACAACGTGATTGCGGCTTGCGCTGCGGCGTACGCACGTGGATGCACGGCAGAACAGATTGCGGCGGGGATATCTAACATTAGGCGCGTGCCGGGCCGATTTGAAGGCGTCGATGAAGGTCAGCCATTTGCTGTTGTTGTTGACTACGCGCACACGGACGATGCTCTGAAGAATTTGACCAAACTGGCGCGGGAGTTTGCTGAGCGCGGCAACGGGCGCGTTATCACGATCTTCGGATGCGGTGGCGACCGCGATCGTACGAAGCGTCCGAAGATGGGACGTGCAGCGGGACAGGGAAGCGATTTTGTGATCGTGACTGCCGATAATCCTCGCAGCGAGGATCCCGAGGCAATCATTGAGGAGTCGCTGCCAGGACTGCGCGAGACGCGTACTCCATTTGTGACCGAACCCGACCGGAGGAAGGCGATTGCAATGGCGCTGTCCAAGGCTCAAAAGGGAGATATCGTCCTGATCGCAGGAAAGGGGCACGAGCGCACGCAAACGACGCGTGACGGGGTGTTCCCGTTTGACGACTACCAGGTGGCGAGCGAAGAACTGAACCGGATCGGATACAAGCGAGGAGGCGCACACGCATGAAGCTTCCCTTGGGTAGAGTTGCCGAATTTACGCAGGGTCACGGAGTCTTCAATCGCGAGGCGGTGGCCGAAGGTTATTCGATTGACACTCGCACGTTGCGCCGGGGCGACCTGTTTTTTGCAATCAAGGGCGAGCGTCTTGATGGCCATGACTATGTAAAAGCCGCGCTCGATGCTGGTGCGGTCGGGGCCGTAGTGGCGCGGGACCAGCTTTCCCGGTTTGCCGATGATGCCAGCCTTATCGTCGTAGATGACACAACCATCGCTCTTCAGCATTTGGGCGCTGCGGTGCGAAGGCTGTGGGGCAAAAAGCTGATTGGAGTCACCGGCTCGGCTGGCAAGACGACAACCAAGGAATGCATTGCGCACGTGCTTGGCGCGCGGTTCCAGGTTCTGAAATCACTAGGAAATCTGAACAATCATTTTGGATTACCCATGCAGCTTTTGCGACTCGAACCGCAACACGAGATTGCGGTAATCGAGATGGGGATGTCGCACGCTGGCGAAATCACCCGGTTGGCCCAGATCGCAGCGCCTGATGAGGGCGTGGTGACGAATGTCGGGTTGGCGCACCTTGAGAGTTTTGGCACTCAGGCGGGAATCGCCAGGGCAAAGTACGAACTGATCGCATCACTTCCTGCGCGAGGTCACGCTTTCCTGAATGCAGACGACTCGTATGCTTCGCAGTTCGGTCGCGACTTCCATGGCAAAGTTACGCTGTATGGAATTGGACACCCGGCTGATTACCGCGCGGAGAATGTTGAGATGAGGGGGATTCTCGGCTCCAGGTTTGACATTGTTGGGCCAGGATTCCGCGAATCTGCAAATGTGCCGCTGATCGGTCGACACAACGTACTGAATGCGCTGGTGGCAGTGGCCGTCGCTACCGAGCACGGTGTAAGTCCGTCCGACGCCGTGACACGGCTGTCTTCACTCAGTGCGGGGGACAAGCGCGGTGAGGTGAGGGAAGTCGCGGGCGCAATTCTCATTAACGATTGTTACAATTCCAATCCGCAGGCACTCGATAGCATGGTCGCAGCCCTGGCGCAAACTCCGGCCAAGCGGCGCGTTGCGATTGCAGGCGAGATGCTGGAATTGGGGCCAACCTCGGCGGAATTGCATCGCCAATGCGGGCGCAACATGGCGCTGAACAAATTGGATTACGTTGTGGGCGTTCGCGGCAATGGAGAATCCATTGCTGAGGGCGCGGCTTCGGCCGGTGTCGCTTCAGAGTTTATGGAGACTCCCGAGCAGGCAGGTGAGTGGCTGGCAAAGAATCTGCGCGAGGGAGACGCTGTTTTGCTGAAAGGTTCGCGTGGCGTGGGCCTGGAGCGCGCGCTCGCAGTATTTGACGCGCAAAGAAAAATTTAGACCGGATTGCGGAACCGTGAATCCGCCCTAGTTCAACTGCGGGTAAGCCCCGCGCACGATTGAGGACCCATTGCTTTACTGGCTTTTATACGAATACATCTTTCGCCATTTCAACGTAGGACCCTTCAGGATCTTCCGGTACCTGACGTTCCGCACTGCATTCGCCAGTTTGACCGCACTATTCATGGCACTCATTATCGGGCCGTCGGTGATTCGACGTCTGCGGGAATTCCAAATAGGTCAGTACATTCGCGAGGAAGGACCGCGTTCGCACCAGAAGAAGGCTGGCACGCCGACAATGGGCGGCTTGCTCATTGTCGTTTCTATATTGTTGCCAACGCTACTCTGGTCAGATCTGTCGAATAAGTTTGTCTGGATCGCGGTAATGTCGACTCTGTCGTTCGGAGCTATCGGCTTCGCTGACGACTATCTTAAGGTTGTTCGCAAGCAAAACCTTGGGTTGAACGGGCGCAGCAAGTTGATGCTGCAAACACTGGTCGCGTTTGTGATCGCGGTTGTCCTGATCATGATGCAGGCCCAGGGCGACTATTCGACACACTTGATCGTGCCGTTCATGAAACGGTTTCGCCCAGATCTGGTGATGAGTGGATTGGTGCACAATCCTCATCTTTGGCCTATTGCGTTTCTTCCGTTCATTATCTTCGTGGTGTTTGTGCTGGTTGGTGCCAGCAACGCTGTGAATCTTACGGATGGTCTGGACGGGTTGGCGATTGGCTGTACGTTGATTGCCGCTGGAGCGCTTACGGTTCTCACTTATGTCAGCGGCCATGCAGTCTTCTCCGACTACCTGGAATTGCAGAAAATGCCGATGGTTGGGGAATTGACGATCTTCTGCGGAGCCATGGTGGGCTCGTCCATTGGATTCCTGTGGTACAACACACACCCGGCTGAAGTCTTCATGGGCGACGTGGGTTCGCTGGCCCTCGGCGGGGCAATTGGAACCGTAGCGGTCATCATCAAGCAGGAACTGTTGCTGCCGTTCTTTGGTGGAATTTTCGTTTTAGAAGCGCTATCGGTCATTTTGCAGGTAGGCTCGTTTAAGCTGCGGAAGAAACGCATCTTCCTGATGGCGCCCCTGCATCACCACTTTGAGCAACTCGGCTGGTCAGAATCGAAGGTGATTGTGCGATTCTGGATCGGCTCATTGATCTTTGCTTTGTTTGCCCTCACGACGCTCAAATTGCGTTAAGTTAAGAAGGCAAACTGCTCAATACAGGAATGGAATCCATGGACGTAAAAGGCAAGCGAGTTCTGGTAGTTGGATTGGGAAAATCGGGAGTGGCTTCAGCGCTATTCCTTGCATCGCGTGGCGCGCGTGTGACGGTGAGCGATGCCAAGAGCGAAGAGCAACTCCGCACTGAGATTCCCGCACTGCTCGATCGCGGCATTACCGTCGAAACCGGCAAGCATGGCGAGCGCACGTTCCGCGATCAGGACCTGATCGTGGTCAGCCCCGGCGTTCCGAACACGGTGGCTCCGTTGCAGCATGCGATTCGGTTGGGAATTCCTGTTATTGGCGAAATCGAATTGACGGCGCGCTTCCTCAAAGGCCAAATCGTTGCCATTACGGGTTCAAATGGAAAGACCACCACGACCACATTGACCGGAGAGGTGATTGCCTCGGGTGGGCGCAAAACACTCGTTGGAGGCAACATTGGAACCCCGGCCATCACGTTCGTGGAACAGTCTTCTCCGGACACCTGGGTCGTGCTGGAGATTTCAAGCTTCCAACTGGAGTCCATCGAGACCTTCCGCCCGCATATTTCTTCCATCCTAAACATCACGCCCGATCACTTGGACCGCCATGGTTCGATGGAGAACTACGTCGCGGCGAAGAAGCGGATTTTTGAGAATCAGACCTCGGATGACTTCGCCGTATTGAACGCTGATGACGAAATCTGCCGTGGATTGGCAAAGGGACTAAAGCCGCAGGTATTGTGGTTCAGCCGCAAGCATCCAGTGGAGCGCGGGGCATATGTAAATGGCGGTGCGATTGTGTATCGCGACGCAGAAGAAGTAGAGATCATGCCGGTTTCAGAAATCACTCTGAAGGGCACGCACAATGTGGAGAACGTGCTTGCCGCGGTCGCGATCGGTATGGCCGCCGGAATTGAGCCCTCGTCAATCAGGCGCGCTGTAAAGGATTTCCGTGCCGTCGAACATCGGCTTGAGTATGTAGCGACCTTGCGTGGTGTGCAGTACTACAACGACTCCAAGGCGACAAACGTCGATGCGACGATCAAGGCGCTGGAAGCGTTCCCGGCCAACATCCACCTGATTCTCGGAGGCAAGGACAAGGGCAGCGATTACACAGTCTTGAAGCCGCTGATCGCTGAGCGTGTGAAGCGCGTGTACACGATCGGTGCAGCCGCGGAGAAAATCGAGTCGCAGATCGGGACGGCCGTTCCGGTCATCCGCGCTCAGACGCTTGAATCGGCAGTGCGCAAAGCTGCAGACATCGCGGTTGAAGGAGACATCGTGCTCTTAGCTCCGGCTTGCGCGAGTTTCGATCAGTTCACGAGTTATGAAGAGCGAGGCCGGATATTTAAGGACCTAGTTCAGTCGCTGGCGGCTCTTCACTCGGAATCTCCTGCTGGAGGGCGGTAAGTGGCGAAGCGGGTCAGCGTCGATCGATGGCTATTCTGTATCACGCTGCTGATGACCTTCGCCGGACTGGTGATGGTTTTCAGCGCGTCGGCCATCGTCGCCAAGGAGCGATTCGGCTCTGAGACCGCATTTCTGTTGAAGCAGGGAATCTATGCTGCGGTGGGGTTGGCGGCGATGTTCGGCTTTATGCGATTGGATTATCGCAAGCTGAATCGTCCGGCATTGGTTTTCACCTGTCTCGGAATAACCTCGCTGTTTCTCGCGGCAGTCTTCCTGCTTGATCGCTCGCACAACACGCATCGCTGGATCAAGTTGGGTTTCTTGTCGTTTCAGCCGTCGGAGCTCGCAAAGCCGGCCATCATCCTCTTCATGGCTCATTTCCTGGAGAGCCGGTTGCGCTCCATCACCGACTTGCGACACACGCTGCTTCCGGCCATTGCGCCTACTGTCATCTTCTGCCTATTGATCGTTGCGCAGCCGGATTTAGGCACGGCCATGACCTGCGCTTTCATCACGGCAGCCATTCTGTATATCTGTGGCATGGAAGCGAAGTACTACCTGTGGGCGGTCCTGATATCGATTCCGCCGTTGTATGTGCTGCTTTTTCGAACGGCTTGGCGTGCGCGCCGCATGGTGGCCTTCATCAACCCATACGCTGATCCGCAGGGATCGGGTTTCCACATCATCCAGTCGCTCATTGCCGTGGGCACCGGAAGCCTGACCGGACTCGGATTGATGGAGGGCAAGCAGAAGCTGTTCTATTTGCCGGAGCCGCAGACCGATTTTATATTTGCCGTTGTGGCGGAAGAGTTGGGATTGCTTGGCTCCGTGTGCTTTGTCGCAGCGTTCGCGTTCTTCTGCTTCAGGGGATTGAGAGCCGCCTGGAACACTCGCGACAACTTTGCGCGGATCCTGGCCGTCGGCATTACTTCCATGATTGGCATCCAAGCATTCTTCAACATCAGCGTGGTGCTTGGATTGTTGCCGACAAAAGGCATTCCTCTGCCATTCATATCTTATGGTGGCTCATCGCTCATCGTGATGCTCGCATGTGTTGGTGTGCTGCTGAACATCACTCAACAGACTGATTGATATGAAGATAATTCTTGCCGGCGGTGGCACGGGCGGACACGTGATTCCTGCGCTCGCTATCGCTGAAGAACTCCGAAAACAGGGCCATGAGGCAGCGTTCGTCGGCACTCAGCGCGGCATAGAGATGCGTCTTGTTCCGAAGTCTGGGTTCCCGCTGTACACCGTCAAGGTTGGCGCGCTGAACCGCGTGAGTCTCGCTACACGTCTGCGCACTATGGCCGACCTGCCATTATCGATTCTGGCGGCCATGCGCATTCTTCGTGAGTTCAAGGCCCAGGCTGTTATCGGCGTCGGAGGTTTTGCGGCGGGGCCGGCAACGATGGCCGCTGTGCTGATGCGAATTCCGGTAATGCTGTTCGAGCCCAATGTCGTCCCGGGGTTTGCCAATCGCATGGTGGCGCGCTTTGCGGCCGTTGCGGCGGTACATTTCGAACGAACTGGTCGCTGGTTCCCGAAGTTTGAAGTAACAGGCGTGCCGGTGCGGCCCGCGTTCTTCTCTCTTCCACCCCGGCAGACGGATAGTCCTACACTGCTCGTTTTTGGAGGCAGCCAGGGAGCACGCGCATTGAACCGTCTTCTGCGTGATTCGGCGGCGGAGCTTTTGCGGTGTCTGCCTGGGTTGCGTATCGTTCACCAGACGGGCGAGCGCGAATTTGCCGAGGTGAGCCGCTATTATGCGGAACAAGGGCTGGACGTCCAGGTGAGCGCGTTCATCGACGACATGCCACAGAGCTTCGCGGATGCCGACCTTGTCGTCTGCCGCTCCGGCGCATCGACCGTGGCGGAAATAGCGGCGGCAGGGAAGTGTGCATTGTTCGTGCCGTTTCCGGGGGCTGCCGACGACCATCAGTTGCGCAACGCCGAGTTGCTGGCGCAAGAGAATGCCGCGCTGCTGATTCCAGAGAGCGAGCTGAGCTCAGAGCGTTTTGTGAACGAGGTCAGTGGACTACTAGCCGACCCCGCGAGGCTGGCGGAGATGTCTGCACACGCAAAGGCGCTCTCGCATCCTGATGCTGCAGCGCATATCGCACGAATGGCTTTGGCGACGATCGGTCGTTAGCTAAAGAGTCAGATACTCGCGGATATATTCATTCTCTGAGTTCGCAATTTCCTCGGCGCTTCCGTCGAAAATCTTTTTTCCATCCTTCATGACAAGGAAGCTTGTCCGCGAGTCCCAATTGGTTCCGGGAGGGACGGGTACCATCTTGTTGTGCTGCTGGTCGAAGGTGTGGGTGGCCATGGTGAACGCATCTTGCAGGCGATGCGTCACCAGCAGCGCACTGGTCTTGTAGAAATCGCGCTGCTTCACGATCAACTCGACTATGGTGGTCGAGGTTACGGGGTCGAGCCCAGCGGTTGGCGAATCGTAGAGCAGGATTTCAGGCTGTGAAATGATTGCGCGTGCAATGGCGACTCGGCGTCTCATGCCTCCAGAGAGTTCAGCGGGGAAGAGATGGATTGTCTGTTCTAGTTCCACGAAGCGCAATGCTTCGTGCACGCGATGTTGAATTTCGTCTTCAGGAGTCTTCTCTTCGTGGAGACGGAAAGCTACGTTCTCCTCGACTGATTGCGAGTCGAACAGTGCGGATTCCTGAAAAACCATCCCAAGCCGTCTGCGGAGGTCGTATAATTCCCGCTCGCGCATAGCCGTGATTTCCTGACCAAGCACGAAAATGCGGCCACTGTCGGGGCGTACGAGTCCGAGAGTGAGCTTGAGGATCGTAGTCTTTCCGGAACCTGCGACACCAAGTAGAACCTTGGTCGCACCTTGCTCCAGTTCGAAAGAGAGGCCATCAAGAATGACCTGCTCATCGAAGCGCAGGTGTACGTCCTCGAAGATAACTGCCTTTTCCAAACCGTTGGGAGCGGCGGTGCTCATTGTCTATAGCGGCCCCAGCACCACCATCAGCAGGCGGGTGACAATGAGATCCACGGCGAGAATCAGCACGCTGGCGGCAACCACAGCTTGCGTAGTGGCTCGACCCACACCTTGCGTGCCGCCCTTGGCACTCAGGCCGTAGTAGCAGCCCACGGTTGCGATGATGAAGCCGAACATCACGGGCTTAATCAGACCCATGAAGACATCCGCAAATCGCAGTGTTTGCCATGCTGAGGTCCAATACTCATTCAGATCGAGCCGCAGCAACAGAAGCGCAATTGCCGAACCACCGGCCAAGCCGACAAGATCCGAGAGGATCGTGAGGAAGAACAGCATGAATATCGTCGCGGACAAGCGCGGTGTTACCAGTTTGCGGGTAGGATCGGTGCCTAGAGCTCTCATGGCATCAACCTGTTCGGTTACGACCATGGAGCCGAGTTCGCTGGCCATGCCGCTGGCATTCCGGCCCGCGACCATCAGGCTGGTAAGCACGGGGCCCAATTCGCGCACCATCGACATCGATACAAGTTGTCCGGTGAAGGCCAGAGCACCAAAGCGGGCCAGGGAGTTCGCGCTCTGAAGAGCTAGAACTGCCCCGGTGAAGAATCCGGTTAGAACGACGATTGGCAGTGAGCCAACGCCGATGATATCCATCTGCTGGAGAATGTCGCCAAGATAAAGCGGCTGGCTGAATAAATTGGCAATGGCCCGCCAGGAAAGGATTGAATACTCCTGCACCGCCAGAACATTGCCCTTCGCGTATTCAGATAGAGAAAATGCCATTCGGTACGGGACGCCGCAATCAAATGAAATTCGGCGTGCGGCTCTACCTTGGACTATATCAAAACACAGCGCAATACACCTATTGACGTGCCCGGCACTACTCGCGCTGTCCACGCCGCTTTATTTCGATATTTAACCGCTTGATCTTCTGGTTTAGCGTGGACAAGGGCACGTGAAACCGCTCTGCAGCCTCCGTCTGGTTCCACCCGCAGCGCTCCAGCATGGATGTAATGACGCGGCGTTCGCAGTCCTCCACGATTTCAAACAGCGATGCATCAGGCTTATCAGTGATCAGAGGAAGCGTGTCCCCGCGGCTCACGATGTCCTCGGGAAGCAGGTCAGCGGTAATAACAGGGTGGGCTGACAGCACGACGGCGCGCTCGATTGCGTTTTCGAGCTCGCGAACATTTCCTGGCCAGTCGTAATCCATCAGCGCGCGCAGCGCATCGGGGCCGAGTTCACGCTTTGGCTTCTCGTTTTCGGCGCAGAACTTCTGCAGAAAGTGCTGCGCAAGCATCGGAATGTCCTCCTTGCGCTTGCGTAACGGTGGCAGTTCGATCGTGATGACATTGAGGCGATAGTACAGGTCTTCGCGGAAGCGGCCGTCTTTGACGGCCTGGCGCAATTCCGAGTTCGTGGCGGCGATGACGCGCACGTCAACCTGAACCTCCTGCACGCCACCCAGATGCATGAAGCGCTTGTCCTGCAGCACGCGAAGCAGCTTGGCCTGTGTTTCCATCGACATGTTGCCGATTTCATCGAGGAAGATGGTGCCTCGGTCGGCGACCTCGAACAGACCTTTCTTGCTGCTTACAGCGGAAGTGAATGCGCCTTTCACGTGCCCGAAGAGCGTGGATTCGAGCAACTCACTCGGCATCGATCCTGTATTCACAGGGACAAATGGGCGGTCCTTGCGGGGCGAATTCGCATGGATAGCTTTGGCGATCAACTCCTTGCCCGTGCCACTCTCGCCCTGCAGAAGGATGGTAGAACGCGAAGGAGCAACCTGCGCGACGAGATCAAACGTGCGCAACATCGTCTCGCTCTTGCCAACGATGTTTTCGAAGTTGTAGCGCTGTTTGAGCTGACGCTTGAGCTGGACGTTTTCTTCCTGCACGCGCTTGCGTGCAATGGCGGCGCGCACATCGGCCTGGAGTTTCTCGTTTGTCCACGGCTTGGCGATGAAGTTCGCCGCGCCTCCCTGGATAGCGGCAACGGCGTTTTCAGGCGTGCCATAGGCGGTGATCATGATGACCGCTGTGTCCGAGTCGCGATCAAGAATGTCTTTCAGAACCTCGAGTCCATTGCGTCCGGGGAGTTGGAAATCGAGCAACACCAAGTCGAACGCTTGTGTGTCGAGGAAAGCCAGTCCTTCTTCGCCATCTGCCGCGTTGATAACCTCGTATCCTTCATCTTCCAGAAGAATTTGGAGCGACTCGCGGATCGCTGCCTCGTCATCGATGACCAGGACCTTGCCCACGCTCGATTGCTCAATCGGCGCTGAAATGCGCTTCGCTCCTGCTACATCAGACATGGATCGCCTTTCTGGACATTGGGAACTCCATAAAGAATGTTGTGCCTTCGCCGGGCTTGCTATCGACTCGAATCTTGCCTGCATGTTCCTGGATGATGCCGTATGTCACGGCCAAGCCCAAGCCAGTGCCACCGCTGCCGCCTTGCTTTGGGCGCCCCTTGGTGGTGAAAAATGGATCGTAAATGCGATGAATGTGCTCGGGTGCAATTCCCGTGCCAGTATCCTCTACATGCACGCACACGCCGTGGTCATGGGTGGTACGCACCGTCAGGGTCCCTCCCTGCGGCATGGCATCCTTCGCGTTCAGAAACAGGTTCAGGAATACTTGCTGCAACTTTCCCTGATTTCCGTGTATCTGCGGCAGAGTAGGATCCAACTCGCCGACGACACGAATGCGAGCAGTTTTGAACTGGTGCTCAAGCAGAGCCAGTGTGTCGTGGACAATGCGATTCACATCCACGCTGCCAAACTCGGTCCCGCTCGTTCGCGAGAAGTTAAGCAGGTTGTTGACGATCTCGGAGGCACGGAATGTCTGCTTGGTGATTTTGTCGAGCAGAGCAGAACGCTTCTCGTCACCCTGCAATTGTTTCGCGAGCAACTGCGCGTAGGAACTGATCACAGCCAGCGGCGTGTTGACTTCGTGCGCAACTCCGGCAGCAAGCAGGCCGATGGACGACATCTTATCGGCCTGTGCAAGTTGGGTTTCCAGGTCAATGCGTTCGGTGATGTCGTCGACAATCACGAGACGCCCGATTACGGTGTAGTCTTTGCTGATCAACGGCGCGATTGCAACATTTACCGTGCGCATGTCGCCGGCAGTGGTGCCCAGGCGGAACTTGTACAGGTTGTGAATCCCTGGGTTGTCACGCACGCGGAGGAATTCGTCGCAGAATGCAGCAGGCAGAACCTCGCCGATGGGCTTGCCGATGGCGTCAATGCGCGGCAGCGCGTACATCACTTCCATCTGCGAATTCCAGGACTCAATCTTGTCCTGTAGATCGACCGCAAACACACCTACGTTGATGGACTCTACGATGTTCTCGTTGAACTCTTTCAGGCGCTCGTACTCTTGCGCCTTCTCCTGCAATGAGGCGTAGAGGCGTGCATTCTGCAAGGCGATGGCGATGTAGCCCGCGAGAGTTTCAAGCAGCTCAACGTCTTCGCTGGAAAGGAAATCGCCCTGGCTCGTCTTTCCCAGGCCAAGCATAGCGATTGTGCGATTCATGACAGTGCAAGGAATGTAGTAGTTCAGGTCGAGCGTGCGGATCGTTTCCTGCGCGAGAGGATCTTCGCGAACTGCTTGGTGGGTGTTGTCGAAGAATAGATGGCCTTCCGCAAATTCCGGTCTTTCGCTGCTCAGGAAACTCAGATCGAGCCAGTTCGGCTGGGCGATTCCGCTGGACTTTGCCAGCACAAATCCCGGGCCGTCATCATTTGAAAGGAAGATGGCCATGCGATCAACGAGCAGCGTGTTCTGAATCCGCTCAAGAATCGCTTCAAGCATTTTGCCCAAGTCGCGTTCGGAGTTCAGTTCGCGGCCAAACTCAATGAGCGTGCGGCGATAGTCGTAGCGCTTGCGGTAGAAAAATCGATCAATGCGCTCCTGAATCCAGTTCTTGATGGGATCAAACAGGACCGCGGTGAACACCATTGCGACGACCAGTCCGCCTGGGCCGGCGCTTGGGAAACTCTTGTGGAACAGCTCGGCTGTCGCTCCAACGGCAGCGATGTAAACTGCGGCGATCGTTCCGGCAGCAATGGTGTAGGCCATGCCACGCTTGAAGATCAGGTCCACGTCCATCAGACGGTAACGCACGATGGCGTAACCGAAGGTCAATGGCAGGAACACCAGAGCCAGCACGCTGACCTTCATCATCGCCGACGGCGCTTGTCCGTACATAAAGGGGACGACATAGAAGATCGTGAATGGGACCACGGCGAGGAAGGTGCCGCGAGTGACCCACTTCATCTGCTGCCGAAGGATTGGAGTGCGGGCGCGCAGATAGGTGTGCCAGAGGACGAGGGTCGCGCTGAGAAACAGCGCAGCCACGTAGCCCATCTGCATGCGGTCAAGGTTCCAAAGCAGCAAGCCGCTGGGTTGCGCGGCTGCTACGAGCAGCACCCAGATACCCAGCAGCAATGCGCCCGGAGCATAGACCATCGGAAGCACCCAGCGATGCTTCTGCACGAAAGCCTTGCGTTCGGGGAAGCTCAGTGCGAAGTGCAGGAACATCGCAGGCTGCAACATGCCAGCGACCACATTGGACCAATACACTGTCCAGTCAAATTGATTGAGCTTGCCTGTGAACTTGAAGGAATAGAAGACGAAAGAGACAAGACAGAACACATAGAAGTGTCCGGCTTTGGGTGCCGTCCAGCGGCGCAGAAGAACGTAGATACCGATGCTGAGGTACACCAGCGCGATCAACCGCAAGCCTTGGTTCAAACTCTTGTCCGCAGGCTGCAGAATCAGCGGTACTTCGAGATTCACATTGTCGCGGTTGAGGGTATAGGAGAGCCGAGTCCATATCCCAGAGCGATACATCTGGCGGGCTACGTCTGCGGTATTGTCGGCCGGAATACCGCCTATCGCGACGAGCACGTCACCAGCTTTGATTCCGCCGCGGTCGCCAGGCCCCATGGGATCGACACGCTGGGCTACGAGCTGGCCATGATTTTCAACCCACCACACGCCATCGGTAGGTGTCGAAAACTCACGTTCTTTCTGGAAGTTGATAGCCGCGAACACGACCGCCCACAGCGTTAGCAGAATGAATGCTACGGCGGCGAAGCGGATCTGAGTTTCCTTGGTCATGGGCGGTTTCGTTGCCAGCCGCCCACCGCTCAGCGCCGCGGAGGTGGGCCACACATTACTATGCAACTCAGTTGCCACCTTCCCATTCGTCATAGGTCGCTCAAATCGTGGCATCAAAAGGGTATTCATGAATTATAAAGTCAGGTTCGGCTGGCATACTCCCGAATCAGGAACATGGCTATGAAAATTGGAAGATTTCGCATGATTGCTTTGGATGCAACGGCTCGCATCTAAGCTGGTAATGATCGATTAAGGTGAGGGTTCGTGTTGCGCTGGCCGGAGCGTCTGAAATCCATGTCCAGGCCCAAAAATGACGGGAGGATCGTTGCAAGAATCTGAAACTGAACGTTTTCTCCAACAGCAGGAATTCTGGTTCCCCTGCGGAGAACATAGAATGCGGTACCTCCATGTCCCGTGCATCGGTTCGGACGGGAACTCCGCGCCTCCAGTGGTTTTCGTGCACGGACTCCTCGGCTACAGCTTTAGCTGGCGGCACAATCTTCAGCATTTTGCGCAATCACGCGATGTCTACGCTGTCGATCTCCTGGGAATTGGCCACTCTGATCGTCCTCCGGCGGGTTCGGTAGATCTCAGCCTCTCGGCGACCGGCTCGCGCCTGATGGACTTCATTCGGTCACTCGGCCATCCCCAAGTTGATCTGGTTGGCACCTCTCATGGAGGAGCCGTGGCGATGTTTGCGGCGAGCCACGATCGTCAGTACGCAATGCCAAAGATCCGGAGGCTGGTTTTGGTCGCGCCAGCGCATCCCCTTATGCCGAACGCGAAGCTCCGGTTAGCGCTTTTCAGCACCACAATTGGGCGATTCATCATGCGCAGTATTGGTCCGGCCAGCCACGCGTTTCGGGCGCACGCTTTAGGAGATATGTACTGGAACGAAGCATTAATCACGGCCGAAACTCGCGCTGGGTATGACGTGAACCTAACGGATCCAAGTTCGTACGACTATGCACTGGAGATTGTGCGCACGTGGGGTCGCGACATGGAACAGCTGCGAAAGGCGCTACCCACAATCGCCAACATTCCTACGCTGCTCCTTTGGGGCAAAGAAGATGCAGCAGTCTCGGCAAGCTCAGGTCCGCTGCTTCAGCGCTATTTCCGCGATGCAAAGTATGAGGTGCTGCCACAAGTCGGACACCTTCCATACGAGGAAGCTCCTGAGGAGTTCAACTCACGTGTCCAGCGTTTCCTGGAATCCTGATTGAGCCGCTCTGGCGGGTGGAAACGCGTTTGCTGCATGCCAGATGGCATAATGACCTCATGAATCTGCGCCAGCAGCTCGGGGATGCGCTTCGCGGTGTGGATCGCGGCGCATGGGTCCGGCTGTTCATCGCCGTTTTTGGGTTGGCGTTGGCGTTTGCGTCTGCTCTGCTCTCAACTGCATCGCGAGAAGCTGGAGACCTGCTCGCAACAGCAGTTTTTGCATCGTCGGCGCTGCTGCTGTCAGCCGTGGTCGCAGTATCGACCGTTCCTTACCTTGCAAAACAAGTCGTATCTCGCCGCATGCGAGAGGCCTTGAACTATGAGGTTACCCGCGAGGGACTAATCTACCTGGCGCTCACGTTATTGATTGCCGTCGCGGCGCTAAACACCGGAAACAATCTTCTGTTCATCGTCGTTGCGGCCATGCTCGGGGCGGTGCTGGTCAGCGGAATCGTCTCGGCCATCATGATCAGCGGACTTGAGGTGGACCTGCATCTGCCGCACCACGTATTTGCCGGGCAGAGTTACGCAGGAGCGGTGCTGTTGCGAAATCGGCGGTGGCTGCCCGCCTTTTCTATCAACGTGGTTCCTCCAGTACAGAAGAAAGTGCGTTCGCGCTGGCGTTGGCAGCGGTCAAACTTTGTCTTTCCTCCCGAGCGCACCGGGCGTAAGCCGCTGTTGCGGTGGCCGGATTTCGCATACGTGAAAGTGCCTCAGCCGAAGCAGTTGCCACCTGTGTTTGAGGACGTGGTGTATTTCCCGTTCCTCCCCGGCAGTAACCGGCAGAGTGCCGAACTGAACCTGTGCTTTCCGCAAAGAGGCCGGTATCAGCAACGCGGTATCGGAATCTCGACGCGATTTCCGTTCTCGTTTCTGACGAAGACGCGGACTGTGCCGCTGAACCAGGACGTGATTGTCTTTCCGGTGGTTGATCCGACGGATGAGATGCTCGAAGTGCTGCCGATGATCACCGGCGAACTGGAAACCAATCTGCGCGGGCGGGGAGCCGACCTGTACCGCATCCGAGATTACGAACCGGAGGACAGCGCCCGACACGTGGACTGGAAGGCTACGGCGAAGTCAGGGGAACTCAAGGTTCGCGAGTTTACGCGGGAAGATGAGCGACGCGTGCGAATCGTGTTCGACAACCCCGGGCAGGGAGCTCTTAACGCCGAGCATTACGAGCGCTGCATCAACCTCGCGGCCTCTATTGCGTGGCACTTCTTTCAGGATCACACTGAACTGTCGTTCACTGCACCTTCTCTTGGTGAAGAGCACGATATCTACAACTTCCTCGAATATCTTGCGCTTGCCGAACCCGGTACAGACTCGGGGTTTCTAGCCACACTAGCGAATTCAGGCCAGTACAACATCATCATCACATCCTGTCCTCGTGGCCGGATTCCAACCGAACTCTGGGAATCGTCGTACGTATATTTCGCGCAGGAATAATCGGTCGTAGCAGGCAAGGCGTCCCCGTGAGCATCACTGAAATGGGCTTTACACGCGTGCTTCCCTTGAAAATCGAAAGCTGGAGCGAGTACCTTCGAAAGAGCACTCATGCAAGGGAGAACTTCTCTTACGATGTCACCTGCGAAACGTAACGCCCTCTGGATCGCTCTCTTTGCGATACTGCTATCCACACTGGCTGTTCCGTTTCTACTTGTGCATGAGCCTCCACTGCTCGATTTCGCGAATCACCTCGCCCGAGCTTTTGTCCTGCATCACCTAAACGATCCCGCATATCAGTTTGCCGACTACTACAAAGCCGATTGGAAGCCCTATCCATATGTCTTGTGGGATCTAGTGCTGGTTGGGTTTCAATATGTACTTCCGGTCGAGGCCGCCGGAAAACTCCTGCTGATCCTCACCACGATGCTCGTGCCGGTCTCAGTGGCTTGGTTCTTGTGGCAAGTGGATCGCGATAACATCAAGCTCTCACTGCTGGCTTGTGCATTGTCTTTCTACACGCTGTTTCTTTGGGGATTCACTGCGTATCACCTGTCGGTTGGCTTTTGCTTCCTGATGGTCGGAACGTGGCTGTGGTATCGACGAAGTCCCTCGCTGGCGCGAGCTGTGGTGTTCGTGCTCGTGAGCTTTGCGACGTATTTCGCACACCTGTTGGGATTCGCTGCGGCGGCGTTCATCTTGGTGTTGTATGAGCTGACCTCGTTTAAGTGGCGCGAGTGGATGAAGCTCGCATGTTTTCTTGCTCCACCTTCGCTGCTCTTCTTGTGGGCGCGTCCAGGACTCTCGGAACAAAAACGTCTGGAATGGCGTCCACTGGCCGACAAAATCGAAGCGCTTCGCAACATTCCGACGCAGGGGTATGACCTGACGCTGGACAAGATCTTTGCTGCCGGACTTGTAGTGTGCTTGCTGGTGGTTGTGGTGCGCAACCGCGAACTCAAGGTGAACTGGCGCTGGCTCTTTGTGTTCGCCGGTTTCTTCGTCGTCTATCTGTTGCTTCCGTATGGGTGGGGAGCGAGTTCCGACCTCGACGTTCGCCTGGTCCCGCCGCTTTGCCTGCTGACTCTGGCGTTGTTTCATGTGGGACGCCGCGCAAACTGGATTGCAATTCTGGCCGTGGCCCTCACGCTTTTGCGCGTGTTCAACATCACCACGGGATTCCAGGATGAGACGGATAAGAACGTGGCGATGAACGAGGCCATTCAACAGATCGCTCCCGCCGCGAAGGTTTTTCCGCTCGTCGATACCTGCAAGGAACAAGACCCACTCGACTACTACTACGTTCATTATTGGGCGTATGCGGTCATCCGCCGTGGTGCGATTTCGCCATACCTGTTCGACATTCCCGGACAGACACCGATGCGTATCACGTACGATCCGTACATGAGCGATGGATATTGGGGGCACTGCTTTGACGTGGAGCCTGAGTGGAGCGCCGTCGCTGCCGATTACGATTACATCTGGAGCTACGGCGCTAATCGCTACGGGCGAGGAATCGGCGAAGTGGCGGACAAGGTGTTTGAGCAAGAACCGCTGATTCTATATCGCGTAAGAAAGCCCGCTGGGGATTGAACTATTTGCCGCTTCGGGCGCTGTCCGCCATCTCCGGTTCATGTGCCAAGTAAACGGTCTGCGAGGGAAACGCCAGAGAACTTCCGCAGCTCTCAACAATATCCATCACACGCAACAGCAAGTCCTCTCGAACAGCGCTGAATTCGTTGTACTCGTGCGTCAGCACATAGGCCTGCATCTCGAGTTCGAGCGAACTGTCAGCAAGCTTTGCGAGGCGAATCCATGCGGTTGAGGATTCTACCTTCGAATGCTCCTGCAACATGCTGGTTACTTCTGCCAACACTCGCTCCAACTGCGCACGGGTGGTTTCATAGCGCAAACCGATCTTGCAGAAGACGCGCATCTTGTCGCGTGCGCTCAGGTTCTCGACGTTCGCTGTTGCCAGCGAACCATTCGGCACGGAGATGAGTCCGCGGTCGTAGGTTCGAATGAGCGTGGAGCGCAGACCGATATCCTCAACTGTCCCGACTGTGTCTCCCACACGGCACAGGTCACCTACACGCATAACTTGGTCGGTCAAGATGCTGATACCGCCGAACAGATTCTCAATCGTTTTCTGCGCGGCCAAAGCCACCGCGATACCGCCAATGCCGAGTCCAGCGAGTGCGGCCGAGAGATCAAACCCGGCGAGGTACAAGATGCTTAGCACCGCGGCAGTTACAATGCCCATCTTTAATACGCGGTGTAGCAGCAGGGAAAGAGAGAGCGTGCCGCGATCTTTTGGGGCGGTCATCTGCCGTCGTGTGCGACGACTCCAGACCGTTACGAAGTCCCACAACAACCACGCCACCGCAAACAGCAGCGCCGTCGCCTGCACCTTAAGGTAGTATTCGCGGAAAAGCAGTGGGACCGAAATCATCCGCATGCCGATTGCGTGCGCAGCGGCAGCGGCGAACAACAGCACCGGACCGCGAATGTTGGTCCACACTTCCGACTGTGCGGCGCGATGGTGGATGCGGGCCAGCAGCCATGCAGGCGAGCGCGCAACCGACACCGCTACCAATCCCGCAAGTAGGGCAATCGGAATGAGCAAGACGAAAGCTGCCCAAACCCAGAGCGGAATGGACAGGAATCGCTGGCGCACCAGCACATGAGGCAGATGGCGTTCGACCTGGTGCGACCGTACATCATTGGCCAAATCTTCAGTTTTGCTTAGGGTGCTCCAGGAGATGAGCCAAACATGCCCGCCATTGCTATCGGGCACGCGCACGAGCAGCAATGGCAGCTCTTTGCCACTTACGGTGAATTCCCCTACGCGCTCGTGATTCGGTTCGAGTTGCGGATCGTAGATCAGTTCAGGATTGTCGGTAATCCCACCGAGCCGGCCAACATAGGCCTCGTCGAGCAAGGATTTCAGGTCCTGCACAATGCGAGTTGAGTCGAGTTCAGTTTCCTGGCGGGGAAGTTGCAGGTATTCGGCTGCGCGCTCGTTATCACCCTTTTGCGCGGCCTGCATAAAGCCAGTCAGTGTTCCGCGAGGCGTAGCACGACCGAGTGGATCGAGGGTCTTTGCCGATTGCCCAGTGCCTGCACCTGCAGAGAGCGCCTTCAGCACCGATTGTGCCGCCATCGGAGCACATAGCAGTGCCAGAAGAAGCAGGAAGCGGAACGTGCCTTTTACAACTCGCATGAATTCAGGGTACCTCTTTCGTACCGCTGAAGCTAGCCGCACATCTTCCGTTGTTGCAGGACAAAACCTACCTAGTTTGCGTGCGTAGGCTCGTGTTCTGGCTCGGTTACAGGTGCCTGCTCCGGGTACGCAGGGGTATCCTCGGGGAATCCGAGAGGGTAGTGTCGCTCGATTCTGTTAGGTTCGCCAATATCAGCCAATCCGTGTCTCCCATTGTTGTGATTTTGAAAACTCCCTTTACCTGGTGCACTCTCGAAAGCTTGCCCCACCACTCGGGGGCACACCATGCATCAAGGATGCGAGCCTTTTCCGCACGGTATCCATAGCTGTGCACGATGACGTCGCCATAAAGCGCAACTCGGCCGAACAACAATGGCGATCCCCCTCCAAGGCGTTCAACAGCTGCAGGTTTGTACGCGTAAAACCCACGCCGGTTGCCAAGCGACAGTTGCTCTGTCGAGTTCTCTCCAGCCCACTTCCACCGATAGGGAATTCCTATGCTGCAAGGGTGCGGATTTGGCGATTTTTCATCGAGCAACCACCATCTCCAACCCGTGACATAGCCAACGTACACTTCAGAACTACTCATCAACCCGCTTTTCTTTCGATTGGATTCATCTATCTACTCTGATGAACCTTCGGCGAATTTGGATGGTGTTAAGTGTGCGTAAAGCGCCGTTGCGCAGTGTGGTTCATCTGCCATGAAATTCGGAAAGGCGTATGTGCCTCAAAGGAGAGACCTTCTCGCAAATGCAAAAGCCCTGCCCCGGACACTCTGGTCAAGGCAGGGCTTTGTAGCTACTAACTCCTACTGTTTGCCGTTTGGCTGCCAACGCAGGACAGGCTTGCGGGCTGCCGCCGTTTCATCGAGACGCGAGATGCGCGTCGAGTAAGGTGCATCTTTGATCACCTCTGGAGTGTCGAGCGCTTCCTGTGCAATGGACTTCATGGCATCGACAAACAGATCAAGTTCCTCGAGCGGTTCGCTCTCGGTTGGCTCGATCATCAGCGCGCCATGCACGACCATGGGGAAGCTCACGGTGTACGGATGGAATCCATAGTCGATGAGGCGCTTTGCAATATCTCCGGTCTTGACGCCCGCTTTGGTCTGCAGTTTGTCACTGAAAACCACTTCATGCATCGTCGGCGTGGAGTATTGCAGTTCGTAGGTGCCTTCGAGTTTCTTGCGCAGGTAGTTCGCGTTGAGTACCGCGTCTTCCGTTGTTTGCCGCAATCCATCGGGGCCATTTGCCATGATGTATGCCAGCGCACGAACATGCATGCCGAAGTTTCCGAAGAAAGCGCGAACACGGCCGATCGACTGCGGACGATCGTAGTCCAGTCGAAGTAATCCGTTTTCACCTTCTACGACCACAGGCTTGGGCAGGAAGGGTTCCAGATGCTTCTTGCAGGCAACTGGACCTGAGCCCGGACCGCCTCCGCCGTGTGGCGTCGAGAAGGTCTTGTGTAGATTCAGGTGCATGACGTCCACACCGAAATCGCCGGGCCGAGCCTTGGCAACCAAGGCGTTCATGTTGGCGCCATCCATGTACAGCAGACCGCCCTTGCGATGCAGAATTTCGGCGATGTCCGCAATCTGCTGCTCGAAAATTCCCAACGTGTTGGGATTCGTGAGCATGAGAGCGGCCACATCCTCGTTCATTTGCGCTTCGAGAGAGGCAAGGTCGACCATGCCATTCTCGTTGCTGCGCAAGTTCTCGACTTGGTAGCCAGCCATCGCAGCGGTTGCTGGATTAGTACCGTGCGCCGAGTCTGGAATTAGAACCTTCTTGCGTGCGTTACCTTTCGATTCCAGATACGCGCGCACCAGCAGGATTCCCGTCAGTTCACCGTGTGCTCCCGCTGCAGGCTGTAACGTGATGGCGTCCATGCCGGTGATTTCAATCAGCTGATCGGCCAAAGACTTCATGATGCGAAGTGCACCCTGAGAAATCTGTTCCGGCTGATATGGGTGTGCCCCCGCAATTCCATCGAGCCGCGCCACGATTTCGTTTACACGCGGGTTGTACTTCATCGTGCAGGAGCCGAGCGGATACATGCCATGATCGACCGCATAGTTCCAGGTCGAGAGCCGCGTGAAGTGGCGAATGATCTCAACCTCGCTGACCTCAGGCAACGGCGCTGGTTCGGTCCGAAGTGCATCGCCCAGTTCGGCAGCGGCGTCGATTTCAGGCACATCGAGCTGGCGCAGGCGATATGCCTTCTTGCCGGGAGACGAGTGCTCGAAGATCAGTCCTTCGTTCTGCGAGATGTGGGTGCTAGCCTTACGAATGTCTTTGTTGCTCATGCATGCACCTCGTCAGCGGCAGCGTCGATCGAAGCCCTTGATGTAAGCTCTGTCGCGCACCAGACGGCGGCATTGCCGAGTTCGGGATAGAACTTGCGGAGCGGGAAGCCTCCGATGATCTTCCGCTTTTCAGCAAGTCGATGCGAAAGTTCGTACGAGTCCTCAGTGGTCTGCAACACAAACTCGTTGAAGCGCGGTGCGCCTTCAAAGAGCACCTTCCCCTTACGGCCAAGCGTCTGGCGCGCATAAGCAGCCTTCGCCAAGTTCTGGGTTGCTAGATCCTTGAGACCCTCGCGGCCGTAAACATCCATGTAGATGTTGGCCATCAGCGCGATAAGTGCCTGATTCGTGCAGATGTTCGACGTAGCCTTTTCGCGACGAATGTGTTGTTCGCGAGTAGAGAGTGTCAGAACGAATCCGCGCTTGCCGTTGCGGTCGGTGGTCTGTCCCGCAAGGCGTCCTGGAATCTGCCTTACGTACTTCTCGCGTGTGGCAATTACTCCGGCATAAGGTCCGCCATAGCTGAGAGGAACACCGAACGACTGAGCTTCCATCGAAACAATGTCGGCCTCTGCCGGTGGACGGACAATCCCAAGCGAAAGCGCTTCCGCGATGGAGACGACAAGCAACGCGCCTTTCGCATGGGCGACGTCAGCGATTGCCGCGACGTCTTCAATGGTGCCGAAGAAGTTCGGAGATTGGATTAGTACGCACGCCGTATCAGGAGTAATCGCCGCGTCCAGCGCTTTGAGATCGATGCGTCCGTTGTCGGTGAATCCGACCTCGGACATTGGCAATCCCTGGTATTTCGCGTACGTGGCAATCACTTCGCGATATTCCGGATGGACGCTGCGGGCAAGAATCGCCGAGGTTCGTCCGGTGATGCGCATGGCCATCATCACGGCTTCAGCAGCCCCGGTCGAACCGTCGTACATTGATGCGTTTGCGACTTCCATTCCGGTGAGTTCGCAAACCATGGTCTGAAACTCAAAGATTGCCTGCAATGTGCCTTGTGCGATTTCGGGCTGGTAAGGCGTATAGGCCGTGAACCACTCTCCGCGCGAGATGAGCGTGTCGATCACCAATGGGCGGTAGTGGTTGTAGGCGCCAGCACCGAGCAGGATGTCGTATCCAGAGCCGTTTTCAGCGGCGCGGTCACGGAACCAACCGACAATCTCGCTTTCCGCCATCTGGCGTGGAATTGCGAGATCGCGCTTCAGGCGAAACTGCTCGGGTATGGGCTTGAACAGCTCGTCAACGCAACAAACACCGATTTCGCGCAGCATATGCTCGCGTTCGGCTGGGGACTTCGGGAGATAGCGCATGATGAATTCTTTTCCTGACGGCGAACTCGCCTACTTCTCTTCGGCGATGAACTTCTCGTAGTCGGCCACCGAGAGCAGGGCAGCGGTTTCAGACGGATTGGCCATAGTCACCTTCACCATCCACGCGGTATGAGGAGAACTGTTGACCTTTTCAGGAGAGGTGGTGAGCTCTGCATTGATCTCCGTTACTGTTCCCGAGATGGGGGCATAGAGATCGCTAACAGCCTTGACCGACTCAACCGTGCCGAAAGTCTTTCCGGCAATCAACTCGGCGCCGACCTTTGGCAATTCGACGAAAACAATGTCGCCCAGCGAGTTCTGGGCGTAATCAGTGATTCCGATTGTTCCTGTTGTGCCGTCAACTGAAAGCCACTCGTGCTCTTTGGTGTATTTAAATTCCGGCGGATAAGCCATGATCGTCTCCAGAAATTGATTACAAGCCGGGAAGACCGGCAATGGTGGACCCAACATCAACAATTTGATGAATGCTGAAATTGTACTCTACTGCTTTTGCACGGATTCGGTCGCCGCAGTGCTGGTGGACTTGCTTGGCCGCTTATAGAACGGCGTAGGCACCACCTTGCACTTCACGGTCTGACTGCGAACCTCTACTGCTAATTCAGTTCCTTCGGATGAGTACTCAATTGGAACGTAAGCAAGCGCGATGTTCTTCTTCAAAAATGGCGCAGGGGATCCGCTCGTGACGTTTCCGATTCCGTGTCCCTGAGAATCCAGCACGCGATATCCGTCACGCGGGATGCCGCGTTCGATTGCTTCGAGTCCAATGAGAATGCGTTGCAGTCCACGTTTCTTCTGTGCTTCAAGTGCGGGCTTACCGATGAACTCGTCCTTTTCCATCTTCAGGAAACGGTCCAGACGCGCTTCCCATGGCGTGATGGTGTCCGAAATCTCGTGCCCGTAGAGCGAGAGAGCCCCCTCAAGCCGTAGCGTGTTGCGCGCTCCGAGACCGCAAGGCAGGACTCCGAACTCTTCTCCGGCAGACATCAACTCGTTCCAAACCCGCGTGCTAGTGGCTTCGTCTGAAGGAATGTAGATTTCGAAGCCGTCTTCCGCGGTGTATCCAGTGCGCGCAATAAGCACATTCGGAAGTCCGCAGACTGTGCCGTGAGTAAACCAGTAAAACTTCACCTTGGTCAGATCTGCGTCAGTCAACTTCTGAAGAGTGCGCCAACCGTTCGGGCCTTGGATTGCGATCTGGGTGTAGCGGTCGCTCAAGTCTTCAACTTCGCAGTTGAATCCTTTCGCCGCATCGCGAACCCAGGCCGCATCCTTCTCGCGGGTGCCTGCGTTGATCACCAGCAGGAAGTCGGACTCGCCAAGACGATGAACGATCACATCATCGACAAACGTTCCTGTGGGATAGAGCAGTGCAGAATATTGCGCCTGGCCAATCGCGAGTTTCGAAGCATCATTGAACGTCATGTGTTGCACGGCCTTCAGCGATTCGGGGCCATGCACCCGGATGTCGCCCATGTGGCTCACATCGAACAGACCAACCGATGTGCGGACAATCATGTGCTCGGCGATGAGACCGCCGGATTTACGGGTGGCGTTGGCCGGATACTCAACCGGCATATCCCATCCATTGAAGTCCACCATGCGCGCGCCAAGTTGGCGATGCACGGCGTTGAGAGCTGTTTTGCGGATTACGGCAGATTCGGTAGATGAAGACAAGGACAGGACCTCTGGACGGGAATCAATTGGCCATAATCAGGCCGCTGGAACCTTAAAACTTAACACGCGGTGAGCAGTGCAGGCAATTTGCTGCGACACCCCGGAGAGACACTGTTGCGTAACAGGAAAATGCGAGTTAAAGTGCGCCCATGGCCCAACGATTTACATGCAATGTTTGTGAACAGGTAGAAGAGAAGTGCACGTGCGACAAGTACTGCTTTCTGTGCATGGGTGAGCACGATGTCCGCCTCGTACAAGATGGCTGCTACTACTGCCTGGAGTGCCGTGAGGCTTGTGAATACCTGCCCGAGAGCAGATCAGTCGCGCACGAGGATTGATCCCAGCGCGTTCTAGAAATTAAAGCTGAGGCCCGCCCGAATGCTGCGTACTCCCTGAACCAGGTACACCACGCTACCGTCAGGACTCAGTACGGGACGATACCCTTGCGCCAGCAGATTGCGAACATCAATCAGAGCTTCGAGGCCGTTGGGCAGCAGGTGCAGCGTCGGTATCGGTTGACGAATAAAGAAGCTCAGGTATGGATCCGTCTGGCCCGCAGAGGCGTTGAACATGTCAACCGGAGTCAACGCGCTGCCGCTCAGCCATCGATAGCTTGCAATCACCTTCGTCTTGCTTGCTGGAGCCGTGCCTGAAATCTTCGCGGCCGCCGAGTGCCGTTTGCTAGTCACAAGCGAAGTCGATGTCTGTGTGACGAGCCGGAGCTGGGGAGGCGCGTTTAACACTCCTCCAAAGCCGTAGTCGAACGTGCCATCGAGGCCCTTTACCAGGGGATGCGAGTACACGGCGCGAACGCCCTGCGTGCGCAAGGTGCCGCCGTTGTACGAGAAGTTCCCTGAGTATGGATCGCCGATCAGAAAATCTGTATCGCCGGTGAGCGCTGCCCCGGTCCCCGTGAGCGCGGCGTTATGCAAGGTGTCTGAATATGCAGCGAATTGGACCTTGTGCTTGCCCATGCGCTGCGAGATAGAAACCTCATGGTGCTGGGCGCGTTCGACCCGCTGTCCGAGTTGCGTCATGGTCAGGCGCGGATTGCTTTCGCTCAGATCGGCCGGCGCCGTATCGAAACCCTTTGCTCTTCGCAAGTTCGGAGCGCTAGTCGCGTAGCGATACTGCAGAACGGTGTTCTTTCCGGGATGAACGCTGACGCTGGCAAATGGACGATAGCTGACCGCCCGCTCGCGGAATTGCAACATCTGGGTTTCGCCGCCATACTCGATCTCCAGCTTTTCGCCAAAGGTCATCGCGTTCGCTACCGAAAGAGCAAGTGCCTGTATCGCGGGCTGATCGG
This sequence comes from Koromonas humicola, assembly GCF_059726255.1. Lineage (NCBI taxonomy): Bacteria > Pseudomonadati > Acidobacteriota > Terriglobia > Terriglobales > Koromonadaceae > Koromonas > Koromonas humicola. Next base: position 1,232,254 of record NZ_AP040873.1, read on the forward strand.
GGTTGAGCGATGCAAAGTGCTTGGCGGAGATAGCGATCTCAGGGAATGAGCCGTCGGGCATTTCGCGCGAATATGCAGCGCGAATGACTGCGTTCGGATTGGTGGTGTTCGTCGCGACTCCACCATTGAGCGACCACTTCTTCAAAGTCGAACGCTTGCCAAACATCGACTGCTCAATGTGGAAGTTCGTGTCGACGTTCGGGCCGCCACTGAATGCATCGCCATCCGCACCCGCGATAAATGACACCCGTGCCTTCAACTGTCCGTCCGAACTCTCGTCTCGCTGTACTACCACGAGCGGCTTATCGTCAGCCAATCTTAGAATCGGCCGGTTCGCCATGGATCGTAGAGCCCATCGCCAGTCGTCATCTCCATCAGGCGTAGGCTTTCGGCGGGGAACCAGTTGAATTGCTTCGAACAAGGTGTTCAGCGTGACGTTCAGCAGCAGACTTGCGCCGGACTGCAAACTCACACGTTCGCGGATAGTTGGGAGGAAGCTTGGGGCGCTAACCTTTACGGTGTAAAGACCTGGCAGCAGACCCGGCATCGTAAATACGCCGTGTGTATCGGTAAGAGCGGTCTGGGTGCGGGAGGTTGTGCTCGAGAGTACCTCTACTACAGCACCCATCTGCGGCACTCCGGAGCTGTTGCGCACGACTCCGCGGATATTACCTGGGTTAACGGCAGCAGACGCTCCAAGGCACCAGACGATTGCAAGCGCCAAGATTCCGAGCTTACGCGTCATTGAGCCTCCCTTGCCATTCATGCGCTGGCGGGAATTGGATGTTAACGTCAGGCCTCTGAACAACTCCACCCTCAGGTCAATAGAGATTGGCGGCGCCGTCGCGGCCCGCCAATCATCCAGCAAACATTCTATCCTATTCGACTTGGAAGCGGGCCGAAGGATTGACCGTTTGTTTCGTAACCTCGTCGTTTACTGTGACTTTCAGAGTGTACAAACCGGGTTCAAGGTTGGCCAGCGGCATGGATTTCTCGATCGTGATCTGCTCTCCGGTATTGCCGTAGGCTGCCGAAGGTTCATCGGCGTGCAGTACAGACTTGTTGGTCTGAATGTTCACGATGTCGTAGCTGATCGTTGCCTTGGTCTTCTTGATTTGCTGATCCTGCTGCAAGTTATAGACCTGCATCCAGATATTCAGCTTCTGGTTACGTTTGAATATGGCAGGTTTGCCGTCGGCTGCATCGAGGCGCGGACGGACCTTGGTGTCTCCAATGATGAAGTTCCCGGAACCAATGCTCTTGGCGGGAACGCGCTCCATCACGTCGGCCAGAATCAATGATGAATTGGCGAGCTTCTCGTCATCAAATTCCGGAACCCGAATCGACCGAACCAGAGTGCCTACACGATCGCCGTTCACGTCCTTTACCGCGAGGTCGATCTTGTACATGCCCGGCTTCAACGGAACTGCTTTCCAGTAGATCTGGCTCGTTTGCAGGGCTTTTTCCAGCAGCTCGTTCGGTTCATCGACGCCGACAGTGTCTTCAAAGGTCGAAGCGACACGTCCGGAAAGGGTGGTGATGCGTCCAAAGATGTTTGCTGCAGCGCGCTGAATGCCTTCCTTCTGTACGAAGGTCAGATCCTTCGTTTTGATCTGAATCGTGATCGGTACCAGCACGGTGTCTGCCGTGATTTTCACGAAGTCCGATCGCATGTCAAACGGCATCAGGTTGTAACGAATCTTGGTGTTGACCTTCTCTTCCAGATCCTTGAACTTGATCGGAGGAGGCGTGTTCAGCTTGGCGTAGCGCTCGAGGGCGTCAAACTGCTTGGAGCCATTGCCTTGCATGCCATCCGGGTTGGAGCCACCAGGGATGCCCATCATGCGAGACGAGCGGTCACCCCGTCCCATTTGCTCGGCCAAGGTCGGGCCGCCCCCTGGAGTATGTAGCAGGGCGTCCTTTTCGTTCGGATCGATCGAGATGTGGTAGTCGCCGCACATGCAGCTGTCCACAAACTCGATGATGACTTCGTTGCCGATTCCCTCAAGGTAGCGATAGCGCCAACGTTCAAATGGGAATGTAGAGGTCGTGCCGCCACCCTCTGAGTTTTCGCGCTGATAGGTGCCGCCCGAAGGATGCGATTCGATTTCGTCTGGTGCACCCCAAACGATGTACATGCGACCGCGATCTGTCTTCCATCCCGGAATTCCGGCAGGGAAGTGCTCGTTTGCGTACTGAATTCGGCGGTAATGCTCTTCGCGGAATTCGTTTTCCTGCGTATCGGGCGTCGGATCGCGACGAAGCCAGAACTGTTCGATGAATTCGTCACGTTCTTCATCGGTGCCCAGCATCTTGAACGCCTGTTCTTCTTCCGACGTGATGATGTAGCGCACATCCTGGTCAAGCCAATTCTGGTAAGTCTTGCCGACCTCGCGTTTGAAGCTGCGAAGGCGTTCTTTTCTTTCCTCGGGAGTAAGCTCTTTCTTTTCCGGGACGTCCTTCTTTTTACCGGCTTTAAAATCCTTTAAGGACGTGCCTTCGTCCTTGCTAGTGGCCGAATCCTGTGCCAAAACGGGGGTGGCCAGCATAGCGGATGCCGCTATGAGCAAAGAAAATTTACGAACGGAAAAGAACCGCATGGGACAGTCTCGCTCCTGAGCTTGTTTCGGGCTGCAAGGAATTGTAAGTTTTCGCGGGATGCAAGGCAAGGAAGGATAAACTTTGCTCAGCAAATCACGATTCGAGAAGCAAATCATGGCAAAGTATGATATGCGAGCATCGAGGCCCACTGCGGAGAGTTACAATCAACCCGCAAGACTTCCCACCCAAAAAGCTGTATCGCATCGCGCGATTGTGCGATGCTGAACGAAATCATTTGTGCGCAGCAATTTTGTTTTTGGAACTTTCAAGCGACACTGATCGTATGAAGCAACAGGCGTGAGTAATCCTGGAGTTGCCGATCTTGCGCAGTTGTAATCCCGGGTTCAGCCGGGCTAATGAGGACTGATGAAAACCTGGAAGAAAGTATCGCTCGCTCTCTTAGGTGTGGTGGTGGTTGCTGCAGTCATCTTCTTCAGCATCCAGCAGAGCCGCAAAGGTGTGGTTCAGGTTCAGACCGGAAAAGTTACCCGACAGGACCTGACGTCACAGGTCACTGCCTCGGGCGAGATCCGGCCTAAAACGTTCGTAAACGTCGGAGCGAATGCCTTCGGCAAGATCGTGCACTTGTACGTCAAAGAAGGCGACCACGTCAAAAAGGGCCAGTTGTTGGCGCAATTGGAAAACGTCCAATCTGAAGCTGACGTGAACGCCACCCGCGCGTCCCTCACAGCAGCAGAAGCCGACTACACCGCCGGTATCGAGCAACTGAATACCAATGTTGCCGATCTGGATCGTGCCAAGGCTGACCTGGAGCAGAAGGCGTATGACTGGAAGCGCGCTGAGGGGCTCTATAAAGATCAGTTGATCGCCAAAAAGGACTACGACGCCTCCAAGAACGCCTATGAGGCTTCACTTGCCGGATTGAGTCAGGCCAAAGCCCGGATTGCGCAGTCCAAAGCTGCAGCCGAAGCTTACAAGCGTCGTATCGCCGTACAGAAAGCCACTCTGGTCCACAACACAGACGTGCTGAGCAAGACCGAGTACCGCGCTCCTTTTGATGGCGTGGTGACGAACCTTCCTGTGCGCGAAGGCGAGACCGTGGTTGTCGGTATTCAGAACTCGCCGGGATCGACTCTGATGACGCTGGCCGATACGTCGGTGATCACGGCCGAAGTTAAGGTCGACGAGACAGACATCGTCAACGTGAAGCTCGGTCAACCCGCCGAAGTCAGCATTGACGCGATCCCGAAAAAGAAGTTCAAGGGCACGGTCACCGAGATTGGCAATAACGCCTTGCTGCGATCGACCGGTGTTGCGACGTCGCAGTCCACTGGCAGCACGCAGGAGGCAAAAGACTTCAAGGTGGTTGTGACTTTGACTGAGGTGCCGGAGAATCTACGTCCTGGCCTGTCTTCGACTGCGAAGATCACTACTGCCAGCAAGTCCGGCGTGCTATCGATCCCGATTCAGGCCCTTACCATTCGCCAGCGCGGCGACCTGATTCCAAAGAAGAAGGGCAAGGACAAGAACGCGGTTCAGGCTGCCGAAAAGCCTGAAGAGGCGAAAGCCAAGAAAGAAGAGCTTCAAGGCGTATTCGTTATTCGCAACGGCAAGGCCCAGTTCGTGCAAGTGCAGACAGGCATTACTGGTACGACTGACATCGAAGTTTTGGACGGGCTCAAAGAAGGCGACGAGATCGTGACCGGAAGCTACAAGGTTCTGCGCACTATCAAGCCTGAGAGCACCGTGAAGATTGATAACAGCGCGCCCAGCAAGGACGAGTCGAAATCGTAACAGCCAAGCATCTCAGGGAGACATGATGGCAACGCAAACCGCAGGAATTGGCCAGGAACTGAAAGCCCCACCGGCTAACTGCGTCATCTGCACGCAGGATTTGTGGAAGACCTACGACATGGGCAGCGAGCAACAAGTGAATGCGCTCAGCGGCGTAGATATCTCCATCCATCGCAATGAATATGTTGCGATCATGGGCCCCTCAGGTTCGGGCAAGTCAACACTGATGAACCTTATCGGCTGTCTCGATACGCCGACCAAGGGCACGTATTGGCTCAATGGACACTTGGTCAGCGAACTCGATGACGATGAACTGGCGCGAATCCGTAACAAAGAAATTGGATTCGTGTTCCAGACGTTTAACCTGTTGGCGCGTGCTTCGGCTCTGCACAACGTGGAGTTGCCGCTCATCTACGCAGGCATTCCCTCAGAGGAGCGTCTTGAACGCGCGCGGCAGGTGCTGGTCAGCGTTGGTATGGGCGAGCGTATGAACCACAAGCCCAACGAGCTTTCCGGAGGTCAGCGTCAGCGTGTCGCAATCGCGCGCGCGCTGGTCAACAAGCCTTCCATCATTCTGGCCGACGAACCCACGGGCAACTTGGACACGAAGACCGGCAATGAAATCATGGCGTTGTTCGATGATCTGTATGAGCAAGGAAACACCATCGTCCTCGTCACGCACGAACACGATATCGCCGAGTTCTCTCATCGCATCATCCATATTCGCGATGGCAAGGTCGCCGGTGATGAGAAGACGGCAAGAGCAAAGAATTAGTCAGGTATCAATGTTTCAAAGGTTTCAAAGTTTCAAAGTTTCAAGGTTAAGGCCCTCGGCTTCGGCTGAGGGTTTTGCTTTGTGTGCGTCAGAAATTTCAGCAACTGACGCTGGCTTCAACCTTGAACCTTTCAACCTTGAAACGTTGAAACCTTGCTCTCTAGTGTTACGCTTGCTGCAATGAGTCTGTTTGCCAATCCACTGAACGAAGCCTCTGACCACAGTCGTCCGCTGGCGGACCGCATGCGTCCACGCGATCTCGACGAGTTTGTCGGGCAGGAGCACATCCTCGGCCCGGGGAAGCCGCTTCGTGTGCAGATTGATCGCGACGACATTGGCTCCATTCTCTTTTGGGGGCCGCCGGGAGTAGGGAAGACGACTCTGGCCAAAATCATCGCCCGCCGAACCCAGGCTGAGTTCGTGGAATTCTCAGCCGTGATGTCCGGCATTAAAGAGATCAAGCAGGTAATGATGGAAGCTGAGCGAGCGCGCCAATACGGTACGCGCACGATCGTCTTCATCGACGAGATTCATCGCTTCAACCGTGCCCAGCAGGACGCCTTTTTGCCCCACGTGGAGCGGGGCAACATTCGTCTGATCGGTGCTACGACGGAGAACCCATCGTTCGAAGTGAACTCGGCTCTGCTCTCGCGCTCGCGTGTTTACACGCTCAATCCGCTCACGGAAGAGCAATTGGTTGAGCTTATGCAGCGTGCTCTGAAAGACGAAGAACGCGGCTTGGGCCTACTGAAACTCACTGCCGATCCTGCGGCGCTTGCAAGAGTGGCCGCCTATTCGAGCGGAGATGCGCGCTCTGCCTACAACGTGCTCGAGGTCGCCTCGACCCTGGCGGTTGAGGCCGCAGGAGGCGCGAGCGGCGGGACAATAACTCCGCCACAGGTTGAGGATGCGCTACAGCGCCGTGTTCTTCGCTATGACAAGGCAGGCGAGGAGCACTATAACCTCATCTCGGCCCTGCACAAGTCGGTACGCAACAGCGATCCTGACGCGACACTGTATTGGCTTGTTCGCATGCTCGAGAGTGGCGAAGATCCGCTGTATCTTGCACGTCGCATCGTACGAATGGCTGTGGAAGACATATCTCTCGCCGATCCGCACGCACTTGAAATATGCATTGCCGCGCGGGATGCAATCGACTTCCTGGGCATGCCAGAAGGTGGACTGGCACTGGCGCATGCGGCTGTGTATCTGGCCATTGCGCCCAAATCGAATGCTCTGTATGTGGCGTACGGGGCGGTGAAGCGTGATGTGGAAGAGACCGCTTCAGACCCCGTGCCGTTGCACTTGCGGAATGCTCCGACGCGCCTCATGAAAGACTTGGGCTACAGTGCAGGATACAAGTACGCTCATGATTTCGAGGAGAAGGTGACAGACATGGAATGTCTGCCCGAAAACCTCAAAGGCCGTCAGTGGTACCACCCCACCGAAGAGGGCGTGGAGAAGAGAATTCGCGACCGCCTCTCCGCGATCAAAGCCAAAAAGCAGAGAATGCGCGAGCAGGAGTAGCGGCCGCAATCCCGCTGCGGCCGCCTGCTTGTTCCCTAACGATGGGTTGTGAAACGTTCAACATGGCTGCGAGCTTCAGTTCCCGTTCCCTGACCTTGCCCCGAATCCACGCTGTAGTAGTAAGTTGTTCCCGGCCGCAGGTGATCTATCTTTACGCGATGTGTTTCGCCAGGTTGTCCTTTATCCACAGCATAGGGTGATTCCGCCGTCTGATCCAGGCGGTTGGGCTCTGTTCCGTAGCGCACAATCGAGCTTCCTCCCGTGTTTGTCGACCAGGCCACCGTCGCCCAAGTTGAACCCATGGATTCCACCACCGGACCGTGCGTGATTCTCTCGTCTGCCGCTCTGCCCCTGTGCTCATCCCGGGCGTCTCGCGGCTCGTATTGCGCAAATGCCAGACCGCACAACAAAGCTGGCATCATGAGCAGTGAGCATGCCTTCTTCATGAACATCCCCCTGAATTGATTTAGACGGGCTGGCGCTCGTAGATAGAGCGGGGGATGAGGGCCCGGCGTTGCCTGGCAATGAGACCGGCGGAAACAGGCTCTTGGCTCAGCCTCTCTGGCGCCGTGCCTCATACAGCAGAATGCTTGCCGCGATGCCTGCATTCAGGCTTTCCACTTTCGGAGAGTGTGGAATCAGAATGGCCTCGTCTGCCGCCTCGATCAAAGACCGAGGCACTCCTTGACCTTCGCTGCCGATGAAGATCGCCGTTGGGACCGTCAGATCCACTTCCTGCACCGCACGACCGTTATGAGAGGAAGTCACGGCCAGCCGCACACCATTCTCTTGCAGAGCTTGAAGGGCCTCTACGGTCGCAGTTTTCACGCAGGGCAACCTGAAGACAGAGCCAGCCGACGCTCGCGCCACCTTAGGATTCGCGGCGGACACGGTTCCCTCGGTCGTAAGCACACCGCTAGCGCCGAAGGCTTCCGCACTGCGGAGAATGGTGCCCAGATTTCCGGGATCCTGAAGCCCGGCGCAGCCAAGAATCAGCGGATTCTGCGTCCGAAATAGATCCCGCAGTTCGGCCGTGAGCGGATATACCAGCGCCGCTACCCCCTGCGGAGTTTCGCTCGCCACTGCGCTATGAAAAATATCGTCTGGCAGTAGAATCGTCTCGACCGTATGCCCGATCTGGGGCAGCAAACGATGAGCGCGCTCGCGGGCTGATTCCGAGAAGAAAACGGCGCTCAGCCGCAATCCGCTGCGAATTGCCTCCTCCACCAGCTTCACCCCCTCGATCGCTACTGCACCTTCGTCCGTCGGTGTAGCCTGCGAAAAAGTCTTGCGCAGTTCCTTTACAAGCGCGTTTTGGCGGCTGCTGATAGGGCGCAGGCGTTCATTCCGCGGGTGAAACGATGCTTCAGTCATGTTCTTCTCCTGAGCCAGAGCGTGGACAATGTAGAATGCTGGAGTAGCGGTGGCATGGACATCATAACCTCCCGCACACACTCCTCCCGCGCGGAGAGTTGTTGAGTTAACCTTGTACGTTGATTTCAACTTGTGTTAAGGTTCGCTGGTTTCGAGCCTTACAGATGAGGTAGATCGGGTGCGCCCGGAAATTATTCGCGTTCACGCAGCAGAACCTGAGCCGTCGCTGGTCAACTATGTGGCCGACAGAATTCGCCAGGGAAGTGTCGTCGGAATGCCGACGGACACGTTCTACGGTCTGGCCGTCGATCCTTACAACCTCCACGCCGTGGAGCGGGTATATGAAATCAAAGAGCGCGGTCGCCACAAGCCTCTTTCTCTGCTGATCGAAAGCGTTGAGCAGGCGGACGAGATGGCCGCCAACTTGCCCGATGATTTTTATCTGCTGGCAGAAAAGTTCTGGCCTGGACCGCTGACGATCATCGTCCGCGCCGCCTCGCGCTTGCCGCTGAAGGTGACTGCAAACTCCGGCAACATTGCCGTCCGTATGCCGGACTCTGCGGTGGCGTTAGCTGTCGTGCGGGCGCTTAAATGTCCGGTCACGGCGACTTCGGCCAATCTGGCTGGTGAATCGGAGTGCACGACCGCCTTGGCCGTTGTGGAACAGATGGGCGACCGAGTGCAGCTACTGGTGGATGGCGGAACGACACCGCGCTCTGTTGCCACTACGATCGTGGACCTCACACTTCCCGATGGGAAATGGTCACTTCTGCGTGAGGGTGCCATCGCGCAATCTGCGATTGAGGATGTGCTAGGCGATCAATGAAGGTTGGTGGGCTCCGGAGATGGTTGAGGCCGGGAAGAGTCATATTGGCACTGCTCGTCGCCTATGCCTGTTACTTCGCCTGGGCGTGCGTTCAGGTCGTGCAACAGTCTGGGCGCGATGAAGCGCGCCCGGCGGATGCTATAGTCGTTTTCGGCGCCGCTGAGTATTTCGGCAAACCCTCACCCGTATATCGCGCACGCCTCGATCACGCCTTCGAACTGTACCAGCGCAAACTCGCACCCATCGTAATAACAACCGGCGGCAGCGGGGGAGAGCAACGGTTCACCGAAGGCTCCGTTGGTCGCGATTACCTGATTGAGCGCGGGATCGGTGATCGCCATCTGATCGCGGAAACGCAAAGCGACAACAGCGCGGAAAGTGCCGAGCGCATTTCCAATATCATGCGCGCGAACAACATGCTTTCCTGCATTGCGGTTAGCGATCCTTATCATCTTTTCCGAATCAAGCGGTTACTCGAGGCGCAGGGCTTCATAGTGTATGTTTCGCCTCGAAAGCTCGAAACGACTGTAACCACGCAGGCCCGTACCATGAATGTCATGCGCGAAGCTGCAAGCTACACGTTATGGAGATTGCACGTGTTTCGCTGGTAGCCGTCCGGTTGCTTTGATACGATCAAAGTACTCACATCGGAGGATTTGGAATGGCTAACGAACCTGGGAGCACAGCTCCGCAGACGGGAATCTACTGGTGCAGCGTGTGTAAGACACCGGCACAGTTCAAAGCGGGCGAAACGCTTCCTAAGTGCAAGAATCTTTGTGGCCGTGGCAAGTGGGAGTTTATTCGGCCAGAAAAGCAGTAGCACTCAAAAGCATGCGGCCGGAGCCATTCGCTCCGGCTTTTCTTTTTGGGCTTCAATGTCGCTAGAACCAGCGATGAACGAATAAAACGCCAATGGTCAGAGCGGCTGAGAATGCGGTACTGGTGAAGTTCACCGCATTATTCCCGAGACGCCCGGGGCGCTCCAAGGTCGCCCCCAGCAGGCTGTCTACGATTGTCCCGAAGAATGCCGCACTGAACGCCGTCCAGAAATAAGCCGGTACAAGCAGATTTGCCCACAAGCACGCAATACAGACTATCGCGACGGCCACAATCGCCCAGATCGTGCCGATGATGGTGACTCCACCGTTTTCTCCAGGACACACCGGACGCAGGGTCGTGATAAGAAGTGGCCTGGTTCCAAAGGCTTGTCCCAATTCGCTACTGACCGTATCTCCCGCTGCCTCGGCCAGAGCGGCCGAAGCTCCTGCGAGAAGGATGTACCTGGCATGAGCTGTTAACAGCAGGGGAGCTGCGCAGATTCCGGCCACACCGACGTTGGCCAATATCTGCAATGCGCTACGACCAAAACGATCTTCCGCCGTTCCATACCGTTCTTTTTTTCGGTGACCAATTCGAGTGCTAACAACTGCGAGGAAAAATACGACGATGATCGGCGCTAGGGACGCTGGTCCTGCAGCGAGGCAAATGACGGCGCTGATAATCACTCCGGTCAGTGCCGCGCCGGCGGTTACCGCCCTTATTCCCCAAGCTAAAAATCCGAAAGCAACACAAATCCCGACGGCGGCGACCACTTGGGGCATGGCGGCCTGCCAGCTATAGAGAACATTCATGCGCGATTCAATCGTACTCTGAAGTCGTGCGACAGACAGTCCTCGACCTTGCTGGCCTCCGGGCCTGCCTGAGAGCGCATCCTATCAGATTCGATTCAAGAACGGGCACCCACGACAGAGAAGTTCTTGATGGAGGCAAGAAAATGGCGTCTTCGGTCTGGTCCGGTTATTTGACCTTTGGCTTGATTTCGTTGCCGGTACGGCTCTACAGCGGAGCTCGCGGAAGCCGTATCTCCTTCCATATGCTGCACAAGCCGGACCTTTCCCGGATTAAACAGCAGCTCTGGTGCCCGCAGGAAGAGCGAGTTGTCGAGCGCAGTGAAATTGTTAAAGGCTACGAGTATCGCAAAGGCGAGTATGTAGTGATCGAGCCTGAAGAACTGAAGAAAATCGAACCGAAAACGGCCAAGGCCATGGAAATCGTCCAATTCGTAAAGGCCGAGGATGTGGACCCCATCTATTTCGAATCGAGCTATTACGTTGCTGCGGAAGAGGCCGGTAAACGCCCATATGCGCTGCTTGCTCGAGCCATGCGCGACAGCGGATACATGGCTCTGGCGCAGCTCACCATGCACAACCGCGAATACACGGTATTCCTTCGCCCGTTCAAGGAAGGTCTCGCTCTCCACACGATGTACTACGCGGATGAGGTTCGCACGATGGAAAGCTTCGGCACTGAATCGGTCGAAATCAAAGAGGCGGAGCTGAAAGTTGCGCACCAACTCATCGATGCTTTGGCCGATAAGTTCGAACCCGAGCGCTTCCACGATACCTATGAGGAGAACTTGCGCAAGCTCATCGATGCCCGCCTCGAAGGTAAAGACGTTTCCGGCGTCGAGCGCCCCGCAAAAATGGCCCCTGTAGTTGATCTGATGGATGCTTTGAAGCAAAGCTTGGCGCGCATGGAAGGGAAGAAGTCGTCCGAAGTGGCCGAAGAAGCGCAGAGAGCTTCGCAAGTCGAGGAAATTGCCGCTGGAGTCCCCAAAAAGGCGCCAGGAAAAGCCAAGCCCAAGCGCGGGCGTGCTGCATAGGCCATGTCGTATTTCCCGGAACAAATATCCGGCCTTGCGTGTGCGAGAACTGACTCGCCCTAAGCCTCGTGCTTCCTTTACAATGGACGCACCCGAACAGAGCAGATGAATCATCATCGGCAGGGGCGGAGTGCGAATGAAAGTTCTACGGAATGCCGCGTGTGCGGCCGTCCTTTTGGCAATCACCATTATTGAGATTGGCTGCGGCGAGACCTATCGGCCCGTTGCGGTACCCAACCCTGTCACGACCGCTAATCCCTCAGGCGCTGAAACAGAAGTTGTCCTGAACCAGACCGATGGCGGAAACAGCGTGCTCACTAACATCAACGTTAGTGGTGACACGAACGCCGGTAACAAGCAGATGGGCAACGTGGCGTCATCCATCGCCTTTGACGCTAACCGTACGACCGTTTACTCCGCCAACACGGACAGCGACTCGGTGACGCAGGTCCTGCTCAATAGTTCGACTGCAGGTTTCGCGGCCAACACCACGACGATCACGCTTGAGCCTGGCTCCAAGCCCATCGGGATGACCTTCCAATACTTCGGTAGCACCTACACGCAAGACTGGGTCATCAATTCGGGGCACAATGCGACCTGCCCCAATTCAGGTTCGATCAGTTCCATCGCGCAATCCTCCAACCTGGTGAAAGCCACCGTGTGCGTTGGGCCGACGCCGGTTTACGCATGGATTTACAAGGATCAGAGCAAGGTCTTCGTTCTCGACAGTAACGGCAGTGTGTACGTCGTCAGCGCCTCGAAGTACAAGGTCACCAACACTATTTCTGTCGGTGCAACGCCCATCAAGGCTGCCCAGAGCGCCGATGGTCTTTACGTATACGTACTCAACCGTGGCGGGCGCTCCATCTCCATCATCGACGGACAGACGGAGACCGTGAGCCAGACGATTTCGACTGCGAATCCCACGACGTCTACTACGGTTGTTTGCGGCACCTTGTGCGACGCCGATCCCATCGACATCGCGCAGGACGTCCAGTACAACGACACTACCCAGAATCTGCAGTACAACCACATCTGGCTGTTACATGCCAACGGAACAGTGAGCGTGTTTGACGCCACCAATCCTGGCACGCTGACTTGGCTCACGTCGCTGTCGACGGGCGCTAACCCGACCAATATCGCACTGTTGCGTGATGGAACTCAGGCTTACGTGGGACTGAGCGGAACAGACAGAATCGTCGCCATCAATGCGAGCAAGCTGGCCACCGGCGGTATAACGCTGAACGCGACATCGACCATCACCGTGGGTGTTCACCGCTCTGTTACAAAGTCGTTCAACGACTCCAAGGGTGTGGCTCACAATGTCTTGGTTGAGACCACGACTCCGGTCGTGAGCTACGTCGCCGTATCCCGTCAGGGCGATTCGGCTTACCTCTCGAAGGCATACGCGGCCACTACCACCACGACCACTTATTACTATTACGACGGCGACGTAAATCCCACGACTACGGCAACCTACCCGAACCTGTACAACGGCACGGCAGTGGTTGCAGCAGCCGCTAACGGCACGACGCCGATAAACACCTACATCGGTACAGTTCCGGCTCCGACCGTGGTCACGTATTGCGATTCTGGGAACCCGGATACGGGCATCTATGACGGACAGAGAAATTGCCCGGCTATGATTCCGGTCCTACTGCTCGGTCGTAGTTAAAGGCTGTGGATCCACAAAAAGGCGAACCCGATGGGGTTCGCCTTTTTGTTTGCTTTGAAAGTTGCGCGCTAGCTACTCTGATCGGCGCGGCGGCGACGGTTATAGCGGATCGCCACGTTCATAAACACGCTTCCGGCGGGTGAGGCAAAGTCCATCACCAACGCCTCCATGTCTTCCGAGCCGCGGAAGCCCTGTTCGCCGTTGTATTCGGCTGGGGGATGCACCTTGAACCGGAATCCCTGGTCGTTGAGAGTCGTGACGGCATTGCCGATCACAAGATTTGCCAACTCCGCCACAGTTTCACGAATCAGTTGGGGATCGCTCTCCATCTCCATTCCAGCGATGGTGCATGCGACCTTCATCGCCGTGCTGTCTTCCACGTCGAAGATGACGCGCCCTTCAATGTCCCCCGTAATTTCGACCAAGGCGGCGTTGGCTCGGCGATGGTAAGCCTCTTCATCCATCGAAATGTCCGACACTGTAATCGAGGACGCAAGCGTCTGCGAGAGCACCGCGTCGGCGGCATTGATGAATGGTTGGATCAACTCCATTCTCATCGACTAATCTCCTGCTCCCGCCGTTGAGGCCGTAACCACGGCGTCGCCTAGAACGTACTTGATCACTTCGTACAGCAGCTCGGGCTTGACTGGCTTCTGCACAAAGTGGCGCGCGCCCTTTTGCAGCGCTGCGACAATGTTTTCCTGGTACCCGACGCTCGACACCATGATGATCCGGGCATCCGGATGCTGGCGCACGATGCGCTCGGCGGCTTCAATGCCTTCCATCTGCGGCATGGTGATATCCATCAGCACGATGTCGGCGCGGGTACGGTCGTATTCCGTAATTGCCGTGCAGCCGTCGCCGGCCTCGCCAGCCAGTTCTCCTCCATAGGTTTCGATGATGCGCGCAAGGTTCTTACGCGCAAAAACCGAGTCATCCACTACAAGGTAGCGGACGGGGTGGCGATCGGTAGCACGCAGCAGAGCGGGGAATTGCTCCATAGTTTCCTCAGATCTGTCCGGCTGTGCGGACTGGATACTGTTCCTTAGTCGGCATCGCGCGATGATGGCCGCAATGCACGATCAGTGTGTTTGCCATTGCTTCAAGCGAAACGACGCGGCTTGCATGGCCACGCTCGATTGCTGCCCGAGGCATGCCGAAAACAATCGACGAGTCCTCGTCTTGCGCAATCGTCAGTGCACCGGTTTTCTTTATCTTTCCAAGTCCTTCGGCGCCGTCTTCGCCCATTCCTGTCATCAAGACCCCGACCGCATCTGCTCCAAACTCCGTAGCTACGGAGTCGAACAGAACATCTACGGAAGGTCGATGGCCGTTAACCTTTTCGTCGTCCGAGAGCACCACAACGTCGCCCAGCGGCATCCGGCGGATCCTCATATGCCGATCTCCCGGGCAGATTAGCACACGACCGGCTGTTAAAAGATCGCCAGATTGCGCCTCTTTCACTTCGAGCAGCGTCGATTCGTTCAGCCTTCTTGCGAACGTATCGGTAAATCCTGCCGGCATGTGCTGCACTACTGCAATCGCTGCAGGGAAGTCCGCAGGCAGATGGCTGAGCAGGTATTCCAGTGAATTCGGGCCGCCTGTAGAGATTCCGATAGCCACCAACTTCGATGCCGGGATGACCACATTGTCGCGTTTTGGCTTTTGCTGTGGCACCACACCAGCAGGAGTCGGCGTAGTCCGCAGGGGACTGTTCACAGCGGCTTTGATCTTCACGATCAGCTCCGACGCGATCTCGTTCATCCCCTCGGATAGCACGTTCTCCGGTTTCGCCACGAAGTCAAATGCGCCCATGTGCAGTGCTTTGAATGTTGCGCTTGCACCCTCGCGTGTATGAGCGCTCACCACAACTACCGGGACCTGTTGCTGACGCATGATCTGTCGCAAAGTTTCGATGCCGTCCATTCGCGGCATCTCCAGATCCAACGTGATTGCGTCTGGCTTCAGTTCCTCAATCTTCTTCAGGGCAAAGGCACCATCCATTGCGGTACCAACCACGTGAATGGAACTGTCGCGCTCAATCAGTTGCGGAATCAGTTTGCGCATGAGGGCCGAGTCGTCCACCACCAGCACGCGAATCATTCTCTTGGCGGGCGTCATTGCCTCACCCCCACTTCTTGTTGTTCAGCCTTGGTGCGGCTGTACGATCGGCCGAACTTCTCCACCACGTCCGAGATACTCAGAATCAGAACTACCCGTCCGTCGCCGAGGATGCTGGCTCCGCTGATCAGGGACGTGCTAACCATGCTTTCGTCCAAGGCCTTGATCACCAGTTCCTGTTCACCGATGAGCCGATCAACGACAAATCCCACCTTGCGATCGCCTAGGCTTACCACGATGACGAAGAGCTTGGGCTTGCGTTCGCCTCCCGGATGCATCCGGCTCAGGCGAATCAACGGCACGATTTCCTCGTGAATCTGCAGCACTTCCTGCCCATCGACGAAATGAACTTCGCTCTCTTTCGCCCGCAGAATGTTCAGGACGTTGCCCAACGGCACGGCGTAGAGTTTTTCCGACACCCGGAAGAGCAGCGCCTTAATGATCGCGAGCGTCAGCGGTACCTTCAGCAGGAAGGTTGTACCTTCGCCGGGCACGCTGCGGACGCTGATCGTCCCTTTCAGGCGATCCATTACGGCCTTTACCACGTCCATGCCGATGCCACGTCCACTAACCTCTGTGACCTCGGTAGCTGTGCTCAGTCCTGCGTGGAAGATCAGGTCTAAGGCTTCGCCGTCGCTCATGCGCGAGGCCTGCTCGGGCGTAACAATACCGCGAGAAATCGCCTTTTCGACAACCTTGGGCAGGTTGATGCCTGCGCCGTCATCGCTCACTTCGAGAACTACCTGATTTCCCTGGTGATAAGCATTCAGCCGAATGGTGCCTTCTGGCGATTTGCCTGCCGCGGCGCGCTCAAGTGGGGGCTCAATACCGTGATCCACGGCGTTGCGCAGCAGATGCATCATTGGCTCGGCTAGTGCGTCGAGAATGCTCTTGTCCAGATCAGTGTTCTCGCCCTCGAGGACGATATTGACTTCGCGGCCTGTTGCTTTTGCCGTGTCGCGGACAATTCGGGGCATTCTGCGGAACATCTGCTCGACGGGCACCATGCGGATCTTCATTACCGCTCGTTGCAGCTTGTTCAGAATCTGCGACTGGAAAGTCAGGATGTCAGCAGTCCTCGTGCGCAACGGAGTGTTTCCGAATGTGCGATGCATTTCCGAGAGGAGATCCTGCATCATGCTCTTCGCGATGATCAGTTCGCCTACTAAATCCAGCACCACATCGACCCGCTCTGCTTCAACTCGAATGACGTTCTCGGTTGCAGCAGGAATCCGCTCCTCGCGCGCCTTGGGACGCTCCATCGCTTGGCGAACTGCCTGCACTGCCCGGGCCTTATCTTTTTCTCTTTGCGTGCGGGGCGGAGTTGGCAACTTCGTCTCATCAGAGCTCTCTTGCGAAGCTGGCGATTCTTGTACGGGCGCGGGCGCTGGTGACTCGGCAACCTGTTCGGCAACTGCCGTCTCTCCCTGCAATGATTGTTCAGCGGTTGCAGCCGCTGGCGCCACAAATACCTTTGAAACTACAGTTGGAATCTTGCTTTTGCGCTCCACCCAATCCACTTCATGATGGCTGGCCAGGGCTACCTCGATCACGTCCGGAATCTCTTTTGCATTTTCGTCCGGACGCATCACGAGAATGGTTCCAACTTCCTGTAATACGTTGCGCACCAGTTGCACTGCGGCCGCACGCATAGGACAAGCGGGATCAATCGCTAGCGCGATGTTATAAACCTGCTGCCCACGTACGCCGTTCTTCGAAATCAGGAGCTGCTCGTACTCTGTCCAGTTGAACTTGGGAGCGAACTCAACCTTGGGCTGAGGATTTTTCAATCCCTCGATGAGTTCATACACGGGCTGAGTCGACGGAGCCTGCAGATCATTGCGATATGCCGAAAGCAGATTGTCAAACGAGTCGGCCGAGACTAGTACTAATTGCGCGAGGGCTTCGCCATCGCGGGCAGCAACCTCGGGTGTCAGCACATCTTCGACGGCATGGGCCAGTTCGCTCAACTCCTTGTAGCCGCATGCGGCGGAGTCTCCCTTCAGCGTATGAACGCTGCGACGGAGATTGCGAACGATTTCGGCATCGCGCGGGGACTTCTCAAGCAACAGTGCCTCTTCGATGAGGGCCTGGAGAATCTCCTGCGAACTATCGAAAAACAAATTCCGTAGCTCATTTGCGCGATCGTCAGAAAAGATGCCCACGTTTATGCCTCGATCTTGCTGTATGCCGTGCCGTTGTTCTGGTGAATCATCTGAAACTGATCAGTCAAACCAAACAGGCTCTCGGCGTGTCCAACAAACAGGAACCCATCTGAGTTCAAGCAACGCCAGAACTTCTGAATTAACCGTTTCTGCTCCGCCTCGTCGAAATAGATCATCACGTTGCGGCAGAAAATGAAGTCATTGCGCTGCGGAAGGAACTCAGTTTTCAGGTTGTGGAAGTCGAAGTGAACCAGTTCCTTGACCGCGGGCTTAATCGCATACCGCTGGGGTCCGACCTTATCGAAATAACGCAGGCGATAGGTGTAGTCCACGGACTCCATGTGATGCTCCATGTAAATGCCTTCCTGCCCGGCTCGGAGCACCGAGTAGTTGATGTCCGAAGCAATGATCTCCACCTTCCAAGGCGGCGGGATCAGCGGCTTCGGGCTAGGCATTTCAAACGGCAGCGGATTGCGTAAATAGTAGTAAGCCAGTGCATCGGCAACCATCATTGCCAGCGTGTACGGCTCCTGGCCGGTAGAGCATCCTGCGCTCCAGATGCGGAGGGTCCAATCGCGCCGTGCCTGCTTGCGATGAAGCAAGTCTTCCAAAACGGTCTTCTGGAACAGGTCCAGTTGTGGCCGATTGCGGAAAAAGCTGGTCTCGTTTACCGTCAGGTTTTCCAGCAGGGCAGAGAGTTCTACTCGCCCCTGCGGGCTCGTCAGCAAGCGATAGTAGTCGTAAAAAGAACTGACATTGCAGGTGCGCAAACGTCGTTGCAGGCGGTCCTGCAAGAAGTGTGCGCGACGGTCGTCAAAGTACATGCCGCATTCCTGATAGATCAGGGTCTGCAGCAACTTAAGTTCGGCTTCGCTGAAAGCAACTGGTATTAAAGACGACATTCGTGTGTGTCCTACTATGACTGCGGAATCGGGTCAGCGGCTTCCGCAATGTCAGAGAGCCGTCGCAGTTCGCCTTTCTGCATGATTTTTGCAAGGTCGATCAGGATCACCAGCTTGCCATCAAGCTTTCCGACTCCTGTCACGTAGTTCACTTCGCCTTGTTCGAAGATATTTGGAGCTGGCTCAATGAGCTCAGGGTTAATCTTCAACACTTCATTAGCGGCATCCACTACCAGTCCGACCAGGTGACCATCTAGCTCCGCCACAAGAATGCGGTTGCGCTTGTGCGGTACCGCAGGCTCGGCGAAGCGCTTCCTCAAATCCACAACGGGGATGATCTTCCCTCGAAGGTTGATGACGCCCTCGATATAAATCGGCGAATCTGGCACGACGGTGATGTCCATCATTGGCACAATCTCGTGCACAATGCTGATCGGCACACCGAAGTTCTCTCTTCCTACTCGAAACCCAACGATCTGTTGAATCTTCAGCATTCGAGTCTCCGTGCCTTAGTGGCTTGCTCCCGCGATGGCATACTTCGCTCCGTTCAGCTTTCGTGCTTCCTGCTGCAGGTGCTCTTCCAGCACGAAGCGATCCATGGATTCGAGCAGCGAGCGGGCCATCTTCGACATCTGTTCCGAAGAAGCCGCAAGTTCAGTCGAACTCGATGTGGACTGCTGTACCATTTCGCGCATGCGCTCCATGGCGCGGACCACTGCCTGAGCTCCGCCTGCCTGCTCCTCGACGGAGGAGGTGATTTCGTGTGTGATTTCGTTCAGGCGGGTTGTTGCCTTGGCAATCTGCGAAGATCCATGCGACTGCTCATTCGTTGCGGCACCGATTTCCTGCGCGAACTTGAACACCTCGGTCACCACATTAGAGATCTTGCGAAGCGCGAGGCTCAGATCATTGCCCAGGTCCAGACCTTCGTTGACGATGGACGTGCTCTTGTCCATGTTCTCAACTGCTTTGCGGGCCTCACTCTGGATGCTGCTGATGAGTTCGCTGATTTCCTTTGTCGAGGTAGCGGACTTTTCTGCCAGCTTGCGAACCTCATCGGCGACGACGGCGAAGCCCAGGCCATGTTCGCCAGCGCGTGCTGCTTCGATGGCGGCGTTGAGTGCGAGCAGGTTCGTCTGCTCGGAAATGTCATCGATCACTTCAATGATCTTCCCGATGTTGTCCACGCGGTCGCCAAGAGTGGTGATGATCGCCGCCGAAGAGCCGATCGAACCATTGATGCGATTCAGTCCTTCGGTCGTCTTCTGCATGGTGCCGATACCGCTCTGCACTTCGTCACGCGAGCGATTGGAGATGTCGAGCAGCACCTTGGCTGTGTCGGCCACGCGCTGAATGCTGGCGACCATTTGGTCGATCGAGGCAGAGGTTTCGCTCACGCTCGATGCCTGCATTTGCGTGTTCTTCACCATGTTCTGCACGTTGATGCTCATCTCGTGCATCGTGCTTGTGACTTCATCGATGGCAGAAGACGACTGCACATTAATCTTGGCGGAGTCTTCAGAAGCATCCGCGACCTGGTTCGATCCAGCGGCCACCTGAGCCGCTGCATCGCGAACTGAGCTCACCAGCGAACGCAATCCATTCGTCATCTGCGAGAACGCGAGCGCCAGAGTGTCACGATCTGAGCGCGGCGTGACTTCTACCGAAAGATCGCCACCCGCAATCGCCTGCGACACCGATGCCATTTCCTTGAAGTAAACGACCATGTTGCGGAAGGTCTGGGCCAGTGTCCCCAGCTCGTCTTCGCTGTGGATGTCAATCTCCTGGTTCAGATCGCCCTTGTCGCCGACCTCGCGAGCCACCATGATCAGGTGCTCAAGCGGATCAGTGATGGACTTCGCAGTGCGAAGGGCAATGAAGATGCCAAGTGCGAGTCCCGCAATCGCACCCAAGATGCTGACCACGATAATCATGGTCGAGGCATGTTCTTGGGTGGTGCGTAACTGGTCAAGTTCGCGCTGGTTCGCCGACTGAACCTCGTTGAAAACATCATTCATGTGCCTTAGCTGTTCTGTCGGGTCGGCATTTGTGTAGTCGCCTAGCAGATCAGTTGCGGTCATTTTCCCGCTATCGACTTCCTGATGTTCCCTTACAAACCTGTCAGCGAAATTGCCGGACCAGTCGCGCTCGAGAGCCTCAATTCGGCTCAATCCAGCTCGCTGGTTTTCGTTCGTAACCTTCGACTGTGCGTCTCGCAACAGGTCGAAGGTCTTCTGTGTGCCCTTGTGAAGACGATCTAGTTCTGTCCCAGCGCCGGTCAGGAGATAGCTGCTCAGAATGACGCGATTGTCCATCATCTGCTGGCGAACTGCTTCGGTTGCGTTTGCCATGGTGGTGAAGTCGCGAAGGTCTTTTTGGGCCGCTTGCGAACGGAACATCGTGAAAATGCTGATTAAGAAGCCAATGCCCAAAGCTCCGAGCAAAATCGCAAAATGCAGGAGCAGCTTATTACGGATCTTCATGCCAAATCGCCTCCAGAGCCGGGGAGTTCCTTGCCATTTGCCGCTATTCACGCCGAAATCTCCCTTAGGTTCGCCGGGTTTGCATCTTTATGAGTTCAGTGCTGCTTAGAACCATGACTTCCTGCCAACAAGTTCGCAAGTAACTAGTCGAACTCTCCACATTGGTCCAGATTCGGATCCGACGCGGGGATGTAGGACAAACCAAGACTTACGCGTGGGCATTGAACCTTCACGCCGAAGCCCGGGTATCCAGATGTGTGCTTCTCTCATTGATAGCAATCTTTGATTCATTACGAAAGGGGCAAAAGGGGCTAGAACAAAAGTTTCCACGCTGAACGCCGCATCGTCGGACAGGATTTGGGGAGATTTCACCCAAGAAATGACCAACGGAGAGTTGTTACACATTCCTTAAGTAACATCCGATTGTCTCTAAGTTATGAAGAAGCTTGACTCTACAAGCGACTGGTCCTACTCTGATCACCAATCTCCCCCAGAGCATGTGTACCCTTGTGGGTACGATTCAAAGTTCACCAGAGAGCTGATTGCTCACAGAGCGGCATGGTTACTCCGGGTTGTTACCAGCGACGCAGTAGGCCTCCCGCGTCGACCACGACCGATCGTAATAAATGGCGAAACCTATGACCGAATCCTTGCCAGTACTGGTGGTCGAAGATGAAGACATCCTGCTCGCGTTTCTAAAAGCAGCGCTTGAGCGTGGGGGATTGAGTATCGTGCCGGCATCTTCCGGCGCGGAAGCACTGGGTTTGCTGGGCCAGCGAACGTTTGCGGCCGTGGTCTCCGATCTGAAGATGCCGGGCGGTGTCGGAGGCGCCGAGATCTACGACTGGGTTCTGCAGAATCGTCCGAAATTGGCTCCCTGCTTCCTCTTTATTACCGGAAACGTCAGCGATCCTTATGCTATCGAGGTGCAGAAGCGCACCGGTGCTTTATTCATTGAGAAGCCCTTCAGGATCGCGCTGTTGATTGAGTTGATAAAGAAAGCCATTGCTCGCAATGAACAATCCGTTGTCGGAGAGTCTTCTGACCCCGGCCCCGACCCGGGTGCCAGCGTATGAGTCGTTCCGCGTGATTCGCATATAAAGTAATGATCGAAGCGGTCGAAAAGTTCCAGAGTTGGAGGGTTCGCGGAGCGCGAACCGGGTGATACTCTTGTCTAAACGCCAGGACGCAGTTGAACGGCAGGTTATTGGGGGCGATGTCTCCTATCAGTTACTTCCGCACAGGCGAAATGACTGCTAACTTGCCCCGTGGAACTCTCCGTGTCGGTGTCGGTTGCTGCTCCCATTGGCGGGGGCGCGCAGGTTGATGCGGAATGGCCTGTGTTTCGACGCATACATGCAGTCGAGGCAGTGTGAAACTTAGCTCTGGTCTGCAACGCTGGTCGAAGAACCTTTTTGCAGATCGCGCAGCCAGAGATTTGCGAGTGAAGTGTGCTTGTGCCGCAGTTAATGGATTTGAGGTGCATCGTGCTGAAAAAGGTTCTGATTGTTGACGATTCACAGGCGGAAAGCCGGTTGATGCAATCTTTCCTGCAAAGCGCCGGATACTCTGCGGTTTCATTGAGTGATCCTTCGCGCATTGAGCAGATGGTCGCCGCCGAGCATCCGAACCTGATTCTCCTCGACGTTGTCATGCCGGGCAGGAATGGATTTCAGGCTTGTCGTGAATTGAAGAGCAGCCAGGAGTTCAGCCGAATTCCCATCGTGCTGGTCAGTTCCAAGAGTGGCGAAAGCGATAAGTTCTGGGGCCTGCAGCAGGGTGCAGACGGGTATGTCGTCAAACCATTCACCGGCCAGCAATTGGTGGGGGAAGTTCAGCGGGTGATCGGATAAGAACGATGGAGGAGCAGCCACAAAACCCGGAATTGCAGGAGCCTTCGGTAGTCGACCCCGAATTCGCGGGGGAAGAGGCTGTTGCGCCTGAGCCCGAGCTGCCGCAAGAACAGTACTGCATCTTCCGTGCCGGACGCGAGCGATTCTGCCTGCACGTGCTGGAAGTCGATGAAGTAGTGGAGTGGCCACGCCTGACGCGCCTGCCACTGTCGCCGCCATTCTTAATGGGTGTTTTCAATCTGCGAGGAACGATCGTTCCCGTTGTTGATATTGCGTTCACCGAGGTGCGCCGCGCCGATATGCCGCCGAAACAGGTAGTTGTGGCTTGCCTTCGTGGGGACGCTAATGCTCCTGACGTGCGTGTAGGCATAGCGGCCGATGAGGTGATTGGAACTTATAGCACCAGCGAACCGTTGCTCAAGGATGAGGCGCCGCGTGACGTTCCGCACTGTGCGGGCATGTTGCGCCATGGTGATCGGCTGGCATTGGCTTTGGATTTGAAGCGCGTTCTGGATTCTTTCCCAGTTGGCGCTATTTAGGTTTGAGCCGGAACCTTAGCGGGCCGGCCAGATTTTGCGTTGTACGGCGCAATTGCGCCTGAGAGTAAAGGCGGCGCGTGGTGTACGAGGCGCTCGCGTTGTCCTGGAGGTCTTATGAAAGGTCGTCTGAATTCGGCAATCATCGTCCTGGTACTTGTCAATCTGGTGGCTGCCGTTGCGGTGTTTTGGCTGGCCTTCTCGGCTGGCGCGAAGTCCGGTAACAAGTCGCTGCTCCAGATAGGCGCGTTGCCTTCGGATGCTCTAGTTCTGCTGCTTGCAGCGCTTGGGTTCCTGGTGATTGGCTCGTTGTTCGTTCTGTTCCGCCTTTCCAACAAGGTTTCCGAACCTGTGAAAGGACTCGCCGAGTTTGCCGAGCAACTCAGTTCGGGTGACTTCAAGGCGCGTCTTGACGAAGGCTCTCAGGACGACTTTGGTTACATCGCGATACATCTGAATCAGGCAGCCGAGAAGGCTGCTCGGTCCATGCAGGATGACGAATCGCAGAAGAACCTGCAGCGCTCGATCACCGAGTTCCTCACCATCGTTAGCCAGATTGCCCGCGGCGACCTGACTCTTCGCGGAAGTGTTACGAACGATGCTCTTGGAAATGTAGTTGACTCGGTCAACTACATGCTCGACAACTTTACGCAGGTGTTGCGCCGCGTTCGCGACGCCGCCAACGACGTATCTACCACGGCGAACCAGATTCTTGCAGCCTCCGAGGCGATGGCCACCGGCGCGACTCAGCAGGATCACGAAATCACCAACACCTCGTCGGCAGTGGAAGAGCTCACGGTTTCGATGAAGCAGGTGAGCAACAATGCTGAAGCCAGCGCCGAAGCGGCCCGCCGCGCTCTTGACGCCGCCGAGCAGGGTAACCGCTCCGTCCGCGACACTCTCGAAGGCATGCAGCGCATCCGCGCCAGCGTCCAAGCCACGGCCAAGAAGATCAAGTCCCTCGGCGACCGCTCTCTCGAAATCAGCGAAATCATTAACGTGATCAATGACATTACCGAGCAGACAAACCTCCTCGCGCTCAATGCCGCCATTGAGGCTGCGCGTGCTGGTGAAGCCGGGCGTGGTTTTGCCGTAGTTGCCGATGAGGTCCGAAAACTTGCCGAGCACTCGCGTACCGCGACCAAGGACATTGCTGCGCTGATTAAAGCTATCCAGGCCGAAACGAATGAAGCCGTCGTCGTGATGGAAGATGGCACCCGAGAAGTGGAAGTAGGAGCTAGGCTGGCTGATCAGGCGGGCAAAGCGCTCGAAGCCATTTCCGCTGTCGTGCGTCAGTCCGCCGAACTTGTGCAGGAAATCTCACTCGCCAGTAAACAGCAGGTGCGCGGCACCGAAGGCGTGGCGAATGCTATGCAGATCATCTCCAACATCACCCGTCAAACATCGCAGGGCGCACGACAGACTGCCCGTAGTACCGAGCAGATGGTGAAGATGAGCGAGCAGCTCAATGAAGCTCTTGCGCAGTTCCGAGTACAGGCCGCGGCACAGCAGCAGCCTCGCAAAGAATTGCAGGCAGGCGTGGCACGCAACTAACAGTCCGGCTAATCACGGCAGAGAAGTGAACTGTAGTAACGCGCGATGAACGAAGCTGAAATCAATCCGCTGCTGACCGATCACGAGGTCCGAGAGCTCCAACTGCTCATTGAGCAGCGCTCCGGCGTTGTCTTCGACGACTCGCGTGAGCGCTTTCTTACTTCGCGTGTCGTCGAACACATGCAGCGTAAGCGCCTCACCTACGGGCTCGAACTGCTTCGGCTCGTTCGCAATTCCAACGTTGAATATGACAATTTACTTGAGCGCCTGCTGACTCAGGAAACGCGTTTCTGGCGCTATCCGGGCCTGTTCTCTGCATTCCAGGAATACGTGCTTCCCGATCTCGAAGCCCGGAAGTTCTGGGACAAGGATCACTCCCTACGAATCTGGAGCGCAGGTTGCGCCAGCGGTGAAGAGCCATATTCCGTAGCATTAGCCGTGAGTGAAGCCGCTGGAGAATGCACGGGGCTCAATGCGAGCATCATGGCCACCGATATCAGTCGTGAGGCTCTTGAGCGGGCCGATCGCGGCATTTACTCAGCGCGCGTGCTTGAGAATCTTCTCCCCGCATACATTCCCAAATATTTCACTCCCCACGGCGAGCACTTCAAGGTAAAGCCGCAGCTTCGCGAGATGATCAAGTTCGCGCCGATGAACCTCGCTCAGCAGGTTTATCTGGGCCGATTCGAGTGCATTTTCTGCATGAACGTGCTGATCTACTTCAGTGACGAACTGCGCACCCGGCTGATCCAGCGCTTCTTTGATTATCTCGAACCCGGCGGCTATCTCTTCCTCGGACACGCCGAGTCGGTCGCTAATGTCCCGGTGCGCTTCAAGCAGATCATCATGAACGGTGCGCGCCTGCTTCAAAAGCCCCTTACCCAAGGCGCTGCTGGCGGAGGTGAGCGATGACCGGACCTAGCCAGGAGATGATCGAGCTTTTCCTCCAGGAAGCCAGCGAGCACCTGCAGTTTCTGCGTGAGTACTCGGGCATCCTGCAGGATCCCTATCCTCTGTACGACGATATCGAGCGTCTCTACATTTCTGCGCACGGGGTCGCAGGCACGGGCGGTACTTATGGCTACTCGCTATTTCAGGAGGTAGCCAGCAAACTGGCGCACATCTTCCAGTACGCGATGAACGCGACAATCAGCCCCGAGGCCACCGCCCCTCTCGTCGAGTTCATTTACGAGGCCATTGCCGTTCTCGAGAGCGACCTCATCATGATCAGCGCGAATGGCGTTGAGGCCGCCGACGACATTGCCGCATTTAAGCAGCGCTATCCGTTCGCATTCCAGGGACAGCCAGCCGCGCCAGCACCGACCGAGCCGCCACCTGCTCCTGCCGCTCAGCCCGCAACGCCCGCTCCCGCACAATGTGCGCCTGTCGTGCCATCGTGCCCGGCACCCGCCGCGCCACCCGTACCTGTGGCTCCGCAACCTGCGCCGACGATGACGCCCGCACCTGTACAAAGTGCACCGCCTCCGGCTCAGACTACAACTCCTGCGCCGTTGATTCCGGCAGCGCCCGCCCCGCCTCCGCAAGCTTCTGAACCCGCTCCGGTTGCTGCATCTCCGGTTACCCCGGAACCGCCTATTCCCGCGGTTGCGTCTGTTGCTACTCCTGTGCGCCCATCGGCTCCGGTTTCCATTGATGATGTTCCCGAGCTTGCGCAGGATGAGCCGATTCCCGACGAGATTCTTGAGTTCTTCATCCCGGAGGTTGAAGAGCATCTCCAAGTCATTACCGATTGTCTGCTTGCGCTCGAAGCAAATCCGAACGAAGAGGACATCCACCGCCTCTTCCGTTCCATGCACACGATCAAGGGGTCGGCTGCACAGGTTGGATGCCAACGCATCTCGACCATCGCTCATCGTGCCGAAGATCTCATTGGCAAGCTGCGCGATGGTGAACTCAAGCCCAGTGCGACAATCATCGATCTCTGCCTTGAGACGATCGACGTCCTAAAGAAGCAGATTTACCGCCAGTGGGAAGACGAAGCTAGTTTCCAACTCGCCGCTCGCACCCTCATAGCGCGTCTGCAGCACGCCATCTCTGCCGAGCCGGTTTCGGCGGAAGCCGTTTCAATTGAGCCTGCACCTGCGTCCATTCCTCTGGCTCAGCCTGCGACTCAGCAGAGTTCCGCCGACCCCGCTGCAATCGAACGTGCGCCTGCGACAGACGCGAGAACCGAAGAGGCCAACGAGGAGCCTAAGCCCGAGTCTTCCGAGATCGCTCCCGCCCCGCGTGCCCCGGTGGGCATGGCCCAATCGAAGTCTGTTCGCATCGGCCTGGAGCGCCTAGACCGCATGATGAACGCGGTAGGCGAACTGGTCATCAACCGTACTCGCATGCTCGGCCGACTTGCCGAGCTCGAAAAGCTTGCTGATGTCCTCAACTTCTCCAAAGGCCGCATGGCCGACAAGGTCAATGAGTTCCAGGAGAAGTACGAGTTCAGCCGAATCAATTCCTCGCCCGCATTTTCCGCTACGCAGTGGCCCGGATCAGCGCTCTCTGCTCATTCCTCTGCGGGATGCGGCAGCGGACAGGCGTTTGGGAGTCCATTCGTACCCGGTCCCGGCGTGGGTGGTCACGATTACGGCTTTTCCTCGCCATCACTTGGCGGGTTCGACGGCACCTCGTCCGAGTTCACCGAACTTGAGATGGACAGGTATGACGATTTCGGCATTCTCTCGCGCTCGCTGACCGAAATCTCTGCTGATATCACCGAGGTCCTCAATCAGCTCGACGGATTCGTGCGGCGTGTTGATGGCGATATCGACGAATTCACGAAGTTGGCTCATCGCCTGCAGGACGAAATCACGCAGGCCCGCATGGTGCCCATCGGCAACCTGTTCACGCGTATCGCGCGCACGGTTCGCGACGCAGCCAAGGCTAGCAACAAGCAGGTTGAGCTCAATCTCGCCGGAGCCGAAACCGAACTCGACAACAACATCATTCAGCAGATTGCCGATCCGCTGCTGCACCTGGTCCGCAATGCCGTTGCACACGGCATTGAACGCGTGGATGAGCGTTACGAGGCTGGCAAGCCCGACCAGGGCAATATCGCCGTCCGCGCGTACCACAAGGGCAACCACATCTACATCGAGGTCGAGGATGATGGCCGTGGCGTGGACTTCGAACGCGTAAAAGGCACCGCCATCGAGAGCGGAGTCGTTTCCGCCGAAGATGTCGAAGGCCTCAATCGGCAGGAACTCGTCGATCTGCTCTTCCGCCCTGGATTCTCCACCGCGCCTCGCCGGACCGAACTCGCTGGCCGTGGCGTTGGTCTCGATGTGGTGCGCTCTAACGTCAACAACCTCAATGGCGAAATTGAGGTTGAGACGGAGAAGGGAATCGGCACTCGATTCACCCTCAAGGTCCCGCTCACGCTCATCATTTCGCAGGCACTGTTCGTGCAGTGTGGCGACCAGACCTTCGCCTTCCCCTTGGCCTTCGTCGAAGAGATCCGCCGCATCCGTCCCGCCGAAATCGAGGAAGTTGGCGGCAAACTCATCACCAAGGTTCGCGACGTACTTACCGAAGTCGTGCGGCTTGATGAAGCTCTGCAACTGCCCGCCTTGCGGCCCATCAACGGCTATCTCCGACTCGTTTTGGTCAACGTCGGAGGCCGCCAGGTCGGCGTCGTTGTCGAGGAAGTCCTGCGCAAGGATGAAATCGTCATCAAAAACCTCGGCGAGTACCTGCGCAACGTCAAAATGTTCCCCGGCGCCACAATCGCGCCTGACGGCAGCCTGATTCTGCTCGTCGATATCAATCGCCTCATCATGGGCGAGTCCATAGAGCGCCGTCCACTGACCACGGCTATCAATGCAGCGCGTCTATTCCTCCCCGGAGCTGCGGCTGTTGCTCGCGGTGAAATTCCCGCCGAGGCCGTCGATGTGGTCGAGAAGGAAAAACTCGTCGTCCTCGCGGACGACTCCATCAGCGTGCGCAAGTTCGTTGGTCGCATGTTGGAGAAGGCCGGGTATCGCGTCAAGCTCGCTTCCGATGGTCTTGAGGCGCTTGAAATCGCAACCTCGAATGACTGCGACCTGGTCATCACCGACCTTGAAATGCCGCGCACCAACGGCTACGAGCTCATCATGCACCTGCGGCAAACGCCCAGTACGAGCAAGGTGCCTGTCATGGTCGTCACCTCGCGCGCCGGAGCAAAGCACCGCGATCGCGCACTCAAGGAAGGTGCTGTGGCGTTCATGGTCAAGCCGGTGCAGGAGGAATCCTTCATCGCGCAAGTAGTGGAGTTGATTGGAACCTCGGGGCAGGCCACTCCCGCTCCCGTTATTCAGTGAGAAAGCTGGATTCGAGTATTGGAAAGACGGTAAGAGAAAGACAATGATCAATGGTGAAAAGATCCGGGTTTTGGTTGCCGACGATTCGGCCTTCATGCGCCGAGTTCTGCTTGGCATCCTCGACTCTGATGGGGCCTTCGAGGTAGTGGGCGAAGCGCGCGACGGACGCGAGGCCGTGGAGAAATCCGCCCAGCTCAAACCCCAAGTCATCACCATGGACATCAACATGCCCCACATGGACGGTCTCGAAGCCACCGAGATCATCATGTCCACCGATCCTCGCCCTATCGTCATCGTCAGCTCCGAATCTCGCGAAGGAGCCCAAGCCACGCTTCGCGCGCTTGAACTTGGAGCTATCGACTTTCTTGCCAAGCCCAGCGCCGCCATCGATCTCGACATGTCCGAAGTGCGCGACGATCTCGTGCGTAAGCTGCGCATCGCCTCCAAGGTTCGCGTGGTTCGGAATCTGGGTCGCTCAGCCGCTCCCAAGCCAGCGGTGCCTCTGCCCCCGCTCCTAGCGATCGAGAATCCGTTGTCGGAATTGGACCCGTTGCCCGCACCCGCACCGATCACGCTTTCGGGTGGAACTCGTGTGCCCATTGCCGTGCTTGCAGCCTCCACCGGTGGCCCTGCGACATTGATGAAGCTTGTTCCCGAGTTTGCTTCTGACTTCCCCGCAGCCTTGTTGATCATTCAGCACATGCCCGGAGCCTTCACGCCGCAGTTTGCCGAGCAGCTTGCCTCTGTAGCCCGCATTCCAGTGAAGCAGGCACAATCCGGCGAGACCCTCTGTGCAGGCCAAGCTTACGTCTGTCCTGGCGATTGCCATTTGCGGGTCGCTTCTCCGGGACGAATCGTGCTCGACGACGGTCCGCGTATTGCTGGCTACCGTCCCAGCATTGACGTCACCCTGGAATCTGTTGCTGCACTTGCGGGGAGCAGTTCCGTGGCTGCCATCCTCACCGGAATGGGCAACGATGGTGCTCGCGGAGCCATGGCGATTCAGGAAAACGGCGGCACCATTTTCGCGCAAGACGAGACGACCTCGGTGATTTTCGGTATGCCGGCCGAAGCCATCAAGACTGGCGCGGTATCTCAGGTTCTGCCTCTTGAGCAGATTGCGTCGGCTATTTCGCGGCGCATGGCTATGTATCGCAGTGCTCTCGGAGCGTCGGGGCAATGAGTGTTTGGAGCAGATTTGGTTTTTCGCGGCGGAAGAAGTGAGCGAACGTCGTCCAGTATTTATCTCGCGCCCGGCCAAGCCCGCGCCAACAACGGCTGGTCCGGTGATCCTGTTTACAGCCGGAGGGCGTCGCTTTGCGGTTGAGGCCAGTGAGGTTGAGGAGATTCGGGATCGTGACGATCGTGCCGCGATTCGCAAACTAAAGGAACCCGGCTCCATCGATTTTGCCCGCTTAGTTGGGCTCGGAGCGGGGATACTGGAGAGGTACGTCGTACTAAAGCCCGGAGACTGCTCTCTAGGCGTGACTGAGATTGAGCGAATGACTGCTCTGCCCAGAGTGGTGCCGCTTCCCGGGTTGTTCCGCGGATCGGAGCGCCAGTGGTATCGCGGCCTGTTGTTGCTTGAGAACGATGTTGTACCGCTCGTTAGAACCGAGTATTGGCGCAAAGTTGCCGCAGGTTTGCGTGGTTTGGGAGTGGCGCATGAATGACACAACGCGGTTCGTGATATTCCCGCTTGGCGATGAGCGCTTTGCGCTTGATTCCAGCCATGTTCGCGAACTGATCATGCCGACCAGTCTTTATTCGTTCCCGCATACCATGGCATCTCTTGCCGGGGTATTGGTTCGGCGCGGTTCGGTGATTCCTGTTTGCGATCTGCGCGAAGCGTTCGGGCAGCCGGGCAAATGCAGCTTCTACGTGGTGGCTGAGTGCAATTACGCTGGGCGTACCGAAACTGTCGCAATCCCGGTCTCGGGTGATTGCGAACTGGTTCAGGGGGAGCGGGGCGAGGCGGAGGATAAAGTGACTTTCGTCGCTGGACTGTTGTACACCCGTGGTACAACGGTGCCGCTGCTCGACCTCGATCAGGTTGTGGCACACTGCATTCAACCCGTCCACTCGTTGGCGAGGGAGAGTAATCGATGAGTACCCCACGAGCTCTCAATCAGCGCATCCTCGTGATTGACAGCAACGTTTTTTTTGCGCGGCGCCTGACAGATGCGTTGAAGGCACAAGGGTTCGAGGTCACGCACAGCACCCAGGCCTCCTATGCTCTGACGATGCTCGAGTGGGACGCGCCCACCGCGATACTCTGCGCCACAAATCTGCGCGAACTGAGTGTGTTCGACCTCCCGCGGATACTCCACAACGACGCCGCCACGGCAAACATTCCCATCCTCGCCATGGGCGATGGAGGCGATCAGGCTCTCATGGAAGCCTTCCGCGCCGGATGCGATGACTACATTGACCGCCGCCGTGGACCTGAAAACATTGCCTCCCAAGTACGTACATTCCTGTTGAGCCGTGCCGAGGGATTCCATCCCACGCAGATGCTTGAGCAGGAGCAAACGGTGCTCGAAGGAAGCCTCTCGCACCTCGATCTTCCCGGTGTCATCCAGATGCTCGCTCATTCGCGCCAGTCCGGTGGACTGTATATCAATGCCGAGGGGCTCGACGCCACCATCTTCATGAAGCGTGGCGAGCTTCGTCATGCTGAGGTTGGCGAAATCATCGGTGACGAGGCTGTGATCAAAATCATCAAAAGCTGCAACGGACAGGAACGCGGGGTTTACAAATTTGTGCCCGGCTCGCTGGCCACCACCCGGACAGTTTTTCGGTCCGTGACCGAGTTGATGCTGGACGCGCTGCGCGAAATCGATGAAGAACGCGCAGCCAACGACGGAGGATATAAATGAGCGCGAAGCCAGTCGTGTATTTCATCGACGACAGCGCGACCATGCGCGAGGTGATCAAGATCGCCTTCCGGCGCGAAGATCTCGAGGTCATCACTTGTCACGACGCCAGCAGCGCCATGGACCTGATGGACCATAACGCGCCTGACGTCGTTATCACTGACGTCATCATGCCCGGTCGTGATGGATACGAGGTCTGCTCTTACATAAAGCAGCACCCCCGTTTTGCGCTTACGCCTGTCATTCTGATGTCGGGAGTGGTCAACAAGGGCGTAGCCGAACGTGCATTTGCCGTTCGCGCTAACGAGCTGATTCGCAAGCCTTTCCAGCCGCAGGATCTTATCGCCCGTGTTCGCCACCTGCTCTCGGTTCCTGAGCCTGAGCCAGCGAACTCCCGTGTACAGCAGCAGGATGCCAGTGCTGTTTTGAGCAGCATTTTCAGCGGCCCTGTGCCGCCACGCAACGGTCATGGAATGCCCCCGCGCATGAACGGACCTGTCCCGGTTCCGCCGCGCAGTACAGGAGCACGTCCAGCTCCGCCGTCCATTGCAGCCACCGTGGCAGCCACATTGCAGCCTCCGGTTGTTGCTCCGCCGATCTCGATTCCCGGCGCCCAGATTACCGGAGCGGCTCAGCTTCCGGTGCCGCCGCCGCAACCCGGCCGCGTGCCTGCTCCTCCCATTCCTGGCAATTCGTCGGAAGTGGGCAAAATGCGCCTTGAGATTCTGCGACTGCACAGCCAGATCAAGAAGTTGGAGATGGAGCTAATGGCCGAGCGTGAGTACACCAAGGCTCTGGAGCAGCACGTCACCTCACTTCAAGAAGCTGAGTAGGATTGGATCGCTCGATTAGCCCGGACTAAGGTTCTTTTTACCGATGCAGCATCTTGCTTGCCCGGGAACTTAGAACCATAATGCCTGCCGCCCAAATGTCGCCCGATTGACATTCGGCGCGGAGGCAAGTGAATGGAAAGAACCCGGAATTCATCAGTAAAGCTGCCCATCGTGGCCTGTAAGGTGGGCGAAGATCTCGTCGAAGTCCAATACAAGAATCGAACGGCTTATATCTACAAGGATTCGCCAAGTGCGCAACAGACTTTCAGCGCGCTTGAAGCCTTGTCGCATCCAGAGCGCAAGCTAGCTGCATAACGAAGAGCGAGCAAAAAATGGGCACATGGCCCATGTACAAGAAAGAGAGCGAGGAGTGGCACATGGCCCCTCAACGCTCTTTCCTTTTTGCCCAGAATTTCCAGCTTTCTACGAGAACAGAAACTCCTTTATACGAAGTTCCTTGACCGCATCTCTCAACTTTGCAGCGCGTTCAAACTCGAACTTCTTCGCCGCCTCGCGCATATCCTCTTCCATCTTTGCGATGAACGCATCGAGTTGCTCCTGTGATTTGAACTCCGGTACGCCGTTGCTCTCCACCGGAACCTCGGCATAATCCGCCTCGATCACATGTGCCAGCGACATATCGGCCGAGCGTCCCACCGTCTGCGGAATGATCCCGTGCTCCTCGTTGTATGCCTCCTGAATCGCCCTGCGTCGATCCGTCTCGCCAATCGCGTGCTTCATCGAGTCAGTCATCCGGTCGGCATAGAGAATCGCCCGTCCTTCGACGTTCCTTGCGCAACGTCCAATGGTTTGAATCAGCGACCCAGTCGAGCGCAGGAACCCTTCCTTGTCCGCATCCAGCACCGCCACCAGCGACACTTCCGGCAAGTCCAACCCTTCGCGCAGAAGATTGATACCAATTAGCACATCGAATTCGCCTTTGCGCAGATCGCGAAGAATGTTGATGCGCTCCAGCGTCTCGATCTCCGAGTGCATATATCGGCACCGCACTCCCACCTCGCTGTAGTACTCTGCCAAGTCTTCCGCCATGCGCTTCGTCAGAGTAGTTACGAGTACGCGCTCATTCTTCTCCACTCTCGCTCGAATCTCGTGCAGCAGGTCGTCAATTTGCCCCTTCACCGGACGCACCTCGACCTGCGGATCCACCAATCCTGTCGGACGAATGATCTGCTCCACCACTACGCCGCTCGACTTCGTAAGTTCATACGGCCCCGGCGTGGCGCTCACATAGACCACCTGGTTCACTCTCGCCTCAAATTCCTCGAACGTAAGCGGACGATTATCCAGCGCGCTCGGCAGTCGGAAACCGTAGTCGATCAGGTTCTGCTTGCGTGATCGGTCGCCATGCCACATGCCTCTTACCTGTGGCACTGTCTGATGCGACTCGTCCATGAACAGCAGATAGTCCCTCGGCACATAATCCAGCAGTGTTGGTGGAGGTTCGCCCGGCAGCCTTCCCGTGAAATGGCGCGAGTAGTTCTCAATGCCGTGGCAGTATCCCATCTCCTTGATCATCTCCAGATCAAATCGCGTGCGCTGGTGAATGCGCTGCGCTTCCACGATCCTTCCCTGATTCTCAAGCTCCTTCTCCCACCACAACATCTCCTGCACAATGGTGTCGATTGCGGAGGACTTCGTCTCCGGCTTCATGACATAGTGCGACTTCGGATAGATCGGCAGCCGCTGATATTTCTGCTTCACCGTCCCAAACAGCGGATCGATCTGCGCCAGCGTGACTACCTCATCACCCCACAGCTCAATTCTGTATGCGCTGTCATCGTAAGTAGGGAAGACCTCAATGACGTCCCCCCTGCATCGGAACGTGCCGCGCTTGAAGTCGCCTTCCGTGCGCTCATAGAGGATCTCGACCAGCTTGCTTGTGATGTCCTTGCGCTTGATCTTCTGTCCCTTCTCCAGGAACAGCAACATGCCGTAATACGCTTCCGGAGAACCGAGGCCGTAGATGCAGCTCACCGAGGCGACGATGATGCAGTCCCTCCGCTCAAACAGCGAACGCGTCGCGCTCAGCCGCAACTTGTCCAGCTCATCGTTGATGGTCGATTCCTTCTCGATGTAAATATCGCCCGCCGGAATGTACGCCTCCGGTTGGTAGTAGTCGTAGTAGGAAACGAAGTACTCCACGGCGTTCTGCGGGAAGAAGCTCTTGAACTCGTGATAGAGCTGCGCCGCCAAGGTCTTGTTGTGCGCCATCACCAGCGCCGGACGCTGACAGGCCTCAATCACCTTCGCCATCGTGAAGGTCTTGCCCGAGCCCGTCACTCCGAGCAGTGCTTGATGCTTCTCGCCTTCGTCCAAGCCACGCATAAGCTGGTCAATCGCGCTGGCCTGATCGCCCTGAGGTTTGTAGTTGCTTTGAACTTTTAATTCCATGATTTCGGCGGGAGCCCCACTCCCAGCGAGTTCCAGCCGGCTCCCAGTGAGCGACGGAGGACTCTGGATATCTCTCGATTATAGCGTGAGGCGCAATTCTGGCTAATTTCGGGCCTTTTCTACTGCCCACCAACAATTTACCATCGTAAACAGACACAAACCTTTCGGACCTTCATCATGCGGATTGCGTTCCTCGTCGCGGTGCTCGGGCTACCTGTTCTGCTGTTTTCGCAGGAGCAAGCTTTTGAATCCAACTCTCATTACTCCGCCGCGCAGTCTGCCTACATCAGCGGAGATTACCCACACGCAGCCGATGAATTCGAGAAGGCCAACGCCGACCTAAACGGCCATTGCTCGCCCTGCCTCGCCATGGCCGCCCGCGCTCGCGGACGCTTCGGAGACCAGCAAGGCGCCGCCCTCGCTGAATCCGCCCAAGCGCTCCAGATCGCCAGCACCCCCGCCGAACGCGCCCTTGCTCACGTCCAGCGCGGCTCCATCTACCTCGAAACCCGCAAGAGCCCTGCCGACCTCGTCGCTGCTGAATCCGAAGCCCGTGCCGCCCTTGCCGAGAATTCCGAAAGCCTGGAAGCGCGCATCCTTCTCGGCCTCTCCCTCCTCCGTCAGGGCAAGTTCGACGACGGACTCCGCGAACTACAATCGCTGGCCAGCTCTCCCGACCTCGACAGCGGGTCGCGCGAAATGATCCGCCACTGGATCGACAACCCCAAATCACAGCGCCTCGAGTTCGCTCCCGAATTCCATGTCACCACCATCGACGGCCAACAGCTTTCGCTATCGGATCTGAAAGGCAAAGTCGTTCTCCTTGATTTCTGGGCCACTTGGTGTCCGCCATGCCGCGCCGGAATTCCCGAACTCAAGCGCCTTCGAGACGAATACAAAGACCGCCTCGTCATCCTGAGCATCAGCGTTGATGAGAGCGCACCGAAATGGCGCGACTTCGTGACTGCCAACGAAATGACTTGGCCCCAGACTCGGGACAGCGACGAAAGCCTCAGAATTCTCTTCGCCGCCAACGTCTGCCCCACCTACCTGCTGCTCGACCGCTCTGGAGTCGTGCGCCTCCGCATCAACGGCATGGATCCCGAAGCCTCGATCACCTCACAACTCTCCACCGGCCTGAAAATGCTCCTGCCCTGATCCCAGCGCCAGCCCGTTCGGCTGGGTCGGTCGAATCTTGGCCCTAGCTTTTGCTGTTATCTAGAGCTGTCATCCTGAGCGAAGCGAAGGACCCCTACCCCCCACCTCCGAACTTCGATCCCAAAAAGAAAAAGCCCCACTCCTCATCAGAGTGGGGCCGTGCTGAAAGCGCTCTTACACGGACGCCTGCGTCTCCCAGACTCCCGTCGTCAAATACTCATGAATCGACGCCGCAGCTTTTCTTCCCGCGCCCATCGCCAGAATTACCGTAGCGCCGCCGGTCACAATGTCGCCTCCGGCAAACACGCCGCGCTTCGAAGTCCGCGTTGTCTCCGGATCTGCCGTAATGTAGTTCCGCGAGTTGGTCTTCAGATCAGGTGTCGTGCTCTGGATCAACGGATTCGCCGTAGTGCCCAGTCCGATAACTGCGAGATCGGCTGGCATCACAAACTCTGATCCCTCGATCTCCACTGGACTGCGACGTCCGCTCGCATCTGGCTCGCCTAGTTCCATCCGAACGCAACGCGCTCCCGTCAGCCAGCCCTTTTCGGTGCCGACGAACTCCAACGGGTTCGTAAGCATACAGAACTCTACGCCCTCTTCCCGCGCATGCTTCACTTCTTCTTTGCGCGCGGGCATCTCGTCCTCGGAACGCCGATAGACCAGCGTTGCCGTCTTCGCGCCCAAGCGTTTCGCCGTGCGCACCGCGTCCATCGCCGTATTGCCGCCGCCGACCACGATGACGTTCTTATCGCGGCAGTTATAAACCGGCTCATCGTACTGATCCGGCAGATACGCGCGCATCAGGTTCACACGCGTCAGGAACTCGTTTGCTGAATACACCCCGTTCAGGTGCTCGCCGGGGACCCCCATGAACTTCGGCAGTCCCGCGCCAGTCGCTACGAACACGGCATCGTACTTCTCGTCTTGCATGAGCTCGTCGATGGTCACGCTCTTCCCAACCACGACATTTGTCTCAAACTCCACGCCCATCTTGCGCAGGTTTTCGACCTCTCCGCGCACAATGGTTTTCGGCAGCCTGAATTCAGGAATCCCATACACCAGCACGCCGCCCAACTCATGCAGAGCTTCGAACACGCGTACGCGATGTCCCTTCTGAATTAGGTCGCCCGCCGCCGAGAGTCCCGCCGGTCCACTGCCCACAATCGCGACACTCTTGCCCGTAGCCGGAGCCTTCGGCGGTAATCCCAACTGGCCGCTCTCGCGCTCATAGTCCGCGACAAAACGTTCCAGATTTCCAATCGCGATCGGCTGGCCCTTCTTGCCCAGGATGCATCCACCTTCGCACTGCTTCTCCTGCGGACAGACCCTGCCCGTGATCGCGGGTAGAGCATTATCTTCGCGAATCTTTGCCGCCGCTTTCAGATACTCACCGGCATAGATCAGGTCCACGACTTCCCGAATCTTCACTCCCACAGGACACTGCAATACGCATCCCGGCTTCGGGCATGCAATGCAGCGCGTCGATTCGGTTTTTGCGTCGTCGACTAACAATCCGCAGTTCACTTCTTCAAAGCAGCGGCTGCGCACCGCCGGATCCATCTCCGGCATATGGGTACGTGCAATCTTCATGCGCTCGCGATTCGGCAGAGTGTTCGTCTCAGGCATGGGCGGCCTCCTTCTTGGCAAACTGAGCCCTAACCTGGGCCAACTCCTGTTCCTTGTTCTCTTCAAACCGCTTGAGCGATTCGCATTCCTTCTCGCGATAAATCGTGTTGCGCTGCATCAGCACTTCAAAGTTCACAATCGATGCGTCGAATTCCGGTCCATCCACGCAAGCGAACTTGCTCTGGCCGCCCAGCAGCACGCGGCACCCGCCGCACATCCCCGTGCCGTCCACCATGATCGAGTTCAAGCTCACAATCGTCTTGATTCCCAGCGGCACCGTCACCTGAGCAACAGCTCGCATCATCGGAACCGGTCCGACCGCCAGCACATGGTCGATCTTCGTTCCCGCCGCGAGTAGGTCGTTCAGCTTTTTCGTGACCAGGCCTTTTTCGCCATACGTGCCATCGTCGGTCATGATGTACGTTTCATGACTCGCCTCGCGCACTTCATTCTCAAACACGACCATCTCCACATTGCGCGCGCCTTCGATGAAGATGACGTGGTTCCCGGCCTTCTTCAGCGCCAGCGCCGTCGGCAGAGCCATCGCCGTACCCACGCTTCCGGCGATGATCGCGACCGTGCCGAAGTTCTCGATTTCCGAAGGCTGTCCCAGCGGCCCAACAATGTCCATGATGTAGTCGCCGGCTTCCAGACAACTCATCAGCGAAGTTGTCTTGCCAATGGCCTGCACCGCGAGCGTAATCGTCCCGGCTTCAGGATCGGACGCCTTGAGCGTCAGTGGAATGCGCTCTCCGTTCTCATGCAGGCGAAGGATGACGAACTGCCCTGGTTTTTGCTTGCGGGCAATCCGTGGTGCCTCAATGACGAACTGCTTGATTTTGAAGCCCACATTGCGGGCGTCCACGATCTTGTACATGTATGAGTGCTCCAGCAATCGCAGATATCTAACACACAGAAATACGCACGCATTCCAAAAGGGCGCACTGCGGCAACCCTCGTGGCGCGAACGCAATAATCCTGCTATTTACCTTTACTAGAGTAGCCGTTTTCAGCCGGAAATGATACCTGTGTTGCTGCCGGAATATGTACCTAGACCAAGCACTTCCAGCAGTTCCTGAGGATGGTCAATCATCACGTCTGGAGGGTGAATCCGCAGTGAATCCGGTGACAATCCATAACTTACGCCGACCGAATACATTCCCGCGTTGTTCGCGGTCAGCACGTCGTTCTGCGAATCGCCAATCATGACCGCCTGCTCTGGATTTACGTCGTGCTCTTGCAGCAGAACTTTCGCTCCGTGGGGATCTGGCTTTTTGGTAGGGAAGCTGTTGCCGCCGTAAATCTGGGACATGAATGGTGCGATATTCAGACCTTCGCAAATTCCACGCGATGGGTTCACCGGCTTATTCGTCAGCACAGCCATCTTGATACCGCGCTCGCTGATTGTCTTCAGGGTTTCCGGCACGCCCGGATACACGTTCGTGTAATCCAGCTTGTGCTCGCGGTAATAGGCCATGAAGTATTCCAGTGCGCTTGCGACCAGCGGCTCATCTTCCGGGTCGCCCAGAGCTCTGCGAACCAGCATTGGAGCGCCATCGCCGATGTAACTGGCCACCACCGGAATCGGCAATTCAGGACGGCTCAAATGCCGCAGCATCGCATTTACTGAATGCGCCAAGTCAAGTTCGCTGTCCACCAGCGTACCGTCCAGATCCCACAATAGAAGCTTGATGTCCTCAGCAGGTATCGCTCGCGTCGTCTGAATCATCTCCAATTCAGTATATGTCGTTGGCAGGAACGCACGAAGCGCACGCTCAACTTTCATTTACAATAGAGGTTTGGCCGTAACCTGTACGCGTGCATCCAAGAGAAGCGGCCGGGAATTCAGAAGAGGGAAGTCGAATGCCGTTGAAAGTAGCGCAGACGGAGCCATCCGCCACAATAGAAAAGACTTATGAGGGACTAACCCCCCAGCAACTTATCCAGATGTACCGGCTCATGTACCTCTCGCGCCGCATCGACGACCGTGAAATCATGCTCAAGCGACAGCAGAAGATCTTCTTCCAGATCTCCTGCGCCGGCCACGAGGCTCTCCTCGTGGCTGCTGCCGCGCACCTCCGTCCGAGCTACGACTGGTTCTTCCCCTACTATCGTGACCGTGCCCTGTGTCTCTCCCTCGGAGTAACACCTACCGCCATGTTGATGCAGGCCGTTGGAGCTGCTGCCGACCCAGCGTCCGGCGGACGGCAGATGCCTTCTCACTGGGGAAGCCGCGAGCACAATATCTTCAGCACCTCGTCTCCCACCGGAACCCAGTTCCTCCAAGCCGTAGGCTGTGCCGATGCCAGCCGATACCTGCACCGCCATCCCGAAGCCGCTGCCGATGCTGAGGGTGATTACCGTCAGTTCAAGCACGTTGAGCATCATGCCGACGAGCTCACCTACGTCTCCACCGGCGAGGGAACTACCTCTCAGGGCGAGTTCTGGGAATCGCTGAACACCGCGTCCAATCGTAAGCTGCCGGTGCTCTACCTCGTCGAAGACAACGGCTATGCAATCTCCGTCCCGGTGAAGTACCAAACTGCGGGAGGCAACATCAGCCGCCTTGTTGCCAACTTCCCCAACTTCCATTTCGAAGAGGTCGATGGCACTGACGTGCTCGCCAGCTATGCTGCCGTGCGCCGTGCGGTCGAACACATTCGCGCAGGAAACGGGCCCGCACTCGTTCACGGACACGTCATCCGCCCCTACTCTCACTCGCTTTCCGACGACGAAAAGCTCTACCGTCCCGAGATCGAGCGCAAGAAGGACGCTGAGCGCGACCCAATTGCCAGATTGCAGAAGTTCCTCATTGCCGAAGGCATTCTAGACACCGCCGCAGTCAAGAATCTGCAGCGCGACGTCGATGCTGAGGTGCAGGAAGCAGCCGACGCTGCTCTCGACGCATCTTTCCCGGAGAAGGACAGCTACGCGCTCCACGTCTATTCGGACGACATCAAACCCACGGCGTCGAACTTCGAGACCTCTCCCGCCACCGAAGGCGGCGACCGCACCATGGCCGACCTCATCAACACCTGCCTCGGCGACGAAATGCGTCGCGACCAGCGCATCGTGATCTTCGGCGAAGACGTTGCTGACTGTTCCAACGAGGAATACCTCGAAGACAAAAAGCTCAAAGGCAAAGGTGGAGTCTTCAAGCTCACAGCCGGACTGCAGCGCGAATTTGGTTCCGACCGCGTCTTCAACTCGCCGTTGGCCGAAGCGAACATCGTCGGACGCGCCGTCGGCATGGCCACCCGCGGTCTCAAGCCTGTGGTCGAGATTCAGTTCTTCGATTACATCTGGCCAGCAATGCACCAGCTTCGCAATGAGCTTCCCCTCGTTCGCTGGCGCTCAAATGGAGCCTGGTCCTGCCCCGCTGTCGTTCGCGTCGCCATCGGTGGATACCTCACCGGAGGCGCCGTATATCACTCGCAGTGCGGCGAGAGCATCTTTACCCACACGCCCGGAATGCACGTCGTATTCCCGTCCAACGCACTCGATGCCGCTGGCCTCCTGCGCACCGCAATCCGTTGTGACGACCCCGTGCTCTTCCTCGAACACAAGCGTCTGTATCGCGAACCCTTCGGACGCGCACCTTATCCAGGTCCGGACTTCACCATTCCGTTCGGCAAGGCGCGCATCTGGAAAGAGGGAACCGACGTCACAATCGTTACCTACGGAGCGACCGTTCCTCGCTCTCTCCAAGCCGCTCAGCGCCTCGAACGGGAGCACGGAATCAGCGTCGAGGTTCTCGACCTCCGCACCCTGAATCCCTACGACTTTGAGGCCATCGCCAAGTCAGTAACAAAAACGAGCCGTGTCCTTGTCGTCCACGAAGACATGCAGAGCTGGGGCTACGGAGCAGAAATCGCCGCCCGCATCGGTACCGAGCTGTTCGATAAACTCGACGCTCCTGTCCGCCGCGTAGCTGCTAAGGACACCTTCGTCGCCTATCAACCCCAGATCGAAGACGTCATTCTCCCCCAGGCCGATGACATCTTTGAAGCGGTGAAGAGTTTGCGGGCATACTAATTCGTCGACGTGCCCCACTCAACATTTCTTTCGTTGAGTGGGGCTTTTGCCCTTGCTATTGCAGTTGTTCTTGTTCTTGCAGTTGTTCTTGTTCTTGCAGTTGTTCTTGTTCTTGCAGTTGTTCTTGTTCTTGCAGTTGCTCTTATTCTTGCAGTTGTTTTTGAGGTGTCATCCTGAGCGAAGCGAAGGATCCCAGCGCCCATCTCGTTCTCCACTGCGGCCTGAGGTCACCAACTACCGCCCGGGTTTTGACCTTGCTGTCGCCCTTGCATTTGCCTTTTTGAATCCGAACGAGGTGCTCCATGACCGAGTCATCCAACCAGCAACTTCGCGAAGAGTTCAACCAGTGGGCCGCTGACGGCCGTGGTGAAGAGATGGAGGCGCACCACATCTCCATCGCGACCCAAACCATCGACCGCATGAAACTCGCACCCGGAGACACCGTTCTTGATCTCGGCTGCGGTGCGGGATGGGCCACGCGCCTGATGGCTCCCAAAGTCGCCCCCAGCCTTGTTTACGGCGTTGATGTGAGCGACCAAATGATCGAGCGGGCCATCGCTGGCTCGCAGAACGTCCCAAACACTCGCTTCATGACTGGCTCCGCCGAAGACCTCCCCCTCGACCACGGCACCGTTACCAAAGTCCTTTCCATCGAGAGCTTCTATTACTACGCCGACCAGCACAAAGCGTTGCGCGAACTCTACCGCGTCATGACCGCCGATGCTCGGATGTTCATTCTTATCAACCTATACCGCGACAAT
Source organism: Koromonas humicola (assembly GCF_059726255.1). Classification (NCBI taxonomy): domain Bacteria; kingdom Pseudomonadati; phylum Acidobacteriota; class Terriglobia; order Terriglobales; family Koromonadaceae; genus Koromonas; species Koromonas humicola. The sequence continues at coordinate 1,275,080 of NZ_AP040873.1, forward strand.
CCCTACTCGCTACGCTGGGTCGATGAACTCAACGTCTCCGTCCAGGTCCGCAGCGAAGCCGAATACCTCATTCAGATCACCGAAGCGGGATTCGATAACGCCCGCGCAGAACGCATTCCAGACCTCACACCCACGCCTAATGAATACAGTGGCAAGTGGTTCGCCAACGCCGACGAACTCCGCGACTTCAAACGCATCGGCGCCCTCCTCCTCACCGCCACCCGTCCCTAAGTGCCTAAATCCGAGGGCGCCCCATCCTAAACTCGCGCTTTCCGTGAGTTTAGGGTGGGGTATTTGACGTTGTTCTTGCCCTTGCTCTTCTCTTGCTCTTGCTTTTGCCTTTACTCTTGCATTCCGGTGTTATCCCGAGCGCAGCGAGGGACCTCTACCCCACCTCTCCTCAACTGGAAAATTCCTCCCTCTTCTGCCATAATCCCTCCCCGCCAGTGGGGATGGCCCGTGCACCACTACGTCTCCCCACACGAGGTGCCCTAGATGACTACTCCTGCCATTGGTGGTACGGCTCACGAACAGTTCAAGGCAGCTCGCGATCTTCTGCTGCGTTACCGCGAAGACTACGATTCGGCTTACTCGCAATTTCAGTGGCCCTTGTTGCAGCAGTTCAATTGGGCACTCGATTGGTTTGACGTAATTGCCCGCTGCGAGCGCCGCAATCAAACCGCATTGTGGGTCATGCACGAATCCGGCAGTGAAGATCGGCTCACCTTTGCCGAACTCTCGTCACGCTCGTCGCAGATCGCCAACCATCTCCGCTCCCTAGGTGTGCGGAGAGGTGACCGCCTTCTGCTCATGCTCGGCAACGTGCCGCAGCTATGGGAATCGCTTCTCGCCTGCATGAAGCTCGGAGCCGTTGTGATCCCAACTACAACGCTTCTCACCCCCGATGACATCTCCGACCGCATTTTGCGGGGCGGTGTGCGACACCTGATCGCCGCAGCCGAAATGGCTCCCAAGTTCAGCCACGTCACGGGCCTGACTTGCATCTCCGTCGGAGGCTCATCACCAAGCGGATGGCATAGCTTCGAAGCCGGATACGCGCAGCCGGCCGAATTCACTCCCGACGGCCCTACGTACGCCTCCGATCCCTTGCAGCTCTATTTCACTTCCGGCACGACCAGCAAGCCCAAGGTCGTCATGCACACCCACGCGAGCTATCCCGCCGGACACCTTTCCACCATGTACTGGATCGGAATCAAGCCCGGCGACATCCACTGCAATTTGTCGTCTCCCGGATGGGCCAAACACGCGTGGAGCTGCGTGTTCTCGCCGTGGAACGCCGAAGCCACTGTCTTCGCCTTCAATCAGCCACGCTTCCAAGCTGCCTCGCTGCTTAACGCTCTTGTGAAGGCGGAGGTCACCACCTTCTGTGCTCCACCCACTGTCTGGCGCATGCTTTCGCAGGAAGATCTCTCCTCCTACCAAGTGAAGTTCCGCGAGCTTGTCAGCGCGGGAGAGCCGCTTAATCCCGAAGTTATCGAGCGTGTGCGCGATGCTTGGGGCATCACCGTTCGCGACGGCTACGGACAAACCGAAACCACCGCGCAGCTCGGAAACTCCCCCTCACAGCCTCTCAAACTCGGTGCCGTCGGTCGCCCCATGCCCGGATACCGCGTTCAACTCATGGATGTAAACGAGCAGGAAGCCCCCGAAGGTGAGCTCTGCATCCGGCTCGATCCTCCACCTCTCGCCCTCATGCCCGGCTATCAGGACGATGCCGGACACATTCAGCCGCTCACCGGAGACCTCTACCACACCGGCGACGTCATGTCTCGCGACGACGATGGCTATTACACCTTCGTAGGCCGCGCCGACGACGTCTTCAAAGCGTCTGACTACCGCATCAGTCCCTTCGAACTCGAAAGCGCGCTGGTCGAGCACCCCGATGTTGTCGAGTGCGCCGTCGTTCCGTCGCCCGACCCCATTCGCACCGCAATCCCAAAGGCCTTTATCATTTTGCGCAATGGCGTCGAGCCCTCGCGCGAAATGGCACTTTCCATTTTCCAGCACATCCGGAGCGTGCTCGCTCCCTACAAACGTGTCCGCCGCATTGAGTTCTCCGAATTGCCCAAGACGATTTCCGGCAAGATTCGGCGCGTGCAACTGCGACGCGCCGAAGCCGAACATGTGCAGTCTGGCACACGCCCAAGCGTGGAATACCGCGAAGAAGATTTTCCGGAACTCCGCTGAATTGATTTGAACCAGGCGCCCCACATATGCCTTCCTCTGGCACATGTGGGGTATGCGAAACGCACGCATCCTCGCTCTTAAGTTGTCATCCTGAGCGCAGCGAAGGACCCCTACCCGCAAACATCATCCACCGGCCGCAGAGGTTTCTCAGATACCCGTTGCTAGCTCTTTCTCAGATGAATGCTGCCATTCACCGTTTCCACTTCGATCAGCGCGCCGCCCGAACCCAGCGTAGTGTTCACGCTTGCTCCCGGCCCGTACTGTGGCTTATTCACCGTCATCGGTAGATCCGAATGAATGCTGCCCGTCACGGTGTTCATCTTGACGCGGGCATTGATCGAGGCCGGAACACTCACCGTTACTGTGCCGTTCACAACCTTCACTCTTACATGGTCTTTCATTCCGTTGTTCAGCGTCGCCTTTACGTCGCCATTGACGGAGGCAAGATCCAGTTCGCCTGCAGTGTTCCACACGTCAACTTTCCCGTTCACCGTCTTGGCTCTGACTACTTCTTTTGTGCCGTCCACGCGAACGTCCCCATTGACGGTCTCCACAGCCTGCAGCTTCACTCCTCTAGGCACATGAATCGTGTACTCCACGCTCGCGCCGTTATTGCTGTACGGAGGATATTTTGTGCTGACATCTACCGAATGCCCGCTGCCTGCGACTTCAATGCGTGCGTCACGCAATTTATCGGCGGAGTTTGCGGTCTTCACAGCATCGATCTGCACTTCGTTCTTGTCCCATGCAGAGACGTTCACGTTGCCATTCACGTTCTTGACCGTGAAGTTTCCGCTGGCATCCATTGCCACCGTCTTATGAAACTCTTCGTGTACTGCGGCGCGCGCAGGCAATGCGGCCAGCGTGACTACCATGACAGGCGCCATCAATAGCGCCCCGATTCGCGAATTCAGCATCGTCTTCCTCTCTTCTGTCGAGCACGGCCGTAGTGGCCCGCATATGCCCTCTGTTGGTATATGTGGGGTGTGCAAAAAGCCTGCATCTACACCAGTACAGCCGGATTGGAGAGGACTAGAAGAACCTGTAGCGGAACAGATGATAAGTAGCTGCCAGCCCATCCACCCAGCTGATCTTCTTGCCCTCTGCATACGTCCGCCCGTGATACACGATCGGCACTTCATAGATACGTGCGCAGGTCTTGGCAAGTTTCACCGTCAGCTCAGTTTCCAGACTAAATCTCTCACTTTCGAGTGCAAGAGAGTCAAGGACATCGCGGCGAATCACCTTGTAGCAGGCAGTAACGTCGTTCAAGGCAAGGCTGGTCAACATATTGCAAAGGATGGAGAAAGCGCGGTTCAGCAGGTACCGATAGTACCTCGGAACCCGGTGCGCTCCGGGATGAAAGCGGTTTCCAAACACCGCGTCTGCGTGTCCGTTCAGAATGGGGCTTAACAGGGCCGGGTAGTCTGCCGGATCATATTCCAGATCGGCGTCCTGCATGAGCACGAGCTCTCCCTTGGCCTGTTCGAGAGCTGTTCTGATCCCCGCGCCCTTGCCGCGATTACAGTCATGCAGCAGAACTTGCACCGTATCGCTCGAGTCTTGGCAGAATTCATCCCAGTCGACGCTTTGCAGCAACTCCCGCGTGCCGTCTGTTGAGCAGTCATCAACCACAATAACTTCTTTCGCCAACGGCGAAGTGTCTTGCTGCAGCACCTTTTCCAAGAGCGCTAATACTGTCTTTCGCTCGTTATACACCGGGACGATGATGGTCAACGTGCGATAGAACGAACGCAGCTCAATCGTCGTAGGATCAAAGCTTGCAATCCGTTCCGGCGCGAGTACCTGCGCAAGCTGCAATTCGGTTCCAGCAGCTTGCGCCGGAATGGAATCCATCTGCGAACTTCGTTCTCTTGTAACGTGACTCGACTGCCTCGCGAGGTGTTTCGATCTCAATCATCTACCCCCACAGAATGGAGTAGTGAATCTCGGTCGCATTCGAGTGGACTCGGACGGCACACCGTGCCAATGCAGAAATAACGATTTTTACTCAAGTTGCGGGACGTCCTGCAGTTGATAAATACCAACAAACGTTTGGATGCAGGATCGCCCTCTGGTTCCGCCTGCTGATTCAGCTCAACAAGATCGGATAAAACCATTCACTCGGGATTGCCCTGATTGGATTTCAACAGTGGGAGGTAAGTACTAAGGTCGCCCGGAAACAACAGTGCTTCAGAGTTCTTCGCGTGTGATTCCTAGCCTACGCATCCGCGCATTGAGAGTAGTGCGCTTTAGTCCAAGCCGCGATGCCGCCCCATTCATGCCTCCGATGACACCGTTGCATTCGCGCATCACTTTCAGGATGTACTCTCGCTCTTTCGCTTCCAGCGTCTCTGAGTTTGCTCTCTGCGGTTTGCGCAATTCCGTCAGGGGAACCTGAAGCGTTGTTCCCCGCGACACAATGACCGAGCGTTCGACAAAATTCTCCAACTCGCGAATGTTCCCCGGCCAATCGCATTGAGTTAGGTAATCCATCACGTCCTGCGGAATCGCATCGATTCGCTTACGCATGCGCGCGGCATATTTCTTGACGAAAAACCTCACCAGCAGCGGAATGTCCGATCGCCGTCCAGATAGCGGAGGCAAGTTGATCGGAAACACGTTGAGCCTGTAATACAAATCCTGTCGGAACTGCCGTTCTTCTATCAGCTCTAGCAGATCGCGATTCGTCGCAGCAATCACCCTTACATCCACCTTCAGGGTGCGTGAGCTGCCAAGGCGTTCAAACTGCTGCTCCTGCAATGCTCTCAACAGCTTCGGCTGCAACTCCAGCGGAATATCGCCAATCTCGTCCAGCAGCAGCGTCCCTCGGTGTGCCAGCTCAAATCGTCCAATCTGCTGCGAGATCGCTCCCGTGAACGCACCACGCTCATGACCAAAGAGTTCGCTTTCCAGCAGCCCTGTCGGCACCGCTGCGCAGTTGATCTTTACAAATGTGTGCTCCCGGCGCTGGCTCCTTTCGTGAATCGCCCGGGCGACCATTTCTTTGCCGGTGCCCGTCTCGCCAATAATGAGCACGCCCACGTCTGTCGGTGCTACGGTCTCAATCTGCTCAAGTACCTGCCGCCACTCCGCACTCTCTCCAACCATCTCCTCTGGATGGTGCTCGGCGCGAATCTCATCCTGTAGGTAGGTTTTTTCCTTAGCCAACTGTTCTTTCAATTCGCGAATTTCGCGGAACGCCAACGCGTTTTCTACAGCGATCGCGATCTGTCCCGCCACCGTAGTCAGAGCCGCCATGCCTTCCTGGTCGAATGTCGCCGCCGCCCGATTGCCCACACACAGAACCCCCAGGCACCGGTCGCCTCTGATCAGTGGCACCCAGCACGCTGACTGAATGCCTTCCTCAATCAGCCATCCCGTCACGTCGTTTGGAAACTGTTCTTCGTAGAGATTGTCCACCACGAGGGGCTTCCGCTCGATGAACGCAAGCCCAGTCGGCGAGCCCGTTACCTTGAAAACAGTCTGTTCATGCAGCACGCCCTTTCCTTGCGGAAAGTCCAGCGCATGAATGCGAAATTCGTCTTTTGCGGGATCGTAAAGGCACAAACTCGAATAGTCGTGCCGCACCACGCGCCCAATTGCCGCAGAGATTGCATGAAACAGGGAAGGGAGCTCAAGATTCGAGACCAGCGCATTGTTCACTTCGAGCAGCAGTTGCAGATGCTCGCGATCACGTGCCAACACTTCGGCATTCACCAACTGCCGCGCTAGTTTCTCTCCCGTGGTTTCCATCCGTTACCTGCTGACCTGCTTAGTGGTGACGTTATATTGTCACGCTGTGACACAGTATTGTCACGCGTCACCTGCACCGCCGTACACCAACGAGCTGCAACATCCCCGACCTCTTCCTTTTCTGGAACTTACAGTCCCTTCGCCGCTGCGCTCGAATTGGCCTCTCGCGTGCTCTTTTCAAGGTGCATTTATTCAACAGGCCGCAGCAAAAACAAGCTTCCAACCAAGCCTTAGCAGGCATTGGAAGCGAAGGCCGAGGAGTACGTTTATGCCGTTCCAAATCACATCGCAATGCTCTGGTAAGGACACCGTATGCAGCGATGTTTGTCCTTACAACTGCATTGAGGTCGACGCTGCGAGGCCAGCCAATGGCCGCCAATATTTCGTCATCGATGCGCAGTTCTGCGTTGATTGCGGTGCTTGCGCCATGGCGTGTCCAGAGAAGGCCATCGTTTATGCCGGAGCCTACAACCCATTGAGCCTTGTCGCTCTTGGACAGGCTGTCTGGCTGCGTCCACTTTCCAAGCGCTGAGCCGCACTCGCACCAACGTTTTCGCCGGAGCACGGCTCACCCGGGCTCCCAGCAAAAAACACAGCCTTACTGCAAGGGAGGAATTTATGCCGTACAAGATCACGCCGAAATGCTCTGGAAGCGAAACTCTATGTCAGGATGCATGTTCCTACGACTGCATCCAAACCGTTACCGAATTCGGACATCAGCACTTGGCCATTGATGAAGAGCAGTGCACCGATTGCGGAGCCTGCGCTCTCGTCTGTCGCGAATCTGCCATCGTCTTCGATAACGAGTACATGGCACTCAAGCCGCAGCCAATGACCCCTGCATCATTGAAGGGAAATATGACTGGTTTCGCCGGGGGCTGGGATGGAAAGGAAGATCCGACAAACAAACTGGAAATCCCCGAAGATGGCTTTGTCGTTATCGATCGCAAAGTCCAGTCCTGGGCCCGCCTTATGGCCGACTCCAGCAACTAGAACAGGTGGCCCAGAGTTGGAGATTTTCCAACTCTGGGTGCTTTCGACTCGTCTTCCACCGCATGAACTCAGGTGCCCCAGGTTCGACGCGCGTTTTGTGCGCGGCTAACCTGGGAGAGCAAGCTCTGTGTTTCTAGAACACCTCTCCCAACATCTTGAACTTCTCCAGCGTCATCAGCGTTTGAGGAGCCGGAGCCATACACAGTTCCGCATGTTCCAGAATCCATGTCTCGGCGTGCGGAATGAACACTGCATTCAGTCCCGCTGCAATCGCCGGATTAATATCCGACTTCGGACTGTTTCCCACCATCCAGGTTTTCAGAGGCTCCAGACCGTATTTGCCGACAATCGCCGTATAACAGTTGGCGTTTTTTTCTGGTACTACTTCCACTGCCTCGAAGAACTTCTTCACTCCCGAGCGCTCCACCTTAGCCGTCTGCTCGATAAAGTTTCCCTTCGTCACCAGTAGCAGCCGATGCCTTTTCTTCAGCGCCTGCAGTGTCGGCGAAACATGCTTCAGCAACTCGATCGGCTGCTCGGCGATCTTCTGCGCGAATCCATGAATTGTTTCCTCCAGCGCAGGCGTCAGGGGCTCCACCGAGAGCTGTTCAAACGTTGCGACCAGTGCTGCTGCAAAACTCTTGATTCCATACCCATGCTTCAGCACGTTCTCGTGCTCCACCTGGTTCAGCGTTTGCCTCACCTGCGCAGGCGTGAATTGGCTATGGTTCAAAAACGAGATGAAGTCCGCAATCGCGCGCTCAAAGTAGATGTTGTTTTCCCAAAGCGTATCATCCGCGTCGATCATTAATGTCTGACGCGTAGTCTTCAATTCACCATTTGTCGGCATACAACCCCAGTTTAGTCGCCTCAGCCTCGGGCCGCTACTCGCTCCTCCGGCATACAATCAGGAAAGCTATGCGATCCACACTTCTTGTCCTGATCCTCGCCGCCTCTGCATTCGCCCAGACGCACCGCATCGCGCCACCTAAGACGTTCCCCATCGGAGGCTCTGCTCCCAGCAGCGCCCAAATCAAGGTTCCTTCCGACCTCGCAGCGCGCATCGCCCGCTGGAAAACCGTCGACATGCCTTTCCATCCTTCGCGCTCGCTTACCCCGCGCGATATCAAGATGATCTCCAAGCTCGTTGATGCCGCGCGTCAGCTCGACGCCATCTACTGGCGTCAGAGCGATCCCTATGCTCTTACTCTCCAGGCGCAGCTCAAGGGAGCCCACACTGCCCGCGACCAGCAGATCCTGCGTTATCTCTACATCAACGGTGGCCAGTATGATCTACTAAACGGCAATCGCAGCTTCATCAATAGCGAACCCGCCCCTGCCGGGCGCGGCTTCTATCCCCTAAACGCCACTCGCGAATCCATCGAGAGCTACGTTGCTGCGCATCCCGACTCTCGCGCCGAAATCTATTCGCCCTACACGCTCGTTCGCGAAATGGGCTCCGATCTTATGGGACTTCCTTATCGCTCCGCTTTTCGCACGCAACTCATGGAAGCCTCAAAGGATCTCCGCGAAGCCGCTACCCTCAGTGATGACGCCGATTTCGCTGCCTACCTGACTGCGACTGCCGACGCGCTGCTCACCGACAACTACACCCATAGCGACCAGCTCTGGATGCAGCTCAAGTCTCCGAAGATTGATCTCATCTTCGCTCCCTACCTCGTCTATCTCGATCAGCTTCTCGGGGTGAAAGATTCATACGGCGCTGCCATCCTCATTCGAAACGACGAAGAGAGCCGCAACCTAGATCTCTTCCGCGCTGCCATTCCGCAGATTCAGCAATCGCTCCCGCTCGCAGCCGGAGACAAGCCCACGCGCGATGCCGAAGCCTCTCCCATGGAAGTTGTCGATTCGCCTTTTCGCACCGGAGACTTCTTGCATGGCTATCAGGCCGTTGCCGCCAGCCTCCCGCCCCTTGGGCAAGTAGCGTCCACCTCTGCGCCCAGTGGCACCAAGAAAATCTTCTTCAAGAACTTCATGGATGCCCGTGTGAACCACATCATCCTGCCCGTCGCCCGTAAGCTGATGGATCCTTCGCAGTCCTCCACTCCCACCGCGAACGGCTATCTCACGGTCGTTATCATGCATGAAATCAGCCACGGACTCGGACCCACCTTTGCTCGCGTCAACGGCCAGCAAGTTCCGATTCGCGAAGCTATCGGCCCGACCTACTCCGCTCTCGAAGAGGCCAAGGCTGATGTCACCGGAATGTACGGCCTGCATTGGCTCATTGAGCACAACCGGCTCCCGCGTGAACGCGAACCGGAGCTCGCCGCCTCGTATTTGGCGGGCATTCTCCGTACTGTGCGGTTTGGTACCTCCGAAGCTCACGGCCGCGCTCAATTGATGGAATTCAACTATCTGCTGGAGAAGGGCGCGCTCGTTCCTCACGCCGGAACCCTCAGCCGCGGCACGGCCAAAGTGGTCTATTCCGTGGATCCCGTGAAACTTCCCGATGCAATCGCCTCGCTAACCCGCGAACTGCTCGAAACCGAAGCCACAGGTGACCGTGCCCGGGCAGAGAAGTGGTTTGCACGCTACGGCACCATGCCTATGTCGCTCGCATCCTCACTGGAATCAACCAAAGACATTCCCGTCGACATCTTTCCCAAGTTCTCCTGGGATGTGCCCATGCGCTGATTGTCTTTGAAAATGTTTCGAGACAGAAATTGGGGTGCCCCACCCTAAACTCGTTCCGTTCGAGTCTAGGGTGGGGTAGTTGCTTTTGCAGTTGTACTTATTTTTGTTGTTGCCTTTGCTTTTGAATCTTGCGCTAAAGGTGTCATCCTGAGCGCAGCGAAGGACCCCAGCCTCGGCCCAAATCTCCTCTGCCGCTCCAGGTCACTGGCCACCCTTCGCCTGAGCAAAACAAGGACTCCTACTTCAAGTATTCCTTCGGAATCGGATTGTCCGCACGCTCTGAATCCCACAGCAGTGAGACCACCCACCACCGCTCGCCGTCCCACATCAGCTGAATGCTGTTAATCCCGCGAGCAAAAGGCTTTCCGTCCTTCTCGTGACGCGACTCATAGGTCGAGAACACCTGCGCTATGTTGCCGAACCGGTCGACATGATTTGCCACGCCACGTTCATAGAACGCTTCTTTTTCGAAGAACGCGCCAGCCCGCTTCTCGTACGCCCGAGGACTCATCACCCGCGTCACGATTTCGCCCTTGTCGTTCTTTCCGCTGAAAACTAAGTGCCCCTCGGGAATGAACAGCGCATGAAAGCGTTCCCAGTCTCGCACTCCCGCTGGCCCGCTGATCACGTTGTAGAGAGCCGCCAGCGTGCTTTCCAAAGTCTTCGTATCCTGCGGATGCATGCTCGTTGTGGGCTGTGGCTTGTTCTTCGCGCTCTCATCCTCTTGAGCCGCTCCGCTCACCACCGCGCAGCACAACAGCACAACCACCATCCCCATCCGAATCCAGTTTCCGCGCACAGTCGTTCCTCCAATGAAAAAAGCTCCGTGTTTTACCACGGAGCCTCACAATCTAAGATGCTCTTTGCGAGCTTTACGCCTTCACCGTCTCGCTAACCCACTCGATCTTTACCGGGTGCGGAATGATGCCTTTTTCATGGCCCATCGTCAGCAGCTTTTCGACTGCTTGGCGGCCATCCTCGCCATAATCCAGCGTGCGCTCGTTCACATACATGCCAACGAACTTATCGGCATCGCTCGTGTCCAGATCACGCGCAAACTGCATGGCATACTCCAGAGCCTGCTCGCGGTTGTCGAGCGCGTGCTGAATGCTGTCGCGCAGCGCCTTGCAAACTTTCGCAATCAGTTCCGGACCCAGTTCTTTTTTGATCGCATTCGCGCCCAGCGGCAGAGGCAGGCCGGTCAACTCGCGCCACCACTTGCCCAGATCCAGGATCTTGTGCAGACCGCTCTTGTCATACGTAAGCTGGCCTTCGTGAATGATCAATCCTGCTTCATACTTGCCTTCCAACACTGCGGGAATGATCTTGTCGAACGGCACAACCTCGGTCTCGATCTCCGGCGCGAACAGCTTGAGCCCCAGCACGGCTGTCGTCAGAGTACCCGGGATGGCGATTTTCACTTTCTTCACTTCGTCCAGCGTGAAGGGCTTGGTTGCCACGATCATCGGACCGTAGCCTTCGCCCACGCTGCCGCCGCTCGGCATGAGCGCATACTTGTCCTGCAAGTACGGATACGCGTGGAACGAGATCGCCGTCACGTCGTAGTAGGCTTCGGAAATTGCCTTGTGATTCAGCGTCTCGATATCGCAGAGAACGTGAGTGAACTTCAACCCCGGCACTCGAACCTTGTTTGTTGCCAGGCCGTAGAACATAAACGCATCGTCCGAATCCGGACTGTGCGCAATCTTAATCTCCGTCAAATCAGTACCAACGCTGCTCATAAACCTTTTTCCGGAGGCTCCAAGGCCTCCCAGTAAGAGTACGAACTGCCAACCCGCCCGCAAATCCGTGCGGTGAATATCAGAATCTACACTTTTTGCGATCTACCCCGGCGCGTCACTGAACTCCGCGCTCCTGCGCCACATCTGCGTCTCCCGGTTTCCGCCCTTCGGCCTTCCGCGCCTTCATATGCCACCAGACGCGAAACGCCACCGCAGCCGCCACTCCGATCAGAGCTGCAGCCGACAGCACCAGGATCGCAAAAAGAACTTTGATGATCACAAGCGTCTAGTTTATCAGAGTAGAGCCTGCCCGGCCCCAGTTTTCGCGCTCTACTTGCGCATTGCCGCTTCCACTTCTTCTGCCGTGTGAGGCAGGTCAGCCGTCAAATTCACCAGCTTACCTTGCTCATCCAGCATTACGATGTCTTCAATGCGCACGCCAATTTTTTCTTCTGGGATATAAATTCCGGGCTCTACGGTGAATACATCACCCTTGTCCACGGGACCACTTCCCACGTCATGCACTTCGAGTCCCACTCGATGCCCAAGCCCGTGGATGAAGTATTTCCCCAGTGGTTGCCCCTGCATATCTTTTCCGTGTGCGTTCATGTAGTCCAGCGCAACTTGGTATAGCGAGTCCTGGCCCTTGCCTGTCAGCGAACTCTTGCCGGCCACCACAGCCTGCATCACTGCCTGCTGCGCGCCGAGCACGATGTTGTAAATCTCTCGCTGCCGTGGTGTGAAATGCCCATTCGCCGGAATCGTTCTGGTGATGTCGCTGGCATACATTCCATACTCGCCAGCCACATCCATCACCACCACGTCACCATCATGAATCTGGTTTGTGTTCTCCGAATAATGCAGCACCGTCGAATAGAACCCCGACCCCACAATTGGCGAATACGCCGGACGCTCGCATCCTGCATCTCCGTACTTGTACTGCATCAGTGCCGCAATCTGGTACTCGTAAAGCCCCGGCTTCATCGCCTTAAATGCCGCTCGATGCGCCACCTTCGAAGCCTCGGTCGCGTGTCGAATTCGCTCAATCTCACCTGCGTCCTTGTGCTTGCGCAATTCGGCGATCGTGTCGTCGATTCCCACAATGCGTACAAAGGATGGCAGCGAGTTGCTCCGCTTCAGCCATTCCATCGAAGTGGTCGAAGGCGTCGATTCCGGCGCCTCAGCCGTTGCCGTGTACACAATCCCACGTGGTTGCGGCATGATCTGCTTCAGAATGTCGTGCATCTGGTCGAGTGTCGCAACGCGATCAAATCCCGTTACCTGCCGCGCCTCCGTATCTTCCGCTCCCAGCTTCGGCCCAGTCCACTTCTCCTGTGTCCGGTTGTGCGCAGGCAAGAACAACACTTCGGTATAGGGACGCGCCGGAGTATCTCCCTGAGCCTCTACTGCCGGAGCAATCACAACTGCCGCGCCCGGTTCCGCCCATCCAGTCAGGTAAAAGAAGTTGTTGTCCTGACGAAATCCGTACACCGCGTTCGGTCCCTCCGACTCCGTAGCCGCAAACAGAATGGCCACTCCGCCATTCAGCTTTTGCGAGAGCGCCACGCGCCGTGCGCGATAATCCGCCCCAGATTGCCGATCAAGCGCAAACAAAGATGTGCTGAGGACCGTGATGCAGAGAAAGGAAATGCAAACAGCAAAAGTAGAGGAGAATAGCCGCTTCAGCGGCAGTGTCCGAGCCTTCATGAAAGCCGAGTATAAATGATCCCCCTCAGCCGAAGCAGAACGGGCACACGGGCGCAGTCGGCTTGGCTCTGTTGTTGTAAGGTCATCCTGAGCAGATCGAGGGTCCCTACCGCTTCCTGCCGCTTCTACCACATTCCACCTCTTCAGATTAATATGGCGGCACCAATGCACATAGAAACCGAACTCGACTGCGGCCATTGCCTCCTCCGTCCCCTTCGCCCCGAAGACCTATCCGCGCTTGCCCGCCACGCCAACAATCCCAATGTCGCCGCCTATCTTCGTGATCGTTTCCCCATTCCCTATTCCATTGCTGACGCTCAGCGCTTCCTCGATTACGTGGATCGCACTCACGAAGAATGTGTAGCGGGAGTCGTCGTGAACGGCGAGGCAGTGGGTGCCATCGGCCTCCAGTTCCGTACCGACATTGAGCGCTGTTCCGCCGAACTCGGCTACTGGCTTGGCGAATCCTGCTGGGGACAGGGTATTGCCACGGCTGCCATTCGAAGCTTTACCACCTGGGCGATGCCGCGCTTCGAGTTGACCCGAATTTACGCCGAAGTATTCGCCAGCAATCCCGCCTCAGCCCGCGTGCTTGATAAAGCCGGATTCCACTACGTCGGGCTCCTTCGCAAGGCTGCCATCAAACGCGGCGTGCATCACGATTACCTTCTCTACGATCTCGTGCGCTGATGCCATATTCCGAACATATGTAGGTGACTGCAGTCACACCAGAGTTGATTGCCCTCCCAACTCAATGACACTATCTGCGCACGACTTACCGAGTCAGTGGGGTGAAGGCCATGAAAGAACCTCCGGAAGATATTCAAGACGAGCAGGTCTGCTGTTCGCGATGCGGAACCGAAGTTTGCGGACTCTCCGTTATTCCTCAAATTGCCGGGGAGTGCTCCACCATGGAAGGCATACAGAATGAAAGCAGCTTAGAACTAGGTCAGGAAGTAGTGGGCACCAAGCGCATAGATGTTGAATCCGACTTGTTGGAGCCCAACTCTGGAGAGCCTGGCTAGGCAGTTATCGCCAATACAAAAGCGCGCTCATTTCCTCATGAGCGCGCTTCATCTTTTTGCCTGAATTGATCTGAAAACTACACGCCCACAGGGAACGGCTTTGCGTGCTCTTCATCGTTCACGCCCGAACTGCGCCCGAACATCTCAAAACGTCCTTGCAGCAGCGACATCAGCCCCGTGTACCAGTACCCATACACAAACAGAAGAAGGAAGGGAACTGTTACGTAGTTTTCGTTCGTCAGCGCATACCAAACCATGTAAGCAAAGCACGTGCCGATGCCCAACTCGATCCACGGCACCAGGCCAAGGCGCTTGCGATACTTCTTCGCAGCCTTCACTGCCAGCGTCTTCTCGCCCTTGGTCTTTACACTGTACTTCGGAGTTCTCGCGAACGCCGTCTGCTTTCCGAGCAGCGCCTCGATAACGCCCTTCGAGTTTGTAATCGTCAGTCCAATTCCCAACGCCATCAGGAACGGCAGATAGAAGAATGTTCTCCACCATTTCCCCGGGAACAGTTCCTTCTGCGACACCAGGTAGAAGCTCGAGATCGAGAACGTCGATGCCAGGAATAGCGGCACGTCGATGTACATCATCTGGAACCAGCCCTGGTAGAAGCGGATGATCATTGCAGGCATCAACAGTACCGAGAGCACAATCATCAGCGGATAGCTCAAGTTGGCTGTCAGGTGATACCACGCTTCAATCTTCTCCCTGCGGCTTACCTGAGCCTTCATCACCTTCGGCAGGTCTTTGATCGAGCACTGAATCAAGCCCTTCGCCCAGCGTACCTGCTGAGTCTTGAAGGCCGTCATCTCAATCGGCAACTCCGCCGGACACTCCACATCCTGCAAGTACAGGAATTGCCATCCCTTGAGTTGGCACCTGTAGCTCAGGTCCGTGTCTTCGGTCAGAGTGTCATGCTGCCAGCCGCCAGCTTCCTCGATGGCCTTGATGCGCCACATTCCCGCCGTGCCGTTAAAGTTGAAGAAAACTCCTGCCCGCGAGCGTCCGCCGTGCTCCAGCACAAAGTGCCCATCCAGCAGGATTGCTTCGACTTCTGTCAGGAACGAGTAGTGCCGGTTGATATGCGTCCATCGCGTCTGCACCATTCCGATGTTCGGCTCAGCAAAATGGTGGATCACTTTCATCAGCCAGTCGGTGGGAGGCGTAAAGTCCGCATCGAAAATCGCCACGAACTCGCCCTTCGCCGTCTTCAGTCCGTTTTCCAGCGCTCCAGCTTTGAACCCGGTGCGGTCCGTGCGATGTATATGGACAATGTCGTTCCCCATCGCTCTGTACCGCGCGACCACGTTCGCTGCCACTTCCACCGTCTCATCCGTTGAGTCGTCAAGTAGCTGAATATCCAGGAGCTCCCGAGGATATTCGAGTTTGCAAATCGAATCGACCAGGCGATCGACCACGAATTGCTCGTTGAAAATAGGCAGTTGAATTGTGACCCTGGGGAGCTGCGTAAAGTACGACTTTGGAGTGGTGACCTTTTTCTTGCGGTGCTTGTAGTACATCCAAACCAGCTGGTATCGGTGGAATCCGTACGCGGCGAGGATGACCAGCACAATGAAGTAGGGAATCAGTAACGCCAAGTCAAACCCGTTGACGTGATACAGTCCCTTGAATGCAGGATTAGTTTGCTTCTGTAAGAACTGCACCACCGGGCTCGGGCGTGGTGCAACCGCAAGTAAGGCCAAACAGTGAGTGATCAAGGCGGATCCCGAAGAACTGGATTAAGCCGGATGCAAAAGTTTCCCGGAAAATTCGATTGTACCCGAAGCCGTGCCCGCCACCGTAATGCGGTCGCCTACATTTTCGCCCTATTTACCCTCATGGTCACCTCAGCTCTGGCCCAAACTGCTGCTCCTGCTCCTGCCCCAACCGAAGTTGCTGTTTCCTATCCCGAAGTTGGCTGGCGCAGCCGCAGCACCTACTGCAACCCATACTTCGGATTCCGCCTGCGGCTTCCTTCCGGACTCAAGACGGAGCCCATCTTCCTCCCCGTGCAAACCTCCGGAGAGCACAAGCTGCTTGCCACCCGCCTTGTTCGTCTTGATCGCACAGCCGAACTGTTCATCTCCGCATCTGAAGATCGCGCCGAGGACGCCGCACGCGAGGCAGCCCATAATCGCCTCCAGCTTTCGCGGCAACACGAGCTTCCTACCTCCGGCCCGAGCAAACTCTCCGTCCGCGAACACGAGATTCACCGCATACGCATCGCCGGAGACGATCAGGGCCTCGGTGAAGAGAGCAGCTATTTCTTCTCCCTCCGCGGATACGTCATCCACGTAGCCCTCTTCGCTCACGAACTCGACTTTGCCGACTCCATGGACACCGTCATGCGACAAATGGAGTTCTTCGATCCGAGTGTTTCAGCGTGCAACGAGTCTGCCCCGAGTGCATTAACGCAACCTCCCACTCCAGACGCGACCTCTGCCCCGGTTGCGGTTCCATCGTCTACCCCTACCAGCGATCCAGCCGCGGCGCACCTCGCGTCGTCATCCACCAAGAGCGCACAGGCTAAGGATTCGAAACTTTCCTCGCCCAAGGCCCCTCGCGAAAGTAAAGACACCGCCGAAGCCCCCGCACGTCTCTATTACGGCCCTGCGCTGCCCAATGCCATGGTCGAATCCATCATCCAGCGCTCGCCCGGTTCCACCATTCCCGATGGCAAGTTCGCTCGCGGAAACTTCTTCAGCCCCGAGGTGGGAGTCCGAGTAGTCCTCCCATCAGGATGGCAGCCTCTCTCCAATGAAGACGCGTACCAGGTCACCGAACTCATGCGCGATCCCACCAACGATCCTGCGCTCACCGACCGGCGCCGCGCTCTATTCCGAGCCTGTTCGCGAGTTATCTTCACTGCCCGCGAACCCCGCACCGAACTCATTCCGCTCGTTCACCCCGCGCTGGCCATCGTCGCCATGCCTCGCGGCTGCGTGCCCGATATGGAAATGCCGACCTCCACCGAGGACCGCATGGAGCTAGAGGATTTCGCCACTATCCTCGTCCGCTCCCTCGGAACCCTCCAACTCAAACGAGGCTCCATCCTGCGCACGCCCTCGGGGCGCTTGATCTTCCACCTCGACGGCACCCTTCCGTATCAAATCCCCAACGAGAAGCTCTCGCGCCGCTTGAGCCTCCGTGTTTCAACCACAACGAGCGGCCCTTGGTTCGTGTTCATTTACTCCGTGACCGCCTCTCCCGCCGCCGAACGCGACCTCGAAACCCACATTGCCATCACAAATGCCAACACCGTCGCCTCGAAGTAGCAACGAACTGAGGTGGCCCAGAGTTGGCGAATTTCCAACTCTGGGTCCGCACAAATCGCCACTGCACTTCCGAAAGAGCACAGAGTCGTTGGCGTAGTGCACCCGGGTGCCCCATCCAAGCTCCGCTTGGGTGGGGTGGTTGCATTGGCTTTGCTCTGTACAGGATTTTCATCCGTGCGATGTACAATGCACGGTCATTCTCAACGTCTGACTTAGCAATGGAGAGGTGAGTAGAAATCGCATGAGCTTGATCCCGTCTCGAGTGCCGACCCTCATTTGCGTTGCATCCCTGTTCTTCACCACCTCCATCGTCCCGACTTCGGCACAGCCGTCGCGCCGCGCATCAAGCAAATCCCTCCAGTCGCGCCTTGCCGCGCAATCTGAACTCTTCAAGCAGCAATGGGATTCCGACATGCAGTTCTCTCCAGAGTCCGCAACCGCCTACGGAGACCTTCGTTACAACTCGCGTGTGGATGACTACTCCCTCGCCTCCGCCGCTGAGCAGAATACTGCTGACCGCAAGTTCCGAGCCCGCCTCCAAGCCATCTCCACCGAAGGGTTCCCCGAGCAGGACCGCCTGTCCCACGATCTCCTGCTCTCCATTCTCGACCAGCGCCTTGCCGACTACGCACTCAAGGAATACGAGATGCCGCTGTCCCAAATGCACGGCATTCACACCGAACTTGCCGACCTGCCCAATTCCGTGCCTCTCGATTCCTTGCAGCATTACGAGGACTACATCGCCCGCCTCCATCAAATCCCGCACGCCTTCGATCAATACATCGCCGTGCTGCGTCAGGGAGAGAAGGATGCACTCATGCCGCCGCGCTTCCTGCTGGAAAAGATTCCTGCGCAGTGCCAAGGCACCGTCGCCGACAATCCTTTTCTGAGCCCGACCAAGAAGTTTCCCTGGTCCATCTCTGCTGCCGACCAGAAGCGCCTCACCGATCAGATCAACCAAGCGGTCTCCGCCGAAGTTCTCCCGGCATACCAGCGCTTCGCCGACTTCGTTGCCAAGGAATACGCTCCCCACGTCCGCACTGCCATCGGACTCAGCAGCCTGCCCGATGGCGCCCGCCGCTACCAGAACGCCATTCGCAAGCAGACCACTACCAACATGACTCCCGAGGAGATTCACGCCCTCGGTCTACGCGAAGTCGAACGCATCAACGGCCTGCTTACTGACCTGGCTCACCACGCCGGATACCCCGACCTCGCCGCCCTTCGCACCGCACTCAATAGCGATCCCAAGTACATCCCGCACAGCGCCGATCAGATCGTCGCCGACTTTCGCCACTACGTCTCGCAAATGCAGCCGCACCTGCCCGAACTCTTCGGCGTCTTCCCCTCCTCACCACTCACCGTTGAAGGCGTTCCACCCTCACAGCCCGGCAACGCCACCCACTACGTCCCCGGAACCGCCGATGGCAGCCGCCCCGCGCGCGTCGTCGTCGCCACTTCCAATTACGAACGCCGCAAACTGCTCAGCGATGAGACCATCGCCTACCACGAAGGCATTCCCGGCCATCATTTACAAATATCGATACAGCAGAAGATCAAAGACGTGCCCGAGTTCCGTCGCCACGCCATCTACAACGCCTATGCTGAAGGATGGGCCGTCTACGCCGAAGCGCTCGGCAAAGAGATTGGATTTTTCCGCGACCCTGCTTCCGATTACGGACGCCTCAACGCGGAGCTAATGCGTGCCGTCCGCCTTGTTGTCGATACCGGCATACACTCCCAGGGATGGACCCGCGATCAAGCCGTCGCTTATTTTCGTCAGAGTGGTGCCGGAGGCGATGAGCCCACCATCCAATCCGAAGTCGATCGCTACATCGCTTGGCCTGCCCAGAGCCTCAGCTACAAAATCGGACAACTCAAGATTAGCGAACTCCGCGACCGCGCCCAACAAAAACTCGGCCCCCGCTTCGACCTCAAATCCTTCCACGACGAAGTCCTCAGCGCCGGCAGCCTCCCCCTCGACATGCTCGAGTCCCGAATCGATCGCTGGATTGCCGCGAAACAATGAACCGGGTGGCCCAGAGTTGGCGCTTTTCCAACTCTGGGATTGTTTCACGCTACCTATACTTTCAGGCGACACCGCAAATCAACTTCACTTAGCCGCTTCCTGACTCTGCTGCTTTTCTGCAACCCAAGTATCAGTCGTCCCGCGGCGATTGTCCTGACTCACGATGGTCATGGACTTGGCATCCGGATTGAGCGTGATCTTGGATGTGCCCGTGACTTGGCCATTCCGCTTGTAGGTCTCAACAAACGTGTGGTCGTCCACCTTCTTCAGCGAAACCGAAGTCGTCCCCGGATCGCCGTGGAACGGATAATCTTTGCCATCGAATTTCGCGTTGTAGTTCTCGCCGGTCTTGGCTTTGTAATTCACTCCGTCGCCGGTCAATTGATAGCTAAAGGTCAGCCCATTGTCTGAAACCGAGTCAAAGCGGTCAGTTCTCCACGAACCCGAAACCATATTCGCTCCCTGTTCCGGTTCGCCTACTCTTGAGTAGTATCCCGTGGCCGTCACCGCCTGGTCGCTTCCCATCGGATGCCCTTCGTACTTTTGCACCATCTTCTTGCCGTCATCCGAAACTGTCAGCGTGTCGCGGAATACGATCTTCCCGCCTCGCATGCCCACGCGCTCGACCGTGTTGTTGTTCACGATCTTCACCTGCTCGCTATCGACATAAGGTGAGCCTTCAACTTTCTGCGGAGAGCCGTCGGCTTTGATGTTCACTTTCGGATCGCACGTCTGGCAGCTATACATGCCATTCTTGAACTCATATACCTGCGGTTTTTGATCGACTTTTGTCTTGTTCAGATCGATTCGCCAGGTGCCGTCAATTCCGTTCTGGGCGATTGCAAACATCGGCAACAGCAGCATGAACCCTAGGAGTTTTCTCATGGTGTTTGTCCTCTCCAACTTCCTGCGATAAGGGTTTGGGGCCGGCTGGCACACTTTGCGCGCAGCCAGTTGGCATCAGGACGAGGCGGCGCGGTTCCTTCTATCCGTCGGAAACTGATGCGCCTTTCAGGGCCAGTGTTGCGTACCAGCGTACCCAATTCAGAGCTGCCCTCCCGAGTTGGCCCTGCGCTAGGTTCCTCAGAAAATTCTCACCTGCCGATGTGAGTTAAATCACAGCCTATTTCTGTTTCCGGTAGTGCAATGCAGATGGTGGGGATATAGCGCATTCATATGTACTGCTGTCAGGGAGCGGTCCCGACGGGTGCGTCTCCGCTTATTCCATGGAGGGCCGATTTATGAATCGGATCAAAGTGACCTTAGACGGTAATGAAGCAGCCGCCTATGTCGCGCACAAAACCAACGAAGTAATCGCCATCTATCCAATTACTCCATCGTCTCCAATGGGCGAGTTCAGCGATCAGTGGTCCTCGGACGGCAAGCCAAATATATGGGGTTCGGTCCCCCAAATCATGGAAATGCAGAGCGAAGGCGGTGCCATCGGGGCGCTGCACGGCGCCTTGCAGGGTGGCAGCCTCGCCACCACGTTTACGTCCTCGCAGGGCCTCCTGCTCATGATCCCAAACATGTATAAGATCGCGGGCGAACTTACCTCCTGCGTCATTCATGTTGCTGCCCGCTCCATCGCGGCCCAGGGACTGTCCATTTTCGGTGACCATCAGGACGTAATGGCTGTGCGTCAGACCGGCTGGGCTATGCTCGCCTCCAATAACGTGCAGGAGGTCATGGACACCGCTCTCATCGCGCAGGCCGCAACTCTTGCGTCGCGCGTGCCCTTCGTCCACTTCTTCGATGGATTCCGCACCTCGCACGAAGTCACCAAGATCGAACAGCTCACGCTTGACGACATGCGCGCCATGATTCCCGAGGATGCTGTCCGCCAGCACCGCGCCCGCTCGTTGTCGCCTGATCGTCCGATCCTCCGCGGCACCGCGCAGAATCCTGATGTTTACTTCCAGGCGCGCGAAACCGTGAACCCCTACTACGAAGCCGTTCCCGCCATCCTGCAGAAAGCGATGGATCGCTTCGCCGAAGTCGTAGGACGCCAGTACAAGCTTTACGAATACTACGGCGCACCCGATGCCGAGCGCGTCATCATCCTTATGGGATCCGGTTGCGACATCGTCGAGGAGACTGTAAACAAGCTGCTCCAGTCCGGCGAAAAGGTTGGCGTCGTAAAGATTCGCCTCTTCCGTCCGTTCTCTCCCGAGCATTTCCTCGCTGCGCTTCCTGCCACCGCTCGCACCATCGCCGTTCTCGATCGCACCAAGGAACCCGGCTCCATCGGCGAACCGCTGTATCAGGAAATCGTTACTGCGCTGGCCGAATCCGTTGCCGCCGGAAAGCTCTCCGCTCTGCCGCGCATCGTTGGTGGCCGCTATGGTCTGTCGTCGAAGGAATTCACTCCTGCGATGGTCAAAGCCGTCTACGACAATCTTGCGCAGTCCACTCCGCGCAATCACTTCACCATCGGCATCAACGACGATGTTTCGCACACTTCACTGCCGTTCGATCCCAAGTTCTCCACCGAAGATCCCAAGACCGTTCGCGCTCTGTTCTACGGACTAGGCGCTGACGGCACAGTCGGTGCGAACAAGAACTCGATCAAGATCATCGGCGAAGACACTGACAATTACGCGCAGGGCTACTTCGTTTACGACTCCAAGAAGTCCGGCTCCATCACGACTTCGCACCTGCGTTTCGGCCCTAAGCCGATCCACTCCAGCTATCTCATCTCGCGTGCAAATTTTGTCGCCTGCCACCAGTTCTCGTTCCTGGAGCGCATCGATGTTCTCAAGCACGCCGACGAAGGTGCGGTCTTCCTGCTAAACAGCCAGTTCGGCAAGGATGAGGTTTGGGAGCATCTACCTCGCCCCGTGCAGCAGCAGATCATCAACAAGAAGCTGAAGTTCTACGTCATCGATGGTTACAGCGTGGCCAAGGAAACTGGAATGGGCCAGCGCATCAACACCATCATGCAGACCTGCTTCTTTGCCATCAGCGGCGTCCTCGAGCGCGAGGAGGCCATTGCCGCCATCAAGAAGGCCATCAAGAAGACCTACGGCAAGCGCGGCGAAGCTGTCGTGCAGAAGAACTATGCTGCCGTCGATTCCACACTTGAGCACCTGCATCGTGTCGAAGTTCCAGCGGCTGCCAACAGCGCTTACGAGCTTCGTCCTCCAGTGCCCGCTCAGGCTCCCGAATTTGTGCAGGATGTTCTTGCTCCCATGATCTTCGGAGCAGGCGACGATCTTCCGGTCAGCAAGCTTCCTGTCGATGGAACTTATCCCACCGGCACCGCGCAATGGGAGAAGCGCAACATTGCTCTCGAAGTTCCTGCCTGGGATGAGTCGCTCTGCATCCAGTGCGGCAAGTGCGTTCTCGTCTGCCCGCACGCTGTCATCCGCGCCAAGCTCTATCCCAGCGATCTGCTCGCCTCCGCGCCTGAGACTTTCAAGTCCGCCGCTCCCAAGTGGAAGGGATTTGAAGGCTACAAGTACACTCTCCAGGTCGCTCCCGAGGATTGCACCGGTTGCGCTCTCTGCGTCGAAGCCTGCCCGGTCAAGTCCAAGACCGAAGTGAAGCACAAGGCCATCAACATGGTGCCCCAGCCCGAGATCCGCGAACGCGAAGCTCGTAACTGGGACTACTTCCTCACCCTGCCCGAGGTTCAGCGCGACAAGCTCTCCACCACGCAGGTCAAGGATGTTCAACTTCTGCAGCCGTTGTTTGAGTTCTCTGGCGCTTGCTCCGGATGCGGCGAAACCCCGTACATCAAGCTGCTCTCGCAGCTCTACGGCGACCGCACGGTCATCGCCAACGCCACCGGATGCTCGTCCATCTACGGCGGCAACCTGCCCACCACGCCCTACACCTTCAATAAGGACGGACGCGGTATCGCATGGTCCAACTCGCTGTTTGAGGACAACGCCGAATTCGGTCTCGGTCTGCGCCTCTCTCTCGATAAGAACTCTGACTACGCTCGTGAGCTATTGGTTCGCCTCTCTGCCAAGCTGCCCGAGGAACTGATCAAAGCCATCCTGCACGCCGACCAGAAGGGTGAAGCAAATCTTGCCGCCCAGCGCGCTCGCGTTGCCGAACTCAAGAAGCTGATCGCCGGAATCGATGCTCCTGAAGCACGCGCTCTGCTCGATGTTGCTGACAACCTCGTGCAGAAAGCGGTCTGGATCGTCGGTGGCGACGGTTGGGCTTATGACATCGGTTACGGCGGCCTCGATCACATCATGGCCTCCGGACGTAACGTCAATGTGCTGGTCCTCGACACCGAGGTGTACTCCAACACGGGCGGACAGATGTCCAAGTCCACTCCGCGTGGCGCCGTAGCCAAGTTCGCTGCCGGTGGCAAGAGCCGACCCAAGAAGGACCTCGCACTCATCGCGATGAGCTATCCGGCTTATGTCGCACGCGTCGCTATGGGTTCCAGCGATATGCAAACGCTCAAGGCATTCAATGAGGCCGAAGCCTTCGACGGCCCATCGCTCATCCTTGCCTACAGCCACTGCATCGCGCACGGCTACGATCTGGTTCACGGACTCGATCAGCAAAAGGCTGCCGTGGCCTGTGGTCACTGGCCGCTGTTCCGCTATAACCCCGAAGCTCCTGCCGGTCAGCCCAACTTCGTGCTCGACAGCAAGGCCCCGAGCATTCCACTCGAGCAGTACATCTATAACGAGACGCGTTACACCATGCTGCGCCAATCCAATCCCGCAGCAGCGAAAGAGCTGCTCGCGCTTGGTCAGCAGGATGTGAACGATCGTTGGAAGCGCTACGAAGCATTAGCTGAGAAGGCCAGCGCAGCCGTTGCCGAAAAAGCCGCTGCTGCCGCCGCTGCAAAGGGAGGACAGTAATGATTGATCTGACGACTCAATATCTCGGATTCAAGCTGCGCAATCCGCTCGTTGCCTCCGCCTCGCCTCTGTCGAAGGAGATTGCTAATCTTCGGCAGATGGAGGATACCGGAGCCTCGGCTGTGGTCCTGCACTCGCTCTTCGAGGAGCAGATCAACATCGAGTCCAACGAACTCGACCGTTTCCTCTGGGAAGGCACGGAGATCGGTGCCGAAAGCACTTCGATGTACCCCGATCTCCACAACTACAACCTCTCGCCTGACGGCTACCTCGAACACATCCGCCAGGCCAAGCAGACGCTGGAGATTCCCGTCATTGCATCTCTCAACGGCGTCTCCCGCGGCGGCTGGGTCAGCTACGCTCGCGAAATGCAGCAGGCCGGTGCCGATGCCATCGAGCTCAACGTTTACTTCGTTCCCGCTGATCCCTTGGCTGGCTCGGAAGAGATCGAAAAGCTCTACCTCGACCTCGTCACCCAGATCCGCAGCACCGTAACGATTCCTGTCGCGGTGAAGGTCGGCTCCCAGTTCAGCTCTTTCGGTAACATGGCACAGCGCCTTGAAGCCGCTGGAGCGAACGCCATCGTGATCTTCAATCGCTTCTACCAGCCGGACTTCGACCTGGAAGCGCTTGAAGTCAAGCCCGCACTGACCCTGTCGAATAGCAGCGAACTTCTGCTGCGTCTGCACTGGGCGGCCATGCTTCACGGCCACATCTCGGCCGACATCGCCATCACCGGAGGCGTCCACACCGCCGAAGACGTAGTGAAGTCGATGATGGCTGGGGCCAAGATCACGATGCTTGCTTCGGCTCTGCTTCAGAACGGAATTGGCTACCTGCGCCCCCTGCGCAATCAGCTGGAATCCTGGCTCGACAAGCATGAATACGCAAGCATCCAGCAAATGCAGGGCAGCATGAGCCAACGCAACGTCCCAAACCCGAAAGCTTTCCAGCGCGCCAACTACATGAAGGTGCTCTCAAGCTACGCGGGCAAATAACCGAATCGCAACAACGTTCCACTCGGAGCGGCCAACCGGCCGCTCCTTTTTTCGCGTCACGGTCGCCTCAGACAGGAGAGTCATCCTGAGGCGAAGCCGAAGGATCCCAGCCGCCGCTTCCATCACAACGCCGACCCATGTCACCAATAACCAGTCCTGATGTTCCTATTCCCACTGTTAGATCTCCACCGCAGGTTCGTGCAATCTCACATTGCCAACTTGACCACTCCTGATATGATGATCCGTTTGCTGATTCATCTCAGGAGTTGGATATGAAACGTCGCATCTGTGCCGTTGGGGCATTGCTATGCAGTCTCGTCGCGTTCTCCGCTGCCGATGAAGGCATGTGGCTCTTCAACAAGGCGCCAAAAGACCAGATCAAGAAGGACCACAATTTCGCTGTCACGCAGTCCTGGCTCGATCACCTTCGCCTCGGCTCCGTGCGCTTCAACAATGGTGGTTCCGGTTCCTTCGTCTCCGAAGATGGATTGGCTTTCACCAACCATCACGTCGGACGCGTATGTCTCCAGCAGCTTTCCACCGAGAAGAAGGACTTCATCAAGGATGGCTTCTACGCCAAAACGCAGGCAGAGGAAGGGAAGTGTCCTGACCTCGAGCTGAACGTGCTCGTCGAGATCCAGGACGTCACAGCCGACATTCATGATGCGGCGAAGCCCGGCATGACCGACGCTCAAGGCGCCCAGGCTCAGCGCGAGAAGATGTCCGGCATCGAGAAAGAGTGCTCCGAGAAGACGGGCCTCCGCTGCGATGTTGTCACCCTCTACGCCGGCGGCATGTACAACCTATACAAGTACAAGAAGTACACCGATGTGCGCGTTGTCTTCGCGCCCGAGGCGCAGATGGCGTTCTTCGGTGGCGATCGCGACAACTTTGAGTACCCGCGCTACGACCTCGACATCACCTACTTCCGCGTGTACGAAAACGACAAGCCCGTCCACCTGACGAACTTCCTCAAGTGGTCGCCCACTGGCACCAAGGCTGGGGATCTGGTATTCGTCTCCGGACACCCCGGTGGCACTGAGCGCTTGCTCACGATGGCCGAACTGAACTTCCTCAAGGACGTTCAGACCGGATTCGTAATCGATCTGCTTACTCGCCGTGACAAGGTGCTGCACGACTTTGCCGCAAGGTCCGCCGAAAATGCTCGCGTTGCTGGCGATGACATCTTCGGTGTCGAGAACTCGCTGAAGGCTTACAAGGGACGTCGCGGCGGGCTTGATGATCAGGAACTCATGGGCAAGAAGACCCAGGCCGAGCAGAAGCTTCGCGCTGCTGTTGCCGCCGATCCCAAGCTCAAGGCCGAGTACGGCCCTGCATGGGATGAGGTTGCAAAGGCTGTTCAGGTACGCCGCGAAATCTTCATCCCCTACTCGTTCGTCGAGCGCGGCATGGGATTCAACGCCGAGATGGCACGCTTCGCCCGCACACTTGTTCGCGTCACGGCCGAAAAGCAGAAGCCCAATGCTCAGCGTCTGCGTGAGTTCAGCGATGCTCGCCTGCCTTCGCTTGAGCAGCAGTTGTTCTCCACTGCTCCGGTCTATCGCAATCTCGATGTAGCGACCCTCGCTGAGTCGCTCGCTTACATGCAGGAAAAGCTGGGAGCCGATGACCCGACCGTCAAGCGCGCTCTCAACGGAAAGACTCCTGCTGAAGCCGCGCAGGCTTACATCGATGGCAGCAAGCTCGATGATCCTGCCGTTCGGAAGCAGCTATATGAGGGCGGAGCCGCTGCCGTTCAGGCCAGCACCGATCCGCTGATCGTCCTCATGCGCGACATTGATTCCCGCGCCCGCGACATGCGCAAGGAGTGGGATGACAAGGTCGAAGCTGTCGTTCGCCTTAACTCCACCAAGATCGCCAAAGCACGCTTTGCCGTGCTCGGCACCAACACCTATCCCGACGCAACCTTCACCCTTCGCCTCAGCTACGGCACCATCAAGGGCTACGAGGAAAACGGTAAGCAGATTCCTCCCTACACCAACATGGGCGGAGCCTACGAACACGCCGCAGCCAATGGCAACAAGGGTGACTTCGAACTACCGAAGACCTGGGATGCAGCGAAGAGCAAGCTCAATCTGAGCACTCCGCTGAACTTCGTTCATACGTCCGACATCATCGGCGGCAACTCCGGTTCGCCGACCGTGGACAAGAAGGGCGAAGTCGTCGGTATCATTTTCGACGGCAATATTCAATCGCTGCCGTGGGATTTCGCCTATGACGACCGTCAGGGTCGTGCCGTATCCGTCGATTCCCGCGCCATCGTTGAGGCGCTCCGCACGATTTACCACGCGGACGCTCTTGCCGACGAACTCGTGAGCGGCCACCAGAAAAAAACTGCCGCAACAAAAAATAAGTAGTCTCCGAAGTTCACACCTCGACCGCCTGACCTCAGGCGGTCATTTTTCTACCACCATTGACCTCAAAGGCAATAGTTCTAACGTGGGCTGTTGCCTTTTCTGTTAATTCATTGCTCGCTCCGACTTTTTAATACTCAAGTTGTAACAAGCTGCCTCAAAAACGATTGTCAAAGTGGTCAATGACCTCCCCTGTCTCGGCTACAATCAAGCTCGGCCCGGTTTTATGCTTCGCACCTATTTCCATGTCGATATGGACGCGTTTTTCGTCTCGGTCGAGGAACTCTACGATCCCTCGCTCAAGGGCAAACCTGTCGTTGTCGGTGGACGAGCTGATCAGCGAGGTGTCGTCGCGGCCGCGTCTTATGCGGCTCGGAAGTATGGTGTCCATTCGGCTATGCCACTACGCGAAGCGTCCCGTCTGTGTCCCCACGCCGTGTTTCTAGAAGGACATCCCGAGCGCTATCGCGAGTCATCGGCCGCGGTGCGCCGCGTTCTCCTGCAGTTCACTCCCGCCGTTGAAATGGCCTCCATCGACGAGGCGTATCTGGACATGACCGGCACCGAACGGCTGCATGGGCCATCGATGAAGGCCGCGAATTCACTGCACGAAACGATGAAGCGCGAGACCCGGCTCAACTGCTCCATCGGGATCGCCGGCGCCCGAGTGGTTGCCAAAGTTGCCAGCGACCAAGCCAAGCCGAATGGTGTGCTTCGCATCCTACCCGGTCTCGAAGCCGCCTTTTTAGCGCCTCTGGATGTTCGTCGGTTGCCCGGAGTGGGCAAGGTCACCGAAGAACATTTGCGCAACTACGGCGTGCGCACGATTGGCGATCTCGCGTCGCTCACTGAAACCAGACTCGGCAGACAGATCGGAGAAGGACTCGCAACGCTGATTGAGAAGTCGCAAGGGCACGATGCTGGCGGGTGGTATGACGCGGAGGTTGGGGCCGACGAAGATCCGAAATCAATCAGCCACGAACACACATTCAATCGCGACGAAAGTAACCAGGGTGCGTTGGAATCAATGTTGGCGCGGCTTGCCGAGATGGTCTGCCGCCGTCTGCGCGAGCACCAACTTCATACGCGCAAGGTCCAGATCAAGCTGCGATATTCCGACTTCTCCACCTATACTCGCGGACGCACGCTCGAACGCTCCACGCAACTCGATGCCGAAGTGCTGGAAATTGCTCGCGAGCTATTCCGCGCCAATTGGCAAAAGGGCCGCGCCGTGCGGTTGATCGGAGTACAGACAAGTTCGTTGGAAGAAGGCAGCGGCCAAATGGACTTGCTTGCCAGTGTTCAGGAAACAAGGTTGAAGAATGCGATGAACGCTGTAGACGCGCTGCGCGATCGCTTTGGGGAATCGGCCGTCTCACTCGCGAGCGGCATGAGCGCACGGTTCCGCGAGCGCACGCACGAAAACCCTGCTGCGCTTCCCGGCAAAGAGCCGCGCTCAAAGCGCGAACCTTCGGAGTAGTTCTACTTCTCGCGCTCACTTGACTGAAGCGTTTCGTCGCTCCAGCGGCATGCTTCTCGATGCGCATCCCAAATGGCCTCTTCGGTCAAGGTACTTGCGCACGAGACTTCAGCAATCTCGGACCAAAGCCCACGTTCGCAGCACACAGCGAGACGAAGGAATCTGCCGAGGCCAGTCGTATTGCCTTGCAGTGCTTCTTTGCACTCAGGTGCGAGTGGAAGTTGGGCAATGACGGTGTCCATGGGACTGTCAAGGATGGCATCCATTAGCGACATGAGCCCGACCATGAATGCGCTATTGCTGTCTTCTCCTGTGAGTGTGGCCAGTTGTTCGCAGGTGCGAGCGCGGGTCAGTGCACTCAGGATCAACTCGCTCGGTCTATCGCACGAGACGGCGATGGTGACCACGATCAACACCCATTTTCGGATGTCGTTTTGACCAAGCATCGAGAGTGCGTGCCGAATGGAGCGAATGGGAAAGAGCCCGAATGCCGCTGAGTTCAGATATCGCAGCAAGCGATAGCAAAGGGAAGGCTCCTGCAAAATGGCACGTTCCAACTCATCTACTTCATACGTGTCGCGTGTGGCGATGCTGAGCACATGGATGTAGGTGAAATTAGAGACCGGAACGTCAACCATCGTTAAGGTCTGAGGTTTGCAGAAGAAGAAGCCCTGAAAATAGTGGTATCCCAGCTTCATGGCGAACTGAAAACTTCCGCTTGTCTCAATCTTTTCAGCCAGCAGCTTCACTCCGCGGCGTTGCATATTGGCTGCGATCGCGGCCTGACGAGCTGCATCCGTTGCCAGGAAGTCGACCTTAACCATATCGGCAAAGGGCAACAACCGAATCGTGTTTGGCGTAGGGACGAAGTCGTCGAGCACAATCTTGTATCCCGCTCGACGCAGGCGATCGCAGGCTGCAAGAGTCTGCTCGTCGGCTGTCACGTGTTCCAGAATTTCGACTACGACGCGATCTCGTGGAAGAAGGGTTATCACGTCTTGCAAGAGCACATTTCGCGTGCAGTTGATAAATGCAGGACGGCCTCCGGTCAATGATGCGGCACCGAAGAGCATTGAGAAATCGATGGTGTTGCAAGTCGCAGCGTCACCGTCGCCACAGGTGAAAACATTCTCTGGGCCGGAGCGAAACAGCAATTCGTAGCCGATCGTCTTCTGTTCGCGATCGAGGATTGGCTGCCGCGCGATATAGCGTTGGTAGTGGTTGGCATTGTTGGTGATCGTGTGCGGATCTGTGCCGGTTAATGCTGGAGTCCATGTGCTCACGGACAAGGTTTACCACGTGCCTGCCAATAACTCACGATCTTGCAAAGAGCAACAGTTCAGGCGCAACCCGGATTGGAGCTGCTCCCAGTATGAAACGGCATTCCTGTCGGTGGGGGCACGCCGGGGTCATTCGCGGAATAGAATGTTGCCATGATTTTCAAGCGCGATGGCGTCGATCTGTTTTATGAAGTCAGAGGAGAAGGACCGGATGTAGTGATGCTGCACCCGTATCCTTCCGATCATAGCTTCTGGCTACCCGTAGCTGAATACCTCGAGTCACGTTTTCGGCTTGTGCTCCCGGACCTGCGCGGACTAGGGCGCTCTGGAGTGGGTGAGGGCACAACCAAGATGGGGTTGCTCGCCGATGACCTGCAGCGGCTTTGCGATGAGCTGAATATTGGGCGCGCAGTGTTTGCTGGTTGTTCGGTTGGCGGCTATGTTCTGTTTGAGTTTTGGCGGCGTTGTCGCGAAAGAGTGAAAGCGCTGGTCTTTGCCGACACGAAGGCAGGAGTCGATCCGGAACAGGCACGAGTTGGACGTCTGACGAACGCAGACGATCTCTTGCAGCGAGGTCCTGCATGGGGAATTGAGCAAATCATGCCGAAGTTGTTGTCTCCTGTGACACTGAGTTCGCGACTCGATGTGGTGGATGCAGCGAAGCAAACGATGGCACATGCTGGAGCCGCGGGCATGGCGGCGATCCAGCGTGGAATGGCGGAACGTGCCGACAGCCTCGAAACGCTGTCCCAGATCGACGTCCCGGCGCTCGTGCTCGGAGGCGAGCATGACGCGGCTTCACCAATTCCTGAGCTAGAGCGAATTGCGCGCGGCATTCGCGGAGCCGAACTGAAAATTGTCTCCAAAGCGGGCCACTTCGCACCTTTCGAGCAGCCATCGGAAGTTGGTCGTATCGTAAGAGAATTTCTGGAAAGGCATGGAAGTTGAGTGGATGCAATCCACTCAACTCCTCCCGCTACTTGCTTGCACTGATCGTGGGGGCCTGCATGCTGTCAATCAGTTTGTGTGCTGCGTTGGCGCCCCGGCCATTCGGATCTCGCGCCAAATACGCTTCCGCCTCCTGAGTCGCATTGGCATTCTGCGTGAGTCCAGCCAAAGCATAGGCGCGGACAAGATGCACTTCGGGCATTTGTTTTTCCGCTCCGCCCTGCATTTCCGAAACGCGATCGATGGCGCGGAGGGCGTCTGAGTACTGACCTTTACCGACGTTGGCCCGAGCGAGTTCGAAGTATATCTGCCACATATTGGGTGCGAGCCGCTCGGCCTGGTTCAAGATCAAAATCGATTGATCGAACTTTCCAAGGTTATTGAGCGAGGATCCTAGAACAATGTAGGACAGGGGATACTTGCTGTCGCAGTGTATGGCTTGCTCTAAGTCGGCTATGGCTGCGTCGTCTTTTCCTTCACCAGCCAGGAGCACACCTCTCAGGGTCAGAGCCTCGGCGAAATTTGGAAAGATTTTCAAGGCGGCGTTCGCCTTTCCAAGCGCACGATCACTCTTGCCTTTTGCCATCTCCTGCACCGCTTTTTCGTATTCCGCCCGAGCTTTGGATGGCACCTTGTACTGCGACACCGACACCGTCGAATTCTTGTCGGTCTTCACTTCGCTGTCAGCTTTGTTGGAAAGGCGTAGCTCGACTGTTGATGTGTGCAGCGTAGCGTCCACTCGCAGACGCTCACGTGCTTCGGACGTGCCCGATGTGGCAGCTACTTCATAGTCGCCAGGGGGAACGTTGTACAGTACGAAGGAACCACTCGCGTCGGTGGTAGCTCCGAGCATTCGACTTCCGCGCAAGTTATCGCGGATTTCAATGCTTGCGTTAGGAACGGCGTGGCCATCGAAGGTGCGCACCGTCCCGGAGATCGTGGCCATGCCGCTATCTCCGAAGGTCGGCTGTCCCTGAGATGACATACTTCTCTGGACATCGCCGGAATGCTGGGCCAGAGTTTGAGCTGGCAGGGAAATGCTGGAGATTAACAGGAACGCTGCGACGAGGCGAAAGAGCTGCATTGTTTCTTCCTTAAACTGAAAGACAGTTTTGGGGGCCCAGCCGCTGAATTCATGCGGTGAACATTGGAGAAGTGATGGATAGATGAAGTTGGCCTGTGTCAAGGCGGAAACAGCATTTATATTTCTTTGTACGCAGGCAACCCTAAACAGTGAAGTGCAGGAAAGGGCAAGGATGGACGTAAAAATCGGGGCAGCAAAACAGGTTCGTGGCAGTGTGAGGACCGCAGGCGACAAGTCAGTTTCGCATCGCTATGCCATGTTGGCGGGCATTGCCGAGGGCACTTCTGAATTCGAAAACTTCTCGAGTTCGGCTGACTGCGCAAGCACCCTTTCTTGCATGGAAGCGTTAGGCGCGCGCGTTCGCCGCGAAGGGAACCATGTTGAAGTGGATGGAGTCGGCGGCAATCTGTCGGCGCCGACGCGCACGCTAGACTGCGGAAACAGCGGCTCGACGATGCGCATGCTCAGCGGCATTTTGGCGGCTCAGCTATTTGAAAGCGTGATGATCGGAGATGCCTCCCTCAGCAAGCGCCCGATGCGGAGGGTGATCGAGCCTCTTCAGCAGATGGGAGCAAAGATTGACTCGCACGACGGATGTGCACCGTTGACCATACATGGGACTCGGCTGAAGTCTGTTACGTATGAGCCTCCTGTGGCGAGCGCACAAGTAAAGAGCTGCGTGCTGCTGGCTGGCCTTTTCGCCGATGGAGAGACAAGCGTGATCGAGAAGGTTCGGACACGCGATCACACAGAGTTGGCAGTGAAGGCATTCGGCGGAGAAGTTCAGCGGAATGGCGACCGAGTCAGCATTTGCGGAGGGCAGAAGTTAAAGTCAATCAAGGCCTACGTGCCAGGAGATTTGTCGTCTGTAACGTTTTTCCTCTGTGCTGCTGCGCTGTTTCCGGGCTCCAGTCTCGTGATTGATTCAGTGCTGCTGAACCCGACGCGTTCGGTTGTGCTGGATGTGCTCTCAGGTATGGGAGTGAAAGTGAACTTCCTGAAAATAGAGGATCAGTACGGAGAACTGATCGGCACAATGCAGGCCGAGGGTGGCGTGTTCAAAGGTGGCACGATCAGCGGCGCACAAAGCGCGGCACTGATTGATGAACTGCCCGCAATCGCGGCGATCGCTCCATATAGCACGGATGGTGTCGAAATTAGAGATGCGGCTGAGTTGCGTGTTAAGGAAAGCGACCGCATCAAGGCGGTCGTGCGGAACCTCCGCGCAATGGGCGCTGAAGTGGAAGAATTTGAAGATGGAATGCGCATTCCAGGTGGGCAGAAACTGCACGGAGCGAGGGTTGAAAGCTTTGACGATCATCGCATTGCTATGGCCTTCGCCATCACTGCGTTGCGTGCCCAAGGGGAGACAACAATAGGCGGAGCGGAAGCTGTTGCGGTTTCGTTCCCGGAGTTCTTTGAAGCTCTAAACGGCGTGGTAGAGCATTGAGAGCTGCGGAATACGCGGGGTTCATGACCTTCAGTATTTTTGAACGCAAGATTTGATAACGACGAAATAGCCCACCCCCGGTGAGCTTCGACCATCATATTCAGTCAGCATACCGCCTTATTTAAATTGCCCGGAAGCATATCTCCGGTGTGGGCGGATGGAAAGTTGATGGGGAGAGAGCATCATGAAACGCAAACTACTGGGGATGGCTCTGGCGTTGTGTGCGTTCGTTCCTGCGTCGTTCGCTCAACGCTTCGACAACAATAGCTCGACATACAATCACGCTGAAATTGGCGCTTTCTTCAATTACACGCGATTGCATCATGCGGCTGATACCAACTTCTATGGGCTTGGTGGCAGGCTCGGATTCAACGTGCATCCGAATGTGCAACTTGAGGCCGAGGGCGCCTATGATTTCGAGAAAAACGTTGACACGTCCTTCTCGACGTCAGGCGTTTCCGTTTCGAGAAGCCCGCTTCGCTTGGCACACTTCATGTTTGGTCCGAAGCTGCAGGTGGGCACCTCGGGACCAATCCGTGCGTTTGTGACCGCCAAGGGCGGACTGATCAACTTCTCGACGAGCAAAAGGTTGAGCAACCAGATCACAGGCATTCCGAATGGCGATACGAACGGAGTGTTCTATCCCGGTGGTGGACTAGAACTCTTTGCCGGATGGTTCGGCATGCGGTTTGAAATAGGCGATGAGATCTATTTCGATCGCGGGGCGAACAACAACCTGCGTGTCACGGCCGGACCTGTGATTCGCTTCTAATTTGCTGATAAGTCGGAGTTGTGAAGAGTCTGATACTTCTTTGTGAGTATCAGACTCTTTTTGCCTGAGCCCTATTGCATACCTGAGTGGCTGGATTGTAAAGAAGACGGGGCATCGAGTTCGAAGATCAGTTCGGTGCCGATGGGCAACGTGAGTTCTCGGTGCTTGACTACGATGTGTCCCGCGGCAACCAAAACACCGCTCGCGGTGCCGATCAGGAGACCTTCGGGACCTGCGATCACTCCACCCGCAATGGCTCCTACTCCGGTGAGCGATGCCGTTTCAATTTTGTTAAGCGGATTCGGCGAAGCTCCGCGTACGTTTCCTTCTTCGTCCACATCGAGTTGATCAGGGTGCGCTGTATCGACGACGGATGCGGTGAAGCTGAGTTCCTCGCCACTGGGCAGTTGCGTACCTCGAGCCTTGATGGTGATGGAAGGTTTTCCGGAAAATCGGCGTGCTCCATGGGCGTGCTCGACTCGGCAATTTACAACAGAGCCGGCGGGGAGAACTGTGTGGCCGTTTACGACAACCGGTGCCGTTAGGGTTCCTGTTATGGGCTCGCCAGGTTTGGCGCTTGCGGTGGAAACTGCGCGGTCAAGCTTCAGGCGGAGCACCGTCGCTACAGGGAGTACGGTGGCTTCAGTGGTACGTGGCTGAAGATCAGGATGCTGTCTCTCCGGGGCGATTGGAGATGGCTTTTCGGTTTGGACTTCGGTGGCAAGTGATGGATCAGCAGTGACGAACGAGGGATTAGACGCCTGCGCGAAGGCCGCGCTGGTCAGCGTGATCAGACAAAGCAGTCGGGGGAAACTGTTCATTTGACGAACTCCTGGGCAGCAGAAAAATCATCCCACGGCACGAGCGTAGAGCCCTGTTTGCTGGTTGCGCAACGCGATTGAACCAAGGCAGTTACGAGATAGGCTGGAAGTCCTGAGTTTTTGCCAAGACTGCGATGCCGCTTTTGATTTTCGAAACTCAGGGCTGGGTGCGGAGCGATGGCTTTCCGTGGAATATAATTCTTCTTGGTTTGGCGAACTACCTAAATCTCGCCTATACATCTGTGTCGCCGATTGTTAACTCAGTTGGCGGCAACCGCAATTATCTCCCGAAAAACAAGAAGAGGAATCTATGACCGAGATCGATCTGGTACATGCGCGCGAAGTACTCGATTCACGTGGCAATCCTACGGTGGAAGCCGAAGTTATTCTGAGCAGCGGAGCCAAGGGGCGTGCAATCGTTCCCAGCGGCGCTTCTACTGGCGAACACGAAGCTGTAGAACTGCGGGACGGAGATAAGTCACGCTATCTAGGCAAGGGCGTGCAGAAGGCAGTAGATAACGTAAACACCGTCATCGGTCCGCACATCGAAGGTCTGGACGCCACACGCCAGAGCGACCTCGATGCCGAGATGATCGAGCTGGACGGCACGGACAACAAGGAAAAGCTTGGCGCAAACGCCATCCTTGCCGTGAGCATGGCTGCTGCCCGTGCCGCTGCCGACCACTATGATCTGCCGCTGTATCGCTACCTCGGTGGCGTGAATGCGACGATTCTGCCGGTTCCGATGATGAACATCATCAACGGCGGCGCACACGCAGACTCCAATGTTGACTTCCAGGAATTCATGGCGATGCCAGTTGGCGCGCCGTCGTTCTCCGAAGCACTGCGCTGGGGCGCCGAGACCTTCCACGCGCTGAAGAATGTGCTGAAGCAGAGAGGGTACAACACCGCGGTAGGTGATGAAGGCGGATTCGCTCCTTCGCTGAAGGCGAACGAGGAAGCGATCGAAGTGATTCTTGAAGCGATCACGCAGGCCGGTTACAAGCCGGGCATCGACATCGCGATTGCTCTCGACCCGGCGTCGAGCGAGTTCTTCGACAACGGCAAGTACGTGTTCAAGAAGAGCGACAAGTCCACGAAGACCTCTGAAGAGATGGTGAAGTTCTGGTCTGACTGGGCGCGCCAGTATCCCATCGTTTCGATCGAAGACGGCTTGGCCGAGGATGACTGGGAAGGCTGGAAGCTGCTTACCGACGAATTGGGTGGCAAGATTCAGCTCGTGGGTGATGATTTGTTCGTCACGAACACTGCCCGCCTCGCGCGCGGCATTGACAGCGGCGTAGCCAACTCGATCCTGATCAAGGTCAACCAGATCGGTACCATCACGGAGACGCTCGAAGCTATCGAAATGGCACGGCGCAATGGTTACACGGCCGTCATGTCGCATCGTTCGGGTGAATCCGAAGACACCTTCATCGCAGATCTCGCAGTGGCGACCGGAACCGGCCAGATCAAGACTGGTTCGGCGAGCCGCACCGACCGTATCGCGAAGTACAACCAGTTGCTCCGCATTGAAGAGGAACTGGGATCGGGTGCCAACTTCCTGGGACTCGGAGCCCTCAACTACTCTGGCGAACTGCTGGAAAAGGCAGGCGAGCAGGAGTAAGTCATTTCGGACTCGCCGTGCACACGTGTGCGGCGAGTCCAGCAATGCTCATTTCCGCACAAGATTGCGAGTACGAACAGCTTCTCAGGAGAAGGTTGATGGGGCGTAGATTTGCATTTTTAACTCTGCTGTTCATGTTGGGTTGCGCGGTCGCGCAGTCGCAGACCGTGGCGCTGGACAGCACTCCGCCTTCACGCGCACAGGTGTTGAAGCTGATGTCGGCGATGGGCGTTCAGGAGAGCATCGATGCTTCGCTCAAGAGCACACAGGCGAAGCTGAAAATGTCTGCTCGCAATTCGTTTCAGAAGAAGAATCCAGATTCGGACGCGGCAACGCTAAAGAAGTTGGACGCTGTATTTGACTCCACACCGCTGTTCTCGTTTGAGTCGATCACCGACACTTTGGTTCCTGTTTATTAGAAGAACCTGAGCGCCGAAGACGTGCAGGCCGGGATCGATTTCTACAGTTCTCCATCCGGAAAGCGACTTCTAGAGAAGGTTCCTGTAATCATTCGTGAATCCAACGAGGCCGGCGGAAAACTAGTACAGCAGAAACTGAAGGCGTACAGCGACGAGCTAGAGAGAAAGTTGGAAGACTTCCAGGCCCAGGTGAACAAAGACAAGCCGAAGCTTTCTCAAAATTCCAAAGCCGCGGACGACAAATCATCGACAAAGGACAACGCGTCCAAGTAACCGAAGCGCTCAAGCAGAAGTGAATCGTGCGCTGTTGACGGGAGTGTTTGATAGATCATGGCTCGACCTAAACCGCTGGTTCTAATCATTCTAGATGGCTGGGGATACGCTCCGCCGTCGAAGACCAACGCCATTTCGCTGGCTCGCAAGCCAACCTACGACAAGCTGCTCCGTGAATTTCCAAACACGCTGGTTCATACCAGCGGACGTTTCGTCGGGCTTCCTACGGGGCAAATGGGCAATAGTGAAGTCGGGCATTTGAACATCGGAGCCGGGCGTGTGGTGTACATGGACATCACGCGAATCGACCTGATGATCGAGAACGGTGAGTTGTTCAAGCATCCGCAGCTGCTGGCGGCGATGAAGGAAGCGCAGAAGAACGGCCGCCGCTTGCACTTCATTGGATTGTTGAGCGATGGTGGCGTTCACTCGCACCAGAACCATCTGTATGCGTTGCTGCAGATGGCGAAGCAGAGTGGCGTGGAGCGCGCATTTGTCCATGCATTCCTCGACGGGCGCGATACTCCGCCGGATTCCGCTGCTGGATATCTTGAACAGCTACAGCAGAAGATGCGTGAGTATGGCGTTGGCAAGATTGCCAGTGTCAGCGGACGCTACTACGCGATGGACCGCGATAAGAAGTGGGATCGTGAGCACAAGGCTTTTGACGCGATGGTGCGCGGAAAGGCCGAGGGCGGAGCTACGGCGGATCCGGTGCAGGCCGTTAAGGAGTCGTATAACCGCGGCGTGTATGACGAATTCGTGGTGCCCTTTGTGTGCGTCGATGCGCAGCATGAGCCGGTAGGCACGATTCGCGATGAAGACGTTGTCATCAACTTCAATTTCCGGGCCGATCGCGCTCGCCAGATCACCCAGGTGCTGACGAGAGAGAGTGGCATTACTCCGCAGGCCGGACGCGACCTGCCGGATGCGGATCGCCTGGAAGCTGAGATTCCGTCTCATGAGCTGCCGAAGAACCTGCACTATCTCTGCATGACAGAGTATGACGCTCGTTTCAAAGTGCCTACGGTGATCGTGCCAGAGCGGTTGAATAACATTCTGGCCAACGTTATGGCCACGCAGAACATGCGAAATCTACGCGTGGCAGAGACCGAGAAGTATGCGCACGTGACGTTCTTCTTCAACGGCGGCGTAGAAAAGCCGTTCGCAGGTGAAGATCGCATTCTGGTGCAGTCTCCGAAGGTGGCTACCTACGACCTTAAGCCGGAGATGAGCGCAGCTGAGATCGCGCAGAAAGTGGTAAAGAACATCGAAGACAACACGTTCGACGTGATGGTCGTGAACTTCGCGAACGCGGACATGGTTGGTCACTCGGGCAAGATTGAACCAACGGTAAAGGCCGTCGAAACAGTAGACGCCTGCCTGGGTGAAATCTACGCGGCAATAAAGCGCAAGGGTGGCGCGATGCTGGTCACGGCCGATCACGGCAATGCGGAAGAGATGGTCGATCCGGCAACCGGAGGGCCGCTGACTTCGCATACCACGAATCCGGTGCCGTTCCTCTACGTCGCCGAGAATGCTGATCAGTTCACGCTGCGTCCGGATGGTGCCTTGCAGGATATTTCACCAACCGTGTTGGGTATTCTGGGCGTACAACTGCCGCCGGAGATGACTGGACGCGACATTCGAGTGAAGAAACAGTAAACGAGCAGAGAAGAAAACGAGGGGCCACGGCGCGAACTGCCGTGGCCTTTTTATGCGTGGAGAAACTTTGGACATCCTATTTGCACACTTACGTATCTTGGGCAGGGACTCCGAACCTGTTGGGTAAGCGTCGCGGATCTGAGCTGCTGCGCGGAACTTCCTGAGATATTGACGTCCCTCAACAAGGGGGCGAATTCACGGAACTCCTTGATATGCAAAAGCGTATCTGCTGGAGAGTCGAGTCACCGATGGGAGTAGAATCGGCTCTACTGCAATTTGAATCCTTAGAACGATCTGGAGTGCTCATGCAGAAAAATCTCAGCCGAATGGGGTGCCTGGTGCTTTTGGGTGCTAGCGCCTGTTTTGCGCAGTCGTCCGCAGCCAAGCCGAGCGCGGATAACCAGGCTGCTCCGAAGCTGGAGCGGTTTGACGCGTCAATGTTGGACAAATCGAAGGATCCTTGCGTCGATTTCTATCAGTACGCTTGCTCAAAGTGGCAGGCCGCACATCCGATTCCGAGTGACCTTCCGGCCGTGTCCACCGGCACTCCTCTGTACCTATGGAATCAGACAATCTTGCGCGAAACCCTTGAGAAGGCCGCTGCCAATTCGAAGGCCAAGGGTACTGAGCAACTTGTGGGTGACTACTACAAGAGCTGCATGGATCTTGATCTGCGCGCCAAAAAAGGGAAGCAGTGGCTGGCCGATGCGTTGAAGCCCGTCGATGGAATGAAGAGCAAGCAGGAGCTTCCCAAGCTCCTCGCGCGGTTGCACAAGGGCCTGATTCCGGCATGGGAAGGGGACGACAACCAGACGGGCACTGCGCTGATTGGATTCGGGCCGACGCAGGACCTTGAAGACTCGTCCAAGATGGTGGCAGGCTTTGATCAAGCTGGATTGTCGCTGCCCTCGCGCGAATACTACCTCGGAGATGACGAGAATTCGAAGAAGATTCGCGAGGAGTATAAGAAGCATCTCGTGCGCATGTTCAAGCTGGCTGGCGACGACGAAGCCAAGGCGCAGAAGGAAGCTGCGGCTGTGTTCGAGATTGAGAGCGCACTGGCAAAATCGCAGATGCCTGCCGTAGATCGTCGCGACCCCGTGAAGATCTATCACAAGCAGTCTCTAGCGCAGATCAGGGCCGCGATGCCGTCGTTCAATATCGACGAATACATACAGGCGATGAATCCTCCCACGCCGCCGTTCTACATCGTGACAACGCTTGAGTTCCTCCCTGCGCTGGATCAGCAGATCAAGACGCGGTCTCTGGATGAGCTGAAGTCGTACCTGCGCTGGTGGACGATTCGCGCCTCGGCCAACAAGACCACTCCCGAGATGGAGCAAGCGAATTTCGACTTCTTTGGAACCACCTTGCAGGGAACTCCGAAGATGCTCCCGCAGTGGCGTCGGTGCGTTGCGTCCGTAGACGCTCGGCTGGGCGAGGCGTTGGGACAGGAGTACGTCAAGGTCGCTTTCCCGCCGGAGAGCAAGGCCAAGGCTGTTGAACTGATGACCGGTATTCGCACCGCGCTGAAGCAGGACATTGGGCAGTTGGACTGGATGGCGGACCCGACGAAGAAGCAGGCAGTCGAGAAGCTGGACGCCATGATTCAGAAGATCGGGTATCCGGATACCTGGCGCGACTACTCTTCTGTGAAGGTCGTTCCTGATAACTACCTGGCGAATGTCGACTCGGCGAACGCGTTCGAGGTGCGGCGCCAGTTGAACAAGATCAACAAACCAGTGGACAAGATGGAGTGGGCGATGACTCCGCCAACCATCAACGCCTACAACGATCCGCAGAACAACACGATCAATTTCCCGGCGGGTATCCTGCAACTGCCGTTCTTCAATGCGAACCAGTCCGATGCAGCGAACTATGGCTCGATCGGAATGGTTATCGGGCACGAAATCACTCACGGCTTCGACGATCAGGGCAGGAAGTTTGATGCCAAGGGAAATCTGCACGACTGGTGGACTCCGGCGGATGCAAAAGCCTATGACGAGCGTGGAAACTGCATTGCTTCGGAATACACCCACGACGTGCCAGAACTCGGGACCAAGACTAACGGCAAGCTGACGCAGGGCGAGGACACGGCTGACAATGGCGGAATCCATTTGGCGATGATGGCCTTGGAGAACCTGTACAAGTCACGTGGCAAGTCGCTCGACACGCCAGAGGAAGACGGCCTCACCGCACGGCAGCGGTTCTACGCAAGCTATGCGTTTAGCTGGTGCGAAACTGCTCGTCCGGATATCGAACGTATGCAGATCACGACCAATCCGCATTCGCTCGCACGTTACAGGGTGAACCTACCGCTGAGCAATCAGCCGGATTTCGCCAAGGCGTACGGTTGTCAAAAAGGGAAGCCGATGGCAAGGGAGAATGCCTGCCACGTGTGGTAAGGCGTTACACCGCGGTCGAAAAGGGGAGCCCTCGCGGCTCCCCTTCTTTATTGCAAATACAAAAGGCTAAGCTGCCGGATTCACGAGGTAGATCAGGTAGAAGAATATTGCGGCAACCAAGGCCGAAGCCGGAATTGTAAGAACCCAAGCCCACACGATTCGGGTAGCAACTCCCCAACGAACTGCCGAAAGTCGCTGCGTAGTTCCTACACCAACGATCGCTCCAGTAATGGTGTGAGTGGTGGAGACGGGGATTCCGAGGATAGCAGTGGTGAAGAGCGTAACGGCACCAGCACTTTCGGCGCAAAATCCACCAACAGGCTTGAGTTTGGTGATCTTGCTGCCCATCGTATGAACAATCTTCCATCCGCCAAAGTAGGTGCCTGCGGCAATCGCTCCGTTGGCCATTATGATGATTGGCCAGTGCAGGCGTCCCCAGTCGTGGGTGACGTCGTACTGAGACATGTAGTGAGCGGAGTAAAGAGCCCCGGCGATGATTCCCATTGTCTTCTGCGCGTCATTGCCGCCATGCCCAAGCGAATAAGAAGCGGCTGAGAGTAACTGGAGCTTGCGGAACAGGGTATCGACCTGCCTTGGAGACTTGCTGCGGAATATCCAGGAGACCAGGACCATCAGGAGAAAGCCAACAACAAGACCGACAATTGGCGAGATGAAGATGAAGCTGATCGTC
Organism: Koromonas humicola; assembly: GCF_059726255.1. Taxonomy (NCBI): domain Bacteria; kingdom Pseudomonadati; phylum Acidobacteriota; class Terriglobia; order Terriglobales; family Koromonadaceae; genus Koromonas; species Koromonas humicola. Next base: position 1,317,596 of record NZ_AP040873.1, read on the forward strand.
CGAATCCAGCCCTTTGTGATGAGAATGGCAGGAGCCGCATGCCAGCCGGACAGCAGGGCAGTGCGGCAGATCGCCGCTCCCGCATACGCACCAATCAGCGCGTGAGAGGATGATGTCGGAAGTCCCCACCACCAAGTGAGAAGGTCCCACACAATGGCACCAAGCAGGCCGGTGAGAACGACGTACTGGGTGACGGCGCTGATATGAATCATGCCACCGTAAATCGTCTTCGCGACTGCGATGCCAAAGATAAAGGCGGCAATGAAGTTGAAGGCTGCCGCCCAGATTACCGCCAATCTTGGAGAGAGAACTCGTGTAGAAACGACGGTAGCAATGCTGTTAGCTGCGTCGTGAAATCCATTAATAAAATCAAACGACAGAGCCACAAAACAGGTGAAAACTAGCAGTAATAATCCAGTATCCAAGACGTACCTCTAGCGGAGGCGCTGCCCCATCCGCGATGTGAGCCGTTACTCAGGCGCTCTTGAGTACCACGGTTTCCAGCACGTTCGCTGCGTCCTCGGCCTTGTCTGTGGCCATTTCCAAAACTTCGAGCAGCTCCTTGTGCTTGATGAGCTGAATAGGGTCCGTTTCGGTTTCAAAGAGCCGGCCAATGGCTGCACGGCTGACGCCGTCGGCCTCGTTCTCGAGGCGATTTACTTCGACGCAGTATTCAATCAGAGCATCGCCTTTTTCAATGAGAGCTACGGCCTTGGCGAGTTCCTCGGCTTGGCGCAGGATGATGGTCGCCAGTTCGGCTGCGGCTGCGGGAGGATTGTGAATCTTGTACGTCGTGAGACGATCGGCGGCGGCGTTGATGTAGTCGAGCACGTCATCAAGAGAGCTGGCCAGAAGATGAATGTCTTCACGGTCAAAGGGAGTGATAAAGGACGAGTTCAACTTGACGAAAACAGCGTGGGCGATATCGTCGCCCTTGTGCTCGGTGCCCTTGATCTTCTGGACTCCGGCTGAAACGTCCTGATAATTATTGAGCAGATCCCGAAGCTGGCGAGCACCGGTAGTTAAGTTGTTCGCCATATCGGCAAAGAGATCGAAGAACTTAGTTTCGCGCGGGATTAAGCGCATAGCTGAGGAGAAATCTCCTATGGACTGGTAGTCGGTCTAAGACTGGCCCTGCCCAGAGTTGGTAGCACTGGATTTATCGCAATGTAACAATTGAATATCGCACTCTAGGTCTATGCCCGTCAATCGAGAGAGCAGCGAATGGATGCGAATGAGGACTGGAAGTCCTGTGCTGAAATGCAAAAGGCCGCTAGGTCAGCGGCCTTATTTCCGTCTTAATTCCCCACATTACAGGGTTGACTCGATTTCGAAACCCCAAGCTTCAAGGAGTGGCTCAGGAATATACTTCGAGTTCTTATTTCTGCGCGCCCACTCACGAAGGCGAGTGGAGCGGAGGTACTGGTCCGGAGTGAGCTTAAACTCCCGGACGACCTGCTCGAATTCGGTGATGGTGGGGGTTACGGGGCCGATTGGTTCGGGTTTGCCCCAGTTGGGATTGCCTCTTCTCTTTGCCATGGAGTTGTCTTTACCTCTGCGATGAAATTGAAGCGTCCGGGAGAGCGAAACAACAGCCCAAAGTTCAATGTTGCACGTGCTGGATTCGATCTGGGCACTTCCGGCTTTCAGATGGGCAGATCGTTTTCTGATATCAAACGATTCTGCTTAGTGCGCCGCCTGATATCTACCCGGGCCATATCAAGATCGATAGGACATAGTACGAGGATATGATACTACAATTTCGCGGCGTGGATCCAGATGTTCGAGGTCAGTATTCGATTTCTGAACCGCAAAGAAGTAAGTGCAAGTCAGTCAATGACTTGTAAAATCGACCTTCGGCAGCTTGGGAATTCAGAATACGTTGTGCAAGCGAAACTAGGCAGTCTCACCGCTGACCTTGAGTCCGCTTTCCCGAAGCCGCTTCCACAGTTCGTCCTGCCCCATTCCAGTTTTCGCTGAATAGGGAAGCACAGAATCGACACCGTGTGCCTGCTTCAGCGCATTGAGCGAGGCTTGCAGGCGTGTGCCTACACGGTCGGCCTTCGTTGCAACCACCAGCATGGGACGATTTGTCTGCCGCAGGTAGTCGATCATGTGCGTGTCTGACGATTGCGGCGGGATGTTTGCGTCCACCAGGCAGAGGCAGAGGCTCAGGCAGGATCGCTCAGCAAGGTACGGCTCGATAAACTCCGGCCAGGTGCGCGTAATCGCTCTCGGAACCCGAGCGTAGCCGTATCCCGGAAGATCGGCAAAGACGAGTTCCGGCCTCGGACGACCCGGCCACCGAATCTCGAAAAAGTTGATGGTCTGAGTGCGTCCGGGAGTGTTACTGGTTTTCGCGAGCTTGGCGCTTACCAGCGAATTGATGAGGCTGGATTTCCCAACGTTTGAGCGGCCGAGAAAAGCAATTTCCGGAAGATCGGGCGCGGGAAAGTGCTCTGGCGCGGCCGCTGACAACATAAATCTCGCAAGAACCTTCATCCTACTATCATAATCTTAAATCCCACTCGTTGAATCAATAGCGCTTTCAGGAGCAGGTTCGTGCACCGGTTGGTGAGGACGAACAATGTCCTTGCTGCGGTCAGGAGTCGATTTTTCTTCGTGATACTCGGCCTCGGTATTTACGGCCCAGATATTGGACTGATCGAGTCGTCCACTCAGGATGTTATCCACCGCAGTCATAGCCGTCAGCATGGAGTGATCCTGATTGTTGTACTTGTGCATGCCGTTGCGGCCTACAAGAAACAGGTTCTGGTAGCGGAGCAGGTAATCGCGAAGGTCATCGAAGCGCTCATAAGTCCCGAAGTATGCCGGGTAGGTCTTCGGCATGCGGAGAACGGTCGCATCGAGCACGTCAGCCTGGTTGATGATACCGATGGTAGCGAGTTCGCGGCTGGCGAGTGCGGCCATGTCCTTCTCGGGCATCGTCCAAAGATCATCAGTCTGGTAGCAGAAGTATTCCACCCCGATCCATACCGTGTTGGGATCGCGCACGAGATACGGACTCCAGTTGTTGAAGATTTGCAGACGACCCGCACTCACCTCGGGCTCCTGAATGTAAATCCAGTTGTCTTTGATGAGCGTGTTCGGAGTTGTCGGGTCCTTCACCACAAGCTTGTTCACAAGCAAGCCAACAGTGACGAAATCGCGATATTGGAGACCGTCGCTGATTTCTTTGATACTTGCCGGAGCGGGTTCACTGAGCGAGTGAACCAGTTCTTTGATCGGCATGGTCGAGAAGAAATAGTCGCCTTTGAATGTCTGCTTGTTTCCTGCGGCGTCCGTGCCGGAAATGCTGACAACTCGATCGCCGTCGACCTGAATGCTGTCCACTTGGAATTCCGTTTGAATGACGCCGCCCATGGCGTTCACCTTGCGAGCGACGATTTCCCAAAGCTGACCTGGGCCAAGCCGCGGATACATGAACTGCTCGATGAGCGAAGTCTCAACTTCCTTCTGCCGAAGGTCCTGCTTGGGCTTGAACAGCTTACGAAGATGATGCGCGATGGTCTTCGTGATTGAGAGGCCCTTCACACGCTGTGCGCCCCACTCCGCGCTTATCTGATCGCAGGGAACACCCCAGACCTTTTCGGTATAAGAGCGGAAGAATGTGCGATAGAGCTCTCCGCCGAAACGGCTGATAAAAAACTGCTCGAGATTTTCGATACGCTTTGGTGGGAACAGCGAGTTCCATACGTAGCTGAACCCAATCCGAATTACCCGCACAAGGCCAAGGTTGCGAAGTGTCTGCGCGCTGAGTTGGATCGGGTACTCGAAAAACTTGCGCAGGAAGTAAATGCGCGATTTGCGCTCGCGCAGCAGCATCGTTTCGTCGCCAGAGCCGACGGGGGTATCAGCAGGCAGGGAGCGTTGCTTGTTCTGATACTGAATGACCTGCTCGCCTGCGTTCGTGGCGCCGTTCGCATCGAGCGGCATGTGCTCGAGCCACCAGTTCATGACGCGGTCGCTCTTGGAGAAGAAGCGATGGCCACCGATGTCGATACGGTTCCCCTTGTACTCGACGGTGCGGGAAATGCCGCCCATATACGTGCTCTTTTCAAGCACGATCGGCTGGATGTCGGATCGGGTTAGCAGTTCGTACGCGGCGGTGAGTCCTGCCGGGCCGGCGCCGATGATGATGGCAGTTTTCTTCATTTTGTGATCACGCTATCTAGGGAATGTAAGTTGCAGCGTATAGGCTGTCAACTCTGAACAACGACACATCACGATGTGCTAGTGGAGTGAACCCACCGAGATCGTGTGAACGGAAATCAATATTTACGCGTCGAGCAGGGACTTCGTCATCACGAAGTTGCTGCAGCAGCCAGTTGTCATCTGGCCCAAGCACGTAGTACGTCGGCTCGGCCGCTAGAAGTTTGCTGAGCGGCACAATCGGGATTGAGTAAATCTCGGGTGCAGCCGCAAGATTCTGCTCGGGCGAATCTTCGCGCTTGTATTTGCGGATTGATTTCAAATCCATCGGGAACACAAGTCGACTCGCGAGCTCCGGAGGCGCGTAGTGTTGAAGCGGTGTGGCCAGCAGGGAATCAGGAACTAGGATTGTGCCTTCCTTTGGAAGCATTGAAATTACACGATCGAGCGCCTGCCGCTGATTGCTGTAGTCTCCAGCGATGTTGCCCGCACGACATGCAAACCAGCAGAAGCTAACGACAATGCACGCCAGCGCTGCCGTGGCACTCTTGCCAAGTAACTTAAATGCGGCGATGGCAAACGCGATCGACACACCAACGCAGAATGGAATGACGAATCGTGGACTAATCATTCCGCCACGAACTATCGCCATCAAGTAACCCAGCACTGGGTAACCTGCAAGCAGCGTGACGGCAACAAACTCAGGCGCTCGCAAAATCGATGTACGCCGGATACCCAGTTGCAAACGCTCGTATGCGAGAACTACGAAGATTGCATAAATAATCGCCAACGCAAGCCACACGCTCGCTTCCAACATCTGCGCGTAAGCATCGCCCATGAACTCGGGATACGGCTTGTTCCAGGCATAAGGAGAGAATCGCGCGACAGCCGCGTGCACGAGGGGTAAGTAGAGGAGCAGCGGAACAGCACCGGCAGCAAGCGCGACCCACACCCGCCAAAATATCTTGCGCCGTTGCAAGCTGGCTACAAACTCTCCCGCAGCGAGAGGAACGAATGCGAGCACGCCGTAGTAGTTCGAGGATAAGCCGAGGGCGAGCGACAAAGCGAGCAATGTGGCCGCCGCGTGTTTGTGACGCGATTCATGCGTCCAACGCCAGGAAAGTAATGCGAGCGATGCAAAGCAGATAAGAAACGAGTAGGACCGCGCCTCGTAGTGATAGTCAAAAGCGTGAGTCGTCATGTAGAAGAAGACTCCCACGGCAGCGAAAACAGGCGAAATCCGGCGAACCAGAAATTCGTAGATGCAGAAAACTGTGACTGCTCCGGCGCAAATGGCTGGTAGGCGAACTGCGATCTCACTTGTTCCGAACAAACGAATCGAACTGAGAGTGAGTAAATGCGATAACGGCGGATTAGGATCGGCAGCGCGCGTCAAAAGATTCCAGATGGCATGGAAGCTTCCCTGACGTGCAATGTTGAGCGTGATGATCTCGTCGAACCAGAATGGTTTCAGAGCGGCCAATGCCAGTGCGGCCGCGAAGTAGAGACCGAGTTGCACTGTCAGAATTAGTCCACTCTGCGCGTTTGCTGCTGCGAAGAGGCGCTCGGTCCAAGGCAGAAACGGGCTGACGCCCGGCATGGATGGAAGTGGGCGTCGCTCGACAGTTGCCATGCTCTAGGAAAATCTCCTGAAGGAAAGTCTAGGTGATACGTCTAACCCCTAGGATGAGCACGTGAGATGCCATGTTGTATGCAGTGCCATGCGATCAGACAGAGTTGGTGTTATTGTTTCTTTTTTGCTTAGACTGAGGTTCAGTCGTGTAGATTGGACACGGTGCCTTCATCTAACTTAAGCAATAGGGTGAAGTAAGGAATGCAGAACTCAAGCCACAAATGCGGCTTGCGTACGGTTGCAAGTATCGAGGCGTTGAAGGGCATAGCTGTTATCGCTCTATGCGTCGTGCTGCTCTCTTTGTTGCACAAAGATCTGGATAGCGTGGTCGACCACATCGTGGATCTGCTACGGTTGAATCCGGATTCTCGCGTAGCAGACTGGTTCTATGACGTGGCCGACCGTACGACAGGACGTGGAATTTGGACAGCAGTATCAGTCGGTTTCGTGTACTCGACAGGTAGATTGGTGGAAGCCTATGGCCTGTGGTATCAGAGGCAATGGGCGGAGTGGTTTGCCGTAATTTCCGGTGCCGTGTATCTGCCATTTGAGGTTTTTGCGCTGATAGCGCATCCCCATTGGACGAAAATGGTCATCCTCCTGATCAACATCGTAGTGGTGCTGTACATCCTTCGAGTGTTGCTCGAAAGTCGGCGCGAGCGATTCATTCAGCAACGTCCGGAACCAGCGCGCGAAGCAGGGCCGTTGCATTCGTGACGCATTATGGCGTCAGGCGCACCCAGTTCTGCGTTCGTCCTAGCAACGAGATTCCAACGAAACCTCGCATCGAAAGCTTGTTGTTTCCGACGGCCCAGATTTTGCCTTTGTATTCCTTGCCGTTTTCCGGATCAACGACAGTCCCACCGACCCAGTTGTCGCCTTCAGGCTTGAAGTTTCGAATGATGAGAAGGCCAAGAAGAGGCTTGTTCTTGAGTTCCCCAGAACACTTTTCGCATACGTCGTCGGCCTTGCGTCCGGGCTTTAGTTCGATCACCTTGCCGAACAGCTTGCCATTCATCAGGTAGGTTTCGACCTTGCCGCCGGGCTTGCCTTCGTCATTGATCACTTGCCACTTTCCGACTGCGTTCTGGAGAACGGGCGAGAGCTGCTGGGCGTGAGCTCCGGCGATCAGCGACAACGTCAAAATTCCAAGTGCTGCGGCGCGAAGAACCGTCGGGCGGAAATAAGTTTTCACGTTCGTGATCCCCTCAATGCGGCAATAAACGACCAAGGCATTCTAAACTGCAAGCCTGCTTTACAGGGAACAACAAGCCAGAAACTTTCTCGTGTTCCCAAATAGAAAATCCCTCGCTCGGGAGGGATTTTCAAAGGATTGGAGGTGCTCCGAGCTACGCTTCCGTGGGTACGGGCTCGGTTCCTTTGCGCGGACGCTGCTTGGCCTGAAGTATCTTCTTGCGCAGGCGTAGCGATTTCGGCGTGACCTCGACGAGTTCGTCGTCGGCAATGAACTCGAGACTCTGCTCCAAGTTCAGTGTGCGGAAAGGAATCAGGCGGATGGCATCGTCAGCGGTAGAAGCGCGCATGTTTGTCAGCTTCTTCTCGCGGACAGCGTTCACGACAATATCGTTTTCTCGCGAATGCTGGCCGATGATCATGCCTTCGTAGACTTCCACGCCCGGACCGACGAACAGTTCACCACGCTCCTCAAGACCGTTGAGTGCGTAAGGAGTGGTGGTTCCGTTGCGGTCCGATACGATTACGCCCGCAGCGCGTTGGGGAATGACTCCCAGCCACTCGGTGTAGCCGTCGAAGAGCGAGTTCATGACGATAGTGCCGCGAGTTTCAGTCAGCATTTCGCTACGCAGACCGATGAGGCCGCGGCTGGGGACTCGGAACTCGATCCGCACGCGACCGTAGCCGTGGTTGTGCATCTTGCGCATTTCAGCTTTGCGAATGCCGAGTTTCTCGATGACCACGCCGATGAACTCTTCCGGGATGTCGACGGTGAGCAGTTCGACCGGCTCCATGAGCTTGCCATCGATGGTGCGAGTGACAATCTCGGGTTTGCCTACAGCCACTTCATAGCCTTCGCGACGCATCATTTCGATCAGGATGGCGAGTTGCAGTTCGCCGCGACCCATCACGGTGAAGGTGTCCGGAGCTGTCTGCTCGACGCGGATGGAGACGTTCGTCAGCAACTCCTTTTCGAGTCGCTCGCCTAGGTTGCGCGATGTAACGAACTGTCCTTCGCGTCCGCTGAAGGGCGATGTGTTCACCATGAACTGCATTGCGATCGTGGGTTCGTCGATCAGGATGGTTGGCAGCGGATCCGGGGTCTCGAGATTGGTGATCGTCTCGCCGATGGTGATTCCAGTAACGCCCGCAACGGCAACAATGTCTCCCAATTCGGTTTCTGTGATGTCGGTTCGCTTGAGGCCGCTGAAGCTGAACAGCTTCGTGATCTTTATCTTCTCGATTTCGCCGTTGAGCTTGGCAATGCCGACTTCTTCACCCGTGCGGAGCGTGCCATTGAAGACGCGAGCTATGGCAAGGCGTCCGAGGTAATCGCTGTAATCGAGATTTGCCACAAGGATCTGCAACGTGGCGTTTGCGTCTCCGGCAGGTGCGGGAATCGTATTTACGATTGCCTCAAACAGGGGCTGCAAATTCGTGCCCGGAACATCGGGATCGGTGGTTGCTGTGCCGAGCTTGCCGTTTGTATAGAGAACCGGAAAATCCAGTTGTGACTCTTCGGCATCGAGATCGATGAACAGATCGTAAACTTCATTCAGCACTTCCTGAGCACGTGCATCAGGACGGTCGATCTTGTTGATGACGACGATGGGCTGCAGATGGGCTTCAAGAGCCTTGCTCAGAACGTAGCGAGTCTGCGGCAGGGGACCTTCGCTGGCGTCAACCAGCAGCATGACGCCGTCCACCATCTTTAGCGCACGCTCGACTTCACCGCCGAAGTCACTGTGGCCAGGCGTGTCGACGATGTTGATCTTGAGGTCGTGATAAAACACGGCTGTGTTTTTGGCAAGAATGGTGATGCCTCGCTCACGTTCGAGGTCGTTCGAATCCATGACGCGGTCAACCACTTCCTGGTTAGCGCGAAATACGCCGCTCTGGCGCAGCATGGAATCAACTAGTGTGGTCTTTCCGTGATCGACGTGGGCGATGATGGCAATATTGCGAATCTGGGTCAAAACCTTAAGTCCTTAATTGAACAGCTCGTGCAAGCTGTGTTCTGTGGGGCGCAGCGCGAGCGCGCGCATAAGGCAGGGAACTCTGCCGCGAGTCCGTTGCACGATTCTGTGACGAAGCGAATGAACGAAAACTCAGGTATGCTCCCTTGATTATATCCTGAGCGCGCCATTACTGCAGCTTAGGTAACCCCTGAGGCGGCAGATATACAGCGAATCTGCTTCAAATAGCGCGAGTTACTGCGATAAACTGCACCTGAATCATGTCACTCTCAACGGCACCAGAAGATAAGACGCAGACGTCTGTCTCCGAGCAGCCTACGACTAGATCGCTCTGGTCACGACTTTGGGCGTTATTCCAGACCGAGCCTTGGCTGCTGCGCACGGCATTGATACTGCTGTTTGGGCTGTATGTGCGCACGGTGGCCTTCTCGACCGTGTATGACGATAACATCCCAGCTTCCTGGAGCCCTCGGCTGAGGGACATTGGGCAGTTCTTTGTCCATGACATATTCGGTTCGGACGGAACGGCGCACTCTGTGTACTACCGTCCTCTGGCGATGTGCTGGGGATTCCTGCTGTCGTACTTCACCGGGGGTGCGCCGGGATGGCTGCACCTGTTTGCCATTCTGGTGCATTTGGGCGTGGTGATTCTTGCGTTTGAGTTCGGACGTCGCCTGCTGCACGACAACCGGTTAGCACTGTTTTCGGCATTGTTGTTCGGGCTGCATCCCACGAAGGTTGAGAGCGTTGCCTGGATCGGAAGCAGTCTCGTTGACGGTCTTTGCGCACTGTTCTTTTTCGCCTCGCTAATGACGTTTCTGGATTTCTTCGCGAGGAAGTCGAAAACGAAGCTGGGCTTCTCGGTACTGCTATTTGCCTGCGCAATCTTCACTAAAGAGACGATGCTGGTGATTCCGGCGCTGATCGCGGTTTACCTGTGGCTTGAATCGCCGCGAGGCGAGCGGGTCTCACGGATGCTCGTCGCTCTACCGTGGTATAGCGTTGTGGGCGCCGTTTACATGGCAATTCGCCATCAGGTCATCAAGCCTCCGGCCGCCACGGCCGAATATGTGCACCCCACCTACACGTACTCAAACCTGTGGACCGCACCGTATGCGATCTGGTGGTACGTTCGCCACCTGGTTGCGCCATGGGGACTTTGTGTCGAGTATGCAGTGACCATCCTTCGTCAGCCAACGTTTCGGAACTTTGTGTTGCCGGGAACAGGCGCACTGTTATTGATGGCTGCGATCTTCTGGTGTTGGTACAAGCGCAAATCAAATACGGCAGCGTTTTTGATCGTTTGGTTTGTGCTGACGCTCGCTCCTGCTGTGGCACTGTCGGTGATGGTTTCCGAGCATGATCGGTATTTGTACCTTCCCAGCTACGCATTTTGCGTGCTGGTGGCGTGGGCAATTCTGAGATTCGGGGCGTTGCAGCCGAAAATGCGACTCGCGCTGGCGCTGGGGCTTGTTGCCCTCTGGTCTGGTTTGACGTGGCACGAGACGGGCTTCTGGGATTGCGAAAAGACGCTCTGGACCCGAGTCAACCAGATCGCTCCCCGGCAAGCGAAGGGGCAGTTGCAACTCGCCTTCATCTACGAGGAGGAGAAGAACGTCCCCAAGGCAATCGAACTGCTCGATGAGGCAATTCAATACCATCCTTCCGCGGCGAAGTTGTTTGAGGCGCGCTCGGCCATTCTCCTGGCGGATAAGCAGTACGATCGGGCACGACCGGGCTTCCTGAAAGTGCTGGAATTAACGAATCCCGGCAACGGCCCCCTGCTTCCGGGCGGAGAATCCTTCATTTATCGCAATGAAGCCGCGTATAAACTGGCGCAGGTGGAGTTCGAGACCAAGAATGTTGGCGAGGCGGAACGGTATCTGAATATCGCCTTGAGTCTTGATCCCACAGGGCCGGGATATCACGGCCTGCTGGCCAGAATCAGGTCTGCGCAGGGACGAACCGAGGAGGCGAAGGCTGAGACCTCGCTGGAACTGCGTCTTCGTATTGAGCAGCATCGGAAAGCGAATGCCACTGCGCATCCGTGAGAGAATTGAAGAGATATCTTACAGTGCGGTCCACTTCTGAATGATTCAGCTCACGGGTGCCGGCAAGCGATTCGGCCACAAATTACTTTTCGAAAACCTGAATTGGTTAATCACCCCCCAGGACCGGATAGGACTGGTTGGCGGCAACGGGACAGGGAAGTCCACCCTGCTCAAGATCATTGCTGAGTTCGAAACGCTCGACTATGGCACGATCACCCGCGGCAAGGGCGTGAGCGCGGGATACCTGCCCCAGGACGGTCTGAACCTGAGTGGCCGAACTGTGTTCGCCGAGTGCTTGTCGGTATTTGAAGATGTTCATGCGATGGAGCGCGAGTTGGAAGACTTGACGCGCCGCATGAGCGAGATCGATCCTTCAGGCGTTGAGTACGAGCAGGTAAGCGAGCGTTTCCACCGCGTGCAGAGCGAATTTCTCACGCGCGACGGTTACAGTCTCGAATCGCAGGTCGGCACGGTCCTGACCGGACTCGGATTCGGCAAAGGTGATTGGCTGCGCCAGACGGAAGAATTCAGTGGCGGCTGGCAAATGCGAATTTCGCTGGCGAAGCTATTACTTTCCAAGCCGAACATGTTGCTGCTCGACGAACCTACAAACCATCTGGACCTCGAGACGCGTAACTGGCTCGAGGGATATCTGAACGATTATCCCTACGCGTACGTTCTGATTTCGCACGATCGATACTTCCTCGACGTTACGGTGAAGAAGATTGTGGAGATATGGAACAAGGGTGTTCACTTCTATACTGGCAATTACGACAAGTATCTGCGGGAAAAGGAACAACGGCGCGATTCGCTGATTTCCGCGTACAACAATCAGCGCGAGCGCATTGAACAACTGGAAGCCTTCATCTCGCGTTTCCGCTATCAGGCAACAAAAGCGAAGCAGGTTCAAAGCCGCATCAAGGAACTGGAAAAAATTGAGCGGATCGAAGTGCCAGAGGAAGAGAAGACAATCCACTTCACTTTCCCTCAGCCGAAGGCGAGCGGGCGAATCGTTGCCGAGTTCAAGGGCGTCAGCAAGAGTTACGGTGACAAGCATGTGCTTCACAATGTGAACTTCACGATTGAGCGTGGAGAGCGGGTCGCACTGGTCGGAGTGAACGGAGCCGGCAAATCGACCATGATCAAGATGCTGGCGCAAACTGAGTCCGTTTCAAGCGGTGATTACTCGCTGGGGCACAACGTCGAGGTCGATTACTTCGCGCAGGATCAGTACAAAGAACTCGATACCGAGGCGCGCATGATCGACGATCTCGACATGGTGGCGCCGCGATCGCAGACGGAACTGCGCAGCCTGCTTGGAAGCTTCCTGTTCAGCGAAGATGATGTTTTCAAGAAGATAGGCGTGCTCAGCGGAGGCGAGCGAAATCGCTATGCGCTGGCTAGAATGCTGCTTCATCCATCGAATTTCCTTCTGCTGGATGAACCAACAAACCACCTCGACCTTCGAGCGAAGGACGTACTGCTCGAGGCGCTGCAGAAGTTTACTGGCACCTGCGTTTTCGTATCGCACGACCGATACTTCATCGACCGCCTGGCGACACGGATTTTCGAAGTTGCTGATGGGGAAGTGAACATCTATCCCGGCAACTACGAAGACTACTTGTGGCGCAAGCAGAACGGCGCGCAGGCGCTGGACGAGTCGCTGCGTTCATCGATTGGCATTGCGACTGGAGCGCCGGCGGTGGCTGTGGCCGAGCCTGTCGTGGCTCCAGCGGTGGAAACGAAACGGCGCGTCAATCCCATGAAGCGCAAACAGATGGAGGATCGCCTGGCGAAGTTGGAGGAAGAGGTCAATGCAACAGAATCCGTCATTGCCGAATGCGAAGAGTCGCTAAGCCGCTTTGTCAGCGTTGAAGAGACGCAACGCCTCTCAGCTTTGCTCGGCGAAAAGCGGACTCTGCTGTCGGATCTGGAGAATGAATGGGCAGCGCTCAGCGAGGAATTGGAGAGCGCGGATTAGGCCGCTGACCATCATTTCTGGTTTAGCGCTGCTTTCACCACAGGGGAAAGCTTATCCGCGTGAGCAACGAGCATGGTTACCTGCCAGCGTTGCGCATCGGATAGCGTGCTGACAAATCCCGGCATTCCGGATAGCCGGATGCCATGCGTTACTTTCCAGTAGGTCACACCTTCAGGATCATCAGTCACCATGTCATCTTTCTCGAGTAGCTGCGGGGGCTTCGGGAACATGCCTTTCGAAATCATGGTTTGAGGTTGCTGCGGAGTTCCGTGGCAAACCGAACACTGCTGTTTGTAGATTGCAGCACCGGCCATCATGTTCTCGTCCGATTGCGGAAGTGGATCTTTCTGGTCTTTTGCTGATCCTATGCTGGCCTTGAGAGCCATTTTTGCGGCTCTTGCTTCGCCCGGGAGCGGTTGAGCTGTGGTCGCGAGTTGAACTCCGCCGCCGCGAACGAACATATATCCGGCTATCACCGCAAGCAAAATGGCGATCACAAAACCAAACAAAAATCCGCGCATCGTTTTCACCTTTCAGTGACTCTGATGCGCGGCATGTATTGGTTGTTTTCTGTCGCGGCACTTGCCGGTTCCGAATTTCAAACCGGGAAAATGATCTCTACTTATACGGGTAGAAGATGAAGAACAGCAGCGATAGAGCTGCCAGTATCCACAATCCCGAATGAAGCTCGCGCGCCTTTCCTGTTAGCAACTTGCAGAAGGGATAAAGCAGGAATCCAGACGTAATGCCGACCGCGATGTTGTAGGTGAAGCACATCAGCGAGACTACGGCAAAGGCCGGGATCGATTCGGTGTAGTCGGTGAAATCGATCTGCGTGATCGGGGAGAGCATGAACAGCCCAACGATGATCAGCGCCGGGCCGTAGGCCTGCGGAGGGATGGCGCCCACGAACGGCGCGGCAAAAGCCGAGAGCGCAAATCCTATCGCTACAACGATGGCGGTGATTCCGGTGCGTCCGCCAGCTTCGATTCCCGTCGCAGATTCGACGAATGCTCCGGTGGTAGTTGTGCCGAGGATTGGGGCCAGTGCAGTGCTGATCGCATCAGTCATCATCGGGCGCTCGATTTGGGGCAGATTGCCGTTCTTGTCCAGGAATCCCGCGCGAGCAGACAAGCCGATAAGGGTTCCCATCGTATCGGCGAATGCCATGATGAAGATGATGAGCACGACGGGCAGCGACTTGGGCGACAAAGCTCCGCGAATATCAAGCTGGCCGAAGATAGGCGCTACGCTGGAAGGCGCGCCGAGAACTGCATGCGGCCAAGGAGCAACGCCAGTAGCGAATGCAACGATCGCCGTGACAATGATTCCGATCAAGATCGCGCCCGGTATCTTCTTGATCACAAGAGCGGAAATCAGCACGAAACCGAAGATCGAGACCAGCACGGGAGCGCTGGTAAGCGCTCCTGCCCTGACCGGCGCACCAACCACCCCGATCTGGACGATTCCGGTGGTGTTGAGTCCAATAAAGGTGAGAAACAATCCAATGCCGACGGCAAAGCTGTAGCGCAGAGAAGTGGGAATGGACTCCACAAGCCATTGCCGCAGGCGCAGAACGGTCAGCAATATGAACGCGATGCCCGCGAGAAAGATCGCTGCGAGTGCCGTTTGCCAACGAAGTCCCAGGCCGAGGCAGACCGTGAACGCGATGAATGCATTCTCGCCCATGTAGGGGCCAATCGCGAAAGGCCGGTTAGCGTAGAAGCCCATCAGCAGGCATCCGAAGACCGAGGCGAGAATCGTGGCCGTCATCGACGGTCCGACAGGGATTCCGGCAGTCTTCAGAATGGCGGGGTTCACCACAACGATGTACGCCATTGTGGTAAACGTGGTGATTCCGGCAAGGATTTCACGACGAATACTGCTGCCGCGAGCCTCAACTTCGAAAAAACGGAGCAGAGAGTTCACAGGATTGTCCAGCTATGCAAGGGTGTGTTCCTGTCTCAATAATACAGTGTGCAGAGCTGAAGTGCTCGATTTGCTTGCCCATGGCAGTCATGCGCGATAACGTCAATAAAGCATGTTTGCAACAAGAACGAACTGGAACCTTGCGCCGAACCGCTTTTCGCTGGCGCTCGACGCGGCACGCCGAAGCGGGAAGGCGCTGCTTGACCTGACGGCTTCGAATCCCACGACGGTAGGGCTGTGCTTTGAGACGGAGCGCATCTTGCATTCGCTTCAACACCCCCATGCGCTGCAATATGAGCCCGCGTCGAAGGGCATCCGACCAGCACGAGAAGCAGTCGCTGGCTACTATTCGCAGCGTGGAATTGCCGTATCGCCGGAACAGATCATCCTGACAGTCAGCACCAGCGAGGCTTATTCCTATTGCTTTCGTCTGCTGTGCGACCCGGGAGATCAGGTTCTGGTCCCCTCTCCGAGCTACCCGCTTTTTGAGTTCCTGGCCGATATTCAGGACGTGGAACTCGTGCCTTATGAGTTGGTATATGACCACGGCTGGCAGATTGAGTTTGAGTCGCTGAGGCGAGCGATGACTGCGCGTTCGCGCGCCATTATGGTGGTGCATCCAAACAACCCCACGGGGCACTATACGAAGACTTGGGAATTGGAACGGCTGAACGCGTTATGCCGGGAGCATCAACTCGCGATTGTGGCCGATGAGGTTTTTCTCGATTATGGGCTGAACGACGAGGCCCCGCTGAGCTTTGCTGCGAACAACGAGGCCCTGACATTCACGCTTAGCGGGCTGTCAAAAATTTCGGCCTTGCCGCAGATCAAAGTGGCGTGGATTGCAGCCGGCGGCCCTGAAGCCTTGGTCAGAACCGCTCTCGAACGTCTGGACGTGATCGCCGATACTTATCTCTCTCCGAACGCTCCGGTGCAGTGGGCGGTTCCTGAACTGCTGGAAACGCGAGGCGGGATTCAGCGGCAACTTTGCCAAAGAGTGCAGCACAATCTGCATGAACTCGATTCCCGACTCCAGGAAGCAAAGATGACCACCCGGCTTGCGTTCGATGCTGGATGGTATGCGGTCCTGCGCACCTCAGCCGTTCAGTCTGATGAGGATCTAGCGATTGAATTGATGGAGACAGACGGCGTTCTCGTGCATCCGGGACACTTCTTCGACTTCCCTGGATTCGGTTTTCTAGTGGTCAGCCTCATAGCGCCAGAAGCAGAGTTCTGCGAGGGAATCGAGCGCGTCCTCAGGAGATTGGATAGAGGCGTCTGAACATTTTGAAATCTTTGTTGGTGATGGATATCATCTCTCTATGATTCACGAGATACTCGCGGTTGGTCCACTCCAGTGCAATTGCTCGATCATCGGCGATGAGACCTCGCACGAAGCAATGGTTATTGATCCCGGCGCGGACGTGTCGGAGATTCTGGCAATTGTGGCGCAGCATGGTTTGAAGGTGAAGCAGATCGTTGTTACCCATGCGCACCTCGACCATATCGGCGGCGCTATGGAACTGAAGAAGGCTACCGGGGCACCGATCCTGCTGAACGAGAACGACTCGGACCTTGTAGCTATGCTGCCCATGCAAGCGCAATGGCTGGGAATGAAGAACCCGGGCAGGGTGGAGATCGACGACAGTCCCATTGCAGGGCAGAAAGTCTCGGCCGGTTCGCTGAATGGCGTCGTGATTCTTACTCCGGGACACACCGAGGGGTCGCTCTGTGTTTATTTCGAGCCGGAAAAGAAGTTGATCGCCGGAGATACGTTATTCGCCGGGTCCATCGGAAGAACCGATCTCCCGGGCGGCAGCTATCAGAAGATTCTGCATTCGCTTCACACCCATGTACTGGAGCTTCCAGATGATGTCATCGTGGTTCCCGGACACGGACCGTTGACGACGATAGGAGAGGAGCGCGAGCAGAACCCGTTTCTACAGAAGTAGGGAAGTGTTCATGGCAAAGAAAATCCCCGCCTTCGGGCGGGGATTTCGTCTTGAAAGAACTTTGATCTTACTTTGCAGGAGCGCTCTGCGTAGGAGCAGCCTTCTGATTGCCGAGGACCGAACCACCGGTTCCCGTGTTGCGGGCTGACATGATAGCCAGCGTGAATGAGGTAAGCATGAAGATGATGGCGGCCCAAGTGGTGAGCTTGGTCAGGAGGTTGGCTCCCGCACGCGGTCCGAATGCCGTCTGGCTGCCCAGTCCACCGCCGAAGGCGGCTGCAAGATCGGCACTGGCGCCGCTTTGGAGCAGAACGACGGCGATCAGGAACAGGCAAACAATTACGTGAACGATAGTGACCAGAACGAGTAGCATGCTATTCCTTCCCGATGGATGAAAACACACCGGAGATATCTGAACTCTTGCCTTCTCGGGACGTTTGGAACGTACAACTCCACAGGGGAGGACGTATGGTGCGGAAGGCGGGACTTGAACCCGCATGCCTTTCGGCGCCACCCCCTCAAGATGGTGTGTCTGCCAATTCCACCACTTCCGCACAGCTCTCGCTGCGCCCGCATTGACTTCGGGCTGCAACGATCAATCCAGGTTCCAAAGAACGTGTACTGAGGCATTTCGAGTATAACAAACTCGGCGTACTTGGGAAGCCCCTGACAGCTATTCGCGGTAGATTGCTGTGGAATTCCGGCTGCGATTTGCCTTCACAGCCGGAATTCCGGCAATAAGCTACCAGTTCACGACCTTTGTGAAAGAGTCAGGCTTCAGGCTGGCTCCGCCAACAAGAGCGCCGTCGACATCTTCCTGCGACAGCAGGGCATGTGCGTTCTCGGGCTTCACACTGCCACCGTAGAGGATGCGGAGTTGACCCGCGAACTCTTCGCCGAAGACATTGGCCGCTTCCTGGCGGATAAGAACGTGTGCGTCGTTTGCCATCTCAGGCGTTGCGGTCAGTCCGGTGCCGATAGCCCACACCGGTTCGTAGGCTACAACCATCTTGGCGGCTTTGCGGGCGGAAATTCCGCTGAATGCGCGTGTGCACTGGCGGCGCAAAACGTCTTCGGTCACACCGGCTTCGCGCTCTTCCTTTACTTCGCCCACGCAGACGATAGGAGTAAGTCCGGCTTCGCATGCGACTTTGAGACGGCGATTTACGGTGTCGTCGGTTTCGCCGAAGTACTGGCGTCGTTCGGAGTGTCCGATGATGACCCACTTGCAACCGGCACCGATGAGCATTTCACCGCTGATCTCGGCGGTGAATGCACCTTCTTTTTCCCAGTAGATATTCTGGGCGCCGACTTCGATGTTGGTTCCCTTGGCTTTTTCGACGACGGCCGCAATGTCCACAAAAGGTGGGCAGATCACGATTTCGTCACGCGTGTGATCGGCCACGAGCGGCACGAATTCTTCCATGAACTGGCGAGCCTGTTCAGGGGTCTTATACATCTTCCAGTTTGCTGCGATGATCTTTTTGCGGCTCATAAGCGCCTCGTTGTCTTTCAGAGAATGAATCACTCAATTGCAATGGTTGCGAAATTCCAGTCAGAGGCTTTGCGCCGCTGCTGTTCTTCCCTCGCAGCCTGTATGAATACCGACAACATATCAGTACTGAACAATACGAAGCGTGCCTCGCGAACGCTGCGCGCTTCTGCTAACTCATTCACAACCGTACGAACCGCAATCTCCGCGGCGGCTTCAGGGGGATATCCGTAAACTCCGGTAGAGATAGCGGGGAAAGCCACAGATTGAAGTGCTAACCGGTCGGCCAGTCTCAGGGAATTGCGATAGGCACTGGCAAGGATGCCGCTTTCGCCTTGCATCCCGCCTTGCCAGATCGGCCCCACGGTGTGGATCACGAAGGCTGCTTTCATCGCGCCGCCTGTGGTCTGGACGGCTTCGCCTGGAGGCAGATGCCCCTGGCGAGCGACAATCTTTTTGCATTCTGCGAGGATCGCCGGACCGCCGGCGCGATGGATGGCGCCATCGACGCCACCGCCTCCCATCAAACTGGAGTTTGCGGCATTGACGATGGCGTCGGTGGTCTGTTTCGTTATGTCACCGGCCTCGAAGAAGATCTGGGAACCGTCTCCGAGGTCCAGCCGAACGATGTTTTTCACAGTCGACTTGCGTGACCTATTTGTCTGTCAGGGCTTCCACGCCGGGCAATTTCTTGCCTTCAAGGAACTCGAGCGACGCGCCGCCACCGGTGGAGATGTGGGTGATCTTGTCGGCCACACCTGCCTTGTGAACGGCTGCTACGCTGTCTCCACCGCCAACAATCGAGGTAGCTCCGGGATTGTCAGCCACGGCAGAAGCAACTTTCGTCGTGCCCTTGCTGAACTGGTCGAATTCGAAGACGCCCATGGGGCCGTTCCACACGATTGTGCGTGCGGTAGCGATCTCTTCGGCGAACTTCTCGATCGTAGCTGGACCGATGTCGAGCGCCATCTTGTCGGCTGGAATCGCCTGACCTTCTGCAATGACGGTGGGAGTCGCCGAGGCGTCGAACTTGTCGGCAACGACGTGATCCACCGGAAGTAGCAGACGAACCCCTTTTGCCTTGGCTTCGGCGATCAGTTCCTTGGCGAGATCGATCTTGTCGGCTTCAAGCAACGACTTTCCGATTTCCTGACCTTCGGCCTTCAAGAACGTGTAAGCCATCCCGCCGCCGATGATGAGTGCGTCCACCTTGGGCAGGAGGTTACGAATCACGCCGATCTTGTCGCTGACCTTGGCGCCACCGAGAATTGCCAGGAACGGCTTGGCAGGATGTTCGGTCGCTTTGCCGAGGTACTCGAGTTCCTTCTCCATCAGCAGGCCAGCGGCATTCTTTGGGATGTAATGCGTTACACCTTCAGTGCTGGCGTGCGCGCGGTGAGCGGAGCCGAATGCGTCATTGACGTAGAACTCGGCTAGGCTTGCCAACTGCTTGGCAAATTCCGGATCGTTCTTCTCTTCTTCTGCGTGATAGCGGACGTTCTCGAGAAGCAGGGTCTGACCGCGCTCGAGTTGGTTTGCCATCTCAGTGGCTTGCATTCCGATGCAGTCAGGAGAGAATCCTACGTTCTGGCCGCGTCCCATCCGCTCATCCAGAAGAATGCGGAGACGTTCGGCAACGGGCTTCAAACTGTATTTTGGATCGGGCTTGCCCTTCGGGCGGCCCAAGTGGGATGCGAGGATGAGCTTTGCGCCGTGACGCAAAGCGTATTCGATAGTGGGTAGCGTCTCCCGGATACGTGTGTCGTCCGTAACCCGGCCATTGTCGAGTGGAACATTAAAATCCACTCTCATCAAAACTCTATGATTATTAAATTGCAGGTCGCGGATCGAAAGCTTGGCCATGGCGTGCACCTGAGTGTTTCGTTGACTGCGGATACTTGAACAATGCTATGGAAGTATGAAAGGGGCTGGAGCATGATCTCCAACCCCTTCCGGTATTACAGTCCCTTTTCGCCGAGGAAAAGGATGAGGTCTTTTACGCGGTTGCTGTAGCCCCACTCGTTGTCGTACCAGGCGAAGGTCTTCACCAGGTTGCCGCCAAGAACGCGGGTCAGTTTGGCATCCAGCGTCGAAGAAGCGGCGTCGCCCTTGAAATCCGAGGAGACAAGCTCTTCTTCGGTGTAGTGCAGGTAGCCCTTCAGCGGAGCGGTCTCGCTGGCCTTCTTCAGAGCAGCGTTGACTTCCTCCACTGTGGTGTTGCGGCCCACTTCACAGACCAGGTCCACGGCCGAGACATTCGGAGTCGGAACGCGAACGGCGAATCCGTCCAGCTTGCCTTTCAGTTCGGGGATCGCAAGATAGATGGCCTTTGCGGCGCCGGTCGAGGTAGGAATCATCGACAGGGCAGCGGCGCGGGCGCGACGGAGGTCCTTGTGCGGGAAGTCCAAGATGACCTGATCATTCGTGTAGCTGTGAATGGTGGTCATGGAGCCCTTCACAATTCCGAAGCTGTCCTGCAGAACCTTGGCAACCGGAGCCAGGCAGTTCGTGGTGCAGGATGCGTTCGAAATGATGTTGTGCTTGGCCGGATCGTACTTGTCCTGGTTGACGCCGAGCACGATCGTGATGTCTTCGTTCTTCGCCGGAGCGGAGATGATGACCTTCTTCACTGAGCCGCGCAGGTGCTTCTTAGCGTCCTCAGCATTGGTGAAGCGGCCGGTGGATTCGACCACGACCTGAACTCCAAGGGAGTCCCATTCAAGCAGTGCAGGGTCCTTCTGCGCGAAGACCTTGACTTTCTTGCCATCGACGACGATCGAGTCGCCTTCTGCCTTAATGTCAGATTTAAGATTGCCGAGAATAGAGTCGTACTTAAGAAGGTGAGCCAGCGTGTCGGGGCTGGTCAGATCGTTTACAGCGACGATCTCAATGTTTGGATCGTTAAGAGATGCGCGGAAAACATTGCGGCCAATGCGACCGAATCCGTTGATGCCAACTTTGATTGCCATTCTTGCCTCCTGGCATTTGAACAGTGCAGAGGACAGTCCCATAGCGCAGTTCCGGACGTCCTTCTTGCAGCCGTTTGAAATGCTAGCACCCCCATCTGTGTCGGGGCAAACTGTGAGCGGGAATAACTCATGCATTCCATGTCGCAGCACTCATTCCGCCTCTCGCCTCGTAATTCGTGATCGTCGTGTCCGACGCAAATCCACGCGAATCGAAGTCGAACGAGTGCGGTGCCGAAGCAATTTTGCGACTCCGAACGAGTTTGAGGTTGTGTGAGTAGGACTCGCTTGGAAGTGGTCGAACGTGGTATAAGTCCATTATGCGCAGATGGATGCGCGATCGCGTGAAGCGTCGCAATCAGCAGAAGAACAACCCGCAGAAGTCTGAAGAACAGCCTCAGGAACTGGCTCCTTTACAGCCGACGTTCCTTGACCGCGAAGCTAACTGGGCGAAGACCGGCGAAGGCCGCGAAAACGCTTCGCCGGATGCTCCGCCCGAACCTGTTTACGAGGCCCAGCCAGAGAAAGACCCCTTCGATGGAGAGACGCAGCCGCCTATGTCCGGTCGTCCTTCAGTTCGCCGAGATCGTTCCCGACGCCGCGGCCGAGGCGGTCGCGGACGTAACCGCACTGACCAGCAGCAGAAAGCTGCGCAGTCGTTGTCATCCGGTCCCGAGCTTCCCATTCAGCCAGGTCTTGCTACAGGTGAAGCCGCCGAAATCGACGCCCCAGAGACAGTTCCCGAAACTCCCGAAACGGAAGCTCCAGAACCAGTAACTCCGAAAGCGGAAGCTCCAAAAGCAAAAAAGGGAGCTGTGGTCCTAGCCATTGGGCTGCCCGGATCCGGTAAGAGTTCGTGGTTCAAGCGCCACAACATCATCCCGTTGTCGAGTGATCTTGTTCGCGGTCTCCTCTTTGATGATGCGACCGAGCAGCGTTTTCAGGACCTGGTGTTCTCCTCGCTCCGCTCGCTGTTGCGCGCGAGACTGATAGCCGGGCGTCCGATGAACTTCATTGACGCAACCAACCTTTCGCCGAAGGAACGCCATAGCTGGATCAAGATGGCCAACGATTTCGGTTATGAAGCGCACGCCGTATTCTTCGACGTACCGACGGAAGTCTGCATGGAACGCAATCGAAAGCGTTCGCGTAACGTTCCGGATGACGTCATGCTTCGCATGGCACAGAAGCTGCGTCCACCGAAGTTCGAAGAAGGTTTTGCCAAGGTCATCGTGGTCCGCCTCAAGACAAAGAAAGACTCCGATGTCGCCGAGCCGTCACAACCGTCATCATCGGAGAATCCTCCTGAGGGTGACGAACAGTAACTTAAGACTTTAAGAACAAACAAAATGCGTGGGCCATGTGCTCACGCATTCTTGTTTGCTGCTCATTACAGAAGGCAACCGTGCCCGCATGCGCAGTGCTTTGGCGCTCGAAAATACGTCGCTTTTGCGAAGTCTGGTCGGGAAATAGCTCAGCTTGCGAATCCGGCATTGAAGGCCTTCGAAACAAGCTCGGTAGATTGGAATCAAAGTAAAATCCCGTTGAGGTGCAACGATGCGCGCTTTCGTGACAGTGCTTCTGCTTTCCAGCCTCGCCGTGGCGCAACAAACGCAGCCAGCTGCGGAGAACACATCTGTGAAGCCTGGCGGTAGTCCTATATTGACCGACCCCAATGCCGTTCCTGTCACTTCGCCGACCGTGCATGCAGTCCCGTCATCCTCTCCCAAGGTGGACGCATATACATTGGCCGCTGGAACGCGTATAGCGGTCACTTTGAAGCATGCAATCTCGACAAAGAGCGCGCGCGAAAATGATCCGGTTTATGCAGAAACATCTTTTCCCGTGGTGTCAGACGGGAAGATCGTGATTCCGGTTGGCACGTATGTGCAAGGCGTGATCCAGCGCTCGCAGCGCCCGGGACGCTTGAAGGGCCGCGGCGAACTGGTCATCCACTTCAATACCCTGATCTTTCCTAGCGGGTACACACTGCTGCTGCCCGGCACAATTGACAGTGTTCCTGGCGAGGAAAAGACTGAAATGAAGGATCGCAAGGAAGGCAGCGTCGAGAGCCAGCCAACGAAAGGGAAAGATGCCGGAACTGTGGCCTCCACCAGCGTGACTGGAGCAGCTATTGGAGCGGTTGCTGCTCGTTCGGCGGGAGGCGCTGCAACAGGGGGCCTGATCGGTGCCGGTGTCGGACTTGCTTCGGTGCTGTTGACCCGCGGTCCGGATGTTCGCATCGAGAGCGGAACCTTGGTCGATATGATCCTGGAGCGCCCGATTACCGTGGAGCATTCTCGGGCGGGCACATCGGAAACTCAGAGCATTCGGGTAATCCGCTGAACGGATAGCAGAACGGCTGGATTGCGGGGAAAAGTTCAGGGCCAACAATTTTCCTGAATTGAGACAAATATCGCTTGACTGAATGGCAATTCATTCAGTACAGTCAGTACAACTTAATAAGGCGCACGTCGTTGCCATCCTCACCCCACATTCTCGACGTGCGCCGCCTTTATTTTGGGGCGATTTTTTGTTGACCCTGAAGAGGTTATGGCTCGTGGGTGCCGTCTTGGGACGATTGGCTGATCCTCCCTTGATTGATTTCTCTTCCTCTCCGTTTCCATGCATCAGAGTTGTTGATGTTCGTGTCCTCTGTTCGTTCTGCGCGATCGTTTCGCGTTGGAAGGACTCTTAGACGGCTTGTCCGTTTAACTGGGCCGTGTTCGTTGCAGTGGATCGTTCGGAGAAGCTTCTTCGATGCTTAAGAGAATTGAGAAAGTCGCCGTCCTCGGCGCGGGAACCATGGGTTCCCGCATCGCTGCGCACCTGGCTAATGCCGGGGTGCGTTCCTATCTACTCGACATCGTTCCACCCGACGCTGCCGGCGGCGGGCCGACAGCCCGAAACAAGATCGCGGATGCTGGTTTGGAAGCTGCCCGTAAATCGAAGCCCGCGGCGTTCATGGAACCGGGTTTCGCAAACCTGGTCACGACTGGCAACTTCGAAGATCACCTTGGCCTTCTCGCCGAATGCGACTGGATCATCGAGGCGGTGGTTGAGAATCTCGACCTCAAACGTGCCCTGCTGCGGAAGGTAGAAGCGGTTCGGCAGCCAGGAAGCATCGTGACGACCAACACCAGCGGTCTTCCGGTGCACTCGATTGCCGAAGGCTTCAGCGAAGATTTCCGCCGGAACTGGTTTGGCACACACTTCTTCAATCCTCCCCGCTACATGCGACTGCTGGAAATCATTCCCACCCCGGAAACCGACCGCGAGGCCATCGAGGCCGTCGCACAGTTCGGAAGCGTTCGTCTGGGCAAAGGGATTGTTTATGCGAAGGACACGCCGAACTTCATCGCGAACCGCATCGGTACCTTCAGCGTGGTGAACATTATTCGCCTGATGCAGCAGTTCGACTTCTCGATTGAAGAGGTCGATGCGCTCACTGGATCCGCCATTGGGTTCCCGAAATCTGCGACGTTCCGCACCATGGACATGGTTGGCCTGGATGTTCTCGGCCATGTGGTGAGGAATGCAAAGCGTCTTGCCCATGTAGTTGCGGCAGGCGGTGGCGGCGAGACCGAGATGCTCGATGAGCGCGGCGATATTGAGCTGCCAAAGTTCTTTGACCAGATGCTCGAGCGCAATTTGCTTGGCGACAAGACCAAGGCTGGTTTCTACAAGAAACAGCGTGGTCCGGAAGGCGAACAGCGCTTTGCTCTCGACTGGAAGACCATGGAGTATCGTCCGGCACAGAAGCCGAAACTTCCGGCGCTTGAAATGGCGAAGAATATCGAATCCCTCGGCGAGCGCGTGCGCATGCTGACCGGCTTCGGTGGCCAGAAGATCGACCAAGCTGGGGAGTTTCTCTGGACTGCACTTTCAGAGGTCTTCACTTACTCGGCCAATCGCATTCCGGAGATTAGCGACAACGTGGTTGAGATCGACCGAGGCATGCGCATGGGGTTCAACTGGGAGATGGGCCCGTTCGAAATGTGGGACGCCATCGGGGTCTCAGAATCTGTCGAGCGCATGAAGAAGGAAGGGAAGCCGGTCTCGGAGAACGTCGAAAAGCTGCTCGCTTCCGGTAATAAGAGCTGGTACACCGATGCCTCAAATACTGCGAGCGGACGAGCGTATTTCGACCTCGCAACCAGCACCTACAAGCAAGAGAAAGTCGCGCCCGGTGTGTGGAGTGTGAACGTCGCGAAGAAGTCGATTGGCATCGTGAAGTCGAACTCCGGCGCATCGCTGATCGACCTTGGTGACGGTGTTGGCTGCATCGAGTTCCATTCCAAGATGAACTCGCTCGGGGCCGACATCATTCAGCTCACGACGCAGGCTCTGAAACCTGGTGGCCTCGGCGAAAACTTCGACGCGTTTGTCATCAGCAATGATGCGCCGAATTTCTCCGTTGGCGCCAACATCATGCTGCTGCTGATGGCCGTGCAGGACGAGGAATGGGACGAGGTGGATATGATGATCCGCCAGTTCCAGAACATGACCCAGCTCATTAAGTACTCGCCGAAGCCGGTCGTTGCTGCGCCATTTGGCATGAGCCTAGGCGGCGGTTGTGAAGTCTCTCTGCACGCTGCTGCCCGTCAGCCCCATGCCGAGCTCTACATGGGTCTGGTGGAGGTAGGCGTCGGTCTGCTGCCCGGTGGAGGCGGCTGCAAAGAGATGACTCTGCGAGCCGTGGATGCTGCACAGTCGATTCGACCCGATGGGCGCGGCGAGTCAGTCGAACTGATGGAAGCGATGAAGAAGGCCTTTGAGACCGTCGCGATGGCGAAGGTTTCGACCTCCGCGTTCGAGGCTCGCGGGCTGGGATTCCTTGGTCGCGGCGATGAGATCACGATGAATCGCGAACGTGTTCTCAGCGATGCCAAGGCGCGCGCACTTGAACTGGCTCGTTCCGGATACCGTGCTCCTGTCCCGCGCACAGACATTCCGGCTCCAGGCGAAAACATTCTTGCGACGCTGAAGCTGGGAGTACATCTGATGCGGCAAGGTGAGTTCATCAGCGATCACGAGGTCAAGATCGCCACCAAGGTTGCCGAGGTGCTTTGCGGCGGCGCGTTGACGCCCGGAACTCCTGTCAGCGAGCAGTATTTGCTCGACCTAGAGCGCGAGGCGTTCAAGAGCCTGTCTGGCGAGCGCAAAACACAGGAGCGTATTCAGTTCACGCTCAAAACCGGCAAACCACTTCGCAACTAGATCGACCGAGGAGATAGCGAGTCATGCGTGAAGCAGTCATCGTTAGCGCCGTCCGCACCGCGGTCGGCAAGGCTTACAAAGGCTCATTACGCGCCACACGTCCAGACGATCTGGGCGCGGTGGCCATTCAAGGAGCACTTGCGCGCGTCCCGCAGCTCGACGTGCACGAGATCGAGGACGTAATTCTAGGGTGCGCAATGCCGGAGGCGGAGCAGGGAATGAACGTGGCCCGCATCGCCTCGTTGCGTGCCGGTCTTCCGGTCGAAACATCGGCGATGACGATCAATCGATTCTGCTCATCGGGATTGCAATCGATCGCCATTGCAGCGGATCGGATTGCAGCCGGTGGCGCCGAGGTCATCGTCGCTGGCGGCACCGAGTCCATGACTATGATTCCCATGGGCGGGCATAAGGTGTCGTGCAATCCGTCGCTGGTGCAGAACTATCCAGATGCGTATCTCTCGATGGGACTGACTGCCGAGCGGCTGGCGAAGCGATTCGAAATCACACGCGAGCAGTCTGATGAGTTCAGTTATCAGAGTCATCAGAAGGCTCTGCGTGCGATCGAGTCCGGTGCGTTCGCCGACGAAATCGTTCCTGTCCAAGTCACCTTCCGCACTCCGGTAGCTCAGGCCACTCGGGGCGGAGCGGCGGTGCAGCTTTCGGCTCAGGCTTTCGAATTCAAAGTCGATGAAGGACCTCGCGCGGATACCACCGTGCAGGCGCTGGGTGCTCTGAAGCCCGCATTCCACGCCAAGGGAACGGTGACGGCTGGCAATTCTTCGCAGATGAGTGACGGGGCCGCTGCTGCGGTCGTAATGAGTGCTGAACGTGCCAAGGCTCTCGGTCTGAAGCCGCTGGCACGGTTCGTAGCGTTTGCGACGGCAGGCTACAAGCCGGAAGAGATGGGCATTGGCCCGGTGTATGCAGTGCCGAAGGCTTTGAAGCTTGCTGGCCTCACTGTCGATCAGATCGGCGTTTTTGAACTGAACGAGGCGTTTGCTGCGCAGGCGCTGTCGGTCATCAAGGAACTGGGTCTTGATCCAGCGAAGGTCAATCCCAATGGCGGCGCTATTGCGCTGGGTCATCCTCTGGGGTGCACCGGGGCCAAACTTACGGCGACTCTTCTGCGCGAACTTAAACGACGCAAGGAGCGCTACGGAATCGTCACTATGTGTGTCGGCGGTGGAATGGGCGCTGCCGGAATCTTTGAAAACCTCGAATAAACCGATCGATTCGGACGAACGCGCGCGGGTGCTCCCCGCGCGCCTTTCAAGATATCTGGAGGAAGAATGGCAACGACTGTGACCCCGGCGCAAAAGAAAGTTGTAGGCGGAAACTTCCTGATCGAGGAAACCAATTCCAAGGAAGTTTTCACTCCTGAAGACTTTAACGAACAGCACAAATTGATTGAGCAGACCACGGAGGACTTCGCGGTTCAGGAGATTCTGCCCAACGTAGATCGCATCGAGAAGAAAGACTTCGCCTTCAGCCGTGAGTTGCTGAAGAAGGCCGCCGATCTTGGATTGACGAGTGTCGATATTTCAGAAGAATACGGCGGCACTGAGATGGACAAGGTATCCTCGGCCATCATTGCCGACCGTATCGCAAAGTGCGGCTCCTTCGCTGTAACGTTCAGTGCTCACGTTGGCATAGGTACGCTCCCGATTGTGTGGTTTGGAACAGAAGATCAGAAGAAACGCTACCTGCCCTTGCTTGCCAGCGGAGAATGGGTTGGCGCGTACGCACTGTCAGAGAGCAGCTCCGGTTCTGACGCCATGCACGCCCGCACAAAAGCTGTACTCTCTGAGGATGGAAAGCATTACATACTCAATGGCGAGAAGATGTGGATCACCAACGCGTCGTTCGCGGACCTGTACGTGATCTTCGCCAAGGTTGACGGTGAGAAGTTCACTGCATTCTTGGTCGAGCGCACATTCCCGGGTTTCAGCGTTGGACCGGAAGAACACAAACTCGGCATTCGTGGATCTTCGACCTGTCCGCTGATTCTGAACGATTGCAAGGTTCCGGTAGAGAATGTTCTTGGCGAACTCGGCAAAGGCGCGACGATTGCGTTCAATATCCTGAACGTAGGGCGCTTCAAGCTGGGAGCTGCGGCCGTGGGGGGTGCGCGCACGTGCCTCGCGAACTCCATCAAGTGGGCCAAAGAGCGCAAAGCCTTCGGCAAGTCGATTGGCGATTTCGGCATGGTTCGCGAAATGCTTGCTGACATCGCAATCGGAATCTACGCAGGCGAGGCGCTGGTGTACCGCACGGTGGGCATGATGGACGCCGCCACGGCAGACATTCCGAAAGGCTCGCCGGATGAGTCGAAGCTCATTCGCAAGGCCATTGAGGAGTACGCTGTCGAGTGCTCAATCATCAAGGTTTGGGCTTCGGAGATGTTCGACAAAGTAGTCGATAACCAAGTTCAGATATTTGGTGGGTACGGCTTTGTTGAGGAGTATCCTGCCGAGCGGGCCTATCGCGACTCGCGTGTGAACCGCATCTTCGAAGGCACGAACGAGATCAATCGCCTTATCATCACTGGATGGTTGTTGAAGCGCGCCATGAGCGGTCAGCTTCCGCTGCTTCCGGCGATTAAGAAGCTGATGGATGAGATCATGTCTGGCCTGAGCTTTGCCGAAGAAGATACTCGCAAACTCGCAGCCCAGCGCAAGATGATCGAGAACGCGAAGAAGATTGGCCTCATGGTGGCCGGTGCTGCTTCACAGAAGTACATGCAGCAGATCACTGATCATCAGGAAGTGATGGGAGCCATTGCCGACATCGTAATCGAGATCTACGCAATGGATTCCGTCTTGGCCCGCACCTTGAAGCTGATGGAATCACAAGGCGAGGAAGCTTGCGGTGTAGCGCTGGCGATGATGGATGTTTATCTCCAATCCGCTTTTGCCCGCGTAGAAGCTGCAGCAAAGAAAGCTCTCGCCGATGTTGCTGATGGTGACATGCTGCGCACTCAGATGACGATCCTTCGCCGTCTGGTGAAAATAGACCCGGTGAACGTGATTGCGGCTCGCGAAAAGGTTGCGGCTCGCGTGCTGGATGCAGGGAAGTACGCGCTATAGCCGGTTGCAAATAGCAAAGGCGAGGCATCAAGCCTCGCCTTTTTGTGCACAAACCGTTGCGGTATGAAATGAACCACTGCGCTTTTCAGCTACGCCACGTGAAGCGAATTTTGGACTGCATCGAACATGCGCTCCATTTGCTCCAAGGCGAAGGCACCCATCGTGCGACGCGTGCGCTTGGCTTCATACATCGAGAACACCCAAACGGCCACGCACAGTGCACCAACTGTCACGCGATTCATGGTAGAGCCCTCTGTTTTATTCTTGCCTTGTTAGATGGTCATCGTGCCTGTACGGATACTTTCCTATACCAACTTATATCGTCGCAATGTTGAACGTGCAAGATGCTGTCGAGGAATGACAATATGCGATTCTGCCGTTTGAGGATGCTGACATTGTCTCGCGAGAAATCATGATCCGCATGGCTGTCATGAGCCAATGTTTACGCGCCCGGAATTGATGGTGCAGGATGCTGCTGCGGTACAAACTTGTTCAACTTCAACACGGCGTCTTTCAAATGCGCACGTTCCAATTCTCCGGTTTTCGGATCTGCGAGACGCGTGTTGATCCACGCCACAGCGGCACGCGGAGAGACATGCGGAGATGTGGGGGTGAGGTCGGTCACCACCAGATCGCCATTTTGTTCCTGAACGCGGAAGCTGACGCGATCACTGAAATTGGCCTCGGTGTATCCATCAAGTTCCTGGTAATAGCCGACGGCTTGATACTTCACGCCAACGTTTTCAGAAGGAGTTTCCTGCGGCTCAATATCAAAGCGAGTCACTATCACTACCCGCGTGTATTCGGGATTGGCGCGCAAAGAGGTAAATGGTCTCAGTCGATCCCACCCCTTCGGTTGAAGGCGTGCGCCTTCGAAGTCCACTCGGCAGAAGTTCGACAGCAATATCTTCTGTCCGGCAAACAGATCCGCGAAGGTGCGGCCGCGCAGTTTGACTCCGGCCTGAGAATTCGGTCCATACTGAGCCAGAGCACTGGCCGCCAAGAGCGAGAGAACGATGAGAGTAAGAACTTTTCGACGCATATGTAGAGGAAACTCCGATTCCAGCGTAAAACGGCCAGCCCACTAAGAGCAAACGTCACTTTAGGATAAGCATGTCTCGCGTTTGCTTTTCTGAGCCTCTGTTGCTCCACAATCCACAGGAACCACGAAGGTAGCGGGAGAGCTATCTCCAGCGAAGGAGCTTTTGTCGTAGGATAAGTCCGAGAACCCTGCCCGCGAATCCGCATGGTGAAAGAGCATTCCATTTTCGTTCGTGTCTCGACTCTGCTGCTTGTTTTGCTGGCCATCGGCTTTGCTGCCGAACCCCGCAGGGTCAGTGTTTATGCGCCGCAGACCAGCTACCAGATCGACATTCTGGTGCGCGATGGCATTGATTACGTCGGGGTCACCGACTTGCTTGAGCCCCTGGGCCGCTTGGAGTCGCGTGTCAGCGGCAAGAGCCTGAAGCTGAACTTCAATGGCACGGAGTCCGAATTTCAGGATGGCAAACGGCAATTCCGTGCTCGGGCGAGTTTTCGCGATCTGCCCGGAAACTTCCTTCTAGTCGATGGTCGCGGGTATGTTCCTGCCGGAGCGCTTGCTCAGCTGATTCCGGCGATCACAGGCCAGGGTGCGGACTTTCATTCTGCTTCTCGCCGGCTTTTCGTTGGATCAACGGAGGTGCGCTTCTCTGCGGAACTTCGTCACTCGCCATCTAGGCTGGTGTTGACCTTTCCTGCCCCAGTGAATCCATCCAGCCTGATCGAGAATGGAAGAGTGCGGCTGCTGTTCCGACGGGAGCCCGTTGTGAGCAGCGGCGCTGAGAATGTCAGTTACAACGACCCTTTCGTGCGCAGTACGAGCTTCGCGGAAGTCCCTGGTGGAGCTGAGTTCATCGCCAACATCCAGCACCCGGCCACGGTTTTCACCAGTGACGGCGGGCACACCGTAACGATTGCTGCCGTGCAGGGCTCCAACCCGCAAAGTTCATCGACTCCGCCAACAGTCCAGCAGCCCTCGGCGATGAATCAAGAGCAGAATCGTGTGGCCACCGCCCGCGTGCGTCCGTTCGTCATTCTCGACGCAGCGCATGGCGGATACGAGACTGGGTCGGTATTCTCTCCAACTCTCACCGAAAAAGCAGTAAACCTGGCCATCGCACGTCGTCTTCAGCGCGAACTCGATGCTAAAGGCGTTCCCGTCGTGCTCACGCGCATCGCGGATAACCTGCTCACTTGGGATCAACGAGCAGTTTCGGCCAACACCTCGCACTCTACGCTGTATGTGGCTCTGCACTCGTCTTCCAGTGGGCACGGAATTCGTGTGTACACGTCCATGGTCCCTCCGGCTCAGCCGGGCCAAACTAGCCATAGCTTCCTGCCGTGGGAATCGGCGCAATCTCCGTATCTCGCCCAATCGAGCGTCGCTGCATCAGGAATTGCCGTGGATTGCGCGGCAATCGGATTTCCTGTTCGCACCTCCGCAGCTCCGCTTCGTCCGCTGAATTCCGTCACGATCGCGGCCGTTGCCGTGGAAGTCGCGCCTTCAGGAAGCTCGGTGGATGAACTCGGGACGCCGGAGTATCAGCAGAAGGTTGCTGCCGCACTGGCCTCGGCGATTGCAAACCTGCGTAGCAAGCTGGAGGTCGCACAATGATCTCTCGCAAGCTGCAGTATGTAGTCGCTTTCCTCGTGGTCGCCATCCTTGCGATGGGGTTTTATTTGGTACATCTGAAGCGCAAGGCTGAGTCGATGGGAGGTACTCCGGTCGCAGAGTCTCTTACGCCTCCGGTGAGTGGTCCTGCCGAGGAACTAACGCTCTACCTCGCAAACGATGATGACAACTCGCTCCGTCCGACCACGATTTCTTCTGCTCTCCCGCAGGATCCGGGCGAGCGTGGACGTCTGGCGCTGCATGCGCTGATTAGTCGATACCTGCAGAAGGACTCGAAGCACCCACTCGGTGCGGGAGCAGATGTGCACGACGTGTTCTTTCCCGACCGCGCCTCAGCCGTCGTGAATTTGAACGCAGCCTTCGCGAATACGCATCGCAGCGGAGTCGAAGTCGAGCAGTTGACGATCTTTTCAATGGTGCGAACACTCAAAGCTCAGTTGCCACAGGTTACGCGAGTACGTTTCGTAGTGGACGGGAAGACGCGCGAGACTCTCGCCGGGCACATTGACTTGGCGAATTGGATTGACGTGGCTCTCGTGACCGAAGCCTCCAAAGACTTGAAGTAATCCCGCTGTCGGCTCCTGTAAGCATCCTGCTGAAACTCCCACCGCATCGCACCGTGCCATGCACGTACCCTCGTGACCCTGTCGCTAATCTAAAGCTCAACCAGGAGGCCGCCATGAAACTGATGCTCAAGTTCAACCTGCTACTCGTGGCCCTAATGGCGATTGGCCTATTCGCGGTTTCATATGTAGCGCGTTCGTTTCTGGTTGAGAATGCAAAGGCGCAGGTGCTAAAGCAAGCAGAGTTGATGATGGAGAGTGCGAGTTCCACCCGACAATACACAACCGAAGAACTCAAACCGCTGCTGCAACAGAGCGCGGCGCATAGAAGGACGTTCCTGCCCCAGACAGTGCCCGCATATGGCGCTACGGTGACTTTTGCACGGCTTCGCAAGAAGTTTCCCGAATACACCTACAAAGAAGCGTCACTGAATCCAACCAATCTCGAGGACCGGGCTGCCGAGTGGGAAAGCGACATCATTCAGCATTTTCGGAACAATGCTAATGCGAAGGAACTTGTGGGCGAGCGTTTGACGCCCACAGGGAAATCCCTATTTCTGGCGCATCCGATTTCTGTACAGCCAAGCTGCCTGGAGTGTCACAGCGTGCCATCGGCGGCGCCTCGTGCAATGGTGGCCAAGTACGGTGCGAACAATGGATTCGGCTGGAACCTGAATGAGGTCATCGCGGCACAGATCGTTTCTCTTCCTACAGAACTGCCAATGAAGATTGCGACCAAGGCTTACGGCACGCTGTTGTGGACGTTGACTTCCACGTTTGCCGCCATTCTGCTCGCCATCAATCTCGTACTCTACTTCATCATCATCAAGCCCGTGCGCAGGCTTTCGCGAGTGGCAGACGAGGTAAGCCTTGGTCAGACGGAGCCGGGAGAACTTCCAGTTCGTGGCAAAGATGAAATCGCAGAACTGACGGCGGCGTTCAATCGTCTGTTTGTCACTGTCTCAAAAGCGCTGCGAATGCTCAGCTAAAACTCGCTCGCACGCAAGTGCCCCTTCACTGAATTGAGGAACTTTCGCCTTGCCTCGGGAGAGTCGATTTCCTTTGCAACGAGATCGCACAACTCATGAAGGTCGTGTGCGCTACTTGAGGCGCGCTTCACCAGCACATTTGCAATCGGTCCAACGTGACTTGCCAGATGTTTCGCGATTTCGTGTAACACTTCCGGTTGATGCACAGAGGTTTGGTTCGACCCTGTTTGATTTGATCCTGCTGGACTGTGTGGCCGTATTGGCGTTCCTGGCGTGTTCTCAATTGGATTAGATCGCGTGACGAACAAACGTGATGAGTCTTCGGGTGCCGCAGCATCGAGTGCTTCACGAAAGTCGGCGGCAGTCTGCCAGCGGTACTTGCTATCTTTTGCAAGCGCCTTCATCACTGCGGATGATAACTGCTCAGACACACGAGGGTTGATCTGCCTTGGTGCGGTCGGATGCAGTTGCAGATGATTGGCGATGATCTGGGCATAACTCGTGCCGTTAATTGGCAGCTGTCCGGTGATCATTTCGTAGAGTGTGACACCCAATGCATATAGATCAGATCGCGCGTCGGCAGGCTCACCTGTAATCTGCTCGGGAGAGATGTAATGCATTGATCCCACCACTCCTCCTGCGCACGTCAGTCTCGTGTCAGGTGCACTGAGCGCCAGTCCGAAGTCGAGAAGTTTGATTCGTAGCGAAGGCGTCACCATGATGTTTGAGGGCTTGATGTCCCGATGTATTACGCCCTGTGCGTGCGCGTACTCCAGCGCATCCAGTATCTGCCGTGCGAAATCCAACGCCTGCTGCAGATTGATGCCATGGATCATGCGGCTGCTGAGGTCCGCACCATCCACGAATTCCATCACCATGACGAGTTGGCCTTCGTGATAGAAGGCCGTGTGAAGTTGAGCAATGTTGGGATGATTGAGATTTGCAACGACGCGAATTTCGCGGCTGAAGCGCTCGAGCAGTTCCTCGTTTTCTCCTGATGCGGACGCGAGTATCTTCAGCGCCTCAATGCGGCCCGTGATAAGGTGCCGCGCGCGGAAAACTCTCCCCATGCCTCCGTGTCCGAGCAGACTGACGATTTCATAAGAGCCGATTCGCGTGCCGGGAGTCCACGGAGACATCCAGATATACTAGCCCGAAGTGGGGCGAGCTATTCTCGATAGTCACGCGTTTTCCGGCCACTTACGTTTAAGAACGGGTGTTATCCTGCAACTCTCTGCAGAACGAACGTGGGGCTTCGGTTGGGCCCAAAAGGACAAGTCCGCGACAATGATTAAGACCTTCCGGGTAGGAGCGGTAGTTCTATTTCTGACCATCGTCTCTCTCGCGCAACAGGCAAGTTCTCCCGCGATCACCGGTTTCCGTGATTCTAGCGCCGAGCGCAAACTCGAACAGCGCTTTCTTTCTGTTCCTGAAACCAAACTTGCCCAGGAGCACTTGCAAGTCCTCACGCGAGTGCCGCACATTTCAGGATCGCCGGAAGATCGTGCGACTGCCGAATACGTTGCGAAGAAGTTCCGTGAGGCGGGGTTTGACACACGCATCGACACCTACAAAGTCTGGCTCAACTTGCCGCGGCAGATTGTTGTTGAGGCGACCGCCCCCGCCGGTCTCCAGATGCATGGCCCGACACGCGAGCACGTCGAAGGCGATCCATTTCAAGACGACCCTCGCGTTGTGATGCCTTTCAATGGCAGCTCGCCTTCCGGAGAAGTCGAGGCCGAAGTGGTTTATGCGAACTACGCCCGTCCTGAAGATTTTAAGAAGCTGAAGCAGATGGGCATCGACGTTCGAGGAAAGATTGTCATCGCTCGCTACGGTCAGAACTTTCGAGGAGTGAAGGCCCTCACCGCGCAGGAAGCCGGAGCCGCTGGACTCATCATCTACTCCGACCCGATTGATGATGGATATTTCCGCGGCGACGCGTACCCCAAGGGGCCATATCGTCCCGCAACAGGTGTTCAGCGCGGTTCGGTTCAATTCACATTCGAGTATCCCGGAGACGCCACTACGCCGGGAATTGCCGCGCTTCCTGATCTGCCGCCCTCTCAGCGAACTCCACCATCGCAGGCTGGCAATCTTCCTAAGATACCTGTGACACCTCTGTCCTATTCGGATGTCTCGCCATTGTTGCAGGTCCTGGGAGGTCCTGA
Organism: Koromonas humicola; assembly: GCF_059726255.1. Classification (NCBI taxonomy): domain Bacteria; kingdom Pseudomonadati; phylum Acidobacteriota; class Terriglobia; order Terriglobales; family Koromonadaceae; genus Koromonas; species Koromonas humicola. The sequence continues at coordinate 1,353,649 of NZ_AP040873.1, forward strand.
GAGCCCGCGCGATTGGCAAGGCGCACTGCCATTCACGTACCATGTCGGCTCTGGCCCAGTTCGCGTTCACATGAAGCTCGTGCAGGAATACAGCTATACGACTATCTGGAATGTGATCGGAACAATCAAAGGAGTAACGCAACCCGACGCGATGGTGATTGCCGGGAATCATCGTGATGCATGGGTGTACGGTGCTGTCGATCCGAGCAGCGGCACCGCCGCAATGTTGGAAACAGTTCACGGCCTTGGTGAGTTGCTGAAAAGTGGCTGGCGTCCTCAGCGCACAATCGTTTTCGCCAGTTGGGATGCCGAGGAGCAAGGACTCATCGGTTCGACAGAGTACGCCGAGCAGTTCGCGGGGCCGCTGCAGAACGCGGTAGCGTATTTCAATATGGACGTGGGAGTAGCGGGACCGGATTTCGGTGCATCCAGTGTTCCCAGCCTGAAGCAGTTTATTCGCGAAATCACGCGTGATGTTCCAAGCCCGAAGGGCGGTACGGTGTATGACGTTTGGAAGGCGCAGACTGAAGCGGCTCGTCGGCGCAGAGAGACAGCCGATGTCGGATCATTCACCGAGCGGCGCGGGGATGCTGATCGAGGTGATGTTCATGTCGGCGACCTCGGCAGTGGCTCCGACTATTCTGCTTTCATCCAGCACTTAGGTGTGCCTTCGTCCGACATTGGGTCAAGTGGCCCTTACGGTGTGTACCACTCCGTGTTCGACAACTATGCATGGTTCACAAAGTTTGCCGACCCCACTTTCGTGTATGAACAGGAGATGGCTCGCATCTTCGGACTTGAAGTGCTGCGCATGGCTCAGGCTGATGTACTCCCGCTCGACTACGAGCCTTACGGTGTGGAAGTCCGCAAGCACCTGGAGAATGCCCAGCGTCGGGCACAGGACCTTGGGTGGAAAGGTCAGCCGGATTTCGCACCATCGCTCAAAGCCGCAGATCGTTTGATCGCAGCCGCGCGCTACGTCCGCCCCTTTACACTCACGGCATCCAGCGCTGATGTTTCGCAGATCAACGCTGCGCTACTCAACGCCGAGCACGCGATGCTTGGGAAGGGATTGCCTCATCGATCTTGGTTTCGTCACACTATCTATGCGCCTGGCGAATACACGGGATATGCGGCTGTCGTGCTTCCTCGTGTAAATGAAGCTATGGATCGCAACGATGCCGCAGGTGCTGCAGAGGGATTGATCGAGATAACTTCAGCTTTGGATCGCGCTGCTACCGTTCTGGAGTCCGTTCTAAATACCCGTTTCCCGCAGTAGTCACAAACGAATGTGACGAGGATCGCTCGCTTTTGTGCTTAGGAAATGGTACTTATCCTGAACGTTTTTGTGATTTTCAACGGGGGAGCTTCGAGCTCATGGGGAAGACAAGCGGGAAAGCGTTCTACAAGAACCTGTATTTCCAGGTGCTGGTCGCTATTGCGATCGGTATTATCCTGGGATATCTCAATCCAAACGCTGGCGCCGCCATGAAGCCCTTTGGGGATGGCTTCATAAAGCTGATAAAAATGATGATCGCCCCGATCATCTTCTGCACAGTCGTGCTGGGAATTTCCGGCATGGAAGATATGAAGTCAGTGGGCAAGACCGGCGCACTGGCAATCCTGTACTTCGAAATTCTGAGCACCATCTCGTTGGTGATCGGACTCGTCATCGTTGACATGGTGCACCCTGGCACAGGGATGAACGTAAATCCGCTGAGCTTGGATTCAAAGGCCGTGGCCGCCTACACCGGTCCCGGCAAATTGCAGACAACTACTGGATTCTTACTTGACGTAATACCGGACACGATTGTCGGCGCTTTCGCAAAAGGTGAGATTCTTCAAGTACTGTTCTTCGCGATCCTCTTCGGATTTGCGCTGCACATGATCGGCGGCAAGGGCCGCATAATCCACGACGTCATCGACCAGTTCTCGAAGGTGCTGTTCCGAATCGTCGGCATTATCATGCGCGTGGCTCCGCTCGGCGCGTTTGGTGCAATGGCGTTTACCATCGGCAAGTACGGCATGGGAACGCTCTTCCAACTTGGAAAGCTAATGGCATGCTTCTATTCAACGTGCCTGATCTTCATCTTCGTCGTACTGGGGCTTGTTGCGTGGATGCATGGTTTCAGCATTTGGAAGTATTTGAAGTTCATTCGTGAAGAGCTATTCATCGTGCTCGGCACTTCGTCTTCCGAAGCCGCTTTGCCCCGCATGATGCTCAAGATGGAAAGCGTAGGCGTGCACAAGTCTGTTGTGGGCCTGGTTATTCCTGCCGGATATTCCTTCAACCTCGACGGCACTTCCATTTATCTAACAATGGCGGCTATGTTCATTGCTCAGGCGACGAACTGCCATCTATCGCTCGGGCAGCAAATAGGATTATTAGCCGTGTTGATGTTGACCTCCAAGGGTGCTGCAGGCGTGACCGGTAGCGGCTTCATTGTGTTGGCCGCAACTTTGTCTGCAACCGGTTCGGTTCCGGTCGCGGGCGTAGCTCTGATTCTTGGAATCGACCGCTTCATGAGCGAAGCTCGTGCACTTACGAACTTGATAGGCAATGGTGTAGCCACGATCGTCGTTGGACATTGGTGCAAGAGCCTGGACGAAGTGAAGATGCGCCATGTTCTGCACGACGGAGCTTCGGCTGAGATCGAAGAGCCGGAGACGGTCAGCGCATAGAAACTCTCCTGAAGGTAGTCTGGCCCCGAATTCGTTTGGAAAGAGAAGATGAGAGGCAACAAGACTCGTTATACCTTCGTGATCGAATTTCTTGGTGGTACGTATGTCCATCAGGTTTCAGCGGAATCCCCAGAGCTGGCGTTGCGTGCATGCTTACGCAACGCCAGCTCCGATACCGAATGGACGGCGTATCGGCAAGCCCTCCTAGAAGCCACAAGCGACCAACCTCTTGAGCCGGTAGATGGCTGCCGAAACGTCTGGTGCGTCTCAGGTATAGCTGGAGATTATCTGTATCTCATTCACATCATCGCCACCGCTACAGGCTCCTCGCAGGGAACGCTTTTGGCTGAGAAGCAAGCTGAGCACGCTGGTGCAGGGCCAAGGCGCTGGAGCGGCTGGGGTGACCGCTGGTAACCCTTACTGTCAACCTTAGGTATCATCTGTGCTCATTACATAAGGGCTAATACCGATTCAAATCAAACTCGTGTGCATTGAGAATGCGGGTGAGGGAATTTGTTGACATGTTCCGAGAAATGAATCGTTTTGTTGCTGCGCACGACCGTTACATCGCGCTCGACGATGCCCGAACCCAGTGCACTAGCCCCGAGCAGCGGGAATTGATGCACATTGAAATTCTTGAAGCCTACCTGGAAGTTCAGATGCGCGCTCGCCGCATTGCCGGCCTGCAATCAGCAGAGCTAGGCTCCTGCATGAATCCCAACTAATTCGTCGCCGCATAAGAAAAGGCCGTGCATTCCGCATGCACGGCCTTCGTAGTTCTGAACCTAGATCTACTTCGGCGTAACTAGCTTCACCAGCCCAGAGTAGTCCTTCTTCTCCAGTCCATGAACCTGCTTGTTGTACTCGTCCACCTTGGATGAGTAATTCATTGAGCAGAATTTCGGACCGCACATCGAGCAGAATGAAGCTTCCTTGTAGAACTTGTCCGGAAGCGTCTCGTCATGCATCGTGCGTGCTGTCTCAGGATCAAGTGAGAGCTCAAACTGCTTCTCCCAATCAAACGTGTAGCGCGCATGGCTGAGTGCGTCGTCGCGATCTTGAACCCCGGGACGGTGGCGGGCGAGGTCAGCCGCGTGAGCCGCAATTTTGTAGGCGATAATGCCGTCCTTCACGTCCTTCTCGTTCGGCAATCCGAGATGCTCTTTTGGTGTCACATAGCAGAGCATTGCAGCCCCGTACCAGCCAATCATCGCGGCGCCGATCGCCGATGTGATGTGGTCGTATCCCGGAGCGATATCTGTGACGAGCGGTCCAAGCGTGTAGAACGGCGCTCCGTCGCACAACTCCACTTCCTTGTCCACCTGCTCCTTGATCTTGTCGATCGGCACGTGACCGGGGCCTTCGATCATCACCTGAACATCGTGTTTCCACGCGATGCGCGTCAACTCGCCAAGAGTCTTCAACTCTGCAAACTGTGCCTCGTCGCTTGCATCGGCAATGCACCCGGGTCGTAATCCATCGCCCAGAGAGAATGCAACGTCATACTTTGCCATGATCTTGCAGATGTCTTCGAAGCAGTCGTAGAGGAAGTTCTGCTTGTGATGATGTGCCATCCACTGTGCCAAAATGGCTCCGCCGCGACTCACAATGCCCGTGATGCGTGAGGCAACCAGAGGCAGGTACTGGACGAGGACTCCAGAGTGGATCGTCATGTAATCGACGCCCTGCGCTGCCTGTTCTTCAATCACTTCCAGCATCAGCGACGCCGTCAGATCCTCAATGCGTTTCACGCGTGCGACGGCCTCGTAAATCGGCACGGTCCCCATCGGTACGGGACAATGCCTCAACAGCGTCTCGCGAATACCGTGGATGTCGCCGCCGGTGGAGAGGTCCATCATGGTGTCGGCGCCATAGTGCACGGAGGTATGCAGCTTCTTTAGCTCTTCCTGAACGTTGGACGTGACCGCCGAGTTTCCGATGTTGGCATTGATCTTGCAAAGCGAGTCCACGCCAATGCACATCGGTTCGAGTTCAGGATGGTTGATGTTGGCGGGGATGATCATCTTTCCCTCGGCAACCTTGGTGCGCACCAGTTCCGGCGAGATCTTTTCGCGCTCCGCCACGAACAGCATCTCTTCCGTGATCTGGCCTTTGCGCGCATAGTGCATCTGGGTCATGTTGGTGTCGCCACTGCGGGCCGCTTCTTCGCGGCGTCGCGCAATCCACTGCTCTCGGATCTTCGGAATACCCTCCGAGATTTCGTGTGGCGAGATGCTGCTGGTATTGCCGTTTGATCCGTTGCTTCCGCTCATTGCTGCAACCCCTTCCTGCTTGAATAACGGCCATTATACGATGCCATTGTGTGCTGCATTCCCCCGGGCTATTTTCTGAGTCGTGGGCCTACTCAGGCGCATCGAAAACAACGGGTTCTTGTGTTTGTCCCATTGTCTTGACCCATGGTACTCGCTGAAGTACGCTCTTAGCACTGGGGAAGGGATGGCAGTTCTGTCTCTGTTGCTTTGCTGCTTTCCTTTGGGTGGAAAATGAACAAATATGTGAAGTTTGGTGTGCCGATATTGCTCATCGTGGCCGGACTCGCCTACTTGGCCTTCACTGGCGTTCAGGAGAGCAAAAGCTACTACGTCACCATCAAGGAAATGACCGAAATGGGCAACGGCGCATACAGCAAACGTCTTCGCGTCGCAGGCAACGTACAGCCCGGTTCGATTCGCCGCCAAGGTACTCACGTCGAGTTCGTACTCGCCGAGCAGGGGCGCACCTTGAATGTCGTTTATTCGGGCACAGAAGCTCCTCCTGACACTTTCAAAGACAATTCACAGGCATTAGCCGAAGGATCCTACGGGCGCGATGGCGTTTTCCACGCAAAGCAATTGCAGGCGAAGTGCGCCTCCAAGTACGCACCCGCGCAGAATGGAGCACAGGGAGGGGCAGAGAAAGCACAAGCCTCGGCTCCCTCCATGGCGCAGTAGAGCGAGCGACGGCGGGTGATGCCCGCACGTATGCGCAAATTTCCGGAGAGGACGCGTTACACTCGCATAACGTGTGACTGATACGATCCAACCGCAACCTGCAGTTTCCGTTCACGATGTAGTTCGCCATTTCGGACGCTTTGCCGCGCTACGCGGCATCACCGCTGATTTCGCTCCCGGCAGACTCTATGTGCTTCTTGGTGAGAATGGCGCAGGGAAGAGCACTCTTCTTCGCGTAATCGCCGGCCTTCTGGCTCCCTCGCGTGGCACTGTCCGCGTCCTCGGTTCCGAAAACATCCGCTCTGTGGCTCCCCGCTTCGGGTATATGGGGCATGCCCCGTTGCTCTACGACGAGATGTCTGCGCTCGAGAATCTTGAATATTTTGCGGCCCTCTACGGCATTACCGATCGTGCCCGCTGCGAAGATGCGATCCGAACGGTTGGACTCGACCCCACGTTGGAGCGTCGAGTAGGGCAGTATTCGCAAGGAATGCGTCAGCGGATCTCGCTGGCCCGTGCTATCGTGCATGGTCCCGAATTGCTCTTCCTGGATGAGCCTTTTTCGAATGTCGATGTGCGTTCAGCGAAACAGATGACGACATTGCTGGCCAGAATGCGCGACGCCGGAACGACCATTTTTGTTGTGACCCATCAGGCAGCTCTCATGGAGCCAGTCGCCGACGAGTGTCTTGTGCTCGATGCCGGACGATTGATTGCCCGTGAGCAGGGTATCCCCGCGCGTTTGCTGACGCCCTATCTTGCCGAAGAACGTGCCGCGCTGCGAAGTAACTTCGTTCACGACAGCTTGGAGGCGAAACAATGACTTCAGCTCCTGGCATCTGGTCCATAACCCGCCGCTCGCTGATCAAGGATCTGCGGCTGGAGTGGCGTTCCAAGGACGCAATTAACAGCATGTTGTTCTTTGCGCTGCTTGTGGTGGTTATCTTCAGTTTTGGGTTCGATCCTACGGCGGAAGAGTCGCGCAAGATCGCTGGTGGCTTGCTGTGGGTGGCAATTCTGTTTGCTACGGTTGTTGCTCTCAACCAGACCTGGACCCGTGAACTCCGCAACCAGGTACTCGATGCTTACCGCCTCTCACCAGCTCCAGCGCAAGCACTATTCCTCTCCAAGACCATTGGAAATTTCATCTTTGTCTCAGTTCTTGAGGTGCTGATGGTGCCGCTGTTTGTCGTGTTTTACAACCTTCGATCCATCGGACCTGCATGGCAGTTGGCCGTCGTTGCTTTGCTGGCCACGTGGGCGCTGGTTGTAAACGGAACGTTTTTCGCCGCGCTTTCCATTCGCACCCGCAGCCGCGAAATCATGCTGCCATTGATTCTGTTCCCCATTTCCATTCCCGCTCTGTTGGCGATGGTTGACGCGACCACATCGATTCTCACTGGCGAGAACTCGCCCATTTTCTGGATGCGTCTGCTGGCGGTGTATGACATTGTGTTCACCACCGTCTGCCTCATCCTTTTCGAGCCGGTACTAAACGCGGAATGAACACACTATTCAAAGTTCTCGCAGTGCTCACAATTGCGCTTCTTGCCTATGGGTTCGTGCAGGCCATGTACGTTGCTCCAACCGAAGCGACGATGGGCGATGTGCAGCGAATCTTCTACTATCATTTGCCCTCGGCATGGGTCGCCTTCCTGTTGTTCTTCGTGAATTTTCTCGCCTCTACGTGGTACCTCATCCGCCGCACTCAGAAGGCTGATGCTCTTGCATTGGCCTCGGCTGAGGTGGGCGTTTCCTTCTGCACCATCGTGCTGCTGACCGGTCCCATTTGGGCCCGACCGATCTGGGGAATCTGGTGGACGTGGGATGCGCGACTGACTAGCACGCTCGTTCTGTGGCTCATCTACGTCAGCTATCTTGTGTTGCGCCACTATGCCACGGGAGGTCAGATTCAGGTACTGGCCGCCGCCCTCGGAATATTCGGATTTGTCGATGTACCGATCGTGTACATGGCCATCCGCTGGTTCCGCACGCAGCACCCACAACCCGTGATTGGTGGAGGGCAAGGCTCAGGTCTGCATCCTGCGATGTGGGTTGCAGTTCTTTGGAATCTAGCTGCCTTCGCCATGTTGGCATTGATGTTTGTCTGGATTCGCTATCGCCAGGCGCTGGAAGAACAGGCACTTGAAGAAGCACATGCCCAGGCATCGCTTGACTTTGAAACGGAGGGCTCACGATGAACAGCGCCGCGAATAACGTCTACCTCTACGCCGCGTATGTTGTCGTCTGGACTGTTCACGTACTGTATGCGTTCACTCTAGTTGCGCGCAACAGGCGCATGAAACGAGAAGCGCGCGAACTAAAGCAGCAATAGCTCTCAGCGATAACTTTTTAGCGGACGTCTGTAACAGTCACGCCCGCATCTAGGCCGACCAACGCACAAATGGAAAAGCCCCGGACCTGCTCCGGGGCTTCGTGCTTAACAAAGCTCAACTAGAGTTGTTTGACTGTCTCAACCGTCACGGCGTAATCTTCGTTCGCGTGACCGGCATCGACGGCCTTCTGATACACCTTCTCGATTTCTTTCAGCGCAGGCAATTGCAGATTTTGCTGTTTTGCCGCGTCCATCATGAGATGAATATCTTTCAACATCAGCCGCAGCGGGAAGTTTGGCGACCAATCGTTCTTCAACACAAAGCTCGCCTTGTAGTCTGTGACGCCACTCTTGATCATCGATGAATTGATCAGATCGATCAGCTTTTCCGGAGGCACGCCAAGCTTGCCTGTAAGTGCCAGCGCCTCAGCAAAGCCTTCGAAGATGGATGCAATCATCAGATTCATGCCGATCTTGGCGCTTTCACCCGCGCCGGTCTCGCCGACTCGGATCACTTTTTTCCCGAGTGCCATGAAGAGCGGATCGAGTTTCTGAACCACTGCTTCCGGTCCGCCGACGATGAATAGAAGCTGAGCGTTCTCGGCGCCGATCTTCGATCCTGTCACGGGCGCATCGACGAATTCCGCACCCTTCGCTCGAACTCGGGCTGCAAAGTCCAGCGTTGCCTGTGGTGCGATTGTGCTGGAATCGATCACCGTAACTCCGGGGCGCAATACCGACTCAATACCTTGCGCTCCGAACAGCACGCTTTCCACCGCCTTGGTGTCTGCCACACAAATCCAGATGACCTCCGCATTCTTGGCGGCCTCTGCCGGAGAGGCTGCAACTCGCGCGCCGTCCACCGTCTTCGGCGTCCTGTTCCACACAGTTACGTCGTGGCCAGCCTTCACCAGGTTCACAGCCATCGGACGTCCCATGATTCCTAATCCCAAGTACGCAATCTTCACCAGACTTCCTCGCTTTCCACTGAGTAAACTCTGATTAAATGACAGCTGAGCCAATTGTTGCAACCCCGAGCAGGTATGAACGATGATTGCAATCGTTGGAGGCCGAAATTGCGTCCAATATGATTGGGATGCTCAACATCAGTATCAGCAGGAAAGCCGGGCAACTCCGAAAGCTCGTTCAGCACTCCGCGATGGCGAAGCGCACCGGGCGCACGTACCATCCTGTTCTGGCGTCGCCGGGGCAGATGGGCGTGACTTTCATTGGTCATTCATCGTTTTTCCTGCAAGTAGGCGCCATCAAAGTCGTCGTCGATCCCATATTTGCGCCATGGCTCTTTGTCTTGAAACGTCTGCGCCGCCCGGGGCTCCGCATTCAGGATTTGCCGCCTCTCGACGCCGTGCTTGTAACTCACGCGCATTTCGATCATCTGCACCGGCCATCGCTGCGCGCCATTGCACGTTCAAGCCGCATTAAGCGTGGTCACGCGCCACTCTTAATTGTTCCCGAGAATGTAAGTGACCTTGTCTACGACCTCGGCTTTGATCGCACAATCGAGCTGAAATGGTGGGAGGATCTGGAGATTTCCGGCACGCAAATCACGGCAACACCTTCGCAGCATTGGGGTGCGCGCGTCATTCGCGACATGCACCGCGGATACGGCGGGTACGTGCTCGATGACGGGAAGCACTCGATCTACCACTCAGGTGACACGGCTTACTTCGAGGGCTTCCGCGAGATCGGGCAACGATTGAATCCCGAGGTGGCACTGCTTCCGATCGGAGCGTATTACCCTGACAGCTTCCGCGCCGTGCACACGAGCCCAGAGGACGCCTTGCGCGCATTCGTCGATATGAAGGCGCAATACATGATTCCCATGCACTTCGGAACGTTCAAGCTTTCGCAAGAGCCGCTCGATGAACCTGTGAAAAGACTGATCGCCGGCGCTCTCGAACTCGGTGTCGAAGAGCGTGTGCACGTACTCGAAGAAGGTGTTCCTGAGTTCTTCTAAAACTTACCAGGCCAGCAACACGCGAATATCTCGCACGTTCGTTCCCGTGTATCCGGTCATGATGGTATCGCCTATGTCGGAAAAGAACGGAAAAGCATCGAACCGGGCGAGAGCATCCTTCGGACTTAAGCCTTTTTCGGCTGCGCGCTCGAGCGTCGTACCATCGACAACTGCACCTGCGGCCGGACTGTTTCCGTCGATTCCATCCGTACCGGCGCTCAGGATTGCAATGTTCTCGCCTTTGATCCGCTCGGCGCAGTAAAGCGCAAATTGCTGATTTCGCCCTCCAGCGCCGGGTTTTCCTTCTACCGTCACCGTGACTTCACCGCCTGAGATGAGGCATACGCGGGAAACGCCTTTGCGTAACTCCCGCACACGATCGAGCAGGTAGTCTGCTGCTTTGCGGTAATCCCAGTCATCGCATGTGTTGTCGATCTGAATGGCGAAGCCCTTCATGGCGGCGTGTTCCACTGCCGCTTTTTGTGCTGACACATTGGAGAGGATAGGCCACCAGCGCGCACGCTCAAAAAGAGGATCGCCCGCTTTAGGAGTCTCTTCCAGGCTCCGCGTTTCTAACAACGTTCTCACGCTTTCCGGCAACTGAGGCATCAAATTGTAGCGCTCGACGATCTCGTAACATTGCTCCACCGTGCTGGTGTCTGGCATTGTAGGCCCGCTGGCCAATGAATCGAGCGCGTTATCCGGAACATCCGAAATCAGGATCGAGAGCTGATGCGCGGGTGACGCGGCCAATGCTAAGCGGCCGCCCTTGACCGCGGAGATGTGTTTGCGGACTGCATTGATCATTGCGATTGGCGCGCCCGAATGCACAAGCGTCCGATAGGTCTGAACCAAGTCGTCGTAACTTATGTCATCACTGATCGGCTTTTCGACGATTGCCGATCCGCCTCCGCTGATCAGGTAAATGATAAGTGAGCGGCCGTTCAGCGATTCCAGCGAGCGCAGAATCGCCTCTGCTGCTCGCAAGGATTCATGGTTCGGCATCGGATGCCCGCCCTCGAAGTAGCGGAATCCAAAGACCTGTGATGCGGGAGATGTCGGGGCGCACACAATGCCCGTGGCTCCGACTCCGGGACCAAGCCGCGACATGAGGGCTTCGAGACTGCTGTGTGCTGCTTTTCCGAACGAAACCACGAACACGCGGGAGAACGTCCCTAAATCGTACAGGTCCTCGCCCACTCTCAAAATGCCGCGTTCATAATGGATGTTGCGGGTGAATCCCCGTTCAATACTGCTCTCATCCAATGCGTGCTGAAATATTTCGCGTGCAACGGTGCGCATTTCGAGCGCCGTGCTCATGGTCTGGGAGCCCTTGTCGGACGCAGTCATGCGGGGCATTATACGGCAGGCATTGGCCTTGGCCCTATAGCTTCTCGCACCCAAGAGGTAAGTTCTGTGCGCATTTGATCCAGATGGCCGGCGAAGAAATGATCCGCATCCGGAACCATCACCAACCGTTTGGGTTCCGCAGCCGCCTTAAATATCTGCTCCAATCGGGATTGAGGGGCGTACTGATCATTTGCGCCGCTCAGTAAGAGCTTGGGCAGTTGGCTAGCTTGTAAAGTTTCGTACGTGTACTCCCGTCCATCGGCGTTCACGGGAATTCCCAGCCCGACCAGCGCCTGGACGTCGCCATAATCGACTGCCGCACGTAATCCGACGGCCGCTCCGAATGAGAATCCGGCAAAGATAATGGGGAGGGAATAGCGCTGTCTCACATAGTCGAGCGCAACCCGAACGTCGTTGACTTCGCCTCCACCATAATCGTGCTCGCCACCGCTTGTACCGACTCCGCGAAAATTGAAACGAAGCACAGGAAAGCCAAACGAATTCAAGGCCTTCATCGCATGGAAAACGACCTTGTTGTGCATGGTTCCGCCAAAGAGCGGATGCGGATGCGCCACAACGCACGCATACTGCGCGTTTGGCAATCCGAAATTCAGCAGTGCTTCGAGTTTTCCAGCTTCGCCTTCGAGGTAGAAGGATTCAATGCTGCCGTGCCGCGAAGTCATTCGCGGCCCTTTAGCTTGATGGAATCCAGCACAGCCAACCCCGTCTTTCCTTCGCGTGATGTCAATGGCAGATTCGTGTGGCACGTTGCCAGCAGCAGCGTCCGGCCATTAGAAATGAACCGCACAAACCAGTTGTCGCCTTCTTCATCGCGGAAACGCGCGCTGGCTCTCTGTTTCGAGGATTCCCGCTGTTGCAGGCCCTTGGCGATTGGAGCCGTTTCCAGGAAGTGCTGCAGGTAGTCCCGTGCATCCAGCGACTTCACATCTGCGTTGCGTTGATAAGCTGTCAGAATGACCGAGGTTTCGCTTGCTTCGGATTCAACCTGCAGGTCGTCATTTGTTTGCCGCAATGTCCAGAACGTCGGCACTGCAACGCTCACATGCCCACGCGGCACAATGTAGGTTCCTGGATGAAAGCCATTCTTGCTGGTTTTAGAGCTCTTGGTTGTGGTGGAGGCCGGAGAGGACTTCCGGGCTACTGATTTCGTTGCCGCTTTCTTGGTTGCGGTCTTCTTGGTGCTCTTCGTTTTCGTGGGCATGTTCTCACTCTAGCGCGAAGGTGCGCTGCAGGTCTATGGATATACCCGATTCGTATCTGTCGTGATCCGGTCAACCGAGCCGAGAGGCGATTTCATGCGGCCTGCTGTTGTCCTGAAAATGCATTGGCCAAAGCCGTTCCCAGCTCCTTCGGTTCGCGTATAGGTGGCTGGCACGTGAATCCACTGCACAGCAATGCCACTGCGCCTTTGTCCAATCCCGGCACGACGGAGATAGTTTCAGCCAGAGCCTCGGGCAGGTGGTCCTTAATTTTCGTGGGATCCTTCACCCGCAGGACGATCTTATTCAGTGCAAATGGGGCAAGCGCCTCTTTGTACAGCGCATCGGCTTCAGCGCCATCGCCGATTATCACAATTTGCGTATGCGCACGTGACATCCACACTGCGGCGATTCCATACGAACCCGCGTGAATCCCGAATTGTCCGGCCACGCCAGCAAATACCTCAAGTGTTTCCTTCGCCCGCCGATGCAGGCTCTCGTCCTGATTGAGCGCATGTAGGCGGAGCAAGGCAATAGCGGCTGCCGAGTTTCCTGCTGGAGTCGGCGAGTCCTGGAACGGTTTGCGACGCGTGCTTAGGGCTGCGATGGCGTTGTCCGATGCAGTGTTGAGGTCAAAGAATCCGCCCTCCTGCGTGTCATAGAATCCGGCAATCATCCGCTTTGCGATCTCTTCAGCAGTCTGGAAGTGACGCAGTTCGCTCGTCGTCTCGTAGGCATCAAGACACGCCAGAATTGTGAATGCGTAGTCGTCCAGCACGCCCGCGGGACGCTGACTGCCGCCATTCTCGGCATAGGCAATCACGTGCAGCAAGCCCTGATCGGCGGAGTACGCTTCGGAAAGCAGTCGTTCCAGTGAACGCAGTGCAAACTGCTGCTCGTTTTCCTCCCCAAGCGCACGCGCCGCTTGCAGCACGGCTGAAATGCAAAGCGCATTCCACCCTGTGTACTGCGTACGGTCGACGTATGGCGTTGGTCTCTGGAGCCGTGCTGAATACATCTTCTTTCTTGCCGAGGCAAGCAGCTCTGAGGTTTCCTGCGTTGTACGATTCTGCGCCTGCGCAATTTGCTCAATCGACTGGCTCACCCAGAGCACGTTCTTCTTGGGATTGTGGTGCATCTCTCCCTGCTCGCCAATGTCGTAGTGAGCAGCAGCAACCGCAAGTTCGTCCGGGCTGAGGACAGACCGGGCTTCGTCCAGCGTCCAAGTGAAGTAATCGCCATCATCGTCCAGATTGATATCTGCATCCTGTGAGCCGTAATACCCGCCCCGCTCGCGATCGCTAAGCCACTCTCTCATCCACCGCAGAATGTCGCGCGCCACGTCGGCAAAGAACGGATTACCCGTTGCCTGCCACGCGTGGACGTAGTTCCTCAGCAACTCGGAGTTGTCGTATGCCATTTTCTCGAAGTGCGGCACACACCAGCGCTCATCGACGGAGTAGCGATGGAACCCGCCCGCGAGCTGGTTATAAACACCACCCCGAGCCATGTGTTCCAGTGTGACGTTCACAACCTTGCCGACCTGCTCTTCTCCCGTGCGTACGTACCAGTCAGCCAGCAGCTCGACTACAGGAGGATGCGAGAACTTTGGAGCATCGCTGAATCCGCCGTGTTCGCGATCAAATGCCCCCAAAGCAGCTTGCACCATCTCTTGCACAATGCGCGGAGAAAACTCTCCCCGATGGCCCTGCATTCCTTCAGCGTGAGTCAGTGCGTGCATCAGGCCATTGCTCTCCGTCTCCACTTCATCCCGGCGTTCTTTGAATGCTTGTGCAACCGCCAGCAGTACGCGTTGGAAGCTGGGCCTCCCGTATCCGTCCACGGGAGGGAAGTAGGTTCCACCAAAGAACGGCTTGCCCTCTGGAGTCAGGAAAACCGTTAGTGGCCAGCCCCCCTGTCCGGACATTGCTGACACCGCTGTCTGATATCTGCAATCCACGTCCGGGCGCTCATCTCGATCTACTTTGATCGGGACGAAATATTCATTCAGAATGTGCGCGATCTCGGCGGATTCATACGATTCGCGGTCCATCACGTGACACCAGTGACACCACACCGCTCCAATGTCGAGCAGCACGGGTTTGTCCTCAGCCTTTGCGCGGGCAAAAGCTTCGGCACCCCACTCGTTCCATTTTGTGGGCTGATGGCTTGCAGATCGAAGGTAGGCAGAGGAAGCGTTTACGAGAGCGTTTGGCTGGCTCGTGCTCATGCGGACAAGTGTAACGCGAAGCGAGGCGTCCCGTGCTCGACCGCAAAAAGAAACGCCCGGACCGTATCCGGGCGTTAGGGCGAATGCAGATGTTATGCGTCCAGATGGCTCTCAAGGAAGTAGAGATCCTGATCGGCCTGGCGCACGATTTCCGTAAACAGATCAGCCGTGGCCTTGTCGCCCAAATCATCGGCTTGATCGATCGCTTTACGTGCAAGATTCGAGTACTTTGCCAGCACCGAAGACAGCGCTCGCAGGTGTTCCTCGCCTTTCACAGCCGTCAAATCATATTCCGGCAGGGAAGAATTCTGAGCAGCAGTACGTGCAGTGCCCAATGCAATGCCGCCCAGTGCTGTTGTGCGCTCTGCGATCAAGTCAACGAACTTTTCGGCGTGTTCAGCGACTTCATCGAACAGAAGATGCAATTGGTAGAAATGATGGCCCTTAACATTCCAATGCGCTTGTTTGGTCTGTGTCGCAAGGTCAAGAGAATCGGCTAAGCGGGCATTCATTAGCTCAATGAGCTTTTCCCGTGTTTCTTCCTTGATGTCGATTCCAGTCTTATACGGCGGAGTCTTCGTTGCAGTGGACATATGTTCTGCTATCCCTTCTTTGTGATTCGATGCGATAGCAGAACTGATCGACCTTTTATCTCAGTAAAAAGCTTCCTGCCTGAACGTACAGATCCACTGCATGCATCAGCTCTGACTTCGCGATAAATTCACGATCCGTGTGTGCCACCAGAATCGATCCCGGCCCCAAAAGCACCGGCGTTCCCCATGCCGTGAGCTTGGGAATATCGGTTGTGAATGACGCGGTCATTGTAGGAATATCCGGCACGGTGATGAATCGCATGTAAGCCATGTCGAGCACGAACTCAACCTCGGCAAGCGATCCAACTTCCTCAACGATCTGCTTGCGCAGCTTCTCCGAAGGTCCCACCAATCGATACAACAACTGCGCTTTAGCGAAGTCTGGGATCACGTTTGTCGCGCGGCCGCCTTCGATAATGCCAATGTTCATCGTACTGGAACCGATCTCGGGATTATGCGGCAACTCCATCGCACGCAGCTTCTGAAGTGCATCCAGCAGCTTCTCTATTGCCGACTCACCCAGCTCCGGATACGCGGAATGAGCCATGCGCCCGCGCGCTGTGACCTCGACCCGCAGCGCTCCTTTCGAAGCGAGTGCAATCCGATTTTCCGTGGGTTCGCCATTCACCAGAAACTTCGAGCCGCGTGGATTCTGGTTCGCAACTGTCGCGCCCAACGAGTCGCGCTCTTCTCCGACTACGAATAGCAGTCCGACGGAGGCTCCAGTCTTTCTCAGCTCTTCGCAGGCAGCAACTTGTGCTGCAATGATCCCCTTCGCATCACAAGCGCCACGCCCGTAGATATTCTTTTCGTCCTCGGATGACGTGATGAACGGTGGCACGGTGTCCAAATGCGTAGAAAAGACGAGCGCCGGAGTATCGACATTTGCGGGTACGGCAAAAATGTTGAAACGCTCGCCTTCGACCGGCATGCGCTCCACTCTGTAGCCAAGCTTCTCAAGGTAGTTGCCAAGGAAGCCTGCTACAGCGCCTTCATTTCCGGTGATTGATTCAATGTCGATCAGTTGACGTGTCAGCGCGACTGGATCCATAGCGAACAGAATAGCAGGCACAATGATGGTAGAAAAACGCACAAAAAAGGCCCGCCGTGGTGGGCGGGCCTGCGAACAGCAACTCAGGTTACTGGCAACCAGTGAACGCAAGCGTCTTTGCAGTCACCGTTCCGCCAGAGGTAATGGTCAGCGGCGTTGCTCCGTCCTGCTGTACCGAGGTTGTCAGTTCTGAAGGCGAGCACGTCGGCGTAGAACCTGTATTAGGCGTGAACGCCAGAGCATCCACTGAATAGCTCACGTTCGTGCCGGTCGTCTGAGCATAGGTTGCTCCGTTCGCCGAGTAAGCCCCCAGGTAGGGCAGAACTGCGGGCACTGCCAAGCTATAGCCGATGCAATCAGTGCCAGTTGTGCAAGTACTGCCACTCGCCGTCGTGGCGGAGCGCAGCGTAGTCTGCGTTTGCACCAGCGGAATCGTCACGTTTGCAGTCGTTCCGCCAATTGGCATTTGCTGCAGAGCGGAGACAATCAGATCCTCGCTGATCGCACCCGAAGCGCCCGCCGTGGTCACAGTCCCATTCAAGCTTCCGAGCTGCGTCGTTTGCGGATACATCGAGATTGCGCCGAGCGCGAAGCCGGGCTGAACTCCTGTTGTCACGGTTGTGGCATAGGTTGTGGTGGTTGCGCCCGAGGTTGTTTGCAGCACGGCGACGACGACATAGGTTCCCGCCGGAACCGGGCAGAAGATGAAGTTCCCGTTTCCATCTGGAGTGGTCTGCATCACCATGCGATACACGCCCGTAGAGTCCGGAGCCTCCAATGCAACAACGCTCTTCGCTGCGATAATCGGGTTCTTGGTTGTGGCATCCACGAGCTGTCCGGTTACGGAAGTCGAACTAGTGCTAACTTCACCAGCGTGCAGCACGGGCTTCAGTCTGAAGTGCCCATTGCCTTGCACTACCATGGAAGCGCAAGCGTCAAAGTCGATCACCAGACCTTTCACTTGTCCGGGTTCAACCGTGAACTGCCCTCCTGCAAGCTGGCCAGAAGGAATCTTGATCCCAGTCTTCGTTTCGCTCGAGAGATCCAGTGCCGTGATATGGCCGTTGTACACAACGCAGTTGTTGGTGCTGCCGCACTGATTTCCAGACACGGTTGCCGAATCCGGCGCGAGGAAAAGGCGGATCTGCTGATACGTTCCTGCCTGAATCTGCGTATTTGAACCGAGCTGCGCCAGGATGCACCCGTTCCCGCCCAATGCCAGCAGATCAACCTGCATGGGGGCCGATTTGAGTGAAGGCGTCAGATCCACCCATCCGCTATCGCCCGCCTGTGCCGACGCACTCTTATGGATTTGCACGTCCGCAATCGAGACATAGACGTGCGTGTAAGGACCAGTTGGTGCAGCGCATGTGGGGGGATCGCTCAGTGACACATTCACGGTCGCCATTTGTGACGATGATGATGAACTTGAGCTGCCGCAACCTGCCAGCCAGCATGCCATCGCGATAGTTACCACAATGGCAAGGGCAACGAATTTTGTGGGCTTCATGATTCCAGTCTCCTCCAGGTGACCCACCGATGTAAGTTGCACAAGCTATTCCACTCTGGACTGGTGTTAGCACTTCCGTGCTGATCGCCCAGCCCTCTGATAAATGAGCTACTTACCATTTGTCGTGTGGTTCGCGCTGTGCAGGTCAAGTGCTTCCGATTGCCGAACAATGAAAAAAGCTGCCGGACTAAGTAAGTTTTGCGGTTCTATCCAGTGATCATGGAAGGAAAGTCAGTGTATGGGGAGTTACTACTTGCTTAACTATACACACAAAATAAGAGGGCTCCCCGACAAGCAGGGAGCCCAGTTCTGTTCCGAATCGAACCTAGTCCTGAGAACGAACGATTCGCATTTTGTAGAAGCTGAGCCAGACGAAAAGTGCCGACACGAACAGGAATCCGAGTGCCAGCAAATGGGTCAGCATCGAGCTTTTCAGGTTCAGCGTTACCGCCAATTGAACAGCCAACAAGCCGAAGAGGGTGGTGAACTTGATGACCGGGTTCATGGCTACCGACGATGTGTCCTTGAACGGGTCGCCCACGGTGTCGCCCACAACGGTCGCATCGTGCAGCGGCGTGCCCTTGGCCTTCAGCTCGGTTTCCACGATCTTTTTGGCGTTGTCCCAAGCGCCACCGGCATTTGCCATGAAGATCGCCTGGTACAAGCCGAAGATTGCGATCGAGAACAGGTAGCCGATGAAGAAGAACGGCTCCATGAACGCAAACGCCAATGTTGCGAAGAACACCGCCAGGAATATGTTGAACATGCCCTTTTGAGCATATTGCGTGCAGATCTCAACGACCTTCTTGGAATCTGCCACGCTGGCCTTTTCAACACCTTCCAGCTTGATGTTGTCCTTGATGAACTCCACCGCACGATAAGCACCGGTCGAGACCGCCTGCGTTGCCGCACCGGTGAACCAGTAGATCATCGCACCGCCAGTGATCAGTCCGAGTACAAATGGAGCGTGCAGCAGTGACAAGCGGTCGGTGTTCTGGGTCAAGCCATTGGTTAGGCCCATGATGATCGAGAAGATCATCGTTGTTGCGCCCACCACAGCGGTTCCGATCAGCACTGGCTTTGCCGTGGCCTTGAAGGTGTTGCCAGCGCCGTCGTTTTCTTCCAGCAGATCCTTGGCGCGCTCAAAGTTCACATCGATTCCGTACTTCGACTTTAGTTCGGATTCGACGTTCGGAACCTGCTCAATCAGCGAAAGCTCGTACACCGACTGAGCGTTATCCGTCACCGGGCCATAGGAGTCAACGGCAATGGTTACAGGTCCCATTCCGAGGAATCCGAATGCGACCAAGCCAAACGCGAACACCGCGGGAACCAGCATCAGGGCCGAAAGTCCGTGCAGGCTCACGTAGTACGCGACCGACATCAGGCCTACCATGGTGAGCCCCAGCCAGTATGCGGAGAAGTTGCCCGCCACAAAGCCCGAAAGAATGTTCAGCGATGCGCCGCCCTCGCGCGACGATGTCACGACTTCGCGTACGTGTCCGCTGGAAGTCGAGGTAAACACCTTTACCAGTTCCGGAATCACAGCTCCGGCAAGAGTGCCGCAGCTAATGATCGAAGCCAGCTTCCACCACAAGCTAGAGTCGCCGCCGAGATCCGGAATCATCGCATAGCTGACGATGTAGGTAAGGACGATGGAAACGATGGAAGTGAGCCACACGAGCGAGGTCAGTGGAGCTTCGAAATCCATGTGGTCGGCTTTTCCGTACTTCGCCTTTGCAAAGGCGTTATTCAGGAAGTACGAACCGGCGCTGGCCACCAGCATCATTACGCGCATCACGAAGATCCAGACCAGCAACTGAACCTGAACGGTCGCGTCGTGCACGCCAAGTAGGATAAAGGTGATCAGAGCCACGCCGGTGACGCCGTAGGTTTCAAAACCGTCAGCCGAAGGTCCAACCGAGTCGCCGGCATTGTCGCCCGTGCAGTCGGCGATCACGCCAGGGTTGCGAGCGTCGTCTTCCTTGATCTTGAAGACGATCTTCATAAGGTCGGAGCCGATGTCGGCAATCTTGGTGAAAATGCCGCCCGCGATACGTAGAGCCGCAGCTCCAAGCGATTCGCCAATGGCAAAACCGATGAAGCACGGACCGGCATAGTCGCCGGGGATGAACAACAGAATGCAGAGCATGATCAGCAACTCGACGCTGATCAGCATCATGCCGATGCTCATGCCAGCCTTCAAAGGAATGTCATAACAGGGGAACGGCTTCCCACGCAGTCCGGCAAAAGCCGTGCGCGAATTTGCAAAGGTGTTGACGCGAATACCGAACCAGGCCACGCCATAACTGCCTGCAATTCCTATCAAGCTGAATGCGAGGATGATGGGCAGGGTAACGCCAACCGACTTCCCTGGGACAGGCGAAAGCCATCCAAAGTAAGTAGCGATGATGACGGCGATAAAGGCCCAGAGGATCAGGATGAACTTTCCTTGGGTGACCAGATAGGTTTTGCAGGTCTCGTAAATAAGCTCAGACATTTCGAGCATGGAACGATGAACCGGCAACCGCTTCAAGTGGGTGTAGATGGCCAAACCAAACAGCAGTCCTAAGAAGCTGAACAGAATGCCGATGAGGAGCAACTTGTGCCCATCGATTGCGCCATTAAAGAAGCTGACGCTGCTCAGGTCGGGAAGCTTCAGTGCGGCTTCGCCTCCGACCGGTTCGGCAAGGGCTGCTATGGATGTGAAAAGGGTAAGGGCCACCAGCGAGACGCCACGACGAAGCGAAATTCTTTTGCTCATCCGGCCCAAGGAGTTGAGGCTCTGCGAGAGCCACACAATCATATTGTTCCTCCGAAATAAAACTCGTTACGGGTTGTAACTGCAGTTCACATTCAGCCGTGCGCAGAAAATCGATGCGGCCGCGACCGCACTCAATAACGTTTCCGGGCACAACTGACCCGAAACGCGCTTCCACTCCAAGGGAAATTGAGGCTTGGCCGCGTTGGGTGTCACAGGAGTCGCTTGCGAGACGCTCCACTTCCCGAATCGTCGTTCTAGCTAGAACTACTCTCCGGGAAGCGAGGTTTATACCACGTTGGGGAGCACAGATTCAATAACATACCAACAGAAGTGTCAGCCTGGTGACTGTCACTCTTGTGCTCTCATGTTGTTCTTGACCTGCCGGGCCAGTTTTTCCATCTCCTCAGCCTTACGAACGACCTCTAGGGACAGCACATTGTCGCCAGCTTTATCCACATACGCCTTCAACTCTGTAGCAAGCTCAAGCAGTCGCTGCGAGTCACGTTTCATGTCCTGTGCTCGCTTTGTGAGCCGCTCTTTTTGCAACCGGTGCTGCATCTCGATCTCTCGCTCGGTTTGGCTGCTGGTTGCGGAGCGGTCGGGAGGAATTGGTGGACCCGGAAAACGTTGAGCAGGGGACAAAACCACTGAGGCGAGCAGAGTCGAAATAAGGCCGAACATTCGGATAGGTGTCATGGACCGAACCTCAAGATTTTGAAAGACGTGCAGATTATAGATGTCTATAATCCTCCACATCGTGAACTCTCCCCAGCTTCCGCGCAACTGGCACGAAATGTTCCGCATAAACGACTGGTACGGCGACCTCTACATCCTGGTACACGACAAACTCCCGAAGATCCTTGTCACGATCATCATCGCCGTCGTGCTCATCCGTATTCTGAATCTGGTCAGTCGCAGGCTGGCTCGCATCAATCAGGCCCATCTGGTTACGTCCGCCGTCCGCATCCAGCAGCTTCACACGATCTCGTCGATCATCCGCAGCGTAGGGTTAACTGCCATCCTGTTTTTCGCGATCGTGACCATCCTGTTTGATCTCGGCATTCATGTAGAGCCGCTGCTGGCTAGCGCCGGAATAGCGGGAGTGGCTGTCGGGTTTGGAGCTCAGACACTAGTTCACGATTTCCTCAACGGGTTCTTCATCCTGGTAGAGAATTGGTTCGATGTGGGGGACGTCGTGAAGATCGGCAATTTCCAGGGCTCGGTCGAAATGATGACGCTCCGGCGTGTGGTCTTGCGGGATGCCGACGGCTCGGTTCACACGATCCCCAACTCGAACGTAACCACAGTCACAAACATGACTCGGGACTGGACCCAAGTTTCCATGCACATCGCCGTTGATTACAAAGAGAACAGCGATCGTATCATCGACTTGCTTCAGCAGGTCGGTGCGGATCTCCGCAATGATCCCCGATTCCTGGACGCCATCGTGGCGGATCCAGTCGTGCCCGGCATCGACCGAATGACAGGGAACGAAGTCGACTACCTGATGCTGGTGAAGACCCGGCCCGGTCAGCAGTACGCCATCAGTCGCGAGCTTCGGCGCAAGATCAAGGACTGTTTCGAACGGAACAATGTGCAGCCGGGTGGCCAGAATCGCTACTTCGTGTTGGACTCAAGTACTCCTGATTCAAAAAGACCGGTCTGAAGGGTTAAATGAGAGTATCTGATTTTGCGCGCTCCGGAAGGCAATAGCATCTCTCTGCGGACCCTACTGCATCCCAGATAGTTGTCATGTGGCAATCCATTCTTCTCAGCATCACATTTGGTGTTCTGATCGTGGCTGGCTGGTACTGGGCCTTTACGCACCTGAACCGCCGTCGTGCGGTGAACGTATTGCGTTGGATCGAGACTGCAATCGTTTCCCATGGCCAGATCAGCGGAGTGGAATGGATCACCCCTTCGCATTTCCGCGCCAGGCTTCGGCTTTCCGGTTGTGCCTTTCGGCAGCCGTCTCTAGATGCGCAGTTTGCCCCTCGTGAGATGCCGGTCCGCTGGGCTCTCTGGCGTTGGCGTCGTCGTCAGGAAACGCTGACCTTCGAAGCCAATCTAACCTGTCCTCCCCGCCAGAGCGTCGAGATCGGGCGCACACGGTGGACCGGTCTGACTCGCCGCTGGACCCGCAACACCGCCGAATGGCCCACTTATCCCGTCGCGTCGTTGTTCATTTCCACACAGCCTGAGTGGGAACCAGAGATCACCAGTCGCATGACAACCGTTGTTTCGAGTCGTGAATTCGAGTTCCTCGCTGTTTCGTTCCGCCCGCGCTCGCCACACTTCTCGGCTACTCTTTCTTTGCAAGAAACGATGAAGCACCCCAACAGTGAACTTGTAATCTTTGACAGCCTGCGTGAACTAGCCGAGGGCTCGCCGACCTCGAGAATGTAATCGATGTAATTGGAGATAAGAAAAAGCCGATACCCCTGAGGGCATCGGCTCTTTATCTTTCCGTCCCGAAGCTTACTTCAAGAACGCGGCAATCGCCTTCGCCTGCTCGGCGGTCACACCAGCGACCGGCTTCGTGTGCGGAGCCTTCGCCAAACCACCCTTCTCGACCACGTCAGCGACGTTGGCCTTGCCCTTGATGGCAGGGGCGGACTTGCCTTCGCCAGCAGCGCCATGGCACATCGCGCACTTCGCCTTGTAGAGAGCCGCGCCGTCTTCAGCAAACGCAGCGGTGGACATCATCATCGCCAGTGCAGCCAGAACAATAGTAAAACGCTTCATGGAACAGGATCTCCTGTGAGTAATAGGTACAACCTGATGTATCCCGCAATTAACCGCGTTGGAAACATCATCAGTTTGGGGAGCCTCTTTCAAGAACTCACCTGGGAGATCATTCTATCGCCGCCGAGAAGATATTCCACTAAAAACATTCCTCGGCGGCTCATTGTTTGTGTTGTATCTCGTTTTCTAGAGCGGTGTCTTTAGATTCTGCTCCAGATTGTGCATTCAGGCCGCCTTGCGCCGCCGTGATGCGCTCTTCTTTACCATTCGAGGGCCGGGTTGCTGTGTCCGCGTATTAGAGCTCTCCTCGGCTGACTCCTCCTGTCCTTCTTCTTCGCCAATGCCCAGATCCTCGGGCACGACCTTCTCGGCGAGACCCTGCATCTTCTTTAGCGTCTGTTCCTCTTCTCGCAAGTTCTGGGTCAGCAGTTTCGCAACTTTCGTTTGCTCCATCATCTCCGCCATGCGAATCAGCGATTCGTAAGACGAGATCTCGTACCGCTCCACCTTGATGGCTGCACCCACGTTGAATGTGTCGAGAATGTCCGGTGTCGGCTCCTCCTCCTTGAAGTTGTCGTGTTCTTCACGGAGTCCCATGATTCCGGCACATTCGGTTTCCTGAGGCTCTTCTTCAAGCAACTCGAAGCATTGCCGCAGGCGCTCAATCTGACCTTGCGTTTGTTTGTGGTGAGCCGTGAAGGCTGCCTCAAGGGAAGAATCGCTGCTCTCATCACTCTGTTCAGATAGCGCGTCTAGGATCTTCTGTTCTGCATCCAGCATATCGCTCAACTCGTGCAGAAACAGTTCATGTGCGGTTTGCATTAATCTGCTCCTTATCATCTTCGGATGCGGCGCCACTGGCATGTGTCCTTTGAAATCGGGAGCTCAATCGGCACAAATCTGGCGTTTGTCACAGACGTTGGGTATGGCACAATGTCCGATGCACGTCTTCAACTTACAATGGTGAGTGGACGTGCTCTGTAAGCAGGCTTTGTCCGATGCCTGTATTCTGTAGTAGAGAGATCTTTATGTTTTACAACTGCTTCCTCGAGTCCGTGGAGCGATGGCCAGCGGCACCCGCGGTGGAGATTCAGCGGCAGCCCGGAGCCGCGGTTCCCCAATCTTCGTTATCCACCATCACCACGGTTCCAGATGGCCACACAATCGAGAGCTTCTCTTACCAGCAGCTTCGCCACTTTTCTGATGGTGTTGGGCAGTGGCTCGTGCGCAACGGCATTGGAGGCGGTGTGCCGGGAGGCGCTCGCTGCGCCATTCTGGCCTTCAACAGCCCACGCTGGGTTGCTACGTATCTGGGCATCATCGCCAGCGGGAATACGGCGGTGCCGCTAGACACGGCGTTCACGCCCCATCAGGTTCGCAAACTGCTGGATGACTCCGGGACGTCGCTACTCTTCGTGGACGAGCGCAGTTACCACGTAGCAGTAGAAGCAGTCAAAGATAGCAACATTCAGCTCGCGATGATCGACGTACCGCATGAAGGCCTGCCATACGTGCAGGACATGGTGCTCTCTTCCGAGCCTGGCTTTACTCCGGTTGCGCTTCAACCGGACGACGTTTCATCCATCATTTATACCTCCGGAACCACGAGCGACCCCAAAGGTGTAATGCTGACGGACGGCAATCTCACTGCCGAACTGGAAATTGTTCGCAAGTTCGTTCCGCTATCGCCGGCCGACGGTCTGCTGGGTGTTCTGCCGTTGTTCCATGTTTTGGCGCAGATGGTAAACATCTTCCTGCCCTTAGGCAATGGTGGAAAGGTCGTATTCCTTGACTCGCTGAATACGCAGGAGCTCATGCTCGCGCTTCGTGAGCGCGGAATCACTATCTTCTGCTGCGTGCCGCAGTTCTTTTATCTGATTCACGAGCGCATCTTCGGCGAAGTCTCAAAGAAAGGTCGTCTTGCCGAGCGGGTCTTTGGCCTTATGCTCAAGGCCAGTTCCGTTTCGCAAAAGATCGGCCTTAATCTCGGCAAGATATTTTTCAAGAAAGTACATGCGCAGCTTGGCCCGAACATCCGCTTCTTCGTAACAGGCGGGTCACGCTTCGATGCGCAGATCGGCCGGGATATCCAGGCGCTCGGCTTCGAAATGCTTCAGGCGTACGGTTTGACCGAAACGACCAGTGGCTGCTTCTGCACACCGCTTGACGACAATGTGATCGGTTCGATTGGGCGTCCTCTGCCGGGGCTGCAGGCGAAGCTGATTGATCCAAAGCTCGATGAGAATGGTCACATGGTGGGGGAGATTGCCTTGTACGGCCCGACGATGATGAAGGGCTATTACAAACGTCCCGAAGCGACGGCCGAAGTTTTGCGCGACGGCTGGCTTCACACCGGAGATCTCGCCTACACCGACGATAAAGGCAACTACTTCATCACTGGACGTGCCAAAGACGTCATCGTTCTGAGTTCCGGCAAGAACATCTATCCCGAAGAGATCGAAAGCTACTACCTGCGCTCGCCGTGGATCAAGGAAATCTGCGTGCTCGGTCTTGAGACTCGAAAAGCGGGTGAGCCGCTCAGCGAACGTCTGCACGGCGTCATCGTCCCGAACTTCGAAGTGCTTCGCGAGCACAAGATCGTGAACATCCGCGAAGTAATTCGGTACGACGTCGACGGAATCTCCGCCACGTTACCTGCAACCAAGCGAATCCTGTCCTATGACATTTGGCAGGACGATCTCCCGCGCACAACAACGCGCAAGCTGCGTCGCAACGAGATCGAGAAGAAGCTGAAGCAAATGTATGCCAGCGGCAAGGTCGAGGAGATCACTGCTAAAGAGCGCGAATTCTCCGATGCTGACCGCGCATGGCTCGCATCCCCAGACGTGCAGCGTGCCTTGGCCGTCATCAATGAGATCACGAAAAGAGAGCAGGGCAAGGAGATTCATCCCGACGATAGCCTTGAACTCGATCTCGGTCTCGATTCCATGGAGCGTGTGGAGTTGCTTGTCGACCTGGCTCAGCGCCTCGGCGCAGACGTCGAAGATTCAGCAGCAAGCGAAGTCTACACAGTCCGCGAGCTGATCGATCTCGTGCTTCAGAACACCGGAAAAGCAGGGCGTGAAACCCCTGGCTGGAGTTCGGTGTTCGAGGTCGAGACGACGGACCCTGAAGTGCTCGCCATCACCGAAAAGCGGCCTGTAGTCGGGTTCTTCTGGTGGTTGTTCGGCAAGTCCGTGAAATGGGCTTCACACGTGCTGTTCAAGTTGCGTGTCGAGGGCATGGAGAATCTGCCTGAAGGTCCCTGCATCATCTGTCCCAATCACTCGAGTTATCTCGATGCGCCCATTCTCACTGCGGCGCTGCCTTGGAAGGCGTTCCATAACGTGTTCTATGTTGGGACCAGTGAGATTTTTGGTGCGGGATCTATGCGTAAGTTCGCTCAGTTCCTGCACCTCATCCCCGTCGATCCCGACTCGAATCTCGTTCCCGCCATGCGCGCCGGAGCTTATGGATTGCGTGCTGGAAGGATTCTTGTCATGTATCCGGAAGGTGAGCGCTCAATCGAAGGCCCGCCGAAGAAATTCAAAAAGGGCGCGGCGATTCTGTCGCAACACCTCAATGTGCCGATTGTGCCAGTTGCCGAATATGGATTTCACGAGTGCTGGCCACGTGGCAAAGGGTTCCAGGGATTCCATGCGCTGCGCATTCGAGTTGGTAAGCCCATCTATCCTGACCTGAACGAGAAGCCCGAGCAGGCGTACGAACGCCTCACAGAGCAGCTTCGATCGCAGGTGGTTGAAATGTGGGATGACCTCGATGAGCAGAAGAATCCCAAATCCAACAAAACAGAACTGACCCACGCGTAACTCCCTGCCTGCATTCACGTCGAACTAGCGTGAATGCAGGTCATATACTTTTCCGTTAATACTGCCTGTCACCTCGGGCTAGCAACCCGGATCCTCGTCAATTTGCTCCTACAAACACGAGGTCTGGAACCCAGAGTAGGTGTACGCTTCGTATCGAAAGGCAAGCTTTGTTTTTGTACGTTCCTCTGCCCGAGTTCTGGCGAACTCTTCTCACGTCCCTCATTGGTCTGCTGACACTCGTTGGCATCATGACACGTCCGTTTCGCTGGAACGAAGCACGCATTGCGTTGTCCGGCGCTGCTGTCCTGATTCTCCTCGGGCTGGTTCGTCCTTCCGATGCCGCATTGACGTTGGTGCGCGATTGGAACACGTTTCTGTTTTTCCTCGGTCTCATGGGAGTGTCGGCCATGGCCGAAGCCGCCGGCCTCTTCGACTGGCTTGCGGTTCAGGCAGCGAGATTGGCAGGGAAGAGTGCAGCGCGGCTGTTCTTCAATGTGTTTCTGCTTGGCACAGTCATCACCATGATCTTTTCGAACGACGCTACGGCTCTCATCCTTACGCCCGTCGTGTATGTTCTCGCAACTCGGCTGCGACTTCCGGTTCTGCCGTACTTGTTTGCGTGTACGTTCATTGCCGATACGGCTTCGTTCCTGCTACCAATCAGCAATCCGATCAACATCATCGTCATGTCCCGATATCCATTGGGACTCACCACTTTTCTGCGCTTGTTGTTGATACCGAGTGTCGTCGTGATTGCCATCAACTATGGTGTGTTCTACTTGCTTTACCGAAAACAACTCCACGCGACATTCGATCTTTCTCACCTGCCGACTAGTGAGAAGGCGATCAAGCATCGTTCATTCTTTCGATACACGATTTGCGTGCTGGCGGTAGTTGCGCCTGCATACGTGGTTGCTTCGGCGTTCCAGTTTCCACTGTCGATCGTCGCTGTTTCCGGTGCATTCCTGCTGCTTGCAGGAGCGCTGTTCTGGAAGCGGACCACGATGCTTGAAGCCGCCAAGGGGATCTCGTGGTCTATTTTCGGATTCATCGCCGGGATGTTCATCGTCGTTCGGGCCATCGAGGACACGGGACTCACGGCTAAGTTCGGCAACCTGCTGTTGCACCTCTCCAGAGGCACCAGCTTTGGGTCCGTCATGGTGGGCACCTTCGGTTCTGCGCTGGGGACGAACCTGATCAACAATGTACCCATGGCGGTCGTGATGAATTCTTCGCTCATCACGGTGCAGAGCGCTGCGCCCGCCATTCGCAATGCTTTTGTCGCATCCACAATCTTTGGCTGCGATCTCGGTCCGAACCTGACAACCGTGGGTTCTCTCGCTACAATCCTATGGCTCCTCATTCTGCGTCAGAGGAACGTAGATGTTTCGGGTTTGGATTACTTCAAGGTTGGAGTCGTGGTCACGCCACTGATGCTCCTGGCCGGTGCGGTCACGATCTGGTTGTTGCTTTAACAGGAGGCAACCATGCGAGTTCTCGCCTGTCTGGATGGAACGAACGCGGAGAGTATTAGCAATGCGGTCCAAACATTCTTCAGCGATCAATCAGTGACGGTAGCTCTGCTTACGGTAATCGACCTTGGGCCTCGACACGAAATCGACCGCGTGCGCGAGCGTTTCCTGCGGCACCCTATGCAAAGAGGTCCAATCACAGAAGAGATGCTGCAGGCTGAATCTGCTTCAGCGCAGGAGACTCTGGAGGCCGGAAAAGTTTACCTGAAGAACGCTGAGACCCTATTGCGTCAAGGACGTCCAGAGCTAGAGATCGTCAACACGGCCGCAGAGTGGCAAGCGGATGTGATCCTGATTTGCGCCAGAGCGGAATACGGAGAGCCCCCGCACGTTGGACCAAAGTCAATCGGACATGTAGCGCGATTCGTGCTCGATCACTCACCTTGTCCTGTGCTGCTGGCCCGTCCGCTTGCGCGAGATCAGTTCCCGATCAACCGTTGATTACTTTGCGCGTGGGTGCGTCTTGTCGTACACGTCCAGCACTTGCTTTGTCGTAAGCTGGGTGTAGCGTTGCGTAGTTGAGAGTCGCGCATGACCTAGCAGCTCTTGTATTGCGCGCAGGTCTGCACCTTCCTCGAGCATGTGAGTTCCAAAGGCGTGCCTCAATGTATGCGGATGTACGTCGCGAGGCAGCCCGCGCGCTACCGCGATTGCTTTCACAATTCTTCCCACACTTCGAGTCGTTAATCGCGTGCCACGTACGTTAGTAAGTAGTGCGGTCTCGCGGGTGCGCTTGTGTTCTTCCAGAGTTCGAGCACGCAACGGTAAGTACTCCCGGAGCGCAATCGCAGCGGAGTCCCCGAAGGGAACGATCCGCTGTTTGCGGCCTTTGCCTCGTACAAGAATCACGCCCTGACGCGCATGGATATCATCGACATTGATCCCCGTCAGCTCGCTATTACGAATTCCGCAGCCATAGAGCAATTCCAGAATGAGCCGGTCACGCTCGGGATAAGCTGCCTCCTCTGGCATCGAGCTATCGAGTACCGAATTCATTTCCTCCATCGTGGGCACCCGTGGAAGCTTCTTCGGTAACTTGGGTGCGGCAACCAGAAGGGCGGGGTTGGATTCAATCATTCTCTCTCGCCCCATCCACTTGAAGAAGGATCGCAGCGATGACAGCGCCCGCGCAACCGAACTCTTGCTGAGGCCGCGTTCGTAGAGATGCGATAGGAAGGCACGGATCAACAGGTGATCCAGGTTCTTCAGTTCTTCCGGACCGACAAACGTCACGAACTCCGTCAGGTCGGTGCGATAAGCCTTGATCGTGTGTGCCGAGGCATTCTTCTGTGCGAGTGCGCGGAGGTAGCCTTCGAGAGCAAGAGCCGTTGGTGTCTGCTCGGGATCTATCATTTCTCCTCGCGACGTGCACGGGCATGCGCACGAGGATGGTGTGCGGCATACACCTGCTGCAGTCGATCGAGAGCAACATGCGTGTACACCTGGGTCGTTCCGATATCGGCGTGTCCGAGTACGGTCTGCACGGTGCGAAGATCGGCGCCATGCGACACCATGTGTGTGGCTGCCGAATGCCTCATCATGTGGGGCGACGCATGGCGTCCTGCAGCCTTCGAAGCTTCATCTACAATCATCCAGATTCGTTCGCGCGTGAGTTTGTGTCCTCCCCGCGCCAGGAACAGTTCCGTCGCATGCTTCTTTCCTGCGAGCACTGGCCGCGCACTGCGCAGATACTCCCGAAGCGCCTCCTGCGCCGGAGCACCGATGGGCACTATGCGCTCCTTGTCACCTTTGCCTCGCACCAGCAGGTATCCGAGATCGAGCTTCGTATCCTCCTCGCGCACATTCACCACTTCGCTCACGCGAATTCCCGATGCATACATCACTTCCAGAATGGCTTGGTCACGAACTGCTAACGTCTTGGCAAGTCGTGATTGTCCTGCTGCAATCTCGCGCTGCTTGGGACTCTCGACCAAGGCGGTGACCTCCTCCTCAGACAATGCCTTGGGAAGAACCTTCCACTGTTTAGGACTATCGATGTCGAGAGTGGGATCGTGTGCAATCAACTTGTCCAGCAGCAGGTAACGGTAGAACTGTCGGAGTGCCGACAATTTTCGAGCGATCGAACGGGAGTCCATTCCGTGCCCCAGTAAGTAGAGCAGCCACTCCTTTACGTCCTCGCGCTGCGCTGTCATCACAATCTTTTCGCGCTTGGTGACAAACTCTACCCATAATTGGAGGTCGCCGCCGTAGGATTTAATGGTCAGCGGGGCGAGTCCCTTTTCGACTCGCAGGTAAACGGCGAAGCTGGCAAGGGCGCGGTCTTGAGCAGTGTTGGCCACAGCTAGAGTATGACTTGTTTCCCGTTCCGGCGGGTGGTGTCATCCTTGGTTCCAGCTGCTCACGTGCAACCGAAAGCAAATTGAACTTCATCTACATAAGTGCCGATATATTTGGTTTCTCATGACGAGAGTTCCGCGAGATTTCAACTCGAACGTACCACAATCCTCGTTGGCGAATGGAGAGCTGTTCGGCTCGCATCGCCGTGGCGCAATTCGTGGACTGCTGATCGCTGGTGGGCTTTCGGCGCCAGTCTGGATTGCTCTGTACCTGCTTCTCCGATAAGCTCAGTGCAAAAGCGTCTGCTCAGGTATAATGACAAGCATGCGCCCGTAGCTCAGCTGGATAGAGCGAACGCCTCCGAAGCGTTAGGTCGTGAGTTCGAATCTCGCCGGGCGCACCATCTCTTCTTTAAGCACCATCCCATTCTCAAATTGTGCAATAGCTCTCGGGTAAACCAGTAGCATCCAGGTTAATGGTTTTCGTTCGTCGATACGTCCATTGACACGGAAGTAATCAGAACGAGATTCGACGGTTATCTGATATAAATTCCCGTCGGGAAACCACAACGCATTCTTTCGAGCGGAAAGTGCCTTTTGAGATTAAAGGAAGTGAAGCGAGGCTAGATGCCCCACCCTAGGTTCCTGCGCAGGAGTTAGGGTGGGGCGTTTTGTTATTTGTTGGCAGGTATCAATTCATCGGCAAGAGGCGCGGCATTGTAGATCTTGCGCAGTGCCTCGATCACAGCGCGCGAGTCGGTGATCACGCTGCGTCCGACTTCATCCTCGTACTGGAAATTCCAGGGGAGAGACTGGATGTTGCCGTCGAAGAGGATACCCACGAGCTCGCCCTTGGTGTTGACGACTGGTGAGCCGGAGTTTCCTCCGATGCTGTCACCGGTGTTGATCGTGTCGAGAACGGTGTTGAGGTCAAGCTTGTCCTTGGCACGGTGATAGCTCTCGGGCAAAAGGTAAGGCGGTTTCGCTCCATGCACTGCTTCGTGCTCGAAGGCTCCGGCAAAGGTAGTGAAGTAAGGAATCTTCTTGCCGTCTTCAACGTATCCTTTCACCGCCCCGTAGCTGAGGCGAAGTGTGCCGGTAGCGTCGGGAGCAACGCCGGTGCCGTAGAGTTCGAAACGAGCTTTGGCGATCAGTGCGCCGTTACGACGGACGACGGAGTCGACGTGATCTTCGAGGTCTTTGCGGGTGGCGCGGGTTTCTGGATCAATCTGCTTCAGGAGAACGATCATTGGATCTGCAGCAGCATTAATGGCGACCTTGCCGCCCTTGTATAGCTCGTTGCGGAACTTCGGATCGTCAAGGTGTGAGCTGTTGATGAGTTCCGTAGCGCGCTCGGCGGGAGCTTTCCCTGACAACACTTTTTTCACGAATGCATTGTCAGCGCCGAGGTTCTCTTGCAGGTTCTGAAGAGCCACGGTGACCTGTCGGATTTCCAAGGGACGGGAGAGCGGTGCCGTTGAGGCAAGCGATCCTTCAATCGAAGGAATGTTCTGGTCCTGATAGCCACGCAGGCGCTGATCGCTGGGCTTTTGAAGTTCGTCAGCCAAGCGAACAAGCGTGCGAGCGTAGTTGGCAAACATTCCGGGGATGGCCGTATCGCTCTGCCAGTTGAGGCGGGTGAAGTTCTCGGTTTCCCACTTCATGGCGCCAGCGATTTCGGTCCAGGCGGAGGCGTAGGACTTTAGCTTGGGATTGGTGGCGACGGCCTGCCGCAACTTGTCTTCTTCAGCCTTCTTCTTTGCCATTGTGGCGGCACTGTTCAGGCCAGAGTTGTAGCCGGTAATTGCCTTGTAGCTATTTTGTGCCCCAAAGAGCACGCGCTCGGCGGCGCGGGCGTTGTCAGGAGATTCGGCAGAGAAAGCCAGCAGGGTGTCGATGGTCTGCTTCAACTGCTTCATGCGAGCGGGATAGCTTACGTCGCGTAGGAAGGCAAGCTGGGCCTGGGTGAGAAGGCGTCCCGTCGAGCCTGGGTGGCCGGAGATGAAGACGAGGTCACCTTCCTTTACGCCGGAAGTGGTGAAGGGCAGGTAGTTGTCAACGCGGACGGGCTTGCCGTTCTCGTACACGCGGAAAAATGTGATATCGAGGTCGTAGCGGGGATAGGTGAAGTTGTCAGGATCGCCGCCGAAAAACGCCGCGTCAAACTCGGGAGCCATCACGAGGCGAACGTCGGTGTACTTCTTGTATTTGTAAAGATGATAGAGCCCGCCGGAGTAAAGCGTCACGGTTTCGCAACGGATGTTGTGGGCCGGATCAGAGCATTCCTTCTCGAGACGCGACATGGTGGCGCGCTGGGCGGTTCCGGCTTCAGCATCGGTCATACCCGGCCTGGCGGCCTGGTGAACTTCGTTGGTGATGTCCCGAATGTCGAGCAGATTTTGAACCTCGATGCCGGGGCAGCGGGGTTCCTGCTCGCGGCTAGGAGCATAGAAGCCATTCTTGATATAGTCGCGATCGTTCGTGGAGAGGTTGTGGACGCATCCCGCCCCGACGTGGTGGTTCGTGAATACTAGGCCGTCGGGCGAAACGAAGCTGGCAGAGGCTCCCATGCGAACGCTGGACAGGCGAAGGTGATCCAGGAAAGGCTGGGTTACGGTGACCTTGTAATGCGATTTCACCTTGGCGGACGGGAACGCGTTGTAGAGCCACATGCCTTCGTCAGCGAAGGCCGACACAGCGAAAAGTGCTGCGATGAGGATCAGGATGAACGGTCGAGACGCGAAGCGCTTGAACATGCGAAGACTTCAACCTTCCTAGAGGCATTTTGAAATTTGCTTTTTCAGGGCAGAAGAATGGTACGTCTCTGCGGGGGCGTGAGGCAAACGAGAGGCCCAGGCGTGGCTTGGTGAGCGCTGAGCAAACAAGTTTGTTCACCAGAACTGAGGATTGAAGCTTTATTCATTTGAGGTGAGAACGACCTGCTCGGCACCAACATCTAAGTTACGTGTATAGTTTTACGAAAACGGGAAGGTTAGGTAAGAAAGCTTATGTAATAGAAGGTCGTTCGAGGCGCTTTGATCATCTATGGTCTGTGGGGACCCGTAGATGCCTGACCGCCGGAGTTTCCCGCCGGACCGTTATTCCGCAAGTTTTGATTCCTGAGTGCTGAGAGGGGCAGATGTCCACGACTACTACTACGCAAAATCGGGGTCTCGAAGATGTCATTGCAGGCGTCTCGTCCATTTGCTACATCGATGGCGAGAATGGAGTTCTAGCGTATCGTGGGATTGACATTCACGAGCTCGCAGACTACGCCACGTATGAGGAAGTTACGTACCTGCTATGGCACGGCAAGCTGCCGACGCGTTCACAGCTCGCAGATTTCGGTCTGCAACTGGCGCGCGAACGGAAGCTGGACGCGCAGATTATCAGCCTTCTGCGTCAGGCTCCGCGACATGCGTTGCCGATGGATGTACTGCGCTCAACTGTGAGCTCGCTGTCGTACTTTGATCCTGAAGAGAAGGTCAACACGAAAGAGGCGAACTATCACAAATCAATTCGCCTGGTCTCGCAGATAGCGATGGTGGTGGCGGCCTATGACAGGATTCGCAAAGGCCTACCGCTGATTGAGCCCGACCGCTCGCTCTCGCACGCAGGAAATTTCCTGCTGATGCTGACAGGGCAGAGGCCGAGCGAGACAGCTATTCGAGCATTGGACATCTCGCTCATCTTGAGTGCGGACCATGAATGGAATGCCTCGACCTTTGCGGCTCGCGTGACTGCGGCGACGCTGAGCGATATGCATTCGGCCATAACGTCGGCAATCGGCGCGTTGAAGGGACCCCTCCACGGTGGCGCGAACGAAGCGGTGTTCAAGCTGCTCATGGAAATCGATGAGAACGGCGCAGATCCGGTCGAATATATCAAGGGGATGCTGGCGCAAAAGGCCAAGGTTCCGGGCTTCGGGCATCGCGTCTACACGACGGAAGATCCGCGTGCGACACACCTGCGGCGCATGTCACGTGATCTCGGGTACTCAAGCGGACAAACGAAGTGGTTCGATTATTCACGTGCAATCGAAGAGTTCATCAACGCTGACAAACATCTGAACGCGAACGTCGACTTCTATTCGGCTTCGACGTACCACACGCTCGGAATTGACGTGGACTTGTTCACGCCATTGTTTGCCGTATCGCGTATCGCGGGCTGGACTGCGCATGTGATGGAGCAACTGGCGGACAACAGGTTGATTCGTCCTCGTGCGGAATATGTCGGGCCTGTTTACCCGGCCAAATGGATTCCGATGGACGAGCGCGGATAACCCTAAGAGCACCTCTGAAGCCCGGTTGTGCCGCTTGCTGATGTCGAGCGGTGCGGCCGGGCTTTTCGATTTAGAAGCGATCAGAATCGTCCCGGTGGTTGCGGCGCGCAATCACGGAGACGACCGCGAGAATCGCACCGCAGGCGAGCAGAATCGCGAAAAGAGCGTGTCCTTCGTTTCCGGGATTCGGTTGCCATTGTCCAGCGTTGCGGGTGATAGCAAGGTCCCCGAGATAGGCGACTGTCGCAATGAACAGCAGGAACAAAGCCCAGAAGCAAAGGGCTCCTACGCGATGCCCCGCTGGACGCTTTCGCGGACGCGGCGGCAGCAAGGGAGGAGTCTGAGGCTCGCTGTCTGAGGTACGTTCCGGCATCTGAGTTTCGATGCCCGCTGTAGAGGATTGAGCACTCGCCGAGGGATAAAATAAGAAGCAACGATGCAGCGTATCTACTTTGACAATAATGCGACTACCCCTCTGCTCCCGGAGGTGCTTGCTGCTATGCAGCCCCACTTCATCGAGAGCTTTGGCAACGCGAGTTCCATCCATCAGCAAGGGCAACAAGCGCGAGCCGCAGTGGAGGGTTCACGGGAGCGAGTGGCGGAATTGCTTGCGGCGCGTCCCAGCGAGATTGTATTCACCAGTGGCGGAACGGAGAGTGACAACCTGGCGCTGTTCGGGATGGTGGGGCCGGGGGATCACGTGATCACCTCGACTATTGAGCATCATGCAGTCCTGAATGCCTGCAAGCGGCTGGAGGAAGCGGGAGCAACAGTCACGTATGTGAATTGCGACTCGGACGGGGTGGTGCAGCCCGAGGCTATAAGACAAGCGTTGAGGCCGGAGACGAAGCTGATTTCCGTGATGATGGCCAACAACGAAACGGGAGCGCTGCAGAAAGTGGAGGAGATTGGCAGAATCGCGAAAGAGGCGGATGTCTATTTCCACACGGACGCGGTGCAGGCAGCAGCGAAGGTCGCGATCGATGTAGAGAAGATTGGGTGCGATCTGCTGTCCATGGCGGCGCACAAGATGCACGGTCCGCAGGGTGTCGGAGTGCTGTATGTAAGACGCGGGACGCTGCTGAATTCGCGGCAAGTAGGTGGCAGGCACGAACGAGGACGCCGGGCCGGGACAGAAAATCTGGCGGGCATTGTGGGGTTGGGAAAGGCTGCTGAACTTGCGACGGAGTGGCTCGCGAGTGGTGGTCCGGAGCGGATGGCGCGGTTGAGAGACAGGCTGGAACAGGGGATTTCTAGCGCTGTGCCGGGAGTGCGTGTGAACAGCGCGAACGCAGATCGGGTTCCGAACACCTCAAATGTGCTGATCGATGGCATCGAGGGTGAGGGCTTCGTCATAGCCATGGACCTGAAAGGCATCTCGGTTTCGACCGGGGCGGCTTGTTCCTCGGGCGCGATTGAAGCGTCTCATGTGCTGACCGCGATGGGACTGACCGGGGATGATGCGAGAGGATCACTACGATTCAGCCTTGGCAAGCAGAACACAGA
Organism: Koromonas humicola; assembly: GCF_059726255.1. Taxonomy (NCBI): domain Bacteria; kingdom Pseudomonadati; phylum Acidobacteriota; class Terriglobia; order Terriglobales; family Koromonadaceae; genus Koromonas; species Koromonas humicola. The sequence continues at coordinate 1,390,505 of NZ_AP040873.1, forward strand.
AAAAGAAGTGGACGAAGTGCTGTCGAGAGTTCCAGAGGTAGTGGCGAAGCTAAGAGAAATGAGTCCGGCGTGGGCGGGACGTCAATAATTGGGGAATCCAGTGGACGAGACGTTAACAGAAAAGAAGACGGTCGCGGTGGCGATGAGCGGCGGGGTGGATTCCTCGACCGTAGCGGCCATGATGGTGCGCGACGGCTACAAAGTGATCGGGCTGACAATGCAGTTGTGGAATCAGCGTAGGTTGCCGCAGGCGAATCCGGGAGGAGAGCCGCAGGCGGGCCGGTGCTGCTCGCTGGACGACGTGTATGACGCGAGGTCGGTGGCGCAGCGGCTGGGGATTCCGTATTACGTTGTGAATCAGGAAAATCGTTTTGAGCGCGATGTGGTGCGTCCATTTGTGGAGGACTATCTCTCGGGAAGGACGCCGATTCCGTGCTCGCTCTGCAACAATCATCTGAAGTTCGATCAACTGCTCAGGACGGCGCGCTCGGTAGGGGCGGAAATGATCGCCACGGGGCACTATGCGCGGAACGAGTGGGATGAGCTCCGGGGACGGTGGATATTGAAGCGTCCGACGGACAGGGCGAAAGATCAGACGTACTTCCTGTTTGGGCTGACGCAGGAGCAGTTGAGTAGGACGCTGTTTCCGGTGGGAGAGATGTGCAAGCCCGAAGTGCGCGAAGAGGCAAGGCAGCAGGGCTTGACTGTGCTGGCGGAAAAGCCGGACTCGCAGGAGATCTGCTTCGTTCCGGGTGGGGACTACAAGACTTTCCTCGACGCTTACATGGAAGAGCAGGGCGAGCAGATGCCGGATCTCTCGGGTGAGATGGTGACCACGACTGGCGAGGTGATCGGCAGGCACGAGGGGATTCACAATTTCACGATTGGGCAGCGAAAGGGATTGGGTATCGCAAAGGGAACGCCGCTGTACGTGGTGGAGATTCGCGGAGACCGCAATCAGGTGGTGGTCGGAGATGCGGACGCGTTGATGTCGAAGTCTCTGCGGGCTAAGAAAATGAACTGGATTTCTGTGGCGAAACTTGAAGGACCAATGCGGGTGCAAGCGAAGATTCGGCATCGGCATCAGGCGGCCTGGGCAACGGTCGAACGGGTGGGCGAGGATGAGGTACTGGTGACGTTCGATGAACCACAGCGGTCGGTAACTCCGGGGCAGGCAGTGGTGATGTACGACGGGGACGAAGTCGTGGGCGGAGGGTGGATCGAGTAGGCGAGAGGAGGTCCTTCGCTGCGCTCGGAATGACACTTCAAAACCAAGAACAACACCAAGACCAAAACCAAGAACTAGGAAGTTGCTTCGCGCTTCTTTGTTAGATCCACATAAGCTTGCCAACAGAGGCAAGCTTATGTGGGGCACCCGCGGTGCTTAGGTATGGTTCTGCTTAGCGCGACGCAAGAGGCTGGCTCCGAACCAGAGGGCGTAGCAGGCGAGGAGCAATGCTCCGGAGAGAGCACAGGAGAGCGGCAGAGAGCCGGTGACTTTTCGGAATACCACCAGTAGGTCGCCAGAAATTCCCGGGGCTAGGAAGACTAGGGCGGCGAGAAGCAGGGCGCTCGCAACAGTGTGGAAGTGTTCGGTTTCTTCGCCGGATTCAGCGAGGCGGTGGTAGGCCGCAGGCGCGATGAGCAGAACAATGGCAACTGTGCTGGCCATGAGGCTCGCGAAATGCACCCACTGCGAAGAGCGCGGCAATTTTTCGAACCCTTCCGTGAAGATAATTGAGAACTGAAAGCCTAAAAAAGCCTGTGCCCCAGGAAGCGCCATTCGGCACTCGATGAGAACCTCTTTGATTCTTTTGCTCAGGTCTGATTCGTCGGGATTGCGTTGTTGCTGTTCTTGCGTGAGCTGGCGGCGAGTTTCGTCGCGCTTGGTGCTGTCGTAGCGAAGCAGACCTCCGTACCAGGCAATCAGGGCCAAAATGAAGACGAACACGCTGATCACGGCGCTATGTGGAGCGCGGAATGCAAGACTCGCGGAGTAGAAGCTGAACCCAAGTCCTGCGGCGAAGGGAAGCAGCCCCCAATCGAGTACACGGGTACTGAACCTGTGGATCGTTTCGGTTTCGGCTCCATGTTCGGCTATTTGGTGAAATGCTGCGGGCCAGATAAGCCATCCCAAACCAGCGGACATAAGGAGCAGAGCTGTGATTTCGCTGACTTGGGCCGCGGGGGAGATACGATCAAAGTTCTTTTCGAAACAAATCCGATAGCTGAATCCGATTAGGACCTGGCCTCCGAGGAGGAGCATTCGCCCCTCGTTGAGTACGTTTTCAATGCGGTCGCTCAGGGCGGGCATGATCAGGCGGCAGTCCTCTGGGTTTCGATCTGCCGACGAGCTTCGTCGGGGCCTTTGAGTCCGAGGACGCGGAAGGTGCGGCCTTCGAGTCTGTGGTAGTTGACGAAGAACTCTCCGATCTCCTTAACGAGCTGCTTGGGAATTTCCTTGACGTGCCGCAACTCGGAATACATGTGGCTGCGCGATTCGACGGCAATGAGACGGTCGTTGCGCTGCTTCTGACCGTTCTCTTCCTGCTCTCCTTCAATGACGCCAATGAGCCGACACTGAATCATGCATCCGGGGAATGCCGGTTCTTCCATCAAGACAAGCACATCGAGTGGGTCGCCATCTTCGCCCTGAGTTCGGGGAACAAAGCCGAAATCGTAAGGCAGGGACATGCCTGCGGGAAGAACGTGCTTGAGGGTGAATATCTCGTTTTCAGGATCAAAGGCGTACTTGTTGCGACTGCCCTTGGGGGTCTCGACGATGACTCGAACGAACTCGTCTCGTTTGCTGAGTGGCTTGAGAGTTGTCGGATTGGCAAGCCCGCCACCATTTCTGTTGTTCTGTTTCTTGGCCATGAAGCCTCGCTTGTAACCGCACTGTAATAATCGAGGCGTTAAGGACGTTAGGAGTTGTGTGGCCGAGCGATTGATGAGGGGCAGTGTGTCTGACGTGCTGCATTCGTGGCAGCAACACAGCCGTGACGCTTGGGCGATCTACTCGTATCTGCAATCACTGTGATCGGCCTCTGTGGGGAGCAAAATCGCCGCGCACGGGGGTGATCTCATGATTCGCATTCTCAGGCACTTCGGCTATCGCGTATTCGTATCCTGTTGTGGCGTGCTGCTTACGCTGGCGATATTGGACTCAGCTCTCCACGCGCAATCGTTCTCAATGCAGAGGATCGCGGTCCCGAGTGGTCCGGAAGACGTGATTGCCGTTGACCTGAACCACGATTTTCTTCCTGATCTGGTTGTTCTCCACCGCGCTGCGGCACTTGTATCGGTGCACCTGAACTTGGGTGGTGGGAACTTTGCGGCAGCAGCGACGTATCCGACTCCGGCTGGGCCGATCTCTCTGGATGCTGTTGATGTGGACCTCGATGGGAATCTCGACCTGATCATTGGCTCGTCGTCGATGGCGGCGTTCTCTGTGTATCAGGGGAATGGAAATGGATCTTTCCTGCCGCATCGTGATTACGATGTCGCGGGCTGGTCGTCGTGGCTGTCAGTTGATGGGAACCAAGGTTACGCCCGAGACCCGATATCTACAGATGTGCTTAGCACGAGTATCGACCAGGTTTCCCTCGCCTTTGGACGACCGCGAGATACGACGTTTGTCGGTGGGAGTCTGGTCTATCAATGGACGGGGCAGGGAAAGCTGACCCACGGAATCTATGCTGATTTCAATAACGACGGCGGTATGGACATAGTTTTCGCTCAGTGCTGCGGTACAGGATCCGTACCAAAGACAACGTTGTATCTGATGAAGGGAACTCCGGGAGTGGCATTTCAGTTCAGCCCGCCCGTCAAAGTAGCGGTGCTCAATCAGGTGCAGTCACTTGTATTGGCCGACATTCGGCAGAACGGCAATCAGGGCATGCTGGCTACATTTAATGGGTGCAGCGGAACCAGTTGTCAGGGTGTAATGCTATTGATCGGACTGGGAAACGGAACCTTTCAGCAGACTTTGCTCGAGGTTCCAGCAAGCAAATTCGATACCCCACGCAGCCCTCAATTGATTGACTACAACGGTGACGGGCTGAACGATATTGCCGTGCTGGCGCATCATCGAGTGACAACTGACGGCAGCGCTCCGCATGATGCTGTTCTGATCTGGACGGCTAATCCCGACGGCACTTACAAGGCATTCACGGAAATCAATCTGGGAACCAATGGACTCGATGCGACCTCCACGGCGAATAGTTTGCGAGCAGTAGACGTAAATGGGGATGGCAGAATTGATCTAGTGGCAGCGGACCCGATGAGGAACTCGATCACGGTTCTAACGAACAAAACACCGCAGTCAGCTTCGTGCTTGACTCGGGTCGATGGACCCTCTGTCGTGAGTTGCAGACCGCTTGATGGAGCGCTGGTGGATGCAACAGATCTGAGAGTGAATTGTGCAGCCGACTCATGGCAAACGATTACGGGCTGCAACGCCTACATTGATGGCGTGTTGATGTACCGGACAAACGGCGCGACGTTCGATCAGAAGTTCGTGATTCCGTCTGGCAAGCATGTTGTCACGGTGCGCGCGTGGGACAGTTCTGGGCGGTACATCACTACGATGAAACGAATGACGCTCTTCAACCACTACGTGGCGATCTGCCCGCCGGGACGGACGGAGACTGTGAATTTTTGTGTGCCTGCGCGCGACGGGACCGCGATTTCTCCAGTCCGTGTGCTTGCGACTGGAAGTTCGAATAATGTGGTCACGGCCACAAACATCTACATCGACAACGTTCTAAGGTTTGTCGGCGGGATGTTCGTCGATAATCGCTTTGCGCTTACGAACGGAACTCATCGGATAGTCGCGCAGTCCTGGAACCGCAACGGCGCGTATTTCCTCAGTTCGAGAACGGTAAATGTCACTTCCCAGGGGTGCCCGGCTGGTCCGTTAATGAGTGTCAATGTGTGTATGCCTGCAAACGGGAGTACGTTGAGTTCTCCGGTGCATGTTGAGGCGGTGGCAAGTTCCGATCACGCGATCACTGGTTGGCGAATGTATTTGAATGGCACCAGCATATTTGCTTCGTTTGACAAGCAGCTAAGCACCGACATCGTGCTGCCAAGAGGAACACAAACTATGGTGATAAAGGCGTGGGATAGCGCGGGGCGGGTTGTGGGCACTGTGAATCGAACTGTGAACATTCAGTAAGCACGGAGTCTGGCCTGAGGCCGAATGGACCGATTCGGCCTCAGCTCCAGATTGTCACCGGCCTTTTGTCCACACACGAATGTTTGCCAACAGGCATGTGCAAGCACTAGGATTTTGCTTTCGCGCTGATAGCTACGGCGCGCGAGGCCCGCTATGTCTACTGAACTCGAATCGGCTGCTCGTACCTACACTCCTATAAAAGCTGCTCGCGGAACAGAGCTCTCCTGCAAAGGTTGGGCGCAGGAAGCCGCGTTGCGAATGCTGATGAACAATCTGGATGAAGAGGTGGCGGAGCGTCCGCGCGACCTGGTGGTGTATGGCGGGACGGGCAGGGCGGCGCGCAATTGGGAATGCTATGACGCAATCGTGCGCTCGTTGAAGTCTCTGGAAAACGATGAGACGCTGCTGGTGCAGTCGGGAAAGCCGGTGGGAATTTTCCGCACGCATGACTATGCGCCGAGAGTGTTGCTGTGCAATTCGAACCTGGTGGGGCACTGGTCGAACTGGGAGAAGTTCAACGAACTGGAGCGCGCGGGGCTGATGGCCTATGGGCAGATGACCGCTGGATCGTGGATCTACATCGGCTCGCAGGGGATTATCCAGGGGACGTATGAGACGTTCATGGCGGCGGCCGAGCAACATTACGGTGGCGATCTTTCGGGCAAGCTGATCGTGAGTGGCGGCATGGGGGGCATGAGTGGGGCCCAGCCGTTGGCGGCGACGATGACCGGAGCGTCGTTCCTGGGCATTGAGGTTGATCCGGAGCGCATTAAGCGCAGGTTGAGAAGCGGCTACTGCGACTTCATGGTGAACTCGCTTGACGAGGCGCTCAGGATTCTGAAGAACGCGATCAGGAAGAAAGAAAACATCTCGGTTGGATTGGTGGGGAACTGTGCAGACGTTATTCCCGAACTGGCCGAGCGCGGCGTGGTGCCGGATATTCTGACCGACCAGACTTCGGCGCACGATCCGCTGAATGGATATGTGCCGAATGGGATGACGCTCGAGGAGGCTTTTGAGCTGAGGGCGCGCGATCCGAAGGGATATGAGCAGAAGTCTCTGGAGTCGATGGTGCGGCACGTGGAAGGAATGCTGCGGCTGCAGAAGATGGGCTCGGTGACATTTGATTACGGGAACAATATACGGACGTTTGCGTTCCAGCAGGGAGTGAAGAACGCGTATGACTTCCCGGGATTTGTGCCGGAGTATATTCGTCCGCTGTTCTGCGAAGGCAAGGGGCCGTTCCGTTGGGTGGCGCTGTCGGGCGATCCGAGGGATATTGCGGTGACGGATGACGTGGTGCTGGAGCTGTTTCCGCAGAACCGCGGGCTGACGAGGTGGATCGATCTGGCGCGGAAGAGGATTCGGCATCAGGGATTGCCGGCGCGGATTTGCTGGCTGGGGTATGGCGAGCGAGCTGAGTTCGGGTTGAGGATCAACGAGTTGGTGAAGCAGGGGAAGATCAAGGCTCCGATCGTGATTGGGCGCGATCATCTGGATTGCGGGTCGGTGGCCTCGCCTTTCCGCGAGACGGAAGCGATGAAGGATGGTACGGACGCGGTCGCGGATTGGCCTTTGCTGAATGCGCTGCTCAACACGGCTTCGGGCGCGTCGTGGGTGTCGATCCACAATGGCGGCGGCGTGGGCATTGGGTATTCACAACACGCTGGGCAGGTGACGGTGGCCGATGGCACGGACGAGATGGCGCGGAGAATCGAACGCGTGCTGACGAACGATCCGGGAATCGGCGTGGTGCGACATGTTGATGCCGGATACGACGAGGCAAAGCAGTTTGCGCAGAAGGCAGGAGTGAAGGTTCCGATGGGAGAGAGGTAGCAAGAATGCCAACTCCCAAGAGGAATGAGAACGAGACACCGAGTAGCGAGCCGAATGTGCTGCTGCATCGCATCTCGCAGCTGGTAACGATGCGTGGTGAGCCGGGCAAGCGGCGCGGTCGTCAGATGCGCGAGATCGGCGTGGTTGCGGACGGCGCGGTGCTGGTGAGAGATGGCAAGATTGTCGCCGTTGGCACCGGGGCTGAGGTGTTGCGCAGTTCGTGGGTGCGAGAGCATCGCAAAGAGCTGATCGAACTGGATTGCCGGGGCAAGGTCGTCGTGCCGGGATTTGTGGACTCGCATACGCATCCGGTCTTTGTAGCGCCGCGGCTGATCGATTTCGAAAAACGCGTTGCCGGGGCGACCTATGACGAGATCGCGAAGGCAGGCGGCGGCATTAGGTCAAGCATCGATGGCGTACGTACGACGAGCGAAGCAACGCTCGCGGACTACGTCATGGGTGCGCTAAGACAGGCGCAGGCGCAGGGAACGACGACGCTTGAGGCGAAGTCCGGCTATGGGCTGGACGCCGCATCGGAAATCAAAAGCCTGAAAGCGATTCGTCGCGCAGCAAGGGAATGGCGCGGAACGATCGTGCCAACGTTCCTCGGAGCGCATGTCCCGCCGCCGGAGTATAAGCAACGTCCGGACGAGTATGTAGAGCTGGTCTGCAAAGAGATTTTGCCGGAAGTGGCGCGGCTGAAACTGGCGCGGTTTGTGGACGTGTTCTGTGAGCAGGGAGCGTTTTCGCTGGCGCAGACGGAGCGGATTCTGCGCGAGGCGGAAAGCTGCGGCTTGGGAACGCGGGTTCACGTGGGACAGTTGACGAACACTCCGCTGGCGACGATCCTGGCGCACACGCCGCTGTCAGTGGATCATTTGGATCATCTAGAGAAGGTCGATGTGGCCGCGCTAGCAGCAGGCGAGACCGTGGCGACGCTGTTGCCGGGAGCGAATTATTTTCTGGCGACGCGGAAGTATCCTCCGGCCCGCAAGCTGATTGATGCGGGGGCGGCGGTGGCGCTGGCGACGGATTACAATCCCGGGACTTCGCCGACGATTAGCATGCCCATGGTGCTTTCGCTGGCTTGTACGCAGATGCGAATGACAGTGGAAGAGGCGCTGACGGCAGCAACGATCAACGGTGCTTGTGCGCTGGGTGTCGATGACCGGAAAGGAAGCGTGGAAGTTGGGAAGGACGCAGATTTTGCGTTCTTCGAACTCGACGATTACCGCGAGATTGCATATTGGTTTGGCACGAACCATTGCGCGGCGGTGATGATGGGTGGGAGGTTTGCGGATCTGGATTGATGCTCGAATCCAGGTTAGCCGCGCAAAGGATGCGCGTCGAACCTGGGGCACCCGTCCGGTTAGGCACCGCGTTGGAAACCGCTTGGGAGCAGAAGCACGCGACGTGGGAGCGGTTATCCACAGTTGAGGTTTGCAGAGGGTGGGGCTGCTGCTATAATCAAATTCGTTCCAGCAAGCAATGTTTCGCTTCTGAGATCCCTTCCGTAAGCACTCATCAAAGTGCGTTCAGGATGGCCAGGTAGCTCAGCTGGTAGAGCAGCGGACTGAAAATCCGCGTGTCGGCGGTTCGATCCCGTCCCTGGCCACCATCAAATCCAATTCAAATCAGATGCGGTTCGCGGCAGATGGCTTCGCATTGTCATTGAGCCATAGTTTGCGCTTCAGGTCAGAGCCTGACTGTGGCGCAAACCGGAGATAGCTGCTTTGAAAGCCAGCTATTGGACCGCTTCGTAGATCTGCATTGTGGCGGCAGGCTTGCCGTCGCGCTGCTCCTCGGGCGTGTAGATTCGGTGTGTCGTTTGATCCACTGCGAGGGAGTGGACTTTCTTTTCGACGGGGAAGTCCTGCAACTTGCGGTAGTGAGTGGGGTCGTCCTGGTGAAAGGTTGAGATTGCTCCGCTGTTGCAGGCTGCATAGATTCGCTGGAGACCCGCGTCGAACTTGATGACATCGGCTCCGGGCGCCATGGGTAGGTAGGCAATGGGTTTGTGGTTTTCGAGGTCGAAGACGGTCATCAGGTTGTTGCCTTCGCAGGCGAGAAAGGCACGGCGGTGCTGGGAATCAATTGCCATGCCGTGATTTTCTTTGCAGTTGCCGACAGGATACTTGGCGAGCACAGTGTCGGTGGAAGGATCGATTTCGGCGATTAGATTTTTGTCCTGCAGATTGACCCAGAGATGTTTGCCGACGGCGTCGTACTGCGGCATCCCGGTTTCACTATCGAATTTGATGGTCTTCACTATCTCATCTCGTAAGACGTCAATGACGACCTCGGCCATGGCTCGCTCATCCGAGATGTACATCTTGTGGAAGGGCGCTGCGTAGGCGATTCCGTCGGGTTTGTCTTCTACTGATAGCTTCTTCGTGATTTTCATCTGTTTAAGGTCGATCACGCCGACCTTGTGTTCGCCCCAATCTGAGGTGTAGGCCTTTTGGACGTCGGGCGCGATTTCAACGGCTTCGATTCCGGGTACGTCGTCGATCGTGTGCAGGACCTCATTGTTTGTGAGCTTGATGACGTACAACTTGCCCGCGCCAAGGTGTGAGGAGAATAGCAGGTTCCGCTCGGGCCAGATGGTGAGATAGTCGAAGCGCTTGCCCGAGGGGCCGGGAAGATTGAAGCTGATGACTTTGCGCAGAACGGGGCTCTGCTCGGCAGCATTAGCCGTACCAATACGAGGGCTGCTAATCACGAGTAAAGCGGTGATTGCGAAGGCGAGAAGCGCGAGGCGTGCGGTGCTGAGTGGTTGCATTTGGAATCTCCTCACGAGATATGTTGCGGTTGGATGCGCGTTCCGCGTTGGGTGCTCTGTATCGATTGAGGTGACCAATCAAAGTGGAATGAACGGAAATTCAGGCTGCGGTATCAGGCTATTTGATTCTGAGACTTTGGCATATCATGTATCCATGCCCACAGTGGACGAACGATATTCAAGGCAAGTACTGTTTCCCGGGATTGGCGCGGAGGGACAGGAGAAGCTGGCAAAGGCTCGCGTAGCGATCGTTGGATGCGGCGCGACAGGTTCGGTGCTGAGTTCGCTGCTGGTGCGCGCCGGAGTGGGTTACACGCGGATCATTGACCGCGACTACATCGAGCCGAGCAATCTGCAGAGACAGGTGTTGTTCGATGAACAGGATGCGGCAGAATCGTTGCCGAAAGCAGTGGCGGCGCAGCGGAAATTGCAGCAGATCAACTCAAGCGTGACGATTGAGTCTCATGTCGAAGATCTGACGCCGGAGAACTGCGAAGACCTGCTTGAAGATGTTGATCTGATCCTCGACGGCACGGACAATTTCGAGACGCGGTACCTGCTGAATGATTACGCGATTCGCGAAGAGCGGACCTGGATTTATACGGCGGCAGTTGGAAGTTATGGCGTGTCGATGAACATCCTGCCGGGTGAGACAGCGTGTCTTGCGTGTGTGTTTCCGCAGTCGCCCATGGGAGCGATCGAGACTTGTGAAACCGGCGGCATCCTGAATCCCGCGGTGAACCTGATCGGGTCGATCACCGTCATGGAAGCCACGAAGTTTCTGGTGGGGAATCGGGCTCAGATGCGGCGGACATTGCGTTCCATCGATGCATGGTACAACGATGGTTCGGAAGTTCGTGCAGATCGACCGAGGACGGATTGCAACGTTTGCCAGCGACACGAGTTCACGTATCTCTCGGGGCGGGCTCATCCACATATATCAATGTGTGGACGCAACTCGGTGCAGATTCATGAGCGGCATCGGCCGATTAACTTTGCGGAGCTGGAGGCACGACTTTCGGCTCACGGCTCGGTTCGTTACACGGAATATGTTTTGAAGTTTGAGCGGCCGCCTTACGAAATGACCCTGTTTCCTGATGGTCGCGCCATCATCAAGGGCACGACCGATACAGGCGTGGCTCGCAGTTTGTACGCACGATTCATTGGCTCTTAATAACGCGGGAATGGGACCACGCTTGCACATACTTGTTCTTAGTATCAACTACTGGCCTGACACCACTGGGATTGCTGCTTTCAACACTTGGCGCTGCGAGTTTTTGGCTTCGCAAGGACACGACGTCACCATCTGCACGGGACCTCCTTACTATCCGGAATGGCGAGTACCGCCAGCATATAGTCACAAACTACTTGGGAGTGAGACGCGGAATGGAGTGAGGATTCTGCGCTCGTGGATGTATGTGCCAAGCAAGGTAAGCACGAAGAAGCGCATTTTGCATGAGGCGTCGTTCCTGGCGTCGTCATTCCTTCGTGCAATTGGGACGCGCAAGCCCGACCTGATGTTCGTCGTGTCGCCGCCGCTGGGGTTGGCGTTGACGGCTGTGACGCTGGGCAGGATCTGGAATGTTCCATTTGTGTTCGATGTCGAGGACCTGCAGCCTGATGCCGCTTTAGAACTGGGCATGATGAAAGAGGGGCGCGCCACGCGTCTGCTGTATGGAGTCGAGCGAATAGCGTATAAGAACGCCGCGCTGGTCAGCACAATCACGGAAGGAATGCGCGAGCGAATTGTGCAGAAGGGGATTGATCCGGCAAAGGTCGTGTTGTTTCCGCCTCGGGCCGACTCTTCGCTGTACACAATTCGCGAGCAGGCCGATACTCTGGCGTTCCGCAAGAAGTACGGGCTCGAGGGCAAGATCGTTGTTTGCCATTCGGGCAATATGGGCGTAAAGCAGGGTCTCGGAGTCATCCTCGAAGCTGCTGAGAGGACTCGAGAGCACGCTGAGATTGAATACCTTCTGGTAGGCGATGGCGCTGTCCGGCGAGAGTTGGAGTTTGTGGCCCGTGCGAGAGGAATAAGAAACATTCGCTTTTTGCCGCTACTCGAAGATGAAGAATTCAAGCAGATGCTGGCAGCGACCGATATGGCTTTGCTCACGCAGCAGAGAGTGGTGTCAGATATCGTCTTTCCTTCTAAGACCGTCACGTTGCTTTCGGCTGGCTGTCCGGTGATCGCATCCGTGAATTCCGAGAGCGAAGTTGCGAAGACCATCGAGAGATCCGGCGCGGGGGTTGTTGTAGAACCGGAGAGTGCGGAAGCATTGTCGAAGGCGATTTTAAACATGGCAAAGCAGCCTGATGCCCTCGTCCGCATGAGTGCGAATGCGCGAAGTTACGCGATGGAATCTTGGGATGAGCGTAGGACGTTGCCGCGTATGGAACTGCAGATGAGAGAGTGCGCCAGACACTGGCATGCCAATGCCACGAGCCTGGCGCAAAGCTAAAGTCTAGGCTGGCACGACTTCTGCTTCCTTTGCAGCCGCGACGAACGGGATTGCCTTTGAAGTGGAGGCAATCGCCTGAGCGGGAACAAGGCTGAGCAGCGTCTTTACCGCTTGTGCTGCTGGATAAGGCTTCGCGTCGGGTGATATGAATCGCAGGATGCTGTTTAGGTCATCTCCCGTGGTTACTAGACCCGGCTCTTCTCTGCCATCCCTATGAACCTGCTGCAAGCCGATATTCGCTAGCAGGCAATTGCATAGACACTTGCGACCCTTGGTTTCTTCCAGATTTCCGCCCTTTGAAGCGTACAACTTCTCGGGCTCAGAGGCGCAACGATAGGCAATCTTGCCGCTCTCGGTGCGATAGGCCTCGCGCAGAATGCCCACATCGCAGATGCGGGTGCGATTCTGATAGACCTCGCCCTCGGAAGTCGTGCCTTCAAGTTGGGCCGCCTTGAAGGGAAAGCCGGTTGGGGAAGAGAACGGATCGGTAAACACCGAGCCGTTGCCGCGCTGAATCTTCGCAAGCAGCGCTTCCTTATAATCCGGACGCAAGCCCGACTCTTCAGAGAACGCGAAAACTGTTCCGACCTGAACTCCGGCTGCGCCAAGGTCAAGCGCTTCCACAATCTTCTCGGGGGTGCCGTAGCCTCCAGCAAGCCAGAAGGGAACACCCATTTGGCGAATCTTCTCGAGATCTACGCGATCACGCTCGCCGTAAACGGCTTCGCCTCTTTCGTTCAGGACCATCTGGCCGCGAGGCGGAGCATTGTGTCCACCAGCAGTGGGTCCTTCGATCACGAATCCGTCCACCTTGCCGTTCGAGCGACGAACCATTGTGGTGGCAAGTGTGTTGGAGGAGATGATCGCAAGGAAGACGGGACGCTGGAGAGGCGGCATCGGCATGCCGAAGAACTCCTGCGGATCGAAGTGCATCATCACATCGTCATCGGGATGCGCCCCGGTGACAGAGAGCGGGTAGCTGGCAGCACGACCCTCGGCGAAGGCGTCGAGAGCACCGGGAACCTTTAGCGGGATTCCGGCGCCCATCAGTACGTATCCAACACCGGCCATCATCGCTCCATATAAGGAAGCAAGAAGCGGAAGCTGGAGCTTCTCCATGCAATTGATGCCGACGGGACTGTTGTGGCCCTCGCGAGCAAGCACAACCTCGACGAAGTTGGAGACAATCAGCAGTTCGGTAGCTTCGCGAGTGTTCACGCGCGCGAGCATCGGCACAACCTTATATGGCGTGTTCTTGGCCCGTCCGCCGGCAATGTAGTACTTGTCGATGACGCGTTGCGCCATCTCCGGGAAGGGGAACATGGCAAGGCCACGGCGCATGTTGCCACCGGGATCGCCATCCTGCAAGCGACGCGCTAGGATCGTGTCGAGCGCTACGCTGGAAACTACACCAAGTTGCCCGGTGAGGGACACCGCCCTCGCCAATCGCCAATCAGATACGGCTGCTCCCATGCCGCCTTGTATGAGTACCGGATGCTGAGTCATACCCCGAATTTTCGCAGGTATTCAGGCGGTGGAAAGTCATAGTTTTGTAACAACGTAAGCAGTATTTTGGCGAGTGTGAAATGCGGGATTCCGGCGGCCCCCGAATCCCGCTCAGGAGCGCTATTCGTCTTTTAGCGCGTGCGTGCCGTGAGTGATTGCGGCTCCGGCGCGAAGGGCGGCGGCTATGGCTACGACCTCAGAGATTTCCTGATCAGACGCTCCAGTCTCGCGCGCTTTGCCTGAGTGAATCTCGATGCAATAAGGACATTGAGTGGTGAATGCGACGGCCAGAGCCATGAGCTCCTTATATTTCACGGGAATTGCTCCTTCAGCCATGGCAGCTTTGTCGAAGGCCAAGAATGCCTTCAGTGCATCTGGTGCGTTTGCTTCGAGCTTCTTTAGCCTCTTGAGATTCTTCATGTCATACATAGCCAATCCTCCACGGCGTTCCGGAATAGGTTTGTTCGATGGCGACCTGCTTAGCTGGGTTTGACGCACCGGTTGTTGGCCAAATAAAAAGAGCAGAGGCCTGAGCCGCTGCTCTGTAACTTCGATTCTCGGTTTAGCTACTTAGACTGAAAAGCCCTTACCGTTTTCGCGTCGCGCTCTGCGGCCAGACGTGAGCTCGTGGAAGCCAGCCATCACGCCGTCAAGAACCGCCGAGAGTCGGCGACTTGGCGTTAGCACAGTGTGCTGCAGTGCCGCCGCAGTGATGTCGATCCGTTGCATGGTGCGGGTAGCTAGTTCATCCGCTCGCTGAGCCTGAGCGTGAACAATTCCGGTCACCTCGGTAACCGTTTCATCGATCCGGCCGATCTGAGTGCGCACCAACCCTGAAGTTTCCGTCACATTCGTGACTACAGTCCGGATCATCGGCGCGCTTTCATCCACGATGCCACGTACCTTCACCACCAAGGGAAGTACCTGCTCTTCCATCCGGTTTGAAAGCGCGTCCACTCGCTTTGCTATCTTGCGCGTGGAGAAATACATTCCGGCCAGGATCAACATCTGCAAAACAACGGCAATCGAAGTCACCGCGACAAAGGCGATGAGTGCCTGATCCATATGGTCCGTCCATCTGCCCCTGGAGTGAAACTCACGCCGGGTAGCTCTTAAAAGTTAGAATTTGGGAGCGTCAGGCTCGGGAATCGGCTCTTGGCTGGCATCGCGATATGCTTGACGGCCAGCTTCAAAGGCAGAGCGAACGTTTTCCTTCTGGTGCGAGAACATTTCCTTGCCCCGGTCGGCCCATTCCTGCGCTTGTTCCTTGTACTTGCGAGCCTGTTCCTGGACCATATCGCGACCTTCCTCGGCCGCGTGCAGGATGGATTCGCGAGTTTCGCGTCCCGACTTAGGAGCGTAAAGCACACCCAGGGCGGCCCCTACGCCGAGTCCTGCGAGAAACCACAAGATTCCGCCACCGCTGCAGCTTTCATCAGCCATGTATTGCCTCCTGAAAACACCTTAAGCGTTGAATGGTAGCACCCGAAATCGGGAAAGACAAACCAGGGTTGCTGGACGAAATTGGCCGGGTAAAGATTTCTGGAGGCGGGATGGAAATTAGATTTCTGCTTGTGAACAGGGGTAAAATTTATTCATTGATTGTGGGATTCTCATTCCGGTGTGATGGTCATCACACGTTGCGGTGATAGTTACACTTAGGGCCAAATCGCTCCTTTGTATAATCGGTAAGTCCTTGCCCACAATTCTGTTCATTTTGAGGGGTTGATTAGGACCCATTTTTTATGCCTCTACTCTGGCTTCGAGTTGCAACCGTACTGTACGGGGTGGGCCTGACGCACGCGATCCTTATGCTTCGGCAGAAGGGCGAGCGCTCGGGACGTGTTGCTGCACCCGCAGTCGGTCTGGGAATGGTGTTCCATCTCGTGTCTTTGGTGGAAACCGCCCTGTTGTTCGGCTATTCCGAACTCCTCACGATCCGCCATGCGGAGTCTGCGCTGGCGCTCATCATTGCTCTGATTTTCACTGGTATGTACCTGCGGTATAAGACTGCCTCGCCGGCAGCGCTGATCTTTCCGCTGATTTTCCTTCTGACTTTTTCTTCAGCAATTTCGCAGCGCCCGATGGCTTTTACGTCGCCAACCTTCCGGAGCGGCTGGATTCTGTTTCATGTAGCTACGCTGTTATTTGGCTACGCGATGCTGTTCCTTAGCTTCGTTTCGAGCCTGCTTTACCTGATTCTGTCGCGCCAGCTCAAGCGCAAACAGACTGTAAGTTGGGCTTCGCGTTTGCCTGCATTGCAAGAGATTGATGAACTGGGGTACAAGGCGCTGCTGCTTGGCTTCCCGTTTATGACGGTGGGCCTGCTGGCGGGTGCCGTAGTGGCCCAGGAGCGCTTCGGGGCCACGTACTTCACTGATCCCAAAGTTTTGCTATCCCTGCTAATGTGGGGCATCTATTTAGTTCTCCTTTACACGCGCTGGAGTGCCGGGTGGCGCGGTCGCAAGGCCGCTTACTTGGCCAGTGTAGGATTTGTGGTCTCCGTATGCGCGTGGGGTGCGAATTATATGAGCAGATTGCATAGGTTCATCGCCCCATGAACTTCTTTGTGTTAGGTGTGAATCACAAGACAGCTCCGGTTCAAGTGCGTGAGCGCTTTGCCATCCCCGAGTCGCGCCTGCCAGACGCTCTTGGCAAGCTGACCTCGATGGAGGGCATCGAAGAAGGCATGATTGTCTCTACCTGCAACCGGGTGGAGATCTTTGCGCGATCCCGCAATGGACACTGCGATTTGCAGCAGTTTGTGCGGGAATACTTCGGATTCGCTCCAGGGGAATATGAGCCTTATATCTTCGAGCACAGGGAACTGGAAGCCGTAAAGCACGTATTCCGCGTAGCTTCGAGCCTCGACTCAATGGTGGTGGGCGAATCCCAGATCTTGGGGCAGGTGAAGGAAGCGTATGCTACGGCCCGCGCCCTCGGCACCGTCAATTCGCAACTGGATCAGTTACTGACCCGCGCTTTTGCGGTTGCCAAGAAGGTGCGCAACGAGACGACCATCGCCTCGTCGTCGGTATCGATTGCTTCCGTCGCGGTGGAACTTGCGGAGAAGATCTTCGGTAGCCTCACCGGCAAGTCGGTGTACCTGGTCGGCGCAGGAAAAATGTGCGAACTGGCTGCAAGGCACCTGATTGCCCATGGCGCAAAGAAGATTTACGTCGCGAATCGTACGTACGACCGCGCGGTGGCATTGGCCGAGAAGTTCGATGGGGAAGCGGTCCCGTTCGAGCGGCTTTACGATACGGCCTCCTGGGCTGACATCATCATTAGCTCTACGGGTGCTCCTCACACGATCTTCCGGAAGGAACACGGCGAGAAGTTCCTGTCAGCCCGCAAGAACCGTCCAATGTTCTTCATCGACATCGCTGTACCGCGCGATATCGATCCCGCTCTGAACGATCTTGACGGAATCTTCGTCTACAACATCGACGACCTGCAGCAGGTGGTGCAGTCGCATCTCGGAGATCGGCGTAAAGAGGCAGTCCGCGCCGAGTCCCTCGTCGACGAGGAAGTACGCAAGTTTGAGCAGCGTGCGCAGACGGCCGAAGTGGTTCCGACCATCGTTTCGTTGCAGCAGCATCTCGAGAACTTGCGACAGGCGGAGATTGATCGTGTTCGTGGTCGGCTCGGCAATTTGACGCCCGAGCAGGAGATGGCCGTTGAAGCGCTCTCTCGGGGCATCATCAACAAGATCATGCACACGCCGATTACGACGCTGAAATCGGCAGCGGCCGATCCGGCTGCAACAACCGTCGTGGATGTCGTCCGCAAGCTTTTCAACTTGCGTGAGGAGAAACATCCGGAACAGCAAGTTGCTCAGCCTGCGCCAACAAGTCCGGAGAAGAAGTCGGATGCCGCGCCGGTTTGCACGTCGGCGTCAGTGACCAACCAAACCAGAAACAAGTAAAGGAAGTTGAATGGCTCTGCTTCGTATCGGATCCCGTGGTTCACAGCTTGCGCTCTGGCAGGCACATCACATCTCAGACTTGCTCAGGAAGCAGGGTCATGAAGTGCAGCTTGAGATTATCAAGACCACTGGCGACAAGATTCAGGATGTTGCGCTTGCCAAGGTAGGCACAAAGGGCATGTTCACCAAAGAGATCGAGGAAGCCTTGTCTGAAGGCAAGGTTGATCTTGCGGTGCACAGCCTGAAAGACCTTCCCACGGCTCTGCCCGGCCCGTTTGAGATCGCGGCAATCACGGAGCGCGTCGACCCGCGTGACGCATTCCTGTCGATTCGCTACAACAGCGTCAAAGAATTGCCGAACGGAGCCCGTGTTGGTACGAGCAGCTTGCGGCGTCAAGCTCAGTTGAAGCAGTACCGGCCCGACCTCGACATTCATCCTCTGCGTGGGAATGTTGACACGCGCGTCAGGAAGCTGGAAGAAGGCGAGTACGACGCGGTGATTCTGGCCGCAGCTGGATTGAAGCGCTTGGGGAAGACCGAGCACATCAAGGAGATCATCGAACCGGAGATTATGTGTTCGGCCGCCGGACAGGGTGCCCTTGGCATCGAAATCCGGCTAGGGGATACCGCGATGCGCGAGCACCTCGCGTTCCTGAACGATGAGCCTTCCCGCTTGGCTACGGTGTGTGAGCGCGCTCTGCTGAATCAACTGGGCGGCGGATGCCAGGTTCCTATTGGTGCGTACGCTGTCGTCAAGAACGGCGAGATCAACCTGACCGCGATCTGTGCGCGTCCGGATGGAAGTGAGTTGCTGCGTGAGGTTGGCACCGGGACGGATCCTGTCGAACTCGGGCAGCGCTTGGGGAATAAAATCCTGAAGCGCGGTGGCGACAAGATTCTGCAGGACGTTTACAGCGAGAACGCAGCAAGCACGACTCCTCGGTAAGTATTGGATCTGTATCATGGGCGAGAACGAGAACAAGCCGTCTACAAGATTGTTGCAAGGATGGCGCATTCTTGTTTCTCGCGCCAAGGACCAGTCCGGCTCACTCTCAACTGGGTTACGGGAACTGGGCGCTGAGGTCTACGAGATTCCGTTCATCGAGATTCGGCCGCCGCGCTCCTATAAATGCTTGGATGAGTCGCTGAAACTCGTCGCCGAGTACGAATGGCTGATTCTGACAAGCGTGAATGGCGTGCGAGCGATGTTCGACCGCATGGCGCTGCTGAATATTCCCAAGCGTGTTCTGGCTCATCTGAACATTGTGGCGATTGGTCCCGCGACGCGAAAGGCTATCGAACAAGAGGGGCTGAAGGTTGCGGTGACACCGAAGGAATACGTGGCTGAGTCGGTAGTGGAAGCACTAGCAGACAAGATTCGCGGCAAGCGCGTATTGCTATGTCGGGCAAAGATTGCCCGAGATGTGATTCCGAATGAAATCAGGCGCATGGGAGCTTTCCTAGACGTTGTCGAGGCCTACGAGACGGTCATTCCACAATCTTCGCGCGTAGAGCTTCGGGCCGTCCTGCGTGATCCGCTACGGCGCCCACACGTCATCACTTTCACGAGCGCGTCCACGGTAAAGAACTACGTTGCGCTGCTTGGAATACGCTCGGGCAAATCGAGGCTGGTGGAAGGAGTATTGAACGCGTCTATCGGCCCGGTGACGTCCGAGACCTTGCGGCAATTCGAGCTAAGCGTGGATGTACAGCCCAGCGAATACACCGTTCCCGGCCTGATCGACGCGATTGTAAAGCGCGCCAACACGCAGCTCTCCGCTGCAGTAGTCGTTCCTACGAACTAGGCAACACACGGTTCCGCTGCAATTTCCCTCGAAAATTCAATCAATGTATTTAGCTGGCACGCTTGATGCGTTCAGCGTATTTAGCGCGAACCTTTGCAACTTTGGGCGCTACAGCAAAAAGGCAATAAGGCCGGTGTGAGTTATTCGCGAAGTAATTCTGGTGGTACGCTTCGGCTTTCCAGAAGACGCGCGCCGGTTCGACGGCTGTGACGATTGGTTCGTCAAAGACTTTTTCGGAGGTCAATTCGGCTATCACGCGCTCAGCATCCTGCTTTTGCGCGTCGTTGGTGTAGAAAATTACCGACCGATACTGGGTGCCAACATCGTTTCCCTGCCGATTGAGCGTGGTCGGATCGTGCGCGGTGAAGAAAACCTCGAGCAGCTCCCGATACGAGATCATCGAGGGATCAAACTCGACGCGGACGACCTCGACGTGCCCGGTGTCTCCTTCGCAGACCTGCTCATAGCTTGGTTGGTCGAGAGTTCCACCCATGTAGCCGTTTTCGACATTCACAACGCCTTCGAGTTGCTGCAATGCCGCTTCAACGCACCAGAAGCAACCTCCGCCTAGAACCGCCGTCTGTGTGTTGGCCATAATCGTTTGATGCTTTTGTCCTCCGAACGGTGCGGAATTGAGGGCTGAAAGCTTTGGTTATCCCTGCCATAGAAAGAATGAATTTCACATGGGGGAGATTCTTTGTAATGCTGTTTTTGCGGCCGATAGTGGTTTGGTTCCCCTGAATCGATCGGCCTTGGATAGCTTGGACCTCGTTGTGCGGGTCACTCATTCTTCCCCTGAATTGTTCCACTTCGCCCGGCCCCGATGGCCGGGTTCCTTTTGCCCAAAATACTTCTTGGTTTCCATCTGCGAGTGCTGAGATTGTCCCTTTTGTGCCTGTGTTTAGGGGTGTCATGCTGCTGCAGGGTTGCTCTACAATGAATCCTTATGTTGCTTAACGGAATCTTTGCCGCCATTACCACGCCGTTCTATTCCGACGGTCGCGTCTATCTCAAAAAGCTGGAACACAACGTAGATAGATACACGAAGGGACCTATCACCGGGGTTGTTGTTCTGGGATCGACCGGGGAAGCCGTAATGCTCGGCTGCGAAGAGCAGAAAGAGATTTTCCGGACGGCAATTGAAGCAGCGGCTGCAGACAAGGTCATGGTTGCCGGGTGCGGCCACGAATCGGTTAAGGAAACGGTTGAGGCTTGCGAATACGCGGCTTCACTGGGATATGACGCGGCGATGGTACGCACTCCGCACTATTACCGTTCGCAAATGACACCGCCGGTGATGCTGAATTACTTCCGCACGGTGGCAGATCATTCTCCGATTCCGCTCGTACTCTACAGCTTTCCGCAGTGCACAGGATACGATCTGCCGGTGGAATTGATCGCGGAACTGGCAGAGCACCGCAACATAATCGGAATCAAGGAGTCATCGGGCGATGTGGCGAAGGTGGAGCGCATTGTTCAGAAGACCCGGCATATCAAGCGGCAGGCGCGGGTGACTCAGGAATTCCGCCCGGTAACGGGGCGCATGATTCAGCAGGCGACAGTCGCACCGGTCGGCGAACTTGTTTCTGCAGGCGCGTTAGCTGCAACGGCCTCCAAATCGGCACAGCCGCAAGCTCCATCCTCATCGGCCGTCGAGGTGATTGGCAGCCTTCGTACGCGTCCGAAAGAGGTTGGATTCCAGACCCTTGTCGGTTCGGGGCACAAGATTCACATCCTTTTGAAAGCTGGAGCGGTGGGCGGAATCCTGGCATTTGCAGCCTGTGCGCCCACAGCGTGCTATGAGATCTACGCCGCCTTCAAGGATGACGACCAGAAACTCGCGGCAGAGAAGCAGCAGCGCATAGAAGCTGCCTGCATTCGTATTGTGAGCGAGTTGGGAATCGCCGGAGTAAAATACGCTTCGGACCTCAACGGATTCTATGGCGGAAATCCGCGCCTTCCTCTGCTGCCGCTAACGGCGTTGCAGCGCGAAGAGGTCGAGCGATTGATGGCGGATTTGAAGAGCTAGGATTCAAGACCGACGAAATGTTCAGGGCAGGGAAGACACCCTGCCCTTTTGCTTTTAGAAATCAGGCAACACGATTTTTGCGGTTCTTTTCGAGAACCTTTGGGGACCGGTTCGTGCCCTGCATGCCTCCCTCGTTCACGCGATCGGCAGGTTCGCTGTCATCTGCTTCGGCAGGCTGTGTACGGCGGTTCATCGGACGACCCCCGACTCCACCGATGGCCTTGCCTGGGGGTTCGGATTCGCCAGCAAGACGAACACGTTCTTCACGGTGCTCTGACAAGGCGCGTTCTACCAAGTCGTACTCCTCCTTCGTTTCCGGCTTCACCTCTGTGCTACGTGCTTCCTCGTCTATTCCGGGGGAAACTCCTCGATCCGCCCCTGTACGGGGATCGACGACGAACAGCAGTTCGCTCAGTTCATCGGCATGCTCTTCTTCTTCGGCCTTGATGTGTTCAAACAACGCGCGTGTAGTGGGATCCTTCATTCCAAAGTGTTCGATGATGCGCTGATAGACATCGATTACGACGCGTTCAGCAATCAGGTCTTCACGGATCATATCTCCAAGCGACTCGCCCTCGACGTAGTGAGAAACCGAGCGCTCGACAAGAGTTCTGGGATTGAAGTCGGGCTTGCCGCCAAGTTGCTGTATTCGTTCGGCGATTTCATCCACGTGCTCGCGCTCTTCGTCGGAATGCGCCTTGAAGGTTTGAGCGACGCTTCTGCCGTGTACGCCGGAGGCCATGAAGTAGTGATGCTGGTAGCGCAAAACGCAGACAATCTCTGTGGCTAGAGCCTCGTTGAGTATTGCGACTGATTGCTCTTTATCGAGCTGATAGGCGTCTGTAACAGCGCCGTCTTCCAGTTTGCGCATTGCGCGATGCCGTATTTCTTCGACGTCTTTGATGAAGCTGGCCATGAATTCTGCCTCTCTGGAATGGTTAAGGGAGAAGAGTTCTGTGTGTGCCCCGAACTCATTCTGGTTTTTTGTTGCACGAAATCGAATCCGAGATGCCACGAGCTGGCAGTGCTATGCTCTAAACATGGCGCGTGACCAAGATGCTCCCGACACTCCCTGTGGCTGCACGAATTGCTACCGGCTATTTACGTTCGCCGACATCCAGGATTTCTGGGATGAAGGAGAAACGCCTGTTTGTCCCTGCTGTGGTGCAGATACGGTGATCATCTCCACTCCAGAGATGATCGTGGATGAGCATTGCCTTTTTGCAATGCGCAAGACATACATCTGATTGGAAAGACGATGGATTACGAGATCACGCCTCAGGATTTCAAGAAGCTGCAGGACAGCAACCAAGAACTCGTGCTGCTCGATGTACGCGAAGCCTGGGAACGCCAGACAGCGAGCATCCAGCCGAGCGAGCACATCCCAATGTCAGACATTCCAGCCCGCGTACAGGAACTCGATCCTGAGCAGCACATCGTTGTCTATTGTCATCACGGGGTGCGTTCACTCTCAGTGACAGACTGGTTGCGCAAGCAGGGCTTTGAGACGGTGCAGTCTCTGGCCGGCGGCATCGACAAGTGGTCGCGTGAGATCGACCCCGGGGTATCGCGGTACTAAGTGCTGGGCGGCAGCGAACCAGCGCGCATCTAGTTGTAAAATAGTAACCATGTCTACCACTGCCCAACATGCTGCACGCTGGTGGGAGACGCTGCCCGACGGGCGTATCCACTGTTACCTCTGCCCACGTCACTGCCACATTGGAGAAGGTCAGCACGGCTTCTGCTACATTCGGGAGAATGTAGGCGGAGAACTCGTGCAATTGGGGTACGGACGACCTGCTTCGATGGCGATCGATCCAATTGAAAAAAAGCCGCTCTTCCACTTCCATCCCGGGTCACCAATTCTCTCGATGGGCACGGCCGGGTGCAATCTGGGCTGCCAGTTCTGCCAAAACTTCGACATAAGCAAAGCGAAATCGGTACAGCAGAGCTCCAGGAGAATGTCGGCCGACGAGATCGTGGATCTTGCGATCGCACACGGGGCGCCTTCCGTTGCATTTACGTATAACGAGCCGACAATCTGGGCGGAGTTCGTAATCGACATTGCCCAAGCTGCTCACGAAGCTGGGCTGAAAACGGTGATGGTATCGAACGGATACATCACCCGCGAGCCCTTCCTTGAGGTGTACCGCCACATCGATGCGGCCAACATCGACATCAAGGGCTTCACCGAGAACTTCTACACCAAGATCACTCTCTCGCACTTGGCGCCTGTGCTCGACGTCCTGCGTTGGTTGAAGAATGAGACGAGCGTCTGGTTCGAGATGACCAATCTGATGATCCCCGGACTGAACGACACGCCCGAGGAGACGAATCAGCTTTGCGATTGGATACTGCGCGAACTCGGCAATGATGTGCCGCTGCATTTCACGGCGTTTCATCCGGATTACAAGATGCTGGACCGCGAGCGCACACCTGCAGAAACGATTCATCGTGCGCGGAAGCTGGCCTTGGAACGTGGCTTGAGATACGCGTACGAGGGAAATATCGTTACGCCCGAAGGCGGCAACACGGTGTGTCCGGGGTGCGAGCGGACGATTATTCGACGTAGCTGGCACGAGGTTGAAAGCTGCGATGTTGAAGGCGGGCGCTGCATCCACTGCAACACGCAGATTGCGGGCAGGTTCGACTAGTCGAATACGACGGTCTTCTTGCCATACAGCAGCACGCGATTTTCTAAATGCCAGCGAACGGCACGGGACAAGACAACTTTCTCAAGGTCGCGGCCTTTCTGTATCAGGTCCTCCACCGAGTCGCGATGGGAGATGCGAACGACGGCCTGCTCGATAATCGGGCCGTCGTCCAGAACTTCGGTGACGAAGTGGCTCGTGGCTCCGATCAGTTTCACTCCTCGCTCAAATGCCTGATGATACGGCCTCGCTCCTATAAACGCGGGAAGGAACGAGTGGTGGATATTGATGATCTGGTTCGGGAACTCGGCAAGGAACGCAGGCGAGAGTATCTGCATGTAGCGCGCCAGAACGATTACGTCGCACTGATACTCGCGAAGCAATGCGATCTGCCGCTGCTCGACATCGCTCTTCTTCTCACGCGTGATGGGAATGTGCACGAAGTTGGCACCATAGAAGTTGGCCATCTTCTCGCAGGCTGTGTGGTTTGAAAGCACCACGGGAATATCGCAGTCCAACTCTCCTGCACGATGACGGTAGAGCAGATCCGCCAGGCAATGGTCATATTGCGACACCATGATTCCCATTCGCGGGCGCCGTTCGCCATTTGCCAGCCGCCACTGCATGGAAAATCGCTCCGCTATATCAGCAAACTCCTGCTGCAACTGCTGAAGCGTTATGTCCATTCCGGTGGGATCGAATTCCACACGCATCAGGAACAGGCCAGTTTCTGCGTCCCGGTGCTCGTCCGCGTGCAGAATGTTTCCATTGTGGCGAAAGACAAAGTTGGAGATCGTCGCCACCAGACCTTTGCGGTCAGGGCAACTGATCAGCAGCACTGCGGAGCGACTATTCTGCGAGCGTTCGGCCAACGGTTCAATCACCCAGGTTCCAGGTATGAACGTGAGTGTACCATTCGCGGTGTCCGGTCCTAAGTAGACTCCGCGGGTTAGGCTGCGCGTTTCTGAATTGAGCGTCGCACGTTGGCTAGCTCTTGAGGTGTGAACTCGTTCTTGCCGTGTGCCTCGCGGGCGTGGGAACGCAAGTAGCCCAGCAGTTCCTCTTCCGTGTTTCCGGTTACAGCCCAATCACAGTTCTGCTGGTCGCAATGGAGACTGCGGTCGCGGTGAGAACCTGGACCTTCGGCAGCAGGATTCTGCGCCGCCTCGTTCTGTGGGTATGACGAGTGTCGGGGATCTCCCGGACCTGTTGCATCCGGACTCGATGCAGCAGGATTGTTCTGGCCCACACCTGCGCGCTTTTCGTCTGGCGTATTGCCCCATCCTGAAGTTCCGGTCGAAGGCGCAGAAGGATTTATTCCGCCCTCGGACGACTGGACGTTTGGGTTATTGCCCGGGTGGGGCACGTCTTGTGGAGTCTTGTTGCTCATTTTCATCCTCTTGCGGGGGGCGCGAAATACTTCGATGCACAAATCGAGGTGTGTGAAATGATCTGCCGCTTGGTGGGCGCGAAATCTTGCGAAACTTCGCGCATCCGGTCTCGCTCCAGCTACATCGAAACTGAGGAAGGAGAGTTATGGCTGAACATCATGCGCATCACGCTACGCACGAAGCCAGCGACAACCTGGTGGGGATCACACGCGATCCGGTGCTTCGACCTGTAGGAATTCTGATGATCATCGTCGGCGGGATTTGGGGACTGTTCATCGGTATGGCTGCCGAGGCGGGGACCTTCAAACAGCCGTTGGCTGCTGGCGCGCTGATACTCCTGGGCGTGATTATTGCGGGGCTAGGGAAGCCCGCTGAGCAGATATGAGTAAGGCCGGGGAACGAGCCTCGGCCTTGTAATTCCCGCAGTGTTCGCTGCTTATTTCGACTGCGAAAGTTTCTTCTGCTTCTCAGCCTGAAGTCTGGCTCTCTTCGGTATAGCCCATCCTTCTTTGACCACCTGTTGTGGACGAGTCAGTCCTAAAGAGTCTGCAGGAACGTCACTGGTGATGCAGGAAGCGGCACCGATGTACGCACCGTCTCCAACCTTGACGGGCGCGACCAGAGTCGTATCGCTTCCAATAAAGGCGTGCGCTCCAATGTGTGTCTTGTGCTTGTTCACACCATCGTAATTGCAGGTGATGGTCCCGGCTCCGATATTGCTGCGCTCGCCGATTTCCGCATCTCCGAGGTAGGTGAGGTGATTGGCCTTCGCTCCACGTGCCAGTTTGGTCTTTTTCGTTTCTACGAAGTTGCCGACGTGAGCTTCGGGGCCGATCTCACTTCCAGGACGCAGGCGGGAGTAAGGTCCAACAATCGCAGCCTGTTCTATGACGGAATCATCTGCAATGGTGCCTTGATTGATCTGGACTCCGTTGGCCACACGCAAATTGGTGAGCACTGAGAAACTTCGCACGACGCAGTCTTCACCGATTGCCGTATTGCCGAGCAACTGAACGAAAGGCTCGATTACTGTATCAATGCCAACTGTCACGCCGGCGTCGATGAGCACTGTTTCGGGCTTGTAGATGGTGACGCCGTTATCCATCAATTCTCTGGCCTTGCGCTCGCGCAGAATCGAATCGAGTTGAGCGAGTTCGCGTCGCGTATTCACTCCGAGCACTTCGTTGGCATTCGGTGTGTGTAACGCAAGGACCGATTCCTTGTCGCGCTGCAAGATGCCTGCAATCTCCGTTAGATAAAACTCGCCATGAGGATTGTCGGTCGAGAGTTGATCGATGCGGGCGAAGAGCTTCGGAACGCTGAATGCGTATATGCCTGAGTTGATCTCGCGAATTTCATTCTGCTCAGGGGTAAGCTGCTTCTGCTCAATGATCGCTTCTACGCGATCCGTGCTTTTTCCTGCAACTACGCGCCGCACGATACGTCCGTAGCCAAAGGGATCAGCGGGTTCGGCGGTAAGGATCGTCATTGCCGCAGAATTGTCGATGTGAAAATTGCGTACTGCAGCGATTGTCGTCGCACGAATCAGAGGAACATCGCCACTGAGCACTAGCACATGATCATAGCCACGCAGAGCTTCACGACACTGCATCAATGCGTGCCCGGTGCCGCGCTGCTCCCGCTGCTCTACAAATTGCGTTCCAAGAGGCGCAATCTCTGCGCGAACGCGTTCGGCCTCGTGACCGATGATGCAGAAGATGTCGGAAGGAGCAACGATATTGCTCGCGGCACGAATGACATGCGTGAGTAAAGGAAGTCCGGCAATTCGATGCAGGACTTTGGGTAACTTCGATTTAAGGCGAGTACCTTTACCCGCTGCAAGAATGGCGATAGCAAACTTTGGATTCGACATTTCGTGAATATTGTAAAGCAGCGGCCGACGATGTGAGAGTTTGAGCACGAACCTGGCGGACTCAGACGAAATACGGTGCTTTTCAGTTATGGACACCGGAGAGGCGCAGGCGTCCGCTCGTGCGAAGATAGTCAGAGAGGGTTTGCACGCGGAACAGATGGACAGAGCGACGTTTCATCGCATTTTCAAAGCGTTCGATTACCGTGATTTCCGGCTCATGTGGTTTGGGGCCTGCGCATCGAGCATTGGTACGTGGATGCAGACAGTGGCGCAGGGCTGGTTGATCTATCGATTGAGCCACTCGGCATTTCTGCTGGCGCTTGATCAGTTCCTGGCCGGCATCCCTATATTTCTTTTCTCGTTGATTGGCGGAGTTGTCGCGGACCGCGTTGAAAGACGCAAGATTCTGTTGGCTTCGCAATATGTGCAGATGGCGAGCGCTACCCTGCTAACGGCGCTGGTCGCTACCGGGTATATCCATGTCGCACATATCCTGTGTCTTTCCTTTGTCTCAGGGTTGGCGCAGGCGTTTGGTGGGCCGGCATACCAAGCACTCATTCCCACCCTTGTGGAGCGGGAAGACATGCCAAATGCCATCGCGCTGAACTCGATCCAGTTCAACATGGCGGTCACGATAGGGCCGGCACTTGCAGGTTTGGCGCTGGCGCGGTTGGGCGAGAAGTGGTGCTTTGGTTTGAACGCGATTTCGTTCCTGGCACCGATCATTTCGCTTCTGGTCATCTCGACGCGATTTGTACCGACGGTCACAACCGAATCAATCTTCGGAAGCCTGAAGCAGGGAATTCGTTTCGTACAAAAGCAGGAATCGATGGGTGCGCTGATCATGCTGGCGTTCTGCATGACCATGCTGAGTATGCCGATGCGAACCTATATTCCGGTGTTTGTGAAAGACATTTTCCATCGCGGGCCGGAGGTCTATGGCAGTTTGCTGTCCCTGATGGGCGTCGGGTCGATCGTGGGCTCGCTGATCATTGCGGGTAAGGGAAACATCCGGAACAAGGGACACGTCGCGCTGGTAATGATGATGTGTCTCGGTGTGGGTATCGCGGGATTCGCTCTGTCGCGATCGCTGCCGGTCAGCTACACGATGCTCGCCTTTGTTGGCGGATCAATGATGGCCGTGTTCGCAACGGTGAACTCACTGGTGCAGCTAATCACCACTAACGAAATGCGTGGACGCGTGATGAGCGTGTACAACTGCGCGTTTCGCGGCGGGATGCCGGTAGGAAATCTGCTTTCGGGATGGCTTGTCCCATTCTTCACCGCGCCGGTAGTTCTTGGCGTGAACGGTCTGCTGCTAATCATGCTTGGCATGTATTTTTTGCTGGTTCATAGGCGAGTTGCAGCGTTATAGCTCCGAAGCTCGCATTTCGACAGCGCTGTTTCCCGTGCTGATTTTTCTGGGGACGCTTTAGATCGTTGTCCAAAAGGCCGTATCGATGTGTGGCGATCAAGCAGCAGAGCTCAATCGCGCTCGGTCCCCGGAGGTTGGTACAGTGTTCGCCTTAGACTTGGAGAAACTGCAGGAGCACGAAAGGGAACTGCACGCAATTTCAAGGTTGGAAACCGCGGTTCCCAGTGGAGAAGTCGTATTGATGTTCTTTCGACAGGGCCTGGGATGGTCTGAGAAAGCATTCATCGAGAGCGTTCCCGCATCTGATTTCGAAAAGCACTTTTGATTGCGTGGCGGCTCTCTGCTGAAGACTTATCGGTTTGGGGCTGCCGCGTGCTGCTCACGATGAAGGCGTGTAGGAAGATCAAGTAAATCGAACGCGATTCGGTCAACGGCATGGCGAGCAAAATGGCTTGCGTCAAGGTAGTCGCCAAGAATCGGCGTGACGCCGAGCGCGCGAATGGCGTCCAGATCGTTTACGAGCGGCTCCGAATTGTCTCCTGCATACCGGGCGCGCAGTTCTTCAGGCACGGGAGCTTGATTCAGCATCACGTAATCGAAAATGCGGCACTTTGCGTGATTGAAGATCGCCTCAATGTGCTGTGATGCGGTGAGCCCAGTACTCTCGTTGGGCTGCGTCATGAGATTGCAGACGTAGACGCGAAGTGCTTTGGACTTGGAGATTGCCTGGGGCACGCCGCGCACGAGCACGTTTGGAATGCAGCTCGTAAAGAGCGAGCCGGGGCCGATACTGATGATGTTGGCGTTAGAGATTGCTTCCAATGTCTGCGGCAATGGATGAGCGTTGGCTGGCACGAGACGCAGTTTCGCTATTCCGCTCCGGCTGGCGGTAATGCTGGTTTCACCACGAACGCGCGCGCCGTCCTGCATAATGGCATCGAGTTGCACGTTGCTGGTGGAAGAAGGATAGATTTCGCCACGTGTTTTGAGAATTGCGGAGCTCAGCTTCACAGCCAGCGAGAAATCTCCGCAGACGTCTGCCAGAGCGCTCAAAAACAAATTCCCGAAACTATGACCCTGGAGCCCTCCGCCGCTGAAGCGGTACCGGAAGAGTTGAGACATTAACTCTTCATCATCGGAAAGTGCGGTCATGCAGTTGCGGATATCTCCCGGAGGGGGAACGCCGAGTTCTTTGCGAAGACGCCCACTGGATCCGCCATCGTCCGTCACAGTGACGATCGCGGTCAGACGCGAAACATAGGGTTCGATCGGAGTGGGCCCGGAAGGGTCGGCCGGGGATGCGGCGAGAACGTGTCGCTTCAGACCGCGGAGCAGGGTGGAAAGGCCGGTACCTCCCCCGATGGCGACGACGCGTAGAGCTTCTACTGGATTCGTAATCAATGGAGATGGCATCAGTGTAGCCAAATGGGAAGCGGGGGGACGCTTCCCAGCAAAATCATGCTCCTACGCTACCTTCGGGATAGAGCAGTTCAGTGAAACGAGGGTCGTCAGCCATGTTTCGGAAATCGGAATCATTCCGAGCCTGGAAGCGGTTTCCTGGGTTCAGGCGGATGGCTTCTGCCAGGTGCTGCAGACTTTCGCTGGTGCGCCCCGTCAGGCATTCAAGTACCGCAAGACCATACCACACGAAATCGAGATTAGGTTTCTGGGCTGAGAGGCTTTCGAGGTGCTCGCGCGCAGTAACGAAATCCCCCAGGTTCATCAGAGAAACAGCGAAGTCGTAATGCTCCTCAGGAGTGCTGAACGTGGTCTGAATTCGCTCCAACTGCTGGTTACATATACTGATATGAACCTTGGCCCGGTCCGCTAATTCGCTGATGCCGGACTCGATCACTTTCTCGAACAAAGACTTTGCCTTGTCGAATTTTTGGCCTTGGAGCAGTTTTAGACCCTGTTCGTAGGTCTGCAGAGTTTGGGCAAAGCGCGCTTGGTACTCTTCCCGCGGCTCAGCCTTCGAATCAGCAGAGGGGCTTTTCGGCTTCACTTCCACTTTTTTGGTCATGCGCCCTTCCAGAAACATGAATCTTACTGCCGTTCCAGATCGGTAGAAGTTTGGGAACGGTAACTATCTAAGAATACAGCTTTATACCGTTTGCTGGGCACAGCGTCAACCCGGAGAACTATTTAGGGCCAGCACACAACTCCTGCGCCCAGTCTACGTCTGTATACAATGAGCATAGTGGAGGGTTGGCGATAGATGGAGGAAATACCAGTTCCGGCAATGCGGCTGAGAAGATCGGCATCCAGACAGATGGGTATGCGATGGCTACGTGAGGTCGTAATCTCGCTGGGTATTTCGGTATTCATCGTGGTGTTTCTTTATCAGCCGGTCAAGGTTGAGGGAACCAGCATGATGCCGGGGCTGGCCGACCAGGAACGGATCTTCATCAACAAGTTCGCCTACCACTTCGGATCGATTGAGCGCGGAGACGTGGTCGTCTTCCGCTACCCGGGCGATTTAAGCAAGAACTACATCAAGCGCATCGTCGGCGTGCCGGGCGATCGCATCGAGATTCGGCGTGGAGTGGTTTACGTGAACGGCAACCGCCTGGTGGAGCCCTATGTACCTTCGCAGTTTCGCGATGAACGCTCCATCAGCGAGATAATCGTGCCGGCGGGAAGCTACTTCGTGCTCGGTGACCACCGAAACCTGTCGAGTGATAGCCGCGATTTCGGTTCGATTGAGCAGTCCTTGGTCTTTGGCAAGGCCGTTTTCGCGTATTGGCCCACGAGCATGCTGGGCAAATTGCACTAACTCTCGGAGCAAGGAAAGACAAATGAGGCTGGCAATTTTCGGCTCCACCGGGGGAACCGGGCTGGAGTTGACTCGGCAGGCGCTGGAAAAGGGGCACAGCGTCCGCGTACTGGTGCGGAATCCCAACCGCATGCCACTGACAAATCCTAATATGCGCATCGTGCTGGGCAATGTGCTCGATCACGAGAGCGTGACGAAAACCATTCTCGGGGCCGACGCGGTTCTAAGCTGTCTTGGCCAGCGAAACCTGTTTCGCAATACGCGAGTGGTATCGGTGGGCACTCACCTGATCGTTAGCGTAATGAAGGAGCACGGCGTCCGCCGACTGGTCGTGGAATCGGCGTTCGGAGCTGGAGAGAGCTTGGCGCAAGCTACTCCGATACAGCGACTGGTATTTGCCAGTCTTCTCTGGGCACCCTACGAAGACAAGAACCTGATGGAGCCGGAAGTGAGAAGTAGCGGGCTTGAGTGGACGATCCTGCGCCCAACCATGCTGACCAACGGCGAGCGGACTGGCCGATACGCAGTCACAGTTGGCCGACGTCCTGAGAAGTCGATGGTGTCCCGGGCTGATGTAGCTTCGGCGATGCTGCGTGCGGTGGAAGAGCGATTGTGGGTAGGGGAAGCGCCGGCCGTAACGGGCATGTAGAGGCTTTGCAGTGGGCCCCTTGGCAATAAGGAGGGCTGGATGCGCGTTGTGATGGCGCTGCTGCTGATGCTGGGCTGCGGATGGGCTCAGACAGGACTGCGAATCAGGTCAACATCTCATTCGGATTTTCCCGGCCTGCAGGGGCGGTTCCGAGATATTCAGACCACGGCCTACGTGCAGGGAGGTCGTATTCGAGTCGAATCGGTGCTGCCGATTTCGGGCTCCTTGATCTTCATACAACAGTGCGACACTCGCAGGCTGTACACGCTCCATCCCGAAAAAAATGAATACCGGGAAGCTCCGATGCTGTCACCGGATCACTTGGCCGAGGAACAAAAGAAACCTGAGAAGGGGGCTACGGAGCCTCCGAACATCATCTTCGAAACTACAACAGTAGATACAGGAGAAACGAAAACGGCCTTCGGGCATACGGCCCACCACTACCTCACGACTACAAAGCAAACGTCCACACCAGAGTTGAATCACGAGCCCAGCGAAACAGTCGAGGACGCGTGGTATCTCGATATTCCCGACCCGATCGATTGCGACAAGGGTTCGCGGCAGGTAGCTGGTCATATTTTGACGTCAACAACGCGATCCGGAGGATTGATTGGCGATGCGAGCGTGAAGTTGGCTCGGCCTGAGTTCAGGCATTCCGGGCCGGAGCCGCAGGGATTGGTACTTTCCTCGAAGCGGACTACGACCTCGATTCACGTTCTGCAAACAGGGGAGAAGCAGAAAGTTACATCGACCAGCAGCCACGAGATAGTGGAGATGTCGGAAGAAAAGCTGGATCCAGCTTTATTCGAGGTGCCGCGAGATTTCAAGAAAGTGGACCGCTTCACGGGCCGGTAGTCGCAGGGCAAAACGTGAGATGCATATTATGCGTGGATATGTATTTATATGCATGACAATGCTGCCTTTCCGCGACTTAGAGGTGCACAGTCGGTTGAATAGCTGATATTATCTAGAAAATCCACTCCCTGAGGATGCGATGCAAGCTATCCTGGCGCTGGAAGACGGCAGGGTCTTCCGCGGCAAAGGCTACGGAGCGCGGCTCGAACGAACTGGCGAAGTAGTTTTCAATACATCCATTACCGGTTACCAAGAGATCTTCACCGATCCCTCCTATGCTGGGCAGATCGTAGTTCTCACCAACCCCGAAATCGGTAATTACGGCACGAATCCAGACGACAATGAAGCCCGCAAGCCCTATATCGAGGGCCTGATCGTGCGCGAGTTCTCGCCGTATGCGTCGAATTACCGCTCGCACCAGGTCACGGACGAGTACCTTGAGCGGCATAAGGTGCCTGTGCTGTCTGATATCGACACACGAGCACTTGTCCGCCATCTGCGTGATAAGGGCGTGATGCGGGGCGTCATTTCAACTCAGGAAACGGATGTGGACAAGCTGGTCGCGATGGCGCGCGCCACTCCTTCCATCGATGGCCGGGATCTCGCCAGCGAAGTCTGCACGACAGAGCCGTATCAGTGGACGAAGGGCGACGTAGAAGAGCGCATCATCACCGTCGAACATCCTTCGCTGAAGCAGCTTTCGGTCGTAACCACAAGCGAAGAGATTTCGCCCGAGAGCGCAGCGGAGCGCAAGAATGTTGTCGCCTTCGACTTTGGCATCAAGAACAACATTCTGCGTCGACTGGTCTCCTCTGGATGCGATGTGACCGTGGTTCCTGCGCAGACATCTGTTGAGGACGTCATGAGTTTGAACCCCGATGGCGTGTTCCTGTCAAACGGGCCGGGCGATCCGGACGCAGTCATATATGCCCAGAAGACAATTCGAGATATGGCTGGCCGGGTTCCGATATTCGGCATCTGTCTTGGACACCAACTGATTGGCTTAGCGCTGGGCGGCAAGACTTACAAGCTGAAGTTTGGGCACCACGGCGGCAATCATCCGGTGAAGCAATTGAAGACCGGAAAGATCGAGATCACGGCTCACAATCACAACTATGCTGTTGATCCGAATTCCTTGAAACAGAGTGAAGTGGAACTGACGCACGTTGATCTGAACGACGATACGCTGGAAGGCTTGCGGCACCGCACATATCCGCTATTCAGCGTGCAGTATCACCCCGAGGCTTCGCCCGGGCCGCACGATTCGCATTACCTGTTCTCTGATTTCGTGCAGATGATGAACGAGTGGCGGGGTTAGTGAAGCGCGCGCTTTTGTACTCAGTCCTGGCCCTCGCGACTGCGGCGACGGCACAAATGCCACACGGGCAGATGAGTGACGGGAAGTCCAAACCAACGGGGCCGATTCCGCAGGATATTGTTGCTAACCGGCAGGAGTTTGGACGGGTGTGCGGCATAGCAGACACCTCACGGCAGAGTGCATTGGCTTTTCGCCGCAACGATGCTGGCGAGTGGCTTGCGATGAATGCCGGTCAGGTTCCGGTGTTGACCGATAGCGCGGCTGCACGAGTGTGGCGCGAACAGAACTGGATGGTCGACATTCACGATGGCTCGGGCCGGGGAAGACCGACGATCCATAGCGGACAGTTGTGTTATGACCCTCAGGGGCGCATTAATCGCATGGTGGACCGCTACCTGGAAATGGCCGAATGCGGTTGCATGCGGTTCACAATGCTGACTTACGGGCAGGATGGCCGCGTCACACGAAAGGAACAGCACTTCGTTAGCATGAGCACGGGACAAGAGATTTCCGCGCCTGAGGCTGCGAAGGATTTTCCTCCGTTGTGGGAATATCGCAGGTTTGAACAACTGCCTTTCTATTCGCTGGTAAAGAAGTAACAGACTAATTTGCAGCTTGATCGGCAAGCATTGCAGGTGAGAAAGCATACGTAAATGCCACGTCGCACAGATATATCTAAGATTTTGATCCTTGGTTCGGGGCCGATCGTCATTGGACAGTCGGCGGAGTTTGACTACTCCGGCACACAGGCATGTAAGGCGCTGAAGGCGGAAGGGTTCGAGGTAGTGCTCGTGAACTCGAATCCCGCGACCATCATGACCGATCCGGAGATGGCCGACCGTACTTATGTAGAGCCACTCACGCGGCAGTACGTAGAGGAAATAATCCGTCAGGAAGTAGCGCTCGGTGTGGGCAAGGGAATGGCTGTGCTGCCGACAGTCGGCGGCCAGACAGCTTTGAACCTCGCCGTCGAATTGGCAGATAGCGGCGTGTTGGAGAAGTACGGTGTCATCCTGATTGGCGCGCAACTTGAGGCTATCAAGAAGGCCGAAGACCGCCTGCTCTTCAAAGATGCGATGACTCGCATCGGGCTCGATGTGCCTCGTTCTGCGCTGGTCAACAACCTGAAAGATGGATTAGATTTCTCGAGCAAGCTGGGCTTCCCTGTAGTGCTTCGTCCATCATTCACACTGGGCGGATCAGGTGGCGGTATTGCGTACAACCGCGAAGAACTGCTTGACCTGCTTGCGCGTGGCCTTGATCTTTCGCCTGTGCACGAAGTGCTAATCGAAGAGAGCGTGCTCGGATGGAAAGAGTACGAGCTTGAGGTGATGCGTGATCTGAAGGACAACGTCATCATCGTCTGTTCCATCGAGAACTTCGATCCCATGGGTGTGCACACGGGGGATTCCATCACCGTGGCTCCGGCGCAGACGCTAAGCGACCGTGAATACCAGCGCATGCGCGACGGCGCGATCAAGGTGATGCGCGAGATCGGCGTGGAAACGGGTGGATCGAACGTGCAGTTTGCTGTGAATCCGCTGACAGGTCGCCAGATTGTCATCGAGATGAATCCGCGCGTGTCGCGCTCATCGGCCTTGGCATCGAAAGCCACGGGCTTCCCAATTGCGAAGATTGCCGCACGATTGGCGGTCGGCTATACGCTCGACGAAATCACGAACGACATCACGCAGAAGACTCCGGCATGCTTCGAGCCGACACTCGACTATGTCGTGACAAAGATCCCGAAGTGGCAGTTTGAAAAATTCCCCGGCGCAGATGAAAGCCTTGGGCCGCAGATGAAGTCTGTGGGAGAGGTGATGGCGATCGGTCGCACGTTCAAGGAATCTCTACTGAAGGCCGTTCGCTCGCTCGAGACCGGCAAGCGGTTGGAAGCCGAGGCGATTGAGCCAAAGATCATCACGAAGCGTCTTGTCTCGCCGCACCCGGAGCGCCTGCAGTATGTTCGCTATGCGCTACGCAATGGCTGGAGCGTGCCACAGGTTGCGAAACTGACGGGCATGGATCCGTGGTTCCTCTACCAGCTAAAGGAAATAGGAGACGAGCTCAATGTGCTCTCCGAGAAGTCGCTGGAGACGATTAGCTACGACGACTTGCGCGAAGCCAAGCGCATGGGCATTAGCGACACGCGACTAAGCGAACTATGGAACCTTCCTACGCGAGAAGGAGTCATCAAGGTTTACGAGAAGCGGCAGGGCATGGGTCTCGTCCCTGTTTACAAGCGAGTGGATACTTGCGCTGCTGAGTTCGAGAGCTTCACTCCCTATATGTATTCGACTTTCGAAGAAGAGGATGAAGCGCAGCCTACTTCTCGGAAGAAGGTCATCATTCTCGGCTCGGGACCAAACCGCATAGGGCAGGGAATCGAGTTCGACTATTGCTGCTGCCATGCTGCATTCGCGTTGCGCGATGATGGCTACGAAACCATCATGGTCAACTGCAATCCTGAGACGGTATCGACCGATTACGACACAAGCGATCGTCTCTATTTCGAGCCGCTGACCTTCGAGGACGTGATGTCGATCTACGATCACGAAGCCAAGGGGACAGACGACATTGGAGTGATCGTCCAGTTCGGCGGGCAAACGCCGCTGAACCTTGCGCTGCCCCTGAAGCGAACCGGGGTGAACATTATCGGGACATCGCCTGAATCCATCGATTTGGCCGAGGATCGCAAGCGCTTTGAGGCTCTGCTGCGGGAACTGAATATCCCTCAGTCGCCGGGTGGAATGGCGACCTCCGAAGAAGAGGCATTGGCTGCGGCTGAGAAGGTTGGCTACCCGGTGCTGGTTCGTCCGTCATACGTTCTGGGCGGGCGCGCGATGGTGATCGCTTACGACGCAAAAGCCGTTAAGGAATACATCGAGAAAGCCGTTGAATACTCGCAGGATCGCCCCATCCTGATTGATCACTTTCTTGAAGCCGCGACGGAAGTTGATGTCGATGCATTGTCAGACGGTGAAGACGTCGTGATTGCAGGCATCATGGAGCACATCGAAGAGGCTGGCATCCACTCGGGGGACTCGTCGTGTGTATTGCCAAGTGTCGATCTATCGCCTGAGGTGCTGGAGACGATCCGCGATTACACCTTCAAGCTGGCTAAGGCACTGAATGTCGTGGGCCTGATGAACATTCAGTACGCAATTCAGCGCGAGAAAGTGTACGTCATTGAAGTGAACCCGAGAGCATCGCGCACAGTGCCATACGTCTCGAAAGCTACGGGAGTGCCCTGTGCGAAGATCGCTGCGCGGTTGATGACCGGTCGCAAGCTGAAGGAGTTTTTGCCCGAAAATATTGCACTTCGGAAAGACTTGGATACTGGTGATCACTTCTATGTGAAGTCCCCGGTGTTCCCCTGGAACAAGTTCCCGGGAGTCGACACAGTGCTCGGTCCGGAAATGCGCTCCACAGGCGAAGTGATGGGAGTGGCGGACAATTTTGGCGAGGCGTTTGCTAAGGCGCAGCTTGCCTCGGGACAGGCGCTGCCTGCGAAGGGAACCGTATTCATCAGCGTGAACGAGCGGGACCAAGAGTATGTGGCCGAAGTCGCTCGGAAGTTCATGGATATGGGATTCAAGCTGGTTGCGACCCACGGTACTGCCGAGACTCTGGAAAAGGCGGGTATGCGGGTCGAGCGCGTTTACAAGGTGAAAGAGG
This sequence comes from Koromonas humicola, assembly GCF_059726255.1. Taxonomy (NCBI): domain Bacteria; kingdom Pseudomonadati; phylum Acidobacteriota; class Terriglobia; order Terriglobales; family Koromonadaceae; genus Koromonas; species Koromonas humicola. The sequence continues at coordinate 1,428,598 of NZ_AP040873.1, forward strand.
GGCGCCCCAATGTAGTCGATTTGATTAAGGGCGACCGGATTCAACTGATCATCAACACACCGCAAGCTCGAGGCGAGCCTTGGTTCGACGAAAAAGCAATCCGCCGTGCCGCGATTACGGCGAGAATACCAACGATCACTACTTTGTCGGCTGCGCGTGCGGTGGTGGAAGGTATTCCGGTGTTGCAGGCTGGAGTGATCAGCGTCAGCAATCTGCAGGAACTGCACGCAACGCACGAATCAGTAAAGCGCGATGCAGTTGCGAAGGAGTAGCAAGATGGTAAGAAAGGCACTGGCGGTGATGCTGGTGTTCGCGTGTTCCGTGTTGGCCGCGGCGCAGAAGGTTCCGCAGCCTGCCACATCTCCTCAGCATCCATCTTCGGTCGATGGTACAACGCCGGTGACTCTGCCCAGCGGACTCGTTTATTGGGATCTGGCCGTGGGCTTGGGCAAAACAGCGGTCAAGGGTAGCACTGTCAAAGTGAATTACACCGGATGGCTGCTGGAGCAGGGGACGAAGTTCGACAGCTCCTACGATCGCGGTCAGCCGTTGGAGTTTACGATCGGGGCAGGCCAGGTGATTAAGGGATGGGAACTGGGTGTCGCTGGTATGAAAGTTGGCGGCAAACGACAGCTTAGAATTCCACCGGAGCTGGCCTACGGATGGCGCGGACAGCCGCCTGATATTCCGCGCAATGCTTATCTCATCTTCGATGTGGAGCTGTTGGAAGTAGAGTAAATCGGCGATTCTGTAGAGGGGCGTCCGAAGGGGCGCCCTTTTTGCGCTACTCAGGCAGTTCAGGAGTCCACATGAAACCGGAAGTTTTCCAAGGCAGGAAGTAAGCTGACGAGGTTGTCGCCAGCACGAGAGCCTTGTTGGGATCGAATGCGAGGCCAACTAAATTTTGGCCGCTAACGACCAGTGACGCTTCCTTGTCCGGGGTGATCTCAATAACGCCGCGATGACCTTGCCACGAAGCCGCCAGGAACAGATTGCCCTCGAGATCAAAGGCAAGCCCCTGAGGCCGTCCGAGGTTGCCGAAGAATGGTGTGACCACGCCATGCGGATCGATCTCATAGACACAGTCGTTTGAAGACGTCGTGGGACCGGTGACGAAGAGACTGCCGTTTGGCGAAAACGCTAAGTGATAGGCAGCCACGCTCGGCTCGAGTGTCGCGAATACAAAGATCTGCCGGTCAGGTGCGATCTTGAAGATTGTGCCGCTGCGATCTCCCACGTAGAGATTCCCTTGCGCATCAAAGGCCAGTCCTGTCGCGACGCCCATCCCTTCGGCATAGGTTGTGAGATCTCCTGTGTTAGACAGCCGATACACCGCACCGTCATGGCGCGAGGACACGTATAGATTGCCCGCCGCATCGAGCGCGAGCCCCGTGGCGTTCATTATGTCGGCTGTGAGCGGGTGCACATTCGACTCATCATCGATTCGGAAAAGGGAATTCGGTACTGACTGGCCGCGGCCGCCAGAGAACGTGACAAATATATTCCCTTCATCGTCGATGGCAGGATTGGCAACGGGATGAAGGTTCTCGGAAAGCAGAGTGGCCAGTGTGAACTCGACCGAGGCCGAGCCGTGGGGCGTGGCAACGCTCAGTGTGTCTCCCGAGGCGTTCTCCGGAACAATGACTGTAAGCTGGTTCGGACTGGCGAAGACTATAGTGCTGAGTGCCTGGCCGAAATACACCTGTGTGGGCTGAGTAAGGCTTGCGAGCAGAGCACGGCCGCGCACCACTACTTCGCCCCCCGGTAGGGCAAAAGAGGGCTCAACGGAGATGATGACGGGAGATTCTGGCTTGGAAGTCATATTTGCGCGGGTACTCTTCGAACTGACTATCTTACGACGCCAAAATGTAACAAGAGCTGTAGAACAACAAACCCGTAAAAACCAGCGCCAAGATCGTCAACAATAATCCCTACGCCCTCCGGACGCAAACGCTCGAGCAACCGGATCGGCGGGGGCTTAAAGATATCAAAACCGCGGAAAAGTATGAAGCCTGCTAGCTGCGCCTTCCATGTGATCGGGGCCGCAACGAGTGTGAGCATCTGCCCGGCAACTTCGTCGATTACCACATGCGAGGGATCGTCGCGATGGCAGGCTCGGGCTGTCAAAGTCGCCGCAGGAATGCCGATTGCTGTAGCCAAGGCACAGTAGGTCAGCGCTGCGGGCGTGAGCATGTTGGTAGGCAGAGCGCGTGCAATCAGCGCCCAGCTAAGAACTGCTCCAAGAGAACCCCAAGTGCCGGGACCCGGCTTCAGCGCACCTGCCCCGAAGAAGGTGGAGACTGTCCACGCCCAATAAGGACGTGTTGGGCGGGCCGAACCTTTCTTGGTGTGCTGCGTCGTGAGCTGAGGATTGCTCGTCGTGTGTTCCTCAGTTTGGCTTTCGGCTTCCATCGTACTCGCTTTCGTTCACTTGGCCAGAGGCTTCGGGCCCTTTGCGCAGGTTTCCGATTTGCCTTTGTCTGGGCTCATTGTACTCGGCTTCGCCGCCCGATTCCGGATCGTTCATCGGAGTTGAGATGATGTAGCCACCACTGACCCACTTGCCGAGATCGATCACTCGGCAACGGTCAGAGCAGAACGGGAAATCCGGATCGGACCTCAGCACGATCTTCCGGCATGTGGGACAACGGAGCGATGCAATCTTCTTCTTTGCCATGGTTCAGTAATCAGGTTAAATCAGCCGGGCGACCAGATCGTACTCGTGCGCTTCTTCTACGATTGCACGATGGAAGCTGCCGGCTTGGGGCGACGCATGTTCGCCGAAATCGTTGATGAAAACCTTGCCGTCGATCTCGGGCGCATGGGCCGTTGTGCGAGCTTCCCAGAGCAGTTCGGTCTCCTCGCTCGGCCCTTCGAGCATTACTTCGATCTCGCGCCCAATCCATTTCTTCATGCGCTGACGGCTGATGCGCTTTTGAAGTTGCATCAGTTTGCGGCGGCGACGCTCAATTTCCTTTGGTGGCACTTTGTCCCCGAGAAGATAGGCAGGCGTACCCTCCTCGTCGGAGTATGCGAAGACTCCGAGCCAATCGAACTGCGCCGCAGTGACGAAGTCACATAGCTGCTGGAAATCTTCTTCTGCTTCTCCGGGAAAGCCCACAATGAATGACGTGCGCAGTGTGACGTCAGGCACGGTCTGGCGTATCTTCGCAATGAGCTTCAAGAAGATTTCTGCCGAGCCGCCCCGCTTCATTCGCTTCAGCATCGCGGTGGATGCATGTTGCAATGGAACGTCAATATAGCGACACAGGCGCGGATACTTCGCCAGGACCTCAAGCAAGCGCGGCGTGACCTTGTTGGGATACGCATACAGGAAACGCACCCAGCGAAGGTCTTCGACTTGCGACAGTTGCTCGAGCAGCAGAGCGAGCCCATCCTGAACGCCGAGGTCCTCGCCAAAACACGTCGTGTCCTGGCCGATCAGGTTGATTTCGCGTACGCCTTGTGTGGCTAAGCGACGCGCTTCGGCCACCACGGACTCAATGCTGCGCGAGCGAAACTTTCCGCGAAGCTGCGGGATGATGCAGAATGCGCACGGATGATCGCAGCCTTCGGCGATTTTGATGTAGGCAGAATGACGAGCCGTAGCCAGCATTCGCGGCGTGTTTTCGTCGTAGAGATAACTTGGAAGCTCCGCGCTGGCACCGGACCACGTATCACGCGCAAAACGACCGGCCTTCTCCCGAGCCTCGCCTTCGGGGCGGGATGGCGGCTCATACAGGCCGCTCTTTAGCTGCTGCGACGCGCTCTCATGCGCGTGCCCGGCAGTGGTCAGGATGTTGAACGGCGACGCTTCATGCGTCACGGGAGCTATTCCTGCTGCGGCAAGAATCTCGGACAGTTCACCTGTACCAAGAACCGCGTCCACCTCGGGAATGTTCTTCTGAATCTCATCGCGATAACGCTCGACGAGGCAACCCGTTACGATCAGTTTCTTGGCGCGTCCACGTGTCTTGTGCTCCGCCATCTCGAGGATGGTATCCACAGACTCCTGCTTAGCCGTATCGATGAATGAGCAGGTATTGATGACAATGATGTCGGCATCATCAGCTTGGGGCGTAATTTCGGCCCCAGAGGTGGACAGCATTCCCATCATCACCTCGGAGTCGACCAGGTTCTTGGGGCAGCCGAGGCTGACAAAGCCCACTCGCGGACGCGTCTGTGCCGGAGTGGATGGCGTGCTGTTTTCTGTGGGGGTACTGGAGTTAATCGGCATTCTTATGCCTATTTTACCAGCAGCCCGCAGATGACATTTGGAGGGCTAAATTAACTGTGGGTGAGTAGAAGCACGCCGCCGCAGACGCATATCGTGGCAAGCCAGCGGCGCTTGTCCACGTTTTCATGCAGGAAGAACTTGGCTCCGAGAGCATTCATGACAAATGTCAGCGCAGCGGACGCGGGACCCATCAGGCTCAGGTCGGCCCAGGAAAGGCCAATAAGATTGCTAAAGAATGCCATCGCCATGAACAGAATTCCACCGAACAGTGCGCCACTGGAAAGAACTCGCGTGATGACGGCCAGGATTCCATGCTTGCGGCGAAAGTCGCCAAGGTCGCCGATGCGTCGCATGGCCAGCGCAATCAGGACATCTCCTGCGGCGGCGGAGCATACTACGAAGAAAATGCAGATCCAGGTGTAGAGGGTTTTCATACGCGTCCTCCGATCGTCTCTTTGGTGGAAGTCGCGGCGGGAGGATGTTCGGTGCGAGATGGGCCGCCGGCTACGAGACCGACCCCCAAGACAATAAGACTGATGCCAGCCCAGCGACGGAAGCTTACATGTTCATGCAGCCAGAAGATGGAAAGCAGAGTCATGAAGACATAGCTGACCGCTGTGGCAGGAAGCACATAAGTTAGGTCGGCAAATGAAAGCGCGGTCATGTAGCTGTACATGAAGCCGATCAGAAATAGAATCCCCAAGATCACATACGGATTGGCCAGCGCCGTGAACACCGTCGCGAGATGGTGCACGTCAATTGCACCAACGTCCTTCATTCCGCGTGACAGGAACGTGTCTCCAATGGAGCTGAAGATAACGACAAAAAGTAGAACCAGGTATTTGCGAAAGTTCAAATTAGGCTTCCTGGGTGAAGGTCAATCCTGATGTGCGGCGCATGCAGCCTGCCGATCAGACACGCAAAGCAGGCGCTAGAGCTATTTGCCCAGCGCCCATGTGCGAAGCTCGCCGATTTGGCGCAGAAGCTTGAGTTGGGCTTGCAGATACTCAAACTGGCTCTGCAAATATGCCACCTGACGATTCGCGATGTCGGCCCGCGCCATTTCCTGATCCTGTGCCGTGGCCTTGCCATTCTGAATCTGAAGTTGGACGGCATCAATGTTGGCCTGAGCCAATTCAAATTCCAGACGCGAGACGTTTGCCGCCGCTTGAAGCTGTCGCAGTGCGCGCTGTGAGCGGATTGCATCCATGGCCACTTGATCGCGAACAGTTTGGGCATCGGCCTGCGCCCGGAGAGCTTCGGCATCGGCTGCTGCCGCACGGGCATTCTGGCTCAAGTTAAAGATCGGAATCCGCATGTTGATTCCGAAACTGTAATTGTGCCGCGTGAAGCTCTTGTAATACTGGTCGTAGTTGTTAAAAGCCGCGAGTTCCTCATACTGTCCAGCGAAATCAATCGATGGATAGTTGACCCGGTGCTCGGCACGCGCACGTAGTTTGGCGCCGCGGGCATGTTCGTCGGCTACGCGCACTGCATTGGAGTTAGAAACCGCGGCCCGGGACGCGTCATCATCGGTGTTGAATGTTGGTGCTGAGGGGATCGACGTGGAAACGGTCTCGAGAGAAGCCGGCTTACGGCCGACTGCGAGCGCCAAGCGCTCTCTCAATACGTCGGCTGCGCCTTCAAGCTCGGCGATACGAAGATCCACGCGCGCCAAGTCGAGTTCAGCGCGTTTGCTGTCGATCTCGCTGCCTAATCCTTCATGCTGGCGCTGTTGAGCTACGAAGAGAGCGTGATTGACTGCCTCTCTTTGTTGTCTCGCGAAGTTGAGTCGCTGAGTAGTGTTGTCGAGTTCGATGTAGATCAGGGAAGTGTCGAGGATGACCTGCTCGCCGCGATCCACATAATCCATATTGGCTGCCACTGAGTCGCTGTGTGCAGCCCGCACCACGTCACGCTGGGCGAGGTTGAATACCGACTGAGTATGAGTCAGATTGAAAAGCGAAGGTGCCTGCCCGGCGATAGCTACCGGAATGCCTACGCTATAGCCCAGGCCGGAACCGAAGACTACTGTCGGAAAATATGCGTCGCGTTCCGCATGATAGCGTTCCGCTGCGCGGGCACGGTCGGCTGAGGCCGCCAGCATTACACCGCTATGCTTCAGGGCTAGTTCAACCGCCTGCCGGAACTCGAGCTGCTCGGCATGCATGGGTTGTGCGGCAAGTGGCACAAGAGCAAGCAACAGAGCTGCCATTTTGCGAGAACGCGGGCCTCTGGCTCTTAGGTTCTTCATGGAATCGTTCTCCTCCGCTCGCTGGCCGCGCATCTAGCGCTGACCCAGGCGCCGAAGCGCATCTGCGGCGGGGCGATAGGAACTCGCCAGAGCTAACGCTGCACGGTATTCAGCAACAGCATGGGACGAGTTTCCGCTCTTCAGCAGAATTTCTCCAAGTAGGTAGTGCGCGCGAAATGCCGGAGCTGTTTCTTCCGTATGACCGCTCTGTATGTAGGCACGCATCTGCTGCTCTGCTTCAGGAAGATTGCGGTTCGTGTTCAGCAGTAACTCGGCGGCGTCGTAGCGATCACTGGGGCGAATGCGAGGGGATTTCACTGCTCGCTGCACCATTTCCTGTAGCTGATCCCAGCGCTTACGGCCTCTCAGGTAATGCGCGAACTCAAGGTATGTGGCTGCGGAGTTGTTGTCCAGCCGGATTGCCTCGGAGTATTGGCGCTCCGCCTCTGCGTGATTGCCTTCATGTCCCGCTACGACACCGCGAATCCAGGCGGCGTCGGCCGGATGTTGAGCTGCGAGTTCTGCAGCAAGTGCCAACGCTTTGTCCGATCCACCACCAACGATCGCGGGAGCGGTCGCGTAGTATTCGGCGAGGTCTCGAGCGATGTCCACACGGCTGCGGTCGAGATTGTGCGCGGCGATGAATGCGGCAACCGTTTTGCGCGCTAACGAGTAGCCTGAGAGCGGTCCAGCAACGTTAGCCTTTTCACCATAGCTTCGTCCAAGCCAGAGCTGGTAACTCGCGTTTCGGGAATCAGACTGAACGGCGCGCTCGCAGTTGCGAATGGCGTTGTCCCAATCGCCCAAAGCGTAGTAGCTGCGGCAAACATAATTCAGTGCTGAGGCGTTTCCTACCGCCGCCTGCGGAAGCAGCAAACGAAGTGCCTCATCAATGCGTCCAGCATCGAGAAGCTCTCGTGGAGCATTGTTTGCGGCCTGGGCAGTGGATGCCAGCGGGCAGAGCAGAAGTAGGAACAACATCCGCAGCATGCGGCTGACCGAAGATACGAAATACGGGCGGACGCGAAGTTCTGTGGTCATTACGCAGGATTCTCTACGATCTTTACCTCGACACCATCCGACATAGGCGACGGACTGAAGGACTGAACACCGATGGTGTCATTTTGGGTTATTCCACTCACAATTTCGACACGGGTGAGGTTCGAAATGCCGAGCTTTACTTCCCGTCGCCAGAGGTGTTTGTCCCTGAGTACATAAACATAATTACGACCGTCATCCTCACGAACTGCCTCGCGAGGGACTGTAAGAGCGTTGTCCTTGTTCGTGGCGATAATCGTGGTGCCGACGTTCACATTCGGCAGCAGAACGCGATCGGAGTTATCGACCTTGCAAAGGATTTCACCCACAACACGCGAGCCGCGGTTCACGACCGTGGAGGGGAGAGTAGTTACCGTGCCTTGCCAGGACTTTCCGGGCACTGCATCCCACGTGATCTTCACCGTCTGACCGAGGGATAGGCGGCCAATCTCTGGTTCATCGACGAATGCACGAACCTGCAACTGCGAAAGATCAGCTTCCATCAGAAGCAGTTCACCGATATTTACGAAGGCTCCAGCGCGTGCTGGCAGAAAATAGACAGTTCCATCAAACGGAGCGCGAACATTGCAATCGCGTATAACCTGTTGGGCGGAATCGACCGAGGCTTTTGCCTCTGCAATCTCGGATTGCCAGTGTGCCCGGTCCTGAGGTGAGTAGCGCACCTGAGACTGCAACTGGGTCAGGTCAGCTTTGGCACGGGTCACTCGGTCGCGGGCGGCGGTTACTTCTTCGGACGTGGCGGCACCACGCTGTTGCAGGCGCTCAAGGGAGGTTAGCTGCCTTTCCGCTGAGTCGCGGTCGATGATGGCCTTCTGTAGTTCGGCCTGTCTCGAAAGTACCTGCTGCTGATTGCCTCCGGCGAGCAGGTTGGAATAGCCGGCTTGGGCCGCTTTCAGTCTTGCCTCGGCTGCAGCCAGATCGGTGCGAGCGCGCGAATCATCGAGCACGACCAGAAGCTGTCCTGCCTTTACAGCCTCTCCTTCTTTGACTAAGACCTTGCGAACCGTTACGGCCAAAGGAGCGTGGGCTTCAAAGCTACGAATTGGCTCCACTTTGCCATTGGTGACAATAGAACTCGACAGGTTCTGGAGAACGGGTTTCACGACTGAGACGCGGATGCGGCGAGGCCGAAGCTCGAGGTAAGCTCCAGCTGCAAGGAGAACAATCAGCAGAATTGCTATCGTCGTTATCCAGCGCCGGCGGCCTTCGCCAGAGCTGTTAAGGGTTCCATTAGGCATGAGTAACAGCTTTCAGTATATCTGAGCGATCAATTCCCGAGGTCAACTGTTCCAGACTAGGAGGTTTGTTGCAGATTTGGCAAGTTACTACGTTGATTTGTCAAACTACGATGTTTCGAACGCTGACCAGTGGTTTGCCCTACGCGAAAACCATTGCAACCTATCATCTATGCCCGGAGCCCCAAACCATCATCGAAAGACACTACGGCAAGCCCAAAGACACTCAGACAAGGTCGCTCGAAGTCTGGGCAAGGCGGTGGATTGTGCGAAAGTGGGCACGGATTTTAAAGAACGCAATCTCGGACGTAGACCAGAATCACACGATGGCCTTTGCCGCGGGACTTTCGTACTACTTCGTCCTTAGCCTGTTTCCGGCATTGATCGCCCTTTCGGCTGTCGTAGGATTCCTCCCTATTCCCAATTTGTTCGATCAGACTCTGGGACTGATGAGCCGTTTCGTCCCGGCCGACAGCATGGGAGTCGTGCGCCAAATCGTGCACGATGTCATTAACCCGCATAAGGGCGCGTTGTTGTCCTTTGGCTTGATCGGTACTTTGTGGTCCGCGTCCAGCGGATTTGCAGGGATGATTGAAGCACTGAATGTCGCCTACAACGTTCCTGAGACACGTCCTTATTGGAAGACCCGCGGCTTGGCGCTGCTTATGACCTTCATCGTAGGTGGGCTTCTTCTGGTCGCCTTGGCCATGATGCTCGTAGGGCCACGTTTCGGCGAGTGGTTGGCCGGAATGCTGCACCTGAGCTTCGTCTGGGCCCGCGTCTGGCCCATCATCCGTTGGGCAGTTTCAGGTGCTTTCATTGTCATAGCGGTGGAACTCCTGTACTTCATGGCTCCCAATGTGAGGCAGCGATTCTGGCATACGCTGAGCGGGGCGATCTTTGCCGTTGCTGGCTGGCTGCTTCTTTCTTTCGGGTTAGGGATCTATTTCCAGCGGTTTGCCAACTTCAATAAGACTTACGGCGCACTGGGCGGAGCCATCGCCTTGATGACTTGGCTTTATTGGAGTTCCTTCGTGATCTTGCTGGGCGCTGAGATTAATGGCGAAGTTCTACAGGCGAATGGTGACGGAACGCTACCTTTGAAGCAAGCTCCGCCAGAGAAAGTCGCTCCGAAACCAGCGACCGCCGGCGATATCGCTGCCTGAGCTGCTGGTCAGCTAGAATAGCTGAATGGCAACCAGAAAAGAGAAGAATGCGGTCCCGGGTGCAACGCGCCTCGGCTACACTCCACACCATGCTGAAAGCGGCTTGGATCATGAATTCCCGGCAATCGAGTGCTGGCCCAACCAGTTTCCCGCTTACGAAATCGAAATTGATATCCCGGAGTTCACTTCCGTCTGTCCAAAGACAGGCTTGCCCGATTTTGGAACCCTCTGGATTCGATACGTTCCTAACAAGCTCTGTCTCGAACTGAAATCTCTGAAGGAATACATCAACGACTACCGCAACCTTGGTATCTTCCAGGAAAACGTGGTTAACCAGGTACTTGAGGATGTCGTGAAGGCGTGCAAGCCTGTCTCGTGCGAGATTCGTGGACAGTTCCGCCCTCGTGGCGGACTTGGAACACTGGTAGTTGCACGCTATCCGCGCAAGAAGTAAAAGGGCAAAGCAGGATTAGCGGTTCGAATTCGCTGGGCATACCAACCGAAACGAGGCATACCGCTTGACCGACGAGCAAGGACGGGTGAAGCGTTGGGCGACAACAGCGCTGGTGATTCTCTCGGCGCTGAACTTCGTGAACTACATCGACCGCTCGGTGCTATTCGCCGTGCAACCGCTGGTTCAGCATGAGTTCCCCGGATCCGACGCCAAGTTCGGACTGTTAACTACGGCCTTTTTCTTTTGCTACATGGCAACGGCTCCGCTGGTCGGTTGGCTGGCGGACCGTTACCAGCGCCGATACATCATGGCCTGTGGCGCACTGCTGTGGAGTGCTGCAACGCTGCTCACGGCGGTAACGAACAACTTCACTGAATTGATGATCCGGCACACGCTGGTCGGGGTGGGCGAGGCGACCTTCGTGACGATCGCTCCTTCGTTCCTTGCCGACCTTCACCCGGAGCATCGACGAGGTCGGGTGCTTTCGGTCTTCTATCTTGCAATCCCCGTGGGTACGGCGCTCGGATATCTGCTCGGCGGCGCTTTAGCAGCAAAATGGGGCTGGAGAGCACCATTCCTAGTGGGTGCGGTGCCCGGTGTACTACTCGGACTGTTTCTACTGCGGGTTCCGGAACCAAAGCGTGGAGCCCAGGACCATCTGGCCGTTACCGTGGAGCGCGGAACATTCCTCGGACTTTGGCGCAACCCAGCTTTCTGGACCGGGACGCTTGGGATGGCGATGATGACGTTTGCTGTGGGAGGCATGCAGGTCTGGATGCCGACCTTCCTTTCGCGGATCCGCGGAGTGCCGCTCGACAAGGCTAATCTGCGGTTCGGTCTGATGACTCTTGCTGCCGGAATTTTGGCAACGATGCTTGGCGGTTGGCTCGGCGATCGCATGGAACAACGAAAGCGTGGCGGCCACTGCCTGATTTCCGCCATCGGAATGTCCCTCGCTCTACCGGCCGTCCTTCTTGCGGTTTTCCATACCGGCTCGTGGATGTACCCGTCGATCTTTTTAGGCGAGTTCTTCCTATTGCTGAATACCGCACCGCTCAATGCGGCCATCCTAAATTCAGTTGCAGCACCCATTCGCTCCACAGCCTTCGCCGTGAACATTTTCACGATTCATCTGCTCGGTGATGCATTTTCGCCGAGCCTCATGGGATACATCTCCGACCGCAGCAACATGCAGATGGCCTTTGTAGCCGCCTCAGCGGCAATTGCCATTTCGGCAGCACTGCTGTTCGTCGGCATGCGTTATGCGCCGCAACTGCCGCCGGGAGACTCCGTGTGACGGTGTTGCACGCATTGAATCTGATATCGGGAATTGGGTCGGGTGCGACATGGCTCTACCACATGATGGCCGCTGCCAAAGGCATTCAGTCCATCCCAGAACTGACTCGGCCTGAGTTTGCTGTGCCTGCGAGCTCGAAGTTGCCGCGTGTGAGCATCGTCGTCCCGGCTCGCAATGAGGCGGCTATGATCGAGACCGCAGTTCGCTCGCTGCTCACCATCGACTATCCCGATTACGAGCTCGTCGTTGTTGACGATCGTTCTGAGGATGAGACTGGCCGCATTCTCGACAGGCTTCAGGAAGAATACGGCAGCCGTCTGGTTGTGGTGCATGTTAGCGAACTGCCCACGGGGTGGCTGGGCAAGACTCACGCAATGTGGAGCGCCGCAAAGGCTTCCTCCGGAGAGTGGATACTGTTCAGCGATGCCGACGTAGTGCACGCTCCGGAAGCATTGCGCCGCGCTGTGCATTATGCAGAACAGCAGCGCGCCAGTCACGTGGTGCTTCTGCCCACCATGCAGATGGAGACCGTCGGCGAGCGCATGATGATCTCTTTCTTCCAGGCCATGTTCATCTTCGCCTATCGGCCATGGAAGGTGTGCGATCCCAACGCACGTGACTCGATGGGAGTCGGCGCATTCAATCTGATCCGCCGTTCTGCCTACGAGAAGATCGGCACTTATGAATCTATGCGCCTGAGCGTCGTGGACGACATGCGCCTCGGCGAGAAGGCAAAGCAGGCCGGGGTCGGTTCATGCGTGGCTTTTGGAGAGGGAATGGTTTCGATCCGCTGGGCTGTGGGTGCGCGCGGAGTGGTACAGAACCTCACGAAGAACTTCTTCGCCCAGCTTCGATATAGCGTGCCGTTCGCAATTTTAGCTGCAATAGGGATGCTTTGGCTGCACCTTGGACCGTGGCTTGGCACCGCATTTTCGTCCGGGTGGACGCGAGCGGGCTACGCGTTAGCGCTGGCATCTCTGTGGACGATCTACGCCGCAATGGGAAGACGCACTAAGATCAGCATCGGCTACGTCCTGCTACATCCAGTAGCGAGCCTCGTCATGGTGTTTACGATGATTCGCTCAACGGTGCTTACTCTGCTACACGGCGGAGTCGATTGGCGCGGGACCTTCTATCCGCTATCCGAGTTGCGTCGTCAGGCCTGATCGCCAAGTTAGTTCAACTTTCGTTTGCGGTGCGAAGGTGTGATTTGAATCGGCCCCATGCTGCGGCTGGCGTCGAACTCTGAGGGCTTTCCATCGGAAAATATACGAAGTTGCTTGCGGCTATTCAGCACCAGTTCAGGGCTCGCACCATGCTGCTTCACGTCACCAATTAGCATCAGCGTCCGCGCACGCAAATTCGATACATCTCCGAATTCGCTCCGCTGCTCTGCTGGGATCACTACGTGCAGTCGCGTTTCTCCTTTGGGCTGATACAGGGAAAGGTGAATGCTTCCAAACCGCGCCGATGTGCGAAACGCGTCCAGCTACGCAGCCCGTAATGCCGATGAGTTCCGAGGCCCTCGATGGTGACAGGCATTCAATCTTCACAGCCGCTGGCCATTTCGACTGCGCAGCAGGGAGTGATTCCTGCTGCGCTATCGCAAACAATGCAAACATCAGCACGGGAACGAGCCCGTAGATCCTCACTTCGTAGGTTCCATTCTCAGCGCGTTGTTGAATCGGTTGAAGTAGTTGAACAGTCCGATTGCCGCCGCGAGTTCGATGATTTCGCCCTCGTCGAAATACTGGCGTAGTTTCGCCCAGAGTTCGTCATCGATATTGTTCGAGTCGCCAGTCTCGCGTTCAGCTAGTTCCAGAGCGGCTTTTTCGGCGTTGTTAAAGTCATCTCGATTGCGGAAATTGGCTAGATCCGCGATCTGTTCCTTCGAGTATCCGTGCTTCTCTAACAGAGAAGTATGGCTGGCCAGTCAATACTCACACTCATTCAGTTGACTTGTCCTGACAATAACCAGTTCCTTCGTTTTGGCCGGGAGCGTGCCAGTCTCCATGATTGCCCGGAAGTGGGCGATCATGGTGCGAAGTATCTCCGGGCGGTGTGCAACGGTCCGAAACATATTGGGGACGTTGCCGCGCGCCTTCTTGTAGTGGTCGAAGATTTCCTTCGAGTTCGTGTCAGCCTGTTCGTAGTTGATGGTAGGTATTCTAGGCATGCCAGCTATTGTGCGGCGGTGTGGGCAAAGTGTCTAGTATGTCGCAGCATAAAGCAGGGCGGCCTTTTAGCCGCCCGCTTGTGATTCCACTGCTCTAGATACGACTACTTGTTGAAGGCGGCGATGGCAGACGCCTCGTCGTCCTGAATGTCGAACACGGTGTAGAGCTTTGTAATCTGAAGGAGGTCGTGAACCTTCTTCGTCAGGTTCAACAGTTTGAGTTCGCCACCCGCGTTGCGCACGCTGGTGAAGGCGCTGACGAGTTCACCGATCCCCGAACTGTCGATATAGGTAACGTCGCCCAGGTTGAGGAGAATCTTCTTGTGTCCCTGGCTGGAGAGGTTCTTCACTGTATCGCGCAGAACGACGCTGCCTTCGCCGAGTGTGATACGCCCGCTCAGATCAACGATTGTGACACCGTCCACCTGACGCGAGCTTGCTTTCATCGTCACTGGTTAGCCTCCTTGTTGCCGTCGCGGCCCGGACCGCGCACGAATTTAGTCATGGTGATTTCGGTTCCGGGAGACAAGGCACGAAAGCTAATTTCGTCCATGAATGCCCGGATAAGAAAGATTCCGCGACCCGATTGTTTCAACAGGTTCTCAGGGGCCAGAGGATCAGGAATTATTGATGGATCCAGTCCCGGCCCTTCATCACATACCGAGACCCGCAGCCTTTCGGGTGTGCTTTCGAAGGAGACTGTCACGCGCTTGTTGGGGTCGTAACGGTTTCCATGCAGAACTGCGTTTACAGCAGCTTCGCGCACAGCCATGGCAATTCGGCCGCTCTCGTCTTCGTCAAATCCTGACTTAACGGCGACCTCCGTGGCGGCTTGCTCCGCTTTGTTTACACTCGCCAGAGTGGAATCGAGTGTGTATGAAACCCTTGTTCCATTCATCGCGTGACGTATCCATCGTGCTTGTTTGGACGGCAATGAAAATATAAGTCCAACAAGGATGCGTGAAGTGTGCCTGTTGCGTTACTACGCTGTCAATTCCGGAACGCTAAACACAACCCAACCACTTTACCAGCTCAGGCGGATGAAGTCGCCCAGAATTGTAGCGGTAACAGCAGCGAGGTTCGGAAGCAGAGCCGTTGCGGCAGTTAGTTCTTCGACGGGATAGGTGGTCGGGAGCCCCAATACCGGCATTCCCGCATCGATGGCTGACCTGATTCCGTTGGGTGCGTCTTCGAACGCTACACAGTTGCTGCCAGCGAGCCCGAGTAGAGCGGCTCCTCTCTGGTACGGCTCCGGATGCGGTTTCCCGTTTTGAATGTCGCTGCCGGTGATCATGCGTTCAGGAACACGAAGTCCGGCGACCTCCAGCCGATGGCTGGCCAGGTCTCGAGTGCCACTGGTCACGATAGCCCAGCTTTGCGCCGGCAGAGACGCGAGCAGTTTCGCAGCTCCGGGGAATGCCGTGACGTCATAGGAATCGTCAATTTCGCGGCGTTCCAGATCTTTCAACTCGGCTTCGGCATCTAGATGTGGTGCCAGCAGACGAACCGTATCGATAGCGCGGCGTCCATGAGCAGTATGGGCCACCTGATCGGGATCGAAACCGTGACGCCGTGCCCAGTCGTGCCACACACGAGTGACGCCAGCGGTGCTGTCAATGAGTACACCGTCCAGATCGAAGAGAACTCCTTTGACTTCCAGAGATGACATATTCCGAGTGTAAAAGAAAACCGCAGAAAGCGTTCGTTACCTCTTCCGCCGAACGCACTTCAGCCATGCAATCGGCAAAGTTCATGGATTATCCTTAGTTCCTGACGAGCGAAACCGTCCTATGATTTCGAGCAGAGATGGTAAATATGAAACGACTCTGCACTCTGCTCGCACTTGCCCTGTTCTCCATACCTTCATTTGCCACTGACAAGCTCATCGCGCTGACCTTCGACGATGGCCCGCGTCCATACGTTCTTTACGGAGTGAAGCAGCCCGGAGCGGCTCCCGGCATGCTGGACGTTCTCGATCGCAACGGCGTGAAAGCCACCTTCTTCTACATGGGGTGGCGTCTGACTCCAAAGACATGGGGCGAAATGCCGCATGAGACCAACATCGGCATCACTTGCCTCGACGCTGCGCGGGACGTTCTGAAGCGCGGGCACGAAATCGAAAACCACACCTATAGCCACGCAGACCTGCGCATCGCCGAAAAGAAAAAGGGTGAAGCTTGGGTGGTATCTGACGTAGAGCGCGGGGCTGAAGCCATCAAGGGCGTCACAGGGTCGAAGCCGCTGTGGCTGCGTCCGCCCGACTGGGATCTGACGGCCAATGCGCGCCAGGATTTGGAAAAGCACGGCTTCAAGATACTCACCATCTCGAATCAGAACCCGGTCGCACTGCGTGATGTGAACTCGGTCGACTACCTTTGCGTAGGCCGGGGAACAGGCTGCCCAAAGCCCTCTCTAGCGCAATCAGTCGTTAAGGTCATTGAGCAACGCGAGAAGAAGGGTGTGTACACCCACATCCTCGCTTTCCACGAATTGACGACCACGACGACGCAGTTGCCCGAATTGATCACCGCACTGAAAGGGAAGGGCTATCGCTTCGTGACCGTAAGCGAGTACATGAGAGTCGTAAAGAATTAGTTCGGTACCGTCATCCTGAGCGAAGCGAAGGATCCGAGCAAAGGCCCGAATCGCACGTGACATTCACGGTCACCTGCGTCGGGCCTTGCGCGTTCTTCAATCCACCTGCTTCTTCAACTCGTATAGCAGATTCAGCGCCTCGCGTGGGGTGAGCGAATCGATATCCGCTTCACGCAGCCGATCGAGCACCACGTTCGATACCGGCGTGAAGATCGTCAACTGCAGCGGCCCGGATTTCTCTTGCTTGGGTGAGAGCTTGTCCGTAGCGGTGTGCTCTGCGTTCTCATGCTGATGCAGGACTTCGCGGGCGCGCGTGATCACGTCAGCAGGAAGACCCGCAAGCTTGGCGACTTCAATGCCGTAGCTCTTATCCGCGGCACCGGGCGAAACCTTCCGCAGGAAGACGATGTTGCCTCCGGTCTCCTTCACGCTCACGTGGTAGTTCTTTACCGATTCCAGCAGCGATTCGAGGTCCGTGAGCTCGTGGTAGTGGGTCGCAAAGAGGGTCTTGGCGCGACTGCGCTGGTGAATGAATTCCACCACGGCCCAGGCGATCGCCAATCCATCATAGGTGGCCGTACCGCGACCAATTTCATCCAGCAGAATCAGTGAGCGCGACGTCGCTGTGTTGAGGATGGCGGCAGTTTCGGTCATCTCGACCATGAAGGTTGAGCGCCCGCGTGCCAAATTGTCCGCAGCCCCGATTCGGGTGAAGATGCGATCTACAGTCGAAAGGCGTGCCCGCGTGGCAGGTACAAAGGAACCCATTTGCGCCATCAGCACGATCAGCGCTGTCTGGCGAAGGTAGGTTGACTTGCCGCCCATGTTCGGGCCCGTAATGAGGAGAATCGATTGCTTCTTGCCGTCGAGGTACAGATCATTGGGCACAAAGCGATCGTTCGATCCTGTGAGTTCGGGCTGTTCAATAACAGGGTGTCGACCCTCCAGAATCTCCAGTACTTGCCCTTCTTCATCGAACTGCGGGCGGCAGTAGTTGCGCAGTGCGGCCAGATGCGCAAACGAAAGCAGGACGTCTATTTCAGCTACGGCCATTGCGCTCTGCCGAATGCGGCGTGCCTCAGCGGCGATGGCCTGTCGCAACTCGGCAAAGAGTCGGCGCTCGATTTCGACGATCTTCTCTTCGGCATCGAGAACCTTGGTCTCGTACTCCTTTAGTTCCGGAGTAGTAAAGCGCTCAGCTCCGACGAGCGTTTGCTTGCGTTCATAGTCATCAGGAGCGTGCTGCAGGTTGGCCTTGCTGATCTCGATATAGAAGCCGAAGACGTTGTTGAACTTGACCTTGAGCGAATTGATTCCCGTCCGCTCGCGTTCCCTCTGCTCAATTTGCGCAATGTAGTGCTTGCTGTTGCGGCTGATGTCTCGTAGTTCGTCCAGTTGTGAATCGAGTCCTGGCTTGATGACGCCACCGTCGTTCAGCGTGACCGGGGGTTCGGCCACAATTGTCCGCTCGATACGCTCGCGGACGTCCGTGAGTTCGTCTAGCAGATCCTCAAGAGCGCGGAATCGGTCAGCAGGGAAGTGTTGCAGCGCCCGCCGAACAATGGGCAGCTTTGCCAGTGAAGCACCCAGCGCAAGAACGTCCCTGGGATTCGCCGTTTCCAGCGTGATACGGCTGAGGAGGCGCTCGATATCGAGAATGCCTTCGAGTCCGCGCCGCAGTTCTTCGCGATGAATAAGTTGACCCCGGGCCGCATCGACCGCGTCCAGTCTGTGTTCGATCTCGGCAATGTCGATCGACGGCCGCAGCATCCACGAACGCAGCAACCGTTTCCCCATGGGCGTAAGGGTGTGATCGAGGGCGCGGAACAGCGTTACGGCATCGCCAGCTCCTGAAAACAGTGGCTCAACCAACTCCAGATTGCGAACGGTGACCGCATCGAGCATCAGGCAGTTCTGCCGCTCGTAGTAGCTGATCCGGTCTACATGGTCCAACGACCCACGTTGCGTCTGCCGAACATAGTGCAGGATCGCTCCCGCTGCACATGCTGCCGCATTGTGATTCGCTAAACCAAAGCCTTCGAGCGACAGCACGCCAAAGTGATTCTCGACCAGCGGGACCGCATAGTCCGAGGCAAAGATCCAGTCATCGAGCGGAGTTTCGCTCCAGCGAGCGAAGGGCGCGATCTCCGGCGGGGCAAGACGGGGAGCGGCGGCCGCTGCTGCTGCAGCTGTCGACGGCAGGCTAGGCTGCGAAGCTGCAAACAGTGGAAGGGAAGCAGCGAACAGGAGTTCGCGAGGACGCACCGTTTGCAACTCATCCGCAACGCGGCGGTCGGCGTCCGCGCCGGTGAATTCCGTTGTACGGAACTCGCCCGTGGAAAGATCGAGAGCGGCAAATCCCAAACCACTGCTGTTCCTGGCGATGGCGCAGAGGAAATTGTTTTCCTCAGAGCCGAGCTGTGAATCGGCGGCTGTACCGGGTGTGACGACCCTCGTCACCTCGCGCCGGACTAGCTTCTTCGTGAGCTTTGGATCTTCTACTTGGTCGCAGATGGCGACCTTATATCCTTTTCGGATGAGCTTGGAGATGTATCCCTCGGCGGCATGGTAAGGGACTCCGCACATAGGGATGGCGACCCCATCCACCTTTTGGCGCGACGTCAAGGTGATCTGCAGTTCGCGCGCGGCGGTTACGGCATCGTCTAGAAAGAGCTCATAAAAGTCACCCACGCGGAAGAAAAGCAGTGCGGTTGGGTGCTCTTTCTTGATAGCGGCGTGCTGCCGCATCAGCGGTGTAGAGGCTTCAATCATCGGAAAATTGTGGTCTCAAAAGGGCGAGTATAGCAGAGCCGCCCTCATCCGCAGACCTGAACTCCGGTGCAAAATGCAGACGTGTAGGCGCCATATTTGACTCCGGGCCGTGGTTTTGATTTGCTATCGCAATGGAACTTCGGAAGGATCCAATCACGCGCTCCTGGGTCGTTATGGGCGACCAACCCTCACCCGGACGAAATTTGCAGCAGGTCTGTCTGTTCTGTCCTGAGTCGCCGCAGCAGCCGCAAGTCATTTCGTCGATGGCGTCCGTGAATTACGGACCTTGGTCAGCGCGGGCTGTCGTGCATCCCCAGCCGCTCTATCACGTCGAAGGAGATCCCGGAAGACGGGGTGTTGGGCTGTATGACGTTATGCGCTCGGTAGGCGCACACGAAGTCATCGTGGAAAACGCGCGCCATGATCGCCAGCTTTGGACCGCTTCCGATGCGGAAATCGAGCAGTTCCTTCTCCTCTGTGCTCGGCGAGTCGAAGATCTGAAACACGACCACCGTTTCAAATATGTCAGCATCTTCAAGGATTTTGGATCCCTTAGCGGGCAGGAATTCGACCACCCGACGTCGCAGATTGTCGCGACGACCTATGTACCCCGGCGCGTCCTGTACGAGCTGCGTTCCGCACGTGAGCACTACGCTCATAAGGAGCGTTGCGTATTCTGCGACATCCTGACCCAGGAACTGCACCAGCGGGAGCGCATTGTCGAGATCCGAGGCGACTTCGTGGCTTGCTGCCCGTTTGCGTCTCGTGCTCCGTTTGAGACCTGGATAATTCCTGTCGTCCACAGTGCCCATTTCGAGCGTACCTCCATGTCGCGCCCGGGGGCTCTACGAGACTGTGCATCCCTCCTACGCCGAATGCTCAACCGGATTCGCTCGATTACCGACAGCTTCCATCTGGTTGTTCACACGGCTCCAAACACTCAGCATCAGTCGAAGGTTCTCAACTATTGGCGAACTATCGACGACGATTATCACTGGCATATTGAGATACTGCCTATCCTGCAGGAGCGCCAGAAGTCATACTCGTTTAAAGAGGCTTACCGTTCAGCCGTGCTGCCCGAGGATGCTGCTGCTCGACTGAGAGAGGCTCCCACGGAACATACGTTGACGACGACCTAGGGAGTAGCTGTCCTGATCTGAAACGGGCACACACAAGTGTTCAAGTGTGGAGTTGTATGGGCGTGTTATACTCAGGCGTTACCCAACGTTAGTTGCGGTAGTGGTTGCCCTCTTGGCTGGATAGGGCAAAACCTAGAGCATTTTCCAGAAATCACACAAATTACGAGGTTGGCATGTCTGGCCACTCAAAATGGGCCACAATCAAGCACAAGAAGGGCGCGCTGGATGCTAAGCGCGGCAAGATTTTCACCCGCCTGATCAAGGAAATCACGATGGCTGCCAAGGGCGGCGGCGATCCGGAAAAGAATCCTCGATTGCGCACGGCAGTCGCTGCGGCCAAGGCCGAAAACATGCCGCAGGACAATATCAAGCGCGCTATTCAGCGCGGTACCGGCGAACTGCCGGGCGTTACCTACGAAGAAATCACATTCGAAGGCTACGGCCCTGGAGGCGTGGCGGTATTGGTTGAGACATCGACCGACAACCGGAACCGCACGGTCAGCGATATTCGTCACATCTTTGGCAAGAACGGCGGCAACATGGGCTCTTCGGGATCCGTGGCTCACTTGTTCAGCAAGAAGGGCACGATCTTGATTGCGAAGTCTGACGCCAAGGAAGATGACCTGATGAATCTCGTGCTGGAGCATGGCGCAGACGATCTGAGGGACGAGGAAGATAGCTGGGAGATCGTAACCGAGCCGTCCGCGTACGAAGCCGTGTTGGAAGCCGTGAAGGCCGCTGGCATAACTCCGGAGCACAGCGAACTCGGCATGGTTCCTGCGAACTACATCAAGTTGGAAGGTCAGCCGGCTCGCACGATGGTCCGGATGATGGAAGCTTTCGAAGACTATGACGACGTGCAGAACGTCTACTCGAATGCCGATATCGACCAGAAGGACTTGGAAGAGGTCGCTGGCTAGTCGAACCACAAACGTTTACTGGAAGAGGCCGCTTACGAGCGGCCTTTTTCATTTGCGCTTGGAAGCAGGGTTCCTTGCCTGTTACCGTATTCAGGTAATCCATCCGCCTATGAAACAGTCTCGTTTCTGGATTCTCGCGTTTCTCATCCTCGGCACGGTTGCAGCCGTTGCCCAGACGACGGACGACGCAGCAGTTATGCGGCGTGAACACTGGAATTTTGGCATACTGGCCAGCGGAGGGACAGGGCTGATCGATCGCACAAACGTGCAGTTCGTTCGGGGCGGCGTACGCGTCGGCCGTGTGATGACCGGCGAACTTGGACATGGCGCTCTGCGCGGCTCGTTCGAACTCGATTCAGAACTGATGCCAGTCGATTTTGTGTTGTGGAGCGGCTACAAGGATGTTTACGGATTCGGATTCAACCCGCTCATCATGAAGTGGAACTTCACTGGCCACAAGAAGGCAGTTCCGTATTTCTTGGCGCAAGGTGGAATTCTTTGGACGGCGGACAACGTTCCTCCCGGAAATACCTCGAAGATCAACTTCATTTCAGGCGCCGGAGTGGGCATGCAGTATTTCATTCGGCCCAGGCGTTCGGTGAATTGGGATGTGCGAGCGACGCATCTGTCCAATGCTTCGCTTGGATCGCACAACCCCGGCGTGAACGCCAGCCTGCAATTCTCAATCGGATACAACTGGTGGAAGCAGTAAGCGCGGAGGTGCAAGTTGGCAGCGCTCATTGAATGTGTACCGAACTTTTCTGAAGGTCGCGACAAGTCGCGGGTTGACGCTATCGTCAACGCTATGAAGCGAGACGGCGTATATCTGCTCGATTATGAAATGGACGCCGACCACAATCGTTCAGTTGTGACTCTCGTTGGCGACCGTGAACCGTTAATGGCTGCCGTGCTGGCCGGAATCGGCAAAGCCACCGAGTTGATCGACCTCAACGTTCAGCGAGGCGCGCATCCTCGCCTTGGCGCTACCGATGTAGTGCCCTTCATCCCTATCGAAGGCGCAACGCTTGATGATTGTGTGCAGATGGCGCGCGAACTCGGACAGAAGGTTTGGGAAAGCTACAAGATTCCCGTGTACTTCTACGAGGCTGCTGCGACTCGTCCTGAGCGCGTCAACCTTGAGAACATTCGACGCGGGCAGTTCGAGGTCATCCGCGAAGAAATCGGCCATGTAGAATCGCGCCGTCCCGATGTAGGCGATCCCTGCTGCCATCAGACCGCCGGAGCCGTCGTTATCGGTGCTCGCAAGTTTCTTGTTGCCTACAACGTCTATCTGCAGACGAAGGACGTTGATATTGCCAAGAAGATTGCAAAGGCTGTTCGCTTCTCCAGCGGAGGATTCCGGGCAGTGAAGGGAATGGGTGTAGAGGTGCGTGGGCAGGCGCAGGTTTCCATGAACCTGACTGACACCGATCTCACTCCTATGGCGCGTGTCTTCGAGTTCGTGAAACGTGAAGCGGCGCGGTACGGAGTTGCCGCACAGTCGAGCGAAATCGTGGGGCTTGTCCCGAAGCGCGCTCTCGAAGATGCTGCGGAATGGTTTCTGCAGGTCGAAAACTTCAACTCATCGATGATCCTGGAGAACCGCCTAGCCGCCGTGATGAGCGGCAAAATGGCCGCGGGCGGGTTGCGCTCTGGCGTAGAGCCCTTCATCGAGCAATTGGCAGCTCCCACGGCGGTGCCTGGAGGTGGAAGTGCCTCTGCTGCCGCAGGAGCTATGGCTGCGGCGCTGGCCTCGATGGTTGCCGGAATGTCCCGCGGTAAGAAAGCGTACACGCAGTTTGACGCGGAACTTACGGCTGCCATGGCGCGACTTGAGACTTTGCGAGAAGAGCTGAAGGCAACGATCGATGCTGATGCCGCCTCTTACGAAGCAGTGGTGCAGGCCTACAAAGCCCAAAGAAACTCCACTCCCGAGCAGGCCAAATCAGCAACCGAGGCCGTAGCATCAGCCCTGCGCGGTGCCACGAGCGTTCCGTTGCGAGCAGCCGAGTATTCTGCCGAGATCATTTCTCTGGTCGAGGCGTTGCGCACGAGAACCAATCAAAAGATGGCGAGCGATCTTACCGTTGCTTCAGCGCTGGCCCAGGCGGCGTTATCAGGCGCGTTGGCCAACGTGGAGATCAATCTCGATTCGTTTGATCCAGGGACCGAAACAGACTTTATCTCAAAGACTCGGGCTAGGGTCGCTGAGCTACGTGGCCACAGGCAGTGACAAACCTTAGGGCAAACTGCGACTTTTGACTAAGTGTGGGCTCCAGCTATACGGGGGTACAATCGTTATTATGAAACGTTTTTCACTTGCACTACTTTTAGCTTGTGGTTTTTGCGCAAGCGCTTTCGCTGCTCCGCTGGGGACGAATACGCGAACCGTGCTTCCGGCGCAAATTCAGCAGG
This sequence comes from Koromonas humicola, assembly GCF_059726255.1. NCBI lineage: Bacteria > Pseudomonadati > Acidobacteriota > Terriglobia > Terriglobales > Koromonadaceae > Koromonas > Koromonas humicola. Next base: position 1,452,317 of record NZ_AP040873.1, read on the forward strand.
TGATCTCGGTGGATTACCGCACGCTGCGCAACTCCCAAAGCGGCATGGCGCTGAAGAATCGCGTGCTGCCTGATAATCTGAAGGCATTTGAAACGTCACTGCGCAGCATGGGCATCAACCCCGATGTAGATGTAGAGCAGTTGACGTTTGTCGCGTACCGCAATGGACGCGGTGCGTTGCGCAATTTCGGCGTTGCGTCCGGGCAGTTCGAACCGAAGCGGGTGCTAGCGCGCCTACGGCTCAAGAAGCAGAAGAGCGACAAGTACAAGGACTCCGACTTGTGGTCAGCCGGCGGTGGCTTTGTCATGACATTCCTCGACGACAACACGATGTTGTTCGGTGAACCCAGTTCCGTGAAAGACGGCTTGGATGTTCGCAACGGAGATACGCGCGGCGTCGCGTCCACTCCCGAGATGATGCAACTGATCGTTGATGCCGAATCTGGTCCGGTTTGGAGCGTTCTCGATCAGCAGGGAACGCAGAACATGATGCGCTCGGCACTTGGCGAAGCATCAGCGCTTGCGGACTTCGATACGATCAAGAAACGTCTTCTGGCATCGCGGTACAGCCTTGATTTGCAGCATGGTATCGACTTCGGTCTGCACGTTCAGACCTCTGATTCGTTCACGGCAGGAACTCTTTCTGCGCTGATGAAGGCAGGTATTCTCTACAAGAAGGCAGCCGGAACGGCAGTTGAAAAGAGCGCAATGGATAGCATGGAAGTTGATTCCGACAGCGGTCGCCTCACAGTGAAGTTCCGTGCAGATGACAGCAAATTCCAAGCGTTGCTCAAGAGCGACTTGTTCCAGGCCATTTCGCACTAAGTTCGAAACGAATGCAATAAGTTGGCGGCCCCTCAAGGCCGCCAATTTCGTTCTATAACAATGCGTGTTCTAAATCTCTTCTTGCAAGCCCTTACGGATTGCGCGAATGGCCGTCTCGACCCTGCGATAGCGAACCCAAGTGCCTTCCTTAGTTGATTCGATCAACCCTGCACCCTTCAGTATTTTCATATGATGCGAAATAGTCGGCTGCGCGAGTTTGATGCGCTGCTCGATATCCGATGCAGTCCAACCCTCTGGGGCACCGCCCTTGCGCGGTGTGCTGGGGTGCAGAAGTCGAAGAATCTTGCGCCGTGTTGGATCGGCGACGGCTCGCAGAGCGAGGCTCAGCTTGTCAGTGGCGGCCTTCATGATGATTCACTCATCATAGAGCATTTGAATGCTGCAAGAAGCGCTAAAGAAATCTCAGCTATTACTTTTGTAATGCAATCACCCTACATCGACGTTGATCGATCTTATCGTTTTACAAAAGCGTTGTATCCCGCACTGACGAGCTTGCCGCGAATCGTCTCGGCTTCCTTGATGTCGGCATATGGACCGACCTGCACGTGAAATAGCTTGTCTCCGGGCTGTGCAATCACCACAGGAAAATGCTGCTTCTGAAGCGTATCGCTCAAGAGCTTCGCATCGTCCTGGTTGCGTACGGCTGCAATCTGCACCATGTATCCCGTTCCCAGCGTTACACGCTGCGTTTCCGCAGGTTTCGGGGCAGGAGCAGGTTCGGGAGGCGCCAATTGCGGATGCGTTTCCTTCTGTTGCACGGACTGGTAGAACGTCAGATCGCTTGTGCTGGAAGGAGCCTGAGCCGACTGCTGCTGCGGGCAGTTTTCATTTGGAGTGGAACAGTCCGGTGGCTTGGGCGCTGAAACTTGCGCCGCACCTGGCTTTGCCGCCGAGGAGGTCGGAGCGGCGGGTGCAGCGGCATTGGCATTCTCCGTTGCCGCAGCCATCGCCTGCTTGGCCGAGTTCCTTCCCAGCGAGTAACCGATTCCTAGCGAGATACCACAGAGCACCACGAGCCCGAAAAATAGTGCCAACAAATTCCCTACGCCGAGCGTGATTTCCGTATCAGGACGCTCGACTTCTGGCAGTGGTTTCTGTTCCCGAGTGTAAGTGTTTACCACCGCTACACCTCAGTTCCAGGTGTTGCATTGCCCGCGGGAGGAGCAGACTTCGGCGCCACGCCTGTCAACTTCTGCAGCCCTGAAAGCAGATCCATAGGAACAGGGAAGATAACGGTAGTGTTCTTCTCGACTCCAATCTCGGTAAGAGTTTGGAGATATCGAAGTTGGATCGATGCGGGCTCGGTCTGCAACAGGTGAGCGGCCTCTACCAGGCGCTGAGCGGCAGAAAATTCGCCTTCGGCGTGGATGATCTTGGATCGCTTTTCGCGCTCGGCTTCGGCCTGCTTTGCCATAGCTCGCATCATGCTCTGGTCCAGGTCCACCTGCTTCACTTCCACGTTGACCACCTTCACACCCCAAGGCGCGGTGTGCTGATCCAGAATGGATTGCAGGCGGAGGTTGATCTTGTCGCGATGCGCAAGCAGTTCGTCCAATTCGACCTCGCCCAAAACACTGCGCAGTGTCGTCAATGCAAACTGCTGCGTCTGATACTGATAATTCGTGACTTCGACCACTGCTTTGAGTGGATCGATTACACGAAGGAACACAACGGCATTCACCTTCAATGTGACGTTGTCTCGGGTAATCACGTCTTGCGGAGGCACATCGAAGGCTACCTGCCGAAGATCGACGCGTACCATGCGGTCGAGCGGCGCGAAGACGAGAATAATTCCGGGTCCCTTGGAATTTTCGAGCAAACGTCCGAGGCGGAAAATTACACCGCGTTCATACTCGCTCAAGATCTTGATGGAGCTAAACAGATAAAAAGCGATGATTACCACCACAACTGCGGTGAGAGGAAACATATTTGCCTCCGTGCCTGTTAGTCCGTTCCTGTTTGCAATTCAGGAGGATTCTACCGCAGTGGCAGCTACTCTGAAAGGAAGAAGCTCACACGAGAGGAACCTTGCGACTACACCTTCGCACCATGTCCTGCAGGTAAGCCGAGAGGACACCCGGCGCAGGTGATTGCCGGAACCTTGGATCTAGGTGTAATCTAGTCCTGCTCATCCGTGAGCGGGAGTAGTTCAGCGGTAGAACGCCAGCTTCCCAAGCTGGATGTCGCCGGTTCGATCCCGGTCTCCCGCTCCAAAATCTCTTCTCAGATTCAATTACCAGGAATAGAGAGCGACCATTCGAGGCGGGCCTGACCGTCCGTCGATCACCTGTGTTTCGATGACGACTTCCAAGCCGCGGCTGGCCCAGTCCTTGGGTGCCTTTCGCACGGCTTCTTGCAGTTGTGCCGCGTCGGTCAGGAACTCGCCCGCGCTCACAGTTCCGCCACGCGCGATTCCGGCGGCAATGACCACTGGACGATCGGCGTTCGAGTCCCAGTAACGCGCCACAATGGCGTAGTCCTTGTAGGTACCCTTAAGCTGTTGAGCCCGATCCAGAAACCAAGCGCGCTTCCCAGGATTCTGGCGATCCTCAATCCAGAATTGCGTCATATCGCTGTTATTGGCGAAGTGATAGCGCAACGGATCTGTCAATCGCAGGGTCCAACTGTTGTCGTAAGCGCCAATAAAGACCGTCGGACCTTGTCTGAGATCGGTAAACGTTGTGGCCGATTCAGCTTTCACCCGATACGATCGACCGTGTGATTGCAGAATTCCGGCGATGTTCACCAGTGGGCTTACGTCGTCGAAAATCAAAGTGACCATCTGGTCGTCGAGCGTTGTCTGGCGCGCAGGATTCGAAGCGTCCCGCAGAGTGATGTTCGAGTAGTGCACCTGGTCGGCGATGCAAAAAAGCACCGGATCATTCGAATGAACAAACGGCTTCCAGAACTCGTCGAGTGTCGAGTGGTGCAGCAGTTGCCATCCGCTCCAGCTACTCAAGACAACAAAGGCAATCAGTCCCACGGCCATTGCGAACCGAGCGAGACGGTTGGCTGTTCCTCTTTCCGGTTGCTGGTTATTGAATTCCCCCTGGCGATTCTCTGCCGTCGCATCGGGAACGACTTGTGCAATTTCGTCTGGCTGAACGTTCTGATTGCTCGGAATGAAAACCGGTGCGTACGAGCCCGAAGGCAGTAGAAGGCGCAGCTCGTTCTCGTGTCCCGGGTCCTGGTAATACTGTGCGATTCGCTTACGAATTTCTGCGGCCGTAACACGAACGATGGGATCGTCGGTGGTGTCGTAGTTCGGATCGCGACCGAACACCTCGACCCCAAGTGTCCGCTCCTTCAAAAAGTGCGACTGCCCGGCGAGCGCCTGTGAGACCACGTATTTCAAGAAACTGGGATAGCGCTTGCTGTGGTTGAAGTGGGAGTCCTGGACCATCCGGCTCAACTGCTCGAGGACGAGGGCCTTCTCCTCTTCGGTAGAAGGCATCCAGTTTGCAAGGTCCGTTCCGGACGGCATGCTTTGATCTCCCATGTACTTGGAAAGGCAAGCGGAATTGTATCCAACGAGTTCCAGAATGTCACCAATCAGTTTTTCGAACACTTCTTCTCGTCGTCCCGTGCATCATCGGCAAGTTGCTGATTCAAGACCGATAAGATGCGGTCTTTTCATGTAAAAAGAGCACACAGGAGGCCCGACCACTATCTGCTAAAGCCAGCAGTTACGGTTGCAAAATCAACACGCGGCCCTTGCCATGACTTCCCCTCTCCACACTTATCGTTTCTATTTGCCGTAAGGAACTTTTCAGGGTCGAACACGCCAAATATAAGTGACATCATGCTGTCGGCTTCGAATCGGTCGGCTGACAGTAGTGATCCGTACATTCATAAGTTCATAAGGCGACCCATGATTCGGAAGACAACTGCGGCGCTCTTCGTTGCACTGATCCTGTTTAGTACGTCTATGTGGGCTGCCGAAAGCGCGGGGACAACAGCGGCCCCAGCAACACGGCCGTCCATTACAGTACTTGGCGCCGTTTCGTCGAGCACGCCAACTAGTTCCGGCGTGGAAGTTCGCGGCGGCGAAGCGGTTCTGCAGGTTGTCGCCCTTCGCGATGACTTGCTGCGTGTTCGCATCGCGCCCGGCGGAGAGTTCCCGGAGGACGCGTCATGGGCTGTCCTGCCAGAATCTTCGAAGCAGTCAGTTAGTGTTATCCCGGAATCAAATGATCGCACCGTGAGTTTCCGCACGCAGGCGCTGAGAGTTGACATTGATCGCGCGACGATGCGGTTACGTGTTTCAGACCTTGAGGGCAATGTTTTACAGGAGGACGCCGAGGGCTATTCCGCTGAATTCCGACAGAATGCATTTCGCATTTACAAGCGAATGCCAGACGACGAACACTACTTCGGATTGGGAGACAAGACCGGTCCGATCGACCGGCGAGGTCAGACCTTCACTCTATGGAACACCGATGCATACAGATTCCAGGAGTCGACGGATCCTATCTACAAAAGCATTCCGTTCTTCCTTGCCGTGCGCCAAGGACGCGCGCTGGGAGTGCTGCTCGATAGCACGTGGCGGAGCAGCTTCGACTTTGGCCGTCAAACTCCCGGCACTTATTCCTTTGGCGCTGAGAATGGTCCACTGGATTACTACTTGCTGTATGGCAGCGACGCTAAGCAGGTGCTGAAATCTTACGCGTGGCTGACCGGAACCACGCCGTTGCCACCGCTGTGGGCGCTAGGCTTCCAGCAGTCCCGCTTTACGTATGAACCAGAGAGTCGTTTGCGCGAAGTTGCCGCAAGGCTTCGCGCCGATCACATTCCCACCGATGCGCTCTATCTCGATATCGGATTCCAACAGGACAACAGGCCGTTCACAGTCGATAAGCCAAAGTTTCCCAATTTCCGGCAAGTGGTCGAGGATCTCAAGAAGCAACAGTTTCATCTAGTGGTCATCACCGATCTTCACATCGCCAAGCAGACAGAGTATTTGCCTTATGACTCGGGCCTTGCCGGCGATCACTTCCTGAAGAACCCCGATGGCTCAACCTATGTCGGCAAGGTCTGGCCCGGCGCATGTGTGTTTCCTGACTTCACTCGCAAACTAACGCGCGATTGGTGGGGCTCTCTCTACAAGGATTTCGTCGCAACAGGAGTTGCTGGAATTTGGAATGACATGAACGAACCTTCGGTGTTCGATGGTCCGGGCGGCACTATGCCGGACTCGGTACGGCATCGCATCGAAGAGCCTGGCTTCGAAGCAAGGATTGCTGGACATCGCGAGATTCATAACGTGTATGGCATGGAGAACTCGCGCGCAACCTATGAAGGCCTGCTTAAACTCGAACCCGACTTGCGCCCGTTTGTTCTCACTCGTGCAACGTTTGCAGGGGGGCAGCGATACGCAACCACGTGGACAGGAGATAACAGCAGCACGTGGAATCATCTCCGCATGACCAACCCGATGCTTCTCAACCTCGGCCTGAGCGGATTTGCAATGAGCGGTGCCGACGTAGGAGGTTTCATCGGATCACCGTCCGCGGAGCTGCTTACAAAGTGGACTGAGATTGCGGCTTTTCAGCCGATAGATCGCTATCACGCCGAGAAGGGGACAGCGGACAAGGAGCCTTGGGTGCACGGGGCAGAGCACGAAAGCATTCGTCGCAAATACATCGAAGAACGTTATCGGTTGATGCCGTACCTTTACACCACTACAGAAGAAATGTCGCGCACAGGCATTCCGATTGTGCGTCCGCTCTTCCTCGAGTTTCCGAAGGCGACTGCCGATGCACATCCGCTGGATATCGATGCAGGCAATGAATTCCTCTTTGGACGCGATTTGCTTATCGCACCCTCACCATATCCCGAACGCCCAGACGATTATGCCGTGCAACTTCCTCCGGTCGATTGGTATGACTATTGGACTGGTGAGCGCTATCCGGCTAACTCGCAGCAAACTGCTGCTTCCGAGCCGTCGAACGCTCCCGCAAGCCCAACCGCTGGATTGACATCTGTCAATATTCATCCACAACTCGACCAGCTTCCGGTGTACGTGCGCGAAGGTGCAATTATTCCGATGCAGCCGCTGACCCAGAGCACAGAAGAGAAACCGAAGGGCCCACTCACAATTCGCGTCTATCCGGGACGCGACTGCGGAGGATCAATCTACCTGGACGACGGCAAGACCATGGCTTACAAGCGCGGCGAGTTCATGCGAATGCAGTTCACGTGTGAAGTAGCTGAGAATGCTGTAAGACTGCATCTCGGAAGCCATGAAGGAAGCTACAAGCCTTGGTGGAACCAGATTCAGGTAGAAGTGTATGGCTGGCACGGTACCAGCGCACGTGTGTGCGGCACAACTGTTGCCTCCAAACCCACAGTAGATGCAGCTAACCATCACACCAGCTTCACTGTCCTAGATGACGGCCAAGGATTGGATATGGAAGTCGCACACTGACCTCAAAGCTGGTTAGTCGATATGAGGGCCGGTGATATGCGGGACATCACCGGCGCGGGACAACAATCCAGCGCACAGAAATCATGGCTCGCGCCGAAGCGGCCAAGCGCCGGGCGAAGTTCGTCCGCTTTAAGCCTCTCTTCAATCAGTTCGCGAATCATGCTGACGAATCGCTGATGAGTTCCGGCGGTGTGCGCGCGTTGATAGGTCAGGCCAAGCTGTTCGCACCGCTCCCGTGCCTGTGTGTCCAGATCGAAGATGATCTCCATGTGATCGGAAACAAAGCCGACTGGCACGAGCACGAGATCTTTCGCTCCGTTTGCGTTTTCCTCGTCAATGACATCCAGAATGTCAGGAGCGAGCCACGGCTGCGAGGGTGATCCACTCCGACTCTGATAAGCCAGTCGGGGATTGGGATGACCCGCGGCATCAGCTACGAGGCGCGAAGCTTCTTCCAACTGCTCGACGTAACGTGAGGTTGTCGCCATCGTCATAGGAATGCTGTGAGCTGTGAAAAGTAGACGCGCTGCAGCACGGCGCTCGGCGGGCACTTGCGCGAGAGCTTCATTGGTGTGCGCCGTAACCGCGTCGATGTAGCCTGGATGATTGTAGAAGGCACGAATCTTATCCACTCTGGGCGCACCGTCTCCAACAATCTGCTGTGCGGCCGCAATGTTCTCGCGATACTGACGACAGCCCGAATAAGAACTGAAAGCTGAGGTAAAGAATCCAAGTGCGTTTCGGACGCCATCATGCTTCATCTTGGCCAGAGTCTCGGGAAGCAATGGATGCCAGTTGCGATTTCCCCAGTAGATTGGTAGCGAGATTCCGTGGGAATCCAGCTCACGGCGGAGTGCTGCGATCAAATCTCGATTCTGCTGATTGATCGGGCTCTTGCCGCCAAAGTGATAATAGTGCTCGGCTACCTCAAGTAGGCGTTCGCGCGGGACAGGCTTGCCACGCAACACGTTCTCAAGGAAGGGAATTACGTCTTCAGTTTTCTCGGGGCCGCCGAAGGAGACCAGCAGAATCGCATCATACATAGCTACCTGTCAGATGCTTTGCGCTGAGTAGCGGTGCAGTATTCCGCCGGACTATGAACTCTGGTTCAAATATGGATTCAAGATTTCTCCGGAGAATAAAATACGGGAATGAAAGTCGGAGTCATAAGTGATACGCACGGCTTGCTCAGGCCAGAAGCGCGCGAAGCACTGCGTGGGAGTGAATTGATACTCCACGCAGGAGATGTGGGCAAGCCGGAGATTCTGCGCGAACTGAAGTGGATCGCACCTGTTGTGGCGGTTCGTGGAAATGTGGATGTGGAAGCGTGGGCAAAGCAATTGCCCGCGACCGAGGTTGCAGAATGCGCGGGCAGTAGCTTGTACATGCTGCACCGAGTTGCCGATCTCGATTTGAAGCCGCAGAGCGCCGGATTCGCAGCTGTGATCTACGGGCACTCGCACAAAGCGTTGATCGAGTGGCGAGACGGAGTTTTGTTTCTTAATCCAGGAAGCGCTGGTCCACGTCGGTTCTCGCTTCCTGTCACCGTGGGAAGAATTGAAGTCGTAGATGGAGAGCTCCGTCCGGAGATCATCCCCATCCTCTAGTTGTTCAATCCTTACCAAATCCCCTTATCGCTGCCGGTGAGCTTGTAGCTTATGGCCGCAGCAGATGCGAGATAAGGCAGGAGAGAAAGCCTCAACGTTCCTGCGACATCACCGCGCATGGCAGCCGTAGTGACCTGCGCAGTATAGAGTTGTGCACCCTGCGGCACGATCGGAACTCGTATGAAGCGCGAGCGGATGTAAACCTTCTCGCCTCCGAAAACTGCGTCGGCGAGGACTTCTGATGGCAGTACAACAGGCGTGCCGCGATACTGCATGACGTAGTCGCTCACGATGCGCAACAGCGAGCACACGCCTTTCCAGATGCCTCCCATCGATGCAGAGCGGTGCAGTTCGACAAAGTCAACGGCTCCGGACTCGACCAGAGCTGCAATGTTCACGATGTCGCAAACACGGAAGTAGAAGTGGCGATACATGCGCTGAAGTGTGGCGACGATGATCCGCTCTTCAGGTGCAGGCACTCTGAAATCAAATCCGAGCACAGACTTGGTGACGCGGCGCGAAACAAAGCGCTGGGCCATGGCGATGTGCTCGCCCGTTTGTCCGAGCCGCTGAACATGCACCTCCACGGCTTCAGGAAGTCCTGGCACCGCAAAATTCCATTTGTTTGCCAGCCGGTCTCCCCAGCTACGCGGCTCAATTTGCGCGTGGAAACGCGAGATCATAACGTCACAGACTTGCTTCGAAGTTGCTGTGGTGTACAGGTCGAGGTCGTTGCCGAGATCGGGCCAATGGTCGAGCGACTTCATCACCGTCGTGGGACAGTTCGCTGACTCGAGTGCGCCAGTGATGACGAACAGGTGCTGTCCGGCATTGCTGATGCGATTGCGTTCCTGCTCGATGCGAGCCTTGCAGCGAGCGGCCAGCACCGTGTCGCCGAGGTGTTCGGCCGTTTCTTGCAGAGGCATCATGGCGCGGAGCAAGACGTGATTGGAGTCTGCAAGTGAAGTGAGACTGTCGAACTCCTCATCGCTGAGTTCGCAGAGTCGAGGATAGACCTCGTGGGCGCGCTCAGGCGCGAGCGTAAGAGTAGACAAAGCTTGAACGAACGCAATTTCTTGAGAACTGGACATTTTCATAAGCAGGAAGGCTGATCCACACACCTAGGATGAACGCGAGATGCGGGGAGTTGCAGGTACTAGGGCGCTGTTCAAACGATTGGCACAAGAGTGAATGGGATTATGGAAGGAGAGTGACTGTTTCGTTAATCAATTCCCGAGGAAGAAAAAGTTGACCAGATATGAAGCAATGTGGAAGGCAGTAAGAAGGTTTGGCAATACCCATCGCGCGATCGCCTGAGGCGATCGGCGATTAACGAGTTCTTTTGGAAGAAGCCGGGCGCGAGGTGGACGCGCCCAGCTTCTTCAGGCGCTCGCGCGCCTGAGTCGCTTCAATGGTGCGAGGGTAGCGCTGAATCAGCGCGTTCAGTTCTCGAACTCCGGCGTCCTTGCGTCCGAGTTCAAGTAGAGCGTAGCCCTTTTTGAGCTGAGCTGCTGCGGCTTTGTTTCCGCCAGGGAACTGCTCGAGTACCTTGTCGTAATCGGCGGCAGCGGCCTCGAAGTTTCCTGCACGGTACTCGACGTCAGCAACGTAGTACTGCGCGTTACCAGCGAGGTCGGTGTTCGGGTAGTACTTGATGTAGTCCTGAAACTGCGAGAGCGCGAGGTCGTAGCGGCCTGAGTTGTAATCGCGCAGCGCGTTGTTGTAGAGAACGTCGGCCGGGGGAGCAGCGGCAGCGCCAGTAGGCGCGGCTGCAGGGGAGCCGCCCGATGCGGGCTGGCCGGGCTGAGTCAGGTTCTGCTGCTGGTTCTGAAGATCATCGAGCTGCTTGCTGGTCTTGGCCAGGCGCGCTTTGAGTTCGTCGAGCGAATCGTTAAGAGTCTGGATCTGTCCGGAGACCTGATCAAGGCGCCCTTGTGAATCGGAGCTCTGCTGCTGCAGTGTTCTCTGCAAGCCCTGTACGGATTCGGTGAGCTTATTGACGTTGTCGGTGCTCTGCTCGATAAGGCTGCGCATTACGCCCATGCGCTCGTCGAACGACTGCTGCATGTGAGCCATGCGGTCGGCGAGGTCCTGCACCTGCGTCTGAAGCTGGATGATTTCCTTGGAAACGGCAAAGGCCGGAGTGGCGGGAGCCACGATTGTGATGGCCATTACCGCGAGAGCTGCTGCTTTTCTCAAATTCATTTCTCGTCTCCGGGCGCCTGGCGCCGGACTCTGCTCTCCTACACAGAGGAGCAGAGGTATTAACAACTGCCAAAATCGAGTTTAATACAAGCGACTTACTTTGTCTCGCAGGCCAGCAAAATCGTTTGTACAGCGGGTGGAACTAATACGGCGGGACGTTATGAGACGCCCCGCCGAGTTGTTGCAAAGCTGAGACTACTTCTGTCCGAAGACGAAGTGGTCGCGGCGGTTCTGCTGCCAGCAGGATTCATTGCTTTCGGAGCAGAACGGCTTTTCCTTACCGAAGCTGATGACCTTGATCTGGTCAGCCGACACACCAGCCTTGATGAGGGCGTTGCGAGCCGCATTGGCGCGGTTGTCGCCGAGAGCGAGGTTGTAGTCGGTGGACCCGCGTTCATCGCAGTGTCCTTCGATGGTGAACTTGATCGACGGATGGGCCTTCAGGAAGGCGGCATCAGCATCAACCGTGGCCTGATCTTCTGCGCGGAGATCGTAGCGGTCATAGTCGAAGTAGATGTCCTTCACGTTCTGAGAGAACAGAGCTTCATCGGTCGGCTCGGGAGCCTTGGGCGCCGGCGGCGCAGGAGGCTCGACAACGGTCAGGCGTGCGGTCGCATCTGCGGATCCGCCAGCACCCTGGGCCGTAAGGCGATAGGTGGTGGAGACCGTCGGAGAGACCTGCTGCGAACCATTGGGATTCACAGTTCCGATGCCATCGATGCTAACGGTGGTGGCATTCTGAGTCGACCAGGTGAGGGTCGCCGAACCGCCGCGGGTGACGCTCTCAGGGCTGACGCTCAGGGTCGCAGTGGGTTGTGCCGGAGGAGGAGGCGGCGGCGGGGTCGGGGGTACTTGTTTCTTTTTGCATCCGCCAACGACAACAATCGTGGCCAGAGCAAGCGTTATAAGAAACCACTTCATCTTGCTATGTTTCAAATCATCCTCCAGGCGAGAAATCTCGCATTTGGCCGACTCGTAAAATGGCCGGACCGTTATGAGTTACGGACACGAATCAGCAACTGCTTTTAAAAAGCCGTTCCGATTTTTCTATTTCCAACTCCAATTAGGTTGCGAGTTGGAACCGGTGAAAGTCAACTGCGTTTGCTGGCTACCATCAGCCAGCATGGACCAAATCTGCTCTGTGCCGCTGCGTGTGGACTGGTACACGATGTGACGTCCGTCTGGAGACCACGACGGAAAATCATTGCGCCCACCGTCATGCGTGAGCTGCACCCACTGGTGGCTGGCGACGTCCATGATGTAAATGTCGGAAGCGCCCGGCGCACCGGGACCATAGTGACGAATCCATGCAAATGCAAGGAATTGTCCATTAGGCGACCAGGAAGGGGAGACTGCATAGCCCTGATCGGTGATACGCTGCGCATTTGTACCGTCTGCATCCATGATGTAGATCTGCGGCAGACCGCTACGCCCGCTGACCCACGCAATCTGTGCGTTGGTCTTCGGATTCCATACGGGCGACACGTCAGGTCCATGATACGCCGTCAGACGCTTCAGGTTACTTCCATTCTGATTGCAGACGTAAATTTCAGGATCGCCACTGCGCGAAGAAGAGAATGCGATGCGCGAGCCATCGGAGCTCCATGCAGGCGATAGGTTCGTGCCGCCGAAGCTCGGGAAGCTGATCAGGCGTCCAAGTTCAACCGAGTACATCGCAATGTTGGGGCCTCCATGCGCGAAGGACGAGAACGCCAGGCGGGATCCATCGGGCGAGATGCGGGGCGCAAGCGAAATGGAACCCAGATGCATTAGCTGGTGCTGTCCTGCACCGTCGTAATCCATCGTCCAGACTTCCTTGCTGCCACCGCGATTGCTGATGTAATAGATCTTGGTTTCGGCGATGCCGTTGATGCCGCCCCCGAGGCGGAAGATGATTTCATCGGCGAAGCGATGCGCGATTGTCCGAGTATTCTCTTCCGTTGCCGTTTCGCGGTACTGCTTGGCGAAGACTTGCGGGTTCTGCACATTCTTAACGTCGAAGAGCCATCCCTGAACCTGGAGGCTTCCGCCGCTGACTCCGAGATTGCCGAAGGCGAGCATCGCGGTGTTGACCGGAGGCGCGGCCCAGACGCTAAGTTTGGCATCACCGGGTGCGCCGACTGCGCCGAGCGGATAGAAGCTCTTCGAAACCATGTCGAAGATGCCAGCCTGCGTAAGGTCGTTGAAGAGAACACTATTGAATGTTTTATCGAGTGGGGTGGATTGAGGGTCGGCGGTTGCGATCTTGAAGTCCGGTACTGCAATGCGGATCTTCTCACCACCAACGCCAGTGCCCGTACGGATCCAATCCTGCGCGGTTGCTGGTGTCAGCGAAGCGAGCACCAGCGCCAGGAGCAGAGTGGACAGGGCTGCGAATTGCTTCATTCAACTCTCCCAGAATTGCTGTGGCGCATGGAGCGGTCGCTCCGGCAGCTTCCTGTGAAGCCCCGGTAAGACGGACTTACTCAGCGCCTGTAATCGAACCAGAACTCCACGGAAACGTAGCTACCGTTGTACTCCCGGGGCAGATCTCCAAAGGTGTCGATACGCTGCAGGGTGCGAACCGCGGACGTGTCGAGTGCTGGAATACCCGAGGACTGCTCGATACGTACGTTGGACGGCCTGCCGTTCCGCGAGATATCAAAAAGTATATAAACACGCTTTGCCGAGGAGACACTCGGATTTACTTCGCTCTGCCAAGCCTGGTGAACCTTTCTTGCCACCACCTCGGTGTACCAGCCAAAGCGTGAGCCGAAGGTTCCGGTGCCGCCTTCACCAAACTTCATTCCGCCGGTCGTCCCACCACTCTGAAACGTAGTGAAGGGGCCTGCGACAGGTCCGCCACCGCCAAAGGGAACAGTGTTATCGACCTTCGCCATTTCACGCGGTTTCTCGCGGCTTGGCGTGGGAAGCGTCGGACGTTGTTGCTTTTGCACTTCGCGCGGACTGGGCTGCGGCGAGGTATTGGCGACGGGCTTCTGCTGCTTTGGCGTCTTGACCTTCGTGTTGCGATCAGGGATCGCGATCGCGTTGTCGTCGGGCTTCGAGATGGGAGCCGGAACGGATTGCGAAAGTCCCTTGCTGTCGTTGGCTAGCACGTTTTCAGGCTTCGCTTGCGGGTTTGGAGGCAAGGGAATGCCGCTGACCAGATGAGCGCTCATGGCCCCGCCAGGTTCTCCGCCGTTGCCATTGTTTCCCCAGGCATCGCCAGCGTGGGAGAACACACCAGGCAGCAAAAGCGCACAGGCGAGCAACGCCCCGTGAAGCACTGTGGAAACGGCCAGCGACGGCGCGAGTGATTCTTTACGACCGTAGATGTCAGCGTCCAGAGGCATTTGTCTTCGTATCGATCGGTTGCGTCACGATGCTCACGTTGGTGATGCCGGTCTGCTTCACGGCGTCCATTACAGTGGCAAAGGCGCCAAAGGGCACATTCTCATCGGAGCGAATGAAGACGCTCTGGCCTTGCGGATCGCGAATTTTGTCGTGCAGCCGATCGGAGATTTCGTTGATATTGATGGGATCATTCCCCAGAAACACACGCTGATCCTTGTCGATGGTGATGACCAGACGCTCTTCGGTAATTTCCTTGACCGTCTTGGTCTTGGGCACCTCGACCTCAATGCCGGACTGAAGGATCGGAGCGGTCACCATAAACATCACCAGTAATACGAGGACCACATCAACGAATGGCGTGATGTTGATGTCCGAGAGCGATGTCTGAGTGCGTCCCCTGCTGTTTGTAAACGCCACCGCAATCTCCTATCGAGCGTCGCCGTTACGATCGATGATGTTGAGCAGCTCGAGGCTGAAGTCATCCATGCGCGCGGCGAATTCACGAATGTTTTGCAGGAACACGTTGTATGCGATCACGGCGGGCACGGCGGCAAAAAGTCCGGCAGCAGTGGTAATCAACGCTTCGGAAATGCCAGGGGCAACGGCGCGAAGCGTGGCAGCGCCAGCATTGCCGAGTCCGTGGAATGCGTCGATGATGCCCCAAACGGTTCCGAATAGTCCTACGAAGGGAGCAATGGAACCCGTGGTGGCAAGCCAGTTGAGACGGCTCTCAAGACGCGTAAGTTCTTCGGAAGCGGCGATCTGGGTAGCGCGCTGTACGGAGATAGTGCGCGGATTGGCACCGCAACGCTTCAGCTCTTCTACGGCGCCATCAAACACGGCGACCAGGGGTGAAGGCTTGAACTGATCCGACACGGCAGCGAGTTCCTGAAGGCGCGTGGCACGACGGAACGTGCGAACGAAACGTCCGCTCTGTACCGCGGCGCGGCGGTAGAGGCCGTACTTGGAGAGAATGATCGTCCAGGACAGAAGACTGAAGGCGAGAAGGATCAGAAGTACGATTTTTGCGACGAGGCCGGTATTGGAAACCATGTCCAAAACCTCCCCGCCCAGTGCGAAAGCTAGAAAGTTAGTAATCGGCATCCTTTTCTCATTGGAGCGGGCGCTGAAGTCGCATCACGCTCAGGCGAGGCTTGTTGGCTTGGGGCTTGGGCAGTGTTGCGAGTCGATTTCATTATAGTCAGCTCTGTAGAGCTTTGCGCGCGCGCCTTGTGCAGAAGTCCATTTTAACGAGCAAACAGGAATACGAAATGGCAACTTCAGAGTAGGTTCTAAGGGGATGTCAGTAGGGAAGGCTCTGCAGCAGTGTAAACTGCGAGCACCTGAAATAAGTGGAAACGGACTGAACATAATCATGAAGACTAATGGATTGTTGATGATTGCGCTGATGTTGGGCTCGGTTGTAGCGACTGCGCAGAACAATGCGACTCCGTCGGCTGCGCCCGCTGCGACAAAGGCGGCCGAGCGGCCTCTTAAGGCCCTGCCTTACACACCGAGTCTCGATGTTCCCTCGATGGACAAGGCAGTCGATCCCTGTGTCGACTTCTATCAATACAGCTGCGGAGGGTGGATGAAGAAGAATCCGATTCCGCCCGACCAAGCGCGTTGGGACGTCTATTCGAAGCTGGCGAACGACAATCTGCAATACCTGTGGGGCATTTTGGACGATCTTTCGAAGCCGAATGCCTCGCGCACGCCGGTGCAGCAAAAGATCGGGGACTACTTCGGCGCCTGCATGGACGAAGCAACGGTCGAGAAGCTAGGGGCGAAGCCGATTGAGCCTACGTTGAAGCAGATTTCTGCGATGAAGTCGAAGCGGGATCTCGCGCCGTGGCTGGCATCGCAGCATTTGAATGGAGCACATCCTGGACTAGTGTTCGGATTCGGCTCGAACCAGGACTTTGGCGACGCGACGCAGGTAATCGCCTTTGCCGTAGGTGGCGGGTTGGGACTGCCGGACCGTGACTATTACGTAAAGACTGATGCGAAGTCGGTCGAGCAACGGCAGAAGTACGTCGAACATATCGCGAAGATGCTGGCGCTTGCTGGGGAATCCGAGGCACAGGCAAAGTCTGATGCGGCGACCATCATGCGCATGGAAACTGCGCTGGCCAATGCGACTTTGACGAGGGTGGAGAAGCGCGATCCTTACAAGCTGTTCCACAAGATGACTCCGGCAGAGGTGGACAAGTTGACGCCGGAATTCGACTGGAAGGCATACCTCACGAAGAGCGGCCTGGATGGTGTAAAGACCATCAACGTGACAGAGCCGGACTTCTTTAAGGAGCTGAACAAGCAGCTTCAGAGCGAGCCGCTGGAGAACTGGAAGGTGTATCTGCGGTGGCATGTGATTGACGGCGCGGCCCCGTATCTATCGAAGGCTTTCGTGGATGAGGATTTTGCATTCAATAGGAAGTACTTGCGCGGAGTGGCCGAGCAGAGGCCGCGCTGGAAGCGCTGCGTTGCCGATGTGGATCGTTTGCTGGGCGAGGCGCTGGGACAGGAGTTCGTGCGCAGATCGTTCTCGGAAAAGACGAAGCAGGACACGGTGCGCATGACGGAGTTGATAGAAAAGGCAATGGCCGAGGAAATCAACAAGCTCGACTGGATGTCTCCGGAGACGAAGAAGCAGGCATTGACGAAGCTGAACGGCATCAGGAACAAGGTTGGATATCCGGACAAGTGGCGAGACTACAGCTCGGTCGACATCAAGGCGGGAGACCTGTTTGGCAATCATCAGCGCGCAGCTTCGTTTGAGGCGCATCGCGAGCTGAGCAAAATTGGCAAGCCGGTGGACAAGCTGGAGTGGGGCATGACTCCGCCCACAGTGAATGCGTACTACAACCCGCAGATGAACGACATCAACTTCCCGGCTGGCGTGCTGCAGCCCCCGTTGTACGACCCGAAGATGGACGACGCTCCGAACTATGGCAATACGGGATCGACCATTGGGCATGAGTTGACGCACGGTTTCGACGACGAGGGAAGGCAGTTTGACTCCACAGGGAATCTGAAGGACTGGTGGACTCCCGAGGACGCGAAGAAGTTCGAGGAGAAGATCAACTGCGTGCGCGACCAATATGCGCAGTATGTGGTTGTGGACGACATCAAGATCAACAGCAAGCTGACGAGTGGCGAGGATGTGGCTGACCTCGGAGGCACTCTGCTGGCTTATCTGGCGTGGAAAGAGGCGACGAAGGGCATGAATCTGGAATCGGTGGATGGTTTCACGCCGGATCAGAGGTTCTTCATCGGCTTCGCGCAGTGGGATTGCGAGAATGCAAGGCCTGAGGAATTGAGAGCCAACGCAATCACCGATCCGCATTCTCCGGGGCGGTATCGCATCAACGGCATTGTGAGCGATCTGCCGGAGTTCCAGAAGGCGTTTGGATGTAAAGCCGGACAGCCCATGGTGCGAGCGAACGCCTGCAAGGTGTGGTAGGCATGTAGCGCAAGCAGTTGTGCTGGTGCAATCAGTCCCAGAGTTGGGGCACTGTGCCAACTCTGGGCCACCCTGGGCGCAGCTGAGGCAGAGTTTTTCGTAGGCGAAGATGCCGGTTGGCGTGGTATCCTCGCCGGGAAATCTACACACGATGGGTGCCTGAGTGCTTAGGGAACTGCGGGTTGAAAACTACGCCGTCATCGACAATGTGGTGGTTGAGTTTGGGACAGGGCTGAACCTGCTCACGGGTGAAACCGGTGCGGGTAAGTCGATTCTAATCGACGCGCTCGCCTTGCTGTTGGGCGAGAAAGCCTACAGTGATGTCGTGCGCCATGGAGCGGAGAAGGCAACGGTCGCTGCCTTGTACGATTCCGATGACCCGGCGATCGCCGCTGTGCTTGAAGAAAACGGCATCGACAGCGAGGGTTCCGAAGTCATTCTGCGAAGAGACATCGCCCTGAACGGTAAGGGAAGGGTGTTCATCAATAACCAGCCAGCAACGGTGGCAGTGCTGAAAGCTCTGGCTCCGCGGCTGGCTGTTGTGCATGCGCAGAATCAGACAATGCTGATGTTCGATCCTCCCGAGAGGCTTGCGCTGCTGGACGCGGCGGCGGGGCTGAGTGTGATCGCAGTGAGCGATGCGCACGCCAAGTGGAAGGAAGTCGCGGAGCGAATTGCCGAGTTGGAGCGGGACGAGCAGGAAAAGCTGCGTTTGGTTGATCTGTGGAAGTTTCAACTCAAGGAGATCAAAGAAGCGAACCCCGCAGCCGGAGAAGATCAGAAGCTCGAGGCTGAAAAGCGGGTGTTGGCGAACTCCGAGCGCGTGTATGGTGCGGCGCAAGGGGCCTTTGATGTTTTGTATGAGGTGGAGGAGTCGGCAGTAGCGAGGCTTCGGGCGGCGACGAAGCATTTGGAGGAGCTGGCGCGGTTCGATGAGTCCTTCAAGGATGCGCTGGCGCAGTTGGACGGCGCGCGCATCACGGTCGAGGATGTGGCTACGACGTTACGCGATTTCGCCGACGGAATGGACGCTTCGCCGGAAAGGCTGGCGGAGGTTGAGGACCGGTTGGCGGTGCTGGACAAGCTGCGCAGGAAGTATGGCCCGACTCTGGAAGATGTGTTGGCGTTTCAGCAGGAGACGGCTGGCAAGCTGAATGATCTGGAGAACAAGGATGAGCTGCTAGCAGGTTTGAGAAAACAATTGGCAGCGGCGGCAGCGAAGTATCTGGATGAGGCGCGAGCGCTGAGTAAGAAGCGCTACGAGATGGCGCGCAAGCTGGAGAAGACGGTCGAAGCCGAGATCAACGATCTGGCAATGAAGTCGAAGTTCAAGATTGAGGTTTCGGGATCGGATGAGGAAGGGAACTGGTCGGCAACAGGATTCGATCGAGTAGCGTACCTGATTTCAACGAATCCGGGAGAGCCGATGGGGCCGATCGAAGAGATCGCGTCGGGCGGCGAGTTGTCGCGTGTGATGCTTGCGCTCAAGGCGAGCGTCGAGGCTGGCAGCGCGAAAAGCAGCAAGAAGTCGGATGGGCAGCGCTCACTGGTGTTCGACGAAATCGATACTGGAATTGGCGGGCGCGCTGCCGATGCTGTAGGCAAGAAGCTGAAGGCTCTCTCGCGGACGAAGCAGGTATTGTGCATCACGCACCTGCCGCAAATTGCGTCCTTTGCGGACAGACATTTCCTGATTGAAAAGCACGAGAGCGGGGGACGAACGAAGACAACGGTGCGCCCTCTGAGTGCAGACGAGCGGCGGAGAGAAATTGCTCGCATGCTGAGCGGGGCGAAAGTGACCGAGGCGAGTTTACAGAACGCGGAGCAGTTGCTGAAGGCTAACGCATGACGAGGACGAGACAGTGGGGGCCGACAATTGCGGTCGGAAGCGCGCTGATTTTGTCAGTTGCATTCGTGGACCGTTATCCATGGATTGATGTGGCTTGGATCTGCGCGCTGTTTGCATGGATTGTGTTGGCCTCGGTTCATTCTGTAACAAAGGCTCGACGTCGCAAGAGCGGGGAGATCTCGCTTGGTGGGTATCCACGGTGGTTCCTGCGGGTTGCTCTGGATGAAGACGAAGGTCGCAAAGTCTGCGAGTAGTAAATGACTGCGGAGAGCGGCACGTGAGCAGATTCCTAGTAGAAACCATCGTTTCAACTCTGCCTGAAACTTATCGCAACAGAGTGCTGGAATATTCGTCGAGAGGCACGAGCGGACCGACGATGGCTTCAGGAATCGCCGAGCTCCTGATCTCTGGTACGCTGACCATCCTTCGATACAAAAGCTTCATGCTGATGAGGGCGATGCAACTCAGGCATTTAACCTTCCCCAATGAGGGATCTCAGCTCTACATGAGTGGGATTCTCACTGTCGAGTATGTTCTGCAACCACTCAGCTTTTTGCTCCTGTACTGTGTTGCCGAGGGATTCGTGCGTTTCTTTGCGGCATGGAGTCAGGACGAAATTCTTCCAATGCTTCCGATGAAACTGCTCGAAGTCGTTGCGGCGCGAGCGTCCCGAGTGCGACAGGAATCGGGACGACAACAGCGTCGGCTTCCGGATGTGCTGGATCGCCAATCAGAAGGTCTGATACTAAGAACTTGCCAACGGAGGGAATGGCATGAAGGCGTGACTGTGGCTGTGGGAGATGAACTTTATGACCTCACAAACGTAGAGCAATGTTCGGGGCCACACCGATACTTGTATCAGTTTTTGAAGAAGAGGGAAGGATCTGTTGTAAGGGGAGTGTATAGGTATGAGCCCACCGTGCAATCCAACGCAGAACGATGATCTGATCGGACCACGGTGGCTAGAGCGGTTCAATTATTGCTACTAGCCGTTGGCGTTTTGCTCTCCCACCTTAGCCGCGCAGAAAACGCGCGTCGAAGATGGGGCACCCGACTTTAGAATAGACCGGCCTCGCGAATAGGCCAGTTTTCATTTCACCTCAAAGGGCATGTGTACCGTGCCGATTTGGCCAGTCTGGTTATCGCGGACGACGAAACGGCACTCATACTTCCCAGGGACGAGCTCAAGTTGTTCCTTCAGTCCAATGCCATACTTCTGGATTCGGGCGAGCCTCTCGGGAGTGAAAGAGGCCTGCACGGATTGTGAGATGCGGGCGACGTCTTTGCCGGACTTGTCGAGAGCTACGGCGGCTATTTCAAGGCTTACGCGATTATTGTTCTGAGAGTCGATGCGCACGCTTGAAACCGGAATGTGCACGACAAAGTCCTCAACTGTTCGCACTTCGGACGAGGGGGCATCCGCTTTGGGCGCGAGTTGCTTCGCGCCGGAGTTGTGCACGTCGATGACGATGCCCGTGTATTCGAATGGCGATGACAGGGCCGACACGATTTCCTGACGGCGGTTGGCTGGAGTGTCCTCGGGGACCGCAGCAGCATAAAACCCTTCTCGGGAGCGGACGTGTGCGTTAGGCGCAGACACATGGACTTTAAGTTTGCGCCACCCGGTCTTCTTGTCGTCTCCGGAAAGGTAGTAGCCGAGCAGGTAGTAGGATTTCGAATCGTCGATAGCTTTAGCAAAACACTCCTTGAAGTCGTTGGTATTCAAGCATGCCCGCCCGCCGGTTGCGTCGGCGAAGGCGCGGAAAGTTTGCTGGCGCTCCTGGTACACGTCGTAGGTGGGAACGATGCTCGTTCCCAGCGGATTTCCACCACGCGACCTGCTTGGTTGGGAGGATTGGCGACGCTGGCTGGCATCCACGATTCGAGAATCCAAACCAGTGAGTTCGACCGGATAAACAGCGATGTTCGCAGACGTAAGTGCGCGCCATGTCCGTTCGTACTGCTGGACCATGTCAAGGCCCATATGGGCGAACGAGTGTGGATCATTGATCATGAATGGAAAGCCAGAACTGGCCCAGATGAGAGTCTTGCGGGCGCTATCGCCTGAATAGGCGGAGGCAATCTGATTCAAGGCATCAAGCGTGCGCCGGGTTGAATCACGCTGCTGGAAGGCGGCTGATCCATCCACCGTATCCTGAAGAAATTGCGAAATCTGCTGTGCCTGGTCGGAAGCAAAACTCACCAGTTCGGCCTGCCAATCGGCTATGGCTGCTATGTCGGCCTCGTTCATTTCGCTGGACGAAACGGAGGACTGCAACTTCTTCACGGCTGCAATTAGAACGCGAGTGTCTGTGGTAAACGAGTGCAGCTGATAAATGCCCTTCCTGTTTAAGCCGAGCAGTGTGATGGGTTCATCCTGTGGCAAACCCTTGGACAGGAACTCAATCAATTGGCGGCGACCTTCCGCCTGCTTGATCGCCGGTGTGTTGATCATGTCGAGCACGACAATTGTGAAGTGTCGGGAAGCTGCATCGGTCCCTGAAAAGTTGGAGGCGGTGCCAGATGGCCGTGCAGGTGCGGTCGCTTGGACATGCTCGGGTGCAGTCACTTCCTCGAAAAACCCAAGTTTCTGCGGCTTGTTTTCCTCGTCGATTCGGAACGCATCGCGCGAGAGCCCCGGAAGATGTTTGCCGGACTTGTCGGTAACAATTACGGGCACGAGCACCAGTTGTGAACGTACTTTGAGAGTGGTGGCGCTCTGAGGGTTCTCTGTCGAGGGCTGAGGAGTGGGAGTTGTTTGTTGCGCCTGTTGCGCGATGAGAGTTGAGCCGAACAGCAGACCTATGGCAGACAGCCGATGAATGTTCATGTGTGTCCCGGCACAGAGTCGTTGACGAAAAAACATTGTCACTCTGTGGGGAGAATGCTGCAAGCAGAGATGAAGAAATCAGTGTCCCTGAGAGGTTGCGCTTTTGTTCGTGGCAATCACTTTCAGGAGTTTCTTGACTTCGTTCTGCACCTCGGTTGTCGATTGGGCACCGTGTTCAACCCAGCGCATCACGCCTTCGGGATCCACTACCACATACGTGGGAAATGAATGGATGCCGAACAGCTTGGCGATGTGGCGGTCCTTATCGAAGTACTGAGGCCAGGTCATATCGTTTTCCGATATAAATGCCCGCCACTGGTTCTCGTCCGCATCGCTGCTAACACTGAGCACGACAACAGGGTCGTTAACGAAGCGCTTCGCCATAGAACGTACATCGGGAATGGAACGACGGCAGGGAGGGCACCACGAGCCCCAGAAATCAATCACGAGCACTTTGCCAACAAGGTCGTCCGACGAAATGTAGTGTCCGTCAGCGGTGGTCACAGAGAACTCGGGAACATAGTTTTCGCGAGTGCGACGTGGGTTCTCTATGAAAAGTTCTGCCGTATGACGCCATCGATTGATCTCGGCATTAGGCCGTTCCGGGTGTTCGGCGAGAAAACGCTTGAGTTCGGTAATCCCCTCGTCATCGCGACTCATCTTCATCAAAACACGGCCAAGTTCGAGATGAACTAGCGGTGGCGCTGGCGTAAGTGCAGCAGCTTCGCGTAATTCGCGCTCGGCGGCGAGGAGCTTTTCGCGGTCGCCAGAACTGAGCTTCTCCTTGCCAGACTCGCTGACGAGTCTCTCATAGCCGAGTCCCATGATGTCGTGGAGATGGGAGCGCATGCGGTCTTCGGTGGCTACCTGCAGCCCGCGCTGGGCTGTTGCAATCACGTCCTTGTACGCATCCACGGTTGCGTATGCCTGCGCAAGCTTCAGGTACGCCTCAGCGTTCGAAGAATTGAGCTTGATTGCCTTTTTGTAAGTACGGATCGCGTCATCATTCTGGTGAGACCTGAGAAGAGTGTAAGCCCGAGTCATCAACGCGTCGAAGTCAGTATCGTTTTCACCAGCCCAAGCAAAAGCGGTGCACAACAGGACGACAACGAGTAATTCAGCAGAACGCTTCATCCGATAGTCCCAACCAGAGACACTGATTTTGGCAGATCGGAAAAAGAAAATCAGCAACTAGAAGCACATT
The DNA here is from genome assembly GCF_059726255.1 of Koromonas humicola. Lineage (NCBI taxonomy): Bacteria > Pseudomonadati > Acidobacteriota > Terriglobia > Terriglobales > Koromonadaceae > Koromonas > Koromonas humicola. The sequence continues at coordinate 1,476,083 of NZ_AP040873.1, forward strand.
CGCCCCCACTCAAGCCCAAGAAGAAACTTTGAGTGGGGCGCGCGTGTCGTGTGCTAGCAGGCTTCGATGGTGTACGCGGGCGATTTTACGAACCCGCCATTGCTATCCACCACGATGAACGTTACCTGACTGAAGTCGTTGATGTAGAGACTGGTGTTGATTTTGTTGCCGGGGAAGTTAGCCAATTTCGTGTTGCCAACCCACAGTTCCATGCGAACTACAGACCCGCTGAGTGGGGTTCCGGTGACTACGAACGTAGAGTACGGCGCCGTGTGGCAGCCCAAGGTGGAGAACGGTTCGCAAACGTGCACTCCGGGACTGCTGGGCGCCGGGCAGAATTCAGAAGCGCTGTTGTTCTGAACGGAAACGGAAAACGTGGGAGACTTAGCGTAAGAGCCCGTTGAATCCACCTCCACTAGCGTGAGATTGTGGGTGCCGATTGGAAGCGTGACTGGCTGGTCGAACACGTACGAATAGGTCTGAGTGATTTTCTTGCCATCAGCCCAGAGCTCTATTCGCTGCACCGGGCCGCCTCCGCCGGTTGCGACACCAACGACCTGAAGAGGCGAGGAAATCGGGGCCGGTGCGGTGCCAGTGAAATTCGAGATGGGAAAACACGCATTGACCCCGGCATGGGACAGCGGCATGCAATTGCCATAGGGGCCGACGCTAGCTGGCAGGTTCGCCGGGACGGCGGCGACCGCAGACCGAGTACTCAGAATGATTGGAGTGAAACAGAGTGCTACCAGAAGTAGCGCTTTCATCAAGGTTGCGGCGGGAGGTTGTATCTGCATAGAACCCTCTGCTTGCTGTCTCATCGTGGAGCACGAGACGGAATTGGACTCAGGTTCCGGCGAGTGCGGCACGTAGAGTCGGCCCATTGTTCGAGTGGAATCCTTCAGAGAGTCAACCGAGCAATTGAACTTATGCATTCTGGATTCCACAAAGCGGGGCAGCGACATAGCGCAACTCGCGCGTTATCTGCAGAGTGTTGTGGAGGTATGTGCTCCAGAACGGAAGAGTGCTGCGCAGAATTAGCAGAACATGTGAAACTCCCGTTGCGAACAGTAGCGCGGGGCTGCGCGGAAGAGGCTGGCAGCATCGGAGCGAGCATGACCTTATCAAAAGCTTCTCTGCTGACGACGGCGTGTGTTCTGACCGGATTTGGTTTGTACGGGTTGATCGCTCCCAAGGAAATGTTGGGCAAGGTGGACATCAAGCCTCGTTCGCGAAAGGCGATCACAGAGTTGCGCGCCATGTATGGAGGATTTGAGATCGGGTTGGGCGCCTTCTTCGCAGTCGCAGCATTTAGCAAGGAGATGGAGCGGGCGGCGCTGTGGGCCCAGTTGCTATCAACCTCTGGACTTGCCGGAGCACGGCTCGGAAGCCTTATCTATGACCGGCCCGAGGGTGGATTGCTGAAAGCGCTATGCGCGGTGGAGTCCGCCGCAGCCGTGCTGGGCGGTGTGGCGCTAAAGCGGGCAGCGTGATGGTGGCGCGAATCTGCGGATAGCGGAACATTTGTTTTATTTGGAGCACGAAAGTGGCATAAGGCCTTCGGCTGCTATCGCCTAGAGGTCGCACCTGTTAGAATCATGTGAGTTCAGGATTGCTGTTCGCCTCCTGCTTTGGCCCTGCCCGATGCCGAATCGCGGCATTTCTATGCGATGAGGTGGCGGGAAATTGTGCTTGGACATAGACTTGCAGGAAGTCGAATGTGTGTTCCGGGTGGAGCACTGAAAATCCCCGCGGGCCACAGTTGAATCTAAAAAATCGAATGACGCAGACAACCGAAGCGAAAACTCTCCTATTGTTGAAGCCCCGTGGATTCTGTGCTGGTGTGGTGCGAGCGATCGACATCGTCCGTATCGCGCTGGATACGTTTGGTCCGCCCATCTACGTCCGCAAGGAAATCGTCCACAACAAGTACGTCGTTGAAGATCTGAAGGCCAAGGGCGCGATCTTCGTTGACGACGTAGAAGAGGTTCCTAACGGCGAGCGCGTGATATACAGCGCACATGGGGTAGCGCCTTCAGTCCGCGAGGCCTCGAAGTTGCGCACCCTGCGCGTAATCGACGCGACATGCCCGCTGGTGACAAAGGTTCACGTGGAGGCGATTCGTTTCGCTAAGGACGGCTATTCGCTGATCCTTATTGGTCACCTGAATCACGACGAGATCGTAGGCACTCTGGGCGAAGCTCCCGAGGTGACCCAGGTTGTGAGCAACGCTGAGCAGGTAGCTAACATACAGGTTCCGGATCCGGATCGCGTGGCCTACCTGACGCAGACGACGCTTTCGCTGGACGAAGCGAAGGACATCATTGAGGCGCTGAAGGCGAAGTTTCCGAATATTCGCGGGCCGCATGCACAGGACATTTGCTATGCAACGGAGAACCGCCAAGTAGCGGTCAAGAACGTAGCCGAGCAGGCTGACTTGTTGCTGGTTGTGGGTTCGCCGAACAGCTCGAATTCGAATCGGCTGGTGGAAGTGGCGAGGAATCTAGGCACAAACTCGCACCTGATCGACACCTGCCAGGACATCAACGAGCAATGGCTGGAGGGCGTCAAGACTGTGGCGTTGACCGCAGGAGCTTCGGCCCCTGAAATCCTGGTACAGGAAGTCATTACATTCCTCGCAAGAAAAGGTTTCGACAACGTGCGCGAGGTGGAAGTGATGCCGGAGCATGTGCGATTTGCGCTGCCGCCGGAGATCGTTGCTGCAATTGGTGCGGCTCCCGCAGCGACGGCGGAGTAAGAATTCATGGAAGCAAGCTCAACGCAGTCGACCGCGATTCGCTTCGGCAAAATATCTGGTCTACGTACAAGGCTGAAGAACGCGATCAGGGCGGGACAGGATTTCCTATTCTCGCGCCAGCACGAAGACGGCTGGTGGTGCGGAGAACTGGAAGCCGACACGACGCTGGAATCCGACTACATTTTTCTACACACAGTATTGGGCACTCGCGATGAGGGCAGATTCCAGCAGTGTGCGGACGAGATTCTGCGCCATCAGAACGAGGACGGCGGCTGGCCCATTTACCAAGATGGGCCGTCGAACATCTCGGCATCCGTGAAGGCGTACTTCGCATTGAAAATGTGCGGATACTCGCCGGATGACCCTCGGATGGCAAAGGCGCGCGAACGTATTCTGGCCATGGGCGGAGTCCCGGCGTGCAATACGTTCAGCAAGATCTACCTGTGCGCGCTAGGTCAATACGACTACGATGCGGTTCCGGCAATTCCGCCTGAGATCGTACTGTTTCCGAACTGGTTCTGGTTCAACATCTACGAGATTTCGTCGTGGTCGAGGGCGATCCTGATCCCGCTTTCGATCTGCTATGCGAAGAAGCCGTTCAAGAAGATTCCGGATGAATGGAATATCGATGAGCTGTTTCCGGATGGGCGGCACGGAAGTTCTCTGCGGCTGAAATGGGACAAGAAGCTGATCGGGTGGCGGAATTTCTTCCTCGTGCTCGACAGACTGTGCCACTGGTTTGAACGCGTCCACGTACGTCCTCTGCGCTCGGTTGCATTGAAGGCGGCAGAGAAGTGGATGCTGGAGCGCTTCGAACTCAGTGACGGCCTCGGCGCAATCTATCCCTCCATTCTGAACTCCATCATCGCGTTGCGCTGTCTGGGGTACTCGCTCGATGATCCGCAGGTCATTCGCGCGTTGGATGAATTTGAGAAGCTGGGCATTGCCGAGGGAGATAGCTTCCGAATGCAGCCTTGCGTTTCTCCGGTGTGGGACACCGCTTATTCGCTGTTTGCGTTAGCCGAGAGCGGAGTAGATACGCAGGATCCCCGCATGGTCAAGGGCGCTGAGTGGATGCTGAAGAAGCAGATTCGGCGCAAGGGCGACTGGTCGGTGAAGGTTCCGAATGCAGAGCCGGGCGGGTGGTACTTCGAGTTCAATAACGAGTTTTATCCCGATGTGGATGACACGGCGCAAGTTATGCTCGCCTTGAACCACATCGAAACCAGCGATCCACGCTTCCAGAGTGAGTCCGTGAAGCGCGGCATTGTGTGGGAACTCGCCATGCAGTGTAAGAACGGTGGCTGGGCGTCATTCGACAAAGACAATGATCGTATGGTGTTCCAGTACGTTCCTTTCGCCGACCACAACGCAATGCTGGATCCGGCGACGGTGGACATCACCGGCCGCGTGTTGGAGTGCCTGGCTGCGCACGGGTTCACCTTGGAAGACAAGCCGGTACAGCGCGCCATTGAATTCATCCGCAACGAACAGGAATCCGATGGATCGTGGTTTGGCCGCTGGGGCGTGAACTACATTTACGGCACCATGTGCGTACTGCGCGGGTTGGAAGCCGTGGGTTTCGACAATCACGACGCAATGGTGCAGCAGGCGACCGAGTGGCTGCGAATGATCCAGAATCCTGATGGCGGTTGGGGCGAATCGATCGGTTCCTACGACGACGTGAACGAAAAGGGCGTTGGCGTAAGTACGAGTTCGCAGACGGCTTGGGCGGTGCTGGGCCTGATGGCCGGTGGAGATTACCGGTCGGAGTCACTGGCACGAGGGATAGCTTATCTCATGGATCATCAACAGGCTGATGGTGGATGGAGCGAAGTACCGTACACAGGCACGGGATTCCCACGCGTGTTCTACCTGAAGTATCACTCCTATCCCTGGTATTTCCCGCTAATGGCGCTGGCAAAGTATGCACGTTATGAGGCGCAGGGAGAGTAAAGCCGGGTTCGGCGAGACTGCACGATTAGGGCTATGGGGCGCAGCCTGAACGGGCTGCGTTTCATTTTGAAAGAGGCCAGAGTTGAAAGCGTTTGTTACCGGAGCGACGGGGTTTGTAGGTAGTCATGTGGCTCGCCTGCTGGCAGAGCAGGGTGCCGATCTGCGCCTGCTGGTCAGGGCTGGGAGCCGGAAAGAGAATCTGGCGGGACTACCTGGTGACTTGGTCGTTGGCGACCTGACGGATCCGGCTTCGCTGCGCAAAGGAATGGAAGGCTGCGAGGCTGTGTTCCATCTTGCGGCGGACTATCGGCTATGGATCCGCGACCCGAAGCCAATGTATGCGACGAACGTGGATGGCACGGCGGCAGTGATCGAAGCAGCGCAAGCGGCGGGTGTGAGAAGGACGGTGTACTGCTCCTCGGTGGCGACCTTGGGATTCGGATATGAGCGGGTTGCAGTGGATGAGGATACTCCGGTGACCGAGGCCGACATGATTGGCCACTACAAGCGCTCGAAGTACTTGGCGGAACGCAAGGCAATGGAACTGGCGGCCAAAGGTGCCGAGGTGGTGATCGTTAATCCGAGCACTCCTGTGGGAGAGCAGGACATCAAGCCAACGCCGACAGGAAGGATTATTCTGGATTTCTTGCTGGGAAATTTCCCTGCGTACATGGAAACGGGAATGAACTTGGTCGATGTGCATGACATCGCTCGTGGGCATCTGCTGGCATTTGAAAAAGGACGCCGGGGTGAGAAGTATATTCTGGGTGGCGAGAACCTGACCCTGAAGCAGATTTTGGACATTCTGGGAGATATCACGGGGTTGCCCTCGCCGAAGATGAAGGTTCCGCATGGGGTGGCGATGGCCTTTGCGGCTTTCGACCAAACGTTCAACGGATACTTTAGGAATCGCGAGCCAAGAGCGACTTTGGAAGAAGTTAGGATGGGACGGAAATTCATGTGGGTGAGCACTGCCAAGGCTGAGCGCGAGCTAGGCTATACGCACGGAAATGTGCGGGCTGCGCTGCGGCGCGCGGCCGAGTGGTTCGTGTCCCACGGGTATGCCCCAGCATACGAGGTGATGTGTCCGACGGCATGAGGGGCGATCGGGTCCAGTTCGGGATAGTGGCGGCGCTTGAGCGCGAAGTATCGGGTCTGGTGCGCGGTTGGGAGAGCGCGATAGTCGAAAGCAAGGGCATGAAGTGGACCGTGTATCGTCAGGGAACGGCTGCTATCATCTGCGCCGGGACCGGGACAGCACGGGCATATTGTGCCACGAAGGTGCTCTTTGAGGACTGCTCTCCGAGAATGGTAACTTCTATAGGGTTTGTAGGTTCCTGTGTCGAGAGCTTGCCGGTTGGATCGGTGGTTGTTCCGGGAACCATAATCGATGTTGGAATGGGCCGGACGTACTCGTGCGCCTTCGGCAGCGGACGGCTTGTAACGATGGATCGCGTGGCCGGGAAGACTCTGAAGCAGGACGCTTGTGAGCGGCTGGGCGCCATTGTGGTGGATATGGAAGCCGCTGGCGTTGCAGCCGCGGCCGAGGAGTTTGGGCGAGAGTTCGCCGCCATCAAGGCAGTTTCGGACGCCGCCGATGAAGATTTGGAGTTCCTTTCGGACTTTGTGCGGCCGCAGGGGTTTGCGACGGGAAGATTTGTGGCGCATATCGCGCTGAGACCCAGACTGTGGTCGAGTGTTGCGAGATTAAAGGCGAACAGCGAGGTGGCTGCGAAGGCGTTGATGAGCGCTGTCGAAGACTGCATTCGCGATCCGAAGCAGTTTGCGGCGAAGTTTTCGAAGACCACCGCGCAGGTTTGATGAAAGTGAGTTACTGAGAAGAATGGATGTGAATCCCACGACGGCCGCGCTCGAGCGACCAAAAGCTTTGATCCCCGATCGGATGCTGGCGACAATCTACTACGGCAAAAACGATTTGCGGCTGGAAACAATTCCTGTGCCGAAGATTGGACCCGGCGAACTCCTGGTGCGCATTCATACGTGCGGCATTTGCGGGACGGATCTGAAGAAGATTGCGACGGGGTCGCACTCGGCTCCTCGTGTGTTCGGTCATGAAATGACCGGAGTCGTAGTTGCGAAGGGCGCGGGTGTCACGAAGTTTGCCGAGGGAGATCGCGTGATGGTCTTCCACCACATTCCGTGTGGTACCTGCTATTACTGCAAGCGCAAGGTGTTTTCGCAATGCGCGGTGTACAAGAAGGTCGGAACCACGGCTGGATTTGGTGAACCGTCGGGCGGCGGATTCTCCGAGTACATCCGAGTGATGGACTGGATCGTGGAAAAGGGCGTGATCCGGATTCCCGATGGGGTGAGCTTTGAGCAGGCTTCGCACATTGAACCGGTGAACACGGTCTGGAAGGGCATCGACACCCTGGGTGTTCAGAGAGGCGAAACTGTTCTGGTGATCGGTCAGGGGCCGATTGGGCTTTTGTTGGCGAAGCTGGCTCAACGGGCGGGAGCGAACGTAATTACTTCCGATTTGTTCCCGCAGCGGCTTACAATTGGTCAGCGTTATGGACTAAGTCAGTCGATCGATGCTTCAACGACCGATGTGGTTAAAGCGATTCGGGAACGGACCGACGGTCGCGGCGCTGATGCCGTGATTCTTGCAGTTGGTGGAAGCTCGCTGATCAAGCCGGCGATTGATGCTGCGCGTTTCGGCGGGCGCATTTTGCTGTTTGCGCAAACGGTGCGCGGTGAGGTCGTGATAGACCCCGCTTCTATTTGCGTAGACGAGAAGACGCTGCTGGGTTCCTACAGTGCATCGGTGGAACTGAATGAGGAAGTGGCCAAGTTTGTGTTCAGCGGCGAGATGGATTTAGCAGGACTTTACAGCCACCGGTTCCCACTAGAGCAGTCGCTTGAGGCATTGAGATTAGCTGCGCATCCACAGGCCGATACGATGAAGATCGCAATTCAGCCAAGCAGCGTCTGGGAAGGATGACAGAGTGAGTAAACAGATGACGGCAGCAGTCCTCTACGGCAAAGAGGACGTGAAGATCGAGCGGGTTCCGATACCGTCCGTGGAAAAGGGCGAGGTGCTGATTCGCGTGCAGGCTGCGCTGACCTGTGGCACCGACCTCAAAGTGTATCGCCGCGGGTATCACGCCAAGATGATTGTGCCGCCAGCGCTGTTTGGACACGAGTTCGCCGGAGTGATCGAAGAAATTGGACCGGCGGTGAAGAACTTCAAGGTTGGGCAGCGCGTGGTGGCTCTGAACTCGGCGCCGTGCGGGCAGTGTTTCTACTGTAAGAAGCATCAGGAAAATCTTTGCGAAGACCTGCTGTTCAACAATGGCGCTTATGCGGAATTCATTCGGGTGCCGCGGCGCATTGTCGAAAACAACATGCTGGTGATCCCGAAAGAGATCAGCTTTGAGACTGCAGCGTTGACCGAACCGCTGGCGTGCGTGCTGCGTGGATTGCACGCAACTCACGTCGAAATTGGCGATACGGTGACTGTGATTGGAGCCGGGCCGATCGGGCTGATGTTTATGCAGGTGGCCCACATCATGGGCTGCGATGTGATTGCCGTGGTAAAGCACGACGAGCAGGTTGTTTCTGCGAAACGTGCAGGGGCGAGCAAGGTGGTGCAATTCCCGAAGGTGGCGAATCCGATTGAGGCAGTGCGCGATCTCACTACAGAGCGTCGCGGTTCGGATGTGGTTATCGAAGCGGTGGGACGTCCCGAGGCTTGGGAGTGGGCCGTGGATATGGTCCGCAAAGGCGGAACGGTGAACCTGTTTGGCGGTTGCGCCAAGGGCACGCGCGTTCAACTGAATACCGAGCGCCTGCACTACTCGGAGATTACGCTGAAAGCGACTTTCCATCACACACCGGACACCGTGCGCCGGGCATTTGCGCTAATCACAGAGCGCAAGGTGAAAGGGACGGACTACATCACTGGGGAAGCGCCACTGTCGAAACTGCAATCTGTATTGCGAGACATGCTGGCCCGCGGCGGCGAGATCAAGACCGCGATCATTCCGGGACACTAGGGAAGCTGCGTGACGTCATCTGTGCCCAGCACTCGTGCAAACGGTTCCGGTTCACCGGACGAAAGCGCAAATCTCAAGGACAAGGCAATGCTGCTCGCTCAAGGATGGGCGAGTTTGCCTCCGGAGTACAGTATTCCGGAAGTCGCGCCGTCACTCGACGAGGCACGGGCGTATTGCAAGAGCCTTGCGACTTCGCATTATGAGAATTTCTCGGTAGCAACTTGGTTTCTTCCAAAGGCTCTGCATCAGCATTTCTTCAATGTGTACGCCTATTGCCGAATCTCGGACGATTTGGGCGATGAGGTTGGAGATACGGGCGCTTCGCTGGCCTTGCTTGATTGCTGGGAACAGCAGTTGTACGGCATGTATGCGGCGCTGGAAGGGCAAGAGATTCCCGTCAAACATCCGGTTTTCGTGGCTCTAGCAGATACGGTCCGGACATTTGGAATCCCTAAGCACGAGTTTGCCGACCTGTTGACGGCTTTTCGTCAGGACCAGACTGTGACGCGCTACGACAAGTTTGAGGACCTGCTTGGGTATTGCAAGAACTCCGCGAATCCAGTAGGCCATCTAGTGCTGTTTTTGTGCGGCTACAGCGATCTGGAACGGCAGCAGCTTTCCGATTACACCTGCACGGCGCTGCAGTTAGCGAACTTCTGGCAAGACGTTTCGGTGGACTGGAAAAAGGGACGTGTGTATCTGCCGCTTGAGGATTTGCGGCGATTTGGCGTGAGCGAAGAGCAGATTGCAGAAGGACGGTTCAGCCGCGAGTTCCGCCAGATGATGAAGTTCGAAGTTGAGCGCGCGCGGGAATGGTTTGAACTTGGCTTGCCGCTGATAAAGCACGTGAACCGCTCGCTGGCACTGGACCTTGAGTTGTTCAGTCGCGGTGGAATGGCGATTCTGAGCGCGATCGAGGCGCAGGACTATAACGTGCTTACGAAAAGACCCAGCCTGAGCAAGTTGCGCAAAGCAGAGTTGGCGATGAGGGCGCTGGTAGGGCGCATCGCATTGGGGAGAGCGGGGTGAGCGCTACGATGCAACAGACCGACTCGCAACTGACGACCGCTTACAGCGTTTGTCGCCATATCGCACGTTCTGCGGCCAAGAACTTCTACTACGGATTCATGCTGTTGCCTGCGCAGAAGCGGAACGCGTTGAGCGCCGTTTATGCGTTCATGCGGCATGCGGATGACCTGAGTGACGATCCGGGAATGACTCCGCAGGAGAGGCGAACGAAGCTGGCGGAGTTTATCGAATCCTACCATCGAGCGATTGAAACGGGGCGGACAGATGATCCCGTGTTCCTGGCACTGCGCGACTCGCAAGAGAGATATCAGATTCCGATGGAGTTGCTCGACCAACTTGTTGCCGGGACCGGAATGGATGTGCGCGAGGGCGAATCGACGGATGGTCCGCTGGTGGTGTATGGCACATTCCACGATCTCTATGACTATTGCTATCACGTCGCGTCGGTAGTGGGACTGGTGTGCATTCGAATATTTGGGTATCGCGACCAGGCGGCTGAGCAGTATGCAGAGCATTTGGGAATCGCGTTTCAGCTCACGAACATTCTGCGCGATGTGAAAGAGGACGCATCGATTTCTCGCGTGTATTTGCCGCAGGAAGACCTCGAGCGTTTCGGCATTACTCCGCAGGAGCTAGGCTCGGGCATACAGATGGAAAAGCTGCGTCCGCTGCTGGCGTTTGAGGCGGCGAGAGCGCGGGAGTTCTATAAGTCTGCTGATCGGTTGCTGCCGCTGATCGATGAGGTTAGCCAGCCAGCATTGTGGGCAATGGTCGAGATTTATCGTGGCATTCTGGATCGGATTGAGCTAAAGCAATATGACGTTTACTCACAGAGAGTGCGTCTGTCGGTTGCGGACAAGTTGAAGGTGCTGGCTAAGGGATTTGGGAAGAGATTGCTGTGAGCGACTCGGTGGCGCAGAAGCATGGGCATGCCAGCATTGGCATCATTGGTGGAGGACTCGCAGGACTAGCCGCTGGTTGTGCGCTGTCGGATGCGGGATATTGGGTCACGCTGTTTGAGCGCCGTCCGTTTCTGGGCGGGCGCGCTTCTTCCTATGAACATCCGGGTACGGGCGAGGTAGTGGACAATTGCCAGCACGTACTGCTGGGTTGCTGCACGAATCTGCGCGACTTGTACCGACGGCTCGGGGTTGAAGACAAGGTGCGCTGGTACCGTCGGATCACCTTCATTGAACCGGGCGGCCGATCGGGAGTACTTGAATCTTCAACATTGCCTGCGCCACTTCACTCGGCGATTTCATTTGCACAATTCGGATTGCTTTCCTTGCGCGACAAAATCGGCATCACACGCGCTTTGATGGCCTTGGTGCAGTGCGTTCCGGAGGACACCTCAGAGGACTTTTTGACGTGGCTACGGAAGAAGGGACAGACGCAGAGAGCAATCGACCGCTTCTGGGCCCCGGTGCTGATCAGCAGCTTAAACGAGGATCTGGATAAGTCTTCGGTGAAGTACGCGGCTCTGGTGTTTCGTGACGCGTTTCTGAAATCGGCGGAAGCCGGACGAATGGGCGTGCCCAGGGTTCCGCTTTCGGAGTTGTATGGCGTCGCTGCTGACTACATACATGCGCGTGGTGGTGAAGTGAAATTGCGCAGCGGAGTGGACGCACTTGCGTTCTGCGGCGACAAAGTAAAGCTGCGGTGTGGCGAGCACGAGCACAGCTTCGATTACGTCATTTCAGCCGCACCGTTTCATGCAATTGGACGACTGCTCCCGGAGGGTGATGAAGCAGAGAGGCTGCAGGAGAAAGTAAGTCATCTGAGGACGGTGCCGATCACGGGCGTTCATTTGTGGTTCGATCGCGAAGTCACGGAGTTGGAGCACGCCGCGTTGCTTGATCGGACCATTCAATGGATGTTCCAGAAATCTAAGATTCTGATACACGATGGCGAGACCGGCGGAAGCTACCTGGAACTGGTAGTGAGCTCGTCAAAAAGTTTGCTCGAGAAGGGTAGAGCGGAGATCATTGAACTGGCGATGAAAGAGCTGGCTGAGTTCTTCCCGAAGGCGCGGGAAGCGAGGCTGGTGAAGGCCACAGTGATCAAGGAAGTGAATGCAACGTTCGCTCCTGCGCCGGGAAGTGAGCGGTTCAGACCTCGGCCGGAGAGCGCGTGGCCCAGGTTGTTCCTGAGCGGCGACTGGACAGCAACGGGGTGGCCAGCAACGATGGAAGGTGCAGTGCGCGCCGGATATCTTTCCGCTGAGGCTCTCGTGCGAGCTGCCGGAGACGAGCGGAAGTTTCTGGCGGACGATCTTGCACCACAGGGACTGATGCGACTATTCCGCCCCTAAGAGATCGATGCTTCAAGTGTAATTTCTAGCCCACAACGCAAAAGCTTCCGATGGCAAAGCCGGGCGCTGCTCTGGATAGCCCGAAATCCGGGGCTGCTGGAACGGCCCGCATCCTGCATTGTCCAAGCCTATCAGGAGGATTTTGCATGAAGACTCTAGCGCTCGGAACAATGCTGTTGGGCTGCTGTCTGGCCGCAACCGCTCAGGTCGGCAGCACACCAAACCAGACACCCCCGACATCGACTCCACCGACGTTCCCCCAGGACCAGACGGGGCAGACACCCTCGAATCCCTCGACACCGTCTGACCCGACGGCGATTCCGCCAGATACACACGCTCCGGGGCAGATGGCTCACGACCGCGCGAACCAAACTGCAAACTCGCAGGCGACCAGCGTTCAAGGGTGCCTGAGCCAGACATCGGACGGGAATTTTGTTCTCGCCGACAACTCGGGAAACAGCTTTCAGCTTCGCGGAAGCACGTCGAAGTTGAGCGACTACATCGGGAAAGAAGTGCGCGTGGAGGGAATTGCAAGCTCTAGCAGTGGCTCTACTGCGGGTGCGATGTCATCTTCGACACCGTCCGGATCAACGAGTTCTTCATCGAGCTCGAACCCTTCAACTCAGTTCAACGTAAGCGATGTGCAGAAGGTCTCCGACTCGTGTGCGACGGGCACAAGCACTCGCTAGAATACATGGGCTGCTCGAAGCGGGTGGCCCTGATTCGAAGGCTTCTCAAAATATGAAAAGGCTGCTCTCGATTGAGTGCAGCCTTTCTGTTGTAAGCGATTAGGAACAACAACAGACGATCTTGTCGCAGGTCAAGCCGCAACTATTTTTTGAACGTTGCCAGCCTGAGGGCCCTTCTGACCTTCAACGATCTCGAACTCTACAGCATCACCTTCCTGCAAGCTCTTGTAGCCTTCGCTGGAAATTGCGCTGTAGTGTACGAACACGTCCGGACCGTCTTCGCGGCCGATGAACCCGAATCCTTTCGCATTGTTAAACCACTTTACCGTTCCCTTGAGACGAGCCACGTACTGTCCCTCCGAGCATCTTGAAACCGTTAGATGCGAGGAATTCGGAGCGCAGCGATATGTCGCGTTCTGATTCCCTCGCGCTGCTCATTAATTCAATTCGCGGGTAACTTGCCTTAGCTGATTTCGCTGCTCCTCCACCGCAATTGCTGTGTGACATTGATGGAGAATTAGCGCTGTTTTTTCGTCGATCCATCGCCTGAGATGTGGAACTTCTGCGCGGCCCAAAGGACACATGCAATGGCTTTTCCATCCTTGAGTTTTCCACTCATCACCCATTGCACGGCCGTCCTGAGGGGCACAAGTTTGCATGTGATGAACTCGTCTTCCTCGGGAGTTGCCTTTCCCTTTCTCAAATCGCGAGCTGCGAAAATGAACATCGTCTCATCAAGAAATCCGGGGCTCGAGTAGAAGTAGAGAATCGGTTTCCATTCGGAAGCCGTGTAGCCTGTCTCTTCCGCAAGCTCGCGTTGCGCTGCCGTGAGAGCGTCTTCTCCTTTATCAATGCGACCTGCGGGAATTTCCCAAAGTTCTTCATTGGCTGCATAGCGATATTGCTTGATGAGCAAAACGGAAGGCTCTTCCTTGCTCTCGTCCAATGCAAGTACAACGACCGAACCCGGATGCCGAATGATGTCTCGGCGTACTTTTGCTCCGGAAGGCTCTATGAGTTCGTCACTGGTGACAGTGAAAACGGGAGCGGTGTGCACAACCTTGGAGGAGAGGACTCGAACATTCTTTGCCGCACGCGAGGTGGTGGTCTTCTTCGGTTTGGGTGCGGCAGATTTCCGAGTTTTGCCGGGGGCTTTCGACGCGAGCTTCTTGCTTGCTTTCTTCATGGCGACACTATACACAAAACCATTCCCGCTCGTGCTACTCTGCTGATCGTGAAGACAGTGCGATCCATCTCGTTCATTGGGGCCGGGGCGCTGGCTAGTGGTCTGGCATGTGCGTTGTATGAGCAAGGGTTCGCGATCGACGAGATCATTGCGCGCTCGAATGCAGTCTCGAAGCGGAAGGCAGCGAGGCTGGCGCGCAAAGTTGAGGCGAGAGTCACAACGCTAGATGACGCGGAGTTCAGGGCAGATGTGCTCTGGTTCGCGGTTCCCGACGAAGCAATTGAGTTGGTGTCGCGTGAGTTGGCGAGGAAAGAGGTGCTGCCCAAACTCGTCTTGCATGCGAGTGGCGCCTTGAGCAGTGCGGCTCTGAGCGGGTTGAAAGATAGAGGCGTACACACCGGCAGTGCACATCCGATGATGACCTTTGTTGCGGGCGAGCCTCCTAGCTTGAACGGCGCGTGGTTTGCTGTCGAGGGAAGTGCAGTGGCGGTGCGGGCTGCGCAAGCAATGGCAGAGAAGCTCGGGGCGAGCACGTTAAGGATCAAGCCCGAGAGCAAGGTGATGTATCACGCCTTTGGAGCGATGCTGTCACCGATGCTGGCTTCGGAGCTTGAGGCGGCGGAGCGCATTGGCTTGCGGGCGGGCATCAAGAGAAGCGACGTGCGCAAGATCATGGAGCCTATTGTGCTTCGCACTGTGCGTAACGTGCTAACGATTGGAGCAGGGAAGTCCTTCAGCGGTCCACTTGCACGGGGGGATGTGCGGACGGTAGCAGCGCATCTGCACTCGCTGCAGGGTGCAACAGAGGCGAAGGTTTATCGTACGCTGGCGGAGTATGCGATTGGGGCGCTACCGGTGAAGCGTGCGGACGAGATGAAGAAGCTTATTGCGCAGAAAGAGTCCCCGTCGCGCGGACGTAAAGGCACGAAAACGTAGCTGAAGCTACATGAAGAGGTGTCCCATCTTTTCGCGCTTCGTGCGAAGGTACTTGGCGTTGCTCTCATAGGCTTCCACGTCGGCAGGCACACGCTCGACGACTTCGATTCCGGCGGCTTGCACTGCTTCGACCTTTTCTGGGTTGTTGGAAAGCAAGCGAAGTTTGCGTACACCGAGGAACTGCAGGATTTCGACCGGCATGTGGTAACCACGGCAGTCAACCTGGTAGCCGAGTTTGACGTTAGCCTCGACTGTATCGAGTCCCTGATCCTGTAATTCGTACGCTTGCAGCTTCGCCATGAGTCCGATTCCACGGCCTTCCTGCTCTTCGTAGATCAGAATACCGTTGCCGCTCTCGCCGATTTTCATTAGCGCGAGTTCGAGTTGCTGCCGGCAATCGCAACGCATCGAGTGGAAAACATCTCCAGTGAGGCACTGGGAATGGATGCGGACGAGAGGCGCGTCGCCATGAATGTCGCCCATGACCAGCGCTACTGCTTCCTCTTTTCGGCGTTCCTTCCCATCGGGTGAGCCTGTGGCGGGTGTTCCCGGGACAAAGCCTTCAAAACCTAGAATGCGAAAATGTCCCCAGCGTGTGGGAAAGTCGGCTTCTGCAATCTTCCTGATCGACATTGTATTCACGTATATCAGTATAGATGTTGCCGCGCTGGAGCGGATTCAGTCAGCTCGCTCAGCCAAGGCTCTGTTACGGGGGCGCGTGACGATGCTTGCGATAATCGATAGCGCCAGCACTCCGATAATGACTCCGAGTGCGCTCAGAGTGGGGATTTCGAAGTAGTGTTCGCCGACCATTTTCACACCAATGAACACAAGAATGATGGCCAGTCCATAGTGGAGCAGGTGGAAGAGATCCATCAGTCCAGCCAAAGCGAAGTACAGCGCACGCAGGCCCAGAATTGCGAAAATGTTGGAGGTGAACACCACGTACGGCTGGCGCGTTACCGCTAACACCGCAGGGATGGAGTCCACGGCAAAAATCACGTCGGTAGTCTCAATGATGATCAGTACGAGCGCGAGCGGGGTGAAGTAGCGCAGGCCATTGCGTACGATCGTGAAATTGCCATTGGAATAGTCGTCGGTGAGGCGAAGATGGCGACGCGCGAAACGCGTCATGGCATTGTCGCCCGGAACGCCTCTCTCGTGCTGGAAGATCAGTTTGAATCCTGCATAGATGAGGAAGGCTCCGAAGACGTACATGATCCATTCGAAGCGATTGAGCAACGTGACTCCGGCGCCGATAAAAACCGCACGCATCACGATGGCGCCGAGAATTCCCCAGAACAGGACTTTGCGTTGCAACTCCGGCGGAACTTTGAACTGCCGGAAGATGAGTAGGAATACAAAGAGATTGTCGACGCTGAGCGCTTCCTCAACCAGGTATCCGGTGATGAATTCGAGCGAAAGTTGCCGATTGCCGTCGGCCAAATCGCCCGTCATGCGATGTCCGTGGAAGTAGAGAAGCACGGCAAACAGTCCGGCTAAACTGACCCAAACAGCGGTCCATCCGAGCGACTCGCGCATGGTAACCGTGTGTGCCTCGCGATTGAGAACCTTGAGGTCGAGGATCAGCATCACGACTACGAAGCCGAGGAACAATATCCAGAACAGCAAATTGCCTGGGAGATGCATTTCTATCGCTTTGAGCGGAGCGTTACTGCGCGCAATCCTTTCTTACTAAGCGTAACACCCGCGGACGTGGCGCGGGCGGACCAGAGACTAACGCGTGTTCAGCGAGCGGATAGTTTCCATCACCACATCACCCACAATCTGCAGGCTGGCAGCGCTGCATTTGTCGGGAGTGTCCTGCGTAGTGTGATGGTAGATGTTATTGAATCCGTAGTTGAGATCGATGATGTCTGCCACGGGAATGCCAGCGTCACGGAACGGAAGATGGTCATCGGCGATCTCGTTCGTTTGCGCGAAAAAGTGGGACTGTTGTCCAGTTCTTTGCGCCGCGCGGTAGACGACATCGAGCAACCACGGCGTGGAATTCATATCTCGGAGGACATCGAGATTCTTGTCTCCGATCATATCGAGCAGTAGGAAGGCTTTGACTTTTGCGGCGGTGCCGTCCTGTTGCCACTTCTTTGCCAGATGCTTGCTACCGTACACACTGTCTGCGGCGGTCCATTCGATGGTGGCCTCTTCTCCGTCGGTGAACACGAGCCAGATGCTGTACCCCTCAGGCGGATGGAGCCGAAGCTGATCGGCAATTTCCAGCATGAGCCCGACATCGGAGCCGCCATCATTCGCACCGACGAAATTGGTGTTCTTCAGTGGAAGATTGGTGTCGTAGTGTCCGGCGAGAACGATGACGCCATCCTTCTTCCCGGGAAACTTCGCAATGATGTTGTTCATCGGGAAGGGGCCAGCTGCGGTCTGGGTGGTGAACTTATCCTGTTCGATTTGTGCGCCGTCCAGGTGAGCGAGGATGAATTGCTCGGCCTTGGTGTGTCCGGCGCTGCCAATGGGGCGGGGACCGAGCGCGACGAAATCCTTCAGATTGCGGTAGGCGCGCTCGCCACTGATTTTGAGGGCAGGTGGCGTGTCGGGCTTAGGGTCGAAGTCCACGGCATTGATGTCCGGGCGGCGCACAGATTGCGTCTGAGCGGAGGCGGTTTGGGGATTGGACTGAGTGTCGCGACACGCGACACTCAGACAGCAAGCCGTGAGGAGGAGGGCCAGAATCATGGGGCCTCCGATGCGATCAAAGTTCAGGAGACCCCGATGTCCGTTCATCATTTTGCGTTCAGCTCCCGCTTCTTGCGTTGCGCGGGATGCACAAGGTAAGCGACACCAATGCTAACGATGTACAGGATGATCATGGGCGCCGCGAACACGCACATGTTCATGATGTCAGTGGTTGGCGTGATGATCGCCGCGACCACAAAGATTACGAGAATCGAATACCGTAGATTGCGCCACATCCAGCCGGCGCTTACCAGACCAAACAGCGCAAGGAAGAAGACGAGGATGGGCATTTCGAAGACCACGCCCAAGCCGAGCACGATCGTCATGAACAGATCGGTGTACTCGTTGATGGTGATCATCGGAGTGAACTGCTTGCTGTATTCGATCAGGAAGTCGAGCGCGGCCGGGTACACCATCTTATAGGCAAAGAAGCCTCCGGCGACGAATAGCCCAACGGTGCTGAACATGAACGGGCCGATATAACGGCGTTCGTGCCTGTAAAGGCCCGGCGCAATGAATGCCCAAACCTGGTACAGGACAAAAGGCGAAGCGATGAAGATGCCCACGATCAAACTGATCTTCAGGTACATGTTAAAGGGATCAGTGGGGTTCGTATAGACGAGGTTCGTCGGCAGATTGTGGCGGGTGAGAGCAAAAACGATGGGGCTCTGCATCCAGCCAAATATCTTCTCGTGCCACCAGTAGGAAACACCGAAGCCAGCGGCGATAGAAACGATACTCCAGATGATACGTTTGCGGAGCTCCTCAAGGTGCTCGAGGAAGCCCATGGATGACAATTCCTGCCGTTCTTTCAATGTGCTTGTTGGAGTTGCTGTGTCTGCCATCAGAACCTTTACTGGATCACCCGTTTAGCTGTTCTGCTGAGCAGAGTCGCTCGCGGCGGGCGCTGGAGGGAGCGGAGATTGGCCTATTTCGGCTTGAACCGGCGAGGAAACGCTCGGCTGAGAATCCGCAAGAGTGGGCGCCGGAGCGGACTCGGCGGCAGCTTCTGCTGGAGCGGAGGTGGTCGTCGCCTCAGGATAAGCGGAGGACACGACTGGACTGTCAGGCGGACGCAAGGTGAAATTCTGCGCTTCAAACGCCATGCGGGCAGTCTTCATCAAACGGTCCTGCGCACTGTCGATCTCGGAAATAACGTTGTTCACTGCGGCAGGCAAAACAGTCTGAGTAAAAGAAGAACTCTGCTGGGAACCCGAATTCGTGACCTGGGGAACGTCAGTCGCAGCGTTTTCTATCTCAGTCTGGAGCTGGTATTTGAAATCATTGGACGCACGCTTGAATTCGGCCATGAACTTGCCGATCTCGCGTCCAATCTCGGGTAACTTCTTGGGGCCGAATAGTATCAGCGCCAGCAAGAAGATAAAAATCATCTCGGGCATTCCCAGATTCATACGGAAATATCATACACGGCATCGGGTTGAGCTAAGAAGCGGGTGGCGGACCTGAGAGTAGAAAAAACAAGACCTTAAGCCATTTGGAAGCGAAGTAAGCCCGAGGCGGTCAGGGCAAAAAGAAGTTGCGAAGCGGAGTGGGGTACTTTGGCATCTTATGAATGCCGCAATGGCGGGAATTCCCAAGCCAGCATCGGCGTGCCGCTAACCTCCGGGTTGGTGAAACTGCTATACTCTTGCGAAATTGAGGGTTGCGCTCCCTAGCGTGCGCGCAGGGCAAGCGCAGCAAAGATTCACGTCGCGCTGGTGCGCAACTGACAGAGAAGAAGGTATCAATGGCCGGTCGTTCCCGTCGCTCACTCATCGTAGTTTTCCTCGTTATCCTGACTTGCGGTTTGCTCGGAGTCGTCTTTGGGCGTACCGGGGCAGCGCCCGCCAGCAGCGATGACGATATGCGCGATTCGGTACATAACTTCGCGCAGGTCTATAGCGTGATTGAGCAAAATTATGCGGAGAAGGTCGATCCGGACAAGGCGATCTATGATGGCGCCATTCCGGGCATGTTGCGCGTTTTGGACCCGCACTCGAATTTCTTTGACCCCAAGCAGTACTCGGCATTGCAGGAAGAGCAGCGCGGCCGCTACTACGGCGTGGGCATGCAGGTTGGACCGAGGAACAATAAAGTTATTGTCATTGCTCCGTTCGCCGGAGCGCCTGCATATCGGGCGGGTATTCGCCCGGGCGACGTTATTGTGGCGATCGACGGCAAGCCTACGGACAACATGACGACGAGCGACGTGGCCGATCTGCTGAAAGGACCAAAGGGCACAACGGTCCACATTGCGATTTTGCGTGAGGGGAACTCGAAGCCAGTCGACTTCTCGGTCGTGCGCGACGAGATTCCGCGCTACTCGGTCGATCTACACTTCATGATTCGTCCGGGGATCGGGTATCTACACGTCAGCGGGTTCCAGGAGACAACGGAAGCGGAAACGGCGGCAGCACTGGACGAGATGGGCGATCTCAAGGGCTTGATCCTCGACCTTCGCAACAATCCCGGCGGATTGTTAAGCGAGGGCGTCGGTGTAGCAGATAAGTTCCTGAAGAAGGGACAGGTCATCGTGAGCCATCATGGGCGGAACTCACCGGAAAAGGTGTATCGCGCAGCCCATGGCAGCACGAAGGATTTTCCGATTGTCGTGCTTGTGAACCACGGCACGGCTTCGGCAGCAGAGATTGTTTCGGGAGCGATTCAGGATCATGACCGCGGGCTGATCGTCGGGGAAACGACGTTTGGCAAGGGATTGGTTCAGACCGTTTATCGGTTGAGCGAGAACACTGGGCTGGCGCTGACTACGGCGAAGTATTACACGCCGAGCGGACGACTGATTCAGCGTGATTACAACGGCGTGTCGCTCTACGACTACTACTACAACCGCAATCAGGACGATAACTCGATCAATGGCCAGAAACAGGATGACGCTAACCGCGAAGTGAAGCTCACGGACAGCGGACGGACAGTGTATGGCGGAGGTGGGATCACTCCGGATGTGAAGTTCCCGCCGATCAAGGCCAACAAGTTCCAGGAAGAGCTTCTGCGGAAGTATGCATTCTTCAACTTCGCAAAGCATTACGCGATCAATCACAAGACCGATAAGAACTTTCAGGTGGACGAAGCTGTCATGCAGGAGTTCCGGACTTTCCTGAATGACTCGAAGCTTCCTTTCACTGAAAAAGACTTGGTGGACAACAACGAGTGGGTTCGTTCGAGTATCAAGAGCGAATTGTTCGTGGGAGCTTTCGGTCAGCAAGAAGGCATGAGGGTCCAAGCCGAATCCGATCCGAACGTGCTGAAGGCCTTGGAACTGATGCCGAAAGCCAAGGAATTGGCTGAGAACGCTCGGAAGACCATCGCTGAGCGGAATCAGGCACGGCTTGGAGCAACGAAGTAGAGTCTTGGAAATAAGGGTTGAAAAGGGCACCCTGCAAGGGGTGCCCTTTGATTTGCGTTCGAAATTGCACCGAGCGGCGCATCTGGTGCGTAGTTTCGAACTACAGCGCCGCCGCTCCCTCTTCCTGATTACGGATGCGGATGGCTTGTTCGACTTTGTACAGGAATATCTTGCCATCGCCGATATGCCCTGTGGAAGCGGTGCTGATAATGCAATCGACGACGGCGTCAACCAGGTCATCAGGAACAACCGACTCCAGTTTGATTTTGGGCAGCAGGGAAATGTCATATTCCCGGCCGCGATAGGTTTCTGTGTGTCCCTTCTGGCGCCCGTGCCCACGAACCTCTGAAACTGTCATGCCCTCAATTCCGAGCGCGCCCAGTGCTTCTCTGACTGACTCGAACTTGCCAGGCTGAATGATCGCTTCGATCTTGGTCATTTTGATTCCCTCGCTTTGGTAAATGGTCAGTTAAGGACGGCAGCAGTTACCGAGCCGCCGTCCGTAGCAAATGGGTGTGTGGCGCTAGGTGCGCACAGTCACGCTGGTTTTCTTCTCTACTGGCGCTTCCTGGGCGGAAAGGCCCGATGGAGAACCCAACGCGGTAATCACGTACTCGGGGTAGGCAGAAATGCCGTGTTCGTGAAGGTCGATACCGTAGAGTTCGCCTTCTTCCGACACACGCAGCGTGCCGGTAGCGTTGACGGCGTACATAAGTCCGAGAGCCACCGTGAATGTGGCTACGGTCACGATCAGGCTGCCGAGAGCCTGCGCGCGCAGAAGTTGGAATCCGCCACCGTAGAAGAGGCCCTTGAGCGCAATGGAGTTGTCAGGAGCGAGCGGGCCTGTTGCGCCGTACTTGCCGCAGGCAAATAGGCCAAGAGAGAGCGTTCCCCAGATTCCGCACATGCCGTGCACCGGAACCGCGCCGATCGGGTCATCGATGCGCAGCCACTCGAGGAGTTCGACTCCAGCGACAACGACGACGCCAGCGATGCCGCCGAGGAGGATGGATCCAGTGGGGCTGACCCAGTAGCACGGGCAGGTGATGGCTACAAGTCCGGCGAGGAAGCCATTGACGGTGAAGCTGACGTCCCATTTCTTGCTTAAAAAGTAGGCGTACACCATGGCTGTAAGTCCAGCGGCGCAAGCAGCCAGCGTGGTATTTGCGGCGACGCGGCCAATGCCTTCAAAATCCATTGCGGAGAGCGTGCTGCCCGGATTGAACCCGTACCAGCCGAACCACAACAAGAGGCCGCCAGAAGCGGCAATCGTTAGATCGTGGGGCATCATCGGGCCACCGCCATCGCGCTTGAACTTGCGGCCAATGCGGGGACCGAGAACAATCGAGCCAGCAAGTGCGATGAATCCGCCAATGGTGTGAACCACCGTGGAGCCCGCAAAATCGTGGAATCCAGTACCCATCCATGGGAGGAAGTTGCCATCGCTGCCCATAAGCGCTAGAAAGCCATCCGGACCCCAAGCCCAGTGTCCGATGATCGGATAGATGAAGCCGGAGACGCCGACGGAATAGATTAGGTCGCCGACGAATCCGGTGCGCCCAATCATGGCTCCTGAAGTGATGGTGGAGCAGGTGTCGGCAAAGGCAAATTGGAAGAGCCAGAAGGCGAGGAAAGCGACGCCGGAGGTCTCATACGTCGCAGGTGCGCCTTGTAGGAAGAACCAGTGGTATCCGATAAATCCATTGCCGTGACTGAACATGAACGCGAAGCCGAATGCGTAGAAGAGCAGGCCGCACAAACATGTATCGACAATGCACTCCATCAACACGTTAACGGTCTCCCGCGAACGACAAAATCCGGCTTCGAGCATCGTGAAACCAACCTGCATGCCGAACACGAGGAATGCGGCAACCAGCGTCCATACAGTGTTGATCGGGTTGACGATGTCGGCGGCCTTGACCGGCGTTTCGGCAGCGAGCGCGTTGGTGAAGAACAGCGAGGAAGCCAGGGTCATCACCATCATGACAATTGCAATGCCCGCTGCTTTACCAGCGAAGAGCGTCATTCCGTATCGACGCCACTCGTGGCTACGCAACCGCTCCGCCAGCCGTGAAAACTTCTGCGAAAAAGACAGGCTGTTCGGATTCCTTTTCGCTTTGTTCATTCGAAGGTCAGTTCTAACCTCTGTCATCCCTATCTCCTCGTGAATGCCGCTTATATGCGACGGCTGGATGTTGATCTGGCGTGGTGTGACCGAAAATTCAGTGGTTGCTACTTTGTCTCGCCGGGCTCCAGCACGAAGACAAGTCCCGCATCAACGGTGGTCTGACCCTTGACGAACGACGACGTGCCGCGCTGGAAGAAATGTTGGTTCGAATTGTCGTGGCGATATTCGAGACGTGAGAGCAGATGACCGGCAATTCTGCGCTCGAAGGTTCCAGTGAACTCATGAACGTGTTGTCCGGTAGCAGAAACGAGATTGTTCGGGATGCCGGTGGCAAAGCCGTCGTGATCGTTCAGATACTCGTAACGAGCGGCCAATGCGAACTTGGGGCTGAACGCGTACTTCACGTATCCGGCGACGCCAGCGTAGTCTCCGGACCTGCCGCCGAGCACGCCTTCATCGCGGTCGTAATCGATGTTGGCCATCAAGGAGAGCTTCGCCGTCGGATTGAATGCGATGACCGTGTCAGAGAGGTGATTCCACTTGGCGTTGTCCCCTGTGCCAAATCGATCCAGTGGACCAGCAAGATAGTTCTCTGTGATGCTGAGTTTCTTGGTGGCGTTCCAACTGACCGTGAGCCCACCGGTCTTTCCTGTGTTCGTGGCGACGACGTTGTTCCAGCCGTTCATTGCATAGCCAGTGACTGCCCACTTGTCGTTGAATGTGTACTTCGCGCGGACCCCCATGTGGTAGTAGGGAATGGCGTAGCTGAAGAGCAGGCTGCGCGAGTAATTCCAGTTCTGGTTGGTCTCGATCACTTCCGCGCCAGTCGGAGTTACAAACTTGCCGACGTCAATTTGCAGGCCTTTGCCAATAGGGGCGAGATATGAGAGGTAGCCCTCCTTGAGGTACTGCTCAACGGGAATGCTTCGAGCAACTTCGAATGGAGTATTGTTTACCGCGTTGATTGCCTGTCCGAATGCAAGTGCGGCGCGGAAGCCGAGCGGTGAGCTTTTGTCTGGAGCTTTATCGAGTTGCAGTTCAAGCAGGTTCAGCGAAAACTGCCCATTAGTGAACTGGAACGGCTCGGACGAGGTGTTGCCAACGTGCGCTATGCCGAGCGCAGGATGGTTCGCGTTGTAGCCGTAATATGCGTCAACGACGCCAGTGAAGGTTACGCCGGCGAGTGCGCTGGTGACCCCCGCCATCGGATTAGGAGCGGTGGCCGGAGCAGTTGCCGCATCGGCGAACGCTGCAGGAGCAGGAGTTGACGTGACGGGAGCGGGAACGACGGTAGGGGCCGATTCCGCAGTTTTTGTTGCTTTCAGCGCGTCCAGTTCGGAGCGCATTGCTTGAAGCTGTTTTTCAAGATCAGCGACTCTCTGATCGACATCATCAGGCGGCGCTTGTGCTGATAGTGCAACTGGCAACATGCACGCGAGCAAGACTGATCGCAGCGCTACGGAACAGAGGCGTTTCATCCGCATTGAGAAGTTCTCCTGTCTAAACATCGTTCGAGCAAAGAGCAATGTGGGCAGCGATCACTTGATCAAGTGTTGGCCGAGAGTAGCTGTGGGTGGCTTTTTATTACCAATTCCTTTTATTTATCGGTGTGATAAGGGATGGTTCTAATGCGGACATTTCGCCGAAAGCGGAAAATGCAGACACGTGAATATTTATGCACGCGAGGCACGCTGTGTTGGCGTGCAGATCACGGGTTTCTCTCTTCAGATGTGCAGGTTAGGAAGCGGGGAACATCGCTGCGAATGGGGCATATTCGAAGAGTTTGGCTACTTTGACCGGCTGCGCAGAATAAAGAACATTTCTACAAGCAATAGAAAAGATTTCTAGACAGCCAGTGTTTTCGCGGGTGTTTCGAGATGAAGGAGGCGAGGATGGGAGAAGAATCTGGTGCGCCTGGCAGGACTTGAACCTGCAACCCCGAGTTCCGAAGACTCGTGCTCTATCCAGTTAAGCTACAGGCGCGTGCCTGTGACATTGTAAGCCAGCGGGTACTTGTTTGGCCAACGGATAGTGCTAGATCTGTTCGACGTTCCGCAGGAGTGCGGCGGGATTGTCCTCGACGAGACGTTTTGCGGCATCGGCGCCGATGAGGTCTGCTGCAAGGTCGCGCGCGCTAGAGAGAATCGGAGGACGCCTCCGGACGCCATGTGCATCACTTGCGATGAAGTGAATCAGATTCCTTCGAAGCATGGACTCGCATGCTTGCTGGCTCGGCTTGCCCCAGGCTCCAGTAAGGGAGTTCGCGGTGATCTGGACAAGGCATCCCGAATCTACGAGAGAATCGACCATGGTCAGATTGCGCAGAATGCTGGGATTGCGCTCTGGGTGCGTGATTATGGGCACGAGTGCGACGCTTTGAAGACGAAATATTGTCTGCGAGATGTTGAACGTGCTGTGGTCGGATAGCTCAACGAGCAGGTAGCGACTGTTTCCAATGGTGTAGCGCTCCGGATTGGTAAGCGCGTCTTCCACGTTGTCGTAGCACAGATGGAAATCGCAGCCAAGCGAGAAGCTCAGTTCTGGTACGCGTGCACGAACTTCATCGAGCAAAGCCAAGTGGCTTGCGCGGTCATAGCGGAACTCGTAGTTAGCGTGCGGGGTAGCGACGATGTGAGTGACACCATCCTGCTGTGCGAGACGACACATCTCAACCGTGGTTTCCCACGATTTTGAGCCGTCGTCTACGCAAGGCAGCAGGTGACAGTGGATGTCGATCATGCTTGTCAGCTTCGTTGTGCTTTGGCTACCGCTGCCTTTTCGCAAAAGTCCGAATAAGCCACACGAATGCCGTCTTCAAGCGATACCTTCGGTCTCCATCCGAAGCTGAACAGTTTGCTGCTGTCCATCAGCTTGCGAGGGGTGCCGTCGGGTTTCGTTGTATCGAAGACAATCTTGCCTTTAAAGCCAAGCTGCTCACAGACCTTTTGCGCGAGTTCGCCGATGCTTAAATCGCTGCCACTCCCGACATTCACGAGCGGGGCAACTTCAGGATTGCTGATCAACTTGCGGAACTGTTCCTGCGGAAGGTTAAGCAGAAAAACACAAGCGTCTGCCATGTCATCGCTGAAGAGAAACTCGCGGAGCGGTTTACCGGTTCCCCAGACAGTGATGTTGGAGTCATCTCGCTGCTTGGCTTCGTGCACTTTGCGAATGAGCGCGGGCAGCACGTGCGACGAGTTGAGGTCGTAGTTGTCGCCGGGGCCGTAGAGATTTGTTGGCATGGCGGCCAGATACTCAGTCCCATATTGGCGGTTGAAGGCCCAGCACATCTCTATGCCAGCGATTTTGGCGACAGCGTACGAACGATTGGTGAATTCGAGCGCGCCAGCAAGCAGTTGATCTTCGCTGATGGGCTGCGGGGCCAGTTTCGGGTAGATGCAGCTTGAGCCCAGAAAGAGCAACCGCTTTACGTTGCATCGATACGCATTCTCGATGACATTGCTCTGGATACGCAGGTTCTGAGATATGAAGTCGGCAGGGAAGTCGCGGTTGGCGAGGATGCCTCCAACCTTGGCAGCGGCAAGGAAAACAAAGTCGGGGCGCTGCTCGTCGAAGAACCGGGCAACAGCACTGGAGTCCTGTAGATCGAGTTCCTGGTGCGTGCGGGCGATGAGGTTGTTGTATCCCCGAGCGCGTAGATTGCGGACAATCGCCGACCCAGCGAGCCCGCGATGACCTGCTACGAAGATTTTCGCGTCCTGAGGAATATAGCTATTCATTGTGATGATGGAACACCTTGTAGCCGTTCGAAGAAACCATGGCGTCGCGCTTTGCGAGTTCGTAGTCGGATTCAACCATTTCAGTGACTAGCTGATCGAAGGTGGTCTTCGGCACCCAGCCGAGCTTGGCTTTCGCTTTTGCTGGGTTGCCAAGAAGCGTTTCGACTTCAGTTGGGCGGAAATAGTGTGGATCCACGGCGACGATACAACGCCCATTCTGGTCATAACCTTTTTCATCAATGCCGTTGCCTTTCCACGTAATCTGCATGTCGAGTTTCGAGGCGGCAATATTGATGAACTCTCGGACGCTGCGCTGCTCTCCCGTGGCAATGACGAAGTCTTCTGGTTTTTCCTGCTGTAACATGAGCCACTGCATCTCGGCATAGTCGCGGGCATGTCCCCAATCGCGCAGGGAATCGAGATTGCCCATGAAAAGTGCATCCTGAAGACCGGCCTTGATGCGGGCGAGTCCACGGGTGATCTTGCGGGTGACAAAGGTTTCGCCACGGCGGGGGGATTCATGATTGAACAGAATTCCGTTGCAGGCGTAGATCCCGTAAGCTTCGCGGTAATTTACCGTGATCCAGAAGGCATACAGCTTGGCAGCGGCATAGGGAGAGCGCGGGTAGAAAGGCGTCTTCTCGGTCTGCGGTGTTTCCTGCACGAGCCCATACAACTCAGAGGTGGATGCCTGGTAAAACCGCGTCTTCTTCTCCAAGCCGAGGATGCGAATCGCCTCGAGGAGTCGAAGAGTACCAACACCATCCGATTCGGCGGTGAATTCCGGTTCTTCGAATGAAACTCCTACGTGGCTCTGTGCCGCTAAATTGTAGATCTCATCCGGTTGGACCGTTTGGACCACGCGCACGAGACTGCTAGTATCCGTCATATCGCCGTAATGCAACATGAAGCGACGATCTTTGTCGTGCGGATCCTGATAAAGATGGTCGATACGATCTGTGTTGAACAACGAAGTGCGACGCTTGATGCCGTGGACTTCGTACCCCTTAGAGAGCAGCAATTCAGCCAGATAGGAGCCATCCTGTCCAGTGATGCCGGTGATTAAGGCTGTTTTCATTCGGATCCCAACTCCTGCCTCAAATTACCTTTCGGAGCGAGTCATACGCAATCGCCGGGCGTGTCCACCGGCTCAGCTCTCTTGAACGAGCACTACAGTTAGTAGTGGTGTTCAAGCGTGTTCCGAGTAGTTTGGCAAGTGTCTAGAGGATATCAGTTTCTGTGCTGGTGCGAGAATGGAGGTTTATCGATACGAAGCAACTATTCTCTACGTACATGCATTCCACTAAGACGTGAGTGGCTGATATTCTGACATATACCGTCCAATATCGAGAAAGCTCCAGAAGAGGTAAATGGTGGATCCTCAATCGAACTTAAACGCCCCCGTCAAGATCGCAGTAGTGGGTTCTGGTTACGTGGGACTGGTTGCCGCAGTCTGCTTTACAGAGATTGGGCATGAGGTGGTCTGCGTCGATATCGACGTGGCCAAGGTCGCGGCATTACAGACTGGAGAAAGTCCCATTTACGAGGAGCAGTTGCCGGAGTTGTTGCATAAGCATCGCGGCGAACGCCTGGTGTTCTCATCGGATCTGGTTGCTGCCGCGCGTGATGCAGAAGTGATCTTTATCGCTGTGGGCACGCCACAATCCCCGACTGGGGAAGCCGATCTGTCGTATGTAGAGGCGTCTGTGCGTGAGATCGCCGCCGAACTCAAGGACTACAAGGTCGTTGTGGAGAAGAGCACGGTTCCGGTTCTCACGAATCAATGGATCAGTCGCACACTTCGCTTCAATGGCGCCAAAGAGAAGAACTTCGACGTCATCTCGAACCCCGAATTTCTCCGGGAAGGAACGGCCATTCAAGACTTTCTGTATCCGGACCGTATAGTGGTTGGCGCCGACACCGAGCGCTCGCGTGAGGTGCTCCGGAGGGTGTATCAGCCACTGATCGATGGAACATATTACAAGCGAGAAGACCATGTTCCGGGACCGCGCGATCTGACCGCCGGAGTTTGCTATCTGGAGACGAGCGCAAAGAGCGCTGAACTGATCAAGCATGCCTCGAATGCATTTCTGGCACTGAAAATTTCCTTCATCAACGCGGTATCAAACATCTGCGAGTTGGTTGGTACGGATGTGCAGGAAGTAGCACTGGGAATCGGTACGGACTCGCGTATCGGCTCCAAGTTTCTGAATGCGGGAATCGGGTATGGCGGGTCGTGCTTCCCGAAGGACGTGCGTGCGTTCTACAAGATCGCTGAATCGATCGGGTATGACTTTGATCTTCTGCGGTCGGTAGAACAGATCAATGAGAAGCAGCAAGAGTGCTTCGTCAAGAAGCTTCGCTCGGCGCTCTGGACGCTAAAGGGCAAACATATAGGTGTGCTCGGGTTGGCCTTTAAGGGGGGCACTGACGATATTCGCGAATCTCCGGCGCTCAAGATTATCCGCTTGCTGCTGGCCGAGGGGTGCGTCGTTTCTGCGTACGATCCTGCCGCCATGGGGAAGGCGCAATGCGTGCTGCCCGAGAGCAAATCGCTGCAGTATGTGGACGACGAATTCGAAGCTGCTCGGGATGCTCACGCCGTGTTGGTTGTAACCGAGTGGCCGCAATTCGCGAAGCTTGATCTCGCGAAACTACGGCAAGTGATGCGATACCCGGTTATCGTCGACGGACGCAATCTGTTCGATCTGAAAGAGATGTCCGAAGCCGGATTCCACTACTACAGCATGGGACGGCCACTGTCGCAGCCAAAGTCGCCCGAAAAAGGCGATGGTGCAGCAAACTGATTCTGTCAATTAAGACCGAGGTCAAAATGCGGATTATTGTTACGGGCGGAGCTGGGTTTCTGGGATCTCATCTCTGCGAGCGGTTGCTGTCGGATGGTTACACAGTCGTTTGCGTTGACAATCTGCTGACTGGGCGACTTGAAAATCTTAAAGGCTGCTTCCAGAATGCGCGATTCAGCTTCGAGCAGCAGGATATCTGCGTTCCTTTTGACTTTGGCCCAGTTGATTTCATTTACGAGTTTGCCTCGCCTGCGAGCCCCTTCGATTACCTGAAGTACGGACTAGAAACACTTGACGTCGGCTCTTCTGGAACTCGCAACTGCCTGGAATTGGCACAGAAGTACAATGCCGGTTTTCTGCTGGCCTCGACGTCGGAATGCTATGGCGACCCAGAAGTGCATCCCCAAAACGAGAGCTACTGGGGAAGAGTGAACCCCATCGGGCCGCGCTCGGTGTATGACGAGGCGAAACGTTTCTCGGAAGCCTTGACCATGGCGTATCACCGTTATCGCAAGGTGGATACGCACATCGTTCGTATCTTCAACACCTATGGTCCGCGGTTGCAGATAATGGATGGCAGGGTGATCTCGACGTTCATGCGGCAGGCCCTGCGCGGCGAGGACATCACCATCTTTGGCGATGGTAGCCAGACTCGAAGTTTCTGCTATGTAAGCGATGAGGTCGACGGGATCGTGCGGCTAGCAGCTTCGAGCGAGCATCTTCCAACGAATGTCGGAAACCCTGGCGAGTTCACGATGATTGACTGCGCCAAGATTGTCCTGGAGGTGACCGGTTCTTCGAGCAAACTGGTGTTTGCACCTCTTCCGGAGGATGATCCAAAGCAGCGCCGACCCGATATTACGAAGGCAAAGGCTCTGCTTGGGTGGGAGCCGAAGATCGACCTCCGTACTGGCCTGGAATTGAGCCTTCCATACTTCCGGGAAAGCGTCGCCTCAGCCGATTTAGAATCCACTCGCTAGGATGGCGTGAGCACAATCCCGTGCTCGAAGTATTCATGTCGCAACGCAGCCCAAACACGGCTGCGTTGCATCGCATCAGGCGATGGGTACCTCCGACGGAATCGCACCAGAAAACCTAATAGTGTTATTCCGGATGCTAATCACGCGAGAACGTGATTTGCGTCATGGCGCGCATGTTCGACTCAGGCTTTAATGCTGTTCCGGATCGAGGGTTCTGCCCTCGAAACAAGGCCTCCGGGCCAACCTTTACCCTCGTGGAAAGGAAGGCACTGGATGGTAGTGGCGTAGTGCTTCAGGCTTGAGCACTCAAAGGTTTAGCCATTGCCTCCACCCCCTCTCCTTCGTGATAACGGCCCGCCGGGAGCCTTCTATTTGCAACTGGTTCAAACATCCTGGAGGCGTTACACATGCCAACCGAACTAAATATCGCAACCCCCGGATACAAGACTCCGGCAGGCTACATCGAAGAAGTCCTAGCCCAGGTAAAGGCGAAGAATCCCGCCGAACCGGAATTCCACCAGGCGGTGCAGGAAGTTCTCGAATCTCTGCGCCCCGTGCTTGATAAACATCCGGAATTCCGCTCGGCCCGCATCCTGGAGCGCATGGTGGAGCCTGAGCGCGTCATCATGTTCCGCGTGCCGTGGTTTGATGACCATGGCAATATGCAGATCAATCGCGGGTTCCGCATTCAGATGAACAGCGCGATTGGTCCGTATAAGGGTGGTTTGCGCTTCCATCCGTCGGTGAATCTTGGAATTTTGAAGTTCCTCGCATTCGAACAGGTGTTCAAGAACTCGCTTACTACGCTGCCAATGGGCGGAGGAAAGGGCGGTTCGGATTTCGACCCCAAGGGAAAGAGCGACGGCGAAGTCATGCGTTTCTGCCAGAGCTTCATGACCGAACTCTGCCGTCATATTGGCGCCGACACGGACGTGCCTGCCGGTGACATAGGCGTGGGCGGTCGCGAGATCGGATTCCTCTTCGGCCAGTACAAGCGTATTCGCAATGAATTCACGGGCGTACTGACTGGTAAGGGGCTGAACTGGGGCGGTTCGTTGATTCGTCCGGAAGCAACTGGCTACGGCTGCGTGTACTATGCGCAGGAAATGTTGAAGACTCGGAAGGACTCGCTCGAAGGCAAGGTCTGCCTGGTATCCGGTTCGGGCAACGTGGCCCAGTACACAGTAGAGAAACTGCTCGACCTCGGCGCAAAGCCGGTCACGATGTCGGATTCGAATGGCGTGATCTACGATCCGGATGGCATCGACCGCGAAAAGCTGGCGTGGGTGATGGAACTGAAGAACGTACAGCGCGGCCGCATCAGCGAGTACGCGAAGGAGTTCAAGAAGGCGATCTTCGTTCCGACGGACGTGCAGAAAGATCACAATCCGCTGTGGGCGATGAAGGGCGATTGTGCCTTCCCGAGCGCCACTCAGAACGAAATCAACCTTAAGGATGCGGAAAACCTGATCGCCAACGGATGCAAGGTGGTTTCCGAAGGCGCCAACATGCCGAGCACGCTTCCGGCAACGAGGCTATTCCTGGAACACAAGATTCTCTACGGTCCGGCGAAGGCTGCGAACTGCGGCGGCGTTGCTACCTCCGGTCTGGAGATGGCTCAGAACAGCCAGCGCATGGCCTGGAGCCGCGAGGAGGTCGATCAGAAGCTGCACAGCATCATGGTCGAGGTTCACCGGAACTGCTTCGAGACAGCCGAAAAGTATGGCCAGCCTGGCAATCTGGTTTCTGGCGCAAATATCGCCGGCTTCCTAAAGGTGGCTTACTCAATGATGGATCAGGGACTCGTGTAGGGACCTGCACTTGGGCTGCCGTGTAGCAAAACAAAGCCGCGGCAGCATGATCTCCCGGCAGGGACACGTTACGCAGCTAGAGAAAACAAGCTCGCTGCAAGCGCCTTCCTTGCCGGGAATCTTTTTTGCGGTCAGCGAGATGATTAGCGCACAATCCTTGTGATAGCGCGACGAGCCTTCGCCATGTACTATGTTCCGCGAACCGTTTGAATTGGACGCCATGTCGCCAGTCGAAGCCGCGAATGCGAAGCTGTTTGCCGATCCGGAGCGCTTGTTTGAAGGCTTCGAGAATCTTATGCCGTTTCGCGTGCAGGACATCCTGCTCGTCTCGAGCCTGTATGACTCGTTCATGTTGCGCGAAGATGGCCGCCTGAATGAGTTGCTGATCGGCGAGTCGATTGAGCTGCATCTGCAGCACACGCCTGAAATCACCCACGTAACCACCGCATCCGAGGCGCTGGAACTTGCTCGCACGCAGCCGCGTTACAACCTGATTATCGCCAACGTGCACCTTGGTGACATGGACTGCCTCGATCTGGCAGCCGCGGTGCGGCGAGCGGGCATGGACATTCCGATTGCAGTGCTGGCATTCGATCATCAGGAAGTGCAGGCGCTCATGGCCCGCAGTGCGCAGGATGGACAGAGTCTGAGAGGAATAGAGCAAGTCTTCCTGTGGCAAGGAAATCCGCGATTGCTGCTGGCGATTGTGAAGTCAATCGAGGATCGCCGCAATGTTGCGCACGACAGTCAGAAGATGGGCGTTCCTGTCGTATTGGTGGTGGAAGACGATGTGCGCTACTACTCAGCGCTGCTGCCAGAAATTTACACGGCACTCATTACACAGTCGCGTCGGGTGCTGAGCGAAGGTTATAACCTGGCTCACAAACTTGTACGCATGCGCGCGCGTCCGAAGATCCTGCTTGCACAGGATTACGAAAGCGCAAGCGGGATTGTGGAACGCTATCGCGATTATCTGTTTGGCGTTGTGTCGGACGTGGAGTTTCCTCGCGAGCGACATCTCGACCCTGAAGCTGGTTTTGAACTCGCTCGACTTGTGCGAAGGACGATTCCGGATATCCCTGTAGTTCTGCAGTCAAGTGATTCTCAGTTCCAGACGCGGGCGAATGCAGAGGGATTCGCATTCTTGCGTAAAGGGTCTGACACGCTGCTGGCCGATATGCGAAAGCTGCTGACGCACGAGTTCGCATTCGGCGATTTCGTTTTCAGGCTTGCGGACGGAAGGGAAGTAGGACGGGCCAGCGATCTTGATCAGATGGAGTCGCAACTTCGCCATATCCCCGTCGAATCGCTGATCTTTCACGGCGAGCGCAATGACATATCGCACTGGTTGATTGCACGTACGGAGTTGGCACTGGCCGAAAAACTTCGTCCTCGGCGGGTAGTGGATTTCAAAGATGCGGAGGCGCTCAGAGCGCTGTGCGTTCAGACAATTCGAGATTATCGGCGCGAGCAGAAACAAGTGTTGGTAGGCGACTTCGATCCCTCAAACTTCAAGCCTTCTCCGGGATACTTTCTGCGCTTTGGCGCTGGTTCGCTCGGAGGAAAGGCTCGCGGTCTAACGTTTGTTCGACACCTGCTGCACAAGTACAACGTGACTCAGCGATTCCGCGACGTGCGCGTCTCAGTACCCAATACACTGGTGATTGCCAGCGATCTCTTTGAGCAGTTTCTCTCGGAAAATAACCTGGAAGCATTCGCCATCCGCTGCGCGGATGATGAGGAGCTATTGAATCGATTCCTGGCGGCGGCGCTTCCACGCTCTCTTCGGGCTGCGCTGGCGTCCTTTCTTCGCGAGACAAAGGTGCCGCTGGCAGTACGCTCGTCAAGTCTGTTGGAGGACTCGCAATATCAGCCATTCACGGGCGTATATGACACGTTCATGCTCGCAAATAGCGACACTGAGCTGAACACCAGACTCGAAGAGTTGATCGAAGCGATCAAGCGTGTGTATGCCTCCACCTACACACAGCATGCAAAGGGATACATTCACGCAACTCCCTTCCGGTTGGAAGAGGAGAAGATGGCCGTCATCATCCAGGAGGTAGTTGGGGCCGAGCA
The DNA here is from genome assembly GCF_059726255.1 of Koromonas humicola. NCBI lineage: Bacteria > Pseudomonadati > Acidobacteriota > Terriglobia > Terriglobales > Koromonadaceae > Koromonas > Koromonas humicola. The sequence continues at coordinate 1,510,585 of NZ_AP040873.1, forward strand.
TGGGGCGCGGTATTATCCCGATTTCTCGGGTGTTGTGCGGTCACGGAACTTTTATCCTTCCGAGCCGATGCAGTCGAATGATGGCATTGCTACTGTGGCGTTGGGGCTAGGGCGCACGGTTGTGGATGGCGGCAAGTCACTTTCATTCTGTCCGATTTATCCACGTCACATGATCCAGTTCTCAAGCGTGGAAGACATTCTCCGCAACTCGCAGACGGAATTCATGGCGCTCGATCTCGATGGGCACATCGATCCCGTAGAAGGCGTTTCTGGAAATGGATCGGACGGCGCGGGTGCGCAAAATGGGGTTATGAAAGCCAGAAAAGCAGAGCATGGTCCCGAGCGACTACGGGAGCGGGCGTATTCGGTTCGTGCGGCGGAGAAGGATGGGACGCTACAGTATGTCGCTTCCACCTACTCGCGTGATAACGATGCAATCTACGATGGCTTGAGCCGTCCCGGAGCGCGAGTCATCACCTTTGCTCCGATTCTGAAGCATGAGATCTTTCCCCTGCCTGCGCTGCTCGACTATTTGCAAAAGATGGGTGCAGACGCGCTTGGCCGTCCCGTGGAGATTGAGTTTGCCGTAAGGATGGGAAATTCGACAGAGCCCTCGGAATTTGGGTTCCTGCAAATGCGGCCGCTGATTTGTTCGCGTGAAACCGAGGATTTTGCGATCGAAGCTGCGGATCCAGCGAGCATTCTTTGTCGCAGCTCGAATGTTCTCGGGAATGGACGGATTGAAGACATTCGGGACATCGTAGCGGTGGATTACGAGAGCTTCCACCGTGGCGAAAGCATCAAGGTTGCGGAGATTGTCTCGCGGTTGAATGCGCAGCTTGCGGCTGCAAACACCAGCTATGTCCTGATCGGAGTGGGGCGCTGGGGGTCAAAAGATCCCTGGCTCGGAATTCCTGTTACTTGGGACCAAGTATCCGCAGCCAGGGTGATCGTGGAAGCAGGATTCCGTGACTTGCGTGTCACTCCATCGCAGGGCAGCCACTTCTTCCAAAACCTTACCGCATTTCGAGTCGCCTATTTCACCATCAACCCTGATCTTGGTGAAGGCGTGGTGGATTGGTCATGGCTCGCGCAGCAACCTGCATTGGAGCAGTTTGGCGCCGTGCGGCATATTCGGCTAGAAAAGCCAGTGACTGTGCTCATCAGCGGAGTGCGGGGAGTGGGCGTCATCCTGAAACCCGCTTCGTGATAGCCATCCAAAGTCACGCATTTCGTGCGGGACGAGTTCATCACGCCGCGACTTTGACCACAATCTTGCCTATCTGCGCATTTGATTCAAGATATCTGAATGCATCGACTGTTTGTGCAAATGGGAACACCTTGGCGACCTTGGGCCGGAAACGTCCATCGGCGAGGCGTTTGTAGATGTAACGCTTGGCGGCTGCAAGTCTCTCGGAATTTTGCGTGATCTCCATTAGGGTATATCCGCGAATAGCGAGTCCTTTTGTCAGCGCGACTGTCAGAGGAAATGGCGTGGGCTGCATGGAAAGAGAGCCGTATTCAAAAATGATTCCACCGGGCGCCGCTGCTTCGGCAAGCTTTTGGATGAACGGGCCCGCGACTGGATCGAACGTGACACGTGCGCCTTTTCCGCTGGTAATTTGCTTCACGCGCGCTACGTAGTCTTCTTCTTCAGTGGCAATCACGTGATCGGCTCCAAGCGAGAGTAGCTCGTCCTTCTTCGCGCTTGTTCGAGTGGTGGCGATTGAGATAGCTCCCTCGGCCTTGGCAATCTCGATGGCTGCGATGCCGACACTGCTCGATGCTGCGGGGATTACAACGTAATCACCCTTCGTCAGATGTGCGGTTGGAATGAGCGCTCCATACGCTGTCATGTATTGCATCCATATCGCAGCAGCTTCTTCGGGAGACAACTTGGGAGGGTATTCGCCGAGCGCGTGGGCTGGGGCTAGAACTTCCTCCCCAAGCATACCGTACTGATTCATGGAGAACGAGGGAATTGTCGCGACAGACTTCCCGATCCACGACTTGTCTACATCTGGCCCGACGGCTTCGACCACCCCTGCGGCTTCGTAGCCGATTCCGGTGGGGAGGATCGGTTTGTCGAGGTATTGACCGCGGTAGAACAGAGCTTCAGCGCGATTGAGTCCAACCGCCTTTACGCGCAAGCGAACTTCGCCTTTGCCAGGCTGTCGTGGACTCTCGTCTGTGATCGTCAACACCTCGGGGCCGCCGAGCTTCTCGAAGCGAACTATCTTTGCCATACAGTTTCCATCTCCTGGAGCTTTAGATCGTGACGCATGCACAAACGATTCTGCTGTTGAGATGCGAGTCTGGCGATGACGCCCGAGCGTGCGATGGATGTGGCAGGGGAGTACCTCATTGATTCGTGATGTCTGCAAAGAATTGCAGCGAGCTTGGCGTCTCTGTTTTACGCAATTTCAATCTTCTCGTCACTCGCCGTTAACTTTGGGAGGTTATATCTGCAGCACGGTTGTGGTGCTCCGAGGCTCTAGATCTTGGCAGGAGCCCCCACGCTGGAGGCGTAAATGGAATCCTTCGTTCGTCCTGCGTTCCACTTTTCATCAACAATAACCCTCCTGCTTCGAATCCTCGCTGTACATAGTCAGAGCTAAATCTCCGTTGCACGCCAATCTGCTGATGGTGCCGGCGTGTGCACTTCAGAACAGCCGCACGAACTGTGAGGCCGAGACAAGAGTCTCGCCTTTGAAGGAGTATCCGCAATGAAGAACACAGCTGTGGTCTCTTGGGTGTTTCTGCTGCTTGCGGTGGCCAGCGTGAATCTATTGGCCCAAAACGCAAACAGTCAAAAAGCTGCTCTGCGCAATGTCATTATTTTTGTCGTTGATGGCCTACGGCCGGGATCGGTGAATGTAACGGATGCGCCGACGCTTCTCAGCGTGCGACAGCGAGGAGTGTATTTTGCGAACAGTCACTCCATGTTCCCGACGTTTACGACGGCGAATGCGGCCTCGATCGCGACGGGGCACTACATCGGTGATACCGGAGACTTCAGCAACACCCTGTATTCGGGGTATCCGGTGTTCAACTCTGGAAATTTCGGATTACCGGGGGGAACGGTGACTCCGTTTGTGGAGAATGATCAGATTCTGAGCGATCTTGATGATCACTACAACGGGAATTACCTGAACGAAGAGACGCTGCTCAGTCTGGCGCGAAAAGCTGGATACAACACGGCTGCGATCGGTAAGCTTGGTCCCGTTGCCATTCAAGATGTATCGCAGCTAGATCCCGTTTCGAAAACGTTTGTCGTTCCCCAGACCGTGATTATCGATGATGCGACCGGATCTACATCGGGCGTGCCCTTGAGTGCGGAAGTTATCTCCGCGTTGACGAGCGCAGCGCTAGGAACTGTGCCAACGCCACGCAATCAGCCCTCGGGAAACAACACGACTCCCGGAACTTTGAACGCCAACGTTGGCCAGCAACAGTGGTTTGCCGATGCCACAACCAAGGCCGTGTTGCCGAGCTTTGCGAAGAGCGGGAGGCCTTTCGCATTGGTGTACTGGTCACGTGACCCTGATGGGAGTCAGCACAACCAGGGCGATAGTTTGAACAAGCTGGTGCCCGGCATCAATGGTCCCACCTCAAAGGCTGCGATCAAGAATGCAGACAATAACCTGAAACAGATTTTGGATTACATCAACAGCAATCCTGCCCTTGCGGCGAATACCGATCTGTTCGTGACTGCGGACCACGGCTTTGCAACCATCAGCAAGCATGAAGTAGATGCGCAAGGAACTGCCACCAGGAGCTATGCGGCTTCGTTGATTTACAAGAACCCAGCGGGCGTGCAGGAAGTGAACACAGGATTCCTTCCGGTTGGATTCCTTGCGATCGATTTAGCTCATTTCTTGGGTTTGCCTTTGTTTGACCCGGATAACCAAATCACGGTGGGTGGGCACAAGGCTTACGAGCCTGTCGACCCGACCATCGGACAACAGACCGCAACGGCGAGGCAACATCCAGGCAGCGGTAATGGGCTGATAGGCGGAACGGGAGCGATCCGGGAACGGACAGATGCGAAGGTGGTCGTGGCAGCGAATGGCGGCTCAGACCTGATCTATGTTCCGAGCCACGACTACGAAACGGTGCGTAAGATTGTGGGATTCCTTGCGGGCCAGGACTATGTCGGTGGATTGTTCGTGGACGATAGTTTTGGAGATATACCGGGAGCATTGCCCTTGAGCTCGATCGGGCTGGTGGGTTCGGCCAAGCTTCCGACACCAGCAATCGCGGTGAACTTCAAAACATTTGTGCTGGATCCACAAAACCCGCTGATGACTGCCGTTCAGATTGCAGACTCCACGCTGCAGGAAGGGCAGGGAATGCACGGCACTCTCAGCCGCGACAACACTTTCAACAACATGGCCGCGATCGGTCCGGACTTCAAGCGCGGTTATGTAGATCAGTGGCCCGTGAGCAACGCGGATATTTCCCGGACACTGGCACACATCCTTGGATTCAGTTTCAGTGACAACGGAACTCTGCAGGGTCGGGTTGTGAATGAGGCACTTTCATCCAACGAAGGCAAAGCCGAGCCTGCGGCTGAAAGCCATGTGGCGTTTTCAGCGCCTGCTAGCAACGGGAAGGCTTCAGTGCTGGTGTGGCAGAGGCATGGCCAGCAAAATTACTTCGACACGGCTTGCCTGGCGGATATGACATCGCTTTCGGCAAGGGGCGAAAACCCCTGCCAGTAGTGACGCACCTAGCAGCGGGAGAATAGCGACGGGCCACCTTCACGGTGGCCCGGTTTACATGGAAGTTCAACGTTGTCGTGCCTATCCTGCAACCCCGCCCGGACGTTATAATCTAAGTAACTAAATAGCGCATAGAATCCGCTGGAGGATATTTCTTTGGGATCACAGCTCACGCCAGTTCTTACCGACTTCAAGGTCGCCGACCTTTCGCTCGCCGAGTGGGGCCGCAAGGAGATCTCCATTGCGGAGTCCGAGATGCCGGGCCTGATGGCAATTCGCCGGAAGTACTCGGCAGAGAAGCCTTTGCAAGGTGTTCGCATCAGCGGATCGCTGCACATGACGATTCAGACAGCGGTGCTGATAGAGACCTTGGTGGAGCTTGGCGCTGATGTTCGCTGGGCGAGCTGCAACATCTTTTCAACCCAGGATCACGCTGCGGCCGCGATTGCCGTCGCTGGAACTCCAGTTTTTGCCTGGAAAGGCGAGTCTCTGGAGGAGTACTGGGAATGCACCTACAAAGCGCTGAGCCATGTGGATGGAAAAGGCCCGCAGTTGATCGTGGATGATGGCGGCGACGCTACCTTGCTGATCCACAAGGGATATGAGCTGGAGAACGGCTCCGATTGGGTTAATACGCCCTCCGACTCGCACGAAGAGAAGGTCATCAAGGACCTGCTGAAGAAGATTCACGCGGAGAACCCGCAACGCTGGCACGAGGTTGTGTCCGACTGGCGCGGCGTGTCGGAAGAGACGACGACCGGTGTGCATCGCCTGTATCAGATGAAAGAAAAGGGAACGCTGCTGGTTCCGGCCATCAATGTCAACGATTCAGTTACGAAGTCGAAGTTCGACAATCTCTATGGCTGCCGCGAATCTTTGGCTGATGGCATCAAGCGCGCAACGGACGTGATGGTTGCGGGCAAGGTGGCCGTTATTTGTGGTTATGGCGACGTGGGCAAGGGGTCTTCGCAATCGTTGCGTGGAATGGGCGCGAGAGTGATCGTGACGGAAGTCGATCCGATCAACGCTCTGCAGGCCGCAATGGCCGGATACCAGGTGACTACGATTGAAGACACGCTGGGAACGGGCGACATCTACGTCACCTGCACAGGCAATGTGGACATCATCACCCTTGAGCACATGGAGCGCATGAAGGACCAGGCGATCGTTTGCAACATTGGCCACTTCGATAACGAAATCCAGGTGGATCGCTTGAACAATGCTCCGGGCGTGAAGCGCACGAATATCAAGCCGCAAGTGGATATGTACACCTTTCCGGATGGCCACTCGATCTTCCTGCTGGCCGAGGGACGATTGGTGAACCTTGGCTGCGCGACTGGGCACCCGAGCTTTGTCATGTCGAACAGCTTTGCGAACCAGACACTGGCCCAGATCGACCTCTGGAAGAATCGCGACAAGTATGCCGTGGATGTGTATACGCTTCCGAAGCATCTGGACGAGGAAGTAGCGCGGCTACACTTGGAGAAGATTGGCGTCAAGCTGACGACTCTCACGCAGAAACAGGCTGACTACATCGGGGTTTCGGTAGAAGGCCCGTTCAAACCTGACACGTATCGTTACTAGTGCTGTAGCGGTGCTTTTAGGCCGCGCGTATAGGTAGAAGTTCCTAAACGGAGTCAGGCAAGCCTTACGGCTACGGTGGCCTGGCTCCGTTTTCGTGTGCACGAAATCCATCGGCTAGTGGTACGATTCAGGAATTCTCGAAAGCTAGAGGGCCTATGAAGGCAGTTATCCTGGCTGGCGGTCTAGGCAGCCGCCTGAGCGAAGAAACATCCCAGCGTCCCAAACCGATGGTTGAAATTGGCGGCCTTCCAATGCTTTGGCACGTTATGAAGATATATTCGTCCTATAACGTGAACGATTTCATCATCTGCCTGGGGTACAAGGGATACTTCATCAAGGAGTACTTCGCCAACTACTACCTGCATTCTTCGGACGTCACGTTCGATCTGGGCAAGAACACAATGCAGGTTCACAAGCATTTTGGTGAGCCGTGGCGCGTTACGCTGATCGATACCGGCCGAGAGACGCAGACCGGTGGTCGTATCAAGCGGATTCTGCCTCACGTGAAGGATGATGAATTCTTCCTCATGACATATGGCGACGGCGTGGCGGATGTGGACATAACACGCACCATCGAATTCCATAAGCAGCACGGAAAGCTGGCCACCTTGACTGCCGTGCAGCCTGCCGGGAGATTCGGGTCGCTGATAATGAATGGCGACTCAATCCAAGATTTTCAGGAGAAGCCAGCGGGGGACGGTCAGTGGGTGAATGGAGGCTTCTTCGTACTCTCGCCGAAGGTTGGCAAATACATCGACGGAGACCATACGCCTTTTGAGCAGGATTCCCTGAAGCGGATCGCCAAGGAAGATGAGTTGCGAGCGTTTCATCACCGTGGATTCTGGCAACCGATGGATACATTGCGGGACAAGAACCAACTTGAGGCGCTATGGGCTCGCGGAAACGCCCCGTGGAAGAAATGGACATAAACTTCTGGAGATCGCGGAAAGTACTCGTCACCGGACACACCGGCTTTAAGGGGAGTTGGCTGTCTCTGTGGCTCCTCTCGAACGGCGCAAACGTGTGTGGGTATGCACTGGAGCCTCCGACGGACCCCAGCCTGTACGGGTTGTTGAAGCTGGATAGCGACATGCAATCCGTTCGAGGGGATGTTCGCGACTTGGCGTCCTTGGATCGGTGCATGCAGGAATTCGCGCCCGATGTGGTGATCCACATGGCCGCGCAGCCTTTAGTGAGGCTGTCGTACCAGAATCCGGTTGAGACTTATGAAGTGAATGTAATGGGGACGGTTCACATGCTGGATGCGGTTCGGCGTACGCCAAGCGTCCGAGCTGTGGTCGTGGTGACGAGCGACAAGTGTTATGAAAATCAGGAGTGGCACTGGCCCTACCGTGAGTCGGAGCCGATGGGCGGCCATGATCCTTATAGCAGCAGCAAGGGATGCGCGGAACTTGTGACAGCCGCGTACCGCAGTTCATTTTTCGCTTCTTCGGATCAGGTGGCCGTAGCGTCAGCAAGGGCCGGTAATGTCATCGGTGGGGGCGACTGGGCCGTGGACCGGTTGGTTCCGGACATCATGCGCTCTTTGGGAAAAGGCGAAGTCGCAGGTATTCGAAACCCGAACGCGGTGCGTCCATGGCAGCATGTGCTTGAGCCGCTGTCCGGGTATCTGCAACTTGCAGAGCGTCTGTATGCGGAAGGGCAGACCTATGCCGAAGCTTGGAACTTCGGGCCAGCCGAGTCCGATGCGCGCACAGTGGGAGAACTAGCCAGTCATCTGTCCCAGAATTGGGGAGATGGGGCTGCCTGGCGCATAATCAAGGAAGAGAATGCCAATCATGAGGCGCACCTGCTAAGGCTGGATTCGTCCAAAGCACGAGCCCGGCTGGGGTGGACTCCGCGTTGGAACTTTGACGACACGCTGGCCCGAACGGCGGATTGGTACAAGCAGTTCTATGGCGGCGGCGAGATGCGAGCCTACACGCTTGGGCAGATTCGCGAGTACGAAAGCAAGAGAAGTCAGAAGTCTTCGGATGTGAGTGCATGACCGCAGAAGAATTACGCCTACAGATCCTCCAACTTGTAACGGAATACACACAGCAACGACACGCGCAGCGGCCCTTTGTTCCGGGTGAGACAGTCATCCCTCCTTCGGGCAAAGTGTTTGGAGCCGAGGAAGTTTGTAATGCGGTCGATGCCGCACTCGATTTCTGGCTGACAACAGGTCGATTCAATGCCGAATTCGAACGCAAGCTGGCGAAGTTTCTGGGCGTTCGATGGGCGGCAACGACAAATTCCGGCTCGTCCGCCAATTTGTTGGCGGTGGCGGCGCTGACCTCACCTAAATTGGGAGCGCGTGCGCTGCGTCCGGGTGACGAAGTGATCACGGTCGCCGCTGGGTTCCCGACGACGGTGAACCCGCTCGTGCAGTACGGATTGGTGCCGGTTTTTGTGGACGTAGACATTCCGACGTACAACATTCAGGTTGAGCGGATCGAGTCCGCCATCAGCGACAAGACTCGGGCCATCATGGTTGCCCATACACTGGGAAATCCGTTCGATGTGGCCAAAGTTGTGGACATTGCTCGCAAGCATGGCCTGTGGCTAATTGAAGACTGTTGTGACGCGCTAGGAGCGAAGTACGACGGGAAAATAGTCGGCGGGTTCGGAGACATCAGCACGTTGAGTTTCTACCCTGCACACCACATTACGATGGGCGAGGGCGGGGCTGTCTTCTCGAATAACAATGAACTGAAGGTGCTGGTCGAGTCGTTTCGCGACTGGGGAAGGGATTGCTGGTGCGATCCGGGGAAAGATGGGACCTGCGGAAAGCGCTTCCAGTGGAAGCTCGGCGATCTGCCCGAGGGCTACGACCACAAGTACGTCTATTCCCACGTAGGCTACAACTTGAAGATTACGGATTTTCAAGCTGCAGTGGGATTGGCACAACTTGGGCGCGCAGAGGATTTCATCGCGAAGCGGAAAGAGAATTTCGCCTATTTATACGAGACTCTTAGGCCGTATAGCGAGTTCCTCATAATGCCGGAGGCCACTCCGAACTCGGATCCATCGTGGTTCGGATTCACGATCACGGTGCGTGACAATGCTCCATTTTCGCGGCTCGAACTGCTGAAGTTCTACGACGAGAATAAGATCGGTAGCCGACTGCTGTTCTCAGGAAACATTATCCGCCAGCCTGCCTATAAGAATGTGAATTACCGGGTTTCGGGGTCTTTGAAGAACACGGACACCATCATGAACCAGACCTTCTGGATCGGCGTTTATCCGGGGATCAGCCGCGAAGTGATGGACTTTGTGGCTGAGCGCACGGGGGCGTTCATAAAGAAGGCTGTGCAGGGCTCACCAAGGGGTTCTGCAGCAGCAAAATAGGCGGATCACATCCAGATAAGCGCACCGCGCCCAGTGATTTCCGTCACGGCGCGATTTTGCGTCCGGGACTCTAATGCTTGGGAAAATGGAGGCCCTTATGCTGGTGATGGAAGACGATGCTGCCGTCATGCTGGTTTGCGAGCTGTGTGGTGGGCCGATCCTGCCGGGCCAACCATACGTCAAGCACAAGGATGCGGCGGTCCACTCTGAGTCCGAGGACTGCCATCCGGAGGAAGGCTGGAACCCACATATGGACGTCGAGTGATCACATCTACTCGATTGCGCCTCCGCCAACGGTTTGGCGGGCCGGTTCACGTATGAAGCTGGTAGGATGGGTACGAACCTTCGATCGGGATTATATGAAGTGGACCTTCTAGCTAGTCGTTCATCGCGCAGGCTTGCCTGGGCTGCGGTGTTTTTACTTTTCCTTGCCGTTTATCTCGGTTCTGCTTTCTCTCCTGCTTTACAGGACGACGTAGATACCTCACATGCCGAAGCTGCGCGAGAGATGAATCTGCGTGGCGACTATGTCACTTTGCACATCAATGGCGTGCGCTACCTGGAAAAGGCGCCGCTGATGTACTGGTTGGTTGCAGGCTGCTACCGCGTGTTCGGTGTCAACGAATTCGCTACCCGACTACCAACTGTCACGGCAATGTTCCTGCTGGTTCTGCTGGGAATCCGCTGGGGCAGACGTGCTTTCGGTGATCGCGCGGGATTGTATGCCGGAATGTTCATGGCTACCGGCGCGGGGTGTTATCTCTTCACCCGTGTCATGATTCCAGAGGCCATTCTGAGCCTGCTGATTGCAGCGGCATTCTATTGCTTCGTCGCCGCGCTCGAACGCAGAGGCTCGCGATGGGAATGGTACGCTGGATACGCGCTACTCGCCTTGGCAGTGTTGACCAAAGGCCTGTTGGCGCTCGTGGTCATCGGCATCACTCTCCCGGTGTACCTGGTGATCACCGGCGAATGGCGTCGCTGGCGTGAATTCCATGTTGGCTCAGGGATCGTGCTGTTCCTTGTGATCGCCGCACCGTGGCACATCCTCGCGGGGCTCAGGAATCCTTCCGTTGGCGACCATCACGGATTCTTTTGGTTCTACTTCGTCAACGAGCATATTCTGCGGTTCTTGGGAAAGCGCGTACCGAGGGACTACAACAAGCTTCCGGGATACCTTTACTGGACCCTGCACTTAGTTTGGTTGTTCCCGTGGAGTTTGTATCTGCCACTCGCGATACGCAGGCTGATCGGCGACTTCCGCCAGTCGAGGGCCGAGCGTAAGCCCCTGGATTTCCGCAGCCGCACACGACTGATCTGCGTACTCTGGGCGTCGGTCACTTTGCTGTTCTTCTCGCTGTCCACCAACCAGGAGTACTACACCTTCCCGGCGTACCTGGCAATGTTCCTGCTGTTAGGTGCAGCTGTTGCAGGAGAAGAGCGCGAGGTCGAGACAACTGGCGCGAAGCAGAATTGGCTGCTGGGCACATCGGCAGTAAGTGTTACAGCCCGGCTCGCATTCGCTGTGGTGCTGATTGCTGGACTTTGGTCTTCCCGACACCTGCCCTATGTGCCCGATATTGGAGATGTGCTGGCGCAGACGAACCTGGAGAACGATACGCTATCCATGGGGCATGCGCTGGATCTCACGGGTAAGTCCTTCGCTGCACTGCGGTTCCCAGCGATCCTGGCGGTGATTGCATTCCTCTTCGGATCGCTTGCCGAAATCATCTTGCGGTGGAAGCGCAAGAACTTTGCTGCGAACTGGGCTCTCGCCGTGACCATGACGGTGTTTCTCCTGGCCGCGCATGTAGCTCTGATTCGGTTTGATCCCTATCTGAGCTCTCGCAACCTGGCGAACAAAATTGCCGAACAGGTGCAACCCGAAGACAGAGTGCTGATCTACGGCGACCAGTCGTTTGGATCGTCAATCGTGTTCTATCTGCGCCATCAGGTGGAGCTCGTTAGTGGCCGTAGCACTTCGATGTGGTTTGGCTCGACATTCCCGGATGCGCCACACATCTTTTTGGAAGATCAGGATTTGGTGCGGCTGTGGAACTCAGGTACTAAGGTCTTCTTGTTTGTTCCTGACTTTCAGCAGAAAAAGGTGACCGGACTGTTGGGGCCCAATCTGCACGTGTATGCCTCGAGTTCCGGAAAAATCGTGTACACAAACCGCGATTGAATCTCAACGCTGTGAGATGTATCGGCGGACCTATGGTCCGCCGTTTCTTTTGCTGACCCAGCCTGAAGCTCTCCCACACAGCTCTAGGTGCCGAATTTGTTGTCGGAGCGGTTCCGCGAGTGGGGCAAAAAGGTTAAAGTATCTGCGCTCGGGGCAGAGGACATAACACCCATAATCTTCCTTTGAATGTGCTTTGACGCACGGACCTCAGAGCAGATCCGTAATTCACTCAGGGGGTCGAAATGCTGAAAGGTCGCAATGCGGTCGTAACAGGTTCCACCAGCGGCATTGGAGAGGGCGTTGCCCGTGCGCTGGCCGCGCAAGGTGCAAACGTGATGCTGAACGGCTTTGGAGACGCTACCGCCATAGAACAGTTGCGCACAGGAATCGCCAAGGAGTGCGGCGTGAACGTGCTCTACAATCCGGCCGATCTGTCGAAGGCAGAGGATTGTGAGGCGCTGATCCGAGACGCAGAAAAGCAACTTGGCTCGGTGGACATTCTGGTCAACAATGCGGGAATTCAGTTTGTAGCAAACATTGAAGACTTTCCTGTCGATCGTTGGAATCAGATTATCGCCATCAATCTGTCCTCTGCATTTCACACAATTCGCGCGGCACTGCCGGGAATGAAAAAGCGCGGCTGGGGACGACTCATCAACACCGCATCCACCCATGGTCTGGTTGCTTCGGCGGGCAAGGTGGCGTATGTCGCCGCAAAGCACGGAATTCTCGGTATCACCAAGACCGTTGCACTAGAAACAGCAACAAGCGGCATCACCTGCAACGCCATCTGTCCCGGATGGGTGCTTACGCCTCTTGTGCAGAAACAGATCGATGATCGTGCGAAGCGCGAAGGAATCGATGAGCCGACAGCAAGAGTGAAACTGCTTGGGGAAAAGCAACCGTCGCTCCGCTTCACCCAGCCCAGTGACATCGGCGCACTCGCCGTGTTCCTTTGTTCCGAAGCTGCGCAGAACATGACGGGCGCTAGTCTCCCCGTCGACGGAGCCTGGACTGCACAGTAAAGACGTGCGCACAAAGAAAAACGCCAGAGGCTTGGACCACTGGCGTTTTTTGTTGAGGAGCTCAGATTAAGCGAAGACTTCGCCCGGAAGGCTGTTCAGGGTTCGCGACCGCAAAGTGTTGGTGTGCGGACGGACCTTCGTGATTGCAATGGGCATAGTTGCTGGAGATGCTTTACGCATTCTGCCGAGGTCCTTGCGCTCGATGCGAAGCTTCAAAGTGCGTTCGAAGCGACGCAATTCAATCATTTCTGCTCCGCTCACGATGCTTGTTGCACGGCCGCTCATTCCAGCGCGTCCAGTGCGTCCGACGCGATGAATGAAGTCCTCGGCGAGCGAGGGCAAGTCATAATTCACGACGTGGGCAACATCTCCAACGTGAATGCCGCGAGCCGCTACATCCGTCGCAACCAGCACCTGGAAACGTCCGGCTTCAAATCCGGCCAGTGCAGCGGACCGTTGGTGTTGAGTGCGGTCTCCGTGAATCATTGATGCGGCAAAACCGTCGCGCATAAGATCCTTGGCAAGCCGTTCAGTGCCACGCTTTGTGCGGGCAAAGATCAGGGTCTTGCCCTTTTCGGCATAGAGCAGCTCGCGAAGAACATTGGTCTTCTGCATGGCAGGAACTTCGTAGGCCTGCAATTGCACGGTTTCAGCAGGCTTCAGAACGTTTCCGATCGAGATGCGAATTGCGTCTCGAGTGCACTTGTAGAGCAGTCCCTGAACTGATTTCTCGAGCGTTGCCGAGAAGCAGAGGGTCTGGCGTTCGGCGGGCAATGCAGCGATGATACGCTGGATTGCAGGCAGAAAGCCCATGTCGAGCATGCGGTCCACTTCGTCCATAACTAGCGTGCGAACTGAGCGCAGATCGATGATCTTGCGACGCATGTAATCTTCCAGACGGCCGGGAGTAGCCACCACGAGGCGTGCTCCAGAGCGCAGTGCCCGGATCTGAACCTTCTCGCTCAGACCGCCGATCACCAAGGCGGCGCGCGTTGCCTTCTTCGACCGCAGTGCTTCGTACTGCTCGTGAACCTGGATCGCGAGTTCGCGCGTAGGAACCATCACAAGGGCGTTGATTTTTCCCGCTGGCGCGGTCGCCAGCATCTCCATTACGGGAATCAAAAACGCGAGCGTCTTGCCGGTACCGGTCTGCGCTGTCGCAACTACATCACTGCCCTCGAGGGCGGGGGGAATAGCCTTAACTTGAACTGGGGTAGGTGTAACAAAATTCTTTGCCGCAAGCGCCTGTTTGAGCTGCGCCTGAATCGGCATTTCCTGAAATGTACTCATTCTTAGGGTTTTCTTCTTCTTTCTATCTGTGCGCGCAAGTTGGTATGTGTGTGCGCGCGGAAACACATATCCTGCTCAATTGTCGGGAGGAGATTTTGAGATCGAATCGCAACAGTTCCTGGCGGGGTCAACTCAGAATCGCGCATCCAACTCGCGAGATACTGAAATCATAGTATCACATTGTGATGTGATTTTCTGACGACAGAATCAGGTATTTGCCCGAGCCTGCAGCGCCGTTGTGCGCCACACAAAAACGAATATGCATGAATGGTGCGTTTTGTGCGGGCTTTTCGGCCAAACAGCCGGCCCGGACGTTGACTCTCGCTTCAATCTCGGCTAATCTCTGATATCAAACTATGCTTCACATCGCTACAACCCCGCTGACAACACCGGTGACGCTGAACGTACGCACAATGGGCGTACTTAAGCGAATTACCACCTAAGCGGGGGATAGCATTCAGGCAATCTTAAGTAGCCCGAGCACTACTCACCCGCCAAGTACAGAATTGGCGGGATTTGTGTTTTAAGGACCTGTTTCCAGCCTAGAGGCGCACTGGCAAGCGCACAGGAGAGCAATGCGAGAGAACAACGAAGTGCACGACGAGGATCACCAACAACAGCACGTCAGCGGAATGCCGCCAGCGCAGGGGCTCTATGATCCCGTTAACGAACACGACGCATGCGGTCTCGGGTTCGTTGCGAGTATTCGCGGTGAGAAGAGCCACTCCATCGTAGAGAAGGGAATCGAGGTCCTGAAGCATCTCGAACACCGCGGAGCCTGCGGTTGCGATCCCGAAACAGGCGACGGCGCAGGCGTGCTGATTCAGATTCCACATGAGTTCTTCGCTCGTGAATGTGCCTCGCAGGGCATGCAGCTACCGGACCTTGGGCAATATGCCGTGGGCATGGTTTTCTTGCCAGTAGGTAAGCTGGAACGTCTGCAATGTGAAGGTGTGGTCGAAACGATAAGTCAGGAAGAAGGGCTGGAAGTGATCGGCTGGCGCGATACTCCAGTCGATCCAACCGCGGTTGGGCGCGTCGCTCGCGGATCTCAGCCGTATATCGAGCAGATCTTCCTGAAAACGCCGGTGCCTCTGAGCGAGCGCGATTTCGAACGGAAGCTATACATCGTGCGGCGTCGGATCGAGAACAAGATCGCCCGTTCCGACATCGAAGGTAAGTCCAGCTTCTACATCCCCTCCCTCTCCTGCGTAACGATCGTCTACAAAGGCCTGCTGCTCGCCCCCCAAATTACAAAGTTCTATCCTGAGCTTCGTGATCCGCTGGTAAAGAGCGCATTGTGTCTGGTTCACCAGCGCTTCTCCACAAACACGTTTCCGAGCTGGCCTTTGGCGCACCCCTACCGCCATGTAGCGCACAATGGTGAAATCAACACCGTCAAGGGAAACGTCATCTGGATGAACGCACGCCAGAGCCTGCTTGAGTCGCCGCTTTTCGGCGAGGACCTCAAGAAGATCCTTCCCGTGATCACGCCGGGAGGCAGTGACTCTGCATCGTTTGATAACGCCGTTGAATTGCTGCTGCATTCAGGTCGCGATCTTCCGCACGTGATGGCGATGTTGATCCCGGAAGCCTGGTCGCGCAATCACCACATGGATCCTGCTACGCGCGCATTCTACGAATATCACGCTTCGTTGATGGAGCCGTGGGATGGCCCGGCATCAATCTCGTTCACCGATGGACGCCTGATTGGCGCGACGCTCGATCGAAATGGATTGCGCCCGGGCCGCTACGTTGTGACGACGGATGATCTCGTGGTGCTGTCGTCTGAGGCGGGCGTGCTGGAGTTTCCGCCGGAGCGTGTGAAGTACAAGGGCCGCCTGCAGCCGGGCCGCATGTTCCTGGTGGACACCGTCGCTGGTCGTATCGTGAGCGACGACGAAATCAAGCAGCAGCTTGCATCTCGCAAGCCGTATGCAGAATGGATTAAGCAGAACCAGATCACGTTAGATCAACTTCCTGAGCCCACGCGAATGGTCGGGCCTAGCCACGAGTCGATCATTACTCGCCAGCGCGTTTTCGGTTATACGGAAGAGGATCTGAAGATGATCCTTGAGCCGATGGCTCGCAACGGAGAAGAGCCAATTGGGTCGATGGGTGTCGATACGCCGCTAGCGTGCCTGTCCGACAAACCTCAGATCCTGTTCAATTATTTCAAGCAGTTGTTCGCACAAGTCACAAATCCTCCGATCGATCCGATTCGCGAAGACCTGCTAATGTCGCTCACAAGCTACATCGGAACCGAGCGCAACATTCTCGACGAAAGCCCGCTGAACTGCCACACCCTCAAGCTGCCGCAACCTGTGCTGACAAATCGGGACCTGGAAAAACTGCGTCGCGTCTCGAGTGGTGACCTGCTGGCGACTACGCTTTCAGCGGCATTCCGCGTCGAGGAAGATGGCTCTGGATTGAAGCGCGGACTGGATGGCCTGTGCCGGCGCGCTTCGTTTGCGGTGGAGTCTGGCTATACGCTGCTCATTCTTTCCGATCGCGGACTGGACAATGAGTACGCGCCAATTCCGTCATTGCTCGCTTTGGCCGCTGTACACAACCACTTGGTGAAGGAAGGTTCGCGTACAAAGATTGCGCTGATTGTTGAGAGCGGCGAGCCTCGTGAGGTGATGCATTTCGCTTTGCTGATTGGCTACGGTGCAAGCGCTGTGAATCCATATCTAGCAATTGAGACGTTAGAGGATATGGTGTCGCGCGGAATTCTGCCAGAGGAGATCACGGCTGAGATGGCTGTGAAGAACTTTATCAAGGCCATTGACAAAGGGTTGCTGAAAACCTTCTCGAAGATGGGCATCTCGACCCTGCAGAGCTATCGCGGCGCGCAGGTGTTTGAGGCCATTGGATTGAGCCGCGATCTGGTGAAGGAATACTTCTCGGGCACGGTTTCTCGCATTGAAGGCGTTGGACTGGATGTGATCGCGCGTGAGTCAGTGATGCGTCACGCCTACGGGTTTTTGCCGCGCAAGGATTCAGAACTGGAACTGGAAGTTGGCGGAACTTATCGCCACCGAGTTGATGGTGAGTATCACCTCATCAATCCGCAGACTATCAGCAAACTGCAGCATTCGGTGCGGCAGGGCAACGCGCAGACGTTTAAGGAATATACCGACCTCATCAACGAGCAGAACAAGCAGCTTTGCACGCTTCGCGGTCTGCTGAAGCTGAAGGAGCTCGATAAGCCAATTCCTCTGGAAGAGGTGGAGTCGGCGAAAGAGATCGTCAAGCGCTTTGCGACTGGGGCGATGTCCTACGGTTCAATCAGCAAGGAGGCGCACGAAACGCTGGCCATTGCAATGAATCGCATCGGCGGGCGTAGCAACACTGGTGAAGGCGGGGAAGATGCAGCGCGTTTCCAGCCGGATGAAACCGGCGATCTACGCCGCAGTTCGGTGAAGCAGGTTGCTTCGGCTCGTTTTGGAGTGACGGCGCATTATCTCGTGAATGCGGACGAGTTGCAGATCAAGATGGCGCAAGGTGCAAAGCCGGGCGAGGGGGGACAGTTGCCCGGACACAAGGTGGACGAAGTGATAGCACGTCTGCGGCACTCTACGCCTGGCGTGACGCTCATCTCTCCTCCGCCACATCACGACATTTACTCGATCGAAGATCTGGCTCAACTTATCTACGACCTAAAGAACGTGAACCCGCAATCGCGCATCAGCGTGAAGCTGGTTTCCGAAGTCGGTGTGGGCACGGTCGCTGCTGGCGTCGCCAAGGCGCACGCGGACGTTGTGCTCATCAGCGGAGATAGCGGCGGAACAGGCGCATCGCCTCTTAGTTCAATTCGTCATGCGGGTATTCCCTGGGAATTGGGGCTCGCCGAAGCGCAGCAGGTATTGTTGCTGAACGATCTTCGCAGCCGCATTCGTGTGCAGACGGATGGCAAGCTGCAGACCGGACGCGATGTCGTCATTGCCGCATTGCTGGGTGCAGAGGAGTTCGGCTTTGCAACAACTCCGCTGATTGCGATGGGCTGCATCATGATGCGCAAGTGCCACCTCAATACCTGTCCGGTGGGAATCGCAACGCAGGATCCGGTTTTGCGAGCGCGTTTTGCTGGGGAGCCTGAGCATGTGATTAATTTCTTCTTCTTCCTTGCCGAGCAGGTTCGCGAATACATGGCGCGACTTGGATTCCGCACCTTCGATGAGATGGTGGGAAGAGTAGATAAACTCGAAGCGAGGCTCGCAACGGAGCACTGGAAGGCCAAGGGCATCGATCTTTCGACCATTCTGTACACGCCTCCCCTACCCACGCGTGTGGCTCGCCACTGTATTCACAAGCAGGATCATGGGCTGGAGCAGGCACTCGATCACCAGTTGATGAGTGCCGTGAAACCAGCGCTCGACGAAGCGAAGCCAGTCGAGGTCTCGTTCAAGATTCAGAACGTGCACCGAACTGTTGGCAGCATGTTGAGCGGCGAAGTGGCACGGCGGTTCGGCGCTGATGGCTTG
Organism: Koromonas humicola; assembly: GCF_059726255.1. Lineage (NCBI taxonomy): Bacteria > Pseudomonadati > Acidobacteriota > Terriglobia > Terriglobales > Koromonadaceae > Koromonas > Koromonas humicola. The sequence continues at coordinate 1,529,231 of NZ_AP040873.1, forward strand.
CCTGATGAGACCATTCGTCTGAACTTCCACGGTTCAGCAGGACAGAGTTTTGGCGCCTTCCTCGCAAAGGGAATCACGATGACGCTCGAGGGCGATGCCAATGACTACGTGGGCAAGGGACTCTCGGGAGGACGCATTGTGGTTTATCCGCCGCGAGAAGCGCGGTTCCGTCCCGAAGAAAACATCATTGTTGGCAACGTGGTGCTATATGGCGCGACAACTGGAGAAGCGTACTTCAGCGGCGTAGCCGGCGAGCGATTCGCAGTTCGTAATTCCGGCGCCACGGCTGTTGTCGAAGGCGTTGGCGATCACGGATGCGAGTACATGACGAAGGGCGTTGTCGTAGTGCTCGGGCCTTGCGGCAGAAACTTCGCGGCTGGCATGAGCGGCGGTATTGCCTATGTTTACGACGAGCGCGGCGACTTCCACGACAAGAGCTGCAACCTTACTTCGGTCGACCTTGAACCGGTGATGGGCGCGGAAGATGTGCGCATCCTGACTGCGCTGGTCGAGGAACATGCCAGGCGTACGGGCAGTCCACAGGCAAAGAAGATCCTAGCGAACTGGACATCAGTGCTGTCTCACTTCGTCAAGGTATTCCCTCACGAGTTGAAGAGAGTATTGGGAGTGGAACGCAGAAAGACTCAATATACCGGGTTGCGCGAGATGGCCGCGGTCGCAGCCGTGGAGGTGCAACGTGGGTAAGCCAACAGGGTTCCTGGAATTCGACAGAGCACTGCCTCAGCGCCGTGCGCCGCAAGAACGTATCAACGATTGGTTCGAGATCTATCAGCCGTTTCCGGTTGAAAACGTCCAGCAGCAGGGTGCGCGCTGCATGGAGTGTGGAGTGCCGTTCTGCCACACTGGATGTCCGGTGAACAACCACATCCCCGATTGGAATGATCTTGTTTACCACGAGCGCTGGGAAGAAGCTGTAAGACGTTTGCACTCCACCAACAACTTCCCTGAATTTACTGGGCGCATTTGTCCCGCTCCATGTGAGGCTTCTTGCGTACTTGGAATCAATCAGCCTCCAGTTACCATTCGACAGATTGAGAAGACCATAGTTGAGCGTGGATGGGACGAAGGTTGGATACGGCCTGAACCTGCAGCGGAAAAGACCGGCAAGAAGGTTGCCGTAATCGGCTCAGGTCCGTCTGGACTAGCGGCGGCGCAACAGTTAGCTCGTGCGGGACACGACGTGACCGTATACGAAAAGGCAGATCGCATTGGTGGACTGCTGCGCTACGGCATTCCCAACTTCAAGCTTGAAAAGCATGTCATCGACCGCCGCCTGAAGCAGATGGAAGCGGAGGGCGTGAAGTTTGTGACGAACGCGCACGTTGGCGTGAACGTGGACGTAGCGAAGCTGCGCAAGGAGTACGACGCGATTGTTCTGGCTGGTGGAGCAGAATGGCCTCGGGATCTGAAGGTGCCTGGGCGCGAGTTGAAGGGAATTCACTTCGCGATGGAGTTCCTGCCTCAGCAGACACATCGAGTGCTGGGCGACGTGGTTCCCGACGGGGGCGCCATTCTGGCCACAGGGAAGAAGGTTGTCATCATTGGCGGCGGTGACACGGGAGCCGATTGCCTCGGCACCAGCCTGCGCCAGGGCGCCGCGAGTGTGCGGCAGTTTGAGATCATGCCCAGACCGCCAGAGACACGCTCGGAGAAAACTCCGTGGCCGATGTGGCCATTGCAGTTGCGAACCGAAAGCTCGCATGAAGAGGGCGGAACGCGCGAGTGGAGTCTGAATACAGTGCGCTTCGAAGGTGATGCCGACGGCAACGTCAAAGGCATGCATGTCGTGCAGGTTGGGCCTCCTCCGAAGTTCGAGCCTGTGCCCGGGACGGAGACTGTGATCGAAGCAGATCTCGTCCTGTTGGCTATGGGGTTCCTCGGTCCAGTGCGCAATGGAATGCTTGAGCAGTTCGGAGTCGCTCTAGATGCTCGCGGCAATGTCGCGACAAATGAGCATGGAATGACTTCGGTCGAAGGCGTCTTCGCAGCCGGCGACTTGCGGCGTGGTCAGTCGCTCGTCGTTTGGGCAATCGCAGAGGGCCGCAAGGCTGCGGAGCAAGTGAATGCTTACCTGAGTTCGGCGAAGGCTGCAGGCGCATAGACTAGCAACAGCACAACAAAAAGAAGGCGGCTTCGGGCCGCCTTCGCTATTTGTTACAAGTTTCAGGAAGAGAGTTCTATGCCTTCCAGCTGCTCGCGCTTTCCACACAGAAACTGCGCGCCTGCATGATGCCGCAAGGTTTTCCAGGTGCGTTGGTAGGATGCACTTGGAGTGTACGAATCTTGAACGGAATAGATTTACGAGTGTAAATGCCTTGCAGCAGCGCGCTGATCTCATCGAGATTCTGTTGAGCGAAGGCGACAACCGAGGGTCCCGCACCGCTCAAACAAACCCCGAGCAGGCTGGGGTGCCGCAGTTCGAGTGCCTCTTTCAATCCCGGGACGATCTCAGCCCGGTAAGGCTGGTGTAGTCGATCTTCGAGAGCTTCGCGCAGGAGCGCAAAATCAGCGGTGCGCAAAGCTTCCAATAAGAACGCAACACGCTGCACATTGAAAATAGCGTCGCCTCGCGAAATCATCTCGGGCAGCACGGCTCGTGACGTGGCAGTAGCTAGATGTAATTCCGGGGTTACCACAACAATCGCGAGCGACTCAGGCCAGATCGCGCGTAGCACCCTCAGAGCGCCTGGGACCTCGCAACTGACCGTTAGGCCGCCTAAGAGCGCAGCAGCAATGTTGTCCGGATGACCTTCAAGTTCGCATGCGGTGGTAAGCAATTCCTGCTCATCAAGTGGACCACTTACGGCTTCGAACAATCGCAAGCCCGCGACCGTGGCAGCAGCGCTGCTGCCAAGTCCGCCCTTCATCGGAATGTCACTTTCGACTTGTACATTGAGGGAGGGAATTGCGAAGTTGTGTCGTGCGGCGATGAAGCGAAACGCCCTCTCGATGTAGTTCTCGCCCTCAAGTCGTTGGTTCAGAAACTCGAATTGCAAGTTCCCCATGCCCGGCATCACGCGGACGTGCATAGTGAGGTATAGCTGAACGGCGACAGCGAGCGTGTCGAAGCCTGGTCCAAGGTTAGCGATGGAGCCGGGCACGCAAATGACAATCTCGTCGTTAGTGCGCATATGCTTCCTCCCGCTGATGAGCGCGGATGATGAAGTTGGTATCTTTCAACCCATGGCCAGTAAGAATAGCTACGACACTGGCGTCCTTTGGGATGGCCCCTTTCGTGCGCAGTTTTCGCAGTCCGGCAAGTGTCGCGGCCGATGCGGGTTCGCACCCAATGCCGTCGCAGCCAATCACGCCCTTTGCCTCTGCAATCTCGTCGTCGGTAACATCGAGTACCTGGCCTCCCGTCGCTCTCACTCCATGCAGAGATTTCTTCCATGAACGCGGATTGCCGATCCGAATGGCCGTAGCGACCGTTTCGGGATGTTCAACAGGCGAAAGCTCGTCAGCGCTGTCGCGCCACAACTGTGCAAACGGATTAGCTCCCGCAGCTTGCACAACGATCATGCGCGGCGCTCGTTCGATCAATCCGAAACGAAGCAGTTCATCAAACGCTTTGCCGAACGCGGCTGAGTTTCCGAGGTTGCCTCCGGGCACAACGAGATAATCCGGAGCCTGCCAGTTGAGTTGATCCATTAGCTCGAACATCGTGGTCTTCTGGCCCTCGATGCGGAAAGGATTGATTGAGTTCAGAAAATAGATTCCTTCCCTAGTCTTCTCCAGCAGAGTGTTCAGTGCATCGTCGAAGCTTCCTTCGATCTCTACCACCTCGGCCCCAAAGTCGAGTGCCTGCGCTAGTTTGTTCAGCGAAACCTGTCCTGCAGGCAGATAGACACGTCCTACAAGTCCGGCACGTGCTGCATAAGCCGCAAGCGAGGCGGCGGTGTTTCCGGTAGATGCGCAGGCGACGATCTTGGCGCCCGTGTGTACGGCTTCGGTCATGCCGACCGTCATTCCTAAATCTTTGAAGCAGCCAGTGGGGTTCCATCCGAGATGCTTGAATTGAAGGTCGGAGACTCCGGCCCAAGTTGCCGTTTTGTTTCCTCGCACCAGAGGCGTGTTGCCCTCGCCAATCGTGACGATTTCTGATTCCGGGTAGTCGGGTAAGAATTCGCGATAACGCCACACACCGCTAATATCGCGGGGATCCCGCGATCGGCGACGTTCGCTCCAAATCTCCTTCAAGGCAGAAGCCGAAAGCTTTGGCTCATCAACTTCGACTTCGAGCAACTCGCCGCATTTTGGACAAGACAATACTGGCTCGTGCAGATCCAGCTTGGTCGAGCAATTTACATTAAAACAGCGCAGTTGCATTAGAGCTCCTTCGTAAGAATCGGCATGGTCAACGGCGGGTGGACCAAGAAATCGAGCTTGCGGATATCGTCCATCGCTCTTTCGAGTTCTTCGGCTCCGCAATGTTCCACTGTGACAACGAAGGGAAGAGCGTCTTTGTCGAAGCCCGGCTTCTGCAAAAGGGCATCAATGTTTATCTTGTGCTTCGCGAGTGCATTGGCGATAGCGGCTACAATTCCCGGGCGATCACGCACGGTGAACCGTAGATAGTGGGCCGAGGAGAAGTTCCCGCTTACCGGAAGCTCGTCGGCTGCGGTGAAAGGACGAGCATGGCCTGCACGTCCGCGTGCTACGTCGAGCAGATCGCTAACTACCGCTACAGCCGTGGAGTGACCGCCAGCACCATGTCCGCTGAAGGCGGTTTGTCCGCCGTACTTACCGGTCGAAAGTACGAGGTTCAGACTCCCAGTGATGTGTGCCATCGGAGAGTCGATGGGCACTAGTGCGGGCTGAACTGATGCATAGATCTGGCCGTCGCGACGTTCGGCACGTGAGATTTGTCGAATGGTGCAGCCGAGTTCGTGCGAGTAGATGAAGTCAACTGCGTCGAGACTGCGGATCGATACGCATGGGATCTGCTCCGGTTGGACAACAGCCTTCAGTCCGATGCGGGAGAGGATGACCAGCTTGGCGCGGGCATCATATCCATCTACATCGTCGGTCGGATCGGCTTCTGCGAAGCCTGCCTTTTGCGCTTCCACAAGCGCCTCTTCGAAAGAAACACCTTCGCGCTCGACCTTGGTAAGAATGTAATTGCAGGTTCCGTTGAGGATGCCGCAAACTTTATAGAGTTGATCTCCCGCGAGTCCTTCCTGCAAGGCATCAATGACCGGCACCCCACCCGCAACAGATGCTCCGAAAGCGAGCGCTGCACTATTTTCACGAGCGAGCGCCGAGAGTTGCGGACCGTGTTGCGCAATCAGCTTCTTATTGGCGGTGACAACGGACTTGCCCGCCTTCAGCGCGCGCGTAATCCACTCGTGTGCGGGGCTGAGTCCGCCGACGAGTTCGACGACAATGTCTGCATCAGAGGCAAGCACCTGCTCGATGTCTTTCGACCAAGCAACCTTATTGTTGACCCAATCAACGCGCTTGCTTTCGACATTGCGATTGAAGATGTGCGTGAGCTTCAGTGGCGAGTGCTCGGGTTGATCGCTCAAGATGCGAGCGACGGCGCTGCCTACAGTCCCAAATCCCAGAATGGCTACCTTCAAAGCGGGAGCCTGAGCCGGGGAAGCCTGATCAAATGCGGTGCTAGTAGACAAAGTGTTTCTCCAATGTTGTATTGCCGTTGTTACGCTTGAGCCGTTTCGCACGAGGCCGTCGACGGTCGCGACGATACGCAAGAAGGCTGCTCAAATAAATGGCGGTGTAGTTGTTGGACAGATCTCACTGCATCCTTTTCTTCTACAACAAAGCTGACGCTAATTTCAGTCGAACCCTGCGCGATCATGCGGATGTTGACTCCGGAAGCGGCAATCACGCTGAAGACTTCGGAGGCGATTCCGATTCGGCCTCGAATGTCTTCACCAACGAGGCAGATGATCGCCATTTCAGGCTGAAATTCAACTTCGCCCAGCGCTTCAAGTTCGGAGATCAACCGCAATAGCTCCTGATTTCCTTCGACCGCAACAGATGCAGTTGCACCCGAGATGGCAACGATCTCGCTCTTCAGGTGATGCCAGCGCAGCAAGCTGAAGAGATCATCCAGAAAGCGAAGTGAGCCAACATGACGCGGTGCCCGCACGTTGAAAATCGAAATGTTGCGCTTGAGTGCGATGGCACGGAAAGCTGAAGGCCCATGCGATGCAGCCGCGCGAATGATGGTTCCGGCCTCGTTTGGTTTATGGGAGTTCAAAACGGCGACCGGAATATCGTGCTCGACTGCGGGCAGCAGAGTGGCCGGATGCAACACCTTTGCTCCGAAGCAGGCGAGCTCAGTGGCTTCGTGGAAACTGATTTCCTCGATGCGCTGCGCCTTAGGACAGATCCGCGGATCGGTAGTGAGAATGCCGTTTACGTCCGTCCATATCTCGATGCGGTCGGCCGAGAGCGCTGCACCGACAATGGCCGCAGAATAATCGGAGCCACCACGACCGAGAGTGGTAATCTCGCCCGACTCGCTCGACGAAATGAAGCCCCCCATGACAGGGACCAGGTTCTGCTCGATTACGTGCGGGATCACTTCGAGGAGCCTTGCGCGAGTTTGGGAGGGAAGAACGTTTGCGGCGGGGTGATGGGACTCGGTAACAATGAACTTTCTGGAGTCGGCGAGCGAAGCGGAAATTCCTAGTGCACTGAATGCCGAGGCGACTAACGAACTCGATAACACTTCGCCATACGAAAGCATGTGCGAGTTTTGCGCGGGAGAGATCGACCGCTGTGCGGCGAGCTGCGTGATCAGCCCCGTGCACTCGGCGAGCCGGGCATCCAGTTCATCGAGATATTCCAACCTGGGACCGGCTCCGAGTATGTCCTCGGCTGCAGCCACGTGCCGGGAGCGGATACCATCCAGCAGGGCAAGAGCAGCGCTGAGGTCACTGCGTGCCGCAGTTTCGGCTATCTGCACCAATTTGTCGGTCACCCCACCCATCGCGCTCACCACTACGACTGGTTGCTCCGACTGTCGAGAAGCGACGATGGATGCGACACGCCGAATTGCGGTAGCGTCTTGCACCGAGGTGCCGCCGAACTTCATTACGATCATTACCGCTCCTTGATTTCCACCAAAACAAAGAACCCATCGTCTGTTGGCGATGGGTTCTGGAAGTGTGCGAATCAGTTTTGTTTAGCTGATCTCTTCGCGGAACTCACATGCGCCCGGTGTCAGGCATGTTGTTGTGCCTGTTGTCATTGTCCGGGATGTCATAGTAATTCGCATGTAAGTGTGATGAAGATAGCGAAAGCACAGGGCAAAGTCAAGCTCTGAACTGCGTTTCGCCATTGAAACGTGGGTGCAAGCACCAACGTGCCTGATGGCGTTGCACCTCAATTGACTGAGATGACGAAAACTACTTCGCGGCTGCCACAGAAGTTACAGTCAACGTATTTCCGTTCAGGTTGCCGCTCACTGTCGCCTTCTTGCCTGCCAGTGCACTGACTTCAGAGGTCTTGCCGGCGAGGACGTATGTCTTTCCGTTTGCGACTACCGCGAACTTCGCTCCATGCTTTGCGCACTCACGAATGCACTCGGCATCGGACTTGCCGGGCATCATGTGCTTACCAGCTTTGCACATATCGTCAGTGATCAGTCCGGTGACGGTCGTCGGTGCGGCGAGCGCGGGAAGCGCCATTGCACTGAGAAGCATGAGAGAGGCAAACATCTTTTTCATCGTGTTACTCCTTTAATTGTTTCGAATCGTTCAACCTTGTTGAATATCGAGAATCACGCCTTACATCGTGACATGATCAATTTCGTTTTCCGGTACTCCGTTCAATGCCGCCGAGCGTCGAATCGCAGGTCGGAGTTCGAAGTTCCACTTCCAAATCGCGAACAGTGGTGGATACACGATCAACTCCATCAGGAACGACGTTACGATTCCGCCCACCATTGGCACTGCGATGCGCTTCATGACATCCGCACCAGCTCCGGTTGACCACAGGATGGGAAGAAGTCCGAAGATCATGCAGGCAACGGTCATCACCTTGGGACGGAGTCTCTTCACAGCTCCATGCTCGATAGCATCGCGCAGTTGTTTCCATGATGAGAGTTGGCCACGCGCTGCCGCCTCTGCGCATGAGAGATCCAAGTACAACAGCATAAACACAGCAGTTTCGGCATCGACTCCGAGCAGAGCGATTAAACCGACCCACACGGCAACGCTCATGTTGTAACCCATCCAATGCAGCAGCCATATGGCGCCGATTGCAGAGAAGGGCACTGCCAGCAAAATGATAGATGTCTTTACGACGGAGCCCGTGTTTGCGTACAGCAGCAGGAACACAGCAAAGATCGTAATAGGCAGCACAATCTTCAGCCGTTCGCGTACGCGCTGAATCGACTCGTACTGACCGCTCCATACAAGTTGATAGCCAGTGGGCACGTTGACCTTCGAATTCACCGCGCGTTGCGCGTCGGCAACGTAGCTGCCGATGTCACGTCCAGCTACATCGACAAATACGTAGCCACTCAGCCGCCCATTTTCATCCCGGATCATCCCAGGTCCGGTACGCATGGACAGCGTCGCAAGCTCTCCGAGCGGAACCTGGGCGCCGTTAGGAATCTGCACGAGCACGCGTTCGAGCGATTGCAAGTCACTGCGGTATCCGCGCAAGTAGCGGATGCTCACCGCATAGCGTTCGCGACCTTCGACCGTGGTCGTAGCTGTCTGTCCTCCAACGGCGGACATGATGACGGATTGTGCATCATCGATGTTGAGACCGTAGCGAGCAAGCGCATCACGCTTCAGATCGAAGTCGAGGAAGTATCCACCTGTGGTGCGTTCGGCGTACACGCTGGCCGTTCCCGGCACACTGTGAAGTGTCTGCTCTACGTCGTGACCGATATGCTCAATCTCTTCCAGGCTCGATCCAAGAACCTTGATGCCGAGAGGGGTCCGCACGCCGGTGGTAAGCATGTCTATACGACCCTTAATCGGCATCGTCCAGGCATTCGTAACGCCGGGGAAGGTGAGTGCTTCGTTGAGACCACCGGGGCCATAGATCAGTTCATTGGTCGTTTGGCGGTCGGGCCAGATGCGGCTCAGAACCGAGTGCGTCCACTGCGGCATGTGATGTGTGTACCAGCGTTCTTGAACTGGCCACTCATCTCGGGGCTTCAGCACAACAACAGTTTCCATCATCGAGAACGGAGCCGGATCGGTCGCACTCTCGACGCGTCCAGCCTTGCCGAAGACCGATTTTACCTGCGGATAGCTGCTGAGAATTCGGTCCTGCTCATGCAGCAGCAAACTCGCCTGTCCAACGGAGATACCCGGAGTCGTGGTGGGCATGTAGAGTAGCGTGCCCTCGTCTAGCGGGGGCATGAACTCCGATCCCAGTCTGTTGTACACCGGGATGGTCACTGCCATCAGCACCAGGGCGGCAGTAATCGGAATCCACTTATGCTCCAGTGAGAACTCGACTACCGGCTGATAAATTTTCATCAAAGGCTTGCTGATCGGATGCTCTTCTTCGCTCCGAATCTTGCCTACGAGCACCGCATTAGTCACTCGCGACAGCCACTTCGGGCGGAAGTTGTACTCCTTCATGTGCGTAAAGATCAGGCGCATTGCAGGGTCGAGCGTGATGGCCAGCAACGCAGCAATGACCATTGCCAGCGTTTTCGTGAGCGCCAGCGGTTTGAACAAGCGGCCTTCCTGCGCTTCAAGAGCGAAGACTGGAAGGAACGAGACAGCGATCACCAGGAGAGCAAAGAAGCTTGGCCCACCGACTTCCTTCACCGCATCGATCACAACGCGCCGGTAATCCTCTTTGCGCCCGCCTTCTTGCCAGTGTTCAAGTTTCTTGTGCGTCTGCTCAACGACAACGATCGCGGCATCGACCATTGCACCAATCGCTACCGCAATTCCGCCCAGCGACATGATGTTTGCCGTCATTCCCGAAAGCTGAAGTGGAATGAAGGCGATTAGCACGGTCACCGGAATGGTAATAATCGGAATCGCAGCACTCGGAAAGTGCCACAGGAAAATCAGGATCACCAGGCTGACGATGATCAGTTCCTCTACCAACGTATGGCGCAGGTTATCGACCGCACGATTGATCAGCTCAGAACGGTCGTAAACAGGCACGATGCGCAGGCCCTTGGGCAGCGATGGCTGTACAAGCTCGATCTGCTTCTTTACACGTTGAATGACCTTCTCTGCGTTCTCGCCCACACGCATCACAACCACGCCGCCGACGGCTTCGCCCTTGCCGTCCAGATCGGTGACGCCACGCCGCATCGCCGGACCGTAGGTGACCGTCGCAACATCGCGAACACGAACGGGAGTTCCGCTCTGAGCGTTATTGATGAGAACGATGTTGCCGATATCATCAAGCGAGCGCAGGTAACCACGGCCGCGCACCATGTACTCGCGCCCACTGAACTCGACAAGTCGTCCGCCAACGTCATTGTTCGACTTGCTGATCGCGTCAGCGACCGCGTTCACCGGAAGTTTGTAAGCCTGCAGACGATTCGGATCGAGGTTCACCTGGTACTCGCGAACGAAGCCGCCAACAGGTGCCACTTCAGCTACGCCGGGCAGCGATTGCAGCGAGTACCGCAGATACCAGTCCTGATAGCTCCGCATCTGCTCAAGGCTGTATTGCCCCGTGTCGTCGATGAGAGCGTACTGGTACACCCACCCCACCGCAGTCGCGTCCTTTGCAAGCTCGATGCTCGCCTCTTTTGGGAGTCGTGACGTGATGGAGTTCAGATACTCGAGCGTGCGCGACCGCGCCCAGTAAATATCGGTTCCTTCTTCGAAAACGATGTAAATATAGGAATATCCGAAGTCAGAAAAGCCGCGAATATCTTTTACCTTCGGCATTCCGAGGAGCGCCGACGTAATCGGATACGTGAGTTGGTCTTCGATAATGTCAGGACTGCGATCCCACTTGGCATACACGATGACTTGCGTATCGCTCAGGTCGGGGATGGCATCCAGCTTGGTGTTGGTCATCGCGCGATAGCCAAACACGGCGGCCAGCGCGACAAGGATCAACACCAAGACACGATGATGAGCGCTGAATTCTATGATTGCGCTTATCATTTCATGCCTCCCATGTTCATCGGAGCATTAAGCTTCGTATCCGAGTCGAGTAGGAAGTTGCCGCTCTGGACAATGGTTTCGCCCTTGTTCACGCCTGAAGTCAGGATGGTCTTGCCATCGACGGTTGCGCCGATCGTGACGGCACGCGGTTCAAACGTCGAATCGTCCTGCGCGACGAAGACGGTCTGCATCGTGCCGCTATTGAGGACTGCTTCGGCGGGCACAATGATGTGGTGGCCGTAGTTAATCTTGAGTTCCACGTCGGCGAGCATATTTGGCTTTAGCACCATGCCTGGATTCGCAACATCGATGCGGATCTTCGCCGTATGCGTTTGCGGATCGAGCACGGGGAATGTATAGGCAACGCGTCCGGTGATACCTTTTCCCGGCGCGTAAGGGAAGTGAATGATCGCCGTTTGCCCAGCCTTCACATAGGGGAGATCGGCTTCGAACACGTCCGCCGTCACCCATACGCGCGAAAGATCGGCAATCGTATAGAGGTCTGTATCGCCCGATGTAGAGGTGTGTGGGAAAGCCTTGCGGTCTGTGATGTATCCGCTTACGGGCGAGTACACGGTGATCGTCTTGCTTACCGCGCCGCTGCGATCGAGTTCGGCAATCTGCTTGTCCGTCATGTCCCACAGCTTCAGGCGCTCCCGTGCGGAAGCCATCAGCGATTGCGAACTCTTCGCCACATCTTCGTACTGCGATTTCCCAAGCTCCTGCATCCCGCGCCTGGCGATCAAGTACTCCTGTTGCGTGGCGACGAGGTCGGGGCTATACACGGTGAAGAGTGGCTGGCCTTTTTTTACGAGCTGGCCGACGAAGTTTGCGTAAACTTCCTCCACCCATCCCGCAGTCTTCACGTGTACGTGTCCAATGCGCGTTTCATCGGCAGTCACTACGCCCGAAGTGCGAAGCGTGCGGCTGACGTCCTGTTCATCTACGGTGGTCAGGCGCACACCGAGCGCACGCTGCTGGGTGGTGGGCATGTGGATGAGTCCCTGCTCGGTTGTTGGTTGTTCCGATGGCGTTTTTGATTCATACATCGGAACGAGTTCCATCCCGCAGTCAGGAGCGATGCCCGCTTTGTCCGAGTGATAGGCGGGATGCATTGGGTCATACCAGTACAGAATCTTCTTTTGTGGCTCCGAAGTCGCTGTCGACGCGGTTGCCTGCGCGACCGTGTGCGAGCTGTGTAATTCCGCACGCTTCCCATAGACAAGAAACGCAATGAGGGCGACGGCGGCTACTACAGCGCCCAGGCGGGCAATGGTGCGAATTTTGGGATTCATTAGTGTGCCTCCGTTCCGGTTGGCGCTTCCATGTCGCCGGTAAATCCGTGAATGCGCGCGATAGCGATTTCGTAATCGGCGCGCTGACGGTAGTAGTCAAGTTCGTATGAATAGATAGCTGTGTAGCTGGTGAGCACCGTGAGGAAATCAACAGAGCCCACTGTGTACGAGGATTGCGCGGAATCTCGTGCCAGCCGTGCCTGAGGCAATATCGCCTGATCGTAGAGGTCGAGCATCTGCTTCGCGGTTTCGGCCACGGAGTACGCCTGCTTCAGCTCATAGCTCAGTTCCAGGCGCCGAGCCTCCTGCCCCTGCTTTGCTGCGCGAACGCGCAACTCACTCTCGACCACTTCCTGCTTGTAACGGTCGCGATGAAGGTAGGGAAGGTTCACCGTGAACTGCATGCCATGCATATCCGGCATGCCCGGACGCTGCTGGTACATGTAGCCGACGTTCAGGTCTGGAACTGCGTCCTTGCGGCTCAGAGCTAGCGCGGCGTTTTCCTTTTCACTCATGCGCTTCTCGCGCGCGAGCATGAGGTCGTTTGCTTCTGCTTCTCGAGCGAGCGCATCCATTGGCGGCAATGAGCTGTGAGCGGGTTCGGCGGGCGCGGCCAGTGGGGAGTCGGGCGCACGACCCATCAACGTATTCAGGCGGCTAGCTGACACCGAGCGTTGTTGACGCAGAGTGGCCGTCCGCTGAAGAAGCATGGAAATTTCAAGCCGAGCCCTGAGCACATCCTGCTGCATGGCTTTGCCAACTCGATAGCGTCCCTCAGTAATGTCGGCAAGTTGTTGGAGCCTTTCATGATTCTGTTCCGTGATTTTCAGAGCGAGGTCGTAATAGTAATAATCAAAGAAAGCTGCTCTAGCTTCGGTAACTAGATTTCGTTGTGCTGAGCTCTGCGAGACCTCTTCGACTGCAACATCCCGACGCGCTACTTCGCGCTGCAATCCGCGCTTTCCACCCAGCGGAAGCATCTGCATCACGGTGAGTCCGCGATAGCTCGACGGATCGTTATTCTGCACCTTGAATGGAACCGGATCCCCCATCCATGACAGGGTTACATTTGGGTCGGGCAGAACGCCCACTTGCGAAACATGTGCTCGTTGCGCAGCTACCAGTGATGCCGCCCGCCCGAGCCCGGGATTGGCAGCAAGAGCTTCGCGAACAACATCCTCCAGGCGGAGCTCACTGTTAGCTTGCAGAGCCGCCCCGGTAGCGACCTGTTGCGCGCTCTGCTGAGTGTCCTGATTCGTACCTTGGGCGCTTCCCGAGGTACTTGCCTGTGCCAGCGCCATTGGCGCGAGTGCAAGCGTCAAGCATAGTTCTCTAAACATTTCTTATCTCTTTTCCGTGCATAGCAAAGTCATGCGCGCGCGACAAAGTCGGGCGCAACTCAGCGGCGGAGAAGAGATCTCAGATCAGTAAAGTGCAGAGGCGTTGCAACGGTGATAACAAGGGGGGTGGCGTGCTGATCTCTGCGGTGCACGACGCAGGCGCGACAGGCCGCTGTGCAGAATACGCCGGTGCCGGCATCAGCGCGATCTGTACCGGAGGCACGATCTGCGCGGCGGACACACTAGTGGCAGGTGCGGGAGCCTTGCGTTGGCAGCAGGGCATTGCTGGAGGTGCTGGCGCGTGCGAAGGCAGTCCAGCGGACCAGCCTACATCTTGATTGTGGCTGCACATGGGGCAACCATCGTCAGTACTCGACTGTGCAGGCCTGCAAATCGCCAGCCCCAGGACCGGTGCCAAGAGCACGGCCAGGAGCAAAGCTGACGAGATGAGTCTGCGGATCTGCATAAATTGCTTATACACCCAATCCTGACTTCAGAATTGTGACTGTAGTCACTTTTCCTCTTTTTAGGATGTCTGGAACTCGGCTCTGGTCGCAAAAAGCCCCGCCTCTCGGGCGGGGCTTCCTGTTCTGCAACTTTCTACAGCTTAGTACATTCCGCCCATGCCGCCCGCACCCGGGTGCGCAGCAGGCTCTGGCTTCGGTTCCGGAATCTCAGCGATCAGGGCTTCCGTGGTCAGCATCAGGGCCGCAATAGATCCTGCGTTCTGCAGGGCGGTGCGGGTCACCTTGGTCGGGTCGATGACGCCGGCCTTGACCAGATCAGTGAATTGGCTGCTCTGGGCGTTGTAGCCGTACGCCTGATCCTTGTTGTCGCGGATCTTGCCGATGACGACAGCGCCTTCTTCACCAGCATTGGCAACGATCTGGCGCAGCGGCTCTTCCAGGGCGCGCTTTACGATGTTGGCACCGATCTGCTCGTCACCTTCCAGCTTCAGAGCTTCCACGGCCGGAATGCAACGGATCAGGGCAACGCCGCCGCCCGGAACGATGCCTTCCTCGACCGCAGCGCGGGTTGCGTGCATTGCGTCTTCCACGCGAGCCTTCTTTTCCTTCATTTCGGTCTCAGTGGCTGCACCGACCTTGATCACTGCAACACCGCCCACGAGCTTCGCCAGGCGTTCCTGGAGCTTTTCGCGGTCATAGTCGCTGGTGGTCTTTTCGATCTGCGCACGGATTTCCTTGACGCGACCGGAGATGTCCTCTGCCTTGCCGGCTCCCTCGACGATGGTCGTGTTGTCCTTGTCGATGGTGACCTTTTTGGCATTGCCGAGATCAGCGAGCGTGATGTTTTCGAGCTTCAGGCCGAGGTCTTCGGTGATGGCCTTTCCGCCGGTCAGGATCGCGATGTCCTGCAGCATGGCCTTGCGGCGATCGCCAAAGCCAGGAGCCTTGACGGCGGCAACGTTCAGGGTGCCGCGCAGCTTGTTGACCACCAGGGTCGCAAGCGCTTCACCGTCGATGTCTTCGGCGATGATCACGAGCGGACGGCCGCTCTTCGCAACCTGCTCGAGCAGGGGCAGCAGGTCCTTCATGCTGCTGATCTTCTTTTCGTGGATCAGGATAACGGCGTTGTCGAGAACAGCTTCCATGCGCTCGGCATCGGTCACGAAGTAGGGCGAAAGATAGCCACGGTCAAACTGCATGCCTTCGACGACTTCAAGCTGCGTCTCCATGGTCTTTGCTTCTTCCACGGTGATCACGCCGTCCTTGCCGACCTTCTTCATCGCTTCAGCGATGATGTGGCCGATGGTCTCGTCGTTGTTGGCGGAAATGGTGCCCACCTGGGCGATCAGCTCTTCGCGGTCAACCGGCTTGCTCAGCTTGTCGAGAGCGCCAGGAACGCGGTTGCCTTCCTTGTCCACAGTACCGTTGACGGCAACAATGGCCTTCTCGATTCCGCGCTTCAGAGCCATCGGGTTCGCGCCGGCGGCAACGGTCTTCACGCCTTCGCGGAAGATCGACTGTGCCAGAACGGTCGCGGTGGTGGTGCCGTCGCCGGCGATGTCGCTGGTCTTGCTGGCGACTTCCTTCACCATCTGCGCGCCCATGTTCTCAAGCGTGTCCTTCAGCTCGATTTCCTTGGCGACGGTGACGCCGTCCTTGGTGATGAGCGGGGAACCAAACTTCTTCTCGATAACAACGTTGCGGCCCTTCGGTCCAAGCGTGACCTTAACTGCGTCTGCCAGGACATTGACGCCGCGGAGAATAGACTGACGGGAATCCTCACCGTGAACAATCTGTTTTGCCATTGCTTAAAGCTCCTATCGGAATCTTGTTCTGCTCCACCTGTATTGGTGAAGGGAATCTGAATGATGGCGGCTGCTGCCGCGACAATTACTTCTCGAGAATGCCGAGAACTTCTTCTTCGCGCATGATCAGCAGCTCTTCGCCGTCGATCTTGATCTCGGTTCCAGCGTACTTGCCGAACAGGATGCGATCGCCCGGCTTCACAGCCAGCGGGAACACCTTGCCCTCATCGTTGGACTTGCCTTTGCCGACTGCGATCACTTCGCCTTCCTGCGGCTTGTCTTTTGCGGTATCAGGGATGATGATTCCGCCACGGGTCGTTTCCGCCTCTGCGATACGGCTGACGACGATACGGTCATGCAACGGTGTCAGCTTCGTTGTGAGTGCTGTTGCCATTCGGAACTCCTTTCAGGATTCGGAAGAAAAATGGTGCGGTGAAAGCCGCGACTCCAAGTGACAGGTGCAGCACCCGTGGAGGGTGATTGTTAGCACTCCTGCCACACGAGTGCTAATCTAACGTCTCCGAGCGGCAGGTGTCAAGCACTCTGAGTGTAATTCACTCAGATTTCATGGAGAATCAGAGCTGATATTTAGCGTTCGGTAAGCCTATCAGAAATCGCCATTTCCACTCTGGCCAGCCCGGAAAAAACGGCATCTGTTGCGCTATCCGGGTCTCTGACTACAATGGAACACACCAGAACTGGCACCTACTTGCCAGCATCGTGCTCTGGCCGGGAGATACTCTCATGCTTTCGAGGTTCCGTTTCACCGTTCTCATCGCAGCGCTGCTCGTTGTGCCCCTGTTGCTTGCAGGTGCCGATAAGAAGAAGAAAGCACCCGAACAGTTTTGCAAATTGAGCTTTGTGGTGCTCAGGGATTCGAGTGGTAAGCCGATCAAAAATGCCAGCGTAGTAATCCACTCGCTCCGCAAAGACGGCACCCAGGACTCAGACGGCTTTCAACTGAAAACGAATGAGGAGGGTAAGGCCTCTATCGACGACATCCCGTATGGCACACTTCGCCTGCAGGTGCTCGCCCCACGTTTTCAGACCTACGGCGAGGACATCGAGATCAACCAGGCAACACAAGAGTTGGTGATTCGCTTGAAACCACCCGCCGACCAGGTGACAATTTATTGATAAATCTTCTTCAGGATTGACAACGAACCGCGCTCTGGCAGCGCGGTTTCATTTTGCTGCGATTCAGCGCAGTAAGGTGCCCAGAATCGTCGCCTGAGTTTGTCTGCAGGTGTTTCCGGAGTGAACGACGGTTGATGCGGCTGCCAGGGACAGGACAAATACGCAAACGATCAGGAATGCCACAGCCAAGGGGATGAATTTAACTGATACTGCCCGCAACATGAGAACTATATGACTACACGCCGCCGGCTTTGTCGTGTTACGAAAGGTGAAGATTGGATTCCTCATTTGACGCGGGCCAGGGGAAATTAGAACGGCTGGTTGCCGTGCCGCACCATGTAGTCGCGCAGGTTCTCAAGTGCACTCTTGTTAGCGCCGATCCGCAGTGAAGCCAGAATACTTGGTCCGCGCTGATGGCGAGCATGATGCAAAGCTTCTGTGGTGACTCGATATGCGGCGATCGCGTCATTTGCGTCGACGCTGAATGCTGGAATTCCAAACTCGGCGGAGAGTACACGCAGATCGGTCTCGGGGCGCTTTGGTGGCAGCTCCTCGGAAATCAAAAACAGGATGGGAAGCTTGTGCCGAGACGCAAACTCGAAGGCGTTGCGGTAGTCCTTGTGTGCAGCCACAGTGTTGCCGAGTTTTCCTGCGCAAATAAGCGCAGTTGCCCTCGGGTTCTCGACTAGATCTGCGACTGCAGCAATTACTGCAGAAGTGAACGGCTTGCCCGCTGCGCGCGCGATCTTCGCATGCTTACGCATCTTGAGAGCACCCGGCGCAGGATAACCGAGTATCACTGAATCTTGATCATCGATCGCCGTGCATGCCGCGATTTCCAACACTTCACATGCGAATGCCTTGCTGCGCACGCGTGTCTTCATCGTGCTTAGTGCTTGATACATGCATCGTTGAGCTTCGGCTGGCACAAGCGAAAATGGCTTCGTGCTCGCTCTTTTGGCGGCTTTGGGGTGTTTGGCTAGCATTGGAATAGGCTTTGTAATTCTAACCTAAGTACGTTGAGAGTTGGGTGTGCGGCTAGCTTTGAATTCTCAATGTTTTCAACAAACATGTGGATATACCGGTGGGGAACCTTCGGACGAACGCGAATTGGCCAGTATCCATGCGGGTTTCTCCAATCTGCACTGAATTTGGTGCGGCCATTCTGAGTTGCACTTTCGCTCCATTTATGCGTCTGGCGCTCTTTTCAACACAAATGTGGAAATAGCAGTGACAAACCTTGGAGAACCTCGAAATGGCCCAGTGTTCATGCGGCTTTTTCCAAACTGCACACATCCAGGTGCTACTCTGGATTTGCTCACAGGGCAGATTCGCTCTCGATTCCGAGCGCGATCTGCCCTAGAGCTTTCAACACAATTGTGGAAATCACGAAGGGAAAACTGCGCAGTAGTTTGCTAGAGGCTTGTAATATTTGGCTCTGGTCCACTTTGCACTATCTGCGGTGCGACGCAGAAATCGCATCATTCTCGTCGCAATCTTTGTCAGACATTCTCGTGAGAGACTAAGGAGTCTTGAAAAAGCGAATTGACATTCTTCTGGTTGAGCGAGGATTGCTGCCTTCGCGAGAGCGAGCGCAAGCCCTGATTCTTGCTGGTCGCGTGCTTGTGAATGAACAGAAAGTTACGAAGTCTGGGCAGTCTGTTGCTGAAGATTGCGCGATTCGTCTGCTTGGAAGTGATCTGCGTTATGTCAGTCGCGGCGGGTTGAAGTTGGAAGCAGCACTCAAGCATTGGAATATTCAACTGTCTGGTGCCGCGTGCATGGATGTGGGAGCTTCGACTGGAGGTTTCACAGACTGCATGCTGCAGCACGGTGCCGCAAGCGTCCTGGCTGTCGATACAGGCTATGGACAGATCGACGCACGCCTTCGTGCCGATTCCCGCGTACGGCTACTCGAGAAGACCAACGCGCGCTATCTGGAACCGCAACAAGTGCCGGAAACGATCGAGTTCATTTCCATGGACGTTTCCTTTATCTCCGCGACACAAGTGCTTCCAGCCGTGATCGCCGCCGCACTCTCCGATAAAGGACAGCCTCGCAGAGAGCTGGTTCTGCTTGTTAAGCCACAGTTCGAGGTCGGGCGCGAAGCGGTCGGCAAGGGAGGAATCGTCCGTAGCGAGGAAGCTCAGCTCGGAGCCGTAGACAAGGTGCGCGCAGCCGTGACCTCACTCGGGGGATATGACATAGACGTCATCGATTCGCCGATTCTTGGCACAGAGGGGAATCGCGAATTCCTTCTACACGCATCTTTCTCACTCCCGCGGAGTGGAGTACAAATATCACTGTGAAGATCGCCGCCATCGTCTCGAAACCAGCCAAGCCGGAGCTGGCCGACATCGTACCGGAAGCTCTGAGGTGGCTCGCCGCCCAGGGATACCGCGTTTACATCGATCAGCAGACGGCCGCATACGAGACTAACGAGTTTGTCGTTCCTCGTTCGGAACTGGCGCGGTACTCGCCCGAATTTATCCTCGTGCTTGGTGGTGATGGAACGCTGCTCTCAGCCGCGCGAGCTATAGGACCGGCCGAAATTCCGCTGCTCGCCGTGAACTTGGGGTCTCTCGGGTTCCTGACCGAAGTCAGACTCGATGAGATGTATGCGACCCTGAAGGCTGTTGTGGAGGGACGCTGCCCGATTGAAACCCGTTCACTTCTCGACTGCAGGCTGGTACGCAATGGAGAGGAGATCGCTCGCTATCGCGCTTTGAATGATGTGGTGATCAAAAGCACGGTGGCGCGCCTCATTGGCTTTCGTCTGTGTCTGAATGGCGAGCGCGTCGTGGAATATCAAGCCGATGGAGTCATCATCTCGACTCCCACGGGTTCGACGGCGTATTCACTGGCAGCTGGAGGTCCGGTTCTTATCCCGACCGTAGAGGCGTTCGTGCTCACACCGATCTGCCCTCATTCCCTCACGCATCGTCCACTGGTTGTCAGTGACGAGTCATTCATTACTGCTCGTCTTGACAGCGGTGCTGATGGAGTCCTCAGCATTGACGGCCAGGTCGGTACTCCTGTTTCTCAAGGAGACATCATCGAGTGTCGCAGAGCAGAGTACCGCGTGAAGCTTCTCCGTATGCGGCGTCCATTCTTCGATGTATTGCGAAACAAACTCCAGTGGGGACAGCGGTAGAAAGCATTCAGGCGGGCCGGGCTTTACACTATTGGCGTGACCGCCGAACTCATCATTACCAACGCACGTGTCTGCACCGTCGACCAATCAAGACCAGCAGCGGAAGCGGTTGCCATCGTCGGCGAACGCATTGTAGCTGTCGGTTCTGCAAGAGAAGTGGATAGCTGGCGCGGCCAGCACACCCGAGTCATTGACGCTCACGGTCGCCTGCTCCTTCCCGGATTCAACGATGCACATGTTCACTTCAGTACGGGTGGAATTGATCTTGATGGCATTGATCTACGCGATTGCAGCAGCGCAGAAGAATTTGCCGCCCGCATAGAGCAACGTGCGAAGGTGACGCCTCCCGGAGAGTGGATCACTGGAGGCTCATGGGACGAACAGCGCTGGGCGAGAAACGAAAACAGGCGCGTCGAACTCCCAACGCGGCACCTGATCGACAAGGTATCAGGCGATGTTCCCGTCCTCGTAATGCGCATGGATGTTCACATGGCATTGGCGAACACTGCTGCGCTGAGGATTATTGGCATCACTCGCCAAACGCCAAATCCTCCCGGCGGTGAGATTCTTCGCGATGCTGAGGGGGAACCTACTGGCATTCTGAAAGATGCGTCGATGGTGCCTGCATTTGCAAAAGTCCCGCCAATGTCTCACGAGCGGCGGCTGTCCGCCCTACGAAGAGCGATGGCTCATGCAGCCCAATCGGGCGTCACGAGCGTGCAGGACATGAAGACCTCCTATGAGGACCTCCGTGCCTTTTCCGAACTCGCCGAAATGGGTGAGCTAACGACCCGGATCTACGCTGCTCCGCCGATTGCCATGTGGGAAGATCAGGCCAGACTCGGGTTGAGACGTGCGTTCGGATCGCCATGGCTACGACTCGGAGCGGTAAAGGCCTTTGCTGATGGCTCCATCGGTTCCAGTACTGCTTACATGTTCGATCCCTATCTGGACGCGCCTGACACGTTTGGCTTGCTCGGGGAAGACATGATTCCCATGGACAAGATCCGTGCACAGTTACGTGGGCTTGACGCAGCAAACATGCAGGCGTGTATCCATGCGATTGGCGATCGCGCAGTCTCAGCCGTACTCGACTTAGTCGCAGAACTTAGTCCGCAGAATCGCGACCGCCGTTTTCGAATTGAACATGCACAGCACGTAGCACCCAAAGACTTTGCGCGATTTGGCGAGCTAGGCGTTGTAGCCTCAATGCAGCCGTACCACGCTGTTGACGACGGCCGTTGGATTGATTCGCGCTTAAGCGCAAAAATTCTAGCGAACTCATACGCGTGGCGAACCATGCTCGAACACAACGTGCGGCTTGCCTTCGGCACCGACTGGCCAATTGCGCCTTTTGAGCCGCTGCGTAGCATTCATGCGGCAGTCACGCGCGCTACTCCCGATGGGCGCCACCCCGAGGGTTGGTATCCGGAGCAAAAGCTAACCGTAGCAGAAGCTGTAGAGGCATACACACTCGGATCGGCCTATGCAGAATTTCAGGAAAAGGAGAAGGGAAGCATCACGGCAGGTAAGTTGGCCGACCTCGTCCTGCTCAGCGAGGACATCTCTTCCATCGAGCCAGCACGTATTCAGGATGTGACCGTGGAACTCACGATCGTTGGTGGACGCGTGATATATGAGTCAGATTGGTTGCGCAACTGAGCTGCGCATCTACAGGTTGCCGCCGTCCCCCATGTCACGAGGTTCGCGAGGATGCGTGATCTCGATAGCACACAATTCCTGAAATAGCCAGAACTTGGCTTCGATCTCGCACTTTCGCGAGCAGAACACGCCTTTGCTGTGCTGTGGCAATTCGGTTCTCCCCAACTGATCACCACACCATGTGCAGGCTGTGGGGGAAGCTTCTTCCGGCTGAAACGGATCGGGTGACATCGTGGTGCAAGAGTAAGCACGCGACGTCACCCTGGGAATCCAGCAATTCTCTTAATTTATATTTCGTTTCTGACTAGGTCCTCGAACGATTCGCGCTTGCGCACCAGACGCACCTTCTTTCCGTCTACCAAAACCTCAGCAGCACGTGTGCGAGTGTTGTAGTTCGACGACAAGCTCATGCCGTAAGCACCTGCATCAAGCACTGCCAACAGGTCGCCAGATTCAACGGGAGGTAGCTCCCGGTCCCGTCCGAAAAAGTCTCCTGTCTCGCAGATCGGCCCCACAACGTCCATCACGCCATTTTTCTTGTTGCGAGGGGTAACCGGCACGATCTCATGGTGGGCACCGTAGAGCGAGGGACGAATCAGGTCATTCATGGCCGCATCGACGACTGCGAACTGCTTCCCTCCGTTCTCCTTCGAATACAGAGTGCGAGTCACAAGCGCGCCCGCCGGAGCGATGATCGACCTCCCAGGTTCCAGCAGCAAATGCAATCCTGTGCGACGCAAGGGTGTGGTTAACGCCGCTGCATAAGCCTTTACACTACGTTCAAACTCGGTATAGCTCGTGGGCTTGTTCGACTTCTCGTACCTAACTCCCAGCCCGCCACCTGCGTCGACGAAGTTGATATTGAGACCATCCGCCGTAAGATCTCGCACGAGCGCCAACACTCGCTCCATCGTTTCGGCAAATGGCTTGACGTCGGTGATTTGTGAGCCGATGTGCACGCTCACGCCAACGGGATCGAGATATGTAAATTCAGATGCTTTGCGATACAGTTCACGCGCCTCAGCGATGGGCACGCCAAACTTGTGCTGCCGCAGCCCTGTGCTGATGTACGGATGCGTCGATGCCTTCACATCGGGATTCACTCGAAACGCAACACGGGCCGTCTTCTTCAGCTTTTCAGCGCGGGCGCCCAGCAGTTTCAACTCGGCTTCGCTCTCGATGTTGAAGAGCAAAATCTGTGATTCGAGAGCTAGGTCCATCTCGTCAGCCGTCTTGCCCACGCCGGAGAAGACCACGTTTTCAGCTGCATGCTTACCCGCCAGCGCGACGCGCTGTAGTTCGCCTCCGCTAACCACATCGAAGCCGCAGCCCATCGAAGCAAGCAAGCGCAGGATCGAGATGTTCGAATTAGCTTTAACCGAATAGCAGATCGTGTGTGATTGCTTGGCAAAAGCGCGCTGGAAGGTTTCAACCCGCGCACGAATGGCGGTTGCAGAGTAAACATACAACGGTGTGCCGAAACGCCTCGCCAGGCGTTCGATTTCAATCTCGTCGCAGAGCAGTGTGCGGCCTTGCTTTCTGCCGCCAAAGGTAAAAGCCGGGGGACGCTCCTCGAGGGAGGTTTTGCGAATCTTCACTTCTTTTTGGTCGTTTCCTTGATTTTCAGCACCGCGACGGTCTGGTCATCGAACGCTTCCACGTTACCCACGAACTCGTTAACGTCCTCGAAGACGGCATTCACAATGTTGTTTGCCGATTCCTTGCAGTGGGTTTCCAGAACGCGTGCCAGCCGTTTCATGCCGTACGCAACGCCCGCTTCGTTTTGCGCGTCCGGAATGCCGTCGCTGAAGAACAGGTAGACTTCACCGGGGCGCGTGCGAAACGTAACTTCATCGTACTCTGCCGTGTTGAACAGGCCAAGAGGTATTCCGCTGATTTCCACGCGCTCTGCCTTGCCGTTCTTGCAGCGGTAAGGATGCGGAAGCCCGGAATTGGCTATTCGCAATGTGTGGTTATCGTCGTTCCAGAGGGCGTAGATGATCGAAACAAATTGCGCAGCAATGGGGCGCTCGCAAAGCGAGTGATTGATTGCCGCAAGCATCTCTGCCGCACCGGGTTCCTCGGCTGCTTCGGAACGCAGGATGCCGCTCACCAGTGCCTCGTAAATGGCCGCAGGTGCGCCCTTGCCGCTAACGTCGCCAATCGCAAGCGCTGTGAACGGCGTGCCTGCATACGGAACATAGTCGTAAAGATCGCCGCCTATTGTGCGCGCCGGAACCGAACGCGCAGCGAAATCGGCTTTCTCCAATACCGGAACCTTTTGCGGCAGCAAGCGGTACTGCAATTCGCGGGCGAGTAGCAAATCCTTTTCCAGACGATGTTCTTGCCGCTCGACTTTTTCGTACAGTCGTGCGTTCTCCATCGAGATCGCAATCTGCGCGGCCAACGTCTTCACTACGCGTGCGTGTTCTTCGGTGAAATAGTTGCGTCTCGTATGCTCGAGATCGAGAACACCGATTACCTCGCCCTTGTACACCAGAGGCACACACAGTTCGCTCATTGTTTCCGGATTGAGCGGAATATACCGATCGTCGCGAGTTACGTCTGGAGCCACGATGGCGCGATTTTGCTCCGCCGCATAACCCACTAGCCCGCGCCCGAGCGGTATCTCGTGCTTTAGCTGGACGCTTTCCTTAAAGCGCAGCGAGAACCGGTGTTGCAGTTTCGTTCGCTTGGCATTGAGCAGGAGGATCGAGAACATCTGGTAGTCGATCAACCGCAACAGCAAGTCGCCAATCCGCTTGAAGAGCTGGTCAAGATTGAGAATCGATGTGAGTTCCCGACTTATTTCGTTCAGCAGAACAAGCTGTTTTGCTTGTCGCGCCACGCGGGTGTAGAGACGTGCATTCTCTACGCCAATCGCCACACGCGATGCGATAAGCATCAGCAGGCTGCGATGTTCTTCCGTGAAGAAGTTGCTTTCGGAGGCCTCGACGTCGATCACGCCGATCGTGCGACCCTTCACGATCAGAGGAACGGCCAGCTCTGACAAAACCTTGGCACCGCTCTCGATGTATTCGGGATTATTAAGTACGTCGTTTACCAGCACAGGTTCGCCGCGTTGCGCCGCCAACCCGGTAATACCGGAACCCACCTTAACGCGAATCCGCTCTGCGACCTCGGGCGAGTGGCCGACCTGGAAGCGGATACGCAACTCCTGGCGACGCTCGTTCAGCAGCAAAATGGCAAATACGTCGTATTTGATGATGCGACGCACCATCGAAGCCACCCGGTGCATGAGGGTTTCCAAGTCGAGCGTCGTGTTCACGGCATCAGCTACCTCAAGCAGGTAGCTTTCCATGCGCTTCGACGCGTCCTCGCGCTCGTCTTGTGTGTGAGCTAGGTTCGACATTCAGATGTGTCCGGAAAACGCCTGTCGGGGGAGGCAAGAATCGTTATCTCCAAACGGCCCGACGCAGTCCCACCGCATCGAGGATTCTATCATCAGGCCAGCCGCTGGCATGGAACTCTGTTGCGGCGCTGGGGTTAAAATGTTGGGCCTGGGAGGATAAACACCATGGCGATGCCTGAATTTCAGGAGTTGGTGAAGGAAGTGAAACGCGACGTTCGCGAAATCTCAGCTTCTGAGTTGCGCGACATGCAGTCTAAGGGCGAAGACTTCTCGCTCGTTGATGTACGCGAGCCCGACGATTGGCGGCAGGGAACTATTCCCGGTGCCGCGACCATTGCCCGTGGCGTGCTCGAAATGAACATCGATCAGGTCACGACCGACAAAGATCGCAAGATTGTGCTCTACTGCGGCGGTGGCAGCCGTTCCGCGCTCGCAGCCTATATGCTTCAGCGTATGGGATTCCGTAATGTTCTATCGCTTGCGGGTGGTTACCGCGACTGGAAGGACTCCGAAACGCGTTAGCAACAGCCGCGGTTTCGCAGGCAACCAACAATCGATAGGGGAAAGTGAAAGATGCCGATCTATCTTACGTGGCTGGGACACTCCACATTCAGAATCGAAACCGAGGAAGGCAAGACCCTTCTGATTGATCCCTGGATTAAGGGGAACCCTAAGTGCCCGGAATCGGAGAAACGTCAGAAGAAAGTCGATGTGCTTCTCTGCACGCATGGACACGGTGACCACATTGGCGACGCAGTTGATGTCTGCCTTCAACACCAACCCAAGGTCATTGGGATTTATGAACTCGCTTCATGGCTTGGGAAAAGGGGTGCCAAGAATATCTCCCCGATGAACAAGGGCGGCACACAAGAAGTTGATGGCGTGAAAGTCACCATGGTTCATGCTGTGCATTCCTGCGGCATCGATGACGGTGACGGCTCATTCATCTACGGTGGCGAGGCCTGTGGATACGTCCTTGAGTTCAGCAATGGGCTGAAGCTCTATCACGCGGGGGATACGGCAGTATTCAGCGATATGCAGATCATCCATGACCTCTACGCCCCCGACTTTGCCCTGCTCCCAATGGGGGACCACTTCACGATGGGCATTCGCGAGGCAGAATATGCCTGCAAGCTGCTAAAGCCCAAGGTGGTTATTCCAATGCACTTTGGAACTTTCCCGGTGCTTACCGGAGACCCTCACAAGCTACAGCCCACGGCTCAATCCCAGCACTTCCAGCTCTGGGAGATGCAGCCCGGCGAGCGACGCGAACTCGTCCTCAAATAGCCTTTTCGGGTTGGACCGCCCAGCGCGGTCCAGCTCTCGCCAAGAGACACTAGGCGGGCCAGAGCTAAATGCTGGTCTAGGTCAGTGGGGGAAGGTCTGCGGGCGTTCAGTTCGTGTCCGGCTGTCGTGTTCTATCGTTCGCCGGAGTGTTTCCATGGAACTTCCGTAAGGTGCCCGGTCTTTACGTCGTACACGAATCCACGGATCACCAGTTCCTTACGGATCCAAGGGTGCGAAGCTAGGCGCTCCAGTTGTTCGCGCACGTTCTTGGCGACATCCTTGAAAGCGTAAAACCGAATGGGGAAGCTGGCCGGTTTGCCTGCTTTGCACTCAATCAGATCCCGCATCTCGTCTTCTGTAGCCTTCTGCAGGCCGCAATCGGTGTGGTTAATCACCATTACTTCCTGCGTGCCGAGCATGTAATGCGAAATCAGCAATGACCGGATTGCATCGTCCGTCGCGATGCCGCCTGCATTACGAATGAAATGTGCGTCGCCAAAATCGATCCCAAAAGCATGACGATCAAGTCGCGTGTCCATGCACATCAGGACTGCGAGCTTGCGCTTCGGTTCTGGAGAATACAGTGAGGCGTCATGCGTTTCCTTGTACAACGCATTCGAGGCAAGAACTTCGTCGATAACGCTCATCTGGAAGCACCTCACGCACTATAGGCTGAATAAGTCTACTTCTTTCGCTCGACCAAGTATCGCGCGATTTCCTTGAGAGTATTTGCGCGTTCGCCGAAACTGTCCAGCGTCGAGCAGGCACTCCGGATCAACTGTGCGGCCATCTCCTCGGCCTTCTCCAGCCCAAACAGTGCGGGGTACGTGACTTTCTCTGCCGCAAGATCCTTGCCTGCGGTCTTGCCAAGCTGTTCGCTCGTCTGTGTCACGTCAAGAATATCGTCCGCGATCTGGAAGGCTAGTCCTGCCGAGCGTCCAAACTCGCGCACACGCTGGACTTCCACGTTCTTAGCTTCGGCATAATAGCAGCCCGTCAGAAGGGAAGAGACGATGAGTGCTCCGGTTTTTGCGCGGTGAATGTATTCGAGCGTAGGCAGGTCGGGGCGGACGTGTTCAGATTCCAGGTCTACGACCTGTCCACCGATCATGCCCTCAATTGTTCCTGTGCCATGCGCCAGCTCTTCTATGATGCGCACCCGCGCCTCGGCTGGACACTTCAGACGCGCCATCACCTCGTATGCCTGTGTTTGCAGGGCATCTCCTGCGAGGATGGCTGTCGCTTCGCCAAAAGCCTTATGGCACGTAGGCCGCCCTCGGCGAAGATCGTCATTGTCGAGTGCTGGCAGGTCGTCGTGAACCAGCGAATAGGTATGCAGCATTTCGATCGCTGCACCCAGTTCATCCACACCGTCGGGCATGGTTCCCGCGACCATTCGTGCGGCTTCCATGCACAGAATCGGCCTAAGCCGTTTACCTCCGGCAAAGACGCTGTGGCGCATAGCCTGATGGATGGAGCTAGGGTATTGGGTGGCGGCCGGTAACAAACGTTCCAGCGCCGCGTCGGCAGTTTTCTGGCCTTGGAGCAGAATTTCTTTCAACATGGACGCTAAAAGTGTACCAGCCACTTAGCCGCTCGGCTACCACACTGTTATGGGAACACACACCAGCAAAAGGCCCTGCCGGGCGGCAGGGCTGAGCAACTCTTAGGCGGCTACCGTCAGTGGAGGCTTCACCACCGTACGCGAGGCGCGCAGTATCGAGCGGACATCCTGCGGTACGCACAGTTCCACGGCTCCCGCTTCCAGTGCCGTCGTCCACATACGTTCGTCAGGCGCGCGATGCGTACATACAATCGACAAATTGAAGAATGCGTGTGCTAGCTGGCGCACTTCTTCGACGTTTAGTAACTCTAGGTCCACTACGGCGAGCTGAGCCTGATGACGCAGCAAGAGGTTGCGCAATTCCAGCGCGTCACTTGCCACTACAATGCGCGAGAAATGTGTATGGAGCTCGTCTGCCAAATGTCTTGTGACATTCGGGTCTTTCTGAGCGACTACAACCGCAGGTGACGGCATTCTTCTCTCCCGTAGATGTACACTCCATCTGGTTTACAGATAGGTGACGGAAGGGTCTTGCGTTCCGTTTGATTTATAAGCCGCGAAGGGTCTTGCTAACGCGTCACTTAATTTCCAACTCGCCGAAGGGCTCGGCTTTCAACTTCCCGTTTTGCCTCATCAGGATCTCGATCTTTCCTTCTGCTTCTTCGAGTTCCTTGCGGCACGCGCCTGAAAGCGCTACGCCTTCTTCAAAGAGCTTCAATGACTGTTCAAGAGGAAGATCCCCACGTTCCATTTCCTTGACGATTGCTTCCAGTCTTTGGAGACAGTCTTCGAATTTCGGCAAGCCATCCTCCATGTTGCGATCATTCTACTGCAAAGCCTTAGTAGCTAGATCAAATCTTTAGTAGCTAGATCAAATCTAAGGTTAAAACGTGAGTACGTACACTCTCATCAGTGCAGTGTTGCGTAGCGCAGAAAGTCGTAGTTACCCGCGGCCGTTAGGCGTATGTTCTGCAGCCTTCGCGTGTGCACTAGTACGTTGTCGGCCCACCAGAGATTTACATACGGGAGGTCGCGATTCAGTATCTCCTGAATTTGGCGATAGACCTGTGCGCGCTGCTTCTCATCTATGGTGCGCCGCCCTTCGGCAACGAGCCGATCAACCTCAGGATTTGAATAGAACCCGCGATTAGATCGATTTGGTGGCACGCTCGACGACTCAAAAACACTTTCGAAAATGTCCGGGTCCTGATTGCTGCCCCCCACCCAGCGCATGGAATAAAGCTGGAAGGCGCCCTTGGTCACATCTGAGTAGAAGGTCGCAAACTCGTAGCTTCGAATGTCGAGGGCGATCCCTACTTCTCTCAACTGTTGCTGTAGTACGGCGCTAAGCAACCTCGTGCTCTCGTCTGTGGAGGTCTTCATCACCAGACGAAATCTCACTCCAGTAGAGTCCGCGTGCAGTCCTGCCTTGTCCAGTAATTCGCGTGCCTTCGCCGGATCGTGCGGATAGTCTTTGGCATTTTTGTCGTACGCCCAGTGCTGAGGCGGGAGGATGCTGTTTGCAGGCCGCGCCATATCTCGCCAGAGATAGTGGATCAGAGTCTCTCGGTCGATGGCATATGCCAGCGCCTGCCGCACAAGGTCATTCTTCAGAATGGGATCTCGCAGGTTCATTGCAACATACTGATAGCTGGTGCCGGGAGCGCGCTCTACAACGAGCTGCTTCTGCTGCGCCAGCACTGGAATAGTGTCTCCGGGCAGTGCATTGATTTCCGCGTCGGCTGAACCTTTACGCAACTCAAGAGCTCTAGTCGTAGCATCTGGAACAACACTGAATCGCACTCGCGCGAGTTCCGCCTTGTCGCCCCAGTACTGGTCATAGCGCTCGATCACGACTTCGCGATCCGGAGCCTCGGACACGAATCGAAACGGCCCTGTCCCAATCGGGTGATGTCCGAGTTCGTCCCCCGAACCTGCAGGTACAACCCCCATTGCTCCGTCGGACAAATTCCACAGCAACGCCGCGTAGGGTTCCTTGAGCCGGATCACTACCGTGTTGGCGTCAGGAGCCTCCACGCGATCTACGTAGCGGTATGCATTTGTTTTCGCAGACCGAATCTTCCCGCTCAGCAAAGAATCCAGCGTCCATTTCACGTCTGCGGATGTGAGCGGCTGCCCGTTGTGGAAGTGCACTTCGCGCCGAAGGTGAAAAACGTAAGTAAGCGGATCGGAAATCTCCCAGCTCTCGGCAAGGCGTGGTTGCAATTCAAAGTTCTCATCGCGCCGGACCAAGCCCTCGAAGATCAACTCTCCTATTCTTTCGGACTGAGCGTCGGTGCCGATTCGCGGATCCAGATTCAGCGGAGCGCTCTCAATCAACATCACCGCTGTGTTCGCATCGGGCTTACGATCCGAGCACGAGCTCATCCCCAGGCAGAGCACGACGCCCGCCAGGGCGAGCGTGAACCTACGCATAGCTCACCTTCCCAAGGATCACCTCTCGAGCGGCTCCAGTCGCTCCGGGAACGTTCGACGGCCTGCGGTGCCAACTCTCATATGCAAGTACCGCAAATGCGATCGCCTCTTTCGCTTGCGAGGGCACTCCGGCAGCGTCGGTCGTCTTGACCTCCATTCCAAGCTCACCCAGTTCTCTGCGAAGCATCTCCATCATCGTGTGATTCTGAGTCCCACCGCCCGAAGCAAACAAATCGTGATATTTCGCAGTTCGCGACAGATCTCTCACGGCGTGCCCAATTGATTTCGCCGTTAGCGCCGTAGCCGTCGCGATCACATCATGCTTGTCCGCATCACCGCAGTGCCGCAGAAATTCCTCGACGTACTCTCTCCCGAATTCCTCACGTCCGGCGGTTCGCGGCCCAGAGCGGTGGAAGAATGGATTTTGCATCAGTTCTGCGAGCAGATCGTCGAGCACTTTCCCTTGTGCTGCCAGCTTGCCCCCGTCGTCGAAGGGAACACCGAAGAGCCTTTCGCACAGCGCATCGATGACCATATTTCCCGGGCCAGTATCGAAGGCGCACAACTCGGAAGCCTTTGCTCCTGCGGGGATGGCGGTCAGGTTTCCGATCCCACCGATGTTCTGCACGATTCTTCCTCTTCGAGCGTGCCGGAAGACGATCATGTCGAGAAAGGGAACCAATGGCGCGCCGGCGCCGCCTGCTGCCATATCGGCAGGACGAAAATCGGTCACCGCGGGAATTCCAAGTCGGGTAGCAAGCACCGAGCCGTCACCGATTTGCCAGGTACATGCAACCTGCTGTCCTAGATACTCCGCAGGCGTGCCCTGATGATAGATTGTCTGCCCGTGGCACCCTACCAGTTCACACTCAACTCCGGCCTGCGTCTGCGTGGATTTCACGCACTCCGCATAAATCTCTGCGAGGCGGAAGTTCATCCTCGCCAACTCGCTGACGGCGATGTCTTGAGCATTCATTGCGTTGAGCACCGCGTTGCGGACGGCCGAAGGGTAGGGAAATGAGGAATGTTGTATGAGTTCGAACTTCGTGCGAAGTCCTCGTCCGGTCAGGCGCACGATAGCAACATCGACGCCATCGGCAGAGGTTCCACTCATCACTCCGGCGACAATCAAGTTCAGCGCTCCTCAGCTAGAAGTGTCTAGTTTGTCAGAAAGGCCGATTGTACTATTCACGGCCTTGCTCACTGAACATCGAAATTTGCAGAGATGTGTATCCGGAGGCGAGTACCTATTTGCTAAGTGTCGCACGGGCTTTCGCAGCGCAATCCTCGCAGAATGTATGTTCCTTGAGGTCTATCCACTCAACCGCATGCGAACTCGACATCACGCAGCTATAGTCGTCGCAGTGGTGGAGTTCTAGCGTGTGGCCCAGTTCGTGAATTGATTCGATCAGCAACCGGCGTGCGAGCAAGTTCGTGTCCGTAGGAAGGCCATAGAACTCCTGCCGGAGGCGGGCGTAAGAGACAACGGAGCACTTGCCACCCATCTGAGCCTCCCCGAATACAAAGGTCAGAATAGGAATGTAGAGATCGACAGGCGTCACGCCCAGCAAGCGCCAGGTCTTCCATGTCGTGTACTGCTGCATCCTCCCCAGCAGTTCGCTGGAGTGGTACTGGCCACGTTCGACGTGGAATGCGAAATCGGGCCGCAACGGGGGACTCAGAATCTCGCACCGAATCTGGAACGCTTCGGAGAGTTCTGAGCGTAACCAGTCGAGCATCGGTTCATGTGGTCCCCCGATGGGAAGTAACTGTAAAACCTTCATCGAGTCTCAGACGCAGCTAATGCCTGCTTGCTCCAGCCATACTTCTTCAACTTATGGTGCAGCGTGACGCGGTCAATGTCCAGAATTTCGGCAGCCCGTGTCTGGTTGCCGCCGCATTCATCCAGAACTCGGAGAATATGGCTCTTTTCTATATCGTCCAGCGAACGCGATTCCATCAGAGGCGTTGCAGTAGTAGCGTGCGGTTGGATGGTGAAATCGCGCTCGCGCAGCTCTGGTTCCTGAGAAACCACCATTGCGCGCTCGACTGCATTCTCCAGTTCGCGGATATTTCCCGGCCAGTTGTACTGTTGCAGCATATCCATGGCGCGCGGGCTCACCCGCAAGATTTTCTTGTTCATCTCACGCGAGAACTTACGCACAAAGTGATCGGCTAGCAAAGGAATATCGTCGCGGCGCTCGCGAAGCGGCGGCAACTCAATGCGGAATACATTCAGTCGGTAATAGAGATCTGGGCGGAAACGCCCCTCCTCGATTTGCTGCTCCAGAGGCTTGTTTGTTGCGGCGACACACCGAAAATCAACTTTGATGGATGTATTTCCACCGACGCGCACGATCTCGCGCTCCTGCAGCACGCGCAGCAAATCGGTTTGCGTCCTAAGGCTGATGTCGCCAATCTCGTCCAGGAAGACCGTGCCGCCCTCGGCTACCTCAAACTTGCCCTTCTTGCGATATTGCGCCCCGGTAAACGCTCCCTTTTCGTGTCCGAATAATTCACTCTCAAGCAACGTCTCCGTCAAGGCACCGCAGTGAATTGCGACTAATGGATGATAGCGTCTTGGACTTGCGAAATGAATGGCTCTCGCCACCAGCTCTTTGCCCGTTCCGCTTTCGCCTGTAATGAGTACGGTGGCATCTGTCGGTCCAACCGTCTCGATAGCCTCAAACACCCGCTTCATCGCGGCACTCTGCCCAACCATGTTGTCCGGACGTACTGCCGCATCCACCTGCTCGCGTAACCGCACGTTCTCTTCTCGCGCCTTTCGATGCGACAATGCGTTCTGCATCAAATGCGCGATCTCATCCGGATCGAGTGGTTTCGTGACATAGTCATATGCACCGTTTTTTAGTGCTGCGACTGCTGTTTCCACCGAAGCGTAGCCGGTCATCATTATCACAATCAGGTTCGGATCGAGTTCGTGAATTCGCTTTTGCAACTCGATTCCATCCGTCCCGCGCATCTTGATGTCGAGCAATGCGATATCCCAGGGATGCTCGGCAAGGCGCAACAGAGCCTCGCTTGCGTTCTCCGCCGTGCCAACTTCGTATCCCTCTTCGCGGAACCACTTGTTCAGCGAATCCCGAACGCTCAACTCGTCATCTACGATCAGCAAACGACCTTTGATCTCGCTCACGTTTCCCGCTCCCGCGCTTGCGCGCCGTGCTTACGCGCCGGTTGAAGCCTGTGCCCGCGCTTGGCTCGTTTGACCCGCGCGCACTGGCAATATGATCCGGAAAGTGGTTCCAACGCCGAGTTCGGAAGTAACTTCGATGTGCCCCCCGTGACGCTCCACAATCCCCTTTGAAACGGCAAGCCCCAGTCCAACACCCTTGCCGACTTCTTTCGTCGTTGTGAAGGGATCGAATATCTGTGGCATTATTTCCGGCGGAATACCCACGCCGTCGTCTCTAACCTGTAGTTCTAGTTGTTCGCCACCTGGCAGGACGCGGGTTGAGACCCATAGATTTCCCCCGTGCGGCATCGCGTCGATAGCGTTGATCACCATCGCGAGTGCCACCTGCTCAAGTTGCGCAGCGTCACACTGCAGTGGCGGCAGATTGCGGTCTAAATCAACCTGCAACAGTACGCCGCTCATCTCAGCCTTGTGCTCGGCCAGGCGGATCGTCCTTGCGATCACCATGTTCAAATCCGAGAGGCTAATGTTCATGGGAGCTGTGCGTGAAAAGGAGAGTAGGTTCTGCAGCAGCTCCCCACAACGCTTGCTCTCACTCGCGATCAGGTCCAGTGACTCGACCGACTCTTTCTTCTGCTCGTCACTGACGATCCCGCGTACGATCCACTTTTTCAGTAGCTTCGCATACGTAAGAATGCCAGCCAGCGGGTTATTGATCTCATGGGCAATCACTGCTGACATCTTGCCGATTGCAATCATGCGTTCGACCTGTAGCATCTGCTGCTGAGTTTTCTGCAACTCGCTGGTTTTCTGCTCAACTCTATGTTCCAGAGTGTGTGCCCAGCTTGTGATTTCGCGCTGTGCCGCTTGCAACTGGCTGCTCATGCTGTTGAACGCTATAGCAAGCGCACCAAGCTCATCGGCGGACTCCACTTTGATCTGATAGCCCAGTTCGCCCTGCGTGAGATGTTCAGTGCCTTCCCGCAAGCGCTTCAGTGGAGTGTGCAGCACGGTGCGAATCGCCAGCCACACAAGCAGCGCGACAAATGCACTTCCCACCAGAAGCACAATGACCACCCACATCGTGCTCTGTGCGAGACTTGCATCTTCGTGCTGGAGTGAGAGCCCAGTGTCCAGAATGCCGAGCACGTGCTGCGTTGGGGGATGCGCGTGGCACGCTGCGTTTGAACATTCGGGCTTGTTCATGATCGGCGTAATTACGCCAAGTACTCGGTGCTTGCCGCTATCGCCTTCTGCCTCATAGATTCGGAAGCGTGAGCGGAGCATTGGATTGCCGTTGCCCTGATGACATGCAAGGCACTGTGCGCTGTTGATCTGGAGGGTTGTTCCGGCCTCCCGAGGATCGCTTGAGAATGAAACCTGGCCGCTGCGGTTAATTATTCGAATGCCTTGAATCTCACTATGATTGCCGATTTCGCGTATGGTCTGGTTCAAGCCTTCGCGATCGTTGGACATCATCGAATGCGTGGTGCTGGCCCGAACGAAGTCGCTGATTTCTATCGCCTGCTCCAGTGATACCTCTTCCAGATCGTGCCGGTGCAGGCGGATGTTGATATATCCCAGCAATGCCGAACCACAGACGAGGCACGCCAACAGCAACACGAGCAATTTGGTGCTGACGTGTTTGACTCGTGATTCGAGACGCTGAAGCATGGTTTCTCCAGTGAAATTGCGGGAGTGCTTACGGGCACTCCCGCACCGTATTTAGTCAGCCAACGCAGGCTCAGGCTCTGCGTCGGTAGCTCCATCAAGGGCCTTCTTCTGTGCCTTCAACGGAACTGCCTGATGCTCATCTTCAAAGATGGGCAGGTACTTAACGCACATCGCAAAGATGAAGAATCCCATCGCGCAGATCATCACGGTGATCATCGCTTCGGTCCACTTCGGGACATAGTGAATCCCCGCCGACCGCTCAAGTCCCGTAATGCCCACGTTCATGCGGTTGGTCACAAATCCCAGCAGCGAGATGACCGAGGCCACATACAGACCAGTGCCACTCAGTCTCACCTTGCGGAACGAGAGAAGGAACAAAGGAATCACCAGCGCCATCAGCAATTCGGCCCAAAGGAAATAGGCTTCGTAGCTGGGATGGAAGATCGCGCGTAGCTGGTCGCGATGGTAGTAGTCTTCGAACCTCAGCAGCGCATATACCCACAACGAGACATACAGAATCGCGCCGAGTTCCTGAAGAACTGGTAACTCCAGTGCGCGGCCAAATGCACGCGAACTGACAGACGATTCAAAGATCGTCATTGCCAATCCCACGCACACGGCCGAAATGAAGAAGAAGAACGGCAGCGCCGGAGAATACCAGAATGGGTGTAGCTTCTCAGGCATGATCAGGAAGAGGGAGCCCAGTGAGGACTGGTGCAGTGTCGAGAGCAGGATGCCGAGGATGACCAGCGGCACCATGCAGGCGCGGACGATCTTCAACGGCTTCTCGAGGTTGAAGCGTTCCAACACTGCGGCTGAGAATTCGAACGCCAGCACCGTCGTGTAGAACATGACGCAGCAACCGACTTCGAACATCACCGAGTGCACGTTCATGTAAAGTATTTGGTGCCAGATGAACCAGGGACGGCCAAGGTCAACCAGCAAGCCAACAATGAACAGAACATAGCCCAGGAATGCGGTAAGCACTGCGGGGCGTGCAATAACGTGCAACCGTTCTACGTTGAGAACATAGACTGTGCCGGTTACGACGAAGGCACCCGCGGCCAGCATCACTCCGCAGAGGCAGTCAAAGCCGATCCAGATTCCCCACGGGAATGTGTCATTCAAGTTTGAGACTGCGCCTAATCCTTGGCTGTAGCGCACTGCCATTGCGTACAGGCCGAGGACCATGATGATGCAGAAAACAACCTTCCAGAAGGTCCACTTAATCTTCATTTCGTACCTCCCTGCTGGTTGTCTCCTTCAGCCAGCGAAACTGCCTCGCGGCGATGCGTGATCCAATAAACGCCGCCTAACACCAACGCCCATAGCGGAACAAAGTCGGGGATCTTCGAGAGGATGCGGAACGTGTAATCCGGCATCGCCGTGTCACCCAGCTTCTTTGAGG
Organism: Koromonas humicola; assembly: GCF_059726255.1. Taxonomy (NCBI): domain Bacteria; kingdom Pseudomonadati; phylum Acidobacteriota; class Terriglobia; order Terriglobales; family Koromonadaceae; genus Koromonas; species Koromonas humicola. Next base: position 1,566,092 of record NZ_AP040873.1, read on the forward strand.
AGGGAAGTCCATAGGACTCGAACGCAACGGAGGAGAGCATCAGAACCGATGTTCCACCCACTTCGTTCAGACCATAGATATGCGGAACGTAGTTGTCGGGATTCTGACGGAGACGATCTTTTGCTTCCGCAATCAGAGCATCGCGATCGCCAAACTTGGTCGCGCCCGTCGGGCAAGCTTCGGCGCAAGCCGTCGGAAGTCCCTTCGCGACACGGTCGGGACACATAATGCACTTGCGTACGCGTGGATTCAGTTTGCCCCATTCATACTTGGGCTGACCAAATGCACAGGCCACCATGCAATACCGGCAACCGATGCATTTGTAGACGTCGTAAACCACCGGGCCGTCCTTTGTCTTGTGCAGGGCGCCCACAGGACACGCGGAAGCGCACGCCGGCTCTTCGCAATGCATACACAGCCGACGCATATATTTGTCGTTATTCGCGAGAACAACCGTAAATTTGTGGTCCGATTGAACGGATTCCGCTGCGACCTTGTCATCGTAGGGGAGTTCGTTCTGCTGGGCACATGCGGTCTCGCACTGCTTGCAGCCGATGCATTGGGTAGCATCGTAAAGAATTGCCTTGCTCATAAGATCTCCGCACCGCTAACGGCTGGCATATCCATGTCAGTCGGATTCTTTACACTTGGCGTGGGATCTAGGCGGGATTGAACTACAGACAGAGTCGCTCGGTGATCACGATCTTTCGTTGATCACCTTCACGCAGGCCAGCGGTTCGCGCCGCTGTGGTCGAGCGTGCAGTGGCTCCGGCATCAAGGGCGCCCGAATTCCACATCACACATACTTCCGCCGGGGTAATCTCCAGCGTTATGCTCTTCCAACTGCCTGACATTTCAGCAGACGAAGTATTTTGCTTCGCCCGAAGTGAAACTGCGTGCCGGAGCCTGTGGCTTCGGACATGCTATGCGGTCCAATTAGACATCGGCCGCATCAGCGGGATCTCTCATCGTTTCGCCAACCCAAATATTTTGTTCGGCTATCCGATGCCAGCAACAATGTACCTGTATGTTTAGTATCTCTGTGATAAGCGTCACTTCATCTCGTGCTGTATGACTCACGAATTTGCTGTGCATGCTGCATAGTGCAACAGCAAATTGCTTGATATCGCTACATTGTTGAAGAAATCAGCAGGGAGGGTCTTCATTACTGCGGAGAAATTCAACGTTTAAAAAGTGTGCCAAAACGGGAAAACTCGCCAAAATGGCGAGTTTTCTTTTTTGCAAAGCTAAAGTTTATGCTCCGACTAACCGTTCTAGCGCCGGCTTATTTCGGATCATCAAGGTCGAACCCTTCAACACAGCAATCTGCTTTTTCCGGAAGTCGGCCAGTGTTCTCGTGACCGTCTCGCGGGAAGTGCCGATGATCTGAGCAATCTCTTCATGCGTGAGTGCGACCTTGATCCGCATTCCAGCTTCGTCGGCGCCCTCGCCATGCGACCACTCGAGCAGCAGGCGAGCGAGTCTCTCCGGCGCTGAGTGTGAGAGGCCCAGAGAACGAATTTGTTGGTAGGCCGACTGGCAATCGCGGCTCAAGTGCTGTGCCGCCTTCAGACAAGCATCGCCGTGCTGCTGCAGGAACCGAAGAAAATCTTCTCGCTTAATGAAGTTCAACTGGCAAGGTTGACCCGTCTCAGCCGTGATTTCGTACGGAGTGTTTGAAACCGTAGCATGCAGTCCCAGGACTTCACCCGGTTGCACAATTTTCAATATCAGTGTCTTCCCATCGCTGGAGGTCGTTGAGAGTTTTACGCGCCCCTTGCACAACATATAAATGCCACGCGGCGCCTGGCCCTCGACAAACAAAACTGCTCCGGCAGGATAGGCAGCAGTAAACTTGATTTTCTCAAAGGCTTCCAGGGACGCCTTGGGGAGACCGCAGAAGAAGCTGTCAGTACGCAGCTTACATATCAGGCAGTTCTCAACGAGTTCCAAGCCGTATGGTGATCCCAACTCACCCTCCCTACAGTGACGTGACTTGGTCTACCGGTGTCTTCCGGAAGTGACTCACATCACTTTCTGCTTGTGATAATGATTACAGACTCTAGCTCTGGATGCTAGAGGAAACTTTTCAAATATTTCGGGTTGGGGTGGTACTAGGCAACTCCAAAACGAAACTCGGGATAGCTCGGGTGCCCTGACTCTAAGCTTTCTTACTTAGTACTCCAGTTTGCCGGCCAATTCCAAGGCCTCCTCCGTCTCCAACGCCGTCCCCAATTCATTCTTGACTTAACGCGGGAGACTCGAACCTGCAATCCGCTTTGCTCATTGGATTTGATATGATGCCGAACGCGCTGATCGGCGTAGAAATCTGGATGGCATACGCGATCGCGGCTCAGATTTGTCTCCCAGGGGTGGGGGACATTTCAGCATTCTGATCTTCGCAACTCCGTTCAACCTAGGCAGTCAAACTTAAAGGAGTGTTCTCATGAGCAGTCCCGTCAAGTCGGACGTCGTTTCTCCGGCATACTCCTACGACGCGCCTGAAGTCGTGAAGCGCGACGCCATCGTCAAGGACTATCTCTCCGAGTACAAGCGTTCCATCGAGGATCCTGAAGCCTTCTGGGCTCAGGAAGCCGAGAGCTATACCTGGCTCAAGAAGTGGGACAAGGTTCGCGAGTGGGATGGCATTCACCACAAATGGTTTGTAGGTGGCAAGACCAACATCACCCTCAACGCCCTCGACCGCCATGCAAAGAGCGACCGTTTCAACCGCGTTGCTTACATTTGGCTCGGCGAAGACGGTTCCGAACGCGTGGTCACCTACGGGCAGCTCTATCGCATGGTTTGCCGTTTTTCCAATGGCCTCCGCTCGCTCGGAGTAGGGAAGGGCGATCGCGTTGTAATCTACATGCCGCTCACAATTGAGGGCGTAGTTTCCATGCTCGCCTGTGCTCGAGTCGGGGCCATTCACTCCGTTGTTTATGCCGGACTTGGGCACACAGCGTTACGCGACCGAATTACCGACGCGCAGGCAAAGGTGGTAATTGCAGGTGAATCCGGTGTTCGCCGTGGCAGGACTGTGCCGCTGAAACCCATTGTGGATGAAGCTCTTGATGGCCTCGACACTGTTCAGAACGTCATTGTTGTCCCGCGAGGAAGTGAAAACTACGAGCCCACCAGCGCTCGAGAAGTGAACTACTACGACCTGCTCAAGTTCTCTGCCGAGAGTCCCGCGCAGGAAATGGATGCGGAGGACCCGCTCTTCATTCTCTACACCAGCGGCACTACCGGACGCCCCAAGGGAGTGGTTCACGTACATGGCGGCTACATGGTGGGCATCACCTATCACCTGCGTACGTTTTTCGATGTCAGCCCTCGCGATCTTTTCTGGTGTACATCCGACATAGGCTGGGTTGTAGGACATAGCTACATTGTCTACGGGCCGCTTTGCGCCGGTGCTACTACGGTCTTCCGTGAAGGTGCTATCGACTGGCCAAACCCCGGTATTGCTTGGGAGATTGTCGAGCGCTACGGCGTGACGAAGATGTTCACTGCCCCGACTGCTGTTCGCATGTTCATGCGCTACGGCGAGCAGTTTCCCTCCGCTCACGACCTGAGTTCGTTGCGTGTTATCGCCTGCGCCGGAGAGCCACTCAACCCGGAAGCGTGGCGTTGGGCTCAGACGTATCTTGCTGGAGATGGCAAATGGGGCTACGTCGTCGATAACTGGTGGCAGACCGAGCTTGGCGGCCCCACGCTCGGCACTCCGGTCACTATGCCTTATCGCTCCGGAATGGCTGGCATCCCGCTCGCCGGAGTTCTGGCTGACGTGGTCGATTCCGAAGGCAATTCGGTTCCAGCCAACGAGCGTGGACGCCTTGTTCTGAAGAGTCCGTTCCCTCACATGATGCGCACTGCCTGGGGCGACAACGCTCGCTATGAGCGCGACTGGAAGCAGATTGAGGGTTGCTATGTCACCGGTGACGTGGCGATGAAGGACGATCTGGGCTACATCGCCGTCATTGGCCGGGCCGATGACGTTCTGAATGTCGCAGGCCACCGTATCGGAACCGCTGAGGTTGAATCTGCTCTTGTCTCTCACCCCGCTGTGGGTGAGGCGGCTGCCATCGGATTACCTGACCCGATGCGTGGCGAATGCATCAAGGTGTTTGTGCTGCTGCGTTCTGGGCACGAAGCAAGCGACGCGTTGTCGGCTGCTTTGATTGAACATGTCCGCCGCGAACTCGGACCTATTGCAACACCGTCCGCTCTCGAGTTTGTAACGCAATTGCCCAAGACTCGATCGGGCAAAATCATGAGGCGTTTTCTCAAGGCCAAGGAGACCGGCCAGGAGATCGGAGATATTTCAACGCTCGAGCAGTAAGCGCCTGCGCACATTTGAACCACTTCAGCGGGTTCCTATCCCGCGCTACACAAATGGAGGAAGCAGCCCGAATGGCGAACATCAGTCCCGCAGATAGCGTCAATATCGACTCAATCCTGCAAGAAAACCGCGTATTCCCCCCAGCTGAGGAGTTCAGAGCGCAGGCCCATATCAAGAGCGTTGATGAATACAAGCGCCTGTACGCCGAAGCCGCCGAGAATCCCGAGGCTTTCTGGTCAAACATCGCTCAAGAGCTGCATTGGTTTGAACCTTGGACAAAGGTTCTCGACTGGGAAGCTCCATGGGCAAAGTGGTTCGTTGGTGGCAAGGTGAACCTCTCCTACAACTGCCTCGACCGACATGTTGCTTCCGAGCGTCGCAATAAGACGGCCATTCTTTGGGAGGGAGAGCCCGGCGACACTCGAGCGCTGACCTACGCGCAGTTACTCGCCGAAGTCGAGCGTTTCGCCAGCGCACTGAAAGATCTCGGAGTCAAAAAAGGTGATCGTGTCGCTATCTACATGGGCATGGTTCCCGAGCTCCCGGTCGCTATGCTCGCCTGTGCCCGCCTCGGAGCCGTACACTCCGTCATCTTCGGAGGCTTCTCCGCAAACGCTATCGTGGATCGCGTCAACGACCAAAAGTCGTGCATGCTGATTACGCAGGACGCATCCTGGCGTCGCGGCTCGCAGTTCCCGCTGAAGGATACCGTCGACGAAGCCCTCGTAAGCTGCCCCACAGTAAAAAGCGTTGTTGTTTATCAGCGCACGGGAGCCAAGGTCAACATGCAGGAAGGGCGAGATCATTGGTGGCACGATGTTGTGGCCAAGGCGTCTCCTACTTGCCCGGCCGAGCCGCTCGACAGCGAGGATCCGCTCTACATCCTCTACACGTCCGGCTCAACTGGAAAGCCCAAGGGAATTGTGCACACTACTGGCGGCTACGGTGTCGGGACGTACATCACGACGAAGTGGATCTTCGACCTCAGGGAAGACGATATTTACTGGTGTACTGCCGATATCGGCTGGGTTACCGGACACAGCTACATCGTTTACGGCCCACTGCAAAACGGGGCGACCACGATGATGTATGAAGGAGCGCCGAACTATCCTGACCTCGACCGCTTCTGGGCGCTCATTGCGAAGTACAAGGTGAGCGTCTTCTACACCGCACCCACGGCCATACGAACGTTCATCAAGTGGGGAGACGAATACCCCAATCGCCACGATCTTAGTAGCCTTCGCTTACTCGGCTCCGTCGGCGAGCCGATCAACCCTGAAGCGTGGATGTGGTATCGAGAGGTCATCGGAAAGGGCAGTTGCCCCATTGTTGATACCTGGTGGCAGACTGAAACCGGCGCCATTATGATTTCGCCCCTTCCGGGTGCTATTCCCACCAAGCCCGGATCTGCCACTCGCCCATTCCCCGGCATCATTGCCGAGGTAGTAGATCGCAGTGGAGAGAAGGTCCCGCTCGGCTCAGGTGGATACCTTGTCATCAAGCAACCGTGGCCTGCCATGGCTCGTACCATCTTCGGAGACCCCGACCGCTACGTGAAGCAGTACTGGTCTGACATTCCCGGCGTCTACTTCACCGGGGATGGTGCTCGTGTCGATAAGGACGGATACATCTGGATCATGGGGCGCGTTGACGACGTGCTCAATGTCAGTGGCCACCGCCTCTCGACGATGGAGATCGAATCCGCCCTCGTTGCGCACGACAAGGTCGCCGAGGCTGCTGTTGTAGGGCGCCCGGACGACATCAAGGGACAAGCCGTTGCTGCATTCGTCACTCTCGAAGGGGGAGTGATGCCCAGCGCTGCTCTGAAGGAAGAACTTCGTACCTGGGTAGCCAAAGAAATCGGCGCCATGGCGAAGCCTGACGACATCCGCTTCACCGAACAGCTACCCAAAACCCGCTCCGGAAAGATCATGCGCCGCCTCCTGCGCGAACTCGCCACCAGCGGCGAAGTCAAAGGCGACATCACTACGCTCGAAGATCTCGCGGTGATTACCAAGCTGAAGGGAACGGAAGAATGATTTGAAAACCGTGCCCCTACGACTCTCCAGCCCACCTTTACCAGGTGGGCTTTTTCGTGTACCCCGGCATGAACTCCCGGAGGACCAAGAGCGTAGTCGCAGGAAACGGATAGCCCTGCACGTTGTGTGAATCGCCCTGAAATGCTGCATGTTTTTGCACACGCGCCCAATAAGAACCAATTTGGGCCGCAAATCCAAAAACTCACATTTGAGGGATTGACGACCAGAAATTACGGGATACGATTGCACTAAAGGCGGCTATCGCCTCTGTCCTTCAGGCCATGTACTTCAGTCACCTAGTAATCGAGCATGCAGGGGGTTCTGGCGATGGTCATCAAACGCTCGTCAGTCATCAATTCTGATTCTGGACAATCGCTGATTGAGGCGGCGCTTGCGATTCCGCTTCTCATCATGCTCGTCTTAAACGCCATCAACTTCGGGTATTTCTACGTTGTCATGGTGAACCTCACGGGAGCCGTACGCAGTGGGGCGGAATACTCCACACTCGGCTCTGCTACGCCCCATGGCCACTCGTTACCCGTGGAATCATCTAGCAACCACCCCGTAAGTGATCTGACCGTGCAAGACCTGTCTGGAGCGCTCGCGTCCCCCAATAGCGCGTTCGTCAGGGTCTGCACCGCATCGATCGGCACAAATGGCAAAGGAACCGGCACCGCGAAGTGCTTGACCACCGGGAAGGGAACAGCTCCGAGCTTTCCTAATCCCGATCCCGACCCTGAACCATCAAGCTTCGTGCTGCATCGTGTGGACATTAACTACCAGTTTCGCCCCATCGTTCCAGGCAAAGTTTTCGGAATCGCTCTGCTGGCCAGCCCTGCATGTTCAACCAGTGGAGGTAACGTCCTTTGCACCTTCAAGCGCCACGTCTCGGTGCGAGGCATGAATTGAGGCACCTGTCATGGCAAAACTGAACGGAGTCGGCAAGAGCGGTACAACTGCGTCCAAACGCGAGCGCGGCAGCGCTCTGATCGAGTTTGCACTGACCACGACGATTGTGCTCGTCACCTGCTTCTGGCTTTGGGAACTCTCAATGCTCGTCTATACCTACAACCTCATGGCCGATGCGGCGAAGTCGGGCGTTCGATATGCAATCGTCCACGGTGCGAGCAACTCTTCCGCTGCAAGCGGACCAACTACAGGCGCGACGTCTGACTGCGCGACCAATGTTGCGGGCGTAAAGACGGTGGTTACAAGCTACATCGCCGGACTTGCGTTTCATGACCTGTCTGGCATGACCGTCAACGTGTGTTATCTGGACGGAAACAACAGCGTCACCAATCGTGTGCAGGTGACGGTTACTTATCCATATAAACCGTATATCTCTTTGGGCTGGACTCCTCCCACGATCCACGCAGCCGCCGAGGGACGAATCGCTTATTGAGGACAGTGCCTTATGAACCACAGATTGATTGGACGTTGGAGCAAGCTTCATAGCGGCAGATGCGGTGAGCGCGGTCAGACCATGATTCTCCTAGTACTCGCGCTTGGGTTCTTTCTGCTTGGAATTGTCGCCTTTGCGGTCGATTACGGCGGGCTGTATTTTCACAAGCAGGCGGCTCAGAGCGCTGCCGACTCCGCCTGTACGGCGGCTGTGATGGACATGCTCTATTCGACCCCAAGTTCCTCCAGCGGCTTCACTGCCGGAACAGATTTCGATTGCACCGATCATCAGACCGCAGCGCCATGCAAGTACGCGAAGCTCAATGGATACGACGGAACCGGTCTCGTCTCTGGTTCTGCGTCCAGCAATATCGCAGTCACATTCCCCGGTTCGGTCTCAGGTGTCCCCGTCTGCACGCCGACGAATCATGGAGACGTGTGTGATGCGTCAGGAGCAGTGACTCACCCCTACGTCCAGATTGTCGTTACGGAGAGGGTGCCAGTTTACTTTGCCGGAGTGGTCTCCGCCTCGCGAACCGTCGATGTTGCCGCAAAAGCAAAGTGCGGTCTGGTTATGTCGAACGCCCCCATTCCGCTGCTGGTGCTTAACCCCAGTGTCAGTGGCGCCCTCGACATGAAAGGTTCAGGCAATACGAGCAAAATCACAATTTCGGGCGGCCCGGAAACGAGCATTCAAGTCAACTCGAGTAGCGCAAGCGCCGTCACAGACTCAGGAAATCCGAAGGTCGATCTCAGGGCCGCTGGACCGAATGGGACAGGTGCAAACTTTGGCGTGTATGGCGGGCCTGATTCTCCAGGTTTCACACTCTTGCCAGCAACGGGGTGGCTCCAACCCTCATCTCCAATTCCAGATCCTTTGTTCATGCTGCCCGTCCCCAAGCTACCCGGCAATTCGCCGAGCACAAGCTCGGTTAAAGGAGGGCAAGAAGGGTGCCCCGCAGCCACTTCTGGCTCATGCACCAAGTATCAACCGGGCTACTATCCGCACGGAATAAACGTCTCGGGCACGTCTATCTTTGATCCAGGAATCTACTACCTTGATGACGATTTCTCTGCGGATTCCCAGTCCTGCATTCGCCCCAGCAGCAATGCGAGCACAGGATCGAACGCAATAGGAGGCACAATGTTCTACCTCCACAAGGGGACGGTAGACATCTCCGCGAATTCAGGCAAGAAGTGTCCCAGTGCTTTCAACATCAATACCGTCCTTGGCACGGGACAACTGCAACATGGCGTGAAATGCAGTTCTTCTTCTATGATCCCGGCAAACCTTGCATCCGCAACGCTCGATGGCAACGTACTCCTAGGCCCATGCACAGACGAATACGGAGACCCGCTGGGTGCGAGCGACCCGATCGGCATGCAACGCGGAATTGTGTTCTTTCAGAATCGCTCGACTTCGGCATCTCCATCATGGGGTGGCAACGGTAGTTCCGCGATTGTCGGCACAATGTATTTCCATCAATGCAATTCCACCGATGGTTCGGAACTGGGTACAAATTGCAACTCCAGCGCTTTCAACGACAGCTTAAGTTTCAGTGGAACTTCGGGGTCAACATCGTATGTTGTGGGAGAGATCATCACTGACAAGCTGGACATGAACGGCACACCAGCGGTGAACATGTATCTCAACCCGAACGCTCTTTACTACGTGCTCAAAGCGTCGCTATTGCCGTCGGACTAGGATGATTGAGAAGAGAATCTGAGGAGGGGAATCTTTGGTGGAGCTAGTCGGGATCGAACCGACGACCTCATCGTTGCGAACGATGCGCTCTCCCAGCTGAGCTATAGCCCCACTATCTGGGTGTGTTGCGTTTCCTTACTTCGCAATCATAACAGCAGACTTGCAGATTGGCCAAGCGGCGTTCTCCACAGGTTCAGTCGAAACGGACATCTCCGTCGACGAGCACCGAATGGCGACAGAAACTCGCATCGTCCTTTGCTGGGAAGTCAATGCGATAGTGCCCGCCTCGGCTCTCCCGTCTCGCCAGCGCTGAGCGCGCAATTGCCAATCCACTCTGCGCAATGTTGCGTGCCTCTGCGCGCAGTCTTGTCGATGAGGGCGGCAGAGCCCGGAGAATGTCCTGCAGTCGCTGGACCGCCGCCGAGAGCCGCTCGCCATCGCGCACAATTCCAACATGGCTTTCCATTAACTGTTGCACTTCGGCTTTGAGTTGCTTCTCATTGCCATCACCCTGGCAAGTGCATCTCTTCCCAATTTTTGCATCCAAGACTTTCGGAGCGGCCTCGCCCACCATTGCTCTCGCTGCACGTGCGCCAAATACCAATCCTTCCAGCAGAGAATTACTGGCTAGGCGGTTTCCTCCATGTACTCCTGTGCATGCTGCTTCTCCGGCTGCATACAGCCCCGTCAGCGATGCTCGTCCGTCCAGATCCGTGCGCACGCCGCCCATCATGTAATGAGCAGCGGGGCGAATTGGAATCAGGTCGCGTGTTATGTCGATTCCGTAACTGAGGCAAGTCTGGTAAATACGCGGGAACCGTACCTTCAGCCGTTCTCCATTCAGGTGAGTGACGTCCAGAAACACTAGTGCTTTCGGCGCCGTACTCGTCTGCAGTTCCTGATGAATCGCCCTCGCCACCACGTCCCTCGGCGCTAGCTCCCCCAGTTTGTGATACCGCGGCATGAATCGCTCGTGCTCACTGTTGCGAAGGTATGCGCCTTCACCCCGCAGAGCCTCCGACAGCAGGAACCTCGGTGCACCCTCGACGAATAGCGCAGTAGGGTGGAACTGCAGAAATTCCATATCGCTCAGCTCTGCGCCCGCTCGCAACGCCATCGCCGGACCATCAGCGGTCGCCACCGTGGGATTCGTCGTGTTCGCGAACACCATCCCCGCGCCGCCTGTCGCCAGCAGCACTGCGCGGCCGGTCATCAACTCTGTCGTGCCATCGTCATTCAGAACTTCCGCGCCGACCACTCGACCATCTTGTACAAGCAGGTCGCGCGTAAAACCGTAGTCTCGTAGCTGAACGTTATTCAGCTTCTTGGCTTTTTCGTAAAGCGTGCGCCCAATCTCTCGCCCGGTCGAATCTCCATCGGCGTGCAGCACCCGATTGCGCGAGTGTGCCCCTTCTCGCGTGAAGGCCAGTTTGCCTTCCTCATCGCGATCAAACTGCGCACCCCACTCAAGCAGTTCCAGAACTCGCTGTGGACCCTCTGTCACCAGAACACGCGCGGCAGTTTCGTTCACCAACCCTGCTCCGGCTCTCAACGTGTCCTGCAGATGAATCTCGGGGGAGTCATCGGGGGCCAACGCAACAGCGATGCCGCCCTGCGCATATTGTGTGTTCGATTCAGTCAGTTCTTGCTTAGCGAGGCACAGCACGGTCCCATACTGGTTGAGTTCAATGGCGGCCCGCAACCCCGCAACACCCGCGCCTACAACGATAAAGTCGTACGAGTTCATGGCAAGCTTCGATGGTACCACCCTGAATCTGCACAGCATATGTACTCACATCCAGAGCTCTCCACCAAACAGTTCGCTGCTGTAAGATAGAGGCTTGATCCGAATTGGAATCCAAACTCGAAGCAAGTCTTACGACGTCGTCATAGAGCAGGGCTTACTCCGCTCTGCGGCTACGTACATCCGCGAAGCCGTACCCATTGCTCGTCATTTCGTCGTTGTCACCGCTGCGCCCATTCGCAAGCACTGGGGCAAGCTGCTGGTGGACTCCTTTGCCAGCGACGGAGCCAAGGTGGACGTGCTTGAAATGCAGGATGGCGAGCGTCGTAAGAATCTCGCGACCATCGAGAGTCTTTCCAATGCACTTGTTCGCTTGCAGGCGGATCGCAACACCGTGCTGATCGCCCTCGGCGGCGGAGTGGTGGGCGACGTAGTCGGATTCCTTGCCAGCATCTACATGCGTGGCATCCGGTTCGTGCAGATACCAACAACGTTCCTGTCGCAGGTGGATTCCTCCGTAGGTGGCAAAACCGGTGTAAATCTCACGGTGGGAAAGAACCTGATCGGCACCTTCAAGCAGCCGGAAGTGGTGTTGGTTGACCCGCAAGTGCTCAGCACTTTGCCCGATCGGGAATATCGCTCGGGTCTTTATGAATCCCTGAAAGCCGGGGTTATCCGCAATCCGCGCATCTTCGAGTTTATGGAGCAGAACCGTGGTCAGATTCTTTCGAAGCAGCCCGGAGCCCTTGAGTGGCTCATTTCCGAGTCCGTTCGTGTGAAGGCCGATGTTGTCGGACAGGACGAAGAAGAGCATGGTCTGCGCAAGATCCTGAATTACGGACACACCATTGGCCACGCGCTCGAAGCTGAGACCGCGTACAAAGTTTTTCTTCACGGAGAAGCTGTTGCCTGGGGAATGGTCGCTTCAGCCATGATCGCCGTAGGCATGCAAAAGACCACGCCTGCAGAGGCCCAGCGCATCATCAGCCTCGTTCTTGCCTATGCAGCCCTGCCTCCTGTCGAGGTAAAGCCTAAGTCCATCTTTCGGCGTCTTGCGAGCGACAAGAAAACTCTCGATGGACAGGTTCACTTCATTCTCCCCGTGCATGTCGGCCAGGTGGATGTCACAACTGATGTGCCCGAAAAAGCGGTGCTGCAGGTGGTCGCTGAGCTTCGCGATCTCTCCCGGGCTTAGTCTTGCAAAATGTCAGAACGGAATCAGCCAATGGATAAGTTGAAACAGGCGCCCGCGACCGAAGCTGCGCCAACCACGCCCGGAGCGCGCGTTACAGCCGCACAGGATCAGAAAGCCGCGGCGAATGCCGTGCGCCAAATGTTCTCAACCATTGCGCCGCGCTACGATCTGCTCAATCACGTGCTCTCGTTCAATGTGGACCGTTACTGGTGGTGGCGCACTGCTCGCCGCTTTCGTCACATCCTGCGTCGGAACGATGCGACGGTGCTCGATTTGTGCTGTGGCACAGGGGACATGACCTTTGCGCTATACCGGCAAGCTGGCCCAGTCGGTGCCTCTCTCGTCGGAGCTGATTTCGCGCACCCCATGCTCTGCCGCGCTGTCCAGAAGAGCGCTGGTCGCCGCATTGAATGGGTTGAAGCCGACGCCTTGCAGATGCCTTTTGCGGATGGCCGTTTCAATCTCGTCACCTCGGCCTTTGGTTTCCGAAATCTTGCCAACTATGACGCTGGCCTGCGCGAGATCCATCGTGTACTAGCTGATCAGGGTGAGGTCGCGATTCTCGATTTTGGAGAACCACCTGGCCTGCTCGGAAAGCTCTATCGCTTCTACTTCCGCCGAGTTTTACCAGCAATAGGCTCAGTTATCTCTGGAACGCGTGGTCCTTATGCATATCTGCCTGCCAGCGTTGCGCGTTTCCCGCCGCCGCCTGAGATGCTGGCTCGCATGAAGGCTGCTGGATTCCGCGAAGTCAATTACACGCCGTACACGTTTGGAGTCGCAGGCGTGTTTTGGGGTCGAAAATAGAAGAACACTGAAGTCGCACATTACAGCTTTGGGCATCGCTGTCCCGAGTGGACTTTCTCGAAATCAGGGTCGTTCGACCACGAAGAACGAAAAGCTCCGCCGCCCTTGGCATTGGTGTGTGGCCACGATAAGCTCATGGGAATGGTTTCTGCGGCGATCAACACGGAGCTGATGCGCAGCGAGAAGCAGCGCGTGGCGCGCAATAGCGTCTTGGTCGCTATTGTGATCACCACATTCAAGTTCATCGTCGGCTTCTTCACCGGAAGCCTCGGCATCATCTCAGAAGCGCTGCATTCCTCACTTGATCTCGTAGCGGCTGTCGTAACGTTATTCTCCGTTCGCGTCAGCGATAAGCCTGCCGACGCCGACCATCAGTACGGACACGGCAAAGTCGAGAACTTCTCTGCGTTCATCGAAACAGGTTTACTCCTAGCGACGTGTGTCTGGATTGTGTGGGAAGGCATCCACCGCCTCTTTTTCCGCAGTGTCGAAATTGAGCCTACGATCTGGGCCGTTCTCGTCATGGGCCTTTCCATCACGCTCGACTACGGACGCTCGCGTTCCCTGAAGCGTGTTGCCGACAAATACTCAAGCCAGGCGCTGCAGGCCGACGCGCTACATTTCGCTACCGACATCTGGTCGAGTTCCGTCGTGATCGCTGGGCTCGCCTTCGTTTGGGCCGGACGTCATTACAATTTGCCCTGGCTGCAGAAGGCCGATCCCATCTCCGCGCTTGGCGTTGCTGCAATTGTGGTCTGGGTCAGTTGGCGACTCGCTCGCGAAACTCTCGATGCTCTGCTCGATGCAGCACCCACGGGTGTTCGCAACGAAATCATCTCCCAGGTGAGGAATGTTCCGGGTGTGCTCGGCGTTGAGCGCGTTCGCATTCGCAAGGCGGGAAGTCGTTACTTCGCCGACGTCGCTGTAGGCCTCGCGCGAAACGTGACTTTCCAGGCTTCGGATGCCGTCGTGTCACAGGTGCGGCAGCGCATCCACATACTGCTTGGCGATTCCGATGTGCTTGTGAATGCCGTCCCCCGCGCGGTTTTGAACGAGAGCACCTTCGACCGTATCCGTGCCGCGGCTCTGCGCAACAATTTGATGGTCCACGACGTAAGTGTGCAGGATCTTGATGGCGATATCCATGTTGAACTGCATGTTGAACTCGATGAAAATATGTCCCTCATCGCAGCGCATGACCGTGTTACCACTCTCGAAGCCGATATACGCGACCATGTCCCGGAGATCACCTCCATTCTGACGCACATTGAGAGTGAGCCCGCAACTATTGAGACGAGCGATGAGATCGTGCAGGACCGAGCACTCGAAGCGAAGCTCAAGGCCATCGCTGCCACATTCCCTGATGTTGTTGACATTCACGAGATTGTCTTCAAGCGGGTGCGCGAGCATACTTTTCTTTCGTGCCACGTTACTATGAAGGACGATCTCCCTCTGTCGCGGGTACATGATGTTCAAACCGCTTTGGAAATAAAGTTCAAGAACGAGGCGCCCAAACTATTTCGCGTGCTCATTCATCCTGAGCCGCAGACCGACAACAGGCGCTGACCTGATAGGAGCAAGTCTATGCATGCGTGCGTAACCTGGATTGCTGCAAACGAGACTGAAGATCGATATCTCGGCGTCGCCACCAGCGGGCACGCCGTGGTAGTAGACGCCAGCCAGCTGAAGCAAGGCTCCAGCCCCATGGAACTCGTCCTCATCGGACTTTGCGGCTGCACCGCAAGCGATGTTCGGACGATTCTCCACAAGAAGCGCGAATCGTTCTCGCTCCTTGAAGTTCGTGCCACTGCTGAACGCGCCGTAGATCCGCCAAGCGTATTCACCGAAATCAAGCTGCTTTATCGCGTCAGTTCCAATGTCAATCACAAGGCGATGGAAGACGCCGTTCACTTGTCGAAAGAAAAGTACTGCTCTGTCTCTCAGATGTTGCAGAAGACTGCGAAGATCACGTCAGAGATCGAGTATGTTGATTAGATGACCCAGTGTGTACGCCGGGAATCGTCCGGTGTCAGATCGTCAATCGCAGGATACTTCTACATCGGCGGAGCTGCGCTCTTTTGGGCCATCTCCGCCACTCTTGGGCGAGCAGTCTTCACTGGCCGGCTTCGGCTGTTTGGTGCAATTGTCCCAACAGTGCCGCCTCTGATGCTTGCCCAGAGCCGCACAACGTTTGCCGCCTGCGTGCTGTTTCCACTACTCCTTTTTGCGCGTGGCTCCGCCGCGCTCCGCATGCAGAAGGCTGATATCCGTGACTGCGCCATTCTCGGGATTCTCGGTATTGCCGGGTCCAATTACTTCTACTATCTCTCCATCCAGCGCACCAATGTAGCTACCGCAATCATTCTGCAATATCTTGCGCCAGTATTCGTCCTCTGCTGGATGCTGCTCCGAAAGATCCAGTCGCCCACTGCCGCTCGTGTCGGCGGAGTTCTCACTGCGGTTATCGGTTCGGTGCTCGCGATCGGAGTTGTGAGCCAGTCCGTTCATTTTCCTTGGCTGGCCGTTCGTCCCGGACAAATACGTTTCGACCTCATCGGTGTGATCGCGGCCTTGGTTGCGGCGGTGTCATTTGCCTTTTATAACGTCTTTGGACGCCACCTGATCGAATCTCACGATCGCTGGACCGTGCTTGCCTGGGCATTGGCCGGAGCGGCTTTAGGATGGATCTTCGTCAATCCTCCTTCGCACATCATTGCCGCGCATTACACGCGCTCACAGTGGATATTCATGGCGCTATTCTCGATCACGTCCATCCTGATTCCGTTCTCGCTCTACTTCGCCGGATTACATCACCTCGACGCCACTCGTGCCATCGTCACCAGTTGCCTTGAGCCTGTTTTCTCAATTTTGATTGCAGCTCTTGCCCTTGGAGAGCTAGTAGGCCACATCCAGATTGCCGGAATTTGCCTCGTCCTCGCCTCCACGATCCTCGTTCAACTCGAAACACAAAAGGACGGCCCGGTGCCGCCCTTCGACCCCGTGGAGTGAGTGATGCTCACACGTTCTGCGTTTTGCGCAACGCCCCTCTGAGTCGGAAAAACTTCTCGGCCCGCGCCACGTCTTTTCCTATCTGTACCTTCAGTGCCTCAGGGTTAGGATATTTCCTCTCCTCCCGAAGCCTGTAAAGGAAGCTCAATCGAATCGGCGTGTCACTCTTCAATTCGATCGGGTGAAAGTTCAGAATGTAGCTTTCGATGGCGAAAGAATCTGGGCCAAACGTTGGTCGGTTGCCCACATTCGATACCGACTGGAAGCATTCGCCGTTGATTTGCATCTCCGTCACATAGACACCAAAACCTGGCGTCAACTCGTCATACTGCGACAGGTTGATTGTGGGTACAGCGTACTTTGTTCCGTAGCCCCGTCCTCGTCCTGGCGTCGAATCGATGCTGAACACGCGCCCAAGCAGGTGCCGCGCGGCTTTCACCTCACCACCCAGCAGCAGTGCTCGTACGTTGCTACTTGAAACCACAAACTCGCCCCACATCATCGGTTCGTGCATGACGACAGAGAAGCCGAGCTTTCCCCCGAACTCCTTCAAGCGTTCGATGTCAGCCTCGGCCTTATGCCCAAACCGAAAATTGAATCCCTCGTGGACTTCAACGGCATGTAGCGCATTGGCCAGGATTTCTTCCGCAAATTCGAACGCGGGCATCAGCGAAAGGTCGCGAGTGAAGGGAATCACGACCACCGCATCAAGTCCTGCCGCTTCCAGCAACTCCATTTTCCGCTTCATCGGCGTGATCAGTGGAGGTCCGCCGTGGGGCCGTAGAATTCGCGATGGGTGCGGATCGAACGTGACTAGGACTGAGCGAGCTTTCAGTTCCTTTGCGCGTTTGCAAATCGAATCGATCAGCTGGCGATGTCCGCGATGGATTCCGTCGAAGTTCCCAACCGTCACTACTGAAGGCCCAAGATTCTTCGGAACCTCTTCTAAGGATTCGTACACCGTCACAGCTCATTCTCCAGATCGATCTCAATGCGCAAGCCGTCATAGGCCAGGCGCACGTCAGGTGGCAGTGCATCGTTCGTTGCTTGATGTGGCAGGTTGTGGCTGATGTGTGTGAAGAAGGTCTGTGCTGCACCAATCTGCGATGCGACTTTCAGAGAGTTCTCAACCGTCGAGTGTGTCGGATGCGGCTCATGCCGCAGTGCATCCAGAAACACTACATTGACCCCCTGCAGCATGCGAATCGAGTTTTCCGGCACCGTGCTGAAATCCGTGAGGTACGCAAACCGCCCGATCCTGTATCCAATAATCTCGTTGTCTTCGCCATGCAGGATTGGCACCGGAATCACCTTCAGGTCCAGCAGTTCAAAAGGCGCGCTGATCTCCTTGAGCTCCACCTTGGCGAGCCCGCCATACTTATAGTTGTCGTCGAAGACGTACTTGAATACCGATTGCAGAACCCGCGAGGTCTCCGCCGTTGCATACAGCGGAAGTCTCGACCCGCCAGTCACTCGCGAATACGTCAGCGGTCGCAAGTCGTCCAAGCCAAGAATGTGGTCCGCATGCCCGTGCGTGTACAGAACCGCATCCAGCCGGTCGATCCCTTCGCGCACAGCTTGTTCGCGGAAGTCGGGTCCGCTGTCGATCATAATGCGGTGGCCGTCCCACTCGATCATCACCGAGGGGCGCGTCCTCCGGTCTCTTGGATCGGCCGAGTGGCACACCGCACAGTCGCAACCTATCGTGGGCACGCCCATGGATGTGGCGCTGCCCAGCACTGTCAACGTGCCCTTCTTCACTTCCGCGGAGCCCCCGGTGCGCCCGGCGCTTTCTGCATGGCCTCGCGCTGGATCATGTTCACAATTTCCATGTACGTCATGCGAAGCTGAAAGACTGTGTTCTGCAGGATCGCCTGCTCCTGCTCGGTCAGGTTGCCCTTAGTCTTCTCTTCGAGAACGCCAACGAGATCAATCATTTGCCGCAGACCTACGATGTCCACCCGGCGTTCTGCGCCCGTTTCCATCGCTCCGGCATACATCATTGCCGTCTGCACCAGCATATCCAGCAGATGAATGAATTCCATCTTCTGGCCGCCAAACGCACTCCGCTCGTTCTCAGCGTTGTATCCGGTCTCGCCCATCGGACTCGGTGCGGGAGCCTGCTTTGGCTTTGCCTCTTCCTTCTTTTGCTCGGGCTTCGCTGGTTCCGGCTTGGGAGCCTCCGCTGCGGGTTTCTCCGGCGTGGGCGTGCTAGCCACCGTCGCTTTTGAAGCCTCACTCGACTCTGCCTGCGCTTCTGGACGAGGCTCGCCATCAAAGTTGAACTTTCTGCGGTCTGTCACTACGAAATCAGGCTTCTTCTCTTTTTCCATCTGCCTCTTCTCGCTTACCAGAATTCGAACTCGCTAGAACTGAATCGGCAGGGGCACGAGTCTTGCGACCGCTTCGCCTGCCTTCAACTGAGAATCCTGCGCAGCAGCTTCTCGTCTTATGAAGCCCAATGCCACCGTGCGCGTTACGCCACCCACAACCAATTCTGCACTGCTCGTAATCTCGCCAAGCTCCTTATCGCCGGCCATTACCTTGGTCCCGCGTTCCGGAGCCTTCCCGTCCACCACCAGTCCTGAGAACTTTCGATGAACGTTGCCCCGTGAATGAACTCGCTCCACTATCTCCTGCCCGATGTAGCAGCCTTTGGAATGATGCAATGCGTAGTCCTGTCCCGTTTCCTGGGCCAGTTCTCGCTGTCCAATGTCCACTCCCACGCGAGGTAGCCCGAGCAGGATTCTTTGCCACTCCAGCGCCTCTGCCCCAACCGGCACCGCGCCCGCATCAACCAGCGCTTTCCAGAACGCCTGTACGTTTTCCGCCGCCAGCCAGAGTTCGTACCAGTCGCGCACCGTCACGGGATCGCGCACAACTGAGTAGCTTATGCCTCGCCAGCTTCCGTCCACGATTTGCCCTGGTTTCGCCGTCGCTGCATCAACGCCCAGTTTCCCGAGGATCTCGACCGCTTTTGGCCCTGCCACCCCAATGGAGGTCAGTCTGCCGCTGATGTCGCCCAGTTCCACGTCGTCCATGATGATGTAGTGGTCCAGGAACTCGCGTACTGTGGGAATCTGCGCCGCCTCGCTCTCCAGCACATAGAAGTCGCCGCGTTGGAAAGCCATCAGGTCTCCCTGAATCCTCCCTTGGGCGTTCAGCAAGTAGCTGAAGTTGCCAAAATCCTGCGCAAGGTCGCGAGTGTTGTTCGTGACCATGCCGTTCAGCCAGCGCACGCGATCCTCGCCTCGCACGACCAGCTTGCCCCGCCAGCTTAGGTCAAAAACGCCGCATCCATGCCGCAGCGCTTCCAGTTCCTCTGCCGCCGAACTAAACCGCAACACTGTTTCAGCCCCGGCATAACTGCCCAGCGCCAGTTGCGCTCCGAATTTTCCAATCAGGGAAGTAGAAGACATAATTTTGCACGTCAGCCGAACCACCGATTATATCCAACGTCGCCGCTTTCTGTTTCCCATCGCCAGCCAGCTCCGAACATCGTCGCCTTAAATGCGCAAATCGCCGTCTAAAGCCCGTTCAGCTTCACTCAAGTGTTATCTTTTCAGCGTAGCGCATCACCAAGGACGTGCATGGCACCGACTCGAAAACTGCTCCGGCTCCTAGCTCTGTTTCTCTCGTTCACCATGCTCGCCTCCGCGCAGCAGCCGCCTGCGCCCGTTCCCGAAGCAGCTCCCGAACCCGAGCACCACATCAGCGAAGCCGAAGCCAAAGAGTTCTTCCGCTCCCTCGATGACCTACTCAAATTCGCCTCCGACCGTACCGGCTTGCCCATTCATCACCCAGTGAAGAAGAAGCTTGCCACTCGCGAAGAGGTGGCCAAGTACGTCGAGCAGCGTATGAAAGATCAGGGCGATGGCGAGCGTTTCGACCGTTCCTCCCTCGCTCTCAAGAAACTGGGCCTTCTCCCTCGTGACTTCAACCTTCGCCAATACATGCTCGGCCTCTACAAGGAGCAGGTCGAGGGATGGTACGACGCCCACAGCAAAACCGTGTACCTGCTTGACTGGGTTGCCCCCGACCTTCAGAAGCCCGTCATGGCACACGAACTCGTCCATGCTCTGCAAGATCAGAGCTACGACCTTGAGAAGTGGCTGAACGTTCGCAAGGACTCCAAAAACGAAACCGAGCAGATGGTCATCGACGAGCAGCGCACCGCTCGACAGTCCATCGTCGAGGGGCAGGCCATGGTCGTGCTGTTCGATTACCAGCTCACACCAGTAGGGCAGACTGTCGAGAGCGCTCCCGACCTCGTCGATTCGATGCGAGCCTCTATCGCCGACGAAGACTCCACGCCCATGTACAACAAGGCCCCCGTCTATCTTCGCGAAGCCATGCTGTTCCCCTACACATTCGGCATGGATTTCGTTCGCACGATTCTCACCAAGCGAGGCCGGGACGCAGCTTTCGCCGGAGTGCTTTCCAACCCGCCGCTCGACACGCGCCAGATCATGGAGCCCGCCACCTACCTGAGCCACGAGCCTCAGGTGCAATTCGAAGTGATTCCCTTGGAGAAGGTGCTCGGTCCCGGCTGGCGTCGCGAAGACTTTTCCGGCATTGGGGAAGTCGATCTCCGCGTCATCCTTCGCCAATGGGCAGGGAAGGAAGTAGCCTCGAAACTATCGTCTAGCTGGCGGGATGGCTACTACATGACACTAGCCAACAAGAAAGCCCCCAAGGATGCGCCCATCCCTTTGGCGCTGGTCCTTAACTTTTCCACCCCCGATGCTGCCAATAACTTCGCGGCCATCTACCAGGCCGCGCTCTCGGAGCGATACAAATCCGTGCACCCCGGTACTCCGCGCCAGTGGAATACCGAAGAGGGAACCATGCGTCTTTATATCGACGGAGCCACTGCCATCGCGCTCGAATCGTTCAGCCCCGAGGAGTCCGCGAAGATACACGACGCACTCAAACCCGCGATCCGCAAGCCGTTCGACATCGTGCCTACTCCCGTTACGCCGGAAACTGCGACCCCTGCGCCCACGTCTTAATGAGACGTGTGATCGTACTGAGTGTGTCATCCTGAGCAAAGCGAAGAATCCCTACCCAACAGCCCAAGCCTTTAATCACCGCTCCCAAACATTCAAGAGCGCAACACTCGCCTACCTCCCTGCGCTCAGCCATTCACTTCGGTATAATCAGCTTTTCCGCTCACTTATTTGCACGCGCAGGAGATTGAATTGGCACAGGCAGAGATCGGCATAATCGGCGGCAGCGGCCTTTACTCGATGAAGGGCCTCACCGACATTCACGAAGTTAAACTCGAAACTCCTTTCGGCTCGCCATCGGACCCTTATGTAATCGGAACTCTTTCCGGACGCAAGGTTGCCTTTCTCGCCCGTCACGGACGTGGGCATCGCATCCTTCCCACCGAGTTGAACTTCCGCGCCAATATCCACGGCTTTAAGCAGCTTGGTGTTGAGCGCATTTTGTCCGTCTCCGCCGTTGGATCTCTGAAGGAAGAGCATAAGCCTACTGACTTCGTCATCCCCGACCAGTTCTATGACCGCACCAAGCAGCGTGTTTCCACCTTCTTCGGAGAAGGCATCGTTGCGCACATCGCATTCGGAGATCCCGTCTGCCACGAGCTTGCCGAAACCGTCGCCAAGGCGGGAGCCGCCGCCGGAGTGGTCACCAAGAGTGGTGGCACCTACGTCTGCATGGAAGGCCCACAGTTCTCCACCAAGGCCGAGAGCAATGCTTATCGCGCCATGGGATTCGATCTCATCGGCATGACCAACCTCCAGGAAGCAAAACTCGCGCGCGAAGCCGAGATCTGCTACGTCACCATCGCCATGGTCACCGACTACGATTGCTGGCATCCCGGACATGACAACGTCACCGTCGAGCAGATTGTGGCAGTACTCAACAAAAATGCCGAGAATGCCGCTGAAGTGGTTCGCCAAGCCGTCGCCATACTGCCCAGCGAGCGCCATTGCAAGTGCGGACAGGCACTAGCCACGGCTATCATGACCGCTCCTGACGCGATTCCTCCTGCCACCCGGATCAAGCTTGATCTGCTGGTCGGCAAGTACCTCAGTGCAAAGGCGGGGGCATAAATTGTCCATTCTTGTTGTTGGTTCGGTTGCCTTTGACACGCTGAAGACTCCATTTGGCGAACGCACCAAGATTCTTGGCGGCGCCGCTACGTACTTCTCGCTTTCGGCCAGCTTCTTCACCCAGGTGCGCGTCGTGGGCGTTGTCGGCGAAGACTTCACCTCCGAGCACGAATCTGTCCTGACCAAGCGCGGAATCGACACTCGTGGCATCGAGCACGCGGCAGGGAAGACCTTCCACTGGGGCGGGGAGTATGGTGAAAACGTTAACGAGGCGAAGACCAATTTCACCGACCTCAACGTGTTCGAGAACTTCGCCCCTAAAATTCCTGCCGAATACGACGACTCCGAGTTTCTGTTCCTTGCGAACATTCAGCCCGACTTGCAATTGGACGTGCGCCGCAAAATGCCCCGCGTCGCTCTAGTCGGCGGCGACACCATGAATCTCTGGATCAACATCAAGCGTCCCGAGCTTCTCGAAACATTGAAGGAAGTCGATATTCTCCTCATCAATGACGGTGAAGCGAAGATGCTGTCTGGGGAGAACAGCCTGGTCCTTGCGGCCAAGAAGATTCTCACTATGGGGCCGCGTTCTCTGGTCATCAAGCACGGCGAATACGGTGCCACGATCTTCTTCGGTGATGGCTCATATCCGTTCCGTGCTCCGGCCCTGCCAATCGCGGAAGTCAAGGACCCGACCGGTGCTGGGGATACGTTCGCTGGCGGCTTCATGGGCTACATTGCATCACAGCCCAAACTGACCCCGAGTGTGCTCAAGCGCGCGATGTTCTACGGAAGCGTCATGGGTTCGTTTGCGGTTGAGTGCTTCGGCCCAGAGCGCCTTCTCTCGCTCACGCACGACGAGATCGAAGCGCGCTTCAAGCTGTTCCGCAACCTGACCCACCTTGACTAGCGCAGGCCGAGGTCGCAATGAACATGGGTGACCCAGGTTCGCCGCGCTGCGTGGCTAACCTGGGATAGCAGAATGTTGAAAGAGTAGTGATTTTGTTTTCAAGAACGAGGCTCGAACTGCAATGAGAGAACGTCAGCGACGAGGCGACCTAGCCTTCGTCTCAGCTTTGGCTGCATTGCTTTCGCTCCTCGCTTTCACATGGTTCTATCGCAATGGAGACATCCTTCTCTACGGCGATGCCGTTGCCCACCTGAACATCGCACGCCGAATCGTTGATTCTCGCTACCCGGGTTGGGATCAGATTGGCACGGTCTGGCTTCCATTTCCGCACCTTCTGGTCGCGCCCTTTGTGGCCAGCGATCAGTTATGGATCAGCGGCGTTGGGGGATCCATTCCATCGATGTTTGCCTACGTCCTTGGGGTCGTGGGAATCTTCCGTCTAGTGCGTGCGCGCACTTCCATTGCGGCGGCGTCCCTTGCTGCGTCAATCTACGCATTCAATCCGTCGTTGCTCTACATGCAATCAACGGCGATGACTGAAACCATCTTCCTCGCCGCCGTGATCTGGGCGCTGGTTTACTTCGATGAGTTTCTCCGCGGCCTACATCCAGAAGCAGGCGATGCTCCAATGCTTCCAGCCTGGCGTGCGATAGAGCGCTGCGGAATGTGCTTGGGAGCGGCTATCTTCACGCGCTACGACGGATGGATAATAGCCTTCATATTTGGCATCTGTGCTGTTGCTGCTGCTCTTCGTTGGTACAGTCAGCATCCATCGCAGCGCGAGGTCGGACGTCTTGCGCGTTCGCTGTTCTCGTTCCTCTTGCTGCTTGCGCTGTGTCCCGTCCTTTGGCTTGCGCATAACTACAAGACCACGGGACATCCGCTCGATTGGTTCAACGGTCCCTATTCCGCCAAGGCCATCGAAAAGCGTTCTACTCCCAAAGGTGATCCGCCCTATCCGGGCAAGAATCACATGGTTGTCGCCGCTCAGTACTTTCTGAAGGCCGCGCGCATGAACACCGGCGAAGGATCGCGCCAGAACTGGCTCATTCTTCTCGCTACGGCCGGAGTCCTCGCCTCCGCGGTTCACCTTCGGCGGTTTGCCCCATTCTTTCTGCTCTGGATACCGTTGCCGTTCTACGCCTACTCAGTCGCTTACGGCAGCGTCCCGATATTCGTCCCGGAATGGTGGCCTTTCTCGTATTACAACGTGCGCTACGGACTCGAACTCCTGCCCGCAATTGCTGTCTTCGTGGGCGCCTTGCTCTGGGCCATTTCGCGTCTCAATCGCCCAAAGCTCACCTTCGTGACCACGTTTGTTCTGGTTATTGCGACTCTGTTGTCATTTAGCTCGTCAGCCTGGTGCTTTTCTCCTCGATCGCATGACCGAAACTGGGGCCGAAAGTGGATGATTCCTATCTGCTACCGCGAAGCCTACGCCAACAGCCGAGGTCGGCAGCAACTGGAAGCTCAGGTCGCACAAGCCCTAATCGCAGTGCCGAAGAACGCTACGCTCATGATGTACACAAGCGATTACATCGGGGCCGTTCAGAAAACGGGAATTCATTTGAACCGTGTTGTCTCCGAGTCAACGTACGTCGCTTGGGACGCGGCACTTAGCGCCCCTTTTGCCACAGCCGATTACATCATCGCCGTTGATGGAGATCCGGTAGCCGAGGCCGTACGCACCAATCCCCGCGGTCTCACCAAGCTCATGATCATCCATACCCTCGGCAAGCCGACTGTCACCATCTATCGCAGCCTACGTTCCCGCTTCTAGGTTCGATAAATTTTATTTCTTATCCAAGCAGGGCAAAAACGGGTTAAATAGACGAAATCCAGCTTTGGAGAACGTGGTGATCTTAACCTCGGGGTCTGCTGCCCCATTACTTCGCCGCTTAAGCCTGCGCCTGTTTCTGCTACTGTTGCTATTCTGCTCGATTGCCGCCACCGCTCAAACCGCTTCGCAACCGCAACTTGCAGATCTTCAACGTCAGATCGCCGAAGCCCGCAGCAACGCCGACAACTCCTGGATGCTGGTCAGTTCGGCCCTTGTGCTCATGATGACTGGGCCCGGGCTTGCGCTCTTCTATGGTGGCCTGGTCCGCCGCAAGAACGTGCTCTCGACGCTGATGCATAGCTTCGCGATGATGGCCGTCGTCACCGTCATCTGGGGCGTAGTTGGATTCAGCCTCGCATTCGGTCCCGGCAACAGCTTTATCGGCAATTTCCATCACCTGTTCCTGCACGGAGTTGGCGCCGCACCGGATTCCGATTACGCGGCGACAATTCCGTTCGAAACATTCATGGTGTACCAGTTGATGTTTGCCATTATCACTCCGGCTCTCATCTCTGGCGCGTTTGCTGAGCGCATGAAGTTCAGCGGAATGCTCGTTTTCCTTAGCCTCTGGTCGCTGTTTGTCTACTCCCCCATGGCACACATGGTCTGGGGTAAGGGCGGACTGCTCAACGCTGCACTCGGTGGACGTTTCCCATGCCTCGACTTTGCCGGAGGTACAGTCGTACACGTCACATCGGGCGTTTCGGCGCTTGTCTGCGCTCTCTATCTCGGCAAACGTAAGAATTACCCTCACGAAGTCGTCCCGCCCCACAGCGTAGTGCTGTCGTTTGTCGGAGCCTGCATGCTCTGGGTAGGCTGGTTCGGATTCAATGCGGGTAGCGCTCTCTCTGCCGGGAGCTTGGCAACTTCGGCATTTGTTACTACTCACTTCGCAGCCGCAGCCGCCGCGCTTGGTTGGTTGGCTGTTGAATGGATCCGCGAAGGTCATCCGAGTGCGTTAGGAGGCATTTCCGGTGCGGTCGCTGGATTGGTTGCCATAACTCCTGCTGCCGGATTTGTCGGCCCCATGTCGGCGCTCGTGATCGGATTCCTCATCGGTCCGATCTGCTACTTCATGGTTGCCAAAGTGAAGGCTCGATTCCGTTACGACGACTCGCTGGATGCTTTCGGCGTTCACGGAGCTGGCGGCACGATAGGCGCTATTCTCACCGGCGTTTTTGCGAGCCATTACGTCAACCCGGTTTTTAAGGATGCACAGGGAAATGTGTTAGGCTCCGGTCTGTTCGACGGCAACGCTCACCAGCTGCTCAATCAGTTTGTGGGGGTCATCATCGCTTGGATCCTTGCAGCGGCCGGCACTCTCGTGCTGCTCAAGATCACCGATTTAGTCGTAGGATTGCGCGTTACTGACGACCAGGAAGTTGAAGGGCTCGACCTCTCGCAGCATGGTCAGGAAGGTTACGCAGCCGATTAATGGTTCCGCAGGCGCAACATTTGCGCTCTGCGCTGGCATGAAAGAGCAAACATTATGACGAAACTCGAAGCAGTCATCCAAACCGCCAAACTCGACGCTGTGAAAGAAGCACTCTTCGCAATCGGCGTCGACGGACTCACTGTCCTCGAAGCTCGCGGCCACGGACGCCAGAAGGGCCATACCGAGTTCTATCGCGGTCGCGAATACAGCGTCGATCTTCTCCCAAAGATCAAGCTTGAGATCGTGCTCAGCGATGATCGTGTCGATGAAGTCGTTCGGGCCATCATTGGTGCGGCTCAAACAGGCAAGATCGGCGACGGAAAGATTTTCTTGTCCCGCATCGACGAAGCCATCCGTATTCGCAACGAAGAACGCGGCAACGACGCCCTCTAGCTCGCAACGAAAATGCCCCATATCTACGTAGCTTGTAGATATGGGGCATTTCTTCATCGGCCTAGCGAATTCAGAGTTACCGGCGCTTATCTTTGAAGCGTGCTGCTCCTTCTCGTTTCCTGCCCTTTTCCGCCGACCCCTGTTTCTTTCCGAACTTCTTCTTGAAACCAAATTTCTTCTTTCCCGGCACAAAGCTCTTACTCTTCGGACGAGCTTGGCTTTTGTACGGTCCCGGATCTTCCAGTACCTCCGGGGCCGGCAGTGATTCGCGTCGCATGCGGACAAGAACCGCCGCCACCTGCTCCGCGCTGAGTTCCTGCAACAACACTCTGCCCGCTGCCAAATCTTCTTCCGCCGGAGTCTCTGCTCCCGCCACGATCTCTCGCACAAGGTTGGCCTGATCCCGCGTCCGGATCGCCTTTGCCGAAGGTGCCGCTGACCATGTTGCTTTGATCTTCGCCGACGCGAACAAACGTTCGGCTGCTCCCCGGTGCTGCGCCGTCACAATCGTCACCGAAACTCCTTTGCGTCCCGCGCGTCCAGTACGTCCGCTCCGGTGCAGCAGGATCTCCTTGTTCTGCGGCAAATCAGCATGAATCACCAGGCCGAGGTCCGGCATGTCCAATCCGCGCGCGGCCACATCGGTCGCCACACAAACTCTTGCCCGCCCATCACGAAGCGCCTGTAGTGCCGTCGTACGTTCAAACTGTGTCAGCTCTCCCGACAGTGCGACCGCCGAAAATCCTCTCTCCCTCAAACTCGCGTGCAAATGCCGCACCGCATCTCGTGTCGAGCAGAAAACCAGTGCTCCCGGCGCATCGATGTAACGCAGCGAGTTCACCACTGCATGTTCCATATCTCGCGGAGCAATCAGGAATGCGCGATGTTCGATATCGGCATGCGGTTCATTCTCCGACGACAGCGCCATCCGCATTGCCTCGCGTTGATACGCTCGCGCCAGTCCCAGGATCGACTTCGGCAGCGTCGCCGAAAACATCAGTGTGCGCCGCTCCGTCGGGGTAGCTTTCAGCAGCAGTTCGAGCTCTTCGTGAAACCCGAAATCCAGCATTTCGTCCGCTTCATCCAGAACCACCACCCGAATATCCGACAGCTTTAGGAATCCACGTTCAAGATGGTCGGCCAGGCGTCCCGGAGTACCCACAATCACATGCGGTCCCGTGCCAAGCGCTTTCTGTTCTCGCCGAATATCCATGCCGCCCACGCATGCGACCACGCGTGCGCCTGCATCGCCCAGCAACCATCCCAGCTCTTTCTGAACCTGCAGAGCCAGCTCGCGCGTCGGAGCCACCACTAGGGCGAGCGGCCGCTTCGCACGGTCAAATCTCTCCGCCTCTCCTAGCAGGGAATCTGCCATCGTCAGACCATACGCTACGGTCTTACCCGACCCAGTCTGCGCCGACACAAGCAGGTCGCGCCCTGCGGCTTCTGGACGCAGCACGGCCTCTTGAACCGGCGTTGGTTCTGTGTAATTGCGCGCTGCGAGTGCTCGCAGCAAACTTGGATGACCATCAGAAAAAGACATATTTCCAGTATAGGTGAGTATTCAGGTTCTACGCTGTTTCGTCAGCACGGGCCCCTACCAATGCAAATGCCCCAGCCCTGCCGTTCTCAGCAGTTCTGGGGCATTTGTTTTGGATTTATGCGTTTCTTGGTCCGATCAAACGCCTATACGCCGACGCGCTTTGGCAGCAATTCCCCAATACGTTTCACTTGGGCTCCCACTCCGCGCAGCTTCTCTTCTATCCGTTCATAGCCACGATCCAGGTGGTACACACGATCGATGATTGTCTCGTCCTGTGCTACCAGTGCTGCGAGCACCAGCGACGCCGAAGCTCTCAGGTCGCTGGCTTGTACCGCAGCTCCGCTCAGCACGCTTTTGCCGCGAACCACCGCGCGCCGTCCCTCGATCTTGATGTTCGCTCCCATGCGGCTCAGTTCAAGCGCATGCATAAAGCGGTTCTCAAAGATGTTTTCCGTGATGATCGAGGTGCCTTCTGCTTGCGTGACGAGCGCCATATACTGCGCCTGCACATCGGTCGGGAATCCCGGATACTCTTCGGTTGAAATATCCGCGCCCTTCAGCGGAGCCGCGTCGCCCATCACGCGCACGCAGTCCTCGCCAACCTTGACCTTGATGCCGACCTCTTCCAGTTTGTTCAGCAGGGAAGTCAGGTGCTCCGGTTCGCAGTCCGTGAGCATCAAGTCCCCCCCCGTCAGCGCCCCGGCGATCAAATACGTGGCTGCCTCAATGCGGTCTGGGATGATCTTGTGCCGCGCTCCATTCAGCTTGTCGACGCCCTTCACGCGAATGGTCGATGTCCCGGCGCCTTCGATCTTCGCTCCCATCTTGGTCAGCAACTCGGCCAAGTCCATAACTTCGGGTTCGCGAGCACAATTCTCCAGAACCGTGTCGCCTTCGGCCAGCACCGCCGCCATCAGAATGTCTTCGGTGCCCGTCACGGTGATCTTGTCGAACGAATAGTGCGCGCCCTTCAACTTCGCCGCCCGAGCTTCGATGTACCCGTGCTCGGTCACGATCTTCGCGCCCAGCTTTTCCAGACCCTTGATGTGTAGATCAATTGGACGCGCCCCAATTGCGCACCCTCCAGGAATTGATACCCGTGCAAAGCCGACTCTCGACACCAGCGGCCCAAGTACGAGTGACGAAGCCCTCATGGTCTTCACCAGTTCATAGCTCGCCTCGGGGTTTTTGCTTAGATTCTCTGCGCAAATCGTCGTCCGGTGTTGTGCGCGCCCATATCCCAACTCCACATCGGCGCCCATAGCCGCCAGCAAGCGGCGTTCGGTTTCGATATCCCGAACCTGCGGAATGTTGTCGAGGATGACTGGTTCGTCCGTAAGAAGTGCCGCCGCCATGGCTGGCAGCGCGGCGTTTTTCGCGCCACTGATTCTGATCGTACCCAGCAGCGGGTTCCCGCCGCGAATGACTAGCTTGTCCATGAGAAGAAGTAAACCTTTATGAATGCTGCTTTTCTATGATTCTACACACTCCAGCATCACGCTATCCGGCGCAACCCTCATTCCTTATCTAGTGCTTCTACGAGTGCATCGTGCACCGCAGGGCGAACCGCCCTTATGGCCTGGTTCTTCGCATCTGGCCACGTCCTGTTCGTCAGGAGCGTGACCGAGAGCCCTCGCTCGGGATCGCACCACAGCGAGGTCCCCGTGTAGCCCAAATGCCCAAATGATCGCTCTGAAAACTTCGTTCCTGATGACGATGGCTGTGAAGGAGTGTCCCAACCCAACGCCCGCGAAGTCCCCTTGGGCAGATCCTCGCGTTTGGTGAAAAGCCTCACGGTTTCTTGTCTGAACAGTGGTGTGCCGCCGTTCAAAATGCATCGCGCAAAGCGAGCCACCGATAACACATCGCCGAACAAACCTGCATGCCCGCCAACGCCTCCCATCGCCCAAGCGTTTTCGTCATTCACCTCACCCTGAACGATGCGATGCCGGTATTCATGATCGTTCACAGTCGGGCAACAGCCTTCAATTTTCTGCGATTGCGAGCTAAACCTGAATTTCAACTGCAACGGAGCGAAGATTTCCTCGGCACAAAACTGATCCAGACTTTTTCCCGCAATTCGCTCCAGCAACTCGCCCAGAATGATGAATCCGATATCGC
Organism: Koromonas humicola; assembly: GCF_059726255.1. NCBI lineage: Bacteria > Pseudomonadati > Acidobacteriota > Terriglobia > Terriglobales > Koromonadaceae > Koromonas > Koromonas humicola. The sequence continues at coordinate 1,596,659 of NZ_AP040873.1, forward strand.
TGTATTCCGCTCGAGTCATGGGCTCCGCTTCCATCGGGACCCGCGTTGCCGCCGCGACCATCTGTTCCCGTCCCGCGTGTTCCAGGTACAGCTTGCGGTGGGCCGGAAGACCCGCCGAATGGGCGAGTAGCATACGAACGGTGATCTTGTTTCTACGCGGGTCACCGTCGGCGAACTCCGGGACCACATCCACAACCCTTCTGTCGAGTTGCAGTTCCCCTCGCTCGTACAGCAACATCGCCATCGGCGTCGTGTCTAGCACCTTTGTGAGCGATGCCAGATCCCACATCGTGTCGCGAGTAACGGCCTCGGCCCCACGATCGTATGTGAAGCGCCCAAAACCTTTCCACGCGACCAGTTCCGCGCCCAGCGTCACGGCTAGCGCCGCTCCAGGAAAGGATTTGTTCTCAACAGCCCCTTCGATCACCGAAAATGCGGCGTGAAAACGTTGCTCCTGATCCGACGTAGCGTCGACCAGCGCCAGAGCGTTCCCCACGATCTTTCCGTTCTTCACTTGATGTACGGCAACATTTCTTTGAACTGTGCCGTCCCGCTCTTTCTCAGCAGCTCGTAAACCATCATTTCCGTCGAGGAAATCACACATCCTGCTGATTCCATCCGTTCCAGGCCGACCTTCCAGTTCCAGTCGTTCCGGGAACCCACGGCGTCCGAGGCCACGTGCACCATGTATCCGGCTTCGAGCGCGCCCAACGCCGTTTGCGTAACGCAAATATGGCTTTCGATTCCGCAAAGCAGGATCGTTGTGCGGTGCTCAGCCACCTCATGCAGGCTGTTGCGAAAACGATCTCCTGCAAAGCAGCCGAATTCCATCTTGTCGATCGTGTCTGACTTGCCTGCCAGCTCCGCAATCTCCGGAACCGGGCATCCGAGCCCTTTGCTGTATTGCGTAGTCACCAGCGTCGGAATCTCCAATATGCTGGCCAGCTTCATCAGCATTCTGGAATTCTTCACCACGTCTTCGCGATTAACGATGGCGGGCAGAAGTCTCTCCTGGATGTCGATGACCACCAGTGCGCATTGACTTGCGTCGAGAGTCCGTCGGGCTATGGGTTCTGTGGTCAGTCCAGCCAGTCCGGGAAGGGTAGAAGGATTCATCGCAAGCTCCTGTCCTCGATTTCGAACCATTGTGCGAACACCTAAGCCTACGCTACCGACCGCACAGGGTTCCAGATGCGCCCTGAATTCTCTCTGGGCAGCAGTCTTCACCTACACTGCATCCATTAACGTGTGAACCTGTCCTATTTCGCCTGTTTAGTTCGACAACTTGCCCTGGTCTTAGTCGCTCCCTTACTTGTCACCGCCGTTACACCTCCGGCGCTCAAGCAGATAGCGGTGCTCGATATCCCCGGCCGGCCGGGTTTCGACGAAATTGCCCTCGTCCACGGAATGATTCTCGTGTCCCATGGCGGCGCCGGGACTGTTGACCTCTTCGATCCCCAAAAACGCCGAGTTGTAGGACATGTTCGGGACATGTCCTCCCCGCGCGGTGTTGTTTACGACGAGCACGATCACCTCGTTTACATCGCAAATTCGGGAGCTCGCAACATCGTCGTCATTTCCACCGATGATTGGCAGGTGAAGCGCACTATCCCCGTCGAATTTGCGCCCGATTCGTTGTTCCTTCTCCCCGCCGAACACGTTCTCTACGTCACTTTTCCCGAGGCCCAAGCCATCGTCGCGCTCGACCTCACCTCCAACGCTCAACCGGTCTCGTCCGTCAAGGTGGAGGGATCTCCGAACACTTTTGCATTCGATGCGTCGCGGCACCAACTTTACCTGACTTTGCAGGACCGCCGCAGCATCCTGGTCCTCAGCCCCTCTCTCAGGACGATCACGCGTTTTGAGCTCAACGCCTCGGAGCCTACCGGGATAGTCTTCAGCTCCAAGCATGACCGCCTCTACGTTGCCGTCCGCTATGCCGTACTTGCACTTGACCCCGGCACAGGGCAGGAAGTCTCTCGCTCTGCCGTCGCCGGAGGCATCGATCAGCTAACTCTTGATGAGGGAACCAGTTCGCTCCTTGGCGTCTCCAACGGCTCTGTTTTCATCCTTCCCATTTCCAGCACCGTGGGCGCTGCCAGCGAGATGCCGCTCGACGTCAAAGGCCACACCTTCGCCTATGATTCCGCAACCGGATACTTGTACGTTCCAGGAGGCCGCGAGGGCCGGTCGAAGCTTCTCGTTCTGAAGCGTCTGACTCCCAAGTCCCCCTCGTAACCGCACTAGCGAAACTTCCGCTTTTACCGTCGTAAGCTCGTGTTTCGCGAGGGTGGATACGTTTGCGCCGATTTCAGCCTGAACCTGCCACTCTGAATTCCGTCTACAGCTTTGCTCCCGTAATTTCCAAAGCTGGCGTCTGGAAGAGGAGAGCGCCTCATGACTCCGCCGCTTTGTCGCGTAAGGGATGCAATCACGAAAAAGCGGAGACTCAATGTCTATCTCAGGCAAATTGCGAGTGGCGATGGTGCTTTCTAGCCTCTTGCTGGTTTTGTTTTGCAGTTCATGTGCGGGGTTCTGGGTTTCCGAAAGCTCCATTGACACTGTCGTTATCAGTCCCAACACGCTGTTGTTGAAGAAAGGCGAGATCGCCGATCTCATTGCCACAAGCACAACCGTGGGTGGAGCCACCTCCGACGCGACGAGCACAGCCACTTGGACCACAACACCCATCTCGTCCGACATTGCCTCTGTCTCCAGCGCAGGCGAAGTCACCGCCGCGTCGAAGGGAACAGTTGTTGTGAATGCCGCCTCTGGTGGAGTCACGGCAACGGCTAACGTGCTTGTGGCAAATTCCACCCTTCCAAGCACCATCAGCATTTCTTACTCGGCTTCATCTACGACCGTTCTTCCATCCGCGACTTTTCAGGTCAAGGCCACTGGCCTTGTGGATGGGATCAATACCAATCTGACCACGTACGTGACTTGGTCCAGTAGCAACACCAGCGCTGCGACCATTGACGTCAACGGGAAAGTCACCGTTCTCAGTACTGCGGTCGCCGGAGCCACCTTCACCGTCACGGCCACCGCAAACACCGCAAGCAGCACTGTCACCGGCACTTCCAACGCGTTCACCGTGGAATAGCCCTTTCCAGGCTGCTTGCAACAAAAAACAGCTTGCGATGCGACTTCCCCTACGTGATACAAATGGTTCATGCCTGCAAAGAATGCCATGCAGCCGGGCGTAATTGCCCGGGCTGCTTGCCGTGTAGATCTCGCTGGCGGCACCGTTGATATGTGGCCGCTTTACCTGTTCCATCCGGGTTCGGTTGTCGTGAACATCGCTGTTCAGGTAATGACTACCTGCCGCATCGTCCCAACATCCGGACGCGCTATCGAACTCTTCTCGACCGACACCGGACTCGCGGACACGTTTCCCAGCATGCAGGCCTTGCGAGAGGCGCCGAAATATCAACATGCCCTCGCCGCATATCTTCTGCGCTTCTTCTACCCATCGCAGGAGCCCACTACAGGCTTCCGCCTCGAGACTCATTCCGAATCTCCTGCAGGTGCCGGAATCTCCGGTTCCTCGGCTCTTATGATCGCCTCGACTGCCGCGCTCGCTCGGTTTTCCGGACGGCGGCTGTCCCCCGAGCAGATTCGCGAGATTGCGCAGAACGTCGAAGCACAGCTCATACGCGTCCCTACCGGATGCCAGGACTATTACCCAGCTCTTTATGGCGGGGTCAGTGCGGTTCAACTCGACGTGGATGGCATTCACCGCGAGGTCATACCCGCCGACGCCGACGAAATCGATCGCCGATTTGTTCTCGCTTACACGGGAGCCCCGCGACAGAGCGGCATCAACAACTGGGAGGTCTTCAAGAGCCACATCGATGGCGACCGTCGCATCTTCCGCAATTTCGAGCGTATCCGCGAGATCGCCCGCGCCATGCGCACCTCTGTGTCCAATGCCGATTGGGATGAAACCGGACGCCTTCTCCGAGAAGAATGGAAGTTGCGCCGGACCAACGCTCCGGCCATCGCCACACCGCTCATCGACGAGCTCATTTCCATTTCGCGAAAGAATGGAGCCACTGGTGCCAAGGTGTGCGGAGCCGGAGGTGGCGGCTGTGTGCTCTTCATGATTGAGCCGGATGCTCGTTCACGTGTCGAGCAGAAGCTCACCGCCGCCGGAGCGCAGATCCTGCCGTTTGCTGTCGCTCGCAAGGGCGTTTCTGTCGGCTATGTGAAAGCCGCAGCGAGCAGGTGATCCCCGTTGCTCTCTGTGTCGAACTGGAACAGGTTGCCGTGAGTGCTGGCGCTGAGTATGCTTGAGGTCTGATCGAATCACAGCGTCCATGCCCCAGCCCCAGCACATGACCGGAGCCGACCAATTCGAGACGCAGCGCCCCGGAAACATTCATCCTGTGCCTGCGTTATTGCCGCCGCTTGTTCGGTTCATGGTGGCTTCCACTTGGACGTTCGGCGTCTTCTGGGGCAGTGGATTCGTGTACGCGCTCTTTCCCGAGCACAACCTGATCCCCGGACTCCTGTTTCGCCTCGTGGCGTGCCTGCTTACGGCCGCAGGATTTGCTTTCTTCGTCCGAATTCTTGATTACAACTTCGCACCATTCCCCATCGCTCTAGGCCTGCCGTTCGATTTCACCGCTGGCCGTCAGTGGGTTACTGGCCTCCTTCTCGGAGGAGTTCTGATGGGCGCGGACGTTCTCATGATCGAAGTTTTCGGGGTCGTCCAGTTTCACATCCACCTTAACCGCCATACTCTTCTGCGCGCAGCCGCTACGGTGGTGCTGCTCCTCTTCGGAGCTCTGCTTGAGGAGCTTTCCTTCCGCGGTTATCCGTTCCAGAAACTCACCGAAGCTCTCGGCCCATTTTGGGCGGTAGTTGGGCTTTCAGCTCTCTTCGGAGCTGTCCACCTTTGGAATCCAGACGCGAAAGGTTTTTTGAGCTGGGGATTCTTCAACACGCTTGCAGTCGGTGTGCTTTTTGCATTAGCCCGCATTCGAACCGGCTCACTCTGGTTCTCTTTTGGCCTGCACTTCGGCTGGAATCTATTTCAGGGCGCAGTGTTTGGTCTTCCAGTAAGCGGCATGCGTGAGTTTTCGAGCATCATTGTTGCGTCTGTTCGTGGTTCGGTGGCTCTCACCGGCGGCAGCTACGGCCCTGAAGCAAGTGCAATCTGCAGCATTGTTCTGGTTGTCGCATTACCAGCGTTGTGGGTTGTCACTTCTTGGCGCAATATCCAGCATCACCCGCCCAGTCACTCCGCCCCAGTCAGCATCTAAAAACTGCATGCGCCTTGCTGGATTCCCGGCGCTATAATCCCCAACACGCATTGGGAGATTTGCAATGAACTCGCTGGTAGTATCGCCAAAGTCTCTTAAGCCCATGGAACGGAACCTCGTGTTCGCTGCCACCCTGCTGGTTGCGCTGCTCGTTCCTGCGCTTGCCAGTGCTTCCGATGCGAAGTTTTCAGACAATCAGCGCCAGCAGATCATTCGAACATTCCTCGCCGAGCGCCCTTTCGTTCACCGGGCGTTGCCACGCGGCAAGACGGGCCTCCGCGTAGAAGACGAGAAGCTTATGCCATCCGAGGCCGAACTCAACCAACTGGTTGCGCAGTTCGGTCCTGCGGCCAAGCCCGGCGATCGCGCCAGGATCACGGCAATCAAGTTCGTTCGTGATGGCATTTTGTTTGAGATCAACGGCGGTTCCGTAAAGCGCAAGAAGTGGACCGACCGCATCAGCGTAGGAATTGGCGGTGTCAATGCTGGCGATCCGAGCCAGCGTCAGCAGCCGCAAGAGCAACAGCAAGGCGGCGATCCTTCAAACGTCTATACCGACTCGACGGGTTCCTCAATCCTGCTTGTCTGCAAACATGACTCCGCATCTCTCACCACTGACCGAATCAAGGACCTGCTCGCGCCAGTACTCGACTTCAAAGCGATGACGGTGGCCGAGGCCTATCAGAAGAGCCTTCCTCCGGTGCTGGCTGAGGCCGTCAAAAAGCACCGTGCGCTCGTAGGAATGGACAAAGAAATGGTGACCTACGCTCTCGGGCGTCCTCCGCACCGCCTGCGTGAGAACAAGGACGGCAAAGATATCGAAGAGTGGATTTACGGTGCGCCTCCACAGAAAGTAGATTTCATCCGGTTTTACAACGACAAGGTCATCAGCATTGAGGAAATGAAAGTTACTGGCGAGAAGATCGTTCGCGATAAAGATGAAGTCGGCGATATCGGCATACTCGATGCTTCGACCAAACAGCAGAAACGTCCTGGCGAGGCCACCCCAGACGAGGAACGCCGTAGTGCTCCATCTTTGCTGCGGCCGGACGAGAAGCCAGCCGTGACGCCTACTGATGGCCCGCGTGACCCGAATCCGATGCCCATACCCGATGGCCCTGCTTCGAACGCGCCTAATCGAAATTAGTACCTGCCGTTTTTCCATCTACCGCTTGACTGGCCATTGCCAATTCAGGCGGTAGGGAATTGCTTTCGTTCGGCGATTATCCGGCACTGAGAGTAGCTGAACTTCCCCCTCACCCCTTCTGCGCTTTACACTAACTCTGTGAAGATTGCACTCGCTCAGATCAATCCCACTGTTGGAGACTTCACTGGCAATGCCGCCAAGCTCCGAACCTTCACTGAGAATGCACGCTCCCGAGGTGCAGACCTCGTTGTGTTTCCCGAACTGTCGGTCTGCGGGTATCCGCCTCGCGACCTAGTCGAAGTTCCTAGTTTCATCGCGCGTGCGCGCCAGGTTCTGGAGGAGATTGCTTCAGAATTTCCAGACGTCGCAATCATCGTGGGTTTCCCATCGCCAGCCGCGTCCGATACCGGCAAGACGGTCATGAACTCCGCAGCGCTCCTGCGCGAGGGGCGCATCGATTTCATACAGTCCAAGCGATTGCTTCCCACTTACGACGTATTCGATGAATCTCGCAACTTCGCTCCTGCCGCCGTTCAGCGCCTGTTCACCTGCAAGGGCAAGTCGATCGCGCTCACCATCTGCGAAGACGCATGGAACGACAAGGCGTTCTGGAGCCGTCGTCTGTACGGCTCTGATCCGGTTGAAGACCTCGTTCGCGCCGGAGGGCAGATTGTCCTAAATATTTCCGCCTCGCCGTTCAACGTTGATAAGCGTGAACTTCGGCAGGCCATGCTTGCTAGCATTGCCCGCCAGCACAAGGTGCCCGTTCTTCTGGTCAATCAGGTTGGAGGCAACGACAGCCTCGTTTTCGACGGATCAAGTCTCGCCCTCAATCCTGCCGGAGAACTCATCGCACAGGCTCGCTCGTTTGAGGAAGACCTCATCCTCGTCGACACCGATACCATGACCGGCGACATGCACAATCAGGTTGAGGGATTGGAGGGAAGTGCTTACGCCGCGCTCGTCCTCGGCACACGCGATTACGTCCACAAGTGCGGATTCAAGAAGGTTGTGGTTGGCCTAAGCGGAGGCATTGATTCCGCTCTCACTGCCGCGGTTGCCGTTGACGCGCTTGGCGCCGAGAATGTCATCGGCGTCTCCATGCCAAGCCAATATTCTTCTGAAGGCAGCATCACTGATGCGCAGGAATTGGCCACCAATCTCGATATCTGCTTCCAGGTCGTCCCTATCCGCGAGATCTTCGAGTCTTACCGCAACGCCTTGTCCGGTCTATTTAAGGGCATGAAAGAGGATGTTACAGAAGAGAATCTCCAGGCCCGAGCCCGCGGCGCAATCCTCATGGCCGTAGCCAACAAGTTCTCAGCGCTTGTTCTCACCACCGGCAACAAGAGCGAACTCGGCGTGGGTTACTGCACTCTCTACGGCGACATGGTGGGAGGACTTGCTGTCATCTCCGACGTTCCCAAGACGTTGGTGTATGCGCTTTCACGCTACGTCAACTCCAATCGCAAGCTCATTCCCGAGGCGTCTATTACGAAGCCTCCTTCGGCCGAACTGCGTCCCGATCAGAAGGACAGCGATTCGCTTCCGCCCTACGATGTTCTCGACCGTATTCTCGAGGAATACGTAGGCAATCTCAAATCGGCGCCGGAAATTGCCGCCATCACCGGCTTTGATGAAGATGTAATTCGCTTCGTCATTCGCCTCATCGACCGCAGCGAATACAAGCGCCAGCAGGCCGCGCCCGGCATACGCATCTCAACCAAGGCTTTCGGCGTGGGACGTCGTTTTCCCATTGCTGCTCGCCACCAGGTCTAGTACAACTTGCGAATCGGCTGTGTTCAACGGACAGCCTGTTTAAGGAAAGAATTGATGCGCAATCTTCTCAAGTGCTCAGCCGTACTGTTGCTCTCGTGTTCTCTGTTTGCTCAGCCGGCGAAACTCGCCGCGAAGTCTGCTCCTACCACAAAAACACAGCCTGCTGGGGCGCCAACCCAGGAAACAGCAGAAGCGTTCTTTCATCGGATGTTCGGCTACGATCCGAACCTACAGGTGAAAGTGCTGAACATCGGAGCCTCGAGCATCCCCGATCTGTACGACATCACGGTTGCATTTGTCACTCCTGAGGGACAGCAACTGACACACTTCTACGTTACCAAGGATCAGCAGCACGCTATCGCCGGAGACATCGTTCCGTTTGGCGTAGATCCATTTGCTGCCGATCGCCAGAAGCTCGCGCAGTCAGCATTCGGTCCAACCAAGGGGCCTGCCGACGCGAAAGTAACCATTGTTGAGTTTGCCGATCTCGAGTGCCCGTCCTGCAAGGACGCAGCCCCCGTGATGGAAAAGCTGCGCAACGATTTCCCGCAAGCTCGATTTATCTTCCAGAGCTTCCCACTATCGCAGATTCATCCTTGGGCCGTGCGAGCCTCATCTTACCTCGATTGCATTGCCCGCACGAATCAGGATCAGGCTTACACCTTCATCGAGGCCGTATTCACTCACCAACGCGATATTGAGAACGCCGTGCGCAAGACCGACGCCAACGGAAACATCTCTGTGGACAACGCTACCGTTACCGAACGCATGCGCCATTACACTGAAATGGCGGGTGCTGACCCTGCCAAAACGCAAGCTTGCGCCGAGAGCAACGAAACTTCCGAACGCATAAATCGCAGCGAACTTCTGGCGAAGGCCTTGAATGTGACCGGCACGCCTACGCTCTTTGTGAATGGCCGCCGCATCGGTAATCCGACTAATGCTCCCTACGAAGCTCTGAAGGCGATCATCAACTTCGAAATCGGGGAGGCGAAGTAGCAGAATCGCACACTCGAACGTCCAACACCCCACCTCGCTCAGTTTTGCGGGCTTGGTGGGGTGATTAGTTTTTGGAAGAGCGTTTTCTGAGGAAAGCAAAGGCCAGCGGTGTTGCTCACTACCTAGACCAACAAAGTCTCAATCTCTATTTTGGAACGACTGTAGGGATCGGCACATAAGTCCCCTTACCGCTCCTCAAGGAAGTGACATACGGAGTTAGGACGATCAGCAATTCATCTCCGACCTTCTCTTTAGTTTCGTACGAGAAAGCCTTTCCCAGCACCGGAACCATCGACAGCAGTGGAATTCCATTGATGCTCGCCGTCTCACTCTTGCTCATCAATCCAGCGATCACGATGGAATCTCCGCTGTTGGCGCTGATCGTGCCCTTTGATTCGCGGCTCGTAATCACCGGGAGCCCGTTGACCTGTGTGGTTCCAAGCGCGCGCATCGCCATCTCGTAATCCATGCTCACCAGCGTGCCATGCACGTGCGGCGTTGTCTTCAGCGTGAGTCCCAGGTCTTCATACGAAAACTGCGGCAGCGGCACCGAAGCCGAGACAGAACTACCGATTCCGAGTGATGACAGCAGGCTGCTTGCCGCGCTGCTCGCCGAAAACTGCGAACTGACGATCGGATAGCGCTCTCCCACTTTCAAGGTCGCAGGTTTCCCATGTGCTGAACGTAGAAGAACGTCCTGCACGGTTCGCGCGCTCGACCTATTTACAGAAAGCTTCAGCGATGTCTGCGGAATCGTCACACCCGTCAGCGTAATACCTCCGCCAAATGTCCCAAATGGCTGACCGAGCACACTCGAAGAACCAGAAGATGCAAGCAGTGCGGCCAGAATCGTCGATGTGTTCACGGTTTGTCCGGCAGACTGCAGCGCCGCGATGATCTCTTGTAGCTGCCCGCTATTCACAAGGTTCTGGATCTCTGTGCCGACATTGAAGACCGTGAACTCGTTCGGTACTGAGGTCCCCAGGTCTCGCGTGAATGAAGTAGAAATCTGGAAAACCTTCACGCCGACCATCACCGTCGGCGTCGTGTCTTCCAGTCCCTCCAGGAACTCCGTGATGGCGTCGATCGTCGCTTGGGGCGACCGGACCACGATCGTTCCTTTTCCGGCATTCTGCGAGATGTATCGTAGGTCGAATAAAATGCGCAGCGACGTTGTGAGGTCGTTCAGTTCCTGTGCCGACGCTGCTCCCTGTGCGTAGAACGTGCGCAGCGTCATCTGAATCAGGTCGCGCCGATTCTCCGGAGTGTCGTTAGCCACCAGCACTTGCCGATCCGTCATCGGGATCAAAAGCACTTTGGCCACGCGTGCTAGGATCTGCGAACCGGTGTCCCAGTCCACGTCGTCCAGCTTGATCCTTACGTTTCGCGATTGCAGTCCCTGATCCGCTACGGCTGTAATTCCATACAGTCGAGCGAACTGCGTCATCATGTCTGTCGAGTTCCCGCGATACTCGAAACTGTGCGCGCCGTGCGTGGGTTGCAGCCGTGTCTCGGCCAGTTCGGGCGTTAGCTTAGCATCGGCCATCTGTTCGGGAGGGGGTAGAGCATCGCGCAGTCGCTGTTGCGCATATTCGTCTGCGGGGTCAAATTCCACCGCCTTACGAAAAGCGAGCAGTGCGGCTTCTTTATCGCCCTTCTGCATCGCCTCGTTACCTCTTCGCAACTGGTTCGAGGCTACCTGCTGGCCAATAGCTGTTTCTGCCGTTGCATAAACGGCGTCACGCGGAGATATCGCGCGTGCATCCCGCAGTTTGTTCAGCGCCTGCTCGTACTTCTGCTCCCGGGCAAACTTCACCCCCGACTCGTACAGAGCCTTTGCCTTCTTCTTATCTGCTTTTGCAATTCCGCAGGAGGGGAAGTCCTTTTCGTAGTCTGAACAGGGCTGCTGAACCTTGGGCGGCTCTACGCGCGTTGCAGTGTCTTCTGCATATAACACGCCTCCAGTCAGGAGCGCAGCCGCGAGCAGGGCAGAGCGAAGCATGACCCGAATTCTACCGGAATCTTAAAGCTCCGTGTAACTCCACAGGGTTTCGCAACATGGGACACACATATCCGGCTCTTCTTTCGCCAATTCCAGCAGCGAGAATATGCCGGTAGCCACCGCAATGACCGGAACATCGCATGCTTTTGCCGCAATCACATCTGCCGGAGTATCACCCACAATGCAGACCCGAGCTTGCTCGTTCTTCAACCTGCGCTTTGCTTCCTCAATGCCCCAACGGAAAATCTCGCTGCGCGTTTCGTAGCGATCACTGAACGATCCGAAATCGAAGAACTTGTCGATTTTGGCCGACTTTAGCTTCGCCCAACCAACCTTCTCAAGGTTGCCGCTCGTCAGACCGAGAAGTTTCCCCGAGCTTTTCATTTCCGACAGAAGTTGAGGAATTGCCGCGCACGATTCCGCTCTCAGGTCGTGTGCGTGCGACTCTACTTCGGAGCAGATCCGGTCCATTGCTGGTTTCAGCGCACCGCGAGCTTCATCCTCTTCCATTCCCGCCTGCGCCAGAGCATCCAGCAGAATGATCGGGTCTGTGCTGCCTTGAATCGGAATACCATCTAGCGTCACGGGCTTGCCAAACAATTCGTTCAAAGCCGTCAAACACGCGTTGTAGTGGATTGCGTCCCGCGAGATCAGCAGCGTGCCGTCGATGTCGAATAGGTACGCATCGAACGACCGCCAATTGAATCCTCTTGGCAGGTCTTCATTGTTCTTGAAGCCCTCTGCCGCCCGGACGATCGCACCATCGCTCCGTGATCCTGCAATGTTCGCGTGACCGTTTGCCTTGCTCGCCGTTTTCTTACCAGCCGATTTCTTTGTCGCTCTTGCCATTCTCGTCCACCATGATCCGTTTTATCGCGCGAGCTTTTCCGGTGTTTTCATCACAGTCCACCAGCACCGCACAAAAATGCACATCGTTTGACGCAGCTTCAAACCTTCCCGGGAGACTCGTCAAGAATCTCTGCAGAACCAGTTCCTTCTGCACTCCAATAACGCTATCGTATGGGCCTGTCATGCCAACATCGGTTTGGTACGCCGTGCCTAGAGGCAACACTCGCGCGTCCGCCGTCGGAATATGCGTATGAGTCCCAATCACCGCCGTCACGCGCCCATCCAGATACCATCCCAAGGCGATCTTTTCCGACGTCGCCTCGGCATGGAAATCCACGAAGATCACCTTCGCCGAAATCTCCTTCAGCAGCTTATCTGCAACGCGAAACGGGTCGTCGATGTTTGCCATGAAGACGCGCCCTTGCAGATTCACCACCGCATAAGGCACGCCTGCCCGCGACTTACCCTCGAACACGCCCACGCCAGGCGTACCTGCAGGGTAATTTGCCGGACGCAACACCTTCCGTGCTTGACTGTACGGCTCGGTCACTGCCGCATTGAAGTACTCCACCAGTTCGCGCTTGTCCCAAACGTGATTTCCGGTGGTAATCACCTCTACGCCCAAATCAAAGAACTCTTCCGCAATGGCAGGCGTAATTCCAAAGCCCCCGGCCGCATTCTCTCCATTTGCGATGCACAGATCGACTTCGTGCTCCTTTAGAAGCCCCGATAGCTGCTCATGTACGATCGTGCGTCCCGGCCTGCCAAAAATGTCCCCAATGAACAGTATTCGCAATCCTTATGTCCTCAACCATCCATGCTATCACCCACGCAGGGAAAGACCGGATGATGACCTTATCAGAAGCCCCACCGTTGAATTCGTTTTCCGACTTCAGGGTGGGGCGATGTAGTGTTTGCTCGTTGAAAGAGACTGGACGCGTGCCTATAACGCGCTTTCCTCTCTCTGTCCAAGTGCTTCGATTACATCCACTGCCGCTGCAAATTTCCCCAGTGGAGCGCTGACCTGAACTCCTTGCACCATCGAGTGGACCTGCATCAGCATTTCGCGTGCGATCAGCACGCCTTCGGCCCGCGACAAATCACTGCTCGCACTCGCTGCCGCCATACGCGAAATAATTTCATCCGGCACCGAAACCCTCAACTCGTTTCGCATGAACTCCGCATTACGAACGCTCGTTAATGGCCAGATTCCCGCAAAAATAGGGAGCTTGCAGTGTTCAACCCTGCGCAGAAACTGTTCCAGCAATCGCAGATCGAACACCGGCTGCGTCACCGCAAAGTGAGCTCCCGCTTCGCACTTGTACTCGAAACGTCGGATCTCCTGGTCGATGTCGCTGATTCCCGGATTCGCTCCCACTCCAATCACAAACGAAGTAGCCGAGCCAATCGGGTTCGCGCCAAGATCAACCCCGAGGTTCAGATTGCGCACAATATTGACCAACCCAATCGCATCCACGTCAAACACCGCCGTGGCATCGGGGTAATTTCCCAGCTTTGGCGGATCACCCGTAATGCAGATCAGGTTGTTCAGACCCAATGCTGAAGCGCCCAACAGATCGCTCTGAATACTCAGCACATTCCTGTCTCGACAGGTGTAGTGCAGGATCGTCTCAATGCCGCATTCGCGCTCGATCAACGTGCACAGAGCCTGATTGCTCATGCGTGCCGAGGCTCGTGGGCTGTCCGGAATATTCACGGCATCGATGCCAACACTTTTCAGATACTTCGCCGCTGCCAGTTCTTTTGACGGATCGCTGCCTTTTGGTGGAACGATCTCAACCATCGTCACGAACTCGCCTTTCGCGAGCTTCCTGCCGAGTTTCGACCGTTCTTCCAGAGGTTTCACCGCAGGAGCCGCTGTCTGGCTCGCTGTCGTGACATGGAATGAGGATGTTCGCGCCTCACCGACTCGAAGAGCAGACTTCATTGCTCTGATGTGGTCGGGAGTCGTGCCACAGCATCCACCTACCAGCGTGACGCCCGCCGCGACGAACTTCCTCGCATAACTCGCCATGTATTCCGGCGAGCATAGATAAATGTTTCGGCCCTCAACGCTCCTCGGCATGCCCGCATTCGGTTGCGCAGCAAGGGGAAGAGTAGTGACCTTCCGCAGGCGCTCAATCGTGTCCAGCATCGCTGCCGGACCAACCGAGCAGTTGCATCCAACGACGTCCACTCCAAAATCCGTCAGTCGTGCTCCAAAAACCTCCGCGTCGGTTCCGTCCAGCGCGTTGCCGTCTTCGTCAATCGTGACTTCGGCCACGATGGGCAGTCCCGGAGCCACTTCTCGTGCTGCCAGCACCGCCTGATTCAATTCATCGACATATCCGAATGTTTCTAGCAGAATCAGGTCCACGCCTTCTTCCGCAAAAACCTCAATCTGTTCGCGGAACGCCGCGCGTGCTTCCTCACGGGCCACTTTGCCCAGCGGTTCAATGCGGATTCCCAGTGGCCCCACGCTACCCGCCACCATTACATCCGCTCCTGCGGCCGCTCGTGCCAGTTGCACACCAGCGCGATTGATTTCCTTCACCCGACTCTCGAATCCATGCCTTAGCAGCCTATAGTGGTTCGCGCCAAAGGTGTTGGTTTCCAATATCTCCGCACCGGCTTTCACGTAATCGGCGTGGATTGTGGCAACCCGTTCAGGCTCTGAAACATTCAGTTCGTCATAACATCGATTGATGAACACACCTTTTGCATATAACAGTGTGCCCATAGCTCCGTCGCAGAGGACGGGGCCACGGCTCAGGCGCTCTAAAAACCTTGACATCGCTGGTCCTTGACCTTCATTTATCCTGGACTGCAAATAAATCGTTTCTGAAGCTTAGGATAGCAGGCTCCCCGAATTCCTCTACCCTCAATGTTATAATCAGGCTTTCCAGCTTCTTTCGAATCCATTTCTTCTGGAGTGCGTTGCTTGAAGCAAGCGACATTGGTCCTGGCCCTGTTGGGCGCAATCTTTCTGGCTGGATGTGGCGGCAGCAACGATCATACGAGCCAATCAACCTTCAACAACGGCTCTGGTGATCAGCCTTTTAAGCCCACAACCCACCTTCTGCATCGCAGTGTTGTCTCCAACTATTACGCGGGGCAGTTACAGGTGGTGGATACGGTTCAGAACCGGCTGACGACTTACGCGTTTACCACGGGTAATCAGCCCACCTTTCTCCAGTCTTCGCCTGACGGCACCCTCACGTTTGCTTACAACAGCACGGCGAACACGATTTCATCACTGAACAACAATCTCGAGGCGGTCAAGGCCACCATTCAGTTGAGCGGATGGACCGACAGCTTTGTGACCTCGACAAACAACAAGTTCGGGTTTGCTGCTGTTTATAACTACTCCAACGGAACGTTCCGTTCTCCCGGCGCAATTGTTCGTTTCAATCCGACTGACGGCAGCTTGAACACGCAGATCCAATTCCCCAACGTTCGTTACTTGGCGATGGATCCTGCGGAGAAGCACCTGCTCGCCTTCACCGATTATTCGAACGATCCTGACAGCGCACATTGGGTTGACCTCTCGGCCAACGATCCCACGACCGACGTTCCTCCGGTTTACACTCTCACTCTGACCGATACGACCGGAAACACCGTTTCGCTCTCGAAGCCAGTTGCAGCGTTCTTCTCGTCTGATAACAACAAGGCCTTCATCTTGAGCTGCGGAACCGAATGTGGCGGCTCGGCAGGCTCAAGCGTCACCGCAATCGACATCACTACACTCACGCTCGATATCACCACGCACACTGGAACCGCAAAGGTTCTGTATCAGCTCGCCGTCAACGGCGCTCGGCGTGGTTATTTCGATTCAACCGCAAACAAGCTCTATGTTGCCGGATCGACGACGAGTTTCACCGATGCTAGTGGGAATCTGGTACAGGACGGCTACTT
The DNA here is from genome assembly GCF_059726255.1 of Koromonas humicola. Lineage (NCBI taxonomy): Bacteria > Pseudomonadati > Acidobacteriota > Terriglobia > Terriglobales > Koromonadaceae > Koromonas > Koromonas humicola. Next base: position 1,612,617 of record NZ_AP040873.1, read on the forward strand.
CACCACCATCGACGTTTCAGCCGGAACAGCCGCAGCGCCCATCAAGATAGGTGCTGGCGCCAAGCGTTGGGTTCGCAACATAAATGGAGTCTTCTGGGTTGCGTCCACGAGTTGTGGCGTGCAGAGCTGCATCACGATGGTTAATCCGACTGCGAACACCGCCACAGTCCTCCCGACCGCGAAAGGTGACGCTACAGGAGTTTCACTCGCGGCCAATACCGGTCAGGTTTACACGATTGAAGGCGGCGAACTCTACATCTACGATCAGAAGGGCAACACGATAACATCTGAATATGCAACCGATGTGAAGGGCCAGGCCTACGATGTGCTTTACATCAACTAGTCTCTAAGGTCTCTAGAACGAAAATGGCTCCTTCGGGAGCCATTTTTATTTGATCTGTTTTCTGAGTGCCGGCAAAGGATCCCGGCCGCGACCATGTCCCGCGACCGTATTCTTGAGTGACCTGGAACTGTCCTCAACCCTGCGACTCAATGGTGGCCCACATATGCCTTCCTTTTGCATATTTGGCAAGACAATACCCCCGGCATCTGCATTTCCCCCGGGGTTGTCAGAGCTTAGCGAAGCTTCCGTCCGAGATTGCTGCCATCCGTACCTACGCGGCCTGACCCTACTCGCCCACCAATGTCAGCCGATGCGCCGCCGTCTTTTGTACCGTCTCTGGTCTAAACGCCAGCCCGAATGTCGTCCCGCGATACCAAGCCTCGAACTGATCGTTGAAGTACGGACTGAAGAGATTTCCCGACTGCCCATTCACAATGTTCAGCGTTGATTGGTCCAAGTCTGCAAAATCAGCCGTGAAGCGTTCCGATGGAGCAAACATTCCGCCCACCTGCTTCACCGTGATGCCATTGCCCGACTGTGGCAGCTTCGGAGTCATTGCATACTTCTTCAGCCACGGCAGCTTGCTGAAGATCGGATGCCCAATCTGCACCGTCGCATAATCGCCATACTTCCACTTCGCCAGGTCGTGCGGAGCCAGCGAATCGCTTACCGCCGCCTCCACCGATGCGGCCAGCAACGCGTCCCAGCTTTTGTACTGCGCTGGCAGCCAGCGGTCCGGTTGAAATGCGATCGTGTTTTCCAGCCACACGGTCTTCATGAACCACGCATATAGCTCGGTGTCGTTCCCCAGCTTGCTTTGCAGCAGAGTTTCTGTCAGCCAATGCCGCGCTCGCTGCTCGATTGCGGCGCCAGCCGAATCCATGCTGATCTTCCCATCAAACTTTCGCAGAATATCTGCCGCCGTTCGCGCCCTGGCACTCGCGTCCGGAGTCTGATCTACGGCATACACCATCCGCTGCGCGACAAACTTATCCAGATCGCTCTGCACGTCCGTCTGCAGCGCCAGCATGTCTGCCGCCGTAAACTTCTTGTTTTCTCTCAGCACACGATAAATCCGCTCTGTCCTGTAAGGCGACTCCCATTCCTTCGTGATTGAGTACTTGTACCCGTCTGCCGTGATGCGTCCATTCGCCGTCGCGATGATCCCCGAAGGAGGGTTGTACACGCTCGGCATCTCTTCAAACGGCACATACCCAATCCACTCATGAGCATCATCGGCGCCCCAGACTGGCAGCGTCCCATCGCCAGCAGCCCGAATCGGCACTCGCCCGGTCGCTTGATATCCGATGTTGCCGTCCACATCGGCATAAACCACGTTTTGTCCCGGCCCGTTATAGCGCCCGAAGGCCGATTTGAACTCATCCCAGTTCTGAGCCGCATTCACCGAGAAGAATGGAAGGCTCAGCCCCGTGTCGTAGATCGCCCACTTCAGCGCCAGTTGCCGTCCCTCGCCCTTCATTTCTCGCGAAATGATCGGTCCGTGCCTCGTTACCAGCACGTCCATCTTCACGTCCAGCCCGCGCTTTACGTGAATCACTTCATGCCGGACCTGCGGCTTCTGCCAGCCCTGAGGCGTTTGATACTCGCCTTGCGCGTTGAAGTTCTCGACATAGACGTCTTCAACATCTGGCCCAACGTTCGTAAATCCCCATGCAATCCGGCGATTGTGTCCCACAATCACCCACGGAGTTCCCGGCAGCGTCACGCCCGCCGCATCGAAATCACCACACGTCAGGTGCGCCTCGTACCATGTGTTCGGAATCCGGTGCGGCAAGTGCATATCGTTCGAGAGCAACGGCTTTCCACTCTCCGTGTGGCTGCCGTTGATCACCCAGTTGTTCGAGCCTGCCCTCACGCGATCCATCAGCGGAGTCAAAGGCGCGTTCCCCATGCTTGCTTCAAAGACGGAGCGCGGCGTAGTCCTCTCCAGCTCCGCTCTCCGACGATGGTGCCTTTTCTTCACATGCTCAACCGGAGGCGCTACTTCTGCTTCTTTCTCTGTCTTCTGTGCCGTGTCCGGAGCCACCGACTCCGGTTCGATCTCGTCCAGATCATGTCCGGGCACAATATCGCGTTGCGACTTCTCGACGTACAAATCGCTTGTCAGCTCCGGTCCGAGCTTCGCCAGAATCTTCTCATGGTTCAGATCGTCCAAATACGTGCCATGGTTCAGCATCTCAGCCATCGATACGCCAACCAGCACCGAATCCTCAGCCGTCCACGCCCTCGGGAAGTACCTCATGACTCGCATTTCCAGAGGCAGCCCATAGTGATGATCCGCGATATACGCATTCACCCCGCGCGCATAAGCCTCTAGTTGTTCTCGCTCCTGCGGCGAAGCATTCGCCAGCGATCTCTGAGCCACCTCGCGTAACCCCAGAGTCCTCTGTTCGCGGTCCACCTTCACGTAGTCCGATCCAAGTGCCGCTGACAGCTCTCCTGCCGCATAGCGCCGCATCATGTCCATCTGCCACAGCCGGTCCTGCGCCGTCACATAACCCTGCGCAAAGAACAAGTCGTCCAGTGTCTGCGCTGTAATCGTGGGCACCCCATGCCCATCGCGAATCACGCTTACCGGCGCCGAAAGCCCCGTCAGTTTCACCGTGCCATCCAGTTGAGGCATCGCCGAGTGCGCCGCCGACTCAAACCAGACGAAAACTCCTCCCGCGAGCAGCGCCACTAGCGCCAATACGATCAAAACAACTCGGCCCGCGAGCCGGAGCCGCGAGCCATTCAGAATTTGCAGGGAAGAGGAGCTTGTTGCAAAAGACATGACGTTCTCGATTGTACCCGCTTGTGAGCCGCTTCGGTCGTACGCAGAGCGGTCTGGTTTTCCACCAAAAATGCCTTACCCCCATGGCACCCCAATCCCTCTCTGCGGAATCTGAATCCAGTCGTGTGTGATGCTCCCGGCCCGGCGCATTTCTCCCGTATGCACGCCTACTCTCTTCGTGCGCCGTCCAGTACCGCCACAACACATCGGCACCTCAGAAAAGGAGTTTGCATGGCCACTATTGCTTCCCCGAACCTAAACTCCGATGCGCTGAAATTCGTTGAGCGCAAACACTCCTTGTTGATCAATGGCAAGTGGATGGACGCTGCTTCCGGGAAAACCTTTCCCACCTACAATCCGGCTACAGGCGACATCCTCTCCAATGTCGCTGAAGGAGATACTCAGGACATCGATCTCGCCGTTTTCGCCGCGCGTCGTGCGTTCGATCACGGACCTTGGACTAAGATGACCGCCTCCGAACGAGGTCGTCTTATCTGGAAACTCGCCGACCTCATCGAGCAGCACGCCGACGAGTTCGCCACGCTCGAAAGCCTCGACAACGGCAAGCCGCTCACCGTCGCGCGTGTTGCCGATGTTCCGCTTGCGGTAGATTTGTTTCGCTACATGGCCGGATGGGTCACCAAGATCGAGGGCAACACCATCCCTATCTCGGTCCCATACACTCCAGGCGCGCGTTATCACGCCTTCACACTTCGAGACCCTGTCGGTGTCGTAGGCCAGATCATTCCGTGGAACTTTCCACTGCTCATGGCCGCCTGGAAACTCGGTCCCGCGCTTGCCGCCGGATGCACCATCGTCCTCAAGCCTGCGGAACAGACACCGCTCTCGGCTCTGCGACTGGGCGAACTGATCTGTGAAGCTGGATTCCCGGACGGAGTCGTCAACATCGTTCCTGGCTACGGCGAAACCGCAGGAGCCGCGCTCGCAGCTCATCCCATGGTGGATAAAGTCGCCTTCACGGGATCGACCGAAGTCGGCAAACTCATCGTTCACGCCGCCACGGGAAACCTCAAGAAAGTCACACTCGAACTCGGTGGCAAATCGCCCAACGTCGTCATGCCCGATGCAGACCTCGATGTCGCCATCACAGGAGCCGCCTCGGCCATATTCTTCAACCACGGACAGTGCTGCTGTGCTGGATCGCGCCTCTACGTACACAAGCAAAACTTCGACAAGGTGGTGGAAGGCATCGCCGAAGTGGCGAAGCAGATCTGCGTCGGTCCCGGCTGGGAGCCAGGAACCCAGCTCGGCCCGCTTGTTTCCGAAGAACAACTCAAGCGCGTAAAGGGCTACATCGATGCAGGATTGGTCGAAGGGGCCTGCGCTCTCACCGGAGGCAAACAGATCGGCGAAAAAGGTTACTTCGTCGAGCCGACGGTCTTCACCAACACCAACAAGAACATGAAAGTCGTAAAAGAAGAGATCTTTGGCCCGGTCGTCACCGCCATGCCTTTCGAGTCGCTCGATGAACTCGTGGACCAGGCAAACGATTCTTCCTACGGCCTCGCCGCTGGTGTCTGGACTCGCGACATCGCAAAAGCCCACCAGATTGCCGCTGCCTTGCGCGCCGGAACTGTATGGGTGAACTGCTACAACATCTTTGACGCCGCCATGCCATTTGGCGGCTACAAGGAGAGCGGTTGGGGCCGCGAAATGGGCCACAACGCCATAGACAACTACACCGAAACCAAAGCGGTCTGCATCAAGGTCGCCTAATCGGCGCAACACTGAGGGTGCCCCATTCTAAACTCGCGTAATTGGCGAGTTTAGGGTGGGGTAGCTGCATTTGTTATTGGCGTTGGCTTTGCTTTTGAGTTCGGAGTGTCATCCCGAGCGCAGCGAAGCATCTCTACACAACTCCAGCATCAGTTTCTGGTCAGCCCGTCCCTAGCACTCACTTCCAACAAAGCCTCCAAGTTGCTTCACCTCGGCACTTGAACCACACTATCCCCCATGGGACGTTTCGCCTCGACTGTCGAGTTCTACTCCCGATACCGAGAGCCCTATCCACCAGCATTCTTTCAGCAAATCGTGCAACGCCTTTCGCTCACCGGAAGGGAATCGCTACTTGATATTGGTTGCGGTCCGGCTCCCCTCGCCATCGGCCTCGCCTCATACGTCAGAGAAAGCACCGGCATCGATCCTGAGGCCGCGATGCTCGCCGCAGCCAAAAACGCCGCTGCTCAGGCAGGAGTCTCGCTCACACTTGTCAATGCCCGTCTTGAAGACTTCGCTACAGGTGAGACCTACGATCTCATCACAATCGGACGCGCACACCACTGGCTCGACCGCGCAGCCGCGATACCCATTCTTGATCGCATCCTTGCACCGCGCGGCCGCATTCTGATCTGCGCCGCCACCAATCTACAAAGCCCTCTCAGTCCTTGGCGCACCGCATACGATGACGTACGCCACTCCTATGCCCGCAACAACGAGCACGAACTCGACCGCCTCACTCCCGAAGAATTCTTCTGCGGTTCGCAATTCCGCGAACTGGAAATCATCTCGGGTACCGAAACTCGCACTGTCACCATTGCTGACCTCGTCGGCCGCGCCCTCTCCCGCTCCTACACTTGCCCCGAGATGCTCGGCGACCGCCGCTCGCAGTTCGAATCCGACCTTATCTCCACCCTCAAAGCCTTCGCTTCCAACGGTGCCTTGCAGGAGGAGGTTGTTGCACGCGCTGCTGTCTTCAGTCGCAGGCACGATAGGTTGTGATAGGCCGCGTTGTCAGCCGGGTGCCCGGGTTCGGCGTGAACCTGGGAGTAGGGGTATCCGCATGTTTCAGTCGCGCTTCCCCGGGCCGTGACCAAAGCGAATCAAGCTTTCGCAATCGAGGCGCACTCATCCTTCCTTGCCCCTCGCCACCGCGTAATTTATCCTTGATCTACTCAGAAAAATCAGAAGAGGTGAGTTAGTTGAATCACGGCAATCACGGACATCATCCCGGCGAAGGCTCCGGTATCGAGCGCGAGCTGCACGACCCTATCTCAGACAAGCTCGTAGCTCTTGAGCCCCTCGACCTTTCCAAAGTCACAACGGTCGACGACATCGTTCGCGCCATGGGCAAGACTGCATTCACTGGGCGTCAGATCGGCCATGCTGCCGATGTGCTCGAAGTCATGGCACGCGATAAGGATGCGTTCGTCGTCATGACCCTTGCAGGCGCGATGACCGTCGCAAAGCAGGGACTCATTATCGCCGACCTCATCGATGCCGGAATTGTGAAGGCCATCGTCTCCACCGGAGCTCTCATGGCTCACGGCTTGGTCGAGGCTGCTGGCAAGTCCCACTTCGTTTGGGACGAAAAGCTCAATGACGTTGAACTCTACGAAGCTGGCTACAACCGCGTCTATGACACGCTCGAGCCCGAGACCAATCTCAACTTCGTCGAAGGCATCGTTGCCCAGATCCTCGAGTCGTGGGATGCCAACGAAGTCCTCTGCTCGTACAAGTTCACACACGCTATCGGCAAGTACCTTTCCGAACACGCCGAAGGCCGCGGCATTCTGCGCTCTGCCTACGAGAAGGGCGCCTCGGTTTACATCCCGGCATTCACCGACTCCGAAATGGGACTCGACGTAGCGCTGCACAACCGCAAGCGTGCGAAGCAGGGAAGACCGCTCATCCAGTTCGATCCGTTCCTCGACCTCAACCACTTCGCCGAGAAGAATCTCCAGCAGACTCGCCTCGGTATCTTCACCATCGGCGGCGGCGTGCCGCGCAACTGGACCCAGCAGTTCGGGCCATACATCGAACTGCGCCATCGCCGTGGCGGAGAAGATGTTCCTCTCAAGCGCTATCACTACGGCTTGCGCATCTGCCCCGAGCCTGTTCACTGGGGCGGACTCAGCGGCTCGCCGTACAGCGAAGCCATCTCCTGGGGTAAGTTCGTTCCTCCGGCTGAAGGCGGCAAGTTCGCCGAAGTGTTTGATGACGCCACGGTGGCTCTGCCTCTCATCGCCGGAGCCGTTCTCGAGCGTCTGAAGAAGAAGTAGAGGCTCGGTCTCAATCTCAATCGCCCATCTCCGATTCTGAATCGGGGATGGGCGATTTTGTTTTGTGGCATTCGACAACCGGGAAGTTGATCAGCTAGTTACTGCCGATGGTTTCAGCGTTAGCAGATGGGTAAACTTTTGGTGTCATCGGGAAAACGATTAACCAACCTGCAAACTTACGGTTCAAGAGTCATTAATCACCCGTGCAATGGCTGCCCTTAGTAAAAGAAAACGCCCTGGATGGCCTCCAGGGCGTTTGAACCTGCATAAATACTGAACTATTCGAAGATAAGAATCGCTGCCGCGATTGTCGTCGTCCACAGTCCAGTCTTGTCTCCAATCGCGCTCTGCGTGATGTTGGTTGTCCGCACGATCTTGTTCGAGAGGCGATAGACTTCCTTCTTTTCGTCCCAGCTCTTGTCGGGATCGAATTCGACGTTCAGGGTCGTTGCGAGCATTTCCGCCGCCAGTTCTTCTGCGTAGTCGCCGGCAATCTGGTCGGTTTCGCCGAAGCTGTGATGTTCGCTCAAGTAGCCGTAAGTCTTGCTGTCTGCGGGCATAGCCAGACCGATGCTCGAAGCTACTAGGCGGTGCGGTTCACGGGTCGAGTTCTCCGCGACCACTGCGAAAACAACCTCGCCCGGGCTCAGATACTTCTGTCCCTGCGCGCGCGTGAGCAACTTGCAGTTAGGCGGGAAAATGGAAGAGACGCGCACCAGGTTTTGCGCGGCAATACCAGCGTCGCGCAGCGCGAGCTCAAATGAAGTCAAACGCTCTTTGTGCTTCCCCACGCCCTTGGTGAGAAAGATGCGTTTGGGGACCATGTCTTTGGCCAATTCTTGTTACTCCTCTGCGAATCACATACAACCGAGCCAGATGTATTTTTGGCGGCACCTCTGAAATTAAATGATTCCGACAAGAGGTGCAATCCACAATCCAACAATTTCCAAAAGAGATGATAGGCGGGAGGGCATTACTTGCGGGCAAGCTGCGGAGATTTTAACCTGACAGCAATATCGATGAACGCCAATGCGGCCCGGCTCAGCGCCTTGTCTTTTCGGAACACCAGCGCCATATCGCGTCGAATCTGCGCATCTCCAAGCTTTACGACCGCGAGGATGCCGAGTCGCACGTCGCCCGTCGCCGTTGTTTCAGGGCTAAACCCGATGCCAACGCCGGCGGAAACAAAACGCTTCAGCAGTTCACTGGAGTCAAGCTCCATGCTGACATTTGGCTTCATGCTCCGTTCCTCGAACATACGCTCGATGCTGTCGCGAGTTCGTCCCAGCTTTGGCAGCAGCAGGGGATAATCCGCAATCTGGGAAACGGTGATTTCCTTTTGTTTGGCTAGGGGATGACCAACGGGAGTAATAAGGACCAGTTCGTCCTTATGAATGGGCACAGCCGTGATCCGCTTGTCCGTGATCGGCATGGCCGCAACACCGAAATCAGCGGAATTGTCGACAATGCTCTCTAGCACCTCGCGTGTTTCTGAGCGCTTTACGGTGATTCCGACATCGGGATAACTGCGCTTAAATTCGGCGAAAACTTCAGGAAGGATATGCAGGCAGCTACCTTCATTGGCTGCAACGACGATTTCGCCACCGGGCACTCGTTCTGCTTCTGCAACCGCATGTATGGCGACGCGCCGCGCTTCCAACGCGCTCTCCACGTAATTCAAGAAGATCTTTCCCGCGGCTGTGACCGAAACCTTTCCCCCAGTGCGATCCAGCAGCTTTGCGCCAACCTCTTCCTCGATCGCGCGGATTTGGGCAGAAATCGCTGGTTGAGTGCGAAAGCGTTTCTCCGCGGCGCGCGAGAAACTTAGATTGCGCGCTACCTCCAGAAAGGTCTCTAGCTGGTCAAAGTCCATGCTCTATTTTCACTCGAAGATCGAACAAACCCGCACTCGTATGTGTTGCCGTTCTTGGTGATCCCAAGCATAATTCGACAAGGGAAAGAGTCTATGCTCTCAAGAGAATAACAACGTTTTACTGATCCTGTTCGTATTGACGCATCAACGAGAGAAACTGAAGCTGATCATAATCGAGAGTTATCTCTCCCATAAGAACTTTCGATTTCCTGCGCGAGCACCTGATCCATACTCTTATTTCGCCACGGACACGCCCCATTGCACGTGAGAGTAGCTATTTTCTAATGGTCTGTTTTTTTCGGAGCTTCGTCCAGCAAATTTTGAGGTGAATGGTTATCCTAGTCGTGTCGTGCCCGCTTGTGGCACCGAAAAGGACTCAAGAATGAGCTCGTCCAGTGAAGTGAATGCTTCCACTGTTTTAGAATTCGCCCAGCAACAAGGCGTGCAGATGGTCGATCTTCGTTTCAGCGATCTCCATGGCCTTTGGCATCACATATCCTTCCCAATCGCGCAATTGACGCTGGACTCTTTCCGTGATGGCTTCGGAATGGATGGTTCCTCCATTCGGGGTTGGGCGGCCATACACGAAAGCGACATGCTGCTGATTCCGGATCCGACGACTTACATTTTGGATCCCTTTGCGGAAGCCCCAACGCTTGGAATGACTGCTGACATCATCGATCCTGTGACTCGGCAGCGCTACGATCGCGATCCTCGTTACATAGCGAGCAAGGCTGAGATGTATCTCGCATCCTCAGGCATCGCCGACCAAGCAATGTTTGGGGCTGAGGCGGAGTTCTTCGTCTTCGACAACGTTAGCTTCGACCAGAGCACGAATCACGGTTTCTATTACATCGACGCCGACGAAGGCCGGTGGAATTCTGCTCGTCGTGAAAGCAATCTTGGCTACCGTCCGAGATATCGCGAAGGGTATTTCCCGGTTCCTCCGACCGACCATCATCAGGATCTGCGCACAGAGATGCTGCTAATCATGCAGCAGTGTGGATTGCAGGTGGAAAGCCATCATCACGAAAGCGCCAGCGGCGGCCAGGGTGAAATAGATCTGCGGTACAACTCGCTACTACGTTCGGCTGACGCAATGATGCTTTACAAGTACATCGTTCGAAATGTCGCGAGTCAGCACGGCAAGACTGCGACGTTCATGCCTAAGCCTCTGTTCCAGGACAATGGCAGCAGCATGCACACGCATCAGTCGCTTTGGAAAGACGGCAAGCCGCTGTTCTTCGGCGATGGATATGCTGGATTGTCGGAGCAGGCACTGTGGTACATCGGAGGGCTCATCAAGCACGGTCCTGCATTGGCTGCGCTAACCTCGCCCACCACGAACAGCTATAAACGGCTGGCAGCCGGGACGGATGCACCGGTGAACCTCGCGTATTCACGTCGCAATCGTTCGGCAGCGTGCAGAATACCCATGTACTCTTCCGCTCCGGATGCAAAGCGTGTGGAGTATCGGCCGCCTGATCCAAGTTGCAATCCGTACATTGCATTCTCGGCGATGCTGATGGCTGGTCTCGATGGCATCGAGAATCGAATTGATCCGGGATCGCCACTTGATAAGGATATCTACGACCTTGGGCCGGAAGAGTTGCAGAGAGTCCCGGCAATCCCTTCCTCGTTAGAGGCAGCGTTGGAAGCGCTATCAGTTGATTACCAGTTCCTTCTCAAGGGAGACGTGTTCACGGAGGACCTACTTGAGACGTACATCGCATACAAGCGCGAGCACGAGGTGAACGCGCTTCGTGCGCGGCCGCACCCATACGAATTCGCGATGTATTTTGACATCTAGGCGCGATTCGCAATTCAGTACGCGCCCGTACTGTGAGACTGGCGCGTGCTATTCTTCCGCGGGACCGGGAATTTGAGTGCTGCCTGAAACCAATCTAAGTTCGATATTGGGTTTCTCCTTCGTTGAAAGCTCTTCGCCAGCACGCTTTGGACGTGTTTGTGAACTGCTGCCGGCAAGAGCTGCGTCATTGCTGGGGCGTTTTCTTGCGGAGGCGGGGAATCGTGATCAGGCCGTTCTGCAACTTGAAATGCTTCTTCAGCAACATCCTGTTGAGGCGTTAGCGTCTTTCGATGCAAGCGCGATGGCTTTGCGTGCCTGTGTTGTTTTGTTCGGCTCAAGTCAATGGCTTGGTCAAACTCTAATCCAAAACCCAGACCTACTTCTAGATTTTGCGAACCCTCAAGGACTGGTTACAAGTCGATGGTTGGAGAATTTTCGGGAGGAACTCGCTAAGTTCTGGCCCGAAGCCGGAGAAGCGCAGTTACCTCTAGTGCTGGCACGGTTCAAGCGGCGCGAGTATGTGCGGATCTTCACTCGTGAACTACTTGGGATGGCATCACTTGCTGAGATCACAGCCGAAATCTCGGCTCTCTCGGATGTATTGATTGAGCGAGCACTGGCGCATTGCGCAAGTGAGATGAAGCTTCAATATGGGGGCTGGCCCAAGGTGCGTTCGACTCGAGGCCGAATACATCCGGCACGATTCTCGGCGTTGTCACTCGGAAAGTTGGGCGGAAACGAGCTGAACTATAGCTCGGACGTCGATCTGCTGTATCTATGCGATGACGCGGAAGACGCGGGCAATCTCGCAGTTTCCACACGGGAATTCTGCACACAATTTGCTCAGCGTTTAACAACAGTCCTCTGCAGCTTGAGTTCGGAGGGGCAGGTGTTCCGAGTGGATCTGCGCCTTCGGCCACAAGGCATCAGCGGAGAGATGGTCGTGGGCCGCAGCCAAGCGATCCGATATTACCGCGACGTAGCTCATGACTGGGAATTGCAGTCTCTCCTAAAGGTTCGTTATAGCGCTGGCGACCGCGCATTAGCGCGTGAGTTCGCCGCGGAGGTAGAGGAACTCATTTATCGCAATCAACTGAGCGTTGATGCTGTCAAGACTGCGGCTCGTTCACTTGAGCGCATTCAGCGTGGCGTTGTCCGACCATCTTCAGGCGACTTGGATGTGAAGAATGGTGCCGGGGGATTGCGCGAGATTGAGTTTGCGGTGCAGTGCCTGCAAAGAGTGTATGGCGGAAACGAAATCTGGTTGCGCTCAGGGGGAACGTTGTCTGCTCTCCAGAAGCTCTACGACAAGGGGCATATCGGAGACGCTGAATTCCGCGAGTTGTTGCAAGGATATGGACTACTCCGCGCAATCGAACACCGCATTCAGTGCAGGCATGGAGTGCAGTCGCATCGGATGCCACGCGACCGGGGTGAGCAGGCAGCCCTAGTGCGATCGCTGGGACGAGAGGACGTCAAGAGCGCGGACGACGTGCGACGCGTGATGAGTTCGATCAGTGCGTTATGCGCGCGAGTACTCAGCCTAGGTGCAGAAAATGCTCCTGCCCCCGTGTCTGTGCGCTCCGTAGGTCTTGGCTTGCCAGGTGCAGAGCGCCTCGTTCGCGAACTGAAATCACGTTCTCCGGTGTTGGTGGACGCACTGGCAGAACAGGTGGGCGGGCCAGCGCTACACAACCTTCACCGCTTCCTGGCGGCTGCTTCCACTGGGGATGACCGCATTACTGCAGCAATCGACAACATTCAGTGGATAGAAATAGCACTTCCGGTCTTCGCCCAGAGTGTTTTGGCAACAGACATCCTGTCGCGTCATCCGGAGGACATCGTTGCTCTTTTCCGTCCTTGCAAGCCTGCCTCGTGCGACTCCGTTGCGGACGAGATTCGAGTTGAGTCGCGCCGATGCATACTGCGCTTGTTAGGACGCTCATTGCTTGAGCGAGCGCCAGTTTGGGACGCCCTGCGCGAAAACACCGCAAAATTCGACGCTCTGCTGCAAAGGGCAGTACGGGCGACGAATCCACCGGACGGTTTCGCGGTTTTCGTTGTTGGTCGCTTTGCGACCTGCGAGCTGGATGTACTCTCGGATGCGGATCTGATCTTCCTTCGCACTTCCGAGTGTGATCCCGACAGGGCGGAGCAGAGTGCACGTGCGCTGGTAGAGCTGCTGTCAAGCTACTCGCGAGAGGGTTCGGTCATCGCGGTCGATACTCGACTCAGACCGCATGGATCAGAAGGCGAACTCGTGGCGTCCTCGCGACAACTCGCCCAGTACTTCGAAACAGAAGCTCAGGCATGGGAGACGCTCGCGTTCGGGAAACTTCGGTTCATTGCGGGTTCTGAGTGTCTCGTTCCCGAAGTGCAACAAGCAGTGACGCGTTTGAGACAGTCTTCCGCATCATCGTCCGACTTTGTGCCGGAACTGCGGAGCATGCGCAAGCGCCTGGAGGATACGAGCGAGGCAGACAGCTTCAAAACCGGGCCGGGCGGGCTCTTTGATCTGGATTTCCTGATTGGCTTGCTTGAGACTCGGGCAGATTTGCCTTCGGCAGGGAAGCAGCTTCCGGACCGATTGCGAACGCTGGCGGATGATGGATTGCTCTCACTAGTCCAGTCTAGCCAGTTGCTGCATGCCGTCGATCTCTTCCGTCGTATCGACCATGCCATCCGCATCGTCGAGGGGAGATCAAGGAAGCGTTTGCCGGAAAGCGATGCGCTTCGTGAATGCATTAGCAACGTTGCTGGATGCTACGACATGGACGAAGCGCTGAGGAGTGAAATGGTCAAAGTACGTGCCATTTTCACCGATTTCTTCGGCGATTGAAGCCCGGCACGTCCGGTGATAATCTCGACTGTTCGACAACTTCACGCCGGAGGTCCGTACAACTTCTGCGAGTGCGGTAGCCACGTGGGGTGGTGCCGTTTAGGCCCAGGTGCGAGTAGAGAACTGTTCCAGAGACTCTTAGTTTCAAATCCCAGGAGGATTCGATGTCGGCTTCCTACAATGGCTTTCCGCTTCCGGCGAATGGCCGCGCAATTGAGTTTAAGAGCGGGAAATTCATCGTTCCCGACAACCCGATCATCCCGTTCATTGAGGGGGATGGGACGGGGCGCGACATTTGGAAAGCAGCCGTTCGGGTGGTGGATGCCGCAGTAGAGCGCGCCTATGGCGGGAAGCGCCACATCGTGTGGTACGAGGTGTATGCCGGCGAGAAGTCGAAAGAAATGTTTGGAAGCTGGCTTCCGGATGAGACGGTCAATGCATTTCGCGATCTTCGGATCGGAATCAAAGGGCCGTTGACCACTCCAATTGGCGGGGGCATTCGTTCTCTGAACGTGGCGCTGCGTCAGATTCTGGATTTATATGCCTGTGTGCGTCCAGTGAAGTACTACAAGGGCATTCCTTCGCCGGTGAAGCATCCTGAACATATGAATGTCGTAATCTTCCGCGAAAACACGGAAGACGTATATGCCGGGATCGAGTGGAAGCAGGGTACAGCCGAGGTCAAGAAGCTGATCAATTTTCTGAACAACGACATGCTGGCTGGCACAAAGAAACGCGTGCGCCCCGATTCAGGAATTGGTATCAAGCCGATGTCGATTACGGGAAGCAAGCGTCTGATTCGTATGGCAATTCAGTTTGCGTTGGACAAGAAGCGCCCAAGCGTCACGTTAGTCCACAAGGGAAACATTCAGAAATACACGGAAGGCGCGTTCCGCGAGTGGGGCTACGAAGTGGCGACCCAGGAGTTCCGCAACGAAACCGTGACGGAGCGCGAAAGTTGGATTCTAGGCAACAAGGACAACAATCCTTCGCTTACAGTCGAAGAAAATGCCGCAATGATTGAACCCGGCATGGAACACGCACCTGAAGATTTCCGGCAGGGAATCTATGCGGAGGTGAGGAGCGTTCTCGAGTCGATCTACGAGACCCATGGGCAAGGAAAGTGGATGACGAAGCTGCTGATCAATGATCGCATTGCAGATTCGATCTTCCAGCAGATCGTGACGCGTGCGGACGAGTATTCGGTGTTGGCTACGCCGAACCTCAATGGCGATTACATTTCGGACGCATGTGCAGCTCAGGTTGGGGGCTTGGGAATCGCTCCCGGCGCAAATATCGGGGCGGAACATGCGATTTTCGAAGCGACACATGGAACAGCGCCGAAATATGCAGATAAGGATGTAATCAATCCGGGATCGGTGATTCTGTCTGCGGTTATGATGCTGGATTTCATGGGCTGGCCAGAAGCTGCTCGCCTGGTGGAAAACAGCATGGAGCTCACGATCGAACAAAAACGCGTAACTTACGACTTCGAGCGCCTCATGGAGGGCGCGACAAAGCTGCACACGAGCGAATTTGCCACCGCAATCATCGAGAATATGGCGGCAAGTGTTTCAACTGCGAGATAATTTCTACGTCGTCGGATTGTTAGATCGATTCGACGCAACTGTTCTTATAACGCAATAATGCCGCGTGAGCGGCTTGAAAGGGAAACAAATGCGCAAGAAAGTGTCCATTGTTGGATCAGGAAACGTAGGGGCTACAGCGGCCCATTGGATCGCCTCGAAGGAATTGGCCGATGTGGTTCTGATCGACATCATGGAGGGAGTTCCGCAGGGCAAGGCTCTCGATCTGCTGCAGGCAATGCCGGTTGAAAAGCGCGACAGCACGATCGTCGGCACGAATGATTATGCCGATACTGCGAACTCGGACATCGTGATCATCACGGCTGGCATTCCTCGCAAGCCCGGAATGAGCCGTGACGACTTGCTGAATACGAACTACAAGATTATGCAGGATGTTGTGGGCAAGGTCGTGAAGTACTCGCCGAACTGCATCATCATTGTCGTCAGCAATCCTCTGGATGCGATGGCCCAGGCTGCATTCAAGCTGAGCGGCTTCTCCCGCAATCGCGTAATCGGCATGGCCGGAGTGCTGGATTCGGCTCGTTTCCGTACGTTCATCGCGCAGGAACTGAATGTCAGCGTCGAGAACGTTACCGCCTTTGTGCTGGGCGGACACGGCGACACGATGGTTCCGCTGCCGCGCTACTCCACAGTGGCTGGTATTCCTATCACCGAACTCATTCCAGAAGATCGGCTGAAGGCTCTGGTCGAGCGCACCGCTAATGGCGGCGCGGAGATCGTGAAATACCTGAAGACTGGTAGCGCCTACTACGCTCCCTCGGCCTCGGCTGTGGAGATGGTTGAAGCGATTCTGAAGGACAAGAAGAAGATCCTGCCTTGCGCCGCATACCTCGAAGGCGAGTATGGCATTAATGGCCTATTCGTTGGCGTGCCGGTGAAGTTGGGCGCGAACGGCCTTGAGAAGGTCATCGAGATCAAGCTGACTGCCGACGAGCAGGCTGCTCTGAACAAGAGCGCCAATGCTGTCCAGGAGTTGGTCAAGGTGATCGGACTAGCCTAGTCGTATAAGTGCTTGCAAAAGGAAACCCCGAGGCGCTGCCCCGGGGTTTTCATTTTTGGAAGCCGAGTTAGACGCGCGTGATCGTAACGCTTTCGAGCACCACGTCGTTTTTGGGCCGGTCCTGATGATTGCGTGCCACTGTGCTGATCTTGTCCGCAACGTCCTGACCTTCGATGACTTCGCCGAAAATGGTGTGATTGCCGGTAAGCCATGGCGTTGCAGCCACGGTCACGAAGAACTGGGAGCCGTTGGTATTGGGACCGGCATTAGCCATAGCCAGCTTGCCTGGCTTATCAAATTTGTAGGGCGAGCCCTTCGTTTCATCCTCAAACTTGTACCCCGGACCACCCATACCTGTGCCGCTGGGATCGCCGCCCTGAATCATGAAGTCAGGAATGACACGGTGGAAAACCGTTCCGTTATAGAGTGGACCAGGACCCTTCTTCCCGCTGACGCTGTCTTTCCAATCGCGCTTGCCTTCGGCAAGTTCAATGAAATTGGCAACCGTCTTCGGTGCTTCCTTTTCGAACAAACGGCATACGATACTGCCATGATTGGTTTGAAGCGTGGCGTATAACCCTGGAGTACGTTCAGCCATGCTGGCTCCTTGCTGGGGGAATATATGACGATTCAGATTAACAGAAGTGGTTTGCTGCTTCGAGCGGGGGCAAGACGGATCGACGTCCTGCCTCCTGTGCCACGCGATAGAAGAACAGACTAGTGCGTCCCGTCTTCGATCTTAATGTGCTTGATCACAATGTCAGTCTTCGGACGATCATTCCCGTTCCTCGGCTGGCGGGCAATCTTCTTCACCAAGGCAACACTCTGGTTATCGCACTGGCCGAAAATTGTGTAGTTGCCGTTCAGGGACGGATATGAACCTTCGGTGATGAAGAACTGCGATCCATTCGTGTCCGGGCCGGAGTTGGCATATGCAAGGCGGCCAGGCTGATCGAAGTTCAGGTTTGAGTGGGTTTCGTTCTTGAAGCGGTATCCCGGATTTCCTGTGCCGTTCCCAGCCGGATCACCGCCCTGGATCATGAAGTTTGGAATCACACGATGGAAGATCGTGTTGTCGTAAAGCGGAACACCGTGCTTGACCTGCCCAGTTTTTGGATCTTTCCAATCCTTCGTTCCCTTAGCAAGGTCGATGAAGTTCTTAGTTCCAATCGGGGCCGCTTTGGGAAACAGCACACAGTGCAAGTCGCCCATACTGGTTTCGATAACGGCGGCTGGCTGTTCTTTCGTACCTTGTTGCGGCTTCTGAGCGTAAGCGCCCAGCGCGAATACAAGCATGCTGCCGGCGATCAAGATTCTTCGCATATCTATTCCTCCAAGTGAATTGCTATTTTGTTTGCGGAATGACTACTTCAGGCCGCTGATCTGGGTTTTGTTCATTCTGAATTTCGCGAGAGACGCGTTCGACTTCACTAAAGACACGGAGTAGATTGCCACCAAGAATCGCCTTCATGTCATTGGCCGAGTAGCCCCGACGTATAAGTTCAGCAGTAATCTTTGGCAGATCCTGTACGCCATCAATCCCTTGTGGCAGGCATTCAACTCCGTCAAAGTCGGACCCGATACCGACGTGTTCTACTCCTGCCACTTTGATCATGTGATCGAAATGATCGATCAGCGAATTGAGCGGAGGGCGGGGAACAGCCGCGTTCTTCATGGCCGCCAATTTGTCGAGCTCTGCTTTGCTTTCCGGAGTCTTTGGGCCACGCCATAATTCTTCTGCACGCTTTACTTCTGCGGGATGCGCTTCGTCGAAAGCTTTCGAGGAGGCATTGTATTCGTCACTGACGAAGCCGCAGTTGAAGTTGACCTGAGCTACGCCGCCATTTCGCGCAAGTGCGACCAGCATATCGTCTGTCATGTTGCGAGGATGATTGGCGATTGCGCGTGAGCTGCTATGAGAGGCGATGATAGGAGCTCGGCTAACAACGAGCGCGTGATAGAAGGATCTGTCGCTCACATGCGAGATGTCCACCATCATGCCAAGCCGGTTCATTTCGCGGATCACGTCACGACCGAAGTCAGTCAGACCGGGATCTTTGAGTTTTCCATTATCGCCCACCTTTTCATCGCCCGAGGACTGGCCAAGTTCGTTGGAGTTCGCCCAGGTAAGAGTCATGTAGCGGGCGCCGAGCCGATAGAAATCCCGAAGAACTCGGATGTCGCCTTCAATCGCGTGCCCACCCTCAACACCTATGAGTGCGGCAAGTTTCTTGTTCCGACCTGAGCGAGCATTGATTATGTCCTGTGCGGAATAGGCCATCACCAGGTCATTCGGATGTGTGCGAACCACTTCGTACACCGAATCGATCATGTCGAGCGCGCGACGCGTGTAGTGGTCCTTGTACTCAACTGGATCGACCCAGATGGAGAAAAACTCTGCGCCGAGATTGCCTGCTTTCACTTTTGCCAGATCCCAGTGTCCTCTGCCAGCGTCGGTGGAGGGATCGAAAGCTTCATCCACAAATCGGCCAGGAGTGTCGGCATGAGTGTCAATGACGATTGCAGCGTTGTGAACTGCACTGGCTTCGGTAGTGGTCGCAGATGGCTTGTCGCTCACAGCCGACTTCTTATCCGTGTTTTTTTGCGAGGCGGCCTGCGAGGTTAGGGCCGGAAGAAGTAAGGCAAGACAGGCCAGAACTAGCTTCGATCGCATCTTGTCTCCGTAAAACTCTCAATTATACCGAACGATGTTCGCGGACAGTGTTGAGTCCAAACGAAAACGTCCGGGCCGAGGCCCGGACGCAATGAGACATTTCACTCCTAGCGGTTCACGGCGAAATCGAGCGGAGCCTGCCGATACTCGTCATAACGATCGCTCACCATAATGTGATAGCAGGCTTGACGGCGCTCTTCGGCAGCCTCTACCAATCCGAGTTGCTGGAGCTTTAGCACGTACTGATCGAACCAAGCACGCTGCTTCGTCGTCATGGGACGCTTGCCAATGTCGATTGTCAATCCTGCGAGGTGCGAAGAGGCTGTATCGCCGTCGATTGGAGCAGCGTTGTGGTTCCAGCGCTGGAGACGCGCTTGTTGATCCACGGTGCGGACTGCAGACGTCACCTGGATCGGCTGATGGAATCGAGCATAGAATGCCTGGCTCAAATCTTCCAGAAAAGATCGGGTCCACGGACGGCAGAAGCGACGGTTTACATCGAGGTTCGGGGCAATCTGGAGCGCCTTAGACTCATGGAGACTCACTAGATCGCCGCGTAACTCGAGTTCCTCGAGTTCCTGGTCGTCGTTGATGCGGGTGAGCTTTAGGCGATCGATTTCGTCGTTCTGTCGAAGCATGGAATCATGCGAACCACGCAGCACTGGATTCCAGCGAACAACGCGAGCACGCGCGTGTCGAAACGAACGCCTCGGGGTTCGGTACGAGGAGCGGATGGTCGCGCCAGAGGCGAAGGCCATGCCCAGTACAAAAACGAAAATGAGTGTGGCTCCTATGCGTCGCGTCATCGAGAACGAAACTACTCCCAATTTGTATGATGTCCGTCCAGCCCACAGTGTAACCTAGCGGCCCTGAATTTCCGCTCGGGTGAATTGCGGAATCTTGCCCATTTTGGAATAAGTGTTGCCCGGTGAGGTTGCACAATATGTCCCCACCCTGAACCGCATTGGTTACCGTGGCATCAGCCGAAAGGATGAATGTTGCTCTTGATCAACTCTCTTTTAATACTCATTCAGCACTCGCTCCCGGAGTTGGCGGCATGGGTTCCCGGCATTTACCGTCCATTCGCGCACGCTCTTCGTCACCACAGACCGCGCGCCCACCACGGCTCCCTCACCGATTGTCACGCCCGGAGAGACAAATACTCCGGCTGCGAGCCAAGCCTGCGAACCGATCTCAATTGGCTTGCTCACAAGCGGGAACACCGGACTGCTGAAATCGTGAGTAGATGTGCAGAGGTACGAGTATTGTGAGACGACTGCATTGTGCCCGATCCGGATGGGAGCGAAGTTGTACAGCTCCACGCCAGATCCAATCCACGAACCCTCGCCAATCTCAAGGTTCCACGGACACCACACTTTTACTCCACCGCAGATGAGATTGGAGTACCTTACCTTGGCGCCGAACAACTTCAGCAGAAACACTCGCAAGGGACTCAGAATTCGCGGTGTATGCGGCAGAAATGGGAGCTGAACACAACTCCACAAGGTACGTAGCAGCTTGATGCGAGTGGGTGTCGTACTGACGACGCGTCCAAGATCAACGACCGCTTTCAATTCCGTTGGCATGCGTAAGCCTCATCTCCCGGGTTTTCATATGGTCGGATTCGTGTGTCAAAAGCCTACTCTTGTCGCCTACGCGAAGATTCGTCCGATCGCCGCTCCGAGCCTTTGCATGAAGCTGTTCCGAGCTTCGGGACGGGAGAGAATTATGAACCCGCCTCAGACCAGGCTGAAACTGCAAAGCGTCCTCTCGCGACTGCACGAGCGTATGGTTGGGCTGGACGGAGGTATTGAACTCCCATGCGCCGCCCACTCCCAGCGATCTCTTGCGCAATGGACGATTGACCAGAACATTTTGTGCGCTCTTGGGTGGTAGCGATGGTTCCACTGTAGAAGATTTAGCCGCTAGCTGATTCAGATATGCGGCATCCTGTGCAAAGTGTGAAGCAGGGACGGCGGAAGCCTTCGGCGGAGTCGTAGGCGTCTGCAGAGTGGGGCCCCAGGTTGAGGCAGTTTTTGGCCGTGCGGTTTCAGGCTGGAGACGAAGCGCATCCGTTTCTCCTGCGTGTGACGATGCGGAGGTGGGCATCACACTCACCGCGCGATCGATGTGGCGCACTGCGGAAGAAATCGTGATTACGCCGCTCTCCTGTGCAGAAGCGGAGAGCGCGAAGATAAGCATGCCGATGCTCACGGCAACAAAGACTCGAACGGAGGTTTTTGTGCGCCTATGCATGAGATTTGCTATCAAATCCAAATTTCACCATCTCAAGCGCATGGATCAAACTTTGGGCGGCGTTTGCGATCTCAAAGCGCTGTTCAAAACACGTCCGGGTGCGGAGACGTATAGCGGCCTTCTGCTCTCTCGACATTTCGCGCCACATACGGAGCATTGTCCTCGCTCCGGCGAGATCGTCCGTGCCGACGATTCCAGCCCCGTCCTCCTGAATCTCCTGCCAGATATTTACCTTTCTCGATATTAGAACAGGCACGCCGCAGGCTAAAGCTTCAGCGACCACGATTCCGAAGTTCTCCTGATGCGACGGAAGCACGAAAACCTCGGAAGCACGCAGTGCTCCCCACTTCATTCCGCCTTTAATCATGCCAAGCCATGAGATGCGGTCTGCAATGTTCCTCTGTCGTGCCAACTCCTCAAGTGTTGCCTGCCAGCCTACCTGATCCGGACCGCACATCAGCAAATGCCACTCCGGGTCTGAAGCAAGCTCTTCGGCGAATGCTTCAATCAGCAGATCGCAGCCTTTCTTCTCATGTATGCGCCCAAGGAAGATCGCTAATCGCTTGCCGACAAGCTGAGGATTTGCGTCGTAGAAAGTCTGTAACTCGGATTCCGGATCGCCCGTAGGCCCAGCCGTACCATAGTTCACAACAATCTCATCGCATTGGTAGGGTCTAAATGACTGACGTGCGAGTACCCGCTCTTCTTCTGATGTAAACAGTACTGCTCCTGCGTCGCGTAGAACCCGGTATTCGCTCCAAGGCCAATACAGACTCTTCTTCAGATGTTTCAGCGGATAACGCCTGAACCATGGATCGAGCATGCCATGAGTGAACACCACGTATGGAGTCTCAGCCCCATGCAACGCCCGCCATGCGGCAAAGCTGTGATACTGCCAAATGCCATTCACGATCACAATGTCGTAAGCCGACGCGTTCTGCTTGAGCCACGGTACGAACCGACTGCTGTAGCCATACTTGGAATTCCCTGGTCCAAGCGTATGCAACGGGAGCGAGAAGTCATTTATCCATGGATCGGTCGGGCCGTCTAAAGACGCAACTTCGATCTGGTGTCCGGCAGAGCAATTTACTGCCGCCAATTGCTTTACGCCCTCAATAGGGCCACCGCCATTGGGATGAACCGATCGAATGAGATGGAGAATCCTCATCTCGCAACCTCGGCGATTGCGTTCGACGAATTAGCATCAATTACGTGCTGGTAGATCTTAAGGTAGTTGTCGATCATCTCTGATTCACTGAATCGAGCGGCGTTTTCCAGGTTCATGGCAGAGCGGTCACGCAGGGTTGGAATCTGAGCGGCGATTGTTTCAGCCGCTGCAACGGGATTCTCTGGATCAATGTAGACTGCGGCGTCTCCTCCGATCTGATTCATTGGAGGACGATTGCTAGTGAAGACCGTGCAACCGCATGCCTGCGCCTCAACAATTGGCCATCCGAATCCCTCTTGGAGAGATGGAAAGAGCAAGGCATTTGCCGACGAATAGAGCGCACGAAGATCTTCGTTCGAGACGTTGGACAGGCGGACGACTGAGGCTTCCAATTGACTACCGGCTACAAAACGTTCCATGGAAGAAGTCCAATGTTTGCCGACCATCACGAGTGTGAACTGCGCGGCAGCGCGATGTCGCAGTAGTTCGGAGAAGATTTGCAGAACGCCAAGCCGGTTCTTGTACCACTGATTTCCACCCACGTGGAGTAGGAAGTGTGTACCGTTCGGGATTCCAAGCGCGGCGAGGTGTTGTGCGGCGATGCCCGCCTGCATTGGCGTATACGGATACGAGAGCGCATTCGAGACTACGCCGGTAGCACCGGTGAGGTTGGCCGTCCTTCGCAGATCGTGCATAGTGGCACCAGACACACACGCGATGTATTGCGCCATTTCCAGTCCCCTCAATATGAAACGCTGCAAGTGACGTCCAGACCAGCGAGTTGGATTTTCTGGGAACTCTCCAAGCGCACTTCGGATCGCCAACAGGTCGTGACAGGTGACAACGTGAGGTGTGCCTCGTAAATAGCGCGTGTACATTGCGTTTGAGTGATCGCAAATATGAACGACATCAGCCCACTTCGCGGCTGCGGTCAGTGCGCGAGGAAAGAGCAGAAACTTGTCTGCGTATCCCATCCATTTTCCGACGCCATCTGGAGAACGTTTCAATCTTCCGATTACCACCGGAGGACGGATAACGCGGACGTCATGACTCTTCCGACATAGTCCAGCTTGCATCAGCGCGCCGAACCGTTGCATGCTTTGCTGCTGATCACAAATGTAGTTCGCGACAAGTAAGATCTTCATCTCTCGCATCCAAGGTTGTCGCAGGTCTGGTGCCGTAGTTTATGCAAACTGGTCCTCTGCCTTCGCACGCGGCGTGAAGTAGAAGGTCAAAGCAAAGAATAGATAGAGTGCTGAAATGCCATAGAACTGTTCCATCCCACCTTCGGTTATTACGCACACAACAATCGTGGAAATGGTCGCGAGGACAAACACGTTATCTCGATAGTAGCCACGAACAGCACGAGCGAGAGGCACTATCAGGAAACCCATGGTGCAAAGGCTGTATGGCCAACCATAAGCTACAGGCATTCGCAACCATGATTCATCGCGGGCCGCTATCTTGGAACCGCTAGCAAATTCGCCGTGCTTGCCTATGCTCCATTTCAGATACGGGCTAGAGTGGCCGTGTCCAACAAATGGATGTTCTACGCTGGCCCTCAGCAACAAAAGGTTCAGAACATCGCGCCCGGTATAGATTCCGGTGGTAGTTCCTGGCGACGTTCCTATTATTCGAACCGCAGGTAGCTGATCCTGCAAATTCGAAGCTGTATTCATAATGGTCGTTTGAATTCCAGGCGCGAAGATTCCTGCAAAGAAGACAACGCAAAGAGCAAATGGGGTACAAGCGAGTACAAGCCGGTGACGGATGATCCTGAAGTATGTTGCAACTGCGACAATGAGAATGACCAAGAAGAGAAGAACAACCCGCGATTTGGACGCGAAAAGGATGAGCGCCAATGGGACAAGACTCCAAAGGCGTAGTGCAGATATGCCTTTGCTGGCACAGAATGAAATAGTGAACAGCATCATTAACATCGAAATCCAGAGGACATTCGAATGCCCAGCTGTGTCATCTGCCATCAGTAAGAGTCGCTTACTTGAGGTGAATGATTCCCAGAAGAAGTGGCTCGGCATCGTCGGCCAGTGAATCGCAGTCAGAGCCGTGCTGAGAAAGAACATTGCAAAGGCACTGACCCCAAGTAATACAAACAACTGCCGCATAAGTGCTTCAGGGCCCATGATGCGAAGGCATGCTCGTGCGAGACATGCGAGCGCGATAATTGAAACCAGCCGCGCCACCAAATTGATCATGGAATCCGGATCATCGGCATGAGTCAGCATGGCGGAGAGCTGGGACAGAACCAATGCAAACAGTGCAACGGATCCGCGCGGAAGCGTCAGCTTGCGCCAGACAAGGATTCCAACGAGCAGTAATACAAGGTAGAAGAACGTGTACCACTTTGTTAGCTCTGGCGGAAACAGCGGCAAGAAGAGAAGTAGGGAAAAGACAAAGCTATAAAGCATCCCCCCTGTGAACGTCAGGGGGACCCTGGGGATCGGTTGCGTATGGTCGAGGCTCAAGCAGCACCGCCGTTGAGCTTTGTCGTGAGCCTTAAGTCCCGGATTGAAATCATGGAAGTAGCGAAGTCGAACAGGGAATCGTGAACCTGGTTCAGAGCGGTTCGAAGCACCAGCCATGCCATGCTGAAATCAATGCAGAGCAAAGCCGCTGCCGCACCAGAAAGGCCGAAGTGTTTCATCAGGCCCCAGGCAAACAGCAGGGAGATGAAGGTTCCTCCAACGTATGCCATTGCGATCTTCTCGTGTTTGTTGATCGCCATTGGTACGACAGAACTCGTATACCAAAACGAGTTGATTAATATGACCAGTAGCAAAAGATTGAACGTCAGCGGATCGAAAACTACAGCGTGTCGGGTCCAACTTACATAGACCCGAGGACCGACCGCGGCGAGAGCCAAAGTACATGCCACTGATAAGATGAGTGCGAGTTGGCATGCACGCCGATGCAGAACTCTCACAAGGTCGATCTTGCCTGCGCCAAATGCGACAGAAATCTCGGGCCAGACAGTCCATGCGACCACATTCATGATTTGATAGCCGACGCGACTCAGTGTGCGCATGGTTGAAAATGCGACGATCGCAACCGGACCAAGCACCAGACCCACAATCAAGGTGAAACCTTGCAAGCTGATGGCATTGCCGATCGGGAACGCCATAAATGCGAATGCGGGGGCTGCTAGTCTGCGGATCGTGGCCCGGCTTGCGTGTCGTACTCCGTAGCAGATCCAGGGGCTTCGCGAGCGCAGAATGAGGGTAAGGACGGCAGTTCCGAGAGCACGCGTGGCTAGAAATGAAACCGCGACTCCGAGCAGACCTCCTCCGCAGACTACAGTCAGGGTTGCGAGCAGATTCTCCAGCATTCGCACAATGTTGAGTGCCATGACTCCAAGTGCATAATTGCCACCGCAACGAAACCCGCTATCGAGCAAGCCGTTCTGCAGCGTGAGCAGAACATACGCAGAGAAAACTACCATGATCGTGGCAGAGGCGTGATTGCCAAGCGTGCTGATCTTCATCCACCTTGTCCATGGAATGAACCAGGCAAAACAGACGACCAATCCCATCAAAGCAACTGAGAGCGACGTAACGAGCAACCAGGTACTCTGAAACGTACCGAGCGCGGCACTGCGGTTTCCTGCGGAGACGTTCATGGTCATGTCGCTCGCGGCGACGCGCCCGAATCCAATGTCGCTGAGCGCAAGATAGCTAGGGATTGCACTCAGAATCAGCCATTCTCCATAGAGCGTAGCGCCCCAATAATGCAGGAAGATCGGTACGCTGACCAGTTGTACGACAACGGTGACGATAGGCCCAAGGGCGCTTGCGCCAAGGCCTCGCACCAAGCGCTTTGCAACGCTTGAACCTATGGTGGGCTTTGCCTCCGGCTGAGTCGTTTGAGTTCCGTTTGACTGCTGCACTTCTAATATGCCTTGTAAACCAGCACCCCTGAAGTTGTGCTGACCGCTGCTTCGATTCCGCGATAGCCAAAGATCTTGGTTCGGCTCGATGGCACAAACAGAATGTCGCCGTCTTCTACTTGAATATCCGGTGCTTTGTTCTGCAAAATCTG
The DNA here is from genome assembly GCF_059726255.1 of Koromonas humicola. Lineage (NCBI taxonomy): Bacteria > Pseudomonadati > Acidobacteriota > Terriglobia > Terriglobales > Koromonadaceae > Koromonas > Koromonas humicola. The sequence goes on from NZ_AP040873.1 coordinate 1,639,056, forward strand.
TTTAATGTGGACGGGAAATTCCTGACGCGTGCCCGCGATCTTGCGAATCAATTTCGCCCCGTTGGAGGTTGCGGTGCGATTCGCTCCCTGCGCCAGTGCGAGGGCCTGGATCACGGTAAGCCGGTCATTGGTCTCAATCAGGAATCCGCCTGGCTTGCCCACGTCGCCAACTACATAGACAACTCCGGCTTTCGCAATCATGATTGTGTCGCCGGGGCGAACGTCAGGGCTTGCCACAACTGCTCCCGGGCGGGTATCGAGCAGGATTACTTCAGGTTTGTCGGGTGATGCCTTGTGAGTGATAGTGATGGAGCGGCTTGCTGATTGAGTCAAGCCCCCAGCAGCGGCGATAAGGTCCGGAAGTTTGTGATTCCCGAGCAAGGGATAGATGCCCGGGTTCTTTACTTCCCCTGTTACGGTTACGCCCTGGGTCGCGTATTCAGTGATGAATACGGTGACATGGGGCGAGCGGAGGACATCGGAATTGCGCAGTTTCGCCTCGACTGCGACAGCCGCCTCTTCCGCCGTCATGCCGGAAACGGTGACGGCACCCGCGATGGGTACTGAGATTTCTCCTGCGTCGTTCACGCGAAGCTTTCCAGAGAGTTCTGGAGTATCAAAAACACTCACTTCAAGCAGATCGCCGGAGGAGATCGCTAACAAGCTGGTCGCCTGTGAACTGGAACTCGACTGCGCTGCCGATGTGTTTTGAGCCAATGCAGGGAGAGCAGAACCCAAGCTTAACGCAAAGGCAACTACGCACATCACAAAGGCGGAGGCAAGTATGCTGTCGTTTTTCCCGAATTGCCGCTGCTGATCAGTTCTCTTCGTCGACATAATAGTTGGCCATAGACTTGCCGTACATTGCGCCCTGTGCGTAGTAGTAGTTTTCCAGCTTCATGTTCACTGCGTTGAATACGATTCCGATGAGATTGCTGTTTGCGCGCTCAAGCAAGCGTCGTGCGCGAATTACTGCTTTCTCTCGAGCCAAGCCTGAACGAACGACCAGGACAACTGCGTCCGCAATATGTGCAATCGGCAGCGTGTCTGCCACGGCAAGCACGGGCGGAGTGTCGATAATGATCCGGTCATATTGGCCGCAGAACTTCTCAAGCAGATCGATCATGCGATTGGACCCGAGCAGTTCTGCTGGGTTCGGCGGATGTGGTCCTGCAGGAAGAAGCTTCAGGTGAGGAAGAGACTCGATTGGTGTTACGAGTGGATGAGCATCACCGACTTGCGTTAGAACAGTGCTCACGCCGGCACGCGATGCTCGCAGCCCAAAGTGTTTGTGCATCGTCGAACGACGCAAGTCGCCATCGATCAGAAGTACCGATTCGCCACGCTGGGCAAACGCAACACCGAGATTCGTCGAGACAGTCGTTTTGCCTTCGCCTGCTACGGAACTCACAACGGCGATCATCTTTGGCGGGCGATCTGGCGAGGAGAGCAAAAGCGAGCTTCGTAATCCTCGAAACGCTTCCGCTGCCTGCGACTGTGGACTGTGGAGCAGCAACGGACTGGCGCCAACATTCATGGTGGGTGCCGTAACGTCGTTCATCGGAATGCTGCAGAGAACGGGGAGTGCAACTTTGGATTCGAGATCCTCAGAACTGCTCAATGTATCGTCAAAAGATTCGACGGCAACCGCGATCACAGTCCCGATAACCAGTCCTCCCAACAGGGCTATTATCAGGTTGATGGTTTTCTTCGGGGAGACTGGTTTTGCAGGAATCTCTGCGGGATCGACGATGCTGACGTAGCTTGAACTCAATCCTGCCGTCACGCCCGCCATCTTCAATTTCAGTTGCAGCGTGTCGTAGAGTTCGCGACTGTTCTCGACCTCATGCTTCAAAAGCGCGTACTGTACAACGTGCTCATTCAGTTCGTATGCTTTTTCCTTCTGATCATTGAACTGGTTTCGCAGAAGAGATTCCGTTTTCGAACTTGAAAGGTACTCATCTTCAAGACGTTTCCCTACATTTGCCACCTCGGTGGCAATCTCGCTCTCTAGCTTGGCTTTTTGGGCCTGCATCTCGCGCAGTTTTGGATACGCGCTTCCGAACTTTGAATTGAGTTGCGCCAATTGCGCGTTCAACTCCGCTTCTTGTGCCCGCAGTATCTGCAGATTGGAATTGGGAACTACGGAGGCAATTAGTTCGGGGTTTCCAGAGGCTGCCATCTTGTGACGCGCTTCTTTGACGATGCGGTCTGCTTCAGCTTCCGTGAGTTGCTGATTCAGCAATCTCAGGCGATCGACGACTATGTTGTCGTTTTCGCTTGCGCCAAGGATATTGTTCTGCTTCTGGAAGTCTGCCAGCTTCTGTTGAGCTTCTGTTGACTTCGCCTGCAGGTCCTGCATCTGCTTCGAGATCCAATCGGAGACCTGAACTGTTCCTTCATAACGACTCTGCAGGTTCCGTTCCATGTACTTCTGGACCACTGCATTGGCAATCTCGGTAGCCAGTTTGGGATCTGTACTGCGGTATCGGACTTCTACGATCTGTGTATTCGGTACAACCTGAACAGCCAGCGATCCCGCAAAATCCTCGAGCATGTCATGTCGATCCGAAGGGGACATCGCGCGTGGATCCGTGACCTTCATCTGCGCAGCTTTCTTTCCTGCAAACGTGGATAGCTTGGGAAGGCCGAGCGAATCGATCACACGCATGGCAACTGCGTCGCTCTGAATGATCTTGACTTCGGATTGCAGGCGGCTGTTGTCGTCATCGCTGCCCGACAATTTGTCGTTGATCATTTCTTCCAAGCCGAGCGAAGAAGAGCGAGTGGGATCGATCTGCAGCCGAACGACGCTTTCGTACACCGGCTTGCGGGTGAAGCTGTACAGGGCAGTTAGTACGAGCAACACGGCCGTTGTGGTCAGGATGATGTACTTGCGCCTGAAGATCGTTCTCCAGATTTCCTGTAAAGACAACTCCTGCTGAGCCGCACCGTCCTCAATTGCGAACGGTAGGCTGTTGGTTGCAGTTCGGCTGTCTTCACTTGGTACACGCATTGAAATTCCTCATTGCTTTGCGAGTTGTCGAACTGCTCGTCCGAGATACGTGCACGCACCTAGCGGGTGTGTGCACATGATGAGTCTGGAGAGTGAAGCCTATCGACAGAAGGCTCGGCCCTGCATTCTGCAGCCGAGGCCGACGAGGACTAAGTAGCCAATCGCAAGCACCAAACATGCTTCGCAGAAGAGTGCTGAACTGGACAACTAGGCTCGATGTTGGCCGGATCGGACCAGCAGAGGAGTACTGATATTCACTCTTGTTCTTGAATCAGGTTCGACTATAGGAAACGTGAGTAGATCCTGTCAACGATCTAGCACTTTCTCGAGCGTTACTCACGCGCATTACTCAGTTTGCGAATGTGCGTTACTACAAAAGAGAGCGTCTGCACGTGGCAGACGCTCTTCGTAGAAGACAACTAATTAGAGCTTTTCCAACACTGCAGTCAGATACTTCCAGAACTCCGCAACAGATGAGATCTGCACGCGCTCTGCGGGGCTATGTGGATGCTCGATTTGAGGTCCAAATGAGATCATCTGCATGTCGGGGTAGTTCACGCCGAGCACGCCGGTTTCAAGTCCTGCATGCATGGCAATCAGTTTGGGCGAGGTGCCGTACATCTGTTCGAAAACTGCCTTCGATGTACGCACGATGTCGCTGTTTGGTTCGGGCTTCCAGCCAGGATATCCGGCTGCATGCTCCACTTCGAAGCCCGCCAATTTGCAGGCTGTGGCAACGAGGCGCTTGGCAAGATTCTTGCTGCCCTCGATTGCTGACCGCTGGCTTGTCACAATCTCCACGACACTATCTTTCAAACTCACTGTAGCAACGTTTGTGGAGTCCTGTACCAAACCGGGCACATCGGGGCTCATTGCGAGCACTCCGTGGTGAAGAGTGGAAATCAGGTCGACTACCTTCTTCGCATCGTCGTTGGCAATCACGTGCTGTGGCCGTTCGGCCTTTTCTACCGTGATCTGCAGGTCCGGATCGAATGCTCCGAGATCGGCACGAACATCTTCTGCAAATTGCGCCACAATTGATTTGAGCTGAGCTTCGTTCGCCGCGTTCGCTACAACGATGGCCGACGCCTCGCGAGGAATCGCATTGTGAGCGCTGCCACCCTTCAAATCGGCGAGCTCGGCAGGTAGTTGCTCCATCACAAGTTGGAGTGTGCTGCCCAGAATGCGGATCGCATTGCCGCGTCCGAGATGGATGTCGACTCCCGAGTGACCGCCCTTCAGGCCCGTAACCTTCACTCGATATGCAGAGTCGCCTTTCGAGGGTTGGAAGGAAACCTTGCGGCGGGCCCGCGTGTTCAGACCACCGGCGCAACCGATGCACAACGTCCCCTTTTCTTCGTTGTCCAGATTAAGCAGGTAATGTGCCTTCAGAACGCCCGGCTTGAAAGCGGAGGCGCCACCGAGAGTGGTCTCTTCTTCAACGGTGAACACAAATTCCAGAGGGCCGTGTTTGATGTTCTTGCTCTGCATCACGGCAATGGCGGCAGCAACGCCGACGCCGTTGTCAGATCCCAGAGTTGTGCCATCAGCATAGAGCCAGTCGTCCTTGCGCACCATGCGAATTCCATCGGTGTCGAAGTTGAACTCTGTGCCTTCGTTCTTCTCGCACACCATATCCAGATGGCCCTGCAGAGCGGTGACCGGAGCGGATTCGCGTCCGGGGTACGCCGGTTTGCGGACGACTACGTTTCCAGCCTCGTCAACAAAGGTCTCCAACCCAAGATCCCGGGCGAGCTTGAGAATGTGCTCACGTGCAGCCGCCTCCTTTGTGGACGCACGAGGGATAGCGGCCAGTGCTTCAAAATTTTTCCAAACCTCTTGTGGTTCAACTCCTGCAAGTGCAGATGACATGACACTCTCCAGATAACCGAATGCAACTATCCTACAACGATTGACTTAGTTATGAGCGACCCTACAGCCCGGCAACACCGACACTGACAACCTCCGGCTCCGGTTCGATCCTCTCAGGATGGGGTGGTCATGTCCCCTTCGTTGAATAGGTTTTAAGTGTCGCCCAGGTACTGTTCTTCCGAGATGCTGCACATCATCGCTCATCTATAACCAAGGTCGGGGAAGGTCGGCGGAGCAAGTAACTTATCATTTCCGCCAGGGGTTTCTCAGATGGACCGCACAGCTACGCTCAAACCAGACACTCGAAAACGCGCTGCTCTTTGGAGGTTCCTAAGCTACATCACAAATAATGAGGCTCAATCACGCCATGAGGAAATGTTCGATGTGATTTTCTGGTGTGTCGAGACTTTGGCTCTGGCGTTAGGAATCTGGATATTACTGGCAAAGCACAGTGCGGAATGGATTCCTTTTCTGGTGATTGAGTATTGCTGGGCGATGGACAATCTGAGGCATAACCGCCCGTAGGCGATTTGTCGGAGGCAGAGCATGTCAACTCAGGGAAACACTGCTGCGAACTCAGATCGGCTCGTGAGCGTCAGGCCGCTTTTGGAGCGTGACTTGAATGACGCAGATAGAATCTTCCGCCTCGCCTTCGGAACCTTCCTCGGCATGCCCAATCCCTCCGACTTTGCGGGCGACAGTAGCGTAGTCCATACACGATGGCGCGTGGATCCCTCGATGGGAGTAGGGGCTGAAATCGATGGGAAGTTGGTCGGGTCCAACCTCATCACGCGATGGGGAAGCATAGGGTTCTTCGGGCCCTTAACGGTCGAACCCTCGCTTTGGCAACAGGGAATTGCTTCCAAGATTCTATCCGCCACGATGGATATCCTCAACGAATGGGGAGTGACCCACGCGGGGTTGTTTACCTTTAGCCACAGTCCAAAGCATATTGGGCTCTATCAGAAATTCGATTTCTGGCCCCGCTTCCTGACCATGGTCATGGCCAAGCCTGTCCCCGCCGAGCAGGCAGCCCCGATCCAGCAGCTTTCTACCTACGACTCGGAAGATCGCGTGGAAATCATCTACCAGTGCCGACAACTAACAGATGCGATCTACCCTGGACTCGAAGTTCTCCGAGAGGTTCGCGCCGTAATTGACCAGAAGCTGGGAGAGATTGTCCTGCTCATTGAGGGCTCACGGGTGGTTGGGTTTGCTGTATGCCACTCCGGTCCTGACACGGAAGCCGGCAGCGGTACCTGCTATGTGAAGTTCGCGGCCGTCGATGCCGGGAATGGGGGTGAGCGACGCTTTGAGAAGCTGTTGAAGAGCTGCGAATCCTATGCTCTTGCGAGCGGTGCCAGCCGGCTGGTCGCTGGAGTTAACACGGCGCGATCTGAAGCGTATCGAGCAATGCTAGGGCGAGGATTCCGCATTGAGTTTCAGGGCGTTACTATGCATCGCAAGAATGAGGCTGGTTACAATCGCCCGGGAGTTTACGTCATTGACGATTGGCGTTGATCCGGACGATCAGCTCTCTCCGTCCCGGCTTCAACGCCTCCGGCTTATCGTATCTTCCTAAAACAGCCACCCTTTTGCGCGTTGTCTGGTCTAGAGTTAGCCCCGGAGTGCCCCTGCTCAGCCCTCCCTGACGTGGCTGATACCCCCTTTGTCTTGCGATCATAGAAGGGTGGGGAGGGTGATTTGCTCTCTTCCTGAAGGGAAACGATGAATTTTATAGATGATGACGTCTTTGTCCCGGAGGACGACATGCCGGAACAATGGATGGCCCAAGTTTTTGAATTAGCCACACGCAAGGCAGTGGTGAATCGTAAGAACTCACCGCAAACGCTATGTCGGGCGAAGCACTGCGAGAAGAAGCCGAAGAAGATTTGAAGCGAAGATGTAAAGGAAGACCGGGCCGGGCTGGAGGCGAATCCCAGCCCGGGGGTGCGGTGTTCGGTCGATGATTTAAGCCACTCTTCCCGGAGCTTCGGGCTGGGCATTGAGCGGAACTTGGTCGACTTCCTCCCAGATCCGTTCGCCATGCGACTCGCGTAGAGCAAAACTGCCAACCACGAATGTCATGGCTGCGATTGCCATGGGGTAGTAGAGGCCGCTGTAAATGTTTCCTGTTGCAGCAATGGTCGAGAGTCCGATCAAGGGGACCAACCCGCCAAATACGCCATTGCCGAGGTGATATGGAAGCGACAACGAGGTATACCGTATCTTCGCAGGGAATGCTTCGACCAGGTATGCCGCGATAGGTCCATACACCATGCAAACAAACAGCACCTGCAGGAACACCAAGCCTACGATTGCCGGCATGTTCGGGTGCTGAGCAACGGGCGCCGGGACGAGTTTGCCCGCCGGGTTTACCGTCATAGGCGTCAACTTGACCGCTCCGGTTACTTTGTCCTTGGCTGACGTGACGCTCACCACGTTGTTGCCGACCGCATTCTCCATCGCTCGGTAAATCGGCAGGTAGCAGATCACGGCCAGCAAGCAGCCCGCCATCATGATCTTCTTTCTGCCGATGCGATCTGAAAGGGCGCCGAAGACCGTGAAGAATGGCATGGCCAGTAACAACGCGATTGCCACAGCGATGTTCGCACTCTTCGGATTCATCTTCAGAATCGTTTGCAGGAAGAACAATGCGAAGAATTGGCCGGTGTACCACACAACGCCCTGTCCCGCGGTGGCTCCAAGTAGCGAAATCATCACGCGCTTGAGATTTGGCCACTTCGTGAGGGCGTCCTTCAGGGGTTGGGTGGACGTCATTCCCGCGCTCTTCAATTGCGTGAAGATTGGCGACTCTTTCATCTTCATGCGGATGTAGAGGGAGATTGCGACCAGCACGAGCGAGATAAGGAAGGGAATGCGCCATCCATAGGAACGGAATGCCGCGTCAGACATGCTGCCCTGCGTAATTAAGATGACGCCGAGCGAGATGAACAACCCCAGGGTAGCCGTGATCTGAATGAAACTGGTGTAGAACCCGCGTTTGTGATCGGGCACGTGTTCGGCAACGTAGATTGCAGCACCGCCGTATTCACCGCCCAGCGCAAGTCCTTGCAGCACTCGAAGTGCGATCAATGCAATAGGCGAAAACCATCCAGCTGTCGCGTAGGTGGGCAACAAGCCAACTACGGCCGTCGAGAATCCCATGATGCTCAACGTGACTAGGAAGGCGTACTTGCGACCGACGAGGTCTCCAATGCGTCCGAAGAACAACGCACCGAGAGGGCGTACGATGAAGCCTACCGCAAACGTAGCAAGGTATGCGATGTAGGCGAACGTGTCGTTTCCGGGTGGATAGAACTTGGGGGCGAGATAGGCTGCCAAACTTCCAAAAATATAGAAGTCGTACCACTCGATCATGGTGCCGACAGCCGATGCTGAGATTACCTTGCTGATTTGATACTCGGGTAAAGCCAGATTGCTTGCCTCAGTCGCCATCTGTGGTCTCCAGTTCCATCTATCAATGCTGAATAGCAGAAAAGGGTTGCCTCAGAGTCTGATGTTCTTGAGATCTTCAACTGAATCGGGCGCAAATGGTCGCTGCGCCGTCGCATCTCGCGAAGAGGCGGCGCAACGAAACAGCAGATGTTTGTGAGTTCTACTTGCGGCTAAATTGCGTTTTCGAGGAATTGGACAGCGTACTCGCCCGCGAAAGACTCACTCGGCTTGCTTTGTATTCTCACGACCCGCGCCTGCTGGAAGATGTTGTGTCCTGCCTCGACGTAATGTGTCGCTATCGACAACTCGGCGTTCAGTCGAAACTTCTCGAAGCTCGTGAAGCAGGCACCTCCTCGGCTCAGGTTGAGAACGTCAACGATGACGACGCTTCCTTCTTTCGTTTCAATCGCTGCGCGCGTGTTTCTGCATGAAATCCTTCTATGGCGCCGCTCATCCACTGTCCGGATTGCGGGTCTTAATTGGTAGATCTCATGGCAGAGCGGAACGAGGTTGGGTTCGTAGTTCGCATAATGCGACTCGCTGTTCGCGGAGACGGCCTCTTCGCCAGTTTCCGGATGGAACATAGGCGGGTGTAGGTGCGGTATGGAGTCGAAGTCAGAATTCACTGCGGTACGAATGGCCCTCTGGGAAGTACATAGAATTCTGCTTCAATCAGCGCAAGCGATCATTCGGGCGATCTACTTACAAGCGACTGCAAGTTCACTGAGGTGAGTAGGGCGAGCAAGGAGTCTTCGAAACGGGGCAGTTCGGGTGAGCAAACGCCGGTGCACAAACAAAAACGGGGCTCTTTCGAGTCCCGCCAGAACTTATATATAACTTTATTTAGGAGATCTTGGTTGCGGGGGCAAGATTTGAACTTGCGACCTTTGGGTTATGAGCCCAACGAGCTACCAGGCTGCTCCACCCCGCACTCTGATAGTAGCAATCGAGTCGTTTAGCGTCAAACCGTTCAGCCGTAAATGTGTGGAAATTCTAGAGGGTAGGTCCATTCTGGTCAGTAACCATGCATGTTTGAGGCACAAACCTTTTTTGTTCTTTTCGCTTCTCGGAATGCATGATCTCAGTTTGCACTCGGTTGGCAAACCTAAGCAGAGTGAGTGCATCTTACAGACGTTCTTAGTCGAGATTGGCCCACGGAAGCCCAAAGCAAATCATGCCATCAATCCACCCTCGTAATATTTCCTCATCGATAGGGCTTGCAGCAGTGTTGTTCTTCGGCTCGTTACTCGTTTCACAAACGAACCCGGTCTCCGTTGAGAAAGTCGAACCTGCCAGTTGGAAGCCCGACACTAGTTCCGAAATGATGCTACGTATTTCGGGACGCGGGCTTGGCGATGTCGTAAGAGTGAAGACAAAGCACAAGGGCATCCGGGTGACTCGCATTGAGTCGCCCGATTACAATCATCTGCTCGTTTGGCTTCGGATCTCGTCAACTGCGGAACCCCGCACAATGATGCTGCAGCTTTCCACTCGCTACATGACGACTTTTGCGGCGGTTCCGCCATTTTCGGGTGAACCGCCCGCTGTTGTTGCTGGCAAGTAGGCCGTAGACTACGCTCAACTCCAATACAGCAGCGTGACGCGGTATGCAATGAATGCCGCGACATAAGCCACCGTGGTCATGTATAGGAACTGCGCTGCAGGCCATTTCCAACTGTTGGTCTCGCGCTGCACGACTGCCATAGTCGACATACACTGCATGGCAAAAGCGAAGAAGACCAAGAGTGCGATGGCACCCGCCGGGCTCAGGTCGCTCCTTAAGGCTTGCTGTAGTGCCATGGCGTGCGATTCCGGATCGACACCATGCAAGGTTCCCATCGTAGAGATGATTACCTCGCGTGCTGCAAAGGAGCTTAGCAGGCCAACTCCCACTTTCCAGTTGAAGCCGAGAGGCCGAATTGCTGGTTCGATGAAGTGCCCAACTTTCGATATCGCGCTATCGGCAATCGCCGGAGGCTGGCCGTGATTCATCGGCAGATAGGTGAGAGCCCACAGAAGAATGCTGACTCCAAGGATCACAGTTCCTGCGCGGAAAAGGAAAGCCTTCGCGCGATCCATTAACCGCAACCCGAGCGACTTCCACATCGGCCAGCGATAAGGCGGCAATTCCATTACGAAAGCAGCGTCACGACTCCGAAGAATGGAACTCTTCAGCGCCTTGGCCGTTATCACGGCCATCACAAAGCCGAGTACGTATAAGCTCAACATCGCCACTGCGCGAGTACCCACAACAGGCCCAAGGACCGGATGATTAGGTATGAACGCGGCGATAACCATCGTATAGACCGGCAGGCGCGCAGAGCAGGTCATAAACGGTGCAATCAGGATGGTCGCAATGCGATCACGCTTGTTCTCGATGGTGCGAGTCGCCATGATTGCCGGTACCGCACATCCGTAAGCCGAGAGCAGGGGAATGAAAGACTTTCCATTCAGCCCAACCCTGGCCATCACCTTGTCTGAAATGACCGCTGCGCGCGCCAAATATCCCGAGTCTTCGAGAATGCCAATCACGAGGAACAGAAGAAGTATCTGCGGCAGGAATACCAGCACCGATCCTGCCCCCTTCCACACTCCGTTCACTACAAGCGAATTGATCAAGCCCGAAGGGAGAATACCTCCGAGCCAGACGCCCACATGGTCGAGCAATTTTTGTAGCAGGTCGCTCGCTGGTTGGCCGAGAGAAAAGATCGTCTGAAATACTGCGACGATTACGACCGAGAAGATCACTCCACCCCAGAACTTGTGTAAGAAGATAGAGTCCAGCCGTCGCGTCCACTCGGGAGTTGCGCCACGCCGGTACGCCGCTTCTGATCCCATGCGCACAGCCCATTCGCGGCAATGCTTAGGATCGCCGAAGATCGGCAGTTCTAAAGGTTCTGGCGTGTGCGGAGTCGCTACCAGAAAATTAGCAACAGCCTGCAGACCTTCGCCAGTTGCGGCGCTTACGAGCGCGACCGGTGTCCCAAGGTGTTTGGCCAAAGCCAGCACGTCAATTTGTCCACCCTGTTTGCGCAGTTCGTCTGCCATGTTCAACAGAACAAGCGTCGGCAGACCGAGTGCGATCACGCGCCCAGCCAACACGAGGTGGCGATTGAGATTGTTGGAGTCGAGTACGAGAATGATCGCGTCTGGACGTTCCGTGCCGGGCATTTCGCCATTGAGCACGTCGACCGTTACTTTTTCATCTTCCGATTTCGGTTTCAGGCTATAGACGCCAGGAAGATCGATGAGCGCAACTTCTCGTCCTGAATCGAGTCGAAGACTTCCTGTATGGTGTTCAACGGTGACACCCGGAAAATTGCCTACGCGCTGACGGAGCCCGGTAAGTCGATTAAACAGGGTAGTCTTACCAGCGTTGGGCGGCCCGACGACTGCAACGGTCTTGTAAACCGGTGTGCCACTTGTTTTCGAATTGATAAGGGTTCCCGGGAGCGATACTGGGAGACTCACTGCTTACCTCATCTCTGCTTCAGTATCTGCGAGGGGTCGTACAGCGATGCAGCGAGACAGCTCGCGACGCAGCGCTACTTCTGTTCCGTCCACGCGATACACGCGCGGGTTACCACCTGGCCCGCTGCGCGCCACCAGCACCTCCAGGCCCGGCACAAAACCGAGATTCATCAGATGCTCGGCAGTGCTCTGGGGCATGTCGAATTCTTCAAGGATTCCGCTTTCGCCAACGGCGAGGTCCGAGAGGGACTGGGGTTTGTCTGTGTGAACTTTCATGAAGTTGAAAACCATTTTCAATACCGAAGTTATTCTAACTCTGTTTGATCCATCTTCAACGGATCAAAGTCACAATAGTTTGTGACTGGCGAACCAATAATGTTAATGTGTTCACAATCAATCATATACGAGCACACGCGGCTCTGTCTCTAGGGCTCCCACTCTATTGCAGATGAAAAACTCATTAGCGGACGCAGCTCGCGGCTGCCACTAGACACGCCTACAACTTCAGTCCATTCAGGCTCATCCAAACGCATGGTTTAGCTGCCGGGGCGTTCGGTCTCTTTCTCTCGGTGACAGGGTGGGCTCAATGGAAAACCCGTTACAAATCAAGCGAATTCATCACGTCGAGTTCTGGGTCGGTAATGCGAGACAGGCGGCGTACTTCTACCGCAATGTCTTCGGTTTCTCGCAGATTGCGTATCGCGGACAGGAGACAGGCAGTCGCGAAGTAGCTTCCTACCTGCTCAGCCAAGGAAAGACAAATTTCGTTCTAAGTACTCCGCTCATCTCCTCTCATCCAGCAGCGGAGCACATAAAGCGGCACGGAGACGGTGTTCGCGACATAGCGCTCGAGGTCGCTGACGCGGATCTCGCTTTCGAGCAGGCTCTGGCTCGCGGGGCCGAAGCTGCCGAAGCTCCTCATGATCTCAAGGATGAATTCGGCACGGTCCGGCGGGCAGCGATTCGGACCTACGGTGACACGATTCATTCCCTGATTTCTCCGCGTGGTTATAAAGGGCCGTTCCTCCCGGGCTATGGCGAGCAGAGAATTGCTGGCGATGACGTTGGAATCCTTCGCATCGATCACATGGTAGGGAATGTAGAGCTCGGGCAGATGAATCGCTGGGCTGAGTTCTACTCGAAGATCTTCGGGTTTCACCGATTCATAAGTTTCGACGATAAGGACATCTCGACGGAGTACAGCGCCCTGATGTCGATCGTGATGTCAGATGATTCCTATTCCGTGAAGTTCCCGATCAACGAACCCGCTCCTGGGCGCCGCCGCAGTCAGATCGATGAGTATCTCGAAGCGTATCAAGGCGCAGGCGTACAACACATCGCCCTACAGGTGAAAGACGTCATAGCCACAGTGGACAAGTTGCAGCGAAATGGCATGCAGTTCTTGCGGGTGCCAGACAGCTACTACGACTTGCTCCGGGATCGTATTGGTCGGCTGGAAGAACCGATCGAGGAAATCAAGCGTCTCGGCATTCTCGTTGATAAGGACCAGGACGGCTATCTGCTGCAGATCTTCACGCGCCCCGTTGAGGATCGTCCCACTGTCTTTTACGAGATCATTCAGCGTAAGGGAAGCAAGGGATTCGGCAAGGGGAACTTCAAGGCACTCTTCGAGGCCATCGAGCTCGAGCAGGCCCGCCGGGGCAATCTGTAACACCTGTACCGTAGTCGCGAATCGGAGATGCGATGGCACCCAATGTCATGATCAGCAGCCAGGCAAGCAAGCCGGAAGCGCGCGATCGCCAGCAGCATCCTGCGCTCAGCTATCAATCAGGTTTCGGGAATGAGTTTGCAACCGAAGCCGTTTCCGGAGCGTTGCCACAGGGGCAGAACGCGCCTCAGAAGGTTCCGTTTGGCCTGTACGCTGAGCAGCTCAGCGGCACTCCGTTCACCATGCCACGATCTCAGAATCGCCGCACGTGGGCCTATCGCATCCGTCCAAGCGTGATGCATCAACCCTATCATCAGACCAGCAATGGTCTGTGGCGTTCGACTCCGTTTGACGAAGTTCCGGCTCCGCCAAACCAGATGCGTTGGAACCCGCAACCCATGCCAGCAGCTCCTACTGATTTCGTCACCGGGATACGAACGCTGGCCGGCAACGGCGATTTCGCGATGCATAGCGGTATTGCGATTCACTTATACGCTGCCAATCAGTCCATGGAAGGCGTTTACACCTACAACGCCGATGGCGAGATGTTGATTGTGCCGCAGACTGGTCGCCTGCTCATTCACACGGAATTGGGACGGATTGAACTTACTCCAGGAGAGATCGCCGTCATTCCGCGTGGAATCAAGTTCCGAGTGGAGTTGCTCGAGGGGGAAGCCCGAGGATACATATGCGAAAACTATGGAGCAACTTTCCGGCTGCCGGACCTCGGCCCAATCGGTGCTAACGGCCTCGCAAATCCGCGTGATTTTGAAACTCCGGTTGCAGCGTTTGAGGATATTGAGCGACCGGTGCGCGTCATCTGCAAGTTCCAGGGTAATTTGTGGGAAAGCGAATACGATCATTCGCCTCTGGACGTTGTTGCCTGGCACGGAAATTACGCGCCTTACAAGTACGATCTTGCGCGCTTCTGCGTGATCAATACAGTCAGCTTCGATCACCCGGATCCATCGATTTTCACTGTACTCACTGCGCCTTCTGAGATTCCAGGAATGGCAAATTGTGATTTTGCAATCTTTCCTCCGCGTTGGATGGTGGCCGAGCGCACATTCCGACCACCGTGGTTCCATCGCAACTTCATGAACGAATTCATGGGCCTGATTCGTGGCGAGTACGACGCCAAGGCAGAGGGCTTCGTCCCCGGAGGTGCGAGCCTGCACAACTGCATGAGCGGTCACGGTCCCGATTCAACGAGCTATGAAAAAGCGTCATCGGCTGAATTGAAGCCGCAGTATCTGGCCGATACACTGGCCTTTATGTTTGAAACGCGTTTCGTATGCCGTCCGACGCGCTTTGCCCTTGAGACCGCGGAACTGCAACACGAGTACTACACCTGCTGGCAGAGTTTAAAGCGGAATTTCCCGCGGGGTTAGCGATCATGTCCACGTCGGCTCGAACTGCAACTGCTTCGCTACGAGTGTTTCTTGAATCGATCATCGACTATGCAGGACTGTTTCCGCCTGCCTCTCTGGACATGATTACTGCAGTGAACAAATATGCAGGGTATCTTGCGGGTCCGGAACGATGGGCTCTCGGGTGCTTTGTTGTTCCTGTCGCACGCCTAGATGAGTTCATCAACGCACAGGAGAACATTGCGAGTGATCCCTGGCAGTTGACTGGAATCATTTCAGCCGACCTACAAGCTGAACTTGCTGCGGTTGGTGAATTCAATCGCAAAGCTCTGGGCGCAGTCATTCGGTCAGTCGAGGTGCGAGTGACTAGATCCAACGAAGTTGAGCTTGCACGAAAGCATCGCCCGGCCGATGTCGAACTGTTCTTTGAAATCACTCCTCAGCAAGCCGCCGAGTTGTTGCCCGTCATACGGGGTGACCGCGCGAAGCTTAGAGCCGGTGGAGTTACACAGGAAGCATTCCCCGCAGTGGAGCAGATTGCTGACTTCCTGGCGCAATGTGCTGAGTCGCGCGTGCCATTCAAGGCTACTGCCGGACTTCATCATCCAATCTGCGGTGTTCGCCCTCTGACTTACGAGCCAAATGCACGGGAGGGGAAGATGCACGGTTTCGTGAATCTGTTTACGGCGGCAGCGGTTGCGTTCACAGCCGTGAGCGCCGGTCGCCCCGTTCCACGACGCTCCGTCGCGACCTGTCTGATTGACGCAGATCGTGCCAATTGGCATTTTGGCAACGACGCTATGGTGTGGAACGGCGATGACGCGCCTCTCCGAATCAATCTGGACACGCTACGATCCATGCGCTCACAATTCGCACTGAGCTTTGGTTCCTGCTCATTTGAAGAGCCATTTCAGGATCTGCGCGAGCTAGACCTTCTATGAAATCTGAATTGAACGAAACACACGACCCCAACGCACGATCGTTCGTAGAGTCTGCGAACATTCCGGGTTGCGACTTTCCCATTCAGAACTTGCCATTCGGAGCTTTCACGAATGGGCAAAATATCGGCTCTACGCTATGTGTCGCGATCGGGGACCGTGTTCTCGACCTCAATGCCGTCGCGGAGCTCTGCCTTCTCGAGGGCGTCGACGAAAGCGTATTCGAGGTGTGCAAGGACTCGTGCCTAAACGGCCTGATGGGACTGGGCGACGCTCGGTGGTCTGCGCTGCGTCGCTCCCTATTTATATTGCTGAGCAGAGATTCCAAAAAGCGATCTGAAGTCGAGAAATGCCTTCATCCGCTTGGTGCCACCACGTTGGTTATGCCGGTCGATATCGGCAATTACACCGATTTTTACGCATCGATCCATCACGCCAGCAATGTCGGAGCACTATTCCGGCCCGACAATCCGTTGCTTCCGAATTACAAGTGGGTACCGATCGGCTATCACGGTCGTGCGTCGAGCATCGTTGTGAGCGGAACCGAAATTCGCCGACCGCGTGGGCAATTGAAATCAGGATCCTCTGACCAGCCCGAGTTTGCGCCCTCCCAGCGCCTTGATTACGAAGCAGAACTCGGGGCGATGGTCGGAGTCGGTAACGAAATGGGAGAACCTATTCCCATCTCACAGGCAGTAGATCATATTTTCGGTTTCTGCATTGTGAATGACTGGTCAGCACGGGACATCCAATCGTGGGAATATCAGCCACTCGGGCCGTTTCTGGCCAAGAGCTTTGCCACCTCTCTCTCTCCATGGGTTGTGACGGCCGAAGCTCTGGCGCCCTTCCGTGTTCCTGCTTCATTGCGAGTCGAGACAGACCCAAAGCCGCTCCCATATCTCAGTGATCCTACCGACCAGAAGACAGGCGGATTCGATATAACCATCGAGGTCTGTCTTCGAACCGAGGCAATGCGCAACGCCAATTACGAAGCACACGGCGTCAGCCGAGGAAATCTGCGCGACATGTATTGGACCTTTGCGCAGTTGTTCACTCACCATACTTCCAATGGTTGCGACCTGCGCCCTGGGGATCTTCTCGCCAGCGGCACGATTTCCGGAGCCGATTCAAATTCGCGAGGATGCCTTCTCGAGATTACTCGTGGAGGTGCCGAGCCCATTCATTTTCCGGGCGGAGAGCAGAGAACATTTCTGCAGGACGGTGACGAGGTTCTCATGAAAGCCTATTGCGAGCGTTCCGGTGCTACCCGCATCAGTTTTGGCGAGTGTCGTGGCATCGTGGGCCCCGCAATGTGAACCGCCTCCGCGACAGTGTTTCTTTAAGCAATGGCACAGGGCTGTACATGTGTTTTGCCGATTGAGATCGCTTGCCTTGCGTGGTAGAACGTTGCTGTAGCTCGGTGCTCCCTCGCGTTTGCACCGGGCCGGAGGCAACGTGACGCGCTATTACGAATATTTCGAGCATGCGGTGGCAGCAGCCATTTCTGGCGCCACAGTGTTGACCTCAAATACTCGTGCCGCACGTGCGATTCGCGCTAGAGTCGAACAACGCTTGCGTGGTAATCGGTCAGCATGGCTCACACCAGAAGTCATGCCGTTCGGAGCGTTCCTTGAGCGACTCTACTCAGATGCTGTTGTCGTCGGAGCAATTCGGCTGCATCCACTTCAACGGGAACAGGAATTTCAACTTTGGAGACGGGTGATAGAGCGGTCGACTAGCGGTCGCGAACTTCTTCTGCCCGAATCGGCTGCAGCTCTCGCCTCGGAATCGTTCCGTACCGCTGCGGAGTATGAGATACGGCTCGATTCACCTCAAATGTATGTTTCCAGCGACACGCGCGCATTCGCCACTTGGGCTGCCGAATTCAAGCAACAGCTGGCAATCCATGGCTGGACATGTCCAGCACTTTACACGAGCGAGTTGCTTCGCATCCTGCCATCGCTAAAGCTGCCAACGCAGATTTATATCTACCTTCCTGAACTTACTCCTGCGCAGGAGCGCTTCGTTGACGCACTCAAGCGCGCGGGCATTCGCATCTCCGATTATCCAGAGGCGTCTGATGGCGCAACGGACGATGTCGCACGTTATGAGTTCGATGGATGCGTTGACGAGTTGCGTGCCGCGGCTACTTGGGCTCGCAATCACATCGAGGCCAAGCCCGACGCCCGTATCGGAGTCGTACTGTTCGATCTCGATCGCAAACGCTGCCAAGTCGAGCATGCTTTTCGATCCGTGCTTCAGCCAGAGTGCCTACTTGGCGAAAACTCGGTTTCAGCGTTTGAGATTGCCGAGCCCATGCCGCTCGCCGAGTATCCTATCGTTCACTGCGCATTGCAGTTGTTGTCCATGGTAGCTGCGCCAGTGGACTTCCATGACTTCTGCGAGATCTTTAGCTCGCCGTACATCGATGCGGATCCCGAATCTGCGGCGAAGTTCATTGCGCGGGTACGAAAGCTTGCGCGGCGACAGGTGAGCATCGACGATGTCATAGGTTGGCTGCGCGATTCGAAAGAGCTCGCACAGTTCAGTAGGGTCGTTGATTCGCTCCCGCGGCGGGCGACAAAGGCCATTGAGCATCCGGCGACGTACTGGGTTGATGTCTCCCGCAAGGTGCTCGGCGCTTTTGGCTGGCCCGGGCGAGTGGCCTTGAACAGCGAAGAGTTTCAGTGCACTGAGAGTTGGAGCGATCTTCTTGTATCGCTCTCGTCATTGGATCTGCTGGATTGGCGCACGGATTTCAACGGCTTCGTACAGAGGCTAACCCGCTCAGCCGCAAACAAGAGCTTTAAGCCAGAGAGTCATCAAGCACCAATTCAGGTCATGAGCGTCAGTGAGTCCGAAGGCTCAACGTTCGATGCGCTTTGGATTGGGTCTTGCAGCGATGATCTCTGGCCGGACTCGCCCCGAAACTCCCCTCTGATCCCAATCGTTCTGTTGCGCGGAGCGGGCGTACCGCTAGTTGGATCGAAAGCGGCGGAACTGCGTACTCACAGCATTACCTCCCGACTGTTGCAGGCAGCCCCGGAGGTCCGGTTGAGCATGGCTTTGCGGACTGAAGACGAGCGCGAGCAGCGCTGGAGCCCGCTCTTTGCAAAATGGCAGAACGCGACGGAACCACTCAGCATAGCGCCCCCTGTTCCGGCATCGTTTGCGACACAGGAGCTCGAAGAGTTAGTAGATTCAGCGGCACCTCCGTTGCACGTGGACGAGGATGCACGTGGCGGCACATCGCTTCTTCAGGAGCAATCAGTTTGTCCCTTCCAGGCTTTTGCCAAGCGTCGCCTTCTTGCCCGGGAACCCGAGAAGCCGAACGAGGCAGTTGCTCCTACGGAGCGAGGCAACATCGTTGAGCTTGCACTCCAGTACACGTGGGAGGAACTGAAGGATAGCGATGGACTTCGACGCCCGGATCTCCACGCCTTCGTCGAGAAGTCCGTTAGTCGGGCCATGGCCCACGTTTTGCCCCCGACGAGTGATGCGTGGACGATTCGCTTTAGACACATTGAGCGCGATCGAACCATCGCTGTTATTCAAGAGTGGCTGCAGGTGGAAGCAACGCGAGCCCCCTTTGAGGTGCTCGGCCATCAACTCGAGGTCGAAATCAAACTTGGAGGTCTTGCAATCAAGGGCCGACTTGATCGCCTCGACCGAGTTGGGGATTCACACCTCGTCCTCGATTACAAGACGGGCGCTGCCATGGGAGTAAGTGCGTGGCAAGTCCCTCGTCCTCGTATGCCGCAGATGCCGTTCTACGCCGTCGCCATGCAGCAGCAGAAGCGGGACATAGCGGGAATCTCTTTCGCTGTGGTGCGCAGAGGGGAGTGTGGATTCAAGGGATATCTGCAAGACGCAAAGTCGCTTCCGTGTGTTGATCCTTCAAGGCGGACATTTGAAGGCACGTCCTTCGGCGAATACACCGTCCGCTGGGCGGAAGAATTGGAGCGCATTGCAGAATCTTTTGTGCAGGGATTTGCTGATATCGATCCAAAAGTGCCTCCCGGCAGGGGAAACTCGACCTGCGATCTCTGTCACCTGAGCGCACTATGCCGCATTGGTGACATTGCAATGGACAACGCCGAGAGCGACGCCGGAGGGGAAATCAATGAGTAGCCCAACTCACCGTGCCATTGCATCCGACGCCGGCGTACGCAAAGCTGTTCTGGATACATCGCAATCCTGGATGTTGCAGGCCCCGGCAGGTTCCGGAAAAACGGAACTGCTGATGCAACGCTATCTGGCGTGCCTCGCCACGGTTGATCAGCCCGAATCAGTGCTGGCCATCACTTTCACTCGCAAGGCCGCCACCGAGATGCGCAATCGCATTCTTGCAGCCTTGCAGCGAGCCAGCGAAATCAGCGATCTAGAACTGTCTGAGTCCGCCCCGCATGTGCAGCAGTCGTTGCAATTGGCGCGCGCAGTCCTGAACACATCGGCGGAACTTGGCTGGAACATTCTTCTGCATCCATCGCGGCTACAGGTTCGCACGCTCGACTCCTTCTGCGAAGCCGTGGCCCAGCGTGCGCCATTCAAGGGATTGCTTGGCGGCGTCGCGCAGGTCTCAGAGGATGCACGACCGCTCTACGAAATTACTGCGCAGCGCGTCATTGATCAGTTGGCATTTGAGGGTAGCCGTGGAGATGCCGTTGCGGTGTTGCTTCAGCATATGGACAACGATGTCCGTGGTGTGCGCAACCTGCTGGCTTCCATGCTTGGTCAACGCGATCAGTGGCTGCATTTTCTCGGGCGATCCGACGTGCTCGACGCCGATCAGCAGGATGCCCTTCGCAGCAGACTCGAATCGGCGCTCGTTCTTGCCGTCGAGGAAGACCTCGCTCTCGTTCGTGAGCATCTGAAATCAGCTCTGAGCGGCGTGCAAGAACTCGAGTGCTTGCAACTACTGCACTACGCGAGCGCGCAACTGGCAGATACCGGCGGCACTACATCGGCAGTGTTTGATGCCATAGCTGCTGCGGGAGAGGTCATCGAGATGCCGTCCAGCACTGATCCCACGAGTTGGCCCAGTGCGACTGCTTCCGAATTGAATGCGTGGCGAAACATTTGTGACTTTCTGCTCACCTCCAACAAAGCTGCATTTCGTAAAAGTGTGGACAAGCGGCACGGCTTCCCGGTATTGACGTTGGAGCAGAAGGAAATGAAGCGCATCTGCATGGAGTTTTTGGCTGGTCTTGCTGGCCTGCCATGCTCTGCAGAACTCTGCGCTGCACTACATCGCATTCGTCGCATTCCCGATCCCCGCTACACTAATGCGCAATGGCAATTGATTCTGGCCGTACTTGAACTCTTGCCACTGGCTGCTGCCAACCTAAGCCTGGTGTTTGCGGAGCAGGGAACCATTGACTTCGCCGAGTACGCACAGCGCGCTCTCGACGCGATCGGTGCACAGGGTGACCCCACTGAGTTGGGACTGCAGCTTGGGTATCGTATTCGCCACATCCTGGTGGATGAGTTCCAGGACACGAATCGAGTGCAGGTGGAATTGCTCTCCCGCCTCTTCGGCACATGGGAGCAGGATGAACCCTGCTCAACTTTCTTCGTCGGCGATCCTATGCAATCCATCTATGCGTTTCGGCAGGCGGATGTCTCCATCTATCAGCAAGCGCGCAAGGAGGGAATTGGCGGGAACGAGCATCGGTACGATCGTCTGACTCAGAATTTCCGGTCGCAGCGGAAACTCGTCGACTGGATCAATCGGGTGTTTCCTTCTATCCTGCGCGAAGACAGCGACCTTACAAACTCCGTTCGCTATTCCGCAGCGGAGCCTTCGCGTGCCGCGCTGGATGGCGCTCCAGTGTTTGTAAAGGGATTTGCGCCGGGAGATAGGACCGGAGAAGCCGAGCACCTTGCGGCATGCATTCGCCGTGAACTTGCAATGCCAACTCCGCCGGGAGAGAAGCCAATAAGGATTGCGGTGCTTGTCCGCTCCAGAACTCACCTTCCACATCTCGTGGAGGCGCTACGCAGGTCCAAGATTCAGTATCGAGCGGTGAAGACGGACCGTTTGTCCGATCGCCCCCTTGTTCGCGATATGAATGCACTTCGGTGTGCACTGGGAGATCTTTCCGACCGAACGTCGTGGCTCGCGGTCTTGCGCGCACCGTGGTGCGGACTGAGCCTGGCCGATCTGCTGGAGATTTGCCGGGGGGACGAGCGTTCTACAGTGCGAGAACTGTTGCGCAGCCGATGGGGACATTTATCGTTAAACGCTCGTACGGCACTTGCGCGTTGCCTTCCGGTTCTCGATGATGCTGTGTCGAAGAAGGGACGTGGTTCCCTTCGCTTGCTAATTGAATCCACATGGCTCAGGCTTGGTGGCCCTGCTTGTCTATCCAAGCAGGAGCAAATGCAGGGGATTCGCGAAGCCGAAGCGTACTTTTCGCTACTGGACGAGCAGTCTTCAGCTGGTGCTCTGCGCGACCCTGAGCTGTTTACGCGAAAGCTACACGATCTGTTCGCGCCAGCGGATACCCGCAGCGACATTCGCGTGGAAATCATGCCGATTCATCAGGCAAAGGGCCTGGAGTGGGATGTTGTGTTACTTCCCGCACTCGAGCGCCGCTCCCGTCAGGATGACAAGAGTTTGCTTTATTGGCGCTCGCGGCGGCGCAAGAATCAAGAATATCTGCTGCTGGGGCCACTGGAGGCACCAGGCAAGAAGGACAGTAAGAGCGCCACCATAGAAAGCTATTTGCGCGATATTTCCAGTGACTGTTCGCGTGAAGAGCTTAAGCGGTTGTTCTATGTTGCTGCCACGCGCGCGCGCAAACGGCTGTATCTTTCCGCAGCCGTTCCTGACAACGCACCTGATGCCAACTCAATGCTTCGCCTGCTGTGGGACGTTCCTGAACTGCAACAGGCCTTTGCCCGTCCGGCAGAGCAAAACCAACTCGCGCTTCCACTCGAGAACGTCGCGCCTCAATTGCTGCTGCGTCGACTTCCAGCTACATACAAAGTGCCGGACCCACCCGAGGCGTTGAGATGGAATGCACCTCAACCGGCTACAACGGATCAGGAACACAGGTTTGAGTGGGTAGGAGATTTACTGCCTCGCATTGGCGTGGTAACGCATAGCTTCCTTCAGCGAATTGCATTGGATGGTCCTGAGCGTTGGGATACTCCGCATCTGCAAGCCGCGAAGCCCTCGATATCCGCGGCATTGCTGCGAGCAGGAGTCAGGCGAGAGGAACTGGAGCAGGGGATTGCTCGGGTTACGGACGCGCTAATCAGAACGCTTAATGATGAACGTGGACGGTGGCTACTCGCGTCTCACGATGAACATCGGTGTGAGCTTGCAGTTTCAGCCGTCATCAACGGACAAGTGCAGAACATTCGTGTGGATCGCACGTTCATCGAGCAAGGCACTCGATGGCTGATCGATTACAAAATTAGTGAGCAACTTGGTGGCGATCCAAAACGATTCCTTCAGATGCAGGTTGAAAAGTACCGTCCTGACATGGAGCGCTACGCTCGTGTGATGCAGGCTTTCGATCCGAGACCAGTGCGTTGCGCGCTCTACTTCCCGCTGCTGAGTACGTTTTGTCAGGTCGAAGTTGAGCGTTGATACTGCCGTCGCATCCCACACATCAGCCACTGCAAAGGTTAGACTGTTGTATATCGCATGAGTAAGATTCGGATTGCACTTCTCGTTTTCTTTGTTCTCGGATTCTTCTGTTCTGCCATTGCAATGCAGGGGGTGCCGCCAGCCGTTCGTCCCAACAACAATGCTTTGGCTGCTCGCGGATTCGAAGAACTCTATAACATGGATTACGACCTCGCAATCCGCGATTTCAGCAGGCTTCAGAGCGAACACCCCTCCGATCCTTTCACCTACAATTACCTGCTCGCAGCCGAGGTCTTCAAGGAACTCAATCGGATCGGGGCACTGAATACCGAGATTTATTCGACGGACAGTTTCCTCAGCAGTAGAGCCCGCAAGCCTCTCGACACGGCTGCGCAGAAGCGCATTCTTGATCTGATCGGAACAGTCGAGTCAATCTGTAACGCCCGGTTGCAGAAGAATCCATCCGACACCGATGCCCTATACGCGAGGGGCGTGGCTCGTGGATTTCGTTCGACCTACATGGGCATGGCGGAGAAGTCGTGGATGTCCGGCATTCGATCGGCTTTGGCTTCACGACGCGACCACGAGCGAGTGCTCCAACTTGATCCAACGTACATTGATGCGAAGATGACCGTTGGTATCCACAACTACATCATCGGATCGCTCAACTGGGCTGGCCGGGCCGCAGTCGCATTGGTCGGGGTCACCGGAAATCGTCAAAAAGGTCTCGAATACCTTCGTGAAGTAAGCCGCTCACATGGTACGTCGAGCAATGATGCAGCGCTTGCGTTAAGCCTCTTCCTCCGTCGCGAGCAGCGTTATCCAGAGGCGTTGGCTCTTGTTTCTCGCATCTCGCGAGAGTATCCCCGCAACTATCTGCTTGCTGTTGAATACGCTCACTTGCTCAATGCTGCTGGGCACGGGCGCGAAGCGATTGCGCAGTATCAGCACGTTCTGCAACGCGGTAAAGAGGGGAAGTACTCAACCTTTCAGCCCGAGCTTGCCGCGTGGGGATTGGGCGTCTCGGCGCGAGGTCAGCGAGAATTTGCAGAGGCAGCTCAAGCCTTTGAACTTGTGACCACATGCAAAGGTGCCGACCCCGAGTTTATCGAGCGTGCGAATTTGGCTGCCGGTGAAATGCACGACCTTCTTGGGCGCCGAGATCAGGCTCTTGCGCATTACCGCCGCGTAGTCGGCTCAGGGCACGATCAAAACTCGATCTCTGCAGCACGCAAGTACCTGCGCCGCCCATATCGCGAAAACGAGTAGTGGCACCCCGAATCACCTTTGGAATCCGCAATCATCCCGTGTACGCTAGTGGTGGGAGACACAGTAAGAGTTATGTTCCTTCCACCAGAGGCATCTCGCATTCATACTTTCTTCAGTTCCATAACTGAGTTTTCTTTTGTTGCTTTCAGTTCGATTTTCTTCCTCGTCGATCCTTTCGCAGCCGTGCCGCCATTTTTGGCAATGACGAGTCGAGCGGACTCTCGTACTCGCCGACGCATGGCAGCGCGTGCGGCGTGGACGTGCCTCGTAGTGCTGAGCCTGTTCGCGATCTCTGGCACATTCATATTCAAGCTATTTGGCATCACGCTGGCGGCGTTCGAGATTGCCGGAGGCCTGATCCTCCTTCTCATCGGCTTGGACATGTTGCAGGCTCGTCGTTCCACTCAGGAAGGCGTAAGCGAGACCGAGGAGGGCACTCACAAGGAAGACGTGGGCATCACTCCGCTCGGCATTCCATTGCTCGCTGGCCCTGGTGCCATTTCTA
Organism: Koromonas humicola; assembly: GCF_059726255.1. NCBI lineage: Bacteria > Pseudomonadati > Acidobacteriota > Terriglobia > Terriglobales > Koromonadaceae > Koromonas > Koromonas humicola. The sequence goes on from NZ_AP040873.1 coordinate 1,664,225, forward strand.
CCGTAATGGTTCTCATGGGAGCCTCTCCTACGTGGCAGCACGCAATACCGATCTTTTTCGCTATCATCGTGACGGCCTTCACCAGCTACCACATACTCGCTTCGGCTGATCGTGTTCGTCGCAGTATGGGCGAGACTGGAATTCGTATCATGATGCGAATCATGGGCTTGATGCTCACGGCCATTGCTGTTCAGTTTGTTATCAATGGACTTGCGCGCATCAACGTCATCAATGTAGCTCCACAGTAGAACCCTTGCATGGAAAGGGCACGACAGCGGTCGTGCCCCTTTGCTAAGTTTCGCGAAGATTAGAAGCGCACTGCGAAGTCCTTTCCCGGTTCGATGTGGATGCCTTCAATAAAGCGCACCTTGCGGGAAGCCATTTTCATGACAACTGATGATGTGCGAACACCTTCACCAAAGAATCTAACACCCTGCATCAGTGGACCATCCGTCACGCCCGTTGCCGCGAAAATGATGTTTTCACCCGGAGCCAGTTCCTCGGCCGTGTAGGTTTTGTTCAAGTCGTTGATGCCGTACTGAGTCATTCGTTCGCGCTGCTCTTCGGTGTATCCAGTGAGCCTGCCCACCATGTAACCATTCAGGCATCTCATGGCGGCTGCGGTGATCACGCCTTCCGGAGCTCCGCCCGTGCCCATAACTGCGTGCACGCCGGTGCCGCGGACCGCTGCGGCGATTCCAGGAGCAAGGTCGCCATCGCCGATCAGCTTGATGCGTGCGCCAGCCTTACGAATCTCATTGATAAGGGTCTCGTGACGCGGACGATCCAGAACGATGATTACAAGATCCTCAACGTCGCGGTTCAGAGCCTTGGCGATCATCTTGAGATTCACGGCTGTCGGAGCATCCAGATCTACTGCACCTTTGCAGGCCGGGCCGACGACGATCTTTTCCATGTAGCAATCTGGAGCGTGCAACAAACCGCCACGTTCGCTCGCAGCCAGAACGCAGATCGATCCCGGTGCGCCCGTTGCTGTCAGGTTGGTGCCTTCCAACGGATCGACCGCAATGTCGACTTCGGGATAGACGACACCGTCCTTCGGGGGACGCCCGACCTTCTCTCCGATGTAGAGCATCGGCGCTTCATCGCGTTCACCTTCGCCGATCACGATAGTTCCGCGCATGGGCACCGTGTCCATGACGCGGCGCATGGTTTCTGTCGCCACTTGGTCGGCTTTCTTGCGGTCGCCTGTTCCCATTTGCCGGGCTGAAGCGATTGCTGCTGCTTCAACTACTCGCAACAACTCCAGTGCGAGATCCGACTCCAGATTCGTCTGGACGTTGTCTTCGAGGTGGACTGCTTTGTTATACGTCTGTGTCGCCATAGTTGCTCCTGATCACATCGGTCGCGGCTCTAGTTCTTACTTGCTCCGGCTGCGTACCGCTTACCGCATTGCCCTGCCACAGGACGTCAGTCCAGATTTATGGAGGCGCAATTGTGCTACTAAACTCAAAACGCATCAATTCCGGTCACAGCTGATCCGATGATCAGCGTGTGAACATCGTGTGTTCCTTCGTACGTCTTCACCGACTCAAGGTTCGCCATGTGTCGAAATACGGGGTACTCGTCTGCAATGCCATTTGCGCCTAGAATGTCGCGCGCCAACCGAGCGCATTCCAATGCCATCCACACGTTGTTGCGCTTTGCCATCGAGACTTGAAAGTGCTCGGCTTTCCCTTGATCCTTCAGCCTCCCCACTTGCAGAGCTAGAAACTGCGCCTTAGTGATCTCGGTGATCATCCAGGCCAGCTTCTCCTGAACCAGTTGATGGGATGCAATCGGCTGATCTCGAAACTGTTTGCGAAATTTGGAATATTGCAGAGCTGTGTCATAGCAGGCCATCGCAGCGCCCATGACGCCCCACGCGATGCCATACCGAGCTTGGTTCAGGCACATCAGCGCCGATTTCAGCCCTGAAGACTTTGGTAGCAAGTTGCATTTCGGAATCCGGACATCCTGGAGAGAAAGAGAAGACGTAACGGAGGCGCGCAGAGACCACTTGCCATGCACGTCCTTGGCGACGAATCCCGGCCTGTCGGTCTCAACCAGAAAACCCTGGACCTCGCCACTATGTTCGTCACTCTTTGCCCACACCACGGCAACGTCTGCAATGGATCCCGAGGTGATCCACATTTTCTCGCCGTTCAGCACATAGCTGTCGCCATCGCGCACGGCTCGTGTTCGCATTGCCCCCGGATTGGAGCCGGCATCTGGCTCCGTTAGTCCGAAGCACCCGAGCTTCTCACCTTTGGCCATTGCCGGAAGCCAACGATCCTTCTGTTCGTCGCTGCCGAACGTAAAGATGGGATACATGACAAGGCTGCTCTGGACACTGACGAACGATCGCAATCCGCTGTCGCCGCGCTCCAGTTCCTGCATCATTAACCCGTACTCCACGTTGCTCATGCCTGCGCAGCCGTAGCCTTTCAGCGTAGGACCAAAGAAGCCAAGTTCACCCATTGGCGCTACAAGTTCGCGAGGAAATCGACCTTCGCGATTGCATTCTTCAATGATGGGGATGAGATTATCTTCGACAAACTGGCGGGCAGTGTCGCGCACCATGCGCTCGTCTTCGCTTAGAAGGGAATCGAACTCGAGGAAATCGACGCCACGGAATTTGAGAGCCATAAGTTAGCCTTGCCAAAAAGCCTGCAGGGTCCGATAGGGACCCTGCGAAGACGTTTGACAGTATCAAAGCCCGATTCTGAACGTCAATGATCTTTGCTAAACGTGCTCTGACGCACCTTAAGATGCGGTTTTCGGCTACTCAGCTGCAAGGCGATCGTTACCACTGGTTTCGGTTTCGTAAGCCGGCAATGTGTGCGAGGTGATGAGCTCCGTGCCAGGCGTAGAGACCGAGAATGTCGTTCAGCGTCATCAAGCCTGCTTCGGGATGCGTCAGCTTCCTGCTCCAGTCTTCCGGCTTCAGACTTCGTAATAACACGACCCAGCGGGCATGAAGGCTATCAACCATCGCCAGACTCACGTCGATCGGAGTTGCACGGCTGTCAGCGAGTTCTGCCCAGCGCGTTTCGTCAAAGGGCTTGATAACCGGATTCTCTTCCGTCATGGCCAGCTTGAAGCGAATATAGGCATTCATGTGGCTGTCAGCCACATGATGAGCAACCTGCCGCACCGTCCAACCGCCCTCGCGATAGGGTGTGTCGAGCTGCTTGCCATTCAGACCAGCGACTGCCTGTTTCAGATTTTCTGGCAGTTCGGCAATCGCCTCGATCAGCTTCTTGCGCTCTTCCGGCGTGCTCGGTGGTTTGGATCTGTCGTACTTTCCGATGGGGTAGCGTAAGTCTTCCATTCTCTGCCTCCGCGGCGCATCACCACACCGCTGCAGAATACAACCTCCCTGATATACAATCAAAAGGCTACCCGGCGGTGCGCTGATTTATGGTGCTGCCTTGCTGAGTTCTCGGCAGGTTCCGCCGTGGGTTCCGGTGCAAGCGAAAGCTTCCTGGGTGGTTATCGGGCAGAAGCCCGCACAGGATTATTCGGTGCGGTGTCCCATGTCCTGCCAGAGCAATTCCGCCGAGCCTCGCGCCGGCCCGTTAGGAGATATACAGAAATGGCTAAGATCGCAAAAACTGGTGACCGCAAGAAGGTGATGGACACCTCCAAGAGCACCGATTGTCCGAAGTGCGGAAAGCCCACTCGCATTGTGAAGCGTGTCAAAGACCGCGAGCGCAATGTGCCGGGCGGTGTGTACATTTCCTGCTCAGCCTGCGAGTTCTTCGAAAAGCTCTAAGCGGCAATCAGTTGCCGCAAAATCAACGCGCCTCGTTCGGAGGCGCGTTTTGCGTGGATGCAGACCTGCTATCACCCGAGCTTCCGTTCAACTTCAGGCTCCTTCAATTCGGAATAGGACGCAGGAGAAGATGCAGCTCTGGGAATGATCGTGCGGCTCGGGCCCGTGATGAGTCTGGCACCGCGCTGGAACGTGATGTATGCCCAGAACCATTCCCATATAACTTGCACTTTGCTCCTGAAACCGATCAGGAACAAGAGGTGAACAAAGAGCCACGTAAGCCAGGCAAAGAACCCGCTCATCTTGAACCCGCGAATGTCTGCAATTGCCGAGGATTTTCCGATTGTCGCTAAGCTACCCTTGTCAAAGTAGTTGAACTTATGGCGAGCATCGCCGCGCAGGTCTCCTAAAATACAGGCTGCTGCGAATTTCCCCATCTGGATGGCGCTAGGAGCGACGCCCGGAACTGGTTTTCCATTGTCCTGTATGACTGACGCCAAATCCCCTAGCACGAATACTTCCGGGTGACCAGGAATCGTCAGATCTGGCTGAACTTGCACTCGTCCTGCGCGATCCATAGGCGCTCCGAGCAGTTTGCCGAGTGGCGACGCTGCAACGCCTGCGGCCCAGAGTACAACCGAAGCGTGAATGGCCTGCTCGCCGAGATAGACTGTGTCTTCGGTGATGTTGGTGACGGCCGCGCCTGTTTTGACCTCGACCCCCAGCTTTCCGAGCTGCCTGACAGCAGAAGCGGACAGCTTCTCGGGGAAGGAAGGTAGGATGCGCGGTCCAGCCTCGATCAGCATCACTCGCGTGCTGCGTGGATCAATCGCGCGGAAATCAGCCGCCAATACGTGCTGCGCAATTTCGGAAAGCGCCCCTGCAAGTTCAACCCCGGTTGGACCGCCCCCGACAACCACGAAGTTAATCGGGTTATGGCTGTTTTCCAACCGGGCGCTTCGCTCTGCAATCTCAAACGCCAACAACATCCGACGTCGGATCTCCGTAGCGTCCTCCACCGTCTTCAAGCCCGGGGCAAACCGCGCCCACTCTGGATGCCCGAAGTACGCGTGTGTCGCACCGGAAGCGACTATGAGGTAGTCGTACGAGATCTCCTCGTCGTCGAGTAGGACCGTGTGATGCTGCAGGTCGAATCCTGTCGCTCTGGCCAGCAATACTGAAATGTTCTGCGCTTTTCTAAGAATGTGGCGAATGGGGTAGGCCATCTCGCCGGGCGAAAGCGCAGCGGTCGCGACTTGATACAACAGCGGTTGGAACGTGTGGTGATTTCGGCGGTCCACGACCGTGACGCGAACGTTCTTGTTAGCGAGGGCGTGCGCAGCATAGAGCCCCGCGAAGCCCGCGCCGATGATTACGACGTGAGGAGTGGATCGAGTGCTAGACATAGTTCTCTCTGTATAGATGAGTGCATTTGCCTGAAAGGCTCTATCCAACTCCACCTATACCGCGTTCGATGTTCCTGTGTTGAAAACTGAGGTATTAAGATTTCTTTCTTAAACCTTTCAACCTATGTTCATCCTTGTGCTAGTCTGATGCTTAGAAAATGATGAGAACCTGTTCTGAGCAGGGCTTGCTTTATGAGCTCGGCGGACAGGATTGTTTGTACCTGCCGTGCAAGTTGCTGCATTGCTTGCGTTTACTCTCGTAAACTTGGGTCTTATGTTCCGGGCCCTCAACATAATGCAGGAACGAAGCTGCCGAACGAATTCAATAGAACACGCCGGAGCTAAGCTCTGCCGGGGAGTTGTCTGTGGGTAGTTTTGCACCATCGGGAATTGGACAGAGCCCATCTTTCGAGGGACAGCGTTGGAGCCTTGGGCTTGAACTGCTAGCAAAACGTACATTTGATATCACTTTTGTGCTATTCGCGGTCATCTTTGTACTTCCTGCATTGCTGGTGATCGCACTCCTGGTCAAATTGGATTCCGAAGGGCCCGTATTCTACGTTTCTGAGAGAATCGGTAAAAATGGCGAGCCTTTTCGATTCCTGAAGTTCAGGACTATGGTGAAGGACGCCGAATCGCTCAAGCATTCATTGCTCCACCTCAACGAAAGGCGCGGAAATCTGTTCAAGATGTCCGACGATCCGCGTGTAACGCCCATCGGCAAAATGCTCCGCCGGTACAGCCTCGATGAGTTGCCCCAGTTCTTCAACGTTCTTACTGGTGATATGAGCCTTGTGGGCCCTCGTCCATGTCTACCCAGCGAGTACGCAAACTACACCGAGAACGAGCGTCTGCGCGTACATGCGGTACCCGGTATTACGGGAATATGGCAGGTGGAAGCTCGCCGCGACCCATCGGCTGAAACCTATTTTGCGTTGGATCTGTATTACATCGAGAACTGGACGTTTTGGCTCGACATCAAGATATTGCTCAAGACCGTACTCGTTGTATTCGCCGGGACTGGCCAGTAACGAGCTATCCAAGTGAGATAAAAAAAGGGGCGTTCGCCCCTTTTTTCGTAACTGTGATTTGATTTATTTCTCGCGAGCTACAACGAAATGCGGCAGCCACAGAAGGGCTCGCTTGAATTCGTTTTCCGCAAATCCATCCAATTGAGCAACCGCAAGACTGGCGTACTTTGCGGCTTCCTGGCTGGCTGCCGAAATAGAATCATAGCGGGCGAGGATGTTCAGGATGTCCTGATGCGTTACGCCATTGAAAGCGCGCTGCTCAAGGACGGTTTGAATCTTCTCCCGCTCCTCAGGCTTGCAGCGTTCCAAGGCGTGGATCACAGCCAGTGTCGCTTTTCCTTCGCGCAGATCGCTTGCAACAGGCTTGCCGAGCATTGACTCGGAAGCAGTCAGATCGAGCACGTCGTCGGTGATCTGGAAAGCCATGCCTATGGCCCGCCCATACTCTCGCAATTTGAGTTGCTGCTCTTCGGGCGCTCCAGCCAGTACCGCACCAAGCTGCATGCACACAGCGAAAAGGCATGCGGTCTTGCGGTAGATCAGGTCGAGATGGCTCGCGCGTGAGATCAACGATCCCAGCTTCTCCATCTGCATCAACTCGCCTTCAACCATCTGCTTTGTCAACTCCGTCAGCAGATCGAGGACAAGAAGATTCCGCTCCTCAAGGGAAACCTGGAAAGCTTGCATGTAAAGCCAGTCGCCAGCCAGTACACATTTGGGGTTTCCCCAAATTGTGTTGGGGGAAGGGCGTCCCCGCCGGATTTCGGCTTCATCGATAATGTCATCGTGCACCAGCGTGGCCGTGTGGATGATCTCAACCACCGCTCCCAGTCTCACCGCGCCGGTTCCCTTATAGTTCAGCAGTTTGGCGGCGAGGAGCAGGAGTGCCGGGCGCAGGCGCTTTCCGCCGCCTTGGCGCAGGTAGTCGCCGATCTCCGTGATCGCCTGTACGTTTGAAACGCTGTAGTCGCCGAACTCGCGCTCAATTGCGTCAAGGTCTTCGCGCAGAAGGTCGAAAATTTCTTTGCCCGTCGCTAATGCCAAGCTGTTCAAGGTTCAAGCCTTACATCAATCTATTGGATTCCGGTTGAAACTGTCGGCTTCCGTGTGCCGGCTGTTTTATGCAGCCTCATTGCACAAGGTTCAATCTAGTTAATTGTTGCGATAATTCGTGAACTGCATGTCGATTCCGAAGTCTGTATTGCGCAGCAGGGCAATGATTTCCTGTAAGCTGTCTCGGTCTTTTCCTGTGACTCGGACAATGTCTCCGTTGATCGAGGCCTGCACCTTCTTCTTCGAGTCCTTAATCGTTTTTACGATCTCGCGTGCCTTCTCGATCGCAATGCCTTGTTGAAGCTTCACCTTCTGTCGCACAGTGGAACTTGCAGCGGGCTCAATCTTTCCATATTCCAAGGACTTGAGCGAAACATTGCGCTTCACCAGCTTGGACTGCAGCACGTCGATCACTGCCTTCAACTTGTATTCGTCTGCCGAAGTCAGAACCAATTCCTGCTTACCATCAAACTGGATGTCTGAATTAGACCCCTTCAGGTCGTAACGCTGATGGATCTCCTTAAGGGCCTGCTGGACGGCATTAGTGACCTCCGGCAGGTCTACATTGCTGACGATGTCGAACGAGTTTTCAGCGGCCATGAGTCTCTAGTGTATGACAAAGTGGCACTTCCCGCATATGTTGAATTGTCGTTGCGACGAGGGAACTTCAGCAGGTTCTCAGGGATTCACTTTAGGCTCGTGGCCAGCTAGTGAATTGTCGTTGAAAGTTGGGAACAATAAAAAAAGGGAAGCCGGCAAGCTTCCCTTTTTCTACGAGTCTTGGGCAGCGTGTTTATTGGCCGCCGAACGTATATCCCACGTAAACCATGCCCTGAGTCACCAAGTCACTGCCGTACTGCTTGAAGTTTGGCACGTAACGCAGATCGAACTGTGGGCGTACGAAGAAATGATCCTTCACATAGATCGGCACGCCAGCACCGAAATGAAGCTGGAAGTGGTTGGCGCTCGTGAACTGTTCAGACGAATTGGAATTCCCGAGCACGGTCGAAGAATTGATCACGTCATAGAACCGCAAATTGGCCCCGCCAAATCCGCCCTGTAGCTCAAGAGAAGCTCGCTTGCTCCTTAATGGCCGTGCAAAACCATTGAAGTCATAGAACGTGAGCCTTGACTGCAATTTTTCGCCGAATCCCGAGGAGGATGGCGAAATCACAACATAGTCCTGCTTGGCTGGCTGGAACGTTACTTCTGCGCCGACGCCGTACTTCTTGGTGAGCATGTAGTGCCCATCGAAGCCCATCATCACACCGGAAAGCTTGGGTGTAGTAACGCAAGCCGAATCAGTAGAGGGCGAGCAGGAGAGGAGGGTATTCAGGTCGATGCCAGTATTGGGAGCCTTAGCGTGGGCAGTCCCCAAGCCGAAGCTTACGTCAAAGGACCCGGCCTGCGCTGTCGCCAGAGTTACGCACAGAGAACAAAATACTAGCAAGCACAGGAACGTGCGCTTCACACGAGTAGGAATCGCCGATCCAGTCTCATCAGCCTTCTGCTCTTTGCTCATGCTTGAAGTTCCTTTCTACATCAAATCTCATGTTGTTGTTGCTGCCTCTAGGATGGCACCAACTCACAGAAATCTTGTCGACACGGCAGAAAAAAAGAGTATGAAGTACGGTTTGTAATGTCCGCTTTACAATCGTGCGCACACTAGTTCTTGTGTTGAGTATCTACCTGGTCTTCGACGTTCGTTTCGCACCGAATGTGGTCCGCACCCTTCACTAGCTGTTTCACCTGTGCTTCGTACCACTTCCGTTTTCGCAGTATTTGCTGAACCGCTTGGGTCAATTGATTCTGCATCCAGTTGCCACCAAGAGGAGGTTCCGTAAACGTGATGCCTCCGTTCGGCGCTGTTACGAAGGTCGCGTTGTTTTCAATGCTGTAGTTACGGTGCCCTTTGATTCGAATGTCAAACACCTTACCCCCGTCCCGCTTCGGCGAGTTGAACACCACGACATATAGATACTTCGCGCCATGAAAGGCCTTCTTATCCTCGTGGAATCCCAATGCGAGCGCCTTGGTGTTCTCGACGTTTATCCATTCATATTTGCCGGTGGCGAGGCACTGCGCAGCGTCCCACAGTACGGCGGGCGGTTTGTCTTGTGCGTAAAGCGAGGTGCAAGCTGCAAGAAACACAAGGAACAGTAGAAGAGCAAGAGTTCGTTTCATTGTCGAATCCTCGGCGAGGAAGAGCGCTGTATTTGACTGAACTCATGAGCCTACCCAGCGCCCCCCTCAAAGTCAATTGCCCCAGTTATTCGCAAACAGCCTTTGCTGCTAAGGCACGAAACTATCGAACTGCGGCAACTCCGCGATACCACTGAATGGTGCGCCGTAGCCCTTCCTGGAAGTCGACCGTGGGTTCGTATCCGAGGGCTTCGCGCGCCCGCGAGATATCTGCCACAGAATGAGCGATGTCGCCTGCGCGAGGCTCGGAATACTCTACGGTGCCGGTGTATCCCGTGAGCTCACGTAAATGCTCGACGGTCTCGTTCAGAGAAATGCGCTTGCCTGTTGCGACGTTGAATACACATCCCGAAACCCTCTCCGCTGGTGCTGCCATCGCGAGCAGGTTCGCATTAACAACGTTCTCAATATAGGTGAAATCCCGGCTTTGCGTGCCGTCGCCATAAATGACAGGCGTTGTTCCATTCAGCATGCTCAGAGAAAATTTCGCGAGCACCCCGGAATACATGGATGATGGGTCCTGATGCGGGCCGAACACATTGAAGTAGCGAATCGTGACCGTTTCCAAACCATAGACCTGCGTAAAGCAGCTCATATAGTGCTCGCCAGTGAGCTTGCTCACGGCATACGGGGAGATCGGCTTAGGGATCATTTCTTCGTGCTTCGGCAATGTAGGCTGGTCCCCATAAGCCGATGAGGATCCCGCATAAACAACACGGCGAACGTTTGAATTTCGCGCCGCGACCAGCAGGTTCAACGTTCCGGTCACATTGGTGGCGTTCGAGGCGACAGGATCTTTCACCGACCGCGGTACGCTGGCCAGTGCAGCTTCGTGGAATACGTAATCCACGCTTTCGCATGCGCGGGCGCACATCTCTGGATCTTCGATTGTGCCTTCGATGAATTCAATTCCGTGCAGGTCTTCGAGATTCTCTCGTTTGCCTGTGGCGAAGTTATCGATGCCGCGAACTGAGGCGCCTTTTGCGAGCAGCGCGCGAGCGATATTAGAACCAATGAATCCGGCGATCCCGGTAATGAGGTATTTCGACATTCCCTTATGCTAGCTCCAAGCGAGCCACGCCTGCTCTCAGGTAAACACTCGCGTTTCGCGTTTCCGTCAAGCAATGACACGCCCTGCTTTTCGCAAGGCGTGTCGCAAATCTTAGATTGTGGCTCTGCTCGATTCTAACAGTGGACGATGTTGTCCGCTCGGATGCCTTTTGTGGCGTTCCGCGTATCCACCACAAGTTGTGCCTCATCGACAATCTGCTGATAGTCGTAGTTGCTGTGATCGGTCACGATGAGAACGGCGTCATACTGGTTCAAATCTTCCAGTGGCGTCGAGGTCATGTTCAGATCGTAGTGGCGTCCGTGTCCGACGGTAGGGAAGTATGGATCGTTGTAATACACGTCGGCGCCTGCCTTGCGTAGCAATTCAATAACGGTGAGCGAAGGAGATTCGCGAAGGTCATCGATATCGCGCTTGTACGCGAGTCCAAGCACAAGTACGCGCGATCCATTCAAGCACTTTTTGCGTTCGTTCAGAGCCTGCGACGTCTTTTCAATCACGTAGTACGGCATGTCACCGTTGACTTCGCCCGCCAGTTCGATGAACCGTGTGCTGAAGTCAAACTGCTTGGCCTTCCACGACAGGTAGTAGGGGTCGATCGGGATGCAATGCCCACCTAGTCCCGGTCCGGGATAGAACGCCTGGAAACCGAATGGCTTTGTCTTGGCTGCGTCAATTACCTCGAAAATATCGATTCCCATGCGATCGCATAGCTGCTTCAACTCGTTCACGAGTGCAATGTTCACGCAACGGTAGATATTTTCGAGCAACTTGGTCATCTCGGCAGTCGCGGGAGATGAAACTGGCACCGTGCGATTGAAAATGCTGCTATATAGAGCCGATGCCAACGCCGTTGCTGTCGGTTCCAATCCGCCAACTACCTTGGGAATGTCTCGCCGGGCGACAGTATCGTTGCCTGGGTCTTCGCGCTCCGGAGAAAAAGCGATATAGAATCCCGAATCGCCTTCCTTGCGCACGGCACGCAGTCCCGACCTGTTCCCGGACTCCAGAATCGGAATCAGCACTTCTTCTGTCGTGCCAGGATAGGTCGTACTTTCCAACACTATTAATTGCCCTTCGCGTACATGCGGTGCGATGGCCTTTGCTGTTCTTTCGATGTAGCTCAGGTCGGGCTGATGATACTCATCGAGCGGGGTCGGAACGCAGATGATCACCGCATCCATTTCGGTGATCTCGGAGTAGTTGCTCGTCGCCCGGAATCCCGCCACCTGTGCGCGCGCAATTTCGCTGCCCGGAATACGGACAATATAGGAATTGCCGGAGTTCAGCGCCTGTATCTTTGCGGGGTCAATATCGAATCCGGTCACCCGAAAAGTCTGTTCGCTGAAAAGCAGCGTGAGCGGCAGTCCGACGTAACCCATGCCAATGATGCCAATCCGAGCTTGGCGAGTGGCTATGAGTGATTCCAATTTGGAAGACTGCGAGACGGAAATGTGCATCGGTGATGCCTCCACGAATGAACAACATTACCTAATCTAGCAAAAAGGAGCCCACCAGAGCCCCTCCTGAATATCTGTGATGCTGAATACTGCTTCAGCGTCCATGTTTCATCAGAATAGTTGGACCAAACACAGCAATCATATTGCGCATCTGAATTGGCCGGAGGCGCATGTGTCTGCTTATCAGAGTCGCTTCATTCCTTGTAAATCTTTGGTCTTGATTCCTTGCCTTACGCTGTCGCTGTTACTTGCCGCATGCGGTAGTGGTAGCAGTTCAAGTGCCACAAACCCGCCCACTACGAATCCTCCGACCAATCCCACTCCGACGCCTCCACCCGCGCCAGCGAACAAAGCCGATCACGTTGTTCTCGTGGTGCTCGAAAATGCCAGCTACTCAGAGGTCGTGGCCAGCACAAATGCGCCTTATCTGAATTCCCTCATTCCTCAGGGCGCACTGGTGCCCAATTTCTATGCCAACACACATCCCTCCATCGGAAACTATTTCATGATGACTGCTGGGCAAGTGGTGACGAACGATGACAATTACAGTGGCACCGTTTCGCCTCCTGAATTAGCCAGTGCGGAGACCGGTTCTGCAAAATCTTGGAAGGTGTATGCCGAAGGAATTCCCTCGGCCGGCTATACGGGTGGAAATACTGGAGCCTATCTCAAGCGCCATAACCCGTTCGCCTATTTCACCGATGTAGCTGGGACCGCAGCGGCAAACAATATTGTTCCCTTATCGCAGTTCGCCACCGATGTGACCGCCACGTTGCCCAACTTCACCATGATTGTCGGCGACATGTATAACGTCGGACACAACTGCGCTCCGACAGTAACGACCTGCACATCAGCCATCCGGGTGCAGCAAGCCGACAATTGGCTGAAAGCCACGCTGCCGGCGATCTTCGCTAACTCAAGTTTCCAAAGTAGCGGCTTGCTGGTGATCACGTTCGATGAAGCCGAGGAGGCCGACACGACCAACGGTGGCGGGCATGTAGCTACGTTGTTGATTGGGACAAATGTGAAATCTGCTTACCAAGCCACCGGAACGTACCAACACCAGAGCCTGCTGCGCCTGATGTTGTCTGCGCAGGGCATAACCTCGTTTCCAAACCTCGCCGCCGCCGCTCCCGATATGGGCGAGATTTGGAAGTAAGGCATTATTGAATTCCGCAGCCACAACCGGGCGAGGGAACCCGCACTCGTAGAAAATCTGCGACCCTCTGGTAAGCGTCGATCTGATTCTCAACGCGGGCAAAGCCATGCCCCTCATTTTCATAGACCTTCAGAATTGCAGTTCCGCCGTGCTTCTTGATGGCGTCGGCGACCTGTTGCGCCTCTGTCTTCGGGCATCTTGGGTCGTTGCCACCTGCAAGGATCAACAGCGGAGCCTTCACTTGATCGATGAAGTTTATCGGCGAGCGTTCCTGCCACAGTGCCTTGTCCTTTACCGGATCACCCATGAATAGCCGGTCGTACTCCTGCAACTGCGGATCTTCGTTTTCGAACTCCGTAAACCAGTTCACAAATGGAACGATTGGCACTCCGGCTGCCCACATTTCCGGGTGCTTGGTAACCGCCATCATCGTCAGGTAGCCGCCATAGCTGCCTCCCATCACAATCAACTTCTTGGGATCGACGAATCCGGTCTTCAGGATGAAATCCGCCGCGCCAAGCACGTCATTCAGTTCCTCGCCGCCCGCGTCGTGGCGGTTGGCCTCTTGGAACTCCAACCCATACCCAGTACCGCCGCGATAATTGGGGGCTATCACGATGTAGCCCTGATTGTTGATGTACTGGATAAAACGATTAAACCCGTCCATTGACTGTGAAGCGGGACCACCGTGGATGTAGACAATCGCCGGATATTGCTGGTTGCGTACGATGTTGTTAGGGATATAGGCCCACGCCGAAATCGTGAACTTCCCATCCTTGCTCGGGTATCGAACCAGCGTAGGTGTCACCATGCTACTCGGGTTCAACCCGGCCAAAAGCGAATCCGTCAACTGAACCGAGTGCTGCGATTTCATGTCCAGCGCGTGGAGATCGTTCGGAGCTTTCGCGCCTGTGTGGTAGTAGAGCAGTCGCTGTCCATCGTGGGAGAAAGGCGACACATTTCCACCAAAGCCGTTCACGCCGTCCGGCACTGCCAATCTCGCAACATCTCCGCCCGCCGTTGCGCGTGAATACAGTCCCTCCCGGCCGTCCACGTTCGCCGTCCAGTAGATGCTCTCGCCATCGGGAGAGAAGGCATGTGCTCGGATCTCCCACTTGCCATTTGTGACCCAAGTCAGTTTGTGGGTATCGATTTCGAGCAGCGCAACATTGTCGTATCCATTTTCCGCATTGCTCGTGATCAACAACCGCTTTCCATCCGGAGAAAATGCCTCTGCCGAATACTTTTTGTCTCCAGTGTGCTGCGTCAGATTCGTCGAAGTCCTGGTCGCAACCTCATATAGGAAAATGTTGGAATCTTTTCCACTGGCGTTCTCTTGCGTATATGCAATGAATTTCCCATCAGAGGACCACAACGGATACATGTTTCCAAGCTGAGATGGGGAATTGCGTGTCACGTGCGTTGTCCGGCGCGAAGCGATGTCGATGACGTCGATCTCGAAGCTTGGTGAAGTCTTCTTCTTCGTCATGTATGCCACGAAGTGCGAATCGGGGGACCACACCGGAGCCTCATCCGCCGAATCTGGAGACGCCGTCAAGTTAGTCACCTCACCGTTCTGCGGACTCACAAGGAAGATGTCCCACAGCTCGTTCCCATCTTTGTCGCTCATGTAGGCGATCCACTTCCCATCCGGAGACCATGTCGGCGACGCCTGCCGCTGATCGCTGATCGTGAGCTGTGTGGGCCAACCGCCCGATGACGGCACTGTCCACACATTGTTGCGTCCGCTGATGTTCGAAATAAACGCAACTCGCGATCCGTCCGGAGACCATGTCGATCCGCCGATCTGCCGCGTGCTGTAAAGCGCAGCGATTGAGAACTTCTGAAGGTTCTCGACCGTAGCGGATTGGAGCTTTGTTGGATCAGTGACGGCCTGAGGGACAGGAAGCGATTGCGCTGTGGCCAAAGTGCTCATGCACATGACGATAGCAGATGACATAGCCGAGAACAGTGCACGTGAAAACATGCCATGCAGTTTAGCAAACGAGGGAGCAATGTAGGTCCGTTCGAGAATTTCTGGCCCTGAACTCAGCTCTCGGCTACCATACCGGGCATGGGCTTCCCAATTCCAGTGCGCGCTATATTTCCAGTGTTGGTTGTGTTACTCGCATTTCCCGTCTACTTCATTGCGATCATGTGGCTGCTTAGCAAACTCAGCGGCTGGTCTTTCCTCACTCGCCGTTTTCGACAGGAAGATCCGTTTCAGGGCGCGACTTGGCGGTGGCAGAGTGCTCGATTCCGGGGATGGTGCGATTACAACAACTGCTTAAGCGTGGGTGCGAATCACAAAGGACTCCACCTTGAGGTAATGGCGATCCTCATGCCTTTGCGTCTGTTTCATCCACCGCTGTTTATCCCATGGCACGAGATCCAGGTTGAGACCGGAAAGGCCTTCTTCGGCCTCCGAGACACTGCAAAGCTGAGCCTTGACTCAGAGGAGCAATTGTCGATGCGGGTGTACGGAAAGCTGGTGAAACGCCTGCACGACGCTGCTGGAGAGCACTGGCCGCTGTACCAACAGGAGCAGCTTGAATTTCAGTCCAGAAGCTAGCCTGCTTTTGCCAGAGAGATTTCGGGCACATCCGCGTTGCGGTTTCGCATACGCGCCACCAACGCGTAAGCGATCATGACCATGATGATCGGATCCATGGGGTGCCGATAGTCATAGCTTGGGTGTGTGATGTAGTAGGGAGCAGGGAAGAGTAGCAGGAACAGCAGCATCGGGATCAACATGGCAGCAAATCCTCGTCGCGACGCGAGCACAATTCCCGCAGTAGCTAGCACCGTCATGAGCGTGAAGTAAGCAGTCGCAAAGAGTTCCATCGGTTCTGATCGCAGGTATTCGCGACTGGCGCTCCAGAACCCGGTCCACACGAATAAGGCCCGCCGAGCACTCAACTCCAGAAATTCCGCCGGATGCTGCCGGATGTAATTTGTGGCCTGCATTTTCTTGGCGTCCATGTACCCAAGTTCCCCGAAACGCACCCATTCATCCCGTTCCTGCGCCGAATTCGACGGGTGCACGGCGTCTGGACATGGCTGCCTGTGGTCTCCGTTGTTTCCCACGTGCATTTCCAGCCAGAAGTTATCCCGGACGGGTATGAACCGATGCAGGACTACATAGTTCCTCGCCACCCACGGCGCGAGAATCGCGCAAAATATGAGCGCCGAACTCGTCGCTTGCCAGAACCACTGGCGCCCACTGCGCTGATGACGCCAAGCAATCCAAAGCCCCATGGCTGGCAGTGCAGCGAGCAGGGCAGTGCTCGTCAGTGCGCCAAGTGCCCAGGTTGCGCCCCACAGTATCCAAACGCGCAGACGTCCATCTCTTTCCACTTTGTAGGTCAGAGCGAGCAGGCATGCCGCCAGCAATGTTGTGAGAGTGTTCTCCCAGATGCGTTCCCCTGCGACGTAGATCGAGTATGGAAGTAAAGCCCACATCCAGCCTGCGATCTTGGCCTGCTGTTCTGCGCTATTTCCAAACACTGCACGAACAGTCGCTCGGATTGGCAGAGCCGTCAGTGCTCCAAAGAGTGAATTCAATCCGAGAATGAACCAGGCTGCCGCAGCCGTATAGAGTCCGAAGATCTTGAAGCCTAGTGCAATCAGCAGCGGATACACAGGTGCTACCCATGCAGTTGGCCCAGATGGCTCGTACATTGGCGAAGCAAAGCCGTGTCCTTCGTAGATCGACCGAGCCACGCGTCCCATCTCCCAGCCAAATCGCCAGTGATCCAGCGCGGGGTTCAGATGATATCTGAATTGGTAGGCGACGGAGCCGAGGCGCAGCACTAGCCCCACAGCGACCATCAGTGCGCCCGAATGTCGCGCTAAGAACCGGCTCATCTTCAGTGGGAAGGCAGTTTGCAGCTCTGAGTTGTAAAACGAAAAACCCAGGCTCATTGGAACTCGGGGTTTAGTAGATAGAAACCGTCCTACTCGTATCGCAACGATTCGGTCGGTTGCAGCTTCGAAGCCTTGTTTGCTGGAAGATACCCGAAGAGCACTCCCGTCGCGCAGGAGACCACAAAAGCCACGATGACCGAATACACCGAGATCGGAATTTTCAGCCCGACCTCTGGCGGGATCAGTGGCTCGACGATGATCTTCACGCTTACGGCAATCAGAATTCCGATGATCGCTCCCACACCGCTGATGATTAATGCTTCGATCAGGAACTGGTACAAAATCTCGTCTGTCTGCGCACCCACAGCTTTTCGCAGGCCGATTTCGCGCGTACGTTCCGTGACCGTTACCAGCATGATGTTCATGATTCCAACGCCGCTGATAATCAAAGCGATCGTGCCCACCAGCATCAGCACCATCGTGAGCGCCATTGAGATCTTGCGCGCCGCTTCGAGAATCGAGGAGAGGTTCTGTACGGAATAGACCGCACCCGGCGTATGTCGGCTTTTAAGCAAATTCTGCACTGCAACGGTCGCGGCGGGAACGCTGTCGCCCGAATCCGTCTGCGCATACATCGTCTTGACGTAATCGTTGCCGGAATAGTACTTGATCAGAGAGAATGGGATTAGTACCGACTGCGAAGTGATTTCCGATTGTCCGAAGGTCGCCACGCGTTCCCGAAAAACTGCAATCACCGTAAACGTCTGTTCGCCGACCCGAAGCTGGCGTCCAATCATGGGCCCCGGAGGTAGTTGCTTCGCCAGATCCTGCGTAATCAGGCATCCCTTGGCTCCGGTCTGCTGATCGAGGTCGTCAAAAAAGCGGCCCTCGAGTATTTGCAGATTGCGAATTTTCTGGAAGCCCTCGGTTACGCCAATCAGCGATACCGGTTTTTCCTGCCCATTGATGACGACGCTCGTCGCCATGTCATAAGTGCCTGCCACTTCGATTACGTGCGGCAGATGCCTAATGGCTTCCATGTCATTCAGACTGATTTCGTCAGCCTGCGAACGCGCACTTGCGGTGCCGCCCATGTACCCGGCATAGACCAGGTTCGAGCCAACGCCCTCGATCTGCGCCATGACGTAGGTTTTGCCGATCAAGGCAATTGTCACGACCAGTACGATACAGGCCGAGCCGATCACGACGCCGAGCATCGTCAGCGCAGCCTTCACCTTGTTGGCTCGCAGAGCGTCGATTGCCACCTGCCATGTCTCGCGGCTGATATGCGCCATGTTTTCCCCTTCGTGTCTTAATCGCTTTTTAGTTTCATGTCTCGCCTAGCCAATTTGCAAGTGTGAACGAATTTCGGTCAGCAGGCGCAACCGCTTGCCAAGACTCTGAATCGATTCTGGATGGGTAATCTAGGCCAACCGATCCGCTGTTGAGTCACCAGAATTGGCAAGGCTGAAGATTTGAGCTCTGCCCGCTGATGCTCTGCGACGGTTCACCATTGGTTTTTCACATTCCGCATGCATTTCGTGCTGCCATTGAAAAGCCGATGATAGTATCAGAGATGGATATCTATGCCTTTGAAAACACTGTTCCTCAATCCGCCCTCGTTTGAGAACTTTGATGGCGGCGCCAGCTCACGCTGGCCGGCCACGCGCGAAATCGAGTCGTATTGGTACCCGGTTTGGCTCGCTTACCCTGCTGGAATGCTGGAGGGCTCGCGGCTGCTTGATGCCAACCCGCACCACGTCACTGCCGAACAGACCATCGAGATCGGCAAAGAGTACGACTTCATGGTGCTGTTCACCAGCACGCCCGGATTCGAAGGCGATGTGAAGCTCGCTGGCCTCATGAAGCAGGCCAATCCGCGACTGAAAGTCTGCTTTGTCGGCCCTCATGTGACGGTCTCACCCGAGCACGCGCTCAGCCATCCCGAAATCGATTTCATCGTGCGACGCGAGTTCGACTACGCCGTGGTTGAATACGCCAATGGCAAGCCGCTGCCCGAAATTCTCGGCGCGAGTTTCCGCGGTCCTGACGGTAAGATCATTCATAACCTCGATCGTCCCGCTGTTGAGAATCTCGACGAATTGCCGCACGTCACGGATGTTTACAAGCGTGACCTCGACGTTACGCGCTACAACGTGCCGTTCCTCATGCATCCTTACGTGGCACTCTATTCCACACGCGGATGCCCGGCTCAGTGCACCTTCTGCCTCTGGCCGCAGACGCACTCCGGCCACGCCTGGCGCAAGCGCTCATCTGACGACATTGCTGCCGAAATGGCCAAGGCGAAGCAGTACTGGCCTGAGGTCAAGGAATTCTTCTTCGATGACGACACCTTCAACATTCAGAAGGCGCGCACAATCGAGCTGTGTTCCAAGCTGAAGCCGCTCGGGCTAACCTGGTCCTGCACCTCGCGTGTCACCACCGACTACGAGACGCTGAAGGCGATGAAAGAAGCGGGATGCCGCCTTCTGATTGTTGGTTTCGAATCTGGTGACCCGCAAATTCTCAAGAACATCAAGAAGGGTGCCACCCTTGAGCGCGCTCGCCAGTTCGTTAAGGACTGCAAGAAACTCGGGCTTGTCATACACGGCGACTTTATCTTGGGTCTTCCCGGCGAGACTCGCGACACCATTCGGCGCACGATCGAGTTCGCGAAGGAACTCAACGTCGAAACCATCCAGGTTTCGGTCGCCCACGCTTATCCCGGCACCGAGTTCTACGACTATGTCAAGCAGAACGACTATGTAATTCGTGAAAACGACATGGTCGATCTTGGCGGACACCAGGTAGCTCACGTTGAGTACCCCGGCTTGCCCGCCGACTACACCATGGAGATGGTGCACAAGTTCTACGACGAGTACTACTTCCGTCCCAAGGTCTGGGTTCCCATCGTTCTCGGCTCTCTGTTTAAGAGTGAAGATCGTAAGCGTCTTTACAAGGAAGCCAAGGAGTTCCTCACTCTGCGACGCTCACGTATCAAGGCGGTTCAGCAAGCTCGAGCGAAGCAAGCCGCTCGCGCTGCCGAAGAACCCGCCAAGGTGTAGAGCTATTCAAAGCAAATCAAAGGCCCGCAGCAATTGCGGGCCTTTTTCATTTCGCTCGCTATTTCAGATATCTAATCTGCTACACCCTCAGCTTTGCTCGGCACTTCCTGCGCCTTACCTGAGAGTTGTTCGGCGGCTTTCACGCGGTTTCTCCAGTGCCCTTGCACGAAGTAGAAGATCCCGACCAGCAGCACGAGTACGATGACGGCATCCAGACGGTGGAACCACATCTTCAACCGCGGATCGCTGTCCCAACGCTCGCCAAGGGTCGCGCCCACATAGGCCAGCACATAACACCACGGCCACGATCCGGCGAAAGTGTACAGATGAAACTTGCCGCGAGACATGCGCGCGATTCCCGCTGGTAGTGCGATAAACGTGCGGACCACCGGTAGCAGCCGTCCGATGAACACCGTAATGCTGCCGTATTTCTGGAAGAAGCGATCGCTTGCGTCGAGATCATGGCGATTCATCAGGATGTAGCGGCCATAGCGCTCAATCAGCGGACGTCCGCCATAAGCGCCGACTTCGTATGCGAGGATCGAGCCCAGGTTGCAGCCAATTGCTCCCAGCGTGGCAACCATCGCCAGGGAACTGAATCGTCCGGTATACACCAGGTATCCTGCAAAAGGCATGATCACTTCAGAAGGCAGAGGAATGCACGCTGACTCAACGCCCATCAGCACCGCGATGCCCGGATACCCGAGCGAGGAGATCACGGCTTTGATGATTCCAGCCAGTGTCAGCAAGATGTGTTCGATCATGAGTCCTTCAGAACTCTTGGTTAGAGTCTTGTGTGAATACGTATCCCGGCAGCAATAGCCCCTGTGCCGTCTTTGTTACTTTGATGCGGCGGGTCTCTGCCGAAGGTGCCGAGGCGTTGGCCGGGCGCAACATGGCAAATTGCGAAAATACCTCGTTGTAAACCTTCGTTACGAGGAAGCTTTCACCGCTGGCTTCCTCTTTCCAAACTTGACCTAGCTGAATCGCTTTAACTGCCATAACTTGAGCCTAGTAGCTTCGCCTCCTGTGGTCAATCAGCAAAAGGCCGCATCCCCTTTACTGCTGCGGTCTGCCCGGGCGGCCCAGTCGGGCCTGTTCTGTTTTCGGAAGCGCTTTGGGTGTTCGGCCTTCGAGCAGCGTCCCTAATTCGCCTGCCCCACACCGGATACCGACGGAGAACGCACCAAAATTCGAAAACACTCCGCTGACTTCATCAAACCTCATCTCGTAAATCAGTTTCTTGAACACAACAGGCTCGTCGGCAAACAGATCGACGCCCCACTCCCAATCATCGAACCCGATCGAGCCACTGATGAACTGTTGCACCTTTCCCGCGTACCGCCGCCCAATCTTGCCGTGCAAATCCATCTGCCGTTGACGTTCCTCGATCGGCAGTGTGTACCAGTTCTTCTGCTCTCCCCGCTTGCGGTCCATCGGATAAAAGCAGAGATATCGGCTCTCGGGAATTTTTGGGAATAGCCGGACGTGCATGGCTTCGCGCTGACGCTGCATAGACTCCTCCAGCGCCTCATTCCATTCAGGCGAATGAGGTTCCACACCTTGGGCCGTAAGAGCTTTGTAGAGCTTCACTGTTGAGTCATACAGCCCCAGTTCGATCACTGATACATACGAACTCGCCGACTCCAAGTAGTTCATCAACTCAAGCTGATTCAGCGTCAACTGGGCTTGGTTTAGTGCCTCAAAATCATCCCGGAAGTGAACAAACAGAATGTCGCCTTTGTGGCCGAACATAGAGAACATTGCCGACCCAGCAGCTTCCATCTGTTCAAGAGCGCCCTGGGCCTCTGCTGTGATCCGCGCCCGATCTTCGCTAGAGGCCGCTCTCCATTGTGTCCAGCGAAAGCGGAAAAACTGATGCAATACGGCGGATCCTTCCAGTGTTAATGGAACGGCGGGTAGCTCTGCGCTCTGCACACTTACGCCCTGTTGTTCGCTCGTGCTCATATTGTTTTGAAATCCCCGACTTTCTTTGACCACATTGCCATCCATTGTAACGCGAGCCCTGCTGATGGGTTCCGCGCTGCCGAGTGATACTATTTTCTCCTTGAGCCATGGCCACGACTGCAAAGAAAGCTTCTCCCAAGCCTCCTGCGAAACGCAGCAACTCCAAATACAATCCGCTAGCGCCTGAGCGCGTGACGAAGATCCTCGAGATCTTAGACCAGACCTATCCTGCTCCAAAATGTGCGCTTAACCATCGCGATGCGTGGGAATTGCTCGTGGCGACGATCCTTTCTGCCCAGTGCACGGATGTGCGCGTGAATCTGGTCACCCCGGAGTTGTTCAAGAAGTTTCCCGGCCCCGAGGCGCTGGCCAAAGTCGAACCGGAAGAGGTCGAGCCAATGATCGTCAGCACTGGCTTTTTCCGGAACAAGTCCAAGTCCATCGTTGGTGCTGCCCGCAAAGTTATGTCTGAGTTCGGCGGGAAAGTCCCTGATCAGATGGAACAACTGCTCTCGCTTCCGGGCGTCGCACGCAAAACAGCGAACGTTGTGCTCGGTTCATGGTTCGGCCGCGCCGAAGGCGTCGTTGTAGATACTCACGTTCACCGTATTTCGCGCCGTTTGGAACTGACCAAGTCTGAGGACCCCGGAAACATCGAGCAGGACCTAATGAAGGTGATTCCGCAATCCAAGTGGATAGACTTTTCTCACCAGATCATCCTTCACGGACGCGCTCTCTGCGTCGCGCGTGCTCCCAAGTGTGTGGACTGTCCTCTCGAAACACTCTGCCACGCCGAGGACAAGACGTGGTCCACGGTTGAGCAGCACAAGGGCGCGATGGGCAAAAAAGCATGAACTTCAGGGTGCCCTAAACTCTCCTGTTGAGTTTAGGTGGGTAGTGTCTCTCATCTCCGGTCCGGAGAACGCTCTTCGTGCGGCTGGCCGAATCTCGGCCGAGCATTTATACTGTTTCGTCACTGTGGGGGCACATGAGCGTTCTACGGAGCATAGCGGCAATCGCCAAAGGTATGAGCATCACCTTCCGGGAGATGTTCCAACCAACAACAGTCGAAAACTACCCAGATGGTAAAGGCCCCATGCGCGGAGCCGTGTTCCAGGAGCGCTTCCGCGGCCTGCACGTGCTCCAGCGGGATGAAGATGGTTTGGAGAAGTGCGTAGCCTGTTTTCTATGCGCCGCAGCCTGCCCTTCGAACTGTATTTACATCGAAGCCGCCGAGAACACGGCTGAAAACCGAATCTCCAGCGCCGAGCGCTACGCCAAGGTTTACAACATCGACTACAACCGCTGCATCTTCTGCGGCTACTGTGTCGAAGCTTGCCCGACTGACGCCATCACTCACGGGCACGGGTTCGAGCTTGCCACCTATAACGCGACCAATTTAATTTATCGCAAAGAACAGCTCCTCGCCATCTCTCCCGCGCACGAAGGCGAGAATGCGCTCTTCAACGCGAGCGATGCAGAGAAACAGAGAGCGTTGGCGCGCTGATTCGCATCGTATAACTCACACCGCCGCTTCAGGCCTGCAAAGCTGAAGCGGCTTTTGCATCTGGTTACCACTCCTGTTTCGTTTCAGCTATCCTGTTATTTCTGAATCGAAGGATCCCTATTTCTGATGAGCGAATTTCTTAAAGCCGTGAATGAGCGCGTCGTTGTGTACGACGGTGCAATGGGTACAAACATTCAGTTCCGCAACCTTACTGCCGACGATTATTGGGGCAAGGAAGGTTGCAACGAACTGCTCGTACTGTCGCGCCCTGATGTCATACGTGACATCCACGCCGCCTTCTTCTCGGTTGGTTGCGACGTCGTCGAAACCGATACCTTCGGTTCCACCCGCATCGTTCTTGCCGAATATGGTCTCGAAGAGCGCACTCGCGAACTAAACCTCGCTGCCTGCAGGGTCGCCCGCGAAGTCGCCGATCAGTTCTCGACTCCGACCCGTCCACGGTTCATCGCCGGATCCATCGGCCCTACCACGAAGCTTCCTTCTCTCGGGCACATCACTTGGGACGCCATGCTCGCCGCCTATGTCGAGCAAGCCGAGGCCCTCATCGAAGGCGGCGTCGATGTCCTGCTGGTCGAAACCTGCCAGGACATTCTGCAGGCCAAGTGCGCCATCGCTGCCTGCTTTGACGCCATGAAGAACGTGGGCCGCCGCGTCCCCATGCAGGTGCAGGTCACGCTGGAATCAACCGGCACCATGCTTCTTGGTACCGAGATCGGCGCTGCTCTCACCACACTTGAGGCGTTCGACGTGGATGCAATCGGTCTGAACTGTGCAACCGGCCCACTCGAAATGAATGACGCGGTCCGCTATCTCGGCGTCAATTCGACGAAGATCATCTCCGTGCTCCCCAATGCCGGACTGCCTCAGAACGTTAGCGGGCGCGCCGTGTATCTGCTCAAGCCTGAGCAACTCGGTGCTTATCACAAGCATTTCGTCGAAGACTACGGCGTCCGCATTGTTGGCGGATGCTGCGGCACCACTCCCGAGCACCTGAAGGCAGTCGTCGAAGCGGTCAGCGGAATTACGCCCGCAGCACGCGACATCAAACCCACGGCAGCCGCGGCCAGCGCCTACAGCACTGTCCCCCTCGACCTCGACCCCAAGCCGCTCATCGTTGCCGAGGAGATGAACACTACGACGCGCATTGAGCACTTCCGCAATATGGTGCACGCCTCCGACTACGACGGCATTCTCACACTCGCCAAGAAGTTGGTGAACGACGGTTCGCACATGCTTGATCTCTGCTGTGCCATCGTCGGCGAAGACGAGAAGGCCTACATGGCCAACGTGCTCGAGAAAATTGCCACCCGAGTGCCCGCACCCATCCTCATCGACACCACAGAGGCCGAAGTACTGGAAGAGGCACTCAAGCGTGTGCCCGGCAAGGCGATCATCAATTCCATCAATCTGGAAGACGGCGAGAAGCGGACGAGCCGCGTCCTGCCCATGGCGAAGCGTTATGGCGCAGCAGTCATCGCGCTCACGATCGACGAAGAGGGAATGGCGCTCACCGCTGAAAAGAAAATCGCGATTGCGAAGCGCATCTACCAACTCGCAGTCGAAAAGTACGGTATCCAGCCGCAGGACCTCATCTTCGACGCGCTCACGCTGCCCATCTCCACTGGACAGGACGACTATCGCACCGCTGGCATGGAAACCCTGAAAGCCGTCGAAGGCATCAAGAAGGCGCTGCCCGAATGCAAGACCATTCTCGGCGTGTCCAACATTTCCTTCGGCCTCAATGCTTACGCGCGTCGAGTTCTGAACTCGGTTTTCATGCGCGAAGCCGTTGATCACGGCCTCGACATGGCCATCGTCAATTACACAAAGATCTATCCGCTTTACAAGATTCCCGAGGCTGAGGTCGAACTCGCGCGCAAGCTCATTTACGCCGACCGCACTGCGGGCGATCCGCTCCAAAACTACATGGCTCATTTCGCCGCGATGAAAGGGAAGCAGGAAGCCGAGCCCACCGCGCAGGTCGAGTCACTCTCCGTCGAAGACAAACTCAAGTTCTGCATCATCCACGGCGAAAAAGGCATAGGAGAGAACGCTTCGCGCCAGACCATCGAGCAGATCCTCGACACAGCGCTCGAAACCTACACGCCGCTCGACATCATCAACAACATTCTGCTCGACGCGATGCGCACTGTCGGCGACCTCTTCGGCGCTCGTAAGATGCAGCTTCCCTCCGTGCTCGACTCCGCTGGAGTCATGAAGACCGCCGTCGCCTATCTCGAACCCAAGATGGAGAAGACCGAGGGCTCGCAGAAGGGGACCATGGTGCTTGCCACCGTGAAGGGCGATGTTCACGACATAGGAAAGAACCTCGTAGATATCATCCTCACGAACAACGGCTACAAGGTCGTGAATCTTGGCATCAAGCAGCCAGCCGAGGCCATCCTGCACGCTGCGCAGGAGCACCACGCCGACGCCATCGGCCTCAGCGGTTTGCTGGTGAAATCCACGCTGGAGATGAAGTACGTCATTCAGGATCTTGAGATGCGCGGCCTCAAGTATCCGGTCATCTGCGGCGGTGCGGCACTCACGCGCAAGTACGTTGAAGATGATCTCCGCCGTGAATATTCCTCCGCCGTGTTTTACGCCGAAGACGCTTTCGCCGGACTTCACGCTATGGAGGAACTCAGCGGACCGCAGCGGGAAGCCACCATCCAAGTCGGCTCTGTGGTAAAGGAGTTCGCCCGAGCGAAGGCCGTCGCTGATGCAAATCTTCCGCAGCAGCCACGCGACCCGATGCCTCCAGCCGAAATCCCTCAGCCGCCGTTCTGGGGTGTGCGCACCGAATCCGATTTCGATCTAAAGACGCTGTTCAAGTACATCAATTTGACCGCGCTCTTCAAGAATCAGTGGCAGCTCAAGACTGCTTCGCAGACCGACTACGTGCGCGTCGTCGAAGAGAAGTACAAGCCCGTCCTCGCCGCTCTTGAGCAGGACGCCATTGACTGCGGCTGGTTCGAACCTAAGGTCGTTTACGGCTATTTCCCTTGCCAGTCCAACGGCAACGACCTCATCGTCTACGCCCCGAAGCCTGGTCTCTCGCTCGACGAATTCCGCAACGCGAGCCCCAGCTTCGACGCTAGCACGCTCCGGGCAGGCTGCCCGCTTCCCGCGAAGCTCCCCGAGTTGCTGCGCTTCACCTTCCCACGCCAGTCCGAAGGTCGCCGCCTCAGTATTTCCGATTACTTTGCGCCGCAGTCCACCGGCCGCGCTGACGTGCTAGGTCTCTCGATTGTCACCATTGGTCCAAAGGCCAGCGCCGAAACACAGCGCCTCTTCGAGCGCGGCGAGTACACGCGTTATCTCTACTTGCACGGGCTCTCTGTCGAAACCGCCGAGGCACTCGCTGAATACCTGCATCAGCGCATCCGCCAGCAGATGAACATCGCTGCCGATGACTCGCCCAACATCAACGACCTTTTCCATCAGAAATATCGCGGCTCGCGCTACAGCTTCGGCTACCCCGCCTGCCCCAACATGGAGGACCAGACCAAACTCTTCGCTCTCCTCCGTCCGGAGCAGAATATTGGTGTTCACCTTACGCCGACCTTCCTGCTTGAGCCGGAGCAGAGCACCTCGGCCATCGTCGTCCATCACTCAAACGCGAAATACTTCGTCGTCTAGTCAAAGGTGTGGGGGCTTCCACAGCCCCCACGTGACGGAATCCATCTCTATTTGTTACACTCGCAATGCGGGCATTCGCCCGTTCTGCGCCGCGGAGAGGTGGCAGAGTGGTTGAATGCACCTGACTCGAAATCAGACGTGGGGGTAACTCCACCGGGGGTTCGAATCCCCCCCTCTCCGCCAGTCGTTCCTTTCTAGCGCTGTAGTTCTCCTCAATCCACTATGCAACTTGATGCTCCATGCGTCGTTGCTGCCCTTGCACCTGCTTCCAGAGCCACATAGCCGCACCCAAAGCTGTTGCTATACCGGCCATTCCGATTGCGGGCTGAGCCATTGTCTTCCCCTGTCTTTCTTTCCAGCCTCCCGACACCTGTGCGGTGCCCTTCATGGGCTTCAGCAAAGCGCCCGAGGTGTTAGGTGCGGCTTCGTCTGTGAAATGCGCTTTCCACCCGCGTCGACCCTGTATCTGCTCGTAAGGGCCCGGCATCAACGCCGCGAAGGTCGACCACACCAGCGAGGACGTCCCCACAAATTTTGCGCGCTCTGGACGCCGCGCCAGATCCACCAGTGCCTGTGCTACTTCCTGGGCTTTGTAGGAGGGAACCATCGTCTTTGGCACGCGGCCTGTGAAGTTCGCGGCATGCTGGTAAAAAGGCGTGTCAATGCTGGCCGGGTACACGCTGCACACGTGAATATTCGTTCCCGCCAGTTCCTGCCTCAAACACGAGTCGAGTCCCCGCACGCCCCACTTGGGAATGACATATGCGCTTGCGTTTGCCAGTGGCGTATGTGCCCCTTGCGAACCGACCTCCAGCAGCACTCCCTTGCCCTGTTTACGGAACTGCCGGATCGCGGCTCGTGCGCCCCATATGTAGCCCATCAGCACCACATCCACCGCTCGGCGGAACAGGTCGGAGGGCACCTCATCAAATCGCCCCAACAGCGCTACGGCAGCGTTATTAATCCAGATATCGATTCGCTTGAACTCTCGAATCGCTCGTTGTGCCAGTCGCTCCACTTGCGACTCGTCTGCGGTATCGGTCGGCACAGCAATCGCGCGGACTCCGCGCTTCTCGCACTCCCTTGCAAGATCCTCCAAAACATTCCCACGCCTTGCGGCCAGCACGAGGTTAGCCCCTTGATTAGCGAATTCAATGGCCGTTGAGCGACCAATTCCGCTCGAAGCACCAGTAATTACGACTACGGCATTATTCAACTCGAGAGTCTTCATCGACTTCCTCCGCTAGGTGTGATTCTTCGTCCCGGAGAAAGTTGGCCGCACCTGGACAAGAGCCGCCCATATCGTGCGTAGCCGAATGAGCGCTCAGCATTGCTCAAGGAGTGTGCTGGGACTAATGCTGAATGCCGGTGAGTTGGGTACTATGTCGCCGACGTCAGATGGCAGGGTTTATTGCTGGAGTGAAACAGGTCGCTACCGCTGCTTGCGAGCGGTGCAGTGATGATTCTCTTCCGCCATCCTCAAACTTGCCGGAGTCGGGCTGCCAATCGATTGCGTGCAGGCCATGCATGTTGAGATCGTAATTCCGTTCGGCAACGTCTTATGCATGAACCCCGGAAGTGGAGAACGCGGGGTGGCCTTGCTCTGGCGTGCCTGATTATGTGTCATCCCTGGGCCCTTAATTCCTACTTTCCGTTGGTCAGTTAGCACGCTGACAAATTGCATTCAGGTTCGGGGTGTCGTTTTTTGCCAGCCGCAGTATAACCTTATCACCCGTGACTTCCACTTGAGGGTGCATCAGCTTCGCGCAATGCGGACAAAGCCACACGAACTCCGTCTTATATTCGTCCGCGCCAGCTTTGCTGCCTATGTCTAGATCTAGCCGAAAGAGCTTTCCCTCGTGTTGTTGCCTTACCGTAGGACACCAGTGGTTAGCGCACTTCAAATCCATGACAACCTGCTTTGTGCTGAGTTATGGATACCGTAAAGCACGGAAAGCTGTAATGCTGTTCACCGTGACCCGAACAAAAGTGAGGTGCCTCACACTCGGCCCTGAGCTGCAGAAAAAATGTTCTTATCGCAGAAAAACTCACTCGAGCAGCGTTGAACACTTGTCCTGCTCCGGATAACCTCTTCTCTACCGGAAAGTAAAACTCAGCGAAGAAGTGGACTACCCGATGAGCCGCAAGGTGATGGATTGCCGCTGGTTTCCCGCCGAAATTCCGTGTGAGTTCGCAACCCTTGGCGATGAAGAAGAAGTGCTTGACCTCGCAGTCGAGCATGCGGTTGAGTCTCACGGATACCGCAACACGCCGGCTCTAAGAGAGCAGCTTCGTTCAATGCTGCGCAATGAAGACACAGGTCTGGTCAAAGAAGAAGCTGCCTAGCTGCCAAAACAATTCCATCCGACGCGCAGCAATTGCTGTATTCGATGTGCATAGCTTTGCGCAATAGTTCCGAATTCGTGAAAGCTTAAGCTTTGCGCTGTATTCATCGACCTCTGGGCTTAGATTCTTGACATTGACTGTTTCGTGTCCCGAAAGGACGCGTTGAGAAGTGTACCGAGCGGTTCTATTTTTCCTAAATCTGCAGCCGTTCCTGTGACTGTTGAAAAGTAGGTTTAAATCAGCAACGTTCTGCCGGATTCGAACCGCGAAGCTGCTCTTTCATGTCGGGTTGTATCTATATCGATACAAAAAAATAATCGTTCCCATATTCAATCTGTTCGAACCAGTGGTATATTCCTCGGGTTGCGGCAGAGAGTAGAGAAGCCGCCCGTTACGTACACAGGAATACGTGTATGCCGCGGGCGGCTTTTGTCGTAAGTGCATAAAGGGCGAATCTTGAGAATTGGAAACACTTAAAAGGAGAACGTAATGGCGAGATCTCCACTGTTTTGTGGTCTTCGTAGCGGTTTCGGAAAGCTTGCGGTTGTTTCCGGCTATGCGTTGATCGTGATAGCGTTAGCGCTCCCCACCTTCGCACTTGCCGGGGAACCGCCTGCGACAACTGATACAGCAGTAGCTACGGCACCCACCGCTGACACACAGGCCGAAACCACATCTCCAGCGGCTGGAACTCCATCCGGTGGCATGATGTTCATGCATCAGGACTACATGTTGAACTGGGGACCAGAGCGCCAGAGATTGGCCGACAAGGGGTTCACCTTCAACTTCTTCTACATCACCGATGCATTGGATGATGTGCGGCGTCCAGCTGGCACACGAGAAGTGTTCAACAACTGGAATCGTATCCGCGGCACCATCGACCTGGATTTCGGAAAGATGTCGTCTGCAAAGGGTCTCAGCTTCCACGCTACTGGACTTTGGCAGAACGGCTCCAACATGGGTGGCGTAATCGGTAGCATCGCCAATCCTAGCGGTCTGGTCAGCTTCCACCAGTTCCGAATCGACTCCATTTGGTTGCAACAGAAGTTTGCGAACCAGAAGGTCACTGTCACTGCAGGTCTGATGGCGTCTCAGGACTTCTACGGCATTCAGGAATACGGCGGCAGCTTCCTGATCGAGCCTTTGGATTACAACTACGGCAACATGGGCAATGTTCGCGCTTCTTACGATCCTTCTTCGGGTCCAGGTGCCGAACTGAAAATCTCTCCGAGCAAGAGCTACTACGTCAAGACCGGATGGTTCATGCCGTCTAGCCGCGAATTTGCTCCGAGCGATCCACTGCACACCACTCACCCGCCGCTGTATCCAACCGGCTTCAAGTATCGCAACGGATCGTTCGGTTCCACTTGGGACACCGAAGTTGGTTTCTATACCGATCCTAATGCGCCTACCACCCGCAAGAGCTATCCCGGCATCATCAAGGTCGGCGCTATCTACAACGGTGGTCGTGGCTTCACGAACTACAGCACTGGCCGAACCGAAAGCGGAAACTACACGATTTACGTCCAGGCGAACCAGCCTATTTACCGTGTAGCTGCAGGCAGCAATCGTGGCCTCGACGTCACGTTCGGCTTCAACACCGGCCCGCAAAAGATGAGTGAAGTTCCGACCGAGTTTACAGGCGGACTGGTCTTTAACGGACCGATCCCTGGTCGTGCCAAGGACAGCCTGGATTTCGGCTTTGTCTATAGCAAAATCGGCAGCGACTTCAACCGGCTTGCTGCTTTAACCCCTGGCGGTCGGCTTGAGGATGAGAAGGCCTTCGAGGTGAATTACAAGATTCAAGTCTTCCCATGGTTCCTGCTCCAGCCCGTGTATCAGTACTACGCAAACGTAGGCGGACGCAGAGTGGGTGCAGCGGCGAATGCTGGCTTCCGTTTGCAGACAACGTTCTAGAACTCAGACTGGAGTGCTGGATGAGAAGCCGTAAAAGCGCACGTCAGGCAATAACTGAAAAGACGTTCGACGTGTGTGTGATTGGTGGAGGTGCGACAGGCACGGGTTGTGCTCTCGACGCACAACTGCGCGGGCTTGCCACGGTGATGCTGGATGCGTCCGATTTCGTGTCGCATACCTCATCGGCCTCCACTAAGCTCGTCCATGGCGGCGTCCGATACTTACAGCAAGCCGTGTCCGATCTGGATTACGGCCAGTACACGATGGTGAGGAAAGCATTGCACGAGCGCATTCACATGTTGCGTTGTGCGCCTTACCTTGCTCATCCGCTGGAGTTGCTGGTCCCGTGCTACAGCTCCTGGGAGTTGTTCTATTTCACCATCGGCATGAAGTCTTACGACTGGATTGCCGGTTCAGCAAGTCTCTTTCCCAGCCGCATGCTGTCGAAGTCGGAGTCGCTTCGGCGCATGCCGTCCTTGCGGAGCGAGCGGCTGGTTGGGACTGTGTCGTACGCCGACGGTCAGTTTGACGACGCGCGTTTCGGCATCACTCTGGCGCAGACCTTCACTCAGCAGGGCGGGGAACTGATCAACTACGCCAAGGCTGTGAGCTTCGGAAAGGATTCTTCCGGCAAGTTGAAAACCCTTGAAATCGAGGACCAGCTAACCGGTGAACATTTCCAGATACGCGCTCGTGTGTTCGTAAACTGCACGGGCCCGTTCGCCGACCACATTCGGCTCATGGCCAATCCCGCAATGCCCGAGCGCTTGCGCTTGAGCAAAGGTGTCCACTTGCTCCTCCCAGTCGAGGCGATCCAGAGCTCATCGGCTCTGCTGATCCCCAAGACTGAGGATGGACGTGTGATCTTTGCCATTCCGTGGCTAGGTCGCCTGCTAGTGGGCACGACCGATGACGAAGCCAAACTCACGGACGAGATGGTCGTCACGCCTGAAGAAGTCAGGTTCTTGCTCAAGTACGTCAATCAGTACTTGAACGTGAACTTGATGCCGAAGGACGTGCTTTCCGCCTATGCGGGGATGCGGCCTCTCGTGAAGTCGAAAGATGCAGTGAATACCAAGAAACTCATTCGCGATCACGAGGTAGAAGTTGATCACGCCAGTGGTCTCGTCAGTGTTCTTGGTGGAAAGTGGACTACTTATCGCGCTATGGCCGAGGACGGCATCAATCACGCCCAGCAAGCCCTACCTGGCAAGCAGGCTCCGTGTAGAACGCTCGATTTTCTTCTTACTGGCGCGAGAGGATTTTCACCGGAGTATTCAAAGCAACTGGCAAACGAGTACCAGTTGTCCCCCGAGACTGCCCACCATCTCGCAACAAAGTTCGGCACAGATTCGCCCAAGGTGCTCGAACTGGCAAAGCGGGAACCGCAACTTCTGCAGCCGATCACACCGGGTGGCGCTCCCATTCGGGCCGAGGTGGTTTACGCAATTCGTGAGGAGATGGCTCAGACAATCGAAGACATTCTCCTTCGAAGAATAGGTGTGCAATTCCATAGCTGGAAGGAAGCCGAACAAGCTGCACCCGTGGTGGGCCAATTGCTGGCCCGGGAGTTTGGTTGGACTGAAGCACAAACTAACGAAGCCATCAACGCTTACGTTGGTTCAGTCCAGCATCTGCTCCATACCGCCGGGATCGAGTAATTACGTTCTGACGACGCACGTGTGAGGAGGACTCTCCGTCACGATGCGCAGATCTTCACAAAAGATAGGGGATGAACGAAATGGCAGACTACATTGGAGCTATCGACCAGGGAACAACCAGTTCGCGTTTTATGGTATTTGATCGGACTGGACGAATTGTCAGCGTTGCACAGAAAGAACACGAGCAGATCTATCCAAAACCCGGCTGGGTTGAGCATGATCCCGCCGAAATTTGGCGTCGCGTCGAGGAAGTAATCGGCGAAGCGATGCAGGCTAAGGGCCTGAAGCCCTCCGATCTCGCTGGCATCGGGATCACCAACCAGCGTGAAACCACGGTTGTTTGGAACAAGAAGACTGGCAAACCGGTTTACAACGCTATCGTATGGCAGGATACCCGCGTTGCTGACACCGTCGCAGAATTTAGCGCACATGGTGGGCAGGACCGTTATCGTGCGAAGACCGGTCTTCCTCTTGCTACTTATTTCAGTGGCCTCAAGATCCGTTGGATCCTCAACAACGTTCCCGGTGCCCGTGCCGCTGCTGAAGCAGGCGATCTGCTCTTCGGCAACATCGACACCTTCCTGATCTGGCATCTCACCGGCGGCGTAAACGGTGGAGTCCATGTCACGGACGTCACTAACGCCAGCCGTACTCAGTTGATGGACCTCAGCACCCTGAGCTGGGATAAGGACATTCTGGCTGAGTTCAATATTCCCGAGTCCGTGCTGCCCAAGATTGCGTCGAGTTCAGAAGTCTATGGTAAGGCTGTTCTCGGCCCGATCAAGGACGTTGCAATTGCTGGCGACCTTGGCGATCAACAGGCCGCACTGTTTGGCCAGGCTTGCTTCAAACCCGGCGAAGCAAAGAACACTTATGGCACCGGCTGCTTCATGCTGATGAACACTGGTGAGAAGCCCGTTCCGTCCAAGAGCGGATTGCTTACCACGCTCGGCTACAAGATCGGCAAGAAGCCCGCAATCTACGCCCTTGAAGGCAGCATCGCCATCACCGGCGCATTGGTGCAGTGGCTGCGTGACAACCTCGGCATTATCGAGAAGAGCTCCGACATCGAGGCTCTGGCCCGCACGGTCAACGACAATGGCGGACTCTATATCGTTCCGGCGTTCTCTGGTCTGTATGCGCCGTATTGGAAGGACAGCGCCCGCGGCGTATTCGCCGGCCTGACCCGCTTCATCAACAAGGGGCACATCGCCCGCGCCGCTCTCGAATCCACGGCTTTCCAGGTTCGTGAAGTGCTCGACGCGATGGAAAAGGACTCGGGCATCCAGCTCGAGAGCCTGCGTACTGACGGCGGCATGGTCGTCAACCATCTGCTGATGCAGTTCCAATCCAACATTCTGAACCGTCCGGTGATTCGTCCTGTTGTGCAGGAAACCACTGCTCTAGGCGCTGCTTATGCGGCTGCATTGGCGACTGGATACCTGAAGGACACCGACGAAGTAGTAGCAAATTGGGCTGAGGATCATCGTTGGAATCCGTCCATGGACGAGGAGAAGAGAGCTTCCCTGTATCACTTCTGGAAGAAAGCTGTAACGCGCACTTTCGACTGGGTCGAATAACGGCGAGAGCCACAGAGAAATGGCAGTTGAGATAAAAAACTAATTGAAAGAGAGGTTCGAAATGCACGGACCAGTTTTTGGTGAATTTCTCGGGACGTTGGTGCTGATTCTTCTCGGTGATGGCGTTGTTGCCGGCGTCCTTCTCAACAAGTCCAAGAGCCAGAATAGCGGCTGGATTGTGATAACCGCGGCCTGGGGTTTCGCGGTCGTCTGTGGCATTTTCACGAGTCTCGCTGTTGGAGGCATTGCTCACCTGAATTGCGCTGTTACATTCGCCTTGGCATTGGCGGGTGCTACACCTTGGGCTCAGGTTCCGGGGCTAGTTGGAGCTCAGTTTTTGGGAGCTTTTGTAGGTGCCGCTTTTGTGTGGCTTGCTTACATGCCTCACTGGAGTGAAACATCTGACCAGGGCCTGAAGCTTGCTGTCTTCTGCACCGGTCCTGCAATCCGCAATCTGCCATTGAACCTCCTGACCGAGATCATCGGAACGGCAATGCTGGTGATCATTGGCTTCGCGCTCGGATCCAAGGGCGTGTCTCCGACTGGATTGCCCGCTGGATACGGGCCGTTTATGTGGGGCATCCTCGTTTGGGGCATTGGTCTTTCGCTTGGTGGTCCTACTGGATATGCCATCAACCCCAATCGTGATCTTGGTCCCCGTATTGCTCACGCCGTGCTGCCAATCGCAGGAAAAGGCGGCTCGGATTGGGGCTATTCCATGGTGCCCGTAATTGGTCCACTTATTGGCGCTGGAATCGGCTCGGTAATCTGCAAGGCAACGGGCATTCTGTAGAGACATTCAAGGCGGCGCTCCGTTCAGGGGCGCCGCGCCCGCAAGGAGAGAACGTTTCATGAAGAAGCTCATCAATTCTCCGGAGAATGTGGTTCGGGAAGAGTTGGAAGGCATTCAGTTAGCGCATGGCGATCGCGTCCGAGTTAGCCTCGATCCGTTTTATATCGCGCGAAAAGATGCTCCGGTAAAAGGCAAGGTCGCCCTTGTTAGCGGTGGTGGCAGCGGTCACGAACCGATGCATGGTGGCTTTGTTGGCCTTGGAATGCTCGATGCAGCGTGCCCTGGCCATGTATTCACCAGCCCCACTCCCGATCAGATGTTCGAAGCCAGCAAGGCCGTTAATGGCGGAGCTGGAGTTCTTCACATCGTGAAGAACTACACCGGCGACGTAATGAATTTTGATCTCGCCGCCGATATGCTGCGTGAAGAAAAGATCGAAGTCGCAAGCGTGCTCACTGACGACGACGTTGCCGTGCAGGACAGCCTCTACACAGCGGGCCGTCGCGGCGTAGGCCTCACCGTCCTGATGGAAAAGCTTCTTGGCGCTGCTGCCGAGAAGAAGATGGATTTGGCAAAACTCAAAGCTCTAGGCGACACCATTCGCGCTACGGGACGCAGCATGGGCATGGCGCTCACGCCCTGCACTGTTCCGCATGCTGGCAAGCCGTCGTTTGAACTTGCCGAAAACGAGATGGAAGTCGGCATCGGCATTCACGGCGAGCCTGGGCGCAAGCGTCTACCACTCGCTCCCGCTGATCAAATCACCGAGATGCTGATGGAACCAATCCTGAGCGATCTACCTTTTAAGCAGGGCGACAACGTCATCCTGTTCGTAAACGGAATGGGTGGCACTCCGCTCATTGAGCTCTATATCGTTTATCGCAAGGCCGCTCAGATTGCCGAAAAGCACGGGTTGAAGATTGTTCGCAACCTGGTTGGCAGCTACATTACCAGCCTTGAAATGTCGGGCACGTCCATCACCCTTCTGCGCGCCGATGATAATCTGGTCAGTCTTTGGGACGCTCCGGTCAACACTCCAGGATTGCGCTGGGGAATCTAATTGACACAGGGAAGCACGATGAATTCGTTGAACGTTGAGCAACTGCGGTCGTGGATCCTCACGGCCGCAGCGGCTATTGAACAGAATGCCAGCATGCTGTCTGACCTCGATTCCGCTATCGGCGATGGCGACCATGGCGCGAACATGTCGCGCGGATTCACCGCCGTCAAAAAGAAATTGGAAACTCCGCCCGCTGACATCGGTGCCATGTTTAAGACCATAGGCATGACGCTTCTCTCCACGGTCGGTGGCGCTGCTGGGCCACTCTACGGAGGGTTTTTCCTCGAACTCGGAAAGCAGACTATTGGAAAGCAGGAGCTCGATGTAGCCACCCTGTCGTCGGTGTTTGCCGCTGGTCTCGCGGACATCGTCCGTCGCGGGAAGGCGGAATTGGGTGACAAGACTATGGTCGACGCCCTCACCCCCGCGTTCGAAGCTTTGAAATCTGCAGGAACCGATATCACTACGGCGACGCGCGCCGCAGCGACGACGGCCCGAGACGCCGCGGTGAAAACGTCGCCGCTGCTGGCGCGCAAGGGGCGTGCCAGCTACCTTGGAGAGCGTAGCATTGGCCATCAGGATCCAGGAGCCACCAGCTCCGCAATCCTTCTTGAATCGCTCGCTGAAGTCGCAGCGAAATAGCGTCATAAAATCATGGTTGGAATCGTCCTGGTTTCTCACAGCAAGAAGCTGGCGACGGCTCTTCGGGAACTCGTGCTCCAGATGGTTGGACCAGAGTTCCCGATTGCTGTTGCCGCAGGTGTTGGTGACGAGCACGAAGAACTCGGAACCGATGCGGTTCACATATCCGAGGTCATGCAGCCGTTTCTTGAGGGTGACGGCGCTGTCGTGCTCATGGATCTCGGCTCCGCTGTCCTAAGCGCCCAAACCGCGCTCGAGCTGCTCGATGCTTCCGCGGACCCCGCATCCAAGCTGCGTCTTGTTCCCGCACCCTTGGTTGAAGCTGCCGTCTCTGCTGCCGTGCAAGCCAATGCCGGAGGCAGCCTCGACGATGTAGCGCGGGAAGCGAAGGCCGCACTCGTTCCTAAACAATCTCAACTTGAGACCGAATCGGAGCCCGCTGCACCTGCTGAAGCACCTGCAGCGGAGCATCCCGACGCCAATGCTATCGAGTTCGACGTTGTCATCGAAAACCCTCACGGCCTACACGCGCGCCCCGCTGCTACGCTCGTGCAGGCAGCCAGTCATTTCCAGTCTGATGTTCAACTGACAAATCAGACCAGTCGCCGTGGGCCATCTTCCGCGCGCAGTCTCACCAGCGTGAGTCTTCTCCAGGTGCGAAAAGGCGATAACCTTCGCTTTACGATTCGTGGTACAGATGCCGCCGAAGCGGCTACGCGCCTGAAAGAACTTGCTGCTGGGCGGTTCGGCGAGACTGAATCGGAGCCCACGCCTGCACCTAAGTTGGCTGAGCAACAGAAGGCGACCTCTGGCCCGGTCGGTGCGTCCGAAGGCATCGCAATCGGCCGTGTGCTCGCCCTCAACGCTGCGTTATCACTCCCGCAAGATTCTGAGCCTCGTGCGCCTCAAGAGGAGTTTGCAACGCTAAGCAAAGCCATTGCACAAGTCCAGCACGATCTCAAGGCGGAAGCCACACACGGCACTGCCGCCGAGATCCTCGCAGCACAAGCTTTGATTCTCACTGACCCCGTGCTTCTCGAGGCTGTTCGTGCGAAGGTGAATTCCGGGAATGTTCCCGCATCGCGTGCCTGGCGAGAGGAATGTGCCAAGCTGGCCGACTCCTATGCTTCGATGGATGACGAATATATGCGCGCCCGTGCTGCCGATGTTCGCGACATCTCCGTACGCGTCCTGCGCGCCATGGCAGGGGAGTCGCAAGCCGCAAAAATTCGTCCCGAACCGCCCGCTATCCTGCTTACTACCGAGCTGCTTCCCAGCGAGGCGATGGCCTGCGACCCGCAGCATGTTCTGGGCGTACTGGCCTCCGCAGGAAGCCCCACCGCCCATGCCGCCATACTCATGCGAACCCTCGGAATTCCGATGGTCGTAGGCGCTGCGAATATCAACTCCGCGACGATCTCACCGAACACAATCATTGCCATCGATGGCTCAACGGGAGAGGTGTGGATCGATCCTCCAGCCACGGAGCGCGCAAAAATCGAAGCTCGTCAGCAACTGCTCCTCGCCGAACGCAAAGCCGTTGAAGGCACGCGCCATGAGCCGGCGTTCACTCGCGATCAGGTTCAAATAGAGGTGCTCGCAAATGTTGGTAACGCAGCGGATGCCGCGCAGGCACGTGCGAACGGCGCCGAAGGCGTAGGCCTCCTCCGTACCGAGTTCGTTTACATCAACAACAAATCAATGCCGACAGAAGACGAGCAGACCGCCGCTCTTCGCACAGTTCTTGCTCCGCTCGGTGCTGGCCCAGTAGTTATTCGGACTCCCGATGTTGGTGCCGACAAGCCCTTGCCTTATCTGCCTTCCTCAGACGAGCATAATCCGTTCCTTGGAGTGCGTGGCCTGCGGCTTTCCTTCCGCCATCCTGAGTTCTTCCGCTCCAATTTGGGAGCCATTCTTCGTGCCGGAGTTGATGGCCATGACGTCTGGATTATGTTCCCCATGGTGACTAGTCCAGAGGAGATGCAGCACGCCCGTGAGTTCGCCGAGCAGGTTCATCTGGAACTGGAGCGCAACAAGGTCCCACATCGCTGGCCCGTAAAGCTTGGCATGATGGTCGAAGTGCCGTCGGCAGCTCTGATGGCTGAGCGGTTCGCACATCTTGCCGACTTCTTCAGTATCGGAACAAACGACCTGACGCAATATGTACTTGCTAGCGAGCGCGGCAATGCTGACCTCGCATCCTTGCAGGACACAGCTCACCCAGCAGTTCTGCGTACCATACGCGAGATCTGTGATGCAGCTCAGGTCACTGGTTGCCATGTATCCGTCTGCGGTGATGCGGCATCCGATTCAGTAGCGGCCGCATTGATGGTAGGTGCTGGAGTTCGTTCCCTAAGCGTGCGGCCAAATCGCGTCGCTGCCATCAAGGCCGAAATGCGAAAGTGTTCCACTGCCGACTTGCAAAAGCTGGCAATCCAAGCAATGGACCTGGACAACAGCTACGAGGTGCGCAAACTGGTCGAAAGCTTCATCCACAGC
This sequence comes from Koromonas humicola, assembly GCF_059726255.1. Taxonomy (NCBI): domain Bacteria; kingdom Pseudomonadati; phylum Acidobacteriota; class Terriglobia; order Terriglobales; family Koromonadaceae; genus Koromonas; species Koromonas humicola. The sequence continues at coordinate 1,703,951 of NZ_AP040873.1, forward strand.
GATGGCCTCGTTCAGAAGGATCGTTAAGCCATGGAAAAGTCCGTATTGATATTCATCGAAAACGCCTACGAAGACATGGAACTCATGTACCCGAAGTACCGCCTGCAGGAAGCCGGATACCGCGTCGTTGTCGCCGGCCCGGAGGCGGAACACACCTACATCGGAAAGCATGGTTATCCCTGCAAGAGTGACGCCGCTATCGCTGACATCAATGAAGCCGATTTCGTCGGCGTAGTCCTTGTCGGCGGATGGGCTCCTGACAAGCTTCGCCGCGATCCCAAGGTGAAGAAGCTTGTAGCCGAGTTCGCACATTCCAACAAGCTCGTCGCCGCCATCTGCCACGGTGGCTGGATGGCAATTTCAAGCGGTATTTACAAGGGTGTACGTGTAACCGGAAGTCTCGGCATCAAGGACGATCTCACAAACTCCGGAGCGATTTTCGAGAGCTCATCCTGCGTGACGGACCGTAACTTCGTCAGCAGCCGCAATCCTGACGATCTGCCCTCATTCATGAAAGGCGTGTTGCAGGTTCTGGAAAGCAGCAGAAGCAGCGAAGTAATGAGGCAGGGAAAATAAGATAGGGAAGTCTTTTCGCCGATCAGGCGCCCGTACTTTTCGCGGCGCCTGTTTTGGCCGGAATCACGCCCGGATTGTGACTTCTGGCGGAGCGATCTACGCGATCCCAGAATGCTATAAAGTAGTCCACTGCCGACATCAGCGACACCACCAGCATGAACCAGATCGAGATTCGTGCGATCAGATCCACTCCAATAATGAATCCGAGGAAGTTCCACTCATACCAGCGATGAGCCAGTATCGCAGCCACCACGGCTACTATCTGCAGAACCATTTTTAGCTTGCCTAAATCGCGAGCCTGAATGGCGAAACCTTCCGTCGCCGCCACGCTTCGCAATCCAGTGATCAGAAACTCCCGTCCGAGCACCAGCACCACGATCCAAGGTGGCATCAGGTTCGGAGTAAAGCGGACCAGCAAGATAAGCCCTGCGGCCACGAGTAGCTTATCTGCCATTGGGTCGAGCAGAATTCCCATGCTGCTGATCTGCCCGTTTTTGCGGGCATAGTACCCGTCCAGACCGTCCGTAATCGACGCTAGAATGAAGATTCCGGCTGCGAGCAGTTCCTGTTGACCATGATGGAAGATGCTGCTGGAGAGTACCCAAATCAAGAACGGGATGCACCCGATTCTGCTTAAGGTGATCGTATTTGGCAGGTTCAGCAAATTTCTAAAGTCCCAAGTCGGTGTTAGCCTTCCAAATTATGCTGGATGCATCCGGGAAAAGCAACGCACACGAATAGTGCCTACCCAAGAAAGGCGTTCTAAAGAGGGAACTTACACCGAAACTATGGAATCCAAAGCTTCGTGTTGCTCACGGAAACCGAGCTTAGCCCCTGTTTCAGCAGATCTTCAATCTCGCGCATCGATTGGATCAGCCCGCCACCCACCAACGGCATTTCGGGGCGAATTGAACGAACGGAGTCCACCAACCGTGGAGCTGCAATCGCGGGCAATACCTCTAGAGCGTCGGCTGCGGTGGTCCGCAACTGATTCGCAACGCTTTCCATCGCTCCACGATCCAGCAGAAACGTCCGCTGAATCACGTACATTCCGAGCGCATGGGCCTGTCGGAAGGATTCATGGTGGGTCGAGATGATGCCCTTCAGTCCACGTTTCTGCAGGAATGAGAGGGCACTGGCGTCCCGAGAGAATCCATTCAGCAAGTCCATATTCACAATTGGGATCTTGCCCCCAGCCAACGTCCTTTGCAGCAGCCCCACTATGTTTTCGGGGTCCCCGCAGAGGAAATAGATGACTTTTCCATGAGACGCTATCGCCAGATCCAAGTGCTCCGGATCGCGTATGGCTGGAATGATCGGAGTTTCTGCCAGCAGGCGTTTTATCGGAACGAGTTCTGCCATGGCTGCTGCGCCGGCCCCCTGAGGTCCGCTGTTTGCCTTGTATGCAGTAGTCTTTCGTGCCAGATCCGCCATTGATCGCCCTGACGGCATTGGGTTCCTCCAATTTGTGTACCGACTTGAAATTCCACTGGGTAACAGCAATCCCAAAAAATTACCGGGCAGCTCAAACTTTGGTGCACGAAGTATAACCGAAGTCGCGAAAAAGAAAAGATCACATCCCTTGCACGTAAATGGGGAATCGGGTTAGGCACTGTAGATGGTACGGATGAGGCGTCGGGTTTCACCAGCACAGCTTCCGCGGACCAGACTTGTCGAGCGTTGACCTTAGTTCCCGCGAAATGTCCCTAGATGGCCCGTATTTCCTTGACTTTTGTGCATCGCAGTATCAAGATTCGAGACGGTTGGACCTTCCACGCCGCCACGTGAAGAGCGCATGAGATCAGCACGTGCGGGGGACGAAAGCCGCTAGAGAGATTGCTTCCGGTGCGAGATTTTAGCCCGGATCTAAGTCTGTATAGCTTGCGGCTAGGCACCCTGCATTGATCGCTTCATTCAGCGAGTCTTCACGTCAGAGCCTTCCGCAACACACAGAATTCTTAATCAGCAGGGCACTCGCTCTCAAGTTGCACTCATCCTCCGCAAGCCGGTCCGCCCAGCCAGTCCGGGCAGACCCGTGAGTGAACGGAATGTCGCAGCCTCGCTTGCATAGGAGGAATCATGGAACAGACGCGAGTGGTAATTATTGGCGGAGGCGCCACCGGAGCAGGTATTCTCTGGGATCTGTCTCTGCGCGGGATCCCGGCCATCCTTTTGGAACAGAAGGATCTGGCGAATGGAGCGACCGGACGTTGCCATGGGCTGCTGCATTCAGGCGGCCGTTACGTGGTCAAGGATCCGGAAGCGGCCAAAGAGTGTGTTGCCGAAAACCGGATTCTCAAGCAGATAGCGCCTCATTGTGTTCACGACACAGGCGGCCTTTTCGTTCAGTGCCGCCAAGACGACCCAAACTTCTTTGAACAGTGGTTCGAGTCCTGTAAGAAAATTGATCTCCCTAGCCAACGCCTTTCGGCCGACGAGGCCTTGAATCTCGAACCTAATCTTCCTCACGACATTTTCGGTGCCTTCACTTGTCCCGATGCGCACGTCGATGTTTTTCAACTGACGCTCTCCAATATCGAGTCTGCTGCCGAGCGCGGTGGCCAGTTCAGAACCTACTGCGAGGTGTATGGAATCGACATTGATCGCGGTAAGGTTAAGGGAGTTCGCTATCGCGACACTCTCACCGGAGAAGAGAATTACATCGGTTGTGAACTCATCGTCAATGCTGCCGGAGGATGGGCCGAAAAAGTCGCCGAGATGGCAGGCGTTGAAGTCCCGGTTCGTTGCGACAAGGGCACGCTTCTCGTTCTGAATCATCGGCTATCCACTCGCGTCATCAATCGTTGCCGCAAGCCTGGGGATGCGGACATTCTGGTTCCCGCCGGTCCGGTCTGCATCCTCGGCACAAGCTCAATCACGGTGCCGGGCCCCGAAGGTCTCACCGTTTCACAGGAAGAGATTCAGCATCTGCTTGATCTCGGTATCGAACTCGTTCCCGCACTCGCTGACGCACGCATCCTTCGCATCTTCTCCGGCGTGCGCCCACTCTACGTTCCTAAGGCTGCGAGTGGTGCCGGTGGACGTGAAATCAGCCGCGGCTTCGCACTGCTCGATCACGAAGCGAATGACGCAGTTCACGGCTTCGTCTCCATCGTCGGAGGCAAACTCACGACCTATCGCTTGATGGCGAAATCGGTTGCCGACCTTGTAAGCAGCAAGCTTGGTGTAAACGTTCCGTGCACTACCGACACGGTTCCGCTTCGTCCTCAAGCTAGCGATGTTGTTCTCCACAAGGCGCAAAGACTGCTCCCGGTGCCGGTTGTTGAAAAGGCAGGGAAGCGTCTCGGGCCGAAGCTCGGCAAGATTGTCAGCGCCATCGAAGCCCGTCCTGAACTTGCAGAAGTCGTCTGCGAATGCGAATTGGTCACTCGTGCCGAACTTGAATACGTGCTAGGCGACGAGACGTTGATCCCGGCGAAAACCATCAGCGACGTAGGCCGTCGTACTCGGTTGGGCTTTGGTCCATGCCAGGGAACATTCTGCGGATTCAAAGCCATGGTTGCAGGCTTCCAGTCCAATCGCTGGGATTCCAATGAAGCCTCAGCTCAATTCGAGCGTTATCTCGACGAGCGTTGGAAGGGGCAGTCGGCAATTGAACATGGCAAACAAGTTGAGCAGCTCTATCTCAGCCACGACCTGTTCGGAGTGTCCTACAACTTCCACGAGCAGAAGGGCAGGTGAGCCACGTGAAAACAAATGAATTTGACGTAATCATCGCGGGCGCTGGCATTGCCGGAATTACCGCTGCGGCAGCCGCTAGTCATCGTGGCTTGCGTGTCGCAATTGTTAGCACGGGGCCGGGTTCATTCGTCTTTGGTGCTGGTTCGGTTCAGTTCGAGCGGGGAGAAGCATCTATGCCTTCCCTCGAGAACGCCGTGAACTTTTTTGCCAATCTCACCGATGTCGCTGGTTGCGGCTATCGTGGTGGAATCGGCCATGTGCACTGCGTTCCCACGATTCTCGGCAGCTTCCAGACCGTATCGATGGCTCCATTCTTCGTCTGGAATGGTGACCCCGCAATGGCCAGTCGTGCAGCCGTAGTTGGTGTTGAAGGTTTGTGGTCCTTCGACAGCAAGTTCATGGCGGAGCGCCTTTCGTTCCATGCGGCTCAACTTGGGCAAAGTGTTTCGTACACCGCGCACACAATCAAGCTTTCGCATGCAAGCAACACGTTCCCCGGAGCATTGGAATTTGCGAATCGTTTTGACCGCGATCCCGAATTCCGTCGTGAACTGCGCGATGCACTCAAGCCGATAGCCGACAACTACGAACTCATCATCTTGCCGGGAATTCTTGGCATTAAGTCTGGCTGGAATGAGATCGAACGTCTGGAAAGGGAACTGGGCGCGATGGTCTGCGAAGTGCCAACTTTGCCGCCATCTATCCCAGGCATGCGCCTCTACAACCGCCTAGAAGCGCGCCTTCGCAAGCTGGACGTCGAGGTGTTCACTGGCTTCCCGATCGAAGAGCTTGAGATTCACAACGGTCACTTTGAAGGTCTGCTCATCGATAGTCCGGCCAGACCGCTGAAGCTCTCAGCCTCGATGCTCATCCTTGCCACGGGTCCATTCTCGGGAACCCTCCTCGGGCCAGACCTTCATGGCTTCGACGAGGATCTTCGTCCCGTCAATTCTTCGGGCGCAGTCATTGCAAGAAATGTTTTCGGCGCAGGCGCTATCTTGCGCAACAGCAGTGCGCGCGCTGGCAATGCCGTGGCCATTCTTACCGGATACCACGGAGGAATGATCACAGCGGGAGCAGGAGTTCAATATGCGCACAGATGATGTGTTACTCGATAATTGTTTGAAATGCTCGGATTGCAATACTGCCTGCCCTGTCGTGACGGCGCTTCCTGCTTATCCCGGACCCAAGCGGCTCGGACCTGAGCTTGAACGCATGCGCCGCGAAGGCATATCGTGCGATACCGACTGGGTGGAGTATTGCCTCGGTTGCCATCGTTGTGACCTTGCCTGTCCAAACGAGGTCAATGTTTCTGAGCTGATCGCCCGTGCAAAAGCGGAGCACAAGAAATCGCCAATACGCAGCCTGCGGGACTTCTGGTTTGCGCGCCCCGCGCTCCTTGGCGAGCTCTGCACCATTGCGCCTGCGGTCACAAACTTCTCTTTGGGACTGAAGCCGGTACGGCAGCTCATGTCGAGTCTCATTGGCATTGGAGCCGAGCGCCAGTTCCCGTCCTACACCACGCCTAATCTCAAGACTCCGAGCCCTGCGAAAGGAAAGGGCGAGCGTATTCTCTTCTTCCCAGGATGTTTCATTCAGTACAACAACCCTGATCTTGGGCGCCGGATTCTCGAGTTGCTCCAAATCAATGGCTTCCAGCCTGAGGTTGCCAAGACTGGATGCTGTGGCGTTCCGTCGCTCGCCAACGGCGATGCTGACCAGGCCCGAACCCGTGCCAAAGATAACGTTGAAAGCATGTCTGCCGCAGTGGAATCCGGAGCCCGCATTGTTACTGCCTGCTCCAGTTGCGGCCACATGCTCAAGACAGGTTTCGGGCGCATGCTCGAGTCCGATCCAGCCCTGAAGGAGAAGGCCGAGAAGATCGCCGCCAGTACTTTCGACTTGGCCGAGCTACTCGCCTCGCAGCAGGATGCAGGCAAACTCAACACCCAGTTTGAGCCTGCAGCAACAAGGCTCAAGCTTGCCTATCACGCTCCGTGCCATCAGAAGTCTCAAGGCATTGGCCGTCCTTGGTATCACCTTCTCAGCCAGCTTCCCGGTATCGAGATTCAGGACCTAAACGCCGGCTGCTGCGGAATGTCTGGAACTTACGGCTTCAAGAAGGAGAAGTACCCGGTGTCCATGGCTGTAGGACGTGAGCTCTTCGCTGCAGTTGAGGAGAGCGGTGTGCAGACCGTTGTGACCGAGTGTGCCACCTGCCAGATGCAGATCGAGCATGGCACTGGTGTTAAGACCATTCATCCGGCTGACATTCTGCTCAACGCCTACGCCGAGAACACTCGACATTGACTTTCCTCCGGCCGTTCACCCCACGGCCGGCAGGTTTTATCCTGTGCGGGGATACTCCTCCGCCCCCTTTCTGGGGCGGAGGATTTTTCATTCTGTGCAACCTCCCCTCTCACTCCCCAGCTTTCTTCCGCCCTGCCTTCTTCTAGCCGTTGACAACCGATTCCGCGCTGACGTAACGTGCTCGACGGTTTCGGAGGGTGAACAGTCCTTTGTAGATGAAAAATTGAGCAGAGCCAGCGTTTCCCTTTGAGAATTCATCGAATCGTGAGAAGCTTGTGCCCCTGTGTCACCGCTGTGGGGCGGAGCGACACGAACCCAAGATCACATCGCGGTACCCCGATACACCAGTAAGACCCGTACGACCTGAACAAAGAGCGCTCAACAAAGCCAACGTACCCCAACCTGTAGGAGGAAATTGAATGATCCAGTTTCTGATTTGTATAGGTGCGCTAGCCTTCTTGATGCTGGTGGCATACCGCGGATTTAGCGTCATCTTGTTTGCGCCAATCGCGGCCTTGGCAGCGGTTCTGCTTACGCAACCGCATGCCGTGCTGCCCATTTATAGCGGCCTGTTCATGGAAAGCATGGTTGTCTTCGTAAAGCTCTACTTTCCTGCTTTCATGTTGGGAGCGCTCTTCGGAAAGCTCATTGAGCTCTCCGGCTTTGCAAAGTCGATTGTCTCGGCAGTGATCGGGGTTCTCGGCGAAAAGAGCGCCATTCTCTCCATTGTCGCCGTATGTGCCCTACTCACCTACGGTGGTGTCTCGCTCTTTGTTGTGGTGTTTGCCGTGTACCCGTTCGCGGCTGAAATGTTCCGCGAGGCCAAGATTCCGAAGCGCCTCATTCCTGGCACAATCGCGTTGGGCTCTTTCACTTTCACGATGGATTCGCTGCCGGGCACCCCGCAGATTCAGAACATCATCCCGACAACGTTCTTTAAGACAACGATTTACGCTGCTCCCGTGCTTGGTACTCTTGGCGCAATCTACATCCTCATCGTCGGCATGATGTACCTCGAGTGGTGCCGTCGACGTGCGCATGCTGCCGGTGAGGGCTACGGTACCGGACACATCAATGAAACCCTCCCAGCCGGAGAAGGGAAGTTGGTCAACCCGGCTCTGGCCATCCTCCCTCTGTTCGTCGTAGGAATCGCCAATCTCGTCATCACGCGAATGGTCATCCCGCGCATCTACGGCGCGAGCAACACCATTCAACTGACTGCGGCTGGTAAGCCAATTACGCAGGATGTAACAAAGCTAAACGGCATCTGGTCGGTCGAGACCGCGCTGGTACTGGGCATCATCACCGTGGTGTTGTTCGGGTACTCCCGCATCAAGAGCCAATTCGCCGAAGGCAGTAAATCGGCAATTGCGGGCGCGTTGCTCGCCTCAATGAACACCGCGTCGGAGTACGGTTTTGGCGCTGTAATCGCGGCTCTTCCTGGCTTCCTGATTGTTCGTGACGCGCTCTCTCACATCCCGAACCCGCTGGTAAATGAAGCTATCAGCGTAAACATCCTCGCTGGCATCACCGGGTCTGCGTCAGGAGGCATGAGTATTGCGCTGGCTGCTATGGCTAACCAGTTCATTGCCGCTGCCACCGCTCATGGCATCCCCATGGAAGTGCTGCATCGCGTAGCGTCCATGGCCTCTGGTGGTATGGACACACTGCCTCACAACGGAGCCGTCATTACATTGCTCATGGTGACAGGACTTACGCACAGGACGTCTTACAAGGATATTTTCGCTGTCACCTGCATCAAGACCTCGGCCGTGTTTGTCATTATCGCCCTGTTCTACATGACTCACCTGGTCTAGCACCAGCAGAACTCAAAGGGGCTGCCCACGGCAGCCCCAACCAACTTCAAATCGCGAACTCCGGAACTGGATCTCTTACATTGCCGTCCTTCTTCTCTCGCGAAAGAACGCCTGCAGTATCTCCATGCACCTTCCGGCCAGAACTCCTTGTGCTACTTCCATCCGATGATTCACCTTCGGATGATTGATCACCTGCATGATTCCGCCTACAGCACCTGCTTTCGGGTCCATTGCCCCAAATACCAGACGTGCGATCCGTGCGTGGACCATCGCTCCTGCGCACATCGCACAAGGCTCCAGGGTGACGTAAATCTCGCAACCGCTCAGGCGGTAGTTGCCAAGTTCGCGGGCAGCGTCTCTCATTGCCAGAATCTCCGCGTGACCGCACGGGTCGCTGCTAGATATCACCTGATTCCAGCCTCGTCCGATGATCCGCCTCTCAAGCACAACCACAGCACCTACTGGAACCTCTCCAGCGACCTCCGCCAGATGCGCAAGCCTCAGCGCCTCTTCCATCCATAGTTCGTCAGGTGTTTTGTCCCGGATACTGCTACCGTCGTTCATCGGCAGTCTTTACCTCAGCCAGAAGATCGCAAAGCAAAATTAATACTGCAGCTCCTCAGTTCGAAGAAAACCCGCGAACAGCACCTCACCTCTAATTTCCCAGAATTGATGCTATCAGGGGTATCGTCATGAATCGCGTCATCATCGCGTGTGTATTCGTATTGAGCGCGGTTTGTGCGTTCGCACAAAGTACATCTCAAGGCTCGTATTCCGGTGAGCTTCGTCCGCTCACGTTTCGCGGATGCCTTGTGCAGTCAGGCGCCGAATACGACCTGATCATGGCTGGCGCCACAACTCGCCAGTATCGTCTTGTAGGTACCAATCTCAATCAACTCGAAGGAAAAGTCGGCCACGTGGTCTCCATCACCGGAACGGTTCCCGACACCTTGGCCGTGGGCACTACAAACGTGAGCTCTTCCAACGACACCATAAATTTCCTCGCCGTTGATGACCTTGGAACCTCCTGCAAGAACTCCGTTCAGTCCCCCTCGGGCGAGACTCCGTACTCCTCCGCGTCCTTGTTTGGCCCGTCTGAAAACCGGCTTCTTCGCCGTTCGGCAACTTTCCTTCCTGACTCCGGCCGACTGCGCTCGCAGCCAGGAAGTTACATGATCGTTCCGCTTGTAGGCGTGCTCGCGCTGGGGCTGCTACAAACAGCTCGCCGCCGCCGTAAGTAGGCTATCCCGCCGCCGGCTCCTGCTGCGTCATGCAGTGAATAGCGCCCAAGCCCCAGATAAGATCGCCACAATAGATCGGAATTACCCGGTGCTTCGGTAGAACGCGCTGGATCGTATTCAGTGCCTTGAGATCATTCGAGTCGTTGAACGTTGGAACCAGCACCGTACGATTTGAGATGTAGAAGTTCGCGTAGCTTGCTGGCACCCGCTGACCTTTAAAAACCACAGGCGCAGGCATGGGCAGCGGAATGACTTCCAGCGGCCTTCCCACGGCATCCGTCATCTTCTTCAGACGCTTCAGATTGTTCTTAAGGATCGTGTAGTTCGCGTCCTCTGGATCTTGCTCGCTTGCGGCCAGCACCGTGCGTGTCCCCACGAATCTTGCAATATCATCGACATGCCCGTGCGTGTCATCGCCCACAATTCCGCTTTCGATCCACAGCACCTTTTTGACGCCAAGCATAGCTCCCAGAGCCGCTTCGATTTCTGCGCAGTTCATCCCCGGATTTCGCTGCTGCACGGTGCTAAGTAGGCATTCCTCTGTGGTCATCAGCAGTCCGCGACCGTTGACATCGATCGAGCCGCCTTCCAAGACCATCTGCCGACAAGCGCCATCAACCTCGACCGCTGCTTCGAAAGCCTTGTACCTCAACTTACTCGACACCAGTCCGGGCAGTTCGTTGTCGAGCTTCCAGTTCTTGTACTTGGCCCATGCGTTGAACTTCCAATTAGTCACAGCGACTTTTCCGGCCTTGTCTTTGACAAAGATCGGTCCGGAGTCGCGCAACCATCCACGATTTGTGGGCCACTGATGAAACCGGATGCGTCGTTCCAGCGCAGGCAGTACATTGGCGGCTGTTAATACTCCGCGTGCCCGCGCTTCAGCAGCCTCATCGTTCACGATAAGCTCGACCCCGGCCGCGTGTGCCAAATGCCGTACGATCTCAGCATATACGTAGGGAATAGGTTCAAATTTTCCTGGCCAGTCCGACCTGTTGTGTGGCCAGGCCAACCACGTTGCACGCTGCGGTTCCCACTCCGCAGGCATGCGAAAACCCAATGCCGCCGGATACTCCACTCCCGTCTTTTTCGCCATTACCGTCCGAACCTCTGCGTAATAGGCGTATAGGCGTCAATGCGTCGGTCGCGCAGGAAAGGCCAGTTGCGGCGAATCTCCTCTTGTAGCTTTACGTCAATAGTCCCGATCAGGATCTCTTCCTTGTCATGCGAGGCCTTGGCGATGATTCGTCCAAAGGGATCAGCCAAGAAAGACCCTCCCCAGAACTCCAGACCCGCTCCCTTGACGTCATTGCCGCGAATGTTGCCGGTCTCGTGCCCCACGCGGTTTACCGCGCCCACATACACTCCATTCGCAATCGCGTGCGCCCGCTGGATGGTGAACCATGCCTCGTACTGTGCCTGTCCCCACTCGGCCTTCTCTGCCGGATGCCATCCAATCGCCGTTGGGTAGAAGATTATGTTTGCCCCTTGCAGAGCGGTCAGCCGAGCGCCCTCCGGATACCACTGATCCCAGCACACCAGCGTGCCTACCGCACCTTCCTTCAGGTCAAAGCACTTGAATCCAAGATCGCCCGGCGTGAAATAGTACTTCTCGTAATACAGGGGATCGTCCGGGATGTGCATTTTGCGGTAAATGCCCTGAATCTCGCCATCGCTGCCCAGCACTACGGCGGTATTGTGATAAAGCCCAGGCGCGCGCCGTTCAAAGAGCGAAACCTCAATAGCGACTTTCAGCTCGCGAGCGACAGCAGAGAATCGCGCCGTCGTCGGCCCGGGGATCGATTCCGCGAGGTCGAAGAGCGCGGTGTCTTCGCGCTGACAGAAGTATTGGGTGCGGAAGAGTTCCGGCAGGCAAATAACCTTTGCACCGCGGCGGGCGGCCTCCCGCACATGTTCCACTGCACGCTCGACGTTGTCATCCGGTTCGGGCGAGCAGCACATCTGTATAAGGCCTACTTCAAATTTGTCGGCCGCCAATGGGTCCTCCAGCTATTTGAGAGTCAGAGTTAGAATATCAAAGGCCAATGGTATTCTTCTCCAAGCGCCTGAAAACATATGACTACGCCGCCAAAACGCGTTGACGATAACTCCCAGCTCTCGCACGAATCGATACGTGAGGCCGAGGAGATCTTCAATCGTCATCTGAAGCGTGTCGGTCTCAAGCACACCGAGCAGCGCGATTCGATCCTGCGCACGTTCCTCGAAACTCACGATCACCTCTCGACCGAGGAACTGCATCAGCTCGTAAAGCGGGCCGATCCGCACATTGGATTCACCACCGTCTATCGCACTCTCAAACTATTGGCCGAGTGCGGCTTGGCGAGCGGAGTAGCGTTCCACGACGGCATCACTCGTTACGAACATCAGTACCAGCGGCGCAGCCATCACCACATGCTCTGTACTGAGTGTGGCAGCTCCGTCGAGTTCTTCTCTCCGGAGATAGAGAACGTCGAGAAGGAAATGGGCCGCAAGTACCACTTCAATACGACGCGCCATACCTTCCAGATCTATGGCATTTGCGATCAGTGCCAGAAGAAGCAGAAGAAGTGACTTCCTTTCGGCTTCCCATTCTGAATGGCTGTCGAGTGGTATGAATCCTGGTGCGGCAACCTCCGTCAAGGCTGCGGCACTCTGAATATCCAGCATCAGCTCGGCCCACGGAGGCACAAATGGCATTCTGCACAAATTGCGGCGCGGCTCTGGGTGAGAACGCTAAGTTCTGTTCGCGATGTGGACGCTCGGCTGGGCCAGTGTCTGGAACTGTGCCTCCTGGCGCCAGTGACTTCGGAATCCCGCGCAACATAGCTGCAGCGCTTGCTTACTTCGTCATTCCGGCAATCGTTTTCCTGCTCATCGATCCCTACCGAAATGACCGATCTATTCGTTTCCACTCGTTCCAGTCGCTCGCTTTCACTGTCGTTTCCATGATCCCGAGGATTGTCATTTATGTCCCGGTCGCAGGAATCTTTCTCTGGCCTATTCTCGAAATAGCCCTCTTCGTGATCTGGGTCATCCTCGTTGTAAAAGCTTTTCAAGGCAGTGAATTCAAGTTGCCGCTCATTGGCGACTGGGCAGAAGATCAGGCGGTCAAGATCGCATAGCAATCTGGTGCCCAGAGTTGGCGCAGTCCCGCTTCGGGATTCTCCTGTCAGGCAGAGCCTTGGCGAAACACAACTCCTTAGCTCTTGACACTCCCCTTCAAAAACATTTATGTCTAAGTGCTTTCCTCCCAGGCATGCGCTATGCACGGTGACGAACCGTTCAGAAAGGGAACCATTGATAGTTAAGGTTTTTTATCACGACAAATGTTTTGATGGAGCTTGCTCTGCGTCACTGTTTACGCGCTTTTACCGCGAGCGCATCCGTCGCAATGTAGAGTTCCAGTTTCAGGGCCTACTTCACCGCGCTGGCGCACTCTTCAATATCGACGACTTCAGCGGAGACGAGAACGCCATTGTCGATTTCAAGTATCTCGCTTCCGACAAGCTGACATGGTGGTTCGACCATCATGAGAGCGCGTTTCTCACCCAGGAAGACGCCGAGCATTTCGAGCAGCAGGAGAGCAACAAGAAGTTCTTTGATCCGGACTTCAAGTCCTGCACCAAGTTCCTCGCCACCATTGCGCAGAACCGCTTCGGCTTTGACTTATCTGCCGTCGAGGAACTCGTCACCTGGGCTGACATTGTCGATGGTGCATCCTACGAGTGCGCCGAAGTCGCTGTCGCGATGAAAGAGCCTGCCATGCGCATCACCATGGCAATCGAGGCGAATCAGGATCCCACGCTTATTCCACGCTTAATAGAACTTCTCGCTTATCGTTCCCTCGGCGAAATCGTCGCGATGCCACTAGTGGCAGACCGTATTCCACCTCTCCTCGATCGTCACCAGCGTTCTATCGACATCATTCGCGAGCACAGTGAGTGCGTTGATAAGACGATCTTCTTCGATGTGACTGGATACGATCTCGAAGGCTACAACAAGTTCATCCCGTACTACTTGCATCCGCAAAGCATCTACAGCGTTGGCCTCAGTAAGAGCAGCTTCCGCGTGAAGATCTCTGTTGGCTCCAATCCGTGGACCGATGCAGAGAACATGATCAACCTCGCAAAGATCTGCGAGCGCTACGGTGGTGGAGGTCATGCTCGTGTCGGAGCGATCAGTTTCCCGCCGGGCGAATTCGTGCGTGCGACCGAGGCCGCGAAAGAGATTGTTGCCGAGTTGAGGAGTCACGCTGCGAGGTACCACTCGAAGTAATTAGCCAGAGGGTAACGATTCAGGGCAAAAGCTTAACTGATTGGGCAATCCTGTGCTGAAAGTGCAGCTCAGTGCCCGATCAGTTACACTTTTACCCCGATGAGATTGGCAGCTAGATTAATCCTTGGCATCACAATGTTCAGCACAGGGCTGGCCTTTGCCCAGGGCGGAAGAGCAAATGCAGTCGCGCGTGGCAGTAAGACTGACGCTCCTGACGTCACCGCAAAGCCTCTCGATTCCCAGAAACGATTCGCTTACGATGTCGTCCGAGCCGCTGTAGCTCTGCCTCAAACTGATCCTCAAGACAGACTGAGGGTTCTTGCTTCTGCTGCTTCCGTGATGTCGCCCATCCGCCCATCGCTAGCCAAGACCTACAGCCGCGAGGGTCTGCGCATAGAGCAGGATCTGATCCAGCGTGGTACTCGGCCCGAGATCTCCATGCTCACGTCTGGCGTAGTCGATTGCCAAGCGGTGCTGAGCCTTGTTGAGAGCATTCATTCTGCGCGAGCCGACGTTGCCGAGCCCACGCTCATAGCGGCGGTATCAGCGTGCCCGGCTACGACACCAGTCGCACAACGATTGATCGATGCTGGACTTGAGCAGAAGAAAGTTGCTCCTCGGCTCACGCTCGCCCTCATGGATCGTGCTGGTCTGAAATCGGCGTGGACCGCCGTGCATTTCGAGACGCTGTTCGATTCGCTCCCGAGTGAAGCTGAGAAGATGCAGCATGAAGCACCAACCCTCGCAGCGATGTATGCGCGTATTGCGGGCAACGTTGACTCAGGTGTTGCGAGGAACTCTGGTCTGCGCCTGTTGCTGTGGCTCGGCAAACTCGAGGAGAGTGGAGATCGCACGGTAGCTCTGAACGTGACCACGAGTGCGATGAAAAGCGTGCTGGGAACAGAGGGCTACGAGGAAGCTCTCGCCTCTGATGTAATGGCCCGCCAAGCCGCGCAAACTGCCGGAGGCGAAGGAGAGATTTCACGCCCCGAGGAGGAATCAGCATCAATCCTGGATGCAATGCAGTCAGGTAAGCCGGATCGCATGCAGCAACTTGAAACCTTGCCAGCGTCACAGCGAGCGCGCGAAGCTGCGGCGAGTGGCTTTGTTAGCGGATTAGGTGGAGACAAGAAACTTGCGGCGCGCTATTTTGATCTGGCCTTCAGCTCTGCCAATGATGCGTGGAAAGAACGCCAGACCGTGCCGGGTACGCCCGCTTTGATTCAAGAAGTCAGCGAAGCCTCAGCACAAGTTAGCTCAATTGACGCGCTACGCAGGGTGCGAGGACTGGATGACACTGCAGCTCAGGCGATCGGTATGATTGCTGTTGCTCGTGTTGTGGCGAACAAAGATCAATCCGCCACAACCGCTTCTGCTAACCGGTAAGCAGGTACATTTCGAGCGAAGAGCTTTGCCAAGGAGCAGCGTTAGTCGCGACTGAGAAAGGTTGAATGTTCGGCTGGCAGATGCCCGTCGCGAGAACCTTCTCGCCGACTCGCGAAATGCCAGCGCTAATCTCATGCCGCTTTGATGAAACCTGTAACTGGCTCTGCCGAGAGCGGAGTAGAGGCACTGGGCGCTGTGCTTTCAGCCGACAGTACCTTCATCTTGTTCCAGTCGTAAGGGAACTCTTTTCCGCAATCGAGGCAAACAACATAGGTCCCCGTGACGCGCGCAGCTTCAGAGCGAAGGGCGTGTCCTTTCTTCGCTGTGATAGGGAAGCTGTACCTCTTATGCCAGCAGCCGAAGAGCATGTCGAAGACACCTAACATCGATATACCTCCTGGTCCCCGGTTCGGACCCTGACGCCAGTACTAAGGCATCTGGGTACTTTGATTCTGCACAGGGCAAAAAGGTTCGACAGAGTAGCAAATTCTGTTTCTGCAGAGATGACGGAAGTAAGTGTCCAAAATCCTATGTTGAACGGGTTGGCTGACATCGTGGTCAGTTTGGACAGGCCAGATGTCGAGGGCTGATGAAGAAGATGGAATGTGACAGAAAACGGTAACTGGTGACGTAGTTCCGCACTTTTAACCTGAAAATCCGACCCGCACACGTGCCCTTGAAACTCCGAAAGTTGCTGAATGGTGAGCTGTTTGCAAGCTTTTCCTCACATTCCAGCTACTTCGGCGCGAACCCGAGCGGTAAACTAGCGGTAGCCATGTCTGCCGATTTCGTCCATCTGCATCTTCATACCGACTACTCCATGCTCGACGGTGCATGCGACACCAAGTTGCTGTGCAAGCGAGCAAAAGAGCTGAATATGCCTGCCGTTGCCATGACGGATCACGGGAACATCTTCGGCGCCGTGCATTTTTTCAACGATGCGAAGGAAGCTGGGATTAAGCCGATCCTCGGTTGCGAGCTCTACATTTGTAAGAAAGAAGATCATCGAACCGAGCCACAAGGGGATAGCTACAACCACCTGATCGTGCTTGTAGAAAATGAAACTGGTTACAAGAACCTCACCAAGATCTGTTCTGAAGCATCTCTGCACGGCTTTTACTACAAGCCTCGCATCAGCAAACGTTATCTTGCGGAGCACGCAGAAGGACTCATTGGTCTGGCAGCATGCCTGAAGGGCGAAGTCGCTGAACGATTAACAGAAGGTCAGTACGAAAATGCGCGTACGGCAGCAAAGACTTTCGAAGACATTTTCGGACGTGGCAATTTCTTCCTCGAGATCCAAGATCAGGGACTAGAAGAAGAGAAGCGCATTCACAAAGATCTACTTAGGCTCGAAAAGGATCTCGACATTCCGATGGTAGCGACGAACGACTGTCACTACATCTGCGAGGACGATGGAATGGCTCAGGATGCCATGGTGTGCATCCAGACCGGTAAATCCATGGCCGATCCGAATCGAATGAAGTTCCAGACTAACCAGTTCTTCGTAAAGAGCTACGAGGAAATGGCAAAAGTCTTCCATGGATACGAGCAGTTTCTTACCCGCACGGTGGGGATTGCAGAGCGTTGCAATCTGAAAATGGCGAAGTTGAAGAATGCGTTCCCGCGATTCGATGTTCCGGAAGGCGAGACCATCGACAGCTACTTCGAACGAATCGCGCGGGAAGGCATGGCACAGCGCATGGTGTTTCTGCGCGAGTTGAAGGACAAAGGCAAACTGAAGCACAGCTTCGCCGATTACGAAGAGCGTCTGAATCGCGAGATCGGCATCATCAAGCAGATGAAGTTCCCTGGCTACTTCCTAATCGTGTGGGACTTCATTCATTATGCGAAGGAAGCTGGAGTTCCTGTAGGCCCGGGACGTGGTTCAGCCGCAGGTTCGCTTGTGGGTTACGCCATGGGAATCACGAATGTAGATCCCATTCAGAATGAATTGCTGTTCGAGCGTTTCTTAAACCCTGAACGCGTGTCCATGCCTGATATCGACGTGGATTTCTGCATGAATCGACGCGGCGAAGTCATCGACTACGTGACCCAGAAGTACGGGCGTGAGCAGGTGGCGCAGATCATAACCTTCGGCACCATGGCTGCAAAAGCAGCGATCAAAGACACGGGTCGAGTGCTTGATATGCCATACAGCGAAGTGGATCGGGTCGCAAAGATGATTCCTGGTACGCCAGGAATGACCATCGACAAAGCCCTCGCGGATGTCTCCGCGTTTCACGATGTTTACACCAACGAACCAACCATACGGAATCTGGTCGACACGGC
The DNA here is from genome assembly GCF_059726255.1 of Koromonas humicola. NCBI lineage: Bacteria > Pseudomonadati > Acidobacteriota > Terriglobia > Terriglobales > Koromonadaceae > Koromonas > Koromonas humicola. The sequence goes on from NZ_AP040873.1 coordinate 1,721,550, forward strand.
AAAGAAGTTGGAAGGGATGGTTCGGAACTCCGGCGTGCACGCTAGCGCCGTTGTAATTGCCCCGGTGCCGCTTGACGAGCTCGTGCCGCTCTATAAGACAAAGAACGATGAAATCGTGACGGCCTACGACATGAAGGCCGTCGAGAAGATGGGCTTGTTGAAGATGGACTTCCTCGGGCTCACCACTCTGACGATCATCGACGACTGTCTGAAGATGATTAAGCAAACACGCGGCGAAGACATCGAGATGGAAAAGATTCCGCAGGAAGACATGGAGACATACGAGAAGGTCTTCCACACGGGACATACCTCGGGCGTCTTCCAGTTCGAATCCGATGGCATGCGCGATGTGCTGCGGCGCTACCATCCGATGACCATCGAAGACCTGACGGCTTTGAACGCCCTCTATCGTCCTGGGCCGATTCAGGGCGGCATGATCGACGACTTCATCGAGCGCAAATGGGGACGCAAAAAAGTCGATTACATGTTGCCGGAACTAGAGCGCCTGTTGAAGGAAACACTGGGCGTCATCGTCTATCAGGAACAGGTAATGCAGATCGCAAACGTGATTGCCGGCTATTCACTCGGCGAAGCCGATTTGCTGCGCCGCGCAATGGGTAAGAAGATCGCCGAGGAAATGGACAAGCAGCGTGCGCGATTCATGAGCGGCGCGGCAGAGCGAAATTTCTCTACTGAGAAGGCCGGACACATCTTCGACCTAATGGCGCAGTTCGCGGGATACGGTTTCAATAAATCGCACTCTGCAGCGTATGCGCTCGTTGCGTATCGTACAGCGTACTTGAAGACGCACTACCCGGTTGAGTTCATGGCGGCGCTGTTGACGTCCGTTACGAGCAAAACCGAAGACGTTGTGAAGTACATTGGCGAATCGCGCGAAATGGGTATCGAGGTCTTGGCTCCAGATGTTCACGAGTCTGCGTCGAACTTCACACCAATAGTGACTCCCGAGGGAAACAAGATTCGCTTCGGCCTTTCGGCGGTGAAGAATGTAGGCGGCAACGCAATTGCGTCCATCATAGATGCGCGCAAGGAAGGTCCATTCAAAAGCATCTACGACTTTTGCGAGCGCGTTGATCTGCGCCTGCTGAATAAGAGAGTTCTGGAATCGCTAATCAAGAGCGGCGCTATGGATTCCCTGGGGCGTCGCGCACAATTGATGCAGGTTCTGGACAAGGCCATGGAACAGGCGCAGAAGGCTGCACGTGACCGCGACGCGGGCCAGCACGGGCTATTTGGCATTTTCGAAGAAGCTAGCCCTACCGCGAATTCCGCCGACCAGTTGCCGGACGTGCCGGATTGGGAAGAATCGGTGCGGTTGCAGAACGAGAAAGAAATTCTCGGCTTCTGGATTAGCGGTCACCCTCTTGAGAAATATCAGGACAAAATCGAAGACCTGCATGCGTTGAAAACAGCCGATGTGCTGAAGATGAAGCGATCGACGCCGAAGAACGAAGAAGTGCAGGTTACAGGGTTGATCACAGGTCTGCGCATTGCCAAGACACGAAAAGGCGACATGATGGCTGGCCTTGTGCTCGAAGATATGGTCGGGCGAGTAGAGGCCGCTGTTTTTCCCGAGGCGTATAAGCGTCTGCACGAGAAGGTGAAGCTTGAGATTCCTGTGCTGGTAAAGGCTGCTGTGCGCGTCGAAGAAGACACCGCTCCAAAGCTGTTCATCAATGAGATCATTCCTCTCGATGAAGCAAAGGTGAGACTGCCACGTTCACTGCGTATCTCTGTTCGGCTGACGGAGGCCACCCCGGACACTGTCGATGCGTTGCACGACTTGTTCACGCGCTCGAAGGGCGATGCGAAAGTCTTGTTTGATTTGGAGCGCCCGGGCGAGTACGTCGTGGTGATGGAAGCTGAAGGCTATAATGTGATGGCTGATAGAGCCTTCGTGAGGAGCGTCGAGCAGTTGTGCGGCGCCGACTCGGTCAAGGTCATCGACTAAACTGGCGAGAAGAAGAGACGAATGGAAGCTGGAATTAAGGCAGACCAGGAACTAGAGCAAGTTGAACGCCAGATCGCGCATCTGGAATCGATTGCAGGCAGCGATAGCGAAGCGCAAAAGCAAATTCGGGATCTGAGAGAACGTGTCGACGGCCTTCGCAAGCAGGTGAACGCGAACTATGACGCCTGGAAGCGCACCGAACTCGCACGGCATCCGCAGCGTCCCTATCTGCTGGACTATGTGGAGCACATGTTCACTGACTTCTCGGAAATCCATGGCGATCGAGCATTTGGCGATGACCCTGCGATGGTCTGCGGGATGGCACGATTTCATGGTGAAGAAGTGCTCGTAGTCGGCACGCAAAAGGGCCGTGACACGAAGCAGAAAATTCATCGCAACTTTGGCATGCCCAATCCGGAAGGGTATCGCAAGGCAGTGCGAGCGATGCAGACTGCTGAAAAGTTTGGCCGTCCTATATTTACATTCATCGATACGCCGGGAGCATATCCGGGGCTGGGCGCTGAAGAACGTGGGCAGGGCGAAGCCATCGCGTACAACTTGCGCGAGATGGCGAGGTTGAAGGTTCCGATCATAGCGACCGTGACGGGCGAGGGCGGTTCGGGAGGAGCGCTGGCAATTGCCGTTGGAGATCGAGTGTTCATGCTGGAGAATAGCGTTTATTCGGTGATCTCTCCCGAAGGTTGTGCCTCAATCATGTGGCGCGACGCCAGCAAGCGCGATCTTGCGGCACAGGCCATGCACATCACTGCGCCTGACCTGATCCGGTTTGGCATTGTCGATGGCGTTGTACCGGAGCCGAATGGCGGTGCGCACAGCGATCATGCCCAGATGGCAAAGAACCTGGACAGGGTACTGGCAGAGAGCCTCGCTGAGTTGAAGAAACTGAGCACGGACGAGCTGCTCGAGGCGCGATATCAAAAGTTCAGAAAAATGGCCCAGTTCTTCAGCGAAGAATAGGCTGGCCGTGGCTCAATTCCCATTCTCAGTTACCAATCCGAGGGCGGATTTCGCGCTCTGATGCAGCGGGGATGCAGGTAGATGCCACAGTGCAGCGGCAGGGGTTGACGGCTGCCGTATAATGACTGAGCTCATGCAAAATGTTGGCGTTAACAACGTAACCGCACGCCCTTAAGGATGGCCTTTTCTCATGGCAAGTATCGACCTTGCCCTAAATCAGGGCACGGATCGTCGGCAAGATGGCGAACCCGTTGTAAACAATTTCAGCATTCAAGTCGGGACCGTAAATGGTTCCGGTTCACAATCCGCAAATTCCGTTCTTCTGCGCACAATCTTCCAGATGGGTGTTCCCGTCAGCGGTAAGAACCTGTTTCCCTCGAACATAGCAGGGCTTCCAACATGGTTCACCATTCGAGTGAGCAAAGATGGATACATGGCACGCAAGCGCGATACCGAGCTGCTCATTGCCATGAATCCCGAAACTGCTGCCGATGACGTTCGAGCACTCAAACCCGGTGCAGCTGTGCTGTATGACGAGCCGCTGAATCTGTCCGGTCTGCGCGATGATCTGGATTTCTTCTCAGCTCCGTTCGACAAGCTTGTAAGCCCAGTTTCTCCGGAACCGAAGTTGAAGAAACTGTTGCGCAACATGGTTTATGTCGGCGTGGTGGCGCATCTGCTTTCGCTCGATATGGCCGAGGTGGAAACGGCTATCAGCAAGCAGTTTAGTGGCAAGAAGCGCGCTACTGACGTAAACGTTGCCGCAGCGCGAGCTGGATTCGAGTATGCCGCTGCGAATCTTGCACACTCTCGTTTCAAGGTAGAGCGCATGAACGAGAATGCGAACAAGATCATCATCGACGGCAACTCGGCTGCAGCTCTCGGGGCGATGTTCGCCGGAGTGACCGTGGTTCCCTGGTATCCGATTACGCCTTCGTCTTCGGTGATTGAGTCGTTGACGGATTTCCTCAAGGAATACCGCGTAGATGCTGATGGCAAAGCTACTTTCGCCGTTGTTCAGGCTGAAGACGAGCTGGCCGCAATCGGGATGGTCCTCGGGGCGTCATGGGCTGGTGCGCGGGCTATGACGGCATCATCGGGGCCGGGCATCTCGTTGATGACGGAGTTTACTGGCTTAGGTTATTACGTCGAGCTGCCAGCAGTGATCTGGGACGTGCAGAGAGTTGGGCCTTCAACTGGATTACCTACCCGCACCGCCCAGGGCGATGTGCTCGCAACGGCGTTCCTGTCCCACGGAGACACGAAGCATCCGTTGCTGCTGCCGTCATCACCTGCTGAATGCTTCGAGTTCGCCGGGGTAGCGTTTGACGTTGCCGAGCGCCTGCAGACGCCGGTGTTTGTGCTGAGTGATCTCGACATCGGCATGAATAACTGGGTAAGCGAGCCGTTCCAGTATCCCGAGAAGCCGTTTGACCGCGGGAAGGTGCTCAGCAAAGAAGAACTCGACAAGGTTGGGAGCTTCGCGCGGTACAAGGATGTAGACGGAGACGGAATCGGATACCGTACCGTGCCAGGAACTCTTCATCCCTCGGCCGCATGGTTTGCACGTGGCAGCGGACACAATGAGAAGGCACAGTACTCAGAACGTCCAGATGATTACGTCAACAACCTCGACCGATTGAATCGTAAGTGGGAAACGGCGCGAACCATTGTTCCTGGGCCGGTGCTGGAGCATAAGGCTCAGGGCGCGAAGGTGGGGATCATTGCGTACGGGTCATCGCACTGGGCAATGGTGGAAACGCTGGATCAGCTAAGGCAGCAGGGAATCGAGGCTGACTACCTCCGCCTGCGAGCCTATCCGTTCAACAAGGATGTACAGAACTTTGTGAGCGCGCACGAACGCGTATACGTGATCGACCAGAACCGCGATGCGCAGATGATGCAGTTGATCAAGATGGACATTGCGGGCGAGGACGCGTCGAGATTGCGTAGCGTTTGCCACTACAACGGCCATCCGCTGGAAGCGCGTTTTGTAACAGACAGCATTCTGTCGCAAGAGAATGTGTCGCAGGAGCGGAAGTAATGGCTACCATACCGAACACTTCTACAGCCGCTAAGACAAATCGCATTGGTCTCTCCGTTATCGACTACCGCGGAGGCAAGTCAACACTATGCGCGGGTTGCGGCCACAACGCCATCTCTGAACGTATTATCGACGCGTTTTACGAGATGGGTGTTGAACCCGAGCAGGTTGCGAAACTGAGTGGAATTGGTTGTTCGTCGAAGAGCCCCGCATACTTCATGGGGCGGGCGCACAGCTTCAACTCCGTCCACGGGCGCATGCCGGCGATAGCGACAGGAGCTGCCGTTGCCAATCACAAGATGCTCTACATCGGCGTGAGCGGTGACGGGGACACTGCCTCGATTGGTATGGGACAGTTTGCTCACTTGATGCGGCGCAATCTTCCGCTGATTTACATCATCGAAGATAACGGCGTTTATGGCCTCACCAAGGGACAGTTCTCGGCGACTGCCGATGTGGGTTCAAAGCTGAAAACTGGCGTAGTTAACGAATTGCCTGCCATTGACACCTGCGCGCTGGCCATCGAGTTGGGAGCTACGTTTGTGGCTCGCAGCTTTTCTGGTGACAAGAAGCAGTTGTTGGCATTGCTGAAGGCGGCAATCGTACATAATGGGACGGTGCTCTTGGATGTGATTTCGCCTTGTGTAACCTTCAACGACCATGAAGGCTCGACGAAGAGCTACAAGTTCATGAAGGATCACGAGGAACCGCTGCAGGACATCAATTTCGTGCCCTCGTTTGAAGAAATCGATGTCGAGTACGAAGAGGGAAGCGGCATCGATATCTCCCTGCACGATGGCTCGAGGATGCACCTGAGCAAATTGGAGGAGGACTACAACCCGACCGATCGGATTGCAGCCTTGAAGAGACTGGCCGAGGCTCGCGAGAACAACGAAGTGCTGACAGGACTATTCTATGTAAATCCCAATCAGCCGAGCTTTACGTCTCTGTTGAACTTGGCAGACGAGCCTTTGGTGAAACTGCCACAGGACGTAACGCGTCCGCCTAAGAGCGTTCTAGACAAGATCATGGAAGAGTATCGGTAGGCATTCGGTTGTCCGACACGAGGCGCGGAGCAATCCGCGCCTTTGTTGTGTTCTCTCTCGTTCTCAGGTTTGAGAGTTCCCTCTATAATCGTTCCTGAAATCCAGTATTGGAGTGCCTGTGGCCTATAACGACCTGCGTGAATGGATATCAGCGCTTGAGAAAGCCGGCGAACTGAAGCGCATTAAAGCCGAAGTTGATCCGACTCTTGAAGTAACCGAGATAACGGATCGGGTGTCGAAGTGGGGCGCGCGGAACGGGCACGGACCAGGTGGTCCGGCGTTGCTGTTTGAGAACGTCAAAGGTCATCCGGGCCACAAGATACTCATCAACCAGTTTGGATCAGAGCGGCGCATGAATTTGGCGCTTGGGTCTAACTCTCTGGATGAGATTGGCCAGCGCATTCACCAGATGATGGACGTGAAGACCCCGCAAGGTTTGCTGGAAAAGATCAAGATGCTGCCAATGCTGGCTGAACTGGGCAGCGTGTTTCCAAAGCGCGTATCGAGCGGCCCCTGTAAAGAGGTGATCAAGAAGGAGAACTTCTCGCTTCTGGATTTCCCGATTCTTCAGTGCTGGCCACAGGACGGCGGACGTTTCATAACGCTGCCGTGTGTGATGACGCGAGATCCGCGTACGGGGAAGCGCAACATCGGTATGTACCGCATGCATGTGTACGATGGCACGACAACTGGCATGCACTGGCAGAGGCACAAGAACGCGGCCGAGCATCAGCGTGAGTTGATGCGTGCCGCTGTGGCGGATGGTCCAACGCTCGGGCGGACTTCCTCGGTAGACATCATGGCGCGCAGCGGTGGCGGGAGTATTGCCGTGCAAGGCAAGCCCGTCAATGGGCGCATGGAGGTTGCCGTGGCGATAGGGACTGATCCGGGGCTGACGTTCTCGGCTATCGTGCCAGCACCACCGGAGGTCGAGGAGTACATGATCGCGGGTTTCCTGCGGGGAAAGCCGGTCGAGGTGGTGAAGTGTGAGACGGTGGATCTGGAGGTTCCAGCAAATGCAGAAATTGTGCTGGAAGGATACATCGATATCGGCGAATTGAAGACCGAAGGGCCATTTGGCGATCACACCGGATTTTATTCGCTCGAGGACCTATACCCGGTGTTTCATGTGCAGTGCATCACACACCGGAAGAATCCGATCTACGCCGCTACGATCGTAGGCAAGCCTCCGCAAGAGGACGCGTGGATGGCACTCGCCGTGGAGAGAATCTTCCTGCCTGCGGCGAAAATGATGATTCCCGAGTTGGTGGATTTTCATCTGCCGCCAGAGGGCGTGGCCCACAATCTGATGATTGTCTCGATCCGAAAATCGTATCCGGGACAGGCTCGAAAGGTGATGAACGCCATTTGGTCGCTCGGTCAGGCGATGTTCACCAAGTGCATTGTTGTTGTGGATGAGGATTGCGATGTCAAGGATTTGCGCGAAGTAACGTTGCGGGCGTTGAACAATATCGACCCCGAGCGCGATATTCAGTTCACACTTGGGCCGGTTGACACGCTGGATCATGCCTCGCGCTTGCCAAACTTTGGCAGCAAGATGGGCATCGACGCGACGCGCAAATGGTCCACCGAGGGTTTTCATCGTCCGTGGCCGGATGAAGTCGAGATGTCGGATGATGTGAAGCAACGTATCGCAAAACGCTGGAAGGAGTTTGGGCTGGAGTAGAGGCCAACGATTCCGGAGATGCGCCCCTGAGTGGGCGCATTTGTTTTCGATCTATCGGAAACGTAGGACGAAGTAGATGAGTAATCCCCAGAAGGGGAGAGAAATCAGTGCCGCTATAAAGAGCCCTCTGAAGGCGCCACCCGAGCGGTGAGATTTAGATGAATTGCCAAGATCCGGTATGGACTGGTTATGCTCCCCCATGAACTGCCTCCGACATTTGTGTGAGCGCACCGCAGTTTTTCTTTTTGGATTGGTGCGATTGGCGCTGAAAGTTCTTGGAGTAATTCGCGGAACAAATCGAGTGCGGGTGGGTTTTAGAGAACATCCACGGTTGTGGCTGGTGGCCACGTCCGTTCCTAAGAGGTACACGAGATGAGGCTCTCCCAAGTTCTTTGGCTCTCGATCGTTGGTGGGGCTCTGGTTGTGAACGTGGCCGCTCAACAGCAGTCCTCATCCTCTCCATCACAGGATCAGAGCTACACGACAGAGCAGCAACGCGGATACCCACAGCAGCAATCGGGAGACCCGCAGAGATCGCAGTATCCGGGCTATCCTCAGTCGCAGACACAGGTTCCGCCGAGTTATCCGCCCCAAGAGCCGTTGTATCCGCCTTCACAGGTACAAAGCCAGCCTGACGCTCACAATTATCCGCCGCAGCAGGACGGAACGTATGCGTCTCAGCAGGAGAACTATCCTCCTGCATCGCAGAATCCGAACTATCCATCCTCTCAAGATCAGGGTTATCCATCAGCGCAGTCGCAATCATCGGCGACGGCACAATATCCGTCAGATCAGTATCCGACTGGGCAGCAATACCCAACAGAGCAACAATATCTTTCGGCTGGGCAATACCCCTCAACTCAGCAGTATCCACAGCAGGGCCAGGAGCCCTATCCGCAGCAGTCGCCGTATCCTCAGCAGCAATATCCCCAATCAGAATCGCAGTACCCGCAATACCCACCACCTCAAGAGCCGTATCCGGCACCGCGGCAAGGAGGGTATCAACCTCCTCCAGTTCAGACACGTGAATGGGTACCGCAAGGAATCGAAGCTCTAGGGCAGTATGCATCGCAGAAGACCGAGTTCACACTCGATCACTCAATGCTGGTTATGGTTTCGAAAATGGATCGGGACAATGACGACTTGAGGCATGTGATTGCCGGAGTGAGCGGTGTCTCCGTGCACAATTTCCGCTTCCCAGGAAGAGTGACGTGCGATGCGAGATTGATGGCGTTCATCACGAATCAATACCGCGAGGCGGGATGGCAACACTTGGTGAGCAAGCACCGCCGCGAGTATGGAGGGATGGGGACGGACCTTTGGCTGAGACTCGACCGCGGAGCGATCACCAATATCGCTGTGCTTTTTGCGGGCGAACGGCAGCTGAACTTCGTTTCGGTTGCAGGCTCAATCTCGCCTCTGGAATTGCTGCATTTGAGCGGGCACTTTGGGATTCCACGAATGGATGGCGGAATTGCGGTGCCGGTCCCAGAAGATAAGCGACATCATCACGATCGTTACGGAAGCGAATACCACTAATTACTGTTTGAGCTTAAAGAAACGCAGGAAGTTCTGTAGAGCGAGTTCGCCAGCCTCGTTGGGTGCGAGGCCACGTAGCTCCGCAAAATGGCGGGTGGTTTCGACCACGTAGGCGGGCTCGTTGCGCTTTCCGCGATAAGGAACCGGTGCGAGGTATGGGCAGTCAGTTTCGAGGAAGAAGCGGCCGAGAGGCACCATTGCGGCAGCGTCGCGAATGTTCTGCGCCTTGGGGTAGCTTAGGTTTCCGGCAAAGGACAACATGAAGCCGAGGTCGAGTGAGGCCTGGGCCTGTGCGAGGCTTCCGGTGAAGCAGTGCATGACCCCACCAAGCCCTGTAGAAGCCCATTGCTCACGAAGAACGGCGAGCAGGTCGTCCCATGCGTTGTCACTGTTGGCACTTGGTCGGCAGTGGATGAGGATGGGAAGCTTGAGAGAGGCTGCGAGCTCAAGTTGTTGGCGGAAAACTGTCTGCTGAATGTCGCGAGGCGAATAGTCGTACCAGTAGTCGAGTCCGATTTCGCCAATGGCGATCACGCGCGGGTGAGCCGCGAGGCGCTCTATATTCACCAAGTGCTCGGGCGTGAGCAGGCGAGCTTCGTGAGGGTGCACGCCCAGCGATGCGTAAATCCAAGGATGTTTCTCAGCGAAGGGAATCGCGCAGGCCACGTCATCAGGACCCTCGCCGTTGCCGATAGCGAGAAGTGCGCGGATTCCAGAATCAAATGCGCGTTGAATAACTTCTTCGTGGTCAGAGGCAAACTGAGAACCATCCAAGTGGGCGTGCGAATCGAGATACATAAATGGAATGATACGGGAAGGGGACTGGGAGGCGAAAGCGCTGGGTGTCTCTAGGGAAAATCTACCCCACTCAAGTCAGAGGCAGGCTTGAGTGGGGTGCTCGCTACAGTTTGGCTTAAATCTTTTGCAGCTTTTGTTCCAGGGTTGAAACCCATCCGACCTGAAATTCGGGCTGAATGGTTTTTGCGAGACTAAGGGCTGTCTGATACTCGGCTCGGGCCTCGGTATCCCGCTTCAGGATGGTGAGGACGTCTCCGAGAGTCGCGTGTGGGCTCACGGCATTGGGTGCCAGACGAACTGCTTCCTGAGCCTCGACGAGAGCTTCATCATACCGCTTCTCGCCCATGAGATTTCCAGCTTTCTGCGTGTGTACGAGTGCCGCGCCGAGTGGAAGCTCGAAGTGTCCTTCATACACGAACACGGCTTTGTGGATAACATCTTTTGGCTGCCTACGTAGGAATTCATCGTAAGGGTTCAGCGTGGGGCCGGGGCCAAACTCGAATCCGGAAAGATTGCCTGCACTGACCAGCACCGGGCCATCGATGGCGGGCGGTACGTCTATTTGTTGATTAAGCCAGAAGGTGTTAGCTGTGGGGAGAGGCTTGCAGGGGATGCCATAGTAGCTCGGATCGACTACTCCTGCCGCGAAGTAAACAAACCAGCAGTCCTTGATTCCTCGATCATTGAGATAGCGGTTCGTGAACTTGAGCTGCTGTCCCCAATCGGCGTTCGAATCGCTGAGGAGCTTGTGAGTCTGCGACGGACCTCCCCAGAATTCATTCGCGTACGGAATGTAGTCGGGATAGACGCGCACGGAAGAGGCAATGTGCAGGAATACGAGGGCCCCTACCACGAAGGCCCATGCCTTATGCTGGCGGATCAGAACGCCGGAGGCCGCAGCCGCCAGCACAATGAGGAAAGGATACATCGGGAGGATATGGCGCATTCCAATGTTCATTCCGGAACTCATGGCAACGAGCAGATACACGAGAGGCGGAATGGAGAGGAAAATGACTTCTCGCGACACGCGAAGCTTACGAATAGCCAACGCCACGCACGTCAGGACGAAAAGTCCGAGAAGGCCAACGGTTGTCTTGATGAGAATGACGACAGGGAAGTAGTACCACAGTCCGTGCGGATAGGCTTTCCCTAACAGATAGGTTTGGTAGAAGTCGGACATGAATCGGACATCGACCAATCCATAGAGATACGACTCAGGCAACAGATGCCAGCGAGCCACGAAGGACAAGAGAGCAACTTCGCGAGCGCGAGACAGTATGGGGACGTAGCTCGCAAAAGTCGGGTTGAGTGGAAGCCCCGTGGGCCGCGCCGAATACCGGAAGCCATAGGTTGCCCAGAGCACAAATACGGCGATCACGCTCATGAGGGCGATTGCCGAGGCGGTATTGCGGACTTGGTGATCCTGTTTTGCGCGGAATAGTTCGGTAAACGCAAGAAGTATAACAATGGGAAGCAGGAGGATCGCACTGTGCTTGGTGGCCAGGGCGAAGCCCGCGGCAAGCCCTGTTATCAGAAGTCTGCCAATGGTGGGCTGCTTCACATAACGATACAGGGCGTATATGGTCGCGAAGAGCGTGCACGAAAGCGCTGTGTCGGTCGCAACCATGGCTCCGAACGCGAGGAAGTTGGGATCAAAGGCGAGGAGCACCAGAGACAGGAAGGCAGCCGTCAAGCCAAACATTTCGTTGGCGGCAATGAATGCGGTGATCAGTAGCACGATGGCGAAGATGGAGGCTGCCGTCCGTGTACGACGCAAGATTGAGTCGGCGTCGTTCTTGAAGAGGAAGTCTTTGCCGCTGAGGAACGCTTCCTGCTTGAAATTACGATTCTGAAGGTGGGGCACGTGCAACTGCATATGGAGGAGCGGCACGGTAGCCACCAGCTTAAGCAGAGGCGGATGCTCCGGGTTCAATCCGTAATCAGCATGCTTCCATGACATGTATCCGGCGAAGATGTGATCGTCTTCGTCCCATGTGATGGACTGTTGGAACGTGGAAGTGAGGAGTTGAATGGCGAACAGTGCGATAAGGAGTGCAGCGCCGGAGAGGATGAGTATGTTTCGGCGAGTCAGGTGTCTAGTAAACATTTCTCTCTGTGAAGATGAATGAGGTCTGCAAATCAACTGCGACGATACTACATACGTGATCGATTTCCTCCTATGTTCAGGGAAAGATCGGCCAAACCTCAGCAGGTTTAGAAAAGGTGTGTGTGGCTCTTACGGGAAAAGAGGTCTTCTTAACGGCGAATTGCTGGGGGAGAGGGAAGTCTCCGGTCCACGTCGCTGACGCAGACCGGAGAGTCAGAAGTTCCTAGGGATGTCCCTACTTCAGGCGTGCGCCGTTCGGGGTCTCGGCGGGAACGCTGACCAGAGCCGGGAGCCCCTCCTCACCATAAGAGGCCGCTACGATCATGCCTTGTGATTCGATTCCACGGAGCTTGCGGGGAGCTAGATTGGCAACGATGACGACCTTGCGCCCCGGCAGGTCCTCCGGAGCATAGACCTTTGCAATTCCGGCGACAATCTGACGGACTTCCGTACCAATATCCACGGTCAGGCGCAGTAACTTATCAGCCTTTTCGACCTTCTCGGCGGTCAGGACTGTTCCTACGCGAAGCTCTACCTTCAGGAAATCGTCAATGCTGATGTACCCATTTGCCTGTGCAGAAGCAGGTACGGCAGCGGGCGTCGCAGCGGCAGGAGCAACCTGAGGAGCAGGCGCGGGGGCCGGCGTTGCAGGTGCAGCTGTATTGGCTGCGGCGCTCTTACGTTCTTCTTCCATTTGTTGCATCCTTTCGATCGCGCTCTTGTCGGCGCGTGGGAAAACAGGTTCGATCTTGCCGAGGCGTGTGCCTACGTTCAACTGGCCCCACTTGATTGTGCCAAGGTCAGTTTTGGCGATATCGGGGAGTCCGAGCTGGGTGAAAATCTTGGCTGTGGACTCGGGAATGATGGGATGAGCCAGAGCCGTGATAATGCGGAGGGCTTCAGCCGAGGTGTAGAGAACCGTCGCCAGCCGTGACCGGGAGTCGCGGTCGTCCTTTTCGGCTATGGCCCAAGGCTGCGATTCTACAATGTACTTGTCAACGGCGCTCAGCAGCGTCCAGAGAGTTTCGAGCGCGCGCGAGAACTGGAAGGCATCGAAGAGGCGGTTGTACTCGGTAATTGTCTCTTCGGCGAGCTTGCTGATGGCAGCTTCGGCAGGCGTGTGTCCGATGGTGGCGCTGGGGTAGGGAATTTCTCCTCCGAAGTAGCGACCAATCATGGACAGAGTGCGGCTGGCGAGGTTGCCGAGGCCGTTGGCGAGATCACTGTTGAAGCGCTGAACAAGCGCGTCGAACGAGAAGGATCCGTCCTGCCCGAACGCGATTTCGCGGAACAGGAAGTAACGCAGGGCGTCGGCACCGAGCACATCGAGAATGGTCTCGCTGCGAACGATGTTGCCGCGCGACTTGGACATCTTGCTCTCTTCAAACAGGAGCCAGCCGTGAGCAACGATCTGCTTAGGCAGTGGCAGTTCGGCTGCAATTAGGAACGCAGGCCAGTAAACGCAGTGGAATCGGACAATCTCCTTGCCGATCATGTGTACGTCGGCGGGCCAGTAATGCTGATACTTCTGCTGGTCAGCGGCTTCGGGGGAACCGAAACCTACCGCCGTCGCGTAGTTGCAAAGGGCATCGAGCCACACATAGATGACGTGCGAAGGATCGTCTGGAACCGGAATTCCCCACGTGAACGTGGTCCGCGAAATGGAAAGATCACGAAGACCACTCTTAACGAAGGCGATGACCTCGTTTCGACGAGTCTCGGGGTAGATCAGGTCCGGATTCTCTTCGTACAGCTTGAGCAACGGTTCCTGCATGGCCGAGAGCTTGAAGAAGTAATTCTCTTCCTGCACCGTCTCGGTTGGGCGTCCGCAGACTGGGCAGGGCGTGCCGGGGGTGTTGTCGTCGGCGTACAGTTCGTCTGATACGCAATACTGGCCGGTGTATGAGCCCTTATAGATGTAGCCGCGATCCTTCAGGAGCTTGAACATGGCCTGAACGCCGCGCTTGTGCTCGGGGCTGGTCGTCCGGATGAACTTGTCGTAGCTGATGTGCATCCGGTCCCACAGACCGCGAAACTCGGCGCTGACTTCATCGGTGAACTGCTGCGGAGTCTTGCCAGCGGCTGCCGCGGAACGCTCAATCTTCTGGCCGTGCTCGTCGGTTCCGGTGAGGAAAAGGGTATCGTTGCCGAGCATGCGCTGACGGCGGGCAACAGCATCGCAGACCACGGTTGTATAGGTGTGGCCAATGTGGGGCCGCGCATTTACGTAATAGATCGGCGTAGTTATATAGAACTTCTTGCGTGGTTCGCTCATACAAATCTCTCGATCAGGACAAAATACTTTTAGGAATATCGCCGCATGACGCACTGCTATCAGGAGCCTGCGCCGAATTGGCTGTGGAAGCGAAATACGAACGCATCGCTTCCTGTAAAACGGTCTTGAGCGGCACTCCGGCGCTTTCCGCGATGGTGCGACAATCTTCGAACTCGGGCGCGCAGTTCACGATTTCACCATCGAGGCGCCCAAGCTTGACTCGAATTGGCCCCCAAGGAGACTGCACGGTGACGTGCTCGCGCTCGAGGGTGGAACGCTGCTCGGTACGCATTCGCACGCCTAGAGTAGTGGTTTCGGTCAGCAGGATGCGGGTGAGAGCATTGGAATCGGCGGGCGAGGCGAGCGCAGTTATGAGGATGCCTGGACGGCCTTTCTTCATTTGTACCGCGACGCCAAATGCATCGAGCGCACCAGCCTTGAGCAGCTTCTGCTGGACATAGGAGAAAAGCTGAGGGTTCATGTCATCGATATTGGCTTCGAGCACGATGACAGTGTTCGCCTCAGAGGTGGATTGCTGTGTCGTAGGAGTCATGCGCGAGACAGGAACGGTGGTCGCTTCTCCTATCAGGAGACGTACAACATTGGCATTACCTGGAATATCGCGCCCGCCAGCTCCGTAGCCGGTGGCGGTGACGGCCATGGGCGGAAGCGGTTCATAGCGGACATCGAGAGCACGCAGGAGAGCGGCGCCAGTAGGGGTGAGCAGCTCTTTCTGAATGCCCGAGGAAAATATGGGCGCACCATGCAGCAGCTCCGCTGTCGCGGGTGCAGGAACAGGTAAAACGCCGTGAGCACAGTTGACGGTCCCGCCGCCAACGTTGAGAGCAGAGCAGTACCAGCGATCGATGGCTAGTGACTCGATGGCAATGGCAGAGCAGACGATGTCGATGATGGCATCTTCGGAGCCAACTTCATGGAAGTGGATCAGCTCGGGATGCTTGTTGTGAATCTTCCCCTCAGCTTCGGCCAGCAACTCAAAGGCCCGCACTGCAAAGTCCTTAGCTGTAGGGCTGATGGCAGCTTGGGCGATGATGGCGCGGATCTCCTTTAAGCCACGGTGGATGTGCGGCTTAGAGTCGTGCTCGTGCGGGTGTTCATGAAAGTGTTCATCATCGTGCTCATGGGGGTGATCCTGATGCACATGTTCGTGATCATGCCCATGGTGGTGCTCGTGCGCATGCTTATGATGGTGGTCATCAAGGTCGAGAGGTTCATCGGGATGCCCCTGAACGAGCACGTCAATCTTGGTGGCAGCGATCCCGCCACGTTCGACGCGATGTGAGTGCACATCTGTGTCGAGGCCGAGGTTGCGGGCGACCGCCTGTATTTTCTCCAGTGGAACACCGGCATCCACGGCCGCGCCGAGAAACATATCGCCACTTATTCCAGAGAAACAGTCGAGGTAGGCAATGCGCATACTAGTCCAAAGGGCAATTTGGCCCGAACTTCAAATATAGGAGGCGGGAGAGATTGGGTCAAACCGATGAGCGCCCGAGCTTTGGAGATGTTATGGGATGACCGGAGTGGTTGAGAGTTTCGCAAATCGCAAAAATGAGCGGGAGTAAGGGATCGATGGCAATTTAGTGCTGCCCTAAAGTGGCCTGAACGCATCACATTATCCGTACTGCACTTCGTTGGAAGCGACGTGGTGTTGCGTTTTGCCTGCTCAGGTGCGGTACGAGGAGAGCCCTGAACGAAGGTACACAGGACTGGTCGGAGAGTGTGTAGGTTCGTGAAGGAGAACCCTCAGGAGATGGAACTCGGGTGAGCGGGATAGCGACAGAGCGCGCAAGGCGCACGGTACTGCTGATTGATGACGAGCTTTCGGGACTACGACTAAGGGAGCTGGTGCTCCAAAGTGCCGGGTTCAGAGCACTGATTGCCACGAATGGCGAGCAGGCGATGGATCTGTTTCGGATGCATGACGTCGATGTTGTGGTGACAGATCACCTATTGGGACGCACGACGGCTGCTGGCATGGTGTCGGCAATGAAACGGCTAAAGCCGCATGTCCCAGTGGTTTCACTATCTGGAACCACGAACTTCGAGGAGGCACTGACGTACGCGGATCATTTTATTGGTAAAGGCGAGGGGCCTGAGACCTTGATTAACACGCTAGATCAGTTGCTGGGACAGATGCCGAATGGTGGAGGTGAGTCAGCCGCCGCTGCGGAGCAGACCGCCAAAGAGCTACCACCTGCAGCATTGCTGGCCGCCATCGTGGAAGACTCTTCCGATGCAATCCTGAGCAAGACGCTGAACGGAATCATCACGAGTTGGAATCATGCGGCGGAGCTGATGTACGGCTACAAACGGCAGGAAGTGATTGGAAAATCAGTCACTCTGCTGCTGCCCCCAGATCGTCCGAATGAGATCAACCACATTCTGAGCAGACTGAAGCGTGGGGAGCGGATCTACCACTTCGAGACCGTTCGCGTAACCAAGGACGGCAGGCATTTGGACGTGGCACTGACGATCTCGCCGATTCGCGATACCCAGGGGCGATTGGTGGGCGCGTCGACGATTGCGAGAGATATCACGGAACACAAGCGCGCCCAAGAAGCGTTGCAGAAGGCGGAGAAGCTGGCACTTGCAGGCCGGATGGCTGCAACTGTCGCGCATGAAATCAATAATCCGCTGGAAGCAATTGGAAACATTTTGTATCTGCTGCGAAATGTGGTCGAACTGAGCCCCGAGGCCCGGAAATACGTCGATATCGCGTACGAGGAACTAAAGAGAGTTTCTGAAATTGCGAAGCTGACCTTGGGCATGCAGCGTGGCGCAGCCGATAGCAGGGAATCGGTGCAGGTTACCAAGCTGCTGGACAACGTGCTGACGCTGTATCAAGGCAGAACGAAGACGCTTGGCATAAAGCTGACGAAGAAGTATTCGTATGACGGAAATGTGATGGGTTCGCCGGGCGAACTGCGCCAGGTCTTTTCGAATCTCATCGTGAACGCAATGGATGCCCTGGCCATGAAGGGCGACAAGCTATCAGTGAGCGTGCGTTGCGCTCGCCGCTGGGACACTGGGGAAGAGGGCGTTCGGGTGATTGTGTGCGACAACGGTCCGGGGATTCCTATAGAGCATCGGTCGCAGTTGTTCCAAGCCTTCTATACGACAAAGGGCGAGCACGGTACTGGAATTGGGCTCTGGGTGTCTCGGGCGATCGTGCAGAAACACGGTGGCCGAATGAGAATCCACAGCTCGGTTACACCGGGACGCTCGGGTACGTGTTTTTCTGTGTTTTTGCCGATGCAGGTGGCAGTGCATAACAAGAAGGCCGCCTAGCCCGTACCTCCCGTGACAGAGAGCTATGCAATGAGCAGCACGGAAAGTTAGCATCCCTTACAATCAGAGTATTACTACTCTCCACGGTGACCCTGCGGGCTGCCGTTGGCATGCAAGGAATGCTGTGTATCTCTCATTACAGAACCGCTTGATCGCGCACGTTCGCGAATTCCTGAACCAAAAATACAAAATTGTGCTGGCCAACATCGTGGTCGAGCAGCCCCCGAAGATTGAATTCGGCGAGTTTGCGCTCCCCGTGTGTTTTGAGCTGGCAAGGACATTGCGCAAGGCTCCGAGAAAGATCGCGGAAGAGATTGTGGCAGAGATGCCCGTGCCGGAGGGTTTCGCGAAATTCGAGGTTGCCGGCGGTGGGTACATCAACGCGCGCCTGGAACGGAGCGTTGCCGCGGCACTGATGCTTGAGGGAGAGGATGAGCCCTCGCAGGAGGGTTCTAGCCCAAAGGCGGCGCAGGAACCTGTGTCGAGTGTTGCGGGCGATGGTGCCGCGAGCGATCCGGTGACCGCGGATACCTCGGCAGCGACTCTGGCCGCTCCTGAGCCCGGAGCTGCTACGGCTATAGTGGCGGCGGAAGCTGCGCGAGGCAAAGTTCTGGTCGAGCACACCTCGATCAATCCGAACAAAGCCGCCCATATAGGACATTTACGAAACTCGATATTGGGTGACACGCTGGTTCGTCTATTGCGCGCGGCGAAGTATGCCGTGGACGTGCAGAACTATATCGACAACACGGGCGTGCAGGTGGCGGATGTGGTTGTCGGTTTTCAGCATGTGGCGAAATTATCCAAGCAGGAAACCGCGGAGCTGATTGCTGGGAACGACCGCTTCGATTATTACTGCTGGGATCTGTATGCAAAGGTTTCGGCCTGGTACGAGGAAGACCAGGCACGGTTGCAGATCAGGCGCGACACTCTGCACTCACTAGAAGTCGGAGGGAACGAGACGGCCGAGATCGCGCAAATGATATCTATGGCCGTGCTGCGGCGGCATTTGGAGACGATGCAGCGGTTGGGCATCGAATACGACTTTTTGCCGCAGGAGAGCGACATCCTTCATCTGCATTTCTGGGCGCGTGCTTTTGAGTTGTTGAAGGAAAAGAAAGTCATCTATTTCGAGGAACGAGGAAAGAACAAAGGCTGCTGGGTGATGACTCGCGCTCGCACCTCGAAGGACGAGATTGTTTCAGAAGGCCCAGATGAAGACGCGAAGGTGATTGTGCGTTCGAATGGCACGGTGGGGTACGTGGGCAAGGACATCGCGTATCACATGTGGAAGTTCGGTTTGCTCGGGGTGGATTTCGGGTACCGCAAGTTCTACGAATACAGCGATGGGCGCCCGGTATGGATCTCCTGCGATCCGAAGCAGACAGAGCCTGGAGCTCCGCACTTTGGGGGCGTGGGTGCGATCTACAACGTCATCGACGCGAGGCAGAGCGATCCGCAGGAAACGGTGAAACAGGCGATTCTGCTGATGGGACACGAAGCAGAGGCTGCGCGGTATACGCACTTCAGCTATGAGATGGTCGCACTAACGCCGCGGTGCGCGATGGAAATGGGATATGCCGTAAGCGAGGAAGATCAACAGCGCAGCTACATTGAAGTTTCCGGACGCAAGGGCTTTGGGGTAAAGGCCGACGATCTGCTTGATAAGCTGATTGCGGCGGCCAAGTCCGAGGTTGATGCACGGCATCCGGAGTTGGAAGACGCAGAGCGTGGCGAAATTGCACGGCAGATTGCAATTGGAGCGCTGCGGTATTTCATGTTGAAATTCACCAAGCAATCGGTGATCGCATTCGATTTCCGCGAGGCACTGTCGTTTGAGGGCGAAACCGGTCCGTATGTGCAGTACGCAGTCGTGAGGGCAACGAACATCTTCCGCAAGGGAAGGATTGCGCCCGAAGACGCGCTGAATACAAAGATCGCGGCAGATGCTTTCGACGGTAACGACGATCTGTGGTCGCTTTGGCTCGCGGCTGGGCAGACGTCGAAGGTGATTGAGCAGTGTATCGCCTCAACAGAGCCTGCGGCGCTGACCAAGCATGCATTCCAATTGGCGCAACAATTCAACAACTTCTACCACAAGCACCACATTCTCACGGAAGAGAATCCGGAGAGGAAGTCGCTGCTGCTGGCAACCGCAGCGGTAGTCCGCAGGGAATTGATTGCGAGCATGGCAGTGATGGGAATCCCGGCTCCAGCTGTGATGTAGGAGGAGAATTCAGAGCACGGGTGGGGGATGCTGGCTGCCCGTGCTTTACTTGCGAGGCTCTCGATAAGAGGTATTCGGTACAAGCCAATTCTCCGATAGCTTGTATCCCCTGCGAATCGCTTGATCGTAGAAGCCCATCATCGTGGAGTGTAATTCGTTAATCAAAGCCTGTTGGTCGCAGAAGTACGGCTTGTTTGCCGAGTAGGGCAGGTACTGAATCGCGGTCTTAATGAAGTGACTCTGCTCGGGAATGAGAGCACCGTCTGATTGACGGCGATATATGCAAACGCGAACTTGCGTGGTGAGGTCACCAATACGCAGTTCGTGGCAGGCAACAAATTCGCGACTTTCACTCGGCGGTGCGGTTTCCATGTGTTTGCCTGATTGTCACTCTTTCAAATGAAAGGGGCAAGACGGATTTGTCCTGCCCCTTCAATCAGAGTGCTACTTCTTGGGCGCGAGGTGTTGGGCGAAGTCCACAAGCGAGCGGACTGCTACCCCGCTCGGACCTTTGGGCATCCAAGCTTTGTTCTCCTCAAGCCACGCTGTACCCGCGATATCCAGATGGATCCACGGCTTGTCTTCCACGAACTCCTTGAGGAACATGGCCGCCGTAATAGCGCCGCCGTAGCGTCCGCCGGTGTTCTTGATGTCTGCGATCTCAGACCGAATGTGATCGAAGTAATCCTGATCTACGGGCAAGCGCCACGCTTTCTCTCCCGCGCGGATTGTCGAATCAAGGAAATCATCGGCGAAGTCTTCATTGTTCGTGAAGAGTCCGACATTGTGATACCCGAGCGCGATCACAACAGCTCCGGTAAGCGTAGCAGCGTCGATCAGATGCGTGGCTCCGAGTTGGCGAGCGTAGCAGAGACCATCGGCCAGAACGAGGCGGCCTTCGGCATCGGTATTGATGACTTCGATTGACTTGCCATTCATCGCAAACTGGACGTCGCCGGGCTTCTGGGCTTTTCCGTCAGGCATGTTCTCAGTGGCGCAGAGGACTGCGATGACTCGTACGTTCGGCTTGAGAAGAGCGATAGCGCGCATGGCTCCAATCATGGTGGCCGCGCCGCACATGTCGTACTTCATCTTCTCCATGCCGTCAGACGGCTTGATGCTGATGCCGCCTGTATCGAACGTGATCCCTTTGCCAACCAGTCCAAGCACGGGTGAGGCCGGAGCGCTGGCTGGCTCGTAGCGCATGACGATGAGGCGCGGCTCCTCTCCCGCACCTTGGGATACGCTAAGGAAGGCTCCCATTTTCAATTCGCGGAGCTTGTTGGGGCCATAGACTTCACATGCGAGGCCGGATTCAGCGCACATCGCCTTGGCACGGTCAGCGAGGATGGACGGGGTCATTAGGTTGCTGGGCTCAAGGGCAAGGCTGCGGGTGAGATTCTGCGATTCGGCGAGAATCGTGCCCTCGGTCACGGCCTGAGCAGTGGCTTTTTCATTCGCGCTGGCCGGGAAGGCGAGAGTCACATCCGTGAGCTGCTGATCCTTGCGGTCGCTGCGATAAGTGTCCACATCAAAGTTGCCGGTGATGATGCCTTCGGCTGCGGACTGGGCAGCGGCGGGGATCTCGATTATCTCGGGAAGTACAAGGGCAAAGGATTTGATGTTCTTGGCCTTGGCCGCACGAGCAGCCGTTCCCGCCAGCTTGCGGAGTTCGGTGGTACAGAACTTGTCCCGCTTTCCGGCTCCCACGAAGAGCACGCGCTTAGCGGAAATTCCTACCGGGGCGAGCAGCCACACGGTTTCCATAAACTTGCCGGTAAGATCGCTTGCCGAAATGAGCGCTGCAGCGAGGTTCTGCAGCTTGGAGTCGGTGGTCAGGAGTTCGGGGGCAGGAGTCTTGTCTCCCTTGTCTGCTACAGCGAGGACAAGGAGTTCGGTCTGGATTGCGGAGGGACTGCTGGACGATAGTGCTATGTTCATTCAAACCTCTCTAACTGATCTTTCTATAGTGCAGCTTCGCTTCGGATCTTCGTATTTCGAAACATGGCATGACACGTAGTCAGCGGGGCCTGTGCTGGTCAAGATCTGCGGCCGCGCGCGATTGCGTCGCGAGCTTCCTTATCAGCCGTGCGACGGCGTTCGGTCTCGCGCTTGTCCCAGAGCTGCTTACCCTTCGCTACCGCGATTTCCACTTTCACTCGCCCGTTTTTGAAGTACATGCGGGTTGGAATGAGGGTGAGCCCCTTTTGCTGAATGCTGGCGTGCAGTTTCAGTAACTCCGCGTGATGCACAAGCAACTTGCGAGTGCGTAGAGAGTCGTGATTGAACTGGGCGCCGGGAGCGTATGGGCCGATGTGCGCGTTAAGAAGGTAGAGTTCGCCATCCTTGACGATGCCGTAGGAGTCTTTCAGATTGGCTTGTCCGGCCCGAATGGATTTTACCTCGGTTCCGCGCAGGGCGACTCCGGCCTCGTAACGTTCGAGAAGGAAATAGTCATGCCCAGCGGTGCGATTCATGCAGGCGTCGCGTTCGCCGCTGGCGACGGGGTCGCGCTTAACGTTCTTTGGCTTGTTCGGCTGTGTCAGTTGCGTTTGATTGCGGGCCATGCTGGATTCCTGCTAAGTGAAAGAAAATGATTCAATTCGGAGCGCACTTGCGCGATGTTGCGAATTCAGTATCCTAACACAGCACGCGAAGAGAGCAGGGCTAACGACTTGAGCTCCGATGCTATAATCGGCCCGGTGAAGAAAGAGTTTTGCCCGCAGCCGCGGGCCACCTTCAGGGCGCAGCCCGCGGAGGGAAATCCCGTTCTTAAAGGATTGCGATGAAACGGTTCCAATGCGGTTGCCTGGTCCTGCTGGTAGCCATCATTTCTACGCTTCCTGCAATTGCCGACAAAGCGAAATCGCTCTACTCCAAAGGACAGCAGGCCGAAGCCAGACAGCAGTACGAAGAAGCCTACCAGTACTTCAAGCAGGCTTACGATCTGCATCCGGAAGACGTGCAGTTGCGGTCGTCGTACGAGCGAACGAAATTTCTCGCGGCATCGTCGCATGTCCACAAGGGGCAGGTACTTCGTGACGCGGGCAAGCTACAGCAAGCGATGCAGGAATTTCAGCTCGCCGCATCAATCGATCCCTCAAGCGGGATCGCGCAACAGGAAATCAAGCGTACGCAGCGACTGATCGACAAGGCACAGCAACCGTCGACTGCTCCGCCCACGTCCCGCGCTCAAGATGGCTTGAGCGAGATGGCATCAAACGTGGCGGGGCCGGTACAACTGGCCCCGATTTCGCAGACGCCGCTGACGTTAAAACTCGCCGAAGATTCGAAGACGGTGTATGAGACGATCGGCAAGTTGGCAGGGATCAATGTGCTGTTCGATCCCGACTATGTCTCGCGTCGAATTCGCATCGACCTGACCGCGGTATCGCTTGATCAGGCACTGCAAGTCGTGGCTCTGGAATCTCGTACTTTCTGGCGGGTGGTAACCCCAAACACGATTTATGTGGCGCAGGACACGCAGCAGAAACGGCAGGATATCGAACAGCAGGTGCTGCGGACGTTCTACCTCAACAATTTTTCGACCGTGGCGGAATTGCAGGACGTCGCAAACCTGATTCGTACGATTTTGCGCGTGGAACGCGTGCAGCAGTTCCCATCGCAGAACATCATCGTAATGCGCGGAACTCCGGACCAGGTGGCACTGGCCGAGTTGCTGATCAATAACCTGGACAAGGCAAAGTCCGAGGTGTTGGTTGATATCGTCGTGATGCAGGTGAGCAAAACGAAGCTGAAGCAGCTTGGTATCCAGTATCCATTCCAGGGTGGAACGACGAATCCGACGATTACGTTCCAGAGCCCCTCCGTCACGAGCGGAACTACAACGAGCGGCTCGACAACTTCGGGTTCGAGTACCACAACAAGTTCTGGCCTTACGTTGAACGATCTCTCAAGTCTGACGGCACGTGACTTCGCCGTGTCGATTCCATCTTCGAGTGTCGCGTTCCTCATGAACGACAGCAACACGAAGGTGATTCAGCGGCCGCAGATGCGGTCCGTTGATGGTCAGAAGGCCACGCTGAAAATTGGTCAACGCGTGCCGATCGCCGTTGGCACATCGAGTTCTACTTTGACAGCGACGGCGCTGACGCAGACGCAGTTCCAGTATCAGGACGTGGGCGTGAACATTGAAATGACGCCACACATCCACAGCAGCGGCGAAGTGAGCATGAAGCTCTCGATCGAAGTTTCTGCGATTGATAGCTATCAGACGATTGGTGGTTTGACGGAACCTGTTATTGGTCAGCGCAAGATCGATCACGAAATGCGCATGCGGGATGGGGAAGTCAATCTGATTGGCGGCATCCTGGAGCACGATGACGTGCAGAACATGAGCGGGTTGCCGTGGATTTCGCAGGTGCCGATCTTGAAGTATCTATTCGGGCAAGGGCAAAAAACGAAGACTGACAACGAGACCGTATTCGCCTTGATGCCTCACGTAGTGCGCCGTCTCGATGTTGAGGACCTGAACATCAGACCTGTCGATATTGGCACGCAGAACGTGGTTCAGGTGCGGCGACTCGCAAACGCGCCGGCAACCGTGACACCGGCTGCGCCAGCGGCGGTTCCGAGTGGTGTGCCGACGTCGGCACTTCCGCCCCGACAGGCAGGCGAAAACCCGCAGTTGGCGGGGAATGCTCCCGCGGGTGCAAGCGTCTCTGGCGCGGGTTCTGTGATTCCGGCTGGAAGTATCGCTCCAGCAAAGGCGACGAATGTAGGGCCGGTGTTGAGTATCGATCCGCCGATGGTTAACCAGTCCACTGGCGGAACCTTCGCGGTGAATGTGACGCTGAACGGCGGGCAGAATGTATTGACCGTGCCTGTGCAGGTCAGCTATGACCCAAAGGTCATGCAGTTTTTAAACGTCTCGAATGCGGGGGCGCTCTCAAAAGATGGTGCAGCGGTGGCGCTGGTGCATCGCGACGACGCAGAGAAGGGAACACTGCAAGTGTCGCTAATGAGGCCACCGGGGTCGAATGGTATCACTCCGTCTGGACCGATGTTCACTTTAACGTTTGTGGCAAAGGCGGCGGGACAGGGAACGCTGACTGTGAGCAAATCAACGCTACGCGATCCGAACATGGGCGCGATTGAGGCAAGCGGCTCACAGGCAATCGTCAACGTGCGGTAGGAGATTGGATGTTGATACGAAAAGGGCAGCACGGGATGACGTTGGTCGAGTTGATCGTGGCAATCGCGGTCATGTCGATTCTTGCGACCATGGTGCTGCCAATTTCGCGCACTGTCGTTAAGCGCGAGCGGGAAAAGGAACTTCGCGCAGCGCTGTGGCAGATGCGAGATGCCATTGATCGTTACAAAGACGCTGCCGACCGCGGTGCCTTTCAAACAAAGCTGGGAAGCGAAGGGTATCCGCCGGATTTGGAGACCCTGGTGAAGGGCGTGGACGTTAGCGGCAAGACTGTCCGCTTCCTGCGCCATATCCCGGTAGATCCGATGACCCACAGCACCGAATGGGGCCTGCGCTCGATGCAGGATGATCCTACGTCTGAGTCGTGGGGAGGGCAGTCGGTGTTTGACGTGTACACAAAATCCAAAGACACCGCGCTTGATGGAACGAAGTATTCGGACTGGTAAGGCAAACTAATGCAAATGAAACTGAAGCGATCGGGACGGGGAAAGATGGCGGGATTCACAATGATCGAGATGATCATTGTGATCGCGATCATCAGCATCCTTGCGTCGATTGCGGCTGCAAGCTACCAGCACTCGGTGTGGCGCGCACGAGAGGCGGTACTGCGCAATGACCTGTTTACCCTTCGTAGCAGTATCGACCAGTACACCTTGGACAAGCAGAAGGCACCGCAGTCGTTGCAGGACCTTGTGCAGGCTGGCTACATCAAGGCAGTGCCGAAGGACCCAATGACGAATTCGACCGAGACGTGGGTTCCGGTGCAGGAAGACTCGTTGCTGGCTATCGACCAGACAGAGCCGGGCATTGTGGACGTGCATAGCGGGAGCCCCGGGGTTTCGACGGAGGGAACTCCTTACAACACGTGGTAGAGACGCCATGTGGTCCAGAAAGTGAAAACACGCTGGAAAGACCAGCGTGTTTTCTTTTGTGCTACCAAAAGAGGCCTAGAAACGGGCACGCACATACTGATCGGGCCAATGCACCTCTTGCTTGAGGACGTGGGCCGCGTGCAGTGGCCAATATGGACTGCGGAGGAGCTCACGAGCTAGCAGGACGAAATCGGCTTGGCCAGTGCCTATGATGTGCTGAGCCTGTTCAGGCGACGTAATCATGCCTACGGCTCCAGTCAGGATTTCGCCTTCGCGACGGATACGTTCGGCAAACGGAGTTTGGTATCCGGCGCCGAGCGGAATTCTCGCTTTTGGTACTATGCCGCCAGAGGAGCAGTCGATAAGGTCGACTCCGAGCGGCTTAACTTGCCGCGCCAGTGCGATGGAGTCCTCGATAGTCCATCCTCCTTCGGTCCAATCAGAGCAGGAGATTCGCAGCCACAAGGGAAGGCGCTCAGGCCAGACTTTGCGAGTGGCTTCGATGATCTCACGCACGATGCGAGTGCGGTTCTCGAAGGTTCCGCCGTACTGATCGGTTCGGGTATTCACGAGGGGAGATAGGAACTCGTGGATCAGATAGCCATGAGCTCCGTGAATTTCAATGAGATTGAAGCCGGCCTGCAGACTGCGAACTGCAGCGTCAGCAAAGGCTCGGGTGATGCGCGCGATGCCTTCAACGGTAAGGGCTTCCGGTTGAATGGAATTAGGGCTGAACGCCTTGTCGGTGGAGGAATAGGTCGGACGCCAACCCCCTTCGGAGACTGGAACTGGCCCACCGTGATTTCGCCAGGGCACATCTGTGGACGCTTTGAATCCGGCATGGGCAAGTTGTGTTCCAGCAACTGCGCCGTGCTTGTGCAGGAAATTGACGATCCGAGCCAAGCCTTCAATGTGTTCGTCTTTCCAGATACCAAGGTCGGCAGGACTGATTCGTCCTTCAGGGAGTACCGCGTTTGCTTCGGTAATGACGGTTCCTGCGCCTCCAACAGCACGGCTTCCGAGATGAACAAGGTGCCAATCATTAGCGAAGCCATCTTCGCTTGAGTACTCGCACATTGGCGAAACGGCGATGCGGTTACGAAACACGACATCACGAATTTGAATCGAGTCGAACAGGTTCATAACCGTTTGATGATACAAGACGTGAGAAGCTTCATGGCGTAATCGATGATTGTGTGCTGGTTCCCCGGGAGGCCGGGAGCTGCCGTTGAAAATTGCAGTGAAATGGCGCACCGGATTTCCTACGCCAGCATCGTATGGGGAATGAAGCGAAGAGGGTTAGGTCTGGTGTTTGCGTCGTTGATCTGGGTCATGCTCGCTACCTCAGGCCTCTGGGCCGGAGCGCAGGGCACCTTCCGCGGGCAGATTGTGAGTCCCCCGCGGGGCGAGCGTTCGAGTGGGACGGTATACCTGATGGGGCGTGATGGAAACGTGCGGCGCGTAGTTCTGACGCGAGCGGCTATTGTGTACGATGCCGCGGTTCCTTCAGGAGATCGGCTGCAGCCTGCGCGCAAGTCGCTGGTTCCCGGTACCGAAGTGCGAGTGACAGCGCTGGTTGACGCGAGAAGCGGTGAATGGACCGCATCGCGTGTTGAGGTGATCGCGCAGCATGCATCAGAGGTCGGGGATGAGGAACCAGATAAGAACGATGACCCAGATGACAAGTCGCCTGACCACGTAGCTACCCCAAAGGACGCCACCGTTTCCTGGCGCACCATCTAAAACTGTTCCACATCCACGTGGATTGGAACAGGGGCATCTTTTCCGCAGCGACAGCAACTCCGCAACATTGCTACAATGCCTACGTGCGGTATGCCGCTCGGCAGCCGTTACCCACGATGGCCCCGTAGCTCAGCTGGATAGAGCAGCGGTTTCCTAAACCGGAGGTCGGCAGTTCGAATCTGCCCGGGGCTACCAGAAATCTTCGGGTTAGAAGCCGCCTAGTGCGGCTTTGTTATTGTGAGGGCTAATCATGTCTGTCGATCGAATCCAGCCCGGTGTCGTTGTAGCCGTTCAGGATGCGTGAGAAGGGAAGCAACACCCACGAGAGAGATGTGCGAAAGAGCCTGTGGAAAGTTGCCGACTTGCCGATGACGGACGGTGTCGAACTCCTCTGAGAGCAGACCGACGTCGTTTGCCATTGAGAGTAGGCGTTCAAATAGGTTCATTGCGTCACGCTCGCGGCCGATGAGTTGTAAGTTCGCCACCATCCAGAAACTGCATGCAAGAAACTTGCCCTCGGAGCCAGGGAGGCCATCATCGGTTTTGGAGGTGTCGTAGCGAAGAACCAGTCCATCTTGCATGAGATGATGCTCGATCGCCTCGACAGTGCTGCGAACGCGAACGTCCTCCGGTGGGAGGAAACCTACTAGAGCCATCAGCAGGAGCGAAGCATCGAGTTGATCGGAGCCATAGGATTGTACGAATGAGTTCAGCTCACGATTAAATGCCCGTTCGCAAATCTGGTTGTGTATGGTGTCTCGAATCTGTTTCCAATGAGCTATGGGCACATTCAGCTTGCCGTGCTCAGCAATCTTGAGAGCACGGTCGAACGCAACCCAAGCCATCATCTTGGAGTAGGTGAAATGTTGAGGCGCGCCGCGAACCTCCCATATGCCGTGATCAGGCTTCTCCCAGATGCTTTCAAGGTGCTCCATAAGGAGATTCAGGAGCGCAAAGTCGCCCTCGGGAACTTGATCTAGTTTGCTATAACTCCAATAGGAAGCGTCGAGTACCTCGCCGTAAATATCGAGTTGTAGCTGCTCAGAAGCTGCATTGCCGACGCGTACAGGAGAAGAATTCTCGTATCCGGGGAGCCAGGGCATCGAGCGCTCGAACAGCATGCGCTCACCTGCGATGCCGTACATAATTTGCACGTGATCGGGGCTTCCCGCGATTGTACGACGTAGCCAATGCATCCAGTTGCTTGCTTCGTCGTAATAGCCTGCATTCATCAAAGCCAGCAGGGTAAATGTTGTATCACGCAACCAGCAGTACCTGTAATCCCAGTTGCGCACCCCACCGATGTCTTCGGGAAGGGACGTGGTTGGTGCGGCGACGACGCCACCCGTATGGTCGAAGATGAGGGCCTTCAGCGTGATCAGCGAGCGCACGACGATGTCGCGATACTTGCCTTGGTAAGTGCATGCGGAACTCCAGTTCAACCAGAATTCTTTCGTCTCTTTGTAGGTTTCCGCCGGATCAAGTTGCGCAGGCGTGTCCTGTTCGCGGTAGTCGCCGTAGGTTCCGCAGGTAAGGACGAAGGACACGGTTTCGCCCGCTGAGACTTCAAATTCGCTGACGGTCTTTAGGTCCTCTCCGGTAAGAGGCGCGGTGGTTTCAAGCGTGAGCGAGTCAGGACCTGCAACGGCACGCACCCCCGTAGGTGTGCGCGTTACCCAAGGTACTGCGTTGCCGTAATTGAACCGGACAGCCAGTTCGCTCAGCATCAACACCTTGCCGCGAAGGCCCGTAATGATTCGGACTAGACGAGAGTGCTTGCGATGAACTGGCATGAAGTCGACGACCTTCACGGCCCCTTCGCTGGTCTCGTGCGTTGTTTCCAAGATGAGAGTCTGCGGTTGGTAGCAGCGGGTTGAATGCGTGTGCTCAAGGTCCTTGGGGGCGAGTAGCCAATATCCATGCTTCTCTGTCCCAAGCAAGCGAGCGAAACACGCGGACGATGAAAAATATGGCCAACACAGCCAATCGATCGAGCCGTTGCGTCCGACTAGAGCGGCGGTCTCACCGTCGCCGATCATTGCGTAATCTTCTATCTTCATTGCGTTGAGACAAAGAGCTGGACCATCTGCGCCGCACGTAAACCGTCTACGAAGAACGAGGTGAAGCTGCGGCTACGAGTTCCTTCTCCCCAGTCGGTCAAGAGTTCCTGTCAGTGCGTCTCTGAAATGCGTGCGTTCCAGACCTCCACGAGCGACACATTCCATACATGTCCAGTGAGATGCGAACTTACTAGGCTGTGCCTTGTTATCGGGTGATGTGAGGTCAGTTCCGCACCAGTTATCCAGAGACTCGCGAGTGTTATGATTCATGCCAACTTTATGCGGACACGAATATTTGCACTTATAGGAATCCTGTCGTTCTCGGTGTGTGCGTGGGCAGGTTCGTACTACACATCGCGGCCTAGTGACCCCAAAGCTGTCTATTTAACAGCCGAACAGTTCGGCGGCAAGGCTGATGGTACGGCGGACGCCACCGAGGCAATTCAGAAAGCCATCAACAAGGTACAGGAGACAGCGAACTCCGGGGTGGTGTTTATCCCCGAAGGCCGTTACCGGATCACGAAGACTGTTTATGTTTGGCCTTCTATTCGGTTGATCGGTTATGGGGCGCATCGTCCGGTATTTGTGCTCGCAGAGAGCACTCCGGGGTACCAAGATGCGCGAAACCCGAACTACATGGTTTTCTTTGCCGGAAGACGACCGGATGCAAAACTGAGCGCAGGCGAGCGTCCACCAGATGCGACGCCGGGCACGTTCTACTCGGCAATTTCAAATATTGACATAGAAGTTGGGGCCGGAAATCCGGGCGCAGTCGGCATTCGGGGTACATGGGCGCAACACTGCTTCTTGGCCCACATGGACTTTCGTCTGCACTCTGGAATTGCTGGAGTGCACAACACGGGAAATGCGCTGGAGGACCTCAGGTTTTACGGCGGTCAGTATGGGATCTGGACACGGAAGACTTCTCCGGGTTGGCAGACAACGGTCGTAGATAGCTGGTTCGAGGGCCAGAGTGAGGCAGCAATTCGGGAGACAGAGGCTGGCCTGACACTTATCCGTGCGCATTTCAGGCAGGTGCCGTTCGCGGTGACGATTGACGGCGATTATCCGGATCAGCTTTGGATCAAAGACAGCGTAATGGAGGATGTGAGTCGGGCCGGGGTCGTCATCAGTCTCGAGCAGAACCCGCGTACGCAGATCAATATGGAAGATGTGGTCTGCAGAAAGACCCCGGTCTTTGCGTTGTTGCGCGAGAGTGGCAAGAAAATGACCGCGCCCGCAGAGATCTACCGCGTTACGGCGTTCACGCACGGACTCACGTTCGAGAATCCACGGGAAATACCGCAGGTGCGGGATGCGTACTCGGCCAGCCCGCTACCGAAGATGCCGGAAGATGTGAAGTCCGACCTGCTGCCGCTGCCGCCCGTCTCTTCGTGGGTCAACATTCGCGATCTCGGTGCGAAGGGTGACGGAGTAACGGATGACACCGTGGTATTTCGGAATGCAATCGCGAAGCACAAGGCCATCTATATCCCGCTTGGCGACTACATCGTCAGTGACACTCTCACATTGGCTCGGGACACGGTGCTTATCGGGATGCATCCGAGTGCGACGCGAATCACGCTTCTTAATCGCACGGCGGCTTTCCAGGGGGTAGGGAATCCCAAGCCAGTGATCGAAGCGCCGCGAGAGGGAACGAACGTCGTAGTGAGCATCGGTGTGAATACGAACGGAATCAATCCGCGTGCGGTGGGTGTGAAGTGGATGGCCGGTACGAATTCACTTATGAACGATGTGCGATTCCTCGGCGGACACGGGAGTGGAGGTAACCCGTACAACAATAATCACACGGCCGATCCGGATCTCACTAAGCGCTGGGACGGCCAATACCCAAGTCTCTGGGTAACGAATGGCGGAGGTGGAACGTTCTTCGATATCTGGACACCGGATACTTTTGCCCAGGCTGGAATGCTGATCTCGGACACAACGACTGAAGGCAGGTTGTACGAGGTCTCGAGTGAGCACCACGTTCGCAATGAAGTTCAGTTACACAATGTGTCGAACTGGAAGCTGTATTCCTTACAGACAGAGGAAGAGCGCGGCGAGAGCGGGTTTGCATTACCGCTTGAGATCGACAATTCGAGCAACATAACAATTGCGAACCTGCATATGTATCGCGTTATTAGCTCGTTCCAGCCATTTCGCTGGGGAGTAAAGGTGTCGCGGTCGCATGACATTCGATTCTTAAACTTGCATTGCGATAGCAACAGCAAGGTGTCGTTCGATGACGCGGTTTACGATCAAACGAGTGGAGCCGAGATTCGGCAGCGAGAGTTTGCATCGCTAGTGATACGTGGTGACGAGCCTGCCGCCGAGAAACATACGCATCTAGAAAAGGTTGCGGAAGGCTTCTATAGCGCTTCCGGCGGAGCTGTCGCGCCGAATGGAGATTTTTACTTCGTCGACGCTAAGTGGCAGCGTATTTACCGCTGGGACGTAGAGCGAAAACAATTGTCCATTGTGCGAGATGCACCGCTCGATCCAATGAATCTGGCTATTGATAAGACCGGAAATGTGATGGTGGTTTCGTCGGCTGACACAGGCGTCGTGTACACGTTCAAGCCGGAGGATCCGGGGAACGAAGTCAAAATTCTGCCGGCTGATTCGGCTGTTCCCCGGCAAGGGATGAATGCTGTATTGCCGAGCGGAGAATGGCTTCTGCAGCGGAGCGAGACAGGGCTTCCGCTGGCGCGCACGCGTCAGTACGAATCGCCGGATAAGACCACCTTCATCTCTGCGACTGAGGGATTCGTGACAGGAGTGACGAGCTGGGGAGTGAAGAGCAGCGACGTGTTGCGCGCATTTGCGCTCCAGCCCGTTGTGCCTGGAAAGCCGTTCTATTTCACCAGCGAGTCCGAAGTGATGACGTGGAAGGCGGACGTGGCGCTCGACGGATCGATGACGAACCTGAAGTTGTTCGCCAACGATGGTGGCGAGAGCGTTACAACCGACGGCGAAGGCAACGTATATCTGGTCGCGGGCCAAGTGTACGTCTACAACCCGGAAGGGAAGCTGACGAGATCGATCAACGTTCCAGAGAGGCCGATCCAAGTGGCGTTTGGTGGCAAGGACGGACGAACGATGTTCATCTTGGGGCGAACTGCTCTATACGAACTGCGCCCCGAGTAGGTCAAGTTCCCACTCCGGCAGAAGAATTCGCCGGAGTGGGATGTGCTTTAGTGCTTCGCGGCGGACGCTGATGCTGTGGCATGCGGCCTCAGGATGCTGGTCAGCAGGTCGGGCTTGCTCTCGTCGCGGACCAGGTGTGGATGGCGTACGCCGTCGTAGTATTCCAGCGCTACCGTCCGGAAGTAGTCATTGTTCTCAATCAAGAGCCGAATTGGCTTATGTGTTTGCTGAGCTTGGCGTATGGCTGCAAGCAGAACTTCACTTGTGTATTTCCGCTCGTTCACCGCGACGACACGCATGCCAGGCCCGATTCCTTGTTTCGCCGCTATGCCGCCCTCAATCGCATCCAGAACCGCGCCATCCTTAGAGAGCAGCATGCCAAGCGAAGAACTGGCGTTTATGGTGCCACCGTGTTGCAATTTATCGATGGCATTTGGCTGATCGGTGTAAGCCAGTTTCCATCCACTGTTCTCGATCCCCGCGAGAGCGGGCTTATCGGCTACATGTGATATTCGGTTCATGAGAAAGTTGCGCCAGTCGAAGTACTGCACCGTCTCAAGCGAGTTCACAACGTCCTCAACCGTATATGTATGCAGTTCGGGGGCTGTGCTTTCGCCGCCGAAGAAGATATGTGCAAAGTCATCTATCGATCGCTTGCCGCCGCTCTGTTGCCGAATGATTGTGTCGACTTCTAGCCATATCAGCGCGCCCTCGTTATAGAAGTCGGTGCCGCGGCGATAGTTACTGAACTCACGGTGCGCATCGTAGAGGATCTGTGCGGCGGTAGCCGTGTCCTCTAACGGACGCCAATTGCGTCCGGATTGCATGGAATCAGCCTTTGCCATGAGAGCCAGTTGCTCACGAGACTGCTCTGGAGTAGCGAGACCGCTGCGCGCTGCCAGCACGTATCCGAAGTATGTAGTGAGGCCTTCATATACCCACAAGAGTTCGCCTTGCATGGGCGTCTGAAAATCGGCGGTTGCCAAGCCGGCAGGGCGGCGATACTTTCCGTTCCATGAATGAGTGAACTCGTGAGGAAGAAGAGAGGCTTCTAGCGTCCACTGGCTGGGATCGGTGAGGTAGTTTTCTCCAACACGATTGTCGCTTGACTCATGATGCTCCAGACCCGAGTGCTTGATGTGATCGCTCAGGGTCAGGAGGAAGTGGTAATCGCGATAGTGTCCCTTTCCGTAGAGTTCATGGGCCTCGGTCACGAGGTTGTTGAAGCTCTGGATCTGCGCGGGTGTTATCTCTAGCGCAGCCGCGGAGTCGGCAACCATGTCGAGTTCATGCAAAGGCTTCTGACCCGATTGAAGCGGAATTTTCTTCAGGTATTGGCCAATGAGGATGGGTGAATCGACGAGTGTGGTGAGTGAAGCCAGTGAAAACTCAACGCCATCGTTTCCACTGGAGGATGACGGGAGCGCACTGGCCCACTGCCATCCAGAAGGAAGTTTGAGCGATGCTTTCACTCCGACTTCATCAGATCCGCGTCCGGCAGGGTATAGCAGAAGGCAATTCCAACCGAGTGCGGCAAGCTTATCGGTACTTGAGGCACTCGCACTGAATCCGACCTGAGGATCGACCGGACTGAGAAAGTCGAAGGATGCGTTGATTTCAGTGACACCGTTGGGAACATCGACGTGGAAGGAGTACATGTCTGCAGGATCACGGTGCCAGGTGAGTGGACGGCCAGCAACATGGAAGTACATTCCTGCCGTGTCCACAACAGGGCCTGTGGGGCGATGGTTCCCTGGGATCCACTTGGGATAGACGAGGACAAAATCTCCAGGTGTTGCTGGGATTGTGAGCTGCACGTGCAGGACCTTACGCGGCGCTTCGGTCGCATCGACAGCGAGTGTTTCGACGACGGCGAATCCGGAGGTCTTGAGAGAACTCTTCGGAGATGGTCCGGTTTGAGTAAAAGACGAGGTTGTCGCAACCAGCGACAGAATCAGAGCGCAACGCAGATGTCTCATTCAAAAATCGTAAATGAGTTAGAGCGTGACATGGAAGCGCGTTTCACGGCATGCGTTGATGGTACTGACTAAGACGATATTTTGTTCTAAGCGACCCATTCTGGTCATAAACCTTGAAGTAATATGCCAAGACTCCAAGTTCGCCAGAGGTGCTGACTCATGCGCAAGCTATGTAGCGGGGCCCCACTCGCCGTTCTGCTCCTGCTCCTGTCTTCGTGGACGTCAGCGCAGACCACCACGCTTTCGGCTCAAACGGTGAATAACACAGCTGCCTGTTCGACTCCAGGCGGGCATTGTGCTGGGGCATTTTCTGGAATGTCGGACGGCGCGAGCGGAACATTCAATGCTGCGCCGGGCAATGTGAGCCATGCAAACATGCAGGAACTGGAATACAGCGGAGCAACCACCGCAATCTTCGCGCACTTCCAGCCATGGTTTTGCATGCAACCGGGATCGACTGCGACCGGCCCAGGTACCTCGTGCAACGGGCACTTGCAAGTTGGGTATAACTCGAACGACCCAGCAACGGTCAAGGCTCAGATGGATGACATGCAGGCGCGCGGCATCATGGGGCCTATCGTTGACTGGCACGGTCCCAACCGCAGCCTTGAGGAGAGCGCAACGGAACTTGTAAGGAGTGAACTGGAGAGTCGATGCTCGGGAGGCACCTGCAATATGCAGTTTGCGCTCACTGAGGATCAGGGATCAATCGCGGCCTCGTGTCCATACAACGGCGGCGGAGTTAACCAGACCAATTGCATTCTGAACGTGCTTGAAAGCGACTTCGACTTCATGAATGCGAACTACTTTCCGAGTCCAGCATACTTGCGAGTAGACTCGGCGAGTATGTCTGCATCACAGCAGGGACGTCCAGTTGTGTTCTTCTTCGTGTGTGAAGAGTGCTTTTCGAATCCTTCGCCGGACTGGACTATGATCTTCCATACCTTGCGTCAGCATGTGAATGCCTACACGACTGGGTCTCCGTTGATTTGGTTCATCTTCCGAAATGCTGGGGCGTTCACGCATGTCGAGAGCGATGGCGGATTCGCATGGATAAATCACTACGGCACGAATGATCCGTACGGGTTGGTGTACCTCGACAACTTCTACGACACCGGGACTAAGTATCCGCAACTGCAGCCATGGGGAGCCTCCTGGAAGGGATTCGATAACACTCTCGCACCTTGGAAGCCTGCGGTAAGTGTCACGGGCCAGCAGTGCGGAAACACATGGCTACAGACGATGGCCGAGATGGTGCACAACAACGATTATGGCCCGGGAAACCAGTTGCCATTTCTGCAAATCGTGACGTGGAATGACTACGACGAGGGCTCGGAGATTGAAACAGGAATTGACAATTGTCTGACTCTACAAGCAAGCACCGATGGCACGAACCTGAACTGGAATCCGATTTTTACGGGAGCAGGGAACGAGCAGACCGTCGATCATTACGAAGTGTATGAAGCGAGTGACGGCCAGAACCTCACCCTCGCAGCGACCGTCCCTGCTGGAACTCACGGAGTGCCATTGAACTCCATCAACGCGACGGCTGGGCAGACGTTCTACGTTGAGGCTATCGGGCGCGCGTCAATCCTGAACAAGATGTCGAACGCGGTCGCGTACACGCAGCAAAACGTGGTCACAATTACGGGCTTGTCTCCGACGTCGGGGACGGCGAATGGCGACACGTCTGTCACGATTATTGGGACGGGATTCGAGTCTGGAGCTAGCGTTACGTTCGGGGGAGTAGCAGGAACGGTGACAAGCCTGTCATCCACTTCTATTTCAGCATCAACGCCGCCGCACGCAGCAGGGACAGTGTCTGTGGCCGTGAGTAATCCGGATGGCAGCGGAGCCACGTTGGGTTCTGCCTATACGTATCTTGCTCCGGCTTTTGTGCTTAGCGCATCACCAACTTCGAAGACCGTGCTCAAAGGTACAACTGCGAGCTACAGCATCACTGTGACCCCGAACAACGGCTACACGGGCCTCGTCACTTTTAGTGTTTCTGGGTTGCCGGGAGGAGCTAGCTATTCGTTCTCGCCGAGTTCGATCAATACTTCTGGAACTACGCAACTTTCGGTGGGAACGAAATCTTCGGCGAAGGGCACGTTCAAACTCGCGGTAAAAGGTACAAATTCGGCAAAGACCATCTCAAGTTCTGTTTCCGTGACGCTGGTTGTGAAATAGCGGATGAGAGTACGGCGGCAGTCCTGCAAGAGGGCTGCCGATCTTGATCACCTTAACTATATCGAGACTGGCGAATCCGATTGAGGTCTGAGGTTTGATCCTGTTCAGGATATAATCATATTGTGCCTAAGTATTCGATAGTTGTCCCCTTTCACAACGAGCAGGATAGTGTCACCGAGCTCTACGACCGTCTGAAGGCGGTAATGGAGCAGGTTGGCGAACCTTTTGAGATGGTGTTTGTGGATGATGGCTCACGCGATGCCACGTTCCCGCTGCTAAGCCAAATCGCTGCCGTGGACAGTCGCGTTGTCGTCGTGAAACTCCGTCGGAATTTCGGTCAGACCTCGGCATTGGCCGCTGGGTTCGATCATGCCCAAGGCGACTTCATCATCGCGATGGATGGCGATATGCAGCATGATCCCGCGGAAATTCCGAACTTCATCGCCAAACTCAAAGAAGGGTACGACATCGTTAGCGGATGGCGCGAGAAGCGCATCGACAATCTCTGGCTGCGCCGCATCCCGTCACGCTGCGCGAACTGGACGATGGCCAAACTGAGCGGCGTGAAACTGCATGACTTTGGGACCACGTACAAGGCGTATACGCGCGAGTTGATCGAGGAGATTCCGCTTTACGGCGAAGGACTGCATCGCTTCATCCCGGCCCTGGCCTCGTGGTATGGCGCGAAGGTTTGCGAAGTTCCGATCAAGAACATCGAACGTGAGGGAGGGACCTCCCACTATGGCATTTCGCGCACGATCCGGGTGTTTTTCGATCTGATTACGATTCGCTTTTTGCTGAAGTACATGATGCGTCCGCTACACTTCTTCGGCGGCATCGGTATGGGCGGTATTGGAATCGGCTCACTGGTTGCACTCTGGATGCTGTTTGAGAAGGCCGTGCGGCACATGAATGTGATGGACGAGCACGGACCTATGCTAGTCTTTGGCGCCGTAATGTTGGTGGCTGGCGTTCAGATGCTCGCTCTTGGACTCCTTGGAGAGTTGCAGGTGCGCCACTTCCACGAGCCGCACTCGGGACAACCGTATCGCGTTGCCAAGGTGATTCGTTCCGAAACTGGAGAGGAAAGCGAAATCCACGGCTAGAGTTTCCGAAGTGTATGGAGCCTGCTCATTGAGCAGGCTCTTTCTTTTTGTGGTGGTACAGGTGCTTAGGGCGGGATAGAATACCGGCGGTTTGATGCGGCCGAATGGTTTCGATTCGTCCTGTTCGGCAGCGCTGTTGGGTACAGGAGGCTCGTGATGAGCAAAGCTATCCATACTGAACTGCGTTTAGCTCAGCGCATGTCGCGCCTGGGCACTGAAACTGCCTTTGAAGTTTTAGCGAAGGCGCGGGCCCTGGAAGCAAAGGGGAGAGACATCGTACATCTGGAGATTGGCGAACCCGATTTCGATACTCCAGCAAATATCGTGGAAGCCGCTGTGGATGCGCTGCACAATGGAATGACGCACTACGGACCAAGTGCCGGACTTCCTGACCTGCGCAAAGTCATCGCGGAGGAGATTGGTCGCACGCGGCACACCCAAGTATCTCCGGATGAAGTAGTCGTAGTACCGGGTGGCAAGCCGATCATCTTCTTTACGCTGATGGCGTTGGTCGATGAAGGAGACGAGGTCATTTATCCCAACCCAGGGTTCCCCATATACGAGTCAATGATTGAGTTCCTGGGCGGAAAGCCAGTCCCGATTCAACTTCGCGAGGGCATGGATTTTAGGCTCGACACAAACGAACTCAGACGCTTGGTCAATGAACGTACGAAGCTGATCATCCTCAACTCCCCCCAGAATCCCACGGGAGGCGTACTAACCAAAGAAGATATACAGGACATCGCAGCCATCATCGCGGAACACGACGTAATGGTCTTGAGCGACGAAATCTATTCGAGGCTTATCTTTGAAGGCGAGCATCACTCGCTTTTCAGCTATGACGATCTGCGCGATCGTGTTGTGCTGCTGGATGGGTTCAGCAAGACGTATGCCATGACCGGATGGCGCATGGGATACGGCGTCATGCGTCCTGATCTTGCGCAGCAGATTGCACGCCTGATGACGAATTCGAATTCCTGCACTGCGAGTTTCACCCAAGTGGCAGGTATCGAAGCGATCACCGGTCCTCAGGAGTCGGTGGCACAGATGAATGCCGAGTTCAAGAGACGGCGGGACTATTTCGCCGAGCGCATCAACCGCATTAAGGGCTTTAGCTGCCGCGTGCCGAAAGGGGCTTTCTACATGTTCCCAAATATCACGGGCACTGGATGGAAATCAAAGCCACTAGCCGACGCATTGCTTGAACAAGCGGGTGTGGCTGTCCTATCTGGAACGTCATTCGGTGCCTTTGGAGAAGGCTATTTGCGGTTCTCGATTGCAAATTCACTTGAGAACATCGAGAAGGCACTGGACCGAGTCGAGGCGTGGGCGACCCAAAACGTTTTGTAGCTTGATTTGTATGCTGTTGGCCCGCTTTCGAGCGGGCTTCTTTGTGGGCAGCAAACTTTGATCTACGGGGAAAGAACGAACGTGGAAAGAAAATTCCGGGTATTTGCAACTTGTGATATAGGGCCAAGTCTCGACATCCTGCGCAAGCGCGGTTATGAACTTGAAGTATTCCCAGGCCCTGAGGCACCACCACGCTATGTGCTTTTAGAGAAAGTTCGGAGCGGGATTGACGGGCTCATTACAACACTCCGCGACAAGATCGATGCGGAGGTTTTCGCGGCAGGGAAGGGAAAGCTGAAAGGAGTTGCTCAACTCGCGGTAGGTTTTGACAACATCGATCGGGCAGAAGCCAATCGGTACAAGATTCCATTTACGAACACAAGCGATGTGCTCACGGATGCAACCGCCGAGTTTGCGTTTGCAATTCTCATGGCAGTGTCGCGAAAGCTGTGGCCGAGTGAACGTCTGGTTCGCGAGAACAGATGGGGATCGTGGCATCCGTATCTGCCCTTTTTGGGCGATGAAGTCACAGGGAAGACTATCGCGATCATCGGTACCGGACGTATCGGACAAGCAATGATCGCAAAATGCTCCGGATTTGAGATGAACGTGCTCTGTTACGACGCTGCATACAAGAACGAGGAGTTCGTCGCGTCGATGCAGAAGGTAATGGATCTGAAGCAGGAGTTGGGCGTATCGCGCCGGAAGAACTGGATACGGTACGCAGAGCTAGATGAGTGTATGCGTGAAGCTGACTACGTGAGCTTGCACGTGCCATTGCTGCGCGACGGCGAGTCGAAGGTGCCAACCTATCATCTGATCAACGAACGCATTCTGAGAGAGATGAAGAAGAGCGCCTATTTGGTGAATACGTCGCGAGGGCCGGTGGTGGACGAGCAGGCACTTGCAAAGGCTTTGCGGGAGGGGTGGATCGCCGGAGCTGCGTTGGATGTTTTCGAACGTGAACCGCTGCCAGCAGATTCGCCTTTGCGAGACCCTTCCATAGAGGACCGCTGCCGCCTCTTTCACCACTTTGCTAGCGGTGGAGTGGCTACGCGTCTGGATCCAGATCCAAACGTCGGAATGGCTGGAAGGTGTGTGCAGGGTCTGATTGATATGCTGGAGGGAAGTGATTACGCACAAATGCCTTACTTGGTGAACAAAGAAGCATTCCAGCACTAGCGCGAATTGAAGTTGCAGAGAGGCCGGAGGCATCCGGCCTCTTTCTTCGTGCACTTGCTAACGGCTTGCGTTCTTTACACTGAGTTCGTTCACAACCTGCTGAACGTCTGGAATGCGCGCGGCGGAGCGCTCGATAGATTCGCGTTGCGCCGGCGTATCGACATCGCCTTTCAGCGTGAGCACGCCATTCTTTACTGTGGTCCGGATGTGCTGGTTGCCCCAATTGTTCTGGGCCTCAAGCGCTTTCCAATGCGACTTGATGGCGTCGTCCGTCTTGGAGTCCACCTTCTTGGCATTGCTGTTGTTGTCAGGACGTACGCCAATCTCGTTGGCAACGACATAGCCGTTTGCGTTGGAGCGAGCTATGTCTTCGGCCTGCTGCTTGGCAGAGTCGTTTTTCACGTCGCCTGTGAGTGTCACGACCTTTTTGTCATTGTTAACATCGACTTTGACGTCTCCGAGGTTGGCCTGTTTGAGGTTGTTCTTAATCTGGGAGTCGTCCAGCTTGTTCGCTGAAGCGGCTTTTTGATCCGGGGCGGACTTGTTGGAGCAAGCAATCGTTCCGAACGCCAGCGCCACGCTGAGAGCAGTTGCAGCAAATAGCTTCATCATTCCTCCGAAAAACGACAATCTCGTTTTCAGATTGGGATGATGGTTGTTGGCCGGGAGATGGCGGGAAGGGTAACGGGCTAGGCACCCAGCAGGGCAAACGCGACAATCGTCTTTCCTTCGCCTACTGTCTGCTCGATACGGCTGTTGAGAGATGCTTCCTTATCTTCGAAGTCGAGAGGAACTTCGGCAGCAATGATGTCGTCAGCGCTCGCCTGAGTAAAACATAACTCGCAAACCCCGATGCCGCCCTCAGTACGCACTGGGGGCCCGTAAATGCGGCAGGTCATAGGGCGATGAGAATAGAGATCGCAACGTCGAGTATCGGGATCCAGTGCTGGGCAGGGTTCGTCGTTGGCAAAATCCTCAAAAATTTCCTGTGCCTCGGCCGAGTCATCTAGAATCCCAGTCTCGACATCGCCCGGGAAGTAGTCGACAGTGCGTTCCAGCGACTCTGCCGCGCGCTGCAACACGCGTTGGGCACGATCGTAGTCGCGATCAGCGAGTTCGCTTAGGCCACGCTGAAGCCGGAACGCATCGAGGCGGTCGATTGCGAATACGCCTACGCAGCATTGCGAACAGCCTGGACGGCACGTGAGGTGATGCCCAGCCTTGATCGTGGCGCATTTCAGCCAGTTATCGATGATGGGGAGCAACTCTGAATCACGACGAGACGCTTCAGCTTCGGAAATCCGCTGCTTTGGATTACTGCGAACTGAGCGACGAGGATTCATACATCACCGAGAGACTGCGGCACTCTCCACGAGGGAACGAAGGATGCGCAGACCGTCCTTCATTCCGAGGACGTCTTCGCTGGCACGCTCTGGATGAGGCATCATTCCCAGCACGTTCCGACCCTCATTGCAAACTCCAGCAATGTTCTCGAGCGAACCATTGAGATTAACTTCCTCAGTGATTACGCCCTCTGGAGTGGAGTAGCGGAATATGATCTGTTCGTTCTTGTGCAATTGCTCAAGCGTGGGCTGATCGCAGAAATAGTTCCCGTCGCCGTGACCAATGGGGATTTCCAGAACTTCGCCGTTATTTAGCCCTTGAGTAAAGGGTGTGGAGGTGTTTTCAACCCGCAGATGAACGGGCTTACAAATGTACTTGAGCGTCTTATTCCGAAGCAGCACGCCTGGGAGGAGATGCGCCTCACAGAGAATTTGGAAGCCGTTGCAGATTCCGATTACGAGACCGCCGGATTCAGCGAAACGCTTAACGGATTGCATGATAGGCGAGAAGCGCGCGATGGCGCCGGTGCGCAGGTAGTCACCGTAGGAAAAGCCGCCGGGAACGACGATGACATCGCAGTTCTCTAGGTCTTGCGAATCGTGCCAGAGCAGTGTAGCGGGCTGGCCGCACACTTCCTTGAAGGCCCAATACGCATCGTGGTCACAGTTGCTACCAGGAAAAATAATGACGCCAAACTTCATTTCACGCTCGCAATTCCGCAGTCTTATAAGAAGTGTAGCATTGCGGTGTGGGCCTACGAGAGGATTTAGATAGAGGAATATGCAGTTTCAGTATCATGCAAATCTGACATTAGGAGCGCTGCGCAACTGGTTCAAAGCGCAGATCTATGACTCACTAATCGTGGGAGCCTTGTGGCTGGTTGTGCTACTCTGGCTTCACGTACCTTGGGCACCCTTCTGGGCAGTACTGGCCGGAGCCTTCCAGTTCATCCCGCACTTCGGCCCGCTACTCTCGTTGGCAGGGCCGGCGCTCGCCATGCTTTTCAGTGGCGCTCCATTTTCAGAGTGGCTGTGGTTTCTGGGCGCGTATGTCGCCATAGCGGTCGTGGACGGATTGATCCTGCAACCGTACCTGATGCATAGGCAGAATCGCGTGCCATTCTGGGCATCTTTGGCGTGTCCCTTGGTGCTTGGGATCGTGTTTCCATTCTGGGGAGTTCTGCTTTCTCCGCCGCTATTAGCGATCATTTACGCCTACCGCGGCACAGGAAAGAAAGAAACTCGTACCGTTGACCAACAGTTCTCGGACGATGGGAAAGGGATCATCTT
Organism: Koromonas humicola; assembly: GCF_059726255.1. Taxonomy (NCBI): domain Bacteria; kingdom Pseudomonadati; phylum Acidobacteriota; class Terriglobia; order Terriglobales; family Koromonadaceae; genus Koromonas; species Koromonas humicola. The sequence goes on from NZ_AP040873.1 coordinate 1,764,973, forward strand.
GCCTCCTGATAATCGCCAGAATCGAAGGCCGCTGTGATTTTCGTCATAGATCGAAACTGCTGCACCGCATAGCTTGGATTCATGAGGAAAAGCGAAAGAGAAGAAGTGGCACAGCAAAGCGCCTCTATGGTGGGACATCGTCCCAGAAGGAGAGCAAAACTCCCGTGCGGAATGCAGGTGTGTGTCAGATGTCATAGAGGCTGCAAGGCGCTGAATGCCTCGTTATTGGCCACACTCGAGGACAAAGATCAATCGAGCGAAAAACAGGATGAATAACGGCTAGCAGCTTTGACGCCCCGACATAAAAAGGCCCCAGCTTTGAGCTGAGGCCTTTCCTGTGTAGGCACTCCCGCGTCTAGAACTCGTTCCAGAGGAACTGGTTGTAAACCGCATGGTGGAACTGGACTTCAGCGGGCTTCACGATCGTTCCGAGGAGACGGGGGCAACGGTCGGCGGAGTTCTGCTTGAGTTCCGCATAACGTTCCTTAACCTCTTCTCCAAACAACTTGCCTGTCCATTCGGAAGCGCGGAAGTTGTCGATTGCCGTGTAGATGTTGTCGGGCAGATAGCGATGTGCCTGGCGCAGGTTGTCGATCTTCGCGATCTCGCCGTCGAGGCCGGTCTTGAAGATCGAGTACAGCACCATGTACGGATTGGCGTCGGGAGCGACGGCACGAACTTCGACGCGGGCGCTCTTCTCGTTACCGATAGGAATGCGGACCATCGAGCCACGATCAACAGCCGAAGCCTTTAGCTGATTCGGAGCTTCGAAGTGCGGGTCGAGGCGGCGATAGGCGTTCACGCTGGGGTTGAGGACGAGGCACAGGTCGTTGCCGGCGGTCAGGACACGATCAACGAATTCCCACGCAAAGGAACTGATCTTCTCAAGGCCCTTGGCGTCCCAGAAGGTGTTCTTGCTGCCTTTGCTGACGGAAACGTTGGTGTGCATGCCGCTGCCGTTTACGCCTACAACAGGCTTGGGCAGGAAGCTGGCAGTGAGGCCCATGTTGTTTGCAACCTGACGGCAGATGAGCTTGTAAAGCTGGATCTGATCGGCGGCAGCAACAACATCGCCATAGGCATAGTTGATTTCAAACTGCGAAGGCGCAACTTCCGGGTGATCCTTCTCATTCTGAAAACCCATTGCGCGCTGTACTTCAGCAGCTGTGTCGATGAACGTGCGAAGCGGGTCGCCAGGCAGCGAGTGATAGTACCCGCCAGCATCAACGTATTCGAACTTACCGGTCTTATAGTATTGCTGCTCGGCGTCGCGGCCGTTGAAGAGGAAGCCTTCAATCTCGTTGGCGGCGTTCAGCGTGTACTCATTCTTCTTGAACTGCTCAGCAGCGTAGTTCTTCAAAACGCCGCGGAGATCGCCAGAGTAAGGAGTGCCCTGCTTATCGATTACCTCGCCGAACACCATCACCTTGCCGGTGCCAAAGATGTCGGAAGGAACCCAGTAGAACGAAGCCCAGTCGATACCCAAGCGAAGGTCGCTCTCGTGCTGAGCTGTGAAACCACGAATTGACGAACCGTCAAACGTAAGATTGTCATAGCTGTTGATCAGGAACTTCTTGTCGTAATCGAGGAGGTGCAGTCGGCCTTCAAGGTCGCTGAACATCACAGTGACAGCCTTAATGCGCTTCTCGTCGGTGAGATACTTCAGTCGCTCTTCTTTGATCTTGTCAATGGCAACGCGGGATTTGCGTTCTTCCTTGGCTTTCAAGTTCAGTTCTTCAAGCTCGTCGTAAGTAAGCGTCAAAAAGTTGCGCAGTTCGTTCGGCATGAATCTCCTCGAAAAGGTGTGGGGGCAAACCTTTGCAATGCACGTATAGGTTAACGGCAGAACTGAACAGCTACAATTCAAAACAAAATCCAGAGGCATTGAAAGTTTTGATAGGAGGCATAAGCGAAACCAGAGCAGGCGGGCGAAACACGCGCGAGGGCAGGAATTTCAGTCTACCACTCGCGCCTGATCCGTGTATCGAATCCGAAGCCACCGTTTTGATCTCGTGTTCCGCTAACCGCAACACGAGGTGTGGCTTGGTATTGGAGCTGTATTACTTGTCGTTGCGTGCTTGTTACGTCCGTTGAAAACGTGACGAATATCTTGCTCGTGACGCGCTGCTGCACGGTGATGGTCGCTCCAGCGTTCTGCTGATTGTTTCCCAATGTGGGATCAACGGAGAGGTGCGAGATGCCAGCAATCTTTTCAACGCGGCTTGTAACTTGTCCGCTTACCGCAGAAGCAATGCTTTGCTCAGCCGTTTGATTTGTAGGCGTCGCCGTAGCATTTGCTTCCTCTTGCGTCTTGCCGAATGCAATCAGGTTGATGATGTCAGCGGGCGGCAAAGCTGGATCCGACGAATACGTTGTGCGGAGATTCTCCATCGGCCCTTCAAAACGCATGCCGATGTTGTACTGGTCCACCGTCGCTGTGATGTTCACGTTTAAATTGGGCTCTGTCCGTGTCGGGTTGATGAAATCAATTACCCCGTTCTGCAACACATAGCGATTTCCTTTAAAGATCAGATCGCCCCCGGTCAGATTGATTCGACCGAGCACAACAGGTTCCGCTGCTGTTCCAGTGACGGTAAGATTTGCGGATCCATTCACACTCACGGTTCTGCTAACGAGATTCACGTTCTGAGTGGATCTAACTGCGATATTCAGAGCAAGGTTGTTTTCGAAACCGCGCGAAGGTGGAGCCTCGACCTGATTCCCCAGTGAAGTCAGGTTGGAGATGTCGAAGTCTGAGGTGAACGATAGTTGATCGACGTTCACTTGACCGCGCAGTGCTGCCTCCTCTGGCGTGCCGGTGAGCGTGAGGTTTGTACTGATGCCTTCGCGCACACCGTCGGGATACAGGAGACGAATACCTTGCCCGGCCAGTGCAAGATCAAATTGCAGAGCGGGATGGTACACGACTCCACCTCGAGCCGTTACGGTGCCGCCTCCAACTACCCCTTGGAAACGCGTGATGTTGAGCCGATCGCGCGTGAGTTGGAGAGTGCCGTTGCCATTTGATAGACCGAGCGGCGCATCAGCCGTGGCAAAGTTTGCATTCACAATCTGAACGTCGCCCTGCACGTTAGGATCGGTGCGCGCTCCATAAGAATTGATGTTGAACCGCAATTGCCCCGAACTCGTGACATCAGGATTGAAAAGCTGCGCAAGTTTCAAATCGACCGAGCCGAGCAGAAGCAATGCCATCGGCTTGGTTCGATCGAGCACGGGAAGCGTGCCTTGGAACTGGAGATCCGTGCCGGTGCCTTTGATCGCCGAACGCTGTAACGCGAGAACACCATTCAGGTAATCGGCACGAATCGGCCCCTCGGCAGCAACTTGAATCATGTTTTGATACTGCATATTCAGATTCGGGATAACCAAGTGCGCCTCGATGGCTTCCCGGCGCATGAGTGGGCCGCGCAAAGTTGCGTGGAGCTCGGTTTGTCCCTTGATGTTCTCCCCTTGTGACGGTGAGTACGTCGCAACGAGCGGCTGTAGAGGAATAGCTTGTGTGTCCAGCGTTGCGTCGGCGTTGTAGTCGCCGGTGAGTTGGACTTTTGCTTGTCCATGTATATTGGCGCTCAATGCACGAGTGTCAAGGGTGATGTTTGCCAAGTGATTGGCCACTATAGCACGCAGCGCGAGATTGCTGACATTCTGTCCTTTGGCCTGAAGTTCTGGAATCTCAAGCGTAGCGTTGAGTTGCGGGTCCTCGAGTGTGCCTCGACCAGTCGCGATCAGATTCATAACCCCAGTAATCGAGAGATTCCGCTCCTTGATCGATTGCAACTGGTCCAATCTGAATTTTCGCGATTCGAGTTGGAGGTCGTATCCACGCTGTTTTGGGTAGTAGATGATCTGTCCGGTTGTGACGCCAGCGGGCATCGTTACATTGAGTGTGGCGCGCGCAGCATTACCATCACCATTGAATTGCACGGTGGCCGATGGGATAGGTTCTCCGGAGACAGTGGCGCGCGTTAACTGGATGTTGCCTTGTCCCATCGGATTGAGTTCCGTTCCATGGGCTTGCACGTTCACGTCAAGCATGCCGCCAATCGGCGTTGTCGAACCGGCTATCCGAGCCAGTTGACCCGCATCCAGATGCTGCGCTTGCAGCGAGACCTGGAATGGACTGCTGGAGGCTAAGGCCCAGTTCTTGAGTTGTACTCGACCACTGAAATTGATGTTGCCCTGCGGGGAGCCCTTGGCCGCAACAGGCACGAGTTCACCGCCTTGAATCTCGGCGAATGAAGGAGCGGCATTCAGATGAGCGCGCAACAGACGCCACTCGGTCCCGCGCAGACGGATGTTTGCCCCGGACAGATCGCCAGTCAGGTGCGGAGCGGATGTGGGTCCAGAAAGCGCACCGTTAAACTTCGCTGAGCCATATAGGCCGAAGGGCTGGGATGGTTTGGTGAAGAGGGCTGCAATGGATTCGAACTCATGCAGATCGGCAGCGTTGAGCGCGATGCTCATCTGCGAACTCTTGCCGGCAGTGCCGTCCACAGTGAGTGTCGTTTGTGGAGTGCGAAGATAGCTTTGCCGCAAGGTCAGTTGCTGGTCGCTGTTCCGGAAATTGCCATGGATGGCCGCGTTCAGAGGTACAGCCTCCGTGGACTGACTAGAACCCGCGGCAGCATTGACGGTGGCCTCCAGTGTCGCGACCAAGTTCTTGATTGAACCCTTCCAGGATGCGTCGCTCCTCCCCTGCAACGTTCCGTTTAACCTCACATTGTTAGTAGCGGTCGAGTTCGACTGCGCAATCTGCTTGATGTCTGACAGTGAGATGTCGCTGACGTTCAGGTGCGCTACTCCGGCCTGTTCCCCGGCGAGATTTCGAACGGATGCACGGGCCTCAACTGTTCCTCCGAGTAGGGAAGCAGTAAGCGAGCGAATCTCAGCGTTACCGTTGACAAGGGAGTAGCTGGCGCGAATATTGCGAACATCGGTACGCGCCGCTTGAGTTGTTACCTGAAGGCGATCGCTGCGCAGGGTTCCATTCAGAACAGCACTGTCTAGTGCTGGCTTTGCAGGATTAGAAGCATATTCTGCACGACCATCGAGTTGGAGTGCGCCCTGCGGTAAGGTCGGGTTGCGGAGTTCTTTTCGTAGCTCTGTCGAATCGACAGACGCATGATAGTCGACCTTTACTTTCGGATTGCTGAAGTCGTCCACAGTTCCGGTGAGGGCGATGAGTGATGATCCGCTGTTCAGGTGTGCTTTGCGCAAATCGAGATGCGTTGGGGACATCTCAAATTCTGCCGAGAGGGCGTGCGGAATTGGGGAATACGTACCGCTCTTCAATTGCCCGTTAGCATAGGCAAGCGTTCCGGCGTAAGTGTTTCGCGAAGGATTGTAGCCGGCATTAAAAGCCAAGTCGCGGATATCAGCATTGAGTGAACTCTTGACATCGTTGTAGTAGAGCTCTCCGGCGTTTAGCGTTGCGCGACGGATTGCCAGATCAAAAAGCGTTTGTACGCTATTTGCTTGTTGGGTCGTTTGCTTGGGTTTCGGCTTGGGAAGATTGGTGTTGCCGTTAGCATCTACTCGCAGTTGCACGACAGGATGATCAAGTGTGATCTCGTTCAGGTACCACTTACGGCTGACGAGTGACACGATTTGAACACCAACGCGAGCATGTTGAGCCTGAAGAAGCGGAGGATTCGCGTATGGAGCAGCGCCGTGCACGACGACTCCGTATGCGTCGAGAGTAGGACTGATACCGCTAAAATGCAGAGCGTAGTTCTGAATATCGACGGGTACGCCGAGAGATTCTGTCGCACTCTGACGAGCCTTGTTGAGCACGTAATCGTGTACGCGATGACTGTGAAGAGCGACGTACACACCTACAATCGCAAGTAGGACGATGCCCGCTAGCACGCCGAGTATCCACAGCCCAACGCGCTGCCATGTTGGCGGGCGACGACGGCTCCGCGGCAAACGTGGCTCATCCGGAGTTGGCGGTAGGTTCGGAAGTGCGCTCAAAATGCCTGCCCCAAGGTTATAAAGTACTGTAAAGAGCTGATGCCCGGCGGTGAATTCAAGTTGTGGCCGATGTCTATTCGTACTGGCCCAACTGGAGTTGCATAGCGAATTCCGGCGCCGATTGTATTGGTGTACTGGCCGTGAAAGCCGATAGTGCGGAACACGTTTCCGCCATCGTAAAACCCGACTACTCCAAGACCCTTGCGAATTGGAACCGGGATGCGGAATTCGGAGTTCACAATGAATAGCTGGCGTCCGCCTTCCGGGACGCTGATTTGCGACGAGACCGTTGAAGTCCCTGAAGCACGGATCTGGACAGTGCGCTGCGGTCCGGCGCCATTGAGAGGGAAGCCACGAATCGTGCTCCCGCCGCCAGAGAAGAACAGCTGCGACAGAGGAACATGACTTCCTGCAAAAGCGCTGTCGAACCCTACTCGAACGCTGTTGGCCCAGATGATGCCCGACTGCTTTAGGTCCTTGTAAAACGCACTTTGACCTAGCACCTTTGCAAAACTCACGCTGGAGCCAAGCGCTTCAGGATTCAGATCCAGTTCAAGACTGTGGTACACGCCACGATGCGCATCGAGTGTGCTATCGCGAGTGTCGCGCGAGAATGTAGCCGAGAGCGTCGACAGGCGCACGTCGCGGTCGCTTTGTGAGGGAATCAGATCTGGGATGAGAAGCTTAGTGATTTGAGTTTCGCTGAAGCTATAGCGAAGGAACAGATTTTGCGTCTTCTTCTGATCGAGAGGCTTTTGAAGTTGAAATCCAACAGTTTCGATTCGGTCGGTGTAGATGGGATTCTCACTGTTGTGTTCAAAGCTCGCGCTCAGATTGCTCGCGAACGCAGTGCCACGGAAACTTGGATCCTGAAAGTCGGCTGTAACGCGTTGAGCGAGGCGTCCTGCGAGCGATCCGAATGTAAGCGTCTCGGCACGACCACGCACGTTGCGAAGAGTGAATTCCACGGAGCCGCGAGGTCCCCAAAACGTTTGCTGGCTGGTTTTGAAATCAGAGCCAAGCCCAACTGGAGGAATTCCTGGAACTGCTACGGTTCCGCTGGGCAGGCTGCCACCGCGATTTATCACCTCGAAACCAAATCCGTAGGTGAGCGCATGTCGCCGTGCCTCGTGAACTTTTACCAAAATGTCTTCCTGCGTTTGGGTGGTAATCTGTCGACGTGGGCGCACTTCGGCCCAATCGAAAATTCCGGCCGATGCGTACAGGCGAGACTCGGACGAAAGCATGTTGCTCATCGTGAGCGGGGCGCCAAGCTTAAACTTCGCGGCACGATCGATGAGTTGCTGGTTTGTGTGCTGACGTCCAAGGGTGATCACGCTTGATGTAGCGACTCGTGGCCCTTCGTGAATCTCATAGGTCACGATGAGGTTGTGCTTATCGTTGCCTTCCTGCTGAATGCGCTGCCGAAAGGTCGCGGTAAGATAACCATTCTCGAGGTACTTTACGCTGACGTTCTTTCGGTCTTCATCCGCTTTATTGAGGGAGTAGAAGCTTCCGGCCGTGAGGCGAAGACCCTTAGGCGCGAGTTGAGCCAGAGGCATCGTGTCGTTTCCAACTACGCGCAATTCCCGCACCACATCACGCTGCCCTTCGTTGACGTCGAAGGTCACGTCGATATTGCCGCCGTCTCGTTCGACGCGGGGCGTAACTTTAACATCACTGAAGCCTTCGGCCTTGTAGGTGGCCGTCAAATTCTGAACGCTGGAACGTAGGAGTTTCTCGCTATAGCTGCCGTGCGAAAGGATGTTGCCCTTCTTCACTCCCACATGGCTCATCAACTGCTTGTCGCCAAGCACATGATTGCCATCAATAGACACGCTGGAAACCTTGTGGCGAGGTCCCTTGGCAACTTTATAGACGATGGTTTCGGTGTCACCTTGCTTGTCGATGGCCGTCTCAACCTTTGCGTCGAAATAGCCCTTGGACTGGAAGTTTGATATGAGGTTGCGACGTCCCTCCTGCACGAGTTCATCATCGAGGCCAACGTGCTGATAAAGCGGAATAAGTCTTCTCTGCTTCGACTTCCACACGTGAGCGCCTTCGACTTTCACGTGCACAGTCGGGCCCTCGGATACATGAAACTTGATGTTGGCACGATTGGTGTCCGGATCGAATTCCGCGCCGATCATATTTACTTCAGCCCCAAGGTGATCCTGCTTCATCAGTGCGTTCTGCAAGTAGAGAGTCGCGTTCTGAATGGTCTTCAGCGAATAGGTCTTACCTTCGCGAATGGCCGATGAGCGCAGACGAGCCATGATGCTCGTGAGCTTGGCTTTTAATTGAGCAGTGTGTTCCGGGGAAGCTCCCTCAAGGTCGACCTTACCGAAACGTGCCTTCTTTCCGAGATTGATATTGAAGGTCACATTGACGATGCCGTGTGCGGGGTCGGAAGTGATACGTGGTGTTACCGTGGCCGTGAAGAAGCCTGTCTGCTGGAAGAACTTCGTCAATGCTGTCGTGGCGTTCGCGACATCCCGTCGGTTGTACGGCCCCTCGGGTGGATAGTTCGCTACCTGCAGCAATCTGGAATATGGAAAAGAGCGAGAGCCGGGAAACTCATACATTCCGAAGTAGAGTCCGGGTTGAACAATCAGCAGCACACGCACGCCTTCGATATCCGGTACCACACTGAGCTGCAAATCCTGAAACCGTCCGGTGTTCTTGATCGCCATTAGGCTGCGCATCACCTTGTCGCCGTCGAATGGCTCGCCAGCCTTCTGCACGAAAAGGGGTTGGAACTCCTCATCGTTCAAGTCTGGACGTCCCGCGATCTCGATGGACGAGACGGTCTGGCCGACATATGCCTGCAACATCGTTTGCGTTTCAGGTGGCGTACTGGCGGGAACTCCCGTGCTCGTCTGGCCTTTTTGTGCAGGTGGTGGAGCGGACTGTTGAACTTCCGCCGCTCGTGTCTCGCTGGCTTCAGCACCCAGAAGCAGCACAATGCATGCGAGCGCGCAGTACTGAATTAGGTGCCTCATCGCTTGCCAGGTCACCGTCCGTAAGATGGTGATTCGGAGCCGAATGTTTGTTCTCAGATGGCGAATTTCAAGCGGGAGTGCGGGCGAGGGAATGATGAAAGTTGCTGATTGAAACAAATCGCAACATTCAGGAACTTCGACATGGGGTACAAAGAAAGTGAGTTGTATTCTGGATTCGTGGTTTCTGAAAACGGTTCGTTGGGCTTGGAGTGCTGTAATGAAGAAGATATTCGAAGGTTTTGTTTTCCTGCTATTCCTCACCGCTTCAGTCGCGTCCGGGTATTGTCAATCTACGGGGGTTCCCGCCGGTGCAACCAAACAACTTGGCTCAATCCACAGAATCGCCGGGAATTCGATGATTCTCGCGACAGATCAGGGCAGCCAAGTCGAGGTGAAGGTTGCGCCCAGTGCTCGTCTGCTGCGGCTTGCTCCAGGACAAACCGACCTTAAGAGTGCGGCGCAGATTCAGCTCTCGGAGCTGCAAGAAGGTGATCGAGTGCTGGTCCGGGGAAAGCTTTCGGACGATGCAAAGGCCTTAGAGGCTGTTGCAGTGATCGTAATGAAGCAGCAGGACATCGCGCTGCAGAGACAGCAGGAAATGCTCGAGTGGCAGCGGCGAAGTGTAGGCGGTGTCGTCAAGCAGATCGACCCTGCGACCAAGAGCATTACGCTTTCGATTCCGAATGGGGGAGAGGCGAAGAGCGTAACCGTGCTTACGACGGCTAAGACGGGTTTTCGTCGCTATTCTCCCACTTCAGTGAAGTGGGAAGATGCGAAAGCTGCAACTCTTAACGACATCCATCCGGGCGATCAGCTTCGGGTTAAGGGAAAGAAGAGCGAAGACGACACGCAAGTTGTCGCCGAAGAAGCTGTCGCTGGCACTTTCCGCAACATCTCGGGCCTTATTACGGCAATTGATTCAATTCAGAACGTGCTCACCGTTCAGGATCTCGCGACCAAGAAGCCGGTAATGGTGAAGGTCACGGCAGATTCTCAGATGAAGAAGCTTCCAGCACAGGCGGCTGTGGGGTTGGCAATGCGGATGAAGATCGGAGCAAATGCGCATCCGGGTCAAAGCGCTGCTCCTGCGACCGCACCCGGCACTCCGGCGAATGGAGAGCGCACGAAGAATGCCGATTTGAATCAGTTGCTCGGGCGTTTGCCAGCAGCGTCCCTCTCCGATCTACAAAAGGGCGAGGCCGTAATGATTGTGAGCACCGAAGGAACTGCTGGTGAGCCTCCGATGGCGATCACGCTATTGGGCGGAGTTGAGCCGATCCTCACTGCGGCTCCTGCCGGAAGTGGCGTGCAGTCATTCCTGACGCCGTGGTCACTTGCTGGCGCACCAAGTGGAGATCAGTAATAAGCAGAATTGAAGTTCTTGAGCATTCGTGTGTTTCTAGGGAGTAAGGATTTGAGCGTTTATAGAAGGTTTGCAGTTTTGATAGTACTTGCCATTATGGCGCCCATGGTGTTTGGGCAGACCGCAAAGACCGGGAGCCTGCATGGCCAAGTTGCTGATCCAACGGGCGCGGTGGTTGTCGGGGCGTCAGTTACGGTTACCGCAGCGGACGGGCAGACACAAAAGGCAGTAAGCGACAAGCAGGGCAACTACTACGTGCAGGGAGTCTCGGCCGGCAATGTTACCGTGAGCGCTTCGGCAAATGGGTTTTCGTCGTATGCAATGCCGAATGTCATCATCCCTGCCGGAGGCGCTCAGCAACTGAACATTGCGCTTGATATCGCAGTGAAGCAGGAGCAGGTAACAGTTCAGAGCGAAAGCACTACGGTGGATGTGAGCCCGGGGAGCAACGCAAGTGCAACGGTTCTGAAAGAGAAGGATCTGGATGCACTATCGGACGATCCAGATCAGTTGGAACAGGACCTCCTCGCGCTGGCCGGACCTTCTGCTGGACCGAACGGTGGACAGATTTATATAGATGGCTTCTCCAACGGTACCCTTCCTCCGAAGTCATCGATTCGTGAAATTCGTATCAATCAAAATCCGTTTTCATCACAATACGACCGCCCGGGATTCGGGCGCGTAGAAGTCTTCACGAAGCCTGGGACCGACAAGTGGCATGGACAGGTGATGGTCAACGGGAACCAAAAAGCCTTCAACGCCCGTAACCCGTATGTCCATACGAGTATTCCCGACTACGATTCAGAGATTTATTCGGGAAATGTCGGCGGGTCCATAACGAAGGCCACTTCGGCATTCCTCAACCTGGAACGTCGCAATATCAATGAGACCTCGCCGATTGCCTCGACCATTGATAACGAAGCGGTTTTGGCGCCGCGAACGCGAACGAACTTCAGCCCTCGTTTCGACTGGCAGATCACCCCGGGGAATACGCTCACCACTCGCTACCAGTTCATGCAGAACGACGAGCAGAATCAAGGCATCGGTGGATTCACTCTTCCCAGCCGAGCTTACAGCAATACGCAGACGCAACATCAGCTTCAACTGAGTGACACACAGGTGCTCAGCCCCAACATGATCAACGAAACCCGATTCCAGTTCATACGCGATAGCAACGCGCAGAGGGCGAATCAACTGGGGGTGCTTGCGATCAACGTCCAGAATGAGTTTAACGACGGGGGTAGCACGGTTGGTCAAACTTGGGATCACGCAAACCGTTACGAGTTGCAGAACTACACCTCGTGGTCGAAGGGCAAGCATTTTGTAAAATTTGGTGGCCGCCTGCGTGTGACTGACGACACTAACCAGGCCCAGTCGAACTATAACGGCCTTCTGATCTTCAACAGTCTTGATGAATACAAGAGTGGCTTGGCTTCGCAGTTCCAAATTTCCCAAGGGAACCCACGAGCGCAGGTCTCATGGGCTGACGCGGGGGTCTATGCGGAAGACGACTGGAAACTGCGCCCGAACCTGACGCTCAGTTATGGACTACGCTTTGAGACACAGAGCGGCATCAGCGATAAGCGGGACTTCGCTCCCCGCTTCGGGCTTTCATGGGGCCTGGGTAGCGCAAAGAGTGCTCCCAAAACCGTGTTGCGAGTAGGCTATGGAATCTTTTATGACCGCTTCGGGTCTGACCAGGTACTGCAGGCGCAGCGTTTCAACGGCGTCACAGAACTGCAGTACATATACTCAAACGTTCAATGCGCGCCGAGTCCTACGAAAGCGAGCGATTGTCCACAACTGGACAACCCCTCTCTCGGGATTTACGAAATCAATCCGCGGCTTCGTGCGCCATACAACATGCAGACGGCAGTGAGTCTGGAACAGCAGATGGGAAAGTACGGCACTGTGTCAGTGACGTATGTTAATTCGCGGGGGCTTCACCAGCTGATCACGAAAAACATCAACGCTCCCGAACCCGACGGAATACGCGCCCTTGCCTCGACGTATAAGGACAAGAATGTTTATCAATACAACTCCGATGGCATCTTCAAGCAAAACCAGTTGATTACGAGCGTGCAGTTCCGCGTCTCGCAGAGAATCAGCCTGATGGGGTTCTATATGCTTGGGTACGCCGATACCAATGCGAACGGCAATCCGTCGAATCAGTTTGACTTGCGGCAGGACTATGGACGCGCGAGCTACGATGTTCGTAACCGGCTTTTCCTGAGCGGCACTCTCAGTCTGGCGCACGGGTTTCGCTTGAGCCCGTTCGTGATGGCGAATTCCGGAGCTCCGTTCAACATCACAACCGGCGAAGATACGAATGGCGATACGTTCTACAACGATCGTCCCGCCTTCAAGAGCTCGAGCAGTGATCAGAATTACGTCACGCATGGTTTATTCGATATCGATCCGAACTCTAAGGCTCCGCGTATTCCGGTGAACTATGGTAAGGGCCCGGCAAACGTGACGCTAAACCTACGGGCGTCGAAAACGTTCGGATTTGGACCTGAAACGAACAAGAGCGCGGGACAAGCCCAAGGGCAAGGGCAGGGTGGCCATGGTTCCGGTGGACGCGGCCCTGGCGGATTTGGAGGACCGGGACGTGGAATTGGGTCGATATTCGCGGATTTGAATACTTCCCGTCGTTACAACCTGACGTTTACGGTGATGGCTCGCAACCTGTTCAACACCTGGAATCCGGGAACTCCAGTTGGGAACCTTCGCTCCACGATGTTCGGTCAATCCAACAGCCTGGCTGGAGGGCCATTCTCTTCGGGAACTTCAAACCGAAGGTTCGACCTTCAGGCTACGTTCTCGTTCTAAATGTCAGAATGCGTTATGCAGGGCGGCTTCGGCCGCCCTTTCTCATTGCAGTCACAATCAGCATTTATTGCAAACTATTGCCCGGCGTCGAGCGCAATCCGGAGATGCTGCAACGCTTCCCGCGTGTGCGGCTCTGTAAAAAGCGATGCAGATTGGCGAGATTGATTCAGGAGAGAAGCGAAGACGGTCATGACATCGCGCAGGAGGCCGGGCCGACTTCCTGTCGTGTTTCGAGGTTGGCAGACCGAGTCGTGAGCGGGAGTTTGTTGGAGAGACACGGCTCGAGAGTAAGTGGAGTTCTAGTACCGAGTACTGCTTGAACTCCGCAGTTCGGAAGGCGTCCTGATGCGACTCTAGGCCGCCTTCGAAGTATTTTCTCTATACGCTAGGTGCGCTTGCCGGTTCCGATGGACTGGGAGACATCTTCTTCATGCCCGAGAGCCAAAGTTGAAGCTTGTCGAGGTACAGGTAAACGACAGGAGTGGTGTAAAGCGTTAACAGTTGGCTGAAGAGCAATCCGCCTACAATTGCGATGCCAAGCGGCCTACGCAGTTCAGATCCCGTGCCGGTGCCTAGCGCCAGCGGAACCGCGCCGAGCATTGCCGACATTGTGGTCATCATAATCGGACGGAAACGCATGATGCACGCCTGGAAGATCGCTTCCTCACTGTTCTTACCGTGATTTCTCTCTTGATCGAGCGCGAAGTCGATCATCATGATGGCGTTCTTCTTCACGATGCCTATCAGCAGGATTACGCCAATGATCGCAATAACGCTGAGGTCCGTGTGGAAGAGCATCAGGGCGAGAATTGCACCCACGCCAGCTGAAGGCAGGGTGGAAATAATCGTCAATGGATGAATGAAGCTCTCGTACAGGATTCCGAGCACCAGGTACACGGAGAGGAGTGCTGCAATGATCAGCCATTTCTCGTTCTTCAGTGAGTCCTGGAATGCCGCAGCTGTTCCTTGGAAGCTACCGTGAATGACGGAAGGCACACCAATCTCACGCTGAGCGTCTTCGATGATCCGTGTTGCCTCCCCGAGTGAAACACCCTCGGCTAAATTGAAAGATAGGGTGATGGCAGGGAAGAGTCCCTGGTGATTTACGCTCAGCGGCGTGCTTGATGGTCCGAACTTTGCAAACGCAGAAAGGGGGACCGTCGTTCCCGTGTGCGATTTCACGCGAACTGTTTGCAGTACATCTGGAGAATGATTGAGGCGCGGATCCATTTCCATGACCACGCGATACTGGTTCAAGGGGCGATAGATCGTGGAGATAATCGCCTGGCCGAAAGCCTGATAGAGTGCGCTGTCCACCTGGTCGGAAGTGATCCCAAGCCGCGCAGCAGCATCGCGATCGACGGTTACATCCATCTGCAAGCCGTGAATCTGCTGATCGCTGTTGACTTCTTTTAGCTGCGGAATGGTCTTGAACTTCTGAAGCAGGCGTGGTGCCCATTCATTGAGCAGCGCGAGATTGTCGCTCTGCACTGTGTACTGATATTGCGCGTTAGATTGACGGCCACCAATTTGAAGTTCCTGAGCTGACTGCAGGAAGAGTGATGCTCCGGGAACCTGGGCGAGCTTGGGGCGAAGTCTGGCGATGATTTGATCGCTTGTAACGTAATTCCTCTGCTCAAGGGGCTTGAGCGTCATGAACATTCGGCCAGCATTGTTAGCGGAGGTGGAGCTGCCGGCAAAGCTGACAATGTTCTCAACCGCTGGATCCTTTCGGATGATCGCAACGTAAGCATCCATCTTATCGTGCAACGCTGTGAAGGAGATATCCTGCTCAGCCTGCAGACCGCCGCCGATACGTCCGGTGTCCTGCTGCGGGAAGAACCCTTTGGGCACAATCACAAACAAGTAGACGTTCAAAATGATCGTGACGATCAGAGTTGCGAGGGTGATTGCTCTATGACGCAGAACAAAGCGCAGAGAGCGCCCATAACCCTGATTCAATCCCTGCAGGACTCGCTCACTCCAACGATATAAGGCTCCGTGCTTCTCTTCATTCTTGGCGCGTAACATGCGCGCACAAAGCATGGGAGACGTTGTTAGCGAGACAACGAGCGAAACGAGGATGGCAGCGGAGAGCGTCACGGCGAACTCGTGGAATAGTCGGCCCACGATGCCACCCATTAACAGAATCGGAATGAAGACAGCGATCAGTGAGAGGCTTATCGTTACGACAGTAAACCCAATTTCCTTTGCACCTTTTAGCGAGGCTTCAAGTGGGCTCATCCCAGCCTCGACGTGGCGCATGATGTTCTCGATCACCACGATGGCGTCATCAACCACAAAGCCTGTCGAGATCGTCAGGGCCATGAGCGAGAGATTGTCGAGCGAGTAGTGGAACAGATACATCACGCCGAACGTTCCGACAATGGACAGCGGAACCACCACACTGGGGATGAATGTGGCGCGGAGGTTGCGAAGAAACAGGAAGACTACCATCACGACGAGCGCAACCGAAATCATGAGCGTGTACTCGACGTCACGTACCGAGGCACGAATCGTAGTCGTGCGATCGAGCATTACCTGGAGATGCGCTGAGGCAGGAATGGAGGCGTTCAACTGTGGCAACAGGGCCTTTACTCGATCGACGGTGGCGATGATATTGGCGCCGGGTTGGCGGAAAACAATTAACATCACCGCCGGTTTGCCGTTCATGTTTCCGGCGTTATGCGTGTCTTGGACCGAGTCCTGCACATCTGCCACATCGCCCAGGCGAACAGGCGCTCCGTGCTGGTAAGCGACGATGATTGGGCGGTACTGTGATGCCTTGGATATCTGATCGTTAGTCGTGATCGCCCAACTGTGATGAGCATCGGAGATTTGGCCCTTCGGTCGGTTGGCATTCTGCCGAGCAACCGCGGTTGCAACCTGATCAAGTCCAATTCCGAGATTATCTAGCAGAAGCGGATTGGCTTCGATTCGAACAGCTGGGGTTGACGAACCGCCCACAAAAACCTGTCCAACGCCTTCGACCTGAGCCAACTTCTGCGAAAGCATAGAGTCACAGATGTCGTACAGGCGATCGAGCGTGAGTGCATCCGACTGCAATCCAAGAATCATCACCGGGGCATCGGCGGGGTTCACTTTGCGATAGCTTGGGTTGCTGGGCAGGTTCGCTGGAAGTTGACTGCGAGAGGCGTTGATGGCCGCCTGCACGTCGCGAGCGGCGGCATTAATATCGCGGCTCAGGTCGAATTGAAGCGCAACACCCGTCGAGCCTTGCTGGCTTGCGGACGTCATCTGATTGACGCCAGCTATGCGTCCAAACTGCCGTTCCAAGGGCGTCGCTACAGACGAAGCCATGGTTTCCGGGCTTGCACCGGGCAATCCCGACCCTACCCAAATCACGGGAAAATCCACTTGCGGCAAGGACGATACCGGGAGCTGGAAGTATGCGAGGCCGCCTGCAAGTAGCAGGGCAATTGCCAGCAACGTAGTCGCGATCGGACGCTTGATGAAGGGCTCACTGATACTGCTCATTGCTCCCCTTCCGAAGTTGTCATTGGTGCGATCGGAGCGGCAGTGCCGATTGCCGCCTTCGTTCTGATGCGTTTTAATGCCGAGCCTAGACGCTCAAACCACAAGTACACGACTGGCGTGGTGTACAGCGTTAGGATCTGGCTAAACAGCAGTCCTCCGATTATCGTGACACCCAAGGGGCGCCGTAACTCAGATCCCGTCCCTGAACCAAACGCAAGGGGTACTGCTCCGAAGAGTGCAGCCATCGTGGTCATCATGATAGGGCGGAAGCGGAGGAGGCAGGCCTCGTAGATCGCATCGTAGGGCGACTTGCCGTCATTTCGCTCAGCGTCGAGTGCGAAATCGATCATCATAATGGCGTTCTTCTTCACAATGCCAATTAGCAGGATGATTCCGATCAAGCTGATGACACTCAGGTCCATATGCAGAAGATAGAGTGCGAGAATTGCACCCACACCCGCAGACGGCAAGGTTGAGAGGATCGTCACGGGATGAATGTAGCTTTCGTACAAAACACCAAGCACGATGTAAACCGTGATGATCGCTGCGAGAATCAGCCAGCCCTCGTTTGCCAGTGAAGCCTGGAATGCCTTGGCTGTTCCTTGGAAACTACCAATCACGCTTGGGGGCATTCCGATCTCGGCTTCCGCACGCTTGAGGTCCTTCACGGCCTGACCTAAGGAAACGCCATTTGCCACGTTGAATGACAACGTAACAGCGGGGAATTGTCCTTGATGGTTGGAGGCAAGTGAAGCAGGCGCGGTCTCAAAGTGAGAGAACGCTCCAAGCGGAACCATTTGTCCAGTGGCCGATGCTACGTAGATTTGCTTCAGGGCATCGGGATCGTCTCGGAAACGCGGATCGACCTCTAGTACGACGTGATATTGGTTGAGTTGCGTGAATATGGTCGAAACCTGTCGCTGACCAAAGGCGTCGTACAGCGTGTTGTCGATCGACGCCATGTCTACGCCAAGTCTTGAGGCCGTGTCGCGATCGATCACAAGTTGTGCGGCAAGCCCCGAGTTCATCTGGTCCGTTGCAATGTCATGCATTGCTGGCTCAGCCTTGAGCTTGGTGACCAACTTGTCAGTCCATTCGGCCAGATCGCGCCCATCGGCCGACTCGAGCGAGTACTGATATTGCGTGCGGCTAACGCGATCTTCGACGGTCAGGTCCTGGACCGGTTGCATGTATAGCGTAATTCCTGACACGGACGATAGCCTGTCCTGCAACCGAGTAATTACCTCGGATGCAGTGGCTTTGCGCTGCTCTCGAGGCTTTAGGTTGATCTGGATGCGTCCTGAGTTCGCCGTCGAGTTTGTGCCATCGATTCCGATGAAGGAAGAGAGGCTCTCGACATCGGGATCCTGAAGAATTCCCTTTGCCAATTGCTGCTGCAATGAAGACATTGCTTCGAATGACACGGATTGCGGCGCCTCGGAGATGCCTAGAATGACGCCTGTGTCCTGAACAGGGAAGAACCCCTTCGGCACCGTGTATGCAAGGACGAATGTTAATGCCAGCGTTGCGACGGTGACGATCAGAGTGGCCGTCTGATGGCGCAGAACCCATTGCAACGTTCGGCCATAGAACGCAATGGTTTTATTGAACGCGTTCTCACTCCATTGATACAGCTTTCCGTGGTTCTCGTTTCGTTTTTGCTTGAGGAGCAGAGAGCACATCATCGGCGTCAGGGTGAGCGAAATGAACGCCGACATCAGGATCGCCACACTCAAGGTTACGGCGAACTCACGGAAGAGACGACCGACGATATCTCCCATGAAGAGCAGAGGAATGAGTACAGCAATTAGCGACACAGTCAAAGACAGAATCGTGAAGCCGATCTGACCTGCTCCCCGCAAAGCTGCCTCCATTGGTGGCAATCCCTGCTCAATGTAGCGATCGATGTTCTCGATCATCACTATGGCATCGTCCACCACAAATCCGGTGGAGATGGTCAGTGCCATTAGGGAGAGATTATCGAGTGAGTAGCCGAGGAGGTACATCACACCGAAGGTGCCAACAATCGAGAGTGGTACCGCGATGCTTGGAATAATTGTTGCCGAGAGCGTACGCAAAAACAGGAAGATGACCATGACCACCAGAGCGATGGTCAACATCATTGAGAACTGTACGTCGCGTACAGATGCCCTGATCGTTTCCGTGCGATCAGTAAGCACCTTGACCTGCACCGAGGCGGGAAGGCTGGCCTGTAGGCGCGGAAGCAGGCGCTTGATGCTATCCACCACCTTGATCGTGTTGGCGCCAGGCTGACGCTGGATGTTCATGATCACCGCAGGAGTGCTGTTCATCCACGCGGCCTGTCCTGTGTTCTCCACGCTGTCTATCGTTTGCGCGACGTCGCTCAAACGGACTGGCGCACCGTTCTTGTAGGCAATAACAACATTGCGATACTGCTCGGCACTGTAAAGCTGATCGTTGGAGTTGATCGTATAGGTCTGGCGGAAGCCGTCGAGCTGACCCTTGGCGCGATCAACATTCACCTGCCCAAGGACTGTGCGCAGTTGCTCAAGGCTGATTCCGTACGAAGCCAGTGCAGTCGGATTTGCCTGAATGCGAACGGCTGGCTTCTGTCCTCCACTCAGCGACACAAGACCGACACCGGGCAATTGCGAAATCTTCTGAGCGAATGAAGTGTCTGCCAGATCCTGTACCTTGGCCAGTGGCAAGCTATCAGAAGTAAGCGCAAGTGTCAGGATTGGCGGATCCGCCGGATTGACCTTGTTGTAGATCGGCGGGTTGGGTAGATCCGTTGGAAGATACGTCGTCGCAGAGTTGATCGCAGCTTGCACTTCCTGCTCTGCTACGTCGATATTCTCGTCCAGATTGAATTGCAGCGTTATGACGGAACTGCCAAAAGTGCTGCTTGAGGTCATCTGACTTAGCCCAGGCAGTTGCCCAAACTGACGCTCAAGCGGCGCAGTAATGCTGGAGCCCACGACGTCGGGGCTCGCGCCAGGGTAAAACGTGGAGATTTGGATGGTCGGATAATCAACCTGCGGCAGAGCTGAGATTGGCAACTGCTGGTATGCGACCAGGCCCACGAGAAGCAGACCGATCATTAACAGCGAGGTAGCAATCGGCCGCAGAATGAACGGCCGTGACAACGTCATCGATTGCCTCCAAAGTTCTCAGCCGTGCGTGTTGGTTTGGGAGTCGATTCGGCCACAGGCTCGTGCTTTGCCTGTGGCACTTGCTTCATCGCATTTGCCGGGGTGTTGCCCTTCGGCGTTACGGGATTTCGAGGAGTAACCGCGCTGCCGGCTTGCAATTTGTCCTGTCCCTCGGTGACAACCTGCTGGCCTGCCTCTAGGCCATTTGCAATCAGGGCGATGTTGCCTTGCGTGAGAGCAATCGTCACGGGTTGAATCTTGACCTTGTTATCTGGCCCGACGATATATGCAAGGCTCCCATCCGGACCGCGCTGAATCGCTGCCATCGGAATGACCAGAGCGTCTTTGGCTGTCGAGAGCTGCATGTGGATGTTTACGAACTGGTTTGGCCACAACCCGCCGTCCTTGTTGTCAAAGACTGCTTTGAGCTTCGCGGTGCCGGTCGAGGCGTCAATTTGGTTATCCACAGTCTCCAGACGTCCGACCGCCAGCAGATCCTGATCATTGCGGCTATATGCCTCGACCTTCAAGTTTCCTTTTCGGCTCTGGGCCAGCACGGACTGCAGTTGATCCTCTGGCAAGGTGAATACGACCGAAATCGGCCTCATCTGGGTCACAACCAGCATCCCGTTTGTATCGGAAGCATGCACCATGTTCCCGGGATCGATGAGCCGAAGGCCTACCCGACCGTCGATTGGGGAGATGATCCGGGTATACGTGAGATTGAGCTTCGCATTTTCAATCGCTGCCAAGTCGGCTTGTACGGTCCCTTCAAACTGTCCAGCTGACGCCTGCTGGGTATCAAAATCCTGCTGGGCGACGACTCCGGCGGTCAGCAAAGCCTTGGACCTCGCCAAATTTGCCTTCGCGGTGTTCAACTGCGCCTGATCACGGGCTAGGTTCGCTTTGGCTTGCTGGAGCGCTACCTGATACGGACGAGGATCAATGACGGCCAGCAACTGCCCCTTTCGAACATCCTGACCTTCCCGGAAGTTCACCGACATGATCTGTCCATCGATTCGGCTCTTCAGCGTTACTGTGTTGTACGCCTGAACAGTGCCGAGTCCGGTGAGGATAATGGGAACGTCCTGACGCAACACGGGGGCAACGCTTACTGGAACCGGTGCGCCTGCTCCATTTTTCCCGGGTCCAGCCGTCCCGGCCTGCTTGGAATTGCTAGCAGACTTATTACAGGCACTAACGGTGAAAAGCGATAAAATCGATAACAAAACAGTGGTGCGGAACTTCATCTTGCCTCCGTGCTGATTCATGCGAAAGGATGCTATGGCCAGTGTCGCATTTTTCATCACCTTTAGCATGAACCCCCTGAGCTGCCAGAACGAGTTAAGACTCAGTGAAGGAACGTAAACTTTTGTGAACTACCCGGGATCAACTCGTAACAGTTCTTCACAGCCATCGGCCCATGCTCCGCGCAGAATAGACGGCATGAGTCGAGTGCTGATTGTGGATGATGATCAGGGGTTGGTTTCGCTGCTGCAGCGATTCCTGCAGAACGAAGGATTCCAGGTTTTTGCGGTTTACGATCACCGGTCAGGCTTGGAAGCGGCGCTGAGTGGCGAATACGATGTTGTGATCCTTGACGTGATGTTGCCAGGCGGTTCGGGTTTCGAGCTACTTAAATCCTTGCGCGCGCAATCGCGCATTCCTGTGATCCTACTCACAGCGCGAGGCGAGGCCGTCGACCGCATCCTTGGCCTGGAAATCGGAGCCGATGATTACGTTCCTAAACCTTTTGATCCCCGCGAACTCGTGGCACGTATACGCGCGGTGCTGCGCCGCGCCCTTGAGACTCATAACGATGACGCCGGTGAGGAGTCACTCACGGTCGGCGATATCTCGCTCTCTCTGCTCTCCCGCACGGCATCCTGCAACGGCACACCTGTTGAGCTAACTGGCGCTGAATTCAACATGCTCGAACTGCTTTTGCGCCGCGCCGGGATGGTGGTGACTCGCGAAGAACTGGCACAGGCCGCCCTGGGACGTCCTCTGAGCGCATTCGACCGCAGCGTGGATGTTCATGTGAGCCGTTTGCGCAAGAAGTTGGGCTGCGTGCCCGACGGCGAAGAGCGAATTCGCCCTGTGCGCGGTATCGGGTACTTCTACGCTCTCTCGGCTAAGGTGGCGTTGTGAAAAGTCGCCTCTTCTGGAAGATATTTCTCCCTTTCTGGGTTCTCCAAACATGCATCATGCTGTTTCTTGCATATCGTGTTCATGCCAGCTTCGGTCCGGATAGGCCGTGGTGGATTCAACCGGAACGCCGTGCCGTTCCGGTGTTGGCGCGCTACGCCACATGGCGCTACGCCACGCGGGGCCAGGAAGGATTGCGAGAACTCCTGCAGGGAATCGCGCTTGAGAAACGATCGGCATATTGGCTTTATGACGAGAACCTGAACGAACTGAGCGGACTTTGGCAGCCATCAGACGCTCACGACATAATTCAACGCGCCCTGCAGAACCAAGGGATCGCACGAGGCCGCAATGGCACATTCATCGTCGAGAAGTTGAAAGATCCCAAGGGGAAGGTCTTCGTCTTTGCCGGCGAATTCTTTTTTCCACCGTTGCTCCATTCATTACCGGGCAGCGTTTTGGTGGTCATCCTTCTGACGTCTCTACTGACATCTTTGCTGTGTGCAGAGCTGGCGCAGTACATTACAAAGCCGATAGTGCGCCTGCGGGATGCCGCACATGCTATTGCTCGAGGGAACCTTGAGGCTAGAGCGGGCCTTTCGGGAAGCAGAAGACGGGACGAAATTGCCGACCTAGTCGTGGATTTTGACACGATGGCGACCGAGATCCGCAATTTGGTCGAGAGCAACCGTCGAATGCTGATGGGCGCCTCGCATGATCTCCGATCGCCAATTGCGAGGATACGTGTGGCGCTATCGCTTGCAGCCATGGCTCCAGATAACGAGCGCAAGGAGTTGCTCGATCGCATCGAGGTCGAACTACTTCGACTGAACGAAATGATTGAGCAGATTCTCACGGTGGCTCGACTCGAGAGTGGCCAACTAAAGCCTGCGGCGGATGCGGTTTCCCTGAACATGGTAATTGGGGAGGCGGTGGAGGATGCCCGTTTTGAAGCCAGCCAATCGCGCGTAGAGATTATTTACGACGACAATTGGCACGAGGTAACTGTTGTCGGAGAAGAGAACATGTTGCGCAGCGCCATCGAGAACGTCCTGCGCAATGCCATTTTCTACTCCGGGGTGGATGGACGTGTGCAGATTATCGCCACAGTGGATGGCGGACATGCTCGGATTTCGGTTTGCGACAACGGGCCGGGAGTTCCGGAAGAGGCTCTTCCCAAACTGTTCAATCCTTTTTACCGAGTTGATGACGCACGTGGAGCAAGCACCGGGGGCAGTGGACTGGGCCTCTCGATCGTGAGCGGAGCAGTGAAAGCTCATAACGGGACGGTTTGTGCCAGAAACCTGAAGCCTCACGGCTTAGAGATTCTTATTCAGCTTCCCATCGCAAACACCGCGCCGATGAATCCCAAGGACTCGAATTCGACGCGCAACAAAACTCTGTCAGACGTGCGCTAGATTAAGCGCTGGGATTACGGAACAGAACGTCTCGTTTCGCTCTGTAAAGATTTGTGAATCACACAGGCCAGTGTGACTCCGCTCACGGAGTTCAGTTTCCTAAACAGCTACTATCCTCACGCAACCGGACATGCCCATTAGTTTCACTTGTGTTGAGAGCGTGTCTTGTGTAGTGCCTAGGAGCTGCTGGTGCTGCAAAAGAGAGGGGCGTCCGAGGGCGCACGCTTCCAAGGGTTGACCATGACTCGTCAACTCGGCCAAGTGCTCATGACGCGGCCGGATTCCTTCTCGATTGTCGAAGCCAAGAATGCTTTTTCTCGGACCAATTGCACAGTAAACACCAAGGTCGCGCAGGAGCAGTGGGAGGACCTGAGAAGAGCGTTCCGCCATGCGAATCTTGAGGTTCTGTTAGTTGATTCGCAACCCGGTTTTGAGGACATGTGTTTCACCGCCACCCAGGCATTCGTTGGGCTTGATCGCGAGGATCGCTCGTTCGTGGTTCCGTCTCGTTTGTTGCACAGTTCCCGGCGCGACGAGGTCGACGTCTTCTCACGCTGGTACGCCGCGCACGGTTACCGAATCATTGATCTAGAGCTAAGTAGCGAGGAGTTCCTGGAGGGTGCTGCGGATCTCATTTGGAACACCGACTGGGAACTGATATGGGCAGGGTACGGGCATCGCTCCACGGCGGGAGCAATTGACCAGTTTGCGAAGTTGATGGATTCAATCGGCTTTGGAGTTCGCAAACTCGAACTAGTGGATCCGTACTTTTATCACCTGAATCTGTGCCTCGCGCCACTCACACCGGAATCCATCCTGATCTATCCGGGCGCATTTGCCCCTGAAACGCTGGCTAACATTCGAAGCTGTACCCAAGTTTTCGAAGTCACTCGCGATGAAGCGTTGAAGTTTGCGTGCAGCGGTGTTTCCGTGAATGGCTACTACATAACGACGTGGATCAATAATCGTCTGCAAAGGATATTGGAGAAGCTAGGACTTGAGCCGATGGTGGTACCACTTTCAGAGTTTCAAAAGGCGGGGAGTGCTGTCGCCCATCTGAAGATGCTTCTCCCGTAGGTTTTCTTAACTGCACTACTGCCTGACCGGGCGGCCGACAAAGCCGCCCGATTTTTAGCTTTCAATGCCTACACGGCGTTTGAGGTCAGGCGAATCTCTTCGCTGAATTTCCAGAGACCCTGTCGCAAACGATTAACCTTGATTTCGCTTGGGGGCGCAGCCATGCGTTTCGTTAACGCGGGCCAGCGCTTTTTGGCGGTAAGAATGCGTTTAGCGGCGGTCTCCACCTTGGCACGGAAGCGTGAACTGCGCTCCGCATTCTTAAGAATGGCTTCATACGCGCGCTGCACAAGCTCTATGTTATGGCATACCAAGTACATATCTGCGCCAGCGTCGATTGTCTCAATGGCTGCATCTTCGATGGTTGCGACGTTAAGCACTCCCCCCATCTCCAAATCGTCTGAAACCACCAACCCCGTATAGCCGATTTTCTTCCGCAATACGTCGGTGATCCATTTCTTGGAAATCGAGGCCGGGACAGCCTCGCCTGTGACTTCTGGAAACGCGCAATGAGCAACCATGACGAACGGCAACTGGCGCGCCAGCGCTCGATACGGAACAAGGTCTTCCTCCCACAGTGCCTTCCAATTCTTGTGCACCACCGGAAGTCCCTTGTGAGAGTCGAGATTGCCTTCTCCAAGGCCGGGGAAGTGCTTCCCGCAGCCGACCACGTCTGCATCCTTTAGTCCGCGCAGAAATTCACGCGCATATGTGATCGTTTGTGCCGGGTCTTTGGAGACAGTACGCGACCCCATGACCTCGAGCGACACGTCGAAGCGAAGGTCAAGCACGGGAGCAAAATCAACATTGAAACCCATTGCACTGACCTCAGCACCAATGAGTTGGCCATGTTCGCGGAAATAAGGTTTCAGCTTTGCCTGCCACACGTCCTGAACGCTAGGGGCAGGACCGACGACGTTCCTTAGGCGATCGACTGTGCCTCCCTCCATATCAACACAGCGAAACAACGGAAACTCAGATTCCTTCTGCACCGCCTTAAGAAGAGCGTGAGTCTGTCGAGGGGACTCGATGTTTCGGGCGAACAGGATGATTCCACCCGGTTGGTACGTTTTCATCGCGGTGCGGAGGGCGGGAGAGACTTCTGTTCCATCGAACCCAAAGGTCAGCAACTGTCCAGTAAGAGAGCGTAGATCCGTACGTGTGCGTGTCATACAGAAGGATTGTAGCCTGAGTGCGCAGGTTTGGGTTGGTTGTCGAAGCGATCCCGGGTTATGCTGGAGCAATGCCGGCGCTCGCACTATCGGATCTGTTAGGCCTCCCCGTCTACGACTCGGACGCGGGGCGGGTGGGACGCGTGCGCGAAGTCGCTCTTTTGCCCCAAGAGGATGCTACTCGTATCTCTGCCCTGATCGTGCATACCTCGCAGGGGGACCGCCTTCTTGGTACCGACCTACTGAGAACCGTGAACGGCGGAGTGCACACGGCTGCTCACACCGATGATCTTCCAAAGTACTCGAGCGGCGAGGGGATGTTGCTTCTCGAACGAGATTTGCTGGATCAGCAGATCATTGATGTACACGGTCGCAAGGTCGTTCGGGTTAACGATATCGAGTTGTCCATTGACCGTGAACCTTTGAATTCGCAACTTGGACTGCATCTGCGTATTGCGTTTGTGGACGCAGGCGCACGGGGCGCGATTCGACGGCTGCTGAAGGGGGTCGTCCCGCGGTATGCACTCTCCTCGTGGTTGCAGCGGATTCCTGCCCGAAACATCCCTTGGGAATTCGTCAACTTAATCGAGACCGACCCGGCTCGTCGTGTGCGATTAAAGATCTCCTCTGATCGTGTCGCGAAGCTGCATCCGGCTGATATCGCCGACATCATTGAGGAACTGTCGCCTGCAGAACGCGATGCCGTGTTCCAGACGTTGGACGAGGACGTTGCGGCGCAGGCTCTTGAGGAAATCGATCCGAAACTCCAGGTTTCCATTCTTAACTCTATGGAGTCGGAAAGGGCTGCGGACATCGTTGAGGAGATGGACCCCGACGCCGCTGCCGACCTTTTGGCCGACCTGACGGAGGAGCGCTCCGACGCCATCTTGCAGGAGATGGAACCCGAAGAGCGCCAGGACGTCGAAGAGCTTCTGGAGTTTGAAGAAGATACCGCTGCTGGGCGGATGACGACGGACTACATGGCACTGGCGCCAACCGCACGGGTTCAAGATGCCGTGGAAATGCTCAAGAATTTCGATGGTGGCCTCGAAAGTATGAGCACGATCTTCCTCGTGGGTGAAAACGAGAAGCTTCTCGGCGCTGTGTCGCTTGCAAACCTGATTGTTTCGCCGCCGGACAAGCCGCTTTCGGAGTTGACGATCGATCCTCTCATATCGTGCTCGCCGGAAGCCGATGAGCGAGAGGTTGCAGAGATCTTCGACAAATACAACCTGCTGAC
The DNA here is from genome assembly GCF_059726255.1 of Koromonas humicola. Taxonomy (NCBI): domain Bacteria; kingdom Pseudomonadati; phylum Acidobacteriota; class Terriglobia; order Terriglobales; family Koromonadaceae; genus Koromonas; species Koromonas humicola. The sequence goes on from NZ_AP040873.1 coordinate 1,791,851, forward strand.
CTTGCCTGTTGTAGACGAAAACGGTGCGCTCACGGGTGTAATCACTGCCGACGACGTCATATCGATGCTTCGACAACAACTGTAAAGCGGGCTGCGTTGGCAATTTGTCCGTGAATTTGGAACAAATTCACCCCGTTGCCTTGAGCTTTCCTGTCCGTGCAATTTATTCTGGCAATTCCGATGTAAATTCCAATCCAAACCGGTTGCGTGAATGTCGAAGATGAAGCTGTGGAGAGTCCGCCTAATGATGTTCTTGGCCGTCGTCGGTCCAGGATTCATCACTGCAAACGTCGACAACGACGCTGGCGGCATTTGGACATATTCGCAGGCCGGTGCGGGATCGGGTTACGGACTTCTCTGGGTCATGATCCCCATGACCCTGGCCCTGATAGTCGTGCAGGAAATGACCGCCCGCATGGGCGCGGTGACCGGCAAAGGTCTCAGCGACCTCATCCGTGAAGAGTTTGGCTTCCGCATCACTTTCTTCTTGATGGTCGGCTTGATCATCACAAATTTCGGAAATGTCATGGCCGAATTTGCTGGCATTGCGAGCAGCCTCGCGCTGTTTGGCGTCCCGGTTTGGGTCAGTGTGCCGCTGTGCGCGGCGCTCGTATGGGGCATGGTGGTGATGGGTAGTTACAAGGCCATGGAGAAGGTTTTCCTGGTCGCGTCATTCATCTATCTTGCATACATTGTTGCTGGCGTTCTGGCCCATCCAGATTGGAAGGCCGCAGGTATCGCGACCCTCGTGCCGCCGTCGCCCCATGTGTTTCGGGATAAAGACTATCTGTACATGATCATCGCGGTCGTTGGAACTACGATCGCACCGTGGATGCAGTTCTACCTGCAGTCTTCTATCGTGGAGAAGGGAGTTACCGAGAAGCAGTACAGCGCCTCTCGTCTGGATGTAGTGGTGGGCTGTATTTTCACGGATGTGGTGGCTTGGTTCATCGTGGTCGCTTGTGCCGCGACGCTGTTCGTGCACGGGCATTACAAGATCAATGATGCTTCAGAAGCGGCGCAGTCATTGCGGCCGTTGGCAGGGAACTACGCATACATCCTGTTTTCGGTAGGGCTGTTCAACGCCTCATTGTTCGCAGCATCGATTCTGCCAATCTCCACGGCATATGCGGTCTGCGAAGGCTTGGGATTTGAATCGGGACTGGACAAGAAGTTCAGCGAAGCACCGTTCTTCTACTGGCTCTACACCGGCTTGATTGTGGCGGGAGCAGCCGTGATTCTTTGGCCCAACCTGCCACTGGTAAAGATCACGATCTTGTCGCAAGCCGTCAATGGCGCCGTCCTACCATTCGTGCTTGTTGCGATGTTGTTGCTTATAAATAAGCGCGAACTGATGGGGCGCTATACCAATTCGCGCTTCTTCAACGTGGTGGCGTGGGTAACGACCATCATCATGATTGTGTTGACTGCTGTGACTCTATTCAGCGGGAACAACGGTTAGGGATGAGAACGAGAGCCTACGCTAATGTGCCCGCTTTGATCTTCTCGACGATTGCCCTGTCCGCTTCGAGAAAGCTCGCTGCATGAAGCGCCATACGTTCTTCCCATCGTATGGTGCGGAAAATCACGTTCTTCATTTCGCCCGTGAAATGCTCGACCACAAAGAAGTGCAACTCTACGCCTAACCCTTCAGCGTACTGATGGCGAACGGTTGCGATTTCTGGGCCAACTACTGCATCGATCGCGAGTTCTTCGCGCAGTTCGCGGGCAAGAGCGACATGGAGTTGTTCACCCGCCTCCACTTTCCCTCCGGGAAACTCCCATTGCAACGCAAAGGGCTGATCCTCCCGGCGCTGGCAAACTAACACCTTGTCCTCTCGCACGATTACAGCTGCTACTACCTGCTTTAAGGTCAATATTTCAGGCAACTTTCACTCCATCATCCAAGCCGTGAATCCCCATCGGACGGCGATAAAGGTCGGGGTGCAACGCCCATCGGATTGCTCGCAATCCTCCGACCAGAGTGTGGGATGGCGTGTTGAACAACTCATCCGCTACGCAGTAAACGCGCCTGCGCTTGACTGCCGGAGTTCCAATCCATCCATCGCGAAGCGCCAGCTTCTGTAGAGGCACTCGATCACCAGCACCGCACCACGCTGCCAGCACGACGTCGGGGTTTTGAGCCGCCACAGCGGCCGCCGTTGTCTGCTCGCCTGGCGCTCCTATCGTGCAACCGCCTGCCGCTTCTACCAATTCGGCAACCCATCTTTGCGAGGGAATCAGTGGCTTGCCCCACTCCTCGCAAAAAACCCGCTGGATCGGACGGCCCCCAACCGTCTCGCGTGTCTGCTGAATCTCGTCTTGGAACCAGCTAACGATCTTTTCACCTGCGACGTATTGATCCACGAGCGCAGCAAGCACACGAATGTCCGCGTAGATATCCGCCAGCGATTTTGGTGCCAATGCAATGACTCGAACTCCAGCCCTCAGGATAGATGCGAGCGATTCAAGGCGATACGGGACCGAGGCAATCACGATATCCGGACGCACGGCCAAGATCTGCTCAGTATTGGCAGTCCAAGAATCTTCAATGACTTCCTGCTTACCTTTGGCTACCTCGGGGCACAGCTCTTTGCAGTAACGGGTACAGGCGACAATCTGATTGATCGCTCCTAAGCCTGCGAGTGTCACCGTAACGCTGGGTTGCAACGAAACAATGCGCATATTCAAAGCCGTCTCCGTGCGGCCAGTCTATTGCGGCATCTGTGGCCGATAAATAGTCCAGCCCAATTCCGAGGCTTTCAGTTCGAGGTCAGGATTGGGATTGATGGCGTAAGCGGCTTTTGCTTTCTCCAGCATGGCAAAGTCGTGCATCGAGTTTCCGAACACTGCGTCAACAGGACGGGCAATTACTTCCGCGATAGCCGATTGTTTTAGCTCGTCTGTAGGAACGCGGAGGATGCGGTCCGTAATCAACCCATCTTCTACAGCCAAGGTGGCGGCAAGCACGCGTTCTGGACGGATGCCGAATACCTTTGCACCTGCTTCAACTACCCAGTTATTTGTACTGGACACGGCCCAGAGTTCGCATCCTTGTGCTGCCAGTTCTCGAGTTAACTCCAGCATCTCCGGGAAAATCCGAGGCTCAACGATCTTGGCAAAGAACTCTCTCGCCCCCTGGCGGAGCTTTTCCAGCAGAACGCCTTTATTGATTTGGATCATTTCACCGCAGATTGAGAGCTCATCGACTCGTCCGGCGAGGTACTCGTTGTAGCGATGCCGAATCATGGACATGATCTCAGGTGAGATGTAACCATTCTCCATTTCCCAGTAGAAGAAATCCGCACCCGAGTCGCCGGCCCACAACGTACCGTCACAGTCGAAGACTGCGATACGCGGACGGGACTGGAGAACCTGCTGCAAGAACTGAACTGAACTGAGCGTGAGAGACGTCTGGCTCAAACAATCACTCCTGATAGATGAAATAAAGATGAAGGGCGCACAAGCTAGCTCGAAGCTTGGGGGACACCGGATGCTTCATCATTCGCGGATGCCATGTAGTAAAGGTGATCGCGATTGCCATCGAGAAGCTCCTCTACGGAACCCAAGTGCCCTGAGTGCAAAGCCATTTCGATCATGCCGCGGCCCATAAGCACTGGTGGCCCATTAAGCGCTTCGGAATTCAGTACGACTCCCCAGATGTCATTCTCAGCTGAGCAGTAGGTCTCGATCATCTGGTGTACGGTGTTGGAGGTCAGCCCGTGACAGCGACCCGAGATCACCAGCGCAGTATCACGTCCTCTGGTCAAAACATCCTGCAACACGGAGCGAAGTGCTTCGGCATAAGTTGCATTTGGCGGAAGCGGAAGAAAATAGGCCGCCTTAGCCCAGGCCAATGGCTCTAGCTGTTCAGACTGCTCCTTCGCGGCGATGATGACCAGCTCTGTTTCCGCGTTGAGTGCATCAACAAGGTCTGAGACAACGGCGAGGGGCGTTGGGTTCGGCAAACTGTCGGTCTGGGGACGCGGCACGTCGGCTAAGATGACACCGCAAATACCCGGGCTGTGCATAGCCCTAAGGTAGCAGGAGCCGCAGCTTCGGGCTAGTGCCACTTTGCGGGACCTCAGGGCAGAAGTGGCGCGTAACCCTGCACGTTGCTACAATTACCAGTACGGTGGGGGACTGATGGAGAAGAATACTACTGGAATTGAGCGTTTTCAGGCCCTGGCGGGCGACCCGCAAAGTCCTGCTCGCATTGCCCGTGTCACATACGGCGGGAGCCATGAGCAGGAAGGCCTGATCCTTACAACGCTTGACTCAGCCGTAAACTGGGTTCGCAAAAACTCGATTTGGCCGATGACCTTCGGCTTGGCTTGTTGCGCTATCGAAATGATGGCGATGGGGGCTTCGCGCTTCGATATTGCACGTTTTGGAGCCGAGGTATTCCGTCCTTCGCCGCGACAATCAGACCTGATGATCATTGCAGGCCGAGTCTCGCAGAAAATGGCGCCGGTAATTCGCCAGCTCTATATGCAAATGCCCGAACCTAAGTGGGTTATCTCCATGGGGGCATGTGCGACTTCTGGAGGCGTGTTCAACAACTATGCAATCGTGCAGGGCGTAAATCAGTGGATTCCCGTGGACGTCTATGTTCCTGGATGCCCACCACGCCCGGAGCAGCTAATCTACGCTATAACCTTGCTGCAGGAGAAGATCGCAAAGGAGCGTGGCTCCTTTAAGCGTGCACTGAACGTCGGCGAATAGTTCGGATTCTGAACCGCCGATTTGCGCCTTGTAGCATTGACTCGCATCTGAATCAGAGTTGGGCCGCAGTAAGGATGCGGCCCTTATCTATTTCAATGAGTGATCGCGCCGAACCGACGGTGGAATTCGAGAATGTGCACTACCGCCTGAATTCCGCACGCGAATTACTCACCTCTATAAACCTAAAGGTTCATTCAGGCGAGACGCTGATGTTACTTGGTCGCAGCGGCTCTGGAAAGACTACCTGTCTAAAGCTGATCAATCGCCTGCTGTTACCCTCATCAGGGCAGATACGGGTTGAAGGGACATCAACGACTCGGTGGAACGTCATCAGACTGCGACGTCACATAGGCTATGCAATCCAAGATGTCGGGCTGTTTCCTCACTACACGGTCGAGGAGAACGTGTCACTCGTGCCAAAGCTTGAGGGATGGGGTCGGGAGCGAATCGCCTCGCGGGTAGAGGAAGTCTTGCGCGTTGTGGGCTTGCCTGCGCAGGAGTTCGCGCGGCGCTACCCCAATCAGCTCTCGGGTGGACAGAAGCAAAGAGTAGGGTTGGCACGGGCGCTTGCGGCGGATCCGCCACTACTTCTGATGGATGAACCTTTCGGAGCGCTGGATCCGATCACGCGAGTGGAGATTCAGCGCGAGTTTAAGGGGCTACAAGAACGTCTCGCGAAAACGATTGTCTTCGTCACTCATGATGTTGGGGAAGCTCTGTTGCTAGGCTCGCGGATTGCTTTAATGGAAGCAGGAAGACTGCTCGGCATCTACTCCCCGCGTGAGTTTTTAGAGTCCACTGACCCCGCTGTGCGGCCGTTTGTCGAGGCATTTCGAGCCGGGCAGCAGATCCATGTGCAAAGGTAGCTCAAGTGCTTCAATTCTGGCGTGATCATAGTCGGGAAATCGCAACCTTGAGCGCAGAACACGTCAGTCTCGTTTTCATAGCGATGGTGTTGGCCACCATTGTTGGCGTTCCTCTCGGAATTCTGATCACTCGACGTCCACGACTCAAGAGCATTGTCCTTGCGGTGACAAATGTAGTTCAGACCGTTCCGAGCCTCGCTCTATTCGGTCTGCTGCTCCCAATACCGTGGCTCGGGGTGCGAGCGAATCGTCTTACCGTAACGGCTCTCGTTCTTTATGCATTGCTTCCAATTGTTCGCAATACATATGTGGGCATTACAGGCGTGGACGCACCAGTACGAGAAGCAGCAACGGCCATGGGCATGAAGTCGCTTGAACTGCTGTGGCATGTTGAATTGCCGCTCGCGACGCCTGTGATCCTGACTGGCATTCGTGTTGCAACCGTCATCACCATCGGCGTGGCGACGATCGCCGCTGCAATCGGCGCTGGAGGATTAGGAGAGTTCATATTCCGCGGGCTTGCAATGGTGGACATGCATGTGATTCTTGCAGGCGCCATTCCAGCCGCATTCATGGCACTCGCTGCGGATTTTGGAATCGGGTTGGTGCAGAGAGTGGTTCAACGCAGGATTCACTAAGAATGGATCGGCGCTCGTTTACGACTGGTTTACTCGCGCTCTCTCTGCAAGCATGCATGGCTCGTCGCTCGACGATCGCGGTAGGAACAAAGAACTTCACCGAACAGCTAATTCTGGGAGAGATTCTCGCGCAAATGCTGGAGGCCGCTTCCAGCGTTCCTGTTGAGCGCCGGTTCTATCTGGCTGGTACGTACATCTGTCAGCAGGCGATCCTGGCACGGCGTATCGATACGTACATCGAATACACAGGGACGGCCCTGGGAGCGATTCTGAAAGAACGCCCCGTCGCGAATCATGATGCGGCACTCACTCAGGTCAGGAAAGAGTACGCGAAACGGTTCGATCTGGTTGTCGGAGATCCACTAGGGTTCAACAATAGCTTTGCGGTGATCATGCGTGGGGACGATTCAAGGCGCCTTGACGTAGAGAACCTTTCGCAACTCGCGCACGTTGCGCCCCAACTGCGCCTTGGAGTCGGGTATGAGTTCATGGAACGACAGGATGGGTTCAAGGGACTTGCCAAGACTTATCGGTTGCAGTTTGCAGAGCCACCCCGTGTGATGGATTTGGGATTGCTCTACCGCGCGATTCAGGCGAAGCAAGTGGATGTTGTCGTTGGGTCCAATACGGATGGACTTATTGATGTGCTCGGCTTGAAAGTACTCGACGACGACCAACAATACTTTCCGCCTTATGACGCTGTACCAGTCGTGAACCGGAAGTCATTGCAAGAATTCCCGCAACTGGCGCAGGTGCTCTCCCGGTTGGCGGGAAAGATCACTGCAGAGCAGATGCGCAAAATGAACTATTTAGCCGATGGTGAAAAACATGACGTTCGCCAGGTTGCACTGGAATACCTTCGTGCCAATAGACTGACAACTCGCGGCTGATTGCGATTCGAAGATCAACAAGAAGGGAGGGCAAGGAGGGGAATTTGTCCAGTTTGTAACGGCACATCCCGTCGAGCGCCGCCGTGCTGGACACCCTGCTATCCTAGAATTGCTGAAATATTACAGATGGAGCTGAGGGGATGTACGCTCTCCGCCTTGGCCAGCGATTTGAGGGATTATGGCTGCATTGATTGACGCCGTTGATGTAAAGCGCAAGACATACTTCGAGTTTGAAAACGCACCGTACGTTTGTCTAGAAGCCGAAGTGAGCACACCGTCCGCTCGCGGGGCTCAGATGTTGGTTCGCCTTAAGATGCGGAACCTGATTACCCGTGCGGTTTTCGACAAAACGTTCAAGGCAAGTGACAAGTTCAAGGACCCTGATCTGGACACTGTCCAGGCGTCCTACCTTTACAGCGATGGCGATGGATCGCACTTCCTTGATCAAGAGAGCTATGAAACCATCACGCTATCCGGAGAGATGATGGGAGATGCTCTGGACTTCCTCATAGAAGGCGCAATGATCGAGTTGATGAAGTACAACGGCAACCCGATCGGGATGCAACTTCCCCCTCATGTGGAACTTGAAGTCACCTACACTGAACCCGGGTCCCGCGGCGACACCTCCAGCGGCGTGGTGACGAAGCCTGCGAAGCTCGAAACCGGTATTGAGATCCGCGTTCCGCCGTTTATCAAGACGGGGGAGAAAGTCAAAGTTTCCACCGAAACCCGAGAATTCGCCGGACGAGCGTAACAGTTCCGACATCCTACTCCGAAGCATTCTGTGCTGCCGGAGAGGAGTGTGAACACAGTCCTACCCATCTCTTTTCGACGTACGCTGATCCCCACGGCTTTTGCTTTGCTGCTTGCTGCATTCTGGCTGGAACTGCAAACTTTGCCGTGGGCGCGTTCGCTCTCGGTCGCACTTGCCCCTGCGTTTGCAGGTTTTGCTTTGCTGCTTGCGCCACTCTGGTTCTTTGCATTTGGAGCTGCGCCACGGATACGCAGAGCAATTCCGGCCGTTTGGATGCGAGTCGGCGCACCAAGCGTCTTCGCGATTCCGTACCTGCTTTATGCTCTGCCTTTGCATGAGTTTGACTCGCGCTATGTGATAGCCTTGGCTATCACGCCTGTCGGCCTCAGTGCCTTGCTCGCATTCGCTCCACGACAGCAGAAACTCCTGTGGCAAGACGTAGTAGTGTTGCTTGCGCTCGCCTTGATGCTCGAATCGAGAGTCTTCGCTGGGGCATGGGCTCATCCCGGGCTCGGTAGCCTGCCGAAGCTGTACCTCTGCGACGTCGCGCTATATGCTTTCTTAGTTGTCAGGGAACTAGAACACACCGGCTATTCGTTCATTCCGGAACCGAGTGCTCTAAAGATAGGCGTACGGGAATGGATCTTCTTTATGCCATTCGCGCTTGGCATCGGCTTTGCCTTGCACTTCATCAGTTTTCATCCGCGTGTACACTCGTTAGCGCACATCTTGGTCGCACTGCTCGTAACTTTTCTTCTGACCGCCGTACCGGAGGAAGTTTTCTTTCGCGGCGTTCTACAGAATCTCCTTGAGCCGCGCGTCGGACGCAGTGGTTCATTGATTCTAGCGAGCGTCCTGTTTGGGTTATCACACTTTAACAAGGGAGCGATCTTCAATTGGCGCTATGTCGTGCTCGCAACCATCGCTGGAGTTTTTTATGGCAGAGCGTGGCGTGAACGTCGGCAGTTGTTAGCGTCGAGCGCTACTCACACACTTGTTGATGTTGTGTGGTCTCTTTGGTTCAGATGAACCAGCGAAACACGACGTGCATCCCACAGTCATGCCACGGAAAGCACAAAGCACGGCAGAGCCTCTGATTCCGAGTAAACCCACACTGAATTCCTTACGGGACGCTGCATCCGGCTGTCGTGCCTGCGATCTATGGAAGAGCGGCACGCAAACCGTATTTGGCGAAGGCACTCGGCACGCGCATGTGATGTTTGTTGGTGAGCAACCGGGTGACAAGGAAGACTTGCAGGGCACGCCTTTCGTTGGGCCAGCCGGTGCAGTGCTGGACAGAGCATTGGAAGCGGCTGGTATCGACCGCTCTGACGTTTATGTCACGAACATGGTGAAACATTTCAAGTGGGAACCGCGTGGCAAACTGCGCATACACAAGAAGCCAAACAGCCTTGAAATCGCTGCCTGTCGTCCTTGGCTCGAGGCCGAAATGGCTGTGGTGAAGCCTCGGGTGGTCGTGCTGCTGGGCGCCACCGCCGCACAAGGTTTGCTTGGCCGTGCTTTCCGCGTTACCGAGCAACGAGGCGAATGGGTCCACTCGCCTATTGCGGCGCATACAATGGCGACGTTTCATCCTTCCGCTATCTTGCGAGCCCCTGACGAGCAGGAGCGCAGCAAGATGATGCAGATGCTCATCGCTGACTTGCAAAAGGTGTCGCAGTTGTTACACCGAGCTGAGGCTGCGTGATAAGAGGCTGGTGAACCAAACAGAACACCAGCCTATAGTTCTATGCGGCAATTGTGCCCCCGCCAAGCAATGTGATTACCTCTCCCGTGATGTAGCTCGAATCTCCTTGCGAGGCGAAGAACACATATGCAGGTGCGACTTCCTCAGGTTGAGCCGCACGCTGCATTGGAGTCTTCTGGCCATGTTCAGCGACTTTCTCCGGCGCCTTGTCGGCAACGTTCAAGGGAGTCCAGACCGGTCCAGGCGCAACGCAGTTCACCCGAATCTTCCGGTCAACAAGGAGTTGAGCAAGCGATTTTGTAAACGCATGAATTGCGCCCTTGGTGGATGCGTACGCTAGCAGTTGGCGGTTTCCCTCGAGACCCGTGATGGAACCGGTATTGATGATCGTCGCTCCCTGCTTCATATGGCGTAGTGCGGCGCGAGCCATCCGGAAATACCCATAGATATTCGTTTTGAAAGTTCTGTCCCAGACCTCGTCTGTAACTTCCTCAATCTCTTTCGCGTGTTGCTGGAAGGCCGCATTGTTTACCAGAATGTCGAGCTTTCCATATTCACTCACAACCTGCTCAACCGCACGATCGCAGAACTCCGGATCTGTGACATCTCCGGGTATAAGCAAGCAGCGGCGTCCACCAGTCTCTACTGCGTTTCTCGTCTCCTCGGCATCCGATTGTTCCTCGGGAAGATACACAATAGCTACGTCCGCTCCCTCACGGGCATAGAGCACGGCGACCGCGCGGCCGATACCTGAATCGCCACCTGTGATGAGGGCCACTCGATCTCGAAGCTTTCCCGCAGCCTTGTATGCAATGCCTTGGTATTCTGGCTTGGGTTGCATTTGGCCCTCAATCCCGGGGCGAGGTTGATGCTGCTTTGGATAAGGCGGCTGAGGCTCGTGCACTGGCTCACTGGACGTTCCGCGGCCAGGCATTTCGTGCAGGGTACTTGAGCCTTGTCGAGAGTTCTGTTGTGTACCCTCTTCAATACTGCCCGTGTTCTTCTTTGTGTTATTGCGCGCCACAGACTTTGCCATTAGGGTTCCTCATCTTTGCATGGATATTCCTCTTGAGATGAAACGGGTCGCGGGCAGGATTACCGCACCGGGGGCTCGACGAACCTCAGGCAGCGCTCGGTCTCTGCTCAAGGGCGAGCAACGCATCAACCATGCGCTTGAGTTCTAGAGCGTTGAATGGTGCATAGGCCGAATCATCGTTATCGAAATAGACGTATACAGCTTTAAGATTCTTGCTCCAATTCACAATCCGCGCGGCCCACTCGCCTAGGACATCATTCGAGTAACTTCCCTGATAGCGTCCCCCGGGGCCATGTAGGCGAATGTACACCCAGTCTGCGGTGACCTCGATTGGCGAATGATATCCGCCGAGTTCATAGACGCAATATGCTGCGTTGAATTGCCGAAGAAGACTGTAGATGTCCTCACTGTTCCAACTCGTCTCGCGAAACTCAAATGCGTAACGATGGAAGTCCGGCAGGGAAGAGAGAAACTCCTCCAGTCGTCCTGGATTGATCTGCCACTTGGGCGGAAGTTGGAACAGCACTGGCCCGAGTTTGTCTCCGAGTGCTTCAGCTCTGGGCAGAAGGTTGTTCAGAGCGTGTTCCGGATCCTTGAGCTTCTTGTTGTGAGTGATAAAGCGGCTGGCTTTCACGGCAAAGCGGAAGCTCGCCGATGTGGCTGCTTGCCATGCGCGGAAAGTCTTGAAATCCGGCAGCTTGTAGAAGCTGTTATTGATCTCAACCGTGTCGAAGTGCTGAAGATAGAAATCCAGCATTGATGCTGCCGAGCAACGCTCCGGATAGAATCGTCCTACCCAATGCTTGTAGTGCCACCCCGAAGTACCGATGCGAATCTCACATCTGCTTTTCATTTTAGGGCCGAAGTCGCTTCGATTCTGGGAGACGCCTTCACGCTATGGATGCTCAGTGGACTGCACACGAGAGAGGATGCGTGAGGGAAAAAGAAGCGGACCCAATTGGATCCGCTTCTCTGCAGGGAGGCCAGATGTCTATTCGAGCACGTAAATATTGTGGTCCTCGCAGATCTCTTTCAGAATCTTCGGCCAGACGCTTACCGTGACTTCCCCTAGGTGAGCTTTGCGAAGTAGAAGCATCATCGTGCGGCTCTGGCCAATGCCTCCTCCGATTGAGAGCGGAATCTCGTTGTTCATGATTCCCTTGTGATACGGGAAGGAAAGGAAGCTGAGCTGATTTGTAATCGTTAGTTGATGCTTCAGAGTTTCGGCATTGACTCGAATTCCCATTGACGTTAACTCGTGACGACGGTTCGTAACGGGGTTCCAGACAAGGATATCTCCATTGAGTCCGTGTGCAGGTCTGCCATCTCGCATTGTGGTGGGCGTCACCCAGTCATCGTAGTCTGCAGCGCGCATTTCATGGGGATAACCGTCCTGCAAAGGCCAGCCGATTCCGATGAGGAAAACAGCAGGGTGCTTCTGCAGGAGCAGCGTCTCACGCTGCTTGCGGGGCAGGTTCGGATACATGTCGAGCAACTCTTCCGCATGGAAGAACTCAATTTCCTCCGGCAGGTTCGGATATCCCTCTTGTACCAGCGCCGGGAAACGTTCCTGTGCGAAGCGCTGTGCGCCAACGATCACTTTCCATATAGAGCGGACTATCGCCTTGAGGAAGTCGAGATTGCGGTCCTCCGGACGGATCACCCGTTCCCAATCCCACTGATCGACATAGCAACTGTGATCGTGATCAAGGAAGTAGTCCTTTCGGACAGCGCGCATGTCGGTGCAGATGCCTTCACCAGGATGGCAGCCAAATTCTGCAAGCGCCATTCTCTTCCACTTCGTGGCAGCCTGAACGATCTGGGCGTGCACAGGATGTTCATTGTTGTCGTTCGAAACATGAAACTGGATAGGAGATCGTGAGCCATCGCGATCTAGAAAATCATTAATGCCGCTGGATGAATCGACAATGAGCGGAACGGCGCTCATGAACAGGTTAAGCTCGCGGCAGAGATTGTCCTCGATGTAGCGCTTCACTTCGAAGATGGCTTTCTGAGTGTCGCGAGGCGAGAGTAAGGGGATGTAGTCTTTGGGCAGGATGCGCTCTATGTCGGTGTAGTTTCCAATGCCGGGGCCGGCAAGGTCCGCACGCTTGTCCGCTACTAGGGTCGCCATAACCGTCTCCTTTCAGCAAATCCGCGAGACTGTGAACAACCGAGAACGGAATCGATAAAAATGCGGACAATACGAGAACACGGAGCCCGAGGGTAGGTCTGTATCAGGCATCACCAGTCACTGTGCGCTTATTTTTAGAATGCGGATTTGTTATCGAAGTGCGTTCGGAGTTACGGAAAAAGAGAAGTGCTGGTATCTATACTGCACGACAACGACCACGATCAGCACCACCAGAAATATGGCCGCCATAAGGCCGAAACGCTCCCATTTGTAAGCGTCGATCCGCGATTCGTCTTTCGTAAGGTCTACGACCTCGCTGTTGAACCCGGAATTGTTCTCGGCCTTGCCCATGCGCGCAGTTTAACAGGAACTCTGGATCTCCATAAACTCCAAAGTGGATCACTTTGGTACCCGTCCCGAGTAGTCTGTGGCCTTAGAAGGTAACCGCTGTCGCGCGCTTCGCCTGTTCAGCGAAGTGCTTCCTCCAATTTGGTCCTGAAACTATTTCCGCCAGGGCGACAGCGATGTGCAACGGTTCGACACCAACATCTCTGCTTCTCCCGAGTCCTTGCACGCAAGCAGGGCAGTTGGTCAGCACCTTGGCTTTTGTCCCTTCCGGTATCACTTCACGGAACGCTTCGCGCTTGCGGTGAAGCATTGAGTCAGTGATATCGGGCCGAGAGAGCGATAGCGTTCCGGCTTCCGAACAACAATGAGGGACAGCTTTGATATTACCAAATCCTCCAAGCGTGCCGAGGACACTGATTGCCTTCCCATCGAGCGAATCGTGGCAAGGCGAGTGATACAGATATCCAGAAGGCCCGATACCCTCGTTCACCCTCAGACCGCGCTCAGACAAATAGCCCGAAACGTCTAGCACTCGCCCGAACAGGCTTTCTATGTCTGTATTCCCGAGACCTTCTCGACACGTGCCACAGGTAACCACACATGCGTCAAAATCCAAGTAGGCGAACATATCTCGCATCTGGCTGAAGAGAATTGTGTTCCGCAACACGGTGCCGGAATGGAGATTCGACTTCGCATTCACCTGGGCTGGAAACCCACAGCAGAGAAATGGCGGCGGGAGCACAACGCGAGTGCCCGTCACCAGCAGAAGATGAATAGCCGCCATTGAGATGTCTGAATGCAGACGCTCTGAGCCGCAACCGGGGAAGTAGAAAACCGTCTTCTGGTCATCCGCATTGGGCTGAACTATCGGCTCGAATACAAGTGCTTGGTCCGCCTCACACGAGGGGAGAACATCTCGCAGAGTATGCGAAGGCACTCGAGCGACTGATGAGGTTAACAATCGCAAAGGATAGAACTGCGATGGACCTTCGGCGGGTTGGAGACGGCGGGTCAGTTTGCTACCCACTCGTTGCGCTGCACCACCGAGTTGTACGACTCCGGTCCGAAACAGCTTGTTGAACGTTGGCGAGTTGCTGTCCAGATACTTGAGTGTTAGCTGTGTAGCAATTGGCGTGTGCTTGTAGCCCCAACTCGTAAGTATTTGGCGCTCGAGCACTGAAACCTCGCCCGTGTCTATATCGACCGGGCAGGGCGCAAAACATTTGTGACAAATAGTGCAGTGGTCAGCTACTTCCTCCAGCCAGCGCAGCAGTTCGAAGTGAGTCGAGCGCTCACGCTGTGCGTCATAGAGAAGTGCTTCAATCAGCGAGCCTATCGCCAGATTCTTATTGCGCGGATGATAGAACATGCCGCGCGCTGGATGGTAGACACAGCAGTCTGCTTTGCATTTGCCGCAACGTACACAGTGTGCAATCTTGCGAGATAGCTCTTCTAACTGACCATGTTGAAGAATGCGGGCTTCTAGTTCCAATAGATTGAATGACGGCGTAAAGATGTGACCCAGAACGTCGTAGTCCTCGAGCTTGCCCGGGTTCATCAGGCCATCGGGGTCGACCACACGACGGTAGGCGGCAAGCTCCGCCACACGCTTCGGCTCGAGATATTTAAGCTTGGTGAGTCCAATCCCATGTTCGCCTGAAACAACACCGCCCAGCGATATGACCTTTTCCATAACGCGGTCGATCACTTCATCTACGCGCTCGAGCATAGGACGGTCATTGGAGAGCACCGGTACATTCACGTGTACGTTTCCATCGCCAGCATGCATGTGTGTTGCAATCACGATGCGCCGATCACGAACTTCCTGGAATGCGCAGTTCAACGCATCAAGCAACTTTGGAAAGCCCCGAGCAAGCTTGCTGAGACCATGCTGGAAATCTTGTAGTCGGCCAAGGCTACGCAGAGGCCGCGAATCAAGATGCTGCACTTCCTTGGAGAACTCGGCGCAAAGCGCGACGGCCGCGGGAGTTTTCGCCGCGATCTGGCTACCGTCATCGCTGGAATGGAATCCGGTGAAGATTTCGATAGCTCGTTGCGCGAACCGAACTTGCGTGAAGCGCTCTTCTTCGACGTTGAGGTCGTTTATGAATCGCGCAAACTCCGCAAGGGTATTCAGCGGGAGCACGACGTCCTCGTTCATCTTGAACGCATTCGTGCGGCGAGCGATGGCCCCAAGCTTCTTGCGATCAGACCAGAACCGTTTTGATTCCTGCGCATCTGCGGCCAGAAACATGAGCGTGTTGGGATGACGCTCCAGTAGCATGCGTATACGCTCGACACCTTGAGATGCCTGCTCCGGGGTATGTCCAGCGATATCGATCAGGAGTGCGGCCTTCGGAGTTTCCGCACGGGGCGCCTTTACCTTGTAGTTGATCGCGCGGATGTATTCGTCATCGAAATGCTCGAGCGCAAGCAAGGCCTCGCTTTCCTTAGTCGGAAGAGGAAACGCGCGTGAAAGCTCAAGAATGACGCGGCTGGCTTCATCAAAATCCGGCCCGAAGAACTCGAGGCAGAGTGTCTTCTTCACCGGATACTGCGGGTAGAGAATGAAAACGGCTGAAGTGATGATGCCGTCCGTTCCTTCCTTTTGTAGACCCGGGAGGCCACCTAGCGCTTTGTTAGTGATGTCCTTCCAAAGACCGTTCTTGCGAATTTCACTACCTAGAAGGGATATGCGCTTCATAGGTGTGCCGTCTGCCTTCAGAACGTCAAAGATCACCATGTCTTCAGGGAGGATTTTGCGCAACTGATGATTCGCGCGCCGGATGGTCCAACTATCTCCTGAAGGCATGGCCATGCGCCACTCGATCAGGTTGTCGATACAGGTGCCCCACCGAACTGCGAGGTTTCCTCCTGCATTTTCGGCAATATTGCCGCCGATCGTGCACGCCCATGAACTGGTAGGGTCTGTGGCGAAAACGAGGCCTTTTTCAGCAGCGTGTTCCATTGCCTTTTCGGTGATGACTCCAGCTTCAAGCTCCATTACTGAAGCCGCGGCAACGGTGCCATCTTCAAGCTGGAACTCACGCTGCGTGACGGAACGAATATGGTTGAGCTTCTCAGTGTTAACTATCACGCATCCAGGACGTAGAGGCACAGCTCCGCCTGTTAGTCCGGTTCCGGCACCGCGGGGAATCACTTTGAGCTCTAGACGAGCCAAGGCCTGCAGAAGCGGTGCGATCGTTGCCTCGTCCTCGGGCGTGATGACAGCCACTGGCAGGTGCAGTCGCCAATCTGTAGCATCGGTCGCGTGCGAGACTATCGTGAACGGATCAAACAGAACGTTCTGAGCTCCGACGATAGGAGCGAGTTCGCGCCGGATACGGTGGCGAAGCGCGGGCGTCTCGTGAAGATCAGCACGGAATGAGTCCACGAGGGAATAGCACTTTGATAGAACCGCATAAACGCGGGCATCCCCGTCAGCCTTCGACGCGATGGTGTCCAGATCTTTCGCCGCATTCTTAAAGAAGCGCTTGCGGCGTGGAGGTGATGTCAGTAACTCCTCGAAAAGATAAGGATTGCGTTTGTGAATCAGGATCTCGCCCAATAATCGCATGAGGATGCGAGCCGACCGCCCAGTGACGCGGGCGCTCCGAAGATCGTCGAGAGTGCGGACAATCTCTTCTCCGAGGAGAAACGAGACCGCTTGGCGATCGTCAGCAGAGGTGTAGTTGAAAGGAATTTCTCGCGGCCGGGGGACGGTCGGTGCCACTGTGCTCGGGGTGAACGCCATGGTTCAGAGTAGCAAAAATGACCAGAACCAGTGAAGAGCAATGCCAGAGCGAGGCGCGCAGGTCGTGTTCCTAATGCAAAAACCATGATGCCTTAAAGCGCGCACATGAGACAGCCGCTCAGAAGCATCCAGCATCTCTTAAGCTCCGTCTTCTCACACTTGGAGGTTTGGATGTCAGAAAAAGTGATTGCAGTTGTTGGGGCCACAGGCTCACAGGGCGGAGGCCTAGCTCGCGCAATCCTTAAGTCGCGAGATAAAGGTTACGCCGTGCGTGCCGTCACCAGGAATGTTTACTCAGAACAAGCGAACCAGTTGGCCGAACTCGGAGCTGAAGTTGTACTTGCCGATCTCGATAAAGAAGAGAGTCTGAAGCGCGCCTTTGACGGTGTCGACGGTGCGTTCTGTGTCACAAACTTCTGGGAACACTTTTCTCCGGAGAAAGAAATCTCACAGGCGGGAAATTTGGCACGCGCAGCGAAGAGCGCGGGAGTGCATCACGTAATCTGGTCAACCCTGGAAGACACCCGCAAATGGGTACCGCTCGATGATGATCGAATGCCGACCCTGATGGGGAAGTACAAAGTCCCTCATCTGGACACAAAAGGAGAATCAGATCACTTCTTCACGGATTCTGGTGTGCCAACAACGTTTCTGCTGACCTCCTTCTATTGGGACAACTTCATCAATCTCGGCATGGGGCCGAAACTTGGGGCAACAGGCAATCTGGAAATCACATTGCCGATAGGGAACAAGAAACTACCGGGAATAGCCGCGGAAGATATCGGCAGGTGTGCGTTCGGAATTTTCCAGCGTGGAGATGAGTTCATCGGAAAGCGCGTAGGGATTGCGGGCGAACACTTGACCGGCGAAGAGATGGCAGAAAGGTTCACGCGCGTACTGGGCGTTCCAGTTCGCTACAACGACGTCTCACCAGACGTTTACCGGAGCATGGGCTTCCCCGGAGCAGATGACCTTGGAAACATGTTCCAATTCAAACGCGACTTCAACGAAGACTACTGTCGCGTTAGGAATATCGAAGCGGCACGGGTGCTGAACCCAAAACTTCAGACATTTGAAGGATGGCTCACGGCCAACAAACGTCGAATTCCTTTGGAGACAACGCAGAGCAGGGCAGTCGCTTAAAAAGCAAAAAGCCCGGGTAGGTACCCGGGCTTTTCACGAAATTGTCCCTTACAGAACGGTTACGTTCTCAGCCTGGAAACCCTTGGGTCCCTTGACAACGTTGAACTGAACCGCCTGACCTTCCTGAAGGCTGCGGAAGCCGTTGGACTGAATAGCCGAGAAGTGAACGAAAACGTCCTCTCCGTTCTGGCGGCTGATGAAACCAAATCCCTTTGCGTCGTTAAACCACTTCACTGTGCCTTGTTCCACTTTTTGTACCTTGTACCTTTTCTATTTGATTGAAACCTGCTGAGAAGATCGGATGCTACTGAGTGGAACGCGGAAGGGTTGTTCGGCGGTACCAGCTCAAAATCGCGTCGTTCAAACTTAGCCGAGATTTCGATTGGCTTGAGTATATCCGAATCCAAGCGAAACGCAAGTCTAAAGTTTTGTCCTGAGATAATGAAGATGCGCGCGTATTATTTTTCGCGCGCATCCGGGAATGTTCGGTCTTGTGTAACTCTCGAATTACAGTCGGAAGAAGTCGAGAATTGCCTTCTTCATAACGTCCCCACCGACATCGCTGATTGATTTGGTCAAGGGGATCGCCTTTGGACAGACTTCGACACAGTTTTGCGCGTAGCCGCACTCCTGAATGCCGCCGTCTCCCATAAGCGCGTCGAGGCGCTCATCCTTGAGCACCTTCCCAGTCGGATGCATATTGAACAGGCGCGCCTGCGCGATGGTAGCGGCTCCAACGAAGTTTGTATTCTCGTTGAATTGCGGGCACGCCTCCATGCAGCAGCAGCAACTAATGCATTGAGAGAGCTGGTATGCCTGCTCCTGGACCTGCGGCATGACGCGCGGACCTTCGCCGAGTGCGTAAGTGCCATCGATCGGAACCCAAGCTTTCACCGCTTTCAGATTCTCAAACAGTACCGAGCGATCGACGACCAAGTCGCGCACCACGGGGAATTTCGAAAAAGGCTCGATCGTAATCGGCTGTTCGAGGTTATCGACAAGCGCGGAGCATGCCATGCGTGCGCGGCCGTTTATCAACATCGAACAGGAACCACAGACTTCCTCAAGGCAGTTCGAGTCGTAGTTGATTGGAGTCGTCGTTTTACCGTCGCGAGTAACGGGATTGATCGCGACGTCCATGAAGAGCGAAATCACGTTCAAGCCAGGTCGCCAGGCTGCTTCGAACTCTTCCCAATAGGGCTCGCTTGTAGAATTCATCTGGCGCTTGATCTTGAAAAGTATGTTCTTGTTCGCCATGAGTTTTGTAAACCCTCTGGCTCTCGGCAACGCGAGAGCCGTTGATCTCGTTGCTACTTGGTGTCGTAACGGCGTGGGCGCGGTTGAATAAGCGATACATCGACGGGTTCCCACTCAAAACGTGGCTCGTCAGCATCGGGGGCGAAGAACGCCTTTGTGGTCTTCAGGAAATTCGCATCATCACGCTCAGGAAAGTCCGGCTTGTAGTGCGAACCTCGAGACTCATTGCGCAAGAATGCCCCCTGCGTGATCACACGAGCCAACTGCAGCATGTTGTACAGTTGCCGCGTAAACATGAAGGACTGATTGGACCACATCGACTTGTCGCTCAGATTGACCTTGCGATAGCGTTCGAGCAACTCAACTAGGTTCGCATCAGTCGCCTGCAACTTATCGTTGTAGCGCGTCACCGTAACATTACGCGACATGACATCGCCAAGTTCACGCCAGAGCTTAAACGGGTTTTCCGTTCCTTCATTGTTGAGGAGCATGTTATTTGCCTCAACTTGCCGTTTGCGCTCGTTCTCGAAGGCCGCGACTCCATCACCAGAAGCAGCACCATTACTGGCGTACTTAACTGCGTTTGGCCCGGCGATAAATCCGGCGTAGATACAGCTCAGTAGGGAATTGGCGCCGAGGCGATTGGCGCCGTGTATCGAATAGTCGCACTCTCCAACCGCGAAAAGGCCCGGGATGTTGGTCATCTGATTGAAGTCCACCCAGAGGCCACCCATCGTGTAGTGCATGCCCGGGAAAATTTTCATCGGAATTTTGCGTGGATCATCGCCGACGAACTTTTCGTAGATTTCGAGAATGCCACCAAGCTTGCGGTCAAGAGTAGCGGCGTCTATGTGCGTGAGATCGAGATAAACCATCGGTTGGCCGTTGATGCCCAAATGGTGCTCGTGCACGACCTTGTGGATAGCGCGTGTGGCGACATCGCGAGGAACGAGGTTTCCGTACTTGGGATACCAGTCCTCAAGGAAGTACCAGCGATCGGCTTCTGGGACGTCTTGTCCGGCGCGGGTCTCATTGGGATTCTTCGGGACCCATACGCGTCCGCCCTCTCCACGCGCAGATTCGGACATAAGGCGAAGCTTGTCCTCACCGGGAATGGAAGTGGGGTGCACCTGGATCATCTCTCCGTTTGCGTAGGCTGCACCTTGCTGGTAGAGAGCTCCTTGCGCCGATCCTGTACACACAACAGAATTGGTGGACTTTCCGAAGATAGCGCCAATGCCACCCGTCGCCATGATCACGGCGTCTGCCGGAAACGTGGCTACGTCCATCGAGCGTAAGTCCATTGCGCAAATGCCTCTACATACGCCCTGACTGTCGATGACTCCAGACAGGAATTCCCAATACTCGTACTTTCTGACCTTGCCTTCGGACTCGGCGCGGCGGACCTGCTCATCGAGAGCATAGAGAAGCTGCTGTCCTGTGGTGGCTCCAGCAAAGGCCGTGCGATGGAAGAGGGTGCCGCCGAAACGGCGAAAATCGAGCAGACCTTCCGGAGTGCGGTTGAAGGGCACGCCCATGCGATCCAGCAGATCGATAATCCCCGGGCCCATCTCGCACATCGCTTTCACTGGACCTTGATTGGCAAGGAAGTCCCCGCCATACACGGTGTCGTCGAAGTGCGACCATGTTGAGTCGCCCTCACCCTTAAGATTTTTTGCGGCGTTGATACCACCCTGAGCACAGACGGAGTGCGAGCGTTTTACCGGGACCAGCGAAAATAGGTCGACGTGACCGCCCGCTTCAACAACCTTGATTGCGGCGGAAAGACCCGCTAATCCGCCACCAACGATGATGATCCTCGGAGTCGTTATTGCCATAGATTCTCTCTTCCGCCTCGCCTAACTTGCCTCTCTGCTGCTATGAACGAGTATGTTCTTCGGGAGCACGAGGCTCTGCTCCTGAGTGTTTTCGGCTGGCTGATCCCATACGGGATTACGCTGCTGAGTCGGGAATTTGGCTACGAAAGCATAGATTGTGTATAGCCCAATAACGATCAACAGCACCGAAACTCCCACTCCTGCCATCTGCGCTCGTTTTTGAGCCCGGCTTCCTGTCACTATGCCCCACTTGGCCGCGAACAGAAAGAGCCCGTAGCCAAAGTGCCAGGACGCGGCAATAACGCCCACTACATACACCGCAAGCAACAATGGATGCGATAGCTCGTTCTGCACCTTCCAGAACGAAGCATCGTAGTGATCGACCAGGTGAACTCCGGTAAAGCGCATGTACCAGATGTGGTAAGTCACATACAGGAAGACAAGAATGCCGGAATAGCGCTGAAGCGTGTACATCCAGTTTCCGGTCCACGGATAGTCAATGACGTTGTTCTCGCCGCGCCACCAGATGTAAATCCCGTATAGGGCGTGAAATGCGAGCGGAACAAAGATTCCGAAGATCTCAAGCCACAACCGGAACGGAAGGCCGGTCAGGAACTTTACCTGTGAGTTGTAGGCAGCGACACCATTGGTCGCCTCGGCGTTTGAGATGAAGTGTTCTAGCAGAAACAGTCCAACAGGTACGATCCCCGTTAGTGATTGAAGACGACGCCACAGGAAGGAGCGCCCGACGCCAGCCCTCAAAGGCTGCACGCCTCGGCGCAAGGTAGTGCTGGAAGTACTGGGAGCAGTAGAAGCCACATTATCTCCTTAGACCCCGGTAGGCAACAAGAACTAGAAACTATAGTTTCGTGCTGAAATTGAGTCAACAACGCCTCAGGTGATTGGGCACTCTGGGGCATAAAGTTTTCCGCTCACGAATCATCGTTGCGCTATCGTGAGTCCAAGCAAATACCTTTATGAAACGCTATAACTTGGGATCCAGAGAACGTGGGCAGGGTTTCTCAGAACGCGATAGAATAGCTTATTGACGTATAGGGTCTGCGTAACGCAATGCGAGCGCACCCTGTTAGTCCTGGGATCAAGATCGACAAACTACGTAATTTGCGGGAGAAACACATGGACACGAATGGCAACGGGCTGCGGTTGAAGGTCGGCCTCGCGGAAATGCTCAAGGGTGGCGTGATTATGGACGTCATGAGCGCGGAACAGGCGGAGATCGCCGAGAAAGCCGGAGCCGCCGCGGTGATGGCGCTCGAACGTGTCCCTGCCATGATTCGAGCCGAGGGCGGAGTGGCTCGCATGGCCTCGCCCAAGGTCATCAAGGAAGTGATGAATACGGTGAATATCCCCGTCATGGCTAAAGCGCGAATCGGACACTTTGCAGAAGCGCAGATACTTCAGGAGCTCGGAGTTGACTACATCGACGAGTCTGAAGTGTTAACTCCGGCCGATGAAGAGAACCATATCGACAAGCACGCGTTTAAGACTCCGTTCGTCTGCGGAGCACGCAATTTGGGCGAAGCGCTTCGCCGCATTGCCGAAGGCGCTGCAATGATTCGCACCAAGGGCGAGGCTGGTACGGGTGACGTAGTGCACGCGGTGAAGCACATGCGGCAGATCGTAAAGGAAATGAAGCAACTCACCGTGATGGACGAGCAGGAGCTTTATCTCGCAGCAAAAACGCACCAGGCTCCGTATGAGTTGGTTCGGATGGTCGCTAAGGCGGGCAAGCTGCCGGTACCGAATTTCAGCGCGGGAGGAATCGCCACCCCGGCCGACGCCTCTCTGGTTATGCAACTCGGAGCTGAAGCTGTGTTCGTTGGAAGTGGCATTTTCATGAAGCAGGGCGCGACACCGCTCGATTTGAACGATCCCAAGGAACGTGCTGAAGCCGAATCGCGAGCAAAGGCTATTGTGATCGCTACTACACATTACAAGGATCCGAAGGTACTCGCGGAAGTTAGCGAACAGATGACGGGATCCATGAAAGGCTTAGCAATTGCCGGAATTCCGGAAGCCGAGATGCTTCAGACTCGAGGCTGGTAGGTTAAGTCCACGAACTGACAAGACCTTCGATAAGCGCAGCTTCAGGGCTGCGCTTATTCTTTTCGCCTTGTGACCTGCTAGAGTAAACGAACGATGCTGAAAATAGGAATACTTGCCCTGCAGGGGGATTTTGACGCGCACAGCCGGCGTATTGCTGAATTGGGAGCCGAGCCGGTTCTGGTACGCAAGCCTGAACAACTCGACGACATCGATGGGTTGATCATCCCGGGAGGCGAATCGTCTGTGTTTCTGAATTTGCTTGGTGAGCAGGGCTTTCAGAAGCTGACGGACTTTGTCTTGAACAAGCCTGCCTTCGGCACCTGTGCAGGATGCATTCTGCTGGCAAAAGATGTTCAGAATCCGCCGCAGAAGGGAATCGGTGCACTCGACATTACAGTGCGACGTAATGCGTATGGGCGGCAGATCGACTCCACCATCATGGAAGGCCCCAGCAAACTTGAAGGCGGACCGCTTGAGCAGGTATACATCCGCGCACCTAGAATTGAGAGTATTGGAAAAGCAGTGGAAGTGCTCGCGGAACGGGATGGGTACCCAGTACTGATTAAGCAGGGGAAGCTCGTTGCTGCGACCTTTCATCCCGAACTGAGTGACGATCAACGCGTGCATGCGGAGTTCCTTAAGTTAGTTGAGCAGAACAAGAAAGGTGTTCTTGAGTGCAGGTGAGTTGTAGCAGATATTGCCGCCAGAGGGCTCTAAGGCCTAGTGGAGCGTTGAATACTGCGCTTTTTTGCACTCGCTTGGTAAACATGGTATTTTGATGTAGTTACAACAATGAATAAGTAGAAGCAGGAGCGCGTCAGTTCCAGTGTTAGCACGAGAGCAGAAAACCAACATCATCGAGAAGTACAAGACCCACAATACAGACACCGGCAGCCCCGAAGTTCAGATTGCCCTTCTCAGCGAGCGCATCGGTCAGTTGAACGATCACTTCCGTACGCACAAGAAGGACCACGCATCGCGTCGCGGCCTCCTGATGATGGTCAGCAAGCGTCGCAGCTTGCTTGATTATCTGAAGAAGTACGATACCGAGCGCTACAAGGCTGTGATTCAGAAGGTGGGTATCCGCAAGTAAACTTTCGCCTGAGACCGGCTTCAATGGCCGGTCTTTGCGTGTATTCCGCTGTGCGCTCTCCGCGCGGGCGCGCACAGCGCACTCCCAGTTTGTGGCAAAAGACGTCGCCAATTGTGCTTGGGAGTGATGGCGAATCGTTACGGCTGGAACTGTTCCTCTTCGCATTCTTACTGCGACTTGTCGCGTACTGCTCGCGCTTGTTGCGGTGGAGTGCTCCTATCGTGGACGCGCCCCTTGGCGAAAGGATTCAATGAAGCAAGAAACAAGCATCACCCTCTCCGGCAACAAAACCATTTCATTTGAGACAGGTCACTGGGCCAAGCAGGCTCACGGATCGTGCGTTGTCCGGATCGGCGAAACAGTGGTTCTCGCGACGGCCTGCGCTAATACCGAGCCTCGCGCGGGAATCGACTTCTTCCCCCTCACGGTGGACTACCGCGAATACACATATGCTGGCGGCCGCATCCCTGGCGGATTCATCAAGCGCGAAGGACGTCCAAGCGAGCGCGAAATCCTGACTAGCCGCCAAATCGACCGTCCTATCCGTCCATTGTTCCCCGAGGGCTTCCGCTGCGAGACACAGGTCATCGCTTTTGTACTTTCTGCCGATACGGAGAACGATCCGGATGTTGCGGCTATCAACGGCGCATCCGTCGCGCTAACGATTTCAGACATTCCATTTGCCGGTCCGGTCGGTGCCGTGCGCGTGGGCCTGGTCAACGATCAGTTGGTGATCAATCCCACCTACAACGAACAGCGCGAAAGCAAGCTGAATATCATGGTCGTTGGCACGTCCGAAGGCATCGTGATGATTGAAGCCGGGGCCAACGAAGTGGACGAAGATCGTGTAGTAGATGCGATCGAATTTGCGCATGCTGAGATCAAGAAAATTTGCGCAGCAATTAGCGAGTTTGCACAAAAAGTCGGCAAGCCGAAGCGGGCATTTGAGCCTCCGGTGATCGACCAGGATTACCTGAACGCAATCCGTAACAAGGTTGGCGAGGCACTGGCTGACGCGGTGAATACCGAGAAGTATCCAAAGCTTGAGAGCTACGCCAAGATTAAGGCTTTGAAGGATGGTCTCAAGGCGGAGATTCCGGAAGACCAATCCGAAGAGCGGACGAAGGCCGGCAAGTATTTCGACCTCCTGCGCGAGATGGTGTTCCGCGAGCAGGTCACAAAAGACCGCCGCCGTCCAGATGGACGAGCATTCGATCAGATCCGCCCGATCTGGACCGAAGTGGGCGTGCTATCGCGCACCCACGGCTCGGCAGTCTTTACCCGCGGCGAGACGCAGGCTCTGGTTACCACCACGCTTGGCACGAGCGATGACATGCAGAGGTTGGAACGTTTCGAAGGCGAAACTAAGAAGCGCTTCATGCTGCACTACAACTTCCCGCCCTTCTCGGTTGGTGAAGTGGGCTTTTTGCGAGGAGCTGGACGTCGCGAAATTGGTCACGGTGCCCTCGCTGAGCGCGCTTTGAATGCCGTTCTGCCGAGTGAAGATGATTTCCCATACGCAATGCGCGTGGTGAGTGACATCCTCGAATCGAACGGGTCCTCGTCCATGGCAACCGTTTGCGGAGGTTCGCTCAGTTTGATGGATGCTGGTGTGCCGCTACGGGCTCCAGTTGCAGGTGTTGCGATGGGCTTGGTGAAGGAAGGTGACGATTACGCCGTCCTGACCGACATCGCTGGCGCTGAAGATCATTACGGCGACATGGACTTTAAGGTCGCCGGCACGCGCGAGGGTATTACCGCCCTGCAGATGGATATCAAGATCATGGGTATCACCCCGCAGATCATGCGTGAAGCCCTGCAGCAAGCGAAACGAGGCCGCCTGTTCATTCTGGACAAGATGGCCGAATCGATTGCCCAAGGTCGTGAAACCGTCAGCACTCACGCTCCCCGGTTCTACACCCTGCAGATTCCCACGGACAAGATTCGCGACTTGATTGGACCAGGCGGAAAGGTTATTCGTGGCATCGTAGAGGCGACCGGAGTAAAGATCGACGTAGAAGACAGCGGACAGGTTCGTGTTGCTTCCAGCGACGCTGTGGCGGCCGAAAAGGCATTGCAGATGATCAATGACATCACGGCCGTTCCGGAAGTCGGTCGCACGTATCTGGGCACAGTCACGAGACTGGCGGAGTTCGGCGCGTTTGTCGAGATCATTCCGGGAACCGATGGGTTGCTACACATCAGTGAAGTGGCCGAGCATCGGATCAAGGACGTCAAAGACGAACTGAAAGAGGGCGACCAGGTACTTGTTAAGGTCTTGGCTGTCGAAGGTAATCGCATCAAGCTATCTCGCAAGGCCGTTCTGAAAGAGCAGCGTGCAAAGTTGGAGGCGCAGGGTGGCGGAGCTGCCGCACCCGACGCCGCAGTTGCACCTACGTCTACGCCCGTTCCGGAACGTTCGCTTGAGGGCTCAGCAGCAACCTTCGAGGGTGGTTTTGATGAGGGAGAAGAGGAAGATGATAACTTCAATCGGGAAGATACTCCGAATGAAGCCCCAGCCCAAGCAGTAACCGCCAGTGGAAGACCGCCAGCGGGCGATGCACGTCGCCGCCGTCGTCGTCCGCGCGGCCCACGTACTCCTCGTCAGTAGTTCGAATAGTGTGTTCAAAGGCCACGGTTTTATTGCCGTGGCCTTTTTACGGTGTACAATCCTGCGGACTTCTTGCTGCGAGGCATGAATGTACGATTCGATTCCACTTTTGGAGAGAACTCTCGAAGCCACACCGGCCAGCACGGTGGGGATGGTTTTGCTTCGGCTCTCTGTTGCCGCGGCTTTGGGTGGCGCTATCGGTCTCGAGCGAGAGGTAAAGCATCGTCCTGCGGGATTGCGCACGAACATGTTTATGTGCTTCGGTTCCGCGATGTTCACTATGCTCTCGTCTCTCTTAGCTGGAAGCGGGCAGGATAAAACACGAATTGCCGCCCAGATCATCGCAGGAATCGGATTTATCGGGGCAGGTTCAATCTTGCATCATCGAGCGGGTGTGCAGGGGGTTACAACCGCTGCAACCATCTTTGTGGTGGCTGCCATTGGCATGTGTGCCGGTGCCGGATTGATGTTTCCTGCCGCGATGGCAACGCTGCTCGTCATCTTTGGACTGCTGATCCTCGGCATTCTGGAAAAACGGGTGTTCGTACGACCCTATCCGACTGCATACGAGGCGGAAGCGACAGAAAATGACGAGCTGTTTGAATTGCTCGACGAGGGGGCAGGAGAGAAGGGCCGCCGTCTCGTGGACCTGAGAATGTCAAAGGGGCACGCAACGGCAAAGGTTGAGTTCACGTTGGAAGCTAATCCGCAGACCCATCATCGACTGCAGAAACAGCTGCGCGATCAGTTTGAGAAACACAAAATCATTTCATTCAGTTCGAGTGAACAGGAGTAGACATTGCAAAACGGGTCCCGGATTCCATTCGTTAAGGCAAGCGCTTATGGAAACGACTTCCTGATCGTGCATGAGGGATTTCAGGGCGACGATCCATCTGTTCTGACGCGCGCACTTTGTGATCGCCACAATGGCGTTGGCGCTGATGGAGTTGAGTGGCTCAGCGCTGAATTGGGACATGATGCGCGCATTCACCTGATCAATGCTGATGGATCTTACGCAGAGCTTTCGGGCAACGGTACCCGATGCGTGGCAGCCCACTTGGTTGCGAATGGCGGTGCGAAAGACCTCCTTATCGCGACTGATGCCGGATCAAAGCGATGCCAGCTTACCAACCAGAGCGGAAACCGATATGACTTTCTGACCGACATGGGATCTCCTGTAGTGGATAAGGGTTTCGAAGTCGATCTAGGAAACGTGCGTTATGCGGGCGTCCCGGTCTCGATGGGAAATCCACACTTTGTGATCTTTGTAAATGAGTTTCCCGCAAATTGGCAAGAGGACTCCCAAAGAATCCAATCCCGAAGCGACCTCTTTCCGCAAGGAATCAACGTTGAGTGGGTACAGATCAAGTCCGCCGAGGAGATCGCAATCCGCATCTATGAGCGCGGAGCCGGGGAAACACAGTCTTCGGGTACTGGAACGTCTGCGTCCGCTTCGGCTGCGATCGCCATGCATGGTGCGGCAGAGTATCTCACCGTCGTGGCAGTGGGCGGAACACAGAAAGTCCGATGGGTGCCAGGAGGTTCGCTCATGCTGGAGGGGGCGGCAGTGCTTGTCTGCAGGGGAGAATACTTCCTCTAACGTTTTCGTTTAACATCATGGAGATGGAATCGGAGCCTCAATCTGGCGAGCGTTTTGCCGCGCGTCGGATACTAAGAAAGATCGGGATTGTCAGTGCCGCGAGTTGCGTGGATCGCGAAGCGTTGATGAATGGTGCCGCTGCACTCGGTGCGGCCCTCGACTGTGCAGTTGAAGTCTCTCCTCTCGCGCTTGAACACGATGGAGACTTCGCCGGGGCTCCCGGAATTCGAGCAGCAGCACTGATGGACATGTGGCTTCGTGAAGACATTGACGCCATCGTGTGCTCTCGTGGGGGCTATGGCTCGAATTATCTTTTGCCACTCCTCGACTTCGAATGCCTGAAAAGGAATCCAAAGCCGTTCGCCGGCTATAGCGATAACACGTCCTTGCTCCTGGCACTGGATCGAATGGGCATCGTTTGTTTCCACGGACCGATGGTGGCAAGTGACTTCGCGTGTGGACGTGCAGATGTGGATTCTTTTTCCAAGGCACTCCGCGGCGAAATAATGGAGCTGCCTTTTCCCGCAGGCTCGGCTGTAAGTTCCATAGCGCACGGCAAGGCTGAAGGAAAGATCGTCGGTGGATGCCTGTCACTTGTTGTGGCCTCGCTAGGAACACCTTGGGAGATCGAAACAAAGGACAAGATCCTGTTTCTCGAGGATGTAAGCGAGAAGCCTTTCCGCGTAGATCGAATGCTGATGCAGCTTCTCCTCGCGGGGAAGTTTCACGATGTGCGCGGGTTCATTTTCGGCAAGATGCTGAACTGCTCAATTCCCTGTGCGGAAGATGAATCGGTACGCGCAGTGATACAGCGGATCGTTGGCAGTCTCGGAGTTCCCGTAGCGTTTGGGATTTCGTCAGGACATGTGGAGGCCGGGAATTTAACGATCCCGTTTGGCGTCCCAGCATCGCTCGAGACTTCAGACCTCGGCGTACGCTTGCTGGTGGAAGCGTCATCGTCGGCGGAAGCCACAGTTTCAAACTGATAAGGATTATTCCTGTTCATGAAAGCTCGTAGTATTCACCTGATTGGGATTTGCGGCACCGCAATGGCCTCACTCGCAGGCATGCTAAAGGATCGCGGGTTGGATGTGCGCGGATCAGATGCGGCGGCCTATCCACCAATGTCCACTTTTCTCGAATCGCTCGGGATTCCTGTGATGCAGCCATTTTCCGAGAAGAATCTGAATCCTCCTCCAGACGTCATCGTTGTCGGCAATGCAATCTCGCGAGGTAATCCGGAACTTGAATACGTGCTGGATCACAGGCTCCCGTTTGTCTCCATGCCCGAGTTGATCCATCAAGAATTCATCCGCGAGCACAATTCTCTGGTGATCGCGGGAACGCATGGAAAGACTACAACGACGAGCATGACGGCGTGGATTTTCGAATATGCAGGCCGTAATCCATCATTTCTCGTTGGAGGAATAGCAGAGAATTTCGGTTCGAGCTTTGCGGTGACGGATGGGAAAGAATTCATCATCGAGGGAGACGAGTACGACACAGCGTTCTTCGATAAGGGGCCGAAATTCCTGCACTATTTTCCCGACTCAGTCATTCTGACCTCGGTAGAGTTCGATCACGCCGACATTTATCGCGATCTAGATGCGGTGAAGTTTGCGTTCAAGAGATTGGTGAACTTGGTGCCGAGGCGAGGAAAAGTTATCGCCTGGGATGGTAGCCAGAATGTTTCAGAGTGCGTTGAGCGCGCCTTTTGTCCAGTGGAACGCTACGGATTTGGCGCTGACTCGTACTGGCGAATCAGTGGTGTGCGGTATGAGCCGACCAAAACTTGCTGGCACGTAGATCGAGGCGGCGAGCACTTTGCGGATTTTGAGTTTGTGCTAGCGGGCGAATACAACGTGCTGAATGCGACTGCCGCGACCGCATTGGCACATTCATACGGAATTCCCGCCGAGACAATTGCTGGCGCCCTGCGTGAGTTCAGGAGCGTGAAGCGACGCTTGGAAGTTCGTGCCGAGATCGATGGGATTACCGTCATTGATGACTTTGCTCACCATCCGACCGCTATTGCCTCAACGCTGAAAGCATTGCGGGAGCGTTATGCAGGCCGAAGACTATGGGCTGTTCTCGAGCCGCGTTCGAACACGCTACGGCGCAATGTTTTCCAGCATGAACTGGTTGACAGCCTTACCTTGGCTGACCAAGTCGTAGTCGCAAGCGTGTTCTTCAAAACCACAGATGTGCTCAAACCCGACGAGCGGCTTAACGTGAACACAGTGGTTGCGGATCTTGCCAAGCGTGGAGTTGCTGCTCGGCAATTGCCGGACGTGGACAGTATCGTTCGAGAGGTTGCGCCAGAGTTGAAGTCCGGAGATGTCGTCGCCATCCTATCCAATGGCGGCTTTGGCGGAATCTACGAGAAGTTGCCAGCAGCGCTACAGGTGCAGTCAAAGTGAGAGGACAAGTACGCCCTGCATTGCTGATAGCTGTTCTGATGTTGCTGGTCGCTTCTTTGCCAGCCCAGAATCCCCCTTATTGGTGTCCGGCTGAAGGCGTGGCTTATGGCGTGTCGCTCAAGCGCGCGCCAGAGCACATTGTTCACGTCGACGCAGTAGCGCATCAACCCGCCCACGAGTTCCAACTGCCTGTCTGGAACGCGCTATATCAGGTACGAGACTTCGCAGTGAACGTGAACCATGTAAAGGCTTATGAGGGCGTGCCAGAGTGGATGTGCGACCGCTGTGACACAAGGGACGCAAAGGCCGACAAACTGGATAAGACCACGTGGAAATTGATCACCACGGGCGAGTATCCGTGTGTCACGTTCAGCTACGATGTTCTGACAAATGATGATGGAGCATTTGGCGCGGCTCTGGATTCGCAGCATGGATTGTTCAACTGGGCACAGGTGCTGGTCTATCGTCCCGAAGACCGCAATGCACCAGTTTCGATTCGATTGCTGGATGTTCCGAATGGATGGAAACTGCATGACGGAGGCGTGATCGGCTCACGCGGCGCAGACGAACTCGCCTCTGAATCGGCCACAGCAGCAGAATATGACCGTCTGGTAGATTCGCCATTAATGGTCGGCAAATTGTACGAGAGCACATTCCAGCAGGATGGCGCGAAGTATGACGTGGTAGTCGATTCGCCGAAGGTGGACATGGCTGCGCTGCAAGCCATGTTGCGGAGAATCACCGCTGCGGGCGTGGACTGGATGCACGATCGTCCTTATGAGCAGTACACGTTTCTATACCAAGTCGCGCATGGATCGGGGAGCGGCGGCATGGAGCACGCGTATTCGGCCGCAATTGACGTAGCGGGCGAACGCATCACCCAGGACGTGACCACGGCGGCTGGAGTTTCGGCCCACGAGTTCTTTCACCTATGGAACGTGAAACGTATCAGGCCACAATCACTCGAACCGATTGATTACACTCACGAACAATACACGCGGGCTCTTTGGTTCAGTGAAGGCCTTACCAGTACCGTTGCGGACATTTTGCAGTTCCGGGCAGGCTTGCAGGATGAGAAGCGTTCTCTCGCGCATTTAGCTGCGGTAATCGGTGGCCTGCAGGCTCGCAGCGCACGGCTTTCCCAATCAGTCGAGGAGTCGAGCCTTGATACTTGGTTTGATGTCTATCCCAGCTATCATCGTCCAGATCGCAGCATCTCCTACTATTCCAAGGGCGAAGTTCTAGGCTTCCTAATCGATCTTGAGATGCGCAGGCTGACCAATGGCAGGCGTTGTTTGCGCGACCTATTCCAGTACATGAATGAGCGATATGCAAAACAGGGCACCTACTTCGATGATTCCGAAGGTGTCCGGCTCGCACTGGAGGTCTTGACCGGAAGCGATTTCAAGGACTTCTTTGCCCGATTCATTTCTGGCACAGATGAGCTTCCTTACCAGCAGGAATTTGCTTATATCGGACTGAATCTCGTTCATCGGCAGTCGGAGCAGGCCTATGCAGGATTCTCTACCTCACGTGGACTTGGACGGCCAACAACTGTCACGCGCGTGGACGACAATTCCTCCGCTGCACGTATGCACCTGGCTGTCGGCGATGTGATTTTAGAGGCGGATGGGAAGGAAGTTCTTGGCGACTTCAGCCAGGTACTGCAGAAGCGCGAACCGAACAAAGCCGTTCATCTCAAAGTCCGCTCGACTTCAGGAGAGGTGAGGGAACTAGAGCTGCCCGTTGGGACTCGAAAACTTGATGAATACCAGTTCGAGGACCTGCCAAATCTCACTCAAGTAATGCGAAATCGTCGGGCAGCCTTCTTGCGTGGCGAAGCAGAGGTGGGAGCCACGCAGTGATTCGATTGTTCTTCTGTGTGCTGTGTTGGACAGTACTGGCCATCCCCGCTGCTCTGATCGGGTTCCCGGCTCTGTACCTAACGGGGCGGATCGATCCGCTCTGGAACCTCGCATTATGGGCAGCCTCTACCGGCTATCGATTGGCTGGTATCCGCGTGCGCACTGAGGGATTGGAGCAATTGGACAACCGAGCGTACCTATTCATGTCCAATCACGTGTCCAATCTTGATCCACCGATCATTACTAGAGCTCTGAATCGGAGAATCTCGATCATTGCTAAGCAAGAGCTCTTCCATATCCCGCTGTTTGGACGTGGAATGCGCGCTGCAAAGTTTGTCTCAGTGGACCGTGCAAGCAGGAAATCAGCCGTTGAAGGCGTTCGCGGTGCGGCGCACATTCTTCATTCGGGTATGTCGATGCTGGTTTTTCCTGAGGGAACGCGCTCCAGCGATGGTCGGTTATTGCCATTCAAGAAGGGGGCTTTCCACTTGGCGATGGAGGCCGGTGTTCCCGTTGTGCCAATAACGATTGTTGGCGCCTATGAGGCATGGCCCAAAGGCAAAATGGTGCTACGAAAGGGCAATGTTCTGGTTAAAGTTCACAAGCCAATCGACCCGCACCAGTGTTCAAGCAAAGATGAATTGCTCGCGTCGGTTCGCGCAGCTATACACAGTGGGCTGCCGGAAGAGTATCGCGACTCGACTAAGGCCGAACCCGCCTCTCGGTGACGCCCATGCCAAGGCCAACTTCGAAAGCAACTTCAGCGGGACACTTGGCCCCGAGATCGTATGCCGTCGAAAACTTGTGCCCCGTTTCATCTTCAAAGGCGACGTTAAACTTGCAAGGCGTTCCCAGCACGAGCATATGCCGATGCGTCTGCTCATTGCGAAGCTCTGGAAGCCCGAAAATCCCACTCGGGTGCTTCACTTCCAGATTTCGCATTGGATGTCCCGAGTGATTTGAGATATCGACGTACATCACCGGCTTGGCGTAGTTGCATCCTGTCGTCAATATCAGGAAGAATGAAGTCAGGATGAAAACCAGACGAGCAGCTTTCATGGCTGACATTCTACGCTGGAAAACCGCAATTGTGTTTCAGACAGGCAGTTTTACTTTCGCTCGATGAGCCTCGCGCTGAGCACCACCCCATCGCGTCCATCGTGCAGTTTGATAGGGAACACTAGAATGTTCCATTGCCAGTGCTGCGACTCTGCCGGGAGATGTGGCATCGCACGATTGTTGCGGCGATCGATATAAGTCTCGCGAGTATCGGCTACGGTGCGAATGATTTCGCCCCATTCGTCCCGCATCTCGGGGTAGTGATCGAATATATTGCGCCCGACATACCACCCGCGCCGCTGATGCGTAAGTGCCGCGAAGTAGTCATTCACGTATTGCCAGTTGCCATTGCGATCCAGGATTTCGATCACCATGTCGTCGCCCATCGCTAGAATGATCCGCGAGTAATAGAAGTCTCGTGAGTCCACCACCACCGGACGGCCCCGTCGCTTCGCCTCGAAGCTGCGGAGAGCTTGCACAAGTTCCTCGACGGAACTGTTACCTTTCAGCAAGTGCATGTCCGCAATCCCGCCGAACTTTCGCTCGAGCGTAGCGGACAGGATGATGATTGGCACCTCTGGGCGCTTGCCGCGCAGGGAATTGGCAACTTCGGTGCCAAACTTCCCCGCGCCGAGATGATAGTCAAGAACGGCGATGTCGATGTCGTTGAGCTTGCTCTCCGCTTCTTCTATCGAGATAGCGGTAACCACCTGGTAGCCCTTTTGGCGCAGAATGGTTGAACGCAAAAGGAGGTTCTCTTCGCGATCATCGAGCAGCAACACGCAAATCGGCTTCTGATCTTCGAACTTCCCACCTTCTACCAACTCGAACTGCTTCGACTCGTCCATCCTCTGTCTCCGCTGTTTCCGACCTGTTGATGGGATGCAAACTTAAACTGTGGCGCACAAACTGCTATTCGCTACCCCGGCTAAGCTTGCGAATAGCTTTCGCAAGTTCCGGTAGCTTGTTGAACACAGCAACTGCGCGCAGCCACTGTCGATTCTCAATCGCGGGGTAGCCGCTGACCATGATTCCCGGCGCCACATCGTTCGGAATCCCCGTTTGGGCTGTAGCAATCGCACCATCGCCAATCGTGAGATGTCCCGCGACGCCGACCTGTCCGGCAAGAATCACATTGCTTCCAACATGGGACGATCCACCAAGTCCTACCTGCGAGCAGAGCATCGTATGTTCGCCAACTTTGCAGCCGTGCCCAATCTGAACGAGATTATCGACCTTGGTGTCCACTCCAACGCTGGTCACGCCTATACTTGCTCGATCCACACAGGAGTTTGCCTGAACCTCAACCCGATCTCCGAGCCGAGTAATTCCAGATTGCACAATCTTATGCCAGCCTTTTGCCCCATCGCGGGCAAACCCGAACCCGTCTGCTCCGACCACCACTCCATTTTGTAAAGTGACATCATCGCCCAGTTCACAGTATTCACGAACCTGGGAGTGCGCATGCGCAAAGAACCGACTGCCTATCCTAACGCCGCGGTAAATGACGACATGGGCCAGCAGCACGGCATTGTCGCCGATCACTACATCGCGGTCAATCACGACGTAAGGTCCAATGTGAGCCCCAGTGCCAATCTTGGCGGTGGGGTCGATGACGGCTGTGGGATGGACTCCCGATTCGTATGTGGGTGGTTGGTAGAAAAACTCTAACGCCCGTGCAAAGGCCAGGTAAGGATTCTCAATCCGCAGCACCGGATGGCCCGTGGCAGGGAAGTCGGGAGGCACCAGGATGGCGGCTGCTTTGGTCGTGCTGGCCATCGGAGTGTACTTCGGGTTCGAGATAAAGGTGATCTGTTGGGGGCCGGCTTCTTCAATGCCAGCAACTCCGGTGATCTCGAGGTCGGGCGATGCATTCTGTAGGGTTGCGCCCAGACGCTGGGCAATATCTGAGAGTTTCATCTTGAGCCTTAGCCTACAGGAGTAGCGGTCTGGAAGTCAGCAGAAACGAAAAGGGCTATTCGGATGGAGTTTCGCTGAATAACAGCGGCACCTGATCTGCGTCGGGTTGACGGCGTCTTCTTGCAGCAGAACCGATCACCGCAAGCACCGTGAGTTCCGACAGCGCAGAGCGAGGCACGAAAATGCGTTGGACATTGCCGCGAGTGTCTGGCGGGTTCAGAAAGTAGCCTTCCGCCCGGATCTGGGTCAAATCGTTGGGCATCAGGCCTTCCAAGGATTCAGAATCGCGGAACCGAAGGCGAATCCAAAGCCCCTCGACGCGAGGTCGGGTTGTGAACGTCTTCCTCTGCAGTGAGTTTGAGTCTGCAAAGTCCCGGACAAAGTACACGCCTTTGATGTCCTTCAAATCGATCAGGACAACGTTTCCGGCAGTATTCAACAGCTCGACTTTCTCACCCGCGAAGAAGTCCTCAGCAGCAACGTACCCCTGTACGCTGTCCCGATCCACTTTCCGGACGATCACTTTCTTGTGAGTCGATGCCATGGTAACTGTTCGCGTAATCGAACGCCCACTGATTGTCGCACTCCCATCGTTCTGGAGAAAACAAAATTGGTGGCTGGTGATTCATAAGTTACCGTTAATACCTTAGTCCGGGCGTTAATAGAAAGATCAACCGCCGCGCGAGGGTTTCAGAGTAGCCAAGTATATCTCGCTTGTGATATCGTCTGGAGTTTGTAGCGGGAATGTTGCACTTCGCTGTAAGTAGCTAGCTGTAAATGAGTTAATGCAGGAGTTGTTGAGCCTCAACAGTTGCTGATGTGCTTGAAGTTAATTCTATCTTTACACATCTAAGCGATTGATTGCAGAGCCTTAAACACCATGGCCGATTACATTTACACTATGGAAAGCCGGCTGACCCCCGACCAGCTTCGGACGGTCAATTCGGTTCAGCAGATAGCCCGGTCGCACGGAATGAACCTGTACCTGACCGGAGGGGCGATCCGCGACATTCTCACCGGGTTTACGATCCGCGACTTGGATCTGACGGTTCAGGGAAACCCACTAGAGTTTAAAAACGATCTGCAACAAGCTGGTGCGATCGTCGATATGGTTGACCAGACCTTCTGCGTTCTTCACGCGGTATTGGACGGGATACCCATCGAGATCGGCATGGCTCGTGCGGAGGTGTTCCACAAGCCCGGCAACCCACCTGCGGTCACCCCCGCCACGATCAACGAGGACCTGAAGCGCCGCGATTTTACTTTCAACGCCATGGCGCTATCCTTGAACGACGGATCAAAGGGGCTGCTGCTCGATCCGTTCAATGGCGCTGCCGACATCGAAGCGCGCCTGATTCGAATCCTTCATAGCTACGCTTTTCTGGAGGATCCCTCGCGATTGATCCGCGCCACGCGCTTTGCTACCCGCTTCGGGTGGGAACTGGAAGAGCGGACACAGGCCCGTTACGAATCAGCGAAGGAAGGCGAGTACATCCAATACATTCGCCCACACGCTATCGGCTACGAAATCGAGCAGATTGCGCATGAAGAGAACCCGGTCGCTGTAATGTATGCACTTGAGCGCGAGGGCTGGCTACACGTTCTATGCCCAAAGTGGACGGCAGCCAAGGCCGATGATCCGGAATTGGCCAAGCTACTCAAAACGCGTTCGACAATGACGGACTTCAATATTAGCGTGGATGCGTCTCCTGCCGTTATGCATTTCCTGACGCAAAAGATGTCTCACGATGAAGTCGCGGCCATCCAGAAACTGATTCCACATCGCGAGTTCGTCGAATCCTGGAATCAGCTCGACAGCGATGCTAAAGAGCTTTCGAAGAAATTGCTGTCAAAGGAAGCTGCGCTGAACTCTGGCGCATGGAAGATCCTATCTGAGGCGAAACCAGAGGCTCTGCTGTATCTGGACGTGACCGGACGTAACAAGACCGTTGACGAGAAGATCAAGAACTTCTTCGGAAAATGGCGTCAACTGCAAGAGAAGATTCCTGTTTCAGAGATGGCGTCTTTGCGGATTACTCCGCAATTGCCCGAATATCAGCAGATCTGCCAAGAGGCGTTCCTCCTGATTCTGGATGGCAAGCTTCGGAGCGAGCCCGAGATCATGAAATTCCTGGCTCCTTATGAACCGCCGCCACCACCACCGCCTCCGACACCTGTACGTAGAGGACGTGCTGCCGCAAAGAAGGCTGCTGCAGCCGTCGCCGCAAAGGCCCCAGTACAGCAACCGGCGGTCGTCGTGGCAGAGGTCCAGGCACAGCCAGCGGAGCCACCACAAGAGAAGCCTGCTCCAGAGAAGAAGGTTGCAGTCGCAGCCGCAGCCACCGGCGGAAGCAAGCATTCGACTCCGAAGAAAGTGGTTATCGAGGAAAAGAAAACAGCTAAGGACGTCCAAGCTAAGCCATCATTGAAGAAGGCAGCGCCTGCACCGCACAAGAAGAGTATGAACAGTGCGAAGGCGGTAGTTAAGCATCCAGCCAAGAAGGTGGCAAAAACAAAGAGCGCTCCTGTCAGCAAGAAGGCAGTAAAGTCTGTGGTTAAACACACGAAGGCAAAGCCTGTGATTAAGTCGACCAAACCCGCAACTAAAGTCGCTTCCAAACGGAGCGCAGTTAAAACAAAAGCAAGAGCTGCGGGAAAGGTAGCCAAAACCGCTGCAAAGAAAGCAAAGCGGCGCTAGCCGTTCTTTCAGAATGAGAAAAGCCCCTCAGCGGAGGGGCTTTTCTCATTCTGAAAGGGAATACGCTACTTGGATTTGTCTTCCGAAGTTGTCCCCGCGGTTTCCGCATCGGACTGATGGCATTTGCACTTCGTCATAATGGCTGAGTGAAGACGGGTACGAAGTTCGTCTGGAAGTTCGTACAGCTTAGAGTCCCTGTAGATCTCGATGGTGCTCTTGGTGGTGTTGCAAACGACGTAACAGTTGTGACACCACTGTAAATGTTCCTCGAGCTCCGCCTTGGTTTGGTTATCCATGGTGTTGTCGAGATAGTCAGTCAGCTCTCTAAGAAACTCAGAGCATTTCACGGTCGGGTGTCTCCATCGCGTCGTTTGAAGTACTTGTTGAGACGCTCTCGCAATTGCAAACGCGCGCGAAGCAATCTCGACTTTACAGCCGGGACACTCAAGTCGAGAGCTGATGCGGTCTCCTCGGTTGAGAGCCCTTCTACGTCGCGCAGGACGAACACGGTCCGGAAACTTGGTGGCAAGCCTTGAATCGTTTTGCCTAAGATGTCCTTCAGTTCTGCCTGCGTGTACTGCTGCTCCGGATTCGGAGACCAATCCGCGATTTCGCGCGGCATGGAGTCTTCTTCCGTTTTTACATCCTCGTCGATCGAAACCATGCGCTCCGGACGCCTGCGCCTGAGCCGCATGAGGGCTTCGTTGACGGCGATCCTGACCAACCAGGTATAGAACTTCGATTGCCCCTGGAACTGGCCAAGGTTCTGATACGCCTTCAGGAACGCGTCCTGAACCACATCCTCAGCATCCTCACGATTCTGAGTGATGTGCTGAGCGATGCGGAAGACGTTTCGGTCGTACCGCCTCACGAGCGATTCAAAAGCACCGATGTCGCCGGAGCGAGCCGCTTCAACAAGGGTGGTTTCTTCGCTCGGTGGTTCTCCTACTTTGTTTTCGATGGCTTCCATTCGTCCGTCGATTCAGAAATTCCGTCAAATGATTATTGCGCAGCCCATTGTATAAGCTGGCGAAGCAGAAGACAAAGGCTGAGAAGCAAGCCTAAAACATAGGGCTTATGCCTCGGAAACATCCATTCCTTTGCTCAATTGCGGGCGTTTGCGTTGACAGAGCGCAGGTGCGCCACCATAATCCCAGCAGAGCTGATCAAATACTTAGCGAGAGAGAAGCGCCGTACGACGCCATGGGAAACGAAGATCTGATCCGGGAGATAGCGACTAAAGCCTGCCGTGAGGCGTTGCAGGATTACCTTGAGGAATTGGCCGAAGACGTCGCACGACGCATGAGGTCGTCGCTGGAACGCGGATTGGCATTACCCACCCGGGATTGCACCAAGCAACTGCGGGACGGCACTATGCTGATCACTGCTGCCCACACCCAGACAGAAGTTCTGGAAGCGTTGCTTGCTGCTGGCTCGACCATCGCTGTAGGGTGCGGTCTGCTAATTTTACGGGGAGCACAGGCCGTAGGTTGGAGCAGTCGCGGTCTCGCTAATCCCGAAGACTTCCGTCAGGCAATCCTTGATCCCAGTCATGGCCCCGCAGCTAACGTCATGAACTCGGGGGCGGGCATCACGGCTAAGGCTTCAGAGTTCGATCCCGCATTCGTGCAGAGATTGGGGCTTCAGCCCAGTGCGCAACTACTGCTGCTACCTGTGTCTCTGCGCGATCGCGTCGCCGCCTTCCTTGTCGCGCTCTCAGAGAACGATACTGATCTGGCCAGTCTGGAAGTGCTTACCCAGGTAACGCAGTTGACGTTGGACCTGCAGGGGTATCGGAAAACTTCTCCACAGCCAACGACAACGGCACAGCACATCGAATCGCACCATGGACCGGTACCGGAGTCACACGTGGCAACGGCGGTTGGGCATCACGCTTCCTATGTAGCGGGAGACACGAATTCCTGCACTACAGGCGGCCCACACTTAGTCGCTGCCACTGGTACCACGCACATGCAAGCCTCTGGGATCCCGGACGCCGGTCGGATGGCGACCGCTGCAGCAGCACCCGCTTTGGACGAAGCGCACGAAAAGGCAAGACGGTTTGCCAAGTTGCTGGTAGAGGAGATTAAGCTCTACAACCAAGCGAAGGTTGTAGAGGGGCGTGAGCGTGGCGATCTCTACAGCCGACTTCACGAGGACATAGAGAAGAGCCGTTCCGCATATCAGAAGCGCTACGGTGAATTCGTGAGAGACGTGGATTTCTTCACTCAAGAACTCATAAGAATCCTCGCGGATAACAACCGCGCGGTGATGGGACCTGGGTTCCCGGGGTAAACTGAAGACAGCGGTCATGCTTACAAAGTTTGGTTTTGTTGCCATCCTGTTTTTGTCGCTTACAACCCTTGCTGCAGCTCGTCCTGCGGCAACTACGACCAAAGCTTCGGCGCATAAAGCGCACCAACAGACGAAGAGTGCTTCAAAGAAGAGCACCTCGAAGAGTTCCGGCGCCGCGAAGGCGGCAACCAAGACTTCTCCGAAGAAGAAAACTGGAAAGCGGGTTTCGGCCGCTTCAAAGTCAAAGAAGGTTGCGCCTGCAAAGGTGCGCCGTATGGCGCGCGCATTCGTTGCGTCGTCTGATTTAAAGCCGATGGCCCGCCAGCTCGTCGAGAATCGTACTCCTGCCGCTTACAATGCAGTTGAGTCATACGCACGGCGCCATGCTGCATCCGATGCAGGAGCTTTGGCTTGGCTGGCAGTTGGCTATGCGCACGTGCTCGATCAGCAATACCCGCAAGCGATTGCCGCGTTGGATAAAGCGAAGCCCCATATTGGCGAGTTGCATGACTATGTTCGCTATCTAGAGGCGATCTCCTATGGCGGCCAGGCAAATAGCGCCAAGGTTGTCGAGGTCCTTCGAAACTTCGATGACGAAGCGCCAGAATCTATCTTCCTGAAAGATGTAGTGGACGTGTATGCGAGTTCGCTACTCGCACAGGGCAAGACTCCAGAGGCGATTACATACCTCGAAGCCCATCGTCAGCCGACACGCGCATCCGTAGAACTTGCTCTTGGTAAGGCTTATCTGCACACCGAACATCCCGAGAAGGGAATGCAGATCCTCAAGCATCTGTACTTCACGATGCCTTCCAGTTCTGAAGCTACACAGGCCGCAGCGCAACTGACGTTGGCAGGTTCATCCCTCGAGGGGACATACGCTGAAGAGAGGACACGCGCCGACTTGCTCGCAAAGGCTGGTCGCTGGGCAGATGCAGCGCGTGAATACAGACAACTGGAAGAGAAGGCTCCGCTGAATGAGATTAGCAGCGTTCAGGTGGCGCTAGCCGCAACCTTGCGGCACATCGACATCAAGGAGGGGCAGTCGCTGCTGGAGCAGTTGCACGCGACTGGCGAGGCCAACGCGCAACGGCTCTACTTGATGGGTGAGATTGCACGTAGCCAGAACAATGAGAGCGGCGTTTTACAGAACCTCCAACTCATGCGGCAGGAGGCGACCTCAAGCCCGTGGCTGGAGCAGGCTCTGCTGTCTGCAGGAAATATGTATCTTCTGCAGAAGAATTACGACCGAGCTATTGATCTGTTTCGGGAAATGCAGCAGCGCTTTCCATCTAGCTCGCGTGCCAGCTATGCACATTGGAAGGCTTCTTGGCTGACCTATCGTCAAGGCCGAACTGAGACCGCGAAGAAGGATTTCGAAGACCAGGTAGCGACATATCCAGATCGCTCCGAGGTTCCGGCCGCCTTGTATTGGCGAGCGAGGATTGCTGAGGATGAGCACGACTACGCCATGGCTCGTGCATGGTATACGAAGCTCGGCGATCGTTATCACAATTACTATTACGGGTATCTGGGCAGAGAGCGACTCCTGAATCTTCCGGCGTCGTTAACGACAGCGGCCTTGTCTGAGGACGCACGTCTGTCACGGATTCCGGACGTAAAATTGCTAAGCCCCGAGGCTCTGGAAATCGAGCCTCCCCCGAACCAATTGAGGGCAGAGAAGAGCAAGCTGCTGTTGAATGCTGGATTGAACGAGTTTGCGATTCGCGAACTACAGGCCGAACAGGGCGGCCAAGGAGCACGCTGGGCCACGCTGCAAATTGCACGCATTTACCAGGATGAAGGACAGAGCCATCGCGCTTTGCAGTTCCTGAAAAGAGCGTTGCCGGGCTACTACTCGGTCGACCTATCTGCACTGCCTCGGCCCTATTGGGAAATTCTGTTTCCGCGTCCGTACTGGACGGATTTGCAAAAGCAGTCGTTGGCGAACTCACTCGATCCTTACCTCGTAGCATCGTTGATCAGACAAGAGAGTGAATTCAATCCAGGAGCAGTCTCGAACGCGAAGGCCTATGGCCTGATGCAACTCCTTGCTCCCGTGGGAAAGGGAGAAGCGAAGGCCGCACACATCAAGCACTTCTCCACCGCGTCTCTGCTCGTGCCAACGGTCAACATTCAGCTTGGAACGCACTACTTCAAGGAAATGGTGACTCAATATCACGGGCAGGTGGAGTACGCTCTTGCGGCATACAATGCGGGCTCCAATCGTGTAGATGACTGGCTCCAGATCGGCCATTATCGCGATGTTCCTGAGTTTGTGGAATCTATTCCTTTCACCGAGACTCGTGAGTATGTGCAGGCAATTGTGCGAAATGCGAAGGTGTACCAGCGGCTATATCCGCAGAAAGCGGCACAAGCGGGTCCGACTCAGGAATCGAATTGATGTTGCTTGTCTCTCCCCAAAGGATTTGAGCAGGTAATTATCCGACGGCGGCGAAACTTCGGATGCCGGAGGTCGCCGCCTCTTGTCCATTTCACGACCCCCTTCACATTGACGCTCGGGCCTGCCCCAGATGCACTCTTCCATGCGCTCTGTCAGCGCATGTTCTGAACGTCCGGCAGGTGGAGAACGTGAATACGAAATAAACGATCGGGAGATGTTATCGATGACTGCCCGTAGATGCGGGGATGGAACATCGGGCAGGGAACGCTAGTTCGAACTGGCTGGCCAGAGCCAAGCAGCGCCTCGAACGCCGCTTGAGTCGCCGTGGATGGCCCGAACGACAGGAGTCCCGAGGTCTGCTGAGAACGTGTACCTACTAAGGAGATCCGGAACCGCGGTGTACAGACTGGAGATGTTCGAGAGCCCGCCTGCGAGCACGATGACATCGGGGTCAAGCACATTGACCACGGACGCCAAACTTCGCGCGAGTCGCTCGTGGTATTTGGCGAGGCACGCCTGCGCAAGAGCCTCTCCGTCTTCAGCAGCTTGGGCGATCTCACTCGCAGCTCTCTCGGCCCCGCCACGCCAGACGTATTCGCGCGAAAGCCCAGGGCCCGAAAGGAACGTTTCGATGCACCCGTGCTTTCCGCAATAGCATTTCGGCCCCGGCAACTCCGTTTCGTCGGGTCCTGGAAGCGGATTATGTCCCCACTCGCCTGCGACACGGTTGCGGCCGACGTGGACTTGCTGATGAATCGCCAGCCCTCCACCTACCCCTGTGCCCAGAATCACGCCGAACACCACATCCGCCCCTGCAGCTGCGCCATCGACGGCCTCCGAGAGAGCCATGCAGTTAGCATCGTTTTGCATTCGAATCGGACGTTTCAGGCGAGCCTCAAGGTCGCGGTCGAGAGGCATTCCATTCAGGACAATGCTATTGGAGTTCTTCAATAGACCGGTTGCTGGAGAAATAGCCCCGGGGGTGGCAATTCCGACCGTGCCTGTCTTGCCTGTCGTCCGCTCGGCAAGTTCCACAAGCCCTGCAATTGCTTCTATGGTGCCCTTGTAATCTCCTACGGGAGTTGGAACACGATGTCGCAGCAGGGTCGCTGCCTTTCCTGTCACGGCGTCATCGAGTGAGATTACTTCTATTTTGGTACCACCAAGGTCAATGCCGATTCGCATGTGTCTGGCTCGCGGTTTTCGGTGCGAATAACAGGTCCACAAAGAGTAGGGCCGCACCACAGACGATCGCACTGTCAGCCAGATTGAAATCAGGCCACGAGTGCGTCCCGATATAGAAGTGCAGGAAGTCTGTTACTCGTCCAAAGAGAATTCGATCATACAGGTTCCCGATCGCGCCGCCGAGAATCAACGCCAGCGCGAGTCCCGAAGCCGTGAACTTGGCTACCGACTTCCAAAGGAGATAGCAGACAACGATCATCGCTGCCGAAGAAAAGCCAATAAGTAATGGAATTCTGACCCGCGGTGACC
The DNA here is from genome assembly GCF_059726255.1 of Koromonas humicola. NCBI lineage: Bacteria > Pseudomonadati > Acidobacteriota > Terriglobia > Terriglobales > Koromonadaceae > Koromonas > Koromonas humicola. The sequence goes on from NZ_AP040873.1 coordinate 1,836,468, forward strand.
AGTCAGCGAAGAGGCTGAACGCAGCTCCCGTATTTTCGACGTGCGTGATCGAAAAGAAGTTCGGCACTACCTGCACGCTACCGAAATTCAACTCAATGCGCCGGGAAATTATGACTTTGGTGAGGCGGTCGATCAAAATCACGACCGCCGCCACCGTTAAGTACAACGTTCGGAGGCTTGCACGCGACATTATGCGTTGGTGCTCCCTGACGCACTGCCCTCGGTCTGTTCACTTTCGATAATCGCCACGTTGGCACTGCAACGCTCGCACACAGTGGGGTACTTCTTATCCTCACCAACGTGAACCGAATAGTTCCAGCAACGCTCGCACTTCTCGCCCTGCGCCTTGCTCACCTCGAATGCAATCTCCGATTTCGGCGCGCCAGACTTAAGCTCTACCTGCGAGACGACAAACAACGCGGGTAGCTTGTCAGCATATTGTGCAAGCCGTTTGTAGTCATCTCCGGAAGCGGTGATGATGACGCGCGCTTCGAGATTCGCTTTGATCGTCTTGTTGTTTCGAAGCTCTTCGAGTTCACGCAACGCACGTTCACGCACAGAGAACAGGAACGTCCAGTCAGTCCGAACTTGCTCTGCTTGCTCGCGATCCCGGATCTGGCCGGTGATATCGGACGCATTCGGGAACAGCCCGAGGTGAACGCTTTCGGGACGGGACAGCATCTTGGGCATGAATCCCCAAGCTTCATCAGCGGTGAAGCTCAGTATTGGAGCGATCAACCGAAGCAGTGCCTCGCCGATGCGCCACAGAGCTGTCTGTGCGGACTTGCGTTCACGAGAGCTGCGCGGGAACGTGTAGAGGCGGTCCTTCAGAATGTCGAAGTACTGTGCGCTCAGATCGACTGCAAAGAACTCGTTCAGCCGCTGGTAAATGCGATGGAACAGCATTTGGTCATACCAGCCCCGAACCTCGGAAGCGACATCCACCGTACGCAGCAACATGTACTGATCAAGCGGTTCCAACTGCTCAAACGCGATGACGTCCTGTGTAGGCGAGAAGCCATGTAGATTGCCAAGAATGTACCGGAATGTGTTGCGGATCTTGCGGTAGTTCTCCGCGACACGATTCATCAGGTTTTCGCTGGCACGCACATCTTCGCGGAAGTCGACCGAAGCAACCCAGAACCGAACAATGTCGCCGCCCATTCGTTTGGCAATATCCACGGGGTCCACGGTGTTGCCGAGGGACTTCGACATGGCTCGACCGTTTTCATCGAGCGTCCAACCATTCGTGGCGACCGCTTTGTACGGCGACTCGCCATTCAGTCCGATCGAGCAGAGAAGGGAAGAGTGGAACCAGCCGCGATACTGATCGCCGCCTTCTAGATACAGATCGGCAGGCTTCCAGGAACCAAAAATTCTCGGCAAAACGGACGCTTGCGACGAACCGGATTCAAACCAGACGTCGATGATGTCCATTTCCTTGCGGAATTCAGTGCCGCCGCAAGATGCGCACTTCGTTCCAGCCGGAACGATCTCGGAGGCAGGGTGCGCATACCATGAATCGGCGCCCTCGCGCTCGAATAGCTCAACTACGGCGCGGTTTGTGGCGGGGTCTTCGTGCAACTTGCCGCAAGACTCGCAGAAGAATACCGCGATGGGTACTCCCCAGATTCGCTGGCGAGAGATGCACCAGTCTGGGCGTGTCGCAACCATATTCGCGATGCGTTCTTCGCCCCATGCGGGATCCCAGTTCACTCCTGCAATGTCCTTTAAAGCTTCGGTTCGCAAGGTGCCATCGCCAACCTTGCCTTCCATGGAGATGAACCACTGCTCGGTCGCGCGGAAAATGACTGGCTTGTGGCAACGCCAGCAATGCGGATAAGAGTGCTCAATGTCCTCGCGTCCGAGGAGCACGCCTCGAGCCTTCAGAAGCTCGATAATCGGCTCGTTCGCGGCAAAGACCTTCAGGCCGTCATATTCGGGAAGCCCATCACAGAGATGTCCTCCGGCGTCGACATGTGTGGTCGCATCCAAACCGTACTTCACGCCTGTATAGAAGTCATCCGCACCATGAGAAGGAGCGGTATGCACAGCGCCCGTGCCGGTATCCATCGTGACGTAATCTGCTAATACGCCGAGGATGTCGCGATCCAGGAATGGATGAGCGAATACAGCGCGCTCAAGCTTCTCGCCGGGGAAGCGCGCGACAATCTTCATTCCGTTCGTATCAATTCCCAGCTTGGGCAGCACTGTAGGAACAAGCTCTGTGGCGAGAATGTACACCTGCCCCGTCGCATTGTCTTGTAATGCCTGGTACTCGGCGCGAGGGTGAAACGCGACTGCCAGCGAGGCAGGCAGAGTCCACGGAGTCGTAGTCCAGATAACCGTGGCGACTTTGCCCGCGTACGCAGCAAGTTCGGGCGCGATCTTCGCGGGATCGCTCTTCAGCGCGTATTTCACGTATACGCTCGGGCTAACGTGGTTCGCATACTCGACTTCAGCTTCCGCCAGTGCGGTGCGATCGTTGATGCACCAATAGACGGGCTTCAGTCCCTTGTAAACCAACCCCTTCTCGAAGAACGCATAGAAATTCTCGATGACCCGTGCTTCATACTCCTTGGTCATTGTGGAGTATGGATCGGCAAAATCACCAAACACGCCAATGCGCTGGAATTGATCACTCTGTGTTTTGACCCACTTCTCGGCGTACTTGCGGCAGGCATTTCGAACCGCGAGGGGATCCATTTCGAGCTTTTTGCGGCCCAGGGCTTCATCCACTTTGATCTCGATCGGCAGCCCGTGACAGTCCCATCCGGGAATGTAAGGGGAATCGAGCCCAGACATCGTGCGCGACTTCACAATGAAGTCCTTCAGACACTTATTCAGCGCATGCCCAAGGTGGATGGCACCATTGGCGTAAGGCGGACCATCGTGCAGGACGTACGTAGGAGCACCATGCCGCGCCTTTCTGATCAGGTCGTAAATACGAATCTTCTGCCAATGGTCGAGCATCTTAGGCTCATTCTGTGGCAGGTTCGCCTTCATGGGGAATTCAGTGCTGGGCAGATTTACGGTTGCCTTAAGTTCCACTCGGGTCTATGTCTCCGATCAGCAAATACGCGGCAGGTTGCTCCGCTTCTACAAAGTTCTTGAATTTCTCATTATAAGCCGAGAGGGGAACTGTCGTGGAGGCAGGGCGAAGCCGAATGATGAACATGACGCTTATTCGATTGTGAATACTTTGAGAAGACGTGAAAGCTGGACATTCTCAGGAGGGCATAAAAGCATCTCAATACGTGAATGTGTGGGTGCTGAATTAAGCCGGGGCGGATCGTGGGGGTCTGATTCCGGGAACTTAAAGTCTCTGAGCTGCACAATACAACTTGTCGAACGTAAGCGCGTATCAGAAGTAGTACTGAAATCGGCTCACGTCAAGTGAGAGCCGTGGCGCAACAGAAAAAGCATGGGTCCCGTGGGGGGAAGCTCAGAGCTATCTATTGCGTGTACGGATGGAAGCTAAAGTAGAGAGCCACTAGCCCGTGGGTGAGGGGCGAGCAATGCAGAAGCAGATGAATTTTGACCCAATAGTGAAGAAAGAAGAGCCAGAGCTGAACCTCCTCATGCGGGAGGACCTCAATCCGCCGCTATGGAAATCTCTGGTTGAGAGCGTTCGGGAACGTCTGTTTCCGACAAAGCTTCCACCCTTGCAATTGACGTCTCGTCCGGTAAAGGTCAATGACATCTGGGGCGAGTACAACTACAGGAAGAAGAGCGCAACCGTTTCACTCGTTGTTCACGGAGCTATTCTTGCGACCGTGATCGTGCTCTCTATCAAGGGTGCGAAAGTGGTGATGCAACCGAAAGAGCAGGTGACATTGGTTGCGCCCGACGTCAGCGAATACATGCCGCTTTCGAAGAAGCCCAATGACCAGATCGGTGGCGGTGGCGGTGGCGGCGATCACGACAAGCTAGTTGCACCCAAAGGTAAGCCGCCAAAGTTCTCAATGCAGCAGATAACACCGCCGGCAATGGTAATCCGCAACGACAATCCAAAGCTTGCTGTGGAACCGACTGTTGTGGTTCCGCCTCAGATCAAGATGGCGTCTGCTGCGGCACTGCCCATCGGGGATCCGAAATCTGTGCTGCCGTCTGGACCAGCATCGAATGGCACCGGAATGGGCGGCGGAATAGGTTCAGGAAGCGGCGGAGGAATCGGTAGCGGCACCGGGCCAGGGCTTGGGCCGGGTCGTGGTGGTGGCCTCGGCGGAGGAATCTTCCGAGTCGGGGGAGGCGTGAGCGCCCCACGCGTGCTCGATAAGCCCGATCCCGAATACAGCGAGGAAGCACGCAAAAACAAGTATCAGGGCACAGTGGTTCTGTGGTTGATCGTCGATGCCAACGGCAAGCCTCGTGATGTGAAGGTCGCTCGGAGTTTAGGCATGGGACTCGATCAGAAAGCGATGGAGGCTGTGCGGCAGTGGAAGTTCCAGCCTGCGATGAAGGATGGGACCCCGGTTGCAGTTCAGATCAACGTGGAAGTCAATTTCCGCCTTTACTAACTTGCTGGGTCAAAGCCCAGTCCAAAAGTTCATCAAAGGAATCGAGAGAGGAACCTTCCTCTCTCTTTTTCTTTTTGTGGACGTTTTTGCATGCCAGTCGCGTGATATCAAGTAAGTAGCGGAATTGTAGTAGAGAGCTTGGAGTGATAGTCGAACGGTGTCCAGCCAAATGCAGGACGTGCGAATGAGCGAAGAAGCGGCCACTTGTTCTGTTTGCAAACAGCCCTTGGCGGCTGATGGCCGTTGTCCGCATTGCGATGAAGATACCCACGTTTGGACGATCCGAGACTGGCGTCCGCTGTTCACACTTGCACTCGTAACCGTGCTCGGCTTCTCCTTTACGAGCCTCGTTGTTACTACCTTCAAAGAGAAGCAGAAGTCCCTTGCTTCTGATTATTACGCTGCGGGCATTCGTGCCATGAATGCGAAACAAACAACCGAGGCTGTCGACGATTTCGAGACGGCGTTGGTCTATTCGCACGACAATTTCGAATACCGACTAAAACTCACCGATGCGCTCGTTGCAGCTGGCCAAAGCGGCGAGGCGCTAGGGCAGTTACATACCTTCTGGGAGCAGAGACCCGGAGATGCGCAGATCAATTTGCAATTAGCTCGATTAGAAGCCAGAAGGAATCACAGCGAGGACGCGTCGCGTTACTACGAGAACGCGATCGAAGGCGCTTGGCCAGCCGGAACAGACCCCGTTCCGCAACGGACTGCGGTCAGATTCGAATTCGCGGAGTTTCTCGAAAAGCAGGGAAGGCGTGAACAGGCGAATGCGGCTTTGCTTGCGCTCGCATCAGTGCTACCCGCGGGATCGCCCGAACACGACAGGCTAGCACAGCTGTTCATGGAAAATGGAGACGCGGCACACGCCTTGAACATCTATCAGCTCCAGTTGAGCCACAACAAGCATGATCCGGCTGCTATTTTCGGCGCCGCGAAGGCGAGTTATGAGATGGGCAATTACTCTTTGGCGCGTCGGTATCTTGAAGAGATCAGGCCGGAAACATCCGATTCGCAAACTTTACTGCGCCAGTTGGATCGGATGGAGGCAATCGATCCCTTTACGGAAAAGATCAGCCCTAGAGTTCGAACAGAACGGACAATGGCTGCGTTCCGAATTGCTATAGACCGACTTGCAGGCTGTGGGGTGCCTTTTGCGCAAGCAATGAGCAGTGGTTCTGCCTCGCAAAACGCACAAGACCCGACTCAGTGGGGCGGATTCGCGAGGTGGGCACAACAAATTCAACCGTGGATGTCTGAAAAGAAACTCCGCGGACGAGATGACGTGATTGAAAGCACGATGCGATTCGCATTCCAGGCAGAACTTGCTGCCCAAAAGGCCTGCGGCACGCCAACCCTCGACGATGAAGCATTGCTCTTGCTCGCTCGTGAGCGAATGGGGCTGAGCCAATGAAGCCGCGCAGTGATCGAATCCGCGAAGCCCTGCTGGAGAAAATGGCGACTCCGGTACGCCGCAAGTATTTTGAGACGTTACGCCGGATGCTGGGCTCCTCCGGACTTATATCGATACGCGAAGAACAATTCTTCCTTGTTCTGGCCATCGCGATTGGCGTTCTCGCAGGATTCTGCGTCGTAATCTTCCGAGTCGCGATTGCAACTGCACGTTTATGGCTGCTTGGCAGCTCAATGCATCCAAGTGCACCCCGAGTGATTCTAGTTCCAGCCATAACCGGAATTGTCATCGCTGCCGTAGCCATTCATTTCTTCCCTCGAGTCCGCGGAAGCGGCGTAAATCAGACAAAAGGCGCCCTGTACATCTACGACGGCTATATCGGAGCCGACACGGTAATAGGGAAGTTTGTTCTGAGCGCGCTGGCAATCGGAAGCGGTCAGTCCTTGGGCCCCGAAGACCCATCTTTGCAGATCGGAGCGGGATTAGCATCCGGCCTCGGTCGCTGGCTCAAGCTTTCCAAAGAACGTCTGCGACTCGTTGCTCCGGTCGGCGCCGCGGCCGGAATTGCCGCAGCATTCAATGCTCCGATAACGGCCGTACTGTTCGTCATCGAAGAGGTCATCGGAAGGTGGAGCGCTGGCATCCTCGGCGCCGTGGTGCTTTCGGCCATTTCTAGCGTGGTGGTGGAACGCTGGTTCATGGGAGATGAGCCGCTGTTCCGCGTCCCGCAATACCACCTCGACCATCCAGGCGAGTTGCTGGCCTACGCGGCTCTGGGCATTATTGGCGGTGTGGCTTCGCTCGCGTTCGTGAAGGTCATCAAGAATCTGCGCCCCAGATTACGCCGCCTTCCCAACTGGTCACAATACTTACAGCCAGGAATCGCCGGCTTGCTGATCGGCTTCATCGCAGTCTGGTTCCCGCAGGTTATGGGTGCCGGATACGAGTGGATCGATCTCGCGATGCACAACCGCTTCTCGTGGGAAGTGCTAGCCATAATCGCCGGACTGAAACTGATTTCGACTGCTCTGAGCTTCGTAACCGGGACGCCAGGTGGGCTCTTCGCCCCTGTACTGTTTCTCGGAGCTATGCTCGGCGGATCCGTTGCGATGCTTGAGCAGCAACTATTCCCAGCTCTATCGGTGCCGGTGGGAGCCTATGCACTGGTAGGAATGGGAGCGCTCTTTGCTGGCATTCTCCGCGCCCCAATGACTTCGGTTTTCATGATCCTCGAGGTGAGCGGAAACTATTCCATCATCCTTCCGGTGATCATATCCAACACCATTTCCTATCTAATTTCGCGCACTTTTCAGGAAATACCGCTGTTCGATCTACTATCTCGGCAGGATGGTCTCGACCTGCCATCACTCGAAGAAGAGCGCGAGCAGTCCATTCTCAGGATCGAAGACGCCATGCATCCCATGGTTGGCCGTGCGCTTCTGGGAGATGAGGCAATTGCATCGGCTCGAAGCCTCGCAGTTAGTGCGCAGGACTCTCATTTCCTGGTGTCTTTGGGCGAAGGCAGATGGAGCGTAGTCAGCCGTGAGCAGTTGCTGGACGCAGCTTCGGATGAGGGAGCACCCGTCAGGATGCTGGTTCGAGCTCGAGTTCCGCGTCTTTATCAGGATCAATCACTGGATGTGGCATTGCGATTCATGAAGGACCGCCCCATGCTCCCCGTAGTACATCGAGGCAATACGGACCTGCTGGTCGGGGTTGTCGGAGTGGAAGACATACTGCGGGCCTATCGCAAGGCAGGAGTGGCAGAGCCCGAAACAGCAGAGGTGTCCTAGCGAACCCTTTATCCAGCGTTGGCTTCCAATGGTTCAGAGTTGCACGACAGGGGAAGACTTTGCTGAAACTGGAGACGCTGCGCACAATTCACGAACTCGACAACCTTCGGTCGCGCTGGACACACATCACTGATCAACAGGATCTGACGATCTTCCAAGGATACGAACTAAACCGCCGCGCCGCCCAGTGGTTTGCGCAGCGGGAGAGCCCGAATGTTGTCGTGGCCGAGTCTGATTCCGGAGTGGCGATCATCCCTGCGGTACGAAGAGAAAGGGAATTGGGCTTTATTGGCGAGACCCTGTTCGACTATCGCGACGTTCTGACCATCGGTGATCCTGCCGTACTGGAAGCGGCTTGGAGGGAATTGGCGTCGCTCAAACTTCCACTCGAAGTAACGGCCTTGAGAGGTGATTCCGTACGGGGGCGTTGGGAAGGACTTCCGACCTTTGACTTCTGTAATGCGCCCATCACGCGTAGAGCAGACATTGACCCCGACGCGTTTGTGTCCTCGCATAAGAAGGCGGCGAAAGCGAGTCGTCGGATTCTGAAGGAAGGATTGCGCCTGGTTCGTCGTGAGTCTGAATTGCGCCGCCCCGCTGAGTGGATCTATCGTCGTAAGGCAGAATGGAGTGGCAACACGAAGAATCTTTTCCTCGATCGCCAGCGACAGAACTTCATGTTGAGCATCGTCTCTGAAGGTGTACCTCGTACAACTATATGGACTTACGAGTCCGACGCAGGAGAGATTGCGGCTGCATTGGTGACCTTCAGACACAACCAAACACGCCACCTTTATACGATTCACCACGACGTTCGCTGGGAACGGTTCTCGCCTGGGCAGGTAACGATATTTGAGGCTGCGCTTGAGTCATTGAAGGAGGGATTGGACACAGACTTCATGACCGGCGAATATCCGTACAAGAACCGACTCGCAACCTCCTTCGTGCCACTGTACCGCGTGATGGCGACTTCGGACCAGATGCGTGCTTGGAAGAGTTCACCCACAACCCTTCGTGCAGCGTGACTGGAGGACTCGTGCCTGATCCCGCCGAACAGTTACAAGCAATCTATCTTGCCGGCTTTGAACTTGAGACATTCGAACGCTTCCCAAACGCCGTAGGCATAAGAAAGGGAAGTTGCATGGCATTGGTTCAGCCATTGCCTGATGGGCTGAGAATCATCGGGCACCCTGGATGGCGGATGGGCGAAGCGCTCGGGGTGTTAGTGGAAAAAGGCGGAAAGAAGGTCTTTCAAGCAAAATCCGAGTTTGTAGAAGCTACCCCTGAACGTCTAGAACAACTCGATCATTTTCGGCAGGAACTTGAGAGCCTAATGTCGCCACACGCGTGAGACAAAGGTGCGCGGCGATGTCCCGTCGCGCACCGAGTTCTCAGTCAGTCTTAGGGCTGAGGCTGGGCGGCACCGTAGCCGTCCTGATATCCCTGCGTGTAGGCTTGGCGATAGAGCTGACGGTAGTGGTCTTTGTCGCCGAAGTCAGACGACCATCCGCGATCGCCATCCTTATACATGGAACTGTCGGTAGGCCTGAAAGCATGCCCGCCATCACGATCCTTGCGTCCAGCCGCTAATCCGTCATCATATCCAAATCGCGCTGGACCCGGCACGGAGCTATCCGCAGGCCGTGCCATTGCCGCACCAGTACTGGACGCAGCCGCCGCTGCGGAATGTCCGACAGGGACGCTTGAATACCCAGCGTTGTAACCCTCCCGATACGCACGGCGAGCGTCTTCTGTGGTCCATTTATCTCCTGGTTGATCGCTGCGTGGGACGCCACTTCCAGCATCAGCCTGTCCATGGTTAAACCCGTTTTGATAGGCATCGCCGAGTTGCTGACCAGCCAGCACCGGAGTGCCCACCTGAGACTGCGGGCTTGAATATGCCGGGAGCGCCAGAGCAAGCAACAACGCTGCGCTGAATGAGACAATGAACCGGCCACTTGAAGTTTTCATACGCATCTCCCCAAATGCCAGCCAAAGCGATTCCATTGCGAAATAATTCGCTGTTCCAGTAATCACGCACGGCTGACCGTTGATTTACTCTTGGGATGCCAATCGTTTGTCACGTGTAACCTGATGCCGCGAAGAACCGGCGGCACCCCACATTTACAGGCAGAGTTGACCACATTAGGGCTGCCGGATGAGCATGTTTATAGATGGAACGAAACGGACTGATAGTTATAGACAAACCGGCAGGTTGGACCTCTCATGATGTCGTGGGACGCCTGCGCCGTATTCTCGGCGAAAAGAGCATCGGACACCTCGGCACGCTCGACCCAATGGCTACCGGGTTGCTGCCCTTGGTCTTAGGTCGCTGGACGCGTCTCGCACAGTTCTTTGGAGGAGCGGGAAAGACCTACACTGGTCGTATTCGATTCGGGTACGCCACAAACACCTACGACGCAGATGGAGAGCCCTCCGGTGAATCCAGTGACGTATCTGGTCTGAAACTCGAACAGGTTCAGGAAGCATCCAGTCGGTTCGTCGGACATATATGGCAGACGCCTCCACCTTTCTCGGCGAAGAAGGTTGGCGGCACCCCCGCCTATAAGCTCGCTCGCAAGCAGCAAGCCGTAGACCTGAGCCCGGTGGAGATCACCGTACATAGATTGGAGCTCAGTGACTGGGACGGTGAAAGTGTCGCATTCTGTGTCGAAGTCTCGTCGGGAACGTACATCCGATGCATCGCGCACGAACTCGGAGCCGCACTCGGTGTTGGCGCTCATTTGTCGTGCCTTCGGCGAACCCACTTTGGAGAATTTACAGAGCAGGATGCAAAGACCCTAGAGGAGTTCGAGGCGGCGGGCCCGGAAACACAGGAGTTGTTCATCCATCCCAGACGGGTGCTGCCGGCGTACCCATCCGTCACAGCAACGGCTGACGTGATCAGCTTCCTGAGAAACGGCAGAGCGGTGAATCTTCCTGACTTCTCAAATGCGGCACTGGTTAAGGTCTTTGCGGACCAAACTCAACTCGTCGCAATTTGTCAGCGCGTTGCAGGAACTCTCTTTAAGCCCAAAGTCGTGCTCTCGGGTAACAACTAGGCCGAGAGTGGCAAAAGCCAGAACTGAACGTGAGGGAAACGCTGTCTTGGATACAAACAGCCGAAGATCGCAGCTGAGTGCGAGCACTTCTTTCTAATTTGCGTAGTGGACAGAATATCCATTATCGGACATTGTGATCATGCTGAGTTCGCTACACTCGTTCGTCCCGGTGCGTGTTTATGCTCCTGTTCTCTCATGTATGATGTGGGGTCGGCAGATGCCCTATGGACGCACTGCTGCAGATCCACTTTGCACGCGCATCCCGTACACTGATCATCAATGATTCCTCTGAAAGACGACACTCCGAGGCTCTCGACTCCGCTGATCAACTTCTTTTTGATCGCGGCGTGCGTGGTGGTGTTTCTGTTTCAGATTTCGCTCGACCCGCGGTCCCAAGTAGAGTTCATTCGAACCTTCGCTCTCGTTCCGTCGCGACTCATGGCAACCCTCCAAGGCGTGCCGGTTCACGGCCACACACAGACCTATGCAGTTTCTCCTTGGTATGGATTCGTACCCGTCCTGACCAGCATGTTTATGCACGGCGGATGGCTACACCTAATCTTTAATATGTGGTTTTTGTGGATCTTCGGACGAAATCTTGAAGATGCACTTGGACATTTCCCGTATCTGATCTTCTACCTTGCTTCTGGATTTGTGGCCGCTTTAGCGCAAACGGTCCTGAATTTCTATTCTTCGGTTCCTATGCTGGGTGCCAGTGGCGCCATCGCGGGCGTCATGGGCGGGTACTTGATTCTGTACCCGCGAGCCCGTGTTCTCATGCTTGTTCCGTTCTTCTTCGTGTTCTTTCTGTGGCTGCCTGCCTGGCTGGTTTTGAGCTACTGGTTCGTCTTGCAGTTCCTGAGCGGAGTTGGAAGCGTGCTGGTAGGGCCTACGGGCGGAGGTGTCGCATTCTGGGCCCACGTAGGTGGATTCGTCGCTGGAATTGTCTTGGTGAAACTCTTCCCTGTCCGGACGCGACGTTATCGTTACGATTGGTAACAAGTATTGTGCTTGTCAGGCATCGCGTCCCTGTCCACGGAAAATCAAACTCAGCAACCAAATTCCCCGAGGTGTCCACAATGACTGAACCCAGAGATCTCTACGATCGCCCAAACGTGTACGCCCGAGCAGAACCGGACGACGAGTACGATTCCCCATCTGATCCGTCCCTGATAGACGAAGACGAAGCCGACCTCTACGAAGAGGAAGAACTGGACGAGGACGAGATATAGAATGCCCGCCCTCTGACGAAACGGCCCCACACCTGAAGCGGTTGTGGGGCTTTTGTGTATTTGACGGGACTCACTAAGGCATTCAGAGTCCATTCTGCTTTTGCCGCAGCAGCGACAAGAACTCGTTCCTCGTTTCCTGCTGCCGGAATACACCAAGCATGGCGGATGTCACGGCCGATGAATGCTGTTTTTCTACGCCGCGCATCATCATGCAAAGATGTCGGGCCTCAATCACAACACCCACGCCTTGGGGCTGAATGATCTCCTGTATGGCCTCTGCTAACTGCGTTGTCAAGCGCTCCTGAACCTGTAGTCGACGCGCAAACACCTCGACAAGCCTCGGCAATTTGCTGAGACCGATCACCTTCCCTTGAGGGATATACGCGATATGCACTTTTCCGAAAAATGGCAGCATGTGATGCTCGCACATGCTGAACATCTCAATGTCCTTCACGATCACCATTTCGTCGTAGTCAACCGTGAATAGCGCCCCATTGAGGATGTCGGCGGGCTGTTTGCAATACCCGCTGGTCAAGAACTGCATGGACTTGGAGACGCGGGCGGGGGTCGCGAGCAGACCTTCCCGTGACGGGTCGTCTCCAATCCGGGCAATCATTTCGCGAACGAGGTCCTCGAAGCTGGCTTGTTGGAGCGATGTGAGTTCGTGTTGTTCTATTTGGCTCATTCGAATCTATCTAATTATCTCTCTTTACCTTGCCCGTAGTCTTTATGTCCTTCTTAGTGCGGCTCCGAGCACTCGAAAGAGTTGTTCGAGGTCTCTTCAACGCGCACACGTTCAAGCTGGGCTGGCAATGCGGTCTGGCTCAGGATTTGTTGAATACGAACCGTAAGGTTCTCCGTAGTAGGAACGACGGAACTGAATTCCCGTATCTCGTTCAAGTTCTGATGGTCGAAGCGAGCCAGAACCTCTCGCTGTATGGTCGAATCGAGGACAGAAAGGTCGCAAAGCATACCTGTCTGCGAAGAGACCCGACCGCTCACTGTAACCTCAAGAAAATAGTTGTGCCCGTGTCCGTGCGGATTGTTGCATTTTCCATAGAGTTCGCGGTTTGCCGCTTCCGTGAGGTCTGAGTTGTGCAGGCGGTGAGACGCGGAGAATTGGTACCGACGCGTAAGATAGACCTTCATTCCTACTCTCCGAAATAGTCGACGTAGAGGTCGGGCGCCTCATACACGCGTACGCGATGAAGCTTCACGGGATCGAGTTTCTTCTCAAGCCGCTTCCAAATAGCTATTGCGATATTCTCGGTTGTCGGTACAGCGTGCAAGAACTCCGGGACCTCTTTGTTGAGGTGCCGATGATCCAAATCGTCAAGAACCTCACGTCCGAGGATGTCCTTCAACAGTTTCAGGTCGATCACGAATCCTGTTACCGCGTCGATCTCGCCGGCGACAGTAACCTCAAGCGTGTAATTGTGACCGTGCCCGTTGAGATTGGCGCATTTGCCGAACACTCGCGCGTTTTCCTCGGGCGACCACTCCGGATTGTGATAGTAGTGGGCAGCGGAGAACTCGGCTTTGCGGGTGAGATAGATCATTGCGTTCCCTGACTTCGGGCAAAATCATTGTACGGCTACTTTGAATTTGATGCCGTCGACCGCCGAGAGACTCTTGATGTGCTGTAGGTCCGCCCTCTCCAAGTCACAGTCCCCTTTTCATGCGCCTCGGCTGAATCTTGCAATAGGCGCGAAAACAATGGCAGCCCCAGAATGGAAATTAGCGTACTCCACAACGGAAAGTTTGCCCTTGCCACTCGCCCCGCGAACGCTGCAATGTTGACGATAGCGAAGAACCAGAAAAGAGCAATCATGACCGGCCAGAACCAATCGCCGGCAAGGTCGTTCCGCAGAAACCGAATAGAAGTCCAGAAAATGGCGAACACAACAGACAAACTCAAACGTACGAACTCTACCCGCCTCTTCTTGGCCATTTCGCGAGCATTGGGAAAGAGTATCGCCAGGTTCTTCGTCCATCCAGTCCGCAGTTCATCCCATGAGTTGTACATTCGCGTGCGCACGAATTCACCGGCGTACCGGAAGCGGATTTTCAGGCCTCGCTGTTTGTACAGACGCGCGAGCGCAACGTCGTCGAGTAGTTCGGTAGCAACCGCAGCGTATCCACCTATCTTCGTATGCGCTGCGCGACGAACAAGCAGGTACTGACCATTTGCGGCGGCGTCTGGGAGTGCGGGATCGCTGACTCGACGCGGGCTATAGCACAGCGCCAATTCACTGAAAATCAGCGGCATTACGAGTTGCTGCCGCACGCCTGTCAAAACCTGTTTAGGCGAGTACGAAACCAGATCGGCCCCATGTTCCTCTGCTTCGGCGATCGCTGCTGCCAGTGAACCTTCCTGATGTTCTGTGTCGGCGTCCGTGAACAGGAACCATTTGCCCTTGGCTATCTTTTCACCAGCCACTAACGCGTTCGTCTTCCCCGTCCATCCTTTCTGGAGCGGTTCCGGGGCATCGATAACGTGAACGTCGATCAAGCACTTGTTCAGCGCCATATATGGGCACTGGCTAACTCTGGTGAAGGTTTCGGCAACGTTCCTGGTGCGGTCGGTTGAGCCGTCATTGACTACAATAATTTCGAATGAAACCCCTCTTTGTGCCACCAAGGAACGGAGGCAGCGCTCCAGATTCGCCTCTTCGTTGCGCGCCGGAATGATAACGGAGACCTTCGGATCAGAATTAGGCGAATTGGTGGGGGCCATAAGCTGTACTTACGGTTATTATAAGTGACGTGAACTTCAGCAAACGAATTGCGACTTTGGTCCTGTTAACGGGGCTGGTGCTTGCTGGCGTATCGTGCCGCAACTCGGAACCCTCCAAGATAGGCTCCATGGCTCCCGACTTCACGGTGAGCGATGGGCAAAAAACCGTCAAGCTCAGTCAGTTCCGCGGCAAACCGGTCCTGCTGAACTTCTGGGCAACATGGTGCCCCCCGTGTGTGCAGGAGGTACCTGGTCTGGTTGCCCTGCAACAGCAGATGGGGGACAAGGTGACCGTCTTGGCTGTGAGCATGGACGTCGATGAAGAAGCGTACAAGAACTTCACTTCCAAGCGTATGCCCGGAGTTTTGACCGTACGCGACCCCGACCACAAGTCGAGCGCAATGTACGGAACATTTGCATATCCAGAGAGTTTCCTGATTGGTCGTGACGGCAAAATTCAGAGAAAGTTTATCGGCGCCGTTGAGTGGAACTCCCCTGAGATGATCGAATACTTCAACAAGCTCTAATTCAATTCACAAAGCTGGAAATGAAGGCGCGGCTTCCGAGTCGCGCCTTCGCTTTAGTTCTGCAAGGCGAAAACTCTCACCGCACCTTGCGCAATCTTCTGTGCCTTCTTCAGCAATAACTTTGCGATCTGGACATGGGTAGATGGGTGCAGCAGGTCGGCCGTGGTTGGGTCACGCTCATCCCATTGAAACTGCACCTGACGGAATTGCCACTTGTTCCCGCGCTTTAGTAGAACGGCGGAGAAGCGAACAGGCCTTGAGGATGAGACTCCCACCACTTCGCCGACGCTCGTCACCCAAGCGACATCGCCTGCGGATGAGATAATCGCGTCATCTACCTGGAGCTTGAACTGCCCCCAGTAGAGCCAGTCGTTTCGAATGAAATCAGCTACGGCCGGATAGCCCCGCACCCACTCGCCCGAGTCGGTTCCAAGCAGAAGCGCGTCGGCATCCCTTGCAAATAGGTGGGTCATGAACGCATCGATCTGCTGGGGATCCCGTTTGGAGTACCCCTCCTGAAATGCCTTTAGCGCAACGAGTACGCCGGAGCGTACCGAAGGCGGTGCGTCCCCTGCCCGACGTAGATATTCGCGACGGATATCAGCACTAGTACTGCGTTTGAGATGGAGACAAGCGTAGAAGCCAAGTATAAAGTTGCACAGCACAAGGACAGCTATTCCCAGCACGGCAAACAACCTCTTGCACCATGTCATTTTGCCTCCGAGCAGCTAATTCGTAGTTTCTTCGTGCGCGACCTCACCCTGGGTTGGTCCATCCACTACAGCCTGCTCCACGCGATAACCACGAGCCTTGAGCTGATTGACAATTCCTTCGCGGCCGATCACATGCGCTGCGCCGACAACCATGAAACATGACTCCGCGGATTGGAGGCACTTCTCCAGCCGATCAGTCATATGAGGATTTCGATCTTCACGCAGCCGCCGGGAAAGCCTCTTCTGTCCCTCCGCCTCGCGGCTCAAAAGCTCATCGAGCTTATCAGCCGAACCCTCACTCCAAACGGTCGATATTCTGGCGGCTGTCCCGCTCGAATTTTCAGCTTCTTTGATGCACGAGAGCAGAAAAGAGTCAGCTTCGCTGTCCGAGACAGCCGAAGCGAGCAGTTTCAACTGCCACGACGCGTCCTCCAATTCCTCCACATGCTTACCCGACGCCTTCTGCAGAAAGTACATGTCCACACCGGATTTTGGATCGAGGCCAGAGCGCAGCATCGGCATCATCGAAACCATCACTCCGACAGCCCAGGGACGAAAGCGGCCGAGCACTTCAGATATCGTGCCGTAGGGTGCGAGGAATGCTGTGAGCTTTTGCTTGGTCTCGGGGGTCACATGTCTGAAGAGGTCATCGCCTTCCGGATAGACGGCGGTCGCCGCCATTAGTTGCTGCATCTGCTGTGGATCGACCTTGGTCATATCAACCTCCACAATCAGCACCGATGCGGCTTTGAATGCATTCTCGACCGCGCCCGGCAGCGGATACATAGATTTATCGCCGACATGAACCGAGCCCAACACGTAGGCACTATTCGTCCTCGACGACACTTTCCACATCAAAAACGGCGCTCCCGGCTTATATGGACTCGTTTGCCCGAGCAGTGCGACTGGAATGAGTGTGCAGGTGATGAACATCAATGTCGAACGCAGACCAATAGGGCGCTTCTTGACACTCCTTCTTTGAATTGTGAGTCTAGCATTCGTGAGTTGGATGTATGAGGAATCTGAATCGAAGGAGTGAACTGTAGTAACGAAAAAGCCATCCAGGCGATGAATGGATGGCTTATAGAGGCAAAGACGTAGAGCTACAGCCTGATTTGGCGTAAGCGCAGTGCGTTCGTGATAACCGAGACCGAACTAAAACTCATGGCTGCTGCCGCAAAGACCGGGTGTAACATCCACCCTGTCAGTGGATACAACACGCCCGCCGCCAGTGGAACCCCAAGGACGTTGTAGATAAAGGCGAAAAATAAGTTTTGGCGGATGTTTCTCATGGTCGCCTGACTCAATCTTCGAGCACGCAAGATCCCGCGCAGATCGCCGCGCAGCAGGGTGATTCCCGACGTATGCATGGCAATGTCCGTTCCTGTGCTCATGGCAATTCCGACCTGAGCTTGCGCCAGTGCTGGAGCATCATTGATCCCATCTCCAGCCATCGCGACCACTCTTCCCTGCCTTTGCAACCTCTGGATCACTTCGGATTTGCGCTCTGGAAGGACTTCCGCTTCAAACTCCCGGATGCCCAACTTGCGCGCAATTGCCTCGGCAGTGGTCTGACTATCGCCGGTAAGCATCACCACATGCAGACCTTCGTGCGTAAGGTCCTCCAGCGCAATCGCCGATGTAGGCTTGAGTGGATCCGTAACGCCGAAAAGTCCAACCAGAACTCGGTCAGAGGATAGATACAAAACTGTCTGACCGTCCTTGCGCATTGTTTCAGCCCTCTGTGCTGCCTCCGGACAAATACTTACTCCCATCTCCTGCATTAGCGTCGTGTTTCCGATAGCGAGGTAGCGTGCATCCACATCTCCGAGCACCCCGCGTCCGGGGCGCGATTCGAATCGTTCCACGCGATGTGGGCGAAGCTGCGCTGCTTCAGCGGCGTGAACTATGGCGGAACCAAGCGGGTGCTCACTCATGCTTTCAAGACTCGCAGCCCACTGCACCAAGTCCTCTTCATTATTGTGGCGAGTGAGAGCGATGACGGACTCAAGTGTAGGACGGCCCTGCGTCAGCGTACCCGTCTTATCTACAACAACCGTGTCGACGCGCTCCATCGCTTCAAGGGCTTCTGCATTCTTCACCAGCACACCAGCACGAGCACCGCGTCCAGTGCCAACCATGATCGCCATCGGCGTCGCGAGTCCCAAAGCGCACGGGCAAGCAATGATGAGCACGGCTACGGCATTGACCAGCGCGTATGGCAAAGCTGGCGACGGCCCAAAGGCTAGCCACGCGATAAACGTGATCAGCGAAACTGCGACCACCGCAGGAACGAATACCGCCGACACCTTGTCCGCAAGCCTTTGGATTGGCGCGCGACTACGTTGAGCTTCGCTCACCAGCTTCACTATTTGCGCCAGCACCGTCTCGCTTCCAACGTGCTCTGCACGCATCAGGATCGAACCGTTGCCATTCACGCTTGCGCCAATCACGCGATCGCCCGAATTCTTTTCGACCGGAAGCGACTCACCAGTGACAAGCGACTCGTCTACGACCGTGCGTCCCTCCAGCACGATGCCATCGACAGGAATCTTCTCCCCTGGACGCACGCGCAATGCTTGGCCGACCGAAACCTGTTCGAGCGGGATATCTC
Organism: Koromonas humicola; assembly: GCF_059726255.1. Lineage (NCBI taxonomy): Bacteria > Pseudomonadati > Acidobacteriota > Terriglobia > Terriglobales > Koromonadaceae > Koromonas > Koromonas humicola. The sequence continues at coordinate 1,855,086 of NZ_AP040873.1, forward strand.
GCTCACGCCCATCCGCTTCTACGACGCGCGCCATTTTCGGCGAAAGGTCGAGCAATGCGCGGATCGCACTCGAGGTTCGTCCACGCGCTCGAAGCTCCATCACCTGACCTACTAACACGAGGATGACGATAGCTGCGGCTGATTCGAAGTAAATCTCAGGCTGGGAATGATGAGAGGTGTGCGGGAAAAGCCCAGGCCAGAAAGTCGCAATGACGCTGTAGCCGTAGCTCGCCCCCACGCCCATTCCGATCAGGGTAAACATGTTGGGGCTACGGAATTTCATCGAAGCAATCGCGCGTTGGAAAAACGGCAATCCTCCCCATAGCACCACTGGCGAAGCAAGCAAAAGCTGTATCCACGCGACCTTGTGCTCACTGATTGCATGCTGTAGAGGTGTGACCATGTGCAGCATCGCGAGCACAAGTAGCGGAACGCCAAACGCGAGACTAAGCCGCAATCGGCGAGTCATATCTTCTAGTTCAGGATTGGGCGCCTCTGATGCCGTGACTGTCTCCGGCTCAAGATCCATGCCGCACTTTGGACACTGCCCCGGGTGGTCTTGCCGCACCTCTGGATGCATCGGGCACACATAGATTGTTTTCGACGTGGGCTGCACCGTCTCAGGCTCGAGTGCCATGCCGCAGGAAGGACAAAGGGCCGGAACCGGTGAATGCACTTCCGGACACATAGGACACACATAGGAATTGGCTGCCTGAGTCCGCGGAGATGGAGCTGGAGCAATCGTTGCAGTCGCCGAGGCGCGTGTCGCATTCTCAACCGCTGGACGCACTCCGCCAAGCATGATATCCGGTGCGCTCCCTGTTCCCTTCACCGGTCCGAGATTGATCTGAGAGAGGTTGAAAGATGACTGACCGAGATATTTCTCCGGATCTGAACGGAATCGCTCGTTGCAGTTCGAACTGCAGAAGAAGTATTCCGTTCCGCTGAAAACGTAAGAGCCGCCGCGAGGTGAAGTTTTATCAACCACCATCCCGCATACCGGATCCTTCACTTTTGTTCCTTCTTGCGATGCAGTAGCTCTCATGGGTCCGAGTTCAGCGGCTCCAACAGCACCTTTCGTCACGCCAAGGTTGATGCGTGCGAGATTGAAAGCAGGCTGCGCAAGATACTTCTCTGGATTGGAGCGGAACCGCTCGTTGCATTTGGGATTGCAGAAGAAGTACTCGGTGCCTTTATAGACGTAAGAGCCACCGCGAGGAGAGGTCACATCGACCGTCATCCCGCAGACCGGGTCTTTTGCTTTTGTCTCGGGCAAGGATGAATCCCTTTCAGTGCGCGTGTAAGGACCGGAATTGGCGCCAATACACGGCGCTACTCAACTGAATGTATAGTAGATCGTGAGCACACCGGATGATTATCATCTGGTAAAGATGACAGAGGAATCAGGATGACTAACGTCGAAATCAGCTATACCTATGGGATGTCGCCCGATGAGGCGGTGATGCGGGGTATCGACACCATCCGTGAGGTCTACGGGATCCGTCGTCTGAGGTTTAACGAGGAGGCGCGAACAGTATGTGTGGAGTACGACGCGACTCGTTTGAACGGCGCAACGATAGCAAACCTACTGCGTCGGTCGGGGCTGGATCTGAAGGATGCCTTGTAAACATTAGAAAGGGCCCTGCCTGAAACGTTGGCAAGGGCCCTCTCATGCGCCACTTCGTCTTGTCCTACCTAATTGCACGCCCCGTGCCAAATCCTCCCTTACAGCAAATGAACGACTTACAGATGCTGGGTTATCCTGTCGCTCGGAAAACTTTGCCGAGTCGCGTAGATTCGACATACTGCATGAACATACGTGGGCAACTCTCGTCGGTTATCCACAGAGCGAACCAACCCCGGGTTGCAGAAGCAGCTAAGGTATGTGTTATATTGGGTTTGGTCGTTGAGAACAACAACGATTCAAGCAATCAGGATGCGCCCTTAGCTCAGCTGGATAGAGCGACTGACTACGAATCAGTAGGCCGGGAGTTCGAATCTCTCAGGGCGCACCATTTGATTCTTCTACCCGATCAAGGCCCGCATGGGCCTTTTCTGTTTGGTACTAACCTTCTACCAATCCAGCTCTAGCTGCTCGATCGCTGTCCTCTTTCGTTACCCTACACCGCTAAGCAACATTTCCCAACTGGCCATCGCCAACTCTGATGCTGACAATTTGCCGCAAATGTTCGCTTATGAAACAGTAAGAGACATTCCAGTTTCGAGTGAGCAGATGAAAGTTCTCATAGCTACATCAAACAAAGGCAAGCTGCGTGACTTCGCTGGAGCAGCAGCAGTACATGGAATCGTCGTTGAAGCCGTAGCCAATCTCGACAGCATCCCCGAACCGGTCGAAGACGGCATCACATTCGAGGAGAATGCCCAGAAGAAAGCCGAGTACTACAGCAGATTCGCCCCAGGTGAACTGGTGCTTGCTGATGATTCGGGGCTAGAGGTCGATGTGCTCAAGGGTGCACCCGGCGTGTACTCTGCCCGCTATGCCTCAATGGGCTCGAACACTGTGCAGTTGGATCCAAATCTCAGCAAAGATGCCGCAAACAATGTTCGCCTTCTGCGCGAACTGTCGGCAGTAAACAACGACAAGCGCTCGGGACGCTTCGTCTGCGTCATATCCGCCGCGCGTGATGGCCAGCAGGTGGAAAAATTCCGAGGTGAAGCCGAGGGTATGATCCTTCACGAACCAAAGGGGAACCTGGGATTCGGCTACGATCCCCTGTTCTATTTTCCGTCTATAGGCAAGACTTTCGCTGAGCTCTCGGCTGACGAGAAGTCGCTTTACAGCCACCGCGGCGCTGCACTACGAAGATTTCTGGAATGGGCGAGGCACGTTGGTTAATGCCCTAGGTCGGGCGCACCTGATTACGTTCTCTCTCCAACTCATGGGCAAACATTCTGTTTGCATCGATTGAGATGAAGGTCCCGCGGCTGCGAGCTAGGATAGCTCCCTTCGCATCGCGAATCTCTCCTGTGTTGTGCAGTTCGCGCCCTTCTTCTCGAACATTGCGGCCCTCCACGATGAGTGGCACGTCCAGCGGCACAGGACGAAAGTACTCGACCTCCATTCGTCGCGTAAGCGCGACCTTGCTCTTCAGCTTATTGGCTTTGCCCATCGCTTCATCCAGAATCGTCGCTATGATCCCGCCGTGTGCATGTCCCGGCGGTCCAACGAAGGTGCTCCCGAGCTGGAACTCACACACGTAACTCTGCCCATCGGGACCAAGCGCAAATTTCAGTTGCAATCCATTTGGGTTGCCGGGACCGCATCCAAAACAAGCATCTCTCTGCCAACTCGTACTGGGTGCGTCGTGACCTTTCGCGTCCATCTCTTTCATATCGCTCCGGCATCGGATTTACACGTTTCGATTCAGCATAGCCCGATTTGGATTCTCGTCCGCGACGGTCAGAGATAAATCTCTGTGATCGTGAATTTATTTCCAGCAGGAAAAGCCCTTTCAGCATCTAGGAAGGAGATGGCTGGCATGGTTTCGCGCTCTTCTAATAAGCCCGTTCCCGGTGGCGGCAATCGGGGTCCTTTTCCTCCTGAACCTTCTGGTGGTGGAGGTGGTGGTGGCGGTCGTGGCGACGGAGACGGCGTCCACGGATTTCGTCAGCAACTTAAGCGATATAGGTTGGGCCTGCTATTCACAATTGCATCGATCGTGATGCTGTTCATCTCATTCACGACGTTGTTTGTGGCGCGTCGTGGAGCCGGAAAGTTCGATCCGATTACGGGCGGGTTCCAGAGCGACTGGATCCCGGTATCGCTCCCCATAGACATTCTGCTGCTGAACACCGCCATACTGTTGCTGAGTAGCGTAGCCGTAGAGATCGCGAGGAGAGCCGCAAGGATCGAGTCGATTCTTGTTCCAATGAGTACGATCCCGGGCGTTCGTCCTATCCGGCAAACGTCGTTCATGTGGGTTTGGGGAACAACAGTCGCCGGATTCCTATTCCTCGCCGGACAGTACCTTGCTTGGCATTCCCTGCATCTGCACGGTGCGTTTCTCGACAGCGGCCCAGCGAGCACCTTCTTCTTCCTGCTTACTGGCACTCACGCACTCCATTTGACCGCAGGACTCATCGTTCTGCTCTATGCCTGCCTTGCTTCCGGTCCGCGACATTCCCTTGAGCGACGCTGCATCACCCTCGACATAACCGCGTGGTACTGGCACTTCATGACGGCCATGTGGATCTATGTATTGCTTGTCCTGAAGTTGATGGATTGATGCCGAAGTGAAATTTGGAGCCGCTGCAAGCCGCGAACTATAATAGTGAGATTCGGTATCCGGCGGATTGCGACTAGGGGACGTTGAGTCGCATTTGGCGCGGCCGACCGTTCCCACTATGTCCAAGGAAGCAATCGTTGTCCGCGGTGCGCGGGTCCACAACCTAAAGAACATCGACTTCGAGATTCCTCACAACAGTCTCACTGTTGTCACTGGAGTATCTGGAAGCGGTAAGTCGTCACTCGCGTTTGACACCATCTATGCCGAGGGACAGCGACGCTATGTAGAATCTCTCTCTGCCTATGCCAGGCAATTCCTCGAACGCATCGAGAAGCCGGAAGCTGATCTCATCGACGGCATCGCTCCTGCAGTAGCCATTCGGCAGAAGAATCAGACTCGCAACCCGCGTTCGACGGTCGCAACAGCAACCGAAATCTACGACTACCTGCGCCTGCTATATGCTCGCATTGGAAGGACGTTCTGCCCGCAGTGCGGTCAGGAAGTAACTAACGATACCGTCGATGAGGTGGCGGATCGCATTTTGGGTCTCGGCGACGGCACACGAATTCAGGCGATGTTCCCCCTTCTACCGCTCTCGTCCACAAAGTCCAGTGAAAGCACAAAGAAGGTACGAGGTAAGAAGAAGCAGGCTGAACCTGACCCGAAAGACGCCTTGAAAGAACGCCTGTTCGAATTGCGAAAGCGCGGCTTCAATCGCCTCTTCCAAAACGGCGAAGTCTACGAGTTCTCTACTCCCGAGTCTCTGCTGGATGTCGACTTCAGCCAGCCAGTCCACATTCTGCTCGACAGGATTGTGGTCGATGGGGAGTCTCGCTCGCGCATCGTTGATGCCATCGAGAGCGGCTACCGCGAAGGCGGCGAAGTGGTTTTTGAAACCGCTCCCAGCGACGCAGAACCGCAGAGAATGCGCTTTTCTCAGCGTTTCGAGTGTAAGAACTGTCATTTGAGGTTTGAGCATCCAGAACCGAGACTGTTTTCATTCAACAATCCCTTTGGAGCCTGCCCACGTTGCCAGGGATTTGGAAACACGATTGACTTCGACATGAACCTCGTCATTCCAGACAAGTCAAAGTCTCTGGCCGAGGGTGCTGTCGAGCCTTGGACGAAGCCGAAGTACAAGCCTCTTGGTACCGATTTGCGCCGCGCAGCGCGAACTGCAGGCATTCCTCTGGATGTGCCTTGGTCCAACCTGCGCAAGGATCAGCAGAAGTTCATTCTGGAAGGTGATGGCAATTGGTACGGCGTGAGAGGCTTCTTCGAGATGTTGGAGAAGAAAAAGTACAAGCTGCACGTCCGAGTTTTCCTAAGCCGCTATCGTGGATACTCGCTCTGCGGAGAATGCGGTGGCGCGAGGCTTCGAAAGGATGCACGACTGGTCAAGATTGCGGGACTCGACATCTGCCAAGTGTCTTCTAAGACCGTGGAAGAGGCCGCACAGTTCTTTCAAGAGCTGAAACTTACTCGGGAAGAATCCGAGATCGGGGACAAGCTTCTGGAAGAGATTCGCGACCGGCTGCGTTTTCTGAACGAAGTTGGATTGGAATATCTCACCCTTGACCGCTTGTCTTCGACTCTCAGCGGAGGCGAAGCGCAGAGAATTCAGTTAGCGACCTCACTCGGCTCCCGACTCGTCGGCACGTTGTATGTTCTCGATGAACCTTCGATTGGGCTGCACAGCCGCGACACTGCCCGGCTAGTTCATATCCTGAAAAGTCTGCGCGAGCTTGGCAATACGATTCTGGTTGTCGAACACGATCCCGAGGTCATGACCGCCGCGGATGAGATTCTTGATCTCGGTCCTGGAGCTGGAGAGCACGGCGGTAAATTGGTGGCAAGCGGGACCTACGACGAGATCCTCTCGAATCACAAATCTCTCACCGGCAGGTATCTAAGCGGAGATATTCAGATTCAGGTTCCGCAACAACGCCGCTCGCCCGGAAAGCAAGCATTACATCTTCGCGACGCCCGAGGTCATAATCTGAAAGGTGTCGACGTGACGATACCGCTGAACATGCTGGTAGCGATTACCGGTGTCTCCGGATCGGGCAAGAGCACGCTGGTACACGACATTCTTTATCAGCGGCTTGCGGAGCTAAAGCGCCAACCCTCCGGTACGCCGAGCGAAGGAACGGTTACGGAACTCGATGGCGAACAATGGATCGACAATGTGCAGCTCGTGGATCAATCGCCGATCGGGCGCACGCCACGTTCGAATCCCGTTACTTACATTAAGGCGTTCGATCCGATACGCGAGCTCTTCGCTTCCCTTCCCGAATCGGTGAAGCACGGCTATACCGCCGGACACTTTTCGTTCAATATTCCGGGTGGCCGCTGCGAAACTTGTTCCGGTGACGGAACCGTCACGGTAGAGATGCAGTTTCTGGCTGATGTTGAACTCATTTGCGAAGACTGCAAAGGCACACGCTATAAGCCAGAGATTCTCGCTGTTAAGTACCGAGGAAAGAACATCCACGAAGTGCTAAACCTGACCGTGAAAGAGGCCCTGAGCTTCTTTAATGGTGTTCCGAAACTGATGGATAAGCTCCGCGTCCTCGAAGAGGTTGGGCTCGGATACCTCAGGCTTGGGCAGTCCGCCACGACGCTCAGCGGTGGCGAAGCGCAGCGCATGAAGTTGGCGGCTCACCTACAGCCACAGGGGCGCGACACCCTGCACAAGAACACAGATGGCACCACTGCGAAACGCAAGTCGCACAGCCTCTACATCTTCGACGAGCCCACTACAGGTCTGCACTTCGACGATGTGAGCAAATTGCTTGCTGCTTTCAAAAAACTTATCGACGCTGGCGGCTCGATAATCGTGATAGAGCACAATCTTGACGTCATCAAGGTCGCGGATTGGGTGATCGACCTTGGCCCCGAGGGCGGAGATCGAGGCGGAGAGATTGTCGCTACCGGCACTCCGGAAGAGATCGCGGCCAATCCCCTCTCCTATACCGGACAGTGGCTACGCAAGCTCCTTCCAGCTCAGGCGGTGGTCTCGTGAGAAGCGCCTTTGCCGTGGTCGCTGGAATGCTCGCTCTCGCGGCTTCCCTTTCTGCTCAAAAAGCCGCGCACACCACTTCAGCGAAAGAGCCTACTCCCGTGGTCCGAGCCGAAGCAGCTATGGATCAGCAGCGATGGCCCGAAGCTGAGAGCCTGTTACGTAAACTGATCGCAGCAAATCCCAAAGACGCCCGTGCGTGGTTTGACCTCGGGTACGTGATGCACGCCCAGCAGAACTATCCGGAGGCCATCCAGGCCTATCGTGGGGCAGTCGCTGCTCAACCAGACAGTTTCGAGTGCAATCTGAATCTTGGGTTGATGCTTGCGCATGAGAAGCAGCCAGATGCATCTAAGTACCTGGAGGCTGCTACGCAACTGAAACCGACCGGCGAGCACGCGCAACAATCGGCCGCACGCGCTTGGGCAGCGTTGGCTCAAGTGCAGGAGGATCAGTCTCCGAAGGCGGCGTTAGATTCCTGGTCTCACTCGGTTGCGCTTGCGCCGCAGAACATGGACACGCATCTTGAGTATGGCAGCGCACTAGAGAGAACTTCCGACCTCGCCGGCGCGGAGCGAGAATATCGCAAGGCGAACGAAATCGCACCAGACTCCACACGGCCACTGGCAGCTCTTTCTAACTTGTTCATGCGCACGCAGCGCCTATCCGATGCAGAAGAGACCTTGAGAAAACTCGTGGCCCGCGCACCTCAGGATCAGACCGCGCACCTCCAACTCGGGCGAGTGCTTAGCGCTAGTAAGAAAGATTCTGACGCAATCGCGGAGTTGCAGAAGGCTCTGGAACTGCGTGCCGACGATTGGGATGCTATGCGCGAACTGGCATTCGTCGAAGAGCGCGGCACGCAGTGGGCACCCGCTGAGAGCCACTACCGAACACTCCTCAAGCATTTTCCTGATGATCCCGAGATTCACAATGGCCTCGGCTCAGCGCTTCTGCATCAGTTGAAATATGCCGAGGCTGAGAACGAATTTCTGATTTGTATTCGTCTCAAGCCAAACTGGGGCGAACCGTACGGACAACTCGCGTTAGCTGCATCGGGGAACAAGAATTACCCTCTTGCGATCATGGCTCTCGACCAGCGCAGAAAGTACTTGGCGGAACTCCCCAGTAGCTATTTCCTGCGTGCAACCTGCTACGACCACTTGGGGCAATATGCCGAAGCCGTGGAGAATTACAAGGCGTTTCTCGCGATCTCCAACGGTCAATTTCCGGATGATGAATGGAAAGCAAGGCATCGTCTGATCGCGATTGAGCCACAAGCGAAAAAGAAGAAATGAAAGTGCTGCATCGTGTAACAATCCGCCTGCTGCTGACCATGAGCGTGGCAGTGATGCCCACGATGCTCTACGCGCAAGGTCCCACCACGGCTGAATTGCAAAAACGGGCAGATGCTGCACACGGTCAAGATTGTGCGCGCCTGAGCATTGCAGCAGCCCGCCGCCTCTTGGAGGAGGCAAATCACCAATTCGAGTCGGGCGACCTGAAGTCAGCTCACGCAAACATCGATGCCTCGGTAAGGTATGCAAGTCGAGCGGTACAGTGCTCTGTGGAAGCACACAAGGCGGAGAAGACCACTGAGATCGAACTCCGCAAATTGATTCGCCGAATGAAAGACATACTGCAGACCTTGGACTCCGAAGACCGGCCTCATGTATCTCAGGCCATCACTGAGCTTGAGAATCAGCGCGACAAAGAATTGCGTGGAATTTTCGGTGCCGCCGCGCCTAGTGGTGCGACAGAGAGAAAGCCATGAAGATTGTCATTGCCATCCTCCTCATATTCATCTGCGTTGGAGCACAAGCGCAGGTCCGTCGTCGAGATCCGCTGACTACCAGAGAGGTCGAGCAAATGCGCGATTCGGCACAGGATCCGAAGAAACGAATTGAGTTGCTCCTTTCGTTTGCCCGCGAACGGATGTTAGCTGTCGAACGGCTGCGAGGTACTACGAAGCCCGGGGTTGATGATCCAAATCGCATTGCAGATCTCCTTGGGGACCTGGCGATCTTAATCGACGAACTCGACGACAATCTCTCTATGTACAACGGCCACAGCGAAGACCTCCGCCGCCCGTTGCGCCACGTTCTCGTTACCGAGGAAGACTTCCAGAGGAAACTGCAGGCTATCTCCGACACTGCTTCCCCGCTGCAGAAGCGACGTTTTGCTGCTGCACTCGAGGATGCCGCCGATTCTCTGAAATCGAGTACCGAAAGCGCAAAGTCAATGCTGGCCGATCAGATTGAAAAGAAGGGTGAAGAAAAGAACAAGGAGAAGCTCGATCGAGAAGACGCCAAGCAGCAGCCATCCGTTCCCCCTAATAGCGCCGAGCATCAGTTACCTCCGGACTACACCGGTATGGGCGGTGCGGGTAGAACGCAAGGGCCTCGATAACCACGAGAGGTTTCTGGTAATCTGGACTTGCTTTGAAGGATTCGCTGCTGCCTCTGCTTCATGATACGTATCGGGAACTCCGGCCACGGGCTCCTCTCCCTGAATTTGATCTTCAGTTCTATCCTTTTGCGAACATCAACAACACGATTCGCCTGACAGATGGACGCCTGAAGGTTCGCCTTTCCGATCTGCTGGAAGGTGCGCCCGAACCAGTGCTGAAGGCCATCGTTCACATCCTCTTCGCTAAGATCTATCGCAAACCAATCGACGCGGGCCACACCTCGCGATATCGGCGCTACATCAGTTCGCACAGCATGATGGAAAAGGCACAGCAGGTACGGCAGTTACGTGGTCGTAAGCGCTTGGAATCGGCGAAAGGGCGATACTACGACCTGGATGAAGTCTTTGATTCCTTGAACATGCGGTTCTTCCACGGCCTCCTTGGTCGGCCACAGATGAGTTGGAGCGCGGAGAAAGCTCGCCATTTATTGGGACACTACGACCCGGCGCACAACGCCATCATCATCAGCAAGGTTTTCGATCAAGCCCGCGTGCCGCGTTTGGCAGTGGAGTACATCGTGTATCACGAAATGCTCCACCTGAAGCATCCGGTACGAATGAGAGGCAGTCGTCGCTGCGTTCATGGGAAAGAGTTCCGCGACGACGAGAACGCTTTCCCCTACATCGAAGAGGCTAAGCTTTTCCTTAGAACGCTGTAAGCCCTACGTTCGGTAGCGCCCTAGGTCGTCGTCGCTCAAACCTTCCAGCCACCGTCGCAGATCGTCGCCAGTAATCCGACCGGTCGAACCTGTTGCCATGCGAGAACTTTGAAGCACTTCCTCGTCCACGTATATCGGACAGTCGGTACGCATCGCGAGTGCGATCGCATCCGAGGGACGAGAGTCAATCATGATGGGCTCACCGTTCCTCGTCGCCCAGATCACGGCATAAAACGTATCGTTGCGAAGTTCCGTGACTACGACGCGCTCGATCTTCGCTCCAAGTCCTGTGATCGCGTTTTTGAGCAGATCATGCGTCATTGGACGTGGCGGAGAGACCTTCTCGATCTCAAGCGCAATCGCATTTGCCTCGAAAACCCCAACCCAGATCGGCAGAACGGAATCACTGTTTACGTCCTTGAGAACGATGATGGGCATGTTAGTTGTTGGATCCAACATGAGTCCCCGAATTCTCATTTCGACTTCCACACGATCCTCCCTCTGCCCTCACTGAGCTCAGACAATCTTGAACAGCGGCTCTGAAACCGGCACCTCGACCGCTGACACCATCTCGCCCACCAAACTGTTAGGATGCGAACGAACGACTCGCACGTCAGCATAGCCCCCCACCTTTGGAGAAGCCATCCCTTCGGGAACGGTAAAATTCAGTGTCTTGTTCTGCGAAGTGCGTCCGGTGACTTGATTTCGCGTGGGCTGAAAACCCTCAACCATTACTTCAAGCACCTCTCCGACGTGTGCTGCGTAGTTCTTCCGCTGTATTTCGCGTTGCCGCTCATTGAGAATAGCAAGCCGTTGAGTCTTCTCCTCTTCCGAGATTGCGTTCTCCATTGTGAGCGCGGGAGTGTTGGGCCGCGGCGAATACTTGAAGCTGAAGATCCCGTCATACTGCACTTCGTCCAGCAACGTGACCGTTTGTTCGAAGTCAGAAGCCGTTTCACCCGGAAATCCCACGATGATGTCCGTGGTAATCGAGATCTTCCTGTTCCTTGCTGCCTTGATCCACGATATGCGTTCGAGGTACTGCTCACGTGTGTATTCGCGGGCCATCGCAGCCAGCACACTACTGGATCCGCTCTGCACGGGCAGATGTACGTGGTCACAGAGCGTCGGTACAGAATCAATTGCCTCTACGATCTCGCGTGTGAAGTGACGCGGGTGCGAGGTGGTGAACCTCACACGCCGGATTCCCGGAACTTGCCCCACGGCAGTCAACAATTCAGCGAAATTGCGGCGCCCGAGAGGATCGGAATAAGAATTCACGTTTTGCCCGAGCATCTGAATCTCTGTCAGTCCGGAGTCTGCAATCCGGCGCGCCTCTTCCAGTACTGAATCCGAGGTGCGACTGCGCTCCCGACCACGCGTGTACGGCACAACGCAATAGGCACAGAACTTGTCGCAGCCCTCAATGATTGTTATGTACCCGCGATGAGGGTTAGTTCGTGCTGTGAAGTCTGTCTCAAACGTCTCCTCTGTCTCGCGATCATCGAGCCCCGTCGCGCGCTCCCCGCGTTCAATCTGAACCAGCATCTCTGGCAAGTTCCGGTAGCTCGCCGACCCCGCCACAAGAGACACATGCGGAGCTCTCTCAAAGATGCGTTCCCCTTCCTGCTGCGCAACGCACCCAATCACCGCAAACTTCTTCCCTGCCTTTTGCAGTCGCTTGAAGTCTGCCAGACGGTGAAAAACCTTCTGCTCAGCTTTGTCCCGGATCGAGCAAGTGTTGTAGAAGATCAAGTCCGCGTCTTCGACGGACTGCACCTGCCGATACCCTTGAGACACAAGAGATCCTGCGACTTTCTCCGAGTCGTGAAAATTCATCTGACAGCCGAAGGTCTCAATGAAAAATGTCTTTTGCTGATTGGAACTCACGCCAAATCCTTAAACTTCGCTGCGCGAACCGCCAAATGTCCTCGCACGTTTTCGGCTAATTATCGCAGATTCAACTAGACCTTCGAAGGGCTTCTCAATTCCGCATAATCCTGTGCATAACCCAAGTTGACGAAAGCTCTTCCAGTCTCTATCATCAGATCATTGCTTCAACGCAGAAGCTTGAAGTTGCCCCCTCGTTCAATGGTAGGACATCTGCCTCTGGAGCAGGTTATCGGGGTTCGAATCCCTGGGGGGCAGCCAAGACTCCGACGCGGTACACCCCGGCACTAAACTAATCCAGCCTTTCTCTATTAACACCCTAAAAAGGAATCCGGCACATTTAAGCCATCACAGCGTTTGCTAACGATTGGCGATTCCCTGCTCGGTCCTGCTTTCTGAGGACGCGACAAGGACTGCCTATGACGAACACGCAATCAGGATGTCTCGGGCACGATCACGCTAAACTTATTTTGCGGGGTTCAAAGCGCCATGGAGCCGCCAGCGAGCGTTCTCTTTCTTTCAGTGCGACTCTGCTCTCTGCGAGAAGTGTCGTGCTCTGAACGACAAATCTGGCGTTCACTCATTGCTCGAGCCCAGGTACAAGTCGCGAACCTAGTAACGAACGGCTCCCCCATCTACCAGTGCTGACATGCCTACTGCGATCACCCGGAGAGATTGCGCCTGGGCATTCAGCTGTTCACCGGCGGCTGCGCTTTCCTCGGCCGTTGCAGCATTCTTTTGAGTCACCGCTTCCATCTGAGACATTGCGGAAGAAATCTGGGACAACCCGCGTTGCTGTTCTGTGCTGCTCGATTTCACAGCCTCAATAATCGATCCGATATGCCCCGCCTCTTCGACAACAACATGAATCGCAGCCTCCATTGCAGATGCCTTTGCGCTGCCATTCATCACGCTCTCTACTGAAGATTCAATCAGCTGAGAGGTCTCCTTCGCCGCTTGCGCGCATCTCTGGGCCAAAGTACGTACCTCATCCGCCACAACGGCGAACCCAGCTCCTGCGGCACCCGCCCGTGCAGCTTCAACCGCTGCATTCAGGGCTAAGATGTTGGTTTGAAAAGCGATCTCGTCAATCACCTTGAGTATCTTCTCGACTTGTGAACTCGATTTGGAGATTTCCTGCATGGAAACCACCAGCTCTTTCAACCGAAGACTCGCTGCTTCGATGTTCTCTCGCGATGACTCGACTGCGGTGGCTGCATCTACTGCATTGACCGCATTCTGCTGAGTAATGGCATCTACCTCGTGAGTAGATGAAGATGTTTCTTGAATCGAAGCGGCCTGCTCAGATGCGCCTTGTGCAAGAGCCTGTGAACTCGCCGAGACTTGTCCGGCCGCGCTCGACACCTGCTCGGCAGTCTGCGTCAACTGATCCGCCTGTCGTGCAAACGTCACAATTACGTTCGATACACCAAACCAGACTCCTAGCACGGATGCGACGGAGAGTGTCACCACAAATCCATTCACGAGCAGAGACTGGCTGCTTAGATCCGCAGCTCTCTCGTGCGCTTCCGCCGCAAGCTTTTCTTGGTGCTTCAAGATTTTCTCTGCAGAGGAACTCAATTCTTTGCCAATCGCGACTGAGTTGTCTGCCCCTTTGACCGCCTGTTCTGCCTTATCTTGTCGGCACAGTTCGTCCGAAGCTCGATGGCTCGACACGTACTCACTGGTCTTTTGCCGCATATTCGATAACAGCCCTCGCATCTCGGGGCTCATAAGCAAAGGTTCCAGTTCGTCGTAGTGCGCTCCTATGTCCTTGACTACCTGATCGAATTCCCGCCGGCTCATATCTGCCTTCTGCTGATCGTGCGCTAGCGAGAACTCGAGCAATCCACGATGGTGCAGTCGCATCAATGCAAGTTCAGTCTTGATTTCCGCGCCGATTCTGAGCTTTTGGACGATGGGCCCCGTAGCCGTATCCAGTTTCGAATCGTATTCGGAACGCATGTAAAACGACCACAGCGACAAGAGCAACACGCATGCGAAGATCGATCCAATTGCTACGAGCGCTTTTTGCTTGAGCGACATTTCTTAGAGACCTCTGAGTAGTGGCAATACCGTCCGGGTACTATCGGCAGTGTGTTTACAGTTCATTAGTTGGAATCCGGGAACGGAACCGCACATCCGGAAGCTGCAATTTCTTCTGTCTCGATTTCGCGAGCAGATCGAGACCATGCGACTCTCCAACCATTAACTACGTACTCAACGCCGCATACTTGCCAACTTGCTCAGTCGGTTTATCGTTTGGCAATTCACTCTTTCGAGCCCATCCCCGGGGTCGACTGTCCTCTACGTGCACTCGGCGAACATCGTTCTCCTTTTCCGGAGGGCGCGTCCCTCATTGATCTGGGCTTTTCTGCTTGACTCCCCAGAGACCGTTTCCCGGCACTGCATTCACCCTCAAGGACTTCGCGTAGAGGGAATCTCGTATTTTCAAGAGTTCTCAACTGCCAATATCACCGTCGCGACTGACCCACGTCACAGCCTCAATGTTTGTGCGTAAAAGAGAATGTTTTATCCGCGAAAGGACTCATAAATGGGTACAACTACTGTTCCTCAGGTGGGCGCCATGCTCACTCTCCCCGGAGATGCCGTTCGCCAGATTCTGTGGCGATTTGCAGACCGATTCGATCTACAAATGCTGGTACAGTCGGCTCGAGCCGTCGCGCGCGGTCCGGTTGCGCACATGGTTGCCTCTGGAGAGCGCAACACCCACGAATGGACCCCGGCTAAGAACGACATGATGGTGGCCTTTGACAACGCTGGTATCACGGCAGCGTTCATGGAGCCGGAAGAAGGCGGATTTATCAGTGGTCCAAAGAATCTGGCTCTCTCCCTGGCAGCCTTCGAACTTGCCTGGGTTGATGGCGGAGCCGCTACGGCAAGTCTCGCGGGGTTCCTCGCTCTAGCCCCCATTCACGAGCGCGGTACAGCCGATCAGAAATCGCACTACATGGCATTGGCAGCTCCTCCGCAACCTGGCGAGAACCGCAAAACCAGACGCGGAGCTTTCGCCCTCACCGAACCCATTCCTTACGTTGGCGTAGATACCGGCTTGCTCAGCGGACGTATGACGATTGCGGAATGGAAGCCCGGTGAAGAACCGATGCTTCAGGTGGAGAAACGTGGACGCTTCATCACCAACATCGCATGCGCGGACTTTGCCACCGCAGCGGTTGAGTCTGGCGACGAACGCATCAAGGGGAGTTGCGTCATTATTCTTGAGGACGGTGACGAGGGAACCTTTGATCGCGGAACGGCTACCAAGAAGCTGGTTCACCAGCTTTCGTCCACCGGTGATCCGATCTTTAGTCTCAAGGTTCCTGCCAGCCGCATTGTCGGCGGATACACGATCAAAGACGGACAGATCGTGCCGAACTACAGCCACAGCGAAGTCATTGAGGCTGTATTCCGTCGCACGCGCGTGACCGTTGGCCTTATGACCTCTGCAAAACTCCTTTCCGCAGTCGAACCTGTCATCCGTTACCAGCGCACGCGTTTTCGCGGCGCCGAGACGATCAAGGAAGGAAGCCTGCGCTACGAACTCGGGATTCAGCAGCGTGAGGACGCGCTGCAGCGACTCGTGGATGTGTGGGCCTCTGGCGAGGCAAGCGCTTCACTTGGCTTCGCTGCCGCCCGGCTGTTCGACGAGCTCGATCCGTTGGAGAAGCAGAAGACACAGATGTTGCTCGAGCGCGGAGTTCAGGGCGGTCGCGCCGAAATGAAGGCTCTGCGTGAGACCGAAGCCCGAGCCATTGAGTTGATGAGCAATCACCTCACACCCGAGCGTCGCGCCGAACTGGAATCTGATCCTCTCGTTCAGTATGCCCTGGTTGATGCCGCAGCTAACGTGCTCTGCCCTGCCACTAAGCTCTGGAATACCGGCCAGGGAGCAAACATGATGCGCGAGGCTGTGAGCCTGATGGGCGGCTATGGGATCACGGAGGACTGCCCCGGATTCCTCGCCAACAAATGGATGGACGCGCAGCTTGAAGCGACCTACGAGGGCCCCGAAGCTGTGCAGCGCCGCCAACTGACGGTCACGATGACCAGCGAGGTGTTCCTGGCTCAGTTCCGCCGCTGGATCAAAGAAATGCGCGGCATCGCCTCAGAGCGTCCCGGCACTGGCGCTTGCACTCTTGCGACCGCAATGACGATGTGGCTCTGGACACTGAACTACACACTCCACGCTAAGGATGCGAATGGCGACAAACTCTACCATGGACAGCGTCAGGGAGTGACGTTTGCGTTGGCGGATGCACTTTGCTGGTTGCTTGCATCGCGCTGCCAGATCCTCGACGTGCAGGAATTGGAGGCACGCGGCAGCAACGATCCCTCCGTTTCCGAAGGATTGCCCGCCACGCTCCAGTTCCTTGGCGACTTGTGCCACGTTCAGGCAGCCCGCGCCGCTGGGGAGGTCTCGCGAATCTGCTCCGAACTGGTCTATGGCTACAATCGTCACCCAGCATGGGACGCCGAAGGTCACAAAGCCTGTTTCCAAGTTGAGGAATTGGATGAGCTGGAAGGGTTCATCCCCGGGCTCGCTGCGTGCGCGACGGACGTGATCTCTGATGGAGTGCACCCGGTGAAGGCTGGACCGTGCGCAGGATGCTCGGGCTCGGTCGATTTCCTGCGCCTTCAAAACAAGCTGGCGACATGCCTGACGGGCTCGCGCCTTGCGAAGGACCGCGCCGCAGAAACCGTGTCGAAGGTCATGATTCCTGAAGCATTGGACTACCCCGCATGAGCGACGTAAACATGCAAACGGATGCTAGTCAGGAGACGGTAGAACGCCCGCAAATGGAAGTTGATATTGCATGCGTGGGATTCGGTCCGGCGATGGGTGGCTTTCTCACTACGCTAACTCGGGAAATCGCTGCCAACCCGGCCGATCCAGCGCTTGAAAGCAAGGCGGCTCCGGGAATGCCTCTGCAGGTGCTGTGCTATGAGCGAGCGGACGATATTGCCGCAGGCGTTAGCGGTGTTGTGACACAGGGCGCGGCAATCCGTCAGAGCTTCCCCGAACTGAACCCTTCGGAAGTTCCGATGATGGTCCCAGTCAAGCAGGAGAAAGTGCTATACCTGCTCGATCCCATCGGAGCAAGCCGACGTTCATGGGCATTGCGCGCTGGCGATGCTGCTATACGAGCATTGAGCGGTGTACTTCCGGTTGAGCATTACGCCCTCGACCTTCCCTATACTCCAGCGTTCCTCCAGAAACACGAGGGGCTGGTAATGTCCATAGGACAGTTCAACCAGTGGGTTGGTGGCCAACTCATGAGCAGTGGTGTCGCACAGATATGGCCGGGAACTCCTGTAGGCACTGCCCTTTTCGACCGCAAAGCAGTCATTGGCGTTCGCCTCGCCGACCAGGGTGTAGATCGTCACGGAACCCCGGAAGGTGGGTTCATGCCGGGCATGGACGTGCACGCTGCACTGACGGTTGTGGGTGATGGCCCTGTCGGTCCAGTGGGTCGCAGCATCGACCATACCCTCGGGATGCCCAATGGACATCATCAGCGCGAGTGGGCCGTCGGCATGAAGATGGTGGTGGAGTTACCGCAAGGTAGCCCTCTACGACCAGGCACGGTCTTCCATACATTCGGCTTCCCAGAACCGGAGATTTTCGGATTCTTCTATGTTCATCCGGACAATCTTGCCTCGGTTGGAATCTTCGTCCCGTCGTGGTTGGCCAATCCGACGCGTAGCTCCTATCGATACTTGCAGCACTTCATGCAACATCCGTACCTCTGGCGCTATCTCGAAGGTGGCACTATGCGCTCCTGGGGTGCGAAGTCTCTGCAAGAGTCAGGTGCAAACGGAGAACCTTTCCTGGCTGGCGATGGGTATGCACGGATCGGTGAAGGTTCGGGTAGCA
Source organism: Koromonas humicola (assembly GCF_059726255.1). Taxonomy (NCBI): domain Bacteria; kingdom Pseudomonadati; phylum Acidobacteriota; class Terriglobia; order Terriglobales; family Koromonadaceae; genus Koromonas; species Koromonas humicola. The sequence goes on from NZ_AP040873.1 coordinate 1,873,269, forward strand.
CCAATATGCTGACCGGATCCGGCGTAGATGAAGCGTGGGCGACCGGAGTGCAACTCGCAGAAGCGGTTGCAGAACTGTTACGTGCTGGCAAGCCTTTCACGCAAGAGAATCTGGAAACCACTTATGTGAGGCGCCGTCGTTGCAGCTTCGTCGAGAAAGGTGCGCGGGCCGCAAAGGATGCTAGAAACGGGTTCCACCAAGGAGTGGTGCGCGGGCTCATCGGTATGGCGCTCGCTGGTCTTACAAATGGGAAATTGTCAGTAGGCGCAAATATTCGTCCGTCGCACAAGCAGATCGATTCACTGCGTCGCTTCTATTCACATCGATTACACGATGACCGACTGCAAGCGGCAATGGAGAGCGCAAAATCTGGAACTCGCTTGTTGAGCGACGCCATTATGGAAGCCTGCGGATGGCCGGAAATCCAATGCGACGGCAAGCTCTTGGTCTCACATCAAGACGCACTGCTGATGGGAGGCAAGGTGCAAGCCGCACCGGGGTTTGCTGACCACGTAATCTTCCGCGATCCCAGCCTTTGCGAACATTGCCAAGAGAAGACATGTGTATCGATGTGCTCAGGTCAGGCAATCACACGTGCTGACGGTGCTGTGCCTGCGTTTGATCGCGAGAAATGTGTGCACTGTGGTGCATGTCTTTGGAACTGCACTCAGTCTCCGGATGGCGAATGCTCGAACATCGATTTCAGCGCGGGTGCTGGGGGATTTCATTCCGCAGAGAACTAATCGCGTTACATTGAAGTATCAACTCAGAATGTAGGAATCAGAAACTCATGGGAAACGGTTTTCACATTGTGGTCTGCGCAAGCATAGTTCCAGACCCACTGCAAACATTGGAACCTTTAGCTGGTCCGAACGGCCCCGCACTGAAGAACGAAATGATGCTGCCTGCAGTGCTCGATCCTTGGGCTGCATCCGCGCTGTATGAAGCTGCAAATCTTGCAGCAAAGAATCCAGGAAGCAAGGTGTGGCTGGTAAGTCTCGGACCCAAAGCAAAGCTGCAACAAGTGATGATGACGGTAGCGCAGAAAGTTCCATTTGAGCTGGTCGCCGTAGATGGACCACTTGGAGGATTCACGGATGCGCACGCGACTGCCGCTGCTCTCTCGGACGCGATCACAGCAATTCCAGGACTCGACCGCGAACACTTGCTCATTTTTGGCGGTTGGGAATCTGCTACTCGCGGTGCCTCCGTCACACTTCAGGTGATCGGTGAACGCCTATCAATCTTCGACCAGTTCCAAGGCGTTGACCAAATCACTGTGAAGGAAGACGGCTCCTTTGAAGTTCTCGAGCGTGTGGAGGGAGGCAAACACCAGGTATCGGTATGCGCAGGTGCTCCCGCAGTGCTTGGATGGGCTACTGGCACGCTTGCCGAGCCGAGAAACAACCCTCAGGTCGGCATGGCTAACATGCGAGGCATCATGCCCGCACTACAAAAGGCCAAGGGCGTGAAATTAGACGCGAATGGCCTCACTTACGATTCAGTGAGCCTGCCGAAACAGCGCCGCGAGACTCGCGTTGTGAAGGACATGCCGGAAGACGAAATCGCTCGCGAAATCGTGGAATGGATTGCGGAGTAGCCATGGAAAACATTCTTGTATTGACACATGTCGATGAGTCGGGATCGGCTTTGACCAAAGCATCGCTTGAGTGCGTCTCCGCAGGAGTCGAGTTGGCGACCGCACTTTCAGCGAAGCTCAGCATTGGAATTCTGGGAGCTGATACAAGCTCGGCAGCACAGGCAGTGGCGGGGGCCGCGAGCCGTGTGTTGTCGGTTTCGGGTGAGGCCTTTGCCAAGGCGCGTTACGCAACTGACGCCGCCGGATGTGAGGCCATCTGCCGTTCGACTGAGGCTACGCTGATCCTTGCTCCAGAAAGCTCACGTTTTGCTCGCGTAATGCCCGGTGTGGCTTATCGCCTTGGCGGCTTCGCAGACACGCACATTACAGCAGTAAACAAGGGGAACGCGCTGGAGGCGACACGCTGGTACTATCGCCAACGCATTGAAGCCGTGCTGCATCGCGAGCGACGCCCATGGGTTCTTCTGCTCGAGAGCGGTACGCAGGATGCGTGGGTAGCGAAGTCCGAGCCGGTTGAAATCGAAGAAGTCGCCGTAACGTTGCCATCTGTGAAAACGACTGTCACCGGGGTCCAGGCTCCAGCGCAAGATGAGCAGACGATTCGGCCCGGGGCGAAGGTGCTTTTTGTTGCAGGCGCCGGATGGACGAAGAAACAAGCTGATGGCCAAGTCCATGCAGACGAAGCCGAAAAGCTCATTCTTGGATTCCTGCATTCAACCGACGCATCGCTGGGCAGCAGTAAGTCACTAGCAGACCAAACAGGCGAGAACCAGCAAGTGCTGAAATTCATGACCCACATGAACCAGATTGGGCAGACTGGTTCGACTCCGCGCCACCCCAAAGGATTGGCAACATGCTGCCACGGCGAGGAACCACACGTGGTGGGATGGCGGTTCATCAATGAGCGTCGTGCAATTAGTCTTGATCCCAATTGTGGCTGGGCTCGTGGTAAGGCAGACGTCCTGTACGTTGCAGATGCATTCAAGGTCATGCCGAAGGTAAATGCCCTTCTGGCTGAAAAGAAGTAAGCAGTCGAGTAGTTTTGAATCCTACGCCGCGTCCATACGCGGCGTTTTCATTTGCTGCGAGAGAAAAACAGGCAGCCTAGGCTCGGGGGTAAGATACGGGGTTGATTACAAGGAGGATTGGAATGCTAGCAAGTTTCTCAGTTGTTCCGATGGGGACGGACGAAGGAGTTAAGGAGATTGTGGCCGAAGCCCTGGCTATTGTTGACGGTTCGGGGCTTCCGTACAAAGCAGGAGCCATGCAGACTACTATCGAAGGCGACGAATCGGCTGTTATAGAGGTGATTCTGAAATGCCATCGCCGCGTCCGAGAGCTTGCGCCGCGGGTCTTGACGCACATCACGCTTGACGATCGCCAAGGGGCCACAGGAAGACTCGAAGGAAAGGTGAAAGACGTCGAACAGGTTCTCGGGAAGCGACTGTCTCGCGAATAAGGCGATCACAGTGCGTCTGAGTTTCTCCGACAGAAGTTTTACATAAAGGAGAGCCGTGCATTGTTTCCGCTTTGGTAATATCCAACTTGGATCGTATTGAACCTGCTTTTCATTTTCAGTATCCCCCGGGTGGGGACGGAGGACGTCTTTGTGAGCATTCTCGCAGTTGGAGATAGGGCCTGGATTTCCCGTGTAATCGTGTTCTTAGCAATTGCGGTCTTCTCAACAGCAAGTTCAACCGCGCAGGAGAGACCGTACTTCATTACCTATACCCACGAGATGGAAGAGCCGGGCAATCTTGAGATCGAGTTCAAAGGTGTCACCGGCAAGCCAGATGCTGCGAATCGTTTCGCGGCCGGGAACATGGAATTTGAATACGGAGTCACAGGTTGGTGGACGAGCGAATTCTATCTCGATGGCCAATCAACGATGCACGACAGCACGATCTTCACTGGGTTCAGGTTCGAGAATCGGTTTCGTCCCCTGATGGGCGAACACAAGATCAATCCAGTCCTCTATGTGGAATTCGAAAACATCAGTGCAGATAAAACTCTGCGTGAAGTGGTTGGCCATGATGGGCAAGCCGACTTCGCCGACCGGAACAGCGAGGCCCGCGCAGAAAAAGAACGAGAAATTGAGCTGAAATTAATTCTGTCGAGCAATTTCAAAGGCTGGAACGTCAGCGAGAACATCATTGCCGAAAAGAACTTGTCGAACGAACCTTGGGAGTTTGGCTATGCCCTGGCGGCAAGTCGTCCATTGCGACTGAAGGCAAGCTCTTACAAGTGCACGTTTTGTCTAGAAAAGTTCTCCGCGGGCGTTGAAATGTATGGGGGACTTGGTGACCGATATTCATTTGGAACGCGACAGACGTCGCAGTATCTCGGCCCCTCGATCAACTGGACTACGCCGAATGGAACCACGTTCACGTTCTCGCCAAACTTCGGGCTGAACGATTTTAGCGTGCCGCGTCTATATCGATTTGGCGTGTCTTACGAAATACCCCAGCTTCTGAGCGCATTGCCCAAAGGTGGTGCGCGATGAACAAACTTGGGGTTCGGCCCTTCGCCTTTTTCCTGCTCACAATAGCCGCGCCGACACTCCTTTGGGCTACCACGGTTTGGATTGAGAAAGTTCCCGCACGAGAACACTCCCGACAGAACCCTCTTGCCGAAAGCGCGGACGCCAGATCCGCCGGCCAGCTGCTGTATGAGGATCACTGCGCAAAATGTCACGGCGAGGACGCAAACGGCAAAGGAAAGCGCCCATCTCTGTTGAGCGACCGTGTGCAGACCGAGGCCACGCCGGGGGACCTGCACTGGTTGCTCGTCAATGGGAGTCTTCGAAAAGGAATGCCGTCATGGTCGAGATTGCCCGATGATCAACTTTGGCAAATTATTTCGTATGTGAAGTCACTGAAGCGCTGAAGGAACAGAGCTCAACGCCTGCGTAGAACACACTCTGGGGCGAGTGAGATGTGTTGCCGTCTGAAGAAATCAGGCTTCTCTTGCTTTCACCACAAATAGAAAACCCCCATGTCTGGGGGTATCTAAGCCATCGAACTTCTTCAGTTTAATGGCGGGGTCGACGGGACTCGAACCCGCGGCCTCTGCCGTGACAGGGCAGCGTTCTAACCAACTGAACTACGACCCCGCGTTGTACGCGGATAATGCCCGACCTACTTGGTCGGCGAACTCATCCCGAAAAGGCCAGGATTGGTGGGCAGTGAGGGACTCGAACCCCCGACTTCCTGCTTGTAAGGCAGGCGCTCTAACCAGCTGAGCTAACCGCCCTTACTTGGCTCCCAACCCGTTGTCACCCGGCTTGGGGGCGGCCCTCTTCGGAACCAACTCGCAAATTGAGTATATGAAACGTAACGCATTAGGTCAAACTGTACTGTGGAAAACAGCTGGGTACCTGAGGCATCCTACATAGGAGCGTTGGAATCAAATCGTGACGAGTTTGGATGTACTAAACTGCGCGTTTTCAGGGGATTCCATACGGGTGACATATGAAGGCCATTTTATTCGTAGATGATCACGAAGTGCTGGCGAGGCTAAGCTGCGAAATCCTGCAAATGCAGGGTTACCGAGCGGAGTATGCCTATAACGCTCACGACGCATTAGCCAAGTTCGACCGCGAGAAATTTGACATGCTTGTTACGGACTACCGGATGGAAGGAATGAACGGTCTGGAACTCGCAAGATTGGTTAGGCAAAAGTCGCCGGACACGCCCGTAATCATTGTGACCGGCTATCCTCCCGTTGAGAGCAGCGGCGAAGTTGATGCGTGGCTTGAGAAGCAAGATCTATTCCCTGCCCTACTCGAAAAGATCAAGCTCTTCCTTGGTGAAAACGATACAGAAGAGTCGCTGAAGAGCGCTTAACGAGAGTTGAGCGCTGTCCCCTTGAAGGCACTCCTGAATTAGAATTCCCTTCCCCCGCCTGCTACACTTTGTGAAATGAAACGGCTGATTGTGAATGCCGATGATTTCGGCCTGACGCGTGGAGTAAACCGCGCTATTGCCGAATGTCACGAAAAAGGCATTGTATCTTCAACGACATTGATGGCCACTTCTCGGCAATTTGATGAGGCCGTTGCAATGGCTGCGCGGATGCCGCAACTTAGTGTCGGTTGCCATGTCGTACTCGTTGATGGCGAACCACTGTCACCGCCAAGCCAAGTCCGATCGCTTCTCGCTCCAGGAACCAATCGCTTCTACCACTCAATTACTGAAATCCTTGTTGCAGTGGCACGCGGGCGCTTTCGACCTGAAGAGATATATGCCGAGGCCGCGGCTCAGTTTGACCGCATCCAGAATGCTGGAGTGAGCATTTCGCATTTCGATTCGCACAAGCACACGCACATGTTCCCGTCTTTACTGCGGCCGATGTTGCGCGCCGCGGCGGAGCACGGCGTTCGAACAGTGCGAAACCCGTTCGAATGTCCCGGGGCGGTCAGCATGCAGCAAGCCCTTGCGAGCAAGACGCTTTTGATGCGAAAAGCGGAAACCAGCCTGCTCCGAATGGCGTTGCGCCGACGTTGGAGTCAGATGGTGCGCGAAGCAGGATTCGCAACTACAGATGGGTCGCTTGGCGTGGCTACGACCGGTACTCTGGATGAAAAGAGCTTGCGCGCACTTTTGTCGCGGATGCCGCAAGGCACCTGCGAACTGGTCTGCCATCCTGGTTACAACGACAGCGAACTTGATGCGATTCGTACGAAATTACGCGCGTCCCGCGATGCGGAGAAGAACGCACTGCTCGCGCTGACGGCGAGTAACTTGGACGAGAATTACGGAACTGAGCTGATTTCGTTCAACACGATTACGCCGAATTGTGCGATGAAGACCGAAGTTCTAGGCCAGAGAGGATGAGTTCCGAATGCGAATCGGAATAACCTGTTATCCCACTTACGGCGGCAGTGGTGTGGTCGCGACCGAGCTTGGAATCGAACTCGCAAATCGCGGGCACGATATCCATTTCATCTCGTATTCACAGCCAATCAGGCTTACGGAGCCGCATCCTCACATCCATTACCACGAAGTGGAGGTTTCGCAATACCCGCTGTTTGAATATCCGCCTTACGATTTAGCTCTGGCAACGCGCATGGCAGAGGTTGCCGAGATTTACGATCTGGATCTGCTGCACGTGCATTATGCGATTCCGCACTCAGTGTCGGCGATGCTTGCACGTCAGATGCTCTGCTGTGATCACGTTCGCAAAGCGCGCCGACTGCCCTACGTGACAACACTCCACGGTACGGACATAACGCTTGTCGGGCTCGACCGTTCCTACCTGCCGATTACACGATTCTCGATTGAGCAGAGTGATGCGGTCACGGCGATTTCCAATGATCTAAAGAAGTCGACACTAGAGAAGTTCTCGATCACGAAGCCGATACATGTGATCCACAATTTCGTGAACTGCAACCTGTACCGCAGAACCGAACGTTCGGCAGATCGGCGACTGGAATACGCCGAACCAAACGAACGCTTGCTAGTACATTTGTCGAACTTCCGCCCGGTCAAACGCGTTACTGATGTGGTGGAGATTTTTGATCGTGTACAGAAGAAGATTCCTGCGCGGTTGATGATGATGGGCGATGGGCCCGATCGACGCGCGGCGGAGCGACTGGCCTGCGAAAAAGGAATCCACAGTCGAATCCATTTCCTGGGAAAGCAGGACCTGATTCACGAGAAGCTAGCGGTTGCAGACGTGATGTTGCTGCCTAGCGAGATGGAATCCTTCGGACTCGCTGCACTCGAAGCTATGGCGTGCGAGGTGGTTCCAGTAGCTTCAGAAGTGGGTGGCCTTCCTGAGGTGATTACGCACGGCGAGGACGGGTTTATGGCGCAGGTGGGCGATGTCAACACGATGGCGGAATGCGCATTCCAGGTGCTGCAGGATGATGCCATGCTCGAGCGTATGCGCAAGGCTGCGCGCGCAAAGGCGCAAGCGAACTTCTGCACCACGAAGATTATTCCTCAGTACGAATCGCTCTATCGAGAACTGCTGGATAAGAAATAAGGTCTGTTAGCTATTGCGGAGCATTGATGCGTAGGTCGTAATTGATTCCATCCATCTCACCTGTTCGAGGGATGGGCAGCAGTATTCGTACGATGGTTCCGGCACCTGTTCGACTTTCCATTTCAACACGGGCAGCATCGCTGAAAAGTACATTTAGTCGTTCGCGGACGTTCGCCATTCCAATACCGGTTCCGTGTTGAGGCGCATTCCATTCACTCTCCCCTGAACCGGGTTCCACGATCCCAACGCCATCATCCTCAACTTCAATAACCAATCCGGCATCCAGAATTCGGCTGCGCAGGTAGATTGTGCCGCCAGTGATCTTCGGCGACAACCCGTGCTTTATGGAGTTCTCGACGATAGGCTGAAGCAACATGCTGGGGACTACGATGTCGAGACTGCGCGGCTCTAGTTCCTTCACGACTTTGAGTTTGTCGCGCCCAAAGCGAATGACTTCGATATCTAAGTAGTCGTCGATGAACTCTAGTTCCTCGCGCAACTCAACAAACGAATCGCCTTTTCTCAGAAGCCGACGCAGAATTTTAGAAAGCTTCAGAATCATCTCGCGCGCGGTGTCCGGATCGAATCGAACAAGAGACGCAACGGAATTGAGGGTATTGAACAGGAAATGAGGATTGATCTGGCTCTGCAAGGCCTGCATGCGCGCCTGTAGCAACAACCGCTCCTGCTCTTCCAGCTTCATCTCGATTCGCGTGTTGTTCAGCACCTTCAACGCGATCGCGACGGTCATGACTGTAGTGATGTAGATTGCGGCACGAACGAGCCAGTTCGGAGAAGCCAGGGCCCAAGTGTTATTTGGGAACAATTCCTTCGTTTCGAATCGAAGGAACTGCAGGGCGAGAATCATGAAGAAGAACGATGTCTGCCAATCGATGAATGCCTTCGCCACGCTTCGACGAATCCAGCGATAGATGCTGAGATCGAACAGCGGACTGAATGACCAGATAGCTTCCCGATCCTTTGCAAGATCGCGCAAGAATCCGGCGCTTAGTCCTGCGATCGCGTTCAGAGGCAAGTTCAAATACTGGTGCATTAGCAGGTAGGGCAAAGAAACGAGGATGCCTCCGCAAATGCCAGCAGTTCTTCCTGCAATCACCCCGAGGAGAATGGCAGCCTCGAACGACACGTCGGCAGCAAGGAAATTCTTAACGGTTCCGCGTACAAGTACGCCGAGCATGAAGGGGCCGCCAATGAACAGCACCATTTCCAGCTTTTCCCAAATGTCTCGGTCCTCATGAAAGAGCAGGACGCGAAAACGCCGGGAGCGTGCCAGCACGCTGCTCACGGCCGCCGAGACGCCGAGCTGTATGAGCAGCGTAATCAAAATAATGGGCTGTTCGATCATTGCTCTAACCTTTGACCGTCCCTGACTGTACCGGTTCTAGCTCGTTGGCGGCGCTTTTCGCACGCAAAAGAAGTTCCTGAATCATATCAGCGTTGGGGATTCCACCTTGGCCAAGGTCACGAGTGCCGCCGCCTCTCCCACCGACTGCTGTCACCATTGTCTTAAGCTGTGCTCCGGCGTCGAAAGCGCCTCCTGGAGATTGGGCAAAGACAACAGTCGGTGCGCCCTGTCCGGCAGCAATCAGAGCAATCACATTCGGCTCTGTGGCGACCAGCTTCTGTGCATAGAGCTTCGCGAAAGCTAAGTCGCGCTCGGGCAGGAATTCGGAGACAATCTTGCGGCCGTTTTCGACGGGCACGCGGGCAAGAGTTTGCTGCGCACTGAGTGTGGCAATCTCCGCCAGCAAAGCTTGCTGCTGCTTCTGTGCCGCCTTTGCGGATTCCAGCAGTTTCGTCGTCTGAGCCGGAACGTCCCATATATGACAGGAGGAGAGAGCGGCCGCTTCAGTAAGGACTTCGAAGTCTTTGCGCGCTGCCTGCAAAGCTCGGGTGCCGCAGACGAACTCGACACGAATTCCCTGCTTTACCTTCTCTGTCTTGCGAATCTGAATGTTGCCGATCTGCCCGGTTGTAATTACGTGCGTACCTCCGCAGGCACAGAGGTCGATGCCGCGCACTTCGATAAGTCGCAGGGTGTCTCGTGCGGCTTCTGGAATCTTGCGCACTCCGGCTTTCAGAGCCTGTTCGGGCGTAGCTTCGTGCATGAGCACCTGGCGATCTTCCCATGCAGCTTGGTTGGCCTGGCGCTCGGCCTGCTGCAGCTGGGCTGCACTGAGGCTCTTTACATCGAGATCGATCGTGCTCGTATCCGATCCCATGTGAAACCCTACTGTGGGTGCATTGAAGAGCTTGAGGAAGATGGCCGAGAGCACATGCTGGCCAGAATGCTGCTGCATGTGATCCTGACGGCGTTCCACGTCGATGAACCCGCGGACGTTGGCCGGAAGCTCTGGAATAACGTCGAGCCCTTCCACGATGTGCAGGATCTTGCTGTCAGACTCGTCTTCGACGACATCAAGCACGCGAACCTTGGGAAGGGACGGGTTTGCGGCTCCATCCGCGGACACGAAATCGATCCACCCGGTGTCGAAAGGCTGCCCGCCACTAGTTGCGTAAAAAGCGGTTCGGTCGAGTACAAATGCGCGGCGCCCGTCTGAAAGATCGCGGACTTCCAGCAATGCTGCGCTGAAGTCGTATAGAAACGAGTTCTGATAGTGAAGGCGTTCAGTCATGTCCGTAAGTTGGAATGATAACGCCAATGCTATGTGGAGATGAACAGGCTATAACCTTCGTAGTAAGGCACTGTTGCGGCGGAACAACTTGCGTTCGCGACGGCGCTGAAATCCGGGCATATGTGGCCGCTTGTCCTTGATTCGCAATGCCTGCGCTTTTGCTTCTTCTTTGCGGTTGAGGTCGGCTAAAAATTCAGCGTAATGGAGTTGAGTTTCGGTGAGCGTCGAGGTGCGCAAGACCTGCTCGAAAAGTTGCTGGGCGCGGGTGACATCCCCTGTTTTCCAGAGGGCATACGCAAGTAATCCGGCGGCGCGCTGAAAGTCATAGCCCGGCTCGGCGGCGACTACTCGCTCAAGATCGGCACGAGCAGCAGCGAAGTCCTCGAGTTCAATCTCGGTTAGGCCACGTCGATAGAACGGATCAATGGAATCAGTGCGTTGCGCCAGAGCCTTGTCGAAACAGGCGCGGGCACGGGCCCAGTCGTGCTTGTCAATGAGGAGGTTTCCGAGTTCTTCGTAGTTCCCGGCAGAGGGATTATGTTGAACTTCAGTTTCAACCTCTCGAATGCGGCGGCCGCGCTCAAGAAAGCGCAAGGCCCCTGGGTCGAAAAGTTCAGGGAGTGCCTCGACGGCCAGGTAGACTACAGCTCCGAGCGGCCCGAGAAAAATGATCAAATAAAGCCAATAGAAGCTTGGCTGCCGGCGCGCGAAATGGATCAGGGCCATAACCATCAGCACGATGCCAGACAGGCCCCAGGAAAAGTATCGAGATAGCATTGCCAAAATCCTAGCATTCAGAGTATCCAGAATAGAAGTTGTAAAATCCTGATAATGCCCGTTCGCCTGATCGCAATCGATATTGATGGCACCCTGCTCGACTCCAACTTCCAGGTGAGCGCGCGGAACCTCGCCATACTGAACAAGGCCCACTCGCTGGGGATAGAGATTCTGCTGGCGACGGGGCGACGACACGCTTTCGCTTTGCCTGTGGCCAAGGCGCTGGGCTTTGAGACATCCCTAATTAGTTCTAATGGCGCAGTTACGAAGACAAGTGACGGGTCTCTATTCCATCGCGATCCCCTTTCGTTGGCGGCCACGCGCGAACTCGTGGCTCATATGTCAGAGTTCAGGCGCAATCTGGTAGTCACCTTCGATGGAGATGGCGATGGGACGTTACTTCTGGAAACGCTGGATGAATTGAATGCGTCCATCCAGAAGTGGATCGAAAAGAACCGTCCATTCATACGTGTGGTGCATCCAATCGAGAGCGGGATCAATACCGACCCAATACAGGCGATGTTTTGCGGAACGGTAGACCGCATGGCTCGAGCGCAGGCTCATCTGAAGCGAAATCCAGCTTTACTCTCCCGAATCACCGCCCTGAAGACTCAATATGACGAGCGCAACCTGTGCATCGTCGACATTCTGAACAAAGGCTGTACGAAGGGTGCGGCACTCAAACGGTGGGCAGCATTTAGAGGCTATAAGCCCGACGAAGTAATGGCGATTGGGGATAATTACAACGACATAGAAATGCTTGAATTTGCGGGGTACGCCTATATCATGGGAAACGCGAGCGAGGAGTTGCGCGACCGCGGTTGGCAGACGACGCTGAGCAACAACGAGCATGGAGTCGCAAACGCTGTGGAAGCAGTATTGAAAGGTACAAGTTAAAGGATGCGAGCACTACGCCTGAGCGCGATATTTCTGCTGCTGACAAGTAGTTTGTTTGCGGTGGAAGTAGCTGAATTGAGAAACGGATTCACAATCCGCCACCGCACTCGGGAAGCGCACGAGGGCTTTGTTCGCCTCTATGTTGACGACGAAAAGACGAGCTATGTAGACGTCCCATCTCAAGAGGTTGCGTCGTATACGACGGAACCTGACCAAGAGTTGAAGCTCCCTCCGCAGGACCCGCCCAAAAACACTCACGAAATCGTGAGAGAAGCATCGCAGAAGCACGGCGTTGATTCCGATTTCATTGACAGTGTTATTAAGCAAGAGAGTGCAGGAAACGCTAAAGCGGTTTCCCGGTGCGGCGCTCGCGGATTAATGCAGTTAATGCCGGGAACGGCATTAAAGTTGGGGGTGAAGGACAGCTTCAGTCCCGAGCAGAACGTACATGGCGGAGCACAGTATCTTCGGGAGTTGCTCGAGCGCTATAACGGTGACGCTGTGAAGGCATTGGCTGCATACAACGCCGGTCCCGCAGTTGTGGACCGCTACAAAGGCGTTCCTCCCTATCGCGAGACTCAGCAGTATGTTCAGCGAGTGGTTCACGACTACAACAACAGCAAGCGAAAATCCAAGACACGAGCCGTTGTAGCTGAAAAGAGCGATGCGGCTTCGCCGACACGCGAACATCGAAAAGTGAACTGAATCCCCTAACTGCAAGTTTCTGGTGCAAAAAGGTTTAGCCCGCCTGTGCCGCTCTTGTACAATGGAATGGGCTTCGCCGATCAGTCTGTCGCTTGTGAAGTTCTGCATTTCCCGCTGCCTTCGCAACGGTTTGACCATCTACGCTTGAAAGGCTCCCGTAAATAGTTCCGGCAAGCTCTTCCTTTATGAAGAAAAAACAGCTTCTTTCATTGATTGTTATTACAGCTATCCTTGCGGTTCTGGTGTACTTCCAGTTTCGCTCCTGGCGCACATTCGACTGGGCAAAGTTTCGGCAATATACCGGAGGCGTGAGCCTGTGGCATATCGGCGCAGGAGTCGCGCTGATCTATCTGGCCTATGTTCTCCGAGCGATCCGCTGGGCCATTTTTCTGAAACCAACAGCTCCGACCAGTTTCCGACGGCTTGTAGCTCCACAGATTATTGGGTTCGCCGCCTTGGGACTGTTCGGCAGAGCTGGAGAGTTCGCCCGCCCGTACTTGATCGCCCGCAAGGAGAAGCTCACTTTTACCTCCCAACTCGCCGTCTGGACTGTGGAACGCTTCTTTGATTTGGGAGCTGTAGCAGTACTAATGGTCGGGTTTCTAGCCCTAAAGGGCGGCAAGCTGGGACAGGTTCTTCTGGAGTCTTTGCGAAACGGCCTGCACGTGGCCGCCAGGAACGCGAGTCATAAGATTCCGCTGCTTGTGGTTGGCGTTCTTGTGCTTGTTATTCTGCTTGCACTGCTCAGGAGAGCCTCGGGGAAAGCTGCTACGGCACTTCGGGCACGTCTGCAATCGTTCAAAGAAGGGTTCAACACGATTCATGACAGGAAGTCCTTCGTTTACCTGGTCGTGGTTTCCCTTTGCATGTGGCTGATGATAGCTGGGGCTTACATTGAGGTCCTGCATGCCTACCCTCAGATACCTGTGCTGGTATCAGGAGACCCGGAAGGCGTCCAGCGCGTCGCACGCATGAATACGATGAGGCTGGAGGATGTGCTACTGGTCATGGGATCGAGCATGCTCGGATCGGTCGTCCAATTGCCGGGCGGCGTTGGAGGCTCCCAGTTGGCCGTCATCGGCGTGTTGCAATCCAGCCTGTTTAGCAGTGAACCGTACAATGTCACGCGAGAACTGGCGGTTAGCTGCGGCATTATGCTGTGGCTGGTCACTTTTATGTCGGTAATTCCAGCAGGACTTCTGCTGGCCCGTTTCGAAAAGATTTCATTCGTTAAGCTCTCGGAGGAAAGTACGCACGAGGAGGAAGAAGCCGAGGCTAGCACAACGAAAGCACCCTGATAGCCCTGCTGCTGATACAATCCCGCTGTCACATGTTTTCGTGCATGTTTGCTCGTTAGAAAGGCTGCGCAGCCAACGGTTTGCGGCGATAGCACCATGAAGTGTCCCTTTTGCGGATTTGATCAAGACAAGGTCGTTGACTCTCGAGAAAGCAAGGAAGGCGAATCGATTCGCCGCCGCCGTGAGTGTCTGCGTTGTGAAAAGCGCTTTACCACCTATGAACGGATTGACGAGATTCCGTACATGGTGGTGAAGAAAGATGGGCGGCGCGAGAAATTTGAGCGCCAAAAGATACTGAGCGGACTTCTTCGGGCATGCGAAAAACGCCCAGTTCCAATAAGCAAGCTGGAACAAATTGTGAACGACGCCGAAAGCTTTGTGATTGACTCGCCAGAGCGTGAGCGCCGAACGGGCGAACTGGGCGAATTGATCATGAATCGGCTGCGGACCCTCGACAAAGTCGCATACGTACGGTTTGCCAGCGTTTACCTCGATTTCAAAGATGTGCACGAATTCATGTCGGAGTTACAGGATTTGCTTCGCTCGAAGGATGTGCGCGAGGCAAAAGCAGCGTTGATGGCGGCCGATCAGGCCAAAGATAGATAGCGGCAAAATTTCAGAATTCGTTCAGGTGAAAGTGAATGGCGCATAAGGTCACTTTGATTCCGGGCGACGGAATCGGTCCCGAAGTTACAGCTGCTGCCGTCCGAATACTTGAGGCCACTGGAATCAAGTTTGAATGGGAAAGCTTCTCGGCAGGAAAAGACGCTTATGAGAAGTACCACGAGTACATTCCCAAGGAACTTACCGAATCCATCGAGCGCACCTGCATAGCATTGAAGGGCCCAGTCACCACGCCGGTTGGGGGCGGATTCAGCAGCATCAACGTGCAGTTGCGGAAGCAGTTCGAGCTATTCTGCAACTTCCGCCCGATTCGCAATCTCCCAGGCGTCAACACGCGATATCCCGGCGTTGATTTGATCATCATCCGCGAGAACACTGAAGGGCTCTACTCTGGGATTGAACATGAAGTGGTTCCTGGCGTGGTCGAAAGCTTGAAGATCATCACAGAGAAAGCTTCCACTCGCATCGCTCGTTGGGCATTCGAGTATGCTCACAAGTTTGGGCGAAAGAAGATCCACGCAATCCACAAAGCGAACATCATGAAGATGTCGGATGGATTATTCATTCGCTGTTCCCGCAATGTCTCGAAGGATTACCCGGAAGTCTCGTATGGTGAGCACATCGTAGATAACACCTGCATGCAGCTCGTCACCAATCCATACCAGTACGACATGCTCCTGCTGGAGAACCTCTACGGCGATATCGTGAGCGACCTCTGTGCAGCGTTCGTGGGCGGGCTCGGCCTAGTTCCAGGGGCAAACATTGGTCAGGAGTGCGCGATTTTCGAGGCAGTCCACGGCTCAGCTCCCGACATCGCTGGCAAAGGCATAGCCAACCCTACGGCGATCACGCGATCGGGCATCCTGATGTTGCGTCATCTCGGGGAACAGGATGCAGCCAACCGAGTGAAGTACGCGGTGCATGCCGTGTATCGCGAGGGAAAGGCCATCACGCGTGACATGGGCGGGACGGCGAGTACATCGGAGTTCGCCGATGCCGTCATAGCGGCCATGGAAAGCGACGCATGGCGCGAGCAAGCCGCCAAGGAAACTAACCCAGTCTAGTTCCGGAATAAAACGGCAAAAGAGGAAATTTGCGGTTCAGGTACATGACTCCTGCATCGTTAACCGTCTATTTATCATCTTCTTTCTTGTGCAGTTAGAATGGAACGCCTGAGTTTCGGGGCCCAGAAGTTGTACGCGCCGTCCTCTGCAATCCATGACTCTAGACCTCATGGCACAAAGTACCCCATATAATCGCGCGCACCATCGATTCACCGTCTTTGCCGCAGGCTGCGTCTTTCTGCTGATTGTTGCGGGAGCGTTAGTCACGAGCAACGATGCAGGACTTTCTGTGCCCGACTGGCCCACTTCGTTCGGGTCTCTCTACCGCATTCCCCCTCTCGTAGGCGGAGTAAAGTTTGAGCACGGTCATCGCATGCTGGCAGAGTTCATTGGCTTGCTCACGATCGTGACGGCGTTTTGGACGCAGAAGGTGGACCAGCGACGATGGATGCGGATCCTCGGCTGGAGTGCCTTGGGCACCGTCATAGCGCAGGGAATCCTGGGTGGGCTTACAGTGTTGTTCTATCTTCCGCCAGCGGTCTCAACCGCGCACGCAACGCTTGGGCAGACCTTCTTCTGCATCATGGTCAGCATAGCGCTTTTCACCAGCAAAGACTGGGTCACTTCGCCAGAAAAGCACGCCGATTCGCCCAGTGGTATCCCGCTCTCGAAGCTCTCAATCGTTACTGTCGCTGCGGTGTGGCTGCAGTTGATCATGGGGGCTGCATTCAGACACTCAGGCATTCGCCTTCTTCCTCATCTCATCGGCGCTTGTTTGGTATTCGTACTCGTGGGATGGACTAGCTCCTCGACTCTGAGGCGACATCGAAGCAACGGGCAACTGAGGAAGCCAGCAACAGTTCTGATAATTCTGCTCATGATTCAGATCGGTCTAGGGCTGGCCAGCTACGCCGCTCGGGTGCTTTGGAGCCAGAACGCGGCTGCACCATTGGCCAGCGTTGTTGGATTCACCGTTGCACACGTGGCCTGCGGAGCATTGCTATTGGTGACCACAGTGACTCTCGCCATACAGATTCATAGACATCTCGATCCGCGGAGCAATCAACTCGATAATGTCGTGGAGCTAAGCTCTGCAGGCAGAACGGCATAGTATGACGACAGCACCGGTTCAGACCCTCACGTTCCCTAAACGCGGCTTTGCAGATGTAATGCGTGACTATGCAGAGCTCACCAAAGTTCGCGTAACCACACTGGTCGTAATCACGGCATGGTGCGGATTCTACTTTGGGCAACACAAGACCGGCATGCCGGTAATCAGCATCAAGCTGATCTGGGCGTTGGCAGGCATTGGTATGTTGTCGGCCGGCACCGCCTGCATGAACGAGATTATTGAGCGCAAGAGTGATGCGCTCATGCGTCGCACTGCCCTTCGCCCATTGGTCAAGCAGTCGATGAGCGTTAATCACGCTCTCGCTATATGGGCACTTTTGACGATCTCCGGTGCAACGGTGCTTGCGGTGATGCTAAATCCGCTAACGGCCCTGTTAACGCTGCTGACGGCGGCCTCTTACCTGCTGCTATACACCCCGCTGAAGAAGATCAGTCCCTTGTGCACGTTCGTAGGAGCCTTCCCTGGAGCAATGCCCGGTGTACTGGGATGGACAGCGGCGCGTGGGCAACTTGAGATCGAAGCGCTGGTCTTGTTCGCCATCGTTTTCTTCTGGCAGTTCCCTCACTTCCATTCCATTGCCCTGCTTTATCGTGACGACTACGCGCGAGCGGGAATTCGCATGCTGCCCGTTGTAGAAACAGATGGGCGATCAACTGCCCGGCAAATCCTGATGTATGGCGCGGCTCTGCTTCCAACAACCTTTGCCCCGACGATGCTTGGAATGGCGGGATTACCGTACTTTGTCGGCTCTGCGGTTCTGGGACTCGGCCTTTTTTACTTTTGTGCGCGAATCTGGAGAGAGTGCCTGCCTCCCTCAACCCCGCGTTCCAAGGTTCTGGCCCGCTCCTTGCTGAAGGCAAGTGTTACGTATCTGCCGTTGTTGTTTGCACTAATGATGCTGAACAGCGCCAGCTAACTTTCGACTGCTTAGCACGAGGTAATGCTTTGACCAGCAAGACACAAATACAGGAGTTTGCCTCTACATCGGCCACCGAAAGAGACACAGTCATTCGGATTGAAGGGCTGCGTCACCAATACGGCGATCGAGCCGCGTTGAACGGAGTGTCTTTCCAAGTCAATCGGGCAGAGATCTTCGGCTTGCTGGGGCCGAATGGAAGCGGTAAGACCACGATGTTTCGTATTCTCTCGACGCTGATGCTGCCCAGCGCGGGCCGCGCGTTGATCCTGGGGCACGATGTTGCGGCAGACCCGAGCGGTGTGAGGCGGCAAATCGGAGTTGTGTTTCAGTCCCGCAGCATCGATGTAAAGCTTTCTGCCGAAGAGAACCTGATTCATGTGGGACACCTGTATGGCATCACCGGCCGTGCGCTGAAACAGCGCGTGTCTGAAATGCTGGCCCGCGTTTCACTCTCGGACAGGGCTAAAGATCGGGCTGAGTCGTTTTCGGGTGGAATGCAACGGCGCCTAGAGTTGGCAAAGGGACTTATCCACCATCCGCAAGTCCTGCTGCTGGACGAACCCAGCACGGGCCTGGACCCGGGTGCTAGACGCGACCTGTGGCAATACCTTCAGATATTGCGTGACCAGGAGGGAGTCAGCATTCTGGTCACAACGCATTTGATGGAGGAGGCTGAAAAGTGTGATCGTTTGGCCATCCTCAGCCATGGCAATCTGGTTGCTCTCGGCACGCCTGGTGAACTGAAGAATGAGATCGGTGGAGACATCATTCTGCTGGAGACGCGTGATCCGCAGCGACTTTCTGCCTCCATTGCCGAACGTTTCGGAGTGGACGCCGCGGTCCTGGATGACGGACGCGTACGCATCGAACGCCATACGGGACATCGCTTCGTTACGGAGATAGTGGAGTGCTTCCCGGGCGAGATCGCTGCTGTCAGCGTCAGTAAGCCAACGTTAGAAGACGTTTTCATCCGCCGTACAGGGCATCGTTTCTGGAATGAGGACGCTCAGGGACTGGAAGTGCGTGCAGCAAAATCTTCCAAGAAGAAACAGTGAGGACGGATAACTCCTTGGCCACCCAACTCACCTCTAGTTCCGTATCCAGACCCCCTGTACCCACTGCGCCTGTTGCCTCAAATACGTTTAGCGTAATGCCTGCCCTCTCGTTATGGCGACGCGAAGTTGTGCGTTTCTATCGCAATCTGAGCCGGGTGGTGGGCGTAATCGCGTCCCCTTTGCTCTTCTGGATCGTGATTGGCGCTGGATTCGGAAACTCATTTAGAAATCCCTCTACGGGCTCAAGTCAGAATTATCTGCATTTCTTCTTTCCCGGCGCACTGATGATGATCGTGCTCTTTACATCGATTTTCGCAATGATGTCGCTGATAGAAGACCGGAATGAAGGCTTTTTGCTGTCTGTGCTCGTTGCTCCCGTTCACCGGTCCGTCATCGTTCTAGGAAAAGTGCTCGGTGGAACAACTCTGGCGACCTTGCAAGGCCTTATGTTCCTGTTACTGGCGCCCGTGCTCGGAATTCATTTCACGATCGGTCAGTTTGTGTTAGTCATGCTCGATATCTTCCTTGTCTCGTTCTCGCTGACGGCACTCGGATTCATTATCGCTTGGCCCATGGACTCCACTTCGGGATTTCACGCCATCATCAATTTGTTTCTGATTCCGTTGTGGCTCCTCTCTGGTTCACTATTTCCAGTAAGTAGCGCCTCGCCGTGGATGGCGTTTCTGATGAGGATCAATCCACTGACCTACGGAACCGAAGCACTACGAAACCTACTCTTCCCTGCGTCAGCATCCCCAGAGTTTCCGCTGCGCGAGTGTCTTCCGGTTCTAATCGCTTTTACGCTTGTAATGTTTGCGTTAGCATTTCTTGTTGCGAACCGACGTACCACAAGGCCGGCCGCATAAGGATTCACATGCAAACCTCAGCACTGTCATACTTCCCTGCTATTAACGCTACGCTGAATGGAACGGCTGCGGTCTTGCTAGTCACGGCAAGGCGCTTCATAACCTATCGTAGAGTGCTTGCACACAAGCGCACGATGCTGGCGGCTTTCTTTACTTCCGTCGTATTCCTGATCTGCTATCTCTACTACCACGCACATGCTGGGGTCCTGCATTTTGCGGGACAAGGATGGCGTCGGCCTGTTTATTTCACATTGCTCACGAGTCACACCATTCTCGCGGTTGTGATCGTGCCGCTCATATTTCTGAGCCTATCTCGCGGGCTTCGGGGACAGTATGCGAAGCATGTGAAGATTGCGCCTGTGACGTATTGGCTTTGGTTGTACGTGTCGATAACAGGCGTAGTGATTTACTGGCTCTTGTACCACCTTTGGCGAGTCTGACACACGGTTGGGTTAAGTCACATGGATCAAGATCTCACGCGCCGCTCGCCTTCCGGTCGCAATGGCGCCGTGTACAGTTGCATGGTGCCCATCAGTGTTTGTAGCTTCTCCGGCAAAGAACAAGGTATCCATGAGCGACTGCGCTAGCTCCGACTGCGCGTCCTCGCCGCCGACCCCAACATAGCTGTATGAACCGCGTGAATAAGGATCAGACTGCCAGTCGTGCACGTGCGAGCTACGCAGATGTCCGCGCAATGCGTCCTCCGACGTTCCAAAGAGCGATGACAGTGAGGAGAGAGCTTTAGCGCAAACGAACGAGTCCGACCTGTTACTCAGGCGCTCTCCTCGGCGCGAAGCAGCCCACCCTGTGAGCAATGGGGCTGAAGCAGAACGCGTCCACCACGTTGGAAACCATTCCTGGTGCGAGAATATGTACGCCATGTCTTGAAGCTCACCCCCACGAAACGACAATTCCTCCCACCACCGAGTATCAAAGACAAGCGAGATGCGAATTGCTTGCCCCATATACAAGAGACTCAACGCCGAGGACTTTTCTTCGAGTGCTGGGTCGAATTGTACGGCTCCGGGAGTTTCGCGCGGCGCCTGAAGCACGCCGAGTGGAAGCGTGATGATTGCGTATGGTGCGGAGTACTTTACAGCGCTACCTCCTCGCAGAGCGGAGACTGTGACTTGGTGTTTTCTCCACTCAACATACGTTACTGTCGTCGATAGTTCGACCTTTACACTCTCTGCTGGCAAAGTGTCCGCAATCACTCGCAGCAAAGCTCTGTATCCATCCTTGATTCGGTAGGTTTGCTCACCATGCACAGCATGCTCGGCTCGCATTCCGCGAACAAGAGAATGTGTACTGATGCGTTCGGCTAATGCCCCGTGGAAGCCCTCTACATAGTTCAGAGCCCAAAGCTTCGCGTCGTCACTGTCACTCTCGTTCCCGCCTAGAACGTTCGCAAAGGAGCGGTCAGGACCATGATCCTCAATTCTGTTTAGAACGCTCTGCGTGTGATCAAGCAATTCGTCGCATCGCTGCAATCCACTACTCGTCTGCACCCATGACGTACCGTCGAACTCAACAACATTAAGATTCGCTGCTGCAGCCACTTCGAATATCTCCCGTGGACGTCCATGGATGAACTCAGCCCCGAGTTCGACAGGAGTTCCGTGTGACGGTTCTATGGTCCATATACGACCGCCGATGCGGTGCCGAGCCTCGAGAATCGTGACCCGAACGCCCGATTCCGCGAGAAGATGCGCTGCGCTCAACCCTGCTATGCCAGCGCCAATGATCAGGACGTCCGGAGATTCGGTGGGCATAGTGATGTTCAGCCTTTCACGTTCGCCGTTGCAGAGTCACCTAACGAGGTATGAGTTATCGAAGTGCTGTAGTAGGTCCGATGGATCCCGATATACTTCTACGCACCCGGCCTCCATCAAGTCGTTACGCTTCCAGCCACCACATGTGAGGCCAATGATTGGAATTCCGAGCTTTCCTGCCGCTGCGGCATCGTATGGCGTGTCACCTAAAGCTACGGCGAGCTTCGCGCTCACACCTGCTTTTTCAAGCGCAGCAGCGAAGATGTCTGGCTCTGGCTTCGAATGTTGCGCATCACCCTTTGAAGATTGCTCCTGAACCAAATCGTGCATTCCAACGATGTCCTTGTAAGTCTTGAGATCTTCCTCGTCCGAGGAAGTAGCAAGGGCGAGCTTCATTCCTTGCTCACGGACTCGTTTAAGCAACTCGCATGATCTTGCAAATGGCACGATTCGAGGCATGTAGTCGTCGTGGAAGATCTTCTTTCGCAGTTCCTCGAGTGGCTTTTGAATGCGTGATCTATCCGCTTCACCAACAAACACCGGAATAAGTTGATCTCCACCTTTTCCGATTTGGCGCAAAATTTCATCCATTCCGACCTGAATATCAAATTCTTCGAACGCCCGTCTCCATGCCTCTGCATGTAGCGCATTGCTGTCGACGAGAGTGCCATCTATATCGCTTAGCAGTATTTCAGCCACTGACTTCACCAGCCTTCCGGGTTTCTGTTCAAGAGCACGTCTCCGAAGAATGAACAGAGCTTAGGTTCAGATGGCAACGGGAAGCATCCAGTTTCATCGAGTCGCATCCTACAACGTAAAGGGGGAAAACTATGGGAGTTCTGTCGTGGATTATCGTCGGCTTGATCGCGGGATGGGCAACCGGCAAGCTGATGCAGGGTTCCGGATACGGCGTGATCATGGATATCGTCGTAGGAATCGTCGGAGCACTCGTTGGTGGCTTTATCATGAGGAGCTTGGGCTTCGCTGGCCAAGGTGGAATACTGTACACGACTCTCGTGGCCATCGTAGGCGCCGTGATTCTGACGTGGCTCATTCGCATGATCACTGGAAGGCGCAGTACAAAGCTCTCGAGCGATAAAGACTCAAACATCCGCCGCGCAGCATGACACGCAATAGCACGAGAGGGCCATCTTTAAGAAGCAGCGACGATCGTGCATTCCAGGGATGGCTCTCTTTTACGACCCTTCCCCACTCCATAACACACATCTTCGTGTTCCTCGCCTGCATCGTTCCCGCACTCTCTCTAATCGCATGCACGACCAAAAGCGACAACCCTGCGGCTGTGCGAGAGAAGGCTGCCGTTGCAACCGCAGAAATCAAACGCGACACAAAGGCTATTGCTCAGGGCGTTCGCGAAGGCTGGACGAGAGACAAAACTCTGGATCTAAACACCGCCGGCAAAGAACAGCTTGTCTCTATTCCGGGTATGACGGAGACCACCGCCGACAAGATCATCTCCCATCGCCCTTATACCCGAGTTTCTGAACTGCTGGAGCGCCATGTGGTAAGTAAAGCGGTATACGACAAGATCGAGTATCGCCTCAAAACGCTGAGGAAGCTTGTCAACTGCATCAACTCGCAAGACGTCTATCCCTATCCGGAACATCTCGGGTACACTCGTCGCCGTTGAGATTGTCACCGCACCTGTAGGATGGGTGGATTGCGCCGTCGTCCTTGCACGTCCAAAAGATAACTGCAAACGTTATCTGCCCCCCAACGACGACTAAAGCGGCGATTATCCATATCGTCATAATAGTGGTCAGACGTCTTGCGCATTCGGTTTCGGCGTGCAGAGTTCAAAGCACAATAGACGTGTTTTGCGGACGTACGGCTACAACAATTTTCGCGTGTCAACTCGGGCCGTCTGCGCGCTGGTTCCTGCACATCAGCAGTGTCAGAACACGGATGCCGATATCCGAACGTGGTCTATTGCCAGCTCTGTTTGTGACGCTCCAGCCACCAGCAAGGTGGGTTCAGGGCTGAACCTGCATATTGAGGAAGGGCGGTGAGCGAGCAGCTCTGATCTTTGGTCCCGAGATAGTCGTATTCAACCTTGTTGCCCTTTAATTCAGTCCTGAGATACTGCTCAACCTCAACGCTGGACATGCCTGTACCTCGAGATAAGCGGACCTCGAAAACGATCCAATCTGCGAAATAAAACAGCACCAAGCCGATAACGAAGTATGCGGCCATTCTTACAAGCTGGCGCAACATTTAAGTTTTCCTGTCTATTCTATTTGGCTGGGGATTGTGCCGCAGCGCGCTCTAACTCCGCGAGGTCTAGTTTCTTCATCTTCAGCATCGCTTCCATCGCTTTGGGGTTCTATATGAGGTCAGGCAGATGCGTTGGCACTATTGCCAGAACAGGCCGAACTTATCCTTAAGCCATCCACATTGCACCTCGCTTCCGCCTGCCGACAGCTTCGTCCAGTATTCGTCCACTTCCGCCTGAGAGTCACGGCGCACGACAAAGGAGACAGCTTCATTGAACTTAAACATCGAGCCGCCATTGATTGCAGTAAACTTCTGCCCATCAAGTGCGAATGCGATGGTGAGAGTTGTTCCCGGTTCGCTTCCGGTCTCTGCAGTACTTCTTACCTCTTCCAGGCGCCGCGAGTTTTTGAAGATGCTCAAATAGAATTCGACAGCCTCTTCGGCGCGGGAGTCGAACCAAAGGAATAGGGATATTCGTGAAAATTCATCGAGTGCGCTCAGCGGATTCACAGCGTCTTACGCCATCCAGTATAGCCCTGCGTCATGACGGGGCAGCATACAACGCACAGAGTACTCTGAACACCTAAGTGATTAGGCTATCTTGCAGCGATCCCCTGCTTAGCCAAAATCACAGTGCTGGCCCAAAAGAAAAAGCCGAAGTTCCATGCATCCCCGTTCATCCTGTGTCTTTGCAGCGTACTAGCATTCGCTGCTCCTGTGACAGGTGCATCACCAGTCCATAAGGTCAGCGTTCTTACGCAGCGATACGACAATGCACGAACAGGCGCCAATCTATCTGAGACTGTTCTGAATGCCTCGAATGTACATTCGAAGAGCTTTGGAAAACTCTTTTCGATAGCGGTGGACGGCAATGTGTTTGCCCAACCCTTGGTGGTGTCAAATCTCGAACTCAAGTCCGGAGTAGTTCGAGATATGCTTTACGTCGCCACCGAGAAGAATAACGTTTATGGACTCGACGCAAACACTGGCGAACAAGTCTGGGCGCGAAATCTCGGCCATTCTGTAACAGCGCTCGACATTACGTTGTTTGGACGCGGTCCACTTCAAATGGGCAATAGCTGGAATTACAAGGATCTCTATCCAGACATTGGAATAACCTCCACACCTGCGATTGATATCGCAACCGAGACGATTTTTGTGGTTGCGAAAACAAAGCAGGAGTCATCTTCAGTTCCGACCTACCGTTATCGTCTGCACGCTCTTCATCTCAAAACTGGAGCTGATGTGCAAGCTCCGGTCGAGATAGAAGGCCGAGTTCACGGCACCGCATCAGATGCGCGTAACGGGTACGTCACTTTCAATGCCTTTCTGCAACTTAACCGGCCCGGACTGCTGCTTTCGCACGGCTATTTATATGTCGCGTTCGGATCACACGGGGATGCTGGCCCGTTCCACGGTTGGATATTTCGCTACGATGAAAGCTCGATCAGTGATTCGCCTGTTATCTTTTGCTCCACCCCTGATCGTGATGATGAATTGGCGACAGAATTTGCGGACCGCGAAACGTATGAATGGAATAGGGGCGGCATATGGCAGTCTGGCGCAGGATTGGCCGCTGACGAAACTGGCGCCATTTACCTCGCGACCGGTGATGGAGCATGGAATGGCAAGCGCAACTTCAGCGACAGTTTCCTTAAGCTAAACAGAAACCTCGAAGTCCTGGATTGGTTTACGCCGTGGAACCACAAGGATCTCGACACTCAGGATCTGGACATCGGCTCAACCGGAGTTGTCTTGCTCCCTTCGCGATTATTAGTCGGAGGCGGCAAAGAAGGTAAGCTCTACGTGCTCGCTGCCAATCATCTCGGAACACTGAGCGCGACAGTGCAAGCCGAAAAGGATCAGGTGGTGCAGGAACTGCAGGTTACTACATTGCCTCTGAATGCACCGAAGGCTTGCAGCAACTGTTATCACCACCTGCATGCGGCTCCGGTAATCTGGCCTGCGCAGGACGGTTTAAGGATGTACATCTGGCCAGAGATGGAGACGCTGAAGTCGTTCAGGTTGGCGAACGGCAGATTCTCGCGAGAGGGCGAGAGTCGCACGTCTGCTCCGCTCCCCCTGCCTGGAATGGAAACATCAATGCCCGGGGGAATCCTCGCCCTGTCATCGGACGCAACGAAGGTTGGCTCTGCCATCATTTGGGCGTCTATGCCGCTGAAAGAGAATGCAAACAGGCAGAATGTTCCTGGCATTTTGCGTGCCTTCGACGCGACCAATCTGAACCGCGAACTTTGGAACAGCGAAATGGATGTGGCCGACAGACTGGGATACTTCGCTAAGTACTGCCCGCCAACTGTCGCCAACGGGAAGGTCTATATGGCAACGTTCGCGCCAGAAACGGGCTATCCAGCCGCAATGCAAACAGGACCCGCACAGATCGTAGTTTACGGGCTATCCGGAAAGAATGGACAAAAGCGCGCAACTGAGGTGCAGACCTCAGTGAAGACGCACGGCTTCCTATCCACGCAGTTGATCGGGACTACGACGAGCGCGTATTATCTCGGAACTCGGCGCCGGTATATAGTGGCGCCATTCTTCTTGAATGTGGAGTAGCTATGAAAGGCTGGGAGCGAGTAAGTTTCGCGTTTCGCTGCTTCTTTTCCATACTATTTGATGGTGAAATTCCAGCGGACATTGCAGATCAGGTTTGTGGAGCGAGCGCTTCAAAACCGAAAGAACAGGACTCGCCCATTCCGACTGCCGCGCCACCTAGAGAATCGAATGCTCCGGATTACGATCGAGCAGTTCAGATGCTCGCCCTTTTGCAGCGCGAGGGGCGGCTCATCGATTTTCTCTCCGAAAACATTTCGCCGTACCCCGATGCCCAGCTCGGTGCCGCTGTTCGCAGTATCCATGACACATGCCGGCAGGTGATCGAGCAATACGTCAAGCTTGAGCCAGTTCTGAATTCTGAAGAAGGCAAGCCTGTCGCAGTAGACTCCAGTTTCGACGCGGCTGCCATCAAAGTTGTTGGGAACGTCGCTGCCAGGCCTCCAATTCACGGGATACTGCGACACAAAGGCTGGCGAGTCAAAGAACTAAATCTGCCTCAACTGCCGCAGGGCTCTGGACGGATGATTGTCGCGCCTGCAGAGATTGAGCTCCCGTGATTCTGTTTTGGGTTTGGAAGGAAAGGACAATCTAAAGTGGCTGCCAAGTTCACCGTTGGCATCGACCTGGGCACTACAAATTCGGCATTGGCGTATTGCGATACAAGCACACCAGATGAGAACGGCACAATTGCAGTTCACGCGATTCCGCAGCTTGTAAATCCCAATGAAGTTACCAATCGCACGTTGCTTCCATCTTTCTTGTACATCCCCGGAGAACTCGACTTCCCGAAAGGTAGCATTGCACTCCCATGGCAAGCGGAACCGCCGTTCCTCATCGGGGAGTTAGCACGCAAGCGTGGTGCTGAAAGCCCGAACAGGCTTGTTGCTTCGGCAAAGTCTTGGCTTTCGTACGCCGGAGTGGATCGCAGTGCGCCGATCCTTCCGTGGCAAGCGCCGGATGAAGTGCCTAAGATTTCTCCGCTAGATGCCTCGTCGCAATATCTTCAATACCTGCATACAGTGTGGCTTCAAGGAGCTGTATCCAACGGTGAACCACTTTCTGGGCACGATGTACTGCTCACGGTCCCTGCATCCTTCGATGAGGAAGCGCGAGAACTGACGAGGCGTGCAGCCGAGCAGGCAGGCTTCGCCCAAGTAACCTTGCTTGAAGAGCCTCAAGCCGCGTTCTATGCCTGGCTTGAAAGTCAGGGCGAGAATTGGCGCGACCGAATCAAGCCGGGCGATTTGGTTCTAGTTTGCGACATTGGCGGTGGCACGACGGACTTCAGTCTGATTCTTGTATCGGAGGACCAAGGCGAACTTGTGCTGAAACGTGTTGCGGTGGGTGATCACATTTTGCTCGGCGGCGACAACATGGATTTGATGTTGGCACGCATGCTGCAACAAAGGCTCACCGAGTCCGGATACCATATTGACACTTGGCAATTGCACGGTCTGTGGCACCAAAGCCGCATCGCGAAGGAGAACCTCTTCGAGTCTCCGGAGCTTGATACCTTCCCGATCACGCTACTAGGTAAAGGGTCGAAGCTCATAGGCGGAACGATAAAGACGGAGCTTGCACGTACTGATCTTGATACAGTTTTGATTGAAGGCTTCTTCCCGAGAGTTTCAAGCGATGAGATGCCGATGCGACAACGCCGTGTCGGATTCCAGGAACTAGGTCTACCCTACGCAGCCGATGCTGCCATTACGAAACATCTAGCCAGATTCTTGTCCGAGCAAGCGCGCATGAGCCCTGAAGCTCAAGACATTCGCCGCGGGCGAAATGGAATGGCCTGTCCTACCCACCTGCTATTTAATGGCGGGGTAATGAAGGCGTCCATTCTGAGGAATCGCATAGTTGATGTACTCAATCGCTGGTTAGATGCCGAGGGATTCGAAGTTCTGCAACCGGAGAACATCCTCCAAGGACCAGATCTGGAGCATGCGGTTGCGCGCGGTGCTGCGTATTACGGCAGAGCTCGTCGGGGCCACGGAGTTCGCATTCGCAGTGGAGCCTCGAGAACCTACTACATCGGAATTGAAAGCGCGATGCCAGCAATACCTGGCATGGAAGCGCCAATAAAGGCCCTCTGCGTAGTTCCCTTTGGAATGGAAGAGGGCACTGAAGCCATGATTCCAAATCGCGAGTTTGGACTTGTTGTAGGTGAACCTGCCGAGTTTCGCTTCTTAAGCTCAACTATCAGGAAGCTGGACCAAGTCGGAACCCTACTGGAAGACTGGGGAAGCGACATCGAAGAACTCAGTCCCATGGAGGTCACTCTGCGAATGGACGGGCAGCAAGGTACGGTAGTACCAGTGCGCCTTGAGACTCGCATCAACGAACTCGGTACGCTGGAGATCTGGTGCGTCTCCCGAGATGGCTCGCAGCGTTGGAAACTAGAGCTGAACATTCGAGAAAAGACCCCAAGGTAAACCCGAATGGCCTCCCGATACGTCATCGGAATTGATCTTGGGACTACAAACTCTGTACTTGCGTACATCGATACGCACGAGGACACAGGACGTTCTGCAGCCATTCACGTCTTCCCTATTCCTCAATTGGTGGCACAAGGCGAGGTCCGAGCGCTAGCGTCTCTACCCTCATTTCTGTACTTTCCGACCGAAGCTGAAACATCAACTGGGGCGGTGAGTGCCACCTGGGATGAAGATCCCCCGATGGTGACGGGCCTGCTCGCGCGCGAACACGGGGCGTTAGTTCCAAGCCGCCAAGTCTCCTCAGCAAAATCATGGTTGTCGAATGCCGCCGTTAGTCGTCGCGCAAAAATCCTTCCGTCCCAAGCTGAACCCCCACAGCCGATGATCTCTCCCGTCGAAGCATCCACACGCTATCTCATGCACATGCGCGACGCGTGGAATGGTGCGATGAATCGCGATGCGACAGGCCGCTTTGAGAAGCAGGAAATAGTCCTCACCGTCCCCGCATCTTTCGATGAAGAAGCACGTGAACTGACAGTAGAGGCTGCGCACGCCACGGGGATCATCCATCTCACGCTTCTAGAAGAACCTATTGCCGCCTTCTACTCCTGGATCGAAGCGCAGGCTGGCACGTCGAAGCAAATCAAAGATGGCGACCTGGTGCTCATCTGCGATATCGGTGGTGGCACATCCGACTTCAGTCTTGTTCGTGCGTATGACCTGAATGGAGAAATCCGATTCGAAAGAACTGCTATAGGTGAGCACCTATTGCTTGGCGGAGACAATCTTGACCTGGCACTAGCGCGACATGTCGAGCACAAGTTCGAAGGCCTTCGACTCACCATGCGACAGCGTTATGCTCTTCGATCACTATGTTCCGCCGCAAAAGAACGATTGCTTGGAGATGATTCTCTACAGCGCCTACCGATAACACTCCTAGGCAGTGGCAGCTCGGTCGTAGGGCAAGCTCAGAGTGTCGAGCTAGCTAAGAACGAACTTCTTGAGATTCTGCTCAATGGTTTTTTGCCTTTAACAGATCCGAATGACATGCCAGTTCAGACTCGCTTGATCGGCCTGCGAGAGCTGGCTCTGCCGTATGCTGCGGACCCTGCTATCACAAAACATCTCGCTGCCTTTCTGCGGCAATCAGTTGCCGCGACAGCCTCCGGCGCGGAGCAACGTCTTATTCGTCCGAATGCTGTGCTCTTTAATGGCGGGTTCTGCATACCTGAAGTTGTACGTAGCCGGATTGTGCAGGCAGTTACACGCTGGTTTCACGACACCTCTACTGAGTCGCGTCTAATAGTTCTCGACAACCCGCAAGCGGAAAGCGCTGTGGCTCGGGGCGCAGCCTACTATGGAAGCGTTCGCCGCGGCGCTGGCCAACGCATTCGAGTTGGGAGTGCAAGGAGCTACTACATTGGTGAAGAGAACGCTTCGGGACTAAAGGCAACTTGCATTCTTCCTGCGGAAGTTGAAGCTGGCACAACACTTCCACCACTGAATCGAGAGTTCTCTGTCCTCGCCAACCGCCCAGTCTCGTTTAGGCTCTACAGCTCTCTTACGCAGCACGGCACACTTGGGCAGGAGGTGTGGCTTGACCCACGCTCGACACATCGCCACGCTCCGCTCGTGGCCGTACTGCGGTACGGAAAGAAGTTGCGGGAACTCCAATTAGCCATTCGCCTTCGGGCCAGCCTTACTGAAGTCGGAACGCTCGAACTCTGGTGCGAGTCGCGCGATTCCTCGCACCGCTGGCGTTTGCAGTTTGAACTCCGTGGGGACAACGCCGAAACAACACCGACCAAGCGGACCAGCACGAATGCAGACCTCGCGACGATCTCTGAGTCAGCAATTGATCCCGCTATTGCACTCATTCGAAGCACATTTGCCCCGCCCTCAAAAGGTGACCCGACGTACGTGGTAGCGGAACTGGAAACAGTGCTCGAACAAAAGAGAGAGGGGTGGGATGTTTCAATACTTCGCAGGCTGACTGACACTTTGCTGGAGAACATGGAACACCGGAGCATGTCGCACAAGCACGAGGTGCGCTGGCTAAGTTTGACGGGCTTTTGTCTCCGACCTGGATTCGGAGCCCCCGGTGATTCCTCGCGGATTCGCAGACTGCAAGACATAGCTGCAAATCCGCCGATCTTTCGAAACGAGCTGCAGCGCCAGATTGAACGACTGGTGATGTTACGCAGAGTCGCAGGTGGGCTGAGCTCGAGCACGCAACAAGCTCTCTACCGTCAACTAGCAACCGAAGCTGATACCAAACCTACTCGACGAAACCGGCAACTCGAATATGAGCATTGGAGACTGCTGGCTAGCCTAGAGCATCTTCCTGGGCGGACTCGCGCTGCACTTGCTAAGACGGTTCTTGCAAAGCTTGTCGCAGACCCACACGATGCCATCTGGATTTGGTGCCTCGGCCGACTTGGGGCCCGCATTCCTCTCTATGGACCAATGCATTCTGTCGTTCCAGCCGAAACGACTACCCAATGGATAAACACTCTTCTCAAGATGAACAACCAGCTCCCAGCAAACGCATATCTCAATGCGGCGGTTGCACTCGCCCGCGTGTGCGACGACGCATCACGCGATCTCGATCTTGACGTTCGTACGCGAATGAGCGAACAACTGAAGCGAATGGGAGGATCAGACGAGCAGCTCCTTCCTCTCGCAACGTACGTGCCTCCGGACCGCTCTGATGCCACGAATAGCTTTGGTGAGCCACTCCCGATCGGCCTAGAGCTGGTTAGCTCATCACGCTGCCTCCTGTCACTCCCCGCCCTTCAGGATTGGGGTCCTGACACTTCGAAGTTCGCTTAGCCAATGTCAAGCAGCTCTTTCAAGGAACTCACCGCGCACCTGCTTCACGCCAGGGGGGAACCGAACGGTGACGTTTCTGCCATTGATTTCGACGACTTCCCCACTGCCAAACTTCTTATGTTTGACATGTTCTCCAATGTTGAATGAATTGAGTGCAGCTGCTCTTAGGGATGTCGGAGCCTTTCCAATCGGCGAGGTTGAGTCGAAGGCTACGGCGCAGAACTCGCCTGGATGCGGAGCAATATGAGAATCGGGTTTCGAGGCTTCACTCGTCGATGCAGCAGATTTGCAGTTGTCACAATGCCCACAGTGCTCGGTTGGCAACTCCTCAGTGTCATTGAAGTAGTTTCGTAGAAAAGCAGTTCGACACCTTGCAGTCTCTGCATAATCCATCATTGCACGCAGACGGTCCCGATCAGAGTTAGCCAGTTGCTCGTGCTCGCATAGAAACAGGTCTAGCTCGTCGCTGTCGGCAAAGTCACGCCTCTTTGTGATCAGCCGATTCTTTCGCGCAATGATGCCAGTGGCTTCGAGTTGTGCAACGATGACCTTCACCTTTCGCTCCGGCAAGTCCGATGCGGTTACCAAATCGGCCAGTTTCACTTCGCCGCCATTCTGCTGCGACATTGCCTGAAGTGTCTGATAGACCTTGAGTGAGTGCTCCCTGCGAGGATACTTGCCGCCGAGAAAGTAACCCTGTATGCGCCGATCTTCCAGACGATACAGGAGCGCACATTGCGCTTGCTCTCCATCGCGTCCTGCCCTTCCAGCCTCTTGGTAATAACTCTCCAGCGAGTCAGGGAAATTGTAGTGTGCGACGAATCGAATATTGCTCTTGTCGATTCCTAATCCAAACGCCTTGGTAGCAACGATCACCTTCAACTCATCGTTCATGAAGCGTTGCTGTGTCTGCTCCCGATCTCTAATCTTGCACTTGCCGTGGTATATCCCCACGTTCACACCTTCTTGTTTAAGCCACTTGCAGAGTTCATTCGCGAGTCGCACGGTCGCGGTATAGACGATACCTACGCCATCGCTCTCCTCCACGAGTTTGCGCACTCTGGCCCGCTTAGCTTCGCCATTGACGGTTCGGAATACCTCGAAGAATAGATTCGGGCGTTCGAGCCCGGTGTTGATGATGACTGGCCGCGTCATCCCAAGTTGTTTAACTATGTCTTCAGCTATTTGCGGTGGCGCGGTGGCTGTAAGCGCAAGAACTGGAGGATGCCCCAAGGCTTCTATGGCATCGCGCAGAGCCAGATATGCTGGACGGAAGTCGTGTCCCCATTGCGAAATGCAATGTGCCTCATCAACAACAAAGAGTGAAACGCCTGTTCTTCTCAGCAGGTCGAGATAGTCCGGGTTTTCCAGTCGCTCAGGCGTGACATAAACAAGATCGTGCTCGTTGGCAAGTATCTCCCCGATTGCCTCGTTTGTCTCAGTCTTGGTCAAAGTCGAATTGAGGGTCGCGGCTCCGATCTCTGCAGCTTCGGCCTTCTCTTGTTGATCTTGCATTAGTGCAATGAGCGGAGATACAACAACCGTTGTCTTTGGCGTAAACAATGCCGGAAGCTGATAGGTGAGTGACTTTCCGGCTCCCGTCGGCATAATCAGGAATGTGTCATATCCATTCAGAACTGCCTCGATCGCCTCGCGCTGACCTGGACGAAAGCTCTCGACTCCGAATCGGTCCGCGGCCTCGCGATGAAGTCGCGACCAGCTGACGCTTACTTCTCTTCTTTTGGAATTCGATTTCTGTGGCATGAGTGAACTTCGTTAGATGCGTGGTATTTGAACTTTAGCCAGCATCCAACTCCTCATGCCTAGATCGCGCAAGCAAGCGACAGACACAATTGCGGACGGTGCCGTGCCTGCAACCAGTCTCGATGCGGAATTCCCTACCCTCGACCTTCCTATTCAGCCACCGTTCCCGCCCATGGAAGCCAAGAACGTCAGCGACATTCCTCCTGGATCAGAATGGCAGTACGAGCCTAAGTGGGACGGCTTTCGTTGTCTTGCTTTCCGCGATGGACAGCAGGTGGTGCTTCAATCAAAATCGGGCCAACCACTCACGCGATACTTTCCTGAGTTGGTAAATGCGTTGCTTCAACTCGAGGCCACACGCTTCGTCGTAGATGGAGAGATTGTCGTCTTCCGCGATGGTCGCCTCTCATTTCAGGACCTTCTGACGCGAATTCACCCGGCCAACAGTCGCATCGAGAAGCTTTCGAAGGAAACACCCTGCTCATATTTGCTGTTTGATATCCTTGTCGACCACCAAGGAACGCCAATGCTCGACCTTGCTCTTAAAGAGCGACGCGAGCACCTCTTACAGTTCGTTAGCCGATTTGCCGATTCGTCACTTCTGAAGCTCTCGGCTGCTACGACGGAGCTTTCGACTGCTCGCCGCTGGTTTGCCGAGCTTGCGGTATCTGGCTGTGACGGTGTGGTCGCAAAGCGTCTTCTGGACAGCTACAAGTCGGGTGAGCGCGCAATGCTGAAGGTGAAACGCATTCGCTCCGTCGATTGTGTTGTCGGCGGATTTCGATTCGCAAGCAAAGGCGAGGTCGTTGGCTCACTGTTGCTCGGACTGTATGACCAGAGCGGCCTACTTCATCACGTTGGCTTCACATCGAGCTTCAACGGTGCTCAACGCGCACAGCTTATGGACTTACTGAAGCCGTATCTGGGCGGATCGGGATTCACAGGAAATGCGCCGGGTGGGCCTAGTCGATGGAGCACAGAGCGTAGCGGTCAATGGGAGCGGCTCGCACCTACTTTAGTCGCAGAAGTAAGCTTCGATCACTTTTCAGGCGGGAGATTTCGCCACGGTACCAAGTTTCTTCGCTGGCGTCCGGAAAAGCGTCCTGAGGAATGCACGCTTGAACAGGTTCAGACGCCAGCGACGAGCAGAGGTTCAGTTGATGACCTGTTGGTGGCCTAAGATAAGCTCCGGCTCACGCCGCTAGAGGATCTTCCTCGCTCTGTTGATTCCTCTTCTGGCGATCACCCGGGTCCTGGTCTTGCATGTCGGCTTCAGCGTCCGCATCACTATCGCGGTCGCGTTTGTACTCTCCAGTGTCCTTGAGAAGTTCGTTTTCCCCTTGTCTCTCCATACTGTACTCCGGTGTTTGTCCAGCCTCGGCCATTCCTGCGTCAAATGACTTGTTCATGGGATCCTGAAAACGGTGGTCGAGCTGCGCATCCATTTTCGCCATATTGGTTTCAGCTACATCTTCGGGCCTGTCTACTTCCACGGCCCCTTTCCCCGAATCAGCGTCTTCAGGTTGTCTAAAAGTCATCATGCTAAAGATGGTGCTCCGCGCTGGCACGTTGCCACGCGTAAATGGATGATAGGCAAGCCTCTGTCACGTCTCGATTCACTCGCATCCAATCAACAGGCAGCTTTGAACCGGCGTACTAGAAGCCGTTCTCAGCGATTCAGGGACAAATAGCGCTCAATAAGCACTATTCGCCCACGTGACAGTCGAGATTGGAATTCGAGATGAAGCTACACGTATCGTGCTACGAAGGATGGAAAGCGGAAGAGTACCCAACACGCTTTAGTCTGGATCAACACGAGTACCAGGTCGAAGAGGTTGTTGATCAGTGGTATGGCCCGGACAAATCCTTCTACAAAGTGCGAGCCAATGACGGCAACGTCTACATACTTTCGAAGCAACACTGCGTGCCCGAAGGCGTATGGGAGCTTGTTTCTTATCGACAATCCACGAAGTGACACTCAGTGGA
Organism: Koromonas humicola; assembly: GCF_059726255.1. Taxonomy (NCBI): domain Bacteria; kingdom Pseudomonadati; phylum Acidobacteriota; class Terriglobia; order Terriglobales; family Koromonadaceae; genus Koromonas; species Koromonas humicola. The sequence goes on from NZ_AP040873.1 coordinate 1,908,455, forward strand.
AATCAAGGTCTTGCTCCGACATAGTCACCCGAGCCACTGTGGATTCTGATACGTGCCATCGAAGTGGTGCGAAGTCTTATACAGCTCATACTGACCTGATTGCGCCACCTTGGCGGTTTTCGAGAGCAGTTCTGCAACTTCCTTCTCAGACATAGGGTTGAAGCCTCTTGCCGCATCTAGCGCTTGCTGTAGAATTTGCATCGAGTCGCAACCCGTAATCACGACGCTCGTAGGCAAGTTCATGGCGTAGTGAAGACACTCAACCGGGGTTACAGTCTTACTCTGCAGAATGATGCTGTCGCCCATCGACTTCATTGCCAGCACACCGATGTTCTTCTGCCGCAATGCTGGGAGCACCTTGCCCTCAAAGCTGCTGAAGTGATGGTCCATTACATTCAGCGGCATTTGGACGGCATCGAACACAAACCTATGTTTGTCCGCAACGGACAGCATTTTCAGATGAACTTCAGGGCTCTTGTGCCCCGTAAAGCCTATGTACCGGACCTTCCCCGCTTTCTTGGCCTCAAGTACCGCCTCCATTCCTCCACCGGGGGCGAAGATCCGATCGGGATCGTTGTCCCGAATCACTTCGTGAAACTGTAGAAGGTCGATGTGATCTGTTTGCAAACGCTTCAGAGATTCTTCGAGTTGGTTCGAAGCGGACGTCTTATTCCGCCCGTCGATCTTTGTCATCACGAACGCTTTCTTTCTATAACCAGATTCATGAAGCGCCCGTCCGAGTCTGATCTCGCTTTCGCCTCCGTTGTAGTCCCAGCAATTGTCAAAGAAGTTGATCCCTTGTGCAGCTCTCGATGTGTTTTAATTCAGGGGACATTCATCATCAGCGCCACGTTAGTGGCAATTATCTGCTTGGAGCAGCGATGGCATACGTTCGTTCCTTTTGCTTTCGTCGTACGGTAATCCTCTATTTGACCCTGCTGTGCGCATCAGTTTGTATGTTCGCGCAGACCACGCACGGAACCACCATCAACGATAAAGAAGTGAACGCCCGGGTCGAGGCGCTCCTCACACAAATGACGCTGCGCGAGAAGATCGGGCAACTTACGCAACTTGGCGCTGGAGATGGCGGCGAATTTGGCAAGCCCGAGGACCACATACGTGCAGGCGAAGCTGGCTCGGTCCTTTGGACAGTGGATCCCGTATTCATCAATAAACTTCAGAAAATTGCAGTCGAGGAGAGCCGCCTCAAGATTCCACTTCTGTTTGGTTACGACGTCATTCACGGGTACAACAACACATTTCCCAATCCGCTAGGTATGGCCGCATCGTGGGATCCCGCGCTAGTGGAGAGGTCCCAGGGAATCGCCGCAAAAGAAGCCGCTGCAGCCGGAGTCAACTGGAGTTTTGGCCCAATGGTCGACATTGCTCGCGACGCACGGTGGGGGCGCATGATCGAGGGTGCCGGTGAAGATCCATATCTCGGAGCCGCTATGGCCCGTGCGCAGGTGCTCGGTTTTCAAGGCCCACAATTGGGAACTCCCAATCATGTACTGGCGAGCGTTAAGCATTTTGCCGGATACGGCGCGGCTGAAGGCGGGCGTGACTACGACGGCGTGTACATCCCCGAGATGCAGTTCCGCAATGTGTACCTTCCCCCCTTTCAGGCTGCAGTAGATGCTGGAGTCGGCACTGTCATGAGCGCCTACATGGATTTTAATGATGTACCAGCGAGCGGAAATCGCTGGCTCTTGCACGACGTCCTTCGTCAGGATATGCGATTCAAGGGATTCGTAATCAGCGACGCATTTGCTGTCTTTAGCCTTGTCGCGCATGGTTACGCGCGCGACGTTGAGGATGCTGCCTACCGGGGACTCAACGCCGGTGTAGACATGGATATGGGCTCGCAGACCTACCTCAGGAATTTCGAAAAGCTCGTTCAGAACGGCAAGATTCCGATGTCCGTGATCGACGACTCGGTACGTAATGTCCTCGCCGTCAAAGTGCGAATGGGGTTATTCGAACATCCGTATGGCGACCTCGCGAATATGAAGGCAATCCAGAACGATCCCGAGCATCGCAAAGCTACCCGCGAGGCTGCTCAACGTTCAATGGTTCTGCTGCGCAATGCGGACAACATGCTCCCGCTGAAGAACGACATCAAATCCATCGCAGTTGTGGGGCCAATGGCGGACGCAGCGCGTGACATGCTCGGATCCTGGACAGTGAACGGATGCGCCCCGGGAGTCACCGTGCTTCAAGGTATCAAGGCTAAGCTTCCAAACGCCCGCGTCGAGTACGCCAAGGGCGGCGACATGCAACGCAAGTATCAACAGATATTTGAATTGTTCGAGGGTAAGCCAGAAGAGCCGCGTCTAAATCAGGCCGAGATCAAGAAGATGCAAGACGAAGCCGTTGAGACAGTCCAGAAGGCTGATCTGGCGGTTGTAGTTCTTGGAGAAAAGCCCAACATGAGCGGTGAGGCCGCTTCACGTGCGAGCCTCACGCTTCCAGGCAATCAGCAGCAACTGCTCGAAGCCGTGGTCGCCACAGGCAAACCCATGATTCTCGTCATCATGGCCGGACGTCCGCTGGATATTACTTGGGCGTCCGAACATGTTCCCGCAATCTTGAATGCATGGTTCCCCGGAACTGAGGGCGGAAATGCGGTTGCCGATGTACTCTTTGGCGACGTGAATCCCGGTGGCAAGCTGCCGGTATCTTGGCCGCGCACCGTCGGACAACTCCCAATGCACTACTCCAAGAATCTCACTCAGCTACCCGAAACAGCGCCGCAGTATCGCTCGTTCTATTGGGATGAATCCACTGCGCCACTGTACCCGTTTGGTTTTGGTCTAAGCTACACCAGCTTCGAAACTTCTGGGCTAACTCTCAGTAAGCCGTCGATCAAACCTGAAGAGCCATTGCAGGTTTCGGTTGATGTTAAGAATAGGGGCAAGCTGGCTGGAGACGACGTAGTGCAACTCTACATTCACCAACGTGCCGGCTCCGCTTCTCGGCCTGTTCGTCAACTCAAGGGCTTCCAGCGCGTGTCGCTTGCACCCGGCGAGAAGAAGACACTTACATTCACGCTCGGAAAAGAAGAGCTGAAGTTCTGGAGCCCAGAGACAAAGGACTGGGTGGTCGAAACCGAGAAGTTTGATGTCTGGATAGGAGACGACTCCAGGGCCAGCCTTCATTCTGAATTCCAAGTTGTCAAATAGGTTCAATAACGAAGGGCGAAAGAGGGCCCAGGTTCATCCTGGGCCCTTCTCATTTACGTGCTTCTTTCAACATGCAACATGCGTGACATTAGTCATAGGCACTGCCTAAAGATCTTATGTAACTTGATACCAGGCATTCCAAATGGGGGACACTCGCGCACGCTAAGCGAAGCGCGTCCCCAATGCGCACAGAGAGGTGTACTGCCATGGCCAAGATCCCACTTCATCCGCAACATCCGGAACGCGTCTGTTGGGGTTGTGAGAAATATTGCCCAGCCGACAATCTCTGTTGCGGGAACGGCACCGTCCGTACGCAGCATCCCGCCGAACTCTTTGGCGAAGACTGGCTTGAGTGGGCAGAGGAACGCGACCAAGCGAGTTCTAATACACAGCTTCCCGTCCTGAAGTAAGCTCCCGTCCCAAAACTCGACTGCACATGGATTAGCCTGACGGCTCCATCGAGGTGAAGTCATTGTACGGCGCCGGGACGTGGCGTTGCAGCTCGAGCTCTTCGGAGAGATAGGCACTGCTCTCACGGAACAACTCGCTGCAGATACACGAACAACTTGTGGACATCGAACCATCCCCGCTTCACATCCTAGCCGTTATAAATCCCTGGACCAAGTACGGCTGAGATGATTTCTATCGTTGCAGAAAGTTTCATTCCCGTCGAACGGATTGAAGTTTCGGTGTTCACCATACCGACCGATCAACCCGAGTCCGATGGAACCGCTGAGTGGGACAGCACTACTCTCGTTCTGGTTGAGGCCAGCGCGGGATCTGAAACGGGACTTGGATATGCGTACGCCGACCACGCCACCGCCCAACTTATCCGAGACACCCTGACCGGAGTTATAAGCGGAATGAACGCCATGTCGCCCACCGCCTGCTACATGGCAATGTGGCGACGCATACGGAACATTGGGCGCCCGGGAATCTGCTCGATGGGGATCTCAGCGGTTGATTGTGCACTCTGGGATCTAAAGGCACGGTTGCTGCAGATTCCTCTGGTCACGTTGCTGGGCCAGGTGCGGGCAAGTGCCCAAGTTTATGGCAGCGGCGGATTCACTTCCTATACTGACAAGCAACTTGCGGATCAGCTGTCCGGCTGGGTTGGGCAAGGCATCTCGCGAGTGAAGATGAAGATTGGCCGCGACCCGAAACGCGATGTTGAACGTGTGCGAACTGCTCGCACAGCAATCGGTGATGAAGCGGAACTCTACGTGGACGCCAATGGCGCGTATAGCCGCAAGCAAGCCTTAGCGCAAGCCGAAGCATTCGCAGACATCGACGTTCGGTGGTTTGAGGAACCGGTGTCTTCGGACGATCTTGAGGGCTTGCGGCTTATTCGCGATCGTGCGCCTGCACAGATGGAAATCGCCGCGGGCGAGTATGGGTACGAGATTTCCTACTTTCAGAGAATGCTTGCTGCCGGGGCGGTCGACGTGCAGCAGGCCGATATCACGCGTTGCGGAGGCGTCACGGGCTTTTTGCATGTCGCAACCCTTTGCCAAGCGCATCACGTGCCGCTCTCGGCACACACTGCTCCAGCCCTGCATACACACGTAGCTTGCGCAGCGGTGCCGCTCAGAAACATTGAGTACTTCCATGATCACGTTCGAATCGAGCGCATGCTGTTCGACGGTTTGCCGGAGCTCGTTAATGGTGAGCTTCGTCCGGACCTTTCGAGCTTTGGCATGGGATTGACGCTGAAACGCGCTGATGCAGCCAGATTCGCAGCTTGAAGTGTCAGATAGGAGCAGAACAAATGCCCGCCAGCAGATTACCCGTTCTTACCGTCGAACCACACCAATCTGTTCCTTACGTTCTCCCGGCTAAGGCTCCGGATTTTGCCGAGCTGAAATCTGAATTGGAGAGAGTGATAGATGGTGAGGTCCGGTTCGACGCTGGATCGAAGGCCATGTATGCGGTTGATGGCTCCAACTACCGTCAAGTGCCTATCGGGGTCGTGATTCCAAAATCCAGAGAGGATGTTGTTCGCACAGTCGCCGCTTGTCGCCGATTCGGCGCGCCCGTGCTGTCTCGCGGCGGCGGTACAAGCCTTGCCGGACAGACCTGCAATGTTGCAGTCGTTATCGACTGGTCGAAATACATGCACGGAGTGCTGGAGGTGAATCTTTCCGAGCGCTGGGCACGTGTGCTGCCGGGCACAGTCTGCGATGAACTGCGTGATCGCGCAATGAGCGATAGCAACAACATGCTGACTTGGGGCCCCGATCCTGCGACACACAATCATTGCTGTCTTGGAGGGATGATTGGAAACAACTCATGTGGCGCCCACGCACAGATGTCGGGCAAATGCGACAACAACATCGAAGAGCTCGAAATTCTGCTCTACGACGGTACGCGCATGAGCGTCGGCTGGATGACGGACAGCGACCTCGATCAACGAATCAGCCAAGGGGGCCGAACTGGAAGTATCTATCAAAAGCTCAAGTCGCTGCGCGATCGATATGGCGACCTGATCCGGCAAAGATATCCTGCGATCCCGCGTCGCGTTTCCGGCTATAACCTCGATCAGTTGATCCCCGGAGAAGATGGTCGCTTCAACGTGGCGAGAGCGCTTGTAGGCAGCGAAGGTACTCTGGTCACGGTGCTTGAAGCGAAGTGTCGTCTGATCGATGCGAAGGCACAGCGAGTGATCCTGATGCTCGGCTACCCGGACGTATATGAGGCCGCCGACCACGTAAAAGACATTGATCCATTTCAGCCAACTGCCCTGGAAGGAATCGACCACCGTCTCTACGAGAACATCATGAAGAAGAGTGCTCGGAATGAGAGATTCCTGGGGATGCTGCCGGAGGGCAAAGGGTGGCTAATGGCCGAGTTCGGAGCAGACAAGAAAGAAGATGCTCTGGAATTAGCAAATCGCGTCATGGACACACTCAAATCAAAACCCAACGCTCCAAACATAAGATTATTTACCGACCAGGAGGACATGGAGCATCTCTGGAAGGTGCGCGAATCCGGATTAGGGGCAACAGCCTTCGTGCCCGGTGAACGCGACACATGGCCCGGCTGGGAGGACTCTGCCGTAGCACCAGATAGGCTTGGCGAATATCTCCGCGAACTGCGGGCGCTCTACAACAAGTACGAATACAATCCGGCGCTTTATGGACACTTCGGCCAAGGGTGTGTGCATTGCCGAGTTGATTTCGATGTGACCAGTACCGCGGGGATCAAGAAGTGGCGCTCGTTTATGGAAGAAGCCACAGATCTCTGCGTGAAGCATGGCGGCAGCTTGAGCGGAGAGCATGGGGACGGCCAGGCGCGTGCCGAGTTTCTCGACAAGATGTTCGGCGCCGAATTGATCCAAGCTTTCCGTGAATTCAAATCTATATGGGACCCCGATTGGAAGATGAACCCGGGCAAAGTGGTAGATCCCAATCGGATGGATCAAGATCTCCGACTTGGAGCGAGTTACCATCCGCGCGAAGTACAGACGTACTTCAAGTATCCCGATGACGGTGGCAGCTTCGCGCACGCCGCTCTTCGCTGCGTCGGCATCGGCAAGTGTAGAAGGAAGGATTCCACGAACCCGCAAGACGACACCATGTGCCCAAGTTTCATGGTCACACATGAAGAGCGACACACAACGCGAGGGCGCGCCCATCATCTTTGGGAGATGCTAAACGGCGATGTCATCGCGAACGGCTGGCGCGACGAAAGCGTCAAAGAGGCGCTCGATTTGTGCCTCTCCTGCAAAGGTTGCAAGGGCGACTGTCCGGTTAACGTGGACATGGCCACTTACAAGTCCGAGTTTCTCGCCCACTACTGGGAAGGACGAGTCCGCCCCCGCCATGCATATGCATTTGGTTTCATCGATCAATGGTCGCGTGTTGCTTCGCTTGTTTCAGGGTTCGTGAACCTTCTCACACAAACGCCAGTCTTAAGTGCCATCGCAAAGAAGGCTGCAGGCATGCCGCTCGAGCGCCGAATCCCAGCATTCGCGCCGGAGACCTTTAAGACATGGTTTGTAAAACGCGGCATTCAAAACGAAGGAGCGTCTGAGGTCATTCTCTGGCCCGACACATTCAACAACTTCTTCTTCCCCGAGACTGCAGAAGCTGCCGTCGAAGTGTTAGAGCAGCTTGGATATCGAGTACGCGTTCCCATGCAGCATGTCTGCTGCGGACGGCCGCTGTATGATTTCGGTTTCCTCAGGTCAGCCAAGCGGTACCTGGACAGAGCGCTTGATGCGCTCGCGCCTGATCTTGTGAAAGGGACACCGATCGTCGTACTGGAACCGAGTTGTGGCTCGGTGTTTCGCGACGAGTTGTACTCCCTAATGCCCACTTCGAAGTGCGCTGGCCAACTGAGACAAAACACGTTCTTGTTTTCGGAATTCCTGGAGAAAAAGATCCAAGAATTTCCGGTATCACCACTGAACAGAAGTGCCATCGTTCAGGGGCACTGCCACCACAAGGCCATCATGAGCATGGACGCGGAAACAGCCGTCCTGAAGAAGATTGGGCTTGATGCGCAGGTATTGGCATCTGGCTGTTGCGGGATGGCTGGCTCGTTCGGATTCGAAAAGGACAAGTATCCCGTCTCGGTAGCCATCAGCGAACGCGCTCTCGTCCCTGCCGTGCGAAAGGCCGGACTCTCCACTTTGATCATGGCCGACGGGTTCAGTTGTCGCGAGCAGATTGAGCAGCAGACCGGACGTCACGCGTTGCATCTTGCGGAGGTCGTGCGTGCAGCTCAAGATCGCGGAAACGGCCTTGCGTTCATGTACCCCGAGACAGGAATCGTCAATCGCCGAGAAGCCTCACTACTCCGCTCTAAGCGGCGCACGCTGGGAATGGTAGCTGGCCTGGTGGTTGGAGGCGCAATTGTTTCCGTATTGATGAGAAGAAAATCAAGGAGGTAAAAACATGGTCAACGCAATCGGCAGAAGAGAGTGGGTCATCGCGGAAGGCTATATTCCTCCGGAGAGTCACGGTCCCGAGCCTCAGATGACGAGCCACGAAACTGTGTGCATGCTTAATGCTTCTGATCGAGAAGCACACGTGGAAATCGAAATCTATTACGCTGATCGTGATCCGGTAGGGCCCTACCGAGTGACTGTGCCAGCGCGGCGTACACGACACGTGCGGTTCAATGACCTGCGCGATCCCGAGCCGATTCCTCGTGCCACAAACTACTCTAGCGTGATCCGCTCCGACGTGCCCATCGTTGCTCAACATACGCGACTGGATTCACGCCAAGCGGACAATGCTCTTATCACTACCATTGCGTTTCCGGGCGCCGCCTGAGGGCAGCCTGTCAGCGACGTAAGCATCTAGTGATGTATCAGCAAAAGGGAGATCAGCATGACTGCGGCCGACGTTTTGATTGAAACCTTAATCGACTGGGGTGTGGAGCGAATCTTTGGGCTTCCTGGCGATGGTATCAACGGCATCATGGAGGCACTACGAACGCATAAGGACAAGATTGATTTCATTCAGGTGCGTCATGAGGAAGCCGCCGCATTTATGGCGTGCGGGCATGCAAAGGTGACGGGAAAGTTGGGGGTGTGCCTCGCAACCTCCGGTCCCGGGGGTATCCATCTGCTGAATGGTCTCTATGATGCCAAGCTCGATGGCCAACCTGTGCTCGCGATCACAGGTATGGCATTCCACGACTTGATTGGCACACACACGCAACAGGATGTTGAGACCGACAAATTGTTTATGGATGTCACGGTGTTCAACCAGCGTGTCATGGGGCCGACTCACGTTGAGAACGTAGCCCATCTCGCCTGCCGCACAGCATTGGCGTATCGAGGTGTTGCCCACATTGCATTCCCGACCGATATACAAGAGAAGCCAGTCGAGAAGCGTCAGCGCTCAAATCGAAACATACCGGGCCACGCCGAAACAGACATTCACACCCACTCGGCGCACATTCCAGAAGAAGCTGACCTCAGGCGTGCAGTCGAGATACTCGACACAGGAAAGCGCGTCGCTATTCTCGCAGGCCAGGGTGCACTCCACGCCACCGATGAACTCCAACTCATCGCGGAAAAGTTAGGCGCGCCAATTATCAAAGCATTACTGGGAAAGGCCGCGGTGCCGGACGACAGCCCATACACCACTGGGTCGATTGGGCTGCTGGGCACCCGACCTTCGCAAGAAGCACTGGAAGAATGCGACACACTGCTGATCGTTGGGTCCTCGTTCCCGTACATCGAGTTCTATCCCAAGCCGGGCGATGCGCGCAGCGTTCAAATCGATCTAAACCCGTCGCGCCTTGGACTGCGCTATCCCGTCGAGGTCGGACTCGTGGGGGACAGCCGACGTGTATTGCAGGCATTATTGTCAAAATGCGCCGGTCATCGTGACAAGAGTTTTCTGCACAAAGCACAAGAAGGCATGAAGGACTGGTGGAAAACCATCGAGTCACGCGGCACCAGTCGTGATGAGCCGATGAAACCACAGGTGGTCGCATGGGAACTGAACAAACTCCTGCGAAACGACGCCATTGTCACATGCGATAGCGGGACGATTGCGACATGGTGGGCACGCGAGATCATCGCAAGACGCGGCCAGATATTCACGCTGTCTGGCAATCTCGCAACAATGGCGCCGGGACTGCCCTATGCCATTGCAGCGCAGTTTGCTTATCCGCAGCGCCAGGTAGTGGCCTTTGTCGGTGACGGCGGATTCACCATGCTAATGGGCGAGTTTGCCACGGCAGTTAAGTACCAGCTACCGATCAAGATCGTCATCGTGAAGAACAATACGCTCGGCCAGATCAAATGGGAGCAGATGGTCTTCCTAGGAAATCCTGAGTATGGATGTGAATTGCATCCGATCGACTTCGCCGCTTTCGCGCGCGCTTGTGGCGGAACAGGCTTTAGCATCGACAAACCTGCGAATTGTGGAAACGTGATGCGGGAATTTCTGCAAACTCCGGGCCCCGCCTTGCTCGAAGCCGTTGTCGATCCCCTTACGCCTCCGCTACCTGCAAAGATCAAATCGGAACAGGCAATCCGCTTTGCAGAGTCGCTTGCTCGTGGAGAACCGAATCGTGGCCAGATCGCACTCACGGCAATCTCCGATAAGGTCCGCGAGTTGGGGTGAATATCACTTTAGGTGTGAAGCGCACACGAGTGGCCACCTTGCGGCCAGCGCTCAAGGGCCGTTCGCTCCAAACGATGCTCACCTAAGGTGTGCTGCTTCAACCTGGTGCCTGGTCTAGTTGACGACCGAAATTAGAGGCTTGTCTGTTTGCGCATTCATGAGAACGAACCGAAGCACGGACATCATCTTCGTTCTAGAGCTAGTTGGCGAGGGCTGCCAGACATCTCTGAACAGGCGGCACTGTCAGGCACTGATTCTCAAAAGAGCCGTAGGGTCGGTTATCTCGAAACAGACCTCGGCAGTACAGTAATCGCATTCTACTCGGTGCGTACCTGCTTTGAGTTCTGCGGTCCTCATCGCCGGGAATGTACGAAGACAATCGGGGCACGTAACTACAACGTACTGGCCGGTCGAGGGGTTCGGTATCCAGACAGGCGTTTTGCAGCGTTTACCCTCACGTGGCCGGGGTGGAAGAACGTCCAACAGCGAGTCCATTTTGGCTAGTAGGTCCGCAATCGAATAGCTTCCCTTCTCGAAATAAGCATCTGCCAAGACGCTCTCCGGAACGTCAAGCCCTACGAACTCGCCACTCACGGCGATGACAGGGAGTCGCGGGAAACGATAACGAACTACTGACAGGAACTCGAAGCCGTTCATGTTCGGCATGCGAAGGTCTGAGATGATTATGTCCGGCAAAGCTTCTTTGAGGGTTGCCAACCCGGAGAATCCATCCTCCGCACAGAGAACTTCGAACCCGCGCGATTCCAGGATGGCTTTGGTCGTCTGTCGAAACCCCGGATCATCGTCTACGAGGAGCACGCGAAACCGAAAAGTCTTCCCCGACACGTTCATTTCAGGGTCAACCTTCTGCGTACTACGAGTAGCGAAATCCGAAGTCATCCACTGGTCGATCTCAGACCGGAGCGCAATCACAACGCTTCGGTTGTGCGCGTTCGGGCGGCGGACAGGTAGGCCAAGTTCAGCTTCCCAGCGCTGAACCGTGCGAACTCCTTTGCCCAAGTAGTTCGCAATCTCTTTCCAAGAACTGAACATATCGGAAGAAGAAGACAAGGCCAGTCCTCCTTCAATGTAATCGTTTGATGCCGCATCCAGAGTCTAGAACCATAGCTTCTAGCTCGGTCGTTCACGGCCAATTGATGCAGACGCACGCGCTCATGGAGTCCATCCATACGCTATACTCACCGCGAACTCACCCAAGGTATGCAGCAAATTTTGGAACTCCAAACTCAGCCTCCGCCTCGGTCACCTAACCTGCAGCCACTCTAATGGCCGAGGTCTCCACCCGAGAACCCGCTTCGCCTTCCCATTCGAGACGCCAGTCAGCCTCGTAGCGTAATAAACCGCATCGTCCCCGGCTGTTACCTTCGCTTCCTCCTCGCTGATGTGCGGGGGCATCGGGGCGCCGAGATACTTCGCAAAAGCTGGAAGCCACACACATTGCGGCGAAGGATCGTCGTCCACCAAATTGTAAACACCCGCTTCTGCAGTCAGTGCCATCACGGTTGCAATTGCGGCATCGTTGATGTGCACAAATGACGACACGCCTTGTCCCTTGCCCACAACCGGATTCTGCTGGTGCATCACCATGTCCGCCGCGGACCCGCCGGGGTGGTACCACGTCTTCGGCCCATAAAAGAACCCATATCGTAGCGCCACACCCTCAATAGCATTGGAACTGAACAGTCGCGCTTCAAGTTCCTTATAAGTTCGCGCACTCGCGGCCACGCCTGGACTCGCGTTCACATCAAGTGGAGACGATTCGTCTGCCAGAGCCCCTTCGGTCGCCTTCAGAAAGAAGCCGCTCGACTGCTGTAGATACCGCCGCACGCCCGTCGCAATCGCCGCGCGAAACAGATTGCCTCCGCCCTGGAGTCTTAGCTTTGCGTCCCCCGCAGCGTATTTGCGCATCTCGCTTTGGTCTTTCGGCAACGACGTCAACTCATCGATGACGATTTCTGCCCTTGATCGCCTCAGGGCCTCCTCCACCGCCGCGGCATCAAATGCATCCACGATCGCTGCTGAGGCACCCTGATTCTCCAGGAACTTGGCCCGCGTCTCGCTCGTTGTCATCCCTACGACACTGTGCCCCTGCCTTAACAACTCCGCAATCAAAGGTTCACCAATAGCACCGCTCGCCCCTGCCACAAATACACGCATTTTCACCCCTCTTGACTGCATTGCATCACGACGAATCGCAGCAACTCCCCGCAGGGGATGCCGATAGCTTACACTCGAACTACATGCTCAACCGAGGCTACGCCTACACCACCATCATAAGCAGCAAATACCATGGACAAATCCTGCTCTCCCACTTGGCAAGCCTTTACCCCCACTCAAGCCCAGAGGTCTGGCAACGAAATCTGAACAACGGCGAAGTCACCATCAACGGAGTCACCGCCACAGGAAGCGAACCGCTCAATTCAGGCCAAACGCTTGTCTGGAACCGGCCACCCTGGATCGAACCAGACTGCCCTCAGCACTTCGAGGTTCTGTTTGATGACCCTCATCTGTTGGCGGTCAACAAACCCAGCGGCCTGCCCACCCTTCCCGGCGGCGGATTCATCGAAAACACCCTTCTGCGCTTGGTGCAAAAGCACACCCCCGACGCAAACCCTGTGCACCGTTTGGGCCGAGGCACCTCCGGCATCGTCCTCTTCGCTAAAACTCCGCAAGCCGCTTCTAATCTAGAGGCGAACTGGAACACACCCAAAGTTCAAAAAATCTACAGAGCACTGGGTCAAAACATTGCTGAGCATGACACCTACGAAATCCTCACACCCATTGGCCTCGTACCGCACCCGCGCATCGGTTCCGTGTGGGCGGCCAACCCAAATGGCAAGCCGTCCAAATCAACGGCAAAGGTGATCTCACGCGCCACAAGCACCACAACATTTGAGGTACGTTTACATTCGGGCCGCCCTCATCAAATCAGAATTCATCTGGCGTCGATCGGCCATCCTCTGCTTGGCGACTCTCTGTATGGCTTAACAGGCCAGCCTCTTGAAAATCTGCCCGGCCTCCCCGGCGATGGAGGCTATTTCCTACACGCCCAATTTCTAAAATTCCAGCACCCGATGACCGGAGAACAAATCAATCTCGAGGCAGCTTTGCCGTCCGGTTTCTCATTGCATAGGTAGCTCACGTCCGAAAACAGGGTGGCCGTTGAAACCTGCGCGATCCCACCATCAATCGATAGCCAATAAAACAGCTCTGTCCGCACGCTCATTGTCGTAGCTAGATGCTTGACGCAGATCCGTTTATACTCGCTAAACTGCACTGAAATGCGAAGAAAGGACCCGCAGCGGAGGTGCTTGTCTGGGCGGACGGCCTAAATTACGGCGGTCGCCACGCGAATTGCTAATGCGTGACAGCCTGAATTAACATGACAAGCCGAATTACCTGCGGAAGAGAGAGTGTGAGGCACTAATGGCAAAGAGCGTGAACAAGGTTATTCTCGTCGGGAATCTGGGTAAAGATCCTGAAGTCAAACACACGAGCAGCGGCACGGCAGTGGCCAGCATGACTGTCGCTACCAATGAGCGCTACAAGGACAAGTCTGGCGAATGGCAGGATAAGACTGAGTGGCACAATGTAGTGCTCTGGCAACGTCTGGCCGAAATCGCTGGCGAGTATCTCAAGAAAGGCCGAACGGTTTATATAGAGGGTCGGCTCCAGACGCGCTCCTGGGAAGACAAACAGGGACAAAAACGCTACACCACTGAGATTGTAGCCAGTGATCTGGTTCTTCTTGGCGGAGGTCGAGGAGACGACTACGGCTCAGGCGCTAGAAGCTCTCGCTCGAACGACTTCGACCAGAGTGGCCCCGGCGAATTTGACTCCGCCCCCACGCGCGGCACCGAAATCACCGACGACGATATTCCGTTCTAGGATTCACCTACCTCCTATACGTAAACATCTATGTATATGGAGTAGCAGTCGTAGCTGTGGAAAAGTGGAAAACGCGAGGCGTTTTCCTGCGAGGTGGAAAACTCAGCAAATGAGTTTTTCACCTCTTGTTTTCGTTAGCTCATCCTTTTTACTCCCAGCAGTTCCCTCTCCGAACCCGCCCCCCAGGGAAGCAATGTCACCGAGAGGCGACGCGAACGTTCCTCTCTCGATCAAAAAACTTCTGAAGTTAGCACCGCACATTGCCGATAGCACTCTCGAATACCCATTAGGCGTTGAGCATGAAGAGAGTTCTAGTTCTCGCCATCGCCATGATGGCCACAAGCGTATTGTTCTCGCAAAGTACTGCTGCCCAACCGCACGGCCGCAGCGCCCCAGTTTCTGCACTTGCAAGAAAGTATGCAGCGAACGACATCGGCGCGGAATCTCCGGATCGCGTCATCCGCAACTTGAAGCTCATTCTGCGTCCGACAGCCAGAGTTCAGTCGGACTTGGACCAACTGCTCAGGCAACAAGCGGATCCCAACAGCCCTAATTATCAAAAGTGGATCACGCCGGACGAGTTCGCGAGACGATTTGGCGCGCCAGATGATGCCGTTCAAAAAGCGGCATCCTGGCTTCGGTCAAACGGAATTAGCCAAATCAGAGTCTCGCGAAACAGACGCTCCCTCACTTTCTCCGGGCCCGTATCAAGGATTGATTCAGCGTTTCACACTTCTATACATAAGTTCCTTGTGAATGGCAGGGCCCACTTCGCAAACACAGTTGAGCCTGTTGTGCCCCGCGCGATAACCAGTATTGCCGCTGGAGTGATCGGTCTTGATGATCTATCCGACCGAGCTTCGCCAAAAACTCCCCTCCCACAGTTTGCAAGCGCAGCAAACGGGAATCTGTTGGCCCCGGATGACCTCGCCACGATCTACGGGATTCAACCACTGTTCAAGATGGGCATTGACGGCACCGGAATCACCATTGCCGTCCCCGGTATCGCGAGCGTTTTCATCGATGATTATCGTTCCTTCCGCACAAGGTTCGGACTACCCCCGAACGACTATTCTGCGGTGATGGTTCCTGATGCCCCAAGCACATTGGGGCCAAGCATTTATTCACTCGAGGCGACGCTCGACCTCGAACTCGTAAGCGCAATCGCGCGCAACTCGCGCATTCTGTATGTTCAGTCATCCGACGTACTGGCCAGCGTGCAGTATGTAGTCGAAAACAACTTGGCGCAGATCGTTGCATACTCTTACGCCGAATGCGAACAGGACGGCGGAGGTTCCCTCGCTTCGTACTATTACGCACTCGCGCAGCAAGCCAGTGCGCAAGGAATAACATGGGTGACCGCCACTGGAGATAATGGAGCGGCAGGCTGCGATTCTAGCGGCGGCTCATCAAGAGGACTGGCTGTGACTTTGCCCGCCAGCGTCCCAGAGGTCACAGCCGTCGGTGGCACAGATTTCAACGATGCAGGCGGCGAATATTGGGCAGAAAAGAACAATGCAATGTCCGGCAATGCACTCTCGTACATCCCAGAGATTGCCTGGAGCACTGCAGAGAAAACCGGGGTCGGCACGACCGGAGGAGGCGGCGGAGCAAGTGGATATTTTCCACGCCCTTCATTTCAGAACGGGGTCGGTGATCCGTCCATCAACGGCAGGATGGTGCCAGACGTCTCTCTTGCAGCGGCTCTCGGCTATTCAATCGTATATGCAGGAAATCAACAAATCGTAGCCGGGACCTCTGTTGCAACCCCTGTGTTCGCGGGAATGCTTGCTCTTGTACAACACTACTTGATGAATCAAGGCGCAATCGCGAAACCGGGTCTCGGAAACGTGAACCCAGCTCTGTACTCGATTTTCGCAAACAACCCATCAGTCTTCCACGACGTAACAGCAGGGTCGAACAAAGTTGCATGCGCCAGTGGAATACCCGACTGCACAAACGGACTCCTCGGCTGGGACGCATCGGCAGGATACGACATGGCAACAGGGCTCGGCAGCGTTGATGCTTATGCGCTGGCCTCCACCTGGTCCAGCATTTCACTGCCTATGCAAACGAGCGTCTCCACCACGACGCGACTCTCAGCCGTTGTGAATCCCGTCTTTCTCGGCGGAATTACATCTTGGACCGCCTCGATCCAATCATCATCCCCACAAGCTATGTCCGGCACTGTGATGTTCAAGGTCGGAGACAAACTGCTCGGCGCAGCACCGGTGTCGAACGGAAGAGCGGTCCTCACAAACGTCGCAGTGAATTCTGATAACGGCTTCAGCATTGGCTCGGCACAAGTGACAGCGGAATACAGCGGAGACTCCGTATTCGCACCCTCAACTGCGGCGTCAGTACTAAGTGTCAGTGCTCCGACATACACCATTTCCGCCAGCCAGACCACTGTTGCGAGTGGGGCTAGCGTCAGCCTAGCGCTCACGTCTTCGGGGTATAGCGGCACCATCAGCTTCTCAACCGCGATCTCTTCCCCGGACGGCACACCAGCCAACTTGACGGCAAGCGCAGCACCTGTGAACCTAACTGTCGGCGGTACGGCTGCCTCTGTGGTTTTGATTACGAGTCGCAGCAGGTCGGCCTCCCTATATCGCTCCACTCCGCTGCTTGGGTTCGGTCCTAGCGCCATTGGAGTTCTGGTGCTCGTCGCACCGTCTGTAAACTGCAGAAAACGCAAACTCGCGCTCTTTCTCGCCGTTATCGCCGTCGCGTGCTGCGGAGTCCTCGCAGCGTGTGGCACTGGCCAATCGGGCGTCACGAAACGTACCACGACACAGTCTCCGCACACCTACATCGTTACGATCACAGCTTCCGGATCTGGAATCGTATCGAACCCCACTCCCATCAGTATCACTGTGACAACTGACTGATCGGCAGACTTGCCCGCATCCACTGGCGCAAATTCAGAGACGACGCACAGTGCATAGGCGACATCTGCATCAGAGTGACATTTGGGAGGGCTTAGTGCCAATCACAACTTTGTTCCTCGACCTGGGCGGGGTTCTGCTGACGAACGGGTGGGATCGGAATTCGAGAGAGCTTGCGGCAAAAACTTTTGGTCTTGATCGCAAAGAAATGGATGAGCGCCACCATCTCACCTTCGATACCTACGAAGTCGGGAAGCTCACTTTAGACGAGTACCTGCATCGTGTGGTTTTCTACGAGCAGCGAAGCTTCACCGAGCAGGAATTCCGCACGTTCATGTTCTCGCAGTCAAAAGCGTTCCCCGAAATGGTGGATCTCGTGCGGACGCTTAAGGCTCAATACAGATTAAAGATTGCAGTGGTGAACAATGAAGGCCGCGAACTGAATCAGGCGCGCATCCAGCATTTCAAGCTGAACACATTCGTAGACTTCTTCATCTCATCCTGCTTCGTCCACGTGCGAAAACCAGATCCAGACATCTATCGCATCGCTCTTGATATTGCACAGGTTCCACCTGAACGAGTTGCATATCTGGATGACCGCCTGATGTTCGTGCAAGTAGCGGAGACCCTTGGTATCCACGGAGTCCATCACACTGACTACGAGTCGACCTGCAAAAAGCTCTCTGCGCTTGGTCTCAACCTTGAGGAGCGGCGCGCAATGCGCGAGCTAGCCTGAACCTCAGTCCAACGTTCCCTGCTCCAATACGACGTTTTCCCGAACAATCAACCGGTGTGCTGCCATTTCTTTCAGTTTTGGCAGCACGCGTTGCACGTGTTCATCCGTGTCGACAAATGTCACCACAACCGGAAGCTTTCCTCCGGCCTCTACCAGCGTCGCAGTCTTCACGCGCATACGCCCCAAGAAGCCAGCTACGGCGTGATACGCGACCGCGCTGAACACGTTCTGTTCCCGGAGATACTTGAGAACTTCCAGATGCAACGCCCGCCTGTGCCATTCATCGCTCTCAAGCAGGTACATCGTCACCTGAACAGCCATTTTTCTTTCTCCCTGGGTCACTTGCCCAGATTCCACGTTCATAGGACTCATATGCTGCGAGCAATCATAGCTCCGGCCAGAACGCCAGCCAGGCAAAGTAAGTTGTTCGCCAACACATTCGATGCAAATAGCACATAGTGCCCCTGCTCGAACAGCGAAAAACTCTCGAAAGCGTAACTTGAAAAGGTCGTGTACGAGCCACAAAAACCCACCGCGATAAGCAAACGCCACCGAGGATCGGGCAATGCGCGCTCCGTACTCCACACAAGGAACATCCCGAGGAGCAGGCTACCGGTTGCGTTAATCAACAATGTGCCATACGGGAATGAAGCAGTAGCTAGCTTAGCTACAAAACGACTGACAAAATACCGTGCGCTGGCGCCCACAATTGCGCCGAGGGATACCCACAAATATGCGAGCACTTGACGAGAATCTCCTGGACTTCGACTGGTAGGAGTTATCAGCCGCACTCGTCCAGCAAGCGCAACGGTTAGAAGCGAACTCCATCGCTTGTCTGTATTTTACCAACTCACGACAGAGAACCGCCAGATACTATTCGTGCTCTGCTTTCGGTCTCCCGAGCGTTCATAATCTTTGCCCGCCACGTATTCTCTGCTGCGGAGTTTTGTACTACACTCTCCCCTTCAAAAATCGGAGGTCTATTGTGCACCGTCGAATTGCGTGTTTGGTTGTGTTGTTTCTCGCCTTTCCCACGGGAGTGTTTGCTGACTTCCATTACACCGAATCGTCCCGTATAAGCGGCGGGTCCATCGTAGGCATGATGCGCCTTGCGGGAACGTTCAGTAAACAAGCGCGTCAGATCAACGACCCGGTGGTGTCCAAGGTCTATGTTCAGGGCGACCGGATGGCACGCATCCAGACCGACAGTTCAGAGATCATCGATCTCGATAAAGAAACGGTCACCCACATCGACCACCAGAAGAAGACGTATTACACAATCACCTTCCAGCAGATGAAGGAGCAGTTCGAGCAGGCGCAGCGTGAAGCCACGCAACGCTCCGAAGCCCGCCAAAAGCCGGAGCCAGCAGACGCCGCGAACATGAAGTTTGATGTAGCGGTCCGAAACACTGGGGCTACGAAACAATTCAGCGGCCTCGACACAAAAGAATCGATTCTCACGCTCACTATGCAAGCGACAGACCAGGAAACAGGACAGACCGGGAATGTCGCAATGACGAATGACCTTTGGATGGCTGCCGAGATTCCGGGTTATCAGGAGGTCCGCGACTTCAATCTGCGCTATGCGAAGAAGCTCGGTGAAGTGTATGGCAGCGTGACGGCCCCTATGCTCGCATCCATGCGATCTCAGATGGCTGCTGGCTCGACGCAAGGAATGGGCGAGATGGCAAAAGAAATATCGAAGCTGAAGGGCATTCCGCTATACACGGTGATGCGGATGGGAAGCACACCGGACGGCAAACCACTCCCTGCGGCGTCTGAAGCACCACTTCCGCCTGAGAGCCAGGAAGCGAACATGCCTAGCAAAGGCGAGATGGCAAAGGAAGGCGCGAATAGTGCCGCAACCTCAGCTATTGCAAGCAAACTTGGCGGTCTGGGCGGCATGATGGGCGGATTTGGCCGCAAAAAGAAGCAGCAGGACCCCCCAACTCCTCCGCCCAGCGAATCGAGTCAGCAAGCAAGTATGGTTCTGATGGAGATGACAACTGAGATGGGTGGTTTTTCAAGCGATCGCTTGGATGGATCACAATTCCGTCCACCCGCAGGATACGTTCAGGTTCCGATTCCCGACCATTCTAAAGCTAGATAGGACCAAGGCGCTGGTGCTTCCCTGCCCAGCGCCTTGTCTTATTTCTCGCTTGTATCACCTGCGCTCTGCGTAGCGCTGATCGAAGTAGCTTGGTAACGCTTGCCGTCGAAATGCGCAATCACCGAAACTGGTGTTCCAACCTGCAGGCTTGCCGCGCTCTTCTCACTCGCCGGGTCGAAATAGAGTTCGTAGTTATTCCCGTCGGCCTTGTTATCCAGCGCTAGCACGCCGTCCCGAACATCGAGATGCGTTAATATCCCGGCAAAGACGTACGATTGTCCCGGCGAAGCAAAGACGGTGATGCTCTGAGCGTCCGAATGCTTAGCCGCTGCCGTAAAGATCACATCAACCAACGATCCGGGTTGAATATCGGATACCGTCATTGGACGCCCGTCGCGAGCACCAATCTTGGTCTGATCGGAGATTGCCAGTCGTACGGTCTCTCCGCTCAGTCGATCCTGTAACCGGACTTGCCCGCCGAGGTTCTCGATCACCTGCCCGCTCGCGTGCGCAGGTCCAGCCGTACCACGCACTTGTATTGTCTTAGCGAACACCTGCGCCCCGAGGGCCTGGGTGTCAACATAAACGCGATTGCCGGGATGAACCGCCAGAATCGTCGTCTCTCGCCCATTGTTCAAAATGCGAGTTCGCTCGTCAAAGTAAACAACGAGTCTGTTTCCGCCCCCAAAGGGCTCCACTGTCACGCGGTTGTGAACTATATCCACCTTGCGAGCGATTCCCCCAATTAGGGACAAGTCAGACTTGGGCAGCGGCTTCGGTTCCAGCAGTGGGTCTCGAGCATCAGGAGAGCCCGCAGCATCCAACATTTCGGTATGAGGTTCCCCCGTCGCGGCAGGCTCTATCGGAGCCGGAACTGGCTTATCTTGCTTGGGGGATTTCTCGTTCGACGATTGCTGCCCGTCCGTGCCGTTACTCTCGGCTTTGGCTGCAGTTCCTTTGTCAGGATTCTCTTTTTGCACCGCAGTCTCAGAAGTTGTGCCGGAAGTCTGCAGCGAGCTTGAATTCTGAGCGAATCCAAGACTCCCAAATACCAGCAAAACTAGGGCGGCAAGGCTTAATTGCTTCATGTTCTCCCCACAAACAGAGTCTCGAGTCGTTAGATGCAGAATGGGGCATCAGCACGCGACTGAACTGCTCCTACAACGGATTCCGAGTCGCTCCCATCTAACCTGCGCATGTGGGGTGTTGCTGCATGAGATCCGCAGTCAGTCCTTTTCGCGTAGAAAACCTGAAACGTCCGAACTTCGCCTCTGCTGCTCGCTACGCAGCTGCGATACTCATTCTTCTTGTTTTCACTCTCGCTACAGTTCCAGGAATTGCCGCCGACATAAAGCTCAAAATACCGAAGCGGACCAAGCCCACTCCAGTGCAACAACTGAATCAGGAGGGCGTTCGTGCGCTCTCAAAGAACGACATCGCTCGTGCAAAGCGGGCGTTCTATAAGGCATACCTGATCGATCCCGATGATCCCTTCACGCTCAACAATCTGGGATACGTAGCTGAACTCGATGGCGAAATTGAGCGAGCACAGAAATATTACGACCTCGCCGCCGCCAGTAATTCCAACGCTTCAGTGGTCTACACGAGCAATCCTGAGCTGAAAGGAAAGGAAGTTTCCAAAGTCGCGGGTAACGCCGTGAGTGCCCCCATGCAGGTCAATCGGCTGAATGTCGCGGCTATGGGTCTTATGCTCAAGGATCGTGCTCCTGAAGCCGAGCTCGCGCTTCGTAAAGCGCTGGCTCTCGATCCGAAGAACCCGTTCACACTCAATAATTTGGGCTACGCTCTCGAAAAGGAGGGTGAACTGGAACAGGCGATCCGGTGCTACAGCCTGGCCTCGGGCACAATGTCCAATGAGAAGATCGTAGTCGCCCTGAATCGCAGTTGGCGTGGACGCAGCATCAGCGAAGTTGCAGGCATGAATGCTCAAGCCGCCCGCCGCGAACTGAGCAATGAAGGCTCAACAGAGGCAAAGGTGGCGCGCCTCAACCTCCGGGGCGTCTCCGCTCTTAACCGCAATCAGCACGCACAGGCTCGTCAGTATTTTCAGGAAGCTTACCGACTCGACTCCGGAAATGCATTTTCATTGAATAACATGGGATACGTCTCCGAGGTGATGGGCGATCGTGAGAGCGCAGACTTCTACTACGCAAAAGCACGCGAAGCCTATCGCAATGGAGCTCGTGTAGCCCTCGCCACCCGCAAAGACCTTCAGGGAATGAGGCTTTCCGCGGTTGCTGACCAGAACCAGCAAGTCGTCGCTCAGGCACAGGAACGGCAACTTGCGGCCTTGCGTGCCCAAGGTGCGCGCCCACTTCCCTTACGCACACGCAACAACGCAGTTGTGCAGGAGCCAGCAACTCCTCCGACGCCCGAACCTGAAACACCAGTTCGTATCCTTGCGGAGGAGAATGCCCCTCCTGAACGTCCCGCGGTCATGGCCAACAATACTCAGCGCCCGCAACAGCAACGCCCGTCTGCTGCTGCGAGCCAAGCTCCAACCGGACAACAGACTTCAGCTGCAGCGCCTACACACTCCCAACCTGCAGCACCCGTTCCAACCACTCAGCCAAATCCGGAGGACGATAAGCCGCTGCTGCCTGTCATCCCAGACGAGACCCCGTCTCGGTAAGCCTTCACGTAACGTGCAAACCCCTCGGTCGACTGTGCTACCTTGCTCAGATGAGCAAGCCACCGGTTGTCTGGACCATTGCCGGCTTCGATCCGACCTCTGGCGCAGGGGTTACGGCCGACCTGAAGACTATTGCCAGCCACAATTGCTATGGTGCCTCTTGCATCACTGCCCTGACCGTTCAAAACACTCTCGGGGTGCGGCGCGTGGAAGCAGTTTCCGCGGCCACTGTCAGCGAGACGCTTTCTGCATTGCTTGAGGATCTTCCACCGGCCGCCATCAAGATAGGCATGCTCGCAACAGCCGAAGTCGCCTGCGTTATCGCCGATTTTCTCAAGGGCTGTACCGATTCCTGCCCGATCGTTCTCGATCCCGTGTTGCGATCCTCCTCAGGAGCCGAGTTGCTTTCATCTACTGGCATCCAGGTTGTCTTGGAACGCCTGCTCCCGCTTATCACGGTCGTGACCCCAAATTGCTCAGAGGCGGCGCTACTTACCGGACTCCCGAACGATGATGCCGAGGCGCTGGCAACCGCTCTTCGCAAATTAGGGCCCAAGGCTGTGGTAGTGACCGGAGGCGATCGTCTGGAATCGGAACGAACTCTGCCTGCATATTCCGAGGACACTCTCGCTTACGAGTTAAGCGGAATGGCACTCACCGAAACCCTGTCTGCTGCCCGACTGGAATCCACCTCTACACACGGTACCGGATGCGCATTCTCAACCGCCATCGCCTGCTCCCTAGCCAAGGGGAACAGCATTCCCTCCGCCGTGACCGCAGCCAAAGCATTCGTAACGCGCGCCATTGAACTTGCACCCGGACTGGGCAAGGGACACGGCCCCATGGGGATCGAATACGTCGGCAGGAGCTAGCGAAACTTCTATCTGGGGCCAACCTGTCGTTGGCCACGACGGTCTAAAAATTCAGTACTTTCGATTAACTAAACAGGCTTGGGATGGCCCCTTGCACCCAAGCTCTACCGGGCTTCGAGTGAAGTATGGTGAAAGTAGATGCAGGTCATTCCACCTATCACGAACACTTGTGCATTGGCAAGGGTTTTGCAACTTTATTTTGCTCAGGGTTGACCTCCCTTATGCCCGGTTCATACAATCGAAAGGTCGCTTTTAGGTCCTAGACCTTAGGCGTGAAGTGCAGGGGGAAATTCTTTATCGAGGTGTTTGATTGCGACGAGTACTGACCCATTCTGTGTACGCACTGCTTCTGCTAGGCGGCACCATGGGAGCGGCACCCGGCCATACAACATCGGCTTCCCCGAGCGCGCCAGCCTTTCTGCCCCTACCGGAGCAGAAACCGAGGGAGTTCGTGCCTGCTGCCAAGCCGTATCAGGTGGGCAAAGCTTCTTGGTATGGCGGTTTCTTCCAGGGTAAAGCCACGGCGAGTGGTGAAGATTACGATATGTTCGACTTCACTGCCGCTCATCGCGAACTGCCACTGGGTACGTTCGTGAAGGTAACAAATCTGAAGAACCTGAAGTCTGTTATTGTCCGCGTAAATGATCGTGGCCCGGTGACTCCAGGAAGAATCATTGATTTATCGTATAGCGCTGCCCGCAGCCTTGGTATGAGCAAGAAGGGCCTTCAGAAGGTCCGGGTCGATATTGTCGATCCCCAGACCGCGGAAATGGCAATGGCAAACCAGCCCGCCGCAAAGCGCTAATTACTCTTCACACGACATTAAACCCGGCCCCACAGCATACCCCCGCTGTGGGGTCTTTGCTTTTTCGCAGCACCCCAAAGCCGATCCGCCTAAGGTATTCTTCTTCTATGCAAGACCCGCGAGAAAAACTGATCGTTGCTCTAGATGTCCCTGATGCCGAGAAGGCTCGTTCGCTAGTACAAGGATTGGGTGAAGCCGTTAGCTTCTACAAGGTCGGCAAGGAACTATTCACAGCCGAGGGCCCAAGCATTGTTCGCCACCTGGTTTCAAGCGGCAAGCGGGTCTTCCTGGATCTCAAGTTTCACGACATACCGAATACTGTCGCTGGAGCGGTCCGCAGCGCAGCCGCACTCGGTGTCTCGATGCTGACCGTGCACGCTTCGGGCGGTTCAAAAATGCTCAGAGCCGCGGCCGAGGCTGCTTCACAAGGCTCAGTGAAACCTACCGTGCTAGCCGTCACGGTTCTCACTTCGATGTCGCAGGAAGATCTGCTCGACGTCGGTGTGCAAGGCGGAGTGGAATCTCAAGTGCTGCGGTTGGGCGCGCTGGCGATCAACGCGGGATGCGGCGGGCTTGTTGCTTCCGCGCAGGAAGCTGCTAGATTGCGACAGACACTCGGGTCAGGTTTCGCCTTGGTCACCCCGGGGATCCGACCGGCGGGAGCGGTTGCAGCCGATCAGGCTCGTGTAGTGACCCCCGCTGATGCGATTCGTGCGGGCGCCAGCCACCTGGTTGTGGGGCGACCGATTACCTCCTCCGACGATCCAGTCAGTTCGGCGAGAGCGATCGCTCACCAAATTCAGGACGCCTGCAAGGAATGACACAAAAAAGCTCCCGACCGCAGCCGGGAGCTTTCCGTAAATACCAACTTATTTATTTGGGCTCTGCGTTCCCGTGTCAGTCGAGTTCTGGGCGGGCTTGGATTCCGTAGCCGAATCCGAAGACGTGATGGGCTTTGCATACTCCGGCGTGCTAGTAGAGTCCGGGTTGCTGCTCATGCTCCTCGGTGCTGAAGTGCTGTCAGTTCCATTCGTCGCAGGAACAGAGGGATTTGATCCAGGGCGCGTGTCGTTGTCCTGCGATTGCCCTTTCTTTTCCGTCTGTACACCCGTCGCCGGAGTCTCGCCCCGCGGGGTTACGCCTTCGTTCGGAGTCGCAGGAGTGCCCATAGCGCCCGGACGTTCGGCTTGATTGGACTGCGTGGCCGTTCCGCTCTGAGTCTCGCCTTGCTTCACTGCAGGCAGATCGCCTCGCGCATCCGTATGCGACCCACCGGTTTGCGGTGCTGACGATGTTGAGCTACCGGTCTGCGAATCCATCGTAGTCTGAGCGCTGGTGCTCTGTGAGGTAGTCTGAGAGCTCGTGCTCTGCGCGAAAGCCATCGTGCTGGCCATCAGCGCAACAGTACCTACATAGATCAGTTTGTTTTTCATCTTGAATGCTCTCCCCATTTCTCGGTTGCGTAGACGAAGGGCACAACGCGTAGGTTCGAGTATCTGTCGAACTAGAGGCTTAGAACCATTCTTGCCGTAGGAGGTTGGGCCGTTCCAAAGCCTTGATTCCATTTTCAGAGACACAGAATCATTGCCGGAACGCGTCACCCGCTATAATGGTGGAGCTTTGATTCCGAATAGCCAAAAGTTACTTTTTGCCCTGATTCTGCTGCTCTCATTCCTCACCGTATCGGCCATGGGGCAGGCTGCACCTGGCACTCAGTCGGTGCTGGTACTCCCGTTCGACAACTCCACTCATCAGCCCGGCTTGGAGTGGATTAGTGAGGCTTTTCCAGAAATCCTGGGACAAAGGCTCGGCACGCAGTCGCTCTTCCTTATCAGCCGCGACGATCGCCAGTATGCTTTTGACCGTCTTGGGATCCCTGTGAATCTGCATGCATCGCGCGCAACTCTGTACCGCATTGCGTCGCAACTCGATGCCGATTACATCGTCCTCGGCAGCTATTCGTACGACGGGCAAACGTTTACGTCCCGCGCGCAGGTCCTCGATATGAAGGCATTGCGCCTCTCACAAGATCTGGTTGAGAGCGGCCCGCTCACCGAACTCCTCAGCATTCAGACGGCTTTGGCGTGGGACGTACTTCGCCAGATACGACCTTCTTTCTCTGAACCTCGGCAGACCTTCGTCCAACGCGCGCCGGCGATTCGCTTAAATGCATTTGAGAACTTTATCCGCGGCGTAGTCGCGACCGGCACTTCGGACAGGATTCGGTATCTCAAAGCTGCCATCAGCATCAATCCCCAGTACGCGCAGGCAATCATGCTGCTTGCAAAGACGTACTACGGAACGCGTGACTACGATCAGGCCGCAAATTGGTTTGCGAAGATTCCTTCGGACGATGCCTCCACCAATGAGGCCCATTTCCTGCTCGGGATGTCGGCTTTCCATCTTGGACAGTTTGAAAAGGCTGCCACTGCCTTCAAAGCTACTGCGGAGCACGTGCCGCTAACCGAAGTTCTTAATAACATCGGTGTTGCTGAGAACCGCCGGGGACGGCATGACGCTGCTGACTACTTCCAGAAGGCGGTTCAGGCCGATGCGTCGGATGCCGATTACCATTTCAACCTTGCGATCGCCCTTTACCGCAAGGGAGACCTCGCGGGAGCTCAGAGACAGCTAAAGGAGACTCTCAGCCGTCGCCCTAATGACACCGAAGCGCGCCAGTTTCAGGATGCTCTGAACGCGACTTATGCTAGCGCGATCCGCACCGCCCCCCTCTCCGTGCCGCTTACCCGAATCAAGCGCAATTATGACGAGAGTTCGTATCGCCAACTCGCGGTCGAGCTCCAGAAGGCGATCGATGAATCGGTAGGCAAGGCTAAACCCACGGAGCGCCCCACGATGCACATTGAACGCGCCCGGGAATTCCTAAAAGATGGCGCGGCTCCAGAGGCGGAGAAACAGTTCCGAGAAGCGCTGAACCTCGACCCCGGAAACGCGGAAGCTCTCGCAGGACTCGCTCATGCGCTGGTGATTCAAAACAAGTTACCTCAGGCGCGCAGTGAGGCGCAGAATGCGTTAGCCGTTCAACCTAACGCCGAAGCCTACCTTGTTCTGGCGCGGGCGGACCTCCATGACCATAAGAGCGGACCAGCCGAGCAGAATCTGCAGAAGGCCTTGGCCTTGGACCCGTCGAATGAGGACGCAAAAGCTGTGCGGCAGGAGATTCAAAACCAGCGAGCGGATCTAGCACAGTAGGACGCCGACCACACTGGGCGATTGCACGAATCACGTGGCAGCGTTAGATTTGTGCCGGCGCGCAAGTCTGCCCAAGTGAAAACAATGCAGATTTGCCCGTATGGTGCCCGCATTCTGATATCTTGTCGACGTGCACCGGAGGTTTCATCATGAAACGCTTCCATCTGCTCATCTTTGCGTTTCTCATTTTGGGGTGCACTCTTCAAGTTCGCGCCGAAGTTCTGCGCGTTCGCATCAATGGCACCATTCAGCCAATAGCCGCCGAACAGATCTCGCGCGGCATTGCAGCCGCACAAGCACGCCACGCGTCTGCCTTATTGATCGAGATCAACACCCCTGGCGGCCTTCTAGAATCAACTCGGGACATAATTGCGAAAATTGAATCCTCCCCCGTCCCTGTAGTCATCTTCGTCGGGCCGAGCGGGGCGCGTGCCGCCTCTGCCGGATTCTTCATCCTCGAATCGGCTGATGTGGCGGCCATGGCGCATGGCACCAACACTGGCGCTGCGCATCCGGTAACGATTGGAGGCGGCAAAATGGACGACGTCATGAAGGCCAAGCTCGAAAATGATACGGCGGCCTTTCTGCGCTCCTACGTTTCCCGTCGAGGACGCAACGCGACTGAAGCGGAGAAAGCGGTCCGCCAATCAATTTCCTGGACTGAAAAGGAAGCGCTCGAACTACACCTGATCGACCTCACGGCCCGCGACGAAGCCGACCTCCTGACGCAGATTGAGGGACGCACCATAAAGCGGTTCGACGGTTCGACTGCCGTACTTCACGTTGCAAACCAGCCTGTCGAGGATCTTCCTATGACGGTCCGGCAGCGGGTTCTAAGCTGGTTGATGGATCCCAACATCGCCTTCCTTGTCCTGGCAATCGGCGGACTTGCGCTTTATGCGGAATTCAACCACCCGGGGGCTATCATTCCCGGCGTCGTTGGCGTGATCTTTGTTTTGCTCACCCTTTTCGCTCTCAACTTGCTACCCACGCGCTATGCCTCATTTGCCCTTATTCTTCTGGCTTTTGTGCTCTTTGCACTGGAGGCAAAGTTCGTCTCCCACGGCGTCCTCACGCTGGGAGGCATCGTCGCGCTCACCCTGGGAGGCGTCTTGCTTGTCGATGGCCCCATCCCAGAAATGCGAGTCCGGCTCCTGACCGCCCTGGGTGTGAGCCTTCCCTTCGGGCTGATTACAGCTTTCCTGATGTCAATCGCATGGAGAGCCCGCCGCAACAAAATCACCACCGGCCCACAGGGAATCATCGGGGAGTTGGGCGTAGCTCGCAGTAACTTGGCTCCTACCGGAAAAGTGTTTGTTCACGGCGAATTATGGAACGCACATTCTTCGCAACCACTTGTTTCCGGTTCTCAGGTCCGCGTAGTGGCCATTCATGAATTGGAGTTGGAAGTCGAGCCGTTCAAGTAGGACTCCGATCCCAAAAACAAAGGGCAGAAGCCTCGGCTCCTGCCCATTTCGCTAGTCTTGCCAACAATTAATCGTAGTATTCCAGACCCAAGTGAGTGATCAGCTCTTCACCCTTGATGTGACGCAGGGTGTTCTTCATCTTCATGAGCTGGATGAACAGGTCGTGCTCAGGATAGAGTCCCGGCGCAGTCATCGGAGACTTGAAGTAGAAGCTCATCCACTCCTGGATGCCGATTCCCTTCAGCGAGCTGGTGCGCGCTGCGAGATCGAGGAACAGAACGATATCCAGAGCCAGCGGTGCAGCAAGGATCGAGTCGCGGCAGAGGAAATCGACCTTGATCTGCATCGGGTATCCGAGCCAGCCAAAGATGTCGATGTTGTCCCAGCCTTCCTTGTTGTCGCCACGCGGCGGGTAGTAGTTGATGCGGACTTTGTGGAAGATATTGCCGTAAAGGTCCGGATAGAGATTCGGCTGTAGAATGTGCTCCAGCACGCTCAGCTTCGATTCTTCCTTAGTCTTGAACGAACCCGGATCTTCCAGCACTTCACCGTCACGGTTTCCAAGAATGTTCGTCGAGAACCATCCGCTCATTCCCAGCAGGCGGGCTTTGAATCCCGGCGCCAGAATGGTCTTCATCAGAGTTTGGCCGGTCTTGAAATCCTTACCAGCGATCGGTGCATTGTTCTTCTTCGAAAGCTCCTGCATGCAGGGAAGGTCGACGCTCAAGTTTGGCGCGCCGTTTGCGTACGGAACGCTTTCCGACAAAGCCGCGAATGCATACATTTCAGACGGCGAGATATTCGGATCGCTTGCTTCCAAACCCTTTTCGAACGCGGCAACCGATTCGTGAACTTCACTTGCCTTCTGGAAGCTCTCTGTGGAGCCGCACCAGATCACGAGCAGGCGGTCACAGTTATTTTCTTTCTTGAAGTTGCGGATATCAGCGCGAAGCTGATCCACGAGGTCCTTCTTGCTCTTGCCCTTCTTCACGTTCGGGCCGTCGATCAGCTTGACATAGTTGTGATCGAACACGGCTGGCATCGGCTTAACGGTCTGGAGGTAAGGCTTCAACTGCTCGATAAGCTCTTTCTCCAGCACTTTGGCCTTCGATGCCGCTTCATATGCGTTGTCGGGGAAAATGTCCCACGCGCCGAAGACGATGTCGTTCAGTTCGGCGAGAGGCACGAAGTCCTTAATCATCGGCGAACGTCCATCAGTTCGCTTTCCAAGTCGAATGGTTCCCATCTGCGTCAACGAACCGATGGGGGCGGCAATGCCCTTGCGAACGGCTTCGACGCCGGCTATGAACGTCGTAGCCACTGCGCCTAATCCGACGACCAATACGCCAAGCTTTCCTTGGGCTGCTGCGATTTCAGTAGTGTTTTTTTGCCCTGTCGCCATCTATGAATCACTTCCTTGAAGAGTCAACCTCAATACTACAAACAATTTATGCTCTCTCGTGCAGTGCTGCTTTGGCAAACATGTTTTACTATGTGGGGCAACCCGAATGTCGAATGGTGTGCATTGCGGGTTGTGATGCGTTTTCATTCAGGGAATGGAACCCTATTCGCATTGAGTACAATCACTAGCCAATTCGCGCACGCATCGCGAGATGCGAAAATGTTCCGCGATGAGAAATCGACAGTAGCCGTCGAGAAGCAATTGAACGAGACCGAATGCCGACAAATCAAAGCACTGCAATCAAGCTTACTCCCGGAGAAGCCGTCGCTCAACGCACCATCACGTCCTACACACTGACTCCCGATCAATTGCACAAGTCCGAAGGCCTGCACCGTACGAGCGTCGTCCTATCGCTAACTTCGACGATCCTTGGCTTCGCGATTCTGCTCGTACTAATTGCCGTTCGCTTCGGACCACGTCTTCGTCAGGCAGCCGAAGCTATATCACGCAAGCGATTTGTCCAAGCCGCGATTTTCGTCCCCGCACTCCTTATCACCCTCTCCGTTATTGAACTGCCCCTGAGTATCTATGGGCATCACATATCGCTCAGTTACCACTTGAGTGTTCAGGGGTGGGGCTCATGGTTAGCCGATTGGGCGAAAGGCGAGGTGCTTACGGTCATCTTTGCCACGCTCGTGCTGTGGGGCCTATATACCGTAATTGATAACGCGCCCAAGCGCTGGTGGTTCTATAGTTGGCTGGCCGCTCTGCCCATTATGGCCGCGATGGTATTTGCTGCCCCTGTCATCATCGATCCGCTGTTCAATCGCTTCGAACCGCTGGCAAACACAAATCCGGCACTGACGCGCGAACTGCGTGCGCTGGCTCATTCCGCAGGCCTCGACATACCGGAGGCGCGCATTTTCCTCATGCACGCCAGCGACAAGGTCACCACCTACAACGCCTATGTGACTGGGTTTGGTGCGACCAAGCGCATAGTGGTTTGGGATACAACCGCTCGCGACCTCACTTTGCAGCAAACTCTATTTATCTTCGGCCACGAAATGGGGCACTACGTACTCCATCACATATATCTCGGCATGGCCTACACTGCCCTGCTCATGTTGATTGGGTTCTGGCTGCTACACCGTGTCGCAACCTCAGTCGTGCAAAGATTCGGCCCGCGTATGCACACCCCCTCACTTGCCGACTGGTCTTCCTTGCCTTTGCTGATGCTGATTGCTTCCGTCCTGTCCTTTGTGGGCGAGCCTCTGGGCAGCACGTTCAGCCGATGGGAAGAACACAAAGCAGATGTCTATGGCCTGGCAATTACGCAACCAGTGACGCCAAACGTTGGACAGGTGGCAGCACAGTCATTCCAACTGCTCGGCGAAAAGTCATATTCATATCCGAAACCCTCAAGACTTCTCGTCTTCTGGAGCTATTCCCACCCGCCAATTTCCGACCGGATTCGTTTTGCGCTTTCATATCCAGGCCATAGCCAGAAATGACTCTTCCCTAGACAACGCCTGGGAGTCGGCAAATAATGTCCTATCGAAGTTCGCTTTCTGCGCCGCATCACCTTCCCCCACAGCCCCCCGAAGAGGGCTTAAGGCTTCTTATTCAGAGCGCTAGAACGCCCACTTCATAACCGAAGCTCCGCTCGTAAATCCAGCTCCAACCGATGCGATCAGTAGGTTGTTCCCCTTCTTGAGACGACCGCTATCTACCGCCGTCTTCATCGCCAAAGGAATAGTGCCTGCGGTTGTGTTGCCGTAATCCTCAATGTTGATGATCACTTTCTCGCGAGGCATTTTCAGACGGTCAGCCGTTGCAGTAATGATTCTCTTGTTCGCCTGATGTGAGATGAAGCAGTCCACATCGGCACCGGTCATGCCGCACTTCGAGAGGACTCGCTCTGTGCATTCCGCCATCTTCTTAACGGCGTACTTGAACACCTGCTGCCCATCTTGATGAACGTAATGCATCTTCTCATCAACCGTCTTATGCGAAGAGGGATTCAGACTGCCGCCGCCAGGCATGTACAAGTAATCGCCGCCAAAACCTTCGATCTGGTGGACAAAGTCAATGAATCCGGCATCTTCGCCTTCCTCTGCCGGTTCCAGCAGCACGGCGCCAGCACCATCGCCAAACAAAATGCACGTTGACCGATCCGTATAGTCGATCATCGACGAGTTCACGTCAGCACCAATCACCAGGACCTTCTTGTGTGCGCCACTTTCCACTAGTTTGGTGCCCACCGTCAGCGAATACACAAACCCGGAGCATCCGGCCGACAGATCAAATCCCCATACCTGTGGCAGATTTAACTTTTTCTGCACCAGGCACGCAGTCGACGGATACATCATGTCGGGAGTGACCGTTCCCACAATGATCGCCTCGACCGTGCTCAGGTCCACGTTATGCCGCTCCGCCAAATCTTTCGCTGCGCCAACGGCCAGATCGCTAGCCGCTGTACCAGGATCTACGATGTGGCGCTCGCGGATTCCTGTACGCTCCAATATCCACTCGTTCGTGGTATCTACCATCTTTTCAAGCTCGGCATTTGCGAGCACGCGCGGAGGCAAATATGCACCTAAAGCCGTGATTTTGGCCCGTCTCTTATTATTCAACTCCCAATTTCTCCGGTATTAGTAATGCGTCAATTGTCGCCCACTGTGAAAGGAATGTAAACCACTCACCTCTGATGGACTCTCCTGTTGCAACCTCAACAATTGCGCCTCGTTACCGTTTTACGCACTCACATGCGGCCGTGATCGCCATCACATCTGAAGTCATAATTCATAAAGTATCGTTGCGCCGACGTTCCGCATTACAGGCGACGTTCAGTTTCAATCGCCACCGCGGTATTCATAATCCCGGCACTTAAGAGGACAACTTGAAGAACTGGCGCACTACATACAGCGACAAACTAGTCTCCGCCGAGCACGCGCTTCGCGTGGTCCAATCTGGAAACCGAGTCGTACTCGGGCATGCATGCAGCGAGCCTCCACTGCTGGTTGAAACCTTGATCTCCCGCGCGCCCGAACTTCGCAACGTAGAGATCTTTCACATGGTCGCGGTCGGCCCCGGAGCCTTCAACCACCCAGACATGGAACCTAGCTTCCACTTCAATGGCCCATTTCTCGGCGCTCCAAATCGCAAAGCGGTTCAGGAAGGACGCGCCACCTTCACACCTTGTTTCTTCTCTGAAGTCCCTCGGCTTTTCAAGCACCAGATCCTTCCTGTAGATGTTGCGCTCATTCAGGTAACCCCTCCAGATGAGCAAGGTTATTGCAGCTATGGACTCTCGGGTGACTACACCCAGGCTGCCGCGGAGTCTGCCAAGGTCGTGATTGCGGAGATGAACTCTCGGCTGCCCCATACCGAAGGCGCAAAAATCCATCTTGACTGCATCAATTACATTGTCGAGAGCGATTCGGATATCAAGGAAGTTCCCGCACCGAAGTTTGGAGAAGTCGAGCGCCTCATCGGCCAACACGTGGCGTCACTCGTTCCGGACGGCGCTACGCTTCAGCTAGGAATCGGCGCCATCCCCGAGGCTTGCCTGCTCTCTCTCATGGACAAGAAAGATCTCGGCATCCACTCCGAAATGTTTTCCGACGGAGTAGTCACCCTTGCCGAAGCGGGCGTAATAACGAACAACCGCAAGACTCTCAACCCAGGCAAGTTCATCGTCACATTCCTTGTCGGCACAAAGAAGCTTTACGACTTCGTGCACAACAACCCCGCAGTCGAAGTCCACCCGGTCGACTACACCAATGATCCCCACATCATCGGCCAGCACGACAACATGATTTCCATTAATTCCGCGCTACAGGTCGATCTCACCGGACAGGTCAACGCCGAGATGATCGGTGACGTTCAATACAGCGGCATAGGAGGTCAGGTTGATTTTGTTCGTGGAGCCGGCCGGTCCAAAGGCGGCAAGTCGATCATTGCCCTGCCTTCAACTGCTGCCAACGGTACTATCTCACGGATATGCTGCGAACTCGATCGCGGCGCTGCGGTCTCGACCTCGCGAAATGACGTGCATTACGTTGTAACGGAATACGGCGTTGCCGACCTGCGCGGGAAGACATTGCAGCAAAGAACTGAAGCTCTCGTTGCTATTGCGCACCCTGCTTTCCGTGATGCGCTTAGGGGAGCAGGGAAAGCTGCGAGCATGGCATCAGGAAAATAGACACAGATCAGTTCAACGACCAACATTCGCCAACCGTCTGGACGAATGGTAGGTGACCCGGGATGGCTCGCAGTAATGCCCGACATCCCGGTATTTTTGCAACTGTGGGATGAACGCAGGGCTCTTTAGCTGAACAATTTCCAGATCACGACTGCGACTGCCACCCAAGCCATCAATGAAAACGGAATGGCCACAATTAACCCGCGGATAGCGGAACGCGGCACATTTGTTTCCTGCTTACACACGCCGACTTGCATTGCCCCAAGCTCCATAAAAACATCTTCTCCCGAAACAAGCTTCTCGCGTTGGAATAAAGTTTTCGGAGATAAAACGTAGGGTCAATGCACTAGCGGGTAACCGAATGGGAACTGGTTCAAAGCGGGACTAGATGAGGTTTCGTACCAAAAAAATAAAGCCGGACACCGGCGACTCACTGCGCACGAAACGACCCGTTACCGTTGCTTCCTTCCGGACCTGGCGGGGTTGGCGGGGTTTCATCGCGTAAGACCGATGTCCGACCAGATTCGATACTACCACGTCCGTTTTATCGGTTCATCCCTGTCCTGAGGAAAACTCGCCAGTGCACGTCAGGCCGCATCTATACTGAGGTCGGATGTCCACGGTTGCCCCATCCCGTCCTGTGCCCCCGGAGATCGAGCGCCTGTTTCAGACCTCCATATTTCTTCTGGTCGTCACGGGATTCGCCGCCTTAGCCTCGACTGGGAAATTGGACCTTTTCGGCGTCGTCTTTGTCTCTGGCGCGCTTCTGGTTCGCGCGGCCCTGCTCGTCCTCAACCGCCGCATCGTCATTCCGCGCCAGATAACTTCCTGGCTGGCGGTGATCTACTTCCTCGTTTACCTAATCGATTTCCTGCTGATCTCGCACGATTTCCTAGCGCCCTCGGTCCACTTAGTGTTGTTTGGTATGTGCGTCAAGCTCTTTGCTGTTGAGCGCGACCGAGACTATGTGTATCTGGCGATACTTTCCTTCCTGATGGTGCTATCGGCGGCGATCCTGACGGTGGACTCGGCCTTCCTCCCTTCCTTTGCGCTCTTCATTGTTTTGGCCGTGTTTTCCTTCATGGTGATGGAAATGCGACGGTCTGCATTAGCGGCTTCCAACTCGGAGGCACTCGTCTTCCCGGGCCTTCGCAAGCGCAATCGTAAGATTTCGCCCATCCGCCTCCTCTCAACGTCCTTGGCGCGCACGACTGCCGTCGTCGTTCTGTCAATCCTTGGAGTGTCCACTGTTCTCTTCTTCGCCATGCCACGCATGAGCGGAGGCTACTTATCTCGCTATGCGCAAAATGACGGGGTATCGACGGGCTTTTCCGATTCCGTGAACCTCGGCGAGATCGGGCATATTCAGCAATCTTCTTCGATCGTCGCCCATCTTCGAATCGAGGGTGAGGCCGCACGTTCAGGTTCGTATCACGATGTACGGCTACGCGGAACCGTTCTTACTAATTTCGACGGGAAACGCTGGACGAACCCTCACGGCGGCCCGGACATCGTTTCGCCAGGAATGCAGCTTCTGCCGCACACAGCACAGGCAGCGCGCCGCGATGAAATGCGCATTGCGCGAGGCCCGCATCCTGAGATGATCCGCTACCGCGTCCTGATGGAACCGATCGGCACCAATGTCATCTTCACTATCCCAGTTGCGCAGGCGCTCTTTGGTACTTTCCATCAGATCATTGTTGATGACGACCAGTCATTTCGGAGCTTCGACAACGAACGCACGGCAGGAGTCTACGAGGGTGTCTCTGACGTTTCACAGCCCACCACAGCGACCCTCGATCACCCTCTTGCTCCTGTGCCTCAACTTTCGGGCCGCTATTATCAGCTTCCGCCTCGGCTCGATCCGAGAATCGTCCAGCTTGCCCACAGGTTGACGGACTCCGAGGTTTCGCCTTACCGTCGTGCACGTGCGATTGAAACCTATCTGACGACGCAGTTCGGCTATACGCTCCAGTTGCCGTCCTCGCCTCCTGCCGATCCTCTAGCTGACTTCTTGTTCCGCCGCCGCAGGGGGCACTGCGAGTACTTCGCATCCTCCATGGCGGTGATGCTCCGGACTATCGGCATCCCTTCACGCGTTATTACCGGCTTTCGAGGCGCGCAGTTCAACGAGGTGAACTCAACGTACATCGTGCGTGCGAGTGATGCTCACTCCTGGGTCGAAGCCTACATTCCGGGCGCCGGATGGATAACGTTCGACCCGACCCCGGGCGGAGCTACTCCGCCCGTAATGACCGTCTGGTCTCGAATCCAGCTCTACTTCGATGCGGCAGGAGAGTTCTGGCGCGAATGGGTCGTGAACTACGACGCGGCTCACCAGCAGACTTTGTCTACCTCTAGCGTGCACCAGGCTCAGCGGGTAATGGACAGGATGCGACATTGGTACGCCCACCAATATCAGCACATGCTCGAAGCAGCTCGCCGACTGCACGAGACCGCAACCGACAATCCACGACGGCTCCTTCGCCCAGGGCTGATTCTTCTCGGTCTTGTTCTGCTCGTACCGTTCCTGTTCGCTTTGCGCGCGCTGTATCGGTATGTACGTCGTGCCACAGCGTATCAGTCTTCCAGTGCCGCAACATCACTGCTCTACATCCGTATGAGCAACCGCCTTGCTCGCCGAGGCTACAGGCGCTCTCCTGCGCAGACTCCCTATGAGTTCGCTGACTCGATACCTGATTCCGGTCTGCGGGATTCTGTGCTGCGCTTCACCATTGCGTATGAGCACGCTCGCTACGGCGAATCCCAATCCGCCGCAGCCAACCTCCCTGCACTTTACGACCAAGTTACGAAAGCACTGACGCGTCGCTAACGAATCCACCCTCTCCCGTTTTGAAGTGCTCCTGGGTCACTGCCAGAATTCCCGACGAAAGGTTCCTTCCGGCCTCCGCTTAGGGCTAAATTCTCCCGACAGGAGGAACGATTAACCACATTGTCATACTTCCGGTCTGAAGGTATTTACCTGCACGCTAATGTTCCTTTTTACCTGGCCAGTGTAGATTCCGCCGAGATTTCCTCAGTCTCGCTTCAGGAATCGCATTCGATGCCGGGCTCTGACTCCTTCAGGCACCTCATCCATCTTGAGAAAACTAAGGGAACCATCTACTTCGAGGACGCCAATCGCCACTTCTCCAATGCTCCCGATCCCATGCTCGCGCAGCGACCGCATGACCTCGTCAACGGTTACGTGTTCTCTTTTCAAGTGCTCAGGGATGAGCTTCCCGTCGTGGATCAGTAGAGATGGCGATCCCTGCACCATTCGACGGAATCGCCGATTCATGCCGCTCAGTTCTGCAACGACATAGTTCATTCCCAGCAAAACACCCGCGGCCACCGCGCCTCCCGCGAGCGAGGTGTCCGGACCGGTCATCGCATTTTGCACGGAATTACTCAGTAGCAACAGCAACGTAAGGTCAAACGGTGTCATCTGTCCGACCTCCCGTTTGCCCGTCAAGCGCACTCCAACCAACACAAGGATGTACACAGCGCCGGTGCGCGCAATAATCTGCAAAGCCGTCATCCACGTCGTCAGCATAGTTCTCCCATATAGCAAAAAGCCCGGCTGTGCCGGGCTCCCGCGCCAAACGAATCTACTATTTCGGTGTAGCCAGGTAGCCTGAAATCTGGTCCTTGCTCACGTTGAAGATAACTACCTCATAGAGCTGTCTCTCTCGTCCGGTATAGAACTGCAGCGGCTCGCCCAGCGTGCGATCCTTCTTCTCAATCGTATGATCATCGGCGTAAACATTGAGCGTGAAGCGAGATTTCTTCGCGTCTGCTTTCTTCAGTTCGAGGCTTACGGTCGAGATTGGAACACGTTGTTTCTTTCGCAGTGAGAATTCGAAGTAGTTGCGATCACCCTTATGTTTCAGGTACTCAAGCTCGTCATGGTTCTTCGCGATCAATCCGCTGTGGACGTTCAAGTCGCCAATTGCGGTTTCAAGTTTTGCCTTAGTCGCAGCCAAGTCCGAGCGTGTGGCCGCAATGTCATTCTTTGCGCCACCCAGGTCGCTCTTCACTCCTGATACTGCAGAGTTCACGTTATCTACTTGCTTGTTAGTGGCCTGCTGCGCCGCGCTCAATTTCGCGGCCGAGCGCTCTTGCTGTGCCTTCAACTCAGCCGCCCGCGTCGCGAGTTCTTCCTGGGTCATGCCCACTTTCGAGCCGAGAGCTTCCATGCCAGCTTCAATGTTCTTACTGGTCAGGTGCAGCTTATCTTCGATCACTTTCGTCTCAGCACTTTGGCGTTCTGCGTTGGCTTCGAGTGCCTTCACGCGGCCGCGAAGATCAAAGATCAGATAGAGAGCAACCGCAAAAAGAATGACCACCACTACGCCGCCAGCTATCAGCGGGACCGCGCTTGTTTGTTTCTCCACGTTCTTGATCTCGACCACTTCAGGCATATGAGTGCTCCTGGGATTTGACTGCATTGATTGTTCCAGTGCACCTGCCCAGTGTCAACGGAGAAACCTTAGCACCTGGAGGTTTGAACTAAGGCAAAAAACAGTTCAGAGCAGCTGGCCTGAACTGAACAGTTTGGCGTCCGCCTTGCATCAACATGGAACAGAAGAATTGTAGTTTGAGTGAATTTGCTCCAAGTCGCAGGGCGCCTCAGGGCGAGTGAACAGAAAACAGGTCTCGGGAAGCTTGAGTCCTTACAGCAGAAAAGGCAGCGGCGCACCTTTTTTGTGGAGTTGAATGCTGTATCTGACGCGTCGCGTACATACTCGGGGAGAGTACATGAGAAAGTTTGAAATCCTACTGTTGTTGGCGCTGGTGGCCACGGCTCTCGGGATAGCTCAGGATCGGTCATCCAAGCCAGCTCCGACTCCAAGTCAGACAGCTACGCCGGAGATTGTGAACGCACAGCCTCAATCTTCTTCTATCCGGATATTGACACCCGTTGCAGGCCAGACGCTTGGGGCCAACTTCGTTGACCTACGCTTTGAACTGCTTCGCCCCGCGCTGAATGGCGAACCAAATTTCTTGATTCAACTGGACGCATTGGATCCGGTGAACACTGGCTCTCTGAGCTACACCTTTGCGGATCTACAGCCCGGCGTTCACAGCATCCGCGTAACGTTGGTGGACGCGAACAACTCTCCCGTACAGGGAGGGACTGCGACCGTGCAGTTCAAAGTACCGGCTAATAACGCGCCTGCTCCGACCAATGGTCCACGTGGAGCAAAGCAGCACGGCTTGGATACGCTTGCCGCTAGTGCTCCTGCTGCGCCGATTCCTCCCGAATTGCGCCGCGACGGAGATATGAACCTTCCGCTAGCTGGCAGCCCACTTCCTCTACTGTCAATCATCGGGTTTGGATTGCTGATCGGCGGCGCAGCGCACACCATGCGTTCGCGATCGCGATAGAGCTCTCGATTCGACCATACAATCCAATTCGGGCCAGTGTTTCTGCGATGATTCACCGCATCTATCTTGATTAGGAGTCGGCACCACGACCGACCCGCGTGGATCATTCAACTTGCGTCTGAATCCTAAGCCAACGCGCCTGGTCACTAGAGTGTCTTCGTTACGAACTCACCTAGCGCCGTTGCTGTTGTTCTCTGGGGTCGCAATTCTGGGATTTGTGGGTGCGCAGTACGGAATCATGGCTCTGGAACAACACCACTTACAGACGGTCTGGAAGCAGCAGCAACTAGATGCCGAGACGGGAATCATCCATCGAGCCTCATTGAGTGTGCGCCATGGCACTCTTTCTCGCCTGACAATTCCTGCCATCGGTTTCTCCGCCGTTGTTGTTGAAGGAACAGGTCCGATCTCGCTAATGCTTGGTCCAGGGCACCTGACGGGGACAGCTTTGCCCGGCGATCCGGGGAATGTTGTCATCAGCGCTCATCGCGAGATGTTCTTCCGGCGAATCACAGAGCTTAAGCCAGCGGACCGCATCATTCTTGAACGCGATGGTCGGACTTTCACCTATGTAGTAGATCAACTACGAATTGTGAAGCCTTCTAACATATCGGTGGCCGCCCCTACCAAGGACGACAGGCTCACTCTCATTACTTGCGATCCCGCATTCTATGCTGGCCTGGCGCCTAAGCGCTTGGTGATTGTAAGCAGATTGCTTGGTGTCACGCCCTCCTTGCCGCGAACACCCGTTGAGTTCGCGAGGCCCAATGCTCCTCGTTCTCGAATTCACCAAGCTTCAGTGAAACGGTCACGCAGCCACGAATCCGACTAACGAAGCGGCGAGGTCGCGCCGAGAGCTTGTTCTGATTACAATGTAGCCGTGTTGAAATCGTACGATACCATCGTGATCGGCGCAGGGATCATTGGTCTGTCCCTCGCTTGGGAACTGTCTCGCAAGTCTCTCAATGTGCTAGTTCTTGAACGCCTGGAACCCGGGCAAGAGGCGTCGCATGCCGGCGGAGGCATGATTGCGGATCTGGACCCGGTCCTTCCCGCTGAATTGCTCCAACTGGCTCATCGTAGTGCAAAGCTGTATCGGACTTTCGTCACTCAGCTGAGCTCCGAATCCGGGCACGCGATTGACCTTCGTGACAACGGAGTCATTGCTTTCGAAGAACATCCGATTCCTGAGAACGAGGGTATTCGCAAGATCACTTCCGAGCAGGCTCTTACCTTGGAGCCAAAACTTACGATTCCTCCCGATTCTCCCTACACGATGGACGAACGTGCGGTAGATCCGAGGGACGTGGTCTCTGCCCTTCGCTGTGCAGTCCAGAAGCGTGGCGTTGAACTAATTACTAACGAAACCGTGCAGAAGATTGAAGTACAGAACGGCAAAGCAGTAGGCGTCCGCACAAACGAAGCTGTATACCATGCACATGCCGTTGTGAATTGCGCGGGCGCTTGGGCTTCGCAGATCGCGGGATCGGGCGTAAGGCTGCCTACGTCGCCGGTTAAGGGACATATGGTGGCTCTCGCATTTCCGGAAGAGCTTCAGATGAGTGTACCGGAGCGCGAGCAACGGCGAGTCCTTCGACATGTCCTCCGCTCGCGATGGTGCTACATCATTCCGCGCACAAACGGACGCTATGTTGTGGGCAGCACTGTTGAACCGGCTGGATTTGATAAGTCGCTGAATAGTTATCGTGTGAAACGCCTACAAGCAGCCGCTGCGAGACTCATTCCCGAGTTTGCGGAAGCTAAGATTGCTGAGGCATGGACAGGGCTTCGCCCGGGAACTCCCGACAACCTTCCATTACTTGGTGCGACAGCTCTGCCCGGCTACTTCGCAGCGACGGGCCATTATCGCGATGGAATCCTCTTGGCGCCGGTAACAGCAGAAGTGATTGCCTCAGTGATACTGACCGGTTCATCACCAGTTTCGCTGGAACGATTCTCACCGCAGCGCTTTTCGTGATTCAATGCGCGGCCCGCTTCGCTTGCCAGTGAGGCAAACACGATGAGCGGCGATGCTATACTCTCCAGTTCGATTCACGTTGAGAAAGGACTTCCCTATCATGGCATCGCCTGCGATCTCATTCGCCAAGGAAAACGAAAAGCGCTTCCTTGAAGAGTTGAAGGAACTACTCCGCATCCCAAGCATCAGCACTCTTCCAGAACATCGAAGCGACATCGACAAGGCCGCCGCATTCATCGGGACGGAGCTGAAACGTATTGGAATAGAGAACGTGGAGCTCATCGAGACCGCAGGACATCCGCTCGTTTATGGCGACTGGCTTCACGCAAAAGGAAAGCCTACCGTTCTGATCTATGCGCACTACGACGTACAACCAACAGAACCTTTGGACGAGTGGGTCTCTCCTCCGTTTGAGCCGACTGAACGTAATCAGAACCTGTATGCGCGTGGCGCAGTGGATGACAAAGGCCAACTCTGGATGCAGATCAAGGCTCTGGAGTCTTTATTTGCAGCAGACGGCAAGCTGCCAGTAAATGTGAGAGTGCTGTTTGAGGGCGAAGAAGAAGTCGGTGGCGAAGCAATCGAGAAATTCGTCCACGAGCACAGCGATCATTTGAAATCAGACGTGGCGCTCATTTGCGATACGGAATTGTTCGCTCCCGACCTGCCTACCTTATGCGTAGGCCTGCGCGGCATGCTCTACACGGAAATTGAAGCGCGAGGCGCTGCTACTGATTTGCACTCGGGGGTGTATGGTGGCGCGGCTCCGAATCCTCTTTTTGCGCTCTGCGAGATCATCACGAAGTTGAAGGATGAGAGTGGACGTGTCCTGATTCCCGGCTTCTACGACGACGTCCAAGCTCCGACGAATGATGAATTGAAAGCATGGGAATCGCTCCCGTTTGATGAAGAGCACTACCGCAAAACAGAGGTGGGCTCGACGGAACTGACGGGTGAGAAGGACTATTCCGTACTCTATCGGACATGGGCGCGGCCGACACTTGAAGTGCACGGCATGCCGGGAGGTTTCACGGGAGCAGGTGCTAAGACGGTGATTCCGGCAAAGGCCTCGGCAAAGATCTCCATGCGAATGGTTCCCAACCAGAACCCAGATGACATCTTGCAGAAGCTCACGAGCTACGTGAACTCGATCAAGCCGATCGGCATTCAGCTCAACATCAAGGTGCATTCCAAGGGCAAGGCTGTGGTCGTCAGTACCGACAACGATTACATCAGAGCCGCGAATGAAGCGCTACATGAAGTCTTTCGGAAGGACACGGTGTACACACGTTCCGGTGGATCAATCCCGATCGTGGGACAGTTCCGAAACGATCTGAAGATTCCTTCGGTGATGATGGGGCTCGGCCTTCCTGATGACAACATCCATGCGCCAAATGAGAAGTTCCATATTCCGAACTTCTACAGGGGAATCGAGTCGGTTGTCCGGTTCCTGTCGATCCTAGGCGAGAAGTAGAGATCTGGTTCCGCAACAGGCCCGGTGAAAGCCGGGCTTTTCCTTTCGTGCCACCACAATTCAGCTTCTTGCGTTTTACTCGCAAGTCCACATAGTCTGAAAAGGCTCTGTAGTTCTCCTTCGACCTCTTCCCCACACATTTTGATTGTGACAGATGACGTGCGCCAATACGCTTCTGCACGGCTATAGGTGCAGACGATCGTTTGTTGCTGCACATCAGGTGCATATATGGGGCTTTTACACAGGTAACCACAACAAATGGGGTTTTGTCTCTTGACTCCCCTACTGGGCGCTCGATAGAGTGGCATCAACTTGCGAGGCGGACCTCCCCGCTCAAAAGGCCTGGGAGGGCTCGGATCTTCCGAGTTACCAGCCACCACTCGCGCAGTGCCCAAAGCGGATCGGGATACGAAACTATCTCGCATGGCAAGGGCACACAGGGCAGCTTCCAGCCGAGGCGGCCCTCATTACCAGCAGACCGCCGATTTGCGGAGGCAGCAGTCAGGCCCGGCGGCGAGCGCGAGAACAAGGCCCGAATTTGAGAACCGGGCGCAAGGAGTACACAGTTGCTGAAACTGAAAAAGCTTCAGATCCTGGGCTTTAAGTCCTTTTGCGATCGCACCGAGTTGAGGTTCCCCGGTGACGGCATCGCGGCCATCGTTGGTCCCAACGGTTGCGGTAAATCGAACATTTCGGACGCGATTAGCTGGGTTCTCGGCGAACAGAGCGCCAAGAGCCTGCGCGGCGCGCACATGACGGACGTCATTTTCGCCGGTACGCGTGAGCGCAAGCCTACGGGCATGGCCGAAGTGACTCTGCATCTGGTCGATCCGCACGTGTACGAAGGCAAAATTGATGCGCCAGTAATCGACATTCAGGACGACATGCCTGAAGACTGGGACGAGGCCACGCTCCGCGCACAGCGCGAGCGCGATGTTGAGGAATACACCGAAGAGGTGCGCCCCGGCCAAACCGACGAAATCGAGATCCCGGCAGCAACTGCGTCTGGCAACGATCTTTCCGCCGCCACCCCTGGCACTGCACTCGCAGACGTCCAGGGGGTTTCTCCGTCACCTTCCGCAGGCGATGGAGCTTCCTCTGTGTCTCCGGAGGCTTCGGCTTCCGGG
This sequence comes from Koromonas humicola, assembly GCF_059726255.1. Classification (NCBI taxonomy): domain Bacteria; kingdom Pseudomonadati; phylum Acidobacteriota; class Terriglobia; order Terriglobales; family Koromonadaceae; genus Koromonas; species Koromonas humicola. The sequence goes on from NZ_AP040873.1 coordinate 1,952,914, forward strand.
GACCAAGGTGGTGAGACTTCGGCGGGCGGCACGCAAGTGGTGCTGAAGATTCGGCGTCGTAAGTTCAAGACCACGTTCAAAAAGGGCGAGATCGCTGTAACGCGCCGCCTGTTCCGCAGCGGAGAAAGCGAATACCTGCTGAATGGGAAACTCTGCCGCTTGCGCGATATTCAGGATATCTTTATGGGCACCGGCCTTGGTCCCGAGTCATACGCCTTGATTGAGCAGGGACGCATTGGGCAGATTCTGAGTTCGAAGCCAACTGACCGTAGAAACATCATCGAAGAAGCCGCAGGCATTACGAAATTCAAGACGCGAAAGCGCCTTGCAGAAGCACGTTTGGCAGATGCGAAGCAGAACCTCGCGCGTATCAATGACATCTTCGACGAAGTTACGCGGCAGATGAATTCGCTGAAGCGGCAAGCTGCGAAAGCGGAACGCTATGCCAAGCTGCGCGACGAAATGCGCGTCCAACTGCGGATTGTGCTTGCGAGCCGTTTCACGGAGCTTGAGTCTCAGGCCAAGAAGCTTGACGAAGAACTGAACCAGCTCACGGAAGAATTGCATACCCGCAGCGAAGCTGTTCAGGCGATGGATGCCGAGTTTGCGGAACGTACACAACACGGCTACGCGATCGATTCCGAAGCAAAGAAAACTCGCGAGCGACTGAATCAAGTCGGCTTGGAGATGGAGCGAGCCACCGCTCGCCGTCGCAATAACGAAGAACGCTGTGCCGAACTTACTGCGCGTGCCGCTGCTGCCGAAGCTGAGGCAAGCAGTTCGAGCGCGCAGTTGAAGCGTCTTGAGGACGAACTCGCGGCCAATCAGCAGGTGCTCGAAAGTGCTGCTGCAGACGTGGCCAACGCGCAGCAGGAACGTAATCAGCGCCAGACGGAGTCACAACAGGCTGCGCAACGCTTGATGGAAGTAGAGCGCAATCAAGAGCAGCAACGCCGTCAGATGCTCGACGCCATCAACGCCGCATCCGCCGTTCGTAACCGCATCACTCAGGCCGAGGAGCGCATCGCTGCACTGGAGCGCGAGACCGAGCGACTGCAACAGGAATTGAGTTCCGCCAATCAGCAGGTGGAGTCCTTCGGCGGACAGCGCGGACAGATCAGCCTGGAGTTTGAATCGGCGACGGAGCGCTCGAAAGCGATCACAGCACGGCTCACCGAGACGAGGGCGCAGATCTCGCAGAAGCGAACTGAAGAGGTCGAGGCTAAAAGACAGATGGACTCGATGCGGTCGGAATCGGCCAAACTGCAGGGCCGTCGCGCATCGCTCGAAGCCGTCATCAAGGAGCATGGCTTCTCGACGGAATCGGTTCGTAAGCTTCTCCGCTCAGGCCAACTAAACGGAGATAACACTCCAGTAGGAGTACTCGCCGACTTCATCGAAGTTGAAGACAAGTACGAAGGAGTTGTGGACGAGTTCTTGCGCGACGAGTTGAACTTCATCGTCGTGAAGTCCTGGAATGCAGCGAATGAAGGATTGAACCTCCTGCGCAGTGACGTCGAAGGACGAGCCACGTTCCTTGTTCACCCTGACGATTCGCAAGCGAAATTCAGTTTCGTGTTCGACGAGAGCATGCGGCGACACCTCCGCGAAGATCGCGTTATTCCGCTAAAGGATTGCATTCGAGTGCCCGAGAACTTCGGCAGTTCCCTCGAAGTGATCCTGCCGAAGCTCGGCAATGGATACATCGTGCCGGATGCTGAAACTGGCCGCGCGTTGGCGCTTGAAAATCCCGATGCGTTCTATCTGTCGCTGACGGGCGAATGCTTCCACAACGTGACCGTTACCGGAGGCAAGAAACTCGCTGAAGGTCCGCTGCAGATGAAGCGCGAACTGCGCGAAGTGCAGCATCAGATTGAGGCTCTCGGACGTTCTCTCTCGGCACAAGAGAACAAGGTTGCTGTGCTCGGAAGCGAAATCCAAGCGCTTACTTCCCTGCTGGACCAGTTGGAAGCCGAACGCAGAGATTCTGAGCAGAAGGTGATGACTAGCGGTCACAGCCTGCGTCAACTGGAAAGCGAGATGGCACGGGTGCGCGATCGCATGTCGGGCTACGAGCGCGAACTGCAGCGCTTGTCGGGTGAGCGCCAGAGCCGCGAAGCTTTCATCGACGAACGCCAAGCGGAACTCGAGCAGCAGGAGAACAAGCGTCTGCAACTCGAAGCTCAAATGAGCGCGGCGCAGGCAAACGTAGCAGAATTGCGCCAGGCACGCGACGCCGCCGCCCAGTCTGCGAGCGAAGTCATGGCCCGCGTGGCTGGACTAGAGGAACGCCGCCGCGCCGCCGCAGCATCGCTGGCGAGAATCCAGTCGATGGTCGCGGAAGTAAATCAGCGAGTAAATTCCCTACAGTCGCAGATGGAAGGCGCAGCCGCAGAGAAAGCTCAGCGCGAGCAAGAGAACGAGTTGCTTGCATCGAAGCTGGTTGAATGGCAAAGCGAGCGCGAACAGGCAGAAGCACGTGAAAAGGCATTGGCTCTTGAGAGCGAAGAGGTTCGGGCGCGACTTGCAGCGATTGAACTTGAATTGAAATCCGCTCGTGAAGTGCTCGATCAAGTACGCGATCGTCGCGGAGAGTTGAGCGCGCAGGCAGCTAAGACAGGCAGTGACATTGAGCACCTGGTAGAGACTTGCGTGCAGGAGTTGAGCCAGACTCGTGACGAGTTGTTAGCTGACGAATCGCTCGTCTATCAGACAGGCGAAGAGTTGGTGGCGACAGATGCGAAGTATCGCGAGATGCGCGCGAGGCTGGAGGGAATGGGGCCGGTGAACATGATGGCTCTCGAGGAATACACCGAGACCGCTCAGCGTCACGAGTTCCTTGAGACCCAGCGCAAAGACTTGCTTGAGTCCATCGAGAATACACACAACACAATCAAGGAAATCGAGGAGATTTCGCGCGGCAAGTTTAACGAAGCCTTCGCAATCATCAACGAGAACTTCACGCGGACCTTCAAAAAGCTATTTGGAGGCGGTGAGGCTTGGATGAAGTTGACGGATGAGGAGAACACGGCCGAGAGCGGAATCGATATCGTGGCCTCGCCTCCGGGTAAGAAACTGCAGAACGTGTTGCTGCTTTCTGGCGGAGAGAAGGCGCTTACCGCTCTATCCCTGCTCGTCGGAATCTTCCAGTTTGCGCCTGCGCCATTCTGCATCCTGGACGAAGTCGATGCACCTCTCGATGAAGCTAACGTAACGCGCTTCGGAGAACTGGTGCGCGAGATGAGCCTCGAAACACAGTTCATCGTCATTACGCACCACAAGAAGACGATGAGCATGGCCCCAGTGATGTATGGCGTAACGATGCAGGAACCGGGCGTATCACGCATCGTAAGCGTGCGCTTCGGAGCCGAGCAAGAGCAACCACAAGCCGCCACTGCTTAGAAATGCGAACTGGCGCTCAGCTTTGAGCGCCAGTTTCTCCCTCCTCACGCGGCCCGTTACCATCAATCGGTTGCGTCAAAGCCGTGAAATGTGATTCAGGAGTTTCCGCGTTCGCAAGTTTTATCTCCCAATCGTGATGCGCGCTGAAGCCCGCGTGTTTACTGGCTTTGAGAACTTTAATTTGGAGCGCGCCGTCTCCTAACTCCTTCACAAATCGACGACTGAAAAGCTGCATTGACAAAATCGGCTCACTGTTTAGAATCGTTTCTCGAATCGTTCGAAACCACCGTGACTACCAAACCTAGCGACAATATTCTTCTTCGGACCGACTTCCCTGACCTTGAACTTCATGCCAGCGGAAAGGTTCGCGACGTGTATCGTGTCGACAACGAGCACTTGCTCTTCGTTGCCACGGACCGGATCTCTGCATTTGATTACGTCCTTGCTTCGGGCATTCCCGAGAAAGGACGAGTACTGACACAGCTCTCGTTGTTCTGGTTTGATTTCCTGAAGGACGTTGTACCCAACCACCTGGTGACGGCCAATGTTGATCAGTATCCGGAACCGCTGAAGAAGTACGAGCGCGAGTTGCGGGGCCGATCAATGCTAGTTGTACGCGCGGATATGTATCCGGTGGAGTGTGTCGTTCGCGGATACTTGGTCGGCTCAGGTTGGAAAGAATATCAGCAGACTGGTGCTGTGTGCGGCATTCAGCTCCCCAGGGGTTTGCGCGAGAGCGATAAGCTTCCAGAGCCGATCTTTACGCCAGCGACTAAAGCCGCAAGCGGGCACGACGAAAACATCTCGTTCGACGAAATGGTGAAGCATGTCGGCTCTGCTGATAGCGAGTCGTTGCGCACCCTGAGTCTCGCGATTTACAAGAAGGCCGCGGACTACGCCGCAACGAAAGGCATCATCATCGCTGACACGAAGTTTGAGTTTGGCCAGACCTCAAGCGGAATCATTTTAGCGGATGAGGTCCTGACTCCTGATTCTTCGCGGTTCTGGCCCGCGGATAGTTACGCGCCCGGCAAGGCGCAGTTCAGCTACGACAAGCAATACGTGCGCGACTACCTAGAACAGATTCGCTGGGAGAAAAAGCCGCCAGCTCCGGCCCTACCGGAAGAAGTGCAAAAGAACACAAGCGCGAAATACGTGGAAGCCTATCGGCGACTTACGGGGAAAGAACTTCCCCGAGGCTGAACGTCATGAACGGCTTGGACTGGCTGATTGCTGGGATCCTGGTGCTATCGGCAGTCCATGCCGCAGCGCAGGGATTTGTATTTGAACTGTTTTCGCTGGTCGGCACAGTGTTCGGTTACATTGTGGCAGCTTGGGAATATCCAGTTGCGGCGAAGTACATTGCCCCATACGTCAAGAGCGACGTAGTCGCAAGCGGCGCGGGGTTCTTGTTGATCTTTATTGCAATTATCATCCTCGCCGGAGTCGCTGGACGGATTGCGCGATGGGCCACAAAGAGTGTGGGACTTCGCTGGTTTGACCGCCTGCTCGGTGCAGCCTTCGGATTCCTCCGGGGGGCTCTGGTAGTGATGGTGCTGGTAATGGTGATGGCGAGTTTCTTACCGACTTCTACCGCCTTGGCCAAATCCAGCTTCGCGCAATATTTTCTGGTCGCAGGGCGGGCGGCGATCTATGCCGGTCCTGGGGACTTCAAAACTAGATTTCGTGATGGCCTGAAAACGCTGGATCAAAAACACGATAGCTCCGGTGCGACAGGACATCAAAAGGTCGATGTGCTTTAACGACCACAGATTTATAAGACGTAGTCAGGCTTGGGTTAGCCCGAGCAATTCATACTTTATTAGATTTTAGGAAAGAGAGGCCCTCGGTGAAGGACCAACTTGAGGCTCTTATATCGCAGATGTACCAGAGCGGCATCCTCTACTCAGAGGCTGTGCGTGAGTTCAGAAAGCGGTTCATCCTTACAGTGCTGGAGCAGAACAATGGCAACCAATGTAAGGCGGCTAAACAGCTAGGCATGCATCGCAATACATTGAGTCGCACCATCGCAGAGCTGGAATTGGATGTGCGCGCTGTACGCGCGGGCGCACGGCGTCCTCCGAAGAGCGAACGCCCCCTCGCAATGGAAAAGAAAGTCGCACGCTAGCAAACATCACCAACCCAGCAACGCACCGATAAGGGCCGCCCTCGAGCGGCCCGATGCTTTTGCAAGCAATTTGCTTTGGGCGGACAAAAAAGGGACGACGAGTAAATCGCCGTCCCTTACTGAGACAAAAATCCGCTTATCGCGTTTTCCGTGCACCTGCAGCTGGCTTCTTTGTCGTAGTGCCAGCTTCAGGCAAGCCCTTCAGAACCTCTCCGTTCGTGAAGGTGAGGTTGAAAGCGTCGCCTTGAGCGGTGTATTCGCTTGGAACGCCCTGCACAACGACCTGAGTGCCCGGCTTCGGCACACGTGCTGCTGGCAATGGTTCTTTCAAGGTGAGAGTTATGTCAGCTTTCTTGGCCTCGATGTCATCCGCACTCCCGGCCAGTCTCAACGAGTCACGTCCGCCCTCAACGACAGCCGCAACGAGTTGCACCGGCTTACCCTTGATTGCCGTCCAAACCTGCTGGCTGGCTTGCTGATTGCCGCTGGTCAAAATGAACTGCCACTCGGCAAAGGACAGCTTCTCGGGGGTGCTCTTCTTCAGCATGTCGGCTGCTTGATCGGCAGGAGACGGCGCGGGAGCCACTGTGAACCCCGAGGGGATCGTAGTGTCGTTCTTCGCGGTGCTCAGCAATTCGTCAAAACCAGCGTCTCCACCGTGATAACGAGCATACTGACTCTTCGCGTAGGCGAGCAGCTGCTGGTTTCCGGAGACGGCCGCAGCTCTGGCGATCCAGAACAGGCCATCGACCACAGGCGGCTTCGGCGTGAGATAGGAGAGCGCGAGCAGGTAGATGCTGTTTACATCATTTGGCTGCGCGGCTACGACTTCCTTCAAGTTCTGCTGAGCGGTCGGGTAATCCTTCGCCTGAAGAGCGGCATGTCCGACCGAACCGAGATAGATCACGCGGAACGAATTCTTCATCTGGTTCCACTGATCATCGTTGTAACCTTCAGGCTTTTTTGCAGTTTCCAGAGCCTGCAAACCACGTTTGCCAAGTTCTCCGGCTTCCTGCAAAGCGGTGGCCGCATCCGGTCCGCCTGCCTGAGCCTGTGCGCGATCCAAGTAGCTGAGCAGCGCAAGGGCTGTCAGGTTATTAGGATTCACCTGTAGCAGGCGCTGCGCGGTCGCCTTGATCTGCGGAGCATTATTGAGTTGCTGATAGGTTTTGAGGAGAAGTTCCAGGCCATCTTCCTTCATCACTGAATTTGGATAGGTCTGGAGATAGCTCTCCATCATCTGAGCTTTCTGTGTCGGGTCAGTAGCGTTGACCGCAGCAACATAAGCGTTGTACTCGTTCGGGTCCTGAATGACTTTCTTCTGCTGCTCTCCTGGGGCGGGCGCTCCCGGCGCAGGTTGCTGCTGTCCCGCAGGGGCGGCCTGCGCTTGCACTGCCACGCTGGCGGCAGCAAGCAACAACACAATAAGGGACTTCTTCATTCTCTTGCTCCTTAAGAACTATGCGGAATCTGCGACATAACCACGACAGCCGCTCCGTAAGATGTACAAACGGACGCTGCCGGATACAACAGAAGGCGGTATTCGAATCAGCGAACTAGCGCATTGCGCTGAGAACGCGATTATAGGGACGCACAGGCAGTTAAGGCAAGTATCCTAGCAGCATATAGTTCCCGAACAAGAACAGCCTGGATGCAGGTGCCAGAATTTCTGAATGCGTCATCGCAAATGCCACCTAGAATCCTAGTTTCTGATAACAGAATTCTTCAAGAGGGAGATACATGAAACACTTAGATTCCTCACCAGTTGCCGTCATAACCGGAGGCAGCCGAGGCATCGGGGCATCCATCGCAGCAAAGCTTGCAGAATTGGGCTTCGCGACCATTATCCTCGGTCGAGATCGCGAGCGGCTCAAGGCTGTGTCGAAAGCGATCTCGGATAAGGGCGGCGTCTGCACAGCAAAGGTCTGTGATCTTGAAAACGAAATAGAGGTAGCGCAGGTCGCAAACGAGATCGAGACCCAGAGCGGGTCAGCAGAGGTTCTGGTCAACTGTGCGGGAATTGGCCTTACCGGCAGAAAGCTGCTCGACTGCACGGCAGAAGACTGGAACCGGATTATGAATACCAACCTGCGAGGAGTGTTCTTTGCAGTGAAGGCCTTCGCTCCCGGGATGATAAAACTCGGACGCGGGCACATTATCAACATCTCGTCGATCGCAGGGAGGAATCCTCTGCCGAATGCGGCGATTTATGCGGCGAGCAAATGGGGTTTGAACGGGTTGACCTATTCCCTGGCTGAGGAACTGCGGGCCAGCAACATCCGGGTGAGCGTGGTGTCTCCCGGATCGGTGAATACCGAGTTCTCGGAGCACACGGGACGAGACGTTGAGAGAATGCTTACTCCAGCCGATGTCGCCCATGCTGTCGCCACGATCGTGACCCAGCGGCCCCAATCATTCATCAGCGAAATTGTCCTTCGTCCGACGCAGAAACCGTAGAACACAAGAGAAAGGCCGCCCCGAAAGGCGGCCTCTATTGCGACTGCTGCGACTGCAAACTGTTTATTCACCGTATCCAGTATGAGATTCCACTACGACCTTGCCGCGGAACATGCGATACAGGAACACGAAATACCCGAGCGCGATCACAATGCCGACGAGCCACCAACGTAGCCCGACCTGCAGCGCGTAGGTAGCAGTGATCGAGTTCTGGACTGTCAGGTTGTACTGCGGATCCACGCCGGGCAGGATAACCGGGTAGAGCGAGTACACGGCCCCGACCAGCATGAAGGCCAGATATAGCGCACCCGAGACAAAGGCAGCGACTTCCTTGCCCTGCTTCTGGAAGACGATCACCCCTACCAAGCTGGCGAAAACCAGCACTGGAATGGCGTATCCGATCGGCAATGCGTTGTAATTCGCGAGCAGGTTGGGATGAATTGAAAGCGTCGCGACCAAGCTCAGAAGCGTAAGCACGATCAGAACCGGAGTTAGCAGGAGAGAAGTCTTGCGTGCTCGCTGGTTCAGGGCGCCATCGGTCTTTACGACCAGGTAGTTGGCACCATGCATCGCAAGCGCAACCAGCGCTACTACGCCAGAAAGCACCGTGTACCAATCTAGAACTCCAGGGTTCGCACCTACGCGCCAGTTGGTCCACAATGGCAGGAAGAAGTAGTGATCCGGCCCAAGAGGCAAACCGCGCACTACATTTCCCAACGCTGCTCCGTAGAAAATGGCGAGCAGCAGACTGCCAATCGAAAACACTGCGTCGAAAAAGCTGGCCCAAATGCTGTCTTCGATATGCGTGCGGAACTCAAGTCCGATAGCGCGCATCATCAGCAACCAAAGCACCATCATCAGAGGCAGATAGAAGCCGCTGAAACTCGATGCATAAAGTTGCGGGAAGACAAAGTAAAGCACGCCGCCCGTTGCCAGCAACCAAACCTCATTGCCATCCCACACAGGACCGATGGAACGCATAATTTTCCTGCGCTCTTCGTCAGTACGTCCGAGAATTAGGTGAAGCGCACCAGCCCCGATGTCAAAGCCGTCCAGGATGACGTAGCAGGTGAGCATTACGGAGATAATCGCAAACCAGAGAAATCCCATATTAGTTCCTCCCCGCAAGAGCGGCTTTTCCGCTCACAACGCGAGCGGGTTCAACAGCCTCCACATGCTCCGGCCCGTGCGCGAGTTCCCTTTGCACCAGAAATAGGAACAAAATCGCCAGCAGGGTGTACATGCCCAGGAATCCGAGCAAGGTGAACCAAACGTTGGAGGCCGACACAGTCTTCGAGAAGCCGTCGATCGTGCGCATCAGTCCGTAGACGAGGTATGGCTGGCGGCCAATCTCCGCCGTCATCCAACCAGCGGTGTTGGCGATGAAAGGCAGCGGGAAACTAAGCATGACCACCCACAGCAACCATTTCGTCTCGTGCAATTTCTTGCGCCACAACTGAATACCGGAGATCGCCATGATGGCCATGAAAATCGTGCCCAGGCCGACCATGATGTGGTACGCGTAATACAGCAACGGGATGCTGGTTGGCCATTCCGATTCGGGGAATGCGCTCAGACCGCTAACCTTCGCGTTCCAATCGCGGCTCACGAGGAAGCTGAGCGCCTTGGGAACGACTAGCGGATTATCGATTGTCTTCTTGTCAACGTTTGGTTGGCCAAGAATGACGAGGTCCGCAGTCTTCGTGTCGAAGTGAGCTTCCATCGCGGCAAGCGAAGCAGGCTGATACGCGGCCAAGTTGCGTCCTTGACCGTCGCCCGTGGGACCGATCACGAGCAGAGAGGAAACGATTCCCGAGATCACGCCGACCTTCAGAAATATCTTGCCCTGCTCAACGTATTTCGAGCTGAGCACGTAATAGGCACCCACGGCGGCCATTACGAATGCGCCAGTGACGGCAGCTCCCGCCATGTTGTGCGCATATTGCCAGATAGCCCAGGGGTTCAGAACAAGTCCCCAGAAGCTGGTCAGCGTCACAGCCCCATCAGCGGTCGTGCGATAAGCCACTGGATGCTGCATCCAAGCATCGGTGGCAACGATGAAGTAACCCGAGAGCCACGAACCTAGAAACACCGCTACGCCCGTCCACCAGTGAGCCATCTTGCTCAGGCGCTTTTCTCCGAACAGGAAAAGACCAAGGAAGGCAGACTCAAGAAAGAAAGCAAAAGTGCCTTCCATCGCGAGCGTCTGTCCAATAACGCCACCAGCGTATTTCGAGAAATGGGACCAATTGGTGCCGAATTGGAATTCCATCGGGATGCCAGTGACGACACCGAACACGAAACTGATTCCAAAGATCTTGGCCCAGAAGCGCGCTGCCTTGTTAAACCGCTCATCGTCCTTCCAAACGCCGATGGTCTTAAGCGCCACAACCAAGGGAGCCAAGCCCATCGTTAACTGCGGAAAGAGATAATGAAACGTAACCGTAAACGCAAAATGTAATCGATGTATCAATACGGCGGAGTCCATAGTCCACCCCATCTAGATTTCGGAATTTGAGTTCTGTGTTAACGCGTACGACGCCACCTCGCAAGATGACCGCGTGCGCGTGTTGCATTTCGGTTTCGGCGAGAGGTCATCAACACACGTCATAGTAGTGCTTGCGCAGTCGATGACTCGTGACAGTTCTGCCCCGGACTCACAAAGTGTCCGAGCGGAACTCATTTCAGAGATTTTTGCTTCTTGTAGAACAGCAAGCATTGCCGCTTGGGCACGAACCCAAACGTTGTGCGCTGCACACTTGCTCTGACGTCGGCATGACGTTCCAGAGGTGACGCAAACATTCAGCGCAATAGGTCCATCGATGCACTCAACTACATCGAGCATCGAAGCTTGAATTCCACGAGGCAAAAGCGAGAATCCACCTTCCACCCCACGCCTGGTCTGAATCATTCCTGCACGAGCAAGTGATTGAAGGATTTTGGAGAGGAAGCTCTCGGGAGCATCGGCAGCTTGCGCGAGAAGCTTCTTAGAAACAATGGCACCCTCTGGCTGAGAGGCCAGGTGAATCATCACGCGAACTGCATAATCGGCGGCACGGGTTAGTTGCATAGGTTATGACGACAAACTGGACCCATTCAGTCCGGTTTGAACAATAGGGGTTGTGAACTGCTTTTTCGGTGACTCACCTCTCATGTCACTGTGACTTCTGTCACATCCGGGGTTCACTGGTACGGCACGCTCCCCAGTTCTGACTGAAAACTCTGGCCTTACACACGCAACAACGACGTATGAATCCTGTTGAGGTGCAGTTCCCTTTCGGGTGGGAGAGGCTCAGGTAGTGATGTACAACCTGTCTTTATTCCCTCGAATCTCTGCTTGAGCGAGGTCCTGTCTTGCTTCGCTGAGGTATTTCGTGACGCGGCGTGTTTTAGTGTTCTGCTGTTTCCTTGCCATTCTCTTCCCGGTGGCGGCATTCGCCGTTTCTTTTGCCCAAACTCAACTGGCGACGGGTCGCGGCCCCATGAGATTGGTGCGCGCCGATTTCAACAATGACGGCGTGGCAGACCTGGCAACTGCCAACAGCGACGGCTCTGTTACGGTCCTATTGGGCAACGGGGATGGGACATTCCGTCGAATTGACACAAATGCTGGGACTCACCTCACTGATCTAGCGGTGGCTGACTTCAATCGTGACGGAAAGCCAGACCTCGTTGTGCTGAATCACCCGACCAACAACACTTCGCAGGTCATACTTCTGCTCGGAAACGGCGATGGTACGTTCCGTGTTCAACCAGCGCTCTCCGGCGCTGGTACAAACCCCACTGCTATCGCGACCGGTGACATGGATCGCGACGGGAATCCTGACATTGTGACCCTCTGGGCTACAACGGAAACGAATAGTGGAGGAAATACAGTTGCAAACAATCACCTCACGTTGCTTTACGGCAATGGAGCCGGAGGGTTTGTTCGCGCACAGACACTCAATCATATCGGGCACGTGCCGGAATCCTATGAAGCGGGCTATTTCGTGACCAGCATTGCGGTAGGGGACCTGAATGGCGATAACCGCGCGGATATCGCGTTTACTGAGTGTTGTGGCGGAAGCGACGTGGAACTCGGAGCATACGGGTACGTCCGAAACAATGGTGGAGGCTCGTTTCAGAATGTCGATCTAGGAATCTTCACCATTGCCAACCAGTTGACTCTGGCCGATGTGAACCAGGATGGGTATCTGGACTACCTGCTGCCGTTCTCGGGATGCCACACTCCCTGCTACGGCACGAACGTCATCTACAACCCCGGGCACGGGACACCGCGCAGCATAGGTCTGCCGGATGCCTACCCTCAGCCAGCTGATTACTCCGTACCGTTTTCCGCAGCCGCGGCAGACTTCAACAACGACGGGCTGAAGGATGTAGTGGTGAGCGCCACAGCGTCTCCCTTCGCTGCTCCGTATGACTGGTATGGAGTCTCGATTACAACCCAGAACGCGAATGGCACATTCAACACGCCAACTGCGGTGATGTCTACACCCGGTTCACTGTTTTCGCTGGTCACGGGCGATTTCAACAAAGATGGCCGGATGGATTTCGCTGCCGTCGATCACCTCGGGTACGTGTATCTGTTTCTGAACACAACTTCGGGAATCCCTACGTGTTCCCTGCCGTCGAGTTCTATAGTTCACGTCTGTGCACCCACGGCTGGAAGTACAGTTACGAACCCAGTGAGGATTCTCGCGACACCACGGTCAACAACGGCAATCAGTGGCATGAAGGTGTACGTGGATTCAAGTTCGGCGTTTACAACCGGAGACGACCGAATCAGCACGCTGCTCACCTTGCCATTAGGCACTCATAAGCTGACGACCAAGGCATGGAACCAATCTGGCCCATTCAGTAGCAGTTTCACTATCACTGTTGCCGCCCCGACGTGCACAGCCACGGTGAATCGGACAGTCCACATTTGCTCGCCTACGAATGGCAACACGGTGAGCAATCCGGTGACAGTATCAGCGGCCGCCCTTTCCACGAGCCTGAAAGCGTTGCAGGTGTACATCGACGGCGTGCTGCGAACAAGCGTGAGCACTTCGAAGATCTACAAGCAGTACACGCTGGCGACCGGTATCCATAAGATCGTTGTGAAGGGCTGGGACAACAATGGCGCGTTCAGCAGTTCAGTGAGCATTACAGTGCGCTGAAGTGGGTGGTTGTTTGGCGAACGGGACATGCTGCCTGATAACTGCTTTGGCATAGGAGTGTTCGGTTTACACTGTTAATGTGAATGCTGAGATCGTAGCTGTTGGCTCCGAGATGTTGACGCCATTTCGTCAGGACACAAATTCCCTGTTTCTGACGAGACGCCTCAATGAGCTTGGAGTGGAAGTCACTTTCAAGACGATTGTTGGCGATCGTCCAGAACATCTGCTGAACGCCTGCCGTATTGCTCTGTCGAGAGCTCAGATTGTGCTTTTTTCCGGTGGCCTTGGGCCTACCGAGGATGACCTCACGCGCGAGTGCGTCGCAGAGGCTTTGGGCCGCGAACTGCGACGCGATCACGAGATGGTAGCGGCGCTTTATGCCCGTGCTGCCAGCTTGCGAATGAGGATCGCTGAGAACAACGTCAAGCAGGCCGACTACATTCAGGGAGCGGAACTTCTAAAGAATCCACGCGGGAGTGCTCCCGGTCAGTGGATCGATACTAGCTACGAGGGGCAGCGTCGCATCGTGATCCTGCTTCCCGGTCCGCCGTTTGAGCTCGAAGGTATGTTCAACGATCACTGCTTCGAGCGCCTGAAGCTTGTGCTGCCTGAGGAGCACCTTGCGACCTGTGAGTTGAAACTCGCTATGGTGGCGGAATCCACCGCCGATCAACGCGCGGCGAAAATCTACAAGCAATTTCCGGACATTCAAACGACGATTCTGGCTAAGGCTGGCGAGGTGCAGTTCCATTTGAAGGCACGGGCTACAAGCCAAGAGGAGGCGGAAGCAAAGGTTGAGAAACTCGCTTCGCTGCTCGAAGACGAGTTTGCCGATGAAGTCTTCTCATCCGGCGGCGAATCGCTCGAACAAATTGTGGGATATTTTCTGCAAATGCGGGGAGCGACCGTGTCGGTGGCCGAGAGTTGTACTGGCGGACTGCTCGGAGAACGGCTCACACGCGTGAGCGGATCATCACGCTATTTTCTTGGCGGAGCTCTCGTTTATGCTGATCAGTTAAAGCGCGAGTTCTGTAATGTTCCGCCACTCCTTCTGGCGAGTGATGGAGCCGTCAGCCGTTCTGTGGCAGCCGCGCTTGCCGAGGGTATTCGTCACCGCTGCAACACCACACTTGGTATCGGCATAACGGGGATTGCTGGGCCCACGGGCGGCACACCGGAAAAACCTGTTGGCCTTGTGTTCATTGCTTTAGCTGATGGCAAACACACCGATGTGGTCGAGCGCAGATTCCCCGGCGACCGCGAGCGGATTCGCTGGTACGCCACCCAATTGTCACTCGACATGCTGCGCCGTAAGCTCAGGTAACTATGCGCCTCTTTGTTGCATTGGACATCGATGAGGACATTCAGCAAAGGCTGGATGATTACGTGCGCACGCTACAACCCCGCCTGCCAGCAGTTCGCTTTGTGAAGAGCAGCAATTATCACATCACGCTGAAGTTCTTGGGCGAGGTCCCATCGGCGGGTCCTATCGTGGAGCGCTTACATACTGTGCAGGCTCGTCAGTTCCAGGTACGACTTGCCGAGGTAGGTTTCTTTCCGAACTCGCGAGCACCGCGCATTTTCTGGGCCGGTATTCATTCGCCCGAAATCGCAGGACTGGCGCGTTCGGTAAATGAATCATTGGAAGCGGTTGGATTCACTCCGGAGCGAGAGTTTTCTCCGCATCTGACGCTGGCGCGCACCGGGTCGGGCCGGCCACGCCCAATACATGGAGAGCGCCCTTCGGAAGTATTTGCACAGCTCTCCAAAATTGTGTCATCGAGTCCCACGCCAGAGTTCGGTACAATGACGGCGCGCGAATTCTTTTTATATGAAAGCAAGTTGTCGCCTGCCGGCGCGAGCTATCGCAAGCTTGAACGCTTCCCGCTGGCCGGGTAAGCGACTTGTGGTGGATGTGAGATGAACACTTCAACTCTGATCGCCGTGGCTGTCTGCTCGTATCTCCTCGGCTCTATTCCCTTCGGCTACATTCTTGTGCGCGTGTTTCAGGGCATTGATGTGCGGTCGATCGGCAGCGGCAACATCGGCGCGACCAACGTAGCCAGAACAGGCGGTAAAGGACTGGCGATCGCGACACTTGTTCTCGATGCCTTCAAGGGCTGGCTGCCAGTCTTCCTGGTGCAAGTTCTGCCGCTCAACACCTCTGGCCCTGCACAACTTCACACGCTCGCGGCCTTTGCGGCGTTGATGGCGGTGATCGGACACATGTTCACCGTTTGGCTCAGCTTCAAAGGTGGAAAGGGTGTAGCTACCGGTCTTGGCGTGTTCCTAGCTGTTGCGCCGAAGGCTGTTCTAATCTCATTGATCCTGTTCCTCGTAATCGTCGCCTTCACCCGCTACGTTTCTCTGGGTTCTATTCTGGCGGCAGCAACTTTTCCTGTTGCATTGTGGTGGCTCCAGCGAGACGAGTTCCCGGGACCGGCATTGGCCATGTGTGCAGCGGTCGCATTACTGGTTATAGTTCGTCACCACCAAAACATCGGACGACTTCTGGCAGGCACTGAAAGTCGCTTCGGAGCAAGAAAGGCATAGTCTTCAATGGCAAGAATTGCAGTAATTGGTGCGGGTGCGTGGGGCACAGCGCTTTCAATTGCACTCGCGCGTGGTGGCGTTCATCGGGTAAAGCTTTGGGCATATGAAAAGGATGTTGTCGAGTCTATCTGCACAAAGCATGTAAACGAGCCGTTTCTAAGCGGCTGTCCGATGCCGGAGACGATCGAGCCGACCCAAATCCTGGCCGAAGCGCTCGCTGGCGCGGACATCGTCCTGAGCGTGATGCCATCTCATCATGTTCGCCGGGTTTGGCAGCAGATGAAGCCGCTGCTACGCCCAGAGATACTGCTGGTCTCGGCCACAAAGGGAATAGAGAACGATTCCCTGTTGCGCATGACAGAGGTGATCACCAACGTGCTGAGCGAAGGTGAAAACAGCTTTCATCCGCGCCTGTGCGCGTTAAGCGGACCGACCTTTGCCCGGGAAGTCGCGTCGGGCGATCCAACGACACTAACAGTCGCATCTTCTGACGGCGAACTGACAGCACTCATACAAGAGGCCTTCAGCGATTCGCAATTCCGCCTCTATCGGCATGATGATGTTGTAGGGCTTGAGTTGGGCGGAGCGGTGAAGAACGTTATTGCTCTCGCGGCGGGCGTTGTGGACGGAGTCGGTTACGGGCATAACACGCTGGCGGGCCTCATCACTCGTGGACTGGCCGAAATGACCAGACTGGCAGTTGCCTGCGGTGGACGCGCCGAAACCATGGCTGGATTGTCCGGGTTGGGCGACCTTGTGCTCACGTGCACCGGGGGCCTTTCCCGTAATCGAAGCGTTGGCTTTGAGTTAGGCCAGGGGCGCAAACTGGACGAAATCATAGCTGGCATGCACGGGATGGTCGCGGAAGGTGTCATCACCACGCGGGCCGCCATGGGACTAGCATCGTCGGTGGGTGTGGAAATGCCAATTATCGAGCAGATGAATGAGATTCTGGAGAATGGCAAGGCCCCGAGCGACGCTATACGCGACCTTATGAGTCGGCCGCTTACACAGGAAAGCGCTCTGAGCACGGTTTAACCTGAGACAATCGTTTAGCACCGCCCGCTATAATTGAGAACGTAATGATCCAGACGCTATTTGGAAGCCTACAAGAGCAGCCCGAGGAAAAGAAAACATCGTTCTTTGAACGAATGAAGCAGGCTGTGTCTCGCACCAGAGAGAACCTCTCGGATCGTATCGAGGAGGTTGTCAGTTTTGGTAAGGAAATCGACGCCGCCACTCTCGATGACCTCGAGGCGACGCTGATTTCGGCGGACCTGGGATCTGCAACCACGACAGAAGTTCTGGCAGCGATGCGTGAAAAGGTCAATCGCAAGCAGATTGGTGACGTCGCTGAACTAAAGCGGGTTTTGAAAGAGGAACTGCTTTCAATTCTCAATAGCGCTGCCGAGAGCAAGCCAAAAGTCGTCGCCGACCCCCCGGAAGTCATTCTCGTGGTCGGAGTGAATGGGGTTGGGAAAACGACCACCATTGGCAAATTGGCCAACGCACTGCGGGCACAAGGCAAGACCGTATTGCTTGCGGCAGCCGACACATTCCGCGCCGCGGCTATCGAGCAATTGGAAATTTGGGGTGACCGCACGGGCACTGAGGTGATCAAGACAAAGCCAGGCGGAGACCCCTCTGCGGTACTGTTTGACGCACTGCAAGCCGCAAAGGCACGCAAGACCGACTACGTCATAGTGGATACCGCTGGCCGCCTGCATAACAAGCTGAACCTGATGGCCGAACTCGAAAAGATGTACCGCACAGCGCAGCGGGTTATTCCGGGTGCGCCTCACGAAACTCTGCTGGTTATGGACGCCACGACCGGACAGAACGGACTGCAGCAAGCAAAAGTGTTCACCGAGGCGGCAGGCGTCACTGGAATTGTTCTGACGAAGCTGGATGGCACGGCCAAGGGTGGCGTGGTAGTCGCCATTTCACGCGAGATGAATTTGCCAGTGCGCTACGTCGGAGTTGGCGAAAAACAATCGGATCTGATTCCTTTCAACGCAGTCGACTTCGTCGATTCCCTATTCTCCTAAACGATGGCGATCTCGGCGGACGAGTTATTCCTAAAACAAGCGCTCGAACTCGCTAAACGCGGGCTCGGGCTGGCTTCTCCAAACCCGATGGTGGGCGCGATCATTGTTGACGAACGTGGTCGCATCGTGGGCAGCGGCACTCACATCTTTGCAGATCGTAAGCATGCAGAAGTGCTTGCGATTGAGCAGGCCGGTCCGCTCGCTCGCGGTAATACACTCTATCTGAACCTTGAGCCATGTTCACACGTCGGGCGTACCGGCCCTTGCGCGGACGCGGTGATCGAAGCTGGTATTGCCCGCGTGGTCTGCTGCATGGAAGATCCCAATCCCGTCGTTGCGGGTAGGGGCTTTGCCAAGCTGCGCGCCGCTGGGATTGAGGTCGAGGTTGGATTGCTCGAGGCTGAAGCGAAGCGTCTGAACGAGAGCTTCACGCAGTTCATTCGTACGGGTCTTCCTTTTGTCACGCTCAAAGCCGCGATGTCGCTCGACGGAAAAATCGCAGGCCAAAGCGAATCTGGGATGCATGTCGTCGGAGCTCCGCACAATCCGAGCTACATCACCGGCGAATCCGCACGCCGTCGCGTGCACGAAATGCGCCATACATCGGACGCCATCCTCGTGGGTGTAGGAACAGTGATCGCGGATGACCCGCTGTTGACCGATCGAAGTGGACTGCCACGGCGACGTCCGTTGCTACGTGTGATTCTCGACTCACGCTTGCGCCTTCCTTTGAGTTCACGCCTGGTTGAGACCGCGCAGGATGATGTCGTCGTGTTCTGCTCTTTTGCAGAAGAGAATAAACGACGCGCGCTCGAATCCCGCGGGGTAAGAGTCCAGCAGGTAGAAATTGAGCCTCCGGATTCGGCGAATGAGCAGTCGCCGCATGAAGGACGTCCCGATCTCCATCGCGTATTTGCGATGCTCGGGACCGAGCAGATTACAAGCATCCTGGTCGAGGGCGGCGCTGTGGTGAACTGGGCATGCCTTCGAGCAAGAGTCGTCGATAAGCTCATGTTGTTCTTCACTCCGAGAATCTTCGGCCCAGTTGGCGCCGTACCCTGGCTGGTCGGACAGAACGGGCTGCCAGAGGGGTGCGATCTGCGCTCGTCCAAGGTTAAGATTGAGCGCTTCGGAGAAGATTTCGCCATTGAGGCTTATTTACGTGATCCATATCAACCACTCCGGCCCCAGGGCTGACAGGAGCTGAATTCATGTTTACAGGGATTATCGAAGAAGTGGGACGTATCTCCCGCATTGATCAGCACGGGGAGAATCGTCGAATCGTGATTGAGGCAGCGAATGTCACCAAGGAGCTTCGCACCGGGGACAGTTGCGCCGTGAGCGGTGTCTGCCTGACAGCTCTCGACATCACGCCTACTTCCTTTGCGGCTGACCTTGCTCCCGAGACTTGGGTGCGCACTTCGTTTTCAAGAATTCACCCCGGTGCCTCGGTCAACCTGGAACTGCCACTCGCCGCAAATGCAAGGCTGGGCGGCCATATCGTTCAGGGACACGTGGACGGTGTCGGACGCTTGGAAGCACTTGAACGCATCGCCAACTCTGACGGTTATTGGCTGCACGTGCAGGTTACTGCTGACCTGGAGAAGTACCTGGTGTTCAAGGGCTCAATCGCGATTGAAGGCATCAGCCTGACGGTGGCCAAACTGGAGGGTCTGCGGTGTACGGTAGCTATCATTCCGCACACGGTGGAATGCACAAATTTAGGCACGCTGAAGCCCGGCGATCCGGTGAACATCGAAACCGACATTGTCGCGAAATATCTTGAGAAGTGGACTGCGCGGGATCGGAAATCAGAGCTCCACGCAGGAACACTGGTAGCGAAAGGCTTTTAAGCTAATAGGCTGGGGGCGGGGCCGCTGGACCATTCGGCCCTCGCCAGTAGTCCAGATCCAGCGTGTCCAATTCCAGAAACTCACGAACGATTTCGAGCTTGGATTGCGCCATCTCAGTTGGCGTGCCGAAGAAGATCACCCTGCCTTCGTGGAGGAACACGATGCGCTCGGCTATCTTGTTTGCAAGAGCCATATCGTGAGTCACCACAATACTCGTGAGCTTCAACTGGAACTTCAGCTTTTTGATCAAACTCCCTAATAAATGGGCCGTGAGCGGGTCAACCATTGTGGTCGGCTCATCGTAAAGGATCGCTTCTGGTTGCGCGGCCAGTGCGCGTGCAATCGCCACGGAGCGCTTCATCCCCGTGGACAAACCTGATGGCAACTGGTCTCGATACTCGCCTACGTTTACCATCTCAAGAAGCCCATCGACAATCTGGTAGATCTGAGACTCGTTGAGGTCACCGCGCTCTCGCAATGGGAAGGCGACATTTTCACCAACGGTGAGCGAGTCGAATAAGGCACCATTCTGGAAAACCATGGTCACCTTTTTGCGAATGCGCTCTAACTCCTTCTCGGGGTAGTCGGTGATGTCCTCATTGGCCACCCACACCCGTCCGCTATCCGGCTTTAAAAATCCCATTATGTGGTGCAAGGACACAGACTTGCCGACGCCGCTGCGCCCTAGAATGCAAACGGTTTCTCCGGCCTTCACGTCGAAACTTACATCGCGCAAAACCACTTTTTCACCGAACGCCTTGCTAACGTTGTCGAAAAGAATGTAGGGTCGGCTGTAGTCGATCTCAGTCATATCGTTGGCCTGAGTGTATCGCGGAAATGTGTTCTTTTCACCGGGTTCCTGAGCCTTGTTCCTGTTTGCGAAGTTTAGTGCAGGGCAAGAACTCAGATCATCGTGCGCGACTTCTAACGAGATCGGTGTTTATATAATCTGTAATCGTTCGGATGCAGGAGGGGCGATCTGTCCGCCGCATCGAACTGTTCAGGTAAGCCTCGCAAGACAGGAGGACTCGACAATGAGGACGAATCCGATTCGAACTTTATTTGTACCAACAGTTTTGGCCGTAGGGCTACTATTCACCGCCTGCAATAAAGCCCAGACTCGCACAGATACCCAAGTGGCGAGCGATATTCAAGGCAAGATCAACGCCGACCAGGCAATCCGGAACAAGCAGATTTCCGTCCAGGCGGCTAACGGTGTTGTCACGCTGTCAGGCTCGGTTACTAGCGAAGCGGAGCGCGGTGCTGCGGCAAACGATGCTGCGAACGTAAATGGCGTCCGCACAGTGGTGAACAATCTCACCGTACAGGCGGCGGACAACGCCGCTCCGCAGCAGCAGGGACCACTCGCGGATTCCAATCCACAGCCTACGCCCAGCCAGCCGCCCGCAGCGCAACCGGCAACCACGACGCGTGGTGTGAATGCTCGTAAGCCCAGCGCTGGGCAGCGCAACAACACCCAAAGCGCTCAGAACGGGTATGGCTCCCAGTCCGAGATGATGCGACAGCAGCCTCAGACGTCCAACTCGACGCAGTACTCGCAAAACGTTCCGCCTCCGCAGCAATCCGCACCTGTGCCCCCTCCGGCACCGGCGAGGGTTACAGTTCCTGACGGAACAGCGCTGGCGATCCGTATGCTCGACACACTCGACTCTGAGACATCCAATCCCGGCGACGCGTTCCATGCCACTTTGAACTCTCCTGTGCAGGTGGACGGTCAGACCGTGATTCCGGCCGATGCTGACGTTTTCGGACGAGTTGTTGATGTGCACGCAGCAGGACGCTTCAGAGGCTCGGGTCTGCTGACGATCGAACTGACGAAGATTACCTATAACGGACATTCGTACCAAATTCACTCAAACCAATGGTCAAAGCAGACTGAGGCGCGCGGTAAAGGCACCGCTGAGAAAGTAGGAGGCGGAGCTGCGCTGGGTGCCATCATCGGCGCAATCGCCGGCGGTGGTAAGGGTGCTGGCATCGGAGCTGCCGTCGGCGCTGGAGCCGGTGGCGTAACACAGGCCGCGATCAAGGCCGCTCAAATTAAGCTCGGGCCCGAGTCGCTGCTCACCTTCCATTTGGCACAGCCTATTACTGTGCAGCCATCGAGTAGGAACGACAGGAACGCTGGCAGACCCCGAGTCGAGTAGTTCGCAATACCCTGCCCCACTCTGCCTAGAGTGGGGCTTTTCTCGTTTGAGGACAACTGTGTCTCAAGCTTGACCTTCTCATACGGCAATGCCGAAATTCACCATATTCATTCCCGCCCTCGAAACGGAAGGCTTGGCAGCTACTCTACGGGCAGCGACCATAGCTCCCGACATTCTGGTTGTGCACAATGGCGAACCGGGTGCGCAACGCCTGTGCCTTCGGTACCGCGCTCGCGGCAAGACTCAGATTCCTGGAGTCACACTTGGTGCATACGCGATGGACGCTTTCCACAATTGGCTTCTTCTGCTGCTCCCCGGAGAGGAACTCAGTCCAGAAGCAGTGACAGCCCTGAGCGATTGGAGAAAGAGGAAAAGGGATGATTGCGCAGGGTACCTGATACGCGACGACGGACGACCGCAACTTCGGCTTGTGAATCGCTCAAAGCTGAACTGGATTGGGGAATTCCCACCCGTGCCAACCAACGCAGGAATCTTCCCCGGGAGCATCACACGCCAAACCATGCTTCGTGCAGCTTAGCGCCCCGAGCCTCTTTCGTAACTCCCGGATTCAGGTCTCCTCCCCTATAATCGGACTCAGCCCTGATAAGCGAGATTGCGAGTGAATCCTGATTGGATTTTGGGAGCCGGATTCCTACTGTTCGGCCTGATATTCGGCAGTTTTTTGAATGTATGCATCTACAGATTGCCGCTCGGGTTGTCGGTTGTCTCTCCGAGGTCTGCCTGCCCCAATTGCGCCACTCCGATCGCGGCTTATGACAACGTCCCGGTATTGAGCTGGCTTATACTTCGAGGTCGCTGTCGGCACTGCCACGCGCGTATCACGCCCCGGTACGCAATCGTAGAACTAATCTGTGGACTGTTGTTCCTGCTCTCATACCTACAGGCTGGCCCCACGATCTTGGCAATCAAGGGATGCGTGCTCTGCTTCCTTTTTCTTGGCTTGACGTTCACAGATGCTGAAACACATCTCCTGCCAGATGCAATGACGTTACCCGGCCTCGGAATCGCCATCCTGCTCAGCTTCTTCGTCCAAGTACCTGGCCCCGCCTTTTACCTTTTACCTCTTCACAGTGTCACGGCAGTCATTTTCCAAATCGGGATTCGATCCCTGTTAAACGCTCTGGTCGGGGCGGCGCTCGGAGCCGGGATTCTCTACCTAGTCGGCTGGGTGTATGTAAAGTTGCGCAAGGTTGAAGGGATCGGGTTCGGCGATGTGAAGCTAATGGCAATGGCCGGGGCGTTCTTGGGTCCGATGCTGACCCTTTTCGTGCTTTGTGTCGCATCGTTGCTAGGCGGATTCTACGGGGTGTTCGTATTACTGACCGTATTCCGTAAGCGCGTCTCTCGGTATCGCGTTTTTCTGGAAACCCGTGCGACATCGCGCGCCTGGGAAGCTGCGCAGACCGCAATGCGATGTGTCGAAATCCCATTTGGGGTATTCCTGTGTAGCATGTCGATCGTCGCTTGGTTCTATGGAGCGCAGTTAATTCGAGCCTACCTGGACCTGTTTTCGATAGTCAGGTAACTTCGTGTGAACTTCCGTAATTACCAACTCATCTAAGGCTCTGCCCTAACTTTCCTCTCAGCGCTAAAATACAGAGCACGATATCAAAGGTGGACTTCTATGAGCCTTCGTTGGCTGTGTCTTTGTGCTTTGCTGAGTCTTGGTTTCTCAACCGCGTTCGCGCAATCTCTTGGTGAAGTAGCAAGAAGCTGTCGTGCTGAACGCCAACGCAGCGGCATGCATCCACGCGTAATCACAAACGACGATCTCGCGCCAAGCCCCTCTGAACCCGTGCTAAACGCGACGGGCAATCAGGCGGACGAGAAAGATGCAGTCGAACCCGCGGACGGAACCGCCAAGGCACCCTCCGGTGAACCGAAAGCGAAGGCGAAAGGCGACTCTAGGTCCGAGCGAGACAAAGAGGAAGCTGACCGCCAAAAGCGCAGCGAGGAGATCAACAAGCAGTACAAGAACAGGCTCGCAGAGCTGCGCAAGCAACTTGATCAGGCCCGAGCTCAACTTTCAAAGCTCAAGAACCAGCAGCTTGAACACTCGTTCCTGTACCAGCGGACATCGGGAGGATCGGAGAACTCCGCAAGATACGATCAGGATCAACGCGCGTTTAGCGATCAGATTGAAGAGCAGAACAACCTGATCACAAAGCTCACTGCGGCTCTGGAGGACACAGCGGAAGCCGCTCGCCATGCGGGAGTTCCGCACGTTACTGATTAAGAGCAACTCGGCTGGTTTCCGTGGGCGCTGAACGCGCCCGGACCTGCTTCATGTGATGAACTCCGTGCAGGTAGTGGAATCTCCTCCACTGTTTTGCCGTAAGCGGTCCGAGCATAGGGTGCATTGCAATGGGATCATCGCTTCCCCATCGCTTCTCAGCCGATGCGATCGCCACATCCATCCTTTCCAGACTGCCCAGCGCTCTCTGCAACGCCACCGGGCCAGACTCGCCGATGGGTCGCACGATCGCAGGGGCATTCACTCCTGACGGGAAGACCCCAAATTGCACGACAATCAGCCGGCCAATTCGCTCCCCGATACTAGCAGCGCGAATTTGAGGCCGGCCGTTCGCTGCCACTGAGAGTTCGAGCATTTTCGCTGTTGTCCCGTAACTGCGACCTAAATGCTCAAGAATCTGCGCGCTGTTCCAACGCCCCTCCGGGGCACGAGTCCAATCGAGATCGCTCAGAGCTGCGGTTGCGTCTTGGATTTCCTTTCGAAGACTTGCCAACCATGCATCCATTTCACAATCCCCCGGTGTCGAATTGAGTAGGTGCTCAGTTTTCCTAAATACGCGATGGGACTTCAAAACTCGATGGACAGAAAGCTTACCCTCATTTGCGGTATTTTGCTCGCCGCCACCCTCAATCTAGTCTCGTGCAATAGCGCTCCGCCCAAGCCAGCGAAGACCGAAGCCCAGCCTGAATTCCTCACCGGAAGAGCGGCTTTCCAGAAGCTTTATGTATCAGCGCATGCTGTAGCAGGCGACGTGAAACCCTATCGCATGGAGTCTCGTTACACGAAGGGATCCCCTGCTAACGAAGGAAGAAGCGGAATCTGGCGGGCTGACTTCGCTTCACCTTCGAAGCGACTGAGCAAAACATTCACATGGAGCGGACTCGTGGGTCCTGACACGCCCGAGCGGGGAGTTTCGCATGGCTCGGATGACACCTACAATCCCTCGAACACGACGAGTCACATCTTCGACACTCAATTCTTGAAGATTGATTCCGACGAAGCTTTCAAGGTCGCGCAGAAGCACGGGGGAGAGAAGCTGACGGCGGCTGATCCGAATCAACCGGTCTTTTACACCTTGGATTTCGATGCTCAGAAGAACGAGCTGCTCTGGCATGTCATCTATGGCACCAGCGTCTACGAGGCAAAGCTGAACGTAGTGGTGGACGCCACCAGCGGCATGTTCGTCCACGCCGAGAAGTGACGTTTAGGGCTGCTTGTTGAGTCGCTCCAGTGCCTTCTTGGCTTCTCCGGCGCTGGGGCCATCCTTGAGAATAGCCAAGTACTCCCTGTAGCGAACGCGTGCTTCGTCGTACTCCTTTACCTTCTCAAGAGTCTGGGCAAGCTTGAAAGTGGCGACCGCATCGTGGGGCTTATACAAAAGGGCCTCACGATAGCGGCTCAGTGCAGCCTTATAATTCGCAGCTTTATAGTAATAATCGCCAACCTCGACATCTTTCATTGCACGCAGCGGATTCCACTCGTGAAATTCCATTACATCGTTGGCTACTTGGCCGCTATCCGGATGCGCGCGGGAGTCTTCCTTCGGCGGTGAAAGATCTACACGTGTTTGCTCGCTGCTGCTCTCGTCATCGCTGCGTGGGGCGGGTTGGTTTTGCGCAGGCTTTTGCGCTTGAGACTTTTGTTTGTACCTCGGATTCTCCGTCATTGGACCATCGAGCTGTCCCGGTGCACCCTGCTGTGACAAAGCAGGCGTTGCGCATAGGATCGCTCCAACCAATGCGAGCACCAGCGTGGTTCCAGTTCTCATACTCTGTGATTGTACGGCGGTGTAAGTTTAGGATCTTGCTGATTTCACTAGAAAGCGGCGAACTGTTTCCCTGTTCTCAAGTCGAGCCCGGACTTCCAGCTCAGCAACGGTGTCGGACAGAGTCAATGTCATCTCAGCGACCCCAGCCTCATCCGTCAAGCTGGCACTGAGATCTCCGGAGCCGGACGCCATCTTCCAGTGTGCCGCCACCTGCGCAGAAGCCGCTACAAAGCCACCGGATAGAACCCGAAAGCGAAGTAATACATCATCGCCAGTAAGTCGCTTAGAGCCAAGAAACTGGACGACCAAGTCCTCCGAAGTTTCGTGGGCGAGAACGTCGTCAAGGAAGCCTTCGCGGACGGCATCAACGATCCACCGATGCTGCGCCCGAGCCATATCCTGAATAGCACCTTCATCTCTATCGGGATGCAGAGGTGCAGAGCGCTTCCCAATGCAGCGGCCACTCACGAATATCTGCGACTCCAACCGGTGCTCTTGTTCGCGCACTTCGGTCTGCACGTGGTACACCGTGTCGATGACCTTTATGTCGGTATTGAAACCAAAAATCATGCTGTGCCGGACTTTTCGCTCTTCTCTGCCGCGAGGTAACTAAAGGACACGTCCCGTGCTGTGGCTGTGCAGATTGTCTAGTACCGCCACACAAGTCCACAACATTACTTTGGTTTCAAGTGCCCTGTTTATTAACCCCTTGCAGGACCTTCCATCCGGACAGGCTGCTGCTTGACACTATCAAAACCCAATCACTATACTTGCCCGTTCGCCATATGTGGGTGGTGAACGCTAACAGAATGACAGATAACTATTTCGCTAGGTATCTCCCTCTGCTGATTCACTTCACTTTTGCATGCGTTCTGGCTGCCGCAATCGTAACGCTGTCGTACCTGATTGGTCAGCACAAGGCGAATAAGAGCAAAATGTCGCCTTACGAGTGTGGCATGGAACCCGTAGGCGACGTGCGTCAGCGGTTCAGCGTGAAGTTTTACTTGGTTGCCATGCTCTTCATCCTGTTCGATGTGGAAGCCGTGTTTCTGTACCCTTGGGCAATCTTGTTGAAGGTGCTCAAGATGTTCGGCTTCTGGGAAATGATGACCTACATTCTGATCGTTTTGGTCGGGTTCTTTTACGTGTGGAAGAAGGGCGTTCTTGACTGGAATAAGCCCACTCGCGACGAGGCTCTCTAAACAAAATGACCCTGCAACCTGCCATCACCGATATGCAGCAACTAAAGGACCGTCCAGCGGTAGCTTGCTTGGTCGACTCGCTCCCTGGCGCACTCCAAGGGGCGAAGTTCGACCGTGATGAGTTGACGATCTGGGTCGAGTCGTTCCACATCATCAACGCTTTGAAGCTGCTGCGCAGCTCACGTTCTACGCAGTTCAATGTACTGGCAGATGTAACCGCCCTTGACTGGTTCCCCTCCGAGCCTCGCTTCGAGGTGGTTTACTCGCTTCTCTCGCACGCCCGGCGTGAGCGCATCCGTGTGAAGGTGAAAGTGAATGGCGCTGATCCTTATGTGGAATCGGTTACTGGCCTGTGGGCTGGCGCAGCGCCGTTCGAACGAGAAGTTTTCGACCTGTTTGGCATTCGTTTCCAGGGACACCCGGATCTGCGCAGAATCATGATGCCGGACGATTGGGAGGGGCACCCGCTGCGCAAGGATTATCCCGTCGAGGGCTATAGATAATGTCCACAATTGACCAGTTCCGTTCCGAGCCCATTGTTGAGACGACTCAAACCGGCGACCGGACGATGGTCCTCAACATGGGGCCCCAGCATCCTTCTACTCACGGCGTGCTCCGCTTATTGCTTGAGATCGATGGTGAGACGATAGTCCGGATCAAGCCGGACATTGGATATCTGCATACAGGGATCGAAAAGACCTGCGAGGCGAAGTTCTATCAGCAGGTTATCCCGATGACTGACCGCATCGATTACCTCTGCCCGATGACCAACAACTTGGCCTACGTGTTGGCAGTGGAGAAGCTTCTCGGGTTGGAGATTCCGCCCCGTGCGATGTGGATTCGGTTGATGCTGAATGAGCTGACCCGCATCAACTCGCACTTGGTTTGGCTCGGCACGCACGCCATGGATATTGGCGCGATGACGGTGTTCCTCTACTGCTTCCGCGAGCGTGAGGAAATTCTAAAGATGTTCGAGATGGTGTCGGGGCAACGCATGATGACCTCCTACTTCCGAGTGGGCGGGTTGTCGATGGATCTGCCGCTCGGCTTCCTCGACTACATCAAGAATTTCGCTTCGTACTTCCCAGATCGCATCGAGCAATATTCCGATCTGCTGACCAACAATCCAATCTGGATTGGGCGCACAAAGGGAGTTGCTCTGATCACAAAGCAGGATGCTACCGACCTGATGCTCACAGGACCTACAGCACGTGGCAGCGGCATCGACTGGGATCTTCGTCGCGACATGCCTTATGCAGGTTATGGCCAGCTCGACTTCAATGTGCCCGTAGAGACGGCCGGAGATGTGTACGCCCGTTATCAGGTCCGCATGGGCGAACTCCGCGAATCCATCAGCATGGTGAAGCAGGCAATCGCCAATCTGCCCGACGGTCCCGTAAAGTCCGATGCGCCAAAAGTCGTCCTGCCGGATCGCGAGAAGATGAAGACCCAGATGGAATCTTTGATCCATCATTTCAAGATTGTTACTGAAGGTTTTGTTGTACCCGAGGGCGAGGTTTACCAGGGGGTGGAGTCGCCCCGTGGAGAGATGGGCTACTACGTAGTGAGCGATGGAACTGCAAAGCCCTATCGCGTCCACATGCGCAGCCCTTCGTTTGCGAACCTGAACGCAATCGGAGTTATGTGCGAGCACAATTTGCTCGCTGATGTCGTTGCAGCAATTGGAAGCATAGATATTGTGCTCGGCGACGTTGACCGCTGAGTTTGGAACGGAGAAAGACTTGGATCATTGGGGAACCCAGTTCGCACGCGAAATTCGCCACCGGGGCGAAGGCCAGAGCGAGTATGCTCTCGACCTGATTGATCTGCTTCAGCAAAAAGCGGAAGAGTTCAACAAAGAGACCGCAAGGGACTATCGCTTTACAATCACCGTGACTCCCAAGGGTGAGGACGTCGAGGTCACAAACCGCTACAAGACTGCGTCCGCAATCTCGTCGGCACTTCCCGGAGCGATCTTCGTCCACGTCGCGAAGGTGACCGGTTCGATTCCATTCGAGGCGACCCTGATGAATACGCTCGATGGTGGATTCCAACCGGATGGCCTTCCCTCGGAGTGCGCCGATCCCGCAGGACTCGCCGAATGGATGATCCACGAAATCTTCGAACCCTAATCACTGGAGCTTTGAGCAGCACTCCTCATCGGAAATGGTCGACAGTTTTCATTAGCAACTCTGGTTCGAGAGGCACATGAGATTCAGCGAACAACTCGAAGCGCGCTACGCCGATATGCTCACGCACTATCCAGTCAAGCGCTCACTACTGGTTCCGTTCCTGCTCTATATACAAGACGAACTGGGCTATCTCACTGACGAGGCGATTGAAGAAATCGCAAGCAGACTTGAGATCACGCCGCTCGAAGTTCGCAATGTCATCAGCTACTACTCGATGCTGCGGACCAAGCCCGGCGGCAAATACAACGTGCAGGTCTGCACCAACATATGCTGCCTGCTTCGCGGCGGAGAAGAAATGCTGGAGCACGTTCGCGAAAAGCTCGGCGTGCAGGTCAACAAAGGCATGACACCTGACGGAGTGTTTTCGGTCGAGGAAGTGGAATGCATTGGAGCTTGTTCCTGGGCTCCGGCGATGCAGGTCAACTACGAGTTTCACGAGAATCTCACTCCAGCCAAAATCGACCAGATTCTTGATGAGTACCGGCAGAAAGCGGCCCAACAGTAACTATGGCAACTCTGGTCTCCCATCCCGACGAAGTCAAAATTGTGAGCCGCCGCTTCGGCCAAGGTGCGGCGAACATTGACCGCTATCTCGAACTCGACGGCTACAAGGCTGTGCAGAAGGCGCTGGAACTCGGCGCCGACGGCATAATCAACGAAATGAAGGCAAGCAACCTGCGCGGTCGCGGTGGAGCCGGCTTCCCCACAGGCATGAAGTGGTCCTTCGTTCCCAAGGAGAGCGCCAAGCCGAAGTACGTGCTTTGTAACGGCGATGAGAGCGAACCTGGGACCTGCAAAGATCGGCTGATCTTCGAGCACGATCCTCACTCCGTTATAGAAGGCGCGATGATTGCCGCCATTGCAGTTGGCGCACACGATGCCTACATCTACATTCGTGGTGAGTATAGGTATCTGCTCGAGATCATGCAGAAGGCCATTGCCGACGCATACGCACGGGGCTTCTGCGGCAAGAACATTTTCGGATCCGGCTACGACCTGAACGTATATTGGCACGGTGGTGCCGGAGCCTATGAAGTTGGCGAAGAATCTGCGCTGATGGAATCGCTCGAGGGAAAGCGCGGCGTTCCTCGCATTCGTCCTCCGTTCCCTGCTGTCGTGGGACTCTGGGGCGGACCGACGGTCATCAATAACGCCGAAACACTTGCCAGCGTTCCACACATCATTCTGATGGGAGGCAAGCAGTATGCCGAAGTCGGTGTGGAGCGAAATGGCGGAACGCGACTGTTCTGCCTAAGCGGACACGTCGAGCGCCCGGGTGTTTATGAACTGCCTCTTGGTTACAACCTCCGCAAGGCAATCTATGAAGTGGGTGGTGGCATAGCCAATGGCCACGAACTGAAAGCAGTGGTACCCGGAGGCTCATCAGTTCCCTGCCTAACGGCCACTGAGATCGATGTCAATCTCGATTTCGACTCGATGATGAAGGCTGGAACGTTCCTTGGCTCGGGCGGCATCGTTGTGATCGACAACCATACGTGCATCGTGAAGTTTGCCCTGCGTACCATCCAGTTTTATCGTCACGAGAGCTGCGGGTGGTGCATTCCATGCCGAGAAGGGACGGACTGGCTTTCCAAGAGCCTCAAGCGTTTCCATGCGGGCGCGGGCATGGAAAAAGACATCGACAACATGCGGTATCTTGCCGAGAACATGCTTGGGCGTACTTTCTGCCCGCTCGGCGACGCTGCTGCCATGCCCATCATTGGATTCGTAAAGAAGTTCCGCGAAGAATTCGAAGCGCATCTGGACGGCCGTCCTTGCCCCTACGGGCAGCACGACGTCCAAAGCGCATTACCTGTTCTTAGTCACTAGGGATCACGCGAAGAGAATTCATGGCCGACGGTACACAAAACGCGACGCAAACCGTAACGCTCACCGTGAACGGCAAGACCATCACGGCCCCGAAAGGCACTCTGCTCATAGAGGCCGTCAAACCCTATGGGATCGAAATTCCAGCCTTCTGCTACTATCCCGGCCTCTCGCTTCAAGGCGCTTGCCGCATGTGCCTGGTCGAGATTGAGAAAATGCCCAAGATGCAGACGGCCTGTACGACTCCGATTGCCGAAGGCATGGTGGTGCAGACGGAATCGGAAAAGGTCGTTCAGGCACGCAAATCCATGCTCGAACTGCTGCTTGCCAATCATCCTCTCGACTGCCCGGTATGCGACGCGGGCGGTGAGTGCGAGTTGCAGGACATGACGTTCAAGTACGGCGCTGGGGAATCCAAGTTCATCGACATCAAGAGCCATCGTGATGAGCAGCAATGGTCGCCTGTGGTTTACTACGACCGGCCGCGCTGCATCATGTGCTACCGCTGTGTTCGTGTATGCGGCGAAGGCATGGACGTCTGGGCGCTCGGCATTCAGAACCGCGGTCAAGGGTCGGTGATCGCACCGAACGAAGGTGACTCGCTCAACTGCGAAGAGTGCGGCATGTGTATCGATATATGCCCGGTTGGGGCACTCACTAGCGGAGCTTATCGATACAAAACGCGTCCCTGGGAAATGACGCACGTTGGTACGGTCTGTAATCACTGTGGCGACGGTTGTCTTACGACAGTGGGTGTCCGCCGCTCTGAAAGCGGCTCAGAGATTGTGCGTTGCGACAATCGCGATCGCAGCGGAATGAACGACGATTTCCTGTGCATCAAGGGACGTTACGCTTACGACTTCGCGCAGAACCCTGATCGCGTCACGACTCCGCTCATCAAGCGTGATGGACGTTTTGTGGCCGCCACATGGAGCGAAGCCGTCGAGGTGATTGCCAAACGATTCCAGGAAACGCTACTCGCTACCGGACCGCAATCAATTGGTGTAATCGGCTCAAACCGCACCACGAACGAAGAGAACTACCTGGTGCAGAAGTTCGCTCGAACGGTGCTCCGCACCAACAACATCGACCATCACCGCACAGCCGACTTCCCGTCCTTCGCCCGCGCGATCTCCGCCAACCACGCCAAGACTGCTTCGATGAAAGACGTGGGGACGGCCACCTCCATTCTTCTCATCGGCAGTGATCCCACAGAGCAGCATCCGCTTCTGGCATGGCAGATCCGCAGTGCCGTGCGCCTGCGCAACTCACGGCTTTATGTCGTGAATTCGAACCAGATCAAACTGACACGTCAGGCCGCGCAGTTCGCGCACATCGCCCCGGGATCTGAAGACTATTTCGTTTCTTATCTCACCGGCAATGACTCAGCCGCCGAAAACGTCGGCCTCGCCGCAGAGGCGCTAGGAAGCATGCGCGAGGCGCTGAATGGCGCGAGCGATCTTGTCATCGCCTTCGGACCCGAATTGCGTGGGGAAGCGATCAATGCACTTGTCTCTTACGGCGCACCGAAAGGTGCAAAGTTCATCTGCCTTGGAGACTACGCAAATTCCAGGGGCGCAGCCGACATGGGACTGTACCCGGACTTGCTGCCCGGATATCACTCCGTCGCCGGTACCTCTCGCGCAGCACTGGGATGGGCCGCCGATGTTCCATCTACGCCTGGGCTGGCGCTTCCTCAAATGCTCGACGCTGCCGCTGCCGGAGATATTCGAGCATTGTGGGTCGTCGGATCGAATCCGGCGGCACGTTACGGCAATACCGAATCCTTCTCGCGACCCTTTCTGGTAGTGCAGGATATGTTCCTGACCGAAACCGCCCAGCATGCGGATGTGTTCTTGCCTGCGGCTTTCGCGTACGAGAAAGCAGGTACATTCACCAACACATGCGGCGATCTGCAACGGTTAAAGAAAGCTGCTGACGTTCACGGGGTGAAAGCTGACTTCGAGATCATCGTGCGAATCGCCGAGAAAATGGGAGCTGATGTTGAGAAACTCGTGCCCTTCCGCGGCTACACCTTGGCCGATGCCGGGCAGAGTCGCGGAGCTCAATCCGGCGAGGCCGATCGCAATGCCGTGTTCACGGAATCTCGTGGGCTCGCATCACGCACATCGCCGCTCGATCCTACGATCACGCTAGACGAAATAGCTCAACTGTTCCCGGGCTACTGCATATCTCGGCTTGAGCTTCTCGCCGGAATTCCGCAGAAGACCGAACTAGTTCAAATTGAACCGGCTGCCATACCAAATCATCCAGAACTGATCGTGCCATCAGGAGACACGCTCTTCACCTCCGGGACGATGGGACGTTATTCGCATACGCTCAACTCGGTCGTCGAGAATCATCGAAAGACGATTGAAACCATCGGGGCTGACTGATCCTTTTTCCTCCTGCCCGCGGGCTGGAGCCTTGTAAGTTTCTGCCGGGTAGAAGCACGAGTTGCTCTGCTCTAAGGCTGGGGATTGATTCTTCCATGAGCGCTTTGACTTTCTTGATTGTCGCGATTATCAAAATCGCCATCACACTCGGCGTTCTACTCACCGTGGTCGCCTACACGGTGTGGCTGGAGCGCAAAGTTGTGGGGCACATGCAGAATCGCTGGGGACCTCAACGCGTAGGACCCTTCGGACTACTGCAACCGCTGGCGGATGGTATCAAATTTCTGCTCAAGGAAGACCTGACTCCGCCCTACGTCGAGAAGAACATTTATCTCCTCGCGCCGGGGCTCGCGTTGATCATGGCTCTTACCTCGATTGCGATTGTGCCGATTGGACCAGTAATTCACCTTTTCGGCATCAGCACACCAGTGCAGATCACCGGCGTAGTTGATCCTTCAGGACAGCCCAGCGATATCAATGTCGGACTGCTGGTAATTCTTGGAATCACCTCACTTGGCGTTTACGGAATCGCGCTGGCAGGCTGGTCTTCAAACAGCAAATATTCCCTGCTCGGCTCTCTCCGCGCTTCGGCTCAGATGGTGAGCTATGAAGTGTCGCTTGGCCTTTCGCTCGTAGGCGTGCTTCTGATGTCGAGCACACTAAGTCTGAACGGCATTGTTCACGCGCAACTAGGAACTTGGTTCGGATTCATTCCGCAATGGTTCATCTTCAAGGGGCAGATCGTTGCGTTCTTCGTGTACATCATGGCAGCCTTCGCGGAGACGAACCGCATACCGTTTGATTTGCCCGAAGCGGAAACCGAACTGGTTGCGGGATATCACACCGAATACAGCGCCATGAAGTTCGCCATGTTCTTCATGGCCGAATACGCGAACATGGTAACGGTCGCGTGCATCGCCTCTGTGATGTTTCTGGGAGGATGGAGCGGACCACTGCTGCCATTTCTGCCGGGATTCATTCAGGCGTTTTTGCCGCTGATCTGGTTCTCGCTCAAAATTTTCTTTTTCCTGTTCCTATACATCTGGATTCGTGGCACGTTGCCGCGTTTCCGCTATGACCAGTTGATGGCCTTTGGCTGGAAGTTCCTGTTCCCGCTAGCCCTGGCTAACGTGGTTGTCACCGCATTCATAGTGGCGATGCGGGCATGATGGCCGGAATGGAAATTGCGTAATGCATCTATTTCTCTTCATATTGTTCGCTGCGTTTTGCGCCGGCGGCGCAGTCAATCTTCTGATCCAGCGAAAGACCATCAACAGCGCGCTGTCACTAATCGTTGTGATGGGATCGCTGGCGCTAATCTATCTGCTGCTCGGTGCCGAGTTCGTGGCTGTCGTGCAGGTGATCATCTACGCGGGCGCGATCATGGTGCTGTACATCTTCGTCATCATGCTGCTGAACGCCGGCGCCGAAGAGACCTCAAAGGGTAGCAACGTTGCTAAGCTTTTCGGTATCCCCGGTCTGTTCGCAGGCGGGATCATCGGCATCTGGGTTTTGCTGAAGCATCGTCCACAGGAGAACTCTGTCGTATCTATCGGCGCCCTTTACGGACCTGCCGATAAAGTCGGAATGATGCTCTTCACCAAGTATCTGCTCGCGTTTGAAGTCACAAGCGTCCTCGTTCTCATCGCCATCATGGGCGCAGTCGTTCTCGCCCGCAGGAGTAACTCATGAACGAGATCCCTATCTCCTGGTACCTGTTGCTCAGCGCATTTCTGTTTGCATGTGGTGTGACCGGGTTTCTCATTAAGCGCAATATCATCACTCTCTTTATGTCTATTGAGTTGATGCTCAATGGCGTGAACCTATCGTTTATCGCCTTTGCAACGCGCCTGGGAACACTCGACGGACACATATTCGTTTTCTTTGTGATGGTCGTTGCCGCTGCCGAGGCTGCGGTGGGTTTGGCTATCATCATCTCTGTCTATCGCACGCGTGAGACTCTCAACGTTGACCGGGTGAATCTGCTGAAATTATGACCTCACTGAATCTGCCCTTCTGGCAACCTTGGCTCATCCCGTTCCTGCCGTTGGCGGGCGCGCTCATCAATGGACTTTTCGGCAAACGCTTTACCCGGTCCATGGTCGCCACCATCGCACTGCTCTTTACCGGAGCCTCATTCCTCGTGGCTTGCGCGCACGCCTATGCACTGTTGCACTCCGGAGCCGAGGCACTGGAGAGCACGTTTGGTACATGGATTCGTGCGGGCAATTTCGCAGTCGACTACGGCATCTACATCGACCATCTGTCGATAGTCATGATGCTCGTCGTCACTGGCGTTGGTTTCCTGATTCACGTTTACTCGGTCGCGTACATGGAACATGAGGGAGGCTACTACAGGTTCTTCTGCTATCTGAACCTCTTTATGTTCTTCATGCTCACCCTGGTTCTCGCCAACAACTATTTGTTGATGTTCGTTGGATGGGAAGGCGTGGGCTTGGCGTCCTATTTGTTAATTGGGTTCTTTTTCCTTCGCGACTCGGCGGCGAATGCTGGTAAGAAGGCATTCATCACGAATCGTGTAGGCGACTTCGGCTTCCTGATCGCCCTGTTCTTGCTCATTCAGCACTTCGGGACTCTGCGCTATGCCAGCATATTCGAGACGGTGTCGCACATCCCGTCCGAAGCCAAAGCCGGAATCCTGACAGCAATTGGCTTGCTGATGCTGGTAGGTGCGTGCGGCAAGAGCGCGCAGATTCCTCTTTATGTCTGGCTACCGGATGCCATGGAAGGCCCGACGCCGGTATCCGCTCTCATCCACGCCGCCACAATGGTTACGGCTGGCGTGTACATGGTTTGCCGCTCGAACGCTATCTTCAGTCGCGCCCCCATTGCGTTGCTCGCGGTGGCCATTATCGGGACACTTACGAGTTTCTTCGCCGCGACCATCGGAATCACGCAGACCGACATCAAACGTGTGCTCGCCTACTCAACGGTCTCGCAGCTTGGCTACATGTTCATGGCTGCCGGAGTCGCCGCGTATTCTGCCGCTACTTTCCATCTGATGACGCACGCCTTCTTTAAGGCATTGCTCTTCCTCGCCGCAGGATCCGTGATCCACGGCATTGGTGGTGAGCAAGACATGCGCAAAATGGGCGGCTTGCGGAAGTACATGCCATGGACCTTCTGGACGATGCTGATCGCGACGGTGGCTATTGCCGGAATACCTCCCTTCGCCGGATTCTTCTCCAAAGACGAGATCCTCTGGCAAGCGTTCAGCAGTCCGCATGGCAGCAAGGTGTTCTGGGCCATCGGAATCATCACAGCGTTCATGACGAGTTTCTACATGTTCCGCCTCGTGTTTATGACTTTCACTGGCGATTATCGCGGGGGGCACGCGGAAGCCCATGCTGCCCACGGCTCAGCGCATAATGATCACCATCATGCCCCGCATGAGTCACCTTGGATGATGCTTGGTCCGCTCGTGATTCTCGCCGTGCTCTCGGTTGTTGGCGGATGGGTTGGGATTGGCAATCGTTTTGAGCATTTCCTCAGTCCAGTCATTCAGAAAGTGGAGTCCACGCAAGCAGTCGCGCAAAATGAAGAGCCTGTTTCAACGCCAGTGAGCGAAGGTGAAGGCGCGGCCAGCGAAAGCAAGACACTTGAGAATGCACTTATGGCCGTGTCGGTCCTGGTTGGGTTGGCGGGCCTCGGTCTGGCTTGGTTGTTGTATGTCAGGCGCCCAGAGCTTCCCGCAAGAATCGCAGCAAGCTTGGGCGGACTATACAGGCTTGTGCTCAACAAGTACTGGATCGATGAGCTCTATGGCGCCGTGATCATCGGCCCTCTCGTCGCGCTCTCGAAATTCGTGCTCTGGCAATCGCTCGATCAGAAGGTGATTGATGGCTCGGTAAACGAGACGGCCGTTGCCGCGAGAGACGTCTCGCAGGTCGTTCGTCAGCAACAGTCCGGCCTCATCCGCAGTTATGCGGGATGGGTCGCGGCTGGAGCAGCAGCCGTAGTTGCCTATATGGTCTGGATGGGAACCCGATGAACTTATCGACATTCAATCCCTGGATTCTCACACTGACAACGTTCCTGCCCGCGATGGGAGCGCTGCTGATGGCCTTCCTGCCACGTCGGGATCGCGACATCCGCTGGTTCGCGCTTGCCATTTCAATCCTCACGCTGGTGGTTTCGCTACATCTGCCTGCGCATTATCGCGAGGTTGCTCCTGCCAATTCGGGCAGTTTTGCCTATGAGCTGAACCTAAACTGGATCACGAACCCAAATATTCACTACCACGTCGGAATTGACGGTGTGTCGCTCTGGCTTGTCGTACTAACGACTTTCCTCGTGCCGTTCTGTGTACTCGCATCATGGAAATCCATTCACGAGCGCGTGAAGGAATTTTTCATCCTTCTTCTCTTGCTGGAAACAGCGATGATCGGCGTTTTCATCGCGCTTGATCTGTTCCTGTTCTACTTCTTCTGGGAAGCCACACTCATACCGATGGCACTCATAATCGGTATTTGGGGCCACGGACGCAGAGTCTACGCGGCAGTGAAGTTCTTTCTGTACACGATGATCGCGTCCGTGTTTATGCTGGCGGCGATTATCTGGCTCTATGCGCAGTCAGGAACTTTTGACTTCGGCGAACTTCAGCATTTGCTCGCAACAGGAGTGATTTCACTGCCCGGTCACACGGGGCTCTGGCTCTTCCTTGGTTTCTTCGTCGCGTTCGCCGTTAAAGTGCCGCTGTTCCCGCTGCATACTTGGCTTCCGGATGCTCACGTCGAAGCTCCCACTGCAGGTTCGGTGCTCCTCGCCGGTGTGCTCTTGAAGATGGGAACCTATGGCCTTCTGCGATTCAACATTGGCCTGTTCCCTGCCGAAGCTCACCGAAACGCGCCTTGGATTATCACACTGGCGATTATCGGCATTGTGTATGGGGCGTTGGTTGCACTTGTTCAGCCCAACATGAAGAAGTTGGTTGCTTATTCTTCTGTGAGCCATCTCGGCTTCGTCGTACTCGGCATATACAGCTTCACCCAAGCAGGCATGGACGGTGCGGTATACCAGATGCTGAACCACGGCATCTCGACCGGCGCACTCTTTCTCCTGCTCGGAATGGTGTATGACCGTCGCCACACCTACGAGATCAAGGAATACGGCGGACTTGCGACTCCAATGCCGGTGTACGCCACGCTGTTCCTGCTAATTACCTTGTCCTCGATCGGACTGCCACTAATGAACGGGTTCATTGGAGAGTTCCTGATCCTGAGCGGAGCGTTCCAAGCCAAAGCAATCTACGGAATCATCGCAGCAACAGGCGTGATCTGGAGTGCGTTCTACATGCTCTGGCTTTATCAGCGCACCTTCTACGGCGCCATAACGGTTCCGGTGAATGGGACACTTCCTGACGTCAACACGCGCGAGCGAACGATTTTGTGGCCGCTTGCGGTGCTTGCTCTTGTCATGGGGGTATTTCCGAACTTCTGGATGAACTCAATCGATCGCTCCGTAGCTGGAATTCTAGCCACGCAAAAGCAGGAGGGTCCAGCCACTGTGCAAACAGTAACGACGTCCTATACGGTGCTCAAATAGCCATGCCAACAGCTACTGACTACATCCGAATTCTTCCAGAGATCGTCCTCTCCATCTGGGGGATGATCGTCATGTTCCTCGAGGCGCTGCTGGCTCCTGGACGCAGCCGAAAAGGGCTGGGTGTTTTTGCTGGCTTGGGCGTGATCGTCGCGATCGCAGCGACCTTCTACCAGGCGCAGCCGCAATTCGCAGGCTACGGATTCAACCAGATGCTCCGGGTCGATCACTTCAGCATCTTCTTCCATTTGATAGTTCTGCTAGTCGCGCTCGCGACGATTCTGATGTCGCTTGATTACCTCCCTTTCCAGAAGATTGATCACGGCGAATACTACGCACTGATTCTCCTCGGAGCCGTCGGTATGTGTCTGATGTCTTCCGCGGTGGAATTGGTGCTCATCTTCATCGCCCTGGAGATCTCGTCAATATCGAGCTACATCTTGGCTGGGTTCCGACGACATGCGGCTGAAAGCGCCGAAAGCTCCCTGAAGTACTTTCTCCTTGGATCGTTCGCAACCGCATTCTTCCTATACGGTGTAGCGCTCCTTTACGGAGCCACAGGATCGACTAATGTTTTCGATATTGCGCGGACGCTGAGCGGGGCTGTGCGCGTCGAACCGCTCGCGTATGTCGCTGTAGCACTCATCTTCACTGGCCTCGGCTTCAAAGTAGCATGCGCCCCGTTCCATGTTTGGACTCCTGACGTTTACGAGGGGGCCCCGTCCCCGGTCGTCGCCTTCATGTCCACTGCACCGAAGGCGGCAGCATTTGCGGTGCTGATTCGCCTTGTAATCGACACGGCGTCACCGCACTGGTTCTGGGTCATTTGGATCGCGGCAGTGCTCTCGATGTGCGTTGGGAATCTCGGCGCTATCCTGCAGAGCAACGTAAAGCGCATGTTGGCCTACTCGTCCATCGCACATGCCGGATACTTGATGGTCGCCTTCGCTTCAGCCAGCAATCGTGAACTCGGAATTTCGGCAGCAATGTTCTATTCCGCCGCGTATGCAGCAATGAACGTGGGTGCCTTCGCCGTGATCACTCAAATGGCCGGAAGCGGTGAGCGATTCTCGCTTATCGACGACTACGCCGGACTTGGCAAGCGCTCTCCACTACTGGCAGCGGCGCTCACATTCTTCCTACTGTCGCTGATTGGGATTCCTATTACAGGCGGGTTCTTTGCGAAGTTTTACGTTTTCAGCGCGGCGCTTCGAACACACCTCATTTGGTTGACTATCATAGGCGTTGCGAACAGCGGCATGGGATCTTACTATTATCTGCGTCTGATTGTCCGCATGTACATGTATGAGCCATCAACGAACGCACAAGTTCCAAAAGTGAGGCTTGGAGTAGGCTTAGCGATTGCCATTAGCCTTGTTGCAACTCTATGGTTGGGCGTGCTTCCCAATGTGGTTCTGCATTATACCCAAGGGACTCCAACGATCCTTGCCGCACACTGAACGATTCACTGCAACACAAGAGCCTCGGATACGTTCCGAGGCTTTCACTTGCCGAGCCTACGGCACGCCGAGCGCGAGCTTCAGGTTCTCAGGAGCTTTTCCCAGCTCGTAAACAGACACATTCTCATCGCTCAGGACCGCGAGCTTGGAACCATCCGGCGAGAGTGCAAAATCAAAGAAGCGGCTTGGCAAAGGTGAAACTGCTAGAGTTAGCGTACGTTTCTTCTCAACGAGATCGTATACAAGCACAGAGAGCTTTGAAAGCTGATCTCCGAGTTGAGACTCGCCCAACCTTAACTTCTGTACTGAGAGCGCCACGAATCTTCCCTGCGCTACGGAATACTTCGCCCTGACCACCTGCTCCCCGCCCCCAAAGTGATCGCGCACAAGGACGTGGCCCCCCGAGACGAACGAAAAATCTTTGCATGCATAAATGAAGGCGTCATCTGTGAGCATCCCAAATACACTTTCTGTGTAGCAGCTTTCTCCTGGATGCTGCCATACAAGCTTCCACGTCCTGCTTCCTAAGCTGGATACATACACACGATCATGGTTGTGATCCGGTTTCACGTATGCGAGCGTGCCGTCTGAAAACGAATATCGAACATTGCGCAGCGAAGGCTCGTCGTTCCACGCATCTCTCAAACGGAAGCGTGACGCTTCGATCACACTGTACTGCCCTAGATTCAGGTTCTCGTCGTAATTCAAGTGATAGTTGTTGAACAACAAGGACCGACCACTCGCCGACACTTGAATGTCCCAAGCGTGCTGCTCACGTTCTTCATCGCGGATTTGCGGAGTTGGCAGCGGCAGTCTCCGGACTTCATCGAGACGGCTACTGAGCAAGCGTATAGACTCGCCAGTACGCACGATCACCCCGCCTTCGTGCACCAGGACATCGGTGCCCTCAGCTCTCGTACCCCACTCTTGGCTTGTGAGCACAGCTCCGTCTGCTAAATCGAGAAGCATCACTCGGAGCCGGAAAGGGCTTGAGATGTCGGGTGAGATTCGAGACGAGAGCTGGCGGCTATCGACGTCAACATGGTGCACAAGCAGATGTCCGTCATCTACAAATGCAATTCCCGCCTGCTGCCGATCTTCCCAGAAATGCTGTATCACCCTAGCTTTTGCGATCGGGACGAGATCTCGGCTCCAGAGCTTCACTGGAACTGCGCTCTGTGAGAACCCAGTTCCCCGCAGCACAATGGCGATGAGCAGGAGCAACATCAATCTGCTCTGCTCTCCATGATGCGTCCAGCAACCGTGATCTGGCGAGGATACGGGAGGTGCCACAAATTTCATTGCGAAACGGATGCCTTGAACGCTTGTAGTTGTTGCACTGTTTCGCAAGGAGGAAAATGACATATCACGCAAAAGCCCCCGCCGCAGCGGGGGCCATACCGAAACGTTAGAAGCTGTTAGCGAACGACCTTCGCGAACACCACGACTAGGGTGAACAGCACGAGGGATTCGACGAACGCGAGGCCGAGAATCATCGCGAGCTGGATACCAGCGCGAGCAGCTGGATTGCGGGCCATGCCTTCGCAGGCAGCGGCAGCAATGCGGCCTTGGCCGAGAGCGGCCAGACCGGCGGCGATCGCCATCGCAAAGCCAGAGGTGAGTGCCACCCAATTGACGCCAGCGGCGCCGGTGGCGGCTGCGGGTTCGCCCTGTGCGAAGACCGGGGTGGCCAGCATCAGGACAGCCATAACAGAGAACAGTACAAACAGCTTCTTGCTCATTGTGTTTTGCTCCTTCAGATTCGCCGCCAGTGGGTGGTTGACGTTCCGCGCAATGGGAGGCCCTCACGCTTACGGCGTACAACAAAAACTCTTCATTTCTGCGACTGGGACTACTACTGCAAATCCGCTTAGTGCTCGTGCGCCGTGGCTTCGCCCAGATAAACCATCGCAAGCAGCACAAAGATGAATGTCTGGATCAGCGACACGCCAAAGTGCAACCCGAGGAAGATCACTGGCAGACCAATCGGCACGAGAGAGAAGAATACGAGCGTCACCATGTCTCCGGCGAACATATTGGCGAAGAGACGGATGGTGAGCGACATCATACGAGCCAGATGGCTGCAAACTTCGATCACAAACATCAGCGGAGCCAGCCACCACACGGGCCCAATGAAGTGCTTGATATAGCCCGGACCATTGGCGCGGAGTCCGTGCATCTGGTAGAACACCCAGGTCACGATCGCGCATCCGAGCGGCACTACGGGCACGCCCGTCGGGGTCTCAAAGAACGGAATCAACCCGATCAGGTTGCAAAGAAGGATGAACAAACCCAGCGTGATCAGGTACGACAGATAGCGCTTGTTATCGTGCCCGATGATTTCCTCACTCTGCGCGTCCATGAAGTTGTACACAGACTCCATGACATGCTGCAGAGTGTTCGGCTTCTCAACCGAAAGACTCGCACGAATCATCAGAAACAGAACGAGCAGGACCAGAAACACCAGAACCTGCATCGCAACATGATCTGGGATTGGGGCAGAGGGGTGAGCGGGGTGGATTCCTAGCGCGTTCAGCAGCGCATCGACGGGACCAGCAAACACATGGTTCAGTAGTGCAGTAAATGGCAGTTGGTGCATTGGAATGTCTTGTTTTGACCCCAATCAGGATAGTCGCCGAGAATTGGCGACGATTTCATACGCG
The DNA here is from genome assembly GCF_059726255.1 of Koromonas humicola. Classification (NCBI taxonomy): domain Bacteria; kingdom Pseudomonadati; phylum Acidobacteriota; class Terriglobia; order Terriglobales; family Koromonadaceae; genus Koromonas; species Koromonas humicola. The sequence continues at coordinate 1,996,024 of NZ_AP040873.1, forward strand.
GCCTCGCACATCATCGCTAAAACAGGCATTGCAAGCCCTGCTAGAAACCCCACCAGGCCACGAACGGAACACGTAAAGATAACATAAGCAAAAACTCCTATCAAGAAGATACGTCCTACACCTCGGGCCACGATGCCCGCGCCTCGCTCCTTGCTCTGTACCTTCACAATACGTTCGCCGATTGCGTTTACCGAAGACGCCAGCCATCTGAAGTTGATCGAACCCAATGCCGCGCCTACAAAGAAGCCTGCGGCAACCGCCAATCCGAATTGCCACCAAACCGCAACGCCGATTACCGCGCCGCACACCAAAATCAGCTTCTCGATCCGACGTACAGTGCGTTCATAGGACGCCATTTCGATTGCGGAATCATCGGTCCAGCCCAATTCCTTGGATTGGGGCCACTCTTCGGGACGTAGTTCGGAGGGATCAACTCCAGCGTCCGACTCTGCCTTCTGCATCGGATCGGGCACATCACCGTTTATCACTTGGCCCATCCTTCGGCTGATCGTCTTCCTCGCCTGCGCGCAGTGCTCTTCGAATCATCGACATGAATCCCGCAATCGCACCCACGATAATTCCCACCAGATAGATCCAGTGCGTATGAAGGAAATGGTCCGCGACCAACCCAAGCAGGTATCCCACGATCACCGAGGCCGGAATCAGGAATCCAATCTCCGAATACCGTGCCATCAGCACCCATGGGCTCTCCTGTCGTTTTCCCGGTTTCTGCTCTTTCATCTCGGCACTCTCAGCCCTTCTGCAATTGACGCCCAGCGCACGTGCGTCAATTCACAGCTTCTGGTCCTCTGCTGTTATACAATTTTCTTGTGGCCCTAGACGAAAACATTTACCAGCTACGTAAGCAAAAGCTGCAGCAGATCGAAGCCCTCGGTCAGCCTGCCTACCCCCATAAGTTCTCATTCACCCACGTGGTGCCTGAAGTTCTGGCCGGATACTCGACCAGCACCGGCGAGCAACTTGAAGTCGAGCGCGTCAATGTTGCGGTTGCCGGACGCCTCATTGCTATTCGCATGATGGGCAAGGCGAGCTTCTCTCACATCCAGCAGGGTGGAGAAAAGCTTCAAATCTACGTAAAGAAAGACGCGGTCGGAGACAAGCTCTGGGATCTTTACAAACTGCTGGATATTGGCGACCACGTTGGCGTAAAGGGCTATCTGTTCCGTACCCGCACCGGCGAACTCAGCATCCACGTTGAGGACATCACGTTCCTTTCGAAGGACCTGCTGCCCCTGCCCGAAAAGTTCCATGGGCTTACGGACGTCGAGTTGCGCTATCGCATGCGCTACGTCGATCTTATCGATCCCGAAGTGCGCCAGGTCTTTGCCAAGCGCGCACGGATTGTCCAATCAATTCGCCGCTTCCTCGACTCCCGCGGGTATATCGAAGTCGAAACACCGATGATGCAACCAATCGCCGGCGGTGCAGCGGCACGCCCGTTTGTCACACACCACAATACGCTGGACATCGACCTATTCCTGCGTATCGCGCCTGAACTTTATCTAAAGCGCCTGGTGGTTGGCGGACTTGATCGCGTCTACGAAATCAACCGCAATTTCCGCAACGAAGGTGTTTCGACTCGTCATAATCCCGAGTTCACCATGCTTGAGTTCTATCAAGCCTACTCGGACTACCACGATCTGATGGATCTGACAGAGGATCTACTGAAGCAGGTTGTGACGGACGTGAACGGAACGCTGGTCAACAAGTTTGGGGACCGCGAAATCGACTGGAGTAATTTCCAGCGACTCTCGATGCGTGAGGCCATCATCAAGTACTGGCCAGAAGTTGCCGGTGAAGCTCCCACAATGGATCACTTCAAGAGCGGGGAGCAAATCGAGCAGCTGGTCCGGCGCTTGCAGAAAGCCAAGGTCCAGATTCCGTATGATCCGAACGAGCCTGCCGGAAGAGCAATCTCAGACATGTTCGAGGCCGTCGCCGAGGAACGCCTGTGGCACCCGACGATTATCTACGACTTTCCTGTCGCCATCTCGCCGCTATCGAAGAACAAACGGGACGAACCCGATTTCGTCGAGCGTTTTGAGATCTACGTCGCGGGGATGGAGTTGGGCAACGCCTTCAGCGAACTCAATGATCCTGAGGAGCAACGTCGGCGGTTCGAGCAGCAACTCGCTGAGCGCGAGCGGGGCGACGATGAGGCACATCAGATGGATGAGGACTACATTCGTGCCCTCTCCTACGGTATGCCGCCAGCAGCGGGCGAAGGCATCGGCATCGACCGCCTTACGATGATGCTCACGGGCTCGACGTCAATCCGCGATGTCATTCTCTTCCCGTTGCTTCGCCCAGAACAAAAGGACGAAGAGCGGGCCGAAGCTGCCGGATCAGAGCAGGCGTAAGACTTTTGGCGGCGCTGCAGATATCTACCTACAGCGCCGCTCTACATCTCCTCCCTGTTTAGTTAAATCATTTTGACTGCACTCATAACACAGTTCATCCAAAGTTCCTCCCCTGAGTCTGGCTGGAAGAGGCCACACTGCAATAATTTGCGCCGATTCGACTCCCGTCGTGATCTACAATTAAGTCGTAGCCAGCCACCTAGACGGGGTTGAGCCAAGTAAGTAGCGCATTCGTCCGGATAGATGAAGAAGCGAGTACCCTATGGGATTTGACTTCAGCAGTGAAGAGCGCCGAGAGATCGGCTATCGGCTTATAGACCGAATCGATCAGTATTTCTCTTCCCTAAACAATCGAGCTGTCCAACCTCCAGCCTCAGAGCGTGCCGTCACGCATGTTCCGCGTCCGTTGCCCGAATTTGGTTCCGACGCATCGCGAGTCCTCGAAGATCTCTGCAAGGAGATGATCGACAAGGGATTCCATATCCCTGCCGCGAACTATTTCGGTCTCATGAACCCAACGCCCACGTACATGGCAGTGCTGGCCGAAGCATTGGTTTCTGCGCTGAATCCTCAGCTTGCGTCGCTTGCCCGATCGCAGTTTGCGAGCACACTTGAGGCCGAAACCGTTGGCTGGATTGCTTCATGTTTCGGATGGCACAAAACGGTCGCAGACGAACCCGCTCCACAAGATTCGGTTCTGTGTGACGGCACGTTCACGAGCGGCGGTAATGAGGCCAATTTCACCGCACTTGCACTCGCCATCTCTCAGCATTTCCCTGAAGCCATCGAAGATGGAATCGCGACTATCGGCGCGCGTCCGGTCCTGTATGCCTCGGCCGAGTCACATCATTCCCTCGAAAAGTCAGCCGGACTCCTCGGCCTTGGACGCAAGGCGCTCCGTCGCGTTCCGGTTACCGAGAATCTGCGGCTCGACACGGCCCGGCTAATCTTGCAGATCGAGGCTGATTACGCCTGCGGCTTCGTTCCTTTCTGCATAGTAGCCACCGCTGGCACAACTAGTTCCGGAGCCATCGATGATCTGAATGCGCTCGCATCCATTGCAGAGCGATACCGCCTCTGGCTGCATGTGGATGGTGCATACGGTGCTGCGGTCGCCTTTAGCAATCGCTATCGTCACCTGGTGAACGGGATTGACCGCGCAGACTCAATCACAATCGATCCGCACAAGTGGCTCTCAATGCCGTTTGCCGCCGGGTTGATCCTGACCCGTCATCCGGTGCTGCTGGAAAAGACGTTCTCGATTGCTTCTCCTTACATGCCCCGCGTGGAACGGTCCAGCATGATCGACAATTTCAAGGTGAGCGCGCAGTGGTCTCGGCGCATGAATTCCCTGAAGCTCTGGCTTACGTTGCGCGTCCACGGCCGCCAAGCGTACGAGGAGATGATCGAGCGCCAGATGCGCCTCGCCGAACAAATGCGCACGTGGTTCGACAGTTCGGAACTGTTCGAGATGGCGGCGCCTCAGACTCTCCCAATTTTGAACTTCCGGCTGCGGGGCGTGAGCCAGGCAGATGCAGAAGCAGCACATCAGCACTTCATCGAGGAGTTCAATCGAGACGGACACTACTGGATAAGTCGCACCCACGTACGCGGCCAGAGTGTGCTCCGTATGATGATCATCAGCTACCTGAGCACCGGCGAGCATGTGACGGGCCTGCAGAAAGCCCTGGTCGCAGCGGCGCAGCGCGTGGCATTGCATCTAGTCAGCTAAGACTAGTATTGCTGCTGATGTAGAATCGATGGGACTCACAAACAAGCTTCTTCAGAGCACCCTCGAATTCATGTTGAGCCAGGTTCGATCCAACTCGGAACTGAGTGCCACCGTTGCTGTGTGCACACGTAATCGCCCGATCGAACTTGAGTCGTGCTTGCGGTCCATTGCACAGTTGCGCTATGCCCATTATGAAGTTCTAGTGGTTGAGAACGGTCCTCCGGACGGTTACACGAGCGAGATAGCCAGAAACTACGGGACGCGGTACATTAACAGCCCCGTCGTGGGATTGAGCCGAGCGCGTAACGACGCCGTCTTGAACTGCGATTCCGACCTAATTGCCTACCTTGATGACGATGCACGCCCATATCAGGATTGGCTCACGAATCTTGCGTTAGAGTTCCGCGATCCGGACATCATGGCAGTCGGCGGTGAGACACTTCTTTTGGTGGATCCGGGACCCGAGGCACCAGCACGCCTGAACCGCCAGCAGTCCTCGTCGGTCGGGCGCGACACAGAAGATTGGTTCTCCATAACAAACTTCGGCGGTATTGGCGACGGCTGCAACATGTGCTTTCGTCGAAAAGCGTTCGAACTGTTCCCCGGATTCGATGAGCGACTCGGGCGCGGCTCCATCCTTAACTCCGCCGAGGAACATTTTTGCTTTTTCCAGCTTGCTCGTCTGGGATATCGATGCGTTCACACTCCGCACGCGCTCGTCCACCATCCCACCCCGTCAACACAGGATGAACTCTATCTCTTTCACCGCAGCAATCTTGTGAACGCTGTCGCCTATGCGCTTTTGCTTTGGAATGAGTTTCCGAGCGTGCGCACCTTGCTGCTCAAGCACTTGTTCGGGCGAGTGACCGGGATGCGTTCAGAGAGAGCTCAGAGAGCCTACAAAGCGCCCCCACTCTGTCTGACAGAACAGGTGAAAGTAATCAGTGAAGGTCGACGCCTGTTTCAACAACTTCCGCCTGCGAGTAGGAGAGCTCCTCTCATTGTCGATACTCGAGCAGCGGCTCTCGTTTGATGTCCCCAGCTTTTCGCAGGTGACTCGTGCGCTTGTACCAATGTAGGCCACACTGAATTTGCAGTGCTCGCACCCCGACTCTTCGAGCCAGACCAAAGTCGGAAAACCGCTCCCCCAATGCGCGTACGCCTCCCAAGCACACGTCCGCCGTCCCCAGATGTGACACAAGGTAGTCACGCACTCGCCTCTTCCATCTTGGCTCATGCTTGAGTCGCTGAAGAAATCTCTGGGGAGCAACGCCTGGATGCTTCTGTGCAAACTGCAAGTCTGCTTCGGCAAACAATTCCGAGTCGCGTATTAGATCATCGGCAGTCTTGATTAGGGTTTGATAAGCAATAGCATCTGGCACAAATCCGGCAGGGATATTACGTTTCTCAAGACGTGCTCCCAATTCGGCGTCCTCGCGCATTCGAAAGTGCTCGTCGAATCCGCCCACGCCCATGAAACATTCACTGGAGATCGACGCATTGGCGAAACTCCAAATTCCGCTGGGCACGTTCCGGTTCTTGCTGTTCAGATGTGCTCCTAACTCCCTGTCGAAATATTCGGCAACGAGCCTTGAGTCACTCGGCTTTATGACGTGAATTGCGCCAATTCCGACCGCATTGCTGTGGTTTGCATGGAACTCCAGGTGAGCTTCTGCCAACTCCGAGTTGCATTCCATATCGTCGTCGACAAAGACCAGGATCTTCCCCTGTGCAGCCCTTGCTCCTTCATTTCGCGCCGCGGCAGGACCGCTGTTTGCCTGCTCCAACACACGCAAGTTCTGGACGCCAAGTCTGCTCGCCGCGGCCGCCGTTTGGTCCGTGGAACCGTCCACCACCAGAATGATTTCGTACAGACTGCGGGAAACGCTCTGTTTCGCCAGAGTGGCGATTGCTCGCATTGCCAGGTCGCAACGGTTATACGTCGGAATGATGATTGATGCCTGCATCACGTTATTGGTATCGAGCGTACATGTACCATTGGTATACTAACGTAAGTCTCTGAAACTGAGTGCACGTGCAAAAAGCCCAGTGTGGCTGAGCGAACGCTGGGGTAGCTTCGTCTGTTTGCGAGCATGCGTGCCTATTCTTGGGCAGAGCTAGGTTCCCACTTTATGTCCGATGGCGCCCTCCTAACCGAATCGCCCCGAAGCACAGGGAGCACGTACGACCACATTCTTGCGTCTACGGCGTGGATCGGTGGGTCATCGGTCCTGAATATCCTCATCGGAACAATTCGAACCAAGCTGATGGCAATCATGCTTGGACCTGCCGGATTTGGACTCTTCGGTATTTACGGATCAATCGCCAATCTTGCTCAATGTCTCGCCGGGATGGGCATTTACAGCAGCGGCGTTCGGCAGATTGCACATGCCTCAAATTCCGAAGATGCACAGCAGATCGCGGGCACAGTTACAGCACTAAGACATACTTGCTACTTCCTCGGCGTCGTTGGTACAGCGTTGCTGGCCATTTTCTCGCTGCGCGTCTCGGTTCTAACCTTTGGCACAGATAAGCACGCGGTAGCAGTCGTATTGCTGTCCGTGGCCGTGCTCTTGCATCTGCTCTCGGACGGCCAGACTGCACTGATCCAAGGCCTGCATCAGGTTCAGAATCTAGCGAAGCTGACGGTTTCGAGTGCTCTCCTTGGAACGCTCATCAGTCTTCCGCTCGTGTACCTGTTTCGCGAAAGAGGTGTGGTGCCCTCTCTCGTGGGAGTCGCATTCGCTACGCTGATCGCATCTTGGTGGTTTGGCCGCAAGATTTGTATTCCCTCGGCAAAGATGAGCATGCCTCAATTCCTGAGAGAGACATCAGCGCTGTTAAAGCTTGGGTGCGCTTTCATGGCTAGCGGCTTGGCAAGTCTGGGATCCGCCTATGCTGTCCGCATGATTCTTCTGCGGCACTCCGGATCAGCAGCGACCGGATACTATCAGTCTGCCTGGACTCTTGGCGTGCTGTACGTTGGATTCATCCTCGAAGCTATGGGCGCTGATTTCTACCCACGCCTCACAGCGCACGCCAAGGACAACGCCTCTTGTAATCGCCTCGTGAATGAGCAAATGCAGGTTGGCCTTCTACTGGCTGGGCCTGGAGTGCTGGCTACGCTGACTGTCGCACCGCTGGTCATCTTTCTGTTCTACAGTGCGAAGTTCAGCCTCGCTGTAGGTATTCTCCGTTGGATCGCGCTCGGAGCAACGATTCAGGTTGTAACGTGGCCTATGAGTTACATGATCGTCGCAAAGGGTCGCACCATTACTTACCTTGTCAGCGAACTCTCCTGGGGATTCTTCAGCATCCCATTAGCGCTGGTATGCATTCGCCACTTTGGGTTGAATGGTGCTGGTATGGCATTCTTCGGAGCGAACCTTCTCTACGGCGTTCTGCTACTGCCAATCGTTCGCGCGCTTAGTGGATTCAGATGGTCTGAATCCAACCACAGACAGGCTTGGTTCTATTTCTTGCTTATCGGTTTAGCATTCTGCGGTTTCTACATCCTGCCGTTCGCATGGGCAACATTCTTAGGCTGCGGAATCACCATTTTCGGTACCATCCATTCCATCCGCCGAATAGTGAAGCTGATTTCATGGGACACCATACCGTTTCCGGCACGGCGCGTCCTTACGGTCTTACGCTTCGCGCCAACTGACGTATTTCCAAAGTTGGAAGGTGCACAGTGACTGCGTGCTCACGCGACACCACCCCAAAGGTCTCGGTCATCATTGCCACCTACAACCGTGCATCGCTTGTGTGTCGTGCAGTCGATAGCGTGTTAGCCCAAACCTACAATGACTATGAATTGATCGTGGTTGATGATGGGTCAACCGATGCCACGGATCGTGCTCTCCGTGCATATGGCAACCGCATTCATTACATTTGCCAACCCAATCGTGGCGTGAGTGCCGCTCGCAATGCAGGGCTCAGGATCGCACAGGGGGAGTGGATAGGCTTCTTAGATTCAGATGACGTCTGGCACCCAGAAAAGCTACAGCGGCAAGTCGAGGCACTGGACATCCTTGGCGCAAGTTTTGGTGCCTGTTTTACCGATTGGCGCGACACCTCCTCCGCATTGACAGGCTTCGAACAGGCCGGGATCGCACCGGCTCAATCTCCAGCACCCATTGCGAGTCCCCACTATTACATTCTGCCGAGTAGTTATGCACTGTGCATTCCGACACTGCTGGTCTCTCGCTCCATTCTTGCGAAGCTAGGTGGCTTTGACGAAAGCCTTCCCATTGCAGAGGATCGTGAGATGGTCTTTCGTCTTGGATTCACTACGCGCATTTGCTATCTCTCTTCTTCTCTTGTGGCTATTGATCGAACTGCAATCCCCAGGCTTACGGACCGATGTTCGAGCCGCGACGATGAGGTTTATGTCTGCGGAGAGCGTCTTCTCAAGCACATGCTAACCCACCCGGATTTGCGCGATGACGACTTGCGGTGGCTGTTGCAAGATGAACTCATAGATCTCTACTACGACTGGGCGTGCGCCAGAGCACTCGAACTCAATCTATTGAGTATCTGCAAAGTCGCGTGCAGATTACGCAGGCTCGGACAGACCCATTCCGTCATCGCAAAAACGCTGCTGACACGCGCCTTTGCAAAACTTTCGCGCAAGTTCCAGTTTCGTCCCGCGCACGAGGTAAGCAGAACTTGATTAGGCCCACGCTAAAGAGTCTTGGTAAACGCATCCTTCCGGCACCGTTCCGTCGATGGCTGCGAATGATGCAAGTGAGGTACTCCGAAAAGCCGCCATACGGGTGCGTTGATTTCGGAAGCTTTCGCCGGCCAACGCCGATCCACGCAGGCTTCGGCATGGGACGTGGCACCTATATCGACCGCTACTATATCGAGAATTTCTTGCAGGAACATGCAGCCGACATTCACGGGCGAGTGCTTGAACTCTCCGATAACGAGTACACCGTGCGCTTCGGGAAAGAGAAGGTAACCAAATCCGATATTCTCGACGTCCGTCCTGATCATGAACCTGTCACAATCGTCGCTGACCTAGCTTCTTGCGATTGCATTCCTTCGGACACCTTCGACTGCATCATCCTCACGCAAACACTGAATTTCATCTATGACACCAAATCGGCTATTCGCAACGTACACCGAATTCTGAAGCCAGGTGGCTGCGTTCTCGTCACTGTCTCGGGTATTGCACAGATAGCCGAGCATGAGATGGAGTACTGCGGAGATTACTGGAGGTTCACACGTCTCTCACTGAAGCGTTTGTTCGAGGAAGTGTTCCGTCCCGATTACATCAGTGTGAAGTCCAAAGGGAATGTACTTGCATCTGTCGCTTTTCTTCATGGTCTCGCCGTGGAAGAACTGCACCAGAATGAGTTGGACTACCACGATCCAAACTACGAGGTGTCCGTGCTCCTGAGAGCGGTGAAGGAACAGTCGTGAAGAGCTGTCCTTCAAACCAATCTCTGAAGTTTTCTGTCATTGTAACCACCTACAATCGAAAGTCTTTATTGCGACGCTGTCTTGACAGCCTTGCCCCTCAGACTTTCCCAGCCGACCAATACGAAATCGTAGTTGTCGCCGATGGATGCACAGATGGCACACAGGAAGTTCTCCAGCAATTCTCACCGAACTGCCGGTACAAGTGGCATCAGCAAGAGAACCAAGGACAGGCTACATCCCAAAACACCGGCGTCTCAATTGCGCGCGGTGAATACGTCCTCTTCATGGACGACGATTGCATCTGCGATCCCGGATTGATTGCTGCGCATTACGAAGCTCACAGACGGGCCAGCAACCTAGTAGTGATTGGCGCCATGTTGCCGCATCCCGATTCTCCGCAAAGCATTCCCGCTGACCTGCAGCGCGAATGTGAACAATCTGAATTCCTCCGGCTTTCAAAGTACGGAGCCAATTGTAAGGACCTGATGCTTTGCGCGAACTCTTCGATCTCGCGGCGAGCAGCACTCGATTTCCCCTTTGATGCAGCCTACAAACGAATTCACGACGTCGAAGCCGGTGTACGTCTCTGGACTGCTGGGTATAGGCCCTACTTCGCTGCCCAGGCAGTTGCATATGAGGTCTTCACAAAGAGTGCTGAGGCCATGCTGCGCGACGCACGACATCTCGGCACGTACGAAGTAGTACTCTCATCTACTCATCCCCAATTCAAGTCCTTTTCGTGCCTCGCGAACTTTCGGAACGGCAGATTAATCAAGCGCACACTTCGGAAACACCTTGCGGTACATCACAACGCGAGTGAAGGCCTGTTGCGAATTGCTTATTCCTTCGCCGCCTCTCTGAGTTTCATTCCTTGGTTTTCGTCGCTCGCAAAACGTGTGCTCAAGGCCCGCTCTGTAATTGCTCACGCCTGCGGAGCCCTAGAGCAGGCGGGCTCCTGGGAGGAGTTCGAGGCCCGCTTCGGCAGACAGGTTCCGGTAGTCATGTATCACAACGTAGGCGACCCGAAGCCCGGAGAGTACCCTGGCCTGACAACGCCTACAGCCCAGTTTGAAGCTCAGATCCAATTCTTCTCAAAGTTGGGGTATCAAGGGATATGCCCTTCGGACTGGCTAAAGTGGCGTAACTCTGGCGGTAGGCTTCCAGAGCGCCCAATCATGCTCGTCTTTGACGACGGGTATGCCGACTCGTGTCGCAACGCATTCCCCATTCTCGAACAATATGGGTTTTCGGCTGCATGCATGGTTGTCACGCAGTGCATTGGAAAGACAAATCTCTGGGACGAAGAAGCCGGCCGCCCCGTGTTCGAGCTGATGAATCGAGAACAGATTCGGGAGTGGTCAAGGCGCGGGATTGAATTCGGGGGCCACACTGCAACACATGCAGAGCTGCCGCTGATAAAGGGCGAGCGCGTATCCGAAGAGGTTGCAGCTTGTCGCAGCGAGTTGAGTTCAGTTCTTGGCCATGTTCCTGACTCGTTCGCGTATCCTTTCGGCGGCGTCGATTCCACTGCTCATCGCGCGGCTAAGGAAAGTTTCGAAATTGCATTCACAACTTGGCCCGGGTTGCTTAACCTCGGGACTGATCCCCATCTCGCGCCTCGCGTCACATTCCTTCCGAGCGAGACACGCGTCGGCATATGGTGCCGATTGCGCTTTGGAAAGAACCCATACGAACTATTGCGCAATCGCCTCCGCCTGCTGTTCAGCAACAAACGGAATGAGCAGCCCTCAATCTTGCAATAGCCCCTTCTCCGCGCAGTCGTAAATTTAGGTTATGATTGCTGCCCGCCGGTCGCGATTGTGGGGAGAGAGCAAAAGAATGTCGAACAGCCCGCTTGTTGACTCCATGCAGAATCATCCCATGGTGAGCGCCAACCGCCCGCCTCAACGTGAGAAGGTCGTCGCCGCGCCCGATGCTGTTCGTTTGATCCGTGATGGCGACACAATTGCCACGGGAGGATTTGTCGGAATCGGTTTTGCTGAAAACATCGCTGTGGCGCTTGAGGAGCTCTACCTCGCTCCAGAAACTCTCGGTCCGCCACTCGGCAAACCTCGGAACCTCACTCTGCTCTACGCCGCTGGACAAGGCGACGGCAAAGAGAGAGGTCTTAATCATCTTGGACACCCGGGTTTGGTGAAGCGCGTCATCGGCGGACACTGGGGACTCGTTCCCAAACTCCAGCGCCTCGCCATCGGCAACGAGATTGAAGCTTACAATTTGCCGCAGGGCGTCATCTCTCATTTGTTTCGTGATATCGCTGCCCATCGTCCCGGCCACATCACTCGCGTCGGTCTTGGCACATTTGTCGATCCTCGCAACGGCGGAGGAAAGATCAACTCTCGAACAACGGAAGATCTCGTGGAGGTTATCAACATTGCGGGAAACGAGTATCTCTTCTATCACGCAATCCCCGTCAATGTTGGCATCATTCGCGGCACCACCGCCGACCCAGAAGGAAACATAACTATGGAGCGCGAGGCTCTCACGCTTGAGGTCCTCGCCATTGCGATGGCGGCACATAACTCCGGTGGCCTCGTTATCGCGCAAGTCGAACGAATTGCCGAGAGTGGGACTTTGAACCCTCGCCAAGTTAAGGTTCCTGGCGTGCTCGTTGATTGCGTGGTGGTGGCCGAAAAGCCCGAGTACCACTGGCAGACGTTCGGCACACAATACGACCCTTCGTTCAGTGGCGAGATTCGCACGAAGATGGGCGCTATCCCTCCGATCCCGATGTCAGCTCGCAAAGTCATTGCACGTCGAGCCGCTCTCGAACTCCGTCCCAATAGCGTCGTCAATCTTGGCATTGGCATGCCAGAGGGCATTGCGAACGTAGCCAATGAAGAAAAGATAATTGACCTGATCACGCTTACCGCCGAGCCTGGGGTTATAGGTGGAATGCCTGCTGGCGGGCTGAACTTCGGCGCTGCCGTCAACGCGCAGGCCATCATCGACCAGCCATACCAGTTTGATTTCTATGACGGAGGCGGACTTCACATGGCGTGCCTCGGACTGGCCGAAGCAGATCGTGAGGGCAATCTGAATGTCAGCCGCTTCGGGCCACGGCTCGCGGGAGCTGGTGGATTCATCAACATTAGCCAGAATGCTCAGCGGCTCATATTTTGTGGCACATTCACAGCAGGCAAGCTTGAGGTCGACGTCAAGGATGGCAAGCTGTGTATCCTACGCGAAGGCCAATCACACAAGTTCGTTCATGAAGTTGAGCATCGAACGTTCAGCGGCAAGTACGCTCTACACCGTGGCCAACCAGTTCTCTATGTTACAGAGCGTTGCGTATTCAAGTTAGTCGAGGAAGGACTTGAGCTCGTCGAGATAGCACCCGGAATTGACGTCGAAAGAGACATTCTGGCGCACATGGATTTCGCACCTATAGTCCGCAACCCTCAGATGATGAATGCACGAATCTTCCGGCCCGAACTCATGGACCTACGAACCCTGTTCCAGGAAGTGCCTCTCGAGCACCGCTTTGTTTACGATTCCGAGCAAAACCTCTTCTTTGTGAATTTCGAGGGCCTCTCAGTGCGTACTTTAGAGCAGGTCAACCGGATTGACCAGATTGTGCGCGAGAAGCTGCACGGAGCTCCAGGGAAGGTATACGCCATCGTGAATTATGACAACTTCTCAATCCTTCCCGAGCTCATGGACGCCTACAGCAAAATGGTGAAAGGGCTCATGGAGGAAATGTATTCCGGAGTGACTCGGTACACCACAAGTGCATTCCTCCGAATACAGCTTGGAGCAGTTCTCGGCGACGCAGAGACTTCGGCCAACATCTATGAAACTGTGGAGGAAGCGCGAGAGCGGTTGCGAGTGCTTGAAGATAAGCATTCTGCCGAGTAGTTTGCCTTAGAGCTTCGCTCGCAGAAACCGAGTCTGTGCATCCAACTCATGCGATAGAGTTCAACAACAGGGAGCAGGTAAAATGTCGGCCAACACGCTGGAAACGAATCAATTCGTTGCCATGCAGAAGAATCTCGAAACGCTAACCAAGGCGATGACCACATCAGCGCCCATCGCACAAACCCCCAAAGAGGTTGTGTGGACGCTGAACAAGGCGAAACTCTACCATTACATCCCGCAAGTGCCCAAAGAGCAGCGCTATCCCGTCCCATTGCTGCTTGTGTTTGCTCTCATGAATCGCCCATACATCCTCGACCTCCGGCCGGGTGCAAGCTTTGTGGAATTCATGGTGAAGCAGGGCTACGACGTTTACTTGCTCGACTGGGGCTCTCCCGGCATCGAGGACAAGAAACTGAAGTTTGACGATTACACGCTCGAATACATGCCTCGAGCCATTCGCAAGATGAAGGCTCTCTCGGGATCTGAAGAGTTCAGCCTTCTAGGGTGGTGTATTGGAGCAATCCTAACTTCGATCTACGCAGCATTGCGTCCAGATGACGGATTGCGCAACCTGCTTCTACTCACCGCCCCACTCGATTTCTCACAGAAGGACCAGCTCACATTTGCTCGATGGACTGATGAGCGCTATCTCGATATTGATAAGCTTCTCGCAACATTCGGCAACATGCCGGCCGAAATGATCGAATACGGAGCAAAGGCCCTAAAGCCTGTCGAGAACTACGTCGGCAACTACCTTCGACTGTGGGATAACCTCGACAATCCCAAGATCGTCGAGAGTTGGCACGCGATGAACACTTGGGTGACAGACAACATCCCAATCGCCGGAGCAGCATTCCGGCAGCTCATTGTTGACCTATATCGCAATGACCGTCTCATGAAAGGCGAACTTGTAATCCGAGGTGAGCGCGTCGATCTCGCAAATATCAGGGCAAACCTGCTGGCAATCATAGCGGACAGTGATCACATCACTCCGTCCTGCCAAACCGAACCTGCCATCGCAAAGATGGGGAGCCCGGATAAAGAAGTGTTCAAAGTTGCAGGAGGCCACATTGGGGTCATGGCGGGAAGCGGCGCCTCCAAGCGTACCTGGCCGCATATCAATGATTGGCTTTCACAACGATCCAAATAAGCAAAGCCCGGAGGAGCCAGACATCTGGGGGCCTCACTCCGGGCTGCTGCCGCCAAAAGCCTGCGTTACGCGGCCTTCGTGGCTGACTTCAATTGGTTGGCGGCAAGATCAACCGACTGCTTCTGAGCTTCGATCAATGCGTCCATCCCGCGCTCAACAGCATCTGCGGTTTCAAGCAGCGGGGTGCCCGCAATTCCCTCCTGCTGCTTCAATGCTGCCACAACCTGCTTGTTCTGTTTTGCAGCGAAATCCAGCACCGCTTTGTGAGCGGCCGCCGTGCGCTCCACCGATTCGTGGAACTGAGCTTGTGCGTTGGCAGTCATTTCTGCAGCAGCCTTGTTGCCTTCGCGAATCGCGCCGGAAACCGCTGTCCCGTGCTCTCCCACAATGTTGAGTATGTTTTTCTGAAGTTCGGCGTAATTTTCAAAAGCTCTCCCGGCAACATCGAACAGCGACAGTCCCGGAGTGTTCGCAGGTAGATTCAGGGCCTTACGAGTCGCCCCTAGAACTTCATTGTTGTATTTCACCGCAAAGTCCAGTGAAGTCTTGCTGGCTTCCAGAACTTGTTCGAATCCCTTCTGCAGCAGGTCCGCGAAAGTATTGTTTGACTCAAAGGCGGTCGTCATGTTTTTCTCCTAGGGGACCTATAAGTCCACACTTCATTGGATGCCGCACGGCATGCTGCGATGCAGCATTTTTCGCAATATGGCCGAAATGCTGATCCTGAGTACGCCAGAGACAAAGACGACAAGATGGAACGTAAGAAGATCGTCATCAAAAAATACGAGAATCGTAGGCTTTACGACACTACTCACAGCAGGTATGTCAACTTGGACGAGATCGCCAGGGCCATTCAGGACGGGCATGACGTCCAGGTACTTGACGCTGCTACGGGTGAAGACATCACGCGCCTGATACTCACCTTGATCATTGTTGAACAAGCCAAGGCTCCCAATTCCGTGTTTCCGCTTGATGTGCTCCGGGAGATGGTCGTTGCTTCGGGCAAAGCAACTCAGGAAAGCGCAATGAACTACATGTCCGCGCTCACGAACATGTATCGCTCCATGATCCCTCACATGCCTCAGCAGGCAATGGCTCCCTTCGAGTTTCTGCAAAACATGATGCAGCAAGCCACGCAGCGCGGCCAGGCTCAAGCGCCGCCTCCCACGCCTGAACACACCGATGCGTCACCGGCTTCTAATTCGAACGGCACTGATGTTTCCGATCTAAAACAGCGGATCGACGAGCTTGAGCACCTGGTAACCCGTATGGCAACTGCGAAGCCTGCGCGGAAATCATCCAAGCGACATCCCAAGAAGAAGTAGAACGAGACCCACGTATCACGTATAAGGAAGCCGCGATGCTCAACATCGCGGCGTACTCTTTACCCGCAACCTGCGAAAGACAAAGCCCCGAGCGCGTAAGCTCCAGACATCCGAACGGGTTCTCTTTACATCACACATCCCCGAATCGAGGGACTGTGGTTGGATAGAGCGCTCCGCATTTGCTCTCCAGCTCTCTCCTCGCTCACTGACGCGAAGGAGTTCGAATGCCCTGGACACAAGTGTACGATCCCTTTGGCCACTGGTGGCTGTCCACCGCGGTAGCAGCACTTCCGATTGTCGTCCTGTTCACATTGCTCGCAGGATTGAGGGTGCGCCCCCATCTGTCGGCATTGGCTGGAGCGCTGACGGCGTTGGGAGTCGCTATTTTCTGCTTCCACATGCCCGCGACTCTTGCGTCCGTCAGCCTGCTCTACGGTGTTGCGTTTGGAATTCTCAAGATTGCCTGGATCGTCCTCGCTGCTGTGTATCTCTACGACATCTCGGTCGAGACCGGACAATTCGAAATCATGAAGCAATCTGTCGCGGCTATAACTCCGGACCGTCGCTTGCAGTTGCTGCTTGTTGCGTTTTGCTTCGGAGCTCTAATTGAGGGCGCTGCTGGATTCGGCGCTCCGGTGGCGATTGCTGGTGCATTCATGATCGGCCTTGGCTTCAAGCCGTTTCAGGCCGCTGCACTGAATCTGATTGCAAACACCGCTCCAGTCGCTTGGGGCGCAATCGGCACCCCTGTACACACACTCGCGTTAGTCACTGCATTGCCCGAATCCGATCTCAACGCAATGATCGGTCGCATTCTGCCCTTCGCCTCCGTGATCGTTCCCTTCTGGCTTGTTCGCGCCATGGTCGGGTGGACAGAAACGTTCGAGGTTCTTCCCGCCATTCTCGTCGTTGGCTGTTCGTTCGCTGCTACACAGTATCTCTGGTCCAATCACATCGACAGCAACCTCGTTGACATCGCTTCCGGAGCGGTCTCGATGCTCTGTACGCTCATCTTTCTTCGCTTCTGGCAGCCCAAGCGCATCTGGCGATTTGAAGACGAGCGGGTACAAGACATGCGAGTCATTGCAGGGCAGGCTGGTCATGCTACGGCGTTACGACAGACCGGAACCGGCGGACCTGCCGTTTCTTATCCTTCAGCTTCCAGTGCCGCAACTATGCCCTACATCGTTCCGAGCGGAAAAGCATCCGTAACGGGCGGCTCTGGGCAACGTCACGGGCACGAAGAAATCGACCAAATGGGCGCGCAGTGGGATGTCGGACCGGAGCGTCATCTCGAACCTCAGCATTACACCACGCGTCAGATACTGAAAGCCTGGATGCCCTTCGCAATTCTGTCTGTCTTCGTTCTGCTCTGGGGGCTTCCCAGCGTGAAGAAGACGATCAATACACATACGACGCCTGCCTTCGAAAAGGGAGGTTGGGACGTTCCTTATCTGCACAAGAAAGTGACTCGTGCGTATCCGGTCGTGGCGAAGCCTACTCCTGAATCCGCGAAGTATGACTTCAACTGGGTCTCCGCAACTGGCACTGGATGTTTCCTCGCAGCTATTCTTGCGGGCTTACTCCTCGGCATGTCGCCCGGCGGTCTGGCTCGAGTCTTTGGGCACACACTCTACCGAATGCGGTTCGCCATGCTTGCAATCTGTTGTATGCTCGGGCTCGGTTTCGTCACACGGTACTCAGGTATGGATGCGGTGCTCGGCCTGGCGTTCACGCGCACCGGCGCTGCTTTCCCCTTCTTCGGAACCATGCTTGGATGGCTTGGTGTAGCGCTCACCGGCAGTGATACATCCTCCAACGCGCTCTTCGGCGGACTACAACGTATCACCGCACAGCAGACACGACTAGACCCAATTCTGATGTGCGCGGCAAACAGCGCTGGAGGCGTCATGGGCAAGATGATTGACGCGCAGTCAATCATCATTGCCACTGCCGCGACTAACCAGCTAGGCAATGAAGGACGCATCTTCAAGTACGTCTTTTGGCATTCAGTGGCGTTGGTCACGGTCGTGGGACTCATCGTTCTCGCGTACGCCTATGTGTTCCCGGGCGGCGTTCCTCATGGTCTCAACTTCGTGAGATAGCGCTCAGAGAGGTACAGAATGAATGCAGCATTCATCGAAGCCCTCCGCGCCGAAGTTGGTGACGGTCTCATTACCGCTCGCGAGGAGATGAGAACCTACGAGTGCGATGGGCTGACGAATTTCCGGGTAATTCCAGCCGCGGTTGTTTTGCCCAGGACGGCGCAGCAGGTGCAGGCAATCGTTCGTCTGTGCGCACGAGAGCGTGTTGCATTCGTAGCTCGTGGCTCCGGCACAGGGCTCAGCGGTGGTGCTCTGCCCGTCGAGGGCGGAATCGTCATCAGTCTTGCGCGGCTCGATCGCATCCTTGAACTCGACATTCCAAATGCGCGAGTCGTGGTCGAACCTGGCGTCATCAACTCCGCCGTCACACAACATGTCTCGCCCTATGGATATTTCTACGCGCCCGATCCTTCCTCTCAGTCTGTTTGCACAATTGGAGGCAATGTCGCCGAAAACTCTGGCGGCGCACACTGCCTTAAATACGGCTTTACCACTACGCACGTGCTCGCACTCGAAGTAGTTCTCCCTGACGGGTCGCTCGTGCAGCTTGGATCAGCAACGCTCGATCCGATCGGCTACGATCTCCCGGGTGTGTTCGTCGGCTCCGAAGGCACTCTTGGCGTTGTCACCAAAATCACGCTACGCATCGTGAAGCGTCCCGAGGTCGTCCAGACTCTCCTCTCGGCGTTTGATTCCACCAATGCCGCCGGAGCTGCTGTCAGCGACATCATCGCCTCGGGCATCCTTCCAGCCGCGATCGAGATGATGGACAATCTCGCGATCCAGGCTGCCGAAGCCGCGGTTCATGCGGGTTATCCGGATTGCGGAGGTCTGTTGCTAGTCGAGCTTGATGGGCCCGAAGCTGAAGTTCAAGCACTCATGGACCGCGTTCGTGAGCGTTGCCTGAATCATGGCGCGTCCGAGATCCGCGTTGCTCAGACGGAGACCGAACGCATGCTCATCTGGAAGGGGCGAAAGGCCGCTTTCGCCGCAATGGGCCGAATCTCGCCAAACTACATCGTGCAGGATGGAGTGATTCCTCGCACAGCTCTGCCTCAGGTCATGGATGAGATCGCACGGCTTTCAACTACCGTCGGTCTGCGTGTCGCCAATGTGTTTCACGCTGGTGACGGAAACCTGCATCCGCTTGTGCTCTACGATCGTCGCATCGAAGGACAGGAGCATGACGCCGAACAGCTATCAGGCGACATTCTGAAACTGTGCGTACGTGTGGGTGGATCCATAACGGGTGAGCACGGAGTTGGTGAAGAAAAGAAGCTGTTCATGTCCGAGATGTTTGCTGAGCCCGACCTTGCAACGATGCAACTCGTCCGTTGCGCTTTCGACCCAAGCTTTATTTCTAATCCGGGGAAGGTTTTCCCGCGCACACCTTTGTGCGCCGAGAAGCAGGGACCATACGTTCCTCACCCACTCGAAATCGCAGGAAAGGCGCAATTCTTCTGAGCCATGACCGGACTAGCAAAGACAACTCCCGTGCAAACACACGATGCGCTGCGAGACATCATCGTCGAGGGTACGATGCGCAGGGCGATACAAGCTGATTGCGTCTGTGGTGTGCAGCCTGAGTTTTATGTCGAACCCGCAAACGAGAATGAGTTGGCAGCACTCCTGAGATTCGCCAACGACAATCGTCTGCAGATAGCGCCGCGCGGTTCCGGCACGAAATCAGATTGGGGAACCGTACCGGAGTCCATCGACATCGTTGTTTCCACTTCCCAATTCTCGCGTATTCTCGAACACGCCCCAGGGGACATGACTGTCACTGTCGAGTCGGGTGTCAACATTGCCCAGCTTCAGCAAGAATTACGAAAACATGGCCAGATGCTCGCACTTGATCCGCTGTTTATCGACCGCGCCACCGTCGGAGGCGTGATCGCAACTAACGACAGCGGGTTCCTTCGACTTCGATACGGAAGCATTCGCGACCTCATCATAGGGATCACTATTGTTCTGCCCGACGGTACCCGCGCCGTAAGTGGAGGCAAGGTCGTGAAGAACGTCGCCGGATACGACCTGCCGAAACTCATGACTGGAGCGCTAGGCACTTTGGGATTCATCTCGCGCGCAGTCTTCCGCCTTCACCCCGTGCCAGAGGCATCCACCACTCTGACGTTCTCCTTTGTGGATCGCGAGCGCGCAAATGATTTTGTACTTCGCATGGCAGATTCTGCCGTGGTCCCCACAGGATTACAGGTACGTACCTCGTCGGCGGGCAATACCGAAGTCGACATCCGCCTTGAAGGAATTCCTGCGGGAATTGAAGCTCAAACGCTGACAGTACTCACACTTGCGAGTGACGGAATACCTCTGCAATCGACTACCGATCCGTGGCAAGCCCGCGAGCGACTCTGGCATAACAGCGAGGCAAGTGTCATATGCAAGCTAAGCGTGCTTCCCACGCAGATTGCATCGACGGCCGAGTTTATTCGCGAATCGCTCAGCCAGAACACTGATTGGACGCTTGTGATGCAGTCGACAGGAGTTGGATACCTCAGGTGCGACACGGCAGATTGCGCTCCGCTCGCTGACTTCATTACAACATTGCGCAAATCGTTCGCGCGATGCGGTGGTCCCGCCGTGGTCCTCAAAGCGCCCTCGGAGCTGCGCAAAGAGATCGACGTTTGGGGCGATCCCGGAACGGCGTTCCCGTTGATGGAACGCATCAAGCAACAGTTTGATCCGAACCATATTCTGAATAACTCTCGATTTGTGGGAGGAATTTGATGAAGAGCACCGCTCCACTGAAATCTGAAACGATTCGCAGTGAGCAACTCGCTTTGCGCGTCTTCGACTCACATCACCCTCCTGCTATGGAACTCGTAGACACGTGCGTACATTGCGGGTTCTGCCTGCCCACGTGCCCTACTTACATTCTCTGGCATGAGGAGATGGATTCCCCGCGAGGGCGTATCTACCTCATGAAGATGGGCCTCGAAGGTGGCGTAGCAAAGATCGACGAGAAATACGTTAGCCACTTCGACCAGTGCCTCGGATGTATGGCATGTCTCACCGCCTGCCCATCCGGTGTGCAATATGACAAGCTTATTGAGGCCACGCGAGCCCAAATCGAGCGAAATTACAAACGCCCTCTGCAGGATCGACTGTTCCGGCGCATGATCTTTTCGCTCTTCCCTTACCCGAAGCGCTTGCGCTTGATCATGCTGCCGATGTGGTTGTATCAGCGTTCCGGACTCCGCTGGCTCGTGCGGAAGCTCGGCCTTACGAAGCTTCTTCCTAGCCGACTCAGGTCGATGGAGTCCTTGCTCCCGGACCTTCACCTTGCGCAGCTATTTGCGGCTTCGCCGCGCAGCATCAAACCTCCTTCAGCTCCACGCATGCGCGTGGGCGTTCTGCTCGGATGCGTTCAGCGAGTTCTCTTCGGTAACGTGAACCATGCAACCGTACGCGTGCTAGCATTCCTCGGATGTGAGGTCATCGTCCCGCAACAGCAGCAGTGCTGTGGCGCGCTCATGGCACATGCAGGACGGGAATATGAAGCACTCGACGCTGCACGTCGCATCATTGACGTTTTCGAGCAGGCAAACGTCGATGTGATCGCGTTGAACTCCGCTGGCTGCGGCTCCAACATCAAGGAGTATGGCTATCTCTTGCGAGACGATCCTGAATACGCAGAACGTGCCAGGGTGATCGCCCGTAAATGCCGGGACGTCAGTGAACTCGTTGCTGAGCTCGGTCAGGATCTGCCAATTAAGAATAGCCTTCCGATGAAAGTCGCGTACCACGACTCGTGTCATCTCCAACACGCGCAGAGCATTCGTACGCAACCTCGGCAGATGCTCAAATCTATTCCAGGCATGGATGTTATTGAATTGCCCGAAGCAGCCATCTGCTGTGGTTCGGCCGGGATTTTCAATCTGATTCAGCCCAAACCGGCACACGAACTCGCCGATCGCAAAGCACGGAACATCATCGCGTCAGGTGCGGATGCATTAGTGTCTGCCAATCCAGGATGTCTTCTACACATCGGGAGTGCATTGAAGCGCGAAGGTCACCCGTTGCCCATTTTTCATGTTGTTGAGGTTATGGACAAAGCACTTCGGTCCGAACGACCCGCCGAGCGGGCTTCTTCAACCAAGGTCGTCGAATTTTCAGGTCGTGAATTCCAGCAGCAGGATGGTGTTCCAAAAGCCAGAACGATTTAGCCGAGGTCCATGGGGATGCGAGTAGCGAAGGCCGCCTTGGGACGGCCTTCCTTTTCATTCATGTCCGGACATCATGCTGCTCTAGCTTCGACGTTTACACTTTGTGCGATCCTGTTTAGTGTTGCGTCTGCTTGCTTCTCCTCGTCGAGTGTTTGCTGCAGCAATCTTGAGACTTCGTGGTTTCCGAGCAGGTCGGCATAAGTTCGAACCGTGCCGTAGCTTGCGATTTCGTAGTGCTCCACCTTCTGCGCCGCAGCGATGATTCCGGCATCGATTACGTTTGGCTCCGCACCGGTCGATAGCAGATCGCTTCCCTCGCTGATGATCCCCTTCATGCCTCTGCAGGTCTCTCCCGAGGACTTCTGTTTCAATGTCCCAAAGATCTGGTCCAATCTGCTGACCTGCTGGCGAGTAATCTGGAGGTGCTGCTGTAAGGCCTGTTTCAGTTCCGGAACCGTCGCCTTGTCAATCATCTTAGGCAGGGCGTCCACGATTTGTTGCTCTGCGTCATACAGATCCCGCAGTTCCTTCAGGAATAGCTCATTGAGGTTATCCAGCTTCAGTGAGAACAGTCCCATGTGCTCCCTCGCTTGTCATTGGGTTTTCTGACTCAGCGGTTGGAGGAAGAGCGATACAAGGGCGTTGCCTTTTCAACCCGCGATTCGCAAGCCCCTCAGCACCCCACGATGCGGAGCAAAGCGATTGCCACGAACATCCGGCCAAAAGAATTCCGGCGCAAGTTGCCTCGCGCCGGATCGAGTTTTCTTCGAGGTTGCAGTTCTCTTAGCAGCAACCCATCTTGACTTCGCCCTTCTCCGTTACTGGTGGACCGAATGCCTCAGCGGGAACCGGCGCACCATTCAGCACCATGAACCAGCGTCGGATGGCATCAATCACCACAAGCACTACGCCGACGATGAAGATCACCATCAGCGTTGTATCCAACAGCCCTGTGAAATGCATGCCGGGCTTCAAACGTAGTGGCCAGAAGATGTTCTGTATCGAAAGCACGCCAGCCGAAATCGTAGTTACTCCAACAAAGCACATGGGGAGAATCGTCAGCCAACAATATCTGGCTTTGCCCATGTTGATGAGAAACGTAGTTGAAACTGCTAGAGCAATCGTCGCTAGCAATTGGTTACCCGTTCCAAAAAGCGGCCATATCGTGGAGATATTTCCCGTCCAGATCAGGTATCCCCAACCAGCGACGACCAGCGTTGTTGCGCTCAGGTTGCTGGGCAGCCAAGCGTTGTTTCCGAGCGGCTTGTAAACCTTGCCCATGAGTTCCTGTAACACGTAACGTGCGACGCGCGTTCCAGTATCGACCGTCGTCAGAATGAACAACGCCTCGAACATGATGGCGTAGTGATACCAGTAGCCCATTAGTTTGTCCATGCCCGGCAGGCCGCGGAAGATTTGCGCCATACCGACTGCGAGGGAAACCGCACCGCCGCTGCGTCCCGCAAGTTTCTCTCCAACTTCGCGCGAGAACATATCCAGGTTCACGGTGTGTAACCCAAGCTTCGCAAACACATCAGGCGGGCAGTTGATCGCAAAGTAGTCGCCAGGATACATCGAGCAGGCTGCAATCAGCGCCAGCACGCCTACCAGCGATTCACAAAGCATTGCGCCATATCCGATGAATCGGGAATCCGTTTCCTTGTCCAGCATCTTCGGTGTAGTTCCAGAAGAGACCAGCGAATGGAATCCGGAAATCGCGCCACACGCAATCGTGACAAACAGGAACGGGAACAGTTTGCCTTTGATAATGGGCCCGCCACCGTGGAGGTATTGGGTGAAGTTCGGGAACTGAATGTCGGGGTGGACGACGAACACGCCCAGGATCAGAATCGCAATCGTGCCCAACTTGACGTACGTGGACAGATAGTCGCGAGGTTCAAGCAGCAACCATACTGGCAACACCGACGCGACGAATCCGTAGATCATCATCATTGCCGTAATCTGGTGTGCGTTGAAAGTTAACGCTCCGGCCATGCCGCTGGCTGCGAACGAATGGCCGCCAACCACGGCTGCGATGAGACACACCACGCCAAAAACACTGGGACCGGTGATTTTGATTTGGCCAGAGGGACTCTTGAACATCCACATGCCCATGATGAGCGCAATCGGAATCGTCATGCCGATGGTAAAGACGCCCCAGGGGCTATTCGCGAGCGCGTTCACCACCACTATGCCCAACCCGGCCAGAGTCACGAGAAGGATGAACAGCACCGCGATCATCGCCACCAATCCTGCAAATGGACTGATCTCAGTTCGCGCAATATCGGCCAACGAGCGCCCTCTGTGCCGAACTGACGCTACCATCACCGTGAAATCCTGGACACATCCGGCCAGCACTGCGCCTATCAGCAGCCACAAAAACCCGGGGGCGAATCCAAACTGCGCCGCCAGCGTCGGGCCAACAAGTGGTCCAGCACCAGCAATTGCAGCGAAGTGGTGTCCAAACAGAACCCACTTCGGGGACGGTACGTAGTTGTGTCCGTCTTCGTAGGTGTGTGCGGGAGTGATGCGCCGATCATCTAGCACCATCGCTTTCGCAGCGATGAATGCGCTGTAATACCGGTATGCCAGGGCGTACACGCAGAGAGCACCTAGCATGATTGGAAAAGTATTCATAGAACCCCCTAGCTTCCAGTCACGACTGCGGATCGGGCGCCGACCACCACATCTTGAAGCGAAAACTATAAAGGGGAGCAGGTCACGGCGCAATCAAATTGTGATCACGTCTAACCACTCCACAATCCCCTGCCTGTGCCCGCCAATTGCGCAGCGAGGCAACAGAATCCACGTGCCACAACGGTCGGCCCCTTTCTTTTGAATCCATTACGGCTGCCGAGTTGCCCGCGATTTGTCGATGTTCTACTCGCGAGATCCACTCCAGCGCCCCTGAGCTTTGAGCGCGCCCACTTCCCTCAATGCCAGATTCCGCAACGCCATGTAGTCCGCTTTGGCGACGCGATTCAACGGAGTCTCTCCGACCTTCAGCAACACATAGTGATACGGTTGCATGTACGACGCTAGACTTCGCGCATGCCGTTCCAACTGCGACACAGCGAGTTCCTTTCCGCCTTGTACCTCAACGAAGGCCACGATCGCCTCAGAGGTGATCGGATGCGGAACTCCCACCACGGAACACAACGCGACTCCCTCCAAAGCTGAGAAATGGTTCTCCACGTCGCCCGGAAACACCTGATACCCAGAAGGCTTGATGATGAGCTTCGATCTTCCTGCCATGTGCAGCCCGGAGTTATCTCTGTACCCCATATCGCCCGTGTAGAGATATCCATCCCTCGAGATCGTGGCTGCCGTCGCTTCGGCGTTGTTCAAATAGCCCAGAAAAGTCTGTGGACCACGGAAGCAGATATGGCCTAGCTCGCCGTCCGGCAATTCTCTGCCAGCCAGGCCGTCTTCGCCCATCTGTTCGCGGATTGTCATTGGGTACACAGGCGTATCCCATCCTAGGCTTGCAGCGCACTCGTCCGCATGTTCACTCGCAGCCCTGATGTAAGTGCAGAATCCTGCAGTTTCCGTCAGTCCTAGCCCTGTTCCGACATTCGCAGCCATTCTGGCCATCTTCTCAATGAATGCCGGAGACACCTGCTGGCCCCCATACGCCGCGAACTCTAGGCCCGAGACATCGAACGACTCAAAATCCTTCAATCTCCATTCGAACTGGAACATTGCCGGAATCTGCCCAATTGCTGTGACCTTGTACTCCGCCACAGCACGCATCGAGCGCAGCGGATCGAAGGTCGGCACAAGCACTGCACACCCGCCATCAAAAAGGGTGCTCATCAGCAACTCCGTCTGACATCCAACGTGACTGGGTGGCAGATTCACGAGTGTGACCAACTCCGGCACCGCGCCATGCAGCAAAACTTTGCTTAGGCACATGTTTTGGCAGCTAATATTCCGATGCGACAAGAGCGCCGCCTTCGGAGATCCTGTCGAGCCAGTCGTGAAAATGACGAGCGCCGGATCGTTCGGCACCACTAACTCAGTAGCAAGCTCATATGCGGCATTCGCAGTATAATCGTGCAGCAAAGGCTGAGCTTTCGCCAGCAGTTCCGCGGCAGAAACTGCGCCCTCTACGCATACTTCCTGCTCTGCAAATTGCGCCGTCAGCTTCAATTCAAATCGCTGCTGCAACTCGGAAATAAACTCATCAGGGTCACCCAGCCCCGGGGTTTTCACGAAAGCGAATCCGGCAGGTTGCACCGTATTCAAGCTCCGCATTAGTTCTTCGCGACCAAGCCGCAAATCCAATGGCACGAACACAACCCCGATACGCAAGCAGGCATATTCCAGGATTATGTGCTCGCTTGTGAGTGGCAAAACGCTGGCGAAGAAATCGCCTTTGCAAAATCCCATTTCAAGCAGCAGCATCGCCATTGCCCGACTCTTTTGGTCAAACTCCGCCCAAGAAACTCGCTGGGTTCGGTCGGAATCAATGAGTGCTATTGAGGAAGGCTTCTCCTGTGCCCACTTCTTTACCGCTCCATGGAGCAGGTGACGATCACTGAATCGCAGTTCAAAATCCTCGAGCGTGAATCGAGGAGGCCGAGTTGAGTGCATACCCTCGATGCTATCGTGCTTTTTGCGAATCGTCGCCGGGCGACAGACGTTGAGAGAACAGTATTCGCGTTCCTGATGCTATTAGTTTTTTCGATTAGCCATTGACATACAAGCTCCAATGGCCGAGCATTTCTTATCCACCGACCGCCCGGTCGGTTTTCATATATAAAGGAGCTTCCTTGGCCACTATCTTCTACGCCCACGACGCCAATCCCGATGCGCTCAAGCCCAAAACCATAGCCGTATTCGGATACGGTAGTCAGGGTCATGCCCAGGCGCTCAACCTGCGCGAGAGTGGGTACAACGTCATCATCGGTCTCGACCCGGAACGCGGAACCGCCAAGCGTGCCCGCGAAGATGGCTTCGAGGTGCTTGCTCCTGCCGAGGCAGCGAAGCGAGCCGATTACCTCCAGATACTTACTCCCGACGAAACTCAGGGCGAGTTGTACGCTGAAGCTGTTCGCCCGTACCTCACCAAAGGCAAGGTCCTCGGCTTCTCGCACGGCTTCTCCATTCACTTCAAGACGATCGAAGCACCTGCCGACGTGGACGTAGTAATGATTGCTCCCAAGAGCCCCGGACATCTTGTTCGCCGCCAGTACACCGAGGGACGTGGCGTACCCGCGCTCATCGCGATTCATCAGGATGCCAGCGGACAGGCAAAGGAACTCGCTCTCGCCTACGCGCACGGTATCGGCTGCACCCGCGCCGGAGTTCTGCAGACCACATTCAAGGAAGAGACTGAAAGCGACCTTTTCGGCGAACAGGCCGTTCTCTGCGGCGGACTCACTTCCCTTATCAAGAAGGGGTTTGAAACCCTCGTCGAAGCTGGATACCAACCCGAAATTGCCTACTTCGAGTGCCTGCACGAGATGAAGTTGATCGTCGACCTCATCTACGAAGGCGGCCTCGATCGCATGCGCTACTCGATTTCGAATACCGCCGAGTACGGCGATCTGACCCGTGGTGAAGTCGTTGTTGGAGATACCACTCGTCAGGCGATGAAGAAGGTTCTAGGCCAGATTCAGAGCGGCGAATTCGCTCGCGAATGGATTGCCGAGCATCGCGGTGGCAACAAGAAGTTCAACGAGCTCCGCGCTGCTGAAAAGACGCTCCAGATTGAAGAAGTCGGAGCCAAGCTGCGCAGCATGATGGACTGGCTGCCCGATGCGACCAAGAGCACCGCAAAGAAAGTAAACGCATAACACCATCACGCAGGATTGAAGGAGCCGGGGCGTCGACCCCAATTTGCGACCCCGGCTGCACTATCAGTCCCACTGCGCCATTGTCACATTGAAGTTCCTTCTTGATCACCGCCCGGCTCTTCCTCTGAATGGAAAGACCTCAATGGACTTGAAACACCGCAGCTCTCAAATCACAGACGGACGCGACCAGGCACCCGCCCGCGCCATGTTCAAAGCAATCGGATTCAATGACGCGGACCTCGCCAAGCCGCTCATCGGCGTCGCCAACACGTGGATCGAAACCATGCCTTGCAATTACCACCTGCGCGATCTCGCAGCCAAGGTGAAGGAGGGCATTCGCCGAGCTGGCGGCACACCTATGGAGTTCAACACCATTGCTATCAGCGATGGTGAAACCATGGGCACCGAAGGCATGCGCGCTTCTCTCGTCAGCCGAGAGATCATCGCTGATTCCATAGAACTTGTTTGCCGCGGCCAGCTCTTCGATGCTGTCGTCTGTATCGTCGGATGCGACAAGACCATTCCGGCTGCAGCAATGGCCCTCGCGCGCCTTGATATTCCCGGCTTCGTCCTATACGGAGGCACCATCGCTCCCGGGAAATTCAATGGCAAGGACGTCACCATCCAGGATGTCTTCGAAGCCGTCGGCGCGAATGCGGCTGGAAAAATGAGCGATGCGGACTTGCTCGCGCTCGAAAACGTAGCCTGTCCCGGT
The DNA here is from genome assembly GCF_059726255.1 of Koromonas humicola. Classification (NCBI taxonomy): domain Bacteria; kingdom Pseudomonadati; phylum Acidobacteriota; class Terriglobia; order Terriglobales; family Koromonadaceae; genus Koromonas; species Koromonas humicola. The sequence continues at coordinate 2,024,726 of NZ_AP040873.1, forward strand.
GCAGGCGCCTGCGGAGGCCAGTACACGGCCAACACTATGTCCACAGTGATGGAGTTCATTGGCTTGTCTCCGATGGGGTTCAACAGTGTCCCTGCCCTCTCGCCCGAGAAGGACGCCGTCGCCCTCCAGTGCGGATCGGTTGTTATGGATCTCCTTCGCGCCGGTATCACTCCGCGCAGCATTCTCACTCCGCAGGCCTTCGAAAACGCGATTACCTCTGTCGCGACCACCAGCGGCTCCACAAATGCCGTCCTGCACCTGTTGGCAATTTCTCGCGAGGCTGGCGTCCCGCTCGACATCGACCACTTCCAAAAGATCAGTGAGCGCACACCCATTCTCGCCGACCTCAAACCTGCTGGGCGCTTCGTGGCTGCCGATGTTCACACTGCAGGAGGCAATCGTGTGCTTGCACAGCGCCTACTCGATCTTGGCTTGCTTCATGGCGACGCATTGACTGTCTCCGGTGATACGATCGCCGCAGAAGCCCAAAAAGCCAATGAGACACCCGGCCAAGCGGTCATCGTTCCCGTCAGCCAGCCACTAAAAAACACCGGAGGGCTTGTCATTCTCCACGGCAACATCGCACCCGAAGGCTGCGTCGTCAAAGTCAGCGGGCATGAGCGCCCCACGCATAAAGGTCCGGCCCGTGTCTTTGAAAGCGAAGAGGAGGCGATGGCAGCTGTAACCTCCAAGCGCATACGCGCCGGAGACGTTGTCGTGATTCGCAATGAAGGTCCACGCGGTGGCCCCGGAATGCGTGAAATGCTCTCCGTCACCGCGGCGATTGTGGGAGAAGGACTCGGCGAAAGCGTGGCACTCATCACCGATGGCCGATTCAGCGGAGCGACGCGCGGCCTGATGGTTGGCCACGTCTCACCCGAAGCGGCACTCGGTGGGCCGATTGGGGCAATTCAGGAAGGCGACCTGATCGAGATTGATGTCAACAGCCGAAAAATCGAAGTTGCACTCGATGAACAAACACTTCACCAGCGGCTCACGAGCCTTAAGCCACGTCATCCGCATTATCGCAGTGGCGTGTACGCGAAATACATCGCCCTCGTCGCCTCTGCATCTCAGGGAGCGATCACCAACCCCGGGGTGAATACCCAAGCGCCTTCTCGCAAGGTTTGAAGTCCCACAAGAAGGTCCATCGTGAACTCGCCATGTGCGAATCCACGGTGGGCAGTTCCAACCGACAGAGTTATGCGGGCAGCGTCTTCTGTTGCTTCAGTTCCTGCAACATTTTTTCGATTTGCTGCTCTCGTTCAAGCTTCTCGAACTTCCGCTCGATGTCTTCACCACTCATTTCGATTGTGGCCTGAGTGACGGCCTCTGCATGCAGCACCTTGTTGTTCATGCGCTGGAACACGCCGTAGTTGTCCTTCGAATCCGCTTTCTGACTGGCCATTGCGGCACGTCCGACGGCTTTTGTGCGCCGATGCTGCGCGATGAGAACATCGGCCTTTGCCTCGGCCTCGGAAATCTTTCGCTCCAGAGCATTCAACGCATCTTTGAGAATCTCTACCTGTGATTTCTGATCCTCAATCTGCTCTACAAAGTTGTCTGCAAGCTGCTTGTAACTTATGGCGCGATCTAGTCCGGCGCGCGCGAGCTTGTCATCGCCCTTGCCCACCGCAAGCTCCGCTTTGCGCATCCACTCCCGCTCAAGCCCCAGGTTTTCCTGCTGCTTCTTTTCGAGCAGGTGCAGATCCGCAAGCGCAATCGCAACCTGCGTCTTTACCTGCATGAACTGGTTCTGCATGTCGAGGATGACCTGCTTGATCATCTTCTCCGGGTTCTCGGCACGATCCACCAGTTCATTCAAATTGGCCCGGATTAATGTTGCCACTCGTTCCAGCAGTGCCATATGAAGCTCCTTTAGTAACTCCAGCAAACAGAGGGCGCGACCATCGCGCCCTCCCGCACTTCAATTACTTGCCTGCGCCTTTTGCCAGCGTGTTGCTATCCGTTCCGCCGTCTCCGGGCCTCGGTCCCTTGTCGCCGATTACACGAACCTGCGACATCAGGTCCTTCACGCTCATGCCAGAGAGCGCTTCGAACAGCGCCGGAACCTGTGCTGCCATCTGCGCGATGTCGCCAGTGATTTTGTTCACGCCTGCGCTGTGACCGTCTCCGGTGGAAACCACCGTGATCTTGTCCACCTGTGCCAGCGGAGCAGACAGTGCGCGCACCACTTCCGGCAAGCCAGAGATAAGCTTGTCCACAACCGCAGCTTGGTTGTACTCCTGGTAGGCTTCGGCCTTCACGTTCATTGCCTTCGCCTCAGCCTCACCTTTCTTGAAGATGATCTCGGCTTCAGCTTCACCCTGATCGCGAATGTTCGTCGCCTTACCTTCGGCTTCGAGAGTCAACCGCTGCTTCTCAGCCGCGGCCAGCGTCTCGATCCTCTGACGCTCGATCTCTGCCGGTTTCAACACCGTCGCAATCAATTCCTTCTCGCGACGAGCGATTTCGGCATCTTGCACCAGCACCTGCTGTTCCTTCTCGGCCTTTTGCACTTTCACGGCCTCGACCACCACTTGCTGCTGCATTACGTTTGTCTGGATTTCGTATGCCTTGTCAGCCTGCGCTTGCTGCTTCTTCACCGTTTCTGTGTACTCGGCTCTCTTGATGTCGAGATCGCGCTGTGCCTCGGCCTGCTTTGCCAACGAAAGCGTCTCGGCCGTGACTCGCTCCTGGTCAGCCTGAGCCTTTGCGACCGCGGCTTCGCGTTGCGCAATCGCCCGCTTCATCGCCGTGTCTCGCTCAGCTTCGGCCGTTGCGACGTCGGCATCCCGCTTAATGCGCGCCACATCCGGACGTCCCATATTCGTAATGTATTCGTTCTGGTCGCGCACTTCCTTAATCGTGAACGAAATCACGACCAGCCCCATTTTGTTCATGTCTTCGGCGCAAGTGGACCGCATGCGGTCGCTCACCATTTCTGGCTGCTTCACAATCTCTTCAACCGTCAACTGCCCGATAATGCCGCGCAGGTGGCCTTCCATCACCAACCGGATCAGCCCTTCACGCTCGTCTGGCCCCTTCGTCAAGAATTGCTCGGAAGCGGTCATGATCGATTCCGTATCCGACTTCACCTTGATCTGCGCTACAGCTTCGACGGTGACGGCCACGCCTTGCTTCGTGTACAGATCCTGCTTCGGAGCCACATCGAAGGACATCAGCTCCAGCGAAAGCTCGCGTGCGTTTTCAATCATCGGGATTATGATCGTGCCTTTCCCTTTGATGATTCGCATTCCGCGAAAGCCGTAGACCACCAACGCCTCGTGTGGTCCAGCTTTGCGATAGAGCTTCGCGAACGTCGCAAAAGCGAACATGACCACAAGTACGCACAGCCCAGCTAACACCAGCACTTCTGTCGGGATCTGAAATCCCATATTGCCTCCTCAGGCACAGCCAAGTTAAGAAACTACGATTGCAGAGACTTCGAGCCTACTTCTTCCGCCAACTCGTCCCAGCGCCGCACATATGCAATGCCGCGCTCGTATCGAGTCACAACAACTTCCGTGTCCTTCTCAATTTCGCAGCCATCCTCGCTCCGCGCCGCAACTGCACATCGCGCACCTTGCTGCGTGTACATAATCTCTCCCGTCCCTCCCTGCCGCAGACGCGAACTCACTCGCCCCAACACGCCAACCATCCGATAGTCCGCCTCGTCCATCGGCGCCTCAAACTTCATCAGCACCCGCGTAACAAGCATGAAAACTACCGTCGCACCCACGAATCCGCCGATGATCGCAATCAGCAATGCCACAAGCGCATACATATGCGAATGTCGCGTCAGCAGATAACCAATTCCACCAAACCACGCCAGGAATGCCGTGATCGTACCCAGATTGACCGCAGGAAGTGATCCGCAGCCGCCCGCACTGGCGTGAGGAACATGCCCTACATGTCCGACATGCCCAATATGGAAATGAAATGGCAAATGCAGGTTCAAATGAGCTCCGCCCATCAACATCGACAATACGCTGAGCAGAAATCCCACTAGGAAGCACGTCAAATAGAGTTCTGCAATTGTCATTTTCCGTTCCCTTTCTCCAATCGGCTCTCAAGCGGCAGCGATTCTGGTCGTAATACCTCCATCAGCCTCTCGACCAGTGTTGGAGTCTCGAGGATCGCACCCAGCAGCACAAGACAGCGGCGCGAGTCCTCATGCTTCGCCACCTGTAACAGTGCATGCGCCACTTTCCGGTCGCGCCGGAACCGCTCCGCCCCACTAATTAACCAGAGATCGACCGTGTCCTCCATAATGCGGGCGTCGCTAATCAGCTCCGTGTGATAGCCCTCAGGATCATCCACCATGTACCCCGGGTGAACCTTGAAGAATTTCGCCAGCATCATGCGTGTCGAGTTCGTTAGGTGAGGCCGAGCTCCGCTTTCGAGTTGAGACAGATAACTCTGGCTAAGCGCCTTTCCAGTTTCCTTCTTGATCGCCCGCACAGTCTCCAACTGCGTCATCTCGCGGCCCAGGCCGCGCATAGTGCCTTCCATCAAGCGCAAGTACCGTAATTTCTCTCCGAGCTTCATATAACGGATTGCAATACTAGTATTGCAATTTGCAATACGTCAACAGAAATCGACACGACGCTTCCAAGAAGGAGAGAGGAATTCGCGCTCCCCCGCAGCCCACTTCATCTCCGAAGCCATGCGCTGAGCCGAACCCTCCGCCAATCTCAAGGCGCCTTATGCGTCCCACCTCGGATGAACGCCTGCGCGTTTGGAGCCCCCGTGATCGCTGCCTGCGATGGGGCACCACCTCACCAGAGGTTATAGAATGGTGCGCGGAACAGAGGCATACCGCGTCGAGTGGGGGAAAAAGTGGAGCTGCGGCATCTGAAGTACTTCATTGTTGTGGCTGAGGAGCTAAACCTGAGCCGTGCGGCTGAAAGGCTGAACACGTCTCAACCCTCCCTCGGGCAGCAGATGCGAGCTCTTGAGACGCATATAGGAGTGCTCCTTTTTGAGCGGGAAAAGAATCGGTTTGAGCTAACCGAGGCGGGCCGCGTGCTTAAGCAGGAAGCTCAACGTTTACTTGCCCAATTGGACTCATCCATCCGTCTAGTGCGCGCGGCCGGGCGCGGCGAAGTAGGTGCGATTCGCATCGGCAGTTCTCCATCCGCCGAGGTCAAGGTTCTTCCCATTCTGTTGCCGAAGTTGAGGAAAGACTTTCCCGAGATGGAGTTCAACTTGCGCAGCATGTGGAGCCAGGCAGAACTACTCTCTGCTCTTCTCGAGTACAGGATCGACGTCGCGTTCGTTCGGGGACCTATCGCACATCCTGATCTGGGATCGCTTCTGATTTTGAAGGAGCGTTTTGTCGCCGTATTGCCCGCCGAACACCCGCTGGCACAGCGGGACAAGGTCTCTCTTTCAGAGCTGAAGGTCCTGCCTTTCCTCACCAACCCTCCTGCTTCGCTAAGCCAAGCTCTGCAGCAGGCACTTAAAGAAGCGGGAGTGACAGAGCTGACGACCCGGTTGGAGTGGGACACTCGCAACGTGATTCTTGACCTGAATGTTGTGGGATCGGGGCTTGGCTTCACGTTGTTGCCGGACTACGTCTTCAGGATCGCTCCTCCATCTTGCTCCGTGATCGAATTGGATACCGAGCAGCCGCTCGGAACGGACTTGATGATTGCATATCGCCGCGATAATCGCTCTCATATGCTGAGCTATTTTCTATCCACAGTTCGGCAATGCTTCCCCGATTGTGGCGACCAGCCACCACGCGTCTAATACCCAGACGTCCTGCATATAGAACCTCACTGCTCCTCACGCCAGAGATATCGAGAACTCTGAACGTGCGTTCCTCGCTCGTATTCTCCACGTTCTCAGGTGTTACGCGTGCATGGCTCAGGACACAGCGTGCTCCCCTCCGCTTGCCCGATACTTTGCCTCGGTTAGCAAGAACCAGAGGCTTAAATGATGAAGAAATTCTTTTTGATATTGCTTGCCTTCTGCGCAACCGCCTTTTCGCAAGACATGGGGAAAAAGAGCGATGCGTCCACTTCGACGAGCTACTTTGACAAGCTGAACTATGGAATTGAGATTCGCTCACGCTGGGAAGGCTGGAATAACCTTTCTGACCACAGCGATCTTAAGGATGACGAGCGCAACTGGTTCCGTAATCGTACGCGCGTCTTCGTTACGGCACCCATCACGAAGAATGTGACTGCTGACGTCACCCTCGGGAACGAATTCTCCAAGCGTTTCGCCACCGATACCCGCATGGATGTTGGCGAAGGCTACTTTGACCAAGCCGCCCTGACCTTTAAGAACTTCATGACGACCCCGAAGCTGACCCTCAAGGTTGGCCGCATGAATGCGCGCTGGGGTGAAGGCTTCCTACTCGGCGATGGCACCAGCAACGACGGTCCGCGCTCCGGATACTTCAACCTGGGTGTGCTGAGCTATAACAACAAAAACACCAAGGTTGACTTCATCGGCATTGCATCTCCGCGCTATGACGATTACCTGCCCGTGATCAACCGTCGCGTCCGTCGTCCGGTACCGCCGAACAACTACGCCATTTCTGCGCAACAGTTGAACGACGCTGACCAGTATCTAGGTGGCGTTTACGTTACTCAGAAGTTCGCGAACAAAGCCCAAGTCGAGGGCTATTACTTCTTCAACACCGACAACGGTGATCCGCGTGCCGCGACGAAGCCGGTGTTCGGCAATCGACACCTGAACGTGATCGGCGAGCACACGGTACTGCCTTTCAAGCCAGGCTGGACCTTCAATCACGAGTTTGTGTTCGAAAACGGATCGCGCAAAGACGGCGTTGATCTGCAGGCTTGGGGCGGCTACGGATATGTGCGCCGCGATTGGAAGGACAAGGTACTAAGCGGTGTTCAGGTTGGCTACGTTGCTCTCTCGGGAGACGATCCCGCCAGCACCAAGAAGAACGAGAGCTTCGACCCGATCTTCGGCAAGTGGGCACAGTGGGGCGACATGAACCTGTGGACCTACAACACCGAAGGAGGACCTGCAACCTTCGACAACTCCCATTTCCTTACACTGCAAGCCGACTTCAAGCCAGTTAAGAATCTCATCTTGAAGACGTACTACTACCACATGATGACCTTCCACTCTCTGGTTGGTCCGCAGTACGCGCCTGGCAACACGACCAACGGCGGCACGCGTGGCGATGTGGTTCGCCTCCGTGGCGATTACCAAATCAACCGTAACTGGAAGGCGCAGATTGCCTATGAGCGCATGGCTCCCGGCAACTTCTACGTGCACCAGTATCCCTCGAACTACTTCCGCACCGAACTCCAGTACAGCTGGTTCCGCGATGTAGAACGCAAGGCCGCAAAGGCCAAGTAGCAACTCACCAGACGGCGGCGCATCAGAGCGCCGCCTGAGTTTCAAATCGCAGGAGATCAAGAAATGGATCAGTACACGAAGAACGTACTAGAGCAGGGACTTTCGCGTCGGAACTTCCTTCGCAAAGCGGCTGGCGCGGCGGGTGCGAGCATGCTGGCAGTCCCCGGCTTGTCAGCATCGAAGACTGCCGAACATCCGGCAGAAATCAAAGACGTTGAATTCGGTCAGAGTGCTGACGGCGCGGCCACACTCTCCTTCCTCCCCAAGCCCAAGCCAATCGCGAACAAGGACATTCGCAACACGCTGACGTTTGACGTAATCGTTGTAGGCGCAGGCGCTGCAGGTGTTCCGGCTGCGCTCTCGGCCGCTGAGAACGGTGCTAGCGTGGCTGTGATTCAAAAGGCACCCTTCGCTTTGTCACAGGGCAACTCGGGAACCGGTATCGACTTAGAGAAGAGCGATAAAGCTGGTGTTGAGGCTCTGGTAGCTCGCGTCATGTCCGACAACTGTCATCGCTGCAATCCCAAGCTGATTCGGCAGTGGGCTTACAACTCGGGCGAAGCCGTGCGCTGGGTGATTGATCGTGCGAAGCAAGGTGGCTCGCCAGTAATCGATCAAGGCAACCTGCAGCAAGGCCGCATCGTGAACATGAACGGTTACAAGCTGAACTACGTTACCTCTTTCTTCGGCCCGAAGCCGTACACCACGGGCGATGGCATGCGCCACCTCGCAGTGACGGCCGAGAAAGCGGGCGTGAAGTTCTTCTACAACACGCCGGCGCAGCAGCTGGTACAGAGCTCTTCCGGTGAAGTGCACGGTGTCATTGCACAGAACCGCGACGGGAGCTACACCAAGTTCATGGCGAAGAAGGGCGTCATCCTCGCAACCGGTGACTATCAGAACAATCGGTCGATGTCTGATTATTTCCTGCCTGACATCAAGCATCTCGGTCGCAAGCAAATGGGAAAGACTGGTGATGGCTTCCTGATGGCGTACTGGGCGGGTGGCGTGATCGAACCAATCGGCCACACCAAGATGTTGCACGACTTCGATGCGGGGCCAGCAACCATGTGCGACATGCCATTCCTGGCAGTTGATCGCAAAGGCCGTCGCTTCGTCAACGAAACCGTCGACATGTCGCTGCTGAACAACTACCTGAAAGATGCCGAGAACGCTGGACACTACTCGCAGGTATTCGACTCGAACTACATGACACAGGCTGCAAACTGGCCCGGCAAGTTGATTCCGCCGGATGGCCTTAAGAACTACATGCCCGACGAACCGGGAGCGAAGAAGGGCGTCTTTGAGTCGCTGATTGGCACATACAAGGCCGACAGCCTTGAGGAACTCGCTGGCAAGCTTCAGGTTGAGCCCGCAACGTTTATCGCCACTGTGAAACGTTACAACGAACTGGTCGCATCCGGCAAAGACAACGACTTTGGCAAGCCTGCCAATTTCATGATCCCGATTGAGAAAGCTCCGTACTACGGAATCCATCGCCTGGTCCGCGTGTCGGCGATCTGTTCCGGCATGCTGGTTGATGAAAACCATCAGGCGCTGAATGGGGAAGGCAATCCGATCAAGGGTCTGTATCTCGTCGGCAATCTCGGCGGAGGCTTCTACGGAGGTATCGACTACCCGCTCACAGTATTCGGATTGTCGCTCGGACGCTGCTACACGTTCGGCTACCTGACCGGACGCCACGTAGCGAAGCTGTAGGCCAATTATGGAAAGGGTTGAACACAAAATGAAAGCACGTTTCTTAGCACTTCTTCTTGGCCTCGCTGCGTGTGTTTCTGTGTTTGCGACGGGAACAGATACTACGAAGACCGTACCCGCTCATGTTGCAAACGCAAAGGCCGGAGACTGCGCTGCCTGCCACAAGGGCAAGAGCCCGTTGCCGGAAGGACACGTACCGACCAAGGACCTCACATTCAAAGACTGCAAGAGTTGCCATGCGACCAACCTGCAAGGCAAGCTGCCGGGTGGTCATGTACACGCGCTGAACGGGGTTCAATGCGCTCAATGCCACACCAACCAAACTCCCCGCAAAGCTGTCTCCGCGTACCAGTGCACCCAGTGTCACGACGCGAAAGCATTGGCAGTGAAGACGGCGGACGTTAAGCCAAGAAACCCGCACAACAACCGTCACTATGGCACCGACGGTGATTGCAACATGTGTCACCATCAGCATAAGCAATCGGAAAACAAATGCGCGGAATGCCACAAGTTCGCATTCATCGTACCGTAGCCGAATGACACATTGATGAACTGGCGCTGCGCGACCATTCTCAGCGCCAGTTCTTTCTGAAATGAAGATCGGTGAGAACGCGAACATTGTGGACCAGTGTTATTGCCACCCTCCACCGAGAGCGCGATAGAGCTGCACAATCGCCACAAGTTCGTTCCGCCGGAGTTGTGCTAAGCGCAACTCCGCGTCGAACAGATCACGGTCGGCGTCCAGCGCGTCAAGAAGCGTGTCCACACCTCCTCGGTATCGCACATACGACAGCCTGGATCGATCCTGCAAAGTCGCAACTAGCTGTTCCTGTCGTCCTCGAATGTCGCGCACTTTCTGATACTGGACAAGTGAGTCCGACACCTCACGGAATGCGCTCTGGATAGAACGTTCATACTGCACTACAGCTACTTTGCGGCGGGCCTCCGCGATTTGTACGTTTGACTTAAGCCGTCCCCCAGTGAAGATCGGTTGGGTGATCTGCGGAGCGAACTGCCACGCCTTATTAGGTCCATCAAATAGGCTGCTTAGTTGATTGCTCTGGAACCCGAATACTCCGGTGAGGCTGATGGTCGGGAAATATGCTGCGCGAGCCACGCCGATCATCGCGTTGGATGCTATGAGGTTCTGTTCTGCCGAGCGGATGTCTGGACGACGCTCAAGCAGAGCCGAAGGCAGTCCGGCTGGCACCTCGGGTACATGCCATTGATCCAGTAACCTTGTACGCTGCACGGTCCCTGGTTGTTGCCCAATCAGGAAGCTGAGGCGATTCTCTGCCTGAGCAATGCCCTGCTCGATCGCGGGAATCGCTTGCGCAGCCACCTGCACCAGTTGCTCGCCTTGCCGAACCTCGAGTGTCGAGGCCATGCCCGTCTGTTCTCGGCTCCGAATCAGCCTCAGCGAGTCTTCGCGACTGGCCAGCGTTCGCTTTGCGATTTCCAACTCAGCGTCGAGTTCTACTAACTGATAGTAAGTAGCAGCCACATCGCTAACGACGGAAGTGACCACTGTCCTTCGATTCTCATCAGACGCGAGCAGTTCTGCACGCGCCGCAGCCGTGGCATTTCGCAGCCGTCCCCAGAGATCGACTTCATACGATAGAAGGCTCAGTCCGACGCTTCCATATGTACGCGAGGAGTTGAGATTCTCTGGTATTGCAAAGCTGCCATTCGCCGACGCTCGCTCGGTCGTTATGCCAGCGCTTCCCGCAATGGTCGGGAACTGATCGGCACGGGTCACTCCCAACGCGGCACGCGCTTCTTCGACTCGTGCTGCGGCTTCGCGCACATCGTAGTTGTACTTCACTGCGGCGCTTAGGAGTTGCTGTAACTGCTGATCCTTGAAGACGTCGAACCGCTTCAGGTCTCCAACCGAGACAGCCGTGGGCGATGTGTTTCCTCGAAACGCCGCGGGCGGAGACACTGCGGGCCTTTGATATTTCGGACCGACGGCGCAACCAACCATGACGAGTGACGTCGCAACCGCCAGCACGACTTGTGCTTTCATCCTGCCCAGCTTCATGCTGCGATCTCCTGAACTACATCCTGCTCCAAGCTTTCCGCTGCATGGCTCTTCGCTACAACGACATAGATCGACGGAACCACGAACAGTGTGAAGGCGGTGCCAATGATCATTCCGCTGACCAGCATGATGCCAATGCTGTTTCGAGCTCCTGCTCCAGGCCCTCTCGCCAGGATCAACGGGAAGTGCCCTACTACGGTAGCGGCTGTGGTCATCAGGATTGGACGGAGTCGTGTCGCCGCTGCCTCGAGTACTGCATCCAGCTTGCTCCTTCCCGCCTGCTGTAGTTCGTTTGCGAACTGCACGATCAAAATCCCGTTCTTCGAAATCAGACCGACGAGTGTGATCAGTCCGACTTGGCTATAGATGTTCAGAGTCGTGAACCCCAGGAACGAGAACACCAGTGCACCTGAGATTGCCAGAGGCACGGATCCCACCAGAATGATGAATGGATCACGGAAGCTCTCGAATTGGGCCGCCAGAACGAGATAAATCAAGACGCCGGATAGCAGGAAGGTCCCCAGAAACTTGCTGCCCTCCACTCGCAGCTGTCGTGACTGTCCGGCATAGTCCAGCGTGAATCCCTTTGGCAGATCTTTCTGTGCTTCGGTCTCCAGCAGTCGCAATGCCTGATCCAGAGTGACGTTTGGCGGAATCACGCCTTGAATACGAACCGCGTTCAATTGCTGAAACTTTCGAAGATCGCGTGGTTCCGTAGTGGTCTTCAGCGTAGCGAACGTCGACAAAGGAACAAGTTTGCCCTGCGATCCTGTAACGTAGATCTGCGACAGTTGATCCGGCGTGAGTCGCTCGGTACGCTTCACCTGCGGAATGACCTTGTAGCTTCGTCCCTCAATGCTGAAGCGATTCACGTAGTCACCGCCAAGCAGGGTCGAGAGATCACGCCCAGCCTGGCTCAAATCGACACCTTGAGAGCGCACCCGATCGCGGTCAAACACAACTTCTGTCTGCGGCTGATCAAATTTCACGTCGGCATCGGCATAGATGAACAGCCCGCTCTGCATTGCTTTCTGCACAAGCCTGTTTGCGAGCTCGACCAACTGCTTTGGTTCCGCAGGCGACGCGATCACAAAATCGACTGGGAAATCACCACCTCCAGGAAGCGGTGGTGGCGTCGTCGGAATTACTCGGATGCCGGGAACCTGTGACAAGGGCCCCATCGTTGACATCATCAACTGTTGTGCGCTCTTCGTACGCTGGCTCCACGGCTTCGTCACCATGCCACCGAAACCGCCGTTCGGGTTCGTAATCTGGAAAGTGCTCCCCGTCTCCGGAAGAGAGCGGTAAATGTCGTACACCTGCCGCGTGTAGAGGTTCGTCTGGTCAAGCGTCGAGTTCGCAGATGCCTGAATAATTCCAAACACCACACCCTGGTCCTCGGCTGGGGCAAGTTCCTTCATTGAAAACATGTAGAACGGAACCGCCAACAGCACGACCACTGCCCACACCGTCAAGACGACAGGACGATTACGCAACGTCTTGGCCAAAGTGCGACTGTAGGCGTCGCGGAGCCGATCAAAGCGACGGTTTACCCACCCAGCAAATCCGCGCTCGGTATCGCCCTTGCGAAGCAACTTCGCGCCCATCATTGGAGTGAGCACAAGAGCCACAACACCCGAAACTGCAACCGCTCCGGCAAGCGTGAATGCAAACTCACGGAACAGCGCTCCGGTCAGTCCACCTTGAATGCCCACCGGCGTATAGACCGCGGCCAGCGTGATAGTCATTGCGATAATCGGCCCTACCAGTTCGCGTGCCGCATCAATTGCGGCCCTGAACGGAGCCTTGCCGGAGTGCAGATGGCGCTCGATGTTTTCGACAACCACGATTGCGTCATCGACCACCAGACCGACCGCGAGCACGATCGCAAGCAGTGTGAGCAGGTTGATCGTGAACCCGGCAACCAACATCAGGAACACAGCACCCACGAGCGAGATCGGAATCGCAACGACGGGAATCAACACCGACCGTATCGAACCGAGGAACAGGAAAATCACGATCACCACGATGATCAGTGTTTCGGTGAGCGTGTGCAGAACCTCGTTGATGGCATCCTGTATGTATTCCGTCGAGTCATATGGGACCCCAACGTTGATACCAGCAGGTAGCTGTGCTTTGATATCGGGTAGCGCCTCTCGGACGCGATGAATTACGTCCAGCGAGTTCGCCGTCGGAAGCACCCAAACTCCCATGAAGGTCGCCGTCTCACCGTTAAATCGAACGTCCTCGTCATAGTTCTCCGCTCCGAGCACGACATCAGCGATATCGCCAAGACGAACAATGCTCCCATTCCCCTGCTTCACCACCATCTGGCGAAACTCTTCCGGCGAGCGCAAGTCGGTATTTGCAACCAGGTTTACCGACACCATGGAACCCTTCGTGCGACCGAGCGCGGAGAGATAGTTATTTCGTGCCAGCGCCTCCTGCACTGCAGTCGGTGAAATGCCGAGGGCTGTCATCTTGTCCGGCTTCAGCCAGATTCGCATGGCAAACGTGCGATTTCCAAGAATGTCCGCTCGTTGCACACCGCTGATCGCGCTCAGCTTCGGCTGCACGACACGGGTGAGGTAATCCGTGATCTGGTTCTGGTCGAGATCCTTCGACGAAAACCCGATGTAAATCGCCGCGAACTGCGTATCGGCATTTTCCACCTCGATCACTGGCGCCTCAGCCTCTGGCGGCAGATCATTACGCACCTGTGCAACCTTCGCCTGAATCTGCGTTAGCGCTGCATTCGTGTCATAGTTGAGCTTCAAGTGCACGGTAATCGTGCTGACACCTTGAGCGCTCGTCGATTCCATGTAGTCGATTCCGTCGGCGCTCGCGATCACGCGCTCGAGCGGAGTCGTAATGAACCCACGCACAAGATCCGAATTCGCCCCTACATACGTAGTGGTCACCGTGACCACGGCGATATCGCTTCTCGGATACTGACGCACACTGAGCGATCGGATCGACTGCAGTCCCGCGATCAGGATTACGAGACTCACGACAATCGCAAGGACGGGCCGCTTGATGAAGATATCGGTAAACTTCATGACTATTCCTTAGCTGTCTTCCGGCTTGGGCGCGGGGCTGTTGGAGGGCTGAACCTTGTTTTGCACGTTAACGGGCGCCCCGTTGCGCAGCTTGAACGTGCCTGAGGTCACAACCTCATCTCCAGGATTGACTCCTGAGACGATCGCTACCTGATCTCCTCGCCTGCGATCGACCTTCACGAACTGCTGGCGCACGCCCATGTACACCTTTCCCTTCTCGTCCTTCATCTGGCTCACGATATACACGGAATCGCCGAACGGGGCATAGCTCACCGCAGACGCTGGGAGAGAGATGAACGTCTTTCCTCCTCCCGTCCGCAGCTCAGCATCGACAAACATGCCTGGATGGAGCTTGCCTTTCGAATTCGACAAGGTGGCTTGTACGCGAACGTTTCGCGTACCTTCGTCGACCACCGAGTCGATCGCCGTGATGCGCCCTTCAGTCACGACACCGCTGAGTTCGCTCGCAGTGACACGGACCCGCTGTCCGACTTTCACCTCTATTGCTTCCTGCTGCGGCACTCCAAAATGGACATAGATCGGGTCAAGCGACTGAAGCGGAACAATAGGATTTCCCGCTGCGAGGTATTGGCCGAGATTGACCTGGCGAATTCCCAGCACGCCAGAGAAGGGAGCGTGAATCGTCTTGCGAGCGATTGTTGCGCGGATCTCTCCCACCTTTGCTTCAGTCGAATCCTTCTCTGCAGCCGCGCGATCATAATCGGCTCGCGGTACTGCTCCGGCTTCCACAAGGGCTTTCGTGCGCTTATAGTTCAGCAGTGCAAGATCTCTCTGCGCCTCGGCAGCTGCGAGTTGCGCCTTCTCCTGCCTCGTATCGAGTTCCACGAGCACCTCACCCGCGCGAACCTGCCGTCCGGACTCGAACGAGATCTTGTCGATGATGCCCGGTAGGTCTGCGCTAACCGTGACACCTTGAACGGCCACAACTGAGCCGACCGCTCGGAACGATGACGGCCAATCCTCCTGCTGCGCAATCACGGTCGTCACTGCGGCTGGGGGCGGTGTCATGCTGGCAGCCTTCGCCACCGCCGCCTGAATCTGTTGAAACTTCAACGCGCCGAGTCCACCGACCAACAGCAGCGCAATCACGACTGTTAGAACAACTCGCTTCACCATTACGGTTCTCTCTTCACCAATCAGTCTTATCGTTGCACTTAGGCAGATATCGCCACAGTGTTTGCTTGCATTCTGGAGGGCACGTCCGGACTGTTCGCCTGGACAAATGAAATTGCGCGCTGCTTCGCCGTCTCCACTTCTCGTGGGCCACATTTCAAAGAATTCCGCAGTCGCGCACGCTGTAGCGGTCCAACACTGAAAGCACGTACACAAATCGATGGAAGGTGTTTAGCTGTAGCACCACTGCGAGTTCAATCGGCAGATCCTGTACGTTGTTCGGCCGATCGGGCGTCTCCGCCTTCCCCCCCAGCGACGCGATCGGCTGCGCCGCTTTGATGGCCCTATCAATCACTGCGAGCCGACTCCACGATTCGGCCCAGGGGCGAAAGACGGTCGTCGCGTTGAGGCAGTCCCCGAGCGCCTCAGTGAAACACTGCTCCGCGAGCGAGTGACTCCCCGTCAGCATGAGTGCGAGCAGATACAGCGATCCCATTTCCTGTTTGAAAATCGCGCAAAACTCGTCCGTGCTCGTGTACTCGATTTGGATCCTGCTCGGCACCATGTAGTTCCGACCTCTTCTATTCATCCTTCTTTGCACCCTTGCTTTTCCTGTTAGAGCCGAAGCTCCGTATTAAGCGTTCGACAAGGTGTTTCGTTAAGACGCCGCGGCAGCAGTTGAACTCTGTGCCTTCGGCCATCATCCGGTGGAGGAGGTCCTCCCCTTGTTCGCTGATGATGGTGACGTCCTTCAAGTCCACTACGACACCATCGCCCCCGCAGCGAGTGGCATCGGTCCATGCCTTCTCCAGCTCAGACACCCAAGGGGCAATCAGCTTGCCTTCGAGTACGAGTGTTGTTTGCTGTCGAACGCGTGTTGCTGTGATCTTCAACATGGCTAACGCCGCTACTTAATGCATGAGCGTTACCAAACGCGAAACGAACGCCGCGTCCGTCCAAAATGCCAGATTTGTGTGGGGTTTCTGTGAGGTGTGCTTTAGTGTGAAGTTGATTTTAGAAGTGTCGATGTATTGTCGAAGTGTCGAAGGTGTCGAGAAAGTGTCGATAGCCTCTACACTCTCTCGTCGGCAGAGATTCTGAGCTTCTTCATGCGGGAGATCAATGTCGTGCGTTTGAGTCCAAGCCTGGCCGCGGCTCCCTTCGAGCCACCGACTCGACCTCCAGACTCTTTCAGCGCTCGCAATATCTCGTCTCGATCATTCGAATCCACATCCAGATCCGGTGCGCCCATAAAGATTCTGGTCGCAGTCTCAATCTTCAACTCACTCAACGGGAAATCAAGCGAGTGTCCGCGAGAGAGAATAACGGCACGCTCGACGAAGTTCTCCAACTCGCGGATGTTCCCTGGCCAGTGCCATTCACTCAAGCGCCTCAATGCAGAGGAAGAGATTGCGTCAATCTGCTTCTCCATACGGCGCGCGTACTTTTGCGCAAAGTACCGAACCAGCAATGGAATGTCCTCGGGCCGCTCGCGCAAAGGAGGAATACGGATCGGGAACACATTCAACCGATAGTAGAGATCCGCACGGAATTGTCGCTCGTCGATCATCGCCCCCAAGTCCCGATTTGTCGCAGCGATAAGGCGAACATCCACATGCTTCGTGTGATTACTTCCGAGTCGCTCGAACTCGCGCTCCTGCAAAGCGCGCAACAGTTTTGGTTGCAGTTCGATCGGAATGTCACCCACCTCATCGAGGAAGATAGTTCCACGATCTGCTAACTCCAGTCGGCCCAACTTCTGAGACACCGCCCCCGTGAATGCTCCCTTCTCATGGCCAAAGAGTTCGCTCTCCAACAATCCTGTGGGAATGGCAGCGCAGTTCAGCTTTACAAAGGTGCGCTCTTTGCGCCGGCTGCGGTCATGAATGGCGCGCGCCAGTACTTCTTTGCCAGTACCGGTTTCTCCGAGCAGAAGGACGGTGGAGTCGCTGGGCGCCACAGTATCGACAAGGTGCAGGACATGTTTCAGCCCGGAGCTCTGTCCGACGATGCCTTCAAAGTCGAACTCACCTCGAATCTCGTCTTCCAAGTACAGCTTCTCCTGCGCCAGTTTCTCTTTCAAGTCAGCGATTTCGCCGTACGCAAGTGCGTTCTCAACCGCAATGGCGATCTGCCTCGCAATCTGTTGCAGGAAATCGATCTCGTCTCTGGTAAAGCTATGATCGGCAAAACGCGACAACGCCATAACGCCAAGCGCACGGCCACGGCTCATAAGTGGAAGGAAACAGCCGGAGTGCAGTCCCTCCCGCAGTGCGGGATTCGAACAGGCCTCGGGGCAATCACGCTCGATTTCAGACCTGCCGCGAAGTTGAATCTCGCCAGTCCTGTACGCGATGCCTAGTGGCGATTGTTCCAGCGAAATCTTTGTCTCAGGCGTGAGAAATCCCTTCCCTTCCGGGAAGTCGAGGGCGTAAAACCGCATGTACGCGCCCTCCCCATCCGGCAGCGCAACACCAGCGGCATCACAGCTCATCACGCGTCGAACCGTACCGGACACCTCGAGCAGAAGATCATGCAGCTCAAGATTCGATACCAATCGATTTGTCAGATCGAGCACGAGCTGCAGCCGATCTTTCTTGACTTCAAGCTCGGCACGCGCCCGATTCATTTGCTCAAAACTGAGAGCGCTGTCAACGGCCAACGCGATGTGCTCTGCTACAAGTCCAAGAAAGCGAACCTCATCCTCGCTGTATGAATTGGGGGCCGAGAGCCCAACTGCCAACACTCCAACCTTTCTCTGCACAGTCGACAGTGGAAGGATGCATGAGGAGCGGATATCAATTCCCAGCAGAAACTCTCGCAGACGTGGATACCGATCATCCGTCTGCCAGTCGGGCACCACAACAGGCTGCTGCGTCTCATAGGCACAGTCGCTCGGGGACTCGTACGGCATGAACTCTGGGAATTCGAGGTTCTTATTGCTTCCGAAGGCCTGGAACGCCCTCCATCGAAGCTCACCGGAACGGTCGTCCAATACCTTGATCATGACGTAGTCGAACTCGACGAACTTCCTTAGCTCCTCGGCAAATCGCTGAATGACGATTTTGCCATCGCGACACGCAGCCACAGCGCTGGAGGCCCGCAGCAACGCTTCGTAACGCTGGATCGACGACTCAGACAATGCCTGCACTGCAACAGAATTCAGCATAGAGTTGGTTGCCAAGCTCCCGAATTTGGCCTTAGACGTAACAGATTCTACAAAGCGGTGTTCGGATTCGAAAAACACACAAGGGGTGTGCTGAAGAAAAATTGCTTGTCGCTCACTGTGGATGTGCGCTACAACTCCATGCAAAAATGAGTGTTGCGTCGGTGCTTTACGGTGCAGCTACAATGATCTGGAAGCTTGCACACCTGTAACTAAATTGCGAGCTTCCAGACGAGAGCCAACGTGCTCCAATACTCATACTTAATCGGAATTGGTTTCGTTTTCTTATCGATCACGGCTGTTGGGGTATATGCCGCGGGTAAGGTGAAGTCGGCCCTCGATTTTTCTGTCGGAGGCCGCCAGGCAACCGCCACGCTGGTCGCTGGCAGTTTGATGGGCACGATGGTAGGCGGGGCGTCAACCATCGGCACGGCCCAGGTAGCCTTCCGTTATGGACTCTCGGCGTGGTGGTGGTGTTTAGGGGCTGGCATAGGATTTGTGGTGTTGGCGTCAGGCTTGGGAAGTCGACTGTATGAAAGCGGAACGACTACGGTGCCGGAGTTGTTGGCACGAAGCTACGGCCATCAGGTTCGCCCGATTGTAGCGATCTTTACGTCGCTTGGAATTTTCTTCAGCTTCATAGGGAACAGCCTTGCTTTTGTCGCCTTGTGCAGTTCCGTGCTCCACACACGTCCATTGATTTCGGCGGTCCTTGGAACTGTGTTGATGCTCGTGTACGTCATGTTCGGAGGCGTGTGGGGCACAGGTCTTGGCGGAATCCTCAAGGTCGTTCTTGTCTATGTATCGCTGTTGTGCTGTGGCGTTGTAGCCTGGCACAAACTGGGCGGCATCTCTGGGCTGACTAATACTTTTCCTGCCTATCCATGGTTTTCGCTTTTTGGGCGCGGTTATGCGGTGGACGGCGCTGCAGGTTTCTCCATGCTGCTCGGTGTCCTCTCAACCCAAACCTATTTCCAAGCCGTGGTGTCAGCCAAGAATCTGAAAGCCGCGAGAAGCGGAGCTCTGATATCGGCCCTGCTCACCCCACTGATCGGGCTCGGCGCTGTGCTTGTTGGGCTTTGCATGAAAGCTCAATTCCCCGCGACCCAATCCGCTGAAGCAATGCCTGCGTTTGCATTGAAATTGCTTCCTCCGATGCTCTCGGGCATTGTCATTTCCACTCTGCTCGTCACAATAGTGGGCTGCTCCGCTGGGTTGGCACTTGGAATGTCAACGATGTTTGCAGTGGACATTTACAAGCAGCATCTGCGGCCCGCCGCCTGCGAAATAGAAATCTTGAAGGTGCAGCGCGTAGCACTCTTGCTCATATCGGTGGTCCCGCTGTGGTTCGTCACCGGCAATTCCAGCACGTTGATCTTGGACTGGAGTTTCCTCTCCATGAGTCTGCGTGGTTGTTCGGTGTTGTTCCCTCTGCTTGGGTCCTTGTTCCTCCCGCAATATGTTAGCCAGAAAGCAGGAATGGCCGCAGCATGCCTGGGGCCGCTAACAGCTCTTCTCTGGCATATCGTGGTCCCAAAGGGAGTCGATCCGCTTTATCCTGGACTCGCCGTAAGTTTTCTAGCACTCGCCGTTCTGAGCGCCCTTTCTCCAAGGAACTCATCCACTGCGCTGAGTCGCGAACTCGGCCCCGACTCTGAGACGTAAACGAATGGATACCCATCGATAGCCTGGAGCCTCTGAGGTGGTTTGAACAAAGCGATCTTCGAGCGCCGCAAAATGGGACATCGTTTTATCGAGATCAATACCGACGCCCTTCTGCGAAAATGGAGAAAACGGGCAACACAAATAAAGGAGAAATAATGAAACACGCACGTGCAGACTACGACCATATTCAAGACCCCACAGGAAAGATTCCCGAAGACGAGCCCGTCATGATGTTCCGTGGCCAGGACATCTTCGCTCCAGTGGCGTTGGAAGCGTACGTAGCAATGTGCGAGGCAATGGCTTCAACGTTGCCGCTGGATTCTCCGGAGCGGCAGAACCTCCGTGACATGGCCGTAACTGTGCGCGTTCACATCAACCGGATGCATAAATGGCAACGTGAACACAGAGCCAAAACCCCGGACCTATAAGTCCTGAGCTGCTTCACTTACCCCGCGACTTGCTGAAGCCCTTCGGCCCAAAACTGATGCCGCATCTGTGATCTATCGCGTTGCCGTCTTCGCGCAGCGATCTAGAGCATGAGGTAGGCGCAAAGAATCCTGACGTCGTCCGCCACCACTCCTGAGAAGGAGCGGTAGCGGCGGATTCAGCTATTAGTAGGAGGGACTCTTAGCGCTATCTGCGGATGAGAAGTATCTTAGCCAGAAATCAAGTTTTGCAGCATCAGTCGGCGGAATAGACTCACATTTCGCTCCAAGCCGCATTACAGCAGGGCTTGCTTGATCGACGGGGCTCCACCTCGGCACCGAGTCCCCATTCGGATCGCCTTTTGAGGCCATGTTCTTCCAGTACGTCATCATCATTCGCGAGATTTCGAAGTCCACCAGCTGCCAAGAACGGTCGAGCGTCCGCAAATTGCCGAAAGCATACGGTATTTCCCCAGTGTGGAACGCTCCAAACTCAGGATGTTCAGGCCATGGGATAGCGCGGTCAAAATAGTACACATACACCGCGCTTTTGTGAGTCTTCGTTCTACTGCTTGCCCACCCATACATTCCTGCTTTCAAACGGTCCTGCCCGCTTGCCGCATCTGCGTGCTTCACATCATCGTCGGTGCGCGCTGGATAGAGCTTCAAGAACTCCTCGGCCATTGATCCATATCTGACATGAGCATGCTTCTGGTACTCCGACACAGTTGCGAGCCGCAGCGCTGACATATCCGAATCGCGCTCCTGAAACCCAGTAATCACGGGCACATCATTATCTTTCCCCGGCTCAGTAGTGAGCACCGTCGCGTTGTCAGGCAGCACCCATCCGTCAATGATCGGACCTGACGTCGCCTCTCCCGCCAGAAGTTCCTTCGCTGGCACTCCACGTAACATCTGTATCGAAGTAGCTTTCTTACTCTCCGCGAAGCTAACGCCAGCGGCTTCAGCTTCGCTTAGCGTTTTCACTGCGCCGCGCCCATTAATTCCACTGTCCGCGATGGCAGCATGGAACAGACCGCGACTCAGCGGCGTCGCCAACAAATCCCAAACACTCTTCGCGCCTGCAGACTGACCAGCAATGGCCACGCGTGACGGGTCTCCTCCAAACGCTGCGATGTTTTCCTGTACCCACTTCAGGGCAGCAATTTGATCGAGCAGACCATAGTTGCCCGAGCTGTGATGTTCGGATTCAGATGTCAAATCCGGATGTGCCAGAAACCCAAACACACCCAGGCGGTAATTAATGGTCACAACTACCATGCCCGTCTTCGCCAGTTGCTCGCCATCATAGATCGGAACATCACCTGATCCCGCACGAAATGCGCCGCCATGAATGAAGACGAGAACCGGCAATTTATCCGTCTTGCCTGCAGCCGGAGTCCATACGTTCAGGTATAAGCAATCCTCACTGACCGGCGTCATATACAAGAACTCTTTCGTATAGGGTCCGAATTCTGTATTAGGTCCCTGCATGCACGAAGGTCCGAAATGATCGGCTCTGAACACGCCCTTCCACGCCGCGGGCGGCTGCGGAGCGCGCCATCGCTTCGCCGCAATCGGAGGGTCCGCATAAGGGATGCCCTTGAACCTCAGCACAGTGCTGTCACTGTTGGCGACTCCAACCACCGTGCCATAACTGGTCTTGACCGCATCCCTCAATGCGTTCGAACTTGCCGCCACACATCCTGCGGCAACGAACAGCACCACCCCGATCACCACCAACTTCCTCATTGATTCCCTTCCCGTGCGGGACCGATTGATTTACGCGACATCAGCCCCGCAATTTCCAGACATGAACAATTTAAGTGTCTGCTCCGCAACCAGCAACCATCGATTTACAAAGGGATACAATTCCTTGCTGACCAGCGAGTGACGCCCATGACCACCTCAAACTCCATTCCCACCGTGACCCGCGCCGAAGGCTTCCGCCAGCACACAGCCATCATCGACACGCAAGGCCCACACTCGTATGCCGATTTGCTCGACCACTCGGGCCGCGTTGCTTCTGCATTGCTTCGCGGACGCGAGGACCTCCGCGAGCAGCGAGTCGCGTTCCTCGTTATTCCGAGTTATTCGTGGGTTGCTGCCTTATGGGGAATCTGGCGAGCAGGAGGAATTGCCGTTCCCTTGCCGCTGGGTTCACCGCTGCCAGAGCTCGAGTACCTAATCGAAGACTCCCGCCCTGACACCGTGGTCTTCGACACGCAATCCGCCGAACTGCTCTCCTCTTTCGCCAGAGAAAAAGGAATCCACGCGTGCCCCGTGGACGAGGCTCTTCGGTCGCTCCCCTTACCGCTCCCTTGTGTCGAACCGGATCGTGCAGCAATGATTCTGTATACCAGTGGCACAACCAGCCGACCCAAGGGCGTAGTCACAACACACGAAAACATCGCCGCCCAGATCACATCGCTCGTTCAAGCTTGGGAATGGAAATCCAGCGACGGCATTCTGCTCTGCCTCCCACTCCATCACGTGCACGGAATCATCAATGTCGTGAGCTGCGCGCTGTGGTCGGGAGCCACATGCGAAATGCTTCCCCGCTTCGATGCCCCTGCCGTGATGCAGCAGATAGCATCCGGCTCCCTGACGCTTTTCATGGCCGTGCCCACCATATACTCAAAGCTAATTTCTGCTTGGGACGCTGCACCTGACGACCTCAAATCCTCGTTCACTGCAAGCTGTCGCAAACTTCGCCTCATGGTTTCCGGATCAGCCGCTCTGCCAGTAGCCACGCTCGAGCGCTGGCGGGAGATTAGCGGACACACACTACTTGAGCGCTACGGCATGACCGAGATTGGCATGGCTCTCTCCAACCCACTGCAGGGGACTCGGGTTCCTGGCAGTGTAGGCACGCCCCTGCCGAGCGTCGAGGTCCGACTCGTAGACGAATCCGGACAACAAGTTCCCTCGGGCACTCCGGGAGAGATCGAGATCAAAGGCCCAAGCGTATTCAAGGAGTATTGGAACAAGCCCGACGCCACTCGCGCAGTTTTTCGCCACGGATGGTTCCGCACCGGGGACACCGCCGTCGTGGAAAACGGGGTCTATCGCATCCTCGGTCGAACAAACGTAGACATCCTTAAGTCCGGAGGACACAAAATCTCCGCCTTGGAGGTCGAAGAAGTTCTCCGCCAGCACCCATCGATAACTGATTGCGCAGTGGTTGGCATCCCTGATTCAGAGTGGGGCGAGCGCATTGCGGCGGCCATCGTACTTCGCGACGGAGCCTCGCTCACTCTTGACGTCCTTAGATCATGGGCGAAAGAACGACTTGCGGGCTATAAAGCGCCGACGCGTATCCTGATTTTGTCGGAACTGCCGCGCAATGCCATGGGCAAGGTGACGAAGCCGGCTGTGGCAAAGCTATTTGAAACGCAGGAGCAACATTCCTGACTTCGGAAGGATAGATGTACGACGTGCAGGGCCAAAGTTTACGATCCAGCTGTTTCCCTTGATAATGGAAACAGTCCTTAACAAGGAACGCCATAATGACAATTATCCAGCAAGAACATCTCGTTCAGAGCGTGGCTGACGCGCTCCAATTTATCTCCTACTATCATCCGGTGGATTTCATCCGCAGCCTCACCGCGGCTTACGAGCGCGAGCAGGCTCCCGCGGCAAAGGATGCAATCGCGCAGCTTCTCATTAACTCGCGCATGTGCGCCGAGGGTCATCGCCCTATCTGCCAGGATACCGGCATCGTTACCGTTTTCCTGAAAGTTGGCATGGATGTCCACATTCAAGGCACCCTGTCGCTTGAAGAAATGGTCAACGAAGGCGTACGCCGCGCCTACACGCTGCCGGAGAACAAGCTCCGCGCCTCTGTGCTCGCGGATCCCGCCGGAGCCCGCAAGAACACCAAGGACAACACTCCGGCCGTGGTGAATGTTTCCATCGTGCCCGGCGACAAGATCGACGTCATCGTTGCGGCCAAGGGCGGCGGGTCCGAAGCAAAATCCAAGTTTGCGATGCTCAATCCCTCCGATTCAATCGTCGAATGGGTGCTCAAAACCGTTCCTACAATGGGCGCTGGTTGGTGCCCTCCTGGAATCATCGGCCTCGGAATTGGCGGCACGGCCGAAAAGGCCATGCTCTTGGCCAAAGAAGCGCTCATGGAGCCCATTGATATTCAGGACCTCAAGGCCCGCGGCGCAAAGAATCGCGCTGAAGAACTCCGTCTTGAACTCTATGACAAGATCAACGCGCTCGGCATAGGCGCACAGGGACTCGGCGGCCTCACCACAGTTCTCGACGTCAAGGTGAAGGACTACCCCACCCACGCCGCCAACCTGCCCGTGGCGATGATCCCCAACTGCGCTGCCACACGCCATGCGCACTTCACACTGGATGGTAGCGGACCGGTTGCGCTCGAACCGCCATCCCTCAAGGACTGGCCGGAACTCACCTACAGCCCTGCCTCAGCCCGCCGCGTCGATTTGAACACCGTCACGCGTGAGGACGTGCAGTCGTGGAAGCCCGGCGAAGTCATCCTGCTTAACGGAAAGCTTCTCACCGGACGCGATGCAGCCCACAAGCGACTGACCGACATGCTGAATCGCGGCGAAAAGCTGCCGGTCGACTTCACCAACCGCTTCATCTACTACGTTGGTCCCGTCGATCCTGTTCGTGACGAAGTCGTCGGACCCGCAGGCCCCACAACTTCGACCCGCATGGATAAGTTCACCCGCCAGATGCTTGAGCAGACCGGATTGCTTGGAATGGTCGGCAAGGCTGAGCGTGGTCCCGCAGCCATCGAGGCGATCAAGGACAACAAGGCGGTGTACCTGATGGCAGTCGGAGGCGCAGCTTACCTGGTCGCCAAGGCCATCAAGAGGTCCAAAGTTTTGGCCTTCGCTGACCTCGGCATGGAAGCCATCTACGAGTTCGAAGTGCAGGACATGCCAGTAACCGTAGCAGTGGATTCCAAGGGCACGGCAGTTCACGAAACCGGCCCGCGCGAGTGGAAAGAGAAGATCGCCGAACTTCAGGTGATCGGGTAGTCAACCCAAAATAACAACGGCGGAGCTCACCGTCTCCGCCGTTTTGTTCGTGCTAACCATCTGTCGCAGTAGTCAATCGCTTCTACAATGTCGCTGAAGTTATCGCGACTGATTCCCCACCGCTTCCTCCGCACTTCCCGCGCTCGACTTCTCCGCCCCCGGACTGTTCAGGTACTCCACAATCACCGAAATCCTGCGATTTGACGCATCCTCTCGATTTTCCACCACGCGCGGCCTCTGGTCGGCAAATCCTCGAACCTGTGAAATCTGCCTCGCAGTCAGGCCCGAGCCCTGCATAATTCTTCGCGCCGCATTCGCCCTGTCCACCGAAAGTTCCCAGTTGCTGTACCCGCTCAAGCCGCCGGAATAAGGGCGTGAATCCGTATGCCCCTCGACCGAAATGTGATTAGGCAGCTTGCCAAGCTCCTCCGCCAGCGCAACCAGCAGTTCCCTTCCATTCCGTGTCGGAGCCGGGCTGCCCAATTCGAAAAACGTTCCGTTCTCATCCTCGGTCAACTCGATCCGCAACCCTTCCCGCGTGATCGTCATGTCGATATGCTTTTTGAGCTTTTCGAAATCGGGCAGCGACTTTATCTGGGCTTCCAGTGCCTCTTTGATCTTCTTCATATCATCTTTCTTCAGCTCCAGATTCTGCCCTGAGCCCTGCATTGAACTGCCCGCCTGCTTTGCCGTTCCTGACGGGTCCTTGAAGTATCCTCCAACCGCCTGTTGAACCTGCTTGCTCGAATTCATGAGCCACAGCACGATAAACAGCGCCATCAGCGCCGTTACGAAATCCGCGTAAGCGACCTTCCATGCGCCACCGTGATGCCCGCCATGTCCCGCTACTTTCTTGATGATGATCGGCGTATTCGGCATCTACTATGCTCCAGCAGTCGCGGTCGCAGCCCCGCCCCCTTTGCACGACTTCTCCATCTCATTGAAGCTCGGCCTCACGTTTCCCGGAATCGCTCTTCTACCAAACTCCAATGCCTGTATCGGTGCCGCACCCTTGATGAACGCAATCAGCACGACGCGCAGCACGTATTCGTACGCATGCTCTTCTTCTGCAATCTTCGCCATGTTTGCGGCCACAGGCCCCACCACCCCGTAACACAGCAGAATTCCGAGAAACGTTCCCACTAGCGCCGACGCCACCTTGTGTCCAATCTCTTCGGGTGGACCACCCAATGCCCCCATTGTCACCACTACCCCCAGCACAGCGGCAACGATCCCCAACCCCGGTAACGAATCAGCCACGGTGCTCAGAGCCGCGACTGGAGCGTTCTGGTCTTTATGCGAAACCTCCATATCCAGATCCATCATTTGGTCGAGATCAAACGGGTCGATGCCGCCCGTCACCGCCATTCGCAACGTGTCGCAGAGAAAATCACGTGCATGATGCTCTTTCAGAAAGTCGGGATATTTCGAGAACACTGGGCTCTTCTCTGGCTCCTCAATGTCCGCCTCAATCGCAAGCAGCCCATCCTTCCTCGCCTTGTTCAGAAGTTCGTAACACATCTTCAGCGTCGTAACGTAGTACGCCTGGTTGAACGGTGAGCCTTTCAGGGTTCCGACAACGCCAGCAGCGATCTTCTTCATCACGTGCAGCGGATTAGCAATCAGGATAGTTCCCGCTGCCGCGCCCCCAATGATCAGCAGTTCCGCTGGCTGCATCAACACCTTCAGATTTCCGTGCTCCAATAGAAATCCGCCGATGATTGAGCCAAACACAAACACAATGCCAATGATGATGAACATCGACTACTCTTCCCTATTCATAGCGTTTTCGATCTCCTGCTCCAGTCACCTCAAGCCCTTGCTTCACCTCGCAAAGAGAAGCAATTCACTCTGCACTCTCGGGAACGTACACCACTCCTGAGAGCCATATCGGCAAGCACGCAAATAGCTTGAGTCAGCCGACGTCATCCTGCGACAACTGAGCGCAACAAAAAGGCCTGCCGACTTGGCAGGCCTTCTAGGTTCAACGTTCAGTCGCGGTCGATCACCATTTCAGCAAACTTAGCAATCCATGCACCGGAAGCCCGACCCAATCAGGTCTGTACTCCAGTTCATATGAAATCTCCAGCAGGGCTTTCTCGATCAGGTGTGCTCTCAGCAAGACTTGCTTCTCGTGATCTGTCTTTGGCAGAAAGTCCACTCCCTTCGAGGTCTGCAGATAACCCTGAAGAAACATTCCTGTAACCCAGTTGTGCCAGCGTTCCGCCCATCGATCGATGCGAGACTCCTGATCGCGCCCCTTCACAATTCCAGGCACATATCCAAACGAGACGGCATGAGCCGCGTAATGAAGCGACCGAATAATGCTCGCCACGTCGCGGAGAGCCGAACGCTTGATCCGCCTTTCACTGAGCGGCCTCCCCGCCGGACCGTCGAAATTGCGTATGATCACATCGTTGCCCGTGAATAGCAGGTTTCCGAGCTGATAGTCCCCGTGAATTCGGATCCTCGCTCCCGAGATTCTCTGATCCCTCAGTGGAAGCAATCCTTTCCTGATCTCGGCCTCGCTTCCTAAGAGCTGTTCTGCTCCTTCTCGCGAGTTTTCAGGCAAAGCGTTCAGTCGCGACCTGAGGCTCTCCAACGACCTTCCCATCAACCCGAGCATCCCGTGATAGAGCCCATGGCGATAGAAATCCGTAAACGGCTCGGGAGAAAAGTCCTGTATCTCTGGACGACTGCTCAAAGCTGCATGCATTTCTGCCGTACGGATTCCCAACAGATGCACCATGTTATCGAAGCTCCCGAGCAGGTCGCCTGCAAGAGGAGGAAGCGTCTGCTGCCCCAGCGTTAGAGGACTCTCGTCCACAAGGCCTTTTGCTCTCGAATCCTCTTCGTTGACTGCAAGCGCACGTTCGAAATACAGGCTCAGATGGTCAATCGCATATTGCCATCCCAGCGTTGCATTACGCACATAGCTAGTCAATAACCCCAACGTGGTCCACCGCTCCTCGTCATCTGTACGCTGGCAATAATCCAGCCACCCCAGCGCTCGAGGCATGTGCGAAAAGCTTGTCTTGTCTGTTAGAAACTCTTCAACTTCGCGATCCGGATTGATACCCTCTTCGACCTCGCGGTAAATCTTCAGGATGAAGTCCTCTCCGAGATTCACAAATGTGTTTGGCGACTCCACAGAGAGGACTTGCGGCTCCCGGTTCGAGCGTACATGCGACCACGCCTCGCGGAATGCCTTCGTATGTCCAGCCACCACTTCACCGTGCATTCCTTTGAACTTGCTGCGCTTCAACACCGCGGTCAATAGCGCATCGCTGAAGCTTCGCTCAAGCAGCGCGCTATACAACACAGCAGAGCTCTGATCTGCAAACTCCAGCTTTGCCAACACCGCTTCAGAGTGGTCATGCAATATCTTCTGAGCCATTTCTCCCGAAGCGATCGCAATCGGAATTACATACCTGTCATCTTCTCCGTCGCGGTACTCCACCTTAATCAGCAGGATCACGATGTCAGTTCGCCGTAGCGGAACCATCTCTTCTACCGACACCTGCGTGATTGCCTTATGGCGCCCCAAGAACCAGCGTCGTTTGCGCAGAACGCGAGGAAGTACCCGAGAAATCCTCTCTAGCGTCGCTTCATTCCACACGTCCGCAACCGAATCCAGAGCCAGCGTTGCGACTCTCCCATCGCTTTCGCCTGCAACAACCAGTTCATCTCCTGCCTCTTTCGGAAGCAGCTTGAACCAGTAGAACGAGTATGGGGCCAGAGATAAAAAGTAAGGCTGCTCTGTAACTGCCGGGAATCGGCTTACGCCAAACATCTCAAGAGGAACTACTCCTTGGTACTTGCTTAGATCCAGTTCTACTCCCTGGCTAAAGCGCGACAAGTTAGCCACAACCAACAGGCGCTCATCCTCAAACTGTCGAAAGAATGCCAGCACCTTGCGGTTCGAAGGATATAGAAACTCAAGCGATCCACGCCCAAATGCTTTGAACTGCTTTCGCTGCGCTATGCATCGCTTCATCCACCAAAGCAGCGAGTGCGGATTGCGCTGCTGGGTTTCAACATTCACCGCCTCGTAGTGATATTCCGGGTCGATGTTTACAGGCAGATACAGTCGCTGCGGATTCGCTCGCGAAAACCCGGCATTGCGGTCTGCGCTCCACTGCATCGGAGTGCGCACGCCATTCCGATCGCCAAGATAGACGTTGTCCCCCATTCCGATCTCGTCGCCGTAATACAAAATCGGTGTGCCTGGCAGCGAGAATAACAGCGCATTCATCAGCTCGATCTTTCGCCGATCATTCTCGAGCAAAGGAGCCAATCGGCGCCGAATACCGAGATTGATTCTCATCTGGCGATCGTGCGCATAAGTGCGATACATGTAGTCGCGCTCTTCATCCGTCACCATCTCCAGAGTCAGTTCGTCGTGATTACGCAGGAATAATGCCCACTGGCAATTGGGAGGAATCGCCGGGGTCAGTTTCATGATGTCGGTCAGCGGATGCCGATCTTCCATCTGCAGCGACATGAACATTCGGGGCATCACCGGGAAGTTGAATGCCATGTGGCATTCGTCGCCATTGCCGAAATACTCCACGGAGTCTTCGGGCCACTGATTAGCTTCCGCCAACAGCATCTTGTCCTGATATCGCTCTTCCACATGCGCGCGTACTTCACGCAACGCTGCATGAGTCTCAGGAAGGTTTTCGCAGTTCGTGCCCTCCCGTTCGAACAGGTATGGCACGGCGTCCAATCGCAACCCATCCACGCCTATGTCAAACCAGAAATCGATGGCGGCGAGCATCGCCTGCTTAACTTCCGAATTGTCCCAGTTCAAGTCCGGTTGATGAGAGTAGAACCGATGCCAGTAGTACGACTTCGCGACCGGATCCCATGTCCAGTTCGAAGCCTCAAAGTCCTTGAAAATGATTCGCGCCTCTGCGTACTTCTCTGGGGTGTCGCTCCACACATAAAAGTTCCTCCAGCGGCTTCCCTTCGGAGCTCGGCGGGATCGCTGGAACCACTCGTGTTGATCACTCGTGTGATTCAGAACCAACTCCGTGATCACACGTATGCCGCGCTTATGTGCCTCCTTCAAAAAGCGATGGAAGTCCCGCAAGCTGCCATATTGCGGGTTTACATCGTTGTAATTCGAAATGTCATATCCGTCGTCGCGTAGGGGCGATGGGCAAAACGGCAAAAGCCACAGTGCCGTAACACCGAGATCATCGAGGTAATCCAGTTTTTGGGTCAGTCCGCCGAAGTCGCCTATCCCGTCGGTCACGCTGTCATAGAAGGCTCTAACGTGTGTTTCGTAGATGATTGCGTCTTTGTACCAGGTAGGATCTGAGCGCGATGCCATGTCTGAGCAGAATTCCTTTCACGCCGTTGATCGGCTTCTGACGAGCCGTTTCAGCAAAAAGCCCAGCCGGTTGTTCCAGTTGGGCCAACGCGCGACTCAGGTACACTGCAACCGGAACTCGGCACCGAATGCACGCGATGCCTCTTGGATGAACACGCCTCTGCTTGGGTTACCCCACCCCGGTCATACCTGAAGTCCGGCATCTCGACTAAGTTTTTGTTCCAATTTGCAAATCTGATTACGCTTTACGAATAACGGTGGTACCCTTCCCAACGCTGTTTCAGCATCAAAGAAGACAGCTATGAAAGCTCCGAAGCGGCCACAACTCAAAATCGCTGATAGGCCCCGCATTGTAGGCGACAAGTATCCACGCATCTTGGACGCCGCTGTCTCTGTGTTCGCTGAGAAAGGATTTCACAGCGCCCGAGTCTCTGATGTGGCGGATCGGGCATCTGTTGCTGACGGAACGATTTACTTGTACTTCCGAAACAAAGAAGAGTTACTCATGACGGCTATCAATACCGCATTCAATGCGTTCATGAGTAGGGCCCGTAGCGAACTGGAAGCTATTCCATCACCCGCGGCAAAGCTCCGCCGCCTCGCTCGGTTGCACCTTGAGGCCTTAGGGTCCAACCGTGATCTGGCAGTTGTGTTCCAGATGGAACTACGCCAGAGTGCCCGTTTTCTGGCTCCCTTCTCTCATCAGCACATGGTGGAGTACCTCACGCTTGTCCGGGAGGTAATTCGAGAAGGGCAAAGTCAAGGAGTCTTTCGGCCCGATCTTCGTGAGAAAATCGCCGCCAATTGCTTTTTCGGTGCCCTGGACGAGATGGTCACCTCCTGGGTGCTCGATGATCATTTTTATCAGCTATCCGAAGTAGCCGATTCCGTGGCAGACATCATCTTACTTGGTTTGAAAACGTAAGCTCTTTGATCAAAAGTAAGCTCTTTGAGCCGTGAGCTTCCGAAGGGGAACGGAATGAACGCTCAACCAACACCAGCCACTTTGGCCGATATCTTCTTTGAACTTGTGGATCGCAACCAGCCCCGCGTGATGCTCTACGAGCACAACTCCGCCTGGCATGCGATCTCCTCCTCCGAGCTTTATCAACGCGTGATGGGAGTCGTCCAAGCTCTTCGAAACCATGGCATTGGCAAAGGCGACCGTGTCGCGATACTTTCCGAGAATCGCCCCGAATGGACAATCGCCGACATTGCCGTACTCCTGCTTGGCGGCGTTACAGTTCCCATCTACTCCACACTCACGGGCGAGCAGGTAGCGTTCCTCCTCCATCATTCCGGCGCCCGTACCGCTTTCGTGTCAACCGCAGCCCAGCTTGCAAAGCTGCGCTCGATTCAGTCGGACACCTTCATTGACACTGTTTTCCTGATGGACGACCCCGCTCCGGAATCGGGTGCTTTCTCCATGGCAGCGCTGATGGAATCCGGCCCTCGGCATCGTGTCCCCGAACTCGACGCCCTAGCCCGATCCATACGCGCCGATGACCTCGCGACCCTCATCTACACCAGTGGCACGACCGGAGTACCTAAGGGCGCGATGCTTACACACGGCAACATCGCTTCCAATCTCTCCGTCTCCCTGCAAGAGTTCGGGTTCCGGATGAATTCCGATCTCGCCGTAAGTTTCCTCCCCTTGTCCCACATCACTGCTCGCCATGTTGATTTCGGATTGCTTTATCGGGGAGTGACGATAGCCTATTGTCCAAACTTCGACGACCTGCCGCGTGTGATTCGCGAACTGCACCCTACGATCTTTGTCGCCGTTCCCCGCGTGTACGAAAAGATCCACAACCAAGTCCAGCGGAGTTGCAGCGCAGGTTTCAAAAAGTCCGTGTATCGCTGGGCGATGTCCGTTGGGCGCTCCTGCCTGAAGACGGTTCTCACAGGCAAGCGTCCGAAATGGATTACTTGGAAGATTGCCGACCGGCTCATTTTCTCCAAAGTGCGTGAAGCGATGGGCGGCAAGGTCCGAATCTTCATATCGGGCGGCGCTCCCCTCGGAAAGGAACTCGCCGAGTGGTACGCCTACCTCGGCATTCTCATCCACGAAGGCTATGGCCTCACTGAGACCTCTCCAGTCATTGCCGTTAACTCCCCTCGCGCGCATCGCATCGGAACCGTCGGATTGCCCCTTTCCAACGTGGAAGTCCGTATTGCGGATGATGGCGAACTTCTGGTCCGTGGCCCGAGCGTTTTCAAGGGCTATTGGAATATGCCAGAAGAATCCGCCGCGGCCTTCGATGGCGACTGGTTCAAAACCGGAGACATCGGCCACCTGGATCCCGACGGATTCCTCTCCATCACCGACCGAAAGAAAGACCTCATCAAGACCTCCGGAGGCAAGTTCATTGCCCCCCAGCCAATCGAAAATTCGCTCAAGTCGAATCGATTCATCACTGAAGCTGCCATTATCGGCGACCGCCGACGATTCCCTGCCGTGGTGCTCGCTCCCGCCTTTCCCGCCCTCGAGGACTGGGCAAAGGAAGGTGGCATTGCTTTCCGCAGCCGCGAAGAGCTCGTCTCCGATCCTCGCGTCCAATCTCTGTACGAAGGTATCGTCGAGAAGGTCAATCACAACCTCGCCAAGTACGAGCGCCTCAAGAAAGTCCTGGTCATCCCCGAAGAACTCAGTATCGAGAATGGAACTCTCACGCCAACCCTCAAACTGCGCCGCCGTCACGTCGAGGCCCGCTACAAGGATCAGATCGAAAAGCTCTACGCCGACACCGCTCCGGCCAACATCGCTCGCACGGCATAATTCTCCGCTCGGTGGCCCAGAGTTGGCGATTTTCCAACTCTGGGTTCCATGATCCCTGTACCCTACATCCGTTATCTGAGCACAAATCACTTTCCATTTGGGATCCGGATGACTTCCGTGTTTGCAATCTTGCTCCGCTGTTTTGAACGTATTCCCGCCGAAAACGATTAAAATAGCTGCATGGACTCGCTCGTCATAGCAGGGAAAGCTTTTCAATCTCGTCTCATAGTAGGCACTGGAAAGTACAAGGACGGCCCCCAAACGGCCGCCGCCCTCGAAGCTAGCGGCGCTGAAATGGTCACCGTCGCCGTGCGCCGCGTCAATCTCGATCGCAGCAAGGAATCGCTGCTCGACTACATCGATCCGAAGAAGTACTTCCTTCTGCCCAATACTGCCGGCTGCTACACCGCCGACGAAGCAATTCGCGTTGCCCGCCTTGGCCGCGAAGTCGGCCTGAGCGATTGGGTCAAGATCGAGGTCATCGGCGACCAGAAGACCCTCTATCCAGACGTCGCCGCCACCATCGAAGCCACCCGAGTGCTAGTGAAGGAAGGCTTTACAGTTCTCCCCTACACCTCTGATGATCCGGTAGTTGCGCTCCGCCTCATCGACGCTGGAGCGTCTGTTGTGATGCCACTCGGTGCTCCCATCGGCAGTGGCCTTGGCATCCAGAACCTCGCAAACCTTCGCATCCTTCGCGAGCTCATCACTTCGGTTCCGCTGATTGTGGACGCTGGGGTAGGCGTTCCTTCGGATGCCGCGCTGGCTCTAGAACTCGGTTTTGACGCCGTTCTGATGAATACCGGAATTGCCGCCGCCAACGATCCCGTCCTCATGGCCTCAGCCATGAAGCACGCAGTTATCGCTGGACGCGAGGGCTATCTGGCCGGACGCATGCCACGCAAGCTTTACGCCTCCGCTAGCTCGCCGATGGAAGGAATTTCGCGCTAGTGGCTTCGGCAGTCACGGCCCTCGCCGCCACCGTCGAAGCCTCTCAGGCGTCGTCGCGTCCCGCATGGCTGCCAGCCTTCATTCCTGCGTTCGACGGACTCCGTGGCTTGGCCATACTTGCCGTCGTCCTCTACCATTGCCACCCGCGATTCCACGGCACCATCTTCGAACCTTTCGTCGTTTGGGGATGGTGCGGTGTCAGCCTCTTCTTCGTCCTATCCGGATTCCTTATCACCGGAATCATCCTCGACGCCGGTGAATCGCGTAGCTTCTACCAGAACTTCTTTGCTCGCCGCTTCCTTCGAATCTGGCCCGTTTATTGGCTGCTTCTGGCCCTCTACTACGGATTCTTCCCGCTCGTCTTCAAGGGCCCTCGCGCGATGTTCCATGACATCGCCGCTGCGCCTTGGCTGATCCTTCTTTTCTTCATTCAGAATCTCTGGCACATATCTCTGCCCGGAGCTATTGGCCCGACCTGGAGCCTCGCCATTGAGCAGCAGTTCTATGTCTTCTGGACGCCTATTGCTCGCCGTCTGCCCTCGCGCTGGCTCATTCTCGCCGCTGTCGGAATGCTCGCCACCTCGCCGTTGACGCGCCTCTACTTTGGCAATCGCTTCACAGCGACTCACACCCTCCCCCATCTAGACGGGCTGGCCGTGGGCTCACTCATCGCGGTCTCGTTGCGCACCTTCGACCTCTCCATCGCCGCATGGAACTGGATCTCTCGTCTCGCACTCGCGGCCGGACTTTCCGGGGTCGCGCTCATGCTCCACCACGGCTCCGCTTTCACAGACACACTCCTAGCTCTTGGCTTCGGAGGCATGCTGCTCGCCGCGCTCCTCGGACAGGCTTCTCCCCGCCCAAACCTCTACTGCCGGGCACTCAACTGCCCGCCTTTGCTCTTCACTGGAAAGATCAGCTACGGACTCTACGTCACGCACATCCTCGTCTTTTCCGTAATCGGCGGCTATGTAGACATCCCCCTTGATCGATTCGGTATTCCCGGTAGCATGGCCGTCGTAGCCATTCGCCTCGCCACATCCATCGGTTTCGCCACCTTGATGTGGTACCGCTTTGAAAAGCCGATCTTACGCCTGAAGCACTACTTCAACTTCCAATAGCCAAGTACAAGAGACAAGTCGCCCAGAGCGCAGCGAAACCTCTCGTCTGGCTCAGGCGCTCCCAATTCAGGCCACTACGCCAAGTATTCTCTATAACGCACACGTTCAACAGAAATCGGCCGATTCCGGCTAACATTTAATGGCCATGACCACCATCCGCCTCGCGCTCGCCAATCTTCGCTTCCCAGGCTCTCCCGAAGAATCTGTCTCCCGCGCCGCTTCGGCCATTGCCCAAGCCGCACGTGAACACGCGTCCATCATCTGCTTCCCTGAGTGCTACGTTCCCGGATACCGCGTCGGCAAATCCGTTCCACCGCCCGATGAGGACTTTCTCCAGAGCGCTTGGAGCACCATCTCCGATGCGGCCCGCGAATCGCACATCACCGTCGTACTCGGCACCGAACGCATCTCCGGAAAGTCCGTAATCCCCGCGGCTCTGATCTTCAATCCCGATGGCACTAACGCTGGCTTTCAAGACAAGGTCCAACTCGATCCCTCAGAGGACAACCTGTATTCACCCGGAACCGCACGCCGCGTCTTCCATAGCGGTCCGCTGACCTTTGGCGTGGCAATCTGCCATGAAGGATGGCGCTATCCCGAAACCGTGCGTTACGCGGCCTACCACGGCGCGCAGCTAGTCTTTCACCCACATCTTCACGAAGCCGAGCCAGGCAGCTATCGCCCGACCAATTTCGCGGATCCGGCCAACAGCTTCCATGAGAAAGCTGCTCTTTGCCGCGCTGCCGAAAATACCATTTACTTCGCGACCGTAAACTACGCAAGCGAAGGCTCGCCCACCACCTCCGCCGTGGTCCGCCCCGATGGAACGTTGCTGACCTACCAGCCATATGGCAAAGAAGGTCTGCTGCTGGCGGACATTGATCTCTCCGCCGCGACAGGCCTACTGGCATCGCGCTGCAAATATGTTTAGATCTTGTTGTTTCTCGATCAGAGCGAATAAACCCTTGGGTGCCCCAGGTTCGCCGCGCGCTCTTGCGCGGTTAACCTGGGATGGGCAGACAGTTCGGCTCGTGTCCCGCGAGATTTCCTATTGCCAATACCGATCTGGAAACAGCTCGAGGCTCTGCTTCTCCGCTTACTTGTGTGCCGATTGCGTCGGCTGAGGCGTCTGCGCTGCCTTCTGCGCGCCCTGCTCCGGCAATAGATAAATCACTTCGCCCGGCTTGGCATACCGTAGCTGCTCGCGAGCTTCTTTCTCGATCGCTTTCGGATCGTTCTTGAGCTGCTTGATCTCCGAATCCAGCTTTTGGTTCTGTTCATCCAGCTTCTGCACTTCCTGCTGTAGCTGGCGATACTCTGCCTTCTTCTGCCGATACGTCACCCAGCCGTTGTTGCCCAGCAGCACATGCGCACACAACCCAATCGCAATCAGTGCAAATGCGGCGCTGGCCAGCAGTCTGCGCCACTGTACCAGCTTCTCCACGAACTCTCGAAACCAGTTCACCGAATCCAAATCCTCTCTACCGCAATTAATCATTCACCCAGTGCTTGGCCGCCGCGCTCAGCTTCGCAAGGTCCTCCGCGCTCCGAGCTTCGGTGTAGGCCCTTACCACCGGCTCCGTACCACTCACCCGATAGCAAACCCAAGAGCCGTCGTCCAGCACCAGCTTCAAACCATCCGTACGCACCACGTTGGCGACCTTGCGTCCCGCGAACTCCGTCGGATTGGTCTCCAGCTTCGTAGTGAACTTCGTTTTAGCTGCGTCCGTCAAGCGAAAGTTCTGTCTTTCCGGATAATACGAACCAACTTTGCCAAATAATTCTTTGAGCTGCGTCCCCAAACTCTTGCCGCGCTTCGCCACCATCTCGCACATCAGCAGTCCCGCGAGCACGCCATCTTTCTCCGGTACGTGATAACGAACGGTCAGTCCCGCGCTTTCTTCCCCGCCAATCGCAATCTTATCCTGCTTAATCAGCTCGCCAATGTACTTGAAGCCCACCGGCGTCTCATACAGTTCGACTTTGTGATAGTCGGCAACCGCATTGATCAGGTTCGTCGTGGCCACGCTCTTTGCCACGCCGTTCTTCCACCCGCGCGTCTCTACGAGATAGTCGAAGAGCAACGCGATCACGTAATTCGGGGCAACGTAAGTGCCATCCTCATCGACAATTCCGAATCTGTCTGCGTCGCCGTCACACGCAATCCCGATCTTCGCGCCTGTTTCCTTCATCTTGTGACGCAATTCATCCAGCAACTCCCCGTCCGGCTCCGGAGCATGCCCACCGAACAGTACATCGCGAGTGTCGTGAACTACCGCGCATTCAATTCCCTGCTCGGCGAGTACTTCGTTGCTGTACCCACGAGACGCTCCCCACATCGGGTCAAACGCCACCTTCAGCCCGCGATCCTTGATCGCCTTGAAGTCCACAATTTCCTTCAATCGATTCAGGTAGTTCGACTTGACTTCGATCGACTGCCGTTGAGCCTTCTTCACCCCCTCTGGAGGCGCGCCCCCATCCTCATCAGCCTTCAGCACCGCCGCCTCAATCTGCTTCGTGAACTCCGGCAGTGCTGGCGCTCCGTCCGGAGTCGAGAACTTGATCCCGTTGTATTCCGCCGGGTTATGCGATGCGGTGAAATTGATGGCGCCGTCGGCCTTCTCGCGAATAACTTCCCACGCGATAGCCGGAGTCGGTGCCGCGTCGGCAATCACCAGCGGAGTAATCCCATAGCTTTCCAGGATCGTCGCCGCGATATCCACGAAAGTTTCGCCCATGTACCGCGGATCGCGCCCCACAACCAACTTCGGATTGGCCTTCCCGGTTCCTGCCACATATCGTGCGATGCCAGTCACCGCGCGCTTCACGTTTGCCACCGTGAATTCATCAGCAATTACCGCTCTCCAGCCAGACGTTCCGAACTTGATCTGTGTTGCCATTCTTCGCTCTCCGAAAAAGTGATCTGAAGCTTTTAGTTTCAACTGCCTCTTGCGTTCAATGGTCGATTCTAACAGCGCCTGAGTGCCTTGCGCTCGATTCCTGCTCAAATGCACTTGCTCGCCGCGCTGCTCTTCGGTAGCGTATTCCTGCTTAGC
Organism: Koromonas humicola; assembly: GCF_059726255.1. Classification (NCBI taxonomy): domain Bacteria; kingdom Pseudomonadati; phylum Acidobacteriota; class Terriglobia; order Terriglobales; family Koromonadaceae; genus Koromonas; species Koromonas humicola. The sequence continues at coordinate 2,063,551 of NZ_AP040873.1, forward strand.
ACGGGAGTACTCCAATGACGAACAAGCGACTGATTCTGACCACCACCTCGTCACGCGACGAAGCCGACACCATCGCTAGCGAACTCGTATCCCGCCGTCTGGCTGCTTGCGTCAATATTCTCGGCCCTGTCTCATCGACCTACCGTTGGCAAGGCGATGTAGAGCGCGCAGAGGAATTCCTGCTTTTCATCAAATCTACCGAAGCTCACTTCCCCGCCATTCAGGCAGCTGTTCGCGAGCTTCATTCATACGAGGTTCCCGAGATTATCGCGTTCAACATTGAAGAGGGTGCAGCTCCGTACCTCGAGTGGATCGCCGCTTCCGTTCGCAAATAAGAGCTTTCTAATTCAAGCCCTAGACCTTTCCGTCCGTTCTCATGAACGGAGAGGACAAACATGCTCATTGAATGGAGTGATTCTTACAATTTGGGGATACCCGCAATTGACCGGCAGCACGTCGAGCTCTACAACATGCTTAATCGGCTAAGTTCGGCTATGGAACAGGGACACGGGCGCTCGGCAGCCGCTGACATCATGAAGCGCTTACCATTTCTTATCGGCGAGCACTTTGCCGAAGAAGAGCGCACTCTTCGCGACCTGAACTCACCTCACTATGATGAACGCTGCCTGCGACATCAGCAGGATCTCGCGATACTCGAGGATTTCCTGCGCCGAAACAGCGCGTCCGATCCCTCTTCCGTCATCGATCTGCTTTATCTTCTTGACCGACTACTAGACGGACATATCGATGCCGAACGACAGGCGCTCTGTGCCGAACCGCTCGTACATTAGCTGAACTATGCGTGCGCCCTCAGGGTTAAGCGGACGTAGTCCAGCGAATATTCTCCCTGCTCACGGCAGGTGCGATCGGAGACTTCGGACAGGAACTCGTTTTGCAGCCTCTCCGGCAGCTTAGCCACAGCCTCTCGCATCACGACTGTCCGCAAGAACGCCTCATAGCGCTTCTTGAGCTCAAACCGTGGCACTACCGTGTGCAATCGGGCTTCGTCCACCGTAAACCCGGCAGCCTCCATGCGCTCCCGCGTGCTGTCAACATCCTCGAAGTGAGGTGACTCCCTCACACCACCTAAATAGTCGCGAAATCTCGGCAATTCCGAAACCTCGTGGGCTCGTCCGTAGGTCTTCGCCAGATTCCCAACACCTCCAAACTGTGCCACCAGCCACCCGCCCAGCTTCAGTGCCCGATGGAGACTGCGAAACATCGCCGCATGATCTGGCACCCAATGAAAGACGGCATTGCTAAAAATCCCATCCACCGGAGGATCCAGTTCAAAATTCTCGAGACTACCCTGCACGAACTGAACCCGCGCGCTGAAATCCGCAAGCTTTTCTTTCGCCTGCTCGAGCATCTTCGGCGAGAAATCCAGTGCTACCACTTCCCCTTGCGGCAACCTTCGCAAAAGTTCTGCAGTTAACCTTCCGCTGCCGCATCCTGCATCCAGCACGCGCTCCGAACCGCTCAGCCCCACCGTGTTCAGTACAGCCATTCCCCACTGAAACATCGGATCGGAGAGTTCGTCATACGCCACCGCATTCCAGTCTGTCTCACTCACGCCCATCCTAGCCTTGCTCTTTGAAACCGCTGCCGGTTTGCTTTTAGATTTGGTCTTGTTTGTGCTTTGGTTTTGCTTTGGCTTTTGTTTTTGCAGTCGCTTTTGGTTTCGCTTTTGAAGTCAAAGTGTCATCCTGAGCGCAGCGAAGGACCCCAACGAACCGTGACATCGCCGCAACCACCCAAGGGCACTTCCTCTTAAGTCCGGTGCCCCACCGCAAGCGCCCTACACAACCGCCAGCGCCTGCTCCAGATCCTCCACGATGTCGTCCACTTCCTCGATTCCTACCGAAATCCTCACCATGCCATCGGTCAGCCCGATCTTCGCTCTTCCTTCCTCGCCAACGGCCGCATGTGTCATCGTCGCCGGATGCGAAATCAGGGATTCAACGCCCCCCAGTGACTCACCCAAGACACACAGCTTCACCGCCTTCAGCAGCTTCTTCGCATTTTCGAGCGATCCCGTTTCAAACGTGATCATCGATCCGAACCCCTTCATCTGCCGCGCCGCCAGTTCGTACTGAGGATGGTCCTTCAGGCCGGGATAAAAAACCTTCCTCACCTTCGGATGTTTCTGCAAGAACTCAGCTACTACTCGCCCATTGCTGTTGTGCTGCTTCATCCTGATCGCCAGAGTCTTCACGCCGCGCAATATTAGCCAGCTCTCAAACGGAGACATGATTGCCCCCGAAGCCTTCTGAATGAATGCCAGATCGGCAGCCTGCTGTGGCTTCGAGCACACGACCACCCCACCCAACCCATCGCTGTGCCCATTCAGAAACTTCGTCGTCGAGTGCAGCACCATGTCCGCGCCCAATTCTAGCGGGCGCTGAAAATACGGCGACATGAACGTGTTATCGACAATCACTTCTGCCCCGCCCTTGTGCGCTACCTCGCTCACCGCCATAATGTCTGTCAGCGACATCAGTGGGTTCGTCGGAGTTTCCAGGAACACGAACCGCGTATTCCCCTTCATCGCTTTTGCGACATTCTCCGGATTCCTCGTATCGACATATGTGAATTCAATGCCGAATTTCGACATCACCTGATTGAAGAACCTCGGCGTGCCGCCATACAGATTGTCTCCGGCTACAACGTGATCGCCCGCCTTCATCATCTGGCACAGCGCCGTCACCGCCGCCATCCCACTCGCAAAGACCCTCGCTGCCACGCCACCCTCGAGCGACGCCAGGTTTGCTTCCAGTCGATCCCTCGTCGGATTCGACACGCGCGAGTATTCGTACCCAAGGCGCGGCTTTCCTAGTTCGTCTTGCTGGTAGGTCGAAGTTGCATAGATCGGAACTCCCACTGCGCCCGTCAGTGCTTCAGGCTCCTGCCCATCGTGGATCGCCCGCGTTGCAAATCCCTTATGATCTTTCATGGTCGCCTAGTCCGAAACTTCCTGCGGCTTTGGCTCAACCGCGCCTTTATAGTTAAAAATGTCCTTCGACAAATACCGCTCCGCCGAATCCGGAATCAGCGTGACCACTCGCTTACCCTTCCCCAGCCGCTTCGCAACCTCTATCGCCCCACACACATTGGCTCCGCTGCTGGACCCGCCGAGCACGCCTTCCTCCACTGCCAGACGCTTCACCATTGCAAAGGCCTCAGCGTCCGTCACAATCACCGTGCCATCACACACCGTCCTATCAAACGTCTCCGGGATGAAACTCGCTCCAATTCCCTCGACATCATGCGACCCGGGCGTCTGTCCGCTGTAGAGCGAGTGCTCCGGATCGCTCAGGATCGCCTTCACCTTCGGGTTCTGCTCCTTCAAATATCGCGCAACTCCCGTAAACGTTCCCGCCGTTCCAGCCCCGCACACGAACGCGTCGATACGCCCTTCCGTCTGCTCCCAAATCTCGCGCCCCGTTGTATCGTGATGAATTCGCGGATTCCCCTGGTTCGAGAACTGCGCTGCAAACCAGTAGTGCTCATTCTCCGCGACCAGTTTCTTTGCTTTTGCGATCGCTCCCTCCATCCCCTCATCCGTTGGAGTGCGATACACCGTCGCCCCGAAGCTCTCCATCAACATCACTTTCTCTTTGGAGAACTTTTCGGGCACAAAGAAAACGACTTTGTATCCCTTCTGAACCCCGACGAGCGCCAGTCCAACCCCCGTATTTCCCGCGGTGGCTTCCACGATAGTATCCCCAGGCTTCAGGGTGCCGTCCCGTTCGGCCTCCTCGACCATGCCCAGCGCGGCGCGATCTTTGATGCTGAATCCGGGATTGAATGCCTCAAGCTTCACCCAAATCTCTGCAGCATCCTCTGGGACCACTTTTCCCAACTTCAACATTGGCGTCGAGCCAATCAGTTCCAGTACGTTGTCTACCACTCGCATCGAGCATTTCATCCGAGAGTCCTGTACCTGGTTTTACGAACCATTCAGCCTACGGCTTCCGCCACCACGGGTCAACCACGAACAAAAGAAAAGGCCCGAATTCGGGCCTCATCCTTGCAACGAGTCTGTTATTGCATACAATCGCGGGACATCACTTACTCGCCGAAGCCGCCCTCTCTCCCGTGGCGTAGTATCCGCTGCGGGTCCGCACTTGTAATCTGCGATATCCACGCGCCGCCGCGTCCACTTTCACCTGCCGATATCCACCTTCAGCCTTCGGAGTTGAGGGCTTATATCCAATCGAGTATTGATTCCGTATGTCATGTGCAATCTGCTGTGAAATCGCCTCAACCTCGCTCACGTCGTTGGGGAAGAAAGAAACCCCGCCAGTTTGCTCTGCCAGAATTCGCAACGCACGCCGCGCCTTTTTTTCCGGCTCGCGCCCCATCAGACCGATGCAGTACACAGTCGGGCCACCATCAACTGCTATCGCCCGGATAGCCTGCTCCAGCGAATCTCGACTGGCATTGTCTTCGCCGTCGGTTACCACCAAGATAATCTTCTTCTGCAATTTGGCAGATTTCATCAAGTGATCAGCCGTTGCGACCACTGCGTCGTACAGCGCAGTCCCGCCTCTCGACTCAATCCGTTCGAGTGCATCGCGCAGCAGAGAGATATTTCCCGTGTAGTCTTGGTCGAGGTAATACTCGTTGTTGAAGTTAACGATGAACACCTGGTCCTGCGGATTACTTGCCCGAACAAGGTTCAGCGCCGCGGCATTCACGCTCGGACGCTTCTCACGCATCGACCCCGAGTTATCAATCACAATTCCCAACGCCACAGGAACATCTTCACGTCGGAATGACGTGACCCGCTGTGGCCGGCCATCTTCATATACTTGGAAAGCACTGCGATCAAGAGTGGTTACTGGACGCTGCCGGTCATCCACCACCGTAGCGTGCAGCGTCACTTCCTGCACATCGGCCCTGAAGACGAATCCGCCACCTGCAGTCCTGTCCGCCTCGTTGCCCTTCTGTTGCTGTGGGACATTAACAGTATTCCCCGGCTGGTTTGCGGGAGCTGGAGCCGGAGCCTGACTCATCGCAGGTTGACCAGATGCAGGATGGTTGGCTGGTGCGCTAGCCGTGGGCTGCGCGGCCGGCGTCTGATACACCGGCGGAGGCGTCTTTTCCGGGCTTTCGCCTTCTGGCGGCAGAAGCACGTCATCAGCGTTCTGTCCCTGAGGAGTCGCGCCCTGCTGACTTCTTTGCGCGCCGGAACCGTTTGAGCTCTGCGAAATAGCAATGCTGCCCAGCATGACGCAGAGCAGCATCAGTACGGCAAACCTACGTATCTGTCTTTTACTACTCACTTGGAGCATAGTACCCCGTCTTCGCATATACCGAGAGCTGTGGCAATCCCTTGGGCGTGTTCAACTTCACTTTGAGTTTGCGCCACTTGCCATCGTGAGTCGCCCTTGTTGGACGGTACCCGAGCACGTATTGGTTGCGCAGCTCTACTCCAATCTTCGTGGCCACGTCGGCGAGCTCGTTCGGGTTGTCGACGGTAAACGTCCGTCCGCCGGTAACATCCGTTACCTCGGCCAGCAGTTGCGGGCCAAAGCGCTCCTCGTCGCTGCGCGGAGTAGAGTCAAAGATTCCAATGGCATATATCTGTACATCGGCTTCTTTCACCATCGACTTGATCTCGTTCTCCGTGTAGCGGCTCCGATTGTCACCACCATCAGAAATGATAAGCAGAGCTTTCTTCTGATGCCTTCCCTCCCTCATTTTTGCCATTCCCAGATAAATGGCATCCAGCAACGCTGTTCTGCCCTTGGGAGCCGCATATACAAGCTGTGACTGCGCTTGCTCCACGCTGTTCGTGAAATCACAAATTAAGGTCGGCTTATCGTTGAAGGCGATCATAAAGAACTCGTCCTCAGGATTGGCGGTTTTGAAGAATTCGACCACCGCATCGCGCGCCTTCTCGATCTTGTTCGACATCGAGCCGCTCATGTCGAAAATAACTCCGAGCGAGATCGGGGCGTCTTCGCTTGAGAAGTGCTGAATCTTCTGCTTCTCTCCGTTATCCATCAGCACAAAATTCTCTTTCTCAAGCCCTGTCACAAGGCGATTCATCGGATCGGTAATTGTCACCGGAACCAACACCAGGTCCACATCCACGCGGATCGGCTTCGTATGCGTCTTCAGGGACGGGTCCATCGCCGATTCTGCCGCCGCGGTTGAATTCGGATTGAACTTCGCCGCGTCTTCCGACTTCACCATCGGCTTCACGTGTACTTCGTCGTAGTTGGTCTCGGTCGGAACCTTGCTCTTCGTTGCCATCGCTGGCGGCAACACAACAGATGTACTAGCGTCGCCTTCCGGTTTCTTCTCCTCCGAGCCTTCAGCTTTCGCCGTCTGCTCACCTGCTGTGGGAGCAGAAACCTGCGGAGCGTTTTCGGTCTTATCGCTCTCACTCGCCGCAGTCGCAGACTCGCCTCCACCGTTGGGCGTCAACCCTGGCTGTTCTTGTCGAGCGGCTTGATCTGAAACTTGGGACGGACTCTGGAATTGCGAATCGCCAGGTGCATTCTGCGCAAGCATCTGCCCTGTCGGAATCGTGATCGCCATTATGACCAATAGGAGAAGTGAACGACGAACCGTGAGCACGCTCATCCGCTCATCGCGGAAATAACCACTGCTCACCGTAACCTGCGACTTCAATCGTGCAGCCCTGCACCCGGACCTGTACTCGCGGGACATGGTGACCCTCTTTTTCCATCATCGAATGATGGGCGGCGTAGCGTTTTCGCCACATCTGAACCCGCCTTCGCGCCCCCATGCTCATCCGTACAAGCTTGGATGTGACACAAGCGACCTTGGTTACTCTGCCACGGATCACGATACCGCTATTTTGGCTTGGCTCAAAAGAAAAATGCCCCGGGGCAGGGCATGTACCGCCTGGATCTGATTCGGGACCACCCGAGCTCAGGCTACGCCGCGAGCTTTCGGTGTTCCTTGTATATACACTTGTCCATCACCACCGTGACGCCCGCTTTTCGAGCCTTGTCCGCGGCTTCCTCATGAACCACGCCTTCCTGCAACCACAACACTGGCAGCTTCAGCTGCAGCACTTCGTCCACGATCGCCGGTACCGCGTCCCGCTTCCGAAATACATCCACGATATCGATCTTCTCGGCCTTGGCTGCTTCGCTCAGTGTTGCATAGGATTTCTCGCCCATCACCTCGCGCACGTTTGGATTCACCGGTATGATTCTGTATCCCTGACTCTGCATGTAGCTCGAAACGCCGAAACTCGGCCTGCTCGGATCGTCCGTGAGTCCCACGACTGCGATTGTCTTTGCGTCTTTTAGAAACTTATCAATCCGCTCCGCCACAGTATTCGCTCCTGTCGCCTAGTTCTTCTTCCCTTCCATCGTCTTGCGGTGAACTCTGAGTGCCATTTTGCGCAATGTCTCGTTCACGTTCTTGTTGATCGCCAGCGCCCGCTGATCTTTTGCCAGTAGATGCACAACGAGTGGCATCGACACGTCCAGCGGCGTCTTTGGATTGTTCGCCAGAGCTCGCACGACGCTGTAGTTCTTGATGTAGTTTCGCTTCTTTGAGATTGCCCGCAGCACGGTTTCCTGGATGTTCTTCATCGACGCGAACGCTTCCATCTCCGACTCGTTTACCTTGGGAGACTCCAGCACCGCAATCGCAACCAGTTTCGAGCGGTCACGGATCAGCACCATGCGCTCTTCCCGATTGCCTCGCATGGCCAACTTGATTCGCTCGCCCACTCGCATTAGAGCGATCTTTTGGAAGATAGACAGCCTTCTGAGGTCTTCTTCGCTCTCTGGCTGCTCGCCCTTCTTCGCGCCATCGAGCACTTTGTCCAGAGCGTCGTCTTCACCGTCGGTTCCGGCGACAAGTTCAAAAGGCTCCAGGTCCGTCCGTGCGACCTCGTCTGCATTCCGTGCCAGAAATTCCGCCGCCGCTCGCTCTGCTTCCATTCCCTCAGCCAACTCGGCCCTATGCGCTAACTGCTCAAGCATATCTTCTGCCGCCGGATTCTCTTGCATCAGGCTGAGCAGCCGCCCCGAGCCCTGTACCCTCAAGCTCTCAAGCATCGCCCGCAGCACCTCGCGATCTCCGCGCGACGCGATTGTCTCCAAAACGCCGATTGGCACCGCCGGATTGTCACACAGTGCCCTCAGTACGGCATGGCGATGTATGCAGTTCTGCAGCAGATACTTCAGTGTCTCTGGTGATGAAATATTTGCGCACACCTCGGCCAATGATCGGTCGTCCCAATCCGCTAGCGTCTGCTCGGCCTCCAGCCCAAACTCCCTGTCACCCGCCAGCCACACCAGGAGTTCGATTGATTCCGTCGGCGGAATCGATAGTTGGCCTTGAGCCGCGCGCCGCACCATGGACACTGGCGCTGCGCCTTCTCGAATCAAATCCAAGAGCTGCGCCATCAACGCAGCTCCTTGATCTGCCTTACGCAATCACACAGTGTGTCGTACAAGACAGGCGAGAGCGTGCGGTCAAATGCATCCAGCAACGATTCGTAGTACCAGATCGTTCTCTCTCTCGGCGCGCTGAACCGGTTCCAGACAGCCTCTCCCACCCGCGCGTGATCCGCCAGTATGGAGCGAGCGTTATGCACCTTATCGGCCAGCATGATCAGCCGGGCTTCGCGGTCTGCCCTAGGAATCTCTTCCAAGTGCTGCCGTTTTCTCGTCTCCCAGTTCGGTTTCGGAAGAGCAAACGTATCGCTTGCCTGCCGCACCCATCGCGCAACTGGCTCACCAAAAGACTCGGCGATCACCGTCAGGATCTCCTCGCCGCCTTGGTCTTCGGCAGCATCGTGCAGCAAAGCCGCAATAGCCATATCCTCGCTGCCGCCCTCCTCCAGAACCAGGGAAGCCACCGAAAGCAGATGGGACACGTAGGGAACACCGCTCGCCTTACGTGCCTGCATCCGATGCAGTGACGAGGCCAGTACAAGGGCCTCGTCAAAGCGCGCGCTCAGGGGCACCGTCACTCGCTTCCGAAATTCAAGAACGGGCTGCTGCTTTTCCATGCTCTTACCTCTGCTGCTCTGCTCTCCTCATCAGCAGGTAGGCGCGAATGAACGGATCGATATCCCCGTCCAGCACGCGATCCACATCGCCCACTTCCAGCTTTGTCCGATGATCCTTCACCATGCGGTACGGCTGCAGAACATACGAACGAATCTGAGATCCAAAATCGATATCCAGCTTCGAATCTTCTACTTTCTTGCTTGCCGCTCTCTTCTTTTCCAGCTCGAACTCATAGATTCGCGAACGCAACATCTTGAATGCGCGTTCCCGGTTACTGTGCTGCGAGCGTTCGTTCTGGCAAGCCACGACGATTCCAGTCGGGAAATGCGTTATTCGCACCGCCGAATCCGTTGTATTCACGTGCTGCCCGCCCTTGCCGCCAGATCGATATGTATCGATCCTTATCTCTTCCGGCTTGATCACGACTTCAATGCTGTCGTCGATTTCCGGCGAGACATAAACGCTGGCGAACGACGTATGCCGCCGTGCCTGAGAATCGAATGGCGAGATTCTCACCAACCGATGGACTCCTATCTCGCTGGTCAGCATTCCGTAAGCGAACTCGCCCGCCACGCTCGCCGTCACCGACTTGATCCCGGCTTCATCTCCGGGCTGCAGATCGTTGATAACCGTGCCGAATCCTTTGCGCTCGCACCAGCGCAGGAACATTCTCAGCAGCATCTCGGCCCAATCCTGAGACTCCGTTCCGCCCGCGCCAGGATGGATCGTGATGATCGCATTACTACGATCCATTTCACCGTTCAGCAGAGTTTCGGTCTCAAGCTTTTCGACCAACTCACGCAAGCCATTCATCTCTCGCGCAATGTCTTCATCGACCGGCTCTCCTTCGGTTGCAAGCTCGAAGTAGGCGGAGATATCCTCCACTCGTCGCCCAAGTTCGCTGTCGATCGCGAGTGCATCCTCCAACCGCTTGCGCTCGCGCATCACCTTTTGTGAATTTTCGGAATCGTTCCAGAAATTCGGATCTGCGACTTGCTTCTCTATTTCCTCTAACTCAGCCTTTAACTTCGGCGAGTCAAAGATACTCCTGTAGCTCACGTACCTTGCTTCGCAAAGCCGAGAACTCTTGTTCTAGTTGTTGATCAATCATGTAAATCAAGACTCCTACACAGGCAATGGATGCGTCATGTGCGCGCCTGTACGGTCGCGCCACAGCAATCCAGTGATTGAGATTATGGCACACAGTGCCGGAAACCAGTCGCCATACCGCGTATAGAACGTAGTCTCCGAAATCAAGCCGTAAGGCGCATTCAGCGCTATTCGCTGATTCCTCGGCACCTCGGCCACCACACGTCCCAAGGGGTCAATCGCGGAGGTTACCCCCGTATTCGTCGAACGCAACAGCCAGCGATGATTCTCCACCGCCCGCATCCGTGCCATATTCAGATGTTGCCACGGTGCTCCCGACTCCCCGAACCAGCCATCGTTCGAGATATTTACGAAGACCTCTGCCCCGTGTTCCGCAAATTGCCTTACCTCGTGCGGAAACACCGATTCGTAACATATAAAGGTCCCGTACTTGTGCCCGCCCACATCCAGCGGTATTCTTCCCGAACCTGATGCCGAGAACGCTCCGACCTCATGCGTCAGCGCCTTCGCAAATCCAAAAGCCCACGAGAACGGAACATATTCGCCCCAGGGCACCAAGTGAACCTTGTCATAGCGCTGCACAGCCACTCCCGACGGGTTCACCAGCACGGCCGAGTTATATACCTGCTCTTCTTGAGGTTGAGCCGCTGGGCTCTTTACCGCTGACGGAATTACCGCTGTAGCTCCAGCCAACACCCACGAGCGTTGTGACTTGGCCAGTTCTGCCGTAGAACCTGTGAACGTCCGATCATCGGTCTCGAACGGTGCTGGCGACTCCGGCCACACAATTACCTGAGCAATACTGGCATCCTTTGTTGCCTCGGGTGCCAGGCTAAGTCCGTCAAGCTGCTTTAAAAGTTGATTGTAGTTCTCAAATGTCCACTGCCGCTCTATGGGAACGTTCTGCTGAACTAGAGTTGCGTGTGCCTCTATGGCGCTCGCGGGTGCCTTCACCAAAACAGTGGATTGCAGCGCCACCGCTCCCGCCAGTGCTGCAATCAGAGTTGCTATACGACGTTTGCGATTGACCAGCATTGCCGCCGCGAACACCGTATTCACCAGCGCAATTTCAAATGACAGCCCATACACGCCTGTCACGCTGGCCAGCTTTGCCAGTGGCAGATTGTCAATCTGCGCCGTTCCCAGAAGCATCCAGGGGAAGCTCACGATATGAGCCCGGAGCAGTTCCACCGCTACCCATAGAAAAGGAGCCAACACCAGTGCTTTTCGGCTGAAGCCCGCCTTCGAACGCCCCGCCACTGCCATCAAAGCGCCGAAAACTCCGTGATGGAGGCCGATATAGAGCGAGAACAGAATGAGCAGGAGGAACGATATCACCGGCGAAAGCCCGCCGTGGATGTGCATTACGGAATAAACCCAATAGCAAGTCCCGAAATAGAAGACCGTGCCCGACGCCCAACCCAGCAGGAATCCCTGCCACGCTCGTGCAGGAACCAGAAAGGAATCGCTCTCCTCATTCAGCAACTCCGCTGCGTCTCCCTCGCGTGCTCGCAGTAGCGCATAGAACAGCGGTGCTAGTGCGATCCAGCACAACCAATACAAATTCGGTCGAGGAAAGATGAGGATTTGTAGCACCCCGGAACCGACTGCCAGCCCCCAGGCGCTTTTATGTATGCCCTTCACAGTTCAGAGTCTAACAAATGCTTTCTGCGAAACCTGTGGAACTGGTAATCGCCCACTCTCCTGCAACTCAGCCATTCCCATCTCACCGCATCTCGCTTCGTGAATCCGATATTCGGTAGCACTGTCGGCCTGGTCCCGTACTCGCAAGCCTGCCCCACTTCGATGGGTGAAACCGTGACGAACTTCTCATCAATCAGTCCTGCTTCCAGCATTCCTGAGTAGAGCGCTGGCCCGCCTTCGCAAAGCAGATATCTGATCCCATAGCGTTCCTTCAGCGCCGTTACTGCTTTGCGCAAATTCACTCCAGTCCCCGCTGGTCCTTCCGCGCTATCTACGGCCAGCACGTCCACCTTCGGATGCTCTTTCAACTGTGGCTCAAGTATTCGAGCTCCCTCGTGAGTGGTAAGCAAGGTCACATCCAGCAACTCGCCATCGAAGATTGCATAATCACTCATCCGAAAATCAGCCCTTGCGGTTACCAGAACGTTCCTTTCTCGACCTCTCTGCAAGTTAGCCCTGAATTGCTTCAAACCGGGATTCATAATTCGGAATACTGGGCCGCGTGGCCTCGGTCTTCCCAGCCTTTGCTCTTCCCTTAACGTTCCCATTCCCACCATCACGGCGTCCGCATGTGCCCGCAGCAGATCCATAAGCCAGCGGTCCTCTGCCGACTCCGAGATATCTGATCCGCCCGCCTCATCTCCTAAAAGCGAAACGATGCCGTCCATGGTTTGAACAAAGTTTGCATAGATCCACGGCTTCTTTCCGGGATGAGGGAAGCCCAGCTTGCCATATACGGCCATTTCCGGATCCAGTAGTTCCGAGCGTTCGCCGTGATCAAAGAGAACTTGGAAGTCGTGCATAAGTTCGTAATAATGCCATGACTCACACTTCGGGCCCAACTCATTCGGCTCGCCAAGTCTTTCCACTTCAGGACGTCGGGCACTCTGTGTTGCTAATTTGTGAATCTGAGCAGCTGGGATTTATCATCTGAATGACCTATGAGCTGGAAAAAAGGACAGGCAGTTCGTTTACTTCCGCTCTCCCAGGCGACGGGCCGCGTTCTGGAAATCTACCGCGACGTTCAAAGCGTCTTCGGCGTTCCCCACATCAGCAGCTTCTTCCAATTCCTGGGCACCCAGCCGCGTTTTCTGGAGAGCTTTTGGACAATCGTTCGCCCCATCGCACAGTCGCAAGCATTCTTTGACTGCGCCCACCGCCTCCGCGCCCAGAGTTATTCGCGCGTGCATTCAACTTTTGAAGTCCCAGACCTCAAAACCGAGATTACCCATCAGGAGTTCAGCCTCGGCGCTCGCGAGGAATTGAAAAACTGCATCAATTTCTTCTGCTACTCCGTTCCGGTCAGCCTTTTGCTTTCGTCCCTGCTTAGCGAGTCTTTTGCCGGAACAGTCGGAAGCACCGATATACCCCTTACCCCTGCAGCGCACCCCAAGACTCATGGACGCATTGTTCTAGTTGATGAGGACTCCGCCGGACCTGCTGTGAAGAGCATCTTCGCTGACATCCGCACCGCGACCAATGCCGATGTTGTACACACCGTTTACAGAGCTTTCGCCCGCTGGCCTGATTTTCTGCAACTCTATTGGGCTGCCGTGAAGCCGCTTACCGTCTCTGACCAGTTCCAACAAAGTGAGAGCGCAGTCCTTCAAGACGCGAGGCAAGTCGTAAAAGAGCTCCCCGGCCCGGTTCAGTTCACCTCCGCCGACCTGGAAAATCTTGGATACAACGAGTCCGAAGCAACGTCGTTAATTCGCATCGCGGACATGTTCTTCCATAGCCTCTCGGCGGCCCTGCTCAATGTGAGCGTTGCCCGTATCGCCATGGAAGGTGGCAGCATCCGCATGAAGAGCACGGCGGAAGCTCCAGTTACTTCCACACAGCCTTCATAACCAGTTCAGGGGCACGCATCAGTTCCGCGGGCCCCTTCTGACCTCTTATTTCTTCTTCCTGGTTAGCTTTGAGAGTGTAGCTAGTTCCTTCAAGTACTCCGTGATCGGTCGCGCCGGAGTTCCCCAGAACACTACGCCCTTTCCTCTGACGACCTTCTTGCTGGGAATCCCGCTCTGCGCTCCGAGGATCACTCCTTGCTCGATGCGAACGTGATCCGCAATACCTACTTGGCCGCCGACAATCACGCCATCCTCAATTACCGAACTTCCACTGATGCCCGTCTGTGAAGCAACGACAACGTTCTTTCCAATGCGGACGTTGTGCCCCACCTGGACGAGGTTGTCGAGCTTCACTCCATCCGCGATCACCGTGGCATCCAGCGCGCCGCGATCAATCGTCGTGTTGCATCCGATCTCCACGTCGTTCCCAATTTCCAAACGCCCAATCTGCGGAAATTTGTGATACTTCGCCGTCGAAGGATCTGGCACAAACCCAAATCCATCACCGCCCAGCACGGCCCCGGCCTGCACAATAACCCGGTCGCCCATCGTCGTGCCGGAATACACAGTCACTCGTGCAACCAGGTCGCAGTCTTGGCCGATCACCACTCCTCCACCGATTACCGAACCTGCACCGATATGGCTTCCGGCTCCGATCATCGCTCCGGCACCCACGACCACCAGTTCGTCAACGCATGCTGTCGGATGTATCTGCGCGGAAGGATCTACCACGGCTGACGCGTCAACGCCTCCCTCGCACCTGCCTGACCGCCTCAGTTCCTCGGCAGCCAGCGCAAATGCCAGTCGCGGATGCTTCGCTCGAAGCACTGCCTTCCCGTGCTCGTCTGCAATCTCTGCATCCGCCGCCACAATAACGGCTCCGGCTGCCGACGCCAGAGCTGGCTCCAGGAAACGCGATTGCTCCACGAAAACCACGCTCTGCGCCGTAGCCGCCCCAAAGCTTGCAACCTGAATCAGTTCAATGTCGGCGCCTTCGCACTCCGCGCCTATCCGTTTTGCCAACTCGATTGATTTCATGCGTCCGTTGTACCACTTCCTAACATTCTCTACCGAGACTTTCTTGCATCACGCTTTCTGCTGCATCTAACCCGACCATGCCGCGCCGTGAATCCATTGTCGCCATCGAGGGTCGACGCCTTTCTCTCAGTAACTTGGACAAGGTCCTGTACCCCGAGGCTGGTTTCACGAAGGGGCAGGTCATCGACTATTACGTCCGGGTTGCGCCCTTCATGCTTCCCCATCTGGCAGGACGTCCACTTACGCTAAAACGTTATCCAAACGGCGTGCCTGGAATGTTTTTCTATGAGAAGAACTGCCCTCGCCACCGTCCCGAGTGGGTTCCAACTGCCCCCATCTGGAGCGAAGGCAACCACCGCTGGATGGATTATTGCGTTGCCGAGAACCTGCCAACCCTCGTCTGGGCAGCGAATCTTGCGTCCCTCGAGTTGCATACCTCGCTCTCCCTTGCATCGGCCATGCCCCACCCATCGTTTATTGTCTTCGACCTCGACCCCGGCGAGCCCGCCACCATCGTGCAGTGCTGCCAAGTTGGGCTCTGGGTACGCGATGCCTTTTCACGGCTCGGCCTTCGTAGCTTTGCCAAGACCTCCGGTTCAAAGGGCCTGCAGATCTACGTTCCCCTCAACTCCGGCGCAACCTACAATGAAACCAAGCCCTTCGCCCACGAACTCGCGCGCAAACTTGAGCGTAAGCACCCTGACCTCGTCGTCAGCGACATGAAGAAGTCGCTTCGTCCTGGCAAAGTCCTCGTCGATTGGAGCCAGAACGATGAGCACAAAACCACGGTTTGCGTATATTCACTCCGTGCGCGCTCGCACCCGACCGCCTCCACCCCGGTGACTTGGGCCGAGGTCAGTCGTTGCTTGGAATCCGAAAACCCCGATAGTCTGCGGTTCACCTCTGATCAGGTTCTGGAGCGCGTGGATCGGCATGGCGATCTCTTTGACCGCGTACTGACGATGCACCAGCAATTGCCTGAACTGGAAGCCTTGGAGCGTGGCGCCGCTGCGACCGTCTCGGAGTCGACAGCTTCGGTCCGAAAACCCGTTGCGACCAGCGCCAAGCGTGCAACCGCCCGTTCCCGCCGAAGTGCTTGAAGTGCATAATGTTTTCGGAACGATTTTGCTGCCCATCCCGCAGGCAGCGCGGCAAGCAACAGCCGTCAGGCTTTAGCAGTCTAAGTTCGGGAATCTTGTTCTGATGAGCCGGCTTTTTCCCCGGCGGAGGAGATTATGCAGAATTGGAAGAAAGTCGTGGTTTGCAGTGCCGTTGGTGCCGGAGCCCTGCTCGCCTTAACAGGACGTCGAAATGTCGGCATTGCATCCATCGCCGGGGGGCTCGCCCTGCTCGCCAGTGAGTACCCAGAGCATTTCGAATCCATATGGGAGAACGCTCCCGATTACGTGAATCGGGCCACCCAGATTTTCTCGACTCTCAGCCGCCTCAGCGAACGCTTCGCCGAAGACGCCGAGCGCCGGAGCGTTGCTGCTTACCAGCAGTTCCGCCACGAATACAGCGACTAATTTTGGGACCCACCTCTGCTCCCTCGCAGAGGTGGGTCTCTGCCAAGCGCCGGGAATCCTACTCTCCCGCTGTGCTCTGTCCCACAGCGGCCATCATATCTTCCATCGTCGGCGCTGCCTGCAAGTATGGAGTGTTGTTCTTCCTCTTTGAGCCTGAGTTCGGCGGAAGAATCGCGACACGGAATGGCGCGGCTTGTGCCGTGAATTTCACCATCACCATGTGGTATCCGCTCTCGACGTGAATCTTTCCCCTGACGGCTCCATTTGCGCTCCGCCCGCGCGCCACCACGCGTCGGCCATCCACAAACACAACCGAGTCAGCATTGCTTTCGAGATACACGTTCCACTCGCCACCGCTCGTCAGGTACGTGCTTGAAACCGCATAGAACACGCCACCCTGCGCTGACACTTCGATCGGCAGCGTGAACGTACCCTCCGGAAAGACTAGCTCGTATCGTTGGCGCTCAAATGTTCTGCGTGCGCCTTTCTGAGCCTGCTTTGCGGCTTCCTTCTCAGGAGCAAATTGCCTTGAAAACTCCGTCCCCTTATGTCCAAAATGCCCGCACACGTGCCAGTCCGTCAGAAGCCCCGCTTCGCGCGACTTCTCCAGCTGCACGCCTTCATTCATGCGGTCGTCAGCCGTCTGCGCGCTTGCGCCAATAACGGAACTCACGGCGAGCAGCGCCACTGCGAAGATCCACAATTTCATCTTCATGGCAGCTTGATCCTTACTTCCCGCTGCAACGCCTCATCCGCCGCTCTGCAGAACTCCCGGAAATCCGCGTAATCCTTTGTCTTCACCGTCAGCGGAACCAGTTCTGTGTAGGTTTCAATCCGAAGCTTGCTTCCGTCGAGGAAATAGCTCACTTCGACCTTGCCGAATGGTGTATGCAGTTTCGTATTCGTCGGCAGCACGGCGTCGGCGCCTTCCGGCAGATCGTAGTCAAACACTTCGTGCTCACTCGGTGTCACCGGTACCAGCACGGGATTTAGCCTGATCCGTTCCGGCGCATACTTCTTCATCAGTCCGGCGGTGTTGAGCGAACTGCGCAGGGTCACCTCGCGCTCGCCCTGAGCTGCATCGATTGAACCTTCAATTTTCAGATCCACCGCATGCGAGGCTCGCGCCGTACCCTCTGCTACTGCGTGAGCAATCTTTACCGTGGGATAGAACTGAGCGAGTGTCGCGCGATAACTGCCTGCAAGGTCGTTCGACTCGGAATTGCGCCTCTGTTCGGCGGCAAAGTATCCCTCGAATTTCGTCTGAGACTCGAACTCGACGTGTCCTGCCTTATCCAGTCGTGCCCGAACCTCGCGGCTGATGCGGTTTGACTCCGCGGGCGAGAAAGGCACCACCCTGCGTGTGGCCTTTCCCTGCTCATCAACCGTAATTGCCAGCGCCCCCTGGTCATCCCCGGGAAGTTCGCCCAGTGCGGCCCATTCAGCCGTTCCATCCAAAAAGAGCCCCAACGAAGGCACATAAGCTACAGCGTGATTGAACAATTGCACCGAGTACGCATTCGGCGCCACGTCGCCCGCCGAGCGCGTGCGCACCATGGCAAACTCCGCCGAGACGCCCACAGCACGCAGCAACGCGACAATCATCGCGGCCTTGTCCTTACAGTCGCCAAAGCCACGCCGCTCTACAGTCGAAACCGGATAAGGCTGGTAACTATGCACTCCAAACTCAAATGCGATGTACTTCGTGCTCCGCTGCACCGTCTCATATACGGCCTGAACCTTGCCTTGCAGGCTCAGATCGCGGTCTCGAATGTCTTCCGCGGCCGCCAGCATTTTTCCATCCAGCTTTAGACTGGGCTCGAGCAATGCGCTGTACCAAACTCCGAAGTCATTCATCGAGCCAATCGTGGACAGATGTAAGTACGGTGCCGATGCAGTACCGCCGGGCGAGAGAACCTCAAAAGGCTGCGCAGGAATTTCCGTCATCTCCCACACTCGAGTGGTTTCTTCCCCACTCTGCCTAACGGCTGGCGCGTGCACCCCACGCTCAACGGCATACAGCTTCATACTGCTCGGAGCGACTACCACCCTCCGACGCAACCGCGCGGGGAACGAGTCTCTAAAAATATCGAGCCGCGCATAATATCCCGCCCACGGATTCACGTCTGTCGCCGGTTGGAGGCGATACTCAAGTTCCACCACATCGCCCGGCTCTAGTTGGGAGAAGTGCAGATCGCGCGAGCGTGAATCGAAATACATCGATGTTCCGCGCTCGACTACCGGCTGATCGGCCGAGATGGATGCAGCGATTTCCCGCCCATCACGCTTCAGCACGCGTGCCCGCACCACATCCAGAATCTCGCTCATCGACGCATACATGATCGAACGCGGCGAGAAGCTCCGTGCGCCTTGGGCTGTGTTAATTCGCCAAACCTGCTGTACGTGAGCTGAGGTCAGACCGTCGCGTCCCAAGGTGTCTTTGCGAAGACGATCGACGCGAATATCAGCCAGTGTCTCAACGTCCCCATTTGCGTGCTTCGCCTTCGTGGCGACCTGTCGCGCATTCACCATGAATGCCGCGTCGTCCTGCGAATTGATTCCGGCCTGCTGTGCCTTTGCTGGATTCAACGAACCTATGCGCAACAGCGCGTCAGCTTCGTCGGCCGTGTTGGCCGCGGGCAGCATGGCCGAGATGGCAGTGTTTAGTGCCTTAGCGTCTTCGCCGCCGAAGCACTTCCCTTCTGCCGAAAGCTGCTTCAGTTCGTTGATCAGAGCTTTGCGTTGTGCTGGGTCTTTTGTAGATAGGAATTGCAGCTCGATGGCCTGGACTTCTCGCGAATGCCCTTGCGCCTGCGCAGTCATTTGCGCTGTGGGCAAGACTGCTAGTGACAGAATTCCAGCGAGTAAGTGGCGGACCCTCATGCTCCCCTGCAGAACCGAATGAATGCTGAACGTCCGCAGTGAACAACAGAGTCTGGCAGACTACTGCCTCCCGCTTTGGGTTCCGAACCCCCCACCCTCCCCGAGGCTTTCACTTCCTGTACGGTTCAGAGCTTCAGTTCGAATGCTTTCGTTCAGGTATGCATCGATTCTGCCCCATGAAGGACAGAGCGGGAATGCACAGGAGCACTTAGTAACCTAGTAGGAATTTCCTTAGGTCCGAAAGTACGAATTTGGTGCAGTTTTCACCTTTTGCTTTTGTTTTGTGAGAGATGGACAGAATGTCGCTTTTACACGACGCTCTGCAACCGCTACACACCTTAATTTCCATGCCTAGGGTGCGCCGATGCCGCTTCCCCACAAAGCGGTCCTTAGGTCCTACATCCTTGTCCGCCAAATACCTACCTGCGACTCTCTTTTGGGACGTGTCCCTGCGTACAATGTCGAAGGTTCATTTTGTGTGTTTTTTTCTGAAAAGCTGAGTATGCTTACTCCATGGTGCATGCTTCGGGAACAAAGAATGCCTCGGCCACAGCTCCGGCAAAGAAGAGAGGTGCGGAAATGACCGAATCTGACAAGTCCAGCGCATCGACCCCGACCAATAAAATTAAGATCGCGGTAGTCGAGAGCGATCCGCTGCGTTTCATCGGATTCCGAGCTCTCTTTGATACCGAACCGGACATGGAACTCGTCTCTGCCTCGGCCACTGACATTGCTAACAACACTGACGCCGATCTCATTCTGCTCGGCAGCCGCGGTAATCAGAACTTGTTCGATGTAATGGCAGGGCTAAAAGCACAGCGTCCCGATCTGCGCATCATTGTGACCGGTGCGGGCGCAGACGACGAAATGATCCTGAAAGCTCTTGCTGCCGGTGCCAAGGGCTACGTCGATGAAGCTGCGAGCCCCAATGAATTCGCAATGGCCATTCGCATCGTCCACCAAGGATCTGTATGGGCTCCGCGTCGTGTCCTCTCAACCTTTATCGAACGCGTGACGTCATCTCCCGGACGCATCTTCCCTGCTGGCCGCGTGACTTTCACCGACCGTGAAAAGGAAGTTCTCGAGCTTCTCGTTGCTGGTCGCTCCAACAAGGAAATCGGCGCTGCCCTTGGCATCGAAGAGCGCACGGTCAAGGCTCACGTTGCCAAACTGATGCGCAAAGTAGGCGTACAAAACCGCATCGCGCTTTCCGTGCACGCCATCACCCATTCCCTTGTATCGAACAGATAGACATATATCAATTTTCTCGCGCTAACCCACATCGTTGATGTGGGTTTTCCTTTTTTGAACTCCGAAACTTGGAGACGCAAGACTTCGCCGAACTGACATCAGCCATTGTCTGTTCGATTTCCACCGAAACTTTTGCCCTCCTACTCGCGTTATGATCTTTCAGGGACTCACTTCATGAGCGGAAGGAAACTGCATTGAACAAGATTCTGATTGCAATCGTTGTGCTTCTCTCAACCACTGCGGCAGTGGCAGGAGATCGCGCCGACGATGTTGAGCGCCTGCAGAGCGGTGCCAATGTCATCAAGGAAATCATGGCGGCTCCCGACAAAGGTGTGCCAGAGGAAGTCTTCTCCAGCGCAAAGTGCGTCGCCGTGATTCCCAGCATGTTGAAAGCCGCCTTTGGTGTTGGCGGAGCGTACGGCAAGGGAGTTGCAAGTTGCCGAACTGAGAAGGGCTGGAGTGCTCCCGCATTCTTCTCCGTACGCGGCGGAAGCTTCGGATTCCAGATTGGCGGTCAGGCTGCAGACATCATCATGCTCATCATGAATGATCAGGGCATGAACAACCTGTTGCAAAGTAAGTTCAAACTCGGTGCTGACGCCAGCGTTGCCGCCGGGCCCGTAGGTCGCCACGCCGATGCATCCACCGACTGGAAAATGCGCGCCGAGGTTCTTACCTACTCACGCACTCGCGGTGTCTTTGCAGGAATTTCGCTGAATGGTGCCGTCATCACCCAGCACCGAGATGATACGCGGGACTTCTATGGTCGCATGGTTCCGTTCAAAACCATCCTTACCGGCAACATCGAATCGCCAAAGGAATCTGCCCCGTGGAAGGACATACTCGTGAAGTACGCTGGTCCTGGAACTGAAGCGAAGAAGTAATCGCAACAATCCTCACGAGCCCCATTCGAGTTTCTTGCACGCGAATGGGGCTTTTGCTTTGTGCTCCGCAGACCACGCGCTTACCATTGACCTTGCAACTCGCAATTTGATACGTTCAGCTTCTACTCATGCGAATTTGGCTGGAGTTCCTTCCTGTATGGCTCATCGCACAAACCTTGCGATGGTCGCCGCGCCCCATGGCGCGTGCTCTCGCTCATGCGATTGCCATGCTGGTGTATTGGGCTCATCCTCGCCTGCGGCGGGTAGGAATGCGGAACCTCGAACTCGCCTTACCTGAGAAATCAGTCCCCGAGCGCGAGCAGATTCTGCGTGGAGTCTATCGCTCATTGGGTCGCCTCTTATCTGAGGTCCCGAAGTTTCCCGACTACAAACTAGGCACAGTGGACCAAATCGCCATCTACGATGGCCTTGAGAACTACATCGCTGCGCGTGATCGCGGCAAGGGCGTGCTCTTTATGACCGCGCACATCGGAGGCTGGGAAATCGGCTCCTTTGTCCATTCCATGCACGGGCATTGGCTGAACATCGTCGTCCGCAATCTCGACAATCCATTGCTCGACCGTTGGGTTCGTCGCCTGCGCACTCTGCATGGCAACAAGACTCACGATAAAGATGAGTACGCCCGCGGACTTCTTGTCGCAATGAAGAAAGGCGAAACCGTTGGTGCCTTGATGGACACCAACATGACCCCACCACAGGGAGTCTTCGTAAACTACTTTGGCGTGCCTGCCTGCACCGCGGGAGGCATCGCCCGAGTTGCCATGCGTACAGGCGCGGCCGTTCTCCCCGCATTTACCATCTGGGATGAGTCAATCCGAAAGTACCGCATTCACTTTGAACCAGCTATTCCCACTGTCTGCACCGGCGATGACGAAGCCGACGCCATTGCGAACACTCAGAACTACACCGCCGCGATTGAGAAGATCGTACGAGCATATCCTGACCAGTGGCTCTGGGTGCATCGACGTTGGAAGACGCGTCCTTCCGGTCAACCTTCCCTGTATTAACTAGCTCTCTAATATCCTTGGTCGGCAACACTCAAGCTTCTTCTGTTGCTTGTTTGAGCAATTCGGTTCCCCGCCGCCGAAACCATATACTATAAAGGAACCCTGCGGCTTGAAATGTATTGTCTCCTGAGTTAATCGTCTCCTCTATTTTCCGAACCGCAACATTGTCAGCGAGTTCGACATCCAATGGCTATGGCTGAGGGCGAAAAGGCACTCCCGGTGAGCAGCTCTACACCTCCAGAGTTCGCGCCAGAGCAGCGTGAGATGTTTGTTGAGGTGCTCACCCTCTTCACACAACGTAAGATCCCTTTTGCAGTGAGTGGCGCATTTGCCCTTCATGAGCACACCGGTATATGGCGCGACACCAAAGACCTTGATCTCTTTATCGCACACGAGGACGTTCCTCGTGCTCTCGACATCCTCGCTGCCGAGGGGCTTGAAACGGAGATATGTGATCCGGTTTGGCTCTGTAAGGCGCGTCGTGGTGACTATTTCGTTGACCTGATTACCGGCATGAGCAATGCCGTGATCGTAGTGAAGCACGATTGGATCGAGCGTGCGACGATAGCCGACGTGCTCGGTCTCCCAGTAAAAGTCCTTGCTGCCGAGGAACTGATCGCCTCCAAACTCTTTGTCACCAGGCGCGAGAGATTTGACGGAGCTGATATCGTGCACGTCATTCACGGCACTGCGGGAAACCTCGACTGGGGTCGTATTCTGCACTTAGCTGGCGAACACTGGATGGTGCTGCTCTGGGCTTTGGTTCTCTATGAGTACATCTACCCGGCACATTCCACCTACGTTCCGCGAGCACTCTGGAACGATCTCCTCACGCGTCTGAGGAAAGAATTGGATCACCCAAACGCGAGCGCTCCCTTCCGAGGCAGCCTGATTGACGACAAGATGTTCGCGATCGACGTGAAGGAATGGGGCATGGTGAATCTGAACGATCGCTTGCGCGAGGAGCGCGACCAATAACGCACATCGAGGGAAATGAATGAGGATTGCGGCAGTTGCTGATCTTCACTACAGTCCACAAAACTACGACAAGATTCGCGAGCAGATGTTGCGCGTGCGCGATGACGCGGACGTGCTAGTTATAGCGGGCGACCTCACAAATTATGGCAAGCCAGCAGAGATGGATTCGCTGCTCACAATGCTGGTCCGCCTTCGCCTTCCCATCGTTGCTGTCCTGGGTAATCACGATTACGAGAGTGGTCAGCACGAAGAGCTGATGAAAATGATGTCCGCCGAAGGAATCAAGATTCTTGACGGGAGCGGCTATGAGCGCGATGGAGTAGGGTTCGCTGGAACAAAGGGATTTCTCGGCGGATTTGGGCGCGGCATCCTCACTGCCTTTGGTGAACCAGAAGTGAAAGCGTTCGTGCAATCCTCCATCGACGAAGCACTAAAGCTCGAACGCGCAATGTCACAGTTACGGACAGAGAGGCGCGTTGTCGTTCTTCATTACGCTCCGATCGGCGATACCGTAAAAGGAGAGCCGCTTGAGATCTATCCTTACCTCGGAAACTCGCGCCTGTCGGAAGTCGTCGATCGCCATGGCGCAAACTTGGTCGTACATGGACATGCGCATCATGGGGCCCCTGATGGCAAGACCACAGGCGGCACGCCGGTGCACAACGTTGCCCTTCCCATCCTGCAATCGACCGGACTCACTACGCCGTACCGTGTCTTCAATGTCTAGAAAAGCCGCTGTGGCAGCGTACGTTCGACAGGCTCTATAACCCGGCTGTAAACTCGTGCTTCGGAAGCACAACGCTTCCACGGAGGCACGATGATACGGCTGAAGGCCTACCTTCCCTTGCTCGTCCTGTTCTGCGCCTTGCAGACAGCTCTCGCACAGGATCTCTCGTCGTTTGAGAAAAGAGTTCAGGTCAGGACTCTTCCCAATGGTTTGACAGTGCTGCTGTTGCAGCGGCCCGAAGCGCCTGTATTTTCCTTTTTCACCATCGTTGATGCTGGCGATGCGCAGGACCCGATGGGCAAGACCGGGTTGGCGCACATGATGGAGCACATGGCCTTCAAGGGCACCAACAATATCGGCACAACGAACTTCGCTTCGGAATCAGCGGCTCTGGAGAAGGTTGAGAAAGCCTACGCCGATTATGATCGCGAACGAAACCGTGTCGTAAACCACGACGAAAAGAAAGTAGCCGAACTGAAGGCCGCATGGGAAAAGGCACGCCAGGAAGCGGACCAGTACGTGGTCAAGAACGAATTCGGCGAGATCATTGAGCGCAATGGTGGTGTCGGGCTGAATGCTTCAACGGGTCTCGACAGCACGCAGTATTTTTATTCGCTCCCCGCAAATCGCCTCGAACTGTGGGCGTATCTTGAATCAGAGCGCTTCCTGCATCCTGTGATGCGCGAGTTCTACAAAGAACGTGACGTCGTGATGGAAGAACGCAGGATGCGCACCGATTCTTCTCCGACGGGAAGGCTTGTGGAGCAGTTTCTCTCTGCGGCGTACGACGGCAGCCCATACCACCGCCCCGGTATTGGATACATGAGTGACCTCTTGCACTTCTCTGCCACAGATGCGTCCAATTTCTTCAAAACGTACTACGTTCCAAGCAATATGATCGTCGCGGTTGTCGGCGACCTCGATGCAGAAAAGACCTTCGCCATCGTGGAACGCTACTTCGGCCGTATTCCTTCTGGCCCGAAGCCTGAAGAATACGTAACCGCGCAGACAAAGCAGAACTCGGAACGCACAGTACTGCTGCACGATCCTTCGCAACCCTTCTACGTCGAGGGTTATCAGCGCCCGAACTTCCGCGACAAGGATGATCCCGTGTATTCGGTCATCAGCAGTGTCATGAGCGAAGGTCGCACATCGCGGCTCTATCGCTCACTTGTACGCGACAAGAAACTCGCTGTCGCAGCCGCGGGATTTAGCGGATTCCCTGGAGACAAATACCGCAACCTGTACGCGTTCTATGCAGTGCCGTCGCAGGACCACACCGCCACAGAGATGGCCAGCGCGATTCACGAAGAAATCGATAAGCTCAAGCGCGAGGGTGTCACGCCAGATGAACTGAAGATGGTGAAGACACGATCGAAGGCAGCCCTGCTCCGCAGTCTCGCAAATAATCAGGGGCTAGCAATAAACCTTGCTGAGAATCAATTGAAGTACGGTGATTGGCGTGAGTTGTTCCGGCGCATCGACAAGATTGACGCAGTGACAAACGAAGACGTGAAACGCATAGCTAATGAGGTTTTCGTGGACACGAATCGCACGGTTGGAATTCTTGAGACCCAGAAGAGCGCAGCAAAGGGAGGCATGCAATGAACACAAAATCCCTAATCGTAATGCTGAGCGCTGCACTGCTAGTCGGTTCTATGTACGGCCAAGAACCGACGAAGAATGACGCCACCAAACAGGAAACCGCGCCGAAACCAGCCCCAACGTCAACTCCAGGGGTGGCGACAAACTGGAAGCAGATTGCGATTCCAGCACTCCCTCCGTTTAAACCTAAGGAGCCGCGCCGAGTCGCCCTACCAAACGGAATGGTCATCTTCTTGACCGAGAACCATGAGCTACCCCTAATTTCCGGCTCCGCACTGGTTCGCGGCGGGAGCGCTTCTGAACCTGCGGAAAAGACTGGGCTAGTTGAGATTTACGGTTCGACTTGGAGAACCGGTGGCACCACCAAGCTTTCCGGAGACCAACTCGATGACTTCCTCGAAGCGCGTGCGGCCAAGGTTGAAACCGGTGGGGCGGAAGAAAACACCTCAATCAGCTTCAACTGCCTGAAAGCTGATTTCAACGACGTGCTCGGACTGTTTATCGACCTGCTGCGCAATCCTGCTTTCCGCGAAGACAAGCTTGCGCTGGCAAAGAAGCAGATGAACAGCGCGATTTCGCGCCGCAATGATGAGACTGAAGATATTGCCTCAATGCAGCAGGATCTTCTTGGCTACGGCAAGCAGAGTGCCTACGCGCGCATCCCCGAATACGTAACTGTCGCGGCAATCACTCGCGAAGACCTATTGCAGTGGCACAAGCGACACACGACTCCCAGCAATATCATCTTTGGCGTGGTTGGCGACTTCGATTCAAAGGAAATGGAAGCTACCCTGCGCAAGGCTTTTAGCGATTGGCCCAAAGGCGAACGAGTACCTGATCCGAAGGTCACGATTGCCCCCGCGAAGCCCGGTATCTACGTCGTCGACAAGAGCGATGTGAACCAAACCGAAATTCGAATGATCAGCCTGGGAATCGAGCGTAAGAACCCTGACTACTACGCTGTTCAGGTAATGAACGAAATCTTTGGAGGCGGCTTCTCCTCACGCTTGTTCAGCAATCTCCGTACTAAGGCCGGCTTGGCATACTCGGTCAGCGGAGGAGTGGGCAGTTCGTGGGATCATCCTGGCTTGACGGTCCTGGAGATCGGAACAAAAACGGAGACCACCACCGAGGCGATCAAAGGATTGTGGGAGCAGGTCGATCAACTCAAAAAGGAACCTCCGAGTGACCTGGAACTGAAGCGTGCGAAGGACGCGATTCTGAATTCCTTCATCTTCAACTTCGATACCCCGGCCAAGGTACTGCGCGAGCAGGAAACGTATGAGTTCTACGGCTATCCTCGCGACTTTCTGGAACAGTACCGAATTGGAGTCGAGAAGGTTACGGATTCTGACGTGCTCCGCGTTGCGAATAAGTACGTTCACAAGGAAGATTTGAAGGTGCTTGTCGTTGGGAACAGCGGCGAGTTTGATAAGCAACTTGCAGCACTCGGTCCCGTGACACCGGTGGACATTACCATTCCCTCGCCGGAAGTGAAGACCGGAACAACCAAGGCTCCGGGCAACACTGCAGAAGGAAAAGCGGCTGTTTCAAAGCTTGTCGAGGCCTTGGGTGGCGCAAACAGGGTAAATGCCATCAAGACTCTGCATCAGGCAATGTCGCTGACGCAGCAAGGCATGGAAGTGAAGGTCGATCAGAGTATTGTGTATCCCGACAAGCAGGCGCAGAAAATGACCCTGCCACAGGGTGAACTGCTGCGAATCGTCACTCCCGAGGCGGCTTTTATGGCCATGGGAGCACAGGTTCGGGACCTGCCACCCAGCCAACGCAGCTCGGAAAGTGCCGCTCTGAAACGCGACTTTCTGAACGTGCTCCAGCACGCAAACGACCCTAAATATAGCTTCAGCGTCACTGGCAAAGAGAAGCTCGGCGATGCGGAAGCGACCGTGGTCGATGTGAATGCGGACGGCACTAGGTCGCAGTGGTGGATCGGCCCGGATGGGAAACTCCTACAGGAGCAGTTCTCCGAAGTAGGACAGTCCGGACCGACAACGCTTACCATGAAGTACTCAGACTGGAAGAACTTCGATGGCCTGCAGTATCCGACTCGCTATGAGGTCGATAACGGTGGTCAGCCGGTGGCGAAAATGAGCTTGAACTCGATGGAAATCAATCCTTCGATCGATCCAAAGCTGTTCCAAAAACCATCACAACCGGCGCAGTAGAGCTGAACCAGGCGGGTGCGCTCTCAAAGGGCACACCCGCTTCCCTCTTTGAATAACTATCCTGCTCATCAGCCATCCTTTCCGCAGAGACTCTCTTCCTACATCTTGGCGCAGTGTCTCGACTCTGACAGCTGCCCTTCGTCAGCTCTAGAGTGAGAAGCGCCACATGGAGGCTCGAATGAACCATCGTTTAGGAATTCGTGTGCCTGTTCTGATCTGCCTGCTATTCGTTGCCGTCGCAAGCACAAGTGCGCAGCAGGTACTGAATGGAACCGCCGAAGATGGGTCGCTCTATCAGTTTGTGAAACCTGCAAACTGGAATCATCAACTTGTGTTGTATGCACATGGCATTGTCGATCCCCAGGAACCGATCGCGTTACCGAGTGACAAGGGGTTCACCGAGTTGCGCGATGGCCTCGTGGCGCAAGGCTTCGCAGTTGGCTACTCCAGCTACGCCGCGAACGGATTTGCGATCAAGGAAGGCGTGCTCGACACCGATCATCTGCTAGGCACCTTCACGAATTTGTATGGCAAGCCTGCGAAGACGTTCCTTGTCGGCGCATCGTTGGGCGGTGCGGTGGTTCTGGACCTTGCTGAGCGCTTCCCAAAGAAATACGCCGGTGCGCTGCCAATGTGCGGACTACTGGGCGGTAGCCCTCTGGAAGTTGAGTATGTCGGAAACGCTCGTGTCCTGTTCGACTACTTCTTCCCCGGAGTCATACCCGGAACCTTGCTACACACTGCCACCCAGACTTATGATCCGTTCACGCCGGGAAACGTCGGATTCAACGTTGCTGTCGCACTGCTGAATGGGTTCACCCCAACAGCCGCAAATCCGATTCCTCCGACTGTGCAACTAGCAACCACGGTGGGGCTGGAGGCTGCCTCCCCTCAAGAAGTTCTGACGGGACTTATCGAGGTCCTTGGATTCGACGTCCGCTATGTGAACGATGTGCTGTATCGAACCCATCTTGCCAGCCCATACGACAATCGATTCATCTGGTACGCTGGGTCGCTCAATGACAAGGCTTTGAATGCCGGAGTGGAGCGAGTGGCTGGGACGGTCGAAGGATTTGAGTACCTGTTCCGCTACTACCAACCTACCGGCAAGGTCAGCATTCCTACAGTTACCCTGCATACCCAGCGCGATCCTCTGGTGCCTTTCTGGCATGAGCAGGTTTACCATCTGCTGGCGGAGCACCAGCATCACGATGCCCTTCTAGTGCAGCAGTCGGTCAACCGCTTTGGGCATTGCGAATTCGAGGCGGCAGAAGTGGCAAACGCATTTACCGGACTCGTCAAATGGGTGAACTACGGACAGAAGCCAGCAGGCGGGGACGTGACGGTCAGCCCGAATTAAGTTCGCGCTTCCAAAGGAAATGGCGCGGATTCGTCCGCGCCATTCTTTCTGCAATGTTTGAATGCAGTTACTTGGTGGCCATAGCCTTCGGCTGATACACACAGAAGGGTTCGGACGCCATATAGTTTCCGGTCGCGGCATAGGCCCGCGCGCGGCATCCCATGCAGACGTTGCGGAATTCACAGCAGCCGCACTTCCCTTCCAGTTTATCTGTATCGCGAAGATCCGCGAATACAGCCGAGTTGTTCCAGACCTCCGCAAAAGGCTGCTTGCGCAAATCGCCAGCGACTGCGGGCAGGTAGCCGCACGGGAAAACTTCGCCCTCGAATGAAATGAAGCAGACTCCAGTTCCAGCGAGGCAGCCTTTGGTCATCGCATTCATAGCATTCGGGTCGCCGCCTGGGTGTCCATGTGGGTGAGGCATTCCGTCGTGACGGATTCCGCTCTTGCCGAACTTCTCATAGTCCGTTTTGAACGCGATCCCAGTGGATCCCGGCATCGTCATCTCAGTTGCGCCGATCGCAGGAGCGGTCGTTGCGGCCGGAGCAGCACCGTAGCCTTCCTGCTTACGCTCAGCCGTGCGGCGCTGACGTACCACGCGGAAGTAGTGCGGGGCGCAGGTTGCCTTCAGTTCGATATCGCCCACGGCGGCCTGATCATAGAACCAGTTCAGGATTTTCTCGTATTCTTCCGGGGAGACCATCTGCGAGTCAGCAATATCAACACCGCAGCCTACCGGAACCAGCAAGAACGTGTGAAGGGCATCGGCACCGAGTCCGCGCACCATGTTCAACACGGCAGGAAGTTCAACGGCATTATGTTTGGCGATCGTCATGTTGATCTGCACCGGCATGCCCAGCGATTTCAGGTTCTTGAAGCCGTAGACCGCAGCATCAAAAGCTCCCGGAATCTTGCGGAAACTGTCATGTGTCTCGGCGTTGGCACCGTCGAGCGAAATGGATACACGCTTCACGCCAGCATCAACGATCTTCTGCGCTATTTCCTTGGTGACCAGCGTTCCATTGGTAGCCAAGGCGACGCGTAGCCCCTTGTCCGTTGCGTACTTTGCGAGTTGGAAGATGTCGGGGCGATAGAGCGGCTCACCACCCGAGAGCACCAGAATCGGATTCGCGAATTCTGCGATTTGATCGATGATGTTCAGTGCTTTGTCGGTGGGAAGGTCGGATGGAGACGCAAGCTCTGTGGCGGTAGCGCGGCAGTGCACGCAACGAAGGTTACAGCCTTTTGTGACTTCCCAAAAAATAAGGCGCGGCAGATGTTTTCCGGCGCCGACATGAGGGCTCGCGTTCATGAAATCTCCTGACAGCAATCTTCTTCTGATCGCAACTTAACGATACGAGGCCGGATAACCAAGGAGCCATGACTCTAGTCACAGAACGATTGTGATGCACGTCACTCGCAAGGTCGCCCACAAAAAACCGGCAGCCTTGGCTGCCGGGAGTGAGTTGCTCTTTTTAACTACGGTCCGACGCCTCCGTTGTGGCAGTCAGAACAATTCACAGCACTTAGATCACCGAGATCCACTGGATGCTTAAAAGTCATCGCAGTGTTAGCGACAGAAGCTGGAAGAATTCCCTCCTCCTGATTTAACACCGTGTGGCAAGAGTTGCAGTCCTTCGTAATTACCTTGCCATCCTTGCTGGTGTGATTGCCGTCATGGCAACGGAAACACCCGTTGAAATAGTAGTGGCCCACGTTATCCGGGTGCGTACGCCAATCAACCTTCATCTCGGGGAAGATATTGTTCCGGAAGATGCGCTGGAGTTCCAGAACCATGTTCTGGATGTCCCCTGAATGGGCACTGGCGATCTGCGGATACTTCTCCTTGTAAAACGCTGGAATCTGCTGTGCGATCGCGGTCATTGCTTCCGACGTGCTCTTGTACTGCGCCGTTAGCACTTGGACGGCCTGCTGCTTGGCAAATGGAAGGGTAGCATTGATTCGCTGCGAAGCAAGTGACTGATCAACCGCTCTATCCGGGGGATTGTACACATGAGTCGGACGATTGTGGCAGTCAACGCAATCCATGCGGCGTTGCTCCAGTTTGCTGACGGCCGCTGGATCTGCTCCAGACGCGGTGTACTCGGTAACTCTGCCACTGGCATCCGTGAGACGAACCCAAGAGATTGTCTGGCGCTTCGGATCACTGCGGTAGTCAATCTTATTCGCGATATTCATGTGCCAGTGGATACCAGCAGCTTCGCCTGCGCTTGGCTCTCCGCCGCCGGTCTTGATCAGCAACCGGAGCTGGCGAGGTGTGTTCGTTTCGTCCGAACTGAAGTGATTGAACACCTTCAATTGCGCACCCCAGAAACGGCGAGGCCAATGGCACTGCTCACAGGTTTGGGATGCGGGGCGCAGATTTGCAACAGGCGTCTCGATCGGCCGTGGATAGGTATTGAGAGCAGTCTTAAACACCTGTCGCAACCCAGACATTTTCGACTTCACGTACCAGCTCGCGCCGGACCCGACGTGACACTCCACGCATGTCACACGCGCGTGCGCAGAATGAGAGTGCGCAGTGTGCTCCGGATGCATGACCGTGTGGCAAAGCTCCCCACAAAATGTCGTTGAGTCAGTGAATTCGTACGCCCGATAACTACCGACTGCACTGAGCATGACGAACACAACCACGAAGGCGACGAACGTGATCAGACGACTACGCTCTCCTGGTTGGTTGAGGTCAATGCTTGGAAGGGGGGCTGTACCGTGAACGGCCTGCAAACGGCGCTTGCGTTCGCGCCAAATGCCGAGAGCGACAATGAGAAGGCCCAGAATCAGAAAGCCCGGAAGCACCATGTAAGCCAGGATTCCGATGTAAGGCGCAGCCTGTGAAGAAGTGATGTCAATGAGAAACAGAACGATGATGTTGGCTAAAGCAATCCCAGACAGGGCGATTCCGGAAAGGCTTATGTAGTTTCGCGCCAAGGACCTGTAAGAGAAACCCTCGCGCGGGGGCTCGTTGGGCGTGGACGGCCCAGGGTCGGTCATTCGAATCTCCTGCAACGGTAGTGCGGCATTACGCTGTCCTATCTTGCAGACTCGGCGCTAACGATGCGGCAGCAGGGGTTAACCTGCTGCCGCACACTGCCGTACTACTTGGTGACTACGTGATGGGTTTTGGCCTTGTCTCCAGCTTCACCCGCATACTGCGCGAGAGTTGCGGAATCAAGTCCATGTTCTTCCTGATAATGCTCGACTGACATCTTCCCATCGAGGAACGCGTAGTTCACCGGGTAGGTGTCAGGATCGAGTATGACCTGGTAGAAGTGCCATACGATGATAGCCAAGGTAGCGAGAATTGCTTCATAGAAGTGGACAGTGATGGCCACGTCAATCCACCAGCGCGGTACGAAGCTGGCGAACATCACCTTGAACCAGGCAGCTAAGCCGGTAAGAGCCATCACGAACGTGCCCCAAACAAGCGCCCAGTACTCCATCTTCTCCGCATAGTTAAAGCGCTTGAACTGCGGCTTCTTGTCAGAGAATCCAAGGTAGTAAGCAAACACATCCACCATATCCGTTGCATCCTTCAGTTCCGGCAACATGTCGATAAACATGCGACGGCCGTCTTTGGTGCAGGCCAGATAGAACACGTGATAGATGCTGACAACGATCATCAGGACGCCCGCAAAGCGGTGAACGTAGCTGCGTCCGATTTCATTAACAAAGATGAAACGGTTCGCCGCATCCGGCCACTTCAATGCGAAGCCCGAAAGCACCAGAGTGAAGAACGATACGAACAGCAGGAAGTGCTGAATCCGCTGATTCTTCGTCATACGGACAACGACACGAGGACCATTCGCATGGTGTGCAGCATGCTTCTTGCGGTCTGCCAGCTTCCGAACGAAGATCATCAGGTTGTGCGCGAGCATGAAGCCAATAACGGCGATGATCAGCAGGATGTAGGCATTGCGTACCCAAGTGTTGACCTTGACGCCGAAGTCAGCTTTTGCGGCGGCCGCGGGATCAAGGTGAACCTGACCTTTGGCAAAGTTGGCATTCGCACCGGGGTGGCACTGTCCGCAAGTCTTAACCAGGTTAGCCGAGTTGGTGGCTGACGCAGGATCACTCGAGGGAAGAATGTTGTGAGCTCCATGGCAAGAAGAGCAGCTCGCCGTGCTTTTGGAACCCATTGCGTTCGCCATACCATGGTAGCTGGCGTTGTAGCTGTCCGTACGGCCACCCGGAATGCCGAACTCTTGCGTCATGCGCACGTTGTTGTGGCACTGCGCACAAGCGAGATCACCCTGGTTCCTTGCCGATACAGACGACAGCTTGTCGTTAGCAGCCTTGATCGTATGAACGCCATGGCAATCAATGCAGACCGGAGCATGTACGTTGCCGGAGGCAAGAGACTTGCCGTGAATGCTGTTTGCAAACTGCGCCTGCTCGTTGCTATGGCACTTTGCGCAAGTTTTGGGAACGTTGGCACGGAAGATCGGCGAGGTGAAGTCACCAGCGCGGCGAATGTCGTGCGCATCGTGACAATCAGAACAGACCGCAGCCTTTTCGTTTCCGGAGGCTACCAGCTTACCGTGAACGGACTCCTGATAAGCGACGGCAGGCTTGCCGGGCATTCCAGGCATCGCCTGACCGTGGCACTGGCCGCACATCTTCGGGACGTTGACCTTGGCGGTACGGGACTTGGGATCGCTGGCCGGTAGGATCTCATGAATATTGCCGTGGCAGCTTTCGCAATTTGGCGACTTAGCATTGCCGGCAGCCAACGCCTTTCCGTGCACACCATTGTCGAACATCTTCTGCTGATCGGCATGGCAGGTGGTGCAGGTCGGTTTCGCAAGACCCGCGTCGTGCGGAAGGGCCTTGATATCGGTGTGACAATCAACGCAGGAGAACATGGAACCGTGAATGGAACCTTTGAAAGCATCCCCGTGCACAGCCTTGCCGTTCACCATCGATGCATCGCTATGACAAGCTAGACAATCATCGTTGGTCGGCTTCGGCTGGGCCGCAGCTTTGGTTCCTGCGTATGCAAACCCGGCGCAGACAAACACCAGGCACATAATCCAGACAAGTCTAAGTTTATTCACAAGCCCTTCACCTTCAAGGTACGGCGATAAAGCAACTCAAGTAGCTGCCCGGACCCAATGGCCCGGGCGGCCCAGTACGACAATCCTTCAAGTACTTCTCTACTTCAGAGACTTCACATAAGCTGCAACCGCCTTTGCTTCGTCCGGAGTCACGTTCTGGGCCTTCATCTTTCCCTTCCCTTTCGTGACAACTTCGGCTAGCTGCGCTTCAGACTTCCCCTTCACTTCAGGGGTGTTCAGCGGTTTAACACCCATTGCAGGAATCGACTTTGAACCATCGGCGCCATGACAACCTGAGCACCTTGCCTTGTAGACGGCGGCACCATCGGCGGCAAAGAGAGGCATAGCCATCGTGGCAACGATCGCAATCGCAAAGAATCTTTTCATTGATTCTCCCCATGTATTGCTAGGCACATCCTGAAAACGTCAAGACGGTTCGGGTACACTGCTATCCGCTTTTTCAGGACTCTATTGGTTTTCGCATCTGCACCGCACCGGGGGCAGTGAGTGTACTCACGACATTCCGTGACTTCTGTCACACGGATACCTCGGGTGGCGGCAGGCTTCGGGCAGCGTTCATCGGGGGAGGACGGGCGGGTCGCGCCGACAGCAACCGCGGCAATGACATTCAGAGATACCTCTGAAGCTTTTGAAAGTATTACCCCAAAAACTTTGCCTAGCATGATGGTTCCTGCTCCGGAGAATTGCAAGTGCTCAGAACATCAGACAGATAAATCGTCTAGCAATAGGAAAGGCCGCGGTGAAGCGGCCCGTTATGGAATAAGAATGCGATTTGATTTACGAAGCTATTGGCCTTGGCCGTTGAACACGACTTCTGCGCGCACGCGTAAGTCCTATGGAACGAACCCGCTCGTACGCGCCATGAAGATCGTCGCTGAGGCGGCGAACCACCTCCATGCAGACGGTTGGATTTTCGCGAAGAAACTTCATGAGGTCCTTGCGCTTGATAAATGACACCTTGGCAGAATCCAGCAGCTCGGCCGAGACCTCGTAAGAATCGCCACTAAGCGTGGCGCCAAGTCCGAGGACTTCACCTGGCCCGGCGACGCGAAGCATCAGGCGCTTGCCGCTCTCCGAACAAATGGAGAGTTTGGCGCGGCCGTCACAAAGAACATATACACCACGTGAGGGACGACCTTCCGAAAACAGTAATGCGCCCTTTCCGAGTTGCGACTGTTCTTTGATTCCATCGAAGCTGCTGATTGCATCCGCCGACATGTCGCAGAAGGGGCGATCGGTGCGGAATGCGCATTGTGTGCAGCTGGACTGCATATCACTCTCCATGACAGGGTTGTATCTTTTGTGCAAATTGGACGCTGTGATTCGAGTCACCCCCCATCGTGAGTCCCGCCACAGGACGCTCAAGCACACGACCCCGATTCAGCAATCACGAAAACACACCCGAATACACCTGCACAGAAAAGAACGGTCCGGCGCGGGGCCGGACCGACGTATTTACAAATTAGAGCCGAACTTATGCGGTAGATAATGCCTTGAGGGCAGTTTTGTTTCGAATTACCAAAGTGGAACCCTTGGACTGCACAATTTGTCGCTTCTTCATTTCCGCGAACAGTCTAGTGACTGTTTCGCGCGAGGTGCCGATCATTTGTGCGATCTCTTCGTGGGTCAACGCCAACTTAATGCGAGGTTCCTGTTTCGCACCCTCTCCGTTCTTGGCGGCCCAATCTAGAAGAAGCTTGGCCAGCTTTTCTGCGGCAGAGTGGGAAAGACCGAGTGAGCGAATTTCGCGGCAGGCGGCGTTGTACTTCTCACTGAGTTGCTCGGCAACCCGCAGGCAAGCATCTGCGTGCTCCTTGAGCAAGCGCAGGAAATCTTCACGCTTAACAAAATTGATTTGGCAAGGGTCGATGGTTTCAGCCGTCAATTCGTATGGCTTACCACTGACGGATGCGCTGAGGCCGAGCACTTCACCGGCTTCCGCGATTTTGAGAATGAGGGTCTTGCCATCCGTTGAGCAGATGGAAAGCTTCACTCGCCCTTTGCAGAGTACGAAAATGCCTCGTGGCGCCTGGCCTTCGACAAATAGAATCGCACCCTTCGGATATGCGGTCGCGTATTTGATCTGTTCGAAGGATTGGAGGGCGGCGTCGGGCAAATCGCAGAAAATCTGATCTGCCCTCATCTTGCAGGTGAGGCAGCTCTCGATTATGTCCAGACCGTACGGTGTAAGCACTGGTTCCCCCTCGGTAACTTTTCGAGCTCGACACGGGCCCGAATGGGGCGGCTTTGATTGGCCGCACTTTTACATCTGCACGATGAACCCGTTTTACGTTGCAAGCACCATGGCAACCCAACCCGGACACACACATGCCTCGCATAAGCTTGTACGGTTTACATAGCACCTAAAGGAAGTGCGTCCATCACATACAATTGTGACGCCATCACATTTCAGTGACCTATCGCACACATTAAAGTTCGGACGATTGGAGCTTATTAAGTACTTTTAGACTTCCCCGTATCGAGCTACAAACGAAGCACTTGCTTCGCCGTTCAGTCGCGAACGCCCTCGGCCAGCTCGGCAAGATATAGCTGGTACTGGGTACCGTCGTAGAATCGCCGGAACTCGGGGAAGCGCTCAAACTCCTGCTGTTCAAACGGAGCGTTATAGAGGACCAGAATCTCCCGTGGCGCACGTCGGGCCGAATCAATCAAGTTCTCCAGGACCCGTCTCAACACGTAATCCGGGAAAGGATTGAACAGGTACAGAACGATATTGGTCAAAGGAAATTCGTATTCGCGAGCGTCAGTACACACGCACTGAAGGTTGTGGCACTGCTGGCCGGAATCATGAAATCGTACAATGTTCTCACGAGCGATGGCGTCCAACTCCGGCTGTACTTCGACTCCGACAATACGCGAAAAGGGATACATGGAGGCCATCAAGAGCACTCTTCCCTTGCCCGACCCTAGATCTATGAACGTATACGACTGCAAGTCGACCCGTGCCAAATGAAGCATGATGGCCTCGAACTCCTGCTCAACGGTCGGCTGATAGAGTCGCTCGCTAAATACCTCCCGCAGCCTGACCGAGAGAGGCAGGCGGGCCCACGTCGTATCCACCGCGTGATCGCAGTCGTAATCGATGTCGCCGAACCGACTGCGGCGACGTTCCGGTAGCGAGTCTCTGAAGCATTCGACAAACTGCGTCGCGAGATACTTCATCGAGCCAACGAAGCCACGCGCTCGGATGGAATCGCGCTGCCAGCGCAGAACCGCAGATGCTAACGAGGGCGGCTTAGGGGACTGAGGCATAAGTTCATTATGGCATTGCAGCCATAGTTTGGGACGGTGCCAGATTCGCCGACCTCGGGTTCACTGTGGCAAAGTAGAGAAAGTCATGACAGCAGTGGACGTCGAACATCGAGCGGCAGGTGCCGCCTTTCGCTATCCCAATTTCAGATACTTTCAGGCAGCGCGCTTCCTCGTGGTTGCCGGACTTGAGATGCAATCCGTAGCCGTAGGCTGGCAGGTTTACGAGATTACTCGCCGACCGCTGGACCTCGGCTTCGTTGGATTGGCGCAGTTTCTCCCCGGATTGCTGCTCTTCCTCGCAGGCGGGCATGTAGCAGACCGCTTCGATCGGCGGAAGGTGCTTCTCGCATGCTATGCGAGCTTTGCTCTGTGCTCGTTGGCCCTGCTTACGCTCACGGTGCAAGGCATTCACCGCGTCACTTCCGTATACCTGGTGCTGGTCGCAATGGGTTTCGTAAGGGTGTTCAACGGCCCGGCAGGACAGGCATTCTCGCCCCTGCTCGTCCCACCCGAGGTCTTTCCTAACGCAGCGGCCTGGGGCTCCTCCATTTTTAATGCCGCAACCATTCTGGGGCCAGTCATCGGCGGAGTTCTCTATGCACTTCGTGGGAGCCCTGTCGCGGTCTATGCATCCGCAGCGCTCGCACTCACAGGCGCAGTCCTGTTGATGCTGGCCATCGAGATCAGAGGTGTGCAACAGATAAGCCAGTCACGCGACTGGAAGGCGGTGCTTGCTGGGTTCGAATACGTACTGCGCAACAAACTTATTCTGGGCGCCACGACGCTAGATTTATTCGCGGTGCTTCTCGGTGGAGCTGTCGCGCTGTTGCCAATTTTTGCGCGCGAGATCCTGAATGCCGGCCCGCGTGGACTTGGGCTTCTGCGCGCATCACCCGGAATTGGCGCAGCCATTATGGCGATCACGCTCGCTTATCGCCCTATGCGCCGCAGGGCTGGCGCGAAAATGTTGTGCTGCGTCGCCGCTTTCGGAGCTGCCACCGTGCTATTCGGGCTTTCGCACAACATCTACCTATCGATGTTCGCCCTTTTTATGGTGGGATCGGCAGACATGGTATCTGTGATCGTTCGCTCGACTGTCGTACAACTTGCCACTCCTGACGAGATGCGCGGTCGAGTCAGCGCAGTCAACATGCTGTTCATCGGGGCATCGAACGAATTCGGACAGTTTGAAAGCGGCATTACCGCACAGTGGATGGGCGCCGTGCCCGCGGTAGTTGCCGGAGGGATTGGGACTTTGGTCGTTGTGAGTCTGTGGAGTCGGTTCTTCCCTGCACTGCGCCAAGTCGATCGCTTGACTCCCGAGTCGCTAGCCGTCATCGCGGAGCAGAATCTCACAGACACTCGATAGTAAAAAAGTGGCCGAACCATTTAGGTATCGGCCACTCAGGAACATACAAGTTCCAGCAGAACTTTACGCTGTTGCGCTCACTCTCGAATCTTCCCACCAAATCTGCATATCGGTGGCGGTTTCACGCTTCTTGAAGGTGCCGCCGTGGAGCGTTACGCGCTCCAGCGCCTTCTCCACAACCTTGGGAATGGCGTTGCTTACCGATTCGCTAAGAGACGCTCCGACCTCAAGCTGCTCGCCAGTCACCCCGATGAGATACACATCTTCGGGAGCGTCGCCAGCGAGTTCGGCAACGAAGATCGATTCGGTAATAGCAGGTGAATGAGGGTCGAGCCGAATTGCAGGCCGCTGGCTAGTAATTGTCTCCTTGTCGTAGACAGTCACGGTGCCAGCCGGAGCGCTGTTATCCACTGAGTCGATCAGGATCAGCACATCGATTCCAGTCATGTACGCGATCAAGTCGAGGCCGGGGGTGCCGAGGTCTTCGACCTCGACACCTTTACCGAATTCGTAATTGGCCGCGATCCAACGAGCCGTATAGGGTCCCACCGCATCATCGCCAAGCAGGACACTGCCGACGCCGCAGATCTTGATCTTCTTCATGTAGTTACAGCACCTTTACTGTTGTGATTGCCTTGCCTTCGGGATCGAAGGTGTGGCAAGCGCAAGCCATGCAAGGATCGAACGAGTGAATGGTACGGATTGCTTCCAGCGGACGAACCGGATCAGCGATCGGGTTCTTGAGCAGCGAGGCCTCATACGGACCATGCTGTCCTTTTGCGTCGCGAGGAGAGCTATTCCAAGTCGAGGGCACGACAGCCTGATAGTTGGTCAGCTTGCCACCCTTGATTACCGACCAGTGCGAGAGCAAGCCGCGCGGAGCTTCATGAACGCCAACGCCTTCGATCTCGCCCGAGGGGAAGTCCGGGTTGTTGTGGATGGCAACGTCGCCCTTCGCAATGTTGTCGACCAACAACTGCCAGTGCTTCTCGCCGAGTTCGGCCAGCATGGAGGCGCGGATGGCGCGGGCAACATGGCGGCCCATCGTCGACTGCAACTGAGCTACGCCGATGCGGCGGCCAGCAACGGTCGAAATGAGATCCAGAGCCTTGTCCGTGTGCTTGCGGGTGAGCGGGTCGCCTGCAGCATAGCCAACAAGAATTTGCGCCAGTGGACCA
This sequence comes from Koromonas humicola, assembly GCF_059726255.1. Classification (NCBI taxonomy): domain Bacteria; kingdom Pseudomonadati; phylum Acidobacteriota; class Terriglobia; order Terriglobales; family Koromonadaceae; genus Koromonas; species Koromonas humicola. The sequence goes on from NZ_AP040873.1 coordinate 2,103,611, forward strand.
ACCTGCATCGGACGTCCATTGAAACGAGGCGCCTTGACCCAAGAGTACTTGCCGTCTGCCTGCCAATCCGTGTACTCGGGATCGGTCTCGCCCTTCCACGGATGGAGAGGCTCTTCGCCCTTGTACCATGCGTGCTTCGTCTCTTCCGTAACTCCGTCAACAAATGCCTTGTCGTTGAAGCCGTTGAAACGGTGAACGCTGGAAAGGTTGCCGTCCATGATGTAACCGCCGACGAGGTCGAACTTCGTGCTCTTTCCATCGAGCGGCAGATCTGGAGCAGCCAAGTAATTCGTTACACCCGCGCCGTAGTTGAACCAGTCGGCATACATGCCGGCGATAGCACAGACGTCAGGCAGGTAAACCTGCTCGACGAACGGCTTCACTTCGTCCATCAACTTCTTGATCATTACCAGACGATCCATGTTCAGGGTCGCGAGGCTATCAAGGTTGATGGCGTTGGACACGCCGCCCACCGTGAGGTTCTGGATATGCGGGCTCTTGGAGCCAAGGATTGCGACAGCCTGAACGGCCTTGCGCTGATATTCGAGGGCCTGCACGTAGTGTGCGAACGCGAGCAGGTTGACCTCGGGGCTCAGCTTCATGGCCGGGTGTCCCCAATAGCCGTTGGTGAAGATACCAAGCTGACCGCTGGCCGCAACAGCCTTGACCTTGTCCTGCGCAGCTGCCATCGCCTTCTTGGAGTTTCCACCCCAAGCGGTGAGGCTCTCGGCCAAAGCACTGGTCTTCGCCGGGTCGGCCGCAGGGATCTTCAGGATGTCAACGAAGTCCAGAGCGGATAGGTGATAGAAGTGCACGATGTGATCGTGCAACGCATGGTTAATGAGAATCAGGTTGCGGATGTACTGAGCGTTCAGAGGAATCTCGAGGTTCAGTGCGTTTTCAACTGAACGAACGCTAGCCATTGCATGCACGGTGGTGCACACGCCGCAGAAGCGCTGGGTAAACAGCCAGGCTTCACGAGGATCGCGGCCCTTGAGGATGTTCTCAATGCCGCGCCACATTGTGCAGGAGGACCAGGAATTAGAAACCGATCCATTCTCCACTTCCACGTCGACGCGGAGGTGTCCTTCAATCCTGCTGATGGGGTCAATCGTTATACGTTTCGCCATTTTTGAAACCTTCTAGTCGGTGTCGTGGATTAGTGTTCCACTGGTGCGTAGCCAGTCAACTGGATTCCGGGTTTAACCTGCTCCTCGTATTCAGCCATCTTAAGCCAATCGGCATTGGAGCCGGGCAGAATCGCCAGCTTCTTTACCGCGACCAAATAGGCTAGTGCGGCGATGGCAATGAAGCCAACGCAGACGAGGAACTCGATGGCAGACGGGAAATAGAACGCGCCGCTCTTGGCCGAGAAGGCCAGGGTCGTCGGGCTGAAGCGGTAAATCATGCCCCCCAGAGCGCAAACCGCGTGCGCCAGGAACATGGTCCGCAGATCCTTCCCCTTTTCCGAGTTCAGGACGTAAGCGGAACCGAGAATCAGCGCCGTTTCAACCCAGAACAGGACAGAGAAGATGCCGTCGATGAATAGATACTTGAATGCGCCGCGAACCAGGATGTCGAGGAAGCGGAAAGCAGTCCAAGCATAGACGATCCAGACGGTCAGCTTGTTCAGCTCGGCCATCACCTCCATGTCGAGAGCACGTTTCCACGTGATCTTGGCAAGAAGGAGGCAGAGGACAACGCAGTTATATCCCAAATACGCCGCTGCCCAAACGTAGATCAGGGGCAGGAAAGGCGTCTGCCAGAGCGGGTGAACGCGATCGCCACCCAGCAGCATCAGAGCGCCCAGTGAAGACTGGTGCATGATCGGCAGGATGTAGGCGAGGCCGATGATGAAGGGATAAACCTTCGACATGGCTTTTTCGCAGAACTCCGCGATGCTGCGCCACTTCGGGAATTCATAAATGATGTACTCGAAGAGCGGCGGCAGGTTTTCCAGGAACAAGGGCACGGATGCATAGAGAGACATGCAAACCGCGATTTCCAGCAGAGGAGACTTCAGGTTCCAGTGCCAGGGCATCACTACCCAGTAGAAGTTCCAGGGACGGCCCACGTCAACGCCAAGCATGCACAGACCGGTGGAGTAGGCGAGGAAGCTCGTAAGGAGCGCCACGCGCATCACGGAGTGCAACTTGGTCCGGTTGAAGATCCAGGCGGCGATGCCCACAGCGAAACCGCCGGAGCCAAGACCGGTGAGGACCATTACGTTAAACGTTTTCCAGAGACCCCACGCATAGGGGTCTGACATGCCCGACATCGTCAGGCCGGATCCGGTACCAATGCCGACGACTTCACGGATTGCAGTGAAAACCAATCCGATCGCAACGACGACCAGCAGGCCCCAGAATCCGCGGTTGAGCACGGGCACACCGTAAACAGGAACACTTCTCTCCCAGCGTGTCATAGTTGTGGCCTCAATCCGGTCTTTTTCTGCTCTTCGGCCAAGTGATGGGCGTGATGCTTAAAGTTCTTACCGGCAAACGCGACCATACCGGCATAAAGAGCTACAGGCAGAGCCAGCCACTTGTAGATTTTGTGCTGGAACTTCAACCGCTCCGGCACAGATTCTTCGCCAAGCTCAGGCAATCCCAGCTTGTCAAAGCCCACTCGCGAGAGGTACAGAACCTGCGTGCCACCACCCTCGGTCTCGCCATACACTTTGTTTTCAAAGTAGCGGCCGGGATTGGCTGCGATACGGCGCTTGGCTTCCTTCAGCAGGTCTTCACGCTTTCCGTAAATGACCGCCTGAGTCGGACAAACACTAGTACATCCAGGTTCTTTGCCTTCAGCAATGCGGTGACGGCAAAGTTCGCACTTAACGATTTTCGGATTGAACCCATCCCACTGGAACGTCGGGATGTGGAAGGGGCAAGCGACTTCGCAGTATCGGCAACCAACGCACTTGGAGCCTAACCACCAGACGATGCCATTATTCTCATCCTTGCGGAGGCCACCGAACATGCAAGCCGTAATGCAGGCCGGATCGGCGCAGTGCATGCACTGCTGCTTGAAATACGAGTGATCCGAACCGTCGGCAGTACGGTACAGCTTGATGATGTTCTTGGTGAAGTAGTTGAGCTCGGGAGGAGCCTGATGGATTCCATCGATTCGAGTGTCGGGCTTCAGATCATTCGCCTGAGAACACGCCACCATACACGATTTACATCCAACACACCGGGTCGCATCGTAAAGCAGACCTAGTGCTCCTTTCGGCATCGGTGCTTCTTCAGCGTGGGCAACCTCTGGAAGGGCGGTGGACACGCAACCTGCCGCAAGAATCGGCAGACTGCCCTTGGCGAGATTTTTTACAGCCTCGCGGCGTGTCATTGCCATGGCTACTTCCCTCCGACAGTCGTCGTCTTCCGGTCCTGTTCGGCGATCGCCTCTTCGCTGCTCTGAAGCTTCTGCGAAGCAGCCCAGGTCGCGCCACCTAGAGCGCCTGCAGCCAGACCGACAAGTCCGGCAGCGGCGGCACCAACTTTGCCGATCGTACCGGAAATGGGAGCGTAAGTGTCAGGTGGGGTAGCGAGGTGAACATCGACGGTGGAGAACGCAGGAATGCGGAAGCCTACCGACTTTTCAGTGCAACCAAAGCAGGGAGCGCCGATACCAATCGGCCACGCATCAACTACTTCGTTAAAGTGGCGGGTAGAGCAGCCAGCGTGAGTGACTGGGCCTTTGCATCCCAACTTGAAGAGGCAATAACCTTCGCGGTGACCCTTGTCGCCAAACTGTCCAGCGAAACGGCCTGCATCGAAGTGTCCGCGGCGCGGGCAATGATCGTGGATCAAACGATCATAGGCAAACTTTGGACGTTTCAAGTCGTCGAGATCGGGCAACTTGGCCATGACAGCGTATTCGAGCACCACGCCAAGAAGAGTGTACGGATTCGGCGGGCAGCCAGGAATATTGACAACCGGCTTGTTGGTGATGATCGAATCTACACCCGTCGCGCCGGTCGGGTTCGGATCGGCCGAAGGCACGCCGCCCCAAGACGAGCAGGACCCCATCGAAATGATTGCCGCCGCCTTGGAACCCACGTCCTTCAGAACTTCCAGCGCGGGGCGTCCCCCGAGCTTCATGTAGATGCCCTGCTCTTTTGTCGGGATCGAGCCTTCAACTACCAGAACGAATTTTCCGGCGTTTTCGGCGACAGCCGCATTCAGGGCTTCCTCAGCCTGCTGACCGCAGGCGACCATGAGGGTCTCATGATAGTCCAGAGAAATTACGTTGAGAATGAGGTCTGCAACATCGGGCTTCGAAGTCCGGAGTAGCGTCTCGGAGCAGCCAGTGCAGTCTTGGAAGTGAAGCCATACGACCGAGGGTTTCTTGGCTTTTCCGACAGCCTTGGCGACTTCCGCCGGGGTTGACTTCTCTGTGAGAGCCAATCCCATTGGAGCAGTGGCCACAAGCGTGGTACAAAGCTGCAAGAAATCTCGACGTGAGTAGCCCGCGTTTTTCAAGCTTTGGGCTATTGTTTCTTTTTCGATAGCGTCTTTTGCCATGTCAATTCCTGTGCGGTGACATTTGCCTGCATCAGTACTTCCGGCCGAACGAGCTTGGACCGGTACAGTCTGGTTCAAGTCGTCGGGAAGGCCCGGCGGGATACACGTATGGGGTGTATTCAGCGCTCTGTTTATCTTTCATTACGCCTCACCAGGCAGTGATTCCTCTCACCGCAAATTGTGATACTCGCTTCAGAGCTGTGTGAGCACTGATTTTGATCACTTTCACAAGTGACGTTCGTCACAACGCCTAGGTTCCAAATCTGGAACGCCACGACTCGATATCTAGCCGTTCTAACCCGTCGCCTCCCCGCCCCATCACGCGAAGATGTGGTCTCCGTGACACGTAACGTGTCTACGAGAACACGAAGATTCTTCCTCCTGGGAATCTAGCTACTTTGTTTTCAGCGGGTTGAATCATGGCACGGTGGCTGCTTCTATCGTGGGCGTAGGACGAAAGGCACGAAGATGAAAGCTCTCGATCTTCACAACTTCCTGAACCAAGCGACAGCGCAGACGTTAATGTTGGTCGCTTTAATGGCCCCCTCGGCTGCACAGACCCGGCAGATTGTAATAAGTGTCCCTGATCACAAACTTGCACTCATGGAACAAGGCCAAGTTAAGAAGGTATACGTGGTCGCCACCGGGCGAAGTGAAACGCCGAGTCCCATCGGAAGCTTCAAGGTCGTGACCAGGGTAACGAATCCGACGTACTACCACAAAGGCAAAAAGGTTGAACCCGGACCGCAAAACCCTGTCGGAACCCGCTGGATCGGGTTGAACGAAAAAGGATATGGCATACACGGAACCAACGCCCCGAAGTCGATTGGCAGGAGCGCTTCGCATGGATGCATTCGCATGAACAAAAATGACCTGGAAGAGCTATTTGAGTTGGTGCGCCCAGGAGACGTAGTCGAGATTCGGGGCGAGCGCGATGAGTTGACGGCGGAGTTGTTTGGAACCCCGGGACCAGAGAACAAGCCAGTTGTAATGGCTGCGGCTACTGAGCTGGCGGCACACGTAGGTCAGTAATTGGAGGGTTGACATGGAACGGGCAATGACGATTGTGATGGCGCTAGCCGCGCTGATGCTCTCGATAGGATTGGCGATTGTGATAGAAGAGCTTATTTTCGGGTGGCTCTTCAAAGTATTTGCGGGAATTCGATCTCTTGCGAAGAACTCGAAAAGCAATGGAACCAGCAGAATGATCAATGTTATCGAACGTAGCTAGAGCTATCGGACACGATTAGTAATAGCCGAACTCGTGGCCATTGGCGCGAAAGGGCCTGAGCTAAGGTGAATCGCGCAAAGACGGGCGCTCACATACTCTCGTTCTACGAGACCATTTACAATTAGAAATCATGCGTCTAATCGTCCGCTCTTCAGCCATCCACGCCGCTGGCGTTTTCACTCTCGATCGCATCCCCAAAGGAACCCTAGTCGTCGAGTACACGGGCACGCGCATGAAGCACGACGACGCCGACCGACTCTATGATGACCGTCCCTACACTTACCTGTTCGGAGTCGGCGATGGCACGTATGTAGTAGATGGGTATGGCATGGCTATGTACTTGAATCATTCGTGCGCGCCAAACTGCGAAACAGAAGAGGACGAGGACGAGCGCGTCTGGATTCGAGCAACGCGTGACATCGAACCCGGCGAGGAATTGGTTTACGACTACTACCTCTACGATGGAGAGGGAGAAGCGCCCTGCACGTGTGGGGCGAAGAATTGTCGCGGAACGATGTATTCGCCAAGAGAGTTGGCCAAAAGGAAGCGTGCAGAAAAAGCTGACAGGAAACCGCGCAGCAGTCGCAATACTAACAGGCGCGCGGCAGTTCAGGAGCACTAGAGCAACAGCCCCAGTCCCTGAAGCTCAGAGAACCACGCGCCAATCACTTTCGCGGCGATTAGTTACTTCTCCGACGGCTTTTCTTTCCTGCGAGCGGCCCAGCGAGCACGGGCAGCCTCAGACATCTTCTTGCGAGCGGCGGCTGAGATCTTGCGCTTAGGTGCCTTCACCGCAGCAGAGGGTTTTCTGCCTGGTTTCGCGGGAGTGGCTTCCACCCCGTCCATGTTACCCAGGACGGACAATGCTTCGTCGACCCTCGCCAATTCTTTACAAAGCCGGATATGCTCCTGCTTCAGCTGATTAATTGCAGCAGTAATTGCCTGATTCGCCATGTTGTTAGTGTAGCAAGAAATAACTTAGTCGAAAGCATTAGGCCGACTCTCAGACATTCGCCATAACATTCTGGAGGGTTAGAACTGGAATTCCGAGCTAGCCTACCAACTCGGGATGCCTCAGCCGTAAGAGGGAGAGTGCCGCCAACGTTTGTGCATCAGCGATATGACCGTCGCGGACCATGTGGTGAAACTCCTCCCAACTGAAAGAGCCTCGGATGATGTCTTGTTCCTCGTGCTCGGGACGAGCATCCAGTTGAGTTAGTTCCCTAGCAACAAAGACGTGCATGGGCTGAGACAGGAATCCATAAGCCACGTAGATTCGCCCAAGAGACTCCAGATGCCCCGCCTTGAGGCCGGTCTCTTCCCGAAGCTCTCCTCGTGCGAGGTCTTCGATGGTGTATTTAGTCGCCTGCTCCCAGGTACCTTGCGGAAATTCCCAAAAACGACCACCCGCCGGATATTTGAACTGCTGCACCATGTGGACCCGACCGTTCTCGACAGGAATGATGATGGCGCAGTCGGGCTTGTCGACGACACCGTAGATGCCATCAGAGCCGTCAGCACGGCGAATTTCGTCCTCCCGAACTGTCATCCACCGGTTCTGGTACACAATGCGTGAACTGAGAGTTTGCATTCGGAGAATCCTCCTATGGGCAGCGATCAGTTGAAGCTTAACAGGGTGAAGCTTCGCTATAATTGGAGTCTCCCATGAGCTATACAGTCCTGGCGCGCAAATATCGTCCCCAGAAGTTTGCTGATGTGATCGGACAGGATCATGTGGTCCGCACTCTAAAGAATGCGTTGGAGCAACAGCGCATTGCCCACGGCTACATTTTCAGCGGACATCGCGGCATTGGAAAGACTACGATCGCTCGTATTCTGGCCATGGCCCTGAATTGCCAATCCAGCGACCATCCTGTGGCTGAACCCTGTGGCGTGTGTGCGTCCTGCCGGGAGATTCGCGAAGGGTCGGTTGGCGCCATGGACGTTATCGAGATTGACGCTGCGACCAATCGCGGCATTGAAGAGGTACGTGGGTTGATTGCCACGGCCACAGCCGAGCCAGCGCGTGACCGCTACAGGATCTTCATCCTGGACGAAGCTCACCAAGTCACCGATGCGGCGTTCAATGCCCTGCTGAAGACACTGGAAGAACCGCCATCGTGGGTGGTCTTCATGATGGCAACGACACAGCCGGAGGACATTCCGCAGACAATCCGATCGCGCTGCCAGCATTTCAGCTTTCATGCGGTTAAGTTTGACGAGATTGTCGATCATCTGCGGGAAATCAGTAAGACCGAAAACCTGAAGGTCGATGACGAAGCATTGGCATTGCTGGCTGAAGCGGGCGATGGCTCGATGCGAGATGCGCTCAGCATCATGGACCAGGCGATCTCATGCTGCGGCGACGTGCTCACCGCTGACTTGGTTCGCGGTCTCATCGGAAATGTCTCGACTGAGGTCCTGGAACGCGTGATGAACGCCGTACACGAGGACTCAAGCGAAGAAGTACTCCGGATTGTCGATAAGCTGATGGTCGAAGGCCAAAGCGCAACCCACTTTGCTCGGCAGACGGTTCGCTTTCTACGCAATTCGCTCGTGGCAAAAGTTGCAGGGACAGAAAGCCCTATTCTGCAGATCAGCTCTGACGAAAAGAATCGAGTATCTAAGGTAGCCTCGATGTTCGCCGAGGAAGAGCTCACGCGCTTCCTGCAGATCATGCTGCGGACTCACGGCGACGTCAGCTACAAGCAGGAACAAAGGTTCCACCTAGAACTTGGGCTCCTCAAAATGGTGCATGCTCAGCGTCTGCTTCCATTGGAACAGTTGCTGAGTTCGGTGAATCTGACAGAACCGGCTGTGACGAGCAACGCGCCAGCGACACGGACGAGTTCTCCGGCTATTACTCCGGCTGCTCGGCATAATCCCGCACCTACATCAGCTCCTATAGCACGACCCTCGGTACCACCTCCGACTTTTGCACCTCGACCTCCAGTGGGCGGAGGCGGATCGCCCTTTGGGCAACCGCCGTCTAAGCCATCGCCATTTGAGGCGGACAAGGCACGGAAAGCCCGCGAAGACATGTCAGCCACTCCGGTCCCGACATCAAGTGCACCATCCTTTGCAGGCCAGACATCCAACCAGACAGTGGAATTCCAGCGACCGCCAATAACGTTCGGCGGGAGGCCTCCCGTTCTAGGACCACAAGCAGTGCCGTTTGCCGCTCCGTCCGCGGCCCCTTTCGAAAATGGTGCTCTGGCAGTAGCTCCGCGAATGGAAGCGCCAGCTCCAGCTAAGGCCTCCGCTGCAGCACTGGATGCAGACGCGATCCGGGAAGCAGTTTTGCAAGCCATGGAGAAGGGCGGCTCGCAGATGCTGAATGCAGCTCTGGAGGAAGGTGCGTGGAGCGCCGAAGGCAATATAGTCACGGTCTCGGTTGAGATGTCGGCAGGCATGATCGAGCTGAGTTATGGAAAAGAGCAGGAGCGCCTTGCGAATCAAGCTGCCAGTAGAGTGGCAGGGCTTCCAGTTAAGGTGAGGCTGGTTACAGGAGCCACAAACACTGGCGAAAGCAAGCCACAACGAAGCACGCCGAGAGTAGGTAACACGGAGAGCTTCAAAACTCGGGCTATGGAAGAACCCGTTGTGAAGCGGATGATGGAAAAGTTCGGCGCGGAAGTGCGCATTGTGATGGACCGTTCAGAAAGGTGAGTTCATGGACCCGAAACAGATTCAAGAGATGATGTCGCGCGCGCAGGAAATGCAGCAGCAGATGCAGCAGAAGATGCGCGAAACCCAAGTCGAAGCTTCGGCAGGCGGCGGCGCCGTTCTGGTGAAAATGAATGGCGAGAAACAGCTACTCTCGGTCAAGATTGACAAAGAGGCTGCGAGCGACATCGAGATGTTGCAGGATCTCGTGATGGCCGCGGTGAACGAAGCTGGGCGAAAGGTGGATTCGTCGGTGCAATCACAGCTCGGAGGATTGCTCGGCGGAATGGGCCTGCCCCCGGGACTGTTCTAAACAAGTGCGAGCGGAACGTCTTGCATTAGGCCCGAAACGTGAGTTTCAGGTGAGCATCCAATTACAGTAGGTGCTTTGAAGAACGATCCGCGGAGATCGATGTAAGTCATGGCCAAGTTTGCCGAGCCTATGGCTCGACTGATTGATGAACTTAAGAAATTGCCCGGAGTGGGAAGCAAGAGCGCACAACGCTACGCATTCCACATCCTTCGCAGCTCAGATGAGGATGCGGAGTTGCTGGCAAACGCCATTCGTGAAATCAAAGCCTCCCTGCGCCTTTGCTCAATCTGCAACAACATCACAGATATCGACCCGTGTGTGTACTGCTCGAATCCGACGCGTAATTTAAGAACCGTGTGCGTTGTAGAAGAACCAACAAACATTGCCGCCGTTGAAAAGGGCCACAGCTACAACGGTTCATATCACGTTCTGCACGGGACCCTTTCACCGATTCATGGCATAGGGCCAGAGCACTTGAGGATCACGAACCTGATGCGTCGGGCTACAAGCGGCGAATTGGACGAAGTGATCTTAGCGACGAACCCGACAGTGGAGGGCGAGGCTACGGCCGTCTATCTGGCTAAGCAACTAAAGCCAACGGGCGTGAGAGTCACGCGCATCGCGACTGGGATTCCGGCGGGTAGTGATATTGAGTATGCAGACGAGGTGACACTGCAAAGAGCGCTCGAAGGCCGTCGAGAGATGTAGAGGAGAATTGAAGCAAAACACAAGCCCCGCCTCGTGCGGGGCTTATTGTTTACAGGTTTAGCCGCGGAGTTTGGCCAACAGATCCTGAGGATGGACAGGCTTGGCGAGAATCTCAAACTCATGGCCACGAGCGCGAGCATTTTCCAGTAGGTCGGCAGTGGCGGCCTGTCCTGAGAAAAGGAGGATCTTACATGACGGCAGGAATCCTCGAATGAGGATTGCCGCTTCAATGCCGTTCATGTCAGGCATAATCACATCGCTGATAATGAGATCAGGCTTGTTGTTGCGGGCGTAATCGACCGCATCGTTTCCGGTGTAGACCGCGGAAGCATTAAATCCGGCTTGATTCAAAATGATTGCCAGCGTATCGGCGATGACATGCTCATCGTCCACGACCAGCACACGAGGCTTTGCCTTGGTTTCCGTCATGTACCCTCTTCGATGCAGGAACTTAGAGTCACGCTGCAAGCGTACCGATTATAGAAGGAGAGATGATTGTCTGGGGTGCTCAAGGCGGATTTTACAAAACTAAACTTATCCGGAAAAGCTAGCCTGCCGTAACCAGAGCCCCAGAAACCAACACAGATGTGCGTTCACTCATCTAAATCTACTTGCGCCGCACTCTCAGAACGCCGATGAACATGCTACAGCAAAGTACCAAAATCTGCCTACTTGCCGCCGGGCTGGCCATAACGATGGCATTTTGCCAGGCATGCAGCCGCACTGATTATAGACACTCCCTTCGAGCCCAGACCCCGGGAGCCACCGCCCGCCAACCACTGATGCTGGCGGCTTACCAGCCATGGTTCGGTGCCTCGGGCCATATCAACGTCGGCTACTCATCTCAGGATCGGACGGTGCTGCAGAGGCAAATCAACGACGCCAAGCAGCTTGGAATCTCCGCGTTCGTGGTGAACTGGTACGGCAAGAATCACCGATTTGAAGACAGCTCCTACGCCTTGCTCCAGCAGCTGGCAGACTCGGATCCGGAGGGATTCAAGGTTGCGCTTATGTACGACGAAAACGATAGTGATCCGGCGAACGCGACGGAAGCGGTCCTCGAAGACCTAAGCTATGCCTATCACCGCTATATCGCTCGTTCTTCGCAGGTACCGAGCGGAGCTTATCTGCGATACAACGGGCAGCCCGTTGTGTTCATTTTCCCGAAAGGCGCCAACGTTGACTGGAACCGCGTACGGCAGGTCGTGGATACATGGGAAGAGCGACCGCTCCTGATCTACAAAGATCCTGTGGCAAAGTGGGCAAGGGCCTTCGATGGCTTCTACGCCTGGGTGCAACCGGGGAAATCCGGTTGGCAGCGTGATGGTAGCAATTGGGGGCAGGAGTACCTGGAATACTTCTACTCGACTATGACCCGAAACTATCCGGACAAGTTGGCGGTGGGTGGGGCGTGGCCCGGGTTCAATGACTCAAGGGCTTCCTGGAGCCGAAACCGGCGCATGGATTCGCGATGCGGAAGAACCCTCGAAGAGTCACTGCAGATGTTCAGACACTACTACGACGCAAGCAGACCCCTTCCCTTCATGATGATCGAAACCTGGAATGATTACGAAGAAGGGACGAACGTAGAAGGCGGCACGCATAACTGCAAGGGCTAAGCGGCACAGTTGTGACGTATCATCATTCGCGTATGGACGATAAGACTTTTCAAACGCATGCTGAGCAGACCATGGATCGGCTGACTCGTGCCCTGTACGACGTGGAAGAAGCCAGCGGCTTCGAGGTAGAGGAGCGCGGCGGGGCGTTGAACTTACATTTCGAAGAACCGCCGGGAACATTCGTGATCTCGCCAAACTCAGCCGCACGCCAGATATGGATTTCTGCACTTTCGACGAGCTTCAAACTTGATTGGAGCGAGTCGTATGCAGACTTTGTGTTGGCCGATTCGGGGGAACCGCTGATGACACTGATGTCCCGCCTGCTATCAAAGCAGACGGGAGATGCGGTGAATCTGAGCTAAGGCGCGTGTCTACTCGGCGTTGCGCAAGTGTGTAGGCGGGGTTACGGTCGAAGCATCGCGCCCAGCATTCTCATGAATGAATGGCTCCGAAGTTGGTTCACCCAACTTACGGCGGAGATCGTTCGCGATCTGAAGTCCATGAAAGCGCCCGTTCTCGATGAATATTTCGTTGGTGTTCATCCCGGCGATGATCACTCCTGCCAGATAGATTCCACGTACATTGCTCTCGAGGGTATGCGTGTCAACGACCGGCTTGCAGGAAGGCTGATCAGCAATATGAATTCCGAGGGCGCGAAGGAAGCTGAAATCAGGATGATAGCCAGTCATGGCCAACACGAAATCATTCTTTAACCGGACTTCCCCGTTGGGACTCTGGAGCACGATCGCGTCAGGTGTAATCTCGCGAATGGACGTGTTGAAGTAAGCGGCGATCTCGTGATTCTTGATGCGGTTCTCGATGTCTGGCTTGATCCAGTACTTGACGTTGCTGGAAATCGCCGATCCGCGATGAACAAGTGTCACGCGAGCTCCGTGCCTCCATAGTTCCAGCGCGGCAATAGCTGCAGAGTTCTTCGCGCCAACGACCACCACGTCCGAATCATAGTAGGGATGAGGCTCGCGATAGTAATGCGTGACTTTGGGAAGATCTTCTCCGGAGACACCCATGCGGTTAGGAAGATCGTAATAGCCCGTGGCAATAACAAGCTTGCGAGCGAGGAACTCAACCGGACTCGAGAGCATGTCTGTGCAATGCACCAGGAACGCTCCATCCGCGCCTTCTACTGAGGTGACGGTATGAAACTGCCGCACCTGCAATCGATAGAACTCGGCCACCTTGCGGTAATATTCGAGCGCCTCAAGGCGTGAAGGCTTTTGCTGAGCACTAACAAATGGGATATCCCCGATTTCAAGAAGTTCCGGCGTAGTGAAAAAAGTCATGTTCGTCGGATAGTTATAAAGCGAGTTGCAGAGGCATCCCTTGTCTACTGCTACAGCCGTGTACCCGGCACGCCGTGCCTCAATCGCGCAGGCGAGTCCCGTGGGACCAGCGCCAATTATGAGTACGTCGAATTGCTCCATCGTCGCTCCCTTGTCTGATAGATGTTACATCCAAGGAAGGCGCTCGAGCGATACTTTGCGCCGAAACGCTATGGTGACAGGAAGGATGAGGAACGGAGGTTGTCGAACAAGGAAGAGTCTATGCGCAGGCGGTGACGTCTTCATCAAGGACTTGCCGCACAACCCTAAAAAGCGTCTCAGGAGTAAAGGGCTTGGAGAGAACATGTGTTCGCGTATCACTCGGTTGTAATACGGCGCGCTCTGCATAGCCTGTGACGTAGATTACCTTCAGCGTAGCCCTGTCCTTCAGCAGTTGCTTAACCACCTCTGGGCCTGACATGTTAGGCATCACTACGTCACAAAGAACAAGGTCGATTGTTGATGCGTGTTCGCGGTTCAAAGCGATCGCAGCGTCTCCATCGGACGCTTGCAGGACATGGTAGCCAGAGCTCTCTAAAATGTGTGCGGTCAATTCACGCAATGCTTCCTGATCTTCAACAATGAGGATTGTCTCCGTACCAGTTGTGGGCACTGTCGCCGAAGGTTGCTCCTGTTCGACGGTCGCCTCAGTAGCGCGTGGAAAGTAGAGATCAAAGCAGGAACCACGGCCCTCTTCGCTCTTCACTTCGAGGTAGCCCTCGCTCTGCTTTACGAAGCCATAAACGATCGCAAGTCCCAACCCGGTACCTACTCCAACGGGCTTAGTTGTAAAGAATGGCTCGAATATGCGTGCCAATGTGTGCTCGTCCATTCCCACTCCGGTGTCGCGGACGCTCAAGCGGACGTGTTCACCTTCGTTGGATCCCATGTGGTGCAGAATGTAATCGGAATCCAAAAACGCATTCCGAGCCTCAATGGTCAGCTTTCCTCCCTTGGGCATCGCATCGCGCGCATTGATTGTGAGATTGATGATGGCCTGCTCCAACTGATTTCGATCTGCTTTGACCCGCCAAAGGTCTGGTGCGATTTTGAGTTCTACTCGGATGTCTTCTCCAATCATTCGGCCCAGAGGATCACGTATATGCGTGAGCACATCGGCAAGATCAAGCACTTCGGAATGGAGCACTTGTTTGCGTCCGAATGCAAGAAGCTGACTTGTCAATTGCGCCGACCTCTCTGCTGCCCTCAATATTTCCTGCAGTTCCCGCGAGCAGTTCACGGTCGCGTCGCGGAACCTATCCATCAACAGTTTCGTATAGCCCTGCACGATGGTTAACTGGTTGTTGAAGTCGTGAGCGATGCCTCCAGCCAGTCGTCCGATAGCTTCCATCTTTGCAGCCTGGCGAAGTTGTTCCTGCATCAGTTGCAGTTCCGACTCCGCTCGCTTGCGCTCTGTGACGTCACGAAGTGACTCAATCGCTCCGACCTTCCTTCCTTCTCTGTCGAGCAACGAAGACGCCATAAGGTCGAGAAATGCGCCCCTGCCACCAAAGGCCAAGGGCACGAACACTTCGGCGTAGACCGAGTTTCCCCTGCGCCTGACGTTCTCATACCTGCGCATCAGATCGGGATCCTCAGCGCCGATGAGATTCATCAACGTCGGGCGTCGTTCGCCGTATACGGCAACCGCATAGGCAAAATCACCTCTACCGATCATCTCTTCCTTTGAAACCCCGGTCATCTTCTCCATCGCGCGATTCCAAGCGATTACCACCTTGTTTTCATCTACTGCGAAAGTACAGTCTGGCAGGAAGTCAATGATGTCAAGCAGTTGCTGGCGAGCGGCTTCGGTCGCCTGCAATTTTGAGAGCTCTGTTATGTCTGCATAAAGTCCGACGGTGGAACCATCCGACGTCTTGCGCTCGCGAATCTGAAGAGTTCTACCTCCAGCCACGCGGAACTCCGATGTTCCGGTACCGGACTGATGATCTCGAACATAACGAGCGAGCCAATTAGAATCTGCGGGCTTGTAGCGCTGAGTCACTTCAGAGGCCAAGTCGGTGTACGTGCGACCAATTACCTCTGGGCCAAAGCCCCATAATGTGCGGTACGCCTCATTGCAGAGAATAAGCTCATCTTGTGGGTTGAAAAGCGCGAACCCTTCTGAGATCGCTCCAATTGCATCCGAAAGTCTCTGCCGTGCCGCTTCAACTTCCCGTTTCGCTTCAGTCAGAGCGCCCAGTGCACTCTCAAGTTCCGTTGTGCGACGACCAACTTCCTCCTCAAGCATGAAGGTGGTCTGCAATAAGCTGAATTCATGTTGAGGACTGTCGAGGCTGCGTTGCACCCGATTCACGAGAGCGTTGATGATCTTGTCGCGTCGCTTGATCTCCTGCAGGAGTCCAGCAACATCGTCTGGAGCGCAACGCAGATCCAGGTCTTCAGCCATGTCGAATGTCTCTCGCACCAATCGCTATCCCAGTGAAGGTCTGGTTCACATGCATGCCGCGAAACTGTTCGCCGTAAGAGCTAAATCCGACAACATTGTGCTGCCTCATAATCGCAGCAATGTCGGGCATGGACTTACTATTCATCAACTCAATGCGGCGCAGGATGCAATCGCACCCAATGACCGCACGAGGTGAGCCGATCGACTCCTCAATCTGCTGGAATAAGAGCGTCAGATTCTCAGCCATGTCGATGTTGTTCGCAACGCTGAACACCATGCCTTCGTCGATGGCGCAAAAGAATCGGATGCTGCGATCAGGATTTATCTTCTGGATGGAGCGAACAAAATCTGTTCCTCCTACCTTGACCACCAACGGATGGGCGGAAAACACTGCTGGCGATACTCTCTCGACATCTACGCCGACAGCACGAGCGTATTCTTCGGCTGCCGGCAATCCATTGATCTCGGTAGCCAAGCGCTTGTCCGGAATCGCCCCGGTGAGGATCAGCTTGCGCGTGCCGGAAACAAAATGCTGAGTCTTGAAGGTTGTAAAAGGATGGTTCGTGTAAACCACAAGCAGCACTGCTGAGTTCGTATAACTCTGGCCGTTGTACAAGACTAAGGTCTGTTCGAAATCCAGGCCATCCCCAGCCGACCCCCCAACCAGTGGGATCCGGCCGAGCCCATCTTGCACAGCTCGCGCAACTACCTCTTCATGGAAACAAAGGCCGTCTATGAGTAGAAGCGCAAAACACTGGCGAGGCTCAAAGGTCTGCACACGTTGCGCCAGTTTCTGACGAAGACGATAAGCGAACGCTTGCCCTTCCTTGATGTCCAACTCAGAAACATTTTCGATGAGCCCGCATTCAAACTGGAAATCCTCAGCTCCAAGGCTTATTGCCGACACTCCGCCATCTGTGTAACCTTCGGGCCCGATCTCACCGCCAGTGGTGCAGCCAATCATTGGCAGAGGGCCAAACCGCTCTTTCAACTCTCTTGCGAGTTCAGGGACATCGTACTGCCTCGACAAGAAGACAAGCAGCAAGCCTGCGCGCTCGTCTCCAACGCGAGAGTACAACTCTAAAGCCGCAGTAGATGGATCAGGAGACGAGGAATAGCCTACCTTAATTCTTGGGCCGGGGCTGGTGCTTGCAGAATTCGAATGCGACAACATATTGTCCTGCCGGGGCGGAATCGTAACACATATCAGAAACTCTGAGCGCATCGGTGCTCTTCTCCGATTTTCGATTCGGGAAAAATGTCTATCGGCCCCTGAAGAGATCGCCTGTGGTCCCTAAGAACGTGGGTGGTGGGCGCCGAACCGCCATGACATAAAGATTTATGTTGGCGGGCATTACCGTACTATGGTACTAGTACAGTCATGCTGCTACACGTCAATGCATCATCAGGGATTCCCATTTACCAGCAGATCGTTGGGCAGGTGAAGAACGCTGTTGCTTCCGGTGCAGCGCGTCAAGGCGATCCCCTGCCCTCGGTGCGCAAACTGGCGGCCGCCTTGCGGATTAATCCCAACACCATCGCCCGTGCGTATCAGGAACTGGAGCGCGAGGGCATCACTCGCAGCATTCCCGGAGGAGGGACCTACATATCAGATGTGAAGCCGGGGCTGTTGAAGAGCGAGAAGATCAAACGGCTGCGGCCATTGGCAAGGCACCTTGCAGTGGAGTGCGTGCAATTGCGTTTTTCGGAGCGCGAGTGTTTGGAACTGCTGAAGGAAGAATTCGCAGAACTGAGGAAGAATCATGAACGAGTGGGCGATTAAAGCTGATGGGCTCATAAAGCGCTATGGCGATGTAAGCGCGCTCGATGGGCTGAACGTGAATGCGCCAGTAGGTTCTGTATATGGATTTCTCGGGCGCAATGGCGCAGGAAAAACAACTGCAATCAAGATTCTGCTTGGCCTTGGACGAGCAACTGCAGGAACCGCGACAGTGCTGGGTCAAGCAGTGCATCCAGACAACATTGCGATACTAGAACGTACCGCATACGTCGGCGAAAACAAACCTCTGTATGACTGGATGACCCCAGCACAAATGGTTAAGTTCACTCGCGGATTCTACAAGACGTGGTCGGATGAGGCGGCACGCCGCTACGCAGAAATGCTGGAAGTTCCAATGGAGCGACCAATCAAGAAGCTTTCGAAGGGGAACCGAACGAAAGTTTCGCTTCTCTTGGCGCTGGCACAAGGGGCTGAGTTGATGATCCTGGATGAACCCACATCGGGGCTGGATCCGGTGTATCTCGATGACGTGTTACGCACACTGGTACAGGATCACGTCGGCGAAGGGCGCTCAATATTCTTCTCTTCCCACGATCTCACAGAGGTGGAGCAAGTGGCTGACTGGGTTGGGATCATCCATGAAGGCAAGATGCTGCTTGAAGCGCGGCTCGATGATATTCGCGAGAACTATCGATTGGTGATAGCGAGCGGGAGTGGGCTGCCGGACAAAGGAGGCCAGGTTGTATCCGCGCTGCGCGAAGGAGAATTCAGCAAATATGTGTTGGCACGTGAAGGAGAGGTCTTTGCGGAAGGATTGAAGCATCAGGGTGCGGCGGTGCTGGAAGTGAAACCAATGAGCCTGCGCGAGGTATTTCTGGCTCTGGTTAGAAAGGAGACCGGAAATGTACCAATGGAAGTGCTGGCTTGAGTATGGGAAATTTGCGCTCGGAATGATCTTGTTATTCACCGTTTTTGTTTGCTGGATGGACGAGCTAGCAATCACTCACAAGTACTACTCACTCGGAGCTGGGCAGAGCACCTCAAATTTCGCATTGCAGGTCCAGCGTGGTCTGCAGGACATTAACGTGGGATTGATACTGCTGAGTGGCTGGATTGCCGCGCTGTTCAGCGGCAGCACAGCCGGTATCGCAATGGAGTACGACACCAAAACCACTGAATTCCTGTTTACACGTCCACAGAGAAGGGGCTGGCTACTCTGGGTTAACTGGCTTAGCGGCGTTATAGCCATTCAGTGTGTAATGCTGATCCCATTGCTGATCTCGGCCTTTTTCTGCTACGCACGTGCGCATTTGATACTGGATCCACGAATGTTTGCCGTGGCTATTGCAGCAGCACCTGTAAACCTGATCCTGTTTGGAATTGCACAGTTTGGAGGAGTGGTGCTGAAGGGCGCATCTCGAGGGAGCGTCTTCGCCTTGATTGCGTCTGGGCTCTACACTACGGGTTGCATGCTGTTGCGCAGTCACCTTGGGTTGCAAACTCCCCACTGGTGGTTTGACAAGCTGTTTGACATTCTCAGACTGTCAGGCGTGAAGCCTTTCTTCTGCGAGGTTGTCGCACTTTGGCTTCTGGTCGCGGTGGCGATTCCTTTTGCGACTCAGAAGCTGCTGGAGCATCGTGACATGGCTTAGCACTTTTGCGGTAAGCTGGGGAGGTGCGTGACCCAGTCGGGCGCACCTCCCTTTCTTATGCACGAACTCAAACTTGCAATCTTTGACGTGGCCGGCACCGTGATCGAGGATCACGGTGAAGTGGTTTCGTCGCTGGTCGATGCGCTGGCAGCGCACGGCATTGGCGTAGGTAGCGAAGAACTGACGGAGTTTAAGGGCGCATCGAAACGTGAGGTCATTCGCTTCTTCGGATGGCGCAAGCGGCAGCAACCTCTAGAGGAGCCAGCCGTCGAAGCTGTGTATGCAGATTTCGTCCGCATGGTGAATCGCCGATACGAAGAACAGCTTGCACCCATTCCCGGAACGGAGGATGTATTCGACTCCCTCCGCAAGCGCGGCATGCAATTGGCGCTGACAACCGGATTCGGCAAAGAAACGCTTGAGATGGTGGTGCGCAGACTCGGGTGGCAAGAATGGTTCGGTGCGATGGTTTCGAGCGATGAAGTGGCCGCAGGAAGACCTGCGCCGTATCTGATCTTTCGCGCTATGGAACGATGTCGCTGTCGCTCGGTTCACGAGGTCCTCAACGTCGGGGACACCCCACTTGATCTACAGTCGGCCCAGAATGCGGGCGTGGCACTGAACGTGGGTGTGCTGACAGGCCGATATCGCCGCGAACGGCTGATGGGGGAACCGCAAGACGCTCTGCTCTCTTCTGTAGCGGACCTGCCAACATTGCTGGTGCAAAGAGCATAAAACTCTAAACTTGCGCGCGGGATGTAGCTACTTTCCTGGATCTAGGGTGTTGACTGTTGGAGTAAACCGGCAAGCTGAACCGAAAACTGACGTTTACTTGGGTACTAGAGTTACGTTCGTAAGTAGCTGGAGTGCGAACGTTTGAGGAATTTACCTAATATGAGTGGGTGGCGTGGCAAGGTACAAAGAATTGTCCGAAGAAGCGCAAGGACGCCACTCAATGCTGACATTAAAAAAACCGATCAAGCAGTACTACAGCGAAGCTGAGGCCGCGCACACACTGTGCATCTCTTTAGAGGCCCTACACGAAATTCTAGACAATCACGTCTTTAACGAAGAGCATCCTCGTCCGGCAGTTCTGGAGTTTACTCACGCCGAGCTGTTGCTATTGTCTGTTTGGGCCGACCCCGTGCAATTTGGGAACGTTGTCTCTATGCCCTCGCGCAACTGACGGACAGCACTTGTTCATGGGGCAGGTAATTTATTCACATCCGGCATGGCAGCGAACCTGCTCCATGCCCGGAAATAGCCGTGCATCGGTTTGGCGAGCTGTTTGCAAGCTCCCTGGTACAAGGGAGATGGGCATGGCCGATTTATCGAAGGAACTGTCACAGGAGTACTGGCGTCCTGCGCCAACTCCGGGAAAACAGTTCCAGACACATAGTTTTCAGATGCAGGCAACAGAGGCATTCTGCTCAACGTGCGGCACCAAATATGCAGCAGGGGCAAGATTCTGCCACGTTTGCGGGCAGGGGCGTGAGGACGATTTAAGCGCGCAGAAGCACAACCCGCTCTTGGACTGGTTAGACATCGAGCGGATTAGGAAAGAGTCAGGCTTGCCGACCTTGTCTCTGCTCCTTGTAGCGATCGCGGGTGTTTTCCTGCTGGCCGCTGTAATGACCGGCTTGGTCTATAGCACATCGACCATCGCGGAATGGCAGGCTGTCCAGACATGGAGGATTGAGTGGTTGCTGGCGACCGTGGCGGCATTGATAGCCGCAATGCTGTTCAAATCCAAGCCGTGAGATGAAAATGGAGTCATGAAGAGCAAAGGCGCCCTGCAAGAGCGCCTTTTGCGTGTTTGTTCAAACACTATGTAGGCGGACTACATTCGAAGCTATCTTCCCGATCAGAACTGGCGTGATTCCCGTGACTGACGATGAGGACACAATCGCAGAGCGTGCCCAGGTATTCACCTTGGTGCCAGCGAAGATCAGCTTCGAAGGAGACGCCAGCTTTGCGAACCAATGTAAAAGTTCCCATCGGTCCCCATTTTTGCTGCTTACGAATGGCGCTCATCCTTGAGACGTCGCACTTTGAAATCAACTGCAACGAGTGCATGCCGATAAACTCATCAGGCGTATAACCGAACAACCTCATAGCCTCGGCATTTGCCCCCTTGATAATCAATGTCTTGGCGTCGCAATACCAACACGGTATAGACATAACCCTCACTCGTAAAAATCGGCGAAGAACGATCAACCCGACGCGAATCTCGGGGCAGTTTTGTTGCATGCAATCTCGAAAGTACAGACAGCATTACGATTGCAAACGTCCTTCCATATACAGGGGGAGCGAGCCGATTCAGAGCAAAACCAGAGTGGCAGATTGCAGAATCCACTGTGGTTTGTGGTAGGCTAGATTTGTGTGGGCGCGTAGCTCAGTTGGTAGAGCAACGCCCTTTTAAGGCGTGGGTCCTGGGTTCGAGTCCCAGCGCGCTCACCATTGATTTGAAAGACTTACGCCGAACCTGCAAAGCATACTTCCCCCTCGAATCGACTCCAGCTATAGCATTGGCAGTGACGCTTCCCTGCTCTCGAAGCAGCACTCGTGCCTACACACGCGTGACGGCATCTAAATGACCTCGGATCTGCGGGAGGTCACTTTGGACGATGGTATAGGCGAGAGCAACGGGGCAGCACCTGAGCAAAGCCGGCAAATATCGGACGCTGGGTGCCTGGAACCGATCTTTACGCGGTTGCTGGAGCTTGGCCATCCGGGCGAAGCAGTGAAATTACTGGAGGTCGCAATGGTTGCTGGCGAAACTTCGGAGCTTCGCAACAATTGGGCGACCGCAAAATTAGCTTGCGGAGATTTCGTTCACGCAGAGCAAGGTTACCGTCGAGCCCTTGAATTGGACGAATCGCATCGGCAAGCCGCGATCAACTTGGTCACACTGCTGCTAAGGCAAGGCCGCCTCGACGACGCAATACCGATCCTCACCCCCTTGCGGGACAGCCTATCGGAAGAAGAAAAGGCCGCAATGCGGGAGTTGGTGCAACGATCAGAGCATGAAGGCCAAAACCGAACGCCAGAAGGAGCGATCATTGCTTACGGTCCCTCTGGCGATCACTAGTGGGCGCTTATCTGATTACTTCGGCAGATCTTTAGTCAGCTCTGGAAGGCTGGGCGTGTTTCGCGGAATATTGATAGCAACAGCAGAAGGATACGGATTGCTTTCCGCATAATCGTTTATCAGCACACGTGGAGAGTGAAGGCAGTCCATCACTATAGCGTGTACTGCGAGTCCCAGCGTTTGGAGTGCTTCCAACGTGGCAGACCTGTACTGCTCGGGCCGCGACGTAATGAAAACAAGTTGGGCGCCAGAACTCTGGAGTTGGAGCAATCGGTCAACATTTTCTTTGATCGGCACGACGGGATCGCCCCAATATGGCGGGAAGTACTTGCTTTGGTTTCTGAACACAACGCCGTCGATATCAATCAAGAGCAGCCGTCGTTTTCCGACGAAAGAACGCCACTCTGCCAGAGTGCCCACGTCGATCATGCCTGAAACCACGTGAGGATGGAATGGCTCGCCTCTCCTCAGCGCCTCTCCTATTACGTGCGAGATGAACACCTCTCCCCCACTGGTCTCCTGCACGATCGCCCGATAACATGCCAAGAAATTCCCGGAATCGGAGAAGGCGTACAGTCCGGCCGAAACGAAGTTCGAAGAAACGTTCTTTTCAATGATGTTGGAAACGAGCCCGTGGTCGTTAATCTGCACAAAACTCTTTGCGCCAATCTGAGAAAGGTGAAGTTCCTGACGCAGATCACAGATTGCAACAAAGGATCCGTCAGGCAGGGGCTTCGGCTCGAAAAAGCTATCTGCGTCTTTCACCAGAACTGGGCCCCGGACTCCCGCCCGCTCAATCATCAGGGCCACTGTTTCCGCAGGCCCATTTGTATCTTGATCCAGGATGACGATATCGATGTCTTCGCCTAGAGCGCGACGGATAACCGACGTAGCACCATACTTCCCTTCGTGTTCTGCGCGAATACCAATGACCCGCCTTAAGACCTGTTCGGACGCCACACTGCTGGCAGCTCGTTCAATAGCCAACGAGCCCTCTGGAGTTGTCATCATCCACTTAGGACGCACTCCCTGATATCGGGAGCTGCGCCCGGCGCAAGGAAGTAGCAATGTGCTTCTTGCCATGTAAAATGCCCTTTTAAAGAGTCAGTTGTTGTTGAGCAGAGTCAATGCCCAATCGAGTTCTGTTTTCGCTTCCGGTGCACGAACGACCAGATATTGTAGCTGCCCAGATAGAAAACATCCGGCAGTTTTGTCCGAACGCTGCGGTCTGCTTGCACGTGTCTACCGTGTTTTCTGGGGACATGGAAGAGTTTGCCGCATTGGCACGCCAACCCGGAATTATGTTGAATCCTCAACGATTCCCGACCCAGCACGGGAAGGGGTTGTTCCATGTTCACGCTTCCAACTTCGGCTTTGCTCGACAATGCAGAACTGATTTCGACACAGTCGCATTGATTTCTTCCAACGAACTCTTTGTGCGATCCGGATTTGAAGAACACGCGGCCCAGATTCAGGCCGGCGTTCAGATCGAAGTCTTCGATCCCCGGGCAGATTGGCATCTCTTCCATCGCCGGGTCGAAGATGATGCACGAATGAAAAGTCTGCTCAGTCATCTTGGACTCAAGAGCATTTTCGGTGGTCAGGCAGAAGGACAGTTCTATACAGTGCAGGTCTTCTCCGAAATGGTGGACCTACTCTATAGATTCTTTCCGCTCGAGTCATGCTGGTTTGAGACAGAAGAAATCCTTCCGCAGACAATGGCAGTGGCTCTGCTCCGCCTCACAGCTCCGGTTGCGCCGCCATTTACGTTCCAAAACTATACGAACTATGTCCCGGTAGACCAGCCGCTGGTTGATCTTGTCAGAAGCGGCCGTGGAATGATCTTGTCCCCTAAGCAGCCGGGCTGTCTGCGTTCACCACATATCGCGAACAACGATCTGAGCAGCATCTTCTCCGTGAAACGAATACCTCGCGAAATATGTGCGGTCCGAAGCTACATTGAAAGTCTCTATCCTGCGACTAACGCTTGATGTGGCAACCGCCGAAGAGCTTCGACGCGGTTCAGGATGAAATGGGTTACAGATTCCGTGGTGCAATATGGAAGTGCCCGCAGCAGATTTAGGCAGACCAGCAGGTGCAACTTGGGTAGCAGCGTCGGCGCCGCACTCGCGATCACAGGGTCCATCTCGGTACGCAATCTGCGTAGCGCTAACTGTGCGTTTCGGAATCTAAGCGCCTCCGACTTGTGAGCTGCGAGTTTTCGAAGGCACCATAAGCCCATGAGGTCTTGATACAGCTTGGCAATGTCCAGGAAGTACGAGGAGAGATCTGGGTCATCGAAGTCGATCAGAAACAATTGTCCATCACTATCAACGAGGATATTTTCCGTCGTAAAGTCGCCGTGGCATGAAGATCGGGGGATGGCGGGCCAGGATTCGGCGCACAGCGAGGAGTGAATCCGCTGCAGTCGACCATGCATTGAGGACAAGAGAGGATTGCGATGACTGGAGCCGACTACCGAGTCCAGCTTTCGGAGCAGATCGGCCTCACTGAGGTAGCCATCCGTGCTTGCCTTCATCTTCGTTACCCAATCACGAACAAACTCAACTAGCTTTCCGGTGCTCTTGATCTGTCCGTCGCAGATCTCGGCTGAGACGCTGGTGCATGGGACGAATTCCATGTCGAAGAAAAAGAGTCCATGCTCCATTCCCGCCCGATAGGTGGACGCGGTTCGGACACCCTCGAAATAGAATCGCTCTTGCTTTTCATGTTGCCTTCGTAGTCGTTCGTTTTGGGACGAAGTTGCAGCCATTTTCCTGACGAAGCTCTGATTGCGAACTCGATGCAGCGTTACCTTCGCACCGGAATGCCCGACCAGTTGAACTGTCGCATCAACCTGTTGCGGGAGCGCGTGTACATTAGAATCGATATATCGACAGCTCTGGTCATATTCGGCAATCGTCGCTAGTGGGTTCATCTGCGTTCTACCGAGCTTCGCCTACGAGCGCAACTCTTCTCGGGCACATTCGGCGGCAGCTATCTATCGGCGTTTTTGGGAAACATCATCAGAGGAGAGTTGGGAGGAGTTGTGGGTGAGGATGGAGCGGGGCGCGGGGCCGAGCTTCTGGACGCGCCTCGGTGCAGGAGGAAGCAGAGGTTGGACTAGCTCGTCACGCTTGGGGCTTCATGTCAGATGACGAGCTAGGGACGGAGGTTCGACGGACGAACGGTGCTCTTCTAAGAAGTCGAAGCATAACGATGCCCCCAGCGAATATTGCCGCCGATAGCGCAGCCAGAGCATAGATTTGGCGGAAGTCATGGCGTTCGAATTGCTCGAGCGCAACGGTCAATATCCATAACTGAATGCCCATCAGAAGAATGCCGATGGCCAACGCTGCCCCAAGCAATGCACCCTCGCCGGGAGGTGGTGCAGCCTGCATGCGCCGTTCCTGACCGGTGGTAAACCTTTCACGAAGCGGCGTAGTCATGCTTCTACCCCGACGGCGTACAGCTGCGTTCCATCTGAATGGAGCGCGATTTTGGGAAGTGGACGAACAGGAGGCCCAGCTACTGGATCACCGGTTGCAGGATCGAACACTCCCTCATGGCAGGGGCAGAATAAGCGCTTCTTATCCTTCTGGTAGTAGACAGAACAGGAGAGGTGTGTGCAGGTTTGGCTGTACGCCACAAACCGTCCGTCATTAAGATGCAACAGAACGGCTTGGTCCTGAGGTCCAGGATAGTGAAAATACAGGGCGTCACCTTGTGCCACGTCCGCCACCGAGGCGATGGGTTCTTGCAGAGGCGTGGCAGGGCGATGAAGTCGGCCAAGCAGTGCCAACAGCGCTGTGCCAAGAAAAAGGGTCCCCGAGGTGTAGACAGCAAACTTCAGTAACTCTCTGCGCGAAACCAGTTCGTCAGCGTCCCAGTGATAGGGAAACTGAGATCGCCATTGTTTGACTTGCGTGCTGTCGCCCTCTGGTTCGGTCTGCTCAACCGGTCTTGTATTTTCTAGACTATCCACGGCTCTTCCTCCTCAGCAACGACACCGGAACTTCGGGCACCTTCTGCACCTGTCGTGACCTTCAGGCTTGCAGTTGGAGCAGGCACGACGTGATAGACGCGAGTGCGAACCTCCTGCGTGCCAAACTCCGTGTGGCGCACAGGTGTGCCATTCCTCTCTTTAGCAAACTGCTCAAACGTGCCGTACCATAAAGCATCTGTGGGGCATGTCTGCGCGCACCAAGGCTGAAGTCCTTGCGATGTGCGGTCATAGCATAGATTGCACTTCTTCATGAGGCGTGCCGACAGGTCGATCTTAGGCACACCAAATGGGCAGGCGTACACGCAATTGCGACAAGCAATGCAACGCGAAGCATCGGCCTGCTGCACTACGCCTTCGGGAGTGATTAGGATAGCCATCACTGGACAGACCTGAGCGCACGGAGCAACAGGGTCTTCGCAATGCATGCAAACAGTGGGCTGTGTCGCGACACTAAAAGCGCGATCGATGAAATCAACCATGATCATGCTTTCGCCTTTGTGAGAATCGCATTCGCGACAGGCCGCCTCACATGCCCGACATCCAATGCATCGCGAGGGATCAACAAACAGAGTATTGATTGGCATCTTCGAGAAGAACTCCAACTAGAATTGCTTTCCCTGCTTCTCCGGCGGAGCTTTGGTCTCACCGACTGTGTATGGGAACATCCGTGGGGTGTTATCCGCGGTGAAGTTTTCGGTAGCCTGTTGAGCCGATTGCGGAATTGCCGAGCCGATAGGTTCAATGGTGGCTGCGCATGCTTTGTACTCTGGGATCTTCACCGTAGGATCCACGGCAGGATTAGTCAATTGATTCACCGCTTGCTTGTGCCCGTAATGGAATGGGATGAATAACGTGTCAGGGCGAATCGTTGGTGCAACAACCGCCTTGAGTTCCATTGAACCCCTCGGAGTCCGGACACGGACACGCGACTCATGCTCGATTCCGAATCTAGCCGCTGCTTTCGGGTGGATCTCTACCCATGGTTCCGGCGCCTGCTCATTCAGGAACCCGAGACGTCGAGTCTGGTTTCCACTGAGGTAGTGATAAACGACACGTCCGGTTGTAAGCCGGAAGGGGAACTCTTCACTTGGCTCTTCTGCTGCGGGGCGATAATCGATTGGATAGAATCTCGCCAGTCCATCTTTGTGGCCAAAACGTTCGGCAAATAGCCTCGGAGTTCCCGAATCACCTTCTTTACAGGGCCAGAACACTCCGCTTTGACGCTCAATCTTCTCCCACGTAATGCCAGAGTAGTCTGCGACGCCGCCCTTAGACGCGCGTCGCATCTCGTCGAAAATTTCGCCGCTCGATCTGTATTCGAAGTACTTGCCGCGCCCCATGCGCCGAGCGAGCTCAGACACGATCTCCCAATCACGCAAAGCTTCGCCTGGAGGGTTTGCTGCACGGTTGATCTTGATCACACGTCCCTCGAGGTTTGTCGTTGTCCCTTCATCCTCGCACCACACTGAACCGGGCAGAACGACATCAGCGCGCTCAGCTGTTTCGGACATGAAGAAGTCAATTACGACAAGCGGGTCGAGGCTATCGAGCGCACGCGCTACGATAGCGTTATCAGGAAGACTGACCATGAGGTTGGAGCAGATAATCAGGCAACTCTTAATTTCGCCTGAGGCCATTAACTTCACCATCTCTGTTGCCGCTGCACCCTCGCCGGGAATCTCCGACTCAGAAATACCCCAAACCTTTGCAACCTCTTCGCGGTCTTCAAGCACGTCAATGTGGCGATACCCGGGAAGTTGGTTTGCCTTTTGACCATGTTCCCTCCCGCCTTGCCCATTGCCCTGGCCAGTGATCATCATCGCACCGCCGCCGACTCGTCCAACTTGCCCGCGCGCGAGTGCAAGATTAATGCATGCCAGACAGTTATCCACTCCGTGAGTGCTGTGCTCTATTCCGCGGGCATGCATCACGATGGACCGCGGTGCTCGGCCAAAAACCTCTGCAGCGGCCAAAATTCGTCGAGCAGGGACACCGGCAATGCGCTCCGCGTACTCCGGAGTAAACGGTTCTATCGCTTGCTTTACTTTGTCCCAATCCCGGGTACGTGTCGCGATGTACTCTTCGTCAATCAATCCTTCAGAGACGATGTATCGCAACATTGCGTTTAGGATTGCTACGTCAGTGCCCGGCCTCAAAGGGAGCCAGATATCTGCAGTGCGCGCCGTGGGCGTTTCCCGAGGATCCATGACGATGAGTCGCGCACCATTGTCTCTAGCACGCCAAATCCACTGCATCATTACCGGAAAGCATTCCGACACGTTTGAACCTGCAACAAGGATGCAATTCGTCAGCGCGATATCCGGCATTGGTATAGGAGAGCGGTCCAGCCCAAAAGCCTTCGCGTACGCAACTCCGGCGGCTGACATACAGAGCCGACCGTTGTAATCGATGTGCCGGGTTCCGAGACCCACACGAGCGAACTTGCCCATGAGATAGCATTTCTCGTTCGTCATCGACGAGCCACTGTATACGGCAACAGAATCCTTTCCATACTGCTGCTGCAGTTGCGTCCAGCGTTGAACGATGTAGGAGTATGCCTCATCCCAAGTTGCCCGCTCTAAGCTTCCCTGCTTCCCTCCCCGGCGGATCATCGGATAGCGCAACCGGTCCGGATGATTCACTTGTTGATAGGCCACAATTCCTTTTGGGCACAACGCTCCACGATTGTGTGGATAGTCTCTTGGTTCCACACCTGTGACCTGTCCGTTTGCGACGCGAAGATACATTCCGCATTGCACACCGCAGAAGCAGCAATGCGTGGGCACAAGGGTTTCTGGAAGCTCGTCTGATTTTGCCCAACCGCTTGCAGGCTTCCCGGCAGATTGGAAATCGTAGTTTGCTTCCCGCCCGGGTTCGAAGATGTCCTTATTGACCGACATTGGCTACACGAACTTTCTTCCCACTACATCGTAGTAAGACTGTCCACGCACAACCCGTTTGCAGGTAGGACAAAGGTCCTGCAGGATGTTGTTAGCTCCGACCTGATAGTGCTGGCCAAGATCGTTGAGCGTGGCCTTGATGTCCTCGATGAATTGTCGCGACGGAAGCTCTCTCCCACAACGAGCGCAGCTGGCTGAATTTGCGTCTGCTTCTTCGCTCTGCGCCAGTCCCTGATTGACTGTCTGGTACAACGTGACCCCCATACTGGCCGGCCTTTGAACGATGTGAAAGAACTTGCCGAACGGAATAGAGAGCAACCATGCAACGACAATCACCTGATGCGTGAGCGAGATGAACCAGTAGTAGCGCCCCTGCCACCATGTTGAGGATGCAGTGAGAGCCAAACCGGTAACGGAAATCGCGAAGAGTAGAACGAGCGGAACCAGATCAAAGCCGAGCCTTTGCGTAGTTCGCAAGCCAACGTCCTCAAGACGGCGCTTCAGCGCAATAGCCAAGCCGACCATCAGGATCACAGCAGTGAAGTCAAGACCATGGAACAGCACGAACCCGACAATGCCCTCGATGTTGAACCGAAAAGCTGGGAATCCGCACATCCAGAGCTGATAACGATCGGCGCCGACCAACGTGAATCTCATCCAGCCAAACGTGAGCGGAAATGTTATGAAGCAGGAGAGGATCACGCCCCACGATATACACATGTGCATCAACCAACGCTCAAAGCTGCGATGGAGAAGAAAGGTCTGCCCAAAGATGTCGTGCCATGACATCGACGGTACTAGCAGCGTGTACTTCCGAAAGTTCTGCCAGGAGAAAAAGTTGATCCAGCCTGCACGGAAGTACCGCCACGTTGGGGGGCGAGTGATCCACAAGCAATATCGATAGACGACCGCAGCGACGGCGAATATCGACGCGACCGCATACCCGATCAGTGCGGGATCGAAATCTCTGAACCCACGAGAGCCCAAGTAGATCAGCGCGAGGAGCATGCCGGCTGATAAGACTGCGAACACTGCTGGCCACTTACTGTGCACACGTTCACCTGTGCCTTTCGATGTTTGGGGCTGCTGGAGAGTGGGCTCAAACACGCGAAAATCAACAGAACGATTCAGCGGAGCGCGAGAGGATGGCATCTAAACGTCCGGCATGCCTCCAAGAACATCCTCCTCTGTTCAACTTGTTTTGGGCACGGGCGCATTCGCATTGTGCTTTGCCGTTTTTGGCACGATGTCGGCTATGATGCCGATCATCAGTAAGCAGATGCAGCTTACATCTGTGCAGAAGAGCCTTGCAGTGGCCCTCCCTGTGCTCCTCGGCAGTGTTGGTCGCATTCCGCTTGGGATGCTCACAGACCGATACGGCGGACGAACTGTGTTCACACTGGTCATGCTGGCTTCAGCAATTCCCGCGTTCCTTATGGGGAACGTAACCGATTACGGGCATCTACTCGCATATGGGTTCCTGATTGGAATTGGGCTTGCGAGTTTCTCCGTTGGCGTAGCATTTGTGAGCGCCTGGTTTCCAGCCAACAAGCAGGGGTCCGCGCTTGGTTTTTACGGTGCGGGCAACATCGGACAGTCACTTGCTGCTTTCGGCGCTCCGTTCATTGCCAAAGCACACGGAGTGAAATGGGGCTTCTGGCTGTTTGGAATTCTGCTCTGCGTGTGGATGGTGATCTTTGCTGTGATGGCCAGGAATGCGCCACAGCGCGCTACCGCCAAGTCAGCTTCTGAGATGTTGCGCCCTCTGGGCGAGTCGCGCAGTTGGATCCTGAGTCTGTACTACTTTCTGACCTTCGGTGGATTTGTTGCTATGTCCATCTATCTCCCCATTTTTCTGACGGAAATGTACAAGCTGACGCCACAGGACGCAGGTCTCCGAACAGCAGGATTCGTTGTATTGGCGACCGGCATGCGACCGATCGGCGGCATTGTTTCAGATCGGATCGGCGGCGTGGCCGTTCTGCGCTTCGTCTTCCCACTAACCGCTCTTGCCGCACTCTCACTGGCCGTTCACAGCATTGTATGGTTCACCGTGGGCGCATTGAGCATGGCCACAGCTATCGGACTCGGAAATGGAGCGGTATTCAAGCTGGTTCCGGAATACTTTCCGAAATCAGTAGGGAGCGTTACAGGGTTGGTTGGCGCGGCTGGCGGCTTAGGAGGGTTCTTTCCTCCACTTGTGTTGGGCGCCATTCAACAACGTACCGGCAACTTCACACTAGGTTTTGTCTTGCTTGCAGGCTTCTGCGTGTTTTGTCTGCTAGTCCTGATGTCAAATGCCAAGGCAAGGCGATTAACGGTTGTTGAACGAGGCTGAACCTGCCGCCTCCATCGAGGCCCTGAAAACACGGGTTTGCCTAACTGAGCCAGTGCGAGCTTATGAACGACATCAGAATCCGACGTAGGCACTTCGAGCTCGTTGCAGAGATCGCGGGCGTATTTTGCACCGCAGTGGGGCTGCTGGCGATGTTCGGGGCTTGGTTCAGGATACATGCTCTCACGAACTGGAGAATCGCACCTACCAACATTGCGCCTAACGCCGCCTTCTGTTTCATTCTGCTGGGGATTTCGCTGTTTCTACAACGCCGTCCGATAGACCGCAATCTAGCAAGTAAGCGGTCCCTACCTTTACTCGTAGCGAGAATCCTGGCAGGTGCTGTGTGTGTGATCGCCTCACTCAGCCTCATCGAATATTTCGCTTCGCTGAATCTGCGAATCGACGAACTGCTAGCCAGTGTCCCTGCCGATGCCCACGATCTTGAACGGCCGAGCCTCATGTCACCGGTCTCCGCACTGACTTTTCTGCTACTCGGCCGCGCCCTTCTCGCGGTGGACTGGCGAACTCCGCGCGGAGGTTGGCATGCCCAGTACTTCTGTTTCGGAGCGTTTCTCGGCGCCATCTTTGGGGCGCTATCCATGCTTCTCGAGCCCCACCAGTCCGGCATCACCATGGCCCTCCCAACAGCGACCAGTTTTCTAGTGATGTCTTGCGGAATCCTGTCGTCACGTGCTCGCTGGGCATTAGGAGGATTACTAACTAACCCGAGCGCTGGAGCAAAACTCTTCCGCCGTGCGCTTCCAATAGCTCTCATCTTCCTAATACTTGTCATTTGGTCGATTGCCCAGGCTCTGTCGGTTGAAGCTGAGCTTAGCTGGGCTCTAGCGAGCGTACTCGCGATTCTGTGCGGAACGGTAATGGTTGTGTTCTTCATATGGCTCACTTCGCTGGTAGACCGTAGCGCTATACAGAATCTGCAACTGGAAGAACTCGTAGCGGAACGGACAGCCGAATTATTGGCGAGCGAGCGTCGCCTCGCGGCCATCATTCAATCCGCGAATGACGTCGTTATTTCCGTTAACGGCCGCGAGGAGATTGTGCTGTTTAATCTGGCGGCGGAAAAGACCCTCCGATGTTCAGCAGCAGCAGCTATAGGAACCCCCTTGTGGCGTTTTCTCCCGGATACGCAGCAACTATTCACCGGGGCGCCTCACAGCCATGGCGAGGTCGATCAGTCCCCTGTTGCGGATTTGCGCGCCGTAAACGTGATTCGGTCAGATGGCGAACCATTCCTTGCGGAGCTTGCCATTTCTGAAGCCATGGCAGGAGGAGAGAAGATCTTCACCTTGGTGTTGCGCAATATAACAGAGCGGCAGCGTGCCGAAGATGCGTTGCGCGAGAGCGAAGAAACGAATCGTGCCACATTTGAGCAGGCGGCTCTGGGCATTGCACATTTGTCACCGGAGGGCGTTTGGCTGCGCGTAAACGAGAAGCTGGCCGCGGCTCTGCAGTATACGCGAGGCGAACTGTGCGGAATGCGACTTACAGACGTTGCCGATGAACAGGACGTTCCGCTTCTGCGTGACCTGATGCAGAGGCTTATATCCGGGGACAGCGAGCTAGCACCCGTGCAGGCACGATGCATCCGCAAAGATCGTGCCGTCATATGGATCAACCTGACACTTTCACTGGCGAGAAATGCAACCGGAGATGCATCGCATTTCATTGTCATCCTGGAAGACATAACCGCACACAAGCTGGCGGAAGAGGAGATCGGGCGTTTGAATCGCGCACTGCGCGTGCTCAGCTCAGTGAACCAAGCGTTAACTACCACAAAGACACAAGAAGATCTTTTGCAACGCGCTGTCGACATCTTCGCAAATGTCGGAGGGTATCCACTCGCTCTAATTGCCGTGCCTGAGCACACCCCCGGTCACCCCATCCAGATCGTTGCGTCAGCTGGCACAGCAAGACAGTACTTGTCTGAAGCAACAATCTCGTGGAATGAGGAAGAGGCCTCGGGAAGAGGTCCTATCGGACGCGCCATTCGAGAAGGATTGAGCACAGTCATGCAGGATTATTCATCGCCCATGGTCGCGCTCTGGAGGGAAACGGCAGCAAAGTACCGCCTGAACTCCACCCTGACCGTGCCAATCATGCTGCATGGGCGCGTTTTCGCGGCCTTCTGTGTTTATGCATCTTTAAACGACGCCTTTGCCGGCCAAGAGATCGCTCTCATCAAAGAGGCCACTGAGAACATCAGCACCGGGCTGGCAGCGCTCGACGCTCTGCGGGAGGCTGAAGCTGAGCGTGACCGAAGGAAGCAGGTTGAGGCACAACTCCAACAATCACAGAAGCTCGAGGCTATCGGCAAACTTGCCGGTGGAATAGCGCACGACTTTAATAACCTGCTGATGGTCATAATGGCAGAGACAGAACTCCTGAGCATGAGCCTTAATGGGGGACCTGCAGAACGGGTCGAGAGCATTATGAGATCTGCACAACGTGCTGCCGACCTCACGAAGCAACTCCTCGCATTCAGTCGAAAACAGCCGACATTACCAAAAGAGACCTCCATCAGCGAACTTGTACGGGGAATGTCGAGCATGCTTCCACGCTTGCTTGGAGAAAACATAGATGTGCAGATGCTGCTCGAGCCTCATCCATGGTCCGTAAAGATTGACCACTCGCAATTCGAACAGGTGATCATGAACCTGGTCATCAATGCTCGCGATGCCATGCCCAACGGTGGACGACTGAAGATAGTCACCTCAAACGTAGAGTTAGTTTCGGGGGACGCTGCGTTGCCTCAGATACCTCCTGGTGAATACGCTCTGCTCACGATCACAGACTCCGGTATTGGCATGAGTGACGAGGTTTTGTCGCATGTATTTGAGCCATTCTTCACGACGAAGGAACACGGAAAAGGCACAGGCCTCGGTCTTTCGATGGTTTACGGGATTGTGAAGCAGGCAGCAGGATACATCACTGTGGACAGCCAACTCGGAGTCGGATCCACTTTCAGCATCTATCTCCCAACAGCACCGCCCCGCGATTCTGGGGAACATGAAACACGAACGGAGCCGGCCCGAGTGACCTCTCAACATGATGCGACGATCCTCCTGGTGGAGGACGAAGAAGGATTGAGGAATGTGATTGGTCCGTTTTTAACGAATCGAGGATACAAGGTAGTTTCGGCCGAGACATTGGACGAAGCATTTCGTACGGCACTCGAGCGGTCGCCGGAAATCGATCTGCTAGTAACGGACGTGATTCTGAAGGATGGGAATGGGAAAGAGTTGGTTGAGCGCTTACGTCAGCAGGGTTGCAATTTGAGAGTTATCTACATGTCCGGATATACAGCGGACGCTATCGTAAAGCATGGCGTACTTGATCCCGGGATTTACTTTTTGCAGAAGCCGTTCCGAATGGCTTCCCTGCTGAACAAAGTACAACAAGCCTTGGCACAATCGAATTGAAGCGGCGACACTCCATTTTTTCAGCCATACCCAAGAGGTAGCCACACGCACATGCGCACAGCTGTTACTCATGGGGAGTGTCTGAATTACTTCATCGTGAAGTCGAGCACGCCATCAAGATCTTTGCACCCCGCCGGGATAGATGAGCTTATGAGATTAAGTGGAACAGCCGATATGAGCTACATCACTTTCAGACGTGACACTCTGAAACTAGCTGAGGCTATTAGACAGACGCGCTTCGATTTGAAACACGATATGAGACAAATACGCGAAGGGCGTAACACAGAGTTCGACTGAGGACTATGATTGTGCTAAGCGCCCGGATTAATCTCGAGCACTTTTCTTACTTTCTTTCTTAACGTAACGCAGTGCACATTCTATTCGCATTCATAAGGAGTATCTGTGAACACACCTAAACCCAGCGCAAGCTACAGCCTGACGATTCGGCTCAGGATCAGCAATAAGCCTGGAAGTCTTGGTCGCGTCACTGCACTCATCAGCGATCTCGGTGGTGACATCGGGGCTATCGATATCAAAGGCGTCACAAAGACCCACAAAATTCGCGAGATTACGTTGGCGGCTCGCGACGAAAAGCACGGAGAACTGATTGTCGATCGGCTGAAATCTCTGGAGATCGTAGAGATCCTGAGCGTTTCAGACCGCACACTGATGATGCACATGGGAGGCAAGATTCGCATCATCAGCAAGGTGCCGCTGTCTACGCGCGAGGACCTCTCAATGGCCTACACACCTGGCGTGGCTCGCGTTTGCATGGCGATCCACGATAATCCCGAGAAGGCGTTCCAACTCACAATCAAGACGAACACAATTGCCGTGGTCAGTGATGGAACCGCAGTCCTGGGATTGGGCGACATCGGCCCAGAAGCAGCCATGCCAGTAATGGAGGGCAAGGCCCTGCTGTTCAAGGAATTTGGCGAGGTTGACGCATTCCCTCTTTGCCTGAATACCAAGGACACGGAAGAGATCATCCGCACAGTGAAGGCCGTCGCTCCCGGATTTGGGGGCATCAATCTCGAGGACATATCCGCACCACGTTGCTTCGAAATCGAAGAGCGTCTAAAGAAGGAACTCAACATACCGGTGTTTCATGACGACCAACATGGAACGGCGGTGGTGGTTCTCGCAGCGTTGACCAATGCTCTCAAGATCGTGAAGAAGAACATCAGCGATCTAAAGATCATTGTGACTGGCGTGGGTGCAGCCGGCGTTGCATGCTCGAAGATGATCATGAACGCAGGGGCGAAGAACGTCATCGGGTTCGACCGCACGGGTGCAATCCACAAAGGCCGCACAGGCCTCAATACTATGAAGCAGTGGTTCGCCGAGCATACAAACCCGACGAACTTTACTGGTTCGGTGAAGGAAGCTCTTGAAGGCGCTGACCTGTTCCTTGGATTGTCCGGCCCGGGTGCGGTGGAACCGGAAGATCTGGCCAAGATGAACAGGGATGCAATTGTCTTCGCAATGGCGAACCCGACGCCGGAAGTGATGCCAGAAGATGCGGCGCCGTATGTGCGCATCATGGCCACTGGCCGGTCCGACTACCCCAACCAGATCAACAATGTATTGTGCTTCCCGGGAATTTTCCGCGGAGCCTTGGACTGCGGTGCAACAGACATCAATGAGCAGATGAAACTGGCAGCAGCAAGGGCTATTGCCGACATCATTAAGCCTGAAGAACTGACGGAAGACTATATTATTCCGGGCGTTTTCGATCGGCGCGTGGCAAAGGCCGTAGCGGCGGCGGTAGTAAAAGCTGCAATCGAAACCGGTGTGGCTCGCAGAACGTCAGGCAAAGAAGACCATCCGTACGAAGCTGCGGTAGCGACAAAGTAACTAGCCTCGACGAACAAGACTAAGGGGAGAAGCGGCGGCTTCTCCCCTTTTGCTTTCAATGCTGCGGCTAGGCACCAATTCTGATCAGAACCTTTCCCATTGGGCCTTCGCCCAGTCTCGCAAACGCTTGCTTTACGTCTTCAAACGGGAATATGGAATCGACTACAGGTCGTTTGCCCATCTTGGCCAGTCGCTCAACAATCTGGGAGAACGCACCTTTTGCCTCGTCGGGCGCGTAATCGGAAACTGTCACACCGCCGATGCGGTTGCGACGGAAGAACAGGGTCGCTGTATTGAACTCTGGGACGACGCCGCCACTGCGGCCAACGACGCTGATGCGTCCGCGATAACCAAGCATCGCAATAACTTCGTTGAAGAAGGTGCCACCAACGCTGTCCACAACTAAGTCGACTCGATTCGGTTTGATGGCTTCAAGAATCTGTTTGCGTATGCCCTTCTCTGAGGGATCGAAGACAAAATCCGCGCCTAATTCTTTGAGTTTCTCGCCTTTCTCCTTACTGCGCGAGAGTCCGATCACGGTCAAGTCCATGGATTTGCCAAGCAACACGGCAGCAGAACCAACGCCCCCGGACGCTCCCGTTACGAGCAGGACTGAACCGGGCGCGGGAGGCGCAGGAGGCTCGCTCCATTGAGTGAGGGCCTGCCATGCTGTAAGGAACACAAGAGGCGCACCGGCAGTCTCTTCGAGAGTCCAGCCCTGCGGAACGCTGTTGATGTGAGAGGCGGGGACAAGCGTTTTCTCTGCGAGAGTGCCCCACTGCTCGACGCCTGTTTCTCCGCGCAGGATGCTGACCACCTCACCTGCGCGAACACCAGAAACGTCCGGCCCTACGGCAATCACCTCCCCAACTCCATCGCGTCCAAGGACATGAGGCATCTTGGGCTTCGCCGGATACTGATTCACCGCAAGGAATGCATCGGCGGGGTTGAGCGCCGCGTACTTGATTTTCAAAAGTACCTGTCCGGGGCCGGGCTGCGGGTCGGAAACCTCGGCGAGGCGGAGCTTTTCATAACCTTCATAAGAATCCATCAACCATGCGCGCATCTGCGGTCTTTCCTTTCCTGATTGCTGCTAGGTATCTAGTGTAAAGATGCCGGGAGCATCTCGCGGCTTCGGAATGATTGTAGATGAACCTCCGACCATCAACAGGCGTCAGAAAACAAAGCGTGATGGACGGAATCCATCACGCTGATGTTTCACGAACTTTGTGCCGTTCCCGCTTCCCTGTTCACTTTGCCGGCGGGATGTAGGGAATGGTATGGGCAAAGTACCAGCACAGAAAGAAGACTACAGGGACGTGGACGATCATCTGGAGCACACCGTAGCCGACAAGGTCGCGCGCTTTGAGGCGCAGGATGCCAAGCAACGGCAACATCCAGAAGGGGTTCACAAGGTTCGGCAAGGCTTCCGAAGCATTGTAGATCTGAACTACCCATCCAAGATGTACATGCAGATTGTTGGCTGCCTGTAGGACATACGGAGCTTCGATGACCCACTTGCTTCCACCGGACGGAACAAATACACCGATGAGCGCTGAGTAGAGAGCTACCAGCAGAGGATATGTTCCGTGCGTAGTAACGCGCGAAAACAAATTGGCCATCCAATCCGAAATTCCGCTCCCGACAATCATGCCGAAGATGACAGCGTAGAACGGAAATTGAATGAGCACGCCACCGGTTGCAGGAATGCATTCAGCGACAGCCTTCACGAAACTCTTGGGCCGCCAATGCAGAATTAATCCCGCGGTGATAAAGATGAGGTTGTAATTGTTCAGATCCAGGGCCGCCAGTGCACCAGTGGGCGACTGTTTGAAGAAAGAGATGAGATACCACGACAGCAGGCCGGCTACCAGGATGCTGAGCAACGGGCTGTATTCAAGCCACTCTCCAGGACGTGTCCGAGGCTCGAGAACACGCTCCGCGGACTCGTAGCTTATGCCGTAATCTTCAGCCGTGCGGGCCCGCTCTGCTGGAGGCGCAGACGCATACGCAATGATCGTAGAGAGGACAATGAGGATGACCGCTGTAGCGATACTCTGCCACAAGAAGAGTGTCTGCTTCAGCGGAATCACCCCGGCAATCTGCAGAAGCCCAGCCGGGATTGCAGACTTGGTCGCCATCATCATAGCTGCAGATGATGACAGCCCAAGCGCCCAGACAGCGCCCAATCCGAGATACCCAGCCGCCCCGGCGGCGCGGATGTCCATTCCCTTGATGCGTTTCGCCAACTCACGAACGAGGAGTCCACTAAAGATCAGGCTCAATCCCCAAGAGATGATCGAAGTGAGCATCGAGAGCATTGCCACAACGGCAATCGCAACTCGGGGATTCTTGGGGAACTTTGCGATCCAAGCAATGAACCGATTGATGATGGGAGCTGTCGCGACGACGTAGCCACCAATGATGATCATCACCATCTGCATGGTGAACGGGACAAGGCTCCAGAACGCCTTTCCGCCTTGGTATGCGAGGTTGCTGGGCTTCTGCCCGATGCAGAGTCCGAAGATGAAAACGAGGACGACTCCGGCAAGGGCAAATACTAAGGGATCGGGGAACCAGCGCTCGCTCCAGGTTGAGAGCGCCAGTCCAAAACGCACGAGCGCTCCGTCGGCAACAGTATTTGAGGGAGCAGCCTTCTTCGCAGTACTTCCGGGGTTTGCCATAAACTTGCGCTCCGATCTTGCGTGATGATTGATTTCGCCTTAGTCGATAGTGCACCCGTGAGAACTTTGAATCGCTGAAGCAAAATGGGCCGCAGTCATCAGTGACCGTGGCCCATTCATAAGAGATGCAAACTCTTCTAGTCGCGTTCTACTGCCATGGCCACGCCCATTCCCCCGCCAATGCAGAGCGAAGCAAGACCTTTCTTGGCATTGCGGCGCTTCATTTCATAAAGCAGTGTAACGAGGATGCGAGCCCCAGACGCTCCGATTGGATGGCCGATCGCAATAGCTCCGCCATTCACATTAACCTTCGAGAGATCCCAGCCCATCTCCTTGTGAACTGCACAAGACTGAGCTGCAAATGCCTCATTGATTTCCATAAGGTCGAGGTCTTGGATGTTCCAGCCTGCGCGCTCGAGAGCACGGCGTGATGCCGGAACAGGCCCCATGCCCATGATCTTGGGATCGATGGCAGAAGCAGCGTAGGAAGCAATTCTCGCCAGGGGCTTGAGGTTGAGTTCGGCCGCACGCTTGGCAGACATGACGACCAGAGCAGCAGCGCCATCGTTGATGCCGCTGGCGTTACCAGCGGTAACCGTGCCAGCCTTGTCGAATGCAGGCTTCAGTGCTGCCATGCCTTCAACCGTCGCTCCATAGCGGATGAATTCATCCGCGTCGAAATTCACCGGGGGCCCCTTGCGCTGCGGAACCGGAACTGCGGCAATCTCTTCCTTGAACTTCCCTGCCTTCTGAGCAGCCTCAGCCTTGTTTTGCGATGCCACGGCAAATTCATCCTGCTGCTGGCGGGAGATGCCGTACTCCTTCGCTACATTCTCGGCCGTGATGCCCATGTGGTACTGGTTGTAAACATCCCAGAGACCATCGACGATCATACTGTCCACTAGTTTTGCATCGCCCATGCGGAAACCGTCACGTGATCCATTGAGCAGGTGCGGAGTGGCACTCATATTCTCCTGTCCACCAGCAACAACGATCTCGGAGTCTCCGGCGATGATGCCGTTCGCAGCGGTCATCACAGCCTGAAGGCCGGAGCCACAGACGCGATTAATGGTCATCGCCGGAGTGGATACGGGCAGACCAGCTTTGAGCGTCGCCTGGCGAGCTGGATTCTGGCCGAGACCAGCAGCTAAGACATTGCCCATGATCACTTCGCTGACCGCCTCAGGTTCAACACCTGCACGCTGAAGTGCACAGCCTATTGCGACAGCGCCGAGTTGCGGAGCAGGTACGCTAGCGAGAGATCCAGCAAACTTTCCAACAGCGGTGCGAGCCGCAGAAACGATAACTACATCTGTCATTTCTTT
This sequence comes from Koromonas humicola, assembly GCF_059726255.1. Taxonomy (NCBI): domain Bacteria; kingdom Pseudomonadati; phylum Acidobacteriota; class Terriglobia; order Terriglobales; family Koromonadaceae; genus Koromonas; species Koromonas humicola. The sequence goes on from NZ_AP040873.1 coordinate 2,144,458, forward strand.
CTTCCCCTTGTGAGTGCTGCATGCAAGCAGCCGTTCGCATGAACGCTATTCTTTATGCCTTGGCCGCAGTCGCGCTGGGCTCATCAATCGGCATTACGCCGACCTTATCAGGAATTATCAATGTGGCTTCTGTCGCAGCAATCACCTGCTCCACCGTAACTCCAGGAGCGACTTCTTTCAGCACCAGTCCTGCCTCCGTGGGCTCAATCACCGCCAGCTCAGTTACGATCAGACTGACGCGGCGAACCGACGTAAGTGGAAGCGTGCAGCGCTTCAAGATCTTCGGCTTTCCCTTCGCGGTGTGAGTCATCGCCACGATCACGCGCTTTGCGCCGCTGACGAGGTCCATCGCTCCGCCCATACCCGGGACCATCTTTCCAGGCACCGTCCAGTTGGCCAGATGTCCGAGTTCATCGACTTCGAGACCACCTAACACAGTGACGTCGAGATGCCCGCCACGAATGAGCCCAAACGAGAGAGCGCTATCAATGCTGGCCGCACCAGGAATTGCGCCTACATAGCCTCCACCCGCATCGGTGAGATCAGGATCGATCATGCCCATCTCAGGAGCAGGTGCCATGCCGACAATTCCGTTTTCAGATTGGAAATACACCTCGAGCCCAGGAGCGAGGTAGTTGGCAACCGTGGTCGGCAAACCAATGCCGAGGTTCACGAGTGAGCCGCTCTGCATTTCAAGAGCAACGCGCTTTGCAATAAGTACTTTCTCGTCCATGTTAGTTGCACCTCTCGATGATGTAATCCACACAGCAGAAGGGCGTAGCGACAGCGTCAGGCGGAATCACTCCGACTGGGACGATGTGATCAGGTTCCACGATCACGTGGCCAGCAGCCATGGCCATAACTGAGTTGAAATTTCGCGCTGTCAATGAGTACTCGAGATTGCCGCGGTAGTCGGAACGATGGGCGGCGAGCAGAGCAAAATCGGCTCGCAACGGTTGCTCAATTAGGTACTGCTTCCCGTTGACTTCAACCGTTTGCTTGCCATCGGCAACCGTGGTTCCGATTCCAGTCGCAGTAAGGACTCCGCCAAGTCCAAAGCCGCCTGCCCGGATCTGTTCAGCGAGCGTGCCCTGAGGCGTGAGGACCACGTCTAGCTCGCCAGCGATCATCTGGCGCTGGGTCTCAGGATTCGTGCCAATATGGCTGACAATAGCTCTCTTCACTAGCTTGGCAACAATCAACTTGCCAATGCCGAGCGCCGGGCGCCCGGTGTCGTTCGCGATGACGGTCAGGTCCTTCTTCCCCTGCCGAATGAGTTCTTCAATTGCACGATGGGGAGTTCCGACCCCGAGGAAGCCGCCGATCATCAGCGTTGCGCCGTCAGGAATCATCTCGACAGCTTTAGTGCAGTTGGTGGCTTTTTGCATAGATGCCTCGTTCTAATGGGAATGGATCGATCGAAAATGCCTTGGATTTTTCTATGGACGTGCGAAGAAAAAATAGGCGGTTTGAGTGTTCAGCATTGTGGACTACGGAAGGAATACAGCCGAGCATCAGGAGCACGTGCGCTTGCGACACGGAATGCGTGAGTTGTCTCGGGACATGTTCGCCCCCGGGGCATCTCAGTACTCTCTCCATAGTAGCCAACCAGCTTGTTTTATACGTCAGTTGCTGCAGGAGAGTAGCCAGAGGTTAACAACAAGTCAACAGCAAAAGAGCCTTAGTCCTTTGCGCCACAGTACTATCCAGAGCCACTGCAACACGCAATGACTCTGAATGAATCGATAGAATCGTGGACTCACGACAACCTCTAGAACTGGGCGAACTAGGCGGCCTTTGTCACTCTTCGCGGGATGAGGCGAGCGCCAGGCGCTCCGCGATGATCTTGTAGACTGACGCGTTGAACGCCAAGCCTATATGCGTCCCCGGTACTTGGAAATCGCAGTCACAATCTCCTGTCCGGCAGTAACGCGAGTCTACGACTCCATCGTCAAGCGTGTAGATAGCGGTTTCCATAACAGACTGCGGGACGTTCCGACGCAGCGAGTCCAGGAAATTGCAAGTGCAGCGCGCGGTATAGCAATGAGGCAAAACATTGCTTCCGTGCTGCTTGATAATGTGATCTCGGACGACCTGAGCAGCCCGCAGAATTGTGCGATGGGCGATTGTGCCGCGGAACGGAGATGCCAGCGTGATAACGGAAGCGATGTCATCTGGACGTTGGCTTGCGATGGAGCGAGCGATGATTCCACCGAGGCTATGACCTATAAGGTGGATCTTACGCCCGGTAGCTTTGACCGCTTTGCTCACAGTCTCGTTTAGACGGTATTGGATGAGTAGGTTCGGGCATTCGGCATTGAGCGCTATGCCGGAGAAGTATGGCTCGTACCCGATATTCGAGATCCAGAAACGTAGCTCAGCAAGATAGTGGTCGCTACCCAGGAACCCTGGGAGAATCACGACACCGGAACCATCACCGTGTGGTATGCCAAGTCCGTAGTAGACGGGAGATGCATGGAGAAGGAATAGTTCAACAGCAAATAGAGCTTCCTTCCAAATTGAGAGGTCGGCCTCGGCTTCTTCCTCGAGCACTTTTACAAGCGGAGTATGCATAGTTAAATGGCCACCGCCCGGAAGCTTCGCTAGGACTTCATCGAAGCTGTTGCAGATCGGGGACTCGTTGACCAAAAACTTTGATGCGTGGAGGTGGCAACGCGGGAGGAAAATTCGCTGGGATTTGCACCTCCAGACTAACTAGGCGCAAAACTCCGGTACACCGGTAAGGAACCCCGGTATACCGGAGCGGGAGGAGCTACTCGGCGTGCGCCTAGAACGGAAGCTACGCCTTGGCGGCTTTGGCGCGAGTTTTCACTCGAGGACGGCGCGCAACGGCACGACGCTTGGGCGCTACTGCCTCGCGTGTTTCCTTGACTGTTTCCGCAGCATGAGCGCGGGTCTTCATCATCGAATCAACCAGAGCCTTCTCCGCATCCACGAAACTTTTGACGCTCTCTCCAGCGATGTCGGCAACCGGCATCAATCGGATCGGCATCCGGAGATCGAGGGCACGGGTAGCGGCCTGCAGGTTGACGTTCACCTGCTGGCCAGCAAGGTCGAGCAGCTTCTTCTGAGCGTCGATGAAGGAATCAGCGGCTTCCCTCGCTAGCTTCGTTAGATCTTCACGCTCAGACTTCTTGATGTATTCCTTCTTTTCGTTATCGATCGTCTCCTCGGAAATAACGTCGAGGAATTCTTTCTGCGCAGCGATGAACTGATCCATCGCGTCGCTCGCAAGTCCGATCAGACCATTGGTATCTTTCCCTTTGGAATCCTCGGGCCGCAACATAGCCTGAGTGCGTTTGCTGGCAAGCACCAGGAAGTTCTGCTGCATTTCGATGAAGGTTCCGATGCTACGGCGAACCACATTGGTGACCTTGATCGCACCACTGTAGTCGCCTACGCGCTCGCCGACACCGTTCATGACGATTTCATTCTCCTGCTGCGCCATGTCGAGCAGGATGCGTTGCGCTTCGATGTAGTTGGCGGTTCCTTCCACTGCCAACTCGGTAAGGATCTTGGTGGGAGTATCTTTGCCGTTCGCCTCAGACTGAGAAATCCCCTGCCGAATGGATTTCATAGCATGTGTGTTCTGGCGCATTGCAAGATCAACCAAGATCCGCTGCGTGGCGAAGAAGCTCTCAATTCCCTGCTGCACCCACCCAGACAGCAGAGACACAAAGGAAGAGGGCCGCTCATGTACCGCCGAGGGGCCATTCGCATCCTTACGCATACCAACCTCCTTTTGCTGCACTGCAGCATCGGCATGATGGTAGTATTTGTCTGTTTAGGTGTCAATACGTACCGCAACTTTATTGCAGCGCAACAAGGAGTAAATTCTTGGAACCAGGTAAGGTCGTAATCAAGAAATACGGAAACCGAAGACTCTACGACACTTCTACGAGCCGCTACATCAATCTCGACGAGATTGCAGCGCTGGTTCGAAATGGAACAGACGTAAAAGTTGTGGATGTGAAAACGGGCGAGGACCTTACACGGGTTACTTTGACGCAGATTATCACCGAAACAGCTAAGGACCATCCAACAGGGCTTCCGCTGGAACTACTGAAGCAATTGATTATTGCCTCGGATCATGTGGGCCAGGAATTCATCATGTGGTACCTGAAATCAGCGTTTGACACTTACCACAGGCTACAATCGGCAATTCAGGGTGGACTTACAGACATGCAAACAGCCGCTATGTCTCCGCTGTCAATGATGCGGAAGTTTGTACAGAGCAGGGCTCAGCAAGCTCCTGAAATTCCGAAGGAAGCGGAAATTGAGCAGCTGAGAACCCGTGTAGCAGAACTTGAAGAGAGTCTTAAGAAGAGAGATATTTCCGCAAAGCGAACAAGGCTGGATCCTGATTAGCGCCGGCCGGAGTGGCTGGCCTTGTACAACCTCTCGGCGATCACCTTGTAGACGCTCTGGTTGAAGGCCAATCCCGCATGTGTGCCACCCACTTCTACATCGACATCGCTGTCGCCTGTCCGACAGCGCCGCCAGTCGAGCACTCCATCATTGCGAGTGAATATTGCCGTCATGTCGACCGCAGGTGGAACTCCGCGCCGAATTGATCTCATAAACTCACACTTGCAACGCTCGGTGTAGCACTCGGATGGAACCTTATCTCCATGCTGGCTCTGAATGAAGCGGCGGACCACTTCCGTCTCACGCAGTATGCTTGGATGAACTACTGCCCCTGAATATGGCGAGCCCAATGTTATGAGTGAAGCAACTGAGTCAGATTTCTGCGCTGCAAGGGAACGCGCGATCACGCCTCCGAGACTGTGTCCAATGACGTGAACCCTCTTCCCTGTTTCAGCGCGCGCTTGGTCGACTAGTGGAATCAGTTGGTGATTTATAAGCAGGTTGGGACATTCCGCGTTGAGATCGATACCGGAGTAGTACGGGCTGTATTCGATTCGCTTCAACCACGCATACATCAGAACTAGATATGCATCGCTGTGCATGAATCCTGGGATCATGATTACTGCGGATCCGTCACCATGAGGCACACCTACGCCCCAGTAGACCGGAGTGGCATGAAGCATCAGGAGATCTACTCCGAACAGCGACTCATGCCACTTCGTTATCCACTCGCTCGGATCATCGTGAAGTTTCGTGGCGATCATCCCATACCCCGAGAAGCTAGTCAGTCACCTGCGGCCCTTACCATCGCGATAGGTTCAGAAGCAAATTGCTCGTCGGCAGCAGGTGTTGAGGTAACGAGTTCTATGGCATGCATCGGCATCTCGACCGCAGCAGGCTCGCCAGCACTCTCTTTGGCCGGAACGATTTCAACTGGAGATTTCTCCGCCTGCACAAGCGACTTCTTCTTGCCGCGCACTCGTCGTGCAGGTGTAGCCTTCGGACTCGCGGCGACAACCTTCTTCCGAGTCACTGCTTTTCTGGGCTTGGTGATATGCACTCCGACGGCATCGCGCAGTTCATTGAAGCACTCCTGGAATAGTTTTGCGAGCACTCCAATGTCGGGAATACACTGCGAATCTCCTGTGAACCCAACAAAGAGAGATCCGTCGTAGCTCAGCACTGCACAGTTCATGCCCATCTCGCCGCCTCGAGGCACACACGGGTAGCTTGCAACCATCTTATGCCCCAAGAGATACAGCGGAACCCTCGGCCCAGGGACATTAGTGCATATGGCATTGCAGACACTTATCGGCAGTTGGCTGAGGATGTTTCCTGTGATCGACTGCAGCGCTGTAGGAAGTGCACTCAGCAGCATCGCAATAAGGCCCACAAGTTCGGCCCCATGCGCCGTCTTTGCAAAGTTCACTCTTTTCTGAATGACGGATACAAACTCACGCGCATTCCGATAGCTCCAAGGAATATCGACCGGAAGGAAAGTGATTTGGTTCCCGACCATTTCATTATCATTCTCATCGCGGACGTTGACAGGGATTACGAGCCGCAGGTTGCGTCCCTTCACCTTGATGTCATGGAACTCAGCATATCGGCGAAGCGCCATGCTCAAGGTCGTGAGGACAACATCGTTGACCGTAGCTTCGCAAGCTTGCTTCACCGCTACGATCTCATCCATCGAGAGCTTCGCCCAATCAAAGTTTTGTGGGCCGTGACTAAGCTTGTTAAAGGGTAGCTTCTGTGTCGGCTCTGCCAATTCCGAGAGAAGCCTCGCCACATCTCCTAGTGGGGCAATTCGTGCAAGCGGGCTGACGGATTCCTGCGCGGAGGCTTCTTTCGGACTAGTACTCTTCGCAGTCGAACTGGGAAGAGCCGCCTTTTCCGCCATGCGCAACAATTCGGAGTGAACAGTGAGAAATGCCTGCGCGGTGGAAAAGCAGGAGTTGATTAGCGTGTCGAGAATTGCAAGCGGCTCATGCTGCGTGGTCGCAGCCGGAACCTCGAGCTTCGTCCGATGTACTGTAGGCGGCACTGGGCTCGGATCGAGCAGCACTTTCAGCATGGCAACTCCGGCGACGCCGTCCACTAGAGCATGATGTACCTTCAGCACCACGCCAGTGTGTTCCGACTTCAGACCATGAACCAACGTGAGTTCCCATAGAGGGTGATTGCGGTCGAGGTGCTTGCTTAATATGTCCGAGACTAGTGCCTTCCATTCAGTCTCGGTGCCATGGTTCAGAGTGACTTCATGAACATGCCTGCGCAGGTCGAAGCTCTGATCGTACTGCCAGGTTGGCGTCCCCACGATGAGCGATGGCATGGCAACACGCATCAGAAATCGTGGAATGAGCGGGAGCTTCGACTCAATGAATCTCGTGCACAGATCGAAAGAGATATCGCCTTCGAACTCCGCAATCGATGCGACATTGAGAGGCGCCCCAGGCTGCTCCAAATACAAGAAGAACGCATCCATGAAGGAGAGGGGCTGATTTGGATGTGTATCTAACATGTTTCTTCGTTCCTCCATTAGGGACGATTGCGCCCGTACCTTTCATGAGAGGTGACCCAATCACCATGGAGAATGGCTGAGACGAGAGACGTCTCACCAGCAAGGACCACGGCGGCGCAGATTTCCGCGAACTTGTGTACCTTTCCCTTACCGTAGCAGCCAAGCATCTCAAGGCATTCCCTCTGGGTGGCAAGTCCCGTGCCACCGCCGTAAGTGGCGACGATGAGAGATGGCAGAGTGATGGACCAGTAGAAATCACCGTTCTCCAGCACTCTCGTGTAGGTCATCGCAGAGTGAGATTCTGCCACGTTGGCAGCATCCTGGCCTGTAGCAATGAACAACGCAGCTAGCGCATTCGCAGAGTGGGCACCATTGTTCGACGAACCTGCAAGCACCGCTCCGGCCATTTGAATGTCACGAGCGCCTGCCAAGTCCGCGGCGGTGATGTGCATGGTTTGCTCCAAGAACTCTCCCCGCAGAATTGCCTCCGCGACCACACGCTTGCCTCGGCCCAGAATAAAGTTCATGAAAGAGTGCTTTTTATCTGTATCGATGTTTCCTGTCAGGAAGTACTTAGGATGAAGCGCATAGTTAGCCTTGATCCACTCGCAGGCGGCATAGGTGGCCTTGCTCGCCATGTTCTGGCCTGCCGCATCCCCACAACTGTAGTTGAACCTCATATAGCGCAGCGGACCAACCGCAAACTGATCGATGCTGCGAAGCTTCCCAACATGCGTTGTGGATTCTGCAACCTGCTTGATCGCCGGGAAGTTCTCGTCAACCCACTGGCCGAACTCGCGTGCGCGCAGAGCATCAGCGAATGCAAACACAGGCGCGCGCTGCATAGAATCCTCAACTACGGTGGTCTTAACCCCGCCGCACTCTGTGAGTAAACGCATGCCGCGGTTATAACTTGAGATCAGAGTACCTTCTGTGGTTGCGAGAGGAACGTAAAACTCTCCCTGCGCATGCTCGCCATTTATGAGCAGTGGACCGGCGATGCCAATAGGAACTTGCGCGACCCCGGTGAAATTTTCGACGTTCCCAGGAAGGATTGACGGTTCGAATGAGTACTTGGAGACGTGTGAAAGGTGCGCCCCGGTATGTTCCTCGATGAACTGTCTTCGAGTACTTGCGATTTCGTGAGTGTAGTCGTTCTCGGCGTCCCGAGGGATGCGTATGCGTTCAGCTTTGATTGCGCTCTTCATTAACGATCTCCCGCGCTCAGAATTCTTTGCAGGCATGAATCACTTACCACGTGCTTGTAAAAGTCGACTACGTAGTTCAAACATCTCAGTGCTTGATACCGCAGGGCGTGTCGGAGAGGCGGCAAACGAAAGGTACGAGCCCGGGCATCGCGTTATGTGAACAGGCGCATTCATCCGCACAGTTCCGACCTGAGCCGGACAGACGTTGCCAATCACCTGAAGTATGTAACTGCTAGCCCCATTTTCGCCCGCCTGAATAGAGAGCTCCGCACAGGCCTACACATGCGCTGGGAATGTTACACCCTTTCAGCTCTCGGTAAAGTAGATTTTTGCTGCTGACCGAAAACAAAGCCTAGACGATCAGTAACCTCCTGAGTTATCGTCCCCTGATCAAGGAGGCCCTTCGTTTTATGCTGAACTTGCGAGAGGTTGAAGAAGCCAAGGCTTTGATGACCGAGGCAGCGCGCTGGTCCGTAATGAGATGGTTAGGAGAGAAGAAACGCGTGCGCAAAGCCGCCGATGATGCAAACCATGCGCTGGACTTGCTCGATCAGAAAGTAAAAGCAAGTTGGAACAGTGAGTTGAAGGCTGCTTACGATGAGTTAGCGCCGGCAGAAAAGTCCAAGGCAAAAGCGAATGGGAAAGCAACTTCCGAGCTTAGATCACTGGCTGCAAAGATCAAACAGGCCGATGACGAAGCGTACAAAGCTCACATGGATGCGGAGGATACTTTTGACGTAGCGGAGCGACGCCTAAGTACCAGTATGGCGCGCGAAGGAACCCACAAAGCCATCCTCTCCTGGGACTTGCGCGAAAAGGCGATTATGCTCTCGCAGTCAGCAGTGGAAGGTAAGGTGGGCAAGTAGGTTAAGGGGCAGTGGGTTGACTCCTGACTCTCGATACAGAGGAGGCAATCACGGCGCCAATCCGATTGATTGCCTCTGCGCTCTGTGGCACATCATACCCGAATGCCTGAAAGTCATGATTCATGTCCTGCCACGTTTCCAGTTCTACATCCGCGCCCTGCTCTTTAGCTCTGGTAACAAATAATTGAATGCTGGGGAACAAAATCTCTGCGCCGCCGGCCTGTATATAGATCGGAGGTAATCCCCGCAGGTCAGCATTCAACGGCGACACCATCGGATTGCACCGTTGCTCGGGCGTGCAGAACCATTCTGCCCAATGAATCGCCATTTCCTGAGTAATCCAGTCATAGGGAGAGCTCGCAGGAGCACCGATTCCCTTACCTTCGAAGTCGGTGGCCGGAGACAGACATACGGCCAAACTTGGCAGAGGCAACTTGGAGTCACGCAGCGATAGCAGAAGAGCCAGCGTGAGGTTTCCCCCGGCTGAATCACCAACCACCACTAGATCTCGTGAATCGTTCCCATTCTTTAGAAGCCAGTGATAACCGCTCCCCGCATCAATGAGCTGTGCTGGGAAGCGGTGCTCGGGCGTCAGTCGATAATCCAACGCGAACACTCTGGCCCCGGCCGAAACTGCGATCATCGCACTCAGGTTGCGATAGAAGCTCTTTGGATTGAACGCATAGCCGCCACCATGCAGGAACAAAATAGTCTTTGTCGATCTCAGGATCCTCGGCGTAATCCATGTCCCACTTGCCTGCGGGTCTGAAACACTCTCAAAGGTGACCTTGTCGAGAGCTCGAGAATTTACGGAAACCGAATCAAGATATATTCGAGCCTGAGCGATATCGGGCATTCTGAAGGCAATGACAAGTTGCCGCCGCATAATTTCGGTGCCGAGTTCGGCAGCAAAATTCCACCCCGGGGACAATGGGCCATGGAGCATGCGTCGCAGCGTCACCTCTGCACTGGCCCTGCCCAGGGTTGCGGCAGTCAATGCGCGATAATGTGCAGGGCCACTGAAATGTAACCTCATTCCTCTATCCAATCTGTGCTTTAGGAGCTACAGCATTTGATGCTATTCCGGTAAGTTGTTGCCTTATGGCCCTTTTGTTGACCTTACCAGTGGAGGTCCTAGGCAATGATTCCTTGAATACTACATGAACGGGTACTTTGAACTTTCCAAGGTAACGCGCGGCGTGCTCCTTGATCTCGTCTGACGTAACTTCGGCGCCCGCGCGCAATTGCACCACAGCACAGATCTCTTCTCCAAACTCCGTATCGGGCACGCCCACGACAGCGGTTTCAGAAACCGAGGGGTGCAGATACAGAGCCTCTTCGATTTCGCGTGGCGAAATATTCTCTCCGCCTTTGATGATCAGGTCCTTCTTGCGATCGGTGATGTAAAGATATCCGTCACGATCCAAGTAGCCAACATCCCCAGTATGGAACCAATCGTCGTGGAAGGCTTCGTTGCTAGCAAGTGCATCATCCCAGTACCCGGGAGTAATGCTGTCGCCCTTTACGCAGATCTCACCGATGGTCGGGGGCGGCAATGGGCGGCCCTTGTCATCGACAATCCGGACATCGAAACCGGGGCAAGGCCAACCAGAAGATCCGGTGCGATACGTTTCATGGTCGCCATAGCAAGATATAAATCCTGTCTCCGAAAGCCCATATCCCTGATCGACACGGCATCGGAATGCCTGTTGGAAGCTGAGTCTCAACGGCTCGGGCAGCGGCGCACCGCCAGTAATTATGCGATATAAGCTTGAGAAATCGTACTTCGGTCGCTCGGGGTGGTGCAGCATGTAGACCAGCATGGTAGGAACCATAAGGACGTATCCGACCCGCAACTCCTGGACGGCCTTGAAGACTGCAACAGGGTCGAACTGTCGCATCAACACCGAAGGCATTCCCCATCGGTTCGCAAGCTGCACCAGGAGCACACCGAAAATGTGATTCAAAGGAAGAACGTGCAGAATGGGATGACGCGGCAGGGACGGGTTCACTCGATGAACGGCCTCCATGGCAGCAGGGATATTTGCGTGCGTAATCACCACTCCCTTAGGAAGTGCCGTTGTACCGGAGGTATAGAGAATCATCGCGGCATCCGTCGCTTCTCTATCCACTGGAGTACAGAACGCCGGAGCAGAAGCCACGTCTCTCGAGATGTTCTCGAGTTCAGCAACGTTGGCGTCGCCGAAGCAAAGCAACTGCGGAGAAAGTTGGCATAGCTCGCAAGCATCGCGAACGCGCGCGGCGAGCTGCGGGATAGTAAGCACAGTGCCAGCTTTTGAATTCTTCAACGTGTACGCCAATTCAGCAACGGACCAGAGCGGATTCACTGGAACAATGATGGCTCCAACTGTCCAAACGGCCTGAAAGGAGGCCGTCAGTTCTGGCATATTCGGCATGAAGGTGAGAACACGATCTCCTGGCTTTACGTTTCTGTCGAGGAGAATGCTCGCGATCTGGCCCGCGTATTGCACCTCATTCGTATTTGTAAATGTTTGACGTTCGAAGTGGAGACGCGTGTAGTCACCATAGCGCTCCAAGTTTTGATACTCGAGGAGAGCGACATTCGCGTGTCCTATGACAGCACGAGGTTTCAACTGAGTCCCGGATTTCATCGTGTGCCTCCGAAAATGTAAGCAAGACGTCTGAGTCGGGGAGAATCAGCGGGGACAGGAGGGAGGAGAGCCCCACGCTCTTAGCATGGAATCTGTATCACCATTTCAGCATGTGCGGTTGGACAAATGGAGCAAAAACACTGTACGCGCACCAATCTGGAACAAGGTCTGCAAGCTGAAGTTAAACTTTCAAGCGTGAGGTACCGAATTCACGGGAACGCCAAGCAAGAACTTCACCGGAACGTGCGCGCCATCCATTTGCGCCGGCTGGAACGTCCATTTTGCTAGAGAGTCTAGCAATGGCTTATTTAGATTCGGATCGGGCGTCTGCATAATTTGCAGATCCTCAACTTTACCCTCTAGATTGACAATGCCAAACACCACGATGGTCGAGCCTGCTGCACGCCTCGCCAGTTCCGCTGAAAAGTGCGGTACAGATTTTGCAACCGCATAAGGGGGTGTGAGCAGCCCATGCTGAACATGCGCCATGTGTGCCGAACCTGGCAAACGCCGAGTGTAGAGCGCATATTGCAGCGTCCAACTGGATGTGGTTGCGCCCGTCCCTCTCATGTCGAGATAGACGGTGTACGATGCTTCGTCCCGAAACACTCCAAAGTCTTTGAATCCGCCACCTGTCGCGCCATTTGCAACGATTGTGATGCCGTAGGACGCAGGCGACTTCGGCTCCGAAGGGGACGATGATCGTCCATTCCTTCGCGACGAGCCGCCTTGAATCGTAATGCCCTGAAACGGACTGTTGCCGTTACCCGAGCCAGCGCCGCCACTGTTGATGGTAATCTGCAGTCCACCGCCTCCGTTGCCATTTCCAGATTTGCCGGAGCCGTCGCCGTGACCAGGCCCATTGCCGGATCCCGTACCAGCGCGAGTTCCCTTCCCATCTCCACTGGTTGCACCTGCACCTAAACCTCCAGTCCCATTACCGCCGTGTGATGATGTCGACACACCTCCGCTGCCAGTGCCGTAGCCATTGGCAATCCCGGGAGCGCCACCGATCTCGACGCCTCCGCCGGCCAACTTGCCGGCCCCAGGACGCGATGCTACGGGAGAAGGAGAGACAGTGAACGCACCGGATAGTTCCCCAGGTGGAAGTGCCACCGGCGGAGGTGCGTTGACGGGCACTGCATTCACAACGAGTGCGTTGTGTGCATCCGTCCCGGTCCTAGCAACCAGCGCAGGAGGACCGAGTTTCGGCAATTGTGTCGGACTGTTGTTGGCCAACGCATGCAGCGCATCCGCAGAGCTCGCGCTTGGTAATGGAAGCTTCGGAGCATCGACTCGCTGCGTTTCCTGTGCGACCATGATCGGCTGAGGTGCAACCTCCTCAACCGCACGAGTTGCTGCACTGTTGGCTGAAGGCTGAACGTCAGGGGTAGTTTTGACCTCCGGCTGCGGAGCAAGCACTGGCTTCGTCGGCGCGATCGCTACAAGCGAAGGCACAGGCAATGGGGCCGGAAGTTTCAACTTTCGTGCAAGATCAGGTTGCTGAATTGTCTGGATAATGTTGTCGGGGTGTGGAGGTGCCGAGATAATGACTTGAGGACCCTGATACACAATTCCAGCCGCCGCTTTGCGCGACCCAGCACCCGCAGATTTCGACGAGCTCTCTCCCGCGCCCCCAGAAGCGGGCGCCGCGGCAGCAGCGATCGGCTCGACTTCTGGAAGCAGCAACACTTCGTGCTGCTTCATGCGCTCCATAGAGGCAAAATGCACCTCCGAAGGCATCCAGTAATCCCAAGGAACCGTCAACGTGATTGCAGCAAACAGGCAGTGAAACAAAACGGAATAAAATAGTCCGCGAGCGGGCAACGGCGTTCGGCCAAGGTCAGTGCTAAACATCCTGGGAACCCGCATCCCGCCTCCACGATTTGACGTTCTGTTCGTGAGTTACAGATCACCACCCCATCGCTGCCTGGTAACGTGTGTAGTTCATCAAGCAAACTGATCAATGAAGCAGAGCCGCCTTCAGAATGCTGTATGACGCATCGGGATTGAGCACCATCTTGATACAAGGAGTACCCCCGAAATCGAGCCTGTCCGTTACGATCTCCCCAAGGATGTAGCTGCTGGAGCAAGCATTCCCTTGAAGCGTGAAGTCTGCGTCATTGTTGTTGTTATGAAAGTACACATTACCTGCCAACAGAGACATACCGCCGCCGCTCCAGTTCCCTTGGGCGGCAGTTCCGGTGATGGAGTGATCCAAGTAGAACAGCATGCCACGAGACTTTCCCGCTCCTGATGGATCGCCGTAGTCATAGGTGCTACCTTTTGTGCACGGGGCCAAGAGCAAGTTACCCGTTAGGCCTGTATAAGTGGCGCCCATATTGTCGAGTGCGTTTTTCAGCTTGCTGTTCAGGCTGGTGACACCTGGACAAAGCGCCGCAGTAACGTCGAACTTATCGACATTATGACTTCCTGGGACCTGACCACTATTGGAATCAATACAGATCAACCCTTTACACGATCCACCTGCCGGAGTGCCGGTGATGTAGAACATAGTCCCACCGCTTCCGTCCCCCGGCGCCGCGCTGGGTCGTATGACTGAATTAGCGTCGAAGATCAGGCTACTCTGAAGGTAATACACTCCAGGCGTAAACACCGCCGTGCCACTTTTCACGTGAAGTCCTCCGGGATAGAGTCCGGGGGTGAAGACTTTGCATCCTTTGTCATCGGGACAGTAATGCGTGCTATCGTGAAATAGCACGCCGCAGTTTCCTTGCTGAATCAGCAACGACGAGCAAACACCGTCTGGGTCCGTTGGAGCACCTGGAATCGGAGTCGGAGCGAGTATCTTTACAAAGGGATCCGACACGGGTGCTGCTTTCATCCACTGCCCTCCACCACGAGTTTGGAAGCCGCTCGGCTTCGACAGCGGCCCCCCTGCCACGCCGAAACTACTACCGTTGTAATTTGGTCCACCATAGATGAGGTCGATGGTGCCGCTGTAGTCGTTAGGTTTTCCAAACTGATTAGACACAGCATTCATAAGCGTTGAGTTTACTTCAACGCTCTGGGATGGACCTCCCACGATTTGAAGGCTGGAAGAACCGTTGCTGCTCATGGTCCCGTTATGATTAGGATCGAGAATAACAAGCGGGATGGGGGCTTTTGCTAGTTGGAGGCCACATCCGCTGACAGCGGGAACATCAATGGTACTGGGACCAACTAACGACAGGAAGTACACAGGGACACGCTCGACAATCTTTACTTGCAGGAAAGGCGCCGTCCCGGCGAGATCAAATCCGGCGTCGCCAGGCTCAGTAGCAGCACCCCAAGTCGAACCGCTGGACAGTAACGTGAGCGTCACGTTATTAGAGCCTCCGGCGCTTAGCCCCGGGCTCGAATAGCCATTTTTACTTGCATACCAGCAAGGCGATGGAACGTTGGTGCCCGTATTCGGCGAAGAGTCATTGCAGTTTATGACCGTGCCGCCTGTCGCTGTGGCGGACCACCAACTGCTCGTGAGCCCACCGTTTGCAACAGTGAGCATATCCATCGCTCCAGCCGTACAGGCCGCATCGGCAGCACTCTGAACATTCTGCCTGTGAAACCAGACATTTGCGAGGTCAACACAGATTCCGAGGGTGGCGAGAAGGAACAGTCCCAGTGCAAGCGCCACTATGATCAATGTCTGGCCACGCTCGGATCGCCGCGTCTTGATTCTGCCGATACGGCCCATTGTCTTGTACCTCCCTAATTGACTATGTATCCCTGCGCCGCGGCATGAACGGTGGGGGTTGACCAGGGTAAAGAGATATGTGGAATCAGTGGATAAGATATGCTTACAGAGACCCTTCCTGTGATTTGGTTCGATCCATCAAGATAACAGACCTGCACCGTCATGCCCGTTAGATCGTGCATTGACATACTCGCAAACTGCTGAACCCGCGCATAGACGTCGCCGCTATTTGTGTAACACGTGGAAGCCGAACCGAGCCCTGTGGTCGGACCAGAAGGCGAGCTATTCGAGGCGCCATGCACGATAGCGTAACGCACACCTTCTTTTGCAGAGTCGGCCATGATGTTGTAGGCGTACATCGTCAGGCAGAACTGAACGATGATGAACATCAGAAGTATTACGATCGTCACGCAGATAGCGAACTCAATGAGCGCTATTCCCTTGCTGAATCGCCTTCCTGCAAGCCGTTTTCGCATATGCCCCCTCTAATTCATTGAACGCATGACGACCTGACGATGGAAGTTGCATGTGCCCGGGCACGGGGTGACTAGATTGAACGCACTTCCGGGAATAAGCGGGGTGAAGCTATACCAGACATCGACCTGCTGCAGCAGGAACGACGGGGCTTCCTGATCCGCAATCGCATTTCCGCTGGAGCTGAAACTACCACCCGAACCTTTTACGCAAGGCGACACAGGATTTCCGCTCGCGTCAAGTACCGGTCCACTCGCCGAAGCATACGAAGGACTGCATACCTGTACGGTGCTAGAGGCCGAGGACGGAAGTTTGAAATCGGCAATTGCTGCATTGCTCACGTAGCAACTTGGGTTCCAAGTCGGACACGGATTCGCAACACCGCTGAGCGGCGCTACAGGCGGCAATGGGATCGTACCAGGCGTCGCCTCGCCGGTGATCGCATACTCCGTTGCACTTCTCGAGGCGGAGGAAAGGTTCAGCCCAACAAGAAAGTAATATCCGAAGTTGATCGCGTTGAGCAAGACGACGACCAAGAACGGGAGCACTAACACCGTTTCGATCAGGCTGTAACCCGTGCATGTCTTTCGACCGCGAATCTTCGGTACGGCATTCTCGGGCGCGGCGCCACTGCAATCACGCACGCACTGTTTGCAAAGCTGACGTAGCCTCATGCTCAAACCCTCAACTTGCCACCGGTGCCGCTGGGTGAACCGAATTCTATGAACTCTGCCCAGCAGAGTCAACGCAAAAAACCTGCAGATAGATACATATTCAGTTCACAAAAAGTAACCGGATGTGATACTGTTTGCATCCAATCCAGAGCTGGTCTGCTTCTTAGGATGCGCAATTCATTGCAGCCGATGCTTCGAAGAAGGAAATAACTGGGCGGCTGAGCTTTTCCGGGATAAGCAGGGGGTTGGTAATGCGACCGAGTGATGGAAGGTTTAGCCTTTGGCCCTTGGGGGTAATTCTTTTCGTATTACTTATAGCCGTAGTTTCCACCCAGCCAAGGGTACTCCTAAACAGTAAGGCACCAGATGACTTCGTTAGTTTTCATGCCCCAAAAGAACCCACGCCAGTACTAGCACGAGCATATTGGAACGTCGCGTCATCCGTTATTCAGTGGAAGTACAGCCGAACATCGGAATTGCCTCAGCAAGCTCCAGCCGAATTCAGGATTACAGCGGATGCGGGCACGCCCGAAAGCAGCGATGAGCGAATTACCCGCGCGGCTTACTGGTCGAAGCTTCGTGAAGAATGGGTAAAGCCAGAAAACTGGCACACTACGTATAAGTTTAGTATGACATGGGTGGTTCGTGACTTGGATGCGTTAGTTCGCGGCATGAAAGCTCTGGTTAACCAAACATAGGATTGCAGCAAGATTCTTTGCAATTGAGTTACAGTACGACGATTTGGGGTAGTTCAGAATCTAACAGCTATGAAGACCGAGACGAACGTGGACGAATGGAAAAGCGGTACTGACACACTTGCGATGTGCATGATCTGCGGAGGCGAGTACGCTGCCGATGCGGAGACCTGCCCCGATTGCAATGTGACCCTCTCGAAGGTCCGGCGCTGTCCATCCTGCAACCGTATTGTGTCTTTTCAGCATAAGAAATGCGTGTTCTGTCACACTCCGTTCGTCCGCGAGTCTCCGGAGAGATTGTCTTCATCGGAAATCATTCCTCAGATGCCCCAGCGCCGGAACGAGGCAGCGCGCAAGCTGCGCGCCGGGGGAGTAAGCCTGATTACCTTTGTCCTTGTCTTCGCATTAGGCACTCTATTTTTTGGCAAGATGAATCAGTCCCCCGCTTTGCCCCGGGTAGTTGGAAAATCGTACTCTCTGCGTCCTATTACGTTGCGTCATACTCCATCAGCAAACTCGTCTACAGTCGACACGATTGCCGAGGGAACTACACTGGACGTTTTGGGCTATCCCGATGGTGATAGCTCACACCGCTGGATGACGATCCAATGGAAGAATGCACAAGCATTCGCGCCCACCAATGAGGTTGCACCTCCGAAGGTCGTGGTTGCGGATGGTTCGGCCGTGTTGAAAGCCTATCTGCTAACTATGGAAAACACGGCGGTGCTCGACGAGGCCGAAAGGGCGGTCGAATACTACACTCGAACCTATCCCGGCGACATACATGGTGACGAACTCAGATGGGTGCTCGCTGAGCGGCTGCGCTACTTCGCACAACATGGCGGCTCTGAGTCTGCGACCCTGCGTCGTAGAGCCAGTCAGCAATACCAACTTTTGATGTCCTCAAACAGCGGCTTCGCAGACAAAGCGCGCGAGGCCATGAGCGAGACAAACAGCGGAACCTCCGTAGGCTTGGATCAGCCTGAGCGTCCCCGTACAAGAAAAGCTCAGTCCCTTGAAGTTGTCGGCTCGTCTGGCACGCAGACCTTAACTGGAAACTCGACGCCGAGAGAGGTGCTCGTCCTGAGCCAAGCTGATGTGATCGTAAAAGCTGGCAAACTAGGACAGCTTCGGACTGGGGCGATGATTGCAGGCCGCGTCGCACATCCCGTAAAGACGAACGGCATCACGGCAATTCCGGCAGGGGCACTGTGCCAGTTGAAAGTAATAGCAGCAGAAAACAACCTCGGACTAGATCTTACTGCGATTGCGATCGAGCACAAGAGCTATGCGGTGAAATCACATCCGGTTGAAGTCTCTAGCGGGGAGCGCTTGGCAGACCGATCCCTAACCTTCCATCTCGATGCTCCGCTCGTGATTGAACGGTAATCCGTACGACATCTACTACTTCGTGCTGCTTGCCGCAGCAGATGGGATCTCGTCTGGAGCAACCTTCTCAATTCTGAGATGATCGCCGAGCTGGGTTTGAGACGCGGCGATCGTTCCTGGAGGAAGCTCAATAACCCCGAGAGCTTTCCAGTAGATGCGCGACAGCCGGCGTGGAGGCATAGCCTCGCGCAGTCCTACGACTGTGTACTTCTTATCAACGAAGACCACATCGATCGAAAAAGCCATCCCAACAGTATGGATGGCCTGTGAAGGCACTATAAACAACCCGCATTCAGTATCTAATGATGAACGGCCTAGCAGACCGACCATTCGCCGCAAGCTTGTATCGGCGATCCCGATCTGCTGGCCAAGACAAGTTCCTCTACTCGTGTTATGAACACGAATCAACTGTTCAGGCTGCCCAAAGCGATCTCCCAAGGTGCTTACGATACCCGGTTCTTGCGACGCTGGATCAGGATGAAAAGCACGACGACGAAAAGTACACCAGAAACCACTCGAATAAGTGTGACATTATCCATGGATCTTTTCTCCCTTTTAAGTTAGTGCCCAAAGTTGTCGACGAAGCTTTTGCTGATCGCAAGAATTGCAGGAACCAGCAATACGATAAACATACTCGGAAAAATGAAAAACACCAGAGGAAACACGAGCTTCACCGTGGTCTTTGCCGCCATTTCCTCTGCCTGCTGCCGACGGCGGGTGCGGATGGCATCTGCAAAGTAACCAAGAGATTTCGAAAGTGGTGTGCCAAAGCGCTCGGTCTGAACAAGCATGTTGACGAACGAGCGGAACACCTCCAGTCCCGTTCGGTTCGCCATGTTTCGCCAGGCTTCAATGCGTGGTTTGCCGGCACGTTGCTCAAGGCGAATCAGCAGTAGTTCATCACTAAGATCTTTGTGGCTTAGCTTCAGTTCTTCGCCAATTCGGATCAACGCTTGATCCATGCCGAGGCCGGCTTCCATACAGATAACCAGCAGGTCCAGCGCGTCTGGCAATGCCAAGCGAATTCGTTCGCGCCGACGACTAACTGCGCCGGTAAGCCAGAAGTCAGGCCCAAAATATCCAATGGCGCCCAAGATGAGGAAATACAGGAAGGCGTTCTCGCCGCGCAACAAGAAGCCTGCGATAAGACCGCCCAGTACTGGTCCAAGTAACTTCACCGTGAAGTACAAATCGACATAGCCACGCTCACGATAGCCAGCCGCAGAAAGGCGGGTTGCAATCTCATCGTCGTTCGCCAACCCAATCATCTTACGTAGTGGCTTGATGAATTCAGTGAAACGAGAGACAACCGCAACACCCGACTTCGACGGTGCGGGAGTGGCCTCGACTTGCTGCGCTGCGATCGCGGTTAATCTCGCCGCGACCGGCGACTTATCGTTCAACAGCAGCAGCAAAAGGGCTAGGCTCAGAACGAAGGTCAAAACAACGGCAATAATCATTCCGATCATGATCTACACCTTGATATCGACGATCTTGCGAATGAGATAAACACCGATAGACATGAGCCCAAGTCCAAGCCAGATCGCCTTGCGGCCAACTGGATCTTCAAGAAGGATGTGGGCGTAGCCGGGATTCATGAGGTTCATTAGTAAAAAGACGATGAATGGCAACAGCCCTAAGATCCAGCCTGTTAACCTTCCCTGAGCAGTGTAGATTCGTAGTTGACCCAGAAGACGAGCGCGCTCGCGGATCACTGCACCGGCCTTGTCGAGGACCTCGGCTAGATTGCCGCCAGTTTCCTTCTGCACCAACATCGCGGTGACAAGGAACTGCAGATCCGGGACTGGAACTCGCTCTGCAAGATGCAGCAGCGCTTCGCGGATTGGCAACCCGAAGTTCTGCTCTTCATACACTCGGCGAAACTCCATGCCGACCGGGTCGGGAATCTCGCGAGCGACCATCTCAATCGCCGCGGTGACGGCATGCCCAGCTCGAAGAGCACGAGCCATGAGATCAATTGCGTCGGGCAAGATGGAGGCGAACTTGTTCAATCTTGCCGACCGCTTTACTCGCAAAGAAATGTACGGAGCATTTGCCGCGACCAGACCCAGAACAATGCCAATCGCGGTACTGTGAAACCATGTACCCGCGATTACTCCGCCCAGAACTAGGCAGACAAGAGCCCCAAACACTACACGGCCAACCGTCCAGCTTGAGTTCGCCTGCTTGATGAGGACATCAATATCAGCCGCGATCTTGATTCGCTGCAGTATGGTATTAACGATCGGGAGGTCACTGTAAACCTCCCGCTTCAAGATGTCAGGCCCCAGGCCCTGATCGGCGGTCAGTCCCTCGCTATCGAGTCCGGCGAGACGTTTCCCTAGCTCGTTCTCTTTCTTGCTCGGGCTCGTAATAATGAAAACGACGGCAAAGGTCAGCACCAAGAGCAATACAAACAGTAGGATCAGCATCGTGAACCCTTTCCAGGCAGCGCTACACTTCGACTGACATGTCGAAGAGACTCGGCGATATGGGAATTCCGGATGCCACAATCTTTTCCGCAAACCTTGGTGTGACGCCCGTCGAATAAAACCTTCCTAATACACGACCGTTGATTCCCACCCCACGCTTCTCATAGCGGTAGATGTCCTGCATGCTGACCACATCCTGATCCATTCCCGTGATCTCAGTAAGATGAGTCACTCTCCTTGTGCCGTCGCTCATACGTGACACCTGCACGATAACGTCAACCGCTGAGGCAATCTGTTGACGAACGGCCTTCTCAGGCAGATTCAGGTTAGCCATCAACGCCATGGTCTCCATACGAGCAATGGCGTCGCGCGGACTGTTTGCGTGGATTGTCGTTAGTGATCCGTCATGGCCAGTATTCATGGCCTGCAACATATCTAAAGCTTCCTCGCCGCGGACTTCGCCGACGATGATGCGGTCTGGGCGCATACGGAGAGAGTTAATGACAAGTTCGCGCTGGTGCACGGCACCCCTGCCTTCAACGTTCGGCGGGCGGCACTCAAGCCGGACCACGTGCTCCTGCTTCACCTGGAGTTCGGCGGAATCTTCAATCGTGACAATCCGCTCCTTCTCCGATATGAAGCGCGAAAGCACGTTAAGCAGAGTAGTTTTGCCAGAACCTGTTCCGCCCGAGATAACGACGTTCAGCCTCGATGCGACCGCACCTTGAAGGACATCTCGCATCTGCGGTGTCAAAGTGTGGTTTGCCAGCAGGTCCTCAATCTCCAGAGGAATGGTGCCAAAACGGCGTATCGACAGAATCGGACCATCTACGGCCAGCGGCGGAATGATGACGTTGACGCGCGAGCCGTCTGGCAGGCGGGCATCGACCATCGGTTGCGACTCGTCGACGCGTCGTCCAACTCCAGAAACGATCTTGTCGATAATGTGCATCAAGTGCAGATTATCTTTGAATGCAACGTTCGTCGGTTCCAGCAATCCACCGCGTTCCACGTATACGCTTGCGTATGTGTTTACCAGGATGTCGCTGATGGTCGGATCCTGTAGCAACGGTTCCAAAGGACCAAGACCAAACACCTCGTCCAGAACCTCGCGTGACAGTCGCTCGCGCTCCGATGCACTCAGCGGCGTATTTGAGTGCGCCACCAGGTCTTGAATAACCGCAAGTATCTGGCTGCGCGCGTGGTTGTCGTCGAGGTAATTCAGCTTCTCGAGATCGACACGGCTGAGGAGGTCGCGATGGATCGCGGACTTCATTTCTTGATACGCTTTGGGCTTCAGGTCCCTTCGGGTTCCCTGGTCATACTCCAGAACACTGTTTCTAGTGGTGTCGCCGAAAGTTGCCATTTTGCCTTCTCAATGCCCCCAAAATATCTACAGGCCCAGTATTCCCAGCAGGCGTTTAGATTCTTGTTTTGTGGCTCCCGGCGTGGTTCTCTCGACCAGCGTATCGACCCACCTCCGGATAGTCGCAGCCAGATCCGACTTTGAATTCTGAGATATTGGCGTACCGCTGTTGATCGCGTTTACAACTTCCGCATAACTGTTCGGAACGACGAAAGCTATTGGCATGCGTATCGTCTTCTCAATCTGATCCTCGCGAATCGCCGATCGCTTGTCATACCTATTAATTACTACGCGTGTCTTTTCTTGCGGGCAGTTGAAGCGCTTCAGGTGCTCAAGGTACCGAACGAGGTTTCGTATAGACGGAAGTTCCGGAGAAGCCACGAGAAACACCGCATCCGCGCGGTCAATAGCGCCGACGTTATAGGCGTTCAGTCCGGGTGCGCAGTCAATGAGAACCAGTTCATACTCTTCCCGAAGAAATTCCAACGTGCTCTCTAACGCAGTCTCTGAAGCCTTCGTCGCAGCCCCGAACGAATCCGGTGCGGCAAGGACATGAAGGCCCGATGAGTGCTTTGTAACAAAGCCCTGTAACAGCTCCGAGTCGAGTCGATGAACGTTATGCACTAACTCAAAGAAGTGGTACTGGTGCTTACCTAAGCTGAGATATACCGACACATCGCCTAGATCGGGATGCTGATCGATGAGCAGCGTTTTGATCCCGCTTTGCGCCGCGAAAGTGCCGATATGAGTAGCTACAGTTGTTACGCCGGTTCCTCCCTTTACGCCAACAAATGTGTAGACCTTCCCCTTGTTACCTTGAGGAGCACGTTCCCGCTTCTTCTGCTCGTGCTTCACTAGCGCCTCAACAACCCGCTCTCTCGCTAGTGGCTTAAGCAGGTACTCCGAACACCCTGAGCGCATGGCATCGATGATGCGTTCAGGGTGCGAATCGGCCGAAAAAGCGAATACAGCCGTCATAGGCATTGCATTCTTAATCTGCTCGGCCCGGCGTGCCGCACTCTCGCGATTGTTGTCGAAATCTAGGACACACACATCGGGCTGTCTCTGCACAAGGTCCTGCATAAGCGCAACATCACTGCCTGCGTAGTGGTCCAGTTCGCCTGTAATTTCAAATCCAGGAAGCGAGTCAATAATCTCACGCAAACCTGCAGCGGCCCGTTTGTCGACCGAGACAGTCACGATGCCCAACGTGCGACGAGAGGCTTGAGGAATTAGGGTGCTCACGTTTTGCTACCTCGTGATTACTTGTTATTAGTCGTGCTCTGAGCCGAACTCGACTTCTTCTGTATCGTGCGATCAAACTCACCTGTGCCCAAATTGTTCACGGGCATTTCGGGCGGTTGTGGTGATGTAGCATGAGCGGCTTCATTTACCGGATCTATGACGACGGGCGTCACCATCACCAAGAGTTCCGTATTGGAGCGGCTTATAGACTTAGATTTGAATAATGTTCCGATCACGGGAATGTCCGCAAAGCCTGGCAGTTTGCTCATCTGCAAGGTTGTACGCTTGTCCAGCAACCCTGCAATACCAAAGCTCTGACCGCTAAGCAGATCGACCTCTGTCTCAGCGCGCCTTGTCGAAAGGGCCGGGACTTGGAACCCGGAGATAGTCACAGCGTTGGTGAAATCGAGTGTGCTGACTTCCGGAGCTACCTTCAGCTTCACCGTGTTTCCGTCAATTGTGCCAGTAAAGTCCAGGCGGACGCCGAATGGCTTGAATTGTATTGTTACGCTGGCCGCGCTTCCAGCCGCCCCACCCTGAACCACTGGAAAAGGAAATTCTCCACCCGCAAGGAACCGTGCTGGCTGCCCGCTGCGGGCCATGATGTTTGGTTCGGCGAGTATTTGCAGCACGTTCTTCGATTGCAGATCCTGTATCGTCGCGCCCAAATTCAAGTCTGGACGGAACAGGAACACATTAAGCAGGTTGGAAGGGGTAAGACTCGTGGAGGAACCTTTGAGCGATCCTCCGATCACGCCTGTGATCGATCCGCTAAGGGTTGCAGCACCGAACTGGCCGGTGGTGATCGTTCCAGGGGTGTTCGCAGCGCCCGTGCTCAGAAGATTGAAAGCGTACTGATCGAGCTTAACCCGATCGACTTCGGCGAACTGTACCTTCAACATGATCTGCTTTTCATGCGGAAGGTCGACTGTCATCGAGTCAACAACATCCTTCGAGTAAATTGCAGCCATCCTCTGAATGTCGTCAGCGACAGACTTACTATTGACGCTTCCACTGACCAGTATGCGACCTTGCTCTGCTTCGACCTTTATGTTCTGGTTGGGATATGCAGCCTTGATGCTGTCACGTAAACCTGAAACATCTACATCAGCATACACATCCAATATTCGCGCGTTTGAGCCTTCATCCCACATTACAAGGCTGCTGCTACCTGGATTCTTTGCAGTTACAACCACCTGAGTAGTGCTGACCGTTACTGTATCGAGCACATTGGGGTTACTTACGACAATACGGCGCAACCGTGACTGAGTATTCAGAACGATAGATCGGCCAACCTGAATATGTACCGACTGAGTCTCCGGCGCAAATGTCGCTTGGCCGATTTGCTGCTCCTGATCCGGTGTCTCGACCTTTGGCGCGGCCGCCGGAGGATTTGCTGTCTGTCCTGCAGGCGTTTGCGCCTGTGCGGCTTGCAAAGCCGTAGCTAGCAGAAAGAGGGCAACTGCCGAATTAACCACAGGGTGAAGTGCTCGCATTTCGAGTTTCCTCTTTGTGGAATCAAAACTTACTCAAACTTATCGACCGACCTCTTACTACCAGCGATGGTCTCAACCTCATAAAACACGGCTGGCTTAACAACGCGAGGAGGAGCCTTCACCACCACGGGTTTCCTCTCCGCCACCTGAACGGGCTTGTTAGTGCCAGTCATCACGTCCGCCATATTCACCGGCTTCGTGTCCGTTTGCTTCTGGTCTGCACCGTTGCGCAATACAAACTGTACAGAGCCTTGAGTTGAAGCCAATACAAGTTTCTCGCCATCTTGGGGCTTCAGAAGCAGCGTAACAACATTGACCGTCTCCGGTTTTCCCTGCGGATCGGGTTCGATCCTTTGACCTGCCACGAGCACTTCGACATTAGAGAGAATTGTCTGCGTGATGGGATTCGGAGAATTGTCGACCCTCGAGGTCACTAGCACGTCGACGTGTGATCCTGGATATAGAAATCCGGCCACTCCGACCACATCGTTGGATCGGACCGAAACTGCGCGCATGCCTTCCGGGATCTTCACAGTGAGGCCAATGCCGGAGCCCGCCAACGCGACATCATGCTCGAGGATGGGCTGATGCTGATCGATAGGATAGATAACCGATCGCCCGACTATGTCCTCTATCTTTGAGTAGGCGCCGGTAAGAGGCATGCTGGAAGGCCAATCGATAAGAGCCACGCTGTCAGCACCGATCGGAGATCCGGCACTCAACGGCTTTGTCGCCGCGACAACCTTCACGGTCGAACAAGTAACGGCCTGTTGCGAACGCATACGTGAGTAGAAGGCGTAGCTCACAACTCCCGCGATGGCCACAGCCAACACAAGCGCCAATGCAATTCGTTTCGAGTTCATAAGCCACCTCGGCAGTAGAATCCAACTGCTGAATACAGAACCCCAGCCGCAATAGCCACGCCATACGGAAGGCGGACGGCATCGGGATTAGAAAGGTTCAAGGTCGGATGAACCTCTGCGCCGACTGTTGCATGGAACTTGATCAGCGCTCCAACGTTGACGAAAGTTGCGCGAAGCCTACGTCGCCACACGGCATAGATCACCGCCAGGACACCACCGGCGATAGCCGAAGCGAGCAATATTTGAAGCGCTAGGCTGGAACCAGCGAGACCACCAACAGCAGTAATCAATTTGACGTCGCCGGCGCCCATTGCATGGATCAAGAAGAACAAGAGGAATATGCCGCCGCCGATTAGCGCACCGAATACAGCGCTCGTGAGGCCATGCCAGCCCTGTAGCACGCCCCGTCCAATGATGGCTACCAGAAAAGCAGCATAAGTGAGCAAATTCGGAATTTTATGGCTGGCCACGTCCGTGACGCCACCTACCAGAGCAACTGCTAAAGCACACCCGACAAACAAATGCTCAGTCGTCATTGAAAATTCCCCAGGCCCACCTTCAAAAACGAACCACACATTTCATTCAATCGCCGAAACACTTTTGGAGATGGCCAGGAGCGCCTTGTGAGCAATGCGCCCCTGGAAAACCTCCGAACCATCTTGCAACGCCTCGTGTTCCGGCGTGTCAATGGACCGGGATGTATTCACCCCGGTAGGATCAGCACGGGCTAGCTTACGCTCGAGGTCAGCTTTGAGCCGATAATCGAGAAAGCGGAATTGATCTTTCCAGACAATGCTCCCATAGCGGTGACAGCGCCGAAAGCGATCAAAGCCGCCACCAGAGCATATTCAATCAAGTCCTGACCGGACTCGTCATTGTGCAGAGCGCGAAGGGTGCGTAAGAGACTAGCTTTCATTCGGAGATCTCCTTACCAAGTGATATGGGTTAAACATTAGCCCGGAAGTCCGGACCAAAGAATGAGCAAAAACCGCCAGCCGGCACTAAACCGACTAGCTCACAGCTGCGGTCAACTTCGACCCAATAACAGAGAAAGCAGAGTTGATGTTTCCGGCCAGAGTGGTCATTGCCGCTACAGCGCCGAAAGCAATGAGCGCCGCTACGAGCGCGTATTCGATCAAATCCTGACCTGATTCGTCGCGATGTAAAGTCCGGAGTAGGTTGAGAATTCGTGGGTTCACTTCAACTCCTCCTCAGCGCACAGCGTTGATAGGTTAGAGAAAACTACTTAACTCAGATGAGAGTTGCTGCTTCCGAGTTGTAAGGAAAAAACGTAGACGGTGTGCACTTTGGGGGAGAACAACCGAACACCGTCGTAGGCCTCACAGGGCGAATTTCCACCCCTGCTTTGAGGGCAAGCGAGAATCTGGTTACTTGCCGCCGAATCCCGCGCCTTTCTGCGCAAGGCGAACTATCGGCCAGAAGCTCTGGAAAGTCAACCATGAACTTAGGCGGGTGCTGGCGCACTTGTACCTTTGGTTTACCTGCCACATTCCAGAGTAACCTTCGGTAACTACACTTCAAGATTGATCAGAAACGATGTCGTAACTAGAGGTAATCAGGTGCACTTCTTCTCGGTTCCAGTTTGATAACCTGCGCTAAATGCGTACGCGAGTGGAATTACCGCTTTGTGCGAGCGGAAACATCGGTTTCTACATTTTTCACTTTTGGGAATGCGACACTCGCGAAAAAATCACTGCCAATCCATCCTCATATATCACCGTCCACTCACTGCTCTGTCTGAGGACGCTGGAAAGTGGAGACGAGACAGCCGACAACACCCAGCGTACTTCGTTCTTCTCTAGTGGCTCACGCCACTCGCGACTGACATTGTTCACCTTGACGTACTGCCTTGCGAATTGTTCTCCATAGAAGTCATGCCGATCATCGAAGTAGACCTTAAACCCAGGGTAAAGTCGGTAAATAAGGTAACCGCTCCAAGCGTCGGTGTTGAACATGTGATCGTGAATCCCTCGTCGGGCGATGAATTCGGCGGCATTAACTGGAAACCGCTTCTCACTGAAGTGTGCGGACATGAGCTGAGTTGAGAATGCGCGCCCCCCGTGAAGCGCAACTGCTATCGACGCAATCACAGTGATTACCGCGATGGTGTGCCCACGGAACTGGCGCTCCATCGTTCCCATGCTACGAGATATGTCGCCCATGGCCCTCAAAGTGGGATTCAACATGCCCGGACATGAAATTTGGATAACTTGCGACGATGGTGTCGAAAACAACTGAGCCACCGCGACGCTGATCATGATCGCCGAGATTGGAATATTGCGCTGCGCATATAGTCCGGCGTGAATCGCAAAGAGCACCAGCACCAGCTCTGTTGAAGTGATTCGATCTCTCTTAACCAGAAGCGCCACTATGGCTAGAGCGATGACTACCTCAAAGTATCCGAATCCGGGCACATGAAAGTTTGGTGACAGAAACTCGTCGATCGAGTCCATTAAAAAGCCATTCGAGAGGTACTCGTATACATGAATGTGCAGCTTGTATCCATAAGGTGTGCACAGGGTGACGCCGGCGCACGCTACAAATACCGTCGTCAAATCCAACAATCTCTGGCGCACCTCTTTGCCCCCAGCGACCAAGTATCGCCACACGTCGGCGACGCCAAATAGTGCGAGTATCGCAAGCCCCATGATGAAACCACCATGAGTGTTCACCCAAAGCAGCATCAACGGAGGCAGAAAGAACAGTACAACACGCTTCCCTTCTAGAAATCGATACAGCGCGTCTACCCACAGCAGGGTAAACAGCCAGCTTAGGACATGCGGACGCGCGAGCATGTGGATTTGCGAAGCTGCGGCGGCCAGCAATGTCGAGGCAAGCGCCACAGCAAAGTTTCGACTCTGTTGCAAGACAAGCCGGAATAAGAGCGAAAAGGTGCTTGCGATCACCAACGCCGTAAATAGGACGACGCCGTTCAGACCCGCGGCTTTGTGAACTGCTGCAATCACCGCATCATAGAGCCACTCCCATGCGTACCAGGACTCCCCAACTTTGGTGTAGGAGAACAAGTCAATGCGAGGTACAGAGTGGGAGGCAAGAATGAACTCTCCAGTCCGAATGTGCCAACCCGTGTCGGCGTCACCCAATAGTCCGCTACTCATCGCAGTGAATACGAGCAGTACGAACAACACCAAGAAGAAGACGTCGGCGATGGATGGCAGTATCCATCGTGACACGGAATTTCGTTTCCTTGGTGTTGAATTGGATTGGCGAATGGAAGCTTGGAATCGAACTGGCGTCGAGAGTTCTTCGGGCATGTGTCCCACCTATAAACGGACTTTCTTTCGCTGGCTGCTGTACTCACGCGATGATCTCCGGAGGCTAGATTCGCACACATTCACCCTGAATCGTATCTCCTGTCTGCTCCTGCTTTGCAAATGGCCTGCTTGCCCGCACTTTCCCAAACAGGCTCTTTGGTCGGCAGGTTCCACACACTCCACAATAGCCCGACGCAGGAAAAGAAGAACATGGGCATACTCAGGCGTAAACCTCCTACAAACGGAACTCCATACAAAACCGCGCAAGCAATGGCAAAGAGTGAAAATCTCTTACGATCATCGACAGCAAGATTCGCAATCAGCAGAATCGGCAATACAAGTACACTGGCATCATGCACAAACAAGTGATAACTGACGAGCACGGCCGTGATGATCTGCATCGAGAAGAGAAGATCAAAGTCATGGCCATATTGCTTCAGCCTTGTCCACTTCATCCCTACCCCAATCAGAATGGCGACAGAGATGGCGACTACCAGCATGTTGGTTGCAGATCGTGTAAGTATGCCGTTTGCGACGAGATGAATAACTCCTCGCAAGTTCGGCATTAGCAATTCCTGCAAGGAGGTTTCAACCGTCACAGAGTTTGAGGACGCCTCTCGCGCGACAAACCCACAATATCTCAGCATGCCGGTTGTACCGAACTCCAGTACTGTGCTGGCAACGAGTGCAAGCAGACCTATGGCAACCCCCGCCAACAGGCGCCAATTCCTGACCGCCACAAATGCTATAGCGATCGGAATTACCAACGTGAACTTGATCATGCCAATGGCCAAAAGCAAGCCGGCGACAAATGGTCGCCCGGACTTGACTTGGCAATATGAAATAGTGAGAACAAACAGAAGCAGTATCGAGTCCTGCCCCTGCACAACAGTCAGAAGCACCGGGAAAAACGTTCCCACCAAGACGGCAATGTATGCAGTCCACGGCCGCATCTTCTCTATGTGCTTAAGCAGCAGGAACGGCACACTGAGCACCATCAGAAGGTTGCACGCGTACCATACGAGGAAGGCAGTCGCATACTGAAGATTAGACAACGGTGCGAAGATCAATAACTCGATAGGAGGGTGAAGGGAATCTGCTGGAACTGCGGTCCCACCAATTCGAACGACACCTGGCACGCTTTCATGCGCCAACTTTCCAGACGCGTATAACGCCGCAAAATCAGGACGAGCCGCCTGGATATTCGTCCACTGCATCATGAGCAAAAGCAAGTGGACAAGAACCACCATCACGATACAGAATGCGGTGAACCTTTTCTCGGCGGCCGTCAGCATCGTGAATGGATCGTACCACGCAACTATCCGACGTCAAACAACAACTCAGCAGACAGGATGATTCATGACGCACTTGAGTGGCACGGTCCCGGCACAACCGGAAAAGACATTCTCCCGATCGCTACAGCCCCCCGCTGGGACTGATGTGCGCGATCATTGCATTGCAGCAGGGCTCTTCACGATTACGGTTCTCTGCTTTTGGCCTTTGCGCGATTACATTTGGTTCAATGCTGACGAGGGTTTTTCACTCCTAGGTGCCGAGCGGATTCTACATGGACAGCTTCCCTATCGAGATTTCTTCGCGTTTTACACATTGGGTTCGTTTTACCTCACAGCCGCTGCATTCAAACTTTTCGGCGACTCGCTCGTAGTTGCCCGAACGGTGCTCCTGGCGTTTGGCGGACTCTTCGCTTCCTTAACGTATCTGCTGTCCCGAAGGATGTGTGGCAGAAGCGCGTCTCTTATTGCTGCGTGTCTCGTCGTTAGTTCTATGCCGGGTCGCTTCGTGGTGCTGCACAATTGGGACAGCACGGTGCTGGCGCTGGTCGCCGTGTATTGCGCACATCGATTGCTCGAGTCCTCCAATGCGATCTGGTCGGTCCCGGTGGGCTTCTTTACTGCTCTGACTTTCTTAACTGAAGAATCAAAAGGTGCCGGCCTCGGACTTGGTTTATGTATCGCGGCAGCGTCCCTCGCCTTATTGGGAACAAGAACGCTAGTTTCCTTTCGCGCCATTGCGGGGGGCGCTCTTGGGTTCTTCGTCCCCATGCTGGTCACACTCGCATATTTTGCCTCACACAATGTTGTGGGCGCGATGGTAGAAACTTGGCTATGGCCGCTGCGGCACTACAGTGTGGTGAATAGAGTCTCCTATGGTTTCGTAGGGGCAGACTCGGCCAATTTGATTGACCTATACACAAGCGGATCATGGGTGGTCAGAAGCCTGGTCCTTATCTTTACCTCCCCGATCTTTCTGATTTCTGTCTTCCCTCTACTTGTGATGGCGAGCACCATCTGGACGATGTTTCTTCTGCGCCGTGACGGGCGGAACAGGTTCCTTGAGGCGTATGTCCTCGGAGGTTGCGTGTTCGTTGGGGTGTTCGCCGCGATACTGAACACCAAGCGAGCCGATATGACGCACCTGATCTACGTGGCCCCTCTCTTCATGTACCTTGTACCCGCCACGCTCGACATCAAGCCGTCAACTTTGCCGCATATGCATTCGTTACGATCCTTCATTGCCTTGGCATTACTGTTCTCGTTTGGAGGTTTCGGCGCGGCACCTATTATGAAAGCACGCGCCTCACACACGACGATCGACACTCGTGTGGGTCGTGGGCGAGCCGCAGTCCAGGATGAAGTGGAGCTATATATTAGAAACACCGTCGCGCGAGGCCGAGAGATCTATGTGCACCCATACCAGCCTTTTTACTACTACATCACTGGGACTCTCAATGCGACTCGCTTCGATTTCCTTCAGCCAGGAATGGCATCGCCCGACCAATATGCGCTGGCCATTCACGATTTGGAATCAAAGCAAACTCCAGTAATCCTGCTCGACACGGACTTTCCAAGGAAGGCGGTTGGTATCTGGCCATCAACGCCGCTCTCCGCACTGGCGTCAGATCCACTTGTTGAATACATAACTCGGCACTACCGAAGTTGCCGAACTTTGAACATGAAGACTAGATCTGAGTGGGCGTTTTTCTATATGGTCAGGAACGAGGTAGCTTGTCCGAGTTTTGAGGATCGCTAATTCCTTCCCATTGCCGCCACTTTCCTGGCCGATGAGGCCTGGGTAGAAAATCCCAATCGCTCTTGGACAAAGTACAAAGGTCGATGCTTCGACTCGCCGTAGATGCGCCCCACATACTCTCCGACGATTCCGAAACACGTAAGCTGCACGCCTCCCATAAAGAGCACCGCGAGGAAGAGACTGGTCCACCCTACTACCCAGTGGTTGGTCCATACCCGATTGGCAACAGCCAGCACGCCACCGATCAACGCCAGCAATGAGGATGTGAGACCCAGCAGGGTCGCGAGTTTCAAGGGGACGACTGAAAATGAAAACACGCCATCAAGAGCGAATCGCAGCATTCTGCTCAAAGGGTACTTAGTGCTGCCCGCATATCGCGGAGCTCGGCGGTAGTACAAAGGCGTTTGCCGAAAGCCGACCCACGTGATCATGCCGCGAAGAAACCGATCTCTCTCGGGCATGGACAACAGAGCATCCACTACCTTTCGATCAATAAGGCGGAAGTCGCCCGTATCGAGCGGAATCTCTGTGCTGGAAAGGGCGTTCATCAAGCGATAGAAGCACTTGGCCGTTTGCGTCTTGAATAGCGATTCGCCATCCCTGTCAGTTCGAACTCCGTAGATAACATCCCAGCCTTCTATCCAACGCTCGACCATCTGAGTGATTAGCTCTGGGGGATCTTGAAGGTCCGCATCAATGAGCACCACCGCGTCACCGGAAGCATGCTCGAGTCCCGCCGTAATCGCAACCTGGTGTCCGAAGTTGCGTGAGAGCTGCACAACGCGGATACGGCTATCTTTCGACTGCATTTCACCCATTATCGCCACTGAATGGTCAACACTGCCATCATCCACATAGATGATTTCAAACGAGCAACCGATATTTTCAACGGCCTCTACGAGTCGGCGGTTGGTTTCCTGAATTACTTCCTCTTCGTTGAAACACGGGACGACAATGGAAAGTTGAATGACTCCATTCAGTTGGCGCATCCTGCCCCCTCAAGCCTGGAACGGAAAGCACGATCTATGTAACACAACACAGAGGGCCACGCAATGGAATACAAAGACGTGATGCGCGCCCTGAATTGTTAGATGCAGGCCAGAGACACACGATTGAAGTGTCCCCGAATCAATGATCTTGTTGTGCGTGAAATTCACGATGAAAGAGAACACTCACAGAGTCCTGATACGCTACCCCCCAATTCGGACTTGATTGTAAAGATTTCGCCAGCGTGCTCTCACTCGATATAAGTACGTACTCAATCTCGTACTTGTCCAACAAGGCCTGAGCGTCGTTGTTTGTGACCACTGCCCAGTAGTCCGCGAAGACGCCATTATCTCCACCGTATGGATCAGCGCGACCGTCGATGAATACCTTCTGCTCAGGCATCGTCCAGATCAGGTATCCACCCCAGACCCAATCGTTGAATACGCGTCCCCTTAAATTGTTGGACTTCTTATATGCGACTGCGCCATCTGGATATTTCACGTAGTTCTGAAACCCGGAGCTAGATGGCAAGCTTACGACGAAAAGCCCAAGCAATATCACAAGCGCTATGGCGTTTGGGAGCGGCTTGTCAGATCCCGGCTTGTAGGGCTCCATCAACTTGAATCGTCTTGCGAACACAGGTGCGAGCAATATGCCGGCAAGGAACAGGAACCGAATGTATGTAAGGGAGTAGTAAAACGCGATAACTGTGAGACCGGCCTCGTCGACTCGCCATTTGCGTGAAGAAAAGACGGCGATCAAGAGCGTGCCGATGATCAGTGACATCGCCACGTTTCCCCAAGCGGTGTGAAAGTCGACGGAAGCGAATTCAGACGTCATGTACACGCCCGAATGCTTGTCGAACATTGCCTGGAACGGATAGAGAACCAGGTGATACCCAAGAGGGTTCACAAACAGCGCCCCAGCCGACGCACAGGCCGTAATCAAAAGTTGACGGACCTGGCGACGCGACCAGCGTTTTGCCACAACTCGGCCCCACTCACCTTCCACGAGCCCCGAGGCGATGAAGAGCGCAAGGACCAGCATCCCCATTGGCCAGGATGCATGGCAATTAATCCAAATGCAAAACAACGGCGGCACTAACCACAACGCGCCCGCCCTGCCACTGCGGAAGCGTTCCAGCACCAACATCAAGCAGATCAGAATCAACCATCCGAACAGGAGAGTCCTGGCGCCCATTGAAACTGATGCAAGTACAGCGGCTCCCACCGTCACGAGAAAGGAGTTCTTAACGTCTCCGCTCGCGACATGGCTAAGTCTGAAAATTCCCAGAACGATCAATCCGGTCAAGACGAACACGAGCAGGAACACAGCGAGGAACCCGCCCCGTGTGTACGCAAAATAGTAAGGAAGCTCTGAAAGCCATTCCGATGGAACTACTGCTGCACCCGAGACTGTGTACGAGTAGGTGTCCCTTACTGGAAGATGACCAGTTGTGATCAAGCGCTCAGCATTGCGCAGATGCCACCAAAGGTCGGGGTCTGCGATGTTCCGCCGCGACAGGATGAAGACAAGATAAACAAGGGAGCAAGTTAGAACTGTTGGAAAAGAAAGTAAGGCCCAACCTGTTGGCGATGAGCACTCGAAACCGCTTTCGTCGTTGTCTCCTAATTTCGACGCATCGGGCTTGTCGACCTCGGCTTTGATCAAGCTTCGTACTCTCCTCTTGATGACTCGATACCTTCGCTAACTTAAGCAGTCCTCTTCGTTCCCGCATCATCAAACAGAACTCGGTAGCCACGCTGGAATGATTGCAGATGTTCCCGCATGGCATCGCGCGCTCTAGCACGACTATGCTGCCGCAATGCTTGCAAGATCCTCGCATGACCACGTACTGCATTCTCCATAGCCTCTTGTACTAGCAGAATCTTGCTGATCAGCTCCATAGTCTGTTCTCGCACTTCGGACAGAATCGAATTCAACACGTTGTTCTTAGCTGCTTGGCCGACAGCGAGGTGAAACGCCAGGTCCAGTCTGGCGAATTCTTTCGAGTCAGGAACAACGCTGTTCATTCTTCTCAACAGAAGCTCGATCTCTTCCATTTCCTGAATTGTGATACGCTCAGCACAAAGAGCAGCGAGCTCGCTTTCGAGAATAAGACGAGCCTCCGCGAACTCGAAGAAGGCTTTCTCCGTGGTAAGTAGTCCTTCGTTCAACCAAGCAGTAGTTAAGTAAGCCGAGGGTTTATCAGCTACAAAGGTTCCGCCACCTGCACGTACCCGAATGAGACCGATAAAGGCTAAAGAGGTAAGTGCCTCTCTAAGGGTCGAACGACCTACGTTGAAAGCTTTGCAGAGGTCTGATTCGGAAGGTAAGCGTTGACCGGGTTTCCAATCTCCCGCGGTGATTCGGGCTGCCAAATGTTTGGCTACCTGTTCGCTCAAGGTAGCACGCGGAACCGGACCTAACGCAGTCAATGGGTTAGAAACCATAGGTCGAATCACGGAGCAGGATAGGTATAAAAAATATTTTGGTCAATCATAAAATCATCTTGTCTGACAAGCAGACCTGTAGTAATGTCTCGGCAATTGCAACGCCGCCTGAATGCTGGAAAGGGGTTTGATGACCCATTGTTGCTCAGGCTCTGCAATGGAGGTCCCACTTGAGCTCTACGACCCTCTCGCCGAACTCAGCTCGACCAAGCCCAACGCCTTCTCATCCCAAACCTAATTATCTTGCTGCAGCACTTGTTGTTGTGCTGGGCGTTATAGCTTCCGTCCTCATACTTCGGGCACCCGCGCTCAGCGGTGCCTGGCAACAGAATTACAACCCAACCGGACACTGGTTCCTGTCGACAATCATCGCAGCCATACCCATCGTGGTACTGCTCGGAACCTTGGCTTTCGGCCATGTCAAGGCTCACTACGCAGCACTCGCTGGACTGACCGCAGCATTACTGACAGCCATAATTGGTTTTCATATGCCTGCCCGACTGGCAGCAGCCACCGCCGTTTATGGTGCGGGTTATGGACTGTTCCCTATCGGCTGGATCGTTCTCAACGTCATATTCATGTATCAACTGACGGTCGAGTCCGGACGCTTCACCGTGTTGCAACATAGCCTTACTGGTATCACCAAGGACCGCCGACTGCAGTTGCTGCTGATCGCTTTTTGCTTTGGTGCATTCTTTGAAGGTGCCGCTGGATTCGGCACCCCGGTCGCTGTCACGGCCGCTTTGCTCATCGGTTTGGGCTTCAAGCCGTTGCAAGCTTCAGGACTGTCGCTGATCGCGAACACCGCGCCCGTCGCATTCGGCGCTCTGGGTACTCCGATCATCGCTCTTGCCAAGGTCACCGGCTTCAGCGAAGTTGTGCTCTCGGCTATGGCCGGACGCATCCTCACGCCCTTCTGTATCCTGGTTCCCTTCTGGCTTGTCTGGGCATTTGCCGGGTTCAAAGGAATGATTGAAGTTTGGCCCGCAATTTTGGTTGCAGGTGTAACCTTCGCAATTCCTCAGCTTCTGGTTTCCAATATGCACGGCCCGTGGGTTGTTAATGTCACCGCGGCTGTAGTTTCCATGATCTGCCTTACCGGATTCCTTCTGATTTGGAAACCCAAGAAGATATGGAAGTTCGAGGGCCAGGAAGAAGAAGAGCAGGCTGCTGCGGCAAACGGTCACGTCCAACCTGTATTTTCCCGCAAGGAAATCACTCAGGCTTGGATCCCTTGGGTCATCTTGAGCGTTATCGTGTTCATCTGGGGAACCCAGACGGGAAAGCTGTGGATGAATACCCCGGAAAAAGTCTTCACGTCCACGGCCAATTGGAAAACTAAGCCGAGCGAGATTACAAATCCGCAATTCAAAGTTACCGTGCTGCATAATGCGGTTGAACGCGTTCAACCAGTCGTCCCCAAGCCCACAAAGGAACCGGCGATCTTTGGCCTGAACTGGGCCAGTGCAACGGGCACCGGAATTCTGCTCGCAGCAATCATCTCCGGATTGCTAATGGGACAAAGCCTCGGCAAGATCTTCTCTGTTTTCGGACACACGCTCGTCAAGGTCCGCTTCTCATTGCTGACGATTGCCGCGATGCTCGGAATCGGCATGCTCACGCGCTATTCGGGCCTCGACGCCTGCCTCGGTCTCGCTTTCGCGCGGACGGGGCACCTGTATCCGTTCTTCGGCACAATGCTGGGATGGATGGGTGTGGCCGTTACAGGTTCCGACACCTCGTCCAACGTGCTGTTTGGCAGCCTCCAGAAGATCACTGCTCAGCAGATCGGTGTATCTCCTGAACTTATGGCTGCGGCAAATACCACGGGCGGCGTAATGGGCAAGATGATCGACGCGCAGAGTATTGTGGTAGCATCCACGGCGACTCAGTGGTACGGACATGAGGGCAGCATTCTGCGCTACGTATTCCTACACTCCATAGCGCTGGCAGCATTAGTTGGTGCATTGATCTTCATGATGGCGTACGTTTATCCGTTCACACATTTGGTCGTGCGCTAAATAGACGTAGCAATCGCTCGTCCCCCGGAGCAGATTGCGGAGCGCGTGATCGGCGGATGAACTCCAGTTCTCCGCCGATTTGCGCCGATTAGAGGAATTTCATGAGCGCAATTGCAGAGTCTCCCGCAATGTTCGACTTATTCAAGATGCGTGCTGAGGCAGTCAGTGCGCAGGTACAGAGGGTCCCAAACAAAATGGCCGCCATTGAGTTGATTGCACGCCTTCTACGTGAAGAAGGCGTTAGCAACGAACCACGTTGCCATGCCGTATGGGCTTCTGGACCTCTGCTCAACGAATCAGAAAGAGAAGAGTTGGAAGCGTCCATTCCTGGACTGAAATTTGCGGTCACACGCGAACTCGCAGCAGATGCCAAAGTTGGCGTTAGCGAGATGGAGTGGGCGCTGGCAAACACCGGAACACTCGTACAAGCCGCCGATGCCCTTGACGCCCGCCTCGTTTCAACACTACCGCTGCTTCATATCGCTATCGTTCCTATTGCTTCTCTCCTGCCGGACATGCCGACGGTACTCACTCGCATTGATCCACACAAGTCCGCTTATCTTTCATTCATCACCGGCCCCAGCCGCACCGCTGATATTGAGCGTGTACTCACAATCGGGGTACATGGTCCCGAGCGGCTCATCATCGTCATGATCGACGACATGGAGGTGGCGGCATGAATCAGCAATTCAAGCAAAAGATTCTCGATGCGTTGTCGAATCCGAGTCTGACTGGAGCGTTGGGAAATTTCTCCGTCGCCTATCGAGCAGGTCGTGCAAAGGCATACGAAGGCATTGACTTCGAGGCTCTCCGTACTCAGATTGCCAGCGTAAAGTCCGAAGCGGCGCAACACTTGGACGAACTGGCTGATAAGTTCGCTCGCGCTGCAGAGTCACGCGGCACCAAAGTATTCCGAACCAGCAGCCCAAAGGACGTCAAAGACTACATTCTCCGCCTCGCGCAAGAGCGAGGCGTAAAGAGCATCGTCAAGTCGAAGTCGATGGCCACCGAAGAGATCCACCTCAATCAGCATCTGGAGAAAGCTGGCATTGAGGTGCAGGAGAGCGATCTTGGCGAGTGGATCATCCAACTCGCGGGACAGACTCCGTCGCACATGGTCATGCCCGCCATCCACATGACCAAGGAAGAAGTCGCCGAGGTCTTCAGCGATAAGGTGGAAGAAGGCCAGAAGCCAGACATCCCGAAGCTGGTGAAGTTCGCGCGTGGCAAGCTGCGTTCGAAGTTTCTCGCCGCCGACATGGGTATCAGCGGTGCGAATATCGCCGTCGCCGACACGGGCAGCATCGTGATCGTCACGAACGAAGGCAACGCGCGGCTCACAACGACTCTGCCGCGAATTCATGTTGCTGTCGTGGGCCTCGAAAAATTGGTCGAGCACTTCGAGGACATCGCCCCAATCCTGACCGCGTTACCGAAAAGCGCTACCGCCCAGTTGCTGACGAGCTATGTGTCGATCATCAGTGGTCCCGTGCCAAACACAGATGGAACGCCGAAAGAGCTGCACATCATTTTGATGGACAATCGGCGCACTGAAATGGCCGCCGATCCGCACTTCAATCAGGCGCTGCAATGTATTCGCTGTGCATCTTGCCTGAATGTTTGTCCGGTGTTCCGTCTGGTCGGCGGGCATGTCTTCGGAAAGGTTTATACCGGTGGAATTGGAACCATTCTCACCGCGTGGTTCGGAGCACTCAAGGAATCAGATGAGATTCAGAGCCTGTGCATTCAATGCGGGAATTGTAGAGATGTCTGCCCAGGCAAAATTGATATCCCAGATCTGATTCTCGAACTCCGTCGCCGCTTAGCAGTGGAGCAAGGTCAGCCAATGGTGCAGAAGGCGATCTTCTCCGTCGTGAACAATCGGCGAATGTTCCACACCATGTTGCGTGCGGCGTCCATTGCACAAAAGCCCTTCGCAAAGCAGGGATTCATCCGCCACCTGCCGATGTTCCTCAGCAACATGACTGAGTTCCGATCCCTACCGACCATAGCCGAAGAGCCCTTCCGCGATCGCATTCGTAAGATTCAACAGCCGAAGTGTGCGGAGAAAGCTGCATTCTTCGGCGGATGTCTGATCGACTTCGCGTATCCCGAGATGGGCGAGGCCGTTGTAAAGGTGCTCAACAAGGCGGGAATCGAAGTGACGTTCCCTGAAGGTCAAACGTGTTGCGGAGCTCCCGCCCGCTACAGTGGTGCGTACGAGGTCGCGGCGCAGAATTCGGCCGATAATATTCGCGCTCTGCTCCAGGACGATGTGAAGTATGTAGTGTCGGCATGCCCCACCTGTACGGTCGCACTGAAGCAGGATTTCATAGCGAATCTCGAAGCTACCGGGCGTACAGAGGAACTGGAGGCAGCTCGCAAGCTTGCGGCGAAGACGAAGGACTTCTCTACCCTCGCTAATGAACTCTTGGAGCAAGGGCGCCTTAAGCTGAAAGCTGACGTCGAGAAAACAAAGTTCACGTACCACGACTCGTGCCACCTTAAGCGAACGCTCCGGGCCGAACAGGCTCCCCGCAACTTGATGCAAAAAGCCGGGAATGAACTGGTGGAGATGCAGGAAAGTGATATGTGCTGTGGCATGGGCGGTTCTTACACGCTCAAGCTTCCCGAAATCTCCGCGCCGATCCTGAACCGTAAGCTCGACAACATTCAGCAGACTGGCGCCCCGTTAGTACTGATTGACTGCCCCGGCTGCGTGATGCAGATTAGGGGTGGCCTCGATAAACGTGGTGCGAACGTACAGGTGCAACACACGGTACAACGCCTGGCCGAGAGCTTGGAATAGTTTCTTACCGAGGAGCTTCGAGTTTTCGATGCTCCTCACCTATACCTATACATAGAAAGCTGCAAGTTGTAAGACCGACTTGGACAACTGAAAGGCATATTTTATGTTGGATCAGGCACTCATACAGCAATTCCGTTCTGTCCTAGGCAAAGACAACGTACTAACAAGCAAGGTCAATCTCGCGACATATAGTTACGACGCTACTGCTGACGTTCCGAAAGGCACCCCCGATGTGATCGTATTGCCGACCACAGTGGAGCAGGTGCAGGCCGTTGTCAACCTTGCGCGCGAAAACGGCGTAGCTATTTATCCACGCGGCGCCGGAACAAACCTCAGCGGTGGCACCATTCCTGTTGAAAGAGGAATCGTTCTTTCACTGCAAAAGATGGATAAGATCCTCGAAGTGGACGCCGAGAACCTGACCGCTACCGTTCAGCCTGGCCTCATCATTCAAGACCTCAACAACGCTGCTGCACCTCACGGCCTAATGTATCCTCCGGACCCCGGCACCGTGACCACGGCCACAATGGGTGGATCGGTGGCCGAGAACTCTGGCGGCCTTCGTGGCCTGAAGTACGGCGTCACCAAGCACTACGTCATGGGGATGGAAGTCGTTCTGGCCAATGGCGATCGCGTTCGCTTCGGCGGCAAGACCGTGAAGAACGTAACTGCCTATGACTTCTCTAACCTGTTTGTCGGTTCTGAGGGAACACTCGGCATCATCGTTGAAATCACTTGCA
The DNA here is from genome assembly GCF_059726255.1 of Koromonas humicola. Lineage (NCBI taxonomy): Bacteria > Pseudomonadati > Acidobacteriota > Terriglobia > Terriglobales > Koromonadaceae > Koromonas > Koromonas humicola. The sequence goes on from NZ_AP040873.1 coordinate 2,185,766, forward strand.
AGTTGCTCCCTTCGCCTAAGTATCGTCGTGCGATGCTTGCGACCTTCAAGACAGTAAAAGATGCAGGCGACACAGTGGCTGGCATCATCAAGGCTCAGGTCATTCCTGCAACCTTGGAGATCATGGACAACATGACGATCCGTACTGTCGAGGACTTTGCTCACGTCGGTCTTCCTACCGATGCCGAAGCAGTGCTACTTATCGAAGTTGATGGAATGGCCGAGGAAGTGGTGGTTCGCGAAGCCGAAGCCGTGGTGAAAGTTGTGAACGAGAATAACGGCGCGCTCCGCGTTGCCAACTCGGAAGCCGAACGCGACCAAGTTTGGGCGGCGCGCCGCGCAGCACTTCCTGCGCTGGCATCCTTGAACAACACCGTAGTTCTGGAGGATGCAACGGTTCCCCGCAGCCACATTACAGACATGCTGCTTGCACTCAACGATATTGGCCGCAAATACAACCTGGTGCTCGGCACGTTTGGACATGCTGGAGATGGGAACCTGCATCCGACTATCCTCGCCGACAAGAACAATGCCGACGAAATGTCGCGCGTTCACAAGGCCGTGGATGAGATTTTCGCTACAGCTCTGAAGTTTGGTGGAACGCTTTCAGGCGAACACGGAATTGGCATGGCGAAGCTCAAGTATCTTGGAAATGAAATTGGTGACACCGGCCTGAATCTGATGCGGTCCATAAAGAACGCTCTCGATCCTACCCACATGCTGAATCCCGGCAAGCTGGTTCCGGTACAAGCTAAAGAGGTGGCCCATGGAATCCGCTGAGCAGGCCCCTGAACTTCGGTCCATCTACGATGACCTAAAGGCCATCCAGAAGGAACTCGACAAGTGCATGCACTGCGGCTTCTGCATGGCGGTTTGTCCCGTATATGCCACCGAGAAGACCGAAGCAGGAGTAGCGCGAGGCAAAATCGGCGTCGCTGAAGCGGTACTTGAAGGCAAGCTGGCGATCGATGACCCCGAAGTCATCGATATGTTATTCAACTGCCTTGTCTGCAAGTCCTGCATGCAGAATTGTCCAACCAAGGTGAACTTCGACCGCATCATGCTTTCGTTGCGTGCGGCTATCGTGCGGAAGAATGGATTGCCGTGGCTCAAGAGAGCTATCTTCACGACGTTGAAACATCCGTCTATATTCGACGCCGGAATGAAGGCAGGCGCGATCTTCAGCGGTCTCGTGTTCCGCGATGCTGGACAGCAAACCATCGCGCCACGTTCACCGTTTGCGATCATCGGGCAGAGAGTTGGCTTCGACAACAATCGTTTGCTCCCAGCACTTGCCAAGGAACCATTGCGGGATCGTTTGCCAGACGTGATCGGCGTGGCTATTCCGAAAACTAAGGTGGCGTTCTTCACTGGATGCTCAATGAACTACTTCTACCCCGACACTGGGATGGATCTAGTCTCGGTGCTTCAAGAAAACAACGTCGAAGTCACCGTGCCGAAGGATCAATGCTGCTGTGGCATTCCGGTGTTTGTTCACGGAGACGTCAAGTCGATCCGCGAACTCGCAAAGCAGAACATTGATGCAATGGATCGTAGCGGAGCTGAATACCTGATTACTGGCTGCGGTTCGTGTGGCGGCGCGTGGCAGCACGAATACAAGGAAGTATTTCGTGATGATGCAGTGTACGGGCCCAAAGCCGAGTACTGGAGCAAGCGCACCTACGACATATCCACGTTCCTGGTTGATGTCCTCAAGTATCGTCAACCGCGCGGAGTGGTCGAAGCTGTGGTCACCTACCACGACTCGTGTCACTTGAAAAAGTCGATGAAAGTAGCGCGCGAGCCCCGCGAAATTCTCAAGCAGATTCCCGGAGTGACGCTGAAGGAAATGTCGAAGCCCGATGCGTGCTGTGGAAGCGGCGGCTCTTATGTACTCACTCACTTTGATACATCTACAGCAATCGCAAAGAGAAAAGTGGAAGATGCCAACCGCACCGGGGCTGAAACTGTCACCACAGGCTGCCCTGCTTGCATGATGCAGTTAACAGATAATGTGAATCGATTCGGAAAAGGCCAGCACATAAAGCACTACGTCTCACTATTGGCTGAATCCTACCGCAAGGAAAAGAAAGCCCAATAGTTGATCGCGCTGCCGACAAACAAAGGCAGCGCGGTTCGCCACCATCAATGAAACGAGGAAAATAGCCTCGCAAATTGCCAGGTGCTCTGCGCAACGCCGCTGCAGTTCGGTGCCACTTTTCCCTCGCACGAACCGTTGTCGCGCGCTACGGACCAGAATGCAAGCAGCCCTATGTCAGAGTGCTGCTGTGCGTACGAAACTACGGTTGAGGCATTCGCAAGTGTGAATGTCTCTCCTTTCACATCGTTCATCCCGATCATCGGAGTGATACCAAGCTTCACATTCAATCCCACGCTTTTCAATTGCATCCGCGCTGCATTCATTGCAGCAATGGCGTTCGCTCCCATATCCTTCGACGTTGCAGCCAACCCATAGTTCATTACCATCACATTGACCAGTTTGACCGGAGTGCCCTGCGCGCTCGCAGACTTCAATACGTTGAGAGCTTTGTCAGTGAGCCCCGCAGGGGTTGCCGGCAGTGTGAAATTGATTTGAAGTCCAAGGTTAGCATTCACCAAGTTCTTAATGGCAAAGTTGCGCCGGTCGATCGCCGCCTGATCGTCCAATGCCAGGCGCTCAATATCGAAGTCAAGGGTGGAAGCTTTGTATTTATCTATGACCTGCTGATAGGCGGCCTGAAGCGAGGGAACGTCGTTACAGGCCTGCGCCAATTCAGTTCCGTTGTATCCACCAAACGCAATGATTACATCACCACCGGACTGCCGAAGCGCGTTTATATTGCCTGAAATCGTGGAATCGTCGGCCACGTGTTGCGCGGAAGGCCATGAAGGAACGCATCCGTTATCTGCATCGACAAATGCCAATGTGAAGAAACGAACACCTGATTCTTTGCTGATCAACAATAGATTGGTAGGCTGTTGGGTTACGTCTACGTAAGGCGCAGGGATTCTTTCGTCTCTCGGTGAGTGCTTGGAATTCGAGCGATGAGTCCGCGCCGATACTCCAAAGACAGCTAACAACGCACAGCACAAAATCAATACGGCGCCGCCACTCAATCGCTTACCTCGCATCCCATCCCTTCCTATTTCTTGATTCGATCTGTACCTGAATAAACTACGAACCTGCGACCGCGCAGAAAGCCAACAAGCGTCATACCGAACTCGCGCGCGAGATTCACTGCGAGATCCGAAGGAGCAGAAACAGACGCAAGCACCGGAATACCCGCCACTAGAGCTTTCTGTACGATCTCAAAACCGCCACGTCCACTAACCATCAACACCGAGCCAGATAGTGGTACGCGATCCTCAGCCAGAGCCCACCCCACAATCTTGTCGACCGCATTGTGCCTGCCCACGTCTTCTCGCATGACAAGTAGTTCTCCATCGCGAGTGAATAAGCCTGCGGCATGCAATCCACCGGTACGGTCGAACACCTGTTGAGCGGCTCGCAATTTCTCTGGCAGAACATACAGCACTTCGCAACTGACTTCGTGCGCATCCTCGAGGCGCTTGATTCGCCTTACACGAACTGCATCGATAGAGGCTTTCCCGCACACACCACAACTCGAGGCCGCGAAGAAGTTTCTGCGAGTAGTTTCTGGATCGAGTTCCACTCCATCCACCAAATCTACACAAACGCGGTTCGCTCCGTTCTGTTGCGAGTCAACTTCATGTCGCACCGAGGCTATCTGCGCGCGGTTCACAATCACTCCCTCCGTTAGCAGAAATCCTACCGCGAGTTCTAGATCGTGACCCGGCGTACGCATCGTCACGCTGATTGGCGTACCGCCAACGCGAATCTCAAGTGGCTCCTCTGCCACCACATAATCATTTGCCTGACGTCGTTCTCCGTTTGTCCATTCCTGCACGCCAGTGACAGACAGCATTCGCGAAATCACATTCACCTCTTCAGAAGCTAGTAGCGCGACTCGTAAACATTTTGAGCATACTCCTTCCCCGAGGCGTCGCTCTGCGGACAGCATTGAAGGCTTAGAAGCGCATCACAGGCTTACAGTCGAGCAAACTACAAGAGGAAAATCCGCAGCCTCGTTGCATTCGCTCGATTCCGGATCGAGAGTTACACATGGATCGCCCACTGTTCGAAGATCGTCATGATGCTGGACGCCAGTTAGCAGCCCGCCTGGAACATTTCCGAGCAGATCGCGATGCGTTAATCCTCGCCCTTCCCCGAGGCGGAATTCCGGTCGCATATGAGATCGCGTACACTCTGACTATTCCTATGGATGTGCTTTTCGTTCGCAAGCTTGGAGTGCCGGGAGAGGAAGAACTCGCCATGGGTGCTATCGCAAGTGGTGGAATCACGGTTCTCAATGATTCTGTCGTTCGTCAACTGCACATATCACCTCAACAGATTGACCTTGCGATTGAGGCTCAGAAAGCCGAGATCCTGCGTTCCGAACAAGAGATTCGGCGCGGGCGCCCTGCACTTGAGCTTAATCACCGAAAGCTCATCCTGGTAGACGACGGACTTGCAACGGGATCCACCATGAGGGCGGCAGTTGGAGCAGTTCGGTCCCGAAACCCGAGCAGCGTGACAGTCGCTATTCCAGTGGGAGCACCTGACAGCTGCGCTGCGCTTGGGCCTGAGGTTGACGAACTCGTCTGCCTTGCCACCCCCAGAAACTTCGGTGCAGTCGGAAGCTTCTACCGCAACTTCAACCAGATCACGGACGCCGAGGTCAGAGCATTTCTTGACCAAGCAAAGGCTGCCTGAAACACGACAGGTCCGAGAGCTTGAACGAAACAGCCCGGGCGCTGTGTTTTGGAAGGAATCTCAACAGGAAAACTCAAGGAAGGAAGTTAGCGGCGGTCCAAAACTCCAGAAGGCTAATGCAAGAAGCGTCCGGGCCTTTTCGTACTTCTAAACTGAAGATGCCTCGGCACCCAAGAAGGTTGCCGAGGTGTGCCTTACGGCCGATATGCTGGCGGCAGAGGGTTCCTGTCTTGGAACTGTCTCTGATGCCAATACGGGTACGCTACCTGAGGAGCGCTCGCCTCATCCAGCTTGGCAACCTGCTCAGGTGTGAGCGTGAAGCTCGCAGCCGCTAGATTGTTCTGGAGTTGCTGTTTGTTCCTTGCCCCAATAATGACGCTCGATATTGTCGGTTTGCGTAGCAGCCAGTCAGCGCTACTTGGGGAACGCTCTTCCCCACCTCCGCAGCGATCTCATCCAAGGCATCCACGACTTTGTACAAATACTCGTCTGCAACAACGGGACCACCTTCTGCCGCCTTGTGTAGTCGGCTCACCTCTGGCATTGGCTGCCCTCTGCGGAGCTTGCCTGTGAGTCTTCCCCATCCAAGAGGACTCCAGACCAGCGCGCCCAATCCCTCGGAATAAGCCTGTGGCATCAGCTCCCATTCGTAATCTCGGCCCACGAGCGAATAGTAGACTTGATGAGCTACATAGCGGCTCCAACCATGTTGGTCGCTGACGTCAAGTGACCTTTGCAGGTGCCATCCCGAAAAGTTCGACGCTGCGATATACCGCACCTTCCCCGACTTCACAATGGTATCCAGGGCACTGAGCGTTTCTTCAATAGGGGTCAAGGCGTCAAACGCGTGCATGTGGTAAATGTCAATGTAGTCTGTTTTCAATCGCTTGAGACTACCGTCGACTTGCTGAAGCAGGTGATAGCGAGAAGACCCAACACTGTTCGGACCTTTTCCGAAGCCGAATGTTGCTTTTGTCGAAATCAGAATGCTTTCTCGCGGGAGGTGCTTGATAGCCTCGCCCAGAATCTCCTCCGACAAACCCTGCGAGTAAACGTCCGCCGTGTCGAAGAAGTTCACTCCTGCATCCATGCAAAGGTCAATCAACCGGGTGGCCTCAGCAATATCTGTCTCGCCCCAAGCGCGGAAGAACTCTGTACCGCCGCCAAAAGTTGCGGTTCCAAAACACAGAACCGGCACTTTCAAACCACTTCTGCCTAGCTGTCTGAATTCCATGTTGATTTGACAACATTCGTGCCAGCTTGGTCGCAGTGAATTGCCTCGACAGTGCGACCCCAACGTGCGCACATCCGAGTTGCATTGATTGATCACGGCACGATAGCTTTATCGGCCGAAGCAGCACCAACAGCTATAGCGCGAATCTGGATCAATAGAATCGAGGTATTTACCACGTTCTCGTCTGAGCGGAAGAACGCCACATTTCGCTTTTATGGTGGATTGAACGACTTCTTGCCCGTAGCGCGTCGTCATCAGTCATTCGCCCACAGTTTTGAACTCTCCTCGTCGATCAAGGATGTGATCGAATCCTTCGGAGTACCTCACACCGAGATCGAACTCATATTGGTAAACGGAGTTCCCAGTGCTTTTACGCATGCACTTGTGCATGCAGACCGCGTCGCTGTGTACCCGCCATTCGTGGCTCTCGACATTAGCCCGTTGCTGACGCTGCGCCCACCAGTTCAGCGCTACGATTTCGTTCTGGACACACATCTTGGCCGCCTTGCCCGATACCTTCGACTGCTCGGATTCGACTCCGTCTATTGGCCTTTCGCCGACGACAAGGATTTGGCGCGAGTGTCACATGAACAACAGCGAATCCTTCTCACTCGAGACCAAGGGCTTCTAAAAAGGTCTGAGGTGGTATACGGCTACTACGTTCGATCCAGCGAAGTGGGACAACAGGTACTTGAGATCGTCCACCGCTTTCACCTGAAGCCTCAAATTGTGCCATTCAGCCGCTGTCTGGAATGCAACACTCCATTGCAATCAGTTCCGAAGGACCGCATTCTCGAACAATTGCAGCCACGAACACGACTGCACTTTGACGAGTTCCGGCAATGCCCAAATTGCAACCGCATCTTTTGGGCCGGATCGCACCACAAACGTATGAGTGAAATTGTCGCTTCGATTTTGTCTGCTGAATAAAACGCGGAGAGCGCGAGGCCCTTTCGGGCAAAAGAATGGCTCCTCAGGTAGGACTCGAACCTACAACCCTTCGGTTAACAGCCGAATGCTCTGCCATTGAGCTACTGAGGAGTATGGCGACGCTTGAGCGTCTTTCATTGGTTAACAAGAAGATTGTAACCAGCCGTGAAGCCGCACGTCAAACTTCGAAACAGAGAAAGTTGTGGAATTCTCAGTTTGCGGTCGGCTCGACGCGCAAATCAGCTATTCCGCTGTCCCGCCGGTTGCAACGTCGGATCAGGCCGTGTCAGTTGCCCTGCAGCAGCGGAATCAAGTACCCAAGTGATATGTCCGTTGCTGGGAATTATGAGTTGAGCGGGCGTCCTCTCAGGGTCGCGCTCCCCTTCAATCACCCGTTTCACTACATCAGCCTTGTCTTCTCCAATTACGAGGAACGTAACCTGCGCGGCGTTGTTGATCACCCGAGATGTAAGCGTAACTCGCCAGGAGTTCACTTCCTCAACGTGGTCCGCTACCACCAGCCGCGTTGATTCGTGGAGTATGGGGCTCCCCGGAAACAGCGAAGCCGTATGCCCGTTTGTCCCTAACCCTAGCAGGATGTAATCGAATTGGGGTAGCCCATTCACCACAGGCACCTGCTCGCGCACAATCCGTTCATAGATGTCGGCAGCTTCGACTGCGGTTCCATCTCCAGTAGGGATTCGGTGAACATTCGCAGCTGCTACCGGAACCTTCGAAAGTAGCAATTCTCGAACCATCGAGAAGTTGCTGTCCTTGTGCCCCGGAGGTACATTCCGCTCGTCGCCCCAGAAGAACTGGATTGAATCCCATGGCACCAACCCGACGAAAGGTGGAGCGGCCAATGCCTGAAACAAACGACGAGGCGTACTGCCCCCCGGAAGAGCGATGCATGCCTTCCTCTTTTCGCCAGCTATTTTCCGCATGAGAGCGGAAAATTGACCGGCTGCGATGCGAATGGTTTCATCGACATCTTCACCGACCAATATTTCCGCACCAGCGATGTGAAAACGATTAGGCAGCATCTGCAAGTTCCCTGCGGTTTTCCGCGATCGACATCCATTGATGACGCGAGGCTTCCAGCAGCCGTCGCGCTTCCGCTGGTCCCTCCGAACCAGCAGCGTAGTTCGGGAACGACGGCGCTGGGAGTTGTGCCCAAGCTTCTTCGATAGGAGTGATGATCTTCCACTCCGACTCGACTTCATCCCCACGCGTAAAGAGCGTTGCATCTCCCCGCATCGCATCAAGAATCAAAGTCTCATACGCGACCGGAGTGTTCCCGCCAAATGCATCTGCGTACGAGAACCGCGCCATCACCGAAACTGTGCTCATGTGCGTTCCAGGACTTTTCGCGCCAAAGGAGACCGAAATTCCTTCGTCCGGTTGGATCCGAAGGCTCACTGTATTTGTCCCCAGATTCTCTTTGTCCGCGTCGGCGAAGAGCGTCTGCGGCGTCGGCTTAAAGTGTACCTTGATTTCTGTGACGTTGTCCGCGAGCCGCTTGCCGGTTCGCAAATAAAACGGAACCCCAGCCCACCGCCAGTTCTCCACGTACAGCCGAAGTGCTGCATAGGTTTCGGTTGTCGAATTTGGATTCACCCCGCGCTCTTGTCTATATCCCGGCACGGCCTCGCCCCCAATTTTTCCCGGACCATACTGGCCTCGAACTGTGTTCGCGGCAACCTCATCAATTGACATGGGCCTTATGCTGCGAAACACCTGCACTTTCTGTTCGCGAACCGAATCGGCGTCAAACGCCACAGGTGGCTCCATCGCAGTGAGCGCTACCAACTGTAAAATGTGATTGGCCACCATGTCGCGGAGCGCCCCGGTCTCTTCATAGAAGGAGGCGCGCCCTTCGACTCCAAGCCGTTCTGAAGCGGTGATTTCCACGTACTCGACATAGTTGCGATTCCAGACGGGCTCGAAGATCGAGTTCGCGAATCGAAATACCAAGATGTTCTGAACTGTCTCTTTTCCCAGGTAATGGTCGATTCGGTAGATGTTCTTTTCATCAAACACTTTCAATACAGATTCGTTGAGCGCTTTCGCCGAATCCAGATCGCGGCCAAAAGGCTTCTCCAGAATGATGCGCGACCATCCCTTCTCCCCGTGGTTTAGTCCTGCGGATTGCAGACCGGAAACAATTTCACCGGCCAGTGATGCAGGAGTCGAGACATAGAACAGAGTGTTTGCGCTCGAACCGTTCTCCTGCATCTTCTCAAGGTAAGAGCGAAGCTCCGTATAGAAATCCTTGTTGCCGGGATCGCCGACTACGTAACGCAACCGCTTCGCAAACTTCTGCCATTTCTCTTCACTGAAGTTGCGCACATCTTTTGACGATTTAGCAGCTTGCTTCATTGACTCACGAAATTGGTCGTCCGTCATGTGGGTTCTTCCCGTACCCACGACTTCGAAGCGCGTATGCATGCACCCTACACCACACAGATCGTAGAGAGCTGGAATGAGCTTTCGACGCGTGAGGTCGCCGCTTGCCCCAAAAATGACAAGCGTACATGGATCAGCTCCGGGCAGTGCGGGGCGTTGCAGCTTCTTTGAAACTTCGGCTTCAATTACAGGTGTCATCGACTGCTCCTGTGGATCAAGGCGTTCCAATCGGTGTGCACAAAGCCGGCCTCCGGGCGGTCCGCTCGCTGATACGTATGTGCGCCAAAAAAGTCGCGCTGTGCCTGAGTTAAGTTCTGGGGAAGACTTGCCGCAGTGTATGCGTCAAAGTAGGCTAGCGATGCAGAAAACGCCGGAGTCGGAATGCCAAGTGATGACGCGACTCCAATCACGGCTCTCCACGCTGGCAGCGACTCAGTGATGCGGGATTGGAACTGCGCATCGAGCAGCAAGTTTGGTAACGAAGAATTGCGTTCAAAGGCCTGCATGATCGGCTCGAGCAACAATGCGCGGATGATGCATCCACCTGTCCAGATACGCGCGATTTCGGTTAGATTGATTTTCCAGTTCCATTCACGTGCACCTGCCGCGATCAGGCTCATGCCTTGCGCATAAGAGCAGACTTTGCTCGCATACAGCGCGTGACTAATAGAGTCGATAAGTGCCTTCGCGTTTCCGGTATAGCGTACCGGAGTTCGCCCGTACTGACGGCTTGCAACTACTCGCTCGTCCTTCATGCTCGAGAGCGCGCGGCCATCGAGCGCGGCAGAAATCGTAGGTATTGGGATTCCAAGATCAAGCGCAATCTGCGCCGTCCACTTGCCTGTTCCCTTCTGCCCTGCCTTATCGAGAATCATGTCGACGAGTGGTTTGTGGGTTTCAGGATCAATTGCCGTCAAGATCTCCGAGCTGATCTCGATCAGATATGACGCAAGCGGCCCGCGATTCCACTCCGCAAATATCTCCGCAATTTCGGGCGCCGACAATCCGAGTGCATGGCGCAATAAATCGTACGCCTCGGCAATCAATTGCATATCGCCATACTCGATGCCGTTGTGGACCATCTTCACGAAGTGACCCGCGCCGTCGGCACCGACGTATGTTACACATGGTCCCCAGGATGTCTTGGCCGCAATCGCCTCAAGCGTTTTCTGCACGTGCTCGTATGCAGCTTCATCTCCGCCCGGCATTAGCGAAGGCCCATTCCGCGCACCTTCTTCTCCGCCCGAAACACCCATCCCAAAGAAGTTCAAGCCACGAGCGCGCATTGCAGCTTCACGCCTTTGCGTATCTTTGAAGAATGAGTTTCCGCCATCGATCAGGATGTCTCCTGCTTCCAGGAGAGGTGCGATCTTTTCAAGCATTTGATCAACCGGCTCGCCTGCCTTGATCATCATCAGCATTCGTCGCGGTCTCTCGAGCGAGCGCACAAACTGCGCCAGATCCGTATTTCCGACGAACTGCTTGCCTTCATTCGCGTCAACGAAACGCTTCACCCACTCGGGTTCCAGATTCCACACCGCGACGTTTTGTCCGTGACCTTCAATATTCAATGCAAGATTCTGGCCCATGACACCCAGGCCAATCACTCCGAACTGAGCCAGCTTTGTTGCGGAGATTGTCGAAGACATTCTTTCTCCAGTCTTGATGGCGACGCCGAAAACACAATGGTGCTCTCAGCAGCAACCGCGTGCTACTGATATGAAAGATTCCAAAAACATGTGGCGGGATTCAAGCGTGACTCTCTACAAGCAGAAATGTCATCCACGATCAGACATTTTCATCCGCTTCTTCTGGATGAAGGGATCCCCCTGCATCAAGTTCAATGCGTTTCAAGCGACGCATATGATAACCAAGCGCGGAAGTGGCGAATCCAGCTTCCTCCAGAAATGCACCGAGGAAGTGCTCAACGGCAGGTCTGCCATTGATCTCTGAAATGAGCAACCCGGAGCGCGACGTTTGCCACGAGATGGCGACCCGAGCGAGTTCCTGCGCAGCGGCTCTCGCATATTCAGCCTTTTCGGGGTTCGCATCTGGGAGCCACAAGCGAATCGAGGGATTGTTGCGACGCAAGTAAACCACCAGGGCACCATCCACGAGTAGAACACTCGCTCCACTACTGCGAGACATCCCATGTGCTCCACCGTTCTGCTGATCCGCTTCCTGATCGTCACCATCTTTGACACGCGGCCACGGCAACAACGTGCCGTAAGGATTTGCAGGATCGACGGCGGCCAGCACGATCGCCCTTTTCTTGGACGATGAACGCCGCGATCGCAGCGACTCCACAGCCGCATTCGTCGCGAATTGAGCCCCGCCTAACCCCGAGATGAACATTCCACGACGAATCCAACCCCGCTCTTCCATCTGCCTCAGCGCTGGATACAACGCGCTGAACCCGCCGGGCAAATCCTCTGCCGACGCCATCTCCCGCACCACCAACCCATATCGCAACAGCAGCTGCTGCGACACGCTGGCACTCCACTCTGTCACGCTGGGTTCATGCTGCACCCGCGAACGCACCAGCGACCAGCGGCCTTGCGCCATCGCACCGCCCTTCGTTCGTGCCCGGAACTGCTTCAGAAATTCAACCGAACCCGGGCGGACGGACTCACTGGTTCGGCGAGCCCTCCCCTCTCGCTCTTGCCGCATGCAATTTCGGAGTGAGTGGAACGTGTCATTCGTAACCAATCCTTGCCACGCAAGCTCCCACAGAGCTTCACTCGTTTCACCCGGAAAACCACTGCCGGTTGCGTCGTGGATCGCCGAAAAGAACGACGCACCGTGCGCCGCCAGAAATTCAGCGATCTTTTTTGTTCGGCCTTCTAGTGGAGAGACGACCTGCAGACCAACAGGCGGCAGAAGTGAGGCCAAGTGTTCTGCAAGATAAAGAGCTACCCTGCCGTCGTGCTCCCCAATTCGGCCGCGTCCAACCCAGACAACCTCGCCAGCGGCCATCAATGTGTCGAGATCCGCGGGCTCGTAGTCTTTAATGCGCGACGGCAATATCTCGCGCTCCCAGTCGGAAAGCGGGAGCGCCGCGCCCTGCAGAGTTTCAATGGCATCGAGCAACGCATCGACGCCACGTCGCTTGCTCCCCACGCCTTGCCACTGGGGGAGGAATGATCCCAGCACCTGCGGGTCAAGAGGCTCAATCTGCTTGCGCAACTTCGCGAGCGTCTTACGCCGAAGCTGCTGCAACACCTCCGGATGCACCCACTCCCGATGTGCTTCCCCGGGCCGGAACTCGCCTTCCAGAAGTCTCCCTCTTCGTACAAGTTCTGCGAGTGCTTGTTCGGCGACTTCCTTCTTCAACTCGTACCTGCGCCACAGGTCATGCAGTGTGAACGGACCATGCGTGCGGGAGTATCGGCTCAGCATTTCCAACAGCGCATTCGCTTGTGGTTTGAGCCATGTCTCTGCTACTCCTTTGGGCAGTGCAATTCCAAGCGCATCGCGGAATTGCGAAGCGTGCTCCACGGCTATAAATCGCTGCTCGCCTGCGATCACTACCTGCAACGCTCGTTGTGCACGCGTGAGGTCCGAGATTCGTTCATACACCTCGACACTCTCACATCGAACATGCAATTCATCAGCACTCAGATCGCCCAGCCTCAACAACAAGTCGTGGATGCCATCTGCATTCCGAGCCGCATACTCGCCACCTAGCAACTGAAGCCGCGTCTCAAGTTCCTGGAGCACGCCCAAATCCAGCAGCTCGCGGTAGTCAGCATCGCCTAGCAAATCTTGCAACTGCGACTGATTGATCGCAAGCGCCTGAGCTCTACGCTCTGCAAGCGGTGCATCCCCGTCGTAGATGTAATTCGCCACGTACCCGAAAAGCAGAGAGGCCGCGAACGGAGAAGGCTTTTCGGAATCCACTGTTGTAACGCGAATAGCCCCGCTTTCGATTTTTCGCAACAGGCTGGTCAGTTCAGGAAGATCAAAGACGTCGCGAATGCATTCGCGATATGTTTCCAGCAGCATGGGAAACGAAGAGTAGCGCGAAGCAACATTCAGCAGATCTGCTGCTCGCTTCCGCTGCTGCCACAGTGCGGTGCGAGCACCGGGCCTACGTCTTGGCAATAGCAGCGCTCGTGCGGCGTTCTCGCGAAATCGAGCAGCAAACAGCGCAGTAGCCGATAGTTGCTGCATAACAGCGTCGTAGATCGATCCAGAAGGAGGAAGCAACTCGCTCTGCGCCAATGCGCGATCGCTCTGCGGCAATCGGATCACGAATCCATCATCGGCCCACATCGTCTCCGGTTCCATGCCGAATTCTTCACGCAACGACGAAGCGACGGCCATGCACCACGGACCGTGAACCCTACTGCCATATGGAGACAGCACGCAGATGCGCCAGTCTCCGAGCTCATCGCGGCATCGCTCTACCAGTATTTCCTCATCACTCGGCACGCGAGTAGTCGCCTGTTCCTGGTCCTTAAGGAAACGCAACAGGTTCTCCGCTGCGGTCGGCTCAAGAGCGTGCTCCTCCGTCAAACGTGTGAATGCAGCAGGGGCAGGCATCGCCAGCAGCTCGCGTGTCAGTGCCCCGATCCGGCGGCCGAACTCTGCCGGGCGACCGATGCTATCGCCATGCCAGAATGGCATTTTGCCCGGCTCTCCAGGAGCAGGTGCAACGAGTACGCGATCATGTGTGATCTCGGCAATGCGCCACGTCGAAGCACCTAAAACAATTGCCTCTCCCGGCTTGCTCTCGAACACCATCTCCTCATCGAGTTCCCCGAGACGAGTTGGTTTTGTCGCGCCCTCTAGATAGACACCATAAAGTCCTCTGTCTGGAATCGTGCCACCGTTCACAATTGCGATACGCTGCGCGCCCTCACGCGGAGTGAGCCGGTTGCTGACACGATCCCACGTGATACGCGGACGCAGTTCGGCGAATTCGTCTGATGGATACCTCCCCGAGAGCAAGTCGAGCACACTTTCGAGCGAGTCACGCGAGAGCCCGGCAAAAGGCGCCGCACGACGGATAGTCTCAAACAGTTCCGTCGTGGACATCGGCTCCATTGCGACCATTGCGACGATCTGTTGAGCAAGCACATCGAGGGGATTGCGCGGGTACCTTACGGCTTCGACCAAGCCTTCCTGCATCGCGCGAGTAGCAGCCGCGCATGCAAGAAGATCGGCGCGAAACTTTGGAAAGATCACGCCACTACTGGTACCACCCACATGGTGTCCAGCTCTGCCAATCCTCTGCATGCCGCTAGCAACCGACGGGGGCGCCTCGATCTGCACGACTAGATCTATCGCGCCCATGTCGATTCCAAGCTCGAGCGAAGAGGTCGCAACCAGACCCTTTACCTTGCCCTCTTTCAGACGATCCTCGATTTGCTTTCGCTGCTCCGGTGCGACACTGCCATGATGCGCCAATACCAGCGTCTCTCCAGCAAGATCGTTCAGCGCATACGAAATTCGCTCCGCTAGCCTTCTGTTGTTCACGAAGATCAAGGTCGACGAGTGCCCACGCACCAGTTCGAGCAGCTCGGGAAAGATCGAACTCCAAATCGACTGCGCGCCCGGAACCGTCCCTTGCTGGTCACCACGAACAGACTGGCCCAGCTTCGACATGTCCTCAACTGGCACCTGAACGCTAAGCTCAAGCGCCTTCGGAGCACTCGCATCAAGCACCGTAATAGGACGGTATCGAGTCGGCGGCTCCACTTCGGCGATCTCGCCGAGGCCGCCCCTGCCTTGGACCGCAAATTGATTGACCTGCGATACTCCAGCGAGAAAATGCGCTACTTCTTCCAGAGGCCGCTGCGTAGCCGAGAGTCCGATGCGCAGCAATGGCCTTCCACAGAGCTTTTCGAGCCTCTCCAGCGAAAGCGCCAAATGCGCGCCCCTCTTCGTAGGCACAAGGGCATGAATCTCGTCGACGATCACTGTCTCGACCGAACGCAGAGCTTCACGTGCATTCGAAGTGAGCATAAGATACAGCGATTCCGGGGTGGTAATGAGGATGTCCGCAGGCATCCGCTGAAATCGGCTGCGCTCTGACGTTGGGGTGTCGCCTGTACGAACGAAAACCGTGGGTAGATGCAGTTCGTCCCCCCTGCGCGCCGCCACCTCGGCTATGCCCTGAAGAGGGACGCGCAAGTTCCGTTGGACATCCACGGCCAGCGCCTTCAATGGTGAAACGTAAACCGCGCGGCAGCGTTCCGCTCTCGACGGCGCAGGCGAGAACATAGTCCTGTTGAGGCACCACAAGAATGCAGCGAGCGTTTTGCCGCTGCCGGTGGGAGCAAGCAGCAGAGTGGAGTCTCCCCCCGCTATCGCAGGCCAACTCAATCTTTGCGCAGGAGTGGGAGATCCGAACGTCGATGCAAACCACTCCCGCACCGCAGGATGAAACAGTTCTAATCCCGCATAGTCATTTTGAGAGGGGGCTTCGTGATTGGAATTCGGGGTGCGCATCAGTTCTGAGATAGTCTAAGCTCAAAACCTCAGATGCACGAGTGCGGGCAAAGAGAGCTAGGAGTCGAGTTCCATCTCCAGCGCCGCTTTCACCAGAGAGCATTCCTCTGGGGCGAGTTTCCTTCCGGCAATCCTCAAGTAGAAGGTATCAATCGCCATCTCGCCTTCCGTGTCCACCAGAGCTACTTCGATATTGCAGCCATACTCAGCAAAAACCGCCGCAATCCGATGCAGAAGGCCGGAACGGTCCTGTGCGACGACTTCGCAAACCGTGCTGTGGCTCGATGAGTTCTGATCGAAGTTGATACTCGTCTCGACTTTTACTTTCGGCGGTTTGTTCTTACTTCCCAGGCGCTTACTCGCCAATTTCTCCAACGGGACAGCGCCGCTCAAAACATCAGCGAAGCTTTTTTGGAAGCGGTCCCACTCTTGGACATTCATTTCGAGCGTATGGAATCGATCGCTGAAAATGAAACGGTCCACCACGAGGCCGGAATCGTTCGAGAACGCATCGGCCTTCAAGATGTTCATGCCCCAACCAGCTAACACTCCTGCCAGAGTCACAAATAGCCCAGGGCGGTCAAGCGTAATCACCGTTAGCGAGAAGTCCCCTCGCAACCGCTTCAAATGCGTCTGAACAGGCTTTTGTTTCAGCAGCGATGCCATCTCGACATCTCGGATTATCTCGTCGGCTGCGTGTAGACGCAGATATCGCTGTGGTAGTCCTTCGAGAAAGTCTCGTAACCTGCGCCCGAGTTGCGGCGCTAGAAGACGAACGCGCGCGACCTGCTCGTCATGCGCAACCGATCGGAAGCGCTCATTATCAACGCTGCGGTTCATATGATTCGCCGTGACGAAATAGACTCGCCACAGGTTCTCAGCTTTCCATGGAGAAAGCGAGGTAGGATTAACAGCGCCGATGTCCGCGTACGTCAGCAACGTCAACATCTTCAGACGTTCCGGACTGCCGACGCGCTTTGCTAGAGCTTGGATCGTTTCCGGATCAAATATGTCCCGACGCATCACCGCCGATATATCCAGGTGATACGCAACGAGGAAGCACACCATGTCCTCTTCATCTGCTGAAAGCCCAAAATTCCGGCAGACCTTCATCGCGATTTCGAGGCTAGCGCTCACATGATCGTCGTCTGGTCGCGCCTTCCCGAGATCGTGTAACAGCAACGCAAGCAGCAGCAGATCGAGACGTTCAACCTCGTCCGCTAAACTTGCCAACGTGTGCTTTCCATTCTTCTTTTCGTTTCGAAGTGCGTGAATTGACTCGATCGCGCGGAATGTGTGCTCATCAACAGTGTAGCGATGGTAATAGTCTCGGATGACGAGCGACTCTACAATCCTGAACTCTGGCACTAGCACACTGAGTGCGCCGAGTTCCTGCATCGTCCGAAGAGCTTTCGCCGCATACGGTCTTATCAGGATCTCGCGCAGTTCTGCCCAGCGTTCTGGACCGCTGAGTTGCCTTGACGCAACCGCTGGCAATGCCTGCTCGATGCGCATATCCGTGCTCGCAGCAAAGCGAAGTCCATGTTGCGCGATGAATTCGAACGTATCGAAAAAGTTCTCCGGAGAAGTCAACGCCGACGGCTGCTGAAGCAGTATGCGACCATTCACACAGGAGAATTCGTTGGTGGAGAGCCGTGAACGCCAGCTCTGAAATTGTTGGAACAGAGTGGAGCGCGCCGGGACTACCTCGTCTGTCATCGTAGTGAACAGGCGATTTATGACTCTTGCCTGGCGATAGTAATAACGCATCCATTCAGCTGCGTCCGAGCTGCCATCGAAGCCCACATGTGCCTCAGCCGCCGCCTGCTGCGCCTCCCAGTTCAGTTGATTGTCGTCACGCCCTGCCCGGTAATGCAGGAAACATCGCACGGAGATCAGAAAGTCTCTTGCCTCTTGAACACGGTCGCGCAACGACGCTGGGAAGTAGTCAAACGGATTCTTCCATTCCCGCGCTCGCGAAAAGCCATTCAGCAGCGCCAACCAACAGGAGACGTTATAATCCCGCAGTCCTCCTGGCGCTTCTTTGATATTGGGCTCCAGGTGAAAGATCGTGTCGCCCGCCAAGTGATGTCTGGCCTCATTGACTTCCGACAGCAGTAGCACAAGCTCTTGCCAATCACGCAGAACCGCACGCGGAATTACCTGATCGCGAAGTCGGCGAAACAGCCCATAGTCACCGGCAAGCAACCGGCAATCAAGGAGTGAGATATTGAACTCCGGGTTATCTCTGTGAAGCCGGTCGCAGTCCTCCAGAGTCCTCGTGGTGGGACTCAATTTCAGGCGCATGTCCCAAAGATCCTGGCACATCGCCCTGATCGCGTCTTTGTGCTCGTCCGCTGGTCCTTCGCCGTCAGTTAAGAAGAGCAAATCTACGTCGGAGTATGGTGCCAGAACGCCGCGTCCATACCCACCAACCGCGACTAGAGCAAATCCGGCAGGCCCGTTAAGGTCAGGGTGAATATGATGTCGCCACAACTGAAGAGTCAGGGAATCTACCAACTCAGTGCGTCCCTGAAGCACTGAACGCCCGGAACGAGTGCGCTCAAACTGAAGTTGCAGGCGCTCGCAGCCCGCGACGTACTCCGCTTTCAGATTCTGCGCTATCCCCGGTGTCATCAATAACCCTCAGAGTTATACGAAACGATACGTTTGGAAGTCCGGCCAGGAGCGCCAGTTCCGGCTTTCAAGGTGCGAACGCACGAGCCCTCTTATTGCAACTTTCGCTATCGTCTTACTTATTTTCCGGAATGAACGGCTTCCTTCGACAAACGATCCCAATCATAGATAGATGTTTGCGGGCTTTGATGGAAATCGATAATTCTTATGAGTGCTATGCGGAAGGATTATGCATTGCAAGCTGCTGTATATACGAGGGATTTAGTCGCGTCACAGTTGAAAATGGAAGAACTTCCGGTGAACAATTCACGGGCCCTTCTCACAGGAGAAGGGCCCGTGAAACTATGCAAGCCGCTTGTTTGGCTTGTGTCCGACGAAGCCGTAAAACGCGATGAAGAGGTAGCAGAATACCGGAAGAAGCGCGGCTGAGCGGAATCCAAACTTATCCGTCAAGCCACCAAGAATAACCGGAACCACTGCTCCGCCCACAACTGCGGTCATGATCAGGCCCGAGCCCTTGCTTGTCATCGGTCCCAGACCAACGATGCCCAACGCGAAGATGCTGGGGAACATAACCGAGTTAAAGAAGCCGCAAAGCAACAGACTCCATACGGCGATGTGGCCAGTCGTGGAAACCGAAAACACTACGCTGCCCGCGGCCAGAAGTCCGAACAAACCAAGCAGCAAGCCCGCATTCACTCTGGTCAACACGGCCGAACCGAGCAGACGCCCTACGAGTGCGCCACCCCAGTAATAAGCAGTCAGTCCAGCGGCGGTTGCGGCGGCCAATCCGCCCAATTCCTTCAAGCCGAAGTAGCCGATCATGAACTGCGCCAGTCCCACTTCCACGCCGACATAAAGGAAAATCGCGATCGTGGCGAGAACTGTGTGCCGGAAACTCCAGATGCTTTCATTCGCTTTGTCTGAGCTTGCCTTTTCAGTCGAAGCGATCGTTGGCAGGTTCGCAAACGACACGGCCACCGCTAACAAGATGAGCGCGCCCGCGATCACTAGATAAGGCGTGCGAACGGTGCTCGCAATGCTCACCTTGTACGCGAGCTGTTCTTCGGTAGTCTTCTGGGCCAGAGTCACAGCATCGATTACGACCTTGTGCTTCAGAATCAACGCTCCTGCCACAATCGGGGCCAGCGTGGCACCAATCGAGTTGAACGCCTGTGCCAGGTTCTGGCGAACTGGCGCGCTCGATTCAGGTCCGAGAGCAGAAACATAGGGGTTCGCCGAGGTCTGAAGTGCGGCAACACCCGCGCCCACAATAAAGACTGCCGCTAGGAATAGCCAGAAGTTGGGCAGACTAGCAGCGGGCAGGAACAGCAATGCGCCCACGACTTGCACAAGCAGCGAGACCACCATCGTCTTCTTGTAGCCGATAGCATCAATCAGTTTTGAGGTAGGAGCAGAACAGACAAAATACGCAGCGAAGAACGCGAAATTTGCAAGGGCTGCCTGCAACCACGGGAGATTGAACACCGATTTCAGGTGCGGTACCAACTGCATGTTAAGAGTTGTGATGAATCCGAAAATGAAGTAAAGACCGGTAACGGTGATAAAAGGGCCAACGTAACTTGGTGTACGTGAATTGGTCGGTGCTTCTATCTGTGTTGCCATAGCTTGTTCCCCGCTTCCTTGAATAGTGTCTCTATACCCCTAAATCAAACAGCGTCAAAAAGAAGCGAATGAACTGTCCAGCATGCACCGATCCCTGCTCCAGGTGCAGCGACCATCTGCGACTGAATCGAAGAAGTTGCCAATTTGCTGTGTCTCCGCTTCTAGCTCCAGACCTCTTCGGGCCTGTGAAATGTCTTTTGTCGCCTGAGTAGACACTCACATTGTAGGACAGCAATCGGATTCAGCACATAGCTAAGTGAGAGAATTAAGGAGGGTTTTCGAAGATACAGTCAGGCTTTGGCCGCAGCCCGCGAGCGCCGGTCGTCAAGGGTTCGACGGATGGCTTTCAACAGCACGTCTGCCGTATAAGGCTTTTCTACGAGTGAGAAGCGTGTCACGTTGTCTGCCTGTGCAATCACTTCTTCGGTATACCCCGATAGGAAAACAACTGCGATGCCCTGACGCCTCGCCATAATCTCGCGCGCCAAATGTGGTCCTCGCATACGCGGCATCACAACATCGCTCAGCAGCAGGTGTATGGGCCCATTGAAGTTGGACGATAATTCCATCGCGGCGACCCCGTCCTCCGCCTCAAGCACGTTGTAGCCATCGCGCAGCAGGATTACTTTTGTAAGTTCGCGCAGCGCTGCGGAATCCTCAACCAAAAGGATAGTTTCACCGCCGGTGCCGCGGGTGCGCTCCTGGCTCGCAGGCACGAGTTTCTCAATCGCTTCGGTCGACATCGGGAGATAAATCTTGAATGTGGTGCCCAACCCAGGTTCGCTATACACCCAGATATCCCCGCCGTTGCGCTTCACGATCCCGTACACAGTCGCGAGTCCGAGTCCAGTGCCCTTGCCGGATTCCTTGGTGGTAAAGAACGGCTCGAAGATATGCGCCACTGTATCGGGATCCATTCCAACGCCTGTGTCGCTGATCGCAAGCATGACGTAACGCCCCACCGTCAGCATGGGATGGCGCTGAACGTATTCTTCCCCGACCTCGACAGCTTTCACTTCAATACTGACTTGGCCGCCGTTCGGCATTGCATCTCCGGCATTTGCGACCAAGTTCATGATGAGTTGCTGAACCTGCCCCGGATCGACCTTTACCGTGCATGACTCATCGGAGCACTTCACATTCAACTCGACATCATCTCGAAGCAGACGTCCGAGCAGTGGCGTCAGTTTCTCGGCAACCTCACGTAAATCCATCACTTCGGGGGCAATTGCCTGCTTGCGGCTGAACGCCAACAGTTGCCGCGTGAGCATAGCCCCGGTCGTACCGGAATTCTTAATCTGAAGCACGCGTTCACGTCGCATATCGCCCGGAGGAAGTTCAGCCAGAAGGATCTCCGAGTATCCCAAAATGACGTTCAGCAACGTGTTGAAATCATGCGCCATACCACCGGCCAGCCTACCTATGGCCTCCATCTTCTGCGCCTGTTTCAATTGCTCTTCTGCCCGCTTCCGCTCTGTTACGTTCTGAATGACCGAGATGCGAAAGGCCGGTACCCCCTTTTCATCACTTATGAGCGAACAGGTCACATTGACCCAGACGATAGAACCGTCGCGATGTAGATATCGCTTCTCGATCTCGTAAGACTTGCCGCCTTTACGCACAGTCTCTTTGAACAGCGAAAGCTCGCGTTCGTGGTCGTCCGGATGAGTGATCTCCTGGGTCTCTTTGCCGAGCAGTTCTCGTTCGTCATAGCCCAGCATGCGGCACAGCGCAGCGTTCACCATTAGAAGATGCCCGTCAGACGAAACCTGCTCGATGCCAACCGCCGCTTGCTCGTAGATAGAACGGAAGCGCACCTCGCTTTCCTTGATTTTCTCTTCCGCACGCTTCCGCTCCGTGACGTCTCTCAGAATCACCGTGAACAGCTTTTGTCCGGCGACTTGCACGTGAGAAATAGTCGCCTCCATCGGGAACTGCTCGCCGTTTGCGCGCACCGCCGTCAACAACCCCGGAGAGGTCATTGAGCGGGCTGTGCTGCCGGACTCTCCGAACGCAATAATCTCCTTAGCGTGCAGTTCTCGGACTGTTTCGGGGAGAAAACGATCAAGCGTTTTGCCAAGCACTTCGCTTGCCGGGCATCCAAAGACCTTCTCGGCAGCTTTGTTAAAGACAATTATCTGAAGCTTGTGATCCAGCGTAATGATGGCGTCCATCGCTGAACTGACAACGCTCGACAGCCTCTCGGTGCTGATCCTCAGTTCGCTCTCGCTCTGCTGCCGTTCGCGCTCCATTCGGTTCAACAAAGACGCGCTGATCAATACCAGCGGCACAAACACCACAACAGGAGCAACAACAAAGAGGAAGACCATTACGGCCGTGCCAAAGTCACCCGCCTGATTCAGCTTCAGAATGGCTAAGCTAACCGAAAATGGAATGAAGATAGCCGCTGGCAACAGCCGCCGCGCCGTTTTTCCGCCCAACTCAGTACTCAACAGAATCGCAGCGACCCCACGTTTCGGCCGCTTGAACATGATAGCCAGACATAGCAGCAGGAAGGCAAACGCAGTCGAGATCGATACGTGCGAGAACATTCCAAGGCTGTAGAGACTGCCGCGGTCGTAGGCATACCAGGTGAAACTGGCAAATGAGAGGCACGCAGTGGCCCAAGTGAGAACAAGCGATGGAGCAAAACGCCTAATATACGTATCGAGCAGCAGGATGGAAAATCCCAGGAACACTAAGTTGAGCGCCGTGACGGGAGACATGCGCTCGGGCTGCAGATGGATCGATGAGAAATAGAACAGCTGGTCGATGTTTAGATTCAATCCGGTGACATGCTCGGCCATCGTAAGTAGGCCGAGCAGCATTGCGCACCCGGCACATACACGTGATGCGAGGCTGCCTTCCCGCACTGAGTCATCAGCAAGCAACAACGAAGTCGCAAGGCACAGCAGCCCTAATGCGGTGTTTGGCTTTGTGTACCCTAATCCCGAAAAGATCCTTACAAAAGCGTCCGGGAAAAAGATCCAGCCCATCATCGCGCCTACCGAGATCGCGAACACGGCATATACGGGAACTAGCACTCCATAGCGGTACCAGCTTCCGTGTTCAGATTGATCAGTTCGGCAAAGTGTAGGCAAGTAGTGCGACCCCGGCCAAAACCAGGCACTTCTTCCATCCCGGCGGTACGTCGAATTATAGTCTGAGCGCGTCTGCTCTGCACCCGTTTGTGCCTGATTTTATGCGCCTCAAACGCATTCTCTTGGAGACACGATTGCAGACAAAACACTCCTGAAACACATCAACGGCATGACATGGCAGAGCCGCGAGTTCGTGCGAACTGAATTAGAGTGTGTTGTTTGGAATGTTTGGCGTCCCCGGCGGGATTCGAACCCGCGTTATCGCCGTGAAAGGGCGGTGTCCTAGGCCGGGCTAGACGACGGGGACGCTTCTAGGCAGGTGTATGACCTGATTCATAGTAGCAATCACAGCGGGGTGTGTCAAAGCGGAGCAGGCCCGATAATACAATCTTCTGTGGAAATGCGAAATTCATTTGGCTCCGGTCCCCCTCGGACGGGAGTTGATCAACTCGCCGCAGTCGAAGCAATACGTTAGCATGGAAATGTGATGACGGCAGCAATTCACGGGCAATCAATGCTGGCGCGGGTGCGCCTGATCGGGAGGACTGCTGAATGGCAGATTCGTTGAACCTTAGCCTCTGGTTCCCAGGTTTCGAACCGGAGATGATGTTGTCTCGATTGGTGGAGGTGCTGAAGTACTTCCCTTTCTCAGAGACGCGCTCCGGTGTGCAGTACGCATCGGTGCAACCGGTGGATTGGTCGGAAGCCACCCTACTCGAAGAAGGCTACTCTCCAGGGGTGAGCCCCGAAGAAGCCGCTGAAGAGCTGAAGGAATACGCGCAGCCGGACTACGCCATCAGCCTCGAAGCGTACTGGGATCTCTGGGTACTGGATGCTGAGACAAAGCAGTGGGTGCTGCGTCCGGAGAAAGTGGTTTTCACCGCGCAGGGACTGGGGTTTGATGATGGCGCTTTTGCCGAGCGCGGCCACATCCTTATCGACTTCGGCCTAGACTATCCATTCCTGCATGAAGGGCTGGAGCTAAACTCCGACGACGCGCTGCGAGTAAAGGCGAACGTTGCGGCGCTAATTGAGTTCACGCATCGAGTCGAGAAGAACACTAACGCAACCGGACGCGTGCTGTGGTCGGAGAGCGATGAGAACCTAGCGCAGAAACTCATTGCGAGACTGCAAGAAGTGCAATGAAGGAAGTTGAAAATGGTCGTCAGGAGCGGGACTCGACCGGCTCCTTCTGCGTCTGAACGATTGCCTGTTTGCACAATGACTAAAGCGTCAAATATTCACCTCGAAGTTAATGTTAGAACCTGGCGATGCAGGTCATTAACTGTTTTGGTATCAGTTCCCTTCTTCTATTAACTTTGCGGTGAATGGCTCAGCTTCTTCCGCATCTACTTTGGATACCAGTCGAGGACGCGAACTTCGATCCCCGTTCCGGCGAGTCGCTGCTGAAAGACTTTCAGGTCCGAGTTCCGGTAGTGGTAAGGGATCACGACCTTGGGATGAAATGCCTTGACCGCGTCGGCCGCTTCCTCCGGAGGCATGGTGTAGGGCAGATTCATACAGACAAATGCTACATCGATATTCTTCAATGCTCGCATTTCCGAAATGCCTTCGGTGTCGCCGGAAAAGTAGAAACGCTTGCCCCCATAAGTCAGGACGTAGCCGTTGTCGCGTCCTTTTGGATGGTAGAGCTGTCCCGGCGCGGGACCACGCTTGAGGTTGTAGGCAGGCACGGCTTCAATCGTCCACTGTTGCCACTGGTGAGTCTGATCGTTGGTGATCGGCTTCGCCGCCGGAAGCTTCTCGACTACAGAAGGTGGGGCGATTATCTGCGTGCTGGGCTGGCTGATAGAGGAGATCTCTTCGGGATCGAAGTGGTCGGGATGAATGTGAGTGATGAGTATCAGGTCCGCCTTGGGGAGGCCAGTCACTTTGGCGGGCTTGGCGGGATCGACGTAGATCGTCTTCCCTCCCGCTTGAATAAGAGTGCTGGCGTGGTAGATGGGCGTGATCTTTACGTCTCCAGCAGAGGTGGAAAACGTTTGCGTCTGGCCAAAGGCAGCCAGAGAAGCCCCGAGCGTGAGTGCGAGCAAGGTTTTCATGCAGAGAATAGTAAGAAGGCAGGCGGAAGGTGTCAAAGCTGCGCGTCAGCAATGCCGAGAGTGGTTCGTGTAAAACGCGATGGCGCACGGGTTGGGTAACCTAGGGCAGCAATGGCAGCAATGAAGATGCTGGTGTTGGCAGGGGGTCTTCGCTTCGCTCGGAATGACAATCAAAAACAAAGACAAAGAACAAAGGCAACAGCAACCCCAACAGCAAGGACAACAACATCCCACGGCAACAACAACGCCAAGGCAAGAGCAACAGCAACAAAAAAAGAGCACCCCAAGAGCGAAGGCAACTACCCCACCCTAAACTCAGAGGCGTGAGTTTAGGGTGGGGCACCCTGAAGTGTGTTCTGGACGCTAGCGCGAGAGGACGTGGGTGAAGCGCTGCTTGAGAGTGAGAAATGGAGTCTCTAGGAAGCGATAACTAAGAGCGGCCAGGGCGATGGTGACTGTTAAAGCTATGGTCTGCCGCTCGAGATATCGTCCAAGGCTTGCTCCGTAGTTATGGACGACGTATTCGCTGATGAGAAGACCAAGGATGTGGAAGACGTAAAGGCCGAAGGAAATCCGTCCGAGGTACGTGAACAGTTTCACGATGGATGTGCGCCAGTTTGCAGACGAATCAGGCGATGAAGAACGTGGATGCAGCGTGCCGATGAACAGCGCGACGGCTCCGATCACAGCGACAGGATAGCCGAGCATCAAGCGTGCAATGGTAAGCGGGTCGTCCTTGATGCGGAAATAGTTGCCGGCGAGCACAAGGCAGGTGAACCCTCCGATGAACAGCGCGGCGCGAGTGAGGCGCGGCAGCTTTGGAGCGCGTCCAGCGAGGAGGACAGCGATGATGATGCCGAGCGCAATCGAGTCGAACTGAACAAAGGTGTTGCACCATACCTTCGACTCCCAAGTATGTGACATTCCCAGGTACCAGCGTGTTGCATTGGCGATGACAAGCATCACTGCGGCGGCGCCGATCATTGCACGTGCTGTGAGCCTTCGCATGATGGAAGGCCAGAAGATATAGAACTGCTCTTCCACCGAAACGGCCCACAGAGGAAAGATCACCGAGGACGGGAAACCGACGAAGACGATCCACCAGTTCCCGCCAAGGAAAACAAAGGCGAGTAGTGCGCGCCATCCGATGTGCTGTCCGGGAACGAACCACTGCATGGCCCAAGCGAGGGCGAGAAAGGAGATGTAGAGAGGCCACATGCGGAGGATGCGCCGAATGTAGAACGATCGAAGATCAACGCGCCCGATAGTCGCTCGCTCGCGGATCAGAAGTTCGGTTACGAGGTATGAACTGAGCAGGAAGAAGATGCTGACCCCGTATGCCCCACTTGCCCCGAAGGCGGCAAGGACGGCGGCGAGCGCGGGGCCGACTCCCATGCTCAGGTAGAAACCGGGATCGTGCGGCATCGAGTGATGCACAAAGATCAGGAAGAAAGCGAAGAAGCGAAGAACGTCGAGTTCAGGGTGATAAAAGCGCTCAGAAAGCGAGCGCACTTCGAGCGCATTCGAGGACACCGGTTCAACTTCCAAAAAGGGCGATGCAGATATCGTAACAGAGTTGATGTATGTGTTAGCTCGAACAGCTTGAGCGTGCGATCAAGGTAACCGCAGGGTAACCCCTAACTGGATGTACGGAGCTGCTCGCTGCATAGAAATCCTGACAAGCTCGGATCGTTTGAAAGACAGACTTCGGGCTAATTTGCGCTCTGTTACTGCGGTCCATGGCCGGTTTCGAATGTGCAGAGACTTCAGTGAGTGATGTAGGTGGTCTTACGTATTCCCGGTGTGGTTACCGGAACCTAGTGTTAAGGGAACTACATAACGCCAGGTTCAATGCATGGAAAAGCAGAATGCTGTTTTGCCCGTTCTTTTCGCTGCACTCACATTAGGGTTCAGCGTTGCCTGCGCAACAGGACCGCAGACGCAAATATCCTCGACGCAAGCCGGATCTACGTCAACGAGTTCAAGCTCTACATCAACAACCTCCAACTCAAGCTCGGGGAGCTCAGGTTCCACTTCAGGATCAACAACAACTGGGACGAGTTCTGGATCAACCTCTAGCTCCGGCTCGGGATCCACTTCCACTTCAGGATCGGATTCTGGAACGGGCGGAACAAGCTCTGGGTCAGGCACGACTTCGACTTCAGTATCCGGCTCTGACTCGGGCACGACATCAGGCTCCGGCACTGGCACAACCTCCGGCACTGGCTCGGGCAGCACAAGTTCTACGCCCACACCTACAAGTCCGCTGCCTACACCGCCATCAACCGCAAAGGTATTTACGAACATCGACCAGATGAGCGGCTGGGGGTGGTGCGATTCCTCAGACTGCGCGGGTGGTTCTGGTGTTGGCACGTACTGGATGTCGCTGAATCAAGCCGCGCCGTCCATGGACGGAAACAGCATGGAGGTTTACAACTCCGGCATATGGGCGAACGCGTTGTGGTGGAACAAGCTTGGAGCACAGAACAGCGCGACGAACTTCCTGTGGGACTTCTACGTTCAAGTGGATTCGACGGCATCCGCACAGGCACTGGAGTATGACGCATTTCAGTTCCTTGATGGTTACAACTACATGATGGGAAGCCAGTGCAATCTGGCTGCTGGAAAGTGGGACGTGTGGGACGAGGCCAATGGCGCGTGGTTGCACACCAGCATTCCGTGTAAGACATTCGCTCCCGGAGTGTGGCACCACATTCAGTGGTACATGCAGCGCGTGCCGAACACGCACAACTACATATTCGTCACGCTGGTGGTGGATGGGACAGCGTACACGCTCAACCAGACCTATTCGGCAAAATATGTGGGTTGGTCGAACCAGGTTGGAGTGCAATACCAGTTGGACGTGAATGCAAGTGGCATTGGATACCATGAGTGGATCGACAAGTCGACTTACACGGTCTGGTAAAGGTCTTGCTGACAATTTGGCCCCACTCTGCGGAGTGGGGCTCTTGCTTTGGGCCGGTTGATAGGTGACCTTGTGCCGAGGAGGACATGACAGATTGGGGCTGGGATCCTTCGCTTTGCTCAGGATGACACCCGTTTGGAGTTATGCAGATCGCGTCGTTATAACGGCGATAGAAAGAATGAATTTCACATCGCGGCGGCAGTGGCTCATGCTCTTAAGAGATATACGCTTGTGATTCCGAAGCAAGTGGGGCGGATCAGGAGCGCGTAGTTAGGAGAATGATGAATACGAACAAGATTGCTTCTTTAGCCGCTTCCATTCTGTTGGCGGGCGGAATGATATTTGCTCAGACGGGCGATCTGCCTGCATCGCGCGGAGTCAATGAGAGCGGAGTTGCTTCCACAGTTTCAGCGGCAGCAAAGTTGCCGGGTGCGGTAGGCACGCTTGAAACGCCAACGACGGGAACCGTTGCGAATGGCCAGCGGCCTGGTACTGGCGTACAAAACGGCGAGAGAGGACTGGTGTTAGCAAATTCAAACACCCTTCCGGGTGCTGTTTCAGTAGCGCTCTAACACGCTCTAACCTGTTTCAGAACACTACATCACGGAACACGACAAAGGGGATGCTTTCGCATCCCCTTGCTTCTTCCTGAATACATCGACTTACATCGATATAACTGTTACTTGGTGGCTCCACCGCTGCCGCCCTTTTCCTCGAGTGCGGCCTGTGCGGCAGCGAGACGAGCGGTTAGGACGCGGAAAGGAGAGCAGGAAACATAGCTGAGTCCC
Organism: Koromonas humicola; assembly: GCF_059726255.1. Classification (NCBI taxonomy): domain Bacteria; kingdom Pseudomonadati; phylum Acidobacteriota; class Terriglobia; order Terriglobales; family Koromonadaceae; genus Koromonas; species Koromonas humicola. Next base: position 2,214,727 of record NZ_AP040873.1, read on the forward strand.
ACGCGGTGGCAGAACTTGACCGACTCGGGGTCGCCGCCGTGCTCGCCGCAGATGCCGACCTTGAGATCTGCACGGGTCTTGCGGCCGCGTTCGGTGGCAAGCTGAACCAACTGGCCAACGCCTTCCTGATCGAGAGTGGCGAAGGGATCCTGCTTAAAGATTCCCTGCTTGGTGTACTCGGGCAGGAACTTGTTGATGTCGTCACGCGAGAACCCGAAAGTGGTCTGGGTGAGGTCGTTCGTTCCGAAGCTGAAGAACTCAGCTTCCTGAGCGATCTGATCGGCAACCAAAGCAGCGCGAGGCAGCTCGATCATGGTTCCAACCTTGTACTCAACCTTGTCCTTCTTTTCAGCGAAAACTTCTTCGGCGACGCGACGGACGATGTCGGCCTGGTTCTTCATTTCCTTGATGCCGGTCGTGAGAGGAATCATGATTTCGGGTACGACCGTGATTCCCTTCTTCTTCAGCACAAGGGCAGCCTCGATGATGGCACGCGCCTGCATCTCGGTGATCTCCGGATAGGTGATACCAAGACGGCAGCCACGATGGCCGAGCATCGGGTTCTGCTCATGAAGCTCTTCAACACGAGCGAGCGTGATGCGCAGATCCTTGAGCTTCGGCGAGCGGGGCTTGGTGAGTTCAAGCTCCTTGATCTCGACAAGCAGGTCTTCGCGCTTCGGCAGGAACTCATGCAGAGGCGGATCCAAGGTACGGATAGTAACCGGGAAGCCCTTCATAGCCGTGAACAGACCCTCGAAGTCCTTGCGCTGCATGGGAAGCAACTTCTTGAGCGCGACGCGGCGGTCCTTCTCGTTATTGGCCATGATCATGGCGCGCATGAACGGCAGACGATCTTCGGCGAAGAACATGTGCTCGGTGCGGCAGAGGCCGATGCCTTCGGCTCCGAACGAGATGGCGGTTTTCGCATCGCGCGGAATGTCGGCATTCGCACGGACCTTGAGCTTGCGCTCGGGGTCAGCCCAGGACATGAACTTTACGAGGTCCTTGTCGCCAGCGGAAGCTTCGAGGGTGTTGAGCTTGCCCTTGATGACGCGTCCGGTGGTGCCGTCGAGAGAGAGCCAATCGCCTTCGCGGAAAGTCTGGCCCTTGACGCGCATTTCCTTCTTCTTCTCGTCAACGACGATGTCGCCGGCTCCGGCCACGCAGCACTTGCCCATGCCGCGGGTAACGACTGCAGCGTGCGAGGTCATGCCGCCACGCGAAGTGAGAATGCCGGATGCGATTTCCATGCCGTGAATGTCTTCAGGCGTGGTTTCGCCACGGACGAGGATGATGGACTTGAACTTGCCCTTCTGCTTGATCGCTACAGCATCGTCAGCGCTGAAAACGATCTGTCCCACAGCGGCGCCGGGGGAGGCAGGAAGACCAGTGGCGAGAACCTCGACCTTGGTTCCCTTCTCATCAAGGCGAGGAACGAGGAAGTCATAGAGCTGGTTGGGTTCGACGCGGAAGATAGCCTCTTCCTTGGTGATCAGGCCTTCTTCAACCATGTCGATCGCGACGCGAACAGCAGCCAAGCCGGTGCGCTTGCCGTTGCGCGTCTGCAGCATGTAGAGCTTGTTGTCCTGAATGGTGAACTCGAAGTCCTGCATGTCGCGATAGTGCTTTTCCATGCGCGAGGTGATGTCGCGGAGCTGGTTGTACACATCGGGCATGATCTTCTGGAGTTCGGTGATGTGCTTCGGAGTGCGAACGCCGGAAACGACGTCTTCACCCTGAGCATTGAGCAGAAACTCGCCATAGAATTCCTTGGCGCCGGTGGCTGGGTTGCGGGTGAAGCCCACGCCCGTGCCGGAAGTCTCGCCCATGTTGCCGAACACCATGGCCTGAACGTTGACGGCCGTGCCGAGCATGTCGTCGATGTTGTTCATGCGGCGATAGTGCTTGGCGCGATCGTTCTGCCAGGAGCGGAACACGGCGTCGCGAGCCATAACGAGCTGGTCATGCGGATTCTGCGGGAACTCGATCTTTGCGTGCTTCTTGACGACCTTTTTGTAGTCGGCGATGACTTCCTGAAGAGCCTTCGCGTCGAGGTCGGTGTCGAGCTTCGCCTTCTTCTGCTTCTTCTTGCCGTCGAATACTTCTTCGAAGTACGCCTTCTCGATGTCGAGAACCACGTTCCCGAACATCTGGATGAGGCGGCGATAGGAATCGTAAGCAAAACGCGGATTCTGCGTGCGGTTCGCAACAGCCTTGACGCTCTCGTCATTGAGTCCGAGGTTCAGAATCGTGTCCATCATGCCGGGCATGGAGAACTTTGCGCCGGAGCGAACGGAGACGAGCAGCGGATTTTCGCCAGCGCCTAGCTTCTGTCCCTGAAGGGCTTCGAGCTGCGCAAGGGCGGCATCCATTTCCTTGTCAATGTTGTTGCTGACCTTACCGCGCATGTATTCGCGGCATGCCTCGGTCTGGATGGTGAATCCCGGGGGTACGGGGAGCCCGGCGTTGGTCATCTCAGCAAGACCCGCGCCTTTGCCGCCGAGGGTATCCTTCATCTTGCCATTGCCCTCAGCCTTGCCGCCGCCGAAGGAGTAAACATACTTCACTGCACTTACTGTGGGAGTAGCCATAGCCTCACTCTCTTGGGGTTTAAGAGATTACGTTCTCATTTTCCACTTCGCAGCTCAAAACTAAGCTGCATATCATTACGGTTAAAAAGAACAACTCTGTAACAAAAGAAAAGGCCCCCGATTAGGAAGCCTTTCGTTCGGTAACAACTTCACTGAAATCGGCAATGGCCTGGAACATGGATGCCACCTTCTGGAGGAGACAAAGACGAGCGCTTCGGACCGCCTCGTCGTCCACCATCACCATTACCTTGTCAAAAAATTCGTCAAGCGGCCGCCGGATAGTGGCCAGCTCGGCGAGAGCCTCATCGTACTTCTTATCTTTGCAAAGGGCCGCAGTGCTCGAAGCAAGGTTGGCCGTGCGCTTGGCGAGGACACCCTGAGGATCGTCACCCCGGAAAGCTTCCTCGGCAGCATCGAACGTTGCATACGCACCAGCAGGAGACTTCCCTGCCTCTTCAGCCTGACGCAGTATGTTCTTGATGCGCTTCACGGAGGCGGCAATTGCGTCGAAGTCTTCGGTGCCGCGAACCTTGGCAACAGCTTCGGCGCGGAGAAGCGCGTCAACAACGTTATCCGAACCGGCAGCGAGTACGGCATTTGTGACGTCGTAGGCGAAGCCACGAGCTTCACGCAGATAGAACTCAATTCGTTCACGGAAAAATGCCGAAACGTTGTGATCGAATTGCTCAACAGCTTTGAAGCGCGACTCGGCGTCGGTTCCCTTGTACTGGAGCAGCGCATCAGTCATGAGATGGCTCAAGCTGATCGGCATATTGTGCTCGACGAGAGTGCGAACGATTCCGTTGGCGGCGCGACGGAGTGCGAAGGGATCCTTGGAGCCGGAAGGAATCATGCCGAGAGCAAACATGCCGGCAATCGTATCGGCCTTGTCGGCGATCGCGAGGACGGCACCTTCCAACGTGCGCGGCACTTCGTCTTCCATCGAGGTCGGCTTGTACTGATCGTAGATCGCCTGACCGATGGCGCGCGCAGAGGCTTCGGGCAGTTCCATGCGCTCGGCCTGATGAACCAAATACAGCCCACCAATAATTCCCTGCAGTTCGGTGAATTCCTTCACCAACTCGGTGGTGAGATCGCACTTGGCCATGAGCGCGGCCTTGTAGACGACACCTTGACGCAGGTTGGGATGGAATTCAGAGATAACTGAAGAAAGCAGGCTGCCAAGATGCTGTGTGCGGGTCGCCTTATCGCAGTAGGAGCCTAGCTCTTTCTGGAAGGTGACTGACTTGAGCAACGGCACGCGATCTTTCAACGTGAGCTTCTGATCGGTATTCCAGAAGAAGCGCGCATCGTTGAAACGAGCGCGCAGAACGCGTTCGTTTCCGTGGCGCACGATGGCTTCCCCTTCAGCGTCGGTAACGGTGTTGAGTACGGCGAGGAAATGGGGCAAGAGCTTGCCGTTGCCGTCTTCGACCGCAAAGTACTTCTGGTGGTCGCGCATCACCGTAACGAGGACTTCTTCGGGAAGCGCCAGGAATTCGGGGTCGAAGTTGCCGAGGATCACCGAGGGCGCTTCCGTGAGATTCACCACCGTATCAAGCAAACCCTTATCTTCACGCCAACGCGCGCCGGGAATCTGGCGAGTGGCAGCGTCCAGGGCTTTGCGAATCTTGTGTTCGCGCTCGGCGTAGCTAGGCAGAACGCTGGCGGCACGAAGTTTCTCGGCATACTCGGCTGGCGAACTAAGTTCGACCGGAGCAGAGGACAGAATGCGATGTCCGCGTGAGGTGCGACCCGCGGTAATGCCACCGAATTCTAAAGGCACGACCTTGGAGCCAAGAAGTGCGACAACCCATCGAACAGGGCGGACAAAACGCTCGGGCTTACCCGGGCGCCAGTACATGTTCTTCGCCCAATAGAGAGCAGATATTTCCTTGGGGACGAGCTCCGTAAGAATCTCAACTGCGGGCTTGCCCTTCTTTACGACGTTGGCGGCGAGGTATTCGCCTTTGGGCGTTGTAACCCGAGATAGTTGTTCGAGCGAGACTCCGACCTTGCGCGCGAATGCAATGGCAGCCTGCGTGGGCTGACCATCTTTGTAGGCAGCAGTCACAGGCGGACCAAGGAGTTCCTCGGCAAGATCGGGTTGGGAATCCTGAATGCCGCGCACGAGCACGGCGATGCGACGAGGCGAGGCGAAACCTTCGGACGCCGAATCAGAACTGGCAGAGAGGCGCTCGCGGCTAACAAGGTCGCCAATGCGACGCTGCAACTCCTCCGCGGCAGAGGCGATCATGCGCGCGGGGATTTCTTCGGTACCGATTTCTAACAGGAAATCTGACATGAGGTCGATTGCTTCCTTATATTGTGAGGCCAAACGCTTGCTGCCTGCGGTGAAATCGCAAATTTATGTGCGACATACCGGCTCGCGTATTGGCGAATCCCACATTCGCCTAAACGGTTATCGGGTACATGACTCCGACTTCCCCGGACGAATGTGCGCCACCTAAACTCTTGCCGCTGTCGCAGTAACTTCACACGCGGATTGCTGATCAACCCAGGCGCGTGCAACTCCGACGGCGAGATTACGAACCCGCTGAATGACTCCGACGCGCTCGGTCACACTAATAGCGCCACGAGCATCGAGCAGGTTAAACAAATGCGAGCACTTCAAACAGAGATCGTATGCGGGAAGCAGCGGGAAACGGCGGCGCTGCTCGGCTGTGAACTTCGGCCCTTCGACTGCGACTGTGCTGCCGGAAGAAGCTGCACTCTTCGGCTTCCTTGAGTCCGGCTTGCGGGTTCCGGCAACATACTCATCAATGAGCGCCTGACACTCGGCTTCGTAGGCATTGAGGTGTAGCCAAAGCTTGTCCACGTCGGCCTTTTCGAAGTTGTAAACCGAGAATTGCTCTTCATCGGGGAGTCGGATGTCTCCGTAGGTGACATCCCCCTGCGGACCGCGAACCCACACGATGTCGTAGATCGAATCTACATCCTGCAGGAATCCGGCGATGCGCTCGAGGCCATAGGTAAGCTCGGCGCACATGGGATCGAGATCGATGCCGCCACACTGCTGGAAATATGTGAACTGCGTGATTTCGAGACCGTCGAGCATGACCTGCCAGCCCACACCCCAGGCAGCAAGCGTCGGAGCTTCCCAGTTGTCCTCTTCGAACTTGATGTCGTGACGAGCGAGATCAATACCGATCGCCTTGAGCGATTCGAGGTAGAGTTCCTGCACGTTCTCGGGCGGTGCTTTCAGGATGACCTGAAACTGCGTGTGCTTGTAGAGGCGGTTGGGATTCTCTCCATAGCGACCATCCGCAGGACGGCGCGAAGGCTGCACATAAGCGACACGGTACGGCTTGGGGCCGAGCACGCGGAGGAAGGTCTCAGGCGACATAGTGCCAGCGCCAACTTCGACATCAAGTGGCTGCTGTAACACACAGCCCTGCCGAGCCCAGAAATCCTGCAGCTTTAGGATGAGTTCCTGAAAGGTCAGTGGTTCAGTCATGAATGCAATCCGATCTGGAGAGCATTGTAAATGCTTGAGGCAGCAAGAAGAAAGTCGGAGGGCGTTTGCGACAGAAAGTATTTGAAAAGCCCACCGAACGGCAGGCCATAAGTGTGAGGGCATGGTCAGGCGCTGGACATAAAGGAGCGGGATCCGCGCATCTGAGAGAAGATGCAGTGGGAAGATCGTGGCAGAAGCAGTGATCTAGAAGACGATCGTGGCGGTGGCGGCGGAGGATTCTCAGGCGCGGGATTTGGGCTGCCTCTGATGATGCTGCTCTCGGGACGCATGGGAATAGGCGGATTTCTGCTGGTTCTAGTGCTGGCGTTTGTCTTTCGTGGGAACTTTCTTTCGCTAATTGGGGGCGGGACGGCGAACACCCCGAGCAGGACGTCGCGCCCAGTGAACGATCCGGCAGAAGAGCCCAAGGTGAGGTTTGTGTCGTTTGTGCTGGACGACACGCAGCAGACTTGGGATCGGATTTTTCAGGAACACGGCAGGCAGTATTCACACGCAAAGCTGGTGCTATTTCGCGACGCGATCCGCTCTGGGTGCGGGGTGGCGCAGTCGGAGACTGGCCCGTTCTACTGTCCCGAGGACAAGAAGGCTTATATCGATTTGGGGTTTTACGATGATTTACGCAGCAGGTTCGGGGCGGATGGCGACTTTGCGCAAGCTTACGTGTTAGCACATGAGATTGGACATCATGTGCAGGATCTCTTAGGGACAGAGCGCAAGGTGAGGCAGGCGATGGAGCAGAATCCGGGTGCGCAAAACGCGCTCTCGGTGAGGCTGGAATTGCAAGCCGACTGCTATGCAGGCGTGTGGGGGCATTCGACAGAACAGCGAAAGCTGGTAGATGAAGCCGACATTGCCCAGGCACTCAACGCGGCAGCGGCGATTGGCGATGACCGTATCCAGCGCATGTCAGGACGAAGGGCGAGTCCTGAGTCGTTCACACATGGATCCTCGGAGCAGAGGCAGGCGTGGTTCAAGCGCGGGCTGGAGACGGGCCGTCTTGAGGCGTGCAACACCTTTGCACAATGAAAAAGACGAGAGGCGAACCATGTTGAGAGCACGTATTGCGATGCTATTGGTTGCATTGATGATGGCAACCGGATTGAACCTTCAAGCACAGGACCGGGGAAGATTTTATGACGGCGTTCGCGACGGAAGCCGCGGTGAACGCTATGACCGGGGCCATGATCATTCCTATCGCTATGGACGGCATCACGGCGATCGCTACGACGACCGCTACTACCACGATGGCTACTACGAAGATCGGCGCGAAGGCGGCATTGGGCCAGGTACGGGTGCAGTAATCGGCGGAGCAGGTGGAGCAGTGCTGGGAACGCTGATCGGTGGTGGGCTGAAAGGCACTCTTATTGCTGGAGCAGCAGGAGCAGGAATTGGCGCGATCGTTGGACAGGCACACCAGAACAACGAACGCGATGATTACTACTACCACCGGCGGTAATCCGCGAGATTGTGTATCGACATAACAGCCAAGGAGGATGGAGACATGAAGGCATCTTGCCGAACTACTTGCCAGTTGCTGATCGGATGGGTGTTGCTGAGTGGCACGGCAGCGATTGCACAAAGCAACAGCCAGTCTGAGCAGCAAACTGCCGAGCAGGAAGGCAAGCCCTCATGGACGACCGACCAGTTGATCACCAGCACGGTGCACGATGCGTGGGTGCTAAGCGGGAGAGACGAATCGAAGTTCTTTGAAATGGTGAAGACGCTGGCTGAACTTTCGGCGCGGAATCGTGGTATTTCGTTACCCGATACGAAAGAAGCTGGAGAACGAATGGGAAACTACATTAAGCAGACAGCGAAGGCCGATACGGACCAGTTGCTCTATGCGGTGGTGGACCAGGCAGTACGAGTCACTTCGGGCAAGGGACCGGTACCTGCGGGTACGAGGTCGCACGCAGAGGGTTCTACGCAATCGAAGTGAATTGCCAGCGATGGAAGAACTCTTCAAGCGATTGACGTATCTGCTGGCTTCGGGGATTGAAGGCGCTGCAGCGGTAATCATCGGCCTTGCGGCAGTCGAAGGCGTGTACCGGGCATTGACGCTTTTTGTGCTGCGGCATGTTGCCGAGCAGGACGCGAAGGAACAGATTCGATTACGTCTGGGGCGCTGGCTGGCAGTTGCGCTGGAATTTGAGCTTGCTGCCGACATACTGCGAACTGCAATTTCGCCAACGTGGAACGAGATCGGTCAACTCGCAGCGATTGTCGTCTTGCGAACGGTTCTGAATTTCTTCCTGCAAAAAGAAATAGACAAAGCTACGGCAAGGCGAAGCCCGGAGCGCCTAAGGACTGAAGAGCCAAAGGCAGCATAGAAGAGCGCTCAGATGGATACGTATGTGCGATTGCTATCGACTCTGCTCTGGGCGGCGGTGATTGCAGTCATCGTGAGCGGAGTTTTGCGTGCGCTATGGATTCTGATTCGTACTGGCGTGGCAGGTGCGACTGAAGCACGGGAACGCGTGGGATCGGCAATCGTCAGTGGACTGGGCCTGAGTACGGCTACTGCGCTGCTTGCGACATCACAACTGCGTTCATGGAATGCAATCGCGATGTTTGCGGCGCTCGCAGGACTGAGATTCTTCGTGAAACAGGTCGAACTGCATATTGCCGATGCTCGACCGAAGAACTGAAGTAGTCGCCTAATCGAGACGTTCAAGTTGCGACGAGGTTTGCAACTTGCGATCGAGGTGGCGATTGATGATCTGCATGAGGAACTTGCGGAGATCGGCGAGGCGGGATGTAGGAACAGGCGTCTCGGAAAAGTGATCGACCGGGTTGCGAAACATGAGGGCAGCGATCTCGCGAGAATCAATCGACATTTCAGAACTGGCGATGCGGCGATCACGCGCGCAGGTAAGACCGTCGCGAAGAGCATGGAAGAACGCAGGCTGGCTCGTAAGGGCATCGCCGCACTCTATGCATTCGTCGAGGGGTGGAAGGAAGCCCATGAGGCGCACCATCCAGAGGTCAAAATAGGTGACAGGAATCCAGATGCTATCGGTCTCAAGAGTTTGCAGGACTCCCCAGGCAAGGCGGAAGATGCCGTCATTGGCCTCGCGGTCGGGGAGGAGTTCGTCGAGCATTTCGGCGATGTGGGAGAGCGCGACGCAGCGTGGGTAGTCGATGGTAGCCGACAGAGGCGAGAGCAGAACGTCGCAGGATTCCAGGCGGGCGAGTTCCGCGCCTTCACGGTCCTGCCAGTAGGCGCGTACGCAAGTGAGAGGTTCGAGCGCGCCTCCGAAGCGCTTTTGCGACCGCTTCGCAGATTTAGCGACTCCCTTGACCTTGCCTTCGGCGCGAGTGAACAGCGTGACGAGCAAGTCAGCCTCGCGGAGGGGATAGGTACGGAGAATGATCGCTTCGGATTGCTTAGCGGGCATGGGGGGATTGTAGCAAGGTGGAGGTCGCGGACGTGCTGGGAGGTTCGGCGGTAGGTGACCTTGATCAGCAGAGGAGACTCGGACGGCAGCTGGGGTCCTTCGCTGCGCTCAGGATGACACCTGAAAGAAAAAGCAACCGATAACGGCAAAAGCAAGGTCAACGGCGAAAGCAAGAGCAAGGGCAAAACAAGAGCAAGAGCAAAAGCAAGGACAAATGCAAAAGCAGAGCGAGAAAGGCAAAGAAAAACAAGTCAACTACCCCATCCTAAAACTCGCGAATACACGAGTTTTAGGATGGGGCACCCTGAATTGTTTCTAAGCCACGGTGGGCTCTGATTCCGGTTGGGGTTCGGCGATCTTCTTGGAGAAATCGCAGGTGATTTCCGGAGTTTCCTCGACCTTCTTAGCCGCTTTGCCTTTGGCTTTGGTGGTCTTCTTCTTCGCGGAACTTTTGCTATTGGGGCAGACGAGGAAGGTGCCTTCCTTCGTTACCTTCTCAAGCAGGTAGGGGCTGCCGCACTCGGGGCAAGCTTCGGCTACTGGCTTTGTGGCCGCAGTGAAGTCGCACTTCGGGTAGTTATTGCAACCATAGAAGAAGTTGCCGCGGCGCGCTTTCTTCTCGACGATTTCGCCGGTCTTGCACTGCGGGCACTTTACTCCGATGAAGTTCTGCTTGATGTATTTGCAGTCGGGGTAGCCGGAGCAGGAGACAAACTCGCCGAAGCGACCATTGCGTAGGACGAGGTTGCGTCCGCAGTCGGGGCACTTCTCTTCCAAAGGCTGGTCAGGTTTCTTCTGCGCGGCATCTAGACGGCGCGTGGTCTTGCACTCGGGATACCCAGTGCAGGCCATGAACGTGCCGAAGCGTCCGCGCTTGAGAACCATTGGGCGTCCGCAGTTTTCGCAGAACTCTTCTTCGTTGTTAGAGGAGATCTCAGCATCACCGAGATCAGTGAGGTTGATGGGATTCTCCTTGGTGAACGTGCAGGAGTTCGGGTCCTTCTTGTCGAACGTCGAGCAAGCGAAGAACGAGCCGTGCTTGCCCCACTTGAGGACGAGCGGCGCACCGCAGCGTTCGCACTTCTGGTCGGTGGCCTTCTCCATGCGCTTGATGTTTTCCATGTGCTCGCCGGCGTATTCGAGATCATTCTCGAACTTGTCGTAGAACTCACGGAGCGCAGCCGTCCACTTGATTTTGCCGTCCTCGATCTCATCGAGGTCTTCTTCCATGCGGGCGGTGAATCTGTAGTCGAAGATGTCTTTCAGGTTTTCGACTAATAGCTCGGTGACAACGAAGCCAATCTCGGTGGGGAAAAATTTCCCGCCACGCCCAGGGGTCTTCTGCACATAGCCGCGATCAACAATGGTCGAAAGAATGGCGGCGTACGTCGAAGGACGTCCGATGCCGCGCTCTTCGAGTTCCTTGACGAGCGAGGCTTCGTTGTAGCGCGGAGGCGGCTCGGTGAAGTGCTGCTCGGGCTTGAGAGCTTCGAGGCGCAGTGACTGGCCCTCTTCGAGCGGCGGAAGCTTGTGCTTGAGCGACTCGTCTTCGTCGTCCTTGGTGTCCTTGGACTCTTCGTAAACCTTGAGGAAGCCGTCAAACTTCAGGACCGATCCGGTGACGCGGAAATTGTATCGATCGGAGCTGGAAGCCGGGGTCGCGTTGATGTCCACAGTCGTCTGGTCGAAGATGGCGACTGTCATCTGGCTGGCAACAAATCGCTGCCAGATGAGCTTGTAAACCTTCAGTTCGTCATCCTGCAGGTACGGTGCGACATCGTCCGGCGTGCGAAGGACGGAACTGGGGCGGATGGCTTCGTGCGCTTCCTGCGCGTTCTGTGCCTTCGTCTTATAGACGTTAGGCGAATCGGGCATGAAGGGCTTGCCGTAGTCGCGCTCGATCAGCGTGCGAACGTCAGCCAGGGCATCGTTGGAGACGCGGACTGAGTCGGTACGCATGTACGTGATGAGGCCAACTGTGCCTTCGGGACCGAGTTCGACGCCTTCATATAGGCGCTGGGCGATCATCATGGCACGCTTAACAGTCATGCCAAGCTTGCGCGAAGCGTCCTGCTGAAACTTAGAGGTCGTGAAGGGCGGCACGGGATTGCGACGGCGCTCGGCCTTCTTGACGGTGTTGACGGCCCAGGAGGCAGCCTGAAGAGCGTCAACTATGCGCTTTGACTCTTCCTCATTGTTGACTTCCAGCTTCTCGCCATTGATGCCCAGGAAACGAGCATCGAAAGCGGGAGGCTTGGAGGCATGCAGGCGAGCATCAAGGGTCCAGTATTCCTTCTTTTCAAACTTCTGGATTTCGCGCTCGCGCTCGACGATGAGACGAAGAGCGACGGTCTGGACTCGTCCGGCGGAGAGGCCACGGCGAACCTTATCCCAAAGCAGGGGCGAAACCTGGAAGCCGACGATGCGATCGAGGATGCGACGCGTCTGCTGGGCGTCAACAAGGTTCCAATCGATCTCACGCGGCTTATTGAAAGCGTCCTGCACGGCCTTCTTGGTGATTTCGTTGAAAGTGACGCGATAGACGGGCTTCGCCTCTTTCTTGCGGCTGCGACCACCATCGGTGTTGCTGCCGAGTTCTTCGGCAAGATGGGCGGCAATGGCTTCGCCTTCGCGGTCCGGGTCAGGCGCGAGATAGATGGCGTCGGCGGAACGGGCGAGCTTCTTGAGGTGAGAAACGACCTTCTCTTTGCCAGGAATTACTTCGTACTCGGTGGAGAAATCATTCTCAATGTCGACACCGAGGCCCTTCTTGGGAAGATCTTTAATATGACCGAGAGAAGCCTCAACTTCGTACCCGGCGCCAAGATACTTTTGAATCGTCTTGGCCTTGGCGGGAGACTCGACGATCACTAAACCTTTGGGCAATGGAACCTCTTCTGAATCTTTGGAAACTGGAACGTAAGCTAGCACGAAGACGCCCGCATGGCAAAACTTGACGGCTGCGGAAAACCATTCTTAGTACCGCAAATTAGGCTGTAAGTCATTGATCCGCAAAGGACGTCCAGAAATCTTTACCGATCAGGCGAAATACCGATCAAAATACCCGAACGTAGTTCTTCCCCGGAAGGCAGCGGATCTTGTTGCTCATCTCAAGCTCGAACAGCGCCGAAAAGATCTCCGAGCTGGAAAGTTGCGAGTCAAATCTCTCGATCAATTCATCAATGTGAGTCGATTCATCAGCCTTGATCGCGGCCATAACCTTCTGCTGCGCGTCGGAGAGTTCGGGAGGCGCAGGCGGATCAAATAAGGATGCGACACGGGGCTCGGGCGACTCTGACTTGCGATCCTGTAATTGGATGCGAATGTCGCTCGGAAGTTCCTCGAACACGTCTTCCCAAGTAGCCACAAGCTTTGCGCCCTGCTTGATGAGCGTGTTGGGCGTCCATGCCTGCTTGTTAGTGACATTCCCAGGAACGGCGAACACTTCCCTGCACTGCTCAAGAGCGCAACGGGATGTAATGCGTGTGCCGCTGTACTCTCCAGCTTCGACCACGAGAACTCCGCGCGATAGGCCGCTGATGATGCGATTGCGGAGCGGGAAATTATGCGGATTGGGCCCGGTGCCTAGAGGAAATTCACTGACGAGTGCACCGCCAAGCTCAAGGATTTTGTCGGCCAGCTTGCGATTCTCGCGCGGATAGATGACGTCAACACCAGTCCCGAAAACAGCGACCGTGCGGCCGCTAGCCTCGACAGCTCCCTTGTGGGCAATGGAGTCGATGCCTCGGGCCATTCCGCTGATGATCACCAAACCGGTGTTGGCTAGATCAATAGAGAGTCGTTCGGCCATGCCGAGACCGTAAGGCGTGGGATGACGCGTTCCGATGATGGCGATGCCGGGTTCCGACAGAACCTGCGCGTTGCCGCGTACATAAAGGATAAGAGGAGGATCGTAGATCTCCGCCAGGTGCTCCGGGTAGCGCGGCGAGCCCATGGTAATGAGGGAAACACCTTGGAGTGCAGCGAGCTTCTTCAGCTCTTCGTCGGCGAAGCGAAGTGAGTTACCGAGAGCGATGGACTGAGCACTAACGGCAGGTAGTCCCATAGCCTCGAGTTCAGTGAGGGACGTGCGAAAGATGTCCTGAGTGCGCGGGATGCGCTCGAACAAACGGCGGACGCGCGTGGGCCCGAGCTGTGGAGTGAGCGCAAGAGCCAGCATCTCGCGGTCATGCGAGGAGATCGATAGAGCAGCGGCTTCAGACATAAATGTTTGGTGATGGCGAGTGTAAAAGACAGAGATGGGGTGAGTCACGGACTTTGTAAGTTCATCACCTTAGACGAGTGATCAGCCAATGGTTGGACTTGCGCGGGGAGAGTACCATCTGTAATGGTATGGGTTCGGGGTAAGGACTTATGCGGCCACTGAAGATTTCGGCAATATCATTTTTGAACACAGTTCCGCTGATGTGGGACTTTGAGCACGCTCCCTCGCAGGAAATCCGCGAGAACTTCGAGATTGAGTACACGGTGCCTTCTCTCTGCGCTCAGGCGTTGCGCGAAGGAAAGGCGGATCTGGGGATCATTCCCGTAATCACGACGGCGCAGATTCCGGGGTTAGTGGTGCTGCCAGATGTGGCGATCGCGTCGTTGAACAAAGTTTGGTCGATCCAACTGGTGAGCAAGAAGCCGATCGAGGAGATTCGGACAGTCGCGGTGGATACTTCGTCGCGAACTTCTGTAGGGCTGACGCAGGTGTTGCTGACGAAGTTCTTTGGCGGGCACCGCGAACTGACGCCAATGCCTCCGGTGCTGGGGCCGATGCTGGAACGCTGCGACGCAGGGTTGTTGATAGGAGATCCGGCGCTGATGGTGAAAACTGAAGGCCTCTATGCGTACGATTTGGCCGAGGTCTGGAAGGCGAAGACCGGACTACCCTTTGTGTTTGCGGTGTGGACAGTCCGCAAGGCTGCGCTGGCAGAGATGCGTCCGGGGTTGGATTTGGCTGGAATATTCTCACGCTCGCGAGATCGCGGGCTGCGGGATGAGAGTCTCGACGAGATTGCAAAGAAGTGGGCTCCGAAAATGGGCCTCAGCGAAGAAGGCATCAAGAACTATTTCCGGGAGAACATCCACTACACTCTCGATGAGCCGTGCAAGAAGGGGCTCGAGCTGTTCTTCAAGCTCGCAGCCGAATGCGGAGTTATTGAGCGAGCGCCGCAACTCGAGTTTCTGCAACAACCGGCAGCGAGCGAGATCGGGGCACGTTGAATCCTTTCGAAGCGCCGTAGCATCTATGTATTAAGCAAGCGGTTGTACGTTAGCTTCCATCTGAACACCGAACCTGATGTAGGATGGTAGAAGCTCTTTGAGAAATGGTCATAGACCTTTCGGGCTTGCAGCGAAAAGCAGCAAGCCAGCCGGCAATGGTACCGAACAATTCGGTTGGCCCATTGCGACGACGCAAAAGTTTGCCGCGAACCGCAGACCAAAACTGGCGCGGCGAGTGGAGCCCGACCGAGACTCAAAACCTGGGGTCTCGGCTGGGTGTAGTTTTATGGGGGCGTCACGGCTTCGACGGAAACGGTTGCGGCCAGGAGGCATGCAGGGGCGCAGGCACCCTAAATCGACTGCAAACAAAACAGTTGCCAACACTGAACTGGCTTACGCAGCTTAATTAATTAAGTTGCCGTTCTCCGCGGCTTCGCCTACGGGCTGCGGTCAGAACGTCGCACAGTAGGCTGGCTCCACGCCCTACGTCTGGGGGCCGGAGCGAGATCAACAGGCTAGCCAGTGGCGTTTCTTGCCGATTCTTAGCGCTACTGGCGAACGTTGTGGCTGATGACCACGGCAGGAATCGAATAAGCATGTAGTCTCCTAGCTTTCAGCGTTTTCGGACAGGGGTTCAACTCCCCTCGCCTCCACCAAATATCGCTCTTATAGTCAATTGCCCTGAATTGAAGCTCATTTACTCGTAGCAATTGCGGCTACCAGTCTCCCCGCCTGTCCACAAACGATAAAATGTCTTTGTATGAACAAGCGGAACTGGATCCTTTTCGCCGCCATCCTCGTTTCCGGCGCCATCTACACATCTGCTTCGACCGACGCGCGGCTTGACACCGTCGCGCATGTGGACCTCTCCCGCTACCTGGGCCGGTGGTATGAAATTGCGCGCTATCCCAATCGCTTTGAGAAGCAGTGCGACCGCGACGTGACCGCCACCTATTCTCTACGCGACGATCGGAAGATCGCTGTAGTCAATGCGTGCGTGAAGCCGAACGGCGTTCGCTACGAAGCAAACGGATGGGCCAGAATCGCCGACGAAAAGACTAATGCCAAGCTGAAGGTAACCTTCTTCTGGCCATTCTTCGGCGATTACTGGATTCTTGAGCTTGGTCCCAACTACGAGTACGCCGTTGTGGGCGAACCCAGCCGCAAATACCTGTGGATACTTAGCCGCACGCCGCATCTCGGAGATGAACAATATCGCGCCATCACTTCCCGCTTGGCCTCCAGAGGCTACTACCCACAGAAGCTTATGCGCGTCTCGCAAACAGCGCGCTAAGGGCTGGTAGTTGTTTATCACCCATGCAGACATCGCTAGATTAGCTGCTACCGGGTGCCCACCTTCGTCGCCGTTAGTGAATTCATTCCATGCGAAACGGAGAGTCGTCCTCCGAGATGTTGATAGCAAGGAACTGTTGCCGACCAAAGGTCAGGGCTTCCTCGGTCTTTTCGAAAAATATGCCCACGACTGGGCGCAACTCATCGTGGGCGGTCGTGTCCACGAAGCGTGCGAGGCGTGGTTTCTGAGTGCCGTTATCAAGCAAAAGTATGTAGTCGTTGATGCGCGCATGGAGTTTCTGCTGCGCGGTTGGGGAGAGCGCGATGCTCAATGTCTTATCTTCCGGAAGAACGTGCGTCGGGACGGCATACGCGCGGTCAGTCTTCGAGCCGTTCGCGAATACGCCGTGCCCTGTGAAAGCAGTTGCCTGCACCGTTGTCTTGTGGTGATTCAAGAAGCCTAGTTTTGTTTCGGCGCTTGCGAGAAGATGAGCGGTCTGCTGCAATTTGTATTCGGTCTCTTGCATCTCTCTGCGTTGCTCAGCCAACGCGTGCAAGAACCGATGCTTGTCCTTCCTGAACCGAATGGTGTTCGTCAATACAACGCTTAGAAGAATTGCTACGAGCACGATGACGATTTTGGAGGCTTGCCAAACTCTGGATTTCAACTGCGTCGTCTCCGATGAGAAGTAACGTGCTCAGGCAAGCCGATTCGCTTGGTGTGAAGTACGTACAGCATTCACCTGAGCGATATCTCAGAACACGATCTCTCTATTAGTTTTGGGTCTGGCTTTGATTGAGAGATGAGCATGTACTCGGCCATTTATGAGGCCGGGATTAGACGCAATGTATGACGCTCATTCAGAAACGATTACGCTTCCACTGCATGCTAGCGGCAATTGTTATTTCAACAGGTATGGCGCGCCTTTTCCCCCAGCCATGTAACTTCTTCTCGCATCGCGGGCAGCCTCAGCGTTGAAACATTCAATTGCCAATATCATGCAGGACGGAATGGCCGGATTGGCCGAAGTGCGAGACACTAGTCCGGTGCAGTCGACGCCTAGATTCAGATTCGGATGGGCTCGAATGAATGCATCTATCGATTCGCACATATTGGACGAGGGGTGTTTGTGTCTGCAAAAGTTCGACTGGTTCTCGCCTTTATCTTCGTGGGGTGCTGCTTGTGCTTCGGGCAAAGCGATGCCGCGTCGCCTTCTGCCCAGCCACAACTGAAGGGCATACAAGATAACAGCTTCCTGATCGAAGAAGCCTACAACCAGGAAGACGGCGTAATTCAGCACATTTCGATGTTGCAGCGGAACAGCAACCACGACTGGATTTACACTCTGACGGATGAATGGCCATTGCGCACCATCAAGCATCAATTCAGCGTCACACTGGCGTTGTCGCATGCTGGTGCGTATCCAAGATCTGGAGCAGGCTGGGGAGATACGGCAATCAACTATCGTTATCAGTTGCTCGGAGACGGGGAGGCGAAGGTTGCGATTGCCCCGCGCGTAAGTGTGCTGCTCGCTTCAGGTGATCCCACGCAAGGGCGTTCCTCGGGCGGCACTGGACTGCAGACGAACATTCCTGTGAGCATACGCGCATTTCGTTACGCACTGGAACGCCGGCTCGACATGGGTTCCGCAGGCTCGAAATGACGGAGGAGAACACGCAGGAACAATTGGTGTAAATCTGGGACAATCCACGATCTGGCTCGCCCGCAACGATTTCAATGTGATGGTTGAGACCATATGGACGGCTTCGCAGAACGTAGTCGCCTCGGGAGCTACGCGCCAGTCGCACGACCTCTACATCAGCCCAGGAATCCGGTGGGCTTACAACGCAAAGAGTGGATTACAAGTCGTTCCTGGAGTGGGCGTTCCTATGGGCTTGGGGCCGAGTTCGGGCGATACCGGAATCATTGTGTACCTCAGTTTCGAGCACCCGCTTGCCTGGGCTCACTCAAGGTAGAGAGATCAACGCGACCGTCCCCTTCCCTGCTTCATGACGAGTAATGCGCAGATTCTTGTGCAGACGTCGTTCTGAAATGATGGAACTCAAGCAGCCTGACGCACTAACAGACGAGAAAGCAAGTTCAACTTCTCACGAGGGTCGATAGTCTTCGGCAGCACCAAATCTGCGTCGGGCGGAGCAGATACTTTGTCGAAAGATGCTCTTTGCAGAACGATGCGAGATGCTGGCGCGAGCTGCCGTAAATGAGCGCAGACGGCGTGATCGTCTGAGGTTATGTCATCGGAAACAAGTACAAGATCAACAGACTGCTGCCGCAGAAACGTGCCTGCTTCGTCGACCGTTGCCGCAGCTAAGACGTCGTATCCGGCGCGATCGAGCATGTACCCTTCTGCCTTGAGGTTAGCTGCTCGGCTGTCTATGCACAGAACTACTGGGCGCATATCGCTTTGATAACTTGAGCAGTGAGTTTGGTTGTGTGAGGACAAAGTAAGTTGCGTCTCAGCTTACCTGTTCAAACGTTTGCTCTTGCTTTTTGCGAAGCTCGACCGGTAGTGAAATGACAAACTGTGTACCGTGATTCTCCGGATCGGTTGAGCTCGCAAAGCGGATCGTTCCGCCAATTCTGTTCAGTATCTCTTTTACAACCCATAGACCTACGCCGGTGCCATGCTCGCCCTTCGTGGTAAAGAATGGCTTAAATAGCTTGCCAATGTCCTCCTGCGCGATGCCGCTCCCGGTGTCCGCGACAGAAATCTCCACTATCCCCTCGAAGCTCGTGACACCCACGTTTAAGTTTCCGCCATCTGGCATTGCGTCTATGGCGTTCGTAACGACATTCGTAAACACCTGTCGCAATTCGCTGGCGTAGATTTTGATTTCGACTAGGGCGGGATATTGGCGTATCACATGGATTCGTGAGCTGAGAAGCTTGGGGCGTAACATAGCCAACACGTCATCGAGAATTTCGGAAACGTTCGTCACGGATGGGAATTCGGCTATGCGATAAGGTGTGAGCGTTTGTCGGCTGATGTTTGTGAGCATGGTTACTTGCTCTTGCGCCATACGCACAAACTCCTGCGCTGCAGGTGTGAGGTTTTCGGATTCGAGCACGAAGAGAAGGTTCGTCAAAGCAGCCAAAGGGTTGTTGATCTCGTGGGCGATGGTCGCCATGAGCCTGCCGGTTACGGCAAGCTTGTCGGATCGGAATAGCGCATCGGTGAGCTCTTCGTTGAGCTTCATTATGTTCGTCTCTGCGGCTTTACGATCACTGATATCGCGCATGATGCCCGTGAAGTAGTGGACGTCCCCAACACGCCATGTGGAGAGTGAGACACCAAGGGGGAATTCCCGGCCGTCAGAGCGACGGCCTGTAGTCTCAATCGTCCGGCCGCTCATGCCGCCGAGGCCAGCATGCAGGAAATCGTCGAAGGACTGAACCTTGGCCGATTCAAATATCGTCGGCATGAGGCTCTCGATAGGCTTTCCAGCGGCTTCAGCTACGCTGTAGCCAAAGATTCTCTCCGCGGCAGGATTGAAGTACACGATGCGCCCTTCGCGGTCGCCTGAAATGATGGCGTCCGTGGCAGTCTCGGTGACGGCTCGAATGCGCTCCTCACTCTCGCGCAATTTCTCCGTGATTCTGTCCGCCAGTCGAACCGCTCGATTTTCCGTCTGCGCAGCAGAGAGAATGATTCCGAACAGAAGCAGGCTGATTGCGATTCCGGCAGGCAGAAGCAGGCGGCTTTGATCCTCGCGAACGAGTGCATCAAAACTGGGAGTTGAGTAGAACCGTACTGTCCAGACTTGCCCTCCGAAGTCGATGTCTGACAACTGAACAACTTCAAAGCGGTATCCCTTGCTGCGACGATCCAAATCCGGATCGCGATACATGAGAGATTCTGAATTTGCCTGTCGTCCGGAATAGACCTCGAAATCGGAGAGAGCGTTAGTTTCCTGCGGGATCTCGCTCATGAGATCGCCCATGCGAAAAGGACTATAGATATAGCCTTCGAGTGCCGCTCGGCGCTCCTCGACGTTGTTTTGCGGGAGATCGGGACGGTAGCGGGGCAAATACATCAGGAAACCAGGCTGGACATTCTGGGATGTTTCCTGCACCAGCGTAACCTTGTCGGTGATCGCGATCGCGCCGTTGTCACGTGCAGTGGTCATCGCAGCGCGGCGCTTCGGATCCGAGAACATGTCGTATCCGAATGCGCGCTGATTGCGCCAATTGAACGGCTCAATGTAGATGATGGACGTGTACTCGGGACGATCACCCTCTGGCCGCACTTTGTAATCTGCATAGCCTTGCTGACGAATGCGAGCAATGTGCTCTGAAAGCTGAGCACGAGGAATGAACGCCGCGTAACCTATGCCCTGAATGCCCGGATAGCGTTGTTCAAGATGCAGGCTTGCGATGTAGTCATGGAACATCTCGCGCGTAACATCCCGATTAGCTTGAAACAAGCTACGGGTGCCATACAGCGCGTCTTCATAGATCACAAGTCGCATTCGAATGTTCGCACGAGTGCGGTCAATCTCCTGCTGGAAGCGTATGTGCGCACGGTCTTTTGCGAGGGCCTGATTGGAACGCCAGATCCAAAAGGTCAGACCGAGCGTAATCGCCAGCACGACAAAAGCCAGTATCGTGAGCCGCCGAGAGCGGCTCACCACGTTCCCGCGCAAATCCTCACG
The DNA here is from genome assembly GCF_059726255.1 of Koromonas humicola. Taxonomy (NCBI): domain Bacteria; kingdom Pseudomonadati; phylum Acidobacteriota; class Terriglobia; order Terriglobales; family Koromonadaceae; genus Koromonas; species Koromonas humicola. The sequence goes on from NZ_AP040873.1 coordinate 2,235,411, forward strand.
CTTCTCAGAAACCCCGCTTGAAGAACTCAACCAGATCTCCAGAACCCAGCAATACGAACCAGTACTAGCAGGGCTATGCTACCGCTAGATTAGAAGCCTTAATTGCACTTCGCGTTATGCTACAGCATGGCCCGGATTTTCCAAGCTGCTGCATCGGAGATGTCAGTATTTTGAGATTGCCTGAATCTATGCCGGAACAGCTAAACGTCTTAAAACACGAGCATTTTGTCGGATTGCGTGGTATATACGGTTTCAAACACAGGGCGCTTAGTGAGCGTCTGCTTGGAGCATTGTGGACGGAGTAATCACAGATCTGATCCGCTCTTATGGGTATCTGATCCTCTTTCTCCTGGTCGGATTGGAAAGTCTTGGAATACCGGTCCCAGGAGAAACTGCCCTGATCATTGCGGCGGCGTATGCGGCTGCGGGACACCTTTCGATCTATGCCGTTGTCGCGGTCGCTGCCTCGGCTGCCATTCTGGGAGACAATGGCGGGTACTGGATTGGCCGAAAGGGCGTGATTGCGCTCGTCCACCGATACGGCCCGTATGTTCATCTGGACCAAGCCAAAATTGAGCGCACACACAAGTTCTTTCAAAAGCACGGCGCCAAGACGGTATTCATCGGACGGTTTATCGCGATACTGCGTACATGGGCTGCGGTCCTGGCCGGTGTGGCCGAGATGGACTACAGAGTATTCACGCTATTCAACGTAAGCGGCGGAATTACCTGGGCAATTGTATTTGGAACTCTCGGTTACGTCTTTGGCCGCAACTTGTCTAAGCTAGAGCACTACCTTGGGCAGGTAAGTTTCGCAGTGACTCTCGTTGGCATCCTCGTTGTCGCCTTTGTTGTTGGTGCACGCTGGTTTCGAACACATGCCTCTGAACTGGCGGGACGAGTTTCGAGCTTCTCTGACTCTGTCGCGAACTCCCGAGCATTTGCAAAGCTCCGAACGAAGTATCCGCACGTGTACGGGTTCATTGTTCGGCGCTTCGAGCCAGCAGGATATTTGGGACTGCATTTGACCCTTGGGCTGACGATCAGTGTTGCGGCGCTCTGGATGCTGGGTGGCGTAATAGAAGACATAATCCACAACGATCCGCTCACGCAATTTGATCTCTCGCTGCTTGAATGGCTTCACGTGCATGTCACGCCTGTAACGCAGAACATTTTCGCAGTGATTAGTTGGCTCGGGGCACCAAGGTTGATTCTAGTGATTGGCGTCATCGTCGCCGCGGTGCTCGCCGTTCGCCGCAACTGGTTGCCACTCGCAGGGTGGGCAGCAGCACTCGCGGGAACGGGAGTATTAGATGCGGCGCTAAAGCAGGTAGTTCAGAGACCTCGACCAATTTACGCGGCAGAGATCCTTCACGAACTCACCTACAGCTTTCCCAGCGGTCATGCAATGGGGTCTCTTGTGTGTTATGGAATGTTGGCGTATTTACTTGTGGTGTTTTGGAGACGCGGTAGACGACTCCATGTTGCGATCGAGATCGTCGCCGTTCTGCTGATAATCGCGATTGGCTTCAGTCGATTGTGTCTGGGCGTTCACTATTTCAGCGACATACTTGGGGGCTATGCCGGCGGTCTGTTTTGGTTATCCACCTGTGTTACGGCTGTTGAGATCACACGTCGCCAAACGAACACAGCATGATAGTTCAATAACGACGCGGCACCCGCTCAGAGTGCCGCGTACGATGATGATGTCCGGAACTGATCAGGCAGCTTTGGATTGCTTTGCTTCGAACGCTGCGACACCAGCTTCAGCAACCGCCACATCTTCGGCTTCAGACCCAGAACTCACCCCGATGGCACCAACGATCTTCCCTTCACGACGCAGGGGAATGCCGCCCGCAAAGATCATGATCTTGCCAATGTTGGAAACATGGATGCCATAGAATTGACGACCCGGCTGAGAGTTCTCGCCAAGTTCCTTTGTTGTGCAATTGAAGGCGCGAGCGGTGTACGCCTTGTGAAGTGAGATGTCGACGGAGCCAAGGCAGCCTCCATCCATGCGTACGTGCTGGACAAGGTTTCCGCCTTCGTCAACTACGGCAATGCACATGGGAACCTTGATCTCTTCGGCTTTCTTGATGGCGGCTGCGATCACACGATTTGCATCCTCAAGCGTTACCATATCGAATCCTCTTTTCCGTTTGAAACTGGGGTGGTGCTAGGTCAAAAACCGCTGCGGTTCGAGTTCCTGATTGAGCTGAACGCGAAACGGAACAAATCCGCGCATGCAAAAAGCCGCCTCCTCGTCGCAAAATGCGATCCAGAAGGCGGCTTTCTATAAGAACTCTGTGCCGCGACCGACGACTATATACACAATTCCGTGCAGCAGCAAGACCGCAGTCATATTTCGAGAACACATGTTCGGGCAGGAATTTGTTTCGGTTTCTGGATGTCATAAACATCGAGAAGATTGCGATGGGCTGTGGGCCAGAGTCTTTCGATTCCCTATTGATGAATACAAAAGTTATGTGTAGAGTACGTGTCGCGGCATAGATCACTTTAGAAAAAGCCGCCTTCCGGGGAGAGCACTGCGCTTCCGGAGGGCGGCTTTTTCTATGCGCGAAGGACGATCTAGCACCCGTCACGAGCTTCTTGAACTAATTGGCAAGAGGCACCCAGTAACAAGCGATTGAAAGCGTAGCGAATTCACGAGCGAGGCAAAGGGTATGCCGAAAACGGTGATCAGTCAGGCGGAAGTTGAAAAAGCCGTACGAACGATGGCGCAGGTGGCTTTTGAAAATGAGAAGTACTTTGGCGACCTCGATGGAGAAATGGGCGATGCCGATTTCGGAAAATCGCTCGCAACAGGATTCCGTGCGATTGAGGCCGAATTCGACAACATAGACCATAGTGACATCGGCACATTTCTACTGAAGTGCGGCATGATCTTCGCCGCGAACGTGGGCGGATGCTCAGGACCGATTTGGGGAACGGCCTTCATGCGCGCTGGGATGGTGGCGAAGGGGAAGACTTCCCTAACGCTGGCAGATGTTGTGGCGATGGGCAGGAGTGCAGTGCAAGGCATGATGGCACGCGGCTCGGCAAGCCAAGGCGATAAGACATTGCTCGATGCCATTATTCCGGCGATCGACAAGATAGAAGAGATTGCAAAGAGCGATCCGAACGATGTTGTCGAAGCGATACATGGAGCTTCCGAGGTTGCTACCGCAGCAATCGAAGGGACCAGAAACTGGGTAGCAAAACGCGGCAGAGCCTCCTATGCCGGCGAGCGCACGATTGGAACTCTAGATCCAGGAATCGTGGCCGTGGCACTCATGGGCCAAGCAATCGTAAAAGCGATGGATTCAAGTAACAAACTCGAGCCTGCACGGACGTAAAGAGTTTCGAACACAGGTCAATAACAGAGCTGAATGCACGAAGGAGCGAATATGGCGGTCCAAGAAAACGCGCAGCAACCAGCAGCTGTTCACGTAGTCAACAAGTTCATGAACGATCCTGCCAAGTTTGTGCCTGAAATGCTGGAAGGCATTTATCTGGCGAACCAGGGAAAGCTCAAATACGAACCGAAGTACAACTGCATCTATCGTGCAGACCGTCCGAATGATGACTTCGTCTCCATCATCCAGGGATCGGGCAGTGGGCACGAGCCAGCCCACGTGATGGCAGTAGGTCCGGGCATGCTCGACGCAGCGTGTCCTGGCAACGTATTTGCCGCGCCACCTGCTGAGTATCCCTTCGAAGTAACTAAGATGATGAACTCGAAGAAGGGTGTATTGCACATCGTCAACAACTACTCCGGTGACCGCATGGTATGGGACATGGCACGTGAAATGGCGGAAGCCGAAGGGATGAAGATCGGTGTGGTATTGATGGACGACGATGTGGCGGTGGTCAACAGCGCGTATACGGTGGGTCGCCGCGGTGTTGCCGGAAACTTCTTCTCGATAAAGTGCTGCGGTGCTGCCAATGCTGAAGGCGCCTCGCTGGAGAAACTGGTCGAGATCGGGAAAAAGGTGAACAGCCGAGTGCGGACCATGGGCGTTGCGATCTCTGGCTGCACGCCTCCGGGCAAAGATGCTCCGATTTTCAGCTGCGCTCACGGAGAGATGGAACTTGGTGTCGGTATTCACGGTGAGAAGGGCCGTCGTCGCGCACCGCTTCCGAACGCCGATGCGGTAGTCGATGAACTCTTTGAAGCTGTTGCCACTGACCTGCCGTTCGAGAAGGGCGACGAGGTCGGCCTGATGATCAACGGACTTGGCGGAACACCTCCGAGCGAACTGTTCCTGCTGTATCGTCGCGCCGCCATCCGCTGCAACGATCGCGGTCTGAAGGTGGTTCACAACTATGTGGGCAACTACTGCACCTCGCTCGAAATGGCCGGATTCTCACTGACGCTGATCAAACTCGATCAGGAATTGAAGCATTTGATTGAAGCACCCGCTGAGATTCCGTGGCGAGTGTTCTAGCGCTTCCCTTCCAACAAGTCATCAACGGGGCCTTGCGCTTTGGTACAAGGCCCCCTGCCTAGAATCAAGGAGTTATCGTTATGCCTGTAGTACCGATGACAGAAATTCTTGAGCCTGCCTTTGCGAATCGATACGGAGTGGGAGCGTTCAATATCGTGAATGACCTCTCGTTGTCTGCAGTGCTCCAGGCTGCGGCACAGACTGAATCTCCCGTGATCATTCAAGTCTCGGTAAAGACCGTGAAGATGTTCGGCGCAAAGCTGATCCAGAAAATGTTCGAGGAGATGGCATCAAAGGTACCGATTCCTGCCACGCTCCACCTCGATCACTGTCCAGATGTCGCGATGATCAAAGTGTGTCTAGATGCTGGGTGGAATTCCGTGCTGTTCGATGCGTCAAATCTGAGCTACGAAGACAATCTGCGCCAGACGAAGGAAGTTGTCGCGATGGCGCGTAAATGCGGAGCCGCAGTCGAGGGCGAATTGGAAGCTGTACACGGCGTCGAAGATGGCGTCGGCAGCGAAGAGCAGGGGGAACTGGTACCTCTCGACAAGTGCGTGGAGTTCCTTGAACAGACAGGGATCGATGCATTTGCTCCTGCGATTGGCACGGCGCATGGCGTGTACAAGTCAACACCAAAGATAGATTTTGATCGTGTGAACCAGATCGTTAAAGCGCATCCAACTCCGATCGTTCTACATGGCGGAACAGGACTGACGAATGACGTGTTCAAACGGCTGATCGCCGAAGGGTGTGCGAAGGTAAATATCTCAACTATGTTGAAGATCACCTATTGTGACGGGTATCGGAATTATCTGAACGCGAAGCCGAATGAGCATGATCCTCTGAAAGTAATGAAAGCCGTCCACGACGAAATGATCACCATGGCCAAGGGCTTCATGGAAACCTTTGGTAGCGTTGGTAAAGCAAAAGCAGCCCAGCCTGCGTAATCGGACACACAACGATGGACAGAGCATTGATTTTCGATTGTGACGGTGTGTTGGGCGACACGGAATTGTATGGTCACCTTCCGGCGTTCAACCAGATGTGGCAGAAGCTCGGCGTGCCATGGCAATGGTCGCGGGAACAGTACGCTGTGAAGCTGAAAATCGGCGGAGGCAAAGAGCGCATGGCGAGCCTCTTTGATGACGACGACTTTCGTTCGCTCGCTCCGATTCCCCTAGACGCGGAAGAGCGCAAGGCGCTTATAGCTCGCTGGCACAAAGAAAAGACGGCCATCTACGAAGGCATCATCAACTCAGGGAAGGTTCCGGCTCGACCGGGTGTGAAAAGGCTTTCGGAGGAGGCCCGGAACGCGGGGTGGAAGTTGGCGGTTGCATCTACATCGGCTCCGACCGCGGTGCAGGCAGTGCTGAAGTACACCATGGGCGAGGGACTTGCCCGCGAGTTCCTGGTATTGTCGGGCGATGTGGTTCCGAAGAAAAAGCCTGCACCCGATATCTATAATCTTGCGCTGGAGAGGCTGGGACTGCCGCCTACAAGATGCGTGGCAGTAGAGGACTCACGCAATGGGATGTTGGCTGCTTATGCGGCACAAATCCCGGTCTTGGTAACGCTCAGCGCCTTCACGCAGAACGAGGACTTCCACGAGGCAGCGCTGGTGGTCGATTCTCTTGGCGACCCTGATGGCCCGCGCTGCAAGGTGCTCGCCAGTCGCGCACCAAACCATATTGGCGATTACGTGACGCTTGCAGACGTCGCCAAACTGGCTCAACCGGAGTACATCTCTGCGAGCTAGTTACTGAATCGTCTCAGATTCGATCCATTCACCTCCGATGTGAGGGAAGAAGATTAATCTACCCTCACATCGAACTGTGAGCTGTGCCCTGTGCATCTTCTCTAGATGGGCGCTACATTGGCGAGCGCCGTCACGGCGACACAGAAGACAGAGGTGAACCTTGCCAGCCAAGTCCACAGAACGGGAAAAGCTCTCATTGTCACGCCAGAACGAACTGCAGTCGTCCCGTGAGCGACTCGGCGGATTGCTCGAACTTTCCCGAGTGATCCCATCTGTGCGCACGCCTGAGAACCTGGCTGCGGCATGCGCCTCTCCTTCGAAGATTGTGTTCCTACTATTTGGTTCACCGCTGACGGTTGGTGGCCTTGCGCAGAGGATAAGCGACGCAGGCAAGGTACCCATTGCCAACCTCGATCTGCTCTCAGGATTTGCCCGGGACACAGCCGCAATCGAGTTCCTGGCGCGGTCAGGGATGACAGGCGTTATCTCAACACATCAAGATGCCCTGCGAGCCGCACGAGCCTCTGGCATGCTTGCGTTTCAGCGAACCTTCGCGCTGGATTCAGTTGCGATGGCCAACAGCCTACGCACGCTTGAGCACTTTGATCCGGATGTCATTGAACTTCTTCCTGCAATAGCCGCTCCCCTGACGCTTCCGTTGCTGCGTGCGGTTCGACCAAGACTACCGGTCATCGGCTGCGGGCTGATCCGATCGCTTATGCAGATAGAGGAAATCGTGAGCAAGGGAGTCACATCGATTTCGGTAAGTGATCCCTCGCTCTGGGTGATTTGATCGTTATCGCTACACCTGGCCTTTGGCCGCATTCAGGAAGCGTCTGTGATAGGAGACAACCTGATTGGCCGATGTGAACTGTGCTAAGTAATTTGGCTCCGCCGTGATCACCACACGATCCATCACATCCTGATACTCAGGATCAGCCAACAATTCCGCGATATCCGGGAAATTGCTCTCACCTTCCATGCTGCAGATGATCAGTCTCGTGTCTTTCAGATGAACATTTCGTAGCAGCCGCAGGTTGTGGCGTGCGGCGTCGAGACCATCGCTGCCCTCGGGAGTTTGGAACTTGCGATAACTCAGAATATGCTCGGCAATTCGCTTTACTTCCAGCAGGTCTAGCGTGCTGCTGGATGGAGGCAGATAGTCTTTCTCGATCAGAAGAGTACGAACTTCTTCCAGGAACTTCGGCTCGCCCGATGCGGCATAAAGGTCGAGTCCTCGTTGCATGAGACGCGACTGGGTCGCGCGATGACGGATGAAACTGTTAATAAAGTACGGCTTCGCCTGCAGGGCAAGGATGGCTTGATAAGGCTCAAACATGAGGGTAAAGTTCACGCGGAACCCATTCTCGTGAAGCATGAGAGCTAGGTTGTGAGCACGGAATGCATCCTTGGTCTCTACCTCGTCGTACCGTTTGCTGAACTTCTTGTCTCCTGTTAAGAGTTGCCCCATGTTCTCCGCATTCACCGGCCCAGTGTGCGGCACCTTGATGACAACCCTGTATTCGGAAAGAATCTCGCGGAAGTGACAAGCCTCATCCAGCAACTCATGTTCGGACTTCGCAAAAGGATTATTCAGCTCCACGCTAATGTCGCAGCCCGGGCCAAGAATGGTCCCCAACTCACGCATGACTTCATCGCGAGTGGCGAAGCGGTGTCCTACATTTGCCTTGGGATTGTTGATGAACAGGTCGTAGATGATCCCGGGATTGCAGGTCAGATTTGAAATAATCTTTCTTACTGGCTCGACTTCGTAAGGGTTTGCCGTGTCGGCTGAAAAGAGAACACTCGTCGGACGTTTTACGCCGTTAGCTCCGTAGGAAATATCGCGAACCAGATCCAACCTGAGGACACCGTCTGCCTCCAGGTGCATCTCTACCCTGAAGCCAGCAGGGATCTCTTCCGGGCCGGCATGGAAGTAATCAATCACACGGCGAAAGTCAGAAGTGACTCCCAGGTATTGGACCTGCAGTAGCAGCGCTTGGAAGGCAGCAAATGTGAGCGGCAGGTGCTGTGCACGACGGAAGTATTCCTCGTCACCATGAATAAGGGAAATCGTTCCAGCAGTATTCTTGCCGCCCACCAGACTGGCAAGACTGCATTGGATAGCTGGAAAGACTCCTGCAGGCCTCGAGTTTGCCACGGCTTCGCAGCTGTTAGTTGAATCGTGACTCGAGCGTTGCTCCCCAGAAATGGCCGAGGCGGGCGTAGATGGTTCGACTGGGGCAATCAAAGATTGAGACATCGTCGGACTCCTTCGCTGCTGAATTTCGGTGTGCCCGCGAGCAAAGGTCGAAAGTTACTTTGCGCATAAAAAACCGCCCTGCTCCTGTGCGACGTGCAAAGGAACAGGGCGGTTTTGTATGAGGGCTCTACCGCTCGCAGTAAAGGTGCCACTGATGTCCGCTGCTGTCAAGACTAAGAGCGGCTTTTAGGTGTGATAAAACTTGATGTGAAGGAACCCTGATACTAACTCAGGGGCAGCATTCGACGTTGAGCAGAGATGGCGAGTTGTAAGTCCTTCTCTGAGTTTTCTGCGGCGCATGCCCAATGGTGCGCGTTCTTCTTGTCCGCCTTCACCAAGTGACAATGCAGCAAATAGGTATGGATCGCTTGTTGGATTCTATGCGTATCGGCTCCGGTGGCGAACCGAGTTGCCTGAAATACGAGATCATGACGGACGGCAAATCTCTTTTTAGAAGATTGCTGCATGTGAGTCTCAGTCGCCGCTCGCAGCCAGAGCTAGCGTGGGTTCGCGAAGCGAAACCAACGAAAGTAGCTGGGTGAATGAAAATGGCTTCTGAATGAATGTGAAGGCGGTGTGCACATGGCCACGCGCGTTCGAGTTCGAGTTCGAAAGCGGCTTACCAGACATCAGAATGACTTCGCACTCAGGATTGCGTTCATAAAAGGCGTGTGCAAGAGTGATTCCATCCAAACCCGGCATATCGATGTCGGTTATTAGAATGTCGGGCGTACGCTCCCCGGCACGGTCCAGCGCCGATTGGCCATCATAGAAATTCTCTATTTCGAATTGCGATTTTCCGAGCGCAATCGCGAGCGCGTCAGAAATCTCCTTCACGTCGTCTACAACAAACAGTAATCCTGCCATACAAGCAATAGACGGCATGGCTCGCAGATTGATTACATCCAGCTACAAACTTTCTTGAGCTCGCACTGCCTCTGGGTTAGTCGCTTGAGTCCGTGCTAAGAATGCGGTACTTGCGCAGCAATTCATAGAGCACGATGCCACCTGCTGTCGCCACATTGAGCGAAGTCTTTTGGCCGAGCATTGGAATCCGGACGTGCACGTCTGCCATTTTCAGCAACTCCGGCTGAAGGCCTTCGACCTCATTCCCGAATGCCACGCAGACCGGAAATCTAGGCTGCCATTCAAAGAGGTCGATGGAGTCCACGCTGGTCTCAACTGCGGCGATCTGGAACCCACGCGCTCTCAGGCTCTCTGCCATATTCACGGCATCCCAGTCGTGCTCCCACGGGACTGTCTCTTCCGCTCCCAAAGCTGTCTTCGAGATAGCGGACTTCGGTGGATGTGCTGTGATGCCGCAAAGGCAGAGTTTCTCTAAGCCAACTCCATCAGCGGCGCGAAAGAACGCACCAACGTTGTACATGCTGCGCACGTTGTCGAGCAGCACGGCGGCGGGAAGGTGCAGGCCTTCGTATCCCGCTGAGAGGTCCGGGCGGAGGACACCGTCTGGAGCGGGCGCGGGCTCAACACTCGTGAAGGAACAGTCTTGGTTGCTCATTGGTGGTCAGGAACCAACATATCACTGTCGTTGAGCACTTTTCAGATAACGTTGATAGCGTTTTCGCATTCTGATATGCGTAGGTGGTGTCGATGGATTTGATTCGTACGTGCAATCATTGTGGACAACGCAATCGAGTAGCGATAGCGCGACTGAATAGTGGACGCTGTGGTGCTTGCAAAGCAGAGCTTGCGCCGATCAGCGAACCGATTGACGTGGACTCTGCGCTGTTCGATCGCATCATTCAGGAGTCGCCGCTCCCGGTTTTGGTTGACTTTTGGGCTGCTTGGTGTGGACCTTGCCGAATGGCAGCTCCCGAAGTTGCACGCACAGCCACTGAAATGGCTGGTAGGGCGATAGTCGTCAAAGTAGATACAGAACGCTATCCAGAGCTGACCGCGAAATTCAATGTACAGGGCATACCCAATTTTGCCGTCTTTGCGGGAGGGAGACTGCAATTCCAGCAAGCAGGACTGGTGAATCATGAGCAGATGAAGCAATGGCTCTCAACGGCTGCCATTGCAGGCAAGAGGGCATCGTAGCTTGCGCAGAGACTAGAACAATTCAACTCCGTCATCGTCCACGGTTTCCGGATGAACATCTTCTGCTGCGCTTGCGCCTGCTCCCGTCACTACCGCAGGAAAGAACTGCGAGTGAATCTCCCGCTCAGACTCCATTGAATAGAGTGACGCCAAGTGTTGGTCGTCCTCATCCGATTGATCCTGCTGTGCAGATACGTCGAGAGTGGCAAGGACGCCATCGCAGCCATGAACGGCCGAGTCAAAGGCAGCTTCAATTGCATCTCGTGCGCCTTCCAGAACCTGGGCATCGTGAAGTTCGTCGCTGAACTCCTTCACGGCCTCTGAGAGCAAGTTTAATTTCGCGCAGAGCTCCTGCTGCCCAGTGCCGATTGATGCTGAGAGAGCCCTCAATTCAGAGTCAACTTTGTCGGAGTCGCACCATACCTCCGAAACGTTAGTTGACGAGCCTCGTTCGTGCGTCCGAGACGTCACCATTTCGCCGATGGATGAAAGAACATTAACGAGAGCTTCAGCATCAGCACCGCTTCGTTGGGTGATGCTGTGCACCTCTGCCCCGAGCGTCTCAAGCGCTGCACCGTCCTTGCCCCAACGCTCTACCTCGACCATTGCATTGAGCGCAGTCAGGTGCATTCCAAACTGAATCTCCTGAACGCTTCGAACCTGCTTGGTCATTTCGCCCACGGATCGCAGGACTGAGTCGAACGCAGAAAGCACTTTTTCACAGTGCACAGAGTACTCGCGATACGACGGATAGATTTCCTGCAAGGCGCTGCCGATGCTTGAAGCGAATGAATTTCCATCGCTAGAGACGACTGAAGTCAGATTGACGATGTCAGCAGCCAAGGCGTCGATGTCACGTGAGACTGCGTTCATGCTGTCGATCATGGATGCAACGGACTGCAACACCAGATCACTTGTCGACTTAAGCTGTGAACGGCAGAGTGCCACGGTTCGCCCGTAGTTGGCGGTTGATCCTGACGCCTCGACATGCGCGATGGCCTCTCTGACGTGATCAATTCGCTGCTTCGCAATATCCTGAACCTGCAGCGAAATCACCATCTTCTCTATCGCCTTGCGAATAGAGGCGAACCTCCCGTCCAAGTTCTTTGCCATAGAGCTAGCAGCTTCGATGCGCTCTGACAACGAGTTCAGAATCCGATCGGCGCGTACAACCAGACTCTGCTGCTGACTGTGCAACTCGTGTTCGGATTGGCCGGTTTCGCGCAGGATGCCTGTGATGAGTCCATTGGTGCTAGCTGTGATAGTTGAAATCTCATCCATGCAGGCACGGATCCGCACCGTCAAGCTACCCAACGCATCAGCCAAAGAGAAGCCGCCGTTGCCGCCGAGTTTCGCGCGGCTTGCTTCGATTCTCGTGAGCACGTTTATGCAATTGAGCAAGGCCGGGAGTTGCTGTATTCGCAGTACAGGGTTGCGAACCTTCGACAACTCTTGCGACACACGACTGAGCTGGTCGCGTCCTTCCGTCAAGACGTCCTGTACCTGCTGAGTCTTCGCCACCAAATCCTGAAGAACAACTACGGCATGTTTGCAATCGTCCCCGGCTGCAAGTTCGGACGCATCGTGTGAAAGCGAGTTTACTTCCCTGCTCTTCGATGAGAGTGGCTGCAGCTTCCCAGCAGTTCTAAGAAGGTTCTCCGCTACACAGTTATCGAGGCTATCCAGTTGTCTCTTGATTACCGTGAACGGCATCGCCGAAGCAACGAGGAGTGATTCCTGCTCAGGGTGGTTCGCACGTTCTGGAGCAGACGCTATCGCGTTCTGAAGTGACCTTAAGATGTCTGTAACCTTGGTTCCGTACGTGCGAATATTCATGCCATCACTCTTAAATACTTACAAAAGTAACTTGCGGTCGAGCCGCTTTCTGGACTTTCAATTCGTCAGGTAGAAACATCTGGTGCGTCTATTGACCTACGATGGGCCGCGTTGAATCGACTAAGGCATCAGCGACTACGTTGAACGACTTCTCGGGCGATCTGATGCAAAGGCAAAACCTTGTTCACAGCACCGGCCTTTATCGCTTCGGCAGGCATGCCAAAGACAACACACGATGCCTCATCTTGAGCAATATTGAATCCACCAGCGTCCTTCATTTCCGCCATGCCCCTTGCGCCGTCATCGCCCATTCCGGTCATGATGACTCCGATTGCGTTCTTACCTGCACTCTGCGCGGCCGACCGAAAAAGTACATCGACGGACGGACGATGACGACTCACCAACGGACCTTCGCGCACCTCCACGAAGTAGCGCGCGCCGGAACGCTTCAGCAGCAGGTGCTTGTTCCCAGGTGCGATGAGCGCCTGGCCTCGTATGACAGATTCGTTGTTCTCCGCTTCCTTCACCGTGATGCGACACTGTTTGTCCAACCGTGATGCGAAGTTGCGGGTGAAATTCTCGGGCATATGCTGGACAATAACGATCCCTGGCGCATCGGTAGGCATTGCCTCAAGTAGTTCGCGGAGAGCCTCAGTTCCGCCAGTTGAAGCACCAATAACGACGATCTTTTCTGTCATCTCGATACTGGTTCTTGGCTGTGCTTTTTCAATTACTGCATCGGCGGTGAGCTTGGGATCTACCTTGAGCGCTGGAACTGGAGGCGAAGATCGGCGCGGCCGAAGTCGAGCCAAGGCCGCCGATTTTACGATATCGCAGATGCGAACACGGGCTTCCTCGAAGAACTCCCGCGCTCCGAGCTTCGGCTTAGTGATGATTTCGACAGCACCTCTCTCGATTGCCGTCAGTGCTGCCTCGGAGCCGGCATTACTCAGCGTTGAACAAATCACCACCGGGATTGGATGTTGACTCATCAGCTTCTCAAGGAACGTCAGCCCATCCATCCGTGGCATTTCGATATCGAGCGTGATCACATCTGGGACGTCCTTCTTTATGCGCTGCACTGCAGCGTAAGGATCAGGCGCAGTTGCAATTACTTCGATTTCCGGATCACTCTCGAGTATCTCCCTCAGCACCTGGCGGACGAGCGCCGAGTCGTCAACGATCAATACGCGGGTCTTCTGTCTTACAGCAGGCGTGTTGGTGGACATATTCTCAGAAAGGCTTCCTGAAGATCGCGGTCTGTACACACTGCAGAGGTATATCGGCAGCGGCCATAGATTCTGAATGCCCAAGAAACAAATATCCGCCAGGAGCGAGATGCCGACATACTTTTCTGATTACGGATTGCTGGCGAGGCTTATCAAAGTAGATCAGTACATTTCGAAGAAATACGACATCGTAGGTTTCGGATATGCCGTAATCGTGACTCATCAGGTTCAGTTGGTGAAAGCTGACCTTCTTACGCAGCTCCGGAACAATTCGAACCAGACCTTCGGCACGATCCCGGCTGCGCAACAGATACTTACTCCGAAGCTCAACCGGCACAGGCGCAACCTGGGATTCGACGAAGATTCCCTTTTGAGCGTGGGCCAATACTCGAGTCGAGATGTCGGTGCCCAACACGGCGAAGTCACAGTTCCGTTCGCGAGCTAGGCATTGGCTGAGCACCATGCAGAGGGTGTAGGGCTCTTCACCCGTAGAGCAAGCAGCACTCCACGCATTGATTGGTCCACGTGACCGCGACCTGGAGTGCAGGAGACGTGGTAACGCCTCCTGCGCCAGGTATTGAAAATGCTCGGGTTCACGGAAGAAGTCCGTCTTGTTCGTCGTGATTACGTTGATGAACTGCTCGCGTTCCTCCCCGTTGGGCGATGAAAAGAAGTACTTCTCATACGCGTCCATTGACCCAAGTCGCAACTCACGAACGCGCCGAAGTAGACGACTCTGCACGAGTGGGAGCTTTGCCTCGGGCATGTTGATCCCTAGCTCATCGGTGATGTACCGAGCAAATACGGCAAAGCTCTTCGTGGACAGCGAGTATCCACCAGATGAGCTAACATCCTCGATCGGACAGGGGCTAGTCACTGATTGATTGCTCAGCATGACCACCCTCTGATGCGACCGCGGCAAGTTCGTCTGACGAGAATACAGCGTTCACATCGAGGATAATGAGGAACTCATCTCCTCGTCTTCCCATGCCTTGGATTAGCTCAGTCCGCCATCGCATCGCAATACGAGGTGGCGGACTGATGCTGGCTGCGTCCAATTCGATTACTTCATCGACGCTGTCGGCGATCCCCCCGAGTACTGTGGTCTCGCCGTCCAGCTCTAATTCCATCACGATGATCCTCGTGTTCACTGTGTCCTGGCCCGGAGGCAGACCAAAACGACGTCGCAGATCAACGACGGGAATCGCCTGACCACGCACGTTCACCACACCACGCATGTAATCGGGGGCGGTTGGAACGCGCATGATCTGAGAGACTTCGAGCACTTCTCGCACTTGAGCGACATTGATTGCAAAGAGTTCGTCGCCGAGCCTAAATGTGATGTATTCAGTATTCGTCAAAGTCATCTCGCCCCCAGTTACGCGTGGTATGCGCTGAAATCCGCATCGCGGGAATCGGCAGTCCCTGTATTGGTTCCTAGCTCAATGCTCACGCCATCATTCTTGAGCGAACGCATAGGATCGAGTCCCTTCGTCGTGCGCACCTGCCCCGAAGAACGGCGTTGAACGGCGTCCCTCAACTTGCGCCTCACGGCGACCTGCGCGTCCCCTATTTTGAAGAAGCTGACAGCAGACTGTAACGCTTCAGCTTCTTCTGAGAGCTTCTCCGCAGTGGATGCTAACTCCTCGGAGGCGGAGGCATTTTGCTGGATCACAGCATCGAGCTGCTGTATCGCCTTGCTCACCTGGGTTACCCCAGTGCTTTGCTCTACGCTGGCAGCCGCAATCTCTCGCACGAGTTCGGCAGTCTTCTGAATGTCTGGTACGAGCTTTGCGAGGAGTTGACCGGCGCCCTCGGCGGTATGCACTCCGTCTCCGGTAAGGCGACTGATCTCGGCTGCTGCCGTCTGGCTGCGTTCGGCTAGTTTGCGAACCTCGGAAGCAACAACGGCAAAGCCCTTCCCATGCTCACCAGCTCGCGCAGCTTCGACTGCCGCATTCAGCGCCAGCAGATCTGTCTTGCGTGCGATCTCTTCAATGATGCTGATCTTCTCAGCTACTTCTTTCATCGCGACGACGGTCTCGGTGACCGCGGCTCCACTTGCTTTCGCGTCTTCGGCAGCCTTCGAGGCAATCTTGTCAGTTTGTCGAGCGCTGTCTGCATTCTGCTGAACGCTCGATGCCATCTCCTCCATCGAAGAGCTACTCTCTTCAGCCGATGCAGCTTGTTCGTTCGAGCCCTGCGAAATCTGCTCAGCAGTCGCACTCATTTCATCGCTTCCACCAGCAACGTGATTCGCGGACTCTGTCACTGCCTTTACAGTGCTTCGCAGATTCTCAAGCATGCGAACCAGAGCTAAGCCAAGTTTGTCGCTTTCGGAGAGAACCTTTGCCTGAACAGTAAGGTCACCATTCGAAATCTGCTCGGCGACATGCACTGCGCCGTTCAGCGCGTCAATGCAAGCGTTGATTGCATTCTTGATCTGGTTGAAGTCACCTTGATATGCCCGCGTGATCTTCTCAGGGATATCGCCTCGGCCGATCTGGTCAAGGCATTCAGTAGCTACGGTCAGCGGTCCGGTAACGGCGTCCATCGTGGCATTCATACCTTCGATAACGCGACGATACTCACCGAGGTGTTTCGATACATCAACACGCGTTGCGAGCTTCCCTTCGACCGCAGACTGCGACAGGTATTGCGAATCCTTCACAAGCGAGTCGATAGCCTCCATCATCTGAATGAATCCGGGGCAGAAGGTGTCGTTTTCAGAGCGCTTGCCGATCTTCTTGAAATCCGCAAGTTTGCGGTGATAATCACCGTTTGCCACAGCTACGCACGCTTCGTTCGCCGACCTGACGCGCATCTCTGCGGTGTTCGTTGCCGTAGCGACTTCGGCGAAGAGGCCCTGATATTTGCCTTTCACTTCGGTGGTGAAGTCATTCAGCGCCATGCGCTGCAAAACCTGGTTCGTTTCGACCAACCCACTCAATCCATCTATGGAAGCATTGATGCTGTTCTTGATCTGGTTGTAGTCACCACGGTATGCCTGAGTGATCTTCTCGGGAATGACACCAGCGCCAACGCTGTTCAGAGACGCTACCGCGACCTTCAGCGGCTCTGTGATAGCGTCCAGCGTGGCATTCATGCCTTCGATCACGCGCCGATACTCGCCTTGATGTTTGAGGACGTCGGCACGACTGGAGAGATTTCCTTCAACGGCGGCACGCGACAAGAGTTGAGAATCGTTCACGAGTCCGTCGATGGACTCCATCATCTGGATGAATCCCGGGATGAAGGTGTCCTGCTCGGAACGCTTGCCGATCTTCTTGAAATCGGCAAGAGTGCCTCGATAATCGCCGTTGGCAACATTGACGCATGCTGTGTTGGCGGATTTCATTCGGCCTAGAGCGATGTTCGTTGCGGTGGCGACTTCAGCAAAGATGCCCTTGTAAGTACCGGTGACCAGAGTGGTCAGGTCGTTCACAGCCATTCGCTGCAAGACCTGATTTGTCTCGACGAGACCTCCTAAGCCGTCTATCGACGCATTGATGCTGTCCTTCAGCTGATTGAAGTCTCCACGATATGCGTCAGTGACCTTCGACGGAATCTCGCCGTTGGCGATCTTGTTCAGCGATCCCGCAGCGACATTCAGAGGCATGGTCACGGCATCTACAGTAGCGTTCATGCCTTCAATCACGCGGCGATATTCACCTTGATGCTTTGCAGCATCGGCACGCATTGACAGATTTCCGTCCACGGCCGCCTTCGATAGTGCTTGCGAATCTCGCACGAGAGCATCGATCGATTCCATCATCCGAACGAATCCAGGAATGAACGTGTCGTTCTCGGAGCGCTTCCCTACTCGTTTGAAATCCTCGAGCTTGGCTCGATAGTCGCCGTTTGCGATTGCGATGCAAGCTTCATTCGCTGACTTCACTCGCGTCTGTGCTGTATTGGTAGCTGCTGCGACGTCGGCGAATATTCCCTGATATGTTCCCTTAACTTGCGTTGTCAGATCATTGACAGCCATCCGTTGGAGGACCTGCGTGGTTTCCTGCAGTCCGGCCATGCCATCAATGCACTTGTTCAGGTTCGCCTTCAGAAGCTCCAGCTCGCCGACATAAGAGTCGCTGAGCTTAGTAGGAATCTCTCCCTTAGAAAGAGTTCCTGTGATGCCGAGCATCGTGCGGATCGGGGACGCGACGTTGCGGTCAAAGAAGAACACAACACTGACTAGGGAGCCGACGACACCAAGCCACAACAGAGTTCCGACGACCAACAGTGTTGCGTTTACGCTGACTCCTGGTTCGTGCAGTGCAAGGTAGCCAGTGACGCCGAGGCCTGCCATCAAGAGAAGACCGACCACGGTTATTGAGCGAAGTTTTGCTTCAAGTGAGTTGCCCATTAGAACGAGATTTCTCCTGTACAGCAACATTTCTCTGTTAGCGGCGCTGAGACCGCTGTTCACACCTAAGACCGATTGGAAGCCGGAGCACAGGTTGGCAATCGTTCAGCCAACTGCACGGCGGCTGGAATATCCAATATGAGAGCTACTCGTCCGTCGCCCATGATCGTTGCGCCGGAGACGACTTGTACGGCTCTGAAGAATTTGCCCAACGACTGCAGGACTGTTTGGTGGCTTCCAATTACGCGATCGACCAGCAAACCTACACGTTCACCTTCATGGCCGACAATCACGACCTTCCCAAGGTCCGGCGGCGTGCCGCCCATTGCGAACATCTCTCGCAAGTCGATATATGGGACGAGATCTCCACGGACCGGAATCGCATTGCGACCGTTGTTGCGATTTCTCTGGCTACGTTCGAGATCGACGTTCTCCATGACGCTTGACATAGGAATAATGAACTGGTCTCCTGCAACCTCGACCAGCAAACCCTCGATGATTGCAAGCGTTAGTGGAAGAGAAACTGAAATGCATGTGCCGCGCCCTTCTTCGCTGGCTATGGAGAGGGTTCCTCTCATAGCTTCGACTTGGCGCTTCACGGCATCCATACCTACGCCGCGACCGGAAACGTTGGTGACTTGTGCAGCTGTGCTGAACCCGGGTAGAAGAATCAGATTTACGATGTCTTTGTCGCTGAGAACGGCGTCGGGCGAAATCAGTTGCTTCTCGATCGCCTTCGTCCTTACCGCTGCACGGTTCACTCCCCGGCCATCGTCCTGAATACTCACTACAACGTTGGACCCGGTGTGCACTGCTGACAGGGTGATCGTGCCTCTCCGCGGCTTCCCTGCAGCAATCCGGTCCTCAGGCTTTTCCATTGCGTGATCAACGCAGTTTCGCAACAGATGGACGAGAGGTTCTCCGAGTTGGTCGAGTATGCTGTTGTCGAGTTCAGTCTCCGCGCCTTGCGTAATGAGATCGACCTCTTTGTGCAGCTCCGAAGACAGATCATGAATCATGCGCCGGAAGCGCCCGAAGATGGTTCCGATCGGCAGCATTCGGATGCCGAGGACGTTGTCGCGCAACTCGCCAATGAGCCGCTCAATTTCCTCAACCGGACTCGCCAACTCCGGTGCGCCAATTTGATTAGCAACTTGCGCCAGTCGTGATTGGTTTATCACCAACTCACCGACAAGATTGACGAGGCGGTCTAAGCGGTCGGAGGGCACACGGATGGAAGAATCTTTTACCGGTGACTTCGCTCCAGTTCGCGCTTGCTTCTTCAGTGAGGAGTTCTCAGGTGCAGAGGCCGATTGCTGATGAGTTGCGCCATCCTGTCCATCGCAGTTGCTTGCAGTCTGCGTGCGTGGCGATGACTGCCCGATTGAGGCTTTCGCATCGGGTTGAATCTGCAGATTCGTTCCGTCATCGACGAACATGAACACGTCACGAATGGCATCCTCGCCAGCTTCGGTCTCAAGGCGAATGGTCCACCAAAGATAGCAACGATCGGAAACCAACTCCGCCAGGAGCGGAACCTGGTCGGTATGCGCAACGATGGTGCACGAGCCCAGAGCCCGAAGTTCGCGAAACAGCAAATCCGGATTGCCGCCGCAGATGAATAGATCGGGCCCAGGTCGGAAGGTGATACTCCAGCAATTTGGATCGCAGCTTCGAGAAGATTGTGCAGGAGCGGCGATATGTGCGTTGCTTGATGCCTCGGGTTGCTGAGCGTTCAGGGCCTGCAGTTTCGCAATCACCTCGTGGGTTCGCTCTGCCGGTACTGGCTCGCCTCCGGTCTGCGCGACGATCAATTCGGCGATGTGATCCTTGGCATTGAGAACGGCGCTTACCAGATTGGAAGAGACTTGGACATTTCCTGCGCGTACAGCATCGAGGAGGGTTTCAACATGATGAGTGAACAAGGAAACTGTCTCGAACCCGCACATTCCACTCGAGCCCTTGATCGTGTGGAAGTCGCGAAACATCCGATGCACGACTTCTTCATCAGGCTCGCCTTCGTCCAATGTCAGCGCTAACTGTTCGACGTCTGCAAGCAGTTCATTACTCTCTTGAACAAAGACTTCAATCCAATTGGGAGACAACTTGCCTTCCTCCCTCTTGAGCAGCATGTTCAACGGATGCTTTCAACAAGATTCCGATGCCTGATTCCGAAACATCTCTATGACAGAGTTGCATGACTGCTTACGGACCTTTCAGCACTAACGACTCGGGTCTATCGGCACGAAAGCGGCGGTTCATCAGAGGAATGTTCGGAGTACATAACGAGCGTAGGCAAAGCGGGGAGTGAATTAGATTTCGATTAAATCTGGTGATGCTATCCCTGAAGCAACAACCCTTGAGAGACGCCCAGCCGGGTAGAGTAAAGTGCTGCCGGAGCAGCAGCGATGAAGGGTGAGACCGGAGTGAGATAGACTGTCGCGGTATTGACCGAGGTCGAAACGTGAAGATCGCAGCGAAGCGAACCAGGTATCACGGCTGGGATAATGTCTGGCACATATCCAACGGCGTGGTCGAACTGCTGGTGACAGCCGACGTGGGGCCGAGAGTCTTGCATTTTGGATTCTGCGGAGACGAGAACGAATTCTACGAAGTGGATTCGCAACTTGGGCAGGTTGGCGGACGTGAATTCCGCATGTATGGTGGACATCGCTTGTGGGTAGCACCCGAAACTTCTCGAACCACCTTCGCTGATAACGTAGCCGTTGAAGTTGCTGAGTGCGGCGGGTCGTACTGCTTCAAAGCACAAGTCGAGAGCACAGGACTGCAAAAGACTCTGGAGATCAGGATGAGTTCGGAAGCCGCAAAGGTCAGCATCGCGCACCGAATCTCAAATGAGAGTGCGGCAGATACTACTCTGGCAACATGGGCGCTGACAGTGCTCCGCCCCGGAGGGCAAGCCATAGTCCCATTACCTGCGCGAGCACCGTGGGGACCGGAGCATCTGCTTCCTACGAGTTCGCTTACCTTGTGGTCCTACACAGATCTTTCGCTATCTTGCTGGCGCCCGGGTCCGGAGTACATTCAGCTAAGGCAGCCACTCGTGGCAGCACAGGGCTTTGGCATGCAAAAGCTCGGATTGAGAAATGCGGCAGGCTGGGGCGCGTATTTCAGAGACGGTCATCTCTTCGTGAAACACAGTCGACCAGAGCAGGGGCAATTCCCTGATCTCGGCGCGAACTTCGAGGTTTTCGCGGAGGAGAAGTTCATTGAGCTTGAGACACTCGGACCGGAGGTCGTTCTACACCCGGGAGAGCAAGTTGAGCATAACGAGCAATGGATGCTGTTTGACAACGTGCCGGCTGGAGACGATGACATGTGGGTACGTGAACATTTAGTTCCGTTGTTCGCTGGAAGCATAGAGCCTTGAACTCGCAATTGCGAGCGAGCGTCTGTTTACGCCGAATTGCTGTTATGGTCTTGAGCTTCCAACGACTAGCGCGCGGCACCTCTTCCACCGCGGAAGAGATCAAGAGCAAGAAGAGTTGGCAAAGATGTCGGTGGTTTCCTGCTTTAATCCGAAATGTGGGTCGCAGTTCGGGGCGGCCGCCCGAGGCAAACTGTACAAGTATGATCTTCCATGTGGCCGCTCCCAAACTGGAGTGCGGCGTGCTGTGTTGTGGCTGTGCGCATCGTGCATGCCAGCACCTCACGGTTGAATGGCACAAAGACAAGCCATTCATCGCTACAGTAAGGCGAACAATGCACATACAGTGACTTGTTCTGAGCTGGACCGGGCGACGTACAATCCTCATCTACGCACGCCAAAATATGCCACAGATGATTGATACCTGAAGCACCCGCTCTCGGGGGTCTTAGTTCGCATCTCACAGAAAAGACTATGGACTTTCTCGTTTTGTCACATTTGAGATGGAACTTTGTGTTTCAGAGACCTCAGCATCTCCTAAGTAGGTGCGCTCGTCACCACCGAGTGTTCTTCTGGGAGGAACCTCTCTATAAAGAGAATGCTGAACCGAGAGTGCACGCCAGCATTAGTCGCGAGGGAGTTTATGTACTCGTGCCGGAGTTGCCGACGCTCCTCGCCACGACGTTGTCTGAGTGGAATGCTCACGACCTCGTGGCGTGGTACTACACTCCAATGGCATGGAACTTCACTCGGAACCTGCGTCCCGCCGCAGTAATTTACGACTGCATGGACGAGCTTTCGGCTTTTCGAGGCGCGCCCCCTGGTTTGCGTCACGCGGAAGCTGAGCTCTTCAAAGCTGCCGACCTTGTCTTTACGGGCGGCGCCACCCTTTACGAATCCAAACGCAACGCCCACGGTTCAGTTCACCTTTTCCCCAGCAGCATAGATCGATCGCACTTCATGCGAGCACGGATACCTGCAAAGCAGCCGCATGTAGACCAATACAGGATTCCCCGTCCTCGGATTGGCTACTGCGGCGTAATTGATGAGCGAATGGATCTCGACCTGATTCGACATGTGGCTCAGGAGCAACCGGAATGGCAGATAGTGCTCATCGGTCCGGTGGTAAAGGTGTCTGCTGACGACCTTCCGCGAGCGAACAACATTCACTACCTCGGTGCAAAGTCTTACGACGAGCTTCCCGGATACATGTCTGGGTGGGATGTTGCGATTCTTCCATTCGCACGGAACGAGTCGACGCGATTCATCAGTCCGACCAAGACGCCGGAGTATCTGGCCGCTGGCTGTCCCGTCGTATCGACACCAATCACCGATGTTGTCCGTCCGTATGGAGACTTGGGATTGGTGTCCATCGCTGAGTCCGGTCCTGAGTTTGTGTCCGCCATTGAGGCGCAGCTTTCCCGACCTTTAGGGGCGCACGAAACGGCTCGACTCAGAGAGGCCGATGCGTTTATTTCTCGCTCGTCATGGGACGATACGTGGGCAGCGATGCATCGGCTCGCATTGCAGGCTGCAGCTAAATCTGTCCCGATGCGTGCGCCGGTTCCTGCTCGCTCTCACCCCACTTCAGCAGAAACAGGCGTAGTAGGCGATTAGCAGCCGTCCGCGCACATTCCACAATTAAGGAGTCCTATGTTCGATTATTTGATCGTCGGCGCTGGTTTTGCAGGCAGCGTTCTTGCCGAGCGTCTGGCAAAGGTAAACAAGCGCGTACTCATCTGCGACCGCCGTAATCACATAGCGGGAAATGCTTTTGATCAATACAACGACGCTGGCATTCTGGTACATAAGTATGGACCGCATATATTTCATACGAATTCGCGCGATGTCTTCGAATACTTGTCGCACTTTACCGAGTGGCGTCAGTACGAACATCACGTTCTGGCCAGCGTCGATGGAATGCTTGTTCCGCTCCCCATCAATTTGGAGACGATCAATCGGTTGTACAACCTGAACCTAAG
This sequence comes from Koromonas humicola, assembly GCF_059726255.1. Classification (NCBI taxonomy): domain Bacteria; kingdom Pseudomonadati; phylum Acidobacteriota; class Terriglobia; order Terriglobales; family Koromonadaceae; genus Koromonas; species Koromonas humicola. The sequence continues at coordinate 2,258,746 of NZ_AP040873.1, forward strand.
TTCGACCACAATGCAGGACTTCTTAAATACATTAGCGGAGCCTCGGGAAAAGATCGTGACGTCGGAGGACGTGGTCGTCAGTAAGATCGGCCGGGAACTCTACGAAAAGCTGTTTCGTAATTACACGCGCAAACAATGGAATCTCGATCCATCAGAGCTGGAAGCTTCGGTAATTGCGCGGCTGCCGGTACGGACGAATCGCGACACCCGCTATTTTACGGATTCCTATCAGGCAATGCCGCTACATGGATTCACTCGCATGTTCGAGAACATGCTTGATCATCCCAACATCAGCGTTGTACTTAATACGGACTATCGCGAGATTGCAAGTGAGATTAAGTTTCGCGAAATGATCTACACGGGTCCGATCGACGAGTTCTTCGAATATCGTTATGGAAAGCTTCCGTATCGTTCTTTGAACTTCAAGCACGAAACCCACGATAAAGAATGGTTCCAAACCAACGCTGTGGTCAACTACCCCAACGAGCACCTCTATACCCGCATCACTGAATTCAAATACCTCACGGGTCAGGCGCATGCGAAGACGAGCATCGTGTACGAGTATCCGGTCGCCGAGGGTGACCCATACTACCCCGTTCCGCAGCCTAGGAATCAGGAACTCTATCAACGATACAAGGAGTTAGCTGATCAATCAGTGGGAGTGTATTTCGTAGGACGACTGGCGACCTACAAGTACTACAACATGGATCAGGTGACAGCCCAAGCACTCACTACGTTCAAGAAGATCACACGCGATCAGCCCGTCGCTGTCGTGGGGCGCGGCAAGAGCATTCTTTATCCGAGCAACGCTGCAGTAACCTCAATTGCTCGCGACAAGGCCGCTGGCAAGTGGTTATCCAGTGATGTCGAGTCGTCTCCAGAGAAGGCTGCGTAAAGAAGGATTTCTGATCGACAAAGAGGCCATTCCAGCATCACACAAGGGACTGGCCTTCATTTTGCCACTCCAAGGGCCGGTGCAGCGCGAAGCGGTCGATTGCACTTTCGAGCGATGGCATGATGTTCGCTCGCTCACTCGCCAGTGCAGAATAGCAAGGAAGGTCCGCAACAAGCTGCAGTTCTCTCGAGGCCTTTGAGTTAATCAGACTGCGGCTTAGCCCGAGGCGCTCTGCAACCAACATTGCAAACTCGGCCCAGCTCACTTGTGCTTGATTTGCCACATGCCATACGCCCTTCTCTCCATCAATAAACAGGTCGAGCGTGCAATCCACCAGATCGGGGATGTAGGTGGGCGAAAGCACAAGATCTGAAGCTGCATTAAACGCGATGCCACGAACCATGCTGCTTAAAGCACGTACAAGGAACCCCCTCTCCTGACGCGGGCCGAACAATGCACTCGTACGAATCACCAGCGCATTGGGCAGCTTGTCGAGCACGCTTCGTTCTGCCATAGCTTTTGCACAAGCAAATCGGCTCAATGGTGCAACACCGTCAGACTCAAGATATGGTCGCCCTTTCATTCCATCGAATACAAGGTCCGTCGAAAACGTCAGAAACCGTATTCCCTGCTTCGCACATTGTTCAGCCAGAATCGCGGGACCGTGTGCATTGTCGCGATCAGAGCGATCTCTGTTCGCTTCTGCTGCATTGATTTGTACATAGCCAGCCGCGTTGATGACTGCCCACGGCTGCAACCGTCTGAGGATGTTCTCCACAGAGTCGTGATTAGCGATGTCCATTTCGCTGCGGCTGAGGCTCACGTAAGCGATTCCGCGACTGCGGCACGCGTGGGCCAAGGCTTGACCTAGCTTGCCATTGCCTCCCGCGATCAGTACCGGGGCCACTCCCTCTAACGGAGCAACTCGCGTTGCTTCCACCCGCAGCTCTCGTGAGCCTGAGATACAGTGGCCATACTCAAACCGCTCCGGCCTCTTCCACCATCCTGGAACTTGCAACAAGGGATCAATTGGCTCTTCGCCACGCCCGAGTTTGCTGGCAAGATGCGCGATGGCGGTTGCTCTCGGACGCGGGGCACGAATATCGAACACTCCGGGTTCGTAATGACCTGCATTGCGAGTGACGAGCGAGTCCCAATCGAAAGCGCCTAGTAGGGACCAGAGAGTCAGTGCGACAACATCTACGCCGTTCGCTCGCGCTTCCATGCACCCATTCCAAAGCTCATGCAACCACCGCAACTGCTCTTCGCGCGTACAGCCGTTGTGAACCTCTGTGAGCGCTACCGGAAGGTGATATCGTTCCCAGACTTCCCGAAGTAAAGTGTGGACTTCTGCCGGGCCGTCGACGCGAACGCGGGCTGCCAGGACGTCCACGTAGGTATCGACTCCGTTGCCGCCCTTGGGCTCCAACGGATACCTATCGGTCTGCTCATCGAGAAACCTGTCACTGGACAGGTAGTGGTTGATGCCAATAATGTCAGGTGGACATGGATTCTGCAGAAGCCACTCTAATGTAGCGGGCTCTGCGCCACATTGAATCAAATACGAGTACAGCGCGTGCTCACGATCGACTCTGCCGCACAAGAGGTCATATCCAAGCCAGCGGCGTTCGTTCTCGAAATCAGCCTGGTATTGCAATCGCGGCGTGCTGAAGGTCTGGCATAAATCATCAGTCTGAATGAGCTTTGCTGAGGGATTTATTGCTCGAATCTCCCGCATTGCCAGCGCTGTCGCCCGGCATTCGTTCATCAGAGCAGAAACGAAGGATTGAGCATCTCGCTTGTGTGGATACCAATGTCCGTATAGAGCACTGAACCGCGCAGTCGTAAGAGGCTCGTTGACCGGAGTATAGGCACCCACCCACGGGTAGCGCTCGGCAACTGCACGAGCATAAATTGAAAGCTTCTCGGGGAAGGCGGGGTCCAGCAGATTAGTGGAACGCGGGCCGCTGCCGTGATGAACTAAGCCGACGATCGGAGAAATGTGAAGCTCACGCATGCGGTTGAGCCACTCGTCCGACCATCGCCAATCTGCGGTGTCGAGCCCGTTGGGCGCGACTCGCTCCCACAGCACAGGTTGCCTCAGAGTCGAAATTCCAAGCTCCGCGAACAGGTCGAGGTCGGAGATTCGAGAGCTATGGCCGAGTCTGTCGAGTTGCTCTATGTAACTATCTCCGACGCGGTTAACTGTGCACTCCACACCACCCCACAATTGCAATGCTGACTTTCTCACTTGCTCTTTTCCCCTGAGCCGATCACCTCACGTATGCGTTCGGCAGCTGATTCTGGTGTTATGTCGCGCTGCGGAGTACCAAGCATCTCGTAGCCGACCATGAACTTTCGTATTGTTGCCGATCGTAATAGCGGAGGATAGAAGTGCGCGTGTAAATGCCACTCGGAGTGCGGCTGTCCATCGCTTGGACGCTGATGAAATCCCATGGTGTATGGGAACGGAGCCTCGAACACGCGGTCATATGCAGCGGTAAGACGCCTGAGAACCTCACTGAGCCAATTGCGCTCTGCATCATTTAAGGACGGAAGATCGGGCGCATGACGCTTCCCTACTACTAAGGTTTCAAATGGCCAGACGGCCCAGAACGGCACAACAACTATGAACGATTCGTTTTCAAACACAATGCGTTCTGATAGCTTCTCTTCCATTGCAATGTAGCTACACAACATGCAACCTGCGTGAACTGCGGAGTATTCCCGCTGTCTAGCTTCTTCTCTTGCGACCTCGTTAGGAAGCGAAGCAGTGGCCCACACCTGGCAATGCGGATGAGGATTACTCGCTCCCATCATGGCGCCGCGATTCTCGAATACCTGCACATAGGAAATCGAAGACGTGCCACCCAGATCCAGCGTCTGCTCAGCCCAGAGATCTACTACCTCCCGCGTTTCTTGTTGAGACATTCTTGCCAGAGTCAAATCGTGACGAGGAGAAAAGCAGATGACACGGCAGATCCCCGGCTCGCCTTGCGCGATGATCAATTCGCCGCGCCTGATTTCTTCTGTGCCCGTGTCGGGCAACAAAGCAGCATAGTCGTTGTTGAAGACGAACGTGGATGTGTAGTGTGGGTTCTTTGCGCCGCCTGCCCGTGAATTTCCGGGACATAGATAGCAATTTGGATCGTATGGCGGTTGCACTTCCGGGGCGACCTTCTCAGTTTGACCGAGCCAAGGCCGTTTCGTGCGATGTGGTGATACCAGCACCCATTCCCCGGTCAGCGGATTATAGCGGCGGTGTGGATGCTCCGTCAGACTGAACATTCAGTAAGTTGGATGTGTATTTGTATTCGCGTTCTGCGTCAACATGGCCGAAGGCGTGATATGACGCCTAAGTCGCCTCTGCAGCTCCGTCTTCAGCACTGGACACGTAGATCTCAGGCTGTACTCCTAACTTTTGTTTGTACGCTTCAGAGACTGCGCGCCGAAAACCTTCAACGGACTGATGCTGTACGAGGTTAACCGTGCATCCACCAAATCCCCCGCCAGTCATCCTTGATCCAATCACTCCTGGTTGCAGGGCTGCGAGCTCGACCATTAGATCAAGCTCAGAGCAACTCACCTCATAGTCATCCCGGAGACTGCGATGCGATTCCGCCATCTCACGCCCGACGTCCGGCAAATCGCCTCGACGCAGGGCTTTGGCGGTTGCAAGAACCCGTGCATTCTCCGTAACGACATGCCGACAACGGCGATACAAAACTTCGCCTAGACTCTCGCGCTGCGAGTCTAGTTCGGAAAGAGCTACATCACGTAAAGCCTTCACCTGAGGAAACGCTTTCTGCAGGATACGGGTGCCTTCCTCACATTCTCTTCGTCGCGCATTGTACTCACCTCCCGCAATTGAATGCTTGATCATCGTGTTGCAGATCACGATGGACGCATTCTCCGGGAGAGGAATCGATTCAAACTGAAGCGAACGACAATCAAGGAGTAGGGCGTGACCTGCACGGCCATTCGCAGATACAAATTGGTCCATGATGCCGCAACGAGCTCCGACGAAGTCGTTTTCTGCTCGTTGGCATATGTACGCAAGGTCGGAACGCGAGATCTGCTGAGACGCGGTGGAACTCAACGCCAAGGCAGTAGCGACCTCCACCGATGCTGAAGAACTCAGCCCGGCGCCTATCGGGACCTCGCCTTCAAGCATCAGATTCGCACCCTGAAGGTGATCGCCATGACTGATCAATTGCCGCGCTACTCCAACGACGTAATCGCTCCAGCGCCGAGCAGGTGATGCCGGCAAATGATCAAGATCAAATTCGCCTGTCTCATGGAAATTACGCGAGACGACTTTCAGCTTGCGATCCGTACGAGGACTGACAGCCGCCGTCGTACGGAACCGAATGGCTGCCGGCATGACATAGCCTTCGTTGTAGTCTGTATGCTCGCCGATCAAGTTCACGCGGCCAGGCGCATCAAATATGCGGGGCACGTCTCCAAAGGTCTCGGTGAAACTCTCGGCAAGAGTTAACCGTTTCGAACCGAAATTAGCCATCGCTCAACTCCTCGCGGTTACATCTGACCGGAGAAGAGTTAACGTAGGCCGCCAGTCGTCGCCAGCCGCGTAGCGCACGAGTTCATAAAGTAGAGCGGAAGCATATGCGTCATTTGCATAGTTGTGGAAGCGGAACGTTGTAGCAAGCAGGCGTCCACCATTCAGCGCGCATTGCACGACCAGCCCTGAGTTCTTCTGCAACCAACCAAATGTTGCTCCGCACAAGACATCATCGAATCGCTCCGGAACGATTCCTTCAATGACGAAATCAGGAATCACTTCTGCAGACTCGAAACCGAGGATTCTTCCGAAAGCTATATCGCGAAATGGAGCTGCGTCGGGCCGGATCCAATTGAAGTTCGAGAACCATCTGCCGTCCAATTCGCAACCAGCTCGCACAGACGACTTCAGTCCAGAATCTGGGGGGAACGCGTCTGCTGAATCAATCAGCAGCAAGGCCGTCCCGCCTTGTCCCAAATGGCGCAATAGCACATCGTCCACCTTTGTGGACACGCACAGCGCACGTGGGTCCGACGTTGGGTTCAACACGCCAGATCTCTGCATTTCCGATTGCAAGTCGGAATAAATTCCTTCCGGATCGTGAAGCCACATTTTCGGTAGTTCCGCCAACGATCGTCGTGGGAGAAGAAAGAGCTCGCACGTGTTTTCCGCAACTCGCGATCCGTTCTTCAGGCGAAGCTCCAGATACACACGTTCCACCTGCGCGGAGTTTCCTTTGAAGGGAGTCCAGCGGATTATGTCCAGAGGATGTAGTGTTCCCGAAGCAATGTCAGAGTCGAGAAGAAGCTGCCCCGAGGCGCCCGAGTCTGTTGACCATCGCACGCGGGCTCCGCTCAAATCACGGGTCGAGTAATGGGAGAGGAACAACGGAAGTTCCAGTTCATCGCCGGCGAAAGCAGTCCATCTCTGCGGTCGCGTAAACACAACGTCGGGCTGCTGTAAACGCGCCAAATCGTCGGCAAAGGCTTTGGGGTTTCGCCACATATCGAGGAGGCCGTTGACCTCCCAATGCACATCCGTCATTGCTGTGACGACATACCCTTGGATCGACGGAAAAGAGCGCATCGACTCGATTTCATACTTCAGGGAGATGTATTGATGCCACTGCGACTCCTCAGCAAATCCGTTGTAAGAGCCGAACACCTTGTCTAATCCAAAGGCACGAAAGCGTTCGAAAACACCCGCTGGATTTGTGACTTCTCGCCCGCCGAAGCTGTAGTGGAACCACCATGGGAGATGCTCGTCTGGTGGAAGTTTGGGCAGTCCCCAGTTTCCGAACTCTGACACGACCAAAGGTTCCTTGCCTGTGCGTTGGGCATCTCCATAAGGGCTGAATGTCCATCCCGGACGCGAGGCGAATTCACCCAGCCACTTGTCCCACAGCTTTACTTGATCGGGCATGGAATAGTACTGGTGGAAGTCCTCGATGTCTGTCTTTATGTGGAAGTTCCCTTCACAGGCACTGTTGTCGATGACTAACCGCCCGAGGGGTTCCAGCGTTCGCTTCACACGCTCGTAGATCGCCAGAAGCCATTTCCGCTGGTCTTCTTGCTTCAGATTGATGCCCCAGGACTCGTTCATCACCGTGCGAATCACGATGCTGGGATGGTTCCAGTCACGCACCATGATCTCCGAAAACATTTGCTCGCCGCGAGTCGCTGCCCGCATCGAGAAGTGATCACATGGGAACCAGCAATCGCTCCAAGAAGGCATCTCCGCCCAAACCATCATTCCAATCTCGTCGGCTACATCGAGATACACCGGATGCGCCACCTTGAGATGACAACGAAGCACATTAATGCCGAGCTTCTTTGCCTTCAGCATCATGTCTCGCACGAAGCCTTCTGAGGCCGGGGTGTGAATGGTCTCAGGATAGAAATCCTGATCGAGCGCAGCTAGGAGGTACAACGGTTTATCGTTTAAGAAGAACTTTCCGTCTCGCGCTTGGAAGCTGCGGAAGCCAAATCGCACCCTTCGGCGGTACTCCACTGCCCCGACCAGCATGGCTTCCATCATGTACAACGCAGGATCATCGAGCGACCACTGGCGCGCATTGGGCACGACTCCAGAGAACCTTACTTCGTTTGTTCCTTCAAACGCCGTAGCGGTTTCAAATACGGTGCGACCGCTGCTGTCGAATATGCTGAGGCGCAACTCCGTGTTCGTGGCGTGTGTCTCGTCGCCCAACAACCCCATCCCGGCGAGCCTAACAACAGCTTCGAACTGTCCGTCGGACTTCGGCGTTACGTCGACGCGGTCTACGTATACTCTTGGGCAGAACTCCAGTCGGACGCCTTGCCAAATGCCCGAATTCTGCACATACCAGTTCTGCTTTCCATGAGGGATTTCGTTGTACATCATCTCAGGAAAGAGTTCCCGATTCTCGGCCTCATTCATCGGTGGATCAATAACACGTAACGCCAACTCGTTTCGTCCTGCATGGACCGCACTCGTGATATCGAAGCTGAATGGGGTGTACCCACCCTCGTGAGAGCCAACGAGCTTTCCATTGACATAGGTTTCGCAGAAATAGTCGACGGCACCGAACCGGAGCAGCACATGCCTCGCGTCTGTAAACCGCGGAATGTCGAGCAGGATGCGATACCAGCCCGCCCCCATGTAGTCGCGCAGATCCTCAAACTGGACATTCCAGGAGAGGCCCGCACGCGCATGCCGCCATTCGTTGACTTTTGCTAGATCCTCGTACCTCATTCGACCAGTTCGGTCGGGGTAGAAGTCCCAGCCATGTTCCAGCTCAAAGCGCTGCGCAGTTTCTGATTGGTAAGGGAGGACTGTACTCATTGTGAACAGTAGTTTGATGATGCTTTTGAAGGCCCGAACCTACGTAGCTGAAATATTTGAGATAGCCAGAAATTCTCGACAGTGACAAGCTGAGTGAGCGCGGTCGTATGGCATGCTGCACCGACCAACGTCAGACAGCGTTCAAACATCCATACGGCCGAGGAATTGACAGTGAGCAAAGAAGTAGTGGTAATCACAGGTGCATCGGCGGGAGTGGGCAGGGCAACCGCTCAGGAGTTTGCTCGCCATGGTGCAAGCATTGGTCTACTAGCGCGTGGCAAAGCAGGTCTGGAGGGAGCGCGACGCGATGTTGAACGACTCGGCGGGAAGGCCTTGGTTCTACCTACCGATGTTGCGGACCCTGATCAGGTGCGAAATGCAGCTCTGGCAGTCGAGAAGAAACTCGGTCCCATCGGTATCTGGATCAACACAGCCATGCTTTCCGTGTTCTCACCTGTGAAGCAGATGCAGGCAGACGAGTACAAGCGAGTCACTGAAGTGACCTATCTTGGATACGTGCACGGAACGCTCACTGCACTGAAGAGCATGCTACCGAGAAACAAAGGTTGTATTGTGCAAGTAGGCTCGGCCTTGTCCTACCGCAGCATTCCGCTGCAATCGGCGTACTGTGCAGCCAAGCATGCAATCATCGGATTCACTGACTCGCTACGGTGCGAACTGATTCACGACCAGAGCCGAGTGCACGTTACGGTGGTGCAAATGCCTGCTCTCAATACTCCACAGTTCTCGTGGGTGAAGAGCCGCCTTAAGAACAAGGCGCAGCCCGTGCCTCCGATTTTTGAGCCCGAAGTAGCCGCTCGTGCTATCTACTGGGCAGCCCATCATCGCAGGCGTGAGGTCTGGGTTGGTATGCCTACGGTGAAAGCTATCGCAGCTCAGAAGGTTATTCCCGGGATCCTTGATCGATATCTCGGAAAAACCGGCTATGACTCACAGCAAACGAGTGAGCCCGAGAATCCTAGTCGTCCCGATAACCTTTGGAAGCCGGTGGACCAATTACGTGACTTTGGAGCTCACGGAACGTTCAATCGCCGGTCCAGCAGCTCAAGCGGGGAACTCTGGTTTAGTCTGCATCGGAATGAATTGCTGACTGGAGGTCTAGCGGCTGCCCTTGCCCTGTTCTCTGTTATTCGCATGCGGCAGAAATCAGATGACCGCGATGACGAGCGGAACCTCGCTGCCTAGTTCCATCTGGCCTTGAACATGAACTCGAGTGCGAGTCTTGATGCTTCAAGACTCGCAGCATTATGCAGCAGTGGCACCTTCCTGTTTGCCCTGATCCCGACCGTCCGGTCTAGCTTCACAGGTTCCACAGCTTTCAAATTATGAACTGATGTGCACCAGCCAATGTGCCGATATAGCGCTGCCACCGAGTCGCAGCGTTTACTAACCTAAACATATGCAGCCTTCTCGGTCGCGGTACTAAGTCATATCAGTCCGGTGAGGGTGAAATATGGACGAGATGAAGGAAATCCTTCGGGAGTTCCTTGAAGAGAGTAATGAAGGATTGGACCAGTTGGACCAATCGCTCTTGGACCTTGAGAAAGATCCCGCGTCCGAAGAATTGATCGCGGGAATTTTCCGGATTGTCCACACATTCAAGGGCACAAGTGGACTACTGGGGTTCCCAAAGCTCGAGTCGATCTCTCACATTGGTGAGAACCTCCTTTCCAAAGCTCGTGAGAAAACCATAGTCATCACTCCGGAAGTATCCGCCGCCCTACTCGCAATGGTGGATGCTTTTCGAGAAATTCTGGGCAACATCGGGCAGTCCGGCACCGAAGGCGAGCGAGACTACTCGGACGTAATTGACACCCTTTCAGCGGTACTCCATTCGAATACGCCTAAAGAGCCACCCGCCCCAGAAGTGAGCGCAGAACCGGAAGTTCCGCGTATTGGCGAGGTTCTAATCCAAGAACACTTGGCCACACCTGAAGACGTTAGCAAGGGACTAAAGCAGCAGTTGGAGGGTGACCCCCGCAAACTCGGCGAAGTTCTCGTTGAAAACGGTGTTGTCTCTCAGAGCGAAATAATCGAGGCACTCACAGTTCAATCTGAGAAACGCTCCGCCAAGGTGTCCTCTGGAAACATCCGGGTGGACGTCAGCTTATTGGACAAGTTGATGAATCTGGTCGGCGAGCTTGTCCTGGCGCGGAACCAGATCCTCCAATTCACTGGATCGGTGAACGACTCTGTCTTCCTCGGAACCGCACAACGACTGAACCTTATTACTACCGAACTGCAGGAAGGGGTCATGAAGACCCGCATGCAGCCGATCGGAAACATCTGGAACAAGTTTCCGCGCATGGTTCGTGATTTGGCTGTTGGGTGCGGCAAAAAGGTGGAACTCGAGCTAGAGGGCGCTGACACCGAGTTGGACAAGACTATTCTTGAGGCCATCAAGGATCCACTCGTACACATCATGCGCAACGCAATCGATCACGCGATCGAACCTGCGCAGAAGAGACTCGTGCTGGGCAAGCCGGAGAGTGGACGAATCCATCTTCGGGCGTTCCACGAGGGCGGCCAAGTAAATATCGAAATCTCGGATGACGGCAGCGGCATAGACATAGCCAAGGTAAAGCAGAAGGCAGTTGAGCGCGGAATGATAAGCGCCGATCAAATCGCGAAGATGTCGGAGCGCGAACTGGTCAACCTGATCTTCCTCCCCGGATTCTCGACCGCTAAGGAAGTAACAAATATCTCCGGTCGCGGCGTAGGCATGGATGTCGTGAAAACGAACATCGAGAAAATTGGTGGAACGGTTGACCTTCAAAACAGTCCCGGTCGTGGAGCGACGGTAAAAATCAAAATACCCTTAACGTTGGCAATCATCCCTGCGCTAATCGTCACGACCAAAGGCGAGCACTTCGCAATCCCTCAGGTCAGCCTTGTTGAGCTCGTTCGACTCGAAGGTGATCAGGTAAAGCGCGAGATTGAATTGATCAAAGGAGCCCCTGTCCACCGTCTGCGTGGACGGCTCTTACCGCTGATCTACTTGAACAAAGAGTTGCGGCTCGAGTCCTGCACATCCCTGTTTCCAGATCCTACGAACATTGTTGTCCTGCAGTCAGACGGTCGGCAGTTTGGCCTCGTAGTGGACGACATCAATGACACTGAAGAGATCGTCGTCAAGCCTCTCTCAAAGCAGTTGAAGGGAATCACCGCATTCTCGGGGGCCACCATAATGGGCGACGGCAGCGTGGCGCTCATCCTTGACGTGATCGGGTTGGCTCAGAATGCAAACCTTGTTAGCGACGCCAACAACCATGTCACCGGTTCCATGGGCACAAAGGATGATCCTCAAGCGTGCCTGACGGATACCTGGCTTGTGTTCCGAGCTGGGCACACAGGCCGATACGCAATTCGCCTCTCTCAGGTTTCACGTCTTGAAGAATTCCCGTCATCGCTTATCGAACATTCGGGGGCTGAAGAAGTGGTTCAGTATCGCGGCTGCATCATGCCTCTCGTCCGAGTATCCGATGCGCTTGGTCATGACGCTGCCAGCAGCGATGACTCCGTTCTACAGGTGATTGTTTACACCGCAGAAGACAAGAATGTGGGATTGGTCGTCGACGAAATCCTAGACATCGTCGAGCAACACGTTTCAATCGAGCACGAAGGAGTTCGACCTGAGCTTCTCGGTGCCGCAGTGATACAGCAGAAGGTCACAGACCTGCTGAACGTGCCAGCGATGCTTCAGAAGAAGATTCCCGCTGGCCAGGAGGTACTCGCATGAAGAACGAGCACCAATTCTGCACGTTCTACCTGGATGCTCTCTGCTTCGGCATCGAGGTCGAGCAAGTTCAAGAAGTGATCCGATACCAAGTGATGACGCCTGTACCGCTCGCGCCGACCACAATCGGTGGACTGATCAATCTTCGAGGACAGATCGTAACAGCCATCGATTTGCGCAGGCGCCTTGAGTTGCCCGAGCGAGACAAAGATCAGTTGCCAATGAATGTGGTTGTCAGGGACGGCGATGGAGCTGTCAGTCTGTTAGTGGATGAGATCGGGGATGTAGTTGAAGTTAATGAAGAAGATTTTGAGCATGCGCCAGATACCCTCGACGGTTCAGCTCAAGATCTCATACGCGGCGTTTACAAGATGAAAGATGGCCTGTTGCTTTTGCTTAACACGGAACAGGCAATCAACACGACCGCCCATGCAGTGCTTAATTCGTAGCTTAGGAGCAGGATTGCCATGTCTGATCGTTCGAAGCCAAAAGGAACCCGTGGACGTAGTTCGATGAACAAGGTCAGTGTGAACGCCGCGGGGCGACAGAAGCCCAAACCCGCAACAGTCGCGCAGTACACAGTCACAGGCGAATTGAAGCGCCTGCTGATTGAATACAAGACCGGAAAGTATGACGGTCGTGTTCGCACAGAACTTCTCCCCGCCCGTGATCAGGAACTTGTGGGCGCGATGAACGGAATCATCGAAACGCTTGAGGAGAAACTGAACTGGTTCCAAGCGATTGTGGACGCGGTTCCCTTCCCAGTACATGTCATTGACAAGGATATGCACTGGACGTTCTTGAACAAGGCTTTTGAGAAGTTGATGGTCGAGCAAGGATACGTCAAGGACCGCGATCAGGCAGTCGGAATGCCTTGCTCCACCGCAAACGCGAACATCTGCAACACGACGGAATGCGGTATTCGGAGGTTGCAGCGCGGAATTGGCGACAGCTTCTTCGATTGGTGTGGCATGCACTGTAAGCAGGACACCTCGCATGTCCTGAACGTCAAAGGGGAGCAAGTTGGCTATGTTGAGGTTGTCCAAGACCTCACATCCACTCTGCGCAATAAAGATTACGTCAGCCATGAAGTGGACCGTCTGGCAGATAATCTGACGAAACTAGCGGGCGGCGACCTAAACTTCAATCTCGAAATTGCCAAGTCCGACAAATACACCGTCGATGCTGAGCAACAGTTCTCGAAGATCAATGAGAGCTTGGTTCAGGTCAAGAGTGCGGTCGGGGGCCTGATAGGCGACGCCGAAGAATTGACCCGCGCTGCACAAAGCGGGAAATTCGATGAGCGGGCAGATGCACTTCACCATCATGGTGAGTTCAAGAAGGTAATTGAAGGTGTCAATGCAACGCTTGACGTAGTGGTTGATAGGCTGAACTGGTTCCAGGCTGTTGTGGACGCGGTTCCCTTCCCAGTTCACGTGATCGATAACGACATGCGCTGGACGTTCTTGAACAAAGCTTTTGAGAAATTGATGGTCGAACAAGGATCGATCAAGGGCCGTGAGCAAGCAGTCGGTATGCCGTGCTCCACCGCCAATGCGAACATCTGCAACACCACCGAGTGCGGCATCAGAAGGCTCCAGCGCGGGATCGGCGATTCCTTCTTCGACTTCTGCGGAATGAGCTGTAAGCAGGACACGTCCTTTGTCATGAACGTGAAGGGCGAACAGGTGGGCTTTGTCGAAGTAGTCCAAGATCTTACTTCGACACTGCGAAACAAGGACTACACGAGCAATGAAGTTAATCGCCTGGCAGACAATCTAACCAAACTCGCTGCGGGCAATATGGACTTCAAACTCGAACTAGCGAAGTCGGATAAGTACACGGTCGAAGCCGAAAAGCAGTTTGCCACAATCAACGAGAGCTTGGGTCAGTTAAAGAGCGCTATCGGCGCGATGACTGCCGACGCGAACATGCTTGCGCAGGCAGCAATTGACGGCAAACTCACGACTCGAGCCGACAGCAGCAAACACGGGGGAGAGTTCAGGCGAGTGGTAGAAGGCGTCAATCAGACGCTCGACACGATCATTGGCCCCCTTCAGGATTTCACGGCAGTTCTCGAGAAGCTCGCAACTGGAGACCTAACCGCACAGGTCGCAAAAGAATACAAAGGCGATCTCGACAAAGTGGGTCGAGCCATCAACACGCTTTCACAGCAGGTTCGAAATGCAATCCAGCAGATCGGACGCAACGTTGCCCTGCTTGTGTCATCTGCCGAGGAACTCAACAAGGTTAGCCAGCAGATGAGTGCGAGTGCCGACCAGACATCTGCGCAGGCAAACGTCGTCTCCAGCGTTTCGGAGCAGGTTGCCCAAAGTGTGCAGACGGTAGCAGCAGGTGCTGACGAGATGGGCGCCAGCATTAAGGAAATAGCAAAGAATACATCTGAAGCGACGAAGGTTGCGAATGGAGCGGTTAAATCTGCTGACGCTACGAACCAGACAATCGCGAAATTGGGTCAGAGCAGCGCTGAAATCGGCCAGGTAATCAAGGTCATCACTTCAATCGCCCAGCAGACGAACCTCCTTGCTCTCAACGCCACGATCGAAGCTGCTCGTGCAGGTGAAGCGGGTAAAGGATTCGCGGTTGTAGCCAACGAAGTGAAGGAACTGGCCAAGGAGACTGCAAAAGCTACGGAGGACATCAGTCGAAAGATTGAAGCCATCCAGGCAGATACGAAAGGCGCAGTTTCGGCAATCGGGCAGATCGGGACGGTCATCGGTCAAATTAGCGATATTCAAACGACCATCGCTAGCGCGATCGAGGAGCAGAGCGCGACTACCAATGAAATTAGTCGCAACCTCTCGGAGGCCGCACGCGGAAGCACAGACATCACGAAGAACATCGCGGGTGTGGCGGAAGCTGCAAAGAGCACAACTTCCGGAGCCTCTGACACGCAAAGGTCAGCACAAGCTCTGGAGCGAATGGCCGCAGATCTCCACGGCTTGGTTTCGCAATTCAAATATTAGATCGTCAACGCTGGGGGCTCAGGCCCCCAGCAGCTATACCTCAGGAGGTAATACATGCGGGCGCTCATAGTTGACGATTCATCAACAATGAGATCGATCCTAAAGATGTACGTCAAAGGGTTGGGATTTGAGACCAGCGAAGCGAAGAACGGCGTTCACGCACTCTCGGTTCTTGCCGAATCATCTCCGTTTGACTTAGCGATGCTCGATTGGAACATGCCAGAGATGGACGGGATGGAGCTACTAACGAAGATTCGTTCCGATGCAAAATATAACTCGATGCAAGTTGTGATGGTAACAACTGAAATCGGTCTCACGTCCATGACACAGGCGCTTGAATCTGGAGCGGCCGAGTACATCATGAAGCCGTTTACCAAAGAAGTGGTCGTAGAAAAACTTCAAATGATGGGTTTCTAAGTGGCTAATCGAATCAAAGCGCTCGTGGTTGATGACTCCGTGGTGGTTCGCCGCATTCTGGTGGACGTTCTGTCCAGTGATGCCGACATCGTTGTCTGCGGGTACGCAAGCAACGGCCGACTCGCACTGTCGCAGATCGAGCGCCTATCGCCGGACGTTGTAACTCTGGATGTCGAGATGCCAGAGATGGACGGGTTGCAGGCGCTAAAGGTGATCCGAGACAAGTATCCGCGGATGCCTGTGATCATGTTCAGCACGACGACGGAACGCGGAGCAGTCAACACGATTGAAGCGCTGTCGCTCGGAGCAAGCGATTACGTTACCAAGCCCGCAAACGTAGGTAGCGTAGTAGAGGCCAAAGCACGTATCTCGGAACAACTGATTCCGAAGATAAAGGCCCTTTGCTCCAAGCAAATCACTACCGTAGTGTTGCCCGCACCTGCACCTGTGCTCAACCCTAATCGACGGGTGCGTACATCCCAAATCGATGCGGTTGTGATCGGAAGTTCCACCGGCGGTCCGAACGCACTTGCGGAGGTTCTTCCTAATTTTCCGCAGGACTTTCCTGTACCAGTGTTTATCGTCCAGCACATGCCCCCAACGTTTACTCAGTTCCTTGCCAAGCGTCTGGATGCGGGCTCGCCTTTGGATATTCGTGAGGCTGTCGAGGGCGAACGTATTTCTGCCGGTCAGGTCCGGATCGCTCCCGGAGATTATCACATGAAGGTCTACAAATCATTTCAAGGATCGATTCTACGAATGGATCAGGGCCCACATGAAAACTCGTGCCGACCTTCTGTGGATGTACTGTTTCGTTCCGCAGTCGAGACCTACGGCGGGAACCTACTGGGCGTGATCCTCACAGGCATGGGACAGGACGGATATAAGGGATGCCAGGAACTCTACGCCGCGGGAGCGCAGATATTGGCACAGGACGAAGCAACGTCGGTCGTCTGGGGTATGCCATCCTTTGTCGCAAAAGATGGACTCGCCGAGCAAGTGCTGCCAATCGGCGAAATTGGTCCGGCCATTGTGGACCGCGTTTTTAAAGCATCGAGAAGCTCGTCTTCGTTCGGAGCGATCTCAGCATACTAGGACAATCGACGTGAGCATAGCGCCTCAAGAGTTTGACTACCTCCGAAGATTCATTCGCGATTACTCCGCGATCGTAATCGATGCAGACAAAGATTACCTCGCTGAGACGCGACTCTCTCGACTGCTGGACAAAGAACAATGTGGAAGCATCGGAGACTTGGTTCGTCGACTCAGGACTGAGTCACATAACCAACTTCACAAGCGGGTTCTCGATGCGATGACCAACAACGAGACCTGGTTCTTCCGCGATCATGTTCCCTTTGAGATACTGCGGACCAACGTTATACCAGACATGCTGCAGAAGCGTGCGGCAACCAAGGCCTTGACCATCTGGAGTGCTGCGTGCTCCTCAGGGCAAGAGCCATACAGCATAGCAATGCTCGTGCGGGAACACTTCAATCTACCCGGGTGGCAATTCAGAATTAGAGCTACCGACTTCTCTAACGACATTCTGGAGAGAGCGCAACAAGGCAGGTACTCTCAGATGGAAGTGAACAGAGGAGTTCCTGCTCGACTGCTGACCAAATACTTCGAATCCGAAGGTAGAGAGTGGAGACTGAAATCCGAGATCAGGAACATGGTCGATTTCAGTTCAATCAATTTGGCGCAACCTTGGCCAAGTGCTGAACGTGTCGATATTCTCTTCTTGAGAAATGTACTGATCTACTTCGATGTCGATACCAGGAAGGATATCTTCGGGAGAGTTAAAAGAGTCCTTCACAATGACGGGTACATGTTCTTGGGGTCGGCAGAGACTACTCTAAACCTCGATGCAGGGTTCGAACGCCTACCTTTTGAAAAGACCTCCTGTTACCGCATCAGACCGAACTAACTCGCTTGCATCGGGACACGCACGCCTATTCGCGGGACATTGTGCGTGTCCGAACACCCAACTCATCAAGATGGTGCATAAGGTCAAGTGGATCGTCATAGGTCCTGTAAGCGCCTGCTCGCTCAAGTTCATCCTGTCCATAACCACCGGATGCAAGGCCAACACCTAGAGCTCGGGCACGACGGGCCGCAAGCAAGTCCCAGACGCTATCCCCAACCACTACAGAATCGTGAATTGATACGCCTAGTCGCTCCGCAGCAGCAAGAAACAGATCAGGATCAGGCTTTGCATGTCGTACCTGATCACGAGTAATGATTGGCGTCTCCGGTCGAAGGGAAAGCAGATCCAACACAGGACGGGCACTTGCGATCAATCCGCTCGTTGCAATGGCAAATGGAACATTCTGCTCTGAAAGGCAAGCCAAAAGCTCGACCGCACCGGGCAACGGTCGAATCTGCGAAACAAAATTCGCGTATGCTTCGGCGTGCCACTGTTGCAGGTTTCGCTCGTCCTCTGGAGTAATAGAGCGGCCGGTCTCACGCAATAATGCATTCACTAGAAGTCCGCCGCTCATCCCAATGCGACGATGGATTCGCCAGACAGAAAGTTCTGTTCCCATTCGCTCGAGTGCTTCGCGCCAAGCAAGCACATGCTGGTAAACGCTGTCGACTAGAGTACCGTCAAGGTCAAATAAAAACGCGGGTACCCGTTCCTGTCTTGGTGATTCACTCATCTTGCGAGCCTTTCCGTAACTGTCCATTACGATGCTCTGCGTGACGTTCGAGAATCCAGTGACTTGCGCCCACACTTTGAGCGCGGAGAACTCACCTGCCAACCAGTTGAGATGGCATCTTCGGGAGAGCTGACACGAGTTGCTGTGTATAGGGGTGCTGGGGTCGCGAGAAAATCGACTCAGTGCTGCCGCATTCAACTATGACTCCGTCGTGCAGCAGTGCTATCCGGTCGCAGAGATTTGCGACTGAGACAAGGTCATGAGAAATGTACAGAATTGCCATTTCCTGCCGAACATTCAGATCCTTGAAGTTCTGCAAGACCTCAGACTGCGTGATGATATCCAGAGCACTCGTGGGTTCATCTGCAATAAGCAATGACGGACGATGAAGGACAGACATGGCAATCAGCACTCGTTGTGCCTGGCCAACGCTCAACTGCCGAGGATAGCGACTCAGAAATAGCTTGTCTGCCGGAAGCTTTACGCATGCCAGAGCCTCTGCGATTGCTTGTGAGCAGTGATCCCCATCGGCATCAGAATGCGCAAGCCAAGCTTCTTTGAGTTGAGCGCCGATTCTCATTGCGGGGTTCAGCGCCGCAATAGGGCTTTGTTGGACTAGCGCGATTTGACTTCCGCGCAGGCGCCTCATCTCCGATTCCTTCATGTGCAGCAGGTCCAAGCCCCTGAACCGGATTTCCCCAGCTGCGATCCCACCCTTATGACTCAGCAGACGCATAATGCTGAGCGCCACAGTACTCTTGCCCGATCCGCTCTCGCCAACCAAGCCCAAAACTTCTCGCTCCCGGATCTCGAGGTCGAGTTGGCGCAGTGTACCGGGCTTCCCTGGATAGTCAACGGACAATCTCATGGACAGCAATGGTGCTGGACTGTTGCTCATTTCGCGGGCGGCCCTATGTAGAGTTGATCGATGTTCCAAAACGTTTGAGGACGTAAAGCGACAGGATGCACGTTATGAAGCGTCGGCGATACTGCCGAGAGCGCATTCTTGTTGACCAGATATATGAATGGCAGTTGTTCGGCGACGATTTCCTGCACGCGATACCAGTTTGCTCTACGTTTCTGCAACGAACTGCCGACAGCTTGAGCACGCATCAGACGATCGATCTCGGCCTCCCAAGGAGTTGCAGGTGAGGCTTGACGCGGATTCCATTGATGATTGTCGCCAGAACTGAGCCAAACATTCATCTGCGCCATCGGGTCTGGCTCGACATTTTGCATGCCCAGAATCGCCGCCTCATAGTTGAACTTTTGAGTGATGCGGTCAATCAGAGACGGAAAGTCGAGCGTGACTACGTGGACCTTGATGCCAATTCGCGCGAGATCCTGTTGAATCATCACAGCCGTTCGCTCGCGATACTTGTTTCCGGCGTTGGTGATGATCGAGAACTCGACAGCGTGGTTCTCTCGATCGAACAATGTGCCATTCTGTAGGTGAAATCCATCAGCATGCAAAAGACTGAGCGATTCGTTCGTGTCATACCGAGTCGGCTTCAGCTTCGGATTGAACCACACTTTGTCAGCGGGGGAAACGGGACCAAAGGCAGGACGCGCACGGTTACCGAACACTACTCGCGCAATGTCCGCTCGATTCACGGCTTCAGATATCGCGCGCCGGAAATTGATGCATCGGAACCATGCGATCTTATACGCAGGCAGTGGAGCATTTGGAACCTGATTGAACCACATTTGCTCAGTGTCGAACGACGGCCCGGCATCGTGCACGGCAGCAGGAATCGAAGACAAGAGTCGGTCGTAGTACTCGGAGTCCAGAGAATTAATCAGCTGTATTTCGCCACGCTGGAAACGCAGTAGTTCGATATCGCGATTGCTCTGAACATCCAACCACACAGTATCGATGTAAGGCAGTGGGTGCCCGCTTGAGTCGTGCTTCCAGTAGTTCGGGTTACGTTTCAGCAAGATATAGGAGCCGGACTTGTGGTCGGCAACGTAGTAAGGACCAAGGACAGCCATCTCTTTTCGAGGTGAGCGAGCTGACATGATTGCGACCTGGTCGAAAAGGCGATCCAACCCCGCGACAGGCGCTGGAAATGTAATCTCGATTCGATTGCGACCTAAAATCCTCGTGACAGTCTTTCCGTTTGCGGAGCGAAAGGAATCGCCTGTCGGAGAGTGCAGCGCAGGATCCATCAGGTGTTCGACGGTGCTCGCAACGTCCTCGGCCGTAAAAGGTGACCCGTCCGAGAAGTATAGGTTCTCGCGCAAGGTGAACGTAATCGACCGTGAGTTCGGACCAATCTTCCACGAGGTCGCAAGTTCAGGCTCGAGTGCCTGTGTGCTCCGGTTCATGCGCACCAGCACACCTCCCGTGAGATACCGAATCGTTTCCGAGGAATCATCCTCGACTAGGAGCGGGTTGAATGTTTTAGGTTCACTGCGCAGACAAAATCGAAGTTCTGACGCCAACAAGTTCGTTGAACAGAGACAAAATACAAGCGCAACCGTCCATACTTTCCACGTAAACTTCACACTCTCACCTCGGTTCTCGACAAAAGTAATTCAAAGCTTCCTACCACCACAATAAGTGCAACGAGTGGTGCTAGTTTCCACGGCTGCGCTGAAAACGCGGTCAGGTCCTGCAATTCGCTAAGAAGGCCGCCCCAGGACGGCAATGGCTCCGCGACGCCAAGTCCTAATATGCCCAGATTGGCTTCCGCGAGGATGAATACGGGAATGCTGATCCAAAACTGCGCGATCATGATCGGCTTCAAGTTTGGCAGGACGTGAACTAATGCAATACGCCATTGCGACTCTCCGCTTGCATGCGCCTGCAACACAAATTCACTCTGACGCAACGATGCGGCGCCCGCGCATAACACGCGTGCAGATGTAGCCCACCCAATCAGGCCTAGCAACAGAAATGTCACCGTTACGGACATGAATGGCGATGTATTGAGCGGCATAAGTGCTCGCACGGTTAACAACAGGAACATCCACGGCAAGCACAGGAACAGGTCAATGATTGTAGTTGCCACACTCTCGGCAATTCCACCGAGATATCCCGCCACTCCGCCGATCAGTGCAGAAAGCAATACCGACAATAGTGCTGCAGCAGGAGCAAGCGTCAGAGACACACGTGAGCCGAACGCAACTCTCGCGAATCTATCTCGCCCAAGCTCATCTGTGCCGAGCCAATGAGCATGGGACGGCGGCGCGTCCGGCAGGTCACGAAATTGATGCGCATAACCACCGGGAGTAACATGCCCCGCTCCGACTGCGAGGATCGCGACAGCCAACAGCAGCCCTAGCGCCAACCAACGAAAGTATCTCATCGTGCGCTCTCCGGTTCCTTGGCGTTGAGTAGATCCGACGCGGCATTGGCGATCAGCGTCACAAGCGCAACGAACATTGTGAGTGTCACGAGAAGAGATAGATCGCGTCCGAGCGCAGCTTGCCACGCAAGTTGCCCAATGCCGGGAATTCCGCAAATTGCTTCAATGGGAATCGCCGCGCTTAGTCCCATGTTTATGGATACTCCAGCAAGCGATATCAACGGCGTTGCGCTCACCGGAAGGACGTGAAAGAAGAAAATGCGACTAGGAGAGAGCCCCTTAGCGCGCGCTGTCACCACGTGAGGCATATCGTAGCTATGTTCCAGCACGTTGCGCGCGTAACGAAAGATTCTCGGGAACACGGCCAACGCCACCGCAGCGCATGCTGGGGCATGCCAAACGATGAAGCAGAATGCCAATACGGCGGACGGTATACAAAGAAACGCGCTGGCGAACGTTCCGGTGACGGCGTCATACAGCGAGTTCCTCGAGAGCACGGTGCTGAACGCCAGTGCACATGCGAGCATCCATCCGGCCAATAATCCGAAGCCAACCAAGCGCACGCTCGCGGGTATCCGCTCCGAAACCAATTCGCTCACAGGACGGTTGAATGTTAGCGATCTTCCGAAGTCACCATGAACCGCATTGGCCAGGAAGCGAAAGTAGAATTTTGCGATGTTCGAATCAGCCATTCGCTCTGCGCGCAACACTTCGATGCTTTCGTGGCTGTACCGGGAATCCAGTTGCTGAGGATCCACATCGAAACCGGGCGCGACGCGAATCATGGTTACCGCGGCAAGAGCACCGAGCAAGGTGAGCAAGCATATTCTTACAAGTTGCCGTGCAAGTTTCTTTCCCACGACGTGCCCTAATTGACCTGCTCAGAAGATCCGCGGTGCTCGGATTTGGGTGCCGCCACCGGACTCGAATTGCCATGATTCAGGTTCTTAATCAGGTACATTCGCCGATCTGCTTCGGCGAGAAGATGATCTGCAGTCGTCCCATCCTTCCCAAGGAACGTAGTACCAACACTGGCCGAGAGAATCCTCTCGTTGCATTCCTCCACGCCGATAGATGTCGCGAGTTGATTAATCATGTGCGCTTTTTGCATTGCGGCGTCGGGTACAAGGCCCGGAGCAATGATGACAAACTCGTCCCCGCCCATGCGAGCAACGCAGTCGTATTCGCGAAAGCTGTGTTTGAGCGCTGAAGCAAATGCACGCAAAACCCGGTTTCCCTGCAAGTGTCCGAAGCGGTCATTGATCTCTTTGAACCGGTCGAGATCGCAGACCAGAACGGCGAGCGAATCACCTGTGCGGTTGCAACGGGCAATCTCCTGCTCCAGTTGTAGGAACAGCGACCGAGCATTCGGAAGCCCCGTGAGGTAATCGATAGTCGCGGAGGTCTGGGCTTCCTGATACGTCAGTGCATTCTCGATGCACAGACCCAGCTTGGGACTAACCGCGAGCAGTACCCGCATGTGATCCTTGTTGAAGGAATCTGTCTCATTGCGATAAAGAGTGAGTGCGCCCACGGTGCCGCGCAGCCCCTCTAACGGAACAGACAAGGCAGACCTCAGAGCAGCATATTTAACATTTCCACCGATGTAATTGGATTCGAGAATGGGATTTCCATTCATGAGCGGCTGTGAGTTTGCGGTGACCCAACCCGAGATGCCTTCCCCAAGAGGAATACGCAATGAGGACAGGACGCGGAAGTCCTCTCCATTCACGTATCTCGGAATGACGCATTCCTCTTCACGTATCCAAATTGCGATTCCGTCATAAGGCACTAACTTGCGCAGTCGTCCGGATACTACGGAGAGCGTGTCTTCCAGACTCAGAGAGTTGCCCAGCTCGTGGGTCAACTCGAAGAGCATCTGAGCTTCCTGTCTCGCCGAAGCGATCGATATGAGGAAGTCTTGATCGCTTGAAGTAGAAGACGAGTGCGCCTCGCGCTCAAACCCCGCCGCTGGTTCAGCGACGTTGTGGACGAGCACGTCGGCAGTCACCTGAAGCAGGTGAGCAGACTCCTCTTTGGCCTGGTGTTCAAGATCGATGTAGTGCTTCTGGAGTAGCTCAACGACCTTCGGATCGAATTCCTTCCCGGCCAGCGCGACGATGTAGTTCATCGCCTCACTTAAAGGCAGAGCACGACGATATTGCCGTTCTGACGCCAAAGCGTCCAGACAATCCACCGCGGCGAGGATGCGCGCGCCGACCGGGATGGCCTCTCCGACAAGACCGTCTGGATATCCCGTACCGTCCCACTTTTCATGGTGACCACGCACAATGGGAACTACATCATAGGGAAACTTAACGCATTCGAGGATCTTCGCACCCACGACTGGATGAACCTTCATTTTCTCGAACTCTTCCGGAGTGAGACGGCCCGGCTTGCTGATGATGTGCTCTGGAACAGCTAGCTTCCCAATGTCGTGCAGAATCGAGGCTGTCTTCAAAGCCTCCAACTCAGCGCTGGAGAGGCCCATCGCTTTCCCGATCCCTGTCGCATAGACCCTCACCCTCTGTAGATGAGCATGCGTCGTGTGATCTTTTGCGTCAATCGCGAGAGCGAGCGCTTCAATCGTACGCAGGTGCAGCAACTCCATACCTTCAGCGTGTCGCCGCTCGTCTTCGAAGCGCCCGAGGTAAACGCGGTATGAACGGTAAACACCGTACATCACAGGCGCAACCATGAACCACATTTCCCATCCAAAAATCTGGCTCATGTAGTGCACAAGCAGAACGAGGGCCGCTCCGGCCAAGTGATACGGAAACGACCAGAAGAACGTGTTGCGCCATGTATTGAAGAATGGCTTGCCCTCGGCGCACCTGATCACTCCTGCAACAGCGCACGTGTTCGCAAGGAAGTAGGCTGCAGCGGCGAACAGAGCCATCAATGGCTCGTGATGATGCAACAGCTTAGCCGAGTTATGAAAAACCCATTCGCATATCCAGATTGCTGGCGCGACCGCGCTGAAGACATTAAAGAGCACGCGCACGGGTAGCGCGGGATTCTTCATTTTGAATGCCGCCTGGACAAAGACGGCGGCACAGCCCACCAGGAATGTCTCCGGAACGGAAAACTCCAGCACGCCGATCAGGATCAAGAGCGATCCTACGGACATGGTTCCGTTCATTCCGGGCACAACCACCTTCATCCCGGAAGTGCACAATGCAATGACGAGGAAAACCGCGAGACGAAATGGGCTAGCTGAATGCCAGGGGTGGACCGACGTGACAGTCAGAAATATGCCGAGTAGGGATGTGAATGCGATGTAAACCCTTGCACTTGCCGGCATTGTTCCTACTAACTACCAGTTCTGACGCACTACATGCAGGTTGAATGCAGGCGGCTCAGATTTGCTTGGTGGTTCCTTTGTACCCGAAAATGGACAAAATCTCCAGAGATTCACATTGACCGAGCACGCTTAGGGGAAGAAACGAGTTCCATCAAGGGTAAGTACCTAAAGGGGCAAGCGGGACAATCCAATCATCGCCCCGCTTGCATGTGATTAGTCTCCCGCTACCATCGTACTTGTCCCCCAGAGGGCGTTCGTATTCGTCCCCCAGAGCGCATTGGTGTTGGTGCCCCACAATGCGTTCGTGTTCGTGCCCCACAATGCATTCGTTCCCCATAGGGCGTTGGTGCCCCACAGTGCGTTGGTTCCCCAAAGCGCATTGGCATTAGTGCCCCAAAGTGCGTTCGCATTGGTGCCCCACAGTGCATTGGCGTTGGTACCCCAGAGCGCATTTGCGTTGGTACCCCAGAGAGCGTTGGCATTGGTACCCCACAGTGCATTTGTACCCCAGAGAGCGTTGGTACCCCACAAAGCATTGGTACCCCAAAGCGCATTCTCCCCGCTGACAAACTCGCTGCTTCCCCAAATGGCGTTCGTACCCCACAGAGCATTCGTGCCCCAAAGAGCGTTATCAGCCTTGGTCAGATAAACATTTCCTGTGCTGGCGTCGTAGGTGGCTGCGGGCGAAATCGCAGGAAGCGTTGCGAGATCAGTATTCTCCAGCGCGGCTGCAAGATCCAGATAGCCTGCCCCAACCGTGAAGATGTCATCCTGGATTTGGTAGGTCACTCCAGCATCGGTCAAGGTCGTGTAGGCCGGGAGGGCCTTGTAGGCGGTCTTCATCAGGCGAGCCTTCACCTGATCCGGCGTAAGCGATGGATCCTTTTGCAGAATATCTGCCACGCCGCCGCTAACCACTGCCGCTGCCATGCTGGTGCCACTCAGGGTCAGATAGTTGGGCGAGACGACGTTCTGAGGATACTCTTGCGCCAAGGTGCTGTTCGGAGCTAGCAGAGAGACTATGCGATTGCCTGGGGCGACCAGGTCAGGCTTCACGATAGCGTCGCCATAGCTGGGTCCCTTCGAACTGTACGTGGTCATCGTATCGTCGGAACGATCCGGTGTACCGACCGTATTCATGGCACCCACGGTCAACACGTATGGGTCATTTCCGGGAGCGTTGATGGTTCCATAACCGTCGCTAGGAATGTTGCGACCATCGTTGCCGGCTGCCACGATAACGACGATCCCAGCCTTCCATGCCTGTTCTACAGCCTGGCAAAGCGGATCATTTTGGTAGCTTTCGAACACCGGACGACCAAGCGAAAGGTTCAGAACACGGATATTGTAGGTGTCTTTTAGAGCGATAGCGGCCTGAATCGCAGCAATAACGGAGCTGTCAGTTCCCTGCCCATTCTGATCCAGCACGCGCAGGCTGATGAGATTGGCATTCGGGGCGATTCCCTTGACCATAGGTCCGCAACCATCGCAGGATGAAGTCGCTCCATTCCCGCCAATGATTCCGGCAACGTGCGTGCCATGGCCAAAGCCATCGTTGGCGCCGGTACCGGTGAAATCAGCCTGGTACACGACGCGCGAATTTCCTTGCGCATCACTCAAATCCCGTACCGAGGAGATTCCGCTGTCGATGACGGCAACACCGATTCCAGTCCCATCCAACCCCAAATCCCATGCCAATTGGGCATTCACGGCGGGAGCTGCGTTTGCCAGGTGGGCGACAACCCGACGATTTGGGGTGACATATTTAACTTCGTCATCATTGGCGAAATCAGCCAGACGGCGCGCAGGGACCTTTGCGACTAGACCCTTGACGAGACGAGCCTCTCCGGTGATTCGTCCGCCACGGTTGGCGATCTTCCGCCGATGATGATTCTGGGGGACTTGTTTGTACTGAATGATTACGTCTACAAGGTCCCCACTGTTGTTGTTAAGGTCAGCTGCGATCTTCCCGTTCCCAGCAAAACCCAACACAGGCATGAACAGCAATATGAAGGCAAGGAACTTCCTCATTGTTTTCCCCCAAATTGAAGCAGAGAAACCAGTGTAGCTGTCCATCTCAGGAGAAAAAACAGAAAAGAATGAGGCGATCACCCCTAAGTGCAAGTTCCTAACGGCATTTCAGCGAGTACGTCCATGACCGTTCAGGACCATCCGCCAATATTACTCAGGCAACCATTCTCATCGGAGCGAGCTTATTAGGAGGCAGTTTGGAGTGGAAGATATAACGGCTGTTCACCCGTTCTGGACTGATTCTCTGGCCTGAGGGGGTTGCGTTAAGCAAATTCATTGACTAGGCTTCAAATAGGGTATATATCGTTCCCGTCTGGCTAAGGGAAGGCGGTGTGAATCCGCCACTGTCCCGCAACTGTAAGCGCCGAGGATCGAACGACATGCCACTGGACGAAAATCCGGGAAGGCTGTTCGAAATCCAAAGACGCGTAAGTCAGGAGACCTGCCCAGACGCTTATCTTGGCTAGTTTGGCTTCGATGGGAGAGCCGACGTGCGTCCTAATCTGACTTGTGTATCTGCAGTAGGAAGCTGCCTTCAAATCCCGCCGACGCGTAGAACGCGTTTGGTCGAGGTATGGTTATTGTTCGCAATAAGACCCGCACATTGAGCCGGGTCAAAATGCGTCTGTTTGTATCCCGCGCCGTTTTATTTGCCGGGATCATTTCGCTGCTAAGCCTACCAGCGGCGGCTATGCGCATAATCAATGATGAAACTGGTCGCGCAGTAAGATTGCCTGATCGCGTCCACCGCATTATTTGTCTCACTCCCAGTGTGGCTGACACAGTGTATGCAATTGGAGCGGGATCGGACGTGGCAGGCGTGACTGACTACACGATCTATCCTCCCGAAGCACGCCAGAAGCCCAGCATTGGCGACATCTTGCGACCATCATTGGAGCGGATCGCCGCACTGCATCCGGACCTCGTGATCGGTGTTGCCCCCCTCAACAGCACAGAGACGATTCGTGGGGTGGAGCGCCTGGGAATTCCAGTCTTCCTTGTAAATGAAACAGGAATTGACGGGCTGTACCGCTCGATCGACAGCATTGGCAAAGCCATAGGGCGCGAGCGCGATGCGGCATCGCTGGTGTCTCGGTTGCGTGCGCGTGAGGCTCGAGTACGCATGGAAGCGGCCAAAGCGAAGCATCCATCCGTATTCTTCGTGATCTCTATCGATCCTTGCATTACGGCCGGAAAGCGGGCGTTTATCACCGAATTGCTCGCCGCTGCGGGGGCGCGGTCAGTCACTGGCGATCTATCGCAGGAGTGGGTCCACCTGAACATTGAAGCGATTATCCCGAAGCAGCCGGACTATGTGCTGCTGCTCAGGGACTCTCCCTTTGACCTGAACCAAATGAGGCAGCACGCAGGATGGAACGCCCTACAGGCGGTTCGGGCTGGACGAGTGCTGCGCATTGACGATCGGATGCAGTACCCGAGTCCTGTGGCTTTCGATTCTCTCGAGGATTTTGCACGTCAATTGCACTCGGTGGCGCGATGAGTAGCGTGAACACACAATCATCCGAGACCGTCTCGCACGAGGCCCCGGTGAAAATCCCCGTTGCGGCGCGATGGCGAAGAAGAACACCCGTGATGTTACTCGTGCTGCTGGTGGGACTACTTCTAACAATAACGGTCGCTTCGGGCATCGGTCCGGTCCGGATTCCCTTCATGGAAGTGTTGCGGGCCTTTGCGCATCCTTCCCTTGAGGGCGACACCGGAATCATTCTCTTCACTCTTCGCTTGCCACGAGTGCTTGCAGCAGGGCTGGCCGGAGGTGCGCTCGCCGCAACGGGCGTGCTCTTCCAAGGACTATTTCGCAATCCGTTGGCAGACCCGTTTGTTCTGGGTGCTTCCGGAGGTGCCGCTCTCGGCGGGGCCGTCGCGATATTCTTTGTCCCTTCCCTGTCAGTCGGGGGAGTGGGGGCGATAGAGTCGTTGGCCTTTGTAGGCTCCTTGCTGGCGATGGCGCTCGTTTGGGCACTCGCCAAGTCAGGCGGACGTTTCGCAGTAGAGGATATGCTGCTCGCCGGATTTGCAATCGGAACCATCCTTAATGCGGCTACTGGCGCACTTGAGTTACGGCAAGAGGTCAGTAATCCAGCAGTAAGAGTCCTGACAGCATGGCTGCACGGAGAGGTGACAGTGCCCTCGTGGGCGCAGGTCACCGTCGTGGCGGTCATTGAAATTGTGGTGGTCGCACTTGCGTTGCCTCTCTCGCGTCAACTGAATGCGCTGGCGCTTTCCGAGGAGTACGCCGCGCAACTTGGTGTGCATGTTGAGCGACTGCAGATCCTGGTCGTGCTTGCTGGCTCATTACTGACAGCGCTGGCCGTATCCATGGCGGGCCTGATTGGATTTGTGGGCTTACTCGTACCGCATGTGCTTCGATTGATCATCGGCCCTGATAATTTCCGCTTACTTCCAGCGGCAACGCTCAGCGGCGCGGTGTTCCTCATCATCGCCGACACGATGGCAAGAACTATGTTCGCGCCGTCCGAGATTCCGGTGGGGATGCTGACCGCCTTCCTCGGCGGGCCCGCTTTTCTCTACCTGCTGAATCGCAGGCAAAGGAGAGAGTGCCGATGATGTCCAACATCTTGGAATTCCGCAACGTTGGCTTTGCTCATGGGGCACGAACGATATTTGATGACCTGAGCTTCGCAGTAAAACAGAACGAGATGACCGCGATTATGGGTCCGAACGGCGCAGGCAAGACCACTTTGCTGCGGCTCGCTTCTGCCCTGCTGCGTCCAAGTCACGGCGAAATCGTCCTCCATGGTCGCGAGCTAGATTCATGGAAAAGGAAGCAGCTTTCGCAGCGCATTGCGTTGGTGCCGCAAGAACTGGATGTTCCATTTGCGTTCACGGTTGAGGAGATCGTCTCGCAAGGCAGGGTTCCACATTTAGGGTTTTTCGGCGGACTTTGCGCAGAAGACGTAGAGGCTATTGAGAGTGCGATGGATGCGGCTGACGTTCGCAAGATGCGCGGTCGTGTGTTTGCCGAACTCTCGGGCGGCGAGCGTCAGCGGGTAAAGGTCGCAATTGGATTGGCACAGCAACCCGAACTGATGCTGCTGGACGAACCGACACAACATTTGGACTTGGGGCGTCAGATCGAGCTAATGTCACTGCTGGAAAAGCTGGTGAAGCTTGGGATCACGGTGGTTGCCGCCGTGCACGATCTGGGGCTCGCACGCGAACACTTCTCCTCGGGACTACTGCTCACACCCAATGAAACCGCGATTACGGGCGACGTTGCCGAGTTGTTGAGGCCCGACCGACTTGAGCATGCATTTGGCGTAAAGCATTCGGATCTCAATCGCTATCTGATGCCTGTGGTCGGAAGACGCGATTTGGCATTAACCGAGGACGGTGAGGGCTCCGAGCTTCAGAAGAGGTGGAGACCAGCTCAGGAGGTGGAAGAGACTCCGCGGCGGACAAGTGTTCATCGATTGAGGCGGAAGCATGGGGTGCGTCATCGAGATGGTGATTAGCACGTAAACGCTTTTTGTTTAGAGGGCTCGCAACCGATGCGAGCCCTTCATGCAATCCTTGAACTCGTGCCATACAAGCGCGCCTGAATACTGCGAAAGTCGAACACCGCTCCTTTTGCCCCTACTTTGCATCTATGAAGGGTGGATTTTCTCGGCACCAATACTCAAACATCAAAAACGATTTTTCAGAGTGAAGGTCACTCCATCACTGTTGAACAGTTCCTGCCCCTTGGCGGGCAAAAGCATCCTGCGATTCTGGCGTTGCATGGCTCTGGCGGAATCCGTGAAGGCTGGTCGGAGCAACCCTCGCGCTTGATGGCCGCGCAGGGGTTTTCTGTATTTGTCGTGCACTACTTTGAGCGAACAGGTACCATCTGGGCCGATCACAGCACCACCCGAGCTAACTTCCCGATCTGGATGCGAACCATCGGAGACGCGATTACGTTTGCATCGCAGCAGCAAAGCGTTGATCCCAACCGAATCGGACTCCTCGGCTTTTCTCTGGGTGGATACTTGGCGCTGTCCGTTGCCTCGTTAGAACCTCGCGTGAAGGCAGTGGTTGAATTCTTCGGAGGCCTTCCACAGGAACTGCACGGATTCAATCGCATGCCTCCAGTGCTGATCCTGCATGGAGATCTGGACCCGGTGG
Source organism: Koromonas humicola (assembly GCF_059726255.1). Lineage (NCBI taxonomy): Bacteria > Pseudomonadati > Acidobacteriota > Terriglobia > Terriglobales > Koromonadaceae > Koromonas > Koromonas humicola. The sequence goes on from NZ_AP040873.1 coordinate 2,289,599, forward strand.
TTCCTGTCAGCGAAGCAACACAATTACAAAAGCTGCTTGAAGCCAAAGAGACTCCATACGAAATCAAACTTTATCCAGGCGCAGGTCATGGCTTTGGAGGCTTTCAATTGCTCGATGCCGGACAACGGACAGTTCAGTTCCTACAAAAGCACTTGTAGCTGAGCACTCGAAGGCCAGCTAGGGCTGGCCTTCGGAGCTGCATAGAACGTCAGGCAGCCACTTGCTGTGAGCGCTTGAGGAACGACAACAGGTCGTTGTTGATCTGGTCCTTGTAAGTGGAGCACATGCCATGCGGTTGTCCGGGATAAACCTTCAGCGTGGCCCCCTTCACAAGTTTGGCAGAAAGCAGCGCCGAGTCACTGATTGGAACTATCTGGTCATCGTCGCCGTGCATGATGAGCGTGGGTACGTCGATTCGCTTCAAGTCCTCAGTGAAGTCGGTTTCAGAAAATGCCTTGATGCAGTCATAAACGGCTTTGAAGCCAGCCTGCATACCCTGCAGCCAGAACGAATCTCGCAATCCCTGAGATACTTTGCTGCCCGGACGATTTGCGCCGTAGAACGGACCACTCAGGTCCTTGAAGAATTGCGAGCGGTCGTTCAGCACCGCAGAGCGGATCTGATCGAATGCCTCTTTCGGCGCGCCTCCGGGGTTGGCACTTGATTTCATCATCACCGGAGGCACCGCACCGATGAGGACCGCCATTGCAACACGACTGCTCCCATGTCGTCCAATGTAGCGCGCGACTTCCCCACCTCCGGTGGAATGGCCAACGTGGATTGCGTCTTTCAGGTCGAGATGTTGCGTCAGACCGGCGAGATCATCCGCATAGGTGTCCATATCGTTGCCGTTCCAAGGCTGGCTTGATCGGCCATGTCCTCGACGATCATGTGCAATGCAGCGGTATCCATTCTCAGCCAGGAAAAGCATCTGGTCCTCGAAAGCATCTGAGGTCAATGGCCATCCATGGCTGAACACTACGGGCTGACCGGAGCCCCAATCCTTGTAATAGATCTGTGTGCCATCCTGAGTGGTGAACGTAGGCATAGAAATTCTCCTGAAGATCGTTGCGTTTGACGATGGGAGGGAACGATTGAAAGCTGCACGCGTGCGTCTCTCAATCGCGGCTGTCGAGGTAATTATGAAAGCGTTTCGGACGAAGAAAAGTCAACTCACGTTCTCAGCCCAATGCGGCATTGTGAGTTTCAGAACCAATGCCTTTTGACACCCTCTAGTGTTCACACCGATCTCAGCAGCGCTTGAAGTTTGGACTGCAGGTGTCTATCACATCGAGAGTTACGGGCCTGCGTGCAAATATGTTCGCTCCAGCCGACGTCTGCAGCAGAGCACCTGCCTTCTCTGATTTTTTCATTGATTATTCATGGAGAAGCGATTGCGACAGACCACCGAAACACTGCATTCGAGAACAAATGCGAGGAGCGTTCTAGTGGTGAGAGGTTCGAAATCCCTTGGGAGGACTGAGTTTCTCGGCAGCTAATTTGCAGATGTTCGCATAGTCTTCTGGCGTGTCCATATCCATGTGGATTGCCTGATCGATCACCACCACATCTTCTGATAACGATTCATTTGCCGCCAGTAACGCGGAGAGCCGTGAATCAGGAGGCGCATTGAGTATCTCGGGAAACAGATCGCGGGATATCAGGGTAGGGTGTCCCCGACGTTCATCGCATACTGGATAGAGAACGTGCTTCCCACTCTGCATAAACTGCGATCCCAACATGCGAACTGTATTGGGTTCTACCAGTGGAATGTCTGCAGGAAGGATGAAACAAGCTCGTGTCGCGGAGGACACTGCGGCAACGCCGGCCTTGATTGAGGTAAACATCCCGCGATCGAAGTTCTGATTGAGAACGCAGCGCGCACCTGCCATTTCTGCTACGGGCCGAAGTTCTTCAGCACGGTGACCTATTACGACAGAGACGTCGCGTACATTAGCCGAGTGAAACAACTTGATCACCGCTTCTAGTGCCGTACACGGTCCTATGGAAAGAAGCGGCTTGAGTTGCCCCATGCGAGACGAATAGCCAGCAGCCAGGATGATGGCTGACAACTCACCTTCGTGCGAACCCGCGCATGGGACGGTCTGTGTCATGTTGGTGAAATACGCTTCGCCTCTGGAAGCATGATCGAGGATTGTAGCATTGTGCGATTCTGCGGCGACCCTACAAAGAGAATTGGCGGCTCGACTGAGCCGCCAAACATCTTCATTCACCACGCTAAACTACAGGTGAATCGCCACCTCGACGAAAGGAGCGTTCGCAAGCGAGCCATCGTTGTATGGATGGAGATGAAGATCGTTGCCAAACTTGTTTCGCCAGTACTCATACCCCACGCCGATGGAGTAGTTGTGACGTTCACTGAAAAGCGAACCCACGTTATACATCATTTTTGGGTGAAGTAGCGTTTCAGGTTTCGTTCCATTCCCGAATCCATCCTTGCCCTTGGCACTGTTCAACTCTGCGAAACCTTCGAACGAGAATGGAGCCTTGCCAACGTTGAATGGAATGCCCCACGACGTTGCGACCATCGCAGCGCTATTGAAGGTCACGCCCTTAGAAACGATTCCGTTGTTGTTCCACTCCTTGTCCCAGAGCAAAGAAATATTCCAGAAGCCCTTCGGGACTTTTAGCGCGAATGTGGGACCCAGAACCAACATGCGCTTGGCGGATGCAAATTGGTTGTTCTTTGTATTGAGATCGGTGCCAGCGGTAACCAGAACGTCCTTCACCGGACCAAACGCGAATTTCTCCGTTTTCATTGCACTGTTCAAGCTCACATCGTGGCGATACACGACGTAGACCTCAACCGCACCTTCCTTTGTGTCGGTGCTCGAAATCGGGTCAGTGTGGTTGGACTTGAGCATGTCAACGTTGAGGAAGTTGTTCCCCAGTTTGTTTCCCGCGTCAGCGTGGGTGAAGGAGAAGATGTTCTTCGAAATATTCTCCCCATTATTGGTCCCAGGTTCGCGGAAGGAATTGCTATACCACCAACGGATCTGATTGTCCTGAAACTGCGCATGAGCGAGTTGAGTGCTGAATGTAGCGCAAAGTAAGACAGCAGCCGCCAATAATTGCTTAAACATTGAGACCTCAAACAAACCCGGGAGACCGGGGCAAAGGCATCGGACCGTATAACCCGATGACAGTGGGCCATAGTTGTCCACGCACCTATCTGAACAACTGACAGTACTCTGCAGTCAGTTTTCTGACCGCCATGCAATTCTTAACTTGACTTGAGTTATGACCGGAGAGTAGCAGAATCAGAGTATCATCACCTATAAGAATTTTCCCAACAGAATCTGCTAATTGCTCCTAAGCACAACTCAGGGGACTAAGGTACACAGCGAGGTAGCCGTGCACAGGGCTAGAGTCCTGCTTGAAACAGATGATGACGATGGCAACATCTCGGGTAGATGCTAGAATTTGGCAACACTTGAAGATGTCTGCGAGCAGGTATTTACCTGCGTTGCGGGATAATTGCCCTGCACCTACATCCTTGCCCAGATCAGCCGCGATTGTGAGTAGTTCCATCCTTTTCTTCTGAGGCATATCTCGGCACCATGCGGCCGCCCATGTCTTCACACAAAGGTGGTGAAATGAAGGAGTCTATGTTGGACACTGAAACGGAACCTACTATGCGGCAATCGGCGGAGACTCCCAAGCTCGATCCCGCAGACACGCGAGAGACCATTCAGGTCGACCAAAAAGTGCCTCTGCTCAAGGGGATTCCCTTGAGCCTGCAACATCTATTTGCGATGTTCGGGGCTTCTATTCTGGTACCCATTCTGTTCAATCAGGCAGCAGGAACAACGGTGATCGATCCGGCGCTTGTGCTGATGATGAACGGGATTGGAACTCTCATCTACACGTTCGTATGCCGCGGAAAAGCACCCGCATTTCTCGGTTCAAGCTTCGCGTTCATCGCACCAACCATCACGTGCATCACCATGGCAAAAGCGCCAGGTATCGGCTTCCAGCACGCAACCGGTGGATATATCGCTGCCGGCCTCATCTTTGCCCTGGTGTCGCTGATTATCCGCTTCGCGGGTCGCAAGTGGCTTGAAGTCGTCCTTCCTCCAGCGGCGATGGGGCCAATCGTGGCGCTTATAGGCCTCGAACTGGCTCCGGTAGCTACAGACATGGCCTTCCACAAAGGCTCGGCGGTTAGCGGGACGGCAACGCTGATTTCGCTATTCACGCTCTCCGTCGTGGTCATCGGATCGCTAGTGTTCCGCGGATTCTTTGCTGCGATTCCCGTGCTGATTGGCGTGATTGCCGGTTATGCGATGGCTGCGGTCGTCAACATCTTCGTCCCCGGCACGGTCGATTTCTCGCCTCTCCACGGCGCATCGTTGTTCGCAATTCCTCATCTCGTAAGGCCGCTGTTTGACTGGCCCTCCATTCTCGTCATTATGCCAGCGGCACTAGTGGTGATCTCGGAGCATATTGGACACCTATTTGTGACCAGCAACATCGTCGGACGCGACCTGCTGAAGGTTCCTGGCCTACACAATTCCCTGCTCGGAGATGGGCTCTCGACAATGCTTTCGGGTTTCACCGGATCGTGCCCAACGACAACCTATGGCGAGAACATGGGTGTAATGGCGCTGACCCGCGTGTACTCAGTTTGGGTCATCGGCGGCGCCGGCGTCATCTCGATCATGATCGCCTTCTTCGGCAAAGTAAGCGGAGCTATCCGTACGATTCCCACACCGGTGATTGGTGGCGTGAGCATGATGCTCTTCGGCGTGATCGCTGCATCGGGCCTGCGAATGCTGATCGAGGCAAACGTGGATTACTCGCGTAGCAAGAACCTGCTGCTTTCGGCAATCATCCTTGTAGTCGGCATCTCCGGAGTGTCCTTCAAGATCGGGCAGACGCAACTGCGAGGTATGGTGTTGGCCACGATCGTTGGCATGCTTCTTAGCCTATTCTTCTTCATTCTTGAGAAAACCGGGCTCACCGCTGAACCGGACGACACCAGCGTATTTGGTCAACAAGAGTAGCCTTTTCTGTTCCCTCCGCGCCCACGTGCTTACCCCGGCAACTGCGGCGCGGAGTATCATTGAGCCTATCCGTGAGAACAAGCATTTTCGAAATCTTCAAGATAGGAATTGGCCCTTCCAGTTCGCACACAGTCGGCCCCATGCGTGCCGCCCGATCCTTCATCTCTGAGCTTCGAACAGACAATAAGCTAGATGCGGTATGTCGTGTTTGTATTGAGCTATTCGGATCGCTCGCACTTACCGGCAAAGGACACGCGACTGATCGGGCCGTGTTGTTGGGCCTACTTGGTGAATCACCTGAGACTGTCGATCCGGACACCATAGAATCAAGAATCCTCCAGCTATGCGATACCAGAGCATTGGCGCTGGATAAGTCTCATACGATCACGTTCAACGTGGAGCGAGATTTAGTCTTTCACAAGCAGGATTCGCTCCCCGAACACCCCAACGGTATGCGTTTCTCGGCCTTGGACACCAAAGGACATCTTCTCTGTCAGCGGATTTACTACTCGATTGGCGGAGGCTTCATCCGTACCGAGCGCGACACCGCGACGGAGCGGCGGCACACGGTGGTTCGCTACCAGTACTCAAGTGCCGCTGAACTGTTGAGCATTGCCCAGAGCCACTCCATGGCTTTGTGGGAGGTAGCTCTCTCGAACGAGCAGGCTTGGCGCTCTGAGCAGGACGTTCGAACTGGAGTGGCCCATATTTGGAGTGTGATGGATAGTTGCATCCAGCGCGGCCTCCGTACTGAAGGCATCCTTCCGGGCGGCCTAAAGGTAAGAAGGCGCGCACCGATCCTGCACAAGAAATTGGAAAGCTCTGCAAGCCCCGATCCGCTGGTTGCGCTGGATCGCGTAACCGCCTACGCCATGGCGGTAAACGAAGAGAACGCCGCCGGAGGTCGGGTGGTAACCGCTCCGACGAACGGTGCGGCCGGGATCATTCCTGCCGTCGGAAAGTACTATTTGGAGTCTGTGCCCGACGCTTCATCGGAGGGCATCCTTCGATACCTGCTGACCGCCGGAACAATCGGAATCTTGTACAAAGAGAATGCTTCAATTTCTGGAGCTGAAGTCGGCTGCCAGGGCGAGGTCGGAGTGGCGTGCTCGATGGCAGCGGGCGGACTTGTCGCTGCTCTGGGCGGCAACAATCGACAAATTGAGTACGCTGCCGAAATTGGAATGGAGCACAACCTCGGCATGACTTGCGATCCGATCGGCGGATTGGTGCAAATCCCCTGCATTGAGCGAAACGCAATGGGGGCCGTAAAGGCAATCAGCGCCTGCCGCATGGCGATGAACGAAGATGGCGCACACAAGGTATCGCTCGATCAGGTGATTGAGACCATGTATCGCACCGGGCTCGACATGCAAACTCGCTACAAGGAAACATCGCTCGGCGGCTTGGCGCTGAATACGATTGAGTGTTGACGATCAGTGCACAACGGCCGCCGCAGTTCCATTGATGACGCCCGGAATGTTGACAGGCAGATGCCCTCTCGCAGGCATTTCACCAAACAGGAACTTTGCAGCACTCACCTCGGATACCGGCACATTCGAATACGTGCAAACATAATTCTGGATTGCTGGATATTGCGCAATTAGGTACGGACTTCCCATCGCAACAACAACGGTCTTTTCCGACGCTGCCTTGATCACATTGGACAGGATCGAAGAGGAACTCTGTGCCAAAGCTGGTGAGCCACTGTCGCCTGCAGCAGTGCGGCCCGCAGATGGCGTGACGTACACAGCAGCTATGACGCGCTCTGCATTCACGGCTGCCTCCAGCACATGCGGTGCAAGAACCGGGGCGAGCACATCATCCACATAAATCACGCGCACGTCAGGCACTCGGGCGCGTACCTCGCGAACGAGCGTGCGCCCGTTTTCGCTGCGAGCATCGTCGGTGAGGATCATCAGCAGCAATCGATTCCCTGCCGCAACTCCGGGATGATATGCAAATTGCGAGTTCAGCGCGCCGATGGCCCGTGGGATGGGCAGCACATTGCGGGAGGGGTGCTGATTGTCATGCGAAGCTTGACGCACTACCGTAACAGCTTCGTCGGCAATCTTCTGAGCCACAGACAGGTTTTCGGGCCGGCTTACCTCTGTGCTCACGGCGTTCAAATCAACAAAGCGATTCTTGTGCAGCCCCAACGCAGCTTTAGCCAGAAGAATCTTGCGCACAGATTCATCGATACGGCTTTGGGGGATCTCGCCGCGCTTCACTGCCTGAAGAACTCCGTTATATGCGCCATCGAGGTCGCCGGGAATCAAGATGTAATCCGTCCCCGCCTTGATCGCCTGAACCGCGGCACGGCCTGCGCTCTCGGGGGTGTTGCCGCCGAACATGCGTGTAACGCCGTTCATGTCCATAGCGTCGGTAATCACGATCCCTTTGAACCCGAGTTCATTCTTCAGCAGTCGTGAACTGATGGCGTACGAGATCGTCCCAACTCGCGTCGGGTCTGGATCGAGTGCGGGCACTGCCAGGTGCCCCACCATGACAGAATCAACCCCGGCAGCGATCGCCGCACGAAACGGTGGCAGTTCGACCTGCTCGATTCTCTCGCGAGATGCATTTATGCGAGAGACGGACAAATGCGAGTCGGTATCCGTATCGCCGTGTCCCGGAAAGTGCTTCGCCGTCGCCATACCATGCGCGTCGTGGACTCCATTGATGAATGCGGCCACCATGGCACTTACTTGTTTTGGATCTTCTCCGAAGGCACGGGCATTGATGATCGGGTTATTAGGATTTGAGTTCACATCAGCATCGGGATAGAAATTCCAGTGCACCCCGATCGCTCTCGCCTCGGCGGCGGATATCCTTCCGAACTGGTAGGCATACTGTGTGTTGCCTGTGGCGCCGAACGCCATGGCATGCGGAAAGATGGTGCCTCCATGGAAACGCATCGGCAGTCCGCGTTCGAAATCAGCGGCGAACAACAGGGGAAGATCACTGTCGCGCTGAAGCTGATTTGTAAGCGCAGCCGCGTCATACGGACTTCCCTTCAGCAACAAACCGCCGTCCATCGGCGACGTGATTCCAAAAGCGCCAAGATGGTATGCCTTCATCTGATCTCGCAGCCTTGCATAGTCTGGCCCGCCGAAGTTCATGAAATCGACCTTGGCCCACACCATGAATAGCTGCCCGACCTTTTCCTCTAGCGACATCTTGCGAAGCGTTCTATCAGCCCAGCGCACGCCCGAGATATCGGCCTCTGCTGCCGCCGTGGCTACATCATCGTTTGCGCTTTCCGACGTCTTCGGCACTGCTCCAAGGGCAATTGATACTGAGGCGAGGAGAACGAGGCAAATCCATAATGTATTCCGCATACTGGAAACCATAGCACCTAAAATAGCTTTGGGCAGCATGCTTCTTCTTGGGCCAGAGTGCCGACTCTGGACCCCGGTCAGGAGAGTTGGGTGAAGCTTCGTCAGAGATTCCCTGGATCGTTCCTCATCGTCACGATTGTCGCCGCGTTCGCAACTGTGTCCATGGCACAATCCGCAACAGCTCAGACCAACTCAGGGTCCCAAGACTTCACAAGCATCGACCAGATCATGACATCAGCCGTAGCGCATGGCACGATTCCCGGTGGGGTCGTGCTGGTAGGACATAACGGCCAGGTGGTCTATCGCAAGGCGTTTGGCATGCGCTCGCTTGAACCCGTCCGCGAGCGTATGACCGTAGACACGATCTTCGACATCGCTTCTCTTACCAAGTGCGTTGCGACCGCCACCTCGGTCATGAAACTCGAACAGGAAGGACGCATTCGACTCAACGATCCAGTTGCGGTCTACCTGCCTGAGTTCGCTAAGAACGGAAAAGAGAACATCACCGTCCGACAACTACTTACGCACTTCTCCGGTTTGCGCGAAGACCTTGACCTGAAAGCCGCGTGGCAGGGGCGCGAAGCGGCTTATCAGATGGCCATGGATACACAGCCGATATTTTCGCCGGGCTCTCGTTTCCTGTATAGCGACATCAACTTTGAGAGCTTGGGGTTTCTCGTCGAAAAGGTCTCCGGCATGAGGCTTGATGAGTTCGCGGAGAAGAACATATTCGCACCCCTTGGGATGCGCGACACGAGATTTCTTCCACCCGACTCGTGGCGCTCACGCATAGCTCCTACTGAATACGATGATCACCACCAGATCATTCGCGGCCTCGTACACGATCCCACTGCCCGCCGGATGGGTGGGATTGCGGGACACGCCGGGGTTTTCTCGACAGCCGATGATCTATCGCTGTACGCCCAAGACATGCTGATGGGCTTTCACGTTCTCTCGCAACTCAGCGTAGAGAAGATGTCCACAGCCCAACAGCCACCAACGGCTTCTGTCCTGCGCGGACTTGGCTGGGACATCGACTCGCCGTACTCAAGCAGCCGAGGCGAATTCCTTCCAGTCGGATCGTTTGGTCACACCGGATTCACGGGGACGTCACTATGGATTGATCCAGCAACGAACAGTTATGTGATCATCTTGGCGAACGCCGTACACCCGCACGGAAACAATTCCGGAATGGTCTCGCTTCGTTCTCGCGTCGCATCTGCGGTAGCCCAGAGCCTGAACCTGACGCCTTCTGAAAACGAGAGGCTTCGAGTGTCAAAGATCACCGGCTACAACGAGGCATTGTCATCCGCCCGTCTTTTGCCGGCTCGCAACGGCTCTGTCCTGACGGGGATCGATGTGCTTGAGAAGCACAACTTCGCTGAACTTCGCGTCCCGGGACGCCCCAAAACACGCATTGCGCTAATCACGAACCATACAGGCTCGGATAATCACAGCAATCGAACCATCGACGTACTCAGTCATGCCGCTGGCATTCAACTCACGGCGATCTTCAGCCCCGAACACGGGATTGCTGGCGCGGTCGACACCACAGCGATTTCCGACACACGAGATGTTGCGACCGGAGTGCCTGTGTACAGCGTTTACGGAGACACTGATGCAAAGAGGCGGCCTTCGCTCAGAATTCTCAGTTCGGTAGATGCAGTGGTCTATGACATTCAGGACATCGGAGTCCGGTTCTACACCTACGAGACGACACTCGGGTACTTTCTGGAAGCTTCGGCGAAGGCGGGAAAACCGCTATTCGTCCTTGATCGCCCAAATCCGATAACGGGTGTGTACGTGCAAGGGCCGATCAGTGATCCCGGGCGGAAGAGCTTCACCAACTATGCGCAGATTCCGGTGCGTCACGGGATGACAACCGGAGAGTTAGCGCGCTATTACAACAACGAGAAGAACATTCACGCGCGACTCACTGTTGTTTCCATGGAAGGCTGGCAACGCGGCGACTGGCTCGATTCAACAGGAATACTGTGGATAAATCCCTCGCCTAACATGCGCAGCCTAACTGAGGCCGCACTATATCCCGGCGTCGGGATCGTCGAAGCTACTAACGTGTCAGTTGGACGCGGTACCGATGTGCCATTCGAGGTAGTCGGTGCGCCATGGATTCGTCCACAGGAGCTTGCCGCCTACCTCAACCGGAGAGACATCAGTGGAGTTCGGTTTGTTCCCATCACATTCACACCGACGGCGGATGCGTATGCGCAAAAGAAATGCGGCGGCGTGAGCATAGTTGTAACGGACAGGAATGCTCTCGATGCGCCTCAACTCGGGATCGAGATTGCGTCAGCATTGCATACCCTCTATCCGACGCAGTTTGAAACGACTAAGCTTGACCGATTGATGTTGAATGATTCCACAACAAAGTCAATCCTTGCCGGACAGGATCCCCGACGTGTGTGGATGAACTGGATCGATGTCATCGAGAAGTTCAAGACGATCCGTGCGAAATACTTGCTCTACTAAGGTTTCGAAACGCATTTGAGATTCTCTCCCAGAGATGCGTCCTGCGCTGGTTCGCTGAACACTTGATAAACTAGGGTGTGACGCAACTTTCTCAAAGCGATCCCGTACACTCACATCCGCACCGTGGCGTGCTTCCCTTCCTAGGCATGGCAAGTGGCGCGAGTGTAGCTACTATTTACTACAACCAACCGTTGCTCCACGAAATGAGCCACACGTTCCACGCTACCTCCGGCCAGGTCGGGGCAGTAGCGGTCGCCACTCAAATCGGCTATGCCGCGGGAATCCTTATCTTCGTCCCGATGGGCGATGTGATGGAACGCCGCGGGCTGATGGTAAAGCTATTTGCGGCTGTAACTCTCGCCATGTTTGGCGCGGCACTAGCGCCTTCTCTAGCAATGCTGGTTGTCGCCAGCGTGATTATCGGCATGACCGCCTCTGTGACGCACGTCCTCGTGCCGATTGCTCCTGAGTTAGCCGATCCCGGTGACAGTGGACGCGCTATCGGAACAGTGATGACAGGCCTGCTGCTTGGAATTCTGTTGAGCCGCGCTGCAAGCGGCATTGTGGCCGAGGTCCTGGGATGGCGCGCGGTGTTCCTCGTTGCTGCCGGAATCACAGCACTCTTTGTGCCTCTTCTGCGCTGGCGATTGCCACTGCTACCAGCATTGAAGCCTGTTGAGTATAGAGAAGCCGTAATTTCACTTTGGAAGCTGGTGAAGGAACAGCCGACCTTACGCGAAGCATCCATCGTCGGATTTCTGGCGTTCGCAGCTTTTTCGTCCTTCTGGACCAACTTGGCATTTCTACTGGCCACGCCACACTACAAGCTTGGCGCTGGCGTTGCGGGCAGCTTTGGGGTGCTCGGAGCTTCTGGGGCTTTGATTGCCTCTGTTGCCGGACGCATGTCCGATCGCAAAGGTCCACGGTGGGTGATTGCTTTTGCGCTTGCCGGTTTGGGCTTCGGATACTGCATCCTTTGGATTGCGGGCTATCACATGGCAGGCTTGATTCTGGGCGTCATCATTCTCGACCTCGGACAACAGGCTTTGCAGATTGCAAACCAAACGCGAATCTTCGGCCTGGTAGAGGGCGCTCGCAGCCGGATCAACACCATTTATATGATTGTCTTTTTCCTCGGAGGTGCTACCGGATCAGCACTCTCAACCGCAGCATGGTCCAGATGGCAATGGAATGGGGTATGTGCGCTGGGCCTGAGTTTCCTCGCCGTTGCTGGGCTGCGTCATGCATTTGGCTCCCAGCGTGACGTGCTAGGAGAGGCGGGTTCGCTACCCGGTGTTCAGGATGAGAGTTGAGTTACAAGCGCTTCGTCATGAAGATGGCATCGACTTCGCGGTTGTAGTAGCGCTCCAACACTTTGATCCGCTTAAAGCCATGCTTGTCATAAAAGGCCAATGCTGATTCGTTATTCACGGCAACTTCCAACACCACCATAAATGCGGTCATCTTGCGCAGCCGTTCAGAGGCCGCGTTGATGAGCATTGTGCCGAGTCCGTGGCGCCTCGCCTCAGGATGAACATCGATTGTGATGATGTGTCCGTATCCCTGCCTCTGGTAATGAAACGTTACGAATCCTGCAACAGGTCGGCGAGGGCTGGGGTTGTTGGCCTTCAATTTACCTTCGGACGCACCCTCGATATCCCCAGATTCATCTGTCCACTCTGCGACGATTGTGTAAGACCGGCGCTGTTCGATGAAGCTGGCTAGCTCGGGTCGACTGTACGCAATGCCAGGGTCGAAGCAGAGACGATCCAGTTTGAACAGCGGCTCAAAGTCGCGCTTATCGTAATCCCGCAAGGTGAATTTAGGAACGGTCGTCGGCATGGTACGGGTTTCATGTTAGCAGATGAGAGACGACGAAGGCGCAGCGGGTGCATACGGCGTGCGGGGGACGCAGGCGATCCTGCGCCCCAAATGAGCGAAGGTCAAGCCGCTACGCGGGCTCGAACTTGATGCTCTATGAACATCTTGATCATCTCGTCGTTGAAGCGCGGAATGTCTGAGGGCTGTCGGCTGGAAACCCAGTTCCCGTCCCGAACGACTTCCTTATCGGTCCAGAATGCTCCGGCATTCCGCAGGTCGTCCTGAATTGCCTTGTAGCTCGTCATGTGTCGCCCCTTAACCAGGCGAGCAGACGCCAGCAGCCATCCACCATGGCAGATCACAGCAATGGGACGACGAGTCTGGTCGATCCGGCGAACGAACTCCTGCGCAAGCGGGTCTCTACGAAGCGCGTCCGCATTCTTTGCACCGCCGGGCAGGAGCACCGCGTCAAATTGATCTGGATCGGCCTCAGAAAGAGTCTGATCCACTTTCACCTTCTGCATTTTCTTCTCGTGCTGTACAGCTTGAATCTCACCAGCGTGCGGCGCAATTACAACGGTCGTCGCTCCAGCTTCCTCCAGTGCCTTGCGAGGCTCGATGAGCTCGGCTTCTTCAAACAGATCGGTGGCCAGAATCGCCACACGGAAACCTGAGAGGCGCTGTTCAGGCATACTGTTCCTCCAATCCCTTCGTGCATTGGGATGCCCCGTGCATATTCGGAGGTTTCACATTTTAGCTTGAAAGCCAGTGATGAATGCCAATATGCAACAAGTCTAAGTAATGGAGACGAGATCCGTCGTGCGCTTCAGTTGACCACACGCCGCGTAAATGTCCAATCCACGAGGCCGACGGACGTATGCAGGGATGCCAGCAGCAATGAGCGTTTGCTGAAAAACCTGAACGGCTTCCGGTGATGGAGTTCGGAATGGAATCGCCGGTCCTGGATTCAACGCAATCAGATTCACTTTGGCACGGAGGCCACGCAAGAGTGCAACGACTTCACGGGCGTTCTCCGGAGCGTCATTCACACCGGAGAGCAACACGTATTCGAATGTGACACGCTCACGTGCACGCAACGGAAACTCGCGAGCTGCGTTCAACAGTTCCTGAAGGTTCCACTTGCGATTGATCGGCATCACCTGTTCACGTACTTCATCATTCGAACCGTTCAGCGAGATTGCAAGATGCGGCCGCACGGGTTCGCGACCGAAATCAGCGATGCGGGGCACAATCCCCGACGTAGATACGGTCATCCGTGTCTCGGAAATCCCGACTCCCTCGACCAGCAGTCGAACAGCGCGCATGAAGTTGTCGTAGTTTAGAAAGGGCTCACCTTGCCCCATAAACACCAGGTTGATTCGGTCTCGTCCGATGGCGATCTCATGATCATTCAGAATGAGCAGAATCTGTCCGACAATCTCGCCCGCGGTTAGATTGCGCTGCAGTCCAAGAAGGGCCGTCATACAGAATTTGCAGTTCACAGCGCATCCCGACTGTGACGACAGGCAGATGGTTCCCCGACGATGTCGTGAATCGCCCGAGGCCTGCGCCATGTCCATTGTCCCCGAGTCTTCGGTGTCTTCCACTCCATCGCCTTCCGGCATCCAGACCGCCTCGACAGTTTGGCCGTCCGAGAACCGTACTAAGTACCGCACCGTACCATCTTGGGAAACAAACCGTTGGTCGATTTGCGGGAAGCCGATGCTGTATCCTTCAGATACAAAGCGCGAGCGAAGAGACTTGGAAAGAGTGCTTATATGCTCCAAAGCAGTTATTCGCTGACGATAAAGCGCATCGAATAATTGCTTGGCCCTGAAACGGGGTTCACCAAGCGACTCGATCAACGACGTTAGCTCCTCGTACGTGAGCCCTAAAAGCGAGAGTTTTTGAATCTTTGTCATGCATCTAAACTGAAGCTCGTCTGCTACTCCGAGCATCATTATCTTTTTTAAGATTGTACAGTGACCTTTTCGCGGGCTGGCACCAGGCAATTCAATCTGTCGTGGCAGCATCACCAGCAGTGTGCAAATGTTTCAGGGCGTAGGGAAGGTGTCTCGATGAATAAAGAACCAATTATGAATGCAGCACTTAGGAATATTCGCAGGACCGTCCTAGCCAATGGGCTCACCGTCATCACTGAAGAAATGCCCCATATCCGATCCGTGTCCGCTGGCGTCTGGATCCGCACCGGCTCGCGTCACGAAGAACCAGAGGTGAATGGCATATCCCACTTCGCCGAGCACATGGTCTTTAAAGGCACGACGACCCGAACGGCTGAAATGATCGCACGTGAAGTTGATTCCTTCGGCGGCAATCTGGATGCATTTACTGCCAAGGAGTGTGTCTGCTTCAACGTACGAGTTCTCGACGAGCACCTGGGGAGCGCCATGGACGTCCTTTCAGATCTGGTCTTGAACCCCTCCTTCAACGATACGGACGTAAAGAAGGAACGCGGCGTCATTATGGAAGAAATCAAAATGGATGAGGACAACCCCGATTACCTCGTTCACGAGATTTTTGTCCAAAGTTTCTGGAAAGATCATCCGCTCGGTCGGCCCATTCTGGGCACCCGCGACACGGTGAAAACATTCGCGCCTCCGCTTTTGTTCGACTACTACAAGCAGCGCTTTCATGCTGGCAATATGGTGATTGCAGCGGCCGGGAACCTCAATCACGACAACTTCTTGGAACTCGTTTCAGCCAAGTTTTCGCATCTAGCCGCCATCGCCAGTGATGTGCGGGACAGCGCGCCCAAACCGACAGCCAAGATATCGATGCGCAACAAGAAGTCGCTGGAACAGGTGCAACTCTGTATCGGCGTCCCTTCTTACTCCATATCGCACGAGAATCGATACTCCTCCTTCGTCCTGAACACCCTCCTCGGAGGCGGTATGAGTTCCCGCCTTTTCCAGAATGTCCGCGAAAAGCAGGGGCTGGTTTACTCCATATTCAGCGAGCTTAATCCCTACCGGGATACCGGCTGTCTGGCCGTTTACGCAGGAACTTCGAAAGAGTCTGCGCCTAAAGTCGTGCAATCCGTTCTGAAGGAATTTCGAGATCTCAAGGAAGTTCCGGTGACCAGCGAAGAGTTGTTCCGCGCCAAAGCTCAACTCAAAGGCAGCCTCATGTTAAGCCTCGAGTCCTCGATGGCCCGTATGAGCAATCTCGCTCGGCAGGAGATGTACTACGACCGCTTCTACGGAATGAACGAGATCACCGACAAAATCGAGGCCGTCCGAGCAGAAGACGTCCAGCAGGTAGCTCAAGAATTCTTCATCCCAGACCAGATCGCCGTCACGGTCTTGGGAAACCTGACAGGACTGAAGATCTCCCGTGACCAGATTGACTGCTAGTGCGCTCTGTCACATTGAACGACCTATTTTGTGACATTGGGGCCCCCATGTCTGACACTTATTGTCATCTACCGATGCCGAATTCTGTCAAGAATGATGGTTTTAGATTACCTTTGGTCTACTCCCACAAGTAATCTAAACTGATCGATTAATAGCAACTCCATACCTGTCCAACACTTACGTCTCTCGTCATCTCACCAGTGCTTTGGTTAGAGCAGATGGCAGAAAAGTTGCGGCTCTATCTGCAGACAGAAAACACACTGACTGTTCAAATTAGGACAGGACGGAGAAAAAGAGACATGCGTAAACAGAAGGGCTTCTCGCTGATTGAACTCCTAATCGTTGTTGCGATCATACTTATCATCGCTGCGATTGCTATACCCAACCTGCTTCGCTCTCGAATTGCTGCCAACGAAGCCTCCGCCGTGGGCTCCCTGCGTACGATTAACACTGCGGAAATGACTTACGCATCTACCTATCCAAATGTCGGATTTACCACCCTCGCGAACCTCGGCGGGACACCTGGCGGCAGTGCAAGCGCGACGAGCGCGTTGATCCTTGACAATACGCTCGGCTGCACAGCCGGCACCGATGGCGCCAGCTGCACAAAGAGTGGATACAATCTTTCCGTGAAGCTTGGTACAGCTACGAACGGCGTTTACGGCAGCTACGCCGCAACTGCCGGTCCAGTTACCACGGGAACAACCGGACAGCGCAACTTCTTCACCGATGCTTCCGGCGTTATCCGTTACGAAACGGGCAGCACCTCTGCCTCTACCGCAAGCAGCGCAATCCAGTAATCACTTCATATTGCTGGAGGAGAGAGCCCAAGATGGTGTCTTCTCCTCCAGCATGCTCGAACTCGACCGGAAAAACGACTTATGCCAGAAAGTGCATGCAAGCTGCATTGTGGTTCTTTGCTTGCAATGTTGAGACTGGGCTACCGGCAAAAACTTATGCGCAAACAGCAGGGTTTCTCTCTAATCGAGCTCCTTATCGTGGTGACAATCATCCTGATCATCGCTGCGATCGCTATCCCCAACCTACTGCGATCCAAAATCGCAGCGAACGAATCCTCTGCGGTCACTTCAATCCGCTACATCAACACGGCGGAGCTAACATACATCTCTACGTACCCGAACGCAGGTTATGCCAAGGACTTGGCAACGCTAGGCCCAGGAGCGACGCCGGGGGTTGCTGCCAGCTCAACAACCGCACTTCTGCTGGACGGCGTTCTGGGGGCTGCATCGCCGGGCGGAGCGTCACCCGATACAGCAAACGTTAAGAGTGGCTACAAGTTCTACATCAGCAACACCGGTAGCGCGACCCCTGCAACGACTTTCTCTGCCAACGCTGACCCGGTCACGCTCGGCACTACTGGGACACGTTTCTTCTTCAACGATGTCACCGGCGTTCTCAGAGTCAACAGTGCGCAAACCGCGACTTCGACGGATGTTCCATTGCAGTAGGACGAGTAAGTGCGTACTGGATGTAAGCACTCGCAAACGGGACACTTGACAGTTTCTGTCACCGTCGAGTGACAAATACACGTAATACTCCTGAGTTTCTCATCCGTAGTTGACCACCGCTAACAATCAAGATTGGGCTCAAGGCATTTGGGAGCATCTACTTACGATGCGCATCCATTTTATTCACTTGGAATACGACATTGGTCATATGCCTGCATAAGAACAGGTCAGTGCTAAAGCACATTGGTAGAACAAATCAAGCGAGAAACAGCTGCCTACTCTTTAAGAGGACAGACGGAGAGAATAGAAATGCGTAAACAGAAGGGCTTCTCCCTTATCGAGCTTCTCATCGTGGTTGCGATCATCCTGATCATCGCCGCGATTGCTATTCCAAACCTGCTGCGTTCGCGCATCGCTGCGAACGAGTCTTCTGCGGTGGGCTCATTGCGTACGATCAACACGGCTGAAATGACCTATGCCTCCACGTATCCGAATGTCGGATTCACTACCCTCGCGAACCTCGGTGGGACACCTGGCGGCACTGCAAGTGCGACGAGCGCTCTGATTCTGGACAACACACTCGGATGCACAGCAGGAACTGATGGCGCCGCCTGCACAAAGAGCGGATACAATCTTTCCGTGAAAATGGGAGCTACCGACGCCAGCGGCGTCGTTGGAAGCTATACGGCCACAGCCGGACCGGTTACAACTGGAACCACCGGTCAGCGTAACTTCTTCACCGATGCTTCCGGCGTGATCCGTTACGAAACGGGCAGCACCTCTGCCTCCACCGCGAGCAGCGCGATCCAGTAACAACGATACATTCAGATCTATTCAAAGGGGAGGCGCCGAGCCTCTCCTTTTCGTTGTCCCTAGCAGCAATCAGCCGTTCCCCTCCGTGCTGTTGTACTCTGCCGCGAACGCGATCATCGTTCTATAATCAGTGCAAACCATGGCCGCCATTGAAATACAAGGACTTGAAAAGTCCTATAGGACTGGCTTTTTCGGAAACAAACTCAAGCGCGCACTGCGACCGCTGATTCTGTCGGTCGAAGAGGGCGAGGTTTTTGGCTGCCTTGGACCCAACGGAGCAGGCAAAACCACGACGATCAAGCTGCTGCTGGGGCTCGCGTTTCCTAGCGGCGGTAGCGCCACGATCCTTGGTCGCGCCATTGACGATATCCAAGTTAAGCGGTTCATTGGTTTCCTGCCTGAGCAACCGTACTTCTACGACCATCTGACGCCTCTAGAACTACTGGACTACTACTCGAGACTAAGTGGTGTCGATCCCCGCGAACGGAAGCAAAAGGTAGAGAAGGCCCTTGCGCGCGTAGGTATGGCGGAGCACGGAACGACGGCTTTGCGAAAATTCTCAAAAGGCATGCTTCAGCGGGTGGGTATCGCGCAGGCAATCGTCCACGATCCCAAGCTTGTCATCCTAGACGAGCCAATGAGTGGGTTAGACCCTATTGGACGTCGAGAAGTTCGTGACCTTGTCCAGGAACTGAACGAGGAAGGAAAGACGATTTTCTTCTCCACCCACATTCTGAACGATGCAGAAACACTCTGCGACCGCGTTGCAGTGCTCAATAACGGTGAGCTTAAGGGTGTAGGAGTGGTCGCCGATCTGGTTCGTGAGGTGAGCGGCGACGTGGAGATTGTCTGGAGTGGCGCACAAGCTATTCCTGCGCTGTCTGCTCTGGGCGCGCGTTGCCATGCCACGGGCGATGTTATCCGCGCGGTCATGCCCGAGCGTTCACTCGACGCGGCACTGGATGCACTGCGCAACACTCACGCGCACCTCACAAGCGTCACGCCGGTGCGAGCAACGCTTGAAGATTACTTCCTATCACGAATCAATCAAGACAAACGGGACGAGGTGCACGCATGATAGGACGTCTGGTGGCGATTGCGTTCAATACCTACCGGGAAGCGGTTCGGGACCGAGTTCTCTACAACTTGATCCTCTTTGCCCTGCTCATCGTCGGTGCTTCCCTGCTCGTTGGCCAGATTTCAATGGCCATCAATCGCATAGTCCTCATCAATCTTGGGCTGACGGCGATCTCCCTGTTCGGAATTGTGATTGCCATTTTCATTGGAATCGGACTGGTTTCGAAGGAAATCGAAAAGCGGACATTGTATACGGTTCTCGCAGCTCGCCCCGTGCGTCGCTGGGAATTTATTACAGGCAAGTTCCTCGGTCTCGTAATGACCCTTACAGTTAATGCACTGCTGATGAGCGTTGGGTTCTTCGCTGCCGTGCTTTACGTATCCCGCAGTCTGGGACGTGACGATGTGCCGCTGCTCGTCGCGATCTATTTCATCCTGCTTCAATTTGTCATGATCACGGCGTTGGCGCTTTTGTTCTCAACTTTCTCGACGCCGGCGTTCTCATCGATATTTGCTTTTGCCATCTTTGCCGTGAGCACGTTTGCGGATGACCTGCACGGGTTCGCGCACATGACAACAGGGCTAACGCACTGGGCGACAACTGCCGCGGCTTACCTAGTGCCGAACTTTGCATCTCTGAATGTTGTAAGCAAAGTCGCTCACAACGTCGTGATTGAACCGAAGCTCATTCTGCTGAATACGATTTATACCCTTGTGTACACTGCTGCGGTACTGACCGCTTCGGTGTGGGTATTTGAACGGCGCAACCTGAAATGACCCGAAACGTGCAAATTCAGGTAGCCTATGGCTTGTTAATAGCCATGCTGCTCACGGCGAGCACGTTCTTGGTGCGTCAGATCGACCGTACTCGCAATGACGAGCCTCTGCAGGAAGTCCTCTACATCCCATCCCCAAAGGTAGTCGAGCGCCTGAGCCTGGGCTATTCGGGCCTGCTCGCAGACATCTACTGGACCAGAGTGGTCCAGTACTTCGGCACGAAGCACAAGGCCAAAGCCAAGCAGTATCAAATCCTGGAGCCTCTCCTGGACATGACTACAACATTGGACCCCAAGCTTCTTCCTGCGTACGAGTTCGGATCTGTGTTTCTTGCACAGAGACCGCCCGAGGGGGCGGGCAATCCTCAGGCAGCGGCACGACTCGTGGAGAAAGGGATTCGGGAGAACCCAAACGAATGGCGGCTTTACTACGCCCTTGGATACATCTACTGGCTTGAATTAAATGACACATCCAAGGCGGCAGACGTGTTCGAGCGCGGATCACGAGTACCGGGTGCGCATCCATGGATGAGGGTAATGGCTGCTGCGCTGTTGGCCCACGCGGGCGAAACCGAAACGGCCACCTACATGTGGACCAACATTCTGAACAGCACAGATGATCCTCACTTGCGGGCAAATGCGATCAACCGATTGCGCTGCCTCCATGTTGATAGTGATGTAAAGGCTCTTCAGGGCGTGGTTGACCAGTTTAAGACGTGGAATGGGCGGTCTCCCTCACGCTGGTCCGAGTTGATCTCAGTGGGTCTGTTGCGCCAGGTTCCAGCTGATCCAAATCAGATTCCTTACAGATTGATTGAAGGTCGAGTGCAAGTCGCCGACCCTGACCAGTTCCCCTTCATCACGCGGGGACTGCCTCCTGGAACCAAGGCGGGCGATCTACCCGGAGAAAGCGGATTTAAGCCGGTCAAACAATTATGAAAAAGCTGAGTACGATATTCATCCTTTTGCTGTTGAGCTTTGGGCAACAGCTCTCAGGGCAAACACGCCAAGCAGACGTAAGAAGCGTTGCTGCAACTATCGACGCGCGTTACAACGGCATGAAGTCACTTAGGGCTGATTTCACCGAGGTTTATTCCGGCGGGGGTATCCGGCGCAGCGAGAGTGGGACGCTTTGGATCAAGAAGCCCGGCAAAATGCGTTGGGACTACAACTCCCCTCAGAAGAAAATCTTCGTGACTGACGGCTCAACCGCTTGGTTCTATGTTCCCGGCCAGCAGCAAGCACGTCGTACAGCAGTAAAGAAACTGGATGACCTCAGATCGCCTCTCCGGTACCTGCTGGGTCGTTCCAAGCTCGAAAAGGAATTACGGGGATTATCCCTGGCTCCTGACGTTCGCCCTGAAGCTCGGGGAAATGTCGTCCTCCGTGGCGTACCCGCGGGGATGGAAGATCGCATCTCACAAGTGTTGCTGGAAGCTGACAGTCAGGGCTATTTGCGCAAGATCGTGATGAACGAACTCGATGGCAGCAGAACCGAGTTCCGCCTAGAAAATCAACGTGAAAACGTGCCCATCAGGGATGCGGAATTCAGCTTTCGCCCTCCGGCTGGGGTAGAGGTGCTACAAAGCAACCAACTCGAACCCTGATTTTGTGAAACTTACGGCCCCAGTTCTGCGGATACCCTAAACCGGATACTGAGCAGGTTCTCAGGACAACAATCCCCAAGGTTTCATGATGTTACACTGAGGGCCGGGCTCGCACTCAGCGTGCGCTCCATGGTGGAAACATATGGCCGAGTTTGTTGTTCGCGTAGCAGATGAACGCGGCAAGGTGATGGAAAAAGCCGAAGCCGGTTTCTCTGCCGCGGAAATCCGAGACCGTTATCAGCAGTCGGGGTACCTTGTCTACTGGGTAAAACCGCGCGGATTGATCTCTGGCGGCCAGATCCAAATTCCACAGCGGCGCCGTGTCACGCTGGAGCAGTTCGTCATTTTTAACCAACAGTTCCTGACGCTGATCCGTGCCGGCCTGCCGATCGTGCAAGCTCTTGATCTACTATCGAGGCGGCAGAAGAACCAGTACTTCCGAATGCTGCTGGAAGATGTTCGTGATCGCGCCAAGGGTGGAGAACTCATCTCCGATGCTTTCGACAAGCAGGGTGCGTTTCCGAAGATCTACTCCACCACGCTCATGGCGGGTGAAAAGAGCGGCAACCTGGAAGAGGTCTTGTCGCGCTATGTTGCATTCCAGCGCTTAGCCGTGTCATTCAGGAAGAAGCTGCTGGCCTCGCTTGTATATCCCGTAATCCTGGTGTGTGGCGTGATCGCGCTAATCACGATGCTGGTCACCTTCGTAGTTCCGAAGTTCGCGGCCCTGTTCAACGATCTTGGACAGAAGCTACCAGCTCTGACTGAATTCACGATCACCACCGCCATCGCCGTCAAGAAGTCTTTACCGTTGATTGTCATTGTTTTGATTGCGATTGTGTTGCTCTTAAGGCGATGGACACAAACCCAAACCGGTGCAGAGATCTTTGATCGGATCAAGCTCAACCTGCCGGTTGTGGGCAGCATATGGCAGCGATACCAAATCGCGGTATTTTCCCGCATGATGTCCACTCTGCTGTCGGGTGGACTTCCTCTAGTCACGGCGCTGGAAACTGCGGGACAATCAATGACCAGCCGATTGATCGTGCACGGAATCGAGGAAGCGACGCAGACGGTGCGTGAGGGCCAAACGCTGGCGCAGAGCCTGGAGCAGACTGAAGTTTTCCCTGATCTCGCAGTAGAAATGGTCGAGGTTGGTGAAGCCACCGGAGCTCTGCCGAGTATGCTCAATTCAGTCGCGGAGTTTTACGAAGAAGATGTTCAATCGGCCCTTTCCGCGGCGATGTCGTTGATAGAACCAGCAATCCTGGTCGTCATGGGCGTTGTAGTCGGCTTCATTCTTATTTCGCTTTACCTGCCCATTTTCAGCTTCACTGCAGGCTAGAAACAGACCGGGCAGACGCAGCGCCGGGCTACGAGCCGCGCGGATTCTATGCAGTAAACATGCAGTAACGAGGGTTATGTCACAACAGTTATTTATTGAACAACAGATTCCCGACGCTAATGAAGAACAGAAGCGCGCTCATGAGCTCGCCCGGCGATATCGCTGCGAGTACATCGAGCTGAAGGGATACAAGATTCAGCATGAGCTCTTCCGCAAGGTCAAGGTCGAGCTGATGTTCCGGTTCAACTTTATTCCATTGGAAGAGTTGCCAGACGGACGTCTGGCCATCGCAGTCGCCGACCCGAGCCAACTCATGGTGATTGACGAGATAAGTCTGTTGCTCAATCGCCGCGTGGTTCCGCGTGTAGCAACTCTGACCGAAATCACTGACGTACTGAAGAAAACTGAACAGTCGCAGCGTGTTCTGGACGAGGCTGGCGAAACCTTTACGCTCGACGTCATTCATGACGACGAAGGCAATGGCGACGAGACGATCTCAATCGAGAAGCTGACCGCAGAGAGCGACATCAGCCCGATTATTCGCCTCGTGGATACTACGATCTTCACTGCCCTGCAGCGGCGTGCCAGTGACATTCACATGGAGACGCGTGATGACTCCGTTGTGATCAAGTACCGCATTGACGGCGTTTTGCAGGAAGCGATGAAGCCCATCGCCAAGGAACATCACTCGACCATCATCTCGCGTATCAAGGTAATGAGCGAGTTGGATATAGCCGAGCGCCGCGTCCCACAGGACGGACGTTTCCGCGTGCGCTACAACGGACGTTTCATCGACTTCCGCGTATCGATCATGCCCAGCATTCATGGCGAAGACGCCGTGCTCCGCGTGCTCGACAAGGAGTCGATGAGCGAGAAGTTCCATAAGCTCACGCTCGACGTGGTTGGGTTCAGCGATTACGACCTGAAGAAGTTTCGGCAGTACATCATGGAACCGTACGGCATGGTGCTCGTTACGGGGCCGACCGGTTCCGGCAAAACGACAACACTTTACGCCGCGCTCAATGAGATTAAGTCCGATGAAGACAAGATCATCACCATTGAGGACCCGGTCGAGTACCAACTTCGCGGTATCACGCAGATTCCGGTAAACGAGAAGAAGGGATTGACCTTCGCTCGCGGACTGCGCTCCATTCTTCGTCACGATCCTGACAAGATCATGGTGGGCGAAATCCGGGACCAAGAAACCGCTCAGATTGCAATCAATTCGGCACTAACCGGTCACCTTGTATTCACGACCGTACACGCAAATAACGTGGTGGACGTGATTGGCCGCTTCCTAAACATGGGAGTCGAGCCTTATAACTTCGTCTCATCGCTCAACTGCATTCTGGCCCAGCGTTTGGTGCGCCTCATCTGCGAACACTGCAAGAAAGAGGTGCACTACACGGATGCGCAGCTTGAAGCCGCAGGCCTGCGTCCTGCCGAATGGCGAGATGTGCCCTTCTTTGAAGGCCCCGGGTGTATGGAGTGCGGTGGCACAGGATTCCATGGCCGAACTGCAATTCACGAGCTCTTGGATTTGACCGATCATATCCGCGAGCTCATCCTTGAGCGCCGTCCGAGTTCCGAAATCCGGCGCGCTGCGCGCGACGAAGGTATGCACTTCCTGCGTGAGTCGGCGCTTGAGAAGATAAGAGCGGGTCTT
Organism: Koromonas humicola; assembly: GCF_059726255.1. Classification (NCBI taxonomy): domain Bacteria; kingdom Pseudomonadati; phylum Acidobacteriota; class Terriglobia; order Terriglobales; family Koromonadaceae; genus Koromonas; species Koromonas humicola. The sequence goes on from NZ_AP040873.1 coordinate 2,314,405, forward strand.
ACAACGCTGAAAGAGGTCAACAAAGTTACATTCATCGAGTCAACGCGATAATGAGTGAAAGAAAGAACGCAATTCGCCTGCCTCACATTGCCTGCGAGGTCACGCCCAAGGGCGTGGCAGCAGTTCGCTCGGAGGGAAAGTCCCACACTGTCGAAGCGATGCACTCGCGGACGCTTGCGGCCGGAGTTGTGACCCCTGCGCTCAGTTCGCAGAATGTGCAGGACGCTCACGCGCTGACCGAGGCCATTGAGCAGGTAGTGTCAGCCGTGGGCGGCCGAGGCGGAGACGTCATTGCTGTTCTGCCCGATTCGGCGGTTCGCGTAACGATCCTCGATTTCGATTCTCTGCCCGAACGCCATCAAGAAGCGGAAGCAGCGGTGCGTTTCCGATTACGCAAGTCGCTGCCTTTTGATGTCGAGAAAGCGCAGATAAGCTTTGACGCTCAGCCCACTTCCAACGGTCTACATGTGGCCGCATCGATCGTCATGCACACTGTGCTGGATGAGTACGAATCAGCCTTTCGTGCCGCGGGATGTTCGCCTGGCGTGGTGCTTCCATCGAGCCTCGGTGCACTCGGAGCCGTCGACGGAGACACGCCTACAATGCTTCTGAAAGTCGCGCTTGACTCTACCTCGGTTGCAGTCGTGAAGGACGGACAACTCCTGCTCTTCCGTACTCTGGAGGGTGCTGAGGGTGGCAAACTGACACCGGAGCGCATGGCCGACGATATCTATCCTTCGCTCGTGTACTTTCAGGACAACTACGGTGTTGGCATCGATCGACTGCTGGTCAGCGGAGTAGAGGATCTGGATGAGATCAGTGCAGCCCTGCAATCGCAAACCGGGGTTACCGTGAAACAGCTGATTGGGCGTGGATTAGTGGATGGCAATCAGCGCAATGAATACGCTGGTGCCATCGGAGCGCTGCTTTAAGGAAAGAGGAACGAAACAGTGCGACTCAACATCAATCTGGCGACCAAGCCTTACCAGGACATCCGTCGCGTGCTGCTGCAATGGGGCGGACTGGTGCTGCTGCTTGCTGTCGCGACAATTGCGCTGGTTTCCTACGCCATAACCTCTTGGCGTCAGTCGCGCGACGTGAATGCAAAGATTGCTGCCGTACAATCTGACATCGCGGCACTGAACCGGCAACAGGCTGAAGCTACAGCAATGCTGCGTAGTCCACAGTACACGTCGGTCGTTGATAATTCGAAGTTTCTGAATGGATTAATTGCACGCAAGTCATTTTCTTGGACTCGAGTCTTCATGCAGTTGGAGGAAATCATGCCATCACGGCTGCACGTAGTGGCTGTTACTCCGGAACTGCAGCCGAACAACACGGTGCTGGTTCGCCTGACCGTTGCAGGAACATCGCGCGATGCGGCTCTCGAGCTGGTGAAGCGCTTGGAGGAGTCCCCTTCGTTCCGCGACGCACGTATCGCCGAGGAGAAGGAAATTACTCGCGATAAGCAGACCACAGACACCGTCCAGTTTCAGTTGATTGCGATGTATGTGCCTCGCACAAGCTCCGGAGCACCGACTCATACCGTCTCGGCGACTGAGGGCACCGGCACTCCGGGTCAGAGCATTGCGCAGATGGGAGGCGCTCGATGATCGGCGATTTCCGTGATGTGCGTACGCAGCTTCTGGCGGTCGTCGCCGTGCTCCTAGTTGTCGATGTTGCTGCCATTGCCTTGCTAGTGTCTCCGGCCGGCCGCTCTCGTGCAGCGCGGCAGCAAGAGTTCGAGCGTCTCCGTCTGGAAAAGCTTGATAAAACGAAAACGGCGGTACCTGCACTGGGCATGGATAAGAAGCTCGCGGAGGCCCGGGACCAGGAGTCTGAATTCACCAACGAGCGCATGCCGCAACGTTACTCTGCGATCTCAGAGCAAATCGCTCGCACCGCACGAGAAGCTGGCGTCGGCGTCTCAAATGTGAAGTATGACGAGCGATTGAACGATCGCACGCCGGAGAAGAAGTACATTCCTGCTGGATACGACGGAATCGGTATCACCATCCAGGTTCACGGCACTTATGACCAGGACATGCGCTTCATCAATGCAGTCGAGCGCCAGAAGATGCTCATGCTGATCGACGCAGTCAGCTTTGGAGGTATGCAGGGAGACGAACTAACAGTTTCTATCCATCTCTCCACTTACCTGAGGAGCGCGGCATGAAAGCGGGAACCGAAAACAAGACCAAGGTTCGCCTAGCCGTTGGGTTGTGCGTTCTCGCCCTGCTGGTATTTGCGTGGGCCATCAACGCGACGCGTGCGCCGGAATCGACGCCTAGTACTCCAGCGCAGGCGGCCGCACCGTCCACTCCTTCCCGTCCGGGAAATACAGCAGCGAAGCCGACCGAGGCGCTGGATCCGCGTTTGCGCCTTGACCTGCTTGCGAATTCCGAGGACGTTCGGTACCAAGGAAAGGGAAAGAACATCTTCCGAGCGGTTGTCGAGATCGAGCAGCCCCGAATCTCTCCTCTTCAGCGTAAGCAGATGGAGCAGCAGGCACGGACGATCAACGTTCCACCGCCTCCTCCGCCGATCAACCTCAAGTTTTTCGGGCTAACGAATACAAAGGGGGAGAAGCCCAAGGTGTTCGTCGCGCAGGGTGACGACGTTTGGATCGCGCATGAAGGAGACGTCGTAAATCGCCGCTACAGGATTGTGCGCGTCTCGCCCAACAGCATCGAAGTTGAGGACCTGCTCAACAACAACCACCAGAACATTCCGCTCACACAGGGATAGAGTTTCATGAGGATTACACACCGGCGCAAGAGCGGGCAAAGTGATTCCGGCTACATGCTGTTGATGCTGATGGTCGCCGTAGCCGTACTCACGATTACTATGCTCCAGGTTGCGAGCGAATACCGCCGTGCGATTCAGCGCGACCGCGAGGTGGAGATGATCCATCGCGGCGAGCAGTATGCACGCGCCGTGAAGCGCTACTACAAGAAGTTCGGACGCTATCCCACTACGATTGAGCAGTTGGAAAATACAAACAAGATTCGCTTTCTCCGAAAGCGCTACAAAGATCCCATGTCCCCCGATGGCGTGTGGAAGATTGCTCACGCTACCGATGTCAAGCTTCCCGGGATCGGAGCTGGCAATCTGGGGGGCGTAGCCGGCGGAGCTGGAAGCGGTGCACTCGGTACTCCTTCTGCCGGATCTGCCTTCGGAGGCACTTTGAATGCGACAACGCCCTTGGGTGGTGGTGGGAACGCGCTTAACACTGGTCAAAATAGTGACGGAACTGTTGCAGGAGCCACGACCGAATCCACTGGGAACAACAGCAGTTCAGGCGGAACCGCCGGAACTGGTTCTCAGAACACGAACTCCAGCGATAGTACTGGCCCAACGGGGACAGGCAACGCTACGAACCAGGTTCTTGGCGGTGGGGACATGCTTGGCGTAGTGAGCAAATCGAAAGCCGACGCTATTCACTCCTTTGGAGACAAGCACAAATTCAATGAGTGGTTTTTCATCTACGTTCCCACACAGGACATCGGCAACGCCCTGATCACCGGTCCGTACAATCCGAAGATGTTCGTCGGATCGGCGAACTCCGGCTTGGGTAACTCCAACAAGTCGGGCGCGAACACCGGGACCACTCCCACGGGGACCAGTCCGACTACTCCGATCGGCTCTCAGGTCAATACGCCCGTCGCCACTCCTTAGCCAGATCTGAGCACGAAAAACCCCGTCCTCGGACGGGGTTTGAACTTTCTGAGCTGCGTTCGACTACACGTTGAACGAAGAACCGCAACCGCAGGTGCTCTTCACATTCGGGTTCTCGAATTTGAAGCCTGCACCTTCCAACGTTTCGATGTAGTCCACGCTTGCACCTTGCAGGTACATAAGCGAGGTTGCGTCAATGAAAACCTTCAGACCATCGAAGTCGAAGGTCTTGTCCATTGCGCCAGCACCATTCTCGAACTGCATGCTGTACGAGAATCCAGAGCAGCCGCCGCCGACAACGCCCACACGCAGGCCGGTCGGAACCGGGGTCTGCTGAGCCATGATCTCCTTGACCTTATTGATCGCTGAAGGGGTGAGGGTGAGAGGAGCGCTCTTGACTCCAGGAGTTGTTGTGGTTGTCGACATGGAAATTTGTTCTCCTCGGCAAAATCTGATTATAGCAAAATGCGTCTGCGCGAACTCACAATCGCGCCAGAGTAAATTGCCGCTACCAGTTGGATGCACTCGCGACTTGACAGTCGCAAAATTCCTGCCGCAGATGCTCCCGAAATGGCGCTGGTTGCCATTTTTGCAGGGGCAAAGCACGAAATATATTCCTGAAAAGATCGCCTGAAACCGTGCCTATAATGCGTTCGACTTAGACGAGGTTTTCGCCTTGGCGAAGATCTAGCAGAGTCATAAACAAAGGCGCCGAGCGCGCCGTTAGGTGGTGAAGAGTATGGAACCGATGACAGTGATGATGATTGTATGGGCCGTGCTGACGACAGCGCTCGTAATTCTGCTGATATATCGCAGCGCGCTATCGATGCACGAAGACGATCAACTTTTCCTTGGAGGCTCAGAGTCGCATCTGGCACGCGAGCAGAAGGAAGTCATGGAACGGATGAAACGTGTCCGTCCATTTGTGAACCTTCTTGGCGCATCAAGCGGCCTGCTCGTGCTGCTGATGGTTGGCCTCTGGGTCTGGCGCGGATGGAATAGGGTGTAGCGGCGCCCCATTCCGCGCAGAGTATTCAGTCCTTCGAGAATGACTCGAAGACAAGCGGGTTGGGACGCCGCACGTTCCCGACCCGGACAACCCTCTTCCCTTCCAGAAACCCCATCAGCGGCTCCTGAAGAATCTCTCCACGCCATCCTTCCAACACCTCGGGCTGCGCCACTTCGCCCCTGCTGAGGAACCAGCGTACAAACTCCTGAACGTCGCTCGTAGTTGCGAGCAGAGCGGTATCAACCTCGGCCTCGGCGGCAAGATTTCCAACGGCAACCGACAACAATTTCGTCAGCACCGCTACTTGCGGAGGATCGTCGCGACGCTCATTGCTTGGAAGCTCCGCATCCGGAATTGCGCGTGCCTGTAATACGGCGTTCACTACTTCTTGCTCGGATTTGCGCAGCAGACGACTGTCTAGTCCGCGAATCGAGAACAGATCCTCCACTGTGATCGGCGAGCGTCGTGCCACTTCGATGAGCATGCTGTCGCCGAGCACCCTTGCTACCGGGACGTTCAAGTTGCACGCCTGGCGATCGCGCCATCTCCAGACTTCCCGAAGAACTGCGAGCTGGCGCCTGCTCAACCGCGCACTGCCGGAAATCCTCCAGCGCTCATCCTCGCGCATAACATTCTTCACCAGACGATCGCACTCTCCGCGAATCCAAGTCGTGCGGTTCATCTTCTGCGCTTTTGCCAGTAGCTTTTCGCGCATTGGCAGAAGGTGCCGTACGTCATCGGCCGCATATTCCAACTGCACCGGCCGTAGCGGGCGCTTGCGCCAGTCCGTAAAGCTTTCCCCGCCGTTCACCTTTGCATTTAGGACGCGCAGGCACAAATTGGTGTGCGAGAGCGGATATCCATACCCGAGCAATCCGGCTGCGATCTGCAGATCAAGCACACAAGCCGGGGCCATTCCCCCGCCCTTTGCGCAAAACTTTATCTCCTGTCGTGCAGCTACCGTGACGACTTCGCGCTCGGGTGAGGCAAGCAACTCCCACATGCACCGCAGATCAGGCAAAGCTATGGGATCGACAATATAGATGGCGGTCGGTGTCGAGAGCTGTACCAAGCAGAGTTCGGGCTCATATCGGCCCTCAGAGATGAACTCCGTATCAAGACCAACAACTTTTTCCAATGAGAGGTGCCCGAGTAAGTTCTCGAGTTTCTCGGCTGTGTCGACGTACGTTGTTTTATGAGTTGACATTACAAGATGAGTGCCCAATCACAATTCTAAAAGAACAACAGCTCCGCTGACCAGAGACACCCTAAATGCGACGAGAAAAGGGCGGACCGCTTTCGCGCCCGCCCACAAGCCTAGACTTTCACGTTTGCGACACTCTGCACCGAAGTTGCCTTGCGCAGCTCGGCCAGGGCCTCCGCTGGGACATTCCCATCCACCTGCACAATCGCGAGCGCCTGCTTCCCTTCACGGCCTAGAGACAGTCGAGCAATATTGATTCCACGATTGCCCAGTAAGGTGCCGATCGAACCCACAACGCCGGGGGCATCCAAATTGTGCACAACTATGTAGTTCCCATCCAGATGCGACTCGATGTCGATGCCGTTCAAATGTACCAACCGTGGCGATGAGCCATGAACGATTGTGCCGCTGCATTCGACCGATCCAGTCGGCCCGCTCAGCTTGAGATTGATTCTGTTAATGCGTGCATCTGGCTCGCCGCGCGTCTCGCGAACTACTACGCCACGCTCTTCCGCCGCCGCCTGCGCATTGATGATGTTTGTCGGAGCATCGCTGTCCGACTGCAGGATCGTTGCGACCGCCGCACTGCGAATTACTTGGGTCTTCCACGCGCCGATCTCGCCCTCGAATCGCACATCGATTTCGGCGAGGTTCGAAGCAAATAGCTGTGCCGCGAAGCGTCCCAGTTTACTGGCCAACGCCATGTACGGTTTGATCTGCTTGTACTCAACATCAGAGAGAGACGGGAGATTCACCGCATTTTGCGCGATTCCCTGTATAAGGTAGTCGCGAACCTGCTTGGCGATCTGAATTCCGACTGCCTCCTGCCCTTCCTTCGTCGACGCCCCAATGTGCGGTGTTGCAATGAGGTTCGGAGCCGAGAGCAGTGCCGAATTGCGAGTGGGTTCCTCGCAAAATACATCCAAAGCGGCCGAGGCGACATGCCCTGATTGCAACCCCGCTAGTAGGGCTGCTTCGTTTACCAGTTCTCCGCGTGCGCAGTTCACCAAACGCACTCCAGCCTTCATCTTTGAGATGGCCTCGGCGTCGATCATGCCTGCCGTCTGGTGTGTGAGAGCCAGGTGCAGCGAAATGTAATCCGCTTGTGCATAGAGCGCGTCGGTGGAAACCAGTTCGATGCCAAGTTCCTTTGCCCGTGCCGGAGACAGGTACGGATCGCTTCCCACAACCTTCATCCCAAATGCACGAGCTCGGAGCGCCGTCTCGGTTCCGATCCTTCCAAGACCGATGATGCCGAGAGTCTTACCGGCAAGTTCCGTGCCTTGCAGGCTCTTCTTTTCCCACTTCCCGGCTCGCGTCGTGTCGTCCGCACGAGGAATGTGCCGAGCCATGGCCAGCATCAGCCCAAGCGTCAATTCTGCGACGGAGACTGCGCTTGCGCCCGGCGCGTTCATCACGACAATTCCTCGCCGAGTCGCAACTTCGACGTCGATGTTGTCAACGCCGACTCCGGCGCGGCCGATCACCCGAATATTCCTTGCAGCGTCAATCAATGCAGCATCGGCCTGCACAGCCGAGCGCACAATCAACGCGTCGGCATCCGATACCGCAGCCGTGGGATCCAGCGCGAACTGCTCCGGAGCGACAACCGTGCTGTTCGGAATCGCTTCCAACACCTTCATCGCTGCCCCGGCAATCTTCTCGGCTACAACGATCTTCACTGTTTTGCTCCGTTCTGGCGCGCTTCCGCATATACCTCTTGCGCCGCGCGAAGTCCGTCTCCAAGCTGGAATATGTCAGGCTTGAGTTGCGAGAGCACCTGCTCGAGTCCCGCGATGATTGCTACGCAATCCAGGTAATCGAGGAATCCGATGTGCGCAATTCGCAAGATCTGCCCCTTCATCTCGCCCTGACCATCCGACAACACGCCTGCGAACTCTTTTTTGAAGCCCTTCACCAGGTCACTCGAAGAGACACCCTCCGGCGCCTTGATCGCCGTTACTGCCGCGGAATGAGCGCACGAGAACAATCCCAGTCCCATTGCCTCCACAGCGGTGCGCATGCACAGTGCGCTCAGTTCGGCATTCTGCACGAGCAGGTCACGCCCCTTTGCCAAGTCACCATCACCCTGCTGCTCGAGATAGTCGAGCGCCGCACCCATAGCCGCGATCAGAGCCACGGCAGGCGTGTACGCGCTTTCGCCCTTCGCTGCCGATTTCCTCTCCTTGCGCAGGTCGAAGTAATAGCGCGGCTGCTTGCTCATTTCCATGCGCGCCCAAGCTCGGTCGCTCACGGCCAAGTACGCGAGCCCCGGGGGAATCATCAGAGCCTTTTGCGAGCCTCCAATGATCACGTCAATTCCATCTCCATCAACGTCGAATTTCGTGGTTCCTAATCCGGTAATGGCGTCCACAACCAGCAACGTCTCAGTTCCCTTCAGCAGCCGTCCCAGTGCACCGACGTCGTGACGCACCCCGGTCGAAGTCTCGGTGGCTTGCACAAACACTGCTTTTACGTCCGGAGTCAGAGCGGCCTGCACTTCCTTGATCGAGAACGTCTGCCCGTAGGGCTTGGATATCACGACGGACTCGCACTGAAACGCCTTTGCCAGCGACACCCAGCGCTCACCAAACTTTCCAGCGCTCAGTACCAGCACCTTGTCTCCAGGGCTTGTGAGATTGCTTACTGCAGCCTCCATTGCGCCTGTGCCCGACGACGCCAGGACGACCACGTCATTCTTGGTACCGATAAAAGTCTTCAGCTGCGAAAGTACCTTCAAGTACAGTGCACGGAATTCCGCTGTCCGATGGTGAAGATCGGCGGCGGCCATTGCAAACTGGGCAGCAGGAAGAAGAGGTGTGGGGCCCGGGGTAAATAGACGCGTCTTACGGAACATGAAGCATTCTCCAAACGGGATGTGCGGCGAGCCGCGGTGGGAAAGAGAAATGCGTATTCAGCGAACAGCACTGAATGCAATATGATAAAGCTTTGCGGGAACCCTACTGCTCGAAATCGTTCACGATCGCGCTGAGACGCGGCCTGACCATGATCGCTGGCAACTCTGCGCTTTGGATACTACCTTCAGCAAGAGAAACTCCGCGCAAACGACTGAAGTGCGCTCGTCCGGGAGGATGAGCTTGAACCAAATTCTAACAAAGTGCTATTCCACAAAGGAAACTCTTTCTAAGGCGGCCACTGCAAATGCCAACCACCTACATCCTCACCTTGTTGGCCAAACAATGGAATCAGGAGCATGTTCAGTCCTTTCTTTCGAACGCTGAAAGCGCTGGCCTCCTCCTGAAGCCGCGCCCAGTCACGACGCTGGACGACTCACATATTTGGATGCAGCGGGTCTGGGCCAAGTCGCAGACTGCACTGACCTCAGACGCCTTGGAGAACCTGAGAGAGCTCGCAGAACATGCGGATTTGGACGTCTTCGTAGAATCCGAAGAAATGTTCTATACCCCGCGCCGCCTTTTCGTTTTCGATATGGACTCAACCCTCATTCAGGCGGAGATTATCGACGAACTAGCAGGCTTGGCTGGAAAGAAGGATGAGGTCTCCGCAATCACAGCTTCGGCCATGCGCGGCGAAATTGATTTTCCTACCAGCCTCACCCGGCGGGTATCTCAACTTGAAGGAATTCGCGAGGACCGCATTTGCGCCTTGAAGGACACAATCGCATTGGGACAGGGATTGGAAAGCCTGATGCGCGCGCTGAAGACCACAGGCGCAAAGACCGCGATCCTATCCGGAGGCTTCACTTTCATGGGACGTCATCTCCAACAGCGCCTCGGCTTCGACTACCTCTTTGCCAACGAACTTGAAATCGAAAACGGAGTTCTCACTGGTCGACTTGCCACTCACATTGTTGACGGAGAGCGCAAAGCTGCCGCCTTACGTGATATCGCAGAACGCGAAAACATCCCGCTTTGCCAGGCCGTGGCCGTTGGTGACGGTGCAAACGATCTGCCAATGCTAGCTGTTGCAGGAATCGGAGTCGCTTACCACGCTAAACCAATTGTCCGCGCCGCCGCAGCTTTCCGCCTCAACTTCTGCGGACTCAACGCCCTTCTGCATCTCCTGAATCGTAGCTAATCTCTGGATTGAAATGAAAAAACGCTCGGCAGCAAGCCGAGCGTTTTTCGATACCGATGAAGCTTAGTACTTGCTCCATGTAAATGAGGAAATGCTCCAACTGCCGGGCATGAAGTACTGCTTCGACAGATTCACGTCATAGTGTACGTTCGCATTGCCGTTAGCAAAAGTTACGGACTTGGCGATGATAGCGCCATACCAGTCAAACGTTCCGTTCAATTGAACGCTAAGATCAGCATTGGGAGCATACAGGACGCCGTAAAAGTCGCCATGCCCATTCAACTTCTGTAACGGAGATGTCCCTGCATACATAACTTCGACTTCGGGAGCCGACTTGCCATCTGCGGACACTATGTTGCCAGTGAAGTCGAAAGGTATCGGCGAGCAAGTCTTACACCCGAGATTAAAGTTCACGGGCCCGCTGTCGATCACAATTGTGCCATTGTTCGCGGCCAGACTGTTGATGTTGTATGTGCCTGCAGTCAAATGAACGGTCGTCCCGCTGTTGATCGTTAGATCCCCATACGAGTAATTGGGACTTAAGGTGAAAGAGGTCGACGTGCTTCCCCCGCTTCCTGTAGTCGTACTCGTGCACCCAGCCGCAATCGAAGACGGGCATCCAGTTTTGTCAGAATCGAGCGTCTGGGTCCCTGCGGTTGTATTGGGCCAAGCAGGAGCCGAGTAGTTTATTGGCGCGCCCAAAACAATGATCTGGTTTACCGCACTGATCTTTCCACTGAATGCATCCGGAGATCCGGTCAGGCAGGAGCCAACTCCCGTCAGCGGACTGTAGTAGTTGCCCCCGATGTCTGCACTGCCACCTATAGTCAGATTGCCATTCGATCCCACATTACCGCCGGAATCAGTGTTCTTAGTGCCCTCATAAGTACCCCCATTAGCGGAGTTCCAACTATCAGTGTTGAAGTTACCGCTGAAGTAGAGTGCACTGCATCCATTTGCGGTAGCGAATACCGCGTTTCCTAATGCTGAAGTAATTCCTCTCTGTATCCGCTCTACAACTTGAACTTGCACAGCCTTGGTGGCCCTTGCGCTGCCAGTTGACGAAATCTCCCAACTTTGAATGTACAAATTATTTCCTGCAATGCTATTCGGTACCTGCTGCATGCTCAGCAGCGTTGCTGTGACCGTAACAGACGCGCCAGAGAGCAACTTTCCCCCTGTATTCAGACTGGACATGGCATTCTGAAATGAAGTTACCTGCGTTGAGTCGGGATAATTGCTGGTTCCAGAACTGGAGATGTAAACGGGCTTTCCACCAGCTTGCACTGGATATGTCGAGAGATCGAACGCGCTAGCGCTAGTCGGCGAAGTGTACGTGTACATAAACCAGTTCGCCGCTACTTGGGCGCCCGCCTCGGCAGTGAATCGCGCCTGAGTCCCTAGCCTATAGTTGGCCAGACTACTGATGTCGGATTGATTGGACAACATCATCCCAGCCGCCAGCGCCGAGAACATGAACACCAAAATCAGCGCGATGATCATCGCCATTCCGCGTTGAGATCTCTTCGACTTATCTTTCATAGGTGCCATGACTCACCTGTCCTCTCGAACTGCTTGCAACACCTCGCACACACTTTAGACTTCGATACTTCCTCACTGGCATACGTTGAGCGTGCCACAGCCAGGAATACTCAAGGGCGTAGGCTGCAGGAGGTCGTTGTTCCCTAACTCAACCGCACTCTTAGCAGCCAATACGTTTCTCGGCGCTAATTGCAGGAATGATTTTGTCATTTGTGCATACTGCCGCGTCTTCGGATCTGGATTGGGCGACTGCACACTGATCAGCAACTGCACATTCGTGACAATGTTGAACTTCGTGACACCGTCAGAAGCGACAACTTGCTCTATCTTCGGAATGAAACAGTACGGGTTCCCGGTATACCCCGCGGGGGCCTTCCAAATAATGTTGTCAACCAGAACATCTCGCGAGCCCAAGGTGATAGTGGTGGCTGAGGGGTCCTGTGGAGGTGAATCTGACGCAACATTGATGACGGTGCTGGAGCGCGTTAGGGTTGTGGTGCCAGTGGAGCTTAGACCACTACAGTCGTACTCCACATATCGAAGAACCCCGTCTCCATTGATATCTCCGAATAACCTCAACCTCGTCAATGTAGACGTTGCAAGGACTCCGTACGGAAACACGCCTTGCGGTATCACCTTTGCATCCGAGGAATGGGAGTTAGCAAGCGGATTCAGTAGAGTGACCGTTTTTGTGCTGGTGTTTATAGGCGTACTGACTGTTGCAGTAGTCGCGATCTGAACGACCTCCTGGTTGTTTCCACCAGAGGCGCTATCGGCGAGAATGGTCAGTTTCTCGCCTTGAAACAGCCCCGCTACAGAACCGCCACTTGAATCCTTGAGCGTGAGTGTGTTCCCCCCGGCACTGACCGAAGCACTGAGGATTAAACCTGAGCAGGACGCAACGTTATTCACGGTTCCCGAGGTCGACGTCCCGCACACTGACCCAGCCTGACCGATCTCTTGGGAAATCAGCTCAGCGGCGCTACGAACAGATGTGTACATCGTCGAACTGTTGGAGTTCTTCACGTACAATGCCTGGTTCTGATTCATCGTAAGAAATGCTGCCGTCGAAAGCGTGAAAAGGAGTGCCAGAGCAACCATCAGTTCCAGCAATGAGAAGCCGCCCGATTTCCTCTTTCTCGCGTTCGTCTGTTTCGTCAACATTGCAGGGGCCTTCATTTCGTGTTCGTTTTCACGCACACCAGTGTGGTCAGAACCTGGGGCTTGGTCAGGGTTGACGCTATTACCGTAATCGTCTTCATGTTCGCTGATTCATCAATCTTCCAAACACGAATGTACGCGGCGTTTATATTTATGGTCTGGACGTCACCGTTCGCAGTGAGATAGTCGGTATAACCTGTTGCAGGATTATTGATATCGAGACTTCCGCCCTTAACCAGTCCGACATTGATAACAGGATTGCACGGGGGTATCGTTGTGCCCGGCAAATAGTACGTCACGTTGCAGTACGGCCAGGTCGTCGTATCGGTCGAAATATCGTTGTACGGCAGCGCCAGCAACGACTCCATTTTGTCCTGCGCGTATTCGACGGTTCTCGTGCTCGTATCGCCCTGCCAGAAGTTCGACCTAAAGGTTGAACCGAATAGCGCTGCCACGCCCACAAACACGATGATCAAAATTCCGACAGCGAATGCAGTCTCAATCAGCGTGAAACCGTGGTACGCGCGGACAAAATGCGCGGAGCAAATCCCTCTATTGCGACGCAACGTGTTCAACATACGTCCAGTTTGCGACAGTGCACGAGCTTCATGACAGTTCATAGCTAGTATCCCGTCTTGGTCCAAGCAGAACCCGTGTATCGATAAATGTCGACTTTTCCCGTGATGTTTACGGTTACTGCGTAGTACACGCCACCAGTCCCGGACAGATAAATCGCGGTTGTGCCAGTGGGAGTGTCTTTGCTTTTGCAGTCACTGGTCAGTGTTATCGGAATGCCTCGCGAGTTGAATGTGACCGAGGGGCTCTGCGCGATTGTGGTCTGCCCCCCTGCAGGCAGCGTAATGTTTCCGTATCCGAAGCTCACGCCGGTTGAAAGCGGAAGGTCTGCGCCCGTTTCATTCGTGAACGCTCCAGTCGATTTATCGCAAACGTTAATCCTGAATGTGTTTCCCGGTGGAGTCGTGCTCGGAGCCAAAGTGATAGCCACTTGCTCTCGGTTGAAATCCCCCGCCGAACGCATGCGTGCCAATGCAATCTGGCTCGCAATCCTTTTCGCGTCACCAGCAATGCGGTACGTCTGGAGATACTGTTTCAGGTAGGGATAGCTGATTACGCCGACGACGGAAATGATCGCGACCACGACCATCAGTTCGATCATGGTGAAACCTCTGCTTCGCGATCTTGTAGCTTTATAGGAATCAGCCTGCACCAGCTACTCTCCTTGAATGCACGTCTTCCTCTTCGCACGAAACGTGCTCAGCTGAAAACGACAGACCCTACGCCATGCTGCCTATCATGAAGTAAATGCAGTTGTTAGTCACGTTACCAAGGTCCAGATACAAACATTACCGAATGTCGAGGAGTTTGGGTGAGGTATAAAGCAGAATTAATGTAAGTAGAATACGTAAAGCCAACACTGGACAGGCCGTTAACGGATTTTGGCTGTCTTCAGTGGTCTACGGAGCCAGGAAAAAGATTTGGTGCGGGGAGGGGGACTTGAACCCCCATGCCTTGCGGCGCTAGCTCCTAAGGCTAGTGTGTCTGCCATTTCACCATCCCCGCACGATCGCCCCAGGGCAGGACGAAGTACGCGATCCCAGATGACACCGTGAGATCTGTCTCAATTGTGCCACAGCAAGCATTTCAACTCCAGTAGGTAGCCGTCCGAATGCGAAGCGGACATTATGCGGATCCGGTGACTGGTCCAACCGTTCTGCTACGGGGAGGTCATTCCCACAGTCTCGTCCAGTAGATGCACTTGAATCTCGTCGCCTACTTGAAACGAGTCTCGATCGGCGGGAAGTACCGCAAGCCCGTTCGCCTGCAACAGTGTCTTGATTCTTCCTGAGTCCTGCTTCCCTGCGCTCCAGGCCAGATATTTGCCGCCCGAATACTCTAATCGCACGCGCATTAAGTGCGTCTGCCCTGCACTCTTGCGGAGCGGGGTTTGTAGAACGGCCGGGAAGAGCGGCTTTAAAGTCTTCGTGAATCCCATCATTTTGCGAAGTGCAGGCGCCACGAATTCTTCAAACGTCAGCATGCCTGAGACTGGGTTCCCCGGAAGCGCGAATATGACCGTGTTCCCCTTCCGGCCAAAGGCCATCGATTTTCCGGGACGCACCTTCACGCGCCAGAAAATAATCTCTGTGCCCAACTGTTCAAGCACTTCGCGCACCAGGTCACGATCCCCCACAGATACTCCGGCGGACGTGATCAGTGCGTCTGCGTTCAATCCTTGTTCCAACTTTGCGCGAGTACTCTGCAGGTTGTCGCGGGCAATGCCTAGCATCATTGGGACCGCGCCCACGCTGGTGATAGCTGCGGCCAGCGAATACGTGTTGCTGTTTATGATCTGCCCAGTATCCGGAGTTGTTCCCAGTTCTACCAATTCGTCACCGGTGGCCACCACGGCAACCAGCGGTCTTCGAACAACGCGCACGTGCTCCTTTCCGAAGCACGCAAGCAAGTTAATCTCATATTGCCGCACAACGATACCGGCTTTCAATACCACTTCGCCCTGCGCCACATCCTCGCCAGTCCGCCGAACATGCTGATGAGCTAATACCTGCCTCATCACCCGGACCACACCGTCGCGTTCCTCTGCATGCTCCAGCGGCAGAATGGTGTCACCATTCTCGGGCAGCGGCGCGCCAGTCATGATCTTGATCGCTGTCCCGGGTTCGACCGGCTTCGTGGCGTGCCCGCCTGCGGGTACATAATCGACTATTCGGAGCGTGGTGCCCTCTCGACCATCTTCCGCCCTTATGGCGTACCCATCCATAGCCGTGTTGTCGAACATGGGAAGGTTCCACGGGGCGACTATGTCTTCGGCAAGTACGCGGCCGACCGAATGCAATAATCCAACGCGCTCGCTCTCGAGCATTGAGACATGATCCAGAATGATTCGCCGCGCGTCTTCGAATGCGGTCATCGGCCTAGCGGTCCTTCGGCCTAGTCAAGCTGGCACTCGAGAGCTCTTCTTCTTCAGCATGCAGTTCCTCAGGGGTGTTGACGTTTCTCCAGCCCAGTTCGATATCCTCCGGTAACTCCGGATCAAACACTTTCGGACACTTCAGCAGCATATGAGGACGCACGTTGCGCTCTCGACACTCCAGCGCACTCCGCTCAAAGTATTCGAGTGCCTGGGGTTCGTAGAGCGCCAGCACCACGCACGGATGGCCATCTTTCTGCCTGGGAACCACGGCCCATCTCCCCGGACGCCTGTTGGATAAGAGCCAAACAATGTGCTCTCTCCTGACCCATGGATGATCGCACGCACACACGATCCAACCCGCAGCAGGGGCAAAGCGGTGCGCGGCGACCAGAGCTGCCCCCGGCCCTGCAAACTCCGTCGGATCTGGTATTTGCGGATAGCACCTCAAGCTCTCCGGAAGGGGCCCTCTCCCTACCGCAAAAATGTTCGGCGCGTCACCGTCCCCCTTGCCGAGAGCGTCCGCTGCAATCTCCCCCAGCGTACGTCCGCCAAACGGAAGCATCTGCTTCGGCGTACCCATGCGCGAACTCATTCCGCCCACCAACAATCCCCGATGCAGCGTTCGAGCTTTCCAAGCATCAGTAAGCCAGCTGTCCAGGTAGCCAAGAAACGTGGAGAGACGATCGCTGTTCCATTCCAATGTCAACACGATACTCTTGATGGCCTCTGGCACGTCTGCCTGTCCCGCTCCGTGCAACCACAGCTTGGGCAAGGGAGTGTCCTTGTGTCCTTCCACGAGCACAAGATCATGGTCAGCACTTAGCCGCCTCAAGGTCGCATCCAGTGACAACGACGCTGCAGCCCTGCGCTCAAACTGCTCTAGTGGTCCACGTAGGGCGACGGTAGCTCCCGCGCGAAAGAATCGGTCCGAGTCCTTCCCCGGCTTGTCTACCTGCACCCCATGAGCATCGTGCTTGACAACAGCTACGGAGATCCCACGCTCCACCAATTTCGGAATTGCGGCTTCCAGCAGCGTTGTCTTCCCTGATCCAGAAAAGCCGCACACCGCTAGCACTGGCGTGCCGTAGTCGAACGCGTCGATGTCATTCAATGCCATTTCGTTCAGATCACCAAACAGCCTGCGTTTGCCGCAGAGATATATAGCCTAGCAAAACGCCGGTTTCGCCAGCGAATCACTGATGACCAATCGAATTCTTCTGATTTCTGCTCCAACGGTTGAGAGCAGAACGAACATCTTAGATAATCGAAAAACATGAGTTTCCAAGTAGCTGGCAGCAGACTAGCAGAGTCCCTTATTCGCCTGCGGAGCGGAAATCTGATTTTTGTCCTTTTCCTCTCCCTCGTTTCTCCCGCACTTGCCTTGCGTCCTGATGCCGAAGTGACGCTCAAGGCCAACGAGTTGCTCCGTCAGGCTGTCGCTAATGAAAAGATCGCCAGCAACGACGAATACCTTGGCTGGACCGACCGCCTGCAGAAACCTCGCGGCTCTGTCACCAAGCTCATGGTGAAAACGCCACAGGGGATCTTGGCCCGGACAATCGCCATCAATGACAAGCCTCTTAGCGCAGCCGAGCGCCAGCAGGACGATGAACGCATCAACCGCCTGCTTGATCCGCAGCGCATGCGCGAAAAGGCCAACAAGCAGCGCGAGGATCAGCAGCACATTGAACGCATCCTGATGGCGCTCCCTAATGCCTTTCAGTGCGAATACGCGCAAACCGCGCACGAGGACCGCAATCATCGCCTGGAATGCTCTCCCAACCCCGGCTACTCCGCTCCCAATTACGAGTCCCAGGTGCTACAGGGGATGAAGGCCGTGATCCTCATCGACCGTGAAGACAAGCGCATCAGTCGCATCGAAGGAACTCTGTTCAAGGATGTCACTTTCGGCTGGGGCTTCATCGGCAGACTCAACCGTGGCGGGCACATCGAAATCACTCAATCCCGGGTAGCCGGAAAGCACTGGGGCATGACCCGTATGCAGCTTGTTTTTGACGGTCGCGTAATCGTCGTCAAACCCCTGCACATTGAGGAAACCGAAACATCATGGGACTTTCGCCCCATCCCTAAGATGACCGTTGCGCAGGCGCTCGACTTCATGCGCAACACGCCCACCCGGATCGCCGCTCGCTAAACTGAACGCCAAAGACAACGCCGAAGGCTATGCAGCTCCAGATTAGCCAGAACTATCTGGGGCTGTGAACTAGTAAGCCCAGTATGGCCCTGTTGTCCCCTGTGCACTCACCCCATCAAAGGCCACAAACACTGTTCGCCCCAGAAAAAAGGGGAATCCCCAATCGAAGTACGGACCGATCTGCGGATCCGTACCCGTTCCGGCAAGTTGCGAGAACACATCATTGTTTGAGTTTAGCAGGCTGTCGGCTGCTGAGACAGTGAAGTCCACCTTCGAGGTCTTGCCGTTCTTTCCCTTGTTCGTGGCACTCAAGGCCTTGGGAGTCGCGGGACAGTAAAATCCCGCGAAGTTGGAGTTAGTGCACTCCGTTAGACCCGTCGTCGAACCGCTCAGGAAGAACAATGCACTAGAGCCGCTGTCGATGAAGGCGACATTCGTCGTTGTGCTGTTCAGCGTGGTCGTGATATTGCCGGAACTGTCAGGTGTCAACACGGTCGCGCTACCCAGTTGATTGTCCGCTTGGGTTCCAATTCCGAAAGTCAAGGTGCCGCTGGCGCTGACCGCACCTGTGGCAGGCACACTCGGAAACGTCAAGACTAGCCCATTGTTATCTGCCGCAAACTTGCTAACCGGGTTCTGTAGCTGTTGTGCGAGCGTTGCGGTCGTGACCCCGCAAGAGGTCGTACCGCATAGGTAATAGCTGCCGCCGTTAAACGTTGTTCCCGGCGCGCAAGCCGTTCCGCAATCCTGGAGGAAAAAGCTAACGCCGAGAATTCCGTTCGCGAGCAGCGTGTCGATCGAGTTATTCGCGGTGCCTCCGCAACTCGACGGGGCTGCAGGGAAATTGTCTCCAGGCTGGGCAATCACCTGAATGGGCACTGACTTCGCAATCTCACCGCCCATCTGTATATCCGCCGTTGCCACAGGGCCCCAGTTGTAGCTGTTGTCGAGATACTGCACACAGTTCGACAATGTATTTGCACCCGACGTGACATTCGTCAGACCTACCGAGGACACGGTGCTCGATAGCAAACGTAACCCCGTTGAGCCTGTATCAAGCAGAACATTCGGGACCGTAACGCAGGTACTGGTTCCGGGCTTACATACAGTAACGCTTACGAACACTCCATTGGTGTAAGCGAATTTGCTGGAAGGCCCCGCGTTGGCCGATACCGGTACCATGTTCGAGGTGGAACTCGTACTTGTTGAACCCCCGGTTGTGCTCGTTTTTGACGAACTACTGGAGCCGCAGGCCACGGCAAAGATCCATAGAGCACAAGCTAGCCCGGTGCTGGGCAGAGCGATACCAACCCGTCTGATCATCGAATCTCCTCCGCCAGAACGCCCGCAGGAACCATGGAAGTTATGTATGCGTGTCCTGAGTAGAACCTTATATGCCCGAAAGCGGAGAAGACGAATCCGTCCTCCTCAATGTGCAGTGGGGCGCGGTGATTCCGCCGCGTCTGCGCAGCCTTCGTCAACCGATCTGTGTACTTTCCCAGCAATTGCGAATACTGCGGTACAAATTGCGTCGTCCATGCCACACCAAAGACGTTGCCGTCCGGCGATACATACTCGCGTACCACGTTGTTGGCATCCGATTGCAGTTCGTGCACCTCAAATCGGCCATTGGAGGTGATCTTTCTGCTGGCCTTCAATCTGGATTGATCGGTGGCAACAGTGGATACCTTTTCGCCCAACACTGCCCATGCGTCGCCCGAACACCCAAGCAGGACGATCATCGCGCCTACCGCCGCCAAATACCTGTATGCCTGAATTCCAAAACTTCGGTTCCTCACGTTAGTGCTCCGTTCCCGAGTAAGTCTCACACACGTCCTGCCGCACTCCAGCTATATCCAAGATGCGAGAAGCAGATTTCGCGAGGCCCTATTTCCATCAATTCGGAATTACAAGCATCTCTGGCTCAGAGTCGAGGACGTCGCCCTACGGAATTAGAAAAGCCCGGCACATTGCGCCGGGCTCAGTTAACGGATGACTTTCGCTTACTTCCGTTTCGGACGATAAAGGTCGGTAGATGTTCCATAGAACACCTCCGAAGCCTCCATAACGGTTTCCGACAGGGTGGGATGCGGGTGAATCGTGTGTCCCAGATCGTAAGCCGTCGCCGCCATTTCGATGGCATGCACAATTTCGGCGATCATGTCGCCAGCGCCTACTCCAACGATTGCGCCGCCAAGTACGCGCTCGGTCTTCTTGTCGATCAGCAGCTTCGTCAATCCCTCAGTGCGATCCAGTGTGACTGCACGTCCGCTAGCAGCCCAGGGGAACTTCACGATATCCACTTCGATTCCCTTCGCCTCGGCTTCCGTCTGCGTCAGTCCTGCCCACGCTATCTCCGGATCGGTAAACACGACCGCCGGAATCGCATATGGCGCGAACTCCACCTTGTGCCCTGCAATATGCTCCATCGCTGTACGC
Source organism: Koromonas humicola (assembly GCF_059726255.1). Classification (NCBI taxonomy): domain Bacteria; kingdom Pseudomonadati; phylum Acidobacteriota; class Terriglobia; order Terriglobales; family Koromonadaceae; genus Koromonas; species Koromonas humicola. Next base: position 2,334,605 of record NZ_AP040873.1, read on the forward strand.
CCTTCATGCGAAGCCTTGTGCGCCAGCATTGGATCGCCCGCGACGTCGCCAATGGCGTATACAGAAGGGTCGTCCGTCTGCAACTGCTTGTTGACGGAGATGAACCCGCGTTCTGTGACCTTAACCTTCGTGTTTTCAAGTCCCGGAACTTTCGAGTTTGGACGCCTTCCTACCGACACCAGAACCTTGTCATAGGTCTTCTCTTCCACCTTGCCGTCAGGATCCTTGAACGTGACCTTCACGCCCGAAATTTCATCCTTCACTGCAGTGACGGCCGTGTTCAACATGATCTTGTTGAATAGCTTTTCCAGCCGCTTCTGCAACGGCGGAATCAGATCTCGGTCGGCACCCGGCAGCAGGCCCGGTGTCATTTCGACCACATCGACCTTTGATCCCAGCGTGGCATAAACCGATCCGAGTTCCAGTCCGATATAGCCGCCGCCAATAACGAGGAACGTCTTGGGGACATCCTTCAGATCTAACGCTCCGGTCGAATCCAGAATGTTTGCGCCCGTTGCAGCCAGCGGGCCTGGACGTGCCGGAGAAGATCCGGTCGCGATGATGATCTTGTCAAACTGCAGCGTTTCTTCGCCGCCCGCTACCTTCTTCACCTTCAAGGTTGTGGAGTTTACAAAGCTGGCCTCGCCCTGGATGTAATTGACCTTGCGCTGCTTCGACATCATCCCGAGACCGCCGGTCAGCTTCGCCACAACGCTTTCCTTGAAGGCGCGAAGCTTTGCCACGTCGATCTTCGGAGCCGCGAATTCCACTCCCCATGCTGCCGCGTGCTTCGATTCATTGATAAGTGCGGATACGTGCAGTAGTGCTTTTGACGGAATGCACCCACGGTAGAGGCACACTCCACCAGGGTTCTTCTCCGCATCGATAAGAGTGACGTCAAGGCCGAGATCGGCCCCTAAGAAGGCAGCGGCGTAGCCACCCGGGCCGCCGCCAATCACCGCAACTTTTACGTTCGTGTTCGACATTTCTCGCTTCCAGAATTCTTGATTTGGTCGAGCCACACAGGCCCCGAAACTTCCCGCCTCAGAACGCTACTCCTACAGAGCGGTTCACCGGTGAGGAAGATTCACAACACGCGGAGAGGAACCTCGACCCACAGCCCCCTCCGCAACCATACCTTCTTAGCCTTGCACCGACAGCAGGAACGGCTGCTCCAGCGCATCCACAATCCATCGTGTGAAGCGCGCAGCATCCGCGCCGTCGATGATGCGATGATCATAGGATACCGATAACGGCAACATCGTGCGCGGCTCGAACCGGTCATTGATCCACACTGGCTCCGCGTGCGAACGCGACATTCCGAGAATCGCAACTTCAGGATGATTCACGATTGGCGTAAACGATGTGCCACCAATGCCGCCCAGGTTTGTGATCGTGAATGAACCGCCTTCCATATCCTCGGCAGTCAGCTTCTTGTCCCGAGTCTTCTTAGAAATGTTCGACAGCTCGACCGCCAACTCGATAATGTTCTTCTTGTCCACATCTCGAATCACCGGAACCAGTAATCCGCGCTCTGTATCCACCGCCACACCAATATTGATGTAGCGCTTGTAAACTATCTCCTCGCTGACCATATCGATCGAAGCGTTGAATTGCGGGAATGCCTTCAGAGCCGATGAAACGACCTTCAGCGCGATCGCTGTCATCGTCATCTTGCCACCTTGCTTCTCCGCCTTTGGAGCGAAGCGCTTGCGCAGCTCTTCCAACTCGGTCACATCCGCTTTGTCGAATTGGGTGACGTGCGGAATGACATTCCAAGCCATTGCGAGGTGTTCGGCCGTCTTGCGGCGGATGCCGCGCAGCGAAACCTTCTCAACCTTCCCCCAACGGCTGAAGTCCGGCAGTTTGGGGACCGCAGTTGAAATGCCCGGAACCGCTCGCATTGCAGCCTGTTCGTCGGCCATCCGCGCAAAGACGTTTTTGGCGAATGCCTTCACGTCTGTTTCGGTGATGCGTCCACTTGGGCCGGTTCCCTTCACCATGTAGATGTCCACGCCGATTTCGCGCGCAAGTTTGCGAACGATGGGGGCGGCGGGAACGGTACGATGCTCATGCCCTGCCGTCTTCTCAAGGCCCGCAGGATGGTGTTCGTGATCGACCTGCGGCGGAGCATCTGGAGGAAAGGCCTCTTCCTCAGTCTTGCCTTCCAGCGTGCGTGCCGAGCGGAACGTGTGCCGCGCCATGGCCATCGAGTTCATGTCCGCCTGGCTCTCTTGCGGCTTTGACTCCGGTTTGGCAGGGGCTGCAGGAGCAGGAGTCGCCGGTGCCGGAGCGCCGCCGCCTGTGGCCGCAACCGTAAAGACCAGATCGCCAACCTTGAGTTTCTGCCCCGCCTTCACTTTCACTTCACTTACGGTGCCACTGACATTGGAAGGGACTTCCACGACGGCTTTATCGGTCTCCAACTCAAGTACCGTCTGGCCCGCGCTCACCTGGTCGCCCGGAGCGACGGCGACTCGCACCACATCGCCCGCCTCAATGTTTTCTCCGAGCTCTGGTAGTACAAATTCCGCGCTGGACGCGTTCACTGCCGACGCTCGCAATTCGGGGACACTCTGCTCGACCGTCTGCGCGTCCACCTTCGGTTTGTCTTCCTGAACCACCTCGGTCGTAGCTGGTTCTGCTATGCCCTGTTCCGGCGCAGCACTCTTTACCTCAGGCGTTCCGCCATCGTTGGCCGAATATGTGAACAGTACATCCCCCACTTTCACACGCTGTGAAGGGGTCACAACAACCTGATCGATCACTCCGTTCACTGTCGAGGGCACTTCCACAACGGCCTTGTCTGTTTCCAACTCGACAACGGCCTGCCCTTCCTTGATCGACTCTCCGGCGGTAACCGCGATCCGAACCACGTCGCCGGACTCGATGTTTTCACCAAGTTCGGGGAGTTTGAATTCTGTAGGCACAGCGTTTCCTTTCAATGTTTGCGGGCCCAGCGGACCGCGCCTGTCTTGTCAGGCCTGGAAGCGGAGTCTCGCATCCGCTCCCAGGCGGATCAAATGTCAATTCAACACAACCCCTGGACTACACGTAGAAAGGATCCGGTTTCTCGGCGTCTATACCAAGCTCCGTCACTGCCTTCTTCACATCGGCGGGCTTCAGCTTGCCTTCACGCAGTAGGCCTGTAAGCGTCGCGAGCACAATGTGCTTGGCATCGACGGCGAAGAAGTCGCGCAGCATCGCACGGCTCTCAGAACGCCCGAACCCGTCGGTACCGAGCGCAATCAGCGGTCGCGGCATCCACTGCGAGATCGACTCTGGCAACGCCTTCACATAATCGGTAGCCGCCACCAATACGCCTTCCGTGTCCTTCAACTGCGATGTGACGTACGCTTCGCGCGGCGCCGACGCCGGATGCAGCATATTCCAGCGCTCGCAACTGTTGCCTTCTCTGTAGAGTTCCTTGTAGCTTGTTACGCTCCAAACATCGCACGCAACCTTGTACTTATCTTCAAGGATTTCTGCAGCCCTGAGCACTTCCAGCATCATTGCGCCTGAGCCAAATAGCTGGGCTTTCAGCTTGGAGTCCTTTTTGTCCGAAGCTCGGAAGCGATACATGCCTTTCAGAATGCCTTCGCGAGCGCCTTCTGGCATATGCGGCTGCGCCCACGGCTCGTTCATCACCGTGATGTAGTAGAAGACGTCTTCCTGTTCCACATACATCCGCCGAATGCCTTCCTGGATGATGATCGCTATCTCGAACGCGAAAGCCGGATCATACGCCAGCAGGTTGGGAACCGGATAAGCCAAAAGATGACTGTGCCCATCCTGGTGCTGGAGACCTTCGCCAGCTAGCGTCGTGCGTCCCGCTGTGCCGCCGCACAGGAAGCCCTTCGCCCTCTGGTCGCCAGCCGCCCATGCCAGGTCGCCTACTCGCTGCAGGCCAAACATAGAGTAGTAAATAAAGAACGGAATCGTGTTGATGCCGTGATTCGCCGGAGACGTTCCCGCGGCGATGAACTCCGAGGTTCCTCCCGCTTCCGTGATTCCCTCTTCCAGAATTTGACCGTCCCTGGCTTCCTTGTAGTACAGCAAGGTGTCCATATCGACGGGTTCGTAGTTCTGTCCTACGCTCGAGTAGATACCCACTTGCCGGAACAGCGCTTCCATGCCAAACGTACGAGCTTCGTCAGGAATGATCGGCACAATCAGCTTGCCGATCTTCTTGTCGCGCAGCATCTTGGCAATCATGCGCACAAGCACCATCGTGGTAGAAACCTTGCGATCCTCTGTTCCATCGTAAAACTCCTTGAACAGGTCGTCGCTGACCGGCTCCAGCTTCGGTGCGCGCATTTTGCGTTCAGGCAAATACCCGCCCAACTGCTTCCTGCGCTCGCGCATGTACTGGATTTCCGGGCTGTCGTCAGGAGGACGATAGAACGGGGCGTCGTGCAGTTTCTCGTCTGGGATTGGAATACCAAACCGCGAACGGAAGATCAGCAACTCCTCGTCATTGATCTTCTTTTGCTGGTGCGTAATGTTCCTGCCTTCGCCACTTTCGCCCAACCCGTAGCCCTTGATCGTCTTCGCCAGGATCACTGTTGGCGAACCGGTGTGCTCGACCGCTGCCTTGTATGCGGTGTAAACCTTGATCGGGTCGTGTCCGCCCAAGCGTAGCTTTTCGATCTGTTCATCGCTCAGGTGCTCGACCATCTTCAGCAGTCGGGGATCGACGCCGAAGAAGTTCTGACGGAAGTACGCGCCGCTTTCAACAAAGAGCTTCTGGTACTGGCCATCGCACATCTCTCCCATGCGCTTCACCAGCAGTCCGTCGCGGTCTTTCTGAATCAACTGATCCCAATCTGTGCCCCAGATGACCTTGATGACGTTCCAGCCAGCGCCGCGGAAGATCGCTTCCAGTTCCTGGATGATCTTTCCATTGCCGCGCACGGGCCCATCGAGCCTCTGCAGGTTGCAGTTGATCACAAAGATCAGGTTGTCGAGCCGTTCGCGCGAAGCCAATGTGATAGCGCCGAGCGACTCCGGTTCATCCGTCTCGCCATCGCCGAGGAATGCCCAAATCTTACCCTGATTGCACTGCTTTAGACCGCGGTTCTCAAGGTAGCGATTGAAGCGCGCCTGGTAAATCGCCTGGATCGGTCCCAATCCCATCGATACGGTTGGGAACTCCCAGAAGTTTGGCATGAGCCACGGGTGCGGATAAGAACTCAGCCCGCCTCCGTCAGCCATTTCGCGACGGAAGTTCTCCAGCTTCTTCTCTGAAATGCGGCCTTCGAGGAACGCTCGGGCGTAGATTCCTGGAGCCGAATGCCCCTGGAAGAACACCAGATCGCGATCGCCATCCGGAGTCTGCGCGCGGAAGAAATGATTAAAGCCCACCTCGTACAGCGTCGCCGCAGATGCATAGGAAGAGATATGTCCGCCAATGCCTTCCTGGCGCTTATTCGCCCGCATGACCATGGCCAAAGCGTTCCAGCGAACGAGGCTCTTGATTCGGCGCTCCAGTTCCTGACTTCCGGGGAACGGCGGCTGCTTAACCGATGGAATCGTATTTTGATAGGGAGTAGTGGCTGAGAAAGGAAGTCGATAGCCAGATCGGGCTGTATGCAGTGCTAACTGCTGAAGCAGTCGCCCTGCCCGCTCCGGTCCACCGTTTTCCAGAACGTAGTCCAATGAATCTAGCCATTCACGTGTTTCCAGTACTTCCTGTCCTACTTGCTCGCGATTATCGGAAGGATTCACTCTATGTTCCTCTTATGGTGCAGACTCGAACCACCTATCCTACATCTCGAAGCTTCCAAGAATGAAATCCGGCCTGATGATTTCGCAACCTGCACCCCCATCCTGATGGTGACCACTGATTTAACCCAGAGTTTTCCCGCATTCTGAGCACATTCCACTCAGCTCATCCCTGAAACAACGCTGCTTCGGAGCGGTAGATTTTTCTTCGCCTGATTGCCAAAACGGGCATATGATGTCGCCGGCGGAGCTCTGGGCTCTGCTGAAGCAAGTTGTAAGCGGTCCCACTTCGGAGGGCACCTATATGTTTGAACAAGAAATTGAAATGGAGAAGAAGGAAGGTTCCAGTTTTGGCCCGGTTTTAATAATCCTGCTGCTGGTGGGACTCTTCGTCGGCGGTTTAGGCGTGGTTATCTACGAGGGTAAGCAGAAGCCCAAACCCGATGAGGCGACTGCGGCGGTACAAATCAAGCTGAAGAACTTCGATGCTGTCACAGTAACCTTCCACACCGGTAACTTAAGCTACTTCGCTGCAGACCCCCCAACCGATCCTCACTACGTACTACTCGAAAAAGCCGGAATCCTGAAGGTCACAAAGACCAAGGGAACGACAGCTAAGGTCGACTTGACGAATGACGGCAAGCAACTTCTTTCCGACCTGAACGTCAAGGGCATTCCCAAGGATCAGACCATCGCGTACACCGTGCCTCTGGCGACGCGAAAGCTAGTCGCCGTAGGCAATATGACGCGATTGAACCAGGAAGCATTCCAGGTTCAGTACACGTGGACGTGGCAGACCACCAAGGCAGGAGAACTCTTCGACATCAACGGCAAGTACGTACAGACCCTGCCGACCTATCAGCGAAGCATGCTGATTGATCAACATGGTGCCAAGTACTACCATGCCGACCCGAGCCAGGCTTCGATCGTCCTGATTAAAGGGGATCATGGCTGGGAATTGGCTCCGCGAAGCTAGTCCCGATGGACTTTCCAGTGGGGAGGGCTGCGCGGCCCTCCCTTCGTTTTGACCTTTAGCGCGATTCCGTACCCACCACCTCTGACCTTCTGATCACCCACTCACTTTTCCCTAAAGTTTCTCGTATTGCTGCCGATGAATAGGTCGACGGGTGTACCGCAACCGAGCGGACGCTCCAGAGGAGTCCGATGAGCACACAATTTTGCTGCCTCTGGAATCTTGCCCAGCATAGGAGAGGCGCCCAATGAGCAGCACCCAACTAATCCCGGCGTCTGTAGCGATCCCGTTTCCTTTTCTTCCACTGGCAGAACCTGAATCGGCTTCTGCGGACTCGCTCTCTCCTGCTATGCAGGAGGAGTTGATCCTCTGCCATCTAGACGATGTAAAGCAGATCGCACGTTCCATCATGCGCCGTCTCCCCTCATCAGTTCAGCTCGATGATTTGGTTCAGGCAGGTTCCATGGGCCTAATCGATGCCGCGCGGCGCTTCGGGCCGAATCGCAATCTCCCGTTCGCGCAATACGCTCGCATCCGCATCACCGGAGCCATATTCGACAGCCTTCGCGAGCTTGATTGGGCTTCCCGCTATTTCCGCACGCGCCAGCAAAAGCTCGACAGTGCAACACGGGTCCTCCAATCCAAACTCGGACGCAAGCCCGACAGCGACGAAGTCGCCGATTTCATGGGCATGGACCTGAACACCTTCTACGAATTCGCGCAGGCTGTTCAGGAGCATCAGGAAGTTGAATTCGAGGCCCAGGAAGATACCGAGCGACAGAGCGTGCAAGATACGATCGCGGACAATCCAGAATGTCGCCCCGACTGCATCTGTCACCAGCGAGAATCGCAGCGCGAACTGGCGCGTTTCATTCGGGCTCTTCCCGCCGACGAAGCCTACGTTTTGATTTGCTACTACTTCAAGGAATGGACCATGTTGCGCATCGCCCGCAGCATCGGCAAAACCGAATCTCGCGTATCACAAATTCACAGCAAAGCTCTTGCGCATCTCCGCATGCGTCTGGGTGCTCGCGCTCACGAGTTTATGTCTCGCCTTCTCTAATCTCATCTGAATACAAAGTTGCCCACATCCGCACGGCATGAATGTGGGCAATGTCGATTCGAAGAAATCTATTCAGCCAATTAGTGTCAGTGACTGCAATGACCAGTTAGGCGCTTCTCTCCGCTTTTGTCGGAGCTACCAATTTCTGCCTGCGCTGTCCTATTCTCAACAGCGAACGTTTCAGGTGCTCGCGTGCCACAGTCACGTCTGCCTGAACCTGTTCTGGTGTCCGGTCGGTGATCGCTGCAATTTCCCAGAGCCTGAAACCTTCCAACGTAAACAGCATGAATGCCTCTCGCTGCGTCTTAGTAGCTCCGCGCAGTGCGCGCTCTACCATCGCCATCAGCTCTTCGTGCGAAGCCTCATCTTCAGGTGTGCTGCCGCGGCGGTCCGCAATCAGATTCTCATTCGTCAGGCTCTCGTCGGGATGATAGAACTGCATCATCTCCTCCCCGTCCGAATCTGGTACCGGGTGTGAGTCGCTATCGTTCAACCGAATCGATTTGTCCCCGGCATCAAGCTGATTCGCCAGCCTGTCCATAGCCGAACGCGACAGACGGTACAACCAGGGTTCAAGCGCGATCTTCTCCGGACGCGGCCGCTTCTCATCAAGCGCAGTAGCGATTACTTCGTCCAGCACTTCTTCCGGACTGATTTCCTCCAATCTGCGCTGTCCGCTGTTGCGGCGGAATCGCAATTCGCGATCAATGAAACGGCGGAGACGTTCCAGGTTTCCATTCACAAAGCCCGTGACGTCACCGGATGAAATCTTCTCCGGCTTTACGGCGGCAAGCGTCTCCTCGAACGCCGTTGTTGGTTCCACTCGCTGCCGTTCTGCGCCACGCACGCGCGGATACTTGTACTGACTTCGCAAGTGTTCCTTGTGCTTGCGAAGCTGTTCGGTCAGATCCTCGAATGCAATCCTGATGGCTGCTGGAAGAGTGTCGCCGCTTGAGCGTGCGGCCATCTGCCCGGCAGGCAAGCGCAGATTCAGCGAGACCCTAAACCCCGATTTCGGAGCCTCCTCGAACAATCCACGCAGCGACACCATGTCCGGATTGAACACCTGCAGCCGCGGTTTCATCTTGTCGATTTGCGTCTGAAGGAACTCCTCAATCTGCGAGGACTTATTCAGCTTGTAAGTAAAATGGACGTTCATCTGCGAGCCTCGTTTAGATCGATGCCTTCAACAGGTACGGTCCCTAAACCCGTGGAATTTATCACTGTTTTGAAAAGAGGCAAGCAAAAAGAATGCGGTTGCACCCTCTAGGGTGATTAACCGCACACCATGGTGGGAACATTCTGTACAGCTCTTCGACAGTGCACAAACAAAAGCCGCCATCTCGAAAGATGACGGCCAAAACCCTATTTACGATACGCGCTACACCGTAACCGTGACTGACGTTTCCGTGCGCGTCACAGGACGATATAATGTATCGCGTTCTACTGGCACGCGCCCCGCGGCTTCGATCAATCGAATGAGATCCTGCCGAGTCATGCCCTGCGGAGTAGTCGCACCGGCATCATGATATATCTTTTCTTCGACCACCGTGCCATCAATATCGTCGGCACCAAATCGCAACGCAATTTGCGCAATCTTCGGCGTCAGCATTTGCCAGTACGCCTTGATGTGCGGGAAATTATCCAACACTAATCGAGCCGCTGCAATCTGCTTCAAATCCAGCATTCCCGTGGTCCACGGTAGATGCTGCAACACCGTGTTATCCGGGTGGAAAGACAGTCCAATAAAGGTCTGGAACCCCTTTGTCTCATCCTGCAACGCGCGCAGCTTCAGCAGATGATCCACCCTGTCCTCATCACCTTCAATGTGCCCGTATAGCATCGTCGCATTCGACTTGATGCCAAGTAAATGTGCCTCGCGTGCAACTTCCAGCCACTCGTTTCCGTCAATTTTGTGATCGCAAATAATCGCTCTCACGCGTTCCGAGAAGATCTCTGCTCCGCCACCCGGCATCGAGTCCAGTCCTGCCTCTTTCAGCTTCAGCAACACATCCCGGATCGACATTTTGTTCAGCTTAGCGAAGAAGGCAATCTCAACCATCGTGAAGCCCTTCAAATGCACCTGAGGAAACCTCTGCTTTAACCCGCAAAGCATGTCGAGGAAGTACTGCAGAGGAAGTTCAGGGTGCAGGCCGCCCACAATGTGGAATTCCGTCACAGCTTCTGTATAGCCCGAGGCAGCCGAATCAAACACTTCTTGCAGCGCCATCGTATAGGCGCCCTCGGTTCCCTTCTTGCGCCCGAATGCGCACAACCGGCATGCTGCAACGCAAACGTTCGTGTGATTGATGTGGCGATTCACGTTGAAATACGCGATGTTGCCGTGCATACGCTCGCGCACGTAGTTAGCCAGCCAACCCACGGCCAAAACGTCGGCAGTACGGTAAAGCGTCAGGCCGTCATTCTCGTCGAGGCGCTCACCGGCAATCACCTTTTCGTGGATCGGCTTGAGCCTCGCGTCATCAGTTGAGAACTCGTGGCGCGGAGTCGCAATAGGGAAACGAATATCCGACATATCTCTCAATCATATCTCAAGCGAATCGGAATCTGCTGCCATAAAAAGCTGAGAGCACGCGTGCTTGGCGGTATCTGGCCTCGCACGCGGCCTCAAGATCCTCTTCAGGTAAATCAGGCAGCGGCGTGAGTGTCTCCCCACGCTTCTCTCAGCTTCTCAGCAGCTTCCTCGGCCGGAACAACATTGCGTGCTTTCGGTGTTTGAGACAGCATCCAGCCAACGACTCCCCACACCCCTACCAGCAACAGAAAAGACTTCATCCAGAGCACCTCTCCAAAGTGTCACAGGTATCCACCTGCGGCGGCGACAGAATCGGCCGCCTCTGTAGGATGCACCGAACCGCAAAACTCGCTATCGTTAGGTTCTCGGCCTAACCGTCACTACGCTGCCACGGTCTCAGAACTCGCCTGATTCAATTTCTCGACGAGCTCTGCCGAAAGCTCAACCTTCGTAGCTCCGATGAGTTCCTGCAATTGATCCACCTTCGTTGCGCTCGCAATCGGAACCGTAATACTCGGGCGCGCCATAAGCCATGCAAGCGCAACCTGCGCAGGCTTCGCGTTCAACTCACGCGCAACCTCGTTCAGCACCTGAACAATCCTCATTCCCCGGTCGTTGAAATACTTCTTCAGCATCCCTGCCCTCGGAACGCTGGCTGCCTGCTCTGCCGAGGTGTACTTTCCACTCAGGAACCCGCTAGCCAGGGAGAAATATGGAATCACTCCCAACCCGTGCTTCAAGCAAACCGGTTCCAGCGTCGATTCATACTTGCCGCGGTCATACAGGTTGTACTCCGGTTGCAGAGTCTCGTATCGTGGCAGATTCATGTTCCGGCTGATGTCCAGCGAAGACTCGATCCGCTCTGCCGTGAAGTTCGAACACCCGATCGCGCGAACCTTCCCTTCCTTGATCAGCTCCGCATACACGCGCAGAGTCTCCTCTTGTGGCGTGCTCTCGTCATCGCGATGAGATTGATACAAGTCGATGTAGTCCGTCTGTAGCCGCTTTAATGATTCTTCTACTTCCGCGCGGATGTACTTCGCTGACAATCCCTTTTTCCCCTCGCCCATCGGGGAGCCTACCTTCGTGGCGAGGATCACTTTGTCACGATTCCCGCGTGCCTTGAACCATTTCCCGATGATTGTTTCCGACTCTCCGCCCTTGTTTCCCGGAGCCCAAGTCGAGTAGCTATCCGCCGTATCAACGAAGGTCAGTCCGCTCCCCAGCAACGCATCCAGCAGTTCAAAACTGCGATTCTCGTCGGCTGTCCATCCAAACACGTTTCCGCCAAAGCAAAGCGTAGGAACTTCAATTCCAGAATGACCGAGTTGTCTTTTCTTCATCGAACATAGTCCTCTTACTTTCTTCTGATGACACGCACATCCCTGCGGTGCAGAATTTGCGGGCACGATACAATAGCCTCAGACCTGAATCTCTGTTCGCGAGTCGCACGATACATGCTGCACAACGTCTTACACAATATCCGCGTTACGCTGGAAATGATTAAGTGGGAGCATTCGTTCCTGACGCTTCCTTTCGGACTTACTGGCGCGGTCATCGCTGCGAATGGCATTCCCCCACTCCGCACGCTGGGCTGGATCTGCATTGCGATGATCGCTGCACGCTCTGCCGCGATGGCCTTCAATCGATTGGTCGATGCCGATATTGATGCGCTCAACCCGCGCACATCGATTCGCGCCATTCCTGCCGGACTTCTCACTCGCGCGTTCGTTCTTGGCTTCACCCTCGCTACATCCCTGATCTTCTTCTTCGCAGCCTGGATGCTAAATCCGCTCGCATTCCGCTTGTCACCCGTTGCCCTGGTTATTATCTGCGGTTATTCCTACACAAAGCGCTTCACCCGCTGGGCTCACCTGTTTCTCGGGTTCGCAATGGGAATCGCCCCCACTGCCGCCTGGGTTGCCGTTCGTGGCACGCTCGACCCGCGAATGCTCATCGTGACTGCCGCTGTCATGTTCTGGGGTGGAGGCTTCGACATCCTTTACAGCTGCCAGGATTATCACTACGACATCGCCAGCGGCCTGCATTCGGTGCCGTCGTCTTTCGGAATCGCCGGAGCTCTCCGCCTCGCGCGCATGTTCCACATCATTGCGTTCGTTTTCTTCGCCTGGATGCTATGGAGCTTCGGACTCGGCCACCTCGCCATCATTGGCGTCGCCATCACCGGCCTTGCGCTCTTCTATGAGCACACTCTTGTGAAGGCTAATGATTTGAGCCGCTTGAATGCCGCCTTCTTTACCACCAACGGCTTCATCTCCATGCTCATTCTCTTCGCTATCACCGCCGATCGCCTTCTACAATCGCATCGCGGCTAATTGCATCGTTTCTGACGAAGTCACACCGTGGTCAGCCTCTACACGGCCCTGTGACTTCGTCTTACTGCAGACACAGCGCTTCCTTCTCACAGCACGTGTTCTTGGCTCGAAATGTCGGGGCAAACGGAGCCATGGCGCCAACATCGTATTCGCCGAGGAGAGAAACATGGCACTCGAAATCGATAACCTTAATCAGTTCTTCGTCGAGCAACTCCGGGATCTCTACGACGCCGAGCAGCAGATCATACAAGCGCTGCCAAAGCTCATTGAGAATTGCAGCAGTAACGATCTCAAGAATGCTCTTCAGCAGCATTACGACATCACGATTAAACAGATTTCACGCTTGCGCCAGGTGTTCCAATCCCTCGGACGTGAACCTGAAGGCGAGACCTGTCGAGGGATGCAAGGCATCATTGCCGAAGGGGAAGGTCTGCTTGGCAAAGTGAGAAACCCGGAGGTACGCGATGCCGGCATCATCACTGCAGCACAGCGGGTTGAGCACTACGAGATTGCCGGATACGGATCAGCCAAGACCTACGCACGCGAACTCGGATTGAAACCGGTTGAGCAGACACTTGAGGAGATTCTGAATCAGGAAAAGGAAGCCGACCAAATGCTTACCGGACTTGCCGAAAGCATCAACATCCAGGCCAAGAACGCCGCCTGACCTCAGCAGCCTCTATCGGTGCGGGCCGCGTTGTTCTGCGTGTAAAAACGCGAACACGCGCGGCCGAACGATGCCCGTGATCACTCACTGCAACCGCGGGTTTTGCCTCTCACGTCGACTTTCCATTATCCTGAGCATCTCATGACGGCCCACAATAACGACGAAGTCGAAATCAAGTTTCTCGTCCACGACGTTGACTCTCTTCTCCGTTCGCTTGCCGCTGCGGGCTTGCACGAAGCCACTCCCTCCACCTTCGAGTCCAACACTCTCTACGACAATGCATCCGGTGACCTGCGCCGCGCTGGTGAGGTGCTTCGCCTCCGCCTCTATTGCGATAAGTGGAGGATCACGCACAAGACTCGCGGCACAGCCACCAAGCACAAGAGCCGCATTGAACACGAAACCGGACTCGCCAAAGGTGAAGAGATGCACGCGATCCTCACGGCTCTTGGCTACCGTCCCTCATTCCGATATGAGAAGTACCGCGCTGAGTGGACCGACGGCGAAGGCGAAGTCGTGATAGACCGCACGCCCATCGGCGTTATTGCTGAGATCGAAGGCTCTCCCGACTGGATCGACCGCACAGCCAAAGTCCTTGGCATCGTCGAGCGCGATTACATCACGTCGTCCTATGCCGAGATGTTCTCACAATGGAAGCAGCGCACCAGCAGCCCGGCCCAGAACATGACTTTTGAGGAATGTGGCGCACCTCGGCCGTAGTTCCGCGTCATTCAATACGGAACCGCACTGCGCAAATCGGCGTATCTTTTCGTGCAAGGACTCCCCCTGGTAAGGACCTCGATGAGCACATTTCCTGACGTCTCCACGCCGTCCATCTCTAGTCCAGCGACGACACGCGCTACACCCTCTGCGGTGTGGATTATCTCAGGCGCTGTTTTCGCGCTTTTGATGGCATTGTCGCCGCGTTACGGCTATTTCCGCGATGAACTCTACTACTTTGCCTGCGGAGAGCATCCCGCGTGGGGTTATGTCGATCAGCCTCCGCTCATCTGCTGGACAGCGTGGCTGCTTGAACACACTATTGGAACTTCGCTCTATGCACTGCGTCTGCTGCCAGCGCTCGCTGCAGCGGCCAGCGTGTGGATCACAGCCCGCCTTGCCCGTGAACTAGGCGGCTCCCGTCTTTCCGAAATCTTCGCCGCGATCGTCGCCGCTTCCATGCCGGTCATGATGGGCATGGCGCACCTGTTCACGATGAATATCTTCGACTTCGTTTTCTGGACACTCCTTGCGCTCATCCTTGTGCGCCTTGAAAACACCAGAAATGTGCGGCTCTGGATCTGGTTCGGAGCACTCACGGGCGTCACCATACTGAACAAGTACGGAGTGGTCTTCTTCCTATTCACCTTGTTGCTGGGAACGCTCATCACCTCTTGGCGTCGCTGGCTCGCAACGCCCAGGTTCTGGCTTGGCGTGCTGATCGCTGTCCTCATCCCTCTGCCGAATTTACTCTGGCAGTGGAGTCGCCATTTCCCCTTCCTTGAGCTCATGTCCAACATTCGTCACAATGGACGCGACGTCGCCTTGCCACCGCTCGCCTTCTTCCTGCAGCAACTTCAAATTGTCAATCCCGTCTCGATGCTCGTCGTTATCTGCGGACTCATCTTCCTTTTGCGCAGCAAACGGTATCGTCCCCTTGGCGTTGCTTTTGCAGCGTTCTACATCCTGATGATGTTGATGAAGGCGAAGAACTATTACCTCGCTCCTGTCTATCCACTGATGTTCGCTGCCGGTGCCGTCGCCGTGACAGAGTGGAGCAACCGTCCGCGTCTGCGCTGGATCCCCGCCACTATCGGCGCTCTGGCGATGGTCGTGTTCGTTCTCGCCATGCCGATCCTCGTACCGGTCCTCACCGTCCCTCAGTTCCAGAAATACGTACAGATCACCGGAATCAAGCCACCTGAATTTGAGCACCACCGCGCCGCAGCCCTGCCGCAGCTTTATGCTGACATGTTCGGATGGGATGAAATGGCTGCAAAAGCGGCCGCCTTCTACAACTCACTCACTCCAGAACAGAAACAAAACACGGCTATTTGGGCCGATAACTACGGAGAGGCAGGCGCAATCGACTTCTTCGGTCCACGCTATGGGCTTCCCAAAGCTCTCTCTGGCCACCAGAGTTACTTCCTCTGGGGACCGCGCAATTATCATCGCCCCGACGTGATAGATCTCGGATCTCGTGACGATGAGGCCCTTCGGCGCCAATGCGACTCGGTGCGAGTTGTCGGCCACGTCGAGCATCCATTGTCCCGAACTGAAGAGCACTTCGACATCTACTACTGCCAGGGCCTCCACATGGATTTCCAGCAGGCGTGGCCTAGTTTGAAACGCTGGAACTAGCTTTCCTTCGAGCAAAAGAATGCGGGCCCTCGCAGGCCCGCATTTATTGCCCTTCGCTTGTCTTACTTGTCGTTCCGGTCCTTATCCTTGTTGTCTTTCGCCGGAGGCGGAGCATTGCGATGTTCTCCTTGCGGACGCTCCGCTTGTACATTTCTTACCGGAGCAACTTCACGCGGAGGAGCGGCCTCGCGACTTTGCGGACGCGCAGGTGCGACTTCCCTCGCCTGTGGTTGCGGGCGCTGCGGCGCCGCTTCCCTCACAGGAGGCTGCGTGTTGCGTGCCGGAGCCGGTACTGGCTGCTGACGAGGTGGGACCGGTTCACGCGCAGGAGCAACGTCGCGGCTCGGCATCGTGCTGCGAGGCGGAACGGACGGAACCACCTCACGTCCTTGCGGAACATCCCGATTCGGCCTTGCATCATGAGGCGGAGCCACCGCACGCACCGGAGGCGGCGTATCCCGTACGGGAGCTCCCTGCTGTACGTTTGGCACACTCGCCGCGGGCGCCTGACGCCCAGTGTTGCCATATGAGGACGCGGGAGTCCGCTGCTGATTGTCATTCGGACGCCCCGCCGGATACTGCATTCCGCCAGCCTGTGGAGGCCGTGGCACATTGCGTCCAGGTCGATTCTCTTCCTGGTTCACGGTTGCATTCGGAGGCTGCGGAACCGGACGCTGAACCGTATTCGAAGGAGCGGTCGGTTTCGCTACCTGCTGATTACCAATGGGCTGGGTTGCCGGTTGATGATTCACTAGCGGAGGTCTGCCTGCCTGCTGATTCTGTGCAGGAGCTTGGGTCCGGAAGTCTGGCCGCCCTACCTGTTGATTCCCCTCAGGCCGATTCACCACCGGAGGTCTAGCTGCTTGCTGATTCTGTGCGGGCTGACCGACGACCGAAGGCCGTCCGGGCTGAGCGTTCGGCTGACCTACCCCTGGCAGCCTTCCGGCATTCACCGGAGCCCCAGCGGGTTGAATGTTCCGAGGAGCAGGGGGATTGGCTCTCCGAAGATCGTTTCGCGCCGC
Organism: Koromonas humicola; assembly: GCF_059726255.1. NCBI lineage: Bacteria > Pseudomonadati > Acidobacteriota > Terriglobia > Terriglobales > Koromonadaceae > Koromonas > Koromonas humicola. The sequence goes on from NZ_AP040873.1 coordinate 2,351,287, forward strand.
GGCGTCCAGCGGAACACCACGATTCCGCTCCAGTAAAGGCCGCTGCTGGTCAAACTTCACCGGCTGTGGAGGAGGAGCCACTCTCGCCACCACGTCCCGCCTCGGCATCACCACGTGCTCCGGCACTCGCGCAGGAGGATGCCCTCCCAGCACCGCTTCTTTCGTCGGAACCACTTCCGCTGCCGTCACAACGCGTGCGCGTCCTATCGCATTCGGAGGAACCACAACAAAGTTTCCTCTGAGCGGCCTTCCGGCAGCCAAAGCATTGCTCGGAGCGCCCGTAACCGCACCACGCACAACGACGTTCTCATAGTGAATGTTGTTGATCGTCGTATTGCGCACATTCACGTTCGTGGTTGAGTAGTAGTTGTTGATTACCGTCACATTCACCACGCGCGAGTTCGAGATGTTCACTTGGCGCGCATACCGAGGACTCGCGTGATAGGCCGGAATGTAAGGATCGTGCCAGCCGAGCGGGAACCAGGCCACACCGTTTCCGATCCCGACCGAAACAGAGAAGCTCGGCCCGCCCACCCAAGCTACTAGCGCCGGAGCATACACTGGCCGCACTGCGACCGGCCCGGGAACCCATCCCCACCTGTCGTGCACGCACACCCAGCGGCCATAGTGGAACGGAGCGAAGCCCCAAGGAGCATCATCAACCCACGTCCATCCCCAAGGTTCAATCCACGCCCAATGTCCTTCGCGATACGGTGCCCATCCCGCATGCATGCGCGGATACCAGACTGTGCCATACGTTGGCGTGGATTCCCAGTATCCTGCATCGTCCAAGTCTTCGTACCCAACCGTTCCTGCTGCTACATATCTGGCGGAATTCGAGGAGATCTCGCGCTGCTCGCGCACTGCACACCAATCGTCAAATCCATCCCGAGCCGGTATGCGACCTCTGGTGAATGAAAGCGACTGCCCTCCGCTGAATACAAACTGGTCTCCACCACGCACACGCACGGCGTTTCCCTGCCCGGTAACTTCGCCGTCACCTCTACGCACCGTTATCCAGCTCTGATCCTGATCGGGGATGACGTCGAACCGGTAGTCGCCCGGGCGCGTCACTGTGTATGCGAAATTCGGGGTATCGACCTCGACTATTTCGCCCGGATTCAGATAGCGAACCGCGAGATTCAAGACGCCCTGATCCAATTCAATCTGTGTCGTCTGATCATTCAGGTTCGTAATCGTGACACTCGTTTCGCTACCCATGCGCAGTGCTGATGAAGCCATCGTCAGTTCTGCGCGTGCGTCGCGATCCGTCCAAATTCTGTCGGCAGTCGTGAGTGGACGATTCAGGCCCGCCGCGACCCAGTCATCCACGCCCCCCGGCTGCATCGAAACCTCTCCCTGGAGGTATTGGAGGCGCATAACGCGGCTCGGCGGATCATCCTGATCCTGTGCAAGTGCCAGTCCGCTGATCGCCAACACGGCAAATGCAACTAGAATCTTGAACCGTAACGATGACTTCATCGTCTTCTCCTTAATCTGAATACATAGCTGTAAGCAGCAATGAGTTCCATTTCATCTCTGATGATCTAACACGAGAACCAGCCCCGGGTTTCGATTTCGGTGAAAAAGAGTTCGCAGCCCATTCTGTCGCAGAAACTGTACTCACATCCGACAGCCAAATCGAACTTTACCGCTGCCTGAACACTACCCTCCGTGCATACCAGCAACTCTCGCCAGCATCTTTCATTTCCGATTGCCCAATTCGGGAATTCTGCCGTCCGCAGGCAAACGATGCTCCATTTCATTTTGTTCTTGCCTCTGCCGTGAGAATCGTAGTACTTAACGCTGCGCACATGAGGGATGTGCCGGCGGAGCAAGGGCCAGCGACTCACAACAACGTTCCCGCTTCTCGACGGCATCTCACATCAGTGGAAAGGAGTGTACCTCCATGACCTCCCCAACACCACGCCCCGAACCTCCCGAACCCGATGCCGCTCATGTCCCAATGACCGAGGAGTTCGACAGCCTCAAGCACACCATGCCCAATGCCGTTCCAATGGCAATTGCCATGTTGGTTGTTGCCGTGGTCGTTGGCATTCTCGCGTTTATTTTGCGCGCGAAGCCGGTTGCCTCTGGATCAATCGACGATGCAGTCGCGGTTACGATCCCCGGACAGAACAATTCGATTGCGCTGGTGAACGTCACGTTCAAGAACGTGACTGAGAAGCCTCTTCGGCTGATGAACGTGAACATTTCCGTGCACGCGAAAGGTTCCGACTTCGCAGACAATTTCGGCTCGGCGACCGACTTTCCACGTTACTTTGCAGGATTCCCGGCTCTCCAGCAACACGCGCGTGAAGGACTATTTCGAGACCTGAAGCTTGCGCCCAATCAGAGCGCATCCGGATCCGTAATCGTCTCATTGCCACTCACGCAAGAGGAGTTCAATGCGCGCGACTCGATGACCGCGACGCTGACGTTCGACGGCCATCCACCGGTGAAGATCACGACTAAGAAGTGACTAACCCTAGCTCTTGATCATCTCCCAGATACGCGCCAGGTGATGATCATCATGCTCGGTGACGAAATACAAATGGTCCAATAACCGCATCGGCTGCTTGAGCCGCGGGTGGACCATCGAGTGTTCCAAGAGCACAGGGTCTAGCGATTCCACGCGCTCCATCAATCGCCGCCGCGACGCGCGAAAGCACCCGAGAATGTCCTCCAACTCCCGCGCATTGTGATTTGCCTCGAAGGTCTTCCGATTCGCCAAGTCCGCAACGGTCAGAGCGCCCCGGCCTTCGAGAAAGTCCTCAACCCGCGCCAACCAGAGAGATTCAAGATCAGCCAAGTGCCCGGCATGCTCCTGCGCGGACCACTTCTCTACCTCTGGCTTGCGCACCATCACCTCACGCGCCACACCCGAAGCATCTCCTCCATCCGCGCCGGAGTCCCTCGCAGCCTCACGAATACATTCGGATACAACTCGACTGGAAACGCAAACTCAAACTTCCGCTCAAACCAAAGTGTCGTCTGCATACAGTCTTCATTGGATGAACCACGCGGCGCAAAAAATTCATTGCGCAAATCTTTGTTGAGCGCATGCGAAATAAAAGGGGCGGATGATCCGCCCCTTTCTGTTGTGCGCCGAACAACTCCGAGCGCGTTGTTCAGCTGACCTTACGATACGGCCGATCGGATTTTTCGAAGTCCGCAGACGCCTCTCCTGCGGAAGAGATATCCTGCGCTCCGGTTCGGCTCAAAATGTCTTTTGCCCTTCTGGTCCAGTCGGAGTCATCACAGTGCACCGAGAGCAGGATGTTTCCTTGCTTCACCTGTCCCTCAAACCTCTTCGCTTCATACTCGGGAATGCCCATGCCGATTAGAGCTCCGGCGATTCCGCCGATGGCACCGCCAGCACCCAAACCAGCTAAAGCTCCGACGATTGGCCCAGCAGCGATCAGTGGGCCAACACCGGGGATCGCAAGCGCCCCGATGCCGGCCAGCCAGCCAAGTCCGCCGCCGATCACCGCTCCGGTGCTTGCGCCGGTTGTGGCACCTTCAGGAGCCTTGGTCGCTTTCTCGTGTGCAAATTCCTTCGTACCCTCGTTATCCGAGAACAGTACGGAGATGTCTTCACTGCGGAAATTGTGAGCGCGCAATTCATCTACAGCGAGCTCAACGGCACGCCGACTCTGGTAGAGGCCGTACACAGCTGTATTCTTTCCCGCCATTCATTCCTCCTGTAGCTATTACTGGTTGGCCATCGCAGATGGCTTGTTGGTCACCGAAATATCACTCTTGATCTTGTCCTGCCCCACGGCTTCGGACGCCTTTGCTTCCACTGCTTGTTTCTCGGAGTCCGAATGCACAGGGCCCTTCAGTGTGACGGTGCCATCTTTGGCTATCACCTTGATGTTGTGAGCATAAGTCGAGAGCGACTTGTCGGAGACGATGGCGCGACGAACTTTTCGCGCAAGTTCACGGTCCGACGTATTCTCTTTCTGCTGATCAGCCGTGGGTTCTGACTTGTCGCGATCTCTTGTGTTTTGCTTCGTGTTGTCTGCAGCGTGCTCTTTGTCCGAGGTCTGATCCTGTGCCACTGCGAGGCGGACACCTCCGAGGGCCACCAATCCCGCAAGGACCAGCGTAGACAGTGCTCTGCCCTTTATCATTCCTGCCTCCATTCATTGTGGTTATCGACTGTAGGATGGAATCGGGACGGCAGAAGATGTAATGCTAGAGCTGTTGTCTTGTAGCATCAAGGGATTGGCCCTGGAACAAGTAACGCGCGTGAGTTAGGGGTACTGCTACACGCCGTTGCGATGGCAGAAATCGAGCGATTCACTCGCTCAACTTGAACTAAAAAAGCCCCGGATCATAGCTCCGGGGCTTCCAAATCGCCGGGGCCTTACGCATTCGCCCCGTGACACTTCTTGTACTTCTTTCCGCTGCCGCAGTAGCAAGGATCATTGCGTCCGATCTTGTCGCCGCGAACCACCTGCTGAACGGCTTCTGCCGGACCTGCTCCCGCACGACGTGCCTGTTCCAGTTCCCGCTCTTTCTTCCGCTGGAACTGCTTTTCGACATCATCGAGCGAAGTCTGCATCCGCCGCGGAGCATGCTGCACGGGTTCAGCCTCAACCGCGGGGCCGGAGTACTGCAACTGTTCCGCCGCGCCGGTGCTGCCCATTCTCGGACCGCCGCCTACCGCTGCCGCATAGCTGATCTCGTCTCCGTTCTCATCGACCACGCGCATCATGTACAGGAAGCGGACGGTGTCCTCTTCGAAGTGCTGCATCATGTCTTCGAACAGGTTGAACGATTCCCTCTTGTACTCAACCAGTGGATCGTGCTGCCCATAGCCGCGCAGTCCGATGCCTTCTTTCAGGTGGTCCATCATGAGCAGATGGTCTTTCCACAACTGGTCGAGCACGCTCAGCATGATCACGCGCTCGTGATGCCGCATGGCCTCCGAGCCGATCAGCTTTTCCTTCGCCTCGTAGCGCGCAATCAGCCGATCGAAAATCGCATCCCCTAGCTCGTGATGATTGAGCTTCTGCGGTTCGACACCTTCTGCCAGGATGTCCACTCCGAAGCGGCTGTAAACTTCCGTCTTCAGCCCTTTGATGTCCCAGTTTTCCGGATGAACATCTTCGCCAGCGAACTTCTCCAGGATTCCGCCCAGAATGTCGCGAACGTAATCCTGCTGGATCATCTCTTTCTGCTCGGAACCTTCGAGCAACTGGCGGCGCAGGCTGTATACGGCCTCGCGCTGCTTGTTCATCACGTCGTCGTACTCGAGCAAATGCTTACGAGCTTCGAAGTTCTGGGCTTCCACCGCCTTCTGTGCCGCTTCGATACGGCGCGTGATCAAGCCAGACTCGATCGGAATGCCTTCTTCCATGCCAAGCTGACGGAGCAGGTTCGACACCCACTCCTTGGCAAAGATCCTCATCAGGTCGTCTTCCAGCGACAGATAGAACCGCGAAGCGCCGGGATCGCCCTGACGTCCTGCGCGGCCTCTCAACTGGTTGTCAATGCGGCGTGACTCGTGGCGTTCGGTGCCCAGGATAAATAGGCCACCAGCGCTAATCACCTGCGCGTGCTCCGAGTCAGTTTCAGCCTTGTACTTCGCCAGCAGTTCCGCCCACGTCTCTGCCGGAATGCTGAATTCCTGCCCCTGGTAGTACCAGTAGGCCGTCGTCGGATCATCGGGGCGTGCTTCGACCCCACCCGCAACCGCTTTGACCGCTGTTGCAAGTCCGCGCTTCAAGGCTTCCTGCTTGGCCATGAATTCAGGATTGCCACCCAGCAAGATATCCGTGCCGCGGCCTGCCATGTTCGTGGCAATGGTCACCATGCCATATCGACCAGCTTGGGCAACAATCTCGGCTTCACGTTCATGGAATTTCGCGTTCAGAACTACGTGCTTGATGCCTTTTTTCTTCAGAAGATCGCTAAGCCGCTCCGATTTCTCAATCGAAGTCGTGCCCACAAGCACAGGCTGGTTATTCTCGTGAATGCGCGCGATCTCGTCGGCTACGGCGAAGTACTTTTCCTTCTCCGTGCGATACACGACGTCCTTATTCTCAACGCGCAGCAGAGGCTTGTTGGTCGGAATCACCACGACTTCAAGCTTGTAGATCTTCTCGAATTCGGCGGCCTCGGTCTCTGCCGTACCGGTCATGCCCGCAAGCTTCGTATACATGCGGAAGTAGTTCTGGAAGGTGACCGTCGCCAACGTCTGGTTTTCGCGCTCGATCTTCACGCCTTCCTTGGCTTCCACGGCCTGATGCAAGCCGTCTGACCAGCGGCGTCCCGGCATCAGTCGTCCTGTGAATTCGTCAACAATGAGGACTTCGCCGTCCTTCACAACGTATTCAACGTCGCGCTTGTAGAGGTTGTGCGCCTTCACCGCGACTTCCACATGATGCTTCAGGTCCCAGTTTTCCGGGTCGGCAATATTCTCCACACCCAGCAACTTCTCAACCTTTACCCAGCCCGCTTCGGTGACCATCGCGTTCCTGTGTTTTTCATCGATCACGAAGTCGCCGGTATAGATCTTCTCGTTCGGTTCGGCTCCGGGCAGTTCTTCGCCCTTTTCGAGCTTCGGAATGATCACGTTGACCCGGGCGTACTTGTCCGTGGACTCCTCACTCGCGCCGCTGATGATCAAAGGCGTACGGGCTTCGTCGATCAGGATCGAGTCGACTTCGTCCACGATGCTGAAGTTGTGTCCACGCTGCACACAGTCGCGCATGTCAAACTTCATGTTGTCGCGCAGATAATCGAATCCGAACTCGTTGTTCGTTCCGTATGTGATGTCACAGGCATATGCTGCCTGCCGCTGCGCGTCGTCTAGGTCGTGGACGATGACGCCCACCGTCATTCCCAGGAAGCTGTACAGCTTGCCCATCCACTCCGAGTCGCGCTTCGCCAAGTAGTCATTTACCGTGACCACGTGCACGCCACGTCCTGAGAGTGCATTCAGATACACCGGAAGAGTCGCAACAAGGGTTTTCCCTTCGCCGGTCTTCATTTCGGCGATGCGTCCCGAGTGCAGCACCATGCCGCCGATCAGCTGTACGTCAAAGTGCCTCATATTCAGGACTCGGCGTCCGGCCTCGCGCACAACAGCAAAGGCCTCCTCCAGAATCGAATCCAGCACCTCTTCGATCGCCTGATTCTGCTCCTTGTCCCAAGCTTTCCGGCGATCTGCGTCGAGCTCTTCTGCGGGGGGTTCCTGCAGTTGGGCGAGGCGGTCCTGCACCTTTTGGCGGAATTCGTCGGTCTTGGCGCGCAACTCCGCGTCGGTCAACTTCTGTATTTCGGGCTCCAGCGCATTGATGCTGGCCACGCGCGGCATCAGCTTCTTCACTTCACGCTCGTTGTGTGTCCCGAAAACCTTTGCTATGAGAGAGTTAATCAATTTCGATGTTCCTTCAGGTGCTTACCGGCCGCCGATCGATCGAGAAATCAGCTTCTTTGCCACACGCACCGCTCCAGTGAAAAGCCTACCATACCGACTGCACCCTGCTCACCCTTGTCAGATTCCACTAACACACCCGTGAGTAGAAGTTTAGTATGGACGTGACCCGGAATCATTCGGATGACTTCAACTCATTGAGGTAGATGTACCTTGATCGTCGGTGTCCCTAAAGAAATCAAAGACCACGAAACCCGAGTAGGTATAACCCCTGCAGGCGCTAAGGCCTTGGTAGATGCCGGACATAAAGTCCTGGTTGAAACCTCGGCGGGCGAACTTTCCGCCTTTCCCGACAGCGAATACGTCGCCGCTGGAGCTGAAATCATCGGCAATGCCGCACAGGTTTGGGCAGCAGCCGACATGATTGTAAAAGTGAAGGAGCCGATTTCTCAGGAAGTTCAGTACTTCCGTGAGGGGCTGACGCTTTTCACGTACCTTCACCTCGCCCCTGCCCCGGAACTCACGGACAGCTTGCTCAAGAAGAAGATGACCGGTATCGCTTACGAAACTATTCTCGACCGAGCCGGAACTCTTCCCTTGCTGACGCCGATGTCCGAAGTAGCTGGCCGTATGGCGGTTCAGGTTGGCGCCACATATCTTGAGAGTGAGCACGGTGGACGTGGCTTGCTTCTCGGCGGAGTCCCCGGTGTTCCTCCCGCAAACGTTTGCGTCATCGGAGGCGGCATTGTTGGAACGAACGCCGCCCGCGTCGCCCTCGGCTTTGGCGCACAGGTCACCATCGTTGACCTGAACCTAAACCGACTGCGCGAGATTGACGAAGTCTACAATGGCCGAATTTACACTCTGGCCTCGAACGCCTATAACGTGAGCCGCGCTGTTCAGGAAGCCGATCTTGTCGTCGGAGGCGTGCTCATCCCGGGTGCCACCACACCTAAGATTGTGACCCGCGAGATGGTGACCAAGATGAAGAAGGGTGCGGTGATCGTCGATGTCGCTATCGACCAGGGTGGCTGCGTTGAAACAGCGCACCCAACCACTCACAGCAACCCGTCTTATACGGAATATGGTGTCGTGCATTATTGCGTCACGAACATTCCTGCCGCCGTTCCCCACACGTCAACCCTTGCTCTCACCAACGCGACTTTCCCGTATGTAATGAAGCTCGCCAAGAATGGCATCGAAGGCACGCTCCGTCACAGCAAGGAAATCCACGAGGGCGTAAATACCTTCCAAGGCAAGCTGACCTACAAGGCGGTTGCTGAATCGCAGCACAAGCAATGGGCGCCAATAGCTGAACTCGTCTAGACAATAAAACGGCTACCCGCACAGGGTAGCCGTTTCACAAATCAATCGAGAACTACAACAATCCGGTCTCTCGAGCCATGGTCAGCGCCTCAATTGCTGCGCCCCTTGCCCCGGCCGTATCGCCGTTCGGCATTGCGTAAAGTGGAATTCCAGCCTGCTCTTCGCGCTGGGTCGGCATTCCCTTCTTCACTTCCGCCAGGAACCAGTTCTTGAAGTTTTCACTTGCTTCGAGAACGCCACCACCAAGAATGAATGCATCCGGATCGAACGTATTCACCATGACGTCGAAGAACAACCCAAGAGCGTGCGCCTGAACCTTGAAGATTTCCAGGCTCATCTCGTCGCCCTTGTCGGCATAGCTCCTTACAAGCTTGGCTGCTTCGTGAATGTTCCCCAGCTTGCCGAGTTCGTGGTTCGGATACTTCTTCAGGAAGTGTGGAAGCAACGTGCGCTCAATTGCTGTGAGCGAGGCCAGCGACTCGAGATCGCCAACCCTTCCGCAATTGCAATTAGGAGTAACGCCGTCAATGGACTTGATCGACTGATAAGGAATCAGACAATGTCCTAGTTCGCCGCCGAATCCGACTTTGCCCTTCAGCACGCTACCTTCGATGATTACTCCACCACCGGTTCCTGTTCCGATCACCACGGAAACGGACGTCTGCTTCCCTTCCGTGCCGAACAGTGAAAAGTGTCCCCACAGAGCACCAGCATTGGCATCGTTCAAATATGTGACAGGCTTGCCGAGCTTCTTGGCCATGTGCTCGCGGATGTCGAAGCCCTTCCAGTTTTCATGTACGAAGTTCGTCGAACCCCGCGCGCTCAATACTCCCGATGAACTTGCCGGTCCCGGCGTATCCAGGCCCACAGCAACGATATCCGCCAGACTCACGCCGCATTTACCGGCCACAATCTTCAGCCCATCTTCAATCTGCTGCAGGCAGACATCCGGCCCCTGCTTTGTCAGCGCCGGATGCTCGCACAGTCCCTCGACGAGGAACTTGTTGTCTTTATTGACAAGCGTATAGTTGATCGCTGTCCCGCCTAGATCGACTCCCGCAACTACTTGCACTTGTATGATCTCCAATTATGCCGAGATAACTTACCGAAAGTAGCCTAGCAGAAAATACATAAGTGTTGTCCTCTACCCCAAGCAGATTTCTCACTGATTCCCATCTTTGGCAGAACCTGAATTCTAACTAACGATACTGAGCGGAACGATATTGCTTTCCTCCTTGTTTAAACCTATTAGAATTGACGAGCACATTGATCTCGGAGGAAGTTGGAAGTGGCAAGGACCATTCTTGTAACGGGTGGAGCGGGTTTTATTGGCTCCAACTTTGTTTTACAGCGGATCGCCGCCGGTGATCGCATCGTCAATCTGGATAAGCTCACCTACGCAGGCAATCTCGGAAACCTTGCCTCCATCAAGCAAAATCGAAATCACATTTTCGTGGAGGGTGGCATTGAAGACGCCGCACTCGTCCGCTCGCTGCTACAGCAGCACCAGCCTGAGGCGGTCGTAAACTTCGCCGCCGAAAGCCATGTTGATCGCTCCATCGTCAGTCCCGAAGAGTTCATATCCACCAACGTCGTCGGAACCTTTCGGCTTTTGCACGAATCGCTCGCGTACTACCAATCCCTCTCCCCCGAGGCCCAGTCGCGATTCCGCTTCCTTCACGTCTCTACCGACGAAGTTTACGGCTCGCTCTCCAAAGACGATCCCGCTTTCGCCGAGACAAAAGCATACGAGCCTAATAGTCCTTACTCGGCCTCCAAGGCTTCTAGCGATCATCTGGTTAGGTCGTACCACCACACCTATGGACTTCCGGTGCTCACGACCAATTGCTCAAACAACTACGGCCCTTACCAGTTCCCCGAGAAACTCATCCCACTCGTCATACTCAACGCGCTCAACGGCAGCCCTCTCCCCATCTATGGAGATGGCTTGAACGTTCGTGATTGGCTATACGTCGGGGACCACTGCGAAGCAATTGCCGTCGTGCTCGAAAAAGGCACACCCGGCCAGACCTACAACGTCGGCGGCAACAGCGAAAAGGCCAACATCGACGTCGTCCGCACCATCTGCTCCATCATGGACGAGGTGCATCCCTCCGGCACTCCCCATGACAGCCTAATCACCTTTGTAAAGGATCGTCCCGGCCACGACCGCCGCTACGCCATCAACGCCTCCAAACTCCAGCGAGAACTCGGCTGGCAGCCACGCGAAACCTTCGCAACCGGCATCCGTCGCACCGTCGAGTGGTATCTCGCAAACTCGGCCTGGATCGAGCAAGTAACCAGCGGAGGCTACCGCAACTGGATCGCCACCAACTATGAAGCGCGAGGTGCCAAATAATGAAAGGCATCATTCTCGCCGGAGGCTCCGGCACGCGCCTCTACCCTGCAACCATTGCGGTCAGCAAACAGCTCATTCCCATCTACGACAAGCCAATGGTCTATTACCCGCTCAGCACCCTCATGCTGGCCGGAATTCGTGACATCCTGCTCATCTCCACCCCCACCGATTTGCCGCGCTTCCGCGACCTCCTTGGCGACGGTTCACAGTGGGGCATCAAGATCCAGTACGCCGAGCAGCCTCGGCCCGAAGGACTCGCCCAAGCATTCCTTATCGGAGAACAGTTCATTGCAGGCGAACCTTGCGCACTCGTTCTAGGCGACAACATCTTTTACGGACACAACATGTCCCAACTTCTTCAGCGCGCCGCCTCGCTCGAAGAATGCGCCACTGTCTTCGCCTACGCCGTTCAGGATGCGCGCTCATACGGTGTGGTCGAGTTCGACTCCGAAGGACGCGCCATCAGCCTCGAAGAGAAGCCCGCGCGTCCGAAGTCTCGCTTCGCCGTCACTGGGCTCTATTTTTATGATCGCGAAGTGGTCTGCCTAGCAAAATCCCTCAAGCCCTCCGCCCGTGGCGAGCTTGAGATTACCGACCTCAACCGTCTCTATCTCGAACGCAACCGCCTCAATGTAGTCACCTTCGGACGCGGCACTGCCTGGCTCGACACCGGCACACACGACTCCATGCTCGAAGCCTCCAGTTTCATCGCGACTCTCGAAAAACGCCAGGGGCTCAAGATCGCCTGCCCCGAAGAGATCGCCTACCGCATGGGCTTCATCACCCGCGACCAGCTCTGCAAACTTGCCAAGCCTCTAATCAAGAGCGGATATGGCAACTACCTTCTCCAACTCCTTGAGAGCTAACCAGCTCTCAAGGACCTCATTTCTCAAGATTCGTGCTCGCAGCAGCACAGGATAGCTTGTAACTTTTAGCTCCCTCCGGAATCCAACCTCGTACTGGGGTGTGGATTATGAGCCGCTGTCTCCCTCTTCGGATCGTAAGTATTTTTGCAATCCTGATCGCTATCCTCGTCTTTGGAATGTCATTCGGATGGAATCGCGCTGAGGCAGCACCCGGCACTGCCGAACTGCCCGATCCTGCTATAGACGCACGGCCATCCGCGACTCCAGGACACGAGACTGCCGTTTTTGCTGGTGGCTGTTTCTGGGGAGTTCAAGCCGTGTTCCAGCACGTCAAAGGAGTCCAAAGCGCCATTTCCGGATACTCTGGCGGCTCCTCCAACACCGCTGAATATGAAGCAGTCAGCACCGGACAAACTGGCCACGCCGAGTCCGTGCAGGTCACTTTTGATCCCTCGCAGGTCTCCTACGGTCAGCTTCTGAAGATCTTCTTCTCCGTCGCCCACGACCCAACGCAACTCAATCGCCAGGGCCCCGATACTGGCTCGCAATATCGCTCAGCCATCTTCTACGCCAGCGACGAGCAGAAACGAATTGCCGAGGCCTACATCGCGCAACTCACGCATGCGAAATCCTTCTCGCGTCGCATCGTCACTGACGTCGCGCCGTTTAAGGGGTTCTACGCGGCCGAATCCTACCACCAGAACTACGCCACTCTGCACCCTGATAACCCGTACATCGCCATCAATGACGCGCCCAAGGTCGAGCACCTTCGCCAACAATTCCCCGCCCTGTACAAGTAGCGACGAGCGTTTAGGGGCCCTGCAAATGACCTGGTCATCGGTCCCCAAATCCGCGCCCATTCAGGTGTGGGTTCGGACTTGCAAACATCTTTCTCGATTCCGACCTGCCGCGCCGCTTTCCTTGCTCTTTCATTGCAGCCGCCTCGGTATGGAGCTACTCTGGTTGCGCCGTTCCGAGGGGAGCTCTCGCCTATGTCAGCCCGACTTGCTGCGCAGCTACTCATAGTGTCTTGCCTCACGTTCACAACTGCGTGTGGCGGCGGAGGCAACAGCCCAGCATCCGCGCCTTCTCCCTCCTTCACCAGCACCGCTCCCGCCGCCGCTCACGAAGGTGATGCGTACACTTACGCAGTCGCCGCCACAGATCCGCAAGGCGGCACGGTCACGTTCTCTCTACAAACCTCTCCTACGGGCGCGACCATCTCCAGCAACACCATCACGTGGACGCCGACTCACGCGCAGTCCCGCCAGCCAAATACATTTACGGTGCTTGCTACAAGTTCACACAACACCACCGCCACGCAGTCGTTTTCCGTCACGCCCACCGGAGACATCCATGGCAGCCGCATCAGCACCTACTGGGGGGCCAACGGCAAGACCGACGTGCCGTCCGATCTTTCTGCCGTCACATCCATTGCTGCCCTCGTCCCCGATTCCGCTGGCAATCTCACCACCATCGCCGGACACGGCTCTGCTGACGGCACCTTTGTGATCCCCAACATTCCCGCCGGTTTTTACTGGCTGCGAATACTTTCGCCCGACTTGTTCTGGACCAACAGCAGCGATTTCGACGCTGGATCTGACTTCGCGACCAGATATTCCGCTACCATCTCCCGCGGCTTTGGCGTGACCGCCAATATGAACATCTCCGGCCTGAGCCCTTGGACCGCCGACAGCGCATTGGCGGGCATCACTCCAAACGTGCTGTCCAAAATCAGCTTTCTGCGTCTTTCCTCCGACGGAATCATGCAGCCTCTATTGGCTCCGGACACAACTTCATTCACCGGACAACTCTCCGCCGCTGTCCTGCGTGACCTCGATCCCGGTCAAGGCGACAGCACCTATTTTTTGCAAATGGAGCCCCTGCCCACTCTCGGCGGCTCCGCCACCGGAATCACTGTCGGCTTTTTCCCGAGCATACATAGCGTCACTGCCCTGGGACCAGTGCCGTTGGCGGTAACTTCCGGCACCGCCACCGTGGACATCTCCGGCGCCTTCACATCCCCCAATACAGCTTCCATGCGCGCCAAGATCTCCGCCGCCGGTTTTGCAGAGACTGCAACAGGTAACCAGTCATTCGGCTTCGGCGCATCTGTCGCCTACGTTCCCACCGCTGATCGTTTCATGGGAAACACCATGTCGACCCCGCTCCTCGGGTTGCCTCTGGCGTCGGTCTCGTCTGCAGCACCGTTGACAGCCGATATCGACGCGGGAGACATCTGCTACGTCAACCCGTTCCCTTCCTCATGGATCCCTGTTTACTCCGCAAATCAAATGACAGGCATTCGAATCACCACCGGAACGATCTCTGCCGGACTTCTCGCGCAGTCTGGGTACAGCACCACAACTGCACCCACGGCTGATAAGCCGTTCCAGATGCCAATGGGTAACGTCCAGAATGCTTTGATCAACGGCGCGAATCTCTCCAGTGCCGTAACCGCTGAAATCCCGGTAAAACTAACCTGGGCTGCCCCCTCGGGACTAGCTCCCGCGGCTTACTTTGTGTACGTGATAAGACTGCAGCAGAGTCCCTGCAATCCACTCTCGCCTACTTCGTCTCCCTGCATCTCCGATCCACTTGTACTGGCCGGGCGCCTTGAAACCACCGCCACCGCGCTCACCGTGCCGCCGGACATGATCGAGGCAGGCAGTCAGTACATCTTCCAAATCGAAGCCATCGCCGATTCCAAGTTGAATGCTCTCACCGCACCGTACCGTCGCTCGTGGAATACGGCGATGACCAGTCTCCTTTCCAACCCAATCACAGTCTCTGGTGCCGGATCAGCCCTTCAACCCGGCCCCTTGCGCAACGAAGCGGCATCCCAGCCACTCTCCGACTTCTACGTCATCACGCCCGATGGTCTCCGCCACTTCGACAGGAATTCGCGGGAATAAAGAGGCGCCTTCGCGCCGGGGGCACCCACTCTAGCTTGCCTCGTTGGGCGAGCTAGGTGGGACCAATGGCAGACGACGCTAAACGCGTTCCAAGATTTGCTCTTCGTTGCGGTTGCTACTGCTCTTGCCGTCTCACTTACGCTCTTGCCTCATACACTAGATTGAACGGAGTTTCTGTCGCGCGCCGGAAGCTGGAAAATCCTGCTGACTTCACGACCTCCGTCATTCGCTTCTCACCGCATTGCGCGCCCAGAGCCAGTCCGACCTCCTGTGCCTTCGAAGCCGGTGTGCAGATCATCGTTGAAGCCGAATAGAATACGCGCCCCACCGGATTCAAGTTGTCCTGTAGCTCATCATTCGCAAACGGCTCAACAATCATCCAGACGCCATTCGCATTCAGTGCCTCGCGCACATGCTTCGCTGCGCCGACCGGGTCGCCCATGTCGTGCAAGCAGTCGAAAAACGTCACGAGATCATACATCCCCGGAAACTCCTTTGCCGTTGACACCTGGAATGCCGCGCGGTCACTAACTCCCGCTTTCTTTGCCCTCTCGCGAGCTCGCTCGACCGACGCCTGATGGTAATCGAATCCCGTAAAGCTTGAGTTCGGAAACGCCTGCGCCATCAGGATCGTTGACGCGCCGTAACCGCACCCTACGTCGGCGACTTTTGCTCCTGCTTCAAGCTTCTCCTTCACTCCGGTCAATGCCGGAATCCAATTGCTAATCAAGTTGGTCGCGTAGTTCGGACGGAAGAATCTCTCTGTTCCCTCAAACAGCGCCGGGTGATGCTCATGCCAACCAACACCATGCCCACCACGGAAAGCCTCCGTCACTTTGTGCTCATCCTTGATCACCGCCGAGACAATCTGAAACGCTCCCGGCATATACACAGGACTGTCCTCGCGGGCCAGGGTCATCGCCTGCTCCGGCGACAAGCTGAACTGTCCCGAGGCCGCGTTGTACTGCACGTACCCCGCTGCTGCTTGGGCGCTCAGCCATTCGCGCACATATCGCTCATCAGTCGCCGTCATTGAAGCCAGTTCCGATGGGCCAAGCGGACGGCCCGCGCTGTCCATCGATTTGTATAGCCCCAGTTGATCTCCGACCAGCACGAGCGAAGAACTCAATGCCGCGCCAAGGTCGCCAACTAACTTGTGAACAAATTCCTCAAGTCTCTTCTGATTGGATTCCGAGCTGAACTGAACTACGTTTCCTGCGGTACTCATGAACACCTCGCGAGGGGAAGGACTAGCACTATTGGTGGTTGGTCCACTGAAGGGGCCAACGGCAGTCGCGAGTGCAGCAGCTTCACTAGAGCCGATCAAAGCTCACATGAAGTTCAGCGTGCCTACGTTGGCGGCTTGTGATGCGGAAGAAACTTGGGGCGGTTGCTCTGGGGAGGATTCGATGATGAGGGCATCCGGGAACCGGAACGCAGCCTCAAGCCGCCTTGGATCCCCGCCAGGCTCCGTTGCGCGTCGAGGGCTTGGACTTGCGGGATATAAGTGCAGGTGGCGAGTACGCCCGGTTCCCGGGGGACGTCCGCCGTGAATATACTCCCGGTGTCTAGCTGGCGAGCACAAAAATCAGTCCCGCCACACGTATTCCCGCATTGGTCCTGAGCTTTTGCCCTGCTCCTACTGCTACAATGCCGGAAACCTTCGGAGGCCCGCATGCGCAAACTAGCTTCTGTCCTACTTTTCACCATCGTTGCCGTGCTCTCGAGCTTCGCCCAGGCGCCTCCTGCGCCTGCCCCCGACAAGCCATATGTCATGGAGTACTACTACAAAGTTAACTGGGGACATCAGGATGAGTTCCTGGAACTTTTCAAGAAGAATCACTACCCAGTGCTGCAACGCGAGATTGCTCAAGGCCGCATTCTCTCTGTGCGCATGGACACACCTGCTTTTCACATGCCTGAACAAGAGCGCTGGGATTTCCGCGTCACAATCACGTTCAAGAACGCTCAAGCTGCCTACACACCCGTTGATGAGCACGCGATCCAGCTTCAGCTCTTCCCTGATCAGGCAACGTTTAAGCGTGAGGAACAGCGGCGTTTCGAAATTCTCGAAGGCCATTGGGATCTGGCGATCTCTCCAATCGCGCTCGACCAAAAATAGTCCACACACTGCAAAAGCCCCGTTAAGGGGCTTTTGCTTAGACCTGGATCTTTGGCTTTTTGTTAAGCTGCCACCGACGAAGTACCGGAAGCACTCGACTTTGCGACCAGTTCGCGAATGCGCATTCTCGCCTGATGCAGGCCGTTGCGCGATTCTTCTTCGGTGATGTCTAGAGTGCGTGCAATGCGCGCGTGGTCATAACCGTCACCGTCGTGCATACAGAAGATCATTCGCTCTGTGTGCGGCAACTGCATAATGGCCCGCTCCATATCCACACGCTTCGTATTCCGGCGCACCGAGCTTACGTCCTTCACCGTTCCGCATTTCAGCTTCGGAGGTTCCAGGGAAACGCTATCTTCCCGGCGCAGTTCGCGCAGCAACGCCCGATCAATCATCTCTTCCGTGGGCTGCTCGCTGACTGAAAACGCCCGCAGGAATGTTCGCTCCGAGATGTCCTCTGCCAGCATTTCATTGTCTGTCATCCAGAACGCGAACGAGTAAACGCGGTGCCGGTTCGCTTCGTATATTGCTTTGTATTGCTCCAGTCGCTTGGTTTGTGCGCTGGGGCGAAACTGCACGATCGCGATTGTCGGCAACGCCTGAAAAGAATTCGACAAGTGATGCTCCCTCTTACCGCTAACCCGCAAAACGGGTCGGTTTCAAACGCCAGCTAACCGCAGGCGTCGCTGGTCACTGCCAAACAGCCAAAACTAAGCCTTAGGCCAAAAGACTGTGCAATCACCATACCCAAGTAAGGCAACACTAGAACGAGTTCCTGTGGAAACCCTGCTAACGAACCGAACATCAGTTGGTTGGAGGCTGATTTATATTTCCTGCAAGCTGAATTTGGGTACTATTTTCGCCTTACACCGTATCAACGCCACGGCTCTCACGTACTCTCAAGTGGTAGGCAAGTACCACTTTTTTGCTCAGATGCGAAAATATTACAACGTAGGGTTACTCAGACTTGCAGCCTGCGCGGTTATTCGCATATACCAGTTCGATGCCAAAACCTGAGTCATTGAATGCAGATGTTTGCAGATAAGGAACACCGACGGTTCCCTGGATGTGAGTTTCTGGCTTTGCAAGTAAAATGCAGCGGTGAGCAACATCGACGAATTCCAATACAAGACTGGGTAGACCGTGGGACGAATTCTGGTGGTCGACGACGAACAGGCGGTGCGAGAGGTAGTTTGCGCCATGCTGCGCCACGCCTCATATGAGGTCGCACAGGCGCGCTCAGGGACGGAGGCGCTCGAGATACTGCGCAGTAACCCGGATTTTCAGCTTGTTCTAAGTGACATGATGATGCCTGAGATGGATGGCATGCGCCTGCTCGATGTTATCACGGCTGAATTCGAAGATGTCCCTGTAATCCTCGTCACCGCTGTCCATGATATTTCGGTGGCACTCAGTGCAATCCGTCGGGGAGCCTACGACTACATCCTGAAACCTTTCGAGCGAGAACAACTGATGGCGGTCATCAGCCGTGCTCTTGAGACTCGGCGATTGCGCATGCAGAATCGCATGTATCAGTCAGGCTTGGAAGCTCTTGTCAACAAGCGCACGAGGGAATTACGCGAGACCATTACCGAGCTGGAACGCTCATACGACGTTACTCTTGAGGCCTTAGGAGACGCGCTCGATCTGAAGGATGCGGAAACCGAAGGACACTCCCGACGCGTAACGGCTTACGCCATCCAACTGGCGCAAGCGATTGGATACCCTGGTGAAAAAATGCGCGTGCTCGCGCGTGGTGCCTTCCTCCACGACATAGGGAAAATGGGTATGCCGGATGCAATCCTCCGGAAGCCGCTCCCGCTCAATGAGGACGAGCGACAACTCATGCGTGCACACAGTTTTCTCGGCTATCGCATGCTGAAGAAAATTCCATTCCTCGCAGAATCCGCTGAAATTGTTTACGCCCACCAGGAGCACTGGGACGGCAACGGATATCCTCGTCGGCTCAGGGGCAAAGAGATTCCGTTGGGAGCTCGCATCTTTGCTGTCGCCGACGCTCTTGACGCCATCACCTCGGATCGTCCCTACCGACCGGCTCAAACACTGCAAGCCGCCCGCGATGAAATTGCAGCTTGGGCGGGCCGACAGTTCGATCCTGAAATCGTTGACGCCTTTCTTTCTATTCCGCCCAGCGTCTGGGAGGACAAACGCAGCAATTCCGAAAAAGAGCGATTCTGGTATGGTGAGCATCTTTCGGAAGCCAGAACTGTATAAGGAGATTCATGGCAAGCAAACTGGATCGACATCAAGTGGCAGAAGGTATGCAGAAGCTGCCACGGTGGACGCTTCAAGGTAATCAGGTAGAACGCCTTCTGGAGTTCCCGAATTTCGTCGACGCCATGATATTTGTGAACAAAGTGGCTGAACTTGCTGAAGAGGAAGGCCACCACCCAGACATCCGGATAGTCTACAACCGGGTGACATTGGCGCTTACAACGCACGATGCTGGAGGAATCACGCAAAAGGACCTGAAGATGGCAGAACGAATCGATTCCATTTCGGCGTAAGCGAACGAGCTTTCACGCAAAAGTAAAACCGGCGCTCTTGCGCCGGTTTCTATTTCAGTAGTGCCGTGACTGCTTATAGTGCATTACGAGTGCTGAATGAATGTTCCAGTTTTGCAATTGCCTGCTGAATACGATGAAGTTCGTCGGTCGCAGCGTTGTTCCAAGCCGCAATACGGCCTGCTACTTGCCCGGGGTCTGTCTGAAAACGTGCAGGCTTACGCGCACGTTTCGAGTACAACACGGCCCCCAATCCGCCGAGCCCGACGAAGGTAAGTGGTAGTGCCCACTTGCGCATGCTTACCTCCAAGTTCGGTGTCTCTCATTCTTGCCCAACTGCTTCCGAGTAGCAACCGCAAATTTTGGAATTCGGATGCATTCGTCGGAACGACGCAAGCATGTGAGGTCAGTTCTGCTGGACCGGAAGTGCTGATGAAGTGCTTCAAGGATCAGATACAGCTTACCCGCTGTAAGCTACTTTCCAGGATTGTGCCAGGATTGTTGCGGGGTACGCTCTGGAGCGGCTGGATTCGTTCTCGTGTTGGGTTTGGCGCCCGTCGTGCGTTCCGCCCCATGGCCATTGGAAGGTTGCGAACCCACCCGAGGGGAGAATGTCGTACGCTGCTGGGCTTTGGGACGCTGTGCACTCGGCAGCGGAGCAGGTTTCGCCGATGGCGGAGGGGTGAGCCGCTCGGGATGCTCACGAACCACCTTTTGCGCAAGCTTCAGGACCTCACGCTCCCCACGATATGTGAGTTTGCGGTGGGCTTTGTCCAACGGGAACCAGAATGCCTTGCGAACCTCGTCCCTCATGTCAGGGCTGATCTGGCCGAGTCTGCCGGAAGAATAGAGGAACAGATAGAAACTTACCGCCTTCGACACGTGCTCGCGCCCGCCCCAGGATCGGACGTAGAGATACCTGATGGTTGTAAGCCTGCACAGGCGTATGCCCCGCACTCCGGTTTCCTCTAGTACTTCGCGGTCGGCGCTCTGTTCTGGGGTTTCGCCCTCATCCACTCCGCCCTTGGGCAGGGCAAAGACCGTTCCCTCGGGGCGAGCCTTAGCGCGACGGGTTATCGTGTCGGCGTTGATGATGTTTGGCTCGATGATGGCGACCTGCCAGGAACCGCGCATGTGCCGCAGCACGACACCCCCAGCAGACGTCTCGTAAACAGTCTTGGGAGACGGATGCTGGCTGGCCGGCCCGGATTCATGCTCTATCTTCTTGGGAGTCGACAAATTGGACACGATACGAAACCAAAGTTTAAAGGCTTTCGAATCCCATGTTCGCAAAATTGATGCTCGTGGGCAAGAGTTTGCTCGCCCGAAATGCCGAGTTGGAGAGAATACCTGTGATCCGAGCACCGCATTCGACAATCAAATAGGCATCATGCCCCGCAGCCTTTTCTACTGTGACCATCACCAACTCGAGCTACCGCCCGGGCATAAATTTCCGATCACCAAATATGGCCTGCTTCGCAGGTCCTTGGAACTAGATGGCCGTTACGTTCTGAGTCCGGCTAGCCCCGCCCTTCCAGAGACAATCGAGCATGTACATGATCCTGCTTACGTGAATGGCTTCCTGTCTGGCACCTTGACAGCGCAGGAGATTCGTCGAATCGGGTTTCCCTGGTCACAATCGCTCGTGAGACGCACGCTCTGCAGCGTTGGAGGTACGTTAGCCGCCACTGCTGTCGCACTGGAGCATGGGTACGGAGGAGTGCTAGCTGGAGGCACACACCACGCCTTCCGAAGCGAAGGCTCGGGATTTTGCGTGTTCAACGACATTGCTGTCGCTGCAAGCTGGCTGATGCGCGAGCAGCAACTGGATCGCGTCGCGGTCGTCGACTGCGACGTTCATCAGGGCGACGGCACGGCGCAGGTCTTTGAAGATGATCCGCGAGTCTTCACGCTGTCTTTGCACGCCCGGAAGAACTTCCCTTTTCGCAAGCAACGGTCGCGGTTGGATGTGGAGCTGGAGGACGCGACTGGTGACGATGAGTATCTGACGGCTCTCGAGACAGCCTTGGAGACTGTGCTTGCATGGAAGCCTCAGATTGTTTTCTATCAGTCAGGCGTGGACGGACTCGCCTGTGATCGACTGGGGCGGCTGGCCCTGACTCATGAAGGTCTGCGCAGGCGTGACCGATTCGTGCTTTCAAACTGCCTCCAAAAGAGTATTCCGGTGGTTGTCACACTTGGCGGCGGATACGGTGACCCCATCGAAGCCACCGTCGAAGCACATGCGAACACATATCGTGTGGCGCTCGACGTATTTGGGGACGGCTAATAAGGTCGGATTACGAGACACTACAACTCGGAATGAATTACGACGAATCCAATGGGACACCGCCTCCCATGGGGCGCAATTTCCCCTTCGGCTGACGGACTACTACGGAGAGGAAACCATGCGCATACATCAGCTGGCCCAAGTGGCGCGCTCTGTCCAGGTGTTCTTCCGCGAATTGAGCGGCAGCGCACCGCAGACAGACGTTGTTCCACCCCGGCGCACTCTGGGCGTAGCACTCGGGGGAGGGTTCGCACGCGGGATGGTTCACATCGGCGTGCTCAAGGTTCTAGAGGAAGAGCAGATTCCAATTACGGCAATAGCTGGGACGAGTTCCGGCTCAATCATGGGAGCTGGATTCTGCAGTGGCGTTCCAGCGTCGGAGTTGGCGGCAATTGGCCGACGACTTCGGTTCAAGGACTTTGCCCGTTGGACGCTCAACCGAGGCGGCTTCTGCTCAAATGAGCGGCTGGCTACGCTGCTCGGGCGAACTTGCCCCTGTAAGGACTTCTCCGAATTGCGCACTCCGCTCATTGTGGTTGCAACCGAGTTGATCAGTGGGCAGCCAGCCATCTTCCGCACAGGATGTATGTCGGACGCTATCCGCGCGAGTTGTGCCTATCCCGGGATGTTTACCCCGGTAGAAATCAACGGAGTCCTCCACGTAGACGGCATGTTGAGCTATGAAGTGCCGACCACGCCTCTGAAGGAGATGGGGATCGATTGCGTGCTGGGCGTCCAGCTGAAATCGCGCTGGACTCAGCCGGGAGCACCGCGACATTTTTTCGACGTCATAGGCCAATGCTTCACCATTGCGCAAGTGCGTATGAGTCTTCAATGGGTAAAGGATGCAGATCTCCTGTTGCAACCCAACGTGGATGGATTTGCCTATGACGACTTTGCGCGAACTGATGAACTGATCGCCATTGGCGAGGAGTCCATGCGCGCAGCACTGCCTGCGCTGAAGGAAAAGCTTGGACTCACGGAGCTTGCGAATATGGCAGCGAGACCTGCCGCGAGCGCAAATTTAAACAAGCCCTCGACGGTCCATGCCGCATGAGTCGTAGGCTATGACAGCAGTGCTCCGAGTTCGGGATTAAGTTTGTAGATCGCGCTATTGATTACGATTGCGCAGAATGCCATTCCGGCAATCGATATTGGTGCGGTGAGCGTTTGGGCCAGTGAACCAGCCATCAGACTGCCTAGCGGGGCAAAGCCCAGGAACGCAGTAGCGTAGATGCTCATTACTCGACCGCGCATTTTGTCCTCCGACAAGTGCTGCAACATGACGTTCACTGTGGCGATCATCAGGATCATCGAATACCCCGTGCAGACCAGCATCAGGGCACTCAGCCATTGGTTGCGCGAGACAGCGAAGAACACTACAAAAGCATAGAACGCAATCGATGAGCGGAACACCACTCGCCCGCGATGCTTCACGTTATGAGTGAAAGCCATGGTGACCGCCGCAAGGAAAGCTCCGGCCCCATTGGCTGCCATCAGCAAGCCAAACCCGCGCTCGTCCAAGTGCAGTATCTGTTTCGCAAAAAGCGGGATGAACGTGACATACGGGATCACGAGCACCGAGGCCACGGCCGTCATCGAGAGCAGAGTGAACAAATCCTTCCGATCGAAAACATACCTCAGGCCTTCTTTAAGGTCCTCCCACATGGTGTTCTTCTCTGCGGCATACAGAGGCGGGTAGCTGATCTGCATGAGCGC
The DNA here is from genome assembly GCF_059726255.1 of Koromonas humicola. NCBI lineage: Bacteria > Pseudomonadati > Acidobacteriota > Terriglobia > Terriglobales > Koromonadaceae > Koromonas > Koromonas humicola. The sequence continues at coordinate 2,374,799 of NZ_AP040873.1, forward strand.
GATCAGCACCGCAACGAAGCTCAACGCGTTCAGCAGAAAATTGCCCTGCACTCCGAACCATGCCATTGCAAAGCCGCCGAGAGTTGGCCCTACAACTCGTGACATATTGAATTGGGCAGCGTTGAGCGCGATGGCATTAGCGAGGTCTTCGCGTGGCACAAGTTGTGGAACGAGTGCCTGGTAGCTCGGATTGTTGAGCGCCATTGCGATTCCTGTCGTAAACGACAACAACACGAGCAGGGGCAAGGTCATGCGGTGAGTGGCTGTGACACCCCACAAAGCAAAGGCAAAGATCATCATTGCAGACTGTGTGACGAGCATTAACTTACGGCGGTCTACGCGGTCCGCAATCACACCTCCGAGCAGTGAGAACGCAAGCATCGGTGCGCTGGAGGCGAAGCCAATCAACCCGAGCCAGAACTCTGCGTTCTGGGTTGCAAGCTGCAACACCAACCAGCCCATGGCGACATTCTGCATCCATGTTCCAATGTTCGAGAGAAAGTTACCTGACCAGAACCAGCGAAAGTCGCGGTTGCGCAACGCGCGAGCCATCTTGGGCATGTCGCCGCTGGTGCCCCCGACCTGAGGCGAAAGAGGTTCACTGGCTGCAACGGTCTCGAGTGGCTGTGAAGCGCGTTCCTCGTTCTCGCGCTCGTTCGTCAGATCGCGGTCCTGATCGTCCATCAACTCTCTCTGCAGACAACAAGAGCAGGAGTGACCTCCTGCTCGTTTCTCGAACTTAGGAGTTATCTCACACGCTGGAGCCCGAAGGGAATTTCTGCTTCGCGCAGGAACTTTGCGCTTTCTTCGGGCGGTGTCGGATTGATGTAGAACCCGGTGCCCCATTCGAATCCCGCCGTATTGGTCAACTTCGGGATGAACTCGATGTGCCAGTGGTAGTACTCAAGCGAGGTTTCCTGCACAGGCGCGGTGTGCAGAGCCAAGTTGTACGCAGGACTATCGAGGGCCACCTCGCTCTTCATGAGCAACTGCTTCAATGCTGCCGCGAGATTTACCATCTGATGCGACGAGAGATTTTCAAACGCCGACTCGTGGCGTTTAGGGAAGATCCAGGTCTCAAACGGGAACCTTGGCGCGAACGGCGCGAAGACCAGGAAGTCATCGTTTTCGCTCACGATACGAACTGGATTCTCCATTTCTTGCCGCATGATGTCGCAGAAGATGCAGCGCTCTTTCATCACAAAATACTGGCGCGCTCCGTCTAGCTCCTCACTCACGTGCTTAGGCACGATGGGCAGCGCAATCAATTGAGCGTGCGGATGCTCCAGCGTAGCGCCAGCAGCTTCACCGTGGTTCTTAAAGATCATGATGTACTTGAAGCGGCGATCCTGCTTCAGGTCGACTATGCGGTCACGCCATGCCCAGAGCACACTTTCAATGTTCTTTTGTGGCTGCATCGCAAGATGAAGCGAGTGGTCCGGTGTCTCGACGATGACTTCATGCGCGCCGAGGCCATTCATCTTGTCAAACATGCCTTCGGCTTGGCGGTTGAGAGTACCTTCAATTCCAAGCGCAGGAAACTTATTGGGCACAACTCGCACCGTCCACCCAGCAGCGTTCTTCTGCCCGCTGCCATTCGAGTTTGGACGATAGGCTAGCACCTCGGAAGGCGTCTTGGATTCGTTCCCCGGACAGAAAGGACAGAATCCGCCCTTCTGCACGACCTTACTGCGCGCGAAATCACTAGGTCGCTTGGCACGGTCTGTAGAAATAATCACCCAGCGTCCGACTATGGGATCTTTTCTAAGTTCTGGCACACTCGTTCCCCTTGCGCCGGCTACAGCGAAAAGCGGCGCTTTTCACTCATACTACGCCTTGGAAAGGCATCTTTGAAAAGCTCGATCTCTGGTTTGTGACCGGGTTCGAGATAGACACTGACAACATCAAACCGGAACTGCGGACAGTGGCGCTGAGTCCGCAGGAACAGTGCTGCCATGCCGCGCAGTTCCGACTGCTTGGCTCTGTCTACCGCCATCTCAGCAGGAACAAAGCCGCGACTGCTTCGCGTCTTCACCTCAACAAAGCAGAGCGTCTTCCCTTCCCATCCAATCAGGTCCACCTCTCCTCTGCGCCCCTTGCAACGCCAGTTGCGGGCAACCATCACATACCCATGTCGACGCAAGTATCGATAAGCGATGTCCTCACCCTTTCGCCCGGTTCGCAGATGAGCAGGCCTGCTGCGGCGCAGACCCCGAAAGGCACGCACAATCCTCTGCAGCATCGCCGCAATTCGCTCTGACATCCCGATCTCGTCCACGGGCCAAAGTGTACCGCAGAACCCGACCCGCGCCGAGCATCCGTGTCTAAAACCAGACACAATGATTTAAGATTGGGCAAAACAGATCACGTCTGAAAAGGTGGATGAAGTCTTGAAGAAGTTGATCGTATTTGATCTTGACGGCACCCTCGCCGAAAGCAAATCGGCTCTGGATTCTGAGATGTCCGTCCTGCTGAATGACCTGCTCGGCGTTGCTAAAGTTGCCGTGATTTCCGGTGGCGATTGGCCACAGTTTGATAAGCAACTTGTCGCCAAGCTTCCCGGTGGCGAACGCATGCACAACCTGCTGCTGCTTCCTACCTGCGGGACAAAATTCTTCCAGTTCAATGGTGGCTGGACGAAGCTCTACTCCGAAGACTTCACCGCCGATGAGAAACAGAAGATCATCACGTCCATGAACCGTGCCCTTGAACTGACTGGCTTCAAACCGGAGCAGGTCTGGGGAGAGATCATCGAGGACCGCGGCAGTCAGATCACATTTTCTGCACTCGGGCAGAAGGCGCCCCTCTCAGCCAAGCAGACGTGGGATCCCGACTTCGCTAAGCGGACAAAGATCAAAGCTCTGCTTGATGGCTACATCCCCGAGTTCTCGGTTGGCATGGGTGGCACCACCTCCATTGACGTGACTAAGCCCGGTATCGACAAAGCCTACGGCATCTATAAACTTCGCGATATCCTCGGCATCGCACTTGAGGAAATGATCTTCATCGGAGACGCAATCTTTCCCGGTGGGAATGACTATCCGCCAAAAGCTGCGGGAGTGCTCTCGATCCAAGTGCGTGATGTACAGGAGACGAAGCGCGTGATTGAGGCAATCGTTGCTTGTCTCGGTGAGTAGTAGCTCAGAATAAAAAAAAGGCACCGCCAAGGCGATGCCTTTTTCGTTGTTGCCCTTGATTACGCCAGCAATGCCGTGACCTTCGGCATCCACTCGCTAATCGGAATGCTCTGTGGACAAAGCGCCTCACACGTACCACACGCGATGCACGAACCCGACCGCTGATCTGGAGTGAGGAACACTTCGTAGCGGAATCGCGCTCCCGCGACATCGTCAAACAGGTGAGCGTGATTGAAAAAGTCGAAGTTTGTCGGAATGTTCACACCCGTTGGACATGGCATGCAATAGCTGCATTTTGTGCACGGGATCGGCGTGCGGGCGCGATACATATCCCGAACCTTCGCGATCAACTTATGATCTTCCTCGCTGAATGCCCCAGGCTTCGACGCGCCGGCGTACTTCAGATTGTCTTCCACCTGCGTCATATCAGACATGCCGCTCAGCACAACCGAAACCTCAGGCTGATCCCACAACCAATGTAGAGCCCACTCAGCCGGTGCGCGCCGCACCGGGAACTGCTCCATAGACTCAAGCACATTCTTCGGCGGATCGACCAGTCGCCCTCCCAACAGTGGCTCCATGATCACGACTGCCAACCCCTTGCTGGCTGCCAGTTTCAGACCGCGCGTACCAGCCTGATTCTCAATGTCCATGTAGTTGTACTGGATCTGGCAGAACGTCCAAAGATCGCTTCCATTCACAATCTCTTCAAAGCTCTCGTAGTCGTCGTGCATCGAGAAGCCGAGATGGCGAATGCGTCCATCGGCAAGAGCCTTTGCCGCTTGCCCCAGCAAATCATATTTCAGCACGACGTCGTGCCAGCGGCTCTTGTTCAGCGAATGCAGCAGGTAGAAGTCGACGTGGTCGGTTTGCAGCTTGTGCAGTTGTTCGTTAAGCAAACGATCAAAATCCGCGGAGCTTGTGACCTCCCATACGGGGATTTTCGTCGCGAGCTTTACTTTGTCGCGATATCCATCCTGCAGCGCCTTGCCAACAACGACTTCGCTTTGGCCGCTGTGATAAGGATAAGCCGTGTCCACGTAATTTACGCCGCTATCTATTGCATGTCGCAGCATGCGGATGGCTTCGGCCTCATCGATGTTCGGGCTCATCCGATCCCCATCCGTCGTGGGGAAACGCATGCAGCCAAATCCGAGCGCGGACACTTTCCAGTCGAGCTTTCCAAAATTGCGGTATTGCATTTCGATCCTTTTCGTATCGTAATTCTTATAACTAGATTGTACCCTGAATAACCTCTTCGGCTGTGCACACATCCACAATGCCCTTGCAGCCGTAGATCACAGGAAGAACTTTCTCGGCTGGATACTTTCTGCGCCACTCCGCAACCTTCTCAGTGCCCGCTCGATACGCCGGAAGATACATGCGTCCCAGCAGGGGATGTTGTCCCCAGGCACCGCTCAATTTGTCGGCGCGCTCTTCGCTGACTAGGAAGTCGTGGCGGAGCACCTGCGCAACCTCTTCCTGCGGCTTGCCCTCTCCCCAGGTTAGGAAGCTCGACTGATTCTTCGCGTCATCTTGGAGGAGAGCAAGCAAGGCACCAATCTGCATGTCTTCATCCGGAAGCTGATCAAGTTCGGTGACGCCATGCGCAATCAGAATGGCGTTATTCGCAATCCCCTCGAACAGCGCTGCTGCACGAGTGTTCATGGTCAACACCGTGGATTCAAATCCCGCCAATCCGCGCACGTACATGTTCTGCAGGTAGGCGAATGTGGTGACGTGTCCGGGAACAACTTCGTGGCTGATCAACTGATAGAACTCAGGCACCGAAATCTGAAGCGAAGCATTGATCTCGTAAGTTGCTTCGTACTCCGGCTCGCCCTTCGCGGTCCGGGCGCGTCCCACATAGTTCATCGAACCCGAGAACCAGGCGTCCTTGATAGGCAGGAAGTCGATGTTAGCTTTCGGGACATTGAACAGTTCCTTCGGCAGATACGGCGAGAGGTGCTTTGCGCTGTGTTGGTCGAAGTACGCGATCACAGCAGAACTCAAGGTGCGCACACTGGCCATTGGAGTAACGCGATCTTTTCGCCACGAATCTACTGCGCTCAACAGTGAAACATCATCGTGCGATGAATGACCTGCGCGCCCCAGTAGCTCGGCAACACGATCGCGTTTTGCCGTTGGGTCCGAAGGCTCAGGCATCCGTCCGGAAGAAGCCAGCACGCAACGCTCGTAAGGAACCTTGGGCCCCTTGCCCAGCATTTCCATGGCAAGGTCCCACATCACTTCGAGCGATTCTCCGAGCCCGGCAAGATACTTTCCACGAAGGCCGCCGACCTTCTGTGCTTCGCTCTTCAGACCGGCAATCGCCGAAGGCAGGTCAACTTCCTTCAGATAGGCTTCGACCGCCTCGCGATCAATCTGCTTTGCGCCAACGCCGCCGCTCTCTCGCACACGCGCCCCCGCCGGAGTGGTGTACGCAAGCGGCAAGGGATCGTCGCTAAACCATGAGTCCGCGATGAAGCGCCCTGTCCCCGAAGGGCACATCACGTCTCCGCCCCACAGAGTATCGATCCCGATTACTGCATCTGCGCAATAGCGTCCTGCTGCGTCCATTTCCCCTCCCTACTGCTTTGCTTTCTTAACCGAACTGAACCACACATATCCACATAGCGCCACGAACATCAAAGCCGAGATGGATTCCGATATCGACAGCGTCTCGTACCACGGCGTCCTGATCAGCTCTTCTCGATACCACGGGAATAACCGTAAGGCCGCCCCGAATACTCCGCCCAGAGCACCGCCCGCCATCAATCCCGAAGCAATGATCACGCCGCGCTCACGAATGCTCCGCCCCGCGTCGCCGCCCTGCTTCTCCGCCTTCTTGTTCAGCAAATGCGACAGGAAACCGCCGACCAGCGCGGGAGTGTTCAACTCAAGCGGCAGGTACATGCCCAGCGCGAAGATGAGCGAGGGTTGGCCAAGCATTTCCATGACAATCGTGATCATGGCACCCACGCCGAACAGAAGGTACGCTACCGGCTGTCGGCTCATGAAGCCTTCGACGAGCGCTTTCATGATGGATGCCTGAGGCGAGACTAGCACCGGACGCAGATCGCCCGGCAGCGCCTCGCCAAACTGGAATTTGCTGGCCAGCATCACAATCGTTAGGCCGGCGGCGAGGGATGCGGCAATTACGCCGATGAACTTCACCTTCTCCTGCGCGGCGGGAGTCGAACCGATCCAATACCCTGTCTTCAGGTCGGTGATGGTCTGCCCACTGACGGACAGCGCGGTGCACACCATTCCGGCAATTGCCATGACAAAGAACATGCCGGTCGTGCCCGAAACTCCGAACCGCAACAGCACGATCGACGAGATGATGATCGTCAGCATCGTCATGCCGCTCACAGGATTTCGCGCCGTGGTGGCAATGGCGTTTGCCGCAACAGAGGCAAAGAAGAAGGAGAACACCACCGTAAGCAGCACGCCAAGGCCAACCACCGACCAAGATGCCTTGAGGCTCCCCAGCAGCATTGCAACGACAAGTGCGCTCACAACCACGCCGAGCAGGATCGAAATCATCGGAACATCGCGATCCGTGCGTTCCACATTGCGATCTTCACCACGATGGAACGCCTTGAGAGCGATGCCAAACGAGCCAGCAACAATCCTCAGGCTCTTGAAGATGCCGAAGATTCCAGCCGTTGCAATTGCGCCCACACCGATGAAACGCACATAGCTGCGATAGATCTGAACAGCCGACATATCGCTGATAGGAACCGTTCCCGGATAAACCGTGCCAACAACGTGCTGCCCCACAAAGAACACCAGCGGAACCAGCACTAGGTTCGTCATGACGCCGCCCGCGCAGAGGATCAGCGAACTGCGCAAGCCCATCACATATCCAAGCCCGAGGATGAAGCTGATCGCGTCGAAGCTGAGTGCCATGCGCGTTTTCACGCCCAGCGTCTTCACAATCGGGACCCACGGGAAGCTAACCGTTTCTTTCCACACCTGGAAGGTAGTGACGAAGAAGTCGTAGACTCCCGAGATCAGCGTCGCCTCAAGCAGCAGCCTTGCTTGCGAACCGCCCTTCTCGCCCGTCACCAAAACTTCGGTGATCGCCGTCGCCTCTGGATAAGGCAGCACCCCGTGCATCTGACGCACGAAGTAACGGCGCAGTGGAATGAGGAACAGCACCCCAAGACAGCCACCAGCGACGCAGATGCAAACGGTCTGCACCGGCTTCGGATCGAGCTTCAGAATGTAGAGCGCGGGGAGAGTGAAGATAGCTCCGGCCACGACCGCACCCGCACATCCGCCAATCGCGGTGATGATCACGTTCTCCAAAACTGAAGAACGCCGCGCATAAGCTCTCGTCAGCCCGATCGCCAGGATGGAGATGGGAATCGCGGCTTCCATCACCTGGCCGACTTTCAATCCTGAGTAAGCGGAAGCGATCGTGAAGATAACGCACAGGAACGTGCCCCAAAAGATCGAGCGCCACGTCAGTTCCGGTTCGCGGGCAGGCGCAGGAATAATAGGGCAATACACTTCGTCTTGCGCCAGAGGCTTGTAGGCGTTTGCTGGGAGTGACTTTGTTTCGGCTTCGGCGGCCATGAGGGAACCTTTCGTCGAAAGACTACTTTGCTGGCCGCGAACTTGCGTTCCACAGAACCTCGCCGCCAGACCGTACTGCAGAACACTACGCAAAGCGCGAAGCGCACGCCGTGATTCAGCGCACGCCTGTTGCGCAATATTTCACCGGGTCACACTATTCGCTATATTTCAAACACCGCTCCGGTATCGGCGCTCGTTACGTGCAGCAGATATCGAGCCAGCCATCCGCGCTTTACCTTCGGCTCAAACTTGGGCAGCGCTTTCAAGCGCTCTTCAAGTTCGGCGTCGCTCACCTTCAACTTGAGTTCGCAGGTCTTTGCGTTGATGTAAATGCGATCACCCTCTCGAACGGCAGCAATTGGTCCGCCCGCAGCCGCTTCGGGCGAAACATGACCAATACACAACCCGCGCGTGCCCCCGGAGAAGCGTCCGTCCGTGATGAGAGCAGCGCGAATGCCTGCGCCGACGATGGCTGCAGTCGGAGAGAGCATCTCCTGCATACCCGGCCCCCCGCGTGGACCTTCATAGCGAATGATGACGACATCGCCGTCTTTTACTTCCCCGGCCAGAATGCCACGCAGTGCGTCTTCCTGCGATTCGTATATCTTCGCTGTGCCCTCAAACTCCATCATGTCTGGCAGCACGCCAGCGACTTTCACAACGGCACCCTTTGGTGCGAGATTTCCAAACAGAACAGCCAGCCCGCCGGTATTCGAAAATGGCTTCTCTACCCGACGAATAACGTCACCATCAGCATCCGGCGCTATACAAACAGCGTCCGCAAGCTTGCCCGCAACTGTCTGCACATCAAGCTTGAGTTCATCCGAGCCGAGATTTGTCAGTTCTTTGAGAATCGCCGGAATTCCTCCCACGCGATGCACATCCTCGATGTGAACCTCAGGACGACTTGGCGAAACTTTGCAGATGTTCGGAGTGCGCGCAGAAATCTCATTTAGGCGCTTCAGGTCAAAGGGAATTCCGGCCGAGTGAGCCAGTGCGAGCGTGTGGAGAATCGTGTTCGTCGAGCCACCCATGGCCATGTCGAGCACGAACGCGTTCGTGAGTGCCTGCTCGGTGATGATGTCCAGCGGACGAACGTTCTTCTCGAGGCAGTGCTTCAACGCGTGCGCCGCTCGCTTCGAGAGAGCAACTCTCTCGGGATTCAATTCGGTCTGTGTGTAGGTGTTATCCGTCCAACGCTCAGCGGGAATAGTTCCCGTGCCCGGCACAGCCATGCCCAGAACCTCGCCAAGGCAATTCATGGAATTCGCCGTGAACATTCCAGCGCAGCTTCCGCAACCTGGACATGCCTTCTCAGCCAGCGCACGCAATTCGCCTTCGGTCATCTTGCCAACGCTGTGCTTGCCCACCCCTTCGAAGACGGTGATCAGGTCGGTACCGCCCGGCCCTGCAAGCATGGGCCCGCCACTCAAGTACACGGCTGGTATATTGATGCGTGCCATGGCGTTGTACATCGCGGGAACGATCTTGTCGCAATTGGCGATGCCGATCCATGCGTCGCACGGATGCGCGCCAATGATGGTTTCGATCTCATCCGCAATCAGTTCGCGCGAAGCTAACGAGTACTTCATGCCGTAGTGGCCCATTGCGATGCCATCGCAAACTGCGCCACCTACATTCGCATACCAAACGTTGAATCCCAGTGCCTTCAGTTCGTCGCGTACGATCGCGCCGATTTTGTCGAGATGCGCGTGGCCAGGAATCTGCGTCGTATACGAATTGATTACCGTGACAAAGGGCTTATTCAGATCGTCGAGAGACTCGATCAGCCCCTCGGCCATCATCAAGGAAGCGGCCGGGAGCATGTGTGCGCCCTCGGCCACAATTCGGCTGCCGTGTTTGCGGATGTTTTCGATACCTGAATTCATTTGCCATTCAGTTTACTTGAACAGCTCACATCAGCGCACTCCTGAATTCCCGCCCACAAAACCGAAGTTCAGAAAAAACGCGCCTCCTGGAGTCCTACTGCATCCATTCAACAAGCACAATTGTGCTCCGACCGAAGGAGCCCTCATTTTTCGACGTGGAGGACGATATGGCAGTCTCGACCAACAATGAGTTTCAAGCTTCCAGCCTGCTTGCTCCAGGAACCAAAGCACCCGACTTCACTTTGCCTTCATCGCCCCAAGAAAAAGTCTCGCTCAGCAGCCTGCGGGGCAAGCCGGTAATTCTTGCCTTCTATCCTGCCGATTGGAGTCCGACGTGCGGTGACCAGATTGGGCTTTACAACGAAGTTCTGCCCGAATTCAAGAAGTTCGGAGCCGAGTTATTGGGTGTATCGGTTGATGGCCCGTGGTCTCACAAAGCCTACGCCGAGCAGCGAAATCTTCATTTCAAGCTGCTTTCGGACTTCGAACCGAAAGGGGCTGTAGCTCGTGAGTACGGTGCATATCGCCCCGCGGATGGTATCTGCGAACGTGCCTTATTTGTCATCGACAAAGATGGTGTGATCACTTGGAGCTATTTATCACCAATTCGCGTTAACCCCGGCGCTGACGGGATCCTCGAAGCCTTGGAGAACCTTCCTAAGTAGGAGCCTATGGCCGCCCTCAAAGTACCAGTTACGCACGACGATCATGCGCAAGGGCCGGAGAATGCACCAGTCACACTGGTCGAGTATGGCGACTACGAATGCCCACATTGCGCGCGAGCTTACAGCATTGTGAAGCGATTGCAGAGCCATTTCGGCGATCACCTTCGGTTCGTATATCGCAACTTTCCGCTCAGCGAATCACACCCCAACGCCGAATCGGCCGCCGAAACCGCGGAATTCGCAGCGGCTCACGGCAAGTTCTGGGAGATGCATGACTTGCTGTTCGAGAATCACGAGAGACTTGGAGGCGAGCTCTATCTGGAACTCGTACGAAAGCTTCAGCTCACCCCCGCGGCACTCAGTCAGGCATTGGAAGAAAAACTTTTCGAGGAACGCGTCCGTTCGGAATTCAGTGGCGGCGTGCGCAGCGGAGTGAATGGCACCCCTACTTTCTTCATAAACGGAACACGCCACGATCAACCGTTCGAGTATCCCTTTCTCGTTATGGCGATCGAAGAGGTAATCGGCACCCCTACCGATCAAGGCTGAGCTTCATCCGAGCTGCCGCATATCGGTGATCTGCGGCAGCTATCGACCCCGTCCGTTCAATCTGAAGTGCTACACCACATGCGGACTTACTGCATGCACTGAAGTTCTCACTATAGGTTGAACATGCCCCATTCCAAGTGATCCCCCTTACACCTACGGCTCTTATCTCGTAATCCTCAGGGTTTTTGCTGCGCAAGAAAGCAGCGACGTTGCTCGATATTGAATGTGTCAGCCCCCTGCTCGGTAGGGCGAATTAAAACGAGCTGGCAAATTCCGTATTTGAGGATCTAATGAATAAGACCCTGCTCGGAGCCCTCTGCCTACTAACGGCTTCAGCGTTTGCGCAAGTTTCGGTTAACGCGACTTCGCCAATAGCCTACTCCACCGTGAACTCCCCCATTCACGTACACGCGACGGCGGCTAGTTCACACCCAATCGCCGGATGGCATGTGTACGTCGACAATAATGACTCTTACGTGGGACCCGCGACCGGGACCATCGACACCTACATCAGCGCCTCACAGGGAACGCATCAAGTCGTAATCCGCGCGTGGGATTCGACGGGCGCCTTCGGAGACAAATACCTTCAGACAACTGTCGCAGCTGCAACCGCAGGTGTTTCGGTCCAGGTAACGTCTCCGACCGTAAGTTCGACTTCCCCGCTGAAAGTCGCCGCGTCGGCCTCAAGCTCGCACCCCATCGTTGGATGGCACGTGTATATGGATAGCAATGACGTCTATACCGGTCCCGCCTCGAACAGCATCAGCACGAGCCTGAATGCCTCTGTGGGAACGCATACCCTGGTCATCCGTGCATGGGATTCCACCGGAGCCTACGGCGACAAGACGGTGACTGCCAGCGTCACCAATCCGACAACGACGCCTTCGACAGGTCTTCCCACCCCGCCCTCTACAGCAAAAGTCTTCAGCAAGATTGAGGAAATGACGACCGGATGGGGTTCCTGCGACTCAGCGGCATGCGCCGGCGGCACCGGAGCAGGCTCCTACTGGCAGGCTTTCGACCAGAGCTCGCCTTCGATGGACGGTCGCAGCATGGAGATCTACCATGACGGAGTCTGGGGCAATGCTCTCTGGTGGAAGCACCTTGGCTCGAACGACAGCGCGACCAACTTCCTCTGGGACTATTACGTCCAGGTGGACAACAACGCAGCTAACTACGCGCAGTCGCTTGAGTATGACGCCTTCCAGTTCGTGGGTGGCTACAACTACATGATTGGGACACAGTGCAACTATGCTGCTCGCGTGTGGGATACATGGAATGAGTACACGCAGCAATGGCTGCACACCACGATCCCCTGCCAGAAGTTCTCGGCCGGAACATGGCATCACATCCAGTGGTACATGACCACGAACCACACCAATCACACATACACCTACAAGACCCTTGTGGTGGACGGTAACGTCTACAACCTGAACCAAACCCAGCCTGCGAAGTACCTGGGATGGTCTTCGAACGTCGGTGTGCAGTGGCAGCTCGATGTGAACGCCACGGGCGGTGGATACCATGAGTGGGTCGACAACGCTAAACTGACAATCTGGTAAGCTTCGCTCACCGGACATCAAGGGCTGGCCTAATCGGCCAGCCCTTCTCTGCGTTTACAAAAGCCATGCCGGAATCATTCCAAAGCGCAAATGGGGAGCGCCGCAGTAATCAATGGCCAGCTCTGAGTGCCGGAGCGCGAGAGGTCACGTTCCGTGCGCACGTCTTCGACATCCACTCACAGCCGACGAGTCGTCATTCATCGCGTTTAGTGGACTTCGTAAACTCAGAGAGTCTTTTAGGCCCCGAAGCGTGCCGCCTTGAAACATACTGACGCGACAGGAGCTGCAAGCGACGTAGTCACAGCCAAGCGACTGCCAGCCTGTGCAGAATTCTCTCTTTCAGAATGCATAACGCTTGCTCGAGTTCAGTCCGAGGGGCCCACGTATGAGGCACATGCGTGAATAGACGGAGCGAAGGTGCTCTCATAGGTCGAACCGCGCACCATAGGGTCGCAGCACCGAAGCATCAGCTGTGCATCAGCTTTGATGACTTAAAGAACCAAGCATGGAGTGGGCTCTTCGCCGCACCACCATACTAAAAGATGTTTGCCCGTCTTCGCGCAATGCCAGCACCTAAAGCGCGTTCGGCGCGTCTGTGAAAAAGGCTTGGATGGGATATCAATCGAGTCTGAAACTGACACCGGCGGCGATGCATTGATGCACCGCCGCCGGATTTTCTGTGTTGGAGCTAAGCGGATTGCTATTTAAGAACGTTGATCGCTGCGGCGCCCAAGCCGATCTGGCCGATCACCTGCGACCAATCTTTGATGCTCCTCATCAGCGCTCCCTGTTCGAGGCGGGTTGGAATCACAATGGTATCTCCCGGGATCACGCGCATCGAACCAATTCCGGCTGACCATAGACCAGAAGTGTTTGTCCTGCTCAGAACGCTTCCGTCTGCCCGAATCACGAAAAGGTATTTCATATCCGCATCCCGTGTGCCTCCGCCCGACAGCTTAAGATAATCACCTATTCTGCGGCTTTGGCGATACAAGAGTGACTGCTGGTTGTAAACAGCTCCAACCACATTCACCATGGAATAAGTGTGCGGCACGAGCAGGTCGTCACCATCTTCCAACTCGATGTCGGGGAACGCATCCACGCCCGTTCTATCCGGCGCAATCTCAAGCACAATGCGTCCAGTCGCCTTCACATCGCGAAGTTTGCCAACCAACGCACGCTGCGCTTCCATTTGGGCTGTGAGGTTTCCCTGCTGATCCTGGGAAAGTCGATTCAGGTTCAACGCTTGGCGTTGCGACTCCAGTTCCATCTGATGAACCAGCTGATCCAAGCTTGCCTGCTGCTGTTTCTGCGCAGACTCGCGCGTGAATTGCGATCCAAAGATGAACGCCTTCTCCGTTAAGCCGCCTGCGCGTGCGATAAGCGAATGTAGAGTCTCTCCCGGGTTCACCTTGTAAACGCCAGGCGCCCTGAACTCTCCTTCGAGCTTCACAAATTTCGACTGGTGCTCGTTTGATACTGCGATGTCGTATTGAGAGAAGATGGTAACTACGTCACCAGGTTGAAGCAGGATGTTGTCTTGCTCACTAGCTTCCAGAATCGCTTTGCCAAGATTAAACGGGATGAGAGTTGTAGAAAGGTCAGTCGGATTCAAACGCTGAATAACTGCATAGTCCCAATTGATATCTGGCGCGCTGCGTTTCACATCATTGCGCAACTCACCTTGTCCAGAAACAATTGATGACTGAGCATGCCAGTTTGTATCCAGAGAAGCACGTCGACGGTTACGCTCCGCTTGACTATATGTCTCGGCTGGATCATATGTATCCGCTTGGCGGACTACATCCGGTTGGCGATCTATCGACGCCCTCGATTGGGAATTAAGCAGTTCGGGATTCATTTCTCCCGACGATCCCAATCCCGTATCAGTCTGGCGATCACTCTCCACTCCGGTACGTGTCTCCGTCCGAAAACCTGCAACCTGAGGAGTGCCCGTCGAGTTCTGCATGTTCCAGAACCCGCGAGTCAGAAGGAATTCCTTGTTTGGGATGAGGTCACGGACCCTCATTCCGGGACGCAGCGGATAGCGACCAGGTTCGGCCACGTTTCCACGCAGAGTTACGGCATTCTCAAATCGCGGAGAAATTGAGAACACACGAACCAGGTCGCTGTCGCGCAGCTCGTGCGTAAGTCCGGCTGCATCGAGCGTGAACTCATCCACCTTGCGTGTGGTTCGATTCTCAATCCTCTCCACCACCACGCGTTGGCCATCAGCAACGTTACTCAAACCGCCCGCTATATCCAGTTCTTCGCCCAACGTCGCGGTGCCACTCAGCTCATAGATCGCGGGAAAGTTTACGCTGCCCGTGATCGCAACCTGAGGACCGCGAGCCGGAATGTAAATCACATCTCCGGGCAATAAAACCACGTCCTTCGACTTGTTTCCCTTGAGCAGTAGATCATACATATCGAAGTCTGTGATTACACGATCACCGCGCTTCAACTGTATGTGCCGCATTGATCCATGGATCGATGGGCCGCCCGACGCGAATACTGCGTTCACCAATGTGCTCAGCGAACCAACCGTGTACGTGCCCGGGCGCCGCGCATAGCCAACAACGAAAACCTGAATCGAGCGCAATTGTCCCAGGGTAACCCTCAACTCAAAATGCCGAAACACCTGTCCAACCGCTGCCTTCAGATGGTCAGGCAACTGCTCGTACGTAACGCCAGCAACGGAAACCGAGCCCACTTTCGGCAAGTAGATCTGCCCATTGCGATCAACTTTCACCTTGGCATCTACGTCGATCTGGCCCCATGCGCGGATTAGCAGTTCGTCACCTGGTCCGATCACATAATTTGCGGGAACAGCAATATGGTCGAGCGGAGCGAACGTGCTTGGGACACCTTGGAACAAGTTGTATCCGAACAACGGCAATCTTTTCCCAACAGAGCTCTCGACGAGCAATTGGAATTCAGTGGGGGCTTCCGGAGGCACTTGCATCGCAGCAGGGCCGCGATCTGTTCCTTTGATGGTCGGCTCGATGGCTGTCGTTTCATCAACCCGGATCGTTGTCGGGCTAGGGAGGGTTGTCCCGGATGCGTTTTGCGGCGCTTTAGCAGCAGAGCCCTGCATAGCCGGGACCTGCGACGTCATCTGATCGGACATTTGTGCCGTCTGGGCCGCTCCTGTGGTGACACCCAACACTAGCGCGCTTGCCAGTAGTAAACGGTTGCTGAATTCGTGTAACGCGGTTTTATTCACTTTATCTTTAATCACCGTCTGGGAAGACCCCAATTGCTCGGACGAAATGAAATCTGAATCTGACTAACGACATTAATCTGTGGCGTGGAGACCAGCACTGGAGCATTCCAGCGCTCCGCTTGCAACAGGTACTGCAACGCAAATCCGTTGCGCCACTTGTAATGCAACTTGGCGTAGGCGTCGGTCTGGCTCACTCCCTGGGGCACAAAGTACTGCGAAACCTTAAGCGTTCTGTACCCGAACACCAACGCGCTTTCCGGACTGAGCCAGTACGTCGCCCATGCCTGCCCGCCCGTTCCTTCGCGACCCAGCCAGGAACTTAGCAAGTATCCCTTATTTGTGTAGCCGTCGCGGTAAACGCCCTCGTAGTAGTACAGCTTCCCGCCCTTGGCCCGACGATCTGTTGTATCCGTCGTCCCGCCTTCGACATGCAAATCCAATTTCGGAATACCTGGTATTTTCGCAAGATAGATGCCCGGTGTCACTACAGCGTTCTGCGGAGCAGCAACTGGGGAAACATCATCATGAAGCGCAGTGTCTGCGTAGATCGTCACCCAGTCTCTTAGCTTAGGTACCCGATATCGAAAATCGAAATTCGCATGCCGCATCCCGAGCACGTTGTGCGTGCCGTCAACGTAGGTTCCGCTCGAAGTGCTCGTGAAGCTTTTCCAGAAGTTGCCCAGCGTCAGCGGCGAGCCTCCCGGGCCGTGACCTGCGATGACGGCATCACGCGAAAAGCCTAACTCCAGATTTTTCGTCGGCTGGAAGTTAATCTTCTGTCCATAGAAAAAGGCTTCGCTCGGAAAGTGGTGTCCTGACAGCTTGCCAAAGAAATTGTCCCAGCGGAAAGGTCCGGTTATCCGCGACAGTAACGGAATGTACAACGGGGTCGTGCGATTGATCCTGAGCGAATAGAACGGCTCTGCGTTGTTGCTCAGCATCATAGCCGTACTGTCGTCCGTACCCCACCAGTAGCTCTGTTTGCCGACCGATACTTCGTGTCCTAGCAGATGCATCGAGACGTATGTGTCGAGCAGTCGAAATGAGTTCGAGGCCTGCTTGGGAGAGTAACTCTGTACGGGGATGTTGT
The DNA here is from genome assembly GCF_059726255.1 of Koromonas humicola. Classification (NCBI taxonomy): domain Bacteria; kingdom Pseudomonadati; phylum Acidobacteriota; class Terriglobia; order Terriglobales; family Koromonadaceae; genus Koromonas; species Koromonas humicola. Next base: position 2,391,504 of record NZ_AP040873.1, read on the forward strand.
CCTGAGTGGCGATAATCTGGGCGATGTCGCCCGAATAAGCAGGAATAGCCGGAGTATGCTGATATTCCCCGCGCACATAGTACGAGAATCGCCCCTGCTCCGCCCGCGCCTGGAATCCATTAATCTGCTGCCAGCCCCGACCATAGCGACGGCCGAAATCGTCTGCAAGTGTCTGCCCGAAGTGGAAGCCGTCGTTCAGAGGCGTGCCGGAGATGTACTGCGTGCGACTGTATATCTCGTCGATTTCGATTCCGCGATTCAGCTTTCCTGAGTCCAACTCCGCTTCTGCGTCCAACTCCTGCGACAAGCCGTTCACCAATGCGGCCGATTCCTTGTCGAGCGACGTTGTATCAACGCTAGCGAGCATTTGATACACAGACAACCGTGTCCAGGGTCGCAATCCCATGTAGTCGCGGCGAACTACTCCTTCTGCGGCCAGACGTTCGATTGCCGGATAAATCCAACTGTCTAGTTCTATGTAGGTCGAACTGAGGCTCGAAATTGGCAGCGGCGATTCTAATCTTTCGAAGGTCCCAAAGCGGTCAAGCGAAGGATCGTGGTGGCGTTTCTGAACGCTGCGGCCAATCAGGTATCCCATCGTGCCGCCAACCAGCACATCAGCAGGAAAGTGCTGGCGCGCGCCTACTCTCGCGAAACTCACGCCTGCTGCGGTTCCGTAAGCCAGCAATTTTGTCATGGGGCCGGGATACTGCGACGCAATAACCGTGGCCATCGCAAAGGCTGTTGCAGCATGTGCTGAAGGAAAGGAACCACCGCTTGATTGAAAGAAGCGCCCGGTGCTATTTGCGTCCAAAGGTCGCTGGCGGCGGAAAGCGTACTTCACTGCTTCGTCCACCCCAAGCGCATCGACTCCGGCTTCCATGGAGAGCAGTCCCGTTTCCCGCAGTTGGCTATTCCCGGTGCGGAGACCACTTAGATACATGGAACCGGCTGCCAAGCCCAGGACCCCAACACCGACATTTGAGAAATCGTTGCTAAGCTGCTGGTGTCCGTTGCGGACGACCTCGTGAGATGAGGTTCGGTCTGTCATGATCAGGCCAGTCGAGATCCCGGCCATTGGCACCAACCAGCTAGCATCTTGAAGCTTCAATCGGAACGGACTTGTCCAAATGAACTTCTGATCATCCACGACATTCAATGCAAACCGCTTGGCATCGCCGAGAACGCTGTCTTGGCTATATTGGGTGTCACTTTTCTTGGCAGAGTCGGTATCCGATTGCACCTGCGCCGGTATTTGTCCGCAGAATAGGGCCGACAACAACAAGATACTCGAGAGTCTTAACAACACCGGTCCCCCAGCTTACTAACCATATGTTTTCTTGAGATCCCTCGAGCCCTTATGACGTGAATGACTGTCTCGGGAGTGATCCCAGTCCGAAGGAACCTTCTGATGCCTTATCGCTATTGCAGTGCACTTCAACAGATAAGAGGCTGGAAGCGGCAACAGTCGACGACAGTCCAATCGGCTGTGGAGTCAAGGGCGTGATGAAATCGGGGGAGATCGCCTTCGATGCGGCATTCTGCGTGCACGTTCCCTCCATGCAGCGCTCCAAGCCTGAAACGATCGCAGGAAGAAGCTCAGCAAGTAGCACATTGGAATCGAACAACACATGCTCTCGATCCAGCCTACGGGAGAGAATCACCCACCCGAGCTTTCCATGTATTTCGCTGTTCAGGTCGAATCCAACCCTGAAGCAGGCAGGATCAAATGAGCGCGTCTCCTGCGTGTATCCCCACTTCATGAAGTGGGATCTAGACTTGCAACCAGGAATTCCTTTAATCATAGATGAATTGAAAACCAGCTGAAAACCATCGAACTCCATTTGCTTAAGCGAGTTCGCCAACTCATCCCCGATCATCGCTAAGCATCCCGACTTTTCGATTCTGTGGGCTATGTGTCTCAACGCAACGTCGTTTGCGAGCACCTTCCGCTGCTCAAGAATCCTAAAGAACAGACGACCAAGCTCTCGGAACTCCATGTAGCCGAGAGAGACCACACCAATCACAAGAACTGCAAGCAGCACAATGCAGCATACGACTTTGACCACGATGTGCCCGGTAGCGATTCCAATTCCGGCGAGGCCGCAAACAATGGAAACGGAGTGAAGAACCAGCGCCGTCTGCCTCTGCGAGAATCCCTTATCGAGCAGTTTGTGGTGGATGTGCTCCCGATCTGGTTCGAATATTCGGCGCCCGCTCAAGAACCTACGACTTACAGACACTCCCGTTTCTGCAAGAGGTAGCGCGAGAATCGCAACTGCAACGACTACGGTAGCCGTTGCCGCGTGAGATCCGCTCCAGGACAGTCCGAGGGCGCTGATCATGAACCCAAGGAACAGACTGCCACCATCGCCCAAAAACATGCTTGCTGGATTGATGTTGAATCGCAAGAATCCCAGGATCGCACCCACTAGGATGGCTGAGATGAGCACCACTCCCCATTGACCTGCTCTGAACGCGAGTATCGCAACTGCGGCGAGAGAGAGTGCCGCAGTACCACCCGCCAAGCCATCGATTCCGTCGATCAGGTTGATGGAGTTGCTGACAACTACGGTCCAACCGACAGACGCGAGCAATAACACGAGCGGCCCATGGCCGCAAAACGACTCCCCAAGAGGAGTGCCTCGAACAGCTTGAAACAGCGCTATGCCGCAACCGATCTGCACCAGGAGCTTTAACTTCGCCGACAACGGGTGTATATCGTCCCACAATCCGATCAAGAACATGGCAGATGCAGGAATCAGCGTGGCCAGCACAAATTTCGGAATGCAACCTGCAACGAAGTAGGACGCCCCCGCGACAGCGATTAATGACGAGACGAAAATCCCCACGCCCCCAAAGCGAGGAATTGGCTTCCGGTGAATATGCCTTTTAGAGCGTGGCCCTGCGGACCATCCGTATTTACTTGCCAACCAACGAATGACCGCATTCGTGACCAAAGATAATGTTGTGGAAGCCACTACAGCGAAAACTAGTATGGTCGTCATTTTCACTTTCGTTACAGCAAGCGAGCAGTAGACTTCGCTACAACTCTCAACAGTCCCTGACTACAGCCCAGAGTGGTCCCGGTCGAATCGCATCGCAGTCTCAACATACACGGGAGTTCCTTTAGGCGACATGATCTGCTATGAGGTGTCGAAGCCGAATCAGCAGCTTACATTCCTACCCCATAGCTCCGCCCGTCGCACAGACCACTCCCGCGACCTAGCTTCTGTTACATCCTACTAACGTCACAAAATAACCGACACTCGCGGTCAACGGGGGGACATGACCTCTAACAATGGTCACAAGTCGTGCGTATTGAGTAAACACAATCAGTGACTTGTCGGTGAAAAGAATATAGCACTTGTAGGGTACACGTCGAAAGTGACAAAACTAGAACTAAAGGACTACATTCCCACAACGCTCTTTGCCACTCGCGGGATTGCAAACGCGACTGTGGGCGTGCATTTCAGTTACTCAGTGCGGTTCTAAAGCTCCGAAAAAGCTTGAAAAAGACGACTGAATTCGCTCCACAATCACATCAGCCGTGCTTGACCTGATCAATTCATGCCCGGCCCCCTGAACGTTTATCAGTTCGGTCCTGCCTGGTATCAGAAGTAACACCCTCTGCATCTCCTCGCTGGTTCCCATTCCATCACGTGAGCCCTGCACAAAAAGCGATTGTGTTCTGAGCTTCGGGAAATGACCTGTCCGCGGCTGGTCGAGCTTTTTGGGTGGGTGCAACGGGTACGAAAGCAGCAATAACCCATCTGCAATCTCGGGGTGTGATGCTGCGAGCATGGTCGCCTGACGGCCTCCGTAGGAATGTCCGCCCAAAAACACTCTTCCCGGGACAACACGCCTGATCGCCTCAACAGCCGATTGCAAACCTTGCTGATCCCGTTCGGCGCTGCCCCTCATCGGAGGCCCACTCGGGCGCTTTTGGCGGAATGGCATGTCGCTCCGCAACACGGTCATTCCCAATTTGGAAAATTTCTCGGCGAGCGCTTTCAACAGAGGAGATTCGCAGTTCGCACCCGCACCGTGGGTCAGTACCAGCCCATCTCCCGAAGCCTTTGCCGGACGGTGCAGAAATCCTCGGACCGCCGGGTCACGCGTATCGTCCGTAAACTCGGAAACGCTCTGATCGTCCATTGATGAATCTCACTGACCGCTCTTGCGCGATGCTTCCCACACCGGGCGGTAATCATAGGTCGGATAAAACTCGGTTCGAAACGCTCCCCATGCCTCATGCTCAATCTGAAGATTGATTTCGCGGAGCCGCGAGGCTGGAAATCGCAATGTCACGACCTGCCCGATTCCCATCACCACATACCAGGAAACTACCTCCACCCCCTGCGGTGGAAAGTTCTTCTGGAATCCTGTTTTCGTCAAATGAGCATTGATCTCGTCCAGCGTTTTCGTCTCATCGTGTCTCAAGAAGATGGTCATCATCATACTCTCGCCGACACTGCCAGCCGCTTCCGACCGGTCCGCATGCGCCGCATCAGTCACAGCCGTAGCCGTCGCGACGGTCGCCGCTGCTTTTGTCAAAAACTCACGGCGTGTATGACCATTGTTAACTTTCGTAAGGCGGGCCTTCCCTGCGGAGCTAGTCTCATCATGCACCCCAATCTCCTCCGTTCTTCATCAGATTCGTGTTTACCTGCCACCGCGCTCGTCACTTAACAGCTATAAGTTCCTGGCAGAAATACAATCTGCTGATCGAGCCCATACTCTCGGAACACCTGCTCCAAATACGAAATGATCTCTTCCTGGATGTCTTCTCGTGACATCAGCGCGATCACATTCTCTCCTTCATGCACGGGTAAGTATTGCAACCGGTGATCCCGCATCAGGCTGAGAGCATCCAGCGCAGAACTCTCTACGGTCGCCGATATGTTGCAGGGCGCCATCACATCGCTCAGCGCCGCTCCGGGCACGGTGGCCGAACCTAGGCGAACGTAATCGCGGCATGAAAAGACACCCACCGTGCGATTGCCATCCATCACCAGAACCGCGCACGTGTCCTGCTCAGCCATCAATCGCACAGCATCCTGTACGCTTGCGTCGACCTGCACTGCAAAGGGATGTGAGTGCCTTTTATCGAGAATGCTTCGCACGGTCAGCGGCGCCACTCGAGGATGCCGAGGCATTTCAGCCAGTGTCCCAGCAACGCGCGCATCCAGAACTGTTTTGTGTCCCATCTCCGGCCATCCTGGGCACATTGGATGCCCGTGAATGCCCAAAGACTTCCGAATCCGAGGGTTCCGTGCTCCCTGGTAGGTCCATGACAATAACGCCAAAACGGCTATATTCTGTCTCGCATGGAAATCCGTACCATCACGCCTTTTCTCGACTACTTTGGCCGCGTGCGCGAACGTACCATGCGCATCGTTGCCTGTATTCCACCTGGCCAGATTGATTGGCGTCCGGTGCAGGGCAAGTTCTCCCTCGGCGATCTTGCGCGACACATTGCAGCGACCGAGCGCTATGTCTTCGCCGAATGCGCCTCTGGCGGGCGTAACAAATATGCGGGCTGCGGCCCGGAGTTCGCCAGGGAATGCCAGGCGGTAGTCGCGTTTATGCAGCGCCTGCATGCTGAATCCGTGCAGATGTTTTCACGCCTGACCGATGATCAACTCCAGCAAAAGTGTTCCTCTGCCGACGGCACTCCCATGACTACATGGAAGTTGTTGCGCTCCATGGTCGAACACGAGATTCATCACCGCGGAGAGCTTTACGCCTACTTGGGGCTCCTCGGAGTCACAGTGCCTCCGCTATACGGGCTCGCCTCAGAGCAGCTGCGCGATCTCGGGCACGGTAATCAGTAACTAAGCTCGTTGGGCCTGCGCAGGAATCTTGATCGCGGCATCCAAGTACGCATTCCGATTTGCGAGGTCTACATGAGCTTCTTAGGCAGTCTTCTCGGGGGCATTGGCGGGGGCGGCGAAAACTCTGAGCACGCAGGTGTTGCCCAGGAACTTCTGAATCAGCTTCAAAGCGGGCAATCCGGAGGTCTGAGCGGCTTGCTGCAGCGCTTCCAACATCACGGCATGTCGCAGCAAGCGAATTCATGGGTCGGAACCGGCGAGAATGAGCCGATCTCTCCCGATCAAGCCGAACAGGGCTTTGGGTCAGAGCAATTGCAGCAACTCGCTTCGCGCGCCGGCGTTTCACCCGGAATCGCAAAAGTCGCTCTCGCGGCGCTGCTTCCGGTCATCGTCGACCACCTCACTCCAAATGGGCAAATGCCAGAGCAGCCGACTCTCATGCAGCGCATCTCCGGAATGCTTGCACGAAGGTCGGCCTGAGCAGAATTGCAGAGCAGTTTATTTCGGATGTCCGACGGGAATCAGATATATCGCTGTCTGGCTTGCGGGTAGCGCAGCGGCTTCCTGTACTTGCTTCGCATCGACACCCCCGACCGGCACCGCTCCAAGTCCGAGGGCGGTCGCCTGCAGCAGGATGTTTTGTGCCGCGTGACCTGCTTCTAGATCCACAAATCGCTCGCCTGTTCCCTTGCCTGCACGGTCATACTCGCCTGTGATCAAAAGTACGGCCGGTGCATGTTTCACCGTATCTTGACTGCTGAGCAGCGCACGCAAATCTTTCACAGAGTGCTGTTCTAGCGCATGCCCCGAAGGGATGTATTCTGAAAGGCCATCGGCAGTCGCAACGTACACATGCAGGTAATACTTCGCATGCGCGGAAGGCGCGGTCCGGTGTCCCTTGTTGTCCGTGACTCCTTGTGCTGCCCACAACAATTGCGAAATCTCCTGTTGGGTCAGCTTCGTGGGTGCAAAGCTTCGAATTGAACGCCTCGTTGCCAGCGCCTCGTCAAGCGTCATTCCACCCGAACGCGATGGAGCTGGCAACGCGACCTTCGTCACGGTCGCGCTGGTCGAAGAGGCGCTTTGCGCAGACATCATGCCTTGCATCAATACACCGGCTATCACACACATCCGAAAAATACGCATGAGTTCCTCCAAGCGCACATTGAAGCACAATTAACGCCCTGCGCGATGTGATTGGCTGAGGCACGCATGCGCTATACTTCCTGCTCTACGGAGGTAATGAGTACATGGCCCAACCTTCAGATCACAATCAACACTTCAGGAATAACCATCCAAAAGTTTGGAATGCTTTCTCGAATCTTGCTGATGAATGTCATGGTGAAGGCCCGCTAGACGAGAAAAGCCGTCGTCTCATCAAAGTTGCGCTCGCGATTGGGTCCGGACTCGAAGGTGCGACTCACTCCGCCGTTCGTCATGCTCTCGATGCAGGTGTCACTGCCGCCGAACTCGAGCACGTTACGGTGCTCGCCATCACGACACTGGGTTATCCGTCGGCTATGCGAGCGCTTTCGTGGATACAGGATCAGACAAATCAGAAAGAGTAACTTGCTTAGGCACGAGCCTTACGACCAGAATTTCTATCGCAATCTTGGCCGGAGTTGATCCGGCCAGGGCACTCAGCGCAGTATCAAGTCCATATAGACGTCCGCGCGCTTGTACGGCGAAGGAGTAATTTCATCGTCGGCCATATGCCGGAACCCCAGCGATTCATAGAGTCTGATCGCCGGATGAAGCTTACTGTTGGTCTCGAGATAGAGCCGGCGTGCACCCAAATCCCGCGCAAAATCCAGCGTGGCTTTCAACATGATCCTTCCAATTCCCTTCCCCTGATGCGAAGCCGTGACTGCCATCTTCGATACTTCAAACTCCCCCTCGCCCATCGACACCAGAGCACAGCATGCAACGATCTCATTGCCGCAGAGAGCAAACACTATCTGCCCACCGCCCTCGAGGATCAGTTGCGGGTTCCCCAGCATCTTTCGATCTTTTTCTTCCAACTGGAAATACTTCGTAATCCACTCTTCATTCAGCTTTCGAAACGCCTCTTCATCGCCCGATCGGAATGGGCGAATAACAACCTGATCACACATACTTGACATTGAGCTATTGTAGCGATCCCCCGATTGTGAATTTCCTCTCCATAGCAGTACTCCACTTGCCAGTAGCCTTGATTCAATAAACCTGAAAACGTCTCCTCTGGTGAGTCGCATCTATATGCGAATGTTTCCTTGGCTCATCAAGCCAGATAGAGAATAGGAATGAAGGCCCTTCCTAAAGTAACGACTGCTGTTGCGATCTCTATGCTGATATGCGTAGGCGTCTGGGCAGTGGTTCATTTCGGAGTTACGCGGTCGCTACTATCGACGACGTTCCTGCCTCATCAGTTCTGCTACCTTCGCGATCCTTCCTTGATCTGGACCAACGCCGTATCTGATGGGCTTATCTGGCTATCGTATGTCACCATAGCCGTTGGCCTTGCTCTCCTTCTCAAGAAGACGCAATCCCTCCTCGGATTCCGCTGGGTATTCGTAGCCTTTGGACTCTTTATCGTCGCCTGCGGATTCACTCACTTCTTTGAAGTCGTCACCATTTGGGAACCGATGTATTGGCTGTCAACTTCAGTGAAAGTGCTCACCGCAATCGCCTCAGTCGTGACGGCCATCGCCTTCGTGCCTCTTGTGCCACGCGCGGCTCAGGCAGTGTGGCTGTTCAATGATGCGTATTCGAAAAGCGAAGAGAAGAGGGCCGAAGCACTTTCAAAGCTGATCGATTCCGAAGAACGCATTCGGCTCGCCGCTGAGAGTTCCGGATTCGCCACTTGGGAGCGAAGTCTTACAACCGGCGAGTTGTACTGGGATGATCGATGCCGCGCATTGTTCGGAGTAAACGAACCCCGAAAGCTTTTCTATGAGGACTTCATCGATCGCATTCACCCCGACGATCGCGCCGCAACGAAGGCTCTCATTGAGTCCTCCCTCTCCGAGCGCCACGAGTACGACGCCACGTTCCGGATTCTTCGCGATGATGGCGATGTCAGGACTGTGATTTCCAGGGGCAAGGCCTTCTGCAACGAGAACGGACGTCCTGTGCGTCTGGTCGGCATCATCCTGGATGTCACTCGTGAACGCATGGCGCAGGAAGCGCTGGTCAGGACCGAGAAGCTCGCCATAGCCGGACGCATGGCCGCCAGCATCGCCCATGAGATCAACAACCCACTCGAAGCCGCAACCGGCTTCCTCTACATGTCTCGAACTGACAACCGCGTTCCGCAAGAAATCAAGGAGTACCTCAAACTCGCCGAGCAGGAACTCCAACGGGCTGCCACAATCACGCGCAGCACTCTCAGCTTCTACCGGGAGTCACCCACACCCGTTCAGACAAACTTGGTCGAGCTGATCGCCAGCATTCTTGAATTTCAAAAGCCGCGGTTGCTAAAGGCTGGGGTGTCGGCGCAAACGAAGTTTTCTGAAACCAAATCTATCGTTGCGTACCCGGGAGAGCTTCGTCAGGTATTCACGAACCTTATCCTGAACGCCGTCGATGCAATGCCGTCCGCAGGAAAGTTGTCTATCCGCGTTCACCCAGCAAGGAACTGGAACACACAACAGCAGGGCTATGTCGTGCTCATCGCCGATAATGGTTCCGGAATACCTCCACAGATTCGTCCACGGCTGTTCGACGCGTTTTTCTCGACCAAAGGCGACAAAGGGACGGGACTTGGATTATGGATTTCTAAGCAGCTTGTAGAGAAGAACGGAGGAAAAATAAAGTTCCGCTCCTGCACAGCTCAAAGCTCCTCCGCAACCGGAACAACATTCAGAATCTGGCTTCCTTCCAGCCCCGGGGTGCGGTAATCCTGAATGAAGAGAAGTGCAGAGTGCGAAGGCATCAGCCAATCGCACTCTGTTTATCTCGCGTATCAGGCAGCATGCAACACTGCCCTGCTGATTACGCTGCTCGCCCGCCAGATGGATTACGTGAGAAGTTGATGACGCCCTTACGCCTTTGAGGCGACTTCACATCTGATGGAGTGGCAAACTTTCTCGATACCTTTTTGTGCGCAGTTTCCGCCTGCTGAGCCGCCATATCCTCACCAGTTTCCGCGGCCTCGCGTATCACGAGTTTATAGAAGTTGTTCGTCTGCCCTGACGCCGTTAAATTCTGAACCTTCATTGCCAAACGTTGTTCTTCGAAGTGCCTGAACCACTCGTCCCAACTGATAGGGTCAAGCGATTCAACTTCCGAGTTAGGATCCAGCTCCAGTTTGATGTCGCCTATATGATTACGATCTGCCGCACGTGCCCACGCTGGTTTGGCGCCGTGCTGCTCCGCCCATCTTCGAACTTCGTTGTGGTCAGTGATGATCCTCGTCTTCGCTTTAAATGACATTCTGTTGCGACTCCAGATCAGAATTCACATGCACTCGTACCAACGTATTGGATGCCAGTCTTGGCAGCATGCGTCCGCACAATCACGAGTCCGCAACGCTGCAGCATAGCGATGTACCTTTTATGAAGGTGGTTATACAGCAGGGCGAACCCAACCCGTGTTCTCTGAAAAAAGAAACCCACCGTGGTCGTCAGACCGCGATGGGGCATTGAGAATTGACTCAGTTTAGAAGCTCACGACCAAGTCAAACTGTCCACGATTCAGGTATGGATCGATCTGACCCGGCTTAGTTCCGGTTGTAAGTTTCGCACCCGGAGCTCTCGAATCCAGCACACGTCCAATCCACTGTGTGTAGCCAAGCGTCGCGTTCGAACGTACCTTCCAGAGAACGAACGCGCGGTTCTGCAGAACGTTTGTCGGAGCTCGCTGATCCGATTCGGCAAACGACGAGATCACAGCATCCTGCTCGTCACGACGGAATTCGTATCCGAACTGGACATCGTTCTTGGCTTTTGATTGTCCCAGGCTTGCCTCCGCCACATATGCGTGCGAACGCTTGCTTGCAGCCCGCAAGTTGACCAGCCATTCACCCGACAAATTCAGCGGCAAACGCTCGATCCCAGTCTGGATCGTGTTGTTCAGGATGAAGTCGGAGTAGTTGAACTTCGAAGCGAAGTGGCTGACCCCGGCTGAATCCTTGTACGTCTGGTTCGTCATTCCATTCGGGGCAAAAGCTCCGATCGTCGTCGCACCAGTCACGGAGGACGGCTCATTCAGAATGACGTCAATGTTGTGCCAGTTCAACATCGAGTACGTTGGAACCATCTTCCAACGCGATCCCAGCTTCAGAGTTGCGGCAACCTGCCCGCCAGAAGCATACGAATCATCGCCAGCCGATGCTTCGTTCAACATCAGTTGAATGCCGGTAAAGCTGATGTTCTTCAGTACCGGATTCTTTATGTCGAACGACAACTTCGCCGTGACACCCTCAGGATTCAGATCTGGATCGAATGTGACCGAACTTCTGTTCCACGTATACGCGAACTTACCGGCCGTGACCGAAACCCACTTCGCCGCCTTTGGATTGTAGACAACGTAACCACGATCGAAGCCGACTGCCTTGCGATCGAACGCGTTGGTTAGCGTCTCATTGGCTCCCGTCGGATTCGTCATTCCGCCAGTGGCCATGAAGATGCCAGCCGAAAAGTCCTGATTCAGCTTGCTCTCAAATCCAAAACGCATACGGACGAGCGAGCGATTGCGGAACTGCGTGCGCTCCTGGAAAAAGCTTTCGTTCCGGACACGCACATCTCCGCTCCAGCGGAAACGGGACAACGTGCCTTCAACTGTTTCGAGTCGTCTTTCGGTGGACTTGCCTTGGTTAGAGGCCGTCTTCAGGTCCGAGTTTACTTCGGCCACATCAGCCTCAAGTCTATTGACGGCTGGCTGTTGCTTGTCGGCTTCGGCCTTCGCAGACTCCGCTTTCTTCGCCGCCTCTTCCGAGGTAGCAGCCGAAGCTTCCGCCTTCTGCTCAACCGTCTTCAGTTGCGAGTCGCGCGTTGAGAGCTGTTGCTGCAGCAATTCAATCGCGTGTTGCTGCTGAGACAGTTGGTCCTGCTGCTTCTGCAGCAACTCTTTCATCTGCTGAACCTCTGAGTTGCTCGATGCAGCGGCCTTCTTTTTCAGCTTGGTGTGTGTAGCTGTCGTATTTTCTGGAACTGTAGTCGGAGCAGACTGTGCAAACGCCACAGCACCCAGAACTGTTACTACCATCGCACTACGAAACAAATGCACTTAACTCTCCCAATGAGTCTTTGCGTCACGATTCCAAACAACATCGAAATCCCCATGTTGCCGCCCTCGTCACCTCCCATATCTCCGAGGGTGTTCAACTTCCACCTCATACAGGTGGCGACTGTTCGCGAGTTTCGCGAACGTCTTCTGCTTGCAGAGGACAGGCTTGCGTTTCCCCAGAATCGGCTTCCCTATCGGCACTTTCATGAGGTTCCTCTACGAAATCTCTTCGCCGTCGAGGCAGAAACTTGCGAACGACTGACGGAAGTGGCTTTGCGACGCCGGGGCGACCGCAACAGGCACACTTTCGCACGACGGAACGCATAGCTGCGCCGGTTGATATCTGCTGTAGCTCCTTTAAGCCTTGAAGGAACTAAGAGCTTCTGCCGATATATCCCGGCGTGTTGCGCGGCGTCAACGCGCTGAATCCAGCAGTGATGAGGATTGAAATGTCTCTTGGTAGGAAGCTTGGGATTGTTCTGGGTAGCTTGTTCGTTCTGTTGGGGGTGCTCAGCTTCTTTGTCCTTAGCTCGCTCGCAAAACTAAATGACAACTACAACAACAGCGTGGACAAGACAGTAGTAAAGATTGAGACCAATCTTGACTTCCAGACTGCAGTGGCAGAAATGCGTTTTGCGAATCGTGGCGCTATGCTCAACACCTACGCCAAAAATCCGCAAGGCGTGACGCAAGCCCACGACGCGTTCACAAAGGCCATATCCCGCGCGCGGAAGGACATCGAAACGTTAACGCCTCTCACGATCACCGAAGATGGAAAGGCTGAGCTTCGCTCATCTTCTGTGGTCATCAATTCTGTCGACCAGCGGCGCATGGAACTGAACACAATTCTCGCGGCAGGAAATGTGGACGAAGCCGCCAAATACGCGAGAGAGAATCTGACGCCACTCTTCGAACAGCTCACAAAGACTGCCAATTCACACATTGAACGCTCGCGCACGCTCCTTCAACAGGATCGCGCCTCCAACCAGTTCATCACTCGTGTTGCCCGGCTGATCACTGCCGCACTGTGGTTTATGGGAATCGTGATCGCAGCCTTCGCCGCAAAGACTCTCCGCGACCTCATTCGCAAACTGACCTATGTATCGGAGGAACTGTCCATTCAATCCGAAGATGTGGCCAACTCCGCCTCGCAGATTTCAACCAGCGCACAATCTCTTGCGGAAGGCTCCTCCGAGCAGGCTGCGGCCCTTGAGGAAACCTCGTCTTCGACTCAGGAAATCAATGCGATGACGCAGCAGAACGCGACCTACGCGCGCAACGCCGTCGAGTTGACCACGGTAACAAGTCACGAAATCGAAGATGGCAACGCGAAGCTCCGTTTGCTGATCGGTGCTATCACCGAAATCAACAAGTCGAGCGAGAAAGTCAGCAAGACCTTGAAGATCATCGACGACATTGCATTCCAAACGAATATTCTCGCTCTCAATGCCGCAGTAGAAGCCGCGCGCGCCGGAGATGCCGGAATGGGATTCGCCGTCGTGGCCGACGAAGTTCGCAATCTTGCTCAGCGCTGTGCTCAGGCGGCGAAAGACACCGACCTGATGATCCAGGAATCGCTTACCAAGTCAAAGGAAGGCAAGGAGCGCGTTGACGAAGTTGCTGCCGTTATCGCCCGCATCACGGAAAGCTCGCAGTCAGTCAACCAGCTCGTCGCCGACATCGGTGCGGCCAGCCAGGAACAGGCCACCGGCTTGGCACAGATCACCAACGCCATAACGCAGATGGAGGAAGTGGTTCAACACACCGCGGCTTCATCCGAACAGAGCGCGGCCGCAGGCGAAACTCTGCGCAGCAAGGCCGATCTTCTACAAAACCTTGTCGTTGATCTGAAGCGACTCGTCTCCGGTGACAACGCCTCATCAATTGCCGGTGTGACACGCGATCGCGAAGTAGCGCCCGCAGATTTTGACTTTCATATCACCCACGACGCGCCCATGAACCCGAACGCCTCCGACCGCGGACCGTGGTCGAACATGGTTCAGTAACTGTTAAGTGCGGTGTGCAATGCGCTCACCGCACTTCTCTCCTTGGCTCTCCTGCACTGCTTCGAACCTGCTCCCAAGAACCCGCTCCGCTACTCCGAGACAACTCCGATTGTCTTCAACCATGTCTCCAAGAGCTGAGGCCACGTCGTGATCGGGAACTTCGTGCGCCTCACTCCAAACGCGTGTCCGCCCTTAGCATACAAATGCATTTCTACCGGAACCTCGGCCTTCTTCAGCGCGATGTAGTACACGAGTGAGTTGTTAATGCTGTCTACGGGGTCATCCTCGGCCTGCACGATCAAGGTAGGCGGCGTGTTTTTCGTAACACGAATGTCGGGATTCAGCTCAAACTTCTTCTCGTCGATCCACAAATGCCCCGGATAGAGGCTCACGGCAAAATCCGGTCGGCAGCTCTCCCTGTCCGCAGCATCTATTGGCGTATACGCACGCTTACTGAAATGCGTGCTGATATCGGTCACCAGGTGCCCACCGGCTGAAAATCCAAGAACTCCAATTTTGTGAGGATCGATATTCCACTCCGAGGCATGCAGGCGCAGCCAGCCCAGCGTCCTCTGTGCATCCTGTAACGCGGTCGGTGCTTTCGGGCGCACTTGGCAATTGCATCCCTTGTCCCAGTGCATTCCGGAATTAGGCACGCGGTACTTCAACAGCACGCAGGTAATCCCCCTTGAGGTTAGCGAGTCGCACACCTCAGTCCCTTCCAGATCGATGGCCAACATCTGATAGCCGCCGCCGGGAAATACCACGATGGCAGCTCCGGTGTTGTTCTTCTCCGGTGAGTAGATCGTTATCGTCGGTCGCGAGACATTGTCGACGAAGAGGACTGACTTGCCAGCAATCGGTTTTTCGGAAGTGCTTGTGGTCTCGGGCGCAGCAACAGGCTGCGCGTCTGGCGCTATACCCGGCCAAATTGCAATCTGCACATGTCCGGGAGACGGTTGCCAAGCTTTCTGTTGACCCATCAAAACGGTTGACGCAAACAGAAGTAAGAGAGCGAAAAGCGAACGCATCATTCAGGGATCCTCAATGCTCCGCGAACTCACCCAGAGTAGCTTTCAGAATGGCACTTTTCACAGCACTCGTGATTAACGAGGCTGGTTCTCGAAAGAGGCTGGTTCGTGATGGCCGATACAGAAATTCAAGGAGTGAAACGCGATATGGAGTGAACTGCTCAACGACGAATCGGATGATTGCCGAGGGGGCATCGTTTATTCAGTTGAAGGAAGTGCTGGCGGAGAGACAGGGATTCGAACCCTGGATACAGTTTCCCGTATACACGCTTTCCAAGCGTGCGCCTTCAGCCACTCGGCCATCTCTCCGCTTACAAGGCAGGATTCGCCTTCGCGAACTCTTCAATTGTAACGTACGCAACCACTCTCGTGCGCACGACAACAGCATTATGGATGTGAATTACTGTGGATTATTTCTGGATTGCGCTAATTTTTCAACGTGCTGGCCGGACCGCCCGCCGCCATGTAGCCGGGTCTGACCGCTGCCCCATTATCGCCTTCGGGCTTTTGGTAGTTCTCCAGCAACTTGTGATGCATGCAGTACAGAGCTAATTCCAGACGATCGGAGACGCCCAGCTTGTCATATACCTTCCGCAGATAGTTCTTCACCACCTGCTCGGTCGTCCCAACCTCTTGCGCGATATCTTTGTTCCGCAGACCTTGAGTCACGCCAGCAATGATCTGCAATTCCTTGGAATTCAGCTTGACCTTGGCGCGCGGCGACGTCAGTTGTGAAGCTTGCGCCCGATACGCCTCAATGACCCAGTTCACGCCCCTGCTATCCAGCCACGTCTCGCCTGCGTGCACCTTCCTGATGCATCGGATCAGCAGATCCGGAGCGATGGAACGCGAAACGATTCCACGAACCCCGCGCTTTAGAAACTCGCAGGTATCGGCCTCGCTAGGCTCACTCGCCACCAGCACCACCTTCAACGCTGGAGCCACAGCGACCATGCTGCTGATGACCTCAAATGGGGAATCGCTCAACCCGCGTTCAAACAGGATCAGGTCGGCTTCGAACCGTCCAACGGCGTTCACAGCAGCCGCTGCCGACTCCACCTGGGCCACAATGCGGATGTCGTCTTCTACCGCGATAATCTTCCGGACACCAACACGGAAAATTGGCTCACTATCAGCCAAGATTACCCGGATCGCCGCTTCTGAATCGTCCTCTAAACCGTCAAGCGGTATTAGCGGATCGGCCTCTTCATTGGCCATTTCCCATCCCGTTCACTGCAGAGTTCGTTTGAGCCCATAGCTTATCGGGAGAATTTATATTCGTCAATAATTGCGCCAACAGCCACTCGATCCCCCGCGGGAGCACAGCGCACAACCCTGCCAACGCACTCAACCTGAACGTCCGTTTCCGAGCCCAGAGTTTGCGCAGGCATGCAGATAGAAAACCGGATGGTCGAGCCCACAGGAAAGTCGGTTCCGCAATGTATCAAAACCCCACCCGCAGAGATGTCCTGCGTTTCTCCCTCCCGCACTTCTTCATTCTGCATCAGGGACACTGGCAATTTCAGCGGAAAGCGGACAGCGCAACGTAGATCGTTTGCATGCTCAGTTTTCACATTCGCCAGCATAGCCCTCACCTTGTGAAAAATATAATTACCAAAGTATCCACTTTGCGACCCCATTCGAGTCCTGCACCTATGTGCCTACGAACTCAAAAACGTGTCGTCTCAGTAAACTGGAACTCTTCGACCCTCATCGCAGGCACGACCATGTCAAATGCTTCTTCGCCACAGGCTCGCACTGGCTCTCCCAGATCGAGAACGTGCTTGAGCATCTGAACCACACTCTGATTGAAGCGAAAGTTGCGTATTCCCTTGCCTATCTTGCCGTCTTCAATCGCGAAGGTCCCATCCCGTGTCATTCCGGTCAGAATCTTCTCGTAAGCGTCCACTTCGCGGATGTACCACAGGCGTGTTACCAGCAATCCGCGCTCGGTCTGCGCAATCATCTGTTCGAGACTCTTCGCGTCGCCCGGCGCAACCCTGAATACGATATTTGATGCGGACTCACCGCCCTCATTCGGCAAACTGAACCCGTGCCCCGTTGCGTGTATCGTTTTGAACCTCTCTGATAAATCGGAACTCCGTATTCGCTCGGCCGTCCCGCGCGCCATAGCCACCTCGCGGACAACGCCATTCTCAATCAGCGTCAACGGCTGTCGTCCCATGCCTTCCCCATCAAATCCCTGCCCGGTCTGCTCCGGATGACCCACGTCATCGACGATCGACATGTTGTCTCCAAATAGCTTTGTTCCCAGCCGCCCGTTCAGGCATGACCGCTGTTCCAACAGCGCCAGTCCGCTGAAATCCGCCACGAGAAACCCAAGCAGGTCCACCACGGCCGAAGGTTCAAGAATGACGGTGTACTTCCCGGGTGGCAGTTCGATTGGCGATTTCGACCGCAGTGCCTTTTCTGCCGCGATTTCAGCCAGCTTGCGCGCGTGCAGACGTGTGGCGCTCGTGTAGTTCTGCTTCTGCCAGCCCGAACTGTCGCTCGCCTGCATCGTTACGGAAGCCTCAGCAAGCGTATGCCGGTCCCACCGCTCCACTCCATGCGAATTGAACAACGCCTCGAAGCTCTCGCCGCACGAGTAAATTCCTGCGGCGTTCAACCCGCTCCGGCGTGCCACCTCCACCATGCTCTCAACTTGTTCTGCACGCTCCGCTGCCGACATCGCCGCCGTCTGCTCACAGTATCGAGCCAACTCGGGAGCATTTCCCTGCTCGGATGCAGTCAACATCGGCAGCAACGAGTCATCCTCTTCCTGCACCCGCGCCAATGCTTCGGCCTGCTTCACCACGCGAGTAAGGCTCTCGTCATCAACGCGATTCGTTGTCGCTCTCGCTGTGCGTCCGCCAAACTGCACCCGCACCGAGATCTCGCAACCTTCCTCGCTCACGTTCTGCGTGATTCCGTTATTCGCAAAACGCGTCAGTGCCGAATGCCCACCAGTAACGGTGACTTCCACATCTCGAGCGTCAGATAACTTCCGCACCCGGTCAAAGATCTCCCCGCACCACGCCTTATCCGCCACCACATTCGCATTCATCGATTTTCCCAATCCCGGTACACCCTTGAGGGTGCCCCATCCTAAATCTCGCGCTTCTGGCGAGTTTAGGGTGGGGTAGTTGCTCTTGCTCTTGCTCTTGCTTTTAGCATGTCATCCTGAGCAACGCGAAGGACCCCAGCCTCCGCTCGCATCTCAACTGCTGCCCCAGGTCACCTGCCCCCAACCTCGCGAAACTTCGCGCACTTCGCCAACCTCGCGGAAACCTGACTACCCTCTATACGCTCCACCGACCTTCACACCCCTGAACCGTGCCGGAGCCGCGCCATGCCCTGTTCCCATTCCCTGTTCTGGCTGCCCTTTCCCGCAGTTCGGAGTCCCCCACAGCGACCAGTACCGCCCATCACAAATCGCGTCCATCGAGTTCCAGAACTCCGTCGTAATCCCAGAGTACGAAGGATTCCGCAGCATCCTTCCGCGCTTCCCGCCCTTGATCTCCCACGCCGCCTCGCACCCAAACTGGAAGTTATACCGCTTATCGTCGATCGACCACGAGCGGTTCGTCTCCATATAAATCCCGTCATCCGTCGAGCCAATCAGTTCCTCGAAACTCAACGGCTTCTCCCCCGGCAGAATGCTCACATTCGTCATGCGCACAATCGGAACCCGCGCCCAGCCCTCGGCCCGCATATGCCCGCCCGACCTGCTGCGCCCAATCAGCGCCGCCGTATCGCGCGATGACAAATATCCCTCGAACTGCCCTTTCGTGATGATCGGAACGCACTGCGCCGCCACGCCCTCATCGTCATACGCAAACGTCCCCAACCCCGGACCATGCTCCGGCCTTGCATCGGCCACCACGTTCACCAGCTCGCTCCCATAGCGAAGCGTGTGCAGCTTGTCCAACGTCAAAAACGATGTCCCCGCAAAATTCGCTTCATACCCCAGCACGCGATCCAGCTCAATCGGATGCCCGATCGACTCATGTATCTGCAACCCTAGTTGCGAAGAGTCCAGCACCACATCCCATCGCCGCTCCGGACACTGCGGAGCCTTCAGCAGCTCCACGCACTCCCGCCCCACGCGCTCCGCGTTCTCCAGCAGCCTCAACTCCTCGACCAGTTCATACCCCTTCGCCTGATACTGCCCCCCAAACGAGTTCGGATACGACCGCGTCTGAATCGAATCACCCTCAAACGCATGCGCCGCAAATCCCGCTCCCGTCGTCGTCCTTGTCTGGTGAATCGCCGCGCCTTCCGTCGAATAGAACCATTGCTCATACCGGCCGAAGTGCATGCTCGTTTCTGCCAGCGTCACACCTTCCACCCCGGTCAGCACCGCATCGAACTTCCTCAGCAGCTCAAAATTCTGCTCCATCGGCACCGTAAAAGGATCAATAGCACAGGGCGATACCCACTCCGCCACCGCCGCCGGCTCTTTTGCCAGTACCACCGGCTCTACCTGCACCCGCGCCGAAGCCTTTGCAATCTCCACCGCCAGCCGCGCACACTGCTCCACTCCTTCGCGCGTCAACACCTGCGTCGCCGCAAATCCCCAACCTCCATTGGCAACCACCCGCACGCCAAGCCCCAGCGACTCCCCATCCGATGCCACCGCCACGCGACCATTCCGCGTGCCTAGCGACCGCGCCCGCTCGTTCACAATCCGAGCCTCGGCATGACTCGCGCCTTCAGCCACGGCCATCTCCAGCGCCCAATCCGCAATCTGCTTCATTTACACTCCCGTTCGCCCACATCAAACCGTCAATTCTATTCCTGCGCGACCCGAACCAGGATGTTCGCCATCATCAAAGGGCGGTGGCCCAGAGTTGGCGATTTTCCAACTCTGGGATCTATACGCCCGCTGCCCGTTCAAGTGGATCTGTTTCTCTTGAATGTGCTTTGGCCACGAGGACCACGTGCCCCTAGCTTCGCTCCCAAGCTACACTAGACGCCTATGCCGCGCTCATTCCTCGCCACCCTTCTGCTCACCGCCATCCTCGCCACCCCCTCCGCCGCGCAACGCCGCTTCGACCAACGCGCTCCCGGAGACTTCGAGTACTACATCCTCGCTCTCTCCTGGGCTCCTAATTTCTGCGCCACTCACACCGGAGACGCCAACGAGTGCGGCCCCGGACGCCACCGCACCTTTGTCGTCCACGGACTCTGGGCCCAATCCGAGCGTGGACGCCTCGACCAGCCTTGCCAGCACACCTCACCCGTTGCTCAGGACGTCGTCCGCTATGCTCTCAACTTCTACCCCGCTGCCGGACTCATCCAGCACGAGTGGCAGTGCCACGGCATCTACTCCGGACTCTCCGCCCGCGATTACTTCACCGCAGTCGGACACGCCTTCCAATCGCTGCAAATTCCGCCAAGCGTTTCCGCTCTCGCCAGCGACTCCCGCCGCGACTCCTCCGAACTCATCCGTGCCTTCGAGCAGGCCAACTCCTCGCGAGGCTCTTTCGCCACCTCCTGTCACGATGGCGAACTCATCTCTCTCGAAGCCTGCTTCACCAAGGACCTCAAACTGCGTCCCTGCGGCTCTGGCGTGCACTCCTGCTCCGGCCCGCTGCTCCTCCGCACGCCCCGTTAGACGGAGCACACCGAGCCACTTCGCCCCGCTCTCCCGCGTCCAACACCGGGAGGTCACTCCCATGAACAATAGCTCTGCCCGCCCCCTCCGCGGACTCCTGTTCGGAGCCATCGCAGGACTCGCCGCCTCCTGGGCCATGAACCAGTTCCAGAATCTCGTCAGCCGGGCTACCGAAACTCGCCAAGAACGTGAGGCCGCCTCCGGTGCGCATCAGGAAGACGCCACCATGAAGGCGGCCGACCGCTTGGCGCAAGGCATCCACTTCCGCCCCCTCTCCTATCAGGAAAAGGCCGTGGCAGGCCCCGTCCTGCATTACGCTTTTGGCACCGCAATCGGCGCCATGTATGGGCTTGCTGCCGAGTATTTTCCCCAAGCCCACGCCGGGTTCGGCACCATCTTCGGAACCCTGCTATTCGCCATTGCCGACGAAACCGCTGTGCCGCTCACGGGCCTGTCCGCTGCCCCCACTCAATACCCTGCCTCGTCGCACATTCGCGCACTCGCCTCGCACCTCGTTTACGGAGCCAGCGCCGAAGCTGTCCGCAGCACTCTCTCCCGCGCCGCTTAGACATACAGAAGGCAAAATGAGAAAGGGCCGCGATCTCTCGCGGCCCCACCTTCAACCTTGAAACCTTGCTACCTTGAAACGTTGAAACCTCTACTGCTTCTCCATTCCCTGTGGAGTGAAAGTCACCGTTGCTCTGTGGCCTTCCGGCCCAAGTGCGCCCTCGGACTTGCCGTTATAGGTTACGTTCACACCCGCCGGATTACCGACAATGACCTTCAACTGCTCCTTCGCCTTGTAGCTGCGAGTCGCGACATCCGGCTTATCCGGATCCATCGTCAAAGTCTCAACCGGCTTGCCATCGCTCCTCACGCTGATCCACGATCGAGATGTAGCCGAAATCGAAACCTCTACCGGAGCCGACTGCTGTGCTCCTGAATTCAGGCCTGCGCCTGCGGGCGCGCCTGTCTGTGTTTGCATCTGCGCGGCTGGAGTGGCGTTCTGAGGCGTGGGATTCTGCGCTGCATTAGGATCTGTCGGGTTGGCCGATGGATTGTCGTTAGGAATAGCAACGATTGGAGCCTGTGTCGTCGCAGGAGCCTGCGTCTGTTGCTGTTGTGCCGCTTGCTCCCTTGATTCGCGCTCTTCTTTCCTGTGCTCGGTGAACCAGAGAGCGCTCACGCCGATAGCCACGCAAATCGCGAGAATACTGACCACGGTTATCGGATTTATGAATGGCTCGCTCTTCTTTGGCCGTGCAGCAATCACTTGGGAGGAGATCGTCTGCATGTCAGTCGTTTCCTGTGGAGGCACATTCGCAGCGGCCATGTAAGCGGCGACTGCTTTTTCCTCGTCCATTCCTACGCAGCGGGCATACGAGCGCACAAATCCCTTATTGAAGATTCCGCCGGGCAACAGCTCGAAGCGCTCATCTTCCAATGCCTGCAGGATCCGCGTTCCGATCTTCGTCGTCTCTGCGATCTCTTGCAGCGAGATCTTCTTCGCCTTCCGCGCCTGCTTTAGACTTTCCCCAAACGATGCCAAGTAGGTCACCCTTGCCGATAACCTGGGACTAAGGACTGCAATCTCTTGCGCGGGCGCTTCGGCGGGCGCTCGCATCTATTCCAACATGGAGATATGCAGTTCTCCCACAATGATAGAAATGCTTGAAACTGAAAGTCAAACGTAAAGGGAACAAGTTCAAATCAAACACATTACTATCGCATTCGCGCGCCCCACACTTTCGAGTTCTACCCGGAGTACCTGCAAGCTCTATAATGTGGCAGCCGGCCTAGGGTTACCGGCAATCATTCAGGGCAAAAATAGATGACGCGACCGCAACACCCGGCCGAGACGAACCAATCGAAGTCAGAACTCGCCATCCTGCACGATGTAGCCAAGGCACTCACGTCTTCCCTGAACCTTGACTCGATTCTCCAGACCATCATGGAGAAGGTCGCGGCATATTTTCAGCCTGATACTTGGAGCCTGCTCATGACGGACGATGAGCACCAGGAGCTCTATTTCGCCATTGCCGTCGGCGATGCCAGCGACTCTCTCAAGTCCGTCCGCCTCCGCATTGGCGAGGGCATCGCCGGATGGGTCGCCAAAAATGGCGAGCCGCTCGTCGTTCCCGACGTGACCAAGGACCCGCGCTTTGCTCCACGCGTCGACGAAATGACCAAGTGGAAGACGAAGTCCATCCTATGCGTCCCTCTCGCCTCCAGGAGTCGCATTCTGGGCGTCATCCAGCTCATCAACGTGGACATGACTCGTTTCGGCAACGATCAGTTCATGCTGTTGCAGGCGCTTGCCGATTACGCCGCCATCGCTATCGATAACGCGCGTTCGGTTGAGAAGATCCAGGAACTGACGATCACCGATGACTGCACGGGCCTATACAATGCTCGGCATCTTTACAACACGATTGAGTCTGAGGTCTATCGGTCCAATCGTTTCGGATACGAGTTCAGCGTCCTGTTCCTTGACCTTGATCGCTTTAAGCTGGTCAACGACAATCACGGACACCTGATCGGCAGCCGGCTCCTGCTGGAGATCGGCAACACGATCAAAGGCCATCTGCGCCTGATCGATTACGCTTTCCGCTATGGTGGAGATGAATTTGTGGTGCTCCTGCCGCAGACAGGAAAGAGCTCGGCACTCGTTGTCGCTCGTCGTCTTCGGGATATTCTGCGTAACACCAATTTCCAGTTCGGCAATCTCACGCTCAACATCCGCGCCAGCATGGGAGTAGCTAGTTTCCCCGACGATGCGCGCAACGCCCACGACCTGATCCGTGAAGCCGATGAAATGATGTACACCATCAAGAACACGACGCGCGACGCTATCGCTGCCTGTGGGGTCGGAACCGTCGTTTAACAAGCGCAGCAAGACACTTTGTTGCGCTCTACTTCTCGACTCCAAAGTCCCAGACCGCCCCATTTCCATCATCGCCCATCGCCGAAATCACCAGGGCATACTCTCCCGGCGCCAAGTCCTCCAGCGGAATAATCTTCCACCAGTCCCCGCTAAACTTCTCCGCGCGCGATTTCAGGAAGGTCTGCTTCGTGTTCTGCTCCCCGCTCATGGCAATCGTGTTCTTGGCCACCACTCGTAGGTCCTTTTTGCGCTCCAGTCTCACGATCCTGAAGTTATCGGCCGGAATCACACCCTGATCGTTCTCAATATCCACGAAGATCCCAGGCTCTTTCGTATGAACCCGAACCTTCGCCATCGGGCCTTTCAGCTCAATCGTCTGCACCTGACTCGCAACAGGGATGATCGATTTCCGCAGCATGTTCTTGCCTACGTTGTCGTTCACCTGAATCTTGTTCGTCTCAATCTTGCTCAGCACAGGCTTGCCCGCGACGTCCTCCAGCAGAAACACCCCGCCCTCGGCAGGCAAACGAATATCCGGAGCCACCAATGGAGTGTTTAGTTGCTCCTCCTTGCGCTTAGCGACTTCCTCTTCGGTCACTTGCTTCAGTTCTTCCTCAGAGCTCTTAGCCTTCTGCGCGTTCCATTCGTCCGTTGCCTTCCAGTCCACGAGGGCGGTCGGGATTTCCTCCCACTCGCCGCGTTCCGCGCTGAAATACTTCAAACGATCGCCCTGTTTCTTCCACTCCGTCGCTATCTGGTAGCTGCCGTCGGTCAAAATCAGCCTTTTGGCCGCCTGCGCCCATGCTGCTGGGCCAAGTGTCAGGCATAGCAGCGTGATGACTGCCAAACTCTTCAGTACCCGCGACATACTCCACCTCTCAGGCTCACAAGATAGCACTCCGGTCGGCATCCGTTGCCCTCTCTGATGCCCTGCTTCTCAGAATTTTGCGCCATTCTGTGCCGCGTCACTTGCTCCACGCCGCAATTTCGTACAAAATTGATTGTGCACCCCTCCAAAAATCTCCAATTCAAATACCCCCTGGTTACGAGGACGATATGTCGGCAAAGTACATCTTTGTGACGGGCGGGGTCGTGTCATCTCTCGGCAAGGGCCTTGCTGCTGCCAGCATTGGCTGCCTGCTGGAGTGCCGCGGCCTGCGGGTCAATCTCCAAAAGTTCGATCCCTATCTCAACGTCGATCCAGGGACGATGTCTCCCTTTCAACACGGCGAAGTGTTCGTCACCGATGACGGAGCCGAGACCGATCTCGACCTTGGACATTACGAGCGCTTCACTCACTCACGCCTGACGCGCGAGAACAACCTCACCACCGGACGCATCTATGAGCAGATCATCGCCAAGGAGCGCCGAGGCGACTATCTCGGTAAGACCGTGCAGGTCATCCCGCACGTAACGAACGAGATCAAGGCCGCCATGAAGAAGGTTTCGCAGGATGTCGATGTCGTCATCTGCGAAATCGGTGGTACCGTTGGCGATATCGAGTCGCTGCCGTTCCTTGAGGCCATCCGTCAGATGCGTCAGGAGCTCGGGCGTGAAAACACGCTCTTTGTCCATGTCACGCTGGTGCCTTACATCGCCGCCGCGGGAGAACTCAAGACAAAGCCAACTCAGCACTCGGTAAAAGAGCTTCTCTCCATTGGAATCCAGCCCGACATTCTTCTCTGCCGCACCGACCGCTTCCTGCCGCAGGACATGAAGAGCAAGATCGCGCTCTTCTGCAATGTCGAGGAGCGCGCCGTCATCACCGCCCGCGATGTTGCCAGCATCTACGAATGCCCCTTGGCCTTCGCACAGGAAGGTGTCGACAAGCTGGTTCTCAAATACCTGCATATCGACGCCAAGGAGGCTGACCTCAGTCAGTGGGAGTCGCTGGTCCATCGTGCCTACAATCCTAAGGACGAAGTTCTCATCGGCATCGTGGGCAAGTACGTCGAGTACGAGGATTCCTACAAGTCACTGAAGGAAGCGCTCGTCCATGCTGCTCTCAAGTACAATCTCAAGCTCAACGTGCAGTGGGTTGAAGCCGAGGGACTTGAGAGAAAAGACAAGGAAGACCGCAGCTACGAACCTCAGCTCACCGGATTCGATGGCATTCTCGTTCCAGGCGGTTTTGGCAAACGCGGCATCGCCGGCATGCTCAACGGCATTCGCTTTGCCCGCGAGCACAATGTCCCTTATTTTGGAATCTGTCTGGGAATGCAGACTGCCTGCATCGAGTTCGCTCGAAACGTCTGCCACCTCGACGATGCAAACTCCAGCGAATTCGATCCCGCCACTCCACATCGCGTCATCTATAAGCTGCGCGAATTGCGTGGCGTAGAAGAACTCGGAGGCACCATGCGCCTAGGCGCTTGGGACTGCCGCCTCAATCCCGAATCGCAGGCTGCCAAGGCATATGGTAAGACCGAAATCAGCGAACGTCACCGCCACCGGTACGAGTTCAATCGTGAATACGAAGGAATTCTGACCAATGCGGGCCTTCGTATCACCGGAAACTCACCGGACGGCACCTACGTTGAGATCGTAGAGATTCCTAACCACCCTTACTTCCTCGGATGCCAGTTCCATCCCGAGTTCAAGTCGAAGCCGCTCGAGCCGCATCCGCTGTTCCTGAGCTTCATTCACGCCAGCTACCAGCATCGCACCAAGCGCCTTGCCGAGTCCCAGCCAACGGACGACAACTTGTACCACCGTCCGAAAGCTCAAGCTGGCACAAAACTCCAATAGAAGAACCATCGGGTGCCCCACCCTAAACTCGTGCTTCTCGAGTTTAGGGTGGGGCAGTTGCAGTTGCTCTTGCTTTTTGCAGTTGCTTTTGCAGTTACACTTGCTGTTGCGGCTTGCTCTTGCCTTTGATGTCATCCTGAGCGAAGCGAAGGCCCCCTACCCTACTGCTAGCGGCCCCAATTGCTATGCGCAGTTGTTCGCCAGGTCACGGTCCCCGTTAACATCCTCACTCACTGATGCATTGCACGCAGGAATCACAACCATCATGCAGGTGCCCGACCGGCTTGGGCGCGCACTGCTCCTAACACGCAGCCGTCCACTGTGTTGATGAACGATGGTCGCGCTCAACCACAAGCCCACTCCTGATCCCTTCAGAGCCTTCGTCGTGAAGAACGCCTCGAATATCTTCTTGATGTTCTGCCGGGGAATCCCAACACCGCGATCAGCAATCGAGATGCGGACTTCGCTCTCGCCTGAATCGTTCCAGCGCGTCATCTCCGAAACGCGAATCCGTATTTCTCCCCCAACGGTTGAAGCCTCGATCGCATTGCGCACCAAGTTCGAAAATACCTGCCGCATCTGTGCCGGAAAAACCTTCACCATTGCATTCGAGTTCCATTCCTTCCGGATTCGTAGCTCTTTGTCCACGATCATGCGGTTATGTAGTGCCAGCACATCATCGATCAGGTCTGAGACGTACATCTCGACTCGAGTATTCGATTCGCGGTTGAATGCCAGAATCTGTCGCGAGATTCGCGAAACGCGTTCCAATTCCTGCTCCGCAGTGGCCAAGTACTGCCGTGCAATTTCCGGCTCCGTCAGCGAACTCCGCAGGAGGAACATCAGGTTCATGATTGCTTCCAGCGGATTATTGATTTCGTGCGCAATCGTATGCGCCGTCCTGCCGGTAGCTGCCAGTCCCTCGCTGATCACCAAGGCTTGCTCAGCCCGCTTTCGATCCGTCGTTTCCTCCAGAATGAAGATGCTGCCGTTCGGCACTTCTTGGATGATGATTGGGTCGACCCGCACCCTGAAGAATCTCGTCCCGAGCTGCATTTCCTGCGGCGTTCTTAGGTTGTCAGTCGAAACCGTTGTACCAAAGACACTTTGAATCAGGTGTGTGACTTCGCAATTTTCAATTTCGTTGTACGGACGCTCCAGCAGGGTGCTCATCGCGCGATTGCAGCGCACAATGCGTCCCAAATCGTCCGTGATTGCCACACCTTCATTGAGCGAATCAAATGTCGCTTGCCACTGGCGGGCCGAGATCCTCGCCTGCGATTCCGCCTGGTACAACCGAACCAGCGACTTCACTGTCGCGACTAACACAACCGGTTCTGCTGGCTGTGTTAGATACGCATCTGCCCCACTGCCCAGGGCATAAAGCTTGCTCTCTGTGTTATGGAACGCAGCCGATAACTGGAGTATCGGGATGTGGCTTGTATGCGGGTTTGACTTGATACGACGGCAGACCTCGTAGCCCAGAATGTCGGGCAATTTGACATCAAGGACAATAACGCTCGGCAGTGTCTTTGAAAGTTCGAGAGCCTCTTTCCCCGTGGCAGCCTCAATCACCGGAAACCCTGCGCGCTTCAGTGCATGAACCGTCGTATACCGGTTCTCGTCGCGGTCGTCCACTACAAGTACACAATCGCTGTTTGCAGAACTTTTGCGCTCGTTATTCACGAATCCATCCCGATAGCGGCCAGAACGCTCCTTATTTCTTCTGCGCTGTCCTCCCTCCCAAAGGGCTTCTTGGGGAAAAACAGTGCATCCATCTCCTGTAGGTAAGTGTTGTCCTTCGCGGACAACTCCTTTGAAGTATGTATGACTACAGGAATGTTCCTGGTAGCCGCATTGCTCCTGAGTTCCCGCAGCACTTCGAAGCCGTTCAGGTCCGGCATCACTATATCGAGGAACACTATCGATGGGATGTGAATATCCGCAAGCCGGATGGCTTCACGTCCGTTATGCGCCTCCAAAATACGAAATCCGAGCTTTCCCAGCGACTCGCCCAACACATACCGCGTCACTTCGTCATCATCCACCAGCAACGCTGACCTAGAACTTCGGCCCTCGATCACTTCCCGCAGAGTGTTGGCCAGAATCATGGGCGACACAGGCTTGGGCAGGAATGCATCTGCCCCAGCCTCAAACGCCGCTTTCGGATCATCGACGACGCTCGTAACGATCGTTGGCCCGGAGTATCCGTGCGCCTTCATTTCCTTAATGTAGAAGAGGCAATCCTGTCCATCCAGATATCGGTCCAGCGTCACCGCCGCAGGGACAGTTCCTTTCATTGCAGCCCGGGCCTCGGGAATGTTCGACGCGAACACCAACTTGTACTGGCTATTCCGTAATGAAGCCTGGTGTACGAAGTTCGTCTCTTCGTTGTCCTCAATGAACAACACCGTGCGCCCGGGCTTTACTTGTATTGCAGGGGCGGCGCGTCTCCGTTCCGGCTTACCAACCGAAACGGGCAAAGTCACGATGAAAGTTGAGCCTACGCCCAACTCGCTCTCCAGCGTGATCGTTCCGCCCAACAATTCGGCTAGTTTCCTCGAAAGTGGAAGCCCCAGCCCCGTGCCTTTCACTCGTCCCTGCATCTCGCTTTCGACCTGTACAAACTCTTCGAATACGCGCTCCTGGTCTTCCCGAGCGATACCGATCCCTGTATCCTGCACGCGAAATACAACCTTGTCCGCGCCCAGCATTTCCGCGCTTACTCTCACCTGGCCTTGCCGCGTAAACTTCAGGGCGTTCGAAATCAGGTTTCGCAAGATCTGCGAAAGCTTGCCCTCGTCCGTGTACAGCGGCACCAGATCTTGCGCCGTATCGAACACAAGTTCCAGGCTGTTGGTCGCCAACAGCGGCTTCAGCATGCCGCGAAGCACTGCGAAAACATCGCTTACTTCAAAGTGCCGCGGCTTCACATCGATCTTTCCCGCCTCGACCTTCGCCAAATCAAGCAAATCATTCACGAGTTCCGACAATTCTTCAGCCGAACGCTGAATGAATCGCACCTGCTTCTCCTGCTCGCCCGACAGCTCACCGTCCGTGCGTCCCATCAACATCCGACACAACGACGTGATCGAGTTCAAGGGAGTCCGAAACTCGTGCGAAAGATTCGACAGGAAACTCGTCTTCAGATCAGACACACGTCGCAAGTCATCTGCATGCTGATCTAACTCTGCATACAGCGCCACCACGCCTCGGTTCGTGTCCTCGAGTTCGCGATTCAACTCCGCGAGCTGTTCTTGCTTCTCTCGCAACTCCGCCAAAGTCTTCAGCAACTCTTGATTCTGTCGTTCCACTTCATCAAACGGATCAGCCGCGTCGCTTTTCACTAACTCCGTTGCAATGCGCCGCACTGCGTTCTCATCCAGCGGCGTAGTAGTCGACGGCAGGGCCTTCCCTGCCTCTACTCTCGTTCCTTCCGAAGAAGATGTGATCTTGAACAGATCCATCAGACGCTTCGTTCCGGTGAGCCCCTTCCCGAGCCCCGTTTTCGAAACGTATCGGCCGTCCAGCACTCCTTGTAAATCGGAAATGCCTGGCCCCGAGTCGCTGACAGCCATCACGAACATCTGCGGAGTGGAGTCCACGATTAGGAACTCCACAACTCCGTCTTTCGCATACCTGTAAGCATTGCGAGCAAGTTCTGAAACCGCTGTTGCCAGACGGATCTGCTCCTGGTGCTCGAAACCCAGTAGTGCCGCAATATCCCGCGCTCGCTGACGCGCGTGTACCACGTGACGTTCATGCCGTAACCGCAGTGTCAGGATCGAAAACGTCTTTGGATCATTCATGCTGCTATCCGCGAAACCAGGATCGTAGCGTCATCCCGTTTCCGGCAAAAATCTCTGAAGAGCACGCCCGCAATCAGAGCCGGATGCCGCATCGTCAACCCCGGATATTGTTCAAAACTCCACCGCGTGCCCAAACCGTCGGAATGCATGATCAACGAAGACCCTGGCTCCCAAGGGTAGGAGAACTGGTGCAGTGTTCCCATCGAGTGCCCCACTGTCCCATTCATCGATACCAAGCTTCGCGTCTTACCCGCGTGGCAGATCGCACCAACAATGTTTCCTGCGCCGATGTAATTGAGCACGCGCTTCTCGTGTATAACTTCCGCAATCGCCACCGCCGCGCCACGCGTCTTGGCTAAGGCCAGGTGTATCTGACTCAAGATCTGTTGCGGTGTCCAGTCCGCGCACTCGTGGAAGACTCTCACGGCCTCGTTCGCGGCCTCTGCCGCCGTTGGACCATGCCCCAATCCATCAGCCACAATGTAAAGAGTGCGCCCCGTTCTCCACTCCGCGCTCCAGGCGTCCCCGCATACCGTCTCCCCATGCACCGGCAGCGAAATCGCGCTCATGTTCCACTGCTGATCTTCATCTTTTGGAGTGCGAAGAACCCTCGCCCACACCACCGTCCCATTCCCTGGCAACGAGAAAATCTGGAAGCTCTCTGCCAGCCGCTCCATTGCTCCCAACCCGTTGCCCGGAGTTCCTGCCGTCGAATAGCCGTCTTGCATACTGCGGTCAACATCTTTGATGCCCTTACCTTGGTCCAGGGCAAACATGTCGATCCCCGCCGAATTGCCAAACGTCCACGGAGAGAGAACAATCTGCCCCTCCCCGGCATGAGTGGCGATGTTCCGAGCCGCCTCTGTCACGACAATTCCGAGTTGCCCCTGCCGCACTTCATCGAAATGCATCGATGAAGCCATCGAAATCGCCGTTCGCCGCGCATTTCCTGCCAAACTCGAATCTGCCGAACTGATCGGAATCTGGCGATGCTCTTTCGACATCATCTACAGCACTCATTTCCATCGAATCGTCGTGACTTTCGTACCGGCGCCCGGCTTCGACTCGATCTCGAATTCATTCATCAGACGTTTACTCCCGCCCAGTCCAAGTCCCATTCCCTGACCAGTCGTGAACCCGTCCTTCAACGCCTGCTGCACGTCAGGGATACCCGGCCCGTTGTCAACAAAACGTAGCCTGATGCCTGTTCGTGTTCCATTCATTACTTGTGACAACTCGAGGAATCCGCCACCACCATGTTCCAATGTGTTGCGGGCAAGTTCGCTGGCTGCTGTCACAATCTTCGTCTGCTCAACCAGGCTGAACTTCATTTCAGTAACCCACACGCGAACGCGCTGCCGCACACTCACGACATCGGACTGGACCTTGATGGGGATATTCTCAGCCTTCAGTACGGTCCCCATCATACTCATACCCATCGCTCTCCTCGCGGCTCGTCAGTTTCTCGCGCAGGTATTCCATCCCGGATTCGACATTGAGGGCCGTTCGTATTCCTGGTAGTGCCATCCCCAGTTCCACTAGGGTGATCGCCACAGCCGGTTGCATTCCCACCACCACCGTCTCCGCGTCAAGCACCTTCGCCATCGATGCGATATTGGCCAGCGTTCTCCCAATGAAGGAGTCCACGATCTCAAGCGATGAGATGTCGATTAGGACACCTTTCGCACTCACCTCCGCAATGCGGGTTGTGAGATCGTCCTGTAACGTCAGAGCCAGTTTGTCGTGCATATCAACCTGGATCGTGACCAGCAGGAAATCTCCCATTCGCAGAATCGGAATTCGCTCCATCATGCCCCTCGCTGTTGTTCAGAGGTGCCCGAATTCGTGCCCGTTAGCTTTGTGGTAGTCGCGCGTACGACCTTTCGTCCGCTCTTTTCCAGCGCCAGCCAGAGTGCGTCAGAAAGTTTTGCCTTTGTGATGACATCTTCCAGGTTGATCCCGAGATGTACAATGGTCTGCGCAATCTGCGGTCGTATGCCGCTCAAGATGCACTCGGCGCCCATCAGACGTGCAGCCGTAATCGTCTTGAGCAAGTGCTGTGCCACCAGAGTGTCGACCGTCGGTACTCCCGTGATGTCGATAATGGCGAATCGCGAGTTCGTACGCACAATTGCATTCAGCAGCGACTCCATCACCACTTGTGTGCGCGCGCTGTCCAGCGTGCCAATCATCGGCAGCGCGATGATTCCGTCCCACAAAGAAACCACCGGAGTCGATAACTCCAGCATTTCTTCCTGCTGCCGCTGAATGATTTGATCGCGCCCATGTATATAGCTGTCCGTTGTGTGCAGCGCGAGATTATCGACAAAATCGTTCGCCAATGAGATCTGCCTGAACATCTCGTCAGGATCTTTGCCCCACTGTTTCCTCACTAGGGAATAGAGCGGTCCCTTAAGCGAGATCACAAACTTCGCTGTATCAGATGGCGTAAATCCCTGCACAGCGCGCGAAGCCGACAGATTGGCCAGCAACTCCCTCAGTGGTTGCCACTCAGCGGAATCGAGATTATCCAGCGCCCCCCTGGTCCCAACCGACGTGATCGTCGAGAGCACATCCGTTGCCTGGGCATTCAATTCGCGCTCATCGAACACACCGTTCCGACTGATGCGCTTCTTCAAATCACCGATCCAATCCTGCACAATCAACTCAGAGTTCTTCTGAATCAAATCCAGCAAACCGTCCATGAATGCTCCTCCGGTTAATGCTCTGCGGTCATCTGGCCGCGTGTCACACAAAGCACGGCTGTTGCGTTTGTTTGAGACCGAATTTGTAGTGGGAAAAGAAGTGTGCCTTCGTCAAATCTGGCTCGATTTCACAGCACGCTCTTGACTTTGGGAGCACTGCTGCACCTGTATGATGCCGATTCCGCAGCAAAGGTTTACACGGCCCAGATACTTCGCCTTAATGCCAAGGTGCTCGCGTTAAATCCACACATCCCGTGCACGCCGCCTCCCGGCGGGGTCGAAGACGAACAGAGATACACTCTCCGGTCCGACGTTGCATACTGACGCCACGTCGGACGAAATACAAATTGCGACAATGAAACTTCTCCCCCGTTGATATCGCCACCCGCAAGATTCGAATCCATCGCTTCAAGATCGCGTGACAGCAACACCCTGCGCGCTATGACGCAATCCCTGAACCCGGGTGCATAACGTTCGATTTGCGCTTCAAACCTCGGCAGCATATCTTCTGTGGAACCGTTCGGCACATGGCAGTAAGTCCAGGCCACATGCTTTCCCTCAGGTGCTCGCGTGCGGTCAAACAATGTCGGTTGCGACACCAGAATGTATGGACGCTCTGCATGACGCCCCCTACTGACCGTCTTTTCGGATTCCGCAATCTCTTGCAGACTACCGCCCAAGTGCAGTGTTGCTGCCCTTGAGCACTCCTTCGCTGTCCATGGAATCGGCTGCGACAGCGCGTAGTCCACCTTGAAGACTCCCGGCCCATGCCGAAATTTCTCCAGCAGGTTCCTGAACGGCGGAGTAAATCGTTCTCCCGCCATTTCAAGCAAAGCTCGCGGAGTCACGTCGCACATTGCCACATCGAAGTCGCCTAGATCCGACAACCGTTCCACGCGCTGCCCGGTCTTCACCTTTCCGCCTAACGATTCAAGATGCTGAATCAGCGCTTGCGTAATTGACTGTGATCCCCCTCGCGCAATCGGCCAGCCCTCCGCGTGCCCAATTGCCGCCAGAATGATTCCGAACGAGGCACTGAGTGGTTCATCCAGCGCGAGGAATGAATGCGCCGCCAGTCCAGCAAATAGCGCTCTAGTTCTCTCATTTCGAAACGCGCTCTGCGCCAGCGTCGATGCAGGCATTAGCGCCTTCACCCCAAAGGCCGCCGCCAGCAACGGATGCCTTGGCACATGCAGCATCGGACGTAGGAGATCTATCGCAATGCTCTTCCAATTCAGTGCCAGGCTTTCCACCAGTGTCCGCCACGCCTCGCCATCTTCCCCTAACTCGCGCACCGTTGCATCAAGGTCGCGCTCCAGCATTACGGCCGTGCCATCATCGAGCGGATGCGCCAGTGGCGCGTCTGGATGAATCCATTCCAATCCGTACTTCTCAAGTGGAAGTGACGAAAAGAACGGCGAACCCGCAGCCATCGGATGCACCGCCGCCCCAAAGTCGTGTTTGAATCCCGGAAGCGTCAACTCCAACGTCCTCGCCGCTCCACCTGCCACTTCTTCGGCCTCAAACACTTCGACTCGCATCCCGGCCTGCGCCAGTACGATGGCCGCCGCCAATCCATTCGGCCCCGCACCCACTACAACCGCCCTGCGCTGTGAACTCATTGCTTCGGCTCCGTTATTGCGGGCATGCTGATCACCGCCACTCTTCCGTCTGGCAACTTTTCCAGTGTTGGCGCGTATGGCCCCACTAACTCACGCCGCCACCAATTTCCTGTTTGGCGCTTCTCATTCATCGATGTCATCCAGTACTGCCACAGGACAGCGCGCACTTGTCGTGGCGGAGCCTTCGCAAATGGGTTCGCTGCAAACAACCCCAGAACGTCAGGATCATTGGACAGCAGCAACAGCTCGGTGCTCGGAACCAGCGCCGAATCTCTCCACGTTCCCAACGAAGCGAACCACAGGTTCCAATCGAATCGTGGTTGGTACGGCGCATATATCCTCGGCCTTGCGTCCAGTGCTTGTGGCTTGTAGCGAAATGGATATGCGACCCAATTCACACCATCTGCCGAGCCCTGGAATTCCACTTCGTATCGCCCACGCGTCATCACCGCAAACAGCCCGTACTGGTTCGTTACTCGGAATGGCTCTAGCGCTTGCACGGGAGCCATTGGAAGCGGTGCTCGACGAGCCACCATCCACACCAGCTTTGCAGTCGTGGCATAAAACATCCATCCCAACACGACGACAGTTCCGGCCAGCTTCATCGCTCCAAGCTGCTTCGAAACACTCTCGCCCCATCCATTTTTCGAAGCTGGCGACTCATCCAAATTCCTTGGGGCAATCCAACCTCGCAACACCGCAGGAGTCCACTTCATTACGAACCGGTCGTCCACCAGCAGGATTCCCAGCGCGAGCACCAGATAGTTGAGAAACGCATAATTCGCCGTCAGGATTACCCCTGTCTCCCACAGCGTGACGATCACGAACAGTACTCGCCGAAGTCTTCGCGGAAGCAGAATCATCCAGACCAGCACCAGTTCCATCACGAGCGTCGCAACCACCGTTCCCGCATGAAACCAGTGCGGAAGATGTTGCACGTACCATCCCACCCACGTCGGCAGCGGACAGTTCTGGTAATACTCATCCATGGCCGTGAAGTTGCGCCATTGAGGGTCACCGCTTGCCAGCTTCACCATGCCCGACTGCAAGTAAATCCGGAACCACTCCCACTGCAGCAGAAACAGGCTGAACCTCGAAGGAGGATTCGCCTCACCAAGCCCCGGCCTCACACCTGGCGGCGCGAAAAACAGGCAGATGAATCCTGCCTCCAGCAACATCCCATCTGATTGGTATCCCGAAAACTCTCCAGCCGCGGCCACAAATGACAGGAAGCACACGAAGCACAACGCCAGCATCAAGCGCGGCCATACATTCACAACCAGCAGCACCGACGCAAGCAATCCCACCCAACACAACCCCATCAGCATGCGCGCGCTGCTCGCAAACCACAGCAGCGTTGGCGCATACCAGAAACGAATCGCGCCCGGAGCTGCATCACTAATCAGCCTCAGATACTGTCCCGCGGACAAAATCCCATGCGGTCCAATCAAGCCTTTGATCTGAAACAGGAGTGCGTAGAAAGCAGAAAAGTAGATCAGTCCCAAGGAGCGTAGGAAAATCCATCGTGGCAGCAGCCTGTCGGTTGCTCCGAACCGAATCTCTCCATGGCGTGAACTGAAGACCCTGCGCAGCAATGAAGCGGGATCGCGCGAGCCCGGAACGGTCTTCTCTAGTTCCACGGGCTCCATTTCCCGGTCCATAGTAGTGCGGAATTATATAGACATTCTGAGCTGCGCAGTCCTGCGCCTCGTCACTTGGCGTAATTCACCTAGCACCCGTACAGGCATGTGGTGTTGGTGGGTCGCAGAACCAATCCCAGCTTCTTCATCTCCCCTACTTCTCCTGCAACACTGGCGCATTTACCTCGTACGCCTGATCTCCCTCCAACAGCACTCCTGTTATACGTGCTGGCACAGCATGCAGGTGATCCGACTTCTTCAGCTCCAGCCTTATGACTCCCTGAGTATCTTGACGTTGCTGCGGGGCGGCGTTGTCAATCGTCCCAACCTCCTCCGGAAAGAACGCCACCGCCTTGGTCGCATCTCCCGCAAAGCTCAGATCGAACGCATCCTTCTCGTTTGTAATTTTCAGCCGCACACGATGCGGCCACGACTTCGGCAGTTGAGCTGCGGCTTCTTTCAGAGTTGCGTCTGTGCTCGCGTCCGCGTGCTCCACTCCCGCGACCTTCAAGTCCGCGTTGAGTTCCGCTTTATGCGGCATGCAAACATCGTGGCACACCAGCCATCGTAGTTCGCCATTCACCGCCACATTCGTTCCAGCCTTCATCGTCGCCGGAATCTTCAAGGTACTCAGCAGCACTGTTTTTCCCTCGTACCCGTAACCCGTTCCAGCGGTATTCGCAATGTGTTGCGGTGCTGGCCACTCCAGCGGTCCCATCGTCACGCCTTCCGGAAGTTGCCACTTGATGCGTGGTGGCTCACCCGAATCTCCCGGATTCTTCCAGTACGTGTGCCATCCCTTATCCGTTTCGATCGCGATCCCAACTCGCACCTGCGCACCGGGTTTAGCGGCCGTCCGCTCCAGCAGCAGCGATGCTCGCGAGTGCGCAGGCGGAGCACTCGCCTGCGCCTCCTTTTTGTCCTGCGAACACGCCACCGTCATTATCAGAAACAAGCAGGCAGCCAGAATTGCTCGCATACATTCAAACTCCCGGAGCTATAGATTGGCTCTCACCATCAGAAGCTTCATTGCGACGAGGAGTTCAATACGATGCGATTCATGGTTCTGGTAAAGGCCGACAAGAATTCCGAGGCAGGTGTACTTCCCGATCCTTCTCTTTTTGAGAAGATGGGCAAATTCAACCAAGCCCTTGTAGAGGCTGGCGTGATGCTCGCTGGCGAGGGACTTCACCCCACATCCAAGGGAGCGCGCGTGCGCTTCGAAGGCTCCGAGCGAACCGTGATCCCCGGTCCTTTCTCTAAGGGTAAAGACCTCATCTCTGGCTTTTGGATCTGGCAGGTGAATTCCTTACAAGACGCCATTGAATGGCTTAAGCGCGCACCCTTCGACGGCGGCTCCGAAATCGAGATTCGCCAGATCTACGAAGCCGCTGATTTCGGCGATGCGCTCCCGCCCGAAGTCCGCGAGCAAGAAGAGCGTCTACGCCGGGAGGTTGCTGGGAAAAAATAACTCATCCAGCTTGCAATTCTTTCCCACCCAGTGCTGGTTTCCGTGCACACTACTCAGCCGGAGGATTACATGGACAACGTTCATGCCACCGTTGCCGACGCTGACTTGACGCTTCGTCTCTATGACTTGCGCCGCGAATCCGAAATGCGCAAAGCCCGAACCTGGTTTGGAGGCGAGTTCTGGCCACAAACCTTTGCCGAAGTCGAGCAGTGCATGTTCGATTTCGATTCTCAGCACAATCACTGGCTCCGCCAGGTACTGTCTTACTGGGATATGGCAGCATCGCTCGTACTTCGCGGAGCCTATCATCCAGGGCTCTTCTACGACACCTGTGGCGAGGCTTGGTTCTGCTACGCCAAGATGAAGCCTTTCCTTGCAGAGTGCCGCGCCCGTTTCGGCCCGGAATTCTTCTCGCATCTCGAGAAGGTCATCCTGAGCACGGAAGAAGGGCGCACCCGGCTCCAGCAACTAGAACAGCGTATGGCTCAGTTCAGCGCCATGCGACGTGGCCAGCGTCAGCCCAGCGCCACAACGGCTGCATAACGAAAAGGCCGGACAGTGTCGTCCGGCCTTCATCCCAACCAATCTCGATCTTAGTCGCGATCAGCAGCTGCAGACTTCCGCTTCGCCTTCAACAACCGTTCGATTTCATCCAGGATGCGGAATATGCCGCCGCCCTTCATGAACATTGCATCGGCACCCGCATTGCGCCATTCCGATACCGGGATCGGATAGGCCGACAGGATGATTACCACGGGCCTATTGTCGCGAGACTTTGCCTGCCGAACGACCTCGAACCCAGAGGTTTCCTTCTCCATGCGCATGTCCGTTACAACCAGGTCAAATGAAAGCTGGGCGAGTCGCTTAGTCGCATCTCCAGCAGAAACCGCCGTCGAAACGCTGAAATTGCGCGTCTCAAAGATGCTCTTCAATGTCTCGAGCACTGCTGTATCGTCATCCACCAGCAAGGCGTTAAATTGCATGTATCCTCGATCTTGCTTCATTTCTGTCAAGCGTGTGTTTCGCTAACATCCTGTGCCGAGTAGTCAACGCGGCGCGAGAGTGCGTCGGCCGTGGCATCCTTCAACGCCATATTGATGCGCTCCACTGCCTCATCGGCAATTCTTTTTGCGTCTGCATCACCGAGTCTCTCTACCGCTATATGCATCGGGAAAATAGCATTCCGCACATGATGATTCAACTCGGCAACGATTGCTGCACGCTCTAGTGCGACTTGGAAGTGTACTTCCTCGTGCCCAAGCTGAATAGCGAGCGTCACAATTACGGTCACCAGACCACCAATGCTGTTGGCGATCACCTGCCGCGCCATGGTCGAGTGGTCAATGGGCATCAGCGCCATCTGCGCTATGGCCGAAACCACCCATACCAACAATCCGGCGGCAACGGCCTTCATCACCTTTCGTTCTCTCTTGCGTCGTACCTGCACGTGCGCCCTCCAAGTCTCTCCATGAACCCACAAAAAGCAAACTAAAGCCTTTGAATGTTAAGGAACATCAGATAAATAGATGAGCAAATTGTCTGCCACGGCCCTAACTTCCACGCACTCTGCCTTGGTTACCATTGGCCCTGCTCAGCGCATGTCCTAAACTGATGTACTCTCGTTCAGCTCACGATTCCTTGGGCTGTCAGAATCTTCGGCAAAAGAAAAGAGGCCCTATTCTAAGGCCTCCTCCTAAGTTTCTGCATCTCGGCCGGCTAGCCCATCTGCTCCGATAGGTAGCGCTCGTATCCAATCTCCTCGATTAGGTGCAACTGCGCTTCCAGCCAATCCACGTGCCCTTCTTCGTCCTTCAGAATATTCTGAAGAAAATCGGCCGTGGAGTTATCTGCCTCTTCTCTCGACAACTTGATTGCGCGGTTGTAAAGCTGCACTGCGCCCAGTTCCAACTGCAAATCGCTCGCAAGTTGCTCTTTCACCGTCTTGCCCACGTTCAACTGCGTAGGCCCGCTAAGGTTAGGCGTTGCATCCAGGAAAAGAATTCTTTCGATCAACTTTTCGGCATGCTTCATCTCGTCGATCGATTGCTTCTTGATGTACTTTGAGAGCGCTTCGTACTTCCAGTTTTCGCACATCTCCGCATGAAGAAAATACTGATTCACCGCCAACAACTCTTCTTGCAGAGCCTCGTTCAATACGGCAATTACCTTGTCATTACCCTTCATCGCCTGTATTCCTCCGGGGATACGTCCGCTGCGCGGAACAGATAGCTTACACCACGAACACCCTTCCATGTAGTATCCGCGTAAAAACCAGATCTAAGCTCCGCGCCCACTCGCACGCGAGGGCTTGACGAAAGAGACTGTCATAATTCTTGGCTTCTCCCGTCCCTTATCGCCGTTG
This sequence comes from Koromonas humicola, assembly GCF_059726255.1. NCBI lineage: Bacteria > Pseudomonadati > Acidobacteriota > Terriglobia > Terriglobales > Koromonadaceae > Koromonas > Koromonas humicola. The sequence goes on from NZ_AP040873.1 coordinate 2,431,446, forward strand.
TTGAGCGTTTTCATTAACTCGAACTTTGCGCAGACTCAATAGAATTTTTCTATCTCGAAAGTCCGCTCATCATGTGCTCGGGATACCGCGTTCCTGCCGCGACTCCCTTTGGTGCGATCTCCTCAATCTGCTTCAACTCATCTTCCGTCAGCTTCACATCTAACGCCGCCAGGTTCTGCTCCAAGTACTTCCTGCGCTTCGTACCCGGAATCGGCACGACATCCTCTCCCTGTGCTAGCACCCAAGCAATTGCCAACTGCGCGGGCATGCATCCCTTCTGCGCTGCCAGCTCTTCCATCTTCTTCACCAGTTCCAGGTTCTTGTTGAAGTTCTCTCCCTGGAATCGTGGCTGGTGTTTGCGGTAATCGTCATCCGAAATGTCTTCCCAGCGCTTGATCTGTCCTGTAAGGAACCCGCGCCCCAGCGGACTGTAGGCGACGAATCCAATGCCCAGCTCGCGACACGTCGCAAGCACCCCATCCTCCGGATCCCGTGTCCATAGCGAGTATTCCGTCTGCACCGCCGTAATCGGGTGCACCTTGTGTGCCCGCCGAATTGTGTCCGGTCCGGCTTCGCTCAGCCCCAAGTAGCGCACCTTTCCCTCGCGCACTAGTTCCGCCATGGCGCCAACAGTTTCCTCAATCGGAGTCTCCGGATCGACGCGATGCTGATAGTAGAGGTCAATCGTGTCCACACCCAGACGCTTAAGACTTCCTTCACAGGCCTGCTTTACATACTTCGGTGAGCCATCGATTCTTCGATCCAGCGCCCCTGGGCCTGTGCGTACAAATCCAAACTTCGTAGCGATCACCACATCATTGCGCTTGCCGCCCTTCCAGCTTTTCACCGCCGCACCGACCAGCATCTCGTTCGTATGCGGCCCATACATATCGGCCGTATCTAGAAAGCGCACCCCTCGATCCAACGCGAGATGAATCGTTGCCGTAGATTCCGCGTCATCACGGGTCCCGTAGAAGTCGCTCATTCCCATACAGCCCAGCCCAAGAGCCGTGACCTTCAAGCCTTGCTTACCAAGTGCGCGTTCCTGCATTCAAACTTCTCCTTTTTCAGTGTTTGATGATTCAGCGTCTGCCCGAGCGACATCAACCACCTTGCGAAACTTTGATCACTTCGCGAAATCTCGCGAAACCTTATAATTTTCCTATGTCCTTCCCCGTACAGAACGTAACCATAGGCGGCCCAGATCTATTTCTCATCGCTGGCCCGTGCGTCATTGAAAGCGAGGAGCATGCTCTCCTCATGGCCACTTCCATTTCAATGATCTGCCGTGAGCTCAACGTGCCGTATATCTTCAAAGCAAGCTACGACAAAGCGAACCGCACATCCATCAGCAGCTTCCGTGGCCCCGGTCTCTCCGAAGGACTTCGCATTCTGCGCAAGGTCCGTGAACAAGTCGGCGTCCCCGTTCTCACCGATGTCCACGAAGCCTCACAGGCTTCCGCTGCGGGAGAAGTCGTCGATGTGTTGCAGATTCCGGCATTCCTCTGCCGTCAGACCGACCTTCTTGTCGCCGCCGCACACACTGGCCGCGCTGTAAATATCAAGAAGGGCCAGTTCGTCGCGCCGCAGGACATGCGCCACGCAGTCTCCAAAGTTCGCGAGAGCGGCAACGATCATGTCTCGCTCACCGAACGCGGAGCCAGCTTCGGCTATCACAACCTCGTCGTCGACATGCGTTCCTTGGCCATCATGCGCGAGTACGCTCCCGTCATTTTCGATGCGACTCACTCCGTCCAACTTCCCAGCCAGGGCGAGCAGTCCGGAGGACAGCCGCAGTTCATTCCCATCCTTAGCCGCGCCGCCGTCGCCGCTGGCATCGATGGCATTTTCATGGAAGTGCACGACGATCCCGCACAAGCAAAAAGCGACGGAGCCAATGCTCTGCCGCTGGCAAACCTCAAATCAACCTTGCAGCAACTCCTGGCCATCCGCAACGCCATCACAGTCTAGTTAGTTGGGTTGGTGTGCAACCTGTTCAAGATCACTGCAACCCCAAGCACCGCGGGTGCCCCATATACGCTCGCCTCTTTTGGCGAGCGCATGTGGGACCTAACAAAGATCGCGCGAAGCGCGCACCAAAGGTTCTTCTGTTGCCGTCGCTCTTGCCTTTGGCCTTGCCTTCGGTCTTGCTTCTGGTTTTGCCTTGAAGGTGTCATCCTGAGCGCAGCGAAGGACCCCTACCGACTCCCATTCATCTTTTGCCGCTCAAGGTCACCTACCACCAAACGCTCGGACCACATCACCTTCTCCCCTGCTTCCACCTCCACATCCACCCTGCATACACTTCATGGTTATCAATCCCCGGATTCAGAGGCGCAGTCTCATTATTCGAAATGTGGTGATAGTTCCACCCGACCAACAACGACGACCTCTTACCGCTAAACACCTGCACTCCGGCCCCGAAGTTGAACGTAAAATTGAATTGCGAAGAGTTCGGCACCGGTTCCTGCCGCGAGAAGTACAGGAATCCACCATGTGCATCGATGAACGGCTGAACCATTCTCCGATTGCGGAAGTTCAACTGCATTCCCAATGGAGTGAACCCGCCCGCATAGACCGTCGCACCCGGACGGGAATAGAGAAGCTTGTGCTGTGAATCGAAGTAGTATTCGGTTGGCTCATTCAGCAAAGTGACCGGCTCAACTTCCGATACCCACTTCACAGCCAACTGCCGCCACGTCACGAACGTCACCGCATATTGCCCATTCAGTTCAAACCAGCTTCGGTCATTCACCTTGCCGATGCCGATTGTTGAATTCGGCGAGTACCCAGCCCAGACACCGATTTCCTGCGTGCCTCGCCTCAACGTAACGCTCTCGTTCGTTTGCGCGGCCATGGACAACGATAGGCCGGCGACTACGGTCAAAACCCGAAGCCAATCTCTCATTCCCACATGGTACGATAACCAGCAGTAAACTCCTGTGCGTCGCAGTCGAAAGTCAACCGCGTTCCGGTTGCAGCGTCTCGGTGCACACTTTTTCGTAAATCATGGAAACCGCAGAAAAGGTCGTTCGCATTGAAGCCGAGGCTCTGGGCCGCCTCGCCGATCGTATTGCTGGCCCCATGGCCGTTGACTTCACGCGTGCCGTTGAACTCATTCTCTGTTGTGCCGGTCGCGTCGTTGTTACCGGTATGGGCAAGAGCGGACTCATCGGACGCAAACTCGCCGCTACGTTCGCTTCGACCGGGACACCGGCTCTCTACCTGCATCCCGCCGAAGCACTCCACGGCGATCTTGGCATGGTGATGCGTGGCGACCTCGTGCTCGCGCTCTCCGCTTCAGGCGAAACCACTGAGATTCTCGAACTCCTTCCGACCATTAAGCGACTCGGAGTTCCCCTCATCAGCTTCACCTGCGACTGCCTGCACCCGACTAACGGCCATCCAGCATCAACGCTCGCCCAGGCTGCCGACGTTGCACTCGATTGCTCCATCAACAAAGAAGCCTGCTCTCTCGGACTCGCGCCCACCGCTTCGACCACGACCATGCTTGCACTCGGCGACGCACTGGCCGTTGCTCTCAGTGAGCGCCGCGGCTTCCGTGCCGAAGATTTCGCCAACCTGCACCCCGGCGGCAAGCTTGGCAAGCGTCTCGCACGCGTCTCCCAACTCATGCATACCGGAGATGCCATCCCGCGCGTCTCGCCATCGACACCGATGATCGAAGTCATCTACGAAATGTCGCGCAAGGGTCTGGGCGTGACCGCCGTGACCGACAACGACGCCCTCGTCGGTATCGTCAGCGATGGTGATCTCCGCCGCCTCCTCGAAAGGCGCGGCAAAGACGTGCTCGACCTAACAGCCTCGCAGTGCATGACTGCGAATCCCCGCACGATCCAGGCAGGAGCTTTCGCTGCTCAGGCTCTCGACATCATGGAGCAGAAGAAGATCACTTCTCTCATGGTCGTCTCCGAAGGCAATCGCCTCGAAGGCGTCGTCCACCTCCATGACCTGTGGGGAGTCGAACTCGTTTAGCTTCGCGACAACTTCCTTTCGAACGAAATATGCGGGCTCCTGGATTAACTCATCATCCACCAGGAGCCCGCACATATTTACCTATCAGTTACGCCAGCGCGCTGAAATCTAAACCATTCACCACTTCAATAACTTCTGCGACATCGAGCGATTAACCAATTGGTGAATGCCCTCTACTGCAAAGGCTTTCCGCCCGCCGTCATCTGATCGAGCAATTTCTGGTCTTGCGCAATCAGTGCAGGCGGAAGAGGAGCATAGTGCAATGCACTCGCCTGCTTCTGTCCGTCCGTGACCACATACTTGATGAAGCGCTTCACAACCTCTCTTTTCGCAAGGTCTGGCCCATCCGTCGTTATCATCAGGAATGTCAGTCCCGTAATCGGATAAGCGTCTGGCGCGCTGGCCGGAGGATTCACGATCGGCACCCGGACATCAGCCGCAATCTTATCCGCATACGCAGCGATAGCTGCCGAAGCACTCTCCGCGCTCGGCGCAACGAACTTCCCTGCCGCGTTCTGCACTTCAGCGACCGGCAGATTGTTGCCAAGCGCATACGTCAGTTCAACGTACCCAATCGCGCCCGGCGATTGCTTCACGATTCCCGTTACCCCCTCGCTGCCTTTGCCACCAAGCCCAACGGGCCATTGCACGTTCGTCCCTTTGCCAACCTTCTGCTGCCAATCGGGACTGATCGCCGAAAGATAAGTCGTGAAGATGTTGGTTGTTCCGCTGCCTTCCGTACGATGCGCCACCACGATCGGGGTATTCGGCAAAGCCGCGCCAGCATTGGCTTTCACGATCTCAGGATCTTGCCAAGTCTTGATCGTGCCAAGGAAGATTCCCGCCAGCGCCTTCGAGGTCAAGCGCAGAGGCTTGGCGATGCCAGGGAGGTTATACGTTATACAAACTGGTCCCGCACTTTCAGGAATCTGCAGCATAGGAGCAGTTCCTTTCAGCGCCTCATCGTCCAGCGCGGCATCACTCGCGCCAAAATCAACAAGGCCTTTCTTCAACTGCTGAATGCCGCCGCCCGAACCAATCGACTGATAGTTGATCTGCACTCCATTGCTCTGCTGCTGAAAACCCTCGATCCACTTGCTCATGATCGGATAAACAAAGGTGGAACCGGCGCCAATGATCTGATTTGGATTACTGCTCTTGTTCGCAACCACGGCGCTCGAGCCAGACTTCGAATTGCAGGCTAGGCCAACCATTAGCGCCAGCGTCGCGAAAACCAACATCCATTTGCCATTCTTCATAGGTGCCTTTCTGTTGCGGAACTCCTCCGCATCAGCAGCAGTATATGAATGACGTATGAACAGAATGTTAAAACGAGCGTCGTTGTTTCTTTTTGGAGCGTGTTTCTGAGCGGGTGCTTTTCGCCTTGATTCTGTTAGAGGTGTTCCTTTCGGCGAAGAAAGTATGGTGATGAACAGCCATGTCGACCTTCAGTCCAAGAAACCTTACGCCCTCAGCCTGCAGGTGCATTCTCTGCTCGAATCCATGTTCACCGGTCAGAAGAATCTTTCCACCAGCACCGACTATGCGATGCCATGGCACTCCGGCGGCTGAAGCGTGCAATGCCCAGGCGGCTTGTCGTGCCGCACCAGGATAGCCCGCAGCGTACGCGATGTCGCCGTATGTCGCCACTTTGCCACGCGGAACTTTACTGACCTGCCGCAGCATGTCTCGAAACATGCTGGTCTTCTCAGCACGCGGCTTTTCGCTTTCTGAAGTTGCCTTCGTCTTCATTTCGCGATGTTCCGCATGACGGGCTTCTTCGGCGATCGGCGCGCGACTTCCCGAAACCCGGCTCGTTCGAACGTCGGCATCACACCTGTCCAGACAAATGCAGGCGGCAGTTTCTCTTTCAACTCCTGCGGATACCCCTCGACTATCTTCGCGCCGCGAGAGCGCGCAAACTCCACTGCCGCTTTCAGAACTTCGACTGACAGTCCTTTGCCGCGAGCTTTCTTTTCGATGAAGAAACACGTGATTGACCAGACCTTCTGATCATCAACCGGAGCCCATACTTTTGAAGCACCAAGCCGTATGAACTCTTCCCGAGGCGCAACCGCACACCAGGCAATGGCGCTGCCATTCTCATACAGCAGCACTCCGGGTTCATGTCCAGCATCCACGAGTGCGCGCATTGCTTTCTTATTGCCTTCACCCTCGTTCTGTTTGAACTCCGATCGCGAAAGACGCCAGGTCATACACCAGCATCCGCCACATGCACCGCGAGGACCGAACAGCGTCTCGAAATCATTCCAAGTCTCGGGAGTTAAAGGCTTCCAGTTCTTCGCGGCATTCGTCATCGAGTAAGGATACTAGCTCGGCAGCTAAGCGAAAAGCACGTCATCATGCTGCAAAGCTGAGACGATCTGAGTAGCTCTTTAGGAAGTTGTCCCGAGGGCGAACGCTCCTGAAAGCAAGCTACAATGAAAGTACATGGAATTATCGAAGTTGCAGCTGAAACAATTTCTCCCAAAATCAATTCTCTGCTTCAAAGACTACTCCGCTAAAATCTTCGCTGCGGATCTCGCGGCAGGGGTCACCGTTGGACTTGTTGCATTGCCGCTCGCCATGGCGTTCGCGATTGCATCAGGTCTGACTCCACAGGCCGGGATTTACTGCGCGGTCGTCACCGGATTCCTGATCTCGGCGCTCGGCGGCTCGAAGATGCAGATCGGCGGACCCACCGGCGCATTCGTCGTCGTAATCGCAGGCATTCTCGCCAAGCATGGTGTTCACGGGCTCTTTCTTTGCACCATGATGGCCGGAGTGATCTTGGTTGTGATGGGCGTTACTGGATTGGGGAAAGCAGTACAGTTCATTCCACGTCCGGTAGTAATGGGCTTCACAAACGGCATCGCCGTATTGATAGCCAGCACACAGATTCGCGATTTCTTCGGGTTGAAACTCGAGCACAATCCTGGCGAATTCTTTGCCCGCATGAAAGAGCTGCTCGAACACGCGAACACGATCTCGCTGCCTGCCACGGCGCTCGGCATTGCGTCGCTGGCTGTCATTCTGATCACGCCGCGCATTACGAAACGAGTACCTGGCTACATTGTTGCGATGGTGGCGGGAACGGCGGCCGCGACTCTGCTGCATCTCAACGTCGAGACAATCGGGACGCGCTTTGGCGGAATTCCCAAAGGGCTTCCGCAAATTCAGGTTCCGGAATTTCACGTCAGCCTGATTCTGCCGCTGATTTCTTCAGCGATGACGATTGCAATGCTTGGCGCAATTGAATCTCTGATGTCGGCAGTGGTTGCCGATAACATGAGCGGCGACAAGCACAATCCGAACGTGGAGCTCGTCGCGCAAGGTGTTGCGAATATTGTTTCTCCGATATTCGGAGGTCTTCCGGCGACAGGAGCCATCGCACGAACGGCAACAAACATTCGCTCCGGCGCGAAGACGCCGATGGCGGGCATAATCCACGCGGTAACGTTGCTGGCAGTGCTGCTGTTCGCCGCGCCACTGGCCCGTTTCATACCGATGGCGATCCTCGCGTCGATCCTCTTCGTCGTGAGTTACAACATGGGCCAATGGGCAGAAACGTTGCGCTTATTACGCGTGAACAAAGCGGCAGTCGCTGTGTGGCTTGTGACGTTTGCGCTCACCGTGATCGCTGATTTGACCACAGCCGTTGAATTCGGAATGATCCTTGCTGCGCTGACATTCATTCGCAATGTCGCCGACACCACGTCTGTATCGCCTGTGACGAAGGATTACATTCTCACTGGACGTCCGCATGTTCTGCACGATAAGCACATCCCCGAGTACGTTGAGGTCTTTTCGGTTCAGGGAGCGTTGCTGTTCGGAGCGGCTCAGAAGCTAGAGATTATTCTTCATCGCCTTCAGCACTTGCCACCGATTGTCATACTGCGATTGCGAGGTATGAGCGCGCTGGACTCGACTGGGCTTGGAGCGATTGAGGACATCGCAAACCGCTTGCGAAATAGCGGTCGTCACCTTCTGCTCTGCGGAGCAAAAGAACAGCCATCGCGACTGATTCACCAGGCTTCATTCATCGAGCGAATCGGTGCGGACAACGTTTGCAACAACATCCAGCAAGCTTTGGATCGGGCCGAGGTGATTATGCAACAGCAGACCGCGCAGCAAGCATAGACTCAGCAAGAGAAATGAAAAAGGGCATCGCAGCAGCGATGCCCTAAGTTTTTTCTCCAACCGAACTACTTAGCGGCTACAGTCTTCGCAGCCTTGGCGGCTTCGCGAAGAGCGTCAGCCTTGTCCGTCTTCTCCCACGTGAAGTCCGCGTCATTGCGGCCAAAGTGGCCGTAGGCTGCGGTCTTCTGGAAGATCGGGCGGCGCAGGTTAAGCGATTCGATGATCCCCTTCGGTGTCAACTGGAAGTTCTTGCGAACCAGATCGCTCAGGACATCGCGGTCGAACTTGCCGGTGCCGAAGGTTTCAACCAACACGCTTACAGGCTCGGCAACGCCGATAGCGTAAGCAAGCTGAACTTCAGCGCGGTCTGCCAATCCGGCAGCGACGATGTTCTTGGCGATGTAGCGCGCCATGTAGGCTGCGGAACGATCAACCTTGGTCGCGTCCTTGCCGCTGAATGCGCCGCCACCGTGACGGCCCATGCCGCCGTAGGTGTCAACAATGATCTTGCGGCCAGTCAAACCGGTGTCGCCCATCGGTCCGCCAACTACGAAGCGGCCAGTTGGGTTGATGTGGTACTTGGTGTTTTCATCCAGAAGGTCAGCTGGTACGGTTGCCTGGATGACGTGCTTGAGAATGTCAGCGCGGAGTTGCTCGGTGGTCACGGAGTCAGCGTGCTGGGTCGAGATGACCACAGCATCGACGCGTAGCGGCTTGCCGCTTTCGTCGTACTCAACAGTGACCTGACTTTTTCCGTCCGGACGCAGATAAGCAAGCTTTCCGCTCTTGCGAACTTCGGTCAGCTTGAGAACCAGCTTATGGGCCAGAGAGATTGGGGTCGGCATCAGTTCGGGCGTTTCGTTGGTTGCATAACCAAACATCATGCCCTGGTCGCCGGCGCCGCCGGTATCAACGCCCATTGCGATATCGCCGCTCTGCTTGTTGATGCTGGAGATGACGGCACAGGTGTTGGAGTCAAATCCATACAGAGCGTTGTTGTATCCGATGGAGCTGACTACGCCGCGCACCAATTGCTGGAAATCAACATAAGCTTTGGTAGTGATTTCGCCAGCAATCACGACGAGGCCGGTACAGGTGAGGGTCTCGCACGCCACGCGACTGTAAGGATCCTGCTCCAGACAGGCGTCGAGGATTGCATCGGAAATCTGGTCTGCGATTTTGTCGGGATGCCCCTCGGTCACCGACTCAGACGTGAAAAGAAACCGGTTATTGGACGACAAGGTAAAGCCTCCTAGAACTAAGCCCGTTTGCGTCTCGGACAGGAGAGGGTGCCGCAAGCCGAGATCTGGGCTGTAGCTTCGGAAAGAGTTTACAGTGCGGAAGTCTCGTAAAACAATGCGGCATAAGCCCGAAGGTGAAATCCGGAGTTAAACGGCAAGATCAGCGCGGCGAGTGGAACAGCAGCTTGCGAACTGTTTTGCTCCATGCACACGAGGCTGTTTTGCCCTGCGGTTTGGGGGAATCAAAGCTTGCGTTTGCAGGTAAAGCGCTGACGCGAGCGGAGTAGCTTGTTACAATCAGCTTTCACAATCCAATAATGGGAATTCTCTAAAAATGCAACGCTGGTCCAAGCTGTTCATTCCGACACTCCGTGAGGCTCCCGCCGACGCGGAAGTTGCCAGCCACAAGTTCCTGGTTCGCGCGGGATACATCCGCCAACTGTCGGCCGGGATCTACTCCTATCTATTTCTTGCTCAACGAACCGTTCTGAAGATCACGAACATCGTGCGTGAGGAGATGGACACGATCGGGCAGGAACTCTACCTGCCTGCGCTGAACCCGCGCGAGGTTTGGGAGGCGAGTGGCCGCTGGGAAGTGATGGGCGACAACATGTTCCGCCTAAAGGACCGCAAAGGCGCCGACCTGTGCCTCGGCATGACGCACGAAGAGGTCATGACCGACATTGCGCGCAAGGAACTACGCAGCTACAAGCAGCTGCCGCAGATTTGGTACCAGATTCAGACGAAGTTCCGCGACGAGCCTCGCCCAAAGAGCGGACTGTTGCGAGTACGCCAGTTCACGATGAAAGACTCGTACTCGTTTGACATTGACCGTGCGGGACTGGACAAGAGCTTTGATCTGCACGATGCCGTGTATCGCCGGATCTTCAAGCGCTGCGGGTTGGAGTTTGTCGCCGTCGAAGCGGATTCGGGTTCGATGGGCGGATCGCAATCGCAGGAATTCATGGTCTACACCGATGCAGGCGAGGACCTCGTGGCCTCGTGCGCGAAATGCGGGTATGCGGCAAACCTTGAAAAGGCTACGTCCAAGCTCGAAGCTGTCGAAGACCTTGCACCGAATGCCAGCGGAGCACGTGAGAAAGTTCACACGCCTGGAACAAAGACCATCGATGAGGTGGCCACGTTCCTAAAGACTCCGGTCAACAACAATATGAAGTCGCTGGCGTTTGTAGCGACCGACGGCACTTCGGCGAATGGCGCACCGGTGTACCGTCCTCTGCTCGTCCTGATGCGCGGCAACGACCAGATGAACGAAGCGAAGCTCTCCAGCGCTATCGGTGGACGCGAATTCCGCCCCATGCAGGAAGAAGAAATCGTGAAGTATTTCGGTTCCCCTGCCGGGTATCTTGGTCCGGTCGGACTGAAGCAGGTCCGAGTTCTAGGGAACGATGGCACCTCAAATTACGTCGGCGAGGCAGACCACTTCATTGTCCTGATGGACGAGGCGCTACGCGGACGTAGGAATCTTGTCGGCGGTGCAAATGAGGTAGATCATCATTTCACCGGACTGAACGTGGGTACGGACTTTGAGGTGACCCGCTACGCCGATCTTCGCAATGTAGTCGAAGGCGAGGGTTGCCCCCGCTGCGGAGAACCTCTGAAACTGGGCAAAACGGTCGAGATCGGACACATTTTCAAGCTCGGGTACAAGTACTCGGAGTCGATGGGAGCGAAGGTTCTCGACAAGGACGGCAAGGAAGTGATGCCAATCATGGGCTGCTATGGCATTGGTATCGAGCGAATCCTGACGTCCTGCATCGAGCAGAACCATGATGACAATGGATTCTGGCTGGCGCCATCTATTGCGCCATTCACGGTGGTAGTGGTTCCGACTAACGTGAAGGACGCTACCCTAGTCGAGGCGGCGGAAAAGATTGCGGCCGAACTGGAGGCAGCAGGATACGATGTCCTGCTAGACGATCGGGACGAAAGACCGGGAGTGAAGTTCAAGGACGCCGATCTTGTAGGCATTCCGTATCGTATCAACATTGGCAAGACGCTGGCGCAGGGCAAAGTTGAAGTTTTCGAGCGCGCAACAACTCAGAAGAGCGAGGTTGAGGTTTCGGAAGCCGTAAAGCATCTGCTTGGCTTGTACAATCCGCGGGCTTAGGAGAGTTCCCTTGAAAGAGTGGAAGTCGATTTTCGGTCTGCTTTTACTCGTGGTGGGTGGTTTTGTGTTTTACAAGCTGTTCCCCGTGTACTGGGACGACTATCGTCTCGGCCGTGTCATGGATGAACAGTCAATCAACTTCACCTATAACCCCAAGAGTGATTCGGATATAGCGATGTCTATCGCACAGAAGGCACAGGACTTCGACATTCCACTCGCGCCCGAACAGGTAAAAGTTGAGCGCAGCGGTTCAGAGCTGATGATCTCTACGAGCTACACCGTTCACGTCGATCTTCCGGTCTATCCGCTTGATCTCCACTTCAACACCGCTAGCAAAAACAAGAATGTAATGAGATAGTTTCCAACTAGTAAACAGATGGGCCGGGATCGTGAGTCCCGGCCTTTTTGTTTCGCGATTGCTAAACCCTTGTCGTACTTGAGTCCGTCGCTTGGTAAGTGAGTTTTTATCTGATTGAATGGAAGTCTCTAGAGCCGGTGTTATGCAGAGCCGCTTTCTTGCGCCACTCCGGTGTCTTACAATGAAAAGTACATCGCTGTGGCCATCAAAGTAAAAATTCCGACCTCCTCGTCCACTGGCACGCGCGGTCCGATTCTTCGCGCCGTTGTCGCCGCTGCAATTTTCATCGCGCTCTGCGTCTTCGGAGTCTTTGCTTTTTATTACGTGAGATATGACCGCATCATCTCGAAGCGGATGAGCGGGCAGATCTTTTCGAACTCAGCAAAGATCTATGCGCGGCCGGTGGCTGTGCATCCGGGCGATAAATTCACGTCCTCGCAGATTGCAACGACGCTGCGCCGGGCCGGATACGTCGATGCGGATACTGGATCAGATGGACCACTAGGCACCTTCCGCGTGATCAGTGGCGGAATCGAAGTTCGCCCGGGACCGCAGTCCTACCATTCGACGGATGGGGCGAAGATCGTGATCGGTTCTGACGGTCGCGTGGATCGCATTGTCGGCGTGGGAAGCAATTCAGGAGCTTCACTGGATTCGTATGAGCTTGAACCTGAGCTGCTGACCGCACTCTTCCAAGGCCAAGACCGCACAAAACGCCAAATTCTGCGCTATAACGACATTCCCAAGGTGATGGTGGACGCAGTTCTGGCAATCGAGGATCGCAAGTTCTTCGAGCACAGCGGAATTAATTGGGTCAGTCTGATGGGATCGTTTATCACCGACGTGCGTGGTGCCGGACGACGACGCGGCGGTTCAACGATCACTATGCAGGTGTCGCGCGGCTTCTTTCTGACCCAGGAAAAGACGTTCAAACGCAAAGCCACAGAAATGCTGATCGCCATTGAACTGGAGCAGAAGTTCAATAAGCAACAGATCTTCGAACTCTACGCGAATCAGGAGTACATGGGGCAGCGTGGGTCGTTCTCGATCACTGGCTTTGGCGAGGCTGCCCGTTCATATTTCGGCAAGGACATCAAGGAGATCACGCTGCCCGAGGCGGCGCTACTGGCTGGCTTGATCCAGTCCCCGAACAATCTTTGGAATCCCTACAAACGCCCCGAGAAAGCTCTCGAACGTAGAAACATCGTGCTGGATTCGATGGTCGAAACCGGAGCCATCACGCGCGAGGAATGCGAGAAGGCCAAGGCTACGCCGCTGAAGCTCGCGCCGCCTAATGTCGAAGCCAGTGACGCTCCGTATTTTGTGGACATGGTGAAGGACAACCTGGCCAGCAAATACTCGGAATCGGATCTGAACGAGAACGCTTACCGCATCTACACCACCATCGATCCTGACTTGCAGCACGCTGCCGCCGAAGCTGTCGCGGAGGGCATCAAGCTGGTGGACGATCAGGTTGCGAAACAGCGCACGCACCGCACAAAAATCGGCAAGGGTAAGGATGCAACTGTCCAAGAAACGAAGGTTTCCGGCCCTGTTCCTCAGGTAGCGCTGGTTGCGCTGGACCCACACACGGGTGAAGTACTGGCCCTGGTTGGTGGGCGGAACTATGGCTTTAGCCAGTTGAATCACGCAATTGCAAAGCGCCCAACAGGCTCGATTTTCAAGCCATTCGTGTATGCAGCAGCCATGAATTCTGCGCTGACGGCGCAGGGTAGTGATCCGGTCTACACGCCAGCTTCCCTGCTGGATGATTCGCCGACTACGTTCGAGTTCGATGGCAAGGTGTACGATCCTCGCAACTACAAGAACGAGTACCACGGTCAGGTGACCGCTCGTTACGCTCTGCAGATGTCGCTGAACAATGCGACGGTCAGGCTGGCTGAAATGACCGGCTATGACAGAGTGGCGGAGTTGGCCAGAAACGCGGGTATTGCCAGTGTCAAGGCGACTCCTGCAGCCGCGCTCGGTGCGTACGATGCGAGCCCGGTCGAGATGGCCGGAGCATACACGGTTCTGGCAAATAGTGGTGTGCGCCTGGATCCCTTGATGATCCACTCGGTCCGCACTGCCAAGGGCGACGTAGTAGAAGACTTCCACAACGGCACCCGCCCCGTGCTCGATCCTCGTATCGCCTACGTCGTGACCAACATGATGCAGAACGTGATCGATCATGGCACGGGCTTCACGGTGAGGGCTCGTGGATTCACAGCTCCTGCCGCGGGCAAAACAGGTACGTCTCACGATGCATGGTTTGCCGGTTACACCAGCAACCTACTTTGCATTGTGTGGGTGGGCTATGACGATTACAGCGATCTGAAGCTCTCGGGCGGCACAACCGCAGGCCCAATCTGGGCAGAGTTTATGAAGCGTGCGGTTCGCTTGCCGCAGTACAGCAACACGAAAGATTTCACGCCCCCATCTGGCGTCATCACCGTGAGCCTAGACAAGGCGACGAACATGCTAGCAACCGCAAGCTGTCCCGACGCCTACAACTCCGCATTTGTCGAAGGTTCTGAACCGAAGGACACCTGTGATCACGCAGATCAGAGAAACATCTTCCAGAAGATATTTGGCGGTGCTCCGACTCCTCCGCCTCCGGTGAATCAGCCTGGACACGTCATTCCACCAAACGCGCAGCGACAAGTATCAGGAGCACCGGGGGCGGCGCAACCGCAGCCGCCTGCTCCCGGCCAACCGGCTCAGGAAGAGAAGAAAAAGGGATTCTGGGGCAAGTTGGGTGGAATCTTTGGCGGCGGTGACGACAAGAACAAAGACAAAGATTCGGATAGAAAATAAAGCGAAAAATGGGAACAATCTGAGAGCCGTATAGGTCTAACATCTCAAGCGCGAAAGTATCGCCCTGTGACGGTAACTTAAGGGTAGCTTGGGGGGGTAGGATATGGCTTTGGGTTCGCTTAAGGTCGCCAGTCTTTTGTTCGTTGCTGCAGTTTACATGGATGCCGCAATCGGCCAGCAGTCGGCCACACAACCGGCCATTCCTTCTGACCCGCAGTTGGGCGCTGTTGTCAGTCCTCTGGTTTTAGATCCCCCTCCGCCGACTCCAGCGGAGATGCGCGAGATGAGCGCCGATCGGCTGAACGCCGAAGGCGACCGGATGCGAACAGCCAAGAACTTTCTGGCAGCGATCGACTGCTATCGCGCGGCGATCAAAAAGCAGGCCAGCGCCGAGTACTACAACAAGATTGCCATTTCCGAATTGCAGTTGCGGCATCCATCAGAAGCAGAGAAGGCCGCAAAAAAGGCTCTCCGCAAAAACAAGCAGATGGCCGAAGCCTGGAATAATCTGGCAGTAAGCTACTACATGCGTCATAAGCTTGAGAACGCGATCCGAACTTATCAACGCGCAATTGCTTTGCAGCCCGATAATCCTTCATTTCACAACAACGTCGCTGCGGCTCTAATGGACGACAAGCAGTTTGAGCGTGGGATGGCCGAATATCGTAAAGCATTTGAACTCGACCCGTCGTTCTTTGAACACGCCTCAAGAAATGGCATCAGCGCGCATATGAGTTCGCCTCAGGATCGCGCCCGGTTTTCGTTCGTGATGGCCAGGCTATTTGCGGCGAGCGGAGACCTCGATCGAGCGCTGCACTACCTGCGCAGCGCAATGGAAGATGGGTATCCGAAGATCGACGAGGTCTACAAGGAAAAGGAATTTGCTCAAGTGGTGAAAGATGAGCGATTCCAAGCCTTGATGAAGGATCGCCCAGTCGCCATTCGCTGAAAGCTTATCCTCCCAAACCGGATGCGGGAAGGAGAATGGTCTGGTTGGCACGGCGTGAACGCTCTTCGAGATGCCGCTGGCGGAAGTGCGCCAGCGCGCGATTTCCCCACGCCTTTACGAAGTAGTAGTTGAGCACAGCGCCAACCGCCGAACTGACAACAGGCACTGCACGCGCCACGATCTTTTCCGAAAACTCGACACTGAATCGCGCCGCCATACGCCCGATCACCCGCTGAACAAAGCTCTTGAGGACTGTCCGCTCCAGCAGATCCTTGCTCATATCCACTCCTGCCGCAGTGGCCGCCGCTATCCAGAGCTCCGCAACTTCCTCGTCGGTGTTGTATTGGAATCCGTAGATCAGGCTTAGTTTCTGAACTGTTCGCATCGTAATCGCAGACAGAATACCCAAATCAGGCACGATCGTCAGGAAGCCACCGAATCCGAGACCAGCGCCCTCAGCCCCGGCCATTTTCATGGCCCCGCGCACGGTCTGTGCAGCGATGGAATCAAGTTCTGCCACCGGGACGGAGAACAATCCCTCGTAACTTGCGACTGGCACGGCATGCTCGGTCCGAAGCTGCATCAGGTACTCGTCCGGATCTACACGCACGCCCTTGTACGCCCGGGTCAGCGCGGACCTGAGCGCCCATTCGAGGCGCCTCGTAATCCAGGAATTGTTCTCTACTGCTTCATTCATGAGGGCACCAGTGTATTCGGATGCGAAAACCGCGAAAAGGTGGTTTCTTATGCAAGCTTGCGATGATTGCAATTGCGGGAATCTGCAGGTCGCTGAGCGTGAGCTGTCGTCGTGTATGTGCTAGCATCAAAGGTCATGCCAGTTGGAAAGCTACATATAGTGCCACTGGGTGGTCTTGGCGAGTTCGGAATGAACTGCATGGCCATTCGCTGGAACGATGACATCATCATCATTGATGCCGGGATGATGTTCCCTGAGGGCGAACTACTTGGAGTGGACATCGTCGTCCCCGCACTCACCTACCTCACGGAAAATCGAGATAAAGTTCGGGGCGTACTGCTCACACATGGACATGAAGACCATATAGGCGGAGTTCCCTGGCTTATTTCAGAAATGAACGTGCCTATCTATGGCACGGAATTCACTCTGGCATATGTGGAAGACAAACTGGAAGAGCATGGGTTGCTCGCGAGCGCGGAATTGCACGAGATGCTGCCCGGCAAACGCTTCCAGATTGGCCCATTCACGATTCATCCCATACAGGTCACGCACTCGGTAGTTGATTCGGTATCGCTCGCGATACACACGCCACTAGGCGTCATCATTCACACTGGCGACTTCAAAATCGACCCCACGCCCACGGACAACAAGATGTTTGACTTGCACTCGTTTGCCGAATATGGCAAAGAGGGCGTACTCGCGCTATTGCAGGACTCGACTAACGTGGAGCGGGCGGGCTATACGCCGAGTGAGCGGGCAGTCAGACCAAAATTTGAAGAGATCTTCGTGCAGACGAAGAAGAAGCTGTTCGTTTCGTGCTTCTCGTCCTCTATCCACCGGATCAAAATGGCGACCGAAATGGCTCACCAATTCCGGCGCAAGATCGCGCTGGTGGGCCGTAGTCTGACGGAGTCCACTGAGATCGCACAGGACCTTGGCTACATCAATCTCCCACAGTCGGCGTTCATCACTCCCGGGCAGATTCGGGATTTTCCGCCCGAACAGGTGATGGTGATGATCAGCGGCACGCAGGGAGAACCGATGAGCGCATTGTCACGGGCTGCGGTGGACAATCATCGGCACGCGAAAATCGATCCCGGCGACACGGTGGTACTGAGTTCGAGAGTCATTCCAGGCAACGAAAAAGGCATATACCGGGTGATCGATCACCTGTTCCGCCGGGACGCAAACGTCATTTACGACGACGGCTCCAAGCCTCCGGTACACGTGAGCGGACATGGCAGCCAGGAAGAGTTGAAGCTGCTGATCAATCTGGTGCGCCCACAGTACTTCATTCCAATTCACGGTGAATATCGCCAGTTGAAGCGCCATGCTGAAATGGCAGCCGGGATGAAGGGCGCTGTAGGTCAGGTCATCATGATCGAGACGGGCGACATTCTGGAATTTGACGAGATCGGCGCGCGGCGAGTCGGCGAAGCTCCCGTGGGTCGTGTCTGCATTGATTCGGGATCCAACTCAGACATTGTCGAAGACCTCATCATTCGCGACCGCAAGCACCTGAGTGAAGACGGTTTCGTGATGCCGATTCTGGCAATCAATAAGTTGACCGGAAAGCTGGAAGGTATCCCCGAGATCGTCATGCGCGGTTTTGCGGGAGCGCCGGACGACAATGGATTCCTGAGTGAGGCGAAGGGTACGGTGCTTCGCACCTTCGAGCAGTCAACAAAGGAAGAAGTCGCCGACTATGGGCTGATCAAAGAAAAGATCCGCGTTGATTTGAAGCGTTATATCAACCGGAATACATCTCGGCGGCCGCTCATCATACCGGTGATAGTCGAGATCTAGGGTTGAAGTATTCGGCGTTAGGTAATGTAAGTACCTGACTGAAGGTGTGCCAAGTCTGGTACGCCTTTTTGTTTGCCTGCAATTTCTGCGATGCGCATGAGATTTCCTGGCATCAGACCTAAGGTTCGTTGCCCGCGAGCTGAGCAAAAACTTACGGGCGGGCCTTCCCTTGTACACGCAAACCAGAGTACAACGATTGTATGTCTTCAGCTGCAACCCCGGCGTTAGCACCAGCGGCGCAACCCGCTCCGCCGCCGGTACGACACACTCCCGTAGTCCGGCCAATTCGCCGGATGTTTGTTGTGCTTTCGTTCTTTCCGGTCCTAATTCTTGCGCTGGCGCCGACTACTTATAAACATGTGCGCGCGGCATCCGTACTGATGGTGATTGCCGACATGCCGCAGTCGGCGATGACCAGATTCGATTCGAATCCGATCAGGGAAGAAGAGATCACGTTTCCCTCGACCACGACGGCGCGGGCGAGAATCTATCACCCAGTCGGAATCACGCATCCCAGCCCCGTCGTGGTCGTCCCCGGTGTGCATCATCTGGGTATGAATGAACCGAGATTGGAGCGATTCGCTCGGGCGCTTGCGTCCCATGGCTACCTGGTATTGACGCCCCAGGTGGATGACCTCGCGGATTACAACATTACGAAGGATTCCTCGGTGGTTATCGGCGATGCAGTGCATGAACTGGCGCGCAGAAGCGGCGCCCCGAAAGTGGCTCTTCTTGGTTTGAGCTTCGCCGGTGGAATGTCGCTGATTGCCGCGAGCGATGACAAAGTGCAACCGCAGCTTTCGGGCGTGATTGCCATTGGCGCTCATGACGATTTGAATCGCGTCTTGCAGTTTTTCGAAACCGATCAGACAGTCGCTCCTGACGGAACCGTTCTGAAGATGAAGGCGCACGAGTATGGGTCGCTGGTAACGGCCTATTCTCATGCTTCCGCATATTTTGCTCCCGAGGATGTTCCGCAGGCACGCCAGACGCTTCGAACCCTGCTTTGGGAGAAGGTTCCGGAGGCTCACGCCGAGGCTACTAAGTTAAGCCCGCGTGGCCGCGAGCGTATGTCACTGCTTTTCGAACACAATACAAAGTCGCTGACGGAAGATACGCAACGCACACTGGCTAGTGTGCAACCGGAGTTGCAGGCGGCGTCACCGCATTATTATCTCTGGAAAATCCATGTACCCGTAATGCTGCTACACGGTTCGGCTGACAACGTTGTGCCTCCTACGGAAACCCTATGGCTGCAGCGAGACCTGCCGAAAGGCGTATTGAAGTCTGCGCTGATTTCCCCTGCTATCGGCCATGTGGAAGTTGGCGGCGCCACCACCATGGACAAACTTCGGCTGATACATTGGATGAAGCAAATGCTGGACCTCGTGGATACATCCACGGCGCAGCATAACTAGTCCCGCAAGATGACTCACGCATGATTACACTCGCAGATTTGAAGCAGGCGCAGGCACGGTTGGAAGGCGTGGTTGTACATACACCTTTGGTTCGCTACTTTGGCCCAACCGCATCTGGCACGGACGAGCAGCTTTACTTCAAGCCGGAGTGCCTTCAGCCCATCGGCAGTTTCAAGCTGCGCGGCGCATACAATAAGATTGCCTCGCTGAGCGCGGAGGAGCGCGCGCGGGGCGTTATCACGTATTCGTCGGGAAACCATGCACAAGGAGTTGCCTATGCGGCGCGGGCACTCGGTACAAAAGCCGTGATCGTGATGCCGCGCACTTCTCCGAAGGTGAAGATCGACGCTACGGCTGCGCTTGGGGCCGAGATTGTAATGGTTGGCCCCGGCAGCAATGAACGTCGCGAGAAGGCCCTGCAACTCGCAACCGAGCACGGCTATGTCGTCATTCCCCCCTACGACGATCAGAAGATCATCGCGGGACAAGGTGCGGCAGGTTTGGAAATTCTGGAGGACCTGCCCGATGTTGAACTAGTACTTGTACCCATTGGGGGCGGAGGTCTTTCGAGCGGCGTGGCTTCGGCATTGAAACTTGGCGGAAGCCGGGCGAAGGTCATTGGAGTGGAACCCGCGCTCGCCAACGACGCTCAGCAAAGCCTGCGCGAAGGGCACATTGTGACAATTCCCGCCGAACAGGCTGCGAGCACCATTGCTGATGGATTGCGCACCCAGAGCATCGGCACAGCAAACTTCGAGCATCTCACAAAGTACCTTGATGGAGTTGTAACCGTAAGCGAAGACGAGATTACGGCGGCCATGCGGCAGGTCATCACCAATGCGCATTTGATGGCCGAACCCAGCGGGGCAGTCACGATGGCGGCATGGATGTTCCACCGCGGCGAACTGCCTGAAAGCTGCAAAACGGTTGCCATTATCAGCGGCGGAAACGCCGATCCGAAGCAGATAGCGGAGGTCCTAAAGAGTCGATGATTGCGAAGGCGCACTTGAATGCTGCCACGACCGCGGTTTGGCGTACTTTCTCGATGTGCCTGCTCCTGGGCGCGTTGGCAATCGGCGCTTCAGCGGCCACGGAACGCGGAACGATCATTCGCCAGGCAGTAATTTATGTGGCTCCGGACGTAACCAGCGCCAAGCTTGCGACGGCAGACCGGGGACGTGAGGCAGTTGTGCTGGAACGAACAAAGGGCTGGGTGCATGTGATCGCGACCCTCATGGATGCCCCGTACAATCCTGATCCGGAGGCGACAGGCGAGCGCAACGTGACCGGGTGGATCCTGGAGAAAGGCTACATCAGCGACCAGACTCCAAAGGGCGACGAGATCCTGTTCGGAGAGGCCGCAGCGTGCGAAGATGAGGCAAGTAGCGCGCATTCACGGAAGGGTGCGGCAGCGGACGCCAAACGTCTTTACTACCGTGTTTATGACATCTTCCCCAAGTCGCCGCTCGCGGGCGAAGCCTTGTATCGCGCAGCCGACATTCAATGGCAGCTCGACCGGGAAGACATGCAGACGCGACCTTCATACAAAGCGATGAGCCCAAATGACCGGATGCCAATTGACGAACAGGCAATGCGGCTTGTGCAGAAGAAGTTCCCGGGAACGAAATGGGCTGATATGGCCGCTTTCGAAATGCTTGAGAACAAGATGTGCGGAGATTGGGCGGGAGCTTCCAAGTGTCCAGAGAAAGAGGCCGAGATCTACGAAAAGTACGCCAATGATCATCCGAACTCGCCTAAAGCCGCCGAAGCCTATTACAACGCGGCAGAGCGGTGGGCCGCAGTGATGGTGATTTACGCTGGCGAAGGACAATCGAAAAAGGTTCCCGAGGCGCAACGCCGTGCCGTGGCTGTGGCGCAGAAGGCTTTGGCGAAGAACGCTAGCCCGGAATGGAATGCGCGCGCCGAACGGTTGCTGTATATGGCGCAAAACGAAGTTCCGGTTTACGGTTCGGCCGTCGAGTAATTGCTAGTAGAGCGTTCACCATCCCACACGTGAGCTGTTAGACTCGAAGCACAGTCATGCACAACTACGTCCTTGCCCTCGTCCTTGGAATTGTTGAGGGGTTGACCGAATTCCTTCCGGTCAGTTCCACAGCTCATCTTCGTATCTGCCAGTCGCTGTTTGGAATAGCCCTCGACGACGGATACTGGAAGATGTTCGCCATCGTCATTCAGCTTGGCGCGATTTTGACTCTGCCTATCTACTTCCGATCGCGCATCACGAAGTTCCTGTCGACGTTTCCTGATGGCGAGCGGGGCGACCGCACCGTGCTAACGCATCCACTGACGCTCGTGCTGATCGCGTTTGTATGCACTGCGGCTCCGGCATTCCTGCTAACGAAGATCATCGGCAAGCACCTCGAAAGCTTGGTGATCATGGGCGCTTCCCTGCTATTGGGCGGCGTGATTATGTGGGTAGTCGATGCGCTGTACTCACGTGGAGCGCTGGCGCACAACACCGATCACGTTGAGGAAATGTCGCTGGGGCAGGCTGTTTGGATCGGCCTCTGCCAAACGCTGTCTGCCATCTTCCCCGGGACGTCGCGCTCAATGTCTACGATCGCCGCAGGTCAACTTGCTTCGATGTCGCGCGCATCGGCTCTTGAGTTTTCGTTTTTCTTGTCGATCCCGACAATGGTGGTCGCCACGGGTTATGACCTGCTCAAGAGTGTGAGACCGCATCATGGAGAACCGGCTGTGATCGGGCATCTGACGATGAACTCGAGCAACTGGATTACTCTGGCAATCGGGTTCGTGGTCAGCTTTATCGTGGCGTACGGAGTCGTCGCTTGGTTCATGAACTGGGTACGTACGCGCGGGTTTGCTCCGTTTGCGGCGTATCGAATCGTGGTTGGATGTGCTGTCCTCTGGTGGGCGTTGAAGTAAAAGATTTATCGCGAGAATCACCCGACGTCCATCATCGACTTCAACCCGATTCGATGATGGACATCTCCCGCCCAAATCAACGTGGCAACAGACATAAGGACACGTCCTGCCGGGAATCCTTCTCATAACCAACCTGAGCTGATTCAGATTCGTTTTCCCCTCCGATTGCGTCATAATGATCTAGCTCTGGCGTTGATCGGACGGATTCCGGCGCAGTACTTGCGCGCTCGGGTTGGTGTGTCCGGTCGCTGTCCTGCACGCCACTTATGATGGTTCTCTCCCGATTGTTTGTTCCCACTCAGAGCAAGAGGCTCAATGAGCTGATCGGCATCGTATTGCTTGCAATTGCGGTACTGATGACGCTGGCGCTCGTGTCGTACTCTCCGCTGGACCGTTCGCTGAACACGGCGACCAATCCCCCGGTTGGCCGTCCGGCTCACAACTGGATCGGTCTTGTAGGAGCGTATTCTGCCGATCTTGTGCTTCAGTCGCTTGGCTTGATCGCTTTCCTCGTTCCAGTGATGCTGGTGTTCCTCGCCGTGCGCTGGATGCGTTCCCGGACAGTGGAGAACCCGCTGGTAACGGCACTTGGGGCCGTTTCGCTTCTAGCTTTCCTGAGCGCACTGTTGGCCTTGCTACCTTGGCCGTTGCGCTGGATGCATGCCGTCCCGATAGAGGGACTCCTGGGCCGGTTATTGGGCGATCTGCTCGTCCATTACCTGAACTACGCTGGGGCGTACATCGTCGCATTCACCGCGATTGCCGTGGCGTTGTATTTGGCAACTGCTTTCTCGCTGAGCAGCCTTCGTCTGTGGATGCAGACGCGGTTGACGTTCTTCTACGCGCTTCGCGACCGGTACAAGGAATGGCAGGAGCGGAGAACCAAGGCACATGAACTGAAGCTGCTGGAAAAGAAGCAGCGCATGCGCGAAAAGCAGGAGAAAGCAGCAGAGGCCGCCAAGGTCCGTGCTACAGCCCGGCAAAGCACAAGAGAGTCGGAATCTCCGATCATGTCAGCACCTCTGCAGGCGCAGCCAGCGGAGCAAACAGCGACCGAGGATACGGCAGTTACCGAGCGTGACGTGGAACCCAGCTACCGGCCACCACGGCGCGGCGAACGCGGGCCCTCCGGAATCGAGCGCATGGATGGCGACGACTTCGCGGAGAACACGACGCCGTTGTCGGGAGAACCGATCGATTCCATCTCGTTTGGTACGCGAGCCGATGCTGGGCGCGCACAGACGCGTACGACGTTGCCCAAGCAGCAGGGCTCATGGAAACTGCCTTCGAGCACCCTACTCAAGCGTCCCGAGGCACGCGAAGCCTATGACGAACAGGAACTTAAAGAACTCGCGCTTACGCTAACGCAGAAATGCCAAGAATTTGGCGTCCTCGGATCGGTGGTACAGATCAATCCGGGCCCGGTGGTGACAACATTCGAGTTCAAGCCGGAAGCGGGCATCAAGTACAGCCGGATCGTGGGATTGCAGGACGATCTCTGCCTTGCAATGCGCGCAGA
The DNA here is from genome assembly GCF_059726255.1 of Koromonas humicola. Classification (NCBI taxonomy): domain Bacteria; kingdom Pseudomonadati; phylum Acidobacteriota; class Terriglobia; order Terriglobales; family Koromonadaceae; genus Koromonas; species Koromonas humicola. Next base: position 2,455,425 of record NZ_AP040873.1, read on the forward strand.
AAGCATCCTGATCGAGCGCGTGGCCGGGAAATCGACCGTCGGCATCCAGGTTCCGAACGAAAAGCGCGAGACTATCTGGCTACGTGAAGTCGTCGAGAGTCCGGATTTCAGCGTCTCCAAGTCGCGGCTTACCATCGCTCTTGGTAAAGACATCAACGGGCGCCTGATGACTACCGAAATGAACTCGATGCCACATCTGCTGATCGCCGGTTCGACCGGTAGCGGCAAGTCGGTGGCAATCAACGCGTTTATCATGTCGCTGCTCTACAAGAGCACACCCGACCAAGTGCGCCTCATCCTGGTCGATCCGAAGCGAGTCGAACTGACGAATTACGACGGCGTGCCGCATCTGTACACGCCGATCATTAGCGAACCCAAGCAGGCGAGTAACGCTCTGCGCAACGCTGTTCGCGAGATGGAGCGCCGCCTGAAACTGCTCGCTCAGAAGGGCGTGCGCAACATCGACCAGTACAACAAGCTGTTTGAGGACGGCTACACGCCTTCGCTCTTCGAGGACGGCACGGAAGAGAAACCGCTTCCCTACATCGTGATCATCGTCGACGAGTTGGCCGACCTTATGATGGTGGACGGGGCCAACGTCGAGGAATCGATCACGCGTTTGGCCCAGATGGCACGAGCCATCGGCATTCACCTGGTATTGGCGACGCAACGTCCTTCGGTCGATGTGATCACGGGCCTAATTAAAGCGAACTTCCCTGCCCGTATGTCGTTCCGAGTGGCAACGAAGATCGATTCCCGCACGATCCTCGACGCGAATGGTGCGGAGTCATTGCTCGGGCGTGGCGACATGCTTTACTTGCCAAGTGGATCGTCTCGCGTACTTCGCGTACATGCCCCGTTCGTGACAGAGACAGAAATTGCAGCGACGGTGGAGTTCTGGAAAGCGCAGGCTCCGGCGCAGTACGAGCACGGCTTCCTGGCCGCGCCGAAAGAGGAAGGCAACAGCGTGATGGACGAGGCCGGACTCGAAGCTGACGCGGATGACAACGATCCGCTGTATAACGATGCCGTGCGCCTGGTATTTGAATTCGGCAAGGCATCGACTTCCCTGCTGCAGCGCAGACTTCGCGTCGGTTATGGGAGGGCCGCTCACCTGATCGACTTGATGGAACGCGATGGAATCGTCGGACCGGCTGATGGACCTAAGCCGAGAGAGATTCTGAAACCACCAGATTGGCTTTCAGAGCTTGAGCAGAATTGATTCCAGGCGCGGATGAACTCCGCGCCTGATTTATTTCACCTTACTTGCTCACGCGCCACACGACATTCCCGCCGTCATCACTAACCAGAAGGCTGCCATCCGCGGCGACAGCAACTCCTACCGGCCTTCCCCAAACTTTCCCTTCCGGCGTTACGAATCCAGTTAGAAAGTCCTCATAGGTACCGTCAGCGCGTGTGCCTCCATGCATTGGAACGCGGATAACTTCGTATCCGGTGCGAGTGCCGCGATTCCACGAGCCATGCTCCGCAGCGAAGATATCCCCACGGTACTGCTGGAACATCTTGCCGTCGTAGAAGACCATTTCGAGCGAGGCGTTGTGCGGCTGCACGAGTACGTCGGGAGTGATCACTTTCTGTTTCAACTCAGGATGCGCGCCCTTGTGTCGCGGGTCCTGCACTCCGCCCATGTACCACCACGGCCACCCATAGAATCCATTGGGCTCCACGTGGGTGATGTAGTCAGGAACCAGGTTGTCTCCGAGTTCGTCACGCTCGTTGACTGACGTCCAGAGTTCACCGTTAGTGGGATGAACAGCGATTCCGACCGCGTTGCGAATTCCCGAGGCAAACACCTTCTGCCCACTACCATCGGGATTGAATTGCAGAATGTCGGCTCGATTCTTCTCGGCTGGATGAGTATCGGAATCGTCGTCATTGGAGTGCGATCCGACGGAAACATACATCGTCTTTCCTTCAGGAGAAAACGCGATGTCGCGAGTCCAGTGCCCTCCACCTCGCAGACGACCGCCTCCGGGAAGATCGCAGATCTTCTCGGAGGGACCGCGCGCCTTGAGGTCGCCATTGCGATATGGAAACCGCACAACAGAATCAGTATTGGCAACGTAAACGTATTGTGGATTCTGTCCCGGAGGATAGAAAGCTATTCCGAAGGGCTGCGTCAATCCGCTGGCGAATACTTCCACCTGCTTCGCGCTGCCTTTCTCATCAATTCCCCGGAGGGCCTTGACGTTCCCAGAATAGCTTTCCGCCAAGAACACGTCCCCGTTTGGCGCCGTGCGCAGCAGCCTCGGATTCTTAAGTCCCGTGGCATAAATCTGAACAGAGAATCCTTCCGGAGCTTTGGGCCATGCGTTGGCAGGACGAGGAATCACCGAGGAAGGCGTGTCAGCAGAGTCGGTGGCATAAGGCTTAGGCAGGTCCTGAACTGTGATGTGATGCACTCGCCCCGGTGATTGCGATCGAAAGTCTGTAAATGGGGAAGACGCTTCTGCAACCGCATCCCGATTGCGCGTGCGGTGATAGACGATAAACGATGAGAACAGAAGCAATGAGAGGGTGAACAGCCAGACATAGCGCGGCGAAGTACGCGATCTCATGGCCTTTTAGATGCGGGTGCCTGTTGGCCGATTCTCAGAACCTGGCGTCAGCCTGTGCGCGACCGTTGAAGGCCGAGCCAATCGCGCTGGTAGGCATACGATACGGCCAGCAACAACACTCCGAGAATGATGAAGCTCAGCACACGCCATGCGTGTTCAAGTTCCGACACATCAAGCAGAAACACCTTCAGGACGGTGACTCCAATCAACAGAATCGCCTGCCAGCGCAGTGCCGCCGACTTTCGTACAAATCCGAACCACATAAGTACTGCGCCGTAGAACATGAAGAGCGCCGAATACGAAAAGTTTTGCGCAATCGCCAAGGAGTGTCTGACCTGTTCCACGTCGCTGCTGGCTGCTTGCCGGGCATTGATGAGCAGTTGGAAGTGGTCGTGAATCTCCAAGCCCGCTGCGAGCAGCACCAGCGCATTCACAACAACCATGCCCTCGACCGTTGCCGTCGCGCGATCAACTGCACGATTGAGATAGCCCATCCAGAACATCACAGCGATAGCAACTGCGAAAGTTGCAAATCGCGCATTCAAGATGAGGTGCTGTTGCAGTCCCCAGTCCATGAGGTCGAGCGTAAGCAGGCGCACTATTGCGAGAGCGACCACCACAACCGCGAACTGCTTGATCCTGGCCCGAGAGGTCCGCACCCCAGCCCAGAACAGCATTGCACCTTCGAGCAGCCAGCCAAGGGTAATCCAGTGCTGTTGCAGTTTGAGAGCGATGCCCGTCGTGACAAAGGTGACAGCCAATCCGTAGTGTGCAAGCGGGAGGAGACGCTCTACTCCGGGATGCTCGGCAACTCGCCTTTCCAATGCGATCGCCAGAGACAAATACACAATCGCCAGACCGAAACTGTACGCGGCGGCACGAGGCTGCACGGCGACGCCAGAGGTCAGCAGCATCGAATAGATTGAAATGAAATATGTGCCACCGTTGAGAATCGCGAGCAGCAATCCACTCTGCTGAGTAGAGCGATCTCGCTCAGGCTCAAGGATTGAATACAGCGGCGCCACGGCGAATAGCGAAAAAAGAAGCGTGGAAAACAGAAGAGTTTCACCGAACTGAGGATCGGTGTAGAACTTGTCAAACCATCCCGCCGCAAGCACTGCAGTGCCAACAAAGGCTCCGAATAAAATGCGCGGCCAGGGCTTTACACGCTGGAGGATGAAGGCTCCGAGCGAGAGCAGCAGCAAGTAGCTAAACAGCACGCCTTCGTGGTTTTCACCCGTGCTGCAGAGGACTGGCGTTAACAAGCCGCCAAGCAGCGCAAGTCCGGCAAGCAGTTCGGCATCTTGCGACAATGCCATTGCTGCTGTCGCCGCAGTGACGATGATCATGGCCAGAAATGCGATCGTTCCCGGAACGAGATTGTAGAGCTGAAAAGATGCCCAAAGCGAGAGATAGAGGATTCCGATACCAACAGCTTTTAGTGAGTATGAGAAAGCAAGCGAGGTGGGCCGGCGAAACCGCTCGCTCCACCAGCACAGGCCAGCACCACACACGATTCCAAGGAGCACGCGCAGGCCGGGACCGATCCAACCATAGTCAAACGCGAGTTTCAGGAAATAGGAGACACCAACGAGTACGGCGATTACGCCTACGCGATTGAGCCACTGCGAGCCAATCCGACGCTCCAGAGAGTCTCGTTCCTGTATCTCGTTAAACAGTGAAGATGCTGCGGGGGAAACATCCTGTACTGTTGGTCGCGGCGGTGGGGGCGTGGCTGGCGGCGTTGAGGAAGCGGATTCGGCCTCAGACGGCGCGCGTTGTCCCTGCTCCAATCTATAAACGCGCTCGGTGAGATTGGCGATAAGTTCGCGTATCTCGGCGATTTCGTCGTGGTTGGCCATCGCCGGGATTATACCCGTCGAACACCGTAAATCAATGCTTGGGTTGTGGCTTACACTTTCTGTATGAAATCGCATACCGAATACCTGACGTTCAACACGCGCAACGAACACGAATACGTTCACATCACGCCCCAGGTGGAGAAGATCGTGCGCCAGAGCGGCATACAGGAAGGATTGGCGCTTGTGTCGGCCATGCACATCACAGCTGGTGTTTACGTCAACGACAACGAAGAAGGCTTGATTGAGGACATCGAGACCTGGCTGGAGAAACTTGCGCCACGGGACCCGGATTATAAGCATCACCAGACAGGAGAGACAAACGGCGACGCGCACCTGAAATCCATGTTGGTGCACCATCAGGTTATCGTGCCTATCACGGCAGGTCGGCTTGACTTGGGCCCTTGGCAGAGGGTCTTCTACGCAGAGTTCGATGGACGACGCAACAAGCGAGTTCTCGTGAAGGTCATCGGCGAGTAATTCGATGCCCGATTCTTTGCAGCCGGTCGTAAATGAGACAATACAGGGGTGCATTACAGGTCCAGTTCTGAACCCCACAAGGGGCCGCCCGTAAAGGTATTCAAAGCTCTTCCTGAAGTCTGGGCGCTCATGCGCCCACGCCGAGGTCTGCTCGCCCTTGGATTCGGACTCATGGTGGTCAACAGGATCACCGGACTGGTGCTTCCAGCCTCTACGAAGTTCCTTGTGGACGACGTTATTGGTAAGCACCATCACTCGTTGCTTGCTCCGTTGGTCTGCGCAGTTCTGCTCGCAACAGTCATTCAGGGAGCCACATCCTTTGCGCTGACCCAAACGCTGTCAAAGGCGGCACAACGGCTGATAGCAGAGCTGCGAAGTCAGGTCCAGGAACACGTCGGTCGATTGCCTCTGCAGTACTTCGATTCAAACAAGGTGGGCACGCTGGTGTCGCGCATCATGACCGACGTGGAAGGCGTCCGCAACCTGATCGGCACAGGGTTGATTGATTTTGTCGGCGGGCTGCTGACGGCAATGATTGCGTTCGTCGTGCTGGTCCGAATCAGCCCAGTAATGACGGCCATCGCCTTCGGATTCCTGCTGGTGTTCGGCATCGTCCTGCGCAAAGCCTTCCAGGTAATCCGTCCCATCTTCCGCGAGCGAGGTAAGATCAATGCCGAGGTCACCGGACGTCTGACCGAATCACTCGGCGGCGTACGCGTGGTGAAGGGATACCACGCGGAAGAGCGCGAGCATGATGTCTTCGCTGCTGGGATCGATCGCCTGCTCCAAAACGTCTTCCGCACCTTGACCGCATCGTCCTTGATGGGACTGTCTTCGGCGATGCTGATGGGAATAGTGGGCGCAATCGTGATGTACATGGGCTCGCGACAGATACTCGCAGGCAAACTCACCATGGGCGGGTACTTCACCTACATTATGTTTCTTGGGTATCTTGCCGCGCCGCTGTTTCAGGTGGTTGGCATCGGAACGCAACTCACCGAGGCTCTTGCAGGACTAGAGCGCACTCGCGAGGTTCTGAGTGAGAGCCCCGAAGATGAGGATCCCAATCGCACTCAGACGATGGGCAGGGTCGAGGGACTGGTCGATTTTCGCGATGTCACATTTGGCTACACATCGGAGAAGACAGTCCTTCACTCCATCAGCTTCCAAGCTCTACCTGGAACGTTAACGGCTCTCGTCGGATCGTCGGGCTCGGGCAAGTCAACCATCATTTCACTTCTTGCGGCGTTTCATAAACCGCAATCAGGAGAGGTACTGGTCGATGGCGTCGATCTCTCGAACGTTCGACTGGACAGCTATCGTAGCCAACTTGGCGTAGTGTTGCAGGACTCGTTCTTGTTCGACGGCACCATTCGCGAAAACGTGGCATTTTCGCGTCCGAACGCTAGTGACGAGCAAGTGATGGAAGCTTGTCGCATCGCACGGGTGGACGAGTTTGCTGAAACATTTGAGGACGGCTACAACACCGTGATTGGTGAGCGAGGGGTGAAGCTTAGCGGCGGGCAGCGCCAGCGCATTTCAATCGCGCGCGCCATCCTGGCCGATCCGCGGATTCTGGTTCTCGATGAAGCGACCTCAAGCCTGGACTCCGAATCGGAGGCGGTCATTCAGAGCGGACTTGCATATCTCATGCGAGGCCGCACAACGTTTGTTATCGCGCACCGACTCTCCACGATCCGCAAGGCCGATCAGATTCTGGTTATCGAGGCCGGGCGCATCGTTGAACGCGGCACTCACGCAAAACTGCTGCTGCATGAGGGCCGCTATTACGATCTCTACACACGCCAACATGGATTGGAGGAGAATCTGTTTCTCGCTCCCGGTGAAGGCGATCCGCGCTAGATCACTGAATCAGCGGTCGGCAGGTGATACAGCAGAATGGATTGGAACTATGCCTTTGGGATGCGCCGCATGCTGTGTCAGCTGCTGAAAGAGCGCACTCGCACGAGCGGTTTCGTCGGGAGTGCCGGTATCAAGCACAACAAAGTCTTCGCGCTCTGCTCGATTCACGTTGGCTTGAAAGGCTCCTTGCGATTTGTGTGCAGCGACTTCCCAGCTCACCACGATGCGGTAATCAAGAGCATCGTTGAATCCGAACTTCACAGTGCGGTCCGTCGAATAGACCTGCGGCAGCACGGAAATCGGGTGCTGCTGACTTTGGAATGGCAGCCATGAAAGCTTCGCCTCCGCATCGTTTCGGGAGGCTTGGCACCCAAGCACGACGGGCTTGCGCCCCGTCATCTGCTGTACAGCGTTGATTGCAGTAACTGTCGCGGCCTTATGGCCTCCATGCGTCTGCGGAGATGGGAACAGCGTGAAGACAAAATCGTAATTTCCTGCTGCGAGGCGACGTTGGACCGCTGGCAGGACTACACCGGGATGCCAGTGCTTAGTTAAGACTTCTTCGATGTCCTTGGTATTGCGGAGATCGGGCTCATCCAAGAAAAAGTGATTTGAAATGCCCAGGACACGTCCAGCTTCAAGCAGTTCGCGTTTGCGAATCTCGGGCAGTGAGGCCCGGCCCGTAGCTTCATCGGTAAGCGCGACGCCATAGTAGGATTCAGCTAGCAACGAGTACCGATATCCGCCCTCGCCATTCGTGACCACAAGTTGATCGACGGTTCCGCCCAGGTTGTGCGTGATTTCATATACGGTCGCCGCAAAGCAAGTCTCATCATCAGGGTGCGCTACTACGATCAGGGCACGTACAGCTGTTGCGGATGCAGCGGGTTGCTGTGCAATGGCGACCCCCGCCAACAGAAGGAAGATCAGGGATAGCACGGTCGTGCGCGTGACGACCGGAAACGATTTCTCCATCGAGCGCTCCGAAAGTGAATCAGATGTAGCAGGTCTGAGTGTAGTCGCAAGCGGCGGGAAGGACAAAACACGGTACTCTGGTTTGGGGATGTTGGGTTGCAGGAATTATAGTCAAAGCAATGCACGCGAACTCACAGCAAGGTCACTCTGCGGCGCCGAATGGCAAGTCGGGACTGGAACGTGGACTGACATTGCTTCCGGCAACGGCGCTGAACATGGTCGACATGATCGGCGTTGGACCGTTCGTGACCCTTCCGCTGATGGTCGCAGCGATGCATGGGCCACAGGCAGTTTACGGATGGATAGCAGGCGCGGTGCTTGCTCTCTCCGATGGACTGATATGGGCTGAGCTTGGCGCGGCAATGCCCCGCGCCGGCGGTTCTTATGAATACCTGAAGCAGATCTACGGACCACAGAAATGGGGTCGGCTGCTGTCATTTCTGTTCGTGTTTCAACTTGTCTTCAGCGCACCGGTGTCAATGGCCACAGGATGCATTGGACTGGCAGGATACGCAGCTTATGTCCTGCCAGCGCTGAGCAAGGTGCTATGGCGCACTACAGTGGCCTTCCCAATGTTGGGAACGGTGCGACTGGTGTTCGAATTATCAGGCGCGACCGTACTGGCCATGCTGGCTGGAGCCTTCGCAACGTTCCTCGTGTACCGACATATCAGCGGCGTGGGCCGGGTATCGAAGTTCTTGTGGGTCGGCGTTCTCGGCACGCTAGCTTTCGTTATCTACGTAGGCTTCTCTCATTTCGATCACTCACTCGCTTTTCCTGCAGGCTGGGCCACGCCTCCCGCGACAGGATTCACGGCAGCATTTGCGAGTGCGCTGATGGTGGCCCTTTACGACTACTGGGGCTATTACAACATCTGCTTTCTTGGTGAAGAGGTAGTCGACCCGGCAAGAACGATCCCGCGCTCAATGCTGCTGTCCATTGCTGCTGTCGCTACCCTCTACATTGCCATGAACGTCAGTGTGCTCGGCGTGATGCCAGTGACGCAGATTGCGGCGATGTCGGGCAGCACGGCTCAGAATTTTGTGGTCGCGAAGGCCGCTGAGATTGTATATGGCCGATGGGCAGGAATACTCGTTGCGGTTCTAGTGATCTGGACTGCTTTCGCGTCGATCTTTTCCTTGCTTGCAGGCTATTCGAGGATTCCATTCGCCGCCGCGCGCGATGGAAATTTCTTTGCGCTGTTTCGGCGCGTGCATCCAACGGGACATTTTCCATCGGCGAGCGTTCTGCTGCTGGGAGGATTGGCTTGCCTGTTCTGCATTTTCCAATTGCGCGATCTGGTCAGCGCTTTGGTGGTCATCCGCATCCTGCTTCTGTTTCTATTGCAAGCAGTAGGCGCTGTGGTGTGGAGAGTCACGAACCCGGATCAGCCACGGCCCTTCCGAATGTGGCTTTACCCTCTCCCAGTGGTGATAACGGTCGCAGGCTTCTCGCTGGTGTTGCTGGACAAGTTGCCCCTTGTCGGTCGTGCAATGCTGTTCGCCGCAGTCGGGATCATCGGCTTTCTGATGCTCTCGATGCGAACCCGCAAATGGCCGTTCGAGCCACAATCGCGCTAGAAGTCGCTACTCGAATCGAAGTGTAAGTCCGGTACTGAAGCCAATCGGATAGCCCGGCGTGCCGTGAATACGAGCTTGCACGGGACCGGTTGGAGTCAATCGCGAATCGAACAGATTCTGCGTCTCGTAGTAGCGCTTGTTGTTGAGATTGTCGATTGCCAGATTCCAGTCGAGACCTCGCCGCAGTCTCTTACTCAGAGCAAAATCGATCACATCCAGACCGCTCGCGTGTGCAACCGCTTGGTTTGAATAGGGCGCAGCGGCAGTAACCGAAGTGTCGTCTGGATTGACGAGCAGATATCGGCTGATATGTCGATATCGGATTGAAGTGAACAATCCATGCCAGGCGTTCAGTGTGAGGCTGGAATTCGCCACTGTATGTGGGGCGCTATCTACATACTCGCGAGGACGTGTGCCGAGGAAGAATGCGTTTGAAACCTGCGTCACGCCAGCAGCCCAACTTAGATGATCGGTGAGCTGTACTGAGGTCTTCGCTTCCCAACCATACGAGCGGGTCGGGCCTTGATATTCCATGCTTCCATTGTCGGCGTCGTACACATCCTCATGCTGGCGATTGATCAAGAACAGATCAGTGCTGGCCGAAAATCGCTTCAGATTATGAGACGTCCCCAACATGTAGAAATCGGTGGCGCTCGCCTTGGGAGCATCTGGAGCCAGTGCGATTCCTCGTGCATCCTGACTGGTAACGGCGCGGCCGTAATTAAAATGGAAGGATGCGGGAATGCGTTCCGATGGGGTGTAAACCACATTCAGTTTCGGCTCCGCGTAGCCTGAGTAACTCGTGCCTCGACCTGAAGAGAGTCGGTCTACGGAGTTGAACCGGTAAGCGTCGTATCGTAGGCCCGCATCGAGATGCAGATGCGGAAAGTCCGCGCCCTCCTGCAAATAGAACGCCCCATTTGTGATATGCGCGTTGTCCTCGGTCCATGGTATTCCCGGCACCGGAGCGATGATTCTGCGGTCCTGCTGATGGAACAAGTCCACATTAATCCAGCTTTCAAACAGATTAGCGCCAGCAATCAGCACGGCCGGGTGTCCGAACAACTTGTGTGCATGCACGTACTGTGCACTCGTCCCATCCTGCAAGCGAGAATCGTGCTGCTGAATGCCATCGCCGTGAATAGGATCATTCAGGAAGAACGTGAAATTGGAATACAGGTCGAAAAGCGAACGGGTCAAGTAGGCATCGAGCCGCAACGTGTTCGTTCTAGAAATATCGACTTTGTAGTACGCCGCGAGTGTGCCGTTGCGGACGCTTCCCCCGTCACTTGAATCGATAAAGCCAAACCGATCCAGATGCCCAGACATCACCTGGTCGAGCGGAAGTTGGCCAGACGAGTCAAAGTCATTACGCCCGATCGCAAATCGCAACGCGACCGACTGAGTACCTGCAAACTTGAATGAGTAATTTCCCGTGAGGTTGTCGCGAACATACTTCAGCGGCCGCAAGAAGGGGCCATTGGTATATGCATGCTCCCACGCGACGAAACTATCCGCGTCTGCGATTCGTGGACTCCACGCGGCAAACGTACGATACGCCCCGAACGATCCCCCTTGAGTGCGCAGGGTGAGGACGTTCTCAAGTCGTTGTTTCTGGCGTACGTGAACAACACCCAGTGCTGAAAAATCTCCGTACTCTGCATTGAACGGACCATTGATTACGTCGACTGAATCCACTAGCTCAGGACTGAGCGCCTTTAGAGCCGAGGTAGCCCTGTCCGTGGGCCTGTGTCCCCTGATTCTGCGGTACATCGTCGACAAGAATCTTCAACCCGCCGTTTACCCCACCGTGATCGAGGTTGAATCCAAATCTACGGAATTCCAGCGACTTGCCACCGCCCTCGTGCTGCCCTGCATTGATCCCACTGTCCAGCGCCTCGAAGAGCTGATCGTCTCGCGCGAAAAGCGTCTTTTCGTAAATAGCTCCGTCGCGGCGATCAATAGACGGGTCGGCGGCGTTTGCACTAATAACAATTGATTCCTTCGCAACAGGAATTGCGTAGCGAATCTTCAAGCGCAAATCTGTGGTTGCGGCATCGGCCGCGACCACCTGCTCAAATTGTGTGATGAACTTTCCTGTAACCGAAAGCCTAGTAGGCCCTCCAGGAACACACACACTGAACAGGCCCTGAGCGTCTGACCTTGTAGTCTCGACAAGATCTGCCGCATGCGCCGAGATAGTTGCACCCGGAACAGTTTCTCCCTTGTCAGTCACTACAACACCGGAAACGACACGACACACGGCCTCAGAATACGCCTGGGAATACACCGAGAACGCTAGCAAGAAGCAACAAATCAGCAAAGCCTTGATTGAGCGGGGCGGGAGTCCGAAAAGAGTGTTACAGATCATGCGCAACCCTGTTCGCAAGGAGAAGTACTGAACAGAGTTGATCCTGTTCTACAAAGATGATTGCATGCGTAACACGCTTTTGTAAATCGTGCTACGCACAAAACAAGGTCAATGCTGGGCTACGAGGTGGAAAAGGTTCAGAGATTCTCGCCCGTGGTAGTCATCACCAGTTTGCCGTGTTTCACTCCCTTCATGCTAAGCATGTGGTCGGCAAGATGTTTCACTTCGCCTGCCCGGCCCTTCATGATCACTACTTCCAGGCAGTTGTTCTGGTCGAGATGAACGTGAGTGGCTGCGAGCACGTTGTCATGGTGATGGTGTTGTGCGGCATTGAGCTTGTTGGAAAGCTCCGGGCGATGGTGGTCATAGACCATGGAGAGGGTGGCAACAACTGCCTTGTTATCGCTGATTTCTTCAGACACAAGCGCCTCACGAATCAAATCACGCAGCGCTTCGGATCGATTGGCATAGCCGCGTTTGGCTATTACTTTATCGAACTTCTCCAGTAGGTCCTGCTCGATGGAAACCCCGGTTCTGATCAGTTCAGGCATTTTGTCGTTACCTATGGCTCATTGTGACTGATACGACATTTCCACCAACACATCTTCGGGCGCAACTTGGATTTCCAGCGAACCTTCTTGTGGCAGGGCGTCGATGGGCAATCGATCGCGATAGAGCACAAATCGAAGGTTGAAGGTCTGCCCCTCTTTCGCTCCTACAAGCGCCATAGGAATCTTTACTTCGAGCACCTTGCCGATCGCAATCTCAACTCCTTGCGGCTTGCTCTGTGACGCAACGGAACTCTTTCCATTGCGCAGTTTCCACCCGGTCACCTGATCGTTCGCCAATTCGACATCGAGACGATGTGTCGCGATGGTCTGCTCGCTGTCACGCAATGCAAGCTGAAGCGCTGCCGTCGTGCTTCCGGCAGGCAGTGTGGCAGCGAAATCGAGGCGAGCATACAGATTGTCGTCGTCAATACCTGCGTAGATTGCCTCGAGCACGAAGAGTTTTCCGTGCATGCTACCGCTGCGCCTGTCACTCGAGAACATGGCCGCGCCCATCCAGTCGAAGTAACTGCTCACCTGACCATCGATGTAAGGGTGCACGTACGCGGTCTGCGGAACAAAGATAGACCGCGTCGGCACACCGGAAATTGGGTGCGCGAGATGATCGGGCGGCACACCACCCAGAGCGGTGTACACGTTGGAAAGATGCTTGCGGTAGAGTTCGTCGAAGTCTCGGTCGTTCGCCGAGTGATGCTCCGGCCCGTACCACCAGTTCCAGTCGCTGCCTTCAGCGATAAGCAACTCTTCATAGGCAAGGGCGCGGTCGGAACTCTTTACACGGCTTTCATTCGTGTCGAAGAACTCTCGTGCCTGATTCAAGTAATCCCAAGCCTTGTTGTCTTCAGGCGCACCGATCCAGACGTTGAAGTTTGCATTGATCCATGACCCGGGAACAAGCCCGCGCAACTTGCCAATCGTCTCTGGCTGCTGACGCTCGATCGCCTCGGAAATAGTAATCGGCTCTATTTGGGGTTCATGCTGAAGCCCATCGTAGAAGCGGCGCAGGAAATCGCGGCCATTCGCTTCATAGCTTTCCCAAGCATTTTCCCCGTCTAGGATGATTGGCAAGACGGCATCGCGTCCTGTCTCCACGACCGGCGCTGCCGCACGCTTGATAGTGCCGAGCAAATGAGCAGCGGCATCAGCAGAACTCATGCCGGCATACACGAATCCGAGCAAATCGCTAATACGATGATCCCGGAACACGAGGTTCATCGACTGACCATCGTGCTCCCAGCAATAGATGTTGTATAGCTTCTGAGCGCTTATGCAGTCGAGGAACCCGTCTGCGTCGCGTGTCATTTCATGGCCGATGCTGCGCCCAAGAACGCCTTCGTCTGTAGCCATCCACTTGACGCCCAGTTGAGCAGCAATGCTCAAGGCCTCATCCGACACCGAGCCTTCGCTCGGCCACATCCCAGCAGGACGAACGCCGAAAGTGCGCTCGTGTAAGTCAAGCGCGCGGCGAATCTGCTCCTCGGCATCCTCGGGACGGCGGAATCGTTCCGTCGGCATCGGCAGTCCCGGTACGGATTCCCTGCCCGAATCCGTATCGCAGATCAACGGCAAGATTGGGTGATAATACGGTGTTGCGGACAGTTCTGCAGAACCTCGCACGGAAGCGGCACGATACGCTGGCAACACGGCCCGTAAGATTTCGTGCTGCTTGCTCATAATAAATCGCTGATCTTCGTCGCTGAAGTCCTGGCCCTTCTCGATAAGGGCTTTCACTGCAGGATCTTCTAGGTAATACTCATCAAACCAAGCAAGCTGCGATAGGACCTGCAAGTCGCGATAATCGCGGTCGGAAAAAGTAATGGCAGCATTGGCTGGATCCGGCCCGGCTGCACGTACCTGATCCCACAAGCGGCGATATCTTGGATACCGCCCGATCATGTGCTCGCCGTGGGCCTGGAAAAAGTAGGTGAGGGCAAAGTGCCGCTCCTCAAGGCTCAATTCCGATGCGGGCTTGGCAGCGACATCCCAAAACGGGTCGCGGAACATTCCGGAGTTGTAGTCCTCAATTTGCGCCACAAGCGAAGGCACAATATTGAAGTTCTGGTGAACCTCCGGGAACTCATCCAGCAGTTTCACCATCCCGTAGTAGTCTTTCAGTGCATGTAGTCGAACCCAGGGAAGACGGTATTCGCCACTGACCAAGTCCTTGTAGAAGGGCTGGTGCATGTGCCAAAGAAGTAGAAGTCGGATTTTACCTTGAGCCATCGGTATGAACTAAACGGTACAATTTGCCTTGAACTTGACTAGGATAGCAGTCCCCAAGCATTTGCGGCCATGCTAGACTCACGAAAGCACATTTAGTATCGACGAAAGTACTTGCCGGTTGCGCCGTGAAGATTCTCTCGCGCTACATCCTTAGCGAAGTTGTACAACACGCCGTGATCGGCGCATCGCTGTTCACCTTCGTAATCTTTATGCGCGATCTCGGGAAGCTTCTCGAGATCGTCGTGCGCAACAGTGCGCCGCTTCCCAGTGTAGCCGAGCTTTTCTTCCTTACACTTCCCGTAGCTTGCACCATAACGATCCCGATGGGCCTGCTGATCGGCATCTTGCTCGGTCTGAGCCGGCTCGCTGCTGACAGCGAAATCACCGCCATGCGTGCAAGCGGTTTGGGCGCTTGGAAATTCGTGAGAATCATCGCGATCTTTGCGATTGCTACGTGGGTCTTAGCACTGACAAACAGTGTTTGGATCGCGCCGATGTCGTCTGCCGCATTGGCACGCTTGCAGGATAAGCTGAAGGGTTCGCAAGCGTCTTTCGAAGTGCAGCCCCGAGTGTTCTATGAAGATTTCAAGAACATGGTGCTGTACGTCGAAGACGTGCGCTCGGGATCGAACGCTTCCGAATGGCGCGGGGTGTTCCTGGCAGATGTGTCGGACCCGACCGCGCCGAAAGTTACCGTAGCACGCAACGGACTGATCATTTCTGATAGCCCGGACACGATCCGCATGCACCTGAACCAGGGCTCGCAGCAGATCGTGCAGTCGCGCAACCCGGATCAGTACGAAATTTCGACCTTTTCTCACACCGACATACCCATTTCCCTGCCGGCACCGGAGGAAGACAAGAAAGAACTGGTCCCGGTAAGCGAAATGAGCACCGCCGAGCTTTGGTACCGCGGACATCACCCGGACGCGAATACAGGAAAGCCTCGAAATGCGCAGGACACCCCTGCCGCCCGCGCCCGCTGGAACTTAGTTGAATTCCATCGCCGCCTTGCCCTGCCCACATCATGCCTTGTACTTGCTCTGGTTGGCATCCCTCTGGGCCTGTCCTCGAAGAAGGGCGGCAAGAGCATGGGATTCGTGCTCACAATTGTTCTCGTATTCCTGTACTACTTCGTCTCGCTCACAGGAATCTCACTCGGACGGAGCGGCAAGATTCCTGCCGGCGTTGGAGTCTGGGGGGCCAATGTTGTCTTCTTGATCGCAGGAATCATCCTGCTGTATAGGGTCGAGCGTGCCCTCATCGACATTGGCTCAATTCGTGGTGCGTGGGACGCGATTCGTGAACGTTTCACGGCACGCGAGCCGGACAAGGACCGCCGCAAATCACCACGAGGACTTTCTCGTGCAAGCGACAGAGCTTTGCGCAGCGGCAAGTACAGCCTCCGCTATCCGTTGCTGCTGGACGAGTTAATTCTGCGCGATTTTGTCATGTATCTCGGGATGATCCTCGTTTCGTTCATCCTGCTGACCCTCGTTTTCACATTCTTTGAACTGCTCGGTGACATCGTTCGCAATCGGATTCCGCTGATCGTGGTCGGAAAGTATCTGTTGAATGTAACGCCGTCGATGATCTACATCATGACGCCGCTCAGCGTGTTGTTGGCGGTGCTGACCACCATCGGCCTGCTGCAAAAATCGAACGAAATCACGGCGATGAAGGCTACGGGCACGAGCATCTATCGCGTGATCTTCCCGGTGTTCGTGATTGCGGCCATTTTGAGCACGGGGCTGTTCTTCTTTGACCAGTTTTATATTCCGGGCGCAAACCAGCGGCAAGAAACCATACGAAATCAGATCAAAGGCAAGCCTGCGCAAACCTACCTGCGTCCGGATCGCAAGTGGATATTTGGCGAGCATCACACGATCTACTACTACGAGTTCTTCGATCCGGATCAGAACACCTTCGTGAACGTGACCGCCTTCCAGTTCGATCCGAACACCTTTGAGCTGACAGGTCGAGTGCACGCGGCACGGGCTCATTGGTCTGAAGAGGTCAAAAAGTGGATTTTTGAGCAGGGTTGGGCACGAAGCTTCAATGGATCGGCTATTCAGAATTTCCACCAGTTCGATGCTGAGACTTTCCCGAGCCTGATCGAGCCGCCAACCTACTTCAAGAAGGAAGTACGCCAAAGCTCGGAGATGAATTACCAGGAGCTGCGGGCTTACATTGCTGACCTTCAGCAGAGTGGTTTTGATGTTGTTCGCCTCCGAGTGCAATTGCAGAAGAAATTTGCCTACCCACTCATCACTCTCGTGATGGCGGTTTTGGCAGTTCCCTTCTCGCTTTCCTCGGGCCGCAAGGGTGCACTAACGGGTATCGCCGTGGCGCTTGGAGTGGCTATTGTGTACTTCGTGGCAGCTGGCCTCTTTGAGGCTATGGGCAACGCGAGCCAGTTGCCTGCAGCGATGGCTGCATGGGCTCCAGACCTCATTTTCGGCTTCCTTGGCGGATACCTTCTGCTCAAGGTTCCGACATAGGTGAAAAGCTGCTCGCGACCACCGCTGCTACAATCGCATCTAGATAAAATCGATAGTTCCTACAGGTGACTAGCTTTGCGATTGTCAGAATTCCGCCCCCTGCTGCCGTACATGAAGCGGCATTGGAAGGGGTTTCTTGCCGGCACGGTTGCTGTTTTCTGCAATAACGGCATCTGGATTCTAAGCCCGCTTCTGATCAAATTCATCATTGACGACCTGAACCGCGGCGTTACGCATGGCAAGCTGCTCATGTGGTGCTGCTTGCTCGTGGCCGCAGCAGCCGGAAAGGGAGTATTCCAATTCCTTACCCGCTGGATCGTGATCGGAATTTCGCGCGAAATCGAATTTGATCTGCGCAATGACCTGTTCAGGCATTTGGAAGCCTTGGATGCGGGGTTCTATCAGCGCACACGCACGGGCGACATCATGGCCCGTGCTACCAACGACCTTAATGCGGTTCGCATGCTGCTCGGGCCAGCGATCATGTATTCGGCCAACACGCTGGTGTTTACCACCGGCGCTCTGATCTTTATGACCCAGATCAGCCCGAAACTTACTCTGTGGGCCTTCTTGCCACTGCCGATCGCCAGCGTTATCGTGCAGTACTTCGGCACCAGAATTCATGAGCGGTTCGAGAGAATTCAGGCGAAATTCAGCGACATCAGCGCACGCGCTCAGGAGAATTTCTCCGGAGCTCGCCTGATTCGAGCATATGCCCAGGAAGATTCGGAAATAGCACTCTTCGAAACCGAAAACATCGATTACATCAATCGGTCCATGCCGCTGGCTAGGCTCATGGGAATGCTTTGGCCAACTTTGGAGATGATGCTTGGATTCGCTCTGGTCATCGTGCTCTGGGTGGGAGGAAAAGAGGTACTGCTCCACCGAATTTCGGTCGGCAGCTTCGTCGCATTTACGACGTACATGATCCAACTCACGTGGCCGATCATCGCTCTGGGATGGGTCATCAACATTTTCCAGCGCGGCACTGCTTCGATGCAGAGAATCGACGAAATCCTGCGGCAGAAACCAGCAATTATCGATCAGCCAGCGCTCATAACAGTCCCTTCGGACACCGAGATCCAAGGCGAAATCGAATTCCGCAACCTAACGTTCGCATATGACCAGCGTTCCAGCTTGGCGAACACGGGTCAGACAGCCAAAGTCGAGCCCGGAAGTCCTGTATTGCGCAATGTGAACTTGCGAATCCCTGCAGGAACTAGCTTGGCTATTGTGGGCCCGACCGGATCCGGAAAATCAACACTCGTTTCATTGATTCCGCGAATTGCCGATGCTGAACCCGGATCTGTGCTGATCGATGGACGTCCTATCCGCGAATATCCTCTGGAAACGCTTCGGCGGCAGATCGGGTTTGTTCCCCAGGAAACATTCCTGTTTAGTGCAACTATTCGCGAGAACATCACCTTCGGCACCGAGAACGCCACGGAGGAGCAAGTCCGAAGAGCAGCGGAAATCGCGCGTATTGCCGACGATGTCGAGGGTTTTCCCGAGAAGTACGACACGACGGTGGGAGAACGCGGACTCACGCTATCGGGCGGCCAGAAACAGCGAACGGCCATTGCCCGAGCCGTGATTCGCGAACCTAGAATTCTCGTGCTGGACGACGCCTTGGCGAGTGTCGACACTCAGACCGAAGATCACATTTTGAACGGACTTCGCGGCATCATGAAGGGGCGTACCACAATCTTCATCTCACACCGCGTTTCGACCGTACGGAATGCTGACCGCATTGCGGTGTTGCACGATGGAAAGATCGTAGAGTACGGCACTCACGACGAGTTGCTCGCGCTGAACGGGTACTACACCGATCTGCATGACAAGCAGTTGTTGGAAGAAGAACTCGAAACCGCTTAGCGCACCAGCAACACTTCGCGAATGCTTTCCTTGCCCAAGAAGAACTTAATCGAGGTGTAGTCGTGGAAGAGGTTCTCGACGTGGCGGTTCTGGAACACGCGCTGCAGTTGGAAATGAGGGCCCTGCTGTAATTCCAGAGTGTCTTCGCTCTTTATGTGGAACCGATAGAACGGTGCTTCGTGGCCTGCGTCCTTGGTGTGAAAGAACGCCAGCAATACACCTTGTGGCTTCGTGATCTGGTAGATTCGGTCCACAACCGGCTTGACCAGTGGCTCTGCCAGGTAATCACACACATCCCACAACAACACGGCGTCGAAAGACTCGTTCTGGTACTGCAGGTTCTCAGTCAGGAACCGCTCAACATCTACGGTTGTGCTGCCTTCCTCAGGGCCAGGGATGACCAGCTTGCTCGCATTCGCTTCCATCAGCACATCTTCGTTGTAGGCCTTATGACCAAGCCCGGTAATGAACTGGATGTTGCTGCTGGATGTCGAGCCTAGGTCAAGGATCCTTTGCCCATCAGGACGCAGAATGGCCCTGGTGAACTGGTTGAACCCTGTGGAGCGGCGGGGTATGCGTGGAGCACTTTCGCCAGCGGCGGACTGCTGCTGGGCGCTACCCCCAAAGATGTTGCGAAAGAAACCCAAAGGAAACCTGACCGGACTGGAGAATGTGGATCGGCACACCAGAGTGCGCCGATGCCAATGTCGTCAATTCTACTTCTTTTCAGCTCCCACCGATGCGCTTGAAGCCGGACCATTGAACAGGGGGTTTGCAGCGGTGGCCTGCGCAGCCGGGCGCGGCGCGTCAGACTTGGAAGGCTTCGCTTCGCCCTTGCGAATGTCAATCGAACCCTTAAAGTACGCTCCATCCTCAATGACGATGCGCTGAGTATTGATGTCTCCATTCAGCACTGCGGACTTCTTCAGCTCGACCTTTTCCACCCCGGTGACATTGCCGTCGACCTTGCCCTGAAGCACAACATCCTTCGCGTAAACGTTCGCGCGCACGCGACCATTGGGACCGATCACCAGATTGTGCTCACGAAGATCAATGCTGCCCTCGACTTCGCCATCCAGATACAAATCTTCGCTGCCGGTAAGTTCACCTTTAATGATCACAGACTTACCAATGTGCGCCACATCAGTGCGATGAATGTCCACTTTCGGAGTCTCCAGAGTGCGAGGTTGGTACGCTGTAGGGGCCGGAACGACCGGTGCCGGCTGCTGCGGAGTAGGTGACGCTAACGGCTTTTCGTCTTCTCTGCGGGTTTTCCACATTGGGAACACTCCCATCATTCGGCGGCCGCTAAATTGGCCAACCGATTTATATATCACAAGGAACAGCTGAACCTTCGGCTCACTTGACTATAGCGAACCGCGAAGCTAGCGGCAATCGCCTTGCCAAACATTTTACGCCTGCCCTGATGGCCGCCCTCGTTGAGAGCTCTTTGCAGGCTGCTGCGAGTTCGCGCCCTGAACACCTGATCGGGCATATGCCTCCTTGCTGTAATATGCAGCGCCTGCAACAACTCGCGCGCCATTTGCTTCTAAATCTGCCTGTTCGTTCTTCAATAAAGATGATTTCTTCAAGACACTACCGGAGCAGTTTGAACCCTCAACGCGCGTTTGCCCTGACCTGTCTGCTATTCGTTCTATCACTCAGTACTCTTGCCCAGTTGCAACAAACGCCACGCGAAATTGTGGCCATGGCAGTCCAGCACGAACTGCAGGACAGTTCCCGGCGCTCGCACCTTTTCACTTGGAAGGAACGAAAGAAGCGTGGCCGCGACACTGAGACCGAACGCATCGTGGAAACACCGAATGGGGTCCTGAGCAGGGTTGTGCTCATCAATGGCAAGCCACTCACTCCTGAGCAGTTGCAGATGGAGGAAGATCGAATCCGGAAAATGAGGGAGCCCGCACAACTTGACCGCAAGAAAAAAGAACGGCAGGAAGACGATCAGCGGACGAGCAAAATGCTCGCGACTATCCCAGATGCTTTCGATTTCCAATTGATCGGTACTACGCAGGACGCGAACGGACACAAGATCGATCGAATCCGCTTTGTGGCGCGCCCCGGGTTCAACCCACCCAGCCGCGAATCTGCGGTTTTCACAGGAATGCAAGGCGAAATGCTAATCGACGAAACCGCAGGCCGCCTTGCAAGCATTGACGGCACCTTATTCAAGGACGTGAACTTCGGCTGGGGCATCCTCGGCAAACTGTACAAAGGTGGCCGCTTCGTTGTGCAGCAGAGCGAAATCACGCCGGGACATTGGGACACCACGAGAATGATTCTTCATTTCGACGGTAAGGCACTATTCCTTAAATCGATTCACATCGATGAAGACGAAAGCTCCTGGGACTACCAACCCGTACCTCCCATGTCGGTAGATCAGGCACTGAATTATCTGAAGACAGAGAATTCTCAGAACGCGCGATTACGCCGCTAAGCTCGGATGGTCTCTTTTCGCACCGTCAGATGCTCGATTAAGTCGGATTTGAGCTCATAGCCGCGTCCCGGCTGTTCGCTAATGGCGATGGTGCCCGCTGGCGAGACCACAATCTCCGGATCGATGATGTCCTCACGCCAATATCGAGCGGAAGCAGATATGTCTCCCGGTAGTGAAAACCCCACCAAGGTCGATAGTGCGATATTGTGTGCGCGACCGATTCCGCTCTCAAGCATCCCACCACACCAAACGGGAATCTCGGAGGCGAGCGCAACATCATGAACACGAATTGCCTCTGCAAATCCGCCAACACGACCAAGTTTCACGTTCAGGATCCGACACGCTTTCATCTCGATGGCGGCCAGTGCATGACGTGCGTTCTGGATGGACTCATCAAGGCAGAGACTTGTAGCAAGTTCGCGTTGAAGTAGTGCATGAAGATAAATCTCGTCGCTCCAAAGCGGCTGCTCGATCATCAACAGTCGGAACTGGTCGAATTGCTTGAGATGCTCAACCTGGTCGAGCGTGTAGCTGCTGTTCGCATCACAGGAGAGCAGTATCTTCGGCCAATTCGCACGTATCTTGGCTAAAACTTCCAGGTCCCAACCGGGCTTTACCTTCACCTTGATGCGCTGATATCCGGCAACAACTTCGACGGCGATCTTGTCCAGCAGTTGCTCGTGCGAGTCTTGAATCCCGATAGAAACGCCCGCTGCGATTTCCTTGCGTGCGCCGCCGACCAACTTCCACAGCGGAACATTTTTGATCTGCGCTTCTGCGTCCCAGACAGCGTTTTCGAGTGCCGCCTTGGCCATCCGATGCATGCGCACACCCGGCATGCGGAACGGAGCCTCGCGCCCACTCTCAATGGATAGTCCAGCAAGCGCCGGTGCGAGGTACTCCTTCAAGACGTACCACGCGGTGTCCGTCGACTCTTCGGAGTAGAAAGGGTGCTCGCCTGCGGTACACTCGCCCCAGCCATCCACTCCTTCGCAATGCACAGTAACAAGCAGAATGCGGCGTTCAGTCGTGCGCCCAAAACTAGTCTCAAAAAAATGGACCAGCGGCATTCGAATTTCGCGGAGTGTAATGGCTTCGATCTTCATTCCGTGCACGGTACCAGAGCGCTCCGTCGTGTGCAACTCTGTGCTCATGCCGCGGGTCTGCCGATTTCCAGTTCTGCTCTATTCCAATGTCCGAGTTCTGCAGCCGCCTCGTAGGTACTCTGCAGGAAGCTCATCACCGTTTGCTCAGGCGATTTCGCTCCCCTCACGCGGTCATACATCAGGATGAACTCCTTCAACTCCCGATGGTAAAACGCGTCTTCGGGCTGGACTATTTGCTTGTCGAGTCCTGCAGGTTCAGGTGCAGCATAACAGTAGAACGCCGGGCCATCGATGCCTGCCCCTGGCCACCATCCGGCACTGATTACCTCGTGTGAATAGGCCTCACGCGTGATTGGGTCGGCGCCCGGACGCTCTGGAGCGCGGCGGCCGGAAAATCGAGTTACGGCCAAATCGAAGCTGCCCCAGAAGAATTGCACCGGACTGTTCTTTCCCGTGAAACTCGCACGGAACTGCTTAAAGACAGCGTCGCACGAAACGAGAATCCTCCAGAATCGATGGGCGGCTTCGGCGTCGTAAGCTCGGTATAGCCGGTCACTGGCAAACGGAACCGGGTCAACAACCTCCACAGGCATGGCATAGATCTTCACGTCGATACCGAGTGAACTCAATGCTCCCATGAAATTTGTGTAGAAATCGGCGACCGTGCACGGCTCAAGCGGTAAGGTTTGTCGTGTTCCATCGGAACGGTCGATCAACAGCTTGTGATCAATAAAGTCGAACTGCACCTCGAAAACAAAATTAGTGTATGGAATGGGGCTGGTCGTCAGGCCACGTGCGCTCACATATAGAGGCACGTTCCACCAATGATTCGTGCGATCGGTAAGTTCGAGACGAACCTTGCCCACGATCTGTGTCCACATATGCAGGTTGTGGTAGGTTTCCCGCCATTCGTTTAACGGCAGTGCGGGCCAAGCTTCGGAAGGTGTTACGGCGAGGGGGCGCGAGGGGGTCTGATTCATGGCGCAGCGCTCCAGACAGAGATGCGCAGCCTTCATGATGGCGAAGGCTGCTGAATGTCAGATGCGTTTCTGCACGACCAATAATGTCTGATCGTCGTAAACGGGAGCTGCTCCAAGGAACTTTTCCAGGTCGCTAACACACTTTGCCACTACGTCGCAGGGATCCATGCCGACGCAGTTCTGCACAGCAGCGGCCAGACGCTCATAACCGTAGTCTTCGTCTTCGAATCGCGCCTCTGAAACTCCATCGCTGAAGAGCACCAGCGAGTTCCCTGCCTCGACTTGAAACTTCGACGTCGAGAACTTCTGATCGGCAAAGAGACCAAGCGGTAGTCCATGCGAATCTACCTTTGTGACACCAGACTCGGTCACAACCAGTGCAGGAACGTGGCCAGCGCTGCATAGCTCAAGTGCGCCTCCGTGTAATCCGCGGCCGCAAATGAGCGTCGCGAACTGAGTAGGTAGAGTGTTTCCGGTGAATATGCGGTTTGCACGCTCCATCAGCTCAGCAAGCGGTAAGCCCAGGGGAATCAATGCGCGGAAAATCGCACTCAGATTCGACATCAGCATGGAAGCGGCAACGCCTTTTCCGGCAACGTCCCCCACGATGAAGTAGAGCTGCTCGTCTGGTCCGACCACGAGATCACAATAATCGCCGCTCACGATTCCCAACGGCTTGTAGTGGTAAGCGGCACACCAACCATCCGCTTGGAAGTTGGATTTTGGGAGCAAGCGACGCTGAATTTGTGCCGCCAACTCGAGGTCGCGTTCAAGGAACGCTTGCTCTTTAGGGGCCAAGTGATCGAGGCAAAATCTAACGAGGGGATCAGCCAGCAACCGATTATCTTCGACAGTGTCGTGGCACACCTCGCAAATTCCATACGTACCAGCGGTGAGGCGGTCCAGTGCGGCATCCACGTCATGCAGGAGTTGAACTATCTGCGCTCCGTCCGGAGCTGTTTCTACGGCTTCTGCTAAAACTCCGCGCCGATGTTCAAGTTGGTGGCGAAGGGCGGAATGCAGTGCATCATTGCGCTTGGATGATTGCTGAAGTGAGTAGTCTCTGGCGGCCATGTGCGCCTCCCTTTCACCCGCATACAGATGTCCAGCAGCGGCGATGGATTCTGTATCTTCCTCTAGAAAGCCGGCCTGCGCTTAACTCGCAGCGACATACTTTCTCACTCTCAAGGGCTAAAATGGAAGCCCAAGGGGAGCTCACTCGAATGAAACTCGAGATTGTACAGGCAGGGGATCCCGTTTTGCGCCAGATGGCCCTCCCCCTTACGCCAGAAGAAATTGCAAGTCCGAAAATTCAGCAGACGATAGAGGACATGCTCGAAACCTTACGCCTCGCTCCGGGTGTTGGACTCGCGGCGCCGCAAATCGGATTGGGGGTGCAACTCGCGATTATCGAAGATCGCCAGCAGTATCACTCGGCATGGAGTCCCGAGCAGTTGCGCGATCGGGGGCGTGTTCCCGTTGATTTTCATGTGCTTATCAACCCTGAGTTGGAGATTCCCGACGAGTCACAAGTCGAGTTCTTCGAGGGCTGCCTTAGCGTGCAAGGCTACACTGCCGAAGTCCCCCGGTATCGCAGCGTGCGAGTGCGCTTTCTGGACGAGCATGGTGAAGCACACTCCGTCAATGCGGAAGGATGGTACGCTCGAATCCTGCAACACGAAATTGACCATCTGCACGGCACTCTTTACGTGGACCACATGAAGTCGCGCACTTTTATGTCAGTAAAGAATTACGTCGAACGCTGGCGCAATGCCGAACAGGAAGCTCACGAAGTTTTCGGATAGCGGACTGCGGAATTACCAGTTCGCCTCGTTCCAGAGCCCAAGAAGGAAGCGACCATCACCGTGTTCGGTTTGTTCAAAACCGACGACACACAATCCCTGGTCGAAGTATGTCTGTAACGCTTCGCGATTGTGTCGCTGAATCTCGGCAGCACGCGAACGAGTCTCCGGTTGCGACTTCCACTCGGGCACTTCTGCAGGAACTTCCACCTTCTCGATGACAGCGACTTCAGGTCTCTTTCCGCAGTCCAGCGTCTTCTCGACGCGGGGCGATTGCAACCACCATTCCGCGATCAGGCGATCGCTAGGCAGGCCACCTTGCAACGGCGACGAAGTGATTCCATATTGATTCACCACGTAGCGACGGACTACCGCACCGAGCTTCTCCAGGTTGAAGTAAGCATTCTTGATTTCCAACGGATCGAATGTCCACTCGATCAGATCGAAACCTTGGTCGATCGCTAGCTCGCGCTGAAACAATTTCATCTCGCGACCAAGTCCGGTATTTCGATATGCATCCTTAACTCCGAGCATGTGTGAGTGGATATACGAATGCCCATCGCGGATTCCAACTAGACCATAGTTGAAAGCTACGAGCGATAATCCATCGAATGCACCGAGCACATGTCCACCGATCTTTTCGCCGACGACGAAGAGTCGTGTTGGGACAAGTTCGATGTCTTCGAACTGCCAGATTTCTTTCTGCAGGTCCACGGCCTGTCGGAAATCACCGACAGTGTGGCAAGTGCGTAATGTGAGTCCGTTCCACTGCTTTTCTGCATGTGCTCCCAAATTCGTTGCCTCCACGATTACTCAACTGCATTGGGCAGGTTTATCGGTCGTACAACTTCGCCAGGGCTAGCAGCCGCTCTCCCATTTCCGGCTTCAGTTGATTGCGATCGTAACGCCACTTCCAGTTTCCGCTCATTCGTCCGGGCAGATTCATCCTGGCCTCACTGCCTGCCCCGAGAATGTCTTGCATAGGGACGAGCACTGTGTCAGCGACAGACGCCATCAGAGTACGAATCATCGCCCACTGAATCTCTTCGTCATCAGAAAGGTGCAGGTATGCGATGGCGAATTCGTGCTCACGGCGCAGATCGTCCTCGGTTCGCGTCGATCCCTCTACACCGCTACTCCACCATCCCCGTGTCGTGTCGTTGTCATGCCCGCCGGTATAAGCGACAAGGTTGCGAGCGTAATTGTGCGGACGGAAACTTGGTCCTTGAGGGTCGTTGCCAAAGGCAAATTGCAGGATTGCCATCCCCGGATAATTGAATTGATTCCGGATTGCTTCAACTTCCGGCGTAATAACACCAAGGTTCTCGGCAACGATGGGAAGTTCACCGAACTCGCGCTCGAGCACCGCGAATAGTTCCGCGCCTGGCCCCTTGATCCAGGTGCCATTTATAGCAGTGGTCTCCTTGGCCGGAATCTCAAAGTACGCCTCAAATCCGCGGAAGTGGTCGATGCGCACCATGTCGAACATCTTCAGCACGCCGCGCACGCGCTCGATCCACCAACGATATCCATCTTGTCGAAGCAAATCCCAGCGGTAAGTCGGATTGCCCCATAGCTGTCCTGTCGCGCTGAAGTAGTCAGGAGGTACGCCAGCAACCTTGATCGGTGTGCCATTGTCGTCCAGCCAGAACAGATGACGAGCAGTCCAAACGTCGGCACTGTCGTGAGCTACATAAATCGGCACATCGCCCATAATGCGAATGCCCTTGGCGTTGCACGCCGCACGCAACGCGCTCCACTGATTGAAAAACTCGAATTGCCAGAACTTATAGGCGGAAATGTCAGCAGCAAACGTATCGCGCGCACCGGCCAGTGCCTCGGGATCACGGACAACGTACTCATGCTCCCACGAGGTCCAACTGACTCCGCCATGAGCATCCTTCAGAGCCATGAACAGGGCATAGTCCTCGAGCCACGATGACTGTTGCAGGCAAAACTCTTCGTAAGCGGCCCGTCGCGCACGGTTCGCTGCTACCTCAAGAGTGGCGAAGAACCGCTCTGCTGCGAGGCGCAGCAACGGGAAGCGGAACTCGATCACAGGACCGTAATCAATGCAGGTAGTCGAAAATTCCGGGACTGTTGCCAGTTCTTCGCGAGTGAGCAACTGCTGCTTTGCAAGCAGATCGAGACTGATCAGCAGCGGATTGCCAGCGAACGCTGAGAAACACTGGTACGGCGAATCCGCGTATCCCGTCGGATTGAGCGGAAGCACCTGCCAGATATTCTGTCCGGCGGCGGTTAGGAAGTCGATGAAGGAAAAAGCCTCGGGTCCAAGATCACCAGTTCCATACGAACCCGGCAGCGAGGTCGGATGCAACAGGACTCCGGAACTGCGCTGAAATCTCATAACTGGCAACACTAAATTGTCGGTGCAACAACATGCAAGACTTTCACTGTTGCCAATCTCATTCGATCACTTTCGCCTCTTGCCAATGCTTCTCCATTTCGTCGAGTGATGCATCGGCAGGATTCTTCCCTGCTTTCTGTAAGCTGTTCTCCACATGCGCGAAACGTTTGCGAAACTTTCGATTGGTGTGTCGAAGCGCCGATTCAGGATCGACTTCGAGATACCGTGCAAGATTCACGACCGTGAATAGCAGGTCACCGACCTCGTCCTGGAGGCGGGATTGGAGGTCGGGAGGGGTGGTGGTACCCCGGGCACCGGCTACCCCCCTGCCGATCGGTTGGGGGCCGGGGGGCGGGATCTTGGCCACCTCCTGCTTCAGTTCGTCTGCCTCCTCGTGGAGCTTGTCAAAGATGCCTTCGATGTTGGGCCAGTCGAACCCGACGTGGGCAGCCTTGTTGGACAGCTTTAGTCCTTCCAGCAGAGCCGGCATGGCGGTGGACACGGAGGCAAGGAGCGACTTCGGCTTGGCTTCGCCATCGTCGCCGTCCTTCTGAGCGCGTTCCTGGGTCTTGATCGCTTCCCAGTTCTGCAGCACCTCCCGAGACGTTTCAGCCTCCACGTCCCCGAAGACATGCGGATGGCGGCGAACCAACTTGTCACTGAGTGTCTGGAGGACGTCATCCATGGTGAAGTGACCCTGTTCCTGGGCCATCTCGGCATAGAACAGCACCTGGAGAAGGAGGTCTCCCAGTTCCCCAGGAAGTTCCTGCCAATCACGGTTCTCGATAGCCTCAAGGACCTCGTAAGTCTCCTCGACGGTGTACTTCTTGATGCTGTCGAAGGTCTGTTCGCGATCCCATGGGCATCCGCCGGGAGCGCGGAGGCGGTGCATTATCTCCACGGCACGTTCAAAGCGCTGGCCTGTTGTCATGATTACCAGTTTCGATGCCGGGGCGGGCTCGTGGCAAGAGGCGCAGGTCTGACGAGCCAGAGTTTCTCCCCAGATGCAGCCGACCCGACTGAAGCACACCGCATCTAATCTGCTCTATGCGCAGCTTCCTCGGACGTGGGCCTTTGCCGGAACGAGTCGATATCACCATCATCGGTGGAGGCGTCAGTGGGGTAGCTCTGGCCAGGGAATGCGCACGTGCGCGGAAGTCTGTTCTGCTGCTGGAGCGGGAGGACTTCGGCTCTGGCACAACGAGCCGCTGCACGCGCGTGATCGAAGGCGGTCTGCGTCACCTGGAACGGGGCGAGCTGGGCTTGCTGCGGGAGTCACTACGTGGACGCGAAACTCTGCTGCTGGAGCAACCGCATCTAGTGCAGCCGTTGCCGTTTGCATTGGCGGTTGGGCCTGGCACACGCTACTCCTCACTCGAGATACGTGCGGCGCTATGGCTGTATCGCAAGTTCGGCAGGATTCCAGCACTAGACACGGACGCGCATGTCGCAACCCTCAAACGCAGCCTCGCGGGAGATCAGCAGTGGTCGCTCTATTCCTATCAGGATGCGGTGTGCGACTTCCCTGAGCGCCTGGTCGCGGACTGGCTAGTGGAGGCATGTGCGGATGGAGCCGTGGCCCGCAATCACGCCGAGGTGCTGGCGATTCGGACGTCCGAGGGACGCGTGCGAGGAGTTCTCGTGCACGACCTGCTGTCGGACAAGCACTCGTTCGTGGAAAGCGACTGGGTGATAAACGCCAGCGGACCGTGGGTCGATCGCGTGCGCGACCTGACGGATCTTCCGGCACAGAGCAGGCTTGTGAGCGGGATGCGCAGCACACACGTGATGCTGCGGCGATGGCTCGATGCCCCGACGATCGGCTTGCAGATGAAAGTCAGAAGTGGACAGTCCATCTCGATAGTCCCCTGGAATGGCATGATTCAGGTCGGCGCGACCGAGATGGTGCACGGCAGCGATCCCGGAATGGCTCAACCGGACACGGATGAGATCGCTTCCCTGCTCAATTCGGTCTCGGCAATGTTCCCCCGAGCAAAGCTGGGCCGGGCAGACGTTGTATTCAGCTATACGGGCGTTCGGCCGTTTGCGTATGCAGGGATGAAGCATAGAGGCAACAACACGCTCGAAGCAGGCGTGTGCCGTCACGTCCTGCACAACCATGCAGACGAAGGCGCGCTTGGCATGCTCTCCATATTCGGAGGGAACCTTACAACCGCAATGTCGCTTGCTCGGAGTACCGCGAAGACGATGGGGTTGACGCCCAGCCAACACTCAGCAAGGCAAGTCGCCATTGGCGAGGCAAGCGGTGTAGAGAGCACGCTGCAGCAATGGTCGATGGCGGTAGATGCGGTGACTGGGATTCCGCAGACCTCGGCTGAAGCAGTAGCACGTTGGCACGGGCGCCACGCGATGTGCGTGATTCAGACCGCAATGCACAATCCTGTAATGCGCATGCCGATCCTCGACGGGCAGCCGCAGATCGTGGCTCAGGCAGTGGAAGCGGTAACTTACGAGCACGCAGTGACGCTTGGCGACATCCTGTTACGTCGCGTGCCGATGGCTCTTGACCAGTCTTGGGACGAGAATTGCACGCGTCAGGCCGCAACGCGACTGGCTCCAGCACTGAACTGGAATGAGCGCCGAATGAAGCAAGAGATCGAAGCTTTCGAGGAAGAGCGCAGCGGTTTTTTGCAGAAGCCGAAAAATCTGCGCGAAAACGGCGTCGCTGCCGCCTGATGGACGGGGGATCCCCTCCCCCTATATTTCCGCGCAAAAATTTGGAAACAAAGGGCTTAGATGCCTCGTTATACCCCTCTATTCAGAGTAGCAGATTGGAGGGGTGATTCCATCGCAGGAAGGTCAACTCTATGTTGCTGCCTATCAGCAGGTTGGGAGGGATTCGGCAAAAATGGGGGTTGACAGAGTGGGGGCCTTGGACACGGGGAGAGGTGGTAGGGATCCTTCGCTGCGCTCAGGATGACACAACATCTTCCAGATGAGGTTGGGGATGGGACATTGTCCCTGCGACGGTGAAGATTTTTAAGAACGTGGCCGATAGACTCACTTCGCGAAGGAAGCGTTCAAGCAAAGAGGTGAGGAAGGGGTTATGTCCATAAACGGAGTGGGGGGTGGTTCGTCGGAAATTGCACAGACTGCGTCGCAGTTTTTGAAAGACTTCAGGCAGATTGGCAAGGATTTGAAGAACGGCGATCTCGAGGCCGCACAGCAGGATTTTGTGACGCTTTCGAAGGATGCACAGTCGGCCTCTGTCACCTCCGCTATCACTGGTTCGAGCGATTCGCAGTCAAGTCAGGCTGCGATGGCAGCGGCATTCGCGGCATTGAATCAGGACCTGCAATCCGGAGACTTGGACGGTGCGTCGCATGCTTTCGCGGAGATCAAGAATTCGCTGCAGGCGAACAATGGACATCACCCTGAGCACCCGGGTAGTGCTTCGGATGCATCCAGCTTGGTTTCGCAGCTACTTAAATCTCTGTTTGGCAGCAGTGCAGCCGGAGTGAGTGAAGGCAGCGACAGCTCGGACCCGGAGTCTGGCAATTCGTCCACAAGCGCCTCGACATCAGCTTCTGTACCCGGCAGTTCGAGTTCTTCAAGCACGTCGAGCACGGGTTCGGACTTGTCGAGCGCGCTCAGCACGCTGACGAATGATTTCCAGGCGATTGGAACGGCGCTTCAGTCGGGCGATGCTGCCGGAGCACAGCAGGCATTGGCAAAGTTCGCACAGGATGCGCAAAGTGCAGCCAAGACCTTCGCATTGCCAGCTACGCAGTCACAGCGGGACGACTCGCGCGCTCAGGGTCTGGTCCAGAACAATCCCGGCGAGCAGCTCTTGCAGGCGTTCATGCAGAGCCAGAGCACGAATACAGTGGTGAATGCTTCGGCCACAACCATTACTGATTCGGCTGTAAATGTGAATGTTTGATACTGGATTGCATCGGCGCAGTTCAGCGCTCGACATTCCCCCCTCGCTACGGTAAGCAACAGTGATGATGATCTGGCGGTCCACGCTAGAGGTGATAGGCTTGCGTTCGTGAACAAGAACATTGTCATTGTTGACATTGATGGAACGCTGGCAGATGTACAGCACAGACTGCACTTCATCAAAGGTCCGGGAAAGAAGAATTGGAAACAGTTCTTCCGACGCATGTCAGCCGATACACCAATTGACGTAGTCGTACGCTGGGTGAATAACCTGACTCCGGAATATGAAGTCGTCATCATCACTGGACGACCAGACGAGTACCGCCAGATGACGGAAGAATGGTTGGCGGCGTCAGATATTCACTATTCACGACTGCTGATGCGGAGATCAGGAGATCACAGGCCAGATACGGTAGTTAAACGCGAATTGCTGGACAGCGTGGGCCGAGAGCGGGTCGCATTTGTGATCGACGATCGGCAGTCGGTCTGTGACATGTACAGGGAATGCGGTGTGCGAGTTTTCCAGGTATCAAGTGGCGAGAGTTATTAAATTGCGCCATTCCCGCACATTCGTCAAATAACAATCATTGCCATCGAGTTCTATGCGGCTTCGGCGCGCGTACGAGCGAGTAGTACTGGGTCGTCGCCGATGACACCATCGACTCCGAGTTCCATCAGACGCCGCATCGTCACTGGATGATTCACCGTCCAAGCCAAGACTTTCTTCCCCTCCGAATGAAATTCGCGAACGCGCGAGGGATTCACAACCCGGACGCTGGGCTTAACGTATTGGACGGGCAGCCTTCGCCAGACGTGTGCGCGCGGCATGCGGTCGAAGATAAATCCGAGCGGTAGCGCAGGGTCGACACGATGAAGGTCGAGCAGAATACGCCGCCGGAAGGATGAGACAACGAATCCGCGAGCTGGCGGGAAACGGCGCAGCAGCGTGGCTATGTGGGCTTCCATCCCCGGAACTTTGAGCTCGATGTCGATCCAAGCAACATGGGAATAACGGGCGAGAACTTCCTCAAGCTGGCAAAGATCAATGATCGGGCGGCGAGGCAGACGGCGCGCAAGAGAACATCGCTGGTGAAGGCTCGCATAGGGTTGCCGGGAGATGAACCGGCCGCGAAGGCGCGCATCGTGCCAGATGATCGGTATGGAATCGGCGGTTCGACGCACATCGAGCTCGAATCCATCACATCCACTCTGAATGGCGTGGTCAAACGCGGCGAAGGTGTTCTCCGTGAATCGGCCGCGACATCCCCGGTGTCCCAGCAACAACATGTGGTTCTCTTAGACTTTGGCTTTCAAACCTAAAGTGTAAAAACCCCACTCAAGCCAAGGAAGGCTTGAATGGGGTACCAGATCACTGAAATCTATTCAAGATCGAAATCGCGAAGGAAGGGCTTGGAGAGATCGGGTGCTTCCTTGGCTTTCTTCACGGCTTCGGCAAACTTCTTCTCCAGCAGGTCGGCCTTATTCTTCTCAGCCTCAACCGACTGGCGGAAAATGGATTCCTTACGGACATCGCCCTCGCGCATGGCGCGGGCTGCCGCTTCCATGTCGGCGAACGTGCGGGCAGCCGGCTTGGGAGTATGGGAGATGACGGCGCGAGTGACCGGATCGATCCGCAACGTCGCCTCACAGCAGGGGCACATGACTTCAAAGCCGATTTCGGGCGCGGAATTCTTCTGCTTCTTCGACATAACGCCCTTCATGGTAGCACTAGAGATGGTTGCTATGAGATAGCAGAGTTCAATCGCGTCGTCCGACATTGAACTCTCAAGAAAATGCAACCGCATGGTTGCGATTGACGCGCGAACGGAATAGTATTCATGCACTAAATGCAACCAGGAGGTTGCGAATGAATACTGACCGCATCGAGAAGAAGATTCTGTTGCGAGCGCCTATCAAGAGGGTTTGGCGGGCGATCTCAGACTCGAAAGAGTTTGGGACGTGGTTTGGGATGAACTTCGATGGGCCGTTTGTTCCTGGAACGAAGCTGCGCGGGACGCTTGTGCCTACGAAAGTAAATACCGAGGTCGCTAACGCCCAAAAGCAATACGAGGGCATGGCGTTTGAGATTTTCATCGAGGAAGTAGTCTCGGAGCGTACTCTCTCCTATCGCTGGCATCCTTATGCGGTCGATCCCAAGGTGGATTATTCCTCGGAACCGACCACGCTGGTGGTCTTTTCTCTGGAGCAGGTTCCGGAAGGCGTTTTGCTGACGGTGACGGAATCAGGGTTCGAGCAGATTCCACTGGCACGACGCGCAGAAGCTTTCAAGGCCAACGATCAGGGCTGGGGAATGGTCGTGAAACTGGTCGAGGAGTACGTGGCCGATGTCCACGCGCAATAGCGCACGGAACAAAGCGGAGCCAGAGAGTTCGGCAGTGGTGTTTGCGGCTTTGGGAGATGAGTCGCGGTTGCGGCTTGTCTCCCGGCTGTGCGCGGACGGGCCGATGTCGATTGCTCGGCTGACCGTGGGATCGAAAATCACGCGACAGGCGGTCACAAAGCACCTCCGGGTGATGGAAGGCGCGGGGCTGGTGCGCAGTTCACGTCATGGCCGCGAGCGGCTGTGGGAACTGGACCAGCGCCGGTTGACTGATGCCAAGCATTACCTCGAGCTGATTTCAAACCAGTGGGACAATGCCCTGCTCCGGCTGCGAAGCTTCGTCGAAGACTAGCTCACAGCCGGATGATCTGATGTCCGGGGCATTGCGGAGCGGCGGCCTGCTTCAGATGGGTGATCAGCTCCGGACCGTAATGCGCGAGGAAGTAGATGCCGGGAAGAACTCGCTCCTGAAGCTCCTTATGCGGGAAGAGTTCCGTGAGCACGTGGTGTGCATCGCGCGTGAGCAATTCGCTTTGACGTAGCTGGGCGCGAGCAGCCTTGCTGCCGATTTTTGAGAGCTGGTAGAGCATCTTGCGCTCGCTGCGAGAGGCGGCATCGACCAGCGTGGGATCAAGCTTTTGAAGCTGGGTGCGCAGTTCGGCGAGATTCGCTTCCAGCGACTCACGAGCGGTGTGCAGGGCGGATTGAAGTTCCGGAGCGAGGACGCGAGAAGAGAGCAGCTCGCACACGCTTTCGGTCCCGTGAAACAAGTCTTTGAAGCTGAGATGGTACCGTGCAAGAAGGTCACTCATCTCGGCACTGACGATGGTGGCAGAAAGGCGCGGCATCACTGGAGTGGTGCGGCCAAGCAGCTTCTCGTAAACGACACCAGCCTGCGCGAAGTAGGCGATTTCGGCTGGTCCGCCGAAGTAAACGGCGGTTGGGAAAAGGTAATCCTGCAAAACCGGACGGAAGAGTACGTTGGCGCTGAACTGCTCTGGGTGCGTGCTGATCTTGTCTAGAATCTGCTGGCGCGGAACGCGCTGGGCGCCAAGCATGAATCCGTCTCCGGCAAGGTGGAGCACGGTGCGACGATTGCCTTCAATTGAAAACAGCAGCGTAGATTCAGGCGTGACGCGGACCTGCTCGTGGTATCCAGCAGCGTGGAGAGCTTTGCCGCGCTCAAGTAGCGCCTGGTCGAGTTCGTCGGCGCGTTCGGCGGCAGCGGTAAAGAGCGGCTGGACAATGCTGTGCAGATCGTCATCCAACGGATCGACAAGCACCATGCCGGTTTCGGCCACTATGCGCGTGAAGAGCCGGGCGAAAGCGGAACCGTAAGTCTCACCGGAGCGATAGCTGTCACGGAGCGCATCGCTGATCCAGCCGGGGCCGAGCAGTTCGGCGGCGTGCTTAACCATCGAGTCGATGCGCGGATCGAGAGGCAATGAGCCGACCGGAGCATCGGAGCCGTTCTGTGTGGCGGCGGTCAGCTTTTCGAGCTCGCAGCCGTTGGGCAGCGTGACGCTCGCGATTTCGGCGAGGTCGTGATCCTCAGTTGCCAGCCAGAAGATCGGAATAGCTGGAACGCCGAGGGACGAGAGTTCATCCGCCATCTCAATAGCTGAGATGGCTTTGAGGATTGAATAGAATGGCCCGCCAAAGACTCCGACCTGCTGCCCGCTGATGCAGGCGACGGCGCCCTGCCGAAACTTTTCAATGGACGCGAGTGCCGCGGAGGAAGCTCCCCATCGGCGATTCTGCCTTTCGAGGACATCGGCCACACGGGCACGGCGCTCGGCAGGAAACTGGATGGTACGGGCGTACTCGAGTACAGCCTGCGAATGAGGACGGTGCTTGTAGAAAGCTGCGACCTTGTCGTACTGGAAAAGAAAATCGAGGAAAAGGCGGGAGTTGTGAGGAATTGCCGTGAACGGCATACACTCGGTTTTCACAGCACCACCACCTTACATTGACACGACTCGAACATGCAGGCCACTTTCTCTCTGTCCTATGTTATCGCTGGTGAAATGGAGCTTCACCGGATTGGATGTTGCGGAGCTTTGCACGATGCACCGGATGAGGCTGACGGGGCTTCCAGCAACAACCCTGAATCTTGATTGTATCGAAACTTTCCGCCTCGAAACTGCACAGGGCTAACAACTCACTAATTCCGCAGACACTTAGGGTCGCGGAAGGCTCCTTGTGCTTCTAACAGAGTAATGATGCTTCCCATTGCCTCTGTTGTAATGCATTCCTTCTGGATGTTTGTGCGCCGTTTTGGTGCTTTCATGTTCTTTCCCCTTGGATTGCTGGACATGTCCGTTATACCCGCGCCGGGCAGCTTTGACGCACTGCTGATCGTTCTCACGGCGTCGCGCAAGGAATTGTGGTGGTACTACGCGTTGATGGCTACAGCGGGTTCGGTAGTTGGCGGGTGGCCCACTTTCCGTTTGGGACGCAAAACAGGGGAGGAAGCGCTGGAAAAGAAGCTGGGCGAGGCTAAGTCCAAGAAGATATTCAGGGCTTTCCAGAAATGGGGCTTCTGGTCGATGTTTGCTGGGGCGCTGGCACCACCGCCGATGCCAGCTTCTGCTTTCGTAATGACGGCTGGAGCCTTGAAGTACCCTTGGCACAAGTTCCTAGCCGCCTGGACCCTGGGACGCTTGGTTAGATTCGGGTTGGTGGCGTGGATCACAGAACAGTACGGAGGCGCCATTTTCAAGTGGCTGCACACGTATTATCGGCCGGCACTTTGGACGGTGACGCTGATCGGAGTTGCCGGAGGCGCTACAGCTCTGTGGTTTTACTTACGCGAACGCCGCAGGACTGAACACGCGGAACCGCAACGCCGGGCAGCCTAGAGACGCGTATTCACATCTCACTGTGCGCGTCCTCGTCTTTAAAAGGAGCATGCAATGAAGAAACAGTACTTTGTGCTGAGTACTCTGCTGGCCCTTGCTCTGTCGTTGCAGCCGGCCATGGCTCAGACCGCAACTTCAACTCAGGGAGAACAATCCAAAAGCGCCGCGCAGACCGCCGGAAGCGAGACGAAGAGTGCCGCAAAGAGCGCAGGCAAAGCTACCAAGAGCGGTACGCTGGCCGTCACGGACAAGATTCGGGACAAAGTTGACATTAACAGCGCCAGCAAAGAGGACCTAATGAAGGTTCCAGGAATCGGCGAAGCGATCTCAGACAAGATCATCGCCGGACGTCCGTATAAGACTAAGAGAGAGCTGGTCACTCGCAAGGTTGTCAATCAATCGACGTACGCGAAGATCAGCGACAAGCTAGTGGCGCATGAGCCGAAGTCGAGCAAGTAGCCACAACTCTTTCACGATAGCCGCGCTCACCTTCCGGGCGCGGCTTCTTTTTTGTCTAATCGAAGCTCTTTCGCTTCCGGTATCATGGAATTCGTATGAGCCTTACGCGCGAACAAGCCTTGGACATGTTTCGCTCCGATGATCTGATCGGAATTGGCATGGAAGCCGATTCGATCCGCCGCAAGCTGCATCCCGACGGAATCGTCAGCTACATCATTGACCGGAATATCAACTACACGAACATCTGCACGGAGTACTGCTCTTTCTGCGCCTTCTACGCACCAGTGAAGGGGCCGGGACGCGAGAAGGGTTACCTGCTCGACTTCGATACGATCTACGCAAAGATCGCCGAAACCGTGGAGATGGGCGGCACAGGTGTGCTGATGCAGGGCGGCATAAATCCCGACCTGAAGATCGATTGGTTCGAAGCGCTGTTCCGTGGAATCAAGGAACGCTTCCCGCAAGTGCATCTGCATTGCCTGTCGGCGAGCGAAATTATCGGCATTGCCGAGTACAGTAATTTGTCGATCGAGGAGACGATCCGGAGGTTGCAGGCTGCGGGACTGCAGTCGATTCCGGGCGGTGGTGCGGAGATTCTGGATGACGAGGTACGTTCCAAAGTGGCGCGCCTGAAGTGCACGACACAGGATTGGATCGATGTGCATCGCGCGGCGCACAAGCTGGGCATGAAGACTACCGCCACCATGATGTTCGGCGTAGGCGAAACGGTCGAGCATCGCATCAATCACTTCCAGCAGATATACGATTTGCAGGAAGAAACGGGCGGATTCACTGCATTCATCCCGTGGACCTTCCAGCCAAAGCACACGGCACTTGGCGGGCGTGGCTGGCCGGAAGCGACTGCGGTCGAATACTTGAAGACGCTAGCAATTTCGCGCATCTTCCTGTCGAACTTCCCCAACGTACAAGCAAGCTGGGTGACACAGGGCTTGAAAGTCTGCCAGATGGGATTGAGATTTGGCGGAAACGATGTGGGCTCGGTGATGCTGGAAGAGAACGTGGTAAAAGCCGCGGGAACCAGCAATTGCACCACGGAGGAAGAGTTGCGGCGCATTATTCGCGATGCCGGATTCCGTCCTGTGCAGCGCGACACGCTGTATCGGACTTACTTCCTCAACTAGATCCGAACAGATAGATTCAAGCGCGCCGACTTCCAGTTGGCGCGCTTTTCTTATCGCCCACTAAGCGGTCTTCGTCCCTAGCGCAGGTTTTCGCTCTGGAGCAGGAGCCCCTATGCGCACGCGAAGGTCCTTCGGGATGAAGAAGAACGTTAGCATCGCACCAATGAGCAGCATCGCGGCAATCACGTAAAGAGCTGCTGATTTGTCGCTCGATACCGACCTGACCCAGATAGGCACATTCGGCCCGACGTAGCCTCCGAGATTGCCGATAGAGTTCACGATTCCGATGCCAGCCGCAGCAGCCGTTCCTGCAAGGAAGGCAGAAGGTATAGGCCAGAATAGTGGCATGGCTCCGATGACGCCGAGAGTTGCGACGGAT
The DNA here is from genome assembly GCF_059726255.1 of Koromonas humicola. NCBI lineage: Bacteria > Pseudomonadati > Acidobacteriota > Terriglobia > Terriglobales > Koromonadaceae > Koromonas > Koromonas humicola. The sequence continues at coordinate 2,494,096 of NZ_AP040873.1, forward strand.
AGGAAGACGATGGACAGGACAGGACTACTGGCGAAGACTCCACTCAAGATCAGCCCCAATGCTCCAGCAGACGCAGTAAAGACGTAATGTAGGCGCCGCTCACCGGTCTGGTCAGAGTGATGGCTGATCAGAATCATGCCGATTACCGCGACTCCGTAGGGGATGGCCGTGATAAGGCCGACACCGAGGTATCCCTTGATGCCGAAGGCCTTCACGATGGTGGGTAGCCAGAAGGCGATTCCGTACAGGCCGATCATCAATGTGAAGTAGATGGCGCAGAGCACCCAGACTTTCCCGCTCTTGAAAGCGTCAGAGAGGCGATTTTCGGTCTTGTGCTGATCTTCGGCTGCGAGGTTGCGCTCAAGTAGCGTCTTCTCGTCAGCCGTGAGCCACTTCGCTTCCTGAATACCGCTTTCGAGGTAGTAGATCACGAAGAAGCCAACGAGGATGGACGGAATGCCTTCGGAGAGGAAAAGCCACTGCCATCCGGCAAGTCCTCCCGCTCCAGACAGCGCGTCCATGATCCACCCGGAAATGGGATTGCCAACGACGCCAGAAACCGCGATCGCCGCAACGAACCAAGCGGTGCGAGTGGCACGCATCCGCGAGGGATACCACAGAGTGAGATAAAAAATAACTCCCGGGAAGAAGCCTGCTTCCGCTAGGCCCAATAGGAATCGCAGCGCGTAAAACGACATCTCACCTTTCACGAAAATCATGCAGGCGGAGACAATGCCCCAGGTGATCATGATTCTGGCGATCCAGCGGCGGGCACCGAACTTCTTGAGCAGAACGTTACTCGGAACCTCGAAGAAGAAGTACCCGATGAAGAAGATTCCAGCGCCAGTCGCGAAGGCCGCATCGCTCAGGTTGAGCGCCTTGAGCATTTGCAACTTGGCAAAGCCTACGTTTACACGGTCGAGATAGGCGAGGATGTAGCAGAAGAACAGGAAAGGAACTAGCCGCAGGTCAACTTTTCGGTAGGTGTTGTTCTCAAAGCTGCTGTCGAGACTCATACTGCAGACCTCCGCTTCCTCGGGCTCTAGCCGGGATTTCCACGCAAAACCGAGTAGAGACGGCGTCCGGCGGCGTGCGCTCGCGGATTGTATCCTGCTTCAGCGTCCCTCAAACGTATATCTCGCTCGTGCGAGCTATAGATGCCCAGAACGGTGCACGGGGTCCCCGAGCCGGGGTATCCGGCTGTAAATGAAGGCTGGCTTGCGATGATGGAGGCGGATGCTACTCGTCACCGTCATTCGCGAGTTGCTCGGCTTTCTTCGAGGCAGCTTCAGCTTCGGAGGTCATGCCCTTCGCTTTGTAGGCTTCGGAGAGGAGTCGCTCCGTCTCGGCGTCGTCTCCGTTGAGCTGAATTTCGCGGCCGTATGCGGCTATGGCCTGATCGTATCGCTTGGCAAGCATCCAGCAGCGACCCCGTCGAGAATTCAGGAACGGCAGGCGGGGATTCAGCCGCTCGGCTTCGTCGAATTCCTTCTGTGCAGCATTGCAATCGCCTTGGCTGGTCGAAACGGCACCCAACCCGAGGTGAGCGAGGGCGCTCTCCGGATTGACAGCAAGCAGTTGGAGGAATGTCTTTCGGGCATCCTCAAAGCGATGCTGCTCGAGGCGCACTCCCCCGAGTTCGTACAAGGCTTCCTCGTCACGAGGAGCGGCAGCAAGGGCCTTCTGCAACTCTCGCTCGGAAGCGTCGTAGTTTTGCTTCTGCCAGTAAGCATGGGCCAAATCATAGTGAACGCTGGAGGCAGACTCGGGCTTGAGCTGAATTGCTCTCTCGAAGAGGGGCACTGCGCGATCAATATCGCCGTCCGAAGCAGTTTCGGTTGCACGTGCCATGTATGAAGCAAAACCGCGACTTCGCTGCAGCGAGTACGCAGCTGTGCCGAGGAGCGCGGCTACTACGAAGATGACTGCGAATCGCGGGAGAATACGCGAGCTGCGTGCAACAAGGGCGATCAGCGCGCCGAGAACGACTCCGGCGATAAGGCCTCCACCGTGGGCGGCGTTGTCAGTGCGGCCCGAGAGGGCTCCAAATAGAACGCTGTACCCCAGGAAGGCTATTAGGCTCTGGAGGGTGCCACCCGCGAGCCCTGGAAACGAGAACTCGCCGAATTTCAGTGATGCAACCAGAGCTCCGGCGATGCCGAAGAGGGCTCCGGAAGCCCCGGCGCTGATCGTAGGAGGACGGTGCCAGAAGACAGAACCGAGGCTTCCCGCGACGCCGCAAATAATATAGATACATGCGAATGTAAGGCGTCCGTAGAAGCGCTCGGCCAGCGCTCCGAGTGACCACAGGCACCACATGTTGAGAGCAATGTGGATGATGCCTATATGCACGAAGCATGACGTCAGAAGACGCCACCAATCACCGCTTAATGTGTACGGTCCGTAATTGGCACCCCAGGAAAGGAGGCTCTCGGAGGATGGATCCACGGGAGAGACACCGGAGAGAAGCATGCCGATGAAGACGGCGACGTTGATTCCAAAGATCGCCTGAGTGACCAACATGGGCATCGCTTCGTGGCGCGCCCACGGCGCTGGCATTACGGGCTGAAACTCGGAATCCACACCACGTTGCGCGGCTTCGTGCTGCTTGCACCAGACACAGATCTTCTTGCCAAAGCCGAAGGCAGAGATCGCACGACCACAACGAACGCATTTAGACATGATGGGGCTTCCGAGGCAAAGTTCTGCTACTCAGTTTGCCATGGATCCCAGGTGCGACGAAGCGATTTCGACTGGAACGCGGACTATCCAACAATGGCCGAGAACGTGCCGTGGAGAGCTCCGTAGCCCACCCATGAAGCCGCGGCGGCCAGCGATATAACGCTCAAAATCATCACGCCACTGGAGGTGAGCCCTTCATTGCGGCGCCGGTAAAACTGCGCCAGCGGGAATAGATAGAAGAACTGCACCAAGGCAAAAAGGATGTACCCGATGAGGCGGGCCTCGTTGGTCAGTATTTCAGTGCAGAAGGAGAGATATGCAAACTGGCACAGGAAGGCTAATCCGATTCCTTTCCAGATGCTGCCGCCCTTGGAAGTCTCGTTTGTGCTGTTCATACCAAAACCCCATGCGGTACAAGCCGCGACCAAGCGTCCGGAAGTACATGTCCGTATGCCTGTATGAGTAACCATAATTGATGGGCAGAGATGATCCAACCGAAAATGATTGCAGTAAAAAACGTAAGTAACCGACAAAAAGAGTCCGGCGGAAGTAATCACGCCGGACGTTACTCAAGGTTGATCAGTGCTTCTATTCCCACTCGATAGTGCCGGGCGGCTTCGAGGTAATGTCGTAAACCACACGATTGATGCCGGTGATTTCGTTCACGATGCGACTTGAGATGGTCTTAAGCACCTCATGAGGTAGGGGCACCCAGTCGGCCGTCATTCCGTCTTCGCTGGTGACGGCACGGATGGCGCAGGTGTAGGCATAGGTGCGCTGGTCTCCCATCACTCCGACGGACATGACAGGAAGCAAAACGGCGAACGACTGCCAGATTTGCTCGTATAGTCCGGCACGCTTGATCTCGGTCACGACTATGTCATCGGCTTCCTGCAGCAAGCGAACGCGTTCCGGCGTGACTTCGCCGAGGATACGGACGGCGAGACCGGGACCGGGGAACGGTTGGCGCTGCAGCATGTCTTCGGGCATTCCGAGATCGCGACCGATGCGGCGAACTTCGTCCTTGAATAGATCGCGCAGAGGCTCGATGAGCTTGAGCTTCATCTTGGCGGGGAGACCGCCGACGTTATGGTGGCTCTTGATGGTGACGGAAGGGCCTCGCACGCTGACTGATTCGATGACATCAGGGTAAAGCGTGCCCTGGACAAGCCATTCCACTTCGCAGTGTTCGCGCTTGATGCGCTGCGACTCAGCGTCGAAAACCTCGATGAATTCATTGCCGATGATCTTGCGTTTGCGCTCGGGGTCGGTGACTCCGGCGAGTTTGGAGAGAAAACGCTCGCTGGCATCAACCGCGTCAATGTTGAGCTTCAGCTTGGTGCGCAGATTGTGCTGAACTTTGGCGAACTCATCTTTGCGTAACACACCGTTGTCGACGAAAACGCAGGTGAGGCGGTCTCCGATTGCGCGATGGACAAGTGTTGCTGCAACACTTGAATCCACACCGCCAGAGATGGCGCAGAGGGCGCGGCCTTCGCCGACGGTTTCACGAATCTTCGAAACCGTGGAGTCGATGAATTTCTGCGGAGTCCACGTGGGTTCAGCGTGGCAGATGCCGAAAACGAAATTCTTCAGCAGGTTGGTACCGAACTTTGTGTGGTGAACCTCAGGGTGGAACTGCACGGCGTAGTATCCGGCGGCAACGTTCTCGATGGCCGCAACCGCGTTGGAGGAACGTGCAACCAGGCGAAAGCCCGGTGCTAGTTTGTCGGCCTCGTCGCCGTGCGACATCCAGACGGATAGCGTCTGAGGCATATCGGCGAACAAGGTAGAGGTCTCAAGGACGGAGACCTCAGCGTGTCCGTACTCACGCTTGCTGGCGGCGTGAACTGTACCTCCGAGCGTGTGGGTCATGAACTGGAGGCCGTAGCAGATGCCAAGCACAGGCAGGCCCAGATTGAGCACCTCGGGATCGGCGGGTGGCGCGTCTACGTCATAAACCGAGCAGGGGCCGCCAGAGAGAATGATTCCGACCGGGTTGTAGCTGAGAACTTCAGTCACCTTGGCCGTGCAAGGCAAGACCACGGAAAAGACATTCTGCTCACGAATACGCCGCGCAATCAGTTGGGTGTATTGCGAACCGAAGTCCAGGACGACGATAGAAGGAAGTACGCTGTGTTCCACACTCAAGGTTCGCAAAATTCAGGGCGGAATGTAAAGCGTCTATTGCGCGATGGTCCCGGAATGGTTCGGGGAAAGTTCCTGGGTAAGCAGACGCTCGCGGACCGCAATCGAGACATACGCGCCAAGACGCACCAGGAGCAGGGCGTCGGAGATGACGAAGTAAGCGCAGGTTTCGAGCGCGAGAAGAATAGAGATTGCGATGGGCGATAATGACGAGCGCGCAGCGACCGTGCCAAGGGCCAGTGCTGTAAACACAACAGCAGAGATGCTACGGATACTCGCATTTGCAGAGGCGGCGCCTGTGAGCCTCGGGAGATTGCGACGGACGAAAGCAACGGCCTCAACGATAGCATCCATTGGCGAGAGCGCATCGCGGACGACGAACAGCGGTGCAAATGAGAGCACCCAGTTCACGTACGCCCAAAGCAGGCATGCGAATGAAAGCGAAACAAAGACGATTAGCGCAGAACCAAGCAGGTTCTGCCCTGACGGATCGATAAAAGTGGCCAGGAGCGCTCCGCCGACGTATCCGATGACAAGGATCAACGTCATGAGCACGCGGGCGAGGTGCAGCACGGCAAACGAGGTCCAGCGAGGAGCATCGGACGCGATGCTCACACCATACTCCGACGCACACCGGCGAACCAGAATCCGGGTGATGACGCCGCGTCCGAGTGAAGTAGCCGCGATCCAGAGAACGGCAGCAATGGCAGCCACTTGAGAGACGGTGCGCAGCAGCAGTGTCATTGCCCCGGCCAACACGTTGGCAAGTGCCTGCGCGATTGTGAACGGATTCTGTGCGCTAAGTGCTAGCTGATCGGCATCGGACAGCAGGATGGCCGGGCGCACGCGCGAGTAGGCGAAGAATGTGAGCGCGAGCAGACCGAGTCCGAAGCTCCAGCGCCAGAGGAGTTCCATGGCGAGCAGTGCCGGTTCGCGGCGAAGAATCCGGAGGCCTTCACGATTGGCGTCGGAAGTCATTGGTTGAGGATAGCGCAAAGAGACGTTTGGGAACCGCTGCCGCAAACCTCGGAGCAGGCGATTCCCAAAGTGAACTGTTCACATTATCGAACGAGCTTTCTCTACGTCATCCTTTAACAACGATGTTGACCAGCTTGTTCTTAACAACGATCACCTTGACGATGACCTTGCCAACGAGCGCTTCCTTGATCTTTTCGTCGTTGAGCGCGGCTTGGCGAACGGTTTCGTCGTCGGCATCGTGCGGCACTACGAGACGCTGCCGTAGTTTGCCATTAAACTGCACCACGATTTCGACCTCGTCCTCCTTGGCCAACACGGGATCTCCCTGCGGCCACGGATGACGAATCAACGCGCTGGAGTCTTCGCCGAGGGCGGTCCAGAGTTCGGCGGCCAAGTAGGGCGCGAACGGACTGAGCATCAACACGAGGTTGTGCTGCACTTCGGCCTGGAATGCCTTGGGGGCGGTCGAAGTTGCCGAGAAGAGTTCCTGCTTTACCATGCAGGCGTTCAACAACTCCATCATGGCTGCGACGGATGTGTTGAAGTGCCAGCGCCCCTGGAAATCGTCGGTGATACGCAGGATGGTTTGGTGCATCTTGCGCAGGATCTGTCGTGCGTCCGGTGCGAGGTCGGCAACCTTGTACTCGAACGAACGGATCGGAATTGCTCGCTTGCCGCCAACTTCCGTTGCGCTCCACCCCCCGACGACTGGGTTATCAGTGATGAAGCGATGCAAGCGCGCGAGGAACCGATATACACCTTCCACGCCCTGATCCTGCCAGTCGAGGTCGCGGTCAGGCGGCGCAGCAAACAGCGTATAAAGGCGCGTCGCATCCGCACCGTAGCGAGCCACCATGTCATCAGGCGAGACTACGTTGCCCAGCGATTTCGACATCTTTGCGCCATTCTTGATGACCATGCCCTGCGTGAACAGGCGCTTCGCAGGTTCGTCGTTCTTAATGAGTCCAATGTCGCGCATGAACTTGGTCCAGAAGCGCGAGTACATCAAGTGCAGGATGGCGTGCTCGACTCCACCGATGTACTGATCCATGGGGAACCAGTAGTTGGCGACATTGCTGTCGAATGGAGCGCTGTCGATAGGACTGGTGTAGCGATAGAAATACCAACTCGAATCGACGAAGGTGTCCATGGTGTCCGATTCGCGACGAGCAACACTTCCGCACTTGGGACAGGAGACTTCGTAGAACTCCTTCACTCGCGTGAGCGGAGACCCACCGGCGAGAGTGATTTCGACGTTTTCCGGCAGGAGCACAGGAAGCTGATCTTCGGGCACAGGAACGATGCCACACTTCTCGCAGTAAATCATGGGGATAGGTGTGCCCCAGTAGCGCTGGCGAGAGATGCCCCAATCCTTTAAGCGATAAGTCACGGTTGCCTTGCCAAAGCCGTGCTCCTCGGCATATTGCGCCATCTTCTTCTGCGCTTCTTCGCAGGAGAGGCCGTTGAACGGTCCAGAGTTGATCAGCAATGAATCTTCGGCCACGAAAGGCAGCACGGGGTCTTCGGGCTGGCCAGCAGCGGGCGGTTCCTGCTCGCGACGCGGAAGGATCACGATGCGAATGTCAATGCCGTACTTCTTGGCGAACTCGTAGTCGCGCTCATCGTGCGCGGGGACCGACATAATTGCGCCCGTGCCGTAGTCCATCAGGATGTAGTTGGCCACCCAGATCGGAATGCGCTCCTGATTGAAGGGATTGATCGCGAAGTGACCTGTATTGAAACCCTTTTTGTCGAGTGCGCCCATGTCTCCGGACTCACGCGCCTTCTTTTGGTCACTCAGCATCTCTTCGAGGCTGGCGAGTTTGGCGGGATCATTGCCGACCAACTCGGCAACCAGCGGATGCTGCGGCGCAAGCTGCAATGAAGTCGCACCGAAGATAGTGTCAATTCGTGTGGTGAAAACCGTAATCTTGTGAGCACTGCTATCGAGTGCAAACTCAACATTCGCGCCTTCACTGCGGCCGATCCAATTGCGCTGCATGGTGCGAACCTTCTCAGGCCAGCCTTCCATGCTGTCGAGACCCTGTAACAGTTCGTCAGAGTAGTCGGTGATGCGGACGGACCACTGCTCGAGTTCGCGCTGCTCTACCGGGGTGCCTTCATGGCGCCAGCAGCAACCATTCACAACCTGTTCATTGGCAAGCACGGTGGCGCAATTCGGACACCAGTTCACCTTGCTCTTTTTGCGATACGCTAGGCCCTTCTCGTAAAGCTTGAGGAAGAACCACTGGTTCCAGCGGTAGTAGTCAGGAAGGCAGGTGGTGACTTCACGAGACCAGTCGTAGCTGAATCCGAGACGCTTCATCTGCGCCTTCATGGCAGCAATGTTTCCGAGGGTCCACTCGCGAGGCTGGCGCTTGTTCTTGATGGCGGCATTCTCGGCAGGAAGGCCGAACGAATCCCAGCCCATGGGATGAAGCACATTGTGCCCGGTCATCCACATGTAACGCGCGAGTGCGTCACCGATAGCGTAGTTGCGAACGTGTCCCATGTGTAGCGCGCCGGAGGGATAAGGCAGCATCTCAACGACGTAATACTTGGGCTTGTTGCTCGAAGGCGGCTCAGGCGCGTAACGCTGTGTGTCACTCTCCCAAAGCGCAGCCCACTTCTGCTCCACCGGAGTGGGATCATAACGGGTATCGTCGGCAGCACGAGAGGTGCGGGTCGGCTCAACTGGCGTGGTCCTGTTAGCTGCCGGCTTGGCCAACGGCGGATCAACGATACCGAGTTCCTGGGCAATGCCCTTTACGTCTTCCACGATGCCTTCGGTGGCATCGCGCACAACCTCCACAGCTTTGTCGAGGATGTCGGAGGGAGATTCCGATTTCGGAGTAGATTTCTGCTGGTCTGCCATGTGTATTGGTTTCGCCTATGTGAATCGAATATTGCGCTAAGGATAAGTTTCAATTCTACAACTTGTGGGGTTAAAGGCGAGAGCTGTGGCTGTTGTGTGGATTGAGTGCTAGTTCCGGCCATGGAGCAAATCCGGCTTCGTGATCGTAGATTCTTACTCCCGGGTTGCCCGTGTTCGAACGAATTGCTGCAATTCAGAAAGGCGCAAATTGGCGAGCCAGAATGACTTGTAGCAAAGCTATAATCATCCAACTACGAGGATGAATTCTACGCAAACATACGAGACCGGAATGGAGTTACGGGACCTACTCAATGACTCCGATTTTCCCGCGCGCCCGGAACGGAGCCACGACCCGAGCGATCAACTTCAGGCATTCCGCAGTCTCGCGCAGGTGTTTGCGGAGCATCCCGATTGCGTCCTTCAGGAATTATGTGATGTTGCAGTGAAACACTGCGCGGCGGAAAGCGCTGGCATCAGCCTGGAAGAAGAAGATGAATACGGCAGGCTTCGGTTCAGATGGGTTGCTGTGGCGGGTAGCTTCTCGGCGTTTTTGAACGGTACGACGCCCCGCTTTTTCAGCCCATGCGGCACGACACTGGATGCCGGACGCCCGCAACTGTACCGCGTTACACGTCCCTACTACGATTTCCTGGGAATAGTGGCTGATCCAATCAACGATGGCATTCTTATTCCGTGGACAACACAGAATCTTCGGGGAACGCTATGGGCAGTGTCGCACGGTTCGCGCGAGACATTTGATATTCAGGATTACAACCTGCTAAGCAGCCTCGCGGACTTCGCGGCGGTCGCCGTTCAATATCAATGGCAGCAAAGAGCACTCCGCGCACAACAGGAAGATAGAGCACTTAAAGCGGCGGTTAACACGCTTGCTCACGAGATCAATAACCCATTGCAGTCGCTAACGAACGCGCTATATTTGGCATCGATCAGCGATGGGACGGCGCTACCGGAATACATTTGCATTGCGAACACCCAGCTACAGCGGATTGCAAGTCTTATCACCGGTCTCCTAGGCACAAAGAACGAACTTCACTGTGCGCAGAAGCATGAGCATGCTCCGGAATCAGAGAAGCGCGCTGCATGAGGCTTTGCTACAGAAGCGTTACCGGGCAAGCGCCTTTAACGCCTCGATGTTGTGAAGATCGTCGAATGGCTCATCGACGGGAGTTTCAAGGATAAATGCTGCATGTGCGTTCCGCGGGTCGTTCAGCAGACGTTGGAACGCTTCTGAGCCAATACTCCCCTTCCCTATATGTTGATGGCGGTCGAGTTTGGAACCGCAAGCCGCCTTGGCATCATTGCAATGCCATACATGCACGTTCTTTAGACCGACGGTCGAGTCGAGTTGCCGCATCGTCTCTTCATATCCTTCAGGGGTGACGATGTCGTATCCGCGCACGTGGGTGTGGCAAGTATCAATGCAGGACGCGACGGGAATGTGACGGGATAGCGCCTCGATCAGCTCGGCGACGCTCTCAAAGCTTGAACCGAGGGAGAACTCTGCTCCGGCGGTGTTCTCGATCAGCAAGGTGAGTCCGTGATCCGCCATGTTGAGCCCTTCACTGGCCCGAGAGATGGCGGAGCAGGCGTTCTGGATTCCCTGCTCGCGGCTGCAACTGCGAAAGCTGCCGGGGTGAAGGACAATGTATTCGGCTCCAATTGAAATGGCGCGCTGCATTTCGGATCGGAGTGCGGTGACGGACTTTTCTGTGAAGACCGGGTCGGTCCCGGCTACGTTTATCAAATAGTTGGCATGGATTACCAGCGGCTTCAGATCGTAGGTCGAACGCAGACGAGCCATGTTTTCGCACTGCTGGTTCGTAACGTCATAGGGCTTCCACATGCGTGGACTGGAACTGAAAATCTGAAATGTGTTGCAGCCTAGGCGCCATGCGCGCTCGGCGGATGTATCAACGCCCCCGGCGGTCGAGGTGTGAATGCCGATACGGCGGGACTCGGGCTGCGGATGATGCTCGGCGGCAGGGATCAGCTTCAATATGTCACGTTCAGGTTTTGCGGCTGAGTTTTTAACGGCTCGGGGCATGCGGAATTGTAGCCGCGACGCGGACCAGATCCAAAATGAGGAGATCTGCGTCATTGCAGCACGTCGTGCATCGAATTAAGGTTAGATCAACGATCAAATGGCAGATTCCAGTATTCCAATCAGTGATCACTTTGATGGCCGGCGATTTCACAACCCACAGAGACGCCAGCGCGGTTTTCTAGACATGATTCGCTGGATGCGTACCCGCCAGCAAGGCCCCTGGCCTGAATGGGTGGAAAGCTCACCGGGCATCGCTCCGCCAAAGCGGGTGCCTGCACATAACGACGCCGAGGACGCGCTCAGAGTCACGTTTGTAGGACACATGACGTTCCTCATTCAGTGGCAGGGGCTGAATATCCTCACGGACCCGATGTGGTCGGAACGCGCCAGCCCGGTGCAATTCATGGGGCCAAGGCGAGTGCGTCCGGCGGGAATCCGTTTCGAGGACCTGCCGAGGATTGATATCGTCCTGCTGAGCCACGATCACTACGACCACATGGATCGCACGACTTTGCAGCGGCTCTGGCAGGCGCATCATCCGAAGTTCTACATGTCGTTGGGGAATGCGCGACGCCTGCGGGGATTCGGTCTACAAGGACTGAGTGATTCCGATGTAGTGGAGATGGATTGGTGGCAGGAATCACGCCACGACAGCGGCACACAAATCGTTTGCACCCCCGCGCAACACTTCTCTGGACGCACGCCTTGGGATCGCGATGCGACACTGTGGTGCGGATTCACACTCGTGCCGAAGTCGGGAGGAGTTGAAGGCAAGGCAATCTATTTTGCAGGAGATACGGGATTCGGACCGCTTTTCACTCAGGTTGCAGAAAGGTTTCCGAATCCAAGGCTAGCCCTGCTGCCGATTGGCGCGTTTCGCCCCGAGTGGTTTATGAGCGAAGTACATTGCAGCCCGGCGGACGCTATCGAGGCGCACCGCATTCTTATGCCCAGACTAAGCATTGCGACGCACTTTGGAACATTTCCGCTGGCAGATGATGGATTTGACGAACCTCAGTTTGAGCTGATGAATGTGCTGCACGTGCTCGACCCCGAGGCGACCGCAAATTTTGAACTATTGGCCGAGGGCGGCTGGCGAATGGTGGACTGAGTCAGCAATCCCGGAAAACACGCGCGGTGATATCCTTAGGGGCATTACGCCAACAAAGAACGAGGCTTTTACCTCCATGGATAACCCGCGCGATCCTGAAATCCAACCTGCACCCGAGTCCAACGAATCCTCTTTCGCAGACATTCTTTCGCAGTACGAGCGCTCGCACACACACAAGGCTCCAGACGGAAATAAACAACTGGAAGGCACTGTGGTTGCCGTAAGCGCCGAGTCGGTGTTCCTGGACATTGGATACAAGACTGAAGGAATTCTGCCCATCAGCGCATTTCAGGGCACCGGAGAAACAGCGAAAGTAGGCGACAAGCTTCCGGTTTCCGTGAAGGGTCGAAATCCAGAAGGCTATTACGAACTTTCACGAATGAAAGTCGAACTGCCCACGGATTGGTCCGCTTTGGAGAAGGCTTTTGCCGAGAAAACGACGATTCTGGCAACGGTGACCGGTGTCATCAAAGGCGGCCTTAGCGTGGACGTGGGAGTGCGCGCGTTCATGCCATCCTCACGCAGTGGCGAACGTGACGCGAAGCTGATGGAAAAGATGGTGGGCGAGCAGATTCGCTGCCGGATCATCAAACTCGACGTGGCGGATGAAGACGTAGTCGTGGACCGCCGAGTGGTGCTCGAAGAGGAAGAAGCAGCAAAGCGCGAGCAGCGTTATGGACAGATTGAGGAAGGCGCGACCCTGAGCGGTACGGTACGCAGCCTCGCTGATTACGGGGCGTTTGTCGATCTGGGCGGCGTGGACGCGTTGCTGCACGTCAGCGACATGTCGTGGGGTCGAGTAGGTAGGCCGGACGATGTGCTCTCGGTTGGGCAGCAGGTTGAAGTCAAGGTTCTCAAGGTCGATCCGGACAAGCATCGGATTTCGGTTGGACTGAAGCAACTTCAGGCGCATCCGTGGGACGCAGTGCCGGAGAAGTACAAGGTTGGTGAACGCGTTCGCGGCACCGTGACGAGGATTGCGGAGTTCGGAGCATTTGTTGAATTGGAGTCAGGGATCGAGGGCTTGATTCATATCTCCGAGATGTCGTGGGGCAAGAAAGTTCGCAGAGCCGATGACATCATCAAGCCAGGCGAGACGGTCGAGGCCGTGATTCTGGGTGTGAACCTTGGCGAACGCCGCATCTCGCTGGGGTTGAAGCAGGCGCTTGGGGATCCGTGGTCGCAGGCAGCGCAGAAGTTCGCTACGGGCACGGTGATCGAAGGCCCTGTGACGAACATCATGAAGTTCGGCGCGTTTGTGCAGTTGGCCGAGGGCGTTGAGGGCTTGGTACACGTCAGTGAAATTAGTGCCGAAAAGCGCATCGAGCATCCGAGTGACGTGCTGAAGGTTGGACAGGTGGTAAAGGCACAGGTCCTGGACCTCGATCTCGAAAAGCGCCAGATCAAGCTCAGCATGAAGCAACTGATCCCAACCGGACTGGATGAATATATTGCCGAGCACAAGGTCGGCGACATCGTCACGGGTCGTCTGATTGAGCAATCTGGAGACCAGGCGCGCGTAGAGTTGGGCGACGGAATTCAGGCCACGTGCAAAATGTCTCGAGTGGCCGCGGCGAAAGAAGAGCCTAAGGCTGAGACCGGGAAGCTGGATATGACTTCGCTCTCGGCCATGCTGAATGCGAAATGGAAAGGCGCGGCAAACACCTCGACCACATCCAAACCTGAACCGGCACGCGCGGGACAGATTCGTAGTTTCAGGATCGCGACGCTGGACGCGACGGCGAAGAAGATCACGGTAGAGCTCGCATAAATCAAAGCGCCGCAAGCTGGTCCTCAGTTTGCGGCGCAATCTTTATGAATGAATGCTGACTATTTTCCGGCGGCGAGAGCTCGCTTGCTCTCAATCGCACGGAGGATGCTCTCTTCCACAGTGGCCACATCTGGCCCGCTATCAACCACGACATCTGCATAAGCTTTGCTCGGGAGCAGGAATTGACGCTGCGCAGGAGTCACGGTGTTTTCGTACTGCCAGCGAATCAGTTCCAAAGGACGTTGGCGTTCAGTGATGTCGCGGACTTGACGACGGCGGAAGCACGTTTCATCGGCAGCGGTGAGGTAGACAGCAAGATTGTAGTGAGGACGCAACTGTGCAAAGTGCAAGGCGAGAATGCCTTCGACGATGAGCAGTGACTTTACGGCGAGATGCTCGGTGCGATTCGCAATGCGCAGATGTTCGGAGAAGTCGTAGATAGGAACCTCGACTGCTTCGCCGCGAGCATATTGTGCAACGTGTGTGGCAAGCAGCGAGATGTCGATTGCCTCGGGCGCGTCATAGTTGATCTTGGCACGCTGCTCGAGTGGAAGATGGTTCATAGAAGTCGAGTAGGTCTCCATGGAGATGACCTGCCCGTTGAGACGTGAAGCAATGCGCCGGGCTACCGTAGATTTTCCACTTCCAGTAGGTCCGGCAAGTCCAACGATAAAGGGCTTGCTGTTAATCGCAGGAGTGCTCATGATTTGGATATTGTTGCAGGTATTTACCTCTCAGTTAGTGAATTTCATGTAAATTGGCGCACTTTAGTAAGTAAGGATCTCAGTTCGAACGGATTCCATTGGCGGTATAGACACATTGCTCCTAGTACGGGGGCTCCGCTAAACTAATGTTTCTGCGAGGAAACCATGCTGGTAGTAATGCAGTCGCGCGCTACGCCGGACGAAATCCGAGCCATTTGCGAAAGAATCGAAGCCCTGGGGTTCCGGGCACACTCTGTCGAAGGCGCTCAGCGCTATGCCGTTGCCGTTACCGGCGATCTACGCGGGATTGAGACCTGCGGGATCGAAGAAATGCCCGGAGTGCAGGAAATCATCCGCATCAGCAAGCCATATAAGCTGGTGAGCCGCGAGTCGAAACCGGAAAACACAATCGTGCGGTTCCCGAACTCCGATGTGACCATTGGGGGCGAGGAGTTTACCGTCATCGCCGGGCCATGCTCGGTCGAAAGCCGATCGCAGACACTCGCGGTCGCAGAGAAAGTGGCAGCAGCGGGAGCAATGCTCTTCCGTGGCGGCGCGTACAAGCCGCGCACCTCTCCTTATGCGTTCCAAGGGATGGGAGTCGAGGGCCTGAAGATTCTGGCCGAGGTCCGCGAGCGCTTCGGCATGCTGATCGTGACCGAAGCAGTAGATACCGAAGCTCTGGAAGCCATCGAAGATTACGCCGACATGATCCAGATCGGCGCACGCAACATGCAGAACTTCTCGCTGCTGAAACGAGCAGGGAGATCTCCCCTACCAGTGCTGCTAAAACGTGGATTGAGCGCGACACTAGAAGAACTGCTGATGGCAGCCGAGTACGTCATGAGCGAAGGTAATCGCAACGTGGTGCTATGCGAACGCGGCGTCCGTACGTTTGCCGACCACAGCCGGAACACACTCGACCTGAGCGTGATTCCTGCGGCACAAAAGCTTAGCCATCTGCCAATCCTCTCTGACCCAAGCCATGGAACAGGCAAGCGTGACCGAGTCACTCCGCTGGCGCTGGCTTCGGCCGCGGTGGGAGCAGACGGAATTATCGTGGAGGTACATAACGATCCAGACCGGGCACTTTCCGATGGCCCGCAATCCCTGTACCCCGATCAGTTTGCCAATATGGTGTCGCAAATTCGCGGAATACTGCCGGTCGTGCATCGCACACTCCGTTCCGCACCGGCGAAGCGAGCGAGCGCCACAGAATCGCAGGTGGCGCGCTCGTGACGCTACAACGTATTTCCTCTATGGGCCGGCGAGCTGCCGGCCTTGCCCTTGCAGCCACGTTGTTGTTGGCAGGTTGCACAAAGCGGAACGCAGAACCAGCCCACAGCTTTGCCTACGTCACAAATTCCGGATCGAACACGGTGACCGTGCTTGATCTGGGAACACTGAAGGTTGTGAATACCCTGAACACAGGGAATAATCCTTCTGGCGTAACGGCAAGTCCGACAAAAGATGAAGTCTATGTCGTAAACACCGACTCCGGCACAGTCAGTGTGATCGATGCCGCAGCGAATCGCGTGGTGGGCAGTATCGCCGTGGGACGTACGCCCTATACGATTTCTGTCACCTCCGATGGAAAACGCGGTTGGGTCGCCAATGCTGATTCAAACACGGTGACAGTGATCGATCTGGAGGCGCATCGCGCAGTCGGCCAGGTGGCGGTTGGCAAACAGCCTGGGATCGCACGGGTTGCTCCGGATGGATCGGTGGTTGCCGTGGCCAATCGTGGGGACGACACGGTCACGCTTATCGATGGCTCCACGATGAAAGTGCACGGCACATTGCACGTCTGCAAGTCTCCCGACTCACTGGTTGTGTTGCCGGACGCTTCGAAGGCTGTGGTCGGTTGCTCTGGGTCGCACCAAGTGGCATCAGTGAACCTGAAGAATGCTGTCGTGGAAGCATTGCTGAAGGTTGGTGGCACGCCGGTGGACCTTGGAATGAAGCCCGATGGCGGCGAAGTCTTTGTTTCGAATTATGAGGCACAGACGATTTCGGCAGTGAGCCCCTATACCGATGAAGTCGCGCAAAGCTTCCTAGCGGGAGATCATCCGGTTCGCGCCCTGGTGAGCGGAGACAATACAACGCTCTACGTGAGCAATTTTGCCTCTAATGATGTGGCTGTGTTTGAGGCGCTGACTAGAAAGCTGATCACTACCGTGCAGGTTGGGTCACATCCCGACGCCCTGGCACTTAGTCCGGCGGAAAACATGCTGCTCGTGGCAAATTCCGGATCGGGAGATGTGGCCGTATTGCGCCTGGACCGGAGACGTGACAAAAAGGTGCAGCAACCCGCGCCGCGACTGTTCATGATGATTCCCACCGGCGTCAGGCCATCTCAAATCGCGGTGAAGACAGCCTCGAAAGCGACATAGGATGAACATATGTACGTACTGCGGGCGTGAGTTCGAAGCTGAATCCGACGCGGACAGTTTGTGTCCCCAATGTGCGGCTGAGGTGATCTCGAGCAGGCAGGCAGAGGCGCAGCCGAGCCGGTTCCGGCAAATGCTGGAATCACCCACGATCGTTCTGATTGCGCTCAATGTGCTCGTGTACGTGCTCATGGTGATCCAGAGTCGGCACATCAACTTCGATTTTGAAGACGCTGGTACCCTCCTGCTGAACTGGGGTGGCAACTCCGGCGTACTTACGCCCAGTGGGCAGTGGTGGCGGCTCCTCACGTCAACTTTCGAGCACGGCGGTCTGCTGCACATTGCCCTGAATATGTGGTGCCTGTACAACCTCGGGTGGTTGGCAGAGCTGCTATTCGGACGGTCGCGTTTTACGCTGCTCTACTTGCTGTGCGGGATCGGCGGCAGCCTTGGGAGTATTTGCTGGCGTGCTAATGTGCTGAGCGTAGGCGCTTCAGGCGCCATCTTCGGGATTGCCGGGGCGCTGATTCCAGCAATGATGCTGCACAGCAATCCTCAGCTTCGAGCACTGCTGAAAGGCCAACTCGCGAGCATTGCGATGTTCGTGGTCTACAATCTCGCCTTCGGCGCAGCAATTCGTGGCACGGACAATGCAGCGCACATCGGTGGACTGCTGACCGGATTTGTGCTGGGCGCGGTGTTCCCTACCGGGTCAGACCGACACCGCTCACGTGGAAGGATTCGTGTGGCCGTGGGCACTGTAGCCATGTTGCTGGTGTTCGCCGGTGCAGGAGCTTACGCACGAGAGCACAACCAGAGCTACGTCGAACTCGACCGCGCCTCGGACGCGCATGAACGCGGCGACGACAACGAAGCGACAGCACATGTGCAGCGAGCGGTTGAGCTGAAACCTGACAATCCGCAGGCACAGTTCTTGCTGGGAACCCTGATGGTGAAGCAGAAGCGGTTTCCGGAAGCCATGAAGGCATTTGCCGAAACGACCCACCTGCGACCCAAGTTCGGCCCGGCATACATAAATTTGTGTCTAACACAACGCCAGTTGCACATGTTGAACGAGGCATTGGCGAGTTGCGAGCAGGGAGTAAGGCTCTCAGGTAACGATTCGGAGTCGTGGTTCAACCTCGGGCGGGTTCGTTACGACTTGAATGACCTACCCGGAGCCCGCGATGCATTTGCTAAGGCGGTTGCGATCAATCCGCAGGGTTTCGATGAAAACGAGCAATACGCCTTGATGTTGATCGCCAACGGAGAGACGGCCAAAGCGATTCCCTACCTCCAAAAAGCACACGACCTGCGCCCGGAGGATGCCGGCTTGACGCGATTGCTCCAACGCATAACGGGAGAGTAGAGAGCCACCGATTCGATGGCTCCCAAGCCCGCTTATGCCGCTGACTGGCAGACATGCTCGAATGCCTGCTTGAGCGAGGCAGCAATCGCAGCCGCGTCCCGGCTTTCGATTTCGGAGCGAGGCATGAAGTAGGCAAGTTTCCCCTCTCGCAGAATAGCGATGCTGGGAGAGGACGGCGGCCGTCCTTCGAAATATGAGCGAGCGCGTTCTGTCGCGGCAACATCCTGCCCGGCAAATACGGTGATTGCGTGATCGGGCTTGATCGCATTGCCAAGCGCAGCTCGCACAGCAGGCCGCATTTTGCCAGCAGCACACCCGCAAATAGAATTTACGACCACCATCAGGGTTCCACGATTTTCGCGAACCGCAGCATCAACCTCTTCCGGGGTTCGCGCTTCCTGCACGCCCAAACGCGTGAGTTCCTCGCGCATAGGCACTACCATGATCTCTGGATACATTTCACCTCCACGATCATTGGATGAGGGCTGACCACCGCCGGGCGCAGAGAGTTCGAGGTCGAGTATCATGAGAGCAGAATGTTGCAGATCCGAGAGAATGTTCCCCTTGCGCCCTACACAACCTTCCAAGTAGGCGGCCCGGCACGCTACTTCGCAGAACCGACAACCGAAACCGAAGTCGTAGAGGCTCTGCGCTGGGCTCGAGAGAGAGATGTCACTATATTCGTCCTAGGGGGCGGCAGCAATCTGCTGGTGAGTGATGATGGGTTCCCGGGACTCGTTTTGCACATCGCGATCGGTGGGATCGAGGCACGGCACGAGGGCGACAACAATATCTATTCGGCTGGGGCTGGGGTTGAGTGGGATGTTCTCGTAAAACAGGCGGTCGAGGAGAATTGTGCGGGACTGGAATGCCTGAGTGGAATTCCGGGCACGGTGGGTGGTACACCGGTGCAAAATGTGGGCGCGTACGGTCAGGATGTCTCGGAGACGATCAGTTGCGTGCATGCGATTGACACAGCCACGCTCGAACGGGTCCAGTTTGATAATGCCGACTGCAAGTTCAGCTATCGGCAAAGCCGATTCAACGGACGCGACATTGGGCGATACATTATCACCAGAGTGGAGTACGCTCTGTGCCCAGGCGGCGAGCCGAAAATTGCTTATGCGGATTTGAAGCGCCGCTTCAATGAGAAGCTGGCAAGTGGTGATTCCGCTACTCTCTCCGAAACACGCGAAATGGTACTCACTATCCGGCGCTCGAAGGGCATGGTGCTCGACGAAGCTGACGCGGATAGCCGCAGCGCAGGTTCTTTCTTCAAGAATCCCGTGGTGAGTGTGGCAGAGTACGAGCGCATAGCCGCAAGCTCAGGTGCTCCGGTTCCACATTTCGAGGCCGGGAATGGCCAAGTAAAACTGGCGGCAGCTTGGCTCATCGAGCATTCAGGACTGGCCAAGGGATTTGCGCTAGGGCCTGTTGCAATTAGCAGCAAGCACACTCTGGCGTTAACAAATCGCGGCGGAGCAAAGGCTGCGGATGTCATCAAGCTCAAAGCATATGTGCAGCAGCGGGTTCGCGAGCATTTCGGCGTGGAATTGTGTCCTGAGCCGGTAATGGTCGGCTTCGACTGCAAGTAGGCCGGTGAACCTAGCGACGCAGCAGTTGGATGGAGTGGGTCTTTATGATGAGCCACACGGTCTGACCCTGCTGTAATTGCAAGTTCTGCAACGCCCCGCGGGTAATGCGAACGCAGAATGCGGTGTGTCCAGCGCCGCAACACACGACCTTCAGTTCGATCATGCCTACACGATCTTCGATTGCATCAATGCGACCGCCGAGTATATTTCGCGCAGAAATCGACGTGGGGCATTCAGTGGCTACGAGGATGTCTCCGGCACGCAATGCAAGTCGGATGGGATCTCCTGGAGCCTTGTGGGCAAGAGGCGATTCAAGCAGCAGTTCGCTACCGATGACGCGACACGTCATCGTACCCAGCGCTGGATGGGTCTCTTCGACAACGGCGTCGAAAAGATTCTCGTACCCGGAGAGAGCGGCGCGCTCGCTGCTTACGGGCGTATCGAAGACTTCATGTGGCTCACCATCAGCCACAATGCTTCCCTTCTCAATTAACAACACGCGACGTGCGAGCGAATAGGCCTCCGACTGGTCGTGCGTGACGTAGAGCATTGGGATTCCGCGCTCACGCTGCCAATCGAAAAGCGCTTCGAGCAGCAATGGTTTGAGTGCCATGTCGAGAGCCGACAGCGGCTCATCAAGCAGAAGAAGTTCCGGTTCCCGAACCAACGCGCGTGCCAATGCAACTCTCTGCTGTTCGCCACCGGAAATCGCGGCTGGTCGGCTTGAGGCTAAAGCTGCCACCTGAAATCGATCAAGAATGCGGTCTATAAGTTTCTCGCGCACGGTACGGGGCAAATCGAGGAGCCCATATTCGACGTTTTGCCGCACAGACATGTGCGGGAATAGCGCTGGTTTCTGCGACAGATAAGCGATCCGGCGCTGGCGGACTGGAACATTGATCCGCTGATCGGTCGAAAACAGAACCCGATCACCTAGTTCGATCCGGCCCTGCTCAGGACGTCGAAATCCTGCGATGCAATCGAGCACCGAGGTCTTGCCTGCGCCCGAGCGGCCAAAGAGCACAATTGCCTCGCCTGCAGCCTGAAATGTGCACCGGAGTTTGAATTGCGATAGCTGGTACTGGATATCAACCTGCAATGTGGGGCCCGCCTGGCTCACTGCAGCCTCCAGTTGCGCTTACGATTGAGACCATTGATGAGCACCAGGAGCGCAAAAGAGATGGAGAGCAGGGTCAGTGACTCGCGTCCCGCAGTAGTGTAATCGAGCATCTGCACGTTGTCGTAGATCGAGATGGAGGCTGTCTGTGTGACACCAGGAATATTGCCACCGAGCATGAGCACTACGCCAAACTCCCCGAGCGTGTGGGCAAAGCTCAAAGCAAAGCCGGTGACGATTCCCGGAAAGGCGATGGGGAAAGTGACGCGCCAGAAAGTGCGCCAGGGAGAGGCTCCGAGACTGGCGGAGGCGGCAAGCAGACGGCGATCCACTGAAGCCAGTGCGGAGGTAAAGGGCTGCACGGCAAAGGGAAAGCTGTAAATGATGGAACCGATCACGAGTCCGGCAAAGCTGAATGCGAGCGTGTGCCCAGTCAGGCGCTGCCATGTGGCGCCGAGAATCCCCCGCGAACCAAACTGCAATAGGAGATAGAAGCCCAGCACTGTTGGCGGCAGCACGATAGGCAATGCGACCAAGGACTCGACCAGGAAGCGCAGACGGAAGCGCGTGAACGCCAACCACCACGCGATCGGCAACCCGATTACCACCAGCAGAGAGGATGTAACCAACGCCAGCTTTAAGCTCAGCAGAAGCGGTGAGTTCATCAATTGCTCCGGGCAAAGCAAAGGCAGGCGTTCAGAACAATGGGAAGGTTCGTCTTTGCTGGCCGGTGGAGTCTACTTTTGCGTCGTGTTGCGAACGCGCTTAAGCTGCCACACACTACCCGGCAGGCCGCGAGTCTCATTCAGCACGGCGACCGTTGCCAGCGCACCCATCACGAGGAAGAGCGCAAAGAAGATCACTCCGACGACAAGGACTGGCATAAAACACCTCGGGCGCTATTGTCTGTCGACAACTACAGTGCTTCGGTGATGCCCATCACCGTCCCCAGTGAGTAGTAGCTAACCCAGCTTTGCCAGCTCGCCGTCGATCTGCGTCAGTTCTGTATTGAGCAGGGTCATGTAGCGCTCGTTTGTAGTGCGCGACAACTGCTCGCAGATGCGGGCGCGATTCAACTTCAACGCCTGAACCTGGCGTGCCAATTCGGCCTTCGCACGCATCAGGCGAACTTTCTCATCTACATCAAGTTCTTGTGGAGCTGATTGTTGCTGGAACTGATTCTGCTGCTCTTCGACTGCTTTGCTTTCGAAACCATTAGCCATACATAGATTATATGCAGCTTTGCATACGTTCGACAAAGCAAAGAGGGCCAGAAAACCGGCCCTCCAGTAAAAAAGTGGTCAGCACTAGAACTCTAGGACTAGTCCTGCGCTGTATCGGAAGTGGTTTTCGCCATCTGTATGGTTTGTGTGAATGTAGTCCAGTTGAGCCGGCCGGAATGCCACGTGTTCAGAGAGCTTGAGGTCAAAGCCACCACCCAGAGCGAGGGCAAACGAGTTCGTAGAGCTATCGCCAAGCTGAGTAATGCTCAGGCGTTCGTGGTCAGCACCGAACAGGACGTGGACATAGGGTGTGACGTTCGAGGTGGTCTTCACCGAGTACGTTGGTCCGAACAAATAAGTGTAGCGAGTGACGTCTTCTCCACTCTTGTGGATGTCGCTGGCGTTGACACGTGTCACATCAGCGGTAAAACCGATGTTGCTCTTGAAATATCGCGTGGCCTGCAGCTCGACACCATTGAGATTTGCGTAGTCGAGGCCGTAGTTTTGGAGCCCGGAGCGCATGTAGCTGTAGCCGGCAAACACTTCGGCATTATTTTGCGAGGGCTGTTGTCCAAAGAGCACTGTGCTAAAAGCAAGAACGGCGAGCAGAACAAAAATTTTACGCATTACTTATGTCTCCCTGATTGCGAATCGCAACCTCAGCGCCTGACAGCCGGTTCTGATTTCCGGTCGGCATCACAGCGGATGGTCAGGATGGATTGCGCATTCACGCGAGAAAACACGCTCAATTTTTGTGAGTTGCTGTGCATAACTGCTGAACGGCGGTTTCAGTGACACTCCACAAGATGGGATAATCCAGAGCTGCAATTTGAGGCCTGTACATATAAGAAAACCGCCGGATGCATCCGGCGGCATCGCAACAAAACTCGTCACTAGAAGCGCACTACAACTCCGCCTGTGTACCGATAAGAACTCTGGTTCGTTTTGTAGTGGTTGGTGTAAATGTAGTCGAACTGTCCAAGACGAACTGCGAGATGGCGGGACAGATTGCCGTCCAATGCAACACCTCCGGCAACGGCAAGATCGGTGTTGCGGTAGTCGAGGGTCGTGTTGGACAGAGGAATCGTGAGGTCATCGTGGTCAACACCCGCCATGGCGTGAACCGACGGCGTGAACATCACGAGCTTGGGCAAGCGATAGGCGGGGCCACCCATGTAGCTTGCACGGCTGTACTTGATACCCGTGCTCTCGACACGTCCATTGGCTGTGCGCGCAATGTCGATGGTGAATCCGAGGTTGCTCTTGTAGTAGTGGCTGACCTCAATTGCGAATCCGTTCAGCGCCGCGTTATTCACGTAGCCACTGCCAGAAAGATCGGCGTGCAAGTAGGAATATCCGATGTAGAGTTCGGTGCGCGGAATCTCCATGGGTTTCGGCGGCATCATTTGCGCCGCGCCAAGCGCGCAGCACGCGAGGACAAAAGCAAAAAGAACGGTAACTCTACGCATCAATATCGATCCTCCGGGAGGTGAGAACCATCGCCGGCAAGCCCGAATGCGCTATTTGTGCCCGGACCTGAACCCTGAGATGAATGGCTCGTCTGCCCTCAACTTAACACGGCGAAGCCGCAAAAGGGCAGAGGTGGTTTGGCCCAGCCCTTTTGAATGTGGCATTCGTCAACTCAGGATAAATGACTATTCGTTTTCGCGCGATTCCCTCATGAGGCGCAGCGACCGTCCGGCAATCTGGGGCTTGAGTTCCGCGGGACCGTTTGAAAACGGCTCATCGAGGTTGCTGGTGTCGAACACATTGCGCCAGCATCGATTATTTGGGCTCGGTGGCAGCTTGTAATTGACGGCTTCATGATGCGAATTGAGGAGAATGAGGAAGGTGTCGTCCTTTACCGGACGCCCCATCTCGTCGACTGTTCCAAGGGTTTCGCCATTGAACATGACGCCAATGCTGCGTATCCACCCAGCGTTCCACTCCTCTTCCGTCATCTCGTGACCGTCGGCACCGTACCAGGCAATATCCTTGACGATTGAGTTGCGGATGCTGCGGTCCTGATAAAAGTCGCGTCGGCGAAGGTTTGGGTGCTTTCGGCGAAGCTTGATCAACTTGGAGACGAACTCCAGCAGATCTTCATTTTCCTTCGCACGTTCCCAGTCATGCCAGCTCAGTTCGTTGTCTTGGCAGTATGCATTGTTGTTTCCGAACTGTGAGCGCGCGATCTCGTCTCCACCACAGATCATCGGCACGCCCTGAGAGAGCAGCAAGGTAGCAAGGAAATTGCGCATTTGCACCCGGCGAGCGTTAATGATTTCTTCATCGTCGGTCGGTCCTTCGGCACCCATGTTCCAGGAATTGTTGTCGTTGGCACCGTCCTGATTGTTCTCACCGTTGGCGATGTTGTGCTTGTCGTTGTAGCTGACCAAATCGTTGAGGGTGAAGCCGTCGTGGGCGGTGATGAAGTTGATAGACGCGGACGGCTTGCGACCATCGTTTTTGTACAAATCGCTGCTGCCGGTCAGGCGATAAGCGAGATCGGACAACATGCCTTCGTCGCCTTTCCAGTAACGGCGCACAGTGTCCCGGTATTTGCCGTTCCACTCGGCCCAGAGCACCGGAAAATTCCCGACCTGGTATCCGCCCTGCCCTACGTCCCACGGCTCAGCAATGAGCTTCAGACGCGAAAGAATGGGGTCCTGGTGGATGATGTCGAAGAATGATGACAGGCGATCTACATCATGCAGTTCACGCGCCAGAGCCGAGGCGAGGTCAAAACGGAAGCCGTCTACGTGCATCTCCGTTGCCCAGTATCGCAAGCTGTCCATGATGAGCTTGAGCACTTGGGGATGTCGCACGTTCAGCGTGTTGCCCGTACCGGTGTAGTCCATGTAATAGCGCGGCATCTCGGGAACAAGGCGGTAGTAAGCCGTGTTGTCGATACCACGAAGATTGAGCATGGGACCAAGGTGATTGCCTTCGCCGGTGTGGTTGTAAACGACATCGAGAATGACTTCGATGTTTTCGCGGTGCAATGCCTTCACCATGGCCTTGAACTCGGCAACTTGGCCACCGGTGTCGCCACTGGCGGAATAACGCGCCTCTGGGCTGAAATACGCCACGGTGTTGTAGCCCCAGTAATTGCGCAGGTTCATATCTACCAGACGCTTGTCATCAATGAACTGATGAACAGGCAGTAATTCGACAGCAGTCACCCCAAGCCGCTTCAGGTACTGAATACTGGGCGGCGAGGCCAGTCCGGCATAGGTGCCTCGCAGCTCCTCAGGAATTTCGGGGTTGAGCTTGCTGAACCCCTTTACGTGCAGTTCGTAGATCACGGAATCCGAAAGCGGAATGTTGGGTGAGCGATCCTGCTCCCAATCGAAATAGGGATTTACAACAACGGCCTTGGCCATGCCGTCGCCGTCGTCCTCCTCATCGCGTGTAAGGTCGGGATCAGGTCCGCCAAATTGGTACGGATAGATGGGCTTGTTCCAATCGATCGCACCGCAAACAGCCAGGGCCTGTGGATCGAGGAGCAACTTCGATGGATTGAAGCGATAGCCGTTGGCAGGATCCCAAGGGCCGTAGATGCGGTAGCCGTAAAGCTGCCCGGGATTGATACCTTGCAGATACGCATGACGAACAAAGGCAGTCGTTTCGCGCAGCTCTATGCGGTCAATTTCTTGACGGCTGCGGTTGTCATAAAGGCAAAGTTGAACCTTTGTTGCATGTTCGGAATATAGGGCGAAGTTTGTTCCGGTTCCATCCCAGGTGGCGCCGAGAGGATAGGGCCTGCCTGGCAAAACTGTTGGTGACATTGAGTACCTATCGAAAGCAAGAAAACTTACCTCTTGATTGGATGCAGGAACAAAGTTAGCGCTGCATGAGGTACAAAAGAAAAGGCCTTCCGATTGGAAGGCCTTAGAAGATTCTGAAGATTTCCTATTTCAGGACAGCAGTGTGTACCGTGCTTTGTCTCCCGGCGAAGTAGTTGTGATCGCCAAGGTTCCGGTAGAAGTGACCGGCCAGTTCAGCGGCTTTGGGCCCGTACACGGCATGATCTCCGCGCAGGAAGATAACTGTCACGATTCGGCCATACTGCGAGTTAGAGAACGATCCAAACCAGCCGAAACGCGTTCCCTCGTTGCTGCAGGTTCCCGTTTTTCCGAGCACCTGTTCAGATGTAAAGCTCGTGCGCAGGCTCCGGGCCGTACCATATTGTGTTGCGCCAAGCATTCCGACGCTTACTTCGGGAATCAGCGGTGCGATATCCAGATAGCGCTTCACCTTGGGTTGGAAGTTGGTGACATCTACGGGCGACTTCGGATGCTGCAAGTAGTACAGGGTGCCACCGTTTGCGATGGCTGCCATCATTGCTCCGAGCTGCAGCGGAGTCATGCTGACGCTCTCGCCAAAGGAGCACATCTTGCCGACGCCGCCGAGGCTCGCGGGAAGCTCTGTGCTGGGATATACGCCAAGGTGCTCGCCTTGGATGTTCCATCCCGCCAGCTCGCCTAGTCCAAACTGGTGCGAGTAATAGCTGACCTTCTGGAAGCCGAGGCGGCGGCCCAAGGCTTCGAAATACTGATTGTTCGAGTGCGCCAGCGCCTGGTTCATATTCATCTTCCAGCCGCCCAGATTCACCGGCGTGTCCTTGGTTACGATTCCTTCACTCAACGCTGCCAACGCAACCGAAACCTTAATCGTGGAACAAGGCTGCGCGCCGCTCGATAGTGCAAGCTTCTGGTTGACCATCGCCAGAATGCGGCCATTGCTGGGATCGATCGCTACGACTGTTCCATTCAGGTTGCCAAGTGCTTCGACGGCCGCGCGGCGGACGACCGGATCCTCACCGGTCGTGATATCGCCGGCTTCAGGATCGGCGAGGTAGGAGCTTGCATTGAAACGTTCCCAATAACGCGCTTTCTTCTTGCCGCGCTTGCCTGTAACAACTACATCTGAACTTCTTCCCGCCCGCTTGCTTGCACGCGAAGCCACGGCACGTCCGTGCCGAGATGCGGCCATGCGACGCTCGGTCGCCGCGCTCTCTTTGATCTTGCGACTGCTGCGCCGCTCCTGACGCGTGGAAACGGTTGCCGCAAAAGAACTGAGGGCAAAGACAAACACAACAAGCGCCACCAGCGCGGTTTGAAATCTACGGGATTGCACCAAATTCAACATTCTGCCTAGCCTCTACTGCCGCGCCGCATAAAGCGGGCGTGCCCCCCAAAAATCTTCATCTACTTTCGGTGAATGTCTGGATGGTATGTGAGTTGTTCCTGTCAATACAAGCTCAATCAACCATCTCAGGGATACAGATCCATAACCTAAGTACAATTCCTAACTCTGATGGATGTACGAGCTTTGGCCAGAGTTGCAGAATTGACTGGTTACGCAGGATCAATGACCGATATTCCTGCTGTGTTGATAGGTAACACAATCAGCTAGGGATGGAGGCTTACCGTCTTGAGTCCCCCAACGCGATTTGTGATTTCTCGGAAAAAACTGCACGAAGACTCACCGGAAGATGGCGAGTTTTGCGGATCGCGCATGGGGTGTGTGCGCGTGGCTTGATCGGTTGAAACAATCAAGACGCGCACACAGTCGACTTTTAGCTTTGATCGGTTGTGTTCTTCTTGCGCAGATACGCCGGAACATCAAGTTCGTCGCGATCTTCGTCCGCTCCGAAATCTTCGAGGGAAGGCATGGGGCGCGTAGGCTGCACGGCTTCCCATACGCGCGTAGACTGCTGCACCGAGGGTTGCGGGGCTTCCACCACTGGTGCGGGAGGAGGCAGCTGCGGAGCGCTCATTAGAGGCTCAGGCTCGGGAAGTGGATCAGGTTCGTCAGCCAGCAGTTCGTACACCGGATCCTGCCGACGCCCGATCTGCGGTTCCGGAGGCGTAGCCCACTGAGCCTGGCGTGCCGCTTGAATGGCCGCGGCGGTAGTGGTCATGGTGTCACGCGCCCGGGTGCGCGATTCGGAACGAAAGCCGGTGGCGATAACGGTGATTTTAACTTCGTCCTTCATCTTCTCGTCGAGCACGGCACCGAAGATGATGTTCGCATCCTCGTGTGCGGCACTCTGGATGATTGTCGAAGCCTCGTAAACTTCAGCCAACTTGAGCGAAGTCGATCCGGTGATGTTGAGCAGGATGCCTCGGGCTCCATCGATGGCTCCTGCTTCGAGCAGCGGCGATGCGATTGCACGCTGAGCTGCTTCGACAGCACGGCGGTCCCCCTTCGCAGTCGAGGTACCCATCACTGCGTAACCCATTCCGGCCATGATCGCCTTCACGTCGGCGAAGTCACGGTTGATGATGCCGGGGATTGTGATGATGTCGGAAATACCCTGCACGGCCTGGCGCAGAATGTCATCAGCGACGCGGAAGGATTCAAAGAAGCCCGCGTCCTGAGCTACAGCGAGTAGTTTTTCGTTGGGGATGACGATGACGGTATCGACCGAGTCGATGAGTTCGTTCAAGCCGCGCTCGGCTTGATTCATGCGACGCTTGCCTTCGAAGGCGAAAGGCTTTGTCACGACGGCGACGGTCAATGCGCCCATTTCGCTGGCGAGCGAGGCAATGATCGGGGCGGCGCCTGTACCGGTACCGCCACCTAGACCGGTGGTGACGAAGACCATGTCCGCGCCTTCAAGGGCGGCGATGATGCGATCCGTATCTTCGAGTGCAGCCTGGCGACCTACTTCGGGATTGGCTCCCGCGCCTAGCCCGTTTGTCAGCTTCACACCGAGTTGCAGCTTCTTGGGCGCACGC
Organism: Koromonas humicola; assembly: GCF_059726255.1. Classification (NCBI taxonomy): domain Bacteria; kingdom Pseudomonadati; phylum Acidobacteriota; class Terriglobia; order Terriglobales; family Koromonadaceae; genus Koromonas; species Koromonas humicola. The sequence goes on from NZ_AP040873.1 coordinate 2,522,870, forward strand.
GACATCTGCAGTGCCTGAAGATCGGTGTTGGCCGTTATGAATTCCACTCCCTCAACGCCGGTCTCAATCATGCGATTGACCGCGTTGTTACCTCCACCGCCGACGCCGATGACCTTTATCTTTGCGTTATTGCGCGGCTCCTCGTGAAACTGAATCCGAATATCCTGTTCCATGTCCATATTTAAAATTCCGCCTCACCCAAGCGCTCGAAAGCACCTTTGTATCAATTAATTCGTATATCCCCGGGCAAACAGTGCCTTTACTCGCGCCCCGAAGCCGGTCTCTTCCTTGCCCTTCAGCACCCGTGCGCGTTGCGTGTAGAAAACCATCCCGATGGCCGTAGCGTATTCCGGCTCCTGCAACTCTACCGGAAGCTGCGCCATTCCCATTGGCAGCCCGATTCGCGCCGGGCGCCGCAAAATGTCTTCACAGGTCTCCGTCAGGGAGCCCAGCCGGGCTCCGCCACCAGTAAGGATGATGCCGCCGCCCAGCACGTCGAGTACTCCGGCATGGCGCAGGTTGTCGCGGCACATCTCCATCAATTCCCGTGCGCGCGGTTCGAGAATCTCGCCCAGATCGCGCTGCCGCATCATGCGTGCAGGTCGATCTCCGACGGACGGCACCTCAATCTCATTCTGCTCGTTGATGCGCGTCACCATGGAGCAGCCGAACTGGCGCTTGAGGCTCTCAGCATCAATCAAGGGCGTTTCAAGCCCGTATGCGACGTCGCGGGTGAAATTGATTCCGCCCAGAGGCACCACGCCGGAGTGAACGATCACGTCTTCTTGAACGACGGCGATGTCAGCCGAGCCGGCTCCTATGTCGATGACGGCAGCTCCGAGCTCGCGCTCATCGCGGCGCAGGACCGACTCGGTGCACGCCAGCGCCTCGTAAACCGTGTCTTCTACGTGCATGCCAGCGCGGTTCAGAGCCGTGACGACGTTCTGCACCGCCGAGTGCGCAGCCGTAATGACGTGAACACGAACTTCGAGCTGGCGGCCCATCATGCCGACTGGCTGGCGGATGCCATCCTGCTCATCGACTACGAATTCCTGCTGCAAGAGATGCAGGATTTCGCGGTCTTCGGGCATCGCGATTTCGCGAGCACGGTCCCCTGCGGCCTGCACGTCAGCCGAGGTCAGTTCGCGCACGCGGGAGCCTACCGAGATAATGCCATGGCTGTTGACGGAGCGAATGTGCGGGCCACTGATGCCGACGACCGCCGAATCCAGAGCCATTCCGCATGACTTCTCCGCATTCTGCACAGCCTCGGAAACGCTTTTGGATGCGAGGTCGAGATCGACGACGACTCCCCGCCGCGTACCTGCCGAGGGCGCAACGCCGTGGCCGCGATAACGCAGCCCGGCTTCTGTTGTTTCCACCACGAGCGCCACCGTTTTGGCGCTGCCAAGATCAATGACCGTGATGATGTTTTCGTTTCGCTTACTCATCTACTTCCGTTTCTTCTTTAGCTTATGCAATGTCTTGTTGGCTTTCGCTGGCTCCTGCTTGTGCGGCGCGGCTGGCTTCGCAGCTTCGGGGGGAGTTGGTTTTACTGCCGCTGTAGCAGCAGGAGGAGCAACAACCGGGGCGTGCAGGTCGGGATTGAGAATGACCTCGCGCCCATAACGCAAATCCACTGATTCCAGCTTACCGCGTTCCTGCTCCCATTTCTGCACGTTGGAGAGGAACACCATGAAGCGTCGGAGAAAATCTTCATTGCCCAAATGCAACAGGATGGGAGCCGAACCTCCACGAGCAAGCACCTTCACATCCTCAGGATCGGACAGGTCTACCTCATCGATGTTGCTCGAATACTGCGTCTTGGCTCCACCATTGCCATCACCATCATCAAGCTCGTGGATGAGGCGCTGGTAGGTCCTCATGCGCGGCGCGCGCGTAGAAAGCGGCTCGCTCTCATTCATTCCTACGATCACGGGGAATGAATAGTTGCTCTCCCCGGCAGCAGGGTTCTCCATCAGCACGCCGTGTGAGTCGATCAGCTCGATCCGTTCGCCTAGTGCTACAAAAGCCACGGGAGTGCGCTCGTTAACGATGACGCGCAGATGGTTAGGCCACAGTCGCATCACCGAAGCGGATTCAACCCACGGAATTCGCTCCAGATCCTGTTTCCGATCCTGCAACGAGACCTGGAAGACGTTGCGGCCGAGGTCCTGACGCAGCTTTTCCATAACCTGGGTTCGCGAATTGGGCGCATTACCGGCGAGTTCGATGTCGTTCTCAGAGCGTATGCGGAAGCGCCACGAGTGCAAGGCGAAGGTTTTGGCCTCGTACAGGCCCGCGCCAACTGCGGCGAGTGCGGCGAGTGCGACAACGATGGTGCGCACCCGCGAAGCCGTCTTGCGGGGCAAGGCCCCACGTCGGACGGGGACACGTTTGCTGACGCGCCGAAATTGTTGCTGCTCCTCCTCTGAGTCATCGTCATCCGTCAATCCCGCATCGAGCGGCAAAGCGTCGTCCGCGAACGAGCTACGGACTCCCGCGCCACGGCGGTAGAACGGATCATCGGAGGGTGGTCCCTGATTGCGAGCCATAAAAATGCATGCAGGCAGCGAGCGGCCTTTCGCTCACTATACCTGCTTTCTTGGTGGATTCAGCTATTGATTATCGAGGCTCCCCCAGTGGATTCCAAGTGATTAACACCATGAGGGCATGTTATGGCGACGAATGCACCTGCTCCGGTGCATTCATCGCGAAGAAGCTAGACCTTTGCAACCTGCTCGCGCGAGCGAAGCTTTTCGACGATTTGCGGGCCCAACTGCGACACCGACCCTGCGCCGAGGGTCATGATCACGTCGCCGGGCTGTGCCTGTTCGACCGCTGCCTCAATCGCGGCCTCGAAGCTAGCGGCAAACTCCGCAGGGCGATCATTGCGGCAGTGAATCTTCTTGGAGAGCGTAAGGCCACTCACTCCGGCGATAGGCTGTTCGCTCGCGGCGTAGATATCAAGCACCAGCAGGCGGTCAGCATCGGGGAAGGCCGAGGCGAACTCATCCATGAGCAGATATGTGCGCGTGTATCGATGCGGCTGGAAGATGACGTGAATACGTCCCTGAGGTCCCAGCCACTGACGCGCCGCAGCCAACGTGGCTCGAATCTCCGTCGGGTGATGGCCGTAGTCGTCCACTACCTGCACACCCGCTGCAGTTCCCTTCTTCTGGAAGCGACGATCGACGCCCCGGAACTGGGCGATTCCCTCGCGAATGCGTTCGACCGGAATCTCGAGGCCCATTCCAACAGCGATCGCAGCCGTGGCGTTCAGCACGTTGTGAGCTCCGGGGACGAACAGATCAAACCGTCCAAGGTCGTTCCCATGGAAACTCACTCTGAAACTGTTGTGAAGGGCCTCGGGTGCGTGCTCGGTTACAACGTCGTGAGCTCGGAAGTGAGCTTCTTCGCGGGTGCCATAGGTGAGCACGCGGCGCTCGACTCGCGGCAAAAGATTGCGGAGCAAATCGTTATCAATGCAGGCCACAACCGTCCCATAGAACGGTACCTTGTCCATGAACTCGACATACGTAGCCTGAACGTCGTCCATGTCGCGATAGCAATCCATGTGCTCGCGATCAATGTTGGTCACCACGGAGAGAATCGGCGAGAGCTTTAGGAACGAGCGGTCGCTCTCATCGGCCTCAGCGACCAGGTATTGGGAAGTCCCAAGGCGCGCATTCGACCCCATGGAGTCCACGCGTCCGCCTACGACAACAGTGGGATCGAGCCCTCCAGCGGCCAGAACGGCGGCAACCATGCTCGTCGTGGTGGTCTTGCCGTGCATGCCGGCGATAGCAATTCCGTACTTCAGACGCATCAACTCGGCCAGCATCTCTGCCCGCTGAATTACCGGCAGATGCAGGCGGCGGGCTTCGGCGACTTCGGGGTTCTCGCTGTGCACAGCCGAACTGGTCACCACAACCTCGGCCTCATGCACGTTGGAAGCTGCGTGGCCGGTGAAGATTTGCGCCCCGAGCTTCGTCAAACGTTCAGTCGTCGGCGAGCTCCGCAAATCCGATCCGCTAACGCGATAGCCAAGGGTAAGCAGTACCTCGGCAATTCCGCTCATGCCAATGCCGCCGATGCCTACAAAATGAATGCGCTGGATATTAAGAAACATGACTTTCCGATTGTACGGCAGGCTGAAGCCGGTAAGCCTGAACTCACACCAAATGCGGATTCTCTTCCAGCTCCGGAGCCATAATGCCTTCCGGCAGTGAGCCTCCGTTGTAGCTGGCCATGCGGTTTTTCCATTTCAGAAAGTCGCCGATGCGCTGCGGCTCAATCCTCACTTCGACCCGGCGCAGGCTAGCCAGCAGAAGATTCATCTCATTCATGAGACCTTCGGGACTACGCAGCTTGCGTTTGGATTTCTTCGCCAGCTTCACCTCGCGACCATGCACCTCCAGAAGTCCCCACCCCGCGGGCATCTCTTCCGGCTTGAGTAGGCCCCTGGGGGCGAGGAAGTATCGCTCGCAACCGAGGGCGATTTCCTGATTCTTGCGCCACGGCTTTGCCGCATCAGCCAGGAAATCGGAGCGGCTCACTTTGCATTCGATCACGATGGAGTGATTCTTGCCCTTCCAGCCGATGGCGTCTGGCATTTCACCGCTCGAGCAGCCTTGCTCGCTTAGCACGATGCCGCAGCGGTATCGCCGTAACCAGGCTTCCGCCATTTCCACCAACCGGGCGTGAGTCATAGAGCTTTTATCGCACGAAATACCAAAGTTTGCGATAGCGATCAGGTCACGTCAGGACAGTGTCCGCTTCAGCCGCACTTACTTGAGCTTGGAGTAGAAGAACGCAGCCGTGATCAGGAAATTGGCAACGCTAATCCCGGCACGCAGGTGGGACGAACGAACGAGCAACGTCAGTCTTGCACCCAGATAGCCTCCTGCGGAGGCAGACAAGAGCATTATCCACGTGTCGTGCCAGACGACCTTGCCAGCGAACGCAAAGCACACAACAGCCACGGTGTTCGCTGCCGCGACGAGCAAAACCTTGCCGGCATTCATGGCCTTGATGTCGTGGAATCCCATGACGCTCCACGCCGACATCATCATGATTCCAACCGCACCGCCGAAATATCCGCCATACATGCCCAAAACGAACTGCGCGATGAGCAGCGCCGCTGCATTTGGCTCGTAGAACCTTCTGAGATGTGATCCCATCCGCGGTCCGAAAGCAAACGTTGTAGCTCCGATCAGCAGCAGCCAGGGGATAATCTCGTCGAACGAAGAGCTTGGCGTAAACATGAGCAACAGCGCACCAAAGAGTCCGCCAAGCAGCGTCGTGGCAAACAGAGCCTTGAACGAAACTTTCTCAATTGGCTTAAAGTGGTTTCGATAAGCCCAAGCGCTGGTGAGGCTTCCCGGATAGAGCGCGATGGTACTCGACATATTGGCCGAGACCGATGGCACGCCCATCCAGATAAGTGCGGGAACCGTGACGAATGACCCACCTCCAGCGGCGGCATTCATCGCCCCTGCAGTAAAGCCAGCAAGCAAAAGAAAAAGAGTGCGATTCATCATCCCGGAACTTAGATGATGAATTTCGCACTCGGGCCTTTAACTTTGAAACCTTTCAACCTTGAACTTTGAAACCTTCGACTACGTCGAGTAGTCCGCATTGATGTGCACGTAGTCCACCGTCAGGTCGCAGGTGAGGAACAGCAACGAGCTCTTGCCTCGCCCAAGCTCGACCTTGATCTCATACTCTGGCTGCTTAAGATACTCGTGCGCCTGCTTCTCATCGAACTTGTACGCAGTGCCTGCTTTGCACACCTGCTGCGGGCCAAAGAAGATGTTGACCTTCGCAGGATCGAGCGGAATTCCGCTCTTGCCGACCGACGACAGAATGCGACCCCAGTTCGGATCGCATCCTGCCCACGCGGTCTTGACCAGCGGCGAGTTGGCAATGGAACGGGCGATCACCCGCGCCTCGTCTTCCGACTTCGCTCCGGTGATCTGCAACTTCACAAGATGCTTTGCACCTTCGCCATCGCGCACCACCTGCTCAGCCAATGAGGCGCAGACAGCACGCAAGCCCTCGGCAAATTTCTTTGCCACTCCCGGAGCGTCGAGACTGACCTTCGAGGCTCCCGAAGCCAGCAGCAGAACCGTGTCGTTGGTCGAAGTGTCACCATCGACCGAGATAGCATTGAACGTGGGATCAACAGCGGTCTTTAACGCTGTTTGCAACGCCTTCGACTCAGCATCGAGGTCGGTGAAGATATACACCAACATGGTCGCCATGTTGGGATGGATCATGCCCGACCCTTTGCAGACGCCCGCAATGCGAACCGCCTTTTTGCCCGCTGCGAATTCCACGGAAGCCATCTTCATGCGCGTATCTGTGGTCATGATGGCCGTAGCGAAAGTCTTCAGAGCCTGTTCATCGCTCGCGCGCCCTTCGAAGACCGCAGGGATCGCCGCGACCAGTTTCTCTACTGGCAGTGGCACGCCAATGATTCCGGTCGATGAAGGAATAATGAACTCCGGTGCCGCTTCCAGAGCCTTGCCTAACGCGGCGCAACTTTCTTCGGCCACTGTGATGCCAGCGGCTCCGGTCGCGCAGTTTGCATTGCCTGCATTTACCAAAATGGCGCGCACGCGGCCCTTGTTGCGCTTCATGTGAGCGCGGCCAACCTCTACGGGTGCGGCTGCGACGCGGTTCTTGGTAAACATGACCGCGGCACTGGCCCCGAGCGGAGCTTCGGCCAGCGCGACGTCAGTTCGTCCACTTGCCTTGATGCCTGCTTTTGTAGCTGACCAGGAGAAGCCCTGGGGAAGAAATACCGGTTCGTCCGGTCCGTGCAAATTCATTGTTCGAGTTTCACCAGCGGCTGTCGCATGCGAAGTTGCAGTTTGGCTGGACGAGGCAGAATCGCAAAGTGCGGCAACTCGCCGCGATACATTGCCACCTCGTCGCACTCCTGCAGCTTGGGACAGTTCGCGCAATCCTTATAGATTTTGTCCGGCAGTTCTTCGCGCTTCGCCTCGATGAATCCGAGGTGGGCAAAGAACTCCGGGATGCGTGTGAACAGGCACACGCAGTGTACGTAATGCTGCTCGGCTTCATCCAGCAACGCGTCGACCAGCAGACGACCTGCACCGGTGCCCTTATAACGCGGCCACACAGCGATGGAACGGATCTCAGCCAAGTGCGTGCCGTAAAGGTGGAGCGCGCCACAACCAATCATTGTGTCACCCTCGACCACCACCGTGAAATCGCGAATGTTCTCGCAGATTTCCGGCAGCGAGCGGGGTAACAGTGTGCCGTCGCTCGAGAAATCCGCAATTAAATCGCGGAGATTCTCGGCATCCGGCAATATCGCTTTACGCGTGTACATCGACCGCCTCAGACTCCTGGAACTGCTTGGTACGCCGCTCCATAGCGGCAAGGGCGTTCGCCACTTGGGAACGGGCCGTCCCACCCGTAACATTATGGCAGTCCAGCACCGCCTCCAGAGTCACGTTTGCATAAAAGTCATCGCCAAATGCTTCACTGATCGAGCGCAAGTCGGCCAGAGACATCTCATGTAGTTCTCTGCCCTGCTCCAACCCTAGCCGCACGGCCTTGCCGATGATTTCATGCGCCCGGCGGAACGGCACGCCCTTTCCTACCAGGTAGGTAGCCGCGGCCATCGCGTTCATATAGCCCGTCCCCGCAGCCTTCGACATGCGTTCGAGGTCAAACTGCACATCGTGCATGAAGCCGCCTGCAACGCGCAGCATCATGGTGACGGTCTCGGCCACAACGAACACAGGCCCCTGAGTTTCCTGCATGTCCTTGTTGTAGGCCAGCGGCAGGCCCTTCAATGTCGTTAGCAACTGCTGAGCCGCACCGATCACCCGTCCTGCTTTACCTCGAATCAACTCTAGGCTATCGGGGTTCTGCTTTTGCGGCATCGCGCTCGAACCCGTTGAGTAGCTCTCGGGCAAGTGCACGAATCCATACTCAATGGTCGAGAACAGGATGAGTTCCTCCGCCCAGCGGCTCAGGTGCACGGACAGGATCGAGAGCACCTGCGCAAATTCGATGGCGAAGTCGCGGTCGCTCGTGGCGTCCATGCTGTTCGGCGTTGGAGCCGTGAAACCCAGTTCGTTGGCAACCATCTCGCGATCAAGCGCGAGGGTCGCTCCGGCGATGGCTCCCGAACCCAAGGGACAGTAGTTCAAGCGCTTGCGGCAGTCACGTAGACGATCCGCATCGCGCAGAAACATTTCGCAATACGCCAGCAGCCAATGCGCAACCAGAACCGGCTCGGCACGCTGCAGGTGCGTATAAGAGGGCATTGCCGCCGTGCCGGCCTGCTTCGCCCGGGCGTGGGTGGCATTGACCAGCTCGAGCAACAACGCAGAGATTTCGTCGCAAGCTGCACGCACATAAAGACGCAGGTCGGTCGCAATCTGTTCGTTGCGGCTACGTCCAGCATGTAGCTTCAGCGCGGTTTCGCCAATAATGCGTTGCAGGTGCTTCTCGACGAAGTGGTGGACGTCTTCCGCTTCTTCGTCATTCAGGTACTCGTGCCCTGTTTTCGATAGCGTTTCCAACCCACGCAGCATTGTGGCGTATTCGTCGCCAGAAAGTACACCAGCCGCGAGCAGGGCTTTCGCGTGCGCGCGGCTGGCTGCAATCTCTTCCTGGAGTAAGCGCTGATCAAAAGGAAATGACCTTTGCCAACGCTCAAATTCAGGATCGAGCGGTTGTCTAAACCGCCCGGACCACATCTTCACTTGGTCACCTCGACTGCTTCCTTCTTTTTCGCGTTCAGGATGCGAGCGCGAGCAGGCAGCGCGAGAATCTTGATGAACCCGGCAGCATCCTTCTGATCGTAACTCTCGTTCATGGTGAACGAAGCGATGTCAGCATTGAACAGCGAGTTCTCCGACTTTCGGCTGCTGATGCCCACATTGCCCTTGTATAGTGCGAGCTTCACGGTACCGGTCATCTCCTCCTGCGTCGAAGCCACAAAGGCATCCAGCGAGGCGCGTAGAGGTGTGAACCAAAGGCCGTTGTAAACGATGTCGGCATACTTCAGAGAAACGTGCTGCTTGAAGTGAGACAGGTCGCGATCGAGGCAGAGCGCTTCGAGTTCACGATGAGCCAGCAGCAGCAACGTTCCGCCGGGAGTCTCATACGCGCCACGCGACTTCATGCCGACGAAGCGATTCTCAACAAGGTCAATACGGCCAATGGCATTGCGTGCGCCTATCTCATTTAGCAGATCGAGCAGTTGCACCGGGGGCAGAGCCTGACCATTGACCGAAACCGGCACGCCCTTCTCAAAACCGATCTCGACTTCCTCGGTGCGATCGGGCGCGGTCTGCGGAGAGTTCGAAATCTGCCAGGTCGTGTCCAGAGGCGCGTTCGCCGGATCTTCGAGTTCGCCACCTTCGTGCGAAATGTGCCACAGATTGCGGTCGCGCGAGTGAATCTTGGTTCGGCTCGCCGTGATAGGAATGTTGCGCGCTTCAGCGTACTCGATGCAGTCTTCGCGTGACTTCAGAGTCCATTCACGCCACGGTGCAATGATCTTCAGCTCAGGCGCAAGAGCCAGGAACGCGTGCTCAAAACGCACTTGATCGTTGCCCTTGCCGGTGCATCCATGAGCCACAGCTTCGGCGCCTTCGGCTAGAGCAATTTCCACCTGGTACTTGGCAATAATCGGACGCGCCATTGAAGTTCCGAGCAGATACTTGTTCTCGTACACGGCTCCGGCCTGCACGCACTTCCACACGTATTCGGTCAGGAACTCTTCACGCAGATCTTTCACCACAACCTTGGACGCGCCGGTCTTGATAGCCTTTGCGGCTACTGCTTCCATGTCCTCGCCCTGCCCCACGTCGGCAACGAACGCGATGACGTCGCAGTTATAGTTTTCCTTGAGCCACGGAATGATGATCGAAGTATCAAGACCGCCCGAATACGCCAGTACAACTTTCTTCTTAGACATTAAAGCTCCTCGACGGGAAGCGGCGAGTGCCGTTTCCCAATAGCTGCAGAAGGATCGCCTTCTGAATGTGCAGACGGTTCTCCGCCTGATCAAAAACAACGGAGGCAGGCGAATCGATTACCGCCGCTTCCACTTCTTCGCCGCGATGCGCGGGCAGGCAGTGCATGAACACAGCCTCCGGAGCGGCGTTTGCAAAGAGTTCAGGTGTCACTTTGAAGGCGGCGAAAGTACGCGCGCGCTCCGCTGTTTCCGCTTCCTGCCCCATGCTGGCCCACACGTCGGTGTACACAGCATCGGCACCCTTCACGGCTGCGACCGGATCGTTGACAACCTCGATCGTAGCTCCAGTTTCACGAGCAATCTCACGTGCCGCGGCCAGAACTTCAGCCTGTGGTTCGTATCCCTTCGGAGTCCCCACAACGATGTGGCTACCAAACAAAGCAGCGCCGAGCATCAGCGAATGCGCCACATTATTGCCGTCGCCAACATATGCCAGCCGAACTTTGTGCAGGTCGCCGTACTTCTCGCGCAATGTCAGGAAATCTGCCAGCGCCTGGCACGGATGTTCGTAATCACTCAGTGCATTGATTACCGGAATTGACGCAAAACGCGCCAGTTCGGTCACCGTTTTGTGATCGAACGTACGCAGCACCAAGGCATCCACCCAGCGCTCCAGGTTGTGGGCCATGTCGCTCAGCGGTTCGCGCTCGCCAATGCGAGAGTTCATCTGATCCACGAACATCGCCTGCCCGCCCAGCGAGTACACGCCAGACTCAAAGGTCAGCCTTGTGCGGAAGGAAGGCTTCTCAAAGAACAGCACGATCTGCTTTCCCGCGAGCGCAGTGCGAAACTCCGCCGGGCGCGCCTTCACCCTTGCCGCAAGTCCCAGAAGGAATTCGGCATCGGAAGGCTTCAGATCGCTCATCGATGTGAGATCGCTCAATACCGGTGCAGGGACCGTATCGCCAATATCATTCTTTTCCAACGGCCGTGTCGCCATGGCGTTGTCCTCCTCTAGAATCCCGATTGCGATCCGGGAACGTTACTTCGCGTTGCTCGCTGATGATGCCTTTAGGAGCCTCTGTCGAGGGCTGCGCTTTGGTGCAGGCGCAGCGTCGCCAGATGACGCGCAGGAGGACAGTACTCGGTCGAGCGCTTCCACTACGGATTTCACTTGCTTTTCAGTCACGACGTACGGCGGCAGGAATCGCAGCACCGTCTCATGCGTGCGGTTGATGATGATCTTCTGTTCGAGCAGGGCTTTCTGCACGGCTTTGGCGAGATCGGCGGAGTCCAGTTCAACACCCACCATCAATCCCACACCGCGCACGTCAAGGATCGAGCCATGGCGCGCATCAAGCTTCTGTAACTCGTTAAAGAAGTAGTTCCCCACCTGCTTCACATGGCTGAGAATCTTCTCTTCGTCCATAACCTTCAATACTTCTAATGCCACAGCACACGCCAGCGGGCCTCCGCCAAAGGTCGTGCCGTGCATGCCAGGATGGATCACGCCTGCGACTTCTTCTGTCACCAGAATTGCTCCCAGCGGCAGTCCAGCAGCCAGGGGCTTTGCCAGCGTGACCACGTCAGGCTTTACGCCATAATGCTGGAAAGCAAACATCTTGCCCGTACGTCCTAATCCACACTGAATCTCGTCCAGCAACAACAGCGCGCCAGTACTCTGCGTGAGTTCGCGAGCAGCCTTCATGAATTCGCGGCTTACAGGGTGAATTCCGCCCTCACCCTGAATGGGTTCGATACAAATCGCGCAGACCGTGTCATCAAACTTCTTCTTCAGGTCTTCGACATCGTCGAACTTCACGAATGTCACACCGGGCATGACCGGAGCAAAAGGCTTGCGATACTTCTCGGTGTAGGTCGTTGCCACCGAACCCATCGTCCGTCCGTGGAACGAGTTCTCGAGTGCCAGGAACTTTGTGCGCTTCGAAAGTCCCTTGCTGCTCGCCACGGCGCGCGCAATCTTCAACGCACCTTCCCATGCTTCCGTGCCGCTATTGGAGAAGAACGCACGGTCTAGTCCCGAAAGCTTCGTTAGACGCTGTGCGAGCGCCGAAGGAAACTCCGTGTAAAACAGGTTCGAACAGTGAACCAGCTTGCCAGCCTGTTCCTTGATCACCTTCGTGATCTTCGGATGCGAGTAGCCAAGCGCCATCACGCCGATTCCGCTCAGGAAATCGAGATACTTGCTACCGTCTTCGGCGTAGAGGTACGCGCCTTTACCATGGGTCAACTGCACAGGGTGGCGGTCGTAAGTGTGGAGCAGATATCTTTCTTCCAGTTTCTGTACTTTGCTCAGACTCACGACGCCATGACCTCCGTGCCACATTCAATTTTGGTTTGATAGAACGCCGGCAAACTGCCAGCCTCAAGCGCGGGCAAAATGCGAACGCGCTGTACTCCTGAACGCAAAGCCTCCTGGCAAGCCTGCAGCTTCGGCAACATCCCGCCGCAAACCACCGACGACTTCACCAGTTCCGGAATCTCGCTGATGGAGAGCCAGCGAATAACCGAGCCATCTTGCCCCTTTACTCCCGCAACATCGGTGAGGAAGATCAACGCGTCAGCCTTGCACCCCGAAGCGCATGCGGATGCCATCTGGTCTGCATTTACGTTGTAGTACTCGCCGTCCGAACCCAGAGCAAGACTGGAAATCACAGGGATTCCATCGTTGTTCCAGATTGCTTCGATCCATCGCGAATCAACCGAACTGATCTCCCCGACGTACCCGAGATCACCACCCTTGGTCTGCTTTTTGCGTGCCAGAAAAGCCGCGCCATCTCCGCCGCAAAGTCCGACTGCAGCCTGACCTGTTGCAGTGATCGCTGCCACGAGTTGCTTATTCACGCGTCCTGCCAGCACCATCAACGCAACATCACGCGTATCCGAATCCGTCACGCGAAGACCGTTCACGAATGTGGACTCTTTGCCCATCTGCGCGAGCGTCTGCGTCAAAGCCTTGCCACCACCATGCACCACGGCAACCTTGTGCCCTTCTGATGCGAGATCGGCAATCGCCTGCACGCACTTCTTAAGCAGCGACTTGTCCTCAAGCGCCGCACCGCCGATTTTCACCACGAGTTTCATCATCAGAACCCTTCTTTCTCGCTCCAGCCGTACATCACGTTCAGGTTCTGGAGCGCCTGACCCGCTGCGCCTTTCATCAGGTTGTCCAGGCAGGACACCACGATGAGTCGCTTTCCATCCGGGGCCAGTTGAAACCCCACATCGCAATAGTTTGTCCGCAGTGAATGCTGAATCTGCGGCAGGAATCCATGGTCATAAACCCGGACCCAATGCGCGTCGCCGTAGAATTCGCGCAACACTGCTTGAATTTCGTTCGGAGTGACCGGCTTCGCCAGCCCTAGATAGATCGTCGAAAGTATGCCGCGGGGAATCGGCAGTAGATGTGGAGTAAAGATGAGTTCGTCAGCATGCAACCCTGCCTGTTCCAAGATTTCGCCAGTATGGCGATGACCAAACACCGAGTACGCGGAAAAGTTCTCGGCCACCTCTACGAAATGCGTTTTCTGAGTCGGCTTCTTTCCCGCGCCAGAAACGCCCGACTTACAATCACAAACCACTCCACGATGGGTGTCGACCAATCCCGACCGCACCAGCGGCGTTAAAGCTACAATCACCGAAGTGGCATAGCACCCGGGATTCGCGACCAACGCTGCATCCCGAATTTCTTTTCGATGCAGTTCAGGCAGTCCATAGACCGCCGACTGATCCAATTTCGCCGCCGTAGCAGGATCTTTGTCTTCGAACTTATAAACAGCGCGATTGGTCGCTTCTTTCAAGCGCCACGCACCGCTCAGATCGACAACACGCAACCCCTTCGCCAGCGCTTCCGGAACTATCTCCCGCGAAAGCTCGTGCGGAGTAGCGAGGAACAAAACATCAACGCCACGCGTCTTGAGCAATTCCCATGAAAACGGTTCCAGCGGGTAGCTCGTGTTCGCGGCATACTCCGGATACAAACTTTCCTGGGTACCTTTTGCGCTCTCCCGGGTCAAAAACACCGGAGTAGCCATATTCGGGTGGCGAAGTAGCAATCTCGCCAATTCAAATCCCGCGTACCCTGTAGCCCCCATCACTGCGGCCTTGATCTTGGCCGCGCTCACTGCATCATCCCTTTAATCCGTAACGACATTTTGTGTGCATTCTTCTTGTTTTGAGAAATCACCAGAATGGTGTCATCCCCGGCGACAGTACCTACGATCTCTGACCAGCCTTCCGAATCGATAGCCGCAGCAACCGGCTGCGCCGATCCAGTTGCCGTCTTGATGACCAGCAGGTTCTGCGCCTCGCGCACCTCGATCACAAACTCGCGAACCAGGCGCCCAGCCGAATGAAATGCTGGTTCAGCCTGCTGATCACCAGTGGAAACCCGATACCCGGCAGGGCTCTTTACCAATGAGAGTTCGTTGATGTCGCGCGACAGCGTAGCTTGCGTAACGTCAAAGCCCTGCCGCAAAAGCAGCTTGCGCAGTTGTTCCTGGTTGGCAACGGACTCCTGCTGCACCAGGTCCAGGATCAAATTTTGACGCGACAATTTCGACATAAGCTTCCAGCCAACCCAGAATTTTTATTCAGGGGACCGTATAAGTATGCAGCTCATTCAGAGCCCGCGTCAACGTTTTTGAAGGGGAATTTGCGTTATCTGTGAATAATTCTTATGAATATGCGTGCATAAACACGGGGCGACGCGAACGCCGCCCCAGTTTCTAAGGTGTATGCATCAGACGCTTGTAGTCTTCGCCATCACTTGCGCTTTCTTGCTCCTGGCCACGAGCCACAACATGTAACCGACCGTCAGCAGCCCGCCGACAAACAACACGAGAAACAGGACGATAACTCCAGTCTGCGAATGCACTGCCAGCCCACTGAGATTTGCATATGGCCTGAGATAAGCCACCCGTAGCAAATACCGGAGGCACACCATGAGGAAGAGCGTGACCAGCGACATGCCGAACCCCGCATGCACCAGCTTCGAAGGCTTCTCGGAAAGGCTGCCAATCAGAATCAGCAACATGGCGGAGATCACGGACATCAGCGCCACTCCAAACACCGCGCCAGCCAGCGGGTCGCGCAACAAGGTCATCGCAATCTCGCGTGGAATTGCCAGCAGTAGCCACATGCCGAGCAGGAATTGCAATCCCGTGCACGCAGCAAAGACCAGCGCCGAACGTTGCACAATCCAGCGCCCGTACTCGACATCAGCCTTCATCTTGCGCATGCCGAGATGAGCGAGAATCGCCGAGAACAGCGCAACTGCACCATTCACAATGTGCAGGTATCGCGGAAGGACGCTGTGATCACCGAGGTTCAGGTTCCACCCGTTCGGGTGCGCGCGGTACATGGTAAGCCAGCGCTCGGGGCCGAGCATCAGGGTCATGTTGTTAACAAATATGAATGCAATACCAAGAAGCACGCATACCGACAGCGCCAGCACGTATGCGGCGTTTCCCTTCCCCGTCGCGGCCGTGTAGGAGAAGTAGTAATAGCCGTAATAGGCGACCATCACCAGCGGAACTACCATCAGCCACAGCGAGCCGATCAGGATGGAACTGGTGTACAAGAAGTTCCCGTAGAGTACCTGCACAAAAAGCAGCGCCGCGACCCCGAGCGTGACCGTAAACGCCAGGAACGCTGGGAGCATTCGTGACAGCTCGTTAGCGAGCCGCCGCGAATAGGGGTGCTCCGAGTTGCGCCCCCGGAGATAGTTCCATAGCGTCCAAATTCCTCCGCCCAGTGCGGAGTTCATTGCCACCACGTGCAAGGTAAATACCACGAGCAGAAGCGCGGTGAATAGCCACACCGGCCCCGGCAAAGGCAACGGATCAACATGCGGAATAGGAACGGTCTGCATTAGCGCACCTCCCTGCCGCCTGCGATTGCACGGTGCGCAGTGGGCAATTTCAATTCAGAATGCGTAGCGCCGGTAGGCATGTCAGCCGGGCTCGATTTGTGCGGCACAGGCTTGTTTGCCTCATGCGCAATGTAGAACGCTAGCGCCTGCGCCTGATCATCGGGAGCATTGAACTTCGGCATATTGCTGCTCATGGAGTCGAGTGCTGGGAATACGTCCTGCACTTGTGCGGCTGTCGCATTCTCAAACGCACCTCGCAAAGGCCGGAAGTTTCCATTGACCGAGTGGCAATGTCCGCAACGTGCGCCAAAAACTTTCTCGCCCACCTCAAGCCGATTCGCGTCCGTGATGTTGAATTTCCATTCCGAATTCAGAGAAGCAAGATACTGTCCCAAAGCTTTGCGGTCCTGCTCGTTTCCTGAATAAGGAGGCATCGTGCCGCGAAGCATGTGAATGTGTTGCAGGATGTCGGCCGCGAAATCGGCGTCCCATCCGTCCACCCGCTGCCTCATTCCGCGATATCCACCCTCGGCATGGCAGCTTGCACACTGCAATTGGAAGAGATTCTTTCCGTACTCCACACCAGCCGTGTTGTCCGTCAGCAGGAAGTTTGCTGTGTGACTCACACCTGTCTGCTGCAAGGTCTCCACTTGAGTCGTGCGCAGATCATTCGCATATACGACCTGATTGATGACCCACGGCTTGCGAACAAACTCGCGCAGATACTCGCCCGCACCGATCATGCCCAAACCACACAGCACAAGCACCGCCACCACAGGAGCACGCATCCAGCGCGGCTTCCAAAGGCCAAAGATCAGCGCGAGCAACAACGCCGTCAGGGTGAACCCAACACCGCCACGAATCGCGTGCCGTACTCCGACCAGCACACCATTCATATAGACCTGCGAAAACTTCGGAATCAGCGCAAAGTACCACCACAAGGACAACGGAAGCACCAACGAGCCAACGACGATCCACAGGGACGACCAGCGAGCGATTCTTTCACGGCCTTCGTTCCGTGGCAGCGTTATGTATCCAAAGATACCGGCCAGGATGACGCTGACTGCAGTTCGAGCCACGAGCGATGGCAGGAATGTCGGATTGAAGATTCCGTCCCAGAAGTTCTGGGTCTGCACCCAGCGCCCGGGTGTCAGCATGAAAGTGAGAATCCCATTGATGATGAACAGGCTCATCCAAGCCGCAACAAAGTAGATCCAGCCGACGATCTGGTGTTCGCGTGCAGGTAGGCTCTGCCACGTGTTGGCGTAAATGATGGCCGCCGCAATCTCAACAAAGAAGAAGATCCACTCGATGGCCCATGCCCAAACAAACGTGTGAATCAACATCGAGGTGGCTTCGGGGCTGACAAGCCCAATGGTGAACCAGATACCAACTCCGCTGATCGCGCCAAACACGAGCGTCAGCAGGGCAAAGAACTTCGAGTGACGCCGGCAATACTCCAGCACTGCACCGTCGTTCCTCCGACGAGCCAGATGCTCGGTGGCCACGAGAAAGAAGCCGCCACCAACGGCGAAATGGGAGATAAAGACATGTAGCACCGCGACCAGCGCAATCAACATGCCGCCTGGTATCGCTAATTGCCAGTGTGGATAGTTCAAGGATTACGCTCCTTGGCTGAATACGGATGACTACATGTGTATCTTCTATCGGTGCTGGACGGAATGCAACGAACATTGGCGCAAACAGATCATCCCAGGCCGAAGCACTGGGATGATCTATTTCGAAACGAATGTAGTCGAAGAACCGCTTCCTTAAGCCAAGGCCAGATTAAGCGTAGTAAGCAGCGTTCTTTTCTGCGAAGTCCTGCTTGTCCCCGGGCAGTTCATCAGCAGGGTAAATCGAATTCGTCGGGCACTCCGCGATGCAGGCGCCGCAATCCATGCACTCGGCCGGATTGATGTAAAGCTGCGGAGCAGCCTCGTACGTGGCCTCGTCCGTCGTGGGGTGGATCGCACCGCTAGGACAGGAATCGGCACAGAGGTTGTCTTTCACGCAGGTATCGGTAATGACGTAGGCCATCTCTCTAGTCTCCTTGCGCGGTACCGGGTTCAGAGGATGCGGATCCAAGTTCTGCCCGCGCGCATTTTGATCATAGAACGCAGGGTCGGGCGTGACTCTGTGATTTTAGTCACTTTTTGATACTGGTCGTTCTAATTTCTCGGCCATAGCCCGTACCTGCTCGGGCGAGAACCCCTGCCCACGCAACTCGCGCAGGCTCAAGGAATCGTGGCGCTTAGCGAGTCTCAGGCCTGCTTCATCTTTCATCAGTTCGCAATGGTAGTAGGTCGGACTCTTAAACCCGAGTGCCCTTTGCAGCAGAATTTGCCGGGCGGTAGAACGCAGCAGGTCTTCGCCCCGAACTACCTCCGTGATTTTCATGGCTGCATCATCTACAACGACAGCCAGCTGGTATGCGGGAACGTCATCGCGCCGCCATACTACGAAATCGCCGAAGTCCATGCCCGCCTTGAAGGCTTGATGGCCCAAACGTTGGTCTTCAAATTCGATCAGCTCGCCATCGGGCACGCGGAAGCGCCAGTTGAAACCGCCCGGCGCGGCTGCCTCGATCCTTCGATGGCGGCATATGCCCGGATACACTGGCTCATCATTGTCATCGTGAGGTGCGCTGGCCGACATCACAAGGTCTTTACGCGAACACGTGCAGGGATAGATCCAGCCCTCGCTCAGGAGTTTGCGCCATGCGGCCAGATAGAATTCCCGCCGCTGGCTCTGCGAATAAGGACCATACGGTCCACCAACATCGGGTCCTTCCTGCCACTCAATGCCGTACCAGCGCAGGTCTTCATACATGGCTGATACGAACTCGGCACGGCATCGCTGGGTATCAAGGTCCTCGTTGCGAAAAACCAGTATGCCTCCGACCTGCCGTGCCCGCTCGAAGGCCCGCCAGAATGTCCGAGCGTGCCCCAGATGCAGGTAGCCGGTTGGCGAGGGCGCGACGCGTCCCCGATAAAAATGAGAATTCACATCATCGATTCTACTTCGAGCTTGCAAACATAGACGTCACCTCGATAGGTGATCACAGTCGGACGAGGTTCACGCTTGTTTACCTAAATTCCCTGCGCGTTCTCTCGACTTCGCTTTCGGGGCGGAAGTACGATGAGCTGACATTTGGATGGAGGAGCTATGAATCGAGACGTTCCAACAATCGTGGTTCTGGCGTTTGGCATCTGCTTCATCCCTGCATTGTTTGCCGGAGTCAAAGACCCGGCTCCTGCGCCAGTCCCCACGCAAATACTAATGGCGACGAAGGTGTTTATCGCGAATGGAGGAAGTTCGGTCGAAACAGCGGACACCATTCCGCCCAACCTTCCCTACGACGAGTTCTATGCAGGCATGAAGACGCTCGGAAGGTTCGAACTTCTTTCGAGCCCGGCAGAGGCCGATTTAGTTCTGGAACTTCGATTCGTAACTGTCTCCCCTACCCTCTTCAGGAAAGAAGGTGAGCGCACGAAGCGTCAATTGGAACTGCATATCATCGACCCCAGAACCCACGTGACACTCTGGACAATCTGCGAGCAGTTTGATGGGGCAATCTTGGATTCCAATAAGCGCAAGGATCTGGATCAAGGCGTGGCTGCGCTCATCAATGACGTGAAGAAGCTGACGACGACTCCTATTCCATAATTCATTCGGAGCGTGGTCTTTGTGTGATGCGCTGTGGTCAGGTATTCTGAAGGCAAGAGATGGGAATGACGCGTTGTGGGTATCAACAGAACAAGAGCCAAACAGGGTGTGAAGTAGAACCTCAGGAACCCACGCAAAACGCGGCTTCAGACGAACACGACGGTCTTCCAACACCTCGAAGATACTGGGCCATGCTAACCATAGCAATTGCGGTTGGCATGACTGTGATCGACGGCACGGTTGCGAATGTCGCGCTGCCCACCATTGCGCGAGAAGTCGGCGCAAGCCCCGCATCTTCAATCTGGATTGTGAATGCGTATCAGCTCGCGCTTGTCATTCTTCTGATTCCGCTCTCGGCATTAGGGGACATTGTCGGTTATACGAGGGTGTACCGAGCAGGCTTCATTCTATTCACCATCTCATCCCTATTCTGCGCGCTCTCCCATTCTCTGCTCGGATTAGCGCTGGCCCGTTTTGCTCAGGGAATCGGCGCCGCTGGAATTGTCAGCGTCAACCTGGCAATCGTGCGCATGATCTTCCCCGCGAGAATGCTTGGTAGAGGAGTAGGTCTGAACGCTATGGCCGTAGCTGTATCCTCAACTTTGGGACCTACCATTGCCGCAGCAATTCTTGCGATCGCTCCGTGGCCCTGGCTGTTTGCTATCAATGTTCCGATGGGCATCTTTGCGCTGATCATCTCATCGATAACTCTCCCCAAAACCTCGGGGTCAGGACGCGAATTCGATATTCGAAGCGCGGTGTTGAGTGCTCTTGCCTTCGGCTCTTTGCTGGCCAGCATCGAGGCACTCGGCCATGGCGAACCAAGATGGGTTGTAGGTTGTGAATTTGCCGCAGCTATCGTGATCGGAACAGCTTTCGTGCGCAGACAAATCGCGCAGCCAGCGCCACTGTTTCCAGTCGACCTTTTTCGCAGCCCAGTGTTTAGCCTTTCCATCGGTACTTCGATAGGATCCTTCACTGCGCAGATGTTGGCCTATGTTTCGCTTCCATTCTTTCTGCAGAATGTTCTGGGCAGGACTCAGATCGAAAGTGGATTTCTGATTACCCCGTGGCCTTTGGCGACCATGATTGCCGCCCCAATCGCCGGGTATCTCGCAGATCGGTATCCAGTAGGTATCCTGGCCGGAGCAGGGTTGGGCACTCTGACCTCGGGCCTTCTGCTGCTGCTTTCCATGCCGCATCATGCTGGAGCATTTGCCATATGCTGGAGAATGGCGGTCTGCGGTATGGGATTTGGATTCTTCCAGGCGCCCAATAATCGGGAGATCATCTCCTCAACCCCACGCGAGAGAAGCGGAGCCGCCAGTGGAATGCTTGGAACTGCACGCCTCACAGGTCAAACCCTTGGCGCGGCACTTGTGGCATTGATCTTCAATAAATTTGCTGGTGCGAGTAACGCGACTTCTCTTCTGGTCGGCGCCTGCTTTTCGTTCGTCGCTATGATCGTAAGCTGCATGCGTATTGGCCGCCCTAGCGCAGCGCTCTCCAACGTCACTGAAGCCACACGATAGAACGAAGCCCGCCCTCAATAATGGGCGGGCTCTGAATCCCTATGCGGCTTTGACTCTCTCGACGATTTCCCTCGCCTCTGTCACTGCTCCCATCACTTCATCAAATGATTTGATAGCAAACAGTCGCTTGTGAACCTCATCGACTTTCACTGTTGCGTTCAGCACTTCGTCGACGTTGAAATCACGAATTTCGCAGCCGCCCGTAATCACATTCGTGCACTCGGCCTGCGATGAAGCCACTCCCGAGCCATAGACCTTCACCTGTCCATCTTGCCGAATCAAACCGAACTCGAATGTGTACCAGTACAGGCGTCCCATGCGCTCTAACTTCTCTTCGCTCTCCATTGAGTAGCAGACGCGACCATACTCGGCGACGGCATCGGCAAATCGTTGCTCGGCAAACATGGGCAGATGCCCTAATGCATCGTGCAGAATGTCCGGCTCCGGGATGTAGTCCATCGACTCGCGGCTTCGTAGCCAAGTGGTAGTTGGAAACTGACGATTGGACAACATCTCGAAGAACGCGCGTGACGGCATAAAGCCCGAGACGGGCTGCACCTTCCAGCCAGTACGTTGCTCGAGTTTGCGGCTGATCTCGGGGAGATGCGGGATCTGTTTCTGCTCCAACCCGAGCGCATTCCAGCCCTCAAGGTACTCGCGACATGCAACCTGTCGCAGTTGCGACATGCGACGCTCAACCAGTTCGCTCCAGAGCGCATGCTGGCCAGGTGTGTATTTGGAGTAGTCCTGCTCAATCAGGAATGGTTTTGCCGCGACCAGCTCGGTGTGCTCCAAACTTGGCATCGGTCACCTCGTGGATCTCCCATGAAGAGCGGGAGATGCGTTTATCTGAGATGCCACAATCGGGGTCGAAGTAGAGCGGTAAAATGCTCACTTGTTGGCGACACCTGGAACGCCGTCGTCGTGCCATTCCGGGCAAACTTTGTTAGGCTGTCTTTCGGAGACTCTCCAATGTCTAATTTCAATAACAATGATGATCAGCCCGAAATCCGTATCCAGAATTCGGAGGATTACCGCGAGGGCTATTCAAACAGCGTGCAAGTTCGCATGAGCGTATGGGACTTCTTCCTGGCGTTCGGCATGGCAGTCCCGGGTAATGGCCCCGGCATTGAGCTGCGCAACTTCCAGGGAATCTACCTGAGCCCGCAGCAGGCAAAGGCACTGGCCATCATGCTCAACCAGAACGTCCTTAACTACGAGCAGACCTTCGGCGAAATCAAAATCGATCCGCAGTTCGCACAGAACGGACCGATTCACTAGGCATGCACAGCAAGCCCCCGCACCCCCCTGCCTCAGACTCTCTGGTCCGGGATCTGCTGGGGTTTGCCATCCTGTTTGCCGGGCTATGGCTGCTACACCTGCCTTGGCTCGGGCTCCCCTATTTCTGGGACGAGGCGGGATACTTCATCCCAGCCGCTCACGATCTGCTGCTCACCGGTGACCTGATTCCGCACACCACATTATCCAATGCTCACCCACCGCTGGTGATGATCTGGCTGGCTCTGTGCTGGAAGCTGACGGTCTACACTCCACTGATCACGCGCACGGCAATGCTGATCGTGGCAGCATTCGGGTTCACAGCGCTGTGGAGCATCGCGAGACGGGTTGCTGGTCCAGAGGTGGCCATCGCCACCGTTGTGCTTACGGCGTTGTCTCCGACTGTCTTCTCGCAGTGCATGATGGCCCAGTTGGATATCGCGGCTTTCGCGCTGGTGCTGTGGACGCTGGATGCGCATTTGCGGGGGTTCCGATGGCAAGCAGTCGCGTTTGCCGCGCTTGCGGCGGTGGCAAAGGAGACGACAGTTGCGATCACGCTGACCCTGTTTGGGGCTGACCTGCTGGGAGCGATTGCGTATAAGGTTCGTCCCGAGTTGGCAGGTAAGTGGTGTGTCAGACGTGAGACTGTGTTGCGCAGCGCGGCGTACCTAATCTCGCTGCTGCCGCTGGTTGCGTGGTATGCGTATCACTTCCATCGCACCGGACACGTCTTTGGGAATCCCGACTACTTGCGCTACAACGTCGGAGCGACGGTCACACCGACGCGCATCCTGTTTGCCGGACTGATGCGGCTGTGGCACGCGACAGGGTACATGAACCTGTTCGTGCTTACGGCGTCGGCGGTAGTGCTGGTATGGAGCGCGCGGTCCGCATCATCAGATGCTCTTGGCATTCGCCAACACAAGGCGGATGTGGGCCACCAAAGGCAAATTGCCCCGAGCGTGCAGCTATTGCTCATATTGGTGATCCTTGCCCAAGTGGCGGAGTTCTCGGTAGTCGGCGGCGCGTTGCTGGCACGCTACATGATCGCGGCGGTACCGCTCACGGTTCTGCTGGCGACGAATGTGCTCCGCATGTATGCACCGCAATGGAAGCTCTGGGTTGCGGGATGCGCGGTCGCCTTCATGGCAGCGCTGTTCTTCAATCCTCCATGGTTCATCTCTCCGGAAGATAACCTGACATGGACGCGGTTTGTGCGCATGCATCAGGAGGCGGCGAGCTATGTTGAGAAGCACTATGCAGAAGACCGGATTCTGACCGCGTGGCCCGCATCGGACGAGCTGAATCGTCCGTTCCTCGGCTATGTGCAGAAGCCGTTGACCGTTGTGCGCGTCGAGAACTTCACACCTGAGGAAGTGCTGCGCGCTGGCCAGCAACCCGAAAGCTTCGATGTCGTCGTGGCGTTCTCAACTAAGTTCGAGCCGCAGCGCGGCGTTTTCCAGCGCATTCCGGGATGGACGCGAATCCAGACGCGCTACTTCGATTTCCATCAGGACTTGCCGCCGCAAGCGATTGCTCGCATGTTGCACGGAAGGATTGTGTGGAAAGCCGCAATCAACGGAGAGTGGATTGCCATAATCGAGGTGGACAAGATCAGGAATGCAGAGGTTTTCGGACTTCGTTTTTAGGGTTTGAGCGAGCGCAACACGGGTCGCACCCCTCCCCCTATATTTCCCGTCAAAAATTTGAAAACAAGGTACTTAGGACCACTAGATACCCCCTAACTTCAGAGTACCACATGGGGGAGGGCTATCCCTCAGTGGGAGAGCAGGAGGATGTGGTTTGTTTTCACGATGTTA
This sequence comes from Koromonas humicola, assembly GCF_059726255.1. NCBI lineage: Bacteria > Pseudomonadati > Acidobacteriota > Terriglobia > Terriglobales > Koromonadaceae > Koromonas > Koromonas humicola. Next base: position 2,547,032 of record NZ_AP040873.1, read on the forward strand.
GTTGATAATTTTCGGTTTTGAGGGTTGACAGGGTTGGGCGTAGGTGACCTGAGGCAGAGGCGAAGATGGGAAGGGCGTAAGGATCCTTCGTCTGCGACTCAGGATGACAGCAAAAGCAAAAAACAAGGTCAACTACCCACCCTAAACTCGAAAAACGCGAGTTTAGGGTGGGGCACCCGGGCGTGCGCTGCTAATCAGTGTGGACTCACCAGGCGGTGAGGTTCACGCGATCGAGCCAGACATCGTAGTTGGTAGCGTTTCGGACTTCGTCCATCTGGAAGGCGACATTCAATTCCTCGCCTCCGGCTGGCTTGGAGCCAAAATAACGGTTGATGTAGGACTTATTGCCATTGAGCGTGATGGAGATGAAATGCTCCTGTCCGTTGACGCGCTCGAACTCCAGCACAACATGATTCCATGTGTAGGTGGGTGGGGCCGAGCAACCTACGCCGGTGTGGACCCATGCGGTGGCGGCGTTGTTCCAGACGTCCCACTGATGTGCAGCGACGTTGCATTGGTGTCCAAAGATGTATCTGCGCCCGCCTGTGACCTGGTTCCCATCGAACTCAAGCGCCTGCACAGCTCCGGCGTTTGTGTAATAGAAATACAGGTTGTAGATGAAGTGGGAGGCACTTGGCTTTACAGCGAGTTCCTTCCACCAGAGCGCGTTGCCGAATGGCGTCTTTCCGCCGATCCAGAAATGCGCGGACTTGCCGTCCATCGATGGAGAGTTGGCGTACTGCGAGATGGAATACGGAACCGAAGGACCGTGTCCGCCTTCGCCAGCGCACGAACCGCAACTGCTCCATCCAGGCATTTCGTCGATGTTGGCAAAGGTGGGCCTGGGTGTGTTGGTGTTCGCAGGCTGGTTGTTCGACGCAGACGACGAATTGCCGCCCGAATTGTTGTTGGAACCGGAGCTACTACTGCCAGAACCGCTCGCCGATGATGGATTGCTGCTCGTACTGCTACCGTTTGTTCCAGTACTGTTTCCCGCTCCAGATGACGTACTCGTTGAGGCTGCTGCGATCTTCACGGTGGCTATGCCAGCCTTGGACGCATCGTCCTGGGGAATGGCCGCGACGGTGTGCGTGCCATCGGACGAGGGTGCGGTGTAGAGCCCCGAGGTGCTAATGGTGACAACCGCGGCATTGCCTCCTGCGATGTTGTCAACCGACCAAGTGATGGCGCTGGAAGAAGCACTGAACTGCTGTTTGCTTCCGTGATTAACGGTTGCAGACTGAGGCGTAACGGATACTGCGGCGGCAACAGGAGCGGATGTCTTCTCATGACTTGCACCTGCTCCGCATGCGACGAGGGTTGTGGCGACACAGACTGCGGCGGCAGCCTGGAGGTTGTGAACAGTAGTAGTTTTCATTCTCCTCCATCGATTCGTTCATGAAAGCAGTGGATCTGCTGAATGCTGACGCGCTTCACGAAGCGTCGAGCAGGGATCGTGATGCTCAAGCAGTCCACCGGTTCATGACTGAAATGGGCAATGGCATGGGCCACTGCCGTGCGGTGGTTGGGCGACGCAAGGCTTTCACCGGTCGCAACGGTTCTGAATTGTCGGGATTTTACGAACTAGGCTCTCAAGTGGGTCGAACACTCCGGGGCGCGAGACGTGCAGAACTCGGAAGCCGTAGCGACCAATTCCCTGCGGATGACCTCACGCCATAGTCGGCGTAAACTGCCTGGCCACACACAATATATGCAAGCAGGAAATCATTCAAAGTCACTGGCCATTTTCTGACAACTCACGAGCGCGTAAGAAGACGGCCTCGAACATTGCTGTCGTGAGTTTGCCAGTGGCAGTGTTCTGATTGGAAGGGTGATAAGAGGCAAGAAGCGTGATGCCATTCGGCATTCGGTATTCAGCGGCGTGGGCGAAGGTGTATTCGCTCTTGCGCTGGATCACTTGCTGTCGCCGAAGTGCGTCTAGGTACGCATCGAAGCCAATTTTGCCGAGCGCGACGATCACCCTCACATCTTTCAGCAAAGCAAGTTCGCGATCCGTGTACTCGGAGCAATTGGCGATCTCTGAGGGGAGGGGTTTGTTGTCGGGAGGCGCGCAACGTACGGCGGCGGTGATCCACAGATTGCGGAGAGTGAGGCCGTCATTTTTTTCTACCGCGGTGGGCTGAGAGGCAAATCCGAGCCGATAGAGAATGGGATACATGAAGTTTCCAGAGGCGTCTCCGGTGAACGGGCGGCCAGTGCGATTGCTGCCGTGAGCGCCGGGGGCAAGGCCCAGGACGAGCACACGGGCGTGTGGATCTCCAAAGCCCGGAACAGGGCGGGCCCAGTAGTCACAGTTCATATAGGCACGGCGTCTTTCCCGACCGATACGCTCACGGTATTCCACAAGGCGAGGGCAACGAAAGCAGTTGATGACTTCCGCTTCGAGAACGGACAGCGGTGTTGGCTGGGCGGGCTTGCGTTTGGAAGTTATTTCGGGAGCCACGGAAGAAATATACGCCGGTGCGTGTCACCTGCAGGCGGGATACGCCGGTGTCGCCAGGTGGGTCAAAGCGCGCCAGTGACTTTCGCTTGGCGGAACGGCAGGGCTAATGAGGGTAGTAGGGCCGGAATTCCGAGGTGGCTGCTCGATTTGGCCCAACGTCAGAGAAGGATCGCCCATCTTATGAGTACGCCACTTCACAAGATTGGATTTTGTCTTGGCCGTAGCAACGGCCAGAGGAGACTCGCGCAGATGAAGAAACTATTACTGGTAGCAACCCTTTCACTCGGAACGTTTGCCTTTGCTCAGACGGTGGGCAGCGGATCGGGAACCGGTGCAGCCGCCGGGACGGGCACATCGACACAGTCAAGCCAGTCAAGCACAATGCCCGGAAGCAACGTAGGCGACACGCAGGGCACTCCGCAGAACAACACGACACTACAAGGCCAGACCGGCGGCAGCACCACGGGAACATCCAGCACCTCACCGAGCGCTGATGGAACCTCCGCGGGAGCAAGCACCGGTTCAACCAATACCGGAGCAAACTCGACCTATGGTAACTCCGGCGGTACCGGAACATATGGCAGCAGCACGACGAGCAGTCCGGGCTCGATGAGCAATCCGAATGGCAGCAGTACCGGCTCCAGCACCGGCACCATGAGCAATCCCAGCAGCACGGGGTCGAGCACGGGTACGATGAGCAATCCGAATGGAAGCAGCACCGGAACGAGCACCGGCAGCAGCAGCACTACCACGACATCGCCTTCGACGAGCTCGCCTTCGTCGACCACCACCCCGGACTCGACTACGTCGCCCCGGTAACGCCTCAGAATCCCAAAATGGTAACCGCAAGCCTGTAACGGCTTGATCCCGATGTGGCCTGTAGCGATACAGGCCACATGCTATTTATGCCAGAAGATTTTCGCCCTCGGTTTGACCCACCCTCGCCTCGTCTCATACACTGAATCGTTCGCAGTCGGCAGTCGCGCCGCTGCATGTGCTCTCAGAATGAACAAATGGCCGTTCCGGCCGAAATCTTCAGAATAGTTAAGGCTACCCCGTTGACATCCACTGATTTGACATCTACCGAGTCCACCGCTGAAGTAACGAAGAACCCTTGCGAGCGCGAAGTTTCCGTCGAAATTCCTGCCGAGGACGTATCGCGCGAATGGAAAAGCGCTATAACGCGTTTGCAGAAATTTGCCCGGATCCCAGGCTTCCGTAAGGGCAAAGTGCCCACGACGCTGATCCGCAACAAGTTTGCCGATGACATCAAGTCGGAAATCGTGGAGCACCTGATCCCAAGCGCGTTCCGCGAAGAGACGAAGAAGCAGAATCTGATTCCTATTGGACAGCCGCGCGTCACTGAGCTTGAGCTGGAAGAAGACAAGCCAATGCGCTTCAAAGCTGTGTTTGAAGTTTTGCCGCCGTTTGAAGTCGAAGGCTATAAGGACATCAAGGTGACGCCCGAGCCTATCGTCGTTGACGATGCGGACGTACAGAAGACAATTGACAGCCTGCGCGAACAGAACGCTACCTACGCCAACGTGGAAGAAGACCGCGGGCTGAATGACGGCGACTACGCTTCGGTGGCATTCAAGAGCACGAGCCAGGAAGAAGGCGCAGAGCCGGTTGAGATGAAGGACGTGCTGGTCGAAATTGGCGGTGCGAACACGTTGCCGGATTTCACCAACAACCTGCGTGGGGCAAAAGCAAACGAAACTCGCAGCTTCGACGTGACTTATGCGGAAGACTTCTCGGACAAGCGTCTGGCGGGCAAGACTCTGCATTATGACGTCGAAGTCAAGGGCATCAAGACCAAGGTAGTTCCGGAACTGAATGACGAGTGGGTCAAGGATCTGGGACAGGAAGACCTGAACACCCTAGATGACCTGCGCAACCGGATCCGCGAAGGAATGGAACACGAAAAGAAGCATCAGGCGGAGCACAAGGCGAAGGACGAACTGCTGCAGCAGTTGACCAGCAAGTTCCCGATCGACGTTCCCAACGTGCTGGTGGAGAACTCCATCGATCAGCGGCTTGAGCGCGGATTGCGTTCGCTGGTGTCGCAGGGACTTCGCGCAGAGGACATCAAGCGCATGGACCTGAGCAAGCTGCGAAATGGCCAGAGGGAAAGCGCGCTTCGCGACGTGAGGGCCAACCTGTTGCTGGAAAAGATCGCCGACAAGGAGAACATCCAAGTGTCGGAGGAGGATCTGGACAAAGAGATTCAGGCGGCGGCGACACAGTCGCGCCAGAACCCTGCGGCGCTGCGCAAGCAACTGGAAGAGAACAACGGGTTGGACGGGTTGCGCCAGCAGCTTCGGTGCGACCGTGCACTGGATTTCCTGTATAAGCAGTCCGAGTAGGTGTAGTTAAAACGTTTTGTCATCATTGCGCCCCCGGCGAGCATCGAAGTCTCGGGAGCGCAATGATCAGAACTGAGGAGCGGTTAGGCCTCGGATCGTAAAGGAGCCGGACAACTATGCTTGTGCCGATGGTAGTGGAGCAAACCAGCAGGGGCGAACGCGCCTATGACATTTACTCCAGGCTACTGAGAGACAACATCATCTTTTTGGGCACGCCCATTGATGACAATGTCGCGAACCTGATCATCGCGCAATTGCTGTTCCTCTCGGCCGAGGACCCGGAAAAGGATATTTCGCTGTACATCAACTCGCCGGGTGGTTCGATCACCGCAGGAATGGCGATTTATGACACGATGCAGTTCATCCGTAATGATGTAGTGACGATCTGCATCGGACAGGCAGCTTCGATGGGCGCGATGTTGCTGGCGGCCGGAGCGGCAGGAAAGCGTTATGCCTTGCCGACATCTCGGATTTTGATCCACCAACCGCTGATCATGGGAGGCGGAATCTCCGGACAGGCTACGGACATCGACATACATGCCCGCGAGATCCTGCGCATGCGCGAGTTGATGAATCAGCTCATGGCGAAGCACACAGGCCAGGTGCTGGATAAGGTGGAACGCGACACTGAGCGCGACTTCATCATGAACGCCCAGCAATCGAAAGAGTACGGCATTGTGGATGACATTATCTACAAGCACAAATAGTAACGACGAACTCGATAGATCGGAGGCGAGGGTTGCTGAATCAGCTTCCCTCGCCTCCGTTGCAGTAAGCCCGGTTCTTTGAAAGTGCAGGACTAAGGTACTCACGTTATTGCTATGGTTCCCGTCGGAGCGCACACTGAGCGGAAGCTTTGGGCATCTAATGGGCTTGCACATCCCTTGTAGGTGCGGGAATATTAACGGATGTACGGCAGTCGTGTTCGGCAATGCAGTTGATCGAGGACAGCACCGAAAGACCAGTCTCCTGTCCAGGACCAACTTATTAGAAATACCGGGCTACCCGGGAAGTAACAGGAGTCATTAGTGAGATCCAGGTCTGGTTCTGACGAAGTATTACGATGTTCGTTTTGCCACAAATCTCAGGATGCAGTGGCGAAACTGATCTCCTCTCCCTCCGATTACCCACGCGCGTACATTTGCGATGAATGCGTCGCGGTCTGTAACTCGATTCTCGAAGATGATCGCAGCGAGGCGACTCCTGCAGCAGGGCCTAATCACTTGCCCAAGCCGCAGGAAGTCAAGGTCTTTCTGGATGAGTATGTAATCGGTCAGGAAAAGACAAAGAAAAAGCTCGCAGTGGCGGTGTACAACCACTACAAGCGTATCTACATGAACCGCCAGCGCACGAACGAGATCGAGCTGACGAAGTCGAACATTCTGCTGATTGGCCCCACCGGAACCGGCAAGACCTTGCTGGCGCAAACGTTGGCCAAAATGCTGGATGTGCCGTTCGCGATTGTGGACGCCACGACGTTGACGGAAGCCGGTTACGTTGGCGAGGACGTCGAGAACATCATTCTGAAACTGCTGCAGGCCGCCGACGGAGACGTGGCGCGCGCGCAGACCGGCATCATCTACATCGACGAAATCGATAAGATCGGCCGCAAGGATGAGAATCCCTCGATCACGCGGGACGTTTCGGGCGAAGGCGTGCAACAGGCGTTGCTGAAAATTCTGGAAGGCACGGTGGCCAATGTGCCTCCGCAGGGTGGCCGCAAGCACCCGCACCAGGAATTCACGCCGGTGGACACGACGAACATCCTCTTTGTTGTAGGCGGAGCTTTTGTCGGACTCGAGAAGGTAATCGAGCGCCGAATTGGCAAGCGCTCCGTGGGCTTCAAGACCGGAGAAGATGCGCAGCGTGACGATGTTACGCCGATCCACAAGCGAGACGATGAGTTGCTGCAGCAAGCGCAGCCACAGGACCTGATCAAGTTTGGCCTAATTCCGGAATTCATCGGCCGCCTGCCAGTGATGGGCGTGCTGAGTGATCTGGATGAATCGGCACTGGTTCAGATCTTGACTAAGCCACGCAACGCAATCGTGAAGCAGTATCAGCGGTTGTTCGAGTTCGAAAATGTCAAGCTGCGGTTCGCCGACGATGCGCTGACAGCTATCGCACGCGAGGCTCTGAACCGGAAGGTAGGCGCCCGCGGACTTCGAATGATTTTGGAAGAGTTGATGCTCGACTTGATGTATCAGCTACCAGGACAGAAGAAGATCAAGGAGTTCGAAGTCACTCGCGAGATGGTCGAAAATCGTGATGTTTCGATGCCGCGAGTTGAAAAGCAGGCATCTTAGCACTATCGAACTAACTCTTTAGCCCAGCCTCCACTGGCTGGGCTTTTCATTTAGAGCCGGGGCGGACTGAAACTCATCCAACAGAAAACGCAGGATAGGACATTCGCGAAAAAACCACATGATTAACTCTCGTAACCTATCGGAAGCTGCGCAAAGCTTTGGAGGGCGGGAGGATAGCCGAGGGGAACCCTTTCAGGTACGGAGTTCCCTTTCAAAATGGGCATCTACAACAAAAATGGGCTGCAGATTGCTGCAGATCTCAATTATTGCCGCCGTTATAACGTTGTAGTAGGCTCGAAAACAATCGTGGTGGGCTAGCGAGTCCTGACAGCTCGCAATGAATCTAACTGGCATACCACTAAAGGGAAGTGAGGCTGCGTGAGCCTGATTAAAGAGAAATTCGAAACCCGCAAGTTGCCGATGATGCCCATTCGGGATGTCGTCATATTTCCATTCATGATGACGCCGTTCGTCGTCGGGCGCGAGTCAAGCGTGCGTGCCCTCGAAGAGGCTCTGGCGGGAGATAAGAGAATCTTCCTCGCGACTCAGCACGACCCGGGTGTAGATGAGCCAAAGCCGGACGAGATTTACCAGGTAGGCACGATCGTGAACATTGTGCAGAGCCTGAAGATGCCCGACGGCAATATCAAAGTTTTGGTCGAAGGCATTGAGCGTGGACGCATCCTGCAGGTCAATGAGACCGAAGGCTTCTACATGTCTTCGATACGCGTGAACCGGTATACGCCGGAGATCACGCCACAGGTCGAGGCGACGATGCAACGTGTCGCTTCCCTGTTCGAGCAATACGTGAAGTTGTGCCAATCGCTGAACCAGGAAACGATTGCAGCGACGGTGCGGATGGATGATATCTCGCGCTTGAGCGACACGATCGCCGCGAACCTGCAACTCTCGATTGAGGAAAAGCAGGAACTGCTGGAGATCTTCGATCCTGCCGAGCGGCTGTCGCGCATTTCGGACGTGCTAGATATTGAGATCGAAAAGCTGAACATGGACCGCAGCATCCAGTCACGGGTGAAGCGGCAGATGGAACGCGCTCAGAAGGAGTACTACCTTAACGAGAAGATCAAGGCAATCCAGAAGGAGTTGGGGCGCGGCGAAAAGAGCGAGTTCGATGAACTGAAGAAGAAGATCGATGGGTCGGGCATGCCTCCCGAGGTGCTGGAAAAGGCGACTCAGGAGTTGAAGAAGCTCGAGGCAATGCCGCCGATGTCGGCTGAGTCCACGGTTTCGCGCAACTATCTGGACTGGCTTCTGGCTGTGCCGTGGAAGAAGAAGTCGAAGGAAATTCGCGACATCGATTTTGCCGAGCGCACGCTGAACGAAGATCACTATGGGTTGGAGAAGATCAAGGAGAGGATTCTCGAGTTCCTCGCCGTCCGGCAACTGGTAAAGAATCCGAAGGGCTCGATTCTCTGTCTCGTGGGACCTCCGGGTGTCGGCAAGACTTCGCTGGGTATGAGCATCGCGAAGGCCACTGGGCGAAAGTTCGTGAGGATGTCGCTGGGCGGAGTGCGTGACGAGGCCGAGATTCGAGGGCATCGCCGCACCTACATTGGTGCGCTACCCGGCCAGATCATCCAGATGATGAAGAAGGCGGGAACACGGAATCCGGTGTTCATGCTGGATGAAGTGGATAAGATGTCGAACGATTTCCGCGGCGACCCTTCATCGGCGCTGCTCGAGGTGCTAGATCCTGAACAGAACTTCATGTTCGTGGACCACTACCTCGACGTGGAGTATGACCTGTCGCAGGTGTTCTTCATCGCCACGGCCAACGTGCTGCACACCATTCCGGCACCGCTGCAGGACCGCATGGAAGTGTTGCGACTGCATGGCTACACGGAGCCGGAAAAGCTGGAGATTTCCCGCCAATACCTGGTTAAGAAACAGTTGGAGCAGGCTGGTCTGACGGCGGAAAACATCCAGTTTGAAGATGATGCTCTGCGCGGGATCATCCGCTACTACACGCGAGAAGCAGGCGTGCGCAACCTGGAACGCGAAATTGGAAACGTGTGCCGCAAGGTAGCACGCGCGGTTGTACGCGAAGGCGAGAAGTACTCGACCACCATCACAGCGGAAAGCCTGGCAACACACCTCGGAGTCGCGAAATTCCGCGATGCGCTCGCCAATGAGAAGAGCGAGATCGGTCTGGTGACGGGTCTGGCGTGGACCGAGGTGGGCGGATGCATTCTGACCACCGAAGTTGCAATTGTGGATGGCAAGGGCAAGCTGACGCTCACTGGCAAGTTAGGCGATGTGATGCAGGAGTCGGCACAGGCAGCAATGAGCTATCTGCGCTCGCGCTGGCAGCGGCTCGGCATTCCTCGCGACTTCTATCGCAATGTTGATATTCACGTCCATGTTCCGGAGGGGGCGATTCCGAAAGATGGTCCCTCGGCAGGTATCACGATCGCGACGGCGATCGCCAGCGCACTGAGCAAGATTCCTGTGCGTCGCGACATCTGCATGACCGGCGAAATCACGTTGCGCGGCAAGGTGCTGCCGATTGGCGGAATGAAGGAGAAGTTGCTGGCAGCTCATCGAGCCGGCATCACGGAAGCAATTCTTCCGGCGGAAAACGAACGGGATCTGGCCGATGTTCCGGAGAATTTACGCAAAGAGATGAAGCTGCACTTCGTGGATGCGATGGACGAGGTGTTGCAGATTGCGCTGGAACAGCCGCTGCCGGAGATTCCGGTAGGAACACCGTTACCGCTCGCCCCAACAGAGCAACCGGAAGCGCGACAGTAGTAGGTTTGAACGAGGAAACAACAAAAGGCCCGCTGGAAATGGCGGGCCTTTTCTTTTGCCTGACGGAGCTGTATCGGTGTCGAGTCGCAATGCGCGATGGGAGATCAGTATCTGAACCGATAGCGGACTTCCGCGTAGATTTCGCGAGGCGAATTCCAGTGGAGGCCGCCAAAGGTTACGCTGTTGTCGAGCAAGACTCGACGGTTCGCAACATTGAGGGCGTTGATTGAAAGTACACAATGCTCACCGATTGGCCGACTAAAGCTTAGGTCGAAGGTAGTGTGCGATGGAAGATAGTCTCCGGGATACAGCTCGCCGGGAAAGGCGTTGGTGAATCCGGAACCATAGGAGAGATTGGTCGCGGCATGCAGTCGCCACGGCAATACCAAATCACCACCTACGCTGAGTGTGTTGCGCTGGTCATGGTCGAGAGGCGAGAGTGCAGCAGGCCATGTGGATGGCTCGGGCACGGAAGCATTGAGCCCACCGGTAATTGCGCCTCCACCTTGGGCAATTTGATTTGAGTAGGCAAGGTGAAGCTGCGCGCGATTTGCAATGCGAGGCGAGCGAACCGTGAGTTCCCATCCACGAATCAGCACGGCCTGAATCGTAACAGGAAAGAACACGTTAGACTCGCCAATGTTGTTGTGGTCGAAGTAGTTGGTGGCTCGCGTGCGAAAGGTGTTCACATCAACAACCCAGCCGCGAATTGGAATTGCGAGGCCGAACTGATGTTCTTCATCGCGCTCTCCGTAGAGCGGGACGAAGTTGAGACTGTTCGCGTTTGCGAACTGCAGCAGCGGGCCTGACGCGGTGACAAGAGGCGGTGCCTGATAGTAGTGTCCGTAGGACGCGCGAAGCGTCCAGTGTAGGCGCGGGATTTGCAGTGCAGCGCCGAATCGTGGACTGATCGCGCTCTCGGAAATAGAGCCGCTGAAGAACGTCGGACGGACGCCTGCGGACAGAGTCAACCACGGCGTGGGCTTGAACTTTTCATCGACAAAGAAGCTGACAAGATTTCCTGTTGGTTGCTCGCGATCTACAAGAGGAGCGCGCTTGGTGCCATCGTTGAAGATCGCGCCAAGAGTCTCATGATTACGCTGGTAGAAGGTAAACATGCCAAGTTGTAAATGGTTTCGGGGGAGACGAACCTCCAGACTTACTTGACCTCCTGCGTAGGTGGAAGAGCGATCCTGACGGGTTGCGATCGGATAGTCGCTGCGGTGCCCGTCGTAATTCGCGCGATTGTAATGATAAAACGGCGATAGGGTAAGCATGGCGTTCGCACTGAACGTATGTACCCACGAGGAGTTAACGAGGGCATCTGCTTCGTGATCTCCGTCGCGCAGGCCCAGGGTGGGATACTGGCCGCTGGTTGGATTGTTCTCGATATCGTTAAGAAACGGGTCGTACGGAATCTGGTAATAATCGCGGCGTAAGGATGTCACGAAGCGGAATTGGTTAGCGGCATTGAGGTTGAAGACGATCGTGCCGAAGCCTCCGTAACCGTTAGTGGCGTCGTGAACGACCTGCGGAACTGGAGTTTGAATGCCAAGGTCGCTGCGACTGCCGTTGATGCTGGAGTAATATGCAAAGCGGCCAGTGTGATCGCCAATGCTGAACTGGTTATTGGTCTGATGAAAGCTGCCCGCGCTCAGAACCAGTTCGGCTTCTCGGTTGCGCTCGAATCCGGTGCGAGGGACAACGTTGAACACGGCGTAAGTGCGATCTCCAAGTTCTGCACCATAGCCGCCGCGATCGACTTCGAGATAGTCGATGTCTTTGGGGTCAAACTGAGGGCCGATATTCGATGCGATGTTGGTGTTGGGAACAGGGACACCATCGACGAGCCAACCCGTCTGATGTCCGCCACGAATATGAAGTTGATCGTGGGTGATATAAGAACCCGGTACAAAGTTCGTAATCATGGCTAGACTGTTGCTGCGAGAGGCGCCAGGGCTTTGCGCGATTTCGGCCCGGCTTATGGTTGTGATAGGCGCGGCGGAACCACCGAACACAGCTTCAGCCCGCTCATCGACCGTGACAGTTTCTTTCGCAGCAGCGGGAGTAAGCATGAAGTGGACTACGGGTTCCGCACCTGAATTGACGGAGAAGCTCTGAGAGGACGGAGCAAATCCTATGCTGTCGACCGTGAGGATGTAATCTCCGACAGGCACAGCCGTAAACAAGAATTCTCCGGTCGCGCTCGAGGTCGCAGTGCGGGACCAGTCGGATGATTTGGATTTCAGGAGGACAGAAGCTCCGTGAATGGGCCTGTGCTGAAGATCGTGCACAATTCCACGCGCGGATCCGAAGGACGCGGCAAACGCCGAAGCAGTGGTGAACAGAACCAGTACAAACAGAGTTCTGCAGAGCATGTAATGGTGATGTGAGTTATAGGCAGGAAGTTGGAAGAGTTGATTCAGGCCACCAGGACATCGGACCGTATCTAGGAATCAGTTGGCAGCAGTTCAGCCCCTGTGCGAAACTAGTTCTGCCTACGATAAATACCGCGGGTGCCCACCTACAAGCCGGGATGGCGAAATTGGCAGACGCAGCGGACTTAAAATCCGCAGACTCGAAAGAGTTGTGGGGGTTCAAGTCCCCCTCCCGGTACCAAGATTTTAAAAGACTTATCCCGTCCGTGTAGCAACCCAGAATGCGCGGAGACTTGGCGAGTCAATCATTGCCACCTCTGCAAGCAACCCGTCGACAGTCGCGATCCAGAGACACCACGCTGTCCCAAATGCGGGTGGCTCACCTGTGCCGCCTGTCTAGCTTGTAACTGCGAGCATTAGCGAACATCGTCGACGCCGTTTCCCCTCAATCCATTCCGTTTTGATCTTCATAACTCTTCCCACTCAACCATTCTGAACGCTGCACATCCTCTCTCGCTTCTATACAGGAAATCCCAACCACAAGGAGAACACTTCGTCGCAATGGCACGAATGGAATTCGTGCAGGCGAAAGCTCTGCCATTCTAATTACCTGAGCGCGCTAATCCATGCCAGCCGTCTCCCTCAGACTGAGCAACTTCACATCTATCCTTGCGAGTACTGCGGCGGGCTGCACGTCGGGCACGCACGACGAAACAAATGCCGCCGTCCTGTTCCTTCTCGCAACTCCCTTGAAGACCGAATCCTACGGACACGTGGGCGACTGACACGAGCATTGCGGCGAGATGGGCAACTACGCAGGCGTGAAAAGCAGCTCAGGAATCGCCAGCGAAGTGCAAGCCTTCAAGCTCATTTGCAGGTGCTGCTTGCAGAACACAAAGCACAGGAGGCTCAGGCCTCTCCACTGCAACACTGCCGTGATCCCTGAGTCTGCAATGCAGTTCGACCTGCGTTCATTCTTCTTTCCGATTCGTTCCTCTTTGAACACAACATCCAGGACAAACTCATGGCTTTCAAAGATAACTACGCATTTATCCCTGCGCGTTTGTTGGCGAACTTCGTTGAACAGCGCCGAACCCTGTTGAAGCTGACCGTTATGCGTGCTGCTGAACTATCCGATCTTACCGAACGTCAGTGGTGCGCACTCGAATCCGGCTGGGTGCCAAATGACGCGAACCTGCTTCACTCTCTGGCAAGTATGCTCATGATCAACAAAGATGACATCTTCTTGCTCGCAACAATCAGCCGTATCGCACAGGACAACCCCTCTGAAATGAAGGCAACTGCATGAAACGAGCAGCTCTTTATCTTCGTGTCTACACCGTCGATCAACACCCCGAACTCAACTTCATGACCTGCGAGCACTAGCACAGCAACGTGGATTGGAGATCGTTCATGAATACACAGATAAGATCAGCGGCGTGAAGGCGAAGCGCCCCGGTCTCGATGAACTCATGCGGGATGCCAAACGGGGAAGGATTGACGTTGTGATTGTCTGGGCTTTCAATCACCTCGCACGATCGGTTCGACATTTGTTGGACACACTCGACGAACTTAATAGCTTGAACATCGAGTTCATTAGCTTCCGAGAAAACATTGACACGGGCGGCCCGCTCGGGCGTGCCGTCGTGGTCATCATCGGCGCCATCGCGGAACTTGAGCGCAACCTCATTATCGAACGCGTGCGGGCTGGTATGCGGCGCGCGAGACTGGAGGGACGACAGATCGGACGGCGTCCACTGGATATTGATCGTGCCGCGGTTCTGCGCGATCGCGATCGTGGTATGTCCCTGACAGAAGTCGCCAAAGCGCATTCCATCTCACGCGCGATGGTCAGCAAGATCGTTAGAGAAGCGAAAGACACTAATAGCCACGAAGGGGGTACACAAGCCCCCTTCCAAGTGCCTGAAAACAGGCCATCGCAATCGATGGCCTGAGGTGGTCACAAACGTATAGCTCCGTCGCCGTCTCACGCCTGCTGTTCCGTTTCGGGATAAGTCCATACTTGCCCTGTACGCAACAGGTAAACCGGACATCGTATACGGTTGGCGGAGATTGTTGGACTGAAGGGCTGCGATGCCAGAAGATACAGACGTACGATTCTTGATGCGGCTGTTATATTCGTTCCTTGCGCTGCTAGCAGGGCTTGCAGCCATGTTGCTGTATCTAATGCTAATCGCGTATCACTTTTTTGCGCTTTACGCCATTTTCTGTTTTGCAGGTTGGGTCTTGGTTGGCCTTCCCATTGCTCTGGTACCTGCACGCATTATCAGCAACATTTCTTTGCGGATGTGGACGTTTGTGGGCATTCTGACGGGCCCATTGGCTTTGTCGATGATCATTTTGCTACTGAGCCGTGGCCATATAGCTGGTTTTGCGCGCACGGGCCCTTTCTTTCCAATTTCGAGTGTGGTTTCAACGGTTGCCTCCGTTGTCTATTGGCTTCTGTTGAGTAAGAGAGTGCCCCTCCCGGAAGCTGCTAAACGTTAACTGTCTAATAATCCAAAAGTATGGAGCAATCCCGTTCCGGGATAGTTCACTACTTGCCCTGTAGTCGCCAGTAATCAGTTGTGCGAGAATCCATTTGTATGGCAGATAGCGTGACCCTTGTATCCATCGTTCTCCTCGTAGCCGTTGCTCTATGCACACTTGCATGTCTACTCTTTCCCAAATTCCACCTAAAGGTACGCAGTAAACTTCGGCCAAACGAGGTTCACTTCGAGAGCGAGCGTCCCGATAGAGAGCGACAGCTGGCCATGATCTTCATACTTGGGATGTGCATATTCATGCTGTTTGACACCGTAAGATGCAGAAGATAGCGGAATACACCCGAAGCTCCCGATATATCCCCAAACAATGACGTATCCCACAACGGGACGCGAAGCCTCTCGCGAAGCGGCTACAATTTCTGTATGCAACCTTGCACGACAAGCACGCCCTTTGCCTGGATTCAGCATGGTCGAGTTCGTCTCAGACCCCGGCTAGATTCGCGGTCGTGGCAAGCTCTGGTCTGCAATTTATTGCCGCCGATCTTCCAGCGATACGCCAAGGTGCTTCACCGTCTCGACGCTCACTACGAGAATATCGACAGTCCTCTCTCAGAAACGGAAATAGCGACGCTCGGAATACCTCCATGCACGGCGGTGAGGGACTTCGTCGAGGCCAAGCGAAAGACATCCACGGGAACGAGACTCCGATGGCGGGAAGTTGCGGAATCGCTGGGTGTTCCGTATAAGCCGGAAATAAACCATCAATGGTTTGTTGAAAGACTTAGCCCTAGCCCACAGTGCTGGCCACGATTTATCTACGGCCCTGCGGATGGAGGACTCGATGATGAAGAGTGCAAAGAGCTTGTACGCACTCTCACTCCATTCACATCCACAACAGAGTGTTTTTTTCGTTTCCCGGAGATACCATTCATAGCTACTGATGCGCCTCTACTTTTTCACGGACGTCTCGATGGAGTTGTGCAGTTGGCAAAGCCGCACAACTTCACCCCTGAATATTGGTGGCCAGCGGACCAGGCATGGTGCCTATGCTCCGACTATGATCTTGATTTCACCTTGGTTGGAGGTGGATCGCAGCTTGTCGACGCGCTGATCAGGAATGAGTTCCTAGAATGTATAGAGGTCACGGCCGACACCCGCGTCGACTCCCTCATTCCGATTCCAGAAAGCTGATCCATTAGGTATGCCAGAGGGAGATGGCGCACCATTCGTGGCGATATATCCCCAGTAGTGAAGTATCCCGAACCGGGACAAGCCTGCCCTGCATTAGTCAGCAATTTTGGGTAGGTAAGCCCATTCAGCCTCAAATCTGGAATACCAGTTCTCAAGCACACCGTAGAAATTTTCAGCCACCAGCCACTCCTAACGCAGACTCTCTGGATCACGTAAGGGATTTTGTGTGCGGCTGAAGGCGACGAGGCGCACGCGACTTCCAACATCAAACTGCAAAACGCAGCTCCCGTCATCGAACGCTTCGTCGCCATCTGGAACCCAAAGAAGATGGTTTGTATAGATTGTGTTCCTCAATTCGGATTCGGACATTCTTCGCTCAGTTGTTCCAGTCTGTCTATGAACGCTGCCGCGCAAAGCTCTAATCCGCGTCCTCATTCCCGGAAAGCAGCGATGTGCGGCATATGTGATCGATTTGAGGAACAATGACTCGAAGCATGGTGTCAACATGGTGTAATGGAGCGATCTCGAACCTTTATCACTATCATCGTCATTGTCGGATTCATACTTACTTCCTCAGGACGCATCCGCGGAGACCAGCCACTGTCGGATGGAACTCCGTTCGTACATGGAATCGAAGCTAGTATCAACGGAAGTGCCCGGATGAAATTCGGCTTGGATACTGGTTTTGCTTGGGACTTCGCTGTCACTCCGGCGCAGGCGCGGCAGCTTGGGCTGGAAGTCATTGGCCACCATACGATACACACCTCAACTCAGGGCGACTGGAACGCCGATGCGGATATAGTCCGCGCTAGAGAGCTCACGGTAGCTGGACATACGTTTCTCAATGCAGTCGGGTTGGCGTTGCCGGGTGAGCATCATGTGTTGGGAATTACGCTTTTCAAGGACGTGCTGCTCACATTGAATTTCCCTCAGGAACAACTCTTTATCTCAGATGGAGAGCTCCCGATTGCCGACGGGCACACAATACTTGGATACACGACGAAAACGGATGCAAGCTCAGGTAGTACAAAGGATTCCATTTCCTCACCACCCGAAAGACCAACAACACGATTCGAAGACCTCTTCCCAGAATGCTCGATTAGCTCCGGGAACTTCCTAGCAAACGCAGGCCAGAGATTTGTTTCCTCTGAGCCAGTATCAAGTACTGCATTAAGATTCTGGTTGAATACGGTCATGGTCGTAATGAGGTCGGGACCGCCGAAGAACAGATTGGGGGTAGCTTGCTTGTCCTCGGCAGGAAAAGCTATTTCTATGTCGCCGTCGCTGGTCCACCGAATCCTCTTCAAGGCAATCATGACTTGTAGACCGAGAACCCCGCGTTGCGACTCTTCCATATCCACAAATGGAGGTTGGTCATCTCGAAACACCAGAAACAGCACATGTCTCAGCACCACAGTACCAAGCATCATTCTGTCTGCAACAGCAATGTGGAACGTAGCGTCTGAGCCGCGTGCATCATGGACCCCGGCGGCTCCACCATCATGGATTTGCATTCCAAACCGCTTGGCTTCCGACTCGCTAATCGCGGAAATGGTGGCATTGGAATCGAAAGCATAGTGAGCCACTTTGCCGTTGATCGAAACCGGGACTTTGCCTTTCACCTGAGACCGAAGCGTGGAGTACTGGAGTGTAACTTTGGTCGCCTTGACGTGCCGGGTGATGCTATGCAACATCGTCATCCCGGCACGGTCACTAGCGTTGGATGGCTTGACTTGACGCATCCGTTCTAAGTGCGCCTGAGCTTTCGTGTAGTTTCCTTTGCGGAAATATGCGTAAAACAGGAGATTGTGTGCATCATAGGCCTCGTCCGAGTTGGGGTGATTGCGAATAATCGAAGCGAACTTTTGCTCTGCACGTTTGCTGTCGTTGAATGCACACGCAACTACCCCGTTATAGAATGCTGCTCGACTCGAACGTTGCGTGGCAGAACGAAGTTTGAACCAGTCGTGCTCTTTATACAGTGTCGGAAGGTCCGGGTTCGGAGAAATCTCAGCAGGATGCGGTAGCGTGACGCCCCAGACCATGTCAGAACACAATAGGAGAACGATGATACTGAGACAAATCCTCCACGAATTCTGACCCCCGCGGCGTACAAAAAGTTTTCGGAATCGCGGTGACGTGTTCACGATCAGCACTTTACGCCGATTCGTTCATGAGTTCCACGATAACTGGCGGCTACAGGGCAAGTATGGAGTTATCCCGAAACGGACTGTCGGATTTCAACCCGGATAGGTGCCGGCTCCATATGCGCTGACCGCAGATGAGTTCCATGCCGACTTTTCACCCAAGTGGATGTCATACGTGTATACGTCCTCACCGATTGCTAGGTCGATAAGTGCATTGGCGATGATGTGCTCATTAAGGCAGGCTGCCGTCGAAGTCGGAGAATCGCTGAATGCGGTCCCGTTTGTCCGGTACGAATTTGGCGGACCTAGTTCGCAGCCGTGCCGCGATCCAAAACCTCCGCCGTTCGGCTCGCACTGGTGCCCAGTTGAACCTGCCTTAGCAAGCCTGAAGTGTAAAGATACATGTAGTCGAAACTTTACTGAACGGTCCAACATCATATAGTGGACTGGATGGTCAAAGATTCGGCCTCCGGTCACGCACTTCGCAGGAAAGGAAAACCATGAAAAGGCTGGAAGGGAAAGTCGCACTCATCACGGGTGGAACCAGTGGCATCGGATTGGCGACGGCAAAGCTCTTCGTCAACGAAGGTGCGAAGGTTGTAGTCACCGGTCGCCGCAGAGAGGCTCTGGATAGCGCTGTGAAGGATATCGGCGAGGGAGCAATCGGCGTTCAAGCGGATGCCAGCAAACTGGATGACCTTGATCGTCTCTACGCAGAGATCAATCAGAAGCACGGCCGCATCGACGTCCTGTTCGCAAATGCCGGTGGCGGCGAATTTGGCACCACGGAACAAGTCACGGAAGAGCAGTTCGACAAGACGTTCGACACCAATGTCAAAGGTACGTTCTTCACTGTAAAGAAGGCTCTGCCGCTCTTGACAGAGGGCGCGACCATTGTGATCAATGGTTCGATTACCTCAGTCAAAGGTATCGCAGGATTCGGTGTGTATTGCTCCACAAAAGCAGCTGTTCGTTCCTTTGCTCGAACATGGGCGAACGAACTCAAGGGCCGGAAGATTCGCGTCAACGTTGTCAGCCCTGGCCCCATTGAAACACCAGGCGCCACTGGTTTGTTCAAGACCGAAGAAGAGGCAAAGCAATACAACATCGATATGGGCAAAAAGATCCCTCTTGGCCGCGTCGGGCAGCCAGGGGAGATTGCCAACATCGCTCTCTTCCTCGCTTCTGATGAATCGAGTTTCGTGAACGGCATTGAATTGTTCGCTGACGGCGGAATGATCGAGGCCTAACAGCTATGGCAGGGCGAAGACAGTTTGACGAGGACAAAGTTCTCGCAGCGGTACGAGACGAGTTCTGGAAAAATGGCTACACTGCCACTTCTCTAGACGACCTGATGCGAGTGACGGGATTGGGAAAGGGGAGCATCTATGCTGCTTTCGGAGACAAACGACGCTTATTCCTGTCCTCACTGAAGGTGTATGCCGACGACACGCTGACAAAAGTCCGCCGTGCTCTTTCCACGAACCAACCAGCAATTGACCGTCTGCGTGCGCTCTTTCTTCGGCCGGGGCGCGGTCCTCTTGACGGGCAGCCTTATCGGGGTTGCTTCCTTGCCAACAGCACGACGGAACTGGCCTACATCGATAAAGATGTCACGGCACTGGCGCGTGGCGTCTATCGGGCTCTGGAGGAATTGATCGTGGAGGTCGTGCGCGAAGCGCAACGCGACGGGTCCCTCGCTAGGGTCATTCCTGCAAAGGACCTCGGACGTCTCATTCTAGCGGTTATGCAGGGGGAGGAGTTTCTGCAGAAGAGTGGAATGTCGGGCGCAGATCTGAGAGGAATAGGTGCTGCGGTCGACCTGTTGTTATTTGGAGGCCAAAGCATAACGGCGCCCCGATCAAAGATGGTGAAAAACCGGAAACTCCCGCGCCGAGGAGCTTACTAAAACTGTCTCTGGTTTTGCTTTGATTAAACGGGCAGGCCGATATCGAGGAATCGACCATGCCGATTCTGGGATGACGACTTCAGGGCAATGCACTCATTTGCGGAATTGCTTCATGTAGACGATAGGTAGATCGGGTTTGCAGTGAGAACTTTCCTCTGCATCGTCACTTTGCTGCAAAACGGGCAATGGTCTGACTGCAGATGAGTTCAACGCCAGCATCGAGAAAACTGACGCTGACTGAGCCATCATGGTCAGTAAACTCCTCGTGGAGAACGGCAACATCGCAACACCGCTGCCGAATACCAACAACCTAAGTTTCGCGTAGTAGGCCTAGAGCTTCGCCGCACTTGCTGAAGGCGCTGGAATTCACATAAGTCACATCTCCAAGTGAGAGGAATCACCGATGCCGTGTCGGACGTTGGGTATATTCCCAGCGTCCACAGAGGTGATCCGTGCCCCTAAAGCCGATCACGCCATCCATTGTTTCTCTTGCCCTTGGCAATCTCTATTTCAGGCGCGCACGTCGTGCTAAATATTACTGCGCACAATCAACTTCTTCGATTGCTTGCTCGGTTGGTGCTCCCATCAAGTGGCGCCAACAGTTGCGA
This sequence comes from Koromonas humicola, assembly GCF_059726255.1. Lineage (NCBI taxonomy): Bacteria > Pseudomonadati > Acidobacteriota > Terriglobia > Terriglobales > Koromonadaceae > Koromonas > Koromonas humicola. Next base: position 2,567,680 of record NZ_AP040873.1, read on the forward strand.
TCGTAGGAGGTATCCGAGGTAGCCAATTATGCAGAACGCAATCTCGGCCCGACCAGAAAGCAGATCACATCCGCAGCGCGCGAGACACATCGAAGGGGGACTATCTTCAGAGCAGGCTGCGCGGCGCTTAAGGGAAGAGGGCTCAAACGAGCTGCCATCCAAAGGTCGCGCTGGGTTACTCACGTTGATACTGAGGACGTGCAGTGAACCGATGTTGCTGTTGCTACTTGGGATAGTCGCGCTCTACACCTTCTTGGGGGAATTGCATGATGCGTTGATGCTGGGATTAATGGCGTGCACCATCATCGCAGTCACGATATATCAGGAACGAAAAACAGAACGAGCATTAGTGGCGCTACGTGAGCTTTCGAGTCCCCGAGCGATTGTGATCCGAGATGGAGAAACGAAATCGATTCCCGGACGTGAAGTGGTGCGTGGCGATCTCCTAATCATATCCTCCGGGACTCGCGTTCCCGCCGATGCCCTGGCAATCTCAGCAGTCGACCTGCGATGTGATGAATCCCTGATTACCGGCGAATCGGTTGCGGTCACGAAGAAAGTCTGGGACGGAGTGGAGCGGCAGTACCGTCCTGGAGGCGACGGAATTCCTGTGCTGTATTCGGGAAGTATGGTGGTTCACGGTCGTGCGGTGGCTGAAGTGATTGCGACAGGAGCGCGTACCGAACTGGGGAAAATCGGCACGCAACTGCAGACAATCAAAGAAGCTCGAACTCGGACAGAGATTGAGATAAAGAAGCTCGTAACTTATTTCGCCACAGGCGGAGTCGCCGTATGTTTGGCGGTGACTTTGATTTACGGGATGGTTCGCAACAATTGGCTAACGGGAGCTCTGTACGGCCTTACCGTCGCGATTTCAATGGTGCCAGAAGAGTTCCCGGTCGTGTTAACTGTATTCCTGGCACTTGGCGCATGGCGCATGGCACGCAACCGAGTGTTAACGCGAAAGACGTCCGCAATCGAGACCCTGGGATCAGCAACAGTCCTATGCGTGGACAAGACCGGCACCCTGACACTGAACCACATGGCTGTGCAGGAGTTGGTTCGTGAGGGAGCGTACGCACGTCTCACAGGAGACGGGCAGCTCACGCCCGAGCTTCGCGAATCGCTTAAAGTCGGAATTCTCGCCAGCGAAAATCCGGCAACTGATCCAATGGACGTTGCCCTGCACGAAGCGGGAGCACGATTTGAGCTGTTGGGTGAGAATCTCAGTCTGGAAGCTTTCTCTGAATATGGCATCACTTCCGAACTGCCAATCGTAGCTCGGGTCTTCAAGCAGGGAGATGCTGAATTTCGGGTATGCATGAAAGGAGCACCTGAGGCGATTGCGCGGATAAGCCATCTCTCGAGCGACGAACAAAGACAATTGAAAGAGGACTTGACCGCGATGGCGATGCGCGGCATGCGCGTGCTAGGCGTGTCGGAGGCGCAGTGGTCAGAAGGGCAACTGCCCAGTTCGCCCGAGGGGTTTACCTCGAAGTTTCTCGGATTAATCGGCTTCGCCGATCCCGTGCGCAAAGAAGTACCTGAAGCCATCGGTGACTGCCGTCATGCGGGAATTCGAGTTGTCATGATTACGGGCGACTATCCCGCAACCGCAGCGCACATTGCAAGTGCAGTCGGCATTCCGGATTCCAGCAGGGTTGTAAGCGGCGAAGAATTGAGCCGCATGTCTGATGAGGAACTCGACACTGCGGTTAAGAGCGCGCAGGTATTTGCCCGAGTTCTCCCGGAGCACAAGCTACGCTTGGTTCAAGCGCTCCAGAGGCATGGAGACGTGGTCGTCATGTCTGGCGACGGCGTGAACGATGCTCCGGCGCTGAAGGCGGCCAATGTCGGCATTGCAATGGGGAAACGTGGCACCGACGTTGCACGGGAAGCTTCCGCTTTCGTCTTGTTGGACGACGACTTCAACTCGATCGTGCGGGCAGTCCGCATGGGCCGAACTGTTTACAACAACATTCGAAAAGCTCTGGCTTTTGTAATCGCGGTGCATTTGCCAATTGCAGGACTGGCCCTGATCCCGGTGATATTCGGCTGGCCGCTTGCGCTGTTGCCAATACACATCGTCTTTCTTGAACTGGTGATTGATCCCGCATGCTCGGTGGCTTTCGAGTCGGAACCGGCTGACCCTGCATTGATGCGGCAACCACCGCGGCCCACAGGAGCACGTTTGCTCGATTCTCGAATCGTGTTGCTCAGCATCATGCAAGGAGTGGTGGCCCTAGCGACCGCCCTCATCGTGTATCTTTTCTGCGTTTGGAGATCATTGCCGGAGCCGACCGTGCGCGTCTCTACTTTTTCGACGGTGGTTGCAGCTGTCCTTGCGCTCATTTGGACTAACCGATCGTGGCATCGCCCGGTCGGCGAGGTGATTCGGGTGCACAATCGAGCAATGTGGGTTGTAAGCGCAGTCCCCGAGGTGTTCTTGCTCCTGGCCGTCTACACACCTTTAGGAAGATCTGTTTTCGATTTCGAATACCTGCCGCCGGCAAATATGCTCGCATGCATCTCGATAGGGATTAGTACAATCGCTTGGTTCGAACTCTATAAAGCTTTGCGGCGACGGAGAATTGCTGATTAGGGCGAGAACCCTGAACCGTGAAATCAGTTCCCGGATGCTAAGGCTGGGTTTGGGCAAAGGGCTCAAGCGCGGAAACTAGCGAACAAGGGAGTACTTCGCAGCCTTGTACCCAAAGTCACTCCGAGATAGGTTCAGCATGCGTGCGGCTTCTGCCTGTATTCCATTTGCACGCTGGAGTGCCCTATCCAAGAGCGACCGCTCGACTTCAGTGAGCACCTCGCGGACGTCCAAAGCGTCCGGAAGCGTTCGAACCCATGCAGCCGCGTCCAGAGAGGTACTTAAGGAAGCTCCAGCCTCGAACTCCAGGGGGATATCTTCGATCTCCGCACCATGGGCCAAGATGTGAGCACGCTCAAGCAGGTTTCGTAGTTCACGTATGTTGCCAGGGAACGAGTACGACATAAGCTTCTTGAGTGCGCCAGGGCTCAGCCGAAGTGGGTGAATCTTAAGATCCTTCGCAATCTGTGCAGACAGGAGATCGCACAGTCCAGGGATGTCCTCTTTTCGCTCCCTTAATGCAGGAAGGTGTATGGGAAACACAGCCAGACGATAATAGAGGTCCTCTCGAAACTGGCCTTGCTTGACGCGCTCCAGCAAATTGCGATGAGTCGCTACGAGCACGCGCACATCGACTTTTCTTTCCTGTGTCGAGCCCACTCGCTGTACCTTCCCATCAACCAGAACACGCAGCAGTTTTGCCTGTGCGGCGGCAGACATCTCACCTGCCTCGTCGAGAAAAAGCGTGCCCTCGTGAGCAGCTTCGAAGAGCCCCTGGTGAGCTTTGTCCGCACCGGTGAAGGCACCGCGCTCGTGTCCAAAAAGCTCGCTCTCTAGCAGCGTCTCAGTAAATGCGGCACAATTCACAGCAATGAGAGGCTTCGATGAACGATTGCTGTTCTTATGAATAGCGCGCGCAACGAGTTCTTTTCCCGTTCCCGTTTCCCCTGTGATAAGCACAGTCGCATTCGTGGCAGCAACTCGCGAGATCTTTTCGCGCACGTCCGCAATGGTTTCGCTGCTGCCATAGACGAAATTGGGGCCCACTAATTGCCCGACGGTATCTCTGAGTAGAGCGTTCTCACGAACCAGTTGTGCGCGCTCACAAGCCCGGCGGACAGTTGCCTTGATTACTTCCGGGGTGAAGGGCTTTGTAATGAAATCGAATGCACCTTGACGCATACTTTCGACCGCAAGCTCGATCGTGCCAACCGCCGTCAGGAAGACTACTGCTACGGATGGATCGCTGTTGCGAGTGGCAGCAAGAACATCAAGACCATCGCCATCGGGCATCTTCTGATCGGTAATCACCGAGTCGTATTCCCGTTGGTTTAGTAGATTAATCGCGGACTCGACGCCATCTGCGACGTCAACTTCATGATGATCTATGGTCAGATTTGAGGCCAGGATTCGACGCATATTTGGTTCGTCATCTACAATCAGCACCCTACCCATGGAGTGTTTCTCCTGTGGCAACTCTGGCAATCTCGGTATCCCTTAAGACGATCGTGAAACATGTTTTCTGTCGTTCGCAATCGAGCATAATGTCTCCACCATGCGCTCGAGCAATATTGCGGGCGATTGCCAGTCCCAAGCCCGTACCTCGTGGTTTCGTTGTGTAGAACGGTTCGAATATGTTTGCCAAGACCGTATCAGGAATAGGCTCACCAACATCCTCTACTTGAATCTTGGTCTCACCGGGATCACCCTCAAAAGCGCTGATCAGAACATTGGTTCCGGGCAGTGCAGCATCTACCGCGTTCATGACAACATTCAATACCGCTCGCTGAATTTGGTCGGCATCAACGTTGGAAGATAAACCCTCTCTGACGTGTACGCTTAGATTCAGCCCCCTTTGCATAGCACGTGGCTTCACCACTTCCGCTATGTATCCAAGAAGATCAGGGAGCAGAGTCGGCACTCGGAATGGCCTGCTGGGGCGAGCATAGGACAAGAATTCAGTTGTCAGCCGCTCAAGGCGCGAGGCTTCCGCCGCAGCGATTGACAACATTTCTTCTCGCATTTCGGGTGTCGAACTGGCTGATTCGGCAGTGGCCATCGAGCTGGCGATCATTGCCACAGGATTTCTGATCTCATGGGCTATGGCACTCGACAGTCTCCCAACCGCTGCGAGCTTTTCCTCTTCCGCGAGTTTCATGCGAGTGCGTCGCAGTTCCTGGAGATTTTCGGTAATCCTTTCCTGATCTTCGCGTATACGATTCACGAGACTCCACACGAGTAGCGCCACGACTGTATAGATCAAGGAAAGGACGCCTGCCTCCAAGTACTCGCTGACATGAACCGGTGGATGAAAAGTAGAAAAATGCCACACCCATAACAGCATCATGGAATCAGCTATCGCAACAACGCCCAGCATCGCTAAGAGTCGTAAGTGATAAGCAGCCTGCAACAGTGGCACCGCAAGCAATACAAAATATGGACTCTCTTCTTTATTCGTTAGGAACGTGAGCAGTAATGTCAGGATGAGATTTACCGCAATAGAAAACCGAGTAAGAACGGCACTCGCGGAACGAGATAGCGCGTGGGCTTTCGCCTGTAGCCAGATAAGTTCGAGCACCTTGGCTAAGAATGCGGCTCCCAGCGTAACAAGAAGAAGCGGCGATGGATTCCCCAGAACCTGCGAAAACAGGGTATGGAGTAGCAACAGCGCCGCCAGGACAAATAGATTCAGAAGCGCGAAAGTGGTCTGCTGCGAACGAAACGATTCGGGATCGAATTGTGCCATTGCTAGCTCGCTCCCTACTCCACTGCACTAGTTTCGAACAGTTTAGCCCCGGCACCCAAGGTGCGGAAAGCGGTGAGTTACATGGTGGTCGGGGTCAGTCCTTGTCGTTCTGCTCCAACCCACCATCAGAGAGAGGTGCATTTGGCAGCGTAGCACCGGGCGTTGGAGTTACAAGTACCCTCACGCCGAACTCATGTACCAGCCTGCCGCCGTTATGGGCAGTGTTGACGAGCAACAGTGTTCCTGCCGAATAGAGTACCAAGAACGCCAATGGCAGTGTGGTGCTCAACGTCCTGTTTGCAGAAAGCTTAAATACTTTCGGTACGAAGAGCAGCGCAGCAAATATCACGGTAAGCACGCTGAAAACGACACGGGTCCGTTCTGCGAGTGTCTCGTGCGTCTCTAACAATTGGTTTACACCTTGTGTCCGTTCTGCCAATTCTCCGGCGGCCTCACCAGTTTGAGTGGCAACAAAGATCGAAATTGTCCCCATCACCATGAGAGCAAATCCAGCGATTTGATAGGCACGGCCCTTTAAGGGCTGCATCACCGCACCAGCGATAATGAACACTGGCGCTACCAGCAGGAGCACGATCGGGAAGTGAATGACTAGCGGGTGCAGCGCGTCCCAGCTCGGAATAGGTGGAAATTGGAACATAGTGTTTCTCCTCCAGGTACATGGTTGGGCCGCCGCCAAGGACGGCCCGCGTCCGTTAGCCAACCTTCACAAACTTCTCTTTTGGGTTAAAGCACGATGGGCACTTCGCAAAGTCAATCTTTGCGATGGTGTACCCGCAGACCGAACACACATAGAACTCTTTTGCTTTCGATCCTTTCAACTGTGCCAGTTTCGCGAGTGCATCGGAGTAGAGCTTCGCGTGTTCAATTTCAGCAGTTTTTGCTTGGTTAAACGTCTTCAGTGCGTCCCTATTCCCGTCCAGTCGCGCCTGCTTCAAGAACTCGGGATACATTGTGTCGCGCTCGTATGATTCGCCCTTGATTGCGGCCTCTAGGTTCTCCCTCGTGGATTTCACATCCGGAGTTTCCACCTTGGCCTGTGGAGTTGCGCCCAGTTTCTTAATGACCGCCGCATGATTGCCGGCGTGCGTCTCTTCCGCTTTTGCAGCGGCACGGAACAGGCTTGCGACCTCTCCATATCCTTCTTTGTCGGCCTTCTCCGCGAATGCGAGATACCGGGCATGGGCATTACTCTCGCCATTGAACGCGGCCTGTAGATTGTTAACAGTCTTGCTGCTTGTTGTTGCAGTTGCGAAACACGCAAGCCCGAGTACAACCAGCGAGGTCAGAGCGAAACTCGTACAAAGCTTTCTCATGCTGTTCTCCTTTGGAGTGAGTGGCCTGAAGATCCACCCCGCCCAAGGGAAAAGCATGTCCTTTGCCAACCGTCCAAAGGGGTAAGTGATTGAAAACGTTGGCACCCTCGCACGGCAGTCACGAACGCAGGGGATAAAAGTCAAAATTCTTGGACTTGATTTGTCAAAGGATTCTGACAATGGGGCTGCCGAGCCGACCGCGAACCAATGCAGCACCGTATTTGCCTGTTCGACCTCAACACCTACGCTGCGAACCTGCAAGCATCATTGATCGGCTTGGAAGCCCGGGCCGGAGCGCATTTTATCGGAGCTGCTGAAAATCCTGGCACATACTTGAGTGTGGTAACAGACCGCTCACCTAATCAGGATCAGCACGCGCGAATCATCATCGTGAGCCCGGAGAACATTCTCCATCAGAGGCCGGATACATAGACGCAGACTGTACTTTCTCCAAACCATCTCCCCTTGCAGTCAGGCGGCGGACCATACAAAGGATAGAGTTATCCCAGACCGGACCTGCCGAACCGGACCACAGGCAGGTACCGGACGTATATACAGCGCCGGGAGCGGCACGTCTAAGAATCGGATGAGAGCTCCGTCCCCCGCGAGTAATCTCCCCGGACCGCACAGGTTGTATGAGACCTGCAGGCTCCTCAGCTGCGCCGCGTGTGCGGCGCGAAAGCTGCGGTTGAGGAGGATAAAATGCCGAACTGACTGCGTCCGTTGTTCCCTGTTGCCAGTGGCGAGCCACTTTAGTGTGGGTACAAGAGTTCAAGAGGCCTTTGTGGCTTCCATGCCGTAAACAGGGACGGCGATCACTCTCGGACGCCTCCACAGCTGCCAAATGAAAGACGCTGAATCTGAAAAACGTATTCGGGGACAGGTTCAGAACTGATGCCGATTGGATCAATTCCGTACTACGGTATAGCACGGAAAGAAAGGTTGAATCACGGGATATTGGTAGAAATGGTGGACTATATGGAATTCTCGGGAACTACCTAACTCGATTTCATTGAGCTATTTGCAATGAAGTCAGTATGTTGCATGAGATTTCCCAGTCGAGTCCCTTCTTGAGGCCCTCTACCTACGGCAGATCGGATTCAGTTCCCTTCCCTTACCCAGCCCGACCCGGTGCAACTCTCACGTGCCAATAGTTTCCTAATCTCAACGAAATGACCAGAACGATCGGAATGAGAGGAATGTATTCTCTGTAGCTGCCAGCGATACTGCCTACTACAGAATCCCTACAAGCAGTCAGTGTGGCAGGCCCGCAGAGGTCGTATCTGTCTTGCGCGCCTGGCACTCCTTGCCAGGTGCATGAATCCTGATTTTTGTTCCGAGTATGTCATCACCGTTCGAGAGAGCGTTAATTTCCACCAGGTCATTCGCCCGCAGGGCGCCCAAGTCTAGCGGATATTTGCCGCATGTGATCACGCTCGCTTTCGTAATATGAACTGTCCGGTTGGGATGCCATCGCGTACGGAAGGCGAATGCGCCATCACTTACCGAAATGACGCGGCCCTCGTACCACATTTTGTGTCGCTTGATCTGGGGCACATCTAGGCTCCACGAAGGAAGCGCTATGAGTAGCAATGTTAGAAGGGAAAGTACTCTTCTCGACATTGAAACTACCTACCTTTCACTCTGGGGAACGGATTCGGGCTGTTGCTGTGCCATGCGCGATGAGCGCCAAAGGTCGAACGCGGGTAATGCGAGCAGGACAACCGGAATCGTCGTTACCATCGCGCCGACCACTACGCGCGCAAGGGGTTGTTGCGCCTGGGCGCCGATACCGTGCGAGACGGCCGCAGGCAGTAGTCCGAACGCAGCTGCGAGGCAGGCCATCAAGATGGGCCTCATCTCTTCCATGGCGCCATCGCGAATGGCATGAGCAACGGACAGTCCCGCTTGTTGTTCACGCCGTATGGCGCTGAGCAGGACTAGAGCGCCAAGGGTGGCGACGCCGATTGCCGAAGCAAAGCCTACCGCCGCCGAGATACTGAACGGTGTTCCCGTCAGCACGAGGCAGAGTATTCCGCCAGACAGGCTGAGCGGAAGGGTGCCGAGCACAACAAGCGCGTCGGTCAACGAATTGAACGCGAGATAAAGCGTCAGCAGAATCACGCCAAGCGTCACCGGCGCCACAATGCTCAATCGGTGCTGCTCTTTCTTGAGGCTGTCGTACTCTCCCGCCCACTCGTAGTGATAGCCACGCGGAAGCTGAACGTCATTTTCGAGTTGACGCTGCAACTCCTCCATGGTGGTGGAGAGGTCGCGTCCGCGAATGCTGAACTTGATCGGGATATAGCGCCGGTCGTTTTCGCGGTAGATCATGAAGGCGCCATTGCGGATTGAGACAGTCGCAATTTGCGCCAGCGGAATGCGCGAGCCGTCGGCGGTGGGAACGAGGATATTCTTGATCTCCTCCACGTTCTCGCGGAACTCAGGTTTGTAGCGAATGATGAAGTCGAAGCGCCGGTCGCCTTGCAATACCTGCGTGGCCGTGATTCCACCGACTGCGCCCTGTACGGCCGCGTTCACATCGTTCGCCATCAATCCGTAGCGGCTCGCGGCGGAGCGGTCGATAGAGACGACGAGGTTCGGCTGGCCGTTGACATGGAACACGCCGAGGTCGGTGATGCCGGGCACCTTCTGCATCACGGCGGCGATCCGCGTGGCGCGGTCTGTGAGAACGTCGAAGTCGTCGCCGAAGAGCTTGAGCGAGTTCTCGCCCTTAACGCCGGACATGGCTTCTTCAACATTGTCCTGGATGTTCTGCGAGAAGTTGAACACTGCGCCGGGATACTTCTGCATAGCGGTACTCATCTCTTCGATCAGCTTCTCCTTGGTCAACCCGGATGGCCACTCAGAGAACGGCTTGAGCTGCACGGAAAACTCAACGTTGTTGAAGCTGGCGGCGTCGGTTCCGTCATCGGGGCGTCCGACTTGCGAGATGACGCGCGTGACCGGAGCGTACTGGCGAAGGTCGTTGCGGATTTGATCGGCAAGGTTGACCGAGGTCTCGAACGAGACATCCTGCGGCAGCGTGGCACGAACCCAGAGATTTCCTTCCTCGAGCTTGGGCATGAATTCGCCCCCGAGGAATGGCAGGAGCAGGACTGCCGCTATTAGCGGCAACGCGCAAAGCGTGATAGTCATGACCGGCTTGCGATGCACAAAATTCAGTAGCCGCGTATACCTGCGCGAAAGCCAGTGCACAAGGCGAGTGCTGCGGTGCTGCGCAGACTGCCCCCCGTAGGAGGCGAGCACCGGTGTGAAAATGAACGCGAAGCATTGAGCCCCAGCGAGCGCGAAGCCATACGCAATCGACATCGGCCCGAATATCTGTCCTGGGACGCCGCTCATCGTGAACAGCGGGAAAAGTGCGATCACGATGATGAGCACGGAAAACAATACGGGGCGTGCGGTTTCCGCCGCGGCCTCGGCGATTGCTTCGTATTGTGTCTGGTACTCGGGGCGATCTCGCAGACGGCGATGGATCTGGTCGAGGCCGATGATGACGGCATCAACAAGAATCCCGAAGTCAATAGAACCGAGGGAAATCAAGTTCGCCGAACGCCCGGAGATCTCCATCATTCCGAAAGCGAACAGCAATGCGACAGGTATGCTGAGCGCCGCGATGAGCGACATGCGCCAGTCGCCAAGAAACGCAATCAGCAGAACCAGCACAAGCCCGACGCCGATGAGCACGAGGTGACGTACGGTGCTAGTCGTTACCTGGATCAATTGCGTGCGGTCGTAGATGGTCTTGAGCTTCATCCCCATCGGAAGAAGCTTGTCGTTCAATTCCTTGATCTCGTCGTGCAATCCGGCGAGCGCGGGCAGAGACTGTTCGTTCTTTTGCAGCAACACGGTGCCCTGCACGATATCCGCTTCGTCATCGACGCCTACTTTGCCTAAGCGCTGCTGTTGCCCTTCGTGGATTTCGGCAACATCCGAAAGATAGACGGGAGCGCCATTGCGCGCGGCAAGCACTATTCCGCGCATCTCGTCGATGTTCTTGAGAAGTCCCACGCCGCGCACATTCACGTCCTGGCTTCCGAGCGAGAGATAGCTGCCACCCACGTTGGCGTTACTGCTCTGCACGGCGTTCACAACCTGCGACAGCGTGATGTTGTATTGCAACAGTTTGTTGGGATCGACCTCGGCTTGGTATTGGCGCGTGGTACCGCCAAAGATGGTGAGGTCGACGATTCCGGGAACTTGCTTGAGTTCGCGCCGGACGAGCCAGTCAGCGGTGGCCTTGAGTTCGTTTGAGCTGTAGCCGTGGCCGCTCAGTTGGAAACGGTAGATCTCTCCAGTGGCTGACCACGGCGACAATTGCGGTTGCAGCCCGGAAGGAAGTTGCAGCGTCTGCAGACGGTTTAGAACTTCCTGCTTATCCTTAAGGTAATCACTCCCGAATTCGAAGTAGAGCTTCACGTCGCTCAGTCCGAAGATGCTGATCGAGCGGATGTACTGGATGTGCGGCACGCCATTCAGCGTGCTCTCCACCGGCACAGTCACCTGCTGCTCGATTTCTTCCGCCGACCACGATGGGTTTTGCGTGATGACTTCGACCAGCGGCGGCGAGGGATCTGGATAAGCCTCAACGTCAAGTTTGAGGAACGTGTACACACCAGCAATCAGCCAGACTCCCAGACCGATTAGCACGAGCGTGCGATAGCGCAGCAGAAACGTGGTAAATGCGCGCATTACTCGTCTCCCGTTCCGCGCAACAGTGCAGCCCCTTCGCTCACGACGACCTCGCTCGGTTTCAGGCCGGAGGAGACGATGACCTCTGTACTGTTTAGTGAGTTGGTCGAGACAAGGCGGCGCTCGTAACCGCTCGCGCTCTTCACCATCACAGTGCTGTCGCCACCTTCATGCAATACAGCCGAAGCGGGGATGACGAGCACGTCCGTAGCGGGACGACTGAGGTGCAATGCGGCAAACATTTCCGGCTTCAGCTCGCGCTTCGGATTCTCCAGCACTACGCGAAGTTTCGCTGTGCGCGTTTGAGGATCGATTGCATCGGAGATGTTGGTGATCGTGCCCGACCAATGGCGGTCGGTATACGCGCTGACGGAGACCTCAACTGCGGCCCCGGGTCGCACGATGGACAGGTCTTTTTCGTATACGTCTCCGGTAAGCCAGACCTTCGAAAGATCCGCAATGGTGCAGATAGGCTCGGCGTTGTCGGTGGACTTCGACATTTCTCCTGTACTCGCGCCTAGGGCGAGCACTGTGCCGGAGATCGGCGAAACTACTGCCACTTCGTTGCTCGAACCCTTCTCCGAAGCGCCAAGGACACGCATGCGTCCGTGGGCGCGCTCAAGCTCACTGCGGGCTTCGATTTGCGCCGCTTGCGCGTCTTCGAACTCGCGCTCGCTGAGTACTTTGTGATCGAGCAGCAGCTTGGTGCGGCTCAATGCATGTTCGGTGCGCTCGAACTCGGCCTGCGCCTTGACCAGATCGGAGCGCGCTTGCGCAACGTCACCACTTTCGAGTATGGCAACGGTCTGTCCTTTGAAGACGAAGTCTCCAGGGCGCACCGCAACACGAACCAATCTGCCGCCAGCGGGAGGAAAGACGCGCACTACGCGTGCCGGATCGGCCTGCACGCGCGCCGGAAGGTCGAGCGCCTGGCTGACGTGGCGAACCTGGGCCTGAGTGGTCTTGAGCTCCATCTGGCGCGCGGGCGTGGGCTCCTTAGCGGAACTGCGCTTGCAGGATGTGGCCGTCATCAGCGCCGCACAGAACGCGAGAGCGATTAAGAGTCTATTCATGGCAGTAACTCCGTTGCGGAAGCAAAACTGAGCTGGTGGATTGCGGAAAGGGCTTGGGCGTTGGCATTGAGCGCACCGAGGCTCACCTCACGATGGCTGCGCACTGCGTCGAGATAATCAAGCAGGCTCGTCGCGCCGTGCTGGTAGCTGAACGTCACACGCTCGAGTACCGACTGCGAGCGTTTGAGATAGTCGGAAGAGTAGAGCCTCTGACGCTCAAGCGCGGCTTGGTATCCATCCCACGCCTGCTGCACGTCGGAGACGACTTGGAGCCTGACGGCCTCTTCGGCGAGTCGCGCCGATTCGAGGTCGCGTGCGGCACGCAGCTTCTCTCCCTGGTTGCGGTCGAAGATGCGAAGCGGCAAGGAAAAGGTGACGCCGAGTGTGTTGTCAGGCCCGTTGCGCTTGTACTCGGGCTGAACCGTCACGTCTGCCGCGCCGTTCGCCCGCGCCAACCGCGTGTCCGCGAGTGCCTTTGCAGTGCCGAGCACCGCGCCGAGATAATCCGGACGCCGTGATAACGCACTCGCTTGCAATTCCGTCAGAGAGTTTCGCAGCGTAGGCGGAGTGAGGTCGCCTTCCACTTGAAGGCGCGAGGAATCGGATATTCCCAGCAGCGTGGCAAATTGCGAACGCGCCTGCAGCATCGCTGCGCGCGCTGAAAGCAGGTCTGTCTGGAACTGCGCTTCTTCTATCTTGATGCGGTCGAAGTCGGTCTCACTAATGTCCCCGCTTTGAAGGCGGAGCCGGTTGGCCTCAATGACCTGCCCATACTCGCGCAGATTCTCTTCCGCGAGCTTCAGGGTGTCGATGCTCAGCAACAAGTTCACGAAGGCGAGTTTCACTTGCAATTCGAGTTGTCGCTCGTTGTCGCTGACGCCGAGCTGTGCAACTTGCGTTGTGAGTCTGGCATCCTCGATGCGCGCGCCGCGCTTGCCTCCACGCTCGAAGGTCCACGCGAGACTGTTCGTGAACTCCTGCGCGTTGGCGAGATCAAGTCTAGAGGGCTGAAAGACGTTGAAATCCTGGCTTGCCGAAGTGAAAACAGGATTGGGCCGCAGCGCGGCCGTGATTTCTCCGGCTTGGATGGCGGAAGCGTGCGCGCGAACCGAGCGGAACGCAGGACTGTTCTGCCGCGCCCACTGCAACGCTTCGCTGAGTGTAAGCAGACGATCGGGTGTATCTGCCGCCCATGAGCTGCAAGTAGAAAGCAGCACAATGAGCAGCACAAAAGTGCGCTTCATGGAATCTCGTTGTTGGCCCGGGTACGGGCGTGCTCAGTGCAAATAGTTGAACTGGATCAAAAGGAAGAACTTAGGAGAGGCAGACAGGGGGAGGCTTTGAGACTACGGGGCGGAGAAACCCGTCGAGTGGAGCAGGCACAACGTATGATCCGCGAATACCGCCTTCTAGCGAAGGCAGCAAAATGACTAGCAGCAAGAGAAGTTCAAGCGATAACCACAATTGAGGATGTGCAAGCGCGTCGCGATGAAGTTCCGAGAGAACAACTCCCTGAGGATTCTCCTCGCTCGCAAACGTAACCTGCTGCAGATCGTCAGTCATCGAGATCGCGGGAAACAAAACCACCCAAACGCAGAGCACTGCGATGACGAGCAGCCCTCGGCGCGGCGCGCTCTTCCAACGTAGGCCGGCCGCAACGGCGATCGCCATCGCGAGCGTGAACCAAACGAGGTTGAACAATAATTCCATTCCGACTCAGTTTACACCACTGAAAAGTAGCTGACGAGGCACTTATGCCCTGTTTTGCTGTATTTGATGTTGCTGACACACAAAGGTTGCGAGAAGATCCTCGGGACATTGCGGACACAAACCAACGCTCGCGTTCGAAAGTCTGGTCCCAATCTTTCGACACCGGTGTCGCCCTCCTCAATCAGACCATAGCTGTCATAACGGGCCCCAGACTTCAACGCACTCTGGAGAGCAGCAACCTCCCTCTTTCTCTACGCGTCCAAATTAGCTATTGTGCAAAGCCTGCCATGGACGTCTGCATGAAGAAGGCCGCGCTCATGCTCATTTTGGCGGCGCTGGTTGTGTCTACTCCTGCCGCCGCCCAGTATCTCTCTCATTCCTTCCATGCTGATACGTCCCATGGGGCGCAGATCTACAGATCCGCTTGCAGTTCGTGTCATGGCAATGATGGGAAGGGCACACCACAAGTGCTCAGCGGGTTCAAGCGTGCGGACACATTCCCGGATTTCACTCGTTGCGATCAGACCACAGCCGAGGTGGACACAGCGTACCTGGCAGTAATTGAACAGGGTGGTCCGTCTCGAGGATTCTCGCAGATCATGCCCGCGTTTGGAGAAGCGTTAAATCCGAAAGACATAGCGGATGTCGTTGCATATGTCCGGCAGTTTTGCGGAAACCGCCACTGGCCGCGAGGTGAGTTGAATCTTCCGCGCGCGATCCTTACAGAGAAAGCCTACCCGGTGCTGACCTCCCATTTCGCACCAGCGTTGCGCCGCAATCGCTGTTCTTCAATTCCGCCATCGGCCAAAGCCTGGCAGCAAACCACGGACTTGGACGCCTCTGGTCTCCCATGGTTGAATTCCTCGCCGCCCGAGATCTGGCAACAGGTGCTAAAACCGATTGGGACGTACTCCCAGAGGTGCAGGTTACACTCAGCCGCCGCCAGCACGTACGCGCAAACCTTGGATTTCGTGTGCCGTTCACTGACACTGCAGCTCGACAGAAGCAGGTCGTCTTCTACTTACTATGGGATTGGCAGGACGGCAAACTGACGGAAGGATGGTAATGAAACGCAAACTCATCGCCCTTGCCATGCTTTTCGCAGTGTCGCTCTTCTCTGCCCAGGTGCTAAAGAGTGGCGAACGTCACGACAGCCCCAAGCCTGAGTTTCACACCTCAGACCGATGCATGGCCTGTCACAACCAGCTGACTACACCCGCGGGACGCGACGTTTCAATCGGCATCGACTGGCGCGCGAGCATCATGGCAAACTCCTCGCGCGATCCTTACTGGCAAGCCAGCGTCCGGCGAGAGACCATCGAGCATCCTGAAGCCACTCGCGATATTGAGGACGAGTGTTCAGTCTGCCACATGCCTGTTAAGCGGTATCAGGCAAAAACACAGGGGCAAAAGGGAGAAGTATTCGCATTCCTTCCTTTCAGCCAACAGCGCAAAGGGGCGGCAGCAGCCGAAGACGGCGTTCCTGTACCGTCTGCCACCAGATCACGAAAGATAAGCTTGGGACGCGGGCAAGCTTCAATGGCGAATTTGTAGTCATGCACCCAGCGGGCAAGAATGACCGTCCCGAGTACGGTCCGTTCGCCATTCCCCCCGGTCATCAGCGCATCATGGACAGCTCGACGGGCGGATTCAAACCTGTCGAAGCGCAGCACATTCGCGATTCAGCGCTGTGCGGCTCGTGCCACCAGTTGTACACAACTGCACGCGGGCCAGGAGGCAAGCCTATCGGTTACTTGCCCGAGCAGATGCCCTACCTTGAATGGCTGCACAGCGACTACCCAGCCAAATATAGCTGTCAGCAGTGCCACATGCCGGAGGTGCACGAACCGGTGAACATCAGCTCCGTCCTCGGTACTCCCCGTGAAGGACTTCATCAACACGTCTTCTTGGGCGGCAACTTCTTCATGCCGCGAATGCTGAACCAATACCGCAGCGAACTCAGCGTCGCGGCGCTTCCACAGGAGTTGACCGCCGCGTTCGACGGCACTCTTGCTTTTCTGCAGAAACAGGCCGCTCGCGTCGAAATCAGAGATAGTCGTACTGTTGCGGGCAGGCTCGAGATGGACGTCTTCGTCGAAAATCTCACCGGACACAAACTCCCGACTGCGTTTCCGTCGCGCAGAGCATGGCTGCACTTCGTCGTGAGAGATCGTGATGGACAAACTGTGTTTGAGTCAGGCGCACTCCATGCCAACGGATCGATCCAAGGAAACAAGAATGATGCGGACCCGAGCCTTTATGAACCGCATTACCGGAAGATTACGAGCGGAAGCCAAGTTCAGATTTTCGAATCGATTCTCAAGGATTCGGAGAACCATGTAACAACTGGCCTGCTTGCCGCGATTGGCTATCTCAAAGACAATCGTCTGCTGCCCTCGGGATTTGATAAGCAGAGCGCCGGGAAAGATATTGCTGTCGTAGGAGCAGCAGCTGCGGATCCAGCATTCGCCGCCGGTGGTGACCTGGTCACATATTCTGTTCCAGTCGCAGAGGACAAAGGACCGTTCCATATACAGGTTGAACTTTGGTATCAGCCCATCGGCTTTCGCTGGGCGCACAATTTAACGCCGTACAAAGCTACCGAGCCACAACGGTTTGTAAGCTACTACAACTCCATGGCCTCCACCACCGCAACCGTCCTTGCACGCGCCGAGATTACAAAATGAGTTCCTGATCGGAATATATGCGCAGCCCCACTCGGCCTACACAGGCACTGAATCTGCGGAACTTCAAGATGCTCTGACGCCCTGAGTTCCTTGAACTTACTATGCGATACCAAACTCGTCGGCCATTCTTTCGAGCGGCATACTTGCCGACTTACCGGTAATGCGAGTTTTCCGTTTCCACGCGGCATAGCCGACTCGATCCACCTTTTGCGCAATTTAGCTTTGAGTGTGATTGAACCAATGTCCGTTTTGCAGCGTCATTCAGGGATGGGAATAAGGAGAGAGTCGCTAGGCATTGATGATCTTGTCGTATTCAGGTGAGTCGAGGAACACCCTTTCCCCAAGTCTCGGGCGGCGCAAGATTGGGGCGGAAGCGAGGTCGCTCCGTGTCGCGGCGATTGGACGAAAAGATGGCCGTTCCTTGGGAGATCAGGTAGTCAGCAGTTCTTGCCGCGAGCGCCTGGATGGTTAATCCCGGATTCGCCGAGCCTTGCGTGGGCATCACGCTTCCGTTGCAGACGAAAAGGTTAGCAATGTCATGTGTCCGGCCGTATTTGTCCACGACCGAGGAGCGCGGATCATCTCCCATTCGCGCGGCACCGACCAGATGAGCGTAGCGGGCTTCCTGCACGACTTCTTTTGCTCCGGCCGCCCACATTACTTCCATGACTTTGTTTTTGCCGAACTCGATCAGCTTGTTGTCGTTTTCGTGCAAGTTAAACGTTACCTTCGCGACGGGGATGCCGAAACGATCCTTCTCTTGCGCAAGTTCGACGCGATTCTCGGGCCAGGGGAGGATCTCGCCAAGTAGGGCGATGGCAGCCCAATGGTTGTAGTCCATCATGGTGCGGCGCATGCCCCAGCCCCATGCGCCTTTCGCGACCATCATCTGCTTGGCAAATGCTATGGGCAATGGCCCCACTGTTTGTATGGCAAATCCTCGGGCGAAGCCTCGTTTGGGATCAGTTTCATAAAACTCTTCTGTCAAGGCATGCGCGGGCGGGGCCTTATACATGCGAACGAGTTCATCAAAGCGGCCCAGGACGATGTTGCCTGCCTGCGCCATGAGATAACGACCGACAGTACCGCTGGAATTCGCGAGACCAGTATCAAAACCCGGACAGGCGGAATTCAGCCATATGCGCCGGAGAGGATCGCCACTGGTCCGCCGACGCTGACTCCGATGCCGAGCTTTGTGCATCCGCGGATTAGAACATCGCCTACGCCGCCCATTGGATGGGGACCATAGGGATAGCCGTGCGGATCGCCCCACGGATAGTAAGCGGGGCCAGCCACCGGCATCTCGAGTTCAATTTGTTCGTAATATGGTTTCAGGTCGTCGTAGCTGATCGGCCAATCGACGGCGACTCCATCTTCGGAATGAACGCGGAAGTCCGACGGATGCAGCCTTGGGGTGAAGGCGGCCCAGTGAACCGATCCTCCGCCAACGCCGCGTCCACTGTTGTTGGCTCCGAGGGCGAGCGGATCCTTGCCACCCGTGATGCGCAGATCCTCCCAATACAACTGGTGCGATCCAGCTTCGTCGCTGACCCAGTCACGTTCTGTATCCCAGAAAGGTCCGGCCTCAAATCCAATGACTCGGAAGCCAGCGCGAGCAAGCCGCTGCAACAGGACGCCACCTGCAGAGCCGAGCCTATGATGCAGTAGTCGACTTCTTCGTTTTCGGAATACCTCTTCATCGGCACGTCGATGTGCTGTATCGGGCCGAGCATATGCCGATTCGGCGGTGCACCGAATTTCCCGAACAGGGGCGACTTCAATGCGTCCCTCCCTGTCCGGGCGTGCCGCGGTGCTCGCTCTCTCCCGCGATGAATTCATAAGTTTCGGAAACGGAGTCGGGCGGTGCCTCCCACTCATATCTCTGTTCATCCACCTCCCAAGGTTCTGCCTCGCCACGTTCCAAGCGCATGTAGCCACGGGGATACGCTGGGCCACCATAGCCGATTTCATTCCACGCCAAGGGATGCGCGTAGTAGACATCAACACAGTCTTGCACCAGCAGCATCCAGTACCGATGCGCGGGCATTTGCTTCCAAATTTCCGTGGCCGCCGGTGGATTGCCATCGTGAATAGACTTCAGTACACGTTCCTGCTCCGAGGGTGAGATATCGAGGAAGCTTGCCCTATATAGATGATGAGCGATTTGATCGATAGCCTTGAGTCCAAGTCGGTGCGCTTCTCGGTCCGGAGGCATTGACTCGTAGCGATAACCGTCAATTCGTCCCTCATGCAGGCGCTTGTCGATGAAAGGCATGATGGGGATCTTGTGCTCCTCATCCCGATCATCTTGGGGAACGATTCGATCGCATACTGCCGTCAGCAGCTGCGCTTCCTCGGCGGAGAAGAAGCGAATCGCAGGAGTGTTCTTTACGCGTTCGAGTACGACTTTGCGGGTGGCTTCGTCCCAATATTTCTGTTGGGAGAGGGTGCTATAACCGGGATAGTAGCCCGGCTGCGCCATCGGCTCTATCGAGATGCCGGTCTTTGGATTTACCGGCAATGACTCGCGACGCATCTTGGCTGGAGTCGTCATGACTCTCTCCTGAGCAGGCTGGCTAGGAGTCCCAGGAATCCAGAAGAGGCGAACAGAAGCGGTGCGAAGATTGGCGGTCCGTACATGACGTTGTAGAACGGCATCTTTAGTCCACCGGGACGGCGAACGACTCCCAGTGCGTGGTAGTAGAAGCCCAGTGCACCATCTGCGATGGCCAAGGCAGACATCGCGGGCAGCCAGGTGTGAGAGGCGTGGCGGCTCTTCATGGCCAGCAATGGCCGAGCACATCAACGCTGGCGCAATGATCACGGGCGTCCACTGCATTTTGAAACGAAAGTTGTTTTTGTAGTGTGAGTACAGCGCTTCAATGCCGCTGAAGCAAGCCGAGGCGGCAGTAGCAACCGCCATGTGCTTCTGGAATCGTCCCTCTCGCAGATCCTGTTCCCAACTGATCTTCTCGTGTTTGGCATCACGACGGAGATAGGTGGCCCAACTTTTCTGGTGAGCGGCTATCGGGACGCGCTCTTCTCTTGGATCGCCCTCGCGCCGGAGATAGCACGCAATCAGCCCAAGGTAAGCACTGGTACCGAACAGAAGAGGCGCGAGCACGGGCGGTCCCATCACCACGTTCACAATTGGGATTCGCCACCCACCCGGCTTGCGTTGGATTCCACGGACGTGGAAGTAGAAACCAACGGCGCCGTCGGCCAGCGTGAGCACCGAGACAGCGGGTAAGAGCGTTTTAGCTGCTTCCTTGCTCTTGCAAGCAGCTATCCCTGCGCCGAATAACGCAGCGCTGAGGATCACCGGCGTGTACATAATCCGCCGACTGTAGCTCCCCCGATAGTGCTCGTAAGTGACCTCTAGTCCGCTCAGGATACTGGATAGCCCGGCAATCAGAGAAAGACCCCGCTGGAAGCGTCCCTCCCGGATGTTCTCGTCGGCGGTTTCCGCCACTTTCAGCAGATTGAAGCCAACGCGATCTCTGCCTGGAATTGGTGTTGGCTCGGCATCTCGATGCTTTGACGGACTTGCAGTTGCTGCCACCTAGACGACCTCCCGGACTTTGTCCGACGGCAACGATTTTCAGTATTTCGCATTCGCCGTCGCGAGGGTTCTCAAAGAGAGAACTGCTTGTCGTCTCGCGAAAGCTGCATAAATCGCCTTGGAACAGACTGGATCAATCACGCCCAAAATGGCTCAGCAGAAAATCAGTGCGTAGTGATGGACTACGCTTTCGGGTCAGTGGAGAAGGTATCATGAAGCGGATCAAGGAAATCATCGAGGTCGCGTTCTCTGTGTCAGCGCGCTGCCATCAGCCGCGATGGTGGCACATGACCGCGCTGTACTGAGTAGGCTTCAACAGAATCATCAACTCACCTACTGACGCTGTCGAGTCTCTTCTCGAACTACACGGCCTCATGGAAGATCGAACTGTGATCCTAAAGGTACTTCCCTTCCCACGTGCCAATAGCGTGCCAAATCTCAACGAAATGACAGGAACGAGCGGAATGACCGGAATGTGTTCTCTGTAACTTACACATTGTGCGACGACTTAAATGGTTCAACTCCCCTCACCTCCACTAATTTTCAAATTCACTCATATAGCGCAGAACCCCGCAGGAATCCTCATTCACTCTTGTGCAACTGGCGGATGATTGCTTATGCAAACGAGTTTTCGCTAACTATCTTGTTATTTTTGGGAAAGGCATGCCTTAAGTGCTTGGTGCCTGTTTTGGTGCCTGTTGGATCTTGGATTCTATGCACCGCAATGCAACTTCATGCACTCACGATGCCTATGTATTCCACTGATTTTATTTGGTTTATTCATTACCATGCAGCCCCGTGCAGCTTCCTGCAAATCCCCATGGATCGGACTTAAAATCCGCAGACTCGAAAGAGTTGTGGGGGTTCAAGTCCCCCTCCCGGTACCAGAAAACGAAAGAGTTATCCTGCTAATGACCGCTGAGACCGAGCGGCCATTATTTTGGGTGCCTGTTCGTGGTTTTGGTTTCGCATTGGCTTGATTTGCCGCCGCCGTGATTCTGTGAATTCTCCACCTGGAGCACTGTGGGTGTATTGTGGCGTGCAATCAACGTAGCCCACACTTTCTCAGAAAGTACATCGCCGGGCACCAGTTTGTGAACGCCGACTGAAACAGGTTCAGTCCAACGAACGCAGTGAGCCAGTACCAGTTGTGATTGACCGTCATTCCCAGCGTGACCGAGATGAGAATGACGACTCCCGCCAGAAATCTCAAACCGCGTTCCACAGTCATATGAACTCCTTACTCGAATGTCAAAGCGGGTGACACAGCTTTGGTGGATTGCTGAATCCTCGATTCAACCATGTAGTAGAGAACAGGGACTGCCATTCGAGAGAGGAGCGTAGATGCAACCTCTCCCGCCATCAACGATAAGGCGAGTCCTTGGAAAATTGGATCCGAGAGAATCACGCTTGCACCAACTACGACGGCTGCAGCCGTCAGTAGCATGGGCCGGAACCGAACTACACCTGCATCGACTACTGCGTCCGCCAGTTCCATTCCCTGTGAACGACGAAGCTCAATGAAATCGACAAGGATAATGGAGTTCCGGACGATGATGCCGGCTCCCGCGATAAAGCCAATCATCGATGTGGCGGTGAAGAATGCACCCATTATGGCGTGAGCGGGCAGTATCCCGACAAGGGTCAGTGGAATAGGCGCCATGATCACCAGCGGAATGATGAACGATCGGAACCACCCTACAACAAGCACATAAATGAGGACCATAGCTCCGGCAAATGCCAGACCAAGGTCGCGGAATACTTCGATCGTGATATGCCACTCGCCATCCCATTTCATGGCGTAGTGTTCCGTCGAGTCCGGTTGAACGGCGTTGTACCTTTGCAGGGTGTACCCAGCCGGGAGTTTCAGGTGCTCGAGCGCCTCGTTCATCTTGAAGATTGCGTAGACGGGGCTCTCCGTTTCGCCAGCAACATCCCCCGTCACGTACACGACGCGCTTCATGTTCTTGTGATAAATACTGGGCTGCAGCGTGGTGACTACGGGCTTAGTTATCTCGCGTAGAGAGACGAGTGAACCGTCAGAGCCTGTGAGCTTTGTGCTTTCAATAGCATCAATTGACGACCGATCCGCACGTGTCATGCGGACAGTGACAGGGACATCCTCACGTGATGCGGGTGAATGCAGAAGACCTACACTCTTTCCATTCAGCAGAGTTGAAAGCGCATCGCTGATAACCGACGCCGATATTCCATGGAGCGCTGCCTTCTCTTGGTCAACTTCCAGGTTGACTTGCGACTGGGGATCTTCAACGTACCAGTCCACGTCCACTACGCCAGGAGTCTTTTGGAAGATTTGCTTAACTCGAGTCGCTACGTCGGTCTGCCCATTAAGCTCTGGCCCATAGACTTCGGCTACCAAGGTCTGTACGACTGGTGGGCCAGGCGGAACTTCGCTTACCTTGATTCGCGCTCCAAACGGCTGAGCGATCCTCTGCAATTCGGGGCGAAGTCGCTTGGCAATGTCATGGCTCTGGATGCTCCGTTCCTTTATGGGCAGAAGGGTTACCTGAATGTCTGCCTGGTTTGCCTTGCTGCGAAGGTAGTAGTGCCTGACTAGGCCGTTGAAGTTGTAGGGACCAGAAGTTCCCGCATACAACTGGTAATTTGCCACTTCAGGTTGCTGGCTTAGGTATTGCCCGAGCGCCTGCCCGACACGGGCGGTCTGCTCCAGAGTCGTTCCGTTGGGCATGTCAATGATGACCTGAAACTCGCTCTTGTTATCAAAGGGCAGCATCTTCACTTTCACGAGCTTGAGCGGAATGAGAGCGACAGCCGCCAGTAACAGACATACAACCGCGAGAATGAACACATTTCGCCATTTTGCCGAGTGGACCATCGGTGTCATGAAACGCCGGTACAGCCTTGTTGCCCAGTCTTCTTTCTGGTGCGAGGCGTGCTTCGAACTGGTTGCGGTGTATCGCAACAAGCGGAGCGATGCCCAGGGAGAAACCACGAAAGCAACCAGCAGGGAGAACATCATTGCGGAAGACGCGCCGACCGGAATGGGCATCATGTATGGCCCCATCAGCCCATGTACGGTGGCCATCGGAAGGATCGCTGCGATCACTGCGAAGGTGGCGAGAATGGTCGGATTGCCAACTTCGGCAACGGCTTCGACCGCCACTTCGCCCAAATGACGTCCTTTGTTTTCCGGGAGTCGGAAGTGTCGAACGATGTTTTCGACCACTACAATGGCATCGTCTACCAGTATGCCAATGCTAAAGATGAGTGCAAACAGAGTGACACGATTGAGCGTGTACCCGAGCAGATAGAAGATGCCCAGTGTAAGTGCTAGCGTTACCGGAATGGCCAACAGTACGACACCGGACTCTCGCCAGCCCAGGAATACTGCGATCAATAGAGTGACGGAGAGGGTCGCCAACAAAAGATGCTTCAGCAGTTCATCCGACTTAGCCTTCGCCGTCTCGCCATAGTTTCTGGTGGTTGTGATGTTGAGATCGGAGGGCAGAGAGGTGCGCTTCAGCTCCGCTATCCTCTCCAAAACATGATTGGCGATGTTGGTCGCATTTGTGCCTTTGCGCTTTGCGACAGTGACCGTGACGGCTGGAAGCTCTGTTCCTACTTGCGCACGGGAATCAACGAGTAATGAACCTCGACCGATTCCGTACTCTACATATGTTGTGGGATCAGTCGGGCCATCGATGATCTTGTCGGCAACATCACGCAACAAAACAGGACGATTACCGCTTGCCCCAACTACTACCTGCTCGACATCTTCGCGACGAGTGAACATGGATCCCGCATCCAGCCTGATCTGCTCGTTTCCCGTCGAAAATTCACCTGCTTCCAATTTGGCGTTCGCGGACTGTAGTTTAGCGACTATGGCGGAGGGGGCCAGCGAGTAGGAGGCAAGCTTCGATGCACTCAAGTCCACACGCAACGTGCGAGGTTGACCTCCCAGAAGGCGGGTCTCCGATACATCATCCACCTGCTTGATTGAGTGCTCCAGTTCAGATGCGATCTGTCGCAGTTGATACGAGTCGTAATTCTTCCCCCACAAGGTTAGCGAAAGAATTGGCACATCATCGATTGACCGTGCCTTGACTATCGAAGGAGATGCACCTGGTGCCATACGATCGAGATTCGCATAGATCTTGCTGTAGACCTTGATGAGTGCGTCTTCCTGCTTGGTTCCAACATAGAAGCGCACGATAATGAGACTCGTTCCCGGACTGGATGTCGAATAGACATACTCGACCCCGGGAATCTCCCGCAAAATCATCTCCAGTGGAGTCGTTACTCGCTGTTCAACTTCTGTTGGGGATGCGCCCGGCATAGCGGTCATCACATCGAGCATTGGAACCACGATTTGAGGTTCCTCTTCGCGGGGAATTTCCAGAACGGCCACAATGCCGAGTAGAAGCGCTGCCACGATGGCGAGAGGCGTTAATTTCGAGTTGATGAACGCCTTTGCGATTCGGCCTGCGATTCCAAATTGGCTGCTCATTGCTGAACCTCTATTCGCTTGCCGCTAAGTTCGCGTTCTCCAGGCGAATCTATTACCGTTTCACCCACACTAAGCCCAGATGTGACTTCGATCTGGTCGTTGTTGGAATTCCCGGTCGAGATATAACGCAGTCCTGCGACGCGATTCGGGCCCATCACGTACACACTTTGCATTGAGCCACGAGTAATGACAGCCGAGCGGGGAATCAGCAGAGCATTCTTTGTGGCGCCGCGTTGCAACAGTGCATGTCCAAACATTCCACTGCGTAGTGAAGCGACGGGGGGCAAGCTGATCTTTACAAGGAAACTTCTGCTGGCGGGATCGGCAGCCGGAAGGATTTGTGTGACTTTGCCGTCGAGCCTAGAGGTTCCAAGCGTCTCAACCATGACGGGGATTATTGAGCCAATGCGAACTTCGGACACAAGCGACTCGTCAACCGCAGCTTCGAGACGCAGTGGACCGCCTTTCTCAATCAACAGAAGTGAAACCCCCGGTGCTGCAACTGTTCCTGGATCAACTTTTCGTTCAGTCACAATCCCGTCGAACGGAGCGCGGATTCGGGTATATCCCAGCATCGTGCGGGCAGATGCTTCCGCCGCCTTGGCTTCATTCTGCTGCGATCTCGTCATTTCGAGCCGTGCGGAAGCAGAATTGGACCTAGATTGAACCTCATCGAATTCCTGTGGACTGACGCTCTTCTCTGCTTTAAGAATCTCGAACCGCTTGAGAGTGCTTGCGGCCAAAGCCGCATCGCTCTTTGCTACGGCAATCTGCTGTTCAGACGCCAGAACAGATGCGTGCGCGCGGTTTAGCTGTGAAGCTAATTGAGAATCATCAATAGTCAGAAGAACTTGCCCTGCCCGGACGTGATCTCCCTCGCGCACAGCCACGTTTGTGACAGTCCCCATCACTTGGGCAGAGAGAGTTGCAGATTCGTTTGCTCGGACTGTACCGACTACATCAACGGTTTCAGGTATGACTTTACTTGTGGTCTGAAATACGCGAACGCCACCTACAAGCTCTGGGGCAGGAGCGGGCGCTTGCTTCTTGGAACAGGCACTCAGTCCGACAACGGCCAACAGGGCGACTGAAAGAGAGTAGAGCTTTCGAGAGTTCGTCATTGGAACATCCTCACCTGCTCCGGAGTCAAGCTCCCGGTAGCTAAACGAAGTGCAGCAAAGCTGAGCGCGTTTTGATAGACGGCCTGCCAATATCCGCTCTGGCTTTGGCGTTCCGCGTCTTCAGCTCGTAGTACATCGGTCAGAGTTGCCATTCCGGCGTCATAGCGATTGCGAAGTATGCGGAGGCTTTCGCTGGCTTGCGCCAGAGTGCTGCGAGCGACCTCAATGGTTTTCGCGGCTGACTGATGGCTGTAGTAAGCGCGACTGACCTCAACCCGGACCAAGGTTCTCGCCGTCGCTTCAGTAGCCTGCATTCTCATCAACGACGCCTTTTGTTGCTCCAAGCGGCTTCGCTTTTCAAACGGAAGCAGATCTACACGAAGTTCGGCGCCCGCAAGCCAACTGCTTCCCCCGACTCCGGCGAAGCTGTGCCTGTCTGTTTGCCACGATCCAAAGGTGTCTACACGTGGACCAAACTCGGACTTCACCGATCTAACCGCCGACTGCTGTGCGCTTACCTGCAGTGCGAGCCCCTTGAGATCTGGTCGATTCTCCATGGCCTGATCTATTTCTTCCTCTAAAAGAACTACAGGAAAATCGTGCTCGGTAAGTTGCTCAACTGTGCGGGAGCCTTTCGGTACCACGACTCCCATTGCTGCATCGAGCTCGGCCCATGCAGACTGTTCCGCTCCCTGCGCGCGAATGAGTTCTTGCTGCCGCGACGCGAGATTCACTTGCGCCGAGAGCGCATCCGACTCAACGCTGAATCCTGCAGTCACTCTCACTCGACTTTGGTTATAGAGTGCCTGTGCAGTTTCGACCGCGTGTGATGCAACTTCAACATCGCGCGCGGCGATCAGGATGGCTTGGTACGCAGTCACAACATGATAGATAGTCTCTTGGTCCGTTCGACCTTTTGAAGCTTCTGCGCTCTGCTTCAGTTTCGATGCCCTTGCGATCTGACGCTGAGTACGAAGCGAGTCGAACATCGTCCAACGAGCAGAAAAAGCACTTGAGAAGTTTTGCAGTGGAGATGGACGGTTCAGACTATTCAGACTGAAGTCGGATTGCTGGAACACTTGCTGGCGCAGCTTCGTTCCGAAGGCATATACGGGATCATTTCCGCCTGTCAGGTTCTCAGAAAAGCTGATCTGGGGTAAGAGAAGTGCGTTTGCCTGTGACCCACTGGCATTGGCTAGGGCGATATCAGCCGCAGCCAATTTCGTCGCCGGGCTTTGATCAAGCGCTACTTCGACCGCCCGTTGCAAGGTCAACTTCTCCTGCTGCGCTTCGAGCGATGCCGCAAGTAGAGGAATGAGCAGCATCAGAATTTGGGTTCGTAAAGTGATTGCCATCGCTTATCAGCCTCCAGTCGGAAGCTTCTGAGCTAATAAATGCAATGGACATCCTGCGCGTTACAGCACGGAACGAAGTAATTGTATTTTTGAAACGAAGTTCAAAATGACAGCAGACGATATTGGAGGATGAACTGAGGGCATTCAATGCATTTTGAAATAAAAGGTCAGCAATGAAGTTCCAGAACGCCGAACATGATCTGATGCGGCAAAGCCATAAGTGCTCTGAGTGCATTCGTGGCACGCCAGTGCGGGTGCCGCGACTGATATGATGGGTCACCTTTCAGGCACAATCTTCGTTCCAGCGCGTCGAGGTCACTTCGCAACTGCTGAAGCAAACTCGGCACTGGATCTGAGTAAGCGCGCTACGAACTTGGCTCAGCTCAATTGTCGAACTGAGCCAAGCCCAGGTACTGCAGACTTAAGCGGAAATCATTCTTCTGGCCAGGCACCGCAAGCACATTCGCATTCGCCCCCGACCTGACGGTGAAGCTCGTCTTCCTCGGGTTTTCTCAAACGTTCGTTCTCGGGTATGGCAATGTTCTAACGCGAGATACTTGCGTGATAGCCTATGACAGCTATGCGATCTGACGTTGTCAAAGCATTTGAGCTACTTCGAGCTGGCGAAGTAGCCGACATAGAACAGGCACTGGAGCTTTTGCAGAGGACTGTGTTTTCATTCAGCATGAACGTCTGCGGACATCGTGAAGACGCCGAAGACACAATGCAAGATGTACTGCTGAAATCCATACCTTACCTTCGCAAGTTCGATACTCCAAAGGCTCTCACTACCTGGCTCTACACTGTTGCGAAAAATCGATGCTGGATGTCTCGCCGCAGGAGCAAGTTTGCTCCAAAAGAGCATCTCTCGCTGGAAGAACTGATGCCTGATGAACAGGAACTAGATCGACTGGCAGAACTTGCCTCACATGAACCATCACCGGAAAAGTCTGCAATAGCCATGCAAGACAAGGCGGAACTCCAGCAAGCCATCTTGAACGTGCCTGCTGCATACCGGCTTGTGCTTGTGCTGCACGACATGGAAGAGCTTTCAACCGAGGAAATTGCTCAGATCCTAAAGCTGACAGAAGGGAATGTGCGTGTACGTTTGCACCGTGCCAGGCTCTTCCTCCGTAAAGAACTTTCGCATGCAACTCTCTCCTCGCACAATCAACAACGACTAACACCTTCCGGGGCGTCTCACTTGTCTGCCCGATCCAGGAACTGCAAGCAGATATTCTCCAGCCTTTCAGAGTATCTGGATGGCGCGTTGAACGAAGAGCTGTGTCAGGAGTTAGAGCGCCACATGAAAGGATGCAAGCCTTGCGAAGCTTTTCTTGCCAGTTTGCGAATTACCATAGAACGGACGCGTTCTCTAGCAGATGAGGTACCAACAACAGGAAGTTCGAGTGAGGTTCGCTCCCGAGTCGCACGAGAATTGTCGAAGAGAAGATCGGCACACAAATAGGCCAGATATCTAGTCCTCAGCCCTTTCGCCTCGAACAACTCGTCTAGTTTCTGTATTCACTCCCTGCAGAGCACCCACCAGTGGTGGCGGAATAGCACGGGCGCCGACTAGAAAACAGCATCCCGCACACACCCCAACGGCTATGCTTGCACTTGCGCAATGGGGAACGTCTATCGCATCTTGGAGCCAGTTCTTCTGTACATGCTAAGGAGCGGGGAAAACGTATGGATATGAGCTCGCGACCAGCCTGCAAGAGCATGCGCTCACCGATGCAGAGGTTGAAGGCGCAGCCATGTACCGCACGTTGCGAAGGGTGGAAGAACATCGGTACGTCAAATCAACATGGGATGCCCAGAGCAAGGGCCCAGCACGTCGGGTGTACTCTCTCACGAAGGGCGGCCGTAAGCATCTTGATGAATGGTCTCAAGTGCTGGATAACCTATCGGAATCCATGAGTGGCTTCGTTGCGAAAGTGCGAAGTAATGCTGCGGACGTCTCCAATCAAAAGCGCTCTACTAACGGCAAAGCCCTCCTTTAGTCTACACGCGTATCCATCCAGAACTAATCAACGCGAGTGATGCCCCGCCGATCATTGCCCAGAGCACTAGCCCTTGCAGAAATGGTCGAATCCCAACCTCTATTAGCGTGTGTCGACAGTCCACTGCCAATCAGAAACAACGTTACAGTCAAGCCAATGACGCCAAGATGAGCAAGGCTTGGATAGATCCCTCACAATCGACCGCTGCGCCAGCTTGTTGCCACTTGCATCCACCGCGGTCACGTAACAAAACCTCTGGTGAAGATCGCCCCCTACGTGGATCATCGGCGTACCTCCTGAAACTAAGTCACACTCCTTCAGGAAGGTACGACTTCTTTCATTACATCTGAGCACGGTTTTTTCTGTTATCCCAAGGCCGAATCCTTTACAAACCCAGGTTCAAGTTGTGCATTGGCGAACAGGTGATATTTTGACGCCCAAGAAATCAACACCGATGAATCCTGGGTACAGGAGATCCTTCAGAAGGATGCTTTTCTACCGTCTTCATTTCTAGCGAGCCATGGAGGCAACAAATTTCGCCACTGTCTGAGAAATGCCGCCGTGAGTCCCTCCCTCGAATTAGTCGCTCCTACCCTGACGCGCATCACACCTGTTTTGGTGTTTGTGTCGCGTTGGAGGTGCTGATGGCCCCGAATCCACAAGTTGCGCCGGAAATTGAAGCTAAGGCGAAGGCGATCCCGCGTCGAAATGTTAAGCACCTCCGGATTCGGGATCTGCTCTGGCCACATTGGGTAGCACTCACTATAGGCTTCATTGCCGTTGTTGGAGAAGGAGCAGCAAACCTTCTTGAGCCGTGGCCACTGAAAGTTGTGCTTGACGGAGTGCTTCGCTCGAAGGGGGCTCACCGCGGCCTGATGTCATTGGTCCAGCGCTTCACTGGTTCCGAATCGCTGGCAATCTTAAAGTTCGCCTGCGTTGCAGTGATAGCGATTGCGGTTCTCGATGCTGTTTGCACGTATGCCGAGAAGTACCTAACCACCAGCGTCGGCCAGTGGATCGCTTACGACCTTCGTCTCACGATATACGCGCACATTCAGAAACTATCACTTGCTTTCCATGACCAGAACCGCACAGGCGATCTGATCTCACGAGTAACAGCCGACATCGACGCGATACAGAGTTTCATAACCTCTGGATTGTTGGGTGTTCTGGTCAACGCCATTACTCTCGTGGGAATGATCGGAGTGATGTTTTACCTGAATTGGCGATTCACGCTGATCGCGCTGTCCATCGCTCCTGTGTTATTTGCGATCGTGTTTGTGTATACACGACGGATCAAGAAGGCCTCGCGTGCCGTGCGGCGAAAAGAAGCAGGAATCACATCTACCGTTGAAGAAGTGTTCTCATCAATTCGCGTGGTAAAAGCGTTTGCGCGCGAAGACTACGAACTGGAGAGACTGAAGCAGGAGAGCATAGAACAGGTCGATGCGGCACTACGGGCACGCAGCCTGAAAGCCAAACTCACGCCAATTGTGAACGTCGTTGTCGCCACAGGCACCTGTCTCGTCCTATGGTTTGGAGCACGGTTTGTGCTCGCAGGCACGCTGTCGGCAGGCTCGATGGTAGTTTTCATTCTGTATCTCGGCAAGATGTATAAGCCGATGCAGGAGCTCTCAAAAATGACCGACAGCTACACGAAGGCTGCCGTTGGATACGAGCGCATTCAAGAGATTCTGCAGAGCGAAGATGAAATTAAGGATCGTCGCGGCGCGCGTCATGCCGGCAAGCTAAGGGGACACATCGAATTTGAGCATGTCAGTTTTGGGTACTCACCAGAGAATCTGGTCTTGAAAGATGTCAGCTTGGAGGTACAGCCGGGACAAGTTGCTGCGGTGGTTGGGCCTACTGGCGCAGGCAAGACGAGCATCATCAGCCTAATTTCCAGGTTCTACGAACCTCTATCTGGCGTCGTAAAGATCGATGGCGTTGATGTGCGCATGTTTCGCCAGAAGTCTCTGCGAGACCAGATCAGTTTTGTGCTGCAGGACACTCTGCTGTTCTGCGCTCCAGTGTGGCAGAACATCGCATATGGCAAGCCAGGCGCGAAACGCGAAGAGATTATCCGCGCCTCGGAGCTGGCGAATGCCGCCGAATTCATTGAAAAACTTCCCGAGGGTTACGATACCGTGTTGGGTGAGAAAGGAATGACGCTCTCCGGTGGACAGCGCCAGCGCATAGCGATCGCGAGAGCTGTCATACGTAACACGCCTATTCTGATCCTGGATGAGCCAAGCTCTGGACTGGATACTGCGTCCGAGAAACTTGTCTTCGATGCGCTTGATCGGCTTATGAAGAGCCGCACGACCATCGTGATTGCACATAGGCTGTCAACCATCCGAAACGCGGACGTCATTTTTGTCGTGAAGGATGGGCTAATTGTCGAACGTGGCAATCACGAACAACTGTTGCGTGCGGGAGGAGTGTACGCCGAATTGCACGAGCTGCAATTCAGATCTGCATAGTCAAAGCTTCGATAGTTCGCCAATGCGCGCTTCTAGCGCCTCGGTGAATTGATCCAGCGTCGTGTCTGAATATCCTGCAGCCCTGAATGCATCGCGAATTTGCTGGTGCGAAAGCTGTGAGAGCAGGCCCGCAATCCATTTCACATCTTGTTTTGGAATGTCACGACCTACCCAGCGATGTCGCATCTCCTGCCACACGAACGGGAACTCAAACAGCGGGAAGTAGTAAATGAAGGACGGGTGGGTCGGAAAATTGAAGTCCACAGAATCGGGCCTTACCTTGGCGATGAACTTGTGTTTTCGATAGGCCTTGAGATTATTCTTCGACTTGCCGTTCGTGAAACTCTTGCCTGAAGTGCCAAAGGACGCGCCCACATCGCTGACGCCGTAAACGACATGCGACGGATCGTGCGTATCCTCATAAATTGTGTTGTTCTCATCCTTCAGGTCCCAATTACTTAGTAGCGCCATCATCACCCGCAAACCGTTAAACTCACGTGTATTCTTCAACGGATTACTACGCCAACTCCATGTAGCTCTCTTCTTTTCGTGGGGAGGGCGCCGCTGGAGTCGAACGTGGTGCACCGTGTTGTCCTTTTCGATGTATTTCTTGCCGCGTTTTTGATGACTGGCTATATCGAGAATCTTTACATCGTCGTAGTAGTAGTTCTCGTTTGCTGAGTACCCAACCGCCCAAAGCAGGCGTGAGGCCACTATCTCTGGCTGAGCTTCTGGACCCAGTTTGGCTTTCCACTTTTCATCGCTGGCATCTCTCACATCGAACTTCGGACTAGTGCCGCCCTTGTCCTCCGATTGGTATTTGAGTGGTTCGCGCGGAACTCTGTCTTCACCCCCGACGCCATAGAAAAGATTCTTCGCTCGAATGTTCCCGGGATCGTTCCAGATGACTGGAATAGGACGTTGCGCCGGTTGTCTCTGTGCAGCGCAAACCGCATTGCCAAGTGGTAGCGCGAGACCGAGATAAATGATGAGAGCAAGACGCATAGAAGAGTTCATTCACGCCGCGCAGAGTCCCTCTCGCACAGCAACTGTTTGTCCCTTGTACTTAAATGCGAAAGTAGCTGATTGTAGTTGCCTGTGAACTCGCAATTGCATCAAAACGGAAGCACACGGGAGGCGGATAGAGCTTGCGTCTTATAGTTCAGCCGGGAGACGGGGTGGAACCGCTCATAGCGGCCATTAAGAAAGCCAAGACTTCAATTGAAATCGTGATCTTCCGGTTTGATCGCGCCGAGGTCGAACGCGCGCTCATAGATGCGGTCGAACGCGGGGTCTTTGTTCATGCGCTGATCGCATTCACAAACCGCGGCGGGGAAAAGAATCTCCGTAAGCTGGAGACGCACTTTTTGGCAAAAGGTATCACGGTGGCGCGAACAGCAGGGGACCTCGTGCGGTATCACGGGAAGATGGTCCTCATCGATCGAAAAGAACTGCATGTCCTTGCGTTTAACTTCACCCACCTCGATATCGACCACAGTCGAAGTTTTGCGCTGATCACTCGCAATCGGAAGCTGGTGCAGGAGGCTGTGAATCTGTTTGAAGCCGACTGCAAGAGGCAGCCGTACACATCAGGAAATCGACGATTCTTGGTCAGTCCAGTGAATGCGCGGCGCGAGTTGACGTCATTCATCAAAGCTGCGAAAAGGCAGTTGCTCATTTACGATCCGAAGATTGCTGATCCAGCAATGATTCGGTTGCTCCACCAAAAGTGCGAGGCGGGCATAGATGTGCGTGTTATCGGCGAGTTGCACACGCATGGCATCGAAACGCGAACATTGGGTCGCATGCGTCTGCACACGCGCACAATCCTGCGTGATGGCAGCGAAGCGTTCATCGGAAGTCAGAGCCTTCGACAGCTAGAACTCGACGCTCGGCGCGAAATTGGGGTGGTGTTCCGGGATGCCAAGGTTCTGAAAACCTTGATGCGCCAATTTGAGGAGGACTGGAAAGCATCGGAGGCAGTGGCAGCAACGGAGAAGCGCACAAAAATCCCTGTGGCTAAAACCGCAAAACTGGTTGCGAAGATTGTGGGCAAGAACCTTCCCGTTGATCCTGTCGTTCAGCACGTAGTCAAAGCCGTACGAAAATCTGCGAAGGGGAAACTGGAGCCGCGCCACATTGAGGAGAGTGTCAAACAGGCAGTAAAAGCGGCAGTGGGTGAGACCGTGCGCGATGTGACCAAGAAAGCGGTGCGTGACATGGCGCAGGAGGCGGCTAGGCCATGAGGTATCAAGTTCGTCCTAGGCACATCGCGACTTTTGCCGTTGTTCTCGCGTCGGCTGCGCTATGCTTGGCGCAGTCCGGAAGTATCTCATCGCCGAAAACTCCCAAAGATGAGTTCCTCGCACGCGTTACTGAATACCTAGAATCACGGAAGCAGGTGATTGGCGTTCCTATTAAGCCCGCAGCATCGGCAAAAAAGATCAACTCTCAACGTCAGCAAGCCGCCCAGAAGATGCTGGAAGCCCGTAGGGAGGCGAAGCAGGGGGATTTGTTCACTCCCGCCGTTACTAGGTACTTTCAGGAGCAATTGGCGTCTACGCTATCCGGACCGGAAGGCAAGAGCGTACGGGCAACACTGAAGCACAGTGAGCCAGTGAAGATCATTCCTCTCGGTGTGAATCAACGCTATCCAATGTCCGTGCCGCTGCAGTCTACTCCTCCAACGCTTTTGCTGCACCTTCCGCAACTCCCACAAGAGTTGGAATATCGCATTGTTGGTAGAGCACTGGTTCTACGTGACACGGGAACAAACTTGATAGTGGACTTTATTGCTAATGCACTACCCCCAATTTAGCCCCAATATGAGATTCCACTGCCGGTCTATTGTCCTGGCGCTGACAGCTGCGCTTGCATTAACGCCAGCGGGCATTGCGCAGCCGGCACCGTCTGCCGCAGCCCAAGGCAGTCTTGACCTTCGAGTGCCATTGAAGTCGGGTTCGGTACGGTTTGTCGTGATCGGCGACAGCGGAACTGGAGAACGGGAGCAGTACGAACTTGCACAGATCATGGAGCTGTATCATGACACCGTTGCCTTCGATACCGTCATCATGTTGGGCGATAACATCTATGGCGGCCACAAGCCTGATGACTTTGCCCGCAAGTTCGAGCGTCCATACCAGCCACTGCTCGGGTCGGGCGTTAAATTTTACGCCTCACTCGGGAACCACGACGATCCGGATGTTGAGCGCAACTACAAACCATTCAACATGGGAGGTCAGCGCTATTACACGTTTAGAAAGGGGGCAGTGGAGTTCTTTGTGCTCGACAGCAACTACGTTGATCCGGCACAACTCGAATGGCTTAATCGTGTGTTGGCGGAGTCAAAAGCGAAGTGGAAGATCGCATACTTCCATCATCCCTTATACAACGATGGCAAGTCACATGGTCCTGATCTCGATCTTCGAACCCAAGTTGAGCCGATGTTTAAACGTTATGGAGTAGACGTTGTATTCTCCGGACACGAGCACATCTACGAACACGTCAAGTCGAAGGACGGGATTGCGTACTTTGTACTGGGCAATTCAGGGAAGTTGATGACCCATGACGTGCGGACTTCGTCGCAGACTCTGAAGTCCTATGATATGGATCGTGCTTTTATGCTGGTCGAAATTAGCGGTGATACGATGTGGTTCCAAGTTATTGCGCGCCGCGGGATGACTATAGATTCAGGAGAGCTCTCGCGTGGGAGACAGCCACGTTGAAACGCTGGGCACGAGTCCTAGTCGGCTATGCCCAATGGTGCCTTTCATGCTGCTGCTTCGTAGGCGATTTACCTCTCATTGAGATTTGCGGTGCGGTTTACTTCCGGATAGGCAACAAACCGGACACGGCCGGCCAATCACGAACTTGCACGCATATCTCACACTCACCTAAAGGAAGCGTGTGCTTCGCAGCGGTGTGCAAGGAGTCACGAGAATCATATGAACAGCCGCCCTCGCCGACTCTTCACTTACCCACTAAACCGATTTGGTGCAAATCAGTATGCATTCAACCGGTGCCATGGTCGCAAGCTCAGATCTTCTGACAAGCGTTAGGCCGCCTTCTGACCACGGAAGTATTCGCTAACCATTTCTGCATTGATATCCCGGAAGCTGTTGATGACCCAATTGGCACCGTGCTGGAGCAACTGCTCTGCGTCCTTGCCGCGATTGACA
This sequence comes from Koromonas humicola, assembly GCF_059726255.1. Classification (NCBI taxonomy): domain Bacteria; kingdom Pseudomonadati; phylum Acidobacteriota; class Terriglobia; order Terriglobales; family Koromonadaceae; genus Koromonas; species Koromonas humicola. The sequence goes on from NZ_AP040873.1 coordinate 2,603,739, forward strand.
CCGAGCACGAGGCCAAATCCACCTGCGGCCCCGGCCTCGACTCCGGAAATTGCATCCTCCACCACCATCGCTCGCTTTGGATTCAGCGATGGGCCCATCTCTCGAAGACACGCGAGGAATATGTCGGGCTTAGGTTTGCCCCTCAGACCTTGTTGCTCACTGGTCTTGCCGTCCACGAGGGCTTCAAACAACTCGAGCAGCCCCACACGTCGCAACACCGAAACCGCATTCTTGCTGGACGAAGCCAAGCCAACGTGAACTCCGCAGGCACGCAGCTCTCGGATGAAGCGCGCCGCATCGTCATCCACGTCCACTCCCAAGTCCTGAATCTTTGCATTGAATAGATCGTTCTTACGATTTCCGAGACCGCAGACCGTCTCGTTGGCAGGAGAATCGGCGGGAGTTCCACGCTGAAGGTGGATTCCGCGAGACTCGAGGAACGAGGCCACACCGTCGTATCTTGGCTTTCCATCCACGTATGTACTGTAATCCGCTTCGGAAAAGGGCCGGAAAGCTTCACCAACGCGTTCCGCCTGCTCACGCATGTAGTCGTCGAACAATTCTTTCCATGCAGCGGCGTGAATCTTGGCAGTGAAAGTAACGACTCCGTCGAGATCGAACACTGCAGCGTCAATTCCCTCACACCTTGGCATCGCCGATGTCCTTCAGCGTGCTGCATGACGCCGTACAGATGAGCAAAACCGGACACTTGGAGCGACGGATAATGGCATCGATCGCACCTCCCTTCTGGGTTTGCCAGTTTCCATGCCACGGAACGATCACGAGGTCGGAATCATTGTCACGCGCAAACTGAGCGATCTCCGATCCGGGCTGCCCTCCACCAGTGACCAGCAGTTTGAAATTAATTGCCGCCGCCGAACCTCCCAGGGCCAGCATGCGTTGCACGAATTCACCGGCCCACGATGGCCACTCGTGTTGCGGCTGGTCGAGGTAGCGCGGAGCGGAAAAGCTGCCAGGCTCGTTGGGGTGCTCTGCATGGGGTGCGGCAACATGAAGGGCGACCACCTCGACACCGCTGAGTTTTGCAAGTTCCGCAGCCGGCAGGATGGCGGAGGCAGCGCTGGGCGAACCGTCATGCGCAAACAGAACGCGACGCAAACGCCAAAGCTCGCTGGTGGCATCAGGCGTCATGAGCAGTAGCCTCCGAGGTGCGGCCGCAAGCAAGGCTTCCGACACTGATCCGAGGGAGAGCTTACCGGCGGCCATGGTGTGCGTGCACATTACGATTAATGAGTTGGGCAGTTCCGTCGCCATCCGCAGAATTGCCTCGGCGGGAAGACCGCCGGCATGGTCGATCACGGCGCCGCGCAGATCCTCCATGTCAAGTCCAAGTTCTCGCGATGTCTGCCTCGAAGTTCCACCTCGCTCGCTGACGTAGATAACGTGCAGTGTTGAATTCTGCAGTCGGGCGACAGCTTTTGCCACTGGGAGCGCCCGCCTCGCTTCATCACTGTCGTCGAGGGGTACGATCACATTTTCTAATACGAACCTGCTGGAGCCAGGCGGTTTTCGAAGCGCACCTTGCCAGTCCCGCATTGCTGCTGTCATGACTACCTCACTTTTCTTCAACCCCGCTCCGTGTCGTTCCAGCGGTGTTATGGGTTGGGCACCTGCCACTGTGCCCAAGCCCCGTCCAAGCGATGGATCGTGTATTCTCCGGCAATATTCGCAGACACCCGGTTGCCTGCCACTTCAAGATTGATTGGTTTGCCACCGGGCTTCACCTTCACGCTCAAAGAATGATCGTGAATGTTTACAGCCAAGCTCGCCCCACGGTAGAGCAACGGGAAGGACAGGCGTTTCCAATGTGGGAGTAGATGCGGATCAAAACTCAACCCGTTTTCCTGTATGTATAAACCTCCAAAGCCGAACACAACCGCCTGCCACAGGCCGCCGATAGCCGCCGCGTGTACGCCGAGGGCGGCATTACTCATGTTGTTTCCGAGATCGATTTCTGCCGCTTGCTTCAGGTACTTGGACGCAGTGGCCAAGTGATCAAGTCGTGCTGCCGCGAGGCAATGCATTGAGGGACTCAAAGAACTGCTGTGTCCAGTTAGAGGTTCGTAGTAGCGGAAATTTGCTTCACGAACATCCGAGGGGATTTCGTTCCACAGCAGCAGGATAGCCATGATCACGTCGGCCTGCTTCACGATATCCGTCTCCTGAATACGGTCGTGCCCCAGGATGACGTCCATCGCGGTTGTGCGTGGCTCATACGCTCGGAGGTCAATATGCTGTTTCTGATAGAAACCGGTGAATTGCTCGAATAGCTTCGTTGCAGGGTTGAACGGAATGAACATTATGTCTGCAATGTGCGACCACGACTGAATCTCTTCACTAGGGATTCCCAAGCCCGAAACGAGTTGCTCCCACTGTTCAGGCCAGCTTTCAGACATGATCTTCGCCGCCTGAACGCCATGGCGCAGATTCCACTGAGCCATCAGGTTGGTATAAGCACTGTCATCCACGTCTTCGTGATGCTCGTCCGGCCCAATCACATGGCGAATGTGGTAACGCCCATCGCTCTCTATTTGTCCGCGGGACGCCCACATGCGAGCTGTCTCAATGAGAATTTCGGCGCCGGCCGTGCATAAGAACTTCTCGTCCGTTGTAACTTGCCAGTATTGCCACACGGCATAGGCGATGTCTGCTGAGACATGAATTTCCATTCTGCCGTTGGGGATAGCGATGACTTTTCCGTCGGGGCCGATGACAGCTGTCGGAGTTGTTTCTTCTCCGATATCGGCCGACTCCCACGCAAACATGGCACCGCGACACCCCTCACCACGCGCCTTCTCGCGCGCGGCAGGCAAAGTGTGATACCGATACATCAGCAAGGCCCGGGCTGACGCCGGATGAGTCAAGGCATAAAACGGCAGCATGTAAATTTCTGTGTCCCAGAAAACATGACCTTTGTATGCCTCGCCGGTGAGAGCACGCGCACCAATCGAAACGCGCTCATCCTCTGGATTTGCCGCGCTGATCAAGTGGTAGGCCGCAAAGCGCAAAGCGGTCTGCAGAAAATCATCGCCTTCAACTTGCGCGTCCGCGGCACGCCAGCGATCTGCCCAACAGCGCTCGTGCGCAGCCACTGCATTCCGAATCCCTGAGGACATCGCACGATTCGCATGCGAAATTGCTTCTACGTAGGGCTGAGCGGTGTCGCGCGACGAATACACGCAGACAAGGCGGTCAAGCCGGTACTCAACGCCTATCTCAACATCCAGACTGAAGCGTTCAGTGACGCGACGCTCGGTGATTTCAATATCGCGCCGGCCCGTACCATGGTTGTGGCACAGCAATTGACTTATCCCGGCGATTGCGACCGTGATTTCTGTACCAGTTGAACGCAGTCCGAGCGGAAGGATGTTGGGCCGCAGAGCACTGTGTCGGGTGACCCAATCCTCAGGCGGTGGCGACGCGACGACGTTTGGCGCCAGTTCGATCGAGGTCTCAAGTTGCACTGAGCCGCTGTAATTCTCTGGCGTGAATACGATCGAGTGCACCAGAAGATGTCGGTCCGCCAGCGATGCCAGGCGAACACTGGAAATGCGGCTGACTCGACCATCAATATCGCTATGCCGCCACTCGCGCCAGAGCAGAGCGCGGCGCATGTCCAGAATGCGACGATGCTCCAAAACCTTTCCATCGGCCAGGCTTAGAGGATGCCCTTCTATCCACGCGCGCACTCCGGTCCAGTCGGGCAACAGCAGCAAGCCGGGAATGGCGCCGGGATAATCAATCTCGAACACACCGGCGACAAACGTTGCGGGAGAAGAAAGTGGACACCCTTCCGCGAGCGACCCACGATTGCCAATGTACCCGTTCGATATTGCAAATAAAGACTCTACTTCGTGCTCGCGTGCGAGCGTAAAGCCCTCTTCGACTAGGACCCAATCTGGATCGAAGCTCAACTCACAGAGTGCGCTAGGCCCCCCGTAACGTTCCCGTTGCTTGACTGCATTCAGCATCTCTTCAGATGAGCCACCCGAAACTCTCTTGAGCTAGCGCCGCGAACCGGAACCATAGGTGCACGCCTCTGCTTGATCTTCGATGTCCAGCCAGCGATAGAAGATAGCAAACAAGCCGGACGGTTTCGATCGTAGTGAGGCAAGTATGCCCTTCAGAATTGCAGCTCACGCCGCGTGATCTCGAGTGTGTCCGGACTCAAGAATTCTGCTGTACAACGCACAATAATCGCGTGCCATCCGCTCTTGCGAGAAGTTCGCCTCAACGTACTTGCGAATCTCCGTAGGATCAGTCTGAAGATCCCGCAATCGCAGCACCAGCGTGTCAGTGTTCCGCGCAACATAGCCCGACACACCATCTCTGACGATCTCGGGCACCGACCCAGCTCTGAGCGCCAACACGGGAGTTCCACAGGCCATTGCCTCAACCATCACCAGACCGAATGGTTCATCCCATTTGATTGGGAATAGCATTGCCATTGAATTGCCCAATAGCTCATTCTTCGTGGCTCGATCCGCCAGTCCTATGTATTCAATGAACTTGCCATCAATGTGCGGCTTCACCTTCGCTTCGAAGTAGTCGCGGTATAAGGGTTGAACCTCACCAGCAATCTTTAGCGGAATTCCCGATCGCTTGGCGATCTCAATTGCAAGGTGAGTGCCTTTGATCGGAGCGATCCTTCCTATGAAGCTCAGATACTGCTGCTTTTTTATCTGGAGACGGTACTGCGAAAGGTCAATTCCGTGGAGGATCGTGTGACTCTTTGGCATATTCTCGCGCTTGCACTGATCCGCGCTGATGCAAACGTAGTCAACCTCTGGAAGGCGGGAGTAGATCTCGCTTAGTTCTTTATCTTTTGGATGATGAAGCGTGTATACGCAGGGAAGCGGTGATAGAACTGTGCATGCAAGCCCGGTGGCTGTGTTCAGATGAATGATGTCGCAGGATTCGGCAGCATCCCTTAACGCCCACGCCGTGTGCTCCACGTCATGTATCTGGGCGTAATCGTTGCCCTTCAGTGGCCAGCGCGATTTACTGAAGAGCCAGCGCTTCTCCACATCCACGGTTGACTCGCCATTTGTATAAACAATCACCTCAGCGCCGATCGCCTTCAAGCCGATTGAAAGGTGGGCAATGAAAAGCTCAGTCCCGCCGTACTCTACAGGGGGAACAGGAATAAAGGGGGGAGAGATCAGGCCTACTCGCAATGCAATCCTCCAACGTCAAATCACGACATGGTTGATTGGATGGCAATAAAGTAGGCACAGGCAGGCACTGCCATTGATGAACTCCTCAGCTAATTTCCGCCGTGAACCTACTTTGCAAGGAATCCGGACGGCAAAGCTGCCCTAAAAGTGATTTGTGCTCCGGTGCCGTGGGGATTTCAAAGATTCGGCGTACCGGAAATATCCTCCGTCGCCTGGAACGCTGGGGAATTTTTCAAGCAGGGTGGCCGTTTGCTCCTTTCGGCCTCCAGGCCGCTGGCATGCCCAAAACGACCGTACCAGGAAGTCTGGCCTAAAAAAACGCCCAGGCCGATTTACCTCTCATTGAGATTTGCGGTGCGGATCATTTCCGGATTGCCGACAACCCGCCCGCAGCTCAAACCACCGGGAATAGTCCTGAAAGTCGATGAGTAGCCGATCACAATGAGCGACTTGCCCCGGACGCGTCGGAGGTTATCTCGCAGATCGGTCAATGCTGGTTCGCCGCCGTGAAGAGCAGCAACGGTTGCCCGGCATTCTCCTGCCAAAGCCGGATAGGTAAACGAAAGCCCCGTTATGGACAGGTATCCGTCTGTGGGATAGGGTTGTCGCGTGAGACACGGACTTGCAACTGCATCGTTCTTCCTGATCATCGGCACGTTGGCATGTAATCGCAACAGCGTCAGCCCATCAAGTCTAGAAGGTCAGATGGGGTCGGTCGTTATGAAGAAATGCAACCCGACAAGAAATTGCGTTATTCGGTTGAAAGAGCTTACGCCGTTTGAGTGGGACAGGATGTTCTGTCTCGACTACGGCGTCTCGCCAATTGAGCGTCAGAGAGTGGCTGGCGTTCATTTCGATAGTGAAGAGTTGCGTCGCCAGTTGCTCTTTCTGCGGAACGGAACCGTGGTTCGCAACGAGCTACTCCCAACGGACATTGAGAAGCCGGTAAGAGATGAAATTGCATTTGAAACGGGCGATGGACATAACTGGATAAGTTGTGACAACGAGGCTCAAGTTTCCGCAACTCACGATACGTTCGGCACTGGCATTTCTTTCTTTGAGTTGAAGCCCATTTCGCAAGGATAACTGTCGATAAATCGCCATCTCGTGCACGATCCAGATTTGGGATCGTCGAAGCGAAGCCCCGTTCGCAGCAAGTAACGTGAACTTGGACGCGATTTGGCGTAAAGTGCTGCCGGAATGAGCGTCCAATCCGAAACGCTGTGTATCGCCGCAGAATGAACATATCCAGAGCGTTAACATTCGCAGTGTTTTTTTTCATTGCCACAATCGCACAGGAATGCCCGAAGGAAAGCGCAACGGGGCCCACCGTTCGATCGACGGTCCGGACGTTGGAGGGCAGGCTCATTTATCACGACGGTATCCGCAAGTGGTTTGAGCTTAAGCTGGAGAAACCACAGTGCGGACAGACCTCGATTCAACTCGTATCTCTCAAAGAAGACTGGACGCCACTCGAAGTCCTGAGGGGCTGTCGAGTGCGAGCAAAGGGCGCTCTTGATTTTGCCGGTACTGGATACTACTCCCGGGATGTGTATCAGGACGTAAGTCACATCGAGCCCGTGGGTTCCTGTATGCGGAAGTTGCCATTACCTGATTTTTCGAAGGCAAAGCCAGATAATTCGGTCAACGCATATCGGGTCGAAATGCAAGTTAACTATTCGCGTGGAGATCACCCAATCATCTTCCGCGTGTCGAGCGGTGGCAAGGATTGCGGCCATGGCAAGCTTATGCAAGTTATTACCTGACGGGAGGCTTTGTCCTCTATGGACACTGTGGAGAAGGCTTTGTTGTCGATAAAGTCTTCGGAACGACTCAGGCGCGTCCGTTGCACTTCGATGAGCCGAGAACCTCAAACGACATGGCCGCATTTGATCCTGAGAGTGCTGGCGCAGTCGGGAAAGTGAACCTGCATCTGGGATATACCTGCGTACGCGATAGATAGCTGCTCACATATCCGCATCGGTGAAGGTAATCCGTTCTGGCATCGGTGGCTGAAAGCCCCGTTCTGGTTAACTATCGTGGAACTTGGCTATGAATCGGCGTAAATTGCTGGTGTGAAGCTCCGAGACGATGCTTGAGCGGTCGCCTCTAAAAGAGAGATCGCGAACTATCTCCCGTGTGTTTGAGCAACATCCTAGACGGGGTTTGTGCGAGCTTGCACTGCAAACGATTGCGTCGATGCTCAAACTTCTCTTTTGTGCCCCGATAGGCGACTGCGGCGATCATCCTTGTTTGGTTAGCCCGTCGGAGTTGTGAAACTGCTTCGTTGGTGATGGCCAGCGCACGTTGCGGCTGCCGCGCTTGATGTTCGAAGTAGATCGCGAGCTGCTCATATGCTTCGTAACCCTCACGCGAGTTACCGAGCACGCTCTCCCAGAGTTCGCGTGCGCGTTTCCAGTCTCCATCGCGTTTCGCAAGACGCGCAAGGGATGCGCGAGCAGCGCGATCCTCCCCCTTTGGCAGTTCGGCGCCAAGTGTCTGTTCGTACAATCTGCGCGCGCGGTTGGTCTCTCCGCGGCGTTCGCACATTCGCGACAGGCCATAAAGTTCGAAGCCGTCATTAACCGAAGAATCCTCTGCTAAAAGCGTCAGTATCCGCATCGCGAGTCCGGCGAGACCACGCAAGTCCATCTGATTGTGCAGAAATACGGAGACCAAGGGATCGGCGTAGCCGCATCGCACGAAGTCCTGGTAGATGCGCGGAATCTGCTCGGAAGGCAGATCGTCGCCGCGATCCCATGCGAGCACGTGTTTTTCCAACCGCGAGAGCCTGACCGAGCCGAGCCGGATCCGCCAGAGATTACGTGCGGGATGCAAGAAATCGAGGTGTGCCTTGGGAGTGGGCACAGTGATCTTCCTCGTCATGCGGTAGCGTGTCTCGAGAAGGGGCCAATCGAACGACTTGCCGTTGAAGGTCACCAACACCGGACGCTCTTCCATCCGCTCAGCGAGCGCGGCCAGCAGTGATTGTTCCTCGTTGTACTCGCGCATGAACAACTGCTCGATCTCCAAACCTCCACCGTCGAACCAACCGAGGCCCACAAGAAAAGGATAGGTGCCGGTTCCTCCTGAGAGACCTGTGGTTTCTGTGTCGAGAAAGAGCCAGCGCTGCGGATCGAGCGCGTCTTCGTGAGCTTGCGGAGCGAACAGACGCATGGCCGCTTCTGTCGGAGTGCACGGCGCGCTGGTGCCGTGCCAGCAGCGGAGGCGAAGGTGGTCGCCATAACCGTTGGTGTTTACCGTTGCACCGAGAATCGAAACAAGCCTCGCCGACCCTGCGGCAAGTGTCACCGCGCTGTCGCCTGCGGTATCGTCCGCAACCGGCACGAGTTCGTGATCAACGATCGCTGATGCCGACGGGCGTTGCAGCGCCTTCAATCCTGCAAAGCGGTCACGCGTTGGGCTTTGCGGATTACTCAGCATCTTTATTTTCCGCTAGAACAGAGGCGTGGAGCCGCGACAAAATCGTCAAGGCAACTTCCTTTGCGTGCTTGCTGTTATCTCCCGCAGGTCCTACACACGACGGACAGCCGCTCTCGCAAGGACATCCCTCGATCAGTTCACGCGTGCGCGCAACCAGCAGATCGTGCATGCCATAGAGAGGCTCACTGAATCCGATTCCGCCGGGATAGGCATCGTAGATGTAGAGGTTGGGACGGAAGAACTCCTTCTCACTTTCCGGCGAGGCAGAAAACTCCTGCCACTCGACGGCCGACCCGGCACTCGGCGGCCGTTCGCCGACGGCGGTTCCGATATCCCCCCGGTCGCACATCAAGAGCAACGTCGCGATAGAAGCCATGGCATGCAGAAGGCCGAAGATTCCACTCTGCCTCTCTGAAAGCGAAAAAGGCAGTCTCGCCAAAAGCGCTTTTTCCAAGGTGACCCAGTAGGCGGTGGTGTGCATTTCGTTCTCCGGCAATTCAAGTTTGCCGGAGCCAATGTTTTCGTTGGTGAAGAATTTGATCTTCTTGAACCCGACGACCTGCGACCGCACAAGAACGTCTCCGTGCGAACGCGCAGCGGGGCCGGGAGTAAGTTCTTCCTGGGCGATTTCAAGCACGCGCACCTGTGTGTAGCGAATTGCGTCGGTGTAGTAATCAACATTTACGCGCTTGATGTATGCCTTGCGGTGATCAAAATCAAGGCGCTCGACGTGATACTGCTGTCCCTGATGGATGTAGATCGCCTTCGGATGAACTGTCGTGAGCGCGGAAGTGAAGTCCACCTCTCCAATCACTTCGGGCTTGCCGCCGTCGTCGCCGGTCGTGTCGATGATGATGAAGTTGTCGGATGTGACCGAACGCAGACTGATCGTGTTCGCCGGATAGCTCTCCTGAATCCAGTGCCAATTCTTTCCGCTTCGGTGGAGAAATCCTGCATCCGCGAGTCGCTCGCAGATGTCCAGCAGGTCGATGCTGCCAAAATGCTCGTCGGGCGAAAGCGGTAGTTCAAAGGCCGCGCACTTCAGGTGATTGACGAGAATCTCTAGGTTGTCGGGCTGGATGTGGCCGTGCTCAGGAGAGCTTTCGAAGAAATACTCTGGATGCTGGACGATGTACTGATCGAGCGGCGCCGAGGATGCGACAAAAACTGCACATGAGGTCCCGTTGCGTCTGCCTGCGCGCCCGGCGCGCTGCCATGTTGATGCAATCGATCCCGCGTAGCCCGCCATCACGCTTGCGTCGAGCGATCCAATGTCGATTCCCAGTTCGAGAGCGCTGGTTGCGACAACGCCGCGAATGTGCCCTTCACGCAGACCGCGTTCGATTTCCCGTCGCTCGCGTGGCAGGTAGCCGCCACGATAGCCGCGGATCGGCTCCGACTGTCCGGGCTTTGGTCTATTCGCTTGTTGCAGATAGGTGAGCATGACCTCTGTGTGCAAACGGCTGTTCGCGAATACGATCGTCTGTAGCCTACGGGCAATTAGCTCTTTCGCAACTCGGGTAGCCTCGTTGATGTAGCTGCGGCGGATACCCAGATTCTTGTTGACTACGGGTGGGTTGTAGAAGACGAACAGTTTCTCGCCTGCAGGAGCGCCGTTCTCCTGAACGACCTCAAGATCCTTCGCGATCAGTTGCGACGCCAACTCGCCGGGATTGGCAATCGTAGCGGAGCAGCAGATGAACTGCGGATCGGAGCCATAGAAGTTGGCGATGCGCCGCAGCCTGCGCAAAACATTCGCCAGATGACTGCCGAAAACTCCGCGATACGTGTGCAGTTCATCGAGCACGATATAGCGAAGATTTTCGAACAATCTCATCCACTTGGTGTGGTGGGGAAGAATGCCCGTATGAAGCATGTCAGGATTCGTGAGGACAATGTGCCCGCGCTCACGTATCGCCTTGCGCGCATCACTCGGTGTATCACCGTCGTAGGTGAAGACTCCGAAACGATCTTCGAGGCGTGTCGCCAGATTGTGCAGCTCCGCAAGCTGGTCCTGCGCCAAGGCCTTCGTTGGAAACAGGTAGAGCGCGCGGGTATCGGGATTCTCCAGTACTGAGTTCAACACCGGAAGGTTGTAGCAGAGCGTCTTACCCGAGGCGGTCGGTGTAACTACGACTACGTTCTTTCCATCGTGAACGACCTCGGCCGTGCTCGCCTGATGCGAGTACAGCTGGTTGATCCCCTTCGCACGATACGCTTGGGAGAGTTCGCTCGTCACCCAATCGGGCATAGGCTGGAACGTCGCCTCGCGCGCCGGAATCTGTCTCACGCAGGTCAGCACCTCGTCCGCAGTGTGACGGCCAGCAAGATTGCCTAGAACTTGGCGAACGGTGTCTAGTGTTGTGGGATTTCGAGGTGCGAGCGCCGACTGAGACATGCGAGAACTCCGGCGAAAAAAGTAGTTTCGCCTTTTCTTCGCCAGCTTAGCATCCAAACAGCAGTTTATCAACAGCGCAGATCGAGCCCTTGCTGATTCGACAACTCCTAGGATCGATCCTGCCTATGTTCGGCAGTTTAGGCAAAATGCTTGGCGAACTATCCCGGAGTAATAATGACTCAGAACCTAAAGGTTCAGCGCAGCTTGATCGCGAGGAGGGCGATCTCGGAAGCCAAACTCAGAGTTGGGCTCGGGCTATCTTCTGCCAGATCCTGTTCCAGATAATGAAGGATCATCACTAGGTTTAATCGTCCACCGAAGGCGATTGTTCGGACCGACACTATTGAAACAGTATCTTCGTCTAGGAGATAAGTACGAGGAATGGAAATACATTTGTGGGTGCAATCTTCAACTTGCGAGGTGTGCACCCGGATTCGAGAGAGGCCACTTCCCTTCCGAATTGGCATGCGCGGAGTGACCACGTCTTTCTGACCTCACGTGCCAATGGCGTGCCAAATTTGAACTGAATGGCTGGAATCAGCGCAACAAAGAGAATGTAGTTTCTGTAACTCTACACATTCCGCACAGACTTAGACAAAGCAACTCCCATCGCCCCACCAAAGAGAACACGAACCACTCCAAAGGTGGCGCCGCCCAAGACCATTCACATTCAGAGCGGTGCTCTTGACGACACGTCACTGCGCGCCAAGCTGCTGCTGCCCTACGTTTCGCGTCTGCTTCAGCGACCTCGTCGAAGTCAGCACGCACAGCCTTCAGAGCGTAGTATTCGCGATCGATATCATCCTGCGTGCGAATCTTGAGACGGCGAAGCAAGGGCAACAGCGGATACCAGCCGTGTACGGCATGAAACAACACCATTGCTGCGACAAATCCGGGAATCGCCAGAAAACGGCGATCTACGGCAGCGCTCAGCACCAAAGGAGTCAGAAAGGCGACATTCTGGCACGATGTAACGTTCTTCGTTCCGCTTGATTTGATCCGGTTATGGCATGCACCGAAAAGTCCCTCCGAACCATCGAAGAAATGAGCAAAGCCGGAAAGAGCGCAAGGCCATCGGCGCGCGGTACTTCTCCGGAGATCCAGCAGACGTTGCGGTCAAAGGGCATTGATCTCGGAACGATTGTCGGATCTATTACGTCTGCAATCCTCAACCCGCGACGAAATGTATCTGTTGTTGGGCACGACCCGACAATGCGAATCGAGTGCTGCAGGAGGTAGTTCAGTGAAGAGCAGTTCAGGGAAGTTCTCAAACAGGTTGGCACCGCTTCTGGCACTCTTGTTTTCGCTTCCATTGGTCGCCGCGAATCTCGGATGCGGAGGCGGATCGACTCACTCTTCAACGCCCACTGCGAGTACATCGGCCGTATTGGTGAATGTGGGCGACAGCCCCTCGGATCGCGTTATTGCGATTACAGTAACAATCAGTGCCATGAGCTTTACTGATTCCTCCGGAGCATCGGTGTCAGTAATCTCATCTCCAATGACGCTGGAGATGATGCACCTGATGGGGACGATGCAACCGGTTGCGATGCCGAAGTTGCCGCAGGGGACTTACACGGGGATGGGGTTGACGATTTCGTCAGCCACCGTCACCTACATCGATCCGACAACCCATGCCTCAATTCAGAAGACAGTGTCTGGTCCAATGTCCGTTAACATCCCACTAAACCCTTCGTTAACCGTTGGCACCTCAGCGATTGTGATGAACCTCGATATGGACGTGGCGCGCTCTATCGCGATTGACAGTTCCGGCAGCGTGAGCGTGACACCCACATTCCGGGCCTTTGCGAATACGGCGATGGCGAACGCGGCGGACCCCGAGCACGGCGCGATGATGCACATGATCGGCAGCGTGAGTGGAACCGCAGGCAACACGTTCACCATGTCCAGCTTACAAGGCATGCAGATGAACTTCGCGACGGGCAGCGGAACGCAGTTTCAAGGCATAAGCGGAATGGGAGCAATGGGCAGCGGAATGATTCTTATGCTGAACGGAAGCCTTCAGCCTGATGGATCAGTTACAGCGAGCTACGTGCAGCAGATGATGGGATCAGGCGGGCTGATGGCAATGGGAATGATCGGTGCTGTGACCGGTTCTCCCGCCACGCAGTTCAGCATGATTCCAATGGACGGAATCGGTAACGGGATGATGTCATCATTTCTGGCGAGCGGAATGACCGTGAATGTTGGGGCCAACACCACGTATGTAATCGACACACAAGGCACCGATATGCTCAACCTGCCGTTTACTCCCACGTTCAATGCAGGTCGCGTCTTCGCGGGGCAGATGATTTCGTCCATCAGTTCCTCCGGCATGATGAGTGGTGGAGGCATGATGGGCGGCGGCATGGGAGGAATGAACAATTTGGGATCACAGAACTCCAGCACTGTACAACTCGAACCACAGGGCTTCAACGGAACAGTCTCAAACTACAACGCAAGTTCTGGCGCAGCGACATTCACTCTGAGCATACCCTCGGACTCCGTATTCACGAGTCTGACGGGTGCAACCTCGATCATGGTCTTCCAACAGGCCGGAACGCAGCTTAGAGACTTCAGTTCGGTAACGAACGGCATAAACATCCACGCTCGCGGATTGCTGTTCTTCGATTCTGGTACGTACAAGCTAGTGGCAACCCGAATGACAGCGGCGCAGTAAAGCCCTACGCGTACAGACCTAACTCGAGCCCTCGGGAGGGTTCTTTCATCGGACTCACTCTTGATGGTCCCACAGGGAAGTGCGCAGCACGACGCGAGCGATCTCTATTGTGGCTTTTGGGGCGATGTCGAATTTTGATTGCTATCGGGCTGTGCATGCATCATCCCATGCCGATGCATGCCACCCTGCATCATCATTTGCATGTGTGATTGCATACGCGACATAAACTGATCCCACATCTCCACGTTGTCAAGAAGAGCAGCCTTGGTACTTGCGTCTTGAACCTTTTCTGCATCGGAGCGCATCTTGGCGATCTGAGTTTTCATTTGGTTCATATCCGCCTGCATCTCCGCCATGTGTGTTTGCATGGTGGAAGACCGCTGAGAGTGCCTTCTACTCATGTCCGTGGTGGTGCCTGACTGTCCGCCGGTCTGCGTAGTTGTATCGGTCTGTGCGAGAACACTGCCACAAGCAACCACAACCGTAAGTAATGCAAAACCCAATCTCATCATTCTGCTCCTAAGCATTTGACTTCTAGTAGATGTTCATTTGCGCGTGGGATGTTTCCTTAGCTGTTGCGCGAGGGGCAAGCGCAGCACTCGGTTGGGCAGTGCTGACGTCATCGCGTAAGCACTGAGATGTGACAAAGAACGCGCGCGAGCTGCCACGGCTCTCATTCGTATCGACACGGATCGCAAGAACTCCAGTACCCACTGTGGCGATCAACGTAGGTCAGAAAGCACGTGTGGTTCCTTTTACCGAGAGGAATCTATTCTCCCAACGTGTTCAAGGGTGAATTCTCTGAAGATCCCGGCAAGTCCATCGGGCTTGGGGCCTACCACATAGACCAGAGAAAAACTGCGAATTATCCGCAAGCCTTTGATGGGCGCTGTAGCGATCTTGCCCAAGGGTAATCTGGGAACAACCGCAGCTCGGGTCACGAATCCTATCCCGAGGCCGGATTCGACACTGGAAATAATTGCTTCGCTCGAATCCAACTCCATTGCAATCTCAAGGTCTTTGATTTTAAGTCCTGCCTTTTCCAACGCTGACTCGAGGACGCGGCGAGTGCCAGACCCTCGCTCGCGCATGAGAAAAGGAGCGCCCTTGAGATCCTGGATGCCAAGCTCTTTGCTGGTTCGCCACGTATGGTTGGCGGGAAAGAGTAGAACCAGCTCGTCTTTCATGAATGGTTCGACATGAACATCCTTGCGCAATGCTGGACCTTCGATGAGACCGATACCAATCTGCCCTTCTACAAGCCAATCGACTACCTGTTCCGTGTTGCCACTGCGAATCTGGAGTTTGACTCGAGGATGCTCTCGCTTGAAGTCTCCGAGCATCCTGGGAAGTACGTATTGCGCGATGCTAGTGGAAGAGCCAGCTCGTAAGATCCCGGAGTGTTCGCCATTGAGGGCAGCCAATTCCTCCTGTGTGCGCGCGGCAAGTTGCGCCATCTCTTCGGCTCGGTTTCTGAGTAGCCGGCCGGCTGGCGTAAGAACAACTCGCCCACCTGTACGGTCAAATAGGCGCACGCAGAGCTCTTCCTCAAGCGCCTTGATCTGCTGCGTAACTGCAGGCTGACTGAGATGCAGATCTTCGGCAGCACGGCGGAAGCTTAGTTGTTCACAAACAGATCGAAAGACCTTCAGACGGAAATTCTCCATCGCAACCTGACCTCTGGAAATTATCGTACAAAGCTGGTTTCAATGGATGGAGATACGCATGATTTAGCCGAACGATTAAAAAGTCGACTGGGATGGAGCCATCGCGGGTGCTATGACGCAATCTACCAAAAAGGCTGGTGAGGAGCAGCGGATGGATGCCACCCCGTTCGAAATACAAATTGGCCATTACTATTAGTGATTGGATATCCTCTCACATCGCACGCCACAATGAGTTGATGGCAAAGAACGTGTTTTTCGTTTGCTTAATTGTGGCGGCTAGTGGCTTTGTATCACCGCCGGTTGCGTTGGCTCTTGGTCTTGTTTATGCCTTCTCGTTCGCTCACCCTTATCATACGGATTCGAGAAAGCTATCAAAATTCCTGCTACAGATCTCGGTAGTGGGACTTGGTTTCGGCATGAACCTGCATGAGGTGTTGCGCGCAGGAAGAAGCGGATTTCTCTATACCGCCGTGAGCATAACTTCTGTACTGCTGATCGGCCTCGCTCTGGGACGTTTGATCAGAGTGGGAGCAGTATCGTCGTTTTTAATCTCAGCCGGTACGGCAATCTGTGGCGGTAGTGCGATCGCAGCTGTTGCGCCGATTGCAAACGCAAACGAGGAAGAGATGGCTGTCTCGCTCGGCACTGTGTTCATCCTCAATTCCGTCGCACTGTTGGCCTTTCCACCAATTGGTACAGCGCTGCATCTCTCGCAATCACAGTTCGGACTTTGGAGCGCGTTGGCAATTCATGACACGAGTTCGGTCGTTGGGGCAACGGCAAAGTTCGGGGCCGTGGCTTTGGCGGTTGGCACAACTGTGAAGCTCGCTCGCGCGTTGTGGATCGTTCCCCTGTCAATCGCCACGGCTGCCGTTACAGGAAGCAGAGCGCGTATTCAATGGCCCTGGTTCATCCTGTACTTTTGCCTAGCTGCAGTGGCCAATACTTATGTTCCAGTGTTTAAGGGAGTCTATCCAAGCCTTGCTCATCTTGGCGTCATCGGCTTGACGGTAACATTGTTTCTGATTGGCAGTGGACTGTCGAAACACACGCTAAGAGAGGTTGGAATTCGACCATTTCTGCAAGGGCTAGTGCTCTGGGCAATAATCGGCGTGGCATCACTCGCGTTGATTCGGTCTGGATGGATACACCTGTAGATTAAAGAAAGGGTTTGCCGTTGCTAGAGCGCTTTCGATTGGAGACGTTCATAGCATTACTCCGCACTTTCGCAACGGAATCACTCATGGATTTCCGATAGGTTATCCAGGAATGATTCAGCGAATTCTGGCAAGATAGAGCATCCTGGGCCAAACAGATGTTTTCCGCTTCCAGCCGACCTCCACCGGTGCTACCTGAGATGTCATCTTCACGAACAATCATCTTCGCGCCATCGGAGCGGGGTGCCGATCCCACGTTGTCGAAGACAGTCACAACCGCAAAACTCCGCCCATTTGCAGCAACTGCACCATTTCACGGAACAGATTGTGTGAGTTCATGATTCCTCCCGGAATGTGCCGATTCATCTACTCGAATGTGCGGACACTTCCCGATCTTCGTTCATGTTCAGCGAGACACAGGGACGGCTTTGTTGTGGCTTGCTGCGATATCAAGCAGCCTATCCACTCCTACAGGCTCGTCCCTTAGCAAAGGAACCACAGCCAATCGCTTTGAATGAACTCGTGAAACGAGATCGATTTCTCGCAGTTCGTTAAGGGCTCGCTGCTTGAGTAAAGTCGAATTGGTCTGAGCTGCCGCAACGCTCTGGTTGATAATCCAAGCCCAGGGTTCAATCCCTGCACGCCGTAAATCTGCTTGCAGGTTGGCCGCTTCCAGTACCGGCGTAGGTTCCGCAAGGGTCACTAGCAAAACCTTGGTGCGGGTCGCATCCTGCAATTGCATCATAGGCGTGACCTGGTTCTGATTGCCCATCAACCGGATGACCTCACGGTGATACGCACCAGTCGCATCGAGCAGCAACAGGGTGTGTCCTGTGGGAGCGGTATCCAGCACTACGAACTTGCTGTCCGCCTCTGCTACCACGCGAGAAAACGCCTGGAACACAGCGATCTCCTCCGTGCACGGAGAACGTAGGTCCTCCTCCAAAAGGGCACGACCTGCTGCATCAAGGTGCGAGCCTTTCATTGCGAGAACATGCTGCCGGTAATTCTCTGTTTCGACCTGCGGATCAATGCGGCTTACGGTCAGGTTGTCGACGGTTCCCGCAAGCGTCTCAGAGATATGCGCAGCGGGATCTGAAGTGGAGAGATGAACGGGGTGTCCACGGCGCGCCAACTCAACCGCAACCGCGGCGGCCATAGTGGTCTTGCCCACGCCACCTTTGCCCATGAACATTATCAAGCCATGCTTGACAGCGGCGATCTCCTCGACGAGTGCGGCTATATCAGGAAAGTTATTGGCCGGCGCGCCATTCGCAATGACTGGCGATGAAACTCGATCAATAAACAGTTTCCGCAGAGCATCAACTCCAACCATATTGACAGGCTTCAGCGCGATGCTCTCAGACGGTAAGGATTCTAGAACCTCTGGGATCGCAGCCAACGCGGCCTGCTCGCGCTCACGGATGGCAGACGCCATCTCATCATCGGGGGCTTCGTGGATAGGCAGCACTCCGTTGATCACAAGAAACTGTTGAGATATCCCAATCGCCGCTAGTTCTTCGTGCGTGCGGGCTACTTCGCGCAAAGTCGCTTGCTGTGCACGAGCGACCAGAATCAAGCGCGTGCGAGTGCTGTCACTAAGAGCAGAAAGTGCAGCTTTATAGTGCTCATGCTGTTTCTCAAGTCCAGCCAAAGGGCCGAGGCAAGAAGCATCGCCCTTGCCTGAATCCAAGAAACCGCTCCATGCGCCAGGGAGGCTCAGTAAACGAATCGTATGCCCGGTCGGTGCGGTGTCGAAGATGATGTGATCGTAGTCGGAGGTGAGAGCCGTCTCGGTAAGCAGCGCAGTGAATTCATCAAAGGCTGCGATCTCGGTTGTGCAGGCGCCTGAAAGTTGCTCTTCAATGCCTTTGACAACCGAATCGGGCAGCACTCCCCGCACAGGCCCCACGATACGATCACGATATGCCTGTGCCGCTGTCGGGGGATCAATCTCCAGTGCATACAGGTTATGAATAGCGGGGATTCCTACGATTGAATTGCCGATCGAAATTCCAAACACTTGGCCGACGTTGGATGCCGGATCGGTGCTCACCAGCAAAACGCGGCTTCCAGTTTCGGCCAACTGGATAGCAGACGCACATGCAATCGACGTCTTACCAACTCCGCCCTTGCCGGTGAAGAACAAGAAGCGAGGAGGATTCTCCAGGAATCGCATTTCAACCTCCAACGCTTAACAGCAGCGTCCGCCTGAACAGCAAGAATTGATCATCTTCAGGGCGGGAGAAGACGATTGTGAGATTCCGGCCCATCGAGCCAGTTCGGTGCGATCTGGATAACGGCCCGCCAAGGCGATCTGGCCATCGACCAGCACCAACGGCAGAGCGTCTGCTCCTGAGCGGTCGAGAAAACCTTTCACGGTCGAGTTCTCAGCAAACGCCATTGGTTGCTGGGCGAGATTGAAGCGCTCGATGTTCGCACCATTTTGTTTGGCCCATTCCACATCGGCAGCAAACGTAACCAAGTTCTTGTCGACGTCGACCCCACAGATGCCCGTACTGCAACACAAAGCCGGATCGAATACTTGAATGCTTTTCATTTCAGTTCTCCTTAGAAATCGTTGTAACGCGATGCAGCCCAAAATCTGGCGTCCAAGATTGTTGTAGAACTCTAATTTCATGACCGTGCCAGGATCGCCTCAATACGCGGGCGCAGAGTTCATTTGGATTTCCCCACCGATGTGAGAGGTGGAAGAACGGCGTCGCAGCATTTAGAACTCGCGCGAATATCAGCGCACTTCTCCGGATGGCCAGCGCAACACTCTTCGGTGAGGTAAGCGACCAGGTCGAGCATCAACGGAATGTTAGCTCTATAGCGCTGAAACCTGCCTTCTTGTTCCACCGTCACCAACCGGGTGTGAGCAAGCTCTTTCAAATGAAAAGAGAGATTGGTAGGGGGCACTTTCAGGGTCGAAGCAATCTCCCCTGCCACCATCCCGTCGGGTCCCTGTTTAACCAACAAACGATAGGCGTCCAGCCTGACCCCAGAGGACAAAGCTTCAAACACCGAGAGAGCAACCCTCTTTTGCATGACGCAATGCTACAACTATTCTTGAACAATTGAAACAACTGATTACATCTTTTTGCGTTGGGAAGAGGACGAGCTGTCGCCGGAGGTGAGCCTAGAACAAGGGCGTTGCGGTCGTCGTACCGACTTCGAAGAGGTGCCAGGTCTCAACAACCGAGCGGCATTGGCGTATTCGTGTTTAGCGGTATTCGGCTCTGGCAGTCTGAAGTTCTACTGAATCGGGGAACAAGGACAGGCCTCGCGAGAGCAACGCTTGAGCGAGTTGCGGCTGGCCGAGATGTGCGCGTATGGCAGCAGCGCGGAGGTATGTTTTGGGGCTGCCGAGGTGGGATGCAAAGCTCTCGGCCGCTAGGGCTGCTCCTTCGAGGTTTCCTGTTGCGATACAGGCTTTCACGAGCAGGTCGTGCACTTCAGGACGTCGTGGCATTTTCTGTACGCCGTAGTGCAGCTTTTGAAACCCGCGCTGAGCATCTCCCAAACGCACCTCCAGGTAACCAAGTCGGCTGCCAATCAGCGGGTCGGTGTTGCCGAGGTTCAACGCTCGAGTGTAGGCGGCTTTCGCAGAAGCAAGGTCGCCAGATCGCAGGCAGATATCTCCTCTGAGCCGTTCACGCCAGCTTGGTGCCTCATTTGAGTTGTCAGTGTGCGCGAGAGCCGAGAGAGCGTCGGTTGGCTTATCTAACTCCAAGCATATTTCTGCTGCGAACAGCCATGCGCGTGTGAATGGGGAATGCAATTTGACTGTCTGCATAAAGCAGGAGAGGGCAAATTCGAGGTTCTGAAAAGATTTGTACTCCAGCTCGCCGAGTTCGAACCAGGCAAGTGGGTTGTGGGGCTCTTCTTCCACCTTGAGGTGGCCAAGCCGACGATAGTAATCGTTCTTTGCCGTCGCAGCCGTGGGTGTTTGCTCGCGCAGGTAGCCATAGTGGTGCACGAGAAGATGCGATTCCGGAAAGGCAATCCCCATGGCGCAAACTCGATACTCAATCAGTTCATGAATGCGTCCAAAGAAGTAAATCTCAGGGTCACGCCGAAACAACCGTATGACGGTCATGTCGTGATAGGAGCCGGCGGAACGCGCGCGATCGAGTTCCGATTCATTTTGAACAGAAAGCGATTCTCGCGAATAAGACGCACTGGATCGAACATAGAGGCGGCGAGTTATAAGGTACGCTCTCGCTTCTGGCGGTTCGAGCAGGGCGGGCAGCAGTTCCTTTGCGCCACGGTCCAGTTCCTCATCCGCGTCGAGCACCAGAACCCAGTCGGTGGTCATCTGATCGAGGACAGCGTTGCGTGCTCTGGCAAAATGATCCTCCCAAGGGACTGGGATCACGGTTGCGCCACAATCACGAGCAACTGCCACGGTGTTGTCTGTCGATCCTGTATCTCCTATGACGACCTGGTCTACGAGACCCCTCACGCTCTCAAGGCAGGGGCGTAAACACTCTTCCTCGTTCTTGACGATCATGGAGAGACCAAGCGTTGGCATGGAGAATCCTTCTACGCGTGTGAATGCAGAATAGTGATGCAAGTTCATTGCCGAACTCTCCGGCGCATAGCTAACCCAATCTGCACACATCATTAGCGCTTACTACCTTGACTCAAAAGCATCGCCATCCAATGTTCGAATTAGAAATAGATTAATGGCCGGGGGTAAGCAGCGTCCCTTCCCCGAAGCAATCACCTGTCATTTCTTACAGCTGACACGACACTGTGTCCATGAGAGCGTGTCACTGCGCTGTGCTGGATTGGAGGTCAGTCACAGCACGGAACGAGAGCCGGAATCGTTGGCTCCCATTCAAGTTTTGTATGCGAGATCGAACACAGCGGTGTCCGGATATCCAGTGGGCGAACGCTGTTCGAAGAGGTCGGAGCAAAACGGCCTCAGGTCCGTGTGTTTCGAATTGGCGGTGACCGAGGTTTCCTCCTCCGTCTCCGCCGTTTTCCAAGACGGGCCAGTTACCGTGAAGCTCCGTTGAATGGGTTAGAAGCGCTGAAAGCAGCACGGAATGAACGAACCAGATTTCACATTCTATGAAAGAGAGGTCTGCTCAAATGCACGGACCGATAGTTGGAGAATTTCTCGGCACCATGGTTTTGATACTTCTCGGTGATGGAGTTGTCGCAAATGTCACGCTGGGAAAAACGAAGGGCGGAAGCAACGCGGCAGGATATTTCATGGTGGCCACCGCTTGGGGATTAGCGGTACTTGCCGGTGTTTGCGCAAGCTTATCAGTTGGAGGCGTGGCACATCTGAATAGCGCTGTCACGTTCGCACTTGCACTGGCGGGAGCTATTCCATGGTCTGTTGTTCCGGGTTATGTCGCCGCTCAGTTTGCCGGCGCGTTTGTGGGTGCAGTTCTGGTGTGGCTCGCTTACCTGCGCCACTGGGCTGAGACGCCGGACCCCGCAGCGAAGCTCGGAATATTCTGCACAGCTCCGGCAATCAGGGACATTCCCGCAAATTTCATGACAGAAGCTATTGCGACGTGCTTCCTTGTGATCATTGGGTTTGGATTTGGATCTAAAGGCCTCTCACCCACTGGGCTTCCGGCGGGTTACGGGCCGTACCTGTGGGGAATGCTGATTTGGGTGCTTGGAATGGGGCTTGGTGGTCCTACGGGATGGGCGATGAGTCCGCCACGTGACCTTGGCCCACGCATCGCACATGCGGTGTTACCTATTCCGGGCAAAGGCGGTTCCGATTGGGGCTACGCTCTAGTTCCAGTTGTTGGTCCGCTCTGTGGAGCTGGCATCGGATCACTAATCTGCAAAGTGTCCGGAATTCTGTGAGGGATTGCTGCTAGTCGAGCAGAATCAAACCGCGTGCGAGGGCAAGGGCGACGGCTTGGGAGCGATTCACTGCTCCCAGTTTCTCAAGAAGGTTATACACGTGGAAGTTTACGGTACGCTCACTGATCTTGAGCACGACCGAAATCTCCCAAGAGCTCTTGCCTTCCTTTAGCCAATAAAGAATCTCCTTCTCTCGAGGGGAGAGTGTCACTTGTCGGTGGTCGGGATCGTGAGCAGCAGCGCGTAAGAGCGCTATGTGGAGATGAGGTACTACATCTTCGAGTATCTCTACTGTTCGAGAATCGAATTTGAGCGCTCGTCCATGGAAGCTACAAAAGCTGCCACTATCCGAATGCGAAGAAGTTGGGCAGCCATGTGTGTAGCCGCTTGGGATGCCAAAATCGATGAGCAGCGATTCAACTGTCCTCGAAGAAGAGATTTTCTTTTGTATTCCGCTTCTTGCGAGCATGTGCTGCTTGGAGAGATTGGACCAATACTGGGGCTCGTAGGTTCGGAAGTTGTCGATTGCGAGAGCGTCCTGAGCGAATAGATCCTGCTCGCCGTATTCAATACAGAATTGAAGTGGAAGTGAGAGGTCGAAGAATCTGGTAACGGCCACCACCTTGCCAGAGGAATTCGTTTTACAAAGTACGGCGCCTGCGCAGTCAAACTCCATCAGCTTCTGCAAGCAAGGTACTACTTTCTCTCGCAGAGTGTTCTCGCTGTCAGCAGAGATGCACTCGTGAACGGCTTCATGCAGAAGCACGCCATCCACTCTTGACAGAGATGAATGCATCGACCATGGCATAGCATTCCTCCGCGAGCAAGTTCCGAAGGCGAATAGTACCACAAGCGAAACAGCCTATTCCGTGTATGGTGCGCTCAACGCACCCGGTCGAACCTTCCGGCCCCAACGAGCGCAGAACGGCGTTCGCAAATCGCAACATGTCGGTGAACAGATGGGCGAAAGTGTGCGAGATTGTTTGTATGGCTGAAGTACAGAAACATCGGGCGTTAGGTTTTGGAGCCTGCGCACTGGCAAGTTCGTTTTGGGGCTGCGGATTCTTCTTTGGCAAGATTGCGCTGGCTGAAATGGGCTTCGCGCACATGGTGCTTTATCGATTCTTATTTGCAATCGTAGTGCTGAGTCCGTTCCTGGTAAGCAATCGATCGGGGCTGCGCCGCCGTGAATGGGCGCTGCTACTGATCGCCTCCTTTCTGGGTGTGCCGCTTCAATTCCTGATTCAATTCCTCGGGCTCTCGCTCACGACCGTGAGCCACGCCTCACTGATGGTGGGAACCATGCCAGTGATCCTCGCGGTGGG
The DNA here is from genome assembly GCF_059726255.1 of Koromonas humicola. Lineage (NCBI taxonomy): Bacteria > Pseudomonadati > Acidobacteriota > Terriglobia > Terriglobales > Koromonadaceae > Koromonas > Koromonas humicola. The sequence goes on from NZ_AP040873.1 coordinate 2,627,449, forward strand.
CGCGACGATATTCGCAAATGAGCGCTTATCCGGCGCGGGATGGCTTGCGTTGTGCGCATCGACGTGCGGTGCGGCGCTGATCGCTTTGGGCGGAAGGAACCACTCCGGGTCGGGTCAGGCTTCGCTCACTGGAGATCTGCTGGTTGTGCTTTCTCTTGTGGTCGCGCTCTTCTGGGTGCTGTTGAATAAGAGCCTAGTGACACGGCATAGTCCGATCATGGTGACGGCCTACGGGCTGTTTTCAGGGACGGCGATGCTCGCAGTCTGGGTTCCGATCCGGTATGGATTGCCGCCGGTTGCGAACGTTTCGATGAAAGCGTGGCTGGCTTTAGCGGCGAGTGGCGTGCTCTGCACGGCAACCACTACGCTGCTGTGGAACTGGGGAATGACACAGGTCCCGGCGTCGCAAGCTGGCGTACTACTGAATATCGAGCCATTGGTGGGAAGTCTGCTCGGAGTGGTTATTCTGAAAGAAAGGCTCGGCCCGAGTGCCTGGGTTGGAGGCACATTGATCTTGGTGGCAGCAGTGATGCTGACTACGCAAAGCCAGACCGCCGCAAGCGATCAACCTGCAGAAGTTGCGGAACAATAGGCGAGCTTATTCAGAGGTCAACTCGAAGTGGGGCAAGTGGAGTCATGCAGCACAAGCCCATGTCTGAACTTTGAGAACGATCATGCCTAACGCTGTTTATAAGGACAGCACACCGGCGAATTGAGATTCACTTAGATTCGAGATTCGGGTACTCTCATATGCACTCTGGATTCTGGAGCGGGGCCGAGCATGGGGGATAACCGGATCTCAGTAGTGATCGCTGATGACTATCCTGTGTTTCGCGATGGTCTTCGGCATCTGGTGCAGACTGACCAAGAGCTTGTGGTGGTTGGCGAAGCTGCACACACGGCTGGCGCAATCACTGCCGCGGAAAAGTTGCGGCCTGACGTGTTGCTGCTTGATTCACAGATGCCGGAACACAGTGGAACTGAAGCTCTGTCCAAGCTTGCCTCGCGCACCAAGTCCTTCGATACAAAAATCTTGCTCATGACTGAAAACATGGAGCGCGACGAGGCCGTTCAGGCGCTTCATTTAGGCGCGCGTGGACTGATCGGGAAGAACGCGGCTCCGGACCTATTCCTTAAAGCCATTCATTGCGTGCACCGTGGGGAGCTATGGGTGCAGCGCGACATTCTATGCGAGTGGGCAGAGTCAAGTCAGCGGCGGGCGGAAGTGAAAGAGCGTCTTACCGCTCGTGAATTGGAAGTGGTCGCAGAGATTACGGCAGGGGCTTCCAATCGAGACATCGCGGCCCGCTTCGGCATTGCCGAGCACACGGTCAAGCGTCACCTGACGAATATCTTCGACAAGCTGGGATGTTCTAATCGTCTGGAGCTGTGCCTTTACGCGATGCACCATCGACTCATTCACTCGCGGTAATCGCGTTGCAGCGTTGCCCTTGCCTTTCGACAGCTATATCTTCAACGTACTACTTAGGTCGTAGCTATACCTGCTACCCTCGTGCCATTTGTCGTTCCACCCCAGAGCAATTTACCTAACCAGAGTAGCTGGATAGACTCCCCTGCACTATGGCAAGGTGGCGCCAGCGATCACGACGTTTTCCTCTCCCCCTTTTGCTGCGCTACCGAATGCAGGGAGCGAATTCCTGGTCAGCGGGACGGGTTCGCAATGTAAGCGGAACCGGTGTTCTGTTTGCAATTGAGGGCGATGCTCGAGTGGGCTCACAGTTCGAGCTTGAGATGCCCTTCGACGCAAACGGCACCCAGTACCGTTGCGAACTTTGTGCGAAGGCACACGTGGTGCGAACGGTTCGGAACGATGGCTCTTCGACGTTCATCGCAGCGCATTTCGATGCTTATGACTTACTCCCTGTAAACCGAAAACGAACGCAATGAAGATCCGGCTCTACGCAGCCGACCTTGCACCCCGAGCGTGATGCGATTTCTCGCGGGGACACATCGGAGTTTTCTGCTCAAGGAGAGTACCTGAATGCGCGCCTTACGTTATGCAGTGATAGCCGCTGTAGCAGTCTGTCTTGGTCTCATCCTACACGCCAGTTCAACACTACACGTCGCGACCGGATCATGGGTTGCGAGCCCTTCAATGAGCACCTCGCGAACGGGAGCAGCGGCCGTCGCATTGCCTCACGGTCGCATGTTAATCAGCGGTGGCGAAGCGAGTGACGGAACAGCAACAGCTACCGCGGACTTTGTAAACCCGGACGGAACGATATCGCCTGCGCCCTCCATGAATGTTGCGCGAAGCGGACACGCCGCCCTGTGGCTCAAGGGTGGATTCGTGCTGGTAACAGGCGGTCGCGATCGCCAGGGATACACGAACTCAGCAGAGGTGTTCTATCCAGAGGCAAATAACGGACAAGGCGCCTGGATCATGCTGAACTCCACTATTAGCGAGGCGCGTGCGAACCATGCGATGGCGCAATTGTCAGATGGCAACGTCGTCATTGCAGGCGGCGAGAGTAGTTACGGCGGCGTGCGCTTGTTGATCGTGTTCGACCCTGTGGCCCAGACATTCACGACCGCAGGCAGTTTGATTGTCCCGCGCTCTGGTGCAGCGGTCGCCGCAACACCAAATGGCAAAGTCCTTATCGCTGGTGGCGTGGACGAAAATGGTGTGCCGCTTGCCTCAACTGAAATATTCATTTACGACAGCAACTCGGGCACAGGGTCGACGGCAGTCGGTCCCAATCTGGTAGTTCCGCGTGCCTATGCAACTGCGACGGCGACCTACGATGGAGTGGCCGTTATTGGAGGGAACGACGGTGCGAACGATTTAGGTTCTGCGGAAATCTACAGTCAGTGGACAAATGCATTCCGTACGGTTTGGGGTGGCACGCCTCGCAGTCACCACCTGGCGATGCTGCTCCCCAACAATGGAAGCATCCTTGTGACGGGCGGAACCGGAGGAAGTGCTGTAGACCTGCTGCAACCGTGGCGCAACAACACCGCGGGTGCCTTCTTCGTGACGACCAGCAGTGCGGTGAATCACAACGGCGGGTTCCTCTCTGCGACCGGGCTAACGGGAGTTGCATTTGCGGGTGGCGGCACTGGAGTGCCGGCCACATCGGGCGAGTTCTACGGCTTCGCCACGATCACAACAGATCAAAGCGATTACGCCCCCGGTACACCGGTTGTGATGACTGGAAATGGTTTCGCCCCGAACGAACAGGTTGCGTTGCACCTGCATGAGTGGGTCAACCAGACGATTGCTGATTACCCGGATTACTTGGTGACTTCAGATTCAAATGGCAACTTCGTTTTCAGCGGGTACGCACCCACACCTTCAGACCTCAACTCCCGCTACCACTTGACTGCCGTTGGACTGACGTCTGGAATTCAAGCGCAGAACATATTTACAGATGGCAATTTAACTTCTGTGTCGGGAACGGTGCGAACCAACTCCGGAACGGCTATCTCGGGTGCGACCATCACCTGCACATCTGGGTGCAATTCCGCAACGCCGCTAACCGCGACATCGGCGAGCAATGGCGCGTACTCGTTTGCAGGAGGCAATAAGCTCAGCTTCGCTGGAAACAGTGCCAACGAGATCGTACTTACTGCAACTGCTCCCGGCTTTACTCCGGCAACGTATGTCATCTTGAATGCAAGCAACCAGGGCACGGTAACGGGCGCGAACTTCAGCTTGACGCCCTCTGCTGTCGATACCACTACCGCGATTACATCGACGCCCAATCCGTCCATCTATGGCCAAACGGTCTCTTTTACTGCCACCATCTCCTGGACTGGCGGCACAGGCACACCCTCGGGAACCGTTGATGTGAAGGACGGCAGCAATGTCCTTTGCACAATCGCAAGTCTGACTGCGAGCGGAGCGACCGCAACTGGTAGTTGCTCGTCTTCCGCATTGGGTGTGAGCAGCAGTCCTCACTCGATTACCGCGACCTACAACGGCGACAGGAACTTCCACAGCAGCACTTCCCCCACGATAAGCCAGACAGTGACAGGCAAGGAGCTTTCGGTCACCGGGATCTCAGCAGCGAACAAAATCTATGACGGGAATACAACTGCCACGCTGAACCTGAGCAATGCCGCACTGCAAGGGATAGTGAGTTCGGACGCCGTTACGTTGAGCACAGTTGGAGCAAGCGCCTCCTTCGCAGATAAGAATGTGGGCACAGTGAAGACTGTAACAATTGTGGGACTGGCGCTAACGGGTACGAGTGCTGCAAACTACACGCTTGCCCGGCCATCTCTGACTGCGGACATCACGCCGCTTTCGATCAAAGGCGCGTTTACGGCAAAGGACAAGGTGTATGACGGTTCCGTTGCGGCCACTGTAACTGGAACTTCGCTGATTAGCGCAATTACGGGCGACTCCGTTTCACTCACGGGAGGCATGGCGACTTTCGGCGATAGGACCGTCGGCACAGGAAAGGCGGTGACGTTGACCGGAGCCATGCTTGCGGGCGCGGATGCCGGGAACTACGTGCTTAGTTCAGTGGCGACGACAACCGCGAACATCACTCCCTTGGGCATTACGGCTGCCGTTACTGCTGACAACAAAACCTATGATGGCACCAGTGCTGCAACTGTGAAATGCTCGTTAACAGGACAGATCTCGGGTGACGTCGTGAGTTGTTCTGTAGCAACCGCGGCGTTCGACACCAAGAATGTCGGTATGGGAAAAACCGTGTCGGCAACTGGAGTGACACTCAGTGGCGCGGACTCGGGCAACTACACCGTAAACACCTCCGCGACGACAACGGCCGACGTTTCTCAGCTTACGGTTACTGGAGCGTTCACGGCGGCAGACAAGGTGTATGACGGTTCAACTGCTGCGACGCCTTCGACTCGCACGATTTCGGGTGCGATCAGTGGGGATTCGGTATCACTTACTGGAGGAACCGCTTTATTCACTGACAAGAACGTGGGTAACGCGAAGGTTGTCACCTTGATCGGAGCGGCGCTTGCAGGAACTGATGCAGGCAATTACCTTCTGAGTTCGGTCTCTCCGACAACTGCGAACATTTCGCCTCTGGCGATTACGGCAGAAGTGAAAGCAGCAAACAAAGTGTATGACGGCACAACAGCGGCCTCGATCACGTCGTGCACTTTGTCTGGGCAGATCACTGGAGATACCGTGAACTGCTCGACTGGCAGCGCGAGCTTCGATACTAAGAATGTCGGCACCAGCAAGGCCGTGACTGCTGTTGGCGTACTCCTAAGCGGTGCGGACGCTGCGAACTACACGGTAAACAATACTGCAAAGACGACTGCTGATATCACTCCACTCTCGGTTACCGGAAACTTCACCTCCGAGAACAAAGTCTATGACGGTACGGCCGCTGCAACGGTTTCGGCTCGTACGGTTTCGGGAGCAGTCGGTGGCGATTCGGTGTCGCTGACCGGGGGAACCGCTTCATTCGTTGACAAGAACGTCGGCAATGCAAAAACCGTGTCGCTGAACGGTGCCACTTTGTCGGGAACTGACGCGATGAATTACCTGCTAAGCTCAGTTGCGACAACAACGGCTAACATCACACCGCTCGGGATCACTGCATCGGCAACGGCGGCAAACAAGGTGTACGACGGCAGTACGACAGCCACGATCAATTCATGCACTCTGGCAGGGCAGATCAGCACTGACACCGTGAACTGCTCGGCTATCAGCGCAACTTTTGATACAAAGAACGTCGGTACGGCGAAGACAGTCTCGGCCAGCGTGGCATTGAATGGAACTGATGCAGGCAATTACACGGTAAACGCAACCGCCACTACGACCGCGAACATTACGGTACGTGAGTTGAAGGTGACGGCGACGGGAGTAAACAAAACTTACGATGGCACAACAACTGCAGCCGTAACGCTGCGTGATGATCGCGTTGCTGGTGATGCATTGACAGTGACATCAGACGCGAGCTTCGACTCCAAGAACGTTGGCACAGCGAAGCCAGTGTCAGTCAAACTTCAGATTAGCGGAGGTGCTGACGCAGGAAACTACCAACTGGAGAGCTCGACCATCTCTACTACTGCAAATATCACCCCTCGTACTCTGACTGTGAGTGCAACCGCTCAGAACAAGGTTTACGACGGTACAACTGCCGCGGCCGTCAGTCTGAGCGATGACCGAGTCACAAACGACGTGCTATTGCTCTCGTACTCAGCGGCAAGCTTCTCTGATGCAAATGCCGGTACGGGGAAGAGCGTGACGATTACGGGAGTTAGCATCAGCGGGACCGATCAGGCGAATTATCAACTGGCGAGTTCGACTGTGCTGACTCATGCAGATATCACTCCGAAGAACGCATCTGTAACTCCGAACGCAGCCAGCAAGGTTTTTGGGCTCGCTGACCCGAACCCGCTCACAACGGGTACGCTCACGGGGTTCCTGGCCGCAGACAACGTGACAGCCACGTACACTCGCAATTCGGGTGAAACTGTCGGAGCTTATACGATCAGCGCTCAGTTGAGCCCGGCATCGGTGCTAGGCAACTACAGCATCACCTATAACACCGCCACATTTACCATCAAGGCCTGGACGCTCACGGGATTCTATCAACCAGTAACTCCCATGGCGCCTGGTTCCAATGTGGTTGTATGGAACACGATCAAAGGTGGATCGACCGTGCCCGTGAAGTTCAATGTTTTGACGGGGACCGGTCAGAGCACGGATCCATCGGTGGTGAACGGGAAGTCCATAACCCTATACACAGTGAATTGCAACGGCGTTGGGGTTGAGGATCCTGTGGACTACGTTGTGAATAGCGGTTCTACGTCATTGCGCTACGACCTGACGGGTGGACAGTTCATCCAAAACTGGCAGACGCCGAAAGGCGGGGGGCAGTGCTTCCTTGTGCGAATGACGACGCAGGATGGCAGTAAGCTCGAGGCGTACTTCATGACCAAGTAGTCTGTCCCAAACAACACATAAGGCCGTAGCTGATGGCTACGGCCTTTTCTTATTAGAACTATATGACGGTATCATGCTGACCACGAGGAATGAGGGACTTCCTCTTCGCCGACTTGTGCGTGCGACATCTGCACCTTCGTCGAGGGCTGAGCAGGCGCTGCTGCGGAATTGGTTCTGGATTCCAACTCTTGCCACGCACTGCGAACATCAAGGACTTCGGCGCACTGCGCCTCGAGGGCTTCGGGCGAACACTTCACTTGAGCATCCATGACCTTAATGCGGAGTTGCGAATAGAAGCGAATCAGCCAAGGGACGGCTGGCTCGCCAGTATTGCGATCGAGAGAGCCTTCGAGATGCTGAATTACCGCCAGAGCATGTTTGACTTCACGAGCGCAGCCCTCGAAGTCTTTTACACGCGTCGCAGCGGAAGCCCGTCTCAAGTCTTTTACCAGCTGATCGTAGAGCATCAAAACGCTTCCGATCGGCGATGTGCTGTAGGCGGCCGCCTGGCGATATTGCAGTTCCGACTGTCCCCAACTCATTTGTATCTACCTCCGAACCTTAATCATTCAATTCTGCTATGGGTTCCTACTTCCCGGTGTTCGCGTAATCGGCGTTGCCCAACTCCGCCTGTATCATTTGCTGCTGAGCCGGCAGTTGCATGAGCAGAACATTCATTTTGTTATACTGCGCTGTCCACGCCGCCTTCTGATTTGTTAGATACGTCTGAAAATCGTCGATCTGCGATTGCAAGCTTGCGACAGACGCATTCAAGCCCTTGATGTCCAGCGTGAAGGATCCATCAGCCACGTCAATGACGGAATGGAGCTGAGGAGCAAGCATCGTAGCGAATCCGCTGGTTCCGGTACCGTCGCCCTGAAAGAACTCTTGAACGGCGCTGTAGTTACTCGACACAGCATTGGACATAGCTGCGGAATCGACCGAAAGCGTGCCGTCATTGTTCATCGTGATCCCGAGATCAGACAGTGTCTTGATCGCCGAGGTCGAATCCCCGGAATAGGACAGAGCAGCAAGCAACTGATTTTGTAAGAGGGCGACGTTCGTGTCTCCTGACAATGGGCCGCTCTTGTTCGAGCTTGAGTCGTATGCGTACTCCGTGTTGATCTGACCGATGATGGTGTTGTAGTCGGTCACGAAGCTGTTCATCACTTTCAGCACTGCAGACGTGTCCGGCGTGACGGATACGTTAACTTCCGTTCCGGGGTTAGCTCCGGCGAGGTTGAAAGTGACTCCGTTAATAGCACCAGTGACTTTGTTTGTCGAACTGCTCACTGGGACGCCATCCACGGTAAGCGATGCATTGGTTCCAGTTGCCGCTTTTGTAAATTGCAGTTGGCTGCTTGAGAGACTAGAGACCGTCAGGCCACTTGCGTCACCAGTGGACTCGTTCAGGAGCGACAAGCTGTAGGTTCCATCGGAGTTGCTAACCACACTTGCCGTCACGCCAATTCCCTGCTGGTTTATCGAATCGGCCAAACCATCAAGGGTGTTGTTCGTGCTGTCGACGGTGATGGTGGTTGGGGTACCGCTTCCAACAGTGATGTTGAAGGTGCCCGCTGCAATCTGGGTGGTGGGGCTGGCGACACCATTCGACTTGCCTCCCGTGAATTGCAGAGCGTCAGAAGAAATGGTCAGATCGCCAGTCGCGCCTGAATTCTGGCTTACGAGCGCTAACCTGGCGCCGTTGGTATCTGTGATGACGCTGGCATTCACACCTATCTGCATACCATTGATAGTCGATGCAAGCTTGGCCAGCGTGTTGTTCGTACTATCGATGGTGACCGTTTTTGCAGTTCCAGAACCCACCTGAATTGTGAATGATCCAGTAGCGATCTGGGCGCTCGCGCTAGAGGCTTGGTTAGTGTAGTAGGACGACGTGGTCGCGAGATTATTGACGACCAAGACATGATTCCCAACAGCCGATGCTGACAAAGCAGTTGCGGTGAGTATCGAGGTATTGGACGACGTCACTGATCTTGAGGCAATGGCTCCACCAGCGTCCTTGAGATCATTCATGTCGGCCCACAGCTTCGTGATACTCGTCTGCATTACATTCAGGTCGGAAATCGCCCCCTTGAGGTTTGTCTGTTGCGCTTGCCACTGCGTGACTGGGACACTGGCGGCAGTGGCCAATTGATTGACCAGTGAATTAACATCGACTCCCTGCCCATTGGTCAGATTGATGCCGCTCAGATTGATTCCAGTCGTTGAAGACATTTGATTGCTTCTCCCTTCATATTTCTGGCCTGGCAGTGCTACCACTGCCAGGCCGTTGAATTACTCGTGTTATTACTGGAGCAGCTTGAGGATCGACTGCTGGGACTGGTTGGCCTGCTGCAGAGCGGCCATGCCGGTGGACTGCAGGATGTTGAACTTCGTCATGTTCGCGACTTCCTGAGCGATGTTCGCGGAGCTAATGCTGTCTTTAGCGCTCGTGAGGTTCTGAACTTGGTTATTGACGACGTTCGTTGCACTCTGCAAACGATTGATGGCTGCACCGATCTTGCCGCGATCGCCAGCGATGTTCCCGATGGCAGCGGTGATGTCGGTAAGGGCGGCAGTCGCATTCGAGACGCTGGTCAGATCGTCACTAGAGATATTCGTTGCAGTGGTGGCGCTGTAACCAATCGCCGAACTCTGGAGCGTTCCAACGGTGGCGTCGATTGTGCTGGCGCCGACGCTGGTTCCGTCACTGATGAACACGCTGGTCGTGGTGCCCGAGAATACCTTGGATCCGTTGTAAGTGGTGTTGCCACCGATACGGTCGATTTCAGCCTTGATCGCGGTGAATTCGTTATCCAGTGCTTTCTGCTGCGACGTGCTAACAGTGCCGTTCGCGGCTTCGGTCGCCAGGGTGACTGCGCGGTTCAGGAGGGTTGTTACCTGCGAGAGCGCGCCGTCAGCAACTTGCAACATTCCAACGCCGTCAGTGGCATTTTGTGCAGACTGAGTCAAAGCCGTGGTGTTCGCCTGCAACCCATTGGCAATTGCAAGACCCGCGGCGTCATCAGCACCGGAGTTGATTTTCGAACCAGAGGACAACCGGCCAAGCGTGGTCTGCAAGGAAGCGGAGGTCTGTGCAAGTTGGTTCTGCGCTGCAATCGACGAAATGTTGTTCAAGATGCTCATTGACATAGGAAAGCTCCTTTTGCTTCGCCTGCTTTTGTTTGTGCGGCAAAGCCGCCATGAGCAGGGAATCCGTTTTGATGGGCCTATCTATCGGCAGTTCCCTCGGAGACTTTAGAAAATTTATAAAGGGATTAAACCGTTCGCGATTTGAGTCACACTTCGGTGCATGAGAATGAGAAATCTCAGCCAGAAGGTTTAGTTTTGATGAGTATTGGCCTGGCGGTGAAGAGCCGCCAGGCCATCAGGAGGTCTAAAGTCACTATGAAGAAGTCGCTTCTCGTGACTGCTAGTGGCGCTGCTCAGACTCTGCACCTTCTTGTATCTCGGTACTTTCCGCTATTTAGTCGAACCACGTTTCCATCTGTGGAACGTTTTGCGGGCGTCTCTTAGGCCGACCTATCTATCGGCAAAACCACAGCGACGCATCAACACTTTCCACGACTGCGTCTCGATGAGAGCCTCTCACAAATTGTCTTGAAGATTTAGAGCGATCTGCCGATACACAATCCCCAGAGCTGTACGTCCAGGAAAGTAGGTGGACCGCGCCGTGATCGTACTTAGCCGTCTGAACGGTCAATCTATGATCATTAATTCTGATCTTATTAAGCTGATCGAAAAGTCCCCTGACACCGTTATAACTCTCACAACCGGGGAGAAACTCGTGGTCAACGAGGACCCCGAAGAAGTTGTGGCACGGGTCATTTCGTTTCGGCAGAGCATTCTCACTCCGAGGTGCCACGGCAGCTCAGAACAGACATCGCAGGATGCCACTGTGCACCCTTCTAGTTTTCGTGCCCGCCTAGATACAGAGGAAAGATAAATGGATAAGAGCACATTCTTCGGACTTCTGATCGCAATTTGCGGCGTCCTCACGGGGCTAATCCTCGAAGGCGGCAAGATAGCCCAAATTCTGCAACCTACCGCGGCGATCATTGTCCTTGGCGGAACGATTGGCGCCGTAATGGTGCAGTTCCCTCTTTCAATGGTGAAGAGTGCGATATTACATGCCCGCTTCGTTTTTATGGAAGGTAGCAGCGACCCGGACCAGATAATTAGTGACTTGGTTCGCTTCACGCAGAAAGCTCGAAAGAACGGGATCGTGTCTCTCGATTCGGACCTTGATCGGGTAAGTGACGCCTTTATGAGGCGGGCTCTGATGTTGGCCGTTGACGGGACCAATCCAGAAGAACTCAGAGGCATGCTCGAAACAGAGCTCGACACGAGAGCTGAGCACGATGAGCAGATTCCGAAGGTCTATGAGTCAGCCGGAGGCTTCGCGCCGACGGTGGGCATCATCGGCGCCATTCTTGGACTGATACAGGTCATGCAACATCTGCAGAACATAGATGAAGTGGGCCGCGGCGTGGCTGTAGCATTTGTAGCAACCATCTACGGTGTTGCGTGTGCAAACATCTTCTTCCTTCCTGCGGCCGGAAAACTCAAAATCAGGCTCCGGCAACAGCAGCTTACTCGCGAAATCATCGTGGAAGGAGTGAGCTCGATCCTGGAGGGAATGAATCCGCGAATGCTCGAGATGAAGTTGAACGGCCTATTAGGCATGGATGAACGCAGACGGTCGCGTAGGGCTAGGCAGTCAGAGCCCGAAGGTGACACGGTGCCAGCATAATGCGGAGAACGAGAAGGAAAAGGAACAAACCTGCCGAACCAGCGAATCACGATCGCTGGTTAATTTCCTATGCGGATTTCATTACGCTCCTATTTGCGTTCTTTGTTGTGTTGTACGCCTCGTCACAGGTTGACAAAAAGAAAGCAGCGCAAGTGGCCGCTGCTATCGAGGGCGCGTTTCAGCAACTCGGAGTGTTCACTGGAGGACTAAGCGCATTTGATCCGAGTAGGGGACCAATCATCATAAAGGGCGCTGACGGGAACATATCCGCTCCCGCGACTGTGGTTGTCGTGCAACCTGATAAATCAAAGGTCGGGGCTAACGCAACCGAGAATGAGGGAGTCGACACAAAAGAGTTACAGAAAGAGCTCCAGGAAGCTCTCGGCGACGAGATCAAGAACAACAAAGTTCAAATGAGAATCGGGCCCGAGGGCCTTGTAGTAAGCTTGCGAGAGATTGGCTTCTTCAATAGCGGCGAAGCTACGCTACTTCCGTCAGCAGTACCGGTGATTACTCGGTTGGCCAAGATCCTCGAGAAGCGGCATTTTGAGATTCGCGTCGAAGGCCATACCGACAATGTTCCGATCCATACCAGCCAGTTCAAGTCCAACTGGGAACTCTCGACAGCGCGGGCCACTGAAGTCGTAATCATGCTTGTGCGAGATTACGGGTTCGATCCGACTGCAGTCTCAGTTGCCGGATACGCAGAGTATCGCCCGATCTTTCCGAACGACACAGAAGAAGGAAGGAAGGCTAATCGAAGAATTGATCTGGTCGTAATTGGCGAGAAAAAGTGAACCCGTAACTTTCGTTACGGGTTTCAGCTTCAGACTCAATCTAGCTTCTCTTGCAACTCAACTTAGGCGCTAACGTTTGCGAGTAGTGGCTCGAGCTTCGCTTGAATGTCAACTGCCGTGAACGGCTTCTTGACATAGCCGGAAGCGCCTAGGTTTGCCGCCTCTAGCACCGTGTCAACTCGACCTTCAGTAGTGATGAGCAATACTGGAAGGTTCTTCCAGCGATCGTCACCCTTCAGCTTGGTGAGCAGCTCCATGCCGTTCATTTTTGGCATGTTGATGTCGGTCATCACTAAGTGAATTTTCTCTTGTTCGAGGACCGCGAGTGCTTGCTCACCGTCGCCAGCCTCATGGACTTTGCCAACTGCGACATTCGAGTGTTGAATGCACCGGAGAATAATTTTCCGGATGGTTGATGAATCGTCTACAACGAGGATGTTGTACATAGATACTCCTTATCTGTGCGCTGCCGTAAACGGCAAGTTAGTTGAGGCGGAAGAGCTTACTAGTGCGTGCGCAATTTCAGAGAGCGGTAGCACACGCTGAGACGCACCAAGGCGAATCGCTTCCTTTGGCATTCCAAACACGACACAGGAGGCTTCATCCTGCACCATGGTGATGCCGCCATTCTGTTTGATATTGAGAAGTCCGCGAGCTCCATCCGCTCCCATCCCGGTAAGCAAAGCAGCAACGGCGTGCTCGCGCGCGACCTCAGCAACTGAGTTAAACATCACATCCACGGACGGGCGCTGATAGCAAACCTTCGGCCCTCCCTTAACTGACACGTAGTACCCACCGCTGGAATGGCGGCTAATCACCAAATGCTGGTTGCCAGGAGCAATCAACGCGAGCCCAGTCTCGACTCGATCTCCGTCTTTTGCTTCTCGTACCCGAACCTTGCAACTCTTCGCCAGCCTCTGGGCGAAAGCAAGAGAGAATCCTTCCGGAATATGCTGCACGATCACGGTACCGGGGGAGTTTTCCGGCATCGCTTCCAACACGACTCGAATAGCTTCTGTCCCTCCGGTCGATGCGCCAATTGCGATTAACTTCTTGCTACCCACAACAGGAATTACGGGGGCAATCTTCTTTGCTGGCGGCACCCGACTGGCTACTCTTGCGCACGCCGCGGCGCGCACACGCCCGGCGAGGGATGAGGCGAGGTCCCCGACAGAATACGGGCCACCAGGCTTGGGCAACACGTCCACGGCACCTACTCTGAGTGCCTCTAAAGCTGCAGCACACGATTTTTGGGCGAGAGAACTGATAATGATCACCGGCATCGGCTTCTCACGCATGAGTCCGTCGAGAAACGTGAGGCCATTCATTCCCGGCATCTCGATATCGAGCGTCAGGACGTGAGGAGTGAGCGTGTCAATCTTCTTCCTCGCAATGAAAGCATCCGGGGCGGTTCCAACAACCTCAATATCGGCTTCTTTCGCCAGGCTGTCCGTGAGAATCTTTCGCACGATTGCCGAATCATCCACGACCAAAACACGAATCTTTTCGCTGGTTAGCATTCATTCATTCCAATACGAGGTTGATCCACATGCTTCCGATATCATTCACAATGCTGTATCCGCTCTCGGGCTCGGCACCTTGGGCGTCGGCGGGAGCCTTCACAGGGCTCTCAAGCTTGAACTCTCCAGCGGGATCGAGTTCAGTCAGCGTTGCACCGCATACTATGTTTACCAATTCCAGCAGGACAGATTGAGTCGCGTCAGCATCTCCCTCGGGCTCTCCGAGAATGTCCATTGTCGCTGCGTCGCCGAATTCGAGAGATGACCAAATCTCCATGCGCCCCTTCAGCGATCCTGAGAATGCAATCGCAACACCAACAGGAGTTTCGAGCGGCTGATATGAAGCCGGGACACATTCAGATGCGGATGCAAAGCACATCCTCTCGAAGGTGTTTGAGACCGCATTCGTGATGGCAGACTGCAATACTTCCCGCGGAATTCGCGGCATCTTGAGTGCGCGCTCAATTTCGTCACGCAATGCCTCAGGGCGAAATGGTTTGGGCAAATACCCTGCAACTCCGAGCTCCGACATCCGTGCAATTCGCCGGTTCGTACCATCGCTCGAGATCACGATGACAGGAACATTGCGCAGGCGCTCATCATGATTCATCTCACGGACAAGTTCCTCACCGGTTACCACAGGCATACTGATATCCGTGAGTAGTAAGTCGAAGTTTTGTTGTCGAAGCATTTCAAGCGCCTGTTTGCCATTCTCGGCTTGCAGACACGAATCAATCTCCAGCCCAGACAAGCTAAGGACTCGTCCAACAAGTTTGCGCACCATGGGCGAATCATCGGCAATCAACACATTAAGCGCCATTGAATGTCCCCCTCGCTTCCCGCCCCACTCTGTTGCAGATTGCCGCTCTTTATCCAAACCTTGCCGGTCGCAACTTCGAGGCGGACAGTGCGAGTCATCGCACCTCCAACCTCTTCGCCTCGTACCAGAAAGCCCGCCTGCCAGAGCAGCTTTCTGATTGCCAGATAATTGCGCTTACCCACATTGAAGGCATCGGAGTTTTGCAGTGTCTGGGCACCACCAGCCAGCCAGACAACCGTTCTCTTGCGATCCGCTCCGAGCGACTGTATTCTTGCGAGTAATTCCTTAAGACCGCTGTCTGCAAACATCCAGGGCCGCTCTTTGGCCTTGTTCAGGTCCAACTTCGAGTCGGGTAGCATCAGGTGGAGAAGACCGCCTACCTTTGCGATTGCGTCGTGAGTTATAACTGCAACACACGATCCAAGCGCGTAGGTAGTCAGGATGTCTTCCTGATTACTTGACACTTTCCCGTCACCCATTCCAACAACCAGGGTTGCCATCGACACCTACTCAGATTTCGAAGATGTATTGCGGTAAACGGATGGGCTTACATATTTCAACGAATGTTCAATTCCATTTAGGCTCTCAGCATGACCAATGAGCAGATAGCCGCCTGGCTTTAACTTTCTCTGCAGATTGCGCACCACTTGCTGCTGAGTTGCCCGATTGAAATAGATCATCACGTTGCGACAGAAGATCACGTCGAAACTTCCGTTAATTTGCAAAGGCTCAATCAGGTTCTGCGCCTGGAAACGAACCATCTGCCGAATCTCGTCCTGCACTCTTAACTGATCAGGCTTCTTCGTACCGACCTTGACGAAATATCGTTTGCGCAACGCTGGCGGAATAGTCTGAACATCTGCCTCGCTGTAAATTGCTTCGCGTGCCTGAGCGAGCACCTTGGTGGACACGTCGCTCGCAACGATCTCTGCCGTTTGCGGAGTCAACCCTGCATCGCGGAGACAAAGCGCAATGGAATAGGGTTCCTGTCCAGAGGAAGATGCAGCACTCCAGATTCGAAGGACGCCCTTCCGTGGCGATGACAATATTTCCTTTTTCAGCAGCTCGAAATGTGCGCTTTCGCGAAAGAAGCTGGTGAAGTTGGTGGTCAAAGCATCAACCATCTCGGTGATTGCTTCGCCTGAGCGGTCTGCAGTGACGTACTTGTAGTAATCGGTTAGAGAACCAAGATTGCGTCTGCGCATAATCTTCCCGATTCGCGCAGCGATCATAGCGTCCTTGCCACTCCTCAGATCAAGACCGAATCGTGCATATGCGAGCTGCTGGATCAGCTTGATCTCATGCGCAGTGTTGCCCTGCAGGTTTCCAATCGGCGATGCTTCGCTCATGCGCGCACTTCCATCTGCTGCATATCAAGGATCAGACCGACTCTTCCGTCACCGAGAATTGTGGCCCCTGACACTCCCGGGGTTTGGTGCAGCAATTGGCCGAGACTCTTGATTACGACTTCCTGCTTGCCCACTAGCTCATCTACAAGCAGACAGAACTGGCTACCTTCGGACTGCGCCACCACTAGCACAGCTTCCGTAGGATCGGTGATGGCTCCCGACACTGCGAACTCTCGGTGCAGCCGAACGATAGGCAGCACCCGGTTGTGCAACATCACCAGCTCTCCCCTGCCCTGCACTTTGGACAAAGTCGAAGGAGATGGCCGGAAGATTTCTCGCACGCTGCTGACCGGAATCACGTAACGCGTTCCGCCCACCTTCACCACTAGACCATCGATAATCGCCCTGGTCAGAGGTAACCGGATCGTGAACTTCGTACCGACACCTTCTTTGGACTCTACGTCGACCCGGCCGCGCAGCTTTTCAACCTGCCGGCGGACGACATCCATTCCGACACCTCGGCCAGACACAGTAGTAAGAACTTCGGCCGTCGAGAATCCAGGTGCGAAGATCAGTTCGAACACTTCGGCGTCAGTCAAATCATCATTTGTGATGAGCTTCTTTTCTTTCGCCTTTTTGAGGACTCTATCCCTGCTGATTCCGCGCCCATCGTCGCTAACCTCTACGACTACCTGACTGCCCTCATGGGCAGCCGCGATTCGAATGGTTGCCGACGGATTCTTCCCGGAGACAGCTCGCTGGTCGCGGGTCTCAATTCCATGATCGATCGCGTTGCGAACGATGTGCATGAGCGGGTCAGCGAGTTCCTCGACGATGGTCTTATCGACTTCGGTGTCTTCACCAACAAGATCGATCTTGACCTGCTTATCAAACTTCCTTGCGAGATCGCGAATGATGAGGCTCGTTCGGCGGAGAAGTTGGCCGATGGGAATCATGCGCATACCGAGCGTGGTTCGCTGAACCTCACTCGTGATTTGCGCGAGCTGCGTGATGTTGCGCATCAGATCGAGATTGCTCGATTCATGTGTTTGGAGGTCGGTGCGCACGAGGGATTCCGCGATGACCAGTTCCCCGACCATATCCATCAGGTAGTCAAGCTTGTCGGTATCGACACGTATGGAGTGTCTCTCCGCATTTGAACCGGACTTACTCGGCTGCTCGGAAGCTGCAGCTTCAGGAGCTTTCCCTGGCTGCGGCTCAGGGGGCGACGCAACGGGCGACGCAGCTTTTTTCGGCGCTGCCGCCGGCGCAGGCTGCACGACAGGCGCGGCTGCAACATCTATAGCGGCTTCGGGTGACGGAGCGCTCGGTGCCTCCGACGGAACCTCATTTGCCCCCTCAACCAAGGGCTGCTCGACGCTAACGCTTTGCTCAGTGGCTTCCGGATCCGACGAAGTCTGTGCGGAGGCGTGTTCGATGACTTCCTTGATTTGCACAATGATGCGCTCATCAACCGGCGGCAATGAATTGAGCTTGCCACCCTCAATCGCCTCCAAGCACCGCGAGAGAAATCCCGCTGACGAGAGGATTACGTCGATAACTTCCGGAGTTACCGCCATCTCCTGGTTTCGCGCGAGATCCAAGAGCGTCTCGGTCTCATGCGACAGGCGATATACGCGCGTGAAGTCCAGAAACGCGGCCAAGCCCTTAATCGAGTGGAACGCTCTGAAGATTGCATTCACGGCCTCCGCATCCGCAGGATCTTTTTCCAGCGCTAGCACTTGCTCTTCCGTTACGACGAGGTGTTCCTTTGATTCGACAATGAAGTCGCTTACCAGTTCCGGGTCCGCCGCAATTGATTCTTCTTGTGCGGCTTCTTGAAATGCGCTTTCCATGGTTTCCTGTACTTGAGTCACTGCGTCGCGGAAGTGAACTAAGAACTCCTCGGCCGGGACTATGGCAAGAGCATCACGAGTGGAGGTAGTGAGCTGAGCGAGCTCCAGCGCCCCCGCGGTTGATGCAAATTGGGAGAACAAGTCGAGCTGCTTGAGGAGTTCGGCTATTTCGTCCTTCGCTGGAGCAATCGCTGACATGGATCGCGCAGCCATTGCATCAAGAAGTTGCCGCATCTCAGCTTCAGAGCTATCGTTTATTACGCAGTTCGCCATCTCGCCACTCACTTTGATTTACCTGAACAGCACAGGTTTTTACGCGTTTGCGCTGACCGCCGCCAGGGCTGAAAAGTCCGTGCAATTCACGGCGCGATCTATGTCTAGAAGCAACTTGATTTCGCCACGCGACTTTGCGATACCGAGCAGGTAAGAAGTATCTAAATCGGCGCCGAATGCTGGTGCCGCTTCTACGTCACCCTCAGCGATGTTGAGGACTTCTACCACGCCGTCAACCACAAGACCGACCGGCACGGCATCCCCGCTCGCACCTGCGAGCGAAACCACGATGATGCAGGTCCGGTGGGTGTACTCGACCTCAGACATTTGAAAGCGCAAGCGAAGATCGATGACGGGAATAACTTTGCCGCGAAGGTTGAATACACCCTTCACGTATTGGGGAGTATGAGGTACGGCGGTAATGTCCTGGAGTCCCATGATCTCGCGAACTTTGAGAACACGGATGCCGAAGTGCTCGTTCCCAAGATTGAAGACGAGGTACTTGTCAGAGCGCGTTGGATTCACGCCGGGCTTAGAAGACGTGACTGGACTTTCTAACTGCATGACAGCTCCTATACTCGATTCTGAGTGATTGCTGAACCACTGTTAGTGTCTGGGCCCCCGCGTTTGCGCCTTTGTACTCGCAACGCACGCCAGCACCGGTGTCGCTAGCTGACCATGTCCGGCCCTTGAATGAGCGAAACGACGAAAGGTCCAAAGTCGGTTTCGAATACAGACTCATAAAGGGTTACACCCTGTTGAACCGTGAATTCGAAATCGCTTCCCATTACCACGGTAGGAAGAGAGATCGCACACGGGCTGGCCAGAAGCTCTTTGACTCCACCAGCGGTCATGTTTGCAAGCTCGCCTGCTGCGTCCTGAATATCGCCATGAGAGAGTTCATCAGGTTCGGCGCCAATCAATCGGGCCGTCGCCTGACGTGCTAAGTCCACGCCCATATCCAGACGGATGGCACCTTGCCAACTACCCACAATCTGCACACTGGAGAGAACACGAACCGACCCCGCTTGAAAATCCCGAGGACTCGCTGCTGGAGAGAGAGAAATATTCACCATTGACGACCAGATCTCTGAACTGATCGCGTCAACTTCATTTGAACTTGGGAGAGTTACCATACGCGAAAACCGGCCTTTTCTGAAGCGGATAAGGTGGCAGTTATATCGGCACAATTCTGAGCATCTTCAGCGGAGTTTTGACGAAAGTTCATGCACTGGATGGGATTTAGGAAAAGAAAAGGCGCGAATCCGCTGAAGTCCTTCGGGATTCGCGCCGCGAGCTAGGGAACTTACTGTAGATAATTAAGCAACGACATTGGGCTGATCTTGGCCGCCGCTGCGAGTGTTGCTTGTTGCGCAACCTGCGTCTGAGTCAAGTCAGAGATCACCGAGGTTATATCAGCAGCTACAAGGCTGTTTTCCTGTGTCTTCAGCCCCATCTTCACATTCTGCAGATAGGTGCTGTCAGTGTTCACCTGGTTGATCGACTGGCTATACACGCTACGTTGCAGATTCACAACTTTCAGTGAGTTCGTTATAGAACTCGTTGCTGCTTCAATGCCTGTGGTCGAGTTTGATTGCAACGCATTGATCATGTCGGTCAGGGCTTGCATTACGTTGCCGCTGGCCGAAGTGAAGACGTCGCTACCCGCAACATTCACCTGAACGGACAAATCCTCACCCACCGGAACAGAGTTTGTGTTGGAATTGCCATTGTAGGTGACGCCAGTTGTCGGATCCGAGTTCAGCGTAAAGGGTGCCGCGGTGTTTGCGGTCCCGCCAAACAGGTACACGCCCTGCAACGATGAGTTGGCCAATTGGATGACCTGATCGCGAATCGCGCTGATTGTGTTGGCAATGATCAATCGCTGATCGGCCGACACGGTTCCATTCGCGGCTGTCACTCCCTGCGAGATCGCCTGGTTCAGCTGATCGGTCACGGAACTCAAGGCAGAAGCGGCTGACTGCATCAAAGCTTGAGCGCTGGTGATGTTCTGCTCGTATTGCGCAGCATCTGCCTGTGCCTCTGCGTTTCCGACCGCTAGGGACGCCGCGGCTGGATCATCAGATGGAGTATTGACCCTCTTGCCGCTCGAAAGTTGCTCCAGCTCGTTCTGCTGCCGCTGCTGGATCGTGTTGATAGAACTCAGAAACTGAGAATAGTAATTTGTGGCTACTCGCATATGACCTATGACGTCGTGATCGCGTTCAGCGTTGAGTAGAGACTGTTAATGGTTGAAATGACCTTGGCCGCAGCTTGGTAGGCCTGCTGGTACCGGATCATGTTTGCGGTCTCCTCATCGAGCGAGACACCAGAAATCGCGGACTGTTGCTTTTGCAGTTGGTTCAGGGCAGCGGCTGAGGTGTCGTTGTTGGCCTTAGCAGTCGCGTTTGCGCTGCCAACCGCATACACGACCTGAGCGTACGCATCTGTCGGAGTCATTCCCGAGGGCAACTTAGAATTCTGTACGGCGAGAAGATTCGTAAGGTTGCCATTGCTGCCGCTTGCGCCGTCCGAGCTTGCGGCAATTTGCGAGCCACCAGTGATTGCTAACTTGATTGTCGAGGCGGCGCCACCCACGCCTGTTGTCGAAAAGATCGCCTGCCCCGGATTGCCATTCAGATCGTAGCCCGCTTGATTCGCTGCATTGACCGCGGAGCTAAACTGACTGGCGAGCGTATCCAACTGATCGGAGAATCCCGGGAGAGTGGTCTTTACAAGCTGCAGATTAGCCCCAAGTGATCCGCCTGTCAGCGAGGACGTAATATCCTGACCATTCTGAGATATATGCGGGAGTCCGTCGAATCCGATGGACGAATCGAGTTTGAATGCTTTATTCCCCATAACCAGCGGCGTTCCATCGCCTGTTGTGATCATCTGGCCATCGGACGTCTCCGTTGTCTGGACGCTCGTGAGCTGGGATAGCTGGGTAACCAGCCTATCCCGCTGGTCCTGAATGGATCCGGGGTCTTGGCCTTTCATTGCCACAGAGGCAATCTGAGCATTCAAGTTAGCGATCTGCGTGCTCAGTTGGTTGATCGCAGCCGCGTTCTTCGGAACAGTTTCGATGAGACCAGCGGAGACCAGAGCCACGGAACTGGATGCGCTATGGAACGCGTCTACGAGACTGGACGCACTACTCAGAACAGTCTGGCGCAAGGTCGGATCCGCAGGGTTGGTCGTCAACTGGCTCACAGCATTGAAGAAGGCGCTAATGCTGGATCCCAGACCGCTGGTAGTACTCGAGAACGAGGTCTCGATCTGCGACAATGCATTCGCCTGAGCTTCGGAACTGGCTGACTGTTGCGTCTCATTATTAATCTGCATTTGGAGAACTTCGTCGCGAATGCTCTCGAATCCTTTGAGCGTCACTCCGTTCCCTAACGCGAGCACGCCGCCATCAACGGGCTGTGCTTCCGTGAGATTCACAACTTCGCGCGAGTATCCAGGCGTGTTACTGTTGGCGATGTTATTCGTGGTGACTTCCAGTGCACCCTGAGTTGCCTGCAAAGCACCTGCCGCTATGGAAAGTATGCCATTCAGAGTAGACATCACTACACCTCGCAAGACACCGAACCAGCTTGGAACGTGGCTCCGTGCACTTCATGCTCTTTGTAGCTCTTGCATAGTGCAAAGAGCACTTGGTGGTATTGCGCAGAACGCGAGATCAAGGCTGCGAATGCTAGCCTTTTTTGATCTAAATGCCGCAAGGCAGCGACGAGTAACGAGGTCATCTGAGAGTCGGAGGCACGAAGAACTTGTTTAAGATCGGCCGATTGTAGAAGATCGCAAAGCGTTTGCTGATCTTCAACATGCCTTTCCAAACCAGCAATATCGTTTCGTGAGATTGCAGCCGTTGCTTCGGCAATGTGCTGCTCAAGCTCTCCGATGGTGCCCAGAAATGAGGAAGGACTCACTTCCCCTTTATGCTCGACCTCTGGTCGCATACCCAACCTCCGGGAAGACCGCGGGCGTGGCCGGGAATTCCCTTCACAAATGGCGCCAACTACACGTCCTTGTTCTGTATTGCCTTGGCGATCTCTTTCGGATCAAGCCGGTACATCCCTGACTGAATCTGTTGCTTTAGAGCATCGACCTTGGCCTGCCGAACATCTGGGGTCGCCATCGCCTTCGCTGCAAGCGAACTCACAGAGGCTGCATCGTTTCTGAGAGAGGTCCGATCTTCGACCCGCTCCTGAACGGATGGAGACTGCTCACTTACTTTCCCGGTTGCGCTCTTGTCGAGTTCAACTTGGTTGTTTGAAACTTGGTTTGCATCAATTCGCATCTTCTATCTCCAGTGAGACCGCTTCCTATATCGGCATCCCCGGAGGAAACTTTAGAATTTTTTAATAATTCACTTCAGCGGAGTCTCAGACGCCTTTTCAGAGGCCGCCGACTGTTGCTCAAGTTCCGCATTCTTATGGAGTTGCGAAGAAATCATTGAGGCGATGCCGATTCCCCCGGAACTGGTGAGAGCGCTGGCAACCGCTTGCATTGCATAACCCTGGAACTGATTCTTGGTCGGATCTTTTTCCTCATCCTCATTCGATCCCGGTACCGAGGCAAACGACTTTTCAGCCGATTGTAGCCACGTGCTCAGCAGGATCGACTCAAACTCTCGCGCGGACCGGTCAATCTTCTTCGACTCTCCGGAGGACGACTGCGCCTGATGAGTCAGGTTGTTAACCTTTGCAGCCGTAAGTTGGGAAAAGGCATTCGCCCCAATTTGTCCGATTTCGCTCATTTTAGAGTACCTCCAGCTCGGCCTGAAGCCCGCCAGCAGCCTTAATCGCCTGCAAGATCGCAACGATGTCGTGAGATGTAGCGCCGATTGCATGTAAGCCATTGACCAGTTCCTCAACGCTTGCGCCCTCAGCCATTCGAATGCTCTTTGCGGGAGCATCCTGGGCACTGAGCTTCGTCTCAGGAACTACCGTGGTTTCTCCGACCTTGGAGAACGCGTTCGGCTGTGAAGTCACGAACTTCGTGGTGACTTCGATTGATAGCCCGCCGTGCAACACAGCAACTGGGGACAAACTCACATCGCCGCCCATGACAATGGTTCCCGTACGTTCGTTCAATACGACCTTTGCACGTGGGTGTATTAGCACCGAGACGTTTTGCACGCGCGCCAGCAGCGCAGTTGCCGATGGCTGACCAGCTCCGGGCACGTCGATGTCGATTCGGCGACTGTCGCGTGGAATTGCTACTTCCTTTCCGAAATCGTGGTTGATCGCTTCGGCAACGTCGCGCACGGCGGTGAAGTCTGCATCGCGCAACGAGAAGGACAGAACTTTTTCATTCGATAGATCTACCGACGTGTCACGTTCGACGATGGCTCCCTCAGGAATTCGACCGACGGTCGAGTGATTGACCATCTTGACGTTTCCGTTGCCGCCAGCGCTGTAGCCACCCAGAGTAAGCGGCCCTTGCGCGAGCGCATATACCTGACCATCAGGGCCCTTCATGGCTGTGAGCAGAAGCACTCCGCCTTCCAGGCTTCTGGCATCACCAATGGAAGAGACGGTGACATCGATTGTGAATCCGGGCCGCGAGAAGGGGGGCAACGACGCGGTCACGAATACCGACGCTACATTGTTGACGCGAGCAGAACTTGCAGGGACCTGCACGCCAAATCTTTCCATTGCGGCTGCAAGGGCCTGCGTTGTGAATACAGTCTGTCGTGTGTCACCTGTGCCATGCAGACCCACGACAATACCGTATCCAATCAGGGGATTGTCACGCACGCCAGAGATCGTCGTGATGTCACGCACAAGAACCCTACGAGTGTCCTTTCCCGCCTCTGCCCAACAAACACTGGAGAGAAGGAGCAAACACACGAGGAAAACCCGTTGCTTTGCTTTTCGGTATCTCATTATCAGAATCCGGCGAGCCACATGAAAATGCGTGAGATTGCGTTAGGACCACGCGTTGCGTCGGTCACGAGGCCTTTACCCTTAAGTTCCACTTCAAGATTCATCAACTGAGTGGACAGCACCGAATTGTTTGAGCCGATATCACCTGGCCGAACGACTCCGCGAACGATCATTGTTTCTTTCTGGCTATTGATGGAGGTTTCACGCTGCGCTTCGACGACTAGGTTGCCATTCGGTAGCACCGACACGACTTGGCCTGTCAAGCTCGTCTGCAACTGGGAGCTCGCCGCAACCTGCCCCGTTCCCTTGAGCTGTTGAGAGGAACTCGCGTTGATGATCGGATTCAATGCCGGGGGTGCATGGCCTGCGATCCCGGTAACTGCGGAATTGGCAGCGAAGGTTCTGTTTTGCGCAGAGTTGCCATTACTCTGTGCCGACGTTTGTTCGACTACCTGAATGATGATCGTGTCATTCAGCCGTGCTGCTTTGAAATCGGCCGCAACATCCGCGAGTGGTGCATTCGGAGTCCAAAGGCTGCCGGTTGTTCTCTCAACTGGCTGCGCGACCGAAGACTGCTGCACCTTTCGAACATAGGCGGCGCGCATGTCGGCAGAAGTATCCTTCTGCTTCGCTTTGGCACAGGCCGGCAGAGATGCCATGACGAAGAGGAGGCCAATTGCAAATTGGAGTACCTTGGCCTGAGACATCATTTTCAAAGCGAACTCCTTAGCATTGCAGGACCGACAACCTCTGCCTGATACACTCGCTTGCGATCTGTCGATGACACTCGGATTCTTTCTCCGATCTTTCCGTTTTCAAGGCACACAACCGGCACTCGAATTGTCATTTCCGAAGAGGTGATTTCCAGCGTGACGACACTTCCCTTCTTAAGCGTCGGAGTGACAACGGCATGCGTCTTTTCAAGCTTTGGAAGTCTAGGGGCCCCCTGCACAGAAGAGGACTTCACAACAGCGTAGAAAGGTATGCACGAAGTGCGATCAGCACAGCGCAGCATCACTCGTGTGACATCTGACGATAGCTGTTCCAACTTCATGCATTCGAGGTCTGGATGTGTTTTCGAAGCCGGAATCGAAGCAGTGAGAGACACCTGTTCTTTCGCAACATTGACACCTTTCTCTCTCATCGCAGCAACGACATCATCTGCTGTGATGAAAGCAGCCTCTGATTGCGCGTACAGTGCGCCAGCCAGAAGCACGCTTGCGAAAATGTGCCAGCTCAGCCTCATGATCTTTACCTAGCCAACTGATTAAGCTGCTGCAACATCTGGTCAGCCGCCTGCACCACGCGCGAGTTCGATTCATAGGATCGTTGCGCGAGAATCATCTGAATGAACTCTTCAACGACGCTAACGTTCGACTGCTCAAGCATTCCCTGCTGAAGACTTCCGAGTCCTTCAGAGCCTCCGGGAGTGCCAACGATAGGATCGCCTGATGCGGTAGTCGCTAGCATCAAGTTATTGCCGATGCTGTTCAGACCACCCGGATTGGCAAACATTGCTAGCTGAACCGAGCCCACTTGCTGAGCGGCACTCTGACCGGGAATCGTGACCGAGACGGTTCCGTCGGAGCCGATCGTGATGTTCTGTGCATTCGTCGGAATGGTTACAGCCGGTTCGATCGCGTAGCCATCTGCGGTAACCAGATTTCCTTGCGCGTCCATCTGGAATGCACCCGACCGCGTATAAGCAATTTGGCCATCCGGCATCTTGACTTGGAAGAAGCCAGTGCCTTTGATGGACATGTCGAGCGGATTTCCGGTGCTACTAAAATCACCCTGTGACTGCACGACCTCAGAAGCAACCGGTCGAGAGCCAAGGCCGATCTGCAGTCCTGTCGCAACCGTGGTCTGCTGAGTCGAAGCCGCACCCGGTGTCACCATGTTCTGGTAGATCATGTCCGAAAACTGCACACGGCGCTTGCGAAACCCAGCAGTGCTAGAGTTCGACAAGTTGTTTGCAATGTTGTCGAGGTTCATCTGTTGAGCGGTCATACCGCTGGCTGCTGTATATAGAGAACGAAACATTGGGATTCCTTATGGATTCACGCGCGGAAGTTCTTCCGTTGCTGTCTTATTGAGATCAGAGTTAAAAAGCGAAAGCGCTTTCTCCATCATCTCGGCCTGGCGCTGAATGTTGATTAATTCAACCGCGCTGTTCACCGGATTCACGTTGGAGCCTTCGAGCACGCCCTGCTGCACAGAGGATTTCGTCGATGCTGTCGCGGCCGCGGCAGGAGCTGACAAATATTTGTTACCCATCGCCGTAAGCGAAGTATTGGCCGGGAATTCTACGATCTTGAGGCGTCCCGCAACCGCACCGTTCACCGAGACAGTGCCATCCGTTGCGACATGCACTTGTCCGCCTGACACATTGATTGGCCCCTTCTCACCAAGGACGAAATCACCTTCGCCAGTCGTCAACTGACCTTTGGCTGAGACCTGGAAATTGCCGCTGCGTGTGTACACCGGCCCGGCACTTGTCTGCACGGCGAAGAAGCCAGGGCCATCAATCGCGAAGTCAAGATCGTTGTTAGTATGCTCAAAGTTGCCCGGGGATAGATCAGTTCTAGTTCCACCCAGAAGACCGTAATTGTTGACCGCACGATTGAGAGGCGATGCGCCAGTGGGGGAAACACTAGCGAGAATGCTTCGAAACTGATTGCGCTGTGATTTGAAACCCGCAGTATTCGCATTCGCGAGATTGTTCGCGACCGCGTCCAATGCTTGCGTTTTAGACATCAGCGCCGTACAAGCTGCATAGAATCCGCTATCCATTTGGATCTCCGCTTTATCTAGAGCAAGCGAATTACCAGAACGCGGATCCTTGTGAGTGATGTAAGTAGCTGAAAAACTGTGTAAATCCAAACATACGAATGAGAGCTACATTAGCTCTCATTCAGAGCTTACTGCGCTCTCATTTGGCAGTGCCCGTAATCTGAGAATTGGAAAAGGCGGCTCATGTACATCGTACGGATAGTGCGATCATCGAGCATGCCTTCAAGACGATCATCAAGGCTCTGCAGGAAAGGCTCAATGCCTTCCGCAAACTGCACCGGAAGATACTTCAGCACGAACTCACTGGACGTCGAAAGACGATCTTCGGAGCGAGTCTCGGCCCACAGGATCGACCTGTCAACCCACGCGCGGGCGAAGCTAACGACGCGCGATAACGAGGTCATTTCGCCGCACGAGACATGATTATGAACATCGGTCAGAAAGTCGGAAGCGAATGTTGGCAGGTGCCAGCGCGTGGCAAGCTCCACGGCATCGAAAGGCGTGCATTGGAATCCGGCCCAGCCGATTCCCTCAACAACACGAGGCAACTGATGCATATTATGTATCAGTCCACAGATGTAAGCCTGTTCGCTCTCCACTCCCAATTCGAGAAAGTACGACGCGGTCGCCTCAGACACGATGGCCACCAACTCCGCTTCTTTCCAGAACGCCTCGGCTTCCTGGGACAGAACCTTGGATGGACAACACAGGGGGGTCGATACGGTCAGGAGCGAGGTTCCAAGCTGAACGATGCAGTCGGAAATTCGCTGCGCTCCCGGTTCAGTACCGGATCCGCAATGTCTGAACATTTGGATGAGCAGGCCAAGATCGGAGCGGACCAACTTACATACCTGCTCAAGGTCGATGACCGGTGCTTTGAGCAAAAGCTCCAGTTGAACCACTGTTCTGGCTAGTGCTGGAACCTCTTCGGGGGCATGCACAAAGGCCACATGCTCGCCCCCCATCATTGAATACGGCAGATTCAGAACTGTATCCGACATAACACCTACTCGCCGCAGTTCTATCGGCAGAACTGCCCGACTTCATCAGCAAGTATGTGTTCCGCGTGATCATATTCTGCTCAGAATGTCCATTGAAAGCTTTGCGCCCTCGAGCCGGCTCCAAACGTAGTTCTGGCAGACGCAGAAGCTCGCGGTAGAAGAATCTATCTGCCACGCGTAGTTACGCGCGATAGAAGCAATTTCAGACGTGCTCGAGGGCTGTTCAAACACAACCTCCTCGGCCTCCTGCTGTGGTTGCACCCGTGGCAGGTGGGATTCGAACTCATCACGCGTGATGAAACATGGTACGACCGTGCACCGAAGCATCGTCTCCAAGGTGGTAACGATTCGATGCTCTACAAATTCAGCCATGCCGATTACGAGCTTCTTGGTTTTAGCAACATAATGCACAGGCAACATGCTGTACATCTTCATCAGCGATGACGGGAAATGCAAAGGAAGCCGTATCTCCCTGTCGTGAAGCGCGAGAACCGGATAGCCCCACTGCGAAGACAGGACAGTCGCAATTTGCGGTTGGTTCATGAATCCGAGTTCCATCAGATTCTCGCCAATTCTGCCGCCCTTCTCCTTCTGACGCTGAAGAGATAAACGCAACTGTCTATCCGTAATCAGACCGAGAGAGAGAGCTGACAACCCGAAAGGCAGCCGAGGTCTGCGGGTCTCTACTCGCAGTCTTTGACGGGAGCGGAGCCGCGTGAGAGTTTCGCGCGTGGCGGACTCAAAGCAATCTGCACTGCAGAACCAATCATCGCCGATCGACACGCCGTCCGAGCGAAACGGAAACGACAGTTTTGAACGCGATGTGCATTCAGACGAGGCGCACTTGGGCAAGAGTTGATTCTGTACGGCTGGTAATGCGTAACGTAATAAATGGCGCATAAACTCTAGTTTCCTTACGACAACATAGAACGAGCATCGATTGGACCAAGTTCGGTGACCCTCAGTCCGTAGTTTCCGTCGACGATTACCACTTCGCCGAGAGCAATGACGCGATCGCCGAGCAGAAGTTCCACAGGCTCATCGACCTCACGATCAAGTTCGACCACGGAGCCGGTAGTTAAATCTGCGACCTCGCTCAAAGTGAGTATCTTCTGTCCAAACCTAAGCGTCAGCTCTAGTTCGACGTCCATGACCAAGCCGAGGTTCTGCGGGCCGGAATCGTCTACCGGCTTGCTGGGTTCGGCTACCGGCGGTGGAGGTGGTGCGGGAGCCTCGGCGGCTACGGCCTGAGTGAGGGAATCCTTGAGTCGCTGCGAAATGCACAGTCTCAGTACAACAGACTTATCACCAGATGCCGGTGACAGCACAATTTCTGAATCGCTGGATGACTTCGCTTCTTCGCGGACGACCTCGATGGCAGCGGCCCCAAACCGATCGCGGAGAGAGTTCGCCATTCCGCCTGCGGTCTGATTCACAATCTCCTGCAACGCATCTTCCTGCTCAGACTCTGCCATCTCGTCCGACATGCCAAGAAGAACCGACGCAAGAGCAGCCATGCCTGCCTTGTTCACAAGGACGGTAAGGTTGCCACTCAGCTCACCTGAGAACTGGAGTGAATAGCAAATTTCATCTGCCCCGTCTGCAGTCGCTGCGGCGTCGCCATCTCCCAACGGATAGGCTTCTCCGACAGTTTGCTCGAACACCGAAGAGAAGGACTCACAAAAGAGATCTCGAAGAATGCGGGTGGAGTCTATGGATGCCATCGTTAGCCCTTTCTCTCGGAACGCTTCGAGTAATCACGGGCATTGCGAGTACTCAATTGTGCTGCGCGCTTCACTCCAACCCTAACGGGAGTACCATCAAAAATCGGACGTCCGCTGACAAGCAAGGAGGCTGACGAAGTCTCTGGGACATTGAAGGTCAGCACTGATCCAGCTTTGGCTTGGAACAATTCGCGAACCTTTAGCCGAATCGCAGGTATGCCGAGCATCACCTGGAAGTCACAATCATTTAGATTCCTCCGCAACCTGGCGCTCACGCCTTCCGAACCGCGGGGGCGACGATACTCCCAGTCAATCGAAAGCTTACGAAGCATGGCGTTGCTGACGGTTGCAGGAAAAACGAGGTTCATCGTTCCCTTGCTCGCGTTGACGCTCACCTCGAAGCTGAGGGCAAGCACCTTTTCCTGCGGAGGAAGAAATCGCTGGATCTGCATGGTGGAGTGACGTTCGCCGAGATCGATTTCGAACCCGAGCGGTGCCCAACCTGTGCCGAGTTCACGAGTAATGATCTTGGTTACGCCGTTCATGATCTGCTCTTCGATCTCGCTGACCTCTCGCGAAATGTCGAGCTGCTTTCCTGAACCTCCGAGCAGAACGTCCACGATTGGAAAGACAATCGCGTGATCAATTTGCAGAGCGGCCATTACACCTTGAGGGTTCAACTCAAGTGCAACAAGGTAAGTGAGCTCGGGGACGGTGGCTAAGAACTCCTCAAACATGAGTTGTTCAACCGAGACCAATGACACTTCGAATGGAACGCGCAGGTACGCGCCGAGAGAGTGCGTAAGGCTCTTCGCCACGGATTCATGCAGGTTTGTAATTGCACGCGCCTGATCGTTGTGCATCTGACCAGAGCCGCGAGGATCCCACAGTTGCACGAACTTCGTCGGCGCCGCGTCAGCATCGGCCTTGCGAGCATGACCGAGGATGACGTCGATTTCCTGCTGGCTTAGGATCTTGCCCATGTGGATGCCTCACTCTTCTTCGGAAGAAACACGGCAGGCCCGATCTTTCTCGACAGGCTCTTGCGCAGCCTGAAGATTGCAGCCGAATGAATCTGCGAAACCCGCGACTCTGCGATTTCGAGCACCTGAGCAATTTCCTTCATCGTCAACTCTTCGCGATAGTAGAGGGACAGGATTCGCTGCGAACGCTCGTCGAGCTTCGCCACGGCTTCGGCAAGCAACTCGCTGTTCTCTTCTCTAAGGCAAATGTCAAACGCGTCCTCGCCCATGGACGGAGCGCTCTCGATCAGGTCGTGCACCTCCGAGCGATCGTAGGCCGCACTCACGTTTTGCGACACAACAAACAGCCCGTCAATCTGCGACAGAGTGTCGTATAGCTCCTTCAGGTCCATGTTCAATTCGTCAGCGATCTCTTGCTCATTCGGTTGGCGCCCCAATTGCAATTCCAGCTTCGCCGCTGCGGCGTCAATTTCGCGACCTTTGCGGCGAATCAATCGTGAGCCCCAATCAAGCGCCCGCAAGCTATCCACGATGGCTCCGCGAATACGGAATTTGGCATAGGTCTTGAACAGCACGGGCTTGCTGGCATCGAAGTTGTTCGCAGCTTCGATCAAACCGATCACTCCAGCGTTGACGAGATCTGACAGTTCGACATTTTGCGGCAGACGTTCTCGAATGCGTGACGCGATGTAGTGCACCTGCGGCAGTTCCTCGAGAATGAGGCGATCACGTTCGCTCATGTCGTATTGTGTGTTTTGATAAGCGCGTTCGGGGCGTCGGGACATAGGATCCTCTTCTTTGCGTTACCGTACGGAACCGATTGCCTGTACTTGGACAAGCGGCGGAATCTCTGTTGGGCTAATAACAACAACCTTTGGCAGGAAGGGCTCAAGCAGTCGCCTGAGATAGAACCTGCCGGGCGATGAACACAGTAAAACTGGCGGTGCGTTCAGCACTTGCTCTCCGAACGTCGTACGTAAACCGTCCAGAACACGACGTGCGACCGATACTTGCAACGTGCCATACGACATTCCTGAAAGCTGTTGAGTGGCGGCTCGGCTGCACTCTTCTTCCATCGCTTGATTCAATGTGAAAACCTTCAGTCCGCCGGTCTCATCGAGCAAACCGCGCACAATTCCTCTTCCCAGTGCCTGCCGTACGGCTTCGACGAGAATGACCGTGCTCTTGTTCATCGGCGCAGTGTCAACGAGGACTTCAAGGATGGTGCCGAGATCTCGGATCGAAACCTGCTCACGCAAGAGTTGTTGCAGCACCTTCTGCGTTTCTCCGAGCGTGAGTAGTTTCGGAATCAGTTCATCCACGAGCTTCGGATGCGACTCACTGAGGCGGTCAACCAAGCGCTTCGTTTCCTGCCGCGTCAGCATTTCATGCGCATTCTGCTTGATCAGTTCAGACAGGTGCGTAGCGAGCACGGATGTTCTATCCACAACGGTGTATCCGCTCGACAACGCCTGAGCTTGCAAGTTTGGCGAAATCCACTTAGCGCCAACGTTGAATGCAGGGTCTTTGGTTTCGATGCCGGGCAGGGCCGGCGAATTGGGATCAGAACTGATGGCCAGCAGACTATCTCGGCGCAACTCCCAGCGGGCGATCTCTACGCCGCGGAGATACACGACGTACTCCTGGTCCTTCAATGAGACGTTGTCAGTGATGTGAATCGACGGCACCAGGAATCCCAGGTGCTGAGCGAGGTTCTTGCGGACCGAACGAATCTTCCCAAGTAGTTGCCCGCCTTGTTTGGCGTCCACCATGGGTATAAGCCCGAGTCCAACCTCAAGCATCAGTTCATCGAGCTTAATAACGCTCTCAATCGCTGCATTGGGTGAAGCTGCCTGCTGCCCAGGTCCGGCAGCAGCATCCGTGGTTGCATCGCCTTCGGCAGGCTTTGCTGCCGGCTCTTTAATCCGGCGTGCAACCATGATCAGAACGCCACCTATCACCAGGAACGACAGCTTGGGCAAGCCCGGTATCATCGCAAGCGCAAGTAGTACACAGGCAGTGATCCAAAGTGGTTTGGCGCTACTAAATAGTTGGGTCGACAGGTCACTCCCAAGCGCTTTTCCATCAGACGACGCGCGAGTCAGGACGATGCCGCCAGCAACCGACACCAGCAACGACGGGATCATGGTAACCAGACCGTGGCCAACGGTGAGTACCGTATAGGTCTTCAGCGCGTCGGCAAATGGCACACCTTGCTGAAGCACTCCGATCAGGAATCCGGCGACGATGTTTATGACCGTGATCAAGATGGTCGCCATCGAATCGCGTTGGCTGAATCGCGCCGCGCCGTCCATTGCGCCGTAGAACTCAGCCTCGTGTGCGATTGCCTTGCGACGTGCACGAGCCTGCGCCTCATTGATGAGGCCCGCGTTCATATCGGCGTCGATCGCCATCTGCTTCCCTGGCATCGCATCGAGGGTGAAGCGCGCAGTCACTTCAGCAGTACGCACCGCACCGTGACTGATGACGAGAAACTGGATTGCAATCAAAGCTATGAACAGAACGAAGCCGACGACGTAATTACCGCCGACGACGAACTTGCCGAACGCTTCTATAACGGTGCCCGCTGCACCCATGCCCTCGTTACCGTGCAGCAGAATTCTTCGACTACTCGCCAAATCGAGCGAGAGACGGAAGAGCGTCAGTAGTAGCAGAAGACTTGGGAACACGGAGAACTCGACAGGCTTCAGCAACTGCAACGCAGTCAAAAGTACGAGAACGGAGGCAGTGATGCTTAAGGAAAGCAACAGGTCGAGTATGAATCCCGGCAATGGCACGAGCATGACAAACACTACGCACACCACAGCCAGAGGCACGATCGATTCACTTCCTGCAGAACGTATGGTGTCGAGCAGGCCTTTGTTGTTAGCCATTATTGTTGACCTCCATTCCCCGGTGTTCCCCGGCGATTTCGCGCGGCGGCTGCACGTGCTGCCTCTGCTCGCGCACGGAACACGAAGGCGAGAATGTCAGCGACGGCGGTGTAGAGCTTGGCTGGGATCTGCGAACCTATTTCAACGGATCGGTATAAGGCTTGAGCAAGGGGACGATTCTCGATCGTCGGTATTCCGTGCCAACGCGCAACTTCCTTGATCTCTTGCGCGAGCAGGTCTTGCCCTTTCGCCACAACAATTGGGACGTCCATGTCGAGTTCGTACTTCAGAGCAACTGCAAAATGGGTGGGGTTCGTGACCACGACTGTCGCGGTCTCTACCGCTTTGACCATCTTCTTTCTGCGAACTTGCCGTTGGAGCGACCGGATCTTTCCCTTCACGGCTGGATTGCCTTCTGACTCCTTGAACTCTTCCTTGAGTTCCTGGTGGCTCATTTTGAGATCGTTCTCCATTCGGCGCCAGGTAAGGAAGTAGTCGACTCCGGCCCAAACGGCGAGGACGAGGCCGCATTTAAAGAGCACCTCAAAGCAGAGCGATCCAAGGAACAACGTGTAGGTGCGCAGGCTAACCATGGAGGCAGTGACGATCTGCGTCCAGTGCGAGGTGAGGATGCCTGCGCAGACGTAGAGCATGGCTGCGAATGGCAGTAATGACTTCAGCAGCCCCGCGGCTCCGGATATTGAGAACAGTTGTTGAAGCTTGGTGGCTGGATTCAGACGTTCGAACTTGAATGCAAGTGCCTCCGGCGCGAGGACAAAGCCACCTTGCGCAAAGCCGACAGCGACGCAGGCAGCCCACGCTGCCAACATTGCAGGGACAGCCCATCGCACAGTCTCGAATACGGTCCACAACAGTATTGGACTGCTGAATGTGAGCGGTTCCGACGTGGCGACATCGAGCATGCTTCTATACATCCCCTGCCACCGCTGAAGCGCATTCGGACCTGTCCACACCATTACCGCGATTGCCGTTCCCGAAGCGGCAAGGTTCGTCAGGTCACGTGAACGCGCAACCTGGCCTTGCTCTCTCGCCTTCTGTCTTCTCCGTGGAGACGGCTTTTCTGTTTTGTTCGATTTGTCCGACATCTCAATGCGCCAAATGCAGAATTCGTTCGGTACAACCCATCGACTCGCTGAACAGCCGCGAAAATAGCCCGGGCCAGAAACACATAGAACCAGAAAGCACTACGAGCCCGAGAATGCTTTTGAGCGATGGCCCCATGAGCATCAAGGGCAACTGAGGAGACGCCTTGCTGAGCATCCCCAGTGCAAAGTCCGCGACCATGGTCGAGGCCAGCACCGGCGCAGCGATCTGAAGTCCAAGCTGCAAAATGCTCGCGCCCTCGTGCAGCACGCTAAAGACAAGCTCTCCATTCACCGGGTTCGAACCCGGTGGTAGGTAATTGAAGCTCTGAACGATCGTGCGAAGTATCCAGTGATGTACGCCAAGGCGGATGAAAATCAGCAGCGCTATCGTCTGGTGAAACACCGACATCACCGTAGTCTCGATTTGGCTGGTCGGGTCCATGATGTTCACCAGCGAGTACCCCATCTGCACGCTCAGGATCTGTCCTGCAAACATTGCCGCTTCAAATATCATGTTCGACGTCAGGCCGACAGCCAGGCCGATGATCATCTCGCTGCACACAACCCAAGGTGACAAAGGAGCATTGGCCAGCGACGGAGACAGCAAGGGGAACAACAGTGCCGTCAGCAGCAACACCAAGCACGCCTTGATTCGAGGTGGAATTGCAGCATGCCCATAGAACGGCGCGAATATCACGAGGCCCGACACGCGTAACGCGATCGGGATGGCCGTGTTCAGGATAGGTTGCAGTTCAATCGTCATTTCACTCACCGAACGTACTGGCTGAAATCCGAAAGCAAGTGGGTTGTGTAATCACCCAAATGGCGAATCATCCATGGCAGCAATGCGAATACGACAGCAGCGCTTGCCAACAATCGAGGCACTGTAGAGATAGTTGATTCCTGAATAGAAGTGAGAACCTGAATGATGTTCACAATCAAGCTCACAAGTATCGCCACACCCAGAACGGGAGCGATCACTAGGACCACTTCTTTGAGCACCGATCGTCCGAGCAACACCACCATGTCCGGCGTCATATTCAAAAGCTCCTGAGCAGAGAACCAATGAGTAAGTGCCATCCATCGACCATTACGAAAATGATCAGCTTCAGTGGTGTGGACACTACCACCGGAGGTAGTTGCATCATTCCGATCGAGGTGGTGATGGACGCAACCACCATGTCGATCACAAGAAACGGAAGAAAGAGAACCGCACCAATCTGGAATCCAGCCGCGAGCTCAGACGTGATGTATGAAGGGATCACGACTCTCAACGAGAGGTCGGATGGATTTTGTGGCCGAGGCTCCTTCGCTATGTCGACAAACATTGCGACATCTTTCTCACGGGTATAGCGCAACATGAAATTTCGAATTGCAGGTGTAGCTCGCTTCAGAGCCTCGGTAGCGTCGATCTGGTTTTCCTGCAGCGGCCGAACCGCATCGTTGAAAATTGTTTGACCTACAGGCTGCATGATGAAGACCGTGAGGATCATCGCAAGACCAATTAGCGTCTGATTCGACGGAGTAGTCTGAACCCCAAGTGCCTGGCGCAGGAAATGGAAGACGATCAGCAGCCTTAGCAGCGGCGTCATGCACATCAGAATCGCCGGCAAGAAGGAGAGGAATGTCAGCAGAATGACGATGGACCACGAACTAGTCGCTCCGGTCCCAATCCCCGTAATCCTGATGCCGCCAGCATCTGCAGTTGGCGACTGCTCAGGAATGAGCGGTGCCGCTTGCAAGCTGCCGGCGAGCAATACGAGCAGGATTATGAGAAAGCTAATGCGTCTTCTCACTGCTGCTCCATCTCCGATGTAAGGTCTTCGGGTAGAAATGATTTGAATTCGTCGCCTGACGGGGCAAGTGTCGCGAGGAGATTGATGGAACTGCTCGTCGCTCCGATCAGGAATCGCTGGCCATCGGCCTGAATAAGAGCGACGAATCTCTTATCTCCGAGCTGGGCTGTCTCACAAACGCGCAACTTGCGCGCCTGCTGCCGGACCCGA
This sequence comes from Koromonas humicola, assembly GCF_059726255.1. Taxonomy (NCBI): domain Bacteria; kingdom Pseudomonadati; phylum Acidobacteriota; class Terriglobia; order Terriglobales; family Koromonadaceae; genus Koromonas; species Koromonas humicola. The sequence continues at coordinate 2,664,149 of NZ_AP040873.1, forward strand.
TTGCGTTCCTGCATTCGACTCCATGCATCTGTAACGGCGGCCAATGCTCTCGTCACGAACGATGCGACATTGAAGCGGGCTCCGGGGCGGAGACCATCATTCGTCTGGGATTGAGGCGCTGAAGCGTCCATGGGATTCGCTTCGAATTCATCGATCGCACGAAGATTTCTCGATGAATCTATCTCTCTTTGCAGCTTGCGCTTGTTTCTCGCGCTCAAACTCATGCCAACTCCGTAATGCGCACGGCCAACGTATTTCCAACCACTTCGAACTCAGTCCAGCCAACCAAGGTCCCGTTCACGCGAAGTGGAACATCGCTGGTCGCCTTGGCTGCGGTTTCCAAAACTGTCCCTCGCCGCAGGGCGAGCAAGTCTCGGATCGTAAAGTTCACGACGCGCAGTTCGAGAGAAATGGTGCACTTCAACCACGGAAACATTTCCGTCGGTTCTTTTGCCGGTGCTAACGCGCGATGATCGGCGCGATCATCTGCAGGCAACTGAGCGGACTGTGAACTTGTACTCATAGCGCGCACTATCGAGCTACTCCGCTTGAGGGAGATGCAATCGATGTGCCGAACACGAACAGATTTCAGAGAGTGACAGATTGTCTGTAAGTGATTGAGGAACGTAGAGGTTCTTGAAAGTCGTGCTTTCCATCAGAGCTCAGGGCTGAGTAGATGGTTAGAATCGATGATCTAGAGAGACTCGCCAGCTCCGGGAAATGAGAATGGAACTGGCGGAGTCCTCATAGAGTGTTAACAGATCTCAGCGAATCTATCGCTGGATGTTGATGGTGTCTTGCGTGATGGTGTCGAATGCGGTGATTACCTTAGCATTCGCTTCGAAGCCGCGCTGATTGGTGATCATCTTCGAAAACTCCGTCGCAAGATCCACATTCGATTGCTCAAGCGAACCACTTGTCAGCGTACCCAGGCCACCCGTCCCCGGCACGCCAATCACAGCCGATCCCGAACTCGACGACGTCTGGAACGAGTTCGCTCCCACGCGGGTCAACCCGTTGGTGTTTCCAAATTGCGCCAGCGCCAACTGACCGATTGCCAAGGACTGTCCGTTGGAGTACGAACCTTCGATAATGCCATCAGGCGTAATCGAGAAACTGTTCAGCGTTCCGCTCGCATAACCATTCTGTGACTGCGCTGAAGTCGAATTCGCCGCCGCCGTCTGCTTGAGAAGTGAATTTGACATTGAATCAAGCACGGTCCAGCTTAGCGTCATGTCGGCGGCTCCATCCCTCAAGCTCTTGAGGGCGATGCCCGAGATGCTTGCATTTCCACTACCGACAGCGGCACCGTTCACCGTCGACAAATTTCCACTCGAATCAAAGCTCAAAGTGCCGGTACCAATTGTGAGCGGAGCCGTAGAAGACGAAGATACGGGGTTCCCAGTTACGGGATCAACGGACAAGTCAGTGCTCGGAGCGGTGGCAGTATAGCTCCATGCATTCGACCCAGTCTTCGTGAACTGGAAGTTCAACGTATGACCGGCACCGAGTGAATCATAAACAGTCAGAGGGCTGGAGTACGTAGAACCAACTGCGGCCTCAGCGTTGAGATTCATCGTCATCTGCAGAGTGGTGGTCGCAGTTGCAGGAACCACGGACCCAGTACCCACTTGCAAGGCACCAAGGCTGGTTGCACTGACAACTCCGTTCGACGCGCCATACCCCATTACCTGCTGGCCCTCTTGCGTCGTCAAGAATCCGTCTGAGTCGACCATCAGATTTCCGGCGCGAGTGTACTCGTAGTGCCCGTCCTGCTTCGTAATCAGGAAGCCGTTGCCATTGATGGCCAGATCGGTTGGAACTCCAGTGCTCGTAACGTTCCCGCCGGTGAAGTTCGCCGCAATTGCGCCCACAGCGCTGCCAGCACCCACCTGGAGCGATTCTCCTGCACCATTGGTGCCGATCGACTGATAGAAGAGATCACGGAAGTTTACCGTCTGATCCTTGTATCCAACCGTGTTCATGTTGGCCAAATTGTTGGCGACCACAGAGAGAGCCGTTTGGGCGGCGTTCAGACCTGACAGAGGAATCGAGAAAGATGGCATTAGTTATCTCCAGCCGTAGAGGAAGTCGCAGAATCGTTAGTGGCAGATCCGGTGTTTGTGCCCGCCATTGTTTTTAGCGTGGTATTGATGCTCATGAGTTGCTGAAGCTGGTTCAGGCTCACCATTTGACCCACCATTTGCGTCGTATCCATTGGGGAGGTGGGATCTTGCGACTTCAACTCCGTCAACAACAGAGTCATAAACGTGCTGTCAACAGTCGGCGAAGTCGAAGCACTGGATGACCCCGCATTGGACGTGGACGAAGACTGCGTTGCGTTCGTCGTCGCCTGCGCCTTTGGAAATACCGAGTTTACGTACATACAATCTCCTGATCTGCGATCGAAATTTGCAACTGGCTAGACGTGCATGTCCAGCCCTTGAGACTTGCTAGTAGATGGCTCGTAAATGTATTCGGCAGTCGCGGTCGTGGGAACAACGTCCTCATTGCGATATTCGGACGAGTCTTGCGCCAATCCTCGGTGGCTTTGTTGCTGCGGCTGCTGATGCCCCGAATGTGAGTTGTTCAACCCTGTATTCACCAACTCTATATCGGCGTTGATGCGATGGTCGCTCGACAACTGCTGCTGCAATTCGTGCAAACTGCCTGTCATCACCTTCTGAATGTCTTCGTGCTCAACGTAAATCTTCGCGGAAAGATGATTCTGATTCATGGAAGTGAGCACGTCGATCTTGCCGAACTCACCAGCCTGGATGCCAACTTTAAGCTCCGACTGTGACAGGTGTTGCACTAGATCCGCAGTTTGTACCGATCCCAATGGAGAGGTTGAGGGCTCCGACATTCGAGGATCCAACTCTCCAGCACCTTTGAGGGATTCGGAAGCGTTAACCTTAGCGGCAGCATCTCCCTTCGCGCCTTCCCCGCTAGGTTGTGGCACGCTGAAGGTCGTCGTTGCATCGGTCCGCTGCTGCGCGTTTTGTTGGTGAGCGTCGGTAGACTGTCCAATGTTCTGGGTGGGCTTAACTGAGGCGTCCAGTTGAACCTGCTTGCGTTCGCTCAGACCGCTGTCGCTGCCATTCTTCGCCTTCGGCTCGCTCCCCTTCTTGCCCAATGATGAGACCGTCTTCGACGGACTCGATTTTTGTGCTCCAGCTCGACCAAGCATTACGTTTGAGAACTGGTCCTCTATCGCCCGCACGTCACCATGAGCCAAATCACCATTCGTTGTGTTTGCGCTCGCACTCAATTCGACCGAGGTGTTCGCCGTCATTTGAGCAGACCGCGGCTGATCATCTGTTTGCTGCAACTGGGCCATGGCAGCAGATCCGTCGTCTGACATCATCCCCTGCGCAATCCTGCCTTGCGATTGGGCCACCAAATCATTAAGAACCGGTGAGTGAACCTGAGGCACCGCTGCAGTCACATCCGCTTTGATTAGAGAATCATGCTCGTCGGAATGAAGTCTCTTCTCAGGAACTAGAGCAGTCGCAGTCTGGATCTGCTGGCTCTCATCTGAGATGTCTGCTGCGAGTTCCCGACCGGGAGCAGAGCTCTGCTGCAAGCCGATTGCGGTGGCGCCCTGCATTAGCCACGCGTCTCCAACATGTGCTGCGCTCAACGGAATAGCACTGTCCGGAGCAGAGGCCAGACCAGAGTCACTAGACAAAGCTAATGATCCCTCTTCGGACTCGATGGCAGTTGGACTACTGGAAGACGATACTTGAAGACAAGCCATGCTGCTCGGCTGCGATGGGGGAGTGCTCATTTGCAAAAGTGACGCAAGCACGGACAGATCTGTCGTCCGTTGCATGACGGCCGAAACATCTTTGTCCGACTTCTCGCCGCTACGCTTCGGAGCGACAATATCAGAATCGCCCAGCTTGCCGACGCCTTGCTTACCTCCGGCATCCGCGGTCGAATTAGCTTCCGCATCCATGTCAAGGAACTCAACCAGCCCTCGAAATCCAGCGTGTGCCTGATGGCTCTGCACACTCTTCGGGGTGGACTCAACTGGCGCGTTTTTGAGGGTTAGCTTCACGTCTACTCACTCTGCATGCACATTGCCAATTAGCTTGTTCTGTATCGCAGCCGAATCAGTTTTGTATTTCGTTTATAACCTGATTCTTACGCCGCTCCCTGCCGATAGAATCGAACCCATTGCCGACGACCGAACCGAGCTAGGCACCATATGCCCACATTTGCTAGGCAAACGATGCCTACTGTTCTCTATGCCTGCGTGACAAGAACATTTCGTTAAGGCTCTGTTGCTCTCGCCGCTCGTATTCCAGGTAATACGCTTCTTCTTGCTGATCTTTGAGTTCTGCAACAATTTCGTGTCGCTGTCGAGCGTGAAGGAACCTCTTCATTTGGTTATCGTAGTTATTCTTTGCCGCGACAATCTTTTGACTCAGTTCAATCTCACACAACTCCATCTGCTTGAGCGTTGCTTCAAGAGCTTGTATTTCGTGAGCTATGGCCCCACGCTCCAAGATGTTGCACCGCTCGCGCGCGAGCATCTGAAACCCGGCGCGCAATTCAGCAAGTTGCTTTTCCAACTTACTCAGAACTTCACGGTGCTGCTCAAGGATTCGCTCCTCTCGCTTCTCAAGTTCTTTGCGATATCGCAGCACGGCAGAGAGTGAAAAGTTGAATGACATGTTATGACGGAAGCTCCATAAGCCTGTGAGCGTTCTCTTCGAGACGAGCGACTTCCTTTGATCCTTGTTGCAGGAACTCCCGAACCTTGGGCAAGCATGCAATTGCCTTGTCGATGACTGGGTCGCTGCCGGGCTGGTATGCTCCGATGCGAATGAGATCTTCTGAATGGGCGTAAGCGGACATAAGTAGTCGAAGCGCCTTCACCTTCTGCACGTGTTCAGCAGATGTAATTGCAGGCATAAGACGACTAAGACTGTCGAGAATCGAAATGGGTGGGTAATGATTTCTCGCCGCAAGCTCTCTATCGAGTACGATGTGGCCGTCAAGTAGTGAGCGCACCGTATCGACGACGGGATCCTGCTGATCATCTCCCTCCATCAGCACGGTGTAGAAAGCTGTGATGCTGCCCTTCGTAAACTTCCCCGCTCTTTCGACGAGTTGCGCCAGTCTGTTGAGCACAGAGGGCGTATAGCCCTTCGCCGTCGGAGGTTCGCCTGCGGCCAAACCAATTTCGCGCTGCGCCATTGCAAAGCGCGTCAGTGAATCGACGACGAGCAGCACGTTCTTACCGGCTCTGGAGAAGTACTCTGCAACCGCAGTTGCGGACATCGCCGCTCTAATACGCAGAAGTGGAGATTGGTCCGATGTGGTAACTACAACGACCGATCGCTTCAAGCCCTCTTCGCCAAGTACCTCGAGGAACTCGCCGACTTCGCGACCGCGTTCGCCGACTAGAGCCAATACAGTGAGGTCGGCCTCCGTACCCCGCGTCATCATTCCGATCAAAGTGCTCTTGCCGACGCCGCTGCCACCGAAGATGCCTACACGTTGGCCACGTCCACATGTCAGGAACGAATCGACTGCGCGGATACCAACTCCAAGCGGCTCGCGGATAGTTACGCGCTCCATTGGTGAAGGAGCGTTGTTATCAACCGGCACCGCCGTAGTCGCGCGATAGTCACCGCCGTTGTCGAGCGGAGTTCCATTCGCATCAATGACGCGCCCCAGCATCTCGGGTCCCACACGCAATGACGGCCTGGTTCCCCATGTGACAATCTGATCTCCGAACCTTACGCCGCGCGGCTTCTCCAGCAGCATCGAGAGCACCGTCGATCCACGAAAGCCTACGATCTCTCCGGGCCACGAGAGGCCATCGGCTGTCCGAACCTCGCAGGTTTCTCCGATCGAGCAGAACGGCCCCGAAGATTCGATCAGATTTCCAAGCACCTGAGTCACGCGCCCTCGCCAGCGAATGGGAGAACAACGCTCAAGGTAATGACGTGCGGCGGCTAGGGGTTCGTTACTCATTTGTCGGGACGCTGTGCGAGAAGGTCGAACAGTCCGCGCTCTATTTCTTTCAACTGAGTTTCGATTCCGAAAGAGGCGTTACCCACATCTGCATCAAGGGTGCAGTCCCCAGGCTGGAGTGACGCGTCTGGAACGAATTCAACTTTGACTCGGCAGCGCCCCTGCTTTTCGAAATAGTTCTGCCACGAATCCACTTCATCAGGGCGCACGTGAATGGAAACCTGGCTACCCTGTTTGAAGTTTTCTAGTGCGACTCTTACGAGCGCGGCGACCAGCAAGGGATCCACTTGTGCTTCACGATGCAGAATCTTGCGAGCGATATTGAGTGCAAGGTGAACTACTTCATCCTCGACCTTCGAGTAGTATTCCGCGCTATTCTGCTGAAAGCTATCAACAGCAGCCTTGATGCGAGCACGCTCTTTCCCGATCGCGATTGCATGCTGCTCAGCCAGACGCTTTTCGGCATCGACTCGACCAGTTTGCCAACCGCGATCATAAGCAGCAGCCAAGTCCTGCTCCGTGATAGTAGGCTTTTGCTCAACCACTTTTGGCTGACCCTGGACTGGTATCTGCGCAGCAACCTGCGGCACAGCACCGATCGCACTCAGCACATCCGGATAGCTAAAGGACCTCACAGCAGAATTTCGAGGCAAGTGATCAAAGGACGTACTCATCGTCTCCATCCGTTTTCAATACGATTCTGCCTTCGCTTTCAAGTTGACGGGCGACGGCGACAGCTTCTTGTTGTGCTTTAGCGACTTCTCGTGAACGCACTGGGCCCAACGACTCAATATCTTCTTTCAACATCTGTACAGCACGGGATGACATGGTGCGGAAGATATGGTCGCGAAGCTCATCGGTAGAACCCTTGAGAGCGAGAGCCAAAGTCTTCTTGTCGATACTCGACACAATTTCGCGAATTGCGACTTCTGATACGTTCAGAAGGTCCTCGAACGTGAACATCAGGTTTCGGATATTCACGGCTAGTTTCGGTTCGCTTGTCTCTATCGATTCGAGGATCGATCTCGCAGCAGACCCATCGAGTCTGTTCATAAGATCAGCCACGCTCTTAAATCCAGCGTAGGTTCTCCGGCTCTGCTCACCCAGCGACTGCAGCTTTCGGTTCAAGACAACTGAAACCTTTTCAGCCATTTCCGGCGAGAACTGACGCAGTTGCGCGAGACGCTTTACAGCTTCACTGCGTAGCTGCTCTGGCAGCTTCATCAATAGAGTCGAAGCTTGCTTCGACTCCATATGCCCCAGAATGAGCGCGACTGTTTGCGGGTGCTCTCCCTCCAGGAACTTCGCTAGTTGCTGAGGATCAGCTTTCTGCAGAGAGGCCAACTTACTGGCTGCCTCCATCTGCGTGTTCGAGAGTTCGTCAAGTAGTTCGCGCGCCCTATCCTCTCCGTACGCATTTACCAGAAGGCGCAGCGCGTACTCGTGTCCTCCTTGGCCAATGCACTCCTGCACCTTCGAGAGTTGGATGTACTCCTCGACTACCTTTTCCGCAGACTCAACAGGAACATTGTTCAGGGTCGACAGTTCAGCAGTGATCGCCTGTACAGATCTCTCCGAGAGGTTGCGATACACGGCCGCCGCTGCTTCCTCTCCGAGAAGTACCATCAACACTGCAGCTCTGCGAGTACCGGTGAGTGTAGGCGTAGCTTCAGCTTTCATCCGGCATCCTCATTGATCCACGCCTGAATCAATCGGCTCGTGGCAAGTGGGTCACGCTTGACTCGTTCAATTAGTTCTTTCCTGACATTCTTCGCCGACTCTCCCAGCAGAGTTTCCTCGCTCGCTTTCGCTGGTGCGGGTTGTCCGTTCGCGTCGGTCTTGCCTTCGGCCGGAAGTGCAACGCTGCGGAATGCAGCTAGTGCTTCGCGCTTCACCGGCCTTAGCACGAAGAAGTAGACGATGCCGAACAACATCAGAATGGCAGCGCACCGCACGAGCATCGACCAGTCATTCAAAACGGTGCGAACGCGCTGTGCCTTGCTTATAGGAGGAACATCGTTAGGAATCTGCTCGAAGGAGATGTTCTGAATCGCGAGTTTGTCCCCTCTGTTCGAATCAATCCCTAAAGAGTTCTGAGCGAGCGTTTCTAGCTGTGCAAGTTCCTCAGGTGTCCACTTGCGACGTTTGCCAGGACGGCCAGGAGTTGAAGGCTCGGCGAAATCATCGACCGCCACGGCAGCAGTGATGCGGCGAATCCTGCCTGCTGGCTGCGAGATATGACGAACTACACGGTTGATTGCAAACGCCTGATTCTCCGTCTTCGACACGTGGACGTCGGAGCTAGGAGGAGCTGATTGCGCGGTCGTGGCATTTTTTGCATTGGGTATATTGCTGGACGTCCCCGGAATCCCTGTATTGATGGCAGAACCGCCGATCTGTTCCTCAGACGTTTGCTTGCTGACTGCTACTTGCGATTCCGGATCGTACGATTCCTGGTTTTCGTCCACCGTGCTCGGGTCGTACTCAACATCTACACTGGCGCGAACGTGGTCCGGCCCGACGATTGGCTCCAGCGTTGACATGAGCTTTGCGACCAACAAGCGCTCGGCATTCGCATCCGCGATCCATCCGTTAGACTTCGGTCCGCCAAGCGGCTTGTTCGTGTCCGCGTCAGTGACAATCACATTCTCGGGAGAGAGGCCGTCGATCGCCCCTGCCACTAATCTCGAAATGGCCGTCTGACTCTGCTCAGAGAGCTGACCGCGTTTCGTTTTAATGATGACCGATGCCTTCGCAGGTCGTTCACGGGAGATGAACACGGAGTCAGTGGGTAGAACTAGGTGAACGCGCGCGCTCTCCACGTCCCGTAACGTCTGGATGGTGCGTTCTAACTCGCCTTCCAGAGCACGTTGGTAATTTACTTTCTCATCGAACTCGGTCTGTCCCCAGCTAACTTTGTCAAAGAGTTCAAATCCAAGCCTGCCGCTGTGAGGCATTCCTTCAGCGGCCACTTCAAGTCTCGCCGCATCAAGCTTGTCGGAAGGCACGCTAAGTACCTTTCCGTCAGTGCTTATTTCAAATGGGATATTCTTCGCCGCAAGCTGCGAGCTAAGTCGTTGTGCATCCTGCTGCTCCAACCCTGTGAATAGAGGCTTGTATTCAGGTTTGTTCAGCAATTTCACAAACACTAACAGCGACGCCAGCGTAAGCACTGCGCCAGCGCCCAACATCAACCGCTGCTTCTTACTGAGCCCGGTAGCGAGACGCTTTAGCTGGTCGACAACCTGAATTTGCGTGGACATAAGGACGTCAAGAAACCTCTAAAGTCTAGAACTGCATTCTCGATACTTCTTGATAGGCATTCACGATCTTGTTGCGCACCTGCATCATCAGTTGAAAAGCTATGTCCGCTTTTTCCACGGAGATCATGACGTTGTGAATGTCCTGCCGATCGCCTTCGGCAAGTTGCGTGACTTGCTGCTGCGCGGTCGAGTGCATTTGCTCGACGCCGCTTACAGCGTTCTTCAGAACAGAGCTGAAGCTCGCAGCGTCTCCGCCCTGACTGGGCGCGGTTGGCTGTGTTGGAGCCGTCGGCATCTGGGCTGCAGATGGCGTGTAGATCGCTCCGAACTGATTTGCCGAAATTGGATTCATCGCTAGTCGTCTCTACTTAAGAATGTCTATTGCGCCGGTAATGATTTGCTTAGAAGCGTTCACGGCCGCGGCATTCAACTGATATGCCCGAACCGAGTCCATGAGGTCCGCCATTTCCTGCACCGGATTGATATTCGGATACGCGACATAGCCTTCGCCGTTTGCGTCAGGGTTGCCGGGCTCGTAACGCATCACAGGCGGCGCCGGGTCTTCAACGACCTTCGTGAGTCGAACTGCCGGAGGATTGAAGTTCGCTAGTTCACCACTCGCGCCAGCCAGCATCATGCGAAACGAACTGCTTGGCGTGCTCGAGAAAACAACTTCTTTGCGCCGATATGGGCCGCCTTCTGGAGTGCGCGTCGTTTCGGCATTGGCCATGTTCGCGGCCACCACTTCTGCACGCTGTCGTTCGGCCGCGAGCGCGGAGCCACTGAGTTCAAGCATTCTGAAAAGGCTCATCTCTATTTCCCTTCGTTGATTGCGGTCATAATCCGATGGAACTCAGTCCGAATCAGCTGCACGCCAATGCGAAACTGCAGTTGAGTCTCAGAAAGCGCCGTACCCTCGCGCTCTAGGTTGACGTTGTTTCCGTCCGGACGCTCGATCAGACCAGGAACAGACTGGGCGACCGGAGATCCTGAAACTTGCGTTCCGTTCAGTACTCGATCCAACTCAGCACGAAAATCTATGTCTTGCGTGTGGTATCCAGGCGTGTCGATGTTCGCCATGTTATTGACCACAAGCTGGTGGCGCGAGTTCGTCACATTCAGGTACGACTCGACAGTCTTTAACATTGAAGGTAGTTCGCTCATCGGACGGCAAAGCTCCTCGGTGGAAGTCCATACTCCCGAATTCTGTTACGAATGGTTCGGAGGCTGACGCCAAGCAGTTCCGCGGTACGAGTCCGGTTTCCCTGCGTTGCTTCCAACGTCTTCTCCAGTAACGCACGTTCAATCTCGCGCAACGACTTTCCGACACCCGCATCTTGCGTGGGGAGCGCACGTGGCGCGATATGAAGAAACTCTGGCGTAAGCCAGCGGGCGTCGACTACTGCTGACTCATTCAATGCCATGATTCGGCGCACGAAGTTCTCGAGCTCGCGAATATTGCCGGGCCAGTCATGCTTGAATAGTCCCGAGATGAATTCAGCACTGAACTGCGGTATTCCGCGACCAGGCATAGCATGCTTTTGTGCGAAGTGATGAACGAGCATCAAGATGTCTTCCCGGCGGTCGCGCAGCGGCGGCAAGCAGATCGGGATCACATTGAGTCTGTAGTAGAGATCCGCGCGGAACGCTCCCTCTCCGACCATTTTCACCAGCGACACATTCGTGGTGGCAATCACGCGAATATCCACCTGCACCGGCCGCGAATTTCCGAGCGGATCGATTTGCCGCTCTTGTAGAGCACGCAGAAGCTTAGGCTGCAACTCAATTGGCATCTCGCCAATTTCATCAAGCAGCAGAGTGCCACCATGGGCTGCCGCGAACTTTCCCGTTCGACTCTGCACTGCTCCGGTAAAGGCTCCTCGGGTGTAACCAAACAACTCGCTCTCAAGCAGGTGCTCCGGCAGTGCTGAGCAATTAATTGCGACGAACGGACGCCCTTTGCGGTCGCTGACATCGTGGATGTAACGCGCGAGTAGTTCTTTCCCAGTCCCGCTCTCGGCTTCAATCAGGACATCGGCATTCGCCCTTGCGGCCTGTCGGGCTTTCTCCAGACAACGCTTCAGAGCAGATGAGTTTCCGACGATTCCTTCTACACCTGCGCTAACATCTTCGGGTGTGACACGGGCCGGAGTCGTTGCTTTTGCGAGGTGTTCGCGTAGGACTGCGTACGCAACTGGTTTCGTGAAATAGTGACAAGCGCCTTCCTGCATTGCGCTCACCGCTTCGGGTACACTCCCGTATGCAGTCAACACAATGACAATCGTCGATGGCGACGTCCTCCGCACGTGGGTCATCAACTGAATGCCATCCCCATCCGGCATGCGGACGTCGGTGATAAGCGCGGCGTACTCCTTCGTGGCGATTCTGCGCGTTGCTTCCTGAACGCCCGATGCCGCGTCGACCTGCCACCCATCCCTTTCGAGATTTGCTGCAAGCCCTGCCCGCATTCCTGGCTCATCATCGACGACCAGAATCGATTTTGATTTCTCTGACGTCATGCGGTTGGTATCTCCACGAAAACGGTTGTCCCCTGAGTGCTTGTCTGCGCCACTTCGATTACTCCGTTATGGGCTTCCATGATCCGCCTGCAGACTGCTAAGCCCAATCCCGACGACCTTCCATCTGCGCTGAATCCGGCTTCGAAAATATTTGGAAGGTGCTCAGGAGCAATGCCCGATCCATTGTCAGCCACTTCGACGCGCACCATTTCGCCTACGAGCCGGCTTGTGATCGCGATCTGACCTCCGTGCAAGTAACGGATCGAGTTGCTGCAGAGGTTCAGAAATACTTGCTTCAGCGCCTGAGCATTCCCTTCAACGCAAACATCGCCCGCATAATCCGCAAGCTGGACAGAGACGCCATTACTTTGAGCGACTGGACGAACAAACTCTACGCACTCCCTCAGAACAGGCAACAGAGGAATTCGCGCCAACTGAATGGATCCAGCGGAGTAGAACTGCAAAACCGTATTCACGATCGTCGAGAGCGTTCTCACGCCAGATGTCAGTTGCTCCATCCACGCCACGGCCTCAGGACTGAGTGATTCTTCTGAACGAAGGAGTGACAGAAACAGCTCCATCGATCCCAACGGATTTCTAATCTCATGGGCTAATACAGAGGAAATCTCACCGAGCGCTAATGAGGTACGAGCAACCTCACGCTGACGTGCAAGCTCTTTCACGACGCTGATGTCTCGCACAATGACGAGGTAATTCGGGATCTGCGAATCACGTGCCGATAGCTTTACCTGAATTGCCTTGATGGATAGCCAGCGAGCAGTTTCCGCACTGATCAAGACCTCTTCTTCAGCCGCATCCTGATTCGCCCTGGCGCGACGAACAATTCGAGTGACCGAGCCTTGAACGCGATCTCCCGACGCGACGGAGAGCCCTAGCAGTCGCTTCGCTTCCGGGTTCGCCACTGAGACGACTACGGCGTCAGAGTCCAGCAGGGCAACTCCGCAAGGAAGAGCGCAGAGGATCTTATCGAGGACTTGCCGTGTGCATTCCGTCTCCTGCAGGCTGAGCAGCAACTCCTGATTCCGGAACTCCAACTCACGACGCAGCCTCAGCACCTCTTGGCGCAATTGCTCGTGAGAAGACTCGAGCCGGTTTGCTGAATCGATGAATGCATCGAAGCTCGCGACCAAGCCTTCAGGGGTGCTTGGCCCGGCGTGCATTGGATCGAGATGAGAAGTGGGCAACATCTGCCTACTCACATTGCACGATCGATTCCAAACATCCGTTGCAAAAAGAAATCGCGGCTAGACGCCGCGACTTCTCGAATCCAATGCAGCTTAGTACAAGATATGTTCTGCTTTGATTGTCGTACCTGCGCCAACTAGGATGCTCGCTCGCTCTATCACGTTCCTTAGTTCACGAACGTTTCCAGGCCAAGTGTGATTCGCCAAGACTTCAAGTGCCGTATCTGTGAGTTCAATTGCACGCGGTGAGAATCTACTGAGGAAACTTGCCGCCAACGCGGGTACGTCTGACAACCGATCACGCAGGCTTGGCAACTCCACGGGGAAGACCGCGAGCCGATAGAAGAGATCTTCGCGAAACATCTTCTGCTTCACAAGTTCACGAAGGTTCGCGTTGGTTGCCGCGATCACCCGCACATCGACTTGGAAGTTTTCGGTACTGCCAAGCCGCTGAACTTCACCCTGCTCGAGGAAGCGCAGCATCTTGGACTGCAACGCAACAGGCATGTCGCCGATTTCATCGAGGAACAACGTACCCTTGTGTGCCGCGTGTATGCGGCCCACCCGGGACTGCAGAGCTCCGGTGAAAGCACCTTTCACGTATCCGAATAATTCAGCTTCGAGCAATGGCTCAGGAATCGCAGCGCAGTTGATAACGACGAAAGGATTCGCATGTCTCGTGCTCAGGGTGTGAACCGCCTGAGCAAAGAGGTCTTTACCTGTTCCGCTTTCGCCCGTAATTAGCACGGTCGTGTCTCTGGGAGCTACCGCGCGGATCAGAGAGTAGACCTTCTGCATCGCTAGAGAATCGCCGATGAGCCCAGGGAGACTTCGATCGGAGTTGCTGTACTCCGGAAGATCAGGAACTGCCGTAACCTGACGCAGTGGGCCATGATGTCCGATCAGTTCCACGACTTTGATCTCCAGCGGCGCGGTCGGAGACGCGAGTGGCTGCCCCGTCCGCGGATTCACAGCGATCACCTGCAAATGAGGATGCAATGAATCCAGCAACTCACGGAAATCTCCAACAGCAATATCTGGCAGGAACGGCTCGTAAATGAGCACATCAAAATCGCTACATGCGAGCTTTCCTAGTCCGTCGGTACCGCTTACAGCATCCTCTATAGCCCATTTCGTGGGATTAAGTCTTGCCCTGAGATTGGAGCGAAAGTCCGCATCGCTACTCACGATGAGCACACGAGGATTTTCGGATTCATCCCCGGATTTGGTAGAGAATTGCTGAGGTCGCAAGGGAGAAGTACCCATACAGCTATGCCTTTATAGAAAACTTATTATTCGTGTAACAGAAGCAGCTTTGGAAACGCAATCCGAAGCGATGAGAAATCCTCAGAGTGAACAAACTCCCCCGCAAACGCATTCATGTACGAGCGCAGCGCCGCTAAACCAGATGAAATCTCTTCTGCGCTGCCTCGCTTCACATCTGCTAGAACTTCAATACTCGCTGCCTGCTCAGATTCTCTCACACGCAAGTTCATCGACCGGGGCGAAATACTACGTAGTAGACAAACTAAGTAGCTACACAGGCGAACAACAAAGCCCTTCGGTGCGGTGACGATAGCGTCCGATTCTTCAGACACTTCGACCTTAATACCCTCGTATTGAAAGAGCTCTTTATGCTCTTCCAGCACATGAGTGATCGCTTCCCTTACAGAAATTGACTCACTTTGTATTGAGCCTCGAAATGGACGAACGATCTCGCGTATCAGATCCAGCCGGTTAACGGCAGCACTCAAAGATTCAAGCGCCTCAGAAACCCGCTTCTGTGATTCCTGTACATCAGCGGGATTCAGGGCCGCAAGTTCCAGGTTCCACTGCACCAACGTCAATGGCTGGGCAAATGCGTGCAGCTCCGACGCAATCGCGTCTGCTAATTGGGCCGATGTCCGAGTCATGCTATTCATCACTCATTACGTAGCCGATGCCGCGCACGGTCCGAATCAGCTTGAGGTCGAAGCCTGCATCCACTTTGTCTCTGACGTACTTTACATAGACGTCAACGAGGTTCGTCGTTACCTCGAATGACTGATTCCATACACGTTCTACCAGCTCCGCACGCGTGATGGGACGACGCGCATTGCGTACGAGATATTCAAGCAGGCTGAACTCCTTCGATGTGAGTTCGATCTTTTTGCCCCCACGCTCAACCCGATACTTCTTTCGGTCGAGGGTCAAATCCGCGATGGTGGAGACCGATTCGCTGGCCGCGGAGTTGCGTCGTAGCAATGCACGAACACGTGCAGAAAACTCGGGCAACGAAAAAGGTTTGTTCAAGCAGTCGTCGGCGCCGCAATCCAGTGAGAGAACCCTGTCTTCGACTTTGTTCCTGCCTGTGAGCACAAGGATGGGCATATCAGGTTTGGACGGCCTGATCTCTCTCAGAATGTCGAGACCATCGACATCTGGAAGATTAAGATCCAGGATCACCAAGTCGAATATGGACTCGGTCAAGGCGCGCTTGGCAGATTGGCCATCTGCGGCCAGATTAACCGAGTACTGCTCTGATACCAGTCGCTTTCCTATAAACGAAGCGAGAGGAAAGTCGTCTTCAACGACAAGTACTTGCGGAGGTTTCGAGAAGAGTCGGTCAGTACGTACAGAAACAGCCATTATGCATCCATCCTGAGAGTTCGAACTGGGTCTGGCGGCGATGGTCACCTTCGCTCGAAAGTGAGTTGCTGCATTATGGATAAACTATTATCGGAGATTAGAAAATACGTAGAATCACGCACTCTGAAGCTAAGAAGGCACGCCGCATCTCTCCTTCGGACATGTCCCTTCGCGCACTGGTAACCAGTTCTTCATCACACATCCACAATTCACACAAGTACTCATTAAAGTGGGATTGACGATACCCACGTCGCAGCCTCAACGTAAGCTTTGCTCAGGTCCTGCTCATTCAGCGACAATGCAGCAACATACTCCTCGCACCTGCTCCATTCACATCTCTCATAACCGACGACGAGATCCAACAGCCGACGCAGAGGGCCAGACTTTCCCGCGAGAGCCGCGCTAACTTTTACCGGCAGTTCGATGCGATTCGTAATTTTTGTCGCTTCGATTCCGAGAATTGCAGCCATCAAAGAGAACAGACCTAGGAGAAATCCCTCGTATTCCGTGCAGTGCGCGCGCACAGCCAGTAGTTCGCTGAACTTTGCCCTCAGCAACGCACAGCGGAGCAATTCACGAGGCTTTCCATCCGCGGAAGCAACCGTCCCGGTCAGCAACACCCAGCGACGCGCGCCACGCTCGCCTATTAACGACAACGCATGCCGAATGGACTGCACACTAGAGTGCAGACAAAACTCTGCAGAGTTTATGAATCGCAGCAAACGGTAGCAGAGCGCCGCGTCCTCTTTGATGATTCGCTCAAGTTCGTCGAACTTGAGTTCTTCATTCACCGTAGCCTGTAAGAGTCGGAGGCTATTAATGCGCGACGGACTCATCTCCCTGGTTTCCATGATCTGAGGTACACAGAAGTAGTATCCCTGGAACCATTTAAACCCTAACTCTCTCGCTCTGTCGTACTCCTCGCGGGTCTCCACCTTCTCGGCGAGTAGAATCGTGCTTGGCGATATACGAGCTTTGATCTCGGCTAGATTCTCCTCTGATGCGGCCTCGATATTTATCTTCACAACATCAATCAGAGGAAGAAATGCAGCGGTCTCTTCTTTGAACACATAATCATCAAGCGCCAACGAATACCCGCGAAGCTTTAGCCGCTCACAAGCCTTCAGTATTTCGGGCTCCGCCGGCACCGACTCCAGAATCTCGAGGACCGCTCTTCGAGGTGGAATAATGCTGATGAAATCGCTTGTAAGAACGCTGGCAGTACAGTTGATGAAGGCCTTGGCCTGACCGCACAGTGTCTCAATACCGAATAGGTACGCACTGTCAAAGACTTGAATCGAGGCTTGGCCTGCATCTGCGAATCTGGCTCTGTCGGTGTCTGCATCTCGGTACAGCAACTCATAACCGATGCAGTTTCCAGCCCCGTCCAGAATGGCTTGCCTAGCGATAAATCGGTTGGTGAAATCCATAAAAGGTTCAACGCTCTCTATCGGCACAAAAGTGCTGTGACTTCAGCAAAACTGCAGTCGAAGTTCCCGAGTTGGTTACGGACGTTCATGCCTCACCGATCATTCGGTCACAAGCGTGGAGCGCCGATGCGACAACCTGATCCATGTTGAGATACCTGTATTCCGCAAGCCTGCCTACAAACACGACATCTTTCTCCGCTGCCGCCATCGCCTTATAACGCGAGTACGCCTGGCTGCTTCCGGAGAAAGGCACTGGGTAATATGGATCGCCCTCGTCTGTGGGGTACTCACGAACGATCGACGTTCCTGAGTGCGTTTGTCCCGTCAGATGCTTGTACTCCGTGATCCGGGTGAACTCATGGTCGTTTGGATAATTCACGACGGCCACGCTTTGAAACTTAGGACTGTCAGCAATGTGTTCGTGCTCAAATCGAATGGATCGATATGGCAGTCGTCCACACCGGTAGCCAAAGTATTCATCTACAGGTCCCGTGAAAATCGTAAGAGCGAATTTGCTCTTGAGCTTCACTTCAAACCTCGAACCAAGTTCTGTGTCGATATTTGAATGCTCCAGCATGCGGTTAAACATCACTGTAAACCCATCACGCGGCATTGCCTGGTACACGTCGGTGAAGTATCGATCGTCACTGTTCGTACGCGTCGGAATTCTCGACACCACCTGAGGGCTTAGCTGTGCGAGATCCAACCCCCATTGTTTTCTGGTGTATCCGCGAAAGAACTTGTCGCACAGTTCGTGCCCCACCGTGGATAGCACTACATCTTCACTGCTTCGTATTTCCGGCCGAATTTCTCTGACCGCTTCAAGAAACTGAGCGACACCAACCTCGTCCAGACAGAGACCATAAAGTTGATTGATCGTCTCTCTGTTGATCGGGATCGGCAGCAACTGCTTGCCGACCTTCGTCAGGACCCGATGTTCGTATTCGCGCCATTCCGTGAAGCGAGATAGAAACTCCCACACCTTTGTCGAATTCGTGTGAAAGATGTGTGGCCCGTAACGATGGATCAGCACACCGGAACTGTCGTACTCGTCGAAACAGTTCCCCCCGACATGAGTTCTCCTGTCGATGATCGTGACGTGCCATCCAGCCTCGGCCAGTCTGCGCGCGGCCACCGCGCCTGCGAATCCGGCACCCACAATCAATGCATTCATTGCGCCGACCTCAAACTCAGCGAAAGTGTCTTATTCACGACACCTGTGCTCCACTGTCTTGCGACAGCAGCACCTCGTTGCCACTACGATCGATACCACCGGAGATTACAGGCCACCGCTGCGGAATCTGGTACTTCCACAGAAGTTCCTGAAGTTCGTTGCCCGGTGCTTTTCCTGCCGCTGCAAGCGCCTGATAATTTGGACCGCCAATTGGGCGAGTGTGCCTTACCTCGCATGCATCGATGATGGCTATCTTGCGTGGATCATCGACCCATGTAGGCCAAAGAGAATCAAGGCCCCATCCACTGAGGTTCTCGCCAAAACTGTCGGCACATCGTTCGAGACACGCGCGACTGAATACGGGCGCCATGATTTCGATGAAATTCGTGTAGCGCAGTATGAATGAAGACTCGACAAGCGTGGCCGTATAAGAGATATAGCTATCTAACGTCAGAGCTGGCTGCGCGAGTTCCAGCTTCAACTCTGCACATATTGCAAACATCCGGTTGATAGTTTTGGCATCTGCAGCGAGATCATCGTCGGGAAACCAGACGTAGTCATAGTGCGAAAGATCAACATGCAGAGCTTCAACCAAGTCATGCAACGCTGGCCATTTAGGCCCCTTGCTATCGATCCGAACCACGCCATCGGCCTTGTACAGTTCTGGATCGTCGCCAAAGTAATTCACGACGATGTCCCAGTTTCGCGCTTCCGTACCGGCCATCCACTCTGGATGGAGCGAGTTGTTTCCTGCGCGGACGATGACGAGATTCTTTGAGGTCTTCGGCAGATGCGCGCTGATCGTGAGTCGTTTCCGGCCTGATGCCGCTTGCGGGACTGTGTTCACCGCACCTACTGGAAGGCTTGCTCGCAACTGCGCAGTCAACTCGAGAATGGCACTCTTCTCTTCCGTAGTCAGCGTGGCCTGATGCCTCTCCAGCAGCGCAACTGCTTCGGCAAGTCTTCCTTGTGCCAGAAGCAAGAGCCCAAGATTCACGGCTGCTTGTCGATCCGATGCAGTCAGCTCAAGCGCTCGCCGATATCCCTGCTCCGCTTTGTCGACATCACCGCGTGCGTACTGGATCGTAGCCCAGTCATTCCAAAGATCCGCGGTAGGGCTGTTGGTGATCGCATCATCAAGCAGACCAATCGCTGCATCCAGATTGCCTTGGCTCGCCAGCAAAGCCGCGTTCTGTCCGGGATCTCCCGTTTGCTGATCTAGGTGCTCCAACATCGAGTCTCCTTCTGTGATAGCAAGCATGAATGCAATTGCCGTGCCTAATCATTTCCTAACTATATCTGCGGGCAATTCATGAATGGCAGGCCGACACCTCAAACATTAGCTGCGAATTAGGCGGGTAAATTGCATCGCGAGAAGGTTGAGGCTAGATGAATACTTTTCAGCGGAAGGACTTGGAGTGACTGTTCCTAAGCAAATTCACATAATTTGGATTGGAGACGAAACAAAGCGGCCCGACTCTCTAATCGAAACTTGGCGCGAGATGAATCCGACGTACTCGGTGCGCGTCTGGGGAAACGCTGATCTAGCCAACACGGGCTGGCACCTGAAAACGCAAATCGAGCAGTGGCTCACTCGCGAAATCAACGGCGCTGCCGACGTGATGCGTTGGGAAATCCTCTACAGACATGGAGGCGTAGCGCTTGATGCAGACAGCATGTGCGTTCGTCCGCTTGAGGATTGGCTGCTGGAGCCGGACTGCTTCGCAGTTTGGGAAAACGAGATTGTGCGCCCCGGTCTGATTGCCTGCGGTGCTCTAGGATGCACGCCACAGCATCCCTTGATTGGCCAGATCATTCACGACATCGCAGAAGATCCGGCACCGCTGTCAGGAATGGCGTGGGAGAAGGTCGGCCCAGGACGCATCACACAAACGGTTCGCGCCAACAAGTACCCGGGACTTACGATTTACCCAAGTCATTACTTCATACCTCGGCATTTCACCGGAATCGAGTACAACGGATCTGGTCACGTGTTCGCATCACAAAAATGGGGGTCTACACTGCGCGGCTATGGCAAGCGGCAAGCGAATGCTGATGCTGCCGCAGCGCACAACGCCAAAGTGGCCGCAGCTAAGCTCCAAGCTACCGTGGAGCAATTACTCAAGCAAGGAAACACCACCCAAGCTCTAACCATGCTCGACGCCGCGCTCCGCTCTGGAGAAACAGCGGAATTATGGAACGACTGGGCGACCGTGCAGAGCGCGGTTGGTAGTGCTGACCAGGCAGAGTCAGGATATCGTCGGGCACTAGCCCTCGAGCCAAATCATCGTGCAGCAGCCGTGAACCTCGGACTTCTTTTGCTATCGCAAGCGAAACTGCAGGAATCGATTCCGCTACTTGAACAACACCGAGACTCGTTGTCGGCTGAAGAAAAGCAGGCCATTCAACAATTGATTCAGCCGCTGCTCATGGCACAGGCTGCATCGCCGTCTCCTGAACAACAACTTAGTGGCGCTGAGCCATCATCGATTTCGCACGACGCGAATAATCCTCCCACCTGCAGCGTGATTGTTCCCTGCTACAAGCAGGGACAGTATCTTCGAGATGCCGTGGAGAGCGTCATTGCTCAAACGTTTACAGACTGGGAACTGATTATTGTTGACGACGGTTGTCCTGAGGACACGAGCGCGGTCGCGCACGAACTGATTGCAAAATATCCCGACCATCGCATTCGTCTCATCAATAAGGAAAACGGTGGCTTGGCCGATGCTCGCAACTGCGGCATACGAGAGGCCTTGGGACGTTTCATCCTGCCACTCGATGCTGATGACCAGATCATGCCCGACATGATGCAGAAGATGGTGCGCGCCCTTGATGCGGATCCCACGGTCAGCATCATTTATTCCGACCTCCAGGAGTTTGGAGCTTCAGATCGGCTATACCGAAATCCTGACTACGATTTCGCTCGGCTTTGCCACAGCAACCAGCTCAATTACGCCTCCATGTTTAGACGTGGAGCTTGGGAAGCGGCCGGCGGATACAACACGAATATGGTCTGGGGATATGAGGACTGGGATTTCTGGATTTCATGCGGTGAGCGCGGACACAAAGCGCGACGCATTGCAGAACCTTTGCTTCGCTACCGAATCAAAAGCGGCAGCATGCTTACCCAAGCGCGCTTGCACGACGCGGAGTTGAAGGCGCAGATCGTTCTAAATCATCCGGCCCTCTACAATCCCGGCACACAGCAGTGGGCGAAATCGATCCTCGGAGAGACGGCGCCTAGTATTTAGGCGCCTCTCATTTCCGTGTACGCAGTGCGTAGTTCGACTGACTCCGGAAATAATTCCACGCCACGAGCAAGCAGATTCACCGCTGCTTGCTCCTGGCCAATATGCGAACGCAACGCCGCAGCTCGCAACATTGTTTTCGGGTGAGCCACCCTGCTTGCAAACTCCTCCGCAGCTTCGGCCGCATCCGCCAGGTTCCCAATCGAGAAATGTGCCTTTATCAGCCGCTCATGAAACTCGGCCGCATAAGGCAACGCATTAATCGCGTTTCTTAGATGAGAGAACCCTGAGCCGTTTTCTCCCAATCGTACTTCGGTGTAGCCGAGCTTACTCTCGACTTGAGGATCCGTTCCGACTAACTGCAAACAGTGTTGATACGCCTGCCTCGCTTCTGCGAATCGCCCCAGGTCATGGAATGCATCGCCACGGAAGTGCTCGCACTCTGCCGACATTAATCCCTTCTTCTGCGCATGATCGAAACAAACGAGAGCATCTTGCGGTCGTTCGAGTCCACGCAACGCCAAGCCAGCAATGAACCACGCCTCGTGTAAGCTCGGTGCAAGCGTGATCGCTTTCTGAACACAAGAGAGCGCTTCTTCGTGCCGCTTGAATGGATCATTTAATTGGTGCGCGAGTTCCAGCCACGCGTACGCATTCGTAGGCTCTTGCTCGGCTTTCTTGCGCAACAATCCAAGATAGAACTCTGCCTTGCGTTGATACTCATCTTTTCCCGCAAGGTAGCCGAGATGATGAATACAGAAATCTGCCTGTTGCAGCTTGAGGCCAGTTGCAGCGATCTGTGGCGCCACAACTTCGTGAATGCAGCCTGTGTAATAGATTTCTGGAATCCGCCGAAAAAGCCTGACGACCGGGTGCTCGGCGAACGCAGGGGCGTGCGCGGCATCGGCACAGCGACCATCATTTTCCTGCGCACGACTTCCGTTCACGCTGCCATGGCGTAACGGAATATAGCTGCGAATAGGAACGATGTAGCCTCCCACGTCCGCTCTCTCTGTGTGCCTCTGAATGCAGTGATCTGCGTCTTTATCTAGCTGCTCATCGGCATCGAGAACGAGCACCCAGTCCGTCGTGTTCTGCTTGAGCGCTGCGTTACGGGCAGCAGAAAAGTCATTCTCCCATGGAACTCTAATGACTGTGGCACCTAGTTCGGACGCGATCTCAGGGCTTCCATCGACGGAGCCTGTATCAACTACGACGATTTCGCTCACGACGTTCCGGGCACTTTCAAGACACCCACGAAGCGTTTTTGCCCCGTTCTTAACTATTAAAGAGAGCCCAATCGATGACATCGAAGTCCTTCCGCACAATCTGAGTTTCAGGTGTGAATACCTGCCTAAACATTGAACAGAGCGCATCTCAGCTTCCAAACGCTCCACGACGTCAACATTCTTAACCACCCGAGAAAGGCATCTCGCTTGCATGTATTCCTGAAGGTACTCTCATTCTTCTCTCAGGATCGCAGGTTCACATGCCCACCGTTGGCCTATCGATGATCGTCAAAAATGGCGGCGAAGATCTTCGCCAATGCCTCGCCAGTGTTCGTGGAGTAGTGGATCAAATCGTCGTTGCTGATACCGGCTCAACCGATTCGACTCGCGACATCGCGTTGGAAGCAGGCGCAACCCTGATCGACGTTCCGTGGACGAATGATTTCTCTGCGGCCCGCAACGCAGCGCTGGCACCGATCAACACGGACTGGGTGTTGGTGCTCGATGCGGATGAAGAACTCGATCGCGAAGCTGCGAATCACCTGCAATATCTGACGTTGCGGCAGGATATCGGAGCCTATGCGCTTCCTATCCGGAATTACGTTCCCATAAGGTTTGCGCGAATGTACAACAGCATTTCGCGTCCCAATGACGAGCGTGTGCCAAGAGCAAACGGCTGCCCCAGTTTCACCGAACATCTGAACTGCCGCCTTTTTAGGCGTCACCCCGAAATCTATTTCGAAGGGCGAGTTCACGAGCGAGTAGAGGACCGCGTGCGAGCGTTGGGTCTGAAACTCGGAAAAGCTGAGGTCATCATCCATCACTTCGGCCAACTCGCGGCCGATGACGTCCGTGCCCAGAAGAATGTCTTCTATCGTGACCTGGGACGAGCAAAAGTTCAGGAGCAACCAAACTCGGCGATGGCCTGGATGGAGCTTGGGCTAACGGAATACGAGCATTTTCATCAATACGATGAGGCCATGCGTTGCTTCACACGCGCAGTCGAACTGGACCCGAAACGATCCGATGCTTGGACATTCATGGCAATGATTCACGCCGATCAAGGCCGCTGTCATGAGGCCTTGGCTGCACTGGACAAGGCAGGAAACGGCTTATCAGGCGCTGCACTTAGAGAACAACTTCGTGGGGACATGCTTCACGATCTCGGTCGCATTCAGGAAGCGCGAGTCGCATATACGCGCGCCTTAAAGACCGACACATCAAGCCCGATTCTCATGAGCAAGCTCGGCTACACCGAGGTTCGGCTCGGCATGAAGCGCCGAGGTTTGCGCCACATGCAGGAGGCAGTTGACTCGGCTCCTGAGTTACCCGATCTTCATGACCGTCTTCTGAAGGCACACATCTCTCAGGAAGATCTCACCGCCGCAGCTACGGTAGCCAAAACTATCGCTGAACGATTCCCTTCTCCAAAGTCAATCCTGCGCGCTGCTGGAATCCATGCACACATTGGTCAGTGGCCGTCAGTAAAGCAGCTGCTTGAACTCGGCTTACAGCAGTTCCCTGCATCTTCAGAACTTCAAGCTGCTTATCGCGAGTCAGTTCAACAATGATTGACCTCGGCAGAAAGAAGTCGGCCAGAACTAAAGGTTTGTACGTCGCGCCTCCGACGCTGAAGCTAGGACTCACGACCGACCAGCAGATTCATGCTGTTTCGAGCGTTCGCAATTGGTGTCGCAACTCGCTCACTTACATCGCTTGGGGCAGTTGCGTTTCTCATTTTTCGCTGTTGAAACGCGGCCTTCCTGCCGATAGTTGCTCCTTGGAAAGACGTCCCCTCCGCTTTCCGCTGCTACGCGTGGCACAAAACCGAAGCTTAGCTTTCGAAGAGAATAGGTAATTCAGTGTTTATCATCATCGGCTTAGTTTTCGTAATCGGCGCCATCCTCGGAGGGTATCTCATTGAGCACGGGCAATTGCTGGTTCTTCTTCAACCCGCCGAACTCCTTATCATCGGCGGAGCGGCAATCGGCACGGTACTCATTGCCAATCCACTTCACATTTTGAAGAAGATCGTTGGCAGCCTTATATCTGTGGTCAAGGGATCACCGTTTACCAAGAAGCGGTACCTCGAAACTCTCCAGATGATGTTCGAACTCTTGAACAAGGCGCGTAAAGACGGCCTTGTCGCGGTCGAGAAGGACGTCGAGACACCAAACGAAAGCCCAATCTTCTCAAAGTACCCGACCTTCTTGAAGGATCATCACCTCACGGCTTTCGTTTGCGACACCATGCGCATGGCGATAACGGGGGGAGTTGATCCGTTCGATATCGATCAGATGATGGAACTGGACATGGATGTTCATCATCATGAACAGTCGCAGCCTGTCGGTGCTCTGTCCACGATGGCTGATGCTCTGCCTGGTCTCGGCATCGTGGCTGCGGTGCTTGGTGTCGTAATCACGATGGGCGCTTTGGGTGGACCGCCAGAAGAGATTGGAAAGAAAGTGGCAGCCGCCCTCGTCGGCACCTTCTTGGGAATTCTCCTCTGTTACGGATTCGTTGGTCCCCTAGCTTCGCACATTGGAAAGATCGTCGAGGATGAACACGCGTACATTTATACGATTCGCGTTGTACTGCTTGCTTTCATAAAAGGTACGCCACCAATTATGGCTGTGGAGATGGCGCGGCGCGCTGTTCCTTCGCGTGTGCGTCCAACGTTCGCAGAGCTGGAAGATACTTGCCGAAGCGGTTCGGCGCCAGCGGCAAAGGCATAGGCCATGGAAGCAAAGCCGCAAATCATCGTAATCAAGAAGCGCAAGTCCGACCACGGAGGACACCATGGTGGCGCGTGGAAAGTGGCATACGCCGACTTCGTGACCGCCATGATGGCGCTATTCATCGTGCTCTGGCTTCTGAACACGAGCAAGCAGATCCAGGAAGCCGTTGGCGGCTACTTCAAAGATCCCACCGGAAACTCCAAGAAGGTCGGTACGAATCTCGCTGGATCAGGCGAGAACTTTATAGTCAACAAGGACAATCTCACGATCCTCAAGGAACAGCTCGAAAAGGCCGTTCACAAGATCAGTAACTTCGACAAGCTGAAGAACCAGATCACCATTACTGTGACTGACGAAGGATTACGGGTCGAACTCCTCGAGACGGAGAAAGGAACCTTTTTCGATCTTGGAAGCCGAGTCCCTAATGCAGACGGAACCGCCCTGCTCGAATCGATTGCGGAAGAGGTTGGGAAGTTTCCGAACAAGCTCTCCATCGAGGGTCACACCGATTCGACGCCGTATGCGCCCAATGGTGACTATACGAACTGGGAGCTTTCGGCCGACCGCGCAAACTCGACCCGAAAGCTGATGCAGGCACATGGGGTTCGAGCAGATCAGGTGGATAAAGTAACGGGTTTCGCCGACCAAAAGCTCAAGATGCCGAACGAGCCAACAAATGCATCGAATCGACGAATTTCTCTACTTATCGAGTACCTTCCAAACGAGAAGCCTGAAACATCAGAGAAGGAATCGCAATCCGCTCATGTGAGCGAACTCCCAACCGGAAAGGCCGGGTCCGTCGAGACGGCCCCCGCAGCCACTAAGGAAGAGAAACATTAGGAAACAGCAGTACTGAACTTCGCGTCGTGCGAAAGATAGCTAACGAAGCGCCAAACGTTAGGTGGAGTGATCAAAATGGAAGACTTGCAATCAGTGCAACCGGTATTTCAGCAGCCTGTAAGCGTTAAGTACACCGAGCCCGGATACTACGAGTTCAACGAGGTTTCGGATGAAGACTCTGTCCCGAACCTGTGCTTCTCTTCTCCGCAGGCACTCAAGGTGGGAGAGCGGGTAAACGTGACGCTCATGCTTCCTTCCGGCAGCGCGCAGCGAGTCCCCATGCACATTCAAGGCACTGTTGTGCAGTTTCAGAAGCTGGCTCCAGTGCAGGCATTCAGCACATTGGTGATTGCTCCAAACTACAACGCCGAAGCGAGCCACGTTTAGCCGCTCGTTCTGAGTTGCAAGTTCGCACGAAAACGCTTTACAGGTCTAGTCCAACACACGATTCGAAGGTTACTTCAATGGCCATACGCAAGAAAGCTCTACTTGCCCTAGGTACAATCCTGTTTTCCGTACTATGTCTTTCGGCATGGTCTCTCTACGAGCGGCATCAATACGATAGCGAATTAAAGGCCGCATCCGGTCGCGACTATCGCAAGGTTGCCGTAATCAGCCAGATCAGATCGCAGATCATGCAGATGCGATTGGCTCAACGCGGAACACTGCAATTCACGCTTATCCACGACCAGGCAAAGTTCGACGCGAGCAATCAGCAGTTCGAGCAGAACTACTCGGACCTGAAGCAGTCTATCTCCGAGGTGGGAACACTGCTCTCCACCGATGACGGATCATCCGAGCTGCGCGAGCTTGCGGAGAATGCAACGCAGTATGCGCAACTCCATTACCAGACGTCCGAGCTTTGCAAGCAAGGCAAGGCGATGGAGGCTATCGAGTTCGATACGAAGAACTTGGTCAGCGTCGGGAAAAGTCTGATTGGACATGCCGATTCACTCTTCAAGGCTCAGGAGCGGATGAACTCCGAAAAGGTGGATCGAGTTGACAGGCTAAGTCAGTTGTCATTGCTGGTGAACCTGCTCGTGGTTTGTCTCACAATCGCGAATGTAGTTGTGGTCTGGTTTGGCGTCCGTGGAATTGTGTCGAAGCTTTTCACTGCCACGATGGACCTTTCCTCGAGTGCGGAGCAAGTGGCCAGTGCGGCTGGACAAGTATCATCGTCTGCACAGGGCTTGGCGCAAGGCGCATCAGAGCAGGCGGCCACGCTGGAGGAAACCTCCTCGAACGCGCAGGAAGTGAATGCCGTCACCCAGAAGAATGCTCAGAATTCTCGCACGGCCGCAACCGCCGTCGAAGCTTCGCACCAGCATGTGGTTGATGCTGAAGCCGAATTGAAGGCGTTGGTTGAGTCGATGGGCTCCATCTCCACATCCAGTGAGAAGATTTCGAAGATCATCAAGCTGATCGATGAGATCGCGTTCCAAACCAATCTGCTTGCCTTGAATGCCGCTGTCGAAGCTGCACGCGCCGGAAGCGCAGGAGCAGGTTTTGCTGTAGTTGCTGACGAGGTGCGAAACCTGGCTCAGCGTTGCGCACAAGCCGCCAAGGATACTTCACTCCTGATCGAAGAATCCGTCACGAATGCGTCGGAGGGTGCCGCGCGGGTCCAATCAGTAGTGGCCGCTGTCAATTCGGTGGTCGGCAAGTCGGAAGAGATCAAAACGCTCGTCGAAGAAATTACGACCAGTAGCGCGGAGCAGGAGCGCGGACTTCAGCAGATCGCAACCTCGATGTCGCAGATGGAGCACGTCACCCAAAGCAACGCAGCCACGGCGGAGCAAAGTGCGGCGGCAGGCGCAGAACTCACCGCCCAGGCTGATACGCTCCGCACCATTGTTACGGGATTACAGTCATTGGTTTCTGGTGATCACGCCACGATGTAGTCTGGAAGGACCACAAACTCTCTCGAAACTGCGTTTCGGATTCACCCGAGGCAATCGGCCCACGCCGATTGCTTTTCTTCTTGCGCGACAGCTTTAGTCAGAACATTGGTGCACAAACGGCGAACTCTGCAAAGAGGTATTTGGGGATTGAATCTGGATGAACTAGAACCGGGGTAAAAGCTAGGCGTAAAGGTCGAGTCGGGAAACCAAGTCAGAGCCGGGCATGCTCATATGAGTCTGGTACTGATACACAGCTCTCATCACTGCGCCTGCGAGGAAGCCACCATCGGTCGAGTGCTGACCGAAATCTCCGAACGCGCTTGCAACCCCCAGGCCGGGCAGTTGCGGAGTCGGATAGGGCGCATCGTCAGAATATACAGGGGCGGACCAGCGATAAGTGTCGGTCGGGATCGCTATGCTCGGGCGTATGCGGCTCTTTGCTGCGAGCGCATTGCTGCCGTGCACGGCCAGAGCCGTCGTCTCGCTACTTATCCTCGATGCCGGTAGTAGAATCACGCGTCCGCTCATACCCTGAAGTTCGTGTCGCTAATGCCTTGCTGTGCGATAGATATATCGGCACAGCGCCAGAAAACATTAGACTGCAAAGAGTTGCGTGTCAACCCATTGGTTCGCGCGCGTATCTGGCATGTTGCCTTGCAGCCAAAAGACGAAAGGCCCGCCCATAAGGGCAGGCCTCCCGTACCTTGCAACAAATGCATTATGCAGGCGAACTATTCACCATCGCCCTGAGGCTCACGACCAGTTGCTGCATTGCTTGAGACTGAGCGCTCAACTGTGCTCCAGCCGATGCACTTTCCTCCGCTCCTGCGGCGGATCTCTGGGTAACGAGTTCCATCTCCTGGACCGCCCGGCTAATTTGCTGGAGTGATTTCGCCTGATCCTGGCTGCTGAGACCAACTTCCTGAACCAAGACCTTGGCCTTCTCCGCTTCAGCCGTTACGGCGGCGATGGCATGGGCGACTTCGGTCAATTTCTTGCTGCCCTGCTGAGAGGTCTCGATTGATTCTTCGATCAGAACGGCGGTGTCCTTTGCCGCTTGGGCGCAACGCTGTGCCAAATTTCGAACTTCATCGGCCACAACTGCGAATCCCATACCCGACTCTCCGGCGCGAGCGGCCTCCACGGCAGCGTTCAACGCAAGGAGGTTGGTCTGGAATGCGATTTCATCAATAGTCTTGATGATCTTGGAGATTCTCTCTGATGAAGCGTTGATCTGACTCATCGAGGCGTTCATCTCTTCCAACTTGCGATTGCCCACGTGAATTCTTTCGCTTGTAGCTTCCATCAGTTCCACTGCTGATTTGGAATTCTCAGCATTGCGATCAGTCATAGAAACTACTTCCTGCGTAGAGGACGACGTCTCTTCCAGAGATGCGGCTTGCTCTGAAGCTCCCTGAGCCAACGACTGCGAGGACGTTGAAATCTGATCCGCCGCACTCGCAACCTGTTCAGAGCCAGACGACAGATCGTGAACGATCTTCCGCAGTGCTGCGGTGACACCGAGCACCATTCGCAACGACACCACTCCAGCGACGATCGAGAGTAGGAGTCCAATGGTAGCCATTAACTTCGCTGTCCCTGCTCGTTCAAGATTGGCATTCTTCTGTTCAGCAAACTGTTGCTTCTGTGTATTGGCTAGCCACTGAATGTCCGCCGCTAACCCTTCGGCGATCGACTTGGTTTCGCGTGTGCCATATGCTTCCGCCTCGACCGGGTTGTTCGCTTTGCAATGGCCGTAGATAACTTCGAACTTTTCTCGCCACAGCTTGAAGTTAGTGGAGAGCTGTTCGGTCCTCCTGCGTCCCTCGTCGGTCTGGAGAAGCGGTCTCATTTGGTCGAGAGCGTCGAGCGCGCGATCGAAGGACTCTTCAGTTTTCTTGCGGTTCGCGTCCACGAAGTCGGGCTTTCCTGCATAGGTATAGAGAATCGTAGCGCGCAGTGAAGCTCGTACGTCGGCACGCGCGGTGTCTACCTCGCCGATAAGGAATAGCTTCTTTGCAGAAACGTCCACCGTATTTACATAACTGGCGCGCATTGAATCAATGAGATAAAGGAGCGTTGCGGTTAGAACAACGAATAGAACAAGCAGAGAGCTGAAAGCTAGAAATAGCTTGCGGCCAATAGTCATGTACGGGGACCTCGACGGAACGTTAGGCACGTATATCGGCAGAGCTATGATGGTTCATCAGCATTAATCGAGCCGTAAACACCACCATGCCTTATGGATAACGCTCTGGCTAATACACGGATTGCACACTCACGATTCCGGTGCGCTGTTCGGTCGATCAGCTTGTGTTCAGCCCTGGGTTGGAGCGAGCGACTGCCCAGAGTTGAAACCGCCTGCTTGGCGGAGCACTCTAAAGGAAGGTACTGATTCGAGAGGAATGTATGTCATCGCAGATTACAGAACAGATCGAACAGAAGCTTGAGTTGAAGGATGCTCGCCTGCTTCGCCAGCAGTGCTACATCGATGGCTCATGGGTGGACGCCGACAGTAAAGAAGTGATTCCTGTGACGAACCCGGCCGATGGCGCTGTGCTTGGGAGCGTCCCGAAGATGGGTGCTGCAGAAACACGACGTGCAATCGAGGCAGCGAATCGAGCCTGGCCAGCTTGGCGCGGCATGGCCGCAAAGGAGCGAAGCATCATCCTTCGCCACTGGTACGACCTTGTCATGGCGAACCATGAAGACCTTGCAAGACTCATGACGGCGGAGCAAGGCAAGCCGTTGACAGAATCGCGCGGCGAGGTGACATATGGAGCCTCGTTCATCGAGTGGTTTGCCGAGGAAGCAAAGCGCGTTTACGGAGACACCGTTCAATCACCGCAAAGGGACAAACGTGTGGTTGTGGTAAAGGAACCTATCGGAGTTTGCGCTGCGATCACGCCGTGGAACTTCCCTATTGCGATGATTACGCGCAAGGTAGCTCCGGCGCTGGCAGCTGGTTGTGTCGTTGTAGTGAAGCCCGCGGGATTGACTCCGTTTTGTGCGCTCGCGTTGGCGGAACTCGCCGAAAGGGCCGGGGTGCCCAAAGGGGTGTTCAATGTGGTGACTGGTGACACGAAGGCCATCGGTGGAGAGCTAACGTCAAACCCGCTCGTCCGCAAGGTCACGTTCACCGGATCTACGGCCGTGGGAGCTTTGCTGATGAAGCAGAGTGCTGCGACGATCAAGAAAGTGTCATTGGAACTCGGCGGCAATGCACCTTTCATCGTCTTTGATGATGCAGATCTGGACGCTGCAGTCGAAGGCGCGATTGCGTCCAAGTATCGCAACACCGGACAGACCTGCGTGTGCACCAACCGCGTGCTCGTGCAGGAAGGTGTTTACGATGCCTTCGCCGCAAAGCTGGTGGAGAAGGTGCGTCAATTGAAGGTAGGCAACGGATTCGAAGATGGCGTCACCCAGGGACCATTGATAGACCAAGCCGCTGTGGAGAAGGTGGAAGAACATATTTCTGACGCCGTAAGCAAAGGCGCGCAGGTGCTGACCGGAGGCAAACGTCACGGTCTCGGTGGAACCTTCTTCGAGCCCACTGTGCTGGCGAATGTAACTCCGAAAATGGCCCTAGCGCGAGAGGAGACATTCGGGCCAGTTGCTCCGCTGTTCCGCTTCAAGACAGAAGAACAAGCTATTCAGATGGCCAACGACACCGAGTTTGGGCTAGCCGCTTACTTCTATTCACGAGACATCGGCCGAGTGTGGCGAGTCTCAGAAGCGCTCGAATACGGCATGGTGGGAATCAACACCGGCCTGATCTCGAATGAAGTGGCCCCATTCGGAGGAGTAAAGCAGTCCGGAATCGGGCGAGAGGGATCGAAGTATGGAATTGAGGAATTCCTGGTGATCAAGTATCTGTGCATGGGAATCAACTAGGGAAATTCTCGGTTCCAAGGGGGCGTAATCCAGAGGCGCTCTTTCTTTGTTCCTCGATGTGTTTCGCCCTGCAAACGGCGCTAGCGTAGACGCTCTTCCCTGGTTTGGCAAGTATTTTGGATATCAAGCTACAACTAAAGTGCGTCCAACGGGTTTAGGCACCTCGGGAGGTGACCTATGCGGCGTCTTCTTATCGCAGTTGTGTTGCTGGCCGTCGGCACCTGCGTTGCTCAAAGCGGCCGCGGTGGCGGTCGCGGCGGAGGCTTCCACGGCGGTGGAGGATCCCACGCGTTCCATAGCGGTGCCGGATCGCACGGTTTTGGGGGTGGCGGCGGAGGATTTCGTGGTGGACCCGCGATGCATGGTGGAAGCGCTATGCGTGGCGGCACCGTGATGCGTGGCAACACTGCTGGATTCAGTGGCAGTGCGTTTCGCGGCGGGAACCGTGGTACTTCCAGAGGCGGCTACTCCGGAGGATACGGCGGCGGTAGTGGCTACAGCGGAGGCTACAACGGCAACTATCCCGGAGGGTACCCGCGCGCTGGTGGTGGTAGTGGAAGCGGATATGGCGGTGGATACAACGGGAATTATCCCGGTGGATACCCACCTGCGGGCGGCGGAAGTGGCCATGGTGGCGGACACGGCGGCTATGGTGGACATGGCGGTTATGGATGGTACGGCGACCATGATCGAGGTCACCACTACGATCGCGGAGGCTATCGCGGCGGCTACTACGGACGCGGATATTACGGACGCGATTACCGGTACTATCCTCGGTACTGGCGCGGCGGCGGATGGGACACCTGGAGTGTTGGGTTTGGCTACTACCCCTACTACGGTGGCTACTATGCCAGCTATCCGTGCTATGCGTACCCCTACTACTATCCGTATTACACGTGCCCAAATGCGTATCCATACTATCCATACACATACGTTCCGGGCGATGACGAGTAACGGTGTAGTTTGAGTGACGACGAGGCTCGATGCGGGAAGTGTGGTTGACAAGACTGAGAGCGCTTCCCGCTCCTTGCTCGCAGAAGTTGCAATTACCTCGTCGTGGACTGACCTAATGAGGACGGTGCTGCCGAATTCACTCGCAGCAGCAATGCGGTTCCGGCACGTAGTTTCAAGTCGCCTTTAGTTGATTCGAGCACGAACTGCCCGTCGACAGTCTTTCCTCCCGCGTCTTTGATCACGGCTTCCATTCCATAGACTCCGCAGGCATCATGCGAGAAGACCCACAGCGCCTGAGGTTGATCGTTCCCTGCTACCGCTGCCCGGCATTCGGTGCCCGACCCTGAATCAACGCGTGCGAGAATTCCCCAGTCTCCCGCATACACCGACTCTCCCACTTTCTGCCCACCGCGCTCGACGAGACCTGTCTCTCGATACACCGCGTCTCCACCAATCTGAACTGTGTTTTGCGACCACGGAGGTTGTGCCCCTCTTTCGAATCCTGAGCGCTGAGACTGTGCTGCTTCGACCTCGAGCCGCGATGCTATCGCTCGAAGATTCGCCGAGACTGTAATCGGGTGTCGGGGTGACTCTATCTTCTTGAATTGCAGCGTCACGGAACCCGGTTGCCCAGATTTTGCAGGCGAGACGGCCACCGCCTCTCCTATGACTCTGGTTCCAGCTTTCAGTCTCGAACCGTTAGGTAGCGGAACGTCCTGCGCGATCTTCGCGACCACAGCTTGGCCCGGCTTACTCCGATGGGAGTCGAGCGAAGTTTCAAGAGAAACTGGGATGATGGTACCGACGGGAATCTCGGTTTGGGCCAGGCCGAGACCAGAAAATGCTGCCAGCCCGATCAACAGCAAAACGGTTTTCATATCGACTGTCGGCACAGAGATGTTCGGCAGCGCGCATCAGGTTGCAGCGCAAAAAAGCGCGACCCGATGTGGCCGCGCTTCAAGAGAATGGGATGTCGATGTTAGTTCGACCCACCGCCCATGCCGTTTCTATCCAACCCAGTCTGGTATGGAGTGGCAATGGCAGCGCTCTCCGGATTGAGGAGCCCGTGCTGACTGGGTCCCAAGCCCAGTTTGATGAGAGCTCGGGAATCCGGAACGATCTTTGTTTGCCAGTGATTGTCATTCTGAAAACGCACGAGTGCGTCGCGAGTGGACTGATCCCATTGGCCGCTGGGCTCTCCGTCAAGGTAATGTTCGCGGATAAGCGCCTGTTGGATCTCGACGGTTCGGGACTGATCAATCGACTGTTGCCCACGAAACTTTGGCTTACTCACGGCGGCGGGCTGAACTCTTCCTTTGCGTCCCTTACGTGTGGATGCGACACGGGTAGATGTGTCGGAGTCTTCATCGTGAGTTTTTTTATTAGAGGCAGTAGCAGAACTGTGAGAGGAAGTGCGTTTTGCGCTTGCTGATTTTGATCGTGATGCGGAGACCGCATGGTGTGACTTGACTCGTGTCACACTCGACTTGCTCTTGCTGGCTGCCGCTGCCGGCGAGGTGCACAGCAGAGCTGCGGCGGTCAGCAAAGAAATATGTTTCAGTTTCTGGAATGAAATCATCCGATGCACCTCGATGAGTTGAAACTTCCTTGCGCTTGAGCGCAGGGCGCGATTCGACCGGCAGCTAAATTGTCCCCGTGCGCAAATAGGCTCGGTCGATCTCACAGAAATGTTGCCGGACATCAATTACGATGCCCGGCAACATTATTGAGATTGCTCTAGGGTACTACGGCAGAGTGCCTCCCAAGAAGGTATTTGTCGCTTCTCGGCCCTGTACAGCCTGGCGAACCACAAAGACGACGTCCTGTCCGGACTTCAAACCCGACTCGATTTTGGTCAGCGCGTCGGGGTCATTTACCGGCTGGCGATTCACTTCGAGTATCACATCACCACGCGAAAGCTGCACGGTCTCCGCAAAGCTTCCGGGCTTCACGTCGCTGACGATGACACCCTGATTAGGCTGTAGATTCAGCCGCTTAGCAACAGATGCGGGCACCGGGCGGACGGTGATTCCGAGCTTGCTCTCTTTCGGAGCCTGCTCCTCGTTGTCTTCTTCGTTGGTGCCAAGTTGAGCGCCGAAGAGCTTCTGGCGATCGGCCACTGTGACGGTCGTATCCATCTGCTTGCCGTTCCGGAGGTATCCGATCTTCAGTTTGTCTCCGGGATGGTGCGAACTGACCTCGTTCACCAGTTCGTCGCCGGTCGTGATGTTCTTGCCAGCGACCGAGATGATCGCGTCACCGCTCTTGATTCCGCCCTGAGCAGCAGGACCGCCGGGCGTCACATCCTGAACCACGACACCCTTGCCGCCGCCATACATGCGAGTCACCGCAGGACTGGTTTCGGCGCTGAACGTGATTCCAATGGAGCCGCGCTCAACTTTGTGAGCAGGCGAGACCAACTGGTTGAAGACCTGGGCAACCGTGTTGGACGGCAAAGCGAAACCTACGCCCTGATAGCCCGAGCTCTCGGTGTAGATCGCCGTGTTGATGCCGATGATTTCTCCATCCATATTCACGAGCGGACCACCGGAGTTTCCCGGATTGATGGCTGCGTCTGTCTGGATGAAGGATTGGAATTGGCGTCCGGGCACGATGTTGCGGCCCTTTGCGCTGATGATTCCGGCGGTAACCGTGGACTTGAGTCCAAACGGGCTGCCGATGGCCAGAACCCAATCGCCAACCTGCATGCTGTCCGAATTGCCGATCTTTGCGGCGGGTAACGGACGGTTCACGTCAATCTTGATGACTGCGAGATCGGTTTCACGGTCGGTTCCCACAACCTTCGCTGGGTAGCTGACGCTGGCAGGCTCGCCCATGAGGCTGACGCGAATTCGGTCTGCTTTATCCACCACGTGGAAGTTGGTGACGATGTATCCATTGGCGCTGACAATGATGCCAGATCCAAGCGACTGCGAAGTCATATCGCCGCCACCGGGCGCGCCAGGAACGCCATCGGGTTGCTGCCCGAAGAAGCGGTCAAACCAATCCTGCAAGCCGCCATTTCCGTCCTGCTGATCGTCTTCGCCATTTGGCTGTTGCTGCTGTGGCGGCATTCGGCGGAGACGCCGATGGGGATTCTTTATGGTCGATTCTGTATTGATGTTGACGACCGCGGGCTCTACAGTCTTGGCCACTCGCGCGAATTCATTGTCGTGCGTGCGGCCAGCGGGCACCGTCAATTGGGGTGCGTCGGCGCTGTCCACGTTCTTCGCGCGCGCAGTGTAGGTGAGCACGGTTCCGATCAACAACACCAGCGCCATGGTGACCGACCCTACGAATAAAGGCGCAAAACGACTCTTCTTGTACGGCTTTTGTTCCTGCGACAATCCGCTTGCATCTTTCAGCGGTTCCATGTGCCCTCCGGCAATTCAATCTGCAACCCATTCTAACTTGTAGGAAAGAAAGGCGCACTGACCTAGCGAGGGGGTTTGAGCCACGCCGGTTCAGGTTTGTTAGACGCACTGCTGTAGCAATTCGTCAACATAATTTGGCCTCCAACACGGATATCCGAATTAGGGAAATCCACTGAGACCCTCTGACGAAGAAATTAAACACCGCGCCAAGCTCATACCGCAAAGCTGGGGATGTCAGTGGCAACAACCGCAGCTTTGGCCTCGGAACGCCCGCCGACCTTCAACAACCAGGATCGGAATAGCGGCGACAGCGGCGGCAGAATCGGCCCAAGCAATGTGGAATCCAGCATTTACGGCGAGCCCGGCCAGCGAAATAAGTGCCAGGTACGCACAAGTAGCAGACTGGACGGCATCGGCCGCGAGCGCGTTGTTTTGGGTGCGTCGGGCGAGTTTACGCTTCTGCCATGCCAGCACAGGCATAACGATCAGCGCGGCAAGGGTGATAGCAATTCCAAGAGGACTAGATTCAGGCTCGACTCCCCCGAGTAACGAAACGACCGAGGCCACCGCGACGACTCCGGCCAAGGCGAACAACAAACTGCCAGCGACTCGGTCCACACGCTTGCGGCTGAGATGCGGTGCTATCGAGAGTACGACGAGGGAGGCAGACAGCAACTCGACAAAACTGTCGGCCCCGAAGGCCAGCAGCGCAGCGCTATGAGCGCGTGCAGCTGAGAAAAGCGCGACTCCGCATTCGACGACCATCCATACGAGTGTGACCACCTGAAGTATGATCAGGCGGTTCTTCGACGGAGAGAGCGAATTGGGAACAGTCGTCATGATGCTCTATCGCAATAGATGCCAGCGCTTCAGCCTGCGCTAGACAGCTTCTTCCGCGAGTTCTTCCTCGGGTTTTTGAACATGACCAAGGAGTTCACTTGCGAGGACCCCGGCAAGGATGAGCGTGGCTCCAATGATTCCTCGTGAACCAAGCCGTTCTCCGATCAAAACGTACGAAGTCAATCCGGCGAAAACGGGCTCTAGAGAGAAGATGAGCGCCGTGTGCGTTGGCGGGGTAAATCGCTGGGCCCACGCTTGCACGATGAAACATGCCACTGTCCCCAGAAGCGCAGTTACACCGAGGGCTGTCAACATCGCAGGAGTAAAGCGAATGAATCCGTGGCGCTCTGCGATTGGAATGGAAAGAACCATCCAGCCAGCGCATACCGCAATCTCTATTGGAACCAGATGGGCAAAGTCGTAGTGCAGTGCGCTCCGCCCCAGAATGATGATCTGAAACGCAAATGCTAGAGCGCAGGCAAGCGTAAGGATATCTCCGCGATTCAGCAACGCGAGAGACAACCCCTGACCGGGTGGTACGCAGAGGAAATATAGGCCAATCAGTGCCGCCATGACTCCGCCGAGTGTGTAACGATTCACGTGGCGACGCCAAAACACACCGAGCAGGATAGGTACTAGAACGACGGACAATCCCGTAAGGAAGGCCGATTTCGATGCCGAGGTGTAGAGCAGGCCTGCAGTCTGAAATTCGTAACCAAGCCACATCAGCGTTCCAACTTCGAATCCCGCCCGGAATGCTCCGACCGGAGTGTGGCGCAACTGCTTAAAGAAGATGATGCCGAGGACAATCGCGGCAAATGCCATGCGCACGGCATTAAACACGAGCGGAGTTGAGTCCGCCAAGGCCGACTTGATGACTATGAAAGTTGAGCCCCAAACGAAAGTTGCCGCGATGAGCAGGAGGTGAGCCTTGAGCGAACGCGACATCAAGCAGACTCCTGCGACGGACCGGAGCTTCTATCCGATGATGCCGGGGGCAATCCTGCGAGCACCAAAATCAGCAAAGCTAAGCGTCTCAATGCGTAGTCGCGTCCAATTGGATCGAACCACTCACGAAGAGTGTGCGCTCCACCACCCGACCCGCCTGCGCCGAGCGCGACAGCATCGAGGCCAAGCGACAGCGGAATATTGACGTCCGTTGATGCGCGAAGGATTTGCGACTTGATTCCGAGTTGGTGATCTACGGCGCGAATCGCCACCAACAGTGGAGAGGAGGCCGAAAGCTCACCCGATGGACGCTCACCTACCTTCGCGATATGGTGGCGAAGCTGGACTCGCGCATGTGGATTTGCCGAGAGCACCTGAGTCTCGGCACATGCCTCTGCTGCCGCCTGTCGAATCCGTTGCTCGAGCGCGTCAAGACGGTTCGGCTCGGACGAGCGAATGTCCACCTTGAGCATCACGCGTTCAGGAATGGCGTTGACGGATGTGCCGCCCTCAATTGTGCCTACATTCAGTGTGGCGCGTGGACTCGTGGGCAGCGAGATATGAGCAAGCTTCTCGATAAGAATTGCAGCGGCAACGATTGGATTCGGTGTGCCGTAATCGCTCCAAGAATGACCGCCGGGACCTTCAATAATGATTTCGAATCGGCGACTGCCCAGAGCTTCGGAAATGATGTTGTCGGTGCCTGCACCATCCAGTGCTATCAGTAGTCCTATCGACGGCGGAGGCGTCTCATCCGGCACGCTCAGTGGCGTTCGGCCCAGGTATTCACGATAGATGTGACGCATTCCCTGCAGATTTCCACCGCCTTCCTCGCATACGTTGGCAATGAACAACAGGGGTAAGGAGGTAACGATCCCTGCATCGTGAAATGCAGAAGCCAGCGCCCAGAGGCCAGCCAGTCCAGACGCGTTGTCGCTGATGCCAGGGCCGAGCAACCGCGAGTGCTCTCGATGAATATTCAGTTCGGTAGTTTCCGGAAATACGGTATCCAGATGAGCGCTTACGGCAACGGCGGGTGCTTCCGATCGCAGCCCCGACCGCATGTCTTCGTGCATCCCTTGACGGACTGCGAGGAGGTTTCCGACCGCGTCGATGTATGCACTGAGCCCAAGTGGCTGAACACGCTCGAGAAGCCACTCAGCGCGCGCCTGCTCCGAAAAGGTCGGAGCCGGAACGGATGCTATCGCGAGTTGAAATTCGGCAATCTCTCGCTCGTGGCGTGAAAACCAGTCGAAAACGCGATGGACCCGCGAATCGGCGCACAACACGTCGACTTCCTGCGCGAGTGCTCCAGGCTGGAGCTGGTTTCGCTCAGAGAAAGATCTCCATCGGGTCCAAGGGCGAAAAGGCATTTCAGACTTGATGGTACACGAGACATACGGGGCGTGGGCAAGGGATCCAGAGCATGCCGGGGACTAATGACGCTGGCTGAAAAGAAGAGAGATAGACCGCAGCGCAGCCGAGATCCGCTGCCGAACTCCGGAACCGTGAACAAGCTCGGCAAATGCCGACATTGATGAAAACTTACTGGCGTACGGATACCACCAGAGCTTCTTCATCCTGGGCAACAGGTCAATATCCATATAACGTGGACGCACAAGTTCCTGCATTCCGAGCAGGCCGTGGGTTCGTCCAATGCCGCTGAGCTTGAATCCTCCATGCGGCGCGCCACTGATGGCAAAACCAGAGATGAGGTCATTGATCATGACCGTGCCGGCAACAATGCGCTTTCCGACTGCCACAGCGTGGCTGGTTCGTCCCCAGACACTGGCGGCAAGACCAAAGTTGCTGTCGTTTGCGAGCGCTACAGCTTCGTCGTCCGTGCTGAACGGCGCAATTGGGAGCACCGGGCCGAAGGTCTCCTCCCGCATCAAGTTCATGGACGGATCAACTTCGGTCACGAGCGTTGGAGCGTAGAAATTCGATCCAAGATCAGGCAGTCGCACTCCGCCGGTATGGATGGTCCCGCCGAGGGCACGTGCCTCATCCACCTGCTGCTCCACGATCTCCAATTGCTTATAGGAAATCATCGGACCGAGATCGGTCTCGGGATGTGCGCCATCACCGATCTTGAGCTTTGCGATTTTTTCCAAACACAGCGAGATGAATTTCGAGTAGAGGCTCCGGTGAACATAACAGCGCTCTACGGAAAGGCAGGTTTGCCCGGCATTCATCATTGAGCCCCACACGGCGGCGCTGGACGCAACGTCGATATCGGCGTCCTCAAGCACGATCATCGCGTCCTTCCCACCCAACTCAAGCGTGACAGGAAGCAACCGCTCTGCGGCTGCCGTGGCAACCTTGCGTCCTGTGGCGACACTGCCAGTAAAGATCAATTTGTCGATGCCACTTGTGATGAGTGCCTGACCTGTGGGTGCAAGTCCGGTAATGACCTGGAAAGGACGGACTTGCGATGAGAATCCTTCCTGGTCCAGCGCAGCGCAGACAATACGCTCCAGTTCGAGAGCAATCTGTGGAGTCAATTCGCTGGGTTTCAACACCACCGCGTTCCCTGTCACCAGTGCGGCAAATGTATCGGTCGCTGGGATGGACAGTGGGTAGTTCCACGGCGAGATGATTCCGACGACGCCTAGAGGCTCCCATGAGAGCTGCCCGCGCTTGAACCGCAAGGCCGGATTTGTATGCGGAATTTCCTGATTGCGAAACACCTTTGCGGCGTTGTCGGCGCAGAAGACAGCAGCGTCAGCCGCGACCAGCACGTCGTTTACGAGTGCTTCCTGCAACGGCTTGCCGGATTCAGCGGTGATGATTCGGGCCAGTGATTCTTTTTCTGCACAGAGTTGCCGCGCGACCCGGCGAAGCACGTCGGCGCGGCGCAGCAGAGGCAGTCGCGACCACCAGCTCTGACACAGGCGAGCATTTTCTACAGTCGAGGTAACCTGCTCAGCCGAAGCCGCAAGGTACTCGGCTACAGGCTCCCCGGTAGCTGGATTGAAC
Organism: Koromonas humicola; assembly: GCF_059726255.1. Classification (NCBI taxonomy): domain Bacteria; kingdom Pseudomonadati; phylum Acidobacteriota; class Terriglobia; order Terriglobales; family Koromonadaceae; genus Koromonas; species Koromonas humicola. Next base: position 2,705,310 of record NZ_AP040873.1, read on the forward strand.
GTTGAGAACCTTTCGCGGGAGCCGTACTTATTTACGAGATGAATACCGGTTTCCATCAGTGCGTTTCTACAGCAGATTGGATGCTACCGGAAGACGCAAGAAACAGGAATTTTCCCTGCTCCGGCCGAAAGGAATAAAGACACCGTCATGGAGATTCATCACTTTCAATTCAGTAGCTTACGCAAATTTAATATTCGACATTGACAAGGTAAAGCCCCTCTGGCGGGGCCGTTGGGCCAGCAGCACGGCGATCATGCGCTTCTGTGATTTCGGGAATAGCGAACGGAGCGATGCTTCCCTTCCCTACGAGTAAAAACGTGCCCACCAGATTGCGCACCATGTGGTGCAGGAACCCGTTGCCCCGCACAATATAGCGCAACTCGTCATCGATGCGTTCAAAGCGAGATTCGTAGATTGTGCGAACGTTGGAAGCGCCTTCGCAATCGCCAGAGGCTGCAGCCAAGCGGAGCCTGCGATCAGGATCGACTGCAGCGAAGGAAGTGAAATCGTGCTCGCCAATTACCAGTGCCGCCGCTTGTTCCATTGCCGACTCATCCAGCGGGTATGGATGATGCGTAACGTAACGCGCAAGAAATGGCGGAACGACATCGCCTCGCCAGATTCGATATTGATAGGACTTGCCATGTGCGGAGTGTCGCGCGTGAAATCCCGCGGGCATTTCATTGATACTTAGAACGCGAATCGACGCCGGAAGCCGATCGTTCAGCACGACGCGCAAATTGGGTACGGGGATTGAGCTGGAGGTTTCGAAGCTTGCCACCTGCGCGAGTGCGTGAACACCAGCATCCGTGCGTCCCGAACCCTGCGGCAGTAGTTTCTCGCCAGTAAGCCCCTCTATCACTTCCGCGAGCGTGCCTTGAATCGTTGGCTTCCCTGGCTGCACCTGCCAGCCATGAAATGCAGATCCGTCGTACGCAATCGTGAGTTTGAGTGTGCGAGTCAATGTTTACAGGTTGCTGAGTTTCGTGTGCAAAGTCAACTGCACCGAGTCGCAACACAGCCGCGGATATTTCAACGCGAACCAACGTAAGCGAGTCGGCTATACTCAATTCTTGCGCGCAATTCCATCATGCGTGTCCGGTGCGTTTGCAAAAGTTTACAAGGACCGGGAACTTCGGGTGGGAGAATTGCGTAAGAGTTCTTGTGCTTCACGAAACGCAGCCCATTTCCTTCAGGTTGCAGAGCGGGTCTTGAACCCGAGATGAGATTACTGAATTTATAACGGAGAAGAGCGAATGTCCGTTTCGCGTCCAGACAACGTGTTTCATCGAATGGTTGCGTCCATTTCCATCGTCGGTTTATTGTCCTCAACCTTACTGGCGCAGACGGGAACGGCGCCGCTTCCGGACGGTCCTCAACCGAGCGCGCAAGCGTCAACTCAAACTGCGCAGCAGAATGCCGTCCCTCAGCCAAACGCTCAGGCACAATACACGGCGCCTCTGAACGAGTACACGAAGCCTTTTTCAATCCTCAGCGTATGGAAGCCGTATACGCCACATACTCTTCCTCAGCCTGTTATGAAGAACAGCGACCGTCTGCACGATCTGATTAAAGACGGCAAGCTGATGCTGTCCTTGAATGACGCCGTGGCGCTGGCGCTTGAAAATAACTTCGACATCGCGATCGCGCGCTATAACCTCGACATCGCCGACATGGATCTGCTCCGCACGAAGGCGGGCGGAACGGTTCGCGGTATTTCGAGCGGATTGCTGACCGGAACCCCGGGCGGTAACGCAACCAGCACGAGCACGGCCGGATCAACTGGCAGCGGCTCGGGCGGCACCAGCACGGGTACGGGCGGTGCGGCTTCCGGTACGGGTGGCGTGGTGCAATCAACTCAGAATTCCGTTGGCTCGGCCATCGACTCCTATGATCCGGTTCTCACCGGGACGGTCGCAACGGATCGAACGCTGACTCCAGTCTCCAATCCGGCACTGTACGGCATCAACAGCTACCAGCAGAACACAAACACTTACAACTTCAACTACGCACAGGGATGGGCTACCGGCACCCTAGCTCAGGTCAGCTACTCAAATCAGCGAGTGATCAACAATATTCCCTCGAACAGCCTGTTTGCGCCAACGTTCAACCCTGAACTGACTGCTTCCTGGAGAGGTACGGTCCGCCAGCATTTGCTGCAGGGCTGGGGCATCGACAATAACCGCCGTCAGATCATCATTGCCCAGAACGATCGCAAAGTGACCGACGCGGCATTCCGTCTGCAGGTCATTACTACCGTTGCGCAGATCCAGAACATCTACTGGGATTTGGTCAACGCCTACGAAGACGTGAAGGTAAAGCAGACGGCCCTGGAGTTTGCACAGCGCACGTTGACCGACAACAAGAAGCAAGTCGAAATCGGTACCCTGGCTCCAATCGAGGTGGTTTCGGCTCAGTCTTCGGTGGCGACCGCGCAGCAGAACCTGATCGTGTCGCAAACCAACCTGCAGTACCAGCAGCTAATCACCAAGAACGCGATTGCTCGTAATTTCAGCGATCCGCTGTTGACCTCCGCAACGGTGATTCCGACTGACACGATGGTTCTAAGCGATGAGCCGGTTCCTCCAGCCGAAGAACTTGTGTCGTATGCAATGGCAAATCGTCCGGAACTGCTTGAAAGCGAGCTGAACCTTCGCAATGGCGAAATCAACAACCGCGCAGCGAAGAACGCTCTGCTGCCGACGTTGGACTTGGTGGGCTATTACGGTTCTTCGGGACTCAACAACAACTATGGGGACGTATTCTCAAGCTTGGTGAACCGTAGCCGTCCAGACAAGGGTGCATATATCTCTCTAACCGTGCCCTTGCGCAATCGTGCAGCCCAGTCTGACCAGATTCGTTCGCAGTTGGAATACCGCCAGAACCAGTTGAACTACCAGCAGCAGAGGAACCAGATCAACCTGCAGGTTCGCAACGCGGCGTTTGCGCTGCAACAGGCTCGGGCAGGTGTAGAGGCAGCTCGCGCTGCTCGCGACTATGCACAGCAGAATCTGGAAGCCGAGCAGAAGAAGTATGCACTGGGAGCTTCGACCAGCTATGCGGTCTTGAACCTGCAGAGCGCGGCCACCCAGGCGGCTTCCAACTACGTGGCGGCACTATCTACTTATGAGAAAGCCCGCGTGGCGCTGGACCAGGTAACGGCGCAGACGCTGGATCGCAACGGCATTTCAATGGAGGATGCGGCTGCGGGACGTGTTGCACATATGCCCTCGGTTCCGGGACTTCAGCCGAACCTGACCCCCGCCACGGTGAATCCACAGCCGGTCGCAAAATAATTGCTAACCTTTTTCAGGAGGTCGCGTCTATCACGTGTAACCTCCTGATGAAGACTTCAGGGCCGGAATGGTTCATCGAACCTACCGGCCTTAACTTTTTGGTCCGGCAATCCTGTTTTGCTACGATGGGGCCATGCCAGAACAGAATTCAGCTTCTCTCGCCGAGCGTGGGGGGGGTGAGAAGTCACGCAATTCCCTATCTATAGCTATCGTGGCTTGCAACGAAGCCGCCAACATCGGACGCACCCTGGAAAGCGTGAAGTGGGCTGACGAGATTGTTGTGGTTGACTCTGGCTCCACCGACGAGACGATTGCGATTGCCCAATCCTACGGTGCACGAGTAGTTTCCGAGCCGTGGAAGGGCTACGGTGGGCAGATGAATTCAGCGCTCGATCACTGCCGCAGCGGCTGGGTGTTCTCGCTGGATGCCGACGAAGTCATGACCCCGGAACTGTCTGATGAAATTCGAACGCTTCTGGCTGGCAAACCAAAGTACGACGCGTATTGGACGCCTCGCCTGAATCTGATCTTTGGGCGATGGATGCGACATGGCGGATTCTATCCCGACCACAAGTTGAGACTATTCCGCAAGGGCGCCGCTCGGTTAGAGGAAAACACTGAGCCGCATACCACACCAAAGACGACGGTTCCGACCGGCAAGTTGAAACAAGATCTGCTGCATTACCAGTATCCGACCGTGGCGCTCTACATCGAGCACATGGACCGCTACAGCACGCAGAGTGTGCCCTTGGTTCTGCGGAAGGGACGGACAAGTCGCTCGCTTCCAGCGTTCCTTTTCAACATCGTCGTAAATCCCACTGCCATGTTCATAAAGAACTATTTCTTCCGTCTGGGATTCCTCGACGGACGCGAGGGGCTTATGGTGAACCTCTACCACTCGGCCTATATCAGCTGGAAATACGCCAAGGCGTGGGAAAAGAGTCGCGACCTGACGGCCTGATGGCCACTTGACGACAGTTCGGTTCCGGTGCCTCCCCAAGTTGTTCTCCTGAAAGCAGATTTCGCTTGAGCGCAAGTTCCTTGCCCGCATCCCGCCCTGGATGAGACGGGTATGCTGCTCCGTGCATCTGAAGCAGGGGGAGGGTGAAGATGGCGGAGAGAAAACTTGCCACCGTGATTCCGGTGAACGTAGCCCAGGACGGACGACAGCCAACTGAAGCCGAGCGCCGATGGGCTAAGACCACTTTGGCCAGGGCCTTGGAACGTCAACCGGAGAAACCGATTGGCGCACCGACTGGAATCAACCTCAACGAGGATGGGACCGCCCGCTTCACTACTGTTTCAGGTCAGCCCATACGGCGCCTGTACACCAGCGCCGATCTGCCCGAAGACTGGTCCGAAGAAAAGTATTTAGGGTATCCGGGGGAAGCTCCGTACACCCGGGGCATCCACGCCACTGGCTACCGCGGGAAACTGTGGACGATGCGGCAGTTCTCAGGCTTCGCCTCGCCGGAGGAGACAAACCAGCGGTACAAATACCTGCTCCAACATGGCGGCCACGGGCTGTCAGTCGCGTTCGACTTGCCTACCCTTATGGGATACGACAGCGATCACCACTTCAGCGAAGGCGAGGTGGGTAAGTGCGGCGTCGCGATTGACTCGCTCGAAGACATGGAAATTCTGTTCGACGGCATCGATCTGGAAAAGACCACGGTCTCGATGACGATCAACTCTCCGGCAAGCGCGCTGTGGGCGATGTACCTGGTCGTGGCGGAAAAGCAGGGTGCCGATTGGAAGAAGATTTCCGGCACGCTGCAAAACGACATTCTGAAGGAATACATCGCGCAAAAAGAGTACATCTATCCACCCGCACCCTCCATGCGGCTCGTTATCGATACCTTTGAGTTCGGCTCTTTCTACACTCCGCGCTTCAACACAATTTCCATCTCGGGATATCACATTCGCGAAGCAGGCGCGACGGCGCTGCAGGAGTTGGCGTTCACCATCTATGACGGCGTGGAATATGTCGAATGGGCGCTTCGGCGAGGGCTCAACGTGGACGAATTCGGGCCGCGGCTCAGCTTCTTCTTCAACTCGCACAATGATTTCTTCGAGGAGATCGCAAAGTTCCGCGCAGCCCGCAAGATTTGGTATCGCCTGATGAAGGACCGCTTTGGTGCGAAGAACGAGCGCACCTGGCTGATGCGGTTCCATACGCAAACGGCAGGCGTTTCCTTAACGGCGCAACAGCCGCTGAACAACATTGCGCGGGTGGCAATTCAGGGTTTGGCCGCGGTGCTGGGCGGCACTCAAAGCCTGCACACAGACAGCTACGACGAAGCGCTCGCTCTGCCTACCGAGGAGTCGGCGCGCACCGCTCTGCGCACTCAGCAGGTAATTGCCTATGAGAGCGGCGTGGCTAACACCATCGATCCCCTCGCGGGTTCGTATTTCGTCGAGCGCCTCACACTGGATATGGAGAACGGCGCATTCGAGTATTTCGACAAGTTGGACTCGATGGGCGGAATGGTTAGGGCGATTGAGCACGGCTATCCGCAGAAGGAGATTGCCGAATCAAGCTACCAATTTCAACGCGCGGCTGAGGCCAAAGAGAAAGTCATGGTAGGCGCGAATGAGTTCATCATCGAGGAGCCATCGCCAAAAATCCTCTATATCGACGAGCAAGTCGGCGCGCGTCAGCGGGCGAAACTGCGTGCCTTGCGCGAGCGGCGTGATAACGAAGCAGTTCAGCGGGCACTCGATGCGCTGAAACGTGCAGCAGCCACGGTTCCCAAAGCGGGAAGCGATGGAAAAATCTCTGAGGCAAACACGATGCCGTACATCCTCGACGCCGTCCGAGCGTACGCTACGGTGGGAGAGATTTGCGCAGCGCTGCGCGAGGTGTACGGAACGTATGAAGAGTCAGCCTTCGCCTAATACGTCATCAAAACCAAGCGCCGGATCCATCATTCGCGAGCGCTACAGCAAGCGGACTACCGCGCCACAACCGCTGGTGCTCATCACGGGCGTGGTTTGGTGCATTGTGCTCGTCTGCGTAAACGTCGGCACGCGACCGAAGTGGGCCTGGGCAATGGTGGTGTGCGCTTCGATCTTGACGCTGTACGTTGCTGTGAGGCTTTGGATCTATGTGGCGGCAAGGCGACGTTAAGTCGCGCTGAAATGTGTTGCACTACATTCAAAGCGTCCGGCGATCGCCGGGCGTTTTGCTTTAATCTTCTGGAACAATTGCATCGGAAGGAGATGTGATGGCGGAAAACAAGAGTGCAGTCGAACCCTGGATGCGAGGAACTCATCAGGATGTTCCGGCGGTGCTGCGCGCAGTAATCCATGCGCTTGAACTAGCGCGCGAGGACGTACAGAAATGGTGCAGTCATCTCACGGACGAAGAATGGAACCTGCGCCCGCATGGGCTCGCTCCCGTCGCATTTCAGTTGCGGCACATGGCACGCAGCATCGACCGCTTACTGACTTACGCCGAGGGGAAGCAACTTTCCGAAGAGCAACTTCAAATGCTGAAAAGCGAAATGGACCAGCGCGCCATTGGTAGCGCAGTCCTGAGTGAGTTCGAGTCAGCTCTCAAGTCGGCGGAAAGCCGGATTCGGGCCTTTGCTACGGCCGATCTGGAAGGCAAACGAGCGTTGGGGAGAAAAGCGCTACCTACTAGCGTTGGAGGGTTATTGGTGCATGTGGCTGAACATACGTCCAGGCATGTAGGTCAGGCGGTGATCACCGCAAAGCTGGCAGTCGCCTCAAGAGGTGCGTTCTAGGGCAAAACGGGCGTTTTCCTGTGGGTACAATGAATATAATCCTTCCACTGGACAAAAGACCTGCGTTTTGCGATGTCGGAACTGCTTCCTGAGCGGTATCATAGAGGCGAGTAATTTCCTTTTGTATTGGGGACGCTTCGCACTTATATGGCAAACGAAAGCAGAATTCGTGTACTAGTTGCAAAACCCGGTCTCGACGGACACGACCGGGGCGCTAAAGTGATTGCCCGCGCCTTGCGCGACGCCGGCATGGAAGTTATCTACACAGGACTGCGGCAGACGCCGGAGATGGTTGTACAGGCTGCGCTGCAGGAAGACGTGGACGTCATCGGACTGTCCATCCTTTCCGGAGCACACAACGCTATTGTTCCGCGCGTTACCGAGATGATGAAGGAACAGAAGATGGACGACGTCCTGCTTCTCGTGGGCGGAATCATCCCGGATCAGGATGTCGCTGGCTTGAAAGCAGCCGGAGTGAAGGGTGTATTCCAGCCGGGAACCCCGATGGAAGAAATCGTCACCTTCATTCGCGAGAACGCAAAGCCTCGCGAAGTGCCTGCATAGTTAAGCCGTAATTCCAGGTGGTATTCGACCGCACAAAAGTGTATCCGGCAGTTCCGTGAGCTCTACGGACCTGCCGGACACGGTTGTGGGAAGTGGGCATCTGTCAGGTCGTTCTCCTTCGATGCTCCCAAGACCGAGAAACGATAAAAACCGGTCGCCATCCCGTTATCTGAAAGCTTAGAGCGTTTTCCTTCCCGAAAGTTTGCTTAAAAATCGAGAGCGCGGCAGAGGTATGCCTCGCGCAGACCCTGTGCTAGGCAAAGTGTCCTCACAATGCAACTCACACCATAATCAGCCATCGCAGATACCGAATCGGGATAGTTCACGAGAAGGCCTGTCATGGCCACCTATCTATTCACATGCTGATTAATTGTTGATATCGTTTCGTTGCAACACCATGAACCGACTTTGGAAAGTAATCAAGCATCCCCTTGATCCAGAACGATTTCACCAACTTCTCACCCAAAAGCAGTGGTTTGTCATCTTCAACGCCCTATCGATCATATGGGCCATAAGCACGGGGCGGCTTCGGTGGTCAGTGGAGTCAATTTTTGTAATGGCTTTCGCGCTGACTCTGATGAACGGGATTGCGTACATATCAGGCAGGAACTTTCACAACTGGAAATGAGTTCTGATCAATTCCGCAACCGTGTTCGGCCTCGCCTGACGAGGAGCAAGGCGTATGCAGCGGTGCATTTCATGGATTGTCATCGCAGTTTGTGGCGTAGCGTACGGACAGAAGGCGAATGTTGACGCCAACCAGAGGATCCGACGTGCTCTACGCACCTTCAATAAGGCGCAAGTTCTGTATCAGCGTTATGGCGAAGGTTTCGCGTGTCGGCTAGAGCAACTCGGGCCACCACGGAAGGGCGAAAAGCTTTCCGCCCAGGCCGCGGGGTTGATTGACGAGGAACTCGCATCCGGCAAGTTCGCTGGCTATAACATCCGATTGAACTGCACGCCTGACGACTATCAGGTCACAGCTGCTCCTGCGTCTGATCCCGCGGGAGCCGTGTGGTGCGTTGATAAGAGTACAGTCTTGAGAACTGCGGATACGAGCGATGCGTGCATCGCTGAAGGTAGGGTTCCGCCACCGCCGAAGCGGGCGACACAAGATCAGTTCTCAAAGACGGCTCCCAGCGTGGCTCGGGAGACTCAGGCCCGTGGGTACTGGGTCGATCCGTCCAATGGGCTTATGTGGGCCGCGAAAGATAGTGGCAAACGCAGGAGCTGGCACAAGGCAATGATGTACTGCCGCAAGCTGCGACTGGCGGGATATTCGGATTGGAGGTTGGCGGCGATCGATGAACTGGAGAGTCTCGTTAACCTGTCGGCTTACGCCACCGAATATGTAGGTAGCTCCGAAGTTTTGCATCGCAATGCCGACCTTCAAGTGAGCGGAGGCCTTCTGCTTTCCGAAGGGCGCCAATGGAGCAGCACTCCGGTAGTTGAGGCGAATGGGCATGCTTCAGGCACCCACTTCTGGTCCTTCTGGTTCGATGAAGGGCGCAGGTGGAAAGGCTTCGAGGATCTCTTGGAGGGCGACACTATGAATGCGCTCTGTGTTCGGGATGCCAACGCTCAGCCGGCGAAATGACTCTCCATTGCGGAGTTTCCCAAAATTGGTCCAAACGGACCTATCGTCTGCATTTTCGACCAGATTTTTTCGCGGATACGGGCTGATTTGTCCAACAGAGAACTCCAGCGCACAATCTGCCACCTTGAACTCTAATTCACACACAATTGCTTGTTGATTCCGGCTCGGGTAGGCTGGTGCGTTTGCATCTACCTCTGGTGAGGAGCTGATGACCCAATTCAAGTCCCCCTTTCTCGAAAACCAGTTAACGTCGGCGGTAAAGACCGATGCTCCGCGCTATGTCCGCAATCAGGAAGCGATGAAAGCGCTCGTCGCCTCTCTCCGAGGCGAGGAAGCGAAGTTGCGCGAGGGCGGCGGCCCGAAAGCAATTGATGCCCAGCACAGCAAGGGACGATTGACCGCGCGCGAGAGGATTTCCCTGCTGCTCGACGAAGGTACCGAGCTGTTCGAGATCGGCTTACACGCGGCTCACGGCATGTACGAGGAATGGGGCGGAGCTCCGGCTGCAGGCGTGGTGACCGGATTGGGACGGGTGCATGGGCGATTGTTCATGCTCATTGTGAATGACGCGACAGTGAAAGCTGGCGCGTTCTTCCCGATGACGGCGAAGAAGGTCATTCGCGCACAGAACATCGCCATCGAGAACAGCCTGCCCACAATCTACCTCGTCGATAGCGCAGGCGTCTTTTTGCCTTTGCAGGAAGACGTTTTTCCCGATCAGGACGATTTCGGACGGGTCTTCCGAAACAACGCCGTCATGTCCGCCAAGGGCATTCCGCAGATCACGGCCATCATGGGCATGTGCGTGGCCGGAGGCGCATACCTGCCCGTCATGTGCGACCACATCCTCATGACCGAGGGCAGCGGACTCTTTCTCGCCGGACCGGCGCTGGTGCAAGCTGCGATTGGACAGAAGGTGAGCGCCGAAGAATTGGGCGGAGCGAAAATGCATGCAGAAATCAGCGGCACCGTCGATTTCCGAGAACCCACCGATGAAGCCTGCATCGCCCGCGTGCGCTCGCTGGTGGAGAAGATGGGAGCGCGGCCCGAAGCTCCATTTGACCACATTGAGCCCGCCGAGCCTTCGTATGCTGCCGAAGAACTCTACGGAATCGTGGAGACCGATCCTTCGCGCCAGTACGACATGCGTGAGGTGATCGCCCGCATCGTTGACGGCTCGCGTTTTGACGAGTACAAAGCCGGGTACGGTGAGACGCTGCTTTGCGGATACGCCCGTATCGACGGCCATGCAGTGGGCATCGTCGCCAACCAGAAACTGCATGCCACGCAGATCGACCACAACGGCAACAAGCGCACCGAATTCGGCGGCGTCATATACACCGAGAGCGCCGAGAAAGCCGCACGTTTCATCATGGATTGCAATCAGGGCCGCATCCCACTCGTGTTTCTGCATGACGTAAACGGCTTCATGGTGGGTCGCGATGCCGAGTGGAGCGGCATCATCCGAGCCGGAGCAAAGATGGTCAATGCCGTGTCGAACTCCGTCGTACCGAAGATCGCTGTCATTATCGGCGGCTCCTTCGGCGCGGGACACTACGCCATGTGCGGCAAGGCCTACGATCCGCGGTTTATGTTTGCATGGCCTACGGCGCGGTATTCGGTGATGAGCGGTGAGAGCGCAGCAGGCACGCTGGTTGAGATTAAGCTGAAGCAACTGGAGCGTGAAGGCAAGCCGGCAGACGAAGCCGCGCGCAAGGCGCTCTATGAATCGATTCGCTCAACGTACACCGAGCAGATGAAGCCTCAGTACGGTGCAGCACGCCTGTGGATCGACAAGATCATCGATCCCGCCGAAACGCGACAGGCGCTCGCATGGGCACTGGCCGCAGCGCGGAGCAATCCGGTCGTCGAGCCGTTCAGCGTGGGGATTCTGCAGACATAAAAATACCCTGCGGCGTGGAATCCTCACCGCAGGGCAGATGATTTAGAACGCGAAGAAATCGATAACGATGTTTGTCTTGCGATTGACCAACACCACATTCGCGCCGATCAGCACGTGGGCGCAGTCGGGAGGCGGAGGTGGAAGTCTACGTTCGAGCTCCGGCGGGCATGGATACATGTTGCGCCGCAGTCCCGGAGGCAGGGTTCCGCGACGCACAAGTTGCCGCTCCAGGCCGGGAGGCAGACGGTCGCGCTTGGCCAGCCCCGGTGGCAGATGGTTGCGATTATAGGCATACCACTCGCGCGCGGCGTGCGATTCACGATCGCCATAGTAACGGTCCCGCTCATAGTCTCTGCGGTCGTCGTCACGTTGTTCCTGCTTCTGGTGCCCGCGTCCATGACCATTCCCACCCTTGTCGGCCAGAGCAGTGCCACTGAACATCAATGAGACCGCAAGTAGTGCGGAAACTCCATATCTTCTAACGTTCACATCGTCTCCTATGTAGGATGTCGCGCATCCGACGATACGGCGTTCAGCAGTATACGTCCAGATGCTCTTAGGACAATGCTCCGGGCGCACAAAAGTCCAATGCCGGCCCGCCCCGCATCCGTTATCCTGTAAAGCTATGACTGAGAACGCAATAAAGATTGTGGAGTGTCCTCGCGACGCCTGGCAGGGGCTCACAAGGCAGATTCCTGCCGACACCAAGGCCGACTATCTTCGCGCACTCGTGGGAGCAGGATTCAAGCACATCGATGCGGTTTCGTTTGTGTCGCCCCGCGCAGTGCCGCAAATGGCCGACAGCGAAGATGTGCTGAAACGGCTGGACCCGCCGGACGATGTCGAGATCATTGGCATCTTGGTGAATGAAAAGGGCGCCGATCGCGCAATCGCAACGAACTCTGTCCGCACACTCGGATTCCCGTATTCCTTGAGCGAAACTTTTCTCAAGAAGAATCAGAATCAAACGGCCGAAGAAAACAGTGATGCGCTCGAATCCGTTTGGCGCAAAGCGGAAGAAAACAATCTGAGCATGGTCGTGTACATCTCAATGGCGTTCGGAAATCCGTACGGCGACCCGTGGAATGTCGATGAAATTGTGCAAGCGGTAGAGAACGTGGCTGACATGGGAATCCAGACTGTCTCGCTGGCCGACACCGTAGGCCTTGCAACACCGGAGCAGGTGTCAGAAGTTCTTGGGGCCGTGGTTGAACAGTTTGATTACATCGAGGTCGGTGTTCATCTGCACGGAACGAAAGACAATGCTGCGGCGAAGATTCTTGCCGCATACCGCGCAGGATGCAGGCGCTTTGACTCAGCTCTCGGCGGCCTTGGAGGATGTCCTTTCGCGCAAGACGCACTGGTCGGCAATGTTCCTACGGAAGTTGTCCTCAAAACGCTTGCTGATCATGGGGCGGGAGTGCCGGTTCGCAAGCCGTTGGACAACGTGCTGCGCATGAACGAGGACATCGCGCTGCGTTTTGCACGATGAGGGAGCCGGACGAATTCGGATGCAAGCCGGTTCAGCTTACGATACAATCGCGCCCGAATCATGAAGAGAACTCAGAACATCACTCTCGGCCTGCTTGCCGGGATGGCGATGGCTTTTACATCCGGATGCCATCGTCAGGCTGAGCGCCGCGATTGCGTGGACGAGACCGGGCGCATCACCTACGACCAGAACTGCCAGATGGTGGAGCAGCGCCGTCGTTCGGGATACACGGGAGTCCTCCCCTATTACCACTATCTTTACGGCGGCAGCTCAGGCGGACGCATCGGCGATTCAGTGATCAACGGGAATCCGATGCCTGGCATGAGTTCCGGCACAGGACGCTCGGGCGGATTTTTTGGCGGAATCTCGCGTGGTGGATTTGGCAGCATCGGCAGTCACGGGGGAGGTGGGTAATGCAACGACACACAATCGATCCACGTGCTGACTGGAAAGAAAAGGTGGAGAAAGTCGGGCTCGTCTTCCATTCCCTTGACGACAATAGCGGTACGTACTGGGACGAATCCGCATATTACGAGTTCACTTCCGCTGAGGTTGATCGTCTTGAAGCCGCAACAGAAAAGCTTCAGGAAATGTGTCTGGCGGCGGGCCAATACATCATCGACAACAATCGATGGAGCGATCTGAAAATTCCGATCGAAGCCATTCCCGCGATCAAGAAGACGTGGAATGATGAACCGCCTGCGTTGTATGGGCGCTTCGACCTAGCCTACGACGGCAAGCAAATCAAGTTGCTCGAATACAACGCCGACACTCCGACCGCGCTGCTCGAAGCCGCCGTCGTGCAGTGGTATTGGTTACAGGACTGCTTCCCCAACGCCGATCAGTGGAACTCAATTCACGAAAAGCTGATCGCAAAGTGGAAAGACCTCAAGAACTACGTCACCGAGCCAGTCTCCTTCGGATACGTTGAAACCGTTGAGGATGAGTTCACGGTGGGCTATCTGCGCGACACAGCCGAGCAGGCTGGAATCAAGACGCAGGCAATTCGCATGCTCGACATTGGTTTCGATGTAAACACATTTGCATTTGTCGATGCTGAGAACAAGCCGATTAAGACTATCTTCAAGCTGTACCCGTGGGAGTGGATGCTGAAGGAGCAGTTTGGCGCCCGGGCACTCGACTTCATACATAAGGTGCAGTGGATCGAGCCCATCTGGAAGATGATGTTCAGCAATAAGGGGCTACTGGCGATCCTCTGGGAGATGTATCCGAACAACGAATTGCTGCTGCCCGCGTATTTTGACGGCGCGCATGGAATGAAAGACTTCGTTCGCAAGCCGCTCCTTGGGCGCGAGGGTGCCAACGTACAGGTGATGCGCAGCGGCGATAAGGAGCAGACGTACGGCCCTTATGGCGAGGAAGGATTCCTGTACCAGGCGATTGCGCCAATTCCCTGCCTCGATGGCAAATATCCCATCCTCGGCTCGTGGATGATCGCCGATCAGGGTGCCGCAGGCATGGGCATTCGCGAGAGCGACACGATCATCACCAACAACCGCAGCCGCTTTGTGCCACATCTGTTCAGGTAAGCGAACTTGCCCGGCGCTCACGTTGGTGCACCAGTCTGACTGATTTGCCAAAATAGCTGCTGCATAGGTAAGCTCTCTGCCGCCATGTATACGACGCTGAAGCTCGCTTACGACGACAAAATCGCAAATATCACCTTGACCCGCGCCGAAAAGCGCAATGCGATTAATCAGCAGCTTATCGACGACTTCCTCGCGGCCCTCAAGGAAATAGAGGACTCCCCCGCACAAGTCATCATCCTAACCGGCGAAGGCAAGGCCTTCTGCGCGGGAATGGATCTCGAAGATCTGCAAGCGCTTGTTTCACAGACTCCCGAAGAGAACCATCGTCACAGTCAGAGGATTGCGACTCTCTGCAGCACTCTCTACAACTTTCCGAAGACGACGATCGCTGCGGTTAATGGCGCGGCTATCGCGGGGGGCACAGGGTTGGCGACACTTTGTGACTTCACGCTAGCCTCGACGGCGGCCACGTTCGGTTATACCGAAGTTCGAATCGGATTCGTGCCAGCTATCGTTTCGGCCTTTCTGATTCGCCAAGTCGGAGAGAAGCACGCGCGAGACCTGCTCCTCACCGGACGCATCATCACCGCCGCTGAAGCGTATCGCATGGGACTGGTGAACGAGGTTGTCGAACCCGCGAATTTGCTCTCCGGCGCGCAACGACTCGCCGAGCAGCTATTGGAGAACTCTCCTGCATCCCTGCGTGCAACAAAGGCTCTGGTGCGCGGCTACGCCAAAGACCAGCTCGAGCGGGACATTTTGAGCGGCATGCAAGCAAATGCGACGATCCGCATGAGCGCAGATTTCAAGGAAGGAGTCGCGAGTTTTCTAGAGCGCAGAAAGCCGCGTTGGAGCGAGTAAGGTCGGCACGGCAGTCCGATCATCAATGCGAGTGGCTGCATGATGTAACCTACACTCATGAGCACAATCTGCGAAACGACGATTCGGGTGCGCTATGCCGAGACCGACCAAATGAAGGTTGTCTATCACTCGAACTACCTCATCTGGTTCGAAGTTGGGCGAGTCGAACTGTTGCGGCAAGTTGGATTCAGTTATCAGGAACTGGAGAACGAGGGGTTGAATCTACCCGTGGTCGACGTGAGTTGCCGCTACAAGCATCCGGCGCGTTATGACGACGAAATCATAGTCCGCACCCAGATAGGGCATCTTAAGACCTCGGTTGTGCGGTTCAATTACGAACTCGTTCGTAAATCCGACGACAGAATTCTGGCCGAAGGCAGCAGCACTCACGTGGTGACGGGTCGCGATATGAAGCGCGCCCATCTGACAGGAAAGTATTGGAACACGCTCTCAGCAGCCGCGGGAAAATCCGCGGCCGGAGCAGAATCGTAAAGGGGATCCATGGCCGCACTGCATTTGAACGGGAACGATCTCGACTTGGAAAGTTTCGAGCAGGTAATACTGCACAATCAGCCGGTGCTGCTTGAACCCGATGCCCGTGAGCGTGTTTCACGCGCACGCGAAGTTGTGGATGCGTTGGTGGCCGGGGATCGAGTGGCTTACGCCATCACGACCGGAGTCGGCCAGCTTGCTGACGTACGCATCTCTCACGAGCAGGCTCGCGAGTTGCAGGTCAATCTTGTTCGTTCCCACGCAGTAGGAGTTGGCGATCCTCTCTCTGAGCATGAATCTCGGGCAATGATGCTCCTGCGGGCTAATTCCCTGTCAAAGGGCCTCAGCGGAGTGCGCACTGAGATCATCGACACGCTCTGCAATATGCTCAACCGCCGCGTGCATCCCGTCATCCCCTCGCAAGGCTCGGTTGGTGCCTCGGGAGACCTGGCTCCGCTCGCGCATCTGGCGCTGGTGCTCATCGGCGAAGGAGAAGCATGGTTCGAAGGCCGCCGGATGAGCGGCGGCGAGGCAATGAAAGCCGCGCAGATTCCTACCATCCAGCTTCAACCCAAGGAGGCCATTTCGCTGATCAACGGCACGCAGGCGATGCTGGCTCTTGGGTCCATCAGCCTGCTTGAGGCGCGAACGCTGGCCACAACGGCCGATGTCATCTCTTCTATTTCGCTGGACGCTCTTCAGGGGACAGATGTCGCCTTTGACGAGCGCATCCACCACGCACGTCCACATGCCGGACAGACCGTCGTGGCAAAGCATCTGCGAACAATGCTCGAAGGATCGGCTCTTCGGGAGCGCCACCGCGACTGCAAGCGTGTACAGGATGCTTACTCGATGCGCTGCATTCCGCAGGTGCACGGAGCTGTGCTCGACGTCTTGGATTATGCGCGACAAGTTTTTGAAACCGAGATGAATTCGGCAGTCGACAACCCGCTTGTGTTCGTAAAACCGCGCCCTGCAGGTTCCCCACGTCCTGGTCCCGCAGAGCCCGTTGAAGGCGACGTGATCTCGGGCGGCAACTTCCACGGACAGCCCGTGGCCTTTGCGCTGGATTTTCTTGCGATCTCCATCTCGGCGCTAGCCGGCATAAGCGAACGTCGCATCGAGCGCATGGTGAATCCCGCACTGAGCGAAGGATTGCCACCGTTCCTTGCGACCGGCGCGGGGCTAAATTCCGGATTCATGATGCCGCAGGTGACCGCCGCCGCGCTCGTCAGCGAAAACAAGGTGTTGGGACACCCTGCATCGCTCGACTCGATCACAACCAGCGGCAACAAGGAAGACTATGTTTCGATGGGCATGACGGCGGCGCTCAAACTGAGGCGCGTGCTCCAGAACGTGCGGAACGTGCTTGCTATCGAGGCACTGGCAGCCGCACAAGCCGTGGACTTGCTCAACCCTCTGAAGCCCGGAAAGCGTGGACAGCAGGCATTGAAGGAAATCCGTGCCGTGTCTCCGACCGTAATTCAAGATCGCTCGCTCGCACCCGATATTGCGCTCGTGGCAGATGTGATTCGCCAAGGGAAGATCGCGGCAGTTCTACGGTAATTGGTAGCTTCAATATACCGATTTGCGAATATACGCCGCTTCAGCTATGAAATTTCACAGGCATGGAATCCACAAGCGTTTGCAAGCTGGTGAGCCGACAAAGGTTACATTCGGCTGATTTGGACAAGCGATTGCACATGTAGAAGGCATTCATTCCTGCGTCGGTTGCCAAATGCACGTCTGCGTCCGACGCACTTGTGCCACGGAGGTTATGTCGTGGCACATTTTGTGCAACGTGACTTCGTCAGGGATCAGTCTGCACACAGAGCCAACCGCGTGTTGGCTCTTTTTTTGACGGTTCGCGAACCACAAGAGTAAACATTCGGAGATCGCGTTCCGCTTTGCGGTTTTGTCCGTGTTTCTTCGGTTTTTGCAGGCGTTTGTTTGTAATCTCAGGTGGTTCTCACAGATTTGTCTGAATTTTCTATTGACATCGGAAGGGGAAACACCGCAGATTATGAATTGTCACAGGTGTACGCAGATGCGTGATTCCTGGCGACGGGAGTTTGCCCCCGCTCTGGCGGCTCCGTACAAAATCGCATGGCTACGACTCTAGCGCCCGTGGATTCGCGGGAAGTGGTTCGTTGCGACGATTGTCACTTAGTCCAGTTCCGGACTTTCAATAACATGTGCCGCCGATGCAAGACCTATCTGGACGCCGTTCCAGAGGTTGTTGCAATGCGTACTCCCGCCAGCAAGCCGGCGGTTACGACCATGCCTTCCAGCCAGGTCCCGGTAGCGGCGGCAATCCGATCGCTGCGGATGCGCGCTGGATTGAGCCAGCGTCAACTCGCGCAGCGGATGTGCGTTCCCCGCACATATGTCTCGAAGATCGAGAACGAAAAGGCTTGTCCGACACTGGGCTCGTTGGAGCGTCTGGCAGGAGCGCTGCGCGTTCGTGTGAGCGACCTGCTTACGACAGGTCGTACAACCGAAGATGAGGTCCGCGAACTTTCGCAGGATGATTTCATCTCCGAGTTGATGCCCTATGTGCGTCAGCTAAACGGCATGCAGTGGACAAGCGTTTTGAACCAAGTGCGCGAACTTACAGCGATGACCCGACGCACGGCATAGCGCCGGGCCATCGCTCGACCGCCCACTTGCAAGCCAGTCGAGTGGTCTTTTGCCGTTGCAAAATGTGCGTTGTTTCGATTGGATAACTCTATCGGATTTCCCCGCTTCCTAAAGAGTGAATGGGCAATCAGAAGTCTGTTGTTTGCTCGGCGGAAACTACGTACAACCGACGCTGTGAAGCCAGCGCAGTCGGGCTGGCCGAAACCAGGGAAGGAACGGTCAGGACACGATGAACAACGCGAACGTCTCAAAGTGTGCGAACCCGGAATGCAATAACCAGTTCAGAAGGTTGGGCGAAGGACGGCTGTTTGTCCGTCCCGCCCGCAAGGAAGACAAAGACAAGGGTCTGAACCAGAAAGCGTTGTGGTTGTGCCCCGAATGTGCACGCTATATGGAACTCCGGTACGACCGTAGGAAGCAGCAGTACAACCTCGTTCACCACCGGGCTGCGTAGCCACAGCCCCGACGCATCGATTGCAAGAAGCCGAACCGTGTGCTAGCTTCAAAATACTCGATTTTTGAGGAATCGCTTTGCACACCACCATCCCTGCCGGTCTGACTCGTAAACAGGCTGAAATTTACGCCAAGCTTGATCCAGAGCGGCTACCGCAACACATCGCAGTGATCATGGACGGCAATGGCCGCTGGGCACAGCGCCGCCATCTGCCTCGGATCGCAGGTCACAAGCGAGGTGTCGAAGCCGTTCGTGAAATCATCACGCTTGGTGCACGCATCAACCTGCATGCGATGACCCTGTATGCGTTCTCAGCCGAAAACTGGAAGCGTCCGAAGACCGAAACCAGCTTTCTAATGAGCCTACTGCGCACATACCTCAAGAACGAAGTTCCGCTGATGAACGAAAACAACATCCAGCTCCGCTACATCGGGCGAATTCATGAGCTTGCTCCCGAAGTGCAGGAGAGGATGGCTTGGGCCACGGAGCAGACCAGCAAGAACACTGGCATGATCATGACCCTGGCGCTGAACTACGGAGCCCGCGCCGAGCTGATCGATGCCTTCCAGTCGATTGTGCGCGCGGCTGCAAACAATGGCGGGCTTGAGCACCTAAAGATCGACGAGGAACTGGTTTCGCGTCACCTCTACAGCGACCTGCCCGACCCCGATCTGGTTATACGTACAAGCGGTGAAATGCGCTTGTCGAACTTCTTGCTTTGGCAGTTGGCCTACACCGAAATCTACGTCACGCAAACGCTCTGGCCAGACTTCGACGGCACTCATTTACTTGAGGCTTTGGTCGATTTCCAAAAGCGCGAGCGGCGATACGGCGACGTCGGTGCGGCAGTCTAGCAAACTTTCCTCCACGAAAATCTAATCTCGCTTTGCGTCCAGAGTACGTATGAAGGTACCCTTGCTGGTATCGACATGAAACGTATCATTACTGCTGCAATCCTGATCCCGCTCGTGCTGCTTGCTGTTTTTCGCGCTCCCCTTTCGATATTTCTGATCATTGGTGTGATCGTCGCGCTGTCGGCCACATTCGAGTATCTGGGCATCACCGCCGCATACGGCTTTGAACCGTTCCGACTTCTCACATACATCTACACGGCTGCGCTGTTCGTGCTTTACTACTACGCGCAAGGTTTCGGTGCTGGTGCACTGCTGGCAGGACTGATGTTGCTCTTCCTGCTCGCGCCATTCGTTCTGCTGATTGCCGCGATGGGACGCGAAGACCTGAAGACCGCTCTTCCCGCAGCAGCCATGAGCTACATTGCCCTTCCCTACATTGGTCTGCCCCTGCTCATATTGGCCATGATGCGCGAGTCGTTCCGAGGATGGGTGTTCGTGGTCTTCACCTTCCTTGCCGTGTGGGTGGGAGACACCGCCGCAATGTACGTTGGCAAGAGCATGGGACGTCACAAGCTGGCTCCGCGCATCAGTCCCGGCAAGACGGTTGAAGGTGCCGTCGCTTCTCTCTTGTTTGCAGTCGCCATCTGCTGCTTGTTCACCTACTATGTTCCCCAGATCGCAGCGGGCCTCACCAAATCGCATTTGCTGATTGACCCTGCTGAATCGCTTTTGATTGACGCACCGGCCTACCCGCGTGCTCCGCTTTGGATTGCCGCAATTCTCGCGGCCGTGATCAATTGTGCCGCGCAGATTGGAGATCTTCTCGAGTCGGTTTTGAAGCGTGGTGCAGGGGTGAAGGATTCAGGAACGATGTTGCCCGGCCATGGAGGCATTCTGGATAGGATAGACGCCTTACTTCTCGCATTGCCGGTTGCTTTCCTTCTGTTCCTGGCCTTCGGACGCAAATTCATTCAGGGCTAAACGGGGTCGGTACGTTAAACTGGAAGTACCTCAAATGAAACGAATCGCAATTCTGGGCTCGACCGGTTCGATTGGTTGTAGCACCCTGAAAATAGTTGAAAGCTATCCTGACCGTTTCGCGGTCGCAACCTTGGCCGCGGGCTCCAATCTCGATCTCGCCTTTGAGCAAACTCTGCGTTGGCGTCCCAAGGTCATTTCTGTGGCGCGCGAAGAAGCAGCCGAAACCTTGCGCAAGCGTTTGCGCGAAGTCGGCGTAACCGAGACCGAAGTCGTCTGGGGCACTCCCGGCACCATAGCTGTTGCCACTCACTCCGAAGTTGATTTCGTGGTTAGCGCGATTGTTGGCGTCGCGGGACTGGAAGCGACATACGAGGCGGTGAAGGCCGGCAAGGAAATCGGCCTCGCGAACAAGGAATGCCTTGTAGCCGCCGGAGAGTTGATTACGGCCGAAGCACGCCGCCACGGCAAGCCGCTGCTTCCTATCGACAGCGAACATAACGCGGTTCATCAATGTCTGCGCGGTGGGCGAGCAAACGAGGTTGAACAGATCTGGTTAACCGCCTCTGGTGGTCCTTTCCTGAACACTCCCAAGGATGAGTTTGAGAACATCACGGTCACTCAGGCCCTGAATCACCCAACATGGAAGATGGGCCGTCGCATTACGATTGACTCCGCTACCCTGATGAACAAGGGATTCGAGGTAATTGAGGCAGTTCGGCTGTTCAACATGCCTCCCTCACGCACTAAGGTCGTGGTTCATCCGCAGAGCACGGTACACAGCATGGTCGAGTTTGTGGACGGAAGCATTCTCGCCCAGGTCAGCGTGACCGACATGCGGCTTCCGATTTTGTACGCTCTCACCTGGCCGGAACGAATCCAAAGTGATCTCAGATTTGACGTGTTGTCGTTGAAACATCTGGACTTTTGCGCACCAGATTTGGAAAAATTCCCCTGTTTGCGGCTGGCCTATGAGGCCGTTGAAGCTGGTGGGGCAAAGACGGTTGCCCTGAACGCAGCCGACGAAGTAGCCGTTGCTGCTTTCCTTGAAGGTCAAATCCCATTCACCGGGATTCCGGCCACAATTCGATCCGTTCTGAATGAAACGCCAGCGCGCAAACCGGAATCTATATATGAGGTTCTTTGTATGGATTCCGAAGCACGCGAATTGGCCCGCCGGTTTGTAACTGCGAGCGGCTCGCGAGTAGCCGTTACCAGACAAGCACTCCGTTAGTGGAGGCAATTTATTCCGTATATGATTAGCGCTCTTTACACTCTGGCCGGTGCGATTCTCGTGCTTGGCGTCATGATTCTGGTGCACGAGTTCGGCCACTTCGCCGCAGCCAAATTGCTGGGCGTACGCGTCGAGGTCTTCTCACTTGGGTTCGGCAAGCGGTTGTTTGGCTTCCGGCGCGGCGAGACTGACTACCGCGTCTCTGCTCTTCCGCTTGGCGGCTACGTGAAAATGACCGGGGTCAACGCGATCGAAATGCCGGAAGAACGTACGGCAACTGACTCGAACGACGAGGGCCAGTTCCTGAAGCATCCACGTTGGCAGCGCCTGATCATTGCTGCAGCGGGTCCCGCAGCGAACGGAATCTTGGCTGTAGTGCTGCTGACGGCCGTATTTGCTCTGCATCATGAAATTCCCTACGGGCTCTATGAGCCCGCGGTTGTGGGTTGGTGTGTCCCCGGATACCCGGCCGATCAGGCTGGACTGAAGCCGGGCGACAAGATTCTGCAGGTTGCCGACACCAGCAATCCGACGTGGCAGGACGTTCACAACAAAGTTCTCATCAGCCCGAATCAGCCTCTAGCGCTGAAGGTAAAGCGTGGCGAAGAAACGCTCTCGATCACGCTAACGCCTAAGGCTGATGGCAAGGCACAGAGCGGTGATGCAGGCTGGCTTCCGAAGCAGCCATTCATCGTGACCGCGCTCGATCAGGAGATGCCGGGCGCACAGGCCGGTCTCCGGATCGGCGATCAGATCGTCTCCGCCGATGGCAATCCGATCCAGGCGACCGGCGCCATGCAAACCTACCTACAGCAGACAAAGGACAACCCCGTCCACCTGCAGGTGCTTCGTGATGGCAAGCCGCTAGAACTGACGATCACCCCGCGGCTAACAATGATCGATTCCCGTCCCATATATCGGATCGGGTTCGGTTCGGAGCCTGTGCAGGTGGAGCAGCTACCTCTTCCTGAGGCCTTTGGACGCTCGATCGAGGAATGCAAAAAGCTTTCGGGATTGATCTTCGATCTGATCGGACGTATGGCGGAACGCAAGGTCTCCGTAAAGCAGATGTCCGGCCCAATCGAGATCGTGCGCGTGTCTGGCGAGATGGTCCATCATCGCAGTGCAAACGATGTGATGGGATTCATCGCCATGATGAGTCTGCAACTCGGGCTCTTCAACCTGCTGCCCATTCCCATCCTGGATGGCGGATTGATCGCCATGCTGCTGGTTGAATCGGCCATGCGACGTGACATCAACGAGGGGATCAAGATCCGGCTTTATCAGGCTGCATTTGTTTGCCTGGTGCTCTTTGCCGGAATGGTGATCTTCAACGATGTGGTGAAGATGCTGCCAGGACAGTAGTTCAATAGTGTTCAGCGAAGGGCGCCTGCGGGCGCCCTTTTCACCACCCCGCGAGTGATAAACTATCCAGAGAGCTCTCCATGGCAATCATCAAGCGCAGAAAAAGCTATACAGCAAAGATCGGAAACGTTCGAGTAGGCAGCGACGCGCCCGTAATGGTGCAGTCGATGACTAACACAGACACGGCAGACGTAGCCTCCACCGTCCGGCAGGTCGCGGCACTGGCTGCCGCCGGCTCTGAAGTAGTTCGAGTCACGGTGAACAACGAGGCCGCAGCCGCAGCCGTTCGCCCCATCGTAGAAGAGCTCGCAAGCCGCGGCATCCATGTGCCGATAGTCGGCGACTTCCACTACAACGGGCACATCCTGCTCAAGAAGTTCCCCGATTGCGCGAAGGCTCTCGCAAAGTACCGTATCAACCCCGGCAACGTCTCTATCGGCCGCAAGAACGACGACAACTTCCGCACGATGATCGAGTGCGCTATCGAGAACGATAAGCCGGTCCGCATAGGTGTGAACTGGGGTTCGCTCGACCAGCAGCTGCTCGCTCGCATGATGGACGAGAACGCCAAGCTCGCCGAGCCCAAGGATCCCCGCGACGTGATGATCGAAGCCATGATCCAGAGCGCGCTTCACTCCGCCGAACTCGCTGAAAGCTACGGCCTCGCCGCAGACCATATCCTGCTCAGCGCGAAGGTAAGCGGCGTACAGGATCTGGTCGATGTTTATCGCGACCTTGCTTCGCGCTGCGAATATCCACTGCATCTCGGCCTGACCGAAGCCGGTATGGGAGCCAAGGGAATTGTGGGCAGCACCGCCGGACTCTCGATCCTGTTGCAGGAAGGCATTGGCGACACCATTCGTGTTTCGCTCACGCCCACTCCCGGCGGTGATCGCACCGAAGAAGTTCAGGTTGCGCAGCAGATATTGCAGTCGCTCGGGATTCGCAGCTTCCTGCCCCAGGTCACTGCCTGCCCCGGATGCGGACGCACGACCTCGACCTACTTCCAGGAATTGGCACAGCAGATTCAGCTCTTTGTGCGCGAGCAGATGCCCGGGTGGCGCAACGAGTACGAGGGCGTTGAGACCATGAAACTCGCCGTAATGGGCTGCATCGTGAATGGCCCGGGCGAGTCAAAGCATGCGAACATTGGCATTTCATTGCCGGGAACCTTCGAGGAACCGAAGGCTCCGGTGTTTGTCGACGGAAAGCTCGTCACTACGCTTAAGGGCGATCACATTGTTGATGAGTTCAAGCAGATTCTCACCGACTACGTAGAATCCAAGTACGCGAAAAGGAACGAGCCCGCGAAGGTCTAGTATCCGTATCTGACTCAAGGAGCCCCAGCGCGCATGGGGCTCTTTTGCTTATTCGTATTTCCGCGTTACCCCTTGTTGGCAAGGAACATCAATCCAAACACAGCCCAGAACCATGCAGAAAATGCTGCCGCGCTTATTGCGCTGCGGATCGGAACGCTGTCGATAATCCAGTTGTATTTTGCTTCCATTGCTCTCGCCTCCTCACCTTTCGTGAACACCCCACGTGTTCGCTTGTGATGTCAGAGATACGCTGGGAGGCGTAAGCTAGTTCCCTATTTCACCGAATTTCATTTTGCCTAGAAATACGTCACGACCACGATCCAGAAGACAGGATTTTCGTAGCTCGAACTCTTCTGATAGCACGCTCCTACCGAAAAGCCGCTCGCAGGCTGGCTCCTAAGTCGCTCCAAGGACTTCGGAATTTGGGTCAGATCGACGGCCGTGAACGTCACAGCATTACTCACGTTTTGCAGTGACAGCGCGGCGCGTGGATTGAGCTTGTTGCTGGCAGCCATCTCACAAGCCTGCCGTCGCAGGGTAGGCGCGGGCACTCGGTTGAGCATGGGAGCCCCAGCATTGCGGCGCATGCGATTCAGTGCTACAGCTATCTGCTCCTCTGCCTCGCCAACGCTCGCCTCAGGCAGTCGCCTCGCAAAGTCCTGCGTAACATAGATTCCCTGCGGTGTGCGCACCACCCCAATGCCTACCGAGTTGAACTTCGGATCGAGAATGTTCGCCCGGTGTCCGGGAGAGTGCATCAAGGCGTCGTGTGCACGTTCAGCATTCGCTGCGAGCCCGACGTTTTCTCCGCTTACGTCGAAGCGAATCTCCGTAACGCCCAGACGCTGTGTCAGCTTCGGCTCATTTCCGATCTGGTGTTCGACTTCTCCGGTGCGAGCCATGATTTCGCTATGCTTGCGCGCCGCCACCACCAATCGCTCGTCGACAACCAGCGAGGAAAGCCCTCGCGCCTGTCGTTCCCGATTCACAAGCCGCAGAATGTCCTGCTCCGCATCCGGCGCAACACGCGATTGCGCCAGAGCGCTCGCTGTCACCAGCAGCAACAGCACGATGGGGGGAATCATCCGCGATACCCCCCGGCGATAAAGGTGGAGTACAATCCAAGAACCCGGAGTCATCTTAATAGTCATGCAAATCCTTATCGCTATTCTTGCATTCCTTTTCGGAGCTTGCATCACTGCGGTCGTGCTCGGAAACCGCTGCTCATTGATGAAGGCCCAACTGGCATCGCTCGAAACTGAACTGGCGACCAGTCGCACGACCATGGGATCTTCGCAGCAGCAATTGAATAAACTCTCGGCTGAGTCGAAAGTTGTGATCGAAGCTCGTTTCGCCGCCGAACGCGAAGCCACGCGTCTCGCCGAACAACTCAAGCAGCAGGAATTACAGTCCTCTCAGCAACTCGAACAGCAGGAACAGCGATTCGCGGAGCAGTTGAAGAGCGAGCGCGAACAATCCCGCGAAAAACTCGAGCTACTCACCGCTGCCCGTGTCGAGCTTTCGAATCAGTTTAAGACCCTGGCTAACGATATCCTCGAAGAAAAATCCCGCCGATTTACCGAGCAGAACCAGGCGAACCTTTCGCAGTTGCTCTCGCCCCTCGCGACGCAGATCAAGGGATTTCAGCAGAAGGTCGAGGAAGTGTACTTCCAGGAAGGCAAAGACCGCTCCGCTCTGGCTGAGCAGGTAAAGATGCTGATGGGCCTGAACCAGCAGCTCTCCGACGACACCGGCAAGCTCACGCGCGCTCTTACCACTTCCTCGAAAGTTCAAGGCGACCTCGGAGAAATGATTCTTGAGAAGATCCTCGAATCCTCCGGCCTGCGCAAAGATGAGGAGTACTTCATTCAGAACAGCTTCCGCAATGAAGACTCGCGGCAGGTGCGTCCCGACGTCATCCTGAAGCTCCCCGAGAACAAGCACCTCATCATCGACTCCAAAGTCTCGCTCACGGCCTATAACGAATACGTCAACGCGGAGGGCGACGAAGTGCGCAAGATCGCCCTCGCCCGTCACATGGAGTCCGTTCGCCGCCACATCAAGGAGCTTGCGGAGAAGAACTACCAATCGCTACACCAGTTGCAATCGATCGACTTCGTCTGCATGTTCATCCCGATCGAAGGCGCTTTCATGGCCGCCATCAGCAACGATTCCGAACTGTGGGGCACTTCCTACGAACGCAATGTCCTTATGATGAGCCCCAGCACCCTGCTCTTCGTGGTGCGCACCGTCGCCCACCTCTGGCGTCAGGAGCGCCAGAAGCAAAACGTGCAGGACATCGTAAAGCGCGGTGCCGAACTGCACGACAAACTCGTAGGATTTATCGAAGACCTCAAGTGCGTTGGAGACCGTCTTGATCAAGCGAAGGCAAGCTATTCTGACGCATTCAGCAAGCTCTCCACAGGACGCGGCAACGTCATTCGGCAGGCCGAGATGCTGAAAGCTCTCGGCGTAAAACCAAAGAAGAGCCTCCCAGCGGATTTAGTGGAGGCCAGCATCGAAGACGAGCCGCTGCTGACCGAGAGAGCCGACGCGGCTAGCATTTCCTAACGATCGTAAGCAAAGAAGAAGCCCCGCACAAAGCGGGGCTTCTTCTTTGTAGTAATACTTACTATCCGCGCAGAGAACCACCCAACGATTCCACTGCCTTGATGATCTGCTGCGACCAGTTTGCGACCTCGTCGTCGCGTAGCGTACGCTCCGGTGACTGGAACCGCACACGCAACAGGAACGAATACGTCCCCGCCGCCAGGGATCCACCACGGAAAACCTCAGCCGGAATGACCGCCGTGAGCTCCGCGATTCCGAGCGCTGCAACCTTCTCGCGAATGCTCTCGAACTCCACTCCCTCAGGCAGCACAAACGAGAAGTCGCGCTCTACCGCCGGATACTTCGAGATCGGAGTGTATGCGGGCTGATGCAGCGCATGCTTGTACAGCGCCTCGACATAGACCTCCGCGATCAGCACATCCTGCTTCAGCTTTCGCACTGCCGCGACCTCAGGATGCAACTGCCCGAAGATAGCCACCGTGTCCCCGTCCACCTGCACGCGCGCGGAACGGCCCGGATGTAGCCACGAGGGCACCGTTCGATCAAACGTCACATTCTTCGCATCGAATGCGGCCACTAAACGCTCAACATCTCCCTTGATGTGGAAGAAATTCAGCGGTTCAGGCTTGCCGTGCACACTTGATTCACGCGCGGCACCGGTTCCGACGAATGCAAGCGAGTTATGCTCATCCACAGTCTCACCCTGCATTGCATACACATGCCCGGCCTCAAAGAGACGGACGTCGCTGTTCCCGCGGTTCAGGTTGTATGCCACTTGCAAAAGCAACCCGGGCACGAGAGAGGTGCGCATGAAAGACGCCTCTTCGCTCAACGGATTTGCGATTCGCACCGGCTCCGATCCGGCAAAGAATCGAGCATCTTCCTGCGGGATGAACGTGGACGACAGAGATTCGTTGTAGCCCAACGCCAGCAAACGGCTACGCGTCTCCGCCTTCTTGCGCGCGTCCGGCTGTTCCACAACGCTTCCGGCAAAAGCAGGCAGCGTATTCGGAATCCGCAGGTACGAGTAAATGCGCGCGACCTCTTCGATCAGGTCGATCTCGCGTTCCACGTCCAGTCGCCACGTAGGCACCGTGACCTTGAACTCCGGGCCGTTGCCTTCGATTTCGAATCCAAGCCGATGCAGGATACGCACGATATCCGCCGGCGCAATCTCCACGCCCAGGATGCGTTTCACCTCGCTCGCCTCCAGCGCAATGCAGGGCTGCGGAATCGTGCGGCCGATGGCATCAATTTCCTGCGAAATCGTGCCTCCGGCACTGGCCACGATCAGTTCTGCCACTCGCGCGCACGCTAGTTGCGTGATGCCACGATCGGCTCCACGTTCGTAGCGATGCGACGCATCCGTATGCATTCCAAGACGACGCGCTGTGCGGCGGATTGAGACTGGATCGAACCATGCCGACTCGATCAACACATTCTTCGTCGAGTAGGTGATCATGCTGGATTCGCCGCCCATGATTCCCGCGAGCGCTAGAGGCTTCACGGCATCGGCAATCACCAGGTCTTCAGGCGCAAGCTTGCGTTCGATACCATCAAGCGTCGTCAGCGTTTCACCCGCGCGCGCACGCCGCACGATGATCTTGCCACCCTCGACTTTATCGAGGTCAAATGCGTGTGTAGGTTGGCCAAGTTCGTTGAGTACGTAGTTTGTCGCGTCCGCTACGTTGCTGATGCTGCGTTGATCGATCAGCTCAAGACGATGCGCAATTTCGGCCGGAGCCGGAGCTACTTTCACTCCGCGCACCACGCGTGCGGTGTATCGAGCGCAGCCTTCGGCATCCTCAATCGTGATCGAAACGTCTGCAGGGCCGCCTTCCGAGATCTTCGGCGCGATGCGCGCGAGGTCCAGATTGTAAACGGCCGATACCTCCCGTGCCACGCCGTAGTGATTCATGGCATCGACGCGGTTCGTCGTGATCTCGGCTTCCCACGTCTGATCAACGCCTTCGCCGAAATAGCCCTCGATGGCGATGCCCGAGATGGTGAGTGCCTCTGCGACATCGCGGTCACTAACCGCAGGAGAGACAAAGTCGCGAATCCAACTTGCTGAGATTTTCATTACGCAAACTGCTCCAAGAAGCGCATGTCGCCATAGAAGAACTGCTGAATGTCATCAACGTTGTAGGTCATCATTGCCAGTCGCTCGACGCCCATGCCAAATGCGAATCCGCTGAGCTTCTTCGGGTCGTAATCAACGAAGCCGAAGACGTTCGGATCGACCATGCCCGCGCCAAGTAGTTCAATCCATCCACTCTGCTTGCAGGGACGACAACCCTTGCCTCCGCAAAACGGACATGAGATCGAAACCTCCACGCTAGGCTCGGTGAACGGGAAGAACGATGGACGAAAGCTGGTCTTTACGTCCGAGCCGAACATCGACTTCATCGCGTGGTCGAGTGTTCCCTTCAGATCGCCGAACGTGATGTTCGTATCTACGCACAATCCTTCGAGTTGGTGGAACACGGGCGAGTGCGTGGCATCGGGCGCATCATTCCGATGCACCTTGCCGGGGCAGATCACGCGCACCGGAGGCGCAAGCTTCTCCATCGTGCGAATCTGCACCGGAGATGTGTGCGTGCGCAGCAACAGGCGATCGCGTTGTGCTTTCTGCTCCTGATTGGCCACGAACAGCGTGTCCTGCGTGTCGCGCGCCGGGTGAT
This sequence comes from Koromonas humicola, assembly GCF_059726255.1. NCBI lineage: Bacteria > Pseudomonadati > Acidobacteriota > Terriglobia > Terriglobales > Koromonadaceae > Koromonas > Koromonas humicola. The sequence continues at coordinate 2,734,913 of NZ_AP040873.1, forward strand.
TCGGCGGAAAGTTCAATGCCTCGAAGTTGTAGTAATCGCTTTCAATCTCCGGACCTTCAGCGATGGAGTAACCCATCTTCACAAACACCGAGATCAGTTGATCCAGCGTGCGCAAGACCGGGTGACGCACCCCGAGCGGGCGCTCGATGCCGGGCAGTGAGATGTCCACGGTCTCGGACTTCAGCTTCTGCGCTAATCCGGCGCTCGCTGCCTTTTGTTCGGCATCGGCTACGAGGCTCTCAGCCTTCTGCTTCAATCCGTTTACGCGCTGGCCGACGTCGCGCTTTGCGGGGCCTGGTGCGGCTTTGAGCCACAGATCATTTACGTGTGTCAGCAGGCCGTTCTTGCGCGCCATCCAACGATTGCGGAACTCCTCGAAGGCCTTCGGGTCGGAAGCCGCCTGCGACTCGGCTTCCAGCGCCGCCACGAACTCGGCGGCAGCTTGGTCGAGCGCGGCTGGAGAGAAATCTTCAAGTTTGGGAACGCTATACATGATTGCTTTGCTGCTCCTGACTTACTAGAACGCAAGAAAAAGCCACGAACGGCTCGAGAAACTCATGAACCGTTTCGGTTCGTGTTCCCGTGCCATTCGTGGCTTTGATACTGGGTCGAGGACGCTTTACGCTTGTGCCGGCACGGCGGCCTTGGCCTGCCCGACCAGGGCGGTAAAGCCCGCGGGATCGTTGACGGCGATGTCGGCGAGGATCTTGCGATCCAGCTCGATACCGGCGACCTTGAGGCCGTGAATCAACTGCGAATAGCTGATCCCATTCAGCTTGGCGGCGGCATTGATGCGCACGATCCAGAGTGAACGGAACTGGCGCTTCTTCTGCTTACGACCGATGAAGGCGAACTTCAGTCCGCGCTGTACGGCTTCCTGAGCTGCCTGGTAGAGCTTCGACTTAGTGAGGAAATACCCACTAGCCCGCTCTAAAATCTTTTTGCGCTTATCACGGCGCTTAGTACCACGTTTTACGCGAGGCATTGATGCTACCTTCCTTTTTAAAACCGCTGGATTCGAAGATCCGCGGGATTATGGCGGCTGGAGGCAGGAGGCTGAGCCCTTGAACCTCTTCACACACCCGGGTTTTCACCCTTTGTAACACCAGACGAATCGATGCCGTCTGGCGGGAGATCGTCCTACTAGTAGGGGATCATCCTCAATACTTTAGGCAGATCGGCCTTGTCGACCATTCCACCCATGTCCATCTGGCGCTTCCGCTTCGTGTCCTTCGAAGTCAGGATGTGGCGCTGGAAAGCAAAACCGCGCTTTACCTTGCCAGAACCTGTCTTCTTGAAGCGCTTCGAGGCGCCACTGTGAGTTTTCATCTTCGGCATTTTAGGGTCCTAAATAACAGCTACTGTCATTAAACACGAGAACACCCCTTCCGGGCAAACCGCACCGGAGCGGAGTTCTCACAAAAAATCACGGAGGCGGCATGCGAAACGGCAAAACCGCGATCGGCCCCTGCTGAGGTCTCAGCAGAATGTACCTGATTACTGCTTCTGAGCCTTCGGCGGAGCGAGAATCAGATGCAGGGTGTTGCCTTCCTGCCGGGGCATATTCTCGACCACAGCCTTGTCCGCGACATCCTTGATCAGCCGCTGCAAGATCTCACGACCGAGCATCTGGCGAGTCATTTCACGACCGCGGAAAAAGATGGTCGCCTTTACCTTGTCACCCTCACCCAGGAAGCGCAGAGCATGATTCTTCTTGGTCTGATAGTCGTGCTCGTCCACATTAATGCGGAACTTGACTTCCTTGATGGTGATGACTTTCTGATTCTTCTTGGCCGCGCGCTCCTTCTTTTCCTGTTCATACATGTACTTACCAAAGTCCATGATGCGGCAAACAGGAGGCTGCGCGGTGGGTGATACCTCCACCAGGTCGAGTCCTTTTTCCCTGGCAATTTTGAGCGCGTCGAGCGGCGTCATGATGCCTAGCTGCTCGCTCTGATCGTCGATCACGCGAATTTCGCGGACGCGAATACGCTCATTGGTGCGGATAAAACGCTTATCGATACGGTCCTCCGATGGTACTCATAACCGGCATAAAGTATAGCATGGAAAGGACGTTGCTCCTCAATGGCCAAAGGCTGAATCCAATCGCCAAAGCTTGAAAACTCAGGCTTTTGCCTTTAGGGCCTTCGCAATGTCCGAACTGATTTCTTCCGGGTTGGTCGTGGGAGCAAAGCGGCCAAGCACCTTACCTTTACGACTCACCAGGAACTTCGTAAAGTTCCACTTGATCGAGTCGCCAATCAAGCCGCTTGCCTCGCTCTTCAAATACTTGAATAGCGGGTGTTGACTCACGCCATTAACATTGATCTTCGAAAAGATCGGGAAAGTCACGCCATAGCTAAGTTCGCAAAAGCTGCGTATCTCGGCATCGCTGCCAGGCTCCTGATGTGCAAACTGATCGCACGGGAACGCCAGAATTTCCAGTCCCTCTTTGCGATACCGCTTGTAGAGTTCCTCTAGCCCCTTGTACTGCGGCGTGAATCCGCATTTGCTCGCAGTGTTAACGATCAGCAAAACCTTGCCTTCATAATCGGCAAGTTGCTTTTCTTTTCCATCATTCAGCTTGGCAGAAAAGTCGTAAATGGTGGCCATGGAGTCCTTTCAGGGCGAGCCTACTCCACTACCTCACCCACCAACGCATCGCCTTCTACGGAATGGATGCGAGCATTCAGCAAACGATTCGGCGGTAGAGATCCAACGATCCAGAGCTTCTGATAGTTATTCGTTAACGCCTCGGTCCTACCTTCCGAAACCTGCGTCAGCGTGAGCGCCGAAATGTTACTGCCAACGAATTGTTCCTGAAATTGACGCTTCTTTCTTGCAGCCAATTCACGCAACACCCGGTTGCGCTCACGCGCTCGATGCACCGGCACCTGGTCCGGCATTGCCGATGAAGGCATCCCCGGCCGCGATGAATACGTAAACACATGCAGGTATGTGAAGGGCAGGCGCTCAATAAAGGCGCGAGTCTCCTCAAAATCCTCATCCGTTTCGCCGGGAAATCCGACCATTACATCCGCACCAATTGCGGCTTGCGGCATTGCGGCGTGAATTCGCCGGATGCGATCTTCGTAATGCCATGGCCGATATCGCCGATGCATCCTGCGCAGAATACGATCGCTACCACTTTGCAATGGAACGTGCGCGTGCTTCGCGATACGTGGTGATGAGGCGACCAAGTCGATCACTTCATCGCTCCAATCCATCGGCTCCATCGAACTGATTCGTAGCAGGGGCACGCTCGTGCGCTCAAGAATGCTCTGCAGCAAATCGACAAACCGCAGCCGTGAGGGCGCTCCACCTTCGCTGCGCAGGTCGCGTCCCCAGCGCCCAAGATTGATGCCACTGAGCACGAGTTCCTGATAGCCGTTGCCAACGAGTTGGTCCACATTACGCAGAATCTCGCCGACTGGCAGTGAGCGGCTTCTGCCTCGCACGAATGGGATCACGCAGAACGAGCAACGATTGTTGCATCCGTCCTGAACTTTCAGATTTGGACGGGTCTTCTCGTTGTCGGAATCGAAGACCGGTGCTGCCAGCAATTGCGTGTGAGCAAAGATGTCTTCGACCACCACTGGAGCATGATGATTCGCTTCCGGAACGCCAAGTTGCGCCAAGTTCTGCTGCTCAGAAGGTATGAGCGAGGAGACGGAAACGAACCCGTTCCCTGCTGCGATCTCTCCAAGCCGATGCTTGTGCGAGTTTCCAATGACAAGCGACACACCTTCGATTGCGGCGATTTCCTCCGGCGCCCGTTGTGCGTAGCATCCTGTGACAAGTATGCGCGCGCCAGGATTGGCGCGGTGAATGCGTCGTATTGCGGCGCGAGCATCTTGGTCGGCCGACGACGTCACGGTGCAAGTATTGAGCACAACTACTTCGGCATCGACAGCAGTGCCCGCTCGATTCAATCCGCGTTCGGCAAGTTGGCGTTCAATGGCCGCACCATCTGCCTGAGTCGCGCGACAGCCGAAGTTTTCAACATAGAAACTTCCCACGGGAGTATTATATGGGACTCGGGGTGATGCAGTAGCCGTTTGACAATGGCGTCTGCAGTTCCTATGACGATTTCCTAGCGGTTTAGTTTCTGACTTTCAGCCATAACGAAAACCAGCCAGCCGCATCCAAAGATGGCTGCTGTTTCACAAACGGCGTTGCCACAGAATTCCTGGGAGCTAGCAATGAAGAGACGCATCTTGATCGTGGACGACGAACTGGCAATCCTGCTGACACTCAAGGCAGTCCTCGAAATGAACGGATTCGAGGTTGAGACAGCCAGCTCGGCACGTGAAGCTGAGCAGAAGCTCCGCAGCAGTAAGTTCGAGATGGTGATTACCGACATGCGGATGGAAAACGAGACGTCGGGATTCGCCGTGATTCGCGCCGCTCGCGCGCAGTCTTACAATCCGGCAACCGCCATCCTGACCGCGTTCCCAAACCTGGGGGGAGATTGGAAGAGTCAGGGAGCCGAGTCTCTACTGGTGAAGCCGATGAACACCGGTGACCTGCTGCGCCAGATCGAAGCGCTTTTGATTACTCATCAAGACGCCAAGCAAAATCAGGACAGCAGACATAAAGCAGATGGGAAGCAGCCGTCGACGGGCGCCACAACACCGGGTCCGGTCGTTGTAGAAAAGCAGAGCGCCGCAAAGGAAAGCGCTCCGAAAGCAGGCTGATACTCCCCTACAAATTTTGAAACCTCCGCCTCCCATTCCGGCAGGCGGATCAGCAATTTCAAGTTAGGCGGATACGCCTGACGCCTTTTTGTTCTGGCCAAAACATGCGCGGCAAAAGACCGGTCTTCCTTGTGTAGGACGGAACGGAATGATCGTCTCTTTGCCGCAGGCCGAACATACGGCATGGGTCTCATTCTTCTTAAACGCACTGCCTGCCTTGTCAGCGGGAGTCCTCTTCTGCTTACAGGCCTTGCACCGCTTGGGGAGGTTCTTAAACTGCTTGTCGTGGAAAAAGAGCTGTTCACCCGCAGTGAAAACAAACTCCTGCCCACAATCCACACATTTCAGCATCCTGTCCTGGAACTCCATGGGTTCTCCTTTCGGCCCTGACTCCCACAACGTCGCTGCAGACCGCACCTTGCGGCACCTGAAGACGATCACTGGAAATGCGAACTAGCTTTATTACTACTGAGAGGATGTACGATGACACCCAAAACTGATCGGGGAATCATACCCTGAATTTGGCAATTTCGTGGGAAATCTATGTGGACTTTGCGATCCAGATTCGCGAAACGGAACATTAGCCAGAGACCGATGCAAGCTTCAGGGCCTAGCTTCTGAAGCCGCACTCGGGCAGGCAGGAGGAAGGTTGCAGGTTTTCATCGCACCTTTGGTTCTGGTATGGTCAGAATTCTGGGACGATTTTTGCGCTGGGTGATCGGACGATGGCTGTAAACCACGTTAGTCCTGTCCCAAGTTGGAGGTTGCCAATGATTCGACCCTACAAGGGCGTAACGCCTACTATCCCCAAGTCCTGCTACGTCGATGTCTCCGCCCAGGTGATCGGCGACGTAGTGCTGGGCCAAAATGCAAGTATCTGGATGAATGCCGTGGTGCGGGGCGATGTGCACTACATCCGCCTCGGGAAGAACACCAATGTACAGGACAACTCCGTGCTGCACGGCATGCTCGGAAAGTGGCCTGTGGTTCTGGGTGACGATGTCACCGTGGGCCACAATGTTACGTTGCACGGCTGCGTCATCGAAGACCGATGCCTCATCGGCATGGGCGTCATCATCCTCAATGGCGCGAAAATCGGACATGATTCGATCATTGCTGCGGGCACGCTGATTCCTGAAGGAACAGTCGTCGAGCCGGGTTCGCTCTGGATGGGCGCTCCGGGCAAATTCCGCCGTGCGCTGAGCGATGAGGAGAAAGCCAGTATCTTGACGTACCGTACAAATTATCTTGGCTACAAGGACCAGTATCTGCGGGAGCTGGGGCAGTGAGCACCGCGCCCGAGCCGCTGACCACGGAAGAAAAGACGGTCGGAATCCTCATCTATCCCGATGCTGAAGTCTTGGATTTCTGCGGCCCATACGAGGTCTTTGCCACCACGCGTCTGAATGAAGAGACACGTCGTGAAAGCAGCTCCCCGATTCGCCAGCTTCTGGTTTCCGAGACGAAGGACATGGTTCGAGTCAGCGGAGGCATGCAGCTACTGCCTGACGTAGATTTCAAAACCTGCCCCAAACTCCACATGTTGCTGGTTCCAGGTGGCCACGGCGTCCGAGCGCTGCTTCATCAGATTGAGTATCTCGGCTGGCTGAAAGGCATGGCGCAGCAGGTTGATCGACTTGCTTCAGTTGGAGCCGGATCTCTGCTGTTAGCCGAGGCCGGACTTCTGATTGGAAAGACTGCCACGACGCACTTTCATTCGGTGGACTTCTTCCGCGAACACTACTCCCGCACTTCCCTGCTGCCGGAATTGCCCATGGTTGTTGACGGCAATATCACCACCGCCAGCAGCATTCGCGCCGGAATTGACATGGCGTTGTACCTGGTGGGGCGGATCTACGGACAATCGATTGCACGCGCAGCAGCGCAGCAAATGGAATACCCATACCCGGATGAGCAACGACTCCGGTCAAGGAATAGACAATGATCAAAGCAGTACGCGGCACCCGCGACCTGCTGCCTCCCGATATAGAACTTTGGAACTTCGTGGAGCGCAAGGTGCGCGAGGTGTTTGCCCGCTACAACTATCACGAAATTCGTACGCCGATTTTTGAGTCCACGGAATTGTTTGCGCGTGGCGTCGGCGAAGAAACCGACATCGTCTCCAAGGAGATGTTTACCTGGGAAGACCGCGCACGTGCTGCCAGCGAAAAGACGCAGTCGCTGACACTTCGCCCCGAGAACACCGCAGGCGTCGTTCGCGCATACATCGAGCATGAACTCGGACGCAGCGGCCTGCTACAAAAGCTCTACTACATCGGCCCGCAGTTCCGTCGCGAGCGTCCGCAGAAAGGCCGCTATCGCCAGTTCTTCCAGATTGGAGCTGAGGTCATTGGGCCGCAGTCCGCAGGAAGCGAACTCCCGATTCGTGATGCCGAAGTTCTCGACATGCTCACCGCACTGCTCGACGCGGTTGGACTCAAAGGCTGGACGCTCTACCTGAACTCTGTGGGTTGCGTGAACTGTCGTCCGGCCTACAACGAGGCTCTGCGCCAAGCTCTTGCCGGCGTGAAAGACCAGATGTGCGGTGATTGCCAGCGGCGTGCAGAGACGAATCCCCTTCGCGTGCTCGACTGCAAGGTCCCCGATGACCAGCCCATCATCGAGAAGCTGCCGAAAATCTCCGAGTACCTCGACGAAGGCTGCCGTGAACACTTTGCGCAGGTACGCTCCATCCTCGACACGCTCGGCATTCCGTATCAGGTAAATGAGCGCATGGTGCGCGGCTTGGATTACTACACGCGCACGACTTTCGAGTTCACTCATGGTGAACTAGGCGCGCAAAGCGCTGTTCTGGGCGGCGGCCGATACGACGGTCTCAGTGAGCAGATCGGCGGCCCCAAAGCTCCAGGAATCGGCTTCGCCATTGGTGAAGATCGCCTCGTGTTAGCGCTTCAGGCACAGCAACAGCAGGCAATTGCGTCGCTGAAAGCAGTTGTGTTTCCGCTAGGCAGCGGCATGAATCGTCATGCATTGAAGTTGGCCAAAGAACTTCGGCTCAACGGCCTCGCAGTGGATGTCACCGACGAGAGCTTCCGTATGAAGAAGAGCTTTGAAACCGCTGAAAAGCTGGGCGCGACCTATGCCATCATCGTGGGCGAGAACGAAGTGCAGTCCGATGCTTTCGCGGTAAAAGACCTTAAGACCGGCGAACAGAAGACTGTTTCACGCGCCGATCTTGTGGAGTATCTCGGAAAATAGCGAACAAATTCGCGAAAACCTGTGGCGCGTCAGCTAGCATGGCGCGCCATTTGTCGTACGATGGAGAATGCGGTGTTTCTCTCCGCATTATGGAAAGCGACGATGCAACTTGATTACTTGGGAACATTAAAGCGGACGCACCGCTGCGGCGACCTGCGCGCCAGCGATGCGGGAAGCACGATCACTCTGATGGGCTGGGTGAACCGGCGGCGCGATCATGGCAATCTTATCTTCATCGATCTTCGCGATCGCTCCGGCATTACTCAGATCGTATTCGACAAGGAACGCAATCCTGAAATGCATGAGCGCGTGGAGTCCGTGCGTAATGAGTACGTACTGGCGGTCACGGGCGTGGTCGAACCGCGCTCTGAGAATACACGCAATCCGAAGATGGATACCGGCGACATTGAGATAATCGCCAGCGAACTGAGAGTGCTCAACGAGAGCAAGGTTCCGCCATTCTTCCCGGGCGACGCCAATGTAAATGTGAGCGAAGAGGTGCGCCTGAAGTATCGCTACCTTGACCTTCGCCGCCCCGAGATGCACCACAACATCGAGATGCGTCACCGCGTCACGTTGGCGATCCGCAACTATCTTGCGAGCAAAGACTTCTACGAGATTGAAACTCCGATCATGACGCGCTCGACTCCGGAAGGCGCTCGCGATTACCTCGTACCCAGCCGCGTGCATCCCGGTGAGTTCTACGCGCTGCCGCAGTCTCCGCAGATCTTCAAGCAGATACTGATGATCGGCGGCATGGATCGCTACTTCCAGATCGCTCGCTGTTTCCGCGACGAAGACCTCCGCGCCGATCGCCAGCCTGAGTTCACCCAGATCGACCTCGAGCTCTGCTTCCCGACCGAGGACACGATTCATCAAGTGGTAGAAGGCTTCCTCGATGCAGCGTTCACCGCGGCGGGCCACACCATCGAGCGGCCCTTCCCCCAGATGCCTTACGACGAAGCTATCCGGCTCTATGGCATCGATAAACCCGATCTCCGCCTGCCCGCGATGACCGATGTGAAATCGGCATTCACCACTGAGGCGTTAGAGACGCTCGGCGCTGACACCTCCCTGCCGGTAATTGTTATCCGCACTCCAAAGGTCGGCGATCTCTCGCGCAAAGAGCGCGACGAGCACAAGGCCCTGCTCAGCGAAAAGCAACATACGGTGATCAAGTTCTTTGATGACTTCAAGCGCCTAGAAAAGAGCTGGCCTGATTCGGTCGCCAAGGTGCGTGAACTCTGCGGAGCCGAGGACGGCGACCTGCTCGTGCTTGTTGCCGCTCCGAAGAAGGCCGTCGCGGAGAACGGCAGTTCCGATGATGCCGTAGCTGAACGTCGCCACCATCGCGAGGAATTCGACGTTTACACCAACGCCGGACAGCTTCGCCTCTCCTTGGCACAGCGTTATGCTGCGCGCCACAAGGCCTTTGAAGGCAAAGAATTCAAGTTCCTTTGGGTCACCGATTTCCCATCATTCGAGTGGGATGAGAAGACCGGAAGCTGGACCTTTGCGCATCATCCCTTCACGTCAATTCACGACGAGCACATGGAACTTCTGAGCGAAGGCGTGAAATCGCAGCGTGACCCGAACTCGGCGCTCGGAGCCATTCGTGCGCGTGCGTACGACGTAGTTCTCAACGGCATCGAGCTTGGCTCAGGTTCCATCCGTATTCACCAGCAAGATGTTCAGGCCAAGATTTTCGAGGCCCTCGGAATGGACGAAGCCGAACAAAAGCTTCGCTTCGGATTTTTCCTCGAAGCGCTGCAGTACGGCACGCCCCCACACGGCGGAATCGCATTAGGACTGGATCGAATTGTAATGATCCTCGCCGGTGCGCCCAGCCTTCGCGAAGTGATTCCCTTCCCGAAGACCGCGGCAGCCACCGACCTCATGATGGAGGCTCCGACTCCGGTGACTCCCGAACAGTTACGAGAGCTAAGCATCGCTGTGAAGAAGTAGCTCAAAACTCAGCAAAGAAAGAGGGCACGCGACGAGCGTGCCCTTTTTGCTGCTCCGACTCTCGCACACAAAAAAGCGGCAGTGCCGAAGCACTGCCGCCCAAGTGGAGAGACTTCTGATTAGAACGTCACGCGCGCGCCAATCTGTACCTGGCGAGTCGAGTAGACGAAGTTGCTGTTCGCGGTGCTGGGAACCATAAACTGCGACACACCGTTGGAAACGGCTGTCGTGTACGGAACCAGCGTCGGGTTCGTAACGGTGCTCGACGGCGTTGTGGACGCCGGCGCCGAAGTCGAGATGGTGTAAGCGCTCGTGCTGCTTACGCCCGTTACGTTGCGATGGTTAAAGAGGTTGAACACATCGCCCGAAATTTCCAGCTTTACGCGTTCGTAAACTGGGAACTGCTTCGAGAGGCGGAGGTCAGCCACATAGGTCGGAGGCTGGCGGTATCCGTTGCGTTCAGTTCCTGGGATCTGAAGTGAGCTACCTGCACCGAGCATGCCGTTGCCGATCGCATTGTAAGGTTGCGTTCCCACATAGACGTTCGGGTAAGACGATGCGACCTGGAGTGTGTTGCCCAAGCCATACTGCATCTGCAGAACAGGAGCAGCTTGCCACCCGTCCAACGCGTACTTCATCCAGCCCTTGTGCTCCCAGGGAGCCTGCAGGATGGCGTGCAGCGTGAAGCGGCTAGGAACGTTGTACATCGAGTTGCCGTGCATTGCATACTTTGGATTCAGCGGATCGATCACCGCGCCATAGCTAGCAGCGCCGGTGGTTCCGTTCACGCCGTAGTCCAAAGCGTGCGACCAGGTGTAGTTCACAGAGAACTGTACGTGGTTGCTCATGTGCTTATCCAGCTGAATTACCAAAGCGTTGTAGCTGGAGTTGGTTCCGCTGAAGATGTCCATGATCGTGCCGTACTGCGGGTTCAGGCGCGAGGTGTACAGCGGCAGATTGCTGAACGATGTGCCATCTGCTAGCGGCAGTCCCAATGTGGTTCCGTTCTTAACAGCCATCGAAACCGTCTTGGGAGGCGTGATCATAGCTCCTACTGTGCCGGAACAGTTGCTAACCGGAGTGGAGCTCTGGCTACCCGAAGGCAAGCCCTTACGAGTTCCGCTGGTAACAAGGCTCGAGCAGTAGGACGTGCCCGGTGCCGCAAGGTTCACATCGTTGAAGTTGGTCAGGTGCCGGCCAATGCTGCCAAGGTAGCTAACCGAAAGGACGAGGTTGCGGGTAAGTTGCTGCTGCAAGCTCAGATCGATTTCCTGAACCTGCGGAGCAGTGTACTTAGGATCGAAGTAATCCACAGTCAGCGTTCCGCCATTATCTGGCGCAGTCGTCAACACCGACGGGAAGCTCGGAGTGATGGACGTACCAGCCGAGTTAGTTGCGGTAGCCTTGAGGCTGTATGTGTTCTGACCCGCTTGCGAACCAGTTGCGGTCATGCCCGAGAACAGGGTCGAGTTGATCAGACGACCGTAGTAAAGTCCGTAGCCGCCACGAACAACTGTCTTGCCGGTTCCAAACACGTCATATGCAAATCCGACGCGCGGTCCCCAGCTCTTCGGTGTGTCAGGCAGACTGCCAGCCTTGATGGTCTGGGTTCCGACCGTGATGGTATTCGCCAACTCGGAATATGCGCTGGGCATCAGTTCCGTTTCGAAGCGAAGACCGAGGTTGATCGTCAGCTTGCGGCTGACCTTCCAATCATCCTGAGCAAACGCGGCCCAGTCATTGGTTGAGAACTCGTACGTCTTAACGGCGTTTAAAGCCGAATTCCCCTGGAATGCCTGATAGTACGTGGTGTAGTACTTGTTCTTGGAATCGTAAAGTCCAGCAAAGTAGGTTGGCAATCCGCTATAGCTGTATTCGCCGTACTGCTGGTACAGGTTGTTGATCTTGTCGGTGTTCTTTACGTAGTCGATACCGAAGCGCAGGTTATGTGCGCCGCGGGTCACAGAGACTGTATCTGCAATCTGAGTCTTGTACTCGTTCGGGTATGCGACACGGTTTCCATAGAGCGTGCTGCCCCACTGGAAGCTGCCAAGATAAATGTTCGGAGCGACGCCAAATGGATTGTTCTTTCCGGTCAGCAGCGTTTGGCGGTCGTAATCCGAAGGATCCTGGTTCGTCTCAAATTCAAAGTCGCGACCATACTGGAAGCGAATCTGGTTGGAGATCGTGTTGGTGAGCATGGTGTCCAACTTCGCAACACCCCACGTGTCCTTCACATAGTCGTTACCAAACGAAGTACGACCGTAGTTGTTCGTGGCCTGCGACTGGATGCCTGCAGGAGACCACCAACGCATGCGGTTCACTTCGAATGAAGCATGGTTCTTCTGGTTGATGACCCAGTCCACCTTCGGGAAGAAGATGTCCTGATCGCCGCTACGCGGGGTGCGGCCGGTGTCGCTAATCAGTCCGAGATTGTTGCTATCGCCGAACAGATACTGCATCCACAACGCACGTGCACTTGCATACTCGGCCTGAGTTACAGCCGTCATCCCTGTGGAGTTCGTGACCTGACCGTGGTTCACCAAAGAAGCCAACTGACACACATTGTTGACTGCTGTTCCGGAAGTGGTCGTGTTGCAGTAACCGGCTTTGAACGCCGAGGTCGAGAGAACCGGCGGCACGGCAAAGAACGAGCTCGCGTTGTTCGGAACCGCAGTGCCCGGGAAGTTGCGGTGGAAGCGATCATATGCAACGAACCAGAACAAACGATCCTTGATGAGTGGACCGCCGACACCGAAGCCGCCCATCTTGCGGACGTCGATCGGCTTGTAAGGAGCCGTCGTCGAGGTCTGAGACGTTGCATTGAAAGTGGTCAGGGTGGTGAACGGGTTCATGGAACCCAGGCTGTTGTTGCGGTCGTACCAGAACGCTTCGCCGTGAATGGAATTCGAACCGCTCTTCGTGATGGTGTTGATAACGCCACCGGCCGAACGTCCGTATTCTGACGAGTAGTTCGAGGTGTTGACCTGGAACTCCTGCACTGCAACCTTCGGAGTCGAGTAGCCCGCGCGAGTGCGTCCGCGTTCTTCGGAGAAGTACGCCTGGTTGTTGTCTGCACCGTCAACCGTTACGTTGTTGAGCAGCGTGCTCATGCCGCGGAAGCTAACAAGTCCGAAGCCGTTCGAGTCGCTGACGACGCCAGGGGTAAGGAGGACGAAGCTGGACCAGCGTCCGCCGTTGATGGGGAGATTTTCGATGGCTGTTTCGTTGAGTGTTGGAGCGAAATCGGCGGAGGTGACGTTGATCAGCGGAGTTTCAGCTGTTACATCAACCTGTTCAGTTGCTCCGATCGTCAGATGGGGATTTACGGCAGTCAAGCTACCGACTGTGACAGTGACCTTTTCCGCCTTGTAAGGGGCGAATCCGGGTGCGCTGATCATCACAGTGTAGACAGCAGGCTGCAACTTGCTAAAACGAAAATAGCCAGTCTGGTCGGTCTGTGTCGTGAGTGTCTGGTTGTTCCCGACGTTCTTCACAACCACAGGCGCTCCCGCTACAACCTTATCCTGCGGATCGACCACAGTTCCACCGATTGCACCTTCAGTGGTGGACTGTGCCCAAGCTGTGATAGTGGACAACACAAGGCAGCAGAACAAAAGCGTCAACAGCAATCGTGTAAAACGATTGCCTGTGATTCCCTTCATTGGTGCTCTCCTGAAACGACGTTTAATGCGCATTGGCTGCGCGTAGGTCTTGCAACTCACCGGGCGGTAGCCTCTAGACGGGCTCTGCCCCGGCTTACATAGAAGTGTGTTCTGTCAGGGTTCTGCAGTTCTGATTGTACCTATTGTGAGTACTCGAATGAAGCTGAATGTTGAATATCAATTGTTATTGAAAAATTGAGTTTTCTCTTGACAACCCGGTCCCGTCTGAGCCTTCTGCATCCAACTCTGGTTTTTCGCCTAGACTGAACCTAAGGAGCGCACCGATGGCAAACCTGCCCGACTATGCGTAGAATCCTATTCAGAAGAGCGGCGTGCGCACTCCAGATTTGCGCGCTCACCTTGCACTTCTTGCTTTTGGTTGAAGTTCTTGCCCGCGCTGAAAGCTGCATTTGTTGTGTGCGGGTTGGCTAATTCGTTTTTGTATCGATTTTGGGTTCCTATTGAATATGCCGCTTTCAAAATTTGACTCCTCGACCGCCATCGCAAAAACCCTCCGCGAAGGTATCGAGCGCCATGTGCGCTACACACTCGTAAGGTCGCTGGATCATCTGACCCCTGCCGAGCTACTCGTCCCCGTATCACTGGCCGTCCGCGATCTGTTTGTGGATGAAATGCGCTCCACCAGTAATCGGTACGCGCAGTCTGACGCCAAGCACCTCTACTACTTGTCGATGGAATTCCTGATGGGCCGCCTGCTAGGTGACACTGTCTGCAATCTGCGCCTCACGGGAATTCTCGAAAGCGTATTGAGCGAGTTCGGTGTTCGCTTCGATCAGGTACTCGAGAGTGAGGCCGATGCCGGTCTTGGCAACGGCGGCCTGGGTCGCCTTGCTGCCTGCTTCCTTGAGTCGTTGGCAACGCTCAACATGCCCGGCTACGGGTACGGCATCGATTACGAATACGGCATGTTCCGCCAGGAAATCTCCAATGGATTCCAGCGCGAGAAACCAGACCGATGGAAGGCGAACGGAACCCCGTTCCAGATTCAGCGTCCAGAGGAAGCCATTGTCATCCCTTTGTACGGACGCGTTGAGAACGCGCGTGATCTCGGCAACTATCGCCAGAGTTGGATCGACTACCAGGTGGTAGTTGGTGTGCCCAATGACATGCCGGTGGTTGGCTACAATGGCCAGACGGTGAACTTCCTGCGCCTCTTCCAGGCGCGCTCGTCTGACGATTTTGATATCGAAATTTTCAATCGCGGCGATTACATTCGCGCGGTCGAGCAGAAGATCGGCAGCGAAAACATCTCGCGAGTGCTGTATCCCAGCGATTCGGTCATGGCTGGCAAGGAACTCCGCCTTGTTCAGGAATACTTCCTTGTAGCCTGCGCTGTGCGTGACATCGTGCGCAACTACCTCTCGCGGCATAACGATTTCAGGGTATTCGCTGAAAAAGTCGCGATTCAGATGAACGATACGCACCCAGCCCTGGCCGTCGCCGAGTTGATGCGCGTCCTCGTAGACGAGAACAATTTGGATTGGGAAGACGCGTGGGAGATCACCAAGAAGTCGGTCGCGTACACCAATCACACCTTGCTGCCTGAAGCGCTGGAAAGGTGGAGCGTCTCGCTGATGGAGCGCGTTTTGCCGCGCCACATGCAGATCATCTACGGGATTAATCACAACTTCCTGCGCAGTCTGACCTCTTATTCGTGGGTCGATGGCGAAAAGCTCCGCAGAATGTCGATCATCGAGGAAGGCCACGACAAGAACGTGCGCATGGCTCACCTTGCGATCGTCGCTTCGCACGCTGTCAATGGCGTTTCGGCCCTGCACAGCGATCTGATCCGCACTTCGCTAGTACCGGAATTTGCACAGCTCTGGCCCGAGAAGTTCAGCAACAAGACCAACGGAGTTGCCCCTCGGCGTTGGCTGCTAAAGGCCAATCCTCACCTGTCGCGCTTGCTCTGCGAAAGCATCGGCGAAAAGTGGATCACCGACCTCTCTGAATTGAGCAAGATCGAGCCCTTCGCTGACGATGCTGGATTCCAGGCGCGTTTTGGCGAGGTCAACATACAGAACAAGCTCAAGCTAGCTCGCATCATTCGCGACGAAACCGGAGTCACCACCGATCCGCACTCGATGTTTGACGTGCAGATCAAGCGCATTCACGAGTACAAGCGGCAGCTCCTCAATGTTCTGCGCGTAATGCACGACTATCTCCGCATCGTGGAAGATGGGGATGCTCCGAAAACGCCGCGCACGGTCATCTTCGCCGGAAAAGCTGCTCCTGGGTACTGGGCTGCAAAGCAAATCATTAAGCTGATTCACAATGTCGCAGCCGTCATAAACAAAGATCCCAAGGCTAATCAGCTTCTACGAGTCGCGTTCCTGCCCGACTATCGCGTGTCCCTTGCAGAATCGATTATTCCTGCCGCGGATCTTAGCGAGCAGATTTCTACCGCAGGAATGGAAGCTAGCGGCACCGGCAACATGAAGATGATGATGAACGGTGCCGTGACCGTCGCCACCTGGGACGGTGCCAATATCGAAATCGCGGAAGAGGCCGGCGAGGAGAACATATACATCTTCGGCCTTCGTGCAGAGCAGATCGAGCACATGGAGCGCAACGGCCTGTACCATGCCCGCGAGTACTATGATCGCGACCCGCGCATCAAGCGAGTGCTGGATTGTTTCCTCAACGACCGCTTCTCTCCCAATGAGCCGGGTCTGTTCCGGTGGATCTTTGATGAGTTGATCAATCGCGGAGACCGCTTCTTCCACGTAGCGGACCTGCCGCAGTACATCGACATCAACCAGAAGATCGACGCAGACTTCCAGAACACTGCAAAATGGCGTCGCATGTCCATCCTGAATACGGCACGCTCGCACAAGTTCTCAAGCGACCGTACGATTGAGGAATATGCCTCGGATATATGGGATCTGAAGCACTATCCAGAGAAGACGGCCATCATTCCGTCCAGTTCCGTGGCTATCACTCCCGCACCTTCTGTCGAGATCAGCGCCGAATAATCCCGCAAGACTGAAAAGGCCCAACTAAATTTCATTTTTAGTTGGGCCTTTTCTATTCCCTTCCAGTAACATCTCCGGATGAAACTTTCACGCGATATCGTGACAACGAGCTCGGTACGCGCGAAAGCAACATTGCTTGTATACAAGTCGCAAATCGTTGTTCATTTTTAAGGGGAATGATCAATGTCCAATGTGAAGTCGCACAAGGGAGTCATAGGAATCCTAACCGGTGGCGGTGATGTTCCGGGCCTGAACCCAGCAATTCGCGCCGTTACCATCCGCGCTCTGCGCGAGGGATACCAAGTGGTCGGTATTCGCCGCGGCTGGGGCGGACTTATTGATATCGTTCGTGAGAAGGACTACGACAATACCGGCAATTATCAAATTCTTACCGAAGAGATCGTAAATCGCGCCGGACGCACTGGCGGCACATTCCTGCACACATCGCGTACCAACCCCGGCAAGGTCAAAAAAGACAGCGTTCCCGTGCATCTGCAGGACAAGTACAACCAGGACAGGAACGATCTTACCCCGGAAGTACTGGAGAATCTGGCATGGCTCGGCGTCGACTACCTGATCCCCATCGGTGGCGACGATACTCTGAGCTACGGCGTGCGCCTATACGAGGAAGGGTTCAAGGTACTCGCAATCCCGAAGACGATGGACAACGACGTGCCGGGAACCGACTACTGCATTGGATTCAGCACCTGCGTCACCCGCACCATCCAGATGACGAACTCGCTGCGTACCTCGGCCGGGTCCCACGAGCGCTTCCTCGTGCTCGAGGTTTTCGGACGCTACGCCGGCTACACTGCCATGTTGCCGACGATGGCCGGAGCAGCAAATCGCTGCGTCATCCCCGAACACAAGTTTGACATCGAGCAACTGACCGAGTTGTTGAGCTATGACCGCCGCAAGAATCCCAGCCGCTACTCCGTCGTGCTGGTAAGCGAAGGCGCCATGTTCGCAGGCGGCGAGATGGTCTTCTCCGGAGAAACCACCGACGCCTACGGACACAAGAAGCTCGGCGGCATCGGCGACCTCGTCTCCGAGAAGCTGAAGGAGCTCTCGCCGAAATACAACGATGGCAAGTGCGTGGACGTCATCAACCAGAAGCTCGGATACCTCGTCCGCGGCGGCGATCCGGATGCCATCGACTCGATTGTCCCGATGGCCTACGGCAACCTCGCTCTCGACCTGCTACTGCGTCGCGTTCACGGAAGACTCGTTGTGCTGAAGAATGGCCGCTATGATGACATGCCGATCGACTGCGTCACTGGCAGCAAGAAGGTGGTCGATGTGAAACAGCAATACAACATTGAACGCCTGCGCCCGCACTACAGCAGCTTCCACATGAAACCACTGTTCATCATGACCAGCGAATAGTTCTCAGATTGTGGATGTTTATCCTGCCCCGCGACCTGCGGGGCAGTTCTTTTTGTGCTGAGTGCAATCAATTCTGCCGGGGTATCTTCCGTTCAGCTATGCAATATAATCTGCTGAGGCTCGATCCCTAGTCTTGACAGGGTATGACAGTTGCATCGTACCTTCAACAAACCTTCGTCAGCAGCGCAAACCATGAGGTCAAAATGATTCCGTAAAAAGTACTGGAAATTATGAAGCAGGATGGAGTGGTTGCAATTGCAAGCTTAGGGAAAGATGGGCCGCACATGGTCAATACCTGGAATTCCTATCTACGAGCGACCGAAGATGGGCGTCTGTTGATTCCTGCCGGCTACATGCATCGTACCGAGGCAAATGTAGCTTTCAATCCAGAGGTTTTAATAACTTTGGGGAGCAGCAAGATCAAAGGCCTCCATGGACCGGGTACAGGTTTCCTTATCAAGGGCAAGGCCGCATTTGTGACTTCTGGTCCGGATTTTGAGGCTCTAAAAGCAATCTTCAAGTGGATGCGCGCCACCATGGTGGTTGTCATTGAATCTGCTACTCAAACTATTTGAGTCAGCAAAGAGCATCCATTCCCAACCTGTATTGGGCGGGTGGCCCATTCAAGCCCGTTGTTGGCTTGAGTGGGGCTTTTGACTTTGCAGGAGTACTGAAACAGAAAATACTATTCTTCTTGCCTGACCAGTTGCCGGAGCTCATCCAGCGATCTCAGCATGGTCTCGATTTTGCGCTCGCCCATTGGCTCGAGCAGGCCGTCGATCTCGCGCAGCTTTGGATCGATCTCATCCAGCAGTTTCAGTCCCGCGCTCGTGATGCGCGTGACTACCACTCGACGGTCAGCCGTGTCGCGGGAGCGCTTGATGAGCCCGGTCTTTTCCATGCGCTCCAGCAAACGCGTCACATCTGGTTCGCGAGCGATCATGCGCTCGCCGATCTCCCCACAAGTGCGCCCATCCGATCCCGCACCGCGCAGAATTCTCAGCACGTTGTACTGCGTCATCGAAATGTTAAAGGGACGGATTACCTGCTCAAATCGCGCGCTCAACAGATCCGTGGTGCGCAAAAGCGACACCAACAGCTCTTCTTCAATGGTGGCGAAGGGCTTGGTCTGATGTATCTCTTCTCCTACCGCGCTCGGAGCTTTCCTATTCATAGTCCCTACTTCTCTGATAACCGCGGGGCGTCACAGGATGCAATACTTTGTTGCAACAACTTTCTTCGACGTTCTACAACCGGTTGATCAACGACGCCACGTACGCCGCGCCGAACCCATTGTCTATATTCACGATAGAAACATTCGATGCGCAGGAGTTGATCATGCCAAGCAGGGCAGCGATTCCGTTGAAAGCCGCTCCATAGCCGACGCTGGTCGGAACCGCGATTACCGGCACACCCACCAAACCTCCAACGACGCTGGGCAGCGCGCCTTCCATTCCGGCGCACACCACCAGCACTCGGGCTTGGCGCAGCTCTTCGCTATGCGAAAGCAAACGATGCAGGCCCGCAACTCCGACGTCGAACAGGCGCATGATTTTGTTGCCCATTACATCGGCAGTGACGGCAGCTTCCTCTGCCACAGGAATGTCGCTGGTTCCCGCAGAGATGATGCCGATAGTTCCCTTACCTAGCACCTCGCACTTCTGCCGAAGCACCAGCGTACGGGCAATCGGATTGTGCTCAGCCTGCGGGAATCGTTCTGTCGTGATTGCAATCTGCTCTGGCGTCGCTCTCGTGGCGAGCACGTTATTCCCGCGCTCAGCGAGCCGGGTGAAGATTTCGACAAAATGTTCAGGAGCCTTGCCCGGTCCAAAGATCACCTCTGGTACACCAACACGCACAGCGCGATGGTGATCGACCTTGGCAAAACCGAGATCCTCGAAAGGCAGTGTTTTGATTTGCTCGAAGGCCTGATCCGGAGTCACTGCCCCGGCGCTCACGCTCTCCAGCAGGATTTTTAATCTATTTGCGTCCACACTATTAGCCTATCATCGCGTTGTAAGTTGATGGTTGAGCTTGCTGTTCACAAAGTGAAGCACTAGGCTATTTGGGAATGGTGGATGGAACAGACAAACCGAAGCGCACAATAACACTCGCCGTTACCGGTGCCAGCGGATCCGTTTTTGCTCGCGAAATGCTGCGTGCCCTGGAAGAGGACGAGCGTGTCGGGTGCGTAAACTTCGTGACCAGCGATAGCGGACTGCGGGTCATGGCAGAAGAACTCGGCATCAATCGCAGCACGGTACTGCCGCAACTGCTAGGCCGTGAGCCGCAGAAAACGCGGCTGCTGAACAATCAAGACATCGGATCCAACATCGCCAGCGGCTCTTATCCGACCGATGCCATGATCGTGCTTCCCTGCTCAATGGGAACTCTGGCCAAGATCGCCCAAGGGATTGCATCCAAGCTGATCGACCGCGCAGCCGATGTTTGTCTGAAGGAGAGAATCCCTCTGGTGCTCTGCGTCCGCGAAACCCCGCTGAACCGGATTCATCTACGAAACATGTCTCTTGCCGCAGAGGCTGGCGCGACGATCTATCCTCTGATACCCACGTTCTACAACCGGCCAGAGTCGCTCGACGAGATCGCGCGAAATTTTGTAAATCGGGTGCTCAAGCACATCGGGCTCCCGCAAAAGGGAGCTTACGTTTGGAAGCCGGACAGCGACGATTAACTGAACGAGCAATCAGGATCCAGTCAGACGTTTACTCCTAAAGCAATGGTTTCGCTCAACTTGCAAACCATTTACTAATCAGCAACTCTGCGGACCACGGCATATTCACCATAGAGGTATTAACAATTTGACAACCCACACGTGGTCCTCTAGTATGAAAACACACTGGAGAGGAGGTGGTCCGATGGATAAAAGTTCAAGCGACTGTAGCAGACAAATCGTGATCAGTGAGGTGGCTGAGGCTTAGGGCGGTATCGCTCTAACCACTCGCCGAACTTCCCGACGTATTTGAAGTTTGTCGCAGGGTCGCGTTTCATCCGTTTTCGCGCACATTGGGTTGTGTGAATGCGGAGGGAGTGAGCCCGCCTCAAGCCAATCCAACACAGCTAACCGACGCCCCGCAGGCTACAGTGCGGGGCGTTTCTATTGCGCAGATCTCTTTCATTACCTTTGTACCCGCCTCATTCATCGAACTTCGATTGACTTTGCCCTGACTGAAGCGAATCATTCGTTTATCTAAAAATCACAATGTGGAAGTTGGGCAGAAGCCCCGTTTTCCATATGCGTCGTCGCCCTGCACGACGGCCGCTGAGGTGCGCAAGTTGAACTCAGGTTTTCGCAGCAGTGTACTAATACTTTCCCTTTTTCTCTTCAATTCAGTCTCACTCGCACAATCAAATCTCATTCAACAGCTACGAACCGACGATAGCGGCCTAGCACGTCCAGATGCCATCGGGAGAATGCACATGGATGTGAGTGCCTCCGGACACAGGCTCGTCAGGTTTAATGGAAAGGCATTGGACTCAGCGAACAGTCCAGTGACGGGAGTGGTCGGAGTCACGTTCGCAATTTACGAGGAGCAGACCGGTGGTGCTCCGCTCTGGCAGGAAACGCAGAACGTCACCGCAGATGCAAGCGGGCAGTTCAGCGTGCTGCTGGGTGCAAAGAGCGACGCGGGAATTCCGCCTGACGTTCTTTCCGGTGACTCGCGATGGCTCGGAGTATTGGCCCACTTGCCCGGAGCCGTCGAGCAGCCTCGCGTGTTGCTGGTGAGTGTTCCCTTTGCCTTGCATGCGGAAGACGCAGCGATGCTCGGCGGGAAGCCAGCATCGGCCTACGTGACCGCGGATTCGCTTGCGGCAGCGCAGCAGGCCGAGCCCGCGACAAACGCCTCAGTCAGTACAGCTAAACCCAATTACAAATGTGCATTCGTCGATCTCACTTCGGCGATCGTGGCCAAGGATGCGAGCACCGGATTTCTGCCTGTATTCTCTGACGTTACCGGCGACCTGGCCAACTCGGTCGTTGCGCAATCGGGAAACAACATTGGAATCGCGAACCCGAACCCTGCCGCGACCCTGACGGTTGGGCCCGATGCAGACACAACGACTCACTATCCGATTCTGTCGCAGTCGCGCGATCACTCCGTTGGATGGGGACAGTTCGTTGGAGCTTGGAGTTCTCCTTCCTACTGGGCTCTCGGTCCGCTGGATGGGACGGCGAACAATACGGTGAGGATCGGCAATGCAGACCAGAAAGGAACGTGGCTTCCCACGCAGAACCTGAATCTGGTCGTTGGCGGGAACGTCGGAATTGGAACCACTACGCCGGACAAGCCGCTCACTGTGAATGGCGCGATCCATAGTACGTCGGGCGGATTCGTCTTTCCGGATGGAACGGTGATGACGACTGCACCGACGCAAGGAGGAGCCCAGGTGCAAGGCGCCAACCTGCTGCTCCCAGCCGGAACTGGAACGAACGGCGCGGGAAATCTCCAATTGCAAACTGAAGGCTCGGCGACGAACACCACCGTTGACCGCCTGATGATCGTAGGCACGCCCAAGGCGATGGTCGGATCTGTTCCGGTCGCGAATCTGTTCTCGATCCACATTGCGGCGGGAGATGCGGCAGGTGGACGTGTGAAGTTCACGATCGTAGCCACGGACGGCACGAACTATGCAATGGAAACTGGGGAGATGGCGTACCTGGCAAGCCCGAAGCAGGTTACATGCGCCGTCATTACATCGCAGATTTCGCCAGCTCCGCCTACGTACACCAACACAGTGCTGGCGATTCCCGGACAGGGGCAATCGGGCTTCCTGAATGCGCAGTGCAATACGACTTGGACCAGCGACGGAGATGCGGAGTTTCAGATCTTTGACACAGCTCCGACGACGTTCACTGCAACAACGCACAAGGTGTACTACACGATTGAGAATCAGTCGCAATCGGCAATCACTCTGCAGCCTTGAGTCAAACGAGAGTGAAGGCTTTGCGGATGAGGTCAACAGTGATCTGCTTGATGCCTAAGCTTTCGAGTTCTTCAGGACCTACCCACCGCACCTCACTCGCATCGGACGATGCCTTAAGGGTTCCAGAGCGCGGGTAGCAGAGATAGTCGATGAGCACGTAGTGGTATTGCGTGCGGCCTTCGCTGTCGGGAAAGATTGAATCGAACACGTCCAGAACCGGGCCGACTTCTACTTCGAGCCCGGTTTCTTCTTTTACTTCACGCGCGACGCCGTCGCGCAACTTCTCTCCAAGGTCCAACCCTCCCCCAGGAATGGACCACTCTCCCTGCAATGGCGGGTTCGCACGACGAGCAATGAGCACTCTTCCGTTTTCGATTACAACCGCACCAACTCCGACGATAGGCAGCGACGGGTAGAGACGCGACATAGCAACATTGTAAGGCGTTGTGAGATAGAACAGGCGGGGCTGAGTTCCCCCGCCTGAGAAGTATGTGGAGCAATGGCTATCGGTATGAAGGAATGGCTTAAGTTTGCAGCAGGCGGTGGTATGAATTCTCGGGTATGAATCCCGCCCGGCGCAGACGGACATCGATTGGGTTTCGCCTTTCGATGACATTTCTATTGAAGAACAGTTTGGCGAAGATGCGTCGAGAAATCGTCGGGGTGGAGGAACGCGCTGGTTCCGATGGCGGATGGTTCCGATGTGGGATGCGAACGTACCGCGGAGACTGGATATAGGTGACCTTTGACGTCATCAGCGATTTGGGCCTTGCTGGGGTCCTTCGCTTCGCTCAGGATGACACCAGAATCAGAGACAAGGCGACATGGCTGTATCATCGAAGTGATGCCTCCGATTCTCAACGCCCAAAACCTATCGAAAGCCTTCGGCGCTGAGCCGCTGTTTCGCAATGTGTCGTTCACAGTCAACGAACGCGACCGAATTGCCCTGATCGGGCCCAACGGCTCTGGCAAATCTACTTTGCTGCGAATTCTTGCCGGGCTGATTGCGCCTGATAGTGGCGAAGTTGCGCTCCGCAAACGTGCGCGCCTTGCTTATGTTCCGCAGGAGTCCGTCTTTGATCCGGGACGAACCGTTCGTCAGGTGATCGAAGCAGCGCTGGTTAGCTCAAATGTCCCCGCGATGGATCGCGATGCTAATTTGCATGAGACGCTGGGGCGCGCGGGATTCGAGGACTTCGAGGCCGAGGCACATTCGCTTTCTGGTGGATGGCGAAAGCGGTTGGCGATTGTTGAGGCTCTGGTGACGGCCCCGGATGTTCTACTGCTGGACGAACCAACGAACCATCTTGACCTTGCCGGGATCGAGTGGCTCGAACAATTGCTCGAACAGGCGACTTACGCCTGTGTCGTGGTTTCGCATGATCGCTATTTTTTGGAGAACGTCGCGAGCGACACCGCAGAACTTGCTCGGGTGTATCCGGATGGGATCTTGCGCGTGGCGGGTACGTATTCATATTTCCTTGAGAAGAAGGAAGAGTGGATGAAGGCGCAGGTGCGTCATCAGGAAGCTCTTGAAAACCGCGTGCGGACCGAAATCGAATGGCTGAGGCGTGGGCCGAAAGCGCGCACAGGAAAATCGAAGTCGCGCATTGACCGTGCGCACGAGTTGATCAACGAGTTGGGAGATGTGCGCACGCGGGCGCGCACGGCCACCACCGATCTGGATTTCTCGGCGACGGGGAGACAAACAAAGCGGCTGATCGAAGTGGAAGGGCTGGCGTATCGATTCAGCGAAGATCGGCAGATAGTAAACGATCTGAACTTTACGATCACGAACGGGATGCGCGTGGGACTTGTGGGTCCGAATGGCAGCGGGAAGACAACTCTGCTGCGATTGTTGCAGGGCGAGTTGCAGCCGCAGGCCGGAAAGATTCGCACGGCTGACCACTTGAAGATCGTTTACTTCGAACAGGATCGCACGCTCGATCCTGACATCACGCTGAGGCGCGCACTGGCTCCGGATTCGGATTCGGTCATTTTTCAGGATCGCGTGATTCACGTAGCGGCGTGGGCAGACCGTTTCCTCTTCACTGGAGAGCAGTTGAATCAACCAGTGAGCAGGCTGAGTGGTGGCGAGCGAGCACGAGTGCTGATCGCACGGCTGATGCTCGAACCCGCAGACATTCTGCTGCTGGACGAACCGACCAACGACCTAGACATTCCGACGCTAGAGGTGCTGGAGGAAACGCTGCTGGAATTTCGCGGTGCGCTGGTGCTGGTAACGCATGACAGGTATCTGCTCGATCGCGTTTCGACGACGGTACTTGGGTTGGATGGACTGGGGAATGCGGATACGTTTGCCGATTATCAGCAGTGGGAGGAGTGGCGCGATCAACAGCAGCGCCCGCAAAAGCGCGAACCGAGTGCTCCGGCCGCAACTCCGCCTCAGAACGGTACGGCGGCGAAGAAGAAGCTTTCGTACATGGAAGCACGCGAATACGCCTCGATCGAACAACGCATCTCGGCAGCAGAAGCAAGGCTGGCGGCGGCGCAAGAAGCTTTGAACGATCCAGCGATCCAAACGGATGCGGCAGCTTTGATCGCAGCGCAGACGGAAATGGAAGAAGCAGATCGCGAACTCGATCAGCTTCTGACTCGGTGGACGGAGTTGGAGGAAAAGCAGCAGTAAGCTGATTTATGCCGCCTTGCACTCCTTCGCCGTTTTGTCCAAGCGTAAGCCGAGGAATACGGGGGCACGCATTTTCAGGCCGCCCTTTTGACCTTCGTGCGTCCACTCGGTGAACTTGATTTCTGCGACAAGGTCGGGCGTGACGTAGTGAATGCCGCGCGAGCTGTCGACCTTGTTGGCAAACGGGTTTTTCTTCGTCTCGCGCTCCTTCAGCAGCTTGAAGACTTCGGCTTCGGTTTCACGATTGAAGCCAGTACCCGCTTGCCCGACTGACATGAGGTGGCCCTGCTTGTCGTAGAGGCCGAGGACAAGCGAGCCGAAATATTCGCGGCTTCCCTTCGGATCGGTCCAGCCACCGATCACGCACTCTTCGGTTTGCGTGATTTTCACCTTTGCCCAGCAGCGCGAGCGCTTTTGTTCGTACTTTGAATCACGCTTCTTCTGAACAATGCCTTCGAGACCCTGTTCGCGAGCAGCGAGTAGAAGCTTCTCGCCATCGTCAAACTCTTCGGAGTAGCGCACACGAGCATCGGGATCGAGGACCTTGCGAAGGAGGCGCTTACGATCCGCCAGCGATGCGCTCATGAGCGACCAGTCGTCTAATTGCAGCAGGTCAAAAGCGTAGTAGGCGATGGGAACTTCGGTGTGGGCGGCACGTCCGAGAGTGCGTCCGTTCTTGCCGATTCCGGTGCGCTGCTGCATGAGGCTGAAGCTTGAGCGGCCATGTTCATCAAGCGCTACGACTTCGCCATCAATGAGCGCCCGTTTGGCTCTTATGCGGGCAGGAAGTTCAGCGGCGAGTTCGGCGAAGGCTTGCGTCATGTCATTTTGATTGCGCGACACGAGCCGGGCTTTGCCGTTTTCGATGAAAGCGAGCGCGCGGTAGCCATCCCACTTGATTTCGTAAAGCCAATCTTTCGAGTGTTCCGGTTCGTCCACGAGGGTTGCGAGCATTGGACGCACGACGTCGGGCATTGCAGATTTGCGCGCGCCTTTTAAGTCCCTGATCGCATCTGACCATTCCATTGATGAATGTCGATCTTTGGCGGGGCGCTGGGTTACGACACGATCCTTGGTGACAACCTTGACTGTTCGGCTGCTCGCTTTTGGTTCAGCCTGCTTGTTCGAAATCCACTCAGCAGATTTTTGGTCTTCAGCGATTTCCTGCATGGAGCGGCGAGTGACGACAGATCCGTCGTGGGCGTCAACGTCGTAGCCGGGTTCAACGGATTCGTCGCGATGCTTGATCAGCAGCCATTCAGTGCCTTTAGTGCCTGGGCGACGCGACTTCATGTGAGCCAGAACGAAGCTGCCATGGAGTTTATGTCCGTGGAGCGAAAACTTGAGATCGCCCTTCTCGAGCATGGCGCGGGCGTGGGCCTCTCGTTCGGCGGAGCTCATGTTCTCGGAGCCATAGGGTTCCCAGGTGCCTTCGTCCCACACCATGACGGTGCCAGCGCCGTAGTTGCCTTCGGGAATGCGTCCCTCGAAGGAAATGTAGTCCACGGGGTGATCCTCAACCTGCATGGCAAGGCGCTTGTCGGCAGGATCGAGCGAAGGGCCCTTAGGAACGGCCCACGACTTGAGCACGCCGTCGAGTTCGAGACGAAAATCGTAATGGAGGCGAGTCGCTCGGTGCTTCTGCACGACGAAACGCCAGCCTCCGTGCTTGGCTTCGATCGGCTTGGGCTCGGGAGTCTGGGCGAATTTTCGTTTACGCTCGTATTCTGCAAGGGACATTGTGCGCTCCGTCGGACGTGACAGATCATAGGATGCGCGCAGCGAAATTCTGAACACAGGTGGGCTGCAGGTGCTTTATTCTTTTGTGCGATCAGGAGACGGTACGTGAATAGACGCGTTCTTATGCTTGTGACTTTTGCTCTGTTAGGTTTTGTGCTGTCCGTTGGGGCGCAGCTAATAGCTCAGGAGGTGACGCCGGGCAGCAATGCAACTCAGAAAGCGGATGCGCAAAAGAAGGACGGCTCGGCTGCGGGCGAGAACAGCCAGTTTGACGAGCGTGTTGCCGCGCAGGTGGTTGGCACGATGTGTGACGGTCTCGAAAGCCACTCACAGAGGAAACTGCTTTCGGTGTTTGATCGAGACAAGATGGATGGATATCTAACGCTGCGAGACCAGGTAGATGCGCTCTTCGCCCGAACTGAGTCATTCAGAGTAACTGCGCACATCGTTCAGACTTCGGTCGAGAACGGGCGCGGCGCAATACTGGTGGACTTCCAAATGGAAAGCGAGCCACGAGCCGGTGGAAGGACCGTGCACCAAGAAGGCCAGCTTCGTTTTGAGTTGGAGCATGGAGCCAAAGGCTGGAAAGTTGTGGACTTCACTCCGCGCGAATTCTTTTCCTGATTCTCCTCAGATCGCCAGCTTCTTACTTTTTGCGACAGACCAGGTCGCCGGTGCCGATGGGGACTAGGACGGAGTCCATCCGCTCGTCGGCAAGAGCCCGGTCGAGCATCGGCCGCAGCTCGCGCTCATGGCTGATGGCATTGTCGGCGACAAGGATTCCGCCGCGCACCATGCGAGGCACAACAAGGTCATAGCAAGGGTCGTAGATGTCCTTCTCGGCATCAAGGAAGCAGAATGCGATTCCTTCCTTGAGCTCGGGCAGAAGGTTCAGCGCATCGCCATGGATGAGGTCGACTGAGTCAGTCACTTCGGAGGTGGCAAAGGTTTCGCGGGCAAGTGAGACCTTGTGGGCATCGATCTCAAATGTGGTGACACGCCGATTCGTGGCCTGAGCTGCGAGGGCGAGCCATAGGGTGGAGTATCCGGCACTCGTTCCGATTTCAACGATGGCGCCTGCGGGCACAGAGGCTGCAAGGATCGCGATGAAGCGGGCCGCATCGGGCGGAACCTGGCGCAGGCGCTTGCTATGCGGAGTTCCGTCCGTTCGGTCGCGAAGATCGATTGCTTCCAGTTCACGCATACGAGAAAGCATTGCCGGGGTGATCGATTCGAACATAGCAGGAATTCTACCGGAAGCTTGGCAGGGCTCGTGCCCAAAATGGGATCGAGAGATCCAGAGTAAATGAAAGACCTATTTGACGAATTGTTGTACTAGTTATACATTCTTTTCCTGTGGACACAAGAAACGGTGACGCGCGCAACGGAGCTCAGCTATACAACCGGATCGCAGTGCTGCGGGCCGAACGGGGCTTGAGCAGGCAGGAACTGGCCGACGCCGTCGGGATCAATTACCAGACGGTGGGCTACATGGAGCGTGGCGACTACAACCCGAGCCTGGAGCTGGCATTTCGGCTAAGCGAGTATTTCAGGCTGCCGATTGAGGCGATCTTTTCGCGGGAAACGTTCAGGCCGCTAAGCGAAGAGGTGTATGGCAGAAAGTGATTCGTCCTGTTTTGTGAGCGGAGATTGCAAGGAGGCAAGTCATGTTTCAGGATGCGCAGTTGTGCGGAGTTTCATTCCGCGGTCGTGATCGGCGGAGAGCTCTGGTAGAGGCTACCTATGCTGCGGTGCTGCTGTACCTGATCGCTGTTGCCTTTGCACCCTTGCGCGTATCGATGCTCATGCAGAACATGTTTGCCCTCGTACTGATCAGCATCACCTATTACGTGTTTGGAAGCATAGTGCGGCAGCAGACATTCCGAGACCGTACGCAGCAGGAACAACTTCAGGGTCTGGGGATGGCGCCACGGGTGATTGGAACTGAGGCGGATCCGGACGAGTATGAGGTTTCGGTGCGAAACGCGGCGTACTACAAGGCTTACAAATTCATGGCGTACTATGGCTTGATCATGGGGCCTTTGTCGCTAAGTGCAATGGAGCGCGGAGGACGGAGCTATGCCCTGTTCGGAGCGGATGCGGTGTTGCTGATGATTGTTCTGTTTTTCTCATTACCGCAGGCGATCATACTTTGGGAGCAGCCCGACCTGCTGTCAGAGTAGCGAACATCTACCGGGTGAGTTGCATCACTCCGCCGTGTGATAGAGTACTCCGGTCAGACTCGGGCCCCAGTTCAAATCCGACGGAGTCACCTGATGTCCACTGCCCCTACTCGAAACACGACCGAGACGCAGAGCCCGCATCCCGGATCGGAGCACGTACAACATGTTTTCCAGCTAGCGACCAGCATGTTTCTTTGCGCTGCGCTGCACGCGGTGCTGAAGTGCCGCATTCCTGACCAACTTGTCGACGGCGCCAAGAGCGTTAGCGAACTTGCGCGCAGAGCAGGCGTTCACGAACAAGCCCTGCGGCGATGCCTTCGAGCCGTGGCCTCGGCTGGAATTTTTACCGAGATTTCGCCGGGATTTTATGCGAATACTCCAGCTTCCGAGGTGCTGCGCTCGGATCATCCGGTGAAGGCGCTGGATGCGGCGATTTGGATGACAAATCCCTTCCACTTCCGCGCGTATTCCGAGTTCATGCATTCGGTTCGCACTGGGGAAACGTGCGTGGAACGTGCGGTGGGCGTGCCGGTTTTCGATTACTTCCCCACCGACAAGGAATGCAATCAGGAATTTAACAATGCCATGACGGCGATCACCGCGATGGTGGTTCCGGCGATTCTTGAAAGCTACGACTTCTCGGGCATGGGAACACTTTGCGATGTTGCAGGAGGCCATGGAATGCTGCTCACGAGCATCCTGCAAAAGCACGATGACCTGAAAGGGATCGTGTTTGACCTGGACCACGTGATTGAGCAGACGCGGGAACGTGTAAGGAGCGAGGGGCTGGATGGCCGCTGCGAGACGGTGGGCGGCAACTTCTTTGAATCGGTGCCCGAGGCCGATAACTACATCATGAAGCACATCATTCATGACTGGGAAGAATCGAAGGCCATCACGATTCTGCGCAACTGCGTGAAGTCGATGCGAGGCGATGGCAAGATCCTGCTGGTCGAAGCGATTCTGCCTGAAGGTGACGAGCCTCATATTGGCAAACTGCTCGACATCGAAATGATGGCGCTTCCGGGCGGGCAGGAGCGAACGGATCGGGAGTATCGAGAACTGCTGGCGAAAGCAGGGCTGCGGCTGCAGAGCATCGTTCCGAACAATTCTCCGCTATGGGTGATTGAAGCAGTGAAGGCGTAGGGGGTTTGTGCTGGCAGAAAAAGGCTCTTGAGCGGCGGGAATTGCGAGTTTGTAGGGGTCCTTCGCTGCGCTCAGGATCACAACAAAGAACAAAGGCAAAGACCAAGGCAAGAGCAAGATCAACTACCCCACCCTAAACTCGAAAGAGCGAGTTTAGGATGGGGCACCCCGGTGTTCTCTCTGCGATACTCCGGTATCTCCTCTCCCGGTACTTTTTTCCCGGTACTCTCTACGACCCTACTTCTTCTCCCCAGCTTGGGCGCTGATATTTTCCAGAACCCACATCGAGGATGCACTCTTCGAGCACATCGAGGGCGATGTCTGCCTGCTGCTTTGTGACTACGAGCGGCGGACTCAGACGCAAAGTGTTGGTGCCGCAGCCGAGGAAGAGGATTCCCTTCTCGAAAGCAAGCTCAACAACGTGATCACGCTGCTCTCCGGCTGGTGCCTTGGTGTGTTTGTCGGCGACCATCTCGATGCCGATCATGAGGCCGCGGCCACGAACATCGCCGACGAGCGGCAGACGCTGAGGCCAATCGTAGGTGCGTGAAAGGATGTATTCACCGACTTCGCGCGCGTTGTCGAGCAATTCGCGTTCGATGATGTCGATGGTGGCGAGGGCTGCGGCGATAGCGACGGGGTTTCCTCCGAAGGTGGAAGCGTGCGAGCCCGGAACCCAATCCATGATGTCGGCGCGGGTGATCAAGGCAGAAAGCGGGAGACCGCTGGCGATTCCCTTTGCGACGGTTATCATGTCCGGAGCTACGCCGGAGTGTTCGATAGCCCACCACTTTCCGGTACGTCCCATGCCGGACTGAACTTCGTCGATGATGAGCAGGATGCCGTGCTTATCGCAGATGCGACGGAGTTCCTGCAGGAAGGCAGGAGGTGCGGGCAGATAACCACCCTCTCCCTGGAACGCTTCGACGATAATGGCCGCGCACTCTTCAGGCGGAACTTCGGTGCGGAAGACCCAATCTTCGATGTAACGCGCAACATCGCGAGAGTAGGCTTCGGGATCGCTTCCAGCCGGTCGGCGATACAGGTTTGGATATGGCACGTGTACGACGCCAGGAACGAGCGGTGAGAAACGGCGGCGCTGCTGAGCCTTGGAACAGGTCACAGAAAGAGCGCCCATCGTGCGTCCGTGGAAAGCTCCGTAGAAAGCGACGATGTACTGGCGCTTCGTGTGGTAACGAGCGAGCTTGATCGCTGACTCGACGGCTTCGGCTCCGGAGTTGCCGTAGTGAACGCGATGCGGCCCAGGCATGGGAGCAATTTGGGAGAGCCGTGCGGCGAGTTCTGTGAGTTGCGGATAGTAGAAGTCTGTTCCGGACATGTGCAGCAGTTCGGCTGACTGCTTCTGAATGGCGGCGACGACTTCGGGATGGCAATGTCCGGTGGAGGTTACGGCGATGCCAGCAGAGAAATCGAAGAATTCGTTGCCGTCCACATCTTCGACAACGATACCATGACCGCGCTTCGCCACAAGCGGATAGGAGCGCGTGTAGGACGGCGAGATCAGCCGGTTGTCAGCCGCAACGACTTTGCGCGCGTTGGGGCCGGGTAACTTCGTGCGAATGACCGGAGCTTCGGTGGCTGTAACTGTCGAGGTCGAGTTCGAGGGTGGCATGGCGTTCCTCCTGATGAGAGCTTGTGAAACAGGTACGAGGGGTCGGGCCAATGTTTCTGAAACGTAAGTTCAGACAGAAACAACAGCCTGCGAGCACAAAGGGAGGAAAACGAAACTAGTCGCCGGAAAAGAGATTGGGGCGGCAGACGGAGGGTGCATCCACGAGCTCAGCACGAGTCGAGGCAAAACGCGACCAGATCGCACGTGCGGAGATGCTGCGTGTGTGATCATGAACGCGATGCGAACGCGGCTGAGGATGAGAACTCATGAGCAGCATACGACGCACCCCCAGAGAGGTGGCGAGATTATAACCCGATTTCTGGAAACGTAAGCTGAATTTATGTTGCAGGCGAGAGTAGTTCCGGAACGGCGGAATGCGATTGTGCTTATCTTGCCGCACGCGGCCACGGTTCCAGCATTCGGAGTTCAGAGTACAATTCCGCGGGTGCGGAGAGCGTCGATGAAATGCTTCCCCGGTGAATTGCACGTGTGGTGGATCGATCTGGATGGACCGGCGCGAACAGATGCGTCGCTGAGAAATTGTCTGTCCCAGCAAGAACGAGCCAGGTCGGAACGGTTTCGCACGGTCGAGTTGCGCGAGCGCTGGACGGTAGCACACGGAGCATTGCGCACGATACTGGCTCAGTATGCCGAATGCGATCCGCAGGAATTGGTGTTTGACTGCGGGCTTCACGGTAAACCCGAGCTGGCCGGAGATATCGGACGCAATCTTGCTTTCAACATGACGCATACGGGCGGATTGGCGTTGGTCGCCGTCACCCCGGGAATACGGGTTGGAGTGGACGCCGAACAAGTGCGCGCAGGAGTCGAAGTGAAAGACTTGAGTCGCCGATTCTTCGCGCCAGCCGAAGCAGCAGAAGTCTTGAGCATGCCCCAGGACGAGCAGGTTGCAGCCTTCTTCCGTTGCTGGAGCCGCAAGGAAGCACTGTTGAAAGCGATGGGAGGCGGGTTGTCGGTTGGACTCGATCATTTTCGGGTGAGCGTGCGAGCGAATGAAATTCCGCGCGTCATTGAATCGAACGGCCAAGTCCAAGACCAATGGACGCTGCTGGAACTTAGTAAACAGGGCGTTGCTGTGGCTGTCGCGCTTGAAGGCGGGAACCTCGCTTTGCGCCAGTTCACTTTCAACTGCATGAATCAATCCATTCCCAAATCTGGGCAGACTCGTTCAAGCTGAATTCCCTGATTGTGCAATGCCTTGCATACCGATGCTTGACGAGTCGCTAACCCACTCAGAAATTGCGAGTTCCAATTGGACAAACGTTTGCACGTCAGCCATGTGGCTGGCTGTAACAGCGACATAATCTGTGCTGCTTGTGATGCAAGCAAAGGCAAACGATCCGCCTTCGAAAGGACCTCGTGAATCT
Organism: Koromonas humicola; assembly: GCF_059726255.1. Lineage (NCBI taxonomy): Bacteria > Pseudomonadati > Acidobacteriota > Terriglobia > Terriglobales > Koromonadaceae > Koromonas > Koromonas humicola. Next base: position 2,768,525 of record NZ_AP040873.1, read on the forward strand.
GCTAGGGATTAGCGGCTTGGATGACTCGGCTCCTTACAAGCAGGAGCACTGGCCAGGACTCGACCCCAGAGAATATCGAATCGCGCAAGGATACGATTCGGCTGCGGCCCTGGTGTGCGATGGACGGATCGTCGCAGCGGCGGCACAGGAGCGCTTCAGCCGAAGGAAACATACAGGTGAGTTTCCGATCGACGCCATCCACTACTGTCTCAGCGAGGCAGGACTTTCGATCGATGATATAGACGGAATTGCACACGGGTTCGATTACAGCCCATTCCGACAAATGTATTCGCTGAATGCCGATTCAGCAGGACTGTACGAAAAGGTCTTTTCGAAAGAAGCGTTTGTCGGGCACGTGCAGCAGTGGTTTCCTGAGTTCGAAGCACAAAGAGTGCATCCCGTGGGACATCACCTGGCACATGCAGCGAGCGCAGCATTCACCTCAGGATGGGATGAATGCCTAGTGATGATCAACGACGCCATGGGGGAGGTGCAGAGCCTCTCGGTGTATGAGTTTGTGGATGGACAGTTGAACAAACTGCACGAACTCTCAGCCAACGACTCAATCGGGATTCTGTATTCGTTGGTAACGCTGCATCTGGGATTCGATTTCAATTCGGACGAGTACAAAATCATGGGTCTGGCACCGTATGGCGATCCGGAGCGCTTCCGCGCGTTCTTCGAGCAGACGGTTGAGTTGAGGTCCGACGGATCCATCCGAATACCGATATTGCGACTGAACCGGACGAGGGATGAGCGCGAGAACTACCTCGCAACGAGAGCGTATGTCGACGAGCATCTGATTCCACGCCGCTCACCCGAGGCGGAAATAACGCAGGAACACAAAGACGTCGCGGCGGCATTGCAGGAATGTCTCGACCGTGTGGTGCTGCATGTCTGTGGACACTTTGGAAGAGAGACTGGACTGCGGCGCATTGCACTTGCCGGAGGTGTGGCGCTGAATTGCACGGCCAACGGAAAGCTGATCGACTCGGGACTGTTCGATGAAGTGTATATCCAGCCCGCCGCAGGAGATGATGGAATCGCATTGGGAGCGGCGCTGTACCGAGCATCACTTTGCGACGAAGTACAGAACGAGCGAATGCCTGTGCCGCTGCTCGGACCTTCATACGCGCATCCGTGCGTAGAACGGGCAATCGCGAAATTCGCGGACAGAATCACGGTGCAGCGGTTCAAGTGCCTGGACCAGACATGTATGGAGGCGGCGAAACTGATCGCTGCGGGACGAGTCGTGGCGTGGTATCGCGGACGAATGGAATATGGGCCGCGAGCACTCGGCAATCGGTCGATTCTGGCTGATCCGGGCCATCCGGCGATGCGCGACCGGATCAACGCAATGGTGAAAATGCGCGAGGCGTTTCGTCCATTCGCTCCAGCGTGTTCGGAGGAGGAGGCGCATCGCTGGTTCTGCGTGGCTCCCGGAACCAAGATGCCATACATGATCACGGTTGTCGATGTAAGACCGGAGCATCGCGCATCGCTGCCAGCGATTACGCATGTGAATGGATCGGCGCGACTGCAAACCGTCTCGGAAAGGGATAACCCCGAATTCCATCGCCTGCTGCAAGCTGTGGGACAGACCACAGGGAGAGAGATGGTTCTGAACACAAGCTTCAACGTAAAAGGTCAGCCGATTGTGAACAGACCGGAAGAGGCGATTGGAACGTTTCTCGGCACCGGCATTGAGTATCTCTTCCTGGAGGACCGCCTTGTCTCCCGCAGAAACAGTTAAGAGCAAACTAGAGCCCGGATCGCAGGCGACGACAATTGCGCAGACCTTTGAAGCGCAAGTAGAGAGCACGCCAGATGCAGTGGCACTAGTGTCGGCAGGAAGAAGCATCACTTACCGTGAACTCGACGAGCGCGCGAATCAGCTTGCGCACTATCTGCAGGAGATGGGCGTCGGGCCGGAAACACTAGTGGGAATCTGCGTGGAACGGTCGCTGGAGATGGTCATTGCGCTGTTGGCGATTGTGAAGGCAGGCGGCGCTTATGTACCGATGGACCCGGAGTATCCGGAACAGCGAATTGCATGGATGATCGAGGACTCGGGAGCGTCGATTGTCATTGCGACTGAGCGCACTCGAGCGGGAATCGCATCGGCGAAGAATGTCGTGTGCATGGATCGAGACGCTCAAGCGATCGCCATGCGAGATCGCAATCGCTTCGCATCGGCAGCGCGAGGGGAAAACCTCGCATACGTAATGTACACGTCGGGCTCGACGGGGAAGCCGAAAGGTGTGATGGTCGAGCATCGGAACGTACTTAACTTTTTCAATGGCATGGATCGCGTGATTGGATCTGAGCCGGGCGTATGGCTTGCGGTGACGAGCATCTCGTTCGACATATCGGTGCTTGAGTTGTTCTGGACGCTTGCACGCGGATTCACCATCGTGATCCATGGCGACGAAGGTACCCAAACCATCGCGGAGGAGATTCGCCGTTACGACGTCACTCATATGCAATCAACACCTTCGCTCGCGCGCATGGTAGCCATGGACGCGAACGGATTGGCTGCGCTGGGATTGCTGAAGAAGTTGCTTTTGGGCGGAGAGGCGCTGCCGGCATCGCTGGTACGAATGCTGCGATCGACGTTCAGTGGAGAGCTGCACAATATGTATGGACCGACCGAGACTACGATTTGGTCCACCACATGCCCGGTGGTCGGGTGTCCAGAGACGATCTCGATTGGCGCGCCCATTGTAAACACTGACGTGTACGTGCTCGATTCGGAGATGGGACGGGTGCCAGTGGGAGAAGTTGGCGATCTGTACATCGGTGGTGATGGCGTTGCTCGCGGATATTGTAATCGTCCGGAACTGACGTCAGAGAAATTCGTCGAAGATCCGTTCAAGCCGGGTAGCCGCGTCTATCGCACGGGAGATGTCGCGCGATTCTTACCCAATGGAAAACTGGAATTCCTTGGGCGTCAGGACTTCCAAGTGAAGTTGCGCGGACACCGCATCGAGCTGGGCGAGATTGAGTCGGCCCTTGAAAGCCAGCCAGCAGTCGCACAGGCGGCAGTGGTCGCACGGCAGTTCAGGGAAGATGACACCAGGCTCATTGCTTACATAGTTCCGCGACAAGGTGCCTCCATCAGCGCGACAGAGCTTCGCACAACATTAGGTGCCATGTTGCCGGAATACATGGTGCCTGCGAATTTCATTATGATCGAGCAGTTCCCTCTCACTGCAAATGGAAAGATCGATCGCAAAGCGTTGCCGGATCCTACTCCAACTGAGAGATCGGAAACGACTGCAGAACCTCCGCGCAGTGAGTTGGAACGCGTGATCGCGACTACATGGAAAGACGCACTCGGTGTGGACGGCGTTGGACTCGATGAAAACTTCTTCGACCTCGGTGCACATTCGCTGATGGTTGCCGAAGTACATATTCAGTTGCAGCAGCAATTGGGGCGGGAATTTTCGCTCGTCGATCTGTTTCAGTTTCCTACCGTAGCAGCACTGGCAAATCACCTCAAGGGCGTGCAGCCCGCTCCGGCGCTGTCGAACCGCACAGCACGGCGGCTGAACGCGAGGCAACGAGTACGGGCAGCATGAGCGATTCAGCAATTGCGATCATCGGAATGGCCGGACGGTTTCCCGGTGCACGCAATGTGTCCGAGTTCTGGCAAAACCTCAAGAACGGGGTTGAGTCGATTCGGAGCTTGAGCGACGCGGAGTTGCTGAGGGCAGGTGTTTCCGCCGAGGAACTCGCACAGCCAGAATATGTGAAACGCGGCGTAATCCTTGAAGACATGGACATGTTTGACGCGGGATTCTTCGGCTTTAGTCCGAGGGACGCGGCGATCATGGATCCACAGCATCGTATTTTCCTAGAGTGCGCATGGTCTGCACTGGAAGATGCTGGACACGTGCCGGGAGTGCGCGAGGAAGGATCAATAGGTGTTTTCGCGGGCTCGGGAATGAGCTCGTACATGATCCACAACCTGCTGACGAATCCTCAACTGGTAGCGAGTGCCGGGCTGTTCCTGATTCGCCAAACGGGAAACGACAAAGATGTGCTCGCTACGCGAGTGTCCTACGAATTGAACCTGCATGGGCCAAGCGTTAGCGTGCAGACGGCGTGCTCGACGTCGCTGGTTGCGGTTCATATGGCCTGCCAGAGTCTGCTCAACCAGGAATGCGACATGGCGCTCGCTGGTGGAGTCACGGTGGAGTTTCCGCATGGGCGCGGATACTTGTATCGCGAAGGCGAGATCTTGTCGCGCGATGGACACTGCCGCTCGTTCGATGCGGAGTCGAGCGGGACAGTGTTCTCCAGCGGCGCTGGGATTGTTGTCCTGAAGCGTCTGGAAGATGCAATTACTGATGGTGATTGCATTCGTGCTGTGATTCTGGGTTCGGCAATCAACAACGATGGATCGCGAAAAGTCGGATACCTTGCACCAAGCGTGGATGGACAATGCGAGGTGATTGCAGAGGCCTTGGGAGTGTCTGGGGTTTCCGCAGAAAATATTTCCTATGTGGAGACGCATGGAACTGGAACAAAAGTCGGCGACCCAATCGAGGTGAAGGCACTGACACAAGCTTTTCGCCAAAGCTCGATTGCGAAAGGCTATTGTGCAATCGGATCACTGAAGACCAACATCGGGCATCTGGATACGGCTGCGGGGGTAGCGGGATTGATCAAGACGACGCTCGCGCTTGAGCATCGACAGATTCCGGCAAGCCTTCACTTCAACAAAGCCAACCCGCTGATTGATTTCGAAACGAGCCCGTTCTTCGTGAATACGCAATTGCGAGAATGGAACGCTAAAGGGATACGTCGCGCAGGGGTGACTTCGCTCGGCATTGGCGGAACAAACGCGCACGTGATCCTCGAGGAAGCGCCACCAAGCAACGCGAGCAGTGACGAATCACGGCGCGCTCAGCTACTCGTGATATCGGGCAAGACCGCATCGGCAGTCGAGCAGGCGAGCAAGAATCTGAGCGCACATTTGCGGCAGCATCCGGAGATCGCGCTGCGAGATGTGGCGTACACGCTGCAGATGGGACGCAAGCACTTTGCGCATCGGCGAGCGGTCGTGGCGACAACCGTCGAGCAGGCGGCAGCAATGCTGGCGGGGGAAGATGCAACCGGAGTTGTGAGCGGTCAGGCTTCGACAACGCCGCTGAGTCCGGTATTCATGTTCTCAGGACAAGGATCGCAATATGTGAATATGGGCCGCGACTTATATCAAACTGAGCCCATGTTCCGAGAGGTTATTGATGATTGCGCACTGCGGCTAATTCCCTGCCTTGGTTTGGACCTGCGCAACCTGTTGTACCCGGAACAGAGAGATGAAGCGGCGGCGGACTCTGCTGATCCCAGAGTTGGAAATTCGCCAACACTGGGCCACCCTGACAATGCTCTAGATGAAGCGGACGCGCAGCTATCGAATACCCGATACACGCAGCCTGCATTGTTCGCCATCGAATACGCGTTGGCACAGTGGTGGATCTGCCATGGCGTCAACCCATCGGCAATGATTGGGCACAGCATTGGCGAATATGTTGCGGCTTGCGTTGCTGGGGTGTTCTCGCTGGAGGATGGGCTGAGACTGAGCGCGATCCGCGGGCGCATGATGAGCGAGATGCCGACGGGTTCGATGCTTTCGGTGGCGGCGGCGGTCGGGGCTATGCCTTTGGCGCCCGAGTTATCGATAGCTGCGATCAATGGTCCGGAGCAATTCGTGGTATCGGGCGAGGACGATGCAATCGACGCGTTTGCAAGCGAGTTGCAAGGGCGCTCGATTACGTGTCGAATGCTCCACACCTCTCACGCGTTCCACTCGTCGATGATGGATCCGATGCTCGACGCGTTCCGAGCGCAGGTGCAGGGCGTCAAGTTGCATGCGCCGAAGATTCCGTACATCTCAAACGTGACAGGGACGTGGATCAAGGCTTCAGAAGCTACCGATCCCGAATACTGGACGAAGCACTTGCGGCAAGCCGTCCGCTGGGCAGATGGTGTCTCTGAGTTGTTCCGCGAATCGGGACGAGTGTATCTGGAAGTTGGTCCGGGGCAAGTGCTCACATCACTGACACGAGCGCGTGCGGATCGTCCTGCAGCTTCTAAAGTGATCGCATCAATGCGACATCCTCAGGAGAGCGCAAGTGACGCCGCGGTGTTGCTCAAAGCTGCAGGACAACTGTGGGCGTCCGGAGCACCGCTTGATTGGCGCGGTTTTCACACACATGAAGAGCCACGCAGGGTGCCGCTGCCAACCTATCCGTTTGAACGACAGCGCTACTGGATTGAGCCTGGAAGAACACCCGTCACCGTAGATGCTTCGCAAGTGAAAGAGACATCGAGCGAGGAACAGTGGTTCCATCGGCGGGTTTGGAAGAAAGCTCCCATTGAGCAACAACCTGCGTCAACGCCGGAGTGTTGGCTACTTTTTCTGGATGACTTAGGGCTGGGAGCGGATGTTGCGAAGCAACTGAAATCCGCTGGCCACGAGGTGATCGCCGTCTCTGCAGCGAACAAGTATCGACGGAGATGGTCGGGGTCGTATCTGGTCAGGCCGGGAGTGCGCGAGGACTTTGACGCATTGTTGAAGGACATCGGCAAGCATGAGCACATGCCAACGCAGGTTGTGCATCTGTGGTCCGTTACCGACAACGAAGGTTGCCATTGCGTCGATCGAGAGCTGGACTTGAGTTTCTACAGCTTGATTTTTTTAGCGCAGGCATGGGGTGAGCAGGACCTTGGTCCGGTGAACATTTCATGCGTATCAAATGGATTGCAGTCGGTGGCAGGCGAGCACGTCGTCGATCCAGCACGGGCCACGTTGACCGGGCCCGTGAGAGTGATTCCGAAGGAGTTCCCGGGTGCGCTGTGTCGCAATATCGACTTCGATGGTGAGCTCAAAGAGCGTGAGAGAGCCGCTGCCTCGATAATCAGCGAGTGTGTTCATCGCGATGCCGAAAGCTGCGTAGCGTATCGAAATTCAGAGCGCTGGGTGGAGAGCTTTGAGACAGCAAACGTTAAGCCGAATGCGGCAGGCATTCGACTGAAAGAGAAGGGCGTGTACCTGATCACCGGCGGCATGGGTGGAATTGGGTTGGAGTTGGCCGAACATCTGGCGCAGGCTGCACACGCAAAATTAGTGCTGGTAGGACGCACAGCGTTGCCCTCCGCAAAAGAATGGCAGCGCATACTCCACGACAAGAATGGTGCAGTCGAGATCCGCGAGAAGATTGCGAAATTGCGCAGGATCGAATCGCTAGGCGGTGAGGTTCTGACAATCACTGCAAACATCACTGATCGGGAACAGATAGAGGAGGCGCTGGAGGCGGCGCGTGCGCGCTTTGGAAACATTGATGGTGTGATCCACGCAGCGGGTACGATCGATGATGGTCCGCTGCAGACCAAAACACGAGAAGCTGCAGGGCGAGTGTTGGCCCCGAAGGTTCAAGGCACGATCGCGCTAGAGAGAGCTTTGCGCGGCAGCAAGCCCGAATTTGTGATTTTGTTTTCGTCGATCAGTTCGATCATGCCGCCTGGGGGACAGGTGGACTACGCCGCAGCGAACGCCTTCCTGGACGCTTTTGCTTTGAGTGGCACAGAACAGACGTTCACGGCTGTGAACTGGGCGAGGTGGGGCGAGGTTGGACTGGCAGTGCGCGATGAGCAATTGCCAGGATTGAGCAGGCGGTTGGCGCAGAACTCGTCCGAGATGGTGTACGCCGCGAACCTGAGCTGTTTGAAAGATTGGCTCGTAGCGGAGCATCGATACAAGGACGGCGAGGCGCTGATTCCGGGAACTGGTTACATGCAATTGGCCGCAGCGGCTTTGATCAAAGACAGATTCGAGAGCGGAGTCGTGCTGGAGGATGTGTTCTTCGTCGCTCCGTTGAAGGTTGCCGCAGATGAAGCCAGGGACGTGCGGGTGCGTCTGAGACGGCAGCAGAACGGCTATCAATTCTCAGTGCTCGCCAAGGCAAATGGCTGGACAGAGCATGCAACAGGGCAGGTTGCACGTAATCGGCAAAGCGCTCCTGCGGACAGAGACGTGGATGACATTCGCCGCAGATGTTCGCGCAAGCGAATTGATTTCGATGAGCAGCACAGAACCAAGCAAGAGCGGTATTTTGATTTCGGCCCGAGGTGGCGCAACCTAAGGAGCTTACACGTTGGGCAAGGGGAAGCACTCGCCGAATTACAGCTTGGCCAAGAGTTCACCACCGATCTCGACAAGTGGTGGATGCATCCCGCAGTGCTCGACCTCGCGACAGGCTCGGCTCTGTATTTGATCCCTGACTACGAGAGTTCCGATGCTCTCTACCTGCCACTGTCGTACAAGAGGCTCACTCTATACCGACCATTGCCAGCGCGGTTCTTCAGCCACATACGCTCCGGCGCAGACAATAACGCGCAGCGCGATGCTGCGGTATTCAACATAACCCTACTCGATGTAGAAGGCCGGGTTCTGGCCGAGATAGAAGAGTTTTCGATGCGTCACATCGCGAACAGCGCTCAAGCTGGCGAGCAACTTCAGCCCACACTGATCGCTAACGTGGACGATGCTCTCGAATATCAGGGAATGTCGACGGCAGAGGCGATCAGGGCTTTCGATGCAATCCTCTCGTTGGATATGTCACCGGGCATCATCGTTCATCGTGGAGCACTTCGAGAAAATGTGCCTGCAATACCGGTGGCTGTCCCACCAGAACGCAAGACTGCAAACAACGGCAATAGCGACATTGAGAGCATGTTGGCGGAGTGGTGGCAGGAGTTGCTGGGCGTGGAGAAGGTCGCCCCCGACGACGACTTCTTCGACCTGGGCGGACACTCGCTCGTTGGGGTTCGTTTGTTTGCCAAAATCAAGAAGACATACCAAGTGGATCTGAATCTCGCGGTACTGTTCGAGGCTCGCACAGTGCATCGCCTGGCGGTGCTGATTCGCAAATCGCTCAAAACCGAAGCTGCTGAGCCGAAGAAGTGGACGGCGCTGGTTCCGATTCAGCCGAAAGGATCGAGGGCACCGATTTTCTGTATGCACGCGGTAGGAACGAGCGTGATGTTTTACCAGAACGTAGCGAAGTATCTCGGGCAGGATCAACCGCTGTACGCTCTCCAGTCGCCGCTGGTCTCGGACGGCAGAGCGCGCGAAGTTACTGTGGAAGAGCTAGCCTCGATCTATGTGAAAGAACTTGAAGAGTTCATTCCAGAAGGAGATTTCGTTCTGGGAGGATGGTCTTTTGGTGGCATGATCGCGCTCGAAATGGCTCAGCAACTCAGTGCACATGGCAGAAAGCCCAGCGCTCTTATCGTGTTCGACACCATCATTCCGGGCAGTTTCCAATATCGAGACGCAAGTGCTCAAGTGCAGCGACACTGGGAGAACTTTCTGGAGAACGGACCGCTATACCTGCTTCAAAGACTTCGATCAAAAGCTGTTTACTTGTCCTCGCGAGCGGCGCTGAGGTGTTGGAAGCGCGCAAAAGCCTTGGCTTGTGATCTGTACGATAAGGCGGGTCGCGAGCTACCAGCAGCGCTGCGCACCTTCCAGATTGAGGAAGCGCACTACCGGGCACACGACCTCTACAAACTCAGTCCTTATGCCGGGAAAGTAACGCTACTGCGAGCAACGGACGTGGGCCAGACGGTCGCGACCCTCAAAAATATGACGCTAGGCTGGGACAAAATAGCCACGGAAGGGCTCGAAATCCACGATGTACCCGGCTGGCACCTGACAATTTTTGAAGAACCGAACGTGCAAGTTCTAGTAGAAAAGCTCAAACTGTCCCTGCCAGCGTAATAGCACTCTCATTCCTTCAATGAACAAGCCGGGTTGCGGGTTCAATTGGCGCGACCGTAGAATCGAAAGTGCGAATCTACAAGGCTTATCTGATCTGATTTCCTACGAAGGAAGACAATGGCGCTCGATCTGTATAACTCTCTAAGCGGCAGAATTGAAGAATTTGCTCCGGCGGATGACAACACTGTTCGGTTCTACGCGTGCGGCCCCACTGTGTACGATTACGGCCATATCGGCAATTTCCGCACGTTCGTAGCGGTGGACATGTTCCGCCGCTACATGCGCCAGAGCGGGCTGAAGTTGATGCACGTAATGAATATCACTGACGTGGACGACAAGATCATCAAGAACGCGAACCAGCGCGGCGTGCCGATTGGCGAGTACACCAAGAAGTTTGAGAAGGCGTTTCTGGAGGACATGGAAACCCTCGGTATCGAGATGCCCGAACGAATCTCGCGCGCCACGGAACATATCACCGAAATGGCGCGATTCATTCGCAAGCTTGCCGACAAAGGGTACGCTTACCAGGCCGAGGATGGTTCGTGGTACTTCCGCATCGCAAAGTTTCCTGAGTACGGCAAGCTGAGCAAGAAGGATTTCGGCGGGATGATTGTCGATGGCGGCGGAAGAACCGACGCTGACGAGTACGAGAAGGATGACGCAAGAGATTTCGCGCTCTGGAAAGCTCCGAAGGAAGGCGAAGCGAGTTGGGACACGGAGATTGGGCGCGGCCGTCCGGGCTGGCACATTGAGTGTTCGACGATGGCAATGGAGTATCTGGGCGAGACATTCGATCTCCACGCGGGTGGCGAAGATCTGATGTTCCCGCACCACGAAAACGAGATTGCGCAGAGCGAGTCGCTGACGGGGAAAACGTTTGCTCGGCACTGGATGCATGTTCGTTTCCTGCTGGTAGAAGGTCAGAAGATGTCGAAGTCGCTGGGAAACTTCTTCACCCTGCGCGACCTCGTACTTATGGGACACAAGCCCTCATCGATCCGTCTGCTATTGTCGTCAGTTCCCTACCGCAAGCAGTTGAACTTCACCTTCGATGGACTGGTACAGTCGGCGAATTCGGTGGAGCGCTTCAGAAACTTCAAACTGCGGCTTGAGACCGATCACTGGCCCGAAGGCTCGAACCCGGAGATTTCGGAGATGGCGACGAAGGCTGTCGCCGAAATGCAGAAAGCGCTGGATGACGATCTGAACACGGCGCAGGCGCTGGCGGCGATTTTTGACTTGGTGCGCGACGTGAACGCTGCGGCCGATCACGGCAAGGTGAAGAAAGACGACATTCCGGCATTGCTCGACGCACTGGCAAAGTTCGATGAAATCTTTGCTATATTGAAAGATGAAGACGGTGCCCATGTGAAAGCTATTGTGGACTGGGCCAAGGCAGAAGGTCTGGAAGATAAGATCAGCCCGGCAACGCTGGAGATCGCGAAGAGTGCAGCATTGAGCGATGCGCAGGTCGAGGAACTGGTCGCCAAGCATTCGGCTGCGCGCAAAGCTAAGGACTTCAAGACGAGCGATGCAGTCCGTGATGAACTTCTGGCTCAAGGCATTGTTCTGGAAAACACCAAGGATGGTGTGAGGTGGCGCCGCAAGTAAGCGCAGTACGCGATTATCAAGAAGAGCGGCCTGAGGGCCGCTCTTTTGCTGGTGCCGGTGGCTGGTGACCTTGAATGGTGGCGCAGATTGGAACTGTGTAGGGGGCCTTCGCTCCGCTCAGGATGACACTGGTTTTGCGAGACGATCAGATGCCCATTTTTAGCTAGTCGCCATTGGGTTCGACGGGTTCGAGTTCGAGAGCGTCTTCTTCAGTCGCCTGGTGCTTTACCTTTGCTCCTGTTACGAGGATGACAGACAGGATGACGACGACAGAGCCGGCAAGCATGTAGCGATCCATCTTTTCGCCATGGAAGAAGCAGCCAAGAATCAGAGCCACGATCGGGTTCACGTATGCGTAGGTCGCCACCTTCGTAATCGCGACATTCTTCAGCAGCCAGACGTACGCCGTGAAGCCGATGAGGGATCCGGCGAAGATAAGGTAAACGACAGCCCAAAGAGAACTCGCGGCCCAGGTTGCGTGGCGGAAGTCGCCCGACACGATGGACAGTAAGGTGGCGATGAGTCCGGCAAAAAGCATTTGCCAGCCGCTTGCGGTGTAGGGATCGACCGTGATGTGCCAACGCCGAGTAAGAATCGAACCGCTTGCCCAACTGATGCTCGAGAGCAGGACGAGCACAGAGCCAAACAGCTGACGCGCTCCAAAACTGGTGTGGCCGGAGATGTCGGGCCAGAGCAGAATGGCGACTCCTAGGACTCCGAGTGCAATGCCGGCAATGCCACGGGCGGAAAGCTGGTCGGAACTGTGGCTGAGGCGCTCAAGGATCAGAAACCAAAGCGGCGTGACGGCGATGAACATGGCCGCAAGACCAGTCGGCATGTAGGTCTCTGCCCATCCAAGGACAATGTTGGATGTGACAAGAAGCAGGATTCCGATTACAGCGAGCCGAACCAGATCGCGGCGCGGAATCATGATGCGATTGCCACCAAGTGCACGAATGCCGAGCATCATCAGTCCGGCGACCGTGAACCGCAGACCTCCCATAACGAGAGGCGTCAGGTGGTCAACCGAAAGTCGAATTGCGAGATACGTCGAGCCCCAGAGCACATAGACCAACGCAAAAGCGATGACTACATGCAGACGTCTGGGAGTTGTGTTGAGAGTCATGGGATACATCAACTTTATCAGGTTTGAGGGCGGGCGTAGGAGCGCAGCACAACAGAGCGCATGAGCACTTGTAAGTTGGACTTGCAAGCGGCAGAATCATAACGACATGCATGGACGTGGGTTCGAAGAAGGTTCGACTGTTTTGCTTACGCTGCATTCCCCCCGGCAGAAGTACTTTGGCATTCTGCTCAGGCTGGCTGCGGCAGGCGTGGAACTGCGCGGCGTGTCACTGGAATCATTGGACGATCTGGCGAGACAGATCAAGGCAGGCGAACGGGCGGGAGCCATGACCCTTTTCTTCCCAATGCACAGGGTGGAGCAGATGGAACTGGACATGGCGGCAGGAGATCTGCCATCGCTGGCCGAAAGCTTTGCCGCAAACGCCGGACGCACAGTGGAGGAAGTTTTCGGGACTGGAGAGAAATGGGACTAACGAACCAGTTCTGGACGGCTCCAAACCAGTTGACGCTGATGCGTCTCTTCTTCATACCGTTCATCAACATTTGCATTGTCGACAGGAAGTACCAGACTGCGCTGATTCTGGTGGTGATTGCCGGATTGAGCGATGGACTGGATGGGTTGGCGGCGAGGCTTCTTCATCAAAAGACCAAGCTGGGCGAGTATCTGGACCCGATTGCCGACAAACTGCTGCTGAGTTCGTTGTTCCTGGTCATGAGCTTTAATCAGCTCATTCCGTGGCACTACACAGTGTTGGTGTTTTCACGCGACCTGTCGATTCTGGTCATTTCGGCTCTGCTATATATCGTGGGGCTCAGGGATTTTCGACCAGGGATTTTCGGGAAAGCTAACACGGCTTTTCAGATTGCGGCGGTGTTCGTTGCGTTACTCGCGAAGGTTTACCGGACAGACATCATCCTTATGATTCGCCAAGTGCTGCTGTATGAGGTATTTGCATTCACGCTGGCGTCGGCGCTGCACTACGTGTTGCTCACGGGACAGAGGTTGAAGAAGCTGCCGACGGTGAAGTAGAAGAGTTCCCAGAAAAGTCAAAAGCCCCACATCTGCTGACTGCGGCAGATATGGGGCACCTTGTACCTAAGATTCTTCTTGCTACCAGGGCGAGGGGCCGGGGTGGTATGAGTGGCCGTCGAGGACGTGGTGTTCGCCTTCATTTGCCGCGTCAATGATCTTGTACGGGGCTGGAATCTCGAAGAGCGGCGCGGGTTGATCCCCACGCGTAACCCGAGTAATGGTCGTGACGATTTCGCCTGCCCACGGGTCGCGATGCATGCTGCGCATGACAAGTTCGAGTTCCGGCGAGAACCACTGTTCACTCACGATGTCGATGGGACGGTCGTTGCCGATTTGTCCAGCAGGCAGCGTGGTAATCACCCGAGTGCCGACCGTGCGGAAGCCAAGGATCTTCTGCTCCCCGAGGTTCTCGGTCCGCACTGGATTTGGAGCGGCCAAGAACGGCTGGTCGATGCGCATGGCTGGCGGGCTTGACTCGGCGGACTCGGCCGGGAGAAAGCTGGTGTTCAACTGCGCGGGGACGGCCCCATTGGGCGCGTCAGGCGCACCGTGATGCCGGGTTGTGAATCCGTGCAAACGCCAATGGGATGTCCCACTGGCCGGTGCGGCTGAAGCTGGGGTGGTCGAGCCACTTGCGGCTGGCTTGGCTTCGGTCGAGAGCAACGGAGTGCCCGCGCCTTGTGTATTCAAACGTGCCACGTAAGCCGGGCCAGCATTGAGTTCGTATCGGTGCGCGACCATCTCTTGCGGATCGAGCACATAACCATAGCCGAGCTTCTGATCCACGATAGTGATGAAACTCGCGGCCGTTGCTGTGGCGGATACTCCGGGCATGGAGAGCTGTGATTCGCGGCGAATCCGACCGATGGCATCGCGATAGATGGTCGAAGTAGTAGAGCGCGAGATGCGATTGCCGTCAGTAAAATTCTGGTGATGCTCGGTTCGAAATTCAGCAAATACAGGCTTGCCAATGGTCGCCTGGGCGCCCAAGGGGCTGGAAAGTCCGAGTAAAGCCGAAGAAATAGAGATAGGCGGAGGCGCGATCTGGACGGTAATGGGAGGAGCGTTGTTGTTGGAGGTCGAAGCAGTCGATGCCTCACCGGTGGTCACTGGAGAAGCGGAAACCTGTGCAGCGGAATCCTGGGCCATCGCCAACTGAGGCAATGCAAGCAAACATGCGAGCGAAAGCGAAGCTGCGTTAATCAGACGGACATTCATTTCCGTGGAACTCCTGTAACATTCGCGACGATCCTACAAACACTGTTCACGATACCCGTTCGCGACATAACTTCCATAACCTCAAAACTGCAGTCCATCTTTAACCTTCTTCAACTACCCTCGTACCCGCTTGAAACTAGAAAATTAGTTGGCCACGCGAATCGCGCGAGCCACGCCGTCGGGACCAACTACAACCTCGGCATTCACAAACGCATTGCCTACAGTCTGACCGACGTTGGGCTTAACCTGCCCAACCGGAACTTTGATTTTTACCACCTGCATCGGTCCGGAACAGATGACCGGATCGCAATACATAAGATTGGAATAACCGGGCCACGTCGAACTGGCAGACTGCGCAACACTGGTTGCTCCGGTGCTGGCAAGTCGCATCACTGGTGCGGCGTTCGGGGACATCTGCGTCACGGGTGCGGATTCGTAGTTCTGCCCTCCGGCATAGGCCATGACAGGTCGGGCCGATGCGCGCACCGCAACCGGAGCCGAGGACGGCGCGGAACGGAATGCTACGGAAGCAAGTTCTGACTGTGCGGCCTCAAGCTGCGAACCGATGGAGCGAGAACGCTGCTTCGTCGGGCGTGCCGAAGGCTGGGCAGCACGAGAACTAGAATTCGAGGCAACAACTGCCTTGGCAGACTCTGGCACGGATTTGCTGGGCTGAGCGGGGGCAGGCGATGTAGCGATTGTAGGCGCGCTGACAGTCGGAGTCCCTGTCCACAAGTGAACCGCCGAACCGAATACGGCAAAGACTAGGGCTGCGGCAGCGGCTCCGCTCAGCCAAGTGCGCGATATCGAGAAGCGTTCTGACCAAGCACGCGGTGACGCCCACTCCAGAATGGGGCGGTGTGCCGGAAGCGTGTGCAGGCGGGTAGCCGGAGCAGCGTCAGAGACAGGCGTTGCGTTCCAGGCGGCGCGCCGTTGCTGAAGTCGGCGATAAGACTCCATTACGGCGCGGTCCGTGGCACGCGAAGGCCCGGCAGGCCCCGCCGCAGCCAACTTGCGAAGGTTGGCTCGGAGGCCAGTACGGGCACGCAGATGCGAATTGCACCGTTCACACCGCTGTGCATGCTGGTTCGCCTCGGGATGGAGAACGCCGGAGAGCATCTCGTCAATTTGAGCGTCGAAGTCTTTGCATCTCATAGCAAACACCCTTGAATGAGTCCACCAGCCTGTTTGCCAGAGGGCTGGATACGAGTTTCGAGTTTTTTTGCGAGCAGGCTGTGAGCGCGATTCAGGCGCGAGCGTATCGTTCCTAAATTGCAGCCGAGCTGGGCACTGGCATCGGCATAGGACATTTCACAGAGGTCGCAGAGGACAATTACTTCGCGGTAGTGTGGCGGCAAGGACTGTACGGCTTCTCGGACCAGGTCGACAGTTTCACCTCGAAGGACCTCGGCGATCGTGTCATGCGAACTTTCCAGAACAAGCTCGACCTCTTCTCCCTGCTCGTTCTCAGAGGTAAGCGACTCTTCCCGCGCCTCAGAACGATAGGCACGGCGGACAAAGTTGCGGGCAATGCCAAGAAGGAAGGACACCACCTGGCCCTTGGTTTCGTCGAACTTCTGCCCCTCCTCCATCAAAGTAATGAAGGAGTCGTGGGTAATATCCTCAGCCAGTGACACCGAACCGGTCATATGCAAGGCGAATCGGTACACATTCCCTTTCAAACGCTCGTAGAGCGCAGCAAAGGCTTGCTCGTCACCAGAGATGGCGAGGCGGAGGAGTTCGGGCTCCGATAGGACATCGGTCAAGGGCATCGAGCTCACGGCGTTGCGGACAACGTTAGGTCCTACCAGTATTACCGAGAAGGCAGGGGTTAGTTCCACAAAAGTGAGATGAATTACAGGAAATTTACGGGATCAGATTGAGCAAGGCTGAATAACCAGAGCAGGAGTAGCGCACAAATCAATTGGAGACCTGCGAATCCTAAGTGCCCACTGCAGGTCTCCCTATCTTCTTTATCTCGCAGTCCTCGGGAGCCGCAATGGTTCGAGAAGAACTCTCGGTACGAGGTCGGAACCAGGTTTCCTTCCTTCTCTTACAATCTTCTTCTTTAACCCCGACGCATCCATACTGCAGAACCTCGCAAATCCAGATTGCCTGAAACACCTGACACCCAGCGCGAGAGTCAGTCGCGGTAAACAGCATCCGATGTCCACAATTCGCGGAGGAATCGTCAAAGTCAGTACGAAATGCGAAAGTTCATGACCACATAATGCATGGACTTGCATCTTCGCTGGCAAACACCCGCTGTTTACCTGCATTTAGGACGTGTAACTTCGGTTATAAAAGTGCACGTATCGCGCACAAGTCGTGCCGTTTCGAACGGAGCGTCAACCACAAACATGAACGAATCTACACGAAAGTCAGTTCCCCCAGGGCCTGAATGCATGTCGATGAACGCTATTGATCACCGCACCGCCGCTCGCTTTCCACTGCAGATTCCTGTCGAGGTGCTGTTTGACGATGGCGCAAAAGTCAGCGTCTTCACGCGTGACATAAGTGCAAGTGGAGTGTTTTTGCAGGTAACAAAAGATCTGGAATTGAGAGACTCCGTCCGGTTTCTTGTCACTTTCCCAAGTGAGATCACTACGTCCTGCAGGATATTGACACTCTGTGACGGAATGATCGTGAGAAAAGAATCCGCAGGAGAATGGGAGGGAGTAGCAGTAAAGATCGAACGTTACGAATTCCTAGGCTCGACTCCATAGACCCTCAGAGTACCTCCTAGAAACGACGAGCAACTTCGGTTATGAGAAATCGGCTTCTGCTAAAGAGCTTTCTAGCTGATAGATGATACTGTCTCCCCTTCTGCACGCATAACCAATGCGGGCACGCTCCTTGCCCTCGCCAGTGATCTTCCATTCCCCTTTGTCGCAAATGAGACTGAGTTGATTGCGAGTGCGCCACCAATGGTTTATCTCACCGGGCTTGGCATGCCACGCGTTCTGTTCTGTGATGAACTTGCTGACGTGTTGAAGCAGCGCGTGGTACAGCTCTTGTCCCTTCTCACTCTGAATGTAGTCGGGATGCACGAGAATGCTGATCATTCCGTGCTGCTTGCGGATGAGTTCGATCTCTTGAATCCAGAGGTCGATTGAATGCTGCTCAAGTATGTGGAGCAGAGCGTAATCCTGAGTCGTTGTAACTGGAATCTCAAGCATGGCATCAACGAAATATGGGAATACAGTGCAGCATCCCCCCTGCTGTGGGTCCAGGTGAGCTACATTCGGCACCGACATGTCGTATTCAAACTCTAAGGCGTGGAACCACTGCTGATTCCGATACATTGCCCCAGAGCGGAATCCCTTCGACTTGAATTCCTGTCCGTAACGGTTGATTGTGGCGACGCGCTTCGTAAACTCGTGCTGGTCGAGGAAGAGGTTCCCATCATGGTTGAGATCGTGAACGTTGATCTCAAACCCGCGTCGACGGATGCTATCAAGTAACTCAGTTCCGACTGGATATCGCGACTCCGGAATGATTTGGAAAGATCCGGTGATCCCATACGACTCGTCGATCTCCATCAGCGCAGAACAAAAATCCGCACCAGAACGCGTCTCCACATCGTGCGTTACAACCAAACAACTTTCGTGCCCGTCTGGCCAAAACCAGATGAACGGCATGACCTCAAGTCCCTGTGACTTCATCAGGATTGCAAGCTGCCGCTTTCGCAGGTGCTCGACGGTGCAGTCCACTGGCCAATGCGGAAAAGGATTCGTTTCCCATCCGGAGAAGTACAGGCGCTGAATGTGCTTTCTGATGTTAACGGGCAGTAGTGGCCGGAAGGTGTAATAGATGGAGCGCAGGACAGACTCCATCGCAACCGAGCGCTCACTCGATGGATAACGCTCCAGCAACAGGTTATCTATGAGTTCGTCCGGATTGTAAGGAAAAAGGGAGTTCGGGGAGGAGACTGTGTGACCAACTGAAGATAAGAGGGCTTTAGCAGTAGGAGCGCCGGCGCCCAGCGATGACGAGCCATAACAAACTGTTCCGTCCTCAAGCTTGAAGAAGCCCGGCGGACTGGTTACAACATTGTTCGAGGTTCCAGGGAGATTAGATTCCGGGATCCGAAAATGCTCAATTAGTCGTCGCATGCATCCATGGGCCGCGGTTTGCCGTTTGCAACCGGGACCCGCATTTTCGGCTTCAGAGTCGCACCGATCAGGCACAAACGATTAGATGCCCGCACTAGCCGAGGTGTCTATACAGAAATCTGCCAGACGCAGCCAATGCGGCGTCTGGCAGATGAGCAAAGATCTGCGATGTAACGTGCGAAACCCATTCCGGATACATGGGATTCTGACGTTCGTGCCCACCCTGACGGAAGTAGGTCAGTTGCGTACGAACACCACCAAGACGGTCTTTGAACGTCGCCAGTCCTTCGTTGTGAATATCCGATCGTCCAAGGTCGAGCGTACGCATTCCATTCTCAACGGACTCCTGTATCGTCTTCCAGAACAGAAACGGCACGCCGCCGAGATGATTGAATCGATCGTTGCTGCAACCGTACTTGTACGTGACCGTCTTACCAAACGTAAGAGTAAGAAGTGAGGCGACTGGAATGTCGTCTTTCCACGCTACGCGAATTGTAAGGCTTTCACCGAGACAGCTTATGAGATTGCGAAACCAGTCGTACGGTTGAGGGGGAAGGCTATGTCTTCTGCGCGTTTGCAGCAGCAAGTGATAGAAAGCCGAAAGCAGGTGTTCAGAGCGTCCGCTCTCGTATCGCAGTGCCTCTCGATCCGCTCGGCGAATCTTTCGCTGTATGCAGTCCTTGTGCATTCTGCGAAAGATGTTCTCTATCGAATCTTCAAGCGACAACGTGTGAAGGTAGAATCGCTCCGATGGATTGAGCCCCGCGGAATTGGGAGAGTTCGCTAAAGTGAGAGGGCGGAACTCGACGTACTTGATTTCTCGACTGAGAACTTGAGTACGGATATGGTTGAGGAGCTCCGTTTGCGCTTCGGCGCCTCCCAGCAGCTCACAATGATCGGAAAATGGGAGCGACACCAAGCGCCGTCCGGTAATCCAGCTATCCACAGTACAAAACACAAAACCGTTTTTGAGTCGACTGCCGGGCGGGGTAGTAGTGAGAACTAGAGGGACATACTCATATGTCCTGCGCAGCGCTTCCAGCCACGCGGGAGAATGAAATGCCCCTGCACGCGGGTGTTGTGATACGAATTCACTCCACCTACTATCCTGCAGCGGATTGATCTCGTAAACGGCCATATCTTCATAACCGCAGGACTACAAGCGCTAGATGTTATCTGATGCCATGAAGCTGGTAAACCCATAATCGGTGTTCGCAACACCGGTTCCCCCAAGGAAAATACCCATTCCCGGGCTCCCGCTACTATAGGTGCTGTCGGTGGCTTGCAGAACCTGAACCCCGTTGATATACGCGGTGATGACGTTCCCTACAATCGTCGCCTTTACTACGTCGCCTTCCTTCACACCGAACTGAGCACCGCCTGCTGAATTTAGGTATGTGAATTTCCCAAAGGCACCGTCCCAACGCACGATCTGAGTATAGGCATTGGAGGTTTTCAGGCATCGGAAATTGATTTCGTAGCCAGTAGAAAGGTGAGCGGAGAGTGAGCTACGAAGTCTTATTTCTACCTCTTCGTACACAGCCTCACTTTGGTTGACGCTATGAACCGTTGCTTCTGCCACTTGGTTTGCGCCCCAGGTTCCGGTCAACAATGCAGTGGAGTCATCGTAGCTTGCAGTGCCGGATTCGGTACCGTAGGCGAGGCCGGGCTTAGTCGCGATGTCTGCCCAGTCAAGTCCGACACCCTTGCCACCTATCCATTGACCATTCTCAGAAATCGGGTTTTCGGCGGCGGCGAAATTTGTTGTGTAGGTCCTTGGCGTGGCAGGCGTTGGAGTTGGAGTAGGGGTGGGCGTTGGAGTTGGAGCTGGCGTGGTGGGAGGGGTTGGGGCAGGACTCTCAATCGTACCCGTGTTTGAACTGGTTGCCGAACTTGCACCGCGACCGCAATACAAGCTCAGGCAAACCGTCATGACTACCACGCCCAACACCACGTACGAGGAACGCGCCAGCCGAGGCAATCTTTCGTAATTGATCATTCAACTTCACCTGATCTTCGGATGGTGCATTTGCCCTCGATTCTTACGCCACTAGAATCTCGCCATCGAGGGGTGCAGGTTTCTGAAAGCTTCGGAAGAGACCCACGTAAAATGACTTCTGCCCCATCACAAATAGCAGGATCGTCAGGTAGGTGCAGAAGAACACAAACACACCTACAAGAAGCCGTGGAAGTGGAAGCAGGTGAGGACCGTAAAACAGTTGTAGTCCACCCGCTACTGCGGCGGAAACGAGCCCTGCCGCAAACGGGCGAGCAATGACATGTAGCAAGTCGCGGAGAGATATTACGGTGCCACGGGTAGCCCAGCTCATCAAAGGAATGACGGAGAGCATCATGACACAGGAATACGAGAACGCGACACCAATCGCTCCGCGAGCAAGCCCGATGGAGAATCCCGTAATCATGAGCGGAGCCAGCACTAAGGCAATCTTCAGACTGCGTCCGACCAAGCCAATTGAAGGCAGCAGCCACCCTAGCGGATTCAGCATTGCGAACGCGAGGGTGGTTGGTGCAAGCAACCGGAATACGACAACTGCCGCACTCCACTTCGCGCCGAGAACTACCCGAATCATGTCTTCGGCAAAGAGCGCGCAGGCAAACGTGATTGGAATCGAAAGCGAAAGGATAATCGAATAGCCTTTTAGAAAAAAGTTCCGAAGGCGTGACGGCTCATGCTGGACACGCGAAAGCGCTGCGAATGCGACCGCACCCGCAGCAGAATTCAGATTCTCAGAAGGAATCGTAATCAGTTGATACGCCCTGCCATAGATTCCTAGTGCCTCGACTCCACAGAAGCGACCCAACAGAACCTTGTCGGTATTGTTGGCCAGGTACATGACGAAGCTGTTGAGAGTGACAGCACTCCCGAAGCGCATCATCGAACCAATGCCGATGTTCAGGTGCGCTCTGCCCGGAACCCACCGAGTCAGCGTCCATACACACACTGTATATACGAGCGGAGTAACCGTCGTTGTCGCGACCAAAGACCAATATCCCAAACCATGGGTCGCCATTGCCACGCCGCTTCCGGTGCTGACCAACAGAGAACAGATTTCGAGGATCGACAGTGTGGTGAATCGCACCTGTCTCTCAAGTATCGCCGTATGCTGAACGCTAGCTGCATTGAAGACAAACGCTGTCGCGAGAACAGCGGTGACTCCCAGCAGCCGCGGCTCATGGTAAAACGCGACCACAAGTGGCGAGACGGCTAGAACCACGCAACAGAGAACCACGCCGACTCCCAAGTTTATCCAAAATAGAGTGGACGACTGTTCTTCGGTTAGGGTCGTTCGCTGCACTGCGGCCGCAGACAGACCAAAGTCTCGGAATACGGTAAACACTCCGAGCACCGATGTAACCATGCCGACCAATCCAAAATCCTTCGGATCGAGGAGGCGCGCGAGGATCATCAGAGATCCCATTCGCAATGCGAAGTTCGCTGCCTGCGCGCAAATCTTAGCTGCTCCGCTCCGCAGCGCGCGCTCTTTCAGATCCTGCATGCTTGACCCCAACTGCTTAACGTCATAATCCTGTGCTCCTTTTGAAGTATTGTCGGGGCTAGAGAATCATCTTGCGGCAGTAGAAAGCTTCGGCAAATCCACTGGGAGCATTGCACTCCATACCCCGAAGACGCATAAGCGCAAGGAATGTGTTCTCCTCAAACCAACGTTTCGTTCGCTGAGAGGAAAAACTCTCCATCAAGATCGCGATCTTCTTCTCATACTGCTCCGTCCGAAGTGGAACGAAGACACTCGGTCTTCCCATGTCGCCGTCATACTTCGGTATCTCGTACTCAAGAATGAAATGGTCGCGGAATGTGTTCCACGTCAACTCCGAAATGAGTCGATGATCCTGATGGGCATCTTGGCTGTTGTGAGTAAAAATGAGGTCGGGCGAGATGGGCTTTAGTTCTTCGAAAAAGCTCTTAACGTGGGCACCGACGAATGGCATGCAGGTGTCAGGAAATTCCTTCAACAGCAATTGCTCGAGGCGATCGGCACCGACGAAGCAGCCAGCAGCCTTTTGTGCCTCCGTGCGGCGAATTCCGCAGGCGCTGAATACGACCCAATGGAACACTGCATTTGGATACTGTCGAGCTAATCGAAGAATCGTACCGCCACAGCCGATCTCGATGTCATCGGAGTGTGCGCCGAGGCATAGGATCTTGATCGGAGCGTCACTACCACCGGGAAAACTGAGATTGATCATTCTTAACTAGGCGCTTTCAGCCAGATTCACAGCAGCACTGCTCAGACTACGGGGCCGGTCGAGTCCGGCGAGCGCGCGTTGCGCAGCACCCTCACCACTCTTGAAAGCCTCATCGGTCCAGAGATATCCCCACTCGCCGTAGCGACCGCAATACGAAATGCCGATGTCATCAAGGTAACCGTGGACGGTCTTCACGGCCTCTGCACGTTCAAGATCAAAAATGATGTTGGCGTGTTTGAGATACATCGCCTTCGAGAATAGGATCTGGTCGTCCTCATGGAGGAGTCCGGCACGGCGAAGATCGCGAATAACCGGCTCGATCCAGTCTTCAACCTTTCCGGAGAATGGCCTGTATTTATCTGAGAAATACACCTCGGCCTGGATGCTCCCAGTACCGGGAGGTGCGTTTCTCGACGTAAGCATGTGCGGGAATCCAAGGCGAGTAAAGCAGATGTCCTCGTCATAGAAGTACGTCATGTGCGCACGAGAGATGTCTTCGCGATTGATGCCGAGGTTCACCAGCACACATGACGAGCAGGCAAGACGCTTGGAGGCCTCAACAACATCGCTTGGCGCGCTGGGAATCATGCGGACCAGATCCGGAAGAGGAACCGATGACACAAGCGCGTCGTATTGGGCCACCGCACCATTGGCGAACCGGACCTCTCTCGCATTCGGGTCTATATTGACGACCTCGTGATTGAGATTCAGATTCCCCATGGGTACGAACTGGCTGAGGTAACGCACAAAACCGCCATCGGTCGGGTAGCGGAAATGAGTAATGTAATGTACCTGCGGAGGAACGGACGAGATTGCGCCACGCAACATTTCCTCGAGGCTGGGCCGGTGAATGCGTGGTCCAAGCCAATCGGTGCTGAGATTTTCAGCGCTGGTCAGGTGATACTTTCGCGTGTAGCGCATTGGAAACTGTTCGGCGAAAGTGCGGCCGAAGCTTGCTAGCAACCAATCGGCATAATTTCTGATTGGTCGTTCCGGGGCCTGGCGCTCCTCCACAAAGTCTTCGATCGACTTAATCACGACGTCATCAGGTAGGCCGCGAAGATTGACTTGTACCGGATGAGTTGGCCAGTATCCACGCCAATAATTGTTCAGGTGAATCTGGATCGTCTCGTACCGTTGATCCACGCTATTCGCAAAGAGTTCCTGGATGCGTGGGTCCTTGGTGTAAGAAATGTGCGGCCCCACATCAAAGATGAATCCATTGTCGTGTCGGAACGAAGTAGTATGGCCACCATAGTATGAGTTCTTGTCATACATGACAGGGGTGACGCCCTCGGAATGGAGTCTATGTGCGGCTCCGAAGCCAGCCATTCCGGTGCCCAGAATAAGAACTTTTGGCGTAGACATCCTTCGCACCTCTACAGCCTTGGATGAGAATTGTGCTCACAATTGTTGGTATTAAGGTTGGAATCTCTTGCATCCTCCCCAGGGCGATAGTGCTCGCACGCTTTTGAACTTAGTGATTGGAATTCTTCGATTTGGTTACGCGTGAACGCCGCGATATCCTCTCCCCTGCTGCAGGAGCGATACCAGTCCGTAATCCATTTCAGAGCTTCTTTCAATGTAAGGACGGAACTCCATCCAAGAATCGTTCTTGCTTTCGAAGCGTCCAACTTAAGAGCATGCGCTTCGTGTGGATGGCTTGACTTGTCTTGCACCCAACGGGCATCGTCGCCCCACTGCTGTACCAATTCATCGGCAATCCACGAGACGGGCTTCGTGTCAGAATCAGGCGGGCCGAAGTTCCATCCGGAAGCGAACTGCGCGCCGTCTTCCAGAAGTCTTTCAGCGAGCATCAGGTATCCGTAGAGTGGTTCCAATACAAACTGCCATGGGCGATAGGCCGCCGGATTCCTGATGAGGCACGGCTTGCCACACATGAAAGCCCTCATCAAGTCAGGAATTAGTTGGTCGTACGTCCAATCCCCTCCGCCAATTGCATTACCCGCACGAGCGCTGCCTACGGCGATTCCGTGCTCAGCAATCAACTCGGGAGGAAAGAATGATTCCCGATAGGCATGGGTCACAAGCTCCGCACATCCTTTGGAATTTGAGTACGGATCTCGGCCACCCATGGGTTCGTTTTCGCGATAACCCCAGGGCCATTCGCGATTCTCGTAGCATTTGTCGCTGGTGACATTGACGACAGCACATGGCTGCTTCAGTTGCCGCAATGCCTCGAACAGGTTCACAGTTCCCATCACGTTAGAGGAATAATTCTCGATGGGATCTGCGTAACCTCGGAGAACGCTGGATTGTGCCGCCATGTGAATGACGACTTCAGGACGACACTCGGCTAGCGCGCTTTTGAGGCGCGCATAATCCCTGATGTCACCACGTATGGAGTGGATTGCCGCGCTTACGCCAGCCTGTTCGAAAAGGCTTGGCTGCGTGGGAGGATCGAGTGCGTAACCGGTAGTCTCGCAGCCAAGAGAATCGAGCCAAAGGGACAGCCAGCTTCCCTTAAAGCCGGTGTGTCCGGTGACGAACACTCGACGCCCTTTCCAGAAGGAACGATTGATCATGTTTTAAGTTGCACGACACGCAATCACCCGGCGATAGCGGGCGTGCGCTGGAAGAAATTAGCGACCGAGGGGTGCCGGTTCAGGTGATTCCTGCGTCTCTTCAGAATGCGCAGGCCATAGTTCAAACTGCTGCCGCCACAGCGTCTCGACCAGCCCCGAGGGCTTAGCTTCTAAGTCCCTGAACGAGAGGACCTCGTCTTTAGCAACATCACGCATCAGGATGCGACCTTCTGAAAGCGCGATGGGCAAAGCAGAAATGCTTCGGGCCTCTGTCGTGTTTTCGATCAGCCCATAGGTGCAGAATCCACCAATGCCGTCGAGGCGCTCGCCTGCCTTCAGGTCGCGTTTCGCAACGGCAACCACCTCGCAGACGGGACCACCGATCGGAGCGACGGTTGCGTCCTGATGAATCATTGCTCGGCCGATCGTTGAGGCGATCTGTAGATGAGGCAAATGGAAAGGCGTGTAGAACGTATAGAACGGTCCATCTCCCAGCTTGTAATAGCTCAACTGCACTTTTTTCAGCGGGTTGTCCTCATAAATGACAACGAACGCTCCAGTGTGAGGAGCAGCTCCGAGGGCATAGTCAACCAATCCTGTTTCGAGCAGTTGTTCAGGCGGCAGAAGCCCAGAAATCTCGCGAACGTCTGTGCAGCTAGGACCGTACATTCCGCGCCGTCCTGCATGGAATCCAGTTGCGTTGGCCAGGACAGTCGTTTCCATGGACAACTTTGTGGAATCTGCAAATGACGTAACCTTCTTTACGTCCTGACCGTTTCTTTCGGCAAATGCTCGCTGCGTGTCAGGATTTCTGTAGTAGTCCACCATGCCCTTGATGTTTCCGGCAGCAACGGGGCGCAGCCCCAGCGTGCGGAGATAACGGAGCAGAGTCATGGCAACTCCGGGCTCGTCTCCGTCCGTGTGGGTCAGCACCACACCCGCCTTGTCGGCCTTTGACTTCAGAATGGGACCGATTAGTGAATCGAGTTCAGCGTTGACCAATACAACATTCTTACCATGATCAACTGCATCAAGCACGACCCGAGTCGCAGGTTCTACCGATCCAGTCACTTCGAGCACGATGTCAATGCAATCGCAACGTGTGAGCACCAAAGGATCGTCGGTGATAACAGGAACTCCGCGCGAAATGGATGATTCCGCCGCGCTCGCCGAATCGGCGCGATTCCACTTCTCGATGCCCGCTTCTCGGAACGCACGCTCCCCATGTTCAGGAGTGCGGTTTGCGATCGCTACGAGCCGCATGCCGGGAACGGGGGTTCCGAGTTGCAGTGCTACCGCTCGCCCTGTCGCACCGGCCCCAATCATTCCAACGCGAATCGGACGGCCGTCGATCTCCAATTGCTGAAGCGCTGTATCAACGTTCACAAGATCCTCCCAAGGTTGGCCGTTCAAGCGGCAGAAGAGCTCACTACGAGTTTTCCTGCCAGTGCCGCGTGATGGTTTCGTGCATCTCCATTTGTTCTCTTCCACAACGCCCACGGACCCGACGACGCGGTATAGAGACTCTCAAGGTGTTGTCTGTCCTTGAAGGTATCCATACTTGCCCAGAAACCGTCGTAGCGATAGCCAACCAGTTGCTGTTCGTTCACAAGTCTTTGGAACGGCTCAGCGACAAGTTCCTCATCCTGGCGGATGTAGTCGAAGATCCTGTTCTTGAAAATGAAAAAACCACCATTGATACGCATATCGACATTGCTGATGGCGTCGATGTTGGAGACCAGATTTTCATTTCCCTCTTCGAGCGTTACCACATGGTAGCTGAGATTAGGCCGCACGCAGAGAAAGCTCGCGACCTTGTCATGCTCGTGAAAGTGCTCCAACTGCGATGGAAGGTGTAGGTCAGTCAGTCCGTCGCTGTAATTGGCGAAGAACTCTTCTTCACCTTCAAGGTATTGTTCTACTGCCTTCAGCCGTTGGCCGATATTGGTATTCAGTCCGGTGTCGGCAAACGTGATCTTCCAGTCCTGGATATCGCTGTTGAGTAGCTCCAACTTCTTCCCGCCACTGGAAAGGACAAAATCGTTGGAGACACACTCGTTGTAATTGAGGAAGTAATCCTTAATCACATCGGCGCGATAGCCTAGACAGAGTATGAAGTCGCGATGCCCGAAATGAGCATAGTACTTCATCACATGCCACAAAATCGGACGATACCCAATTTGCACCATCGGCTTCGGGATGTTTTCTGCGTCTCGAATCCGGAGTCCCAAGCCTCCACAAAATAGAACCACTTTCATTGTTGCCCCCCAATTCCACTAATCCTTTTGCATCCACGCCGGAACAATCTCTTTGCCACTCGAAGTGGCTTTCTTCTGAACAACCCGATACTCGCCAGATGCCCGGGTCAGCGCGATTCGCTTCCGAAGTTTCTGAATTGCCAATCCTGGGTTGATCGCTTCTTCAAGGATCATTGCGACGCCTGCTCTGAGAAGGTCGGTTCGATGAAGCGGGTACCCGAGTTCCTCAAGTCTGCCGCGGTGGTATCGCCAGAACTCCTGATCCCGCGATTTCGACCACAGGTTCACGACGAGATAACGATGGTATGCGTGCAGCGTCTTGCGAATTTGATCTGTTACTTCGTGTGGCGACAGGTAATAGCGCCCGTACTGAATCAGGTCATTGAGCGCAGCTGATAAGTAGCGATTGATCTTGAGTGATTCGGCAGTTTGCGTTTCACTGTGGATCCGCTCGAATGCCAACACCTCGTACACAAATCCGAAGTCCGAAGTTTGTAGACAGACATAGCACGCACTCGTGTCTGAATGCGGCGAAGAGTTGGGATAGAACATCGGGCTGTTACGAACCAGGTCACCGCGGTACATCAGTGAGGTCGGACTCCCGATCCCGAACACAGGCTGTCCATCTACGAATACCTGATTTTCGAGGAAATACTGACGACCGATGCTGCGGCCATCGAAGACTTGTGTCGGGTAACGAAACCCTTGCCACTTCACGACTGTTCCGCTGACTTGGAAACAACCAACAATTCCTACCGACGGGCTTGCCTCACACAGTTCGACTAATCGCTCAATGCACTTGGGAAAGATCGCGTCGTCGGCGGAAACCACTTTGCAGTACTTGGCTTCCGGCGAAATCAGGCCAAATGCCTTGTTGTGATTCGAGATGACATCCAGAAATTCGTCGTTGGAATAGACGCGAATCCTTTGATCTATCTCCGCGTACTTATTCGCGATTTCCAGCGTTGCATCTGTGCTGCAGTTATTGACGATGAGGTATTCGAAGTTTTGATAAGTCTGCTTCAGAACACTCTCTATGCACTCCCCTAAATAGGAAGCTCCGTTGAAGACCGGGGTGACGACACTAACCAGCGGTTGGTCAGGTGTTTTCATATCTGATCTCTAGTCCGAGGGATTGTTCAGCGTGCGACGCAGCTTTCGACTAAGGGCCAGTTGCAATCCTGTTGAGATATGGCGCTGACAGGCAACGGCCAATGGATTTTGAAGGCGGGATCATCAAAGCGCACGCCGCGAGCTTTATTTGGCGTATAGACGGCTGATGCCATGTAATGCATCTCGGTGTCGTTTTGCAGTGTTTGATATCCGTGCGCACAACCTTCAGGCAGATACATCATTCGACCGTTCTGTTGCGTCAACTCCATTGCATACCACTTCCCGTAAGTCGGTGAGGTAGGCCTCACGTCGAGTACAACGTCGAACATTGCTCCGCTGGTGCAACGAACGAGCTTTGCTTCAAGTGCTGGTGCAATCTGATAATGCATACCCCGCAGTGTGCCCTTCTTAACGCTTGATCCAAAGCTGGCCTGCAAGGGAACAAAGTTGATGCCATGATCTGCGAATTCGTTCAGACACCACGCTCTCATAAAGTGCCCACGATCATCGCTCCTAACCACAGGCTCAATGACGAATGCACCGGGTATTCCCGTCTCAATGAATCGAAGTGAATTGCTCTCGTTAGCAGCCATGTATTGCACCAGTGGTGAGGTAAATGCGGAATTCACATGCACGAAGAAGGAGCTGTTGCAGCACCCTCGAGCTCGGACTTTACTTCCGGAGCGCTCGAGTTAACTCTTTCCAGCCAAATCTCTCTCCAATACGGATACATGCTCTTGGGACAGAGCATCCGGCACGGACTGTAACGCGCCTGACAGACCACGTCATCAAGCACAATGCCGGGGGTTTTCATCTCGACCATGTTCGCAGTCTTTTCATCTATAAGACGGGATATGCTCCTAAGAACGCGATAGGTCTTGCCACAATAAGGTACGAGCTCAGCGTCCCAGTACATTCCACGATTCCGGTTAGAGCTATCCACGGTCTTCAGTATCTCCTCCTGCGTCTTGATGCGAACCAACTCACCTGGCTGCAGATTGAGTTTGAGGGATGGCGTCGGCTCACCCTCAGGAATACTGCCGGAAGTGCGGGGAAATGGAGTGCCGCCCCACAATTTATGGAATTTGTTGTAGAACCATCGCATGGCCGGACCCAGTCCAATGCCTGCTTGGCAGAGATGGTAATAACAGGAGTAGACCAGCGCATCTACTACGCGCCGCAACGGTACATTTCCAGAGGTGTAGTCCTCGATGTACTGATTGATGTCCCACCACGCCAAAGGCTTGGTAGCGTTCCGGATGCGTGTGGCCTGACAGATATATTTCGGAGCCGCGCCCGAGTAGACCACCTTGGTGTGCGCCCAAACTGCTGCTTCGGTACAGCCAGGGTTCACACTGCTCGAGCCTATATCCACCAGTGTTGCGGTGTGGTCCTGTGGCGCGGGGATGCGCTTCAACCAGGCAGTCTTCCAGTACAGCAGACATCCAGCTTGGCAACCATCATGCGCTTCTCCATCACAACGCGTTTTCAAGTGCACAGTGTTCTCAAGCCGCCGCGTGTGGTATGGGTACGAAGTTGAGTAGTCGCAGGTCTTATGCGCTCGCTTGTGGACCTGGAACCTTTGTCCGCAGAAGCGAAACATCTCCGGCATAAAAGTCATTCCCTCCAACTCTCCGTTCTCATCGAGAGTTTTCAGGACCTCCTCCTTGCCGAGGACCTCTACCCAATCACCAACACGCAGTTTCTTGATCATGGATGCGCGAAGACTCCGATTACGCGACCTTCTTTTGCGCAATGCCCACGGACGACGGTGCCGCCATTGTCTTTTCGGCGTATTCGCCCACTGCCTGCACCACGTATCGTAGCTGTTTATCGCTGAGCTCTGGGTACACAGGAATTGCTAATGACTCCTTCGCCGCCTTTTCACTTTCAGGGAACGCGCCTTCCTTGTATTCGAGGTAGGCGAAACACTCCTGAAGGTGCATAGGAACTGGGTAGTAGACTTCGCTGCCGACTCCCTTGTTCTTTAGGTGTGCCTGTAGCTCGTCGCGCGAGGAACTGCGAACCACGCATTGATTGAAGATGTGACGATTGGTCACAACAGACGGCAATTCGATCGGAAGATCAAGTTCACCAAACAGCTTGGTGTACTTGCGGGCATTCTCCTGACGCGCGGCCGTCCAAGAATCAAGATGTGGCAGCTTTGCGAGTACAACGGCTGCATGGATAGCATCGAGCCGGAAATTTCCGCCGACGATCCTGTGATAGTACTTTGGCTTAGACCCGTGTCCGCGGAGGATTCGCAGCTTCTCCGCACGCTGCGGATCATTGGTGACGATCATTCCACCATCGCCAAAAGCACCCAGATTCTTGGATGGAAAGAATGAGAAGCAGCCGTAGTGCCCGATGGACCCGGCGCGCCTTCCCTTGTACTCAGCACCAACGGCCTGAGCTGCATCTTCGATCACCACCAGATTGTGCGCGCGAGCGAGATCCATGATCGGATCCATATCTGCCATTTGACCAAAGAGATGAACCGGCAGGATCACCTTGGTTTTCTCGGTGATCTTAGAGGCGATCTGTGAAGGCTCCATGTTGTACGTGAGTGGATCGATGTCAACGAACACCGGCTTTGCTCCGAGCCTAGAGATCGCACCCACCGTAGCAAAGAACGTGTAGGTCGTGGTGATCACTTCATCACCCGGACCAATACCTTCCGCCATCAAGCAGGCCAGCAACGCGTCGCTGCCAGATGAGACACCGATGCCGAAGGCACACTGTGAGTAGGCCGCAATTGCGCTCTCGCATTGCTCAACTTTGGGACCGAGAATGAAGTGCTGCGTATCGAGCACCTCAGCAATGGCCGAATCTATTTCATCTTTGATAGTTGCGTACTGAGCCTTAAGATCGAGCAGCGGAACATTCATATTTTGCTTTCTCTTTTGTCTGCTTGTAGGACTTGATTCCAACTCTTAACTCGGCAGGTAGAGGAGCTTCTTCATCGAGGTCAAGACAGCGCAACACCCCGGGGTCAACCTCTGAGTACCTGTACCCGCTTTCTGGACAACGCATGACGCCAGCCGAGTCCGGGTCCGTGAGTCGATGACCATGCCGACTCATCCAACCGACCTGGCGCGCGGGGTTTCCCATGACCAACGCGAAGTCCGGAACATCCTTTGTTACAACTGAGCCTGCGGCAATAAAGGCGTAGCGCCCAATCGTGACGCCGCATACGATGGTTGCATTTGCACCGATCGTGCAGCCTCTCTTCAATGTTGTTGGCTCATAGAGCGAGTGGCGATTTACTTGAGAGCGGGGATTCGTGACATTGGTGAGAACGCAAGATGGTCCTAGGAAAACATCGTCTTCGATCACGGCACCGGTATAAACAGAGACGTTGTTTTGGATCTTCACATTGTTGCCAATGACTGTTCCACCATCTACGTTTACGTTTTGGCCGATAACGCATTGCTCACCGACCTCAGCACCTTTCATGACGTGAGAGAAGTGCCAGACCTTCGTCCCCTTGCCGATTGCTGCACCATCATCGACAAACGCCGAGGGGTGCACAAAGTAGGGACGCTCTGGCCTGACTTCGATCACAGGCATTTGAATGCTGGTACCGGGCCTGCCCAGCGCGCGTTCGCACGCGTCCAGAACGCGAAGCACCCGCAAGCCTTCCGCTCCGTTGCTTACCGGTGACGTTCTGCTTTCAATGCAGTCCAGGAAATGCAGGCATTCTTCCCGCAGTGGTTCCTTGTTTTCGATCTCGACGACTTCGCCATTAGCTTTGATTGCGTTCGGAATTCGGTTCTTCCACTCAACCTTATGTGGATACAGGACCAACTTGTGCTCCGCCGTATCATCGAACACTGCCATCTTTTCCGAGCCGACGACGACCAGGCGCTGCTCTTTTATTGGATGGAGCCAACTGACGAAGATATGTGCCTGCACTCCGCTGGGGAATTCGAAATGACTGAGAGTGACGTCGGCAATAGCCGAGTTTAAGTAGGCGCCACCATGGCAGGTCAAGCGCGTCGGCATCTCATCGAGCAGAGACAGAATTACTGAAATGTCGTGCGGCGCAAAGCTCCACAGAATGTTCTCTTCGCTCCGAATCTTCCCGATGTTGAGGCGGTTTGAGTATAAGTAGTTGATCTTGCCGAGTGTTCCATCACTGATTAGCTGCTTCAGTTTCAGAATCGCTGGGTGATAGCGGAGAATGTGACCGACCATGAGGATGCGCCCGTTCGCTTCCGCGATACGCACGAGTTCTTCTCCCTCATTCACATTCACTGCCAGGGGCTTCTCAACAAGCACATCCTTCCCTGCAAGCAGGGCTCGCTTGGCCAAGTCATGGTGAGTCACCGCAGGGGTTGATAGTGCCAAAGCCGTTATCGATTCATCTGCAAGAAGTGCCTCAAACTCGCGATAGAACTTGATTCCCGAGTACTGGCTGAGACACTTCTGCTCGACTGCCGCTTCTCCATCACATAGCGCCGCGAGTGCATTCAATTCATAAAAGTTCCGGACCAGGTTTTTGCCCCAGTAGCCCACTCCTACCACGGCAACCTTGGGGCGCGAGTTTATGGTCGGCGTAACATTCATCGATTCGTGTCTCCAGTAACAAATTCATAGAAGCGAACTGAAAAGCGGTCAGCGCGCCAGATCATTGCGGTTCGAGAACGCTTGGGACATTTGAAGATGTTGCAAGCTAGGCGGGTACCTTGATGCCGGTTGACTGAACAGGCTCGACAGAGTATCCGGTAATCGCAAGTTCCAAGGATTGCTGAATTAGCTCAACGGAGATCACAACGCTGTCTCCGTTTTTATGTCGTTTCAGAATTCCTTCCACGCCATCGAGTGCGCCTCCGCGAATACGAACTCGCTGGCCGATCTGAAGGTATTCGCAGGATGACAGAGGAACTCCATTGGCGAGGACTGTCTGAATGCTCTCAATCTCGGATTCCGGTACTGCCGCAGGCATCCCATTGACGCTGACAAAGCGAAACACACCAGCGGTCCTCAGGATTTCAAGGCGCTCCGTCGGGTTCATGCTTAAGTTCACAAACACGTAGCACGAGAACAGTGGCAGCTCTACCGTTTTTGTCCGGTCGCTCCATCGATGCTCCTGTTGCAACGTTGGGACGTATGCCTTGATGCCTCGTCGCTGGAGGTCGTGGCAGATACGCTTCTCGTGCCGGGCACGCGTTTGAATCGCATACCATCGGGGTTCCACCGTGAAGCTATGTCCGGTTGCTGATACAAAGGCAGCGACATTATCTTTGTGCCCTTCCATAGCTTCGCCCTCTGAGTCACATGTCGTGACCCAATTCCATAGAATTCGCGAACCGCCTGACCATGGGTTATCCGCCCAAAGGACTGCCTTATTTCGCAACATCACGCGGCAGAAGCCATAGTGCAGTTGAGCAGCCAAACCAACACTTTTGTTATTAGGTTCAGGACGCAATCAGAGTGGGCGTACTCAGGTCGGAACAGCGCCATGTTCTGCACCAACTCCGGGGATCAGCTCCAGAAGAGCTGCGGAATGGTCCCGAGTAGGCAAGAATTTGCATTCCCAAGCGAAAGTCGGTGCCTCAGGTACCACAACGCAACGGGAAATCCTCGGTGTTCATCCGAACGCGTCCTCAAAAACCCCGGATGGGGTGCGTCGTGTGCCTTAGCCCGTTTGGGCTGGTGGGAAATCGAGTGACTCAAAGGTAGGAAAAACTTTTCACAATTGCCTATTGCGTTACTCTTTTGCGCTCCTGCTCAGGACTGCATCATACGGGTGGTGGGTGTCTGTTTCCATTCGGTCGCATGTTTTGCTGGATATAAAGGAAGCTATTTTAGCTATGCAAAAACCAAAGGCAGAGTGAATTGGCAACCACCTTGCAGTCAGAAAGCGTATGGAAGAAGAAGAGCAATCAATCAGTTTCGAGAAGCTCCTCGGAGTATTTCGGCGACGGTTCTGGTGGATAACCGTCCCGGCCTTGCTTGGGCCAATATGCGCCATAGCCCTTTCCTTCGTGGTGACGCCGGTCTATACGTCGCAGGCGTTCGTGCTTGTTGAGCAACCCAAAGTCTCGGACAAGTTCGTTACCCCGATGATCACGGACGAACTTGATGCGCGCTTAATGACCATGAAGGAGCAGATTCTCAGTCGAACCCGACTGGAGCCCATCATTCAATCTCTCGCACTCTATAAAGACGCTCGCAAAGCTTCCATGGAAGACAAGGTCGAGAAGTTGCGCCGGGCGGTTGACGTCAAGACGATTCGCAATGAAAACGGTAGGGCTCCGTCGGGCTTCTACATTATGGCTGAGACCGACAACCCTCGTACGGCGCAGGCCGTGTGTTCCGAGATTCTGTCGATGTTTATGAGCGAGAACCTGAAGGTACGTCAGCAACATGCTGCTGGAACCACTCAGTTCTTGGCCGACCAGCTTGCGGAAGCAAAGAGCAGGCTTGATGAACAGGACGCCAGACTCGCCGAGTTCAAGAGAAAATACATCGGGCAGTTGCCAAGTGACGAGCAGCGCAATCTGGAGATGCTCACTTCAACGAGGGCTCGCCTTGAATCTGCAAACCAGGAACTTAGCCAGGCACAGCAGCAGCGCATCGTGCAGGAATCCGTACTCTCGCAGCAGTTACTCGCTCGGAAGCCATTGCCGAGTGGCGCAAACCGCAGTGAGCTTCAAACACAGATCGCGGTTCAGCAAACAGCTCTCGCTGGGTTGAAGGCAAAGTACACTGATGCACACCCTGACGTTGTCAAGGCAAAAGCTCAGCTTGCTCAACTTCAAGAACAGTTGAAGGGTGCCGCTAATGCCCCGCCAGATCCCGCCCAACAGAAAGAAGACTTGGCGACCGAATCACCCGAAACACGCCAGGCACGTGTGTCCCTGAGACTAACGGAAGAGATGATCCGCAGTAAGAGAGCCGAGCAATTGCGGCTTGAGCAGGACGTCAAGACGCTGCAGGGGCGCTTGCAACTAAGCCCGGGCGTGGAAGAGCAATATAAGTCTCTGACGAGAGATCATGACGCTGCGCTGCAGTTCTACAACGAGATTCTGAATAAGAAAACACAGTCAGAAATGGCAACGGACCTGGAACGCCGCCAGGAAGGCGAGCAGTTCCGGATGCTCGATCCTCCAGATTTGCCCGCTAAACCCACCTTCCCTAACCGTCTGAAATTCATGGCCGCCGGGCTTATTTTCGGTCTGACCCTCGGGTCCGCATTTGCCTATGGGATTGAGCGCAGGGAGAACTTTATTCGTACCGAGCAGGATGTTGTAGATGTTCTCGGACTCCCTGTTTTGGCTGGAATTCCAGAAGTAGTACCACGGGAAACTGACAAAGTTGCATCAGTTCCGTTTAAGAAGGCGAAACGCGATATTGGTTCTGAACAGAATCACCGGATCAGGGCGTGATCATCCATGTACGAAAAACATTTCAAGCTCACGAGCGCGCCATTCAACCTGAACCCTGATCCACGGTTCCTCTACGTGACGGAACCAATCAGGGAAGCTCTGGCGACGCTCGCCTATGGAATTACAAATCGCAAGGGATTCATTGTTCTTACCGGAGACGTTGGAACAGGTAAGACTACCTTACTGAATGTCTTCATGCAGTGGTTGACGAAGCAGGCCGCCGACAGCGCATTCATCTTCAATCCCAGAATGCGCCCTGATGAGTTTCTTGATTTCATGATGGCCGACTTTGGGATTTCCTGCGATGCGGCGATGAAGAGCCGACGCCTGCTTGCCCTGAACAGTTGGCTTTTGGAAAGGCACGAACTCGGACGTCCAGTGGTTCTGGTCGTCGATGAGGCACAGCAAATGTCTGCGGACACGCTTGAGGAGCTCAGACTGCTCACCAATCTCGAGACTCCTACGCAAAAGTTGCTGCAGATCGTGCTATCCGGGCAAACAGAACTGGAAGAGATCCTCGCACGACCGTCGCTGCGACAATTGCGGCAGCGGGTCACCTTGCGTTGCCGAACGTTGCCTCTTTCCCAGTCTCAGACGGCAGAGTACATCATGCGCCGCATTCGAGTGGCGGGTAGGCAAGACAACGATTCAATCTTCTTGCCCGAAGCGATTGCCCTGATTCATCGATATTCAATGGGAATCGTGCGCCTGATCAACTTGCTATGTGATCACGGAATGATTGGTGCTTTCTGTGATGGTGAGCAAAGAGTTTCCGCCCGGCACATCGAAAACGCGGCGAGTGAGCTCCAGATTAGTAGAAAGCATAGTTCGCTTCATGTGACGAATGATGACTTCACAGAAGCTTCCGTGAGCACAACGTTGAAGTCGCACGACTACGACCCGCTGGTGAAGGGAATCTATAAATGAGCCGCATCCACGAAGCTCTGCAAAAAGCTCGTCAGCAAGGCGTGAGCATTAGCTCGGATATTCCGAACGTTGACGATATTATTGCCGCAAGATTAACTTCCCCCGAACCAGAACCGGCTGGCGATATCACAGCCAACGCCGTCCCTGTCGGAATGGTTGAGACCGTCAGCGATCCCGTACCAAACGAAAGCAGTGCGGCAGTCAACGTCAGCTCGATTGTTGGAAAGTGCCCAACTCGCAACTGGCCTATCCATGGCAGGAATCTTGTTTTCCTTGGCAACGACTCTCAGGTGGCTGGACAGGAGCAATTCCGCACGCTTCGCTCTCGCCTATATCAGATTCAGCGTGCGGGATCATTGCAAGTACTTTGTGTGACCAGTGCTGTTCCAGGGGAAGGCAAGAGCTTCGTATCCGCCAATCTAGCGCACGCCTTTGCGCTACAGGGTGAGCATAAGGTGCTTATCATCGACGCCGATATGCGGCGTGTCGGGGGCCTGTCAAATATTCTGGAGTGTCCAACCGGCCCCGGCCTTAGTGATTACTTGGCAGGAAGTATTAGCGCTGAAAGCGTAGTTCAATCTGGATCGCTGGAAGGTCTTTACCTAATTCCTTGCGGAACGCACGTAGCCAACTCCGGAGAGCTCGTGGGTAACTCGAGATTCCATCGATTGATTGAGGTTATGAGGGCTTCGTTCGACTGGATTCTCATCGACACGCCGCCGGTCGTTCCTTTGTCGGACGCCCGAGTTATCTCCGAAGTGAGCGATGGCGTGCTGCTCGTCGTGGGTGCGCGATCTACACCTGCAACACTGGCGAAACGTGCGATGCAGGAATTTACGCGCGACAAGCTACTGGGTGTTGTATTGAACCGCTCGGCTGAAGGATCAGCGTCCTACTACTCGTCATATGGATATGGGTATCACTATGGAAAACCAGCAGCCAGCCAGACGGGTAAGGCTGGCTAAGGCCTACCTGTACTAGTGCGCGCCACTACCTCCGAGGACGGCGAGCGGCGTCTGCAGCAGGATTTTCACATCAAGCCACGGTGACCAGTTTCGTGCATATTGCAGGTCAAGCCGGACCATGTCGTTGAAGCCGATACGGCTTCTTCCGCTAACCTGCCATAGTCCTGTTATCCCGGGCTTGAGTTCAAGAACCCTACGCTGGTGCCAAAGATCGTAGCACTCAACTTCGTAAGGGATCGGGGGCCTTGGGCCTACGAGCGACATATCGCCGCGCAAAACGTTCCAGAGTTGAGGGAGTTCATCCAAGCTCGATTTCCGCAGAAACTTGCCAATGGGAGTTACGCGAGGATCGGTGGTGAGTTTGAAAACGCCTTCGCCCTTGTCGTTTTTGTTCTTGGACGCTGTGCCCCTGATGAAATCCTTCACGTAGTTTTCGTGAAGCGACGCGTCGTTTTGCGCCCTCATTGAACGAAACTTCAGGAAGGTGAAAGGCGACCCTCCATAGCCCACCCTCGTCTGGCGAAACAACACTGGCCCTCGAGATCCGCATTTTACGGCCAGCGCGATCGCAGCCATCAAGGGCGATAAAGCAATGAGCAAAGCTGCGGAGCCCACTATGTCCATCAAGCGCTTCACACGGAGTAGCAGTCTCGTCTTCCTGGACGGAACCGCCGTTTGCCCATAGATGCTCTTTGTTAATTCATCAACTTTGTGGACCGGACTGGCTAGATCTATTGGAAGTATGTGTACGGAGGCACCCATAATCTCCGTTACTCCACTTTGCTTAAGTGCAACCTTCAGCTTTTGCAGGATGGCTTCTTGAGCAAGCTCCGGCGTTGTATTCCCGAGCTCTGGGAACAGAACTCCAAGAACGGAATTCTCTTCATACCATCCTAGAGAGTCCGTCTCCCGAGTAGTCGTAGAGAGCGCAGTCGCGATGGGCAGCACACTGGTCTGCTGGCGTTCGAACCCGGCGAGCAGCCCCAGAATGAACCGTTTCTTCGATCGCTCTGCGCGACGACACTCAATTGCGATCTGGTGCAGGAACTGCTGCTGCGACTCTATCGGCTTCACGTGGAAGGCGAGCGTCGGCTTGGGAACAGAGGCATTCACAGTTATGTCCTTTTGACGACGGTACTGCGCGACGAGCATTACAAAGAATGCAATTGCACTTCCATAGTTCTGCTTGCGCAGTGATCGACAGCTCAGGGTTCCAGAGGGCGCTACCTGAAGAAACTGAAGGACATGCAATCACCTCTGTTTTGACGTCCTGCACTTGTGCCGGGTTTTTGCCCAACGGCTCGGAAAAGTGCTTTCCGTTGCTGCAACTCGTTTCCTACTCTCTTCCTCTATTGGAGTATCGAAATGCACCAGATTTTCGATCGGCAGGTTTGTTCGGCAATCGATGTGCACAGGATTGAACATGAAAGGAGGGCCAGGTGGGAATTGATATTCACCCGCGGCCACGACTGTTAATCCATCACGCGACATTCGCCATCATTTGCGTAATTGCGGCAGCGAATATTCACGAAAATCTGCTTGCATGGTTCGCAGTTTCGCGAACAAGTGAGCAATCATCCAATCTGTGGTTGATCCCCCTGATCTCTGCTTTTCTGCTATTCCAAAAGCGACGGGAGATATTCGCAAACACACAGGCTACTCCGTTGGCGCTCGGTCTGGTCCTGGCCGGATTGGCAATGGAGACCATTGGATTGAGTTCATTGCCGCAGGTCACCGCGTCGGATCAAATCGTCCTGGCGGTTGTTGGATTCCTGATAGCGGTTGGTGGTGCCTTCGTCGCCTGCTACGGCAGCATAGCGTGGCAAAAAGCGTGTTTTGCTCTCGGCTTTTTGCTCTTCGCGGTTCCCTTCCCTGACTGGATACTGAATTCTGTGGTGCGGTGGCTACAATGGGGATCGTCCATCGTAGTCAGTGCTCTTTTCTGGATGCTAAGGGTTCCCTTCGTGCGTGAAGGAACAAGCTTCTACCTAAGCAGCGGGCTGGACATAGACATTGCGCCTGAGTGCAGTGGAATACGCTCCAGTTACGCCCTGCTAGTACTGTCGTCCCTACTCGCCTACTTTTTCCTCCGAAAGAGGTCATACCGATTTCTGCTCATAGCGGCCGTTCTTCCGCTGGCCCTGATCAAGAATGGCATCCGCATTGTCACCCTGTGTCTACTGACAATGCACGTGGATCCTTCCATCATCAATGGGCCGCTGCACCAGAAAGGCGGATTTGTATTCTTTGGGTTGGCTCTAGCTATGGAGGGCGGACTCTGTTGGTTCCTGCAAGATCGTGAGCGCCGGAGCGAAAAACTCCTGAGCCGATAACAACGAAAAACTCGAACAGTGCCGCAGGTTCACGTGCGCTGTTCGAGTTATTGAAAGCCCGGAGTTTGGTCTAACGCACGGTTGCTTTGCGCTTCAAAGATGAAGCACCTAACAACATCGCTGTCCCAAATGCCAGAAGGCTGCCGGGTTCCGGAACTGACTTTTGGTGACCTGGAG
This sequence comes from Koromonas humicola, assembly GCF_059726255.1. Taxonomy (NCBI): domain Bacteria; kingdom Pseudomonadati; phylum Acidobacteriota; class Terriglobia; order Terriglobales; family Koromonadaceae; genus Koromonas; species Koromonas humicola. The sequence continues at coordinate 2,809,318 of NZ_AP040873.1, forward strand.
GATCGCCATGGCCGATTCGACCTAGGCGACCATTCCAATGTCCACCACGCGCCTCAACTCTGTACATGCTCGTCGAAGCTACATCAGTTCTGACCGGGAGCCCCTTATTCCCAAGGGTATGCGCCTCTCTATCCGCGAATGCGGTTAGTGATAACGCAAGAATGCAAATAGCAACTGCTTGGGTCTTTTTAAGCATTTGCGGCTCCACAACTGCAAGGTACATCACGAACCTATGATGCAACTTACGTGCCAGAAGGTTTGTATCGCGATTTGAATGACTTAGGTGTCCAGGCCGTGTTTCAGTATGCAATCATTTGCGGAAGAAGAACGTAATCCTGCCTGCTTAGACCGCTTCTGAGTTTTCGATTGTCTGCTCTATTTCAGTAGGTTCGGAATCAACGGCGGCTGCCTTCTGCGTTACCGCACGAAGCCGCGGAATACCGTTGTCGCGGATTTTATACATAAGAGCGCGATAGCTGATCTTCAAGGCTCGTGCGGCGCTAGTCCGGTTTCCATGATGTGCGAGCAAGACGCGGGAGATGATTTTGTATTCCAGTTCGCGCACCGCACGACGAGTAATCTGCTTCAGGGAGATGTCGCCGTCCAGCGGAATTTCAGGCGTGTAGATTGCGTTTTCTTTACGACTGACGTCCGCAAGCGACGCATCTTCCTGCCCGAAAATCACATACCGACGAATCACATTCTCAAGCTCGCGGATATTTCCGTGCCACTGGCATTCCATCAGCTTCTTCATACCAGCTTCGGAGAAATGCGGAGTCCTGCGGCTGAACACGCCATTGTAGTGATCGACAAAGTAGTTAGCCAGCATTGGAATGTCGCCACGTCGCTCCGCCAATGACGGCAGTGTGATAGCGATTCCATCAAGTCGATAAAAGAGGTCTTGTCGGAAAATGCCGCTCCCCATGTCGTCTTCGAGGCAATGATTGGTCGCGGAGACGATGCGTACCTCAACTTTGTGCTCCGTCTCTCCGCCAATGCGGCAGAACTTTCCATCTTGTAACACCTGCAAGAGCTTTGCCTGTAAACCCGCATCCAGATCCCCAATTTCGTCCAGAAAGAGAGTTCCAGTATTGGCAGCCTCGAAACGCCCCGCCTTCCTTGTGTATGCACCGGTAAAGGCGCCACGCTCATACCCGAAGAGTTCGCTTTCCATCAGGGAGCCTGGAATCGCCGGACAATTCACTTTCACGAATGGACCGTTGCTCCATGGAGAGTTAACGTGCACAAGTTTTGCGATGATCTCTTTCCCAGTACCACTCGCGCCACGAATCAGAACTGGGATATTTGTCCTTGCAGCTTGCTCCAACTTAGTCCGGACAAGTTGCATGGTCGGCGTCGATCCGAAGATCACATCCAAGGGCGGCATGTCCTGGCCTGCGACAAAGTAACGCTCTCCTCCATCCGCGGTTCTGAGCATGCGGCAATAGCCTCCCACGCGGTTTGGAGCACGTTTCAAACCAAACCAAACACATCTCCGGAACCAGAACCAGCCGATTTTCAGCAGATTACAGCGCTACCTCAGATTTCTAATTGCACGATGTCCTTCTGAACAGGCACACACGTTACGCAGTGGGAACTTTTTTTCCACTCTCGAAACCAAAAATGTATCCACGATTCGCGAGCTATGGACTTGGCACTACGGTATGAACCTCCGAAGAGAAAGCGCTTTCCTCGCTGTCGCTCCCCACTGAAGTCACAACATAATAGTATGTAGTCCCTGCCTGAACATTTAGATCCGTATAGCTTATTCCGCTAATCGCACTCGAAGTTTGTTTGGTGTATGGTCCGCCGGATTGGAGTGCCCGGTATGCGTTGTATCCGAGCACCGGAGACGGCGAGGCCACCCAACTGAGAATCACTTCGTGAGAGGACGATACCGCGCCAGTTCCACTCACCGGTATGGACGCAACATAAGCGCCGCCATTCTTAATATAGATTGCGCCACTGACGTCTCCAGCCGCTGAGGGAGCAAATTGCACTTGCGCCGAGGTGCTTTGATTTGGAGCAAGCACCAGAGGGAGAGAAACCCCACTCAGGCTGATTCCTGCTCCGCTTGTAGAAATCGAATCGACTGTAATGTCTTGCCCTCCGTCGTTCGTCAGCGCAAGGGCTTGAGCGCTGGCCTGCCCGACCGCGACCGTTCCGAAAGACACAGCGGAAGGTGCTGCCGTCAACTGTGCTGCAGTTACACCAGTTCCACTCAGCGCAATAGTCTGCGGACTCTGTGAGGCATTGTCGGCTATGGAAAGCGTGCCTGTCCGGATGCCTAGACCTGTTGGCTTGAATGTTATGGCAACGGTGCAGGTTGATTTCGGAGCCAGGTTCGCTCCGCAATCATTCGATTGCTGAAAGTCGCCTGTAATCCTCACCCCAGAGATGGATAGAGTTTGATCTCCGCTATTTGTAAGCGTCGCGCTCGCGGATGTGCTCATTGAATTCAACGCTTGGCTGCTAAACGTCACGCTCGTCGGGGACACTGCTGCCACAAATGACTGGGCGCTACTGTTACTTGCAGGAGACGATGCTCCCCCGCAACTCGCTAAAACAAAGCTAGATATAACTGCCAAGAACGACAGAAGACGGTTCTGATGAAAGCGGACGAACTGCATCATCACCTCAGGAATCCTGAACAGCTGGGCAAAGCTGATCAACTTGTAATTGCGATCTAGAGTTAACTCTGCATTCAGGAGGGCCGACAACTTACGAAAGGGTCGAGGAGGTAATAACGCGTATGCGTGAACTTAAGTTAGCCGTGTTTCCAGGTGCTTCATTTCCCTGTCGTAATCGTCGCCCCTGCCCACAAACAGAGCAGTAGAGCCCGAATCGACGAGTTGCGCATTTGTACCTGCTAAGTAGCCTGATCATACATGGCGCAAGCGCAAATGCGATCCAAAGAGACATCCCCAAGGTACATTGTTCGTACACTTAGGGACGTTTCCCGGATCGCTTTAAGGTATTACTTCTAGGTGTTTACGGAGTCGGAACAGATGCGGCAGCCTGCGTCGAGTAAGTGCTTTCGTTACCCGAAGCATCTACAGCCGTCACCACGTAGTAGTAAGTCTGACCGGCGGACACGGTGGTGTCCTTGTAAGACAGACTGGAGTTGAGGCTGCTGTTGATCTTCGTGTACCCACTACCTGACTGGGTCGAACGGTACACGTTGAATCCGTTCACTGCCGATGACTCCGTCCAGGACAGTGCTACCGAGTGCTGCACGGCCTGTCCAGTACCACTGAGCCCAACCGAGAGTGTCGGATTTGACGCATTGCTCTGGATGGCAAGCGTGCCTGAGAAGGTTCCGGTCGTATTTGGCTTGAAGGCCACGGAAAGAGTGATCGATCCGCCCGCAGCGACTGTTGCAGGCAGAGTGGCTCCGGAGACCGTAAACGCCCCATTCCCAGTACTGATCTGTTGAATGGTTGCGCTTGCGCTGCCGGTGTTGGAGATCACAATGTTCTGGGTGCCTGTACTGCCAACGTTCACACTGCCGAACGAAAGCGAGGTGGCACTTGCTTGCAGCGTTCCAGTTGGAGCTGAGGATCCGGTACCCGTCAGCGATACCTGCTGCGGGCTGGATGCTGCGTTGTCCGTAAAGGTGATTGCTCCAGTTCGGGTGCCGGTAGCAGTTGGAGTGAATGTGACCGTGATTTTGCAGCTCGCCTGCGAGGCCAGGCTCGTGCCACAACCGTTTGTCTGCGCAAAGTCACCCGAGGCGGCAATTGCGCTGATCGAGAGTGAGCTCGATCCGGTATTCGTGAGCGTGATCGTCTGCGCCGCACTAGTCGTATTCACGACTTGGCTGGCAAAAGTCATGCTGGTGGGCGAGATAGTGATTGTCGGCGTCGTCGCTCCAGTCGCGCTACCCGTCAACGAGATCTGCTGTGGGCTGGACGTAGCATTGTCGACGATCGAGATGGCTCCCGTGCGCGTACCGGAGGTGGTCGGAGTGAAGGTGACCGAGATGGAACAGCTGCTGTTTGCAGCCAAGGTCGACCCGCAATTGTTGGTCTGAGCGAAATCGCCTGAGCTAGTGATGCCGCTAATCGAGAGTGGAGCAGACGATGTGTTGCTCATGGTGATCGTCTGCGCGACGCTCGTCGTGTTAACCACCTGGCTGCCAAAGGTCAGGCTCGACGGCGACACAGTCACGGTGGGAACAACCGCCTGTCCAGCACCGGAGACGTTAACGGTTGGCGAACTTGAAGCATTGCTAGCGACGGAAATGCTGCCCGAGATGGTGCCGGTTGTTGTGGGAGCAAAAGTCACCGTCAACGTGGCCGACTGTCCTGCGTTCAACGTCAGCGGCAGGCTGATGCCACTGGTTTGGAAGCTGGTGTTGTTGCTGTTCACCTGCGAGATTGTGACGCTCGCGCTTCCGGTATTGGTCAGAGTGGTAGTTGAGGTCGCCGTTTGGCCGACCGTAACGTTTCCAAAGGATAGGCTGGACGGGGATGCGCTCAGCGTTCCCGCCGTAGTGGCTTGAGGAACGGATTCATAAGCGCCGATGTCGTACCCCGCGCCTTGTGGCCGCTGCGCGCCGGCGTAATCTGTCGAGAGGCTTACAGTAGTGCCAGCGTCGATTGCCGGACTACCTGACGTGAGACTGTAGTTGTTATTCGTCACGCTTGTGAACAGAGGGTCTGCAGAGACGCTGGAGGTGAACACGCCAGGGGCGGTGCCGCCACCATAGAACAGGTTGTTCGAACCCGTGACCACGGACTGATTCGTGTCTGAAGATAGATACTGTTGTCCGCTCGCCACATCCACAATGTTGTTTGTGAAGTTCACGGCGCCAACCGCGCGCAGAGCTCCAGCCATCGTGCCGCCAAATGATCCCGCGTTGTAGATTGTGTTGTTGTAAATCTGAGCAGGCGAGTCGGAACCACCAATCAGGATCGCAGCATACGAGGGTGTCTGTGCTGTGCCGGGTGCCGGGCCGTTGCCTGAATTCACCAGAATATTGTTGTAAATACTAACGGCGCCAAGCGATGGATCGATTGTGCCCAATGCGATAGCAGTGCAACGCGTGTCGTGAATGTAGTTGTCGTGGATGTTCAGCGAGGACTGAAGCGTGCTGGTTGCATGCGCAGCGACTGCGTTACAGCCGCGCGTGTTGGCGACTGTGTTCCAGCCGATCTCAACTCCAGTTGTGTCGAGCAGGTACAGCGAAGCGTAGTAGACCTCACTCGTGCTTGCAGTGGTTCCGTTATCGTGAAGGTTGTTCCCGAGGAATGCCAGCGCAGTTCCGCTATTCGTGTTAACGCAGGCTCCAGTCGTTGATCCATTCGGACAGGAAATATCGTTACCCACAATACGCAAGCCAGTGGCATTGTTCGTGGCAATAGCAGCCTGCGCACCACGAAGTGTCAACCCTGAGAGGACCCAGTAATTGGCAGTGACGTTGATTCCGGTGGTCACGGCGGTTGTGGAACCGACTGTAACGGCGCTCTTCGGATAGGCAACGATCGCCATGGGGGCCGCTGCCGTGCCAGCGCGCGTGAGATTCAGCGCACTGCTATTTGACTCGACTGCGCTGTCGACGTATCCATTCTCCAGGTACACGATATCGCCAGGCTGCATCGTGTTCTTCGCATATACAACCGTTCGCCATGGTCTGGAGTACGAACCTGATTGCTTGTTGCTTCCGCTCGTGGATACGAAATAGATCCTGCCGGAACGAACGGTGAACGGAACACTGTTACTCGCTATTCCGCCGACGGTAACGACGATGTTTCCCGACTGTGCCGATGATCCAAGTTGGAAGGTAATTGAAGTGTCAGTCCAGGACTGGTAGCTGGCTGCATTTCCACCACCGATCGTTACGGCCGATGCCCCTTGCGCGGTGCCGAATCCTTTGCCATAGATTGTGACAAAAGCGCCAGCATTGTTCTGGCCACCTGTATTTGGACCGGACTTGAGGTTCGAATAGAAGATGGTTGGAGACACGCTTTGCGCAAGCGCAATGGATGTCAAAAATATAGAAACGGTGAATACAAGGAAAACTTTCTTCAAGACGTCCAACTTCCTGTCGGGATGCGAAAGCCTTCTGCTTATCGCCGGTCACCGAAAATAGAGTTTTCGACGAGCCGGTTCCCAGACCGAGGAAAGCCGACTCATTCCGTTGGCGAGACACACTTTCACTGCTCGGCTCCAACAACAAAGGTCGTTTGAGAACGACTTTGCGTGGGTGTGCCTACCCGGGTCGATTCGCTTCGCAGGATGCCTGCGTCAGCTCACGGCCGCACGAAGTGGCACGCGCATTTGGTGTGTTCGCAAAGTGACAGTAACAGAGAAGGGATTAGAGGTATTAAGAATACCAGAGTACCTTGAACGCTAAAGTGCTATGCACTTCGACCAATGGGTCGTGTCCAAACAACCTATGCTATTGGGGTGCCAGTACGGCGAGGCCCTTACAGCACGGTACCGCTCACAATAGAGGGTGTGTGCACTATGTATAGGTATTAATCTCTATCTTACTGGCCTTCAATTAGGAGATTACCCCGAGCGCTTATGCACAGGTGCCGTTGAGCCGGTCATAAGTCACCGGAACACTAGAGCTAATAGGCAGACGCACGCTCAGCATGCCGCTCGGAGATTTTGCGTTGATTAACCACTGATCCATTGTAGCTAGGTGATTAGGGCTTTGCCCCATAGGATCTGCAGATGGTTCTCAACATGTCCGGATGGTCACCAACATTAATTTCAGATGAATGAGAGCCGAGTTCGGCCGTTAGTCGAGAGAAATGTGGTGAACCATCTGGGAAAATAGTTGCACACCAGAAGCCAGCGTAGTAGGACCACCGATTCCGGTTTTCGAAACTGCGCTGCTCCCCAACACCGCAATTACTGAACAGCAACATACGTTGTGTGGCGCAGTGGCACGCCCCCCACTCTCTTGGTCGTTGGCACGAGTCTTGCTCCATCAGGACAGAAGAGGATTTCTGCCTCGTCTCACGGCTTCAGGCGAGGCGAGAGGAGCAGGCGTAAATGAAGAGAATCGTTCTAGTCATGTTGCTCGCCGTCGGGCAGATGTGGTCGCAATCGTCGTTCGCTCCGTCCAGTGAAGGAAAGACACCTAATTCGGCAACGAACCCACAAACGCTGCTGCCAGCGTCGGAATCTCAGTACCTGATTGGAACCGAGGACGTCCTTCAAGTAAACGTGTGGAAGGAGCCAGATATTTCGAGCACGGTTCCGGTCCGTCCGGACGGCAAGATATCTCTTCCCTTGCTTGGTGACGTACAGGCCGCGGGACTGACTCCGCTGCAATTGTCTTCTTCTCTTGTCGATCGCCTCAAGCAGTACATCTCGGAGCCACGTGTCACCGTGATGGTCACGGCGATGAATAGCCGTCGTGCTTATGTCATGGGGCAAGTCACCAGACAAGGGGCGATAATCCTTGTCTCCAGACTGACAGTACTCCAGGCACTCTCGGCCGCTGGCGGCCCATCACAGTTTGCAAGAACGAAGAAGATTTACGTCCTGCGTGCCGACGGCAATAAACAACAGAGAATTCCATTCAACTACGACGAAGTGATCAAAGGTAAGAACCCAGAGCAAAACATTGTTCTCCAACCTGGTGACACGATTGTCGTACCGTGAGGCGATTATCCGTGACAATCCATGAAGCAGTCCGACTCGTAGTGATGGCTTCGTGCTTCGGCATCGCGCTACAACTCCCAGCGCAAGACGTGCCAGTTCCACCGACGCAGGGGACTCTGACCCCGGTACTCGTAAACGAACCAGCCTCCACCGAAATCACCGCTGATGACCGCCCGCTCTCAGGCGGACAAATCGCCGGGATCGGTTCCTGGGGAGAGCGACACAGTTTCATCGTTCCATCGTTGCGCGTTTCCGAGACATGGGACGACAATCCACTACTGCTCAGCAATACCAAGGAAACTTACAGGTCCTTCACCGACCTCGGCGCCACACTGCAGTGGCGACAGTTACTCGGCAACACGATGGAGTTTCGCTATTCCGGAGCATTTCGATACGACACGAGAGCTCGCCTCCAAGGCTATGACCAGATAACTCATGCTCATGGAGTTGCACTCTCGAAGACGATTGAGACTCGGCGATGGCGCGTGCTGATAGATGATGAGGCGTCTTACTCTCAAGGTTCTGACTTTGGAAATGTCGGCATGGAAGGGATGGGCACCATTGCGGCTATCAGTGGCCAATGGGGAAACATCAACAACATGCAACTGCCATCGACAGCACTTCGCCCTGATGTTCAACCCGACCAAAGCATCCTGACGGGTCGAGCGGGAAGAATTGCAAATACGACCCTAGTAGAACTGGATGCCAGGCTGAATCCACGCAACACCGCGACCATCGCCGGTTCGTACGGCATCTTGCGCTTCAACACGCACGGCCTAAGGGATATCAGTCAAGCTTCGGCTGTTGCAGGTTTCAACCGAAAGCTATCGCCTCGAGACTCAATTGCGATTGAAGGCGTGTTCACAAGGTTTGATTTTGCAGGCACCAGCAACTTCATCTCGACTGAGTATGCCTCGGCTGTTTACGGTAGGCGAATATCTGGAAAGTTCAGCATTCAGCTAGGCGCGGGACCACAAGTGATACAGTCGCACTTCACTCCTTCAAGACATAGCTATGTTAGCTGGGAGGGCCGGGCCCTCGCAGAGTATCGAGTGCGGCGTGTAACTCTCACCGCCAGTGCGCTTCGTAGTGTTTCGGCTGGAGCTGGCGTTCTTGAAGGCGCGATGGCGAATACAGCGTTGGTGACGGCCAACATCGAGCTCGCCAGACATATGTCTATGGCGCTTGAAGGCGGTGTTTCTCACAACGAGCAATTGGACTCGTCGCAGAGGTACAACACTCAGTTCACAGGCATCGTCCTCAATCGCGAGTTTGCACGCTACCTTAGTTTTTTCTTGAGTTATGACTTTCAACGCCAAACAACGAACTCCTCTTGTGTCGGACCTTTCTGCAGCTATACAGGATCGCGCAATGTCTTCGGAGTCGGCTTTGCCTGGACACACAGGCCGATCGGAATTCGTTAACTGGAGCAATCGTCTCAATTTGCAGCAGGGGCAATGTCGAGCCACTTGCTTTCCCAGATGCGCAATGCTTTGCAGAGCATCGCAGAAGCAGATTGAGTGAGTTGGAGCGCATGCGCCACTTAGTCTACGTTGCGCTCTCATCGTCGGTGTGAGTTGCAGCACTCAACGGGTTCCTTATATCTGGCAGACGAATTGCACTTCGCTGTGCGGCCACGTTGGCGGTTGGGCTGAAGCTCTGCTTTCGCCATGATACTGAGGAGGAAAAATGGAAAAATCACGCGCAGCCTCGGCTCTGCGAATTGTCAAAGAGACGCAGCAACCGCTTGAGATAGCCGAGTCTAAGCCAATTGTTCCATTGCTATCTGCCAACCCAATCACGAACCTGCGCATCTGCCGCGCCGAAAAAAAGGCATTGTCAGTCGGCGTCATTGGCTTTGGATATTGGGGACCGAACATCGTCCGCAATTTCAATTTACAAGATGAATCACGAGTCTCAATCGTTTGCGATCGCCGCCCTGAAGCGCTGGCAAAGGTTGCAAAGTCATATCCCGACATGGAAGTCACATCGGACGTTCTCAGCGTTCTGCGCTCTCCTGACGTCGATATCGTGGCGGTTGTCACTCCCGTATGGACTCACTTCGAACTTGCGAAGGCTGCACTCGAGAACGGCAAGCACGTATTCGTGGAGAAGCCGTTTACTTCCACATCTGAACAGGCAGAGCAACTGATCGAACTTGCTGAACGCAAGAATCTGAAGATCATGGTTGATCACACGTTCCTTTTCACCGGCGCAGTCCGCAAGATCAAGCAACTCGTTGATGCTGGTGAACTCGGTGATCTCTACTACTACGACACCATGCGAGTAAACCTCGGCCTGTTCCAGCACGATGTGAACGTTATTTGGGATCTCGCGCCGCACGACCTCTCCATCATGGACTACATCCTTTCGAACAAGCCTGAAGCAGTAGTTGCCACAGGACAGAAGCACGTCAACGGCGTCGAGGATGTTGCCTTCATCACGGTGTACTACAGCGACAAACTGATCGCACATGTCAATGTGAACTGGCTTTCACCGGTGAAGGTGCGAACGACTCTCGTGGGCGGCGATAAGAAGATGTTGATGTGGAATGATCTTGAGTCCGACGAGAAGATCAAGATCTACGACCGCGGCGTGCAGATGAACACGCGCGAGGGTGTTTATGACCTGCTAGTAAGCTATCGCTCCGGCGACATGTGGGCGCCACAGATTGAAACCACGGAAGCGCTCAAACTCGAACTCGGATATTTCAACGAGTGCATCATGCAGGACAAGACTCCGATCAATGACGGACAGGCAGGACTCCGCTGCGTGAGAATGCTGCAGGCTGCCGACGAATCTCTTCGGAACCGTGGAGCGCAGGTCATCCTATGAGTGAATTCATCAGCATCGCCCCGGATGTAAAGCTGGGCGAGGACGTCAAATTATCGAAGTTCATCAACCTCTATGGCTGCAGCATCGGCGAGGGGACAAAGATCGGTGCGTTTGTCGAAATTCAGAAGAATGCTGTCGTGGGCCGAAACTGCAAGATTTCGAGCCATACCTTTGTCTGCGAAGGTGTCACCATCGAAGACCAGGTTTTCGTGGGCCACGGTGTCACCTTCGTAAATGACTCTTACCCGCGCGCGACAACTTCAAATGGCGAATTGCAGACCGAGAAGGATTGGGCAGTTGAAACCACTTTAGTGAAGATTGGTGCCTCGATCGGTTCTGGCTCGACCATTCTTTCCAACGTGACCATCGGGGAACATGCGCTTGTCGGCGCGGGGAGTGTCGTCACCAAGGATGTTCCGGCTTACTCGATCGTTGCGGGCAATCCGGCCCGCGTGCTGCGTTATCAAAATTCCGAGGCCGTCGCAAAATGAACAAGTCAATTCCATTCCTGGATCTTGTAGCCCCTCATGTTGAGCTTGAGTCAGAGTTGCTGGCCGTACTTAGGAATGCCATTCATGGCGCAGCCTTCGTCGGCGGTCGGCCGCTCCTCGATTTTGAGGAACGCTTTGCCGTATTCACCGGCGCTAAGGAATGTATCGGAGCAGCCAGCGGGACCGATGCTCTGCTGTTCGCGCTGATCGCTGGCGGCGTGAAGCCCGGGGATACAGTCCTCACGGTCGCTAATACATTTATCGCTACGGCGGAGGCGATCACCCAGGCTGGAGCGTTCCCTGAGTTTATCGATGTCGATGAACAGACCTACAACATGAGTCCAACCGAGTTGCGCGCCTACCTTGAGGTCTGTGCAATCGACGCAGGCACTGGCCTGCGCCTCGGAAGAAGGACGGGCACACCCATCACCGCTGTGTTGCCGGTCCACCTCTTCGGCCAAGTTGCCGACATGGATCCTATCGCTGAGATCGCTGAAGAGTTCCACCTGATGCTGTTCGAGGATGCGTGTCAGGCGCACGGTGCCGAGTACTTCTCTAAGCAGCAGAATCGTTGGCTCAAAGCAGGCTCAATTACGAAGGCAGGCGCGTTCAGCTTTTACCCGGGAAAGAATCTCGGGGCGTGCGGCGAGGCTGGGGCGATCACGACGGATGATCCAGACTTGGCGCACAAAGCTCGAATGCTCCGCGATCACGGACAGCCCAATAAGTACTACCACGACCTAGTCGGATACAACGGCAGAATGGATGCAATTCAGGCCGGATTCCTGAACGTAAAGCTGAAAAGGCTGCAACAGTGGAACGATATGCGAAGGACCGCGGCAGCTCGCTATACCGAAATGTTCAGTTCGGTGCCCGGCGTCGTCACTCCGTTCGTACCAGCAGGGTCTAGGCCTGTATATCATCTATATGTCATTCGGGTAAGCAATCGGGACCGCGTCCAAGGCGAACTCGCGAAGGCAGAAATTGGCACAGGAATTCACTACCCGGTGCCTGTTCACCTGCAGATTGCCTATTCCGAACTTGGCTATGACAAGGGCGATCTACCGACTACCGAACATCTTGCATCTGAGATCCTTTCTCTTCCAATGTTCCCCCACATTTCGGAAGAGGATCAGTGCCGGGTCGTCGAAGCCGTAGCGAATGCGATCGAGAATGAACGGCACTTCTCGGTGGCTAGCTAGGTACTCTCCCGATTCGGGAAGCATATTGCTCGCCATGGTCCCTACTTCGCCCCGTCTTCGGGGCAAAGTAGGACAATGGCCTCAATCAATTTGGGCACAGATGGTGTGTGGGCAATCAGGTTAGAAACGATTTTCCTGGTATGTGCACACGCTTGCATCCTTCTTTCTCTGGTTGACATCTTATCTACTCTGAAATAGAGTGCTGTGCCCACGAATCTGAAATGACTCTCTCCCCCTTGCCAAGGATCAATATGTTTTGCAGCACGTTCATGGGTTGGCTCGCAAAGGTCACATGCTTTAACGGCGGAATTTGATTTGAGGCGTTTATGACAACGAATTCGAACGAGAGCTCACAAGCCTGGTCGTCCCGTAGCAAAGGCCAATCACCCAACTCGTCTGGTCGGCACTTGGTAATTGTGGGCAATGAGTCTGGCGTGTTGTCCTATTTGCGCGGTGTGTTCGTGCGCGATGGCCTACAGGTTATGCTTCTCAACCCGGAACAGGCCATCCTGAAACTGCAAAAGGGATTTGCGCCTGATGTCATTCTTCTCGAAATGCTGGGAAGCCAAGCGCTCCAACGACTGACAAGTCTCCGTGAGGCCCTGCCCACGGTTCCCATCATCGTTTTCTCCTGTTTTCACAATTCTCAATTGATTGTTAAGGCAATGAAAACGGGAGCCTCTGACTACTTTCAACTTCCCTTTGACATCACCGCACTGAAAGAGTCAGTGCGACGCTTCATTGCTCTTGTTGAGGGCGACCAGGATCACCAGGCCACAAACGAGACCTTACTCTTCAATGACACATCTTTTGTGTGTGCCAGTCCACGAATGAACGAAATACGTGGGCAGTGTGCAATCCTCGCCCGCGTGGACCTTCCTGTTCTCATCATGGGCGAGAGCGGCACGGGCAAGGAGATCATCGCGCAGTACATTCACAAGATGTCTCCCCGCTCTCATCGTACGTTCCTGAAAGTGAATTGCGCCGCAATGCCTGCCGACCTGCTCGAAAGCGAGTTGTTCGGATACGAGCAGGGCGCCTTTACCGGAGCGGTTCGCTCGAAACCTGGCAAGTTTGAGATATGCAATATGGGCATGATCCTCCTGGACGAAATCGGGGAAATGCCCCCTCCACTGCAATCGAAGCTGTTACAAGTCCTGCAGGATGGAACCTTCTCTCGCCTTGGTGGCCGTACCAGTATCAAAGTTGACGTGCGGGTCATTGCTGCTACGAACATCGATATGAATGCAGCTATTGCGGCCAAGACCTTCCGCGAGGATCTGTACTACCGCCTGAATGGATTCTCGATCCACATGCCACCACTTCGCGAGCGCAAGGAAGAGATTCCGGTCATGATTCGTCACTTCATGCGCAAGCTTTCGGCTAAGTATGCCCGCCAGCCACTCACGATGTCTGAGCAGTTGTTGCAGGCGTACATGGAACACGACTGGCCCGGGAACCTGCGCGAACTTGAGAACTCCGTCAAGCGATTCCTGGTCTTGGGCGACGAGAAACACATCTTAGCCGAGCTGAGAAACTCCCCTCGGAACCGTTTCACTGCTGCCGCCCCGCAGACGACCGTGAACGTGGACGCGGTTGGTGGACTGAAGAAGCTCGCCCGGAGCGCCATGAACGAAGCAGAAACAGAGGCCATGGGCGAAGTATTGCGTCGGAATAATTGGAACAGGAAGCAGGCCGCAAGTGAGTTAAAGATCAGTTATAAAGCACTGCTCTACAAAATCCGCCAGTACGGGCTAACACCTAACCGGGATTCCGAGCCGCGTGCTAAAGCGGTTGGCGAATGATGATGAACATGAACGCCCAACGTGCCATTGCGATTGATACTGCAGCGAATAAGCACAAGGTTGTAATCACGAATCAGGATGGGAGTGTCATCAAAGGGTATCTTTGCATTGACACCCCTACGGATCTGAATTCGCTTGCTCGCAACTTGCATACCTCTTTCCACACAGGGTTGAGAGCTTGCTTCGTTCCAGAGGACGGCGCATCGCCTGAAGTAGATTGGGCGCAAGTAAAAGCGGCCTTCTTCGTATGCTCATTTCAAGGTGACACTGAGCATGAGATGGTGCGCTTCTACTCCAGTGGTCCCGAAGTCCAGGACATATGGGTTGAGATCGGTTTTGCTGACGGCGAGATACTCGAGGGTTGCATTCGAAACTCAATCGATCACTTGAAGGACGATGGATTCTTTCTCTATCCCTCTACCCCAGACAGTAACAACCTGCTGGTTTATGTAAACAAAGCTGCGATCGTGAGCTATCGAGTTCTTGGATTCCACATGCTTGGCGATGAGGAGTAAGAGACTCTCGGTAAGCAAAATACAAAATCCCTGGGGGCGATCCCCAGGGATTCTGTTTTTGTGGCCTGTGTGGAGCTAATTCGCAACTGCACTGAGTCCGCTTGGAGGAGTCAGTGTGCTTGCGCTTGAGGTGGTGGTGCTGTAACAGTTGTCCGCATTGAACGTCAGCAGCCCGCTTGATCCTGTCGTTGAGCCCTTCATAACGTTCAGGTAGCAATCCTGCGCCGGAGTTGAATAAGCATGTCCCGCGAGGTTTGCCACGTTACCGCCCGTCACGTCCGGTCCAATTGCCGGCCAAGCCTTGCTGGAAGGCCACCAACTGGGCTTCGAGGGCAGGTAGAACGACGCCGGCAGCGCTTGGCTCGATGGAACTGGGTTTGAATAAGAACTCAGTCCACTTGGCACTTCCGAGGAGTTCCAGCGAACGCCCGCTGTCACCGTGTCGTAATTGCCCCAACGCATCATCGTGCTAGCAACCATTGTGTCATCGGGAATGGAGCCTGAACCGCAATTTCCACCCCAGCCCAATGCAAAGATCGATGTTTCACAACTGTTCGAACTCGGAGTCGCGGAGGTGTAGTTGTTGTGATACCCCGGAGTTCCCAGCACGTTTCCAATGACGTTGTAGTACCGGTTGAAGTCATTGAGAATGATCGCGTTGGTCTGCATGTCTTTCTGCACGCCATTCGTCAATGCCGTATCGCGCCCGTTCCAGTAGTTGCGGAACGCCGTGCCGAAGTTCGACGTACCATGCACGTTATCGCTTGTCATGCCGACGCCCACGTTGCCCTCATATAGAAGGTAAGCGTCGCCTACTGAGTGCTGATAGGTGCTGGCCTGCTGCCAATCGTTGGCACTTCCCGCCGGAGTTCCCGAATAGTAGTCGTCGACGGCGTAGTTGTAGGCGGCAACTGATCCGATGCTTCCCTCATTCATGATCGGGAAACCAATATGCTGGAAGATGTTGTTCTCGATCAGGTTGTCACCACCGACAAAGGTGTCAGTCGCATAGTGATCAGAGGTTGGAGGCGAACCGTAGAAGTAGCTGTCACGAATCGTCGTATGCGTGGTCTGATACATCCACACGTGCTTCTGTGCCACGTTCACCGAGCGCACATTCTTGATCCAGTTCTTGTAGCCGTTCAGGATAAAGACGCCGTTCGTACAGCAAGCTGAGTTCGGAGAGTTATCGATTGTAAGGTTTTCAATGCCATCTCCCTGGATTGGCAAGCCGTTATCCCACCACGCCTGCGGAGACTTGCCAGACGAGATGTTCGGCATGCGGACGCCTGGAGTAATACCAATCGTCCAAGGGCCAGAACCGGAGATAGACGTAACGGTAACAGGCTGCACCTGGCCCCGGCCGGGGCGCCCATTCGCGGAACTTCCTGACGTGCTGCAAACTCCCGACGTACTGCAGACATAAACATTGCCGGTGTCGCTCGAGTCGTCGAGCTGATCAAGGAATATCTGACTGCCTACCTGAAGATTGCTTATGCTTCCTTTGCTGAATGAACTCAGCGTGATTGTGGTCGTGCCCTTCGAGTACCCAGCACTCCATGTCGCCTGGTTGCTGTAGTTCTGATCTCCGGCATCGCCCGTATCAGCGGTCATCAAACAAATCAGAGCGCCGCTCCATCCTGCACATCCGCCGCCTGCGGAAAAGGACAGGATCGTCTTATCGGGACCGGCCCCTCGCAGAGTCACATTGCTTTTGTTATTAAAGACAATGCCAGCACTCAGGTTATACGTGCCTGCGTTCAGCATGACGACTTGACCAGCCGGGCAGGCCGCAATCGCTGAATTAATCTGAGATGCCGTTGCACCAGGACTCAATGTCGAACAGATCGTGGTGCGACTCGGAATTGTTCCGGCACCGGCGCCTGACCAGTCGATAGCGCGACTGGAAGCAACGACTCCAGACCAGTTCTGTGCAAGGGAGTACCCCGACAGACAGAACAAAAATGTTAAAAACAGGAGCGAGCGTTTCATATGACCTCACTGAACAGATTGACTTCTCCGCTCCGCGTCCAAACTCCTCCAGACGAAGAACAACAGAAGCAGCGTCATAGATGGAACACGCAACGTTCGCTAGAACGCGCGTCAGAATACGGCTTCCATCTGCCAAGCAGCTGACGTTCAGTCATACTATTTTGCGAATGCTGGCTCCGATACGGGCCCTACGTCTTAGGTGCACACGTGAAATTACCGTAGGTGAAGACCGGGAAGTAAGTAAGTCAACCTTATCTGAGGAAAAACATCCTGCAACAACTCTGCTTTGCCGTTTCAGCAACTTACAATTCACCGCGATCGATTGTTTTCGAGTGCCGAAACTCCGTCGCGAAAAAGCTTTCCTCCTAGGCAATACCTCCTCCAACTTGAGTTCGATCCGAAAGCATCTTGTCCCACGCCCTTTTTACGTACCATTTCATTGCAGGCAAAACCACCTGCACTCTTTTCGCGGAGAGGCGTCCAAACAGTGCGTCGATCCAGGCGTACTTCCACGACAGCCGCGGGATTTCTAGTTTGCCGCCGAAACTTTCGGCCATGTTTTCGGCCTTGTTTACGATGTCGGGCCTTTCTGGATAGAAGTGTGACAGCCAATTCTGCAGATATCTGACGCACACCCTGTGCACTCTGGGGCTGTCCTCCAAGCTCCGCAGACACGAAACATGCAACTCCATCGAATGCCATTGAGCGTCCATCTTTGCATTGGAGCGCCCAATGTAGCTCAGCGAGTTTGTTCCGGTCGAGCGATAGTAAACATTGGCATCGGGCACGAATCGAACGCCATCGCTCTTGAGCAGTACTCGGCAGAAGTACTCCCCGTCATCATCCACCACCATCTTCGGATCCCAAGGTCCTGCAGCTTCTGTTAGCTCGCGACTTACCAGCCATGTCGAAGTCTGCATGAAGATGTTCTGCTCCATCTTTCTGATCAAAAATTCAGCAGGCGAAAGATCTGCCCATAGCTCAGTCGGAACAAACTCCGCGCGTTCAGGCCTGTACATGAATCGGCCCCACGGTGAGGAAAAGAGCGTGCGAATACTGGGAGTACGCGCCACAACCTGCATCTGGCGTTCTATCTTGTCCGGTGCCAACAGATCGTCGGCATCAAGCCACTGGATATAATCGCCGCGACAAAGTTCGAAAGCAGAGTTTCTGGTGGCCGCCGCGCCCCGATGCTTCTGCGCTGAGACTTGCACCCCGTAATGCTCAAACTGCCGCGCAACTTCGACTGTGCGGTCGCTCGAGCCATCGTCCACCACGATGATCTCCTTTGGCTCCCACACCTGCGCAATGGCCGAGCGAATTGTGCACGCAATCCACTCTTGCGCGTTGAATGCGGGAATAAGGATTGAAACGAGCGGTCTCAATTACGTGCCTCGCAGCCTGCCTCTAGCAAGTCGATGCACCGAGTACATCCAGAGCTCGATCGACTCGCAGAATATGTGCCCCGGAAGCTACTGAAAGTCGCACGACCTCCTCGAAGAACGCAGGCGTGCAACCGTAAGGTGTGGGAGTGTCAGACACATCGTGTGTGGCGAAGATTAGCCATCCTCTCACGCTCTTGTTTTGGTGAATGATGTCGCGAATTGCCTGTATATTGTCACGGCTCTTCTCCAGAAAATATGCAGAAAGCTGATTCAGATCCGCAACACCCGTATTGATATTCTGGCCACTTCCCCGGCAGCTTCGAAAGTACTTCGCGATTCTTGCTTTCGTGAGCGGTCTGGGGGGACTGATCGGATACGAGAAGCTCGTAAACTCCGCACCGGGTATCAACGCTTTCAGCGCATCGCGGTTCTTGATAATGGAATCTTCGAAGGCGTCGGTATCTGTCTCCCACGCATTGCAGTGCGCGTAAGTATGGCACCCCAGTTCGTGGCCACGTTCTTTTACCGTCCGCAGATCCGCAATCGAAAACATCCGTCCAGATGGCTCCTGCGCGCCTTCCAATCCCAGCGACACATAGTAGGTGCCAAACAAGTCGTAATGGTTCAGGATCTCTCCACCAGCAAGAATGGCCGAGCGGGGGAAATCGTCAAATGTGAATGAAATCAGCGGGCGCTGCGTACCAATCGCCAACTGGCGTTTGAATACAAAGCTGGCAGATTTTCTCTGATAAAGTCCACGGACTCTCGTGCTCAGATTATTCAGAAGCATGCGATCTCACCACCCGCTGTTTTTAGCTCCGTGCCATCTCTGGGAATACAATCTCACCGAGCGACCCAGTGGAGTCACAGGATAGGGCTGCAGTCTCGGTACCGCTCCTTGTACGGGCAAGGGCTTCGATTCAGATACGGAGCGATCGGGAACCCGCTCTTTCTCAACCCAACTCGAAGGACTGTCCATGGCCGCAAGCAGCAAGAAGAACCACATCGGATTGAGTATTCGGATAGAAGATTCCGTGAAGTTATATACAAGAGCCACGACGAAATATGCTGCCCTCAGCCCAATCTTGTCTGGATTCTTTGGCAGTGACATCATGATGTTTCGATATGCCTTCACTATGACAACACCCAACAGCGCAAGACCTATATAGCCAAGATTCAAGTAAACTTCGAGATAACCGTTGTGCGCTTCGTTCGGGTGCCACCAGTAGTGGGCCCAGATCTTGTCGAGTCGTGACCCCATCCAGAAGCTCTCAAATCCGCAACCGATCAGCGGATTTCGATTCATCGGGATGATCAGCGTCCAGAGATCAGTTCGACCGGTAAGGGTCGGATCTCGCCCCATGCTCTGCACAACCTCGGCACCCATACTTAAGAAGAGCGTCGAAGCCGCAACGCACAACATCGCGGCCATCGCTATCGCAACCAGCGACTTTGACCGCGCGAACGCTCGAACCCTTGTCAGCAGTAAAAACCCGACAGCCATCAAGAAGCACGACAGCGAAGTCATCGAGTCGGCAACTTTGAACAGGTATGCCACAAAAACAAGAATTACGCCGTGTGCCAGGAGCGTTCTGGTCTTACGCATAGCTTTCGGATTGCGTAGCCATTCCAGTATCCGCCACACACTAGCCAAGCCAAATAGCAGGACGAGCAGTCCAAGTTCTTGCTTATGCGTGGCCACCCCGGTGTAATACGACTCGACCGACCAGTGACTGTAGCCTCGCCCAATGGCCGGATAGTACTTGCAAAACAGCACCGAGGCCGGAATCAAAACGAAACCGGCACGCGAGAGAAAACGCTTAAGAGCAGCGAGTCCCCCCGGGTCCGTAAGGACAATCAGCACCATGACAAAGTCGCCGAGTGACTTGATCCAGCGCTTAAATGCCACGTCCGGTGAGTCGGACCAGAGAATGCTCAAGGCGCAATAGGCGAAGAAGACAAGGACGGGAACATTGGATCTCAGCAGTCGCTCGACCCTTCCCCATCGTCGCGAGAGCATGAATAGCCCAAGTAGCAGCAATGCTGTCAGAAGGTTTCGATCAAGAGGGCTGCCATCAGATGAATCTAACGTTACGCTATATCCACCCCACCCAAATGCCGTCAACCACTGCGACACCATTCGCGAAGACGCAATCGAAATCCAAACGACTGGAATCCAGAGTGCGCCCGATGTGCGCGCCTTCTTATCCCTGTTCAGATGAAATAGGCCAAGGACCCCGACTATGAATAGAGCAGTGGCAGTGTTTACCGACACTCAACAACTCCCAGGAAAGACTTCTGTGGAACATTTGGCTGCGAGTCTACAAACAAGCGATGGATCAGTTCCAGTGTGAGAACCTTATGAATCTCGGAGGTATAGTTCCGGTCTCCCTTGATGTGGTGCCGCACTAGGCGCTCGACGTTTCTCGCCTTCAGATATGGCCGCGATAGCGTGCGTGGGTCGAGCAAGATTTCTTTCACATACAGAGAGAGAAAGTCTCGATACCACACTCTGAAGTGAGTGAACTTGTGCCTGCCTAGAAACAGCTTCTCCAAATGCAGTGGTGCGAGTAAGTGATCAACTCGAGCTAACCACTGCGGCATTCCGACGTCGTACGCGTACTCGGCTTTAAACGTAAAATCCAAAAGTCTTCTGGACATTGCCGAATAGGTTCGCCCGTGGCTCCCGCTCAGACCGCGATCTGTTCGGATTCGAGCCAACGCAGGGTTGCCGTCCGCAATCAAACGCAAGCTGACATCATTGCTCCGAGCCGCCGATTCTGGTGCACGGAACACCGTTTTCACAAACTCGTTATCAAGATAAGGCGAACGCAGACATAGTTGTGTCTGCTCTAGTGCAAGCAATCCATAGTGCGACCACGGAGCCTGCTTAAACACCGCAAAAGAGAGAGGATGTCCCTGAACCATCTTTGAATATGTATTGCGGGCCTGCTCAACAAGCGAAAAGAATCCTGTATCAAACCATTCTGCACTGGGCTCCGATGGCTTAAAGGCACGAACACGGCGAAGGACCTCGCCGCCATAGTTGCCAGTCATTCGAACTGGTGCAATCTTTGCGGCCTGTTCGTTAATGTACAAGTCTGGAGCGTGGTTGACGGCCACACATCCATCCGTCAAATTAACCGTGCGCTCTGCGTAATCGCCGAAGTTCGACAGAAAGTTCGAGCCTACGGTCACGACACTATGCGGCTGCTGGCACGACTGCGCAACCAGCCTCGAAATAACAACGTCCTGAGAGTCGCGAAATGACCCACCGAACGAATAGCACGGCAGAGAACCTGGAGGCTCTCTCATCCATGCCATGATCATTCTTGTATCGAGCCCCCCGGTCAGCGACATTCCAACGTTCTGTCGCCCACCGAAATATCGTGGCAAGCTACCAACAAACGCGTCACGCAGTTCGCTGTAGTAATTTTCTGGTGAAAGTGTCTCTTGCTGTTCCCATTCTCGCGCTGCGAAATACGTCGCGCGTTCCACGCGTCCTCTACGGAATACCCATGCTGATGCGGGCGGCACAAGAGAGACGCCCTTGAACAGGGTCCTGTTCTCCAGAACGCATCCACACGAGACGAATTCTCCTAACCCTTGCGAATCTATCTGCCGTAGTTCAGGGCGTACCGCCAGTATCGCCTTGGCCTCGCCCGCAAAGTAGATTCCATCGCCCGATTCATGCCAATACAGACGGTGCATTCCATATCGATCATTGAAGAGCATCGATATTCCTCGCGCTTTATCAACCACGAGGCCATGGAATCTTCCATTAAGGCTCTTGGGAAATTGCGAATCCTCCTCGTATCGCTCCATCAGATACTGAAGCTCGCTACCGAAACCCTCAGCGTCAGATCGTGTGCTGTTCGGCTGCGAGTAGTCTTCTCCTGAAAAGATCAGGACTACATCGTTGTTCCCATTCCGGACGGGCATGTGCTCTGCGAAAGCGCCTTGCAGCACCGACCAGCCCACATATACGCCGCTGTCCTCATCAACCCATGTGCCAGTCACATAGGACTTCCCATGCCGCATGGATTCGAGCATCTGCAGCAGTTGCGGCTCCGCGATCCTTCGCGGCAACCGCGTGATGAGGCCGACAATCCCGGGCATCTCTCTAGGCCACCTTCGTGTCTGGCTGTAGCTTCCTCGTGTACCAGCTCGTTCTGAGGTCTCGCAGCTTCTCCACCAGAGGTTCCGGCAGGCGCTCAACGAGCCGATGATGCAAGCCAAGTCTCAGTGCGACGCTTCCCAGCGGAGTCAAAGGAATGTAATAACGAGGCAATTCGCAGCGCTGAAATCCGTTGACGTCCTTGAAATTCGTCAGGCTATCTGGACGTTTCCGGCCATAGGTGAAGTTCTGATAAGCAAGAAACTGAATTCCCCGTGCAGCACACGCGCGAACCGACTCGGCGATCAGCGCGTTCGTTGTTGCCGTGTCCCGATGTTTAATCATGGAAACGATATTCATCAGATTGGCGTGCGTTCGATTCTGATCAGTAACAATCTTCACGAAGCCTATCAGCACATCGCCCAGATATCCCCCGATAAAGATACTGCGATCAAGGAACGTTGCTTCTTCACGGCGCACCGTCTCTAGGTCCTTACCGAAATGCTTGTTCGCCTTACCTTGCCGAATCGGACTCTCGTTGTAAATCGCCCAGATGCCGCGAACGAGATCATCGTCGAAAGGAACCTCGCGGAGTACGACTCCTCTCTTTGCTGCCTGACGTGCACGATTACGAGCCAGCGTGCGGATCTGATGATTCCACCAGTGATCGAACGTGGAGACCGGGATTACTGCCATGTTGTCCCATTCCATCACGTATTCGAACTTGGGCGAGGTGTGCGGCATGATTTGCATGAAGGTGAAGATATCGACCCTCTCGCCTGATTTCCGCAAGCCATCCAGCATGATCTCTGGATTGTCGAGGAACTCATATTTGTCCAATTCCGGGCTGCAAATCCTGAGGATCTGCCCTCGGATGAGAACGTCTTTGTCACACACTTTCACAGAATTTCTCTCCTCTTATGCTTCGCCGACCATGCTCTGTGGTGAACGTTGATTATTGAATGAGCGACTCATGCTCTCGAACACTTGCACCAAGCTGAGAAAAAATGGAGTCCATAATCTTGGCCGTTAAAATGATCTCCCGGTACGGAATCGGCACAGGAGTGCCATCCGTAATCGAGCGATAGAATGACTCGATCAACGTCTTCATTCCGGCTTTCATGTGAAAATCACGAACGAGGAAGCTATGTAGGTTCGTGAAGAGATTGCCGAGATGTTGCCCCGCAAAGATTACCGGCGGCAGGAAATGGTCAGCATAGCTCTTGAACTTTGCTCCCCGGAGTTTGAGCAGGATCTCATGATCCTGGTCTAAGATGAGCCCGTTCTTGTCGCCATAGATGCGAAACACATTGATCGTCGGTCGCATCTGCGACGAGAACGTGAAGTATGCCGTAGTACCGCTCTCCTCGCTGATGATCACCCGCAACTCATCGACGATCTCCTCCTCGCCCATATTGCGAAGAAATGGACTCACTAATCCGTGCGCGATGACCGTTGGTGAGTCGCTCGTCAGAAACTCGGCGATTCTAGCGATGCCGTGACTAATGATGTTGTGTAGCAGCTTTCCTGGCAGCTTGCGCACCCAGTGTTGCCTGTCGCCCAACAGCGCTCGTGCATAGGCCTGTCCGAACTCGTAACAGTAGTAGCTCTCCATGTGCACTGGGCCATTTCCGAGATATCCGTTGCGCACCAAGGAGCGCATTCTCTCAGCAACGTGGCTGAACTGTGCGTCGTGTCCCGCCGTGATTTTGACGCCACGCTGATTCGCAAGATCGATCAGCGATTGGGTTTCATGCGCATAGAGTGTGAAGGGCTTCTCAAGATAGACGTGACATCCCCACTCAATGCATGTCTTCGCAATACTAAAATGCGTTTCAGGCGGAGTGGTTATATGCACGACATCGGGCCGCGCCTTCGCGAGTAATTCGTTCAAATCGGCATAACATTGCTCAATGGGGAAACGCTGAAAGAGCTGAGCTGCCATGAGCGGCTCTCTGTCGCAGACTCCAACAATGCGGCATCCCTCTATTCGCTGTATCTGAGCCGCATGTGAATCCGCAATCTTCCCACATCCAACGATCGCAACTCTAAGCATTTGATCTCCGGGTACGGCAGTATTGGAAGAAGCGGCTAAGTCCTTCCGCCGTTGAGACCGCAGGAGTCCAGCCTAACTTGCTCTTGAGTCTTTCATTGCTGTACCGAGTCCTCCTCCAATACGCGTTCCAGCTTTTGCGATTGAACGCCGGAGGCAACTGTCCCTGCGACCAGTTCGAATATTTTTCCCACAGATAACACAGTGCGTAGCTTGCGAAGTGAGGAACGTATATCGACTTGAAGCTTCTTACCTGGCGTTTATATTCCCGCAGAAACTCGCGACTTGATGGAAGATCGTCATCCACGACGTTGAAGACTTCGCGGTCGGCTCCGGCCATTACACCCGCCAACGCAATTGCGTCCGCACAGTTGTCCACGTATGTGAGCGGGATTGAGTTTGATCCACCAAGATGCACAAAGAATCCAAATGTGTCGATCCCAACTCGATTCGTGACCGAACTCTTACCTGGCCCATAGACGCAACCGGGGCGGAGAATCACATAAGGGATCTCGACCTTGTCACAATACTCGGAGACGAGCTGCTCCTGTCTAAGTTTGGCGAAGCAGTATGCTTCTCCACGGTCTTCCGGATGCTCCTCTACCGGACAGGTTTCATCCAGCCATCCCGGACGTGTTCTATGAGTGTTGCTATAAACTGCAAACGAACTTACGTTAACAAAGCGCTGAATGCGTCCTTGGCGATGTGCGGACTCAAGTAGGTTTCTCGTGGTCACCACCGAGTTCATGAAGGCATCAGGGAATGACTTCTCTCCCGTGCCAGCCGCAAGATGAAGAATCACGGCTGCCCCTGCAGTAGCTCTGTCACAATCTGCGGGCGATAGTAGATTCCCCATCATGATCTGAACGTTCGCCCCGCTTTGATTGATGACAGCTCTCAGATCTGCTGTGTTACTTGATGGCCGAGCGAAGCAGCGCAGATTGCGAAACCCTGCATTCAACAAACTCCTCACGACGCGAGCTCCGATGAATCCGGTCGCACCAGTCACAAGCAGAAGATCATCCGGTCCGACGATATAGGTGCTGTCGATTCCCATTTCCTTCACTCTGTTACGTACTGTCCCTTTATTGGATTGATACCGACGAAAGCACTTAGCTTACCGAGATGATCAAACAGCTTCAGCAGAACGCTCATGAATCGGTGGTGCCCCATCAAAAGCATGAACGGAAGCGCAACAACATATACCAACACTGCGACAACCGATTTTGCAGCCCCGAGCAAATTGAATGTGGGATGAAGACGCGAACTTGCGCCCTGTAGCAACGCCCGTCGCAGCATGAATGTTCGCTTCCAACGAATCGGAGGCACAACCTCGTATGCCAGTGCCTCAGAACACCAAACAAACTTATGCCCCTCAGCGATCATGCGTCGAAAGAAATCCTGATCTTCTCCCGTGCGAAACTCCGGTCTGAAGTTCTCGGAAGTAGCCGACAGCACCTTCTTACTCAGCAGGAGATTTCCGGTCCGCCCTTTTGGCCAGTCGATCACGAGTCCGGTCTTGTAGTTTGGTCGATCGTAGAAGTGCCCTCTTACAACCCAGCTTGGAGGCTTTTGGTCAAATCGCGCCAGCACAGGACCAAGTGAGCCATCGGCATCGCAGTCGACACAAGTCTGAAACAAGTTCAGCAACCAATTTCGGATTGGCAGCTCATCATCGTCGATGAATGCGACGTAGTCTCCATCAGCGTTCGCTATCGCCCTGTTGCGAGCCATGGCGATATTCTGCTGCGGCTCCATGCAATACTTTGTGGGAACCATCGACTCTTTCGAGAATGCCAGAACCTCAGCCTCGGCTGATCTCAGTCTGTCGTTATCGACCACCACTATCGACAGTGTGAACAATCCGCCAGTCTCCTGCCGAGCTAGTTCCCTCAACAGTGGGCCGAGCAGTTCTGGCCGTTTGTAGGTGCAGATACAAACGCTAATGTGTTTCACGCTCATGACCTTCAGGCTTGCATGCGAAGTTTTTCTTGAGACCGCGTAACCGAGTTTGCTCGCGCGACGTCGCGTTGGTTATAGCTGTAAGGGTGAAATAGCATATCTTTCAGGCGCTGTATTTGATCCCTTCTCCTCAACTGAATGAGATCCTTCGGCATGCTCGGCGTCACTCCCCGGATGATTGCGCCATAGTATCCATAAAGCATCAGCAGCCCGCCTATGATGTACGGCCTGTTCTTCATCTGCAGAATGCTGCGGAAGAGTTCAAAACCCGGATGGCTGCCAAGGAGGTAGTCTTTCTTACCGCGATTGATCAGTCTTTTGAGAATGTCCGCATGGTCCCCACTGCCGACATTGCGATGGTGGAAGCAGCTCTTTTCTTCGAAACGTCTGGTCTGCCACCCTTTTGCCTGCGCACTCAAGACAGCGATAAAGTCGATCCCACCCGTCTTAATGGCGAGGTATCCACCAATCTCTTCGAGGCATTCGCGGCGAAACATCTGGCATGCGCCTGAGACGTGCGTACAGCTCTTGAAGCGATCGTCGTGCGAAGCATGGTCTTCGCGATACGGTGTGCCAGCCACACCAAGATTTGGATTCTCTGCGAACTTCCTCACCAGAAACTCCAGGTAGTCGCTCTCGAACGACACATCCGCATCAAGGTTGCCGATAATTCCGTAGTTGATCGAAGCAACACTCGCAACGCCAAGATTGAAGGCCGCCGCCTTTCCTGCAAAGTGTCTCTGCGATCGGTCAGAAAGCTGTATCAGATGGATCCAGTCATGTTGCGCCGCATATCTGCTGACGATACTGTCCGTAGCATCGGTAGATCCGTCGCTCACGATGACCCATCGCGCCGGTCGAACCGTCTGCGAGATAACTGACTTTATCGTCTGCTCAATGAATTGCGCCTCGTTCCACGCAGGAGTAATCAGCACATACGGCGGCAGAGTAGCGCTGCCGCTGGGAGTGATAGCTCGCGGACCCATCTCTGTTTCCTGCTTTGAGCGATTCACTATCATGACTACCTCTGCGTCGCTTCTTTCTCTTCTGCCATACTCTCCGCGGTGCTCGCCTCGCACGCCCCAGCAAGGTTATCGACCACATCGAGATATCGTTTCTTCATGATCTCCCAGCGAATGGGTTGATATTGCTCTTTAGCTCTGCTCGCCAGTTGTCGACAAAGCGTCCGATCGTTGTAAAGCCGTACCATTTGCCGTGCGAGATCTTCCGGGTCGTTCGGCTCGAAGTATGCGAGTGAGTCCTTATCGAAATAGTGACGTATCGCATTGAGCCTTGAAACAATGACCGGCATCCCCATCCAGATGAACTCTGGCAGCTTGTTGGGGAATGCAAAGTCGAGGAACACATCTTGTCTTATCGGCAGGACTCCGACGTCGCATTGACTCAACCAGTTCGGAATCGCGTTTGCCGGAACTTGCCCGACCAGCCGAACTTTCGAGCTGATTCCCAGACTTTGCGCCAGTTCTCCCAATGCATCCTTTTCGGTTCCACTGCCTAGAATCAGCAACTCCGCCCCAGGCATGATGTCGTGAACCAAGGCGAATGCCTTGATCGCGATGTCCAATCCATAAATGGGTGTCAGCGTGCCGTGATACGTCATGACAAAGCGGCTTGGATCTGTAAGGGCCATCACAGCTCTGCTGCCAAACCTTGCAGTGTCGACCGAATTCATCACCACCGTTGAGTTCTGGCGTGACAGCCCACGGCTTACCAGGAGATCTTCGATCGGCTCATTGATTGTCAGCACATGGTCGGCGAATTTGAAGCTAATCCTCTCCAGAAACGTGAGCAGTCGAATGACTGGGGACCGTCTCGGAATCCCATACTTCGACATGTAGAACTCGGGAGTAATTTCGTGCATGTCGAGGATCAGTTTCGCGCCCAACACTCGCGTGAACACCCCGGCAAAGACTAGGAAATCCGGAAGAGTGTTGAAATCTATGACGCTGTAGCCTCGTCGCAACATCAACAACGGCAAGCGAACCGTGGCCCATGCAAAAAACACTCCGTACTCAAACGCGTATCGGAGCAACGAACCGCGAAGCTTGCCCAACGAAATCGTGAAGACGTTAACGCCATTCAGCGTGTATTTCTTCTTCCCAGAGGAAGGACGTAGCGCGAGAACATCGACGGTGTATCCCGCCGCAACCAACGCCTCGGCTTTGCGCCTCACTCTGGAGTCGGAATCATAGACATTCTGCACGACCAGACAGACACTCTTCATAGGCATCAATCTCACGACGCAGCACGGTTAGATAGGTTGATGTCTCTCTTCTGTAGGCGGGAACTGAACTCCACGTCCTCGCCATTCCACGGAAGGTCAATGAAACTGGAGCCCGTCTGACGGTCTTCACACGATTGAGGCGAATGAACTCTGAGCCTCAAGGCAGGCGTGCTGCCATCGTCTTCGCATTGCAGATAGCATCTGACACCGTCATCTTCCAACAACTCAAATCGCACATTACGGCGCTTGGAAAACCACGACACCGCCTGACTTCCACTGGCGAACCACGCATGTGAGAACCGCAGGGTTTCCACAAGCCTCTTGTAGAAATCGCCCCAGAACCTCTCTGGGCCATGGCTTCTGTCATGCCATAGCAGGGTGAGCACTCCGCCATTCGCGCGAGCATTCTCGACGAGCTCTTCGCATCGTTCCCAAGCCTCAGCTTCCGAAAGGTCCAATTTGTCTGGATAGAACAGTGCACCATCCTGAATGTGCATCGGCAACTCGAGTAGCCTCGTTGCACTAAGTGGCCGAAAGACCTGCACAGTTCCGTTCCGATATCCGATCGTATCGTTGTAGCCTGACGTTGAGTCGTACGCAAAGCCACACTCTTCCAGCACGCGATGCGTATGAGCGTCCTGCAACAACCAGTGCATACGAATGCCCACATGCGACGACTTTGTCGCATGTGCGATCTTTGAATACTCAATGCGCCCCTTTACGACGCTGTGCCATGCATCGATCCCGTGCACACCAATCTCGCACCCGTTCGACTTCAGTTCACCAAGTCGCGGCAATGCATCTCCAATGTCGTATGCACAGCCGCGCCGACTAGCTGCAGGGCTCTGCACTCGGTCGCCAGCGCATCGCTTGATCGGTATCAGAAAGTACGTCGCGGGCAGACCTTTCTCTGTCTCCAGGTACCATCCGAACGGCTCCCAATAGTCGCGAACAAGCCCCAGATGCACAAGTGGTAGAGTTGCTGCTGCTTTCCAACATTGCAGGACTCGTTTCAACGACATCCTGCCGCGAAGGAATTTTCTGACAGCCCCTACCGTTGACCTATACAAGAAGCCCCACATCGTGTGGTCAAACTTGTGATTGCGAATTCCAAGAAAGTCGATGTCGTGAGTGAGACACACAGTGAAGTCATACTCTGCCGGGACCGGGGGAACTTCCATCAACGGCACGCCCGAAGCGACGATGCATTGTCTGAGAATGTCAATCTGCAGGTCGAGAGACGGAACATCCGCGAAATCGATTTGTTGGCCATCTCGCAACAGGTTCCGGACTTCTTGGAACAAGTCGAAGCCGAAGCGGAACATCGACGGTCTGCTCTCGTGGTCGATTCGCGCTGCGGCAACAGCGCCGTTCACAAAGGCTGTTTGCGACATCCTCTCAGTCACATGGAACGTCGCACAGTCTCCACTGATCGGTACCTCAATTCCCTGCCACTCCAGCATTCCTCCAAGACAACGCGCCTGCACTGCCAATCCGTACTCTTGATCGACGTTCTTTTCCTTCGCCCCGTACACCACTAGCAAGGCCGTATCGACCTTCGGCAGTACATCAACGGTCGCCAGAACGACGTCGTAGTATCGTCCCTCTTCATACACACTCCACGGTGTCTTGAAGAGCTCGAAGAACTCTCGGACTACATCGTTTTGGTCGGGATTGCAGATGACTCCGATCAAGTCAGAATCTCCGTGGATTATCAGTGATGCAGTTGATTGGGTGACAGATCACGTGAAACAAGAGGAGGAATCGTCAGTGCGACGTTCAGGCCCTTTGAACCTGGGTTTTGGTATCGAACACCGAACTGATCAGATCGATACACTTTTCTGCCGCTCTGCCATCGCCATAGAGCATTGGGCGTGTCTCAGGGGGATAGAACTCGCGGACGGCATTCTGAATCCTTGCCCGATCGGCACCGACTAATCGGTTCCAGCCAGCCTCGACTGTTTCTATCCATTCAGTCTCGTCGCGCAACGTGACGCAAGGAACGCCCAGCCAGTACGCTTCTTTCTGCACTCCGCCCGAATCCGTCATAACCATACGTGCATAGCTCGTCAGCGCTACCATCTCAAGAAATCCCAGCGGCTCTAGCAACAGAAGATTCGATTGGGTCTTAAACCCACATTCATCAATGATTCTTCTCGTCCGGGGATGAACTGGAAACACCACTTGCTCATCGAGTGAATTGAAGGCCTCGAGGATGCTGGAGAGCCTCGATCGGTCATCCGTGTTTTCGCTGCGATGCACCGTAGCCAGGAGATAACTACCTTTGCTCAGTTGCAATCTCCGCAAAATGTCCTGCGCATCCGCCTTGGTCCTGGCCCAGTTCAACACGTCCAGCATTACGTCACCAACCACATGCACGTTTTTGGAAATGCCCTCAACCGCGAGGTTGTTCACTGCCGTTTCGCTCGGACAAAACAGAAGGTCAGAAAGATGGTCCGCCACCACTCGATTGATCTCTTCCGGCATGGTCCGGTTGAAGCTTCGCAGCCCTGCCTCGACGTGAGCAATTGGAACCGACAGCTTCGAAGCGGCAAGAGCCCCGGCCAGAGTTGAGTTCGTATCGCCGTAGATCAACAGGCAGTCGGGACGTTCTGCCACGAGTACCTCTTCAATCTTTCGCAACATTTCGCCAGTCTGGAAGGCGTGGGATCCTGACCCGACGCCAAGGTTGAACTCCGGTGGCCGTAGCCCTAGGCCGTCGAAGAATACTCCCGACATCTCGTAATCGTAGTGCTGCCCAGTGTGTACCAGGATCTCCTGATGGCGTTCTCGCAGCTTGTTGCTGATCGCAGCTGCTTTTACGAATTGGGGTCTAGCTCCAACGATCGAGACAATCTTCATCACACACTCTTGTTTGGATTGAGTAACGGGACTACAGGTTTGTTTTGCTTCCAGAAGAAGGCGTTCAACATCAATTCACAGCTTCGCCCTCTGAGTCCCAGACGGCAGGACCCCATAAGGCACAGCGGTGCATTGAGCACTGCCGTAGAAGTCAGTTGCACATTCGGTACCAAATTCCCGGACCTGCTATTTAGCTGGTTGCCCTGCGTTGAAGATCAACCTGCTTCACAATTGCCCGGCTTATCGCGATCCTTTACTCAAACTCTGCCCTTCAGGGGAGCTCTCAGCACCATTTATGAGGCGCTTACAGCCATTGCGGATTGGGAACGAACGCATTTGCCATGGAAAGCGCTGGCTCGGGTGGAAAACATTTTCTCCCGCTTAAGGTAAGTTCACGAGCATCGAACAACGCGCAAGCAATTCTGGTTCAAGCTTGTGCAACTGTTTGCATAACAGAAACGCTCCTCCGGAACAGGTCCGTTGGAGCGCTTCTTAATCTGTTGGCTGAATTCATCAGTCGTTGAGGGTCTCGAAGCTAGTCCTTCCCCATCGAGATCTCCTGATGACGCTGTAAGTACGTCCACGCGCTACGAACGATCTCCTCTAACTTAGTATGCTTCGGTTCCCATCCAAGCTCTGCGCGAATCTTTTCTGAGCTTGCGACAAGCGTGGCTGGGTCTCCAGGCCGCCGTGGCTCGACTGTTGCAGGAATCGCATGCCCGGTCACCTTTCGTGCGCATCCGATGACCTGTTTCACGCTGAACCCCTGTCCGTTGCCCAGGTTGTAGATCAGCTTCGTTGGCTGATTACGCGAATACAACGCATTCAGTGCCAGCAGATGAGCGCTCG
Source organism: Koromonas humicola (assembly GCF_059726255.1). Classification (NCBI taxonomy): domain Bacteria; kingdom Pseudomonadati; phylum Acidobacteriota; class Terriglobia; order Terriglobales; family Koromonadaceae; genus Koromonas; species Koromonas humicola. The sequence goes on from NZ_AP040873.1 coordinate 2,841,254, forward strand.
CGAGATCTGACACATGAATGTAGTCCCGCACGCATGTTCCATCCGGCGTGTCGTAGTCCTCGCCAAAAATGCTGACCCGTTCGCGCTTTCCACTTGCCACTTGGAGAATGATCGGAATCAAGTGCGTTTCCGGATCGTGATGCTCGCCGAGAGTCTCCGTCGCTCCTGCCGCATTGAAATACCGCAAGCTGGCATACGACAGCCCGTACACGCGATTGAACCAATCCAGCATTCGTTCTACAAGCAGCTTCGATTCGCCATAAGCATTCGTAGGCAGCAGTTTGTCTGTCTCTCGGATTGGCGTTCGTTCCGGGTCTCCGTACAGTGCAGCGGTGGAGGAGAAGACAAATCGCCGAACCTTGTGCGCCAGAACTGCTTCGAGCAGGGTGAGAGCATTCGCCGTGTTATTTCGGAAGAACTTCGCCGGATCGCGCATTGACTCCCCAGCCTCGATCCACGCGGCGAAATGCATCACGGCTTCCGGCTTATGTTTTTCGAATACAGCATTTAAAGTCGTGCTATCGCCTACGTCTCCCACCTCGAGCGTTGCGCTCGAAAGCACTGATTCGCGATGCCCTTTGCTCAAGTTGTCATAGACTACGACTTCGTGGCCGGCAGCGACCAGTTGCGAAACAACCACGCTGCCAATGTATCCGGCACCGCCGGAAACCAAAACTTTCATTTCTTCATTCCTCCGCAAGAGCTAATAACGCCAGCTGGTCAAATCAGCTCCGGCCGGTGCAGTCTTAGCCATGCGTTCCAAGATTTTGTCCAGGTACATTGTGTTGTAGTGCAGGCGAGTCAGGTAGTTCGGACGTGTCGGATCGCCGTTCCAGCAGTGTTCTGCGCGGTCTCCATATTTGACTTCGCCTTCGTACGGGGGGTTTGTCGTCGATTTCAGGAAATCTTCCATGAAGTAAACAGCGTCATTCAGAAAGTAAGTATCCGCGCTGCCACAGTACAGATGCAGTTTGCCGCGCAGTTTCGGGCCAAGCGTCGCCCAATTCTTTTCTAGAATTGCCCGAAGATCATAATGCTCGCGCCAATACTCAGCCACATCGTGATCGATCACACCCGTTCGCTTGTCAAAGATCTGCTTCGGATACCCGTCGTCACCCACCGGCGAATACACAGCCTGCCAAATGTCGAACTGTTCTCCCGAACGCCCGTGACTTCCCAGCGCGAGTTCGTAAGCGTTGTTCTCCTCCAATGTGAGAGTCGTGTGGCCAAGGTAATCGCGCATCGCAGGTTGCGCCACGCGCTTATGCGCTCCTTCAATGTAGAACGCGTTTTTGTCGTCGTACAGATTGATCACCTCATATGCACGGAAGTCCACCGGGTCGGGGCATGCTGCAAATGCTCCGTTATAGTGATCGGGATAGAAGATCTGCACGGCCAACGACTCCCAACCTCCCGTTGATCCGCCATAGAGGAAACGAGCCCAGCCCTGACCAATCGCGCGAAACTTCTTCTCGATCGCCGGAATCAGCTCTGTCTCGATTGCATCTCCGTACGGCCCCACATTGGCCGAATTCACGGCATATGAGTCGTCGTAGTAGGGGTTCGCGTGTTGGATCTTAACCACAAGGAAGCGCGGGAAGTCCTTCGAGATCCACTGCTGATAGTTCTTGTACGACTCTTCCTGCTGAATGCGGTTATAGCCCGAGATGCGAAACCGCTCGTTGTAGTCAGGTTTCAGATTCGGGTCTGGCGGCTCAGTTCTGAAATCGCTGAACTCACTCACAAAGTGGTCGTGCGAGATAAACAGCGGATAGTGCGCCTCTGTATGCTCATCGAATCCCTCCGGCACCAGCACCAGCGCCGAAAGATACATCGGTCTTCCCCAGAACTTAGTCAGCAGTTCGCTCTGAATTCGAAGGTGCCTCACATACTTTGTGTCCTTCGGTTCAGGAATCGGCGGAATCACCTGATCCATGACAATCTGAACCGGTGCAGAGTCCGCTCCAATCACAACCTTGCGAGGTTTGCTGTAGAGGTTCCCCGGAGCCAAATTCCAATGCTGCCCCTCCCCACGATCCATCGGCAGCTTCACTGTTTTTCCATCTGCACGATGAAACGTTTCATATCGATGCAGAACAGCTTGCACGTAATACTCGCCCTTGGGCAGGTCGCGCAAACTCCTCACCGGATATCCGTCGGCGCGAGCATCCACTACAACAGCCTGTCCAGTCTTCATTCCATCCACGTCCACGCCAAACATGATCTGAGACTTCGGCGTGTCGTCAATCTGCATTCGCGGCTCATCGCTCGGGTCCGTCGAGAGTAAAACGTACAGTCGCCCGTCGATCACATCCTTTGTCCCGGAAAAGCTAACCGCAAATCGTGGAGAGTTCGGCTGCGCCCATGCGGCAGTCAGAGATGACATCGCCAGCAGGAAGGAACAAAGCGTGCGTACGCAAATTCGTGAGCTCAAGGTCATGCGATAGTTTAACTCCAGGGTTGCTTCCCGACGGCACGCGCCAAAACTGAGGCGAGAAAACGCGACAATTCTCGATCATTTACCGCCGAGTTTCTCCCGAGTAACCGATGTAGTAGAGTAACCCCACTGTGTAGAAGGCCGCGAAATTCCACCGGCCACCTTGGAGCAAATAATCATGGCAGTCAGCGCAGTCGCACGATCCGTGTTCTCTTCCGCGCAGCTCGTCTCTATGCTTTCTACCATCGTCGATCAGCGACGTATTTTGACGCGTCCTCTCGACCTCATCGCATACGCATCCGACGCCAGCTTTTATAGGCTCATTCCCAAAGCAGTCGTGCTGGCGGCCAGCGAGCAGGAAGTCGCGAAGCTTTTTCGATTCAGCCACGAACACGGCATTCCAATTACCTTCCGCGCTGCTGGGACAAGTCTCTCGGGACAATCCATTTCCGATGGCCTACTCGTCGAGGTCGCACGCGGATTTCGCGATATGGAGGTACTCGACAATGGTGCCCGGATCCGACTTCGCCCAGGTGTCATCGGATCTCAGGCAAACCGCGTGCTGGTTCCCTACCGAGCTAAGATCGGCCCTGATCCTGCTTCCATCGCGACCTGCACCGTCGGAGGTATTCTCTCCAACAACTCCAGCGGAATGTGTTGCGGCGTCGATCAGAACGCATACCACACCCTCGCGTCACTGCGATTCGTCCTGCCCTCGGGCACGATGATTGATACCGCATGGAGTGACGCGGAGGAGAAGTTCCGCAGCCTCGAGCCCGCTCTCGCACGCGGCATCCTCGAACTGAAATCCCGGATCGAAGCTGATCCAGCATTGGCCGACCGCATCCGTCGCAAGTACCGCACCAAGAACACCACCGGGTACGGCATCAACGCCTTCCTCGATTTCGATCGCGCCGTCGACATCTTCGCCCACTTGCTGATCGGCGCTGAAGGCACGCTGGCGTTCATCTCCGAAGCCGTTCTGAACACCGTTCCCGACTTGCCGGTAAAGTACACCGGGCTTCTTCTTTTCCCCGATCTCTATGCAGCCTCCGAATCCATCGTGCCCTTACGTCAGGCGGGAGCAAAGGCGTTAGAGATTATGGATCGCGCTTCCCTGCGCTCGGTCGAAAACCAGCCTGGCGTTCCCGCGATACTAAGAACTCTCGATGCAAAAGCCGCAGGCTTGCTTGTTGAGTTCCAGTCAGCCAGTGAATCCGGACGTGCGGAACTTGAAGCACTTGCTGGGGATTCCACCTCTCGTCTGCGCCTGCTTGAGCCTGCCGAGTTCACTCACGCGCCGGCCGCGCAAGCAGCACTCTGGAAGATTCGTGCCGGAATGTTCCCCTCGGTCGGCTCCGTGCGCAAAAGCGGAACCACCGTCATCATCGAAGACGTTGCGTTCCCGATCGAGTACCTCGCTCCCGCCGCTTCCGACCTCACTGGCCTATTCCATCGTCATGGATACGACAACGCCATCATCTTTGGTCATGCGAAGGACGGAAATCTTCACTTCGTTATCACGCAGTCATTCAACAATGAGGCTGTTATCGACCAGTACTCGCGGTTCATCGATGACGTGGTAGAACTCGTCGTCAACCGCTACGACGGAGCGCTCAAGGCGGAGCACGGAACGGGCCGCAACATGGCTCCATTCGTCCAGACCGAGTGGGGAGCCGAAGCCTACGACATCATGTCCAAGCTGAAGTTGTTGGCAGATCCCACCGGCCTGCTAAATCCCGGTGTCATCATCAACGACGATCCGCATGCGCACATTCACGATCTAAAGCAGTTGCCCACGGTCGAGCCCGAAATCGACAAGTGCATTGAGTGCGGATACTGCGAACCCCGCTGCCCTAGCCGTGACCTCACCACCACTCCACGTCAACGCATTGTGGTGCGCCGCGAAATGAAGCGACAGCAAGAGCTTGGTGGCAGCGAGTTTCTCGTGCAACTTGAGCGCGACTTCCCTTACATGGTGCTCGATACCTGCGCTGCCGACGGAATGTGCGCCACCACTTGCCCCGTAAGCATCGACACCGGAAAGCTCACAAAGCGCTTCCGCTCCCTGCGCAACTCTCCATTTTCAAAGCGCGTTGCCATGTTCACGGTCAAGAACTTTTCCCTGCTCGAATCTGTCATTCGCTTTGGACTTCGCGCCGCACACTTCGCCCAGCGCATCATTGGTCTCCGAGCGATGCAGGTGATCACGCGTATCATGCGCAAGGTCATCGGCCCCAACATGCCTGTGTGGACGCCCGACATGCCTTACGCTGTCCGCGGCGGCATTCCACGCACAAGCCGCAAGAATGCTCAGGCCGTCTACCTTCCGGCATGCATCTCGCGAACGATGGGCAGCCTTCCTGGTGAGCGCAGCGAGAAATCGCTCATGCAGACCACCATTGCTGTTGCCGAGCGCGCAGGCGTTCATCTCTGGATCCCCGAGGACGTTGCCGGAAACTGCTGTGGTACGCCGTACTCGTCTAAAGGTTTCGACGATGCCTTCCACGCCATGGTCAATCGCACCATCGAAAATCTATGGCGGTGGTCCGAAGAAGGTCGTCTGCCGGTCATGATCGATACCAGCCCATGCACCTACGGACTAGTCCACGCACGCGAGCACCTGACTCCAGAGAATCAGCTTCGCTTCGATCGCCTGAAGATCATCGACAGCATCGAGTTCATGCACGATCTCGTTTTGCCAAACCTGCATGTGACGCGGCCGGAGACTTCGGTTGTGCTGCATCCTGTCTGCTCCGCGATGAAGATGAATCTGACACCGAAGCTCGAAGGCATCGCACGCAAGTGCAGTGCAAGTGCTTATATTCCGCCCAATGCCGGATGCTGCGGTTTTGCAGGAGATCGTGGATTCATGTACCCCGAGCTGACTGCCTCTGCAACCGCTCCCGAAGCTGGAGAAGTCAGGGCACACGCGCACGACGGCTGCTACTCCAGCAGTCGAACCTGCGAAATTGGTATGACTCGCTCTACTGGCGAGATCTACCGCTCCTACATGTATTTGCTTGAGAAGACAACGCGAGCGTAGCTTGTAAAACGAAAGGCGGTTCCCCGCGGACCGCCTTATCTTCTATCCTGCAGTTTGCTCATTTTGCGCTAGTACTTCTTCCATAGCGCAAATACAGCGCCGTACAATCGTCCAACAGAGGAGCTTTCTGGCGAAATTCGTGAACCGCGCCAAAGAGCTTGCTCAGCGAGAACTCTGTTTTCAGTGCAGCTTCTAGGCCATCGTTCCCGAAGAAATTCCCCACCTGATCCTCTGCCTCGACCACACCATCCGTGAATAGCATGATGCGATCCCCATCGCGCAAATGCGCACGCCCGCTCGTAAACTTCACAGGCGAGAGCAGCCCGACCGGCAAATTCTCGTTGTCCAGCGCTCGAATCGCGTCACCGGAGCGAAGTAGGGGTTTCACGTGTCCGCAGTTGATGTACTCAACCACGCCATCCTCGAACAACTTCATCATCACTAGCGTCGCGTACTTCTGGCCGACGATCTTGTCATAGACGTACAGGTTCAGGGCTTCCGCAATCTGCTCCAGTCGCAACCCCTGCTGCAGTTGAGGATAGATCGCTCCCTGTAGCACCGAAGCCAGCAGCGCGGCCGAGATTCCCTTGCCCGACACGTCGGCGACCACCACCGCAACACAACCCTCCAGCCGAATGACGTCGTAGAAGTCGCCCCCAATCTCCTTACAGGAGATGTTTCTAGCCTCGACTTCCGCGAACGGCAGCGACGGAATTTTTACCTCCATCAAGCTGCGTTGAATACCTGAGGCAATCGCCAACTCTCGCTGATACGCCAGTGCTTCCTGCTCCGACTTCACGAGATATGCGTTTTCGACCAGTGCCGCAGCCTCTCGTGCAATGGCGCGAATCAGTTCATGGCTCACATCAGGAAGCTTGCCTTTTTCGATTCGGCTATCCAGGTACAGAACACCCATTGCGCCGGTAGCATTGCACCCCACTCCACGGAACTGCGATTTGCGCAGCGGGATACAAACAATGCTGCGAAGATCGTGGGCAATGATGCTTTCGCGGCCCGTCATTCCGGGATCGCCCATGCTCATCACAAATTCCGAAGCCGACGAAATCACTTCATGCAGCACCGATTGAGAAATTCCCTTTGCTTCCGTCAGGGTATCCCCGCGCTCAGTTCGCCCTGCGGCCAGCGACAGCGTACCGTCTTCGTTACAGAGAAACACAAATCCGCGCTCCGCTTTCGTCAGACGCAGCGACGCTTCCACCAGCGTCGACAGCACTTCGCTCAACACCGAGGAGTTGTTTAGCGCGCGCGCACCTTCGATAAACATGCTCAGCAGATGCAGCTCTCCGGGTTTATCCGAGGATGTCTGCCTTGACATGATCATGGACAGCATTTCGCCTCGCGGATCTGCCATCAACCGCTCGCCTGTGGGATGCCGCGAGTCTTTGAACACCAGATAGCTTCCGCCCATCGTGCCGAGTTCTATTCGGTCACCACCCTGCAAACAGTGTTGCTGCACGGCTTTACCGTTGACGAATGTCCCGTGGCTGCTGCCGAGATCCACAAGGTAGTAATCGGAGACGCGACGTTCGATCTGCGCGTGATTCCGCGAAACATGGGGTTCAGCGATGACTATGTCACGATCGGCGCGGCGCCCAATCGTCACTACCGGCTTCGTCAGCGGATAACGCGATTGCGTGCCGTCGAACACAATGAGTAACTCAGCCTCTGCCGACTCTCCAACCGACGCACTGGTCATCAAACCACCTCCACCCAGAATTCCCAGCCCCAAGTGCTTCTTGTGAATCGTTGGATGCCGTCCCACATATCAGGACGCTGCCGCGTTGCCCCGACATTTACGGCCAGCTCCGCTTCCGAACCCCGAATTTGCTCAGCTCTAAATTGCTGCGTACATTACAACTTTTCCGAGATGCTGTATCCTGAAGAGCCAAATCAATGGTCGTCGTCACAGTCGTGAAGCGGCCGGATGGAACACTGTTTCTCCGAAACCGCTCGTAGTGCGTTGAAGGAAGAACATGGAACACAACTTACTCACCGCCCGGCTCACTCGCTCCGTGCTTCTCTCGGAGAAAACCAAACACCTCGAGTTCGAGGTGGAGGACGTCCCCGAGTTCCCCTTCTTAGCGGGACAATTCATTTCCGTTCGCGAACCTCGCGGCGAAAAGTTCGTCACCCGCGCCTATTCCATAGCCTCTCCACCCCGAAAGAACAACACCTTCGACCTTTGCCTAAACCGCGTGGACGAAGGCTTCATGTCCAATTTTCTTTGCGACCGCACTGTCGGTGAAACCGCGCACTTTCACGGCCCGCACGGCCTCTTCGTCCTCAAGCCCGAGGTCCAGGACGTGATTCTCGTTTCCACGGGAACCGGGGTGGCACCGTTTCGAAGCATGGTGCACCACCTCTTCGGACTGGATGGGACAGGAGAACAGCGTCACAATGGCCGCCAGGTCTGGGTCGTCTATGGAACGCGTTATCCCAGCGATGTCTATTACCAGGAAGAGTTTGAGCAACTCGCCGCCGAGCAGCCCAATTTCCACTACATTGCCAGCCTCAGTCGAGCGCCTGAAAGTTGGACAGGAGCCCGGGGCTATGTTCAGGAGCACGTTCGCCGCATCGTTGGAGACCGCAAAGATATGCATGTGTATATCTGCGGACTCAACGAAATGGTTTCCGCCGTTCGCAAGCTGCTAGTTGAGGAATGTGGCTGGGACAAGAAGCGCGTCATCTACGAACGCTACGACTAAGAACCGAAACAAATAGCGGCGACCTTGAAGGGGGAGAAGGTCGCCGCATTGCGAGTAGCCGTTCATCGGCTGCTCAGAGCCCTGAACTCTGGATGCCGCTTACGCCTGTGCTGAGCCAGGGCGTGTTCCAGCGGCTAATACTGCAAACTGCAGTTCTTCGCGCTCCATATCCAGGTGTTCATGCAGCCACTCCCTGCACAAGTTCCTGAGACGCAATGGAGCTGAAGCCTCGTCCCTACTGAGGTCCAGTTCAAGCTTGAACACCTCGGCCATCATCCCCAGTTCAGCTTCACAGTGATCTTCAAGCAATGGGAATGACATCTTCTCCAGAAACTCTTGCTCGTGAGCAAGATGGAGCAAAATCGCCCGTGTTAGATTTTCGGAAACCAATCGAATCTCGCCCAAGTCGCTTCCATACAGAATCGCCCTATCAAGTTCCGAGTACCTCCGCTCGATCTCCGAATGTTCCTCGTCAAGAATCCCCAACCCCACAGGCATCGTTAACTCTTGGACCTTGCTTGCCATCTGGTCTCCTCACGCCCTACATGTTGCAATTGAGCTTCCCATTGTCTGTGCCCCGTCTTAGCCGCCCCTCGTGTCTACAAGCGATTCATGTTTAACAACTTACCTGCAGGAGCCACATCGGATCGATCCGGAGCGGCCAGCTGAATCGGCAAACCTTACCTTATTAGTTGGAACAACTTTCCTCTGTCCTCAGTCCCAGCAACGTTGCGTGGCTTCTCCTTGCATCCTCGGCACGAATCGCCTCATCTATTAAGTTGACAGTAAGTCACTCAGGTTCTATCATCGCAACCATATTAGGTCTGAGTTGGCGTCCAGCAGGGCGCGCTGTCGGGTTCGGTACTCCTGTGGAAGTGCCAACCTCAACATAGCCAATGATTTACCGCAGGAGGCAAAGGAACACATGGCAAAGATTATCGGCATTGATCTGGGAACGACGAACTCGGTTGTAGCCGTCATGGAAGGTGGCGAACCGAAAGTCATCCCCAACGAAGAAGGTGGCCGGACTACCCCATCGGTTGTCGGTTTCACCAAGAACGGGGAACGTCCTGTCGGCCAAGTAGCCAAAAATCAGGCAATTACGAACCCGGAGAACACCGTCTTCTCCATCAAGCGCTTTATGGGGCGCCGCTACGATGAAGTTAGCGAAGAGATGAAGATGGTGCCGTACAAGGTCGTACAGTCGGGCGACCACGTCGCTATCGAGGCTCAGGGCAAGGAATACACGCCTCCCCAGATCTCGGCCATGATCCTGCAGAAGCTGAAGAAAGCTGCAGAGAACTACCTGGGCGAGCCTGTGACCGAAGCCGTCATCACTGTGCCGGCATATTTCAATGACTCGCAGCGCCAGGCCACCAAGGACGCAGGCAAAATCGCTGGCTTGGATGTCAAGCGCATCATCAACGAGCCCACGGCAGCGGCACTGGCCTATGGCTTGGACAAGAAGAAGGATGAAACCATCGCCGTTTACGACTTCGGCGGCGGCACCTTCGATATTTCGATTCTGGAAGTCGGTGAAGGCGTCATCGAGGTGAAGTCCACCAATGGGGACACTCACCTCGGCGGCGACAACATCGACCAGCGCGTTGTTGGCTGGCTGGCTGACGAGTTCCGTAAGGAATACGGTCTCGACCTGCGCAGCAAGGGCAATGAAATGGCCATGCAGCGTCTGCGCGACGCCGCTGAGCGCGCCAAGATCGAGCTTTCGACGACCATGCAGACCGAGATCAATCTGCCGTTCATCACGGCTGACGCTTCCGGTCCGAAGCACTTGGTCAAGACGCTCACTCGCGCCAAGCTCGAAGAGATGGTCCGCGACTTGATCGACAAGTCGATCCAGCCTTGCACCCAGGCTTTGAAGGATGCTGGTATCGAAGCCAACCAGATCGACGAAGTCGTGCTCGTCGGCGGTCAGACGCGTATGCCGATGATCCAGCAGCGCGTGAAGGAGTTCTTCGGACGCGAACCGCATCGTGGCGTGAACCCCGACGAAGTCGTTGCCGTGGGTGCTGCCATTCAGGGCGGCGTGCTCCAGGGCGAGGTCAAGGACCTGCTCTTGCTCGACGTGACTCCGCTTTCGCTCTCAATCGAGACCTATGGTGGCGTGGCGACGGTCATGATTCCCCGCAACACGACGATCCCGACGCGCAAGAGCGAGGTCTTCTCAACCGCGGCTGACAACCAGACCTCGGTAGAGATTCACGTCCTCCAGGGCGAGCGTCCGATGGCAGGGCAGAACCGTACGCTGGGCAAGTTCCATCTGTCCGGCATTCCGATGGCGCCTCGCGGCGTGCCTCAGATCGAGGTCACGTTCGACATCGACGCCAACGGCATCCTGAACGTAACGGCCAAGGACACTGCGACCGGCAAGGATCAGAAGATCGTCATCACTTCTTCCAGCGGTCTCAGCAAGGAAGAGATCGACCGCATGGCGAAGGAAGCCGATGCGCACTCGGCAGAAGACAAGGCGAAGCGTGAAGAAGTCGAAACGCGTAACCAGCTTGATGCCATGGTTTACCAGGTTGAGAAGATGTTGAAGGAGAATGGCGACAAGATCTCTGGTGGCGAACGCGGCGAAGTCGAGAACGCAGTCGGCGATGCCAAGAAGGCCCTCGAGTCTGGCGACCACAAGCAGATGCAGGTCGCGCGCGATCGCCTGCAGGCAGCATCCCACAAACTTGCGGAAGCGATGTACAAAGCCACTCCCCCGAGTCCCGAAGCCGGTGCGCAGCAGCAGGCTGAGCAACCGAAATCGGAGGCGAAGAAGGATGATGGCGTAATCGACGCCGAGTACGTGGATGTGGAGGACAAGAAGTAAGTTTTCAGATGATCGCGGCCGGAGCGATCAGTCGCTCTGGCCGTTTTGCAAGCGGGCAGTTTTACGCTCGCGGAAGGGGAATTTAATGAATTTTGAAGTCAACGGCATCCCGTACTATCTGACGTTCGACCAGGGACAGGCGGAGTGGTTTTTGTTAACGCCGTCTCGCGCGGGCATCGAGTCAGTGGACATCTACCATGACGGAGCGCTGCTGACTGGGCCAGCAAAGCCAGAGCAGTCCAGTGGCGGCGCAACCTGCATGAATTAGAGTTCCCCGAATCGGTGTTATGAAGTGAGACTGCCCCTGCCGGCAGCCGCCTGCATGGTGAGCGTCCGGGCAGGGGCATCGTTTTGGAGTAAAAAGTTTGGGCTTAACGACGAGTTCTGACGATAGATAGAGCAAGCCAGTCCGGAACGAAGAATTCCTTGGTGCAGATGCCACGGAGAAGTATTCTGGACTGCAAGGATTTGTCCACGGAGACGAGCGAGTAAACAACAATGGCCGCAACGGATAAAAAAGACTATTACGCCATTCTCGGATTGAAAAAGACGGCCACGGCTGATGACGTGCGCAAGGCGTTTCGCAAACTTGCGCGCAAGTATCATCCCGACGTAAATCCGGGCGACAAAAAGGCGGAGGAGAAGTTCAAGGAGTTGTCGGAGGCCAACGACGTCCTGAGCGATCCCAAGAAGCGGAAGATCTACGACCAGCTCGGCTTCTACTCGGACAATATCGACCCGAAGGCTGCCGAAGCATACGCCCAAAGTGGCGCGGGTGCGGGCAATCCTTTCGGCGCCGGTAATCCGTTCGGTGGCGGGAATCCGTTCGGCGGATTCAACCAGCGTGGCCAGAATGTCGAATTCGATTTGCGCGATTTCGATTTCGGTGGTGATTCGCAACGTGGAGGCCATGCTGGCGGCTCCAGTTTCCGCGACATCTTCTCCGGCATCTTCGGCGGGGCCGCGGCACAGGAACCGATGCCGTCCTCCGGCTCCGATGTCGAGTACAAAGTTCAGGTACCTTTCTGGGAAGCGATTCGCGGCGGCGAAATGAAGCTCAATATCCAGCGCCCGTCGTCCATGGGGCGCATGACGCCCGAGCCGATTTCGTTCCGCATCAAGCCTGGCACCCGCGATGGACAGCGCATCCGGCTTGCAGGAAAAGGAAATCCCGGAGCGCGTGGTGGCGCTGCCGGCGATCTTTATATCATCGTGCAGATCGGCGAACACCCCGTTTTTCAACGTGAAGCCGACGACATTTACATCACAGTCCCGATCCTGCCATGGGAAGCCGCGCTCGGAGCAAAGGTTGAGGTGCCGACAATCGATGGCCGCGCCATGTTGCGCATTCCACCCGGTACCCAGAGTGGACAAAAGCTGCGCATGCGCGAGAAGGGTGTGCCCTCAGCGACGAAGCCCGGCGTGACCGGAGATCAGATTGTTAAGATCCGCATCGTTGTGCCCGAAATACCGAACGTCGAAGCCAAGGAACTGTGGCAGAAGCTTGAGAAGCTGCATCCCGACAATCCGCGCGCGGAGCTGTGGAGCAAGATATAGCTTCAGGATAGGCAATCAGCAACTCGCAAGCTAGAATGTTAAGCAAATTCGACCTATGACGAAACGAAAAGGCAAAGGCGCATACATGATTTCGGTGGTGGCCGAGATGTATGAGATCCACCCCCAAACATTACGCCTGTACGAGCGGGAAGGATTGCTGAAGCCATCGCGAAGCGACGGAAACACACGTCTTTACACCGAGGATGATCTCAAGCGCCTGGAATTCATCCTTTCTCTTGCGCGCGACCTCGGCGTCAACATTGCTGGCATCGGAATCATTCTCAATATGCGCGAGCGCATGGAGCAGATGCAAGTTCAAATGCAGGAATTCGTGAAGTACGTTCAGCAGGAAGTCATGACCCGAGCCAATCAGGCGATGCCGAAAGAGGGTCTTGTGCCTCTCCGCCGCCCTGTTGTGATTCCGCCCGGCAAAAAGAAATAGCAGGGTTTAGCAAAAAACAAAAGGGTCGCTCTCGCAGCGGCCCTTTCTCTATTCAACCTCGCGAAACTTTGCGTTCTACTTGATCCACCCAACCCACACGGGTTTCCCTTTTTCGTCGCGCATCACCATCACGTCGCCTTTGCGAGTCACTTCGCGCACGAGCATCAGTTGATTGCCATCCACCGTCACTGGCGCGGCTACGACTTGGACTTCATCACCTTTTTCGAAGGTGATCTCCATTTCCTTCAGGAATTTCTGCGGTGCGACCCACAGGTCAACTGCGCCCTTGTCGCTTGAGATCAAAAGGTGGACAGTGGAATCTCCGTCCGTTTTAACTTCCTGCACAACGCCCTTGATCTTAATTTCGCTGCTCTTGTCGTATTTGAGCGTCGTCGTCGCACTTGCCAACGTGAACGCGATCAGAACAGTCACTGCGATTACCAATACCGATTTGAAGGAAGCCGGCCGAAACATGGTTTACTTCTCCTTTCGGAGGCAGGTATCGGGCAGTCGCAGCACGTTTCTGCTGAATACTGCGGCGCGCGGGTGGTTGGGCTTTCATTCCTGTCTCCCAACCCGGCGGGCGACGGACACATCCATCATCGCTCGTTTCAGGTCGCAAACAACGTAGTCCGCAACTCTATTTTGCTCAGTGAGGCCTATCACATCGGCCCGTGATCATGAACCTGATTGGCCGATCACTGCAAGCTGCTGTTGATCTTTTCTTCTTACCCTTCGATCTCCCTACCACGTGTAGTGAACCGTGTAAATCACGGTCTGCGAACCCTCGGCCGCGATCTGCACTGGAAACTCGATCGTATTGCTGTCGCGCTTATTGAAGGGTGCCGATTTGGAGGTGATGTCCCAGTTAGCGCTGCGGTATAAGTGCTCCTGGACGATTACTTCCACCGGCTCCTTACGATGATTCTTCACCGTGATTTCAAACGATTCGTCGGCCCACATGTGGGCATTCTCAACCTTGAAGTCCGTGCGCCGTCTCTGGCCGGTGATGTCGAATGCGTTCCCTGTGTAGAGACGCAAAGTCTCACCGCGAGGCGTGTGGTCGATCGTGTTTTCACCAATAAACTCCAGTTGGCCACCTTCGTCCTGACGGTAGAACCGCACCCTGCCTTTCGGCAAAGGCATGCCGAGACCGTTTTGCTCCGTGTTGAGAATCTCGCGCATTACCCAAACCTTGGGCTGCGAATCGACGCCGAAACTACGTTGCTGCATGAAGTATTCCGGCTGCAAGTACTGGCCCGGCTGCGGCTGCCAACTGAATCCCGAGTAAACATAAACACGCTTGCTGGGGACATGGCTCTTGTGCAGGAATTCAACCTGTTTGTTTTCGCCATCCTTGATCGTTGCGGGACGTTCAAGCGTGTACAGGTGATATTCGTCGAATTCCTTCTCCGTGACTTGCGGTTGGGCTACTCCAGCTATTACCGCCCCACGGGGTATTCCGCCACCCACGCCCCCGCCAACGCCCTGGGGCTGAATCTTGCTGACGTCACCTGCCATGAGTTTTATGCGTGCATTATCGAAGGATTTTCCGCTGTGGTTGTTGAGCGAAACCCATCCAATCAAATCCAGTGCGTCACCCGTCGCAGGGGCGATAGCGTTATAGTCGGCCTCCCAAGTCATTCCGCCGCTCACATAACTGAGTTCGCAGGTTGTGCTGCCCGCGGTATCGCTTTCCAGTTGCCAGTTGATCTGCGGATGCAGAATCGAGGGGTCGGCAGGAGGTGGAAACAGCGGTGTACCGGGCATCGAGAAACGTAGCTGGCCGTCGACCTGGAAAATTGGCTCATCAGCATGCGCCGTGGGCTGCCCGTAGTAAGTACCTTGAGCGGGAGTGTTCCCATAAACGCATGGAGTATTCGGAGTGCAAAGCCTACCTGCTCGTATGATTTTTGCCGGAATGATCTTACTTTCGCCACCGCTGCAGGCAAGGAAATTGATAGTCTGGCCTTCAAACATTGAAAGCATCTGCTGTTGCGAAATAGGCGGCTGATAGGTCTGCTCAACCACCCGAGGCGCACGCCGTGGCGTACAGTCGCGCAACATCACGGAGCCGGGTTCGAGTTGCGCGGTAACTCCGCCGAAGTGGACCGTATTGATGCCTGCTTTGAGGTCAAGCTTGATGTGGTCGCGGATAACAGCGAAGTTCTGGTTATAGACGGTAAGGGCTGGGCCGTCAGAATCTGGAGTTGCCGCTTGTGCGCCAAAAAGTGGGGTAAGGACGAGCAGAATTGGAAGCCAAGGCTTCATCGTTCTCTCCTGTTCAGAAAGTGGACACCGAACCAGAGTTGAAACGACTATACTCCCGCGAGAGCGACGTGCGTAGTCGAGACAGATTCCTGATTCCTATTCACCGGCCAAGCCAGTCCTGTTACGCGACATAAACACACGTTGAGTAAGTTCGCGGAAAGATTCACTCCAATCCAACACCTCCGCAGCGCGTCCAATTAAGTCCAAATTGATCCGGAGCTTCATTCAGGGTTGCTCGCCCGCTGAATTCAGGAAATAATCACACATTGAGTTTTCCCCAAAAGCAGGAAACGATAAGTGCGCTGGCCTTTCTCCTACCGTTACCTCACGCGCCTCGACGTCCCCACAACGGCGTCCGAGCGTACTCGCGTGGAATCGGTGCTTGGAGCGTTGCGCGCGGTGCTCGCTGTACTCGCGCTCATTGCCTTCTCCATGGAGACGCCCGAGCCCGCTAGGTTTGCGCGCGTTGTTTATGTCCTGCTCGTCATCTGGGTACTGCACAGCGTTGCGGTTTACATCTGGGTTTCGAATCGCCCCATCACTCGAGTCGCCCTGGTTGCGCTGCACATAGGCGACATCGTCTGGCCTACCCTGATTACCGCTTTCTCCCACGGTTCCAGCTCTCCGTTTATCAGCATGTACTCTTTTGCGTTGATTGCGGCTGGCTTTCGCTGGGGCTTCCCTGAGGCGCTTTTGACTTCCGTATGTGGCAGCATGGTTCTGGAAATCGAGGCCTTCTGCTTGCGCGGCACTCCCTGGGGAGAATACGAAGGCAATCGCCTTCTGGCTCGTTCCGCTTATCTTTTGGTTCTCGGATACCTGATTGGAATTCTCGGCGAAAACGAAAAGGAACGCCGCGCTGAATCCGGCGTAGTAAACCGATTGCTACACGCTGCCCGCACAGAACACAGCATGGGCCTTGTTGTGCAGACGATCTGCGATGAATTCCTGAACCTGTTTTGCGGAAGGCGAGTTTTTCTCGTCACACACGATCTGACTACCGACCGGGTTTACCTTTGGGAAACCGACACCGACCACGGATACGATACCAAGTCGTATTTCAGGGAAATCGATACTGACGATCGTCTGCAATATCTTTTGCCCGACAAACCTTCAGCATTCTTCTGTAGCAAAATCTCACCGACCGCGCTCCGCATGCTCACCCTCAGTCCGAAGGCGCAAGCTCACGTGGTGAACGAATGCATTCCCGAACTTCCGTTCTTGCCAGAGAACACGGATTCACTTCTGGGCGTACGTTCTAAACTCGGCCATGAATGGAGTCTGCGACTGTTTATCGCTGATGCCAAGTTGGGGAGAAATATGCTCCAGGAACTGGCCTTTGCCAGCGCCCTGTTCGAGCAAGCGGCCACCGCCACATACGGTGTCTATCTCACTCGGCGACTTCGCGCCCGAGCCGGGGCTCTTGAGCGTGCGCGTGTCGCGCGCGAACTCCATGATGGCGTTGTGCAATCGCTGATCTCGGCAGAGATGCGAGCCGACATTCTCCGACGCCGCGCAGAAAAACAATACCCGCCCATTGCACCTGAGGTAGGCTCTCTGCAAAGCCTGCTTCGAATTCAGGTCGCCGAACTCCGCGAGCTTATGCATCAACTGAAGCCTGTCGAGGTAGAACCCGATCAGTTGCTCGATCACCTCGCCGAACAGGTTGACCGGTTCCGCCGTGACTCAGGAATTTCTGCGCGCTTCGTCTCTACCGCTGAAGATATTCACCTCACGACACACGCATGCCGCGAAATACTGCTGATCGTTCGCGAAGCTCTGGTCAACGTGCGCAAGCATGCCAAAGCCGAAGACGTGCTCGTCACCTTCGGGCGACAGGACGGCTTCTGGAGATTGAGCATCAGTGATGATGGCGTTGGCTTCGGCTTTGAAGGTACACTGGCGGGAGCAGAGTTGATGAGATCCGCCCGGGGCCCGGCAATCATAAAAGAACGCGTTGCCAATTTAGGCGGAGAACTGTGCATCAATTCGCAGGCTCCACGTGGTTCGCAGTTGCTGATCAAGCTTCCACTGAAAAGCTACATCTCACATGGACAGTAAACGATGGATAACAAAGTAACCCTGATTATTGCCGACGATCACACGATCTTTCGTGACGGCCTACATCGCCTGCTCGATCTGGAAGAAGGTTTCGAGGTAATCGGAGAAGCTGCCAACGGAGCCGAAGCCGTTGCCATGGTGAGCAACTTTCACCCTTCGATTCTGCTCCTCGACCTCGCCATGCCCAAGTTGCCGGGTATCGAAACTCTGCGCGAGCTTTCGCAACAGAATCTCTCCACCCGTTCCATTCTTCTGACTGCCGCAATCGAGCGCCGACAAATTATCGAGGCGCTGCAGATGGGTGCTTGGGGTGTGGTGATGAAGGAGTCCGCGACAGAGCTCCTCCTCAAGGCGATCCGTTGCGTCATGGATGGCAAATATTGGGTTGGTCGTGAGCCTGTAACCGACATGGTCCAGTACCTTCGCGAACAAACCGCGCTACTCACGCCGTCGAAAGCCCGCACCATGGGCATCACTCGTCGCGAAAGCGAGATTCTGAGCGCCATCGTGGCTGGTCTCAGCAACAAGGAAATCGCACAGAAGTTCGCGCTCAGTGAAGACACTGTGAAGCATCACCTCACCAATATTTTCGACAAAGTTGGTGTATCCAGCCGCCTTGAACTTGCTCTATTCGCAATCAACAACCAGCTCATTGAGAACTGATTTCGGGGCCTTAGTTCTGTAGTGGTAGCTCCAGATTTGTCACGTGGTGGCGTGAGTTCCATCACATCCTGAACCCGCCCGCTGCGCCACACTTTACGCGATTGGAGGATTCCATGCCCCCGACCGTGAGTGACACGCTGCAGGTACTCCGCTACGAGCTAAATTATTTGGAACTAGGCGGTATGGAGCGAAACTTGGAGTTAGCTTCTGCTAAGTCGCCATTCCAGGGGACTTTCGCTTGCCTGAACTTCAAGGATCCCGTCCGGGCGCACGCCTGCACAGAATGTGCTCTCTTTCAATTCGTTCCGGAACATGAACAATCTGAGGAATTGCCCTGCCACTACATCCCTCTCAACGACCTCGGCGAAACCGTTGCTGGGCTTCTCGTCCAGGATCGTCGCAAGATGATCTTTGTGCTTGAACAATGGCTTCGGAAGACAATCGCGACACTCGAAGCCTCTGAGACTTCAAATGGGAACGGCACAGTGCAGCAGCAATAGCTCTATCCTTCTCCGCTCGCAAATAAGGGGAGCCGCATGGCTCCCCCCTTTTTTGCTAATTCCAACGCAGCTATTGCTGCTGAGAACTCATTGACCCTGCGCTCTTTTTGCCCGTGCTGGCGCCCACCTGCGATGCAACCTGCTTTGCTGTGGACAGGTGCTGCTCAAGAATCGGCAATGTCTTCTGCGCCCAGGCCTTCACTTCTGGATCCTTGCCATTCTGAGCTTCCTTCCGGAACTCAGACACGTCGGACTCGTGGTCTTTCACCATTCCCTGCATGTACGACTTGTCGAACTCCGCTCCAGTCTTCGATTGGAGCATCTTGGCTTCGTGCTTGTCTTTCATGTTTGGGCTTGTCGGCAGCGTGATCCCCTTCTTGTCCGCGATCTGTTTCAGTTCGCTGTTCGCCTGAGAGTGATCCGTCACCATCTTGTCGCCAAACTGCTTTACCGCATCACTGCCACCGTTCTGCTTTGCGAGATTCCCCAGCGTAACCTCAGCCACTCCGCCTTGCGCAGCCTTGGTGATGAACGCGTGATCGGGGCTCTTCGCTGCGCCTCCACTCATGCTGTCGGGCATCGTATTGGTGTCTGCCGAAGCGTTGCTGCCCATCGTGCCCGGCTGCCCCATTGTTGTTGACTGGCCTTGCGGCCCCATTCCCTGCTGTCCCATGCCCTGCTGTCCCGGACTTGCTGTGCCGCTCTGGGCCATACACATACCGCCCAGAGTAGCGACAGCCAGAGCATGCAAAATCATTCGTTGTGCCCTCATTCGGACTCTCCTTTTGTATCTGTTAAGACGAGTGGTTTGTCCCTTTAGAGAGGCTTGTAATGCGGCGTGTTGCACAGGGAAACGGCATTGCAGATGCAATAGCATCAGCGACACCTGTCGCTCGGGCAGTGAATTCAGGAAGCAGGATTTCGCTACTCTTTGCTGCTGCTGGCGCCCTTCGTGGCGTTTGGTTCCACATCCTGCGGGAAGGACCTGATGGTCAGCGCCTCTGACTTTTCAGTGTCTTTGCCGTCAGCAGTCGTATGGTGCACAGTCAATTTGCCCTTGATAATCCAGTATCCTTCGTCAGCGGGCGTCTTTGCCGGCCCACGTTCAACGTTTCCAGAGAATTGGTACCAAACTCCATCGGCCGACTTTGTTCGGAAGCTCAATACGTTGCCGTCCAACTTCGCCTCGGCGAAAAACTGGTCGATGAACTCAGCCTTCTCCAGGTCCTCATCTTTGAAGTGCGAAACCAGCCCTGTCACTCTGCCATCGTTCACTTCGATCTGTACAAACTCGCCTTCGTGAACAAACGAGTACAGCCCAGTGATGTCTCCCGGCTGTGGCTGCGCCGCCGAGGTTCCCTGTGCTACTGCACCAAGAACCAGTAAGAATAAAGCGATTCCAAGAGCTTTCTTCATGTTGCAATTGAGTATAGTCGAGCACCGGAAATTCAGCGCTATTCAAGGCTCGCGATATAATCCCGAACTTACACGTGGCACCCAGATCTCAAATCCGGAGCCAGAACAGCACTCCTGTCCAGGGCGCAAGCCTGGATCGCGACCAAGTGCGACTCCTGATCGCTTGGCCCAATCCTTTTGCTGTATTCGCCGAGAACCTTATCCAGCGAATCTCCGGCCGGGTCACGCCGCGAAGGTTGACCACCACGGCTCCTGCATACGATTTCTGGAGCGGCGTAGACCTCGCTACCCCAATCCCGGCACGCGGTCTGCTCGACTCCGTTTTCGTCCACGCTGTCCTGCTCGGAGCGCTCTACTCTGTTTCGATCTGGCCCCATCCGAAGGCGCATCTTGCCTCTCCACTCGCCCGCGCTGCACTGAACGGTTACACCATCAGCGAGTACCTTCCCGAGTTGCACGGCGCGGCGCCTTCTCGCCCAGCAGCCAAAGGCAAACACGACCCTGCTCCCGCAAAACAGGAAATCGTTTCACTCCCCGAGACGCCGGACAATTTTCGCCAGACCATCGTTGCGCCTCCGAAGGTGAAGCTCGATCGCGACATCAGTCTCCCAAACATCGTCGCCTACATCCCCGCAGCTCCGGTTCAACCACTCAGTGCCAGTCAGCAGGAATCGGCCAAGCTTCGCCTTCCGGCCTTCATGCCCCAGGTGGTTCAACCCGCCGCCGACACCAGTTCCCTGCGTTCCACGTCGAAGCTGCCGACATTCCAAACAGTTGTCATCGAACCCACGCCCGACGTGGCTACCGCCTCACCGCGTCTTGCACTACCCAGCTTCCAGCCCAAGGTGATCGAACCCGCCCCTGCTGTTAGTAACCTCGACCGCCGCGCCACGAACCTTGCGCACCTAGCCCCTTCGATTGCTGAGCCCATCCCTGAGTCGCCACAAGTCGCCAACGCGCAACGTGCTTCCGGCCAGATCATCGCTCTCAATCTGCATCCCGTAGAAGTTCACGGCCCGGTAGATATTCCTTCGGGCAATCGAAGCGGCACGTTCGCTGTTTCCCAAACTGGCCGACCCAATGCAACCGGAACTCCCGGAGCAGACGCCCCGACTGGTGCAGGGTCCTTAACATCGAAAGCGGCCGCGAATGCGCCAGCAGGAATCCACGTCTCTCCCGCCCTGCCGTCTTCTCCTGTCGCCGCTCCGAACTCAAACGGCACACATGCAGGTGGTGCCGACGCTGATACGCGCGCCAAACTCATGGCCGCAATGCATGCTCCGCTCGCCTCGATTCCACGCCAGCCGCTCGCCCACGAAAGCACAGAAGCTCGCAACGATGTCGAAAAGCGCGTCTTCGCCGGACGCCGGTCCTATTCCCTGCTCGTGAACATGCCCAATCTCAACAGCGCTACCGGCAGCTGGATCATTCACTTCGCCGAACGCGCTGCCAGCACACCGCACACAGCAATCGCCGCTCCGGAAGTCATCCGCAAGCCCGATCCTGCCTATCCAGCCGATGCAATTCGCGATGGCGTACAGGGCACGGTCATCCTCACGGCAGTGATTCGTGCAGACGGCAGTGTCGCCGATGTCGCTGTTGCGAAGAGTGTCGACCCACGACTCGACCGGACCGCCGTGCAGGCACTCTCGCACTGGGTATTTCGCCCTGCGCTCAAGGATGGTCACGCCATCGACCTGGAGGCAGTGTTCACTGTCCCATTCCGAACAAGTGCCGTTGCTAGGTTTTGATCAGAGAATTTGCTGTCCCGCCGCAGCGCCCGCGCGCTGGCTTTCGATCCTTGCGATCAGTTCGGGATTCGCACACACTTCGTAGTAAATGTAGTCGGCCCAGCGCACGAATTTGAAATCGCGCACTTCGACCTGTGCCGCTCTTCCCCTGCGCACGATAATCGGATGGAAAACGCCTGCGCTCACCGGAACCAGGCCGCGATAAAGTTGCACGTGATCCGATCCCCATGGCATCGGCAATTCCATCTCAAACTCTTCCAAAGAAATTTCGTTCTGCATCTTTTCAAATGCAGCCCTGGGCAGATGAATGCCGCCCACGTTATACGTGAGCAGAAAGTCTTCCAACGCTCCCGCCACCGCTTCTTCATCAGCAGTCTGAAACACAAACACGTTGAAGATCGGGTTGCTGTCCTTGACGTGGTGGCGCGCACGCTTGTGGCACGCACTCAAACGGTCACTCAGGTTCAATGCTTCCGAAATCATGACCTGGTGACTGCCATCCATCAAATACATCGGCGGAGAGCTTTGATACGCGATACCGATTCCGATCTCCAGCTTCGGCAACCCGCTTTGAGCCGATGTCCTGTTGTATGCCCGAACAACCTCCAGAATCTCCCGGGCCAGCACGCAAGTTTGAGCCACGCCAAATCCGCGCTCGCCTTCTTTCTCCATCATCGCGAGAATGACTGCGTCGCCCTCGATGAACACTTTCTGTGCCCCATACTTCGGCAACAGCTTGTTCACTGGCTCAAAGAAGTTCAGGCTGAAAAACGACGCCGGGTTCAGTCCCCGCTCCAGCAATGAGCGGGTCAGGAAACTTGAATCCCTCACGTCGGCCTTGAGCACCACATGGTTCTTGACGCGCTGTTCGACCGGGCGTTCCTCTTCCGGCAGCAAATACTCGTACAGGGTTCCGTTGATTTCCGAAAGCTCGCGCAGCCTTGAGTTGTGCAGCAGATTCACAGACTCCAGCGCACGCTCCAGCACTTCTAACTTCTTCACATCCCGGTGGAAGCGCGATAGATCGATCAGGTATCGTGCGGCGTATCTCATTCGCTCGTTGTTTCCCGCCGAGCGTACTCGCTGTGCCGCTGCCCGCAGTTTCTCCTGAGAGCGGCCCGCATGAGTCTCCAAAACCTCCTCGACCCTGCGCAGTTCGTCCTTCATGATCAGCGCACACTTCAACTGCTGGGGTGAAATCACCGCTCCATACTCTTCGATGATCGGCACCGTTTCATATGCTGCAACTACATACTGAAGCAGGTCCGCCTCTTCCAGCGCATCCACCCATGCTGAAGTAATCGCTCGCTGCGCCTTGGCCCGTGGCGAATCATCAGCCAGTCCGCTGAACATCAGTGCTTTTGCATTCTCAGGATTGTTCAGCAGTCCTTCAGCCGCATCTTCGCTTTCCGCCACATCAAGATCTCGCAGGAAGTGCTTTGCCAGCGAAGCCACTCGTATAAACTGGTCTCGGTCTCGGTCGAAGCTGCCAAAGAGCGCGTAATTCGTCGCCCTTATGAACGGATCGTTCCACGCATCGGGAAATAGCAGCCTGTTTGCCAGCACCTCGTATCCCGGCGGATCATGATCTCCAAAAAGCGAGTGCCTTGTGCTCGCCACGGTCTCGCGCTCGACCTCTGCCATTGTCGAAAGAACGTCTTCCGCAACCCGGCGCAGCACTTGTCGTTTATTCACCTGGAATCGCAGAAACCGGTCGCGCAGCACCATCTGGTGCAACTCCAGATGCCTCTCTGCGCGTTTCTTCAGCGTTTCGCGACAGCGTTCCAGGACGTTGCTGAATTGCAACACCAATTCCGTGCGCAGGAACTTTATCAGTCCCACGCGGCACAGCAGATCGAGCTCAATATCGTCTGCTTGTCGTGCGCGACGTAGAGACGCAAGCTGCAGTCCGCTTAGAGCCTGTTTGAATTCTGCTGGGTAATCGACTTCCGTTTTGGGTAGGGCGTCGCTCTTGATATGCGCGCGTCCATAAGGAGAATCCCCAAACGGATTCTCATCCTGCACTCGCGCCAGTTGTTGAACATCCCCGTGCTGCTCGATCAGGTTAGAAAGGTGAACGGACGCAATCTCAGCGAACTTCCCACTGAGATATACGTCCGATCGAAGATTATCGACACCCGCCACCAGCCCCCGAAAAGTGAGTTCCGGAACATACGGAGTCAGCGTGAACTGACCCGCAATTTCAGATATCTTCACCCGTCCGAAAAACGGCAGCGGCGACATGCGACCCTTCTGCTTCGCAGGGAATTTGTAAGCTGACTGTGCGACTTTACCACATCACATCCTTGGACGGGAGCAACAGTTTCACCGTGCTACCGAGTCACCTTACTGCTGTCCCAGAGCTTTTCGTGCCTTTTCGAATTCGTCTCCGGATTTCCACTGAACCATCTGCTTTTGCTCCGCCGCCCGATAGCCCAATGCAATCCCGAACCGTGCCATCACTGCGTTCGAGCGATAGTCGTAAGTGTCCTTGTATTCATCCGTCGGCTGGTGATAGCTCTTGTCCATTGCATCGCTGTTCGCCTTTACCCACGACTCCGGATGTCCACCAAAGTGGTCACCGGTTTCAATCGAGAAGGCCGGCACGCCCAATTTGGCGAAGCTGAAGTGGTCCGAGCGATAGTACCCGCCGTTTTCCGGATGCTCCGGTTCCAGTATCTTCAGCTTGAAGTCTGCCGCCGTTTTCTCAAAGATGTGCGTGAAGTCCGTACGCTGATATCCCTCAGCCTCCACTTCCTTCGGAATTCCCAGCGGCTTGATCGAGTCATAGTTCAGGTTCAGCACGATATCCGTTAGCGGCAGCGGCGAATGCTTGCCCAGGTATTCGGATCCCCACAATCCTTGCTCTTCGGCCGTCACGGCAGCGAAATACATCGACCGCTTCGGCTTTACCGGAGATTCTGCAACTGCACGCGCCATTTCGATAATCATCGCCGTACCGCTCGCGTTATCCAATGCGCCGTTGTAGATGTTGTCTCCCGGCTGATTCGGACGAATCCCCAGGTGGTCATAGTGCCCGGTGTAAACAATCGCCTGCTTCTTCAGCTCCGGATCCGAGCCGGTCACTTTGCCGATCACATTCTTTGACTCAAAATGCCGGATGTTCGTGATGACGTGCGCGTTCACCTTCAGCGGCAGCGGCATCGCCCGAAAACCCTTCTGCTCCGCCGACTTCATCAACGCATCCAGATTCTGTCCGGCGTCGGCCAGCATCGTGCGCGCCACATTCAACTGCACCCACGAAGCCATCGCCAGTTTTGGATCCCTATCGCCGGCCAAACCTGCGCGTTCTCCTGACCACGAACTGCGCACCACATCCCAACCGTAGCTTGCCATCTCGGACTTGTGGATCAGGATCACGCCTGCGGCTCCCCGCCGACCTGCTTCCTCAAACTTGTAAGTCCACCGCCCGTAATACGTCAAAGCCTTGCCGCCGAAATACTTCGGATCATCCGATGTCGGCTCGTTCACCAGCATCAGCAGGACCTTGCCCCTAACGTCCGCTCCGGCATAGTCATCCCACCCAAATTCCGGTGCCGTAATTCCATAGCCCACAAAAACAACGTCCGCATTCAGATCCGTCGTCTCATGCTGGTCGAGATTGAACACCACCACGTCGTCGAGCAGCTTCAGATCCATCACTTGCTTGGGAGTCTTCACTGCGACGGTCGTTCCGGGCAGCGTCGTCATGCCCACCATGGGAACCCGCTGGAAATACGTTCCGCTCTCGCCCGCCGGTTCTACGCCAGCCTTCTTGAACTGCTCGGCGATATACTGCGCTGCCAGTTCTCCGCCCTTGGAGCCGGTGCCGCGCCCTTCCAGTTGATCGCTCGCAAGATATTTCACGTCCGCGCGGATTCGTTCTTCCCGCACATTGTGCAGCGCCCCAAACATTCCGCTGGCCTGCTGACCGCCAGATACAACATGTCTTGCACGCGTGTGTTTAGCCGTACGAGCTGCCCCCACGCAACTCAATGCGATACAAACCAGAAAAACACCCAACACTCTGCGCATAGAAATGGGACTCCCAGTCCTCAGAATCTGAATGTACATTTTCGTGTTTATTGTACGCTGCTGCTGGCCTGTGGCGTGCCAGCCATCTTCCGCAAGATCTTCCTCGTCAGCCCCGTAATCGGCAACTCAAACGCTCGATTGCGTGCGACCCAGCGCCCATTCATTTCGCCGCGAGCACACAACGCTTTCAAGCTCAGTCGCACAACGCGCACCTCGTAGTCCGTGTCGGTGATCGAGTGCCTCACTGAACCAACCGTCTCCACATTGTCATCGGCCCCCGGCGTCCATTCCGGAAGCTCCCACATGCCCGCCATCTTCTGCTCATGCGATGCCCGCTGAACAAGGTACACGTGTCCGTTGCGCTCAATGAGCGCTCGCGTCAATTGAACTCGCTTCCTGGGCGCCTGCGCCTTGCTCGTTTCCATCCCCGGAGCCACGCACCACTTTCGCACCGGACACATCAGGCACTGCGGATTCAGCGGCGTGCAAACCGTGGCTCCCAACTCCATCATGGATTGGTTCCAGTCTCCGGGAGCACATGGGTCCAGCAATTCCTGTGCTCTCCGCCACGCCGTGCCATCAGTTCTTGGCTCGCCATCGAACCGAGTCAGCACGCGCTCCACATTGCCATCCACTACTGCGACTGGTTCGCCATGCGCGATACTCGCAATCGCCGCCGCCGTGTAACGCCCCACTCCGGGCAGGCTCCTGAGGCCTTCAGCAGTTTCCGGAATCTTTCCCCGAAGCTCCGAAACAACGACCTGAGCTGCACGATGCAGCATCCTTGCGCGCCTGTAGTAGCCCAGGCCGCTCCATCGCGTCAGGACACTTTCCTCGCTCGCCTGTGCCAGAGTTTGCACATTTGGAAACGCCTCCATGAACGCACGATAGTGCTCCAGGACGGCTGTTACCCGTGTCTGCTGCAGCATAATTTCCGACACCCAAACCCGATATGCGTCGGTATTTTCGCGCCAAGGCAACTCGCGCTTATGTTGTGCATACCAACCAAGAAGTGCATCGCGCAGCTCCGTCACGGGAGCCTTTTTCTTGATCTCTGGTTTTGCTGTTTCGTTTGCCATCCGTGAGCAGATTGTAACAAGCGCTGATTGCCCGAAGCTGTCCACCATCAACCAACTTTGCTCCACAAGAGGCTTTGTGTTCTGATGCTTTGTATGAAAATAAATTCAACCGCGGTTCTCTTACTTACTGCCAGCATGACGTTTGCTGTCAGCGCCATCGCCCAACAGACACCCGCCGCTAATGCGCCCGCAGCCACACCTTCCAGCACCCTGTCTGACAAAGACAAGGCCAGCTATGCCGTGGGTATGAGCGTCGGCCGTACTCTTGAGCGGGACGGGATGGATGTCGATCCGGCCATGGTGACCCGCGGCATGCAAGACACACTCAGCGGCGGCAAGGTGCTATTGACCGACGACGAAGCTCGCACCGCCCTCGCCAAACTTCAACAAGACGCACACGCCAAGCAGGAGACAAAGATGAAGTCAGCCGGTGACACCAACAAAAAGGAAGGCGAAGCGTTCCTCGCCGCCAACAAAACCAAGCCCGGCGTAAAGACGCTCCCCGACGGCCTGCAGTATAAGGTCGAAAAAGAAGGCACGGGCCCCAAGCCCTCCGCCACCGACACTGTCGAGTGCAACTATCGCGGCACCCTGATCAACGGCAAGGAATTCGACAGCTCCTACAAGCGCGGACAGGCCGCCACCTTCCCCGTGAATGGCGTCATCAAGGGATGGACCGAAATCCTTCAGCAGATGCCGGTCGGCTCCAAGTACCAGGTCTTCATTCCCTCCGAACTAGCCTACGGTGAGCGCGGCGCCGGTCCCGACATCGGCCCCAACTCTACCCTGATCTTCGAAATCGAACTCCTCGGCATCAAGGGCAAGTAAATCAGTTCTGCAGCAAGAAAAAGAGCCCGCCAACCGGCGGGCTCTCTCTTTGAAACCTTGAAACCTACTTATCGATCTGGACAAACTCAAACCGATCCAACTGCTCTTCGAAAGGAATCGAGAATTTCTTTTCGATCTTTTCGCGGTAGGTCGGGCCCGAGTTGTACGTGCAGAACGGATACAGCTTGCCGTCCGGCGCAGCGTAGTGAATCACGCAGCGCTTCACGCGCTCCACATCGTAGTTGTAGTTGTCCTGGAAGTGCATTCCGGCAACCAGCAGTGTGCGGTAGGTGAACGTGCCGTCCATACCGTCGCGGCCCAGCTTCTTGTTCGTCATGCCCTGGATCGTGTTGAGGAACTTCTCAAAGGTCAATCCCGGAGGTGCGAGCTCGGCCTTGAAGTGCTTCTTCAGATCCATCCAGCCCTTTGCGCCGTTGTAGTACTTGGCAAGGCCGGTGAACTTCTTGCGCGACAGTTCTTCGATATCCTGCAGCATCGAGGGAATGTCCACAAACTGCGTAACCGGAACAGCCTTCTTCGACTTTTCATCGACGAACATGTAGGTCCCGAGCGAGCAGTGCGGGTGGCTTGAAATCGTTGGCACGCCGCGCTGTTCAACCGCCGCAATCAGTCTGCTGAAAGGCACAACCGCGGTCAGCGGGAACCAGTCGTTATACTTATCGAACATCCCCGTCTGATCGCTCAGAGAGTGCGCTAGATCGGTCAGAGTGAAGCGCTTTGCTTCAAGTTCCTTCTTCGAGATACGGCCCGTAAACGCCACCGGCTGGAAGCTGATACCGCTCACCGTGTCGACGTTTTCGATCGCCAGCCGCAGAATGTCGCCCAACTGGTGATCGTTCAAGCCCTTCACAATCGTCGGCACGAAGACGATCTTCATTCCCGCCTTGCGGCAGTTTTCAATGCAGGCCAGCTTCTTATCCAGCAGCGCCTCGCCGCGAGTCTTCATGTAAACGTCGTCGCTGACGCCATCAAACTGCAGATACAGTGTCGCCAGTCCGGCTTCCTTGCACTTCTGCGCGAACTCCAGGCTGCTGCCGATCATGATGCCGTTCGTTGCGGCCTGCAGGTGGGTGAAACCCATTTCTTTGGCCATTGCCAGGATTTCAATGAATTTCGGGTGAATCGTCGGCTCGCCGCCTGAGAACTGAACCACGCGGCCATCCACCGGACGCTCGTTGCGCAGCGCCATCAACATCGTGCGCACCTGCTCCATATCCGGCTCGTACAGGTAACCTGCGGCGTTCGCGTTGGCGAAGCATACCGGGCAGGTCAGATTGCAGCGGTTCGTCAGGTCAACGTTCGCCAGTGCGCTGTGCGAAGTGTGCAGCGAGCACAGTCCGCAATCATCCGGGCACGAAGCCTCAGCGCCATTGTCCACTGCCGGATTGCTCAATCCCGCGTTATCGCCGAACTCCCACTCTTCCATCTTCAGATAGAGAGCAACATCCGAGTACACGCAATCCTTGAAGTCGCCGTGTACCGGGCAGGTCTTTTCCATCATGACCTTGCCGTTCTCTTCGAAAATGCGCGCCGGGATCTTCTGCACGGGCTCGCATTCCGGGCAGAGCGAGGTCGTCGTCTTTGGTAACCCCTTCTGCAACTTCTGAATTGCACCACCAGTCAGCGTCTTTTCAGGTTGCAAAATCTTAAAATCCGGCCGTTTCGCCGATGCAAATGGGGTGCTCAAGGCTTGTCTCCGCTCTACTTGAATTAGTGGGTAGTAGATATACTCCCGCGTGTAACCAGTGTGCATGTTGCGTTGAACCCGGCACAGTGGCAGCGGTCACTTCCTTCAGTGAGGTCACTTTTCAGCGAATCGCAATTCTGAGCATTGAGTGGCGATTTCAGGAACCTAACGAACGCCTTCGGGGTCATACCTTTCAGCAGCAGAAAGTTTGAGTATCCAGGATGCGTTCATCGCCAGCATTTTCTCTTCGCCCTGAACGCTCCCTGGTCATAGGATTAACCCGATCCAAGGAGACTGCATGAGACGATCGCTTGTTACCCTGCCCCTGGCCCTACTCGCTCTGCTCACGTCCGCTATCGCTCAACCCGCTGCAAAGTCGGCGAAGCCTACCGTGAAGCCCCCATCTCATGCCGAAGCCTCAGAAGCCACCGAGCTTCCCATCCACCGCGTCGTCCTCTACAAAAACGGTGTCGGCTACTTCGAACATCAGGGCCACGTCACCGGCAGTCAGGAACTGAACATCCGATTCACCACCGCCCAACTCAACGACGTCCTCAAGTCCCTTACCGTCGTCGATCTCAGTGGCGGACACGTCGGCGGCGTCCGTTACAACTCCATCGCCCCCCTCAGCCAGCGCCTCAGCAACCTGCGCCTCCCGCTCGATGGCGACACCGACCGCGACGGATTCCTCAAAGCCCTTCGCGGCGCTCGCGTCGAGGTCCACGCCTCTGCCTCCTCCGCCACCGGACGCCTCCTTTCCATCGAAGAGGTCACGCGGACCGATAAAGAAGGTAACGAGATCAAGATTTCGCAGCTCTCGCTCATCTCCGACTCCGGAGAGCTCCGCACCTTCGACCTGACGCCCGCCACCTCCGTCCGCATCCTCGAAGGCGACATGAACCGCGAAGTCGGACGCTACATGTCTCTGCTCGCCAGCGCCCGCGATAAAGATGTCCGCCGCATGACCATCTCCACCACCGGCGACGGCCCCCGCGATGTTGTCGTCAGCTATATCAGCGAAGTCCCCGTCTGGAAATCGACCTACCGCATCGTCCTCCCGCAGAATGCAAACGGCAAGCCCCTGCTGCAAGGCTGGGCCGTGGTCGATAACACCGTCGGCGAAGATTGGCGCAACGTCCAACTCTCCCTCGTCGCCGGAGCGCCTCAATCCTTCGTCCAGCAAATCTCTCAGCCCTACTATGTCCGCCGTCCCACCGTCGAACTCCCCAAAACGGCCCAACTCACCCCGCAAACCCATGAAGGTTCGTTGGAACCTCAACAATCGGAAGCCTTGAACGCACCAGCCGCCGTCCCCAAAATAGTGACGCCTGACAGAAAGGACAAATCAAGTGGCTCGGCAGGTGGTGTGGTTGGTGGTGTTCTAGGCAAGCCTGGTGCAAGTCATTACGACCGCCTCGAGCGAAACGCGATTTTGGCAGCTACTACGGACACCGAAGCCTATGCGCAGTCCGTCGATTCCACCGCTTCCGGCGAAGCCCTCGGCGACATGTTCGAGTACGCCATCAAGCAGAACGTGACAGTCCTTCAGAACCAGTCTGCCCTCGTTCCCATCGTCCAAGCCCGTGTCGATGCCGAAAAGGTCACTCTCTGGAACGCCAACGACCACACTCCAGTTCGTGCCCTCTGGCTCACCAACTCCAGCGGCCTCACCCTCGATGCCGGCAGCTTCAACATCGTCGAGGGCGGAGCCTTCGCCGGAGAGGGCCTTCTCACCGAAGTCCACCCCAACGAGCGCCGCCTTCTCTCCTACGCTGCCGACACCGCCATTCGCATCAAGTCCGAAGGCGCATCCGAGCAGCGTCCCTACACCCGGCTCCGCGCCGCTCGCGGCATCCTCTATCTCACCCGCGAACTCCGCGAAACCCGCACCTACACCGTCTCCAACTCCGACACCATTGACCGCAACGTCGTCATCGAACACCCCGCCCGCTCCGGCTGGCACTTCCTGAATGCCGATCTCAAACCCGAAGAGTCCTCGAACTCCTATCACCGCTTCCGCGTCAAAGTCGCTCCTTCGACCAGCCAGAAACTGGTTGTCGCCGAATACTACCCGCAGCAAACCACCTACGCCCTGACCAACCTCGACGACAACACCATCCTCTTTATTCTCAAATCCGGAAACGTCCAGCCCGACGTCGAATCCTCTCTTCGCAAGCTTCTCGCCAAGAAGGGCGAAATCGCCGCCATCCAGCGCCAGCTTGAAGATCGCCGCAACCAGGTCGAGCGCATAAACCGCGAGCAGGCCCGTATCCGGGAAAATATGAAGTCCCTCAAGGGCAGCACCGAGGAAAGAGCACTCCTCCAGCGCTACGTTTCCGGCCTCAACCAGCAGGAAGATCAGCTCGCAAAATTAAATTCTGAAATTTCTGCAAAAGAAGTGGAACTTAATGCCCGCCAGAGCGAATACGAACATATGGCTGAGTCGATGACATTCGACCAGGCTTCGTAGGTTCCTCCTCCTAAACGACGTTTCGTCCGCCGACGCTCGGCGGACATTTTTTTGCTTCGAGGTTCGGCACCCGCTCCAGCGCCGCCATCGAGTACCCCGCCACATGCGGCTGAAAGATGACGCGATCCGAATAAATCGCCAGAATGATGATTAGCGCATAAACCACCACCGCGGTTGTCAGCAGAACTCGCACGCATGCGATCATCACTCTCATCAGTCCTCCTCGCGTAATCAGGGAGTATAGATCAGCGCAAAACAAAACCGCCGGAGTCATCCTCCGGCGGTTCTTATTAGACTTGAGCTCTTACTAATCGCCCATCACTTCCTCAGTCTTCTCTTCCTTCTTCACCGCAGGCTTGCCGAGCGCGTCAAGCGAAACGAATCCACCTACCTCCGGAGCCTTCTCGCCCAAAACGTGCTGTTTGTACAGAGCCATCATCTTTGCGTTTTCGGCTTCCTGCTTCAGCTTGGCATCGCGCGCCCGCATCTTCTCTTCCCTAGCGGTCTTCGCCACGCCCAGCTTATCCAAAGTCGTATTGCGACCGGCGTGCACGTGCTCTTCGTTTAGCGCCAGCGAGTGTTCCGTACTTTCCAGACCCACCTTCTTGCCGCCTGCGAAAATCTCATGCCGTCCATGCTCCTCGTACCACTTCGTCAGCGTGGCCGTCATGTGCATCTTTTCGATGATGTTTCTCCAGCCCACACCCGTGTTGTACGCGCAGAAGCTAATTTCGCCTTCCTGCGTCGCGTACGGAATAATGCACTGCTCCGTGCGCCTGAAGTCGTAGTTGAACAGATCCTGGAACCACATTCCCGCGATGAACAGGAAGTTCCAGCGATCCGCCCTGCGCTTCTTCACGTCCTCAAGCGTGCGATCCGGACTCGACTTACCGTACTTGGCCTCAGCCTTCTTCGTAGCCGCAAACGTCTTATCAAACTTCTTCAGCAGGTCGGTAAACTTGAAGTGCGTCGGCGACTGGAACGGATCGTAGTTCCGCGCCAGCGCGAGCGCCATGCCCAAATTCGACCAGAACGGGCTGCGCGCGCCGTCGCTAACCTTCGCTACGTCCTTCGCAACCTGGTCGGCGTGGATGAATTTCGTGACCGGCACCGCTTCCTTCGTTTCCTTGTCGATCATCAGCGCCATGCCCACGCCGCAGTTCGGATGGCATCCGCAGTTCAGCGATCCCCAATCCTTTTGTCCGCCGTGCACCACGTCGGCCCAATCACTGAACGTGCCCATGAACGAAATCGGGAACCAGTCTCTTGCGGGTTCACCCAACCCCGTCTGGCCTTTCACGTCATGCGCCAGATGGCTCAACGTGTACCGCTGCGCCAACCGCCGCTCCTCCGTGATCCCTTCGTCGCGTCCCGTAAACGATACCGGCTGGAACGACAGGAACGAAATCTTCTTCGGATTATCCAGCGCAAACTGAATGATGTGCCCCACCTGCTCGTTGTTCACGCCGTTGACAATCGTCGTCACCGGAACGATCTCGACGCCCGCGTTGTGCAGGTTTTCAATCGCCCTCAGCTTCACGTCAAACAAATTCCCTACCGCGCGATGCGAGTTTGCCGCATTACCAATGCCGTCAAACTGCAAATACGCATACCGAAGCCCGGCTTCCGCTGCTTTCCTCGCAAACTCCGGAGACTTTGCAAACTCGATGCCGTTTGTCGCCGCCTGCACCGAGTTGAATCCCACCTTGCGCGCATACGACACCGCGTCCAGGAAGTACGGAGACAGCGTAGGCTCGCCGCCAGAGAACTGCACGCTCATCTGTCGCTTCGGCTTGATCGTGATGGCATCGTCCAGCAGCTTTTTGATTTCTTCCCACGAGAGCTCATGCACAAAGCCCACCTGGTTCGCGTCCATGAAGCACGGATCGCACATCATGTTGCAGCGGTTCGTCAAATCGATCGTCAGCACCGAACCACGTCCATACTTCACCGTCGAAGTGCCGTGGTTGTGCAGCTTTTCGTCGTTGTGCGCGCGCATGTCGCGGCCCGGAAACGACTCTTCCAAATGCCGGAAGAAATCCACATCCATCGCCATCAAATCTTCGAAGTGGCCATGCTTCGGGCAGTCCTTCACCATCAGGATTTGCCCGTCGCGCTCGATGATTTGTGCCTTGATCTCGCCAACCTTCTCGTTCAGCAGAATCTCGTACGGCAGCTTGCCATCCACAATCTGCTGTCTTATTTCCGGCACGCACTTCGGACACAGTGAATCCGTGGTTCGCGGCCATCCCAGTGGCGGCTTTGTCTTCTGGTAGGACTTCAGCAGCGGCTTATCCGCCCACCGAGGCGTAACCGAAGGATTGGGGTTGATGCTGTTCAGCTTGTCAAAGACCACCCACGCACCCTTCGCAACATACGTGAAAGCCTTTTCTACATACTTGATCGGCTTATGCATGAACCGCTGTCTCCTCTGCTCTCTGTGTAATTTCCTGGAACAGATCTGCCCTGCTCTCAAAGCAGTGCTACAGATCGACAGCTTCATCCTAGAGCGCTCACTCTAGATACCCAATTCCTATTCCACGAACTGCTGGATTAAGCGGTTGACCTGCGAATTATCACATCAAGCGGTGACCACGATCACACCTTAACCGCTTGAAAGCAGACATCTTCCCCATCATCTCCGCCCCTCCGCCCCATGGAACTGCCACTCCCAAATTCGCGTATCATCTCCTGAAAGCTTGCTGGAGTGCACAACCTATATATCTGTCCAGCAATCAAGGGAGAAGCCATGTACTGCTCAAACTGCGGCAAGAATCTTGGTGAAGGCGCAGCTTTCTGCCAGTTCTGCGGAACGCGTCAGGCCCCGCTGCCGCCTCTGCCACCCCCGGCTGTGACCCGCCGTTTTGCCCGCTTCAGCTCCGATAAGAAAATCGCCGGAGTCTGTGCTGGAGTGGCCCGCTATTTCGACCTCGACCCTACGTTGGTCCGTGCTGTATGGCTTCTTTGCGTTCTGCTCGGCGGAACCGGCCTGCTCGCCTACCTGGTTCTCTGGATCGTCATGCCACTCGATCCCGAGTACCCCATGCTCCCCGCATAAAACGAAAAGCGAAGGTGGCCCAGAGTTGGCGCCGTTCCAACTCTGGGTGCTAGCGCTCATGCACGCCGATGGTGGCTGGGAGATTTTTGTACAAGCAGTCCGATGCGTGCCTGAAATGCCGACACATTGGTACTTACGTATGCCTTCTGTCGGCATATGCGCGGTAGCAACAAACTCCGCCTAACTTCTGCTCACCCGCAATCCCCAATTCACCATTGACCATCGGTGTTCCACTTTATTGACCACCCGCGCCCCAGGCTGCAGAATCAAACTGCCGTGGATACCGCTGTGTCGCAGAACATCTTTGTTTCCAATGCTTATCGCCTGCGTTTGGCGATCGTGTACTCCGTGCTGTTCACACTTGCCCTGCTCGCCGTAGGATGCGGCGGCAAGAAGCAGACTGCGCGCAACGTTCCCCCCACCCCGTCCATCTCGACCGAGAAGTCGTCCAAAAAATCTAAGTCCGACGACAAACTTGCTCGCGATAGCGCCCCGTTGCGCTCGGCTCCCGGCATCCACGTGGACCCCAATGCCAAGGTCATCTGGACCGAAATAGGCTACGCAAGCTGGTACGGCCCCAACTACCACAATAAAAAGGCAGCCAACGGCGAAATCTATAACCAGTACGAGATGACCGCCGCTCACAATACCCTTCCCCTCAACTCCATCGTGCGCGTCGTCAACCTCGACAAGAACATCTCGACCGTAGTCCGCATCACCGACCGCGGCCCTTTCGTCTCTGATCGCATCATTGATCTATCGGTCGCCGCCGCCAAAGCCGTAAACGTGTACCTGCCCGGCACTGCCCGCGTTCGCCTCGATGTGCTTGAAGCCCCGCGCCCCATCGAGAAAGGTGGACGCTGGTGCGTCCAGATCGGAGCCTTTCAAACCCAGTCAGCCGCCATTCACCTGAAGCAGCACCTAATGCACCGCTACCCCGACGCACAGGTGCTCCAGTTCAAGGGCCCTACCGGCTACTGGGTCCGTATCCGCATGCCGCAGGACGATAAAGAAAAAACCCGCGACGTCTATGCCCACACCCAGGTCGACGAAGGCGCCGTCTTCATGGTCCGCCTCGACTAACAACTCGACTCATAAGTTGTGTCATCCTGAGCGCAGCGAAGGATCCCTACCTCACCAATATGCCGCACAGGTGGCCCACTCAACGCTCTTTTCGTTCAGTGGGGCTTCTGACTTTGCCTTTTGTGGTAGATTTCTCCCATGAACGACTGCCTGTTTTGTCAGATCATCGCTGGCAAGATCCCCTCGAAGAAGGTGTACGAAGACGACAAAGTCTATGTGTTCGAGGACATCAAACCTGCCGCGCCGACGCACGTTCTCATCATCCCCAAGCGGCACTTTGCTGGATTGAAGGAAGCAACTCCCGAAGATGCCGAGATCATCGGCTATTGCAATCTTGTTGCTGTCAAGATCGCTCGCGAGCGCAATATCGAAGACGGCTACCGCACGGTGCTCAACGTCGGCCCACGCGCTGGACAATCGGTCTTCCACCTACACCTGCACCTTCTTGGTGGACGCGACCTCACCTGGCCTCCAGGCTAATCAAGTGAAAAGAACACGAGGGTGCCCCATCCTAAACTCGTTCCTTTCGAGTTTAGGGTGGGGTTTTTGACTTGCTCTTGCAGTTGTTTTTGATCTTACGAAGTCATCCTGAGCCGCAGGCGAAGGATCCCTACCACCGCACCAGTCTCCACCGCCGCCCAAGGTCACCCGCAACGTTCGATTCCATGCTGTCGAGAAGAAAGCCTACGCCGCTCTCACCGTCCTCGAATCGTAAAAAGACCTGCGCCACACGACCGAAAGCAACGCCAGTGATGGAACGGTTCTCACGAATTCGTCCACGGCTTCCCGCACATCTCGCGCCTGATCCGGAGTCAATTCGTCGAGAAATGGTCTGTGGTCGCCGACAGGAATTCCGTGCAGCAGCGACCTTGCGCGATTCGAAACCGCCTCGCTCGCCATCTGAAATTGTCTATCCCCGAGCACGCCCTTCGAGTCCACCCATGCCGAAGCCAGATAGCTCGGGAACGGCGATAGCGCCCGAAACAGGCTCATCACTCGCTTGGTCTTCATCGTGCGCCGAATATCGGCATAGATGAGCCACACGCGTAATCCCGCATCGCGTTCGTTAGGAACATGCAGCGTGATGAGTCGTGAAAGGGCGGGAGCCTGCTTGCCCGAAGTGATTCTTCCCCGCTGTCCGCCTTCCAAACCCAACCGCATCAGTTGCGCAAACAGCAACAGTCTCGGCAATGTGCGCACGAAGATCCCGACCACTCCGGCAAGCACCGGCATATCGTCGGTAGCAATCTTCTGCTCGGCCAGCATTCGCTCTTGGTCGCGCAATTTCCATGACCCGACCATCGCCTGCGTACGCACGAAATCGTCGAGCGTAGCCGATGCTGCGCAGAATTCGCGCGACGCCGCTACTGGACCAAGATCTCGCCACATCTTCTTCAGATAAGGCGGCACAACTGTGAGAGTTTTAAAAAGACTCGGTACAAACGGAAGGTCGAAGTTTGTCCGGATCTCCGCATATAGTCTGCGTAGTTCCGGCCCCACTTCATTTTCTTCGTAAACGCGGGAGAAAGACATTTCGGGAAATAGCGCTGTGCACACGCGCTCTCTCCCGCTTGGATACGAGAATACTGCGACTGGTTGCCGCCAAGCTGCGCTACCCTTCCGGCGCAACCGGAGGATCAGCGTTTAGAACTGTCTAGTATTCCTGAAGCTCAGCTTCGCTCGTCGCATGGCGTCGCAGCAATTGCGGCAAGTTCTGCGAAAACGCCGAACGCGGCAGTACCATATCGCAGCCTGACTCTTGAGCTTTCATCTTCAGCTCGCCTTGCAGATGCGACAGGAAGCCGATAATGTTCGTTTCTTTCTTGAACTTTGTCTTCAGCTTCGAAATCAAGGTCAGCGGTTTCAGCGTGTGATGGTTCAGGTCGACGATGATCAGCGCAGGCTTTTCTTCGGTGTTCGCGACGTGCTCAAGCACTTCCTTGTCGCTCTTCACGAAGTTCACTTTCACATTCAGCTTGCGGGCCGTTTCCTGAATTTTCGCCATGAAGAAAAGGTCATCGACGAACGCAAAGATCGGACGCGACACGGTGTTCTCCCCGACTGGCACAGCTTCGTACCCAAGTCGTCCGTTGCTGTTATCACGCTGAAGCGTGCGGTACGAGTGGTCCATCGGAGCGCTATATATGCTCGCATCCGGAGTCTTGTGATTCACCACCGACCGAAACGCGTGCTTGTTGCCGTTCCCGTTTCCATTGCTGTTCCCGTTGGGCTCGGCAAACCGCTTGCGCGGCTGTGGCTTTGATTTGAACTGTCTTTTCATTGCTTGCTTCCCTTGTTGCGCTGGCTTATGAGAAGCATGGGGCTGGCCTTGGTTGGACTGCCCTGATTCGCTCTGGACTGGGTTTGCGTTCTGCGATGCGGTTTGCGCTCCCGCACCCTGACCACTGCGACGTCCACGACGCCGCTTGCGTCCTCTCCCGCCATTGGGAGCGGGATGGTTCGATCCACTATTCATATTTTCAGGCTTCTCTAGTTTCAGCTTCGAACTCGTCAGCGGCACACGATGGTATTACGGTTTGTTTTGGCGCCGTCTGGATGTGTTTTGTTTCTAAGTGTTGCGGCTATGGCTTGGATCAGCAGCCGCTAACCCAGATTAAGTTACTTAACCCGGAAAGGATACCCGGATACTACTTAACGCTCCTTGGAATGAGCAAGCCGAATGTTACCTTCGGTTGTGGATAATTGGCTGTTTTTTACGGCTGCCAACCAACATCCTTTAAAGATGCCAAAATCGCGGTACGCGTCGCTAAGGAACTGAAATTGTTGTCCGTTCCTCTGAGGTACGTGCCTAAGGTGAATCTGTGAACCACTCTACCGGGGTGGGAGTGGTGGGCGCTGTAGGATTCGAACCTACGACTTCCACCGTGTGAAGGTGACACTCTACCGCTGAGTTAAGCGCCCATCTACTGCTCACATCGGATTGTAGCAAACCCGCCCGATTTGGCAAAACCGCCCCTGTGAGTTTCCGAAGGCAAGTTTCCTGCCGTTCGGGCATAATAGCCAAGTAAGACCCACTCGAATGCTCTGGAACCGCGGCAAACCTAAAAACCCGGCCCCCGAACAACCGGCACCTGAATCCGAAAATGCCCCGCAACTTTCGGACCCACCCCGTGTTCCAAATGACATGAGTAGCATGGCCATTGGCGGTGCGTATCCCACCTCGGGCAATGTCCGTGATGAGCAGCAGCTTCGCTACAGCGATCCCGCTTCTCTCTCGCAAATGGACGACGCCCAGGTCATGCTCAGGGTTCGGGACGGCGATGATGCCGCTTTCAACTACCTCGTTGATCGCTATCGCAAAGCGATGATCGGCTTTATGTTCCGCATGGTTCATAACGCCGCGATTGCCGAGGAGTTGGCGCAGGAAGTCTTTCTGCGCGTCTATCGCTCGCGTTCAAGCTACTCGGCTGATGCCAAATTCACGACCTGGCTCTATCGGATCGCGACCAACTTGGCCGTCAACCACGCGCGCGACAACAAGAACGAACGTCCCGAAGTAAAGGCCAGCCTCGATGAGACTGATGAGGATACCGGCCTGTCCATTGATGTTGCCGACAACCGGCCTAACATCGAGCAAGACATATTGCGTCAGGAACGCCTTCGGGCGATCCGTAAACACGTCGAGGCACTGCCGGAGCGCCAACGGCTTGCAGTGATGATGCACAAGTACCAGGAAATGGATTACCGGCAGATAGCCGAGGTGCTGCACCTCAGTGAGTCTGCCACGAAGAGTCTTCTCTTCCGCGCCTATGAAACGCTACGCGAAAGCTTGAAAGATTTCGTATAGAGGCCGCCATGAATTGCAGAAGTATTCACGATCAACTGCCTGACGTTGCACTGGGCACAAACCCGGCACCGCCTGAGGTCGAAGCTCATCTCGCCACTTGCCGCGAATGCACCGACACCCTCGAAGCGTTGCGCTCGACCATGCACCTGCTCGATGAGTGGGAAGCACCCGAGCCCTCCGCTTACTGGGATGTCCGCATGCAGGCCCGATTGCGCGAAGAGCAGCAGAAAGCACCTTCTGGATGGTTGCAGTGGCTCCGTCGTCCTGCCATCAGCATGGCTGCTGCCTTGAGCCTTGTGCTCGGCATCGGCCTCTATCAAGCCGGACGCTTTATGCGCAACAGCGAGAATCCGCCACAGAACGCAACGGTCCAAAAGATCGTGCCGACCGGAACCGCTGTGGCCGATTTGCAATATCTTGATAATCATTCAGATATGCTGCAGAATTTCGACGCCCTCGATGATCTCGACGGCGACGATGATGCGGATACGAGCAATTAGCTCGAAGGAAAGTTGAATCATGCGCGCCAGGTTTCTGACCATTGCTCTGCTAACGCTTGCTGCTGCAACGCCTTCATCGGCGCAGCACTGGCGTCAGCAGTCCGGTGCGCCTCAAGCGGCCCAGAGCGCTCATCCGGAGCACAACCAGCGCTCTGCGCCAGCTTACCGGGAATCCTCTCGCCCAGAGTACAGCCAACCGGCCTATCGCGAGCCTTCCCGACCGCAATACGGCAATGGCGAACCTTCCCGACCGCAGCAGCCATACAGGGAACCCTCGCGTCCGCAGCAGCAGCAACCTTATCGTGCGCCTTCTCGGCCCCAGCAAACGTATCGTGAGCCCTCGCGCCCGCAACAGCCCTCGTATCGTGAGCCAATGGGCCCGCAACAGACGTACCGTGAGCCAATGCATTCGCCGCAGAATGCCCAGCCCGGTTACCGCGAGTCTGCTCGTTCCCAGTACGGCCAACCTGCATACCGCGACAACGGACAGCGCCCGCAACCGATGCGTCAGCCTCAGGCCCGCGCTCCCTACGCTCAGCACAATGGTCCGGATCGACCCGCCGTGCGTGCGCCTCGTCCCGGCATGGAATCCCGCCCCGTGGCACGTCCGCCCGTAAGGTCCAATATCGCGCCGCGGATGCCTTATCAATCGGCCGCACCGCAGCGCAACGCGGCTCCTCCGGCGCGCGATGGATACCAGCAGCAACCGCCGCGCAACTTTGACGCACAAAACAACGTGCCGCGCCCGCCCACCGCTGCGCCTCGACCATTCGTCCGAGGACAAGGCCCGCACAATGGCGATTGGCTGCGCAACACCCTGAAAATGCCGCCACAGGAGCAGGAGAAGCGGCTTGAGCAGGATCAGCATTTCCGCCAGCTTCCGCCACAGCGGCAGCAGGCGTTACGTAACCGCCTGCAGAATTTCAATTCCATGCCGCCCCAGCAGCGCCAGCGCGTTCTCAACCGAATGGAGATGATGGAGCACCTCCGCCCCGAGCAGCAGCAGCAAGCTCAGCAGCTCTATGGACAGTTCCGTTCCCTCAACCCTGATCGTAAGGACGCCGTCCGCCGCACCCTGCGCGAGATGCGCAGTATGCCACCCGACGCACGTGAGCGCATGCTGAACTCGCCCGACACTCAGACCCAGTACTCACCGCAGGAACTCCAAATGTTGCGCGGCTTCAACGCCCTCGGCTTCGCCGGATCGGACCACTGATTTTCGGTGCTTGATCATCTACAGGTGCCCCAGGTTCACGAAGCGAAGCGAAGTTAACCTGGGAACAGAGTTAACTCGGAACAGCAAAAGCGCGCCCCGCAGGACGCGCTTCCCTCTTTCCGCTGATAACTCCACCTATCCCTTGAAGTAGTTCTTGGCCAGGAACAGCACGTTCGCCGGACGCTCCGCCAGTCTCCGCATGAAATACGGATACCACTCCGTCCCAAACGGGATATAGCACCGCACGCCCCATCCATCCCGTGCCAAGCTTTCCTGCAAATCGCGTCTTACTCCATGCAGCATCTGGAACTCGAATGCCGACTTCGGAATCCCTTCCTTGATCGTCCATTCCTTGATGGTGTTGATGATGAATTCGTCATGCGTCGCCAGTCCATGAAACACGCCGCTCTTCAGTATCTGCTTTGCCACCCGAATGTAGTTGGCGTCCACATCATGCTTGCTGGGGTAAGCAATCGCCGGAGGCTCTTTGTACGCACCCTTGCATAGCCTGATCCGAATCCCTTCCTCGCACAGCAACTTCGCATCGTCCGCCGTGCGGTAGAAATACGCCTGCAGCACCGTCCCAATATGCCCTGCAGCACCCGGCCGCCTATGCAGTTCGCGCACAAAATCCAGCGTCCTCTGCGTATAGGCCGAGCCTTCCATGTCGATCCTTATAAAGCTGTTGATGGCCGTGGCATGATCGAGCAGATCGATTACCGTTTCGCGCGCCAACCCTTCGTCCACATCCAGCCCCATGTGGGTCAGCTTCAGACTGACGTTGGCATCCAGGTTGCGCTTCTCGATCTCGTCGAGCAACTGGTGATAGAGCGCTTTGCTATGCAGCGCCTCTTCGCGGTTGGTTACATTTTCCCCGAGATTATCGACCGTAACTCGCACGCCCACGCGGTTCATTGCCACGGTTGCGTTGATCAAGTCCTCCACGGTCATGCCCGCGACAAAACGCTTGGAAACCTTCTGCCCGAAAGCTGAGTTTTCGGCGATTGAGCGAATGCCTTTGCTCTCCGACATCGCTATAAAAAAGGAACGCAGCATGCTGCTCCCTCCGGCCCGGTCGATATGAAAAACCCTGAGTGCATCGCGGCAGCCCAAACCGCGCCAACATCCCGGCGCGAATCTGCTCAATCACGGTGACTCTGCTACGTATCATAACTCCGGCCCAAGCTGCTGCCATCCGTAAAAACCTCTAGTGTTCCAATCAGCACTAGTCTTGGGTTTTCTCTCGCTCTCTTGTGTCACCTTGAGCGGAGCGAAGGTGGGTGGCCCGAGTTGCGTTTTTCCAACTCTGGGACTCGCACATCTGCACGACGTTCTTCGCTCATCCTTGAACATGCCCTTACGACTCAGTTTTACGTTGGCCCGTCATCCTGGAATTTCTGACATCCATTCACACAATGTGAAAGAATCAGTTAGCACTGACAAACTCCCGTGAAAGTGGATAGCCTGCGGCATTCGTGGCGGCGTTCATCCGCGTTCAAAATGGGCACCAGTGGGAACAACTTCTAGATGCGAAAAGGCTTTACGAGAAATCCACAAGCGGACGAGCCCGCGACACACGTCAAGAACTACATAACGCCGAGCGGACTGCAGCGTCTCAGAGATGAGCACCGGTTTCTGCTTACCAGGGAACGCCCGGCCGTAGTGGAGGTGGTGGCGTGGGCTGCCAGCAACGGCGATCGCAGTGAAAACGCCGACTATCAGTACGGCAAGCGGCGACTGCGCCAGATCGATGGACGGATTCGCTTTCTTTCGAAGCGAATCGAAGCCGCGGAAGTAGTCGACCCCGAAGCTCCGAGAGCGGGACAGGCGCAGACGAGGGCATTCTTCGGAGCTACCGTGCGCTATGAGAATTCTGCGGGAGAGGAACGAGTGGTCAGCATTGTGGGCGCCGACGAGGTCGATCTCAACCGCAACCACATCAGTTGGATGTCACCTCTGGCACGCGCGTTAATGAAGTCGGCAGAGGGCGACAGCGTCGTTCTTCGAGCGCCGGGCGGCACAGAATACCTGACCGTGCTGGAAGTGTCTTACGAGCGCATTCCGGTGGAACCGTTCCGCGAACCACCTGGATCCCAGGCCTTGGCGAAGGGACTCCCTCCCGACGCCGATACACCTGACGAGGACGATACGAACCCGCAAACGTAGCGAACACCTATCACGCCGGGTGGCCCAGAGTTGGCGTTTTTCCAACTCTGGGAATCACGCACAGAGCACACTGCTCGAGTTTCAACACAGCAACCCAACAGTAACGGCGCTTACAGATTGACATCCTTGCAGCCCATCATGATGCCAACGCCCAACCACTCGCGCCGCCTCTGTCAACCCCCATTCCGTGCTCCCTTCCGTCCAAACCACTGATTCGACTTTAAATAGAGTTCCGGCCCTCCTGAGGGGATCACCCCTCCCCATTTGCTATTCTGGATTTAGCACATCAATTCATCCGATCTAACTACTCTGTTTTCAAATTTTTGCCGGGAAATATTGGGGGGTACCCACCGCACCATCGTGCGCGGTGTTTCTGTTTATGCTCAACAAGAAGAAAAACTGCGGACACGTTCTCGCCAACGGAGAAATCTGCCAAGCCGTTCCCATGCGCGATTCAAACTTCTGCTATTGGCACCACAAGGCTCGCGCGCGCAACCGCCGACACGACCGCATCGCCGGCCCGATCAGCAGTGACGCAAACTCAGGAATCGAGCTGCCCCTTCTCGAAGACGCCAACTCCATTCAAGTCGCGATTCAGGAAGTCATGCAGGCCATTCTCGACCGCCGCATTGATAGCAAGCGTGCCGGACTCCTGCTTTATTCCCT
Organism: Koromonas humicola; assembly: GCF_059726255.1. Classification (NCBI taxonomy): domain Bacteria; kingdom Pseudomonadati; phylum Acidobacteriota; class Terriglobia; order Terriglobales; family Koromonadaceae; genus Koromonas; species Koromonas humicola. The sequence goes on from NZ_AP040873.1 coordinate 2,885,580, forward strand.
CCAACTCGCCAGTTCCAACGCGCGCAACCTCGACACCTGCCCGTCTGATTTCCGGGAAAGCATCGGCACGATTGGCAGCAACGACGAAGGCCCAATCGATCACATCGGCCACGATGACCGAGAAGAATCATGCGATGGAGATTGCGATTCCTGCGCCGAGGAAGATTGCAACGAGCGCGAATCCGACGAAACACAGGAGTCGAATGACGCCAGCTCTGATCAGGATAATCAGGCCAGCAATGCACAGCAGAAAGTCTGTCAGGATGATTCCTCTAGCGATCCCGCTGCGTCCAACAATCTCGCTTCGCTTCCGCCAAAGAAGCCGCCCGTTTCCGTCAAGATCCCAAATCCAACTGGGCGATCATCACGCAATTCCCGAACGCAACCGTAGCTATCTTGGAGCAAACTCCGCAGCAAAGTAGTCGAGATTTGCGCCGTTTGCGGATTGCGTCCGCACGATGCGGCAGTTCTGGAACATATTCTGGCCGCCCTCAATGTAGTGCAACGCAATCGTCAACGGCGTTCCAGGACTGAACTGCTGCATGCTGGCGAAGAACACGCCGCCGCGGCTCATGTTCAGCACATCCACGACTATCGCGTCCTTCGCTGTGCGCACGCAGGCCTTCACGTTCCTACATGGAATTCGCGGATGACGCCGCCGTTCCTGCTTCTGCTCGGAAGAGTGGACCAGGTAATGATCCGGTCCAAGAATGATGTCGTCCGACAGGCGTCCGGAATAATTAGGAGTTCTCTTGCTTTGTTCCCACATGCGCAACGCCCCTCAAGCGATTCGGAATGAGGCCCTGAAACTGTGGGTAGATGTTACTTCGAAATGCTCTTCGCGCATCCAGAGAAGCCGCAGGAGTATCAAGGTAAGCACTGCAACGAGCGAAGGAGCGCATCTCCAGCAAGCAGGCGATATCTGCATCTCTGGCCGCGAAGCTATCTTGCGCGCGCCAGCACAATCGTCATATCGTCCGGCTGCTCTTCCCCACCGATCCAATCGGTCACCGCGTTGAGGATCGCTTCCGAGATGCGTGGCAACGGCAGATCGCGGTTCTCATGGACGATCTGTGCCAACCGCTCCTGCCCGAACTCGCCGAAGTCGTTCTCCGGCTCCGTAATGCCATCGCTGTAGCAGACCACGATGTCGCCCGGATTCAGCGTTACGCGCCCCTCGGGATACGTGATGTCGCCAAACAGGCCAACCACCGTTCCACCATCCTCCAACAGGCGAATCGAGCCATCGGAGCACACGATGATTGGCGGCAAGTGTCCTGCATTGGAGTATGTGAACAGCCGCTTCTGCTGGTCATAGAAGCCCAGGAACATGGTCGCGTACTTCTGTGCGGGAGTGTTGCGGTAGAGCTGCTGGTTCAGCAGCGCCAGCACCGTCGCAGGAGATGGGCAGCAACTGGCGTCGTCGTTGAGCATCCTCAGCGTCCGGCTTCCCTGCGCCGCTGCCATCACGGGAACCTGCTCAGCCAGAGTATGTGCCCTGACGAATGCATGCACCGTGGCCATCATGAGCGCCGCCGAGATACCTTTGCCGCTGATGTCGCCCACCGCGAGTCCCACTGCGTTGGGCCCAACGCCGAGGAAATCGTAGTAGTCGCCGCTCACTGTGCGCGCTGGCAGGCAGACGCCATGCAGTTCCAGCCCATCCAGGTCGGCGACATCCCGGGGGAACAGCAGGTCCTGCACTTCCTTGGCAATCGACAGCTCGCTCTCGATCCGCTGCTTCTCCTTCTGCTCTGCCAGAAGCTTCTGGAGCGACTCGGTCATGGAGTTGAACGAGGACTCCAGTGATGCAAGCTGGTCGCTTGAGCGGACTTGGATGCGGTGGGAGAAGTCGCCTCGGTTCACGTGTTGCGTGGCGTCGTAGAGCTTAGCCACAGACGAGGTCATTGTGCGCGTTAGCCGCACACCAATGATCAGCGCTACCACCTCAATCAGGGCGAAGATGACAGCAACAGCCACCAGCACAGCCACGATGCCATTCGTCAGGTCTCCTAGCGTGCGGAACAGGCGATTGTAGAGCAGTGATGGCCTCGTGCGAACCGTCAGGAGCATGCTCGTCGGCTTGCCCGTCTGCCAGTGAACGGCTTGCATCGTGGCAGCCAGTGCGACCTCCAGATCCAATCTGGAGGACGCCTCTGGCATCAGTCCAGCACTGACCTTTGGTGACTTGGCCGATGCCTGATCCTTATCCCCAAACAGGGTGATCACGCCCATGTTGGACACGATGGTCTCTAGATGCTGCGGGTCCAGAGGTAGGCTCGAGACCAGCACGAGGTCGCCGCCGTCCGGCAGCCGCGACCGGTTCACTGCGCGCAGGTACAGCTCACCATCATCCAGGATCAGCGCGCTGTCCGGGACGTTCGACGGAGGAGGCGGTGGCGCACTGTACTTACCGTCACCCACCAGAGTCTGCACTTGGCCCTTGTAGTACGCCGTAACCTGGCGCCCGGGAAACACCTCATTGCTGATGGAGAGCTGACCCGAATCCAGTGCTCGGCTGCGGCGCAAGGCTGTCGCCGCCTCGGTCACCAGGGTCCGATTGGCACTCTCCAGCCGCCGTAGCTCACCCCGCACGTCGGTGGTCACCACGAACGTCGAGAACTGCCCGGCGAACAGGTAGCCTGCCGCGATGGCCATGGTGCCCAGCAGCACCAGAGGGATGACCCCTATGAATACGTATGTGACGATGAGGCGGTTACGTAGCCGCCACATGAACCGGTGCCTGAATCCCCGATACCCGATCACCAGCAGCATGCCCACGAATAGCAGGAGCAGTAGCCGGTACAAGCCGGTGGATCCGTGAACCCCAACTAGGGTCCACAGGGCAAGGACTCCCCCGGCCCCCGCACACAGCCGGGCCAGCCGAGATCGGGGCACCAGCCCCCACCCCTCTAGGGTCCCCCTCACGGATTTGAGTGACATTTTCGCCATGCTCGTCAGACTGCCGCATTATAGCTGTAACCGGGTGGGCAGTTTGCCTGCCCGGTCATTTACAATCCTGCGGTGCGGGATTTTGCTCCAAAATCGGCTTTCTGGATGATCCTCGTCATCCATACGCTGGGGCACGGGTCTCTGGTTCCGCTAGCAGCACAGCAATCCAAGCCTGCGAGGGAAAAGCCAAAGTTCCAGGTAAGCTTTGTGAATAGCTGCCAACCTGCTCAGTCGGATCTGGAAGAAATGGGGAAAGCTCTGGCGAGAGTAGAGGATCGACCGGCATTCTCCTCAGACTTTGAGGTCGCACGAGGGGTGACGACACTGACCGAAGAAGAGGCACGTGCGACTGGAGCTCCGGAAGGCACCGCAACTGTACCCTCGAATTGGGTGCGGATCCGTAAGGAGTTTCCGGAAAAGTCAGACCTGACGACGGCTCAGTACTCCCTGATTGTGGATGGCAAGATAACAAGTGAAGTGCTGGCCATTCACTTGCGCCAGAGCAAGGGGGGCGAGGATGGTGACATCCTGCAGATCCTGATCTCGAATTCCGTTTCAGCGACTCCGGCAATGGCTTTGAAAGCGAACACAGCCGCAGATCGGATAAGGATTGAGCGCTTTGGAAAGTCGTCCCTTATGCTGACACATTGCACAGGAATAGATCAGTCCGCATACGAAAAGACCTTTACGCTCGCAAGCTCAGTTCTGAAGAAATACCGCGCTGCACTGGAAGTGAGAACCGTGGTTCCCGCCGAACTGGCGCATCTGCCCCGGGGCAAAGAATCCAAAGCCGCCGCGGGGAATCATTAAAGAAGTAGGACTGTGAGAGAACGATGACAGATGAAATTCGTAATGTGGTCATTCTTGGTTCGGGTTGTTCGGGGCTGACCGCCGCTATTTATGCGGCGCGAGCAAATCTGAAGCCTCTTGTACTTGAGGGACATGAGCCTGGAGGACAGCTCTCGATGACAACACTCGTTGAGAACTTCCCAGGCTGGCCTGAAGGGATTCATGGGCCAGAGCTGATCGAGAACATGCGCAAGCAGGCGGAGAGGTTCGGCACGGAGTTTCGATTGGGACATCTCGAGGCCATCGACGCAAGTCAGCGTCCATTCCTGTTGACCGTGGGCAAGGACCAGTACAGGACACACTCAATCATCGTTGCCAGCGGAGCGAGTGCACGGTGGTTGGGCTTGCCAAGTGAACAGGCACTCATTGGGCACGGCGTTTCGTCATGCGCAACATGCGATGGATTCTTCTTCAGCGACAAAGAAGTTGCAGTGATTGGCGGCGGCGACTCCGCAATGGAAGAAGCACTCTTCCTTACGCGCTTCGCCAGCCGGGTAACCCTGATTCATCGTCGTGATGCGTTCAGGGCCAGCAAGATCATGCTCGACCGAGCGAAGGCGCACGACAAAATTCATTTCATGACTGGCACGGTCGTTGAAGAAGTGATGGACGTGAATGCAAAAGAAGTTACTGCGCTGAAGCTGCGTAACCTGCTCACGGGCAAAGTCTGGGATTTTCCAACCAGCGCAATGTTCCTGGGAATAGGACACACGCCGAACGCTGCGATGTTCAAGGGCATTCTTGAAACGGACGAGGACGGATACTTGAAAACTCGCGATTACGTTCACACCGGCGTGCCTGGAATCTATGCGTGCGGAGATGTCGCGGACCGGCGTTATCGCCAAGCAATCACCGCGGCGGGAACTGGATGCATGGCCGCAATCGAGGTGGAGAAGTATCTGGAAGACACCGGGCACTGAGCATCGGAAATACATTTACAAAAGTAAACGCCCCGTCCTGACCGCATGATTCCCACTCAGGACGGGGCATTGCATTGTGCATCAAACCTGTTCCATCTTGGCCGTGAAATGTCTGAGGAATGGTGGCTCATAGGTAAGGTGCAGACCACGGATTTGCTCGCGCTTGTTCCAGACCTCAGTTATGACTTCGATGACGTAGTCAATATGGCTCTGGGTGTACGTACGACGAGGGATTGCGAGCCGCACCAGATCCATTTTCGCCGCCTTGCCAAACATCAATGTACCGATCTCGACAGAACGGATACCGCCTTCGAGATAGAGTTCTGCAGCGAGCGCCACTCCCGGGAACTGTTCTAGAGGAATGTGCGGGACGAAGCCGCGCGCGTCAAGATAGACCGCATGGCCACCCGGCGGGAGCACGATTGGAATTCCCTGCTCCGCCAAGTGGTTTCCCAGATAGGCGGTCGATGCGATCCGATAGCGCAGATAGTCCTCATCAACGGCTTCCTGCAATCCTACGGCGATAGCTTCGAGATCTCGCCCGGCCAAGCCGCCATAGGTGGGGTATCCCTCAGTGAGAATCAGCAGGTTCTTCTCCTGTTGAGCGAGGACATCGTTGTTCGTGCAGAGGAATCCGCCAATGTTCGCCATACCGTCTTTCTTGGCGCTCATCGTGCAACCGTCACCCAGCGAGAACATCTCCTGAGCGATCTCTTTCGGAGTCTTCTTGTCATATCCCGGCTCGCGCAGCTTAATGAAGTATGAATTCTCCGCAAAGCGGCAAGCGTCAAAATACAGCGGGATCCCGTGTTTTCTGCATACTGCGCTGACCGAACGCGCGTTGGCCATTGACACTGGCTGCCCGCCTCCAGAGTTGTTGGTTATGGTCAGCATTACGAGTGGGATGCGCTCGCGTCCGAAACGGGCAATCGTCTCTTCAAGCGCGACGACATCCATGTTTCCCTTGAATGGATGCACAAGGCCAGGTTTCTTGCCTTCAGGAATGACGAGGTCGACCGCTTCGGCACCGACAGCTTCGACGTTTGCACGAGTAGTGTCAAAGTGTGTGTTGTTTGGCACGATGTCGCCGTGCTTGAGCATAGTGTTAAAAAGTATGCGTTCAGCAGCACGCCCCTGGTGGGTGGGAATCACGTGAGTGTAGCCGAATATGCTCTGGACGGAATCACGGAAGCGGGTATAGCTACGACTTCCAGCATAGCTTTCATCCCCTTCCTGAATAGCGCCCCACTGATACGTGGACATCGCACCGGTGCCGGAATCCGTTAGCAAATCGATCAGCACATCCTCGGCAGATAACAAAAACAGGTTGTAATGCGCGGCACGCAAAAAGCGCTCTCGATCTTCTCGCTTGGTCCAGTGGATTGGTTCAACACTCTTGATTCGAAACGGTTCGATGATTGTGCGAATGGGCATGAAAAGTCCTTTTTAGGCAAACTGGACATTGTAGTGCGAGGAAGAAAAAGGGAGAAGAACTCTATGTGGGTCAAAACAATTGGCCTGTAGACATCAGTCCACAGGCCCGTTGTACTCGTAATTCACGCTATTCTCTGAAGTCGAAGTTGATGACACAGAAGTCACCTTCAAATTTGGCTTGCTTTACGGCTTGTTGCGCTGCAGAAGCCAAAATTGGATTTCCGCCCAAAACCTTAACCTCGCGGACGCTTCCAGAAGGAGTGAGCTGAAGTTGCAGACGTACGGTGCCAGAGATCCGCATTTTGCGGGCTACATCTGGGTAGGCCACTTTGATGGGGCCGCTTTTGCTTCTGCAGGTTGGTTCTTCTGCAAAGGCCACGGCCGATAAGAGAACGAGGGCCGTTGCCATGATGAAAATAGCCTTTTGACAGCTCTTAAGCAGTTTCTTTCTATGAATTGTCATGGCCCTGAGCCTGAAGAGTAAGTTCCTGAATCTATGATAAGGCATTCTCGGCTCTTACCTTCATTACTTTAGGCCGTGCACTATCAAGCTTGATTCCCCCAACGGACTATGAGTCAGAGGTCTTGAGAGATCAAGGCTTGGTACTGCTCCTCGGAGAGAGGCACTACCGAGAGGCGTCCCTGGCGCAACAGAGGTGAATCGGAAAACAATGAACTCTGCTTAATCTGGGACAGAGCAACTGGAACATGGATGGGAGCTCCAGCCTTAATCGTCACGATGGGAGTTTTTGGGTCGCTGGCATCTACCGAGAGTACCTGTGCGGTGCCGACTGCTTGGCGTTCTTCCCCTGTGTGATAGATCACCAATTTGTCGTCCTTCTTCATCTCTCTCAGATGTTTGACTGCGGCAGCATTTGTTACGCCGTCCCAAACGGTTTCTTTGTCACGCTGCAGTTGCTCAAAGGAATAAACGGTGGGTTCTGTCTTTAGAAGGTAGAACATAGTCAGCATTTGTAGCACAGGTTCGTGCATCGCCGGACGGAATTCCTCATCTTTAACTCAGGTATGAGCGTGGACACATTTTCCGAACAGGCAATTCGTGAACGGCTGGCAGCCATTCCGGCGGTAAAGACCTTTGGCTATCAAATCGAAGAATTGGCCATTGGGCGTGCGGTGCTAGTCGCGCCTTACGACTCCAGCCTCGACGGCATTTACCAGTGCTTTCATGGTGGCCTACTCGCGACATTGGCAGATTCAGCAGCAGCAACAGCTGTGCTCACTGTGGCCGGAGCCGAAGCCAAGACAACTACTACCGATATGAATATTCGTTTTCTCGCGCCCTGCCTGACGGATGCTCGCGCAACGGCTCAGATCGTCAAAGCCGGAAGAACACTGTTGCTGGTTGAGATCAACATCCACGATCTGCGAGGCAATCACGTAGCTGTAAGCCACGCCAGCTATATGCGATTGCGCAACGGTGCGTAAGCTGCAAGCTTGTTACTGCACTCGGTCTTTCGGAAGTGGAATTCGCAATACGAGCCGCTGCACTTGCGGCACCAGTACATTGAGCTGTTCCTGAAGTAAGCGCCATTCCTGCAGCGCATCCCGATGCTGATTGCAACGGACAGCTATTTCCAATGCTTCCGCCGTCATCGAAACACTGCCAACTCCGAAAATCATAAGGCTGTTTCGCAGCTGGCGTGCTGCTTCATCAACTTCCGGATGAGTGCAGTTTTGGATTCCAGAGCGCATGGAATTCATGCAAGCCGGCAGCTCAGACAGAAACCGAAGGCAAAGCTGAAGCAGCAATTTAGGATCGCCTCCTGCGTGAGCAAAGAGGTGATCACAATCCACGGTGATGGAATCGGCTGTAGCGGACTCCACTTGCATCAGCTTCGAGAGATTCTCATTCATAAGCAATCTGTTGCTACCGGGTTTATCGGCAGAACAATTTGAAATCTAAAGCGGTTGCGGGCAGACAAAGAGAAAGCCGTGTGCACTGAATCTCTTATAATGCGCAACTTTTCACTTCGGCCTGAGTTCTTTCAATCAACTTCGGATTCTGAAAGCTTTTCAGACGGTGCTCTTGGAGGTGGCACGACCGAGGTAGTAGTATCGGATGCAACGGCCTTAGGATGGCCTCAGGGGTGAAACTGATTTCCAGGAAGTGATCTGCTCGGAGAGGGGATTTGTATTCTCCATTCCTGGCATGCGTTTTGCCTGTACACACGGCATAAGCCGGGATACCCGGCGATTACGACACACTAGGAGACGATTCAGTGAAACGCTTAATGACGATTACCGCTATGCTTGCCCTGAGCACGGGCATGCTGTTTGCTCAAGATGGCGCAACTATCTACAAGAAATGTGCTATGTGCCATGGTGCTAATGGTGAAGGCAAGTCTGCTCCCGCCATCAAGGGCAAAGACGTGACTTCCGTCCTTACAAACGGCGGTAAGAAAGCACCTCATGCCAGCCGTTACGGTGGACTTACCGACGACCAGGTCAAGGCAGTCGCAGCGTACGTCAAGAACTTGAAGTAGTCACTTATTTCGCGCTTCGTCCCAGGCCAGCCATCTTCGGCTGGCCTTTCATATTTCCGCTGTTCTGGTCGCAATAGAAAAGAGCCGGCGACCGACCGCGCCGGCTCTCTCAACTCGGAAAAGGCAGTTACTGCATTCTTACTCTGCGGCTGCGCTGCTGCAGCAGAGAAGGAGGTACACCAAACTTTGCGCGGAAGAGGTTGGAGAAAGTTGGCGCGCTGTGGTATCCAACTGCACGGCAAATCGCGGACACAGGAGTGTCGGTCGTCTCAAGAAGTCTATGCGCCATCTGCATGCGCCGGTCTGCGAGCGCACGTAACGGCGTGATGCCATAAACCTGGCTGAACACGCGATGGAAATGATGTGGTGACATACAGGCCACGCGCGCAATCTTTTCGAGACAGAGCTCTTCGTTGTATGCGTCCTGAATGTAAACGTAGGCACGCTGAATGCGGCGATACAGTTCAGCCCGCGTTCCAGGTCGCACGCTGTCGATTGATTCAATCTGTCGGCTGGCTGCGCTGTAGACCAGCACAACACATTCGGCCACGGCGCGGAATTTGTCTGCCACGCTTTCGAAACTGTCGCCTCGCAGACAAGCACTGCTCAGAGAACGAAGCTTTGGGCCGATCTCAAACGCGGTTTCGTGTTGAATGCACTCCGGAAAACGCACCACGATTCCATCGCGATCAATATCGAGCGAAGCAGTGAGCGGAGCGCTGAAACTGCGCGCAATTTCCGACATGTACTTCTGTTCAAAGACCAGAGACACAGCACGAGGCGATGCACTGGACTCCACGGTTGTTTCGCCCCGCTGGCCCTCATTAAGCACAAGGAATGTAGTGGGGGAAATATCGTAGTGGCCACGGTCGGTACGAATCTTGTAACGATCCTGCAGCGAATAGCGCAACGAGAGCGGGCTGACAAACGACTGTGTGCCCGGGCGCAGAAGTCCACTGGCGAAAAGATTCTTGCCCACCACAGTCTGGTCGGTCACCTTTCTGGCGTCGTGATCTTCTACACAAACCATGTTCAAATCGTTCATCTGCAATGCTTCGACTTCAAGTCCGTTCAACATTCTGCTACTCCCAGGCTTAGTGATCTTTGTGATCATGTTCCCTACCCATTGGATTGCCGTCAGACTTTCTCAAAGTTCCCGGAAGATTGAAAAATCGCAATTCTTTACAAAGTCTTTACATTTGCGACTTTCGTGCCTATGAATGCAGACCGCAGAACAACACCAACTCTGCAAATAGCGCTATGTCCATAAACACGGTAATTGCGAGAAAGTCGCTAGTAAGAAGACGGGAAAAACAGGCGCAAAGTTTACGGGCCGGCGCGCTAAAAGCAAACCGGCCCGAAACAATTCCAGCAATCGAAAACTACTCAGTGCCCCATGTGCACATCGCCCGCCTTGGGCTTTCGCGCGAGCAAAACCAGCGGCATGACTGCTAAAGTGACGACCGCCATAATGAGGATCGTATCGCGATATGACAGCACTGCTGCCTGTTGCTGCATTGTGCCGTATATGGCTCCATAAGCGCGCTGCATCGCTCCTGGCCCGGAACCCACCTGCGCCGCATACATCGCGCTCATATTTCTGAGCATGTCCTGCATGTGAATAGTGTTTGCTGTGTGGGAGGCGAGATTGGACTGATGGACCTGCATCCTTCGAGCAAGCATGGTCACAACAAATGAGATTCCAAAGCTGCCGCCAAGGTTGCGCGTCAGATTGATCATCGCCGAAATCTGGTTGTTCTGCTCCTGCGGCACACCCATGTACGAAATCGTATTGATGGGTATAAAGAGAAACGCCAACCCTATCGACTGATAAACCCGGTACATCATTGCAGTCTTGAAGTCGATGCCAACGTATATGGAGCTCATATGAAACATCGAGAGCGCCAAAGCAATGAATCCCGCCGTGATGAGTTTGCGCGGATCGACTCGAGAAACAAGAAAGCCAACTACGGGCATCATCGCCATTACGACAAGACCACCGGGTGAAAGTGCCATTCCCGCAAGCTGAGCGGTGTAACCCAGCACAGTTTGGAGGAACTGCGGAATGAGCACGGTTGTTCCGTAGAGCACCGCACCAAGCGCAAACATCAGCATATTGCTGACGGCAAAGCTACGATTTTTAAGTAGTCTCAGGTTGAGAATCGGATGTTCTTCTCGCCACTCCCAAACGACGAAAGCGATAGAGGCGATTATCGTCATTGCCGTGAAGAACTGAATGAAGTGCGACGACATCCAGTCTTCGCGTTCACCCTTATCAAGCACAACCTGCAGCGCTCCGAGTCCAACCGAGATCAGCGCCAATCCCATGTAATCCACGGGCGCATGTTTTGCTCGCTCACGTGCATCATTTATCCACGGTGGATCTTCGACCATGCGCGACGACAGGAACAGGGAGAGAATTCCGATCGGCACGTTTATGAAGAATATCCAGTGCCAGGAATAGTTGACGGTAATGTAGCCGCCGAGCGTCGGTCCAATTGCAGGCGCGAGAACCACAGCCATTCCGTACATGGCGAATCCCATGCCACGCTGCTCGGGCGAAAATGTGTCGGCGAGAATCGCCTGCTCGCTTGGTCCAAGCCCTCCGCCGCCCGCGCCTTGCAGGACGCGGAAAAAGATCAACATCGGAAGCGAGGTCGATATTCCGCACAAAAGAGAGCTAAGCGTAAAGAGTAGAACGCAGGTCATGTAGAAACGTTTGCGTCCCATTCGATCACTCGCCCATGCGGAGATCGGAAGCACGATGGCGTTTGAAACCAGATAGCTGGTCAACACCCACGTAGATTCATCCTGTCCGGACGATAGCGAGCCAGCGATGTGTGGCAATGCTACGTTTGCAATAGATGAGTCCAACACTTCCATGAACGTAGCGAGCGTTACCGTCATCGCTACTGCCCATGGATTGTGACTGGGGCGCCATCGGGGGCTGGCGCCTACCGAAGAAACTTCACTCAACGAACTCGCACCTCGGGAACCACGGAAAGCCCTGGACGCAAACGAGCATCGCGGTTGAACTCAGACTTGTTTCTGTCGTCAAAGTCAATGCGGACGGGAACGCGCTGCACAACCTTCACGTAGTTGCCCGTTGCATTTTCAGGCGGAAGCAGGCTGAACTTCGCTCCGGTCGCGCCACCTACGCTGGTGACGTGTCCACGGAACTTCTGTCCTCCAAGGGCGTCCACGCTAACCTCAACGGCCTGGCCTGGTTGCATATGTTCAAGCTGCGTTTCCTTGAAGTTGGCCGTGACCCAAATATCGTGGAGTGGCACGATGGAGAGCATCTCCTGCCCAACCTGCACGTTTTGTCCGACCTGCGCGTTGCGATTACCGACTACGCCGTCAACAGGCGCCACGATCTTTGTGTAGCCAAGATTGAGTTCGGACTGATCGAGTGCAGCCTTTGCGCGTGCAGCCTGAGCTTCACCAGCGCGCGCACGAGCTTCGGTGACGGATATCTGCTTAGGCGTGACTTTTGCGTTAGCAAGGTTGGCCTTTGCCTGCGCCAATCGCGCCTTGGCTTGGTTCACGACTTCCTGTGCAGAATGAATTCCGGCTTGGGTTGCGGTCACTGTAGCGTTAGCAGAAGTAGCAGCAGCGACAGCCTGATCGTACTGTTGCTGCGAAATCTCCTTCTTGGAAACGAGTTGCTGATAACGCTGCAGATCAGCATTTGCCGTTTTCGCATTGGCCTGAGCTTGAACAAGGCGCGCCTGCGCTTCTTCAACCTGCTTGGTAGCACCTTGAATGGCAGCTTCAGCATTCAGCACATCTGCCTGTGCGGCGCTAATCTGACTGCTGGATCCCACCTGTGAGATGGGCACGTTGAAGCGTGCCGCCTCAGAACCGGCAACCGCATCCATGTAGTCAGCTTTCGCGCGCTCGACGGCGACCTGATAATCACGATCGTCGATCTCGACCAGGACGGTACCAGCTTTTACAAACTGGCCTTCCTCGACATTAACCTTCGTAACATGGCCGCTTACGCGAGCGCTGATGGGATAAATGTAGCCATCGACCTGAGCATCGTCCGTGTTCTCAAACTTGCGACTGTGCCACCAATAAACAAGGGCTCCGATTACGGCCACAACTACAAGGACGCGAAGCACGGTGGAAAGCCACGGCTTGCGCTCGAATAGTCCAGCTTTACGCTCGGTCTCGGCCGGTGGATTTTGTTGTTCGTTCGCCATTCAATTTCTCCAAAGACTATTAAGGCGGGCTGCCATTCGGCGCCGCAATGAATTCAATCTCTACTTCGTAGGAGCAGGCGTGGGCTGCGCTCCGGGAGCGGCAGCATCGTCACCGAGCACCTGCCGCAATGTCTGCTCAGCAGCACCTATGGATCGCGCCAACAGGACCTTCGCGATGTTGTGCGCATAGAGGCTGCTAATGTACTGCTGATTCGCTGTAGCCAAGGCTTCTTGAGCCTGGATTACTTCGATATTGTTAGTGACGCCAGCCGAGAAGCGATCCTGAGACTGTGTCAGCGTCTGTTGCGCGTAGTCGAGCGTTGCACGGGCGACCTCAACCTGCTCGGCCGCGGCTCCAACGTCGAGAATCGCATTCGCCACATCTTGCTCGATGCGTCCCTTGAGATCGTCGCGTTGCGCTCTGCGCTGCTGCAGCACAGAGTCAGCCTGCCGGATATCGGCCTCGATCCGTCCGCCCTCAAAAATGGGAACACGCAACCCCGCAGTAACAGTCCAGGTCGAGAACGCATTGGAAGGATGAGTGCCGAGGGCACCGTAGTCGCCGCTCAATCCAATCGTGGGAAGGCGTTCAGCTTCGGCAGCTCTTTTCTGTAACTCGGCCGCTTTTACCTGCTGGTCTGCAGCGAGGAAGTCGGGCCGCGATGCGAGAGCACGTTGCAGGGCAACGTCTTCTGACAATGCCGGAAGCGGCTTGTATGGCACTCGGCTCACCAGCTTGATTTCTTGGTGTACAGGAAGCCCGAGCACGCGCAATAACGTGATGCGTTGCTTTGCCAGATTATTCTTCGCTTCGATCAGGTTCTGCCTGCGCACCTGCAGTTCGACACGCGCGCGAAGTGTGTCCACGTTAGGACTCAACCCAGCGTTCTCGCGATCAGTTGCGAGTTGGAAGAGCGCCTCAGCGGTTTTCAGCTCCGCAGTGGTGGCATCGACCTGACTTTCAGCGGCGATCACGAGCAGGTAGCTGGCGGCAACCGCGAGCGTGACTGTTTCTTTCGCAGAAGTAAAGTTGTATCCCGCAGCACGCACATTGGCAGTAGCTGCACGAGTGTTCTCGATGTTGTGAAAATCCAAGAGGCTCTGGGTGGCCGAGATTCGCGCATCAGAGTTGCTGACACGAACCGAAGGAGGGACATTCAATCCTAAGCCTGACAGATTGAAACCTTGTGCCTGAATGTTTCCCTTGATGTTGCTCTCTCGCAGCGAGCCGTCAATGTGAGGCAGCATGTTGCTCAATTCACGAAGGCGAGCGGCTCTGGCTTGGGAGGTCGCTTGACCGCTGAGCACAATTCCGAGGTTGTAACGCAGGCCCCTGTTGATGGCGTCTTCGACAGATAGATCCAACACACCGGGCTGAAGCTTCCCCTCCGGAACGCTGCCGGAAAAAGGACTCTGAGTGCCGGACGCGAGTAGTTGGTCCAGCGATTGCGGAACATTGAGTGAGGAAGCACCACCGGAAAGTTGCTGAGCGCTGGCGGGGACAGACAAAAGCGAGAAAAGCAGCCAGCCGTGAATAAGTCTTCCGTGCATCATTGAATCTCCAACCGACTTCGACTATCCTAGAAAATCATACGCTTGATTTAATTGTCAAACGAATGGATTCACCATTGCCGTACAAAGATTCTGAAAAGCGCGAAGGAAATGCCCAAGCCTGAAAAACAAAAATGCGCCCTTGGACGCTCCGCGTGCCAGGACCGAAGTGAACGAACTCGCCAACGCCTTATCGAGGTAGCCGTAGAGGTGTTCTCCGAGCTCGGCTATGAGGCCGCGAGTACACGAACGATTGTAGAACGGGCACAGGCGAACCTGGTCTCGATTCCCTACTATTTTGGCAGCAAGTTGGGCCTTTACCATGCAGTCGCCGAGTACATCGGATCCAACATCATCCAACGTTTTGGTCCGACGTGCGAGCGTGCACGGCAGGGCCTGTTTAAGCCCGGCCTGACCAGAGCTGAAACTCTCGACATGTTCATTGATTTCATGGTCGAGTTCGCCCAGATGATGCTGGGCGAAGATACGCCGAGTTCGTGGGGACAATTCATTTACCGCGAACAGTTTGATCCGACCGAGGCGTTTGAAATCATTCACGCCAAATTTTCACCGTTGCTTGATACTGGATTCGAGTACGTGTCGCGCCTGACGAACCGGCCAGCAACGGCTCCTGAGACCCGCATCCAATTCTTGGCTATTCTTTCAATGATAAAGTTCACGCGGGTGGATCGCGCCTCTGTGCTTAAGACAATGGGCTGGAAGAGTTTCGGCAAGGAAGAGACCCGGATCGTGGAAGACATGCTGCGCCACAACATGCACGCGTTATTTGCCCATTCGGCTTGAGTTTGCGAGCATTGAACGGCCGAATTTGCCTGCCCGGTTCTGCATCTGATTCCGAGGTCGGCAGAATCAGTTACCATACAGATGGAGGATGTTGCTAAATGGCAGTTCCAGTCTCTCAAATGTGGGCGGTGAGCAGTTATGTGCTCAAGAACCGGCTGCAAGGGCGTAAACACTACCCGCTAGTCGTGATGCTGGAAGTGCTCTTTCGTTGCAATCTTGCCTGCGCCGGATGCGGCAAGGTGCAATACCCCGCTCACATCCTGAAAAGCCAACTCACACCTGAAGAATGCTTCCGCGCGGTCGAAGAGGCCGGCGCTCCCATCGTGAATATTCCGGGAGGCGAACCGCTGCTGCATCCGCAGATCGGCGAGATCGTGCAAGGGCTGATCGATCGTGGCAAGTACGTGTACCTGTGCACCAATGCGCTTCTCTTGAAAGAGAAGATGCATCTGTTCAAGCCCAGCAAGTACTTCACCTTCACAGTGCATCTGGATGGCGAGCGCGACCACCACGACTTTTCGGTTTGCCGCGAAGGCACATACGACATCGCGGTAGCCGCCATGAAAGAGGCCATCGCGAAGGGCTTCCGCGTGACGACCAATTCAACGCTGTTTGATGGGGCCGATCCGGTGAGCGTGCGGCGCTTCTTCGACGACATGATGGAGATGGGCGTCGAAAGCATGATGGTTTCGCCGGGCTACAGTTACGACAAGGCCCCCGACCAACAGCATTTTTTGGCGAAGGAACGCACTCGCGAGTTGTTCCGGCAGATATTGAGCAATCGCAAGCGCAGTTGGAGATTCAACGCGACTCCGCTGTTCTTCGAGTACCTGATGGGCAAGCGCCAGTACGACTGCACGCCTTGGGGCATTCCGACCTACACGATGTTTGGCTGGCAAAAGCCCTGCTACCTGCTGCAGGACGGTTATGCGGACAGTTTCAAGGAACTGATCGAGGGAACGAACTGGGACAACTACGGGGAAAAGAGCGGCAATCCGAAATGCGCGAATTGCATGGTTCATTGCGGGTACGAGCCCTCGGCAGTGAACCACACATTCGGCTCGCTGGGCGGACTGGCGGCAACCGTGAAGGGAATGCTCTCAACGTACGACGATCCCGAGGCGCTCGCGGCGTTGCAGGCTCCACGCAAGGCACAGCAACCATCGCTGGTGCAAATTGAAGACGCTCCGCAGGAGACCCGATGAGCACCCAAGAAATGACTACGCAGGAGATAGACGACGTGACGCGCGAGACATTGCAGGGATGGGTTCCGGCACTGGCAGATGAAAAGGAATTACGCTCCGCACTCGAACAGGCGTTTGATTACCGCGGCGATGTGACAATCACACTGAGGAGCGGAGAAACAGTTGTAGGATTCGTGTTCGATCGCCGACCGGGCGACACACTGGCAAACTCGTACGTTCGCGTGCTGCTGCAGGACGGCCCCCATAAACGTGATATTCCTTACGCCGATATCGCAGGCCTAGCATTCTCGGGACGCGACACGGCGGCCGGCAAGAGCTGGGAAGCGTGGGTAAAGAAATATACGGAAAAGAAGGATGCGGGCGAGACCGACATTGGCCTACATCCGGATGAACGCGAGTAGACGCGAGTTCTCCACAGCTTTGCGTTACGCGTTCATTTTGTTATATTGAAGCTGGTTCCTGTGGCGCTATCGTCTAGGGGTTAGGACGTGAGATTCTCAATCTTAAAACCCGGGTTCGATTCCCGGTAGCGCTACCAATACCTCTTCCAAGGACTTCCAAGAACGTCCAAGCAAGTCCAGAAAATACTGAAAAACAAAGAGATTGATGCTTCGATGAGTCCATCGGGGTGCAACTCTGTCCGTTGACAGCCGGGGGCAACTGGGGCAACATTCTGGGGGCAACTGAATTTTGCCCAAGGAGTTGCCCCAATGCCCCTCACCGACGTCGCGATCCGCAATGCCAAACCAGCGGCCAAATCGTTCAAGCTCTACGACACTGACGGGCTCTATTTGGAAATTTCCCCTTCCGGCGGAAAATGGTGGCGGCTGAAATACCGCTTCAATGGCAAGGAGAACCGGATCTCGCTCGGCGTCTATCCCGACGTGAGCCTGAGCAACGCTCGTGATCGCCGGGCTGATGCACGAAAGAAGCTGGCGAACGGCATCGATCCCAGCCAGGACCGCAAGGAACAGAAGATCGCCCAAGCCGAGCGGGCTGAGAACTCTTTCGAAAAGGTGGCTCGTGAGTGGTTCGAAAAGTTTTCGACGGTCTGGGCGCCGGCGCATTCTGCAAGAAAGCTCCGCCTCTTCGAGCGCGACATCTTTCCATGGATCGGGAAACGCCCGATCGCGGAAATTGCAGCCCCAGAATTACTGAGCGTCTTGCGACGGATTGAGAAGCGCGGTGTGCGGGAGACGGAACGCCGTGCGCTGGTCGCCTGCGGACAGGTATTCCGATACGCAGTCGCCTCCGGTCGCGCAGAACGCGACCCTTCGCGGGACCTGCGCGGTGCACTTCCCCCTGTGAATGCAGAGCACTTCGCCGCGATTACAGAGCCTGAGCAGCTCGCTCCAATTCTTCGAGCGCTAGATGCCTACGAGGGGACGCCGACCGTGCGCTGCGCCTTGCGCCTGATGCCCATGCTCTTCGTGCGCCCCGGCGAATTGCGGACAGCGGAGTGGGCGCACATCAACCTGGAGACGGCCGAGTGGCGTTTTCTGGTGACGAAGACGAAACGAAATCATATCGTGCCGCTGTCGAAACAGGCGGTGAAGCTCCTGAAGGAAGTTCAACCGATCACGGGAGAGGGAAAGTACGTTTTTCCAAGCCCACGAACCAACACCCGGCCGATGAGCGATAATGCAATCCTTGCTGCCATGCGAAGCATGGGAATCCCAAAGGACGTCACGACTGGCCACGGCTTCCGTGCCACAGCTCGAACAATTCTGGATGAAGTGCTTGGCGTCAGGATTGACTTAATCGAACATCAGTTGGCCCACGCGGTGAAAGACCCAAACGGGAGAGCTTACAACCGGACCGCATTTTTACCGGAACGGCGTCAGATGATGCAGATTTGGGCCGACTATCTTGACCAGCTGAAAGCTGGAAAGGCGCTGCCCAGCTCTGAAAAGCGTCAAAAAACTGCTCACTCCAGACGAGGCGGAGCGATTCCGATCACTGTGAATGAGGGGCTAGGCGGCGCGCTCGGAAAGCACAGTTCGCAGGTTCGGACGAGACTCAAGGACGCGGTCGCGCGCCCAGTTTGAGATCTCTTCTTCAACCCATCCCACTGCCCTGCCACCGAGCTTGACCGGGGCAGGAAAATCCCCTGTCTTGATCCGTAAATAGATCGACGACCGAGAAAGTCCGGTACGGCGCTTTACTTCAGGAAGGCGCAAGAACGCCATTGGCAAATCTCCCTTCATTTCGTCGCCCTAGATAAAGGCGTCCTAGGTTCACGGTTTGAATGTGGCGCGAGCGAAGCCGTCTGTCTAATGAAATCCATGCACCACGCTATGCACTGCAGGAATAACGGTGCGTATCGCAGCTTCCGACAAATAGTGATCCCGCTCACATACAGCTCCGATCGGCCCATATCACCGTAATTTGTGCAACCGCCAAATCCAGAGCAGCATCGAAAGTGCATCTCGGGTATGTAGCCGCTGATGGAGCGCAATACATACATCCCCCCAAGGGTTCTTGTTTGAGAATTGGCCATGGTGCTACCCGAAATCCGCTTGCTTCACGCCGCTATCGTATTGGCGGAAGAGCTCAACTTCTCTCGCGCAGCTGAGCGACTGAGAATCGATCAATCCACGCTCAGTAAACGGATTATGGAGCTGGAAGGTCTGGTCGGGCTGCGCCTGTTCGCTCGCAATCATCAGGTCGTAGAGCTGACTGAACCTGGTCGCCATTTTGTGCAGGAAGCTCGAAACGCTTTGCTGCATGCCGAGCGCGCGGTCCTGAACGCCACGGCTGCATCGCGCGGTGCCGAAGACGTTCTAAACATCGGGAAGTCTGCCTACGTTGACCCATACATTGTCACCACGCTGCTGTCCATTCAGCTTCCCCTATTTCCGGGATTGAAGATCAAGCAATGGAGCAATTACTCGCATGAACTGGCGCATCAGGTCGCTTTGGGAAAGCTGGATCTAGCGCTGGTCATTGCGGTTCCCGATTCAGCCAAGCTGAACCTTCTCACCGTCTCCGACGCTCCGGCTTACATTGCACTGTCGAGAGAAAGCCCACTGACGGACAGACCAGAGCTTCGCCTCGAAGACATCTGCGAGCATGACTGGATCTTGCCCGCGCCCCACGTGAATCCGTTTTTGCAAGAAATGCTTCAGAGTGTGAGGACCGAGAGGAAGATCAAGCCTCCGGAGGTGCATCACTTCATGAGCGTCGATGAAGCATCGGAGCTGATTTTGGCGCACAAGGGAGTCGCGTTCTTGACGCGCGGAGGGGCATGGCGGATCGCTCGCGACGGAATCACAATGCGGCCTTTGGCGGAGGATCGCCTTCGCTTGCAGACGAAGCTCGCGACGCGAGCTGATAACAAGTCGCGTCTCGTCACTGAATTCGTCCGCGCCGCCGGACGAAGACTGGCGGGCACCCGTCCGGCGCAGCAGGTCCGTTTGCCTTTAGCGGGATGAAAATCTGCCAGGAGCACTGCCGCCCGATTGTGCGCCTTCGTCTTCCCGAATCACTACATTGAGCGGACCTTCGAGTCCGCATTTCGGGCACAGATAGACGCCCGAAGTAAGCGCCCTGCCTTCATATTCTTCTCTTCTGAATGCGCTTCCACAATGAATGCATACATGGAAGTGGTGCAGTCCCCGCTTGTTTCCATTCGAATCGCTCACGGCTGTACTCCTTATCTCCCGCTCGAAACGTTTGCGGGTAAGTTCTGTTCCCTCAGGTACATACCGGGAATATTCAAATTGTATGCCTGAATTGTCGCTTCCCGTAAGCGAAACGCCCGTGACGATCGCGGCTCAAAGGTGAGATTGGGAGGGATGGACTGCTGTGCGTTCTTCAGTCTGAGTCAAAGAAAGGCCGAGGATGTTGAACCCTCGGCCCGTGCGCAGGTCAATGAGTCGATCAAAAACTCCTACTTGTTGGTACCGAAAACGTAGTGCAGTCCGAATCGCACCTGGAACGGCTCCTCCGGATGCGAGACGTTGGAGAATGTCGATGCGGCGCTCGGAGTGATTCGAGATTCGTAGGCGTAGGTGATGTCGTCGTCGCGGCGGTTCAGTAAGTTCAAGAACTCCGCCCCCAAGCGCCAAGACTTGTTAATCCGATAACCGATATCCCCGTTGAGCAACGCTGTCCTTTTCGAGCGAAACAACCCGTCCGAGGTCAAATCGCGCGGACCGAAGTAGCGAAGCCGCAAGCTCCCCGAGAACCGGTTCACGTCGTGCATCGTGATACCCGATGAAATTACCAACGCAACCGCTTCGGGTACACGCCTGCCACCGGGACTGTTCGGCGCGGCATCATCTCCATCGATCTCGGTAAACAGAGCTTTCGAGTTTGCAAGGTCAAAATCAAAAGCGAAGTGTTCGAACGGAGTGTAGTAGTTCGCCCATTCGATGCCGTAGCGGTCGCTCGGCTGCCGGGAAGCAGTCGTGCCTCCGGTGTCGCCGGACTGCTGCAGTTCGGAGGCACTGTGGAGATACCAGACAGAAACCGTGCTTTGCATGTGCGGGACGGCCAGAGTCCGCACGCCCACTTCCGCGCCTTTGGTGGGGATCATGGGCGGGATCTTGTCGGCGGGCGTGTTGGGGTAAGGATTCTCGCCTGAGATTGGTTCCACTGTTTGCGTCGTGCCGCGCCCGTCGTTGCTATGAAAACTAGCGCCACCCTGAACGTAAAACTCGGTATTCGACCACGGGCCAAAGATCAAACTTGCCTTCGGGCTGGGGAGCGTCTTTCTGGCGATGCCGTTATTGGCTGCCGTCACGAGACTGGTGACATCGAAGCGTTGCACGTCGCCACGCAGCTCCACAACCGAGCGGAGTTTGTTTGCCCACTGAATCTTGTTCTCCGCGTAGAGGCCCAACTGCGTATCGGCGAAGCGATCCTCTTGCGTGGTCGCGGGCAGAGTTGTTCCTGTCTCAGCGTCAATCTTGTCTACGCGCAAGCGATTCTGGGCCTGGAAAAGTCCGTTGTGTATCCAATCGTTGCGGAGTTGAAAGCCGATTGTGTTTTCTACCTTGCGGCCAAACCACTGGCTATAGATCGTGTGACGTGCGTCCAGCCCAGCCACCCAGCGCTTGTCCGCCTGTTCGAACTGATCGCCTCGAACGGGATCGTCCAAGTAGTAGGTGAAATCAGAGAATAGGTCGAGGTCGTAACGGAAGCCGTATGCCATGATCTTCGTCAGGGAGTTCGTTCCCTGGCGATGCCATTCCGCCTGCATGCTATAGCGACCTGAGTTGCCACCGTCGGTCGGATTCAACGTGCCGTAAAAACCAACGAGGGATTGAGCGGCTACGGGAATTTGATCGCTCGAATGCCAGTTCCCGTGATACGCACGCGCCGTGATGCTGAAGCCTTTCGCCTCTTCGCCCTGGCTATAGGTCAAAAGACCATTGAACTTGTAATAGTTGTCCGGATGCGTCCATGGACCATCATCGTGGTACGCCTCGCCTCCATACAGCAAGTTGCCTTTGCCGAGTTTCTGCGACACCCCGAACACCGCCCGCCCAAAGCCATACATGCCGCCTTCCACGTTGAAGAAGTTCTGCGGCAACGTCTTGTAGAAGATCAGGTGCGAGTTTCCCGCGGAACCATAGTTGCCGACATCAGCGGAGTAGGGGCCTTTCTGAAAGTCCACTCTCTCTACAAACTCCGGGATGACGGTGTTCATGTCCGCATAGCCCTCGCCATGCGCGTGCGACGGCAGGTTGAGCGGCATGCCGTCGAGGAAAATGGCAATGTCTGTCCCGTGGTCGAGGCTGAAGCCGCGAAGGAAGTACTGGTTCGCCTTACCTCCTCCAGCGTGTTGCGTGATGATGACGCCGGGGATTGTCTCCAAAACTTCTCCCGAACGAAGAATGGGGCGGTCCTGAATCTGGGTTGCACCCACTGTTCCCTGTGTGGCTGAATTGGCGATTCCGATGAGGCTGTCCTCGCGCCCCTGCACTTCAACGGTGGTGTTCACAGAACCTACCGCGAGGGATATACGCAATGGTGCAGGTGCCTTGCCGGATTCTATGGTGAAAGGGAGTTCTTTGGTTTCAAAACCAGAACCAGATACCAAAAGCCGGTAGCGGCCTGCCGCAAGCCCGGAAACAGAGAAAGAGCCACTCGCATCGGACACTGTCGCTCTTTGTAAAGTGCCGTCTACGCTTCGAACCTGAACCGTAGCCCCGGCAATCATTGCGCCGGATGCATCAACGACAGTTCCCGTGAGCTGGCTATCGGTGGCGGCGGTGCGATGGGCGTGCTGCGATTGAGCGGAGGCGTTGAGCGCCGAACATAGGAAGACAAATGAAATTGCGCACGAGATGAGCGCGGATCTGAGACTACGACAACGACTGCCTTGAGCCATCTACGGTGTTCCTTCGGGAGCCTCCGCCGCGACCGACCGCAAAGAGATCCCGAAGAACCCATTACGTCAGACTAGGCTCGCACGAGGAAATCCCGATCACTGACAAATTCTCTTTAAAAGGAATGTTCCCACACGTAACACGATTTTGTACATCGTATGCGACACAACGTTTCGAATATCGTGCTACGACGCTTTGAATCTCGCTGGCGCACTAGAGATCCTTGCCAGTTGAGGTCATCACCAGTTTGCCGTGCTTCACACCTTTTAGGCTGAGCATGTGATCGGCCATGTGTTTCACCTCTCCTGCTGGGCCTTTCATGATTACAACTTCAAAGCAGTTTTTTGGGTCCAGGTGCACGTGCGTTGCCGCAAGCACATTGTCGTGATGATGATGCTGCGCTTCGGTGAGTTTCTGCGAGAGCTCTGGGCGGTGATGGTCGTAGATCATGGAAAGCGTCGCCACTACCTGCTTGTTCTCGTTCACTTCTTCGGCCACCAGGGTGTCGCGGATGAGATCCCGCAACGCTTCCGAGCGATTGCCATAGCCCCGCTTCGCAATCAACTTGTCGAACTTCTCAAGCAGGTCCTGCTCAATCGAAACCCCAGTTCTGACCAGTTCAGCAGCCATTCCAGTTCTCCTGATCCCAATTCTATCGGAGCATTGCATGAGAGAACGAACACTCCCGCTTTCCAACTACGTGCTCCTGATCTCGCACGTCGGGTGGGTCCAGAGAACGACCTTCCGTCGTAACGGAAGCACCAAGGAAGGGTGGGAAGACGGGCTGCGCACAGAAAAATGCGGAGCCGTGAATCTCTGGCTCCGCACGGGAATTGAATTGGCGGTCTAGGCGGCGGCCTTCTTGCTGGTCTTGGTGTTCGGCTTCGGTGTCGACTTCTTCGTCTCCTTCTCCTTTTCCTTTGCCGCAAATTCCTGTTTGACTTTCGCGGCGATAGCGTCCGTATCAACCTTGTAGGCAGTAGCCGCATCGCGCAAGACCTTCGAGGCGTTGCCGCGCGAAGCCGAGAGCAGAATGACGGACTCGACCACGACACGGCCAAGCGTGCCTTCCTCGGAGCGGCGGAGGAAGGCCAGAAAGAGCTTTCCGATGGACTCGCTTTCCTTTGCCTTCTTGATGCCGTGTTGACGTGCCAAAACCGTGATACGGTTCTCGTCGAGCAGGCCTGTGAGCCGTTCTGCCGCAAACAGGAGATCACGTTTCGTGAGCCGCAATGGTACCGCCGCAGCGATTGCGGACAGAACTCGCAATCCAGTGGCGTTGGCGATAGCTTCCTCCTTTCGCCGTTTCTCCTGCTCTGCCTTCCATTGCGCATCGCTGGTGCGTGAGCTAACGGACGGTTTGGTATGGTGCACGGGGCAAGAAGGATTGGCACACACCTTCTGGATTGTGCCAACGTCGCTGCCTTCGGTGATGATGGCCTCCTTGGTGTCCTTGCACACCTTGAATTCCGGGCGCTTGGCCTCGTCCTTCGACTTCGGCTTGTCATCCCGAATTGCGGTGTACTTGTTGCGCGGCAAAACCGGGCTGCCTTCCTTCTGCACCCCGTAGGCCGTGCTGACTTGAACAAGCTGCGGCTTGGCGGCAATCAGCTGGGCCACATGCGCTGCGATCTTCGCCCGATAGCACGCCGGATCGGTGCAGCGGTCGCCCTGCTTTCCAAGGTCGTCCCCGAAAAGCAGTTTGTTGTGTCCTGTGCGCTTCGGGCACTCGCCGCAAGTTCCTGCTGTCGAGACAAGCTGCGCATCGCGCTTGTCGAACGGCGCGTCCTTGAGAACAAGCAGAACGTTGTTCTCAATCCAGAATTGGAGGTTGCGGAGCGGTAGCAGAATGCGCGTCGGCTTCTGCTCGCCGTTATAAACCTCCTTGAAGCAGGCCGAAAGCGCGGCCTTCTGCTGCTCGGGTGGTAGCTTCGCCAAAAGAAGCGCATGGCCTACGCCGATTTCGTTGGCGTAGAAGGCGTCCACGGCGGCGGGGATAAGCTCAGTCAACTTCAACCTTGCTGCAACGAACGAAGGCTGCTTGCCAACGCGAGCGGCAATCTGTTCGATGCTGTATTTCGGTTCCTCCAGACTGAGCAAGGCGCGAAATCCCTCGGCTTCCTCCATCGGGTGAATCTCGGCGCGAATGAGGTTCTCGACAAGCTGCGCCTCCAAGACCTCAGCATCGGACAGGTGAACAATGCGTGCCGGAACGGTCGAGACTTCTGCGATCTGCGCGGCACGGTAGCGACGCGCTCCAGCCACGATCTCGAAGCTGTTCTCGGCGAGTGGCCGAACGAGCAGAGGCGAGAGTACGCCTTGGCTGCGGATGCTGGTGGCGAGTTCTTTCAAAGCCGCATCCTCAAAGATGCGGCGCGGATTGGTTTTCGATTCGTTCAATGACGCAAGAGGTAGGTCGCGGTACTCGCTGGCATTCAGAACAGTGGTATCCATCACAAGCTCCTTTCGAGCGGTTGAAGGGTGAAGGCGCACGGAGCGGAAAGAAGATCCGCTCCGCAGGGGGAGCGGACTAGCCGCGAATCGAGCTTTCCGCTGGAACGATGCGTTCTTCGGCTGCTTCCTCGGGGAGAATGGCTGCGAGGATTGCGCCAGAAGTGCGTTGAATGACTTCAAGACTCTCGGCCAATAGCGCCGCATTTCCGGCGTACATCTGGATGTAGTCCGAAGATGCGGTTCCCATCTCAAGGCCGATAGCCTGACCGACAATGAAGGCGACGGCTTCGGCTTCCGTCTCGCGCACGGTGGCCGTGGTCATGGTGCGGCGTTCGGTCTTGTGCAAGAGTTCGTGCGCAGTTTCGTGAACGAGCGTGGTAAATTCCTCGGCCTGAGACTGGCCGGGCAGAAGGGCGATTCGTCCGCCGTAGCTGACGCCAAGAGCGGGGGCAATCCTCTCGTTGAATTCGAGCGCGATATTCTGCGCGTTCAGGAAGTCAATCAGGCGTTCGCGGTGTGCGCCCACTTCGCCGTTGATGGTGTGCTCGAACTTGGGAAGCTCTGCGCCTTCGGTCTGCGCAAGGTCGAACACGTAAACGGCACGGAAGCCGATCAGGAAGGGCGCGGGCTTCGTCTCCTGATTGGGAGTGAACCCCTGCTCTGTGCCGTCCTTCTTGCGCCGCTTGGCAATCATGGGCGCGAGAATCTGAATACCTTTCTCGCCTTTCTTGACGAAACGGCCCAATTCCTTCCATGTCCCAAAGCCAGCCACACGGGTTGCTGTCGGGCGCTGCCGTGCGATGGCGAGAATGTTGCCAAAGCTGTAGCGGTGGAAGCGCGCCATGGCGGCGAGATAGGCGGTGAGTGTCTCGCTCTTGCCTGCTTCAAGCTGCTGAATCAGGAAGTCAACGGCTTGCTTGATAAGCTGCTGCGCGGGGTTTTCGCGGTCGGTCGTGCGCTGCTGATAGGGCGACTCGCTCGTGCTGCGGAGCGCCGCATTTTTCCTGTGCGGCGCGTTGTTGTTGGTGGTCGCTGCTGCGTTGGCGTAAGGCATCGTGTTCTCCTGATGGCCCGCATGGGGCGGATTTGAAGGAGGGCGTCTGCCTCAAACCAAATTTCTTTGTTTGAGTGCCCCCGCTTCATGGCTTTTTGCAACGGGCGGGGGCGGGAGGGTTCGGTCAAGGGCGCGTGCGGTTGGCGTTCATCGGAGCGAAGCGGAGATCCTTGACGGGTTCATCCCGCCCATGCGAGACCGTTGCCTGAAGCGGGAGCACTCGGGAACGAAGAAGAAATTAGGTCCCTTCCGCATCGTTTTCAAGGGGCGGCGTTGCGGGCAGGAACAGGCCCGCAGAGGTGGGGAGCGGAAGACGCCAGAATCACCGGCGGCTGAAGCGAGGGTAGGATGCCTCCTCCCTACTATTCACACGAGTGCGGAAAATATACTCTTGACGGAAAAGCACTACCCCGCTCTTGTTGTTGTAGGGCTGGAATAGGAGATTGCCATTGGTCAACCTATTGGAGTTACGAGAAGGTTGTCGCTTTGAATCTTTCTGCAAAGCATTGCTGGTCGAGAAATATGCGCGCTTTCAAGCGTTTTCGCCGCCGGACGGAGGTGTCGATGGCTACGACGAAGATTCAGAGACCGTCTTCCAGTTCTACTTTCCCGAACAAGCACCGCGAAAGGACAAGATTGTCGCAGATATTGGAAAGGCTCTGAATTCTGGGGGCCGCTTCAGAGCATGGGTGCTGATCCTTCCCAAAGACCCAAGCCCAAACCAAACGAAATGGGTACAGACAGCTTTTTCAGGAACCTCGATTCAGGCAACTGTATGGGGGAAGACGCAGATTGAGAAACTGCTACGGGACCATCCCGCTGTTCGTGATGCTTTCTTTCCCTCCGAGGTAAAGAAAGCTATCAGAAGTCTTGCGAAGGGTAAGAAGCCGTGTACTGGAGATGCCGAAGAATGGCAGGCGGTCAACGCAGAGGAGTGTGAAGAGCTGAGAGCACTCATGGAGCGTCTGGCGGAAGAAGGTGCGAAAAGAAAACGCCGTGAGGTGTCGCGCAGTGACTTTGGGCGTGAATACGGAGAGTTTAAGAGCCATTTCAGACTATCTTCTTATGACCGACTCAATCGGAATTTGATGGGCGACGCCAGGCAGTATCTTGAACAGAAGTTGTATGCACGTCGCCAGGGGGAACCGAAGTCAGCGCAGCGCAAGCGAAGGATTGATGGTATTCACGGTATCAAGCAAGCATTACGACTTTCCGAACTTGAATATCGTCGCGAGCTGGCGATTGCTGCTGGTGCTGACTCATTGAGAGAGATGAGCTTGGAACAATTGGAATCGGTGTTTCAGCACCTTAAGAAAAGGCAAAGGCTGCATGAATCGCAACGATCCTGATGTCCACTTTGTAATTCTATTACTCGCCAACCCCTCCAGGAGAGTTTCGACGGACGCTCTATGAATACGGATGGATCACATCTCAATGAAATCCGGGTCAAACTTGCGCGAGCTGAAAAGCATCTTGGTGATGTCCTAAGCGCGTTGGCGAACCACAAACGAGGCGAGGTTACGATTGCGATGGAGAAGGACGAAGCACTCCAGATGGCAGTTCAGCGAGTCCATCTGGTTCCTAATTTGTCGCCCGAAATAAGTGCAATCGCTGGGGACTTTTTCTCGAATGTTCGCGCCGTTCTAGATTACATCGTCTGGCAACTCGTTCTAAGCAATCCGCCCAACGAGCCGGGGCCAAGCAATCAATTTCCTGTCACAGATTCAGCCAAAGGGTTTTCAGATCAAGTCGATCGAAAGAGGTTACGAGGAGTTCCGGAAAAGGCAATAAGGTGACAAGGCGCTCCCCGATCTTGAACGATTCGACACGCTCGCGATGCGACTGAACTCGCTTAACGCGCAGCATACAGAAGAGCTGCACAGCTTTACTCAGACTTACGAAGACGAGCTTCATGGAATTCTCGACGTGTTTATGGACGTCATCATTGACGTCGTGGGCCAAATGGCTCAAGCAAAATATGGTGCAGGGCATCAGCTCAGTTCTGAGCAACGAAAAGAAGAGGGCCGGCAACTCCATAATCTTCTATTCACAGCGTTCAAAAGCGAACGAACCAAAGATGTAATGCCGACTCTTCACATTCTGGCGAGCATCCATGCGGCCATCAGGTGGAACCGGCAGCAGCAGTTCAAGGCGAACGACTTCTTCGACTTTCAGCACGCTGCTGCCGCCCTGGGATATTGCGATGCGTTCTTCACCGAGCGATCCTTGCGAGCACTCCTTACCGCCAGCCATATTGCTCTGGACCGAAGGTACACGTGCGTTGTCATTGCGAGCCCTGAGGAAGCAGTCTCCTACCTGCATGCAATACTGGACCCAATTGGCTAGTATCGATAGCTGGGTCGCTTGGAGGGCAACCCCCGTTGCGATTCTGACCAAGGTGCTACATAATAGGTCAAGAAAGTGGACCTATTATGAAAGTAGCAAACGAGCCGGAAAGAGAGCTGTATCGGATTGCGGAGGCCCAGGGTGGGTACTTCACGACCAAGCAGGCAGCTTCTCTGGGGTATGGCAGCAACAAGCGGGCTTACCATGTTCAGGCAGGCAACTGGCTCCGTGAGCACCGTGGCATTTATCGTCTAGCCCTCTTTCCAGAGCCGGAACGAGCTGATCTGATCCTGTGGTGGCTATGGTCTCGCGATCGTAGCGATGAGCCAACCGGGGTTTACAGCCACCTGACCGCCCTGAGTCTGCACGAGCTCACAGACGCAAATCCGTCACGTCTGGATATCACAGTTCCGCCTTCATTTCGGCGAGGAGTACCGGTCCCAAAGATCCTGCGCCTTCACTACGGTCAGGTCCCCGATGCGGAAAGGGAGAATCTGTTTGGCGTTCCTGTCACGAACGCCCTGCGCACGATTATCGATGTGTGGGAGGACGGGGCGCTTCCAAAGGCGACGCTGCGGCACGCGTTTCAGCAGGCGAGGTCAACCGGGAAGATCACGAGGAAGCAGGCAGCGGATCTACAGCATGATTCCAGGTTCGCGTCGGTTGCGCGGGATTTGAACGCATCATGAACGAGAAGAACAAATACGCGACTGGCGCTGCGCTGCGTGCAGCTCTTGAGGAGCGGCTGAAGCAAATTGCGAAGGCGGAGGGCACGGACCTGCAGAGATTGCGACGCCAGGTCGCCTTTGACCGTTTTCTTGCGCGGCTGTTCGACAGTGCCAACACACAATGGGTTCTCAAAGGTGGCTATGCGATGGAACTTCGTTTCCGTCTTGCTCGCGCCACAAAGGATCTCGATTTCACGGTGCGCACAACGTCTCCTTCATCGGAGGACGCGGTGCTCGACCATCTGCAAGAGGCTGGGCAACGCGACTTGAATGACTTCTTTTCTTTCCGAGTTGGCGCTCGCATGAAGGACCTCGACGGTGCACCGTATGGCGGCTCCCGGTATCCGGTGGATGCGATGATGGCGCAACGAACCTTTGCGTAGTTTCACCTGGATGTGGGAATCGGGGACGTGGTGCTTGATCCCTTGGAGCATATTCAGACACGAGATTGGTTCGGTTTCGCCGGGATTCCTCCAGCATCGGTGCCGACCATCCAAAGAGAACAGCAGTTCGCTGAAAAGCTACACGCCTACACGCTCCCTCGCGCAGGAGCAGTGAATAGTCGAGTTCGCGATCTGGTTGATATGGTTCTCCTGATACGGTCTGGTGCGCTGGATACAGCGGTTGTTGTCGAAGCAGTTCGACGAACTTTTGATCGCAGAGGAACCCACCCGCTTCCGACCACATTACAGCCGCCCCCACCCGATTGGGACAAACCGTTTCAAGCACTGGCTGAAGAATGCCAACTCGACCTTTCACTGGGCATGGCATTTGCGGAGCTATCGCAGTTCGTGGCAATAATGTTGCAATGATGCGGTCGAGTAGAAACGGGCAGTGTGTCCAGTCAGTCCGTATGTGGTTGCTGTAAAATGGCGTCCGTGCGGCTTATCAGCAGAATTCTGGTTCTTCTCGTCACCGTAGCAGCTCTGCAGGTTGTGGCGGATGCTCGAGAGGTTGAGGGTACCGTCCCGCTTGTGCGAGGGGTACGGCACCGGGTATATGGTTCCTTGAGGAATTCAGTGCTGATTGTCTCGAATGGTCAGGAACAACGAACCCTGATGGTTGATCGCCACGGTCGCTTTCACGCCGAACTGCCCGAAGGAAATTGGAGAGTAATCGATGTTGCTCCCGAGGACCGTAAGCGGGTACAGACTGGTCAGACATTCGAAGTTCCTTCCGGTCAGCACACCCTGAAGATCAGAATCCCAATGCGGCTACGCTGAAGCCCCTTCGTTCGGGTCACTCCCTCCTCGATAATCGATGCTCGTAGGTGAAGCTCCCACCTTTTTCTTTCTTTGCAGTTCCCGGTGCGTGCGAGGTTGCTTTCGTTGTCGTCAACAGCGGCTTATGCTATTCACATGCAGGGGGCACATTGCGCATCCTGATTATCGAAGACGAACGGAGACTGGCGGAGAACATCGCACGCGGCGTGCGAGAGAGCGCCGGTTACGCGGTGGATTGTGCCTTCGATGGTAAGGATGGCCTCTACATGGGCGAGTCGAACGCCTACGATCTGATCATGGTGGACCTGATGCTGCCGTATGTAGACGGATTGACGGTCGTCCGAAGCTTGCGCGCGAACGGTTCTACCGTTCCCATTCTTGTACTGACGGCTCGCGACGAAAAGGAATCTGTCGTAAGGCTGCTCAACGCCGGCGCCGATGATTACGTCACCAAGCCCTTCGACCTAGGAGAACTAATCGCTCGGGCCAAGGCACTGATCCGGCGGGGTAAGGGCAAAAGCGATGCCGTGCTTCGGTTTCAGGACGTCGAGATCAACGTCGCGAACCGCGCGGTCACCCGCGGGGGGTCGCCAGTTCTTCTGACCGCGATGGAGTACCGAGTACTGGAATATCTTGCCTATCGACATGGTGCAGTAGTCTCCAAGTCTGAGTTGCTGGAACATCTCTATGATTTCAACTGGGAGAAATTCAGCAACGTCATTGAAGTCTATGTTTCTGGACTGCGCCGTAAGCTGGGAGATGCCGGTAACGAGAAACTGATTGAAACGCTGCGTGGGCAGGGTTACGTCTTGCGAGGATAAGTGCGGGATACTTCGATACGACGGCGATTGCTTACGGCCGTGCTGGTTACCCAAGTCCTGCTGACAGTAGGGCTGGTGCTGATCGCTGTTACCCTCACGCGCCGACAACTGCGAACCGCATTCGATGCCGGACTGCATGGCCGTGCGATGAGCGTTGCCGCACTGGTGCGCTATTCCGAAGAAGCGGCACCCATGCTGGTATTCGATCAGGAGATGGTTCCGCCTCCGCTCGACCGACAACATCCCGACCTGTATCGCATACTCGATCCAAACGGAAAAGTACTGGCTATCTCGCCGAATTGGCCGGCCGGATTTGATCCTGCTCCAAGGCAGGGTCGCGAGTACTGGAACTTTCGCGTAAATGGAGAAAGCTACAGGGCACTGCGCCTGGCAAACGTCCCTGTGCTGGACCGGGAGAGCACCGATCCGGGAACGAGTGCGACCCTGACAGTCGTCTATGCGGCGCCTACCGAGGAATTGCATGAATCAGTCTGGCGTGTGGAAGTGCTGTTCGGCGGAGCTAGCTTGGTGCTGCTTGTCGTTGCGACTTTCGCAGCGGTGTGGGCCATCGGGCGCGGGTTGTCTCCGCTAGCCACGCTCGCTAGGAGCGCTGCCAAGGTCTCGTCGTCGAATTGGGAGTTGCGTGCCCCTCCAGAATCCCTTCAAACAGCCGAGTTGGCTCCGCTGACGCAGGCGATGACCGCAATGCTGGCGAACTTGCAGCAGGCGTTCACGTCGCAACGGGAGTTCCTGGCAGATGCGGCTCATGAACTGAAGACGCCCGTGGCGATCCTGAAATCTACGCTCCAGTCGCTGGTGCAGCGGTCGCGGACCGCTGACGAATATCGCGCCGGCGTCGAAGCCGCTCTCGAAGACACTACGCGTCTCGAGACACTCGTGCACTCGATGTTGCGGCTGGCGCGGGCCGAGCAGAGGGCGACTGGAAATCTGCGGCGCGACCTGGAAGAAATCGATCTGACGTCGACTTGCGAGATGTCGATCGCGCACGTGCGAAAGATCGCGGAGGCTCGCGGCATCCAGCTGGAGCTTTGTCGTGACGGCGAGCCGAAACTGCGGGCTGACGCCGAGGACATGGAATTGGTGTGGGGAAATCTGCTGGGCAACGCCATCCAGTACAGTCCCGCTCATTCGACGGTTTGCATGACCATCGGCCGTGACGGCGACTACGCCGATGTCGCCATCAAAGATGAAGGGCCGGGGATTCCGCCGGAACAGGTCGAGCGAATCTTCGACCGATTCCACCGCGCAGATACGTCGCGCGCCCGGAGCACGGGAGGGTATGGTCTCGGACTCGCAATTTCCAAGGCGATCGTCGAAGCTTATGGCGGAAGCATCACGGTCAAGACTGCGGCTGGAAATGGTACGACCATGATCGTCCGTTTGCCGCTGCATTCCTGATTTCAGGGTGGCTTAAGCTGCCGTTTTTTACCTTGGGGGCGTCGTTCAACACAGGAAGGTAGGACCCTTCCGAAAGGACGCCTCATGAACCGTTACTTCGTAGCATTGACCTCCATCACGTTGCTTCTCGTCACCACAGGCTGGGCGCAAAAGTGCAAGCGGTCCGATCTCCAGAAGCAAGCAATTGTGACTGAAGCACAAGCGACCAAGACCGCGCTTGATCGTGTTCCGAATGGCACGATCAGGGAGTGTGAATTGGAGAAGGAAAAGGGGAAATTGGTTTGGTCTTTCGACATCTCCCAACCCAGCACCAAAGACATCACAGAGGTTCAGGTGGATGCCAAGACGGGAAAAGTCGTTTCCGTAGAGACGGAGTCAGCGGCGGCGGAAGCGGCGGAAAAGAGTAAGGAG
The DNA here is from genome assembly GCF_059726255.1 of Koromonas humicola. Taxonomy (NCBI): domain Bacteria; kingdom Pseudomonadati; phylum Acidobacteriota; class Terriglobia; order Terriglobales; family Koromonadaceae; genus Koromonas; species Koromonas humicola. The sequence continues at coordinate 2,918,801 of NZ_AP040873.1, forward strand.
GCACCCAAGCCGAAGAAGTAACGACAGCATCGGCACGACACTGCGGTTGGGAGCGGCAACGCCGTCGCCGCTCCCAACCGCTCGAAGCAAATTCAGTTTCGCTTAAGGTTTCTCGTACTATCGTCATAACAGCGAAGTGTGAGGCCAAAAGTGAAGCTACGCTGCTTATCCCCGATCGTTGTGGTCAGCATTTCTGTGTTGTCCTGGTGCCAGACCGCGCGTCCAACCATCACGTTTCAAGACGCATTGCAGAGGGCGAAGGCAAACAGCGTCCAGTTCCGAGCGGCCATCACTGAGGCCGGACTCGCGCGCGAAGACCGCGTGCAGGCGCGCGCTGCTCTGCTGCCGAATGTGAGCTACACCACGGGCGCAATCTACACTCAGTCCACACGGGAGAACTCTCCGCGCTTCATCGCCGCCAACGGCGTGCGCGAGTACATCAGCCAAGGCAATACGCACGAGAGCATTGGCTTCACGACCGTGGCCGATTATCGCCGTGCTCATGCCGCAGAAGCGCTTGCGAAAGCGAAGGCCGAAATCGCCACGCGAGGGCTGGTTCTCACCGTGACCCAGAGCTATTACGGCGCAATCGCCTCCCAACGAAAGAGGGCGAACGCCGAGCAGGCCGCCGCCGAGGCGCAACGCTTCCTCACCATCAGCCAGCAGTTGGAAAAGGGGGGCGAGGTCGCCCACTCCGACGTGATCAAGGCGCAGCTTCAGGCCAATGATCGTCAGCGCGATCTGCAGGAAGCACGACTAGCGGAAGAGAAAACGCGCCTGGATCTGGCGGTGCTCGTGTTCCCGGTTTATACCGAAGAGTTTGAACTGGTAGACGACCTCCGATTTGCCGCACCGCTTCCACAGTTCGCCGAAGCCCAGGGACTGGCAGCGAAGAACAACCCTGAACTGAAGGCGGCACTCGCAACCGTGCAGGTCGCGTCCAACGAACTCCAGGCGGCCATTGGCGGTCACCTGCCAACACTAACGCTGGACTACTTCTACGGCATCGACGCTCCGAACTACGCAACACGCACCGATGGAGTCCGCAATCTGGGATATCAGCTCTCCGCGACTTTGCAGCTGCCCATCTTCAACTGGGGCGCGACGCAGAGCAAGGTTCGCCAAGCGCAGTTGCAACGCAAGCAGGCGCAGGTGGAAATGAGCGCCGCGCAAAGGCAGGCCGTGGCCGACCTGCGGCTGTTCTACTCGGAAGCTTCGGCCGCCAAGGATCAGATCGAAACTCTGCGCCAATCTGCCGATCTCGCGGCAGAAAGCCTGCGCCTTACGACGCTTCGCTATCAGGCAGGCGAAGCGACGGTGCTTGAGGTGGTGGACGCGCAAAACACCCTGACCCTGGCCCGCAACAATTTCGACGACGGTGAAGTTCGCTATCGAGTCGCGCTCGCTAATCTGCAGACACTGACAGGTACTTTCTAGGATGAACATTCAAAGCCGTACACGAATCTCGATCATTGCTGGTGTCGTTGTTGTAAGCGCGGCAGCCATCGCCTACATCTCGCGTTCGAAGGAAGCGCCGGCACCCGAGCCGGTTGTAGCGGTCCAAATGGCGAAGGCGGAACGCAAGTCGATCGAACAGGTGATCTCGACCGAGGCCATCCTGTTCCCGCGAAATCAGGCGGCAATCACGCCCAAAATCGCCGCGCCTGTCCGCAAGTTCTACGTTAATCGCGGTTCGCGCGTTCAGGCCGGACAACTCCTAGGCGTTCTGGAGAACAGCGATCTCGCCGCCGCTGTCACCGAGAACAAGGGCGCCTACGAACAGGCGCAAGCGACTTACGAAACTACCACCGGAGCAAGTCTGCCCGAGGACATGCAGAAGGCCGAACTCGATTTGAAAACGGCGCAGCAAGCCCTCGACGCCGAGCAGAAACTCTACGACAGCCGACAACTTTTGTTCAAAGAAGGAGCGCTCCCCCGCAAAGAACTCGACCAAGCGGCAGTGTCGCTAGTGCAGGCCAAGGCGCAATACCAGCTTGCCGAACATCATCTCGCGGCAGCGCAGGCCATTGGCAAGCCTCAAACCCTCAAATCCGCAGCCGGGCAACTTAGTTCGGCGAAGGGCAAATTCGAGGGCGCCGCAGCACAACTGAACTATTCCGAAATCCGCAGTCCGATCGACGGTGTAGTAACCGATCGCCCAGTCTATCCGGGAGAAACGCCGGCTGCGGGCACGCCGTTGCTCACGATCATGGACACATCGTCGGTGATCGCCAAGGCGCACATCCCGCAGGAAGAGGCCGCCGCGCTGCACGTAGGTGACGCGGCAACGATCATCGCCCCTGGCGAAGTAAAGGCCGAAGGAAAAGTAGCGCTGGTCAGCCCGGCCCTCGACCCGAACAGCACGACCGTCGAAATATGGATCGAGGCTCCAAATCCGCACGCGACGCTGCGCCCTGGCACTACGGTTCAAGTCCAGATGGTGGCGCGCGTCGAGAAGGATGCGCTCACGATTCCGGCTTCCGCACTTCTTAAGAGCCCCGAAGGTGCGACCAGGGTGATGGTGGTTGGCGGTGATGGTCTTGCCCACCAGCGCGAAGTGCAGACCGGCATTCGCGACGCGAACGACGTTCAGATCACAAAGGGACTGGACGCGGGCGAAACCATCGTCGCGACCGGGGCATACGGGCTTCCGGACAAGACCCACGTGAAACAGGGTGAGGCCCCCGCGGCGGCTAAGCCGGAAGCGGAAAAGGAGTGACGAGCGAATGAGCTTCCGATCACTGCTGGACCGAGTCCGAACCTTCGGCGCGCAGGATGAACGCTACTGGTACACGCGCTACGCAAAATCGCTCGTCTTCCTCATCGTCATACTCGCGTGCGTTGGCGCTTATCTTGCGTTCACCATACCGGTGTCCGTTTTTCCCACCACGGATTTCCCCCGCGTGGTGATCGGCGTGGACAACGGCGTGATGCCCATCGATCAGATGACGGTCACGATCACCCGCCCGATCGAAGAAGCCGTGAACAGCGTCCCCGGGCTTCGGGACGTGCGCTCAATCACCAGTCGCGGTTCCGCCGAAGTCGATCTCTTCTTCGATTGGCACGTGGACATGGTGCAGACGTTGCAACTGGTTGACGCCGCACTCTCCCGCGTCCGCACAACTCTTCCGGCGACCGCGAACGTCGAGACGCATCGCCTGACTTTCGCCAGCTTCCCCATCATCGGCTACAGTCTGACCTCGGACACAATGCCCCAGACGCAGCTCTGGGAAATGGCGACCTACGATCTCAAGCCGCGCCTCAATCGTCTGAATGGCGTCGCCACGGTGGTCGTGCAAGGAGGGCAGGAGCCCGAGTTTCATATCACGCCCGATCCGGCGAAACTTCTCGCGGCAAACGTCACGGTCACCGACATCCTCGATTCGGTGAAGCGCACCAACCTGATCGATTCGCCCGGATTGCTGGAGCAGAACCATCAGCTCTACCTGGGGCTCATCAACGGACAGGCTCGCGATCCAGAGCAAATCGGACAGATCGTCGTCAAGAACACGCAGGCGGGCATCCCCGTTCGCATCGTTGATGTCGCGACAGTCACGCCGGGAGTCAAGCCTGTCTATACCATCGTCACGGCAAACGGCAAGCCAGCTGTGCTGCTCAACATCAGCCGTCAGCCCGACAGCAACACGGTCGATGTCGCCAAAGAAGTGCACGCGGAAATCGAGCGCATCCGCGCCTCGCTTCCACCCGGCATCAAGCTGCAGCCTTTCTATGATCAATCGGAACTGGTGAGCGAGTCGATCAAGAGTGTGCGCGATGCCATCCTGATCGGGTTGATCCTGGCCTCGGTCATCATGGTGCTCTTCCTGCGCGACTGGGGCACGTCCGTCGTCGCGGCATTGGTGATTCCGGTCACGGTGCTGGTGACGTTCATCGCGCTTAAGCTGCTTGGCGAGAGCTTCAATCTGATGACGCTTGGCGGGCTGGCCGCAGCGGTGGGACTCGTCATCGACGACGCCATCGTGGTCGTCGAGAATATCGCGCTTCACCGCGAAGCCGGTCAAGGACGTCTCGAAGCCATCCGCAGCGCACTCTCGGAAATTACGCCGCCCTTGATCGGATCGACGATAACACCCATCGTCGTCTTCCTGCCGCTCATTGCCGTAACCGGTGTCACCGGACTCTTCTTCCGCGCGCTGGCCATTACCGTGGCGGTCTCGCTGCTGACCTCGCTTATCCTTGCCTTGACCTGGACACCGACGCTAAGCCAGTACTTCATTCGCAAGGGACACGAATTAGAGCAGGGCGCCAACTCACAAGACGCCGCGCACCTGCTTGCCGCCGAAGAGGCCACACTCGGCGGAAGATTCCGCAAGCTACTCGACTTTTACGAAGGCTGGCTGCGCTTCGCCCTGGAGCGTCCACGGTGGATCGCGCTGTTCAGTGCCGTCCTTGTTATCGCGTCTTTTGCCTGTTACAAGGCGCTGGGTTCCGACCTGATGCCGGAGATCGATGAAGGCGGCTTCATTCTCGACTACCTCACCCCGGCCGGCACCTCGCTGCAGGAAACGAATCAGATCGTCGGGCATCTGGAACAGATGATTCGCGAGGTTCCGGATGTCGAATCTGCATCGCGGCGAACCGGTCTGCAACTCGGCCTTGCTGCCGTCACGGAAGCCAATAGCGGTGACATTGCCGTCAAGCTGAAGAAGAATCGCAGACAATCAACCGAGGAAATCGTCTCGGATCTCCGGGCCCGTATTGCGAAGGAAGAGCCGCGCGCCGAAGTCGAGTTCATTCAAATCCTGCAGGACATGATCGGAGATCTGTCCAACGCGCCCGAACCGGTCCAGATTAAGCTGTTCTCCAACGACGCCGCCGCGCTCGAGCAGTGGGCTCCGCGTGTCGCCACCGAGATTGAAAAGATCAAGGGCGTGGTCGATCTCAAGAACGGCATCGAGAATACGATCAGCGGTCCAGCCACAGTCTTTCAAGTGAATCCGACCACCGCGGCTCGCGCTGGATTTTCGCCGGCCGAAGTGGCAACGGATTCTGCAGCCATTCTCGAAGGCGAACCTGCCGAGACGCCCGTGATCGCCAACGACCGCGCCTATACGATTCGCGTGCGTTTCCCTGAGGCGAACCGTGCCTCGCTTGCCGCGATGAGCAACACGCTTCTGGTCAGCAGTGCCGGGCATACGGCCACGCTGGGCTCGCTGGCGTCGGTTACGGAACTGCCTGGTCAGACCGAGATCCGTCGCGAGAACTTGCAGCGTGACGTCGTTGTCACTGCGCGCCTGGAAGGCCGCGATCTCGGCAGTGCCATCGCAGCCGTACAGAAGGCCGTCAATGATCTTCATTTGCCACCCTCGATTCGCGTGGTTTACGGCGGCACCTACGAAGAGCAGCAGAAGTCTTTCCATGACCTGATGTTCGTGCTCGTGCTGGCGATCGTTCTCGTCTTTGTGGTACTGCTCTTCGAGTTCCGAACCTTTGCCGCACCGCTGGCGATCCTCGCGTCGGCTTTGCTCTCCACCTCGGGCGTGCTGCTGGCGCTTCTGATCACCGGCACGACATTCAACATCTCCTCCTTCATGGGCCTCATCATGGTGATCGGCATCGTCGCCAAGAACGGCATCCTGCTGCTCGATGCCGATCAGAAATTCCGCGCGCTCGGATACTCGCCGCACGACGCCATGATCCAGGCAGGTCGCCGACGCCTGCGCCCAATCGCCATGACCGCCTTGGCAGCGATCGCCGGCATGTTGCCGCTCGCGCTCGCACTCGGCGCCGGGTCCCAGATGCTGCAACCTCTTGCCATTGCCGTAATCGGCGGCATCACCATTTCGATGGTGCTGTCCTTGATCATCACTCCCGCTGTTCATTTCTACCTCAGCCATGCTGAAGGAAGGTGAAGTCCCAAATGAAGAGATCGGTCGTTTGCATTGTTGCAGTTCTCATCGCACTGACGGCGGTTTTATCCGCGCAGAACGCTACTTACAAGCAAGTCGCGAAGTTTACGATTGGCGGTGAGGGCGGCTGGGACTACATCACCTACGAACCCGAAACCAATCGCCTGTTCATCGGCCACAACAGCGCTATCTATGTTGTGGACGCAGCGACCGGCAAGAAACTGGGAGAAGTCCCCGCCGCCGGGGCACACGGAGCAGCCATTGCTGCCGAAAAGGGCCTCGGCTTCAGTTCCAACGGCCGTGCCGGAACCGTGACGGTATTCGATGCCAAGACGCTTGCGCCCAAGACAGACATCAAGGTCGGCGAAAATCCCGATGCCATCATTTACGACAAACACTCGAAGAAAGTGATCGTCATGAACGGCCGTAGCAAGGACCTGATGGCGATCGATCCCGACACGCTCAAAGTTGTCGCAACCGTTCCGCTGGGCGGCAAACTCGAATTTGCCGCCGCCGACAGCGGCCACGTGTACGTCAATGTTGAAGACACGGGCGAGATTGCCGTGGTTGATTCCAAGACCTGGAAGCCAACCGAGCGATGGAAACTCCAAGGCTGCGAAGAACCGTCCGGCCTCGCTATAGACGACAAAGCAGGACATCTGTTCTCGGTGTGCGGCAACAGCAAGATGATGATCGTCGATACAAAGACGGGCAGAACCATCGCGACCCTTTCGACGGGAAATGGCACCGATGGCGTCGCCTTCGATCCCGCTGCCGGTCTTGCCTTCTCGTCCAACGGCGAAGGAACGATGACAATCGTCCGCGCCGCCAAGGGTGGGAAGTACGAAGTGGCGGCAAACGTCCCGACCGCGCGTGGTGCTCGTACCGTCACCGTCGATCCAAAGAGCCACCGCGTCTATTTGCCAACGGCTGAGTTCGGTCCGCCAGCAGAGGGACAGAAGCGACCCAGCATCAAGGCGGGAACGTTCACGGTTCTCGTGTACGCGCCGGAATAGAAGTGAATCCCTCTAGCTGCGCACAGGACTAGACGATCCCGTACCTTGATCTCGACCGGGTGTGGATTGTGCACTACAGCTCAAAACAGCACGATGATAGCGCTCCTCGGGTTCTTCCTTTCGCAACATGGAGGGACTCTAGCAATGGAAGGCGCTGAACGGAGAAACTAGAAAATGCGTGACGCACATCCGCAGTTTTTGCACGTTAACAAAGCGGACGTGATCACGCATTTCATTTTTTCAGATTCGCAATTGTCGATTTCTGAAAGAATCTGGGAATCGTATCGATGACACGGAAAGGCGTGGGGGCAACACCTGGGGCAACAAAAAGCGAACAAAAGGCGAATTGCTCAATATTTACAATAGCCTAGAGATACCCCCTTGTGCCCGGTAGCGCTGCCAGCTAATCTGAGTTTCTTCGGTTTCCATCTCGACGCGACCATCATCGCTTCAACGCAGCAGTCGCACGTTCGCCATCGGGAATGTTGTCAGAGCTGGTCCTCCGACTTCGGCCTGTCATAGCCGATAGCAGTGTACTTGCTGCCGCGGAATAACAGGGCAGAACAGCAGATGGCCTGCCGCCTGGCTGAGGCAATCACAAAGAATGTGATGAGCATTCTGCACTATGGAGAGGAGTCGGTCTCTGCACCGTGCTCGTCGTGCCCAAAAGGCCCACCTCGCGACAGCAATGTCAGCCTCTCGGCGAGGATGCGGCGAGCACGAAAGAGGCACGCACGTGTTTAGTGCTAAATTCATCTACTTGTTTCGTCCATTCTGGCGTAAAACTTCCCCAATTTTGTGACGAGGCTTTCGCTGCGGAGGAACGCATATTTCCTCTTCTCTGACAGTCTTTATCGTTGACGACGAAACTCTAATCGCAGACACGTTAGCTGTGATCCTGCGGAATTCTGGGTACACTCCTCACGTCGCGTACAACGGTAGACAAGCTCTCAAACTCTTGGACACCGAAAGTCCGCATTTGCTTATTGCCGACGTGATGATGCCGGGGATGGACGGTGTCGAGCTTGCAATTGAGATTAAGAAGCGGTGTCCGGAGTGCAAGGTACTGCTGTTCTCGGGTGCGGCTAGCGGCGACGTTGTTATTGCGAAGGCACGTAACGAGGGCCATGAATTCACCTTCCTCTCCAAGCCTATTCACCCAGCCGATTTACTGAAGTCAATTGGGAAGACGTACTAGCTACTGACCTGTCTGACCTGAACACCGAAATGAAATCAGTTGGCCTGTCTGTGAAAGATAACGCCAACAGTTAGCTGCTTTGTTTGGCTTGATCTGGCAAAAACACGGAGAAGCATGTGCCACCTTGTTGCTTGCTGCGGACATGAATCGTTCCGCCCATGCGCTGAACAATCGCATTCACGATCCAGAGTCCGAGGCCAACTCCCTGCTCGCCTTTGGTCGTAAAAAACGGGTCGAAGATGCGCTCACGAATGGCCGCAGGCATCCCCGAACCATTGTCAGCTACAGTAATGCGAAGACCATGTACCCCGGGGCTATTCAAACGTCGCGAGCGGGCAGCCCGTACAGTGATCGCCCCCTGACAGTTCAGAGAGTCAATAGCGTTGGCGATCAGCGTCGTGAAGATCTGCCGAATCTCGCCGGGATATCCAACGACGGGACCATCCAAAGAGTAGCGCTTCGTGATTGTCACGTCTTTCTTGCGAAGGTTCTCCCCATGGAACTCCAGGACTCTGTCTAACAGTTCCTCGATATTGATCGAGGTTGGTAACTGTGATTCCCGATAAAAGCTTAGAGACTGCTTGGTCAGGTAAACAACCCGGGAAAGCAGCTTCTCGGCCTCGGATACATGCAGGCGATCTTGTTCGCTGATTCCTGCGGAACTTCCCACTAGCGCCAAGAAATTCGTGATTCCCTGCAACGGATTGTTGATCTCGTGAGCCAAAGACGCGGCCATGCGTCCGGCGACGTTCAGCTTTTCCGATCTGATTAGAGCAGCTTCTGCAAGCTTGCGTTCCGTGATGTCCTCGATCGCGACGAGAATCATCGGTGGAGCATCATCAGCCTGGATCAGCGCTCGGGCATTGATCAGCATGATCCGGCGCCCGATGTGCGGAAAGTCGTGCTCCACATGAAAGTTGGAAATTTCAGATTTGCTCTCCAGCAGGGTTTGGAGCGATCTGCGGAGATCCGGAATGTTCCAAGCCCCGTCGGCCAATTCATGGAAGAAATGGTTGACTGCTGCTCCGTGCGGCACATTGAATGCACGCAGAAAGGGAGTATTGGCGGCGATGACGCACAAGTCGGGATCAAGCACGAGCAGAGGCTCTCGCACTGTATCGACAATTCCGCGAAGAAATGCGCTCGATTTCTTGAGCTGCTCGTTGAACTTCTTGATAGCGTCAATATCGATCAGGTTGAGCACAACCCCGTCGATCCTGTTCTCGATCGTGCGATAAGGGTGGATCTGCAATGAGTACCAGTGTTTCCGCTCATCCTCCACTTCGTGCTCAGTGGGCTGGAGACTTTCGATGACCTGACGAATCGCCGGTTCAAGGTCAGGCATCGTCACATTCAGCCTGAGGTCAGAAATCGGCCGCCCAATATCACTGGCAGCCACCTTCAACATCTTTTCTGCGGTTGGCGTAAAGCGGCGGATGCGCAGGTCCCCGTCCAACATGACCACCGGCAGGCGGGTGCTGTTCAGCAGATTGGAAATGTCATTGCTCAGTTCGTTGAGTTCAACATTGCGGTGACGCAGTTCCTCGTTTACGGTGTTCAGTTCTTCGTTGGTGGATTGCAGTTCCTCCTTGGATGTCTCCAACTCCTCATTCGTGCTTTGCAGTTCCTCATTCGAAGATAAAATCTCTTCGTTAGCCGACTGAAACTCCTCCCGAGTTGCCTCTTCCGATTCGATGGCATCATGCAGCGCCTCTTGCGCCGCAGCTAGTTCCTGTCTCAGCTTCTGGACTTCGCGGCCGTTCACGGAGTCGGTGCTTGTGCCCTTGCGGCGTGATTCGGAGACGGCCGCCTTGGATGACTTTCCGACCTCGAAAAGTACCAGGTAGAAATGTTCCTCAGGAGAAGTTCGAGTTCCCGCCAGTGGAGCCACAGTGATGTCCAGAAGGCTCTTCTGCCCATCTTCCTCGAAAGCCACGTTACTCTTGCGGACGGGGAGCCCTTTCTTCTTGGCACCATTGATCAAGGTGCGCAATTCGCGAGCTAGCCCCTGCCGCGCCAGTCTTAGAACGTTGAGAGTGGGCCGACCGGGTGCGGGCTCCAAGTATGGCGCTGTACGTCCCCTGAACTGGACAACCTCCAGCGCTCCATTGATTACGACTCCTACCGGCGCACGATTCCTCAACACAAAACGGTCGGCTTCGGCTTGCACGTCTAGCTCGTACGGGGAAGTCCCCTGAACCTCCGCCCGCCCGAGGGCTGGGAGCACTCCGCTCTCGACGGGTGATCGTAGCTGCGAGAAGTCGTAATGCAAGCGCGAAGCGACTGGATTCTTGGCGAATACCTTGTGTTTCTTGTCAGTGGCGGAGAACAGAGAGGAAACGCGGAGACGCTTTCTGAATTGCCTAAGAACAGAAAGCCGGTGGGACGCAAGGCGTAATGCAGAATCGGGATCATTCGCTTCTGCAGGGCCGGTCCCATGTAAATGAGCATGTTTCGGCACGCCACGAGGTCCATTTGGGAAAACGGCGGGTCGTTGGCCACATTTTGCCGTGCGAAGACGCACATTTCGCGAACTGCCTTGACCACCCGATAGCCTTCATCCGTCTTGATAAAGAAACGCCGCAAACGCTCAGCGGACACATCATCGACAATGTGCTCGCTGGACACTCCAGCCCGCGCCTTCTGAATTCCTTTCTCGTTCAGGTCTGTGCCGAACAATTGAATCTGAAAGTCTGCGGCCCGGTCGCCCAGAAACTCGAGCAGCGTTATCGCCAGCGAATAGGTCTCTTCGCCGGTAGAACATCCCGGCGCCCACATTCGAATCGAACGATTGTCGCCTTTAGCCTTCAGGATAGCGGGATAAATATGACTCTTCAAAAACTCGAAGCTCTCCGGATCACGGAAAAAACTGGTCACATTGATAAGGATGTCGTCGTACAGGTTCAGAACTTCTTCCGGGTGATCCTTCAGGTGTTTGGCATATTCCGCCAAGGACTCATACCTGAGAATTGCCATGCGGCGTACGGCGCGTCGGTGGATCGTATTCGGCTTATACTGGCCGAAGTCAACGCCCCCGCTTCTCTTGAGTAGCTCGGTGATCTCTTGGAACGCGTCCTTTGCGGCGGGCGCTGGCTTTTCCTTCAGACCGCCTTGTTGTTTGGCATAGGGATGGCGCTTTATCCGTTCGAGTTCGTGTGCAATCTCCCGGGGTGGCAGCACGAAGTCAATGCAACCGGATGCAATAGCGCTGCGAGGCATGCCGTCGTACTTCGCCGTGGCTGGGTCTTGGGCAAAGTTCAGTCCCGCTTCTGCCTTGATGGCCTCCACGCCGAGAGCGCCATCAGAGCCGGTTCCTGAAAGGATGACGCCAATCGCTCCGCTCTGCCGGTCCTCAGCCAGGGAACGCATGAAAAAATCAACCGACAGATGCTGCCCTCGGTGTGATTCCCGCGGCGACAGAACGAATCTGCCCTTGGAGATCGCCATGAAGGCGTTGGGCGGAATTACATACACCCGGTTCGGCCTGACCTCGACGTCGGGCTTGACTTCTTCAACATGCATCTTTGTTGTCTTAGAGAGAATTCCAGACAGCATGCTGTGATGTTGAGGATCGAGATGCTGAATCAGTACAAAAGCCATCCCGGTGTCGGCGGGCAAGGCGTGGAAGAATTCTGAATAAGCATCCAGACCGCCAGCCGACGCTCCGATCGCGACGACAGGGAACGAAGAGCCCTGCACGACGAATTCAGCAGCGTTATCCTCACTGAAAGTCTCAGACTTCGCTTTGGATGTGAGAGAGCTCGCTCTTGCTGGGCGAGAGCCTCGACGGAGTGCCATTAGAAGTCTCCAGGCTTGCAGCGGGACTTGTGCTAGGGATTATATACCGCGGGCGTCAGCGCACGATTCGTCACGCAATTGCTTAGGAAGCCCGACCAGCACCACACTGTCTTCCGCTCTAGGTTTGACTTCCCCACCTCCCGCGCGTAGGGTTCGTAGTTGGGGTATGGCTTCCAGCCCTCGATCAGACTTACTGAGCTAGGTCGGTCTCTCTGCATTGCTTCCCACCTCAGCCTTCTTTCTCCAGATGAGCAGGTTGACCTGAATCGCAACGTAGACGCGGTTGGGAGCGTGCGAGAAATGAGGTTTTGTGCCGATCCAGAGTACTGACAGAGCTGCCATAAAGGTCGAAATTGATCGACTTCACCAGATCGCAGGCAAGGTTGACAACAGCGTAGGGCGGGGCGTTTCACGGCGCATCCTAGAGCTTGAGCAAAGACTCAAGCAGATTTTCAAGCTACGTCCTGCCGGGTAGAGATATTCGAGATGCGGTTGCGGCGTAGCAGAGTGCACAAGTGAATGCGAGCTAGAGCGTGTAACAAATCGTCGTCCGGGGCACCGATGAAGGCAATTGCAACAGGTAGTGATAATCGAGAGATTTACTCAGATCCGGTAGCCTGAAGGCGGGAGGGCTGGGGGATTCTCTAGCGTGCCTCTGGGATCTAGCGGAGTGAAAATCGAGAACACGGTGCCGCTCCTTTCGGGCTTTGTGGAAGATCGAACGCGAATAAGTCCGCCATGCCTTTCAATGATGCCTTTGCTGACCCACAACCCTAGTCCGGTCCCCCGAGATCCCTTCGAGGAGGCGAAGGGTTCGAATAACTGAGTCTTGATCTCCGTACTCATGCCTTGGCCGTTATCCGCCACGGTTACTCTTACGCCGTGTTGACCCCTGTTGGCATGCACCACGTCCGCTCGCGAAGAACAAGGCGACCTCCAGCGCGGCTCGCGTCCAAGGCGTTGCCGATCAGATTCACGAATACCTGTCGAAGCTCGCCAGGGTTGCAGAAAACCTTTGCCGCGTGTTGTGAAACGGCGCTCGGCAGAAATCTGTAAATTGGCGATCCGGCTCTGATAAAGCGCAAGTACGGAATCCAGGATCGCGGAAACACTTGCTGCTCTTTCGTCTCGCTCTTCTTGTTGAAGCTGAGCGTTTATCTGGCGATCTCAGCGACTCGGGCCAGCTCCTTGCCGATGCGGGTAATGTCGGATCGCGGCGATTCAGCAATTTCAAGAACTCGGCCCGGCAACCCGATCTGCCGGTTGCGCACGATACGAATTTTGCCCCAGCGAACTGATATCGGACTGCGGACGCTCCGGGCCTTCATGAAAATGTTCCGTTCAGGAGCGACGACGTACCGCTGACGGGATCGACTGCGAAGGAGAGATGACCTTTGCACGAAGCTTGCTTTGAGGAAAGTCTCGAGGATTCAAGGTCACAATGAATGCGGCGTTGCCGGTCTCCGCACAGGCGCAAAATGGATCATCGTTCGGGTCGGGAGATATGGATGAAGTTTTGCGGAGCGAGATTTCAACTCCTTCCTCTCGAAGCAAGTTAATGAAACTGCCGATAGTTGCTGATTGAACTTTGCAGCGTTTCAGAATTTCCTTGTACTCGGCGAGAATATCCTCCGTGTACAGCCATTGAAAATGGCCTTCCTCGATCCACTTCAACAGCAAGATGCCGCTATCGGTCTCAGGATGCAATGGCGCGCCGCGAAACGCGGCCGCGCCTGCAATCACGACAGATGTATCTACAACCCCTTTAGGCAGTTCTTTTTGCTTGCGCGACAAGTTTGATCTCCGGCTGTTTCTTTCGCTCACTCCGATAAGTTCTTATCTTCTTCAGAATGTCCTGGTCGGAAATCGCGCCGATCTCATTGCCAGCCTGTTGTAAGGTCGTCAGGAATTCTTCCTTCCATCCCCGTCGCTTGCGGCCTCGAGGAAGGTCGCACATAGTCTCTGCGAGTGGCATGCCTTCTTCGAGTTCCTTCTTCAATTCGCTCAGCGGTATTTTGATCTCGATCGGGGACCGCCCCTTTCCAGGACTCGACGTCAAAAGCAGATCATCCCAGTTTGTCGTGATCAGATTCACGCGTGAAACTTCTTTCGTTAATTGTGCCAGGTATTCTGTCGCTGGACGGAGCGAGGCTTTTACATAGAAAGCCACCTTCGCCTGCAACAGTAGATTTGAATCAAACCAGAAAACGTCGGCCCGCCTCCGAGGCCGCAGCACACCGAGCTGAACGAAATTCTGCAATTCTTTTGGAGGAACACCGAGAACCGCGCTCGCCTGCTTGAGTTTCAATTGAACTGCTTGCATAGACATCTCCAAATTTCCGTCTACAGTTTAGACGATAAATTACGGAAATGCGATCTAGAATCTAGTTGGAATAGTATTCTTGGAATCGATCCGGAGCCTCGGAAAACCGTGGGGGCAACACGTGGGGCAACAAAAAGCGAACAAACGGCGAATTGCTCAATATTAGCAATGCCTTAGAGATACCGCCTTGTAACCGGTAGCGCTGCCAGCTAATCTGCCTTGTTGTGCCTTCATCTCGACACCGCCATCACTGCTTCAACGTAGCAGGTGATTGATATCGCACACGACCCCGCCCCGGAAATGCCGATCTGATCTTTCGCCGAATTGCTTCGAACCTCAGCGGGTGTCCCGACGGCGCGCTCAATATGCCTTCGCGTTGACATCGGCGGGGCCGTACCTCTTGCGCGCTGGACGGGCATGCAAGCCAAGGCGCTGAGCCCAGGGATTCCAAAAGCTGATCGACACTGACAATCTCTGTAATGTCCCCGCGGCCTCTGCCCTAAATCGGGAAGAGGCGGGATTAGTCGGCTTCATTGAGTAGAACGGCGACATGCACGCACCCAGCCCACTTTTGAGCGTCGTGCTACACGACTGATCCCGAACTTTGTCTTTCGGTCGTCTTCTGGGAAAGGGATAAAAAACGAGCATACAATCGCAACAGGTGTAGGATTCAACCCCACGGTTCGCTGGACCATTTGCAAGCCGACGAATGATGCTGTCGTCACAAACTCGAGATTTGGCCCGGCGGCTTCTTGCTTCCGAAGCTGTCGCGGGCAGCGCCTCCAAGCCAATGTCGTCTGCGGCCGTTCGCGTCTGTGAAAAGTTGCGCCCGCCAGTATGCGCATTCGCGGGAGTTGAGGGTTATCGGTCGCTTCTTTCTCGTGCTCTGAAACTGGCCCGTGCTGAAGCTCCCAGCCTTAGCTCAGTGCAGATCACGAACGATGGATACTTGCAAGACTCGCGCGTGATCGAACCGCAAGATGATCGCGATGACGAGGGAGCAGTCATTCTCATCGCGCAGTTACTTGGGCTGTTTACTACCTTCCTTGGCGCAGCATTAACGTTGCAACTGGTGCACGATGCATTCACTGACGTCAAGGTCACGACTGAAGCAGAAGCTCCCATCGCTTTTGAGATCATTCAGCAAGAAGTTCAACAGCTCAAGAATGTCAGCGACCGCCTTGTGTTTCTGGCGGACCAATATCCCGTTGTGGAAGACGCATTAATGACGATTTCGGGGAACATCCGTGACACGGCTACCCTGCTGGACGTATTTATTCGCATCAGAAGCAAATCTAGCGGAACGTCGAAGGACACAACGGGACAACAATATAAGATGTGAGCATCTGCAGAAATCTTGACACGTAGTTGAAAGAAAACGAGTAGCATCGAGACTCACGCCGTCCGGGTTCCCCTTTGCACGCAAGCGAAATGATGATTTCTCCAGAAACGCGAGATTTGGCCCAGCGGCTTCTTGCCTACGAGGCGGCCGTCGGCAACGCCTCCGCGGCAGTGGAGCCGGTGGCTGTTCGCGTCTATGACAAGCTGCGCCGGCCCCTATCTGCACTCGCCGGAGTAGCCGGTTTTTGGGCGCTCGCGTCTCGTGCGCTGGCGCTGGCCAAAGCGGAAGCTCCCGATCTTAGCTCTGCGCAAATAATGCCGGACGGATCCTTGCAGGGGCTCGCCGAGGTTACGCCGCAAGTCAAGCAAGGCCAGAACGGCGACGGCGGCACCATTCTCATTGCCCATTTACTCGGGCTCCTTTTTACCTTCATCGGCGGAGCGTTAACTTTGCGGTTGGTGCAGGATGCTTGGCCGGATGCAGCCTTGAACGGTCCCGATTCGAGGAACGAGAGAAAAGATGAACCCAGAAGATAAAGTCACAATACGGAAACTACCGACCGGAGTTCCGGGGCTCGATGAAATCGTCGGGGGTGGTTTCCCCGAGTTCTCTTTCAATATCATCGCGGGCGCTCCGGGAGGCGGCAAGACCACGCTGGCGCACCAATTTGTTTTCGCTAATGCCACCCCGGAGCGTCCTGCGATCTATTTCACTGTCCTCGGCGAGCCCGCTATAAAGATGCTGCGATACCAGCAGCAGTACACATTCTTTGATCAGACGAAGTTGGCCAGTTCCGTCCGTTTTATCAACCTGAGCCAGGTCGTATTGGAGAAGGGCCTGGACGCGGTTTTCGAAGAGATCACCAAAGAGGTTGAGAAGTCCAGCCCCGCCTTTGTGATCGTGGACTCGTTTCGTACGATGTTGCGGAAGCCGCAGGGCAGCGAGCGCGAAATGGAATTACAAGCCTTCATTCAGCGCTTAGCCCTGTTCTTGGCCAGTTGGCAGGCTACAACATTTCTGGTCGGCGAATACGCCGAGGATGAGCTGCGCGATAATCCTGTGTTCACCGTCGCGGACGGCCTATTTTGGTTGAGTCAATCGGCGGAGAGAAATTCCGTTGTACGGAAATTGCAGATTATAAAGCTGCGCGGACAGGCCTCCGTTCCCGGCTTGCATACGTTCCGGATTACCGAAGCCGGGCTGCAAGCCTTCTCGCGTACTTTTGGACTGACTGGACACCAGAGAAACCCACCCGGCAAGCGGCGCCTTTCCCTCGGCATTCCTGAGTTGGACAAGATGCTGGGTGGCGGCATTCCCGAAGGCGATAGTGTCCTCGTGACCGGTGCTTCGGGAACTGGAAAGTCGGTATTAGCAACTCAATTCATTGCCGAAGGCCTACGCCAGGGTGAACCGGGCATTGTGGCCGTCTTTGAAGAACGACCGCAAGCGTATGCAGACCGGGCGGGCAGTTTTGGTTTGGACTTGGAAACACCGCAGCACGATGGGAAACTCGTGATCCTCTATCTCCGTCCTCTGGATCTCTCGGTGGATGAGACCATGCACTCGATTCTCGACGCGGTTCGGAAGATTGGCGCCAAGCGTTTGGTAATCGATTCGCTGGCGGGCTTTGAGATGGCGCTTTCGCCGGGCTTCCGCGAGGATTTCCGTGAATCGCTCTACCGGATGATCTTCGCTCTGACCGGAATCGGCGTAACGATCCTAAGCACGGTCGAGGTGGATGAGTCCTTTACCGAGTTCCCCTTCAGCACCTACTCGATCTCTTTTCTCACCGATGACATTATTCGGCTTCGGTATGTATCCATCGACGGCCAATTACGCAAGATCATGGTCATCGTTAAGATGCGCGGGGGCAATCACAGCAGAGACATTCGCGAATATGAAATTACCTCTAAGGGAGTAATCATCGGCGAACGCCTCACAGATTATCAACGTCTTATAACGGGGATCCCTGAGCGCATATATCGGCTTGGTCAGAGGGGAGAGGTGTCCCGTGAACCCAAAGCCAAGAACAAAAGCTGACTACAAGACCGCGAATTCCGGACGCAGCCCCAAAGGTCCTGATCCGGCACCTTATCTGCCCGGCCTGGGACATTCAATCTTCGAGGGTTCGCCCCTACCGATCACCCTCCTGGTGGGGCCCAGCCGCGTGGTGCGCTACGTTAACGGCGCCTTCCTTCGAATGACAAACAAATCCAAAGACCAGGTCATCGGGGTACCCTTCGCCGAGGTGATGCCAGAAGACGCGTGCTTGCCTTTCTTGGACCGAGTCTATCTGACGGGAGAAGCCGAAATTTATACCGGACAGGAAAACTCTGGCGCTCACTCATTGTATTGGTCTTATGTACTTTGGCCGATTCTCGGCCCGGATGCGCGTCAGGTGATGGGGGTCGTGTTCCAGGTGACAGAGACCACGCGTTTTCACCAGCAGGCAACCGCGATGAATCAGCAGTTGCTGCAATCAGGGCTGCGGCAGCATGAGCTCACGGAAGAGGCGGAGAGGCTGAGCGCCCGACTCCAGATGGAAATCGCGGAGCGCAAGAAGATGGAAAAGGCGCTGCTAGAGAGCGAAAAGCTGGCTGCGACGGCGAGACTCGCTCACACAATGGCTCATGAGATCAACAATCCCTTGGCAGCGATTACAAACCTCACTTTTCTACTCTCCCCACTGCAAACCAGTCCTGAAGCACAAGCTTACCTTGCCACTCTCGACCAGCAGTTGAGGGGACTGAGTCGCATTGCGACCCAAATGCTTAAATTCAATCGCGACCACAGTAAGCCGACCAAATTCAGCTTGGGAGAACTGCTCAACGAAATAGCGGATTTCTATAGAAGTCAGGCCGACGAGCGAGGCGTGGTTGTGAACCGGTGCATCGAGGCAGAGGGACTGATCTCGGGCTCTCGAGGCGAAATCACACAGGTCATTACGAACCTTTTGCTCAACGCGCTCGCCGCTACACCCAGAGGCGGGCAGATCAGCTTCCACCTGTATCCTGCACCTCCCTGGCTTTGCGAAGCTCGTCATGAATGTGGTTATTGTCTTGCGGTTGCCGATAGTGGGACTGGCATTGATCCACAACTTAAAGCGAGAATCTTCGAGCCGTTCTTCACAACGAAAGGAGAGAAGGGATCTGGGCTGGGGCTGTGGCTGAGCATGAGTATCGTCAACCGCTTACACGGCTCGATACGCGTCTGGAGCACTCGACGCCCGGGCCGTTCGGGAACCTGCTTTTCGGTTTTTCTGCCTGCCCATGGAGAGAACTTCGCGCCGTTTCGTCGCAGATTACGAGCGGTAGATTTGTCAGCAGAAACCTAGCCGCTCTTCCCTACGCTTCCCTCTTCTCTAGCTGGCGAGACTATCTCACTACAACTCCTCTGACCCCAGCGAATAGAAGGCACCCCGACCAAGAAGCCTTCGTGGTGGTTCAAGAACCTCAGCATTACGTTGCACGATCACTCTCAGATCAGGAGCTTTCTGACCGCCGACTTTGCCCGATAGCACTCGACGAGAGGCAACGATGAGGACTGCCAACCATGCCCGTTTGAGCACTGAATACCGGAACAAAGCGCCCTCCTCTGCTTCTTCGTTTTGTTGATTCACCTTCCCGCTCGACAGTTTGCTCGCAAGTCGCGATCATCGGTTAGCCTAAGCTGAACCAATGGCCGCATCGTGAAACCCGCAACTACGAGACGCACAGACGCGCTCAGTCAACGGTTGGTCTTAGGCGGCGTCGACGGCAGTAAATGCGTCTCCTCCGGCCAATTGAGCCATATCTCGCTGGTTATTCATCTGCATCGCCTTGTTTCGCGCGTGTTCAGCGCGAGAGAAGTAAAGCACATCACGCAATTTCAGCCGCGCTTTGTGAAGTTGCGATTTGCTGTTGCCGATAGAACAACCAAGCATCTCGGCAATTTCATTGTGCTCATATCCCTCGACGTCATGCAGCACGAAGATCATGCGATCCCGGGAGGGAGAATATCAATGGCCCGATCCGAAACAATTCGGTCGATGGAGCCTTGGAGGTTGTTGTCTTTCGTTCCGTGCTCTCTTTTGGGGAGCTCCTCCTCATTCACCTCCAGCGCCTCATCGAGGGAAATCTCTTGAGGTCGCCTCTTGCGCATGTGCATTAGGACGATGTTGGTAGTGAGGCGGTGCAGCCATGTTGAAAACGCCGAATCGCCACGAAAAGTTGCTATTTTGCGGTGGAGTTGGAGGAAAGCTTCCTGTGTGAGGTCTTCAGCCATCTCTACATCACGGACCAGGCGAAGGCAGAGCGAGTAGACACGCCTCTTGTGAATACCGTACAGAAGTTTGAAACACACTTCATCGCCTAGCTTGGCCTGCGCGATGGCTTCGGTTTCCAATAACGACTTTGTTGCTGTCATGGAACGTCCCTCAGATGCACACAGGTTGGAAGGTTGTAATTGGGAAGCTAATCCAGCAAGAGTGAACGTACGCTACGCCCGAACTGTGGATACGAGATGAAGGCCTTCAAACGGTTTGCCATGCCCGCTGGCCAGACCCCACCAGGTTGAAGGTCAATAGCGCCGAATGCCATGATGGATAAAACCTCCGCCTATGTGGAAGCTGAACCCAAACAGCCACAAGATCCCAAGAAACACAGAACTTGTCCAAAGCACTTCTCTTTCTATCCCAGATCGTGTCCACTCCTATTCGTGTGCACCCGAGTGTTGAAGCCCTTCTCGGGTGCACTCGTCTCGGCAACGACTACTTGTCTGCGGCTACAGCCTGGCCTTTTGCGGTTTTCACTGCTGCCAGGAACGAATTGGCCGCGGCCGGCGCTTTCACTTTCCCCAGAAGCACGGCGTTGGTGGTGACACGAGGGCCGTAGAAGGTCTTCATGGAATCATCGTCCCGGCGAACGGAGGCTCCGTTAACCGTGATCCCGGCAAAGGCACCCCTGGCTCGCGAGTAGGTCAGGATCTCTGTCTCCATCTTCCAATTCGTATTGGCTGAAGCGTGACGTCCAACGGGTCCTGCCGCCGCCGATGCATCTGCTCCAACCTGGAACTTGCTCGCCAGCAGTTTCTGCATGCCCTTTTCGTTCTGGATGATCATCACGAGATCCACGCCTTGGACACCGATCTGCGCTCCCCAGCTGCCGCCTGCGACGGTGAAAAATGCTGGTGCACTCCAGCCCTCGGCCGTTCGACAAGTTGCAACACCTCTGCCGTGCGCGCCCCCGAATACAAAGCCACCTTTGATCATGTTCGGCACAACGGCTACGCACTTTGCGTGATCAAGAACTTCTTCTGGAATGCCGTTATCCGGCGCTGCCATGATCGCTTGCATCACTTCGCCTGCCTTTTGAAGGCGTTCGGTCGATGACTCACGATTTGACTGCGCCCAACTGAAGCTAGTCATCCCGAGCAACGCAATTACCAACATAAATTTCTTCACAGTTCCACCCTCTTCTACCTGCGCCACATCCTTGCGCTGATCGCGTTGCGCGTGCGAGGTACTTCTGAGGTTAGCTAAGGGGGAGCGCGACCGTCTGAGCTATTGTGCTCAGTGGCCA
Source organism: Koromonas humicola (assembly GCF_059726255.1). Classification (NCBI taxonomy): domain Bacteria; kingdom Pseudomonadati; phylum Acidobacteriota; class Terriglobia; order Terriglobales; family Koromonadaceae; genus Koromonas; species Koromonas humicola. Next base: position 2,939,906 of record NZ_AP040873.1, read on the forward strand.
GCGCACGGCCGCCGGCGCAGCAGAGTGGCTCACAACGAATTAAAGGAACAGGATTGATCATCATTCCAATGCATCTAATGGTTTAAGACTTCTGGTTTAAGACTTCAGGAACTACCTTCATGCTTGCCGGTTAATGTTTACCCTCTCCAAAGGGCAAGGAACCTTTTGAGCAACAATGCTCAAGTACCCTCGCCGGGATGAGCTATACTCCGCGCTGCATCTAACGGCTTGAAGTTTGCTAGGAGCTTCCAATGGCCGTCAAACAGCCGCTCGCAACAGTCAGTAGCACTCGCAAGAATTCAAACAAGACGCGCGCCCGACAGTGCGCAGTGCTCGCCGATCAAGCGCCATTGAGTGCTGCAAGCGTGGGTGCGTCTGATTCACTCTCAGGTACCATCCCATTCGAACCACGGCTGTTTCTGACACAGCTCACGTCTGGAAAGACAACTCGTGAATACCACGTCGGTGAATTCGTCTTCTCGCAGGGAGACGCTGCGGATGCGGTGTTCTACATCCAGAGCGGCAAGGTCAAGCTGACGGTTGTGTCTAAACGGGGCAAAGAAGCCGTTGTCGCCATCCTGCTGGAAGGCAGCTTCTTTGGCGAAGGCTGCTTGGCCGGCCAAAAGGTTCGCATGTCAAGCGCCAGCACAGTTCAGCGGAGCAACATCATTCGAGTGGAGAAGGCGGTGATGTTGAAGATGCTGCACCAGGAACCGGAATTTGCGGAGCGCTTTCTCGCCCACCTGCTTTCCCGGAACATTCGCATGGAAGCGGATTTGGTAGATCACCTCTTCAACTCCAGCGAGAAGCGCCTTGCGCGGCTTCTTCTGCTGCTGGCCAACTTCGGCCAGGAATCCCAGCCCATACCCGTTGTCGCGAAGATCAGCCAGGAAACACTGGCCGAGATGATCGGAACGACCCGATCGCGGGTCAGCTTCTTCATGAATCGGTTCCGCGATATGGGCTTCATCGATTACGACGGCGGTGGCATGCACGTCCACAGTTCGCTCGTTAGCGTCGTTCTCCACGACTAGGAAAAGGCCAGTCGGTCAGGATCTCTCAGCGGAAATACTGTTCACCGCGATCACATCATGGGTGACTTGAGGTCGGGGCGGCCCTGTGGTTTGTTGCGTTTCTTCGGACGCCGAGAACCCTTTTGAGTACCGTCGAAAGCTGCGTCGCGGGCCTTTGCCACGGACTGCTCATCGGAAATCATCTTTTTCGATGCCCGGAGCGTCTCTGCCTCTTTCGCGTTTACACGTCCGACGATCTGCCGGTTTTCACCTGTGTCTGCCATAGCCTGAACATCCTTTCTCTCAAGTCCAATCGCAAGACTGTTTCGCTTAGTGCCGCGGATGAATTCTTTGACTTGTGGAGCCGATCGTAGCCTCGATAGGCTGAGTGCCCGCGGTGCCTGTAGTCACATAGTCCTCGTAGTCGATGCTCAATTCCGCGCGCCCACCAAGTCGAATCGTCGTGACGCTACGGTTGTGGGCAGGAAGCCAGAAGTCGCTCACCTTGGTGTACTCCTGCAGGATTTCTGTCTTCGTGGTCCAGAAAGATGGGTTCTTTGCAGGCTCGGCCTGCAGTCGCACTACGGCGAAATCCTCCGCGTCGACCCATATACGACCGCGGTAGAGAAACTTGTCCTTTGTCCGGGGCGCTACGCTAAGAACGTACATCAGACCGGTTGGTCCGGTTTCGCATCCGATCAGCGCAAAGAGATAGTTGTCGGTGCTGAGTGCTGAGCGCCGCTGCACATCCGGGTCCATCGCCTCCTTTTCTGCTTCCAACAGCTTCTTGAATACCTTGTCGATAATCACCTTCGCGCCTGTCGACGACTCAACGGTGAATTCCTTCGTCGCGGGTGATACGTACCTTGCGCTCACAATCATTTCGGCGTTACGAGTTCCTGGGAACCCGTGGTATTGAACCCGGTAGATTCGGGTTCCTTGATACGAGCGAAGCGCTTGGGCTCGCCGACGATTCATATCCGTCAGGTTTTGAATCACTTGTTCTGCTCTGAGTGAAGCCTCGGGAATCGTGGCGCAACTGTTCGGTTCTTGAGCCTGAGCGGACTGCAGCGGTCCCGCGCAGAGCGACAACGCGAGGGTCAACAAAGCAATGAGAGATTCCTGTCGAAGGTCTGAGGTCCCCACACGACGATAGATTCCACGCAGGTGCATAACGTCGTCTTCAGCGGGCTCGATATTTTGCAACAGCGTCAGCATGCCGATGCTTGGGAGTGAACGATTCCAACGCGACGATGAACAACGTCAGGAGAACTCCATTTGTGACCAAATCTGTTTCCAGAGATATGGCGAGAGGCAAGACCGAACTGAACAAACCAGCGATCGCAACAACTATGGGGATCCAGATCCAAAAGAGCTTAGCGGACTTGTCCTCGCAAACGAGAACCCGGACAACTGCCACCCAGATGCCGAGAGTCAACACGACGAATGTCACGCTCACCATGGATGATCCTGATTCATAGGAGCGCTCAACCGGGAGTCTGATCAGCGCCAATATTGTCTGACTTCATTGTCTGACTTCAGCGCGCTGAAAACTGGTCAAGATTGACCAAACGTGATTTGCCCGCCAGACACGAACATCGAGTGGCTGTAATCAATAAATTCTGCCCTGAAGTGAGCAAAAGTGAACAGTTATGAACTTCCCGGGAATGCGATGGTATGCACTGACAGAAGCTTCGTGGTAGAAGGCGGGCCGTCCATGACCAACACCTCCAAACACCGCATCCTTGTGGTCGACGACGAGCCGAGCGTTCGCGAGGCGTTCGCAGTGTTGCTCACCGATTCAGGATACGAAGTCAGTACAGCTGAACACGGCTTTGACGCTCTTCTGCGACTCAGGAGCGCTACCCCAGATGTCATAATTTCGGACCTGAACATGCCCCAGATGTCGGGATTTGAGTTCCTCTCTGTTGTGCGTCGCCGCTTTCCTGAAGTTACGGTGGTCGCCAGCAGTGGAGCTTACGAGAAGGGCGATCAAGTCCCAGGAGGAGTTATCGCCGACGCTTTCTACGCCAAGGGACAGCATCGTCCGGCAGAGCTGTTGAAGATTGTCGCCGAATTGATCGAGACCAGAACCACGAGCGCGGTGAACCATCAACGCCAGTCAGCACCTGTGTGGATACCGCGCAACGGTAAGGACTCCAAGGGAGTCCCATACACAGTTTTGACCTGTACAGATTGTCTTCGATCATTTCCATTGAGAGTATCGCGCAATAACATTCAGGAAGTTCAGGAAACGCCCTGCCTCTTTTGCGCAACCCCCGTCCGATACATCGTCGATTTCTCTCTCGCCGTTAAATCTCCAAAGCACGACATAACAGCAGAAGAAAACCCAGGAAAGGTGAAGAGCTCCAAAGCAGATACTGCTCCGAGCCCAGCTTCCGTTCGCACACACCTTGATTCTCACTGATGCATGCCGGCAGCGTGCAAGGCGCGTTTGGGCCGGCTAGGACTCACCTGATGAAGGTTCACCTGGTTAATCCGAGTGACGTCTCGTTTGGAACTGCCGTCATTACACCTCGATGGCTTTACGTGATCGCCGCCGCCACGCCGAATTCGTTTGGGGATCCGCTACTCGTGGACGAAACGCTGGAGCAAATCGACCCGCAGCAGATTCAAAAGGGCGACGCTGTCGGCATCAGCATACATACGGGAAATGCGCTACGCGGCTATCAAGTTGGCAAAATGGCACGCGAGCGTGGTGCTTATGTGATATTTGGCGGAATTCACGCAACCCTGTATCCAGAGGAGGCGCACGAACTCGGCGGTGCGCACGCGGTAGTGAAAGGGGACGGGGATGTTGTTTGGTCACAAGTGCTGGAGGAGTGTTTGAACGGCTCTCCCAAGCGCATTTATGAGGGCGGCCGAATCGACGCATCCTCGTTTGTGCCGGCTCGTTGGGATCTGATTCCGCGCAAGTCGTATATGTGGGCTTCCGTGCAAACAATTCGGGGGTGCCCCAAGCATTGCTCTTTCTGTTCCGTGTGGCGAACCGATGGCCAGCGTCCGCGACAACGATCCTCCGACGTGGTAATCAAAGAGGTCGTTGAGTTGCGGCGCTTGGGCTTTCGCTTTATTGCACTCGCAGATGACAATTTCTATCCCGTAAGCCTCTCTGACTTAAAAATGGCGGCGCGCCAGAACCCGGTACGGCTCCACGAACTCAACCGCATCCGCGCAGAGCGATTTGAACTCATGTCGCATTTGGCGCAGCTGCCGCCGGACACGGTCTTCTTCACCCAGATCACGATGGAGGCTGCCGAGGATCCGCAGTTTCTGGAGGCAATGAAAGCGGCGCACATCAAGGGTGCGCTCGTCGGAGTCGAGTCGGTCACTCCTGAAGGCTTGAAGGACGTCTACAAGGACTTCAATCTGGCAGGAGAAAATCTGGTGGAGCGCCTTCAGACCTTTCGCCGTCACGGTGTTCATGTGCTTGGCTCCTTCATCTTTGGGCTACCGAGCGATCGGCCGAGCACATTTGACGCCACCGTGGGCGTTGCCCAGAGAGCGGATCTCACCTTTGCTCAGTTTCTGATGTTGACGCCCTTCCCCGGCACAGTGGACTTCAATCGCTGGGAGGCAGCCTTCGGAACCGATGTCCCCGAGGTCGCGGGTGTTCCAATTACAAGGCGTTGGCTCATTCCGCACGCAATGCGGCCCAAGCTCTACTCTCCACATCCGCTCATGTCAGCCGAGGAAATACGTAAACGCACGCAAGAGGTTTGGGACACCTACTACAGTTGGCGCTCCATTTGGAAGCGTTCCTACTTCCTGCGCTCGCTCAAAGGCCGCCTCGCGTTCCTCTTGATTTCTAGAATCTATCGTCAGATGTACGCCGACACCGGAATAGCGAGCGACAGCGCGCGTGTGGCTGGGGCGGCTCGTTGGGCACGCTGGCTGGCCAAGCCGTGCCGACAGCTATTCGCGGGGCGACCGCTGCCATATTTGCAAGTACCCAAAAGCGGAGACGAACACGCAGCGGCGGACAGGGCAGCAAGTGAATACGTGCGTCCTGAATCTCCGCTGAAGATTCGCGCGTAACTTTCTTCAGGGAGTCCAGCACCTCACTTGTTGCAGTTCTCCGTTATGAGCAATCTGGACCAGTGCCACACACGTCGCGACCTGATCCCTTTTAGCGGTCTTTCGTCTGAGTGCACTGGCGACGAACGCAACCCTCGCATCTCAACAATAGACCACAGACTTTTGGGATCTGAACTCTTCTCCCACTGATTGAGAGTTCCCCTGAGGCAGAATGGCATTGGCGTGAGAGAAATTCTGACTCTCGATCTCGTTGCACTCGTAGCACCCACAATGGCCCGGAGCATTAAACACTGGATACACTCCCTTGGTGGACTGGGTTTTATTCCTCTCGGGTTACTCGACAATTCCGTGATCCCACTTCCCGGAAGCATGGACATTCTGACAATTTTCCTCTCGGCTCAAAAGCAGCAGTTGTGGCTTTATTACGCTTCAATGGCAACGATTGGTTCGGTACTAGGAGGCTTCGTCACCTATCGGCTCGCGAGAAAAGGTGGACATGAAACGCTGGCGCGACGGTTTCCGCCGCACACATTGAAAAGGGCGTATGACATCTTCAGCCGTTGGGGCTTCGGAGCCATCGCCGTTCCCGCATTGTTGCCGCCGCCTTCGCCCATGCTTCCATTTCTGCTCGCGGCCGGGACCATGCAGTACCCGCTCAGCAGATTCCTGTTCGCGCTGACGGTAGGCAGAATGCTCAGGTACGCGATCCTGGCGTTCTTGGCCGCCCGTTATGGACGGCAGATGCTCGCTTTGATCGCGCAACACTCCTATCCAGCGCTCTTCCTGATCATGTCTCTGGTTGTTACGGCTGCTGCTGCGCTCTTCCTGATTTTTGTCGGCAAGAAACAGCACAGGGCTAAGAACTAGCCCCCTCGATCTCTCTCGATCAATGTCACGCCACCCTGCCCGCGGCCGCTGTGAGCGATATTGCTCAGAACTTCTTGGCGAATCTAGTTACGGTTAAGCATGGGCGGTTGAACCACAACATTCCGGCACAAGTTCGAGGAGGTCTGAGATGACGCTCAGAGGCTGGGTCACAACGCCGATTTACACACATGGCGAACGATGGAGGCGAAAGAGCATGCACTTCGAACGTGAGCCGACCCCCTTAGAGGCACAGGGACGGTTGGGTGAGCAATGCGAAGAGGAACTCCGGGACAAACACGCGGGCTCTCGAATGGACGACGATGGCTGTCCGAACGCCGGACGCACCTCTTCAGGTGAAGCAACCGAAAAGGAGAGCCAGAGCTCGTGAACTGCAGGGCTCTTCACGATATGGATCATCCAGTCAGAACTCTGCTCTACGAGGTATTTATACTTGCGCCCTTGCGGTTGCTGCAGAGGGTGTTCGACGCGAGCGAACGTATCGTCAACTGCTTGTCAGATCTCGTTACTCGCTACAAAACTTCGCGAGCCCCGCGGACTGGGAGGGTGAAGGCGAAATGAAGGGAGGCCAACCTTGCGGTGTTACTGGGAAAAGGTGGGCATACTCGGCCCAATCTATGACTCGCTAAGCCAAGGCTTCAGTGATCGCGAAATCGCAAGCAAGTTGAACATTCCAGAAGTCAAAGTACGCGGCTGCATTTCCTGGTTGTTGCATTTTTTGAAGTGCCAGACGAGGGCGGAGCTGGTTCTCTACGCTTTGTCCGCACAACAGGGGACGTGGGGTCTGCGAGCTGCAGCATAAGAGGAGTACGTCATGACGATCCTTACCAATCCGCATGCGATGGAGCAGGCCCAGCTCGACCACGCTTTGCAATACGCTGTGGTCCAAAGCTGGGATGATTTGATGCCGGATCGAACTTCAGGAGCGATTCATATCGAATACGAGACCGGCGATGACGGATCTCTTGATTTCGTGAAAATCTGGTCCTCAACGGTCAGGGGCCACTGGAACCTAGTCTGTGAGTTTTGGGTGCGGCCGCTTTGGTCCAATGCCACTGGCATACGCTTTGCCAACGATTACTACTCCGCAGACCTCGCGCGCACCCTGGAGTTTGTAATCAAGCATGCAGACGCATTCGCGAAGCTCCCTCATCGGCCTGGATTCCTTCAGGTCTCTCCGCCGACAGAAGAGGAACGAAAAGAAGCACAACGCTGGACGACGGTGGCCTTCAATCAGGACGGCGCGCTGCCGAAAGACCAGGACGTCGCCGCGTGATTCGCTAGCCCGAGAGGAGCTTACATTTATGGACGAATCTTCGAGCCTCAAAGCAGGATCTATGCTGATCCGGGGAGATTTGCTGTTGCCAAAGTTACTCAATGCAAGAGTAAACGCGTACTTGCTCGGTTGGCGGTCCGTTGGAAACCTCGATAGCTATGGCTTGAGCCATATGCTTGACACGGTTGGACTGCACCTCTTCTTCGTTGTCGGACAGGTCAAAAGCGTGGCTTTTGGCTGGGGAGAGAACTCTCTCCGAAGAGCCGTCAAGCGAGTTGCGGAAAAGGTCGGAAGGCTCGAGTTGAACTGTCTCGAACTGACCGAAATAAAAAGTAAGCATTTCCTCGGCGTGCCGTACTTCGCGCTTACAGCGCACACTTATCACATTCAACGAGGCCGGGAAATGCAAAACACGGAACAGCGCCGACTAGCGCTCCAATAGGACGGAGACATTGTTCCACCCGCCTCGGCAAGCGGAATCTCCGAAGTAGTGTTGGCGACATCGTCTTTCGAACGCATTCGCCCAACCCAGTTTGATGAGCTGTTTCGATTAGTTGCGACTGGAGTGTCCAGCCGGCTCAATATCGGTGCTCACGATGTTTTCGTGTGTGCAACGTTTCTCGAGTATCTTTCCGATGTTCAACCCGTATCGCTTGGATTACTAGGCAGGCCCTTTGCTGCGTGCGTATTCCGGTTCGGCACCTTTGACAAGCGTCGCACTGTCTTCTGCTCTGAGTTTGACATCCCTTGCCCCCAAGCGTAGGTTCGCAATTGAGGAATCTCTTCCAGCCCTCCAACAGACTTTCTGAGCTAAGTCAGGCTCTCTGCAATGAATCTCACCTTAGCCTTCTCCGACGCGACACTTCCGGAGGTCCTTGGTTTGCTCGTCAAGTCTCTATTACGCTCAGGCCAAACACACTGAACGAATTCAATACGATGCTTGAGAACGAGATAGTTCCGCTACTGCACAAGTAGCCAGGTTCAACGATGAACCTGCAATCCACAGCGAAGGTTGAGCGCACGTGACCGCGATCAATCTGTGGAACAGGAAAGAGGACGCAGGCTAGTACGCCCCCCGGAGTGGGAGCGTGCGAGAAATGAGGGGTTTGTGCCGAACCAGAATATTGACAAAGCTGCCATCAAAGTCGAAATTGATCGACTTCACCAGATCGCGCACAAGGTCGACAACAGCATAGGACGGGGCATTTCAATGCGTATTCTAGAGCTTGAACAAAGACTCAAGCAGATTTTCAAGGTACGTCCTGCCGCGTAGCGATATTCGGCCACATTTTGTGATTGTCGCACTTTCTGAAGTGCCGGACGCGTAAAGGAGTAGTTATGACGCACGTTACGAATGTGCATGCGATGGAAGCGGCTTGGCTCGATCGGGCCTTTGAATACGCTGTGGTCCAAAGCTCTGCGCCGGTTCAAGCGCAAGGTGCAGCAGGAAGACATCATCAAGGATGTTAAGCGTCACTCCTACTATTTGAAGCCGGGCGAAAGAGCCACGCTAAAACAGGCACTGGCGCGCAAGCGCGCGCGAAAGAAGAATCATCGAGAACAACCTTTTCGCAACGATTCCTAGACGCAGGCACTTACATCAGGTGCTTGCTGCATGCACGCGACGTGAGCGGTTCGGAGGTATTCAAGGTCCAACACTTGAGCGCGTCTTCTAATCGGCAAAGGCGGAAAGGGTCGTGAGATGTAGCGTCGGCTCGTCGGAAGCTCCAAATCGCTGGTAGTACGGCTGACGCAGCAGATGTTAACCCAACTCTTTGAAGGCAGAATTGATGATTAAACCTAAATGCGTCTGCGAACATGAGAGGCGAGATCACCGGCGCCCCCCAAATGGTAAGAGTAACTTCGGCGAATGCAAAGTTTGCTTGTGCCCGATGTACGAGAAATACGTATCTCCGGCAGTCACTCGCACGGAATTCAGCGATCATTCTTCCTTGCGGAGCGATGCGCCTTTGATCGAATGAATTTTGGAACGTCTGGAACGCAAAGAAAGCCCGCAAGGCCTGAAGGTAATCGAGGAAGAGCTGCATTGGTTGGGTGAAGATTCCATCACGCATGAGAGACTGTTGCGCGCCCTAGAGGTCGAAGTTAAAGAGCCTCACCCACGAATCGAGAGTGTCGGCGAAGGCGTTTACTGGCTGGCTGACAAGCGCACTCCAAGCGGATGGACACTCTTCGGCGACGAACGAATGCTTCCTTGTTTCTATCGGGAATATCCTCCCGACATCTCATGGGAAAGAGTCGATCAGCCCGAAAATATTCTGCATCCACCGAAGATATAAGCGACTATTTGGACGGCAAGGCTCGCGCGATACTCCATGCGCCAGCGCGCTCTCGTGCGTTGTAACTGGCTGCGGCCACGCTGGCGTTTGCCCAAGCACTCTGTGCGCGACTTCTTCCCCCTCTGATGTTTCGACATGGCCTATGCGTCTCGCAAGTCAACCGAAACGGGATGCGGACCTCACCGCAGTAGGTCAAGAAACTTGACCTATTACGGGGGCGCTACCTGAGCAGCAACATAGGTATATATGCATTGCGAAGGTTGCTGAATCGCACTGGAGGGATAGGCAGATGTGGGGGCAACAGGTGGGGCAACAAAAAGCGAATAAAAGGAGAATCGCTCAATGTTCACAATAGCCTAGACATACCCCCTTGTTCCCGGTAGCGCTACCATCGCCTCTACTTCGCCTGTTTCTTCCTGTAAAACATTGAACATAGGGTTAGTTGCGGTGGTTCGATAAGAACCATCGGCATAACTCACGCCCTGAGGAAATAGAACCTGTTGTAGCCGTTGGCGAAGTTCTAGGCTCCCTTGATTCCAAGTCCCAGCGGCATTGATGAGCAGGTTCTCGGCAAAATCCAGCAGTTCTTCGATTTCCAGTTCATCCTGCCGAGCGTCATTGACCTTCATTTCAAGAGTCAAGATGTCCTGTTCAAGTTCTTCCTTCATGTGGCGATAGTCATCTTCGCCGAGCGCACCACGGTAAACATAGGCTTCATTCAGCTTCCACTTGTCTTCACGCCGTTGCCTGAGTTCACGCTCAAGGTTATCCCGCAGCACAAGCGAATCGTTGAACTTTGCCTTGTATGTGCAGATAACGCTCTCCCTGAATACCTTGACGTAATTGGGATTGGGACGGAGTTTTTGTAGATATGCAACGAAGTCACCTTCCAGACGTTCCTTTGCGACGCTCACTCGCGAATCGCATTTCTTGTTCTGGCAGTTGTAGTACGCATACTTCTCGCCAGTACGACTTGTCGAATTGCTGCCCGTCAGAGGCTTTCCACAAGAGCCGCAAAGGACGAAATGACGAAGAGGAAAGTCTGGATGGGCGCGTTGGCGCGGCGCAATGGATGGTCGCCTACCTGCGAGAAGATGTTGTACCTTGTCGAACACATCTTCAGGAACAATCGCATCGAAAGTGCCTCTCTCAGCGAAACGCCAGTCAGTTCCCGCGCCTCCTTTTGTCCCCTGAACAACGATGCGACCCGCATAAAGCGGATTCGACAGCATCCTGCGGAACGTCTCCGTGCTCAGACGCTTTCCATTCCACGTCCTGAGTCCCCGGTCGTTCACCCACTCAAGTACAGCTTGTCGCTTATGTGCTCCCGTCGCATATCGCTCGAACGCCTCACGAATGAGTGCAGCGCGGTCTGGGTCGAGCGCGATGGTCTTTACTCCACGAACTTTGACGTTCTGGTATCCGAGCGGTGCCTTGAACGTCCATGCGCCTTGACGTAGGCGCGTTGCCATCCCTGTGACGCTACGTTCCTTCCTCACGGCGTTGTCATACTCGGACTCGCCAGAGAGGATGGTTTCTAGGAATCTCTCTTCTGGACGCTCTCCAATGCCCTGTGTGGCCGACCTGAGTTTGATGTCCCAGCCACCAAGCATACGCCTGAGTCCCGAATGGTCTTCTGCGTTTCGTGCGAACCGCTTTACGTCATAGACAACGAAGTAGGAAGGGCGCGGTCTAGCTTCACGACAATAGCGTAGTGCCTCTGCCAACTGCGTTCGGTCTGCCGTCTTCGCGCTCTCGCCTTCTTCGCGAAACACCTTTAACACGCGCCAACCGTTGCGCTCACAGAACTCCGTGCAGATACGCTCTTGTGTCTCCAAACTGGCGTTCTCAACTTGTCGTCCACTAGAAACGCGGGTATATATCAATGCGTATTCGCATGTGAGCGGTGTTCTCTCCGGTGTTGCGGTGCGTGGCATAGATTTCTCCGGTGCAAGAAGGGGACACGCCCCAGAGGCGCATCCCCGATTCTCTGGATTACAACCTACCTCTGCTAGGCAATCGCCCAAACTGGCGCGGATACCTCTAGCATTGGCGTTGGCTGCTCGACAGCAGCGGTCTTACGCTGCCTTCTTTGCTCCACGAGTGCGAATACGACGACATCAGCTAGGGCCATAGAGCCATCGGTTATGTTTTCCAACTGGGCATTGCTAAGTGTGCAATCGTCGCCCAGTAATTCTCTAACCTTGTCGCTGCTCAATCGCTTCGACTCGTTATGGTTGAAACGTCCCTCTATCACCTGTGCTTGCACAGCAGTGCGGGGACGCACCCGCCGCAACGAGGACATTAGTTCTGGGTGTCCTCACTCGGCAGGTAGTTTCCTGCTTTAGGCATTACCAGCAACATACCACCTGTGACACAAGTGGTTCAATCCCCTAGAATCTAGAGTTTTGCACAGTGTGCAGTCGGTCTGATTTCCGAGGAGGTACGAATCGGTGCGCTGAGGAAGCTCTCAGAAACGATTTCGTACCAAATCACTTCCGCGTTACCCTTGTAAGCTGTTGAAAACACGGACTCGTGGAAATGCGGAAGTACGAACTTGAGCCTATTTTTACGCATAAATGTGACGGTAAGTTATTTATTTACTAAAGGATACAAGGAAATCGAAAAACGTGGACATCGTAAAATCCGGTAATTGTCTTGCGTATGACCCGAATTTCAGCAATTTTCAATTCGTCCGGTGTCCAATACAAAGTATGCGACAAAGAAAGGTCTCCTATCTGTCCTTCGCGGTAGCAGTCTCAGTGTTGTTGCTCTCGACAGCGGCGTACCCACAGGTTTCGACCGCGAACCCATACCCAAACGAACTCAAGCATTTCACGTTCTATCGTCGCCATCTTGCTCCCTTACGACCTTACCTATCTGAAAAGGGCGAAGTCATTCAGCGTCTTGGCTCTGACCAAGGGGCAAACTTCGCAGGGTGGCGAATCGCCGTGTACTGGGTGGGGGAATACAAGTCGAACACTGCTAACGGTCACCTTTGGAAAGAAGACATCACTGGCAAACTGGCGAGTTTACAACTGATACCGACAAGTCCCGTCTCGATGAAGAATGTGCGATTTCCAGCAGCGTTTCGCCATTCGGTCGGGGGAGTCTCTGAAATCAACGTATCTTGCGACATCTACACTGACCCCTTCGGACTGCAATACTGGGTCTATTCGCAGGACTCGAAGGTTACGAAGAAAGGCGACCTGATGAGGGTTGTTTACGGGCCGAGCGATAGCACCAGAAAGCAGGTGGAAGGAGAGTAGGGGGAAACCTGTTGACACTGTCTGCGCCACTATCAAACTTGCGTGACACCTACGCATGGAGTGCAGGTTCGATTGCGCCCTACCATGACCTGCCACTGCATACTTTGCAGTCCACATGGTTCCATACAATGTGGGTAGTATCAGGAGCACTCGCCAGCACTCAGCAGCCGCGCCATTCGTGCTCCCCAGCCGCTAGATACGGGCTACTCAAGCGAATTTGCGAAGCATTTCCATGCAGTTTAGCCACCTAAGCACTTGGTTCCAGTTGGAACACAGGTGGGCCCACCCGCATTGATAAACAAAGCCGCCGAAAGGGCGGCTTTGTACTTTGCAGGTGCGTGGAGAACACTCAGATCGCAAAAGAAGCTTATGCCGACCTCTCGCCCACACTCGCTTCCAAATCGACGAGAAGCTGATCCAACTGCTCAAATTGCACGGGGTACCCGCTGGTGCTTCCGGAGGCGATCCCTTCGTCGAGCGCTTCTTTTGAAGGATAGAGGTCGTGCAGGACCACGACGGTCTCACCAGCGTTTTCTTCGAAGGTCACTGTCGTGACGGCGCCGGGTTCCTCCCCTTCGTCGTTCGTCCAAACGATGCGCTTGGGCGGAATCACCTCGACGTAGCGACCAAAGAAAGGCATTTGTTCCCCGGTCGAGGGATGGCGGAAGACCAGACGGTACTTGCCCCCTGTACGGACATCAAGCTCGCAGGAAAGTAAGGAGACTCCGAATGACTTCGGCGCCCACCACCGCTGGAACAGTTCTGGTTTCGTCCAGGCACTGAAAACCACATGTGCCGGGCCGTTGAAGATTCGAGTGACGACGAGTTCACGATCAGACTTGCGTTCCACGGTCGTGTTGTTCTTGGTCGCGTTGGTGTCGTTATCTTTTCTTTTGTCCATGGGGTTTCTCCTTCTGTTTTAATTCCTCGACGATCTTGTCTAGTTCATCAAAGCGTTCGGCCCACAGCTGCCGATATCTCTCTATCCATTCCGCCTCTTTGTCCAGCGTGTGCAGGCCGAGCCTGCAGGTCCGCACACGCCCGACCTTTTCTGTCGTGACGAGCCCCGCTTGCTCGAGGACGCCGACGTGCTTCTTCATCCCTGTCAGGGTCATGTGGAATTTTTCGGCAAGGGCGGTGATCGATGCGTCCTCGCGTACGAGCTGTTCCAGAACGCCGCGCCGGGTGGGATCCGAGATCGCGGCGAAGGTGGCATCGAGAATGGGCTCCATATACTGAACCATGTGGTTCAGTATATGACAGGACGCGGCGATATGCAAGGGGCTCAGCGCGCACCTGGCTGCCCGAAGTCAGCGGGGGCGCGAGCGCCCTTTCGTTTGTCCAGTTTGTCCAACTTTGGGCACCTTTTCTGTTTCGATCAAACATGTCTGTAACTCATACTGACCAGATGAGCGTGCGCGAGAGATTTGTTGTCGAATCAATTCAGATCAAGGTGGAGGAACAGGTTGAACGAACGGAACATCTGATTGGGCTGGTGCCGCCGGGTAAGGCGCAGTGGAGTCCTGAGTGGGGCGAGAACTCGTGTGATCTGGGGCATCTGCTGGGGCACTTGCTGGAGTGTCTTGCAGGATTCTGTGCGGTGTTTAACGCGATGTTTCCAGGGCGGCTGGAAGGGGTGGAAGAGCTTCGCGGGCAGAAGGTGAATCATTGTTGTGCGCCAGCAGAGGCGCTGGCTCGCTTGGGGGCTTATGCAAAGGTGATCAGGCGAGGATTCGCGCTTTGCGCCGATGAGGACTTAAGACGCGAGCTTCCGACGGTATTTGCGGCCGCCGAATCGTTGGCGACGTTACTGCTCGGGAATTTGGAGCACCTGATCAATCACAAGTATCAGCTCTTTGCGTATCTGAAAATTTTGGGAGTTCCGGTCAGCACACGAGATCTGTACCAGTTTCGTGGCGAGGGCCGTTGAATTTCAGGACCGCGCGAGACGCTGAAGCGCGGTCCTGAATGTCGTTTACGACGTAGACTGCGACATGTCTGTTTCGGCTTGAGACTTTGCCTTTTTGGCTTCGGCTTTGGCGTTGGCTTCAGGTTTGAGAGTTTGGATGGCCTTGCCGAGCGACTCAGAATTGGCACCGGTCATCTTCGATTTCAGGTCGGAGAACGGAATATTCAGATTATGAGAAACATGAACGGCGGCAACGCATTCGCCTAAATTCTTGAATCCGGAACAGGCTTGCTGGGCTGTCATGCCGCTTGGAAGCAGTTTCTCAATGTTTGACGAGAGTTTAGGGCTCTTGGTCAGCGCGGTATCGGGCGCTTGTTTCGAAAAGGAGGCCGTCGAGGGCTGGACCCCGCTGTTCGCATGCCCAGAGGACATTGCCGACCCCGTGCTGCTCATGTGTCCAGTGCCTGCTCCCATGCTCGCGCCACGACCCGCGCCATGCTGAGCGAATGCCGATGTGCAAAGCCCCACTGCAAGGATTACTACTCCTGCCCAATCCTTCATTTGCATATCTCCAACGTGAAATTGACAACAGTGGCACGTGGCTAGAACCCAGAGCGCCTGGAAGAGTTTCGCGAGTTTTTGAATTTTATTGAACGCTGTCTCGAGGCAAAACAGAAAAGAAGGCAGCAGTCGTTCTGGTGCCCAAGGAAATTAATTACCCAGGAAAATGGAAGCGTAACTGGCGATGAGTGGCAATGGCATATCCATTGACCTTCGCCGGGACAAAGATCCAGCGGCGGAGTGTTTCCATGATGTTTTCTTCGACACCGTTGCCAACAGCTTGTAGTACTTTGACCTGCGAGATCGAGCCCTGATCGTCGATGACGACGTCGAGCACCAGATCCTTGCCACGAAGGGCCTCGGGGATGTTGCTGTGAAGAATCGGCGGGTCAGGGGTAAACACCGGCAGCGCCTTCTTGATGGTGTGGTGGAACATGTAGATGGTGCCGGGTGTGGAATTCATGCGCCACGAGGGAAATGGCACGACTCCCTGAGTGTCGTCACCCTCGGAGTTCTCACCGTCGGACTTACTGGCCATTTCGTCCGCATTAGGTTCAGTCTCGGTGGTTTTGGTAACTTCCTCGAGTTTTGGTTTTGAGAGGTCGGCGCTTTCCGCTTCTGGCGCGGGCTCGGACGGTGCAGGCGTGACGGTCTCTTTTTGGAAGTAGATCGGAGTGACGTTTCGCGCGCTTACTGTGGTGTGACGGAAGGAAGCTCCCGCCATCCTTGGATACGGGAGAGTGCAAAGCAGTATTAGCGCCGCAGATTGCAGTCCGAAAGAGAAGACAAACGACCAGGTTTGCTTTGAATTAGGTTTGCCATCAACGCACGTAAACATAGAGAGATACGGGGCAGTATAGGCCGCTCACTTCGTTCAAGAAATCAGAGCTTTGCCTTAACGCCGTTCGAGGTAAATACATTAACGATTATTGATCAGTGTACCGCGATCAGGGCTGTCGAGTGAATCCGGATTTCTCCAATCATTCCTTGCCAGCCTCGCGCGACCGTCGAACCTCATAAGACTTGAGGTGAGCATATGCGATTCGAAGCATCGGGCTGGCAATTCCCTTTTCAGCTCCACGTCGCAAGAGGTCGCCAATCATGTGATCGGCTTCAGTACGGCCCTGTCGCTCGATATCACGGAACATCGAAGCTGCCAATCCGGACCCTGGGGAGGTAAGCAGCTTTTCGCTCTGGCGAAGTGATGCATCGCTCGGCGGCTGTTCGTGAGC
This sequence comes from Koromonas humicola, assembly GCF_059726255.1. Lineage (NCBI taxonomy): Bacteria > Pseudomonadati > Acidobacteriota > Terriglobia > Terriglobales > Koromonadaceae > Koromonas > Koromonas humicola. The sequence goes on from NZ_AP040873.1 coordinate 2,956,410, forward strand.
CGTGGCGATGGAAGCGCATTCAGCGAGGATCGTGGAAGCAAGGTCGGCGGCGCCCGCTGTGACAATATCTCCAACCGGTGCGCGCATCAGGGAGGTAATGCTCGCCAGCGAGGCGATGAATACCCATTTTTCCCACATGTCCTGAAGGATGTCGTTGCTGAGGCGCGCTGTGAAGCGAACCGCTGAGAACGCTGACGCAATGGCCTGAATGCGTTCGGAATTGCTTCCGTCTCGCTCACCGTAGGTAATGACGTGAAAGTCGTTTAAATGCGCGATCCGTCCGCCCGGTTCTAAAACGGTCGAGATCATAGCCAGTCCGCCAATCACTCGATCTGCGCCAAACTGCTTATCCAAGACGTCCAGATGACGAAGTCCGTTCAGAAGCGGGAGGATCACCGTGTTCGGGCCCACAGCGGGCGCAAACGAGGCGATCGCATCATCGAGGTCGAATGCCTTGCAACTGAGCAGAACCAGATCGAATGGTGGCTTGAGGTCCTGCGCCAGAACAATGGAAGGGTTCGGGATGTGAACGTTTCCGCATGGGCTCAGAATCTGTAGGCCGGAGCTTGCCAATGCCGCGGCCCGGCGGGGCCGAACAAGAAAAGTCACGTCCTGCTTTGCTTCCACCAATCTTCCACCGAAGTATCCGCCGATGGCCCCGGCACCGACCACAAGGATGCGCATAGTCCGACCTCTTAGCGTAAGTTGTCAGTTCTAAGATCAATTGCGAAGTCAGAAGGATTCAAGCTTTACGTGTCGCGCAACCCGGAGCGAAACTCGTCCGCTCCGGCGCGCGGTTATTTAGACGTGAACGTGGAACAGATGATCTAGACAGAACAGCATGGCCACTCCCACGAAGAGCAGGAGAGGCATCCTGATCCCGGGCTCACGGTTGACTTCGGGCACGATGTCGGAGGCGGCGACGTATATGGTGACTCCAGCGGAAATTGGCAGCCCAACGGCCACTCCATGTCGAACCATTACCATGCTTAGCACCCCGAGCAGGGTTCCACCACCGAGCACAATAGATGAGGAAAAGGCTCGTAGCGCGCTGCTTCCACTCGCAAGCATCACCGAGGAAACGGTAAATCCCTCAGGGACCTTGTGGAGGAAGATCGCGATGAACACAATCCAACCTAACCAGTTCGACACCAGAAAGCCGGAGGTAATCGCAATTCCGTCGAAGAATGCGTGGATCACTAACCCGAAGACGACAGTGACGCTCTTGTGTTCCGAGACAAACTCGTCGTGATGGGTCTCTTCTCCAAAATGGAAGTGCCCGGAAACGACGTGCTCGCAAAAATGGATGATCAGGTAGCCCAATAGGACCAGGAAGCCGGCCCGTCCACCGCTGCCCCCCTCCAGTCCCACTGATGCGGGTACCATCTCGGTTATGGCAGTGGCGAGCATGAACCCCGCCCCAAGCGCCATGAAATATTTCAGATAGCGTTGCTCCCACTCGCGGCGAGCAAGCAGCGCACCTCCAGCAATGTTGGCGGCCCCGGCTGTAAGTCCCAGAACGACACTAAGCGCGATAGGTGTCATCGGTTAGCCGCTATGCCGGATGTGAAGAACATCGCCATCTTGCACGATGTATTCCTTGCCTTCCAGGCGCAACTTTCCAGCTGCGCGAGCGGCTGATTCTGACCCGAGTTCCAGAAGGGTATCCCAGTGAATTGTTTCGGCGCGAATGAAATGCTTTTGGAGATCGGTGTGAATGGCACCTGCGGCGTCCTGCGCCCGGGTATTTTTCTCGATTGTCCAGGCACGGCACTCATCTTCACCAACAGTGAAGAACGAGATGAGGCCAAGCAGTTCGTAGCTCTTTCGTATCAGGCGCGAAAGACCGCTTTCCGTAAGTCCGTAGCTGCCCAAGAACTCAGCCGATTCTTCATCACTCATTTCAGCGAGTTCAGCTTCGACTTTTCCGCAGATGGCGGTAACACCAGTATTCAGCTTCGTGGTGTATTGGGTCAGGTTGTACTTCCCTACGGCCGCTTCGAGATCGGTTCCAAGCGTGGTGCTCTCGCTGATGTTTAGGACGTAGAGGATCGGCTTCTCGGAGAGGAACATGAAGCCGCGCACGATCTTCTTCTCCTCTTTCGTCATCTCCATCTCGCGTAATGGGCGCTCAGTCTCAAGAAATGCCTTGGCGCGGATCAGAAGCTCGTTTTCCTTCTCAAGCTCAGGGGTCTTGCGCTTGAGCAGATCCTTCTTCATACGTTCGAGACGCGATTCGACCTGTGCGAGATCGCTCACCATGAGGTCGAATTCGACGTTTGAAATGTCACGAACCGGATCGAGAGTTCCGCCAACGTGCGGGATGGCATCGTCTTCAAACACGCGCACAACGTGCATTAGAGCATCGACCGTGCGAAGGTTGGCGAGATAGGCGGATTCCTTCAACGCCTCTTGCCCGATGGCACCCATGTCGGCGAACTCAACCTGTGCATGCACCAGTTTGCGAGGATTGCATTGTGCGGCCAGCCGGTCGAGTCGATCGTCTGGCACAGTCGCGATTCCGATATGCGCTTCGCGCGGATTGGAGCTGCGGTTGGAGACGTCCGCCTTCGTAAGTATCTTGAACAGCGAAGTTTTGCCTACCTGGGGCAGGCCAATAATTCCAGTCTTCATAGGGATGATGGTCGATTCCGTTTCACGATTCGCGCCGGACGAGACGGCTTGCGTTACAAATTGGCGCGACAACAAGGCCCACAGATGAACGCGTCCTCATCCATGATAAACGAGAGAAGGGATTACGAGCTGAGCCTTGTGAAAAGACGTGTTTTGATTTGCAAAGGAGAGGCTCAGTAGCGCCTCGCACTCAAACTCTGCTCGTGAGCAACCAGCAACAGCAGCACGAGTCCACAAACGAAAACAGTCCCCTCCATGCGGGTGGACCACACGTGCAGGCGATTGAACTGTACCCGACGCGGGTCATCGTGCGGAACGTTGTCCACGACCACCATCTGATCGCGCAAGTGATTCATTCGCCGCTCCACACCGAAGTGAGCAAGCAGCGTGATTCCCAACATGGCGACAAGGAGCAGATCGCGCCCGTGAAATGCAGTGTCATCACGCTGCAACATCCCGAGCAGAATAGAAGTTAAGAGGAATACGACGCCGCAAATGATTCCGATCCAATGCAATTGATAGAGAGAACGAGTCACAACCATGCCGGCCAATTGCCGCGTCGGCAGAATTGAAAACAAAGCGGGCGCTACTACGGCAGCAAAAAAGAATATGGAGCCGAGCCACAAGGCGAGCGAGAGTAGCTTGAAAAAACGAAGAATGGTCACGAGCACTCCGAAATGAAAGCTGTTTATACGGGAACAGGAACGCTGTCCACGACTTCGCGCAAGATCTGCTCCGACTGTTCAGCTCGGCGCAGCGTTGAGGTGTAGCGCGCGCTAAACACAAGCCGATGTGCAAAGGTCGGAATCACCAAGCGCTTGAAGTCGTCAGGTGTGCAGTAGTTGCGCCCTTCGAGAAATGCCATCGATTGGGCCGCGTGGTAAAGCATGAGCGAGCCTCGGGGCGAAACGCCGAGCGAAAGCTGCTCATGTCGGCGAGTGCGCTCGACAATCGCGAGCGAGTAATCGATCAGCGAATCGTCAACACGTACAGCGGAAACTTCGTCCTGAAGCGCCAGAACGTCCTCCACCGAAAGCACTGGCTGCATGTCTTCGAGACGGGCAGCGCCTACCTTTCCGCGAAGAATCTCACGTTCACCCGCGGCTTCAGGGTAGCCCATGCGGGCGCGAATCAGAAAACGGTCGAGCTGAGACTCAGGAAGTGGGTAGGTGCCGTGGTGCTCCACAGGATTCTGAGTGGCTATTACCAAAAACGGATTCGGCAACGGGTGTGGATGGCCATCGACGGTCACCTGACGTTCGCTCATTGCTTCGAGCAACGCAGATTGCGTCTTGGGAGTGGTGCGATTGACCTCGTCAGCCAGCAGTATGTTCGTAAAAATAGGGCCGCGTTTGAACTCGAAACGCTCCTCTGAGGTCGAATACACGGAGATGCCGAGGACGTCGCTGGGAAGCATGTCGCTGGTGCACTGCACGCGACGAAAATCGCAGTCAATTGCACGTGCGAGTGCATGTGCCAAGGTCGTTTTTCCTACGCCGGGCACACCTTCGATGAGCAGGTGTCCACGCGCAAGAATTGCTACCAGGGCGAGTCGAACTACGTCATCTTTGCCACGAATGATTGAGCGCAGAGCGCGCTCCAGTTCAGCCGCGTGTTGAAGAGTGCTACCCGACGCCTGCGACATTACTCGATTGTATCTGCTCTGGATAGGCGGGCGAGAGCAAAACGCCCGCCTTCTCCGAGCTTTGTGTTAGAAGCTACTGGGCTGCATGTTCGTGAGCCGGGCGATGCGCTCAGCTGTCGGCGGGTGTGTCGAGAACAGATTGCCGAAGCTGATTCCGCCTAGTAGCGGCTGAATGATGTACATGTGTGCTGTTGCAGGTGAAGCCTGCAGCGGAACCCGCGTCGCGTAGCTTTCGATTTTGCGCAAAGCACTCGCAAGCGCATATGGGTTGCCGGTGAAGTGCGCGCCAGTGGCATCGGCCTGATATTCGCGTGAACGCGAGACCGCCATCTGGATGAGCATAGCCGCGAGCGGAGCAAGGATCATCATGGCCAGCGCCCCAATCGCTCCACCACCGCCTTCGCGATCGCGGTCGCGACCGCCACCACCGAACATGGCCGCGTACCCAGCCATGCGGGCCAGGATGGTCACAGCGCCAGCAAAGGTGGCCGCAATAGAGCTGATCAGGATGTCGCGGTTGCGAACATGCCCAAGTTCGTGAGCCAATACCCCTTCCAACTCGTCATCTGATAGCAAATCAAGAATGCCTGCGGTGACCGCCACGGAAGCATGCTCCGGGTTGCGGCCTGTTGCAAAAGCGTTGGGCGAGCCCGTTGGGATGACGTAGATCTTCGGCATAGGAAGGCCGCTCTTGGCGCAGAGGCGCTCCACAATCTGGTACACGCGAGGAAGTTCTTCGCGTGACACAGCTTGGGCGCCGCTGGAAAGAATGGCCAGCTTATCGCTGAAAAAGTACGAGAAGAAGTTCATCGCACCGGCCAGGCAAAGAGCCATCACGGCACCATGTTGCCCGCCAAGCGCCTGCCCCACCATGACAAGGAACACCGTCATCGCGGTGAGCAAAAATGCGGTTTTGAGATTGTTTCCCATGGCTGTCTATGTAGATGCTACCCCAATGCGGTTAGACGCGCCAATGAACCGAAGGCGAGCAACCGCATCGGGAGCGGCAACCTGGGATAAGCCTAGATCAGGCGGCGGAGTCTCGGTACCAGCGCCTTTCTTCTTGTTCGCGCTCTTCGGTGTAGTTCGTGAAGCCGGACGCCAGGGTACCAGTAATCGCCGTCGCTTCAAAGAAGCGGGACTGCGCATCATCATCAAAGCCCATCAGGTTGGGAATGGCGGCGGAAATTCCAGCAAGGCCAGCATCGATTCGCCCGTGCGTCTCAAAGCTCATGGCAGAAACCAGTCCTCCGGGATAGTCCGTGAACACCGCATTCAGGAGTGTCCCCGCACCGCACAGGATGGCTGATAATGCTGCCCTCTTATGATTGCGCCAGAATAGAGCACCTGCGGTGAACAGTAGAGCTGCAACGGAGTAATCCACCACAGCATGCGTCCGAGGGCCAAGTACTTTTGGCAGACGATTGGAGACGATAGATGCACCTTTGTGCAGCAGGGCCATGTCAATTGATCCTCTGCCATTCAAGATGCGTACTCAGGGCGAGACGTTGGGCGGGAATCCAGGCCCACGGCAACGCAAGTGAGCCTGAATAGCTATGCTTTTCTAGTGCGAGATAGCGCGCGCTGAAGTGTTTGCTCCAGCGCGGATCGAGCCTTGTCGTACTCCTCGGGCGAAAGCTTGCCTTGCTGACGCTCGACTTCAAGTTCGAACAGCTCTTCTTTCAGCGCTGCAAGAAGCAAGTTGCCCTGCGTAGGTGATGGCGCCGACGCGACTGCGACTGGGGCGCGAGTTGATGCTTGAGCTAGGGCAGGATTGGATGATGCTGCCGCATCTTCTTCGGCTTCGGCCTGCTTCGTGCGCTCATGAGTCCAGATTCCGCCTCCGATGAGCACCGTTAGCAATAGACCAAGAATGTACCAGCGATATTTTGCAAGTGCATCCGGTGCATCAATGGGCTTGCCAAGTCCACCTCCCGGACGATTGTCGTTTGCAGCGCCGCCACCCATCGCCCCTCCTCCTTGGCTGGGAGATGCGTCAGCTTGCTCGTCCTGTATGGTGCCCGTGCCGGATACCGAATAGCTGAGATCCTGACCGGCCCTGGCCTTCAGACTGACCTGAACGTTGCTGCCCGGCTGGTTGGTCATCGCTTGGAACTGCTTGCCGTCTCTGGCGGCGAAGGTCATGGTTGTAGGAAGAACTAGGACGTAGTGATCGAAATCCCGTGTGAGGGCAGGAGTCACTGAAAGCTTGCCGCTATAAGGCAGGTGGTACGAGACCTGAAAGCGCGTCTCGCCGGGCTTGAGCGGATACGAGAAAGTATAGTGATTCTTCTGTTTCCCGGGACTCGTCGTCGTGCTGATGGGCTGCCCGTTGGGGCCTTGCGCGTCTGCACCGTCAATCTGCGCTCCATCAGGAAGTACGAACTCGAAGGTGGCCGGAGCTGCGAGAGTTTTCGGCGGATTGCTTGCGTTTCGAATGGCAAACAGCTCTATGCCCTGCAACGTGGAACCCTCGGTCTGGAACCGGACCACGTCGGCAGCGCCGCTGATTCCTTCCACCGAAGTTGCGGCCTCATAGACGCTTACATCGACGTTTGTCGATCCGGGCGGCAACATCTTGAAGTAATTCACGCCACCCCGCTCTGCGCGCACAAGTCGCGGTCCCTGGGCAGCGGGAGCTTCAATCTTGAACTTTCCTTGTGCGTCCGTTTTCGCCGTTCCTAGCTCGGCCATTCCAGCTGTAGGATCGACAAGCGCAACACTGGCCCCAGCAGCGGGTTTCCCCGTGGTCGCGTTAGTGACGGTGCCCGAAACGCTATCCGCAAAGGACGCAGTAGCCAACAGAACCAAGGTAGCAAGTACAGACGTGAGGCGAGTGAATTTGCGCATCAGGCATGCACCTCGCGGCGGTGGCCGGTTTCCTGCTCAAGCTGTTCGATTTCGGCGAGGATGTTTGCGGCTTCCTGCTCCATAGAGTCGCGCATAGAACTGAAATCCGCTTCGCTGAGCTTCCCTGCTTTGTATTCGAAATTCAGGTCGCGAAGATTCTCGAACGTTTGCTCCTTGCGCTCATAGAGGAACGAGAGCCGCGTCTTCTCCTCGGCATGTTCGGCGCGCGAGGGCTTGAAGACAAAAGCAAACATCAGTACAGCAATGGCAACGCATACGAGAATGAGGAAGCTAGTGCCGGTACCATCCGGCGGAGTGGCCTGCATTTGAAGCATTGCTATCAAAGCGTTGTCTCCTCGCGTGCGCGGCGTCGAAACTCATCGATTTCGCCGGGAGCAGAACCTGCGGAACCCGCAGAGGTAGGCGGAGTTGGCGGGGTGCGTCGTTTCCAGGCACGAACGACCAAGATGACGGCAGCGAGCGCGGCAATGAAGATGACAACTGGCATGATCCATGCCACGCGATTGAAGCCGGTAGTAGTAGGTGCCGAGAGCACAGTGGGTCCGTATTTCGCGACAAAACCGGCAAGGACTACGTCATCGCTGTCACCGCGATCCATGGAAAGCTTGAGTTCGCGGCGCATCTCTTCGGAGGTGGAACAGCCGACGTGGTTGCACTCAAGCAGTACCTGTCCGCAGCCGCACTGGCACATCAGATTATGTCCGAGGCGGTCAAAGCGCTGGCCAGTGCGATCTCCCGAAGCGCCCATCAAAACGAGTGCGCTCGCGATGAGCAACATCAGCGTCCAGCGGTGCAGCGTGTTGCGCAGGAACGTGTTCATCAGTCCGATCCGGCCTCCACCGGCGCACGACTTTCGACGACTCGATCGACAGTGGCAAGCGAGCGTTCACGAGAAGGTTCCTGTTTGCGCTTGGCCTGCATGTTCGGGAACAGGGCAATTATGGTGCCGATCAATATGAAATGCGCTCCCGCCCAGATCCACCAGACCAGCGGATTGAGATGGGCTTTGATGATTGGCCGTCCATTCTCAGGATTCTTGCCCGTATAGACCAGGTAGAGGTCTTCCATAACGGTGGAGCGATTGGCAACGATGGTGGCCGGCTGTCCGCTCGCTTTGTAGAATCGCTGCTCCGGGAACATGGTCGTGATCTGCTTCCCGTTCTTATAGATGTCGAGGATGGCCCATTCGCTCGAATAATTTGGCTTGTCGTCCTGCGTGTAGGAACGGCAGACGAGCGTGTAGGGACCGATGGACATCTTGTCACCGAAGCCCAGTTCCTGCTCGGTGTTCTGATAGAACGCGACTCCGGCAAAGCCGATCATGGTGACGATTACGCCGAAGTGCACGATGTACCCGCCGTAACGGCGCGTGTTTCGGCGAGTCAGCAGATACATGCCGTGGAAGATATTGCTGTTGTTGTGGCGCGCGATAACCCTTCCGCCGCGAATGAATTCGCTGAAGATAGTCGACGCAACCAGCACGGAAAGCATGATCGTCATCAGCGCGTAGAAGTAGCTGACATCTACCCAGGGCTTCATGCCACGGGCAGCCAGCACAACTCCAACAGCGATCGCGATCAGTGCGGGGACCAGGAAGTTCTTGCGAATACTTTCGGTCGAAGTCTTGCGCCAGGCAAGCAAGGGACCCACGGCGGTCAGCAACAGCAGGCAGAGCGCGATGGGAATGTTGACCTTATTGAAGAAAGGCGGGCCGACGGTGACCTTGTGCCCGGTAACCCATTCGCTCAACACCGGAAAGAGCGTTCCCCAGAGCACAGCGAATGCCGCCACGAGCAGCAAAACATTATTAAAAAGGAAGCTGGATTCGCGCGACACCAGTGACTCAAGCTTATGTTCGCTCTTCAGGTGCGAGTGGTTGCGAACGTAAAAATAGGTGCAGGCGGCGAAGGTCAGCGCCAGGAATACGACGAAGTACGGGCCAATGTCAGATTCGGCAAAGGCATGCACAGAACTGACTACGCCCGAGCGCGTGAGGAATGTGCCGAAAATCGCCAACAGGAAGGTGGAGAAGATCAACCACATATTCCACACCTTCATCATGCCGCGCTTTTCCTGCATCATCACGGAATGCAAGAACGCTGTGCCGGTGAGCCACGGCAGCAGCGATGCATTCTCAACAGGGTCCCATCCCCACCAGCCGCCCCAGCCCAGAACCTTGTAAGCCCAGTAGGAGCCGAGGAAAATACCGCAGGTCAGGAATAGCCATCCCACCATGGTCCAGCGGCGGGTGATGTGAATCCACTTCTCGCCGGGATAGCGCATGATGAGCGCGGCCAGAGCGAAGCTGAAAGGCACGGTCATGCCGACGTATCCGAGATAGAGCATGGGAGGGTGGATCACCATCTCGGGATATTGCAGCAGAGGGTTCAAGCCGTTGCCGTCGGGCGGGATAGTTCCCGCGACCAGAGCAAACGGGTGCGCGGCGAAGTTCACCAGCGCGAGGAAGAAGATCTGCACAGCGCTAATGATGACCGAGGCGTGCGCGACCAGACGGGTGTCGACCTTGTGCCGAATTCGCAACACCAAGCCATAAGTAGCCAGCAGCCAGCACCAAAACAGCAAAGAACCTTCCTGTCCGGACCAGAGCGCAGCAAACTTATAGGGCGCGGGCAAGGCGCGGTTGGAGTGGTGCAAAATGTAGGCTACCGAAAAGTCGTTATGAAACGCACAGTAGACCAGCACCGCGGAAGCGACAGTTACAGCCAGAAACACCGCGATTCCAGCACGACGGGCCGTTTCGCTGAGCCGATCATCGTTGCGCAACAGCGCAAACAATCCAGCGGCGAATGCGTAAACGCTTAATGCCAGCCCGAGCAGTAAAGTAAAGCTTCCAATTTGAGGCATTTTGGTGAGGGACAACAAATCTGGAGTTATTGTGCACGATAACTGGACTATGTCACAAGCCCAGTATCAAAGCGGAACCGCAATGAGTACGAGTGCAAATTCGACAAGCACGGAAAGGTATTAAGACGAAATCGATGCTGAACTAAGGTCTGATGACCTTATTCTGGGCAGGTCATCATAACGGAATCCTTATGGAAACCGAAAAATGAGACCTCCCGATTTTACTGAGTTCGCGAAAGCGAACTCTTTTTTATGACCGAGTTCTCCAGCTCACTTGCTTCCATCTTTCGACAGTGAGTTACGAACCGTTTGGATGAAGTCCTCGGGAGGAAATGGCTTCTGCTGGACATTGACGTTCAGCCCCACGTATTCATCCTCAATTCCAGGCATGCCGCTCAGAACCACGACCGGCATAGCAGGCTGTGTAACGCGCAGTTCGCGAACTAGTTCGGCCCCGGTGCGCCCAGGCAGGAAGTGGTCCGTCACGACCACGCCGATCTTGTCACCGAAACTGCGCAAGAAAGCGAGTGCGCTCTCGACGTTGGTTGCCACGTGCACGATGAACCCTGCATTGCGGAGAATAGCTTCCCTGATCCGCAACTGCACAGGATCGTCGTCAACCATTAATACTTGTAGCGGGTCCACTATGACTTGTACTTTGCGCGCACTTCGGCTTCTGCGCGATGCCAATCTGCCTCGTGAGAACCATGCTGCCCACCGCGTGCACAATAAAACTCATAGGCGCGACGACGAATTTCGTCATACAGGTCAGCAGCCGTGGGCTGGGGGGTACGAGCGGGCTTCGGCTCAGGAATGGGCTCCGGAGCCTTTTTAGCAATCTCCTCGGCAGCAGACTTCTTAGCTACCTTGGGCGTAGCGCTCTTTTTCGCAGAGGTCTTCTTTGCCGCAGCGGGTTTATCGGCAGATTTTTTCTCTTTCGCCATCCTTCGCAAATCTCCCAATATCAATTCAGGTCGATGAAGGCTCATCGGTCCTGCGTGTGTTAACTATAACGCGTGTTGACCTTGTCGCAAATTCTCGGCTGAAATTGGCTCAGATTCAAAATTCCACTAAGAAACGTCTACAGACTGACTCGGAAATGATCCTGTGCGCATTTGACATGCTACAAGGGCGTAAGTTCATCGTAGATCTGCGCTTCCAGTTGTGAGCGTTGTCATAGCGGCACAGCACCTAGGTGCTGTTATCATGACAATACAAGCGATCGAGTCGGCCCATGGGCGCGGCTTGGGCACGACCGAATCTAAACGTGGGGCGTCCTCAATGCAAAATCAACACGACCAGTACGTGGTATCGATCCAGGCGGAGCCTTGCCGCAAGAAGACCCGCTACCATTGGATGATCTGCTGGAAAAACAATCCCGATGAATTGATCTCGTGGGGGCATGCTCCGACGCAGGAACTTGCTGAAGCCGAAGCTCGCAACGAGGTTCGCGACCTGGAGGCTGGGATCACTGACGGCGGTCGCGTCCAAAGCACCAGCTATACAGCGATCCACCACTGCTGAAGTCCCAGCATAAAGATGTTGCATCCGGCACCCCTGTCACGAGTTACCGGATGCGGACGTTGTGGTTATTCCAGCACCTGCACCTCTATTCCAGACGCGTGACCGGGTTCGTGATAGATACGCTCTGTCGCCTTGTGGAAGTCCTCAGGCTTCGCCTTAGGAATATCGACAAAGGTCTGGGGGTTCAAGTCCACCAGCGGAAACCACGAACTCTGCACTTGGATCATGATGCGATGTCCACGCCGGAACGTGTGGTTGATGTCCGGCATGGTGAAATCGATTTCCTCCACCTTCCCCGGAGTGAACGCTTCAGGCTTTTCGACGCTGTGTCGGAACTTGCCGCGGAACGGCTCACCTCGGATTAACTGCTGCCAACCTGCCAAATCGGTCTCCGGGACAGGAACGTCCTTCAGTCCGCGTCTTTCGCGCTCCTCCACATCATGCTGCGGATAAACATCGATCAGCTTAACAACGAAATCCGAATCGGTCCCCGTCGTGGACACAAACAACTTCGGTGCAACCGGGCCAGCGATGGTGATGTCGTGTTCCAATGCATCGCTCTGGTAAACAAGCACGTCAGGACGCGTTGCAGCAAACCGCTGATCGCTCACCATGTATTCTGAGGGCACGTCGAAAGTCTGATATCCAACGAACGGCACAGGCTTGGACGGATCGCTTACGTATTCATCGAAGCTCTTCTCGCTGGGAGCCGTGAACGTAAGTTTGTTCCCCGCTTGCAAATACAGCATTCGTCTTGCCGCGTTGCGCGGAGGCCATGCATCGTACTTGCGCCAGACGTTCGTTCCCGTTTCAAAAACGTAGGCCTTCGGCAACTCCTCTGCGGTCTTGCCCTTCAGGTACTTCTCGAAGAACGGTAGCAAGATGTGAGCGCGGAAGAACTCGCCCGTGTTCTGAGCGAAGTCGGCGTTCCCGAGCTTGTGTCCATCAAGCCGCGCCCATCCACCATGAACCCATGGCCCCTCAACGAGCATGTTTGTCGTATCCGGATTCAGCCTGCTAACAGCACTGTAGAGCGACAGCGGTCCTTGAAGATCTTCAGCATCAAACCATCCACCGACGGTGAGAACGGCGCAATGCACGTTCTTCATGCGGGGAGCCAAATCGCGCTCCTTCCAAAAGCCGTCGAATGTCCAGTGGCTCAGTTGCTCGTTCCATAGCGGATTGGAGCCTTTGAGATACTTGCGATCCAATTCCGCTAGCGGTCCATTGCGGAGGAAGAAGTCATAGCCACTACTAGTGCCAAACTTCATCGGAGATCCGAACGACTCCGACGTGGGATTCTTCTGCGGGAAGAAGACCGTGTAAAAGTCGAAGTTCGCGGCCAGCATGAAAGCACCATTATGGTAGGCATCGTCTCCGTGATACAGGTTCACCATGGGTGCCTCGGGCGATGCAGCCTTGATTGCCGGATGCGAGTCGATGATGCTGGCAGCCGTGTAAAAGCCCGGATACGAGATTCCCCAGATACCGACCTTGCCGTTGTTGTTGGGAACATTCTTCAAGAGCCACTCGACGGTGTCGTACATATCCGTGGTCTCGTCCACATCCTTCGGCCCTTTGTTTTCCTTGTATGGAGACTCCTCTACAAACTTTCCCTCGCTCATGTTGCGGCCGCGGACATCCTGGGCGACGAATATGTAACCAGCATTCATCAGTTCGGTGGGGCCGAGACGCTGAGGATAGTTGTCCACTCCATACGGCCCGACGCCATATGGAGTGCGTGTCATCAGGAACGGCCAAGGTTGAGACTGATCTTTCGGCACATACACGGAGGTGAAGAGATGCACTCCGTCGCGCATCGGAATTCGATATTCATACTTCGTATAGTGCTGGCGGATGTCGAACGACGGGGCTTCCTGTCCAACTGCAATCGAGCACAACAACAATAAAGCAGAAAATAACGGGACGATTCCCAAGTGCTTGCGCAAAGTTCACCTCTTGCTTGTATTCGTTACGGATGACAATGGAAGAGCGGCCATTTACGGCCGCTCTGTTGCAGAGTATTGAAGCCGTTTTTACTCGACTTCGTGCTTGGCTGTGTAGCCCTCTCTGTATAGCAGTATGGGCTTCACGTCCTTGCCTTTCTGATCCTTCACTACCAGAGCTTTGTCTGTTCCCGGTTGGACAAGCTCGACCTTTAGCTTCCGGTAGCTCCCGTCGAGTTTGGGATTTGTGGGCCGATACGTGATCGTGTACTGGTTCCGTACCGCCGCGGCGATCTCGCGGAAATCCTCCGGCAGTTCGGCCTCAAACCGCGGGTTGAACCATCGTCCGCCCGTCATCTTGGCGAAGGTACTCATCTGGTTGTCAGCCTGAAGGTAATCAAGCTCGCGGAGCGATGAGCCCATTCCGCCACCGCTGCGGGCTTCCATGTAGGTGCGCCACAAGAATCCAGTACTAATCGAGTAGATCGTGACATTGGGCGTCGCTTTGATCTTCTTCAGAATCTTGTCGTAATTGATTTTGCTGAACGTGTCTCTACCGCTGCTGACGAGAATGACTTCCTTGCGTCCCTCGATGCGCTCAAGCCTGTCCAGAGTGTCATAGAGTGCGTCGAACAGGTTGGTTTCGCTGAAGCCCGGAATACGCAGGGTATTCAGTGCACCGTAGATCGCTTGCTTGTCATTCGTGAAGTCCACCAGGATGCTGGGCTTCATGTCGTACTGAATCACCGCAACGTAGTCGTTCTTCTCTAACTGGTCGGTGAAGGCATAGGAGGCGCGCAGTGCGTCATAGAGAAACTGCCTGCGGCTAACTTCGAAAGCCGGCGTGGAAGCAAACTCAACGAGCAAAACCGCAGTAAAACCGCCCTTCGTGAGCCCAAAGCTCTGAATGGGTTGGACGACGTTGTCCTCAAGTACCCGGAAGTGCTGCTTCTGCAGTCCAGGAATGAATTGCCCGTCCTTGGTCAGCACCAGCGCGTCCACGGTTACCAGCGGTACATCAACGTTGATGGAATAGCTTGGCATCCCCTCAGTCGGCTTCGGCGCTGGCGGCGGTGCGGGCTTCGCCTGCTGACGGTCGGGATTCACTTTGGGGATGGCATACGGCCCGGTGTCGCTCTGCGGACCACCAGCTTCAGGCGGGACTTGTTGTTTTTGGGAGTTCTGATTCTGCGCACCAGAACTGCTCGAATCTTGTGTCGCTGAGGTGGTGCTCTGGGCTGTTAAATTTCCGGGTGCGATTGCGAGACAAGCGACGACGACGGCGAGCCCGCAGATTGAACTAAGTTTCCAGACCTTGGAAGTGAAGCTCTTTCCCACGGACATAGTATGTGCATCCCCGGAGGACTCCAGCAGAGTCTTTGGTATTATAGATGCACCATCTCCACGGATCAGAAATTCTGCCTCGCGCCAACCGTGCGGTTCGCAAACCCAAGTAAGGACAGCCTAACTCCCGCTCTACCCAAGCACACTGAGTGGCTATCCCGAGCACGTCCGAATAACGTGCCGTGTTCTCCAACGTTCTGCTGCTGAAAGTGGGCACTCCAGATTCGACTGCCTTTACAGTCCTGAGTTCCGGACACGATGATGGCGGACAAACCCCGGGTTTCGGGGGAGGCATCCTAAGTCAAGCGTTGAATCCCGCGCGAAAGGCTATTGGAGGAATTATGAAGGCACGCTGGATCTTCGTTCCACTTCTATGCCTCGCGCTGCTACCGCTATCGGCAGTGGCGCAATACGTTGGCCCATCGCCTTACCCACAGGAACCCGCCCCGCCACCTCACGATCGCGACCATGATCGAGACCGCGATAGGGACCACAGAGATCGAGACGATAGAGATCGGGACGACAGAGACAGGAATCGCGACTGGGAACACGACAGGCGGTTTGAAGGCCGCAATCCCGGCTATCGCCAAGGATTCCGTGATGGAATTGGTGACGGCCGCGCTGACCGCGATGCCCATCGTCGTTGGCATTATGGCCTCGGCTATAAACATCCAGATCGTGGATACCGCAATGAATTCGGCAATCGGGGCGACTACAAGCGCGACTATCGCAGCGGATACGAGGAAGGATACCGCGAAGGTTACGGCCAGCGCCGCTGAACTGCAAAGGGGCCGTGATTCACGGCCCCCCAGGATCATGCACTCTTTTCGTCGTCGATATGAAACTTTTCTCTAAGATCCAGGGCCACGGGATCGCGGGCAATTGCAGGAAACAATTTCTTCAAAGTGCGATCGATTCGCGCTGTGCAGTCCAGCACCATTGCCTTGTGCTCGCAATCTCCGTCGCCGTAGTGGGCAAGAACGATCACCTCGAGCGAGTTGCGGATCGCATGATTTAGCTCAGCCACTCGTCGAATTTCATCTGCGATGATCTGTCGCCGTTCCAGAACCCCGAGCAGCAAAATCCATAGCGCAAAACCTGCGCCAATACCTACTATTGTCGCCTGTAGTGCTGCATGCAAATTCGGGGCGATATGCACTGTAAGCAACCAGCGCGAGACCAGAAACTCGAACATCCCAAAAAAGAAAGTGATCGCAGCCACCGCGACCCATAACCGGCGCCGACGCTCGAGCACATACACAAGCACCTTCGAAAGAGTCGGGCGCATAGCTCCCCCTCTAACCAGGAGACCCATCCCTGAGGCGAGTTCCCGCCGATGAACTTCGCATGGTAAAAGTCACCCACGCCCACTCTCGTGGCGAGATGACAGGAGCCGGCATCAACTATCACCAGAACTCGCATTTATAGCGAGTTACCACTTTAGTGTCGGTGACTGCTATCACGGTTTGGGGTGATTGCGGTACTCCGGTCAACGCGACTCAATATGAAGCCGTCAGCGTGACGTTGTCGAGCCAGACATTGTATGGCGTCTGCTTGTAGTCCCCATCCAATTGGAAAGCCACATTCAGGTCACTCGAATTCCAGTTTGGCTGCGGATTGAGATAGATATCGACAGGGTACGTATTACTGTCCACTGTGACGCTGATGTAATGCACCTGGTTGTTAATCCGCTCGAACTCCCATTTCAGATGGTGCCACTCGTTCGACGAAAGTTGCGGACAAGGCGCAGAGGATCTAACCCATTTCTGCCCCTTCGGATCCCATACGTCCCATTTGTGAGTGTTCAGGAAACTGCATTCCGTGCCCCACGTGTAACGCAATCCTTGAAAGCTTTGGTTCAGGTCGAACTCAAGCGCCTCGGACACCGCCGCATTATCCATATAGAAATCCATCTCATACGTGAAACGTGACAGCAGAGTGCCACCGCCCACCGACACCCACCACAGTGCATTGGAATATCCTTTCGGACCACCAATCGTGAATTTGGTCGAGGAGCCACTCAGAGACGGCGAGGTCTGATTCAACACTTGAGTCGATGTTGCGTTTCCCAATCCGCTAGCGCAAGGCTGCCCGCCACGCGTCGCAGTACACCAAAGCCAATCAGGCAGCTTCTGCAGTTGGCTCATTACTGTGGGCGATACCTGTCCATTCACACTTATCGATACGGGCGTCGCAGCAAGCTGGTTGTTCTTGACGTCGTATGCGGCGAGCGTGATTTGGTGCTGTCCCTCAGGCAGGAAGATCCATTTGTTCTCGTACGGCGCGGCGAGACTATCGAAAACGCTGGTGTTGCCATCGAGTAGCAATCTCATGTGATCAACGTTTTGAACTTCGCCAGGAGATCCACCAATAAGAACCGGAGATGTGACGCTAGCTGCCGCGGGAATCGTAATAGCAGGTCCACCGGACGAATTAGTGGTTGTCGCTGGAGTCGGGGTCGCAGACGGTGCAGTGGTGGGAGTGGATGCGCTTGAAGCTACTTGACCGGTTCCGCAACTTGCAAGGACGATAAGCAAACTACCGAGAAGTCCGCCTGCGCAAGCTCGCATAAAGGGCGCGCAGGAAGCTCCAGAATGAGCGTCGCAACTCATTGGGTTACTACCTCACATAAAGTTGGTGGCTCTTGAGTAGATGTGCGACAACATTCGCAGGCTGTACCATCCGTCGGCGGAAAAAGAACGACCGAACAGTTCTCGCGCTCACGAGCACTCCACGCCAATTCTCATCATTTGAGGACTAACTCGAACTAAGATGTGAGCGATGATTTTTGATTAGCCATTCATTGCGCTATGACGCTTTGTTTGCGCGCAGTTCATCCGCTGCATTCGTTCCGATGTCCTTGCTGATGGATACTGCGCAATCTATATTGCTTAGCACGTTGCAATACTGCTCGTCTGCTCAGAGCCTCTGCAATACTTTTTAGAGCAACTGTCTTGAGTTTACGGGAGGAGTTCCTGACACGCACTCGTCAAGCTGTCCATTCAGGTGCACGCTTATGATGCACCTGCTCCGACTTGCATCGTGGCTAGCGTGAGGTATCTACGCGACGATCCCCGCCTACTGGATGATGGTGCATCCATTCGCACAACGCTGGCGCAAAGCTCGGCGCAAGTTGGCAATACTTGGACCGCTGTGGCTGATGACGTGGTGCATAGCATGGGCAGTCTCCTTTCCATGGCGAGAGACTATGCTTTATGAGAGCTATCAATCATGGCTCGCAGCATTTCCGTTGTGGGCGGTTTCTATACTTATGTATGTCAATACAGTACGTGAGTTCTCTCTGATGCGCGTTATTGGCAAGCCCGAGTTGGACCCACAGCACGACAGGAATGAACTGATCACCTCCGGCGTGCACCGCATAGTTCGACATCCCATGTACCTCGGGCACGTCTGCACCATGCTAGGGTTCGCAATCGGGGCCGGGACTCTGGCGTGCTGGGGTCTATTGGCCTCTGCTCTGATCACTGGAGCCGTGATGATTGCGTTTGAGGAGCGTGAACTTCATTCACGTTTTGGCGCAGGCTGGGAATCTTACTGCGAAAAGACTCCAGCAATTCTCCCACTTCCTAAACACTGACGAGACGCTCATTCCCCTTCAGCTTCTATAATCAGGAATATGCGCTTTGAAGTTTTTATCGCCGCCAGGTACCTCCGTGCTAAGCGACGCCAAGCGGTGATTGGAGTCATAACGGCCATCTCGATTCTCGGTGTCGCTGCCGGAGTCGCGTCGCTCATCATTGCTCTAGCCATCAATAACGGCTTCCGCGAAGACATGCAGCAACGCCTTCTCGGCTCGACGTCGCACGTCAACCTTATGCGAGTCGAGAACGACGGCATTCACGACTACGCTGCCTTAAAGGATCGGCTGGAAAAAGTTCCTCACGTGCAGGCTGCTGCCCCTGCGGTGTATGAGCAGGTTCTGATTTCACGCGGAGCGCAAGCCAATGGGGCTGTGCTGAAAGGGATCGTTCCTGCCGATGAGAGACGCGTAACTGCTCTGCTCAACACAGTGCACGAGGGCAGCGCACAGCCGCTGACCGATGCTCAGGACCGACATCAGCAGGAGGCACAGGCCCCACCATCGCCGACCAATTCGGTTGACTCGGATCCTTCCTCTCTGCAAGGCGCCGCCGACCGGATCGCGTCTATGCCGCCCATAGTTCTAGGAAAGGATCTGGCACAGAATCTGGGAGCGACCGTCGGCTCAGTCGTGCTTGTCACAAGTCCACAAGGTGAGTTGACACCCTTCGGCATGGTTCCCCGGTACATGCGATTCAAAGTGGTTGGAGTGTTCCAATCCGGTTTCTATGACTACGACTCGACCTGGGCTTTGTGCTCTCTGGCCGACTCTCAGCAGTTATTCAGCCTTGGGGACATCGCCAGCGTTCTTGAATTCAAAGTTGACGATATCTACAAAGCGGGATCAATCGGCAACCAGATCGAGGCTGCGGCAGGCAAAGGCTTCCAAACCACGAACTGGATGGATCAGAATCGCGCGCTCTTCCGCGCTCTGCGATTGGAGCGGGTTGTCACATTCATCACCATCGGACTAATCGTGTTCGTAGCGGCGCTGAACATCCTCATCTCACTGATAATGATGGTTATGGAAAAGACCCGCGATATCGCCGTCCTGGTATCGATGGGAGCCCGACGTGAGCAGGTCCGCCGCATTTTTATCTGGCAGGGATTGCTTATAGGCATCATTGGTACTGCTCTGGGGCTGATCGTTGGTTGCACAGTCGCCGTGCTTGCCGGGCACTATCACTGGATCACCCTTTCCGCCGAGGTGTACGCCATAGACTATGTACCTTTTGCACCCCGGATCATCGATGCGGTGATTGTTGCTGTCGTTTCGCTTGCAATCAGCTTCATAGCAACGGTCTATCCATCGCAGTCAGCCGCCCGCGTGTTGCCGGCCGAAGCGTTGCGATACGAGTAGAGGACGGCTCTGCCGCCCCGGATTTCGGGACGGGAGGTCCCGTTTCATCTGTCATCATCCCGATACGGAGCCAATTTGGCTCCGTATCGGTTTTGGAACTCATCGCTCGGTAATCACCGAATCCGGGTTCCCCATCGTGCTCTAATGAATAGGCAAGTCGGTCAGAAACGAAGTCGCAAGTTCACCAGTAAAAACAATCGTTTGCACTGCTTTGAATTTGCACCAGGGAGAACGTAGGGTGCATCCAATAGGAAAAGACGAGATCCTCCGAGTCGAGGGTCTTCGCAAGGTTTATCCCTCAGGGACAACAGACCTTGTGCTCTTTGACAACCTGTCTTTCCGAGTTCGTGAAGGCGAAATGCTGGCGATCGTAGGCCAAAGTGGGGCGGGCAAGTCGTCTCTGTTGCATATTCTGGGCGCACTCGACACGGCTAGTGACGGCGAGGTTTTCTTCAGCAACATCCGCTTGACTTCCTTGTCCGAGGTTGACGCCGCTGAATTTCGCAATCGGCAAATCGGGTACGTATGGCAGTTTCATTACCTGCTTCCTGAGTTTACGGCCCTTGAGAATGTGGCGATGCCGTTGTACCTTCGCGGCGAAAGCCGTCGCAAAGCAGAGGCCGAAGCAGCCAAATGGCTGGACGAGGTAGGGTTGGCGGATCGAGGCCACCATCGTTCCGGAGAACTTTCTGGCGGCGAGCAACAAAGGGTGTCGCTGGCAAGGGCTTTAGTAACGTCTCCCCGGATGTTGTTAGCCGATGAGCCGACTGGGGATCTTGATAATCGAACGGCCGAGTCCGTTTTCGAACTGATATCGAGACTCCACACCGACTACAGTTTGACGTCAATCATTGTCACGCACAATCTGACGTTCGCAAGCCGTTGTGGGCGGGTTCTTTCATTGCAGGGCGGCACTGTTACCGAAGTTAGACCCGAGTCATTATCGTCATCCCCGGGTTCATTGCCTTAGCGGTCATTTAGTGGCATATTGGCGTAACACTCACGAGCTGCGGATCAAAGAAACACTGGCCGCCCTTTTTCGCGGCAGCAAAAAAGACAGGGTGTAGTATTTTTTCCGATCGGCATTTCGTCGATCGGTCGGAATCCGCCAAGCGGATTCTGTCACGGTCCTCGGAGGAGGTTCTCCGGTGGTACCAGGGGTGGGGCAGGAGAAGGTCGCCCGTCATCGGTAATGGCCGAGGCGGAGGGACTTGGAGATACAAAATGTTTGAACGGTACACCGAAAAAGCAAGGCGCGTGATTTTCTTCGCACGTTATGAAGCCAGCCAGTTTGGCTCTCCGTATATTGAAACGGAGCACCTTCTGCTTGGTCTGCTGCGCGAAGACAAGGCGCTGACCAATCGCTTTCTACGCCAGCATTCCTCGGTGGACTCTATCCGTAAGCAGATTGAAGCCCACACGACGGTTCGGGAGAAGGTGTCTACCAGCGTCGATCTGCCGCTCAGCAATGAGTGCAAGCGCGTGCTTGCGTATGCCTCGGAAGAAGCCGAGCGACTAAGTCACAAGCACATCGGCACCGAGCATCTTCTGCTTGGCCTGTTGCGCGAAGAGAAGTGCTTCGCTGCAGAAATTCTGGCCGAGCGCGGTCTTAAGCTTGCCGCCATCCGTGAAGAATTGCAGCGCACAACGCAGGAAAAGGTGCAGCAACAGCCACAACGCGCCGCAAACCGCGAGTCCTCATTGCTTGCGGAGTTCTCGCGCGACCTGACGCAGGCCGCGATGGAGAACCAGCTTGACCCGCTTGTGGGTCGCGATGGCGAAGTGGACCGTACTATTCAGATTCTATGCCGCCGCACGAAGAACAATCCGGTGCTGATCGGCGAGCCCGGCGTGGGCAAGACGGCAATCGTCGAAGGTCTGGCGCAGCGCATCGCCGACGGCGAAGTACCATCATTCCTCGCCGACAAGCGCGTGCTCGCCCTCGATCTTTCGCTGATCGTCGCTGGCACCAAGTATCGCGGTCAATTTGAAGAGCGGCTCAAGACGATCATGAAGGAGTTGATCGAGAATCAGAACTCCATCATCTTCATCGACGAGCTACACACGCTAGTAGGCGCGGGCTCGGCAGAAGGTTCGCTCGACGCCGCCAACATCCTGAAGCCCGCCCTGTCTCGCGGCGAGATTCAGTGCATTGGCGCGACGACACCTGGTGAGTATCGCAAGTCGATCGAGAAGGATCGTTCGCTTGAGCGCCGCTTCCAGGCCGTGAAAGTGCCGCCGCCAAACGAGTCGGACTCGATCAAGATCCTGATGGGGATCAAGGACCGCTACGAGAAATTCCACGCGGTCAGCTACACGGACGAGTCCATCAACTTCGCGGTGTCGCATTCGAACCGCTACATCCCGGATCGCTTCCTGCCCGATAAGGCCATTGACCTCATCGACGAAGCGGGTGCGCGCGTCAAACTGCGGCAGTCCGCTTTGCCTGAAGAGATCACTGAGGTACAGAAGCGAATCAAGTTCATCGTTCATCGCATGGAAAACGCCATCGCGAACCATGAGTTTGAGAAGGCTCGTTTCTATTCCGATGAAGAACGCAAGGAGCGCGAGAACCTGCGTGCCCTTCGCGAGAAATTCCACCTTGACGAAAGCTCCACGGGAATTGTGCAGCGCGAGGACATCGAAGAAGTCGTGTCCCGCTGGACGGGTGTTCCGGTAGCGGCAATTAAGGAAGAAGAGTCGGCAAAGCTGTTGCGCATTGAAGAGGAACTGCACAAGCGTGTGATCTCGCAGGCAAAGGCCATTTCGGCTCTAGCCCGTGCAATCCGTCGCTCGCGTGCAGGGCTCAAAAATCCAGGACGTCCGATTGGCTCGTTCCTGTTCCTCGGCCCGACCGGCGTCGGCAAGACCGAAGTCGCAAGGACCCTGGCGCAGTTCATGTTCGGCAGCGAGAAGAGCCTGATTCGCTTCGATATGTCGGAGTACATGGAAAAGCATTCGGTCAGCAAGTTGATCGGCTCGCCTCCGGGATACGTGGGTTACGAAGAGGGTGGTCAGCTTACCGAGCGCGTAAAGCGTGCACCGTATTCGGTTGTGCTGCTCGACGAAATCGAGAAGGCGCACCCGGATGTGTTCAACATCCTGTTGCAGGTCTTTGAAGACGGTCAGTTGACGGACGGTCTCGGCAATACCGTGGACTTCAAGAACGTCATTCTGATCATGACCTCCAACATTGGTGCTCGGCACATGATCAAGCGCGAAGGTCTGGGCTTCTCGTCGAACAAGGACGAGAACATCAGCGAGAAGGTCGAGGAGATGGTACGGAGCGAGGTCAAGAAGACCTTCAATCCGGAATTCCTCAACCGTCTGGATGAAGTCGTGATCTTCAACGCCCTGAGCGAGCAGGATCTGAACCAGATCGTCGAACTCATGGTCACGCAGTTGAACCACAACCTGGCGCAGCGCGCGATCACGATAACTGTCACAGAAGACGCCCGCAAGTGGATTCTGGACAAGACGATCACCGACCGCAGCTACGGCGCTCGTCCTCTGCGCAGGGCTCTCCAGAAGTACGTGGAGGATCCTTTGTCCGAGGCGTTAATCCAGGGCAGCATCAAGACGCGTCCGGCGTTTGTCGAGGTCTACCTCGAGAACAACCAGCTTTTCTATCGCGAAGTAGGCGAAGAGAAGACGGACGGCGCTCTGCTCTGCAACAACTAACGCGTCTGAGGCAAAGAAACGCCGCTGGAGCAATCCAGCGGCGTTTCTTTGCCCATTAACAATTGTTAGCTAGCCCGTTTGCGTGGCGACCTATCACCTACCGGCCGCGAGTCAGCCGGAGATATCTTTTCGGACCCGGGAACCGGCTTATAAGCCTTGGTGTCGAGCCCATCACCGTCGAAGATCGGAGACTCAACCAGTTGCAACCCAGCATGCTTCACGATCTGTGTAGCATTCTCTTCCCCGAGTTCCTCATCCACCCCCGTGGAGTCATTGAAGAATTGATCGACCAAGCCCGGAGTCGGTGCAATGGTGCCGATGGAGAAGGCGGGCTTGTCCATGGTCTCCAGCGCGGCAGTGAACGCCTTCATGTGGGTGATTTCGCGGGTCATCAGGAACTGCAAAGCTTCCTTGGAACCAGTATCATCGGTGAAGTTAATTAGTCGTTCATAAACGATTTTGGCACGGGCCTCGGCAGCGATATTGCTTCGAAGGTCAACAGCGAGGTCGCCGGTAATCTTGAGATAGTCGGCAGTCCATGGATCGCCCATGGAATTAAACAGTGCGACGCCACCGCCGCCCGCGATTGAGACAAGGGGATCAGCCTCGGCCGCCTGCCGTCCCGTCTTCATCGGCTGCAGGTGCATCCGGATAAGCGCGCCAACAACTTCAAGATGGCTGAGTTCCTCGGTACCGATATCCATGAGCAGATCTTTGCGCTCGGCATCTTCGCAGTTGAATCCCTGAATGGAGTATTGCATTGCAGCGGCAAGTTCCCCGTTTGCGCCGCCAAACTGTTCCAGAAGCATGTTGCCGAACCTGGGATCCGCTTCGCCGATTCTCACGGTGTACATCAGCTTTTTTACGTGATGGTACATATGGCTCCTTGTGGGCGATTTCTCCTTTGAGAGGGTTTGGAGCCAAGCCACGTTGCACGCGAGAGGTGTCAAACAGGTTAAAGATTCAGCAATATACAACATAAAAAATCTGCGACACTGACCCGGTATTTTGAAACTTCTCTCACGTGAGGACATCTATTGAGTATGCAACTGCTTGTGTATTCGGCCCCCTGGTGCTACGACTGCCGCGAAGCGAAGCGCTTCCTCGACAAGAACAAGATTCCCTACACGGAAATCAACATTGAGACCACTCCCGGCGCAGCCGAAGAGGTCATCCGGCACACGGGCAAGCGCGCGATTCCGCAGTTTGTGGTTGACGGCAAATGGGTACAGCCTTATCGCCCAGGCCGAGGTTTCCTCTATGAAGAGATGAGCGAGTTGCTCGGCGTTTCAGAAGACAACGCCACAAGTCTGCGTTAAGCAGCAAAGTTTGCACGGCCCGGTTCCCTTTTCCGCCGGCACCAGACAAGTTCAAGAGAAAAGGACCTCCTGTATGAGGCCGGGACGCTCCCGGCCTTCTTTTTTGCCCACACGATCCTCTCTTCGTGGGCATCCGGTTGATAAAATAGATAATTCAGCCCTCAGATAGGAGTTCGTCTTGATACCTCGCTACACGCGCCCAGAAATGGGGAAGATTTGGAGTGACGAAAACAAGTTCCGCACCTGGTTGCAGGTCGAGGTCGCGGCCAGCGAAACCTTGGCAGAAGCAGGCATTGTGCCGGAAGCTGCGGCCCGCGCCATTCGTGACAAGGGTGCTGCATTTGAAGTCGCCCGCATTCACGAGGTTGAAGCAGAGGTGAAGCACGACGTGATTGCCTTCACCACGGCCGTGGCGGAGAAAGTCGGGCCAGAATCTCGATGGCTACACTACGGACTGACCTCCAATGACGTAGTGGATACAGCGCAGGCACTTCTTGTGCAGCAGGCGTCCGTCATTTTGAGAGCGGATATCGAGAAATTCCTGGAAGTTCTCGAGCGTCGCGCCTTCGAGTTCCGACATACACCGCAAATCGGACGCACTCACGGAGTCCACGCCGAGCCCATCACTTTCGGACTGAAGATCGCCAATTGGTACAGCGAGATGAAGCGCAACCTTGAACGCTTTGATTTCGCTACAGGGCAGATGCGGGTCGGCAAGCTGAGTGGAGCGGTCGGTAACGGTGCGCACCTTGATCCAAAGTATGAAGAGCTAATTTGCAACCGGCTCGGGCTAGAGCCTGCTGCGGTGTCGTCACAAGTTATCCAGCGTGATCGTCATGCCTTCTACGTCGCAACGCTCGCAGTGATCTCCTGTACGCTCGACAAGATCGCGACCGAGGTTCGTCATCTGCAAAAGACCGAAGTACGCGAAGCGGAGGAGTACTTCAGCGAGAAGCAGAAGGGGTCTTCGGCCATGCCGCACAAGCGAAATCCGGTCACGTGCGAACAGATCTCCGGTTTGTCGCGGGTTATTCGCGGCAACGTGCAGGCCGCATTTGATGACGTTGCACTGTGGCACGAGCGCGACATCTCGCACTCCTCCGTGGAGCGTGTCATTCTGCCGGATTCGACGATTCTCCTTGATTACCTGCTTGCCAAGACGACCTACATTGTCGACACAATGCTCGTCTATCCGGAGCGCATGTTGCGCAACTTGAACTCGACGGGCGGACTTGTGTTTAGCGGTCAATTGCTGCTCGATCTGGTGGAAGCCGGGGTGCTTCGTGAGGACGCATACCGTATCGTGCAACGCAATGCGATGAAGGCATGGCGGGAGGAAAAGAACTTTCGAGAACTGGTCTCCTCCGACCCCGAGATAACCTCGAAGGTTCCCAAGGAGACGCTGGATTACGCTTTTGACCTTAACCGTCAATTGCGAAACGTGGACAAGATATTCGAACGCGTATTTCCGAAGCAGGAATCAGCAGCAGGTCAGAGCAGCGCGTCATCCACAACTAGGAGCTGACCTCAGTCAGAGCAAGTCACTGATATGGAAGGCGCGAACGGAACGCGCCTTTCGCATTTTCACTTCCAAGCAGCCGCACAGAAAAGGTATTAGGCAGTAACATAGTCGATCAGCATGACGCAGATTCTTGACGATATTCATTCCCCAGCCGACGTTAAGCGCCTTTCTCTCCTCGAACTGAACCAGCTTGCCGAGGAGATTCGCAACGAACTCATCACGGTGCTTGCTCGCAACGGCGGCCACCTCGGCCCCAATCTTGGGGTCGTCGAACTGACGATCGCCATGCATTACGTCTTCGACACGCCCGAGGACCACTTCCTCTTCGACGTGAGCCACCAGGCATACGTCCACAAATTGCTGACCGGACGGCGCGATCGCTTCTCCACGATCCGCACGCCGGGTGGTCTGAATGGCTTCATGCTTCGAACCGAAAGTGAACACGACAGCTACGGCGCGGGACATGCAGGCACAGCCCTTTCTGCTGCGCTGGGAATGGCCGTTGCACGAGATCGGCTGGGGGGCAAAGAGCATGTTGTAGCACTCGCCGGAGATGCTGCGTTCACCTGCGGAATTACGCACGAGGCGCTGAACAATATTGCTTCGCAAACTAAGCGTCTCATTATCGTGCTGAACGATAACAAGTGGTCGATTGATAAGAACGTAGGCGCCATCGCGACCTACTTCAACAAGATCGTCACTACGCCGCAATATCACCGACTGTATGAGCGCGCGGCCAAACTGGTCGAAAAAGTGGGCGGAAAGTCCGCTGCGCAGGTTGCGCGAAAAGCCGAAGAGGCCGCCAAGAGCATGCTCTGGCCATCGGTGATCTTTGAAGAATTTGGCCTGAAGTACTACGGGCCTACAGATGGGCACGACATCGCAACACTGATCCGCACGTTCCAGTTCCTTAAAAAGCTCGAACGCCCAGTGATCTTGCATGTAATAACGCAGAAGGGCAAGGGCTTTGAGCCTGCGATGGAGAAGCAGAAGAAGTTTCACGGGCTCGGACCTTACAATCCGGAGACTGGCGAAACCAAACCGCTCAGCCAACGCACCTACTCCGAAGTCTTCGCCGATTCCCTGTCGCAATTGGCCAAGAACGATAAACGCGTCATCGCCATCACGGCTGCAATGCCTAATGGAACCGCGCTCGATCGATTCCGTGCCGTGCATCCGGACAAGTACTACGACGTTGGAATCGCCGAAGAGCATGCAGTGCTGTTTGCCGCGGGAATGGCTACGAAGGGATTCAAGCCGTTTGTCGCGATCTACTCCACCTTCTTGCAGCGAAGCTTCGATCAGATTGTTCACGATGTGTGCCTGCAGAATCTCCCGGTCATCTTCTGCATGGATCGCGGCAGCCTGAGTGGAGACGACGGCCCAACGCATCATGGTCTCTTCGACATCAGCTATCTGAGAGGTATTCCCAATCTCGTGCACATGAGCCCGAAGGACGAGGATGAACTCGCCGACATGTTGTACACGGCTTTGCAGCACAACGGACCGATTGCGATTCGCTATCCTCGCGGAGTTGGTCCCGGCACGCCGGTCAAGGACGAGCCTATCGCAATCCCGATTGGACAGGCGGAGTTACTGGAGCACAGCGGAAACGACCGCGTCGCAATCTTCTCGCTCGGAACAATGCTTCCGGTTGCACGTGAAATGGCCGAAGCCCTTGCGACAGAAGGCGTCTCCGCCGCTGTTGTCAATGCGCGTTTTGCCAAACCGCTCGACACCGACATGATTGCGCACTTTGCGCAGCGTGCCGAGATACTGGTCACCTTGGAAGATCACGTTCTCGCGGGAGGTTTTGGCAGCGCGGTCCTCGAAGAGTTGAACCGGGTAGGACTGAGCACACCAGTGATTCGCGTCGGCTGGCCCGATCAGTTCATCGAGCATGGGAAACCAGATGACCTGAAGAAGAAGTACGGGCTCACCGCAGAAGCTGCGCTTGCGCGCGTACGGCAGCAATTGAGCATTGCTGCCGTGCAGGGCTCATCGCGCTACTGAACGCGAAAGCTTCGCAGCATCCTCTGAAACGTCCCTTTCAGTTGTGAGTAGTCACGGTCGGGCGCGGTAAAGATCAATGCCACGCTCGATCCGCCTTCGCGCGGAATTGTCACTAGCCAGTCGCGCTCGCGCAAAGGACCGTTGCCTCCACGCAAAGGACTGTCCCCGACGAAATCGTAGGCGATCGCTTGCGTTCCATTGACGCGTAACCGGTTCGGGCCACCGATCACCTTCATCCCCGGATTACTCTGCACAATGTCATCAGCGAGCGCACGTGCCACTTCGCGCACGTCTCCCGCTTGCGATTCCGACCTCGTGGCGCGAATTGACAATCCGTATGCAATGGCTCCGTTCGATCCGACACCGGCTGGAGGAGCGACGATTATTCCTCCCTGACTGTTGGATAGTTCCCAGTTCGAAGGATAGTCAAATTCAACTCCGCTCTGCCGGAACTGACTCCATGAACCGGATGGACGAACCTGCTCATAGCTAACGCCCTCGATGCCTCCGGCGGACGGAGCTGAGGATGCAGCGCCGGAGTCCGGTCCTCCGAGATTCCAGGGGCCGCGATGATTTGCGATCTGTTGGGCCGTGAATGCGTGCATGTTGTCGGCGACTCGCTTCATCGAGACGAACTCAGCACTGTCCCTTCGCGGATAGCTTTTTGCCGGGAAACGCTGGATTGCCTGCCGCACGCTTTCAGCACGATTTCCAGGATTCGGGTGATCACTCAGGAACTGGATACTGTTGCCGCCCTGCTGTCCAAGCTTCTGGAAGAATTCAGCAAGAGCGTATGGATTGTAGCCAGCGTCGTACATGATCTGCGCGCCGAGCAAATCAGCCTCGCTCTCATCCTCGCGGGAATACTTCATTGAGATCGCTCCAGCACCAAGCTGGATAGCGCCCGAAGCAAGGTTCCCCGCCATTCCATTTCCAAGCAAAACGCCTGCGACAATTGCTCCCAGCGCGCCTAACGTTTGGGTCGTTTGCTGCTTTCCCGCGTCGCGAGCAGTGTGTTGCATTACGACGTGGGAGATTTCGTGCGCCATTACACCAGCAAGTTCGTCTTCGTTCGCAGACTGAATGCTCCCCAGATTTATGAAGATCGGGCCACCAGGAAGCGCAAAGGCGTTGATCTCTTTCTGCGCGATTACATGGAATTCAAAGGGCCAGGCGTATCCTGGTGCTCTCCGCGTCAATCGGGCGCCCATGCGCTGAACAAATCGCGTAACAGGACTACTGTCAGGCAACACAGGCATCTGCTTGTAAACTTCAGCGACAGCCTGGTGACCTACTTTGATCTGCTCTTCCGGACTGACACGGACGCCGCTCAGTTCGGGAACGACTCGTCCGTTCTCATCCTGACGGATGTGTTGCGCGATTGCGGCGGGGGATACAAGAGAGAGAACAACCGTGAGGACTACAGCTCGGAACATGTAGGGATAACGAAATCTCATCGCACTGGCCCCTCTCAATTGAATTTAGAATGCAAAACGCACTCTATACAAGCAATGAGGGAATGGCATTGGCCATTCCCTCAGAACTCATGAACTTTCTGGCTCAAGCTATTTGTGCTCGAGCAATGGCCCACCGGAAGCCGCCACGTCGCGACGCGCAGGACGTCCAGCTTTGGCTACATGCTGCGAAGTAAACTCCGGTCCGTACTTTTCTAGCAGCACCGGGACAAGGGCACCCTCAGCCTCTTTCACAAACGTCATCGTACCGATTTCATTCAGATCGATGCGGATGAAGTCTCCGAGTTTGATCTGCCCCGTCGCGACTAGATTCGCCAAGGGGAACACTATGTTCTTCTCAATGGAGCGCTTTAAATGACGTGCTCCATATTTCGGGTCGGTACCCTCGCGCAGAAGAAGTTCTTTCACTTTCGGCGTGCAACTAAAGACGAACTGATTGTTGCCAGTTGCCTGTAAGATCCGCTGCTGTACAAGTCCCAACTCGATCTCGAGGATCTTTTCGAGATGATCCTGACGAAGCGTTTTGAAGACAACGACCTTGTCGATGCGGTTCATGAACTCCGGCGAGAACTTGCGCCGTGCCGCTTCGATGGCCGTACGGTTCATCTTGTCATCAATCTTGTTGTCGATTTCGCCACTGGGCTGCGCGAATCCCATGCTGCCGTTCAGTAGCTCATTCATTTCACCAGCGCCCAGGTTGGACGTCAGCACGATTAAACACTGTGATAGGTCAACACGCCGGTTGTCACCGAGCGTGAGAGTGGCCTTGTCTAGGATTCCAAGCAACAACTGCCAAAGTGCGTCACTCGCTTTTTCGATTTCGTCAAACAGTAACAGCGAGAGCTTCAGCCGGTCAGTATGCCACTGGTTCAGTGCCTCCTGCGTGAGCAGGGGGTGAGTTTCACGATGTCCCAAGTATCCTGGGGGAGATCCAATCAATTTCGCTATCTCGTGCGAATGCTGGAATTCAGCGCAGTCGATTTTTACGATCGCGCGAGGATCTCCGAAGAGCGCCTCTGCAATCGCTTCTACCACACGGGTTTTGCCCGAACCAGTTGGCCCCAGGAAGAGGAGGTTGCCAACGGGACGTCCAGGCGGATTTAATCCCGCCAGAAACATCTGGTAGATCTCTGTCACTTTTTCGACTGCATCATCCTGACCCACGATTTTGCGCCGAATGGCGTTATCAAATTCTTGGGCGTCCGCCGAGCGCCGTGTAGGGTCAAGAGCCGCATTGAGTCCGGTTTTCATAATCTTACCCTGTGTGTGAGGGAAAACCTCCGGCATTAGAGGTCGAGTTCTGAGATGGAGAAACGGGAGTTCCGCGTTGTATCTGTACTTTTCAGTGCTGAATACGTTCCCAATAAGAACCGCTGAACACTCGCCCCAAATCCACTCGTTGCTGTTGTTAGATGCAGATGCGTGCCAAAAGAATCTTTGTAGGTTTGCGTATCCGAAAGCCTCGCTCTCTGCCCCGAACACATTTGATTACCCTTGAAGGAAAAATAGTGCGGAACTCAGGTGATCTACTCTCATTGCACAACGTACTTGCGTGCTAGTATCCGGCTCAGATTCAACTCTGGATTTAGCCCATGTCTCGGAAGCAAGTCGCGCTCTCAGTTTTCACCTCGGCCGCTATTTTGATTGCGGTACTCGTTATCATCCTCAAAGTTTCGCCTCGCTCACACACCGTAAAAGCGGCCACAGTGGCGTCCGCGCCTGCAGCACCTGCTCCCGACACGAAGCCCGCCGCTGCACCGATGACGACACCTCCCGCACGAGTGGTCCCATCGGATACGCATATTCACAAGGTTGCAAAGGGTGAGAGTGTTCCCGGACTCGTTCACCACTATCTGCCGCTGACCACCTTCATGACCGGCAGCGAATTGGAAAAGGCGATTCGCGCCGCCAACCCCGACATTAAGGGCATTTGGCCGAAACCGGGCTCCGAAATCACGATTCCTTCGTATAAGGAGAACTGGTCGGAAAAGCCCGTACTTATTTCCAAGAACTTCGAAGTGCGCGCAGTGTATCTGACCGGTACTATGGCCGGAAGCGCGAAGGGTCAGGAGATCATCCGCAAGTGGCGCGAGGCCGGCGGCAACAGCGTGGTGTTCGATATTAAGGACTCGGACGGTTCGATCAGCGTTCCTACTGGCCTGCCGTTAGCACCCGATCAGAAGGGCTACCCGATCCGCAACCTGCCGAAGTTCACGGCGTTCCTGCACTCGCAGGGTATGCATGCAATCGCACGCATTGCGATCTTCCGCGATGAAGCACTGGTTGCGAAGCATCCTGAACTGGCCGTGCAGTCACGGCGCGGCGGCGCATGGCGCGAAAACGGCAAGCTCGTTTGGACAGATGCTTCGAATCCGAAGATCTGGGAATACAACATCGGACTTGCAAAGTTCGCCGCCGCTAATGGCGCGGATGAAATCCAGTTTGACTACGTCCGATTCCCTGCCGAAGGCGATCAGAAGGACGCAAAGTTTGTTTTCGAGTCGCAGCATCCTGACTGGAAGCGCGCAGACGTAATCGCTGCATTCCTTAAGAAGGCGCAATCTGAGTTGAAGCCATCTGGCGTGCTCTTCTCGCTCGATGTCTTTGGCGTGATGGCGTGGCAGCGTCCGGTCGACCTGTCGCACACCGGCCAGGACATTCCGCAGATGGCACGGTATTGCGATGTAATGTCGCCCATGATCTATCCGTCGCACTTCTACGGTATGGACGGCTATAAGCTTCCTGGCGACGCTCCAGAGCACTTCATTGGCGAGTCGATGGCACGCTTCCAGAAGGTGACGGCTGATACCGGCGTGGTCCTGCGCCCCTGGCTGCAGGCTTTTGGATGGAAGACAAAGACGTATTCGCCCGAATACATTCGTGTTCAGGTTGCAGTCGCAAAAACCAAGGGCGGCAACGGCTTCCTCTTCTGGAACGCCAATAACGACTACAGCAAGCCATACGCGGCGATGCCTGAAATGCGCCAGCAGAAGGCTAAGTACTTCCGTGGAGACGAGGTTGCAACCTATAAGGAGACTGCAGCACCAGCCAGCAGCACTCCTGATAACACCTCTCGCCCTGTTGCAAACTAGCCCAGCTTCACCGATCAGAGTGCAATTCCGGGCTGCCGGTTTGCACTCTGACCGTCCCCGCCTATAATGAACAGGTTGGCCATGACCCCCAACCAAGGTCCCATCCAATACGCGCTTGTTGCCTACGTGAGGAATGCGCTCGGGGAGTTCGTCGAAGGACTTCGCCGGGAACTCCATCCCGTACACGCGCACTTGCCTACGCATGTGACGGTGCTCCCCCCGCGCCCATTGCAGGGCACGGAAGAGGAAGCAATTGACATGCTTCGCCGCATTACGTCCACAGTCGCGCCGTTTGAGGTGGAGCTCGGTGAGGTGGAAAGCTTCCTTCCGGTTACGCCAACGGTGTTCATCCGCGTCAGCTACGCCGGGTACAGAATGCGAGAGCTACACGACCTGCTTAATCGTGACGGATTGACCTATACTGAACCGCTTCCTTATATGCCGCACGTGACCGTGGCGAAGATGGATACCAATGAGCAGGCAGAAGAAGTGCTCCGCAGCAGTAAAGAACGGTGGTCCAACTACAAGGGCTCGCACCGGATCTGCGTGAAGCACCTCACCTTCGTTCGCGGACGCGACCATACCTGGACCGATTTGGCAGGAATGGATCTAGCCGCTCCAAACCGATAAGCACCGCTACCCATAAGACGTACGACGAGTGGGACACGGCCGTACATGCCCCTCTTTCGCATTGCATATCCAGCGGGTACAAAGCTTAATAATCTCACGCTACGCTACTTGGAATCCGAACGGAGCCGCCAGCCGGGCCCGGGAGATTCGTTGGCAAAAGGGCGTTGCAGTGAGGGTCACGATGCATATCGTCGTTTACGGCGCTGGATACATTGGAACGGTTCTCTCGGCTTGCCTCGCGGATTTTGGAACGCCAATCGTTTGCTGCGACTCCGCCACCGACAAGATTCTGGGACTTGCGCAAGGGCACATACCGTTCTACGAAAAGAACCTCGAAGAGATCGTAAAGCGCAACGTCCGCGCGGGCCGACTTACGTACTCAACCGAAATCGAGGCGCAGGTATCTCGCTCGCAAGTCATTTACATCGCGCAGGACGATCCTGAACAATCCGAGGCAGTGGCGCTTCGCTTTGCTCCATGCATGCAACCCGAATCGGTGATGCTGATCTGCACGCCGACGCCGGTGGGGACAGTGACGCAAATTGCGCGCAAGATTTGCGCTCTAGGCTACGACATCACCGTCGTGGCGCATCCGCTCACGCTGACTGAAGGCTGCGCCGTCGAGGACTTCAACTGGCCGGACCGCCTGCTGTTCGGCACCAGCCGCCCCCAGGTCATCTCAACGCTGAAAGTAATTTATCGGCCATTGGTGATGCGGGGCACGCCAGTCATCGTCACGAATCCTGAAACAGCGGAGTTGGTGCGCGAGGCAGCTACAGCGTTCATCGCCACGAAGATCTCGTTCATCAACGAAATGGCATCTCTCTGCGAACACGTCAATGCCGATGCGCTCGATCTCTCGCTGGCACTAGGCTTGGATAAACGAATTGCGCCGCGCTGTCTTCAGGCGGGCGTAGGACTGGGTGGAACGTACGTTGAGAGCGACATTTCAAGCCTCAGCTCGCTCGCACAGCGCAAGGGAGTGCAACTGCAAATGCTTGAGGCGGCACAGACCGTAAGCCGACAGCATGCAGAGCGCACATTGCGGATCATTTCCGGAGTTCTGCCAACGTTGCGCGACAAGCGCCTCGGATTGCTCGGCCTTGCAATAAAACCCCACACCAGCTCCGTTGCCGGCTCCGCCTCAGTGGCACTTGCTCGCCAACTGGTGGAAAACGGCGCAGTCGTTCGCGCATACGACCCGTTTGCAATGTCACATGCTGAACGCGAACTCGATACGGCAGTGTCCTTCTGCGATTCACCGTACAAAGCTGCCGAAGGAGTGGACGCACTGATTGTTGGCACCGGATGGCCGGAGTTCCGCAGCCTTGATTTCGTCAGGATGAAGCCAACACTTCGTCGCCCTCTCATCGTGGACACGAAGAACCTGCTCGATCCCGAAAAGCTTCGCGGCTTGGGATACGAGTACATGGGAATCGGCAGAATGCATTCTTAACCTGTGCGCTGTTAGGCCCTAATAAATATGGAACGACCTGAAGCATTGGCCCGGAGCAATCCGGGCCCTTTTTCTATGGTTGAGAACTGCTCTTTTCCACAACACGCTTTCAGCACGCGGTATTAGGACCAATCGCGTCTGCTATAATCAATTTCGGTTCCATGGTGGGTATAGTTCAATGGTGGAACGCCGGTCTGTGGCACCGGATGCTGTGGGTTCGAGTCCCACTACCCACCCCAAGAGATATTTGAAAGCCTGCAACTTAGCAGGCTTTTCCTTTTTCTATATCCGCGTGAGCGGAGTAGCATGCAACAGCCATGCAAGCACGGTCAGAAGCCCCGCGTAATACAGTTGGACCGTGATAGATCCATCCTCAGGGTTGTCCTTTTGAAACGCTTGCCATGCGAAACCTGCAGCGACGAAGAGCAATGAGGCTTCACCTACCCACCAGAACAGCAAAAGGCTGAACACCAGCAAACTGCCTCGTCCGACCCTGTCCAGTGGGCGAACGGCCCCCGCCCCATCCAGTATCCAGACGGGAATCAGGTTCAGCAGGTTCAACCATCCTCCGGTATGTGCCAGAGCGGCCCACAGCGGGTTCTGAGTACGCCAGAAGATCAGCGCGGCTACAAGCGCGGCAAGGGTTCCGGCGGCGGGACCGGCCAGAGACACAAGAGCCCGCACCTCGGTCGAGACGCCGAGAGCCTGCCATTTAACATAGGCTCCCAGACCGGGGAGGAACACTGGCATTTCGGCAGGCAATCCTCTTCGCTTCACCTCCGCGAAGTGCCCCATCTCGTGAAGGAGGATCATCACTGCAAAGCCAACACCGAACCAAGCGCCGTACAGCGCCCAATACACTCCGAGGAAGGCGACGAAGCTGAACAGAAACTTCATCTTGAACAGCGCGAACAGCAGCGTCTTGCCTTTCGCCAGAAGCACCGCAATCGGAGCCAAGGGCCCTAACCGCTTTGCCCAAGAGTTTGATTTGGAGCGAGGTTTTTCGGTTCCAGGACTCTGCTGAAGAACCTGAATGCGGTTCTCGATCCACTGCGCCTGCTTCGAGTCCGAGGGCAAAAGGTGCCATGCACGCTGCCACAGGTCGCGAGCCTGCAAGAAGTTTCCCTGCTGCTCTAGCTCAAGAGCCTGCGTGCGCAGTTGTTCGAGTTCCGCGGCATACACCAGCGCGTTGCACTGCGGACAAACCTTGTCGCCAGGCTGCAAGGGCCCGAAACACCGATTGCATTTCAACTCTGACATGAATCTTTAGTATGGTCCTTCGACGGCAGGCATCGCTGGACCTGCCGCGATCTGCCAAGCGATGCGCATGCCCACGGACAATATGAGGACGCCGATGATCCCGTTTATTGGACTGCTGATCAGTGAAAGAAACGGCGATGCCAGCCCGTATAGCACAAGCATTCCCAACAAAACGCCTGCCCGGCCCAACGTGAATTTCTGCGCTAGATTGCCGCCACGAGACTGCGCAGGAGATGTCTGGTTGCCATCGATGTTCTGCGTCTGCACCTGCGCGGTATGCGGTTTGGCGTGCACATACTGCGCGATGGCAATCGGAATAGCCGAAACGGACACCGCCGCATAGGTCAACACAAGAGCTGCCCACTGGTAGCGTCGGCCTCCGATGTTCCGCGAACCTTTCATCATCGCCCTGCCGACAAGCCACCCGACCGCTAGCGAAACGAAGCCGATCTCGACATGGAACAGAATGCCGATAGCCGCGTACAGAATGAGTCCGAGCAGAGCTCCGCCAACGCCGAACAACATGGCGCGGGAGAACGCTGCATGCGTGTCTTTGGGCAACTGCGACCTCACGCGCTCCGAACATGGTCCGCAAGCGCGCGAGCCGTTGATGCGGTAGTAGGTATCGGCAATTGGCTGGCGACAGATGCAGCACGCATTTTCCGCAGGCTGCTCATGGAATTCGGCGGTATCGAATTGCGGTACGTGCTGCGAATCATTTGTCTCTGTCATTGGCGAACGCTAACACACCCCGGAGCACAGGAAAACCGAAATCCGCTTCTGGAGCAGGTGATGATTAGTTCATCCCGCAGCCACCGCCGCCACAGGAACCTGCAGGCATGCCGCAGGGCATCTTGGGCAGCGAACTGGACGAACGATCCGTACCATGCGCCGCAAACGTCGAGAGCTGCTGTTCGAGGTCCGTGCTCTTACAATCCGGACACTCCGACTGCTTAGAACCATAGACAATCGCTTCGAACTTCTTCCCGCAACCCTTGCAAACGTATTCAAAAATGGGCATAACGACCTCCGCGACACCGCTATGCATGTGGGCAGGCCACCCGCTGCGGCGAAACTGATACATTCATTATACGGGCGCTGCGCACCCAAAAAGATATCCATGTCTAGTAAGGAAATTGCTCAACCCGCAAACTTCGCCGGCATCACCAGTGACTTCGTACCCCGCCATTTTCTGCGCGGAGGTCACATCCAGACCATCGCCGGGAACTTCATGCGCCGCATCGACCAACTGCCCGCGCCTGAGGAGCGCCTGTTCCAAATCGAGCAGGACGTTCAGATCATGTGCCATTGTCACTGGCATCCCGATCGACAGCAACGCCTGACGCTAATGATCGTTCATGGCCTCGAAGGCTCCAGCAAGTCTGGGTATGTGATTGGTACCGCTAACCGCGCCTGGGCCGCAGGCTGGAACATCGTTAGGATGAACATCCGAGGGTGTGGCGGTACTGAGCACCTTTCTGCGACGCTTTATCACTCTGGCCTGTCGCAGGATGTCGAAAAGCTCGTCACAGAAATGATCGCCGCGGACGGACTGGAGCGTGTCGCGCTCGTCGGATTCTCCATGGGAGGCAACCAAGTCCTTCGCGCGGTCGGAAAATGGGGCACCGACACTCCGCCACAGGTAGTCGCTGCCGCCACTGTTTCTCCAGCGTGCGACCTTTCACTTTCGTCCGACCGCATTCATGCTGCCGACAACTGGCTTTACGAATGGTGGTTTCTGAAATCGCTGCGTCGCAGTTTTCGCCGCAAATCAGCCATGTGGCCAGGCCAATACGACGTGAGTCTGCTGAAAAACGTGCATTCCGTTCGCGACTTCGATGACCACATCACAGCAAGGTACATGGGATTCACGGGTGCTGACGACTACTATGACAACGCCAGTTCATCTCACGTGGTCGACCGGATCGCCATTCCAACGCTCGTCATCCATGCCGAAGATGATCCGTTCGTGGTCATCTCGAATGAAACACGGCGCAAATTGAACCAGAATCCCAACGTTACGTTCCTAGTCACGGAACACGGAGGCCATTGCGCTTTTGTCGCACAACCGAATGGGCATGGCGATGACGGGCGCTGGGCCGAACGCAAGGTAGTCGAATTCCTGGCGCGGGTCGAACGCCGCAATTCGCAGCAAGAGCGTTAATGGACGCAGACAGCAGCATTGAAGTCGGCCCTTCTGCACCCGCCCTGGAACTTCCATGGGCAGATCCCGACGGCCGCGTTGCGTACTTCGATCTGCGCCGAGATCCAAAAGCTCTTGAAGAGAAACTCAGCCTCGTTCCTGAGGCACAACAGTTCCCTGCTCTGCGCGACTTCCTCAAGACCGTAAACTCCCCACAGTCACCGTGGCAAACCGCCAAATGCGACGTCTGGTGTGAGGAGTGTGATCCCGCAGAAAACCTCTACTGTGCCAGTTTCGCCCAGAGCTCTTACGTTGACGTTGTTCTGGCCGAGAGCTTCAGAGCCGAGCGAGACGACCTGAAACTACATCAGCATCTGGCACAAGTGCTCGCCAAGAAACTCGAAGAAGACGAAGACTTGGCGGCCTCGGCAGAGATCGTTCTGCGGCGCTGCTATTTCCACCCGGACACGACGCCGGAAGCCATGAACGAATCCGAGACTGGCTATTGCCTTACACTATTCATTACCGGATACGGGACCTCCAGCGATGAAGCATCAAGGAATTGGGACCGCGCAATAGCCTTCACCTGCTCGTGCTTACTCGCACTACCCCTGCACGAATCGCCGGAACTCAGCTAGAATGATTTCGGGCGCCAGCCCATTCAAGATGGGAGCGTAGCTCAGCTGGATAGAGCATCTGCCTTCTAAGCAGAGGGTCGCAGGTTCGAATCCTGCCGCTCCTACCATTAACTCTTATTTTTCCAGATACTTAGAAGGAATCGCCAAACAGGGCTTATTGCTTCAATCGGGGAGTGTGCCCAGTCTTGTGCCCACTCAGCCGAGAAAAGGCATCCATAACGGCATTCTCGGACGGATGAACATAGCGCTGGGAAATGGTGATGCTGGAATGTCCAGCGATACGCGCCAGCGTCCAAGCATCGCACCCAGACTCACCCAAGCGGGTTAGGAACGTGTGACGGAAGCTGTAAAGCACCCAAGGCTTGATGGGCTTCTGCTTCTCCTCTTCGCGCGTGATTGTCTTGTTTTCCTCCGCAATGGCCTTGTTCACCGTTGCGAACGTGCCAGCGTGTTTCTTCTTGAGACTGCTGGATTCGATATGCCCGCTCTTTGTGGGAGCAGTCCACACCCAGCCCTCATCCGGCTTCTTAGCCTTCTCCCAGCGCGCGTCTAGGACAGTCCGAACCCTCGGAGTCATAGGAATGAGACGGCGGGCCGCAGCGGTCTTTCCGTGCGTAACCAGCAGTGTTCCGAATCTGCCATTCGCCCAAGTGAGGGACTCCCAGCGAAGCCGAAAGCATTCCTCTGGGCGCATCCCCGTATCGACTAAGACAGTCGCAACATCGGCAAGCAGAGCAGGGGCAGCGGAGAGATAGCGGGCTTCTTCCTTGTCGCTGATAACCCGCTCTCTGTGACGCTCTCCCCGTAGCATCTGAACCTTTGGCGCAACCTTCGTTGCTCCCCATGCGACAGCCATTTTCAGAGTGCGACGAAGGACTCTTAGGCACGCATTGATAGAACTGGGCTGCAATCCCTGTGTTTGCCGATGCGCGGCAAACTCCGCAATCTTCTCTCCGGTGATTTCATCAAGTGAGCAGTCGGCAAGACTTGCATAGCCCTTGATGGCTTTCAGGCTTGTCCTATACCAGCCCTGCCAAGTCTTAGGTGAAGCAATCTCGAACTGAGCACGCGCCCACGGTTCAAACTGACGATCAATGAAATCCTTGAGCGTGGTTGAACCTTCATGGCGATGCTGCCAATTGCCCTCGCACTCATGCGAGCAGAAAACACACTGCTTGCTCTTGCCGATGGCTCGCGTTTCATCAAACCACTTGCCGCATTCCACGCAGCGGGCCACTCGCTCACAGTCAAGTTGCTTCTTTGCTGTTTCGCGTTCCGCTTGCTCACGCGCCAGTCCAGCGCGCCTTTCTGCTTCCATGTTGCGCGCCTTCTTGTCGTTTCCCTGCTTTGTGGACTCGCGAATCATCTCGCCATGCCACATGAACTTGTACCAGTAGATTCCTCCTCGCTTGTAGATGCTCATTTCTTTCTCCGTTCCTTGGCTTTGTGTTTCGGGTGTTTGCGGTAGTCACGCATCGCTTCAGCTTTCTCTTCCGCTGTTCGCTTGCTTTGAAAATGGGCCGATCTGCACCTATCTGAGCAGTAACAGCTCTCTCTCTGTCGCTCCGGCAATTTGAATTTGCCGCAACCGGGGTTATCGCAGATGCGAATTGGGAGAGCGTCCGTTAATTGGAGTTCGTCCTCTTGGAATTTCAGAATTTGGTCCCGCAAGAATGTACAGATTGGACTCATCACTGATTGGCAGTAGCTAATGCTCGGAAAGAAGAAAACTGGATAGCCGCTCTCTCCAACTTCGTCGAACTCTTCGTTCGCGTCCATTGACCACGAGATCCCATCGCATCCTTCCTTTAGGAATTTGACTGCTCGCACGGCAAGTTCGCGATTCTGTTTAGGTGCGCACATCCAGAGAAGCAGATTCCTAAAGTCCGAATGGTAGTGCAACGCCCAAAAGCGAAGGCTCTCCTCCAGTTGTTTCCGACCTTCTCTTTTCGCATTGCGCCGAACTTCTTCAATCTCCTCCCAATGGAAACCCACACTTTGTGCACCTAAGCTGCGGTCAACGAGCGCCTTGACACCTTCGAGAGAGGAATCTGAAAGTGTGAAATCCGCATTTGCGTAATCGACGATATCCCGCCAGATCAAACGTTCGCGTTCAGAAGCGCGTTGTTTCGTTAATCCCCTCAAGCGACCCTCCTAACGTTAAGCACTTCAAAAGCACTCTATACAGTAATAACGATAACGTATTGCTTATCGTTAAGATGGATGCTAGCGTTGTTGTGCTGAGTTGTCAATTCAAATCTGGAGGAGGGAACAAATGGATCGGCTCTTGTCTATTGAGGACGCCGCAAAAGCGCTTGGTGGAATTTCAACTTGGACTGTTCACGGATGGTGCAGTAAGGGGCATCCGACCTTTGGACGTTTGCAGCGCACGAAAGTAGGAAACCGCACAATGCTGCGTGAAAGCGAATTGGAGCGGTTCATAGCGTTGTGCAATCAGCAGCCCAAGACAAGCGAACCAAGCGGAGAGGAGCGCTGCCAATGATCGACGAGGAGCGGGCACGCGAATGGGAGAAGCGGGCACTTGGAATCTTGGTGCGCGATCACGGAACGAACGAGGAAAGCGCATATGTCGCTTCTGCTTTGCTCGCCATGATTACAGACTGGCGGAACAGAAACCGGTGCGACGAAACGCGAGTTCTCCATGAGCTTCAGACTGTGCCGGAAGGCGAGGACGGGCAATGAGCATCAGAATCATTCAGCAGTTATTAAAGATTGAACTGCCGAAGTGCGAAAAGGCGGTAGCGATTGCGTTGGCATCGCATTTGAGCGACAAAAGACCACAGGACGGAGCGTGGCCCAGTCAGAAACGCTTGCAGGCTATGACGGGATGGGGGGAGCGTTCTATTCAGTACGCTCTGCACGACTTGCAAGAGTCCGGCATTGTAGAGCGCATTCGATGGAAGCCAGTTGCCGGAATCTCGATGCCTGTCTATGCCGTTCACCCAGAGCGCGGGTCGATTCACCCGTACTTCATCGAACCAGAGGACGAAAGCCCGCCGCAAAGTGAGTTGCCCTTCGCGGCTGAGGGCGCAAGCTGTGCGGATACTCCCGCAAGGGATGCGGAGGGTGCCGCACGCCAGAACGTCACACCCCGCACAGGATGCACCCAATCAACCCGTAATCAGGTTCTGAATAAGTCAGAGAACAGTGCTGCGCCGCAAAACGATTTTGAAGATGAAAAGCACGGAGAGATGACAGACGAAAGATTCCTCGCATTCAAGAAGCGTATGCGTAGAATTGCACTCGATAAGTTCGGCACCTGTGAGGAGCTAGATCACCCAGTCTGGGAAGAATTGAGAGCGAAGTTCTTCCCACCAGATTGGAGAGGGTAGCCTATGAGCGGAGTTCGGCAGAGGTACCCTTTCTCTCTCCGTTGGGGGGCAGTCGGGGGAAAGCCCCCTTCTGCCTCCGCTGCCCGCCCTAGGTAGTCAGAGTCAACGAGCCTTAGTGTTTAGGTCTTTGCAATGTTTGCACAATCTATATCCAGCAGTTCCTGGGCGACGCTCTCTTCTGGGGATATCTTGTCCGGGTGCGCATTTGTTGTTGTTGTGATAAACGCGATCTGCGGCTGTTTTTTTCACTTCATTGATGGAGTTGAAAGGGTTGATCGTCACTGGGCCATTCTCCGTGTTTACGTGTTGGATTCTCTAGAGCATCGCGCATTAAATGGACGCCACTTTAGCGCCTTATAAGTGGCTGTTAAGATCCATTTGGACGCCAGATAACGCGCACATCACAACCACAACGAGGGTGAAATACAAGCACTTACTCACTGATTTAGCGGGGGCATTCAGATTTCAAGCCCCCCGGCGTCGCTTCGAGCTGCAGAAAACTCGCGGAACGCAGATGCGTGTAGATTGATATTCTCC
This sequence comes from Koromonas humicola, assembly GCF_059726255.1. Classification (NCBI taxonomy): domain Bacteria; kingdom Pseudomonadati; phylum Acidobacteriota; class Terriglobia; order Terriglobales; family Koromonadaceae; genus Koromonas; species Koromonas humicola. Next base: position 2,999,318 of record NZ_AP040873.1, read on the forward strand.
ATACGCATCTAGAAAATGCTCACTTCAATGGCAAAGCTCCTCCGCTATTCCCCGTAGTTGGGTCAAAGAGATATAGCACCTCAGTTCCCGGCAGTTGTGGAGGATAGAAAGCGACGGTGCTCCCAAACGTTCCAGACATTAGAAACGCGTATCCAGTCTGGGTACCCTGCATTCCGAATGCCTGTGGACTAGGATTCACACTTGGAGCACAGCTATATTGCCCGGAGAAAGTGGCATTTGAAGTCTGAGAGACGAGAATCCCTGTGTCTATTTTCTGGTAAGGACAGGAAACACCAAGGGGAAAATTTCCAAAACTGTTATCGTCGGTCGTACCGCTAAAGGTGGTGGACGGAATATTCCCAACAGGCGCAGCCGTGAACGTGCCTGCCACAAGTCCGGGCGTAGTCGTCGAGAACGTGCCAGTGAATGAACTGCCTGAAACGCTACCTTTGAACTGACAATTTCCCATTGTTAGCGAAACGGATTGACCACTCACGGACGCCGTCACTGTTTGCTGAGGTGAGTAAACCCCCGAACACGGCGATCCGGCGGTATAGTACAAACCCGGAACGTTGTACATAAATGCAAATGCGCTTGTCACTACGTTCTGCGAATTGAAATGTGCCTCAACGACAATTTGAATGGGATCTGTCGGCGTGCCTGACTGGGTGGCGACAATATGCCAATCGCCTGCGAGTGATACCGTTTGCGGGGGCGGCGTCGAGCTTGAGCTGCTGCCGCCACCACCGCAACCGATTCCGAGTAGGGTACTGACCAAAGCGAACGCGAGAAGGTGGAAGCGTTTCAAGATATCCCTTCCTATAGGCAAACGAGATATATGCGGGGGGTAGCTGGAGGACCAGCCGCGCCGATAATCGTATGTCTCTGATTAAGGGATGTCCAGCAACAAACACTCTTTCCGCCTTTAGACTGTGCCCAGTTCTGTGCCCAGTGGCGGGTTGTTTTCGCTCGTATCCTTAAAAACGAAAGAGTGAGAAACCCGCATAAATACAGGGGAATCTCACTCTGGCAAAACCTAGCTAAACTGTTGATTCTTCGTGCGGCAATTCCTTCTAAGCAGAGGGTCGCAGGTTCGAGTCCTGCCGCTCCTACCATAAAACTCAAGAGATCGCAGCCTGGCCTGCGACGAAGTTCTGGAGCACATTTCCGGAAGGCGAAAGCACTGCGAGGTCAGCGCGTCCTCCTGTACGCAATCTGCCCACCGTTTCGTCTCCAAGTACATTGGCCGGATTTGTGCTGGCCAGCCGTGCGCACGTATTCAGGGGCCATCCAGAGAATTCCATCACGTTTCGAACTGCTTTATCAAGGGTCAGCACACTTCCTGCGAGATGACCTTCGGATTCGGCGCGCGAGCCCTCGACGATGACCTCAAATGTCCCGAGTTGGAACCGGCCATTACCCATGCCTGTAGCCGATATTGCATCTGTTACAAGCACAGCCCTATCAGACCCCTTGCACTGCAGGAAGATCTTGATGACACGTGGATCGACATGGACTCCATCGGCGATTATTTCGGCCGAAAGTTGTGCATTGCTTAGCGCCTCGCCCAACACTCCGGGCGAACGGTGGTTGAGCGGTCGCATGGCATTGAATGTGTGGGTGACATGGGTTGCCCCAGCAGCGATAGCGGCCTTCGCATCTTCTGCTTCTCCGTCCGTGTGCCCGATGGAAATTTTCACGCCGCGGCGAACCGCCTCACGGATCACATCGAGGGCTCCCGGAAGTTCCGGTGCAATAGTGATCAGCCGAAGGTATCCATCTGCAGCACGATACACGCGATCGAAGAATTCGAGGGAGGGGTTCAGGATGTTGGCCGCAGGATGCACGCCTCGGCGCTGCTGGCTGATGCAGGGACCCTCCAGGTGAATTCCAATGGGGCGAGCCCCTTCCGCGAAGTTCCAGTGCCGAATCTGCACAGCAATTTTCTCTACGGACGATACAAGTGCATCGGTTTCGGCTGTTACCGTAGTGGCGAGAAATGCAGCGACCCCCTTGGAGGAAAGGAATGCAGACATCTCCTTCAGCCCACTGTCACTGGTCTGCATCACATCGTATCCAGCAGCCCCATGAATATGAATGTCAACGAATCCTGGAACAAGAACAGCACCCGGAAAATCCAAGTGTCTGGCCCCCGCAGGAATCGGATGTGAATCCCGCGAAGTAATAGAGAGAATATATCCGTCTTCGACTAGGACTAGAGGCGATTGGATATGTTCTGGAGAATACAGTTCTGTTGCCGTGATTGCATCGATCATGATTTGCCTTACTATTCCAAACTAATGCAGCGATTGTGGTCAAAAACATTATTCAACAAATGAGAAAAGAGGAATTGCAGCAGAAGCGTAACGCTGGGCATGAACGAGGCCCGATTGAAGCTGCTTTTACGGCCTGCACTCCGGCATCGCCGTGTGCGGGAACTCTCTCACCCAACCTCTAGGCAAGCTTTGTGCTTAACGCACTGCATCGCCAGTCGCGCTGCGCCGAACAATGCTGTGCGTTCCTCCAGGATGATCTTCACTGGAAACTGCGACATCAGTTCAGACATGCCATCCTTTTGACGGAAGGCTTGCATAAATATGCCATTCTGCATGGGCAGGCGCAGCTTCGCCGCGATACCACCACCGACATAGATTCCGCCGAGCGCCATTGCACGAAGCGCAATATTGCCCGCTTCTGCACCGTAAACAGCAAGAAACACGTCGAGCGCTCGTTGGCACAGTTCGCAATCATTTCGTTCTGCGGCGGCAGCAATTGCGCCTGCCTTGTCCTCGCTGCTCGCTATTTCAACTTCGGCGGCACAGGTTCCATGGCCCTTCGTTTCGCGTAGAAACTCGTAGATATTCACCAATCCTGGGCCTGAAAGCAATCTCTCTACGCTGACCGAGGGCGCCCGCCGCGACATCCACTTGTAGATTTCAGCCTGCAGTTCATCTTGTGGCGCGAAGCCCGCCATTCCGCCTTCGCTGTCCATTGCAACGTGCTTGTATCCGTCCCAATAGAGAATACATTCGCCCAAGCCTGTGCCTGCCGCGATCAGGCCCGCATGACCTTTGCGGCCCGCGACTCCATGTTGCAGTGTTACGAACTGCTCTTCATCTATATCCGACACTCCGGTTCCGGTTGCCACAAGGTCATTGCACAAACGACAAGGAAATCCGAGATCGCACTCCAGTTCGGCGCAGTCAACGGTCCAGGCGACATTCGCCATGATCGCCCTACCATCAACGACCGCACCGGGGACTCCGAACGCACTCGCACTCACACGGCTGGCCTCAGGTAGAAACTGGCGCACCATTGCGACCAACGATGGAAATTGCTTCGTGCAGTAGCGTTCAATCTTCAGAAGACGCGGACGTGGTTCTGCTTCATCGAATAGTCCGAGGTAAGTCTTGGTGCCTCCGATATCGCCCGCCAAAATCATTCAAGAACTCCAAATTGTTACAGCAAATTTCTGAACTTCATCAGTGGTGATTGAACAGGAAGGCAGCGACAGGTTCATCGCTGCCTTCCCCTCTGCGACTTCTAAGCCTCTAGAAGAGGATTTTCGCGGCGAGTTGGATAGTACGACCGTCGCGAGAGCCAGTCACCTTCCCGTAGGTCGAGGATCCGACTGTGGTCCCGATCGTGGTCGGGTTGCTGTGGTTGAAGAGGTTGAACGACTCCACACGGAACTGCATGTTGACCTTCTCGACAAGACGCAGGTTTTTCATCAGGGCCGTGTCAAAGCGCCACATCCCAGGTCCGTTCACCGCACCGCGCCGTTCGGTCGGCACGCCGCTCAGATCAATTCCGGGGCCCGTTGGGTAAGCAAAGGCTGCGGTATTGAACCACTTGGTCCAAGAATGTGGTGCATTACTGTTCGGGTCGGCGACCTGGTTGGGACGGATGCTGGAGATGCTTCCCGCGCCAGGAGCATGATAGCCGCTGGCCATCACATCGCCTTCCGCTGTCGAGTTCCCGATGACCGTAAGCGGCAGACCGCTTTGGACGGTCAGGATGCCGGAGAGCTCCCATCCACCGAGAACGTGTCCAGCAAATCCCTTTTGGCTCTTGAGCCACGGGGTGTCATAGACAAAGTTGGAGCTGAAGACGTGACGGCGATCGAGCTGCGAGCGACCATAGTCACACTCGATACAGTAGCTGTACATGATGCCCGTCGAACGGTCGGTCTGCATGTTGGTAAGGGCTTTAGACCAGGTGTAGAAGGCGCCGAAGGTGGTATTCGTGCCGAACTTCTTATTCACCGAGGTCTGGAGCGCATGGTAGTTTCCCCTGAATCTCGGAGAGATCTCGCCGATGGACATGAAACCCACGTACGGACGATATGCGTTTAGAGCTTCCTGGCATGACGAGCTGTTCGAGTAAACTCCGTTCGCCTTCAGACATCCCTTACCTGGCGTACCAGACAGCAAGCCGGCGGCTGCCGCGACTCCCGGCTTCACCTGATTGATATCAATCAAGCCCGTCAGGTGCTTCGAACTGCTGCCTATGTATCCTATATCCGCGAACCATCCCTTGCCGAATTCCTGCTGCACATCGAGGTTCCAGGACTCAGTGTAAGGAGTCTTCCAGTTCGGGTCGGTACCGTAGATGCTCAACGGCAGCGTGCCAGCGCTGGCGATGTCGGGGTTAGAGATAAAGGATCCCAGGATCGAATCGCTGGAATTATTGAAAATATTATCTTCGATCAAGCCGGCGGCAACCGAGTCATAGAACAAGCCGTAGCCGGCACGAACCGAAGTCTTTCCCTTGCCGGTCGGATCCCAGACGATTCCAACGCGCGGCGCAATGTTCGCCTTGTCTTGCTTCGTGATGGACTCACCATAAGGAGAGTTCACGCCGCCCACAATGCAACCGTTGCCATTGGCGCAGTTACCCGTGCCAGAGACAAGGTGTCCAGTTGCATCCACTGCCTGTGCCTTGGCTGAGCTGTATAGGTTCTGGTCGAACGAGATCAGGTTCTTTCCGTTCGCCCACGGGGTCTGGAAGTAGGAGTAGCGCAGTCCATAGGTGAGGGTCAGGTTCGGGCGTATACGCCACTGGTCCTGACCGTAGAATTCCCAGAGGTTCTGGCGCATATCCGCCGTGAAGTCTAGCGAAGACTGGGAGAAATTCGAGTCGGCGAAGCCGAGCAGGAAGTTGGCCCAATCATTAGTAAGGCCATCGTTGTCTGGCTGTGCGTCGCCGTTGAACTCGTAGGTGCCGGCGTTATTGCCTGCGGCGTTTTCCTTCTTCTGATAGTGGTTGAAAGACATGCCAAACTTCATGGCATGTTTGCCCTGCGTCCAGCTGAAGTTGTCAAAGAGGTTGTGGTTGCGGTTGTAGTCGCGGTACTGACCAAAGCTGCCAATCGTACCACCGAGGGGATCATCGAAGACCACGGAGGGAATCCGATTCAAGGTGACTGAGTAGGGTAGCTTGACTGCCGCGGCGATGTCGGGTGAATTAGTCCGAGAAGCCAGACCCGTCGGATCACTCTCGATGGCGCCATAGGAGTACGCGTAGCCGACCTCGTTATATAACTTCTCCGAGATCTGGAACGTAGCGCGGCCCATCAACTGCCGACCGGGAGAATTCGTCTTGGTATTGCCCACGCCCGGCAGGTTCGCCTGCGGTCCGAACAATCCGAATGGCTCTTCGGTAGGGATTGAGTCGTTGATGAAGCGGCCCATCAGGGCGACCTTTGAATTGAGGACGTGGTCCAAGCGGTACAACTCTTCGCGATAGTTGAAAATGCCAGGTTCTACAGCGATCAGTTGAGTGCCGCTGCGGTAAACGCCCGGCATCTTCGCGATCTTGCTGTAGATATCCTTGATGTAGGCAGCCGAGATGGGATTGATGTTGGAAATCGTGTTGCCCGTAGCAGTACAGGCGCCAGTAGCATCGACGGCCGTACAGACCGTAGTGGTGCCGAAGTTGCCCGCCAGCATCGCGTCGGTCGGGTAGTCGTTCGTTTGGGTAATCGGAGTTGTTACGCGGCGAGCTTCCTCGGAAAAGAAGAAGAAAGTCTTGTCCCTGCCGTTGTAGAGGCCAGGAATGTAAACCGGTCCCCCGATAGTCCCGCCGAAGTCGTTATAGCGAAGGACAGGACGAGCAACCTTTTTGAAGTTGTTATAGGGACTATTGGCGTTCAACCAATCGTTGCGGAAGAACTCATAGAGTGATCCGTGGAGCGCATTGCCTCCAGAGCGGGTAACGACGTTGATCTGGCCCGCGGCTGTGCGTCCAAACTCCGGACTGTAGCTGCTGCGCTCGATCTTGAACTCCGAGATAGCATCGACGCTCGGATACACCAGCAGGGTGATATTGGAACCGTGGTCGACGTTATCGGCGCCGTCAATCGTCCAGTTGTTCTGGCTTTGGCGCTGACCGTTGATGGCGAAGCTAACTACGTTGACCTGTCCGGTGGGGTTCGTCGTACCGACATAAATCTGATCGGCGGCGTTGCTCGTGACGCCCGGTTGCAACGTGACCAACTGCTCGTAGTTGCGATTGTTGAGCGGAAGTTCGCGAACTTGGTTACCAGCGATCAAACCTTCCACGGCCGCAGTATCAAGATTTACCTGCGCGGGTTCGGCTTCAACCGAGATAATTTCGTTTCCAGATCCCGGTACAAGTTGCGCATCCACCGTTAGGCGGTCACTTACATTCAGCACGATGTCTTTGTGTACTACCGTGCGGAAGCCCGTGGCCGACACAGATACAGAGTAGGTGCCGACGGGAAGCAAAGGGGCAACATATTCGCCCGCAGGTCCCGTGTGCAAAGTACGTATCGCCTGATTGCGATCAGTGTTTGTGACCGTGACCGACGCGTTGGGGATTACCGCGCCGGTAGAGTCAGTAATGGTGCCGCGGATCTGTCCGGTGATTTCCTGTGCGTGAACCACCAGCGATGCCGAGAGCACCAGCATGAGCACGAACAGCATATTTCGTAGGCGCATTCAGCCTCTCCTAAAACTCAGTTACAGATTGTTGTGCCCAACTTCCTCGACCATTTCACGAATTTGATCGTTTATGGTCGTTACAGATCGAAACAACGTACCTCCATCGAAGTGACTCTGTCAACAATTATTAAGCCCGAGAATCAACACTGGCAGCGCCCGCAATGCTCAGATACAGCACGTCCCGGAGGCGCCGTGCGTTGCAAATAACTAAGGATTGCAAGGAAGGCGATCGACCTGATATGTTCACATTCGTTCAGGCAAGCACGGGGATTAGTGACCGTTTCTGCGCTCTGGAGGCGGAATGCCGTGCCGCCAACAGGAACTTGCCCATGTCTGCTGCCACGACTTCTACGCCCAAAAGCGGAGCCCACCTCCGACGCTCGCTCACTCTCTGGAACCTGATCATCTACGGCATCATCATCATCCAACCGATTGCGCCCATGGGAATCTTCGGCGGGATCGCGAACAAAGCTCATGGGCATGTAGTGACGACCATTCTGATCGCAATGGTCGCGATGATGTTCACCGCGCTCAGCTACGGCAAAATGGCGCGTGTCTATCCGAGCGCAGGTTCTGCCTATACATATGTGGGCAGCGAACTGAGCCCCATGCTTGGTTATCTGACGGGATGGAGCATGGTGATGGACTACCTGCTGAATCCACTGATCTGCATCATCATCTGCAGTGACCTCTCGCAGAATCTGGTTCCGCACATTCCGCATGCTGTATGGATGGTGTTCTTTGCCCTCATGTTTACGGTGCTAAATCTGCGGGGCGTAAGGACCTCTGCGAAGTTGAATAACTGGATGGCGGCCGGAATGACAATTGTGGTGGGCATCTTCCTGGTCGCGGCGTTTCGGTATGTGACTGGAATGCAGCCCAAGATTCCTGGCTTCTACACTCGGCCGTTCTACGATCCGGGAACATTCTCGAGCACCGCTGTCTTCCAGGGCACCTCGTTGGCGGTTCTCACCTACATTGGCTTCGATGGCATATCTACTCTTTCGGAAGAGGTCGAGAATCCTCGGCGCAACATACTGCTGGCGACTGTACTGGTTTGCCTAGTCACTGGCATTTTGAGTTCGGTGGAAGTGTATGCAGCGCAATTAGTCTCGCCGTGGACGCATCCGCTGGCACAAGCTGACACGGCGTACGTGGATGTTGCGGGCAAGGTGGGCGGACTGCGGCTCTTCCACCTGCTAAACCTCACACTGCTCGTTGCAAATATCGGCTCTGGCATGGGAGCGCAGTTGGGTGCCGCACGCCTTCTCTATGGGATGGGTCGCGGCGACGCGCTACCAAAATCATTCTTTGGCAAGGTGGACGAACGCAGCGGAGTGCCGGCAAATAACGTCCTGCTGATTGGTGCGCTTGCCCTGAGCGGCGCGTTTTTCATGTCGTACGAATCCGGCGCAGAACTGCTGAATTTCGGAGCATTCATCGCGTTCATGGGCGTGAACCTAGCGGCTTTTGTGCGCTATTTCTTACGCGACCGTAATCGCGGCTTGGGAGCGGTCTTCTTTCATGTGTTGTGTCCGCTTGCCGGATTCTGCATTTGCGCATTCATCTGGTGGAATCTGGCATGGAAGACAAAGATATTCGGTGCGCTCTGGTTGGCAGGAGGCGTAGCGTACGGCGCTTTCAGAACTCGCGGTTTCCGCAGAGAGTTGGTGGTATTCGACGCTCCTGCCGAGTAGGCATGGAGCGTCGAAAGCCGCCTGTTAGTTACTGCTGTTGGAAGTGAGATTGTTTCTGTTTGTTAGTATGCGCCGCTTGCGGCCGCGACTTCGACGGTGCCAAGGTCTGCGCGTCGGCATTCCATCCCTCAACCCTGATCGCATACCGGGAAGCTGCGGCGTCCGGAATCGTAAACTTCAATTCGCGGGACTCATTGGGAAGCAGCGAAACAAAGTTGTCACTCCAGAAGATGGGCGCGAGGAGTTTGCCTGTCTTGGAGTCGACTGCGTAAGCCTGAACAAGGAATACAACGCCTTTGCCACGGTTCGTGAGTCGAACTACGCCCTTGCCTGTTGCCTGCTCCTGCACTACCGCGTGCAGGTCCGCTTTCGGAAGCTGTTGCAATGCGCTCATGTCACCGTACTGCGTCGCAGGAGTGTAGAAATAGTTGCTTTTGTCCCACTGCAGGTCGGCCAACGTTTTTGTGAGCACGTAGAAGTTTTCACTGACTAACTTGCCCTCGGTATTGCGTAATTCCAGCTTGAGGAATGAAGCTTCGGGCTGCTCCGGAATAGTGATGGTACGCACTACGGAGTCAGGCGCAAGATCCAGCGATTGCTCTTTCAAGAAGCTTTCATTGCCCTCCAGCGTCAACACACGCGCCGTTACCTTCAGCGCATTCTTAGCCGAAAGGGTGGAATTTACGACATCGACAGTACGTTCGCCATAGCGATACTGCACGTGAACCGGCTCATTCGCTTTTCGAGTACCGAAGTAGCCTCCAGCGGGAACCAGGTAGTAGTCGTAGAGGTGCCACATGAAGGAAGGCCAGGCGTTATTCAGCATCCACTGCACAACGCCCGTGGACGTGTACTTGTTTGCCGAGTACGCTTCGAACATGGCGCGCTGGCCGTCGTAAGCCATCCACTGCGACTTGCGGACGTAGTCTTCGAGACTGTTTGCCTTTCCTAGTTCGCTCTCCATGGCGGAGTTGAATATGTTGTACTGCCCAAACTTCCCTATCGCAGCATGGAAGTTCCACACTTCATCCTGCGGCCACAAGCTCTTTTCCGGCAGAGTTCGTCGAATGCTACCGATGGGCGGTATGGCCGGACCGGGGCTGGTCTCGGTGTTGAAGCCGTACGCACCACCAAGTTTCGCAGTGTCCAAATACCAATACTCTGGCGGCACGTAATCGTACGGACCTGACATCTTCACGCCGCTTGCGCCTGTAACGCTGGTTGGCTTCGCCGAGGCAGAGCTGACGAACGGGTTTACCCAATCCCGCTCCTTCAAGATGTTGACGTAGTCGGTTTCCACGTCGGCCGGAGGCGGACCATCACTGCCATTCAGCCACACGAACACACTAGGGTGCGCGCGCAAGCGACTAATCTGGCTGGCAAGTGAAGCGTTCGCGATCTTGTGATCGTCGGTTGTCCACTTGTCCCAGTGCTCCCAGTGATCACAGCAACACCAGCCTGCCATCACAAGAATTCCCATCTGGTCCGCAAGATTGAAGAAATCTTCGGAGCCAAGCTTGCCCTCGAGACGCACTGTGTTCAGTCCCATGTGCTGGACATACTCAAGCTCCTGTCGAATGCGCTTCTCCGACTCTCTATAGAACAGATCTGGGGACCAACCCGCGCCACGAATCAGGATGTTCTTGCGGTTGATGCGGAATTGGCGGTATCCCTTGGCATTCAAGTCTCCTTGCACTTCGCGAATGCCGAACCGAATCTTCTTCTCGCTAGAGATTCTTCCGTTTACACGAGCTGCTAAGGCAAGTGTCTCAAGATGAGGAGTGCCATACTGCGCGGGCCACCAGACCTTCGGATTCTTTACGTGCAGTTGAGGATACGTTTCGGGACCAAAGCGCACGACCCGTTTTTCATTTGCCCCCAACTCTAAATCTCGCTCTACGGATGTGCCGCACAGTTGCGCCGTGATAGTAGCCTTCACCGGGTGTTCCGTTGCGTTCTCAACATCAGCAACAACCGTGAGGTCGGCGGCCGTCAGGTTGTCGTTTGCAAAATGCGAACTGACGGATGGATTGCGCACGATGATCGGGCCAGTTTCATAGAGGTACACCTCGCGCCAAAGCCCCATGCTCTTGTCCGCTGGCCCGTGGTTCCAATCTACAAAGTTGATACCGAGGTCGTTTTCCGTCTGTGCGAACACTTCGACGGCGAGCACATTCTTGCCGGGTTGCAGCAACGGTGAGATCTCGAAGTCATAGGCACGATAAGCTCCCGCAACCTGCCGAGTGTCGGCCAGCTTGGTTCCATTCAGCCATATGTTGGCACGGTAATTGATACCTTCAAATCGCAGCCATGTCTTGCCGCCTGCGGGATGGGGCGCAGAGAACTCCTTGCGATACCACCACGAGCAATGGTACGGACTGCTCTCCGACATAGGAAGATTGGTGAAGATCTTCCCGATCGGATAGTCCGTTCCCGGAATGTCACGCAGATTCATGCCGAAGAACGGATCTTTGAATTGCCCCGCTGCAATCTGCGAACCCAGCACTGTGTTCGGAACAGTCGTATTGATCCAAGTTGAGTCCTGGTGGAATGCCTTTGTGCTCAGCGTTGCACCATCAAAGTTCTGCCCGCAAGAAGAATGGAGTTGCCATCCTTCCCGTAAAGGTATGCGAGTGTCTGGTGCAGGAGTGGGCGCTTTTTGAACACTCTGGGAGAGTCCAATCAACGGAAACAGAAACAAGATGAAGGCAAGTAGAAACGGACTGCTATGTCTGGAATGACCGGCAGCAATGCTATCCATAAATTGACCTCGGTCGGCAACAGCAGGCTCAAAAATCGAACATAAACGGAACTAAAAAAATCAGGTCGTGCACGGCAATAATGGGAATCGCCCTGACACGACCTGTTGGAGGTTATTCGTTCGGCAATGAATAGACTCTCAACCGCAACTCTCGGCCGGAGAGAGTCAATCCTGCCTTACGAACTTGACCAAGTGGCGAGGACGATCCACGTTTACGTTATTGAGTATTGCAATGTGATAAGAAAGCAGTTGCAAAGATACGATTTCCAGTAACGGAAGAAGAAGTTCCGGTGCTTTGGGAATTGTGATCAGGCTCCGAACGAACTTCTGTGCCCAACTATCGCCTTCAGAGGCAACGAGAATCACCTGGCCAGACTGGGCGGAAAGCTCTTCAGCCAGCGCAACGGTCTTCTCGTAGCGAACCATGGACTCAGCATCCGTCTTATCGCGAGTCGCAATGATGATTACCGGGGTCGAATGATCGAGCAAGGCTGTCGGGCCATGGCGCACCTCGCCCGCGGCATATCCTTCCGCATGGATGTACGCTGATTCCTTCAGTTTGAGGGCAGTTTCCAGAGCGATAGGGTGATGCACTCCACGTCCTAAAATGAGGAAGCTCTGGTGCTGGTAGTAGCTCTTCGCAATGCGAGCTGCCTGCTCATCCATGTCCTCGATAGAGTCTTCCATCTTGCCGGGAATCTGCTTCAGTTCTTCTACTAGCGATAAGAGTTGCACATCGGAAACGGTGCCGCGCACTTTGGCGAGATAGAGCGCGAACAAGTACATTGCCGTGAGCTGGGTGGTAAAGCTCTTCGTCGCAGGGATCGCAATCTCTTTGCCCGCATGGGTGAACATAGCGCCATCGCTCGCGCGCACAATGGTGGAGTCTTCGACGTTGCAGATTGATAACGTCGGGAAGCCTGCATCAGCGGCGGTCCGCTGGGCGGCGATCGTGTCCCCTGTCTCTCCAGACTGTGTGATTACGACTGCAAGGCTATGGAGAGGCGACACCGGTTTCCGATAGCAGTACTCGCTTGCATGTTCCACGTCAACGGGGATGCCCACCAGGGTTTCGATCATGATCTTGCCTGCTAATCCGGCGTGGCGGCTGGCTCCGCTGGCAACAATCGTGATGCGTTCAAGAGATCGCAGTTGTTCGGCCGTGAAAGGGTCCCGATCCAGCGTGATGTTTCCCTTTGCATCAACGTGAGAACGGATTGTCTCTTGAATCGCGTCAGGTTGCGCGTAGATCTCCTTCAACATGAAATGCGCGAACGGTGAGGACGGCCCTCCAATGACGCTTTGCGTATGAGACATTCTAAAACTCCTTCATTATCTTGAGTGCTGGAACACTGCCTCAAACTCCTGCTTTTTCCTGTTCAAAAGATCACGAACTTGTGTTCAACTATGATCGTTTTGAGTTCGTTACTGATCGAAACTAGCTCTATAATGGGTCTTCTGTCAACACGAAAGATCACACGAGCGACAGAAGACTAGGGATTGAACAGGTATTAAAAGAGATCACAACTTGTGCTCTGTAGTGATAACTTCGTTTCATTGCTGCCAGACGAGCACGTGAACTTTCGTTCTGAAACTTCAGAGCTGAGGAAGAGAGTATTCATGCACATTCCGGCTGCACTACTCGAAATTCGAACCATATTGGCGGTCGCCGTTATGTTTTGTGCTTGCGTTGCAGTTGGAGAATCATCGGACGCAGCGGCCAGTTACGTCGTCTCTAAACCTGTGATCAATATGTATTCCCTGGCTTCGACCGATGGAGAAGTTATCTCGCAAGCTCTTTACGGCACCAGCGTGCTCGAAGTTGCGAAGAATGGCCAGTGGATCAAGATTCGCACCGCAGATGCCTATGAAGGATGGGTTGCGGCATCGAACGTGACGGTGCTGCGTGCAGAATACGCTCCGCATGGCAAAGGGGTTCAAGTTATCCAATTGAGTGCGAATGTTTACCGTGAACCGGATGTGACGAAACATGCTCCGCTGCTGAATCTGCCTTGGGAAGCTCGTTTGGAAGTAGTCCCCGTAAAGGTTGGAGGTGGCGAGCGATGGCTGCAAGTAAGACTGGTCGATGGCCGGACAGCGTACGTACAGCGCGGCGATGTTGCAGAGAATCCTGCTGTTTTGAACATTGATGAGACCGTTCAACTGGCGCGCAAGTTTCTGGGCATTACCTATACCTGGGGTGGAACTTCCACCTACGGATACGACTGCTCAGGGTTCATGCAGATGCTCGTTCGCCAGCGCGGAATCATCATGCCGCGTGATGCCGATGCGCAGGCAAGCTGGAGTGGAGTGGCTCCCGTCGAGCGCAAAGATCTGAGACCCGGAGACCTGCTCTATTTCGGTGAATCCACGGGAAAGATCACGCATACGGGCATGTACATCGGAGGCGGCGAATTCATTCATGATACGACGCACGCACATCCCTCTATCCAGATCAGCAAGCTAGATGATGAGCCTTGGACGAAACTGCTGGTGGCTGCACGGAGAGTGAAGCAATGAATCGACGGGATTGGTTGAAGGCCGCAGGTGCAATCGGAGTGAGCGCGGCAATGGGAACAGACTTGAACGCCACAAACATGACTACAACGAGCGGCAAGGCAGAAGTGAAAGCCGAACTGAAGCGTCTCACGCTTCGCCACACATGGACAACGACTATGTCCTCCAGCGCCTATCGTGACACCGTTCACTTCCAATACAAGCGCGATGGGATCACCGGACACGGCGAAGGCGCGCCCATCATTCGCTATGAGGAGTATCCCCAGCAGGCGAAGCAAGCCATTGACGCAATCGTTGACCGAATTGCAACCGGCGATCCCATGAAGTTTGAGAAGTTTCTTACCGAGGCACGTCGCGCTCTTGGGGACAAGCAGCATGCAGCGATGGCGGCCGTTGATATCGCAGTTTGCGATTGGATCGGCCAAAAGCTGGGAATTCCGTTATACGAGTATTTCGGACTCGACCCGGTTGATACGCCTGTCACCACGTTTTCGATTGGGATCGACACACCCGAGATTACGCGGCAGAAGACGCGTGAAGCAGAAGCCTTCCCTGTTCTAAAGGTCAAGGTTGGGTTGAAGACTGACGAGGAAACGATCGAAGCCGTACGCAGCGTCACCAAGAAACCCATTCGCGTCGATGCCAATGAAGGCTGGACCGACAAGGAAGAAGCGATTCGCAAGATCAATTGGCTTGAATCACAAGGTGTGGAATTCATAGAACAACCCATGCCGGCGCACATGTTCGAAGAAATCAAGTACGTGCGCAGCAAGGTCCACATCCCAATTATTGCGGACGAGGCTTGCACCGACGCATCGAAGATTCCCCACCTTGCGGAAGCTTATGACGGAGTCAATGTAAAGCTCGATAAATCCGGCGGCATCATGGAAGCCTACCGATGGATCAAGCTGGCTCGCGCCTTGAATCTGAAGGTAATGCTTGGCTGCATGATCTCCAGTTCATGTTCCTGCACCGCCGCAGCCCATTTGACGCCTCTCGTGGACTACGCAGATCTCGATGGAAATCTACTCATCGCAAACGATCCCTACGAGGGCGTGAAAGTGCACAACGGTAAGTTGATTTTGCCAACGGGACCGGGGCTAGGGTTGAAGGTACTGCCCTCTTAAGGACCAACGCTGAACCAGTGAAGTTTCGCAGTACCGCCGATATCGGCAAACGGGAGATACCAGTGAAGCGTCGTTCTGAAATTTCTAAATTCGTGCTGTTTGTCCTGATTATTACGACCTGTTGCTACGGATTATTTGCTCAGACTGCATCGCCGGTTCAGAGTCAGACGACTGCGAGTCCAACCATAGTGTTTTCCGGCATCGATCAGACCATGAACGATGCAGTCTCCAACGGCTTAATTCCGGGCGGAGTCGTGCTCATCGGACATGACGGAAAGATCGTCTACCGCAAGGCTTTCGGAATGCGATCCCTGGAGCCGGTGAAAGAAGCCATGACCGTCGACACCATCTTCGACCTGGCCTCTCTGACAAAATGCATTGCCACGACGACCTCAGTGATGAAGCTAGTGCAAGAAGGAAAGGTTCGGCTCAATGACCCTGTAGCCGCTTACTTGCCTGAGTTCGCCAAGAACGGAAAAGAGAGCATCACGGTTCGCCAGTTGCTCACGCACTTCTCAGGGCTTCGAGAAGACCTGGATCTGAAAACTGCATGGGCCGGTCGTGATACTGCGTATCAGATGGCGATGGACGAAAAGCCTATCTTCCCTCCCGGATCGCGTTTCCTCTATAGCGACATCAATTTTGAAACGCTCGGCTTCATCGTCGAAAAGGTCAGCGGCACAACTCTCGCTGACTACGCGGCAAAGAATGTGTTCGAGCCCTTGTCGATGCACGACACCCGATTCGTCCCAGCTCCCCAAAGCCGTGCTCGAATTGCTCCCACCGAATATGACGACAGCAAGGCGATGCTTCGTGGCGTAGTCCACGACCCAACTGCTCGCAGGATGGGCGGAGTGGCTGGGCATGCAGGTCTGTTTTCAACTGCCGACGATCTCGCGAAGTACGCTCAGGATATGCTGACCGGATTCCACGTCCTCTCCGCGCTTACGGTAGAGAAGATGTCCACCCCGCAGCAGCCTCCAACTGCGGCTTCCCTTCGCGGACTTGGATGGGACATTGATTCTCCGTTTGCGAGCAATCGCGGAGAGTTCTTGCCGATCGGATCCTTCGGACATACCGGTTTTACCGGAACTTCCATATGGATCGATCCTGTCACAAACACTTACGTCATCGTTTTGACCAATGCAGTGCATCCGCACGGAGGCAAGTCAGTTACTTCCTTACGCGCACGCATCGCCTCCGAAGCGGTGCAGAGTCTTCAGCTTTCGGTTCCTGAGGCGCAGAAGCTTCGCTTGTCCAGAATCACAGGCTACAACGAAGCGATGACGGGTTCGCGCTTAGCGACTGTCCGAAATGGTTCGGTCCGGACCGGCATCGACGTGCTTGAGAGCCATAGCTTCACCGAATTACGCGAACCTGGAGCTACCAAGACCAGAGTTGTACTCGTCACGAACCATACCGGAGTTGACTCCCATGGCGCTCGTACCATCGACGTTTTGGCAAAAGCTCCAGGCATCGAACTCAGCGCGATCTTCAGTCCTGAACACGGAGTTAACGGAAGCCTGGACACCACGGCCATTTCCGATTCCAAGGATTCCGCGACCGGAATCCCCGTGTACAGCGTTTATGGAGACACAAGCGCCAAGCGGCACCCCTCACTCGATGTTGTGAAGTCCGCTGATGTGATCGTTTACG
Organism: Koromonas humicola; assembly: GCF_059726255.1. Classification (NCBI taxonomy): domain Bacteria; kingdom Pseudomonadati; phylum Acidobacteriota; class Terriglobia; order Terriglobales; family Koromonadaceae; genus Koromonas; species Koromonas humicola. The sequence continues at coordinate 3,016,041 of NZ_AP040873.1, forward strand.
ACATACAGGACATCGGAGTGCGTTTCTACACCTACGAGACCACGCTCGGTTACTTCCTTGAAGCAGCCGCAAACACCGGCAAGAAGATCTTCGTTCTCGACCGCCCGAATCCGATCAACGGCGTCTATGTGCAGGGCCCTATCAGCGACAAAGGTCGCGAGAGCTTTATCAACTATGGCCAGGTTCCGGTTCGTCATGGAATGACCATTGGTGAACTGGCGCGCTTCTACAACTCCGAGCACGGAATTAATGCGCGGCTAACGGTAGTTCCAATGGAGGGATGGCAGCGTGGTGATTGGCTGGATTCCACCGGACTTCTATGGATCAATCCCTCGCCGAACATGCGACGCCTCGCAGAAGCCGAACTCTATCCTGGTATCGGCATTCTGGAAGCGACAAACATTTCAGTGGGACGCGGCACCGATACTCCATTTGAACTCGTAGGTGCACCGTGGATTCACTCGTTAGAGCTCGCCTCATATTTGAACGCGCGTGCAATCAGCGGCGTGCGTTTTGTCCCCCTCGAATTCACGCCGAGCGCAGAAGTGTATGCGCAGAAGAAGTGTGGCGGCGTGAACATTGTCATCACTGACCGAAACGCGTTGGATGCGCCTGAGCTCGGAATCGAAATCGCTTCGGCGCTGCACTCGCTTTATCCGGACCACTTTGAGTTAACGAAGCTCGATCACTTGATGTACAACGACTCGACGGCCAAGGCTATCAGCGCCGGGCAGGATCCTCGGCGTGTGTGGATGGACTGGAATGATGCCATTGAAGGTTTCAAAGCAGTCCGTACCAAGTACCTGTTGTACTAGGAAGGTCTGCAGCAAGGAGGGCCTATGAGTTTGATTCTCGGTATCGATGGCGGCGGAACCCGTACTCGATGTGCGGTGGCGGACGACACGACCATTCTTGGTCGCGGGGTATCCAACGGTTGCAATATTGTAAGGAATGGCGAAACCACGGCTCGCCTATCAATTCAATCTGCAATCGCGGAGGCACTCGGCAATGCGCACGTCGAGCCCGAAGCCGTAGAAGCTGCGTGCATTGGGGTTGCGGGAAGTGCCGTTCCGAAGGTCGCGCAGGCGATTCTTGGAATTATGAAGAGTATCCTTGCATGCCCGATCACTTTGGTTGGAGATCAGGAAATTGCTTTTGAGGCAGCATTCGGCGATGCCCCTGGCATTCTGGTGATCGCGGGGACCGGGTCCATTGCCTTCGGGCGAGATGCGGACGGCAACTCGGCACGCGCGGGTGGGTACGGGTTCATCGTTTCCGATGAGGGATCGGGCCAATGGATCGGGCGCACCGCGGTATCGAGCTGTCTACGGTCACAGGATGCGGGAACCCAATCATCTCTGATGCCGCTGTTCCTGAATGCTTTCAAGGTTTCGAGCGTCGGAGAGTTGATCCAGGCCGCAAACTCCGTCCCCCTCCCCGACTTCTCAAAGCTTTTCCCCTTGGTCCTCAAAGCTGCGGAAGCCGGAGATACGGTTGCTTCCAAGGTGCTGAAGAGTGCAGGGCAAGAGCTTGCAAACCTGGCGAAACTTGTGGCAGAAAGGCTAGATCTGAAGAGCGACAGCTTCCACGTAGCAATGACCGGGGGCGTTTTCGAACACAGTGCAATGGTACGGGCCGAGTTCCAGAACGCGCTAAGATCCTCGGCCCCTGAATCAACGATCCTCAACGGAGTAGTTGAGCCGTTGATTGGTGCCCTGTCTCTCGCTCGCAAACAAGCGAGGGTCCAAGGCGAAGTGCTCAGATAGATGGTCGTTTAAGGTGCCATGTTGCGCCCCAGGTCAGAGGCGTTCTCGACCGTCTGGAAGTACCGGTATGCCTGCAACGCAATGTTGCTGATCCCGTCCTCCGCTGCAACTTCGTTGTGGGCATAACTGGTCATCACACTGATCACAAACGGGTGGTTCTTCAGCAAAACAACTCCCGAGTCATTTCGTACACCCGAGAGCGACCCCGGCTTGTTTGCGATCTTCAGATCTTCAGGAAGCAGCCGTGGTATGTCGCTTGACTTCTCCGTGCAAAGCCGACGGAGCAGGTCGGCAGTAAGTTCTGGGTTAAGGATCTTCCCACGATAAATCAACTCGAACATTGCCGCTTCTTCGCCCGGAGTGGATATATTTTCGCGACCCTCTTGTGCGGCGCGAGTGTCCATCATTTTCCGGCGCAAGCGTGTGCGGTGTAGTCCGAAAGAATCGAGCATTCGGTTCACATTGTCTTGCCCCACCCGATCGATCAGGACGTTCGCTGCCGTATTATCGCTAACCGCTATTACAATTCCTGCTAGGTCGGCGTTCGTTACACGGCTCACTCCAGGGGTCAAGTTCTCCAACACGCCACTGGAGCCAACAATATCCTGCTTCTGGACAACATAAAGATCAGAGAGATGTGCCCCCTGCCCGCTCTGGGATTGCCGATACAACTCCACCAGCACTGGAACTTTGATCGAACTGGCAGCCGGGAAGGTCTCGTCGGCGTTGATACGAAGTTCATGCCCATCGGATAGGTCTCGTATTACCACGCCCATAACGCCATCGAAGTTGCGCTCAATGGTCGTTACATTCTCGACCATCTTCTGCCAGAGCAAGTCTCGTGTGTGCAGCTTTGGCGTTGTCACCCCAGAAACTTCAGCCGACACCGGCGTGTTAGCCAGAACGTTCTGATGGCTCTGGCCGGTAGCGGACGCTACGGCCAACATCACCACGAAAATCAGCTTCTTCATTCCTTCTCCGCGGGCTATCTCTTGCTGTCCATTCATTTCCAAGAGGCGCGCGCAACACAACTGCGCGTCCACAGCCAAGAGTCCTAATTTGATTTCAGTCGATTGTCATTCACGAACGTAAATTCCGCAACGAATCTGACACACACGCCTCAGAAAAATAGGTGGCGCCCGTTTCACAATTCGTCTTCAATCTAGCCAAGAATTGTCTGGATCAGGAGAGAACGATGATCTAATATGATCGTTTACGATCACGAACGAACGGAGAACAGGCAGTTATGGGTCTGAATTTTCTGGATATTGTTGTAATTGCAGTGTATTTGGCCTGTGTCACGACGTTCGGGATGCGCTTCCGGAAGAAGCAAAGCACCCTTAAAGGCTACTTCCTCGCGGAAAAGACGATTCCCTGGTGGGCGATTTCGCTGTCGATCGTGGCAGCGGAGACGAGCACCCTCACCATCATCAGCGTACCCGGCATAGCGTACGAGAAGGACTTCAGATTCCTCCAGCTTGTGATCGGATACCTGATTGGTCGCGTGATCATCAGCCTTCTCTTGATTCCGCATTACTTCCGTGGTGATCTCGTAACTGCGTACCAGCTCATCGAGCGACGGTTTGGCCAGAAATTGAGGTCTCTCACTGCGGGATTGTTCCTTATAACCCGCGCCGCAGCGGAAGGTGTCCGCATCTTTGCTGTCGCGATCGTAGTTGGGATTGCACTTTCAAGTCTCCTCTCCGGATTCAGTGATTTCGGGCGCGACGTCGCGGCAATCGCCATCGTCACCGTCCTGACGTTGCTCTACACATTCAAGGGCGGCATGGCCGCAGTGATCTGGACCGACGTGGTTCAACTTTCGGTTTACCTCACAGGAACGCTGATTGGATCTTTCACGATCCTCCACCTTGTCCCCGGTGGATGGCACACCGTGTACGACATCGCCGCGTCTGCCGACAAATTCCGCGTCTTCGACTTTTCTTGGAACTTCTACACGACTTACACCTTCTGGTCCGGAATCATCGGCGGAGCCTTCCTGACTACAGCCAGCCATGGCACCGATCAACTAATTGTGCAGCGTTTGCTTTCGTCCAGAAGCGAATGGCAGTCCAAACTCGCATTGCTTGCCAGCGGCGTTCTCGTAATGCTCCAGTTTTCGCTGTTTCTCTTCATCGGCGCGATGCTCTACGCTTTCTACAAGCTGTTTCCGCCGGTTTTGGCCTTCACGCGATCCGACACGATTTTCCCGACATTCGTCGTCACCCGGATGCCACATGGGATTAGCGGTCTGCTGATATCCGCAATTCTCGCCGCTGCTATGTCAAACCTGAGTGCGGCTCTTTATTCGCTATCGTCCACCACCGTCGTCGATTTCTATTCCAGGTTTGTTCCAAATGCGAGCGAGAAGCATCGTGTCTTTGTCTCGCGTATGGCGACCGTCGGGTGGGGAGTCATTCTCTTTGCGCTTGCAATCGTTGCGCGCCGTGGCGGAAAGGTGCTTGAGGTCGGTCTGTCCATAGCGTCCGTGGCGTATGGATCCTTGCTTGGCGTATTCATGTTAGGCGTGTTGACCAAAAAAGCAACCGAGAATGGCGCAATCGTCGGCATGCTCTGCGGCTTTGTTCTGAACATTTACTTATGGCAGTTCACCAAGGTTCCTTTCACTTGGTACGTTCCTCTTGGAAGCATTACTACGTTTGTGATCGGCTATGGCGCGAGTTATCTCAAGGTTTTGTATACGCCAAGTGATCTGGAAATCAACGATGCGAGGCGAAGGGTCTAATGCGGCTTAATGGACTAAAAACGGAGAAGCAGAATCGCGTCTCCACCGATCTGGACAGACTGAATTCGTTAGAAATTGCGACTCTGATGAACCGGGAGGATGCCAAAGTATTGAAGGCTGTCCGCCAGGTGCTCCCTTCCATTGCCGAAGCTATCGATGTTGTCTACGATCGCCTTTCGCGCGGCGGGCGCCTCATTTACGTGGGTAGCGGTACCAGCGGTCGAATCGGCGCGCTGGACGCATCCGAATGTCCGCCGACGTTCGATACCGATCCAGAGATGATTCAGTTTGTAATCGCCGGTGGTGAACGTGCTCTGGCGAATGCAACCGAGGCAAGCGAAGATTCGGCTGAGTTGGGTATTGCTGATATCGCAAGCCGAAAGCCCGGCAAGAAAGACGTTGTTGTCGGACTTGCGGCGAGCGGCCGTACGCCCTACACCATCGCGGCATTGAAATACGCGAAGAAGAAAGGCTCTGCCACCGTCGCAATCGTGTGCAACCCCGGCTCCGAAATGGCAGAGGTTTCGGATATAGCCATTGAGGCTGAGGTTGGTCCTGAAGTCCTTACCGGATCGACTCGTCTGAAGGCAGGCACGGCAGAGAAGCTGATCTGCAACATGCTCACGACCGGCGCGATGGCTCGCCTCGGCTACATCTACGGCAATCTAATGGTGAACGTTCACCTCAAGAACGAGAAGCTGGTCGAGCGCGGAATTTGCATTGTCCAACGAATTGCCAAGGTCGATCGGGCTGTTGCGCTGAGCACATTAAAAGCTGCGGACATGAAGGTGTCTCACGCTATAGTTATGCTGTGCGCAAGCGTTTCTAAAGCAGAAGCCATTCGGCGCTTGAAACGTGCCAATGGGAACATTCGCAAAGCAATTCAAGGCTGAATGCCATCAGTGGGAGAGAAGAGGTCACATCTCTTCTCGATGGTATTCCAGACTATTGGCTCAAGATGCCCTAGACCGTAATGATTTTGATCCCAGCTTTACGCAGTTCGTCGAGGACCCTCTCGGGTGCCTGCTTATCGGTGATTACTTGCTGAATTGAGGTAATTGGCACGATTGATGACAGGCTGCGGCGTCCTAACTTACTGGAATCGCATACGGCGACGACCTGCTGCGCTGCGGCTACCATCTTACGATTCAGAGCCGCTTCCAGCATGTTCGAGGTGGAAACTCCGAGCTGTGGATCGATTCCCTCCACGCCCATGAATAGTATGTCGGCTTTTAAGTGCGTCAGGGCTTCTTCAGCAAGCGGCCCGATCAGAGAGAAAGAGTTCTTCCGCAACATTCCGCCCGTGAGGATCACGTCCACCGTTGCTCCAGCGAGTTCGCCAGCAATATTGATTGCATTGGTGATTACAGTCAGTTGCTGAAAAGCGCGGAGTTGACGTGCAATTGCCGTGGTCGTCGATCCGGAGTCCAGCAATACAGACTGGCCCTCCTTCACCAACTTCGCTGCGGCACTGGCAATCCTCAACTTTTCGCGAGGGTGTTGTAATTCCCGTTCGATCAGGCTGTGATCAGCTTCCGAGCCGTTCTGGATGCAGATTGCCCCACCATGGGTGCGTTGTATGAGTCCACGTTCCTGCAGCGAATCCAGATCTCGCCGGATGGTGATCTCAGACGTTCCGAGTTGTCGCGCCAATTCAGAGACAATCGCACGACCATTTCGCTGTACCACTTCAACGATTCTGCGTCGCCGTTCTTCGTTTAGCATGTGATCGGATCTGTCTGTCTCTTTGCGAGTTATTGTACGAAGTTGTTCGTTGTCAATCTATCACGCATCCCCAATTTGGCGAATCCAAAAGTTAGTATGGCGTGGCAGGCTCCCATTTGCGGCTTCTGCTGACGGGGGCCTGCCCTTCCCTTACGAGATTGCCATCTCTTTTTTCTTCTCACGCTCAAAATACTCTTCGATTTCCTCCAGTGTTTTACCTTTCGTTTCTGGTAGGAAGAACGCTGCGGTGACGAAGTAGATCACCGTGAATCCTGCAAACGCGAAGAACATCGCCGCGTAGCCATACTTTCCAACCGTGGGCAGGAAGATCGCTGCGATCGTGGTCGAACATGCCTGGTTAACCAGCATGGCAATGCTCATTCCGTTGGAACGAATTCTGGTAGGCATCAGTTCCGAGAGCGCCAGCCACACGCATAATCCCGGACCAACCGCGAAGAAGGCCATGAAGGTGAACAGGCTAACGGCGACCAGCCATCCGCTCCGCTCATCAGGGATTGGAGTGATTAGAGCATTCTCAATCTTCAGCGGCGCTTTCCGAGCAGCAACGAGATCGCCGAACGGATTTGAAAAGAATGCCAAGACCTTGTTAGGCGGAATGCAGCTCTCACGCGTCAATTCAAGTGGCTTTGCTACCGGGTCGTCTGAACGAACCACCTTCGTGGCCGCGTGGAAATCTCCGTAGGAGTAGATCACGAGGAACGACGTCGCGCGGTTGGCAAGGGCTTCGCTCGCGTAGGATTTCGACGATAGTAGGTCGCTCGCGATGTTCCTGTTGTAGAGCAGAGATATCTGATGATCCCCATGAATACTGGATTGAATCGCATCGGCAACATCAACGCGCTGCTTTTCTGTCTGGCGGAACAGTATGCCCACGCAAATCAGGGCTACGATCACTCCGGCGCTTCCCAGCGACAACAGGAACTTACGTCCTTTGCGATCCACCAGCACGACGCCGGCAATCGTCACCAGGAAATTTATCACGGTGAATGCAACGTACCCCCAATGCGCCTGCACGTCCGAGAGCCCGCTCTGCAGGAGGATGTTGGTGTTGTATCCAATGATGCAATTGACTCCCGTCAACTGATTGCAGGCGAGAATGATGCAAGCCAGCACGAACGGAATCACGTACTTCCGGCGCAAAAGCGATCCCATGGCTTTGGTTGTGCCCGCCGCACCTGCCTTTTCATTCGAGGCGACTTCTTCCATTTCCTGAAGTTCGGCCTCAGCCTGATCAGCGGTTCGAGCGCGCAGCAGGGCGGCTAATGCAGCATCTTTTCTGCCGCGCCGGAATAGCCATCGTGGAGATTCCGCCACCATCAGGCTTCCAATCACGAAGAAGATTCCGGGAAGCAACGATACCCAGAAGATTCCACGCCAAGCCATGTCTTTGAAAGCGAGAAGCTTCGCAGGATCACCAAGCTTCGCAACAATATCTACGCGAATGCTGAAGAAGATACCCACGAACGCGGCACACACAATTCCGAGGGTGAGCAACCACTGAAAGATGCCGGTTCCCCTACCACGACTCGAGGCGGGCAAGCATTCTGCCAGGTAGAGAGGTACGACCACCCCGATCAGTCCGGCGCTCACTCCCTGCAGCACACGCCCAAAGACCAGTGGGCCATATCCGTGGGAAAGCGCAATCATCGGAATGCTGATGACAAACAGCACTCCGCTCCAGAACATCAGCGGCTTGCGCCCCATCCGATCGGCCAAAATGCCGGCGAATAGAGTTGAGATCACACTGCCCAACAATACCGCTGCAACAACTATGGATAGCTGCCCTGAATTCAGACCGGATGTGGCTTCGAGGTATGGCAGTGCACCCGCGATGATTCCAACGTCCACGCCATACAGCAGGCCACCGAGACCTGCGACTAATAAGAGGAATTGATTGTAGGCAGCTTTCTTCCGTTGTGCCGTAACGCTGTTTTCACCTATCGATGCAGAGGTCATAAGTCCTGTTCTTCGATCATTGGGTCTGGTGTTCTAAGCCAGATCCGGACATCTGTTTGTTGAAATTGGCCGCGCCTCTTTACGCGGCCTCATTCCATGACTATTTCTTAACCACAGCGACCTTCGAGGAAGTGGACGGACCGAAGCCACGCTCAACGATTCCAGGAATAGTGACCGGCATGTGTCCTTGAGCAGAAATCTCTCCGAACAGTACACGTACCGCGCTGATTGCCGATGTGGTTGTATTAGAGAATGTACACAAGTACGTCTGTACTTCGGGGATTGCCGTTACGATGTATGGGTTACCAAAGGCTACCACCGCCGTCTTCGGTGCTGCGGTTTTCACAATTTCCGCCAGCAGGTTACTGGAATCATCGTCCAGGCCGGCCGAACCAACCTCTTGTCCCTTGCTGCGCACAGTACGTCCGCCGCTTGGAAAAGCTTCAGCAATCGCTATGACCTTGGTCGCCTTCCCGACCGCCGTAAGAATTTCCAATCTCTGAGACTCGGACGTCTTTCCGTCGACACTGAACACGTTTACACCGGGCAGTCTCGACCTAAATTGTCTCAGAAGCATCCGTCCGTTCTCGTAGGCACGAATGTCGTCGCCAAAGAACACCAGCACAGTGCTCGGATCGACCTGTTCCGATTGCGCCTTTACGGGGGTGATCGTGTTTGAGGCAAGGACTGTACTTCTCAGCGGCAGGACCTGGTGGTTATCACGAACCAACGTCACTCCGCGATCCGCAATGCTCTGCGCCACAGCAACATTCTCCGGCTTTGCGATCTCTTTTGAAACCTCCGAAAGATCCACGAACCGGTTCTTCTGCAGTCGGAGTGATGCTTTCATGCGCAGAATCTTCGTCACGCTCTCGTTGATGCGCGCCTCGGAAATCTCGCCCTTCCGAACTGCCTCCAGCAGGCCGTTATAGGTGCCCTCAATATCCAGCGGAACGATGACCATATCGTCGCCAGCCTTCACGGCCTCAACTGCGGATTTTGCAGAGATCTCCGCATTAGTTCCAGTGAAGAATTGCGTGAGCGCGCCCATTCCCATACCGTCAGTCACTACAACACCGCGGAACCCAAGCTGTTCTTTCAGAAGTCCGGTGACTACGGCGCGGGAAATGCTCGCCGGACGCTTCGGATCAGGTTCGATTACCGGCACGGCCATGTGTGCCACCATCACGGCATCGACTCCCGACGCGATGGCCGCTCTAAATGGAGCCAATTCGAGGCTATCGAGCCGCTTACGATCTCCATCGAAACTAGCCAGGGTCAAGTGCGTGTCGGTGTTCGTATCACCGTGGCCGGGGAAATGCTTGACTGTCGTCAGCATTCCAGCGCTGTGCGCACCGGCGATATAGGCGTCCACCATTTCGCTCACCTTCGCCGGATCCTCACCGAAGGACCGCGTATTGATGATCGGATTTGCCGGATTTGAGTTGACGTCGGCTACAGGAAACCAGTTCCAGTGGACGCCGATCGACCGCGCCTCGCGAGCCGTAATCTTGCCGAATTGGTATGCGGAATCCCTGTCCCCTGCTGCGCCAAAAGCCATTGCGTGCGGAAAGGCCGTGGTTCCGTCAATACGCATCGAAAGCCCGCGCTCGAAATCTCCGGCAATAATCAAAGGGTATTTTGAATCACGCTGTAGCGCGTTGGTGATCGCGGCCGCTTCGATTGGTTGGTTCCTCATCAGGGAGGCGTCGTCGCCTCTCGTCGTCAAACCAAACCCTCCGAGATGATACTTTTTGATCGCATCGCGCAGTTGCAGATAATCGGGACTTTCAACATTCAGAAAGCGGATCGGTGCCCAGATCATCAACATCTGGCCTACCTTTTCCTCGATTGATAGCTCCCGAATAGTCCGAGTAACCCACTTCTCGCCGCTTCGGTCAATCGCCACACCCGTGACCTCATGCATGCTCTTCGCGCGCACTTTGGTCTTCGGCCCCGCGGCCTGCAATGACGTACCACTCAAAAGTGCCGCAATCAGCACCCAACGGATTCCCCGGTTCCAGCACGCTGTGTCCATGCGTTCGAATTCTCCCTAACCATACGGCCATGCAATGAGCAATAATCTGTGAGGCAAAACATGCGCATGCGCAAGCCAATAAAATGAAAAGCTCGTTCTATCCACCAATTCCGTTCGCGTGGCCATTTTCTCGCGCACGAAAGCGGTTTTATGGTTGACATCCTGAGTAGCAAAAAGCTACCGTTTCTGTCCTATTCAGTCACAAACGAACACTTTAGTTCACAATGAGTGCTTCGTAACAGAAAAAACTTGTACCACTTGTTACTGACGTGTCGTTTAGGGAGGCACTATACATGCAGAAACTTTGTTACGTGGCGTTAGCCCTTTTCCTCTTACTGGGAGGGTTGACTCTACAGGCGCAAGAAGTAACTGCAACTATTGTTGGTTCAGTAAAGGACACTTCGGGCGCGGTTGTCCCGGGTGCTCAAATTACTGTGGTCAACACGGACCGAAATGAAGTAGAGCGCGCGATTACCACCAGCGATTCCGGTGACTTCGTGGCCACACTCCTGCCAATCGGTCATTATCGCGTAGAAGCCACCGCAAAATCGTTTAGCAAGGCGATTCTCCGTGGCATAGAACTCAACGTCAGCGATCGCTATACCGCGAACCTCGTTCTCCAGGTCGGCTCCGTCAACCAGGAGATCGTCGTTGAGGCCAATCCCCTTCAAGTCGAACTGCTGTCCCCGACCGCAACCGGTCTGCTCAGCGGCAACGAAATCCGTCAACTTTCACTGAACAACCGCAACTACGAACAGATGGTTGCCCTCATGCCCGGCGTCAGCTATGGCGGCGGCGATCAGCTCTATATCGGTACGACGAACCCTTCCGGTCAGGCCAACACGGTCAGCTTCTCCATCAACGGTGCGAGAAATAGCGCGAACAACTGGACAATTGACGGTTCGGACAACGTGGACCGCGGCTCCAACCTCACGCTGATCAACTATCCCTCGGTGGACGCCATTGCCGAGTTTAAGGTTCTGCGCGGCCTCTACAGCGCCGAGTACGGGCGCGGAGCCGGCCAGATCAACGTCATTACCCGTTCGGGTTCCGACCAGCTCCACGGATCGGCCTACGAATTCGTTCGTAATGACGCATTCAACGCCAATGACTACTTCCGTAAGCGCAGCACGAACAAGGCAATCAACTCCACCCCTGCCCAGCTGCGTTATAACAACTTCGGCTATACAGTGGGTGGCCCCGTTGTGCTTCCGCATCTTTACGATGGCCGACACAAGACGTTCTTCTTCTTCTCTCAGGAATATCGTCGCGTAATCAGCTATTCCAGCTATTCGGGAATCCTGTTACCTACAGCCTCCGAAAAGCAGGGCGTCATGGCGTACGACACGTGCGTCGCGTTTAATTCTGATGCGAAGCACACCTGCGCTACGAAGCTGCCCGCCGGAACCCCGATTACCTCTCTGACTTCTATCAACCCGATTGCTGCCGCCTATCTAAAGGATATTTGGGCGAATGCTCCCACTCCAGACGATTCGGTTTCGCATCAGTCGACCATGACCGGCCGCAATGTGTTCAACAATCGTCAGGATCTCGTTCGTATCGACCAGAACTTCGGAGCCAAGCTCTCGGTGTTCTTCCGCTACATCAACGATACGATCCCAACTGAAGAACCTTTCGGTCTGTTTGGCCCCAACAGCTATATACCCGGTGTGGCCAATAGCACGACAAAGTCGCCGGGACGGCAGTTTGCAGTCCGTGCCAACTACACACTGAGCAACAACCTTGTGCTAGAAGGCGGCTACAACTTCTCTCGGTCTTCGATCATTAGCACCATCAACGGAACGATGAACCCGGACAACTCCACCGATATCGCTTCGGCGGTAAAAAACGTTCTGCCGTACACCCCGAGTCTGAAGCGCATACCTAGCATTTCCGGCGCGTACGCGGCACTCGGCGGCTACGGACCTTACGAGGAGTACAACCGAAATCACGCAGGCTTCGGTAACCTGGCTTGGATTCATGGCAAGCACTCCGCCAAGTTCGGAGCGGTATGGAATAACTACAGCAAGACGGAAAATGCCGGGGCAAACAACTCTGGCACCTTCGCGTTTGACGCAACCGGCGCATACACGACGGGAGATAAGGTTGCCGACCCGTTGATTCGCAATGCGCAGTCATGGGTCAACTTCCTGACCGGACACGTTGCCACCTACAGTCAGGTTGCAATGGATCTGACACCCTACATCCGCGAGAAGCAGTTTGAAGTGTATGCTCAGGATGAATGGCGTCTGAGAGACCGCGTGACTCTGAGCTATGGCGTACGTTATAGCTACTTCCCTCAACCCTACAACAGCAACGACCAATACTTGTCCAACTTCGACCCACAGAGCTACAAGGCTGCCAACGCGGTCAAGATCGACCCCGCTACTGGCAACATTGTTGTGAACAGCGACGGAACTCCGACGCAAGGCTCACTTTACAACGGCTTGATCTTCGCTTCTGGCCCGATGAAGAACTCACGGTTCGGAGATAAGGTCGGCGAGTCCTCCAGTGGATTCTTCGCGCCTCGCGTTGGTGTTGCTTGGGATCCCTTTGGAACAGGCAAAACCGCAATCCGCACTGGATATGGCATGTTCGCCCAGCCAACTTTGGTCGGCATCTATGAGCAAGACATGTTCACGAATCCACCTTACTCAGCTGCACTGTCCATTCCATGGACGTCGATGAGTAATCCGGGTGGGGGCGCCGCCGCAGTTTCGGCTTCGCCAAAGGCTCTGCGTGGAGTTCCCGTTACGGGCACCATGCCTTACACCCAGCAGTGGAGTTTCGACGTACAGCAGCAGTTACCGGGCAACACCCTGTTTGATGTGGGCTACTACGGGTCCAAGGATACGCACCTCATCGGTATCGTTGACTTGAACCAGCCGAAACCGGGTGCCTACGTCACTGCCGGGATCAGCAGCTCTCCGCTGACCTCCTTAAACGTTAATCGCATCAATGCCATTCGCCCCTACTTGGGATACGGCTCCATCAACACTATTCGTCCCTGGTTTGGTGGCAACTATCACTCACTGCAGGCCTCGTTGGAAAAACGCTTCAAGGGCGCGTCAATCGTCAAGGGCAACTACACTTGGTCTCACGGTTTGACCGACTCGATGAGCGATCGCTCCAATGCTCCTGCCAACGTTTACAACATCCACCAGAATTATGGTCCCACCCTGCTCGACCGTCGTCATGTATTCACCGGCACCTACATTTACGACATCCCCTTCCTGCACTCGCAGAAGGGAGTTGTAGGCAAGGTGCTTGGTGGTTGGCAAACTTCGGGCGTTGTCTCCGTTGCTACGGGACTTCCCATGAACATCAGTGGAAACATTCCGACCGGTGGTACCAGTTCGGTGGATGCCGCCGGACAGGGTTGCATCGTCTCGGCCAGCAGCTGTCCGATTCGTCCGAACATGGTCGGCAATCCGAACTCGGGCGGTGCGCGTTCTGTGAAGCAGTGGTTTAACACTGCCGCTTTCCAGGCAAACACCACTCCGGGTCAAGTCAGCACCAGTCCGTCGGGAGCTATCATCGGTCCTGGCTTCTGGCGTGTCGATATGTCACTGTTCAAGACCTTCAAGTTCACCGAAAGCACGAACCTTGAGTTCCGCTTCGAGACCTTCAATGTCTTGAACCATGAAAACTTCAACACAGTGAACGCGTCGTTCGGTAACTCACTGTTTGGACAGGTAACCGGATCGCGTGACCCCCGCCAAATCCAGCTAGGTGCGAAACTGCACTTCTAGTTGTTTGGTTACACACGCGTCTTAAACTTAAAGGAGAGGCAGCGGAGTTCATCCCGCTGCCTTTTGTCATTTTCCGCAAATTTAGACATGCCAGTTCTAGTCGCGGAACTGAGTCGCCGTAAGTTTGCCTTCCAGCCATGTTCGCCGGTGTTCAAATGTGTGTCGTTTGCCCATCACGCATCGAGTACACTAGCCTGTCTTGATCCGAGGTCAAGGAGAGTGCGTTTAATGGACGAGGCCGCCCTAGCAACAGAGGTTATCGCCGAAATCGCTGCCGTAAAACGGATTCCCTCAGAGAAGATCACGCTCGACAGTACGTTCGACGAACTTGAAATGGATAGCCTGGATGCTATGAATCTGCTCTTCGCCCTTGAAGAGCGGTATGGGGTCTCGATTCCAGACGAAGCCGCTTACTCGATCAAAGGCGTCCGCACGGCGGTGGCTGAATTACAGAAGGTGCTGGCGGAAAAAGCCGGGGCACAGGGTCAATGATGCTGTTCTGAGGGTGAACACCTGCATGAACGAATCTCGCCGCGTCGTGATCACCGGGACGGGCATTCTGTGCGCCTTGGGCACCACGGCTTCCGAGTGCTGGAAAGCGCTGTGCAATGGGCGCTCGGGAATTGCGCCAGTCCAATCGGTTGACATGCGAGGGTTGCGCTTTCAGAACGGTGCCGAGGTCCGCGATTTCCGATCAGAAGATTATTTCGAACCGGCGCGGTGCGACCTGATAGATCGTTTTGCGCAGTTCGCAATTGTTGCCGCGCGCGAGGCCGTTTGCAGTGCCGGGTTTGATGTGGCGAGCGATCTCCCATTCGGCGACACCAGTTCTCAAGTAGCCGTCATAACGGGAACATCCATGGGGGGCCAAACGAGTCTCGATCGCGGCTTCGCGGCGATCTACAAAGAGGGCCGTTCTCGCCCTCACCCTTTTACCATTCCGCTCACGATGTACAACGCAGGCGCAAGCCACATTTCCATGGAACTGGGTACGACCGGGCCGACCTTCACCATCTCCACTGCCTGTGCCTCGGCATCCCACGCGATTGGGCAGGCATTCTGGATGGTGCGCTCTGGGGCTGTGAAGGTAGCCATTTGCGGGGGCAGTGATGCTCCGTTTAGTCCGGGAATTCTGCGTGCGTGGGAGGCGATGCGCGTGGTGAGTCCTGATGTGTGCCGACCCTTTTCTCGTGACCGCCGGGGACTCACTCTCGGCGAAGGTGCAGCCATGGTCGTACTTGAACCGCTCGAGTCGGCATTGGCCCGCGGAGCGCACATTCTAGGCGAGATCATTGGATTCGGCATGTCCTCCGATGCGGGACATCTCACACAACCGAATGTTGACGGCCCGGCCAGCGCGATATCTGCAGCGCTCCACGATGCTGGCATCTCACCCGAAGTGATTGGCTACATCAATGCTCATGGAACTGGCACATCCGCAAACGATGCCACGGAAACGCAGGCAATCCGACGGGTGTTCGGGGCGCACGCTGAGTCGCTCGCCGTAAGTTCAACTAAATCCATGCACGGACATGCGCTGGGTGCCGCCGGGGCGTTGGAAGCATTCGCGACACTGATGGCTTTGCGGGAGGGAGTGCTTCCGCCGACCATCAGCTTCAACGAGCCCGATCCAGATTGCAACCTCGACATTGTTCCCAACATCGCACGCCATAAGCAGGTCGAGTATGCCCTATCAAACTCGTTCGCCTTTGGAGGGTTGAACGCAGTATTGGCGTTTCGACGATGGGACGATCAGGAGGCATTTTGAAGCGGGTTCCGCAGCGCGAGGTGCTGGACGGAGACACTGAAACACAGGAAGCAGTTCTCGAATCGTTGCGCGACCTGCGCATGGTCAATCGCTGGTTCGGCGGAGTCAGAACCACCACCAATCTTCTCCGACGAGCGTTAAAAGCCTCTCACTTGCGTTCTGCCTCCGTGCTCGATGTTGCTTCGGCAGATGGATACGTAATCACTCGGGCCTCAGAACGCCTGAAGCGAGAAGGGCTTGATATACGGCCCGTATGCCTTGATCGTCGTGGACTTCACCGTGAAGCACATTGTTGCGAGCAAACTGTCGTAGGTGACGCGCTTGATCTGGCGTTCCCTCCCTCGACCTTTGATTTCGTGACCTGTGGACTGTTTGTACACCATCTCTCTCCTGACGAGGTCATCCAGTTCGTAAATGGCGCGCTCGCTGTTGCGCGCCACGCGGTAATAATCAACGACCTTCGGCGTAGCCCTATTCACCTTGCGCTTGTTTATGCAGGCACTCCGCTATTCCGAAGCCACATCTCTCTTTACGATTCGGTGGCTTCAGTGCGGCAGGCCTATACTCCGAAGGAATTACGTGAGCTGCTGATCAAAACCAATGCCTCAAGGTTCGAAATGTGCACGAATTACCTGTATCGCATGGGAGCCATCCTCTATAAGTAAAAACGCAAGAGTCCATGGTTATCTAAGAGTCTTCCGCCCCAGTTTTCCTCACCTGTCCCGTTTAAAATTGATTCACATGTCTGAACTGAAAACTCTTTCCCCCGAAATTCTCCTACATATCTCGCAGACGATCGACGTCCCCATGCACGGACTGGTCGCTGTCATCGAACTGCTCGACGGTGGCGGTACGGTGCCGTTCATTGCCCGGTATCGCAAAGAGGCCACCGGCAATCTTGACGAAGTAAAAGTCCGCGAGATCGAAGAGCAGCTTGCTTATTTCCGCGACCTTGTCGCTCGCCGCGAAACCATCCTGAAGTCCATCGAGGAACAGGGCAAGCTCAGCGATGAGTTAAAAGCGCGCATCGAAAAGACATTTGATAAGAGCGAGCTTGAAGACCTGTATCTCCCGTACAAGCCGAAGCGCCGCACCAAGGCGACCATTGCGCGCGAAAAGGGACTGGAACCGCTGGCCAACTATCTGTGGGCGCAGCAACCGGCAGAGCTTCCGCTGAATGAATATGCAGCAACCTTTGTGAGTGAAGAAAAAGGTGTCGCCAACATCGACGAGGCTCTCGAAGGAGCCCGGCACATCGTTGCTGAAATGATTAGCGAAGACGCCGACCTGCGCAAAGCGCTGCGTCAACTCATGCTGGACGAAGGCATCGTGAGTAGCCGCAAGGCGACCGACGCCGTCGATGAGCAAGAGAAGTTCAAGATGTACTACGAGTACCGCGAGCCGGCCAAAACCATCCCTTCCCACCGAATGCTGGCCATTCGTCGCGGCGAAGCCGAAAACATCTTGTTCTTCCTTCTTGAACTCGATGCCGAGCGGGCTCTTGGACTAATCTCGTCGCACGTGTTGCGCACCACAGGCGATTGGACTCCGCAGTTGACGCTTGCGATAGAAGATGCATGGAACCGCCTGCTCAACTCATCCATCCAGGGTGAAATTCGCCTCGAGCTTAAGAAGCGTTCGGATGCTGACGCTATCGCCGTTTTCCGCGAAAACCTGCACAACCTGTTGCTCTCGCCACCTGCCGGACCTATCTCAGTGCTCGGCATCGATCCCGGCCTGCGTACGGGATGCAAACTCGCGGTTGTGGATGAGACTGGAAAATTCCTGGATCACGATGTGATGTATCCGTTCACATCGAAAGACGGACCGCAACAAGCCGCAAAAGTTCTTGAGCGGTTACTCTCGAAACACAATATCCGAGCAATCGCGATCGGCAACGGAACAGCCGGGAGAGAAACTGACCAGTTGGTGCGCGATTTCCTGCGGGAGCACAATCTCGACAAGGTCTTTGCCGTCACGGTGAGTGAGAGTGGCGCCAGCGTATATTCCGCTTCCGACCTTGCCCGTCAGGAGTTCCCGGATCTTGACCTTACGGTGCGCGGAGCTATCAGCATTGCTCGCCGTCTACAGGATCCTCTGTCCGAACTCGTCAAGGTGGATCCGAAATCCATTGGAGTCGGCCAGTATCAACACGACGTGGATCAGCGCAACCTTCAGCAGTCACTCGAAGCGGTCATCGAAAGCTGCGTAAACCGCGTCGGCGTCGATCTAAATACATCTTCATGGACATTGTTGCGCTACGTCGCCGGAGTGACCGAACGCACGGCGGTTAACATTGTGAAGTACCGCGATGAAAATGGGCGTTTCCACTCGCGGGCACAACTGATGAGCGTTCCCGGCGTAGGTCCGAAGACGTTCGAGCAGGCTGCAGGATTCCTGCGTATCCGTGATGGCGAAAACCCGCTCGACATGACCGCTGTGCACCCGGAGTCCTATCCAGTCGTCGAGCAGATTGCCAACAACCTCAACACCCCGATACCTGAGCTGATCCGCCGCCCCGAGTTGCTGGAGAAGGTGAACCGCGATCAATTAACGGTGGGAACGTTCACGCTGAACGACATTCTTGAGGAATTGAAAAAGCCGGGACGAGATCCTCGAGACAAGTTCGTGGCACCCAGCTTCGCCGAGAGCGTGCGTGAAATCTCAGACGTGCAGCCCGGCATGGTGCTCGAAGGCGTCGTGACCAATGTTACGAAGTTCGGAGCATTTGTAGATATTGGCGTCCACCAGGATGGATTGGTTCACATCAGTGAGCTTTCCAATCGCTACATGAAGGATCCGAATGAGGCTGTGAAGGTCGGCCAGATCGTAAAAGTGAAGGTGTTGAGCGCCGATGCAAAAACAAAACGCATTGCGCTTTCCATGAAGGCACTGATGGAACCCGCTCCACGTCCGCAAAAGGGCCAGAACAAACCACAGCAGAAGGATCCGCTCAGTATGGAGCAGAAGCTATCGATGCTTTCCTCCAAATGGAAAGTACGGTAGGCACAGTAAAGGGAGCCGACCGGCTCCCTTTTTTGATCTGAAATCTGCACCCGCGCGCTTTGCTCTAGTGAAGGGTGAGCCATATGCGGGCCAGGCTGATAAGGGCGATACTCACACCAAAAAGGAAGAACAGGTTGTGGGCTGTCCGCTTCGATAGCGGGGCGGGCATCGGCACACCCCTTTGACGGAATGCGGAAAAGAGCGCCAGGTCCTGCTCGCGGATGAAGTCTGCTAATTGCACGTGAAACAGAGCAATGGTGAGACCGACAAGGACGCGAGTAAATTCCATTAACATGGTACAAATACTATGTCGCGTGATGCTTGCGGGCCATCCGGCAAAGTCCTTAAGAAAAGCCTCACAAAACACTGTTCGCCTGACGTGCTAATATTTTCACTTCAATAGCTTTACCTCAAAAAATGCCAACTGATCTTCAAAAGCTCGTTCAACTGCAGGAAATCGATGGCGAGATTACGCGACTGAGCGCGCGGCTAGCTACGGTTCCCAAGACGCTCGCCCGCATCGATGCTCAATTGGCCACCGCTCGCAAACGGGTAGAAGATGCCCGTGCAGCGATAAAGGCTGGAGAGGCAAGCAAGCGCAAGTACGAGCAGGAAATTCAATCCTTAAACGATCAGATCATCAAGTTTCGAAGCCAGTCTTCCAGTGTCAAGAACAACGAACAGTACAAGGCATTGCTCTCCGAAATAGCTCACGCGGAAGGCGAAATCTCGGCCTATGAAGAGAAGATCATTGACGTCATGGTCAAGGCCGACTCGATTCAGGCGGAATTGACAGCTGCAGAGTCTTCCCTGAAGACAGAGTCCACGGAGATCGAGCGCCAGAAATCCGAGGCCGAGAAAGCCTCTGAGGCAGACCGCTCAGCACTTGAAGCTGCGCAGTCGAAGGCTGATGTGCTGCGAAAAGAGATCGATGACTCCTTGCGCGCGACTTACGACCGCATTCACAAGTCCCGCGGATTCGCTATGGCCGAGGTCGTCGAGCATCGTTGTAATGCCTGCCAGTTCATGCTGCGCCCACAGGTTGTTTCCAATGTGCGTGCGGCGCAGGACATGGTTACCTGCGATTCGTGCGGAAGAATTCTGTACTACGTTCCGGAGCACAATATTAAAACCGCTGCGGCAAATGCTTCAGGCATTGCCCACCAAGCCGAACGCGAGTGGATGTTTGTGCCCTCAATGGGCGAGCAGGGTGCTTTCGTCGTATTCATAAATCACAAGGGCAATGCAAGTATGAAGGCCTACGATGCGACGACCGGCAGGGTGATTTCGCGTCGTGTTGAAAAGAACGCAAACTTCCAGAGTATCTTTGCCCACGAGATTCAAGGCGCCCGCAACCTCTTCGTTGACGAAGCGAACCTCGACGAGAAATACAAGGAAGAATTGCCGCCTGAAGTACTCGACGATCTTCGTCATCAACTGCCCAAGTCATAGTCCGCGAGCCTAGTGCTCCCGAGTACCTATAATTCGCGATGAAGTCTCAGAAAAAATCTTCTACCGCCCCGGTTGCGCGGGTAATTGTCAATGCGCACGCTGTATCTCGCCTCCGCTCCGGGCATCCCTGGATCTTCAAGTCGGACATAGAACGCGTTGAGCTGGCGTCGCCCGGTGCCCTCGTTCGTGTCGAAGACCAGCGCGGAAAGCCGTACGGATCAGCGCTCTATAGCTCTCGCTCTCAGATAGCCTTGCGGATGATCGCGCCTAATCCTGTGGAACCCGACAAATATCCAGACATGCTGCGCTACCGGATACGTCAGGCTATTGCGTACCGCGCTCGTGTTGTCCACGATTCAGATGCATTCCGCGTTCTTTTTAGCGAAGCGGACATCACTCCTGGGCTCATCGTGGACAAATACAACGACGTGATCAGTTTCCAGGTACAGACGCAGGCAATGGATGCGCCATTCGCTCGCGAAATTCTGATCGAAGAGCTCAAAGAGGCATATAAGCCCGCGACAATTCTTGAGCGAGTCGATCCGCGTATCCGAGAACTTGAAGGGCTAGAACCGCGCGAGGACCAGGTTGCGTACTCGCGACTGAAAAAGCCTAAGACTGCGACTCAGATCCACATGAACGGTCTCGCATTTCGTTACGACGGCAGTGCGGGACAAAAGACCGGGGCATTCCTCGACCAACGAGAGAACTACGCCGCCGCTGAGCGTTATGCCCACGGAAATGCTCTTGAAGTCTGTACGTATCAGGGTGGATTCTCACTCCATCTCAATCGCACCTGCGACCATGTAACGGCTGTCGATATCTCGTCTGAAGCCTTGGCTGTTGCCGAGCAAAACAGAGAGCTCAACGAACAAAAGCCAATTGAGTTCATCGAGGCTGACGCCTTTGAGTTGATGCGTCAGTATGCCGATGCAGATCGACGCTACGAGACTATCGTGCTCGACCCTCCGGCCTTTGCCAAATCCAAGAAAAACGCAGAGGATGCAGTGCGCGGCTACAAGGAACTGAACCTGCGCGCACTCAAGATGCTGCGTAACGGCGGAGCACTCATCACCTGTTCCTGCTCGTTCCATGTCAGCGAGCAGGACTTTCTCTCCATGCTCTCCTCAGCCGCTCTCGATGCACGCCGAAACCTGCACATCACCGAAAAGCGCATGCAGGCAGTGGATCATCCGGTTCTGCTCAACGTTCCAGAAACTTATTACCTGAAATGCATGATCTGCTCTGTGTTTTAGCACGCAAATAAAGGCCGCCATTGAAGGCGGCCTCCGCTTCTGTGCTTTGTTTAGGCATCGGAAGCGCAACGGCGATCTTAGTCAGGTTGACTACCCGATGCGAGCATGACGGCCATGCCGCCCCTTATGCATCTGCTGCAGCTTGTTCATCTGGTCAGGACTCAGAATCGTCGACAACTGCGTCTTTGTGTTCTCGCGAATTTGTGTGAGCTGCGCCAATTTCTGATCGTTGTTGAGTGACTTGTTTTCCAACACAGCCTGTCGCTGCTGATGCGCCATCTGGAAAACCTGCTTCATCTTGCTCTGCTGGTCGGCATTCAATCCAAGCTTCTCGGCAAAGCGTTGCTTTGCGGCCTCACGACGGCTTCCGAAGGCAGCCTGCTGCTCTGGCGTCAAAACCGACTTCATCTGTTCGCGCGTGCTGGCACGGAGTTCCTTCAGCTTGGCCTGCTTCTGTTCCTCATTCAGCAACTGATCATGACGAATTACTGCCGCCTGATCGCGTGCTGACATGCGCATGTCCATCAGTTTTTGTTTCTGCTCCTGGCTCAACTGGAGCTTCCCCGTTGAAGGAGTGCCCTGGACTGACCCTTCCGGGGGCGGCGTTGTCGGCTGTTGTGCGAACAATGCGCCACCGATCATAGTCATTCCCAATAGCAATACCGAGGTCTTCATCCAATCACGATTCATATCTCATTCTCTCCACTCTGCGACCTAAGCACTTTTTGGAACTTCGTGCCGGTACCAGACGAAACCCCTAAGAGCGGTACTAGTTGCGTAAAGAAATGCAACACAATGTTCCGCAACATCTGCGCTGTTGATGGGTTTTTCCTAGACTGGAAGGCCTGCCTGTGCTGCAATTAAAGGGATCCTCTTATGCGAAGTGAAGTTCTAGAAATTTCCCGAGGCCTCTCGCCAGTTCCCGTCGGCGATCTCAAAGTCCCCGTCCTGCGCCCGGACGAAACCGTCGCGTTTTCACTCGTGGTTCCCACGTTCAACGAACGCCATAACCTTGCCGAGATTATCGCGCTTCTGAAACCTGCAATCGAATCGCAGGTTGGTGACTCCTACGAGATCATCGTCGTTGATGACAACAGCCCGGATGGAACCTGGCAGCTCGCAGCGGAACTTGCTTCACAGGATCCCCACATCGTTGCGATTAGACGGACCGAGGAACGCGGCCTTGCAACGGCAGTAGTGCGCGGCTGGCAGGCATCGCGAGGAAGACTTCTCGGCGTGATCGACGCCGATCTGCAGCACCCGCCGGAGGTAACTGCCAACCTGATTGCCGCGATCAGCGATGGTGCCGACTTGGCAGTCGCGAGCCGCGATGCTGAAGGTGGAGGCACGAGCGATTGGAGTGTTCTGCGCCTGATGATCTCGCGGGGTTCACGCGCATTGGGCAGGATTCTGTTGCCGGGCGCATTGAGTTCAGTGTCTGACCCGATGACGGGATTCTTCGTTGTCCGGCGCACCGCACTGCAGAACGTTGCTATGTCGCCATGCGGCTACAAGATTCTCGTTGAGGTATTGGCGCGTGCGCACCCGAAGAATGTCGTAGAGGTGGGATATGTCTTTCGTTCGCGTCAGCGCGATGAGAGCAAAGCCTCGATCAAGGTCTTCTTCGAGTATGTGCAGCATCTGTTCCGGCTGCGGGCCAGTGTTCGCACTGTGAGCAACTAGCTAGCAGCAGAATTTAGGAGCCGCACTCCGCGACTCAATATAATCACAATTCAGCTATTACTGTGGCTCCGGATCAGTTTGCTTTGTGGTACTTGCGCTCTTCTCGCGTGAGTGTGCCGCAGCCGGAGCCTCACTCTTTGTCACCGACTCTTTGCTCGGCGCAGGCGCGTCTTTCTTCACTGGCATTTGCAAGGTGTGAACCACCGACGGATCGTCCCTAAGCTTCACGTACAAGGTCTTTCCCTTGGGCCGAGGAACTTCGACCTTCAGGTCCATCGCATTCTCGCTGACTTCTGTCGCATGCTGGAACTGCGAGTCGGACGCAACCGCCTGTAGTAGAAACAGGTTCGTGCCACTCAGGGTACACGGTTCGTCTTGGACCGCCGGGCAATGTAGCTCGCCCAGTTCCGGCAAGCGCACTAGGGTTACGAGCGGCTGCCAGTCGCCCTTCGCACCATCGCCCGCAATCGGGCGGAACCTCAATGTACCAAATGACGACGCACCGAAGGTCTTGGGGATCTCCAACGTCGCCATAACGGTGTGTGCGTTTTGGCGGATCACTCCGCCATTCTCAAGGCTCAACTCGGTGTGATAGAAGCCATCCGTACTTGCAACTTCTACCTTCTCTGCCTTGTCGAACGTGCTAGGCTGTTCCGACTTCAGCCGGAAGTGCAACTTTGCGTCCACCGGCAAGTCGTCTTCGCTGTCGAGATGAATTGGCGATGCGGCTGGCTCGATAACCTTGCTCATGAGAGATAGTTTTGGACGTGCCGGCAAGACATTTCCGCGAAGTTCCAACACGCGTC
This sequence comes from Koromonas humicola, assembly GCF_059726255.1. NCBI lineage: Bacteria > Pseudomonadati > Acidobacteriota > Terriglobia > Terriglobales > Koromonadaceae > Koromonas > Koromonas humicola. The sequence goes on from NZ_AP040873.1 coordinate 3,040,016, forward strand.
CATCCTTCAGCTGCACATGCGTTGTGAGCGACTGCCGCTCTTTCAGCGAGAGCTTTTCAGGCTTTTCCGCCGCCATCGGCAAGCCTTCTGGAGCGTCGGAACCAGCAGCCGTCCAGCGCATTCCCGCAGCGTCGAGCGAAACCACCTGATCTAGGCAGGTTCCTTTCAAAATTCCCTGGCTGTCACCCGCGTGTATTGCGAACTGATCCAATCGACATGCCTCCTCATATACCCGCAACGGCACATCGGTTGGCTTCTCAACTCCGTATTGCTTTATGACTAGCGCGCTTTCTCCAGCCGGGAAACGAGAGAGGGGCAGTTGTACCTCAAGGTCTTTCCCTATCGACTTCCACTCGGCCTTCTTTACCTCGCCTTTCGCACCGCGGAAATCGACGTTCTCTACGCACACACTGTTTTCCGAGTGCACATGCAGCGACCTGTCGTGTCCGGCGATAGAGGATGTCTTCTCTTCCTCAGGAATCACCCAAACGGCAGAAGAATCGGATCGCTGTAGCTTGTAAGTCGGTCCCTCGAACGGCTCAAATCCCCACTGCCCATGGACCCGTCCTTCAAACGAATATGACATCCAGCTCAGATCAGGAATTTGCCCGGTCGGAACAAACCCGCCAAGCAGCGCATTCGCCGTCACGGGAATCTCGACCGACTTTCCGTCCTTGTTTTCCAAATGAAGAGTCAGATGATGTGCCAAGTCGGAAGAAAACACCAGTGGCGCGCCCTCGGCCCCCATCACCAGCTTGGGATTCTGAACGCAGTACGTCATGTCGGTAGGAACAGCTTGCAGCAGCGGTTTGACTGCCTGCTGCACGACCGGAAGCCCAATCACGATTACCGACTGTGGTTTATGGAACGACGGAGGATAGTTCAGCCGCAAGTGCAGTTCATCGCCCTGCGGTAGGGCAAGCGCGGAAATGTACTGATACTTGGCCGTGTGCAGGTTTTCCATCAACCTTGCCAGATCGACCACCACACCCACATACGGACTGTATGCGCCACCGCCAGCGACTCGCGTCGTACTAATTGCTCCTAATAGATCCGATCCGGCGCCCTGCGTCAAGGTGGAAACCATTGACTGCCCATGGCCGTCATCGAGCACAAGCTGATCACTGTTCTGCATCAGACATGATGCCTGTTGCAAGCTCGGCTTGGTAAAACACTGTTCGTCGACCTTGATGCTCAAGCTGCGCGCCAGCGTCAGTGCGCGGTCATGCAGGAGCTTGGAGTCGAAATCGTTCGACTCGCGAATGGCAGCCAGATACTTGTCCAGTCGCGCTCGGTTCAAGCTGGCGAGTTGAAGATCCTGAGCGGCTCGGACGAAAGCGCCAGGCTTGCCCTGCACGGCGGATCTCAAGGTGCTGAAGTCACCGCCGGTCTGAGGTGCCAGAAAGATCAGCGCCTGCTGCGCATCTTTGGGCACCGTCACTACGGTTCCCTCCTGGCGCACGTTCTTGCTCCAGGTCTCAATGCGTGTAAACCATTCATCAGGAGGAGGATTCGTGGCGCCACGCAGGAAGGCGACGACCATCAGGTATCGTGCCCGTTGATCGTCGGGCAGCATGGGATGGATCCACAGGCGATCTCCGGCGAGCAGGTTCGGAACTTCGGCAATCGGCAGCGTCTTGCCCGCGCGTGTTACCGTAACTTCCACCCGCGGCCCGATCAGATCGAATGCGCCCGCATCTGCCCAAGCCAATCCTGGCAGCAGAACCAGCGCAATCCCGATTAGCCAATGTTTCAGACCCGACAACCTGTGAAATTCCTCCATGTTCCTATCATATTCCGAGCTGTGGGTTTGCACTTACCCCCGAACCAAATTCATATAGATTGAAAATGCGTCAGTGCCAAACACTTACGAGTGCAACTTCTAATCCGACACCGAAATGTCCGAATATGCAAAATCGAGAACACGCGAGTATGAGATATGCACGACAACAAATTGGCAGCGATGCAATCCCTGTGCGATACTAATTCTGCTCAGGGCTAATAAGTTCGGCTACCAATAGTGGCCCTGAACCACCTCAGCAGCGCAGTTCAATGTTTGCAGGCTATACTCCTGCCGCATCTGCGTGGCGAGCCGGGATGGCGGAACTGGCAGACGCAGCAGACTCAAAATCTGCCGACCTTCGTGGTCGTGGGGGTTCGATTCCCCCTCCCGGCACCAAAACCATTTATTCCTCTACATTTCTCTCCTACACAGCGCTGTTTCGCTAAGTCTCCCACTCGAAGCCCAAATCAGTCCGCCGTATCGAGAACTCGCATATCTCAGGCAACAGTAATCCTCTTTCCCGCATACAGGATTCCAGTACGCGTACATGGGCCCGAACTCCTAGGAGGAATCAATGAAGAAGAACATGTTTTTGACCACCCTGCTGTGCCTCGCGTTCAGTGGAGCTTTTGCGCAGACCACACGGACGCTGCCGGGAGGGACCGAAATCAAAGTGCGAACGGATACTGCCGTTCCTGCGCACCCCAAAGCGGGCGCGGCCTATGCCGCCACCGTTAGCAACGACGTGATGAACAAGGCAGGCAGTGTTGCGATTCCGCGCAACTCACGCGCGCAACTCGTAGCAACCCCAACCAGCGACGGAAAAGACACCATCCTCGATCTCCGGGCAGTGACCATTCAGGGTCGGAGGTACATCATCACAACTGCTGGAACCTCGAACACCTCCAGCGGATCTGGATTCGGAGCCAATCAGAGGACAGCTAAGTATGTCGGTGGCGGAGCCGCGGTGGGAGCCGTGCTCGGAGCGCTCTTCGGCGGCGGCAAAGGTGCAGGCATTGGAGCTCTCGTTGGAGGTGCTGGAGGTGCTGGCGCACAGGCCTACACCGGGCGAAAGAAAGACATTCCGGCGGAAACAGAGCTGACCTTCAAGACCGCGCAGGAGCTCCAACTGCGCGCTAGTGCGAAGTCCACGAAATCCGGTCTGAAATCGAGACCAGCGCAGTAAAGCGTGATGGGATGCCGAATTGGCCACTCGGCATCCAAATCTCCCTCAGGATTGTCGGGCGATTATCTCTGCGGCGAGAGCGGAGGGATTGAGTCTTGATCAAGATCGAGCAAAGAATAGGCCTCTGCTCTTGAACGGACAACTCGCACATTGCCTTCTGCATTCGGCTCAGCGAATGCCTGAAACACTCTAGCCATTCCGAACGCAAGATCACTTGGGGCAAGAATCACACGTCTCGAGGTGGTAGAGAAGATTCGGCTGCATGCACTTCCGATCTCAGCCATGGCGTTGGGCGGCAAGTCGAAAGCTCTAACATCGGAGAGATCTACGAATTCATCAAAGCGGGCTTCAAATCGTGGAGAGCGGTCGATCTCACTTACAACATCAGCCAAGTCCTGGTAGCTCACCACATCAAACAGATTGGTGATCACGCGTTTACTCTCGGGCTGTACAAGCACTCGATGTCCCAACAGGATTCCTTCACTCCTTACGACCGTCAGATGCGGGTGTGACGCAATCTACCCGAAGCGGGTTGGCGGCGTCGCCTGTAACGAAACTCGATGAGGTCAAGACAAGTTTCGACTTCCAGAATTTAGCTTCGCTTCCAGAATCGGATCGAGTTTAGAAACCAGTGCACTAAGCGCGAATGGCTTTTTAAGAATTGTGTCCCCGAGCTCGCCAATCCGATATCGATCGTCTGCATAGCCTGTCATGTATATGACTTTTAGATCTGGCTGACGATCAAGTAGCACTCGTCCCAGATCTCGTCCGTTCATTCCAGGCATGACGACATCGGTGAGCAAAACATCAATCGCGCCACCCATCTCATCAACAACTTTCAATGCCTCTAGTCCATTTGAAGCACCAACGATCTTGTGTCCCTTCTGTCTTAGGAAGCTGGAAATCGCCTCTCGCAAAGCCCTCTCATCCTCAACAACCAAGATGGTCCCTTGCCTACTCTGGGGTTGATGTAGGGCAATAGGCGCTTCGCTTGGCACTTTTGAGCTATGAGGAAGATAGATCGTGAACGTCGTTCCCTGTCCTACGGCGCTTGTAAGCGCGATGTGACCACGATTTTGCCTCACGATGCCATATACAGTCGCAAGCCCCAGGCCAGTGCCCTTCCCCACTTCCTTTGTAGTGAAGAACGGCTCGAAGACCCGAGACTGCACTTGCGGAGTCATTCCGTGTCCTGTGTCCGTAACGGATATAGCGGCGTAGAGTCCTGGGCTCAGTGCGTACTGCAAGCATTCGTTGCAGTTCGTCGTCACCTCTTTCCGCTCCAACCGGATGCTGAGCTTTCCGCCCTCATGCATTGCGTCTCGAGCGTTGACACAAAGGTTCATCAGAACCTGCACGAGCTGGCCTGCATCGCCTTCAATCAGCAACGGTTTGCTCGGCTCGGAAAAGGACAGCGAAATATCCTCTCCAATGATTCTAGTGACCATCTTCAAGGTTTCGCGCGTGACTGCACACACATCGACTGTGGATGGAGTGACCACTTGCTTTCTGCTGAAGGCTAAGAGCTGCTGTGTCACTCCCGTGCCGCGACTTGAGGCATCGAGTATGCGTTGCACGTTCTCTTGCAGTTCACGGTCGGGACCAAGCCTTTCCCCCAAGATCTCTGCGTAGCTTTGGATGACCATGAGCAGATTGTTGAAATCGTGCGCTACACCTCCGGCAAGCTGCCCGATTGCTTCAAGCTTTTGAGCTTCTCGGACCTGCGCTTCGAGTAGCTCTGCCTTCTTTCTTTCTGAAATGTCTCTGACAATCTTCGACGCACCTATCACTCTTCCTTGAGTGTCGGTGATTGCAGAAATGGTCAGTGAGACAGGTACAGGATGACCAGACTTGTTCAACCGCACAGTCTCGAAATGATCGAGTCGGCGTCCGCTGCGGGTGCACTCAAGGATTGCTTCAAACTCACTCGCGCGCTCAGGCGGAATCAGATGGCGGTCTGTCCGGCCAATCATCTCTTCGGCCGTGAATCCATACAACCGCTCTGCACCTCTGTTCCAACTTTGAATGGTTCCATCAGGTGCGAGAGCGATGATTGCGTCATCGCTTGTCTCGACGATTCTCGCAAGTCGTTCGGCCTTCTCGTGCGCTAAATGTTCTTCTGTGATGTCTTCGATTACAGCGAAGAGAAACCAGGGTTCGCCCGTTTCTGTTTTCACACAAGAGGCTGTAACGCGTCCCCAAACAATATTGCCGTCCTTCTTGCGATATCGCTTTTCGCAAGTGAATTGCTTGCTCTTGTCGGAAATGCTCGAAGTCACAAGCAGCTTTGAACTTTCGACATCGTCGGGGTGAGTGATGTCGAGGAATGTCTTCTGAAGAAGTTCCTGGCCGGAGTATCCCAACATACTCTGAAAAGCGAGATTTGTTTCCAGCAGGCGTCCGTCAAGCGAGACTCGAACAAGTCCCGATGCGGAGTTCTCAAAGATTGCCTCAAGGCGTGCGTTCGCATCCGCCAACTGGTTCTCCGCTCTTTTCCGCTCCGTGATGTCCGTACACACCACGAGGACGCGATTCCATTCTCCAACAGTCTCGATGGGACTAGCCGAGACAATAAGCCATCTGTCTTCTCCCGACCTAGTGGCTACGCGTGCCTCATATCGACTACTGTGCCCCGCAGTTCGTAGCCTTTGCTGCTCGCGAAGTTTTTGATGCTCATCCGGATGAAGAAACTCAATGGCTGGTCTACCGATAATTTCTTGGGGGCTGTAGCCTAGGAACTCGGCACCGTTCGCATTTACGTAGAGAACACGAAAGTCGCGATCAAGCAGGAGTATTCCTTCAACTGCTGTTTCCGCCAACTTTAAAAAGCGCTGCTCGCTTTCCTTCAGTCGAGCTTCGGCGTCGCGCTGCGCAGTTATTTCGGTTGTACCGCCGACTGATAGCACCGGCATTCCGTCAGCGTCATACGACGTCATACAACGTGCGACCACCCACGAGTAAACGCCATTGGTTCGGCATAGCCGATACTCGCAACTCCAGGAAGGCGCCCGCTCAGCTAGCGCTTTGCCAATAGACTCCAACACCGCATTCCGGTCGTCGGGATGAATTAGTCCGACCCACGCCTCAAAAGACAATTCGGGCATGTTCGCATCAGTGTGTCCAAAAGACTTGAATTGGGAGGAGACGACGAATTTGCCAGCTTTGTGGTCGAGCTCCCAAAGCATGTCATTCGTCGCTGCCGCAAATCGGCCAAAGCGGTTTGTTTCGGAACTCAATGTTCCCCCTTCGGCCACCTTGACCCGGTCTGTCTCACTCCGAAAAGAAGTGAGGTCTTCTTCATGGCTCGACATAAGAAATGTATAGATTGTAAAGTCCGTGCATATTCAATCTATCGGGTGTTCCGCGTAGTTTTAGGCGCCCCCGGCAACAAAATTGTGCGGATCGAATAACTTTGTTTGCTATCACTTATCTCATCAACCCGAGTGTTAGTTTGCACTGAGAGCGCGATGCGCCAAACTATGCCAACCTTAAGATGTGATCCTAAAATACACACTGAGATTAATAAGTCTCATTGAAATCTACCCGCCAGGCTCGCCAACGCACGGGCTAGTAATTCAATGGTGGAACAATACAAGTTGACACAGGAAAAGCCGTCCAGCACCCCTACCTAAATCGGCTCTTGCCCCATGATGAAACGCGTGGTAATGATGATCTGCTCTGATCTGGAGCTCTCAAGGTAAGCACTGATCTGTGAAGCATGTCATGTTTGCAGGAGAGTCTAATGTCACAAGCGAGTTCACTTTGTGTCGAGCCGGCCACGGCACACCCCGTCGTGAATAAGCCTTCGCCGCACTTCCCTTTGCTTCACGTGTGCTTGCTTACCTATGTGATTTACATCTTCTCGCAAGTTGATGTCCCTGACCCCGATTTATGGTGGCACCTGCGCAATGCCAAGTATCTGCTGAGCACGGGACATTTGCCTGTTGCAGAGACGTATTCCTTCACTGCAGCCGGTGCTCCAGTACTTCCCTTCGAGTGGCTTTCTGAACTGGCGTATTACGGTGCATATAAAATTGCGGAACTGCCCACCGTTTTCGGACTCGTCTTCCTACTTTGCTCCGGCATCTTTCTTGGCGTCTTTTACCTCTGCACTCGTGCGAGCAACAGTCCAACAATCTCTCTGTTTGCGACGATCGGCGGGTCAATACTTGCTAAGGTCTCTATTGGCGGGCGTACCTTGTTGTTCGGGTGGCTCTATCTTGTAATCCTTCTCGTTTTGTTAGATCAGGTCAGAAGAGAGCGTTATCACTGGCTCTGGGCAATACCGCCTCTATTCTGCTTCTGGATCAACTCTCACGGCTCCTGGCCAATGGGCATTGTTGTATTCGGCATTTTTATAGGCTCGGGACTGTTCGAAGGCACTTGGGGCAATGCTAATGCGACTCGCTGGTCTTGGCACCAATTGCGCTTGCTTCTCATGACAGCGGTCGGATCTGTAGTTGCGCTCTTCGCGAACCCATTCGGGTTTCGTCTGGTTGCGTATCCATTCCGCGTAATGTTCGGAGGCGGTTCTTCTACTGGCCCAGCTACGATTCAGGAGTTCGCATCTGTTGACTTCCATACGCCACTGGGAAAGCTTGCGATGATTCTGATTCTAGGCACGCTTGTAATCGCAATCTTCTCAAAGCAGCGCTGGAGGTTGGACGAAATTGGACTCATCATTCTGGCATTCTACTTCTCGCTCACGAACGTACGATTCCTGTTCCTCGCCGGAATTCTAGCTCCCCCCATTTTTGCCGGACACCTCAAGTTTCAACAGAACGCGACCGACGGAGAAAATCAAAAGCTTGAGATCTCGAACGAAAATCAAGTGAACAAATGGCTCGTGAACGCTATAGTTCTCGCGCTGTTTGCTTTTCTCTTCGTAAAGACAGCGCCTCGCGACTGGAAACTTGAAAGTCTCGTGAACTATCCCGATGGAGCCCTGGCCTACATGAAATCGAACGACATTCAGGGCCGTATCTTGCACGATTGGGACTGGGGCGGGTACATCATGTGGAATGCGCCGCAATTGAAGGTCTTCATCGATGGGCGAGGTGATCCCTATTCGACAAACGGTGTGTTCGCAGATTACTGGTCAGCCACAACCGGCAATGATCCTCAAGCTGTCCTCGACAAATACAAAATCGAATACGTGATGATGCCGCCCGACTCGCGATTGTCGAAATCTCTGAAGCTGAATTCGTCTTGGTCACAGATATACAGCGACAAAAGCAGCGTTCTATTTCAGCGACAAAGAAGTCTCAATAATTGAATTCATCGATTTTGAGTATCAGTCTCAAAACGCGCGCTCAACTTTCATATCAATGAAAGCACCGCAACCGCTCCTGCGCCGTTTGATTTTCCCGGGCATCTCATCCGCAGATGCCACTGTACGTCTTCAAAGCCGAGCAAGCTGTCCCCCGACCACTTCGCGAAGTCTTCGAGTTCTTCTCCAAGGCTGAAAACCTGCAACAGATCACGCCTCCGTGGCTCCACTTCAAAATTCTTGATATCAATCCATCACCCGTTTGCCTCTGGGTGTCCTCGGCCGAGTTGCACACGCCCTTAAGGTTCAGCGTGACGTGCAAGAAATCTTCGCGTACCGCCGCCAGGTCATCAGAGAGCTTTTCGAGACTACCGAAATCCCTCCTTCCCTGTTGCAACCGTAGTCTGCAGCCGAGCAACAACATCACCCGTGCTGGATGCAATGCGTCGGCTTAACTGTGGGGTTAATGATTCGTGGACTCCCAGCACCTTCTCTTCCGTACTCGTCGCGAGTGCAACGCGCTACACTGTTTCCATTCATATCGGAGGCCCCATGCTTATATCACGACGGCGTCTCATCGCGCTGCTTGGCAGTATTCCGCTTGTTTCGAGTGCATTCGCCAGCAAAACCAGCGCGCCACTTCCTGCGCTGCCCGAACCGGAAGTCATCCCGCTTTACCCCGGAGCCGCACCTGGCACTGAGCAATGGACGCAGAAGGAAATAACGGAAACAAACGGTGACTACTCGCTCATCCGCAACATAACTCGCCCCTCGCTGCTCGCCTACCATCCTCCCAAGCCCAACGGAACGGCTGTGATCCTCACACCAGGAGGAGCTTTCTACTTCCTAAGCATCTCGAACGAAGGTTACGACACTGCACGCAAGCTACTCGCGGCCGGATTCACTGTCTTTATCCTCAAGTACCGCCTCATCCCGACGGGACCAGGGTGGCATGCAGAGCTGGAACGTAGCTTAAGTGAACCCGGATGGGAGAAAACACTGGCAGAGAAGGTCGGAAACTATGCCGTAGCTGACGCTCAAACGGCGTTGCGCCTGGTGCGATCACGCGCACAACAATTTCACATCGATCCAACGCGCATTGGAATTCTGGGCTTCTCTGCCGGAGGCTACGTGTCGATCCGAGCCGCGGTCGAGCACACATCTGAGAGTCGGCCCGACTTCTTTGCCTGCATCTATGGCGTAAAGCCAGTCGAAATGTCAGCGAATGCCGCCAATCTTCCTCCGCTATTTATGGTCTGGGCAGATGATGACCCGCTGGTCACCGTCCAGAAGAACGCGATTCCGCTGTACCAGTTTTGGAAACACTCCGGCGCACCAGTTGAGTGGCATCTCTTCTCGAAGGGAGGTCATGGTTTCGGGTCCCTCGTCAACCACCGCCCGAGTGACCGCTGGCTTGAATTGTTTGTTGACTGGATGAACTCGCACAAGACTTTCGCGACTGCGAAGCGAACCTAACTTGCTTCAGAATTCTTAGTTGTAGTGGCAAGAATCGAGCAGAGGCCTAGCCTCTGCTCTCACCCGTTTTGATCATCAAGCTACGCAGCCCATGTGCTTTGTTTCCGGCGATCTTGGTCCCAGCCTCGTCTTGCTCCGGAATCATCGGTGTACTCTGTCATTCCGGCGATTACAGTTGCTAAGCCGCCTTTGCGCCATCTGCCCACGGATCCAGCACTACCTTTGTGCAACTGTCCTGCTTGTCGCGAAACATTTTATACATCTCTGGTGCCCTATCGATCGGGACACGATGACTTACGACGAAGCTAGGATCGATTTCACCTTTCTCTATCTTCTCCAGTAGAGGTTTCATAAAACGCATCATGTGCGTCTGCCCCGTCTTCATCGTCAACGCCTTGTTCATAAAGGCGCCCATAGGAATGTTGTCCACAAATCCTGCGTACACTCCGGGGACAGACACTGTCCCGCCTTTTCGACATGCCTGAATCGCCTGTCTCAGCGCAATGGGACGATCCGTCTCGATTCGCGCCATCTGTTTCGCACGATCCATCATGTACATCAGTCCGTGGTCATGAGCCTCCATGCCAACAGCGTCAATGCATCGATCAGGGCCAATGTTGCCGGTCATGTCTTTCAGTGTCTGCACCACATCATCGACTTGCTCGTAATTGATCGTCTCGGCGCCTCCCGCTTCGGCCATTCGCAATCGATAGTCAAAGCGATCTATTGCGATCACGCGCTCTGCTCCCAGCGTGAATGCTGAGCGAATTGCGAATTGCGCGACTGGACCAGCACCCCATACCGCAACAGTGTCTCCCTGCTCGATCTCTGCATTCACTGCACCGAAGTAGCCGGTCGGGTATATGTCGGAAAGGAACACGACCTTCTCGTCAGAGATTCCTTCCGGCACTTTGATCGGCCCCACATCCGCGAACGGCACGCGTGCGTATTGCGCCTGCCCACCTGCGTATCCGCCGAGCATGTGCGTATACCCAAACAGGCCCGAAGGAGAAAAGCCCATCATCTCTTCAGCCATCCAGTAATTCGGGTTTGAGTTGTTGCAGCATGACCACAGCTGGCGTTTGCAGAAAAAGCAATTTCCGCACGCGATCGTGAAAGGCACGACCACGCGGTCGCCCACCTTCAATTTCTCAGGCTTGATGCCAGGGCCGACCTCCACGATTTCCCCCATGAACTCGTGTCCCATGATGTCGCCCTGCTCCATCGTGGGTACGAAGCCGTCATAGAGATGAAGGTCGGAGCCGCAGATGCAGGTGCTTGTAATTCTGACAATGGCATCGCGCGGATTTAGGATTTTCGGATCCGGGACGGTTTCGACTGTCATCTTTTCTACGCCCATATAGCAGACTGCTTTCATGCGGTCCTCCCACTCTGTGCAAAGGCGTCTCTCAGGTTTGATCCCTTGGGAATCGGTTGCGTCGGGTCGGCAAGTCTCATTACTCGTGTCACGACATCGCGTGGTCCATGGGACTGGCCTTCCGTCGTCGGAATCTCGCCGGCTTCCATGATCGCCTCCAACCTACGCATGTCTTGACGTATCGCGAAGCTCGCTCCCTTGTTGAAGAATCGCGCGAGCATGTTGCTAGTTCCGGCCTTGGGATGAAAGTAGATGCGCGTGCTGATGAGCGTTCCGCGCCCAGCCGGAGCTTCCCGAAACTCCACTCTTCCTTCGACTTGAACATCCGATTCTGAGAGCGACCGCCAGGCTATGAACTCGTTCTCGCGCTCGTCCGTGATCTCGGCCTCCCACCGTACAGGCCGTCCCAAAGGTCCGATGGCCACCCATCGCGAGCGCCGATTGTCGAACACGGTTACTGAGTGCAGCCTGTTCATAAAGCGAGGCAGGTTCTGGAAATCTCTCCAGAATTGATATGCATCTTGACGTGAGCAATTGATCAGAAGGCTTGTTGAGGCTGTCGTCTTCTTGGTTGCATTTCGTTGCTTGCTGCCGAGCAAGGCGATTGTGCCACCGCTTGCGGCCAACGCAACTCCCAATGGCGATCGGCGACTTATGCCATACAGTGCCAAGGCACCACCGCCGATCCAGGCGCCCCATTGCCGGGCGGACACCGCTCCATTCCTCGCACGCCCAGCATCCGCGATGCGTGTGCGTAACATTTCAAGCATATCTGTACGACCTTTGTGTGGAATTACAGGTTAGACTGCGTCACCGCACACGTCGATGCCCGCCCTGGGCTAATTAATTCCGTGCTTCCCTTCGGCAACATCGAACGACTCTGCGTTCTGAGACTCGGATGTTGTCTCGACGCATTACACTTGAGTAGAGGAGAGCTAAGATTGTTCGATGCTGTCATTTTCGACTGTGACGGAGTGCTGATCGACAGTGAGGTTGTCGCTTGTCAAATCGCGGCCGAGGAACTCACTAACCTTGGATACGTCATCACGGCGGAGGAAGTAATCCGTCGCTTTGCTGGTCGTACCGCGCGAGAAATGGAGGCCGAAGTCGAGAAGGACTGGGGGCATCAGATTCCTGACTCTTACCGCCTTGCAGTAAGGGAGAGGCGAGCAGATGCTTACGCAAACAGTCTGACCGCAATTTCAGGCGTGCCAGAAGCACTCAATTCCCTGCCTATACCTGTGTGCGTAGCATCGAGTAGCTCCCCTGAAACACTCCGTGTCGGGCTTACTGCGGTAGGACTTTACGACCGATTTGCGCCAAACATAGTTAGCGCGAAGATGGTTGCGCGCGGAAAACCAGAACCGGATGTTTTCATCTTTGCCGCTGGCTGGATGAAGGCAAGTCCGTCACGCTGCATAGTGGTAGAAGACAGCGTCCCGGGGGTGCAAGCCGCGGTGCGCGCCGGAATGCTTGTGCTCGGGTTCTGTGGAGGCTCGCACTGTGGTGCAGAGCATGACCAGCAACTTCTAAATGCTGGAGCCTCATTTGCATTTCACGATATGCGTGACCTGCCCTTGCTCGTAGCGGAAAAGAGTACGCCTGAACCAAAAACCCCTGAAAGCTAGGCACGGGCTCGCAGGAATGCTGCTGTATTGCAATCGCTTCCTGTCTCGATACAGGTTGTCCCTAGTCCCGACGACTCCCTTGAACACTAGCCTCGCTCTGCTCAATTGCTGAGGCAACAAAAACACATCTTTCTTGCCCCCTAGAGGCACACTGGGCGCATGTCGCCGAATACTGTGGCGCGCGATCCCCCCGAGAGCCCGAGAGATTGCCTCCGCCACGAGGACTACGGGGGACTGACCATTTCTCTTGACAGTTCATTCCTCTAACGATTAACTGGAACCGTTACCATATCTTTCCGTCCTAATGGAGATACTACGTGCAGATAGTTGCGGGAATTGATCTTGGCGGAACTGCCATTAACTACACCTTCGTCGACAAAGACGAAAAGTTCCTAATTGATGGGTTATGCGAACATCCGGCTCTCACCAAGCAGGGGCCCGAGGTCTGCTTACGTCAGATCACTGAAGGCCTGAAAATCGCAGCTAAAGTTGCAGGGATCGCAGTTTCCGACATTGTTGCCGTCGGCCTAGATACACCCGGTCCGGCGAGTGCAACCGGAACACTTTGCGCTGGCGGGCCACCGAATTTCCTGAATCAGGCTTGGGGAGATGTCGATATCCGCGGCCGCCTGGAACAGATGTTGGGCAAACCTGTGACATATCTGAACGATGCCAATGCTGGCGCGATCTGGGGACACTACTCACTGTTCGGATCCAAAAGCAAAGAAACCTCGATTTCAGTCGTGATCGGGACGGGCACTGGGGGAGGCGTGATCATTGAAGGCCGCGCGGTGAAAGGGCGTGTGGGCTTTGGAGGAGAGTTGGGGCACATGCTCATTCCGTACCATATGATCACGGGAATAGACGGGATGAAACCCCTCTGCAATTGTGGCCACATCGGCGACCTCGAATCATTCGCTTCTCTGACCGCTATCGAGAAGAACCTACTTCCGTACTTCCTCCAAAAGTACCCTGGACACGAACTCGCCAAAGTGGGCAACCTGCATGACGCGGCTAAACTCGTCCGTGGGTTGGCAGACAAAGGCGATGAGTTGAGCAAAGAAATCTTTCGCGTGCAAGCCCATGCGATTGGGTTGCTATTCGACTGCATGGTGTATACGTTCGATCCAGACGCATTCATCGTAGGGGGAGGAGTACTCGAAGCAAGCCCTGAATTCGGTAAGTGGTTCTTGAATGAAATCCGAGTGGGCATGCCAGAAGAACACGTGGAGCAGTCCGACATTCCGATTTACTCGATGCCCAATGGCGATACGGCAGGAGCGCGCGGTTCCGCTATCGAAGCACTGACCATGGCGAGGCAAAGTGGATTGATCTAGCTTTCCAAGCGCCAACGAAAAAAGACGGCCGCACCTGACTAGGGCGGCCGTTAATTGTTTAGTGGAGGAAGAGGATTCACAGTTGATCTGTCTGACGTTTGTCGGGGGTGGCCTACTGGTTGTCTGATTTGTGCATGCACAAATACTCCAGCACACGGTCGGGTTGAATGCTGAACTCTCGCACTTGAGCCGGAATGACTACGGCTTCTCCAGGCTTGAAGTGAATCGGAATTGCATCGTGACATTCAAGCGATCCTGATCCCGCAATCGCCACAATCACACGCGCAGAGCTTGCACCGGCTTCTGCTGAAATTGTCTGCGTTTCCGATGTCTTGTAACCTTCAACGACGAAGTGGGGACAACTGACCAGGACATTGCGGCCATTTACGACTTGCCGTGAAATCTTCCCAGCGGCTGTCTTTGTTCGCATCACCTTAAGTCCTTTTTCAGTGTGCAATTCGCGCGGACGACCGTAGTCGTACAGCCTGTACGTGGTGTCGGAATTCTGCTGTGTTTCGAAAATGATCATGTTGGGACCGACGGCATGCACGGTCCCGGCATCAACGTACACCATGTCGCCGGCGGAAACATCAATCCAGTTCATAACGTGCTCGGCCGTGTTGTTCTCGATTGCGCGGCGGAAACTTCCGATGGTTGTACCCGGTTTCACTCCAAGTCCAACCTTCGCTCCGGGTGAGGCCTGTGCCACGTACCAGCACTCGGTCTTTCCACACGGCTCACCAACGTCATGAGCTAACGAATCGTCTGGATGTACCTGGATCGAGAGCCGATCGTCTGGAAACAGCAACTTTATAAGCAACGGAAAGCGATCTTTCGGCGAAGGTGCCACCCCAACAACATCAGCACCGAACTCTCGGCAGAGATCACCAATAGTACGCCCTGCATAACGGCCATTCACGACCTTGCAGCTGTCCGCAGTTAGCCAGACTTCCCCGATAGGCTTCACACCTGGTGTAGAGGCAAAGAATGGACTCAGATCGCGGGTACCCCATATGCGCTCATGAAACTCGGGTTGCAATAGAAACGGGTATAGGTCACACATGATTTCCTCAATGCAATAGAACTGCGGATTACCTTCTTGTCGTGCCGGTCATCGGGTTTGGAGGAAGAACAGCCGAGGTTCCCCAAGCCATGTTGGGTTGCGATCCCATATCGAAGGCGAGAGTTCCACCTGAGATGATCTCTTCGTGAGTAATCCAGCAGCGATTCAAAGGCTTTCCGTTGAGTCGCACGGACTGAACATAGCAATTTGTGGCAGACGGATTGTTTGCGGTGACAACAAATGCTCTGCCGTGAGAACAGTGCGAGTCGAGCGGTATAGTGACCTTTGAAAAAAGTGGCGATCCGAGAATGTAGGTGTTGGTGCCGGGGCAAACTGGATAGAATCCCATTGCGCCTAGTACATACCACGCTGACATTTGGCCAACGTCATCGTTGCCACAAATGCCATTGACTTGGGAATGGTATGCCTGATCAAGAATCCTCCGAACCCATTTTTGCGTAAGCCAAGGCTTGCCTGCGTAAACAAACAGGTAGGGAACATGGTGCACAGGCTCATTCGAGTGGTTGTAGTACGGGTTCCACCCAAAGCTCTCAGGAGTACTGTTGAACAAGCGATCGAGGGTTGATACGAAGTAATCCTTCCCCATCAGGGCGATCAACCCGTATACATCGTGCGGCACAAACCAGGACTGCTGCAGAGGATTGCTTTCTGTGCATCCTTGGCCGAACGCTGTCTCGCCTTCCCATTGCATCCATTGCCCATCACGATGACGAGCTCGCATGCTTTTAAGCTGCGGGTCGAAGATCTTTTTGTAATTCAACGCGCGCTGACGAAACATCGACGCATCCGCATCTTTCCCCAGATCGTGAGCAAATTCTCCCACGCACCAATCGAAGTACGCGTTGTCCAATGTCCATGAAACTTGATCGGGAACATAGCCGTTCTGCATATAAAAGTCATTCTGCGGCCTATTTGTATCCGATCCTAAACCGCAGGCGGTCTTACGACATGCAGCGTACGCGGCTTCCACATCGAAGCTTTGAATGCCTTTACGATAGGCGTCCAGAATAACCGCGAGCGCAGGGTCACCATCCATGCATCCGCTGTACGCGTTCATGATCTCCCATCGCTCAAGGTACCCTTTTCCGCTAAGGCGCGAGATCTCGATTAGCGATGAGATCGCGTCGTTGACAAGAGATGGCCGAAGAATGGTCATTAACGGAAATTCTGCTCGAAATACATCCCAACCGCTGAAAATCGTCCGATAGGTAAATTGCCCCTCCTGATGGATTGCGCCGTCCGCACCGATATAGCGTCCATCGCTGTCAGAAATCTTTCGCGGGTCGAGCATCGCGTGATAAAGCGCGGTGGAAAACACTTCTCTCTGCGAATCTGTTCCGCCTTCGACTTCAATCGTGTCTATGGCTTTGCTCCACGACCGAGAGGCCGCCCTTCTGACGCCATCGAAGTCCCAATTAGGAATGTCGTGCTGGAGGTTATTGCGCGCGCCATCAACATCGACGAACGATATTCCAGACTTCACGAGGACTTTTTCATCGGGCGAAGTTTCAAAGGTGGCGAAGAACCCCATGTGAGAGTGTTCCATTTCCTTGCAGCCTTCGTGAACTTTTGCCTGCTTCACCAGTTCATAGTAGGAGTCTGAATGGAAACGGTCGACGATAAGAGAATTGCCCTCCACCTTCAGGAAGTCATCTGGGAGATCGATGGTCCACGTGCCGAATTCTCGCATTGCCTTTGAAAACTCGGTCCGGAAGTGAATCGTATAGTTGACCTTGCCAGCACCATTGCCCCAGCCTCCGCCGCTGTCGGGACAACGCATCCATCCTTCTACCGTGTGGTCATCGACCACACGGACATACTGCCTGGTCGAAGTTCCTCCGATACGACGCGCGAGATCCATATGAATTCTCGCCTGATCTGATTGCGGAAAAGTGAATCGCAGAATGCCGGAGGACTGCGCGGCTGTCATTTCCGCCCTGATATTGAAGTCGTCGAGAGTAGCGGCGTAGTACCCACATTTCGCAACCTCAGTCGCGTGCCTGTATGCGGAGCGCCAGCCTTCGCCTGAATGATCAGGACGGCCACACGCTGCCTTGAATTCGCCGGTGAACGGCATAATCTGCAGGTTGCCGAAGTCGCCGAACCAACCCACACCGCTCATCCGAGTGAAGCTGAAGCCTTCGATGCTGGTGTGTTCGTAAGAGTACCCGGAAGCGTTGTCTCCGCCCGTGATAGTGTCCGGTCCCAGTTGCACCATTCCAAAGGGAAGAGTTGGGCCAGGGTAGGTTTTGCCTTCTCCCAAAGCTGCGCTGGTGCTTGCTCCGATCAACGGATTGATGAAGTCAATGTTGTTCTGCGCGTGGATGCTGGCAAAGCCAACTCGCGTGGAGATGAGACCCAACAGCGATAAACGCGTAAATTCACGCCT
The DNA here is from genome assembly GCF_059726255.1 of Koromonas humicola. NCBI lineage: Bacteria > Pseudomonadati > Acidobacteriota > Terriglobia > Terriglobales > Koromonadaceae > Koromonas > Koromonas humicola. The sequence continues at coordinate 3,057,546 of NZ_AP040873.1, forward strand.
TGTAAGTTCAAAGCCCATACTGTCCTCGAGTTACTCGTTTTCTGGGAAATGCAATTCGTAGGGTGCGAATGCCAAAGCGGGGAATGGAGAGTGAGACCCGATAACGTCCTTCGTCAGTGCGCACTGCGGACAGCTTTTTCGTGATTCGCCCATCCAATTCCATGAGTTCAACGCTTTGCGGGCGAAAACCAAGTGTCACTTCATGTTCAGATTGCGCACTCTCTGCATTGAACAGACGAGCTTCAAGAAATTGATTACGGATGCGCACGGCGGAGAGGCAGACTCCTTGTCCATTCAGACGGATAAGAGACAACGCGGCTTTATCACCGAAAGCTTTTCCGGTCATTAACTGTGGAACAATCGGTTCTTCGAGCTTCGCGGTCTCTCGCCAAAGCTGCGCTGAATCCCAGGTTCCACGATGGGGCATCAAGGAATATCGCGTTTGAACCTCTCCCCGAAGTGGACACTTTCCCCACCAGAAGCCTCCTTCCCACCCCCAGCCGATTACCAGTGCGAGGGGATAATCAGGGCCATATGTGTATGCGGTGGTGTGGTCTGAAAACAGTGCGAGACCATAGTCCTGTGACGCTTCGGCAATGTCCACCCAGTTCAACAGGATGTTGTGCTTGATCTCATCCCAGCGCTGGAAGTATGTGTCTGCATTGCGGCTTTTGCAAACATCGAACGCGCCGTTCTTGAACAGGCTGCAATCCTGAAGAGCTACTGGGAAGTAAGCTTGCAGTTTCCAGCGGCCATCGTTTGGCGAGCGCCTCCGCTCACTACCGCGCTCTCCAGGCTTGATATCCCAAGGGTCTCCAATCCACGTGTCCTCGTCGAAGTGGAAAGCCACCTCGAAGTCGACTCTTCGCTGTCCTTCAACGAGCGTGATGGTCGTCTCATACGGGCACCCACCAACCTCCCCCAGAACACGAATTCGAGCTCGGATTGGTCCTGATTCAACCACCTCAATGCGGGCCGTCTTCTCCGCGCTGCTTCGCCATTGCTTTTGCGCTATAAAGTACCCTCGGTATTCATTGAACAGACCATCGTGAGGGCAGAACTCTTTATCCAATTCTTTCGAATAGAAGCTTGTAATCGCCCCACCACGATTAGGGTCGAGACGAAGCCGGTAAAGATCACTTTCGAGAACCAACACCCCATCCTCGCCGTGCGTGATGCTCGTGCTGCCCTTGCGTGCTTCCGGATGTGTGTCGTAAACGGGGGTGACCTTGTACGTGCTAAAGCCGAACGAAGGCACTTTGCCCCGAAAAATGAGAGTGGCAGTGTTTATGCCCGCATCTGCTGAATCGGGCTCGCGAGCCGCGACTTCACCTTTTGCACTGAGCTCTTGCAAGGCACGCTCTTCAAGATAGCGGCGGCGTGCAGCAACCTGAGATGTGATGACCTCGCCAGAATCGTCAGTAACTCTGAACGACTGCGTCTTACGATCCGAGGCGATGATCACTTCAACCAGATCCTCTCGATCGCACGCCAACGTATTTATGATCCGGAGCCACTGGGCACCGAGAGGATGATCGCTTTCTTCGCCGACGCCACGACTAGCGGTTAGCGCGGATTCCTGAATGATGGCCTCTGCCTCTTGTTGCGCTTCAAATGTCTCGGAAGCGACCTGAAAGGCCCATGCTTGACGTCCGCTTCGAGTGGTTGCAGTAATCCAAGCGTCATGGAACTGGCTCCAAAGCACACTGTCCCAAGCTTTTGTCATTCGCTCCGCCGGCCATGTGTAATCTGCATACACACAGGCCAGAGCAGCAACCTTCTCGGCGTTGAGCAAATGCACTTCTGCCGCGCGCGATTGACGCGCAATCTTCTGAATTGTTTTCTCGCCCCAAGGGAGGGTGGCAAGGATGTCTTCCATGCTGAAGCGCCAATCCTTGCGCGGCTCTTCTGCAATGGTGTGAATGTATTCCCGCCAGGTGGAGTAGCGGATGAAAGGGGCACTTACACGCGGCTTTGCCGACCACCCAAGGTCTTGGAAACACATTCCGACCGGGTGTGCGATGCCATGTGAAACGCACTTTTCGAGGTAAGATTTCGAGCCGCTGACAGCTTCCGTCTCGTAAACCTTTTCCAAATCCTCACAGCCGTAACGTGGCACTGTGAGGATGGACGTGCCATCCGGACCAATCCAATTGACCAGCTCTGCATCAAAGCCCTGAGTGTAACCACCCCAAGCAGTACTAGCGTTCTTGAGGGATGCGCCATTAAAACCAAATGACCGCAATAGTTGTGGCATGCACGAAGCCCAGCAAGGCTCCTGCACGGCATAGGTGACCAGCGGAGTCGAGGGAAAATGCTTATTAATCAATTCCCTTCCGCGTTCTATCTGACGAATGTTGCTCTCGCCTGAAATTGCCCAGCCATATGGTTGCGCAAACGTCGCAGCCACGATTTCAATCCGAGCAGAAGTCGCGGTATTTGCCAGATACTTCTTTAATTCAGCCAGAGCTTCAGGATCTTCCCTCTCCAGTACGTCCCACGATGTTGGCTCTACATCAAGAGAGATCTTCCAACCGGGAAGCGCTTGCATCGTCTCGAGAATATCCCGCCAACATCCAGGGGGCATGTGCCCACGCACCCCTCCGTGGTACCCGTCGATGTAATACAGCACCGGAGCCGAGTTTGGCATTCCAAGGGCCGCAGCGTGACTGGATATCACTAGAGCGCCCGCGCTCTTTAGAAAAGTTCGGCGATCAATCATCTTGCGAAATCCCAAGGAGAATCGAGGAGCATTAGTCTTACAAGCCGACTCATCTGGGTTTCGCTTCCGCTTTCGCCGTTTCCGGAGAAAAAGCATCAACGAGCGAAATGACATTGATCTGCTTTTCTATCTCTTCTAGCACTCCAGGAGCGGTAATCGATATTTCTCTTGTCTCACCTGGGAGCAGGTCGAAATAGTTGTCCGACACCTTTGCATCGATTTTGCTGAAACTGATGTAAACGTCACGAGCGAGCACATCAGAAGACAATCGAAGCTTATACGAGCTGCCGTCACGGACGAGGGTTCGCTTGATGTTGGCGGGTAGCAAATGGACCTGCTTGGTAGGTTGGAGATATAAGAGGTTGCGCGAGACAACGTTCCCTTCTACCAGTACCTCAGCGGAAACAAACACCTGCGATAGGTCCTGATGCAACTGGACGATCGATTCCAAAGGAAGCTGCATGTAACGCGCAGCAGAAAGAGGAGGCAGGGTCACCGTCTTCACTTCCTGCTTTACCAGCGCGCCCTGCATCGTCACCACCTGAACCCGCAATGTCGCCGTGGTGGGCTGCATTTTGTCGCTGACAACGTGAATATCTACATCCCCATCCTGCAACGTAGGTGAAACAAGTAAAGGGTTGTAGAAGCGCCGCGCATAATACTGGAGAGCCTTCCATCGCCCGTAATAGTCAATGCTCGACCATGATGCGACCGGCCAGCAATCGTTGAGCTGCCAGAAGAGCGAGCCTGAAATCCGGGGGCTATTGCGCCTCATGTGTTCAGCGCCGACCTTTACGCCCTCAGCCTGCAATATCTGGCTGACATACAGGAATGATGCGAAATCCTTGGGTTCGGCATAATCCCTAAGAAGGTAATCGTGAATGATCGCGTTACCTTCATTGTTCTTCTGGTGCGCCAGCATTACGGGAGTGAAGATGCTCGCACGATCCTCCGGGAGCGTAAACGATTCAACTGTGCGCAGCTCGGGGAACGACTGGAAGCCATATTCCGAGTTGAACCGGCTGAAGTGCTTTTCGTAATTACTGAAAGGCTCTCTGCCGTGCCAGATGCTCCAATCGTGCGCGTCGCCAGCTTGAAATGTGTCCGATGTCTCCTCGTAATCAGCACTTGGCGAACTTGGCCAGTAGGGAATTTCCGGGTCCTCGCGTTGAACGACGTTTGAGATGATGCCGCTGAAGACCGTGAGATAGTTCTTCCAAACCTGCAGACGACCTTCGGGAGATAACCCGCCGAGAAACGCGTACAGAACCGATTCGACTTCGTTATTTCCGGACCAGAGGGTGATGCTTGGGTGATTGCGGAGTCTTCTTACCTGATACTCCGCTTCCTGCTCTACGTTGTGCTTCCAATCGACAGATCCGGGATACCAACTGCTGGCAAACATGAAGTCCTGCCAAACCATGAGACCGAGTTCATCACAAATTTCATAGAACTTGTCCGACTCGTAATATCCTCCGCCCCACAGGCGGATCATGTTCATGTTGGCGTCTTTCGCCGATTCTAGGACTCCGCGATACTGCGCTTCCGTGACTCGATTTGGAAAACTGTCAAACGGAATTACATCGGCTCCCTTTGCAAAGATCGGGATGCCGTTCACCTCGATCCCGAACGAGCGTCCCCACTGGTCACGCTTCCTATTCAGAACAACTTTGCGCAGTCCGGTATGAACTATTTTCGTGTCCGAAATGCCTGAATTAGTTTTCAATACCGCTTTGAAGGCATATATCGATTGCTTGCCGTAACCAGCCGGGAACCACAGTTCCGGTTTGACTATCTCAACCGGAATACTCAGCGCGTTCTCGCCCACATGCAAGGCAACTTTCCGCCCGGTTTCGAAATGCTTCCCTCCTTGCGAATAGCTCACAAGAAGTTCTGCGGGTGTGTTGGCGCCCGCCACAACAGAGACATCCAACCGCAGGTGCGCGAGATCGGCGGTGACATCTGGCTGCATGATCTGGAACTCAGCAATGCGCGCCTCGTCCCAACTTTCGAGATACACGGGGCGCCATATTCCGCTCGTGACAAACCTCGGCCCCCAATCCCATCCATACTCGTAGGCAGCTTTTCTCAAATACGACTTTTCGGGGATGTGAGTCTGCGAGTTCTGCTTATCTTCTGCGACTTGCGCCGCAGCAGCCTTGCCGGGGTGATGGAACTCAACCCGAAGCTGATTTGCGCCGGGATGCAGCAAGGACTTCACATCGACGCGCCAGCGCCGAAACATATTGTCGGCATTGAACAGGAGAGAATCGTTCAGGTATACGCTTGCAGTGGTGTCCAGCCCTTCAAAGACAAGGTCCAGATGCTTCCGCTTGAGCATATCGTTTGTCGCATGGATCGTCGTACGATAGCTCCATCCGGTGTTCTCTATCCATTGCAGCTTCGATTCATTGTCACGATAGAAAGGATCCGGTATCAGCTTGTTTTTCAGCAGATCAAGATGAACATCTCCGGGGACCTTAGCCGGAAGCCACTGCGCCTGACCTTCAGTTGTTTGCTGACGGAACTCCCAGTTCGAATCTAGAGGGACGATCTGTCGTTCATGCGACGATTCAGCCAACGCCATTGCGGCTAGAGACAGTAGTACGCAAGCGAGTACGGCGCAAGACGCAATGTGTGCGCCAAGCCTGCAACATAGGGTGCCGCGTTTAGCTTTTTCCGAGCTCGAAGTTTCCGACATCAGGGCAAGTCCTCTTTGAAGAAGTGGAACCGGTACCATACTAGAGGAGGGGTTCTCGCTTGGCAACTCCATTGTGCTCCGTAGCGCAGTTATTCTTTGTTGTTGGAGTGACTCGTGGGATACAGCGACGAATAGCACGGAACACCTGAACATCAGGAACGTGGGAACGATACCAGTAAATCAGCTTCTTTGCGCATTGCAGGAGTGTTATTCTAGGACCTGCTAAGGGTAGGCGTTTTAGCTCTGACACTGTGCATGAGCTCCCTTGGCAGAATCTGGCAGGCACAGCAGGACATTCAAAAGAGCGCAGGACGTTCAGTTGAATGTTCGCTGATTACACTAGCTAATATTCTTCAGAACGGCGCGAAATAATGAGCGTAAAGAGCGGTCGACCTACCCTGCATGATGTTGCCCAGGCTGCCGGTGTTGGCACCACTACCGTTTCGCGCGTCATCAATGGCGGTTACTACGTAGCGCCTGAAATGATGGCTCGCATCCAGAAGGTAATTGATGAGCTTGGATATCAACCTAACCAGGCAGCGCGATCACTGAAGAATGAGCGATCACGTACGATCGGACTCATCGTTCCGTCCATCACGGATCCTTTTTTCGCCCATTTTGCCGGGGTTGCAGAAAGCATTGCCCGTAAGCAGGACTACGTCGTGATCCTGCTTACCTCGCAAGACAAGGCGCAGGTTGAAGTGGACGACCTCCGAATTTTCGAAAGGCACCGGGTTGATGGACTACTGCTGGTGCCACCACGATCGAAATCAAAACCGCTGCTTGATAATCTGCAGCGCCTGTCTATACCGGTGGTCGCCATCGATCGTCCAATCGCAAACCGAAATTACTCCAGCGTGCTTTGCGATAACAATGTGGCCGCACAACACGCAGTACGCCATCTAATCGAGCACGGGCGCAAACGAATCCTGTGCCTCGGCGGGGACCCGAACCTCTACACAATCCGGGAGCGCGCCAAGGGATACACAAGCGTGACGGCATCTCACGGACTGGAAAGCCTGGTCGAGATGGGAGCATCGGATTTCGAATCTGCTGCGCGGATCCTATCGAAATACTTGAATAAGGGATCGGGAATCGACGCTATTTTTGGCCTTTATAACCAGTCGACGATACACGCTTACCAGGTATTGCAGAGCAAACACATTGACATTCCGCGACAAGTCAGTCTTGTAGGATTCGACGACTTCGCACTGGCGTCTGCACTTCGTCCATCGGTCACAGTAATGCAGCAGGCGGTGAATGAGCTTGCCCGGACCGCGACACAGTTACTGTTCGATCACATGAGCGGGGAGATTACATCGCCGCAGCAAATCGAGATTTCATCCACACTTACGATCCGGCAATCTTGTGGATGCCATTCAGGAAGCTAAGTGACTGTCGGTATGGATAGCAAGTCTCACAGCGTCTAATAAGGCGCTGTGAGACTCTTGCGCAGGTAACTGGCTACAAGGTCTATACAACTATCGGCGGAGGCCGACTGAGATAGACATTCCGTAACGAGGAAGCCGTGTAGAGCGCCGAGCCACCTCACTACAGTCGTCTCCACCCCAAGTTGAATCAGTCGGGCAGCAAAGTCTTCACCCTCATCGCGCAACACATCGTACTCGCAGGTGACGATGAGAGTCGGGGGAAAAGCTGCAAGCGCTTCATCCCTGGCACGAATCGGGGATGCAAGAGGGCTTACACGCGCTGATTCGTCCGACAGGTACTGGTCCCAAAACCATGCCATCGTCTCCCGGCTTAGGTTCGGGTTGTCGGCGAACTCCTTATAGGAAGAAGTCGAGAGCGAGCAGTCCACGACCGGGTATAGAAGAACTTGCCGGCACGGTAACGGCAATCCGCGGTGCTTAGCAAGCAGAATGCAAGCGGCAGCCAGATTCCCTCCTGAACTGTCGCCGCCCAACGCAAACCGCCGGGCGTCGAGACCTAAAGCTGTTGCCTCGGCTAAGACGCCGTATATCGCACCCAGGCATGATTCGAGCGGCTCCGGGAACCCATTCTCAGGGGCGAGCGGATACTCTATGAAGGCGATAGCAGACTGGGAACGTATCGCCAGTTCACAGATGAGACGAGTATGCGTATGGAGATCGCCGAGAACCCATCCGCCGCCGTGCAAGTAGAACGTAATCGGCAGAGGAGTCTTCGCTTGCTCGGGCCGGATGATGTGAACCGTACAGCAATGGCTCTGATATTTCTCAGCTTTAACACTAAAGTCCTCGAGCTTCGAAGCCTGCCCCGCACGCATGCGAGCGCGCTCTTCGGTGACAGGAAGTTGGCCCAAGGGCGCTTCACCCTTCAGTCCCTCCAAGTACTGGTAGTCGGGGTCCGCCAACCGCACATAATCTTCGTGGTGCGCACCTTCAGTTCCGAATGCACATTTTCCGGACCTTGCCGGGGACTCAGCCTCTTGCATATTAGTGACGCTCCTCGGCAGTCTTTTTGTCTGGCTCCGCCTTGAACTGAGCGTCTAAAAACTTCCATATGTGCTGGAACGCTTCGAGGGTTTGGTCGTCAGAGAAGCTTCCATGTTGCCCTCCGGCGATTGTCACCAGTTGGTTCGCCACGCCAGCGCGATCGAGTGCCTCACGTAGCCGAACTGCCTGGGTATACGGCACCGTAGGATCATGGTCGCCATGGACCGTAATCACAGCAGGCGTAGTCGAGTTCACATAAGTGAGCGGTGACAGATGCTTTGCGATATCCACTCTGCCGGGCTGGGCTCCTAACCAAGCCACCGCATACGTTTGGCGATTTGCTCCGTCGAGGATGTCACTAACGTCCGTAATGCCATACCAGTTCACTACCGCGGCTACTTTCAACGGAGGCTCGTCAGGTCCAGCAGGACACTGGCTATCGAGATCTGTATTCTCCGGAAGCATTCCCACGATTAAGGCAAGATGTCCGCCCGCCGAGTGGCCGGTTGTGACAATGCGGTGAACATCAATGTGGTACTGATCTGCGTTTCTATACACCCAGCGGAGAGCACAACGCACGTCTTGTACGGCAGCAGGTGCGAGCGACGCACCTGCGAGCCTGTATTCAACGTTCACAACGTTCCAGCCCCGCTGAATATAGGGAAGGAACAAGTTTGCAGCTCCGTTCTTCTCGCCAATAACCCAACCACCGCCATGTATGTACACCACTGTCGGAACAGGACCGGTCGACTTTGTGGGATGCCAGACGTCCAAATGCACAGGAACGTTATTGAAGACTCCGTAGGTAACATTCGAACTGATCGCATAGTTGAACGAGGCAAGTTCGGCCCAATTGTCCGGAGAGTTCTGCGCCGCTGTGGCCTGTCCACACAAGACGGCTATCAGCACAACAACCATGACGCAAAAACTATGTTTGCTGTTTTGTTGGATTATCAATTTTGAACTCCGTGAGTTTTATTAACGGCGCGACCAATAGAAAGCCGCAGCGTGAGCGTCTGATGCGGCTCGAGATGAAGTGCAGCAAGCGATCTGGGCGTAATATCCCGATCTTCAGTCATGTTGGTTTCAGCAACAAAAGTAGTAGGAAAAGCGAATCTCAGGCTTACATCCACCCTTTTCCCGGCGATCTCCTGGAGTCGGAGCATGTAATCACCCGGTCTTCCATTGCGGCTCGGCTTAAAACCCTGCACGATCACGTTTGGCGCGCTGAGCGAAAGCAATGAGAATTCCCATTGAGCGGGGCGAACTCCTGGCGGTAGCAAGACGGCGACACATCTGGCGTCAGATTCGGCACCGAAATGATAGGCGGAAACTGGATCTACTGGCCCGCTGGTAGTCAAATTAAAGGTGTAGAGATAGAGGTCTGGATAACCAGGTTCATACGAATCGAAGCTGACGACACCTTGATCTTTCGTATCGCCTTGATCCAGCTTTATCAGAGCTTTGGCTCTCAACCCTCTATGCACAGGCGATGCTGACTTTCGCTCGAACACGTCAAAGAACGACTGTCTTTGCGCAAGCAGAATCGAGAATTGTCCCTTACCAGCACCGTCGCTCCAAGCGACGGTGTGACGTGGATCGGCGGCATCACTCGGCGCTCCAGGCAGAAGGTCTTGGGGAACACGGTATAGACCTTCGCCATTCTCAATCCACTGCTGGGGTTGTCCATCGAAGGAAAAGACGAAATCGAACCCGTATTCGTCTGAGGGCTGACCATATTTAACAAAGCGCATTTTGCTGCGCTGGAGTGTCTCGGTTAACTCCACCCGGGGATCGTCAACGGGTAACGTGATTACCGTACGAGGCCGGAGATCGTCCTGCCGTTCAATCACGATTTGATCAGCTAAGGGACCACGCTCGTGACGGATACTCACCGACTTTGTCGTAATCGGCTCATCTCGAAGATCAGAAGTTCGGACCAACTCAGCAGCACTATCGCCTCGCGTTACATCCACAATCGTCCGGCCAAGACGACGATCGAGAATCCGGCTGATCGAACCAGTCACCGGGTTCACTTCAACCTGAAAATACGGGCTCTCCAGTGATGGCTTCTCGCCGGGCTTTGGGGTCCGCTCTTCTGCCTTACCTGGTTCCAAGCTATACGTACGATAGCCCATGGATGGGATCTGGCGCGCTTGGAAATAGAGTTCACCATCCACAAGACGCTGCGACTTCATTGCCTCCCCGGTGCGTGCATCTCGGACCGTATAAGGTCCGTCAACATGGGGAATGCGGACCAGTTGCGACGCCGTCCAGCTGAGAGGGTTGTAAACAATCAGAAGTCGCCGATCCCGCATGGTGTCAACGGCGGTGGCGAGCTTCTCAACTCCCGCTTTTAGCAAGTCGGAGGTGGAACTGACTGCTGACCTGAGGGACTCTGAATATTGCCGATTCTGTTCGTGCACTTCATCGCGCGTCAGGAGCTTCGGCCAGCCTGACTGCCCCGATCCATTGTGCTCGTCATACAGAAACAACTTTCGATAGTTCGACGCAATCGTCTGCTCTGGATAACCCGAGCCTACTTTTACATTCAGCAGCGACCACAGCGCTTCCGTTTCCGGCAGCCGGTCCTGGAGCCAACGTGCATCCGCGCTCATTGCAGGGGAGTTGAGCTTTACAGCCGACCACGAGCCAGCCCAGTCGCCGCGGTAAACAGGAAAAGTGTCTCGATGTTCCTGCTCTATGTATGAGAAGAACTCTGAGGGGGTGGCGACTACGAGTCGCGGAGTCTTCCCTGCAGCATTCCACGCCCGAACATTTGACAGCAATCCATGCAGCTCATACTCGGGCCCAATGCCATCGTGCATGTATAGAAGCGCAATAGCGGAATGCTGAAATCCGGCGTCTTTGTACTGCTTCAATAGCTTGTCGATCCCGCGCTGCATGATTTCCAGTTTGGGCAGCGCAGACCATTCCTTCGGATAGAACTTGGTATGTAGATATGGGTCTGCCGCGTCTGGATCGACGTAGTAGTCGGTCATTCCCTCGGTGTATCCACCATTCTTGCCCTGTGTCTGCCAAAGAAGCACGCGGCTGCCATCCGGCGATTCCCAGTAGAACGGCATTTTGCCGGGCCAGAGGTCGGTTCCACCGCCGAAGATGGTGTTGGAACCTGTAAGCAGATATTTCACGCCAGAACGGGCAAGAACCTGCGCGACGCGGGAAGAGAACCCCGGCATGTCGTTCATCATGGCGACATGTGCTTGGATACCGAACCGTCGCTCTGCATCCCTGGCGGCGTATGCGAGCCGGTTGAGCTCCTCGGAGCCCATAAACTCGGTATGCATACTTCCCGCAGCAGCCGAAAGCTCGATTTGCCCTTTGCGGACAAGCGCAGCCAGACGAGCAATCTGTGCGGGATCCTTGGTTCGCTCAAGCCACGCCTGGACTTGCCACATGCTCTCGACGGTCCAGCGAAATTGTGGGTCAGATTCGCAAGCATCCAGGACGCTATCAAGATGAGGTTTGATCGCATCCATTTCCTGCTCGGGAGGGAGCAAAAAGCCGAGATCCCAATGGGAACTGGGAATGATGTAAACAACCTTTACCGAGCCGGAAGGTTGCGGGTTTCCGGCACAGGCTATTGCCGTCAGTACACAAGCCAGCAGGATCGGTATTGTGCGCAAGGAACGCTTGGTACTGAGAGCCATTTTTGTGGTACCGTTTCCAGCAATGAACAGTTGTTTTATAGCACCGTGGCAGTTGAGTGTCAATTTAGCTCCTGTTGAATTGCGCTGGATTACGTTATTTGAGCTGTCGGGCACACAGTTCTATGAGGCAGCAAGCGCACAAGTGTCACATCCCGGACCTTTGGTATCGCTACCATCGCGTAGCCGATGCAAATATAACCGGCATGCATAATAATTTCAGACCTGGGCGGAATTGGATATGAAATTGAAATCGCTACTAATAAAGAGTACGGCTGTCGGAGCGCTGGGCGGCTTTCTGTTTGGCTTTGACACAGCGGTGATCGCCGGCACGACACACGCTTTGTCGGCAACGTATGCCCTCTCTTCCGGAGCGCTGGGCCTGACGGTTTCCATTGCACTCTGGGGGACCGTCATCGGCTCGTTGTTAGCAGGAATGTTAGGCCAGAAAATTGGCGGCAAAGCCGCGCTTTCGTTAATGGCTCTGCTGTATCTAGTCTCGGCGGCCGGCTGCGGATTGGCATGGAACTGGGGTGCACTCGTCGTATTTCGATTTGTTGGTGGACTCGGAATTGGCGGCTCTTCAGTGCTTGGTCCTGTTTACATAGCTGAATTAGCTCCGGCAAAAATGAGAGGAAGACTTGTCGGAGTTTTTCAGATCAATATCGTGATCGGGGTACTTCTGGCATACACCTCTAACTTCGCAATCGCGCAAGTGGGATTGGGAGCCGCGGAGTGGCGTTGGCAGCTTGGTGTTGCTTCCCTACCCGCACTTATCTTTCTAGTACTGCTTTTCGGGGTTCCTCAGAGCGCGCGTTGGCTTGTCTCACAAGGGCGGGATGCTGAGGCTCGCGAAGTGTTGAGTAGTATGGGATCAGAAAATGTCGGCACAGAACTTCGGGTAATCCAAGAGTCGATGGTCACCGAAGTAGGCAAGAGCGAACCACTGTTTCAGCGCAAATACCTGCTTCCTATCTTTCTCGCCGCCACTATCGGCATGTTCAATCAGCTTTCCGGCATTAATGCGATTCTCTACTACCTGAATGACATTTTTGCGGCAGGTGGATACAGCCGAGTATCTTCCGGACTTCAGTCAGTGGCAGTGGGCGTGATGAACTTGATTTCGACGTTTCTGGCAATGAGCGTCATCGACAAACTCGGGCGCAAGACACTGCTACTGACCGGCTCGGTTGGCATGGTGATCGCTTTATCTGGGGTTGCGTCTGTCATGTTCCACAGACTTCCACAACACATGCTGTTTCCATTGCTCGCTGCGTACACCTTCTCTTTCGCCTTCTCGCAGGGAGCGGTGATCTGGGTTTACATCAGCGAAGTATTCCCGACCGTGGTGCGGTCCAAGGGGCAAAGTCTGGGGACATCGGTGCACTGGATTATGAACGCATTGATCTCGGGCGTTTTCCCAATGGTCGCCAGCTACTCAAAGGCATATCCGTTTGTGTTCTTTGCCTCTATGATGGCAGTACAGTTCTTTGTCGTGCTAATGATGTACCCCGAAACCAAGCAACTTACGTTAGAGGAGTTGCAGGGACAATTGGGATCCTAAGAGCTGAGATACGTCTGGATGCAGAATGCAGTCCTCTGCCTCGTAGGCTAACGCTACGAGGCAGAGGGGTTCATTAACCGCGAAAAGGATTACTGGGCAGGCCGTGCGAACGTCACGCGTACCAATCTGATTTCCTGAGCGAGGAACCCGGTGTTCCGTACATAGGTGATGTATTGAACATTCCCATTCTGTTCTGCAAACTCTGGATGTGCCAGTCCAGCGTAGTTTGCGTCACCGGTCTTTGAAGCCTGCCCCGTGAACAACTTCGTCTGATCGGACCAAGGTCCCCAAATGTGATCCGCGGTCCGGTAATAGACGTCATCGCTGAAGATACCGCTGTAAACAGCCATGTATTTACCCATAGCGGCGTTGTAGAAGACCGAATTGCCTGCGGCACCACCTTGGAATACAGCCGCAGCGGCGCTCGGATCGGCACTCCAACTCCCATCAGCCGCGTAATAGGTCCATGCCGATTCCGTCGTAGCGGAATCAACCGGGGCCCGGGCGACGCCGCAGTTCTTCACAAGGAAACCCGTAACGCAGCCAAAGGCGTAGAGATATCCTCCATCCAGCAGTGCACCATCTCCGTACGAAGTTGCGTTGCCTTGCCAGAGCAGCGTCGGGTGCTGCGTCCCGGAATTTTCAATGACACGCGTTACGACTCCGGTGCTTTTCGACCAGATTGCAATTCCTGTGCCGACGGGTTGGAACGAAGTTAGGTCTCCTCCACGCATCACCGTGCCGTAGAACTGGTAGATCGTGTCCGAATTCGGCACAGGAATGATCGGCCCTGGCCACAGGGCGTATTCCTCACCGCAGGTAGTGGCAGGCACCGCAGTACAGTTGCTGGAATCGTGCACGGCATTGAACTCTTTCTCGTCATCCGTGAGCGCAACGTACTCCGTCGGATGTCCTTTACTATCGACGTAGTCGTGATTCAGATATATCCCCTGAGATGCATCGAGGCTATCGGTCCAAGCCAATGTATTGCTTATGAAGTTTTTTCCCTCGGCGTTTGCACTCGACATGGCGGTGTCGTTAAACGCCCAGTAAGATTTCCCATCTATAGCCGCACTGAACGTTCCATCGCGCCCATTGATTACCGCATTTTGGCGCACAATGCCCAGATCTTCGACATACGGGTACTGCACCTGCACGGGAGCAGCCTTGATAGTGAACACGGCTGATCCGGAGGTACCGCCTCCGGGAGTTGGACTCATAACAGTAATGTCTGCTGTTCCTGCGGTGGCAATATCGCTGGCGGTAATGGCGGCCGTCAGTTGCGTGTCATTCACGTAAGTAGTAGTGCGGGCACTGCCGTTCCATTGCACCGTTGAACCAGATACGAATCCTGTGCCAATTGCAGTGAGAGTAAACGCGGCTCCGCTTGCAGTAGCACTGGATGGCGTCAGCCCGGAAATGCTCGGAACCGGATTGCTGGTTCCCGTCGTTGGCGGCACGGAAGTAGTACCGCCTCCTCCGCCGCATCCCTCCGAGATTGCGAGAAGAACTAACATCATGAGTACAGATAGCTGCTTTGCCGACGCACGTAGGACGCCACTGCCACGAAGCGGGCTAAAGGTTTGCATCACTATTTCTCCAGGATATTTCGATTAAAACTTTGGGTTGATCAGAAAGACTATGCCGCTTTTCCAAGAAGTTGCGAACAGCCAGTCAACCCCGCGCGGAGCGTGCATAGATGATCGACCTCGTAGCGCAAAGCCTTGCACCTCAAAGTCGAATGAGCGCAGAAGAAGAGTAAGTTGACGGGATTGAGGTTTCTTGTCGTGTGCAAGCCGGACCTCTCGATCCGGCTTGCGGTTTCACGAATTAGAAGTTTGCATCTTCACGGAATGGCTCCCGCTAGAACACAATCTTCGAAGAGAATTGAATCTGACGAGATGTGCCTATTCCAATCAGATTCCCAACGGTACCTCCGCTCACGCCGAAATTAAGCCCGTGAACGATTGGTTGCGAATGCCCCAATCCGTTTGAGCTAATTCCAGAGCCGGGGTTACCGAAATTGGGGTGATTGACCACGTCGAAGAACTCACTACGGAATTCCCAGGTGACGTGTTCTGTCAGTTTCGTATTCTTGACGATACTCAGGTCAGGCTGGATGAATCCAGGGCCCTGTCCATAGTTACGTGGACAAGTCCCAAAGTTACCGGCATCAGGCACGATCGACTTGTCATTGAACTGATTGCCAGGCGTAGAATAGCCAATTGCTTTCGGCGAAATCCCAGTGCAATCCGGGCGACGACCGCTTGCAACCGGAGTGAAGTCAGTATTGTCGGTGTAGCTGAAATTGACTCGAGTTCCAGCCCTACCTTGGACGAAGGTGCTGAGCTGCCATCCATTACCAATCGCAGCAGGCACTTTCGGAACACGCGGAACGTTATAGATTCCACCGAACGAGAAGTTGTGGCGAACATCTCCATCGCTTCGCGCCCAATCTGACGTGAAGTCGCGCGGATTCTGGTAGGCCTCAAACAATCCCATGAAGTCATCGTACATACGCGAGTAATTGTAGTTGCCCTGGAGGTTGAGTCCATGCGTCATGGTACGGACACTTACGTTGAACGCGTTGTACAGTGAATTTGCCCTCTGAGTGCTAAGGCTGATGCTGGCAAAGCTGTTGCTTAGATAACGGCTCGCATGAGAAGGGCTATTGGGATCATAGCCATTCAATTCGATCGAGTTGTTCATGCGCAGTCCGCGATTTCCGCGGTAGGTGGCATTAACAACCGTGTTCTTCGCGACCTCTTGTTCAACACTGATACTCCACTGTTCAGAGTAAGAGTCGCGCTGATGCCGATCGATCGCAGTCATGTTCTGGGCAGAAGCAGGACTGCAATTGGGAACCGTTGCAGAGACCGGGAATTGAATGCTTAGCGCCGGGGTGCAGGTATATCCCAAGAACCAAAGTTGCCAGAAGTTGATGGAAAAGTTCTCCTGAGTGTTAGCTGCAACATTCAGAGGACTTCCGGCTGAGATCGGCAGGAAGAACAGACCGAAGCCTCCCTTAACCGAGGTCTTGCCCTTGTTAGTCGGATCCCAAGCGAAGCCGATGCGAGGAGCAAAGTCCACCCAGGAGGGTTCATACATTTGGGCCGTTCCTGGCAGAAGCGACAGGGTATCAATGTCGAAGTTCTGCATCCTGTGCGAAGGATCGTGCGCGACCGTGTTGTGGTCATAACGAAGGCCAAGATTCAGCGTGAAGTTCGGACGCAGCTTCCAGCTGTCATTCACGAAGAATCCCATCATCGTGTTTTTGATATGCGTCAACGGATAGCCCTGACGCGTCCATGACAGACCGTTTGCGTCTGCCAAGAAGTATTCCGGTCCGCCCTGGGCGTCTAGACAGCCATCTGTGCCTTGTGGTTGCCCATGGCACGGCTTGACCGAAGCGGCTTCCACCACAGGACCGCCGGAGAAGCCGATGCTGTCCTGCATGGTGAGTTCACGGGCTACATCGTTCCAGCGAATATCCAAACCGAACCGGAATTCGTTTCTGCCCACAATCTTGGTGGCAGTATCAATAGCATCGTAAGAGATTGCGGGCTCTTTGGAAGCCCAGAGCTGCGGATTAGGAAGAGTTCCGAACCCGACATTGCCCGAACCACCACAGAAGAAGCAGCTAAAGATCGGGAAGCCAGGCTCTCCAGCATCCTGATGGGAATGCGGACTGTTCACAGAGAATCCAGCTTCATTCAAGAATGTGGAGGAACCGGTGTAATTCCACGTCGCTTTTCCGAGCTGCGCTAATTGTGGCGCATCGGCGTTCTGCCCGATTGCGAGACCATAGGTCCCATAGGTATCACTGATGTTGTAGTTATAACGGACAGCGAAGTTGTTCTTCGGCGAGAGCACGTAATCCATCTTTATTCCATACGAATTCTCGCGAATAGAGTTATATGTTGACCCGGTTAGAACATCAAACCAATATCCGTAATCGATACCGTCGCGAATTGGAGCGCGACCGGCGTTTCCACGCGGGATCTTATCGACAACCGGTTTCATTGCGGGCACAGCCAACGCACGCATTCTGTCGTTAAGGACAAAGTTCGGCATCGTGGAGAGCGTCGTGACCCGCTGTCGAACACCCTCATAGTTTCCAAAGAAGAACAGCTTGTCTTTCACCACTGCTCCACCGAAATTGCCGCCAAACTGGTTAAGGCGGAGTGGAACGGCGGTACCTGTGTAGAAGTAGTTCTTCGCGTCTAGCGCGTCATTACGGAAGAACTCGAACACTTCGCCATGCAGTTGGTTGCTGCCTGACTTCGTGATGACATTGATGATTTCGCCAATGGCACGACCGTACTCAGCAGAATACGGACCAGAGCTCACCTTCACTTCCTGAATGTTATCTACGCTGGTGCGGGTGATGCGGGCATTGCCACGACCGAACGTACTGAATGTCGTGTTTCCGTCAACACGGGTGGCGTCGGTGCCATCCATCAGCATATTGGCGCCATTCTGCCCACTTACGAACCCACCGAGAGTGTCGCTATTGACGGCACTTCCGGTGTTCTGAACCGCGCCAGGAATGAGTGCGAGCAATGAGACGAAATCGCGACCATTGATTGGCAACTTGGCGACTTGATCGGCAGTAATGGTCGACCCCGAAGCGCTGTTCTCTGTGTCCACCTGGACGACGTTCGCCTGAACGTTAACGACCTCACTCGCCGCACCAACATCGAGTATGACGTTCTCGGCGCGAGTCTCGTTTGCATGTAGGATGATATCGGCGATATTGCCAGTTTTGAATCCAGTCTTTGTGAATTTCAACTGGTAAACGCTGACCGCGAGTGAAGGAGCGTAATACTCACCGTTGGAGTTGGTAGTAGTTGAAAAAGTGCGATTTGTCTTTGCGTCAGTGATGGCAACCGACACTCCAGGAATTACAGCACCGGTCCGATCTGTGACATTACCACGGATGGTACTCGTATCCAGTTGAGCGAAGGACTGGGCACTGAGACACAGTAGAAGCAGGCTCAACGATAGGAAGACAGGCTTAAGAGCGCGGCCAATCGCGCTGATCCCGCCACCCACGCCTTTGCCCTTCGGCGACAGCAAGTGGAATAAGTTTGGCATTCACTAGCCCTTTCAAGTGGTCGATATATGGTACCGATTCCATTTATCTGGCCTATAAATATCTTTAATTGCTTACTATTGTCAAGGAAAATTGAGGACCAGAGGCCATTCTTTTTGCTCTCCACACCCATCTGCCGACGAATCATTGTGGTAACGCTTCCACTTACGACCGCAACACAGATGGCGTATCGACCTGCGGTGCACGGGCGCTCCTTCACCGCAGGTCGATAGGATTTCTCGAGGAAACTATTGCCGAGAGAGATGCCGCCTGGCTGCGTGGATTACCACCACTATTTTACGTTGCAGAGAATCTTAGGCGGACTCCTTCACTGAGCGCGGAATGGGAAATGGAACTCCCGTGATGCGCCTTACCATTCAGCGTGACCCGGTCGTAATACGCTCCGGGTTTCTTTCTGTCCGCTGCTATGCAAATCTCGCGACCATCCGGGAAGCGGATATCCGCCTGGTCGAATAGCGGCGCCCCAAGCACCCAATCAGACGTTCCAGGGCACATCGAAAACAGGCCGAGCGCGCTCAGGACATACCACGAGCTCATTGAACCGGTGTCTTCATCACCCGGGAAGTTCTCGGGGCTGTAGAGCTCATTGAGCACGCGATGCACCCAGTATTGTGTCCGGTCGCGTCGGCCAGCGACGGTGAATAGGTAGAGAACATGGTGCACTGGCTGATTCGAATGCGCATACTGCCCAAAATCAACCGCAGCCATTTCGGACATTTCGTGGATCTCTTGTCCATAACTGCCCACATGAAACACTGGAGCCTGAGTCAGCATTTCCTCCAATAGAGAAACAAAGGAAGATCTACCCCCCATGGCGTTTATTAAGCCCTGAGGATCATGGGGCACGGAAAAGCGATACTGCCACGCCGAACCTTCGACGTAGGTTCCTCCCCATGTATGTGGTTCAAACGGTTCCAGCCAACTGTCGTTAGAAAGCTTTCCGCGCAGGAACTTCGTTTTCGGATCAAAGATGTTGCGCCAGTTTCTTGATCGCTTCTCGAACATCTCCGCATCTTCGTGCATGCCCAACGCACGTGCCACCTGAGCGATACAAAAATCCCCATACGCAGAATCAAGTGTCTCGACCGCTCCATCCCCAACTAAATCGCATGGAACATAACCTAGCCTTGCGTATTCCTCCACAGCTTGACGACCGTGCCCAAACCCAAAGCTGTCCTTTTGCGTTGCATGCTTCTTCAGGCCTAAATATGCTGTTCGGAGGTCAAAGCCCTTGATACCCTTGGCAGCTGCATCTCCAAATACCGAATCAATCGGGCTCCCGGTCATGGCGCCGCGATACCCAGGACAAGGGAATTGCGGCAAAAATCCCCCTTCCTTGAACGCGTTTACCCACGCCTGCAAAATCTCTCCCAGCCGCTCCGGATAAAGCAACGTCATCATCGGATACCAGGATCGATAGTCATCCCAGAAACCGTGGTCCGCATACATCACGCCCGGTTCGACTGCTCCGCTGTAAACGCTGTAGTGGACGACGTTTCCGGACTCATCGATTTCGTGCCAAATACGAGGAAAGAGTGAGGCACGGTATAACGCCGAATAGAACACCTTGTGCTGCGCTTCGGTTCCTCCTTGGACGCGGACTCGCCCCAGTGTTTCCTCCCACTTAGATCCGGCTTCTGTGCGCAATTGCTCGAAAGATTTCTGCCCGACCTCGCGTGACAGATTCCGCGCTGCCTGCTCGAAAGAAATAAAGGAAGTTCCTACGCCTAATTCGATTGCCGTCCCTGCCTGCGCAGCAAACCGCACAATCGCGACCTTGCGCCCTTCCAACTCTTTCACTTCGAATCCCGTGATCTTCGTGCCAGTTTTTGCTACGTAGTATGTGGCAAAACCAGCAGGGACTCCCCCACGGTTGTCGCGAGTAAGCGCAGTTATAATGCCAGTCGATACATCGCAGCGTACATCAGAATCCTTGCCCGGAATATCAATGAAAACACCTGCAGGCCCGGACTCCTGAAAGGTGAACCGCATCTTCGAACACCGCTCAGTAGGAACGAGTTCGTAGGTGCACCTATAGCGTGTAAGACGAACGTTCAAATAATGAGGGGAGACCTTCAGTTCCTCAGCACGGTAGGATGACGCACGTCTGGACGCTTCCGGCGCAGGCTCACCATTGAACGGAAGAAATGTCGCACTCCCGTAGTCGCCTAGCCATGGACTTAGCTGATGGGTGCACCGCACCCCCTGCAGCCTCAAATCGTTCGGCTGAAAGAACCATGGACTGCCATCGCTTGACTGGAGTGCCCAATGAGCCATACCAAAAGGAACAGCGACAATTGGTAAGGTGTTTCCACGCGAGAAAAGCGGCGTGGAATTGGTTCCCTGCAGAGGATTGGCTAAGCTCACAAGTGGAATGTGTTCAGCTTGTTTCGGTGACTTTGATTTACCTCCGACAGCATCCTTTTCGCGCCCGCCACTCGCCGCTGCCATAGGTTCTAGCGAAGCGGAGAGAGCGAGTGCTCCTCCGAGCTTCAGGAAACTGCGCCGCGAACTCCCACCACTATCTTGCATTCACTCCTCCCGATGAGTGCCAACCACACTTGTCCTGGCTGAAAAATCGCAAAAGCTCCTACCTTGCTTGAGCAACTTGCTCAGTGATTGAAACCGAGGATGCTCTTGCTGCAGGAACTCGAAAGGTGACTACTTGTCCGAAGCGATCGGACGAATTCGCCCATTGCGCTGAGCTAGACTTCAGTTCTTTGTCCGCGACTTTCTTAACCGGCTTGCCATCCACGAGCACCGAACGCGCAGCATAACCGTGAATCTTCACAAGGAACGTCTTGAGCGCAGGAGTGAACGAGCCCTCCGGACGGTCGAAGTGCATATGAATTACGTTTCCGTCGCTGGAGACAGTGATAGGTTGCCGATAGTACACATCGTGCTCGTAGGCGTAGGTCTTTCCGTCGTCATCATAGTAGACAAAGCGGCTCGAAGCCGGACCGGGAAAAACTTCGAGTGTGACCTCTTCAGTCGGCAACTGATCGACATAGTCCACGGGATCCTGCGAGGCGACGATTGATCCAGCGCGGACAAAGAGCGGTATGTCGTCCCACGACGTTGGGTCCATGTTGTAGTCGATTACTTTGCCACCGGTAAACCGTGCGCCGCGGAAATAGTCGAACCACGTACCTTCTGGGAGATAGACCTTTTGCACCGATGCCTGGGGCGTCAAAACGGGTGAGACCAGGAATGCATCGCCGAACATCCACGAAGAACTTTCATCGGCGACATGAGAGTCATGCGGAAATTCCCAGAACAATGGGCGGACGATTCCAACACCCGACTCGCTGGCCAGTCGCTCATAAGAATAGATGTATGGCAAAAGACTATAACGAAGACGGATTGCTCGAGCGGCGGCAGCTTCGGCCTTTTCACCATAGACCCAGGGTTGACGTTTTTCTCCAAATCCTCCATGTACGCGATAGACGGGGACGAAGGCGCCGAATTCCATCCATCTGGCATAGTTCTCGGGAGATGGGTGACCATTGAAGCCACCAATGTCCATTCCCCAATGCGGTTCACCGATGTTCAGCGTAGATAACATGCGCACTGGTTCGCGCTGCATATTCTCAAAACCGGTAGTGATATCGCCAGACCATTCCGCATATCCGTAACGTTGCGCACCGAGATAGTAGTTGCGGTTGATCGACCAGACCCGCAGGTCAGAATGAGCACGTTGCCCCTCGTAAAGCGCCCTTCCCATGTTGAAAAACTGGAAATTACGGAAATGCATTGTCTTGCCGTCGTCAAGGCCGGTGGAGTCAGCTTCATCGTTCCACCAACCCACCATGCCAGTGTCGAACGCGGGTTCAAGATGCTTCCAGAACCATTCCCGCACGGCAGAGCTATCGAAATCCACGTCCCTCGCAGCCTTGCCGGAAAGGTAATCCTGATACGGCGGCTCGTCACTATAGAACAGGCCGTGTTTCTCTGCGTATGCAGCTGCCTGATTCATCTCGGTGCTGTTCTTCTTTTTCAGAACTATGCGTGGCTTCAAAATTCCCGCAACTTTGACTCCGGAGGCTTGCATCTTCTTGGCAAAGTCTCCGCTCGTCCCATCGGGGAAATTAGTGTCGTTCCAGCGCCACTCACCATAGTCGTCATCGCCCCATGCTTTCCAGTCGTTGTCGAGAATGAAAGCATCGAGCGGGATGCGCTTCTCGCGATATTGGCGAACAAGTTGCTCGATTTCAGCTTCATTGGATCCCCATTGGCTGTTGAGAAATCCAAGGGTCCATTTCGGAGGCAGTTGTGGGCGTCCCGTCAAACTAGCCAGCGAAGAAATGACCTGCATCGGCTCACCGACAATCACGAAGTACTCAACATCCGAACGAGAGCCGCCTCTGAAAGTAATCCTGTCACCTTTGGCTTCAAAGCTCCCGCCATCTGAGTCAATGAGTACTCCATAACGCGTGGTGAAGAAGAACGGTGCGCCTCCACCGCCTTGGAAGCTTGCTGAAACCGCTCCTCCTTCATTTCGCAGTAGGGTGCTGCTCTTCTCCAGAATGCTGATTCCACTCATTCCGTACAGCTTTTCGCCCGATGTATGCACGAAAGTAACTGCGTGAGATCCCGCGTCAGTCAGGGGCAAGGCTTGCTTCACGATCGTTTGGCCATGTGCATCGCTGATCGAGATTCCTGCCGGATCCGACTTGTCCAGCACGACATTCATCATCGGTGAGGTAATTCTCACCGTCTGGCCATCATCACGAACCTTGATTCCCGACGATGGGACAATCTTGAGATTAGGGTCTATAACCAACGTGCGCGGGCTTTTCCTTCCTCCGGGTTGAATATCGACGCGAATGACGTTGTCACTCAGCGCCTCAATCTCGATAAACCCCGTTGTGGTGCAAAGCTGAACCTGGTTTTTCGTGCTCTGAGACCAACCTAGGGCTGTGCACAGTACCAGTGCTACTACGCCTAGCAGTTTCCTTTTCAAACAGACCATTCACTCCTCCCATTCATTAATCGCACGCGTTACCGACTGCAGAGGCTGAGCACAGGCTGGCGCACAATGGTAACGATTCCATTTATCTCACGGCTATGAATATCTACATTGCGCTGCCCTGTCAAGGAGAGTGACGGCATTACCGCAAGCGAATCCGCGCTCCATAAATGTGTTGACCGCCCCAAGCCTGACATGGTATCGATACCATAGAATTCAGAAATGAAGGCGTTTGGCCAATTGATGCCCGTCCGGAAAGCTGAATTGCTCTCCTGGCGGGAACGGTCTTTTGCACAACATACTTTAAAGAGGTTACAGATGCGGAAGAGTGCACTACTTGTATTGCTAGTTCTCGCCTCCTTGAGTGCTGCATGGGGCGCAGACGACGGCTTTTACCTAAAGAACGGTGACCGCGTAGTTTTCTACGGAGACAGCATCACCGAGCAGCGGATGTACACCATGATCGCTGAGACTTATGCCATCACGCGGTACCCTCAACTGAACTTTACGTTCGTTAACTCGGCGTGGGGCGGAGACACCGTGGCGGGTGGAATGGGAGGCCCCATCGACACGCGACTTCAACGTGACGTGTTCCCGTATAAACCAACCGTGATGACCATCATGCTGGGCATGAATGATGGAGGATACAAGGCCGCGACGGCCGAAAACAACGAGAAATATTTCTCGGGGTACAAGCATATAGTCAGTTCGGTCCGCTCAACGTTGCCTGCGGTTCGCATCACGGCGATTCAGCCCTCTCCCTACGACGACATTACTGGCCCGCCCGCTTTTCCTGTGAGTGGCGACATTCAATACAACAACGTCCTGATAGGCTTCGGCAAGTGGATTGCGAACTATAGCAAGGCGGAGGGCCTTGATGTAGCCGACCTGAACACCAACATGGTTAAGGCGCTCATTAAAGCCCAACAACTAAAGCCGGATACCGCGAAGGAGATCATTCCCGGGCACGTGCATCCCTCTTTTGCAGGTCACATGCTAATGGCTGGAGATCTTGTGAAAGCGTGGAAAGGGCGAGCGATTGTCGCCGCGGTCACGATCGATGCTTCAAAGAAGACTCCTAAAGTTGCTTCAGCGCTGCACGCAACGGTATCTGATTTGTCAGGTGGCAACGGCATCCGATGGACGGAACTCGATGATGCATTACCTCTGCCCTTCGCGCAGTGGCAGAGCATGTGGGGAGGAGGACCGGCGGTCGGATTGGTGATCCAGAGCTCAGACATCACTGAGGTGATGAATCAAGAGCCTCTCAAGGTGACGGGGCTTCCTAACGGAGTGTATTCGCTCAAGATTGACGGCGAGGCAGTCGGTGCTTTCAACAACGATGAGCTAGCCGCCGGAATCAATCTTGCTCTCTTGAAAACACCGATGACCGAACAGTCCATGAAAATCTACGAGCTCACCCAGACTCGAAACGACATACATTTCGATAAGTGGCGGAATATTCAAGTGCGACTCTTCGATTACAAGCTTCCGGAATCGCGCTCCACTCTTGAGTCGATCGACTCTCTCGAAGGTGCTGTCGCAAAGTTGCAGCATGAGGCAGCTCAGCCCAAAGCTCATACATTTGAGCTGTCCCCTGTGATGTGATGCCGAGCCCTGTCTCGCAACAGTAGTGCGCATTCCTATAGGGTGCAGCTTACACAAAGAGCTGCACCCTATAACTCAAGATGTCCATTGATCACGATTCTTCTAGCCCCCGCCAACTCACACTCGTCAGTTCCTTCGCGCAATCATGTCACCGTGACCCTGCACAGTCCAGGTTTGGTATCCTCCGATCTGGAGAGAACACGTCATGAGTTGAAAACTCGGAGATTGAAATGTTCGCCACTCACACGACACTGACACACAAGATTAGAATTTTGGTTGTTACTGGCCTTTTCTCATTCTTACTCCCTGCGCCAACGGCTCAAGCCGAAACAATTCCTTCCGATGCCAAGTGGATAGCGGCACTCGGCGAAACGGAGCACAGCCCAGAAGTCGCTTCATTTCGCAAAGTGATTTCGTTCAACACACTCCCACCAAGCTATCCGGTACATGTCAGTGCCGATAATCGCTTTCAGCTATTTGTGAATGGGCAGCGAGTCGGCGAAGGTCCAGCGCGTGGAGACCGCAATCACTGGCGTTACGAAACCTTTGATATTCGCTCTTTTCTACATCACGGCGACAATGCAATTTCAGCGCGAGTTTGGAATTTCGGAGATCAATCTCCCGCGGCACAGGTGAGCGTACGTACAGCTTTCCTTCTATGGGTTGACCGCAATAACGATCAAGCGGCGAATACAGATGCGAGTTGGTCCGCCCGTGTAGAGCGTGGATGGCACGCTCATCTTCAGGGCTTCCCTGCGACTCCAGGGGAAACCGTGGATGCCCGAACACTCGATGCCCACTGGTATGTTTTGCCTTTCTCCGGCAACTGGTCCCCTGCGGTGCCGGTAGCGAATCCGCTTCTTGCGAAAGACGCGAAAGGATCTGTGCTCGACTACACATGGCATCTCGTTCCCGATATGCTTCCGCCAATGGAGTATGAGCAGGTGAGTGCGGGGCGCGTGATCCGAAGCACTGGTGTACAGGCAAGCGCCTTTCCCGAGCAGCCGGTTCATATTGCTGCTCATACCCATGCATCCATTCTCCTTGATCGCGAGACGCTTACCACAGCATATCCAGAACTACTTGTCGGATCAGGCGCAGACGCAAAGATTCGTTTGACGTATGCCGAGGCACTTGTTGACGAGAAAGGATCGCGGGGAAATCGAAGCGAAGTATCCGCAAAACATATGGACATGGCTTCCCTTCACGACGAGTTCATCCCCGATGGCAGCGCCCGTTCGGCGTTCTCGCCGCTGTGGTGGCGGACATGGAGATTCTTGCAGATCGATGTCGACACGGGCGAGCAGCCACTAGATCTGCTCGGAATGGGCGCTCACTTTTCGGCTTATCCGTTGGCGGAAAAAGCCACATTCCACAGTGACGATAGAGAGCTCCAGAAGATTTGGGAGGTAGGATGGCGCACACTGCGCGTGAATGCTCACGAAACACTGACGGACTGCCCTTATTGGGAACAGCTCCAATACGTCGGCGATGCCCGTGTAGAAGCACTGATGACTTATGCCGTGTCCGGAGATGACCGTCTCGGCAGACAGGCGATCGAAGCCTTAGCCAACTCCGTTCTTCCCGATGGATTAACCCAGAGCCGCTATCCGAGTAACGGCGTTCAGGTCATTCCTCCGTTTTCACTCCTGTGGATTGGAATGGTGCACGACTACTGGGAGTACCAGCCCGATACTGAACTACCCCGCAAAGTTCTGCCCGTCGCCCGCTCTGTCATCGATTGGTTCGTGGACCATCAGCGCTACGACGGTCTGCTAGGCAAGATGCCACAAAACGGTTTTGAGTTCTGGCACTTTGTGGACTGGTCATTCGCCCCCATCGGTGCACCTCCTGAGGACGCCGACGGTGGCTCTATCCCAGAGACACTACAATTTATCGCAGCTCTCCGGGATGCCGCCGATTTGGAGGATGCAGTAGGCGACCCAGCCCAAGCAAGAAACTATCGAGAAAATGCAAGACGCACAGCTGCCGCGGTATATCGCCTGGGTTGGGATGAAACGCGCCAACTGCTGGCTGATACCCCGGCCCACCGCGAGTTCAGCCAACACGCGAACATATTGGGAGTGATATTAGACGTCATCCCTTCGGGCAAGCAACAGCAGGTAATGCAGACGATACTCGCGGACGAACTTGCTGGAAAGCCGGCATACCCCGCGACAAAAAATCTGACGGCTGCGAGTTACTATTTCCGCTTCTATCTCGCTCGTGCAATCGATCACGCAAACATGGGTGATTCTTACCTGAAGCTTTTGGGGCCGTGGAAAGAAATGTTGAACCTTGGACTGACCACATGGGCGGAAACTCCGGAACCAACTCGCTCCGACGCTCATGCGTGGTCTGCACATCCCAACTACGACCTGCTG
This sequence comes from Koromonas humicola, assembly GCF_059726255.1. Lineage (NCBI taxonomy): Bacteria > Pseudomonadati > Acidobacteriota > Terriglobia > Terriglobales > Koromonadaceae > Koromonas > Koromonas humicola. The sequence continues at coordinate 3,084,713 of NZ_AP040873.1, forward strand.
ACCATTGTGGCAGGCATTCATCCGGGTTCCGCTGGATTCAAGCGAGTTCGCATCGCTCCACATCTATCTGGCCTAACAACGCTGAATGCATCTATGCCTCACAGCAAAGGGGAAATACATGTGTCCTATATCAAGACTCAACAAGTGATAAATGCAACCATCACTCTTCCTCCCGGTCTGAGCGGAGTGCTGGAATGGAAGGGGCGTACATTCTCCATCTCTCCAGGAAAGCAGACTCTGGCTCTGCAATAATACAGTGGTGTGCCGTAAGCGACTTACAAGCTTACGGCACACTCAGCGCGAAGCTACACCCCACCGCACCTTCGCAGAATAAACGCCTGTTGATGCTTCTCTTTTCTTGTCCGAACTTGAATTCGCCTTCGCAGCTTGCATCGGCACTTCTCGCACTCGCAAGCGCAGACTTGCTTTGGCTTTGATCGCCCTTGCCCTCGCTTTGGCGGGCTTATCGTCAAACCGTTCTCAAAATGGGCCGGTTCGGGTCTCCTGTTGAGTAGTACCAGTGACGTCACTGGGAGTCGAGGAAGTTGCGAATGAGTGTCACCGTGTAGGCTGGACGCTCTTCCATCAGCCAATGCCCTGAGCCCGAGACGACCGCTTCTTGAACATTGGTCGCAACGTGTCGCATGATCACCGCTTGTAGCGGACCAAACGACTTCTCTCCGCCAACAGCCAAAACAGGCATTGTCAGCTTTACCCGCTCGAAAGCTTCATTGTCTTTTGCGTCTTGAGAGAACGCTGTGAACTGGGCAAACCCAGCACGCATTCCGCCCGGTTGCGCATACGTTGCGGCAAAGAAATTTCTGGTCGCTTCGTCAGGCTTAGAGGGATCGCCCGTAAAGTCATTCCAAATTCGGTCGAAGTAGATACGCTCGCGGCCCGCTACGAGCCGTTCGGCATCAGGACCATGAAAATTGAAATGCCAAACTCCGGGGTTAAGCAGAATCTCCTTCCATGGCTCAATACCTGGAATCGGTGCGTCCATTACAACCAGTCTAGTAACCTTGTCGGGATAGGTTGCAGCGTAGGCATAAGCCACCATGTTGCCGATGTCATGTGCAACCACAAAGGTCTTGTCATATCCCAGCCCGGTCACAACGGCACGAATGTCCCGGGCCTGCGTTTTCTTGTCGTACCCACCTTCAGGCTTCGACGACTTGCCAATTCCGCGAAGGTCCGGCACCACGACTGTGTGATCCTTCATGAGATCCGCCGCTAGAGGAGCCCACGAGTCGCTGTTTTCTGCATATCCGTGAATGAGCACGACCACGGGCCCCGCTCCTCCCCAGCGTACGAACATGTCCGCCGCTTCCGGACTGTGAATGGTTTTTGCATGAAAACTAGATGGCAGCGAGGGTTGCGCGTGACAGAACGTCACGCCGATAGCAACAAAGGTAATGGCCAGAAAACGTCGAATCATCATTCCTCCGCAGGCAAGCGTTCAGGCTCCAGTGCGAATTCAAAGTGCGCGCTGGACATAATAGATGCGGTTCTGCCCGGCTCAGGACCAACCCAATAACAGTTTCATGACATTACATTCATGGGCGCTGCCGCAATGTATTTCCAGGGATGAGGCAACGCTACGAGAACTTGCCCACCGACAGTACGCGGATCTTTACCGGTGCCCAACACCCAAGCCAGAGGTTTCCAATCTGCGAATTGCGTTAAGCAATATGTTCTCAACGGCCCCATGGATCAATTCTGGATTCCCCTCGACCTTTGCGTGTGAGGTGGGGACGTACTCCGCAGTTACATTGTGTGCTGCAGCTTCGAAAGTGCAGTCGTCTACGACTTCTTGAACGAGTGATTCAACCGGGATGGGAATCTTCTTTCGGGATGTCGGATCGCCCTGTTGATCAATTTACGCAACTGCCTAAGGACCTCAAATCCGTCCAGCACTGGGAGCATGCCATCCAGAATTACAGGTCGTGCGTGCCCTCAAGAACGCATGAACGCCATCTCTCCCGTTGTGCAGGCAGTCGATCGCGAATTCAGTTCACTTGGGAACAGATCAAGAAGGTCGCGTTGAAGTATGGGGCGAAGTTCAAGTAGGTCAACTAATCGATTGGAAAGCGGACACCTCCGGATCGCCGACCACCAGACCTAAACTGCGAGTCATTTGGTAAGTCCCCCACGCCACACGAACAGCCAACCTCTCCGAAGGTGGAACTGGTTGCGTTATGCGGTATAAGTTCGACAGATAACTCTGTCTCGATTTCGTGCAAAAGGAACGCGGCGGCTTTTTTGTGAGGCTTTCTCCCTGGGAACTGAGCATGGCATCAGGCCCTACGTCCAGCGCATCGAAAGCCAAATGGAATTTCGTCGATTGTGGATTGCTCTCGCCGTAGTCCTAATTGTCTCGTTCGCCGTCCTTGGCGGTGTTGGTTATCAAGGAATCCGGACCGCTCCTCCGATTCCGAGCAAAGTCATTGCACAAGACGGGACAGAGTTGTTTTCCAGTGCGACGATCCTCGACGGGCAGAACGTCTGGCAATCGCTTGGAGGGCAGGAGATTGGATCCATTTGGGGACATGGTGCGTATGTAGCGCCCGACTGGACGGCCGACTACCTGCACCGCGAAAGCGTGCTGATTCTAGACGGCTGGGCACAAAGGATGGGAGAGAAGGACTTCGCATCTTTGCCTGGTGAACAACAAGCAGCGCTGCGCGAACGTTTGCGCGAGATTATCCGCCGTAATACGTACGATCCGGCAACCGGGGTGATCACCGTTCCCAACGAGGAAATGGGAGCGTTCCAGTCGCTCAATAGCTACTATGCAGATATTTTTAGCAATGGCCGGAATGACTACGCTATTCCTAAAGGCGCACTGACCGATGTGAAAAAGCTTCACGACATGGCTGCCTTCTTTTGGTGGACAGCATGGGCATCTGCAACCAACCGTCCAGGACAGGATGTCACATACACGCAAAACTGGCCGCATGAGGAGCTCGTGGGCAACACACCCACGGCAAGTGCGGTCGTTTGGAGCGTAGTCAGTTTCGTACTGTTGTTGGCTGGCATTGGAGGTATGGTGTGGTATTTCGCCAGTGAGGAGGAACGAAATGTACACCTCGGGGATATGCCGCGTACAGACCCGCTCCTCGGGTCGCAACCGACTCCCTCGCAGCGAGCGACCATCAAATACTTCTTCGTCGTGGCGGCTTTATGGGTTGTGCAGGTCGCACTTGGAGCCGTTACTGCCCATTACGGTGTGGAGGGAGCGGGATTCTATGGCATTCCACTCGCATCCTTCTTGCCGTACTCGATTTCACGCACATGGCATCTGCAACTTGCCATTTTTTGGATCGCCACGTCCTGGCTAGCCACTGGTTTGTACATCGCCCCCGCAGTCGGCGGCAGAGAACCAAAGGGCCAGAGGCTCGGAGTGAACGTCCTTTTTGTAGCACTGGTTGTCGTTGTGGTCGGCTCCCTTACAGGTGAGTGGCTCGGTATTGAACAAAAGCTCGGAAATCTTTGGTTCTGGTTGGGCTCTCAGGGGTTCGAATACGTGGATCTCGGCCGCGTGTGGCAGATCCTACTGTTTGTAGGACTTGTGTTCTGGTTGTGGCTGATGTGGCGGGCTTTGAAGCCCGCTTTGCAGCGGCGCGATGAGAATTTCGGACTGTTAACGATGTTCGTCATTGCCGCCATTGCGATCCCTCTGTTCTATGCCGCCGGCCTTATGTATGGACAACGCTCTCACCTGGCGATTGCCGAATATTGGCGCTGGTGGGTCGTCCACCTCTGGGTAGAAGGCTTCTTCGAGGTATTTGCGACAGTTGTCATCGCGTTCCTGTTCACGAGACTTAAGTTGCTGTCGGTTCGATCTGCAACTCGTGCTGTGTTGTTCTCGACCGTGATCTTTCTGTCGGGCGGCATAATTGGGACATTCCACCACCTCTACTTCAGTGGAATGCCAAATTCCGTTCTCGCACTCGGTTCTGTGTTCAGTGCCTTCGAGGTTGTTCCACTGGTTCTCGTCGGATTTGAAGCGTGGGAGAACATTCGCCTGGCACGAGGCACCGTCGATGCTCCTTGGACAACAGCTTACAAGTGGCCGATCTATTTCTTCGTCGCGGTTGCGTTTTGGAACTTCGTCGGCGCGGGACTGTTCGGCTTCTTCATCAATCCTCCCATTTCCCTGTACTACATGCAGGGGCTCAATACCACACCAGTTCACGGACACACCGCGCTATTTGGCGTCTACGGAATGCTGGGGTTGGGCCTGATGCTCTTCTGCCTGCGAGCTCTGAAGCCCGGACTTGCATGGAAAGACAAGCCGATTGCGATTGCGTTCTGGTGCATCAACGTCGGTCTAATGGCGATGGTGCTGCTCAGCATGTTGCCGGTTGGTTTCCTGCAGGCGTGGGCGTCGGTGAAGTTCGGCACGTGGTATGCGCGTTCAGCCGAATTCCTGCATGGGCCCGGGATGAACACCTTGCGCTGGATGAGGGTACCGGGCGATTCGCTGTTTGCAATCGGTGCTCTGATCCTGGGCTGGTTCGTTCTTGGGCTTGTAGTCGGATACTCCTACGACGAACGCGGATACGTAGCAGAAGGCGAAGGCGTCGTTCGTCCGAACCTTCATTCAGAGCATGCTTCGCACGACTAGCCTTCGGGCTGGGCAAGGACATCGTCAACATCTGGTGTTACGGGAGGAGCATCAAGATGCTCATCTCCGAAGCGCACTTCAGAGAGGCCCGCGACTTGTAGAAGAACACAGGGACTACCCTGACTTTTACAATTTCGTGACAATTTGCGAAGGCGGCGCATCTAGTCTGAAAGCTCTGTCATTCCCCTCTCAGAGAGGCTGCTTCAAGCTGGAGACGCAATGGACCGAGTGCTTATCGTTGAGGACAGCAAGCCATTGCAGAAGGCTTTGCAGCGACTGTTTGAAACCGACTCTCTGAATGTTGATATCGCACCGGATGGTTTGACCGGGCTTGCTACCTTTCAGGAGAAGTTCCCCTCGGCTGTCGTGCTCGATCTAAAGCTTCCAGGGCGATCCGGAAAAGAGCTATGCCGCGACTTCAAGGCCAGCGCACCGGAGGTGCCCATTATTGTTCTGAGCGCGAATTCGGAGATCGAAGACAAAGTCTTGCTGCTGGAATTGGGCGCTGACGATTACGTGACCAAGCCGTTCAGTCCTAAAGAACTGCTGGCGCGTGTGCGACGGGCAATGCGCCGATCCGCGGAGAAGCACGCATCCACCCTTTCCAATCACGTGGAGGCGTTCCCGCAAGACACCCTGACTTTCGGAGAAGTCAAAGTGAACTTCACCACGATGGAGGTCCTGCGCACCGGCGAGCAAGTTGCTCTCACTGCGCAAGAATTCAAGGTATTACGTTTTCTATCAAGGACACCGGGGAGAGTTGTCTCACGCGAGGAGCTGCTGAATGAAGTCTGGGGGTATAACAACTATCCGACCACCAGAACCGTCGACAACCACATACTTCGTCTTCGACAAAAACTGGAAGCGGACGCGACCAATCCAGAGTTCTTTCTAACAGTACACGGAGTGGGCTACAAGTTCGTCAGCGAACCGGCATCGCCGCGCAGCCCTCACTAGATGGCCATTCGGCTTCGAACCCGGCTTGTCATTGCTACGCTCGTAATCATCGGAGCGTTGACCGCGTCTAGTTTGTTCATTGTGCAACGAACTGTTCGAAGCCAGGTGCGCAAACAAGTCGGTGAAAGCTTGCTGGCTTCCGAAAGCCTGCTTCAAACTGTGCAGGCGGACCGCGAAGACCAACTATCACGCACGGCCGCACTTCTTTCGGAGTTGCCCACCTTAAAGGCGCTGATGGCGACGCAGGACCGCTCTACGGTTCAGGACGGTTCTGAAGCGTTTTGGAAGTTGTCAGGCGGAGATGCATTCCTATTGGCCTCTCCTGACGGTCGCCTATTGGCGAAACACTTCGCAAACGATACTTGGTCAGACGATGTCACGATTGCGCAACTTCGTGCCTCTGTGGAACGCGGGGAGCGCTCAAGCTGGTGGCTTGATCATGGCCGGCTGTACTGGGTCTTCTTCCACGGATTGCGTGCTGGGTCCATGGAGGAAGCGCGCGACCTCGGCGTAATTGCCATTGGATACGAGGTGAACGAGGGGTTAGTTTCGAGGTTAGCAACGAGTTCGCGCAGCGAAGTCGCGATGCTCGCCGGACCAAACGTAATAGCGTCGACGATTCCTGTTTCAACTCATGTGGAGTTACAACTGGCTGCGACCAGTACTCCTCGTCAGAGCGAGTTGCGAGTCGGAGCGAAGCCGTACTCAATCGGAGCTGTTCACCTGCAGAAACATGACCCAGCTGTTGTCTGCTTTGTGTTGGTACCGCTCGGTGCTACGCGGGCCTTTCTCGAGCACATCAATCAAACCATCTTTGTACTCGGTTTAGCGGCAGTTATGATTGGGGGCATCGTATTCAGCATCATCGCGCGTGCCATGACACAACCGCTCGAAAACGTAATCGAGGGTATTCAGGCGCTCTCATCCGGAGACTATCAGTTCAAGATCAATGCCAAAGGAAGTGCGGAGGTCGAACAATTGGCATCTGCATTCTCTGCGATGCGGCCGAAACTACTGGAGTCGCAGCGGAATCAACTCGCCGCCGAGCGCATTTCCGCATTGGGACGCACCGCCTCTTCTATCTCACATGACCTTCGTCACTATTTGGCGGCCGTCGTGGCGAACGCCGAATTCTTATACGAAGCTGAGCAGCTGAAGCTCGATCGAAATGAGATCTACAAAGAGATCAAGACGGCGACCGAGCAGATGCTCGATCTCATCGATTCCCTCCGTGAGCTTACGCGCGAACAGTCAAGCCTACAGCCGGTGAGTGCTGATTTGGCGGTCTGCGCACGCCGAGCCATCGATGCAGTAAACGCGCGTCAGGATTTTAGTAATAGCGAAGTCACCGTTCGGGTCGATGGCGAGACGAGTGGCGTATTTGATCCACACAAAATTGAGCGCGTGTTCTTCAATGTAGTTCTGAACTCATGCGAAGCAATGGCGCCCCATGGAGGCCACGTCCTCGTAAACATCTCCGGCGAAAGAGATGGGTTCATCGTCCGCGTGCTCGACGACGGTCCGGGCGTTCCACCGGCTGTCCGCGAGAGCCTGTTTGAGCCATTCGTGAGTTCCGGCAAGAGCAACGGCACTGGGTTGGGGCTCGCAATTGCGAAGAAGATACTGCATGACCACGGAGGTGACATCGTGGTGGAGTCCACGTCTGAGCATGGCACAACGATGCTGATCAGGATGCCGCGAGAGTTTTCCCAAATCACGACAGACCGGCAGGTCACAGTTCACGGCAACGTGTAAGTGGGCGCTGGCTCGTACTCGTGGCCGAACTTATTCTTATGGCCCTCTGCCATGCTGGGCGCTGCCGCAATGCTCATGGTCTTGAGGCGAACCTGAGTGCCACTGACGGCCACCTTTCGCGAAAGCTTCTTGAGTTCATCACTCTGCGCACGTTCCGCCCACACATGCACTTCGTATTCACCCGTCGGAACATTCTCAATGGCAAAATCGCCAGCCTTTTCGGTCACAGCATAGTACGGAGTGGTTAACGCAAGAACAACTGCACTCATCTCCGGGTGAATGTTGCAGAAGATATATGAGGCTCCAGGGCGTCGGAAGCTCACCAGCCTCGAACTGCCACTCTCGTATAGCCCGAGGTCAAAACGTGTTCCGTTGTAGACCGAGAACACGTTGTGAAAGAACGGATCCTTGTTTGGAAACTCTACAGATGCACCAACTGGGACAACGAGCAGGTGTGGAGCGAAATGCTTGTCTTTTTGCGTCAGACGATATGTGTGCTGTTCTTGCGGTTTAGGCGGCGGCGCATCCAGTGGTTGCAGCCACACGACCACGCTAGAGCTATCGGCCAGCGCACCGTGCTCATCCGCGACGCGGACCTTGCCTAGTACCAGAGTCTGTGCCGTGAGCGAACCGCTATATAAGTAGAATGCGATTGCTAGTAGAGTAATTCTCCGCATTAGAACTGCACTCCAACACCCAGGTTCAGATGTTCTGCGGTTTGCGCCCGGGTCGCAAAATCAGTTCGTATATGCCTGTACTCAAGCGAGACGAGCAGATTTGATCGCAGGTGCTCGATTACATTGACCATCGCCGTCCGGTTCTGGAATATGGCTGGGTACTCCCTCCCCGATTTGCCGTGCAAGTCGGCCGCGAAAGGATTATCCAGTCCGAGAACTCCATTCAATTCAATCTTCCTGGTGGGTGAGTACTTCAACTGCGTCCAGCCACCAATAGTGTTGACGGGGCGAACCGTTGACGCAGCTAGCGTCGGGTCTCCCGTGAAAGCGACGCTCTGTCCGACTCCTCCCCACAAACCTCCAAGGGCACGGCCTCGGAAGAATTCGCCGCTGAGAGCAAACTTTCGCGGCAATGGAATATTCCAATCCAGAGTCCCAGCCCATGCCGTAACGGTTCTGCCAAATCCATAGTCCTGTTGTGCAACGTACGCGCCAGCGCCGAACTCAGCAGGTCGCGAACCTCCGCGCGTCCAGCTTTGGCGAATGGCGAACGCGGGTCTCCGTGATCGTTCTCCGGCCTCTGGGTCACGTTCGAATCCCGAAGGCGTCTCTCCGTCGAATGGATCGAGTATCCCGAACTCAAGCTTTGCACCCGATTGCTGGCCAGGGCGCCAGCGACGCTCGCCAACAATCTGTGGCGTCCAGGTCCAGAGGTTTCCAGAGAAGCCCATTGCAGGGATGCCGAGCGACGCGAGAGATGACGGAGAATTCGGCGAGACGAATGGCTGATCCTGCCCGAATCGCAGCGACCACTTATCCCAGCGCATTTCCGCACGCGCCACTCGCATGCGGACCAATCCCATCGCGGTGGCGTCGAGTTCGCTCGGGAATCCACCGAAGAAATCAAATTGGAGCTCCGCTGTCGTCTTTGCGCCCCCAATCTCAGGCCCGAGTATCTGAAGCCCAATGAGAGTCTGGCGCGCCGTACCGAACACACTTCCGGCGTTCTGTCCGGCTGTGGGGTGGAGAGCGAGGTTCGGCACATCGATGCTGTCGACCTCCCCACGGTTCATACCTGCGTTGAAGAGGATCATGCCGTCGAGCTTCAACTTGAATTTCGATGCCGTTTCAACTTTCGTCTGCTCGTGCTGCTCGACGCGTGATTCAAGTACTCGCTGATTTTCCTCGACCATCGCAACGCGATCGCTCAATGCTTCAGCGGGATGCGGTGTTTGCTCCTGTCGGATGCGACCGATCTCCTCGCGAAGAGCCTTGACCTCAGCTCTGGCTCGCTTGAGCTCATCTCGAGTTTCTCTTAGCGATTCGCTTAGGTCGCGCAGTCCTGCGCGAAGATCTTGCAGAGAATCTTGTGACGGAACCTGCTGGGCAAAGCCAGTTCCGACCAAAGACAGGAAGCACGACAACAACACTGGGAGGCGCTTCATCATTCACCCCTGGCGATTGATGCAAATGGCCCCGATCGTCAGGCGCGAATACATCGGCACCGGGGCAACGTCTGCGCAAACAGATCGCCGGCCCGGTGCGCCCTCCGATCATTCCGAATTCCCACGTAACTCAGAATTGGATGCAGTGATCTTTCCCAGCAGACCATCATTCTCGTCGTTTGGCCCCGCAGTGAAGTAAAGGTCAGTGCTGGCCCCGTTTCGGGCCGCGCCTCCCGCGAAACTGAGAGCCCACAGACCGTTGATCACAATCGGACTGTTGCCAGAGCCAAGCAGAATACCTTCGTGGCGACCTGTCATCGTGTTGTAGGCGTGGATCGTGCCGTCTCCGAAGTTGCCGATGAGCAGACGGTGGCTGAAGGTGCCAAAGTCGGAGGGTGACATCGCAATTCCCCAGGGAGCATTCATGAAAGCACCGTGCTGCAGTCGGAGAAGCTGCCTGCCGTTGAGATCGAAAACCCCCACCTGTCCCAGTCCCGCCCCGTGCTCTTCATCCTTCGAGCCGGACATGCGATACGCAAACGTCACGACGATACTGCCTCCAACGTTCTGAATTCCAAACGGCGCCAGCTGCAAACCATTCACGTCCTGCGTGCCTTCGAAGTGGAATGCACCGTCCCCAATCCCTAGCTGATTGAAGTTGCCGTCGTAGACTTCGACTTTGCGATTCTGGAAATTTGTTACGTAAAGGCGAGGGCCGCTGTTGGTCATTGCGATTGCGCAACCCTTATAGACCGCCTTTCCCGCGTGGTTGACTTTCAGAATCGCCTTCGTCCCGTTGACGCTCGGATTCCAGCCCGAGATTGTGCCGTCTTCAGTCACGAACAGAAACAAGGCTGGCTTTCCTGGCGCGACTTCGAATCCCTTTGTGAAGTTAAAGACAGTTCCCGTTGGCGATGACGGCGTGTTCTGTCCCGGAGGAGCAGGAATCGTCACAACCAAGCTTTGTGGCACTCCAGCCGCATCGTACAGGGTTGAAAGACCGGTACCGTTGTCGGACACCCACCACGGACTTCCGCTGCCGCGCGCGAGTCCCCATGAATTCACCAGGTGCTGGTCAGTGTTCAGTGCCGTGGGCGAAGCATTCGCGGAATCGCGAGTCAGGTCGGTTCGAGTGTAGTGTTGTGCAGTTGCTGCCGGAGCCATGAACAGCACGAGCGCCAGACCGCAAATCGCGTGATAGTGTCTCACCAGTTTCATTTGTCACCTCATTGGCGAAGATTCTTTTACATTCGGCCCCATGCCGAACCGTTGCGTGAGACTCTATTGCGCACTCGCCGTCTCTATGTCACAGGGCTGTCACAACGAGGTCATTTCTTGAGCTTTGCGTAAGGGAAAGATTAGAGGCAAATACCGCATACAGAGAACCCGCAGCGACGGAAACTGTGGGCATCAATAGTTTGTGATTCACGTTATTTAGAAGAGACGCTCTTGGAGGAGAGTTCGTCGGCCCACTGGCAAAACACCGCGACGTCTTCACGTGTCAGCTTCGAGGTCGGATGCATGAAGCGATACGGTGAGGGAGGCATGTGACCCTTCGAAGCTGCATCGCACATATCCTCCACCTCATTCGCGGTTGGACCTTTGGAGCCGGGCGCGAACCATTTCGTGAAGTCCAGATGCTTGCGACCTTGGCGCACGTCGTGCTGGATCATCCATGAGACCGGCGCGATGCGGCTGTACCAGGGCCATGCGGTCTCCGCGGAATGGCAGTCCTTGCAGGAACGATCTACAACAGACTTCACCGAAGCAGGTACATTGCTCGAAAGCTGCATTCCCCCCGCAGAGTTAGGCACCGTCGCTGGGCGATGGATGCCCTGCGCAGCGAGGAACAGAACGGCAACACCGAAGATTACATGTGCTTGCACTTTCATTCGTCACCTCGAAACGATCAACTTCATGTGCATGTCTTCGTGCCCACGGCCACATTTCACCGTGCACTCCACGAGATACTCGCCCGGCTTTTCAGGAGCTCGGACCAGGTAGTCGTGCGTTCCCTCGAAAAGGCGAATATCCCATCCTTGATCGCGAAGATCGCGAATCACGAGGCTGTGCACGGCTCCGTCGCGTGCACTCTCCGTGCCACGCTGGGCGGTGATGCGCAGTTTGAGCATTTCTCCAGTTTTCGCTCGAATTGCGGGCGACTTCTCTCCTGCAACCCGGAATGCATTGTCGCTGCTCGCGGTGATCTCGATGACCCTTCCGTCTTCGGCCGCTAGATGAAGCTGCATCATGATGAAGATCGCAAGAATCACAACCTTATTTCTTGGCCACATCGGACTCCTCCTTGCCTTGCAGGTAGCGGGCAATAGCGACCGCATCTTTCGTTTGCAGATTTGCACGGACCCGCATATGTCGTAGCGACACTTCAATGCGGCGATCGGAGAGCTTGGGCCACTCGCTGTGGCAGCGAGTGCAGTTTGAGCGGTACAACTCGTCTCCGTTAGGCGTGCGCTTGGTATTGATACCGAATCCGGCACAGGCAACCGCGGAGAAGACGAGTAGCGGACATACATAGCTAATCTTTGCGTTTGTCATTACGACTCCTACTGAATGAAGCGAAGGTTTAGGGCGACTGTGAGAATGTTGCGATTATCCGGAGAGCCAAACTGGCGTCCGTAAGCGGCCTGCACACGGAGCAAGTCAGTCAGGCGATAGTTCCATCCCGCGAAGATCCGCTCGGCACTACTCATATCGCTCGCGGCTTTAGGCGCGAAGAACTGTTCACCGCGAAACACCGCTTGTCCGCGGCGCAACCAGCTTGGATGTCGCGAACTGGACAGCCTCCAAGCAGCTTCTGCCCAATATCCCTTGCCCGCAGGCCCGGAGAACAAAGACTCTCCGCGGAAATCGAGCGGCAGCCGTCGCAGGTTCCAGGTGATGTCTGTGCCAAGCGCGTTGAAATGTGCTCCCGAGAGTTTGCGTTGGTACGAGAGACCAATTTCAATTCTGTGTCTGGAGTTCACAGCCGCTGTTCGAAACCCGGTCTGGCGATCAGAGCCTGCAATTGTGTGGTCGACGAAGGCGGAGTAATAAGTGATGAACGTGAGTTGATTCGTGGCGTTCAGAGAAAAATTGCCGCGCAGCTCGGCCCCGTTATTCGAGTTGTCAGAGAAGTCGAAAATCAGCGGCTCTGCCGAGAGTGTGCGTATCCACCGAGCGTCCATGCGCTCTTTGTATATGTTGAATGGCGTGGCGAACCTCCCCAGCACCAGCGTCACATTGTTCGACACGAGATAATCGAGTTGCGCGTATTCCAGTGACTTGTCTACCGTTACCGGCGCTAGCTTCCCATCGTTCCATGTGATTCCGGGTTCCGCTTCGAACTCGGCTTCGATGAGTGCGCGAGCCCCAAGCGGGATCAGCACAATCGGCGCGATCACCGGCGTAGCGTTCTTCTGATGCGGGTCAAAGGTGGATTCAACCCCGATTCCGCCAGCAACGATCGGAATGGGCACGATCTTTTCGAAGTGATTGGCAGTCGTCTGCGCATTCTGGTCGCGATCCTGCCCAGCGACGCTGGCCGCAAGTAGCGCAAGCAGAGCGAAAGTGGCTTGGAAGCGATTCATGTCTGTTCTCCGAATCCAGGTCAAAGCTGACTACATCGAGGCTATGACCTATTGCCCCCCTGCTTGTCACGTTTCGGTAAACAGTGAATCAACACCGTGCAATGAAATTGTGTTGAAGGCCGTGCCACAATGTGGAACAAGTCGGCCGCATCTCTGAAATCGACTCCCATTCCAAGAGGAGGATGAGAAGCGGCATTGCAACCCGGAAGAACATGATTGGGCATGTCCTCACAAGCGGAAAAGCTGGGGGAAGCGAGAATAAACAAATCGGCGCAGGTGTGAAGGAGCGACCAACGGAATAGCGCGCTATGGGCTTTTGGCAAGACGGAGAAGAGTTGGGTTCTCGTAAGTCCGCGTTTTGCAATGCCGGGAAACTAGGCGCTCAGCAAAAGAAGGAAGCGCCAGCATGCGCCGACGCTTCCTGTTCAAAGCAGCCTTCGACTAGAACTGCAGACGCGCACCCAGTTGCAAGACGCGCGGTCCACCGCCTCCCAACCCTGGATTCCCCTGAGCAACGTCGGGAGTTTGTGAAATTACTCCTAGCGGGTAGGGATTGCCCGTGCCGGGATCGGCCCCGAATGAGAGCGAACCATTCGGTAGCGCGAAGTTGGGGTGATTGAAGATGTTGAATGCCTCTGCGCGAAGCTGCAACTCGAGATTTTCGCGTAGACGCGTTGTCTTTACCAAGGAAAGATCAGTATTCCAGAAGCCGGGCCCATAGATCTGATTACGCCCCAAGTTTCCAAAAGAGCCATCCGTTGGCTGAGTGAACGCCGCCGGATTCAGATACCCCGTGCTTGGCGTCCAGTGCGACAGAATCGGATTCACGCCTTGAACGAGGTCCGGACGCTGGCGATAGTTATATCGTCCGCTGTTATCGTAGGAAGTCACGATCGGGATCGGACGGCCCGTCTGCACGGAGATGATTGAATTCAGCTGCCATCCTGAACCAACCCACGAAGCCCCAATCGGCAAGTTCGGAACCGCGTAGTTGAGTGCGGCAGTGAAACGCTGCCGCGTATCAAAAGTAGAGTTTCCGTGCTCAGCGTGCAGGTTGAAGGAATCCTGAGGGAATGCCGCGCCTGCCGTGAAGTCGATTCCATCGCTGGCATCGTCGATCGAATGCGACAACGTGTAGGTTGCGAACCCCGACAGTCCATGCAAGCTGCGCATTCGCAGAGTCGTTTGCAGGGCGTTGTAGTTGGATGCGGCACTCGTCGCAAGTATGGCGATCTGACCATAGGCCCGATTGGGGTAGTTCCCATCGGCATCTGTCTGATTCGCATCGTACAAGCGAGTCAAGTGCGTGCCCTTGGACCCGACGTAGCCAATTTCAAGCGAAGTGGAATTGCCGAGTTCACGCTGTAGGTTCAGGTTCCAGCTCTGGGTGTATGGAACTGTGAAGTGCTTGCCAGTGCCGAAGACGCTGTCCGCACCGTCATAGCCAACGTATGCAGAGTCCGCTCCCGTTGCCCAGTTGTAGCTGTCAAACCCAAGCGGCAACACGGGTTTTGGTCCGATCGGATTCGTAGTGATTCCAGCGGCGTTAGTGTAGTTGGCAATGAGAAGATTTTGCGGAATGTAATCAAAGTACAAACCGTACCCACCACGCAGTACGGTTTTATCAAGCACACGATACGCGAACCCGAGGCGAGGCGAGAAGTTTGTCCACTTGCCATCGTAACCACTGCCCTGCACGAGCGTGCCCCTGGCAAAGTTGTAGTTCGAAATCAGGCCATTCGACTCACCCAATGGCCCAAAATACTCCCAACGCACGCCGAGGTTCAGAGTGAGGCGATCGCTGATGCGATAGTCGTCCTGAGCGAACACTCCAAAGTTGTTGTTCGTCGTTGTCCGTTGTGTGTCTCCCGTATCGATGCCGGTATAGAAGTCACCCAGATAGAAGCTCGCGAGTGTGTTGACGACAGAATCAGGCGAATAGAGATTTGCACCGGTGTCCGGATCCGTCTCGAAATTCACATCGAGCAGGCCGCGCTCCAGATTGTTGTTGTAGGAAACAACGAGCGCACGGCGATACTCTGCACCAAACTTCATCGAGTGCTTCCCTTTTGTAAGGGAGAAGTTGTCAAGAATCTGCGCGGTCTGACTCGTGCGTGCGCGGGGAATGCTGTAGGCAGAGGCCCCAAGATTTTCGATGACGCCATTGAAGTCAATTTCGGGCAGACCTGTAATTCCCTTGGTCAGATTCAGTCCGATGGAGTTCGGATCCCAGTTAGCATCGGCGCCGCGGAACGATGTGTTGTAGCGCGAATAGCCGAACCGCAATTCATTCAGCGTGCTTCCACCCAACATCGAGAGCAAACCTGCCGATACCACCTGGACGGTAGTTGGCGACACCTGTGCAAAGCGCGCAATGCGCGAGCCGGCGCCGTATCCCAATCCGCCCAACGGGAACGTCTGATCACTGGAACTATAGACGTAATTCGCAAATGCACTTTCGGTGCTGCTGAACTGGTGATCAAGCTTGCCAATGAAACTATTCAGATCGTTCTTGTCGTTGACTGTTCCGTTGAGCTGCCCAGTGTTGGACGTCGGAAAGAACGCAAGAACCTTATCCAGAGCCGGGTTCACGCTGGACACATAGGCAAAGTCCAGATTCGGATTCGCAGGATTATTCGGATTTTGCGCTATCGCTTTTGCAGAGGCGATCTGATCCGCTGTCGGAACGGTTAGGATGAAGTCACTGGTCACCCGCTCACGTTGACCTTCATAAGCTCCGAAGAAGAACGTCTTGCCCTTGACCAAAGGACCGCCTAGAGAGCCGCCAAACTGGTTGTTCTTGAACGGGCTTTGCGGATTGGGCGTGCCGTCTTCGTTGTAACGCGTGTTGAAGTAGTTGCGCGCGTCGAAGGCCGAATTGCGCACGTATTCAAACGCAGAGCCGTGGAAACGGTTACTACCAGATTTGGTGAGAATGTTCACCGTCGCCCCACTGTTGCGCCCGTATTCCGCAGGCGCCTGCGTCTCGAGATTAAATTCCTGTATTGCGTCGATCGGCAGCAATGACGCGGGCGCACCCGTGATACCTACCTGGTTCAGCGCCGAGTTGTTGAAGAACGGATCGTTGTTGTCGGTGCCATCGAGCAGATAGTTGTTCGAGCGATCGCGATTGCCATTGATATTGAACTGTCCGAAGCCCTTCTCGGTTCCGGCTACGCCCGAGCCTTCAACCGTAACGCCCGGGGTGAGGGCTACCAGCTTGCCGAAGTCGCGACCATTCAGAGGAAGATCAACCACAAGTTTGTTTTCGATAACTTGGGCAAGGGTGTCGCGCGTAGGCTCGATCAAAGGCGCGACAGCCTCAACCTGCACCTGTTGCGTATCCTGCTTGACGTGAGAGAGTTCGAAAACGATGTTGGTGTCGAGGCCCACACTGACTTTCACCTGTTGCTTCACCGGCTGAAGTCCAGCGCTCTCTGCAGACACCTCATAATCACCAGCAGACAACTCGCGAATGCTAAAGTTACCTTCACTGCTCACTGATACTGAACGCGTAGCACCTGTTGCGAGATTGCGTGCCACGACAGTAGCCTGCGGCAACACAGCTCCAGTGGCATCATGAACCTGTCCAGTGATACCTCCGCGGAACGATTGTGCACTCGCCGCAATAGCCAATGAGATCAACAAGAAAGGTAAGAGTAGAAATTGAATCTTTATCTTGTCCACTTGCATGCTCCTACTCCGCGGCTGCTTTCGCCGGGATTGTGATCGGTGCGGGAATCTTCACAGGGAAACGCTCAGCAAAACTCCCCTGATTCACAGCCAAGCCCAGTCGCCCACGAGAGTCGATGTAGAACAACGGGGAGCCGGCCGGCACGTCACTGAAAGTCTTTACGAACGGGAACTCATACGACTTGCCATCGATAGCTACCGGAACCTTTGTTCCTAATGTGTATCCGAGTTTTGAGAAGTCTTCCCGGAGAACATTGGTAACGAGATTGCCGAAAGGACCGTCCGTGCCAATCACCGAGGCCGAAAGCCCTTGCGAGTTGACCGTTGCTTTGGCGACATTCAGGCGCACGAGTTCTGAGGCGTCGAGTGCTGGTCCTACTTTCGTCCAGTCTTCTCCATGCGCAATGTGTGCGCCAACCGGCGAGAAGATGTCACGCCCATGGAATGTTGAGGAGAGCTGTGCTCCGATCATCCAATTCGTATTGGTGATGTCACGCGCGGCTTCGATTCCATCCTGGTCGGCAATCAAGGTCAACAGCCCGTTGTCAGGAACCACGAAATATTGGCCTCGCTTTGAGAGAGCCACGATGGCCTTGCGAGTGCTACCCACTCCGGGGTCTACAACGCCAACAAACACCGTTCCTTTGGGGAAGTATGGAGCAGTTCCGGCAAGGAACCTTGCGCCTTCCAGAATGCTAAACGGCGTAACATCGTGCGTAAGGTCAACTAGCCGCAAGCTCGGCTCAATTCCCAGCATTACGCCCTTACAGATTGGAACTGCGTCATCAACGTGACCGAAGTCCGTCATAAACACGATGGTGGGTTGCGCGGTTGTCCTTGTCTGCGCCTGTAAAGAAGCAAACGATAGGAGCAGTAAAAGCGCTAGCAGTGCTAGTGTGCGAAAGCGCGAGTGCATTGCCATGAGTAGCAAAAGTCAGGTCCTTTCTAGCTCGATGTAGTGCAGAAATAGCGAAGCCCACGTACTGTAGAGGCGCGTGGGCAAAACTGAAAATAAGAATGCAGTAGAGGTCGCTGTTCACGCGCAGGATTGTGTAAGTACGCAGAGCGCACAACACATTCGACAAGTCCAGAGGCGAGAACTCATTTTCGTTCCGACTAGCCAAATTGGCTAGCGTCTACTTACAACAAATCCTAAGGCAGTTTCGGAAGAATGTCGAGGCTGTGCATCTGGCATGATGCTCAGGAGAGGATGCGAGCATGGAACTTCTCGCGCGGCAAAGATCCATACAATTGCGATTTCCACATCCTCTGGATTCATGAATCCCGTAAAGCAGCTGATAATAGCTTTGCCAGCAAGTCACTCTAGCTGACTGGCTGACGACCAAAGGACACCAGATTGTCGAGGATGGTAGTCTTTGCCATCGCAACCAGAACACAACTATCATTTACGATTCGAATAAGGGAAAACAGTTGAATCCAGCAGCAGAAGCAGAAGCATACGAGTCCATCGCGTTCCAAGTTACGTCTGTGGCATCGAAGGAGAAGGCAGGCGGCACCCACATCGGAACAATTGAATTGAAATCCGCCAATGCAAAGGGCACTTCGAAGATCACGATCATCGGTGATGACACCTTAGTCAACGAGTACAGACTAGGCGAGTTCTATTCAATGAAACTGGTGAAAGATCAGGCTGCGATAGAAGCGCAGCAGGACTACTACGAGCGCGTCCAAGGGAAGTAAAAAGGTATTGGCTACGAGCAATCGCTGAAGGATACCTCGTATTGCTGACTGACCTCCACCGTTCGAAGGGGGTCAGTGTTTTCGCCGCTGCCTCGTCTTTTCTACTTGTGAAGACTTTCCACCAAAGAAGAAGCAGACCGAGGTCTGCTTCTTCTTTCTTCTTCCAGCAAAAGTAAGTATTAGTGTTAGCTACATCCGGACGTGGACCCACAGGACTGGCATCGATAGCACGAGCCGTTGCGAGTCATGATTGCGCCGCACACATGACAGCTCGGAGCATCGCCCATATCCACCACCTCGCTCAGCGCATCGGCGGCATGCTGACTCTTGCTCGTAACCGGATCGCCGTAGAGCGATGCCTGCGCATCCGCGGTAGCCGGAGCTGCAGGAGCGGCTGCGGGAGTCGAATGTCCCGAGGTATGCGGACGAAGGTCGTCGAACAAGCTCTGCTGCTCCCCGGTGAGGAAACGCAGATCGAGCCAGCGGAAGATGTAATCCATGATCGAGTTGGCATAGCCAATCTCAGGATTCTGTGTCCATCCACTCGGTTCAAAGCGGGTGTGAGCAAACTTATTCACCAGCAACCGCAACGGCACTCCGTGCTGCAGCGCGATCGACACAGCGCAAGCGAAGCTATCCATTAATCCGCTGACGGTCGAGCCTTCCTTGGCCATGACGATGAACAGTTCTCCGGGACGACCATTCGGATACAGTCCAACCGTGAGATAGCCCTCGTGCGATCCGACCTTGAACTTGTGCGTCACCGAGAAGCGCTGATCCGGCAACTTGTGTCGACGTGCGCTAGGCGGACCTTCACGATCCTCCTCTTCTTCTGCTACGACAACCGGCTTCTTCTCGTCCTTCTTTGTCGTCAACACCTGATTTTGCTTCGAGCCATCGCGATAAATCGCCACGGCCTTGATGCCCATCTTCCATGCATCTACGTAAGCCTCGATGATGTCTTCAACCGTGGCCTCGTTGGGCATGTTAATCGTCTTGCTGATTGCGCCCGAGATGAATGGCTGTACAGCCGCCATCATCTTCAGGTGTCCCTTGGGATGAATGCTGCGCGTCCCCTTTGCAGGCTTGAAAGCGCAATCAAACACTGGCAGGTGCTCGGGCTTCAGTTGCGGAGCGCCTTCGATCGTTCCGTTCTGGTCGATGTAGCTCACGATTGCATCTGCCTGCTCTGCCGAATAGCCAAGCTTGAACAGCGCTTCAGGAACCGTGTTGTTGACGATCTTCATCATGCCGCCACCAACCAACTTCTTGAACTTAACCAGCGCCAGGTCAGGCTCAACGCCCGTCGTGTCGCAATCCATCATGAAACCGATCGTCCCCGTAGGAGCCAACACCGTCACTTGCGAGTTGCGATAGCCAAATTTCTCGCCATGAGCCAGTGCTTCGTCCCAAGCCTTCTGCGATGCGTCGATCAGCGACTTCGGAACATTCGCCGTGCCGATCTTCGCCACTGACGCGCGATGCATGCGGATCACATCCAGAAACGGCTCGCGATTAATGAAATATCCGGGGCAGGCGCCATCCGTGTGCTCAACCTTGGCGGTCAACTCCGTCGCCGAAGCAATCGCCGGAACGGACTCCGCGATCTTGGACGACTGCAGATACGCTTCGCCGCACATAATTGCCGTCAAGCAGGCAGCGTAATCGCGCCCTGCTTCGGAGTCATACGGAAGGCCAGTTGCCATCAGCAGTGCGCCGAGGTTGGCATAGCCTAGTCCGAGCGGACGGTAGTCATGAGAGTTCTTCGCGATCATCTCTGTCGGATACCCCGAGTGATCGACCAGAATTTCCTGAGCCGTGATCAACACATCAATTGCGTGTTTGTACGAATCCACATCGAACGTGCCGGTCTGCGCAAACTTCGCCAGGTTCAGCGATGCCAGATTGCACGCCGAGTCGTCCAGGAACATGTATTCCGAGCACGGATTGGAAGCATTGATGCGCGCCGAGTTCTTCGACGTATGCCATCGGTTGATTGTCGAGTCGTACTGCATTCCCGGATCGCCGCACTCCCACGTCGCCTTGGCGAGCCTGCTCATCAGGTCGCGCGCACGGAAGGTCTGTACCGGCTTACGTTCGCGCACCGTGCGCGTAATAAACTCCTTGTCCTCCACCACGGCCTGCATAAACTCATCCGTCACGCGAATCGAGTTGTTGGCGTTCTGGAAGAAGATCGAGCTGTACGCGGCACTATCCGGACCGCTCGCGTCATAGCCCTCGCGAGCCAGCGCAAACGCCTTGGCTTCTTCCTTCTGCTTGCATTCGATGAAGTCCACGATATCCGGGTGATCGATGTTGAGGATCACCATTTTCGCCGCGCGACGCGTCTTGCCGCCCGACTTGATGACGCCAGCAAATGCGTCAAAGCCTTTCATGAAGCTCAGTGGTCCCGAGGCCTGTCCGCCACCCGACAGAACTTCCATCGAGCCACGCAGCGGTGACAGATTCGTGCCCGTACCCGAGCCCCACTTGAACAACATACCTTCAGTCTTCGCCAGCGTCAGGATCGAATCCAGCGAGTCCTGCACGCTGTTGATGAAGCACGCCGAGCACTGCGGATAGCTGTATCCGGTGACTCCAAACTCAATGCGCTTCGATTCTGGACTCCAGTGCCAGTTCTGCGCATCGGAGTTCGGCTCCGTACGGTCGCAGCCCACGTTGAACCATACCGGCGAGTTAAACGCCGCATACTGGTTCAGCAGCATGTGCACGAGTTCATCGTGGAACGTATTTGCGTCTTCCTTCGTGCGGAAGTAACCGTCCATGAAGCCCCAGTCGCGAATCGTCTCAGCTACGCGCGATACCAACTGGCGAACTCCGGTTTCCCTCTGCTCCGTGCCAATCTGCCCATGCAGATATTTGCTGGCCACGATGTTCGTAGCCGTCATCGACCAGTCTTTGGGGACTTCAACGTCCTTCTGCTCGAAAATGACGTTCCCCTTGCTGTCCACGATCGACGCCGTGCGCAGCTCCCATGTCAAACGGTCGTATGGCGAGACACCGGCCTGGGTGAAGTGACGCTTGAATGTCAGACCCGGTGTCTGACGCTTCTGCTGTTGGGCAGCGGCCGTGCGCTTGCCGGCGGCGTCGGGGGAGGACGCGGAATCCGGACTGGCGGCGGAGGTTTTCTCAGTTACTTCGGCCATTTGTATGACTCCTTAAAGACTTTTGCGCTGCTAAATCCGTGGTCGAAACGACTGCAACGGCATTCAAATTTGTTGCCGGTCTATTTGGGGACAATACCCCTGTGGCGAATCGCAGTAGCACGACTCACCCGGCCTTCAACCGGCAGTCTTACGCTCCATGGCTCCATGTGCGGAGATCATGAGCAATTGCTTTTGAGAGATAGTGCTTCCGGCTAGCCGTCATTCATGACGACGACAGCCTGCTCGATCTTGTCTTCCGAAGCAGCGCAAAGCGCTTGCAGAGGCGGATTTCGGAGATCGCAATTCAATCGACAACAACTGCTAGGATGCGAAACATAGCTCTTTATGTTGTGCCAGTCAAGCGCATACCGCAACATGTTGTATTCTAATTCAGAATTCCCACTTACACCGACCCAGCCGCTGAGGATATCTCCGGAATTCTGAACTTACCTTCATCAACATTCCGGCTAAACCACAGCGTCTGAAACACTTGCCTGTTTGTCGGTCCAAATCAGGGGAACAAATAGGCGAGCTACTCTTTGGTCGCAGTCCTTTTGCGCAAGAGTGTCGGCTGGCAGATGCGAGACTAGAACGCCTTTTCGGCCAGGTCAATTGCCTAAAACCAGTGCAGTGTGGAAAGCGATGTGGAAAAGGAAGCTACAAACCTCACAGCAAAGTAGATAGCCACAACGCTGATTTATCCCCAATATGTTGTGGTGTTCAAAACTCAAGCCGCGATTCTGCCCGCCTCACCCCAGGACGGTACAATGGTCGTGATGACTAGGAACCGCATTCTCAAGCCAATTGTCTGGATCCTGTGCCTCGCTCCGCTTATCCGGCTCGTCGTCGGAGCCTTTACCGGAGACCTTGGTGCCAATCCCGTCGAGCGCATCACTCACCAAACCGGGCTTGCGGCTCTCATTTTGCTTTTTGTGACTCTGGCCATCACGCCGCTCCGAAGACTTTCGGGCATTCTCTGGGTGATCCAATACCGCAGGCTTTTGGGCCTGTTCTCGTTCTTCTACGGTTCCCTGCACTTGCTGACCTATCTCTGGCTCGACCAGGAATTCAGCATCTCTGCCATGGCCCACGATGTCGTCAAACGCCCCTTTATCACCGTCGGAACGCTCGCCTGGCTACTGCTGCTGCCTCTCGCCATTACATCTACTCAGAAATCCATTCGCGCTCTCGGTAAGAACTGGACACGACTTCATCGGCTTGTGTACTTGGCTGCTGCCGCCGGAAGCGTTCATTTCTACTGGCTGGTCAAGCGCGACAAGCGCGAACCGCTGATCTATCTTGCGGTGCTGACTGCCCTGCTTGGCTGGCGTTTGGCAATTCGCGCAGTCGCGCCACAGAGGCAAAAAGAACAAAAGGCTGTCAGCGTTAACTGATCAATCCTACTCACGCTGAAATATGTTGTGGGGACTCCTGACTGCCTTGGTTCTTCACAACTTACCTGCGACACCAGCAGGCATCCCGGTCGCATCCAATTGTGAAAACACCGGCCGATTGGAGATGCGATGGGACTCAAATGTGAAACCTGCGGGACCGTGAATCCCGCGACGAACCGCTATTGCGGCCAGTGTGGAAGGAGATTGGATCGCACCGTCGCGGCCGACTTTCCAGAGGAATTCTGGCGCGACTCGGATCAGACTCGCGAGGAGGCTAGCGAGGGGGCGAATGATCTTCCTCCCGAAGTCGTTGAGTACGACAACAGCGTTCCGCTCATTGCGCCGGAAGGAACCGATCGCCGCCTTCACACCCCTCCCGAAATCCTCCACCAAGCTCACGAAACCCTGGAACGTGAGGCCGAACTTCACAACTACGCTCACCACTCGGGCGAAACTCATTTCGACGCTCGCTCGCACGACGTCGACCGCGATCTGATCCCGCCCACGCGCGACCAGTTCCTGCGATGGGATATGCCAACCCGTGTCGAGGAGCCCGGAGACGACAACGTAGCCGCCAACTACGACCGCCCCTCCTCAACAATCGCGCACGAAGATCAAGAGTATCTAGTCGCAGCAAAACCCGAACGCCCGCGACGCACCGGTGTCAGCGGCCCATCCTTCCTGGGCCTCACGGATGATGTTGTCATGGAAGATGAAGAACCCATTGAAGCCCGTTCGCACACGGCCCGCAACGTAGCCCTTGCAATCATCGCAGTCGTAGCGGTGCTTGCGGCTCTCGAATGGCGATCGATCCGCGACTACGGACTAGCCTACATTCAGAACGGGTCCATGAAGGTAGCGCGGCGCGACAAGTCCGCGCCTAAGAATCCGCCCGCCGTTGCAGCAGACAACACGGGACTCGACCTCGGATTGTCCCCCGCTCCTGCCAAACCGGGGACGGCTCAGCCTACGCAAAGTAGTCCGAATGCCGACCATCCTCTTCCGCTGAAACAGGCAGAGAACACGCCGCCTCCGAGCACACCAAGTTCTGCATCCCCCTCAGCTACTGCATCGTCTACCCCAGCACCGTCCAACGCGACACAGAACTCGGCGCCAACGAACACCACGGCCGCGAACTCCTCGCCTGAGCATGCCAATCCCGCGCCTGCCGCGAACACTGCACAACCGCCCGCGATGAGTTCCCCTGCACCAGACGTTCCCGAGAGTCGTTCGGCTTCGCTCGCGCCTGAATCAACCAAAAAGCCTCGCACACTCGCAAAGACCGTGAACGCCAAAGCCGACCGTAATGCATCGCGCCGCAACGCCGCCCCCGCGCCTGCATCATCATCCGCTGGAGCCGACGAAATGAGTCGTGCAGCTCGTGCCAGCGATCCCGAAGCCCGTGCCGCCTGGCTCTGGAAGGCAGTGGGCAAAGGCAGTCGCCAAGCACCGGTCGAATTGGCAAGAATGTACGAACGTGGAGTAGGCGTAGTGCGTAGCTGCGATCAGGCTCGCGTCCTTCTTCGCTCCGCCTCAGCCAAAGGCAATGCGGAAGCGCGAACCGAGCTCCGCCGCCTGCCACTTCAGGGCTGCTACTGACCAATGAGGATTGAAAGGGCTAACTCGTGCCTTTCGAGTTTAGGATGGGGCAGTTGACCTTGCTCTTGCAGTTGCCCTTGCTTGCAGTTTCCTGCCTTTGTAGTTGCTGTCATCCTGAGCCGAAGGCGAAGGACTGCTACGCCTCTCACATCTCACCTACAACCGCAGGTCACCTGCCACAAAATCGCCCTACCTTGCCAGCACCTTCGCGCGATCCTCTGCCCCCAACCTCTCGCACGCCGTCCTCAACACCAACCTCGGAGCCTGCTCTCGGATCGACATCAACAGAGGCATCGTGCGCGCACCGTCGTATCGCGCCGTCTCTCGCAGCAGCCACGCCAGTCCTTTTCGCACCATGTCGTCTTCGTCTTCCAACAGAGTCTGCGTGATCCTCTGAACCTCGTCCCAGAACAGCCCCTGATTTGTGCCGCGCAGCAACGCCACGGCAGAGGCCCTCCGCTTCCACCGATTGTCCGCACGCGCCCACAGGAAGACGACCTTCACCCGGCGTGGATCGGCCACGATCATTGGCCCGATAAGATACTGCACGAGCGCATCATGATCAGCCCACGTGCTCACGCGATCAAGCCATTGCTCAAACAGTTTGAAATGTGCAGGAGTTAAATCATCGATATAGGGCTGTAGCAGCAGAACCGCCAAGACCTTCTCTTCCAAGACGCGCCCGTGAAACAAATCATCGGCTACGTTCACCAGGTACTCGAGCCCTTCTTCGCCATGTATTACGCGCCCCATTCGGCGCGACAGCTTTCGAAGCTCTTTCGTGTACCATCCTCGCGACTGGATCTCTTCTTTGAAGAACCACTGCACCTCCGCCGTATGCGGAGCGCTTCCCCCATCCACCAACACCCGCCGCAAATGATCGGCGATATAGCGAACCGGCTTTGACATGTGCTGTATTGAACCACAAGGTTGCCAACGAAAACAGTGACTGAGATAGCGCGAAAACGCGAGGGTGCCCCATCCTAAACTCGTGCCTTCCGAGTTTAGGATGGGGTAGTTGACCGTGCTTTGTTTTAGAGCAGTGGCCCAATAGCCTCATTCAGCATGTGGAGTATGTGAATGTGCCACCGGGCGCGATTTACTCGTAGAACGCCGCGACCTTCTCCGCCTTTGGCTTCGGAGTAACCAAGCTCACTGCCACTAGCGCGACCACGCTCACGATCAGTGCCGGGAAGATTGCATCCCTCTCACCAATCACACGCGGCAAGTAGGCCTTCACCGAATCCCACGCCACTGTAATCGCCGTTCCTGACAACAGACACGCCACTGCGCCTTCTTTCGTCGCGCGACGCCAAAAGAATGCCGCCATCACCACCGGAGTTATCGCCGCAGAGTAAATGGTGTACGCATACATCGCCTTCTCGAGTACCGAGGTCAGCTTGATTCCCTGCACCAGCGCCCAGATCCCGAGTCCCACTACGAGCACCCGCGACACCAACAGCACGTTTTTCTGCGAAGCATCCGGACGAATGAATCTCGTGTACACATCGTTGATCAGGTTCGTCGCCGGAGAGAATAGATAATTGTTCGCAGTCGAAATCACCTTAGCGAATACCGCGCCCATCAGCAGCGCCCCAACCATCGCCGGCAGGTAATTCCTCGCTGTATATGGAATGATCTCCCTCGGCGCGAAGTCTTCTGCGCCTGCCTGCCCATGCGCCCTCAGGAACAATCCCGAGCCTATTACTGCCAGCGAAACGATCAACGTCTCTAGCACGACGGTTCCGAAAACCCAACCCACCACGGCCACGCTTGCGTCCTTCTCAGTTTTGGCCGAAAAGAACTTCTGATACATCGACTGATTGCCGATCATCAGCAGGAACGTCGGAAAGAAATATTCCAACGCCCTAGTCAGCCCCGCGCCCACGTTCTGCTGCCCCGCACCATTCCTGCCCCACTCGCCAAACAGCGTGAAGTGCGTCCACGGAAGCGCCGCGTGCAGTCCCGACCATGCGCCCACCTGCCCGAACAACGCCGGCAGCGCAATAAATCCAATAACGGTTATCAGCATTCCGATCACTACGTCCATGTAGGCGACCGAAGCCATGCCAGCAAGCGCCGTAAACACGATCACGAACGCCGCAATGATCAGCGTGCCTTGTGTCTTCGCTATGGTCGGAAAGATCAGGTGCATGATGTCGCCACCTGCGCGGAACTGATAGCTCGTGATCGCCGTGTAGGCAAACAGAATTGCGATCGTCCCCAACACTCTTGCCGCGGTGTTGTAACGTGCTTCCAGCAGATCAGGAATCGTGAACTGCGCAAATTTTCTTGCCCGCGGTGCTACGAAGTAGATAATCAGCAGTCCTGCCCAACCACCCGCTGGCTGCCACAAAGCTGCGAAGCCATTGCGGAACGCATTCTCCGCTCCAGCAAACAGCGACCCTGCGCCAATCCACGACGATAGCAGCGTGAACACCAAAACATAAGCGGGAAGCGAGCGTCCGGCGACAAGATAATCGGCCTTGGTCTTCACCTTGCGCATCTGCCAAACACTCACAATCAGCAGCGCGCTCACGATCACCGTGAGGACCACGGCATAAAGATTCAGCATCTGCACTCCGACAAACGGCAAGATATAAGACGTGAGTAGAACGAGACTATCTTACATGCTGGACGGAATCGAAATCAGGGTGGCCCATTCAAGCCTTCAGTTGGCTTGAGTGGGGTATGGACTGTCCTACCAATATGAGCAGTCAAACTGTTCATCGGTGAATTGGCGCGAACAGACGGACTAGAGCCCCAACAGCTTCTTCACCTGCTCCGCCGTGACTCCACGCACCGCGATCAACTTATTGCGCCCCGTCTCACCGGACACAATCTCCACCGCTGACTTCGCCACGCCGAATACTTCCGCCAGATACTCGACAACTGCCTGATTGGCTTTACCATCCACCGGAGGCGCTGTAATCGCGAGCTTCACAGCATCGCCCATCAACCCGGCAAATGCGTTACGACTCGCCCTCGGCTGCACCCGCAAAGCGAACTGCGCTCCTCGCGCCGTGTCGCGTACCGTGAAGGCCATTACCCAGCCACCGCAAACAAAAACTCAATCACCGCAAGCAGAGCCGTCGCCAGCGCCGCAGGCTGATGCAGTACATTGCCCGGGAAGCGGTACAACACTCCGATGCACATGCCACCTGCCAGAGCCGTGACCAGCGCCGTCGTCCATCCCAGAAAGTGATCTTTGCCGCGTTGCGAACGCACGGCGTTCATCAGCCCCATCGACACAATCGCGACAGCCGCGCCGCCCGTCCATGGGCCGCGCAACAGAGCGATCTTTGGTACCCAAGCCGCAAGAAAATGCGCTCCACCAAGCAGCACCAGTGCCCAGGCAAATAGCGTATCGATCCACTTCATTGAGCCGACTCCTCGTACGGTGCGGGATAAGAACGCGATCCGAAAATTGCTGTTCCCACGCGTACGCAGGTCGAGCCTTCCTCGATCGCCACCTCAAAATCGTGCGACATACCCATCGACAGTTCCTTCAACTCCAGCCCACTCTGCTCTCTCAACTTGTCCCGCAGCTCACGCAAGCTTCTGAAGTATCCTCTTGCCCCATCTGGATCTTCTGTATACGGCGGCACCGTCATCAGTCCTTGAATGGTCACGTTTTCCAGCTTAGGCTCTGCCTCCAGAATTCTCCTCAGTTCCTCGGAATCCGGAGCCACGCCCGATTTTGCTTCCTCGCCGCCTACGTTCACTTCAATCAGTACGTCGAGCTTACGATTCAGCTTACCTGCTGCCTCGTTCAACCGCTCAGCCAGTCGCAGCGAATCTACGCTGTCCACTGCATGAAACAGCTCAGCCGCCTTCGCAGCCTTGTTCGACTGCAAATGCCCAATCAGGTGAAAGCTCACGCCCTCGCCTGCTTTTGCAGCTTCCTCGTACTTCCCTGCGAATTCCTGCACGCGGTTCTCGCCAAATAACTTCTGCCCAGCGGCAATCGCCTCAAGAATGGCTGATGCCGGATGCGTTTTTGAAACAGCCATCAGCGCCACATCGCCCGGTTGACGCCCTGCTCGCCTTGCCGCCTGCGCGACTCGCTCGCGCACCTCTGCCAAGTTCTCTTGAATGCTCATAGTGTCGGAACGATTGTAACGCCCGCCCAGCTTTGCCCTGAGTGACCTAGGGTCCTGTCCCGCTCGGAGTCGTTTTCTCAGAGAACCGCGGCCGCGGACTAAGGTGTGTTTAAGGTCCGCAGTCCTGCGTTCGACTACTTATCGGCAGCAACCCTGAAAAGTAAGCTGTTCCCACGCTCATGAAAAAGCTACTGGGAACATTCTTATCAGCGATCCTGCTGTTCGCCGCCGTTTCGTGTGCTCCGTTCGGCGCTGATCCGTTTCAAGCCGAGGCCAAGACCCGCAACGCGTCTCAGTCGGGAGCCCGCTTCGTTGAAGCAAAGAACAGCTCCCAGTCCGGCAACAGTCGCGGACGCATGTTCCGCGCGCCATCCCGACCAGCAGAGACATTCGGGCGTTACATCAATCCGCTTCCCATCTCCTTGCCCGATGGCTCCACCATGGAGAGTTGCCCCGATCCATCGATCATTCATTCGCAAACTCCGGGTGACGATGCCTGGTATATGTACTGCACGAATGAAGTTTTCCACGATGGCAGCTCCATGCACCTCATGGCCATCTCGCGCTCGACTGATCTCGTCCACTGGTCCTATGTTGCAGATGTCTTCCGCGCGATGCCAAGCTTCCTTCCGGCAAATAGTGGACTCTGGGCCCCCGACATCCAGTACCTTAATGGCAAGTACTATCTCTACTACTCCAGTTCTCTCAGCCCGAATGGTCCAGCCATCTACGTAGCCACGAGTGATCGTCCTGAAGGTCCTTTCAATGCCGTGTCCGCTCCGGTGATTGCTCAAGAACAGCAACCCGACGGCCTCTGGCGCGACTTCATCGATTCCAACGTAGCGACCGAAGACGGCCAGCACTACATCATCTACGGCAGCTTCCGAGGGGGCATTGCGGCACGCCAACTCTCCGAAGATGGTCTGTCAGCCGTTCCCGGCACCGAAACGCAAATATCTCCCGCGTACCGATATGAAGGCAGCTACATCGTCCAGCACGACGGCTACTACTACCTGTTCCTCTCTGCCGGAACCTGCTGTGCCGGATCGGGCAGCGGTTATGGTGTCTTCGTCGGACGCGCCTCTCACGTGACAGGTCCTTACGTAGATAAAGACGGCGTTTCTCTGATGGATCGCAACGTAGGCGGCACGCCCGTCATGGCGATGAACGGCAATCGCTGGCTCGGCCCCGGACACAACGCGACCTTCACCGACCCGAGCGGCCAAGACTGGATGCTCTACCACGCAGTCGATGCTAATCAGCCCATGTTTGCCGGTGGATGGACTCGCCGTCCAGCGATGATTGACCCGATCGAGTGGATCGATGGCTGGCCGACCGTTCGCGCAGGCGCCGGAGCTTCCGACGAACTCGAACCCGCTCCCGCACGCACTGCAAATGCCGCGCAACTCACAGCCACCCCCACGCAGCCGGAGTCCATGGGTGCGCTGCTCTCTTCCTACACTGTCGATTTCCGGTCCGGCCGCTTGCAGGGGAAGTGGAACTGGATCCACGGTGCGCCCGGCACCCCCACCGGCATCGAGAACGGTGCGCTCGTATTCCCGACCCAGCCCGGAGATATGCGCGAGGATCAACACAACGCCTCACTGCTCGCCGAATCGGCTCCTTCGAGTGACTATGTGGTTGAAGTGAAGCTCAGCAACAATCTTCCCGCTTCTGGACAGCACAACTTCGTTGGGGGCGGCCTCATGATCTACCAGGACGACGCCCATTACCTCAAACTGACCCTGCAATCCATTGCCGACACTATGCAGCTTGAGTTTGCCCGCAAGAACGGACCCGGAACTTGGGGCCGCTCCTATCTCGCATCGGCAGCGCCCGAAACCTACCTGCGCATCGCGCGCCACGGCTCCGTGTACACCAGTTACTCGTCCCGCGACGGAGTTCAGTGGACCCGCGGGCCAAGTTGGACGCTCAATGCTTCCTCGCCCCGCATTGCCCTGATCAGCGCTGGAGGAGCAGGCTTCGTCACCCGTTTTGAATATGTTCGTGTGGGAGAACGCCAGTAGTATTCGGCGTTCTCCATCTTGCCAGATTCGCTGTATCCCGCATTCGTCTTTTCGCTCCCGTGACACAATGAAAGATTGCAGAACGCAGGGCCATGTGCACCCGCCATCGCCTTCGCGTTCTCGCATCAAACAGAGACACAGGACTGCTTCGGGCAGTTCCTACGAGGGCGGTGCTGGAACCATGACGCGAAATCTTCTGTTACGTACGCTTAGTGCTCTTATGCTGTGCCTGTTGTCCTTGCCTCTTTTTGCGCAAGAGGGTGAAGGTCCGCTCAACAACATTCCTCCAAAGGGCATCACGGTCGAAGAACTCATTCATCGTTTTGCGACGAAAGAAAAAGAGTTCAAGGTCGCGCGCGAGCAGTACACCTGGACACAGAGCGTGAAGGTGCAAACGCTCGAGGGCAACACAGTCGATGGCGAATACCAGCAGGTGTTCGACGTACTTTTTGATAACAATGGCAAACGCGTGCAGCAGGTGAAGTTCGCGCCGCAGAACACGCTCACTCGCATCGACATGACTCAGGAAGACCTTGATGACATCGAGAAGCGCATGCCGTTCACGATGACCATCGACGACCTTCCCTATTACGACGTCAAGTACATCGGGCAGCAACAGGAGGACGAACTCAACTGCTACGTGTTCGATCTCAGCCCGAAAAAGATCGAGAAAGGCCAGCGATATTTCGAGGGCCGCATCTGGGTTGACGACCACGATTTACAGATCGTGAAGACCTACGGCAAGAACGTGCCCGACCTCGTAAAGCCCAAGAAGAATCAGGAGAACCTGTTCCCGCGCTTCACAACCTGGCGCGAGCAGATCGACGGCCAGTACTGGTTCCCCACCTACACCAAGGTCGATGACAACCTGCACTTCTCGATGGGCGATATCCATATCCGACAAGTCGTGAAGTACGAGAACTATCGCCGCTTCGGAACGCAGACCAAGATTTTGTATGAGGGTCAGGAAGTGCAAGGTCCGGAGCAAGACCAGAAGAACAGCACTCCCCAGAACTCGCCCAACAAGAAGTAGTCGTGCCTAAAAGCTAGAGCGCTGCATCGTGGCGCTCTAGCTTTCCTTTCATCATTCGCAACGCAAAATCGATCACCTGCGGCTCAAAAGGCTTGTGCACTATCGCGGAGATTTCCCTCCGTCGAAGTGCCGATTTCAAGTGACCGTTCTCCCCTTCAGTACAAACGACGATTGAGCAATCCGAGTCAATGGAGCAAAGAGTCTCAAGCGCGCCGAGCGATTCTGCGCAAGTTGAGAGGTCGGCAACGACCATCGCCACCGACTCATGCACGCCCTGAAACAGATGCACCGCTTCGTTTGCGTCCTTGAGCGTTAGTGTTTCAAACCCCATGTTGTTCAGCATTGCCTGCATTCTCTCTCTGGCCGAGTCGTCCTTCTCTACGATGAGGACAGAATTCCGCGCCGCCTTCGAATGCGCTTTGGGCTGCTCCTCTTGCACGCTCAACTTCTTGATCTCTCTCGCCAGTTCGCCGACCGAATTCACGCGGGAGACATTCAACGAACTCAGTCGTTCGCAGTGGTTTTCACTCCCGACAAGCACCTTGTGAATTGCCGGGCTGATCTGTTCGAGCATAGTGAGCGCTTGCATTTGCTCTTCAGAGGATGTCCCAGCACACGGCAGCACTACAGCCGTGATTCTCGGCACTGCTCTAAGGGCTGCTGCGGCGCTTGCCCGACTCGTAGAGGCAACTACTTCGCACAGGCCTAGTCTCAGCAGTTCATGGCTCGCTGCAAACTTTGAACCGGGAATTTCCATGCATAGAACAACGGGCAATTTCATCGTGGCTTTGATAGATGCGCCGTCTGCCCTGCATCGGATTCCTGCAGCCCATGAACGTTTTAAAGTTTTTACTTTGCTGAAAAATGTCGAGCGAACATGAGGCGAGGACGCCCCGCACCTTGCGTGCGAGGCCGTCATGAACTTCGGTCAACAGCGGATGGGTTGGATAGGAACTATGCGGCGTTGGGCAGAGAGCGATCGGCAGCAGTTTGGATGAACTTCTTCATCACGTTGGCCCACATCACCTTCTTGCGTACAGCGCTTTCCTTCACTGTTCGGCCAGCGGCAAACATCGAAAGCAGAACTTTGATCTTGACCACGCGCAGAATCTCCCGCTCCTGCTCCGTTGCTCCGTAAGCGTCAAGAAAGTTCTCCTGCACCTCGGTCGTGATTGTTCTGTTACAGAAAGGATATTTCTCCAGCGCTTCAACACATGCCAGAAACGTTGCTGGGTCCGTGTACGTGCTGCCGTCTTCTTCCATCCTGGCGAAGTCACTGAATCCGACTCCGTTCTCAAGCACTACAACGTTCAGCGGCGAGAAATCATTCAGTACCGTCGAATTCGTCAACGGCTTCCGAGCGCGGTCAAGGATGGCTCGTGTGCCAGAGAGAATCTTCTTGATCGAAGCGTCATCAAGGCCCTCCCCCTTGCAGCTATGGCACAACTTCTCTAATTCAAGTTGCAGCGCATCGCCATCTAGCGCTTTCGGAGGCTTCGCTGTCACTCGCTGGAATGATCGTAGCCATTTTCCGCTCGCCGTTGATGCGCTCTGCAAAAGGCCTACGCCCATGTACCCCGGCAATAGTGCGGCTTTCATGATGATCGACTGCAGAGGAATGCCGGCCAGCTTTTGGCTTACCACTGCACCCATCTCGCTGAAGTCGCCAATCGGTCTGGGAATGCCGGAAAGATTTTTCTCTATTGCAATGCTATGGACAGAGCGTAAATTCTGCGTTTCAGCCGCTGCGAGGGCGCGAGCCCCTGCGTGTCCGTTTTTTCCAGCGCGATAGAGTTTGGCCGCAAATCGCTCACTGCCATTGGAGAAATCGATCACAAGTTCGTAGATGTAGTGATCTGATTTTGGCGTATGGCCCACAACTCGAACCGCTCGGGGCTCACCTAATTCAGGAAACCACTGTGCCGCGCTGCTCCGTAACGATTCCGCAATCTGCTCCATTGCATTTTCTGGCATTGCTTCTCCAACCGCCTCGCACTTCCGACGAGAAAAACGGACAGACTCAAACAGCGATATATATGTTTGATGCGAATGCCTGTGCAGAGCTGAAGGTACTAAGGTGAGATTGCGGACAAAAGCAGCTTAGCCTTGTAAATGGCGGCTCAAAGCGAATTTGTTCTCGCGTGTACTCAGGGGCCAGGGGATTGGCCCCTGTTGAGTTAATAGAACAGATACTTGCGCCACTTCGCATCACTGCGTCCCATCATTCGCATGAGATGACGGCTCGTGTGCAATGAAAACGGACGCGGTTCCTTCAACGGACGCATGCCACATTCATGAGCCAGAGCATTGCCCTTCTTGCGATTGCACTCGTGGCAGCATGCGACAAGGTTCTCCCATGTCGAGAGTCCACCTCGTGATCGCGGAATCACGTGATCAAGCGTCAGTTCACTTGCCGGGAGCACAACTCCACAATATTGGCACGTGTTGCGATCTCTCAACAGAATGTTCTTGCGCGACAGTGCTCGTGTCTGGTGCGGAATGCGACGGTATTCAAGCAGTCGAATAACCGACGGCACGCGCATGGCGACTCTGGCAGAATGCAGAAAATGTCCGTTGATTTCCTCGGTCGCGGCTACACCTTTCAGCACAAGAACGATGGCGCGCCGGGCCGCACACACATTGATTGGTTCGTAGGAAGCATTTAGTACTAGCACGGGAGCGTGCATCGCCGTATATCCACGCTCGGCGAGATCATTATGCGAACGGATTGCTCTGTGACTCTCCATTGGCGTTAATCCCCAAGTCAGGCTGCACACGTGTAGCGTGCCAGCCAACTGGTTGCTCTCCAAAAGACAATTGGATGCCACGACGCTGGAGGAGGGTTCCCGGCGCCGTGCCCAATGCAGACGGCCCCGCTACGGATGGACCCGTCGGAATTGGACGGAAAGACGAACTATTCAAATCTGATTCGGCTTCCAACAAAACAGCGCTGGATCTCTCCAGCGCACTCTGCTCTGACCGGCCAAGCGCTCGCGCCGGAGTCACAACCCACACGCGCGCTGCGCCTGCATGTCGCAGTTCGCGTGCGCACTCTGAGGCTGTTGCTCCAGTCGTAAGCACATCGTCGACTAGCAGAATCTCTCGACCCTTCACCCGATCGCGCGATGTCACTTTGAACGCGCCTCGGATCTGCTGCTTTCGCTGTTCGGCGGTCAATGCCACCTGCGATTCCACGAATCGCACCCTCAGCAGCGACGTAACATCTAGGGTCACCTTTCGTCCTATTGCCTGCTCAATGCCGCGATGCGCGGCCCGCGCGATCAGTTCGGCTTGGTTGAATCCCCTCGCGCGCATTCTCACCTTGTGCGCCGGCACTGGAATCATCAACAGTTCCGGCACATCGATGTCGCCTTCAAGTTGCAGACAAGCTTCCGCCACAAACTTCCCTAACACATTCGCCACAGGACGTACCCGCTCATACTTCAGCAAATGCACCAACTGCCGCAGCACGCCCGTGTAAGCGCCATAGTTAACTGCTCGCGCAAACAATGGACTGTCGGAAGCGCATTCCGGACAGCAGGCATCGCCAAAGGCCGCATCCGTCGCAGCCAGCACGTTGCCGCAAACATTGCATCGCGGAAGCACAATCGCTTGGACGGATTCAATACAGGAAGGGCAGACCGGAAGACGTGAAACAGAGAACAGGGATGATTGGCAGATCCGGCAATCGGAGGGGAACAAGGCCGCAAGAAGGCTTTTGACCGCATCTCCCACAATTCGAGGAGCCAGCGGTTTTGCCTTCGGTATTATGTCCCAGCTACTGCTGAAGACCGGCCTCCTTTGAAAACATCAGAAGCGTTTACGAGGTATATAGACGAACTCAAGCTTCAATACGCACGAGTATACCACTTTGAGTCCTGCCCAGAACCCAACAGCCACGCCGCGACCAATTCTTCAATCGCCATAATGCTGCCATTGTTGTAGCAGCCGTTGCCCCACCTCTGCCGTTGCTTTTGCCTTCCGAGTCATCCTGAGCCGCAGGCGAAGGACCCCAGCCACCGTTGGCACTTCTCCCCCGCCCCGGGTACTTGCACCGTCCCCTTCTCCTGCCCCGAGCACGAGAAATGTTGTTCATAAACTCACCCTGCCGTAAACCTGATTTCGGCCCTTCCGTCCAATGAAATGAACGGCAATGGCTGAGACTTGTATAGTTCCGGTGATGACCCAAGCGGGATGGACCGCCGCTGAATTCGATGACATTGTGCGCGAGCACCAGGCACGTATTTATCGCCTGCTCTGGTGTGAACTGCGCGATGACGAAGCTGCGGCCACGCTCACGCAGGACTGTTTTCTCAAGGCTTATCGTGCCCGTGCCGATTTTCGTGGCGAATCGAGTGTCAGCACATGGCTCATTCGCATTGCCGTGAACCTCGCGCGCGACTATCAGCGCAATCGCCGCCAGAGCTTCTGGCGTCGCATGCTCGGCACCAACGAGAAAGAGGCGGAACTGGCGACTGAAAACGCCATTGACGCCACGCCTCGGGCCGACCGCACGTTGATTGCGCGTGAAGAGTTGCAACGCACGATGGCCGCGGTGAAAACGCTCTCCGCACAGCAGCAGACAGCATTTCATCTGCGCTTTATCGAAGAGCTTTCCATCGAGGAAGTCGCCGACGCAATGGGTGTCGAGATTGGAACCGTAAAGTCACATCTGTCACGGGCCGTACAAGCCTTGCGACAGCAAAGGAAAAAGAAATGAACCATCTCAGCGATGAACAATTGGCGCAATGGCTGGCGGGGGAAGCCGATCACGAAACCGAGTCGCACCTCCACCTTTGCGATGAGTGTCGCGCTGAAGCCACAGCCTTGCGCGACGGTGTCTCGCGATACGCCTTCGCTGTCCGCCATCAGGCCGCGCAGGCAGAAACTGCGCACATGGTTCCCAACTTCGCTCCAAGAAGAGTCCTGGCGCTGCATCGATTGCGCTGGGCAAGCGCCGGAATTTTGGCGCTAGCGCTGGCGGCACCAACGGCTTGGATGCTACGTTCGCGCCCCCCCGCGATAGCATTCCAGCCGCCCGCCAGCGCGCCTTTAGTTCCTCGCACTGTGCCGCAACCAACTCCGTCGCAATCTGTACCTGCGACTGTTGCGTCCACACAGCGTGCCGCACAAATCAGCGATGACCAGTTGCTTGAGGAGATCAACAAAGATCTCAGCCGAGAGATTCCCGAGGCTCTTGCTCCGGTCAGCGCAATCACCACGGCCCGTAACGAAATAGCCGCGGCTCGTCTGAACACAGGCACGACCGGAACGGTTTCCGATTTTGAAGGAGAAAGCAAGTGATTCGAAAGCTGCTAGTTACGTCTTTGTTACTCTGCGGCGTCGCCCTGGCCCAGCCGTCACATCCCGGACCTCAAGGTGGCCCCGGCGGTCCAGGGTTTGGGCCTCCGATGCACGGCGAAATGCATGGCATGCTACCCCCGGGCCGCTGGTGGAAGGATGCTGAGGTCGTCAAGAATGTCGGCCTCAACGATAGCCAGGTTCAGAAGATCGAGCAGATCTTCCAGGACAATCGCATTAAGCTCGTGCACATTCACGCCAGCTTGCAAGAGGAAGAGATAAAGCTCGAACCTCTCCTTGAAGCTGATAATCCGGACGAGAATGCCGTCATGGGCTCAATCGACCGCATCACCGAAGCACGTGCCGCGCTCGAAAAGGCAAACGCGCAGATGGCGTTTGCCATTCGCAGAGTGTTGACTCCTGAGCAGTGGAAGAAGCTGCGCACTCAGCGTCCACATCGTGAACACTTCCCACCACCAACAATGGGCCCGCAAGGTCGATTAGCGCCAGGCTCGCGCGGTCCGGAAGGCGCGCTGCCACCGTCCGCAACTCCTGGTGATAAGCAGGCCGCGCCAGACGGCGATCGTTAGACCTGTCTACCTGCCCAACCTGCGGTGATACCTCCAGATCACCGCAGGTTGTTAATCCTCACAACCACGCACCCCAATATCCTCTGCGCTTCGGCAAACTTGGTCCGTCCTTGCTACTTCCTCGCGTAGCTGCATATACTATCGGGTTTGCCTTCGGAGCGAGGATAGGGAAAACCCTGCTTTCTTCCATCGCCATCCGAAGTCAAGTCGTAGAATCAGGGGAGTGTATGCCAACCGCAATTGATCCGCACATGGAAACAAATCCTTGGGAAGCCCAAGCCGCACGTTTTGAACTCGCTGCCCGAAAACTCAACCTCGACCCCAGCCTCTGGAAAATTCTCAGCCAACCATCTCGCGAAATCACCGTCCACATCCCGGTTCAAATGGATGATGGCCGGATCGAGTTGTTCACCGGATACCGCGTACAGCACTCTATGGCACGTGGTCCTGCCAAGGGTGGCATCCGTTACGCGCCCGAAGTCAATCTCGATGAGGTCCGCGCCCTGGCTGCTTGGATGACCTGGAAATGCGCCGTCGTGAACATCCCATTTGGCGGGGCCAAAGGCGGCATCATTTGCGATCCCAAAACGATGTCCCGAGGCGAACTCGAACGCCTCACCCGTCGCTTCACTGCTGAACTAATCGAAGTCCTCGGCCCCGAGAAAGACGTCCCCGCCCCCGACATCAACACCAACGAACAGACGATGGCCTGGATGATGGACACATATTCCATGCACATGCGACAGACCGTAACGGCCGTCGTCACCGGCAAACCCATAGAGATCGGAGGCTCGCGCGGACGCCGCGAAGCTACCGGACGTGGCGTAATGCTCGTCACGAATCAAGCGGTGAAGAAACTCGGCATGCTCCCATGGAACACACGAGTCGTCGTGCAGGGCTTCGGCAATGTTGGTTCCCATGCAGCCCTTCTGCTACACGAGCAGGGATACCCGATCGTGGGCATCGCCGAATGGAACTGTGGACTGTTCAACCCAAAGGGCATCAATGTCCGCGAACTATTTGCGTACAAGACTGCCAATGGCACTATCCTCGGGTTCCCCGGAGCCGAACCCGCCGATCCTCGCGAACTTCTCGTCTCAGAATGCGAAGTGCTCGTGCCCGCTGCAATCGAGAACGTGATCACCACGCACAACGCCGGTAAGATCAAGGCCAAGATCATCGCCGAAGGCGCCAACGGTCCTACGACCGCCGCAGCCGACGAAATCCTACAGGAGAAAGGTGTCTTTATCATTCCTGACATCCTCGCCAACGCCGGCGGCGTCACCACGTCTTATTTCGAGTGGGTGCAGGACCGTCAGGGATACTTCTGGAAGGAAGACTTCGTCAACTCAGAGCTTGAACACATCATGACGACGGCGTTCCACGATGTCGTGCGCTACTCTGAAACACACGATGTGAACAATCGCATCGCAGCCTATATGCTGGCCATCGACCGCGTCGCGTCTATCATCAAAACTCGCGGCATCTACGCCTAGCATTTGCATCAAGGCCATACAGCCACTTCTGCCTCATCTGGCACAGGTGGCTGTATGGCCTTTGCCTTTGCTTTAGGGTGTCATCCTGAGCGAAGCGAAGGATCCCTACTTCGCTCCCATCCCTCCACAGCCGCCCCAGGTCACGAGACTCTCAATCTCCCTAACCTCGCCATCACTTCTCTGCAGCAAGCACCTCACTTGGAAAGATCTGCGTCTCCTTCGTATTGAAATCGAAGCTCACGACAACCCACCCCTGTTCCGTCCTGTACACAACGAATCTCGCGAATAGCGGTCCCCGATCGAAATCCAGAATCAAATAGATAATCCGCGTTCTCGATGACAAATCAATTGTGGTCACCGGTTCGAATCCGCGATACAAGCCGTACAACTCTTGCACCTGCCGCAGATTATTCGCCTGTGTCATCACCTCGCGGCTACCTTCCAGCGGACCGTTTTTGATCCACGAACGCACGGCCTCATCCGGACCATGGTCCTTATACGACTGCAAGCCCGTCAGAATGACGTACGGCACTTCATCATGCATACGCTTTCGACCCGCTACCGATTCCTGCCCAAACGCCGCAACTGCGCTCCACACAACAGCACAAAGACAAATGAAATACACCGTCTTCCGCATATGTCGCCTTTCAGTGCTGAATCATTCCGCCGAGTATATTCGCGCTTCAAAATCGTGAGTAATAGATTTGTTAACTTTGGTGTCGAAGCGTAACGACGGCCTGAGAACCTGCATCCCTCATGACATGGTCAACCTGCGCCACGGAAGCCTTGCGCCCGCTCACCGCTCCGCACTTGTCGTCCTGTTGTTGGCTCTCTTCACGATTTCTGCAAACGCCGCCACTTCGGCCGATACCGTTTGCCCTCGTCCATCTTTAGGCTCAGCCATCACACCGCCTTCCGAGCTTCGCAGCACCAACGGAGTCCTCGAACTCAACCTTCACTTCCGCACCGCGGTAGATGACGCGGGCCTCACGCGCTACTGCTACATCACCGATGATGGACACGAGTCGCCGACCCTTCGCGTGAATCCCGGCGACAAACTCATCATTCATTTCTCCAACGAGTTGCCCACCTCCGACTCGATGTCTTCCATGGCGGGCATGCAGGCCGTCCTCGCCACAACCGACGATCCATGCAACGCCATGACCATGTCATCGTCCTCCACCAACCTGCACTTCCATGGCATGAACGTCTCACCCGGATGCCATCAGGACGAGGTCATCCACACGTTGCTCCAACCTGGACAGACCTTCGACTACACGCTCGATATTCCTGCCAACGAACCCTCTGGCCTCTACTGGTACCATCCACACCCGCACGGCTTCAGCGAAGCACAAACCCAAGGCGGAGCCACCGGAGCGATCATCGTGGAAGGCATTCAGAATTCGGTTCCCGCGCTCGCGTCACTTCCCGAACGCACACTCATCCTGCGCGATCAACTCATACCCGACGCAGGGGTAAATCCGGACGATCCCGATATGCCTGCCTGGGACCTCTCGCTCAACTACGTCCCTGTGCAGTATCCGAACTACACTCCAGCGATCATCCAGACGCAACCTTCTCAGCAGGAGTTCTGGCGCGTGGCCAATCAGGCAGCCGACCTCATCTACGATCTCCAGATTGTCATCAACGGATCTCCGATTCCCGTGCAGGTCTATGCCATCGACGGCGTGCCCGTCAGCGGAAGTCCCATGACCGAAACCAGCATCTTCCTGCCACCCGGCAGTCGTGTTGAATTCGTCCTGACCACGCCATCTGTCAACGACACGGCACAGCTCATCACGCAGGACTGGGACACCGGCCCGGATGGCGATCGCGATCCAGCGCGTAAGATTGCCGACATCAAGGCTTTATCCAGCGCACCAGCACTCGCCAAGCTTCCCGCCGCGCAGTCTGAGACTAATGGAAAAATCGCGAAGCGCTTCGCAGCTCTCGCCGAAGCCACTCCTGTCGTCGAGCGAAGCCTCTACTTCTCCGAAAACGCCCTGGAAGGTGATGGCGAAGCCGAGTTCTACCTCACAGTCGCCGGACAGTATCCGCAAGTTTTCGATATGAACCAATCGCCCAACATCGTTGTCCACCAGGGCACCGTCGAAGACTGGACGATTCAAAACGCCGCCGCTGAAGACCACGTCTTCCACATCCACCAGATTCACTTCCAAGTCCTCGAAGTCGATGGCCAAGCGGTAAACGATCCCGCCATTCGCGACACCGTCAATATCCCTCACTGGAACGGTACCGGCAACTACCCCAGCGTTAAGCTCCGCATGGATTTCCGAGACAGCAACATCGTCGGAACTTTCCCATACCACTGCCACATCCTCGAACACGAAGACGGCGGCATGATGGGCCTGATTCAGGTCCTGCCTGCTGGCATCAGCACCAATTCTGCACTTACATCTTCCATCCAGAATGTCGGACTCAACTCAATGGTCCAAATCACCGGAACCATCACTCCTGCGAGCACGGGATCGGCTGCGCCTGCGGGAACCATGCGCTTTTTGATGAACAATCAGAGCGCGCTGTGGGATGTGGGGGTCACCAACGGACAAGCCGTTCTCTCGACCAACATCACATCCACCGGCACTCACACTTTCACCGGAATCTACCAAGGCGACGCAAACTACAACGCCTCACAATCCGTCCCCATCACGATCAAGGTCCCCGAACGAAATTTCAGTCTTGCTTCGGCGAGTGGGATTATTGTTGCCGCCGGAAACTCCTCGTCAACAGCAATCACTGTCACGCCCACCGGAGGCTTCACCGATCAGGTTTCGCTTGCCTGCACGCTCCCGGCGACCATGACCGGCGCAACCTGCTCCTTTTCGCCGTCCACCGTTGCCGGACAAGGCAGCGCGACGCTCATCGTGGCAACTACCGCGCCTAAACCCACCACTGCGCAACATCACAGCCACGGCCCCTTACTCGCCGCGTTCGCGCTTCCTCTCGGATTCGTCTGGTTAATGCCGTTGAATAGATCACGACGCCGCCAATGGATCGCACTGCTCATTTCTTCGCTCGGACTCATACTTCTGGCATCCTCCTGCGGATCAGGCAGTAGTTCGAAACCCGTCCCAGTCACGCCGACTCCCGCCGGAAGCTACATGGCCACAGTTACCGGCACCTCCGGCACCGGAGCTTCCATGATCACCAACCAAATTCAAGTTGTAGTCAGAGTTCAGTAGCAACTACGCAAACACAAAGCCCCACGCGCATCCACGTGGGGCTTTCCTGTAGAACTTAGAATCGTTACCTGATTCCAACCACGGCCAGCATCCGTCCCGTCACCCGATCCTTCCGGTACGAGAAGAACAGATCAGTCCTGCACGACGTGCACAGATTCATTGACTGAATATTCTCTTCCGGCACTCCCGCGTCCAGCAGTTGACACCAGTTCGCCTTTACCAGATCCAAATGCCGCGACATCGCAGGTTCGCCGTGCCCCGGAGCTCTCTGATTCAAAAACAACATCGGATACTTCGTCTTCAAGCTCCAGCTATCGAACACATCCTCGAACAGTTCCTTCGAGTACGCGAATTGTGAATCGAACCGAGCCTCCACCTCTTCGCCAATTTCATAGCAGCACGCGCCAATTCCCGGCCCGATAGCCGCGACCAGGTTCTCCGGCTTCGATCCAAGCTGACGACGCATCTCGCCGACGCCCTTCTCCACAATGCGCTGCACCGTCCCGCGCCATCCCGCATGGAACACGCCAACAGCTTTGCGCTTCTTGTCAGCCACGATCACCGGAAAACAGTCCGCGACCTTAACACCCACTAGCACTCCTGTGCTATCCGTGATCAAACCGTCGCCGGCTGTCTCCACGAC
Organism: Koromonas humicola; assembly: GCF_059726255.1. Taxonomy (NCBI): domain Bacteria; kingdom Pseudomonadati; phylum Acidobacteriota; class Terriglobia; order Terriglobales; family Koromonadaceae; genus Koromonas; species Koromonas humicola. The sequence goes on from NZ_AP040873.1 coordinate 3,127,714, forward strand.
ATTGTTCTTCCGCAGCCTGGCCCACTCGGGTCCCCTCGCGCCGTAGACGCGGTGAATAGCGGCAGAATGTACCTGGTTCAGTAGCACCAGTGGCCAAAGCTCGCCATCCTCTTTGCGCGCCTTCAGCTTGCGCAGTAACCGCTCGCGATTTCGCAGAACGTTCTCCCGCGTATCTTCCTCGGTAAAGCCCAGATTAAGCTGCTTTTCGCCATACTCTTTCGTTACGCCGCCCTGCCGCGTGCTGAATCCGTGCACCAACCATGGAATCTCGGCCAGCTTCTCGGACGTGAGCACCTTGACCGTCGGAGCTTTCACTGGACGTGGGCTTGAGCGTTCGCGGTCGCGCTTGGCGCGCTGAGTCTTCAGCGCAGAAGCCGTCCGGCCCCTGGAAACAGTTTTCTTCTGAATTGTCATGTAGTCTCGATTGTAGCCGATGCTACCACCTTAACTCTGTGCGCAAAATCCGGTGTCTCTGGACCGATTTGCAATGCCATTTCACATTTTTTGAGGTACCCTACAAAATCCTTAGCGGACCGCCCCGGTCCGTTTGCAGGGTTCCTCTTTGTGGGATTAGAGTTTTAAACATGTACGAAGATTTCACTACCGTCGAGCGTTGGACCGGCAGCTCGGTCCACTGTATTTACCAGTGCATCATGATGGCGATTGCAACGCGCCACGCTGATGCTGTCGATGTGAAGTTCCTCGTTAACGGCCGCCCCGTGTGGATCGCTCTCGCGCATCCCGCTTGGGCTGAGCACAATAAGCGAACAGGACACGTCATCACCGATCCACTCGCAGTTGAAATCGCAGGACATTATCTTAGAACGATTTTAGAAAATGGCGAGGAGAGCGGGCGCGATCTTTACACCCTCTCCACTACCGAAACGCTCGAACATTTGGACGCGGTTTTGAAGGAGGCGAAAGTAATCGCCAGTTAGTAGCGCTTCTGATCATCTGCCGTGTGTTGTACGACGAAGTTCCGCGCTGAAGTACGTTGCCAGACATTTTTACTTGTACCCAGTCATTCAGCATTTATAGGAGACCTTTATGTCAACAGCCACACAGTCAACCGGAAAACATTCCGTGCCCCTGAGCAAGAACAAACATTTGCTCAGATGGGTTGAGAAGATCGCGGAATTGACCAAACCCGCTGCCATCCACTGGGTTGACGGATCGCAGGAAGAGAATGACGAGCTGTGCGCGCAACTTGTCGCCAATGGCACTTTTACCAAACTCAACGAAAAGCTCTGGCCCGGCTGCTTTTACGCGCGTTCTGATGCAAGCGATGTGGCCCGTGTCGAAGATCGCACCTTCATTTGCTCGCAGTCGAAGGACAATGCTGGCCCCACCAACAACTGGGAAGATCCGTTTGTCATGCGCAAGAAGCTCAAGGGCCTCTTCGATGGCTGCATGGCAGGCCGCACCATGTATGTTCTGCCGTTCAGCATGGGTCCTGTCGGTTCACCCATGTCGCAGCTCGGGGTTGAGCTCACCGACTCGCCTTACGTAGTCGTCAACATGCGCATCATGACTCGCATCGGCCTGCCGGTCTTCAAAGAGATCGACAAGGACGAAAAGCGTGTCGTCCCCTGTGTCCATAGCGTCGGCAAGCCGCTCGCCGCTGGAGAGAAGGACGTTGCGTGGCCCTGCAACAAAGAAAAGTACATCGTCCACTTCCCTGAAGCGCGCGAGATCTGGTCGTTCGGTTCCGGTTACGGCGGCAACGCGCTGCTCGGCAAGAAGTGCTTTGCCCTGCGCATCGCCTCCACCATGGCCCGCGATGAAGGCTGGATGGCCGAGCACATGCTCATCCTCGGAGTCGAGAACCCCGAAGGCGAAAAGACCTACGTCGCTGCTGCTTTCCCGAGCGCCTGCGGCAAAACGAACTTCGCCATGCTGATTCCGCCCGACGGCTTTGAGGGCTGGAAGATTCGCACCGTCGGCGACGATATCGCCTGGATTCGCCCCGATGCCAACGGTCAGCTTCGCGCCATCAATCCGGAAGCAGGATTCTTCGGCGTCGCTCCTGGCACTTCATTGAAGACGAATCCCAACGCCATGGCCGCCTTGGCGAAGAACACCATCTTCACCAACGTCGCACTCACTTCTGAGGGTGGCGTGTGGTGGGAAGGTATGAGCGAGCCGCCAGCCGAGTGCACCGATTGGCAGGGGAATCGCTGGACACCGCAGATTGGCAAGGAAACCGGCAAGCCCGCCGCGCATCCGAATGCCCGCTTCACCGCGCCTGCGAAGCAGTGCCCGACCATCGACCCCGACTGGGAAAATCCGAACGGCGTGCCGATTTCGGCATTCATCTTCGGCGGACGGCGCCCCACGACCATGCCTCTTGTTTACCAGGCATTCAACTGGAGCGCAGGCGTTTACACCGGAGCCACCATGGGTTCTGAAATGACCGCAGCCGCTGCCGGCACTATTGGCAAAGTGCGGCGCGATCCGATGGCGATGCTGCCCTTCTGCGGATACCATATGGGAGACTACTTCCGTCACTGGATCAAGATGGGCCGCAATCTGGCTGTTACGCCGCGCATCTTCCACGTGAATTGGTTCCGCAAAGGCGAAGACGGCCGTTTCCTGTGGCCCGGCTACAGCGAAAACATGCGCGTCCTCAAGTGGATCATCGACCGCGTCCACGGCAAGTCGCTCGGCAAGGAAACCCCGATTGGCTGGGTTCCGCGCTACGAGGACATCGAGTGGAAAGGGTTCGACTTCCCCAAGGAGACCTTCGAGCAGCTCCAGACCGTTGATCGCGAAATGTGGAAGCGCGAGGTGATTGGACACGAAGAGCTGTTCATCAACCTGCACGACCACCTGCCGCCCGAGATGGTCTACGAACGCGAACTCCTCATCTGTCGCCTCTAACGAACAGCAACGCACGAAAGCATGCCGCTGGCCTCAAACCAGCGGCATGCTTCTTTTTGCACCCGGCCTTGACCACTCCGCCCGAAAGAAAGCGAGTTGCACCCAATTTGTGATAGATGGACTTACCCGGTTTTGCGACAGGTATCTGTTGGTTTCTTGAACTCTTGTTGATATCGTTGCGGTTACAAACAATGGGTAAAACAGAGAAGACCATCTGATGATTATGAAAAGTTTCGTACTGTTATCGATCTTCGCTGCATTTCTCTCACTATCGTTATCGGAAGCACAGGCCTGTCCGGAAACAAATTGCAAGAGCGGGCGAATTGAAGTGGAACGTGAATTTGTAGTCACTGCTACAAACGAAGGCAAGCCATTAAGCGGCGTGATTGTTGAGGTGACGACTGAATCCAAAGGGGAGACTTTAACGGCCTTCTCAGGTGAAACCTCAACGGATGGGAGCATACGAACGAGGAAGGTCGATCCGGGCGATTACTGGATCACGATTTCTTACCTCGGACACGAATCATTGCAATGCATTCGCGTGCCTGAAAAGCCGAGCAAGAACACGAAGAGAGAATTCAAATACGAATGGGGTGCTGGAGCTCCGACAACAAAACAGGTTGCGGGCAAGTTAGTCAATTCAGAAACCCTCGCGGGCATCGCTGGCGCCAGGCTGAAGCTTCGGAATCCTGCCGGCACTTCTGTGACGGCAGTGTCGGGGCCGGGCGGAAGCTTCGACTTCAAAGATACGCCACCGGGCACGTACGTCCTTCAGGTGGCCCCTGGCACCGCTAAGGACGGAACGCGTTACATCGATTCCACCTTTGTTATCACCGTATCACCAGAAGCGAAGGCTAAGCAGCTAACCGTGAAGCGGAGAGCAGCTCCTTACGGCGACTGCCGAAACCCGGCAACAGATCTGGAGCTGGAAAACAACTAGCTGGGTCGCGTTATTGCTCGCCCACGCCGGTGGCCCACCCTCGATATCCAAAAAGATTGCTTCCGACTCTAAACCTTTTCCAGCGTGAGATGAGTCGCGTATTCCGAAGCTTCTCGATTGGTTACGGAAAAACCAAGCGCGCGCAGATCCAGCCCCTCAAACAATGGTTCCCCTTGACCGAGCAAAACAGGCACCGACGCGAGATGCAGGGAGTCGATCAGTCCGGCCTTGAGATACTGCCTCACTGTCGAGACGCCTCCTCCTATCTTGACGTCTTTCGGGCCTGCAGCTTGCTTCGCGCGCTCGAGCGCTTCCTCGATTCCGCCGGTCACAAAGTAGAATGTTGTCCCGCCTTCCATCACCAGAGGCTCACGCTGGTAATGTGTCAGAACGAAGGTTGGCGCATGATAAGGCGGATTGTCGCCCCACCAGCCTTTCCATGAGTCATCCAGCCATGGGCCGCGCACGGGGCCAAACATGTTCCGACCGAGGATGAAGGCCCCGAAGTTGTCCATCGCCCGATGGGCAAATTCATCGTCGATGTCGTCGGCCGATCCGCCCTCTTTCCCCTGCATTGAGCGGAAGCTCCGCGTATGAAAGAACCACTGAAAGAGCTCGGGGCCACGCTTCCCCAGCGGATCGCTCTCGCTCTGCTCAACCCCAGCGCCGTACCCATCGAGCGAAACCGCAAATCCCGCTACACGAACTTTTGACATCTGTGTTCTTTCCTCCGCGATTCTTGTGATGCCGATCTAGAGTCTTTTTACGCACTCACATCTTCGCCTAAGATGCCGCCTCATGACGCCGGACCAGCCTACCTGTCGCAAAATCGCCAGCTCACTCCCAAACCCACCATCACGTGAGCATGTCTCTACGCCTTCCTGCCCTCTAAACGTCTGCTTTGCTTTTGCTCTTCCCCGCTACTCACAAAATCCCCACCAACTCCTCCGCTCTGTTTATCATGGTGGCAGAGTATCTCTAATACCTTGTAATGCATAAAGCACGCGTGCTACCTTGCGCCATCGTGTTTCTTAAGCAATCGCGCGCCTTTGAGGATCCTGAATGAGCTCACAAACCGTCCGACCCCAAGCCCCCGCGTTCCGACCTTACGTACCAGCTGACCGCCAAATGCCCGAATTCACCCTTCGAGCCGTACTTCTGGGCCTCATTATGACGGTGGTTCTCGGCGCAGCCAACATGTACCTCGGACTGCGCGCCGGCATGACAATTGCCGCAACGTATCCGGCCGCGGTCATTGGCATGGCTTTGCTGAAGCTGGTCAAGGGCAGCCTACTCGAAGAAAACATGGCCCGCACCATCGGCTCCATCGGTGAATCCGTCGCCGCCGGTGCGACGTTCACCATCCCGGCCTTTGTCATCAGTCAGATGTGGCCCGCCCTCGGCGCCGCCAACTTTTGGCAGGGCGCGGCTCTCATGATGGTTGGCGGAACCCTCGGCATCCTCTTCGTCACCCTGCTTCGCCGCGTCATGGTCGAGGATCCCGAGCTCCCCTTCCCTGAATCCGTGGCCGCCTCCGAAATCCATAAAGCCGGACAGCAGGGCTCGCGCGCTGCAAAGATCCTCTTCGCCAACATGGGCGTCGGTGCCGCCATCTTCTTCGCCGGAGCCGTCAACATCTTCAACGCCAGCAAAGAAGTGCTGGTCAAGATTCCTGCTCTCTCCTTCGGACTCAAACTCGGACGCGGCACTGCTGCTCCCGTCGTCGCCACCGGCGGCGCGACAACATTTAGCGCCCCTGCCGTCAGCCCCGCCTACCTCGGCGTCGGATACATCATCGGACCCCGCCTCGCTGCCCTAAACTTCGCTGGCGGCCTCCTCGCCTGGGGGCTCATGGTTCCGCTCCTCACCTACTTCCTCGGACCGCAGATTTCTGCGAGCGCCGCTGCCGCCGGAACGACCGTTGATTGGACAGCCATCTCCAATGGCGTCTGGTTCTCGATCGTCCGCCCCATCGCCGTCGGCGGAATGCTTGTCGGCGCGGGCTTCACGCTCTTCCGGATGCGCAAATCTCTCGGAATCGGCATCCAGCGCGCCGTCAGCGACCTCAAGAAGACCGGTCAGGCCAAACAGTCCTCCCTCCGTTATGAGAAGGACCTCAATGCTAAGATCGTCTTCCTCGGACTGGGCATCGTCTTCTGCGCCATGCTGGCTCTCTACTTCTTCTTTACGAAGGTCATCGTCGGAGCCGCCGTTGCCGCGGTCGTCATGATCATCCTCGGCTTCTTCTTCGCCGCGGTCTCCGGAAACCTCGTCGGCATGATCGGCTCGTCCAACAACCCGGTCAGCGGACTGACCCTCTGCACCTTGGTCATCGCCGCGCTGCTCATGATCGCCATCGGCGTCAAGGGAACAGCCGGAGTCGTCGCCGTTCTAGGCGTCGCTGCCGTCATCTGCGTCTCCTCGGCCGTCGCCGGAGAAATGCTTCAGGACCTCAAGGTCGGACACATCCTCGGAGGCACGCCCTCCAAGATGCAGCTCGGCGATCTTATGGGCGTTGTCGTCAGCTCCATGGCACTCTTCCCTGTGCTCATGATTCTCGACCAGGCCTATCACTTCGGCAGCAAGGAACTCCCCGCCCCGCAGGCTGGACTCATGGCTTCGCTCGCGCAGGGCATCGTCGGCGGCAATATGGCATGGCCTCTGGTCATCGTCGGAATCCTCATGGGATTCGCCCTCATCATGGTCGAGGTCAAGAGCCCCATGCTCTTCTCCGTCGGCATGTACCTGCCGCTCGAAACCACGTTCGCCATCTTCGTCGGCGGCGTCATTCGCTGGGTCACCGACATGATGCGCGACAAGGGCGTTTTCAACGACGCGCAGAAAGCCCGCATCGACAACGCCGGAGTCCTTACCGCCAGCGGCCTCATCGCCGGTGAAGCTCTCTGCGGCCTATGCGTGGCGGCCGTCAAAGGCCTCAAGGCCAGCGGCAAGATCCACTGGGATCTCCCGGTGGTCTTTGCTCACCCGCACATCCTGAGCGGTCTCATCGCGCTCGCATTCCTCGCCATCCTCATGGTTCAGGTTCCCCTGCGCAATGCCGGACATCCCGACGAACCCGCGCCGCCGACCGCCATCATGTAACCGAAACTAGCACCCGAAACGTAAAGGCCCGCCGATCCTCCTATCGACGGGCCTTTACGTTTCGGGTGCCCCAGTGAACGTTCAGTTCGTTGAGTGGGGCGGTTGCTTTTGCCCTTCTAACCTTGGAACCTCTGATCATTCGACCTCGCGAAACCTCTCCAACCTTGGCCAAACTTCGCGAAACCTACACCTTCTATCTCACCGCCGCATTGTGCTTTTTCCTATATATATTCCGGCTCGCCCTGTTCTGTTCCCGATTTAGCTTCGCCTGCTCCGCTTTCGTCAGATGGCCACCATTCTTCGCCATGTCGCGCTTTTCCTCGCGAACAATGTGCTGTTGCTGCTTTTCCAACTTCGCGGCCTCCTTCGGTGTCAGTTGTCCGCTTCTAACCCCGTTCGCAATGCGATTCTGCTGGTTCTGTTCGCGCCTATTGACTTCATTCACTCGCGGATGCCCCGGATCGACCTTGCCGGGACCTGCGCCGATGGTGTTGGGATTCTGAGCGTAGCCCGGGACGGCTAGCATTCCGCCAAGGGCCAGGGTTGCTATCGAGTAAAGCAGTGTACGTTTCATGCAGCTATAAACGTCGCCACCTCTCCAAAGTTGCGAAAGTATATTTCTTATTTGCGAAGAAACTCTTTCGCATACCCCGGGTTTGAACCTGCTTGCTCTTCCCTGCGTATCACACAGTGCGCGTTACAATACTCCTATGGATCTGCACGCGATTCAGCAAGCCCTGCAAGAACAGAACTTCGATGCCTGGCTCTTCTACGACCACCACCATCGTGACGAAATCGCCTACTCCATCCTCGGACTCCCCGCGCTTCACGTCACCCGGCGATGGTTCTACCTCATCCCCGCCCACGGTGAGCCCATCAAGCTGAATCATCGCGTCGAACCGCGCCACCTCGAATCTCTCCCCGGCCAGCAACAGCACTACGGCGCATGGCGCGAACTGCACGAGAAGCTTGCCGCGATCCTCAAACCATACAAGCGCGTTGCGATGCAGTATTCGCCCAACAACGACATAATGTATGTCTCGCTGGTCGATGGAGGCATGATCGAACTCGTCCGCAGCTTCGGCGTAGAAATCGGATCATCCGCCGATCTCGTCTCTCGCTTTGAAGCCACACTCACCGAAGAGCAGATTGCCTCGCACTTCGCTGCCCGCGATTCAATAGACAAGATCATGGCCGCCACCTTCCACGAAATCGGACAGCGTGTACGCCACGGCAGCGGTTGGGACGAATGGGGCGTGCGCCAGTGGATCGGCGAAGCCTTCCAGCGCGAAAACCTCGTCACCGACGACCTGCCCATCGTTGGAGTCAATGAAAACGCGGGAAATCCCCACTACGAACCCACCGCCGAAGTCCACCGCTCCATCCACAAAGGCGACCTCGTTCTGCTCGACATGTGGGCCAAGAAGAACACACCCAGCGCCATCTATTACGACATCACCTGGACCGGCGTCATCGGCGAACCCTTGCGCAAGCATCAGGAAGTCTTCCGCATCGTGCGCGACGCCCGCAAAGCCGGAGCACAAAGAGTGGTCGACGCCTTCGCCTCGGACTCCCGCATCGAGGGCTGGCAGGTGGACGAAGCCACCCGCTCCGTCATCGACAAAGCCGGATACGGCGACTGGTTTGTTCATCGCACCGGACACTCCATCGGCACCAGTGTTCATGGCAACGGCGCCAACATGGACAACCTGGAGACCCGCGATACCCGACAGATTCTGTCGAATACGTTATTCTCAGTAGAGCCGGGAATTTATCTGCCAGAGTTCGGCGTGCGCAGTGAAGTGGACGTCCTCGTGCATAACGGCGCCGCCCAGGTCACCGGCAAGCAGCAGGAAGAACTAGTTATTATTTAACCGAAATCGCGGAAGGTGTTTCCGCCGCCGCTGTAATAGTTCGGGAACACGTGTGTTGGAATCGATTTAATGGCAAACGAAAAAACAATCGCAAACGCGTCACCGCAAACCGGCATGATGCACCTCATCGCGCCGCTCGCCGGATGGCTCATCCCCGGCGCCGGACATATCATCCAGAAGCGCTGGATCCGCGGCGTGCTCATCTTCTTCAGCGTCACCATCATGTTCTTCAGCGGACTCGGCATGCAGGGCAAGGTGTACGGCTTCAACCTTGGAGACCTGCTCGACATGCTCGGCTTCATCGGCGATTTCGGCAACGGCCTGCTCTATTTCATCGCCCGCTCGATGGACTGGGGCGCTGGAGCCATTTTCCGCGCCACCGCTGATTATGGAACCAAGTTCGTGGTCTGTGCCGGACTGCTCAACGTGATCGCCGCCATCGACGCTCACCACATCGCGATTGGGAAGAAACAATGACGCTCAACTTCTCTCACTTCACAGCCGCGCTCATCTTCTCTATCTGCGCCTCCACCGTCTTTGGAATCACCCAGCGCGATGATACGCGCCAAATGATCCGCTATGGCCTCTACTGCTTCGCTTGGTTCATCGGCGGAGTTCTCGTCGCCAGCTGGGTCATGTGGTTCCTCAAGCGCTAACTTTCCTCCAAGCAGAATCACCAGGGTGCACCATCCTAAACTCGTCTTTTCGAGTTTAGGGTGGGGTCGTTGCCTTTGCTCCTGCCTTTTCCTTTGCTCTTGTTTTTGTTTCTAGACGTGTCACCCTGAGCAACGCGAAGGGCCCCAGCCGCCGCTCCAGTCTCCTCCTCCGCCCGGGGCCATCTACCTCCAACTCCGGTTGGGGTTGGCGCTTTTGCTTTTGCTTCTCAAAAGGTGTTTTCCTGAGCGCATTACGTCCCGTTCTGAACCAGCTCTCTCCAAGGTTCATACCTTTTGAAACCCCCGCCCCCGCAATCTCATCCATCACGGTGGAGGATTTAATAGATGGCAACCGAAGTTAAAGCGCTGGCATTCGAAGTTCCCGCCCTCACACATGCCTACGAAGCGCTCGAACCCTACATTGACGCGCAGACCATGCACCTGCATCACGACAAGCACCATCAGACCTATGTCGACAACGCCAATGCCGCCATTGAGAAGGCGCCAGAGTTAAAAGGCAAGTCTGCCGAAGAGATCCTGAAGAACCTTAGCTCCGTTCCCGAGGCCGTCCGCACTGCCGTGCGCAACAATGTCGGCGGACACGCCAATCACAGCATGTTCTGGGCCATCATGGGCCCAAACGCCGGAGGCGCCCCCACTGGTCCCATCGCCGATGCCATCAAACAAACGTTTGGCGACTTTGCTCAGTTCCAAGAAAAGCTCAACGATGCCGGAGTGAAGCAGTTCGGTAGTGGCTGGACGTGGCTTGCCCTCGGTTCCAGCGGGCTCCAGGTGCTCTCCACGCCCAATCAGGACAGCCCGCTATCCCAGGATCTCTCCCCCATCATGGGCAACGATGTCTGGGAGCACGCCTACTATCTGAAGTATCAGAACCGTCGCGCCGAATACCTGAAAGCCTGGTGGAACGTCGTCAACTGGGCCGAGGTAAACAAGCGCTATGAAGCTGCCCTGAAGAAGTAAATCGACACACATGTCGATCATCCCCAAGCCCCGTCCCGCGACGGGGTTTTTCATTCATCGCTCCTTTGAATGCCAGCGCACACCCACTCGTGCCAGCGTCGGAGGTGCTGTTGAAAGCGTCGGCGTGCGTGCCACGGCATACCTGCGATCAAGCAGATTATCAGCGGCGATATAGGCACTGAATCCCTTCGGCAGCGTTCTCCAAATCGCTGCATTCATCACGAATGCGCTGTTCAACGGAAACAGATTGCGGTCGTCGTCAAACTGCCGTCCGAAATATCGTCCATCAAGCACCACGGCCCATGCTTTCCTGAGATACGCCACTCGCAGCGTAGATGAATGCCTCGGCACCTGTGGAATCCACAACCCAACCAGCTTCGGATCTGCCGAGAAGCTTGTCACCGTCGAGTGCGAATACTGGTAAGCCGCGTCAATCTGAAGTTGCCGAATCCGCACGCTTGCCGCTGCTTCCATTCCTGTCGCGCGCAGGCTCCCAAGGTTCTGCCTCTGCCGTGTAATCAGCGTTGGCGTTGATGCGATCGTTACATTCGCGACAGGATCATTAATTCCGTTCCAGAATCCCGTTGCCCGAAACGACGTCATAGAGTTCGGCGCGAACAGCACCGAACCCTGCACCACCGTTGAGCGCTCATCCCTCAGTGATGCATTTGCAAGTGTCGATACATTGCCTACCCTGAACGCCCGATACAGCTCATTCAGTGTCGGTGCGCGAAAGGCTCTTGCCGCAGAAGCCGAAAACGTCCATCGCGCATTCATCGCGTATGACACGGCGATGCGCGGATCAAACACCACCGCACTGCGTGAAGGCAACGCTGTTTTGACCGCCGTCGTCTGCGTTCCCAGAGGGGTCACGATGGACCGCGCATTCTGATCCGACCAGTTATCCACCCTCGCCGATGCCGTCACCATCAATCGTCGGGAAACGCGCACACGATCTTCAATAAACGCTCCATACCGCAGTTGCACTCCGCCACTGCGAAGATACGATGTGGCCACTCCCGCCTGATACGCGAATTCATCACTCTCGCCCTCGACGTGTCTCGCATCGAATCCCGCCACCAACAACTGCCGCGTTCTTACCTGACGCGACCACAGCAAACTTCCGCCCACCTGCTCAGCGGGTATTCCCTGATTTCGCGTCAGCGACTCCCTATTTCGATCCGCGCTGATCGAGGTAAATGTCTGCCGCAGCGTTTCCGTCCCGCCAAACGCGCGCACTGCAAACGATCCCCACTCTGCGCTGTTTGTATCCATACCCGAGCGAAGTTCGCGCAGCGTGGCTCCGTTCGTCTGTAAATGCGTTCCGTTCTGTCGCGACTCGCCATACATCGAGCCGCCCACAAACCAAGCCGCCTCCGAGCTAAGTTTTCGATCCACCCTCAGCACAGTGCCCACATTTGTCGAACTCGCATACCAGTCCGCCGCGCCGCGCAGCCGCAACGGCACAGGGACGTATCCATTGGTTGAAGCCCCAAACACCTGGGCCGATCCCGCCCACTTTCCACGCGCCCCCACCACCGATGCCGATCCACTCGGCGTATTCAAATTCCCCCACGAGAGATCAACGGCCTCATGCATTGCGTCTGCGTTCGCAACTGGATGCGGCGTGATAATGCTGATCGCACCACCAATCGCATCACTGCCATACAGCCCGCTTCCGCCTCCCGTTTGTAGTTCCACTCTCTCCGGAGCCGTCACAGGAACGCGTTGCCAATACACCCATCCGCCAAATGGATCATTCAGCGGAATTCCATCCTCCACAACCAGCGCGCGGCTTGCAGCACTCGATCCCGTGCCCTGTAGAGAAACTCCCTGTGTCGTTGGATTGGCTGTCCATGATGGCGCTCTTCGAAACAGCGAAAATCCCGGCGCCCCACGCAGTGCTTCATCCAGCGAGAACGCAGGAGTCTGCCGCAGCGTGCGTGCATTGAAGGTTGTAGTTGCTGGAGCTAGCGTCTCACTCTCCGCGCTCACGCTGACTAACTCTTCCGGCCTTGCAATCTCCATCCGAATCCGCAGTGCTGCTCCTGTGATCGCCACGCGCTCTGCCGAAAATCCCGGAGCACTCACCGTCAACTCGCCATCCCCGCGTGCCAGACGAAATCGTCCCTGCCCATCACTGCGCACAACGTGTCCTGCCCCATCGCGCACCGTCGCGCCCACCACCACGTCTCCCGTCGGTTCGATGACCACGCCCTCGACCTCACGCTCTTGCGCCTGGGCAGCCACAGCCAACAACACCAACATCAGCAATGTGCAATGAATTCGTCTTCGCATCGAACCCGTAGTGGGAGAAAGTTCCCTGACAAAACTGGATGCAAGCTGCTGAACCCCGTTTGCCCTGCCTGTTGCGTATTCAAAACTACAAACGCGAATCAGGTGGCCCAGAGTTGGCGATTTTCCAACTCTGGGACTGTTTACACTCCGCCCTACCTGCGCTCAACCTTTCCCAAGCATCCTCGTTTTGCTCCCTGAAAATCCCGCGCCATCTCACCCCTCATTCGAACCTCTCTCACCCCGCTCTTACTTTTTTGTAGCCACTCCGTCCTCTCCATACATCTCACCCTCTGACATGAACAGCAGCCGCGAATACGATTTCGACTACATCGTCATTGGTTCCGGATTCGGAGGCAGCGTCTCCGCGCTCCGCCTCACCGAAAAGGGATACCGCGTCGCGGTCATCGAAATGGGGCGCCGCTGGACGCCTGAAAATCTGCCACGCACCAACTGGTCTCTCAGCCGCTGGTTCTTTCGTCCCAATCTTGCGTTGCGCGGATTCTTCAACATGCGCTTCTTCAAGCACGTCACGATCCTCCACGGATGCGCCGTTGGTGGCGGCTCCATCACCTACGCCAGCACGCTCCTGGAGCCGCCCGAAAAAGTCTGGGACATGGGTTCGTGGGCCGGGCTCTCCAACTGGAAATCTGAAATGCCTGCGCACTACGACACCGCTTCGCGAATGCTTGGCGTATCCGAAAACAATATTCTCGGCCCCGCCGATCACCTTTTGCGCAAGGCCGCCAATGAATATGGCGTAGGCGCGACGTTTTACCGGACCAAAGTCGGTATCCTGCAAAGCCCCGAAGGACAGCCCCGCGCCAAGCACATTCCCGATCCCTACTTTGGTGGCGAAGGTCCTGACCGCATTACCTGCAACGGCTGTGGCGGATGCATGATGGGTTGCCGTTTCGGCGCAAAGAACACACTCGACCAGAACTATCTCTACCTCGCAGAGAAACGTGGCGCGCGCATCATCGCCGAAACCAAAGTGGTCGATGTTCGCCCACTCGACATAAACGGCAGCGCTGGCTACGAAGTCCACACCATCGACTCGCTAGCTTTCCTCCGCAAGCACCCACAGCGTTTCACTTGCCGTGGAGTAGTTTTCGCTGCATCCTCGCTCGGCACAACTGAACTTCTCTTCAGCCTCCGCGAAAATCGATCCCTGCCACTCATCAGCCAGCAATTGGGTAAACACATTCGCACCAACTCCGAATCGCTCATCGGAGTTCGCATCCCCGGCTGTAGCGACGATCTTTCCAAGGGTGTAGCCATCGGCTCGGGCGTGTACATCGACGAACACACGCACATCGAGGCCGTGCGCTACCCGAGCGGCGCCGATGCCATGTCCTTCCTCTCGACCATACTCACGGGGGGAAGCCCCGGTTCCGGCCGCATCCTGCTCTGGATGAAGAACATCGCCTCCTCCCTCCTGAGCCATCCCGTAAAGACCATCCGCCTTCTCCAGCCCTTCGGATGGGCGCGTGAATGCATCATCCTTCTCTGCATGCAAACCATCGACGCGCACATTGATATGCACTTCGAGCGTCCATGGTTCTGGCCCTTCCGTAAGTTCCTCGTCAGCAAAGGAGAGCGCGTTCCCACCTACATCCCACGTGCCAACGAGTTCGCCCAGAAATTTGCACGCATGGCCGGAGGCACAGCAATGAGCATGCTTCCCGAGATTCTCTTCGACGTTCCCGGCACTGCGCACTGCCTCGGAGGATGCGTGATGGGACGATCTGCCTCCGAAGGCGTAATCGACGCACAGCACCGCGTATTTGGCTATGAAAACATGTACGTCTGCGACGGCTCTGTGGTCTCGGCTAATCTCGGAGTGAATCCAAGCCTCACCATCACTGCTCTTGCCGAACGTGCGATGAGCTACATACCATCTCGCACCGAAGCCGAAAACTCCAGCGCCTCCGCCTCCGTCGTTATGTGAAGAGCACGATTTCGCGAAGCAACGCCCAAATATTACTGCAATGCGGTACGAGTGTTCGGTTCAGGTGCTCCAATGCTGGCGTTGTAAGGCAAAATTTCGCTAACCGGCTTCAGTCCCAGTGTCCGCTGTATAACCCGAGCGCCCCATAAGCCGCCGTCAGCTAGAGTGCGTTCTGTCGTGTCGCCGCCAACTGTCTGGCTGAACTCCACCCACAGGTGTTGACGGAACAGAACGTCATGAGGCTGCGATACACATCGGGCATCATGCTTGTTGTAAGGATCGCACAAGAGCGTTCCCACGTATGCGAATGGCCACCTTGTGACGTGATTGTCGTCTGTGTCAACCACAACGTCTGGATTCGCCAGATGTGCATTGGCCACGAACCAGTGGGCCGCGCAAAACACCGCTTCTCCTTTGCGATTCTGCGTGGGCGTTTCCGGAGGCCAGATGACCGTTCGGTTTTCCAGGATGAGGACCGCTGCTCCAGATTTCGCCAGCGTAAATGCGTATGGCATCAAGTCGCGTGTCCTTGTTCCTGCCTGCAAACGCGAGTGCGACATCAACACCCCACCCAATGCCGATGTGGAAGGATGAAAGTAGATCGCACTGTTGTTCCCCCATGGTCCACTGAAAACTACTCTCTCAACTATCGAGTTCCCCTGAACGCTAGACGATGTCACGGTCGCGCTCTGGCACAGCTTGTCTTGCGCGCACCCTATCGAACTCAGTATCAGCAACACGCCAATAGAACGAAACATAGGCATTCTCCTATATCAGTCGATTCCGCGTGCACTACGGAATAACGTCAGCCTTATCCCCTGTATACCAATCCGTGTGCCTCGATATCTCTGCACACTGAAGACATACCGTGTCCTGCCATGCAAACTTGCAGGATGGACAAACTCCCTTTGTCTCGAAAGTGTTCCAGACGTGACCGCACTTGCAGACCCAGTGATTTCCCATCCCCGGTGTCCATTGACACTTGGGACATCTAACGCCAGGAATCACATCGCCCACAGTCAAAGGTCTGTTGAGATGCCGTTGTGGTCGGAATTCCCGTTGAACTCCCTGGAATTGGGGCAGGCCCGCAGTGGCAGCAAGCATCTCAATCTCTGCATACAGCCGCACATCTTCGTCGATTATCTGGCTGAGGTATTTCGCAGCATCCTGTCCCATTGCTCGGCCCGCCTCATACAGGACTTGGCGGAACTTACATGTTGACGGCCAGAAATGCTTTGGCGCTTCGTTCAGATCTGCTGGATTTGTGTCGGATCGATACTGCTCAATCGCGTACTGAATGGAACTGGCGAAATTGCCCGATCTCCGATCTTCAAGCAGAGAACGCATATATGGAAAATCCTTCGGGTGTCCTGCCATTCCATATCCACAACTCTCACCCGTGGTAGCCTCAGCGCGCCGCTTCTCGGCCTCCTGCTTGACAGACTCTGTGCCATCAGGAAACCGTCGCGCCGCTGCAGCTAGCTGTGCGTATCGCGCTATCAACGACTCGGCAAGGTCCGGGTCCAACTTCCGCAAAATGTGGAGCACACGAAAAAGCAAGTGCTCCCGTACTGACATGATTTCGACGCTGCGCTCAGAATCATATGTGGCCGATATTCCACTATCTGGCTGCTCCTCCAGCAAACGAACAACATCGCGAATAACACCTCGGGCCTCGGACTCCTCAAGCCGAGTCCACGACCACGAGAAAAAGTGGATGAAATGATCTGTTGGATGTTCGCGTCCGACCGAAATCGCCTTATGCAGAATTGCCTGTTGCTTCTCATAGCTCTGCAGTTGCTGCAGAAGTGACGAAGCTGCAAAGTATGGAAAATCTGTCGCGGACTCGTACCCAATAACGTAATCGACTGCCGCGTCAACTTGCCCATGATCGATCATAATTCGACCAATCGTCTCTGGCGCAAAATGCCCGTGTGTCCGGCCAGCTTCAATGCTGCGCAGTAACTCCGGAGCAACTGCAGCGGCGATTTGTCGAGCCTCTTCGAGAAAGAATTGCCGCTCGCGCCCCGGAAAGCTGCGAATCTCGCCTAGCGCAGATTCAAACACCTTCGGGGCCCGGTCGCGATTCAAAGCTGTAGTGACCCGCGCAATCCTCATCAATGCCCCAGCCCGCACAGCAGGAGCCGAGTGTCGGGCTTGATCCTCGAGTCGGTCTAATGATGTCTCTATCGGCATCGAGGGATTCTCGCACAGATTAGCGACGGCCACTCGCATTCCCCATCTCAGAGTGGCATTCGGGATGGTCAACAACAGCGCGGCTTTACTCAGGTTTTTCATCTCGTCACCGAAGCTCCTCGCGCCCTCTAGCACCACCTTCACTTCGCTCTTCGAAACTTTGAAACCTTGCTCAACCTTGTATCCTCGAATCACTATGGACTACGTAAATTTCGGCAAGACTGGACTCAAGGTCTCGCACATTTGTCTCGGCTGCATGAGCTACGGCTCACCCGAAGCCGATCAGGGTGCGCGTCCCTGGGTGCTCAACGAACAGCAAAGCCAACCCTTCCTGCGTGAAGCGCTCGACCTAGGCATCAACTTCTTCGATACGGCCAACGTTTACTCCAACGGTGCCAGTGAAGAAGTGGTCGGCAAATTTCTAAAAGCCAACACACGCCGCGAAGCCGTTGTCATCGCGACCAAGGTTCACGGCGTAATGCGCAAAGAACCTAATGGACGCGGGCTCTCTCGAAAGGAAATTTTCTTCGAACTCGACCAGAGTCTTCGCCGACTCCAGACCGACTACGTCGATATCTACCAGATCCACCGCTGGGATTACGAAACGCCAATCGAGGAAACGCTCGAAGCTCTGCACGATGTCGTCAAAGCCGGAAAGGTCCGCTACCTCGGCGCATCTTCGATGTACTCATGGCAATTTGCTAAGGCACTTTATCTCGCCGACCTTCATGGATGGACGCGCTTCGTCTCCATGCAGAATCACTACAATCTGCTTTATCGCGAAGAAGAGCGTGAGATGATTCCGCTCTGCCTCGAAGAAAAGATTGCTGTCATTCCGTGGAGTCCTCTCGCCCGCGGACGCCTCACCCGCCCTTACCAAAGCGATGCGACCAAGCGCCTTCAGACCGACAACTTCGGAAACAAAATGTATTCAGTCACCGAGGAGCAAGACCGCCGTGTCATCGACCGCGTAGGCGAAATCGCCGAGCAGCGTGGCATTCCACGAGCTCAAGTCGCGTTGGCGTGGCTGCTGAGCCGTCCCGGAGTAACCACCCCCATCGTCGGAGCCACCAAGCCCGGTCAACTCAAGGACGCAGTGTCCGCTCTCGACGTGCGCCTTACTCCAGAAGAAATCGCCTCGCTCGAGCAGCCCTACACGCCTCACCCCGTCCTCGGCTTCAGCTAATCAACAAAAAGCTACATCAGATCAGCAATCCGCGGGTGCCCCACCTTCGACGCGTGTTTTGCGCGGCTAAGGTGGGGGAGCAAAATGCCTGCGGCTACACCAACCCTTGAAACCGCCCTTGAACGCGCAAATGTAATTTCTTTGTCACTGAGCTCCCGTTCGCCGTGCTCCGCCGTAACATAAATGTATGGAGCCTACTGATCAGACTGTTGGGGAGGAGATAGCCAACAGCATCTCGCACGGCATCGGAGCCGCACTGTGCATCGCCGGACTCGTCCTGCTGCTCATGCGTTCCATCGCTGCGGGCGACCCGCGCATCATTACCTCATGCGCCGTCTTCGGAGCCTCGGCGATCATTCTCTATCTCGTCTCCACGCTCTATCACTCGCTCAGCTACACGCGCGCTTATCGCGTCATGCGCTCGCTCGACCACTCGTCGATCTACCTGCTCATCGCGGGAACCTACACGCCTGTCACGCTCATCGGTCTTGGCGGCGCGCTTGGCTGGACTCTCTTTGCCATCGTTTGGAGCTGTGCCTTCATCGGCGTCATCATCAAGTCCTTCGCCACCGGACGATTTGAGGCCATCTCCACCGCCATGTATCTCGCCATGGGATGGACTGCAATCTTCGCCATCAAATCCATCTACATGCTTTTGGCCCATCCCGTATTTGCCATGCTTCTCGCCGGAGGCTTCTGCTACTCTGCCGGAATTCCCTTCTACGCCTCCAAGCGCAAATACATGCACTTCATCTGGCACATCTGGGTTCTCGCTGGCACAGCCTGTCACTTCGCCGCTGTGTATCTCCTGATTTGCAAATAATGTAGCTCACCCGGAGATGCCTTCAATTCGGCATCTCTGGAATTTCCCGCCTCGTTTTGTAAACCTTCATCTACTCACGAATTTCTTCTTACGCCTGCCACTTGGGCCAACACACCCCATTCAACAACCATCCAAGCTCCTCGTTGTATCAACTTCACAGGCAGGTTTGGCAATGCGAATTTCGGCTACGATGAGGGGCTCTTTTCTGCTGTGCATCATGTCCTTCCTGATGCTTGCATTCGCTGCTTGCGGCACAGGCCGTTCCAGCACCACCAACAACGGCGGTTCAGGAGGAACTGGCGGCAGCGGCGGATCAGGCGGCTCCGGTGGATCGGGAAGCCCTACCGTTTCCAGCATCGCTGTCGCGCCCAGCGCGCCCTCCATCCAGGTCGGCAAGACGCAGGCTTTCACCGCCACCTGCACCATGAGCGACAAATCCACGAACGATTGCACCAGTTCCGCTTCGTGGAGCAGCAGTAGCACAAACGTTGCCACCATCAGCGGAGCCACAGCAACCGGCGTTGCTGCCGGAACCACCACCATCACCGCGGCCAGTGGCAACATCACTGGGTCGACGAATCTCACGGTCACGACTCCTGCCGGCTCGCACGTGATCAATCACATCATCTTCATGGCGCAGGAGAATCGTTCCTTCGACAGCTACTTCGGTATGCTCAACGCATATCGTGTAGCGCAGGGCCTCCCTGCCGATGTCGATGGCCTCCCTGGAGCCGAAACCGGAACTCCTCAGCCCGACTGCACCAACATGGTCGCTTGCAACAAGGGGTTCGCGACGAAAACACCCGTGCCCGTGTTCCACATGGTTTCGCAGTGCACATACAACATGAGCCCCTCGTGGAACGAGAGCCACATCGACTTCAATCTTTCGAATTTCCTCTCGATGACAGCCAAGAATGACGGCTTCGCCTACACCGGCGGAGGCTTCGCTTCGTCCAATGGACTGTGGGACACTGACGGACACCGCTCGATGGGCTACTACACCGACCGCGAGCTTCCCTACTACTACTTCATGGCGACACAGTTCGCCACCAGCGATCGCTTCTTCGCTGCCGCACCCACGCGCTCGCAGCCCAATCGTCTGTACCTGTTTGCTGCGACATCACAAGGCCACATCTACGAGCCGTCTTCCACCACCGGTGGACAGCTTACGGCCAAGACGATCTTCGATCTTCTTCAGGCCGCCGGCCTTTCTTGGAAGATCTACTACGAAGATTACTATCCGGACCACGTGACGCCTGATAGTTACATTTACAACTTCTCCACCACCAACAAGATCCTCAACGGCCATCTTGTGCCCATCACCGAGTACTTCAGTGATGTAAAGAACGGCACGCTTCCAGCCGTTTCCTTCATTGAGAGCGGTTACGTTCAGGGCTTGGACGAGCATCCCGAGAACCCAATACAAATGGGCGCGCGTTACGTTTCCAAGTTGATGAATGCGCTCGTGCAGAGCCCATCATGGCAGGATTCGGTCTTCTTCTGGACCTTCGACGAGGCGGGCGGACTTTATGATCACGTTCCCCCGATGATGCCTGTTCCCAATCCGGATGGCATCAAGCCCGTCGACTACAACCTGAACAACAAGGACATCTGCTCCAGCACGCCCGATAACCCAGCATGCGATTTCACTCGTACCGGATTCCGCTTGCCGTTCCTGGCCATCTCGCCGTTCACGAAGCCGCATTACGTTTCGCACACGCCGATGGACTTCACTGCGATCCTGAGATTCATTGAAGATCGCTTCAACCTGCCACGACTCACCAAGCGCGACGCAGCCCAGCCCTCGATGGACGAGTTCTTCGACTACGCCGGAGTGCCAAATCTCACACCGCCCACTCCGCCCGAGCAACCCGGCCCCGATTGCGACGGACTTGCACGCACCTGCACGCCGAACTCAATACCGCAGGCTCCCTGCTACAAGGACCACCTGCCATAAAGTGTCCAGGAATGGGTGAACACCAGAATGTCGTAATGGGTAAGCACCAGAACGTTGTGACGATGGGGCGAGCACCAGAATGTTCTGGACATGGGGTGAGCGCCAAGCTCACCCCATCGCACGAACCCAAGCACCGCGGGTGCCCCATATACGCTTGCCTCTTTTGGCAAGCGCATGTGGGATCTAACAAAGAAGCGCGCAGCGCCTTCCTAGTTTCTTGTTGCAGTTGCAGTTGTTGTTGCAGTTGCTTTTGCCGTTGCTTTTGTTCTTGCTTTTGATCTTCGGTGTCATCCTGAGCCGCAGGCGAAGGACCCCAACCAGTTCACAACCCGCCACCCCCGCCCCAGGTCACCTACCACCAACCCGCACCTACCTCGCCAGCCTCTCGTCAACGAACGCATCGCCTTCGAATCCCCACGCGGCCACCAACGCCGTAATTCCGCTCGCTGCATAAATCATCGCAATGACCATGAACTGATAAATTGCTGTGTACACCGGATCGCTTCCCGTCAGCAGCATCCCCGCTGCAAATCCCGGAATCCACACAATCCCCAGCGATCGCAGAGAATTCAAACTCGGGATCAGTGCCGCGCTCGTCGCATTCTTCGCAAATGGCAATGCGGCGATCTTCGACGTTGCACCCAATGCCAGCGCTGCCTCCACCCTTCCTGCATTCAACTTCAAATCGCTCGCATAACGCTCCAGCACTTGCGAACATGTGTTCATCGAGTTGGCGATGATCATCGACCCCAGTGGCACCAGAGCAGTCGCCTTGAACTCGATCACGCGAGTCAACGCCATCGTCGCAATCACCACCGACGAACCCGTTGCAATCGCTCGCAGACACACCATGTACGAGGATGTCACTCCGCCCTTCGCACGTTCCGCAGTCCTGCGCTGAGCCATCCTCGCTGCAGTGGCGCACATAGCCGCTAACGCCGGAACGCTCCACCACGCCGCTCCCTTCAGCAACCAGACCAGCACCAACCCAATGGCCATCATCTGTAACAACCCGCGGGCCAGCGCCGTCCCTGTTTCGCCTGCCAACTCCAACTTTCGCCAGCGTCCCAGCCAGGCCACGCCCATTGCGAGCACACAAACCACAAGCGCCTGCCCCAGCCCAATCGCCACCTGCGAATGCATCCAGTGCTCCATCATCTTTGCATCTCCAGATCACCTCAGGGTGCCTACACTTCCACAGCCGCGCCTTCGCTCAGGACTCCGTCTCTCATCACCAGAGTCCGCTGCGCCAACCTCTCCGCCTGCGCCGTGTCATGAGTCACCATCAGACACGCCCCTTCCACCTTCCGGATCGCCGCTGTCAAAGCCGCTTCCACCACAAGCTTCGCGTTCTCATCCAGCGCCGATGTTGGTTCATCCAGCAGCAGCACCAGCGGACGATT
This sequence comes from Koromonas humicola, assembly GCF_059726255.1. Taxonomy (NCBI): domain Bacteria; kingdom Pseudomonadati; phylum Acidobacteriota; class Terriglobia; order Terriglobales; family Koromonadaceae; genus Koromonas; species Koromonas humicola. The sequence goes on from NZ_AP040873.1 coordinate 3,149,958, forward strand.
TGCCAGCGTCCTCGCCAGCGAAACTCTTTGCGCTTCGCCACCCGAGAGCCCAGCCACCTCGCGCGCAGCGTAACCGCTCAGGCCAACTGTCTCCAGCAACTCATCGACTTCGTCATCTTTCATCGCCTCTCCGCAAAGCGACGGCCCGTAGCACACGTTATCCCTCACGGTTCCCGGAAACAGGTATGCCTGCTGCATCACCATTCCCAACCGCCTACGCAGCTCGTGAACATCCATCGCAGTCACATCCGCGCCTTCCAGCAGCACGCGACCATCCGTTAGCGGATCCAGCCGATTCAACAATCGGAGCACACTCGACTTCCCCGCACCACTCGGCCCCGTGATGGCCACCACTTCGCCCGCCGCAACGGTGAAGCTCGCTTCGCGCACGATCACCTTTCCCGCCACTTCGCGCCTCAGCTTCTCTGCCCGCAGCAGGACCATCCTCTCGTCCATCGTTTTCTCCGTCCAGCTCTTCTCCCGCAACAACGTCCTAATGTACGCTTTCAAGTTCCAATCTCGTGGGGAGAATCATGGAATCCCATTCTCGTCGAATCTTCGCCGCCCTGTCAGTGCTTTCAGCCATACTCGCGGTCGCCTTCCTCGCTTCCGCCCAGCAGCACAAACCCGCAACTTCGGCTTCTAAAGACAAGCTTGCCGAGGATGTTTATAAGAACATCCGCTCATTCCGTGGACGACCAGCATCCGAAATCATCCCGACCATGCAGTTCATTTCCAGCTCTCTCGGCGTGGACTGCAGCTTCTGTCACGACATGAAAGCCTTCGACAGCGACACCAAAGACGAGAAGCGTACCGCGCGCGAAATGATCGCCATGCAGCAGTCCATCAACCGGTCGCATTTCAAAGGTGAGCGCGAAGTCACCTGCAACACCTGCCATCATGGCGAAATGCATCCAGCTGCCACGCCCGCTCTGCCCGAATTAAACGCGCCAATTCCCGTCCCGACTGCCTCGCACGAGCACGCCCATCCCAAAGCCGTGCCCGCTTCGCCGACCGAGTACCTCGACGCCTTCCTCCAGGCCGCCGGAGGAGAATCCGCGCTCGCCAAGCTCACTTCTTTGACCCAACATGGCACCGCTAATTTCGGCGCTGGCCCTCTATGCGAATACTCCACTTACACCCGCTCCACAGGCCAGCACGCAACAGTGCTCACCATCCCGCAAGGCGACGCAATTTCCACCTTCGACGGACATTCCGGCTGGCTCATCTATCCGGGACGCCACGCCCGCCCCATGAGCCCTGGCGAAATCGAGAACAGCCGAATTGAATCCGACCTTCTCTTCCCCCTCAACTTCAAGCATCACTACACGCAGTTCCGCGTCGGCCGCCCCGAGAATTTCAACGGCACACAGGCTAACGTCGTGACAGCGGTTCGACCGGGCCAGCCTCCCGTGCGTCTCTACTTCGATCCCAACACTCACCTGCTCATGCGGGTTCTCTACTACGCCGAAACCCCACTCGGCCGCAATCCTTCGCGCATCGACGTCCTTCACTACACGCAATTCGAAGGTGTGCAACTTCCGTCCGAGTGGGTTGTTACCTTGCCCTTCTCCCGGACCACCTACAAGATCGAACACTACGACGCTTCTCCCATCCCCGACTCCCGCTTTGAGCCGCCCTCCTCTATGGCCTCCACCGAATGACCGCTCTCATGCGAACGCGCCGAGTCCTGAATGCCCCTCGCGCACACTTCCGCCCTCCCAACGACAAGTTGCGGAAGCTACCTGCTGCAGCTTTTCCTGCTTTCCTTTCATCTAAGGGTTTCGCTATTGCAATTTAGAAGCACCGGTGAGCTATGGAAAAGATTCGCAAATCTGATCAAGAATGGCGTCGTTCTCTCACTGCAGAGCAATACCGAATTCTGCGCGAAAAAGGTACCGAAAGGGCTTACACCGGCCAATACACCGACACCAATATTCCGGGCGTGTACCTTTGCGCCGCGTGTGGTCTCGAGCTTTTCCCATCCGAGACCAAGTACCACTCCGGCTGTGGCTGGCCCAGCTTCTACGATCCCCTGAACAGGGAAAACATCGAGGAGCATGAAGACCGCAGCCACGGCATGGTCCGTACCGAGGTGACCTGCGCCCGTTGCGGAGGCCATCTTGGCCACGTCTTCCCCGACGGCCCTCGCCCAACCGGAATGCGCTATTGCATCAACTCCGCCTCCCTGCGCCTCAACAAAATAGACGACAAGGGCAACAACTCCGGCAAATAGCAAATAGAAGAAGTGGCGTCTTTGCTCCCTTCGAGGGTGCCCCATCCTAAACTCGTATTCTTGAGTTTAGGGTGGGGTAGTTGGTCTTGCTCTTGCCTTTGCTCTTTGCCCGGATCATCCTTGGCCTTTGTTCTCCTCCTCACACCTTAATACCTGCGCCAGAGGGCTCAGCCATACCCTCGGTTGACGAATTCTCTTGAGCGACCTAGCCTTAAAACATAATTCCCGCTCTTTTATTTATTGCAAGGAAGGTCTAATGGCTACTTCTTCCACCTCAAGTTCAACCCGTGTTCTCAATCACGAGCTGCGTTCGCGCATCATGTCGGCCGACGAAGCTGCTGCGCTCATTCGCAACGGCGACAACATCGGCATGAGCGGATTCACCGGCTCCGGATATCCAAAGGAGCTGCCCACCGCTCTCGCGCGCCGTATGCAGAAGGGCCACGATCAGGGCGATCCTCTTCGCGTCGGCGTCTTCACCGGAGCTTCGACCGGCCCCGAGCTCGACGGTGCTCTTGCAGCAGCCAACGGCATGCAGGTCCGCTTGCCTTATCAGTCCGATCCCGCCGTCCGCCAGCGCATCAACGCCGGCGACATGGAGTACATCGACATCCACCTGAGCCACGTCGCCCAGTACATGGAGTACGGATTCCTCGGCAAGCTCGACATGGCTGTCATTGAAGTCGCAGCGGTTTACGAAGACGGACGCGCCATCCCTTCGACTTCGCTCGGCAACAACAAGGCCTGGCTCGAATGTGCCGACCGCGTCATCCTCGAAGTCAATTCCTGGCAGTCGATCGACCTCGAAGGCATGCACGACATCTATTACGGACTTGATGCTCCTCCGCGCCGCGAGCCCATTCCTCTCACCCGCGCTGGACAGCACATCGGCAGCCCCTACCTCCACATTCCTATCGAGAAGGTAGTCGCAGTCGTCGAGACCCATGCGCCCGATCGCAACACTGCTTTCAAGGAGCCCGACAAGGCTTCGCAGCAGATCGCCGGTCACATCCTTGAGTTCCTCGATTGGGAAGTGAAGAAGGGCCGCATGCCCGTTGACCTTCTGCCTATCCAGTCCGGTGTAGGAAACATCGCCAATGCCGTGCTCTTCGGCCTCAAGCAGGGAAAATTCCAGAACCTCACCGCCTACACCGAAGTCATTCAGGACGGCATGATCGAGCTGATCAAGTCCGGCAAGATGGTCTCGGCCTCGGCGACCTCCTTCTCGCTCGGTCCTGACATGATCAAGGAGGTTTACGGCAATCTGCGCGACTACCGCCGCAACGTCGTCCTCCGCACGCAGGACATCTCCAACAATCCGGGCATCATCCGCCGTCTCGGCGTGATTTCGATGAACGGCATGATCGAGGCCGACATCTACGGCAACGTGAATTCGACTCACATCATGGGATCCAAGATCATGAACGGCATCGGCGGCTCTGGCGACTTCGCCCGCAACGCCTACCTGTCCATCTTCATGGCCCCATCCCTCGCTGCTAAGGGAACCATCTCCACCATCGTTCCCATGGTGAGCCACGTTGACCACACCGAGCACGACACCCAGGTCCTCGTCACCGAACGCGGATTGGCCGACCTGCGCGGTCTCTCGCCCAAGCAGCGTGCCCGCTTGGTGATCGAGAATTGCGCCAGTGAGGAATTCAAGCCGCTGCTGGCCGACTACTTTGATCGTGCGCAGAAGCATTCTGCCGGACAGCACACGCCCCACATCTTGACCGAGGCTCATGGATTCCATGAACGCTTTCTCAAGACCGGCACCATGCTTCCGTAAAGGTTATCAAGACACGAAAAAGCCCCGCATCCTGAGATGTGGGGCTTTTCTTTATTGCGTTAGTTCTGCGCTAAGAGGCTATCGCTTCGTCCCTGCTCTGACTGTCGGGAAGGAATATCAAGAACACCGTTCCACTCTTCCCCGGTCTAGTACTGCTTTTGACTTTCAACCAGCCGCCATGCTTGTTCACAACATCTCGCACGATAGCCAGCCCCAACCCTGAACCACTGTCTCCCTTCTTGCTGAAGAACGGTTCGAAAATCGCGTTCAGGTCTTCTCTGGCTATTCCGCACCCATTGTCTGCAAACGTGATCCGCAAGCCACGTCGCTGCTGCCCTGACCATTCTCTTCCCGCTAACACTCGAGCGTGCAACTGTCCACCCCTGGACATCGCATCCGCCGAATTCAGCAGTAAGTTGCTAAACACCTGTCTGAGTTCACCCGGATAAACCGGAAGCTCCGACTCTGTACGGTATCGCTTGTGCACTGAGATCTCGCCTGCATCCAATCTTCTCGAATACAAGCCAATCACCGAATCCATCAACTGGGGCACATCTGCCATCTTCAGCGCAGCAGGATCCTTGTACTGGTACAGTGCGCTCTGAGTGATTTCCGAGAGTCGCTGAAGCTCTTCTTCAGCTAGCGACAGGCACTCGCGACCTCTCTGAGTTAATGTCGCCTCTTCTTCCACCATGTACAACAGACTCAGAACCGACTCCAGTGGATTGTTGATCTCATGCGCAAGTGAAGCCGCAACTTCGCTTTGCACTAGTTTGTTTTTGCTCTGCAAGGGCCACCTTGACCACAAAGTAGGCTCGCGAACACCCCTTTACATTCTGTGGATAGTTCGTCCGATACCGCAGCAATTCCAATGGTTGCTTTAACCTGCGCGTGGCGCTCTCGAACCCTCTCGCATCGTCGCTGCCCGCGCGTGCTGTTTTGCAAGTACCGATACTGCCGCTCAGCCGTGCTCCGCCCACTACAGCCCGGAAAAGCACTACAATGATCTCCCGAGAGAGGAACCCATGACTGCCTTCAGCCGTGTAGTCAGAATCAGGCTCGCCCGATTGCTCCCCGTAATCCCCTTTATCGTTCTCTGCACTTCGTGCTCTGACTTCTGGGTATCCGACACCTCGACCGCCTCCGTTACGGTCAGTCCCACCGCGCTCATACTTAAGGCAGCTACTTCTGCTGGCAATCCCGGAGACAGTTCCACAGTTGCGCTCTCGGCCACTACCGTCGGCGGAGCCACATCCGACCAGACCACCGCAGCCACATGGACGAGCAGTGCCCCGAACGTCGCCAGCGTCAATGCAGGCAAAATTACCGCCGTCGCAACCACCGCAGACCAAACTGCGCAGATTACCGGCAAGCTTGGCGGACAGAGCGCAACTGTTAACGTCCTGACTTACACCGGATCCGAGCCCACCACCATCGTGGTCAGCTTTCCCAGCTCTGTTTCCCCCAGCGTCATCAGCCCCGGCCAGAAATTCAAAGTCACCGCTACGGCAGCACTCAGCGGCAATTCCTCGCATGACATCTCCAATTACGTCACGTGGACGAGCAACACTCCGTCGGTCGCGACGGTCGACGCCGCCGGAAACGTCACTGTCCTCAGTTCCGCAACCGCAGGAAACACTTTCGCCATCACCGCGACCGCCACTTTCGCCACCGGCACTGCCCAAGGCACCTCCACAACATTCAGCATTCCGACCATACTCTAGTAGTTCTTGGGTCCGCGACCGCTGAACGGGCTCACCCTGCTGAGTGCCCCACGTTCGCGCCGTCTTAGGCGCTAACGTGGGAATGCATCAGCTCACGCCCTAGTCCACAACTGAACGACACACCTCACAATCCCACACAGACCCTACCTCGCCCTATCTAACTTGACATACCCCATGAGGGTATATATAGAATACCCTCAGGGGGTATACAGATGTCGGAAAACACTGCTACACACAAGTCGCTCACACTGGTCATAGAAGGAATGCATTGCGGCGCATGCGTTCGCCGCGTTTCGAATGCGCTCGCTTCCGTACAGGGAACGACAGTCGACGCTGTCGAAGTCGGCTCCGCCAGCGTGTCTTACGATCCAGCCATGATTTCGCCTGCCCAGATCGCATGGGCCGTCAACCGTATCGGCTTCAAGGCTGAAGTACAGCAGGAGATGTGATGTCCGACACTGTCGCGCTCACACCAAAACAAGAGCGATCACAGGCTCGCGCAGGCAAGCAGCGGATCACGATCCCGGTAACCGGGATGACCTGCGCGGCCTGCCAGTCGTTCGTGCAACGCACGTTGGAGGAGCAGCCCGGAATCACCACAGCCACCGTCAACCTCATGCTGCACAACGCGACCGTCACTTTTGATCCCGGTATCACCTCGCCAGAGGCGATCGTCGAAGCTGTGCGCGGGACGGGATACGGGGCCGACCTTCCTCATGAAGCGCAATCGGCGGTTGAACTTCAAGAAGAGCGCGATCGAGAACAGCGTCGCGAGTACGAAGCTTTGAGGAACAAGGCGGCATTCAGCCTTCTCGCGGGTGCTCTCGCCATGACGCTCTCCATGCCGCTGATGAATGCCGGACATCACGCGCACAGTCCCGAAGTAGCTGATCCGCTTCTTCGCTGGTCAATGCGCGTGCTCGATCCGGCTCTTTCAGCGGCGCTGCCTTGGCTGTACAACATTCCTCTCGCGTTCATCAGTTCCCTTCTGCTCGCGCTCACTGCGACCGTTATGGCGTGGGCGGGGCGTCGATTCTACGTCAAGGCCTGGTCGGCGCTGCGGCATCGCTCGGCTGACATGAATACACTAGTGGCCCTAGGCACCGGGGCTGCGTTCCTCTTTTCTGTTGCCGCGACATTTGCGCCTCACTGGTTTTTGTCTCACGGCGTCGCGCCCGATGTTTACTACGAAGCGGTCATCTTCATCATCGCGCTCGTTCTGGTCGGCAACACATTGGAATCCAGAGCCAAGGGACAGACCGCTTCGGCACTGCGCAAGCTTGTGCAACTTCAACCCAAGACTGCGCGCGTTGTGCGCGATGGTGTCGAGCTAGACCTGCCAATCGAGCAGATCGGAACCGACGATGTAGTCCTCATCCGACCTGGGGAACGAGTTGCCGTCGATGGCGAAGTCGTCTCGGGAACTAGCTCTGTCGATGAGTCAATGCTTACGGGCGAGAGTTTGCCGATTGAGAAGATGCCGGGTGCGCGCGTCATCGGCGGCACGGTGAACAAGAGCGGCGCGCTGCAAGTGCGTGCGACAAACCTGGGTTCCGCGAGCACGCTGGCGCAAATCGTGCGCCTGCTGCGTGATGCCCAAGGTTCTCGTGCTCCAATCCAGCGACTGGCAGACCGAATCAGCGGGGTCTTTGTCCCGGTCGTGATCACGCTAGCACTGATCACCTTTGCAGCATGGGTTCTACTCGCACCCGACGCGTCGATCATGAGAGCGTTCGCCGCCGCAGTAACGGTGTTGATCATTGCGTGCCCATGCGCAATGGGTCTCGCTGTCCCTACCGCGGTGATGGTCGCAACCGGACGCGGTGCAGCCGCAGGCATTCTCGTCAAAGGTGGCGAACCGCTACAACGTCTGGAAAAGATCGATACCGTCGTCCTCGACAAGACCGGAACAATCACGGAAGGCAAGCCGTCCGTCACAGATGTCATTGTGCCAACAAACTCACTCGGACCATCCCGCGACCAAGTATTAACGATGGCCGGATCGCTCGAACGTTATTCGGAACACCCTCTCGCCGCCGCAGTCGTGGAGTTCGTCCAGGACACTGGCCTGCCACTCACTGACGCAGCGCAATTCGAAGCGCACGCAGGCCATGGAGCAACCGCCGCAGTAGGTTCTGTGCACGTAGCTGTGGGGAATGCGCTGCTGATGCAAAACATTGGAGTCGCGATCGAGGCTCTCGAACGCGATGCACAGCGCCTTGCCCGTGAAGGCAAAACGCCGCTCTATGTTGCTATTGATCACAAGCTTGCTGGCATTATCGCCGTGGCGGATCGGGTTAAGCCGACGTCTTCACAGGTAATTCAGTTACTGCGAGAGCAGGGCCTGAAGGTCGTGATGCTGACTGGCGATAACGCACTCACCGCCTCCGCGATTGCCGAGCAGGTAAAGGTCGATGGCGTCCTTGCCGGAGTTCTTCCCGATGGTAAACTCGACGAGATAAAACGCCTTCAAGCCAAAGGACAAGTCGTCGCGATGGTTGGTGACGGCGTGAACGATGCTCCGGCACTGGCGCAAGCAGATGTAGGCATCGCGATGGCAACTGGCGCAGACGTGGCTATGGATGCTGGTGACGTAACCCTCATGCGCAGCGATCTCGTCGGAGTGGCGCAGGCCATTTATCTTTCTCGGTCGACGATGCGAGTGATGCGTCAGAACCTGTTCTGGGCCTTCCTCTATAACGCGATCGGAATTCCTATTGCGGCGGGCGCACTGTATCCTGCATTTGGCATACAGCTTAGCCCGGTGCTCGCCAGCGCGGCGATGGCGCTCAGTTCCGTGAGCGTTGTATCCAACAGCCTGCGCCTGCGTCGACTGAAGATGCCCGCAGCTCAATAGTGAACTTGAGAGTGACACATATGGCGAAACTTGATTCAGACAACTCTAGTTGCGAACATCACAAGGCCGAGCATGAAGTGCCCGTCGCTGGCCGAAAGGCCGTCGCGGTTGACGACGATATCAAAGCCGCGAACTTGAAACGTCTTCGCCGCATTGAGGGGCAGGTTCGCGGGTTGCAGCAGATGATCGAAGGTGACCGGTACTGTGCAGACATCGTCACCCAAATCTCAGCGGTGCACGAAGCACTCCGCAGCGTCTCGCGTGAACTCATGCGAAATCACCTGAAACACTGCGCGACCAAGGCCATTAAGGGATCGCCCGAACAGGCAAACGCGATGTACGACGAGTTGATCGAACTCATCTACAAGCACTCGCGATAGCAACACGAGTCTCCAGAAAGTGAATGAGTGGGTTGCGAAGCGTGTTGCAACCCACAACTCGGTGCTCCCGCAGAAAGTTTCATGGCCAGATGCACGGCTCCCAATATGCTCTCCCGTTTCCATTCCGGTTCCCGTACATCACTCGGCACTGCTTCTGAGTCATTTGACTGACTTCGCTGATGTACAATTTCAATGAAGGCTTAGCAGCCAAATTCGCAATCATTCCAGAAAACTACATACATAAATGTCTGAAATCAGAAAAATTGGCATCTGTACCGGCGGCGGAGACTGTCCTGGACTTAACGCAGTCATTCGTGGCGCCGTAAAAACCGCCATCCTCAAGTACCGCTATGAGGTAATTGGCATTCGTGACGGCTTTGACGGCCTCATCTGGCCGGAAAAGAGCCGCCCCTTGCTGCTCAGCGATGTGAGCGGCATTCTGCCTCGCGGCGGAACAATCCTTGGCACGACGAATCGTGGCAATCCCTTCGCCTATCGTATGAGCAACGACGGCTCTGACAGCGTCCGCGACATGTCTGACGAAGTCATTCACAACGCCAAGGTGATGGGACTCGACGCGCTGATCGTAATCGGAGGCGACGGTACCCAGAAGATCGGACTTGAACTGGCCAAGAAGGGACTGCCTGTTGTCGGCGTTCCCAAGACCATCGATAACGATCTCTCGGCCACCGACGTCACCTTCGGCTTCGACTCCGCCATTCACGTGGCGACTGACGCCATCGACCGTATTCACACCACGGCCGAATCGCACCACCGCATCATGATCGTCGAAGTGATGGGACGAGATGCAGGATGGATCGCCCTCCACGCCGGTATCGCTGGCGGGGCTCACATCATCCTGCTCCCGGAAATCCCCTTCACCATCGAGAACGTCTGCTCGTACATCAATCAGCGGCACATCTTCGGCAAGAAGTTCACGATTATCTCGCTCGCCGAGGGCGTGAAGGTTCCCGAAGAGATCATGAAGGACGCTATCCAGCGCTATGGATCCGTTCCAAAGGGCATCAGCGTCGGCAACCTGATCGGCGAAGCAATCGCCCAGTGCTCCAAGAAGGAAGTGCGCGTCACCGTGCTCGGACACACCCAGCGTGGCGGCTCGCCCTCTCCCTACGATCGCATCCTGAGCACTCGCTTCGGCGTCGCGGCTGTGGACCTCATCGCACAGCGCGGATTCCTCAAGATGGTCGCCCTCCGGGGAGGCCGCATTGAGTTCGTCGATATCGCCGAGGCAATCGGCAAGATGAAAGCTGTCGATCCGAACGGCGACCTCGTTGCCACCGCTCGTGCGGTCGGCATCAACTTCGGCGAAAACTAAACTCTCCTCACCCGGTCTGGCCCATCAGCCAGGCCGGGTGATTCACTTGCCTATTAGCTTCCACGACACCCTCCTGTTGCCTGAAAATTTACATCCGAGTCAATGGTTGAACCAAAACAGCCGGCTCATTGTCGTCCGAGTTATCTTTTTCAGTTTCTCAATTACTTCTCAGACAATCCCTCGCACTTCTTAAATCTATTCCCTAAGTAGTCAAATCTCTGTTCCTAAGCTATTCACTGATACGCCAATGGTTTATCTGCGCCGCGAACGTGAGTTATAGTGGAGTTTCATCCAGAAGAGAAGCCCTTGTATTTTCTGAAACATCGCTCCCGTCCGCTCGCCATTCGCCTCCCGCTTGCAACCGCGCTCCTGTTCGCGCTGCTTTTTGCTGCCTGCAAGCATGGAGGCCCAATCACCGGCGGCGAGACCATGTACGTTTCTGCCCCACAGGGCAATCTCCGTGACCACGTCGCCACCGTGTATAACCGAGTCGGATCGGTGAAGAATGGCGACAAGGTCGAAATCCTGGAACGCCAAAAACGTTTCGTCCGCGTTCGCACTGCTGATAAGCAGGAAGGCTGGATTGAATTGCGCGCGCTCGTTTCGAGCGATGTGTACGACGAATTCCAAAAGCTGGCCAAAGACAATCGCAACACTCCCATAGAGGGCCGCGCCATCACTCGCACCGAACTGAACATGCACGTTACGCCGGGCCGCGAGACCGAGACGCTTTATCAGCTTCCTGAAAACTCTAAGATCGAATTGCTCAAGCGCTCCACGGCTGAGCGCGCCACGGCTGAAGAAATCGCAGCCAAGAAGTCTGAGGCCATAGCGAAAGCCGCAGGCGAACCCAGCAAGACTCCCAAGCGCGCAACGAAGCGTCCTCCCGAGCCAGAAAAGAAGAAGAGTTCGCTTCCTCTTCCGCCGCTGCCGCCCACACCGACACCACCGCCCGATGCACTCGTAAAATCGGCGCTACCTATTGAGACATCAGCTTTCGGAGCAGTCCCCGAACCTCCGAAACCAAAGCCATTTGACGACTGGTGGCTAGTGCGCGATCAGCAGGGTCGTGTTGGTTGGGTGCTGGCGCGCATGGTCGATCTCGACATTCCTCTCGACGTGGCGCAGTACGCTGAGGGCCAACGCATTCAGGCCGCGTTCGTGCTCAACACGGTTCAGGACGAGGAGAAGGGCCAAGTCGCGCAGTACCTTGTTCTGCTTCAAGAGAACAAGGACGGTATTCCGTACGACTTCAATCAGGTCCGCGTATTCACCTGGAACCTGAAGCGGCATCGCTACGAGACGGGCTATCGAGAGAAGTACATCATTGGCTATTTCCCGGCGAAGGTCACTACGGAAGACTTCGGCAAAGAAGGCATCATGCCCGTGTTCACCATCCGGAAACAGAATGTGGATGGCTCGATCAGCGAACGGAAATATCGCGTGATCGGCAACATCGTTCGCCAGGTGCTTGCTCCGGGTGAGCAACCGCCGCAGAGCGCCGTATCCCCCGACGCCCCGAAGAAAAACCCTGCAGATGCAAAGGGTTCGCCACGCGGAAAAGCCGGAACGCATCGCAAGAAGAAGGGTTGATCTGCAGGGCAACAACTCCAACTTATCTCTCGGCTAAACCATCCTTGCAGGGCCAAAACGAATCTTACTCGCTAGGTGTAAAACGGGGGGTAAATGGCGTTATGGCCGAAAAAATTAAGAAACTCGACCTCCAAAGGGACTATAAGAAGTTTCTATATTTCATCGACGGTCAGGGGAATGTCTGCAGTAAGCCTAAGAACGGGGAAGGCGAATCGAAGGTCCTGATTGAGCACGCGGTGGACCGCGACAACCAGTTCCTGTACTTCATCGACAAAGAGGGTGACATCTCGCGCTCGCCTCGCGGACAAAAGAAGAAGGCGGCTTAAGCCGGAGTACATTTTGTCCAGAGCTCGGGTGTGCTCCACGGATGGCTCGGGTTGGAACATGTATGTGTTCCGCGACGGCAGAAGGAAGATTGCCGGATCCGAGCTGGTAACAAATGTTCAGAACGCGCTGTTACGCTGGCGCGAGGCGGAAGAACACGATCAGCAAGAGTTGGCCCTAGCAGCACTGATCGCCTCGGGCGAACTTGAATGTGCTCTGCTGGATAGTTCTAATTTGTATTCACCAACAGCCTCGGAGATCACCGAGGCTGTTGCAATTGCGTTCCTAAACGGCACAAGAGATTCGCTTCCATCAATCTTGGAGAAAGCCGGGCAGATCTCTGCCGAGGGTCTGTATGAGGTAGCGGTACAGGAAGGTTTCGCCTACTATGCCCTGCATCCACTAAAAGTCAAAATGCTGCTTGACAGCTTGGCCCTCGCAGACAGCGTAGCGGTCATCGGCATTCGCAGCATAGGCGTAACCCTCAGCGCGGTGGCTTGTGCCACGTTGCGCTCCCGAGGTCTCACGTGCCCGCGAATTACGGTTCGTCCGACCGGACATCCATACAACCGTAAGCTGGATTCAAGTTCGCCATTTTGTGAATGGATTGAGAGTTCGCATGCAGCCGAGTATCTGATTGTTGATGAAGGCCCGGGCATCAGCGGCTCCTCTTTTCTTGCTGTTGCCGAAGCTCTCGTTGCATGCGGTGTCTATCCGGACAAAGTGCACATGATTGGCAGCCGAAGCATGGATCCAGCCTCTTTGCGCGCAGACAATGCAGCCGAGCGCTGGGCGAGATTTCACTTTCATGTTCTGCAAAATGCACCTTTGCCTCCTGCGGGAGCCGGGGAGAGTCTCTCGGGTGGAACTTGGCGGCACTTCTTCCCTTTCAGCAACGAGTTGGCTCCGGCATCTTGGCCCGCTCTTGAACCTGCAAAGTTCCTGTCCTACGACCGACGAAGCATCTTCCGATTTGAAGGATTTGGGCACTTTGGTTCAGAGATAGGTTCACGGGCGCGGATTTTGGCCGAGCATGGATTCGCGCCGCGCTATCTGGGAAACCGATGCGGCTTCGGCCAGTATGAAGTGGAAAGCGGTCGCATGCTCAGCGCAAGCGACTGGTCCGACGACGTGCAAGGGAGAGTTGTTGACTACCTCTCACTGCGCTTGAGAAGTTTCGCGACCGACCGTGAACAAACTCCAGAGCTGGAGAAGATGTTGCGCTGGAATTGGAAGCTGGAGTTTGGAGAAGAGCTGAGCGAATCCGAGTCACACCTTGCCGCTCAATATGTGTTGTTTTGCGATGGGCGCATGCAGCCTCACGAATGGCTGCGCACGCGCGAACGGAAGCTGCTGAAGCTCGATGCGGGGGCTCACGGCGACAATCACTTCTTCCCCGGCCCGTGCGATGTCGCATGGGACGTCGCCGGGGTGATTGTGGAGTGGAACCTTGAGGGCGAAGCGCGCCATCGCTTCATTCGCGAGTATGAAGCACGATCCGGAGACCGAGTTACCGGGAGACTCGCGCCTTACTTACTGGCCTACACCATCTTCTCGCTTGGTTGGTCGAAGATGGCATCGCTTGCAGCGGCAGGTGAATACGATGAAGCGCTGCTCACCCGCGACTATCTACGATATCGTGAGTTCGCACTGCGTCTGCACCCGATCGCTGATTCCGAAGTTGATCCGACAGAACAAACGGAAAAGGCCGAACCCTCGCTGGGTCCGGCCAAAATCGCGTAATGCCTGAATTCTACTTCGAATAGAAGTCTGATATCGCGGTGACTACCTGCTGCTGTTCTTCCATTGTCAGTTCGGGGAAGATCGGCAGTGCGAGCACCTCTTTGCAGGCGCGTTCAGCTTCGGGGAAGTCGCCCGGCTTGTATCCGAGGTACGCGAAACACTGCTGCAGGTGCAGCGGAACGGGATAGTAGATCTCGCAGCCGATTTTGCGGCTTTGCAGGAAGTCGCGAACCTCGTCTCGACGGTGAGCGCGAATTACGTACTGGTGGAAGATGTGTTTTGCCTGCGGAGCAGTCGTGGGCAGAGCCACTGGAGTCGAAACATCGACATGAATCGATGTACCACGCGTACCTGTGAGTCCAGCTTTCTGCAGCAGGTCGTCGTACGTGGCGGCAATCTCGCGACGACGCTCATTCCACTTATCAATAAAGGTCAGCTTAATCCGCAGCACCGCTCCCTGAATGCCATCCATGCGAGCGTTCCAGCCGATCTCTTCGTGGTAGTAGCGGCGCGCGGCTCCATGATTCCGAAGGCGCTTCATGTGTTCGCCCACCTCAGCATCCACGGTGGTTGCTGCTCCGGCATCTCCGAAGGCGCTGAGATTCTTAGTGGGATAGAAGCTAAAACCTGCCGAACGGCCCAGCGCTCCAGCATGACGTCCATTCCAAGTGGCCCCAAATGCCTGGGCCGCATCTTCTACAATAACCAACCCACGTTTTGCGGCAACGGCATCGAAAGCGTCTGCGTCCACACACTGTCCATAGAGATGGATAGGCATGATGCCCTTCAGCTTCTCCGGATGCTGAGTGTCAATGACGTGCTCGACCGCACTGGCAGACAGATTGAAAGTGGCAGGATCAATGTCGGCAAAGAGGGGACGCGCTCCGCAACGGGTAATGGAGCTTGCGGAGGCGAAAAACGTGAAAGGTGAAGTGATGAAGCTGTCGCCTGCGCCGACGCCAACACCGGCGAGGGCCAACCACAAGGCATCCGTTCCAGAAGAACATCCCACGGCGGCCGCGGCCCCGAGGTACACTGAAATTTCGCGCTCCAGCGCCGCTACTTCGTCGCCGAGCACCAGTGACTGCGATTCGCAGACCTGATCAATGGCAGCACGCACCAGTTCACGAATGGTGACATACTGGCGCTTGAGATCGAGCATGGGAACGGGCGTAAGCTTTGTGGCAGAAGAACTTGTCATGAAGGGATTGCACTCCGGATGTTCGTAAACTGATTTTAACACCCGGGGTGGGCGCGGCCATGCAGATGCTGGAATGTGACTCTGATCACAGCGGCGCGTGATGGTATTTCACTACAAATGTAGTATCTGAAATCCAGTCTGGTGGTGGGGAATCAATCCTTCGCTGTTGCAGGGCGAGGAAAGAGGAAGCTTGGCGACCGCAGATCAGAGCGTAATGGACCCGGCGCAGAGTAGCGGGCCAGTGTCGCGTCTGAAGATCATAATTCGCGGGGCTGTGCAAGGCGTGGGCTTCCGGCCATTCGTGTATCGTCTGGCGACAGAGCTTGGCCTGAACGGCTGGGTGAACAACACTGCTAATGGCGTATTTATTGAGGTAGAAGGGCCGCGCCAGCATGTAGACCCGTTTCTGCTGCGAGTAGAACGCGAGAAGCCTGCTATCTCTTTCATCCAGAGCCTTGAAAGCAGCTTTGCTGACCCGGTCGGGTACGAGAGCTTTGAAATTCGCAAGAGCGAAGGCGGCGAAAAGACCGCTCTAGTACTGCCCGATATTGCGACCTGCCCTGAGTGTCTGCGGGAAATACTCGATCCGACCGACCGACGTTTCCGATACCCGTTCACGAACTGCACAAACTGCGGCCCACGATACACGATCATCGAAGCACTTCCCTACGACCGTCCACGCACGACGATGAAGAAGTTCACAATGTGCCCCGCGTGTCAGCGCGAATATGGCAATCCCATGGATCGCAGGTTCCACGCGCAGCCGAACGCCTGTCCGGAATGCGGTCCGCAATTGGAACTATGGGGCATCTCTGGAGAGGTGTTGGCGCACCAGGATAGCGCCCTGATGGGAGCTGCCGAAGCGATTCGCCAGGGCAAAGTTGTGGCAGTGAAGGGACTCGGCGGATTTCACTTGATGGTCGATGCGCGCAATGAACAGGCTGTGCGCACGTTGCGCGAACGCAAGCATCGGGAAGAAAAGCCGTTCGCGCTGATGTATCCCACGGTGGAAGACGTGCTCAAGGAATGCGATCTTTCGCCGCCCGAAGAACGGTTGTTGCGCTCGCCGGAATCGCCGATTGTGCTGGTGAGGCGCAAGAGCATCGAGGCATCGAGTTTGGCTGCGTCCGTCGCGCCGGGGAATCCGATGCTAGGTGTGATGGTGGCCTACACACCCTTGCACCATCTGCTCATGCGCGATTTGGGCTTCCCTGTGGTGGCGACCAGCGGCAATCTGAGCGATGAACCGATCTGCATCGATGAACGTAACGCGCTGGAGCGGCTGAGCGGAATAGCCGATGCGCTGCTCGTGCATGACAGGCCGATTCTTAGGCATGTCGATGATTCGATTGTGCGCGTGATGGCCGGGCGTGAGATGGTGATGCGTAGAGCGCGTGGATTCGCGCCGCTGCCTGTGCGTCTCGAAGAAGAAATGCCGAAACTCCTTGGGGTGGGTGCGCACCAGAAGAACACTGTCGCTTTGTCAGTGGGACGCCAAGTATTCGTTAGCCAGCATATCGGCGATCTCGAGACAGATCAGGCTAGTGCGGCTTTCGAGCGCGTGATCGGCAGCCTTGAGAATCTGTACGAAGCTACGCCTGAAACAGTGGCCTGCGATCTTCATCCGAACTACATCTCGACCGGATACGCGCATCGGGTTTGCGCAGAGCCAACGGGAGTACAGCATCATTACGCGCATGTCTTGGCGTGCATGGCGGAGAATGAGGTCAAAGCTCCAGCGCTTGGCGTCGCCTGCGATGGAAGCGGATGGGGACCGGATCAGACGGTTTGGGGCGGAGAGTTTCTAAAGATCGATGAATATGGATATTCTCGCATTGCTCGACTGAGACCATTCCGGCTGGTGGGGAGCGAACGGGCCGTACGTGAGCCGCGCAGGTGTGCGGTGGGCATGCTGTTCGAAGCGATAGGAAACGAGTTTTTTGGGCAAGAGTCGCTGTTCCCGGTTCGGGCGTTTCCTGCAACAGAGCGCAAGATTATTGAACGAATGCTGTGCCAGGGATTGAACAGCCCGTGGACATCGAGCATGGGGCGTCTGTTCGACGCCGTGGCTTCGCTGATCGGGCTGCGGCAGATATCGCGATTCGAAGGGCAGGCTGCGATGGAACTTGAGTGGGCCGCGGCACAGAGTGATGAGCGCAGCGTGTACGAGTTCGAGATTGTCGGGCCCTCAACCGCCGATGCGCCTGCGGAGTTGGATTGGGCTCCGATGCTCAGAGGTATTCTTGCCGAAGTTGAGCAGGGCGTGAAACAGCAAACGATGGCGAAGAAGTTTCATAATACGTTGGCTGAGATGATTTCGCGTATGGCGGCCCGGAATGCGGGAATGCCAGTCGCGTTGAGCGGTGGATGTTTTCAGAATCGATTGCTGACCGAGTTGACGGTTATTCGACTGCAGGCCGAACGTGTGAAGGTTTACTGGCATCAGAGGATTCCGCCGAATGATGGTGGCATAGCGTTGGGACAGGTAGTGGCGGCAGCACGAGAATTGCGATTGAAAAAGATTGCGAAGGAGCGGATATGTGTTTAGCAGTGCCCGGAAAGATTGTCAGCGTGAGCGGCGAGGATCTGGCGCGACAGGCTCGCGTGGATTTTAGCGGAGTGCTGAAAGAAGTGAATCTGGCCTACGTTCCGGAAGCTAAGATCGGCGACTACGTGCTGGTGCATGTCGGCTTCGCCATCAGCGTGGTGGACGAAGAAGAGGCTGGCAAGGTTTTTGGATATCTCAAAGAGATGGGCGAACTTGGTGAGCTCGGAGAGTTGTCGCCGGATCCAGGAGTGAAGCAGTGAAGTTTTCATCGGAGTATCGCGACGCCAACGCGGCACAAGGTTTCGCGCAAGAAATTCGGCGCATTACGACGCGTCCATGGACGCTGATGGAGATATGCGGCGGACAGACGCACGCCATCGTGAAATTTGGGATCGACGAATTGTTGCCAAAAGAAATCGAACTGGTGCACGGGCCGGGGTGCCCGGTGTGCGTCACCCCTCTGGAGTTGATCGACAAGGCAGTGAAGATTGCTGAACGCCCGGACGTAATCTTCTGCTCGTTTGGCGATATGCTGCGCGTGCCAGGAAGCGAAGTCGATCTGTTCGGGATCAAGGCGCGGGGCGGAGATGTGCGTATTCTCTACTCACCACTTGATGCGCTGAAGATCGCCAAAGAAAACCCGACGAAGGAAGTTGTGTTCTTCGCCGTGGGATTCGAGACGACAGCTCCAGCGCACGCGATGGCCGTTTACCAAGCAAAAAAGCTGGGCATCACGAATTTCTCTGTGCTGGTATCTCATGTGCTCGTACCTCCGGCGATGGAGGCGATTCTGGGTTCGCCAACGAACCGCGTGCAGGGATTCCTCGCCGCGGGACACGTCTGCGCCATCATGGGATACGACGAGTACCTTCCCATTGCCGCGAAATACAAGGTGCCGATCGTCGTTACCGGATTCGAACCACTCGACATTTTGCAAGGCATCGCGATGTGCGTAGCGCAACTAGAGCAGGGACACTACGAGGTCGAGAATCAGTACACACGCGCGGTTACGGAGAGCGGTAATCGCCCGGCGCAGCATTACGTTAAAGAAGTATTCATGGTAGTGAACCGCAAGTGGCGCGGGATCGGCGAGATTGGATCGAGCGGACTTGGATTGCGTCCTGAATATGCGGAGTATGACGCCGAACTCAAGTTCAACGTCGGCGATTACACGGCAGAGGAAAGCTCGCTGTGCATCAGTGGCTTGATCATGCAAGGGCAGAAAAAACCGCATGAATGCTCGGCTTTCGGCAAGCAATGCACGCCGGAAAAACCGCTGGGCGCACCAATGGTCTCGAACGAAGGAGCCTGTGCCGCGTATTATCGGTATCGGCGCGCCGAGTTGGCGACAGCCGGGAAGGTATAACGGATGAGCACCATCAAAGATTTCACGCTGAACTGCCCCATGCCAATCACGGATTATCCGACGGTAACACTGGCACACGGCGGCGGCGGCAAGTTGATGCACCAACTGATCGAAAAGATGATTTTGCCAGCGTTCAACAGCCCATTGCTGGAGACGCGGCATGACGGCGCGGTGTTTGAGTTGGGCAAAACGCGTCTGGCATTTACGACTGATTCCTACGTGGTGCATCCGCTGTTCTTCCCTGGAGGCGACATTGGCTCGCTGGCCATCAACGGCACTGTAAATGACCTGTCGATGTGCGGCGCAAGGCCGGTCTACCTGAGCTGTGGGCTGATTCTCGAAGAAGGCCTGCCGATGGAAACGCTCTGGGCCGTGGTGCAGAGCTTGAAGCAGTCAGCCGAAACCGCTGGCGTGCAACTGGTCACGGGCGACACGAAGGTAGTCGATCGTGGCAAGGGTGATGGCGTGTTCATCAACACTGCGGGCGTCGGCGTGATCGAACATGGATTGACGATCGGGCCGGCAAGTGTGAAGGCGGGTGACGTTGTTCTGCTAAGCGGTGACATTGGCCGTCACGGAATTGCGATCATGGCGACTCGCGAGGGCCTGGAATTCGAGTCGGCAATCGAGAGCGACTGCGCTCCGCTGAACGGCGCGGTACAAGCGCTGATTGCAGGCGGCGTTGAGGTTCACTGCCTGCGCGACCTGACGCGTGGTGGACTCGGCACGACACTGATCGAAATTGCCGAAGCGACAGGATCGCAAATCCTGATCGAGGAGATGAAGATTCCTGTGCGCGACGACGTCAGTGGAGCGTGCGAAGTGCTCGGATTCGATCCGCTGTATCTCGCGAACGAGGGCCGCATGATTGTCTTTGTGCCGGAGGCGGAAGCCGCGCGGGCGTTGGAGCTTTTGCGTGGCGATCAGCACACGGCGGGTGCAGTTGAGATTGGGCGCGTTACGGAAGATCGCGGCGGTGTGGTGAAGATGAAAAGCCGCATCGGCACAACGCGCGTCATCGACATGCTAAGTGGAGAGCAATTACCGCGAATCTGCTAGCAGGGTTGGTGAATCAAAAGATTGTCGTCTCCTGCGGCCCTTCGGGGCCGCTCTTTTTGCGCCAATTCTCGATGTCGCAAGTCTGCGATACTCTGATGTCGAGGAGAATTCGATGACTGGCATTCGGCGCTATTCCTACGTACTCGTTGACGTATTCACCCACTATGCACTCGAAGGCAACCAGCTTGCGGTATTCACCAACGCGGGCGGGCTTACGGATGCCGAGATGCAGGCGCTTGCCAAAGAAACGAATCTGTCAGAAACGACTTTTATCCTGCATCGCGAGCCACAGATTGAACGGCAGGATGGTGTGCGAGTCCGTATCTTCACCACGCAGGAAGAACTGCCATTCGCCGAACATCCGACACTTGGAACAGCTTGGGTTCTGGCTCAGGAGCGCAAAACGAATCGAATCGAACTCGACTTGAAGGTAGGCAAGATTCCCGTTGAGTTCACGTTGACGGCCGACGGATCGCTCTCGGGCGAGATGCGACAGCGCGATCCTGAATTTGGCGAGCGCTATCCAGCAGATGTCATTGCCGAAGCAACTGGTGTGCCGCTGGAAGACTTCGACACGTCGCTGCCGATTCAAACAGTTTCTACCGGAACACCTTTCACGATGGTGCCGCTGAAATCACTCGCAGCGATGCGCGATTTGCGTGTCGATCAGAAGAGCGCGACCGAGTTCACCAATGAACACGATGGCAAGTTCTTTTATTTCGTCACTCGCGAGACGGTGACTCCGGGAGCCACGCTACATGCTCGCATGCAGTTCTATAACGGCGAAGACCCGGCGACGGGTTCCGCGGCAGGATGCTGCACGGCATGGGCGGTCCAACACGGCGTGCTCGCCAGCGAGACGCAAGGCTTGATCGAGCAGGGGCTGGAGATCGGACGGCCAAGTTTCATCCGAATTCGCGGACGCAAGGTTGGCGATGGTGTCACAGATGTACGTGTAGGCGGCGAAGTGGTAGAGGTCGCTCGCGGCGAGTTTGCATTGCAATCAATAGCAAAGTTGTAGGTTTTGAAGGCGTTTCGCAGGGTTGCTCTTTACGGCATCGTGATCAGAATGCAAATGGCTAACTTTGCACTTGTCAGAATCGAAGCTTCTACATACGATTCCTGACACCGCTAAGCCTGACGATGCGCCACATCGCACGATCCATGCAGTCTGGATCACAGGTGAGATAGAGCCATTCACGATGACTGTAAAGAAGACAATTCTGTGTGTGGACGACGAACAAAGCCTCTCAATCCAGAAGGTCACGCTTCAAACGCGAGGCTATCGCGTGATGACCTGCAACACCGCAGTACAGGCGATGGAAATCTTCAAGAACAGTAGTGTGGACTTGATCTTGAGCAATGCGCACCTGCCCGATGGTTCTGGCACAGACATGGTGACCCGCATGAAAGAGCGGTCGCCTGAAGTGCGAGCCATCCTCTTGAGCGGGAATGTGAACCTGTGCGATGCGGACCCTCTGGTCGATTTGCTCCTACGCAAGGGAACGTTCGCACAGGCGGAACTTCTGGAGCGTATCCGACTCTTGCTGGTGAAACGTCGCGGGCCTCGCCGCACTTTGACTTCAGCGATTGTGAGTCGCGCCCAAGCCTGCTAGTGGATCAACCCTAGATTCGGGCCTTAAGGTGCCTGTAAGGGAACACGTGTGCCTGTGCCATTCAGTTGCTGATCAACCAGAGAGTACTTAGAAAGCGGAGTTGTCTCTCGTCATCTATTCGGCTGTGTACCAATTGCTTGCAAGCATTCAACTAGGTGAAATCCAGCTCTCGCGGTCACGTAAGGCCCTAGATCACCTAAGGTTAAAACCCAAAGAAGAATAGGACTTTCTGCGGCTATCGTGGGGTACTCCGGGCCATTAGTCTCTTGCGCTGGTACTCGATACAACTTCCGCAAGGAGTGTTCGTTTTGAAGAGACAACTACAACTCGCAGCGAGCGTTATGTTCTCCGTCTCTGCCGCGTTTGCCGGGGTATCAGTTTCCTCGCCCACCTCGGGACAAACTACAGCGTCACCGATGCATGTGGTCGCTTCGGCGACTATGTCGTATCCAGTTACCACCATGCAGGTTTACGTTGATGGCAAGCTCGTGGATCAAAAAAGCGCGACGTCTCTCAACGACTATGTTTCTGTTGCGACCGGTTCGCATTCGGTCGTCGTGCAGTCATGGGACACGCACGGCGGGTATGCGAAATCCGGCACAATCACCGTCAATGTAGGTTCAAGCAGCAGTGGTGGCGGCACTACAACTACAAGTTCAGGGTCTACGACTTACTCCAACATTGACCAGCTTAGCGGTTGGTCTAACTGCGGCGCCTGCGCCGGGATTGGCGGCAATGGCCCAACTGTTCCCTATTCGATGACCCAGAACATAAGCTCGCCTTCGATGGACGGACGAGCAATAAAGTTCTGGATCGGCGGCTCGACTCCCTACGGCAACGCCCTGTGGTGGAAGCAACTTGGGGCGAATGGAGGGACATCGCACTTCGCCTACGACGTTTACTTCTACTACACCGATGCAAGTGCGCCACAGGCACTGGAGTTCGACGTCAACCAGTCTGTCGGCGGAAGGAAATACATTTTCGGCACGCAATGCAACGTGGCCGCAAAGCAATGGGATGTGTGGAATACTTCCGGCGCGTACTGGATGCACACAGGCGTAGCCTGCACGGCTCCGCCCACCTACACGTGGAATCATCTGGTGTGGCAACTGGAGCGGGTGAACGGCCAAACTCACTTCATATCGGTGACGCTGAACGGCGCAACCCACTACATCAACCGGTACGGCGGATCGAGAGGATCCAGCGTGAACGAACTGAACGTTGCATTCCAGATGGACTTGAATGGCAGGCCCACGCCGTACACGGTGCTTCTGGACAAGGTGACACTGAAAGCCTGGTGAGCAATTCCTGATGCGAAATCTAAAGGCGGAGCGCAGGTGCTCCGCCTTTGTCGTAATGCCGATAGCAGGTGTGCGATAGCGCTCGTGTAATATGGATAAGCACACTCATGGCACCTATCATTCAAGTTGAGAACGTCACCAAGACTTACCACGTTGGCAAAGTCAACGTTCAGGCAGTGCGGGGCGTTTCGTTCGAAGTAGAGCGGGGAGAATTCCTGACCGTCGTAGGCCCCTCGGGCAGCGGCAAGTCTACCCTCTTTTATATTCTCGGCGGATTGGCCCAGGCCGATTCAGGACGCGTGCTGATCGACGGCACCGATTTTGCGAAGACAACCGATTCGGAGCGTACCCACCTTCGGCGCGACAAGATCGGCTTCGTTTTCCAGAAGTTCAACCTGCTGCCCACGTTGACTGCACGCGACAACATCAACATCGCAATCAACATTGCGGGGGATAAGGGAAATCAGGACCAGGAATACTTTCACAACATCACGAAACTGCTTGGCATTGAGAAACGCCTTGATCATCGCCCCAGCGAATTGAGCGGTGGCGAGCAGCAACGTGTGGCGCTGGCCAGAGCATTGATCAACAAACCTGCAATAGTGCTGGCCGATGAGCCTACGGGTAATCTTGACACCCAGAATTCAAATGCGGTGCTGGAGATGCTGCGTCGCTCGAACCAGGAACTCGGACAGACGGTGCTGATGATTACGCACAATCCCGAAGCCGCCCGATTTGGCCATCGTATTCTGCATTTCCGGGACGGGCAGGTGGTAGGGGCCGAGGTGGTTCCGCAGTCGCAGTGGACTGAGGCAAACAGCAAATAGCCTTATATATCCACAGTTTCAGGGCCAAGTGCGTTTGACAGAGCAATGTGCTTTGTCTAAGATTGAAAAGTCGAGCGGGAGTAACTCAGTGGTAGAGTGCGACCTTGCCAAGGTCGAAGTCGCGGGTTCAAATCCCGTCTCCCGCTCCAGAAATTTCTAAACCCTCGCCGCCGTGCGAGGGTTTGCCGTGAAAGACGGCTGCTCTCCAAGCCTGTTCTAAGCTTTACTTTTCGCTTCAAGGCGCGGTAGCCAAGTGGTAAGGCAGAGGTCTGCAAAACCTTTATTCGGCGGTTCGATTCCGCCCCGCGCCTCCAAAATTCCCAACAAACAGACAGAAACTCTCAGTCGTGAATCGTTGCTTCCTGATTGCATCCTTCCTGATTCCCAAGTGAACACGAATTGCTGAAAGCCTGCTTCGGCCGCAGCATTGAGGCCAAAACGCTGTTCACGTACCCCATAGCGGACCTAGTGGGCCGGACCAAGCAACGCTCAATGCAGAAGGCCGTACACGGCTACACCGTTTGTTGTGCCGACGAAAACTTGTCCATTCACGATCGTGGGCGTGATGAACTTATTTCCTGTGCCAAGGCTGTCGCGAGAAGCATTTTGGCTGCTGTTGTAGAGTTCCTGTGCAATGTTAGAGGCGTTGTAGGCATGCAGCACGGCGGTGCTGCCGTTCTCAACTGCCCATACGATTCCATCCGATGTGCCGTTGGCCGAGACACTAGGAGTTGTCCCTGGATACCTGAAACTAGTGCCACTTTCGGCAGAGGGAGCAGTGGATAGTTTTGCATTAGCAATCGAAAAGGCTTTCAATCTGTCTCCCACCGCTCCGAAATACAGAACGTTGTTGAAATACGCTGGCATCGAAAACACCGAACCGCCAAGTTGGCCCGCGATTTCCTGATAAACATCGTTCTTCTGGGGATCGAACCTTCCCATGGCGTTACGATCCACTACATAGATATGCGCGTCCTTGCCTGCCCCGACAGCTAACTGGCGAACGGCACCCGAAGTATCCTTCAGATCAGGCAATACGATTGCGCCGCCTGAACCAAGGTCCTGATCGACGCTTGACTGCTGCACAGTATTGAACGGCGAGAAGTAGTCCGCAACCGCAAGATGGTTGTTGGCAGTCGAGAGCTTGATGAATGAGTTGCCAAAATTCCCATGACTTGGGAACCCGTTCGCATCGAGTATCGTGTCGAACGTGCCATTGGCATCAAGGAAGTAGATGTTTCCGCCCGCATCGGCAGCCATGGCAGTTCCGCTCATCCAAATGGAGCCTTCGCTTCCATTGGGTGTGAGGTTGATTGCGGATGTCTGATTCAACGTAGTTGTGTCGTATCCAATTACCCATCCCGTATAAGGCTGGATGTCGCAATGCGAGGTCCAAGCCGTATAGATAACGCCGTTCAGAAGCAGCAGTCCTACGCGCTCGGCATACTGGCCGGGATCGAAAGCAACGCTTCCTCCCGAACTGTTTTCCCCGGTGCCCAGGTAGGAGGCCTATATTTCTTTCGGACCGCCGAGTTGTTCTGAGCCGGTCGCAAGATCGAGGGCATGCAGTCGCTGATGATAGCGGCCGGTGGAATCCTTTGACATAGCTACGACGTAAATCGTGCCATTTGTGCCGCGTTGGCGATCAATGAC
Organism: Koromonas humicola; assembly: GCF_059726255.1. NCBI lineage: Bacteria > Pseudomonadati > Acidobacteriota > Terriglobia > Terriglobales > Koromonadaceae > Koromonas > Koromonas humicola. Next base: position 3,175,511 of record NZ_AP040873.1, read on the forward strand.
AGGTGTAGAAGTGATGCCAATCTCAGGTGTGATCTGGCTGCATCCATGATCGTCGCTTGGAGTTTCATTCGCTCCGAGTACGGATGAGTGCCATAGCTGCTGGCCGCTCGAGCCGTCGAATGCAAACACGCTGTCGTGCTCCGTCACCACGTAAACGACATTCCGATTCTGGCCCGCGACGTTCAGGTTGGATACGTACAGCGGTTGGCCATCGACTTTGCCGTCAGCAGGTAGGAAACGAACTTTGCCGAAGCTGGAGGAGTTCACTGTTGCCAAGGTGAGTGATGTTTCCTGCAGATTCTGGCCAGTGCGGGCAAGGTCGTTGTGATATGTGAGCACATCGGCAGCACCTGTTTGCGGCGCGCTGGTGGGACTCCCAGTACCTGTACTTGCAGTCCCTCCGGTAGAACTGCCGGTGCCACACGAAACCCACGCGGCCGCAACCAATGTCGCGGCTGAGATGAGCACAAACGATAGCCAGAATCTCTGCATCGCTACCCGTGGCAAGACTCTCTCCAATGACGCAGAGAACTCTGATGAAGCGCGACGAGTGCGGGTTTCCGGGCGGCGAGGCTGAATCACTCGGGTGCCTAAGTCTGTGCTGATGAGAGTAGGCAGATGGGTGCTGTTTAGTCAGCGAGAGCGCGGCGGAGAATCCAAATGTTGCATTTGAAAATGAACGAACCGACTACACCGTCCGGGATGATCGGCTTGAGTTCTGAATTGAGCCAGTCACACACACTGGCGTGGGTCTCACGCCCGGAGTGAATCGCCGCTATGGTGTTGCTGCGGGTCAGCAGGTAGGAGATGAATTTCTGACGAGAGAACGGGACGTGATGTTCGAACGATGCTCGATGCGCAACGGCAAAGCCGTGCTGAGAAGCAATAAGTTCGTTCATGTCGCGCATCCCACGACGCGAGGGGCGGAACCGCTTGGCATACTGCGTCCGCATCCAGCGCTTGCATTCGGCCACGCCTTCGAGATGTGTCGTGAAGTGATCGTTGTAGACGACGAGCACTCCATCGTGACCGAGTCCACGCTGGCACTGGCTGAAGAACTTTGACTGATCAAACCAGTGCAACGCAGAACCTACGGTAATGATGTCGAACTCACCTTCTGTGCAGGGAAAGTCCTCCGCGCGTCCAAGCCGATAGGTGATGCGAGGATGCGGTTGCGCGTGGCGCAGCATCGGTTCGGAAGCGTCGATGGCCAATACGCTTTCCGCAATCTCAGCAAGAGCGATAGAAGACTGTCCCGATCCGCAGCCAACGTCCAGTGCTCGAGCGAAGCGCGACAACCCGGTAAGCTCACAAACTCGGCTCACCACGCTCCGGTGAAAAAACGGTCGAACGTTCGCGTAGTGTGCGGCGACTTCAGTGTTCGTGAAGTAATTCGGGTCGCTGGGTGACGACAAGCGAGAGTTTGCCTGTGGTTCGGATTGGGACGGAGTCCACACTCTTCATTGTTATCACATTGTTGTTCTGTCGCGGAGCTTTCGCCTTGTCATCCTCTGCGGGATGACGCCAGCGTGCGACGTTGAAAACGTAAATGGCGAGGCAGAAAAGATTGGCCGGGATGAATCCGAGTTGTGCAGTCTTGAGGCCGATAACACAGATGATGAAACTATTCACTCCGGCCACAATCCAGCCCTGCCACATCCGTCGCCCCACCATGAGAGTGGAGACGATGGTAAGTAAGCATGAAATGTAATCAAGGCGGAACATAACCATGACCAGAGTGCCCCCGCTTCGGCTCTATTGCAATGCAAGGTAAACCGTAGGTGATCGAGAGTTGCGCCTGAGGAGAGTAGGAGCAATTGCTGAGTGGCATGCCACAACAGAGGGTAGGAAGGGCCGGACTGCTCCGGCCCGTTTCGTTTCTAGACCAGAACAGGCTGTTCTGCCGCGACATCGAATTCGCGGCTTTGTTCCTCGTGTCGCAATACGCGCAATGCGCCCTCGATCAATGCGTGCAATTCGTCTTCACCCGCATAGACCTTCACGGGAGCGATCCACTGTACGGCATCAACGATGGCGGAGGTGAGACGTGAGCTATGGGACATTCCTCCGGTCAGCAGGATGGCATCAACTTTCCCATGCAGCACACAAGCCATGGCTCCGATCTCTTTTGCGATCTGATAGGCCATTGCACGGAATACCAGGCTGGCGCGTTCGTCTCCGCGATCAATGCGCTGCTCGATTTCGCGAAGATCGGCCGTGCCAAGATAGGAGATCAGCCCGCCTTCGCGGGTGAGCATGGTTTCGACTTGCTTTCGGGTGTACTTCCCGCTGAAGCAAAGCTTGACCAACTCAATTGCAGGAACCGATCCCGCACGCTCGGAGGAGAAGGCGCCCTCTTCGCGGGAGTTCGTTGCGTCGATCATGCGTCCGCCGACGTGAGCGCTGATCGTGTGTCCGCTGCCGAGATGAGCGACCACAAGACGCAGTTCCTGATACGAGCCACCCACTTCGTTGGCAAAGCGGCGTGCAATCGCCTTGCAATTCAATGCATGAGAAAGGCAAGGACGAACGAGTTGCGCACAACCGGACAGCCGAGCCTCCTCCGCCCATTCGTCTACTGCAACTGGGTCGACGATATAGGCAGGCACATCGATTCGCTCAGCGATTGCGTGCGCCAGGAACGCACCAAGATTTGAAGCATGCTCTCCACGCTCGGCTCGGCGCAACTCTTCTAACATGCGTTCATTCACGCGATAGGTGCCACCCTGCACCGGATGCAGCAATCCACCGCGTGCCACAACAGCAAGCAACCCATTCAGCCGCATGCCGCTCGCTTCCAACTCATCCTGCAAGCACTGAAGGCGCAACTCCAACTGGGAAAGGACGTCTGGCCCGCACGAAGCAAGTTCCGCCTTGCTGTGTTGCAGGTTCCGAACGAGCAATGGTTCGCCATCGAGATAAAGTCCGAACTTCGTTGATGTAGAACCGGGATTAATGGCTAGAAGATTCGGCCGAAGGGTCATGATTGCACCTCATGCTTGAGATGATTATGTGCTTTGAAGAGAACTCCAAGCGCCATGGCGTTGACCTTGTCATCCGAACTTTCAACCCGTGAGGGAATGAGAACCGGAACCCGGGCTCCAACGACTACATGGGCACACTGCGAATGACCGAGATACTTCACTGCTTTACCAAGTAAATTACCAGCTTCAATATTAGGCACTACCAAACAATCGGCTGCACCTGCCACGGGGTTGCTGATGCCCTTAGCCTTTGCTGCACTAAGGACAAGCGCATTGTCCAGCGCCAGTGGGCCGAAAACTTCAGCATCACCGAACTCACGACGTTCGCACATCGCCGCCAGCTCCGCAGCGTCGATGGTAGAGGGAACGGAGTCCGTAACAGCTTCGGTGGCGCTCATGATTGCAATCTTGGGGCGATCTATACCGATGCAATTCAGGACATCGATGGCGTTCAACACGATCTGTCGCTTCTGGTCGACTGTGGGGAGAACGTTCAATCCGCCATCGGTGATACCGACGAGACGTTTCTGTCCGCCGAGTGTGTCTTCGTACAAAAGCACGTCGCTTAGCAGTCGTCCGGTGCGTAATCCAGCTTGCCGTTCAAGCAAAGCTCGCAGCAGTTCGTCCGTTCGCAGATGCCCCTTCAGCAGGATGTCCGTCTCTCCGGAGGCAGCCATTTGGCAGGCCAAACATGCGGCCTGTTTAGCTGTGGGAACCTGAATCATCTGCGCTTTTTCGAGCAGGTTTTCGAATCCTAAATTCCGTGCACGCGTCTCGATCTTCTGCACGTCACCAAGGAGTTGTGGAACCGCGATGCCAAGCGCAAGCGCGTCAGAGGCGGCGCCTAGGGCCACATCATCCTCTGCGGCGACAATAGCCACCCGAAGCGCCCCGATTGCACGTGCGTGTTCTCTAAGCTGAAGAAAATCTCGGATTGCGGCTGTTGTGACAGACGCTGAATTCATCAAGGGTCCCTTTTTCCGGTTGGAAAGCTTGACCTAGTCCTCCGCAAAAGTCTGTGCGCTACATCACCACACAATGACACTAAGTCCTGAGCACTGGGCCGATTAGAGCAGGGTGAGGCATCTCACCCCCGGGTGCGCGATTTTCCGTTTTCTAGCCCCCATGCTCCAGAAATTCTAAAAAATGAGCAAGAAGGTAAACGTCTGAAAAGCTGAGGCTTAGCTCAGATTCCCAAAACCGAACAGATTGGCACTCCGGTTGCAGAATTGTTCAAGGTGGGCGACCTTGCCCATTCAGTGAAGGAGAGGTTCAGATGGATAACGCATACATGCCGGCGCCGGTGTTCGCAGATCTGCCCAAGCCCCGAACCGGGGCTCCCAAGAAGATCAAGATCGGCGAGGTCGCGCGACACTTCGACGTGTCTGTGGATTTGCTGCGCCTCTACGAACGCGAAGGATTGCTCATTCCTCTGAAATCGGAAAAAGGAACGAGGTACTTCACGGAAGCTGATTATCCGTGGATTGCCACCGTACTGCGCCTGGTTCGCGAAGCGGGCCTGAACTTTGCGGGCATCCGGCACCTGCTGGCGTTGCTTCCCTGTTGGGAGATTCGTCACTGCGGTGAAAATAGGCACCACTGCAGCAACTCAGCGGGAGCGAGCACTCCGTGCTGGATGAATCACAGTTGCTGCCGACCGGGCGACTGCTATGCGTGCGACATCTATCGCGCCGCATACCAATGCGAAAATCTCAAGGCCTTTGTCGTTAGTGGACCAGCATAGGCCTGCCATTACTGACTGCGGGGAGCGTCCGCATCCGGCTCCTGAACAAAACGAACATTGTGGCGGACATCGGCGCCGCTGATCCAGAAGATCACGTCCTCCGCGATGTTTGTGGCGTGATCAGCAATTCGCTCCAGCGAACGCGTGATTAGCAGAACGTCCAGGTAAGGCCGAATCTTGTCTGGATTGTTCTTCATCTGCTCGACTAGAACGACAAACGCTTCGTCCTTCATGCGATCGACAATGCTGTCCATTTCGAGGACCGCTTGCGCGACGTCGGTCTTCGCAGACAGAAATGATTCCAGAGCGCGGCGAACCATTGTCGAGACAGCTGCAGTCATGCGCCCAATATCGACCGGGACATCCATCTCCGGATCCTGCAACAAGTCCAATGAGCGTTGCGCAATGTTCACGGCAAGATCGCCCACTCGCTCAAGATCTGAATTGATCTTCAAGACCGAGAGAACGAATCGAAGATCCGTTGCCATCGGCTGTTGCATTGCGAGCAGATCGACTGCAATTTCGTCAATGTCGCGCTCGCTCTGATTAATCATCTTCTCGCGCTCAAAGACCTGCTGAGAGAGCCGAGCATCGCGCCTGCGATACGAATCTGCCGCCAGTTCGATGGCAGCTTCGGCCATTCCGCCCATCTTGAGCAAACGTTCTTTCAATTCATCCAAGCCCTGCTGAAATCGCGTGCGCATTATCCAAACCTGCCAGTAATGTAATCCTCCGTTCGCTTGTCGGAGGGTGTAGTGAATATCTTTTCGGTCTTGTCGTACTCGACGAGTTTGCCCATCAGGAAGAACCCAGTGTGATCGGCAACGCGCGCGGCCTGCTGCATGTTGTGGGTTACTATGACGACGGTGTATTGCGTTTTGAGTTGGAAAATCAGTTCCTCAATCTTGCCCGTCGAGATCGGATCGAGCGCACTGGCGGGTTCGTCCATCAGGAGCAATTCGGGCTGTACAGCCAGAGCGCGTGCAATACAAAGCCTCTGCTGCTGACCTCCGGAGAGCGATGCGCCGGACTTCTTCTTCAGCACATCTTTTACTTCCTCCCAAAGCGCGGCCATGCGCAGGGAGTGCTCTACGATTTCATCGAGTTCGTGACGGTTGCTGTAGCCATTGAGCCGTAGTCCGGCGGCCACGTTGTCGTAGATCGACATGGTCGGGAACGGATTTGGCTTTTGAAATACCATTCCGATGCGACGGCGCACATCAACGGCCAGCGTGTTGGGCCCATACACGTCAATGTCACCAACCTGCACCGATCCACTGACGCGTGCGTCAGCAATCGTTTCGTGCATTCGATTGAGACAGCGTACAAAGGTCGACTTCCCGCAACCGGAGGGTCCAATCACAGCGGTCACTGCATTGGCACATATCGATATATTGATTTCATGCAAGACCTGTGTCTTTCCAAACCAGGCATTCAGGTCTTTCACTTCAATTCCAACACCCATCGGTGAAGGCTCCTTAAACTTTAGGCGTGGTCCATGCGTCCACGGCTTGTGACAACGCGCACGGCGGAAACGGCAACCACAATCAAGACAATCAGTATCAATGCTCCGGCCCAAGCTTGACGGTGCCACTCATCGAATGGCGAAATGGCGTACGCGAAGATCTGGATGGGCAAGGCCGCGGTAGGCTGATTCGGATTCAGATTCCAGAACTGATTTCCGAAAGCCGTGAAAAGCAGTGGCGCGGTTTCGCCGGCCACCCGAGCGAACGCGAGCATCGCACCGGTGATCACACCCTTGGACGCAGTTCGCAACGTTACTTGCAAGGTCGTTCGCCACTGTGGAATGCCGAGTCCGAGTGCAGCTTCGCGAATCGTATTCGGCACCATCAGCAGCATCTCTTCCGTGGTGCGCGCAATCGTGGGAATCATCATGACTCCGAGCGCAACGCCACCCGAAAGTGCAGAAAAGTGTTGCTGAGGAAGAACCACGAGAGCATAAACGGCAATGCCAACCACAATGGATGGGATGCCATTCAACACGTCAGCCGTAAATCGAACAGCAGTGACGAGGCGCCCGCGTCCGAACTCCGCAAGATAGATCCCAGCACCAATCCCGAGCGGCACACCGATAAGCGAGCCAAGGCCCAGGATCATTACTGAACCGATGATGGCGTTGGCCATACCGCCACCGGATTCTCCCACAGGGCGCGGAGTGTGCGTCAGGAAATCGAGGCTAATAGAGCCAATTCCCTTGTAGACGAGATATCCGAAGATGGCCACCAGCGGCGCTAAGACAACGACCGACGCCAGGGCTGCCAAGAACACGAAACACAGATTGGAAAATCGACGAGTCAGGCTGAGCTCACGCGAAACTTTAGGCATTGGCTCTCACCGAGTGTCCACGAGTAATGGACCACACCAGCAGTCGTGCGCATGCATTCACAATGACGGTAACTATGAGCAGCGCCAGGCCGATCTCAACCAGCGCACTCAGATAAAGATCGTCAGTTGCCTCTGAGAATTCATTTGCAATCACCGAGGCCATGGTGTAACCCGGCGCGAAGAGCGAGCGCGCAATCTCGGGACGATTGCCTATCAGCATCGTTACCGCCATCGTTTCGCCGATGGCGCGCCCCAACCCAAGAATGATTCCGCCCATGATGCCCGCGCGTGCATTGCGAAGCACCGCCATACGCACCATCTCCCAACGTGTTGCACCGAGCGCCAACACAGCTTCACGCTGACTCTGCGGCACGGCTACGAGGACCTCACGCGTGATGGAGGCGATGATGGGAACGATCATGATGGCCAGGATGATTCCTGCGGCCAGCATTCCGATACCGAACGCCGGACCTTCGAACAACCCAGTCCATCCGAAGAAGCGCGCTAGGAACGGCTGCACATTGTTTCGCAGAATAGGAGCTAATACGAAGATTCCCCATAGTCCGTAAATGACTGAAGGAATCGCGGCCAGCAACTCGACGGTGAACGAAACGATGCCACGCAGCTTTCGCGGGCACAGTTCCGTGGTGAAAACGGAGACTCCTACGGCGAGCGGAACCGCGAGCACCAGAGCTACTAGCGATGAAACCAGAGTTCCGTAAATGAACGGCATCGCGCCAAATTCGCCGGACACCGGATCCCATACTCGCCCTGTAAAGAATCCCAGACCAAAACGCGAGATCGAAAGAGAGGAGCGCTGAGTTAGCTCATAGAAGAACAGCACTAAAACTGCAATTACGGATAGGGAACATGCAAGCAATGAGTACCGAAAGACTATGTCGATGTACTTGCTGATCTTGCTTGTATGCAGGTGAATCTTCGGCGCCTGTGCTAAGACGGGCTGCGGCTCTTTCCGTTCGGCAGCCACAATCGCCTCAGGTACTGGGAAGCTGCTCGGCGGGCGAAAGTTCGGATTGGGACTGATGCTCACAACCTGACGGTATCAAACGATTGTTAACATCAGATGAAAGCAGACCCGCTGAAGGTGAAATCCTTGTTGAACATCCCGATTTGACACGAACGAAGGAGTATTGGGCTCCGACTGGCATACACCGCGATCGAACACGCTCAAAAACAAAACCAGCGTGAGTTGTCGACTCACGCTGGGCAGCTTCAGTCCACCTTCGAGGCAGCCGAAAGTATTTACGGGAAGATGTAGCGCATGGTGGTAAACACCGTGGTATCGTTCCCGCGCGGCGCTCCACCTACACCGGCCCACGTTCTGCGGCTGATGTAATCGCCCTCTATGCCATAACGCAGAGTGCCCATGGGGCCTTTGTAGACGTCGTAATAGCCAAACACTTTCCCGTTCCAGATGTTCTTGTTGTTGCCGGTGCAAGCAGGAAGAGTGCCACCGGCCTGCGCTGCAGTTTCGAAGAAGCAACCTGTGTTCACGTTCGTCGGCGAGCCGTAACCGGCGAGTGACAGAGCGCCAGTAGTTGTGTTCACGACTGCATAAGTGGTCTTGTCATAGTATTCGTTGCCAAACAGCGCATCGATCTCGAGTTTCTTCGTGGGGTGAGTTTCGAATCCACCCAGCACGCTCCAGCTCATGATCGGACGCATGTCGTTATCTCCGCCCCTGAACCCAGTCGGGTTCGAACGCACGACGAAGTCAAACTGACCTGAATCTTCGTAGCGACTGATGCCCCTACCCCAAAGTCCCTGCAGTATGAAATCAACCTTCTTGGGCTTGATCGGAATCACAGCGCCAGCGCCTGCGCCATAGCCGAGCGCGGTGTTATTGAATCCCGCAGTCGTTGCGGTCGGCACAACGCGATCGCGGAAGATGCGAGCGAGTCCCTTGATTTCGTAGTGACCAGCCTTCGGACTGTCATACGCAATTTTTGCAATGATGTCCGGAGACAAGTTGAGCGAGTACAGAGGAGTCTGCGCGCAGGTCACGACCAGCGTTGTAGCGTTCTGCGTGCAAGATGTAACGACGGTGTTGCCGTACAGGCCCACGCCAGGCGTCGCCAATCCCGCGACAGCAGAAGTCGCACCGGAGTTGAGGGCGGAAGGATTAGCCAAACCGACAGCAACTGAGAAGTCCTTAGCAACCGTCTTTGAAACGCGGATTTCAGCAAAACGGCCCCAATCATAACCAACCGAGTACTGAGCCTCGATGATGTTGGGAATCCAGAGGTTCGCGTTATCTGCGTCGGTTCCCTTGCGGTTCAGCGTAATAAGGTTCCACATCTGACCGCCCGTGATCGTCCATCCGTTTGCAAACTTGGCACGTCCCCAGGCTTGGCGCATACGTGGCGTATAGCTCGAGGTCTGGTTCAGATTCGCCGTGGTGCTGGTGCCAAAGAAGTCCATTTCGAAATAACCAGTCAGCTTCGTCGTGCCGGCGTCGGCATCAGCGCGCAAGATGATGCGCGAGTCGCGAGCGGTGAAACCAAACTCGCTGAGCTTGGTATTCGGCTGGTTTGCCAGCGGAATCGCGTTGAACGGAGTCGCCTGATCGGATACAGTCGCCTTCGAACGGTACACACCTGTCATTTCGAGGAAGCCGCCCGGCGTAATGCGAACACCCTTGTAAGCGATACTGTTGGGATGTTCAAGTTCGGCGACACGCTTCCCTTCTTTCTCGACAGTTACGTTGGTAGTGTTCACTGCGGTCTTTACGTCTGACAAGTCAGAGCTAACCTTCTGCACCTGCAGGTTGCTGTTGTTTTCAACAGCAGCGATCTTTGCGTCGGCTTGTTGCGCAGTTTGCTGAGTCTGGGTCAACTGCTGCTGTGTTTGCTGCAACTGTTGCTGCGTCTGCTGCAATTGCTGTTGCATCTGCTGCATCGCGGCCTGTTGCTGATCGACCATCTCTTGCAGATGCCGCAGTTTCTCGGCAGTCTCATCTCGCTTAACAGGTTTTGCGGCGCGATGCTTTGTGCTCTTCTTAGCGGCTGGCTGGGTATCTGATGGCGCAGGCCCCGCTAGGCACATTGCGGATAGCGCAAACACCGCCACCACCTTCTGAAAGTTCCTCATCTCTCGACGCTCCAATGTTCAACTCCTCGCTTTTCTCCTCCATCCAAGCACGGCAAAGGGAAAGCGAGTGAATGTGGTGTGGAAACAACAAAAGCCCAGAGCAAGGCAGGCTCTGGACACAAGAAAGCTGAATGATTCTAGAGTAATCTGCTTAGATGGGGAAGTATAAAGTGAAAACTTTACGTTTCCCGGCATCGGGTTCGACAACGAATTAAGGTGCCTTCCTCGCAGTTACACGTCGCTTAATAATTGGTCGATGCAGCTCTGAAAATGAAATTTTGAATAATACAAAAGTACGGATGGGTAACATCCGCAGTTTTGTATTCAGCAACTCTGTTTTGAACTTATGGGATGTATTAACGGAACGAGGTCATTACCATGCTCTGGTTAGCCTTCGGACGGCCGCCAACTCCCGGCCAAGTGTTTTTGTGGGTGTAAGAATACTGCATGCCATAACGCAGCGACCCATATCCGCCTTTATAGAAGCTGTACCAGAATCCTGTAGCTCCTTGTGCACGGTCTTTCATAGTCGCGCCGCAGGAGAAGTAACGAGGGCATTGTAAGGGACGCTAAAAATAACAATGCCGGAGTGGCCCATCTCTGGCCGCTCCGGCTTCATTCTTTAGCTTGTTGTATTGCTAGAAGGTGTAGACCAAGTCGTACTGTCCACGCTTCAACCAAGGATTGGCAGTTGCCCGATTAGAGCTTGCCGAGATTAAATTCGGATCGAGATAGCGACCGATCCACTGCGTGTAGGAGAAAACTGTGTTCGGGCGAATCTTGTAGCTGAAGAACAGCTTGTGCTGCAGGGTATTAGTTGGAGCACGCTGGTCACTTTCCGCGAAGGAAGCAATAACTGCATCCTGCTCGGAGCGTGTATAGGTGTAACCAACTTGCAGATCGCCCTTGTTCTTCAATTGTCCAAGACTTACCTCTGCATACAGCAACTGATCGTGTTTGCGACCGTCCTTAGCGCTGCGTCTGGAATTCAGGTTCTGCTCGTACTCGGCAAGCCAGTTGAATGGAAGCTTGTCGATGCCCGTCTTGATGACGTTGCTGAGAATGATGTCGCTGTACAGGTACTGCGAGCAGAAGGTATACGTGGTGGCGCCCGCTACCGGACAAAGAGCATTTGTCATGCCGTTGGGAGCAAATGCCGCACTCGTCGTCTGCGTAGCAAGGGTGCCAGTTGAACTGAGAGTGGAAAGCTGTGGTGCATGAAAGTTCAGTATTGAGTAGGACGGAACCATTGTCCAGGGACCAAGCACTAACTTGCTGGACACAGCCCCACCGTATACCCAGGAATCCGTGCGCGGGGCCGCGCCAGAGTTGTTCTCGCGCAGGACCAGTTGCATTCCGGTGAAGTTCAACTCTTTTGCAATCGGGTTCTTCAACTTCAGCGATACTTTTTCAGTTATGCCTTCCGGGTTGATATCAGGATCAAACGTGGGGTTCGTCCGATTCCACGAATACGCCCACTTACCACCCGTCACGCTGAGCCACTTGTAATTCGAAGGATTCCACGTGATGAATCCACGATCGACGTTTATCGGTTTACGGGAAAAGTTGTCGCCAAGTGTCTGATTGGTCGACGTGGGATCAGCAGGATCACCGGTCGCAACGAAGATTCCGCCAACGAAGTCCTCGTTGAGCTTTCCTTCGGTTCCAATGCGTAGACGAACACGGAAGCGATGTCTGTCTGGCGAGGAATTCTGGAAGAAATTTTCGTAGCGGAACCGTGCATCACCAGACCAACGGAAGCGACCCAGTGTCGATTCCAACACGCCCACGCGCTTCTGCTCTTGCTGCGCGGTTTCGGCAGTATTGGTCAGAGTGGTGCTCACGTCCGACATATCTGCCTGGACCTTCTCGACCTTCGACTTAACTTCCGCCGATGACGATTCGAACGTCGCAACCTTGGACTGCGCTTCAGCCGCGTTATTCTGAGCATCGTTCGCGGCCTTCTGTGCGTTCTGGAGTTCTCGCTGCGCCTGCTGTAGCTGCTGGTCACGCTGCAACATCTCTTGGTTAAGCTTGTCGATTTGCGCTTGCTGCTCTTTGAGTGCCTGCTGCACTTCGCGCAATTCCTTTTGGCTGACTTGAGCTTTGTGAGCCGCAGTCTTCTTCTTCGGCGCAGGTCCGCTGTCGGACGGTGTCGGTTGCGCCAGCGCAATGCTGGCTAGAAGAAACAGAGATAGTAGCTGCTTTACCGCTCTCATTATTTTGTTCCTCTGTGAGTTAGACCGGGTGGATATGCCGTTTAACGATTCGCTCATTCTTAGTGGATCGTATTGACCGTAGCCAACACCTTCGTCGCGACTTCCTTCGGGAGAGGTGCGTAGGTCAGCTGGGACGCCATGGATTGACCGTCATTCACCATCCAACTCAAAAAGTCATGGAGCACTCTTCCCTTTGCTGCGTCCCTCGATTGTTGTGGGATCAACAACCACGTGAAGCTCGCGATGGGGTATGCATCTTTGCCTGAGGGATTGGTGATCGAGACGCGGTAGTCCGACGGCATCTTGCCCGCAGCCGACGCGGCAGCGGCAGTAACAGACGTGAGCGATGCCTTCACGAAATTTCCACTCTTATTGCGCACGACACCGTACGAGATGTTGTTCTGTACCGCGTAGATCAGTTCGACGTAACCGATTGCGCCCTGAATCTGGCGCACAGTTCCAGCAACACCTTCGTTGCCCTTACCGCCGAGACCGACCGGCCACTTTACGCTCGTGCCCTTGCCCACAGCGGAATTCCATTCCGGGCTCACCTTAGACAGGTAGTCGGTAAAGATGTAGGTGGTGCCGGAACCGTCCGAACGATGCACAACCACGATGGACTGATTGGGAAGAGGTACTCCAGGATTTGCTTTAGCGATTACCGGATCACTCCAGTTATTGATTCGGCCCATGAAGATGCCAGCAAGAATTTCCGGTGTGAACTTCAGTTCCTGCTTCACGCCTGGAATGTTGTAAGCGGGGACAACAGCACCAAGCACAGTGGGGATATGCAGCACCTTGCCGCTCTTGTGTTGCGAAAGCTGTTCATCGGTCATAGGACCATCGGAGGCGCCGAAATCAACGGTGCCCGCGATCAACTGCTTAATGCCTGCACCCGACCCGAGCGATTGGTAATTGATGTGAACGCCCGGATGCGCTGCACTGTATTGCGTGAACCACTTCTGGTAAATCGGATTGGGAAAAGTTGCACCAGCTCCATTCAACGACTGTGCGGAAGCGGTTACGCACATCAGCATCGCGCAAAACACAAGCTTCAGAATTCGTGTCACAGATTGCTCCTTCCTAAGTTCCTAAGGAAAGTATCTGTGTACACTCGTTACGGCATCGTTAAGCTGAGATGAATTTCCGGTTACATCCAGAGTTGTCTCTTGGGTAGGTAGGCATGCACATTGGGAGACGCGGATTGCGGCTGGGAATATGGCACGCGTAATGCGATTACATTTTGCTCTTCATATGATCGAGGAAGAGTTGTTCAACCGGGCGATCATAAGTGCGCAGCACGTGACGCACGGTGCGGCCGCTGACAAGGTGGCAAACCTCTTCGGCCATATTCTTGACGTGATCTCCGGCACGCTCAATTTCTTGGGCCATGAAGAGCACATGAAAGCTATCAAACCTCGGCTGCCCTTCTGTGCGATCAAGGTGCCGGAACGTAACCACGTTTCTCAAGCGGTCGATTTCTGCATCTGCGCGCAAAACGTTCACTGCCTTGTCGAGCGACTGCGTTCTGAATGCAGCCTCTACATCGCTCAACATACGTTCGAGGCGTGAACTCATCACCATCAAGTCGCGCAGATCGTCATGGTCCATTTTCGAAGCCACCGCCTCGGCATGGTTCACGAAGCTCAGAAGCAGATCCCCGATGCGCTCCAGTGAGATGGTGAACTTCATGCAGGCGAGCAAGGTTTTCGCCTCGTTCTCAGCGACCCGCGTGATCGTAGATGTCACAAGATCATCGATATCGCGATCGAGGGAATCAAGCTCACGCTCGCGGTCGCGCACTTCGCCGTAGCGCTGAGTTGATAGCGTGGCAATTCCCTCAGCAGCAGCAAAAGCCGCACCATGCGCCACGCGAAAAGCGTCAAGCGTAAGTTCGATTAGATGAGATCCCGAGTTGACTTCGGCCTTTGGCTCGCCCATGAGAGCACTCCCCTATTGCCAGGCGGACGGCAACATTCACCAAAATCGTATCCTCACTCCCGGCCTTGAATGAAGCGAAATCTACGCACACGGCATTGCAGCCAGATGAGCGCCGCATAAATATCTCATAAATTCTGGGAAGCTAGTCAGGAGTTACGCGAGCTTCTGGAAGCGAGAATACGAATGTGCAACCGTGGTGAAGCTCACTTTCGGCGGTGATGGTGCCACCATGCGCGAGGATGATGTGCTTCGCAATTGCAAGCCCGAGCCCGGTGCCTCCACTCTCACGCGAGCGGGCCTTGTCCACGCGATAGAAGCGCTCGAAAAGACGCGGCAGATGTTCACTCGCGATTCCGGGACCGAAATCCCTCACATAGAACTGTACGAAGCCTTCGACATCGTGCGCTCCTATGATAATGCGCTCTCCCTGACACGCGTACTTGCATGCATTGTCGATCAGGTTCGAAAAAACCTGGAATACGACGTCGCGATCGGCCGAGACCATCTTTAGGGCTTCATTCACGACGTCCAGTTTCATCCCGGTATCGCTTCGATGATCGTGAAAGTAATCTGCCGCATCGTGCAAGAGTTCGGCAGCCGAAACAGGACGCAGTTGCAGCTTCTTATCGCCCGATTCCACGCGAGTTAGAATCAGCAGGTCTTCTGTGATCCGGGCCATGCGCGACGCATTCTTGCGAATGATCTCAAGGAAGTCTCGCTCCACTTCGGGCGACGCGACTCCGTCCAACAATGTCTCGGCGTAGCCCTGTATCGAAGTCAGGGGCGTGCGTAGCTCGTGCGAAACATTGGCAACGAAATCTCTCCTGGTTTTCTCCAGTCTTTCGGAATCCGTCAGATCATGCAGCACGGCGACGAGTCCGCCCGACGACATAGGCGCGATGGTGGCCGCAAAGACTCGTCCGGGAACGAAGCTCTTGACCTGCACGGTGACAAGCTTCCGGCTCTGCACTGCTTCCTGAGTGGAGGCAAGAAAGTTGGGATCGCGCACAGTCTGCACCACTGGCTGCCCAAGCCTGACGCCTGTTGGTGTAAGCATCTCCATGCGTCGGTTCGCCCACTGCGCGCGTCCATCTGGAGACATCGCGATCACCGCTTCCTGCATACTATTGAGCACCGTTTCCAACTCGCTGCGACTGTCCTCGACCTCCTTAAAACTTGCCTGCAACTTGCGAGCAGTTGTGTCCAACGCTTGCGCTACGCGGCCAATCTCGTCATTCTGATACTCCGAAAGTCTCGCGGAGAAGTCGCCTTCAGCGATCTTTGCCGCAAATTCCAGTATTCTCTCCAGACGCTCGCTTATGCTCTTTGCAGCCCACGCGGCCAGCAGAATTGAAATGAAACATGCTAAAGCAGACGCAAACATCAATGAGCGCCAAACTACTTTGTTTGTGTCTTCTATCGCACGAAGAGGAACAGCAAGCCGCACTGCTCCCCCGGGAATCGGCTCAGCAATGTAGAGCAGATCGACTCCGAGGGTGTGGCTTCGGCGCGTGTCCTCGCCGATTCGGCCTTGAAGAGCTGCCTGGAATTCAGGTCGCCGTGAGTGATTTTCCATCGCCTCGGGAGCAGCATCGCTGTCGGCCACCACGTGTCCCTGGTTGTCGATCACCGTGGCGCGCGCGCCGGCTGCGGCGGATGCTTCCTTCGCAATCTTTTCGAGGTCTGCTCCCGAAGAGCGTGCCGATACGATGCGCGAAGCAAACATGGAAGTCTTCTGCCGCAGGTTGCTATCGATCTGTGCTCTAAGAGACTCTTCCCACGAATGGGTGATTGCAACATCCACGATCAACGTGGCTGCGGCAATTACAAGACTGAAGACAAAGACCAGCTTGAAGAAAATGCGGTTCTTCACTTCGCGGCCTCAAACCTGTAGCCTGCGCCACGCACCGTGCGCAGATGATGAGGCTCTTCCGGATCCTTCTCAATCTTTTCCCGGATGCGTCGCACATATACATCTACCGAGCGAGGCGTGACGTAAGCCGTATCGCGCCAAACGGCATCAAGCAATTGATCTCGCGTGAAAACCCGTCCCGGATGTCGCGCCATGTATTCCAGAAGTCGGAACTCGGTGGCAGTCGTTGCCACTTGCTCTCCCCGCACCGTCAGAGTCATGGCACCGCTGTCGATCTCGATATCTCCCGAGGTGATGATCTCCGGTGCCGAGGGGCGCTCGAACCGACGCAACACCGCTTTCACCCTTGCTACCAACTCGCGCGGACTAAAAGGCTTGCTGACGTAATCATCCGCTCCGAGTTCGAGGCCTAATACACGATCGCTCTCATTGGTTTTGGCGGTAAGAAAGATTACGGGTGTGCTTGAGATGGAGGCGTCCTGACGAATGCGGCGGCAAAGCTCAAACCCATCTCCACCGGGGATCATGATGTCCAACAAGAAGAGAGCAGGCTTGTCGCGGCCCGCGTCCTGAATCACTGCTGTTGCACTCGCGTACAGCCGCACGTTGAAACCGGCAGCTTCAAGATGATGCTTCACCAGCCGGGCTATATCCGCTTCATCCTCGACCACATAGATAAGAGGTCTCATCGCCTCCATTGTATTCAGGTGCAGCCATGGCGGGAACCACCGGAAGCGGCTTTTCACATTCCTGTAACAATTCATCCCAACTTTGAACCTAAATAGAAAAGGGAGGGCAATTGCCCTCCCTTTCGACAGCCCACAACCTGATCAGCGGAATGGGTTGATGTACGAACTCCAGCCACGGGTGAGATAGTCAGACAGTGTCAGCGTCGCAAGGATGATTAGAAAGAAGATCGCCGAAACGACTGCAACCTTTGTAAGCGCCGTCGAGTAGCGCAATTCCATGAAGAACAACAATACGAGTAGCGCCTTGGTGGTGGCGATCGTAAGAGCCACAATGGCATTCAGGGGGCCAAGCTCAAGGGTGGCTACAAACACGGTCAATCCCGTCAATATGAGCAGTGCGACCCAGACCATTACAAAGGTCTTTACGGTAGGGTGTGCGTGTTCTGTCATTGTCCGTTCTCCTACCCGTTATGGTGATGGCTGATCAAGTAGAGCAGCGGGAAAAGGTAAATCCAGATTAAGTCGACGAAGTGCCAGTACAAGCCGACCATCTCCACGGGAGAATTGTACTCAGGACTGAAGCGCCCCTTTGCATTTGCGATCAGCAACCACGTGAGCAGACCAGCGCCAATGACCATGTGGAACGCGTGCATTCCGGTCATTGCAAAGTAGAGCGAGAAGAAGATCGAAACCTGTCGAGGATCGTAGTTGCCCTCGTGCTCGAAATGAAAATTCGGTCCGGGAACTTCGTGATGTACCCAGTGTCCGTGATACTCAACCGCCTTGATTCCAAGGAAGGCGAAACCGAGCACAAGCGTGAGTATCAGGAAAAGCGCCGTCATCTTGCGGTTGCCAATCTTTGCCGAGTGCACTGACATCACCATGGTCAGCGACGAACAGATCAGCACCGCAGTATTGATGGCACCCAGAGAGATTTCCATCGTCTGGCTGCCAGCCACCCACGCGTTGTAATACGAGAGTCGGTAGATCAGGTACGCGGCAAACATGCCGCCGAAAAACATAATCTCCGTAACAAGGAACAGCCACATGCCAAAAGTGGACGTTGCTTTCTGCTGGTCCAGGTCGGCAAAGTGATGCCTAAGATTGTGTACTTCGGTCGGGCTATCCGGCAATTTCAACCCCCTTGTTGCGCGTATCGATCTCGTCGTAGTTGTAGGCTTCCCAAGTCACAACCGGAGTCTCTTCAAAATTGAATGTTGGTGGCGGCGAAGAAGTCATCCACTCCAAGCCAGCCGCGCGATAAGGATTCGGCCCAGCATCTTTTCCGTACTGCAGGCTCCAAATGAAATAGATCATCGGCATGATGAAGCCGACAGCGAGAATCGAAGCTCCAGCAGTTGACAGCACATTCAGCACCTGGAACTCGGCGGGATAGGCGTGATAGCGCCGAGGCATTCCCATGTAGCCAAGCAGGAACTGCGGGAAGAAAGTTAGGTTGAATCCTACAAACACCAGTACGGCGCTGAGTTTTGCAAACGCCTCCGGATACATCTTGCCCGTGATCTTAGGCCACCAGAAGTGCAAGCCGCCCATGAAGGCCGTAACCATGCCTCCCACCATGACGTAATGGAAGTGAGCAACGACGAAATACGTGTCGGTCACGTGTAGATCGATTCCAACCGAAGCGAGGAAAACGCCCGTCAGTCCGCCAATCGTGAACAGTCCGATGAATGCAAACGTGTAAAGCATCGGAGTCTCGAATGTGATTGATCCTTTGTAGAGCGTCGCCGTCCAGTTAAAGACCTTGACCGCGGATGGGATCGCCACAAAGAAGCTCAAGATTGAAAAGATCAGCGCAGCGTAAGTAGAGATTCCGGCGACAAACATGTGATGCGCCCAGACCAAGAATCCGAGCACCGCAATAGCAATCGACGCCATTGCCACGAAGTCGTAACCGAAAATTCGCTTCCGCGAGAAGCAGGCCACAACCTCGCTGATTACTCCCATGCCAGGCAGAATCATGATGTACACAGCAGGATGTGAGTAGAACCAGAACAAGTGTTGGAACAGCAGCGGATCGCCACCTAATCGCGAATCGAAGATGCCGATGTGGAACACGCGTTCGAGTGCGACGAGTACCAAGGTGATCGCCAACACCGGCGTACCTAGCACCATGATCACCGAAGCTGCATAGTTCGACCAGATAAACAGCGGCAGCCTGCGCCAGGTAAGCCCTGGTGCGCGCATGCGGTGAACGGTCACAATGATGTTCAGGCCGGTGAAGATCGAAGAGAAGCCGGTAATGAACACTCCGAGTGCGGCGGTCACTACATTCGTATTTGAGAATGTAGTAGAGAACGGAGTGTAGAAGGTCCAGCCCGTATCAACGCCGCCAGTGATAATGGCATACAGGATGAACGCCGCTCCGGTGATGAAGATGTACCAGCTCGCCAGATTCAATCTTGGAAACGCGAGGTCCTTGGCGCCCACCATCATCGGCACGAGGAAGTTCCCGAGCACCGCCGGAATCGACGGGATCAGGAACAGGAAGATCATGACCACGCCGTGCATGGTGAACAGCTTGTTATAGGTATCCGCCAGAACCAGGTCGCCCGCCGGAGTCAGCAGCTCCAGACGAATCAGCATGGCAAAGAAGCTGCCCACGAAGAAGAACGCGGTAATCGAAATCAGATACAGCAGCGCGATCCGCTTGTGATCAGTGGTCAGCAACCACGACTTGATCCCATAATCCGCGTTCAGGTAATTCGTCGCTTTTGGTTCGACAGGTAGTTTTGCGGTTTCCATCATTCACCCTTTACTGCTTTGCCCCGGGCTGAGCCGGTGCGGCTTTGGTCGTTGGCGGAGTCGAGGGCTGATCACTCTTCTGGACCGTGCCCTCGTTCTTCGGGGCAACTGGATAGACTCCAGAATTAGGTTCGCTGACTGGTAGCGGCAGGTTTGCCGTTCCATTACCCAAGGCTTTGACGTATGCCACAAGGCCGATTACTTCTTCTTCGCTGAGCTGACCTTCAAAGGTCGGCATGATGTTCTTGAAGCCGCTCGCGATCTTCGCTCCTGGATTCAGAATCGATTCGCGAACGTAGCTCTCATCTGCTGTAACCGAGCGTCCATCGTCGAGCAATACGGGTTTACCAAATACCCCGATCAGGTTCGGTCCACGCCCAGCGGCGTCTGCGCGGTGGCACATGGAGCAGCCATACTGCTGGAAGCTCTTCTCGCCCGCGGATGCCAACGATCCATCTACCCCGCTCGCGGCCCAGCGATCGTAGTCAGCAGGATCCATCACGACCACTTCGCCGATCATGCCTGAGTGCTGAGTTCCGCAATATTCGGCGCAGAAAAGGTGATAGCGACCCGGCTTCGTAGCATGGAACCAGGTTGAGGTATAACGTCCCGGCAACACATCAGCTTTGATGCGGAAGGCAGGAACAAAGAAGTCATGGATGACATCCTGAGACGTCATAATCATGCGCACGTCGCGGCCAGCCGGAACGTGCAGTTGATTGATCTCGCGCGGCCCTTCTGTATGCTGGAACTTCCACATCCACTGCTTGCCTACTGCATAGATCTCCATGGCGCCCTTTGGTGGACGTGTCTGCATGAAGAAGATGACAGACGACCACACAAAGATGATCATCACGATGCCAAGCGGAATGCCGGTCCAGAGCAGTTCCAGCGCCGTCGAGCCGTGTATCTGTGTTGCCTGTGGGCTGCGATCCTTTCGATAGCGCACAGCAAAATACAGGATCAACAACGATATTAGAATCGTGAAGAAGGCCGTAATCGCCACAAGGGCGAAATACAGTGCGTCAACGTGTCCGGCCATCGAGCTTGCTCGGGCCGGAAATAGTGGCAGATTTGACCACATATCTATTTATGCCCGTCCTGTTCCGATTCCGTGATCTTGCTTCTCTTTGCGAAACAGCAGTACAAGACAACTACCCAGCACGACAACCGTGGTTACACCACCCAACCGAACGATGTTGGTGATGGTTGCGCCATAGCGCCCCGTGCGTGGATCGTAGTGATAGCAGTACAGCAATACCTGATCGGCAAGCGAACCGATCTTGTTCTGCGAAGCCTCGACGATGCCAAGTCGCATGTCTTTCGCTGAGTACTCGACGCCGTAGTAATACTGCGCGACTTTCCCCGTAGGTGTGATCAGCATGATTCCTGCGGCGTGCGCGAACTGCTGGAGCTTTGTGTCGTACCGGTACCGGAATCCGACAGCATTCGCCAAAGCCGAGATCTGCGCCTGCTCACCTGTGAGGAAGTGCCATCCTTTGCCTGCCGCTGGATTCCCCAAGCGCTTCAGGTACATTTCCTTTTTGTTGGCGGCGAGCTGTGGCGTCTCGCGAGGATCGATGCTGACGGTTACAACCTCGAATTCCTGGCCCGGAACAAACTTGATGATTTTCAGCGCTGAAGTAAGTCCGTTTAATACTTCGGTGCACAGCATGGGGCACTCGTAGTACACGAGATTCAAAATCACCGGACGACCTTCATGGAAGTAGTCGCCCAGCTTCACCGCCTTACCCTGTTCATCTTTGAACTGAAGGTCCAACGGAACCTGCTCGTTGAGGCGCTGGTCGATGCCCACGCCCTCGAGTCCCGGAGGTGCGACTGTCTTGGTTTCGGGCGGGGTGAAGTACTGCGCCATCGCCGTTGCTGACATCGCGACAGCCATAGCCAGGCTCAATGCCACCTTGCGAATTGTGTTATGAACCGACATGATTCCTTGTCCTAAATGCTCCACATCACTACTTGCTGCGCTGCGGCCTCTCTGAATTGAAGTTCATCTGGTAATCCGGCTGAGGAGCTTCCGTTACGGGAGGCTTGGAGTACTCTCGTCCAGCGCCGGAGTAATTCGGAAGTACCGCATTTGTTCCTGGACGAACAGGGAGCTTCGTTGCAATCTCTTTCATCGCCTGATCAATGGGCATGTGCGTGTTGCCCTGTGCGTCCTGGTGCGCTTGCGCATTCAGAGCAGCATTCTCCGCCAGCAAGAACCTGGTCATATCAACTGTCTCGTCTGCTTGAAGGCGTGGCTCCGGAAATTTCGTGACATTCACGTTAGCTGTGTTCGTCATGATGCCAGCGCGCGGCGCAACTGCCTGCGGCGCTAGCGGGCTCTGCTCCGGGTCATGCTTATCGGCGACCTTTGTCATTCCGACGTACATTCCCAACACGCCAAGATGAATGGCAACTCCGAAGATTGCGAGCACGAGGAAGAAGATCAGGATTCCCCGTGCACTCATGTCACTCTTGTCGTAATCGACAGTAGGATTGCGATCCGAACCGCCGAAATGTCCGTGATTAGTGGCCATTGCTTTGCTCCCAAAGCCGCGGCAACATAGGCTCAGTAACCACTAGCAAGGGCCTCTTTCCATATTCACGGAAGAACAGTCCCAGCCAGATGCCCACGAGCGCGAGTGGCGCCGCGAAATACGTCCAGTGATATGAGAGTTGGTGTGACTCCGGCGCCGTTCCAGGGAACGGATTCGGAGCTACCAGCCAGTACAGGTCCACATAGCGCATCACGATCACCAGCAGTGCGACGGGCACCAGTTTTCGCGCATCACGCTTCAACTCGCGCGAAAGCAACAAAGTGAAGGGTAGTGCGAACTGCAAAAAGACCAGCAATAGCGCGACGATCTGCCATCCGCCGTGAATTCGATCCAGGTACCACGTGATCTCCTCGGGAAGATTGCCCGCCCAAATAATCAGCCACTGCGAAAAGCTGAAGTACGCCCAGACCATCGTGAACGCCAGCATCAGCTTGCCGTAGTCATGCAGTTTGTCTGGCCCGAGAATTTCCGTGAACGGTGACTCATGGCGCATTGAACACAGGATGACGGTCATCAGCGACATCACGGAAAGCATCTCGCTGATCATGAAAAACATGCCGAAGATCGTTGAGTACCAGTTCGGGTCGAGTGACATCACCCAGTCGGTGCATGCCAGCGTGATCGTCAATCCATACACTAAGATTCCCGGCGCGGACCAGCCTTTCAGTCCCTGCCACACGCGAGGCGAGCTATCCACGTCCTGGGCGAAAGATCCGCGGCGCAGTCTCCACGCCCACAGGTTCCACAGGCCGAAGTAGATCACCGCACGAAGTGTCCAGAAGTGATCGTTGAGATACAGCGCCTTCGCCGCGACTTCCTTGTGAGAAGCCACGTATGCCGGGTCGAGCCAGATATACAAACTGTGGCGACCCAGCCAGATCGGGATGAACAGAACGGTCAGTAGAGGGATGTTTGCAATCGCCGCTTCCATTACACGACGTCCGATCATCCACCAGTTGCCGCCCGTTAGGTGACCAAGCATCAACAGCGCGAGCGAACCCAGCGAGAACCCGAGTATCAGCATGTAGCCAATCAGATATCCGCGATAGAACTGCGCGCTAGAGATAAATGCTCCGGCAATTGCTGCAATGGCACCGACGGCTCCGATGGCAAGCCATCGTGTCGAGAGCCCACGCGACTTCGCGGGTGCTTCAAATCTATAGGAAGCGGGATAGGTCGTTGCGCTCATGCTATTTCGCCTCCGGACGATCTGTGCCTGCGACACTGCCTGGCTTCGTTACCGTTCGCGGCGAAATCACTTGCTTCTCCTCCGCAACCTCGGTCTTCACTGGATGAGCCAGTTGCAGAGCGCGAATGTAAGCCGCGATGCGCCAACGATCCGCGACAG
Organism: Koromonas humicola; assembly: GCF_059726255.1. Classification (NCBI taxonomy): domain Bacteria; kingdom Pseudomonadati; phylum Acidobacteriota; class Terriglobia; order Terriglobales; family Koromonadaceae; genus Koromonas; species Koromonas humicola. The sequence continues at coordinate 3,199,096 of NZ_AP040873.1, forward strand.
GAACCTGGGCCGAATAGTCGCCCATTGCGCCCCAACCGTTCGTCATTACATTGAAGAAATGTCCTATGGGTGCCTTCATCAAGCGCGGCTCGTAATAGGAGGGAGGATTTTTGAAGCCACGCTGGACAATCATTCCATTGCCGTCACCTAGCTGCGAGTGGCAAGGAGAGCAGTAAATGTTGAACCTCTCTCGTCCTCGTTCCAGATCCTGCTCGGTAATTGGAAACGGAACTTGGTCTGCTTCCTGGCCGTTGATCTTGCCCGTGTAGAGCAAGGGATCGTCCTCCAGTTGTCCACGTGCGATCGTGCCTTCCACCGGCGCGCGCGCCGAACGCATATCTGGGTAGAATGCGTTCTCTCGCAACGGAATGAACTTGGGCTGGTTGTGCATGTCCTCTCTGCATGAGGCCAGCAGCATCAGTCCGGCTGCTGTCACCAGAGCCAGCGCAATCTTTCCTGCGAAATTTCTGATCCTGCTATTCGTGAGTTCGTATGTCATATTCAGTCGGCGACCTCCGCAACATCGAGTGCATTCGTCGCCTGCAGGAATCGTGTTGTCTCGCTCAGATCGAACTTTGGGTCTTCCGCCTCAATACACAGAAAGAATCGATCGCGGCTCGCCGACGAGAAACGCGGATGATTGAAAATCGAGTGATAAGGCTGCGGTAATCCGTTCAATGCCAGCATGCCGACGACTGCCGAAATACCCGCGAACAGAATTGTCATCTCAAACGTGATGATCACGAACGACGGCCACGAATTCAGAGGACGTCCTCCAACGTTCGTGGGATAAGCCCACACGTGCACCCAGTACTGGAGCAGGAAGCCGCTTAACCCGCCGAGTATTCCGCCAACAAGCGTGACCAGTGGCACCTGCGTCTTCTCGAAACCGATTGCGTCTGCGATCTCCTCGATTGGATATGGAGTGTAGGCGTCCATGCGGCGGTATCCGGCGGCGTGTGCCAGCTTGCAAGCAGTGAGCAAGCTGTCCGGCGTATCGAACTCAGCCACCACACCGTGCAACTCAGTCATGAGCGGCTACCTCCTCGCTGAGTTTTGCTTCGGGCAACAACATGCGCATTTCAAAGATGGTGATCATTGGCATTAGCCTGACGAACAGGAACATGGCGCAGAAGAACAATCCCAGAGTGCCAACAAACACCGCGTAATCCCATCGCGTCGCCACGTACATGCCCCACGAAGATGGCAGGAAGTCGCGGTGCAGACTCGTAACGACGATCACGAATCGCTCCAGCCACATGCCAAACAGAATCACCAGCGACGCCAGGAACAACAGTGGCGGATTCAGCCTTACTTTGCGAATCCAGAGCACTTGAGGAATGACAATGTTGAAGGCGATCAAGCACCAGTAAGACCACGCCATCGGCCCTAGCGCACGATTCTTAAACATGAACTGCTCGTAGATGTTTCCCGAGTAGAAGGCGTAGAACGCTTCCATCGAGTAGCCGTAAGCCACAATCAATCCCGTACCCAACATGACCTTTGCCGCGTTGTCGAGGTGGCGGAGCGTCATCATGTCCTGCACGCCATAGAAGCGGCGAATCGGAATGGCCAGCACCAGCACCATTGCGAATCCCGAGTAAATGGCGCCAGCAACGAAGTACGGCGGGAACACTGTTGTGTGCCAGCCCGGCAGGATCGAAATTGCGAAGTCGAATGAAACGACGGTGTGAACTGAGAGCACCAGCGGAGTCGCCAGTCCGGCAAGCAATATGTACGCGCTCTCGTATCTCTTCCAATGTCGCGCCGAACCACGCCATCCCATCGCGAGCAGTCCGTAAATCGCTTTCGCTACTGGATTCGTTGCCGTATCGCGGAATGTCGCCAGGTCAGGAATGAGTCCCACAAACCAGAACAGCGCCGAGATCGTTGCGTAGGTTGATACCGCGAAAACGTCCCACAGTAGCGGGCTGCGGAATTGCGGCCAGATGCTCATCGTGTTGGGATACGGGAACAGCCAGTACGCGAGCCATGGGCGGCCAGTGTGAATCAGCGGGAAGATACCGGCGCATGCCACGGCAAATAGCGTCATGGCCTCGGCAAAGCGGTTGATCGAGTTGCGCCATCCCTGCTTCAGCAGCAGCAGAATCGCCGAGATCAACGTACCCGCGTGGCCGATACCGACCCACCACACGAAATTCACGATGGCGAATCCCCAGCCTACTGGAATGTTGATGCCCCAGATGCCAACGCCGCGATAGAACAGGTAGGCTGCGGCAAACATCAGCAGGTTCAGCAGGCCAAAGAAGAGCGCGAAGCCTCCCAGCCAGCCCAGTGTCACTGGCCGGCGTAACACAATCGAGACGATCTTGTCCGTTATCGTCTCCAGCGTGTGGCCGGGGGTAAGCACGGGTGCCTGCCCGGGCAGCAGCCGTTCGAGTGTCGTGGAAGCCTTGGTCTCTGGAGATTGTTCCATGATCCTTTATGACTCCAACTCAGGGTTCGGGTTCCGCACCGCGCCTAAGTAAGTGGTGCGCGGGCGTGTGTTCAGTTCTTCGAGCAATCCGTAGTTCCGCTGCAACGCTTTGAGCTTCGAAACGCGGCTGTTCGAATCATTCAGATCGCCGAAGACGATTGCATCAGCCGGGCAAGCCTGCTGGCAGGCGGTCATCACTTCGCCGTCGCGTACTTTCCGGTTCTGCTCTTCGGCATTGATCCTCGCGTGTGTGATGCGCTGTACGCAGTAAGTGCACTTCTCCATCACACCGCGGCTTCTTACTGTCACGTCGGGATTGCGCTGGAATTTCAGCTGTGGCGTATCGAAATCCTGGAACAGCAGGAAATTGAAGCGACGCACCTTGTACGGACAGTTGTTTGAACAATAGCGGGTGCCCACGCATCGGTTGTAGACCATGTCATTCAGGCCTTCCGACGAGTGCACCGTGGCCGTCACCGGACATACAACTTCGCACGGAGCGTTTTCACACTGCATACATGGCACCGGTTGGAAGTAGGTGTTCGGGTTCTCAGGCGATCCCTCATGGTAGTTATCGATGCGCAGCCAGTTCATATGGCGACCACGTTTCACCTGATCTTTGCCCACCACAGCGATGTTGTTCTCAGCCTGGCATGCCACGGAGCAGGTCTTACACCCGATGCAGGCGTTGAGGTCAATCGCCATGCCCCACTTGTGTTCTTTGTACTCGTAAGGCTCGTACAAAGTGAGACCCGGCGCTGGCGCTTCAACCATCTCGTGCACGAAGCCCGGGTTCTTCATGAAGTCCTCGAGTGTGGCCGCACGAACAATCGCGCGCCCGACCATGTTCTGGAATCCTTGCGGAGACGCTAGCCCATAATGCCCGCCCGTGGCGGTCATCTTCACTCCACCCGCATTCCAGAGTGCATTCGAAGTTCGTAACTGGTAGGCGCTGAAACCAACGCCCGATCCGACACGCCCGGCCTTCTCGCGCCCGTAGCCGAGAGTCACGGTGATCGCGTCGTCCGGATGGCCCGGGGTCACCCAGATTGCGGCTTTCACCTTGCGCCCGTTCAGTTCGAGTTCAACTTCATCTTCAGCTTTGAGATTCAGTTTCTTGGCCGTGGCCACGCTGATCATCACTGGATTGTCCCAGCAGACCTGCGTCATGGGCTTTGGCGTTTCCTGCAACCATCCGTTGTTTGCGAAGCGTCCGTCGTAGACAGTTGGATCGCGGCGGAACATGATCTCAAGGCCATTCGAAGGCTGTGCGATCGCGGGTAATGTCGCAACTCTTGCCGTCAGTGTCTTCGGAGCCGCAGCCGAGTTCGCTATGAAGCCGTCATGCAGAGAGCGATCCCACCATGCCTTGAAATCAACCCCCGCATGTTGCGACTGCCAGTAGCGCTGGACCAAGTCGTAGCTCGTGGCCTCGTTCTCGTTCGTCAGGAACTCGATCAGTTCACTTTCGCTGTGCCCGCCATAGAGAGGCGCAATCAGTGGCTGAATGAAGCTCACAGTGCCATCAAACGAGCGCGTATCACCCCAGTGCTCCAGAAAGTGCGATGCGTTCAGATGCCAATGGCAGTACTTGGAAGTCTCATCCTGATAGAGTCCAAGGTGAATCCGCAATGGCACCTGGTTGAGAGCATTGTAGAAGTCAATGTCCGTAGGGGCGTCGTACACAGGATTTGTGTTGAGCACGACCAGCATGTCAACTTTGCCGCTGCGCATCTCGCCCACAAGCTGACGAAGCTGATCAAGCTTTGAAACATTCGCAAACGGGTCGATCGGATCAACGTAGCTCACCGTCTTACCCGTTGCGCCCAGTGCGCCATTGATTGCATGAGCCAGCGCATGCACTGCCGGAGGCTGCGCGTCTCCAACAACGACCAGGACAGCACCGCGGTTCGCTTGCAGATCCTTCGCGAGTGCGCCAGCAAACTTCTTGTGTTTGTCGTTGAACGCACCGCCTGCCTGCGCTACTCCCAGTGCCGTAGCCAGAGCTCGCGCGAACGGCTCTACTTCACTGGCCTTCACGTGCAGGCGATGATCCGCCTTTGCCGAAGTGTTTGTCGGAGCGCTCTCGACCGTGTAGAAGCGCAACATCTCTTCGTGCAATTCAGGACGCCGACGCGCAGCAAAGTCGCGCGCATATTTATGGAATCCAGGGAAGCCCGAGGACAGAAAGTCCGCGTCGAGCGAGAGAACTATCTTGGCCTTCGAGAAGTCGTAGATCGTCTCGACCGGCTGCCCAAACGCAAGCTGCGCGCCCGCATACACGTTGTCGCGATTGACCGCTTCCCACTGATACCACTTCGCCTGCGGATATGCCTTTAGAAAATTCTGCATTTGCGCTACGAACGAAGGCGAGGAAGTGGCACCACTCAGAACGCGAAGTCTTGCACCCTGATTTTTCTTGTGCGCTTCAATCACGCCACGCAAACTCGACAGCACATCCGGCCACGAACGCGATTCACCGAGATAGGTGTTCACCTGCGACCGATCGGGATCGTACAGATTGAGCACGCTGGCTTGGTTGAATACATCCGTTCCACCCAGCGACGATGGATGCTGTGGATTGCCCTCGACTTTCGTCGGTCGTCCTTCGTGGCTCTCGACCAACAGTCCCGTACCGTAGACACCCAGCGGCATCGCCGTCGCGAAGAAGAGGGGTTTTCCCGGAACCACGTTGTTTGGCTGCCGCACATACGGAACAATCGGTTCGAGAGGCTGCTTCGTACAGGCGCTCAACCCCGCAAGAGCCAAGGACGCGCCCATGATCTTCATGAAGTCGCGGCGCGAGCTCTTATCCGTCCACTCTGAAGCGTGCTTGGGAAATTCGCGATGCAGCATCTCCTCGAACTCAGGAGTTTGCGCCAGTTCATCCAGCGTGCGCCAATACTGGGGTCCGCGGGCTTCGCTCAGTTTCTCGCGCACCTCGCTCAGTTCAAGCTTGTTTCGCTTGCTGGGACACACATCCCCAATTCCAGTTTTCTCGACCTTATCCATTCGCTTCGATTCCACTCGTCAGAGTCTCTGCTGTCGCTGTTGCGACCATTGCGAAATGCGATGTTTGCTGCACGTAAAGATCATCAGCGGTGGCACGTGTTGCAACTCGTGATGTCCCGTGGCGAACGCACATTGTTCACCTTCACCAAGTACGTTCCCAACCCATCTGGCCCCGTCTGGCTGGTGAACGTCTTGTACGTGTCGCCTTCCTTGATCGTCACCGGATGCGATTGCGAAGGCTCCTGGTACGCCATGTTAAAAATCTGATCGCCCATCGTGGATGGGTCTTTGGGATCCGGCTTCACGTAGTGCGGGCGCAGATTCTTCTCCGGTGCGCGATGGCAGTTGATACACCACTCCATCTGTAGAGAAGCCTGGTTGTACATCAGGTTCATTTTGTCCACGCGCCCGTGACACGCGTTGCAACCAACGCCCTTGTTCACGTGAATGCTGTGATCGAAATATGCGAAGTCAGGCAGATCGTTCGCACGCGTCCAGCTCAGGCTGCGCCCCGTCCGATAGCTTTCGCGGACAGGCTCAAGCATTGGAGCCGCCGTCCATATCTGCGAATGGCAGTTCATGCACGTCTTCGTTGGAGGAATGCCGGCGAAGCCCGACACCTCGACCGAGGTGTGACAATAGCGGCAATCGATTCCGAGTCCCGCCACGTGATGTTGATGCGGGAAAGGAACGGGTTGCGGGCGCGCAACACCTGCATAGGTGAAGTAGGGCGAGCGTTGCAATTGCAAAGCTGCCCACAGAAGGCCAACCACCAGAATCAGTCCACCAAGGATGGAGGCCTTAGCAATCGAATTCGCACTGCGATGAAAGATCTGCGCCATGTATGGGAGTTGTCCGTTACGTAGCTATCTGTTCGCTCGAAATCCGGAATGAATTGCGATGATGCGACGACTGCGTTAATCCTCAAATCGCCACCTTTGCTCATCGCAGGTGTGATGCATTACCCATTGTTCCGTGAGCCGCGTCACAAGAACTAGGGATTATAGCAGGAGCACGGAACTTGCTGTCTTGCGCGGGACGAAATTTCTCGCCCGGCAATATTCAGGATTTTGTTCTTGGAGAAAACGTAAGATCTTTCGAAAACGAACGTGGGCACGGTGCTTGGCTGCCTCATAGACTAATCTTTCTTCAGTCTGCTCGCGGAAAGCTCTACCCGGAACATTCTCATGCCCTGGATTCAGGTGGACCATTCCCGCGAACAATTGTGAGATGCAGCGGATAGGTAAATGACTGCACTTTCAGCGGTGGAAAACAGGCAAAATCCCTGCCAGTTCCGTTTTGAGACGCCGAACTCAGAAATTCGGTCCCGCGCGGGACGGCTTCTTGCTTGGCAAAAAGAAAAGGCGCGGTGTCATCCGCGCCTTACATCTTCTCTCAGCTATCTGCTTTTAGCTTCGTAAATAGAAATCTACCGTCACTTCCATCTTCACCGGGATAGGCTTGTCGTCCTTTTCAGCCGGTTTGTACTTCCACTCTTTCACCGCGATGATAGCGTTTTCGTCGAGGCCGTATCCAAGCCCTTTGACGACCTTCGCATCGACCACGTCGCCCTTTCTATCAATCGTAATCAGCAGGGTTACTGTGCCCTCGATCTTTCTCTTTTTCGCCTCCGGAGTGTAATCCGGTGTGGCCACCTCAGACAGTCTCGGAGGAGTGATATCGTCGGTCAGCGAGACCGCCTCGTCAGTCGCCGCTACGGTCTTAGCTTTGGCTTGCGCAGAGCCCGCAACCGGGACGATGCTCATCACAAGCAGAACACTGAACATCACTAACAGAATGCGTTTCATGGGACGCCTCCGCGCCGCGACCATACCGCGGCACCATGATTGTCTACCGCCCCACATTTCACCGCTGTTCTCAACCTCGCGCAGTGACCCAGCGCACATTGCTCTCGCCCACTAACGGCCCTTTGCCAAGCTTGGAATCAGTACCCGAAGCTGAATCGCTACCGCGATGAGCAGCAACAGCGATGTCTTCCCGTCCAGAGAACTAACGTACCAGTACTTTGAACAGCAAAGGTCATGATCCCCATCGACACGCTCTATGCCACTTGCTCATCCATGTCGCAGCCGTTCTCTGCAGGCTCCACGCTGATGTGGCAATGTGCCCGGCCCTGCATCAGTCGTGGCCCAATCAACCCAGTGATGTGCTGAATTGCAGCATTCAGATCCTTCAGTTCCATTTGCTTCAGATCGATTGTGAATTCCAAGTCAAATCGTTCTCTCCGGCTATCGCTCGGCCCGGTCAGCAGCGGCAGGGCATTCCCCAGCATCGCCGAGATGTTGAGCAATGACTGACTTCCACACAGCGGACATTCATTCAATCGGCTGTCACTCAACGACTGACATTCCATGCAAACAACCGCATTCTGCAAAGGAACTGCGCCTACATCTGCTTGTTTTCTGGCTCCGAATTGCATACGGCTCACCCCAAAAGTCTGGCTAGTATATGTCGCGAGCTTGCCGCGGCTGTTTACCCGCGAGGTTCTAAGAGTGCATTGTGGGGGCTTCAGGCAAAAGAAAATGCGCACCTGAAGGTGCGCATTCTGTGACCTGATCCTTCCGGCAGAACCGGAAGTAAGCTCCATTTGACTAAGCCTTAGGCTCTTCTCCGGCAGCCTCGCCGCCGCCTGCCTGGGCCTGCTGCTCTTCCATGGCCTTGCGGGTTTCTTCGGCGCGCTTTGCGCGAACTTCGGCACGCTTTTCACGCTTCTCGTCGATCGTCTTCTCGCTGCCGAGAATTTCGATAAACGCCTTCGCTCCACCGTCGCCCTTGCGGAAGCCGGTGAGGATGATGCGTGTGTAACCGCCATTGCGGTCGCCAAAACGCGGTCCGATAGAGCCGAACAGCTTGTCAACGGCATCCGGCGTCATCAGATACGCCGCTGCCTGGCGGCGTTCTGCAACGCCACCCTTCTTGCCGAGTGTGATCATCTTCTCGGCATGCGATTTGATTGCTTTAGCCTTGGTGACGGTCGTCTCGATGCGCTCCTCAAGAATCAGAGAAGTGACGAGATTTCGCAGCAAAGCCCGCCGGTGGGAAGTGTTCCGGCCCAGTTTCCAACCTGCTACACGATGACGCATGACTCAATCCTTAATATCGCCGGAGCCGCTTAGAATCCGGCTGAACTTAACTCCCCGGCAGTGCCGGGCGGTATGCGGAAGCGCCGTGCGGCGCATCCCGCCACAAAATTAGAAGCCCGGGTTGCTGTCTCCAGAGCCATACGTTGGAGGCACGCTAGTGCTGCCGCCCATCGTCGACTGGCTGGTCGCAACGGCATTGCCGTGCTCGTCAATCTTCATTCCAAGGCCAAGGCCCATCGAAGCAAGGATTTCCTTGATTTCGTTGAGCGATTTGCGACCAAAGTTCTTGGTCTTCAACATCTCAGCTTCGGACTTCTGCACCAGCTCGCCAATCGTCTGGATATTCGCGTTCTTCAGGCAGTTGTAGCTGCGAACGCTCAGCTCCAGCTCTTCGACCGAGCGGTTCAGATTCTCGTTGCGGATCTCCGGCTTGTTGTCGGCCGAAATTCCAGCAGCTTCAACTTCCTCTTCGAAGTTGATGAAGATATTCATGTGGTCCTTCAGCAGCTTGGCTGCCAAGCCGATCGCGTCGGCAGGCGAAACCGAACCGTTGGTCCACACTTCCAGAGCCAGCTTGTCGTAGTCGGTGATCTGACCGAGACGGGCAGCCTCGACCGAGTAGTTGACCTTGCGCACGGGCGAGTGCACAGAATCAATCGGAATGAATCCGAGCCCGAGGTCCTCGTCGAAATTCTTATCGGCCGAAACGTAGCCACGCCCCTTCTTCAGGCGAAGCTCCATGTCCAACTTTCCACCTTCGCTGACGGTCGCGATGTAAACGTCCTTGTCCAGAACTTCCACATCGCCATCCGCTTCGATCATTCCGCTGGTGATGACTCCAGGCTGATCGGCGCGCAGATAGATCATTTTCGGCGCATCTCCCGAAAGCTTAAACGGGATCTGCTTCAGATTGAGGATGATGTCCGTTGCGTCTTCGACGACGCCAGGAATGGACTGGAACTCGTGCAGCACGCCTTCGATCTTCACCGCGGTGATCGCTGCTCCCTCGATCGAGGACAGCAGAACGCGCCGCAGCGCATTTCCAATCGTGGTGCCGAATCCGCGCTCGAACGGCTGCGCCCAGAAGTGACCGTACTTGTCGGTCAGCGATTCAGAGTCCATCGCCAAGCGCTTTGGTTTTTGAAAACCCTTCCAGAGCATGTATTTTTCCTCTTTCTTCGGCCGTTTGGCACCGCGGAACGCTTACACCGCAGGCTGGTCTGGTCCGAGATAGGGTAATGCGGCACGAATCCTGAGACCGTGCCGCTGTAATTAGGTTGCTCGACAACTCCGACACTTCCCGGTATCGTCGCGCTCCGCGAGCCGATACAGCCACGAGCTGCAGGCGTTCAGCCTGCGCCCGATTACTTGCTGTAAAGTTCGACGATGAGCTGCTCGTTGACCGGCAGATTGATTTCATCGCGCCGGGGCAGAGAGAGCACGCGACCCTTGTAGTTCTCGCGGTCAATCTCGAGCCAAGCCGGGGCTGTCTGATGCGCAGCGAAGTCCTTCGCCGCTTCAACAATAGTGAGCTTACGGCTACCCTCGCGAATGATTACCTCATCGCCAGCGTTGATCTGGAACGATGGGATATTCACCTTGCGACCGTTTACCGCGACGTGACCGTGACGCACGAGCTGGCGGGCCTGACGGCGCGCCACGGCGAAGCCAAGACGGTAAACAACCGAATCGAGACGGCGCTCAAGCTGCTGGAGCAGGATTTCGCCGGTAACGCCCTTTGCGCGAGCGGCCTTCTCGAAGTAGTTGCGGAACTGGCCTTCCTGCGCAAAGTACATGCGCTTGGCCTTTTGCTTTTCGCGGAGCTGGAGTCCGTAGCCGACGATCTTTGCCTTTCGATCCTTGCCATGCTGGCCAGGGGCAAAGTTGCGCTTCTCGACTGGACACTTTTCCATGAAGCACTTTGCACCCTTCAGGAACAGCTTCGTTCCCTCTCGACGGCAAAGGCGGCATACTGCGTCTTTATAGCGAGCCAACTTATATCTCCTCTAGTCTGGGAGCGGTTTACAGGAGTTGGGGTCCTTTCTATCCCGCTCAAATCTTTGTCGACCGGCATCAGGGTCACACATGACCTATGCCGGGAGCCGCACAACGGCGGCAACGAAAGCTCAATTACACACGACGCTTTTTCGGCGGACGGCAGCCGTTGTGCGGAACCGGAGTGACGTCCTTGATGGTACGCACTTCGAGTCCAGCCGCTGCCAATGCGCGGATCGCCGACTCACGTCCCGAGCCGGGGCCCGAAACCTTCACATCGACGGAGCGAAGACCGTGATCGCGCGCTGTATTAGCGGCGTTCATTGCGGCCTGCTGCGCGGCAAATGGCGTGCCCTTGCGGGAGCCACGGAACCCGAGCGAACCGGAGCTCTTCCAGGAAATCACGTTGCCCGTGGGGTCGCTGATCGTCACGATCGTGTTGTTAAAGGAAGCGGTAATCATCACCATTCCGTGAGGAATGTGTTTACGCTCCTTCTTCTTGAACTTTTTGCTCTTGCCCTTCTTATCCGACGCGGAAGCGCCGGCGCCAGCTGCTTTTGCCATATTCCGTTCTCAATTCCTGTTCTGGGGTTACCAGTAAGCGCTTTCCATACGAACCGACGGATGCGGCCTGCGGAAAGACGCGACCTAGCGGCAAGCCGACTTACTTCGTCGCCTTCTTCTTGCCAGCCACCGTTCCCTTGCGCGGACCCTTGCGAGTGCGAGCATTGGTGTGCGTGCGCTGTCCGCGGACAGGCAGGCTGCGGCGGTGACGGTTGCCGCGATAAGAGCCGATTTCGATGAGCCGCTTGATGTGAAGCGAGATTTCCTTGCGCAGATCACCCTCGACCTGGCCTTCGTTCTCGATCACCTGACGAATGCGGTTCACTTCGTCTTCGCTCAGGTCCTGGATCTTCTTGACCGGGTCGACCGTTGCCGTGCCCAGAATCTTAAGGGCGCGAGGCTGGCCGATACCGTAGATGTAAGTGAGCGCGATGCGTGCCTGCTTGTTGCGGGGCAGATCGACGCCTGCAATACGTGCCATGTGTGTGTCCTACTCCTGGTTGAGCAGACCTAGGTTAGCCCTGGCGCTGCTTATGTTTCGTGTTTTCGCAGATCACACGCACCACACCGTGGCGGTGAATGACCTTGCACTTGTCACAAATCTTCTTTACTGAAGCCCGAACCTTCATAAGCCATTTCCTTGTTCGACTAATTCACGCTCAGACCGTCCGGTGCCACGAGGACGACATAACGCTGTTGCCAGCTCTGTAGCAAGACTTCACATCAGAGAAGGCGATTTGAGAGCCTTGCGGCCCTCTACTGCAAACACGCAAAATCCCGCGAGCCCCAAACATCTGGGCTCTTGCGGGTCTGCGCGAACCTTTCCGCTATTTGTAGCGGTAAACTATCCGTCCGCGATTCAAATCATAGGGCGACAACTCAACGGCGACTCGGTCGCCGGGCAGAATGCGGATGAAGTTCTTGCGCATCTTGCCCGACACATGCGCCAGCACTTCGTGATCGTTTTCGAGCTTCACCCTGAACATAGCATTGGGCAAGGGCTCGATGACCATCGCCATTACTTCAATCGCGTCTTCCTTACTCATCCAACCTCAATCTGTTTTCAGTATCGAGCAGTCACTCGAACCCTGAATCTAAGCGGTCAGTATCACCGGACCGTCTTTTGTGATCGCCACGCAATGCTCAAAATGCGCGCTCGGCTTGCCATCTTGAGTTACCGCTGTCCACTTGTCATCCAGCACCCGAACCGATGCACCGCCTGCATTCACCATTGGCTCGATCGCGATGACCATACCTTCGCGCAGTTTGAGCCCATGATCGCGAACGCCGTAATTCGGAACCTGCGGATCCTCGTGCAACTTGGTCCCAATGCCGTGCCCAACAAACTCGCGTACCACGGTGAAGCCTGCAGCTTCGACAAACTCCTGCACTGCAGCGCCGATATCACCGAGACGGTTTCCCGCCTGTGCAGCTTCAATCCCTTTTTGGAGCGACTGCTCGGTGACGTCCACCAGCTTGCGAACTTCATCGCTGATGCTGCCTACCGGAACCGTCACGGCCGAATCGCCGTAGTAGCCGTCGAGCACCACGCCACAGTCGATGGACACAATATCGCCCTCAGCGAGCTTACGCGTCTCTGAGGGAATGCCATGCACCACTTCCTGATTCACCGATGTACAAAGCACGCAAGGATAGTCGTAATACCCTTTAAATGCAGGCTTTGCACCTAACTCGCGAATTTTCTTTTCCGCTGCGCGCTCCAGGTCCATCGTGCTAACACCTGGCGCCACCAGCACCTTTACTGTGTCTAACACCTGGCGAACAATGTGGCCACTACGCCGCATTTTCTCTATTTCGCCGGCAGACTTACAAACTATCGCCATGTTCTATTGCCTTGAAGGCTTGGGACGTAATCACGTCCAAATCCGCCGCACCGTCAATTACCGTCAGCCGCTTTCGCTGCGCATAGTAATTCACTAGCGGCAATGTCTGTATTTCGTAGTTCTTCAGCCGCTCGACGATGACGTCATCACGATCGTCTTTTCTCGTTACAAGTGCCGTACCATCGATGTCGCAGATGCCTTCTACCTGCGGCCGCTGAGAGGTGTGAACATTGTAAATCCGTCCGCACTTAGGACAGGTTCGACGCCCGGTGAGCCTACGCAATAGGAGATTATACTCTACCGTTAACTGGATCACAACCAACTGCTTACAACCGTTTGGAGTTTCAAAGAAGTGATGCTCGGCAAGGTACTTGTCGAGCCACTCGGCCTGCATCACCGTCCGGGGAAACCCGTCCAGAATGAATCCGAGTGCACAGTCCGGCTGTGCCACCCGGTCAGCGACCATATGGCACACCAATTCATCGGGAGCGAATTCGCCACGTTCCATCAACGCTCCCGCCATTTTCCCCTGCTCTGTTCCGCGGGCTATATTATCCCGCAGTATGTCTCCGGTGGAGATTTGCGGTATCTCGTAATGCTCTGAGATCCGCTTCGATTGCGTACCCTTACCAGCGCCCGGCGCTCCCAAGAGAATCACCGGGCCCACTAGCTTCTCTGCCTTACTCACCATGCGTACCGGAACCGCTTCTGCTTCCATCGCGTAGCCTCCGACACTTGATCTAATCCCATGCCGAGGCTAGGTACTTTACCACGCTCTGCGGCCTCTAATGCGACCACTTTTTGGCGTAAACCCTTCGTAATGGCGCATGATCAGTTGCGATTCAATCTGGTTGACCGTGTCCATTGCCACACCTACCACGATCAGGAGCGAGGTACCACCGAAGTAGAAGTTCACATTAAGGCCGTGCAGAATCCAGTTCGGCAGACGATCAAAGAGCGCGCCGCCCATCCACACCGGCAGATTGTTAAGATGAATACCAGCAATCATCCATTCCGGAATCAGCGAAATGATGATCAGGTACAACGCTCCCACCAAGGTGATACGGGTAAGTACGTCATTGATGTAGTTGCTTGTACGTGCGCCTGGACGAATGCCCGGGATAAATCCGCCGTACTTCTGCATGTTGTCACTGACGTCCTTCGGATTGAACACGATCGAGACATAGAAGTAGGCAAAGAAAAGAATGCCCACCGCATACAGGAACGTGTGCAGCGGTTCGCCCCAGCCGAGAGCCTTACTCAGCCCAGCGAAGAAGCTGCCGAAATACTTATTGTTCTGCAGAGCGTAGCCAACTGTCTGCGGAAGCGTAAGCACCGAGCTCGCGAAGATCACGGGCATAACGCCGCCGGAGTTGACGCGCAAGGGCAAGTGGGTAGACTGACCGCCCATTACCTTACGGCCTACAACACGCTTTGCATACTGCACCGGGATGCGACGTTCTGAGCGTTCTACAAACACGATGAACGCAACCACCACGACCATCACGGCTAACAACACCAGGATGCCGATTGGCCCAAGCGCTCCACCGCTGCTGGCTTTCTGCCACAGTTCGACCACCGCGCGAGGCAGACCGACGACGATGCCGGTGAAGATGATCAGCGACATACCATTGCCGATACCGCGCTGTGTGATCTGCTCACCAAGCCACATAATGAATGTGGTTCCGGTCGTCAGGGTCAGGATCGTCATCAATACGAACCCAAAACCAGGATTGCGCACAAGCTGCTCGCCGCCAATACCGCGCTCGAGGGTCATTGCAATTCCGAAGGACTGCAAGGCGCTCAGGATAACGGTTAGATAGCGGGTCCACTGGGTGATCTTCTTGCGTCCCAGTTCGCCTTCCTTCTGCAAGCGAGCCAGTGGCTCATACACCACGGTTAGCAACTGCAGAATGATCGACGCGGTAATGTAGGGCATGATGCCCAGGGCGAAGATCGTCAATCGACGCAGGTTGCCGCCACTGAACAGATCGACAAAGCCAAGCAAACCGCCACTGGCGCTTTCGAACAGACGAGAGAGTGCGGCAGGGTCGATGCCGGGTGTTGGCAGGTGGCCGCCGATGCGGTAAACGGCGAGCAGGGCAAGCGTAAAGAGAACGCGCTTGCGGAGATCCGGAATTTTAAAGATGTTCGCCAGCTTCTCGAACATGGTGAAAAGGGCCTCGATGCCTATGCTGTTCGGGTCTCGACCATTCCTGTCGGAGTAATCGGACCCAGCCCGCCTGTTCGCTGCAGGCGGGCTCGGGTGATCTTACTTCTTGCCGCGTTCGATCGGAGCAGGCTGCTTGACTGCGATGATCTCAGCCTTGCCACCCGCGGCGGTAATCTTCTGCTGTGCCGTTTCGCTGAACTTGTGAGCGTGCACGGTGATAGCGGTGGTGAGTTCCCCAACTCCCAGCACCTTCACCAGGCCCGTCTTCTTGCTGATAACTCCGCGTTCGAAAAGAACTTCCGGAGTCAATTCAGCAACGCCCAGCTCTGCCAGTCGCGACAGATTTACTACCTGGAATTCCTTCTTGAAAATGTTGACAAAGCCGCGCTTTGGCAGGCGGCGGTGCAGCGGCATCTGGCCGCCTTCAAATCCGCGCATACTGCGCGAGCCCGAACGGGAGCGCTGTCCCTTGTGTCCACGGGTCGAAGTCTTACCCATGCCGGAGCCCATACCGCGGCCCACACGCTTGCGGTTTTCGTTCGCCTTCGCTGGCTTTCGAAGCGTTGACAGATTCATTGTTCGTTTCCTTGCATGGTGCCAAACATGCCGATGGGCTGTCTGTGACAGCCGAACATCTCCGCAATGATTCGGAGTGTTCCCCGTGGCGAGCGGACTGTTTCCTGGCGCCGCTGGCTAGGCCAGCGACTCGGTTTGCGAGTGCTCATTCGGCGGCTTGTAGCTTCGCCTTCAGCACTCGTATCGGGTGCCAATCCTTCGATCTTCGGCTTACTCGCCGATGATCTTCACCAGATGCGGCACCTTGGCAACCATGCCACGGATCGAGAGGGTGTCCTCGCGCTCGATCACCTGGTTCAGGTGAGTAAAGCCGAGGCCCTTGATAACGAGGCGCTGTTTCTCAGGTGTGCTGTTCTGGGAGACGACCCACTTCAGCTTCATCTTGGTGCCAGCCGCAGCCTGCACCCTAGGAGTCTTTGTCCGTTGACGTGGCATGGTTTAGAGCTCCTCCACGGCCTTGCCGCGATTGGCGGCAACTTCGGCACGGTCACGCAGCTTTCGCAGAGCGTCAAACGTAGCCTTGATCACATTGTGTGGGTTTGTCGTGCCGATCGATTTCGTCAGCACGTTCTGAATACCCGCCGAGGTCATCACAGCGCGCACCGCGCCACCGGCGATCACGCCAGTACCTTCGGGTGCGGGCTTGAGCAGCACACGGCCCGAGCCGTAACGGCCGAGCGAAATGTGCGGGATGGAAGTCTCGGTCAGGTTCACCTTAATCAGGTTCTTCTTCGCCGATTCAATTCCCTTGCGGATCGCCTGGGGAACTTCCTTGGCTTTGCCGGAACCATAGCCGACCACTCCGGTGGCCGGATCGCCGATCACTACCAAGGCTGCGAACGACATGTTCTTACCGCCCTTGACGACCTTCGTCACGCGGTTGATGTTCACAACCTGGTCCTTCAGGTTGTACTGACCGGCATCGAGCTTTTTCTTGACGATTGCCATTTGCTATCGATTCTCCTGGAGACCGCGCCTGCGATCTCCGAAATCATGCGGACTAACGGTTTTCACCTCGCCCGCTTTAACGTCGCACCCTGTCGAGCCTTCGCGGCTTTCGGGACTAGAACTTAAGACCGGCCTCGCGGGCAGCATCGGCAATCGCCTTGATGCGTCCGTGGTACAGATAACCGCCGCGATCGAAAACTACCGCTTCGATACCCTTCGCCTTGGCGCGCTCAGCGACCAGCTTTCCAACCTGCTTGGCTGCGGCAATGTTGCCGCCTGCAATGTGCTTTTTGCCGTCCTTGCCCTGTTCGAGCGAGCTGGCGGAGACGATCGTGGCGTGCTTCACGTCGTCAATAAGCTGCACGTAGATGTGGTTGACCGAACGATACACGTTCAGGCGCGGGCGCTCAGTGGTGCCGGCGAGCTTCTTGCGGATCCTTGTGTGGATCTTCTCGCGCGTTGCGTTCTTGGAAGTCTTTGTCAGCATTCTTCTTGTCCTTCGCTCCGGCCTTCTTCCCGGGTCTCGAATCAAGCAGCTTACGCTGCTTTCTTCCGGTACCGGGGACCGGTCTGTCCCAGCGAATAACTTCGCCGAGGTTGTGCGGACGCCCACCGGATTCTCGTCCGAGGGCTTAGCATTGCAGCCGGAACGGGATTGGATTTCCGCCGCTTCGGCTGCGAAGCTTCGCAGTGTGATGGCGAGAATCGATTCTCGCCGTTTGGGCTCAGCTCACAACGTGAGCCTTCACCCTGATCCTTTACTTGGCGCCAGTCTTGCCGACCTTCTTCTTCAGCTTCTCGCCAGCGTAGCGCACGCCCTTCTGCTTGTACGGGTCAGGCGGACGCAGTGAACGCATTTCGGCCGCAACCTGGCCGAGTTTCTGGCGGTCGATGCCGGTCAGCGTCAGCTTGGTCTGCTTCGGATCGATCGTAACGTCGATGCCTGTAGGCAGCGGATACTCGATCGGGTGCGAATAGCCGAGGCTGAACACGACGATTCCCTTGCCCTTCATTTCTGCGCGATAGCCGATTCCAACGATTTCCAGATCACGACTCCAGCCGTTGGTTACACCAACAACTGCGTTGTTCACCAGCGCGCGAACCAATCCATGAACGGCGGCCTTCGAGTCATCATCGCGCTTTACAAGCAGCGTACCGTCTTCCTGCGCCAGCGTAACGCCTGCGGGAAGATGGTTCGTAACGGTCCCCTTGGGACCGTTCACTGTGATGAGGTTGCCCTCAACAGTGTACGTGACACCCTTGGGCAGAGGAATGGGCTTCTTACCAATTCTTGACATTACTCTCTCCTACACCGCCGTGACCTTCGCCACGGTGGGCTTCCGGACCGGATTACCGGCCTCGTCTGCACCGGGCGCCAGCAGCCGGAGCGGCATCTTTCGCCGCGTACCCGGCTGCGAAGCCCGTGTCTGTTAGTAAACCTGGCAGATGACCTCGCCGCCCACGCCTTCCTTGCGGGCCTGCTTGCCACTGCGAACGCCCTTCGGGGTGGTCAGAATGGAAATGCCCAATCCGCCGAGAATGCGGGGAATTTCGTTGCGATTGACGTACACACGGCAACCGGGACGCGAAACGCGGGTGATGTTCGTGATCGCGGCAACGTTATCAGCATTGTACTTGATGTACACGCGGATGACCTTCTTGCCGTCTTCTTCGGTCGCCTTGTAGTTGGCAATGTAGCCTTCTTCCTTCAGCACGCGGGCGATTTCCAGCTTCAACTTCGAAGCAGGCGCATCAACCTTCTGGTGCCGGGCCTTAATGCCATTGCGGATCCTGGTCAGGAAATCTGCCACCGGATCGGTAAAGCTCATTCTCGTTCTCCTGAATTCGTGCGCCCGTTCTCTTTCTTGCGCGTGCTGGCCTTGCGCAATACTGCACCGGATTACCGGCTGCCCTCGCTTTTGCTCAGGCTACAGTGGAAAGAACCTGCGGCGACGTTCTATTCCTGCTCAGCAGGACGGTCCTACATACGGACCACGTGCCAGCCATTGCGGGGCTCACCCCCGCGGGTCAGGGTCGACTTCAGGCATTTGGCGGCCATTACGGTCGCGATGCCATTCGCCTACCAGGACGACTTCGAAACTCCAGGAATCTCTCCACGCAGGGCGAGTCCGCGGAAGCACAGCCTGCAAAGGCCGAACTTGCGCAGATAGGCGCGCGGGCGTCCGCACAGCTTGCAGCGGTTGTGCTGACGCGAAGAGAACTTGGGCTTCTTATTGTCCTTGGCGATGCTGGATGTTCTAGCCATTGTTTCCTTTACTCAATTCACCTCGAAATGCTGCATCACGCTCGCATCCCGAAGCCGCGTTTCAATGCTATAGCTTGCAACCGTTCTCATGGGAGCGTTTCCGCTCCCATGAGAGGGAACTTAAGCGCCTGCTTGGCGGAAGGGCATTCCAAGTCCACGCAGCAGAGCGCGAGCATGCTCGTCGGTCTTCGCTGTGGTGACGATGGTGATGTTCATACCCTTCTGGTGCTCGACCTTTGCGTAGTCGATCTCAGGGAAGATCAACTGGTCACGCAAGCCCAGCGTGTAGTTGCCGCGTCCGTCAAACGAACGGGAAGGTACACCGCGGAAGTCGCGTACGCGCGGCAGCGCAACATTCATCAGGCGATCCAGGAACTCGTACATACGATCGCCGCGCAGGGTGACCATGCAGCCAATCGGCATTCCCTCGCGCACCTTGAAGGCGGCGATGGACTTCTTTGCACGGGTCACAACCGGCTTCTGACCGGTGATCTGGGCCAGTTCGGCCACGGCCGGATCAAGAACCTTGGCGTTCTGCGTTGCTTCGCCCACGCCCATATTGACAACGATCTTCTCGAGCTTTGGGGCGGCCATCGGATTGGTCAGGCCCAGCTCCTTCATCAGCGCCGTGCGCGTTTCCGCGAAGTAACGTTGACGGAGGCGAGCCGAAGCCGCGTTATTCAGCTTCGGACGTGCCGGCTTGGAACCCTGCTCGGGCGCCTCGGCAGCCTCCACCTTGGCGGGCTTCTTCGACTGCTTGGCCTGTTGTGGCTGCTTCGGTTTTGCATCCTTCGTTTCTTTTGCTGCCATTCTACTGTTCGCTTTCTCTCACGGTCCCGGAGTGGTTACCGTTGCGTGAGGTGGTCAATTGAACCGGCCTGCGCCGACTCGGTAATGTCTACTTCTTCTCGAGCGTCGTCCCGCACTTCGCGCAAACGCGTACTTTGCTGTCGCCACGCACTTCGTGGCGAACCCGAACCGGACCGCAGGTGCCGCACACCAGCATCACGTTGCTGATGGAGATCGGCGATTCCTGCTCTGCGATGCCGCCCTTGATCTGCTTCTGGGGATTCGGACGAACGTTCTTCTTTACTATACTAACGTGTTCGACCAGCACCTTGCCTGTGCCAGGAAAAACACGCAGTACGCGCCCTTCTTTTCCCTGGTCGCGGCCGGTGATGACCTTCACGGTATCGTTACGGCGGATGTCAACGGTTGCCATGCTTTCCTCTCAAAACTTTCAGCGTCTTGGGCCGCTCCGACTGGAGCTCCCGAGGGCGGCCGCTGAAGCCGCCCCGAGCCTAGATAACTTCCGGAGCCAGGGAAACGATCTTCAAGAACTTCTTCTCGCGAAGTTCGCGGGCGACGGGACCAAACACGCGGGTTCCGACCGGTTCGCCATCGGCGTTGATCAGAACTGCGGCGTTCGTGTCAAAACGAATATAGGAACCGTCGCGACGACGAGTTTCCTTGCGGGTGCGGACGATCACGCACTTCACAACTGAACCCTTCTTCACGTTGCCTTCGGGCGAAGCTTCCTTCACCGCAGCTGTCACTACGTCGCCGATCCGGGCCCGGAGTCCGGTCGATCCGCCAATCGGCAGGATCATCTGCAGCTTACGCGCCCCACTGTTGTCGGCCACCTCAAGGATGGACCTCATAAACACTGCCATGGTGCAATCTCCTTCAGACGTTTGTCAGCATCGTACCCTCGCCGGGCTCACACCACGGCAAGGGACTCACGATTGCGACTAGCTAGCCTGGTCCGGCGTTTCCTGTCCGGCTTCAGCGGTTTCAGCGTTCACGGCGGCCAGCGCCGAACGCTTCACGATGTCCTTCAGTGTCCAGCGCTTTAAGCGGGACAAGGGGCGCGTCTCCTCGATGCGAACGAAATCACCCGTGCGCGCCGTCTGCTGTTCATCGTGTGCGTAGAACTTTTTCGAGCGCTTGACCACGCGGCGATAGAGGGGATGCGCCTTCTGGCGGTTCACCTCGACCACGATCGTCTTCGCCATCTTGGTCGAAACGACCTGGCCAACCAGGACTTTGCGCTGTCCTACGGTCTTCTCGGTTTTCGTCTCTTCTGCCATGGCTACTTCTTCTCCGATCCGGTCTTTGCTGCGGCCAACTGCTTTTCCCGCTGAATGGTCAGCACGCGGGCAATGTCTTTCTTCAACCCACGCATCTTCTTCAAGCTTTCCGTCTGCCCCATCTTGAGCTGGAACTTGAGCTTGAAAAGCTCTTCGCTGAGCTCGGCCTTCTGATGAGTCAGCTCGGCGTCTGTAAGGTTACGAATCTTTTCCGATGTCATTTGTTCTCTTCTCTTCACCCCCGGCGGAGTCTAGCCGCCGGCGTCGGAATCTATGTTCAACAACGGGGTCTGGCGTAATCACTGGAAGGGCCTCGCGGCCCTCTCCAACGCTTAGTGAGCCAGAACCTCGCGCTTCACGAACTTGGTGATCAAAGGCAGCTTGTGCGAAGCCAGGCGCATTGCTTCCTGTGCTTCTGTCACGCTAACGCCTTCCATCTCAAACAGCAGCTTGCCCGGACGAACCACTGCAACCCAGTGATCCGGCGCGCCCTTGCCCTTACCCATACGGGTTTCGGCAGGCTTCTTCGTGACCGGCTTGTCAGGGAATACGCGGATCCAGATCTTGCCGCCGCGCTTAATGAAACGGGTCATTGCCACACGGGCCGCCTCAATCTGGCGGTCGGTGATCCAACCCGGCTCCATGACTTTCAAGCCAAAATCGCCGAACGACAGCTCAGAGCCGCGCCAGGCCTTGCCGCACATACGACCGCGCTGTTGCTTGCGGTACTTGACTTTCTTCGGCATCAACATAAGCAGTTTCCAGTTGCCAGTTTCAAGTTCTGGCCACCCGCTTGGCGGATGTGCCTGCCGGATTCACCAACGTTCTTCCAGGAACTGGCCTCTGGAGAACTTTCCGGCTTGCTTACTAGAGTCCGGCGGTCGCGGTCTGCGGCTCGCGGCGACGCTGGGGCAGGATCTCGCCTTTGTACACCCAAGTCTTCACGCCAATCTTGCCGTAGGTCGTGTGCGCTTCCGCAAATCCGTAATCGATATCGGCACGCAGAGTGTGCAGCGGCAGTCGACCCTGCAGATACCACTCGGAGCGAGCGATTTCGTTGCCGTTCAGGCGGCCCGAAACGCGAACCTTGATACCCTTGCAGCCGAAACGCAACGCGCTGTCCACGCTCTTGCGCATCGCACGGCGGAAACCGACGCGCTTTTCGAGTTGCAGTGCAATCGACTCGGCGACGAGCTGAGCATCCAGCTCAGGCTTGTGAACTTCGAGAATGTCCACAAACACGTCGCGGTTCGTCTTCTTCTGCAAATCGGCCTTAAGTTTGTCGATCTCAGCGCCCTTGCGGCCGATAATGATGCCCGGACGCGCGGTGCGAATGATGATGCGCAGCTTATTGCCCGGACGTTCGATATCGATCGAGCTGACACCTGCCGACTTGAGCTTGTCCTTCAGCTCGTCCTTCAGCTTGATGTCCTCGACAAGGAACTTGTCATAGTCGCGATCCATGTACCAGCGCGACTTCCACGGCTTGGTGTAGCCGAGTCGGAATCCGTAAGGATGGACTTTCTGTCCCATAATTACTCGTCTCTCTCGCGGCAGCCTACTCGGGCCTAAGCCCTGGCGCCACCGCTGAATTGGATCTTCGCGATCCAGTGATGCCTACGACTTCGCCTTCTTCGGCGCGGTCTTCTTGGCAGCTGTCTTCTTCGCCGCCGCTTTCTTCACGGCTGGCTTACGCGTAGACTTCTTCGCCGGTGCTGCTGCCGGGGCTTCTACTTCGGCGGCTGCAGCGGGCTTCGTCTTCTCCGCCAGCTCGATTTCAATGTGAGCCATGCGCCGCTGGTAGCGGTATGCGCGGCCCATCGGGGCCGGGCGGATACGCTTCATGCGCGGGCCTTCGTTCGCGATGGCGTTCTTGACATAAAGATTGTCGAGATCGACATCCAAGCCCTTTTCGGCGCTCAAGTAATTGGCGTTCTCCACGGCCGAGCGCAGCAGCTTCAGAACCGCAGGCGCAATACCCTTATTGGTAAACGCCAGCGTGTTCAGCGCCGTCTCAACGCGCTTGCCCTTGATCAGCCCGAGCACCAGACGCGCCTTCTGCGGAGATACCCGAACATACCGGGCTTTCGCTGTGAATTCCATGTTCTCTTCCCTTCAAGTCTCATTCGCGGACGTCCCGCAGGACGCCCATACATTTCGCCAAATCAGTGAACCGGATTAAACCTGCGAACTACTTCGCCGGCTTTGCCGAGGTTTCTGCAGCCGCCTTCACCGAGTGCCCCTTGAAGGTACGGGTGAAGCTGAATTCGCCGAGTTTGTGGCCGACCATGTTTTCCGATACATACACGGGAATGAACTTGCGCCCGTTATGTACCGCAATGGTGTGGCCGAGCATCTCCGGAGTGATGGTCGAACGGCGCGACCAGGTGCGCAACACCTTCTTCTCGCTGCGCGCGTTCATCCCTTCGACTTTTGCGATCAGGTGCGAATCTACAAACGGCCCTTTTTTCGTAGAACGTGCCATTGATAATCCCTTCCTACTTGCCGCGACGCGACACGATGAACTTGTCGGTCCGTTTGTTGTTGCGGGTCTTGTAGCCGCGAGTCGGCTGGCCCCACGGGGTTACCGGGTGACGGCCGCCGGAAGTCTTACCTTCACCACCACCATGCGGGTGATCCACCGGGTTCATAACTACGCCGCGGTTCACCGGACGCTTACCGAGCCAGCGCGTACGGCCAGCCTTGCCGATGGAGACGTTCTCGTGATCGGTGTTGCCCACCTGACCCACCGTCGCCATGCAGTCGACCAGCACACGGCGGGTTTCGCCTGAAGGCAGCTTCAGCAGGGCGTATTCGCCTTCCTTCGCCACCAATTGAGCCTGCGCACCGGCCGAACGCGCCATCTGCGCGCCCTTGCCAGGCTTCAACTCGATGTTGTGAACAATCGTACCGGCCGGAATGTTCTTCAACGGAAGTGCGTTGCCAACGAGGATGTCGGCATCGGGACCGCTGATAATCTTTGCACCCACCTTCAGCCCGAGAGGCTGCAGGATGTAGCGCTTTTCACCGTCGGCATAGTGCAGAAGCGCAATGCGTGACGAGCGGTTCGGATCGTATTCGATGGTTGCGACTGTTGCCGGAATTCCCTGCTTGTCGCGCTTGAAATCGATCACGCGGATCTTGCGCTTGTGGCCGCCACCGCGATGCCAGATGGTCAGGTCGCCCGAATTGCGGCGTCCACCCGAACGCATCTTCGGCTCGGTCAACGGCTTGTGCGGCCGATTCGTCGTCAGATCGTCGTTGACCTGCGAGCTCTTAAACCGCAGTGTCGGAGTGATCGGTCTGTAAGTCTTGATCGCCATAGTTCTTCTCTTCCAGATCCCTTCCGTTCTTCTGGCGGGATCGCTTTAGCCGGGCAGATAGGGTTTCGTTCTCCTGTCCAGCGGCGTCGCGCGTCGTTGCGCGACCGCTTCGGCCTGGCGTTAGCGACCGGAGGTCCATTTTTCCGAACCGTTCCCGTCGCTACGCCGCACAGAAATTACAGGTTCTGTGCGTACTCGGGCATCTTCTCGCCCGCGGCAAGCCGTACATAGGCCTTCTTCCAGTCAGGACGGAAGCCGGTGAACTTGCCACGACGGCGCTCCTTACCCGGGAAGTTGGCAGTGCGGACGCCGGCAACCTTCACCTTGAAGGCTTTCTGCACGGCTTCCTTGATTTCCGTCTTCGTGGCATCTGCGGCGACTTCGAACACCAGCGTGCTCTCGGTCTCCTTGACGCCCAATCCCTTTTCCGTGATGACGGGCTTACGGACGATCTGGTAAGGGGACTTAGACATTCTCCACCTCCGCCTTACGCTTCGGGGCCGAGGCCTTCAGCGAGCTCTGCAGCTTTTCCAATGCGGCCTGCGAGAACACGGCCAGCTCATGGCGAAGCAGGTGATATGGGTGAACTTCCGGACCGTACAGCATCTCAACGCCTTCAATGTTGCGGGTCGAGAGCTCCAGGTTCGTGTTCAGGTTCGAGCCTGCTTCCACAACCAGCGCGGTCTTCTTGAAGTTCAGGGTGGCCAGGGCCTGACGGAACGACTTCGTCTTTGCTTCCTTCAGCTCAAGCGAGTCAACAACTACCAAGTTGCCGTCCTGCAACTTCGCTGCGAGAGCCGAACGCAGTGCACCCAGCACCTTCTTGCGCGGGAACGCAAAATCGTACGAGCGGGGCTGTGGTCCATGAACCGTGCCGCCATGACGCCAAATAGGGGAACGAACGCTGCCCACACGGGCGCGACCCGTACCCTTCTGCTTCCACAGTTTCTTACCTGAACCAGAAACCAGCTTGCGGTTCTTGGTGGCATGCGTGCCCGCACGCTGTGCGGCACGGAAATGCTGGACCGACTCCCAAAGCAGGTCTTCGTTTACTGCGCCGAATACTTCCTCGGCGAGCTCGAAGGCTCCTACTTTCTGGCCGGCCAGATTCACAACATCGATGGTTGCCATCTTGTTTCCTTTGCTTGGTCAGCATCTTCGGCTGACCTTGAAGTTCCTTCCGTCAATTTGGAGCCGCGAAAGGAATCGTCTTAAACAGGCAACCCACATCTGCCGCAATAGCAGATGTGGGAACCAGAATTACTTGCCCTTGGCAGCGCGCTTCGAAGCCTTCAACGGGTTGATCGCCGTGCTTTCGCCGGTGAATCCGCGACGCTCTCTAGGCGGCTTCTTGGCCTTGCTGATAACGACGTAGCCCTCTCTTGCACCCGGTACTGCGCCTTCAACTACCAGCAGATTTTCTTCCTTATCGACGCCCAGCACGCGAAGATTGCGCACAGTGACCGTCGCATCGCCCATGTGGCCGCTCATACGAGTGCCCGGGAAAACGCGGGACGGGAATGAAGACGCGCCGATCGAACCCTGAACCTGGAACATGTGCCCGTGAGCAGCCGGGCCGCCACCGAACTTATGACGCTTCACAACGCCCGCGAAGCCGCGACCCTTGCTGGTACCGGAGACATCAACGAACTTCGTTCCGTCGAACAGATCGACGAGGACCTTGTCGCCAACCTTCACCTGACCGTCGGAGCCGTCTCCGTCTTCCACCGCGACTTCCTTCATGAACTTCACCGGGGGAAGATTGTTCTTCTCGAAGTGGCCCTTCATCGCCTTCGTCAGGCGCGAGTCCTTCACAAACTCGACCAGGCCAATCTGAGCGGCGTCATAGCCGTCAGTAAGCGCGGTCTTTAGCTGTGTGATTACACAGGGGCCTGCCTGCAGCACGGTCACAGGGCGAACTTCACCCTTGTCGTCGTAAAGCTGCGTCATGCCAACTTTCTTGCCAAGAATTCCGTTAACTGACATCTTCTTTCTCCATCATGCCCGCGTCTGAGTCACGCAGGGCACTGTGAGGACTTCGCCACTTGGGCGAAGTCACTTATTTGTGTTCTTTGCCGTAAGCCTTGATTTCGACGTCGACACCGGCGGGTAGGTCGAGCTTCATCAGTGCGTCGACTGTCTGCTGCGTCGGTTCCAGAATATCAAGAAGACGCTTATGTGTGCGAATTTCAAACTGTTCCCGCGACTTTTTGTCGACGTGGGGCGAGCGCAGCACACAATATTTGTTCTTGACTGTCGGAAGTGGGATCGGGCCGGCGATCTGTGCGCCGGTGCGGCGCGCCGTCTCGACAATTTCGCCTGTCGACTGGTCCAGAACTCGATAATCGTAAGCCTTAAGACGAATGCGGATTCTTTCTTTGCCTATCACTTGATTGATCCTCAAAGATCGTGCGGTCTTATAGTCGCCGCGACTTCTCTAGAATTTCGTGAATCTTTACCGAACCGAGTGCCCCAGACTTGCCTGCTTCTGGCAAGTCCGGGTGCCCAATTACAGAACTACAGAATCTCGGAGATCGTACCCGCGCCCACGGTACGGCCGCCTTCGCGAATGGCGAAGCGCAAGCCCTTTTCCATGGCCACCGGAGTGATCAGTTCCACTTCGATCGTAACGTTGTCGCCAGGCATCACCATCTCGGTGCCTTCCGGCAACTTCGCCACGCCCGTCACGTCCGTCGTGCGGAAGTAGAACTGCGGACGATATCCATTGAAGAACGGAGTGTGGCGGCCGCCTTCTTCCTTCGACAGCACGTAAACTTCGCCCTTGAACTTCGTGTGCGGCGTGATCGATGCAGGCTTCGCCAACACCATGCCACGCTCCACGTCTTCCTTCGCAATGCCGCGCAGCAGCAGGCCGGCGTTGTCGCCCGCCATACCTTCGTCGAGCTGCTTCTTGAACATTTCGACGCCGGTCACAACCGTCTTGCGGGTGTCGCGGAAGCCCACGATTTCAACTTCCTCGCCAACCTTCACCTTACCGCGCTCGATACGGCCCGTAACCACCGTGCCGCGGCCCGAGATCGAAAAGATATCTTCGATCGGCATCAGGAACGGCTGATCAATCGCACGCGCTGGCAGCGGAACGTTCTTGTCCACCGACTCCATCAGCTCGTCGATCGTCTTTTCCCACTTCTCTTCGCCGTTCAGCGCGCCCAGGGCCGATCCGCGAATCACCGGCAGATCGTCGCCCGGGAACTGGTACTTCGACAGCAGTTCGCGAACTTCCATCTCGACCAGGTCGATCAGCTCAGGATCTTCAACCGCGTCGCACTTGTTCAGGAAAACCACGATGTAGGGCACGCCTACCTGGCGAGCCAGCAACACGTGTTCCTTCGTCTGCGGCATCGGACCGTCGGTCGCCGCAACCACCAGGATCGCGCCGTCCATCTGCGCCGCACCGGTGATCATGTTCTTGATGTAATCGGCGTGGCCCGGGCAATCCACGTGGGCATAGTGACGATTGGCCGTCTCGTATTCCACGTGCGCCGTCGCAATCGTAATACCGCGCTCGCGCTCTTCCGGCGCATTGTCAATCGAGTCAAACGAGCGGAACTTGATGTTCGGATTGTGCTTCGCAAGCACCTTCGTGATCGCCGCCGTTAGCGTCGTCTTCCCATGGTCAATGTGACCAATCGTTCCAACGTTCACGTGCGGCTTGCTGCGGTCAAATTTCTCTTTCGCCATTGCTTCCAGCTCCGTCTTATTTATCGCTGCCGGCCGCTATCGGCCCGCGCTGTGCGCCGCGCATTTACGCGCGGCGCGGTTAAATCTACTTGGCTGTCTTACCCTGTACCTTGGCCACGATTTCTTCGGCCACCGAACGGGGGGCTTCTTCGTAACGCGCAAAGTGCATGGAGAACGTCGCGCGGCCCTGCGTGTTTGAGCGCATGTTGGTCGCGTATCCGAACATTTCAGCCAGTGGAACAATTGCCTTGATGACCTGCGATCCGGCGCGATGCTCGATTGCCTCGATGCGTCCGCGACGGCTGTTCAGGTCGCCAATAATGATGCCCACGTACTCTTCCGGAACTACAACTTCAACCGACATCACCGGCTCCAGCAGAACCGGGCTGGCCTTGCGCGCCGCTTCCTTGAAGGCCATCGACGCCGCAATCTTAAACGCCATTTCGTTCGAGTCGACTTCGTGATAGCTGCCGTCATACAGCGTGGCCTTGATGTCAACCATCGGATAGCCCGCCAGTACGCCGCCTTCCATCGCTTCCTTAATGCCAGCTTCGATCGGCTTGATGTATTCCTTCGGAACAGAACCGCCGATGATCGCATTCTCGAACTCGAAGCCCTTGCCTGCCTCGTTCGGAGCCAGACGAATCTTCACGTGACCGTACTGACCGCTGCCGCCCGTCTGACGGATATACTTGCCTTCCGCTTCCGAGTTCTTGCGCAGCGTTTCGCGGTAAGCCACCTGCGGCTTGCCGACGTTGGCCTGCACGTTGAATTCGCGCATCATGCGGTCGACGATAATCTCCAAGTGGAGCTCGCCCATACCGCTGATGATCGTCTGCGCGCTTTCCGGATCGGTGTGTACGCGGAACGTAGGATCTTCCTGGGCCAGCTTGTGCAACGCCACGCCCATCTTCTCCTGATCGCTCTTCGTCTTCGGCTCGACGGCGACGTGAATCACCGGGTCGGGGAATTCGATCGTTTCCAGCATGATCGGCTTGTTTTGATCGCAGATCGTGTCGCCCGTCGTGACGTTCTTCAGGCCTACAACCGCGCAGATGTCGCCAGCGAGCACTTCCGAAATCTCTTCGCGCTTATTGGCATGCATGCGCAGGAGGCGGCCGATACGCTCGCTCTTGCCACGATTGACGTTGAACGCCTGTTCACCCGACTTCATGATGCCCGAGTAAACGCGGATAAACGTCAATTGTCCGACGAACGGATCAGTCATGATCTTGAACGCCAGCGCCGAGAACGGTTCCTTGTCGTCAGCCTTGCGATGTTCTTCCGCGCCGTTGTCGGGGTTCTTGCCCACAACCGGCGGAACATCCAGCGGCGAAGGCAGGAAGTCGACCACTGCGTCGAGCAGCGGTTGAACACCCTTGTTCTTGAACGCGGTGCCAAGAATCACCGGGAAGATCTTGATCGCGATCACCGACTTGCGCAGCGAGTCTCTCAACTCGTCCACAGTGATCTCTTCGCCCTCGATGTATTTGCCCATCAGAGCGTCGCCCGGATCGTTCTCAACAATGGTTTCCACCATCAACTGACGCATCGCCTGGGCCTTCTTCAACAACTCAGCCGGAATCTCTTCCAGCGTGTAGTCGGCGCCCATGGTTTCGTCGTGCCAGTAGATGGCCTTCATGTTGAACAGATCGATACAGCCCTTGAACTTTTCGCCCTGACCAATCGGCATCTGGATCGGCACAGGCCGCGCCTGCAGGCGCTTGCGAATCGTGTCAACAGCGTGATCGAAATCCGCGCCCATCTTGTCCATCTTGTTGATGAAGCAAATGCGCGGCACAGCATACTTGTCAGCCTGACGCCATACGGTCTCGGACTGAGGCTCTACGCCATGGACGGCGTCAAACACAGCAACCGCGCCGTCGAGAACACGCAGCGAACGCTCCACTTCAGCAGTGAAGTCGACGTGACCCGGCGTATCGATGATGTTGATCGTGATGTCTTTCCACTTGCACGTGGTCGCGGCCGAGGTGATCGTAATGCCGCGCTCCTGCTCTTGCGCCATCCAGTCCATGGTGGCCGTGCCTTCGTGTACTTCACCAATGCGATGCAGGCGGCCGGTATAGAAAAGGATGCGCTCGGTCGTGGTCGTCTTGCCGGCATCGATGTGCGCCATGATGCCGATATTCCTGCAGCGTTCTAATGGAACTGTTCGAGCCAAAGCTTCTACCTGTTTCCTTTACGTCATGCACGGCCCTTGAACTCACCCGTGCTGGTTGCTGTCATCTCAGCCCGTCAGGCTGCCACCGCTTCTGGCACACACGACCGGAGCGGCATTATTGCCGCTCCGGCCATGTAGTTCTGTTTACCAGCGATAGTGGGCAAAGGCCTTGTTGGCCTCAGCCATGCGGTGCACGTCTTCCTTCTTCTTCATCGCGGCGCCCTTGCCGTTTGCGGCATCAAGCAACTCGTTCGCGAGCTTGTCGATCATGCCCTTTTCAGGACGCTGACGCGAATACGAGATCAGCCAGCGAATTGCCAGCGAGGTGCGACGGTCCGGATTCACTTCGACCGGAACCTGGTAGTTCGCGCCACCGACGCGGCGAGTCTTTACTTCCAGCAGCGGCTTGCAATTCTCAACAGCCTTCTTGAACAGCTTCAAAGCCTCGTCGCCGCCCTTTTGTTCGAGCTGCGTCATAGCCTTGTAGAAGATGCCCTGCGCGGTGCTCTTCTTGCCGTCCCACATCAGGTTGTTTACGAACTTGTTGGCCAGCGTCGAGCCGTAGATTGGATCCGGCATTGGCTCGCGCTTTGCAATATGGCCTTTTCTAGGCATTCCCTACTCCTCTTCCCTGCCTCTTGGGCGGTACTCCCAGACGTTTCCCTGTCGAGACGCCGGGCGGTTACAGGCCAGCAGCCGAAGCCGCAGGCCAAATCGTTAGGACTTCGGACGCTTGGCTCCGTACTTAGAACGGCCCTGCCGCCGATTGGCAACGCCCACCGAGTCCAGCGTGCCACGGATTACGTGGTAGCGAACGCCCGGAAGATCCTTCACGCGGCCGCCGCGAATGAGCACAATCGAGTGCTCCTGCAGGTTGTGGCCAACGCCAGGAATATAGGTCGTCACTTCGATTCCGTTCGTCAGGCGCACACGGGCCACCTTACGAAGAGCCGAGTTCGGTTTCTTTGGCGTCTGGGTGTAGACGCGGGTGCAGACTCCACGCTTTTGCGGGCAAGCCTGCAGTGCAGGACTGGCCGTCTTGTAGCGGGGCGCCTTGCGGCCCTTACGCACCAACTGATTAAACGTAGGCACTCTTGCAGCTCCTTTATTCGGACGCACTCTGGCGTCACTAGCGGACGAGCCCGCAAACGGGCACCGCCGCTCAGAACCCTTTTATTTCTTCTTAGGGCTGGTCAAACAATCGCTTGCGCGGCGCTCGACCATACTCTCCGCCGACTTCACGCGGGGAATTCTTTACGTTTCCTGGATAGAGGCAGCGACGGTGACACTTGATTCCGGCTCACTATCTCCGGGAGCGTTCCGTTTCGCAACCTGAATCTACATAGCCTGTGGCATAGCACCACCGGTAGCGCAGATTCGTTTCAGCGAGGAAGCCCAAACAGCAGACGCCGTGAAGCGCCAATCGGGCTGGTCGTACTAATGAAAGCTCGACTAAAAGTACACAGACAAGCCAGACAAACTCGCAGAACCTCTAAAATATATCAACACGCCTCTTCGCGGGTCAACCAAAGCACAGGAAATTCAGGCAGTTTTCAGCGTTTGTTCACAAAAGAGCGCTTTGCTCTTCGCTCGGCAAGCAAAAAACCATTCACTTGGCGGTTAATAGCGTAAGAAGCACAAGGTGACGGGTTGGTGAATACTTTTGGCGAGTTGACGGCCACCATTCACCAGAGAGTCACTACGCCGCCCTTCAACTATACACTTCAGAGTTAACTCCACAGCTCCGCATTCGGGCACAACCTTCGAGGGCCCGGGTCCATCTCGATTCGAGATATGGAAAGCCATGCGAAATTTCTCGGACATCCGCTTCACCAAATGCTGATTGCCTTCCCTTTAGGACTATTGGGAACAGCTACGGTATTTGACGGCATCGGCAAAGCCACAGACAACGAACGCTGGCACGAGGCCAGCCAATACATGCTCGGCGCAGGGCTGATTACTGGAGCAACCGCTGCGGTGCCGGGAGTCATTGATTTTCTGGCGATTCCTATGGGAACGCGGGCGAAGAACGTTGGGCTACTGCACGGACTTGGCAATGCGGTGGTGACGGGATTGTTCGCGGCCAGCTGGTTTGCACGCAGGCGGCGTCCAGAAAACCCCGGACCTAGCGCTCTTAGTTTCTCTGTTGCCGGAACTCTTCTGGCGCTGGTGACTGCCTGGCTCGGCGGAGAACTGGTGGATCGACTCGGAGTGGGAGTAGATGACGCCGCGCATCTAGATGCACCAAACTCGCTCATCCAAGAGAGCGGGGAGATGCCGAAGGCAGCTTAGAAATCCGGGGCACGGCGTCGCACGTGCCCCTGCTTACTGCGGGGCGGCTACGCCGCCCGTGTCAACGGTTGATTCTGATCGTGAACATAGTGGTGTGCTTGAGATGCTGATGCGGCCACTTCGAAACGAGGCGTCCACGCCGACCATTCACAGTTCTGGCAATGTAAGCAATAAACAAGGCGATCTCCGACATTCGCGGGGACTATGACAATTGAGGGTTCACTATCTTCCATACCTATGAAAGATGCGGCGACACTCGATGGAGATAGATCAGCACTGGATACTGGCGCTGATTGGCGCTGACAGATAAGTGCTAAGTACCAACCGCCGTGCTTGTTTTCAAGGTGATGGAATGCTCATTCTGCACTCGACGGCGCGGGATTCTCGAAGTTAGCTAGCGTCTTTGCCGAGGGCGGCTACGGCATCGTGTCGCGTGCGCTCGAGTGCTTCCTGCATTTGGCGGTAACAGTCGTCCATCTGTTCGCGAGTGGCATCCTGCGGTACATAGATCATCTTTGCCCAACGCACATGTACACGCGAGAACGGACGCGGAATCATCATGGCGTCCCACGATTTCAGTATCCATGGGCGCTGGCAAGCGACATAGAAGCAGAGGATCGGAGCGCCGCTCATGTGGGCCAACTTCACGGGACCGAACTTCGCTTTGTAACGCGGGCCGCGAGGTCCGTCGATGGTGAAGGCCGCAATACGTCCATCGGCGAGAGCGCGATTCATGCCGAGCAGAGCGGCAGAGCCGCCACGCGAACTCGAGCCGCGCACCGCAACAAAACCGAACTTCTCGATGATGCGCGCGATATATTCGCCATCGAAGCTGAGGCTGGTGATGACGGCCATACCGCGACTGCGGAAGCACCACGTTGCAGGAATTACGCAACGATGCCAAAAAGGTCCGATCACAAACGGAGGTGGGTTGCCATCGGTCACTTCACCGCCCGGTTCAGCAGAGAACTCATAGCGCAGTGTGCAGCCGATGAGCGAGATGAGCAGGTATCCGAGCCAAGAGATAAACCACAACGCAATGCGCTGTCGCAGCGTGAACTGTTGCGATTCAGTCGGAACCTGGGTGGATGAGGTGCTCACAACAAGATTGTATCGTGTGGCCGATTCATTATCGGCGTGCGGCGGCCCAGGCGAGAGCGGCCTTGGTGCGGCGTCCGATGGATGGGTGCGAATGGAATAGAACTTCGATCCAGCGAGAAGGTTCGCGCTCGGCGAGATTCTGAGCCGCGAGCTTTTCCATCGCGGAGCAGAAAGGCTTGATCGAGGCGATTGACTTCCATGCGTAGAGATCGGCCTGGCGCTCGTTGAATCGCGAGTAGGCGTTCATCACGGGCATAAGCACTACAGAGATCGCTGTGGCGACAAGAATCATCAGCGGCAGATTGGCAAAGTCGATTTGGGCGTAGTGGCGATCCCAATCAAGCCATGCCCAGCGGATCGCGAGCTTCAGGCACCAGAAGCCAAAGAACGAGATCACGGCCTGCACGGCAATTCCCTTGAACATGTGGCGATGTACGTGGTGACCTAGCTCGTGCGCGAGGACAGCTTCGATCTCATCGTGATCGCAGGAAGCAAGCAGGGTGTCGGAGATGACGATGCGGCGTGTGTGGCCAAGTCCCATCAGAGCGGCATTCGCCTTCCGTGTCTTTTCCGAAAGCATCCACTCGTAAACCCCTCGCACTTTGGTTCCAGCTTTTTCGCTCAGGCGCGTGAGGCGAGCCGTGAGTTCTTCATCCTCAAGCGCGTGAAAGCGGAAGAAGATTGGGAACAGCAGCACAGGAGCGATCTGAGCCATCAGCACGGTCAACACCATGAACAGTGCCCACGCTATTACCCACCACCATTGCGGCTGCAGGCGGATGAGGAAGTAGATGAGTTGGACGAGCACCTGGCTGATCACGAAGCTGAGCATGAAGGCCTTGAACTGATCCCATAGCCAGCCGCGCAGTCGTTGATTGCTGAGGTGAAAGCGGTGCTCAATCAGAAAGCTGTAGTAGTCCAATCCAACGCTGATGAACTTGGCCAGCAGCAACAGAATCGTCGTGTAGACGAAGACCGAGAACACATGGTTGTCGCCAGCAATGCGAACTGCGAAGTTGCGGAAATCGCTGGTCCAGTCAAAGGCAAGCACTACCCCCATAAGGGCAATTCCAAGCGCGAGGTCAGCCAGACCGAGACGGCGGAGAAGCCGATTGTAGCTGCGGGCTTCAGCGGAATCCGTCGGCGTCCCGCGTTCGCCGGAGGTAGGGGAATTGTTTTCCATGCGCGTACAAACAGTTTACAGGAACCGGGTGTGGCGTCCTAAGTGACTTTCAGACGACCCCGAATCGGCTAGGCGGGTTCAGGGTTGGTGTAGCCATGGACATTTTGCTTTCCCACCTTAGCCGCGCACGAACGCGCTCCGAAGGTGGGGCACCCGGGCACTCGTACTTCTATTTGAGTGCGGTGACGGTTGCTCCCGGCGGCATATCCAGCTGGAACTGCTCGGACTTCAGCGGCTGATTCAGAGTGAGCTTCACCATCTTGAGGGTGATGCTGTACTCCTCCTGCGGTCGTTGTATCTCGATCAGTGATGGATATTTAACACCGTCATAGTCCTGCACATTGAAGTAGGTGACATCGGTGGCCACGGCTCCGTTGTCGTCATAAATCGTCTGACGGTAGGGCTGCAGGTCGGCGCGATTGAAATAGATCTTGCGATACAACGTCCAATTGTTTTGCGGGCCGCGACGAATCACCACGATGTGATAGTTCGGCTGCTTCACCTGTCGATGAGTCTTCTCATCCTTGACCGGCTGCTCGCCCTGCTCGAGGACAGAGATCTCGGTTTTGGTATCAATATGAGGCAGCAGCAGCGCGTCGTAGATCACTTGTGGACGCAGGTTCTCCAACGGATTGTTGCTGATCTTGGTGACCTGGTTCTGGCCGGTGATGAAGCGATTCTTCGGCGGGATTGAGAGCTTAAATTGCGCGCCATCGCTGACCATGTCAAACGCCTTGGTGCGCACGATGGGAAGCAGTCCAATCATCCGCAGCATGGCTGGCTTCTCAGCGAGAATGTACCCACGAATCTGCTGGTATTCGACAACCTTGCCCTTCTTTTCGCCGCCGACAGTGGTGTCGATATCCACGGTCGCATTCATCGTGCGGACGCTGGAAGCCAGTTGCTCCACTTCAGCAATGAGTTCCTGCTGGGTCGCAGTTTTCAAAGGGACTGACGAGCGAATGGGCTCCACGTGGTGAGAGCGGAAAAGGCAACCCGTCGTGGTGCAAAGGGACAGGATACTGAGGGCAAGCGTCAGGCGGATTCTTTCCATTGCGAAGAAGGCGTGCTCCCATTAGTGAACCTACAGTATATAGGCTGAGAGCCGTGTAGGTCGTGGCAACGCCCACCGAAGCTATGAAGATCACGCTTCAGAAAGGCTTTGGTAAACGAAATCAGCAGGATAGGATCAGTGCGACTCTGGGTCCCCTGACGCGTTCGCAAGCTTCTGCTTGCGTCCGGCCATCACTTCGGGCGGAGGCTCGGGGAACTGCTCATTGGGCTTCTCGGCTATGGCCACTTTCATGACCTCGATCCAGATGGGCAGGGCGGCCTGAGCACCGGTTTCCTTGTTGCCTAACGTCTTCTTCTCGTCGTAGCCCACCCATACACCGCAGGTGATCGAAGGAGAGAAACCAACGAACCATGCGTCAGTGAAATCGTTGGTAGTGCCGGTCTTGCCTCCGAGTGGGTGATTCAGTTTGCTGGCCGCAAAGCCTGTGCCGTGTTGTACGACTCCCTGCAGCAGCTCGACCATGACGCGGGCGGAGTGAGCACTGATGACGTCTCGCACATCTGCGAAATTCTGCTCCATGATGTGTCCGTCATAGTCGGTGACTTTGCGAATGGAGTGTGGAGCGAGACGTACGCCATCGTTGGGGAAGGTCGAGTACGCGGCGGTGTGTTCAAGCAACGTGACTTCGGCGGAGCCAAGCGCCACGGGCAGGAACGGCTGAATGTCGGAAGTGATTCCGAACTTGTGAACGTAGTCGATGACGGTCTTGATGCCTACGCGCTGCGCGAGACGTATGGCAGGGATGTTGCGCGAATCGGCCAGCGCGCGACGGAGAGAAATCGCTCCCTCGTACTTCCCATCGTAGTTGTGAGGCGACCATGTGCCGTTGGCGCCGGGGAAACTGATCGGCGAGTCGAGGATCGTGTCATCAGGCATCGCTCCCTGCTCAACCGCAGCGGAGAAGACGTAAGGCTTGAACGACGATCCTGTCTGGCGGAAAGCTTGAGTGGCGCGATTGAACTTCGATTCATCGAAGTCGCGGCCGCCAACCATGGCACGAATTTCGCCGGTGTTGTTGTCGATGGCAACGAGCGCGGCCTGCGCGCCGGAATCCTGCTCAAGAGCTAGCTCCAGCTTATTGTCTGGCTGGACGGCGGTGACGCGGACGTAAATGACATCGCCGATGGAGAGGATTTCGTTGGGCGAGTGATGGCTGGTCCAGGCCATGTCGGCAGGACGAATCAGACCGCGATACTTACCAATCTTGACTTCGGCTATCTGCTGCGTGGTGTTGACGACCAGCGCGTGAAAATAGCTGCCAGGCTCGGGACGATGGTTCCAATCGGGATGATCGTAGGTCAGTGGATCTTCACCGGCAGCAATGACGTTGCGCACGTGACCTTTCCATCCGTGACGACGCTCATAGGTTGCAAGGCCATCGAGCACGGCGCGATTGGCGACCTTCTGGAGTTCCATGTCGAGCGAGGTGTAAACGCGCAGGCCGCCTTCGTGGACCTGATCGGTGCCAAACTTCTTTTCGAGATAGCGGCGGGTGTCTTCGACAAAGTAGGGCGCGAAGCTGTTGGGATCGGACTGAAGGTGCAGCGCTATAGGACGACTCTTGGCTTCCTGCGCCTGCTGCGCGCTGATACGGCCATCCTCCATCATGTTGTTGATGACAAGGTTGCGGCGGCGCAAAGCCTTTTCGGGATTGTTGATCGGCGAATAGGCGCTGGGGCCCTTGGGCAGTCCGGCGAGCAGGGCCGCTTCTTCGATGGTCAGCTCTTTCGCGGGCTTACTGAAATAAAACTCGGAGCCAGCCTCGAATCCATACACGCCGTGGCCGAGGAATATCTGGTTGGCATAGAGCGTGAAGATCTGATCCTTCGTAAAGCGCCGCTCGATCTGGATGGCCATCATGATTTCCTGAACCTTGCGCCCGAACTTGCGATCGGGGGTGAGGAACAGGTTGCGCGAGAGTTGCATCGTCAGGGTTGAGGCTCCCTGCGCGCGAGATCCGCTCGAGACATCACGATATGCTGCACCCAAGATACGCCAGAGGTCGATTCCCCAGTGGCGCTCAAAATCCTTGTCTTCGATGGAAATGACGGCGTCACGCAGGACCTTGGGATAGTCCTCGTAGTGGGCAATGACACGGCGCTGCAGGGCGAAGCTGCCGATTACGTTCCCCTTCTGGTCGTAGAGCTCGGTGATTGAGCTGGGACGATAGCGTTCCAGGTCGGTGACCTGGGGAAGATCGGTGGAGTAGACGAACAGCAGCCCGGCAAGGGTTCCGAACATGGCTGCCGCAACAATTGCGAGTCCAAAAATGACGCGATGAACCGTCCGTGTACGATCCACGGGCGGAGCTTCCACCGACTCATTGCGAAGCAGCGTTGTCATTTCAGGAGTGAGTAAGGCCCAGCATAGCACCACTGGGTCGCCTGCGAGGACAGGCATACCCCTGAGGACGGGAAAAAGTAAGACTCACTCCTCGGGCTCCAACGTATGATGCCGGGCTTCCATCCAATTCTGAAGAATTAGGACGGCAGCAAGTTGATCCACAACCGCAGCGCGTTTCTTGATGGACATATCGGTTTCGCGCAGGACGCGATTGGCCTCAACCGAGGTAAGCCGCTCGTCCCACAGGTGGATGGGAAGATCGATATGCTGCTCAAGCACGGATACGAATTCCCGCATCTTTTCCGACTGGCGACCCTCGGCTCCGCTCATGCGGAGAGGCAGTCCCACAACGAGCTCCACCACGTCATACTTGCGGATGACTTCCTGGAGCGCAGCAAGATCGGTACGCTTATTCTTGCGCCGTATGGTTTCTAATCCTTGGGCGGTGATGCCCAGCAGGTCGGTTACGGCCAGACCAATGGTTCTGGAACCAACATCAAGGGCCATAACACGACCGTGCGGGTTTTGGTTTTCGTTGTGGGGCACAAGGCAAGTATAGTTCGAGTAGGTATGCTGGAAGCCATCCAGCATAAACAATGGCGGGAGAGGGACAAATGGAGCGCGTAAAGGGCGGGCTAACAGAGGAAACCACCGGAAAAATTGAGGAGTTGGTTCCGGCGCTCGAAACCTCCACAAAAATGTCCACGCTGACCGATGCCGAAAGACTTCGGCATGCCCGTATCCAGAGTACTTCGTTGGCGGTGTTGGCCGTAGGCGGCGTGCTGACCTTGATGTACCTGGCCAAAGTCGTCCTGATCCTCACGCTCTCGTCAATCCTGATTGCGTTTATGCTTGCCCCGATCGTGGAACTCTGCCAGAGAATGCACCTGCCACGTGCATTTGGGGCGTTGGTGGCAGTGCTGATCATGTGCGCGGCCCTGTATGGCACCTTTTACGTGACCTACAGCCAGGCAGACGACTTTATGTCGGAGCTACCGAAATACTCAGGGCGGATTCGCGGGGTGCTGAACCAGATAAGGCAGCGAGCAGAGCGCGTAAGGCAGACAACCCGGACGGTGATGCCTGACGAGAAGCCGGAAAAAGGAACGGTCAATGTAAGACAGACCCATAACTGGGTGGACGATCTTACCTCGGGCGCGGTCAACGTTTCCGAGATCGTACTGATGGCAGCCTTTGTGCCGTTTCTCGTGTTCTTCATGCTGAGTTGGCAGGACCACGTCCGATCATCGACAGTGATGCTTTTCAGTCTTGAAAACAGAAACACGGCTTATGTGACCTTGGGACTGATTTCCCAGATGATCCGCGGATTCATCGTAGGGAACGTCGTGATCGGCATCATCCTCGGCATCACGAGCACAATCGCGTTCTGGATCCTTGGAGTACCGTACTTTTACGTGATCGGAATCGTCAGCGGCATTGTGAGCCTCCTTCCCTACTTTGGGATTGTGCTGGCGATCTTTCCGCCGGTGGTCGTGAGTCTTAACTCGATGACTTTGCGGCACTTTATGGCTATCGCCGCCGTGGTTGGTATCAGTCACCTTGTCGCCCTGAATGTGCTCTACCCCAAAATCATTGGGCGGCGTTTGCAACTGAATCCTCTGGCTGTGACCTTGGCTTTGCTCTTCTGGGGCTGGCTATGGGGAGCGATGGGGTTGATCCTGGCTGTTCCGTTGACGGCAGCAGTAAAGATCATCTTCGATCACGTCGAAAACTTGCGTTCGTGGGGAGCCTGGCTAGGCGAGTAGAAACAAATTCGCGCAGCCCTCAGGCTGCGCTGCAGGACAAAGTGCGGCACTAGACTTCGATCGTCGCGGCCTCCGGCCAGCGGAGCTTGCACTTGCACAGTGCCTTTCGGAGTTCCTCTTCGACTTCCTCTTCTTCAAGACCGCGTGCCATTGCCATCTCACTGATGAGAAGGAAACGGGCGCGCTCAAGCATCTTCTTTTCCCTGAAGCTGAGCGGCTTCTGAGCTGCCAGAACCAGCAATCCTTTCAACACCATTGCTACTTCGAGCAGGGAGCCGGTTCGCATCTTGTCCGAATTTTCCTTAAAACGGTTCTTCCAATCGGAGCTGCTTTCGCATTTCCCGTCGGCCAGAAACTCGAGAATCTTCTGGGCTTCCGAGTTTTTTACCACTCGGCGGAGCCCTACAGCCTCGGCGTTTTGGAACGGGACCATGACCTTGAGACTACTGGAGCGAATGCGAAGCAGGTAAAAGCGCTCGACCGAATTACCGATCGTGCGGCTGGATATCTGCTCAATTACACCTACCCCGTGGTTTGGGTAGACTACCTTCTCGCCGACAGTAAATTGTGTTGTGCTCATGCAAGGACCCGGGGGTGCCGGGCAGGTTACCTTGGTCATTATACGTTGCGCATAGAGAGAGGGTCAATCGAGCAAATGCCTGCGCCCTGTCCTAGGCCGGATAAGGCGAGTTATAATTGGTGCTTGTACTCCCTCTCATGGGTAGTGAGCCGTATCCAAAGGGTTTTGATCGGAAATGTCTGAAAACGTAAAGAAGAAGCTCCAGGAAGAGATCGACGTACTGGAACATGAATTGAATCATGAACTTCCAGCCGAACTAAAGAGAGCCGTTGCGCTCGGTGATCTCTCCGAAAATGCCGAGTACCACATGGCAAAGCAGCGGCAGGAGTTCGTCCGTGCCCGCCTGGGAATGATGAAGAAGCGGATGGCGGAACTCTCCCTCATGAACCTGTCCAACATTCCCCGGGACAGGGCTGCGCTGGGATCAACCTTAGTGGTATTCGATTCCACGAAGGACGAAGAGATCGTCTACAAGCTGGTTACCAGTGAGGAAAGTGACGTCACCAAGGGAATGGTGTCGACGACATCGCCCATTGGCCGCGCACTGATGGGAAAGAAAGAGGGAGATGTGACCACGGTCGTCACCCCCGGCGGAACTCGTGAATTGGAAATCCTGAAGCTGACCACGATGCACGATGCCGAGAACGGATCGGGAATCCAAGCATGACCTGGACCAGCGCCGTTGGGAAGTACTGCGGAGTTGTGCTTTACAAGATAGTGGACGGGCTCGCGCTCGCCCGCATATCACCTAACGTTCTGACCTTTGTAGGACTGGTCATCAACGTAGCTGCGGCGCTGTTCTTCGGATTCGCCAGCTCAGACAATAACCAGCCGCGCCGTTTCGTATATGCAGGACTGGTGATCATCGGGGCAGGCATCTTTGATATGGTCGACGGACGCGTAGCGCGTGCGACCAACCAGGTAACCGTTTTTGGTGCATTTTTCGACTCCGTGATCGATCGCTACTCGGATGTGGCGATCTTCTTTGGTCTGCTGGTTTATTACGCTCGCGCGAACCGCTTCTTCTACGTGGTGCTGGTGGCGTTCGTGATGACCACCTCGGTCATGGTGAGCTACACGCGTGCCCGGGCAGAGTCGCTGATTCCAAAATGCAAGGTCGGTTTCATGGAGCGGCCGGAACGAATCGTGCTTGTGATAATTGGGGCGCTGACGAATCATATGGCTCCGGTCCTCTGGGTGCTGGCTGTGCTCTCGACGATCACGGTGATACACCGCATCCGGTACACGTACCAGCAGGCGACTCTTCGGCAAGCCGCCTCTAGCGTAACGGCTTCTGTGTCGTAAGAGGTTCAGTAATTCTGCGAATGGTCCGGCTTCGAGCCGGACTTTTCTTTGCCGTTCCGGTTGCGTAAGTCCGATTGGGACGGGTGGTATTCTGTAGCGTTCAAATTCCGAGGTGATTCTTGTCGTTGTCTCCCATCATTCTTGTACACGGTGGCGCATGGGCCATCCCCGACGAGGCCTGCCGGGCACACCAGGAGGGCGTAGAAAAGGCCGCTGCCGCCGGATGGAAAGCGTTGCAGCGTGGGGCTTCGTCGCTGGACGCGGTGGAAGAAGCCGTGGCAGTGCTGGAAGACAACGAAACATTTGACGCCGGACGAGGAGCCTTCCTGAATCGCGATGGGAAGGTCCAACTCGATGCGCTCATCATGGACGGTGCCAGCCTTAAGGCTGGTGGTGTCGGATGTGTCGAGCGTCTGCGCAACCCGGTGCGAGCGGCACGTGTGGTGCTGGAGAAGAGTCCGCACATCTACTTTGTTGCCGAGGGGGCGGAGCGCTTCGCCAGCGAAAACGGAATTCCGCTGATCGAAAACGAGGAGTTGGTGCTACCACGTGAGGTGGAACGCTGGAAGAATGCCGCCGAGCA
Source organism: Koromonas humicola (assembly GCF_059726255.1). Taxonomy (NCBI): domain Bacteria; kingdom Pseudomonadati; phylum Acidobacteriota; class Terriglobia; order Terriglobales; family Koromonadaceae; genus Koromonas; species Koromonas humicola. The sequence goes on from NZ_AP040873.1 coordinate 3,241,540, forward strand.
GCGCTATTTGAGTGTGCCAGCGGAGTTCGCCGGGGGCATGGATTCGCATGATACGGTTGGGGCTGTCGCACTGGATGTCCACGGGAATATTGCTGCCGCGACCTCGACTGGCGGCACGCTGAATAAAGCTCCGGGACGAGTGGGTGACTCTTCACTCATCGGCTGCGGGTGCTACGCCGACAATGAAACCGCTGCTGCTTCAACGACCGGATGGGGCGAGCCAATGATGAAGCTGGTATTCGCCAAATGGGCCGCGGATCGCGTCACCACGGAGAGCGAGCCTGCGAAGGTTGCTCCCGAGGCAATCGAGTATCTGCATCGGCGGCTGAATGGACATGGCGGGATCATTCTGCTGGACCGCAAAGGACGGATCGGAATCGCACACAACACGCCGCGCATGGCTTGGGCCTGGCGCAGCGAGGCTGCGACTGAAAGCGGACTGCAATCGCCGCAAATGAGATATGAGAAAGTTTAGATCGACTCGCATCGCGCAGATCGTAAAACTAGCTGCCAGCATGATTGTGCTGGCGGCTTCGCTTTTTGCGGCGACTCCACATTGGACGGCGGCCACGTTTCGCGGATTGCAGCTGGGACGCGCAAAGCGAGGCGATGTGGTGCGAGTGATGGGGAATCCGGACGCGACGAACCACGACGCAAGAGGCGACGAACTGGTGTATCGCGGACGTGGCGACCACAAAGGCGACCTTTCGGTGCGGGTGGATCGGGCGGGCGTAGTCACTGAGATTCAAGAGGCGTTTCCGATCTCCATTCCGAGAACGCAGGTCTACAAAGAGCTTGGAAAAGATGCGGTAACTGCGCACTTCTCGCGAGCGAAGTGCGCGGGGGATGCGCTCTATCTTCATGCGCGTGGGCCAATCGAACTAACCCTTTTTCCGCAGCACGGAATAGTGCTCTGGCCCGATCAGTACGGGTATGATTTTGCGGCAATGCTGTATGTGGCGAAGCGACCAGGGCTGGCGCGAGTTCCAGTTTGTGTCATGAAGCACTAGGGCGGCTCGTTGGTGCAGATATGGGCGTTTGCTTTCCCACCTTAGCCGCGCAGAAACGCGCGTCGAAGGTGGGGCACCCGCGCTAGTTCCAGTTGTGTAATGAAACACCAGGAGTTCCAGTTTGTGTTGTGAAACACCGGTCAGTTCAAGTTTCTGAGCCGGTAATCATTTCTACAGCTACACTGTTCCCGGAGGATGCACCGTTGCGCGTAAGACTTCTTGTTTGTGTTCTGCTGATGTGCCTGGGCGGCTGCAAAAGCCACAAATCAGCGGGCCCGGAGCGGCGTTTTCCGATTGAGGGGCGAGTGGTGGCCGTTGATGCCAAAGCGCATACCCTGACGCTCAATCATCACGAAGTACCCGGGTATATGAAAGCCATGACGATGGGCTTTCGCGTGAAGGATGAATGGGTCTTCAATGTGGCGCACCCGGGTGACACGGTGCAGGCGACACTCGTGGTGGGCGACGACTCGTATCTCGAAAATGTGTCGATCACTCAAGGACGCGGGACAGCTGACACTTCAAGCACCTCTCCGATGCACCTTCCACAAAAGGGTGAGCCGGTTCCGGATTTCCAGTTCATCGATCAGCAGGGACGGAAGATTCACCTCGCGCAGTTCCGGGGAGAACCGCTACTGGTCACGTTCATTTATTCGCGCTGCCCTCTGCCGGATTACTGCATTCGCATGAGCAACAACTTCGCTGAAATTGCTGAGTCGCTGAAGAAGAATCCGCAGGCGTTTGCGAAGCTGCAGATGCTCTCGATCAGCATCGATCCTGAAGTCGACCAGCCGAAGGTTCTCGAGCAGTATGGAAAAAACTATGCCGCAAACATCGATCCGGAACTGAAGCATTGGACCTTTGCAACAGGCAAGCAGGAAGACATTCGGAAGGCCGCGCAGTATTTCGGACTGTCCTACGAGAACCAGAATGGCCAGATCATTCATGACCTTCGCACCACGCTGATCGATGCCGATGGAAAGATCGCAGACTTCTATGCGGGGAACCAATGGAAGGCTGGCGATGTTGCAACGGAGTTGGCGCAATTGCAAAGGTAGTTGCTGAACGCGCACGTACCAGAGTTTCTGCGCAGTTGGTTCGACGCTCCGCGGCCGCGGTACGACATCTTTCGATAGTTTAGCGGCATCAATCCACCAATGAGCATTGGGGTGGGACAGGCTACACGGAGGGCCGCGGAACTGGTATCGGGAGATAGGTTTGGAGTTGCGCTGCGGCTGCTGTTTCCCATCGCGCTGATGGAAATAGCACTCTGGGCTCCACTGCGTTTTGGACTGCTCTTCGGAGTCGGAGCACTCACCTACATCACATGGCAACTCTGGAGGGCGGCGAGCAATAGCCGCACACTCGGGCTGGATTGGCGAGGACTTGTGCGGGAATCATGGCTGCTCGGTGCAACCTTCGCGCTGGCGTTGCTGATACTGGCGACAGCATTCTTCACAGGATCGCTGCATCCGTTGTGGGGACTGGAACACCCGTGGTACGCGATGGCAGCCTATGCCATCTGGGCATTCATACAGGAGTTCATGCTGCAATGCTTCTGTGTGCGGATGCTGAGGGCGTTGGTGTCGCGAGTGACCTCGCTGCTGCTGTCGGGAGTGGTGTTCTCGGTTGCGCACTTGCCGAACATTAGTTTGACGCTGGTGACGTTCTTCGCCGGGGTGGCGTTCACGTTTATTTATCTGCGCAAGCGAAACCTCTATGTGGTCGCGGTGATACATGCAGTGCTCGGGTTGACATTGGCCGTGAGTGCGCCCGACCATTGGTTTCATGGGTTGCGAGTGGGCCGAGACTTCCTCGAAGGTCACTCGGCCATTGCAGCTCAAATCGCTCCCAATCGTTAATCACGGTCTGACTCCTCCAACAAATTCTGAAGTGGCTTCTTGTGCTTCGTTGCGCGCGACTGCTGTTTCGTTTTTGCGTCGGGAATCGCGCGCGTGGTCTTGGGCGTGCCAACGGTTTCTCGTGCGGCATCTTTTACGGCCTTCACCTTGCTGAAGACCTGTTTCTTCGGTGTCATTTGGAACCTTTCTGGAGAATTTTTCTAAAACGATAATTATTCTTAAACAATAGCTACTCTCATCTGCTATGATCCTGGACATGGGAAATCCCCCCGAAGTGAATTTCAAGGAAATCTGCCGCGAAAAGCAATTAGCGGTCACGCATCAGCGTCTGGTACTGCACCGGGCACTGATGCAGATGACGGACCATCCGAGTCCGGAACAGATTTTCGATCGTGTACGAACTGAACTTCCTTCCATTTCGCTTGCAACTGTTTACAAGACGCTGCACACGTTTCTGGAGGCGGGGATTATCCAGCAAGTGAGCCCGCATCATGGTTCGCTTCGGGTTGAGCCAAACGCACAACGGCATCATCACTTCATTTGTCTTGAGTGTCATAGCATCACGGACCTTGTTCATACGCAAATCGACGAGGCTCCGCTGATGGACTCGGTTCCACATGGTTTCCAGGTCGAGAAGATCTCGATGGAAATCCGCGGCTTATGCAGACACTGTGCGGAGAATAACAAATCCGCTCCGCAAGCCTGACACGTAAGCCGATTCCAAAACAAACATTTTCAAACGATAAAGGAGATCCCTGCTTATGCTAGGAGTTGGAGAAAAGTTCCCTAATTATTCGCTTAACGCAGTCGTCAGCACGGAAAAGGGCAAGGAATTCAGCACGATTACCGACGAAAGCTATGTCGGCATGTGGAAGGTTTACTTCTTCTGGCCCAAGGATTTTACTTTCGTATGTCCTACTGAAATCGCCGGATTTGGCAAGCACGACAAGGAGTTCAAGGATCGCGAAGCGCAGTTGCTGGGCGGCTCGATCGACTCGGAATTTGTACACCTCGCGTGGCGCAAGAATCACGAGGATCTGAAGAACCTGCCCTTCCCGATGCTGTCGGACCTGAAGCGCGACCTGACCTCGCAGCTCGGCATTCTCGATCCGGAAGCCGGTGTTGCACAGCGTGCGGCCTACATCGTGGATCCGAACGGCATCATCCGCTTTGTGTATGTCACCGATCTGTCTGTGGGACGCGAACCGAAGGAAGTGTTGCGCGTGCTGGATGCGCTGCAGACCGACGAGCTCTGCCCCTGCGGTTGGCAGAAGGGTGAAGAAGTTCTGCACGTCTAAGACACGGTCGAATTGCGGTGGGCGCGGCCACGGTCGCGCCCATTCCTATCTGAAGTCATTCATAAGAACCGGAGAGATTGCTTGATTACGCAAGAAGCTGAACTGATCGAAACGTTACTGGAAAGCCTGCCTGATTACGCCAAGGACCTGCGCCTGAACTGGTCTTCGCTGGTGAACGCCTCGGAACTGAACGAAAACCAGAAGTGGGGATCGTTTGTGGCCGCAGCGGTCGCGGCGCGAAACCCGAAGCTGCTGGCGGCGGTGGAAGCGGAAGCCGCATCTCATGTCTCACCCGAGACGATCACGGCCGCAAAGGGCGCTGCGGCGATCATGGGCATGAACAACATTTACTACCGCTTCCAACACCTGAGCGACAACGAAAAGTATGCGACGATGCCCGCGCGGTTGCGGATGAACATCATGCGCACTCACGGAGCGGATCATGCGGATTTCGAGTTGTGGTCCCTGGTGGTGTCGGCCATCAATGGATGCGGCAAGTGCGTTAGTTCGCATGAGAAGGTTCTGCTCGACAAAGGCATTTCCGAGGAACTGATTCTAGCGGCGGTGCGGATTGCATCGGTCGTGCATGGAACGGCGGCGCTGGACGCGCTGATCTAAATTCCCACCCGGTGTTGCTGCGAAGGTTCTACTCTCCCAGGTTAACGTCCAAAAGCAGGACGTGAACCTGGGGCACCCGCCGCTTGATCCCGCTACTCTGTAAATGTTGCTTTTCAGGGCAATATTTACGCCGGGAGCGCAGGCGTCCCGATCGTATCGAAAAGAAAAGCAAAGACTTCCATCGGCGTTTTTTGGCACGCGAACTGCCTGCACAGCAATGTGTCTGGTTAGTCCAATGGCCGGTGGAAAGCAATGGGGAGCGCAACTGATTGCGTTGTGATTGAAGTTAGCGGAGTCGAATCGATGATCTATGGACCGCTATTGGGGTGTTTCCTCGCCATGAAGAAACGAGGTCTTGAAGCAACTGCCGATACTTTTTTCGAACTGGCATGTGCACCGCCGTGCTGGACGCCGCCCAAAGAGCGCAGACTTCTCTCCAGACGGAAGCCGAAGCGTCCTTGCATGAGTTCGAGTTAGTTGTCGCAAACAGGGCAAGCCACGCTCATCCCAAGAAAGGACTCGGTCCTGCGCAGGCGTTTCGCACTAACTATTCCTGTTCAGCAGCGTCGGGAATTGGGTCGGCATAGACGGTCAACCATCGGTTCGGCCCTAGCTTGTCGGTCTTTACATACCACCTGTAGCTAGTTTCAGACGAATCCAGAAGCCACACGCCGCCAGCGTGTCGAAGCTCAGGGTGGAAGCGGGCGATGAGCCTAGCGACGTGATGCCGCGTTGCGCTTTTTGCGGATTCGCCGTGCAGAATCTCTTCTCGCGTACTCAAGTCTTTGCCGCGAAGATCTCCCTCAACAAAGGTGAGTTTCACTCGCATAAGGGCTTTGGCCGTTTCGTTGTACACAATGCGATTTGTCTCAGCAAACTCGGACAGGTGCCCCAGAGTTATCTATCCGCCGATCGATTCCAGAGTGTGGGCAGTTGCTGGAGTGAGGGACACCGCCCTGCCGTCAGATGCTGCTCATTCGACGCAAACCCAGAGCTGGAACAAAACCAACTCTGGGGCGCCCGCCCGCGATTACTCATTCACTCAATGAAGTTATCTTCGACCCATCGATTCGCGACAACAATCGCGTAGATGCCGCTCCAGTTTCTCTGCCATTGCCAGCCCTTCTTTGTCCCCGGAGCATTCGCCTCAATGTATGCGGTTGCTGCATCCGCTGACAACATCTGATTGCAGTTAGGACAGCGTGGCTTAGCACCCCTCTTGAATCTCCCGCCGCAACTGCAAGGTAGGAGGTATCGTTCCAGGTTTGAACACATTTCTTGTTGGCCTGGGCAATCGGGTAGCAGAGGCATTCGCTTGTCCCAAGCTGAGAGTACGGCAGTCGTGCCGCAGTGATCGCAATAGCCGTACACGCAATCGCCAAAACCGCAGTGCAGCAACCAGTACCCGAACTCTTGATTACAGCGATCGCAGGTTCCTATGCTGAGTTCGCGTTCTGTACCTGTTTCCATAAGTTTACGAATGATAACAGGGCAAGTCGTGAACAATCCCGACGCGGAAATGGTACTTCAGCGGATGTTTTTCGACTCCACCTCGTTCGACACTCCATGCATAACCCTGCGGGGTGGCAGGGTTATGCTGTGAGTCACGTGATTACTCGCCACATCCATCCGGACCGGCTACAGCTCCGACCAGGACTTCGGTGTCGAGGTAGTTCTTGCCTGCTTCCAGCGCGCTTTCATTCATCTCGGACAGTTTCGGATTCTTCACAAGCTCACTGAGTACCTTTTGGGCTGTGGCAAATGGCAGGCAATCAGTGGATTCAAGGAAGGCTCCGAGCATGACCATGTTGGCGACCTTGGGAGAACCGATCTGGTCGGCCATTTCATTGGCTGGGATGCAGGTGACGTTTACGCCTTCGAACTTCAGGTCTTCGGGAAGCGCATGCCCGTTGTAGAGCAGGACTCCGCCCGGCTTTACCTGCGGTCCGAACTTGCGCAGTGAAGGCTCGTTCATCGCAACCAGGACTTCAGGATGCGTGATTACGGGCGTTCCGATGCGCTGGTGCGAAAGCGTTACGTGGCAGTGAGCGCTGCCAGAGCGCATTTCGGGACCGTAGCTCGGGAGCCAGCTTACTTCCATCTGCTCGCGCATGCCCATTTCGGCGATTAACTGACCGAGAAGCAGAACGCCCTGGCCGCCGAATCCTGCGACCTTCACGGACGTGGGACGGGTGTGCTGGCGATGCGATTTGCGTTCAGCTTCTGTCGCGGACTTGCCCCTTGTGCCGAAAAGTTCAGCCACGGATTTCTGCGGCACAGGAACGGGGACGAACTCCGGCTTGCGGTCGCGGAAAACTCCGAGCGGGAACTGTTTCATGAGCACTTCGGAGACCCAGTGACGCGCTGCCGTGGGCTCCATTTTGAGGATCGTCGGACAGGGCGAGAGGATCTCGACCATGCTGAATCCTGCTCCCTGCTTTTGCAGGTCGAGGGCTTTCTTGATGGCCTTGCGAGTCTGCAGGACGTGCTTCGCATCGGTGATGGCGACGCGCTCGATGTAAGCAGGTGCTTCGAGTGTCGAGAGCAATTCGGCCATCTTAATTGGGAAACCGTCGTTGTTTGGGCGACGTCCCCACGGAGTGGTCGTGCTGGTTTGGCCGATCAGCGTGGTCGGAGCCATTTGGCCGCCGGTCATGCCATAGATGGAGTTATTCATGAAGATGACGGTGATGTTTTCACCACGGTTTGCGGCATGAACAATTTCGGCCGTACCGATGGCGGCAAGGTCGCCGTCTCCCTGATAACTGATGACCATCGACTCGGGATTCGAGCGCTTGACGGCCGTAGCGACGGCGGGCGCGCGACCATGCGCGGCCTGCACGTTTCCGGTATCGAAGTAATAGTAGGCAAACACTGAGCAGCCCACCGGACTGACAATAATGGTCCGATCCTGTGTGCCCAATTCTTCGATGGCTTCGGCTATGAGTTTGTGAGCTACGCCGTGACCGCAGCCAGGACAATAGTGCGTCTGGTGCTGGTTTTCATCCTTGCGCTCGTAGCTTTCGAAGAACACCGGCGACTTGGACTGCGAAACTTTGTATTCACTCATCGCGGCCCCCTATACCAACACTTCCGTGTGCGTGAACAACTCCGTTAGACACTCTTCTGCCGACGGAATATGGCCACCCACTCGACCGAGGAACTCTACTGGTTTGCTTCCATTGAGTGCGAGCTTAACGTCTTCGACCATTTGTCCGGTCGATAGCTCGACAACCATGACGTTACGGGCAGATTTCGCCGTCTCCTGCAATGCTTTGGACGGGAAAGGCCACAACGTGATGGGACGGAATGCTCCGGCCTTGATTCCCTGCTGGCGAGCAAGATCGACAGCGGAACGCAGCACACGCGATACGATTCCGTAACCAACGAGAAGCACCTCTGCATCTTCGGCGCGGTAGGTTTCCCAGCGGCACTCGTCACGCTCGCAGACTTTGTACTTCTCTTCGAGGTGGCGGATGTGCGCTTCCATCTGGTCGGGCGTGAGATGGATGGAAGAGACAAGACCGCTGCGAGTTTCTGCCGTGCCCTTCACGGCCCAAGGCTTTTCAGGAGGAACCGCCTCTGTTATTTCGAGATCGAGTGGCTCCATCATCTGCCCAATGCAGCCATCGGCCAACACTACGGCGGGATTGCGGTACTTGTCTGCCAGATCAAAGGCAAGCATGGTGAGCGATGCCATTTCCTGCACGCTCGAGGGAGCAAGCACGATGTTGCGATAGCATCCGTGGCCGCCGCCCTTGGTCATGGCAAAGTAGTCGCTCTGCTCGGGAGCAATGCTGCCGAGGCCCGGACCTGCACGCATGACATCGACGATGACGCATGGAAGTTCGGCGCCAGCGAGGTAGCTCATGCCTTCCTGCATCAGGCTGATTCCAGGACCGCTGGAACCTGTCATGACGCGCTGGCCTGCGGCTGCCGCGCCGTAAACCATGTTGATGGCCGAGACTTCGCTCTCAGCTTGTAAGAAAGTCCCTCCCACTTGCGGGATTAAGAGTGCTGCGTACTCGGCAATTTCGCTTGCCGGAGTGATGGGGTAGCCGTAATAAGACCGGCAGCCCGCCATGATTGCTGCCTTCACTACTGCCACGTTTCCCTTACACAGTTGCCGCATGGCGTACCTCGCTGTGTTGCATCACGAGCTTGTAAACGGTGATTGCGCCGGGTTCTGGGCAAACGAAGTAGCAGATCCCACAACCCGTGCATTGATCAGCCTTCACCTGCGCTGGATGCACCCCGTAATGGTTCAACTCCTTGCTCAACTCAAGGCACTTCGGAGGACAGGCTTCGGCGCAAACGCCGCAGCCTTTGCACTCCTCCTGGTTCACCACGACTTTCCCTTTTGCTTCGGGCATCGTTCACCTCGCCGTTTGGGCAAGCGCTCGCGGCCCCCAACCCATTTCCCGCACCTGATCTGCAAGCTCGGCGCGGAACTTGGGGTGAGCAATCTCGATGAGCGCTTCGGCACGCTGTCGCACGTTCTTGCCGTGCAGCTCAGCTATGCCATATTCAGTCACAACATAGTGCACATCGGCTCGCGTAGTGACCACGCCTGCTCCATCATGAATGCGTGGCACAATGCGCGAGATTGCGCCGCCTTTTGCCGTTGAGGCAAGTGCAATGATCGGCTTGCCTCCGCGGCTGCGCGCGGCACCTCGCATGAAATCCAGTTGGCCTCCGAACCCGCTGATAAAGCGGCTGCCAATGGAATCTGCTACGACCTGTCCGGTGACATCGACCTCGATGGCAGAGTTGATGGCGACGACGTTCTCATTTTGCGAAATGATGAACGGATCGTTGCAATAACTGCTGGGCTCGAAGTCGAAGATCGGATTGTCGTCCACGTACTCGTACCACTCACGAGTACCGAGGGCGAATCCCAAGGTGATCTTGTTGGGGTTGATCTGCTTTCGGGCACCGGTAATCACGCCATTGTCAATCAGCGGAATGGCGCTCTCGGTGAGGGTTTCGGTGTGCACGCCGAGATCGCGGCGGTCACGCAGGTAAGGCAGGATCGCATTGGGAATTCCGCCAATGCCGACCTGAATGCAGGCTCCGTCGTCGATCAACGAAGCGACGTTGCGGGCGATCAGCCTGTGTTCGTCGGTAGGTGGCTCGGGGATGATCTCCGGCAGTTCCTGTGAGACTTCGACAATGGCATCGAACTCACTCACGTGCATCGCCGTGTTGCCGAAAGTTCGCGGCATGCGGTCGTTGACCTGCGCAATGCGAATTCGCGCGCAACGCGAAGCATTCAAGGTGGTCTCGACCGCGACGCCCAAGCTGCAATATCCATGACGGTCAGGGGGCGAAACGTGCACAAGAGCTACATCAACATCGATACGATGCTCAGTAAAGAGGCCCTCGACCTCGCTCAAATGTATGGGGATGTAGTCGGCGCGGCCATCCTGCACAGTCGTGCGCATGTTGGCCCCGATGAACAAAGCATTATGACGGAAGCTCCCGGCAAACTCCGGCCGATTATAAGAAGGATCGCCAAATCCGAGGAGGTGGATCACCTCGACGTTGCGAACCTGGCTCGCACGGCGAGACAACGCCTCGAGCAATACAAGCGGAAAACCCGAATTTGCATGTACGTAAACGCGCATGTCGCTCTCAATTGCGCGTACGGCTTCTGCGGCCGTGGTTAATTTATTGTTGTAGTCGGCTTGCCATGCCATACCTGAAAACTTCCTCACGAATGCCGTTCCCCTTACAAATGAATGGCCGGCTAATCGCCGGCCTTAATGCCCGCCTCATTGTCGAGCGTAATCCGCTCGTGGCCACGTACGGCGAAATACATGGCCCTGTCAAAAAACTGATCAACCATCTGGATCAGCTCAAGTTCGCCAAAAATCTGAGCCGTCGTCTGGAGATCTTCGTTCTCTTTAATGTATTCCCAGAGATTTTCCTTCACGAGCACCATGCACCATAGGAGCTGACTGACGGGAATGCCCTGTTCGGCCCGACGCATTCCTACCATTTGGTAGCGGCGCTCGATGTCTTTCTCAGTCCTGGTTGATAGCCACTCGCTGAGGTGGGAGTAAACGCCTCCAACCAGCATTTCGAATTCAGCCGGGGAGACACACTTGTATCCTTCACAACGCTCGGAGCTGGCGATCTTGCCTTCGAGCCTTCTGACGAGAGCCTCTGAATGCGTCTCGATGAGCCGCATGAGCCTGTGAGCTAGCATCGTCATAACTGCCTCCACGCTACTTCTAAATCTGGCCCGACGTCTCGAATCCGACCCTCTTGAGCACTCCAGGGGACCGTATAGTCTGGTCGTTTCTTGACGGCTCAGCCGTGACTCGAATCACTTTCCAGAGTGACTAGAGTCACGAGACAAAATCCCCGATTTATGTGGCACTTACGTTGATTTCGCATATGTCTTCTGGTCACTGAAGACAATAAAAATCCCCGGAGGATGTTGTCCCCCGGGGTGAGTTGCTCGTGAGGCTTTAGGGCCTCACTGCCGTCTTTCTGGTCAGGCCAGGAAGAACTCTTTGGTGATCTCGACGTACTTGTCGGCCGGAAGCTCTTTGGACAGTTCGTTGTGCGCCACACCGCCGTCCTGCGCCAGAGCCAGGTTGCCGTGGCTGGTCGGGATGTACTTTGCAAGCTTCTTCGCGCTGTCATCCATCAGGCTGCGAGCCATATTGCCGCTGAGCAGGTTGCGGAAGTTCGTCTTAGCATCCGGTGCCTGAACAGTCATCAACCAGCCGTTGCCATAAGGATCGGCGGTCAGCGTGTCAGGGTGACGGACCACTTCGTCGTTGACGTCGCTCACGGTTCCTTCGATCGGGGAAACCATCTCGACCAGTTCGCCGTTGACTCGGAAGCTCCAAACCTTCTGTCCCTGACGGATCCACTGACCACGCTGCGGCAGGGTGACGTCCTCAGCCTTTCCGATAAGCTTGGCGGCGAAGTCGTCGATGCCGGCGCGAACCAGATTGGGGCTCTCGCCAAGTGCCCATGCATGTCCCTGGTGGAAGCGGAGGTGCTCGGGAACTTCGAAACCGGCGATGATGGGCTGCGGCCTGCGATCGCCCGCTTCGGCGCGAGGCGCGGTCTGAAGGACGTATTCCGGAGCTTTCTTGCCGATGACGCGCTCGATGACCAGGAACGTTACGAAGAGTGCCAGAACCAGAATGACTGTCATTTTCTTATCCCTCCGCCCTTGTGGGCTCTCGTTTGAGTTTTCGCGGCTCCCGACTCTTCAGTGGACTCGTCCGCGTTACGCCCCTAGTAAATGCAGTCTGATGGCCAATCTGAGCAAACCGGAGGTAAGTGTATGGATTTGCTTGGCTTAGGTCGCTTACGCCGAATGCGGAGAGGAATTGCTCTCCCTTAGTTCTGTTGCAAATCGCAACACGAAAAAGCGTTGACACTGGTTTCGGATGCGGAACTGAGCTCGAAGAATCAATAACTTAGGATGGGGTGGAAAGGGACCGATTGATTTCACTACAACTGTTGTGGTTTGCAACGGTCGTGGAGGTTATCCACAGGATGCGAGTGCAGACGCAGGCAAAGAAAAACCCAGAGCTGGAGAAACGCCAACTCTGGGCTGCTTTCCGGGTGATGTGACTACTTTAGTCTTTCGGCCACGATCTGTTCGACACGCTCGATGACCTGCTCGATATTGAGTGAGCTGGAATCGACAATGACGGCGTCCACGGCAGGCTTAAGAGGAGCGGTCGCTCGGGTGGAGTCGCGGCGGTCACGCTCACGGAGGTCCTGACGCAGCTTCTCAGCCTTCGCCGGATCGTCTTGCGCGTTGGCTTGCGTTACCCGACGGCGTTCGCGAACGCTGGGGTCGGCTTCGAGGTAGATCTTTACTTCAGCTTTCGGAAACACGACGGTCCCAATGTCACGGCCTTCCATGATGACTCCGCCGTTGGCTCCCATGTCGCGCTGGCGGGCAACCATCCACTCACGAACCTCGGGGTGGGTGGAGAGGCGGGAAGCAGCATCGGTCACATCGCGCTCGCGGATGCGGGTGGAGACATCACGGCCATCGAGCAGCACACGATTACCCTCCGGCGTGGGCTGCAGCTCGATGGTGGAGCGATTGGCCAAGGCGAGCAAGGCGGCTCCGTCGCCAACCGAAACGCCTTCTTCGATCGACTTTAAGGCCAGGGCGCGGTACATGGCACCCGATTCGAGATTTACATATCCGAGGGACTTGGCAAGCCGGGAAGCAATGGTGCTTTTGCCTGCTCCGGCTGGGCCATCAATCGCGATTACGAGCTTTGATTTCTCTTCGTTCATTCTTCTTTTGAATCCGGGGGATTGGGGATTTCGGTGGTACGCCTTTCCGGCTTGGGCGAGGACTTTGCGGCCGTAGGCTGTACGTTTCTGCGAATAGGGCGACGCGCGATGGGCTGGCCCGGGCGTACAAGGGGCCGCGGAGCTGGCGCAGTCGGCTTTGGCGGCGGGATGTGCAACATGGAGCGGCTTCCGACGTGAGTGAACTGAAACTCTCGCGCTGCCAAGAGGGCGTTGACAGCCTCGCGCACACGGCCACGTCCGATGAAATGGCTGAAGAACTCCTCTACTTCCGTCTGTTCTGCCGCGACGACGCACTCAATGTACTTGGAGACCAATGCTGTGAGCGCCTCTGCAATGGACATATTCATGCCCTCGCGGACTTCGTCGGGACACCAGCGCAGCAACACGTCCCAATACGCACCTTGCTCGGCGCGATAATCCACACGGGTGATGCGCAGCTTCATGGAGAGTTCGCTGAGAGCGCGATCAATGGCAGCCTCGGAAAGCTCGCCACCAAGGATTTCGCGCATGCGATTCTTCGTGATTGGGCCTTCCTTTTGAATAACCTGAAACACATGAGCCGCGAGAGGCGAATATTCCGAACGCGTGCCGGTCTTAATGGGTGCGCGCGGGTTGCGGTCGCCTACAAGACCGTAGAAATAAGGGAATACCGAGGCGGAGACCAGAAAATCCGTGTCTCCGAACAACGGCGCTTCGAAGGCATGTTTCTGGCGCAGGGTGCGCACCATGACTTCGGTGGCGTCCTTGGCCCGAGGATCGGCAAAGGCATGCTGCCATGTCGGAAGGCTTTCGTTTGTGCCGGCCCAGGCTCCGATGAAGGTTGGTACCAGCACGGACGGACGCAGCGGATACATCAGGCAAAAGCCGACGCTTTCAACAAATTCGCGCGCGTCGTCCTGCGTCCGGATCGGTTGGCCATTCGTGCGCCACTTGGCGTCGCGTAACTCGCGCAATTCCTGCTCTATCATTCCTACCTACTGAGGGGTGCGACTGCGATTTACCGAAACTGAGGAGCGCAGGTCGCTTAGATTCGCTTAAAGGCTTTTTGAATGTCCTTAACAGAATACCGCAGCACGACCGGTCTGCCGTGAGGACAGCTCATTGGATACTTTGTTTTTGCCAGCTCGCCCAGCAACCACTCCATTTTTGTTGTATCGAGGGGCATATTGACTTTAATGGCGGCATGGCAGGCAATCGAGGCAGCGATACGGGTGCGGATCTTTTCGAGATTCAGCGCCTGCTCCTCGCGCTCAAACTGCTCCAGTAACTCTTGTAGCATGTTCGAGACTTCGTCGGCAGTGATGCCCGCCGGAGCCGACTGAATGGCGATGGTGCGAATACCGAAGGGTTCCGCCTCAAAGCCGTTGCGCCGCAACTCATCTGCAATGTCGGCAAAAATGGCCTGCTGCGCGGGTTTCAACTCAACAATAATGGGCATGAGCAATCGTTGAGCCTCAACATGGCGCTGCGCCCGCTCTGCCTGAATCTTCTCAAACAGCACGCGCTCGTGCGCAACGTGCTGGTCGATGATCCAGAGTCCCTGAGGATTGATGGCCAGGATGAACGAGTCGCGGATTTGCCCGAGCGGCTTCAGCGTGCCCAGCATTGAGAGATCCATGGGATCGTCTATGCCATCAAGCGGCAAGGCACAAGAGGACGATGTTTCGGGAACGGCTTCTTGCGATTCCTGACTGGCGCCCTGCGAGCCGAAGCTTTGCTGAGCCATTTGAGCCGCTCCCACAGCGCCATTACCCTGAACGGCGACCGATCCCGTAAACGGCAAAGGTTCGTTGCGCGGCGGCAAGGGTTGGGAGACGAGCGCGAATGCGCCATCCTGAACCGCAGCCTGCGCAACTTGCAAGGGATCGCCTACGGGTACCGCACCGTCATCGGGGCGAAGCGCGGGAGTTAACGCTTCGCGTGCGGACGGAGCAGCGGTGATTTCAGGAGCGAACGCCGGAGCGGGACGAGCTGCCATAAGTGCTGAACGCACGGCTTCGCGCACGAAGTCGTGCACAAATGTCTGCTGGCGGAAGCGAACCTCGGTCTTCGAAGGATGCACGTTCACATCGACCTCGCCACAAGGCATTTCCAGAAACAGCAGGACGACCGGAAAGACAGTGGGCGGAATGATGTTGCGATAGCCCTCGAGAATGCCGTGCATCACGACTCGGTCGCGGATAAGGCGACCGTTGACGAAGATGAAAATCGAGTTGCGATTGAGCTTCTGCACTTCCGGCTTGCTGATGAATCCGTGCACTCGAACATCGCCCGGAGTCGGTGGCTCATAGTCGGGCTCACGACGCCACGGCGGAGGCTCGGGAAGTCCGACACGCTCGAGCGGAATCTGCGCGGCAATTGGAACCAGTTCGTCGAGCGTCTCCTTGCCAAAGACCTGATAGATGCGCTCGGAGTGCGTAGCCACGGGAGGTGCGACGAGTATGGCATTCGTCGTGGAATGCAATTCCCAATGCATCTCGGGGTGGGCGAGTGCGTAATGCGTGACGAGCGAAGCTATGTGCGAAAGCTCGGTGGACTCAGACTTCAGAAATTTGCGACGCGCAGGCGTGTTGAAGAACAGATCGCGAATGCTGATGGAGGTTCCTGCGGGTAATCCCGCTTCCTCAACGGTCAAAATGCGACCACCGGCGATTTCCACGACGGAGCCGCTCGGTTCTGTTGCATCGCGGGTCTCAAGACGCAGTCGACTAACGGATGCGATCGACGGCAAGGCCTCTCCGCGAAATCCGAGCGTGGCGATCGTGAGCAGGTCTTCGTCGTTCTTGAGCTTGCTGGTGGCATGCCGCTCGAAAGCGAGCAAAGCGTCATCGCGCATCATGCCGCACCCATTGTCGGTGACCTGGATGAGTTTGCGCCCGCCTGCCTCGATGTCCACACGAACGCGGGTGGCTCCGGCATCGAGAGAATTCTCGATCAATTCCTTGACGACGGAAGCAGGACGCTCGACGACTTCGCCAGCGGCGATTTTGTTTGCGACATGTTCGGAAAGAACGTGAATGCGACCCATACGAGGCTGAAAGCTCCATCTCGCGAAAAACGAAAGTAACTACCGATGCGGGAGAAGCACTGAATAAGGCTATCACGAGCGGGGACTGCTAATTCAGCGGCTTTTGATAACGTCGCAACACTCACAACGCTCGCCGAATCACTGTGCGAAACGTGATTGCAATAGCTGCGAGCAATACTCGTCTAGTGACTCTGGCGATGAAAGGTGTTGTAATCAGCGAAATTAAAACAAATAGCCATCATTCGCGCGATGTGTCATGCGTTGCGTGGGCAAGGCCTGTTGGAAGGTTGTCGTGTTTAGATTCGGCATTCGCTTATCAGTCCTCTGCTGTCTGATGTTGTTTTGCTGTCCTGCTTTTTCACAGAGTTCACTTTCCGGAGCCATTTCAGGCACTGCCCGCGATCCTCATCGGGCCGCTGTACCAGGTGCACATATCTCGCTGCAAAACTTGGACACGGGCGCAAGCTGGCAGACTCAGACCAGCAACCTCGGCACGTTTCGAGTGGGAGAGTTGCCTCCCGGTGAGTACAAACTCGAAGCGAAGCTTGAGGGCTTTGCTGAATGTCGGTTGGTGCGCGTGGTGGTCGAGGTTGGACGTGTTACGGAAGTCGAGATTAGCTTTGCGCTTGCGGCGGCGAAGGAGTCGGTGGACGTGCGAGCCGATGCTCCAGCCGTGAACACGGTGCAGCAGGATTTCGCCTCGAACGTGAATGAGCGCGAGATCGACAACCTGCCAATCAATGGACGCCGATGGTCTAACTTTGCGCTGCTGACGCCGGGAGCAAACCTTGATGGAAACTTCGGGCTGATCAGCTTCCGCGGAATCAACGGCCTGATGAACAACAGCACGGTCGACGGCGGTGATAATAACCAAGCCTTCTTCAGCGAAGAGCGCGGACGCACACGCATCAGTTATGTAATAAGCCAAGCATCGATACGCGAGTTCCAGGTCAACACGTCTAATTTCTCTGCCGAATATGGCCGGGCGGCAGGTGCGGTGGTGAACTCCGTCACCCGCAGCGGCGGGAATCATGTGCATGGACAGGCGTTCTACTACATTCGTGACAATTCGCTAGGTGCGACGAACGCCTTTACGGTGGTTCCAGTTCAAGATGCAAGCGGCAACTGGACTACCGAGAAGATTAAGCCTCTGGATCGGCGTCAACAGTTTGGTGCATCGGTGGGCGGGCCCATTGTGAAGCACAAGCTGTTCTTCTTCCTCACTGCCGATGCGCAACGCCGCGATTATCCGGCGGTCGCTGCCGCTGCTCACCCAGACAGCCTGTTTGCAGCTGCATGTGTAACACAGACACACTTCGGCAAGCTGAGTGCCAGCGATCAGGCGAGGGTGCGAGTGTGCAGCAGCGATGAAATCAATACGTTGTTGAAGAAAGTGATGCCCCTGGGCAGCACGGATACGGCTGCAATTGATGCGTTTCGCGACGGCATCAACTACCTGGCAGGACTGCTTGGAACCATCCCGCGCAGAGCGGACCACCAGATCCTGTTTGGCAAGATCGACTACCACCTGACGCAGCATCATTCGCTTGCGCTTAGCTTCAACCGCATGCGATGGAACTCCCCTGCGGGCGTGCAAAGCCAACCGGTAGTTAAGATCGGGAGAGCGAGCTTTGGAAACGATGGCGTAAAGGTCGACATGCTGAACGCACGTCTGTCATCGGTGCTCGGCAGTCACGCGACCAGCGAGTTGAGGTTCTCTTGGGGACACGATTTCGAATTTCAGGCGCCGCAACATCCAGCGTCGAGTGAACCTATTGGGTCGAACGGCTTCGCACCCTCTGTTTCCGTTTTGTCAGATTCGACAGGCTTCACATTTGGAACTCCCGCGTCGATGCCCCGGCGTGCGCTGCCCGATGAATATCGCAAGCAGCTTGCGGAAACTCTGACTTGGGTACATGGCAAGCACGTGCTCAAAGCGGGCTTTGATGCGAGCGGCGTTCAGGATGAAATGAACAACCTGTACGCAGCGAACGGAAGCTACAACTACGAATACCGCAACTACTTCATGGCCGACCTGTACCAGTGGCAGCACAATACGGGGACCAACTATCGCGGATACAGCAGCTACAAGCAAGGGTTCGGCAGTCCGGCGTTCACATTTCACACCTTCGACGGCGCTTTCTTCCTGCAAGATCAGTGGCACGTGCTGCGGCGACTGGTTCTGAATTTTGGATTGCGCTACGAGTATCAGGCACTGCCCGATCCCCAGATTCCCAATGCCGCATTACCGGCCAGCACTTCATTTCCATCGGACAGCAACAATTTTGGTCCTCGACTTGGATTTGCGTGGGATTTGACCGGAGATGGTAAGACCGCTCTGCGGGGCGGATATGGCATGTACTACGGGCGCATCAGCAACTCGACCATCTCGTCGGCGATTACGGACACGGGCACGCAGCGCGCGCAGCGCAGCTACAGCTATTGCTACGACGTGACGAGCTACTGTTCGTTGGTTGGGCCGATTTTCCCCGCAGTGTTCTCGGCGGATCCATATGCGGCTAGCGAGGGCGGAGACGTTGTGGTGTTCTCGCGGAGGATGCAGAATCCGCAGATACATCAGGCGGACTTGATTCTGGAGCGGCAGATTGCCCATCACACAGTGCTCTCTGCCTCATACCTGCTGAGCCTCGGACGTGAGCTCCCGAACTTCATCGATACCAATCTTGATCCGAACAGCCGCAAGAATGTGACTTACACGTTTGCTCCTGACTACTTCACCGGAGCCGCCGGGCCATACAACGGACACACACTGACGGTTCCGGTATTCACCGGAAGGCTGAACCCGAACTTCGAGACGATCACGGAGATCCGCTCGAACGTGAACTCTTCGTACAACGCACTGGTGCTGCAATTGAACCGCACGATGGGTTCGGGATTGAGTTTCAGGATGAACTACACGTGGTCGCACGCGCTGGACTTCAACCAGAACTCGACCACCTTCGCGACGTATAACAACACACTCAGCCCAATTCCATTCACATACCTCTACGATGGCACGCCACACTATATATCCAAACCCGATTACGGAACGTCCAACTACGACGTTCGCCATCGTTTTACGGGGAGCATGCACTGGAATCCGAGAGTGTTTCAACAACGCGAATCAGAGGCACATCGCTGGGCGCGGGCTGCGTTGGACAATTGGATGATCGCACCGATCGTACACATCGCCACGGGCAGGCCTTTTAGCGATTACGTCAGCGGTCAGGCTCCGATCACGACGTGTGAAGGCTGCCTTGGATTCATGGGAGCGGGAGGAAACACGCGCTTGCCATTCATCGGACGCAACACGTTCCGCTACGGCAATCTGTACAACGTCGATTTGCGGATATCGCGCTCCTTCCGTCTGGTGGAGCGGCAAAGGTTGGAGTTTCTGGCCGAAGCATTTAACCTGCTCAATCATCAGATTGTGACCGACCGAAGCGACAGCTTTTACAGCGTGTACAACAACTCGCTGGAGTACTACTCGGGCTTTGGCACGCCCACGGCTGCGGCCAATACGGTCTATCGCGAACGCGAACTGCAACTAGGCGTGCGCTACCACTTCTGATAATTGGCAGTGACCCGGTCGCCAGCATCACGAGGTAAGGTGACCGGAGTCACTGCGATGCGACAGATATGAGCAGTTAATGCTGAGCGCATTGGTGTCATGCGTAGCTGGGATCCGCTCCTGGCAGCAGCGCCTTAGAACGAGGAACACGGACACAAGCGCCAGGAGATCAGAACGTAGCGCAGTTCAATCGGGAGGAGGTTCTCGATGAACAGGAAGACGCTCATCTCGCTGGTGATTATCCTGTTATTCTCCTGCTGTCCAACCCTATCGCAAACTGGAACCAAGCGGGCCCGACCATTGCCCTACGAGTATGGCCGTGTCGTCATCAACAACTACTCCGAAAAATCCAATATGGCCCCGGTGGTCTTCGAACACTGGATTCACCGCTCGAGGTACACCTGCCGTGTGTGCCACGTGGATGTTGGATTTGGCATGAGGGCCGGAGCCACTGGAATTAACGCGCAAGACAATGCACGCGGGTTCTACTGCGGCGCTTGCCACAACGGCAAGACGGTTGTCGCAGGCAAGACCGTTTTCCAGGCATGCACGCGCCTGACAGCTGCCGATGATCGCAAGCGGTGCGAACGCTGCCATTCATACGGGAAGAAGGTTGCGAGCGACTACGACTTCTTCGCCTTTAGCGGGCCTCTACCAAAGGAACGTTTTGGAAACGGGATCGATTGGGAGAAATCCGAAGAGCTTGGATTGATTCATCCACAAGCCGTGCTCGAAGGGTTCTCCGTCAATCGCAAATCGCTGAGCGCGCAAAAGGACTTCGCGCTGAGTCCAACTGTAGAGGGCATGCCGAACATCATCTTCTCGCACAAAAAACACACGGTATGGAATGGATGCGAGCTCTGCCACCCCGAAATATTCATGGGCGTGAAGAAGGGTGCGAGGAAGTACACGATGATGGACATCTCCGAAGGGAAATCCTGCGGAGCTTGCCATGTGACGGTCGCATTTCCATTAACTGATTGTCAGCGCTGCCACTCGAAGCCGGTTTAGCCGGAGGCAATATGCTGAATGCCAAGAGTGTCGCAGTTGCGCTGTTAGTGTTTGGGCTCGTCGGCACGTGCAACATTCGCGCGTCCGACTCGCCCCGTTCCTCCGTTGCAAAGCAGGAGCAGGCCCAAGAGGAGTGGCAGAAGGATTTCGAGGACGTTTGCTCGAAAACAGATGATGCCATGACGTTTTCCATCGAGGAACTCGCGGTTTTGGTTCGCAAGTGTGATGTTCTTGCCCCAAAGATCGAGAAGCTCGATGCAACGAGGAAGAAAGTCTTCATGGGACGACTGCGAATGTGCCGAGGCCTATATGCCTACGTACTCGAGTCCAAGAAGAACGAAAAGAAATGATGCGATCTGGCTGGTTGTTCTCGTCTGTGTGCTTTTGCTATTCACATCCAGAGCCACCGCACAGATCTACCTGCCGGGAGCTCCGCCGGCTCCCTCAGACTACGGCAGAGTGATTCTACGCGGTTCCTCGGCGTCCGATCCGGGCCCAGTGGTGTTTGATCATTGGCTACATCGCGCGAAGTTCACCTGCCGCGTTTGTCACGTGGATATCGGATTTGCGATGAAGGCAAACGCATCGGGCATTACGGCGAAAAGCAATCATGAAGGGTTCCATTGCGGCGCCTGCCATGATGGCAGGAAAACAATCGATGGCGTGACCGTTTTCTCCTCGTGTGCTGAGGGAGCGACGAGCGCGCAAGATGGCTGCGCTCGATGCCATTCGGCGAAAACCAGTAAGGTTCGGAAATACAACTACAACGCGTTCACGGCAAAGTTGCCCAAGGGCATTTACGGCGTGGATTGGGTCGCGGCAGAGCACTCCGGGATGATCAAACCCATAGACTACGTGGAAGGAGTGTCGGCGAAGAAGCAGCCAATTCAGACCAGGGAGGACTTTTCGATCAATTCCTCGCTGAGCTGGGTGCATCCGATCAACTTCTCGCATGAGCAGCATTCGAAATGGAATGGCTGCGAGCTCTGCCATCCTGAAATCTTTCCCACCGCAAAGAGGACGGAAGTGAGCTTCTCCATGTTTTCCAACCTCGATGGCAGACGCTGCGGCGCATGTCATGCGAGAGTCGCTACGCCGCTGAACAATTGCAATCGATGCCATGGTCGCGCGCCCATGTGGGTTGAACGCTGAGCGACGAACTAATCGTCATCGGCATCCTTGGACGCGGGAAAGACATTATGTTTCGCCTTGGGCATGCGCTTTTTGCCCATGGTTGCGCGCCATAGGATCGCATTCAACTTCGTGGCGTCGGCCTTGTCTTCTGTGCTGAAGTCGAGCATGGCACTCTGCTTGGCGTCTTTTGTGTCAGGCGGATTTGTATCGTACAAACTGCCATCATTCTCATGGCGATGATCAGCGTCGAAAGCGGGTTGATCACCGGCCCCGGTGAACAGGCCAGCAATGGGCGCAGCCTGCGCGTCGTTGTGGCTCATCGGCGGCATACCAAGCAGATCTTCAATGGTGCGAATCATGCTTACGGTTGTGTAGAAGTCATGCTCCACGATCGTCTTTGGGCCGCGCGGCGCGTACTTGCTGATCACGAGCGCAATGGAGCGATGCGCATCGACATGGTCGGGCCCGTTCTGCCCGTCATCTTCGAGCACAAGGATGGCAGTGTCATCCCAATACGGTGAGTGAGAAACAGCTTCCACCACGCGGCCTAGCGCAAGATCGTTGTCCTTGAGCGAAGCTTGCGGGGTGGGCATCCCAGCGCGTGCGCCGAAAGTGTGATCGTTGGGCAGGCGCAGGACAACGAGATTCGGCAATTCGTGGGCTTGGCCGTGAGCATTGCGTGCGGTGACGAAATCCTTGAACTCGCGCAGAAATTCGTCAGCGCGATACTGATCGGGATATTCGAGACGGAAATCGGCGAAATGCGGATCGAAGTGATCGACGAGTTCCGGCTTGGTCGGCACATTGCGCGCCATGAGAGGAATTGCCCACGGCCAGGGACTCGGCGCTCCAGGAGTAGCTCCCATGTACGGCGGCAGAGGCTCACCTTTGTTGATGGACTTGCGATCGCAACTTGCGACAGTCGTTCCGGTCGATGCGGGAGAAGTGGACGGAACCGCATCGTTGCACCATTCGGTGTTTACGAATTCGCCGTAGTGCCGGTAACTGAGGTGCGAGTGTGCGGCATTGGCCCACAAGTATCCGGTCGAGGGCTCATCGACATCGGCAATGTGCTGCAGTAGCGGATACTCGCCGACAACCATACCTTCGAAATCGTATGAGCGCTGGCCGTTGTGATAGTTGATGGGCCAGATCTTCTCTGTGTAATCGCTGGTGATGGCGGCGGTGGACCAGACGTGTCCGTTTCCGCTGATTTCTCCGGAATCGTAGAAATTATCAAGCACCCCGAACTGGCGGGCGAGTTTGTGATGGTTCGGAGTGATTTCCTCGCCGAACATCGTCAAAGAAGGATCGCCGTTCCCGACTCCGAGATCGCCGAACATCTGATCGTAGGTGCGATTCTCCTTGATGATGTAAATGACGTGCCGGATAGGGTTCTGAGTGTGTCCGCTATTGCGGAAATCGAGCTTAGGCTGACTCTCCTCGATGAGGTTATTCCGCATGACCGCCTGCGAATAGGCGGACAGCTTGCCGGAAATCTCCTTCTCCTTGAGCTGCGCAACGGAGCCGTGAGTCAGTTCGGCGATGTACACCCAGCGCTTCTTGCTCTTTGGGTCTGATGGATCGGGGATGTTTCCGTTTGGGCCAGTTCCCTGCCCTTTGCCACTGCCGATGATCAGTTCGTCATCGGCGAAAGCCAGAGCGGTGGGATAATACTCGGTCGGAATAAATCCTTTCGGATGCGCGAGGCGTGATTGGTGCTTGGTTGGCAATACGGCAACCGAGTTTGTGCCTGCCTCGGCCACGTAGAGATCGCCTCGGGGGCTCAGAGCAAGCGCATTGGGATACGCACCACCTACGCGCTGCTTGGGCAACCGCACATTGACTCGCGAAACAACCTTGGACGTTATTGTGTCGACGGCAACAACCTCATCCGCGTTGGCGAGAGTGACATATAACGTGTGGGTCGTGGGCTGATAAAGCATTGCCGTAGCGTGCGCTGACGACGTCGGAGAACCTTGAGGCGCGTCGAGTTCGATGCGATGCACAGTGCCACGCTGGAGATCGAGTTCTGCTATGGAGGCGGTGTTCCAGAGACTCACCCAGGCTTTCTGAATTCCATCGAAGACGACAGTGTATGGGAGCGTGGCCGGAATCCATTCGGTGCGGGCGTCGCTGACGTCGAATGTCTTCAGAATCTCACCGGACTTCGCGTCCATGAGCCACACCTGGTCACTAAGATTTCCAGCGACGAGCAACCGCTCAGGGACAGCGTCGTGCGCGGGTAGAACGGCGAGGCCCGCAGGATAGGGGATCATGCGTCCCTTCCCTAGTGGTGAGCGCGATGGATACTTGCGGCCTTCCGGCAGCTTCTGCGTTGGAATTTTGAGGAAACGACTGGGAGCAAGATGACCATCATGGAACGAATACACGGCAATTCCGCTGCCGGTTTCTCCACCTTTGCGGCCCTCAGAATCTGTCATCGAGGCCATCGATGCATAAAGCTCATCGCCACGGGGACTGAACGCAAGTCCGAAGAAATACGTTTGCTTCAGCTTGGGCCGCAAGCGCTCGTCAGCAAAATCGGTGAGCTTGTTTGTCTTGCGATCGAGAATCGTGATGGACTGCCCCATGTGCGACGGGGCGGTGCCGAATCCAGTATTGAGAAGCGCAACGTAGCGCTGATCCGGACAGACGGCTGCGGCCGTGGGCAGACTGTTTGTCCGGCGCGGCGACCCCGGAGCGGCAGTGAACAACACCTTGCTGCTGGGAAGCTGAATCTTTTCTGTTGCAGGCGCGGGTTGCTGCGCTGAACAAACAGCACAGGCGAACAGAACCAGGGCGATTACTTTCTTCACCACGTTCTCCAAGATGGCGCAGCAGTAGCGTGTTCAGCGCATTCCTTGCTGCAAAGACGTTCAGCGTTTAGGTCGTTAAACTCCGAAACGCATCTCTGCACCGCGTCGAACGTGGCACAGCACTTCGTTGACCTCGTGATCGATGTTGTCATCACCAGTCACAACGATGTCGGCGAATTCGCGCGAGGGATAAACATACTGCTTCGCCATCGGGGCTACAGTCGTATGGTATTGCTCCAGCACGCTTTCGCGGGTGCGTCCACGTTCGCGGATGTCGCGCTCAATGCGACGCTCCAGGCAGATCTCCTCACCGAGATCGACAAAAACCTTCGTTCCTTCGAGTTTCCGCAGCTCTTCCCAGTAGAGGGCGAACAGTCCCTCGACAATGACAAATGGCCTGGGGCTGAGCTCCTCGGTTTCTGCCGTGCGGGTGTGGGTTGTGAAGTCGTACACGGGGCGATGAATCGTTTTGCCACTGTGTAGCTCGCGTGCCTGCTCCAATAGCAGAGCGGAGTCGAGCGCGGCAGGGGCGTCGAAGTTGTAGTGCGCGCGCTGCACGAGGCTCAAGTGATCTAACTCGCGATAGTAAGAGTCCAAATGAAACAATGCCGCATCCAGCTTTTCCGCCAGATGCTTCGCGAGATAGCTTTTCCCCGCGCACGACGGTCCTGCAACTCCGATGAAATAAGGCTTCATGATCCTGCAATCCTGCAAAAATAAAGCGGCCCCGAAGGGCCGTTCTTGTTACCTGCTTGCCCCCACAATCCTTGGGAGAACCGCAGTAAGTAATGTGATGAATGTTCCGCGAACCCGTTCGCCGGTTTCGAGCACTTCTTCGTGATTGATTTCTTTGTCTGACAGTCCTGCGGCCATGTTGGTGACGCACGAAATGGCAAGCACTTCGATTCCCATGTGCCGCGCCACAATCACCTCAGGAACCGTCGACATGCCAACCAGGTCGGCGCCAATAGTGCGCAGATAGCGAATCTCAGCAGGCGTTTCGTAGCTGGGCCCGGCCAATGCTGCGTAGACACCTTCGGGCAAATCGATGCCAAGCTCGCGAGCGGTCTCCTGTGCTATGGCGCGGAACTTCTGCGAGTATCCTTCGCTCATGCCGGGAAACCGTGGCCCAAAACGTTCCTCATTTGGACCGTTCAGCGGATTGCTGTCTTGCAAATTGATGTGATCGCTGATGAGAACCAGCGCTCCCTGACCGTAGGCCGAATTAATTCCCCCGGCGGCATTGGTCAAAACGAGCTTCTTGATTCCTAAACGCCCGAGCACGCGCACTGGGAAAGCCGATTCACGGCTGCTATAACCCTCGTACTGATGAACGCGGCCCTGCATGGCTAGCACGGTGAGGCCGCCGATTTTGCCAATCACCATGCGGCCTGCGTGACCAATTGCAGTGGAGCGTGGAAAATTGGGAATATCGCCGTAGGGAATGACAACCGAATCTGTCAGGCTGTCGCCGAAGGAGCCGAGCCCGGAGCCAAGCACGACGGCGATTTCCGGCGCACCGAGATGCGGCTTCTTGGACAGATGAACGCGAATTGCCATGGCCGCCGATTCGGCCCGTGTGTACTCATCCAGCGCCAAGTGCCGTACATCTGAGTGCGTGCTCATAGAAGAACTCCCACAATGCAGGCCGACATCAGGTTAGCCATGGTTCCCGCAAGCATCGCCTTGAAACCAAGCCTAGCCAGATCAGCTCTGCGCGAAGGCGCCAGTGCGCCAAGACCGCCGATCTGAATTCCGATGGAGCTGAAATTTGCAAAACCGCACAAGGCAAACGTCGCAATCGTAAACGAACGCGGATCCAATGCGGCTCTCTGCGGGCCCAGCATCGAGAACGCAACCAATTCGTTCAGCACCATGCGCGTTCCCAAGAGGTTTCCGATTGCCAGGCAATCGTGCCACGGCACTCCGATGATAAAGGCAATAGGGGCGAAAAGGACGCCGAAAATCTTCTCAAGACTCGACGGAAACCAGTTCATGCCGTGATGAGCGAACACATTGTGCGTGCCACCCAAAAGCGAGTTGATCAGGAAGATGATTGCCAGGAACGAGATGAGCATGGCGGCAACATTCAGCGCCAGTCCGAGACCGTCACTCGTACCCTTGGCTGCGGCTTCCAGAACATTGCTGGCCCGTTCTTCCTTGGGCAGTTCGGCTCCGCCTGCAGTCTCCGGAACCTCGGTTTCGGGCACCAGCATTTTAGCCACGGTCAGAGTTCCAGGAGCGGTCATAATGACTGCGGCAAGCAGATGCTCAGGAGCGACGCCGGTCGCGATGTAGGCAGCCATGATGCTTCCGGAAACGTGCGCCATTCCGGCGGTCATCACCACCATGAGTTCCGATTGAGTAAGGCGTGGGAGGAACGGACGAATCGTGAGCGGCGCTTCGGTTTGGCCCATCACGATGGAGGCCGCGACGTTGAGGGATTCTGCGCCGCTGGCACCCATGGTTTTCTCCATCACGACGGCGATCACCTTGATTATGATCTGCATGATGCCGAAGTAGTACAGGATCGAGAAGAACGCTGCGATGAAGATGATGGCCGGAAGCACCTGGAAGGCAAACATGAATCCGAGATTCGAATTCTGAGCGCCCGCCTCCCCAAACACGAATTTGGAGCCCGCAAACGAGCACGCGAGCAGTCGCTTTGCACCTTCGCCCGCCTTGGCAATGGCGATTTGCCCCCAGACTACTTTCGTAACAAAAACGGCGAACGCAACCTGCAAGCCGATACCGATGGCGACTACGCGCCAGCGGATTGCTCTACGGTTGGTTGAAAGCAGCCAAGCGAACGCGAGCAACAAAAGCAGCCCAAATACTCCAGTCAATCGTCCCATTACATCCCTCTCAAATCCGGGTTAAGACTTGCCCTGAATCACTTTCTGAACTAGCGGCCGCGGCTCCGGCTTGCGACCGGTGATGGTGTAGGCAGCGGCAATGACTGGCTTCGCCTCGGCAAAGCGTTCGGCTGAGTTGTAATGCACGGTGCAAAGCGGTTCGCCTTCAGAAACCGCATCGCCCACCTTCTTGTGCAGCACGAGCCCCACAGCAGGATCGACCGAATCTTCCTTCTTGAAACGACCTCCACCGAGAATCACACCGGCGATACCGACGCGTTCGCATTCAATGGCCGTAACAAATCCACTGGCAGTAGCGAGAATCTCCTCGCGATGCGCGGCCTGGGGCAGTAGCGATAAGTCATCCATTGCTCGAACATCGCCACCCTGCTCGATAACCAACTCGCGGAAGCGCTCAAGGGCCCGCCCGCTGCGAATGATCTCCATGGCGAGCGCCCGGCCTTTGTCCTTATCGGCTGTGCGTCCAGCGACACAGAACATCCATCCGCAAAGCTCCAGCGTGAGGTCGACGAGGTCTTCCGAGCCTTCGAACTCGCCACGCAGCACATTTACGCACTCGACAACTTCAAGCGCGTTGCCCACGTAGCGGCCCAGCGGCTGATCCATGTCGGTGATGAGCGCAACGACTTTCTTCCCCATGCGCTCGCCGGTCTCAACCATGAGTTCGGCAAGGAATTCGCTGTCCTTCGGGTCTTTCATGAATGCGCCGGAGCCGGTCTTCACATCCAGCACCAGAGCATCGATCCCCTCGGCCATCTTCTTGCTCATGATGGAAGCGCAGATGAGGTTGGGGCTTTCGACTGTGCCTGTTACGTCGCGCAAGGCGTAGAGCTTCTTGTCGGCAGGAGCAAGCTCTTCGGTCTGGCCGATCATGGCGCAGCCGACCTTGGCCAGGATGCGCCGGAACTCGTCAAGCTGCAGATGGACATTGAATCCGGGAATGGATTCGAGCTTGTCGAGCGTGCCCCCAGTGTGGCCGAGTCCGCGGCCGCTAACCATGGGAACGTTTACGCCACCGACAGCGACGATCGGAGAGAGAATCAGTGAAGTCTTGTCGCCAACG
Organism: Koromonas humicola; assembly: GCF_059726255.1. Taxonomy (NCBI): domain Bacteria; kingdom Pseudomonadati; phylum Acidobacteriota; class Terriglobia; order Terriglobales; family Koromonadaceae; genus Koromonas; species Koromonas humicola. The sequence goes on from NZ_AP040873.1 coordinate 3,270,137, forward strand.
CCACCCGTGGAGTGTTTATCGACCTTGCTTCCGGGAAGGTCACTGAAATCAAGAACCTTGCCCGAACGCAGCATGGCATTGGTGAGTGCCGCAGTCTCGGCCCGGCTCAAGCCACGCAACAGCGCCGCCATGAGAAAGGCGGAAACCTGGTAGTCGGGAAGTTCGCCACGAGTGTAGCCGGAAACGATGAATTCGATTTCTTCGCGCGACAGTTCTTTGCCGTCGCGCTTTTTGCGAATCAATTCGACAAAAAGCATGTGAGGCCATTCCGGGGCGAACGGTGAGGACGTCCCGACAGTTTTACATGAGACAAATTGAGCTTATCGCAGGCGGGATTCCTCGCAAAGCAGATTCTTGAACTCTGGTTGCAGGGAATCAAAAAGAAGCGGGCCATACCCACTTGGGTAAGGCCCGAAGAAAAAGTGCATGTCTTGTCTTACTTAGCGCTCATATTACTGCGCCCCAAGTTCCTTGACAATGGCGACGCTGGCACTTGCACCAATCCGGTTAGCTCCAGCCTCAACCATGCTCAACAAATCGGCGGTCGTACGGATTCCACCTGCGGCCTTTACGCCAATTTTGTTGCCTACGACACCACGCATTAGAGAAACGTCGGCGGCTGTGGCGCCGGCAGTCGAGAATCCGGTAGACGTCTTTACGAAATCAACTTCTGCAGCCGCGGCGAGCTGGCATACCAGAATTTTCTCTTCCGTGGTCAACAGCGCCGTCTCGATAATCACCTTCAGCAGGGCGCCCGAGCGGTGACAGACATTCACAAGGGATTGCATTTCCATCTGAACCAGGTCGCGGTCGCCACTCTTGAGAGCGCCAACGTTGATCACCATGTCGAGTTCGCTGGCACCCAACTTCAAAGCGTCATTGGCCTCGGCCAGCTTGGAGGTGGAAGTAGTTGCTCCCAGCGGGAAGCCGATCACGGTTCCAACCACGACAGAGGTTCCATGCAACTCAGCCTTGCACTGGGCAATGTTCGATGGGTTCACCATGACGGAATAAAAACCGTACTCCGCCGCTTCGCGGCAGAGCTTGGCAACCTGCTCGCGAGTGCCTTCCGGTTTCAGGAGAGTGTGATCGATAAGTTTTGCCGCCAATCGCCAATCCTGGCGAATGGCTTCAGCGGAGGGATTCAAACTGATTGTCTGCGACATCCTGATTACCTGCTTTGACCGGGCGTCGGCCTTACACGAGTAAATTCTGACCCCGGATAGTGTACGACTGCGACGCCCCTACGGGACGATGCAAATGTCTGCCAGATTACGATAGCGCTCGGCGTAATCCATGCCATAGCCCACAACAAACTCGTCGGGAATCTCGAACCCGACGTAGTCGGCATAGATAGGCTGTTGGCGGCGGCACCGCTTGTCGAGCAAAGCCGCGATTTTGAACTGCTTGGGATGGTGCGCAAGGATCATTTTCTTCAGGTACGTCATGGTCAATCCGGTGTCGAGAATGTCTTCAACGAGAATGACGTTCTTGCCCTCCATCGACTGGTCGACGTCCTTCAGCAATTTCACTTCGCCGCTATTTTTCTTCTCATTGCCATAGCTCGAGACAGAAATGAAATCGAACGTAGCATCAAGATCAATCTGGCGTGAGAGATCGCTGAGAAAAATGGCCGCGCCCTTCAGCACTCCGACCAAAACCACCGGTTCACTGGCAAAATCCTTTGTAATCTGCTTGCCCAGGTCACAAACGCGGGCAGAAATCTGATCGCGGGAGAAGAGTACTTTAAGTTCGGACACGTTGATCTGCTCCAAAAAAGGCCTATTTTTGTAGGAAACGGGAAAAGGGATAGTAGAAGGTCTGAACAAAAGTTGCAAGCTTGCAATTTCATTTCAATACAGGGTGTGACTTCGGTGCGCGACCGGAAATATCATTCCGCGATATCATTCAACTACAAGGGGCCAACTGCCTCTGGAGGAAGCCATGCGCCGGCGTAGCGCGGGACAGTTGTCCAAATTGTTTTTGATAGTTCTTATCACCGTGAGTGCCTTTGGATCGCAGATCCAGGTGTTCAAAAACTCTCCGGCTCGTCCAGCGACCGCAGCTCCACAGATTGCCAGGGAAAAGCAACACGAGCAGGGAGAGGGGCGCACAGAAGAAACCCCGGAGATGCGCGCTGAAAAAGCCCTGAATGACGCGCATGGAAACAGCGGAGCGCTTTACGCGATGCTGAAGGAAATGCCAAAGGGCGGCGACCTTCACAATCACCTGACAGGCGCTGTTTACGCCGAGAGCCTGATTCGATTTGCAGCCGATTCTCAGCTCTGTGTCGACCGCGTATCTCTCGCGTTGACGCCTTCCCCTTGCCAGCCTAACCAAGCAGAAGCCCGCCAGGCGTTCACCGACCCGCAACTCTACCAGGAACTGATCGATGCTTGGTCGATGCGCGATATGAAGCCCGGAATGAACGGGCATGACCATTTCTTTTCAAGCTTCGACAAGTTCCATCTCGCAACTGACCAACATCTGGGCCAGATACTCGCCGAGGTGACGCGCCGCGCTGCCGACGGGAACGTTCAGTATGTGGAGCTAATGCTTTCTCCCGACCATGGACGCGCCGCCTCATTGGGCAACAAGCTCGGTTACGACGCTGACTTCAACGCGATGCGCCAGAAGCTGATGGCAGCGGACTTTACCAGTGCAGTCGAGGAAGCGCGCAAGAATCTGGACGCGATGGAGGAGACGAGAAAACAGGAGTTGCACTGCGCGACTCAAGCAGAAATTCCGCACGGCGGCTGCTCGGTGCACGTACGGTACATCTACTCCGTCGCACGCGCATCCAAACCGGCTTCGGTGTTTGCCCAACTGCTGATGGGCTTTGAGCTGGCAACCCGCGATCCTCGAGTGGTCTCGGTGAACATGGTTCAACCCGAAGACTGGTACGTCCCGATGAACGACTTCCGTTTGCACATGCAAATGGTGAACTATCTGAAGGGCTTCTATCCCAACGTGCACCTTACGTTACATGCAGGTGAGCTTCGCCCGGGACTGGTGCCTCCCGATGGGCTGCGTTCACACATTCGTGAGTCGATTGACGTTGGCAAGGCAGAGCGCATCGGACACGGCGTGGACGTGATGTACGAAGAGGAACCTCACGAACTGCTGGCCATGATGGCTCGGCGCAACGTGATGGTTGAAATCTGCCTGACGTCAAATGACGGCATTCTCGGCGTGCGGGGACGGCAGCATCCGCTCGCAATGTATTTGAAGGCGGGAGTGCCCGTAGCGCTGGCTACCGACGACGAAGGTGTTTCGCGCTCGGAGATGACGCGAGAATTTGAACGCGCCGTGCTTGATCAGGGACTCGACTACATTACGCTAAAGAAGATGGTACGCACGAGCCTGGAACATTCCTTCCTGCCCGGAGCAAGCCTGTGGAGCGACGGTCACAAATTCGTTCCAGTGCGCGAATGCGGCAACGAACGTCCGCTGGGAACCCCCAGCGCCGGATGCTGGAAATTCCTGAACCTCAGCGAAAAGGCTCGCGAACAATGGCGCTTGGAACATCGCTTGGCGGAGTTTGAAAGCAGGTTCTAAATGAAAAAGGCCGCTCGACTGAGCGGCCTTTTCAATTGAGCAATGCCCTTATCTCAGGCGAAAACCTTCCGGCAGCAAATCCTTTGCAAGCGTTTGCGCCATATCGCCGCTGTGTGCGCGGTAAATGATCACCGCCTCCGGACCGAATTCGAAAATAACCTGACGGCAAGCGCCGCATGGAGAGCAGATTGCGCCTTCGCTATTCACGACAGCAACGGCGACGAGGTCGCGTTCCCGGCTAAGGGCTCCAGCGGCAACCGCCGAGAATATTGCTGTTCGCTCGGCACAGTTAGTAAGTCCGAATGAGGAGTTCTCGACGTTGCACCCAGTGAAAACCTGACCACTCTGGGTGAGAATAGCCGCTCCCACTTTGAATTTGCTGAACGGCGCATACGCGCCCTCGGACGCGTCCTGCGCCTTTGCCAGCAATTGATCGATCTGCTGCTTTGTCAGCTCAGCCATGTTATTTCACCGTCGCTTTGGGTGCGTTGCAAATACGGGGCTCTCGCTTTTCGCCATGCCATGGTTCTGGCTCTTTGGCGGAATCGACCCATGCCGTGTACCACATGTTCAGCAACATCTGTGCACCGCGGCCAAACTGCTGGCGGATAAACTCGCGCGATTCCGGCGTGCCTTTGCCATCGAAACCGCAAGCCTTCTCCAACGCGTATGCCTGGTCGACTTTGCCCCGCGTCTCACGCAGATAACCGATGTAGTCCTCGAATGGATTGTCAAGATGCTTGGGCGCGCCAACCAGGTCCATTACGTGCGTGACCTCTGGATTGGCATTTACGAATCCCGTTTCCATCTTCGAGTGGACGTCGTGAGCAGTAGTGTATCCATTCGGATTGGGGCCAACCCATCCGTTGTACTGAATGGAGGTGTGCATCGGGTTCGATCCGTCGCCCACGTAGTGACCAAGCCATGCGGCATAGAAGATCGCATTCGCCTCGGCGTCAGCCGTAGAGCGTCCGGCGGCTTGCGCATGACGATACTCGCGGAACGCAACCTTGAGGCGATCGAAAATTTCAATTGTGATGTAAGGCTGGAATCCGATCTTTTCCGGCTGCGGCACATCTGTTCCAGGATGCTGAGCACGGTACTCATACACGGCCTGCACGAAACGATAGCGGTCGGGCGGAAGCTGCTTCATCCAGTCCACATATTCCAAGTCGATGAAGTGATCGGGAGCCTGCGCGTCATTGAGCGGCTTTTCGAGATTTGAGCGCCAGCGATCGGGCTCGGGCCCATCCCAAGCGATGTGGTTGGAGGCCGCCTTCAGGAACTGAGGCATCTCAGCCGTAACCTTTTCGGCTGCGGCACGATTAATGGTGGTGTGTCCCACATCGCCCCATCCCGGGGCCAGCGTCGGCACGAGTGTGGCCGTCGCAACAATCGATAAGCAAAGAAGTAGTTTTCGCATAGGAGCTCGCCTTCGAACTCTAGCACTGCGAACTGAAATTTCAAAGACAAGGAATTTTGCTGCGGGCAAACAAAAGCCCGCACTTTTGGCGGGCTTGAATACTCGTTGCTGCGGGAAACTACTTAACTGCGCCACGTCCCATGGCGGCCGTAGCTGACTCGCGCTGCTTGACGAGATTCGCGATGTTCGGCTCAAAACAGCGGCGGCAGCGCGCTTCGTACATCCCGGCAGCGCCCACAACTACCAGTTCGTCGCTCTCGACCAAACGCTGCGTGTGCTTGGCCGGATTGCCGCACTGCATGCAGATGGCAAGGGTCTTCTGAATCTCATCGGCAACGGCCAACAGCTCAGGCATGGGGTGGAATGGGCGGCCAAGATAGTCCGTATCGAGTCCGGCGATGATTACGCGTTTCCCCATATCGGCCAGTCGCAGAGAAAGATCGACAATGCCCTCACCGAGGAACTGTGCCTCGTCGATGCCGATTACTTCGCTGCGCCAATCCAGAACCGACTCCATCTCCTTGGCATCGCGCACGCACTGGCTGGAGATCTTGAAATCGCTGTGGCTGACAATCTGGTCCTCCGAGTAGCGCTTGTCCACACCAGGCTTGAATATCTGTACACGCTGGCGCGCAATCTCCGCACGGCGCAGTCGCCTGATCAGTTCTTCGCTCTTGCCGCTGAACATAGGACCGCAAACTACTTCGATCCAGCCGATGGTTCCCTTGGTGAAATTCATTTAGCCAATCCCTTACGCACCTGCCACCATGCGTAACTAAAAAATATTGCCAGCACCCACGAGATACCGACAAACAGCATCCGCACCCAACCTGCCGAAAGACCTTGCAAAATGCCGATGCCTCCGGCTATGGCCGCAATCCACCACAGCAGCGCGACAAAACCGAGCCGGCGTCGCGCACCGGCCACTGTCTTCGGGTCGAGTTCCGACTGCGTCATGTCTTCACCTCAATTGTAATTTCTATTGCTCGGCGAAAAGCAGTGACCTGCCCGGGGGAGTCTCGCAAGCATTCTCTCACGCAATCAGGCGAATGCCAGCTCGCGCGAGCGCTTATGAATCAAGAATTCATACAGTTCTTCAAAACTCGAGAAAACGTGCGAAGCGCAGCCGAGAATCCAACCGCTCACCTGTGCATGGGGCACTTTGGTGACGAGATAAACAGGCACACCGCGACGATAAGCTGCCGTGAGCTCGCCCTGTGTACCTGCGCCCTTGCTCGCGTGCTCGTCCCAATAGGCGACCAGCGCATCGCAACGTTCTTCAACCCAGTCGAGATCGTATTGAATGATCTTTCGGATGGTTTGCTGAAAGCGGGGGAGGTCGGTTTGCTTCCAGCCGCGAAATTCCAGGACTTCCTGATCGGTCAGGTCTTTTTTCTCATCTAGAGCGGGATCGTAAACTTCATGCCCAATCTCGTGAAGAAAACGCGTGACCTCGGCCCGCCATGCTTTGCCATGATCGGGGGAGTATTCAATAGCACCACATAAATAAATCAGCATTTGAGGGAGCCCGCCAATATTGGCAGGAAAGCTGATTGTCGTTCGCCGCGCACCTCAAGGTCAACCACAATCTGCAGTGCATGCGAAAAAGAAAGGGCAACCGTGCGGCCGCCCCTTCAAAATCTCAGCGAAACAGGTTGGTGCGCGCAAGGTCGATCACTTCATCTCCACGACCGTTCAGGATCGCGCGGACCATGTATAAGTTGAAATCCACAACCTGATTCAGCTTGAGCGATGGAGGCATGGCGAGTTCCTGACGATTCACGCGCACGTCGAGCAGCGCCGGGCCATCATGCGCGAACGCCCGTTCGAACGCCGGACGTATCTCTTCCGGAGACTCGCAGCGTATTCCAAGAATGCCCGCGCCCTCAGCGACCTTGGCAAAATCAGGATTGTTGAGAGACACGCCGTGATCAAGGAAGCCGCTCGCTTTCATCTCCATTTCGACGAACCCGAGCGAACTATTGTCGAAGATCACGACCTTGATGGGAAGATTCAACTGTTTCAGCGTGAGGAGATCGCCCATCAGCATGGCAAACCCGCCATCGCCGGAGAGAGTTATCACCTGACGGCCCGGATTCGAGATTGCCGCACCAATTGCCTGCGGCAGAGCATTGGCCATCGAACCATGCGTGAACGATCCAAGTAGTCGCCGCTTGCCATTCATCTTCAGATAACGCGCAGCCCAGATCACAGGCGTGCCCACGTCAACGGTGAATATCGCGTCCTCTGCCGCCGCAGCGTTCAGTTCCTTTGCGAGATATTGAGGATGAATGAGCTTGCTGCCGGGAGTTCCCGTCGCCAGATCATCCAATCCCTTTCGCGCTTCGGCGTAACTGCGGAGCGAGCGTTCCAGGTGGTGTCCGTCGGTATTCTCCTTCAGCAGCGGCAAAAGAGCCTCGATCGTCTCCTTGATGTTGCCAACAATGCCGAGATCTACGCGAGTACGACGGCCTATCTGCTCGGGGCGCGAATCGATCTGGATGATCTTCGCGCGCTCGGGATAGAACTGCTGGTAGGGAAAATCGGTTCCCAACATCAGCAGGGTGTCGCACTCCTTCATCGCGAAATACCCGCTGGAGAAGCCGAGCAGGCCGGTCATCCCCACGTCGAAGGGATTGTCGTACTCGATGTATTCCTTGCCGCGCATGGCGTGCACAATTGGAGCTTTGAGCTTCCCTGCCAAGGCCACAAGTTCGTCGTGCGCTCCTGCACAACCTGCGCCTCCGAATATCGTCACACTCCGCGACGCATTCAACGTTGCGGCGAGTTCTTGCAGCAGAGCATCACCAGGACGAATTGATGGGCTTTCCTGCCGAAACGAAGTAATGCGCAACTGCTCGTGCACCGCATTCTGCAGTGCGATGTCTCCGGGCAACACAATCACCGCCACTCCGCGCTTGGAAATTGCGGTCTGCATAGCAATCTCGACAACGCGAGGAATCTGCGTCGGTGAGGACACCAGCTCGCAGTAATGGCTGCACTCCTTGAACAGCGATTCCGGATGCGTTTCCTGGAAATAGTTGCTGCCGATTTCACCGGATGGAATCTGAGCGGCGATAGCCAGAACCGGGACCCGGCTGCGATGGCAATCGAACAGCCCGTTGATGAGGTGCAGGTTCCCCGGCCCGCAGCTGCCTGCACAAACGGCCAGCTTGTTGCTGAGGTGAGCCTCGGCACCAGCGGCAAATGCTGCGACTTCCTCATGGCGCACAGGAACCCAACTCATATCCTTGCGCTTGCGTATCGAATCCGTGATTCCATTCAGTGAATCACCGGCAACTCCATAAACCCGCTCGACACCGGCGGCGGCGAGCGATTCCACAATTACGTGAGCAACGGTTTTAGACACGAGCTTCCCTTTCTAGAATGGCGGCGCAATGACGTGTCAGCGCTCGCCTCATGGCACAGCACGAAACAGAATTGGCTGGGGGGTTTAAAAGTACGGACCGGGTTTCTTCGTGATTATCTTGCATTTCAAGACGGAGACTGCTCTGCGTTGGCAGTCTACATCTACTTTGGATTGTTCCAGATGCGAAAACGACGCAAAAACAGCAATGCGAGTTGCGAGTCAATCACTCAACAGTGAATAGATTCGGCAACACCTCGCCAGCTCGGCCTTCAAACACTTTCGTAAACGCACCCGCATTCGCCGGATTTTCAGGCCCAACGTAATACGTCCGAACAAGCTCGCCTCCGCTGGTGAGGCGATCATTTGCCCAGTGCACGAAGCTTGCCGCAGGCTGCACAACGCCCGACGTGCCCACGACGAGCATCACCGTGCAACGATTCAACTGTTCGAAAATCCGCTCCATGTGAAATGGCACTTCGCCGAACCACACGATGTTTGGACGAATGCGTCCTCCGCAATCGCAGAATTTGTGATCGGCCTTGCTCTCGAAGAGCGTGGTGTCCTGGTATGGCTCTCGCGTGCAACTGTCGCAACAGCTCGCGAAAAGCTCACCGTGCATGTGCACAAGATTGCGGGAACCAGCACGCTCGTGAAGATTGTCAACATTCTGAGTGCAGAGAAAGAAACGATCGCCGACTCTGCGTTCGAGAGCGGCAAGCGCCTTGTGCGCGGAATTTGGCTCAACATTGGCCGCAACCTTGCGACGCAGCGAATAGAAGCGCCAGACGCGCTCCGGGTCTCGCTCCCAGCCGTGAGGTGAGGCGACATCTTCGACGCGCTCACCTTCCCAGAGGCCATCCGAGCCGCGGAAGGTCGCCAGTCCACTTTCGGCACTGACACCCGCTCCGGTTAGAACAAATACATGGTCGTCGTCGCGAAGCTTGATTCCATGCTGCATTGGCCCACTTCTAGTTTGCACGAAGCCCTTTAGATTGCGCTTGGAGAGATGCTCCGAAGTGCTCAAGCACGTATGGCCAGTCGTGGCCGCCGGGATAGATATGCGCTTCGTGCGGAATCCCGCGCGCGGTAAGCAGCTTGTTCAACTCCTGCGTGCCCACGTTGAAACCATATCGGTCATTATCCCCGCAATCGAAATAGATGGTTAGTCGCCTAAGCGACGCACTCGGCGCAGTCTTTTCCAAGTAGAAAGCCGAGTTCTTTTCGTAGAACGACGGGTCGGGAGGATTGCCGAACAGAGCGTTCATCAGGCGCTGCTGCGGTTCTTGAAGTGGCTGATGCGGCAGGCGTTCGATAAGCGCAGGCATATTTGCACTCACGGCAGTGAACTTGTCCGGATACTTGAATGCATAATGCAGAGCTCCGAATCCACCCATGGAGACACCCATGATTCCGCGTTGCGCGCGCGTGGTGCCGATTCTGTACTTCTTCTCCATCGCTGGCAGAAACTCCTGCATGAAGAAATCTTCGTAGCGGAATTTGCCGTCGCGTGAGTTGATGTAGAACGACGAAAACCCGGCAGGCGCGACCACGACGAATTCACCGATCTTCCGCTCCCGCATGAGTTGGTCGTAGATCGACCATCCGCCTAGGTTCACCAGTGACTGTTCATTGTCGCCAAGGCCATGCAGGTAGTAAGTCACCGGATAGCGTCGCGCCGCATCTCGAGCATAGCTGGGCGGAAGCATCACGCAATAGGGCACTTCGCGCGAAAGAATTTTGCTCTGCAAAGTAGAGCACTCCACCTTACTTTTCGCGCTCGACTGAGCGAAGCACAGGGATGCGCTAAGGCAGAGAAGCACAGCTAAAAAACAACGACGAACAGCCTTCATCTCACTCCAAGCTAGATAGATATTCATCAATATTGTATTTACTCGTATCGCAAAGCCTGCACCGGGTCGAGACGTGCAGCGCGCGCTGCCGGGTAAATTCCAGCGATGATGCTGACCAGCACGGCAAACAATATGGCTCCAGCGACCAGCCACAGCGGGACCGACCACAGATTCTCGGCTGGCATTTTCATTCGATGCAGGTAGAGGTTGGTTCCGAAGTTAATCGCACGCCCGATGATCCATCCCAGCACCACACCGAGAGCACCCCCGATCACCCCCATGGTGGCGGCCTCGGCAAAGAACAGCTTCTTTACGTCTCCGTCGCTCGCGCCCAGGGCTTTCATGATTCCGATCTCGCGACGCCGCTCAAGCACGGCCATCACAAGGGTGTTCACAATAGCCAATGAAGCCACCGCCAATGCAAGCGAACCAAAGATGCCCAGGAACATGTCGAGAACGGCAAAGAACCGACGAATACTCTTCATTGCATCGAGATACGAGTATGCAGAGTAGTTCATCTTCTTCACCGCATCCTCGACCTGATCGGCGTAAGTAGATGACTTCATACGCACGGTGAGCATTGCGTAGGTGCGAGCTCCCGGAGTAGATCGCACGAGTTGCTGGGTATCGGCAGGCTGCATCAGGTTCATAGCCTCGGCCGTCTGCGTAGGCAGAAATACGCGGGCTCGGCTAATCATGCGCATGCCGCCGAAAGGCTCCTCTTCGAGAATGCCTGCAATCGTGAATGGCTTTTCCTTGCGCTCGATGCTGAAGCTGTTGCCACCTCCGCCGGTCTGCCGCTCGGCGTAGCGGATTGTTAACGTCTTCCCCAGCACTGAATCCGGATTCTGTGGATCGAGTTTCTTGGCAAAATCGCGCTGAACGAGAACTTCGTTCGCCATCGAGGAGGTGAAGAAGTGTCCCTTCAACTTCTCGATCGCGTCTTCATCGCGAGCTGATTGCGGAAGCCCAGCCAGCATCGTGAAATTCGTCTTATCGCCATAAACGATCTCCCCCATGGCGCGCACCTCAGGCGAGACCTCTTCCACTCCGGGCAGAGCTGCGATCTTGGCGCGCGCTTCGTCATTAAGCAGGGGGCTTTCTTCGGGCTTAGCGTCGGCGTTTTCCTCCGCGTTGCGGATATCGGCCTTGCTGGTAACGAAGACGGTCTGGAACATTCCTGACCTCATCAGTTGGTGGTTCGCGAAGCCCTGCAGTCCTATGCCGAGCGAAAGCATTGCGACCAGCGATGCGACGCCAACCGCGATTCCAACCGTCGTAAGCAGATTTCGCAGCCGAGCGTTTCGCATGTTGCGGGCTGCAAGTTCCATCAAGTCCTGGCGGATCATTGCAGCACCTCCACCGCAGAGAGTTTGCCGTCAGCCATGTGCAGAGACTTGCGAGCATAGCGCGAAGCCAGCGCTGGATCGTGCGTCACCATGAGCACGGTGACTCCCATCTTTTCGTTCAAGTCTCGCAGCAGTCCCATGACCTCCTGTCCGTTGTGGCTGTCGAGATTTCCCGTGGGCTCGTCAGCCAGCAGAACTGAAGGTCGATTGGCGAGAGCCCGGGCAATCGCTCCGCGCTGCTGTTCGCCTCCACTGAGTTCCGAGGGCTTGTGACTGGCGCGATGCGCAAGCCCGACATTGGAGAGCAACTCCATTACGCGCTCGCGTCGGCCGCTGCGCGGAGTTTCGGCAAACCGCAATGGCAGCTCAATGTTGTCGGCCAAGGTCATGGTGGGCACGAGGTTGAAACTCTGGAAGACCATGCCGACCGTAAGTCGCCGGTAGCGGGCCAGCGCCTCGGAATCCATCGTACTCAGGTCGCGCCCGTCCACGACGATGCTGCCTGCACTCAGGCGATCAAGCCCGGCCAGCAGGTTGAGCAGAGTAGATTTTCCTGATCCCGAAGGTCCCAGCAATGCTGCGAATTCGCCTCGCTCGATGGTGAAACTCACATCGTCCACAGCGCGAACGGTGGTCTCCCCCATGGTGTAGAAACGGCTGGCGCCTCGTGCCTCGATGGCGAGTGCGCCCGTGTCTTCGCTCATTCTTCCCTGCTTCCTGCACTAGGTCGTGTCTAATGTATTGGACGCAACACTCAGAAATACGGCTCAAGGCTCAACTCGGTTCTGCTATTTTCCGGCCAGAACTCAATTTTTGCGTTGACCGGCCATGCGCACTCTGGTTAGGATGATTGCAAATGTCAACTCTGCTGCATCATCGCCACCATCATCACCATACGGCGAACGTGTCGGCGGAGTGGCGTGGAAACCTGTAAAAGGCAATCATCCAAGCACTGGCCCGCTGGCGCACTCGAACCAGCGGGTTTTTTCTTTTGCCCCGCAGGTCAGAATGCAGCAAGCATAGCCAGTCAGACAAGGAACAAACAATGCAGATCGATTTTGACAAGATGGGCGGCCTTGCCCCTGCCATCGTTCAGGACGCCGACAACGGCGAAGTACTTATGGTCGGCTTCATGAACCAGGAGGCGCTCGAAAAGACCCTCCAGACCGGCTATGTCACGTTCTACAGCCGCACTCGCAACAAGCTCTGGACAAAGGGCGAGACTAGCGGAAACCGCCTTCGCCTGACCTACGCCGCGACTGACTGCGATAACGACACCGTACTCTGCAAAGTGCGCGTCGAGGGTGACGGGCTTGTTTGCCACGAGGGAACACGCTCCTGCTTCACCAAGCCGATGACGATTGCCAGCAGCTCGGAGGTCAGCAATGCGTAAGATCCGGCTCGGTATCCCCAAGGGTTCGCTGCAGGACGCAACCATCTCATTGTTTGCTGCTGCTGGATTCAAGATCTACGCCAACGGCCGTTCCTACTTCCCCACCACTGACGATCCCGAACTGGAATGCATGCTGATCCGCGCGCAGGAAATGGCCCGCTACGTTGAGCAGGGCGTGCTCGATGCCGGACTCACTGGGCTGGACTGGGTAGTCGAAAGCGGGCGTAAGGTCGAAACCGTCTGCGATCTCGTCTATGCCAAGCAGAGCCGCGGCAAGGTGAAATGGGTGCTGGCGGTACCAGAAGACTCGAACGTGCAGCGCGCCGAAGACCTTGAAGGCAAGACGATTGCCACCGAACTCGTCGAGGTCACCAAGAACTACTTTGCCTCGCGGAACGTCAACGTGATGGTCGATTTCAGTTGGGGCGCGACGGAAGTGAAGCCGCCAATGCTGGCAGACGCCATCGTCGAAGTCACCGAAACCGGAAGCTCGCTTCGTGCAAACCGCCTGCGTATTGTTGAGACAGTGCTCGAATCGAACACTCAGGTCATTGCCAACCGCAAAGCTTATGCCGATGACTGGAAGCGACAGAAGATCGACAACATTGCACTGATGTTGCAAGGCGCAATCGCCGCCCAGGGCCGCGTCGGATTGATGCTCAACGTGCAACAGCCAAATCTGAATGCCGTTCTCTCAGTGCTGCCCGCCCTGAACTCGCCTACAGTTTCCGCCCTCAGCAATTCCGAATGGGTTGCGGTGAATACTATTCTTGAAGAGAACGTCGTGCGCGACGTGATTCCGCGACTCAAGGCAGCGGGCGGCACCGGTATCGTCGAATATCCGCTGAACAAGGTGGTGATGTAATGAAGCTTCTCAATGGCGAAGAGGCGGCACAAGCCGTAGCTTCGCTTGCTCATCGCTATGAAAAGTTTGACCCCGTCGTAGAAAAGGCCGTGGCCGACATCGTGGCGAAGGTCCGTGCCGGGGGCGACGCTGCGCTGCTTGGTTATGCTCGCAAGTTCGATGGACTTGCACCTGAAGCTTCCATTCGCGTTTCTGCAGAAGAGATGCAGGCGGCGCTCGGCATGGTGAGCGAGAGCTTTATTCGCGCCATTGAGACAGCGGCAAAGAACATTCGCAACTTTGCAGAGTGGCAACTGCCGCGCCCGTGGATTCGCACGATCCATCCCGGATTGCGCGTAGGGCAGGCAATCCGACCGTTGGATTCTGTCGCCTGCTACGCTCCTGGCGGGCGCTATCCTTTGCCCTCGACCGTGCTGATGACCGTGATCCCTGCGCAGGTCGCAGGCGTGAAGCGCATTGTCGTTGCCTCGCCTCGGCCCGCACCGGAAACACTTGCGGCCGCCGCGCTGATCGGAGTGACAGAGTTCTACCGTGTCGGTGGCGCACAGGCCATCGCGGCGTTCGCCTATGGCACTGAGAGCATTCCACGCGTGAACAAGATCGTTGGCCCGGGCAATACCTACGTCACGTTGGCAAAGAAGCAGGTCGCATTCGACTGCGGCATCGACTTCCTCGCGGGCCCGACCGAGATCGTGTATTGCGCGACAGAGGGCAATCCCGAGTTCATTGCCAGTGACATGGTCGCTCAAGCGGAGCACGATCCTGAGGCTCTCGCTATTTTCGTGACGGCCAGCACGCGTCTGGCGAAGGGTGTCATCAAGCATGCGATGGCGATGGCTGAGAAGAACGACATTGCAAAGCAGTCGCTGGAGAGGCGGGGCGTCGTGCTTGTGGCGAAAAGCCGCAAGCAGGCATTGGAGTGGACGAACGAACTCGGCGGCGAGCACGTCAGCATTCCGCCCGAGGACGTTTACGACATAACCTGCGCGGGGTCGATTTTCCTTGGCGACTACACTCCTCAATCGATTGGAGACTACGCCAGCGGGCCGAACCATACGTTACCCACAGGCAATGTCGCGCGCTACCGCGGTGGCTTGAATGTCATTGACTATGTCCGCATCATCACTATTCAAGAAGCCAATCGCAAAGGACTGGAAAGGATCGCACCCACGGTCACTCTGCTTGCCGAAGCCGAAGGGCTGAAGGGCCACGCTGCGAGCGTGAACGTGAGGTTAAAGAAATAAATGACAAAGTTACGTGCTCGCCGTACGGTCGAAAATCTGAAGGAGTATCACCCTCCGCTCGGAGGCCGCGAAGGGCTGCGGCTCGACTTTAACGAGAACGTGGATGGGTGTTCTCCGCGAGTTCTCGACATACTGCACTCCATCACGCCTGAAACACTGAATCGCTATCCCGAACGCTTTCCTGGCGAACAGGCTGCGGCACGCCATCTGGGCGTCGCGCCTGAGAACGTGTTGCTGACGAACGGTGTCGATGAGGCCATTCACCTGCTCGCCGAGACCTATCTCGAGCCCGATGACGAGACACTCATCGCGGTGCCAACGTTCAGCATGTACGAGATCTACGCACTCGCGACTGGATCGACCGTGCGCACGGTGCAGTCACCCGAGAATTTCGAATTCCCTGCCACTGCGTTGCTGAACGCTATCACCCCGAAGACTCGCCTGATCTGCGTCGCAAATCCCAACAATCCGACCGGATCTACGGCGACACGCGATGAACTGCTCGCGATTGTGAATGCCGCTCCGCAGGCTGCCGTGCTCATTGACGAGGCTTACATCCACTTCGGCGGCGAGAGCCTGATGGATCAGATCGACAATATCGACAACCTGTTCGTCAGCCGCACATTCTCCAAAGCCTACGGGCTGGCCGGATTCCGTCTGGGCGCTCTCGTGGGTTCAACGGCGCAGATGAAGATGTTGCGTCGAGTCGCTTCGCCTTACAACGTGAACGGCATCGCGCTTACCTGCCTCAGCGCCGCACTGGATGACCACGAATACATTGCGAACTACATTGCGCAGGTGATCGAAGGCCGCAGCAGCCTTGAGCGCTTCTACCAGGAACGCGACATTCCTTACTGGCCGTCGCAGGCCAATTTTGTGCTCGCTTATTTTGGCGAGTATCGGCAGGCGTTTGTCGCCGAAATGCGCCAACGCGGAATACTCATCCGCGATCGCAACAGTGATCCGGGATGTGCTGGATGCGTTCGGATTACACTCGGCAATCGGGCGCAGACACAACGGCTTTTGCACGAACTTCCCCAAGCACTCGCGGCCATCGGTTTTACGCCGCAATCTCGTCCCGCACTCGTAGCCAAGGAGGCACAATGACACGCACGGCCAGCACTTCCCTGCCCCGAGGCGCTGAACTCGAACGCATTACAACCGAAACCCAGATCGTGATCGCCCTCAACATCGATGGCACTGGAATTTACAAGGTCGAAACGGGCATTCGGTTCCTTGATCACATGCTGGAATTGTTCACCCGGCACGGCGGCTTCGATCTTGCACTGGCTTGCCGCGGCGATCTCGATGTAGATCAGCACCACACTGTAGAAGACGTGGGTATCGCTCTCGGCGAGGCTTTTGACCGCGCATTGGGCGACAAAAAGGGCATCATTCGTGCCGGTTATTTTTTGATGCCGATGGACGAAACCCTGGGAATCGCCGCCGTTGATCTTAGCGGTCGCACCTCATGCGTAGTGGACACCAAAGTTCGCGTGCGATTGGTCGGCGATCTGCAGAGCGAATTGGTCTTCGACTTCTTCGAGGGCTTCGCACGCGGGGCACGAGCCAATGTCCACCTCAAGACGATGTATGGTCGCTCGAATCACCACAAGATCGAAGCGCTATTCAAGGCATTTGGGCGCGCACTGCGGGTTGCCTGCAGCAAGGATCAACGACTGGCGGAGATGCTGCCATCCACCAAAGGGCTTCTCTGATGATCACCCTCATCGACTACAAGGCGGGAAATCTCACGAGCGTTCGCAAGGCCTTCACCTACCTTGGCGAGGAGTCGGTTATCACGGACGATCCCGAGCAGGTGCGCAATGCCCAAGCACTCGTCCTCCCTGGTGTCGGACACTTCTGCACGACAGAACGACTCGCCGCGAGCGGTGTTCGCAATGCAGTAGCGGAAGCCATCGAGCGCGGCACGCCTTTCCTTGGGATTTGTGTTGGGATGCAGTGGCAGTTTGAAGGCTCGACAGAAGCGCCGGAGACTGCAGGACTGGCCCTATTCGAAGGTGCCTGCGAGCGTTTTCAGACAAAGCTTAAAGTGCCACATGTTGGCTGGAACCAGATTCGTCGCACTCCGGGCGGAGCGAAATCGCGTCTGCTCGGAAATGTGCCGGATGATAGCTTCGTGTACTTCACGCACTCGTATCGTGCACCTGTGGTCGATGGCGTTTCAGCCGTCACAACGTATGACGAAATTTTCGCCGCTGCCGTTGAGCGCGATAACGTTTTCGGGGTGCAGTTTCATCCTGAAAAATCGGGCGACACCGGACTGTGCATCCTGAAAAACTTCTGCAAGATTGCCGCAGAAAGGAGAGCGCGATGACCACAGGAATTACAAAGCGAATCATCGCGTGTCTGGATGTGACCAAGGGCCGTGTTGTGAAAGGCGTGCAGTTCGTGGACCTCATCGACGCAGGAGATCCAGCAGAGTTGGCGCATCTTCACGCCGCAAGCGGCGCAGATGAGATTGTGTTACTCGACATCACGGCGACCAGCGATGCACGTCCCATCCTGATCGATGTTGTTCGCCGAACTGCGCGCCAACTCTTCGTGCCGTTTACTGTCGGCGGCGGCGTGCGTTCCCTTGAAGACGCGGGTGCGCTTTTCGACGCCGGAGCCGACAAAATCAGCATCAACTCCGCGGCGATAAAGAATCCCGCGATCATCACGGAAATCGCGGAGCGCTTCGGATCGCAGGCGGTGATTGTCGCTGTCGATGCCAAACGCAAGCCGGATGCCGATTTCTCCATGCCGGGTGTTGTTCCTGCCGAGGTGTATCTTGCCGGGGGCCGCGTCCCGACTGGGCGCGACGCTGTGGAGTGGGCTCGCGAAGCCGAATCGCGTGGTGCGGGCGAGATTCTGCTCACGTCGATGGATTGCGATGGCACCCGCAATGGATTTGACTGCCCACTGACGGCAGCCGTGGCGAAAGCCGTGAACATTCCGGTGATTGCAAGTGGCGGCGCGGGATCGGGCGATCACTTCGTGGATGTTTTCAAAGCCGGATGCGCCGACGCAGCACTAGCTGCTTCTATCTTCCACTTCGGCATCCATGACGTGCGGCAACTCAAGGCACAACTGCAGGGCGAAGGCATACCGGTTCGCCTTCCCTGCTGATTTCGTAGGTTCAGGAAAGACAGGAAAGAAATGCTGATTCCCTCGATTGATTTGATGGGCGGCAAAGTCGTCCAGCTTGTTCAGGGCGAACGCAAGGCGCTCGAATTCGACGATCTTCAATATTGGATCGACCGCTTCCTCCCTTACCCCATGGTGCAACTCATCGATCTGGACGCTGCGATGGGCAAAGGCGAAAACACCGCGCTTATCCACCAGATTTGCGAGCACCTTCCTGTCCAGGTCGGCGGCGGAATCCGCTCGGTCGAGGCTGCCTCGAAGATGCTGCAGGCCGGAGCCAAAAAAGTCATCATCGGTTCAGCGTTGCTCAAAAACGGTGCTGTCGATGTGGAAATGGCGAAATCTCTCGCCCACTACGCTGCCCCTGCACGTTTACTTTTCGCTGTTGATTCGCGTGGCGGCAAAGTGGCTATCAAGGGCTGGAAAGAAGGCACCGCGCTCACTCCCGCCGAGATGATGAAGCAGACAGACGAATACTGCTCAGGCTACCTGTATACACATATCGATACGGAAGGTACCATGAGCGGCTTCCCCATGCATGTCATACCGGAACTGAAAGCTGCCACCAATCGCAAGCTGATCGTTGCCGGAGGAATCAAATCCATGGACGAAGTGAATCAACTCGATGCCGCCGGGGTGGATGCCGTGGTCGGAATGGCTGTGTACACAGGCGCGCTCAAGGCCTGATTAACTTATGTAATTGGCCACGCACAATGAAGACACTCGCGTATTCGCTAATTGTCCTTCTTGGCATTTCGAGCCTCACAGCAGCGCAAGAGCGCCAGATTGCTGCGACCCCGTTGATCGACCGTGAACTACCAACATATGTTGTCAGAGATGTAACGGTGACTGAAGCCGTTGGTTCGTTGGCAATGATCGCTCAGCCGTTACGATTCGGAATCGAAGAGGTCTTGAGAGAACATTGGGCCGACCAAGTGTCAACTACAAGGATTACGTTGCGTTTGAGAAATGTAACAGTCCGCCAAGTGCTTGATAGCTTGTGCACATACGATTCGCGTTATACATGGTCTTTGGATGGTGGAACAATAAACATATTTCCGCGTGCCACGCTAAATGACCCTGTCTATTTCATGAATCAGGTCGTGCCCGCAATAGATTTTGTTGAGCTCAGAAGTGCCGACGACTCATTAGGCCCACTCGCGCGAATATTTCCAGATCATCAGATAGGGTATATGCAAGTGGGGGGCGATCCTTCTTATGATCATCCGTGGTCTGCATCCTTCAAGAACATACCGGTGCGACGCCTAATTAACAGGGTTTCTGAGAATATAACCTCCTCATCATCATGGGTCTTCAGCGGCTCGAAAGATCAACGATTCTTCACGTTCGAAAAGGGAGGGTTCCGCTCAGAAAGCCCGCGAAGGTAAATCTGCCTGCGTAATCTGCCCTTTTGGGAGCCTCTCTAATAAGGCTCAACAACTTAGCGAAATTCTCCAATCCCATGCCTGAGCTGAAGAATCCAATGTTCTAGACGACGTACGATAGCGGCTCATCTTATGTTTTGATACCCTTTTTGTTTGGGTTATCGCCGCTATCCTACGTAGCAAAGTCCCGGCACTCTTCCGGGCTAGGAGCAATGTGTCACAAGCTCACGTAATTGAAGTCAATCCTGAAAATCAAACCCGAGAACTTGTATTCGATCTCTTCCGGCGCTGGGGATATCTGCAGGCAGATCTCGATCCCCTCGGCCATTTTCCGCGCCTTGACTACCCAGAGCTGAAGCTCAATGGCCCGGATGCCGCCCGCGCACGGGAAATCTATTGCGGTACCGTCGGTGCCGAGTTCATGCACATAC
This sequence comes from Koromonas humicola, assembly GCF_059726255.1. Lineage (NCBI taxonomy): Bacteria > Pseudomonadati > Acidobacteriota > Terriglobia > Terriglobales > Koromonadaceae > Koromonas > Koromonas humicola. The sequence continues at coordinate 3,290,155 of NZ_AP040873.1, forward strand.
CCGACCCGGAGCGCCGTCAGTGGATCATCGATCACCTTGAAGGCCCTCAACCCGAGGTGGATCGTCAAGCCATCCTGAAGCACCTGGTCGAAGCCGATATTTTCGAGCAGATGCTGCAGACGCTCTACATCGGCACAAAGCGATTCTCCATCGAGGGGAACACCGCTCTCATGCCTATGTTGGAGGAAATCCTCTCTGGAGCCGCCGCAAAGGGTGCCGAGGAATGCATCATTGCCATGAGCCATCGCGGACGCCTCGCAGCCGTATGTAACACGGTCGGACGCGCCCCGAGCGATATCTATGGCGGATTCGAAGACGTGGATCCGCGCTCAACCTTGGGTGGTGGCGACGTTAAGTACCATCAAGGCGCCACCGGCTACCGCGAATTCAATGGCAAGCGCGTCCGCATTCACCTGGTCAGCAATCCTTCCCACCTCGAAGCCGTTGATCCTGTTGCGCTCGGTCGTGTTCGCGCGAAGCAGACTCGCCGTGGCGCGGAAGGCAAGCAGCAAACGCTGCCAATCATCTTGCACGGTGATTCAGCGTTTGCAGGACAAGGCATCTGGGCCGAAACGCTGAACATGAGCTACCTTCGGGCTTACGACGTGGGTGGTACGATCAACGTGATTGTCAACAACCTGGTCGGATTCACCACCAATCCGACTGATTACGCCAGCGGACGCTTTGCCAGCGATCTCGCCAAGCGCTTACCAATCCCGATCTTCCACGTTAACGCCGAAGATCCCGACGCCGTGGTCCGCATTGGCCGACTCGCGCTGGAATATCGATACCGGTTTGGCTCTGACGTTTTGATCGACCTCATCGGCTACCGTCGCCACGGACACTCTGAAATCGATGATCCCACGATCACACAGCCGATCGTGTACGCGAAAATCAAGGCTCACCCGCCGCTGTACGAAATCTATGCAAAGCGGCTTGGGGTCGATGTCTCTGCCCAGGTCGAAGCCTCCAAAGCCCGCTATCAGCAGGCCAAGCAGGAAGCAAAGAGCCTGACCAAGAAGCCAGTCCTCTACAAACTTCCTGACTACTGGAGTAATTTCGTCGGCCGCAAGTGGCGACCAGAACTTGAGATCGACACTGGTATGCTCCAGCAGGACATTACCCAACTCGGCTTGAAGCTCTGCCAATATCCCGAAGGATTTCATATCCATCCCAAGGTTGCCGCTCTGCTGAAACAGCGGCAGGAGATGGCGACCGGTAAACGTGCCATCGATTATGGTTTTGCCGAGGCTCTGGCCTTTGGGAGCCTCGTCACCAGCGGAGTTCCTGTGCGCATGAGCGGCCAGGATTCGCGCCGTGGCACGTTCAATCATCGCCACTCCGTGCTGATCGACACGGAGAACGAAAGCGAGTACATGCCTCTGCAGCATCTCGCTGAAGATCAAGCGTTTGTCGAGATTTACAACTCGGAGCTCTCAGAAGCCGCCGTGCTCGGATTCGAATACGGATTCAGCCGTGACTATCCCGAAGCACTCACGCTCTGGGAAGCGCAGTTTGGTGATTTCGCCAACGGTGCGCAGATAGTCATCGATCAGTTCATCAGCGCCGGAGAAGAAAAATGGGGGCTGCTTTCAGGACTCGTCCTGCTGCTGCCTCACGGATACGAGGGTCAGGGGCCGGAGCACTCCAGCGCGCGCGTCGAGCGCTATTTGCAGCTTTGTGCACGCGACAACATGCAGGTCTGCCAGCCATCTTCGGCTGCGCAGTTCTTCCATTTGCTACGTCGTCAGGGACTGCGGAAGTGGCGTAAGCCCCTTGTCTGCTTCACTCCGAAGAGCATGTTGCGTCATCCCGATGCGGCCAGCGACCTTGCGGCACTCGCGGCTCCACGCTTCCAAACCGTGGTTCCCGACACGCAGGTCGATCCAGAAGCAGCCACTCGCATTCTGCTCTGTACCGGCAAGATTGGGCACGATCTGCAAGGTGAGCGTCGCCGCTTGAAGAACACCAACACAGCTATCCTGTTCCTCGATCAGCTCTATCCTTTCCCGGAGCAGGACATTCTGAACGCGCTCGCGCCCTACAAGAATGCTCATGAACTCGTCTGGGTGCAGGAAGAGCCTGCAAACATGGGAGCGCTCACCTATGTGAGGCCGCGACTGCATCGGCTACTTGGAGAGGGATTGCCGATTCGTTCCATCAAACGCCAAGCTGCCGCCAGCCCAGCAACCGGCTCGGCCAAGGCGCACCAGATGGAGCAAAAAACGATTCTCTCTCTGGCGTTTGCTAACTAGAACTTCGTACGTACAAAACAGAATGCCGCTCACACTCGAGCGGCATTCTCTTCTCACGCTTGGCTCTCAGCGCAAGCTGGCCTCCGCAGGCCGCTGTTGCGAGTTAACTTCAATCGCACCTTCATGCAATCTCTCAAACCGGAATGGGGTCTCGGGCGTGAGTAGTGGAGGCTTCATCCTGGCCGCCTGACCACTGCATTTTCGCTCAGACGCAAGATCATTGCGCGAGTCTCCGCTCACCAGGCAAAATTGTCCGCGGGGTCTTTGTAGAGGCGCGAATCGCGGGTGCGGAACGAGTTTCCCGCTCCATTGCTTCACGATCGGCGCAGCGTAGTTTTCATCTACCTTGATTTGAGGTCCTGTCTGCCCGCTATTCGGAACTCCTGTTTGTGCAACGCAGGCGACGGTCCAACCGCAACACAAAAGCAATCCAATCAAACGGAATCGCATACGGACCCTTTCCGCGCGAATTGTAACGCCGGGGTCCTGATGCCGCTTGAGTTTTAACTATTCCCGCTTCTCATTAGGCAGAGGGCAGTGACGCACTTGAGATTTGAAAATTGAGAAATTTTATTTTACTGTATGTCCATACCGATCGAGCGCCAGCATCCTAGGAATGGGAGGGGAAGATGATGAATGAGACCATTGTCCAAGGGCTTCGGCCCTATCTGATCGGTGAAAAAATCCGCGCTCTGCGGCTGAAGAAGAGCATGGGACTGGTCGAACTGGGCAAGCACACCAGCCTCTCCGCTGCACTGCTCTCAAAAATCGAGCGCGGAAAACTGATTCCCACGCTTCCGACATTGCTACGCATTGCGATGGTCTTCAGTGTTGGCCTGGAGTACTTCTTCGACAACAGTCGGAACCGACACCTCGTTGAGGTCATTCGCAAGTCGGAGCGCAAGCGCTTCCCGGAACACCCAGATGTCGACTTCAGTTCGTATTGGTTTGAGAGTCTAGATTTCAAAGCCAGCGAACGCAAACTGAACTCATTCTACGCAGAGTTTCAGGTTGTTCCATCGGATAAGTTGAAGCCCCACCAGCATGCAGGCACCGAGGTGGTCTTCGTGATCGAAGGAAAGCTGAACCTGAAGATTGGAAAAGACGAGTTCGAATTGGATGCGGGGGATGCAATCTACTTCGATAGCTCTATGCCGCACTACTACGCGCGACTGAACCAGGAAGGTGACTGCAAAGCGCTGGTTGTCACGGCGCCGTAGCCGCGGATTGGCGCTTTGTAGCCCTTGAACACCGGAAATCGTGCAGCATCCACAGCTCGTACTCTCACGAGGTGTTCTGTGTGAGTTAAACTAAACAAGCCTCGCTGTCTTCCCCGCGTAGCGGGCCTGTAGCTCAACGGTCAGAGCAGAGGACTCATAATCCTTTGGTTGTAGGTTCGAATCCTACCAGGCCCACCAGATCGCTCAACCCACCTCACTACGCGGCATCGCTCTCTGCTTCAGCTTTCTTTTCTTGGTAATGCTGGATGTTCTCGTAGATATGATCGGGAAACTTCAGATCGCGATAGACATTGCATAAATCCGGGTCATCGGTGTTTGGGCAGATTGGGAACTCCTGCTGAGACTGCCACTCGCGAATACGTTCTGGCCGTGGTGGATTGTAGTCACGCGACTCGACTTGATGAATCAGCGCTTTAGCTTGCGTTTCATCGAATCCCGGATTCATGCAGAGCTTTGAGAGCAGCTCGTCCTCCTCAAGAAAGTGACGTGCGATCATCGCAAACACCAGTCTTCCGTAATGACCAATGTCCTTCTTACTTTCGAGCGATTCAAGTAGATGGGACATCATGCCGTTTGCCCGCAGAGCCTCAATGCCCGTCTTCTCGGGTGCATCCTGCTTGCGGGTGGTTCCCTGTTCATTCGCTTGACTCTGTGACATCGTCGCCTCCTTCGCTTTTTCTTCCCTAGCATTGGATGCCGCAAGGCAGTGTGCCGCGACAGCTCAGATATTCATCGCAGAACTGCGCCAAACTGGCGTGTACTCACCCATGCGACCCATTTCGAAATCTCAGGATGTCGGCGAAGTTGATCCAGGGTGTTGTACTCGCGTTCAAGTTCCCTTCTCGGAGAACAGCGCATGAATCTGGTTGTGACATGGGCGGCATACAAGGACAGTTTCGTTGCGTTCGGACGAGGAGGTATCTCGTTTTACTCTCTTGTTGCTGTGCCGGGTGCGCGGAATCAGATGGTGCCGGGTCAGGCGCATTCCCTCTCGTCTGCAAAGAGCACAATCTCCAATCATTGACTGATTTGATGATCAGCCGTGTGCGCTTGGTGAGGCATCATTCCTGCACAAGTTCCAATGGCCAGATAAGAACATCAAGGAACGATGCAGTGCAGCAGGTGCGGGGACGTGCCAGTCTCGATTCCGAGCGGTTGCGTCATCGTGTTGCGTACGATATTGGCGGCAGCACTCTGCAGCGGCATTGGCCAATGATGAATGTGTGCGCGATACACCTTCCCGCGCCTGACGGTATACAGGCAATAGCGCTCCGTCAAGAACCTCCACGCTCTCTGCCGGCGGTGCCCAAGGCAGTACATCCGAAGCTGGCTCATAGGACACTTCAAGCTTCGCAGATCGAGCAGACTGCATGCGCTCTGACGTGTAGTGAACTTTGGCATCATCGATCTGCATCGACATCTTTGCTTGGAAATATGGCAAGAAGTAAGTCAGCCTCGCACCAAGCACCGCGGACAGATTCGCTGCATCAAGGCTGAAAAAGAACACTCCCCGCACTCCGTGACAGGTCACATAAGTGCGCACGTTCACTTCTTGGAATTTTGATAGCACAGGCAATGCGCGCGGGCGCAAGCGACGGAGATGAAAAGGCGTCACCGCTACATAAGCTGCCCCCTGCCACGGATCGAGTTCCAGTTGAGGTGGCACCAGCTTGCGTATCAGCTTTGCATCAACGATCCAATGAGCAAAGAGCAGGCGATGCCATTCCTGGCGCATGATCCACGGCTTTTGCGGCAGGGGGAATGGGCGATGGTCTATACACTTCAAAATTTCACGAGCGCTTGCCAATTGCGTTTTCTTTCCGCTGACCCAGCAGCCAAAGACAATGGTGTACTGACGGATTCGAGCCACCGCTGCCCTGCATCAAGGAGGTCGGCGCCCAAGTCATGGGTCCAGTCGATTTGGAACATTTCTAATGACGCTGCCGCAGGCAGAGATGATGCCCGTCTGCTCTTTCTCTGGCATGGGCTGCTCAAGGCTGGGACAGCAATTCGGGAGAATCTGGCCCGCGCTTTTCTTGTGGCGCAATAACACGGGTTTGGCCTTATTCCAAAAGTGAACGGCTGGATTCAGCGTCCCCAAACAGGTATTCGTAGCAGCAAAGAATACGGGATCGGGACAAATCTGGCCAAAATACTTGTTAAATTACACATCTTGAGCCCCTGCTTGGGCATCAAATGAATCAGCAAGCCAGAGCAGTCCAAATTTTCTATTCCTTTTTCATCTTCCGCGTTAGCGAGTTCAGAGAGACTGTGTATCTATGCTGTCGAAGTGTTTCAATACGCATTGCTCCGCTACATTCCATCACCTTGGACAGGGACGATTATTCAAAATCGACTTCTCGGAAGCACGTCGAAAAGGACTAACGAAGGTTGGTGAGCCGACCGAAGGTGAAGCGACCCGGAGCAAAACGTATCCGATAGAGTATTTCTGGCTGTGTGAGATCTGCGCAGCTACTATGAATCTCACACTCAGCGACAGCGGAAAAGTGCGTTTGGTCCCAATACAAAAAGCCGTACCAGCTTCCGCCCCCAGCATTCGCAAGGCACGCCAGGCTGCAGCTTCCTAGCTGATCGGAGGCTTGCTCTCCGCAAGCAGAGTTCTAGAAGCTGGTTCGGTAAACTGAAATGACGGGCGCGTGTAGAGTCCTGCTATAGCGTTGTACCGAATCTTGAGAAGCTCAAGGAACATCTTCACGCCATCGACTAGAGGATTGATCTTCGAGCGATCATCATTGGCCCACTCGACCGGGACCTCTGTCATTTTCAGCCCGAACTTACGTGCAATAAAAAGGAGTTCGGGATCGAATCCCCAACGCTCAATCTGCTGGCGCGTGAAGATCACCTCGGCCGCACTGCGGCTGAAGGCTTTGAATCCACACTGGGTATCCTTGTAGGGCAATCCGAGCACGAACCGAAGCAACACGTTGTAAGCACGTCCAACGAACTGTCGCACAAGCGACTGGCGCTTTGTTTGCGTTTCGGCCAGCAGCCAGCGCGAACCAAATGCGACGTCCGCGCCCTTCTCAATGGCGTCAACCAGCTTGAGCGATTCGTAAATCGGCGAAGAGAAATCCGCGTCACTGAACATCAGAATGTCGCCGTGCGCGTTCAGCATTCCATTTCGGACACTGTACCCTTTTCCACGATTTCCAGGATTCTCGACCAACCGGAGTTCAGGTGCATCGACCATCAACTGCCTTACGATCTCGGCTGTGTCATCACGAGAGCCATCATTGACCACAACGATTTCAAAGCTCCAATTGTGCGCGCGACCGAAGGCAATCGCCTTTTCGAGTCCCGGACGTATGCGCGCACTCTCGTTGTACGCAGGCAGAATGATGGAATATTGCACTGACATTGAATTTTTAGACGCACTCAGATTGTAAAGCAGTTGTAAGTGCGATCCTCGCAAATACAGCTTAGATTAAGCAGCGGTTTCGCGCAAAGCGAGCATTGAGAAGAATTCCGCGACGATCGATTCATCCCACAATCCTTGCCGTGCTTCGGCGTGCATCGTTTCGCGAGCCTGCTCATGACTGTGGGCGGCCTTGTATGGCCGTTCCGTGCGAAGAGCGTCGTACACATCGACGACTTGAAGGATACGCGCCAGCAATGGGATCGATTCTCCGGTGAGGTGATCGGGATAACCAGTGCCATTCCAATGCTCGTGATGGTGACGAATGATTGGAACCACCATGCGTAGCGATCGCAGAGGCTTACAGATGTTCTCGCCGATGATCGGATGCTGGCGCATGATGCGCCATTCTTCCTGGGACAGCAATCCGTGCTTCTTTAGAATGTCATCCGAGATCGCGATCTTGCCCAGATCGTGCAGAAAACCTCCGCGTCGCAACGCGAGTTGTTCTTCATCACCGAGTCCCATGTGTGCCCCAAGTGCGCTGGCATACTCGGCGAGGCGTTCGCAATGCCCTTCCGTATAGGGATCGCGCGATTCGACGCTGCGACCTAATGTGCAAAGGACGGTGTCGGCGTTTTCAAGTTCGTCGGTGTAGTCTTTGACGCGCAGCAGCGAAGCCACGCGAGCGAAGAGTTCGACGGGGAATATAGGCTTGTTCAGAAAATCGTCTGCGCCGGCTTCGATGCCGCGAATCTTATCTTCGCGGTCACTCAGACCGGTGATCATGACGACCGGAATCAGACGAGTCTCAGGGTTGTCCTTCCACTCACGGCAGAGTTCGTATCCGCTTTTTCCGGGCATTATGACGTCGAGCAACACCAGATCAGGTGTTGCATTCTGCATAATCTCTTCGGCTTTCTCTGCATTATCGGCAACTGCTACTTCATAGCCCTGGCGGGTAAGTAGCTCCTGCATCAGCAGAGTATTGTCGAAATGGTCGTCCACGACGAGAATTCGCTGGGAACGGTGACGCGTCCTCTCTGCCATTTGTAAGTGTGAGCACTATCGTCAGGTGATTGGTTGCCAAGGTGACGAAAGAGAATTGCGGAAAACTGAGACGAGAGCTAGCCTCGAATTGTAATGAATCTACGACAACTTCGCTCGATTCTCTTCTTGTTGTTCGTACTCACGCCAATGGCGGCAATGGCCGCGGGCAAGCCAAAAGTGCACGTAATCAGCTATGGAAAGATCATGACGGTGCGACTGTATCTCGGCCCCGATGAAGATCACACTACTCCGATGAGAGTGCGCGCACTGTATGTGGACTCTAAGCTGAAAGAATTCGTCACGGGCGACGTCCACGATGTGACCGATCGTCTCTTCGTAGTGCGACGTGCATACAGACTGAATAACAATTTGCCGGTGGACGAATCGAAGGCTCCGAACTGGGTGTGGCAGCGCGGTGGATGGCTGATGGTGGATCGACTCACCGGGCATGTATCGCAGGTTTCGCTAGTGGAGTTCGATCCGTTCTATTCGCATGCGACGTGGTTCCGGGACTACGTGGCATATTGCGGAGTGAGCGACAACGGCGAGAAGTTGAGCGCCGTGGTGATGCAGTTGGGCAGGAAAAAGCCGGTAATGAAGAAGGATCTTGGCGCCGCGAGCCAGGGAGATATGCCGGATTCAGAGTGCGATGCTCCGACATGGGAGAAGAGGCCAACGCGTGTGACTTTCCTTCCGAAACACGGGGAAAAGCAGGCATTCACGATCTTCGGACACGCGTGGGATGCCGCTCCGGGGTCGGAAGAGGAGTAGGCGGTTATATACTCCGGAGTTAATGGTGAAAAACGGCTATGGTTACCGACTCGGCAATCGTTTTCCGAGAGACATCGAGACCATTAACCAGTTAATCAGCCAGAAGCTGTCGAGGGTTAGAGATTGGTAAACCGGGCCAATTGGCCCGGTTTGTTTTCTGGACAACAGAGGCCCCGACCGGAACTCAAGATTGAGTTTCGGTGGGGGCCTTCGTCGTAACGGAGAACTAGTCTTTCGGATTAGGAAGAGGCAGTGCGATGGTCTCCCCGCTCCTGTGAAGTTCGAGTGTGTACTGTTTGGCGCGCTTGCCGTTGAGCGGGAAGTACAGGTATCCGGCAACGGGCTGCGTCAGATTGCCCTCGGGCAAGGATTTGTCGCGAAGCTCCATCAACATGACTTGGCGGTTAATGGGCATTCGACGAGGGTACGATCCATCGGGGCCAACACCGACTCCTACGCCGGTGCCAACTCCACTTCCCCAAGGGCCGTGTTCGTAGCCGACGCCGACACTCGGATAAAAGCGCGGGCCGCCCGACTTGTTGCCGAGATCGGTGAGGATGTCATCGGGAGTCGCCGGGAAGAATGCCTGATCTTCCTTGTTGGCACGAAGGGTGAAGGACTCGGTCCGCAGATCGACAGATTGCGACACGGCGGGATAGAAGCCGACTTCGACTACAAGGAAGTGCTTGCCAAGCGGAGTGCTGAAGCGGCGCTCAACTTCATCCTGCGAGAGCAGACGGGCACCAACTGCGAAGTTTGCTTCCTCGCGATAAGCCGGATAAGCAGAGGCTTCGGGGCGCGGTCGCACTGTGTGCTGAACAGGCCGCTGCGGTGCCATTCGGACGTGCGGTTGCGGATAGTACACGGGAGGAGCCTGTGGTGCAGGCGGTTGATCCGGGTAGGGTGCCTGCTGCTGTGGGTAGGGAGGCTGTTGCGGATAAGGCTGCTGCTGAACCTGACCTCCGCCATAGGTGGTCTGATCCTGCGGATTGGGCTCCTGTTGCTGCGGATACTGGTCCTGAGGATATGGCTGTTGCTGAGTCGGCGGATGTTGGTCCTGAGGATACGGAGGCTGTTGTGCCGAGTACGACGGCTGAGCCGGTGCGGGCTGCTGGTCAGGGTACGGTGACTGCGATTGAGGCGGATACTGCTGGGCCTGCGCTGGCGGATAAGGCTCGGGAGCTGGCTGCTGCTGATCGTAGGTCTGTTGCTCGGCGGAGTCCTCATTGTACTGTGCGTTGGCCTGTGCCTGGGCGTCGGCCTGCGACATGCCCGCAGGCTCAGAATCAGTGGTGGCCGGAGTTTGCGCGGGTGGACGTTCCTGATAATCCGGCGGGATCGAGGGAACGCCGGGCGTCTGCGCGGCGGCCGAAGCTAGCAGCGCGAAAAAAGCGAGAGTGCAGACGAATGGCTTCATTGGTGGCCTCTTTTACTGTCTCTGTTGCTGCGGAGCCGGAGCGGGTGCCGGAGGCTGAGCCGAATTGGCATCAGGCGGCGCTGGCTGCTGGTTCACTGCAGGCGGCGGAGGCGGAACGTCATTGCGAGTGGCGTGCGCACCGGGTTTTTCAAACTCAAGCTTAATGCTGCGTTCCGCGAGCACGTAGATCTTTTCGCGCTGAACATCTGGACCAATGCGCTGCTCGATGTTGTAGGTTCCTGGTGCAAGATAAATCGTCTTGAGATCGTGAGCGCGTCCGGCATAGGCTCCGTTGATGTAGATCATGGCGTTGGGATCGGGGCTCTTGATGTGAACCTCTCCCACGGGGCGTCCATAGTAGCCGTAGGCCGGATAAGGATACGGGCCGTAATAACCATAGTAGGGATAGCCCCAGGGACCTCCCCAATAGTAAGGATAGTAAGGTCCACCGAAGACTCCAACGCCGACGCCAACGCGCGTGCGGGCAACGGCCGAGGCGGGAAGCATTAGCGCCACGGCTAAAGCCGCGAACACAACTGCCCGAAAAAACCGAATGTGGTACATACAAACACTCCTGCGTAATTCCCCAATACTGCATTGCCTTGAGCAGAGTAGAAGGTTCCATTTACCGAACTGAATCAGGGCTGCTCCGCTTAGGCTTCGCTTCGATAAACCCGTTTGCAGTGCTGGAGTTGCGCAGAATCGGGCTTTGAGTACTCGAATCTTCCGAAAAGGAGGGAGGGCAGATTTTGAATTGGCGACTGTGGGAGGCAGAAGATATAGCGACAGCATGGCCTCACTAAACCCATCCAACAACGCTGAAAGGTGTTGCACTTGGTGTTTGGATGGTGGTGGGGTGAGATAGTGCAGGGTCGCTAGGGCGGGACGGTATAGACGAGCTATTCTTCGGATTCCGAATCTGCTATGGCGTACACCTTTGGAACTCGGGATTCCTTGGCTGGTACTTTATGAGCATCGGCCGCATTAGCGGTTTGAAAACACCACATCAGAAACAATAAGCATCCGAAAAAAGCAGCCATTCCAAAAGCCGAGCCGTTTCGAGCAACCACGATGCTTGCGAGTATGAGCGCGAACAAATCAATCGCTAAGTTCATGGCTCTCTTCTGATCCAGCTTGTGTAACGGGAGCATTCTGACGAATGCCGTAGCAAAGCCGAACAAGCCCTTCCAGAGAGCCTCCCACCCGCTGCTTTTATCGTTGCCCATTTCGCAGTTCACGTATCCCCATCAAAGATGTGACTGTCACTCCGAATGAGCCAACAGCGAGCGTAAACCAGAACAATGATGGTCCGAGCGGAACTGATAGTCCTGCCAAGCCCAGACCGATGAAGCAAACCGACAATAGACCGGAGATACTGGCAGACAAGGTAACAGAACGTGGCACTTTCATTCGCACGTTGACCTCACTTCTATCAGATTCACCCGGAATGCCTTCAGATGCACCAGAATTTCTGGCGACTTCGCATTGTAGCTCTTTTTTGGCGCCGTCGGCCCATATTGAAACTACGGAACTGTTCAATTGTTCAATCGCCCATTCGTTTCCCGATGCGGTGGTTGATGAGTAGCGATCCCTTGTCTCGTACGCATCAAGTACTTCCTTCCGAACAACGAGTCGAAGCCCAAATGTGTCCGTCTGCTCGGTATGCAGTTCAGCCGGGGTGCGAAGCGCTGTGTTCACCGACTCATTGTGCGCTCTGTCGACATCAACCCACACCACTGGAGTACTACTGTACACAGGGGGTGTGAATGGCATCCTCGATCTCCGTCAAAAACTTAGGCCTTAACGTTAAAAAATGAGTGAAGCGCGATAGGACGGTTTTCGGTCCATCCTGAAATGGAGCATCGAAATGGTAGTTGAAATTGACAACGGCCGCGTGCGGATTTTTCCATGCACAATCCACGGCGATTTGACTTATATAGTCATCAACTTTCGCACTGATTCTAAGTCCAACTGAATCTGTACTTCCTCCAATACACCGCTCGATAGCTGACTTATTCAGGTAGCGATCAATAAGCAGGTCGACATAAGACTGTGACGACTGCACAGTCTTAATGAAATTCAATCCGATTGCCTCTATCTTGGCGTGATCATTCACTTCGATAAGCTTCAGAGCTATGCGATCGGCGACCGAAGGAGCGTTTGAGGGCATTCTGTCTTCAATTACGATCCGTCTGGCAGGAGTGATGACCTGAACTGAATAGCGTTGGTAGTGAACTTGCGCAATGCCCTCGACCACAACCACCTGAGTAGGAGTTTCATTTACGATGTCGCTAAAGAGCGACGGAGCAACTATCTTGGGCTGAAGATTATCAGCCACGATGGTTATGTTTGCCCCGTTGAAGATTGTGTTCGGCATAGACCTCTCTCGGAAACCTTAATCCTAAGACTAAGTTCCTAAATAGCGAAAGCACTTTCTTTCGCGTGTCGACCGACAGTAACCATCTGAGGTATGTGTCTGGAACTACTTAAGTGTAACCTACGGGTTTCATAAATCCCAGATTTACGCAATTTAGCAAATGGGAGATGTCGAATTTCATTGAAATTGGAAACAGAGACCTAGGATCGTAGGATCCGTAGTCCATGGCGTTTTCTTGATTCCGCTTCGCTCCATGAGCCTGGGGCCCCCAAACTAGTAGAAAGATCAAAGACAAAAAGAACCCCTGCCGAGTGTTCGGCAGGGGTGGCAGTGATCAGGAGATCGAAACTTTGCTACTGCTATTTAACTACGGAGTAGGAACAGTGGCGCTGACCTGAGATGAGTATGAGCTCTCAGCGCCGCTGGTATTAACGGTTGTTGCGACGTAGTAATACTTGGTTCCGGCCGCGACGTTGCTATCGGTGTACGTGGTGCCTGTGACGGGAGTGCTGGTGAGCTTGCTGTAAGAGCCGGTAGACGTGGTAGCACGATAGACGTTGTAGCCCTTGATGCTGGATGACGAGCTGGCCGTCCATTTCAAGGATACGTAGTGGCTATTTGTGGGTGCCGATACTCCGGTGCCGTTCATGGAAAGTGCGGCAGTGGAGTTGGAGGCATTGCTGAGCACCGAGAGGCTTCCGCTGGTGGTGGCGGCAGTGGTCGGTTTGAAGGTGACGTTGAAGGTTGCGCTCTGTCCGGCTGCGAGGGTGAGAGGCAGAGTGATGCCGCTGACCGTGAATCCGGTGGTGCTGCTGATCTGTGAGACGCTAACGCTGTTGTTGGACGCCTTCAACGTGACGGCCTGGGTGGAACTGCTGCCAACGGTGACGTTTCCGAAGCTTAAGGAAGTGGGACTGACACTGAGCGTGCCTGCGGTGGTGTTCGAGACGGTGATGTTACGCGCCGTCTTGTAGATGCTCCCCGCGCTGTCCCAAGCCTGCACGACTACATAGTGAGCTCCGGCAGACATGGGGAGAGACGTGTTGACCGAGGCCGAATTCGTGAGGTACTGGCTGATGTTGTCAACGTAAACGCGCATTGCGGTGATGGTGCGTCCCGAGGGGGCCTGTCCCGAAGCGACGATCTGCACGGGCGAGGTGACGGTGGCTCCGTTGACAGGCGAGGTGACCGTTACGCCCGCTGTGGCGGTGCCAACGTTAATGCTGATGCTCTTGTTATAGGATTTGCCGGACTTATCCCAAGCAACGATGGTGACGTTGTGCGCGCCGGTCGAGAGCGCGAGGGAAGTGTTGAGGCTCGCGGCGCTAATCGTGTATTTGCTAACGCTATCAACGTAGATACGCATGGCGGTGATGGGATAGGTGGTGCTTCCGCTGTAGGCGGAGGCGACGAAGGTGACGGGGGAGGCGACGGTTGCGCCAGCGGTTGGCGAAGTGATGGTGACGCCAACGGTGGTGGCAGCGGCGGTGGCATTGGGGGAAACGCCGTTGGGTGAAGAGATAGACGTATTGAAGAACTCAGTCATCAGAGGCGCACTGGCAGCGGCTCCGGGGAAGGATGTCGCTCCGAGAGCGGAAAGGACGGTGCGAAGTGTGCTCTGGTGCTGGTACACGGTGGTGGACTTATGTCCGAGCACGGCCTGTGGACCGATGACCAGCGTGGCGACGTGTCCGCCACCGTGGGCGGTGTCGGTGGAGGCGGATTCCTGGAAAGTGATGATTAGGATGCCGTCCTTCTGGAAGTTGGAGTCGGCAAGAAGAGGAGCGATGTTCTGCTGGAGCCAAGTGTCGGACTGCTGCAGCGTTCCGCTTTGGCCGTTGTTCACGATGTTGGGAACGATGTAGCTGAATTCGGGCAACTGGTTGTTCGCGAGATCAGTCGCGAATTGCGAGAAGGGCACGAGATTCATCTTCTGCGTGCTGCTGTTCTGCACTGTGGAGAAGTAGGCAAATGGATTATTGCGCACCGCGTAGTTGCCGGTGTTTCCTCCGGTGTAGCCAGCGTAGGGGAGACCTTCGGCGTAAGACTTCCACGTCTTGCCCGAGAGCATCAAGGTGTCAACGATGTTGTCGGCCTTCACCGGGAAACTGGATGGTGTGACAGTGTTATCGGTGGTCAGCGTGGCTCCGGTGGTCAACTCGAAGGAGTCTGCAATGCCCGGATGCGCATTGGCATAGTACTGCGTAGCGAGCCCATACTTCGTTGCCAGCGAGTTCAGGTACGGCATGGCGCTGTTTCCAATCACGCTCGAATAGCTGCGATTTGCTTCCACGACCATAACGACATGACTGCTGGAGGGGATTTGAGCGAATGAAATCGCAGTTATCAAGAATAGGAATGAAACGGTAAGCCAGGTCCTCATCAACACCTCGCGGTTTGGATATCAACTCGGACGAGGGTACTGGTCCATCTATTCTGGTTATATGAAGGATTGCACTAGGCAGTCTGTGTTTTCATGCCCAACGTGCGCTTGGGATGAGCACCTAGTCAGGACCGATTTCCTGCGTAAGGATTGGTCAGGTTGCTTACCGAGCAGTGATCAGTTGGAGAACGCAATTGTGCTCGGGTAATAGCAGTACAACGAAAGCAAACTGCATGGACGAGAAGCTCTCAAAGCCAGAGCTTTATCATCAGATATGTGAAGGCTGGAAGGAGATCTGCACTTATGGCGCAACATAATGAGATTCCACGTCGCGAGCTTGGCAGCACGGGAGAGAAAGTGTCGGCAATCGGCATGGGTGGATGGCACCTGGGTCTGCCGAAGGTGGATGAGAAGCTTGCAATCCGCATGATTCATGAGGCAATCGATCGCGGCATCACGTTCATGGATAACTGCTGGGACTATAACGAAGGAACCAGCGAGATGCGCATGGGGCGCGCACTGAAAGAGAACAACTCGCGCGAGAAGGTCTTCCTGATGACGAAGATCGATGGCCGCACAAAGAAGGAAGCAATGCGGCAGCTTGAGCAATCGCTGGAGAGGCTCCAGACTGACTGCATCGACCTTGTGCAGCACCATGAGATTCTGCGCTACGAAGATCCGAATCGAATTTTCGCTGAGGATGGCGCGCAGGAAGCTTTGCTAGAGGCGAAGAAAGCCGGCAAGCTGCGCTATATCGGATTCACTGGACATAAGGATCCGCGGATTCATTTGTACATGCTCGAAGTGGCGATGGAGAACGGATACAAATTTGACGCAGCGCAGATGCCGTTGAACGTGATGGATGCGCATTTCCGGAGCTTTTCGAAGATGGTGGTGCCGGAGATGGTGAAGCAAGGCATTGGCGTGCTGGCGATGAAGACTCTGGCGAACGGGTCGATTGTGAAGTCGAAGACAGTAACGCCGGTCGAGGCGATTCAGTATGCTCTGAACCTGCCGACATCAACGGTGATCTGCGGGATCGACAGTTTGGAGATTCTGGACCAGGCGGTGAAGGCGGTGACGACATTCAAGCCATTCACAGAAGAACAGCTCAAAGCGCTGCTGGCGAAGACGACGAAGGCCGCGATGAAAGGCGAGTTCGAGCCGTTCAAGACTTCATCGATTTATGACGGAACGGCGCAGAATCAGGATTGGCTGGGAGAGGAACCGCAACGTCTGAAGGCGCTGATGATGCAGTAGCGTTGGGGCGATGATTGGGGGCGGGGCTCATCAAGCTTGTTCAGTTGGAGAATAGGGGCCGCGCCCCGGTTTGCGTACATTGAAACTAGCCTGGCAGGATCGACGATCGGTGCCTGGCTTCTCGGTGCTAATAGCAACAGACTGAAATTATCTAGCTCCGGCTTAGACGATCGTAGGCTCGCAACTTGCTTAAAGAAATCGGTTTACGCTTGGCCAAATCAAGCCCACGGAACCTTCTCCACCTGCCCCTTCCAGCGTCTCAGCATGGTGCGATTCCCATATTCGCCGCTATATTCGCATGCGGAGAGGATCGCCAGTTCTACATACCATTGTGCAAGACAATAGGCTTCATAGTAAGGCAATTGTTCATTTCCAGCAGAGAGCTTCGGTGGGTGGGTTAAGCGATTGCGGATGAAGGTGAATACTTCCGGACCATCTAATGTCCTTGAGTTTCCCAGAGCACGAATTTTGGGCAAACCCTCAGGGATCGTCCTGGGAATTGAAAGCATGTTTAACATCAACCGCAACTGATCGGCTGCGGTGAGGTTGCGAAATCCAGCTTCTGAAATCGCATTGCGTTCACGCACCAAGACGTGCCAAGCCAAACGCTCGAGAGCGGCCTGTAACAGGATACAGGCACCATCCGGCCCAACATTGTTGGTATCCGCACGCGCGAACCAATACACCACATGTCTGATTGCATCGAACCAGTTTTCATTTTGCAGTTTCTCAAAGAACTTCTCGTGAACCTGGCCAATGCAGTTGCCGTGATGTTCGTCTAGCCAACCCGATGGCTCGCGCCAACGACTGACCCTGCCGGTTCCCCATTGTTCAAGTGCCATCTCACCCTTCTCATCGAGCGCAATTGCGAGGGAAAATCCAACCCACTGACCGCGACAAAACGAAAGAAAGAGCGCCAACTTCGAAAGGAAATCTTGCGCCTCCTGATCCGTGAATAACGAACCGTCCTCGCGCGAGAACTCTGCCTGATGGGTTATTCGGAATTCGTCGTTGGCCTTCATTCTTGGAATGGAAAGTGATTTTTCAGTAACGGCGATGAATTCAACCTTCCAGCCACCAGCTTTCAGTGTGAAGTTCAGGTCCGCTGGCGTCCCCATCCAATAATGCGCGAAGTTTACAATGACAAACCTGCCAGAACGAAGCGCACGTGATTTTGAGAACCAGCACGGAGTTCGCAAGGGCTGCAAGGTAAAGGAGCTATGTCCTTCGGAATTCCACGAATTCTCTCTAATCGCCACGTCCAATGACCGAACACCCGGAATTTCCAACTGCACGTCATCTGCAATTATCAATGGCGGCAATTCCCCAGAACGACTTTCGCATTTGATCTCCAGATCCTGCTTGCCGACAGACTGCTGATAGACACTACAGTCTACTGTCGCGTTTGCATTTCCATAACGCAATTTGCCGATGCCGGACCAGAGCGGGTATTGGGTGCTGTAATCCATAAGGGAATGGGCTACTCGAGATTTTTAGTCGAGTGGGACAGTGGGGTGTCAAAATTTCCGCTATCGCACTTGTCGATCAGTATATTTGCAAAAGAGAAAGCCGCATTGCTGCGGCTTATTCATAGCGAAATCTGAATCAGGCTATCCGGCGCGACGCTCGTCGGCAAGCAGTTCGTCGAGAGCGGAATCGAGAGCGCGGCCGAGGTATCCGGCGCGGTTGGTCAATTCGCTTTCGATGCCTTCGTACTTGCGCTTGAGCTGGTAGTAGTCGTCGGCAAGGTTGAGCGCAGCCAGCACGGCTATGCGTGCAGAGTCCACGGTATTGGTGTGCTGGGCTACGGCGCGCATCTTGGAATCGACAATGTCGGCCAGGCGCTGAATGTAAGCTGGATCAGAACCGCGCAGATGATAGCTCTCGTCGTAGATTTCAACGCGAATGCTTTTTTCTGATTCTGCCACTTGGTTCCCTCGCTTTCCCCCGCTTAATCGAGGTCACGCAAAAGTTCAACATTAAAGCGCACAAAGCGCAACGTAAAACAACGACCTCAGTACCTGAACGATCGTACCGCAATCATGCAGGGCACTCCCAGGAAAACGGGGAGGTCGCGCTCGAGCTACTCCTCGAGGATGGAATCAACATCGCCGAGAAGCTTCTCGACGCGGCTGCGAACCTCGGCACGATCACGCTGCAAGGATTCGAGCTCTTTGCGGGTGGCGTCAGCCTCGGCGGTTTTGGCGGTGAGCATTTCACGCGTTTGCGCCAACTCCTGCTCGGCCGCGGCTTTTTGAGCGCGGGCGGTCTTGAGCAGTTCGATAGTGCGATAAATCTTTTCTTCCAACAGATGGAAATCGCTGTTGGTGCCTTCAAATGCGAACTGGCCTTCAGCCAAGGAAGCCATGAGTACCCTCGGGGAACGTTTCGGAACTGTAACTTTGGGCAGTATAACGCGTCGGAAGCCGCTTTGGATGTGGAGAAGTCGTAATCCAGAATGAGATGTTCGCGATTTAGCACATCGAGAGCTGAAGAAATTGTCTGCGTTTCGGGCGGGAAAGGCGAGGCGATGCGGTAAGTTTGCTATCCCAGGTTATCCGCGCAAAGAGCGCGCGGCGAACCTGGGGCACCTGGGGCACCCGGCACCCGGCTGGAGGTTGGTGACCTGGAACCGGTAGCGAAGATCGGAGCGGCGGTAGGGGTCCTTCGCTGCGCTCAGGATGACACCAGAGATTCTTGGAACGACGCATAAAGAAGCATGTTCTGGAAGTCGCTGGTTAGCGATGGCAATCCCGAATAAGGGCTATGTTGTAGCTGTAAAATTAGCAATTGCGGAAGTTTGGACAGGAAGTTTTGTGCAACCCCTGCTGTGGCGGAAGTTCTAATATGGATAGGGTTGTCTCAGCCCTGAAGGCAAAACGATGAAATCGAAAATTGCGCTGTTGCTCACGTTGATTCTTTCGCTGGCCTGCTATGGGGTGGCCGAAAGCAAGACGGACAAGGCAAACAAGACGGACAAGCAGGAAAAAGGCGAGTTGGACTTTCCGCACGACGGCAAGACTGACGACGTAAGCGCAATCGGCAACCGCAATGTGGGATGCAGCAAGGGTCTGGGAAACTGGTATTCGCTGGAAAGCCAGGTATCGATGGGCAAGAGCTTTGCCATGCAGGTGGAGCAAAGCGCCAAGCTGATTAGCGATCCGGTGATCAATGAATACATCAACCGCATGGCCCAGAACATCGTTCGTAACTCGGACGCGAAGGTTCCGTTTACGGTCAAGGTGCTGGACGATGATTCGGTAAACGCTTTTGCCCTCCCTGGCGGGTACTTCTACGTGCAGAGCGGTCTGATTTTAGCGGCCGACAATGAAGCCGAACTGGCGGGCGTTATGGCGCACGAGATTGCCCATGTGGCGGCGTGCCATGCTGCGCGTCAGCAGACACGCGGCAATTTGGCAAACCTGGCATCGATACCGCTGATTTTCATGGGCGGAGGGCTGGGATATGGATTGTATGAAGCCGCGGGCATTGGCGTGCCGTTGACGTTCATGAAGTTCCAGCGCAACTTTGAGGCGCAGGCGGACTACCTGGGCGTGCAGTATTTGTATGCCAGCGGATATGACCCGCAGGCCTTCCCGCAGTTCTTCGAAAAGATACAGGCGCTGGAGAAGAAGAAGCCGGGCGCGATTGCGAAGGCGTTTGAGACGCATCCGCCGACACCGGCGCGCATGGAACACACGCAGCATGAGATTGAAACGATCCTCCCGTCTAAGCCGCAGTACGTGGAGGACACTTCGGAATTCCAGGAAGTGAAGGCGCGATTGGCTGCACTGGAAAATCGCCGGAAGCTAGATCAGGGCAAGGATAAGGGTCCGAGCCTGAGAAGAGCTTCGTCATCGCAGAACGATCCGAACAGCAAAACAGACGATTCGAAGAGCGGAGATGATCGTCCTACGCTGAAGCGGAGAGACTAAGAACAAGGTTCGCGAGGTAAGCCCTCCCGGTTGGGAGGGCTTTTTATTATTGCGCGCACTGGGCGTGTAGATGCTTGGCTCGCTCGCCACGTCGACACCCAGAGTTGGAAATGCGCCAACGATGGGCCACCTTGCGTTCGCTATTTCCCAGTGAGTTGGGCGAAGGCGGCTGGGAACTGCGAGGCCAAGGTGCCGTACATGCCTGCAAGCCAGTTGTTCATGTCGGACCACTTCCATCCGGCAGTGAGGCCGCCATCGACGACAATGGCCTGTCCGGTAACGAAGCTGGACTCGTCGCTGGCGAGCCAGAGCGCGAGATTTGCAACGTCGTCGGGAGTTCCGAAGCGTCCGAGTGGGCCGTGGGAGAGGCATTCGGAGATGGTCTCGAGCGATTTCTCGACTTCCTGTTTGGAAAGCGGGATGCCGTTAACGAAGATTGGCGTGGCAATGCTGCCGGGGCAGATGCAATTGACGCGAATGCCAGATTCCGCGAGTTCGAGAGCGGTGCTACGAGTGAGGCTGATGACTCCGGCCTTGGCTGCGCTGTAAACGTGATTGGAATAGCCTCCGGCGATGCCAGCGACGCTGGATGTGTTGACGATGGTGCCCGAGCGCTGCTTCTTCATCACCGTCGCCGCGTGCTTGATGCCAAGGAATGTTCCGCGGAGGAGAACGGCGATCTGAGACTCGAACTCCTCGATTGGAGTTTCGGTGATGGGACGTGTGGCACATCCAAAGCCCGCATTATTGTAGAAGCAGTCGAGGTGGCCAAAATGAGCGAGGGTGGCATCGATAAGCCGACGAATGTCGGATTCGCTGGAGACATCGGTGTGCTGAAATATGGCGTTTTCGCCAAGAGCCTTGGCTAGATCAGTTCCCTTCTCTTCCTGGAGATCAGCGATGACGACGCTCGCTCCTTCGGCGACGAATTTGCGAACCGCAGCCTCTCCGATGCCGCTCGCACCTCCGGTAATAATGGCGACTTTGTCTTGAAGTTTAGGCATGAGGAAGTCCTCCGGGGAGGGATTGTAGGCCCGGAAGAGGGGTGGCGGTGAGGGATTCGGAGCGAGAGTTTCAAAATGAACGTTGTCTCGGGTTAAAGCGGCCGAGCGGACTGGCGAGCAAGTGACCTGGCGCCTTGTGGAGGTGGAGGCGTTTGTAGGGGTCCTTCGCTGCGCTCAGGATGACAACTCAAATACAACAATATGTCTAGAGTCCGGCTTCGATGCGGGAGCGCGGGTCGAGGTAGTCGCGCATGGCGTCTCCGACGAAGTTGAAGGCGAGGACGGCGAGCATGACGGCTCCGGCGGGAAACAGGATGACGTGTGGAGAGTCGAACAAGTGCGAACGTCCGTCGTTGAGCATGGCTCCCCAACTGGGGACCGGGGGCGGGACGCCGAGGCCGAGGAAGCTCATGGTGCCTTCGGCGAGGATGGCTCCGGCCATTCCGATGGCGGCCTGAACGATGACGGGCTGCATGATGTTGGGCAGTATGTGGCGGACAAGGATGCGAAGGTCGGTCGCTCCGAGGGCGCGTGCGGCTTCTACGAATTCGCGTTCGCGGGCGGCCAAGACTTGAGCGCGCACGAGGCGGGCGTAGCCGACCCATCCTCCGATGATGAGCGCGAGGATTAGATTCCAAAGGCCGGGGCCGAGGAAGGCGACAAAGGCGATGGCCAGCAGGATTCCCGGAAACGAGAGAAACGCGTTCATCACGATGACGTTGACGAAGCGGTCAAGGCGGCCTCCGTAGTATCCGGCGAGAGAGCCGACGATGGTGCCGAGAAGCAGCGATCCGGCAACGACCGAGGTGCCGACAATCATCGAGATGCGGGCTCCGTAGAGGATGCGCGAGAGGATGTCGCGGCCGAGTTCGTCGGTTCCGAAGAGATGGTGGGGCGACGGGCCCTGCAGGCGCGAAGGCAGGTCGATGGAAGCTGGATCGCGCGGGGCGATCGCCGGGCCGAACAAGGCGGTGAAAATGAAAAGGATGATGATGAGGGCTCCGAAGGTCGCAAGGGGGTTGCGGGTAAGGATGCGAGCGAAGTTGGAGCCGGAGGGGTGCAAGGTTTCATGATAAAGCAAAGGGGAAAGGAGACGTGGATGTTATAGACCTGAAAGTGGTGCACCTCTTGTGTCATTTCTTCATTGGCGGATGCGGGGGTTGAGGGCGGAGTAGAGGAGGTCGGTGAGGAAGTTTACCGCTACGTAAGTGAGGCCGATGCAGAGGAGGCATCCCTGGACTAGGGCGTAGTCGCGGTTGCTGATGGCGGAGATGGTGAGGCGTCCGATGCCGGGCCAGGAGAAGATGGTTTCGGTGACGATGGCTCCGGCGAGCAGGGCTCCAAACTGGAGGCCGATAACGGTGACGACGGGGATCATCGCATTGCGAAGGGCGTGCCGATAGACGACTGTGCGCTCGGTGAGTCCCTTGGCGCGAGCGGTGCGGATGTAGTCCTGTCCGAGTTCTTCGAGCATCGAGGTGCGGACCATGCGAGTGAGGATCGCCGCGAGCGAGGCTCCCATGGTGATGGCGGGGAGGACCAGGCTACGCCAGTTTCCTGTTCCGGACACGGGAAGCAGATTGAGCTTGATGGCGAAGATGAGGATGAGGATGGGGCCGAGAGCGAAATTGGGAAACGACAGGCCGAGAAGGCTTACGAAGCTGAGCGAGCGGTCGTCCCATCTGTTCCGACGGGTGGCCGAGCGAACTCCGGCGGGAATGGAGAGCAGGATGGCGACGGAGAGCGCGGCCAGGGTCAGCGAGAGCGTCGCGGGATAGGCTTGGGCGACGAGGTCCTTCACAGGTTTGTTGAGACGCAGTGAGCGTCCGAGGTCGCCATGAAATACTCCGCGCCAATAATGCACGTATTGTGTGGGCAGCGGTACGTCGAGTCCGTAGGCGTGGCGAGCCGCCTGAATGTCTGCTCCGGCTGCACCTTCGCCGAGCATGGCTTGGATGGGGTCTCCGGGGACGAGGTGGATGAGCAGAAACACCACGGAGACGACAAGCCAGACGACGGGCAGCATGTAGGAAAGACGAACAAAGAGATAGCGAATCATCTGATTACCATCAATCTTATTCCCATCATGCCGGGCGCCTCCCGGGAGTGTCTGCGTCGAGGGTTTCGGTGCCCTGCGGCGCATCGGGGACGAGATCGACCTTTACGACTCCGACGCGTCGGCCCTCCATCTCGACCACAGTGTAACGACGCTGCTGATACAAGAAGGAATCGCCGGGCTTGGGAATGCGCTGGAGTTGAGTTAGAACAAACCCGGCGAGCGTCTCAAAACCTTCTTCGCGAGGAAGACGGAGGTTGTACTGCGTCTCGAGGTCGCGGATGTTCAGCGCGGCATCGAGGACAAGCGAGGATGAATTGCCGAGGTTCGCGCGCGGGGCAACGTCGAATTCGTCTTCAATTTCGCCGACAAGTTGCTCAAGGACGTCTTCAACGGTGACGACACCAACGGTCGAGCCGTATTCATCGACCACAACAGCGAGGTGACGGCGACGATGTTTGAACTCGTCGAGCAGATCGGGCAGAGGCTTGGTTTCAGGCACCACGAGCACATCGCGCATAATGTGTCGCACGGCGAGCGAAGGCAGCGTTGCAGGCGCGGATGGCGAACGGCGAAGGCGGAACTGCATCCAGCGCATGAGGTCCTTGGAGTAGAGCACACCGATGATGGCTTCCGGGCCGCGTGCGGCATCATAAACGGGAACGCGCGAATGTTGCTCCTCGACGATCTTGACAATGGCTTCTTCCAAGGGCATGTCGCCGGGGACGGAGAAGATGTCTGGACGCGGGACCATGATTTCGCGGGCGGTGATGTTGTCGAGGTCAAGCGAGCGGTGAAGGATGTCCTGCTGAAGGGTCGAGATCAGTCCGTAGCGATGAGAAGCAGTGATGCTGAGTTTGAGTTCTTCGGGCGTATGCACGCCGCCTTCGCGAATCTGGTTCCAACCAAACCAGCGCAGGACAAAGCGCGAAGACGCGGCCATGGTGCGCGTCGCGGGGCTGAACACGGTAATAAAAACATCCAGTGGCGCGGCAACGGCGAGGGCGACTTGTTCGGCTTTCTGAAGCGCGATGGACTTGGGTACGACTTCGCCGAGGATGACGTGCATGTAAGTGATGGTGGTAAAGGCGAAGAGCGTGGCGAGTCCGTGGGCAAACAAGTGCGCGTGGGGCAGGCGCGAGAATGGGACTTCGAGCACGCGAGCCATGGCTTCTTCGCCGATCCAGCCGAGAGCGAGGCTGGCCATGGTGACGCCGATCTGGATGCCGTTGAGGACTTCGTCAAGTTTGAGGTGAAGCTTGCGGATAGTACGCGCGCCGATGCGCCCCTGGTCGATGAGTTGTTGCACGCGGGTGTCGCGGATTGACACCAGGGCGTATTCGCCAGCGGCAAAAAAGGCATTTGCCGCAACCAGCAGGATCACTGCAATGACCCGCATCAGCACAAACGTGGACAAGAGCGCTCCTCAAAAGCAGTGGTATTGGATTTTAGCAAGGTTTCGCAAGGTGTCGCGAGGTAGGCGAGGTTTCGCGAGGAAAAGGCAAAAGTCAACTATCCCTCATAAACTCGAAAGGCGCGAGTTTAGGAGGGGCACCTGGCAGCGCTCAGCGCAGGCTTCGTCTCAACAATAGGAAGAAGATGCCCAGGATGGTGCCTACTATCGCGGCCAGCAAAAGGAAGTCTGTTCCGCTTCCGTCAACGTAAGCTTTGTAGATAAGGGACACGGTAAGGACGACATAAAAGATTACGGCGATGCCGTAGCCGAGAAGTATTGGCCGCGAGAGCTGGGGGAAGGGCCGGTTGCGCATGGCTTGATAGAACTGTTTTTCAGGAGTGTCCGCAGGCGGCTCGCGTCCGCTTACAGGCTGCGGAAGTATCTGTTCACGCATTTTGTAGCGCCTGCGTGCAGATCCTTCATCTGGAGGGGGCGTATTTTGCGACATTCTCGCAGCCTCTCAAAAACCGGTGGCCTTGGATTTTAGCATCGGGAGGTGCTGGTTCGGTTAAGGTGCAAGCAGTGTGCGTACCCCACATATGCCAACTGCAGGCATATGTGGGCCACCGGGCGAATTCCACGAGTTTAGGATGGGACGCCGATACAAAGGCAAAGTCAAAAACAAAAGAAGAAGAACCTCTGGAGCGCGCTGCGCGCGTTCGGTGTTAGAGCCCACATGCGCTCGCCAAAAGAGGCGAGCGTATATGGGGCACCCACGGCGCTTCGTGAAAATTAGTTTGGAACCGGAGGAGGTGGGCGTTCGTACATGAGGGTGTAAGCAGTTGAGTCTCGTGTTGCAGAGTTCGTGGAGGCGATCATGGCAAACGGCAACGGCAAGCGCCGGCGCAAAACGATTTGGATTGTGGCACTCATTGCTGTGGTGTGCCTGGTGGCTGTCGTTGGATTAACGGCGGCACGAAGCTCGGGCACGAAGATCGATCCGACGAAGCTGGCCAAGGTGGAGCGCGGCGATCTCGTCAAGAGTGTGGTGGCGACCGGAAAAGTCGAGCCGATCACGAAGGTCGAGATCAAGAGCAAGGCCAGCGGCATCGTGAAAAAGCTCTACATCGAAGCGGGCGATCATGTGAAGGCCGGGCAGGTGCTCGCCGAGCTTGATCGCGTGGAGATGGAAGCGCAGGTTCGGCAATCGGAAGCGCAGTTACAATCGGCTCAGGCTACGCAGCGTTCGGCAGAGGCTGACTTGTCGCGCTCGAAGGTGGATGCGGAGGGCGTCGATGTTCCGATGCTGAAGCGGACTTATGAGCGTGCGCTCTCGATGGCGAAGGATGGAGTGGTGTCGCATCAGGCGCTGGATGATGCCGAGAAGAATTATCAGCTCGCCGTAAATAAGCAGCATGTGGCGCAAGCGCAAGTGGTGGTGAACAACGCTAAGGTGCTACAGGCGCGGGCTGATGTGAGGCGCGCAGAAGCTACTCTGTCGCAGTTGCGCGAGCAACTGAGCTACACGACGATTGTGGCTCCGATTGATGGCATTGTGCTGTCGCGTGATGTCGAAGTGGGCGATGCGGTCAGCTCGATTCTGGTGATGGGTTCGTCGGCGACGCTGGTGATGACAATTGGCGACACGCGCGAAGTGTATGTGAAAGGCAAAGTAGATGAGAGCGATATAGGCAAGGTCTATTTGGGACAGCCAGCGAGGATTCGCGTGGAGTCATTCAAGGACAAGACGTTTGAAGGCAAAGTGACGAAGATTTCTCCGATGGGCGTGGAGAAGGAAAACGTTACGACCTTCGAAGTGCGGGTCTCGATCAACAACCCAGGCGGGGAGTTGAAAGCCATGATGACGGCGAACGCCGAGATGATTCTGGAAGAGCACAAGAACGTGCTGAACGTTCCGGAAAGTTCGCTGATTTACGACCAGAACAAGTCGGCTTCGGTGGAGATTCCTGATGCGAAAGCAAAAGAAGGAAAGGCCAAAGTCGCAGTGAAGGTTGGAATCTCGAATGGAGCGAAGACGGAACTTCTGAGCGGGCTCAAGGAAGGTCAGCAGGTGGTATTGCAGTAGGGCCAGATGAGTGGCTTCGCGAGGTAAAGGCAAGAGCAGGAAGTGGTGAACCTGTGTTCGGAGCGGAGATCGGAGGCACAGTCGGGGTTCTTCGCTTCGCTCAGGATGACACGAACTTCAAGAGCAAAAGCAAGGAGAAAAGTACGCCTGCTGCGATTCGTGGCAGGCGTTTTTTATTCGTGAAAGAATTGGAGTGAGTTGCATGGGAGGAACAATTGGCTGCTGGACGGCTGGTGACGCTTACGACGGATTTTGGAGCTTCGGATCACTTTGTGGGAACAATGAAGGGCGTGATTCTAGGAGTGAATCCCGCAGCGGAGATCGTGGACATATGCAATGCCGTTAGCTCGTATGACGTGCTGGATGGCGCGCTGACGATCGCGCAGGCCTACAAGTACTTTCCCGCAGACACGATCCATGTCGTGGTGGTCGATCCGGGAGTCGGCTCGACGCGTAGGCCGCTGCTGGTGGCGACCTCGAAACACTATTTCATTGCGCCAGACAATGGCGTGCTCTCACTGGTGATGGAGCAGGAAGAGCGCGTGTCGGTAAGGCACATCACAGCGGAACATTATTTTTTGCAGCCGGTAAGTAACACCTTTCATGGGCGGGATGTGTTCGCTCCGTGTGCGGGGTGGATGAGCAAGGGAGTCGAAGTAGCGAAGTTTGGTGAGGAGATCACGGACTACGTGCGATTCACGCTGCCGAAACCAAAGCGGGTGGCAGAACGCGCGGCAAAAGGCGCGGTGCTAAAGGTGGATAAGTTCGGGAATCTGATTACGAATTTCACACCGGACAATGCAGAAGAAGTCTTTGCCGCGGGCGCGCAGATGAGGATCACAGTAGGCCAGTCGAAGGCCGAGGGGATCAGTAGTAACTATGCGCAAGGGAAGCCGGGAGAACTGTTTGGAGTATTGAACAGCATGGGCTTTCTGGAGATTGCGTGCAATCGCGGAGCCGCAGCGCATGTGGCAAAAGCAGGCAGAGGAAGCGAAGTGCTGGTGGAATGGTAATGCGGCTGGGTGGTGAGTGACCTTGAGCAGTGGTTCAGGTTTGTATCGCGGTAGGGATCCTTCACTGCGTTCAGGATGACACGAAGGTCAAAAACAAGGTCATTGCTTCTTCGTTTCGAGGTAGTTCTTCAGCAAGAGGGCGCTGTTGTGCTCGGTGTCGCGGGCGGCGTAGATGAGAGTTACACGGCCGTGGCGGGAGGCGTCGAGGATGGGTTTCCAGGCGTCAGGGTTGGCGTCGAGTTCGGCGCGATAGCGTTTTTGGAATTCAGTCCACTTCGCGGGATCGTGCGAGAACCACTTGCGCAGTGCGGGGCTAGGTGAGACGTCTTTGAGCCAAGCGTCGAGAGGGAGATCGTCTTTCTTGATCCCGCGGGGCCAGAGGCGCTCGACAAGGTAGCGGATGCCGTCGGATTTACTTGCTGGATCGTAGGCGCGCTTGATTTCAATCATCCTGCAGGCCTCAAGACGTTAGATGATTATCCCCAATCCTGCGTCGAGGGGTTGCGGGGCTTCACGCGGGCGTAGTTGGACATCTTCGCGGTCCAGAGGAGAAATCGCCACATCTGGCGGTACTCGCGGGACATCAACTGTACGATTTGCAGCAGACCAAATTTTTCCATCTTCAAACCTGTGTAGGTTTCAAGCCGCCACTTGAGATAAGGGCTGCGCCATGGGGCGAGACGGTGTCCGCGAGTTGCGTTCCAGAGGAAGCGGAGGATGTACCACATAAGAAAAGGGTAGCAAAGGTGCAGCGCGGTTGGCGAGGACGGGCTGCGCAGAGGTTTCGCAAGGCTAGGGCAAGGTCAAGGTCAACTACCCCACCCTAAACTCGAAAAGAGCGAGTTTAGGATGGGGCACCCTCGAGATTTTTCTTTATGACAAGTCGTACTTTTTCATCATGTGGCGGAAGCTGCGGTAGCTGAGTTTCAGCAATTCGGCGGCACGGGTTTGGACTCCGTTGGAGCGGCGCAGCGCCGATTGCAGAAGGCTTTTCTCGAGGTCGGCTATGTAGCGCTCAAGATCGAGACCTTCGGGAGGGAGTGCCACGCCAAGGGCTCCGGCGTTACCAACGGCAGAAGGAATTGCGCTCGCGCTGGAGTTGGGCAGATCGACGCGAAGCTCTTCTTCGTTAGAAAGAGCGACGGAGCGCTCGATAGTATTTTCGAGCACGCGAACGTTGCCCGGCCAGTCGTATCCCTTCATGAGTTGCAGGCTTTGAGGTGAGAGGCGGACAACGTTCTTGCCCATTTGGACGGCGAACTTTTTGAGGAAGTGATTCGCGAGCAGCACGATGTCGTCTCCGCGGTCGCGAAGGGGCGGGACTTCGACGGGGATGACGCTGAGGCGGTAATAGAGGTCCTCTCGGAATTGGCCTTCTTGTACGAGCTTTAACAAATTTTTATTTGTGGCAGCGATAACACGTACGTCAACGGGCATCTCCTGCCCGCCGCCAACCGGACGAATACAACGCTCCTGCAACACGCGTAGCAGTTTGACTTGCATGCCGAGAGTTGTTTCGCTGATTTCATCGAGGAAGATGGTTCCGCCGCTGGCGAGTTCGAAGAGGCCGCGCTTGTTGGAGGTGGCTCCGGTGAAGGCTCCCTTGACGTAGCCAAAGAGTTCGCTTTCGAGAAGCGTTTCGGGGAAGGCTCCGCAGTTGACGCTGACGAATGGATTGCTTGAACGGGGCGAGCATGTGTGGATAGCGCGCGCGACGAGTTCCTTGCCAGTGCCACTCTCGCCACTGATGATTACGGTGCTGTTGGTGGTGGCTATGGTTCGGATCGTCTCTTTCAACTTACACATGGGCTCGCTCTCGCCAATGATGTTGTCGAGCGAGTTGCGTTGTGCAGCGTCGCGTAGAAGTGCGGCGTTCTGCTGGCGGAGTTGCGACCGATCCATCGCGAGGGCCGCGGCGCTCAGAACGTCTTCGAGGAGCTTGGGGCCTTTGCGAATGTAGTAGAACGCTCCGGCGTTGAGCGCCTCGATGGGCACTTCGCTGTCATCAACGGCAGTGATGACGATGACCTGTGTGTCGGGCGAAACGCGGCGCGAGTGCTGTAGAACTTCCATGCCAGTGACATTAGGCATGCGAACGTCGGTGATGACAATGTCGTAGAGACTGGAGTCGATCTTGCGACAGGCCTGCTCGCCAGAGGTCACGGTCTCAACGCGGTGGCCCTGGTTCTGAAACGCGATCTGCAGCATTTGGCAGATGGAGCGTTCATCATCACAGACTAGGATGTGTCCCATCAATTACCTGCTTTCATGGCTGTGACCAAGCCCGTGGATGTTGGCTGCATTGAGCGAAGCACGAGGTGCGGCGCTCTCGGAAGGAGCCTGAGCGAAGAGCAATGTGAATTCGGTTTGCCCTGCCTCGGAGCGCACGCTGATGTGCGCGTTGTGAGCCTGGATGATGCGATAGACGATGGCAAGTCCGAGGCCTGTGCCGCCTTCGAAACCGGACTGGAAGGGCTCGAAAATCTTTTCGAGAATATGCGGCGGAATGCCCGCCCCGCTGTCGCGAAAACGTACGCGCCACTGGTTCTCGTATTCATCGAGCAACACGGTCATGGTGCCACCATTAGGCATGGCACGCATGGCGTTGGTGGCGAGGTTCCAGAAGACCTGCTTCAGCTTATCGCCGTCACCCTGAATGAAGGCTTCAGGAACGGCGAAGAGGTGCTCGATGTTGATGTTTGAATCGCGATTGCCGAGCAGGATGAGAGTATCGGCAAGCAGCTGACAAAGATCTACGCGGGCGTTCTGAAAACCACGATCACGCGAGTAGGTGAGGAAGTCGGAGATGATTGCGTTGAGCCGCTCGGATTCGCGCGTAACAATGTCGAGCAGCGCTCGTTGATCGTCGGTGAGCGCGGGAACGCGGGTGAGCATCTTCACCGATCCGGCAATGGACGAGAGCGGATTGCGAATCTCGTGGGCTATGCCGGAGGCAAGGCGTCCAACGGCGGCAAGGCGATCACGCAATTGCAACTCGTGCTGCAGGCGGCGGATCTCGGTGAGATCGGTAAAGGTGTAGATGTAGCCGATGGTGGCGCCTTTGGTGTTCTTGAGCGCGCTGCACCCGAGGCCAAACATCCTGTCAGCACCGCCCGGGGTGCGTGTGTGGACTTCAATGCGAGGAGCTCCGGGACGAGGCAGGGGTTCGAAGAACAGATGGTGGGCGTTGAGGCGCTCAAACTCCGATTCGCTGCGTCCGAGAAGTGCCTGCGCGGCGGGGTTCACGAGCTTGATGTTGCCTTCTAGGTCGGTGGTGATCAGTCCGCTGGAGATGGACTGGACGATGTTCTCCTGAAGAGCCTGAAGGTTTTCGAGCTCGGAGCTTTTGTCGGCCAGTTCGCGCCCGGCCTGGCGCATTCGGTTGGCCAGCTTGTTTGCAAGGTAGGCCACCGAGACGTACGCAAACAGGTTGATGAAGATGATGGCCTGTAGCGATTTGAGATCGGGCCGAGTGTAGGAATAGGAATGGATGAGCTCGAAATACGAGAGCTCAAGCATTCCGCCCATCATGACGAACGAGAGGCCAGCGACAATGTATGCCCAACTCTCGGACAGGAGCGTGCTGGCAACAATGATGATGAGCGGGTACAGGAAGTTGAATGAAGTATCGATGCCACCCGTTGTGTAAATAACGATGGTTGCGAAAATCAGGTCCGTAACAACCTGCAACTTCGACTGCAAGCGCCAGTCCGCCTTGCGGACGAACAGGAATATGTGTACTCCCGCGACCAAGTACCAGGCCAGAATTACAGATACGAAGAGGCGTCGGTCGACGTTGGTCGTCGTGAGAGTGGTGATCGCCAGTTCGATGGCGAGCAGGACCGTGATGATAATGACGCGGACCTTGACCAGCCATTCCAGCCAGATCCGCTCATTGATTCCTGATGCCATGCACCTTCCCCCGATTAGCCTGCGAGCTTGGCAATCATGGAGAATAACGGCAAGTACAGCGAGATAACAACACCGCCCACAGCTACGCCGAGGAAGCTGATGAGCAGCGGTTCCATCATCGCCAACATATCGCGCGTGGCCGCATCTACTTCATCTTCGTAGAAGTCCGCGATCTTCTGAAGCATGCTGTCCATGGCACCGGTAGCTTCGCCCACACCGATCATCTGCGTGACCATGTTGGGGAAAACTCCGCTCTCGCGCAGAGGATCGACGATGGTACGGCCTTCCTCAATGGAGCTTCGAACCTTCATCAGAGCACGCTCGAGCACGGCATTGCCCGAAGTGCGAGCGGTGATAGCAAGGCCGTCAAGAATAGGCACGCCGGAGGAGATGAGTGTTCCGAGGGTGCGGGTAAAACGGGCCACGGCAATCTTACGGAGAACCTGTCCGAAGATGGGAAGGTTCAACATCAACTTATCGGTTTGGAATAATCCCTCGGGCGTCTTGCGAATGTATTTGACAGCCACAACCAGCAAACCGACAGCGAGAAAGATGAGCCACCAGAATTCCTGAATGAACTTGGAAAGATCGATGACGAACTGAGTGGGCGCCGGCAGAGCCACGCCGAGTCCAACGAAGAGGTTGGCGAAGATCGGCACGACGAACTTGAGCAGGGCTCCGACTACGAGAAGAGCAATAACAATGACCGAGACAGGGTAGACGAGCGCAGACTTAATGGCGGCCTTCATCTTGACCGCTTTTTCGACGTAGGACGAAATGCGCTGAAGAATGGTGTCAAGGATACCGCCAGATTCACCTGCCTCAATCATATTGGTGGTGAGTTCGTCGAAGATCTTGGGATATGAGCGCAGGGCGTTTGCCAGTGTCGAACCGCCTTCAACCGAGCCTCGAACCCCAAGCAGCGCCTGCTTGAACGTGGGATTCTCCTGGTTGTTACCGAGGATTTCGAGACACTGCACCAGAGGCAAGCCTGCATCGATCATGACGGAGAACTGGCGGAAAAAGACAGCTAGTTCCTTGGCCTTGACGCTGCGTGCACCAATCTGGATGTTGAAGCTCTTGCCGCCCTTTTCCTTTATGACCTTGGTCTGAATGCGTTCGCGGGCCAGCGCGGCTCGAAGCACCTGCTTGTTTTCAGCGGCACGCTCGCCCTGCACTTTCTCGCCTGTTGAACTGACTCCCTGCCATGTATAAACCGGCATTGTGACCTCTCTGCTCCATCGAACTTAGGTGCTACTTGCGCCCTACGTAGCCAGCGGTGGACTTAGCCCCGTTGTTGGCGCGATTGATCATTTCCTGCAACTCATCGACGTTGGAGGAGCGCGCAAGGGCTGTCTCCAGCGTGATGGCCTTCTGCATATACAAAGTCATCAGCGACTGATTAAAAGTCTGCATGCCATGCTTGTCCTGACCGGACTGCATGGAGGAGTAAATTTGGTGAATCTTGTCCTCGCGGATCAGGTTGCGGATGGCAGGGTTGGGAACCAGAATTTCCATGGCCATGGCGCGGCCCTGGCCTCCAGCCTTCGGCAGCAACGCCTGGCAGAGCACGCCTTCGAGCACGAGCGAAAGCTGTGCACGAATCTGCGGCTGCTGGTGCGCCGGGAACACGTCGATCACACGGTTGATAGTCGATGCCGCTGAGTTGGTGTGCAGCGTGCCGAAGGTCAAGTGTCCGGTTTCCGCGATGCGCAGCGCCGCCTCAATGGTCTCAAGATCGCGCATTTCTCCGATGAGAACTACGTCAGGATCTTCGCGGAGTGCAGCGCGGAGCGCTGCCCCAAACCCCTTTGTGTCCTGGTGAATTTCGCGCTGGTTCACAAGGCAGTTCTTGTGCGGGTGCACAAACTCGATCGGGTCCTCGATGGTGATGATGTGTTCGTGGCGCTCGCTGTTGATCTTGTCGATCATGGCAGCGAGAGTCGTGGACTTACCCGAGCCAGTAGGACCCGTAACCAGGATCAAGCCGCGCGGGCGGTCGCAGAGCTTCGCAACCACGGGCGGAAGGTTGAGCTGATTGAAGCTCTTGATTTCGTACGGAATGACACGAAAGACAGCCGCGACGGCTCCGCGCTGGTTGAAGATGTTGGCACGAAAGCGAGCGAGTCCCTTGAGACCGAAAGAAAAGTCGAGTTCGAGGTCTTCCTCGAAGCGATGCTTCTGCGCATCGGTCATCACAGAGTACGCGAGTTGCTTGGTGTCAGCGGGAGCCAGCGGGGGCATATCTAGCGGCTGGAGGTGTCCGTGAACACGCACCTGCGGCGGCGAATTGGTGGTGACGTGAAGATCGCTTCCGCTGAGTTCAAGCAACTTCTTTAACAAATCGCTGAGTGTTACCGGCATCCCTACTCCGTGCTTTCCTTAGT
Organism: Koromonas humicola; assembly: GCF_059726255.1. Taxonomy (NCBI): domain Bacteria; kingdom Pseudomonadati; phylum Acidobacteriota; class Terriglobia; order Terriglobales; family Koromonadaceae; genus Koromonas; species Koromonas humicola. The sequence continues at coordinate 3,324,074 of NZ_AP040873.1, forward strand.
CTTTATAGAACCGTTTCGCGCAGAACCTCGTCCATGGTGGTGAGGCCTTGCAGGATCTTGATGACTCCGCTTCGGCGCAGCGTGATCATTCCGTTCTCGACAGCCTTCTTCTTGAGTTCGAGCGACGATGCACCGATCAGAATCAGTTCCCGCAACGAGTCGTCGACTTCCATGACCTCGTAAAGCGCGGTGCGGCCCTTGTATCCGGAACCATTGCACTTTTCGCACCCACGACCCTTCATGACGCGGGCGGTGCGAGCTTCCTGCTGCGTGAAGCCGGCCTTGAGCAACACGTTGGTCGGAACATCTACGGGCTGGGTGCAATTGGTGCAAATGCGGCGAATGAGGCGCTGGGCCACGATGAGGTGTATTGACGTGGCGACAAGGAACGGCTCAATGCCCATGTTCATGAGGCGGGACACAGTCTCGGGCGCACCGTTGGTGTGCAAGGTGCTGAGTACGAGGTGTCCGGTGAGAGCGGCCTTGATAGCAATTTCAGCAGTCTCGAAGTCGCGGATTTCGCCGACGAGAATGATGTTGGGATCCTGACGCAGGAAAGAACGCAGGGCGGCCGCGAAATTGAGGCCAATCTGCTCCTTCATCTGAACCTGATTCACTCCCTGCAACTGAAATTCAACCGGGTCCTCGGCGGTCATGATGTTGGTATCGGGCTTATTGAGCAGCGAAATCGCCGAATACAACGTGTTCGTTTTGCCGGAACCGGTAGGGCCGGTGACGAGCACCATTCCGTATGGCTTGAGGATGGCTTTGGTGAATTTCTCAAGCGACTCGGGCTCGAAGCCAAGCTGCGTCATGTCGAGGCGCAGATTATCTTTGTCGAGCAAGCGCATTACGATCTTTTCGCCCCAGAGCGTTGGCAGCGTGCTGACACGCCAATCGAGCTGGCGGCGACGCCCGTTGATGCGCATGCGGATCATGATGCGTCCGTCCTGCGGGAGGCGCTTTTCGCTGATGTCGAGTCGGGCAAGAATCTTGATACGGGAGATGATGGCATCGCGAAGTTTTTGCGGTGGCTTCATCAACTCCTGGAGTAGGCCGTCGACGCGCAGACGGACACGGTACTCTTTTTCATAAGGCTCCAAGTGCACGTCGCTGGCCCCGGCCTTGACGGCTTCGGCGAGGATGACGTTCACAAGGCGAATGATGTTGACGTCTTCTGCGGCCGCCTCGAGATCGGCAAGCGAGGCTTCTTCGCCTTCAAGATCCCCGTCCTCGGCATCGAAATCGTCACTGTAGTCGGCTAAGGGGTCGCCAGCATCCGGATCCTTCTCGATGGTGCCGGGTTCGGGCGCATTGTAGGCGTATTCAATCGCTTCCAGAATGGCCGTCTCACTGCCTACCAGCGGCTCGATGTTGTATCCGGTGATGAATTTCAGATCATCGAGCGCCCGATAGTTAGTCGTATCCACCATAGCGACCTGAAGCGAAGTGCCCACACGTCCGAGAGGCAGAATCTTGTACTTACGCGCAACATCGATCGAGACCAGTTTCACGATCTTGGGATCGATCACATAATTATTAGGATCGAATGCTGCGACTTGAGGACCTTTCGGTGGCGTTGCCAAATCTATCCTCACTTAGAAAAATCAAAATTCAGGGTGGCAGGGCTCCGCAGGCAGGCGAATCCCGTCAAAGACAAAGTGCGCGCATTGAGCCACCGTTGACTGCAGAGTAGCAGCTTGACATTAATTGTCAATTGGATGGAACTCGGAAAGTCATGACGAAGGGACTACAACGGGCTGGAACCCGGACCAAACCGGTTCTACACACTGGGCACCTGAAGAAGCAGGGAGAACAAATCCGGCGCATATTCCTTACTTTGGAAGCCACGATGGGACGCCAGCACTGGTGGCCAGCGGATTCGGCCTTTGAGGTAGTCGTCGGCGCCTACCTGGCTCAAAACACATCATGGAATAACGTCGAACGAGCAATGGCCAACCTGCGCCAAGCAGGAGTGCTGTCGTTGGACGGTATCCGGCGGATTCCAGTCGAAGACCTGGAGCTGCTGGTGCGTCCGGCAGGGTACTTCAGGCAGAAGGCGGCACGGCTCAAGCTGTTTGTCGCTCATTTGGACGCGAACTATGGCGGCTTGCTGGAGAAGATGTTTCAGGTTCCGACTGAGGAACTGCGGAGAGAACTGCTGGGGCTGACCGGGATCGGACCGGAGACTGCTGACTCGATCCTACTGTATGCAGCGAACCAACAGGTCTTTGTGGTGGACACGTACACGCGACGCATCTTCGGCCGCCACGGGTTGGTGGCTGAAGACGCACCATATGAGGAGATACGTCTTGCAGTGCAGGAGGCTCTGCGCGAAGCGTGCGTTCCGCTGGAAAACGGCAAAGGTGCAGCATCACTGCCCGAAGAATTCGTGATTCACGCGCCATCGACCGCTTCGCAGATGAAACGAAGCGAACTGGCGAGAAGATACAACGAATTCCACGCGTTGCTGGTGCAGACGGCAAAACACTTCTGCGTAAAGGGAACGCCAAAGTGCGAAGGATGCCCGCTACGCGGAATTGAGAGTGAATTTCCGGTGTGATGTCTTCGCACCCGAAAGTGACCAGCACACGAATGCTAGAGCGCAGACCTGATCTCGGCAGCGACCACTCTGAGCGCGGACGCACAATAGACTGGACCTTGATGTTTGGTACGCAAAACCCTCGGCGACAGTGTCGAGGGTTTTTGCTTATTTCTTGACTGCATACGTCAGATGTGCAAAATCATTAGTTCCAAATCGGGAACGTTCCCAAGGAGCATTCGGCTTTTCACTTATGCCCAGCGCGTTTGCGCCATACTGTAGGGCGTTGTTGCTTGGCAGCCCTGTCTGGGATAGGAGTCTGCAATGAAAGCAAAACGCGTCTTGTTCGTCGACGACGAGGCGGGCATTCGACTAACCTTCCCGGAAATCCTCAAACTAAAAGGCTTCGAGGTCACAACCGCAGCTACGGTTTCCGAAGCACTGCGCGAGATCACCACAAAGCAGTTCGATATTCTGATTTCCGACCTGAACATTGGAGAGCCCGGAGACGGATTCACAGTAGTCAGCGCGATGCGGCGCACTCAACCGGATTGCATCAACCTGATCATGACCGGGTTCCCGGCTTTCGAAGATGCGCTATCCGCCATTCAACGCCAAGTAGACGACTATGTGGTGAAGCCAGCGCGAGTGGATGAGCTTGTCACGTTGATCGAAAAGATCGCGCACAAGTCGGCCCCTCGGGAATCAAGGCAGCCGATGAGATTGGCCGCTCTACTTCACGAACACGCGGAAGAGATCAGCGCAAAAGTGCTCCTCAGGATGAAGGTAGACCCCACGCTTGCTTCCATGCCCCTGACGGATGCACAACGCATCGATCATCTAGAAGCGATTCTTCATGAACTTGCAACCCAGTTGGAGTCGCCTGACCCGGACGAGCCAACAGACCAGTCGTTGATTGCCAGTTTCGAGCATGGGAAGCAGCGTATGCACGACGGCTACAGCATCTCGATGCTGGTGAGTGACATGTCTCTGGTGGACGAAGTGGTTTATGACGTCGTGCGCGAGCGGTTGCTGATGATGGACACCAGTCATCTCGTAATTGACCTGAAGCGCTTCAACCTGGGGCTGCAAACCAGCTTGAAACGTGCCATCCATGCGTTTTGGGCTGAGACTGGTAGTCCAGCCACGCGAACTCACCGGGAATAGAGACTTGCAGAAACCTTATCTGCACCACGTATTTGCTTTTCCACGACAAATCGTGTCTTTTCTGCACTAGAATCACAGTCGAGAGGTTTCGTTGACCACGCCTCAGCCAACTCGCTCGCGGCGCCGCCGGCTTTCGTGGCTTGGTGCCGGAATAGCCCTGCTGGTATTTGTGATCTTCTCGCAGCAGTGGTTCAACCTGAAGTTCCTGCGTCCGGATTCCCTGATTCAGACATTTGTCTTTGCGGCACTCTCGGCGCTGATCTTTCTGGCGCTGGTGGCGCTGATCTTCGTGCTGCTGCGCACACTGCTAAAGCTCTATCTGGAGCGGCAGGCCGGAGCGGCAGGGTCGCGATTCCGAAGCAAGATGGTGCTGGGCGCACTGGTGCTGTCATTCGGGCCAGTGATCGCCATGTTCCTCTTTGCCTATGGGCTGATGAATCGCTCGATAGACAAATGGTTTTCGCAACCGATCGAGGAAGTGCATGGTCGCAGCGCTGCGGTCGCCGAGTTGTTGATCAGTTATGCAGGACAGAACGCGCAGGCACAGGCGCGGGCAATTGCGACCAGTCCAGAGGCACTGAAGACATTTCACTCCGGAAAATTCGGCAGTTTGGTGCAGCAGTTTCGGGAGCATGAAACCGTGCTGCAAGGCGGATTTGCGCTGGCGATCTACAAGGGAGAACTAGAAGCCAGCTTTGGAGCTCCGCTACCGTGGAGTGCGCTGCGCAACGCGCTTCCGAACGTGACGACACTCGGCAACAAGTCTGGACAATTCACGCTCAACAACCGCGAATACATTCTTGGCGTGGCTCCGGTAGAGAACCTTGGGTACGTGGCAATCGCACTGCCGCTGCCGGACAATTACAGCCAGGCACTCTCACAACTGGATCAGAGCGAGCGCAGGTATCAAGATCTACGCCGCAACAACAAGCTCATTAGACAGACGTACATGCAGGCACTGCTGCTGATCACGTTGCTGGTGCTGTTTGGAACAACGTGGTCTGCACTGGCACTGAGCAAGGTTGTGACGCGCCCGGTGACAGCTTTGGCCGAAGGCACGCAGGCAATTTCGGCAGGCAAGCTCGACTATCGAGTAGATGTGTATGCGGGTGACGAGCTTGGACAATTGGTGGGTTCGTTTAACACTATGGCCGCCGAGTTGGAGAGCAATCGCCGCCAACTGCAAGATGTGAATGCCCGACTCGAAGAACGCAGGCTGCACATGGAAACCATCCTGGAGAGCATTCCTTCAGGCGTGCTCTCGATGGACGATTCGGGACAAGTGATGCGAGTGAATGCTGCGCTGATTCGCATGTTCCAGCCGAAGGGAGTGCAGCAACAAGGCATACAAAGCGGATTGCGACTGGCAGATCTGTTCCCTGCAGATACCGACGTCGCTGACGATATTCGAAGGCTGACGCGCAAGGCTGACCGCATGGGCACGACAACCGCGCAAATGGAAATTTCGAATGGCGAACGAAGCCTCGAGGTGAGCGTCACGGTAGCTTCGATGAGCGGAGGTCAGCAACGCAGACGCCTCGGCTACGTGATCGTTTTCGAAGACATGAGCGATTTGCTGAAAGCTCAGAAGCAGGTTGCATGGCGCGAGGTAGCGCGCAGGGTGGCGCACGAAATCAAAAATCCGCTGACGCCGATTGCACTCTCGGCCGAGCGCATCAAGCGACACATTGAACGCGGAGTACGCGACGAAGCACAATCGCGATCCATCATCGAAAACTGTACGAATACGATCAGCAGCGCCGTGGAATCGGTCCGAAAGCTGGTGGACGAGTTCTCGACCTTGGCGCGATTTCCGCAATCGCAACCTCATCCAGCAGACCTGAACCACATTGTGATGAACGCCATGTCGCTGTTCGATGGGAGGCTCGCGGACGTGAATGTGAGGCTGGATCTTGCACCGGACCTGCCGAACGTGATGGCCGATCCCGAGGCGATCAAGCGAGTCGTGGCGAACCTGGTGGACAACGCTGCCGAGAGTATGAAGAACGCTGTGGTGCGGGAAATCCGCATTTGCACGTCGTTGCTTGATACGCGGGACGCAGTCGAGATTGAAATTGCCGACACGGGCGAGGGTGTTTCAGCCGAGACGAAGGAGAAGCTGTTCCTGCCCTACTTCTCGACCAAAGCGCGAGGCACGGGACTCGGGTTGGCAATTGTGGCGCGCATTCTGGAAGATCACAACGCAACGATCCGCGTGGAACAGAATCATCCAGTAGGAACGCGGTTCGTGGTGGAACTTCCGGTGGCGACGAACTCTGGAGCATCTGCCGAAGAAGAAGCTGAAACTCGCGAGCAAGCTTAAGAAGGAAAGGAAACGATGACGCACATCCTGGTGGTGGACGACGAACCGAGCATTCGCGAGACGCTGGGCGGCATTCTTGAAGATGAAGGCTATCGCGTGACTCCCGCCGAGGATGGCGAGAGCGGGCTGGCACTAATTCGCGACCAGCATTTTGATGTGGTGCTGCTGGACATCTGGATGCCGCAGATGGACGGCTTGGCCGTGCTGCAGCAGGTGAAAGATTTGGAAGACCGTCCGGAAGTGGTCATGATTTCCGGACACGGCACCGTGGAGACTGCCGTGAAGGCCACTAAGCTGGGCGCGTATGACTTCCTAGAAAAACCGCTGTCACTCGATAAGACTCTGATCGTCGTGAAAAACGCAGCCGAAGCACGCAAGCTACGCACGCAGAACCAGGAACTGAAGCGCCAGATGTCGCACGCCGAAATCGTTGGCGAGAGTATTCCGATGAAGGCGCTACGACAGCAGATTGGGTTGATGGCAGCGACGAACGGACGCGTGCTGATCTACGGCGAAAGCGGGACGGGCAAAGAGTTGGTGGCGAGAGCGATCCACGCACAGAGCCTGCGCAAAGACGAGATGTTTGTGGAAGTGAATTGTGCGGCGATTCCCGAAGACCTGATCGAGAGCGAGCTATTTGGCTACTGTAAGGGCGCGTTCCCCGGAGCCGACACGGAGAAAGAAGGCAAGCTGCGCAAGGCTGATGGCGGAACACTCTTCCTGGACGAAGTGGGCGACATGAGTCTGAAGACGCAGTCGAAAGTGCTGCGCATGCTCGACGAAGGACGATTCGCTCCGGTAGGAATGGAGGACCCGATCACAGTGAACGTGCGCGTGATCGCCGCGACAAATAAGGATTTGGAAGAGGAGATTGCGCGAGGAAATTTCCGCGAAGACCTGTTCTACAGGCTGAACGTTGTGCCATTTGTGGTGCCCCCTCTGCGCGAACGCAAAGAAGATATCCCCGTGCTGGCGCGACACTTCCTCAAGGAATTCTCAAGCCAGTACAGCCGCAGAACGAAAGAAATTACAGACGATGGAATCGAAGTTCTGACGCGTTACTCCTGGCCAGGAAACGTTCGCGAGTTGCGCAACGTGATTGAGCGCGTGGTGATTATGAATCCGACGGTGCAGAGGCTGGAACGTAAGCATTTGCCTTCGATGCTCTATCGCGAAGGAACAAGGCGGTCGCTGGGCGAGTTCAGCACGCTGCACGAAGCTCGCGCGGCCTATGAGCGTGATTACATTCTGAAAAAGCTCGACGAAAACAACGGAAACGTGAGCCGCACAGCCGAAGTTCTGGGATTGGAACGCAGTCATCTTTATCGCAAGATGAAGGCGCTGGGAATCGCCGTAAAAGAATAGCTACAGAACAGGGGCAAGCGCCTCGAGTTTGTGGATGGTTTCCAGAGTCTCGCTCAGGCGCGCCTTGCCCACCTCCTTCTCGAACTCTGCCTGCAGTTTGTCGAAGGCGCGAATGACGCGCAGAGCACATCGCTTGCCCTGCGGCTTCAATGACAACAAATAGGACCGGGCGTCGGAGGGATCGATCTCACGCTGCAGGAAGCCCTTGGCCTCAAGCGATGAAATGCAATGGCTCACGTTGCCGCGAGTGGTCGCAAAGGTTTCGGCCAATTGCGAAGGCTTAGCCGAGACCGGAGCATCGAAGAAGATGGCAGCGAGAACGAGGCCCTCGAGGAAGGTAAGACTGTCGGCAGCTAAAGCCTGGCTGGCGAGGGCATCGAAACGACGAGCGGCTCGGTTGACGGTGAACATAGGGCTTTGTCGAAGGAAAGCATCGATGCGCATGGTTTCATTCTACATAATTGAACCGTTCAACTATTAAGCACCTTATTTAAGCATCATTGAAATGGCAGCTACTCGCAACCAGAATGAACGGTGGTATTGGAACCGGAGTTGGTGACCTACTTGGTGGAGGAGATTGGACGGCAGTTGAGATCCTTCGCTTTGCTCAGGGATGACACCCGTAAAGGAAACAAAAGCGAGCAATCACATGAAGATTTGGGCATTCATACTCATTTGCTGTTCGGTAGCACTAGCACAAGGCATTCCGGAAGCGAGCCCGGCGACGCCGGATGGGAACAAGCCACTTCACCACCAAGAAAAGGTAGTGGTGACGGGAAGCTACGACGTCGTTCCGCTGGAGGAAACAGACCGCAGCGTGAGCACCGTGGAAGTGGGCCAGTCTCCGGCTGAGTATCGCAACTGGGCGGACGTGCTGCAGCAGGATTCTTCTCTCGACGTGCGTGAGCGCGCACCGGGGACCTCGGCCGATATTTCTATTCGCGGATCATCGTTCGGCGAAACATTGATACTCGTGAATGGATTGCGTCTCAATGACGCGCAGACCGGACACAACAATCTGGATATTCCCTTCCCTTTTGAGTCGGTACAGCGGGTCGAGGTGCTGAAAGGCTCGGGCTCGACGCTGTACGGTTCGGACGCAATGGGTGGAGCAGTGAACTTCATAACGCGGGTGCCGGAAGCCACCGAGGTCAGACTGGGAGCGGGGATCGGGAACTTCGGGACGAATCAGCAGAACGGTGCGCTGACGTATGCGCGGAAGCAGTTTGCCGAACAACTGACCTTTGTGCGAGAGCTTTCGACTGGATTCATACAGAATCGCGATTACCGTAACCTGGCAATCGCCTCGGAGACTTCGATTGGCACAGCACTGGGGCGCAGTGATGTTCTGCTGGGTATCAGCGACCGGCCTTATGGAGCACAGGGCTTTTATGGGAGCTACCCAAGTTGGGAGCGCGGGAAGGGCTGGCTGGCGGCGTGGACTCAGCCGATTGGAACGCAGACGATTGCTGATTTCGGATATCGGCGGCACACGGATGAGTTCGTGCTGTTTCGCACGAGGCCATCGGTGTACGAGAACAACCACGTAGATGAGTCGTACCAGGCAGCACTGCGCAGATTCGAAAAGCTTGGGGAGACCATGCGCGTGTATTACGGTGTGGACGGCATTCGCGAATCGATTGCCAGCTCCAATCTTGGACGACATCAACGGGATCAGGGTGGATTCTATGCAGCTTTCGATGCGAGGACGCTACGCAGGTTCTCAGTGAACGTAGGTGCGAGGGAGCAGATCTATACAGCAGGGCGGCAGGTTTTCAGTCCATCTGTTTCGGGTGCGTACTGGGCGAGCAGCCGGATAAAGCTCCGGGCGTCGGCGTCGCATGCTTTCAGGCTGCCGACTTACACGGACCTTTACTACAGCGATCCGGCGAACATTGGGAACCCCAACCTCAAACCGGAGTCGGCATGGAGCTTTGAGGGCGGAGTGCAGATTGCGATTACGCGGGGACTGGTGCTGGATGCTGACGTGTTCCATCGACGTGACCGCGACGTGATCGACTATGTACGCGCGACGAATTCAACGGGTCCATACACGGCAGGAAATATCGACAACTTGAGCTTCACGGGAACCGAGATTGATCTGCGGTGGGAACTGCCGCGGCAACAGCGCGTTGAACTAGCATACACAGGAATGCACGGTTCGGCGGCGACGCTGAATGGGATGCAATCGAAATATGCATTTAACTATCCTGAGCACTTGGCGGTGGCGACTTGGTGGAGCCGGGCGGCTGGATTCGATTCGCGATTTCGCGTCATGGCCTTGCAGAGGTTTGAGACCGGTGCTTATCCACTGGTGGAGTGGACAGTGGGTCGCGAATTCCGCTACGTGAAGCCTTACGTGCAACTGACAAACCTCACGGACACGAGCTACCAGGACATTCCCGGTGTGCCTATGCCGGGTCGTGGCGTGATTGCAGGGCTGGAGTTGAGGTGGAAATCGAAGTAGATATTTGACCACTATCCCACATTCGCAGAAATGGCGGATGTGGGCACCCGTTCGATACAAAACCTCTCATCGATATCATCCTTTCTGAACTAAGGTGTGCCCTCTAGGTGGCCTTTCAAGACGAATACCTCTAAAAATCCTAGATGAACAAACACCTGCCTGCCGATATCACTGAAAGCTTGCTGCACTGAAATACTTTGCACCGCTCTCGAGGGGAAATGTCGTTACGTCAAAAACTCATCGCAATTAACTCAACTTCCATCGTGCTGATCGCGATTCTCAGCCTTTCCTCGCTGGCATCGATTTCAAAGCTCGATCGCAACTTTCAGGAGACCGTTGACCAGACGCTGGTCAAGATTGAACTGAACGGGGATGTCAATTCCTCTCTCAACGAAATCCGTGCGGCGAACCGCGGAGCCATGCTCGGCTGGGTCTCCAAAAACCCGGCAAAGGTGCAAGACAACGACCGGATTTTCCAAGAATCCGTTGAGCACGTTAGAAGCAATATCGCGGCCCTTAAGCCATTGACCATCACTGCCAAAGGGCAGGCTGAATTGTCGGAGTCGCTGAGCGATCTCGATGCAATTGAACGACACAGGTCCGCATTGAACCAACTGTTTGCTCAGGGCAAGACGGAAGAGGCTATCAAATATTCGGCAGAGAACCTCACTCCGTTGTTCAATCGTCTGACCAAGGATGCAAAAGAACACATTCGTCGATCGCACATGTTTCTAGAAGAAGATAGAGCCTCGAACAAACAGGTGATTCGCTCGGCCAAACTTCTTATTGGCGTTTTATGGATGATAGCGCTCGCAATTGCTGCAGTGATCTGGAAAATTCTGGACAAGATTAGCAAGAACCTTAACGGCCTTTCAGAGGAACTTCATGCCGGAGCGGAGCAGGTAAACGTTGCAGCATCGCAGATTGCAAGCTCATCGCAAGCCTTAGCGCAAGGCGCTTCCGAGCAAGCAGCGGCAACGGAGCAAACCTCCGCGTCTAGCGTAGAAATCAGGTCGATGTCTCAGCAGAACGCTGAAACTGCTAGGTCCGCTTGCGATTTGACGCAAGAGTCGGCTCGAGAAGTCGAGCAGACAAGCTCCAAGCTCTCTGAACTGAAAGTGGCAATGTCGGCGATTGGCAAATCCAGCGAAAAGATTGGCAGCATCCTGCACGCAATTGATGAAATCGCATTCCAGACGAACATATTGGCGTTGAACGCGGCGATCGAAGCCGCGCGTGCGGGCGAGGCAGGAATGGGTTTCGGCGTGGTCGCGGAGGAGGTGCGCCAACTTGCAGCAAAATGTGCGAATGCCGCTCAAGACACCACGAAGCTGGTACAAGAGTCGGTCGCGGCAGCCGAAAATGGGAAGATGCGTGTTGACGAAGCCAGTGTGTTGATTGCGCGAGTTACTCAGCAGTCCACTGCAATACGCGAGCTCATCGAGCAGGTTTCGTCGGCGAGTCAGCAACAAGTAACGGGACTGGGGCAGATCTCTGAGGCGGTGCACCAGATTGAGCAGGTCACTCAGACAACTGCAGCATCTTCGCAGGAGAATGCTGCTTCGAGCGAAGAACTGAGTGCTCAGTCTGTGGCTTTGAAAAGTTTACTGCAGCAACTCAGACTGCTGATCAACGGCAACGCCAAAGTGCATGTAGCTTAACGCGTCACTGCTAACGAGAGATGCGAACCTATTCGATCTTGGCGCGGACATTTGGAACTAAGGTCGCGGGCTAAGTAGACCCGCTGAATTCCTCGCTTGAGTCGGCTGTCTCAATTCCCCAGGGGCGGCCGACAAAGCCTCTGTTGTAATCCTTGCGAGGCCCACCGCATCGCTCGCCCTAGTGCAGTGAACTCATCACACAATCGAAGTTGGGTTATCACACGACACAGTGACGGCGTGCGTAGGAACTGCCCTGAATGTGGTGTACACCCGTGTACACTTTCGGTCACAGGACACTGCAGATCCTGGCTGACCGGCAAGGAATAGGGGCTATTCAAATCTAAAACTCTGGTGGATTCCGTTCATTTTCTCCCGGGGGAGGAGAAGGCTGATGCTGAATCGTCGACAATTCTTGAAGTCTGCAGCCATGGCGAGTGCTGGAGCGCTGGTACTTCGTGACCGAGCCTGGCCGTACGCACAAAGTCCCACCAACATTCGAAAGTTTGTGACAACTCTGCCGGGGATTGGACCCTCGGCGCAAAACGAAATTGGCCAGTACATTCCGCTGGCCACGAAACATTCTGTGAACTTCGCGGGAAAGAGCACTGATCTCTACAATCTTGCGGCAACAAAGTTCGGCCAAGTGATGCATCCGGACCTGCCGGGGCCAACAGATTTTTTCGGCTACACCGACGTGTTCAACAGAACGCAGAAATACTTGGCGGGGGTCATCGTTGCGAAACGCGGAACGCCAGTCCTGTTGACCGTGACGAATCTCATTCCGGACAGGCACATACTGCCAGTCGATCCCACGTTGATGGCTGGGCCGAACGGTGAGATGGTCGGCGACCTGCCAACCAACAGAATTACTACTCATCTGCACGGCGGGCTGACGCCATGGTTCAGCGATGGAACACCTTTCCAGTGGTACACGCCGACGGGAACGCATGGCGCAAGTTTCATGAATGTGCCTGGGTACCCATCGGTGCCAGGGACGGCGAGTTACTACTATCCCAATGATCTGAGTGCGAGGCTGTTATGGTTTCACGATCACGCGGTCGGCCTAACACGACTGAATGCTTATGCGGGGCTTGCGTCGGCATACATTATCGTGGATGACTTCGAACTGGCGCTTGTCAGTTCGGGACTGCTGCCAGACTTGGTGGGCATTCCGCTGATTATTCAGGACAAGAGCTTCGTTGCGAGAGATATTCGTCGTCACGATCCTACCTGGCGGTGGGGTGGTCCGGACTCGCTGTGGTATCCGCATCAGTATGAGGTAAACGACTTCGAGGGTGGAGTCCCCAACCCGAAAGGACGTTGGGATTGGGGGCCGACGACGGATGAGCCATCGCAAGGGACTATGCCTCTGCCGCCTGTTTCGGTTGTGCCGGAAGCATTCTTCGACACTACGCTAATCAACGGCGGCCTGTACCCGAAGCTTCATGTAGCTCCGAAGCGGGTGCGATTCCGCATGCTAAATGCGGCACAGGCTCGCTTCTATCACCTGAGCCTATATGCGGAAGACAAGTCGAATCCCGGCGAAGCGAAGATTGGGGTCGCTGGACCAAAGATGTATCAGGTGGGGACGGAAGGCGGATTCCTGACGCAAGTAGCGGTGCACGAGAACAAGACGCCAATTCCTATGGATCCCGGAGATCCAGAGGGCGCATCGGCGATTCCAGATGGACCTTTCAACCTGCTTTTGGCTCCGGCAGAGCGCGCGGATGTCATTATCGATTTCAACGGCGTTCCTGCGGGTTCAAGTTTCATTTTGTACAGCGATGCACCGGCGCCCTTCCCCTCTGGAGACAGTCGAAATGATTACTTCACGGGGGACGGAGATCAAACCGCGAGCGGTGGCGCGCCAAGCACCAAGCTCGGCTATGGTCCGAACACGCGCACTCTGCTGAAGATCGTTGTCGATGCAGGAACGGGAGACAGCATTAGCACGGCAGCGTGGCTGGCAGAGTTGAATGTGCAACTGCGCACCAACTTCCTGAATGGAAATCAACCGGGACTGCTCTACACTAACAGCGATCCTTCGGTACCGGCGTTTCCGTTCACCGGTGTGCCGACGCGCATGCTCACGCTCAATGAAGATTTCGACGAATACGGCCGATTGATTCAGATGCTGGGGACCTCGACGCAGAGCGGGATCAACAATCAGGGAATCCCTACTTGGTCGCGGCCTTATCTGGCGGGTGTGACGGAGAACCCTGCCGCCGGAGGGACAGAAGTGTGGCAGATTATGAATTTGACGGGTGATACCCATCCGATTCATTTCCACTTAGTGAACGTTCAGTTGATCCAACGACAGTCGTTTGAGGGAGATCCGAATAACTGGAGTTACACGGGACCACCGAAGCCTCCGGATCCGAATGAGGTGGGGTGGAAGGAGACTGTGCGCATGAATCCTGGAGAAGTGACGACAGTGATTATGAAGTTCGATCTTCCGAGTCTGCCCACGGACGCTATGCGCACCGCAGTCAGTCCCCGGACGGGTGGACATGAATACGTATGGCACTGCCACATCCTTGAACATGAAGAACACGACATGATGCGTCCACTGATCGTCGGTTGACAACAAGGGACTGAGTGTTACGCGACCGGCGCTGGAGAAGCGCCGGTCCTTTTTGCGCGCTTATGAGGCGATGACTACATCCAGTGCGCGTGGCCCGTGCACGCCTCGAACACGAATCATCTCGATATCGACGGTGGCTGAGGGTCCGGCAAAAAAGGTGAGCGGAGTCGTCGCCACCGGTTGGAGTTTCGCAATTGCGTCAGGCATGAACTCCACGATCTGATCCTCACGAACAATGCAGAGTTCGTAGTCCGGGACGAGGCTCAGCGCACGGCGTCCATTGTTAGTCGATGACAGAACGATCGCTCCGGTCAGAGCAATCGCGATCGTGCAACCGGTGATGACGCCCTCGACACGAGTTAGTTCATCGTTGGAAATCGCAGGATCGCGATTGAGTTCGAGTTCACGAGGGAGCCACTCATCGGGAACATCAGGTGTCACGACTAGTCGCCGTTTGCCTCTCTCCTGCAGAACCCTGAGAACCGTGCTACTCACGTCGTTCATACTAGTCACGTGTGATGGGGCGCCATAGTGGTCGAGACGCGACCGAAACAGTGCGACGCGATCGTTAGCATCGGATGATCCATCACGTCGGAACTGTCGGGGGATGCTCTGCCACTCTTGCGATAGGCGCTGGTCTCTCCCCCAAAGCGCCGACTCAGGCGCGTCGACCGCACGCTTGATTCGTCCAAGTATGGCCAGCTTTGCGGCGTGATTCTTTGCCGATGTTCTCATGCAGCTTTCTCCGCTTCTCGAGTTTTCCACCATTCGCGAAAACTATGCGGCGGAATGGCGATGAAGTCGCGCGTACGCGTCCACGCTGTTAGTCCCGGGACGTAGGGTAGTACTCCCTGTTCCACCATGGGTCCCTGTCCGATGCGCGCCAATCGGTAAGCGCTTTCCAGGAGCTCAGGATGTTCGAACAACCGCAGTGCGGCCTGCATGGCAAGATTCTCTCTGTTCAGCGATCCTACAAACGACTGGCGCTCTTCCGCCACGACCTCCGAACGCAAGTGGATGAGCACTTCAGGAATGTTGATCTTTACAGGACACGCTTCATAACACGCGCCGCACAGCGAGGACGCATACGGAAGAGAACGTGCCCCTTCGAGTGCGAGCAATTGAGGCGTCAGGATTGCGCCAATCGGTCCCGGGTAGACGGATCCATAAGCGTGACCTCCGGTGCGACGGTAAACGGGACAAGCATTCAAGCAGGCAGCACAGCGAATGCAATGCAAAGCTTGGCGGCCCTCTGCGTCAGCGAGAACGTTGGTGCGTCCATTGTCGAGTAGAACGACGTGGAATTCTTTGGGCCCGTCCTCTGGATTCACGCCGGTCCAGATCGATGTGTAGGGACTCATGCGCTCGCCCGTAGCCGATCGCGCAATCATCTGTAGATAGACTTCGAGATCCTGGAACGTCGGAATGATTTTCTCAATGCCCACAAGACTAATGAGCACGTCGGGAAGCGTAAGACACATTCTGCCGTTGCCCTCGCTCTCCACAACGACGAGCGAACCGGTTTCAGCAATGGCGTAATTTGCTCCGCTAATGCCGATCTTCACGCGAAGGAAACGTTCGCGCAGGTAACGACGAGCAGCTTCGGCCAGAGCGCTTGGCTCAGACGTCAGGTGGTCGATGCCAAGCTCTGCGAGCGGCATCTTCGACTTGAATATTTGTTCTATTTGCGAACGGTTCTTGTGCAGCGCTGGTACTACGATGTGGGTCGGATAGTCTCTTCCAAGCTGAATGATGAGGTCGGCCAGATCAGTTTCAAACGGTGTTATGCCGGAGTTCTGCAGATAGGTATTGAGTTCGATCTCGTCCGAAGTCATCGTCTTTACCTTGATGACCTCGCGTCCGCCGTAGTCGAGTACCAGATCGCGGATGATCTCACGCGCTTGGTCGGCATCTTCAGCCCAATGAACGTGGCCGCCCGCTTTGGTTACCTGCTCCTCAAAGCGCTCAAGGTAGATGTCGAGATAGCGCATGACGTGACGCTTGATTGCACTGCCGGACTCGCGCAGTTGCTCCCAGTCAGGCATTTCGGCAACCATGTTTCGGCGCTTGCCGCGAATGGTGTCGGTGGCTCGCCGCACATTGTGCCGAAGTTGTGTGTCCTGCACTGTCTCGCGCGCCGCTTCAGGAAAAGGCAGCGCGGTTTCAGTCATGCCAATCCTGACCTTCATGCAAATGGCTCCTGTTCGGTTGAAGCGAGGACCTCTGCGATATGAGCCGTTCTCACGCCGGTTCGCTCGCGATGCAGAGCTCCGAAGATGTGCATCAGACATGAATTGTCAGTGGCGACACACACCTCGGCTCCGCTGTCGAGCACTGTACGCACTTTGTCGGAGAGCATCGCTGCCGAGGTATCGGCGTTCTTAATGGCGAAGGTTCCGCCGAACCCGCAGCACTCTTCCTTTTCGGGCAATTCGGCGAGATCTAGCCCGCGAACATTGCGCAGGAGGCGGTAAGGCACATCTCCGAGATCAAGCACGCGGAGTCCGTGGCACGAGGGATGATAGGTGACCCGATGCGGATAGTAAGCTCCGACGTCGTCTGTCCCGAGATGCCTCGCCAGCAACTCCGAGAACTCGAACACGCGCGGCACTATCTCGTTTACGGCGGCCATCAGCGCGAGATTGCCAGTCTCAGCCGCAAGTTTCCGATATTGCGTTCGGATCGTCGCCACGCAGGAACTTGAAGGAATGCAGATGACTTCCGCATCTCGGAATGTATCCACGAAGCGTCGCATCAGCACGGTTGCTTCTTTGGCATAACCCGTATTGCTGTGCATCTGCCCACAACAGGTTTGCCCCATGCGAAATTCGACTTGATGTCCCAGGCGCTCCAGCACCTTTACGACAGCACGCCCGGTCTGCGGAAATACGAGATCGTTATAACAAGCGACAAAGAGTGAAATCAGCACAGGGCACCTGCCGTTTCTCAGCCGTGTTGGATACGCATGAACGCCGTGAGATGTGGATGGCTGGCAGCCAGATGTCTCTCCGAGAACCTAAAGCATTCCGGCAAGTCCGGCCAGCGAGCCTACCGCACCGCAAGCACTCTTCGAGATTGCCTTGTAGTCGGCGTGCTTTGCATGCATTACGGCGCATTCTGCATGTCGCAAGTTGGTCGTGCGGTGTATCCTGAGTTCATCGGCAGAGCTTCTGAATCAGGAGAAGAACGATGGAAGATCAGATCTTGCGGCGTACCTTTCTTAAAAAGAGTGCGATCGCACTCGGTGGTATTGCCGTATGTAACACAACCGGTTTCGGCAGTGAAACTCAACCCGCACAGAGCAAGTCTCCCGTCTATTTTACGAACGACATCAGCGGTGATGGACTGCTGAAGGTGTACTCGAAGATCGCACAGAACGTGAGCGGCAAGGTAGCCATTAAGATTCACACCGGCGAGCAGCATGGCCCCAACATTCTGCCGCGCGATATGGTGAAAGCCCTCCAGCAGCACATTCCCAATAGCAGCTTGGTCGAAACGAACACCTTATATAAGGGCAATCGATACACGACGGCTGACCATCGCGAAACTCTAAAGATTAATGGCTGGGACTTCTGCCCGGTGGACATTATGGACGAGGACGGCGCGGTGATGATCCCCGTCAAGGGTGGCAAGCACTTCAAAGAAATGTCAGTCGGCAAACACATGCTGAACTACGATTCGATGGTGGTGCTCACTCACTTTAAGGGACACATGATGGGCGGGTTCGGCGGTTCGCTGAAGAACATCGCCATTGGCTGCGCAGACGGGCAAATTGGCAAGAAGATGGTGCACGCTGCCCCGGACAATGAAAACTACGCTGCATGGCTTAAGGGCGAGCCATTCATGGAGAACATGGTGGAATCGGCCAAAGCCACGATGGATCACTTTGGCAAGAAGATCGTCTACATCAATGTGCTTCGCAACATGTCCGTGGACTGCGATTGCGCGGGCGTAAGCGCGGCTCCGCCGAAGGCACGTAACCTCGGCATCCTGGCCTCGACAGATATTCTGGCCGTCGATCAGGCTTCGATTGATATGGTTTACAAACTACCCGAAGCAGAACTTCACGACCTCAAAGAACGCATTGAGTCCCGCCAGGGTCTGCGCCAGTTGTCCTATTTGAAAGAACTGAAGATGGGCAATGATCAATACGAATTGATTACTCTTTAGACTTATTTACTGATTCCCAAGCAAGTACAAAGTAGCTGTGTTAGTGACGCGATCTCTCAAGGAACGCGTCACTAACACGACTCTCCCTAGCTATCCATCCGCCGCGAATCGACTCTCAACGACTACTTCCGGCGTACTGCTCATCGGTGACCTTCTCCAACCAGTCAACGACTTTTCCGTCTAGTGACTCGGCAATAGCTATGTGCGTTATGGCAGTGGCGGATGTTGCGCCGTGCCAGTGCTTCTCTCCAGGCTCGAACCAGACCACATCGCCGGGACGAATCGCCTCAACAGGTCCGCCTTCGTGCTGTGCCAAACCGCATCCAGCAGTGACGATCAACGTCTGACCGAGCGGATGCGTATGCCATGCGGTCCGAGCGCCGGGCTCAAACGTAACGACTGCTCCCCCAATTCGCGCAGGCGCATTACGATGAAACGGTGAATCAATTCTCACGGTTCCTGTGAACCATTCTGAAGGTCCTTTTACCGACGACTGCGATCCCACTCTAATTATCTCCATGCTTTGCTTCCTTCCTAGTCTTGTACACGCTCAGGCTCTGACGCAGGATTTTCGATGAGAGCGCGCACACTGCACGCCCCATCTCTCATGCGGCGCTTATCGCCCTACCAGCTTTTGCAGATGCTCGGGATAGCGAGCACCCCGCAGTTCGATCTTCGATGTCGCTTCATCCAGTTGCCGCACATCATCAGGCGACAGCGTCACGTTCGCGCCTCCTACGTTTTCTTCCAACCGATGCAGCTTCGTCGTGCCTGGAATCGGCACGATCCAGGGCTTCTTGGCCAAGAGCCAAGCAAGCGCGATCTGCGCGGGTGTCGCGTTCTTCTCTTTTGCAAACTCGCCAACCAGATCAACCAAGGCCTGGTTCGATTCGCGATTCTCTGGCGAGAAGCGTGGAACGATATTGCGGAAGTCAGTCTTATCGAACTGCGTGTCCTTGTTGATTGAACCAGTAAGGAAGCCCTTTCCGAGCGGGCTAAAAGGAACAAAGCCAATGCCAAGTTCTTCCAGCGTTGGGATGACTTCCTGCTCGGGCTCTCTCCAGAACAGTGAATACTCGCTCTGCAACGCCGTCACGGGCTGAACGGCGTGTGCGCGGCGAATTGTCTGGACGCCGGCTTCAGACAATCCGAAATGTTTCACCTTGCCTTGCTGAACGAGTTCTTTCACTGCACCTGCAACATCTTCGATGGGAACCTGATCGTCGACTCGGTGCTGATAGAAGAGATCGATAACGTCCGTCCTTAGGCGCTTGAGCGATGCTTCCGCGACCCGCTTGATGTGCTCAGGGCGGCTATCAAGTCCAACATTCTTTCCATCTTCGATCTTGAACCCGAACTTCGTTGCGATCTTCACATTTTTCCGAAATGGCGCAAGCGCCTCCCCAACCAGTTCTTCGTTTGCGTACGGGCCGTAGACCTCGGCCGTGTCAAAGAACGTCACGCCGCGTTCATAAGCACCGCGGATCAAGTTGATTCCGGTTTCCTTGTCGACAGCCGGGCCTAGTCCGAAGCTCAGGCCCATGCAGCCCAGTCCGATTGCCGATACTTCAAGATTGCTCTTACCGAGTTTGCGTTTCTGCATTCATAACTCCAATTCTTGCGATGTTGCTGTGTCTTGCGAGTGTGGTTACTCGGCCTTGAGCGAAGCCATATCGATGGAGAAACGGTACTTCACGTCAGACTTGAGCAGGCGTTCGTAGGCTTCGTTGATCTTCTGTATTGGGATGACCTCGACATCAGCAGTGATGTTGTGCTGTCCGCAGAAATCCAGCATTTCCTGCGTCTCCGCGATGCCCCCAATTGGCGAGCCCGACAGGCTCCGCCGTCCCATCAGAAGTCCGAAGGCAGATACCGGCAGTGGCTTCTCCGGTGCACCAACCAGCGTGATATTGCCATCGCGGCTCAGCAGATTTATGTACGCATTGATGTCGTGATTGGCCGAGACTGCATCGAGAATGAAATCGAAGCTGCCGACGTGCTTCTGCATCTCGTCTGCGTTCTTAGAAATGACAACTTCGTCAGCCCCAAGCCGCAGAGCGTCTTCCTTCTTGCTTGGTGAAGTCGTGAAAACGACAGTGTGCGCTCCAAGCGCATGCGCGAATTTCACGCCCATGTGGCCGAGTCCGCCAAGACCTACGACACCAACTTTCTTGCCCTTTGTCACACCCCAGTGCCGCATGGGCGAATAGGTCGTGATTCCTGCGCACAGCAGCGGTGCTGCTCCTGCAAGGCTCAGTTTAGCGGGAACGCGCAGCACGAAATGCTGGTCCACAACGATGCTTTCCGAGTAACCGCCGTACGTCACTCCTCCGAGATGTTTGTCGGGGCCGTTGTAAGTAAGTGCTGAGGCACGGCAGAACTGCTCAAGTCCTGCCTGGCACTCGGGACATGTGCGGTCCGAATCCACAAGGCATCCAACTGCGGCGAGATCGCCGGGTTTGAATTTCGTAACAGCCGAGCCAACCTTCGTGACACGGCCTACGATTTCGTGCCCGGGCACGCACGGATACACGGTCGGCATCACGTCTTTCCACTCGTTGCGCACCGTATGCAGGTCGGAGTGGCAGACACCGCAAAAGAGGATTTCGATTTGTACGTCGTTGTCGGTGGGATCGCGCCGCGTGATGGAGGTTCGTGCAAGCGGCGATTTGTCAGAGGCAGCAGAGTAAGCTTTCGCGTCGATCATGTGCTTACTGTAGATTCCATTCGCCTCCCGCGTTATGCAGGTGGCGCCATAATCAATGCGGAGTGCGCCAATCGAGAGCAGCCGCTGAGGCCAATTTGAAAACAGGAATGCCCGTAACATCCTCAGCACGGGCTGAATCCGGATTCTTAGGTCGCACTTACCCATTGCGGAACTCACAAGTCTGGCAGCCCATCAACCCCGAACTACATCGTAGCGAAGCCAGAGAGCATCGCCTTCACGTCGTTCGACCGCTTTAAGCTTTAACGGAACTGCCGTGTGGTTACTAGCAGCGATTCCGTCAAATACTGCTGGAATCTCATGTCTTCCGTCGATGCCGGGCAACAACAAAAGGCTCACCTCGTCCACGAGTCCTTCCCTCAGGAAGCTACCGTTGATGTGGCCTCCACCCTCCAACATCAGTGTGCGGATTCCGAAGTGCTCTGCCAGAAGTGCGGCAGCCTGAACCAAGTCAACCGCTCTCTGCCCTGCGACGATGTATGAGATCTGCTTCTCCCGCAGCATGGAGAGATAGTCTGTCGCGACTTGCTCGCTGACGACGCAGATGAGGTGATCGCCACCGACATCATTGCTCTCCCAAGCCAACCTTCCATGCGTATCGACTGAGATTGCATGGGTATCAGCGCGCCGCGCCACATGAACAGGTTGGGGTCCGGCGGGCGTGTTCGCTGCCGACGTGAACGGCTCGGCTTTCGCAAAGTGCTGCTGCATGGTCGTGCGTCCGCAGATCCAGGCAGTTCCACCGAGTTCGGAATGAAGCGCCTCGTATTCACCGGGACGCATAACATTTTTCAAAGCAGTGCCATCGATCTTGCCGTCGATGGATGAAGCCATGTGACAGATGATGTAAGGTCGCTGAGTGCTCATGAAACATCCCTCTCATGCTCGTGGACTTCCCTCGAGTCGTGTCGGCATCCTATGTCAGATTGTTCCACATGGACCTGCCTCGATGAGCTCTTCTCCAGAGAAGCCATCCGTGTTGGAAGGGCACGGCGAGGTGAGCGCTGCCTTGGCGCGTAACTGGCGGCCTTCGAGCTGGAACGAATTCTTCTAGCTGATAATTCTCAACGCGCCAGCAGATCCGGAGCCCAGTTCAGGAACACGCAACGACGGCATCGGTTTCGCGGCGAAAAGCTTACGGCAGGGCTTTGCAAGTCGTCGTGCCCATGTTGCTGCGCTGGAATGGCGTGCGCTGTCTGTTGCGAATCCGGTATTCGCATACATCTGGCGATAGAGTTTGGAAATCAGCAGGAACGCGAGACGCGAGCGCAATCTCTTGGTGCAGTCTGCACGCGTCCAGATTGGTCCGAGACTGTAAAAGCGATTCCATACCCACTGCATTCGGGTCCGTATCTCTTCAGGTTGCATCGTGGGGTGCGGAATGAGGATCTTGGGGCGCCGATGTTTCGGAATCAACCAATACCGGGTTATGGGAACTCCATCCACCTCCAGAGGAGTCTCACCCTGCTCCTTTTCCCAGCGTTCGAAGTCAACCGTACCGGGCAGAGGCGTAAGCGTCACGAATTGCGCGAAGGCAAGCTTCGCCTTCACGGCAAGGTCAAGAGTTGCCTGGAAGGTATCGGGCCGATCTGTTTGAAGTCCAAAGATGAAGGACCCCAGGATATATAAGCCGTGATCCCGGAATTTCTGAAGCTGCTCGGCCAGCCGGTCTCCGGCAAGATTGAAGTCTTTATAGATACCTTTTAAGCCTTCTCGTGTCACGGTTTCAATTCCAACCAGCGCGCCCTTAATGTGAGCCCGTCTCATGGCTTCGAGGTATTCGGGATCTTCGGCTGCTTCCATTGTGATTTGTGTCAGAAAAACCATGTCGTCCGGAAGTTCCGCCATGGCTTCCATCAGCGCAAAGCGCTCCTGGCGGATGGCGCGCAGCTCAGTAACACGAGCTGCATTGTTCTGCCGTTCCGCTAGTTTCACATCGGTGAGAGACACCGGATAAAAATTGTCGTCAGCAAGGGCGACAAAGCGGAAGCCCAAACGACGTAGCTGCGTGAGCTCTTCAATTACCACCTCCGTGGAGCGCTGTCGCGGACGTTGTCCATCGGTTCGCCACACGGAACAGAATGAGCAGTGCTTCGGACAGCCGCGAACCGTCTGCACGGATCCCCACATGTATCGATCTTTCGGCAGCAGATCCCAACGCGCAGACTTGAGATGTTCGCCCGGAACGCGTCCACCTTCGTACACCCTTCTTAACACTCCTCGTACGCAGTCCGTCACAACTTCGCCCCAGGCAATATCTCCGTCTCCACGCACGACCGCGTGCGCCCCGCCCTGCTCCAGTACTTCATCTGGAAAGAGAGTGGCATGGATCCCGCCAAAGACGACGGTAGCTCCACGATCGCGCAATGCTCTGCCAAGTTGATATCCGCGCAGGGCGTTCGTTGTGTGGATTCCAATACCGACTATGTCTCCGCGCTCGATCTGCGAGATTTCAACCGGGCTCAGTGATTCGTCCCATATAACCGGATCACCGAGTTCGCGAGGCGTAGCCGCCGCCAGAACAAATAGCCAACGAGGTGTGATAACCGACGTGCCGAAAGCTGTATCGCTGGGGTTGATAAGATGCACTCGCACTTGCTGAGCTCCTTGTGGCCATAGTTGGAACAAATGGAATCACCAGCGCGGCCCGTGAGCTAGATTCCCATCCCGAATACTCTCGACTATCAGATGCCGGTGATTGGCTGGGCTTGAGAAATAAGTCACCCGAAATCGAATCACCACTATGTGCCACAGCGTGGGCGACCTGGCTCAATAGCGATGGTCGCGGTGCCGCCTCATTGAATCTTGGACAGAATCGCCGGCAGCCTCTTTCGGGCGCGCCGCGTTAACGTTGATCCGGTGCTCATCAACAACGGTATCGTTGAGGTTTTCTATAGCTTGGCGCGCATGATCTTCGCTACTCATCTCAACAAATGCGAATCCACGCGGCGCTCCAGAATCTCGGTCGATGACGACCGTTACAGTTTCGACAGTACCGAAGCTCTCAAACAGTGACCTGATGTTGCTCTCAGTTGTTGTAGCTGAGAGGTTTCCGACAAAGATGTTTTCCATGACTTTTCCTCGACTTTATTCATCCGGAGTCGCAGATTCTCAACCACAGTTCGTGTCCAGGAGTGGCCCACCTTTCCGGATCACAGGGCGACGATCATGATTGGAAACACTTCCGTAATTCTGACTTCCTAATCCGTTACTCCAAATCTGCTCTAGTCTTGGAATTTCACGAATCTGCTTCAATGCCTTGAGTTTGATGCTCAAGCAGAGCACTGCAGAACGCACAAAGCTGAATAACGCTTCGGCTGACCGCGGAAATTGCTGAAATGGGAGTCGTTCAGACCTCGATGCGGAAAAAGTTCTCTGTGCGTGTGGGGAGGTGGAATAATCAGTTGTTTCGATATCGAGAATTGATTCCGGTGATCACATCTGCACAAGCCGCACCAAGATGCCGCTTCGCACTAAGATGCAGCTTTGAAAATCTCGCCCCCAACGTCCTCAGAAACAGCTCCGATCTGTATCAGCAAGCCGAGTCGGTCGATGCTGTTCCAAGCATGGACAATCCGACCGTCCTTGATGCGCACCAGAGAGATGCAGCTGAACTGCACATGCTTTCCGGAGGGCGTGACACCGAACGCGCTGCCCGAGTGAGTTCCTTCAAACGTCACGCGCACAGCAACTTCGTCATCTTCGGCGAGAAGATCATCGACCCTCACCTTCAAGTCGGGTATTGCCGCGCGAAGGCTGCTCTGAAAGGCTGAGAAAGGCGCATTGCCGCGGCTTTCGGCACCATCGCGGGTCAGACCATAAGCAACTGTTTCAGAGGAACGCATGTGGTCGATGAGCTCTGTGCGCTTCTGGTTCCACACCTCTTCAAACCAGCGCTGAATGAGAGCTTTGTTCGCGTTCAGATCATTCATGCCACTTCCTCGCTTCGCGACGCTTCAGCCCGAGGCTGCGATCGATTTCTGCGAAAATTGAGGGTGCATACCGAGCACGCACCCTCAACGCTTAGCGGTGGGCGAGAGCCGGAACTTCGGCTTCACTCACATCAACATCCCTGAAGTAGGTTTCGATCTCGTTGATGATCTGTGGACCTCTCCGGGTGCCGAGTCGGTTCGCTCCCGCCGCAATGGCCATGATGGTCAATTGCGCAGGGTTATAAGAGCCGTAGCCGGAGAACTTCACCCCCACATTAGGAGGTACTGTCTGACGCATAATTCGGACGTGCTTGATTGCAGGACTTCCTCCGCGTCCAGTTGAACACTTAACGAAGTCAACTCCGGCGTTCACCGCGCACTCGCAGGCAGTCTTCACCTCATCGTCACTGAGCATCGCCACTTCCAGAATCGACTTCACCTCCAAGCCGGCATCGTGACCAACCTTGCAGATCTCGGCGATGTCGTTTGTGTAGTAGGTGTAGTCCTTGTCTTTCAGCCGTCCGATGTTGGTGACCACGTCGATGCAGGCCGGACGTCCGCGCAGAATCCTCACCATCTCCTGAGCCTCGTGCACCTTGAGGCTGGTGGGAAGAGCCCCAAATGGAAAGGCGAGCACCGCCCCAGTCTCAATTCCGGTTCCTTCCAATAGGTCGGCAGTTAGTGACACCCAGAACGGATTGGGATGAACGCCCTTGAATTTGTACTGCATCGCGATCTTGCAGCCTTCGCGAATTACGCCCTCGGTTGTATCAGGGTCGAGGATGGCGTAATCAATCATCCCCGCAAGCTTTTCCGATGTATATTCCACACCGTTGATTCGCATCATTCTTCTCCTAGGTCGAGTTCTATGCCTCAGAGGACGCAGAACGTGATACTTACCGTAAAGGGCAAGAGTCGCTCGAATTCTGCGCCCCCTTGTAAATCGCTGCTAGAAGACGCCTCCCGCAGCCAGAGCTTTGTACGTGTTCACAAATCGGCCGTAACCTTCGTCATACGCTCCGCTCGTCTTCGGGTTCGGGGTGTATTCCTTCGTAATGTGGACAGCGATATCGACAGCCTCCTTGTAGCTGCTGTAAACACCAGCTCCCACGCCAGCATACAGAGCTGCGCCCAAGGCACCGGTCTCATGTGTCTGCAGGACGCAAATTGGCTGCTGGTAGATATCGGCCTGCATCTGCACCCACAGCGGAGACTTCGATCCGCCACCGGTAAGACGGATGCGGTCGATATGGGTTCCCGCCCTCTTTTGCGCTTCGATAATGTCGCGCATCTCGTAACAGACGCCTTCCATTACGGCACGTGCCATGTCAGCTTCGGACGTGGCGAGCGTCATTCCGATAAAGGTTCCCTTCGCCTTTCCGTTTGCACGCGGCCCACCAGCGCCCTGGAGATAAGACAAGAAGGTCACGCCATGAGCTCCGGCGGGAGACTTCTCAATTTCATGATCGATTAGCTGATAGGGGTCCTGTCCAAGCACCCTGCCTGCCGCCTTTTCCAGTTCGCAGAAAGTATCGCGATACCAGCGGAAGCTGCTTGCGGCAGCATTGGCAAAGGCCTCAATGGTCCAGTTCTTCGGACCAACATTTCCTTTGACCACGAGCACCTGGTTCGGGTCGCGAATAGGTTTGTCGGAGACCACAAAACAAGACCCGAATGTGCCGAGCACCATCGCGCAGGAACCGTCTTCTATAGCGCCGCAGCCAAAGGTCGAACAGTTCTGGTCATGCGCGCCGACGCATAGCAGCGTGCCTTCCGGTAGCCCGGTCCTTTCGGCGATGCTGCGTGGAACATTCCCAACTACCTGCCCGCCCTCGGCAAGCTTCGGATGCTTCCTCATGTCGATGTCGAACAGGTCCATGATCTTCTGGCTCCAAACATGGCGATCAACATCCATCAAAGCCGTCCGGCTTGCAGAAGAAAGATCGGTCCAATACCCATCGGCCCCGAACTCGCGCATGAAGTAGTCCTGATGCGTGGACCACATCGCGATCTTCTCGTAGAGCTCCGGTTCGTACTTGCGAATCCAAAGATACTTGTTGACGCTGAAGTTCACTCCCGAGAACGGATCGCCAGTGATCTTGTAGAAGTCCGCTCCGCTGATCTTGCTTTCGATCTCTTCTTTGAATTCATGGCCGCGGAGGTCCTGCCAGCCAATGAAGGGACGCAGCAACTTGCCGTTTTTGTCCAGCGGTCCGGTTACACTTCCCTGGCTGGATAGGCCCATCGCAACGATTTCTTTAGGGTTGATCTTTGCGTTCGCGATGGCTGCTTTGCACGAGTCAAACAGCGCCGGAGTGATGTCTTCTGGAACCTGCTCGACCCAACCGGGCTTCGGATAATAGCAGGGATACTCACGATAATCGCTGCCGATTACATTTCCTTCGAGGTCGAAAATGCAGGTCTTACATCCGGTTGTACCCTCGTCGATTCCCACTAGATACTTGCCCATAATCGCTTTCTCCTTGTCGTCGAAGTCAATCTCCAAGACTGCTTATGAGTGGGTGGCGGCAAATTCGGAAGATTTAGCGGAGACCAATTCAGGAGCGAGGGCCGAGAGCTCATCAACAATCCACGGCGCGCTGCGCGTTCCTATCCGGTCGGCGCCGGCCATCAGGCAGCCGAGCGCGACCATCGGAGTCCAAAAGCTTCCGGTTCCGGCTATCTTTAGCTTGATGTGTGGTGGCGCAGATTTCCGCATGAGGATTACCTGCTCCAGACTCGGGCCCTTCTCGCGTCCGGTGGAAGATTTCACCCAGTCGGCGCCTGCTTCCGCAGCCAGCTCGCATGCAATGCGAATCTCTTCGTCGGTGAGGAGTCCGACCTCCAGAATGGCTTTGCACTCGGCGCTGCCATCGTGCGCAATCTTGGCGACCTCCGCGATGTCTTGCCGGTAATACGCATAGTCTTTGCTCTTGAGCTTGCCAACGCTGGTCACCATGTCGATGACCCACGGTTTACCCTGAAGCAGCTTCGCCCCCTCCCTGGCTTCGGCCACTTTTATCGAAGTTGAATTCGTCCCAAACGGAAAACTCACCAGGCACCCCGTCTCAATGCCGGTGCCCTCCAACTCACTCGCAACCAGTCCCATCCAGACTGGATTTGAATGAAACCCTTTGAATTTGTAGCTGCGTGCTATACGGCAACACTCTCGGATGTCGGACTCAGAGACATGTGGATTCAGCGATGAAAAATCCATCGCCTTGGCCAGCGCTTCCCTACTCAGATCGACGCGCCCAATTCTCATAACGCTCCTCCTTCAGCTTGGGGTAGAACGATGAACCAACCCATGGAACCCGCTCCAAACTCACGGCGTCTGGCGCGTTCGCGGATCGAGCTACCGGACTTATTCGCCAAAAAAGAAAAACCGTCCCCGAACGATCTGCAGAGGGCGATCGTTCAGGGACGGTTTTGTATAAGTGCTCTACCGCCGGGCGAAACTATGCCACCGGTCACGAGAGAGTGTCAAGCCGAATGCAAATCCGCTTCCAGAGCGCTGGAGACATCCTGAGAGAAGCCAGCCCGCCGGGTATTCAGATCAGAGTAGCTGAAAGGAAAAAGCTGAGGCATGAGGAGGAGATCGAAACAAGGCCCAAGACACGACGAAGCTGCTGCGCTGGAGCGGTTTTGAATCTCGAATGATGAGATGAATGAAAAGGCGAGAATGGTAGACCCGATTGGACTCGAACCAACGACCTCATCCGTGTCAAGGATGCGCTCTAACCAACTGAGCTACGGGTCTACATCACTGAATGACTGTAGCTTATCAGGGTATGCGGCTCCGATGCAACTGACCTCCAACACAACATTGAAACGCCCGTCGAGAATGCCGTTTATGCAGTAAAGTCGCGACCTTTCGAGGCTTCACTCACATCCGCTTTCGCATGACTAGATGAAGATTTCCGCAGGCGGCTCAATCTCAAATGGAGAGCTTCCGCGCTTGAAAATGCGTGCGCCTCTCCTACCCTTCAGCAGTATCTTCCCATCCTTCATGCGAACATACGATCCCTCGCGCAAGGCCACAACAGGGGGCTCGTTTTCTTCAAGGTACTGCAGCAGGCGTTCTTCGCGAGTCTCGCCCATGTGCGTAGAGTTCGGCTCGGGATCGACGTAATGAGGATTGATCTGGTATGGAAAGAGGTTCAAGGCGTCCAGAGAGGGCGGTTCAACAATTGGCATGTCATTCGTTGTGCGGATCGTCGGGCCTGCAACATTTGATCCGGCGCTTGCGCCCATGTAGATCATCCCCTCACCCGCCCGCTTCCGGATGGC
The DNA here is from genome assembly GCF_059726255.1 of Koromonas humicola. NCBI lineage: Bacteria > Pseudomonadati > Acidobacteriota > Terriglobia > Terriglobales > Koromonadaceae > Koromonas > Koromonas humicola. The sequence goes on from NZ_AP040873.1 coordinate 3,353,300, forward strand.
TTCGATCAGATTGAACTCGTATAGAGTTTTCAACAGACGGAAGGTATTCCCCCCTCCGACGAAGATTGCATCCGCGTCATCAAGCGCTCGGATCGGATCTGTGTAGTCGTCGATCGACGTGCACTCGAATCCCATGGCACGAAAGCGCGCTGTTGCCTTCTGAGCGTACGCAATGCGATCTGCCAATGCATAGGGAATAAAGATGACGTGCCGTGAATTACCAAGGATGTCCCGGATCTCTTGCTCCGCGTGGTCGAGATATCCGGTGCCGAAAACAGTGGAACTGCTAAGCAGAAGCAGACTTAATTGTCGACTCATGACTTAAGAAACTATCAGAGTCAATGCGGTGTGGACAAAATTCTATGCAGGGCTCTGGTTTTCGGTCTTACGTCTCACGAGCATAGGCCCCGGAGCGGGCATCTCTACCGAATGCGGCGCACCCCCCGCGAGCACGTGCGTTTTGGCCTCCTCGACTGTGTTCGTTATCTTTAGGAGCGATCCATTCTGAATCACGAGAACGGCGTCACAGCTTTCGAGTGTGCTCAGGCGGTGCGCGATCATGAAGGTGGTCCGCCCAGACATCAGTTTCTCCAGAGCATCGATAATGAGCTGCTCGGTGCGCACGTCCACGGCGCTCGTGGGCTCATCGAGAATTAGCATGGGGGAGTTCTTGAGGAATGCGCGGGCAATCGCGAGGCGTTGACGCTCACCGCCGGAAAGACGCGATCCACCATCTCCAATGACGGTGTCGTACCCTTTTGGCAGGCGCTCAATAAAGTCATGAGCATTGGCCAGCTTCGAAGCCTCAATCACCTCGGCACGCGATGCTTGCGGATTCCCATAGGCGATGTTGCCAGCCACAGTCGTCGAGAACAACATGGGCTCTTGCAGAACAATCGAAAACTGCTGTCGTAGTTCGGCAAGCTTGTAGTCGCGAAGATCCTTGTCGTCGACGAAAATCGCCCCGTCGGTCGGGTCATAGAAGCGCGTCAGCAAATTGACCATCGTGCTCTTGCCTGAACCGCTCGGACCTACGATCCCCACACGCATGCCGGGACGAATGTGGAACGAAATATCGTTCAGGATGCTGCGTGCGCCCGCAGAGTACTGGAAAGAAACATTTCGGAACTCCACCTCACCCTGCACACGGATTGGATCCTTCGCTGGAGGACCATCCTGCAGTTCAGGTGTCTCTTCAAGCAGCGCAAAGGCGCGATTAAGACTGGCGATCGACGACTGCAATTCCGGAATCTTGGTGCTCAATGTCCGCAACGGCTCGTAGAGCTGTGCCATGTAAGCCATCACCAGCAGGAATTCGCCAACGGTCATCAGGTGCTGACGGACCTCGGTGACTCCCATTACCAGTGCGACGGCGGTGGCCAGGGCCACGCAAAATCCGATCAGAACATGGAACCCGGCTTGAATCGATGCAAGCCTTACCTGCTCGCTCATGCGCTGGCGCGATTTGCGGCGGAAGAGTTCGTCTTCGTAAGCCTCGCGGCCGAAAGCTTTCACAGCACGTAAGCAACTCAGTGCTTCGTGCAATACCAACATCGCAGAGCTATCGAGTTCACGTATTTCGTCATAGCCCTCGCGAACTTTACGGCTCGAATTGCGTGCCAACACAAAAAGCACCGGGGATAGAACTGCTGCGATAGATGCGATCCGCCAACTGATCCTCGTGGTGACCAGCAGCATGGAAACAAACGTGAATATCGAAGACAGCATCGGAACCATTCCCTGAAGGAAAAGGTTCTGGATGGCCGGAGCGTCGTACTGAATGCGGTATGCGATGTCGTTGGCACCGCGACGCTCGTGGACCGAAAGGCTCAGGCGCTGAGTATGAAACAGCAGTTGAGCTCGAAAATCGTTGACGAGTTTTTCGCCGGTATAAGTCGATAGCAGCCAGCTCAGCAATGACTGGAAGCAATTCACCAGCGCGATGGCCAGCAGAAGTATGGCGCAGATCGCCAGCCCGCCATTCGGAACCGTCAGCCAGCGATGTGGCCAAGGTAGCCGTTGCAACCAGACAGGCAGCGTGCGGGTACCGAGGACGCTGTCCACCGCGATCTTCAGAGGTAGAGGCGCAAGCAGAGTTGCCGGTGTCGAAAGCAGGCATAGCAGGCTGATTCCAGCTAGGTGGGGCCAACACGGGCGTGCCACTTTCAGAACCTGCCGGAGCAGGGATGGGTGTGCACGATGCTTCGAACTCGATGGATCCATGAAAGCCGGAAACGCCTCACAGCGCGGGATGGGAACAGCATAGTTTTCAACACATCTGCTCACAATCGGGTTGAGCTACTAGGTCAGGAGTATTTGCCCTTAATCCCTCTCAGGTGCCAAGGCAAGCAGCAATTTAGGTTGGTGGGGGAAAGGTTTGTTGCTGGAGGCCCGCACGGCGCAATCTCCTGGGCTCTTTCCCTGTTGCTCGAATGGGAACGCATCCGGAACGGGAAGTGACACACGATAGTAAGCCCTGAAATTCTCAATCTTTGCTAAACATTTGCGACGCGACGCGTGATGCTTACCTTGTCAGCAGACACCGGAGTTCTTCATGCGAATCCTTGTGATAGAAGACGACGCGGCGCTTGCCTCCTACATTCGCAAGGGCCTCGAAGCTGAGCATTACGCCGTGGACGTTGCACTCGACGGCGAACAGGGTTCATTGATGGCCAATGACCTTGAGTACGACCTGCTCATCCTCGACCTGAACCTCCCCAAACTCGACGGCATTTCCGTACTCAGAAATCTACGCCCGAACAATCCTCAAGTGCCAGTACTCGTACTTACCGGACGCCCTCGTGTTGAAGACCGGATTCAGGCACTCGATAGCGGTGCTGATGATTGTGTCAACAAACCTTTCTCTTATTCGGAACTCTCAGCGCGGGTACGCGCCTTGATGCGTCGGGGACGTCCGACGGTGGAATCAGTATTGCAGGTTGGCGACCTGCTTCTTGATCGAGTGGAGCGCAAAGTAAAACGCGGTGGGCGCAACATTGAACTAACAACGAAAGAGTTCTCGTTGCTCGAGTACCTGATGCGCAACGCGGGGCGTCGCATCACTCGGTCGATGATCATCGAGCACGTCTGGAATATCAGTTTCGATACGAGCACAAACGTCGTAGACGTCTATATCAACTACTTGCGGAAGAAGATCGATGAAGGTGCCATTTCGCACCTGATACACACGGTCCGCGGCGTCGGCTATGAACTCAGCGACAAGCAAGGTGAGGTGGCATGAGTCGCGAACGTGAATTCATCAGCGAGACATTTCATGTGCTCGCACAGCCGATTACCGCGCTCCGCACCACGATCGAACTCGGTCTAAGCAAGGAACTGAGCGAGGATACCGCGCGAAACATCCTGGAAAGCTGCCTGGGGCTAATGGATCGACTCATGCAGGATCTCGCGATCTTTCGCGAACTATCCAGCTTGGATGATGTTCCGCCGCTTGATGCCCATGACAGTGAGGCAGTACTAGAGAGTTGCGTGGATGAAATGAGGGTCGTCGCGGAAGCAATGCACGTTCGTCTCACGATTCAGGCAGACGCATCAACTATTGAATGCAATAAGCCGAGTTTGAGGCGCGCGATGTTTGTGTTGCTCGACGACGTGATTGCCGCCGCAACTCCGGGAACCGAGATTTCGGTCAACCTTCGGCAATGCGAAAACGGAATGATTCTTCAGGTTCGTCCGGGAATGTCGCAAGGACAACGCCAGAAACTCTGCACGAAGCTACTAGAGTTCGCAGGTGGAACCGATATTCGCATAGAGCAACGACAAGTTGCGATCACATTTCAGCGAGAGTCCCTACAGACAACATCTCGCAATCCCCTTTCTTGATAAGCAGGTTTTAACTCTGCAGTGACGTGTTTCGAAGAATGAGGCCGTAGAACGAACCCATGAGCGCCGTACAGAATGCCCTCCACATATCACACCCAAACCCATCCATGCTGGTCGTCACTCCCAACAAGGAACTACGCCGACAACTTCTGGAAGGCCTGCGCAGGTTCACTTGCGCAATCGAAGCCGACACGGGGGCCCAATCGCTATACCTGCTGGAACGGCGTGGAGCGCGCATCGTGATACTCGATCGCAATCTGCCTGATTTGAACTGCGAGGAACTAATCGGTGTAATTGAACAGCAGTTCCCCGGAACGCAGGTGTTGCTGCTGGACGCAGCCACAGGACACGTCGAGTTGACGGACGACCTGCGCATAAGCCCCGCCTATGAGTGGCTTTGCGAAATCAACCAATCTGCTGCGCCGGCTGAAGGTCCATCGGCAGCGACCGACCACAACATGCCTTTGCCCGGCATCGTGGGATGCAGTGAAGTAATGCAGCAGCTAGCGACAACTGTGCGACTGGTCGCTCGTCACGACACAGCGGTGCTACTCACGGGCGAGACTGGCGCGGGCAAAGAACTCGTTGCGGAGGCGCTTCACACGTTGAGCCCACGTTCTGACAAGCCATTTGTGACCGTGAATTGCGCCGCGATCCCAGAAGCACTGGTCGAAGCCGAGCTGTTCGGACACACCCGCGGGGCATTCACCGGAGCGGTTCAGGCACGCCTGGGCAGGATTCATTCTGCCCAGGGCGGCACGATCTTCTTTGACGAGATCGGCGAACTACCGCTCGCGAGTCAGTCGAAGCTACTTCGATTCCTCGAGTGCGGTGAAGTGCAACGCCTCGGAACGAGCGACATCTTCAAGCTCGATGTGCGAGTAGTTGCGGCGACAAATGTGGATCTCGAAAAGCGAGTGCAGGAAGGATCGTTTCGCGAGGATCTTTACTACCGCCTGTCCGTCTTCCCGATCGAACTGGCGCCACTTCGCGAACGCCGCGAGGACATCGCGCTGCTCGCACGTCACTTCATCGCTCGCTTCTCTGGCATCGCATCCATTCAGCTCAGCGCAGAAGCAGAAGCCAAACTCACGGCTCACACTTGGCCCGGAAACGTTCGTGAGTTGCGCAATGTAATGGAACGCGCGTTCGTCCTCTGCAATGGTAGTCCTGTCATCGCCCCCGAGCACATCATGTTACGCAAGCCCGTGCGTTCTGTTCCTCAATTATCAGTAACTTCTTAGCTGCCGATGCCGACCTTGGCAATTCTCTTGCACCTGATTGGAAGAAAGATCGATCGAGGTCATTCGATGAAGGACTGGTACGTCATTCCGGAAGTTATAGGCAGCAATGCATCATTGCGGATGGCCGCTGTGCAGGCAATTGATGCTGTGGAGATGCAACGTCATTTTGTGGTCGAAGGCGAACCCGGCAGCGGACGGCGCATGCTCGCGCGTAGTGCATGGAACCATAGGCAGCCCGGCAGTCGGTCGCTCTTTACCATGGATTGCCGCATGTTTCGCGCTGATGGAGCCGAATCACTCCTGTTCGGCGAGCACGCGCACATTGCTCAAGGTGCGATTCAACTGGGCAAGCTCAACTTAACTGCCGGGGGCGGACTTCTACTTCTGCACGCAGAGATGTTGCCCAAGCAAACTCAGGAACGCCTTGCTTCGGCGCTTGATCAGTTCCAGTCGCGCTCACATAACGAAGGTATCCAGCTATTAATGACCTGCGCCTCGCCTGATAGCAACCCGCTTCTATTACACCCGAGGCTTGCTGGACATCTGCTGCGCATACAGGTTCCAGCATTGCGCGAGCGAGTAGAGGACATTCGCGCCATTGCGGAATCGTTTCTCCGCAACGCCTCTCCATTTGAGCAGATTCACTGTTCGCAAGCGCTGATAGACCGATTCTGCCGTTATGAATGGCCCGGCAACGTGACCGAGCTACGTTCAGTGCTTCGTCGATTGCTTCTCGCTCCACATGAAGGTCTGCTCGATGTTCATCACCTTTCCGAGTTGATGTGCCGCGACGATACCTGCTTCGCGCTGTTGCGCGATGCACCTTACCCCGCTGCAGACACATTGGATAGCAACTTTATTTTCCAGAATGTGGCCCCCAAAACGTGGAGCCTGCAATGAGTCTGATCGACACGCCCCTCATAGGCCGACTGAGCCGGGTGCTGGACACAACTGCGTACCGCAGCGGCGTTATAGCCGAGAACATTGCGAATATCGATACGCCTGGCTATCACGCACAAGACATCGATTTCAGAAGTCAACTGGATTCGCTCATGAGCGATGGTAGCCAGGCGGCCCAGCCTCGCACGGTCGAGGTCAGCGGACTCACTGAACGTCCAGACGGCAACAACGTAAACATGGATCATGAGGGGCTTGCGCTTGCTCAGACCCAGTTGCAGTTTCAGACCTGTGTCGCATTGATGAAGTCGGAAATTCATCGCCTCAGTGCAGCTATTCACGAAGGAGCTTCTCAATGAATCTGTTCGGCGTCATGGGAATCAGCGCATCTGGACTGAGCGCGGAGAGGACTCGAGCGGAAGTAGTGGCGAGCAACATGGCCAATGCCGAGAGCACTCGCACACAAGAGGGCGGCCCTTATCAGCGCAAAGAGGTCGTATTGCAGAGCGCTGCGCCGTCGAGTTTTCGAATGCAGCTCGTGGGCGCCTCGCAGTCAATCGCGAACACAAGCACGCCAGGTGGCGTAAGGGTACGCGCTATCGTGCCTGACAACTCTGCTCCGGTCATGCGCTATGAACCATCGCACCCCGATGCAGACAGCAACGGGTTTGTAGCCTATCCAAATATCAACCCCGTGTTGGAAATGGCGGACCTGATGGGCGCAGCCCGCGCATATCAAATGAATGCTTCAGCGATTCAGGCAGAGAAGCAAATGATTCAGCAGTCGATCGAACTCCTGAAGTAAGTCGTAGAGGTGATATGAGCATTCCTCCAATTTCACTAGGAAGCACAGCAGGCGTTTCCCTGTCCGGCGTCTCACAAGCAGCAACACCTGCAAGCAACTTCGAAGCGACGCTCAACTCGGCCATTGATCAGGTCAACGCGCTTCAGGCGACCGCCGAGCAAAAGGTCACGGGCATGCTCTCCGGAAGCGGACAGGATCTTCACTCAGCAACGCTTGCCGTGGAACGCGCAACGCTTGCCTTTGACCTGATGCTTCAGGTTCGCAACAAGGTCGTGAGTGCTTACCAGGAAATTCAACGCCTGCAGTTCTAAGACACAGTTATGAGCGAGTCGAGAAGTTTCGGGCAGGTTGTTACGCAAATGCGCGCATTCGTTACGAGTCTTACGCCGCGTCAGCGCATGCTGCTTGGTGGCGGAGCTGCGCTCGTAGCCGTCGTACTGCTTACCTTCGTGCACTTCTTGTCCGCCCCGGATATGGCTACGCTCTACTCCAACATGGAACTGGCTGATGCCCAATCCCTCGGGCAGCGCCTCGCGGCAAAGAACATCCGTTACCAACTATCGCCGGATGGCAAATCCGTCCTGGTGCCGTCGGACCAATTGGATAAGGCTCGACTGGAGATCGCTTCGCAACCGACGCCCAACAGCGGTCGCTTGGGTTTTGAGCTGTTCGACAAGACGAACTGGGCGACGAGCGATTTCGATGACAAGGTCAATTACCAGCGTGCCGTCGAAGGTGAACTGGAGCGAACCATACAAAGCATGAGTGGCGTCTCATCAGCGCGGGTCCACATCGTAATGCCGCCCGACTCCATATATTCGGGGCAAGAGCGACAAGCCAAGGCGGGAGTGATCCTCAAAGTGAAAGATCATCATGTTTCATCCTCGATGCGAATCGCCGTTCAGCGGCTTGTGGCGAGTGCGGTGGACAAGCTCGATCCGCAGAATGTGACGGTAGTAGATGCTGAAACAGGCGAGCGAGCGAACGATGTAACTGCCCAATCCGCAGGTGAAGAGCGTACCGCCGAGGAAGTGCTTGCCGATCGCCTGGTCCAGACATTAGCGCCCGTTGTTGGTGCCGACCATGTTCGTGCAACGGTACACGCCGAATTTGATCCGAGCACAGTTGAGGAGCAGCAAGAAAGCTATGATCCAGAGAAGACCGTAGCACTCACGATGCAAAGAACTGAAGAGTCAAATGGCGCTCCTAGGCCGGGAGGCGCAGCGGGAACGGCGTCAAACGTCCCCGGCGGAGGCTCTGCAGCCAGAACGACAGCCGGCGAAAATGTGGCACTTTCAAAATCAGAAAATGGCACCTACGCCGTCAACAAACTCGTACGGCATTCGACGCAACCGGCTGGGCGCCTGAAGAGGCTGGCAGTCGCAGTGCTTGTCGACGACAACTACAACCCCACGAACAAGGCCAATCCGCGTCAGAAGCGCTCCCCTGAAGACCTGAAGAACATTGAGGACATTGCAAAAGCTTCTGTCGGATTCGACTCGACCCGTGGCGACATACTGACCGTCGCGAACATGAGCTTTCAGATTGCGCCCGTGGATGCGCCCGCGCCTCCGGGATTGATCGAGAAGATACGAACGGGCCTGATCGAATGGAACAGTTATGTCCGAATGGCATCACTGCTATTGATTTTTGTGCTCACGTATTTGGTCATACTCCGGCCAGTCAAGAAACAGATCATGCACTCGTTCGCCGCCAACGGAAGACAGGCTCGCCCGCAACTGAACGCGGAGAGTGCCACAGGCGCACTGGGCGGAGATGCAGGCGAGTTCCCCGCAGGTGAGCGTCCTCGGCTTTCGCAACTTAAGGACGAGATCGCGACGCGAGTTAAGCAGGAACCTGCATCTGCTTCGCGCCTTGTCCAGAGTTGGATTCGCGATGGTGAACGAAGATGACTCAGCCTTCGCTTCCCGCCACAAACTCTGGAATACGCAAGGCGGCTGTGCTTCTAGTGTTGCTTGGCGAAGAGGTCGCCAGCCTCATCTTCCGCAATCTCAACCAGGACGAACTACAGCGTGTAACGCAAGAAATCGCGGAGATGGGGACAGTTGATCCGGAAGAGGCCACTACCATTCTGGATGAGTACTACAACCTCGCGGTCGCTCAGGAGTACGTTGCGCAAGGCGGAACAGAATACGCGCAGCGACTCTTGGTGAAGACTCTCGGCGAAGAGGGCGCACGCGCCATGCTCGATGCCGTCACTCGCGCCCAAGAGCTAAGCGCGAGTCAGCTCGACTCGCTCCAGAAAGCCGATCCACAACAGCTTGCCAAGTTTTTGCAAGGCGAGCATCCGCAGACGATCGCACTCATCATGGCTCACCTCGATCCCAAGCAGGGTTCGGCGCTGCTAATGAAACTCAGCGAGGAAACCCGTGCCGCGGCAGTAAAGCGATTGGCCGAACTGCGACAGTTCTCACCCGAGATGGCACAAAAGGTTTCCGTCGTGCTGCACCGCCGCTTGCAGGCCCTCGGCGAACAGAGTCGCCGGGCCTATGCAGGATTCAAAGGAGTCGCCGATCTACTGAACCGCATGGACCCAACATCCGCAAAAGGGATTCTCGAGCTGATCGAGCACGACGACACGAAACTCGCAATGAGCATTCGCAATTTGATGTTCACCTTTGACGACTTACTGGGAGTTCCCGACGTGGGTATTCGCGAGTTGCTGTCGCAAATTGACAAGAAGACGCTGGCACAAGCTTTGAAAGGTGCGTCTACTCAACTGCGCGATCACCTATTCAAATCCATGTCGTCACGCGCGGTCGAGATGCTCAAAGAAGACATGGAGACTCTGGGCCCAGTCCGCGCAAAGGATGTACTCAAGGCACAGCAGGAGTGCGTTGCCGCCGCGCGAAGGCTTGAGGCACAAGGAAAGATTCAACTGAAGCAGGAGACTGAGGATGAACTCATCGTGTGATCAAGCGAATCCAACCTCAAACGAGCTTGCAACTGCATCGTACCCAGCCCTTGTTTATCCCGACGAAAATGCGGCAACCATCTCATCCAGGGAGGCTGCCGAAACATCTCTCAGCACTGCCATAGAAGAAGCAGATCGGTCGCATAACGCCGTTGAACTGGAAGAAAGACTTGATGAACAGCGGCGCGCACTTATGGAGCAAGCTCAACGTGAGACATCTAATAGGCTCGCTCGCGTTCGTGCGGAAATCTCCAAAGGCCTTGCCGAGTTTGAGCAACAGCGGAACAAGTATTTTCGCCAGGCCGAGAAGGAAGTAGTAGGACTTGCGCTTGCCATTGCAAAGCGCCTCGTTAGACGCGAGGTCCAGATTGATCCTCAACTCATGAGCAGCCTTGTTCGATACGAACTGGAGAAGCTCGATGCTCGCACTCACGTTTGTCTCTTCGTAGCTCCCGAGAGTGCGGATCAGTGGCGCGCGGTCATGGCTGCGGCCGAGCATGAATTCGAAGTTCAGGAGGACAAGTCGCTTTCTGCCGATGAGGTGCGCATTGAAACCGAGCTCGGCGCGACAACGCTCAGCTTTGAATCCGAGCTTAAAGAGATCGAGCGCAGGTTTTTCGATTTGCTATCCAACCGCGCAAACTTCGGCGACACGCTGTCGGGCCTCGTGCAATGATCCTCGACTGCTACCATCAGGCGCTCAATGACATTCCGGCTCGCGTCTGGAGCGGGCGAGTCTCAAAGGTAATCGCGGGCGTTGTTGAATCGAAGGGTCCGTACTGCGCCCTTGGAGATTGCTGCGCAATTCGCGATCGATACGGCAATACCTTCGACGGTGAGGTTATCGGGTTCCACGGATCGACCGTACTCTCGATGCCGCTTGAACCCGCTAGTGGCGTGCGCTTTGGCGATGCAATCTCAACATGGGGTGCACGTCCCACAATCCGAGTTTCGGAAGAGATGATCGGACGAGTGCTCGATGCTCGCGGCAGAGTCCTAGATCCAGGCGCCCCACTCTCGGGCGGCGAAGCCATGAGCCTGACTCCTGCCGTCCCCGATCCATTTCGTCGTGAACCAATCAAGACCGCAATCGGCACGGGCGTTCGCGCCATTGACGCGTTCCTTACCTGCGGCCGCGGGCAAAGGGTCGGGATTTTCGGAGGAAGCGGTGTTGGAAAAAGTACTTTGATGGGCATGATGGCCCGCGGTACTTCGGCTGACCTTACTGTTGTCGCGCTCATTGGCGAGCGCGGACGCGAAGTGCGCGAATTCCTTGAGGATGCCCTCGGCGAAGAAGGCAGGCGGCGATCCATAGTCATCGTCTCAACATCTGATCAGTCGCCGCTGCTGCGCATTCGAGCGGCACAGGCTGCTCACTCCGTAGCGGAATACTTTGCCAATCGCGGCAAACAAGTGCTGCTCGTGCTCGACTCCATCACTCGATTTGCAATGGCACAGCGCGAAATCGGACTCGCCACCGGGGAGCCCCCGACATCCAAAGGCTACACACCATCTGTCTTCTCGCTGCTGTCCCAAATGGTTGAGCGCGCCGGGAACTTTCGAAGCGGTTCGATCACCGCCTTTTACACCGTGCTCATGGAAGGCGATGACCAAATGGATCCCATCGTCGATGCTGTTCGCTCGCTGCTCGACGGCCATATTCTGCTCGACCGCAAATTGACTTCAGCTGGCCAGTATCCTCCCATCCATTTGCTCGACAGCCTGAGTCGTCTGATGCCCGCTGTGTGTTCCAGTGAGCACCTGACAAAGGCACAGCGACTCCGGCAACGCCTCTCACACTTCACCCAGTCCGAGGATCTGATCAGGATCGGCGCTTATCAGAAGGGTGCTGATCCCGAGTTAGACCTTGCCATGAGGATCGTTCCGAAATTGCGTGCCTTCGCTCGGCAGCAACCGCTCGAGCGTGCAGAACTTCGCAGCACCATTGACTCGTTGCTAGCCCTGGAAGACTGATGACATTTCATTTTCGAGTTCAGAATGTGCTGCGAATCCGGCAAATGCTCGAGCACCAATCGCGCGAGCGCCTGGAGCAAACTTTGTCCCAGATACGCCGCATGGAAGAGAGCACCGCCAACGCGGCCCAGTGGATACAAGAAAGCACAAGCCTTCGCCCAGCCAACACTGAAATACCCGCGGCAGAGATACATTTCATGCAATCTGTATTGCGTCAGGCAAAGCAAGCAATTGCCTATTGTGATCAACAGAAGCAGGCACAGGAAGCGGTTGCGGCTCGCTTAAGGAGTGTTTATCTTCGTGCTCGCCGTGACTTCGAAACTTTGGAAGGTCTGCGCGACCAGGCTCTGCGTCATTTCATCTTCGAACAGGAGCGCCGCCAACAGGCTGCACTCGACGAAGCTTTTCTTGCGAAATCTCGCAGGTCCTCCGCGGTTACCGACTCTGACTTAGTCCATGACAAGAATCTAACCTAGCGTCGTCGTGATTGGACTCCCAAATGCATCTTCTCACGATGCATGAGCACGTTGCCTGTCATACCAACTGTCACCACCGCCGGAAGTGCGCTCCCCGACGCTGCGCATTCGACCACAGGTGATCCATCCCAATTCCGCGCGGCACTTTTGTCCGCCACGCAGGATGACCCCGCGACCGGTACGGCTGCACCAACAACGTGCGGCGGTTCCATCTCCAAAACGCAGATGTCAAACAACTCCGCGCGAGTAGAGATTCCCAACTTTGCCGAAGTCGTGTCGGCGGGCGAAATGCCAGTGTCCAGCACCGATCAAGCTCCCGACTGTTCAGAACCCAAACATAAGACCACGAAGGAATCCACCGCACGGCCCGCGAGAGACAGAAAAGAAGAGGATGTTGAGGTAGATCAAAAGTGCCCGAAAACAAGCAGCGAAGCCGCCTCTCCTGCCGTACAAGTACCGTTCGCTCCTCCGCCAACTATTATGCAGAAATCAGGCTTCTCTAACTCTGCGCAACCGCTTGAAACAGTTACGCCCCAGGCATCGGATTCCATCGGAGCTCCGACGGATTGCGCGAGCGCAACTGCAGTGTCCAGCACTCTATCTGTGTTGACGGCACAATCTGAATTGGCCGGGGATGGTTCCAACACGTCACATCGCGCGAAGGCGGTCTCTACAGCAACCGATTCCGCTCCGGATCTAGCGCCTGCGACTACTCGCATTTCTTTCCCAACTCCTACTCACGATACGGGCGTTAGTAAGAACGAAGTAAACCCAACGAACCGTGCGCAAGAAGAGCACGAGGGCACCGCGCCTGGCCTATCTCTCACTCAAATTCCACACCAGGTTTTCGTCAGCGAACGCAAACCAGGTCGAATAGAGTCAGCAGCGAAGGGTATGACAAAAGCGACTGACGCTCGCAAACTCGCTGAGCAAGTACGCGAGCAGTCCCCTCAGGCCGACACTTCGCAAGCAGCACAGAAGAATGCTGCGTCTTTGCCGAATGCTGTAGTTCTTGGACACCAACTGACATCGTCGCCGCACGCGTCTGATGCGCCACAACAGGTACTCTCGCAGGCACGCACAGATTCTCCGCTCCCGGTCTCGATCCCCTCCAATGCGCCTGTACCACCAACAGAGCACGATTTTGACAATTCGCGGACGAAGCTTTCTGCGTACCCGATTAGCGATCCACCGCAACTGGTGAAGTCTGGAGAGCTTCATGTAAGGACGACGAGCAGTGAGTTGAAGATCAGCGTCCAATTACCAGAGCTAGGCAAGGTCGATGTGCGTGCCGTCAGTTCGCATGACCTAACTACTGCACACATCACCACGTCGCACCAGGACGCTCTCCAAGTCCTTGCAACAGAGCGCAGCGTTCTTGAGCATGCGCTTCAATCGCGCGACACCATTCTGGGCTCGTTGAGTTCGCAACCACAAAACTCTCACTCGCATAGTCAGTCCAGTGGACAGCACGGAAATCAAAACTACCCCGGCCCGAACATGCAAACTACGTCGCAGCGGATCAATTCAGACTCCGATTCGTCCGACAGCCCCGGAGCCACAAACATCCTGCCGGACTACTCGCGTATCAGCATTCGAGCATAGAGATTCAAGGAGAAGCCGTAATGAACATCAATCCCATTTCATATGCAGCCACTAACTCCTCAAGTACTTCGACTAGCTCCACTACAAGTACCGCTGACACAACCAGCATGTTCATGAAATTGCTCACCACCGAATTGCAGTCGCAGGATCCAACTCAGACCATGGACCCCACGACGATGGTCACCCAGATGGTGCAGATCAACCAATTGAATGATGTTGCCGGAATCTATTCACTTCTGCAGAGCCAATCTGATGCGAGCACTGCGGCCACGCAGTCCGCGCGTAGCGCCGTTGGAGAAAAGTAATGCCCAACTTCTCAATTCCACTATCAGGACTTACTGCAAGCTCAACTGCACTCTCTACGATCTCGAACAATCTCGCTAACCTGAATACCACGGCGTACAAGGGTGTAAGCGTCAACTTCCGCGATATGTTCTATCAGTCCCTCGGCACGAGCGGTTCTGGAGATCAGATTCAGGTTGGCGCAGGAAGTGCGATCGCCTCGGCTAACACGAACTTCACCGGCGGCACCACACAATCGACTGGCGTGAATACCGACGTAGCCATTACGGGCAACGGCTTCTTCGTTGTACAGAATGGCGACCGCACGCTGTACACACGCGCAGGGGATTTCACACGCAATTCAAGCGGATACCTGGTCACAGTCGATGGATACCAGGTGATGGGGTATCGCGCCACAAACGGCGTCATCAACACAAACGCGGGACTTGGTCCCATCCAGTTGCGCGATGGACTGATAAATCCGCCCTCTTCAACTTCGAGCATGTCGATGCAAACCAATCTCAGCTCTGATGCAGCGGTTGGAGACACATACAACACCAGTGTCACCGTCTATGACTCACTGGGCACGCCGCATGTACTCGGGCTCACATTCACCCGTACGAGCACTGGCTGGAATTACGACGCTACACTTCCTAGCAGCGAAATCTCCGCAGCAACCGGTACCAACACCACTGTGCAAAGTGGTGCTCTCACCTTTGACAACAATGGCACGCTTACAAGCAAAGCTCCAGTTGCGTTCGACATTGAGAATCTCGCTGATGGTGCGAGCGCATTGCAATTCACCTGGAACCTTACAGACAGCGCGGGACAACCCCTCCTTACTCAGGTGTCCGGCGCAAGCGGCACTAGCTCGACGCATCAAGACGGATCGACCAGCGGCACACTTACAGACTTCTCGATTGGATCGGATGGCACCATCACTGGATCGTTCACAAATGGGACGAAGATACTCGGGCAAATTGCGCTGGCGAACTTTGGCAATCTCGAAGGACTCAGCAAGCAAGGCAACAACAACTATGCCTCCACGATTTCTTCCGGTGCGGCCGTGGTCGGAGCGCCTGGCACGAGTTCTCTCGGAACTCTCACCGGCAAGTCCCTGGAACTCTCAAACGTTGACATGTCTCAAGAGTTCTCAAACCTAATCATCGTCGAACGAGGGTTTCAGGCAAACGCAAAGTCGGTGACAACCTTCGATCAAATCACGCAGGACACCATTAACTTGATTCGATAGCGCTCCCCCATGCGGGCCCCGAGTAAGTAATCAAAGGGGTCCGCCCTTCCTTAGAACATTCTTACCAAACCGTTTGCAAATCGGCCCGGCAATTGCACCCGCTCAGTTTGTGCCAACTGAAGCTACGAATTCCGAAAGCTCGGAACACGCCACTGCACTTGCGTTGGGCAGCAGCACACTTGTACCGAGCACAAAGAAGGACTGGGAACCTTTTCAGTCCCTGCCATGCCAACTCTCGCTCGAAATTCCTGTGCCCGGTTTTACAGTGTCCACCTTGCTGCGGCTCTCATGCGGAGACGTTATCGACACGCATTGGCTTCAAGGAGCTGATGTGCCTTTGCGAGTGAACGGAAAGCTAATCGGCTGGACCGAGTTCGAAGTCATCGAAGATACGTTGGCAGCCCGTCTTACACAAATCGCATGAAACGTAATCACCCATCCAAAGCACGTCACCAGAACGTTCCGTCGCAAGCCGCCAGCATGCCTCGCAATTACGAGATGCTGACTTTCGAAGATCAGCTAGACAACTCTTCTTCCGGATGTAGTCAGCGATCAACTTTCCATCACTTTGTAGGACAAGCACAGCACGCGATCGCTCACCTTCTTAAGTACACCTGCAAAGCACTTCTAAAGCGCCGACAAGCTCGGCGTTCTCTTTCGTTGCTTGAAATGCAGCAACTCGGAGAAAAGAGATTTGTCGCAGTCATCCGTGTGGGCAGGCAGAAGTTTTTGGTGGGTGGCGCTCAGGGATCCGTCTCACTGCTGGCTGAGCTTGATTCACAGCGAACCGAGATCGGCGCTCCTCATCCGCTCGCGCAGGAGACTGCATGAGGCGCCTCTCTTCGATTGTTGGATTCGTGCTTCTATGGTCTTGCTCTGCGTCGGCGCTTGCCATTCCAGCAGCCACCACGCCACCACCGATCATCAACATCGCCGGCGGACAAGCTCCGTGGACTATCGTTGTCATCCTGACTTTCCTTACCCTGATCCCCGCACTCTTGCTGTCCATGACGCCATTTATGCGGCTGCTGATCGTGTTCCATTTTCTTCGACAGGCTCTCGGGACGCAGACTACGCCGACAAATCAAACGCTGATCGGACTCGCCTTGGTTCTAACCTTCTTTCTCATGCAGCCCGTTGGCGCGGCAATTCAGCAGCAAGCAATCGTTCCGCTTGAACAGGGGCGCATCACGCCGATCGCGGCTGTCGAAATCGGCTCACGTCCGGTGAAGAGCTTCATGCTGCGCTATGTGCGACAGAAGGACGTAGCCCTTTTCCTGGAACTTGCAAAGGAGCCTCGCCCCAAGACACCCGATGACCTTTCAATGCGGGTTGTAATGCCCTCCTATATCCTCTCCGAGCTCCGTGCCGGATTTCAGATCGGCGCCGTGTTGTTTCTTCCCTTCCTTGTGATCGACATGGTCGTCGCTTCCATCACGACCTCCGTCGGAATGATGCAACTGCCGCCTGTCGTTATCTCGACTCCACTGAAGCTCTTACTGTTCGTCATGGTCGATGGCTGGAACCTGCTCATCGGCTCACTGATGCGCAGCTTCAACTGATATGCCACTAGAACAGGTCGTCCAACTCGGCCGCACCACACTGCAGTATGCCATTCTCGCAGCGCTTCCCCTGCTAGGTATCGCGACAGCAGTCTCGGTTGTCATCAACATCCTCCAGGTGCTCACCAGCGTGCAGGATCAGACTGTGTCAACTGTTCCTCGCCTACTCGCCACGGCTCTCAGTGCAATGTTTCTGCTGCCATGGATGTTGCGCCATCTGGCCGCGTTCACCATCCACCTCTTCTCCGACTTCCGCCCGCTCTTGCAATGATCCCCATCCCCACATTTGAAACGGTTTTGGCTGCAGCTGTTTTCATCGGACTGCGCGTCTCGGGCCTGATGCTATTCGCTCCCGGACTGAGTAACAGTGCCATTCCTGCACGCACAAAAGTGATGTTTGTGCTTGTTCTCGTGCTACTGCTCTGGCCCGTTGTTCCGGTCCCTTCGCTTCACATTTCGCCAATGCAGTGGACGAACATCGTGATCGGTGAGTTGTCCCTCGGAATCATTATTGGCCTACTACTCAACTTCGTTTTTGACGCCGCGCAGTTTGCCGGGCAGGTCCTCGGAATGCAGATGGGTTACTCATTGGCTACGATGATTGATCCGCAGTCGCAGGCCGATTCGCCCGTATTGTCGGTGTTCTATCAAACGATCGTCTTATTCATATTCTTCGTTCTCGATGTTCATCACTGGCTGTTACGCGCCCTTGTCGCAAGTTTCTATTACCTTCCCGCAGG
Organism: Koromonas humicola; assembly: GCF_059726255.1. Classification (NCBI taxonomy): domain Bacteria; kingdom Pseudomonadati; phylum Acidobacteriota; class Terriglobia; order Terriglobales; family Koromonadaceae; genus Koromonas; species Koromonas humicola. The sequence goes on from NZ_AP040873.1 coordinate 3,370,915, forward strand.
ACAGTCTGTCCTAACCTTCGGTCGAGTGAATGCGCTCTTCCACACTGCCTCCGCCATCTGGCTGCTGGGCCTGCAAATCGCTGCACCTGCACTGATCGCGACAATAATTGCCGATTTTGTACTCGCCTTTATCGGGAAAGCCTCGCCGCAATTGCCAGTGCTCTTTGTAGGCATATCCATTAAGTCGGTCTTAGGAATGCTTGTAATTATGGCGACCATGGCGGCGTGGCCGCGCTACTTCTCGGTTCAGTTCGCGAACGCTATTCACTGGACCGAGCAGATATTGCAACTGACCCAGTAGGAACGAATCTTGGCGCAAGACAACAAAACTGAGAAAGCAACAGAGTACCGTCGCAAGAAAGCGCGCGAGGAAGGCCAGGTAGCGCGCTCTCGGGAACTCAGTTCCACGGCCGCGATGCTGACGGGCATCTCGGTCATGGTCGCCCAAGGTCCTAACGATCTCTTGCATTGGCGCCAGTACTACTGCGCTGCTCTCGACGAGGCCGCGACTCGCCAACTCACGATCGTCACTCCACTGATTCCATGGACGGCACAGTTGATCTTCTACTGGTGTTGGAAGCCTCTTGCGGCCGCGTGGGGTGTTGCAACGCTTGTGTCACTCGCTCAAGGTGGATTCATATTCGCGCCCAAACTGCTCAGTCCTGATATTCAACGGCTCAATCCCACAAAGAGGCTTGGACAGTTGTTCGGAATAACCACGCTTGTACAGCTCCTGAAAGCCCTCATACCAACTACTGCGCTTGTCTACATTGCTATTCAGATTCTGCGTAGAGAGTTGCCGAGTCTGGGACGCGGACTCTGGGCATCGCCGCGCCAGCTTTCATCGCACTTGTTCCAAGTCACTTTCGAAATCTTCTGGAAGTCATCTCTCATCCTGCTCGCGTGGGCTGTCGTGGACTACATCGCCATGCGCCAAAAGTTCGAGGGCGATCTGCGCATGAGCAAGGAAGACATTCGCGAAGAAGCGAAGCAGATGGACGGAAATCCCGCGACGAAAGGACGCATTCGTCGTCTGCAGCGACAGGTCCGTCGCACCCGCATGATCCAGGCCGCGAAGAAGGCGACCGTCGTGGTTACAAATCCAACGCACTATGCGGTCGCCCTGGAGTATCGCGATGACATGGCAGCTCCGACCGTCGTAGCCAAAGGACAGAACCTGCTCGCGCAGCAGATCAAAGAGATCGCCCGATGGGAGGAAATTCCGGTCATCGAGAATCCGCCCCTAGCTCAGAGCCTGTATCGCACAGTCGAAGTTGGGCAGGTGATACCCCAAAAGCTTTACGCCGCTGTGGCAGAAATCCTGGCCTACGTCTTCCGAATGAACGCACAGCAACACGCACGGAGAAAGTCCTAATGGCGGAAGCCAAAAAGTCGCTCTTCAAAAATGCAAATCTTGACTGGATTGTGCCGGCAGCGGCCGTTTCAGTCGTCTTTGTCATGATGGTGCCATTGCCAAGTTTCCTGCTGGATCTTCTACTGGCGATCAGCATCACAGGCTCTGTAATTGTTCTTCTCTCGGCTGTTTACATCCTGCGCCCCGTACAATTCTCCGTTTTTCCTAGCTTGCTACTGTTGCTCACTCTGTTTCGTCTCTCGCTCAACATTGCTAGTTCGCGGCGCATTCTCCTGCACGGCAACGAAGGAACGTCCGCCGCAGGTAACGTGATTGCTGCGTTTGGACAATTTGTAGTAGGGGGCAATTACGTAGTCGGCTTCGTCCTGTTCATTGCCCTCATCGCTATCCAGTTTCTCGTGGTCAGCCATGGCGCGGTGCGTACTGCCGAAGTCACCGCTCGCTTCACGCTCGACGCGATGCCAGGAAAGCAGATGGCCATTGACGCAGATCTCAATGCCGGACTCATCGATGAGCACCAGGCACGCGCACGTCGCGAGGCGGTTGCGCATGAAGCCGAGTTCTATGGCGCGATGGACGGAGCGGCGCGTTTCAGCCAGCGTGATTCTCTCGCGACAATCCTGCTCACGGCTATCAACATCGTCGCTGGATTCCTCATTGGCGTCTTTCAACTCGAGATTCCGTTTCGCGATGCACTGAAGACCTACACCGTGCTGACGGTTGGCGATGGGCTTGTCACGATGATTCCTTCGTTGCTAGTTTCCATCGCCGGAGGACTCGTCGTCACGCGCGCCTCTTCCATTCAGTCACTCGGTGGCGATCTCGGATCACAGTTATTCACGCAGCCACGTGTTCTTTGGATTGCTGGTTCTGCCATGCTCGCCATGGCCTTGATTCCCGGCATGCCCAAATTCAGCTTCCTTCTCATGGTGGTAGTGCTTTGGGCAATGGCTTGGCGACTGCAAAAGATGCCCGCAGCCGATTCAAAAACTGCGACCAAGGCAGGAGCCCCCGCGGGAAACAAACCGGGCACCATTCAATCGGATTCACTGGAGGCATTACTGGCGCTCGACGATCTGTCGCTTGAGGTCGGATACGCGCTTGTGTCACTCGTGGACGCGAATCAAGGCGGACAACTACTGCCTCGCGTCCGCGCACTCAGGAAGCATCTCGCAACCCAACTGGGATTCATCATTCCTAGCGTTCACATCACCGACAACCTCCGGCTGCGTCCACGCGAATACACCATCTCTCTGCGAGGCGTTGAGATTGCGCGTTGGGAAATGGTCGAAGGTCAGATGCTCGCAATCAGTTCCGATCCCGAACCTCCGCGCTTGCCTGGCATTGAGACCAAGGAACCCGCTTTCGGAGTACCCGCCCGATGGATCGCTCCGTCCCTCCAAGAGCAGGCGATTGCTGCGGGCTATTCAGTGGTTGACCAAACCTCAATACTCGCGACCCACATTTCAGAGGCTATTCGTCAATACGCACACGAGCTTCTGACTCGCGCAGAAACCAAGCGACTGCTAGAACGTCTGAACGATTCGCACCCCAAGCTCCTCGACGAGCTCGTACCGAAGCTGATGACCCTCGGCGAAGTGCAGCGCATATTGCAGCAGCTATTGCGCGAGCAGGTTTCTATACGCGATCTCGGCACGATTCTGGAAACCCTTGTCGAAACTGCTACGGCGAACAAGAATCCCGTGGCTCTCGTTGAAGCCTGCCGACAAGCATTGGGCCGCTCACTGATCAAGCCTCTTCTCAACGACCAGGGAACACTACGTGTCATAACACTAGATCCGCGCACCGAAGAAGAGATATCTCAGGCGCTCACTCCCCAACTACCTGCAGCCGGAGCCATGGCTTTACAACCCACGTTCATCCGGCGACTTCTCGCGGCGCTGCGCAAGTTGGTTGGCGAGAACGTTGATGTTGCCACCCCTGTCATTCTCTGCTCGGCAAGCACGCGCTTTCATCTCCGGCGGCTGCTTGAGCCATTTCTTCCGAAGATTGTCGTTATCTCTCACGGAGAGATTCCCGCACTCACACCAGTGCAGTCCATCGGAAGTCTGACCGCATAACTATGACCAACTCGTCCTCGGAGGTCCGCCATGACCAACACCCACAGTAGCTATGCCCCATCTCCGCTTGATGAAGCTGAGCGGAATCGCATTCTTATGGAGCAAATGCCGCAGGTGCGCTTTATCGCCCGTCACATTCATGATCGTCTGCCACAGCATGTTCCGATGGAAGACCTTGTCCACGCCGGTGTGCTTGGATTAATGGACGCGCTCTCGAAATACGATGAAGCGCGACAGGTGCAGTTCAAGACCTACGCTAAGTTTCGGATTCGCGGAGCCATTCTCGACAGCCTCCGTGAGCTTGATTGGAGCCCACGCGATCTCCGAAGAAAAGCCCGTCTCATCGAAAGCACGACGGCTCGTCTCACCCATGAACTTGGACGTGCGCCAACTGAGATCGAAATCGCGACAGACATCGGCATCACGCTCGATGCGTTCCAGCGCTTGCTTGGCGAACTGGACGGACTTGATCTTGGCAGCTTTCACGTAGAGGGCGGCGAGCGCGATGGTGACGAAGACATCTGCGAGTATCTTCCCGGCAATCCAGAGGAGAGTCCTTACTTCCTCACCATGAAGTCCGAATTGTGCGCCATGCTGGTGCGTGGCATAAAAGAGCTGAGCCAGAAAGAGCAGCAAGTGCTCTCGCTGTACTACTACGAAGAGCTCACGATGAAGGAAATCGGAGCGACACTCGGTGTCGGGGAGTCGCGCGTCTCGCAGATCCACTCTCTTGCCTTGCTGCGACTGCGTACTTCCCTTCAGCAAATGCTTTCTGGCAACGAGATCTCGCCCCAGGTTGCCCAACAATCGATCCAGAACGTCATGGAGGGCTCATGGAAAAAGTTCTAAACCAGGACGAGATAGACGCGATGTTCCGAGCCGCGCTGGGACGCAGTTCCTCCACAGCCACCACGGCGGATTACAAACCATGCGATTTCAAGCGAGCCGGTCAGATCAAGAAAGATCAGGTACGCGCGATTAGTAATCTGCATGAGGGCTTTGCGCGGAATCTTACCAACGCTCTGGGCGCATACCTGCGCGTGATTTTCGAAGTGAATCTCGTATCCGTAGAGCAGCTTACCTATCGCGAGTTTCTACAACGTGTTCCCGATCTCGCTTACCTCGCCAGCTTTCAGGTACGCCCGCTGGCGGCCACCGCCACCATGAATCTCGAGCCATCACTGGTCTTCCCCATCATCGACCTGCTGCTCGGAGGTGTTGGCCGCATGAGCGATCAGGAACGGGAGATAACCGAAATCGAAGAAGGTATCATGGAGGGCATCGTCCGCATTCTCTGTGGAGAGCTGCAGCGCGCATGGTCCTCACTTGGCTGCACCTTCGAGTTCGACGAACGCCTGCATCCTACCCAGCTTCAACGATTGATGCCTCCCGGCGATAAGACACTTTGCCTCAGCTTCGAAATTCACATGCCGGAATCGCATGGTGTGATGAACGTCGCTTTCCCTGCCGTGGCCTCAAACGCTCTCTTGCGGCGCCTCAGTCAGGAAGTCGGCTACAGCCGCCATCGTGGTCCAAGCGCTGCTCGGGATCGCATGAAGGAACACGCTCTCGATTTTCCCTTTCAGTTCGCACTCGAAATGGCGCCGAAGAAAATCTCAATTCGAACACTGAGCGCTTTGCGTCCCGGAAATGTCATTCCGTTCTCCCAGCGCACAGACGCGCCAATCTGTGGAACCGTCGCGGGGATGTCGCTCTATGAGGCATTTCCAATCCGCACTGGAAATCAGCGTGCCTCCAAAATACACGGCAGGGTGCCAGCACCGACGCAGAGTGTGCGCTCGGACTCTTCTTACGACGAGCAGGATACACAATGACCGATCACTCTACACCTGGCACAGCATCGATAAATGCAGCGTTCGTCCAGTGCTTCTCTGATGCTGCTTCCGATGTACTTTCGCAGATCGCAGCCGCGAGTCTCAATGCGACATCGCGAACCTTGTCAGCAGCATCCACAGATGCCGAGGTCACAATCGAACTGCGTGTGAGCGGCTCGCTAGTCGGCCAATGCCAAATCTCTGTATCGGACTCAACGTGCACCCAAATGGCACGACTGCTCACCGGTGCCGGCACGGACTCGGCTGAGGCCCGCGATGCAACCGCCGAAACGATTCAGCAGATTTCGGGCAATGCCGCTGATCGCCTCCGTCGTGAGTTCGGCAGTTTAGAGATCCAGTCGCAACCTACGGAGCAAAGACTTGAAAGTAGCGAGCGCCACCTGATTGCTGTCTCGCTCGATTCAGGAGATCTACAATTTGTACTGAACATTGCAAACCTCACTATTGCGAATCGTGATGCACCACTCGAAACGGCACCAGAGAGATCTGTGCTCAACGCCTCTGCTCAGAGTAGCGCGACACTGCAGAACGCGTTGCCACCCAGCAATCGCAACTTAGACTTGCTGCTGGATATCGAACTCGCAGCCACCCTTCGTTTTGGAACACGAGAGATGCCCTTGAAAGACATCATGGAGCTTTGCTCCGGCTCTGTGGTCGAACTCGACCGCCATGTAACTGATCCTGTGGATCTGTTGATCGACGGCCGGGTGATCGCGCTCGGCGAAGTTGTCGTAGTCGATGGAAATTACGGCCTCAGGATTCTGCAGGTTGCCACCGCAAGCGAAAAGATCGCCTGTCTCAACTGACGGGCAAAGGAGAGATGATGTACGCGGTTGCAGAAAGACGATGGAGAATTCCCGCAGCGTGGAGGCAACTTGTGCCCCGGTGTAGTTGTCCGCGGTGCGACACGGGCGCAAGCTGGATGGACGTACTGCATCGCCCAAACGGATACTGGCTCAACGAGCGGGAGTGGGTATGCAGCGCTCATTGCCTGGAAGCGGTGCTCGAAGCGCAGCTGCTTGAATGCTTTTTCCAACATGGACGCCCAGCCCCCATTCGCACGAACATGCCGATGGGTTTAATGATGCTTAGACGAGGAGCCATCTCCGACTCGCAACTGCATCAGGCTCTCGATCTCCAGCGCCAATCCGGCGACAAGATTGGCGCATGTTTGCAGCGTGTCGCTCCCGTCTCTTTCGATGACATCGCTTCCGTTGTTGCTACACAATGGGGTTGTCCCGTGTTCCCGCCGGAGAGCGTGCAACCAGCATGCTCAATGCTTCTCCCTCTCAGTCTCATCGAACGCTATCGCATGTTGCCTGTGCACCTCGTCGCACAAGGACGTCGCTTATTCGTCGGATTCTCCGATGAAGTCAATCACACCGCACTGGCGTGCATTGAGCAGATGCTCGGATGCGACACGGAAAGCTGCATCATTCCCGAGCCAAAACTCGCGCAGGTACTTGAGTATCGCAAACGTGACACCGATGGAGAGATCACCGTGAGTCGTCCGGGCACAGCCCTTGAAACCTCCCGCATGATTCGCAGCTATGCGCAGCAAACCGGAGTGCGTGCCGTTCGCTTTTGCACCATAGACGGGAACGTCTGGGTGCGCTACCTTTCTCGGCGCATGCATTTAGACCTCGTATTCGAAAAGCTTTACGGCCATTAAAGTGTGCCGCTCCCTTGCCGATACATGCAGTGAGCGGCATTTATGAAAACTCATCGGTGCATTCAAACCACGCACGCTACCTCGATTCCCTCAACAGCCAGGTTCAGAGCAACACAGTTGCTCGCGATCGACACACTCGTTGGTCGGCACTCCATAGACCTCGCATTGCTCTGCTATTTGATTAAGAAAGACGCCGTGCTCGCTGCGGAGGTAATGCGTTCAGCGGCAAGTGGATTCGCCTCCCCGTGCCTCAGAGTTGAGGACGCAGTCGTTCTCCTCGGCAGCAGGCGTCTTCTACAGATTATGTCCAAACCCGCGCGTTTCTTCAGAACACCTCATGACTCACACGATTCTGTTCGCAGTCGCGTTATTTGTTTTCCGCAGGCTTGCGCTCGGAGATCGAGAAGGTAGCACAATGAGCCAGATCAAAACTCTTATCGTCGACGATTCATCTGTCATGCGCAAAATTGTCGAGCGCTCTCTTCGGCAAGCCGGACTAGATCTTGCCGCCGTCGCCGAGGCGGGCAATGGAGCCGATGCACTCGCCCTGCTTGATTCGCAATCTGTTGACCTCATCCTGAGCGACATCAACATGCCGGTGATGAACGGGCTCGAGTTCGTGCAACATTTGCAGAGCATCGAGAGGCTTCGCAGCATCCCCGTAGTGATGATCACGACCGAGGGAAGCGAGTCGAACGTAATGCAGGCCCTTTGCTTCGGCGCCAAAGGATATATCCGAAAGCCGTTCACACCCGACCAGGTAAAGGAACACGTTCTCCCGGTGTTGGGCTTATGAGCGACATAATCTCGGCTCATCACGCTCCAGTTATGATCGACTGCGCTATATGGACATCTCTCCTCGAGCTTTCCGTGCATGAAGTCTTTGAAATGATGGTCGGCACACATCTCACCCGTTGCGCTGTATCGCGCAACGCGAAAGCTCGAGAGTTTACTGCCTTGATCGGACTGGCGGGGAGTCTGCGTGGTGTACTCAGCATAAGTTGCAGCCACGTCGCAGCCCGCATCATGGCTGGCATGATGCTTGTGATGCCTCCCAACGAAGTTGATGATGACAGCTTGGACGCTCTCGGTGAGATCGCCAACATGGTAGCGGGAAACTTCAAATCGAAACTCAAAGGAATTGGGGATCGATGCATGCTTTCTGTCCCGACCATCATCACCGGGACTGACTACACAACTCGATCCTTAGTCGATGGCACCCGAATGAACGTAACTTGCCTGTTCGACGGCAATCCCCTGCTCGTCACTCTTGAAATTCACGAATAGCTCTTCATAAGAATTCTCCAATCGCCGTGGCACTCCGCTTGCTATGTCATGCAGCGGAGTTTTTGGAATGAATAACGGCATCTACGCTGCGAGCACTGGACTTCTTGCTCGCATGCAGGAACTCGATGTAGCAGCGAACAACCTCGCCAACGCAAACACAACAGGATTTCGCCGCGAGTCCGTCAGCTTCAAAACACAATTGATGACGGCCACCTACGACGCTTCATCGCGCGCGGTCAGTTCCTTCGGAGTGCTTACCCAGCCCCGAACTGACTTCTCACAAGGCTCATTACAGCAGACCGGCAACCCCTTGGACGTTGCGCTCGAGGGCTCAGGATACTTCACCGCGCAGTCGCCCACCGGTGTCCAATACACACGAAACGGCAGCTTCCATGTGACCCGAACCGGAGCACTCGTTACTTCGCAAGGCTACGCCGTACTCGGAGACAGCGGTCCCATCACGTTGCCGTCAGGTGAAGCTGAAATCAGTCCGACCGGCGTCATCTCAGTCGATGGTGATATCGCGGGGCAACTGAAGGTGGTTGACTTCGACTCGAGTGTCCCGCTCACATCGCTGAGCGATGCTTATTACTCTGCGCCTTCAGCCGCAGCCACCATTGCCTCGAAGGCTACTGTTCGGCAGGGCTCGCTTGAAAGTTCAAATGTGAACCCGGTTGCCTCTGCCATTGGCCTCATCGAGATTCAGCGCAATGCCGAGATGATGCAACGCGCGCTTACTACTTTTCACACCGAGTTCAATCGGATCGCAGCCGAAGATCTGCCCAAGGTCTAGGAGTCGCCATGTTTCGCTCGCTCTACACCGCCGCCAGTGGAATGACGGCACAGCAAACCAATCTGGACAACATCGCCAACAATCTCTCCAACGCCAACACTGCCGGGTTCCGCAAACGTCGCGTGCAATTCCAGGATCTTGTGTACCAGAACATGATCACGCCCGGGGCCGCCGCCACGCAGCAAACAGTTTCGGCCGGACTTCAGATCGGACTCGGAACGCGTGCTGCAGCAACCGAGATACTGCAATCGCAAGGCGACTTTCAGCAGACAGGAAACTCGCTGGACCTTGGCATCCAGGGCCTCGGATACTTTCAGGTGCTCACTCCCTCAGGACAAATTGCTTACACCCGCAGCGGCAGTTTCCACCTGGACTCGCAAGGCAACGTCGTCACGTCCGATGGAGACGCATTGCAACCCGCCATCACCATTCCCGCTGATGCCACGGCAATCACGATCGGCTCCGACGGAACCGTGTCTGTAACTCAACCGGGGCAAACGCAGTCACAGCAAATCGGACAGATACAGTTAGCGACCTTCCCAAATCCCGGAGGACTGAACAGCATCGGCGGCAACTTGCTCATGCCAACCAGTTCCTCTGGAGATCCGATCGTGGGCAATCCGGGTGGGCCAGAAGGTATCGGAAAGATCGTACAGGGCTCGCTCGAACAGTCGAATGTAAACACGGTCGAAGAATTCATTCAGATGATCCTCGCCCAGCGTTCCTACGAGGCCAACTCGCAGGTAGCAAAAGCTGCCGATCAGATGTTCCAGGAAGTCAATCAGCTTGGAAAGTAATACGATGCGATCTCGATTCAGCCCACGCTTTCCGCTCGCATCTGCGCTGCTCTGTATCGCGCTCCTTGCAGCTCCGGATGCCCACGCGCAATCTTGCGCAGATCGGGAGACTACCGCGCGATGGGTCTCGAATCAGTTGAGTGAACAAATACACCCGTCTGACATCATCGATTCAACACTTCCCGCTAACCCAACTGGATGCCAACTTGCGCGAGTCCGCCACACCAGCACCGGGGCAGAGGCCGTTTCCATCCACTGCCCGAACCAGCTGCCTCGCATGGTGCTGCTCGCAAAGAGTATCAAGTTGCAGCCGACTTCGAATGCGAACCAACCTCCGGCGCGACGCCAGTTTGTAGTGCATCCCGGCTCTCCCCTTCGTGCTGACTGGAACAACAACATCATGCAGCTTCACGTGTCAGTGGTAGCTCTTGAGCCGGGCGAAACGGGATCCGAAATCAGAGTGCGGGTGGCGCGTTCCAATCGGGTTCTGCGCGCGCGCATTGTTGACGATCACTCCGCCATTATCGTGCGTGCAGAAATTTGAATTGGGGAGTCTCTGTGAACAGAATTCATCATGTCGTCATTCTGGCCGTGGTTTTCGTGGGGCTTCTTCCTCCCGCATTGCAGGCCGGCAAGAAGCAGGAAAAGCCAAATGACTCGCTCGAGCAGTACATCCATGCCCTGCCCACCGCGATTGCAACGCAACCGCCGAACACGCGCGGCAGTCTCTTCACGAGCAACGGATTGTTACTCCAGCCATATTCGGACGTAAAAGCTCACGTTATCGGCGACACCATAGCTGTACATATTTTTCAGTCCACCACCATTTCGCAAAGTGGAAGCGTGGCGAGCCAGCGCACCTTTGATCATTCCAGCGCAATCACCGGCGCAGGAGGGCAGTCCTTGTCATATCTCAATCCGCTTCTCGCAGCAAACTCCAACACCAAGCTTACTGGAACCGGAACAACCGACAGCAAGAGTTCGTTGAACACAATCCTCACTGCCCAGGTCGTAGCCGTGCTCGCGAACGGATCGATGGTGATCGAAGCCCGCCGCCAGATGCTCGCCAATCAGCAGCACGAGAGTGTAGTTCTACGCGGAGTTGTGCGCCCTGCAGACATCGCTCTCAACAATTCAGTCTTTTCATATCAGCTCTCAAACCTGCAGCTTGAGGTCAAAGGCAAAGGCGTCATTAGCGACTCCGTGCGCCAGCCCAACATCGTGATGCGGACGTTGTTGCGGTTCATCGGTTTCTGATCGGATCACCATGAGTTCGAAAGACATGCTTCGTGCAGTTCTCATCATCTTTGCCCTGACCTCAACGGCCATTGCGTCCGAGACTCCGTCTTCACGACACGTACGCATTCGTGAAATCACTACCATTGAGGGCGTACGCGAAAACTCGCTCATAGGCTATGGTCTCGTTGTTGGACTGCACGGCACAGGAGATCAGAAGCAGACTGTCTTTACGACACAGATGCTGAGCAACGTCATGCTGCGTATGGGCATGCAAGTGACGCCTACTGCGATCACGGTAAAGAATGTCGCAGCAGTCTTCGTCACATCATCACTTCCTGCGTTCGCTCGGCCCGGAACGCAGATGGACGTGATCGTTTCATCCATTGGCGACGCCAAGTCACTCGAAGGCGGAACGCTCCTTCTCACGTCGCTGCACGCTGAAGACGGAACGATCTACGCCACGGCGCAAGGCCCTCTCACCGTCGGAGGTTACAGCGCGGGCGGCGGAGGCGTAAGCAAGCAGGTAAATCATCCTACTGTGGGACGCATCGCAAACGGCGCCATCGCCGAACGTGATGCCGCACCCGATCTACATAATCTCGCTTCGTTGTCACTCCTGTTGCGCGAAGCAGATTTCGTAAACGCTCAAACCGTCGCGCAAAGTATCAACACCGAGTTCGGCAAAAGGGTCGCCTTTGTCGTTGACAGTCGCCGAGTCGAGATCACCTGTGCGGGGCAGGATGTTCCGGCGATGATGGCGCGCATTCAATCTATTGCGGTCCAGGTAATTGCGCCCACTCGCGTCGTTATCAACGAGAAGACCGGGACCATCGTCATGGGACACGATGCCCATCTCAGCGCCGTCTCGATTCTGCAAGGCTCTCTCTCAATCGAGATCGCTACCACGTATCAGGTCTCTCAACCTAATCCGCTTAGCAAGAACGGCGAGACCACAGTGGTGCCAGAAACATCTTTGAATGCGAAGGACGCCCCGGCAAAACGGATTGAGTTAAACGAAGGCGCAACCGTGGAGCAACTTGTCAACGGATTGCAGGCCATCGGCGCCAGCGCGCGCGATGTCGTCTCCATACTTCAGGCGCTCAAGGCAGCCGGAGCCTTGGAAGCCGATCTGGAGATCCTATGAGCGTCCCACAAATCTTGCCGAACGCCACCGAGATTCTGCGCGACCCCAAGCAACTGCAGACGCATTTGCGAGACCAGCGTGCGGCAAAGGGGGCTCAGGAGTTCGAAGCCTCCCTCTTCAGTTCGGTGCTCAGCGACATGGAGAAGAGTCTTTCCATAAAAGACGACGTTAACGATGATGCCGGACATGAAACCTGCGCAGCTATGGGAGTCCAGGCGCTCTCTCAATGCCTCGCCCAACGCCACGTGCTTGGCATTGCGGACATGATCGAGCACTCACTCGGAATCACGTGCACCGACGCCCATTCCGAAAAGGGAGCCCGGACCGAATTGGCGCACGGCCAGCAATGAATTTCATCTTTTGCTCAAGATACTCAAGTTTGACGATTGCCTGTCGATAGGACCTATTAGAAGGAGCGAAGAAGCACTATGGATCTCCGAATTCAACAACAGACACAGCCCGACCTTGATCCCGCAACGAACCTAAAGTCCGCTAGCACACAGTCAGCATCCACTCGCAGTACCAGTGCCTCTCAATCTGGTGTTCAGGAAGGCGACTCGCCCCAAGACACCGCCAATATCAGCGGAGCAACCGTCCAACTTTCTGGCGATGTGCCCGTTCGCCAGGAGCGCGTCGACGAACTACGCGCTCAGATCGAAGGCGGCACCTACACGGTCAACGCGCATGCAGTTGCGCAAGCAATGTTCCAGAACCTCTTCCGGAGCTAGTGCATGCAACCGCGAATGCCCGAAAAGGAAACTCACAACAATGCTGACGAAACGCTCTCTGAACTGTTCTCAGCCATTTCCGATGCTCACCAAGCACTCATCTTGTGGGATGTGAGCTCCCTTGAAGCTGCCGTCGAGCGCCAGCGCGGCCTGGCCCAAAAGCTCACAGAGTATCGTGACAATTGCCGCGATACGTCGTTGAGTCTGGCCCATAGAATTCGGCAACTGACTCGCGAGTACGATCGTCTGTTGCGCCATTCCATCGAATGGGTTGGAACGAGGCAGACCGTCTTGCACCTCCACGGGGCCGATTCATGCCTTCGGGCTTCCGTGCACTTCCGAGGTTGATAAATGTCTGGACTCACTGCTGATCTGTCCGTTTCTGTGTCTTCCCTGCTTGCGGCGACCGAGGCTATGGACGTCACCACAACGAACATCTCGAACATGAACACAGCCGGTTACGCGCGCCGTCGCGTCGTCCTCGAAGAGTCGAGCACAACGGGAAATGACGCCACAACGACCGGAGTGGACGTTAAGACGATTCAGAGTTTGCGCGACAACGTACTTGAGCTCAGGATCAACTCTGCAACCTCGCAACAATCTCTGAGCAGTACTGTCTCGAGTTCGCTGTCTGCTGTAGAACTCTGCTTCAGCGATTCTGCGTCAGGATCAATCGGCTCTCGGCTCGATTCGTTCTTCAACTCTTTGCAGTCGCTTTCGGCCACACCCACAAGCAGCACGCTTCGATCAAATGTTCTTACTGCCGCTAACAATCTGGCTTCAGCCTTTCAAACTACCGCGTCTGTCATCAGCGACACCCAAGCTCAAATGGATGACGCTGTGGTGCAGGACTCCAGCGACGTCAATTCCTTGCTGCAGAAGATTGCGGTTGCAAATGACACGATAGCTTCGGCGCAAGCCACAGGACAAAGCTCAAATTCCGCTCAGGATCAACGTTCTGCGTTACTGTCACAGTTATCTCAACTCATCGACTTCAAGAAAATCAACAGCGACGACGGTCTCACTCTCACAACCTCCAACGGAACTCCACTGGTTGTGGGATCGAAAGCCTACGCGCTTACCAACTCGCTGAACTCGGCTGGAGTGAATGCAGTTTACTCGGGCGGTGTTGATATAACCGACGACATCCAGGGTGGCAGTCTCGGAGGCTACCTGCGAACACGAGATAAGACTCTCTCCTTCATGTCCACCGATCTCGATCAGTTCGCATTTCAGCTCGCTCAAGCAGTAAACAACGTCCAAACATCCGGCTCTGACGCGAACGGCAATACTGGACTTGCTTTGTTCAATCCTCCTGATACAACAACCGGCACATCAATCGGTGCGGCATCGTCCATAGCCGTCGCGCTATCGAGTGGATCTCAGCTCGCCGCGGCAGTAAGTGGCGGCGCCTCCGGAGACAATTCAAACGTCGCAAACATGCTTGGTCTGCAGACTAAGGCCATCATCAATGGAAACACGCCTTCGTCTGCATACGCCGACATGGCATTCACGGTTGGCAATTTGATCTCGCAGGCTAACACCGATGCCACAGCCACCGGCAACATCGTGAAGCAATTGCAGAATCAGCAGGGTTCGATCTCAGGAGTTTCACTCGACGAGGAGTCTGCGAACTTATTAATGTACGAGCGCAGCTTTCAAGCAGCAGCAAAAGTCATCACAACTATCGACACCCTCATGGGCAATCTGCTCGATATGGGCGTCAACAATCCGGGTTACTAATAATGAGAGTCAATCCAAACTACACGGCCGATATGGTGGCCTTGCTCAATCAATCACAGCAGAACGAGACCACTGCTCTTCAGTCGCTCAGCACTGGACGCCGCGTGAACAAGCCTTCCGACGATCCTGCAGCGGAAGCGGCAATGATTGGCGAAATTTCAAAGTCCTCTGCTGTCGATCAATACACCGCAAATTCCGATTCACTCAAAGAGGTACTAAGCACGGCAAACAGTACGCTCAACTCTGCTATCACTCTGATGCAACGCGCGGTGAGTCTAGGAGTTGAGGGTGCGAACGGCACAATGAACCAGACCGATCTCGCAGCAATAGCGTCCGAGATATCTGGCATTAAGGACCAGATGCTTTCCCTCGCTAACACTTCTTATGCAGGACAATACGTCTTCGCAGGCACTGCCACTGGGTCTGCGCCCTACGTCGCCGACGCGAGCAATGCCGATCAGATCAACTACGTGGGAAATGATCAGCAGAACAAAGTGCAAATAGGCACTGGACTTTCTGTCGCAGCAAATCTTCCTGGTAGCGACATCTTTTCCCAGCCAGGCGCAGACGTCTTTGACGCATTGCAGTCGATGGTCGATGCGCTGCAATCAGGAGACTCCGCCAGCATCAAAACTGCCGGAAACTCCATCACCAAAGCTCTCGATGCCGTGAATACTTCTCAGGTATTCTTTGGCAACACGATCAGTGAACTCAATTCCAACGAGAACTTCCTCAGTCAGGAGAAGGTCAACATCACCACCTACCAGGACACGCTCGTCGCCAGTGATGTTGCGACTGCCACGACTGATGTCACGCAAGCCGAATACGCCCGGAGCGCAACGGTTGCTGCGGCGGCCAAGATGAATCAGGTCAGCCTTCTCGATTACTTGCACTAAGCTCCAAAAGAAAAGGCCGCATCTTTGCGGCCACTTGCTATTTACTTCCGGCTCTAGGCACTCCACGCTCCACTTTGAACGATCGTCTCGTCCGGAACCGCCCAAGGTTCCGAAGCGACGATCGCAGGCTGGCATTGTTCTTTCACTTTCACCCACAGCTCTCGAACCTGCAGCATCGATTCCAAAATCTCTTCGAAAAGTCGCACGCGACATTTGATCTGCGCCTCGAGTATCTTCGCCCGTGCAAGAGAGTAGAAGCGGTAGAGGTGTTGTGCTGCATCGCCGCCCGTCTCCATCTGTAACGTCCCTTGTAGTTGCTCCAGGGCGCTGAGGGCGTGCAACAGCGCATGAGTCCGCTCTTCGACATCGCCCGTGCCAAGATGCTGAATCGCCCTTTGAATATCAGCGATAACAACGTCGTAAAGCATGATCGTGCACTCTACACTGCTTGCGCCCCTTATAGCAGCTTCTCGATAACTTCTACTGACTTCCGCTTGTGTCATCGTGTTTTCCTAGCTGTTACTGCTCGTCGTGGTTCTATAACCCAACTCGGTATTGATCTCGTCCATCGTCGTGGGAAATGTCTTCAACAATGCATCCAGAGTGCTGTACTTCGCGATCAGGGTTTGGCGAACTGTCACCAGGTTTGCTTCGAGATCGTCGACATTCTTCTGATCCTGGTCGTAGTTGCTCTTGAGGCTGTTGATGTCCAGCACGATAGGACTGCCTGTAGGATCGGTCAGTTCGGAAAGCGTAGAGGAGAACTGCTGTACGAAGCAAGAGCTGTCCGTGCTCTGAAAGAAGCTCTTTAGATCGGTGTAGTTGTTGTCCAGCGCGCTAGCGAACTTTGTCCCATCAAGCGAGAGCGTGCCATCGTCGGCCATGGTTATACCGAGCGAACCCAAGGTCTTGAACGTCGCATTTCCACTCGTGACAACTGAAATAGCAGAGAGTAACAACGACTGTACGTCTCGGGCTGCGGAATCCGTCTCCAACACGCCTGCCGGCGAGGAAGATGAACTCGTGGATGTTCCCGCCGCGTACTGAAACTGATTGTTCAAGTCGGTCACTGCAGCGTTGTAGGAACTGATGAAGCTGTTCACAGCTGCCGTGATCTTATCCGTATCCGGAGCCACCTCGACAGTAATCTCCTGCTGCGACGTGCCGGACACATCAAGTGTCACACCTTGTATGACGGAGGAAATCTTGTTACTGGATGAGGTGATCGGCACGCCATCGACTGTCAGGCTCGCATCTATTCCCGGAACCTCCGTGAAACTCAACTCCGCAGGTGCCGACACGACAGATACACTTGCTGCCGAACCAGAAGCAGTGGAAGTCAGTGCCAAACGCGATCCGATCGAATCCGTGATCACGGACGCTGTGACTCCCAAGTCTTGGCTATTTATATACTCTGCCGCGGCTGAGAGTGTGGTGGTCGTCGCGGTCGTGGCGTTGCCATTCGCATCCGTTGTCGTGTCACCCGGAACGTTGATGGTTTGCTGCTTGCCGCCAATGCTTAGTACCAGCTTTCCCGCGGTGATGGTCGAACAGGAGGGACTAAGCGCATCGGAGTAGCTCACCCCAGTGGTCGCCACTCGGGATACCGAGATCTTATGGGTGCCCATTGCCGCACTGCTCGTAGCGGTTGTCGAAAGGACTGACATATTGGAAGAAGTTGCGGTAGGAGTGGTAAATACCCCATCAAATTCCGTGAGACTCTGAAACGAGTTTTGAATGGCGGCCACTTCCGTCTGTAGCGTTGCGAGCGCAGCTTCCTGGTTCGTGATCGCCGTTTGGTCGTTCTTCCACGCCGTCTCAGGAGACTGATCATTCGCGATAATCGCGTCGACCGTTGCGGTGACGTCAATTCCCGCGCCGCTTGTGTAACTAGTACCTTGTATTAGCGCTGTGCTGCTTGTTGACGATGTGTTCATATCTATTAAGACCGCTCATCCAGTAAGTTTCCGGTCGAATCCTCCTCTACTTCGCACAGCTCAGTATCCTGCTCAGCTTCGGCGATCTGCGTCAGTCGGGCGGTGTCATTCCTGGCCTCAGTAGAATCGCGTCTTTGGCTTTTTCACCGCGCCTGCGCTTCCATTTTTCTTCGAATTCTTCCCGCTTGCGCCAACGCAGTGCACCTTGCTCAGCCGAGGCGACCTCCGTTGGGGGCTGCTCATCATCGGTACGCACGTCGCGTTCCCTTTTCGTTAAAGAAACTTGAGGAACGGCGCTGGGCGGCGAAGTATCGCGACCGACCGGGTTTGCGAACTCAATTGACAAGCGGATCTCCTGGACGAAAAAAGGGTGAAGCCGACGAAGGCTTCACCCCAACTGGCAGCTTGCTTACTGAAGAAGTTTTAACAGCGATTGCTGCATCTGGTTCGATTGCGACAACGCGGAGATACCGGTCTGGGTCAACACGTTGTACTTCGTCATGCTGCTGACTTCAGTCGAGATGTCTGCAGAGCTGATGCTATCTTGCGCCGAGGTTAGGTTCTGAATCTGTGCGTTCTCAACGTTTACTGCTGCATTCAACTGGTTTATTCCTGCGCCGATGTTGCCACGCAGCGCCGCAACTTGCGCGATAGCCGTGTTGATTGCCGTCAGTGCAGATTGGGCGCTTGTCGCCGAAGTCAACTCGTTGCTCGCGATACTTACGCCGTTCATGTTGCTCGAGCTCAGGGAATTCAGGTTGACATTGATGCTGCCACTTCCTGTGCTCGTGGCATCGCTAAGGAACACACTGAATGTGCTCGAGTTGTTCACTTGCGAAGCCGTCTCGGCCGCCGAGTCAGAACCGAGTTTCAGCGTGCTGGTATCGTCCTGCAAGTTCGAGGTTGCGTCCTTCGCGGTTCCGTCCGTCACGGCCACTTGCAGGTTGCCCTTATCATCAAGCGAAGCCACGAGCGCGCCATTGCTGTTCGTGTTGATGTCGTTGATCAGGTCGCCCACGGTCTTGTCGGAAGACGACGACGTGAACGATGAGCCGAGCGAAGTTCCCCATTTCAGCTTCACCTGGCCTGCTGCAACTGCCGTTGCCATGCCTGACGCATTCGTGGCGGTGAACTTTACCTGCGAATAATTCGCGCCGCTTCCGGAGAACACAGCCGAACCGTTATAGGTCGTCTGGGATCCGATATTGTCGATTTCATTTTTGATCGACGTGAATTCCGTATTCAGTGCCGTGCGCTGGCCTGCGGTCACCGTGCCGTTCGCCGATTCGGTTGCTAGGGTTACTGCACGATTCAGCAGCGTCGTGATCTGCGAGAGGGCACCATCGGCGACCTGCAACTTACCTACTCCGTTGGTCGCGTTTGCTGACGATTGCGTCAGGGCAGTGATGTTCGCCGACAATCCATTCGCAATCGACAATCCGGCTGCATCATCTGCGCCAGAGTTCAGCTTCGAACCAGACGACAAACGGTACAAGGTCTTCTGCAATGACGTGTTGGTCATCTGCAACTGATTCTGGGCGGTAAGGGACGCTACGTTATTCAGGACGCCTAATGACATGGTGATCTCCTTCTTGCGCTCGTGCGACGCCGGCCCGATTGCCGGTTCTCTCCGACGAGGCTTTCGTGACATACACCAGAGTTATCGGCGAGGTTCTTTGAACCTTTAGTGCGCGGTAAAAGTGAAGTCTCTTGCTAAAGCTTGCCTCTATTCGACCGCAGTCGTTTTCATAATCGCTGCCCTGGCGAGCATTGAAAGCCTGTCTGGGATCGCGTACGTTCTTCTTCCCGGAGCATTCGTCGCTGCCCTTATATTTCCGCAAGGCATAGACTCCGATCATGGATCTCTCTATCTTGCATTTGCTGCCGCGATCGACGTACTGATTTTGGCGCTGCCACTCGGTTTGATTTTAGCGGGACTCAAGAACGCAAGACGTGCCTCCAGCAAGAACCCTAAGTAGCGCCCCGCGGCAGGAGCTATTCGAGTGGATGAACCTCAACCATATGATCTTCCAGCTCTCCCTGAGAGTGCGCAACGTACTCACAGTCAGGGCACCGCAGATCAGCATTCAGATCCGAGTCGGGTTGAGATTTCAGCGGGAAGGGGATAATTACGGCCATACCCGAAGATATGCATTCCAGCTCACCTTCACAATGAGCGATATCACTCATTGTTTGTCTCAGGAATCTACTAGTTCAGCCACTTACAATCAGAGTTGAGTCTCAGCCCTGCCGAGCGCAATCAGTTCCGTATGGCAATGCGCGACGTTATAGGATCAATGCATGATGGAAGGAATAGAGAGCAGAAAGTGAAAGACTGGCCAGCATATCCGGTTGCCCGCCGCGTCTCCGAACTCATTTACCCGCGATTCCTGCACGGGCTTGCCAACAACGACGGTCCTGATTCGCCTCATCGCCCCGAGATTTCTGACATTGAGGGCATGATCGATGCCGCATTCTGGGCCAGCCTGCGACGCGAGGAAACTTACGTGCCCACGATCTCGGCAGCTTTCCTTGATCCTGATTCGGCCCATTTCCCGCTTCGTTTTGCCCAGCCCCTGCCATTTGCGCCCGGTGCACTTGCCCGCCTGGCTCCCGCCGTCGAGCGCCCCGGAGTGCATCTCGGTGTGTGGCGACGCGACGGAGAGCTTCAGGTCTGGGGCACGGTCACTCGCATTCCCAAGTACTGTTTCGTCGTCGAGGTAACCTCGCCCGGCCTGCTGGTCATCAAGGAAAGTCGCGGCGAGGACACGGGAAAGTTCGCCAACGTTGCTGTGCTCGAGGGCGATCTCATCAAGGTACTCAGTGAAGACTCCATGAACTTGCCTGACTGCCTGCCGATGGTTCGCAAGATGCTTGGCTTCGGTACCGAAAGCAACCCCGGCGACGATCTCAACGTTCTGGTGCAACTCGCAATTTCCATGCGAATGCACGGCCGCGGTGGTTCCCTACTCGTCGTCCCCGATGGCGGCAATACGTGGCGCGAGTCTATCTTGCAGCCCATCCAATATGGCGTCTCACCGCCGTTCCTTGGCCTTCCACAATTGCTCGCCTCCGGACCGGCCGCACCCGATGCGGCATGGAAGAACGCTCTGCGCCGCACGGTTGACGCCATCGCCGGACTCACTGCTGTTGATGGCGCAACCATCATGAACGACAACTATCAACTTATGGCCTTCGGCGCAAAAATCGGACGCCGCCCCGGAGGCACTCGTGTCGAGCAAGTCGTGGTCACCGAACCCGTCGCTGAATCGGCCCCTGAAATCGTTCATCCTGCGCAGCTTGGCGGCACCAGGCACCTTTCTGCTGCACAGTTCGCACAGGACCAGCCAGACTCCATGTCCCTCGTCGCTTCGCAGGACGGACGCTTCACCATCTTCGCCTGGTCGCCTTGCGAACAGATGGTCCACGCCCGCCGCATCGAAGCCCTGTTGCGTTAGGAGACAAGCCATGTGCCGCAACATCCGAGAGCTTTTCAATTTCGCGCCGCCCGCCACCGAAGAAGAGATCCGTGCGGCCTCGCTCCAATATGTGCGCAAGATCAGCGGCTTCAACAAGCCTTCAAAGGCGAACGAAGCCGCGTTCCTTCGCGCAGTGGACGAAGTGGCGGAAGCCTCCACTCGTCTTCTGAGTTCTTTGGAGACAACCGCCGCGCCGAAAGACCGCGAAGAAGAAGCCGCAAAAGCAAAGGCCCGGAGCGCTATGCGCTTTCGGGCCTGACAAAAGCTTTGTCTCCAATGGACTCAATGCAGCGTCGGAGGCACACCCCCGGACCTGATCTTTTCCATCAAGAAGACGAGCAGCGTCGCGCTGATGGCAATCACCATCAGCCCATCGTATAAATCAGCGAAAGCCAGCAGATGAGATTGCTGCTGCACGATCTTGTCCAGGATTCCCATCGCCACGCCCATGCCATCGCCCGAGTTTGGAATTCGCATATGCACGTAGCTGCGCACGGCGTACAACTTGGCAAGTAAGAGATGGTTTCCCGGCGTCAGATGCTGCACCAGAACGTCTTGGTGGAATTGGCTTCGACGCGCAAGGAACGTACTGACCATCGCGATACCCACGCTGCCACCCACGTTGCGCATTAGGTTCAGCGTACCTGTGGCTGAGCCGATTTGATCACGTCGCAGCGGTGCCGTTCCCGCCACATTCAGCGGCACAAACAGGAATCCCATCGCGGAGCCAGCCAACACCTGTGGCCAGAAAACGAACGATGGCGAGATGTCCAGAGTGATTCGCGACAAGCTGAACGCTGCGAATCCAAAGATGAGGAATCCAAACACAACTATGTTGCGCGGCTCCGTCTTGAACACCATCTTGCCAACCAGCACCATCGAGATTACGGCGCCGATGCCGAGCGGAGCTGTCGCAACGCCCGCCACAAGCGAGGAATACCCCATCAACTGCTGCAGAAACTGAGGTGTCAGCAGACCAATCGCGTATATCAGCAGGCTCGTCAGGAAGATCATCACCGTGGCCATCGCAAAGTTGCGCACACGCAGGATGCGCAGATCGACCATAGGCTTTTCTGCTTTCAACTCGCGGTGTACGAAGATTACGAATCCCGCGAGGGCCAGCACAGCCATCAGGCGAATGAAGCGCGATGCCATCCAATCGTCTTCCTGCCCCTTATCGAGAAACACTTCCTGACATCCCAGCCAGACTGACAATGCGGTAAACCCTACAATGTCGAGCGGCCCCGGTTCGGAGTTGCGCACCCACGGCGGATCCTCAACCGTTTTTTGAATCGCCCACATCGCGGCAACACCAAACGGAATGTTGATGTAGAAGATCCATCGCCACGAGTAGTTGTCAGTCAGCCATCCTCCAAGCACCGGCCCCACTACGGGCGCTACCACCACGCCCAATCCGAACAGGGCCTGTGCCGCTCCCTGCTGCCGTGCTGGGAAGCTCTCCATCAGAATCGCCTGGGAAATCGGCGCCAGAGCGCCTCCGCCTATTCCCTGCACCACGCGCATGAAGAGCAGCATCGGCAAATTAACCGAGAGTCCGCAGAACAGCGAAGATAATGTGAACAGGAAAATGCAGAACAACAAAAAGCGCTTCCGCTGAAAACGATTTCCGAGCCAAGCAGTCAGTGGCAGCACAACGGCATTAGAGATCAGGTATGACGTGAGCACCCATGTAGCTTCCGAGTACGAAGCCGACATACTTCCTGCGATGTGATTGAGTGCAACGTTGGCAATGGAAGTATCCAGCACTTCCATGAAAGTCGGAATGATAACGGATAGCGCGATGAGCCAGGGATTAACTGCAGGCTTCCATGCTTCGTGCTCTGCAAGGACAACGGCTCTAGCTGCGGATGCCATTTCCTCTTACCTTTTTTCCCGCGTGCGGCGCTGGATGAAGTTTTAGAAAGTTCTCTACTGCCTCTCGTACACGAACTCGGACCGCACGTTCGCTGAGTTCCACATCTGGATTGAGCATCGCATTCAGCACGAAATCTCCGAGCACAAAAGAGACAAACTGCGCTGCCGATTTTTTGTAATTTGGTCCGCCAATGCGCCGTGATTGCAGATATTCAGCCAACAGGTTGTAGCCACGCTCCACGCACTCCTTCCAGAGTTCGCGCGCAAGGTCCGGAAAGCGATGCGTTTCGGCGACCACAATGCGATGCAGCGCAACGAACTCGGGAGCGCTGAACATGTTCAGCACGTTGTAGCCGATCTCTGTCAGAGCCTGCCGTGGCTCTTTTCCTGACTCGATGAAATACACATGCCGGGAAAAGATTTGCTCCGTGTGCGCGCTCATCACGCCGACAAAGAGGTCTGCCTTCGTCGGAAAGAGGGCGTAAAGCGTCTGCTTTGAGGTCTGTGCTCGTCGCGCAATTTCATTGGTGCTGGCGCGCTCAAACCCCTTCTCCAAGAACACTTCAGTCGTAGCATCCAGAATTCGCTCGCGGTAACGCTCCGCTTCTCCCATCACTGGGCGGCCACGCGGAACCTTGTTTCTCGCGGAGTTCGAGGCCTTGCAGCTCTTATCAATCTTCACTAGAGTACCAATCAGTACATTTATCCAACAGCCAGAAAGTATATGTACCGTACAGTACTATTGCAAGCCGGAAGCACCCGTATAAGTTTCAGGCTTGGACCTTTAGCTTGGCCGACGCGAATTAGCTCTTTACTGCCGCGACCTGCAAAGGCTTCTTTTTGGCTTCATCGGCTTGCTGACGAGTGATTGACCCTCTGCTTAGCATCGAATCGATCACGTCGTTACGCCTCCGTAAAGCACGATCAGGATGCAAGATAGGCGAGTCGAGATGTGGAGACCGTGCAAGCCCGACAATGAGCGCTGCTTCTAATAGGTCCAAATCTCTAGCGTGCTTATGAAGGAAATGGAGCGCTGCGCTTTCAACCCCGTCGGCTTCCGCACCCGTGTAGATTCGGTTCGCATAAATTGTAACTATTTCTTCATCGGTGAATCGATTTTCAATCTGATTTGCAGTCCGGATCTCGGCGAATGCCCTGGGGAGAGCTTTACGTTGCCTATAAACGAGGTTCCGGCTCAATTGCAACGCATACCAATCGTTTTGTGAATCCGCCTTCTGGAAGACAATGCCTACGAAGGCTCTGCGGAGTACGCCGCGATGCAGATCGCCATTTACGGCGTTGATTGCGGCTTGCAGATTTGCGGAAAAATCTGAATGAGGGATGACGGGCACACTGACCACACGCTCGTGCTCTGAACAGAACACTGTTGAGTCCGAATGTGGGGCAAACAATTTCAACTCTGAAACGTCAGGCAAGTCAGAGGTATAGAAACAGAGCCAGAGCACGATTCCACAAACTACAGTTCCCGCCAATGTCGCAAGTACCGCAAGGGCTTTCGCGAGGATTCGCAGCGCATTTCGCAGCATGCTGTTCCCTCCGGAATACAGCCATCACTTTCTCAAGAACTTCGCAAACTTCCTTGCAGCTTCGAACTTCTTGCGAAACTCCGCATCGCCGAGCGACTCGCGGAGCGTTCTCAGTTCCGCTTCTATCGCCTCAAGTGCCGAAGCGATATTCTCGCGATTGCTGGTCGCGATTTGCTCCCACATCGAAGGATCGCTTTCCGCGAGTCGCAGCATACTGAGCAATCCTCCGGCGTGGATTTCGAGTGCCGGATTATCGGGAGTGCCGAACGCGCGTTCCAGTGTCATCGAAAGAGCCGTTGAGAGCATCTGCGGAAGGTGACTCGTGTATGCCAGCGTGCGATCGTGCTCTTCAGGCGAATTGAAGACAACACGTGCGCCTAACGCCTCCAAAGCTGAGCGAAGTTGGCGGTGAGATGTGGCTTCCTCTGAAGGATCGAGCGGCGTCAGCACCCACACGCAACCCGAGTAGAGATCGGCTGAGGCGTGATCCAGTCCTGACAGCTCGCGCCCTGCCAGAGGGTGTCCCGGCAGGACTCGCTCGTTGGCTTCAGCGCCGAAGATTTCGCGTGCGGCAGAGGCGAATGCAGCCTTCGTACTTCCTACGTCGCTGACGAGCGCTCCCCTCTTGAGTCTGGGAGCAATCTTCCGAAGCAGATTAATGCTGGTCTCAATAGGAGTGCAGAGAAAGACAAAATCGCTTTCGGCCACTGACTCGGCCGGATCGCCCGTACCGAAATCGATTGCGCCAAGTTCGATAGCACGCTTCTGCAGAGCTTCGCGGCCGCAGCCGACTATGTGCTGCGCCAACCCGCACTGCCGCAATGCAAGCGCCAGCGAGCCACCCATCAGGCCGAGCCCGACGATGGTGACCCGGTTCAGGCCCGCCGGAGTTGAACTCACGGGCGCTCCAACACGTCGGGCGATTGCAGTCTGCGCATCGCGGCCAAGATGGCCGTGTAGATGGTCGCCAGTTCCTCGTCAGGCATGGGACCGTTGTTGCAGCGCGCCACATTGGCCATCACGACAGCTTCGCGCTTCGGTTCGTACACCGCAAGATGATTCTGCTGCTTGAAGCGGCCAATTTCGAGCACGCAGCGGGCGCGTTCGTTGAATAGCTCAACCAGCTTCTCGTCGATCGCATCGATTTCATTGCGAAGTTTATTCAGGTCGGTCGGCGTCATCTCTCTCCCGCTATGTTCGTGTCTATTCTCCGTACTGCTTTACCCAGGCGTCCTGCTCGGCTTGCAAAGCTTTGTCGATCCAACCGATGTAGCTCCGCCCGCTCTCATCCTTGCCAACCCACACGCGAGTTGAAGGATCGATGTGTCCTTCTCCGCCCGCGAGCGAAACCTTCTGGTCCGCTTCGATCGCTGCGCGCGCAGCAGCCACATCGGTCGGGAAGAACTGCGAAGTCATCAGCCGGTCATTGAAGAACGTCAGCACCAACTCTCCGGTCGCCCCGTCGAGTTGCGCGTTCTTCTTCGAGATCACCAGCAATCTGTACGGCGGACGCGTGTCACTCGGCAGCGGCTTGCGATCCAGCAGGATGTCGAAGTTCCCGCCCATCATGTCGAGCTTGCGCTCGGCTGTCTGAAGACTCTGTCCGCTGTAGAGGCTGCCGGCGAGTCTACTCGGCTTGAAGTCCTTCTCACTCTGCCGCTTGCACGAAGCTCCCAAGCACAATGCGACAACCATGGCGCAGCATAACAACCGTCTATCGTTGGTCATAATAGCTGCTGAAAGTATAAATTCACCGCGCCAGAGTTGCGAGCTAAGGTGCGACACAACCTGCACATTGGCCTGCGCGTCCAAGCGGTTAGGTCAGTGGACGCCTTATGCCAGACTCGATGCACGCCGGTGACATCGTCACCCAATCCGTGGAACTTATGTGCGAGGACTGTCGCTTCGTCGTCCTGGTGGGTCGAGGTGCGCGCATCCCACCCTGTCCGTGTGGCGCATCGAATTATCGTGAAACTTCATTGGACGAAACCAAACCTAGATCTCATCGTTCGCGCAAGAGAAGGTCGGTAAGAGCACATAGCAAACGGGTAGCATAACCATTTACCTTGATGCAAATAGCGAGAACCTCCTCTATTTTCAAAAGAGTGAATAGTCTGACACGGCGACCACCATTAGCTAATCAAATACCACAATCCCCGAATCCTATTCACTTTTCATGCAATCGATTGAATTGTGACCTTCGCCTGAATGGCATGCAGAAGATCACGATCAGATGTAGCATGTTGGGTCGCGCTTTCGGGCGCGCAAGCTAGGAGCTAACGCAATGCAAAGATCGGCAAAAGCCCATTGGCAGGGCGGACTCAAAGATGGACGCGGGACTCTGACCACTGACAGTGGAGTCCTTTCGCAAACGCAGTATTCCTTCAGCACTCGTTTTGAAAACGGAGCGGGCACAAACCCCGAGGAACTCATTGCAGCCGCACACGCCGGATGCTTCTCCATGGCCCTTTCTGCGCAGTTGGATGGGGTGGGGCTAAAAGCGGAATCGATCGACACGACAGCCGCACTGACGCTCGAGAAGACGGACGCGGGATTCACGATCACCAAGATCCACCTGGATCTGCGTGCGAAGATTCCAAACGCTGACGAAGCAAAGTTCCAGAAGGCGGCAGCCGACGCCAAGGCGGGATGCCCCGTGTCGCGTGTGCTCAAAGGAGCTGAGATCACGATGGATGCCAAACTGGTGTAGCCATCAACTTCGCTCAACAGGACTCGGCCTCCGGCCGGGTCCTTTGTTTATTGATCTGGCTCTCCCCTTAGACCAGCAAACATCTGCGATACGCCCCACATCCAAACGTGAGAAGAATTTGTTACTAGGTCCGCATATTCCAGCGGAACCGGATGGTGCGCTTTTGAAGATCACTCTCTTCGGCCTGACACTGTCTTCCTCGTGGGGCAACGGTCATGCCACTCCTTATCGTGCTATCCTGCGTGCTCTTCACCGTCTCGGACATCGTGTCACGTTCTACGAACGGGATGTTCCCTACTACGCAAAGCATAGAGACTTTGCCGAATTCAAGTACTGCGACCTGAAGCTCTATCCATCATGGAACGAGATTCGCTGTCAGGCACTGCTAGAGGCTGCTGAATCCGACGTGGTAATCAGCGCCAGCTATGTACCCGAAGGTGCGCGGATCGCAGATGAGCTGCTTGCATTAGATGGTCCGCTTCGCGTTTTCTACGATCTAGACACGCCGATCACTTTGCAGCGATTGGCAGAGGGCAATCTGGATTACGTCCGGGCGGAGCAGCTTTCGGAATTTGATCTCGTGCTGTCGTGGACTGGAGGATCTGCTCTCGAATCGCTCACAAGGGACTTCGGCGTGAAGCTTGCGAGGCCGCTCTTTGGCTGCGTTGATCCTGATGTGTACCAGCCGGTGCAGCCGCGAGATGATCTTCGCTGCGAACTCAGCTACATGGGGACGTACGCTGCTGATCGTCAGGCCAAGCTCGATGAGTTCTTCCTCGAACCGGCAAGGCAGAGACCAGCGTCATCGTTTTTGCTGGCAGGCTCGCTATATCCGCCGGAGTGGCAATGGGCCGAAAATGTTCGCCGAGAAGAGCACCTTACTGTGGCCGATCACCCCGCACTTTATTGCTCGTCGCGCCTGACACTGAATCTCACGCGTGAAGCAATGGCCGCTTCGGGCTACTGTCCTTCTGGAAGATTCTTTGAAGCAGCAGCCTGTGGAGCACCGATCGTGAGCGACTGGTTCCGCGGACTGGATCATTTCTTCGAACCCGGCAAGGAACTGCTGATCGCAAGCGATGCACAAGACGTTTTGCGCGCCCTTGATATGCCTGATACAGACCTACAGAACATGGCACGGCTTGCACGTGAGAGAACTCTCGATGAGCACACGGGACAGCAGCGAGCACAGGCGATGCTGGCTGCGTTTGAAGAGGCTCGTTCACCGCATCCAAGCAAACCAGAGATGGAGGCCGCATGATCGGCATAATTCCCGCCGCAGGAGCTGGCTCGCGCATTCAGCCACTCGGATGCAGTAAAGAGCTGTTGCCGGTTGGCTCGCGGCTGATCGCCGGAGTTGAGCGCCCAAAGGCAGTGTCGGAATACCTGGTCGAGCGCATGATTGCTGCCGGTGCGAACAAAATCTGCATGGTGATTTCGGCAGAGAAGAGCGACATAGTTCGCTATTATGCGGAACGCGATTACGCTGCTGAGATTTTCTATGTCGTGCAACAGAAACCGCACGGGCTGTGCGATGCGCTGTTTCGTGCAGAGCCCTTCGTTCGCGCAGACGAATCAGTGCTGATCGGACTTCCGGACACGATCTGGTTTCCGGAAAATGCATTCCGTGCCTCGGTTGAACAAGGCCCCGACATAAGCCTTGTGCTCTTTCCGGTGGTGAATCCCGAAGCTTTTGACGCAGTGCTGTGCGACGAGATGGGGCAAGTGGAACGCGTCATAGTGAAGCAACCAGATCCCGGTACGAATTGGGTATGGGGCGCAGTGACAGCGTCTGGGCGCGCATTCCACGAACTACGGCTATTGTGGGACGCCCGGCACCGAGAAGATGAATACCTTGGGCACTTGTTGAACGCTTACATTGCTGCGGGAAACTCGGTGCGTGCAATCAGCAATGGCGAGCGCTACATGGACGTGGGGACGATGGAGGGCTATCATAACGCCCAAGATTATCTGCGGGCGAGGAACCGTCAAGGCGCGGGACATACGACCGAGCAGAAGCTAAGTGCCGCATAGTTCTGCGACGACAAAAAAGACGCTCGCATCTAGAAACTATGTCCACAACGATAGAGAAAGACCGCACTTCATTCGAAACTCGTCAACTCGGAAATTCAGATCTGAAGCTTACTCCGATTGGGTTCGGAGCTTGGGCCATTGGTGGCGGTAACTGGGAATTTGGCTGGGGACCGCAGGAAGATCGCGAGTCAATCGAAGCTATTCTGCGAGCGCTGGATGGCGGAATAAACTGGATTGACACCGCTGCTATCTACGGTCTGGGACACTCCGAAGAGATTGTGGCAAAGGCGCTGGCGCAGACCTCGCACAAGCCATACGTTTTCACGAAGTGCTCGATGCGATGGCACGAGAATCGTCAGATTTATCGCAGCCTGAAGAAAGATTCTCTTCGCGAAGAGGTGGAGAACTCTCTGCGAAGACTCAAGGTGGATGTGATCGATCTGTACCAGGTTCACTGGCCAGATCCTGACGCTGAAATCGAAGAAGGATGGGAGGCGCTGGCGCGCATCAAGGAAGAAGGCAAGGTGCGCTACATCGGAGTATCAAACTTCAATGTCTCGCAAATGAAGCGGGCACTGAAGATAGCACCTATCACTTCGCTACAGCCTCCGTACTCGCTGGTGAATCCGGCAGTGCAGGACGAGATTCTTCCCTTCTGCAAACAGAACAACATTGGCGTGATCAACTACTCGCCGATGGCGAGCGGTCTACTGACTGGCAAGATGACAGCAGAACGAATTGCAGCTATGCCTGAGGATGACTGGCGCCGACGCGCTCCGCAGTTTAAGGAACCTAAGCTCTCGCGGAATCTAAAGCTGGTTGAACTGCTGCGCGAGATTGGTAAAGTTCACAACGTGGAGCCTGGCGTGGTAGCAATTGCCTGGACGCTACGCAATCCGGCGGTGACGGCAGCAATTGTTGGCGCACGCAGGGCGAGCCAGGTGGATGGAGTTCTTCCGGCGGCGACCTTCAGATTGAGTGATCAGGAGTACGCGAAGATCAACGATTTTATGAAGGCAAATCCGGCGTAAGGAAAACCAAAAAGCAAAGTCAAGAACCCCACCCTAAACTCGAGAGCACGAGTTTAGGATGGGGCACCCTCATTCTCTTTACCCAAACATCTTGATGAAGAGCACGATGGCGATGGTGAAACCGACGCCGATGACGAAGCGGCGCACGATCACCTTGCCGATGCGGCGTGCGACACCTGCGGCGGCGTAGCCTCCGAAGAGCGCGGCAAACATCATGGCGAACACGTAAGGCCAGACGACCATGTGCGAGGCCGCAAACAGAATGGACGCGATGCCGTTCGTGCAGAAGCCGAGAAAGCTAGTGTTGGCGCTCATCTTGAGGATGTCATCCATTCCCATGAAAGCGAGCACGGTGAGCATCATGATGCTCATGCCAGCGCCGAAATAGCCTCCGTAAATGCCAACTGCGAGTTGTGCAACGGTCGCGCCGACAATCCAGGTAGTGCTGCGCTTGCCGTCTGGGTGAGTAGTGGATTGCAGTCGGCGCTGAATGGGAGCCTGCACGGTGAACAATACAGTTGCGAAAAGAATCAGAAATGGGACGAGGTGGTCGAAGACTCCGGGCGGTGTACGGCGAAGAAGGTATGCTCCGATGAGCCCGCCAATGACGCTGGGGATTGCCAGCAAGCGGAAGCGAGGGTCGGTGTCTCGAATTTCGCGTCGGAAGCCCCACATGCTCCCTAAGGATCCCGGCCAGATAGCAACCGTGCTGGTTGCATTTGCGGCGATGGACGGGAGTCCCAGGCCAATGAGCGCTGGGAACGTGACAAGTGTGCCGCCTCCAGCCACGGAGTTAATACCTCCCGCAAGAAAAGCGGCGGCCATGGCGATCAGGATGTGTGGCAAGGAGAGGGTCACGTGTGAGAGGAGAAGGCTCGACATGCTGATGTAAGAGTATCAGCGTGAATGTCCGAGGTGAAATGACAAAGGGCAGCTCTGGGCCGCCCTTTGCTATCTGTTTGCAATTGCTTTAGACCATCACGGTCTTGCCACGCGAGAGAGCCTGCAACGACTCGTTGAACGGTGCCGTTGCAACGCCCCGTTCGGTAATGATCGCCTTGATGTAGCGCGCGGGCGTAACATCGAATGCCGGGTTCTCGACGGTGACTCCGGTCGGAGCCATCTGCTTGCCGCCGATGTGCGTAACCTCGGTGGCGGCGCGCTGCTCGATGGGAATTCCGGAACCATCTGGCGTTTCGAGATCGATTGTGGAGTACGGGGCAGCGATGTAAACCGGGATGTTGTGTTCCTTCGCGAGGATTGCGACGGAGTAGGTGCCAATCTTGTTCGCGGTATCTCCGTTGGCAGCAATGCGATCAGCCCCGACGATTACAGCCTGAACTTTGCCCTGTGCCATCATCGCTCCGGCCATGTTGTCGGAGATGAGAGTGACGGGGATATTGTCCTTCATCAACTCCCATGCGGTCAGGCGCGCTCCCTGCAGGAACGGACGGGTCTCATCGGCGAAGACGTGAATCTTCTTCCCGGCTTCAACGGCGGCACGAATGACCCCGAGCGCGGTGCCGTAACCGGCAGTGGCCAGAGCTCCTGCATTGCAATGGGTGAGCACTCCGCCGAATTCCGGAAGAAGAGGCGCACCGTTAGCTCCCATGGCGCGGTTGGTCGCAATGTCTTCAGCGTAGACGGACAGAGCTTCATCGATAAGCGCCTGCTTTATGAGCGGGATGGGACGTCCACTGATGTCTTCGAAACGGCGCTGCATGCGTCGAATGGCCCAGAACAGGTTCACGGCCGTTGGGCGAGTTTCGCCCATGGTGCGACAGATCTGCCCGATGCCGTTACGGAATTCCGAAATACTGGTCACATCGAGATCGCGTGCGCCAAGGGCAATCCCCATGGCGGCCGCAACTCCGATGGCAGGCGCGCCACGGACAATCATCGTGCGGATCGCGTCAGCAACCGCTTCGTAATTGCGGCAGGTGACCCAGACCTCTTCAGTCGGCAACTTGGTCTGATCGATGAACAGAACACCAGCATCGGTCCACTTCAGGGTTTCAATCACAGGAATAGATCCAGTCAGTTGGGTTAAGTCCTAGTGTAAACGGTTGCCCTCGAAATATGAAAATGGCTGCTGATCTTAAGTGGCCGAAAAGTGACTGGATCAGAGTAATCAACCTTAGCTGTTTTGAAAGAGACCCTAAACCATGGAAAGTTGCCGCTCGAAGTGCTAGAAAAAATATGGACGCCCCAAGCGACGTTCTTTGGAGGATGCACAGTTGAAGAAGACAATGATTGCCGTTCTCGCTGGCGCTCTGCTGCTTAGCGCAGCGATGCCCGCGTTCGCAAAGAAGCACCACAAGCACCACCATCATCACCATCACACTCACGTGGCTCAGCAGGCCCAGTAAAACTTCCGCAGTACATGAGAAACCCTCCGCCGAAGCGGAGGGTTTCTCTTTGTGGGTGAACTATTCAGCAACTGGCTCGGCTGCGAGCTTATGCTGCGGGCGAAGGCTGCGCGCCATCTCGATGATCTGAATGCAATACCCATCGGGATCGAAGACCAATGCCCAACGGCCAAACGGATCCTGGCGCGGGCCGACGGCAATCTTGCCGAAACGGCGGCGGATTTCGGTGACCGCCTTGTCCATGTCCTCGACGTAGATTCCGATGCTCATGCCCGTGGTAGGGCTGACCTTGACCTCATCACCATCCGGATGAAGTCCGATGATGATGTTGCCCGCATCAAGTTGGCTCCAGTTGTCCTGATGGATGAGGAGTTTAAGGCCGAGCACATCGCGATAGAAGGCGACACTACGCTCCATGTCGCGCACAACGACCATGATGAGACCGAGTTTGCCAAACATCATTCCAAGATTCACCTCGGGCCACGCGTACAGATTACGGCCACGCCAACATCGTAGTCCGGGGCGGCAATAGAGGCAATTCTCAGGTCAGACCTGCTGTTTCAGGTGCTCTGCCCGGACATCAGAAGCAGTGAAGATGGAAACGAATGGCGCCGGGGAAGCAGCTTGCACCACTGCAGGACGGCCGTTCGATTCTTCTCGCTCGACGAGGCACATGACGCCAGCAACTTCGAACCCAAACTCGCGGGCAACCTCGATTGCCTGAATGGTCGAGGCTCCCGTGGTGCATACGTCATCGACGATGACCACGCGAGCACCTTTCTCGCGGAAGCCCTCTATGCGCTGACCAGTGCCATGGGTCTTTTCGGCCTTGCGCACGAGGAACCCATGAATCAATCCATGAGTCGCCGGGTGAGACTCCTGCGCGGAACGCAGATGAGTTTCCTGCGCGCTGAGCATGGAAACAGCAACAACGATGGGATCAGCTCCCATGGTGAGTCCGCCAATGGCAAGCGGATTCCAATTACGGCGCTCGATCTCATCGAGAAAAACACGGCCGGTAAGGCGCGCGCCTTCAGCATGCAAGGTAGTTGTGCGGCAGTCGATGTAGTAGTCGCTGGTGCCGCCGCTGGAAAGCTTGAAGTTACCAAGGCGGAAGGATTGTCGAGCGATGAGGGATAGGAGTTCCTGGCGAGCGTCGGACATGGCTTTCAACATAGCAAGCGAGGAAGAACTGAGCAACTGCAAGACGAATCAATTGCCCCACTCAACGAAAAGAGCGTTGAATGGGCCACCTAGATTAGTGCGGAGTGAAGTTGGTGAATCCGTGGGTCTCGACGAAGAGCGCGGCAAAGAGCGCTCCGTTGTATCCGACGTGGACCAGCGTGGAGCAAGCTAACGATCGGAAACGCCAACGAACCACGGTGAGAATAGCTCCGACGAGGATGATGCAGGAGACCTGAATCCATGCTCCGGCGAGTTGCTGTCCGTGTATGGCTCCGAAGAGTACGGAAGTGGCAACCAGCGAGAGAACGGCACCAGCGTGGCGCGCAAGCGCGGGAAACAACAATCCCCGGAACAGCACTTCTTCGACAAACGGAGCGATAAAAACTCCAAAGATGCTCATAAGCCATGCGTCGGCTGGCGTGCGCAACATTTTGTCGATGGGAAGCTCGGGAGGCGTTGGAAGAAAGCGCGCGCTGAGCAGAACAAGCATTGCAAGCACGGAGCCAGCAGCAACAAATGCGGACCAGCGCTGGGGCCATCGCCAGGAAAGCGCGCGAAAAAATCCGATTCCGAAATGATGTGAGAAAAGTCGCCAGAGCGCAATGAAAACGAGGAAATAGGCCGCAAATTGCGCGGGCACGAGTACGCGCGGATTGCTGGCAAGGTCGACGGTTTTAACGTGACTCAGCGAGGGGATATGGTGCGACACCACGATGGCCACGGCTCCGCAAAACACAATCGCAACCAAGGTTGCGGCGAAGGTGACGGCGACCATGAGCATTCCGAAGACCGGTTCTGGCTCGGGAGCCAAGGGCCAGGGACGAGGGGCGGATTGTGGGGGAAACTGTTCGCTCGAGGTGGACACGGATCACCGACTGCGATTGTACAAGAGTAGATGCTCGTTCGGGAGAGTACGGGATGGCGTGGTCGGGAGGGGCATTCCGCTAGGGAGAGAGCACGGGGCGGTGGTAGGTGACCTGGAATGAAGTCTTGTTATGCGAGAGCGGTAGGGGTTCTTCGCTGCGCTCAGAATGACAGCGACAACAAGAGCGGGGCAAAAACAACACCCCCGCCCTAGCGTAGCCAGGACGGGGCACCCTGAAGTTTCTCTCTTCCCTGCTAGGCTCCGGCTTTCTTTTCGATCTTTGCCCAAGTGTCCTTGAGCGGCAGGGTGCGATTGAAAACCAAGTGGCCGGGCTTGGAGTCGGGATCGACGCAGAAGTAGCCGATGCGCTCGAACTGGAAGCGATCTTCGACTTTAGCCGAACTAAGAGAGGGCTCAAGCTTGGCGTTGGGGATGACTTCGAGGGAATTGGGATTGAGGTTCGCCGTGAAGTCTTCTCCGGGAGCCAGATCGCTCGGATCCGGTTTGGTGAACAGCTTGTCGTAGATGCGGACTTCGGCTTCGATCGCGTGTTTGGCCGAGACCCAGTGAATGGTGGACTTCACCTTGCGACCATCGGGCGAGTTGCCGCCTCGGCTTGCTGGGTCATATGTGCAGTGGACCTCGACGACATTTCCGGCATCGTCCTTAACCACGGACTGAGCGGTGATGAAGTAGGCATTGCGCAATCGGACTTCCTTGCCGGGCGACAGGCGATAGTACTTGGGCGGCGGAACTTCGCGAAAGTCGTCCTGCTCGATGTAGATTTCGCGCGAGAACGGAACCTGACGATTTCCGGCCGAGGGGTCTTCGGGATTGTTGGCGACGTCAACGAACTCTTCGCCTTCAGGATAGTTGTCGATAACAACCTTAAGCGTGCGCAGAACGGCCATCGCACGAGGCGAGCGCTTGTTGAGGTCTTCGCGCTGGAAGTGCTCAAGCATCTCGATGTCGGTAGTGCCGTTGGTGCGCGAGGCTCCGATGGATGCGCAGAAAGTGCGAATCGCCTCAGAGGTGAAGCCACGGCGACGAATGCCGGAGATGGTTGGCATGCGCGGATCATCCCATCCGCTAACGCGCTTTTCCTGCACGAGTTGAAGCAACTTGCGCTTACTGAGCAAGGTGTAGGTCAGATTGAGGCGGTCGAACTCAATCTGCTGCGAGGGGAAGATACCGAGCTGCTCGATGTACCACTTGTAGAGCGGCTGGTGATCGGTAAACTCAAGCGTACACATCGAGTGAGTGACGCGCTCAAGCGAATCGGACTGGCCGTGTGCGAAATCGTACATCGGATAGATAGACCACTTATTGCCCGTTCGATGATGCTCGGCGTGCAGGATGCGGTACATGACCGGGTCGCGCATGTTGAGGTTCGGCGAGGCCATGTCGATCTTGGCGCGAAGGACGCGCGAACCGTCAGGGAACTCGCCGTTGCGCATGCGCGTGAACAGATCGAGATTCTCCTCAATGCTGCGATTGCGATAGGGGC
Source organism: Koromonas humicola (assembly GCF_059726255.1). Taxonomy (NCBI): domain Bacteria; kingdom Pseudomonadati; phylum Acidobacteriota; class Terriglobia; order Terriglobales; family Koromonadaceae; genus Koromonas; species Koromonas humicola. The sequence goes on from NZ_AP040873.1 coordinate 3,407,065, forward strand.
TATCTTTGCCGGGTTCGGTCAGCGTGCCACGGTGCTGGCGAATCTCTTCAGCGGTGAGGTCGTCAACGTACGCTTTTCCGGCCTTGATGAGTTGCAGCGCCCATTCATAGAGCTGGTCGAAATAGTCGGAGGCATAGCAGAGGCGGTCCCACTCGAAGCCGAGCCAGCGAACGTCCTTCTGAATAGAATCGACGTACTCCTGCTCTTCCTTCTCAGGATTGGTGTCGTCGAAGCGCAGGTTCGTCTTGCCCCCAAACTCGTCGGCCAAACCAAAATCTAGGCAGATGGCCTTGGCGTGTCCGATGTGGAGGTAGCCGTTGGGCTCCGGAGGAAAGCGCGTCTGGACGACGGCGTCGCCGTACTTCTTCGTCTTCAAATCCTCGACGAAGATGTCTCGGATGAAGTTGGAGGGACGAGGGGCAGACTCGGCCTGTGTGTTGGCGGCAGCTTTGGATTCCGGCTTTGTAACGTTCATGACTCCATTCCTTAAAGGCAAAAAACTTCATGAAAACTACGCACTAGAGCCTGGCGCTGGCCTGTGCGATTCGTTGCAGGCAGACGTCGCGTCCGAGCACTTCCATGGTTTCGAACAGTGGCGGCGCGTTCTTGCGTCCACAGACGGCAACACGGATGGGCTGGAACATGGGTCCGGCCTTGACTCCGAGACGCTGGGCGGCATCGCGCAGAGCTGACTCAAGTGAGGCGTGGTCAAAGGGCGTAGCCGCCAGCAGTTCCTGTGCCTCAGTGAGAATTCTGCGAGCCAACGTAGCGTCGCCTTTCTGCGGGATCAACTCGCTGTGATCGTAAGGCGGAAGCTCGGCGGCAAAGAAGAAATCTGCCGTCGTTGTAACGTCTTGCAGGAACTTGATGCGTTCGCGAATGAGCGGTGTGACCTGCTGGACCTTCTCGGGCGTGAACGGGATGTTCGCGCTTTGCAAGTAGGGCTGCAGACGCTGGGAAAGCTGCTCGACCGGAAGCGCGCGGATGTGTTCAGCATTGAGCCACACGGCCTTGGGGTCGAACGGATCTTCCTCGGTGAAGTTCACCACAGCATTAGCGCGATTCACGCCTTCGAGGGTGAAAAGCGATTGCAGCTCAGGCAAGGTCAGGAAATCGCGATCGTTCTTGGGCGACCAGCCAAGCAGGCACAGGAAGTTGATGAACGCCTCAGGCAGGAATCCTGCGTCGCGATAAGTGGTGACGCTGACGACAGGGCCATGCCGACGCTTCGAAAGCTTTGTGCCATCGGGAGCGACGAGCAGCGGCAAATGCGCAAACTGCGGGATCTCGGCCCCGGCTCCTTCGAAGATCAGGAGGTGCTTGAAGGTGTTAGAAAGATGATCCTGCCCGCGAATTATGTGGCTGATGCGCAAGTCGGCATCGTCAGCGCAGGAAGCGAGATGGTAGGTCGGCATTCCATCGCTGCGCAGGAGGGCAAAATCTTCAACCTCGTCGGCGAGTTTGGTTTGCTCGCCATAGACCGAGTCCACGAAGCGGAGAACGCGGTTTTGTTCGCGAGGCACACGGAAGCGCAGAGCGAAAGGCTCTCCAGCCTGAGCGCGGCGATCGCTTTCTTCGCGAGACATGTCGCGCATACCGGGATTGAACAACCATGCTCCCTGCGGGCCGGACTTATCGGTGTCCTCGGCGTGCGCGGGCGTGAAATCGCGGTAGGCGAGGCCCTTGGCAAAGATAGCTTCGGCGACTTGACGGTGAAGAGCAAGGCGCTCGGACTGTTTGTACTCTTCGTCCCAGGAAAGACCGAGCCAGCGCAGGCCCTCAAAGATGGACTGGACGCTCGCGTCAGAGTTGCGCTCGACGTCGGTATCGTCGAGACGGAAGACCATGGTGCCGCCGTTGTGGCGGGCATAGAGCCAATTGAAAATGAAGGTGCGCGCGGAGCCCACATGCAGAAATCCGGTGGGAGAGGGCGCAAAACGTACTCTCAGCATAAACATCGAGTATAAACCGCTGGCAGACGATATGGGTGGGAGAGGAACAGGCCGGCGCTAAATGGAGTGATGGGGTCCCACATCCGCTCACGCAGGGCGAACGTGGGCCAGTCAAGTCGAGTCTATGCAGCCTTGGGCGGAGTTTGCTGGGGCTGCATGACTTCGGGTTGCGGATGGGCCGCTTCGGCACGAAACAGCCGGAGCTTATTGCGCCGAGCGAGTTTTAGCTTTCGGAGCCTGTGATGCCGTGCTTTGTCACCATTCTTTGAAGACATGTATTCACCTTCGCGAAAATTACCTGAAAGTAGGATGCACACAAGTGAAGCGGCGCAAGGCCCAGAACAGTGGCCCATCAGCTTCCGTCCGATACAATGGATGGAAGGATCAAGAACAAATGAAGCTGAAGTTACCTGAAGGCCGTTTTGAGGCCTACCTGTTTGATTGCGACGGTACGATCGTCGATTCGATGCCACTCCACTACATTGCATGGAAATTGGCTCTGAAGGATTGGGGTTGCGAGTTCGATGAAGAACTCTTCTATAGCTGGGGCGGAAAGCCCGCGATGGAGATCATCGCAGAGCTAAACACTATGACCGGACTTGCCATGCCGGTGCAGAAATTGGCCGAACGCAAGGAGAGCCTGTACTACGAGTTGCTGCCCGAACTGCGCGTCGTGCCGGAAGTGCTGGAGCATATAGAGGCACAGCAGGGGCGAATTCCGTTTGCTGTTGTTTCCGGCGGCAGGCGCGATTCGGTGACGAAGTCTCTCGGCACACTTGGACTACTGAACAGATTTGAAATGCTCGTGTGCGCTGGGGAGTATCCCCGGAGCAAGCCTTATCCTGATCCTTACCTGATGGCTGCCGAAAAATTGGGCGTGGCGCCGGAGAAGTGTCTTGTGTTTGAAGACACGGACATGGGTATCGAGGCGGCAACGGCAGCGGGTATGGCTTCAGTGCGGGTTCCGACACCGCTGGAGCGGCGAGAGGCAGCGCAGGCAGTGTAAAGGCTGCTGAGATGCTGCGGGTTTGCGGAAAGCGCAGAGAATACCGTAGAATGAATTGTTCGGGACGGATTTCCAGTTCCAGTTTTGACTACAAGGACATAAGGTAAGTATGGCGAATCATGTTTCGGCGCTGAAGCGCGCACGACAGACGGAAACAAAAACGGCGACCAATCGCGCCAATAAGTCGCGTATGCGTTCGGCGCTGCGCGATCTGCGCACCGCACTGACCTCCGGCGATAAGACCGCGCTGGAAACGACTTTCCGTGAGACGGTATCGGCTCTGGACAAGAGCGTGCAGAAGGGCATTCTGCACAAGAACACGGCATCACGCTACAAGAGCCGCCTCTCGGTTCGCGTGAAGGCCGCAACCAAGTAAGCAAGATTTTGTTAGAGACGGCAGGCTTCGGCCTGCCGTTTTCGTTGTGCGCGAATGTTTGTGGCTAGTACTCGAGCAGAATTTCCTGCTGCCAGACAGGAGCGTGTTCTTTAGGTTCGGCGGCAAGGTCGAGGATGAGATTCTCAAGCACGAGGCGCTTGCTGGGAGGATTCGTGCGCAGGGCGGCGTCAGCACGAGAAATGAGACGGATGGCGCGGGTCAGTTCGCGGCGAGATTTATAGCGGCGAGCCTGACGGATGACGTCTTCGGCGGCAAAGGGTGGAATGCGGAATCCTTGCCATAGGACCTGGTACAGAGCGCGAGTGTCGCGAACATTCCGCTCAAGGATTACGAGCATCTGGCGGAATGTGCGGGCCAGCATGTAAAGGTGGCCAATCGCAGCTTCGTCGCCGTCTCCTGTGGTGAGCATGGCGTCGAGGATCTCAAGGGCGCGGGGACGGTTGTGCGATGAAAGAGCGTCGGTAAGTTCGTAGAGGGTGCGTTGCTTGGCCGCAAGCACCATGGTTTCTACATCGCCGAGGGTGATGCGTTTTTTCTCTCCAACATAGAGCAGAAGCTTCTCGAGTTCGTTGGAGATCATCATCATGTCGCCACCAAGCGAGTCGACGAGTTCGTGCGACGCGTCGGAGTCAATCTTGGCCGAGTGCTGAGAGGCAGTTTCGTTAAGCCACTTGATAGCTTCGCTCTCGTCAACTCGGGCGAATTCGACGACGGTGAGCGAGTCACCGAGGGTTTCGCGAATCTTCTCGTAGCGCTCCTTGTCGGTCATCTCCATGCGACGAACGTCGGCAGGAATGCTGATGTGATCGGCTACAAGGATCAGAAGCGCGTCGGGATTGGGATTCTTTGCGTAATCGGCAATCGCAGCAAATTCGGAGTCGTGCTTGCCCCGGCCGTAGAGAGATTTGACTCCACGAACGAAGAACACCTGAAATGGAGCCATCAACGATGGAGTGCGGGCGCGATCGAGAACCTCAACCAGTTCACAGGACTCAAGATCGAACTCGTAGAAGCTGAATTCTCGCAGTCCTTCGGGAATGAGGTGCTTGAGGATCGCGTCGCGACATGTGCGCCGGAAGAATCCCTCATCGCCCACAAAAACATAGCCTGCCTGCAATTTGCGCGAGGTTACATCGTTGACGAACCGTTCGACTGGAGCGAAAGCCTTCACTTCTAGAACGCCTCCAGTATGTTGCTTACCAGGGTTCGCGAGAAGTCGCGGGAGATGCGATCGAGAGCAGGCCCCTGCTCCTCGAAGAAGCTGGAGAGCTCATTGGAAATCTGGTATTGGTCGCGAAATACGTAATTCGGATTGCTGTAGAGAACGCGACCGTCCTGCGCGGTCAACGTCACGTTCATCATGACCGTGACCAAGCCTGTGGCGGCGCGGCCCGTTGTGGAGTCGTACGCAACCGGCGCTACTTCGACCGAGGTCACTGTGCCTTTGAGCACTGCGTCGGCGTTGGCTTCAGAGTGCACAACGCGATACCGGGTACGCGTATTGAACTCGCGAATTACGGCGTTGGTGAGGTTGGTCTCTATGTGATATGTCCGCGTCTGGTTGGTAAACGACGGCACGGCGAGCATCTTGACATCAGGCGGAAGCTGCGACGCCTTTCCTGCAGCGTGATAGCCGCAGGAAACAGTCAGCAGAGACAGCGAGAGCAGGACTGCTACGACGAGCCGAGAGGCGCAGAACGACAGGTTCATTGCAGTTGGCCTCGCGGACGCGTTTGCACCATGCCTTCAGCGCACTCAACGGCCTGAAGAGCCGAAATTCGAAGATTGTCGCAGGCAGCCCAGATCCAGAAGCCTTCGCCCGAACTGTCAGGACGAACACTGGCGAGGATTTCCGACGAACCAGCGATGTTCACGTTGCTGGGGAGATCTTCCTCGGCGTTGGTCACTGTGATGTGCGGGCCAGCAAGGGCCGCCTCAAGATCAGCAGTCGGAACGGTGTTTCTGGTCCTGATATACAGGGCGATGATGTAGCCGTGAAAAACAGGCGCCTGAACCAGAAGCAGTGCCGGGCGAATAATTTGGTCGTGCGTGATGATCTTGAAGTGACGCGCTATGCGCGCTTCCACCTCGCCCAACGTTGGGCTGGCATTCGCTCCTGGTTGTGCTGACAGATTGAACGCCACCTGGGTTCCGAACGTTGCAGTCGGCATCTGCTGAAAGCTGAGCAGATTGATCGTCTGGTCGTGAAGTTCGTCGAGCCCGCGACGACCATATTCGGAAGCAGGCTGCGTGACAACAGCGGTAGCCATTTGCAGCGGCGCTGCTTTCTGCAATCGCGACAGCAACATGGCCAGCGCAATGGCTGCAGGATGAGCGATCACGACCGGTGCGGATTGCAAGGCGACCTCGGGTGTGCTGCCAAGTTCGCGCTCTACCCACGGGGCGCGGAAAGTGATGTCAGTGTTGTTCTCCAGGGCGTAGCTGAGATCAATGATCTCCGAGCCGGAGTCGCGCACCGTAGTCCAGGTCTGCGAGATGTATGACTCGTCTGCCGTGAGGAAAGAGAAGTCGACGCCTTCGAGATGCTCAGGCAGTACGCCCTGAATCACCGTGGGCTCATCGTTCACAGCGTCGAGTTGTCCGAGAGCTTCGTCCTCATCGAGCAGTTTGTAATCAACTGCGGGAAAGCTGCGTTCGCTCAGTACATCACGAACTTCCTTCCCTTTCAGGGCAGAGGCTCCGACGAGGGCGACGCGAAACAAATTGGAATTTCGGGTAGTTGTCATGATTCACCAAGAACCGGCGGGGGTGTCGGCGAAACAGGATTTTTCCGCCGCAATGCATACGTGAGCCGGAAGAATACACCCGAAAGCATATATGTAACCGCAAGAACGATGAGAACGTAGTGATGGAAGAACCAGATCGCAGTCAGGATGAGCGCGAGAATCACCAGAAGTCGCGAGGCCTGACGGTTTCGGAAATCAATGCTCTTCGCACTCCAGAAACGCCAAGTGCTGACCATCAGAAATGCGCAAAGGAATATGTACGCCATCCAGATGGTTGATCCCCACCACGCCTGTACGGGATAGCCACGGAAATAATGCACAACAGCGGCGAGACAGCCCGCTCCACCAGGGATGGGCATGCCGACAAAGTACTTTCTGTCAGGACGGCCGGGGTTCTTCGGCTGCGGATTCAGCGTGATATTGAAGCGAGCCAGACGGCAAGCACCAGCCGTGAGGAAGGCGAATGCGACAATCGCTCCAAACTGAATCAGTTTGTCGCGCAGGTCCACATCAAGAGCGGCCGGAAGACAAAGGAATCCCCACATCCAGGCAAGGATTGCGGGCGCCACGCCGAACGTAACCACGTCGGCAAGCGAGTCAAGTTCCTTACCAAAGTCGCTGGTCGTATGTGTGAGGCGCGCGATGGCTCCGTCCATGCCGTCAAAAAAGACAGCAAAACCGATGGCGATAGCTGCGTGATCGAAATAGGCCGAACCGGCGTGCAGAGGGTCAGCTCCGCCGTCGATCATGCCCAAAGCGTGAGCCGCGCCTACAGCAGTTTGCCCAATAGCGTAAAAACCTGCCGCAAGATTCGCCGTCGTAAACAGCGAGGGCAGAATGTACATGCCCTTACGCAATCGGCGCGATTGCCCGTCGGTCATGCGACGGTTTGGCAATTCCATTTCAGAGTTCTCCTTGCGTCGGCGGCAGGACGGCAAGCGTCGAAGAGCCGCAATGCACGGCGTCGCCCACTTTTACCAGCACCTTGGCCTCGGTAGGCATAATGACGTCACAGCGCGATCCAAACTTGATGAGCCCGATACGCTCGCCACGCGCAACGCGATCCCCGATTTGGCGCGAAAAGACGATGCGGCGCGCCAGAAGTCCGGCGATCTGCTTGAAAACAATGCAGTAGCCTTCCTCGGTTCGCAATGTACAGACATTCTGCTCGTTCTCCTCGGCCGATGCCGGATTCATCGCATTCAGATATTTGCCGCGATGGTACTGAACGTCAGTGATGACGCCAGCGTACGGAGAACGATTCACGTGGACGTTGAACACGTTGAGGAAGATGCTGATGCTGAGTCGCGATTCGCCGTTGACCTGAATATCGGTAACCGAGGTCACCTTGCCATCGGCAGGTGAAACCACCGCACCAGGCGTGGACGGAATGACGCGCTCCGGGTCTCGAAAAAACCAGAGGAAAAAGGCCGCCAAAAGGAGCGGCACCACCGAGAGCAGAGGCGTAGTCCAATAACCAATCAGGATCGCCGCTGCAACTAAAGCCAGCGCGTAATAGATTCCGTCGCGTACCATGAGGACCTCTCGATTATATCGAAGCGCGACGCCAGATTGGCCCTGAAACGGTGCAGGGCTCGATAAGGTTACTGCTCATCCAGCAATTTGACTATTGTGCGCTCAAAACTTTGTCGCACCTCTTCCATTCGACCCGTTGCCGGACCGGAAAACCCTGCATGGATGAGACGCACGCGACCGTGACGATCAAGGAAGATCGTGGTTGGGTAGGCACCGAAGTTTCGCAACTGCGGCAGAGTCTTCGCAATCTGTCCGGAGTCGGTGGTTCCGGCAAGCAGCAGCGGGAACTGGATTCCGTACTTCTTCTGGTAAATACCAATGAGGCGCTGGTTGCGGGTGCTATCTTCCACGTATTCGTAGCTGAGACCGACAATTTCGAGGCCGCGCTCATGGAACCTCGTGTAGAGAGACTGCAGGAGCGGAGCTTCGTCGTGGCAGTTCGGGCACCATGTTCCGAAAACATCAACCAGCACCACCTTGCCGCGGAAACGAGGGTCGTCCTGCGTGATGGTGGCGCCGGACGGATCAGCGCCATGAAAGCGAAATGGCGCCGCGGGATCAGCGACGGTAGTTATGTGCTCCGATTCGTCGAATCCGGTCGAGGCAGATGGTGCAGTTCGGGTGGCTACAAAATGCAGTGTGCTGGTGGGCGCCTCGTGAAATACACCTTCCATGCGATCGGGCGAGACAAGGCGACCATCGAGACGAAGTACGTGGATGCCATCGAAGCGAGAGAGGTGAAGCCCTGCGTCTTTCGTTGTAGTCGGGCGCGGGAAGACAAACTCCGCGAAGGCTACTTCTCCAGAAAGCAATCCGTAGTCTCCGCTGATAGGAGCAATCGTTCCCTCGACATGGCTGCCAGACTGTGTGAAGTGCGCAGGAGCCGAGGGCTCGGCACTGGGCTTGCCGGACTCGTCGGTGAAAGTAAATTGCCAGTCGCCGGAAACATTGGCATCCACCTTGGCAGGGTCGGCATGAGGGACAATGGCGTTGCGATCACAATGCGCACTAAACGGATAGCGCGAAACAGATGAGCCCTTCTGACGTTCGTACTGGCCTTCGAGTGCGTTGCACGCAGGCGAGGTGCACCGAGCTGTCAGCGTGGAATCGTACTGGTCGAGATGCAGGACGACTTCGTGCAATTTAGTGGAAGAAAACTCGATGCGTTCGGCTGCCGACGAAAACGGGATTCGGTCACTGCCATTTACAAGTTCGGCATGCAGGCCTGAGGAGGTCTTCTCGATCCGCAGAGTGAAAGGAACGCTGTACCCATCGCTCTGTCCGGGCCGCGAAGCCGTGAGTTGAGCCGACCAGTTGCACGCAAGATTCGGGAGCGCCGCCTGCTCAGCCTGAGCCATGCAGCCAGCAAACAGCATAGAGGCGAGTACGAGAGCCTTTTGCATACTGCATTTGAACATACTCGTAATTTCGAGGGAAGCAGGCCAGAGCTGGCCCGGACGAAAGGCCCCTGTAAATGGCGAGAGGATGACCAGCCACATGCGGGCGGAAGTGGTCATCCTCTGGCACGGAGTTTTACGGCTCGGCGAGCGCAATGCGCTCAGGGGCGCCGGTTACTCAGGCGATTAATTGAGCACGAGCCCTGAGGGACTCCATCTGATCCTTAATGTGCAGTTTGAGCTTTTTCAGCCGGATTTCTTCGATCTTTTCTTCTTCGGACAGGTACTTTTTGTTGGCGAGAGATTCGATACGCTGGGAGTAATTGCGGTGTTCATCTGCCAGCTTGCGAAATTCATCGCTGCTGGCCAGGAGCTGTTCGCGTACTGGAGCTTCCATCAGCACCTCCAAGCCTGAAATCAGGTGTCGTAACGCTAGCATTGGGGTCGGAAGTGGGCAACAAAAATCGCAAGCTAAATTGTGAGCGGCAGCACCAGGATTAGTGCATCTTCAGCGGGGTTTTCATAATAGCCCTTTCGGCATGCCAATTGGTCAAAACCGGTGATGGCATAAAAGTGACGGGCCGATAAGTTTGAGGCTCGAACCTCAAGCAAAATACGCTCGGCGTTTGCGGATCGTGCGCCGGCGAGCAAGGCAGAAACGAGCTGCGTTCCGGTTCCGTGCCGACGGAAGCTGGGCAGCACGGCAATGTTCTCCAATTCCCAATCTGGACCGTTCTGCAGAGAGACAAGGAATCCGACGTCACTTTGGCTTTGCAGGTCGCGAGCGATCCAGGCGGAGCGGCGGGGAGAGTCGAGGCGAAAAATGTCTGCCCACTGCTGGAGAGTCCAATGGGCTGCGGAATCGGCGGCCTCGCTTATAGCGATCAGCGACGGCAAATCAGATTCGCATGCGAGACGGATTTCCATGGCTAGCGCTGAACAACGCCGAGCTTTGAAGGCGAAACGAGTTCGGCATCGGAGCGGCGGACGTAGTTGGCATCGAGCAAAGAGGTATCGCTGCGCTCGCCAGAGACGAATCTGCGATAGGCGATCTGGGCAAAAATCTCGGGCGACGGGCGTGCAATCAGCTCAGTCAGGAGACCAGATTCTTTGAGCCGAGCGGCCAGAGCTTCATCGGGTGTGAATACCTGCTGCGCCGAGCCGTCCGCAGCGTAACGGGCTACGAAATCAGACACTTTCGAGATTGCTTCGCGTTCGACGAGAACGGGGACGCCAGAGCTGACGTCGTATTCGGCGGTAAAGACCTCGCTACGTTGAGCATCAAGTGAAACGAGAACCTTGCCCTGAACTCCGGAGGCAAGCGCCATTGCCTCAAGAACAGAGATGGCGACAACCGGTCTGTCAAAGGCTTCGGCCAATCCCTTCACGGTAGCAATAGCAACGCGAAGGCCGGTGAATGATCCCGGGCCACTGGCCACGGCGATGAGTTCCAGTGAGCTTTTCTGAAGATCGTGCCGGGCGAGCATCTCGGCGATTGCGGGCACGAGTACCTCTGAATACCGGCCACCCGGGAGCGAGGAGGAATCCAGCGTTTCAAGGCCGTGAGATTGCGCACGCAGAAGTGCAACAGTTCCCTGCCGCCCTGCGGTATCTATTACGAGAGTAAGCACGACGGCACCTAGCGCGCGAGCTTTCCGACGATGCTGTCGATGAGCGAGTAGGGGTCGCACTGCTGAGCGGCAACCTGCGTGGCGTATTCGCTGACGGCTTCGTCTGAAAAAGCTTTGTGAACAATGCGGCGGAGCACCTCGTCGCGCAACATTTCGCGAAGACGATTGCGCCAGTTGGCGATGCGCCGCTGCTTTCCAATCTCACTGGTGGTTAGGAACTCTTCGTATTGATCGATGGCCGCGGCAAGCTCCGGGATTCCAGCGCCGGTACTGGCAATCGTCTTCACTACGGGCGGAGTCCAACTATCGTTGCGCATGGAAAGCGACTGCATCGCTTTCACTTCGCGCTCCACGCGTTCAGCGCCCTCGCGGTCGGCCTTGTTGATGACGAAGATGTCAGCGATTTCCATGATGCCAGCCTTGATGGACTGGACGTCGTCACCCATGCCGGGAACGAGAACAACGATGGTGACGTCAGCGAGTCGAACAATGTCCACTTCATCTTGTCCGACGCCTACGGTCTCAATAATGACAAGGTCGCGTCCACTGGCATCGAGCACGGTTGCAACATCGGCCGTGGTGCTAGAAAGGCCGCCCAGCGCGCCGCGGGTGGCCATGCTGCGAATGAAGGTTCCGTCATCGCCGGTATGCGACTGCATGCGAATGCGATCGCCAAGAATCGCGCCGCCGGTGTAGGGCGAAGTCGGATCGATGGCAATAATGCCGACCGTCTGCTGGCGCTTTCGGTACTGAGCAGCCAGAGAATCAACCAGCGTGCTCTTGCCTGCGCCGGGAGCCCCGGTGAGTCCGACAATGCGAGCACCGCCAGAGTGCGCGAATAGAGCTTTCAACAAGTCGTGCGAATCAGAGGTCCGATTCTCGACCGCCGTGATGGCACGCGAAAGGGCGCGGAGATTGCCCGCGCGAATCAGTTCAACCCAAGTTGCGATAGAGGGATTCACGGTATAAGTTCTCGGTTTTAGTGTAACAAAGCGACGGAGCAAACCTGCACTGGGAGGCGCAGATACGAAATTGATTAGCGATCCAGCAGATTGCGCGCGATGACCAGCCGCTGGATTTCACTCGTGCCTTCGCCGATGGTGCACAGCTTCACGTCGCGATAGAACTTCTCGGCGGGATAGTCCTTTATGAACCCGTAGCCGCCGTGAATCTGGACAGCCTCGTTGGCGACCTTCACGGCAACCTCGGACGAATAGAGCTTAGCCATAGAGGACTCAAGGGTGGTTTTGCAGTGATTATCCTTGAGCCAGGCCGCGCGCATTGTGAGCAACCGGGCGGCATCGATCCCGGTCGCCATGTCGGCAAGTTTCCACTGAATCCCCTGAAACTCGCTGATGGCTTGGCCGAACTGCTTGCGCTGGCGGCTGTACTGGAGTGCGCAGTTGTAAGCTCCGGTGGCCATACCAAGGCCGAGCGCCGCAATGGAGATGCGTCCACCATCGAGGACTCGCATAGCGTCAACGAAGCCCTCTCCTTCCCTGCCGAGCAAGTTCTCATGTGGAACTTCGCAATCTTCCAAGATCAGCTCAGAGGTGTCGGACGCGCGAAGGCCAAGCTTATTCTCCTTCTTCCCGGCACGGAAACCGGGAGTACCGCGCTCAACGATGAATGCGGAGAGACCTCGGGTGCCCAGAGATCTATTAGTCACGGCAATGATGACCGCCACGTCGGCATGACTTCCATTGGTGATGAAGGTCTTGGTGCCGTTAAGTATCCAGTGGTCGCCTTTGCGGGTTGCGGTGCAGCGCGCTCCACCAGCATCGGAACCACTGCCCGGCTCCGTGAGCGCCCAGGCTCCGATGTACTCTCCTGAGGCGAGTAGCGGGACGTATTTCCGCTTTTGGTGCTCGGTTCCGGCAATGAAAATGTGGTTCGTGCAGAGAGAGGTATGGGCAGCGACGATGATTCCGACAGAGCCATCAACCTTCGACAGTTCCTCGATAGCGATCACGTACTCGATGTAGCCGTATCCGGCTCCGCCGTATTCGTCGGGGAAGATACAGCCCATGAGGCCGAGTTTTCCGAGCTGCTTCAAAGTTTCGAGGGGAAAATACGAGCTCTCGTCCCACTCCTGCACATGAGGGGCAATTTCGCGCGCCGCAAACTCGCGCACGGTGCTCTGAAGCTGCAACTGCTCATCGTTGAGTTGAAAGTTCACACGTACTCCGTTGCTATGTCGAGGCCACTGACCTGAGCCCGAGGGCCCAGAGGTGCTTACACTCCCAAGTTCAGAGTCATAGATGCAGAGTGAGAGCCGAATGCCGCACGGGAGAGTTGCGCCTACTCCCGATTCGGCGGCGGGTCGCCTGCCGGAGGTGGGGCAGAATCACCGGAGGGAGGCATCGGGTCACCTTCCGGTGGAACAGAATTTTCGGTTGCGGGATCCGGATCGCCTACAGGGAGTCGCTCGTAATCGCCGGGATCGTGCTCCGGTTCGCGGCGGGCGGATTGCATCTCGGCAGGAATAGGCACGGCATCGACCCGGGCGAGGTACTCAGCTTCTTCCACCACGCGCATGACCAGGTTCTTGATCCCAGCCTCGAGAGCAGGCTTGATCGTGCGGCCCAGCAGCTTAACGGTGCCGCCCGAAAACTGCTGCAAAGTTCGCACCTCGGTTGTGTGCGCCTCATCGAGCCAACGAAAGACATAGATTTGCTCGCCTGCGATTCCCTTGCCCTCTCCGCGAAGATGAACGAACACAGGCGGGTCCACATCCATGATTTCGGGCGTGAGTTGGAAGGACATTGGCTTTTGCATCTGGATGGTGAAGCGCGAACCCTTGGTCCACGGGTCTCCACTTACCCAGCGGACATCGCTGATGGCTTGGGGATCCCAGCGCGGCCAGCGTTCAATTTCTTCGAAAACCCTCCAGAGGTGGTGCGGAGCACACTGTGCAATTGCGGCATATTCAATTGTTAAAGCCATGGCAGGGTTGGATGCGACCGGAGGCAACCTGCGTCGCTCCGGTCGCCGAACCCTAACCTAAGCAGTAACCCGCGACTGGCAGATGGTACGGAGCTTCTGGAGAGCGTTCTTACAGTCCGCACGAGAGACATTAAGGTGGGTGACGAAGCGAACCGATTGCGCGTTGACGGTTCCGGAGAGTACGCCTTCAGCCTTGAGCGCAGAGACGATCTCAGAAGAAGATTTGCCGGTCCCGCTGATGTCGCAAATCACGATGTTCGTTTGAACGGTGTCGAGGTCGATCGTGATTCCGGGAATCTCGGCCAATCCCTTGGCGAGAACGCGAGCGTTCTCATGGTCTTCATGAAGGCGAGTGGGGCCGTACTCAAGCGCAATCAGGCCAGCGGCGGCGAGAATTCCGGCTTGGCGCATGCCACCACCGAGCGCTTTGCGAATAGAACGCGCTTCTTGGATGAATTCCTTGCTGCCAACCAGAAGTGAACCAACTGGCGCGCCCAATCCCTTGGACAAGCAGAACATGACGGAATCGAAGCTACGAGTGACTTCCGCAACAGGCTTGCCGAGATAAGTGGCGGCATTAAACACGCGGGCTCCGTCGAGATGCACAGGGATTCCGCGTTCGTGAGCCTTGGCGCAGATGTCGTCCATTACCGCAACTGGCGTGACGGTGCCTCCGGCCATGTTGTGTGTGTTCTCCATCTCGACAAGGCCAGTTTGCGCAAGGTAATAGGTAGGGCCCGCGATCTTCGGGGCGATCAGGTTCCAGGACAGGATTCCCTGGGGAGCAGCGATGGGCCGAGCAATGCATCCGCTGAACCAGCTCAGCATGGCCATTTCATAGTTGAAGATGTGGCCCCGCTCCTCGCACAGGATTTCTTGGCCCGGACGGGTGTGCAGTTTGATCGCGATCTGGTTGCCCATGGTGCCGGATGGAACAAAGATGGCAGCCTCGCGTCCAAAGATTTCGGCAGCGCGAGCTTCGAGGCGGTTGATGGTTGGATCTTCGCCGTAAACGTCGTCGCCAACTTCGGCGGCGGCCATGGCGCGGCGCATTTCGTCGCTGGGCAAAGTTACGGTGTCACTACGAAGATCAATCGAAGGTGTGCTCATGAGTGCTCCCCAAAAAGGTGTGGAATAGAACAGTCTAAACGCTAGTCGCGCAGAAATGCTGTAAAGACTTCGTTCGAAAGCAGACGTCCGCGGGGGGTGAGGCACACAAAGCCACCAGTCGACGCTAGCAGCTCGCGTTGAATGAGGTCGGCGATGATCGGGCGATAGAACGCGAGAGCCTCCGGGCCGAAGTCGCGCTCGATTGCGGCAAGTTCGACTCCGCGATTCATGCGTAGGCCGAGGAACCAAGTTTCTTCGAGCGCTTGCTGGCGGGAGATGAATGTGCGCTCGGAAGGGGCTCCGGCGAGCAAGGCCTCAAGCGAGTCAGGAGTGGCGAATCGGACGGCAGAATGAGGATCGGACGCTGTTGGAGTGGTGAGCATGGAATGAGCGTCAACGCCGAATCCGAAGTACGGGAGACGTTGCCAGTAACGCAGATTGTGACGGGATTCGTGTCCCGTGCGAGCGAAGTTGGAGATTTCGTATTGCGAGACACCGGAAGCGTTAAGGCGTTCGCAAGCCCGCTCGTAGAGAGCAACGGTCAGATCTTCATCGGGAACGTGGTGAGCGTGGTAGCGCGTGCCTCCGGCGATGAGTTCGCGTCCGAGACGGGAATCTTCATCGATTTCGAGCATGTAAACGCTGACGTGCGGGACTGCGAGCGATAGGACTTCGTCCAGCGAATGCTCCCAGCTTTCACGTGTCTGGTAAGGCAGGCCCGCGATCAGATCAATGCTGATTTCCGCTATGCCTGCTTGGCGAAGGCGCGCAACATCCTGAAGCGTGATTTCGCGGGTATGCACACGGCCAACTGAGCGCGTTTCCTGATCCACAAACGACTGTACTCCGAGGGAGACGCGATTCACTCCGGCGCGAACTAGGCTGTCGAGAACTTCGTCGGACAGTGTACCCGGTGCCACTTCGACCGTGAACTCAGCCTTTGGGGAAGGCGTGAATACTTTAGCGATCGCGGCGAAGAGGCGGTCGAGTTGGTCGGGCGAAAGCACACTTGGAGTGCCGCCTCCGAGGTAGATAGAGTCGAGGACCGGGTCGAACTTCGATCCGATTTCGGCGGCTACTGCGGGTGCGTTTGCAATCTCGCTCTCGAGGTGAGCGATATAGCGATCGAAGCGCTCACGCGAAAAAACACCCGAGGCGAAGTTGCAGAAAGAACACTTCGTCCGGCAGAAAGGGACCGACACGTAAACGGCGGAATGGACTTCAGAGGTCATGCCAGAGCCTTAAGTGTATCGCCAGTGCTTACTCCGCATGTACGGTGGCGGTTCGCGAGTGGTGGACGCGAACTATGAAGACAGCCACGAGAGGCATGATGAAGCAGAGGGTTCCGAGGAGCCAGAAAGCATCGAGGTAGGCCATAGCTCCGGCTTGCTGCTGAAGACTGCCGTACAACATGCGGGCTGCACGGGAGGATGGTGCGGCCAGCCCATTGCCGTGCTGCGCCAGGTACGATCCCAGTTGCGCTTGCTGGGCCTGGATACGGGCGCTGGAGATGTGTTCGCCCAACCGGAGTTGGTGGAACTGCACCCGGCGGGCGAGAACGGTCGTGACCGCGGCAATTCCGAAGCTGGAGCCGAGGTTGCGCATGAGGTTGTAGAGCGAAGAAGCAGCGTTATTGCGTCCCGGCGGCACGCGCGAAAAACACGTAGTACTGATGGGCGTGAACAACGATGCCAGCCCGACTGAAGACATCATGCGAACGAGCGTGAACGTCGCATAGTCGGTTTGAAGTTGCAGCCGAGCAGTAAGCCAGAGAGAAGTTCCGAGCACAAAGAAGCCAAAAACAATCATCGGGCGTGCACCGACGCGCCCCAGAAGCATGCCTGCCATCGGCATTCCAAAGATGAGCACGACTCCGGCAGGCGATAGCACCATGCCGGCACGCGTAGCAGAGTAGCCCATCAAAGTTTGCAAAAATTGCGGCAGAAGTACGGTGCTGCCCGCGAGCACGAAGCCAAGACAGAAGATGAGGATGTGCGAGAGCGTGAAGTTGCGCTCGCGGTAAAGCTTGAGATCCACAACCGGGTTCTTGATGACCAGTTCTCGAATGACAACAGCAACCAGACAGACAACCGCAACTGCCGCAAGCACCCGGATTCGATCGGAGCCGAACCAATCGTCCTCCTGACCCTTGTCGAGAACGAATTCAAGGGAGCCAAGCCCGAGAGCGAGGAGTCCCATGCCGGTCCAATCCATTGAGAACAGATTGTCGCGTGTAATCGGCTTGCCTGAGAGCGCCGGAGGATTGTGGATGAGTCGCGAAACGAGCAGAAGAGACAGGATTCCAACTGGCACATTGATGTAGAACAGCCAGCGCCAACTATAGCTGTCGGTGATCCAGCCGCCAAGAGTGGGCCCAATTGCTGGAGCGAAGACCACGGCCATTCCGTAGATCGAAAACGCCATACCGCGCTGGCTCGGCGGAAACGTGTCGGCGAGGATAGCCTGCGCGGAAGGCTGCAGTCCTCCGCCTCCGAGTCCCTGCATGATGCGGAACAGAACGAGCAGGCTCAGGCTGGGCGCGATGCCGCACAGCAATGAACTTGCAGTGAACAGCACGACGCACCCCATGTAAAACTGCTTGCGCCCGAAGACTTCGGTCAACCATCCGCTGAGCGGCAGGATGATGGCATTGGCAATGAGGTACGAAGTGAGCACCCAGGTGCTTTCGTCGACGCTCGCCGACAGAGATCCCGCGATGTGCGGAAGTGCCACGTTCGCGATGCTGGTATCGAGCACTTCCATAAACGTGGCCAGCATGACGGTCATCGCAATAAGCCACGGGTTAACTTCAGGAACAGTGGGCGTCACCTCGACGGCGGCGGAGGTTACTACCGGCACTTCTCGAAAACCTCCGTTGCGTTTGTGACCACGCTTTTAAGGAATGCTTCGCGGGATGCAACAACTTTCTGGCCCGAGATGAGCAGGAGGACGGCTCCGTGCATGGAGGCGAGCAGGGTGAGCGTATAGATTTCCGGATCGAGAGGCAGATTGTAGCGGGAGATGCACTCGGATACGGCGGTCTTGAAGCGTTCGCGGAGATAGCGGCGCGATGGCACATCGATGCCAGCGAAACTCGAGTCAACGAAAGCGAACCGGTAATGGCTGGGATGGGCGACACAGAATCGGATGAAAATCAGCATACGGGCGCGCAACTGTTCGACAAGCGGAAGATCGGGATGCGGCCGCTCGAGATTGCGGATCATGTGAGCGAAAGATTCTTCGCAAATCGAAAGCAGCAGTTCCTGCTTGCTGGAAAAGTGCCGGTAAACGGCCATTGGAGAGCATCCCGCTTCCTGGCCAATACGGCGCATGGACACGTTCTCGTATCCTTCTGAGGAAAAAAGTCTGCGCGAAGTTTCAAGTATCGTTTCGCGGAGGCTTCCGGGTTGGGTGTTCGCGTTCATCCCTGTTTACAGTGTACACACTTTGTTTACGCTGTAAACAAATGATGATCAGAAACTCATGTGGACAAAGGACGTGATGAAAACAGAGATGTTGAAACGCGAATCGCCCTACCTCCATCTAAAATAGGAGAACATGGCTGCAGAGGAAGAAGTACTAGGTAAAGCTTACGACCGCCGGATTGTGCACCGGCTCATTGGGTATCTGCGCCCTTACTGGCTGCAAGTTGGGCTGGCGATGGCGGCTATCGTGTTGAAAGCAGGAGCGGATGTTCTTGGCCCCTACCTGACGAAGACCGCTATCGACAAGTACCTGTCCTCGCACGCTGGTGGACATACATTCCTGGACCGCTATTTGAGTCCGCAGCCGCTGGTCGGAATCGCGCAGATTGGCGGATTGTTCCTCGGCTTATTGCTGCTCGGGTTTGTCTTTGAATTTCTGCAGACATACTTAATGCAGTGGACCGGGCAAAAGGTCATGTTTGACCTGAGAAGCCAGATCTACCGCCATCTGCAAAAGATGGACATCGCCTTCTTTGACCGGAACCCGGTTGGGCGACTCGTGACCCGTGTAACAACCGATGTTGACGCTCTGAACGAGATGTTCACCTCGGGCGTGGTGTCGATTGTCGAGGACGTCTTCGTTCTCGCTGGAATTCTTTGGGTGATGCTGTCGATGAGTTGGCGGCTGGCACTCATCGCTTTCCTCGTGATGCCGATCATCATTGTGGCCACCCAGATTTTCCGCAAAGCTGTGCGAGACAGCTATCGGCGGATTCGCGTTGCTATCGCCCGCATCAATTCATTTCTGCAGGAGCACATCAGCGGCATCATTCCGCTGCAGCTTTTCAATCGCGAACGCAAGTCGTATGAAGAGTTTGAGGCCGTGAATGCGCAGCACATGACGGCATTCAAAGACGCGATCATGGCTTATGCGCTCTACTATCCCATCGTCGAAACGCTTTCATCGATTGCTATCGCCTGCGTGCTCTGGTACGGCGGACACAGCGTGCTCTCAGGAGTGACGACGCTAGGCGTGCTGGTGGCTTTCATGCAGTACGCCCAAAGGTTCTTCCGCCCAATCCAGGACCTGAGTGAGAAGTTCAACATTCTGCAATCGGCAATGGCGGCTGGAGAGAGAATTTTCAAACTGCTCGACACCGAGGCCAAGATCGTGTCTCCCGAAAACCCGAAAGAGCCGAAGGGGCCGGGGCGGATCGAGTTCGATGACGTCTGGTTTGCATACCGGCATGTTCCGATCGAGAAGGACGGAAAGGTTATTCCCAGCGAGGAATGGGACTGGGTGTTGCGCGGGGTTTCGTTCACCATCGAACCCGGAGAGACGGTTGCAATTGTCGGCCACACGGGCGCGGGCAAGACTACTCTGATTTCGCTGCTGCTGCGCTTCTACGACGTGCAGAAGGGCGCGGTGAAAATCGACGGCGTGGACGTGCGTGAAATGAATCTGCAAGATTTACGGCGGCGCTGTGGCGTGGTTCTGCAAGATCCTTTCCTGTTCAGCGGAACGATCGCCGACAATATCAAGTTGGGATCGTCGTACGTCACGCGGGCTGCGGTGGAACAGGCAGCGGAAGAAGTGAACGTAGCTGATTTCATCCAGTCGTTGCCGCAAGGATTCGATACGCCACTGCAGGAGCGTGGAAATACGCTCTCGACCGGGCAGAAACAACTCGTGTCGTTTGCACGCGCACTGGCGCATAATCCTCGAATCCTGATTCTCGACGAAGCGACTTCGAGCGTGGATACAGACACGGAATTCCGAGTGCGCGATGCGCTGACAAGGCTTGTCGAAGGTCGCACGTCGCTGGTCATTGCCCACAGACTTTCAACGATTCAACGGGCCGACAAGATAATCGTGATGCACAAGGGAAAGGTTCGCGAGATGGGTACCCATCAGCAATTGCTCGCTTTGAAGGGTGTGTATTGGAAGCTTTATCAGTTGCAGTACAAGGACCAGGAACTAGGGACCGCAGTGGCGGCCGTTCCGCTGCAACCGGCTCCGGAGGCCCGCGCGGATTAGCGTCGTCGGCGTAAGTCGAGCACAATGCGTTGCCGGAGGGAAGAGGTTGGAGCGTGCTGACTGTTCAGGTTTCAAGGAACTAGAATTGCGGAGCGCGCGAATACGATCATGACTCGTGAACAGGCCCAAAGAATCACCAAAACGCTTGCCGACGCAACACGCTTCGACATCTTCCAGCGTATCGCCTCTTGCGACGGCAACGAGCTTGCCTGTTCCGGCCTACGCTCCGGCCTCGAGATTACTCCTGCCACGCTTTCGCACCATGTGAAGGAACTCACCGAAGTAGGACTCATCCAGATCCGGCGGGAAACGAAGTTTATGCATTTGAGAGTCAACCAGAAGACCTGGAAAGACTATCTCGCCTACCTCCAGAAGATCGCGTAACGAAACTTTCATCACTTTTCCTCGAATCCTCGCCTCCACATGGTTCATCAGTTAGACGTGCATCGAACTATTCGATGAACATCTAACGGTTGCGAGGAGAAAGAGACGATGGGCAAGCTGAGCGGAAAAGTGGCAGTTGTGACGGGATCTTCGAAGGGGATCGGGGCAGCAATCGCCAAGGCGCTGGCGAAAGAGGGAGCATTCGTAGCGGTCAATTATCGGTCTGACAAAGCAGGGGCCACGGCCGTTGTGGATGAAATCGTTGGCGCAGGCGGCAAGGCACAGGCGTTTCAGGCAGATGTGGCCAAAGCTTCGGAAGTAAAGAAACTCTTTGCAGACGTGAACACCAATCTGGGGCACGTAGATATTCTCGTGAACAATGCAGGTATTTACGAGATGTCACCGATCGAGCAGTTTGCGGAAGAGAGCTACCACCGGATGTTTGACACGAATGTGCTCGGAACACTTCTTGCGACCCATGAAGTTGCGAAATACGTGAATGGAAGCGGAGCATCCATTATCAACGTGAGCTCGATTGCATCACTTACTCCGATGCCGGGCGCTTCAGTTTACGGTGCGACGAAGGGCGCTGTGGATGTGATTACAAAGGCGCTGGCCCGCGAACTTGGAGGACGGAAGATTCGCGTAAATTCGCTGTCTCCCGGACTGGTTGAAACCGAAGGCGTTCGTGCGATGGTAGGTGGGAACGTGCAGGAAACCGACTTTGCGAAGGAAGCAGTCGCACACACTCCGCTCGGCCGTATCGGCACCCCCGAAGACATTGCGAAAGCAGCCGTGTTTCTTGCGTCGGATGACTCGCAGTGGATCACTGGAGAGATTGTTCCCGTCAGCGGAGGAGCCCGCGTTTAACGGAACGCAACAGACATCGGCAAGGTCACATGTCGCCACTGTTCGAGAGACGATATGTGACCATTGCATTGGGCCAAGTATAAGCCGGCATCTTGCCGGTGAGTTGCACGCCGCATCTACAACCTGCCGGTTGTGGCGGCCATATAGGACTGGCACAGCAGCACGAGTTGCTCGCGCGATCTACGGATTGTGGCTGGGGACGGCGCATTCTCTAGGAGCCAACGCATCGTGCCCGCCATCGCCGCAAGCATTACATCAATGGCAATCTTATCGGCTCGCGAATGAGCCCCTGGATCTGTTTGAAGCATCGCTTCAACGGCTCGACGGGTACGCTTCCCGATGCCTTTGATCAGCGCGGGGCCACCGACCTCCGAGACAATCGGGTAGAGAGCGACAGAAATGTCGGCGCGCTCCATTTTGGCATCAACGAAAGCCTCGACCATCGCCTTGATCATTTCCGAAAGCGGCTTATGACGCGCATTCTCGCAAGCGGCTTCAACCTTTGCTGCAACGGCATTCAGGTGATTTTCGAGAACAGCGAAGAGCAGAGACTGCTTGTTCGGAAAGTACTGGTACAGAGTTCCTACCGATACTCCAGCGCGTTCCGCAACTCGCGTCGTCGTCAAACGATCCAACCCGTGGCTGATCAAAATCTGAATGGTCGCCTCAAAAATGGCTTCCACGGTTACAGCCGCCCGCGCTTGAGTGGGCGTTTTTCTTGGCTCCAATGCAGCTAGCGAGTTGGCTGACATAATGCGAACTCCAAACCTGAAGAATCCTTCATCAAATGATTTTAAATAGAAATGTACAGGGAGAGCAGGAATGGCAGAAAAGAATACTTCGGCTGGCAGGTTCACGTTGCCCGGCACAACAACTGCTGTGAACCGAATGGGCTACGGCGCAATGCAACTTGCAGGACGGGATGGCAACAAGTTGGTGTGGGGGCCTCCACCGGACATAGATGCAGCAATTGCGCTGCTACGAGAAGTCGTCGCCAGCGGTGTGAATCACATCGACACGTCAGACTTTTATGGGCCTCACGTCACTAACCAGATCATACGAAATGCGCTGTCGCCGTATCCTGACGACCTTGTGATTGTCACCAAGATCGGTGCACGTCGCGGCGAGGACGGATCATGGATTCCGGCTTACTCACGTGAGGATCTCACTACCGCCGTTCACGACAATCTTCGCAATTTGGGAGTAGACGTTCTCGACGTCGTTAATCTGCGAGTCATGCTCGATGTTCATGGTCCTGTCGAGGGATCGATCGAGGCACCGCTGACTGCTATGGCGGAGCTTCAGCAGAAGGGATTGATCCGTCATATTGGCGTAAGCAACGTCACACTCGCACAGGTCGAGGAAGCACGGCGAATTGCTCCAATCGTGTGTGTGCAGAACGAGTACAACCTCGCGCATCGAGCGGACGATGCGCTGATCGATGATCTAGCGCATGATGGCATTGCATACGTGCCGTTCTTTCCTCTGGGCGGCTTCACGCCACTGCAATCTGCCACTTTGACGGACGCCGCAGCGCGCCTGGACGCCACACCCATGCAGCTTGCACTTGCGTGGCTGCTGCATCGCTCGGCAAACATTCTTGTAATTCCCGGCACATCTTCTCTCGCTCATTTTCGGGAGAACATGCAGGCAGCAACGCTGCAAATTCCCGCTGACATTCTCAACCAGCTTGATTCCATCGGTACGAAGGAGCGAGTTCACTGATATGCGAGTTTTCGTTACGGGTGCCACAGGCTTTATTGGTTCAGCAATAGTCCCAGAACTCATTAACGCGGGCCATCAGGTTCTCGGCCTTACACGCTCCGACGCTGGCGCCGAAGCACTCGCAAGAGCGGGAGCGCAGGTGCATCGCGGAGACCTTGAGAACATCGAGAGTCTGCGTGCCGGAGCCGCGGTGTGCGACGCAGTGATTCACACGGCGTTCAACCACGATTTCTCGAATTACAAAGTGCATGCGGAAAACGACCGTCGCGTGATTGAGGCGATTGGATCCGTACTTGAGGGCTCTGGCCGTCCGTTCGTCGTCACCTCAGGGACAGCAATGGGCAACTCGCGGCCGGGTCAGATGGCCACGGAGAACGATGAGCCATCGAGCAGTTCGACGGTGCCCCGTGCTGCCTCTGAAGAAGCTGCGGCGGCGGTGGCAAGTCGGGGTGTGAAGACGATAGTGATGAGACTTTCGCAGATTCACGATACGACGAAGCAAGGGCTCGTCACGTACGTAGCTCGCATCGCTCGCGAGAAGGGTGTTTCAGCGTACGTTGGCGATGGCCTAAATCGCTGGTGCGCCGCTCACCGGCTAGATACCGCAACGCTATTTCGTCTGGCACTGGAGAAAGGCGTCGCGGGCGCAAGATTCCATGCGGTGGCCGAAGAAGGCGTGCAATTCCGAAACATCGCTGAGGCGATCGGCCGTGGTCTCAAGGTTCCAGTTGTTTCACTGTCGCAGGAGGAAGCGTCCGGACATTTCGGCTGGGTGGCACCCTTTGCGGCGTGGGACATGCCGGCCTCCAGCGCACAGACTCGGCAGATGCTCGGATGGAATCCTACAGGACCGGGACTGATTTCGGACCTCGATAATATGCGCTATTCCTGATCGCAAGTGATGAAGAGCTATCTCCAATATTGCGGATGAACGCTTCGGGGGGCACCGAGGATATTCCTTGTGCGCCCCCTTCGTTCGCAACATGAACCACAAAGGTAACTAGCAGCGAGGAAGCGCCTTTTATCGAGGCCGATGCTGCTTCTAAGTTTCGATTAGAAAACTTTCAGTTCTCATTCAGAGGTGTTTTGTTGATAATGATCTCCTCCGAAAGAAATGACGCCACTGGCACCATCTGCGACTGAGCAGTCTGCAGTTATTGAAGAGTCCCCCGCACTCGGCGCCCCTCCTAGTCCCCCGACACGAAGTCATCGATGGATTTGGATCGTCTCCACACTCCTCGCCGTCATGATAGTTGGCTCCCTTTTCCTCGCGTTCAGAGCGCGGCGTGGATCCAGGGCATCACGGGTGACGGCCGTTTCGACTGTCGCACCGGAAGGCACGCTCCGACTTAAGGGAACGACGCAAGCAGTGGAGTCCCGCACAGTACTTGCACCTCGACTTGCAGGGCAGCAGATCGGTGCGCTGGTGATCACAAAGCTGGCTGAAGCAGGCACGCACGTCTCCAAGGGAGATTTGCTCGTAACTTTCGACCGCCAGGCACAAATCAAGAACCTCCTCGACGCGAAGGCGGACCTCGCCAGGTTTGAAGCCCAGGTTGCGCAAGAGCGAGCCAAGGAAGATGCGGCTCGTGCTGCGGACGAGACCGAGCTAAAGCTCGCCGAAACGGCGCTTCGTAAGGCTCAGATCGAGATGCAGAGGGTTGAGCTCTTTTCCCGAGTTGACGCTGAGAAAGCACGCGCGACACTCGAGGAGGCGAAAGCGACGGAGCAGCAACTGAAGGAGACCTTTCAGTTGAAGAGGCAAGCAGCACGAGCCTCCATTCGGATTCTTGAACTGCAACGCGACCGCAGTCGTGAATCCATGCAGCATTCGCAAAAGAACGCTGAACTTCTCGAAGTACACGCACCGATTGACGGAATTGTTGTCCTGAACACCATTTGGAAGCAAGGGACGATGGGAATTGTCGCAGAAGGCGATCAGGTACAGCCAGGAACTCCGTTCCTGCAAGTCGTGAATCCATCCGTCATGCAGGTCTCGGTGCAAGTAAATCAGCAGGACTTCCGGTACTTGAAAGTTGGGCAGAAAGCGATGGTGTCACTCGACGCGTACCCCGACCTGAAATTTGCCGGGACTCTTCAGGAAATTGGTCCGGTTGCGACTCCCGGAAGCTTTTCTGAGTCGATTCGCACTTTCGGAGTCGTGTTCTCAATTGAAGGAAACGATCCAAGGCTGATGCCCGACCTCACGGCCGCGATTGATCTTGATTTACCGGCCTCCCCCGCTGGTCAAACTGGCGCAGCGCGATGAATCCGAAAGGGCGCACATTCCTGGCAAAGAGAAAGCGATCATTAGTCGCGCTTGGCGCAATTGTGGCGTGCGTAATTGTATTCGCGGCATTTCATCGCTCGGGGAAGAACTCTACCGTGGAAACCGCGGTGGTTGCCAAAGGGGAGTTTGTCGACACCCTGCGGATTCGTGGCGAACTGAAGGTACTGAAGACGATCACGATCACAGCGCCTCCGGATGCCGGGAGCCTGCGCATTGTCAGCATCGTGCAAGACGGTTCGCACGTGAATCAAGGCGACAAGGTCGTGGAGTTCGACGCAAGCAGGATGACTCAGGATTTGGCGCAGAGTAAATCAACGCTCGCGTCCTCTGAGGCAGAAATGAAGCAGATTCGAGCTCAGGGAAGCCTCACGGAAGAAGCGGACACGACAGCCCTGATCAAGGCTCGGTACGACTTGCAGGCTGCAAAACTGGAGGCCAGTAAGGAAGAGATCCTCTCGCAAATCGAAGGAGCAGAGGCACGCTTAAAAGTGGAAGAAGCCGAGCAAAGGCTGCACGAAGCAAAAAAAAAGCTGACCTTCGATCGCTCTTCCAACAACGCCGGCGTGAAAGGAAAGCGCCAGGCTCGTGAGAAGACGTTGTATGACCTGCATCACGCGGAACGCAGCCTTAAGTCAATGGTGCTGGTCGCGCCCGCCCCGGGCACTCTCACGTTGCTCAAGATGTGGCACCAGGGAGGAAGAGCGCCATTCCGGTCAGGCGAGCAGGTTTGGCCCGGAGCACCGCTCGCTGAGATTCCAGACCTATCTACGCTTCGCGCTTCAGCCCGCGCTGATGAAACCGAACGCGGACGACTGAGGGTTGGGCAGCCAGTTAGCGTGCAACTGGACGCGATTTCCGATCGCCAACTTCGTGGACATATCGCAAAGATCAGTACGGTGGCGTCCGTCGATTTCGCTAGCGGATGGCCTTTCCCGAGAAACTTCGACCTTGAGATTGTTCTGGATGAAACGGATGCGAAGCTGCGCCCAGGAATGAACGCGCAACTGATCGTCGAGCTCGAACGCATTCAGAATGCGACAACGATTCCAGTCGAAGCCTGTTTCCAAAAATCCGGCAAGACGGTGGTCTATGTGCAGATCCAGAACAAGTTTGAGGAGCGCGAGATTGAAGTCTCGAAACGCAACTCCACGGCAGCTCTGGTCACGAAAGGTCTCAAACCGGGCGATCGCATCGCGCTGAAAGACCCAACACTCAAGGAACAGTAAGACACAGATGACAAAAACTGCACGGCGGCGAACTTGGACGGGGCTCGGACTAGTGGTGGTTCTGGTCGCTGTCGGAACCATGGCACGAAGCTTCAAGCCCGCAGCGCTTGCCGACAAAGATGAGGTTCCGGTCGTTCAGGTGCAACGAGGCGATCTTGATTCGCGCATTTTCTCGAAAGGCGAGTTGCGCGCCGTGCAGACCGCGATCCTTACCGCGCCTCCCGTAGGTGGCGGAGCCTTGCAGATCAGCCAGTTGGCTCGGACCGGCACGGTGGTAAAGAAGGGCGACGCCGTCATCGAATTCGATCCGGCAGAGCAGGAATACGTCATGGAGCAAAGCCGCTCGGAAATGATGCAGGCCGAGCAGGAAATCATAAAGGCAAAAGCAGACTCATCCGTTCAGGTCGCGAAAGATAAAGTCGAGCTGCTCAAGGCTCAGTTCGCGGTCAGAAGAGCAGAACTTGAGGTCTCGAAGAACGAGCTGATGAGCAGCATTGACGCCAAAAAGAACCTGCTTGCTCTAGAACAGTCCAAACGAGTGCTGGCACAACTGGAGCACGACATCAAATCGCACTCCGCCTTGAACGAATCGACTCTGGCGCTTGCTCTTGAGAAGCAGAACAAGTCTCAGCTCTCCATGTCGGTTGCGAAGCAGAACATTGAGAAAATGCACGTGACCTCACCTATGGACGGCGTTGTCGCCATCGAGCGCAATCTGGATTCCACTGGCGGCATGATGTGGTCGGGAATGATTGTGCCCATTTACAGGCAAGGCGATCAGGCGCAGCCGGGACGAATCATCGCGCGCATTATCGATCCGACCGAAATGGAAATGACAGCGACCGTGAGCGAAAAGCAACGTGCCACTGTAAGCGTTGGACAGTCGGCCGAAATCCATTTCTATGCGCTTCCCGGCCTCACCTTTGCTGGAAAGGTCAAAGCCGTTGGCGACATGTCAACTCGCGACGTGTGGACGGTAGAGAACGGCGGCAAGTACACACTGACTGTTCAACTCAGCGGCACGGATCCGCGACTGCGTAGCGGAATGACCGGTGAAATCTTGCTGCAAGGCGAACCCAAGAAGAATGTTTTGTATATACCTCGCCAAGCTCTGTTCTCGAAAGATGGAAAGAGAATCGTCTATCTGAAAAAGGATGGGAAGTTCCAGACACAGGTCGTGACGGTGAAGGCCGAGAACGAAAGTCGCGCAGCGATCGAAGGAGTCCGCGAGGGCGATACGGTCGCAATGGCTAACCCAGAACTTCCGCACAAGCAAGCTAGCACAGCGCCAGCAGCGCCAATCGCAGGTGGGAGGCCGTGATGTCCATGTTTGCCTCACTTCGCCAACGGCTCCACCTTCCGAAGCAGATTGCTCCAGACGTGGAGCTAGCTTTGCAGAACCTGCTGGTCCATCGTCTTAGGACGTTTCTGACGATGCTGGGCATGATTTTCGGCGTCGCAGCAGTGGTCTCGATGCTTTCCATCGGTGCTGGCGCTCGTCAGAAGGTGATGGCTCTCATTGAGCAGATGGGTGTCCACAACATCATTGTCGAAGCGCACGAAACAACAGACTGGCAGGCCTTCCAAAAAGTCCGAAAGATTTCGCCCGGACTGACCTTACAAGATCATCGCGTCATTCGCGACAGCATTACCGAAGTCTCGACGACGTCAGCGCGAAAGAAGTTCTCGCCGACAAAGCTCATTCCAAAACCTGAAAACGAGCTGCCGACCGTATTCGGTGTTGAGCCCAGCTATCTGCAGATTGCGGGGCTGCACATCAGCGAGGGTCGGTTCTTCACTTCGAGTGAGCAGGATGAAGCCGCGCCTGTGTGCGTGCTTGGAGCCGGCGCGAAGACGATGGTCTTCGGCGCCACGGATGCGCTTGGAAAATATGTGAAGGTCGATGATCAGTGGTTTCGCGTGATTGGAATCGCAGACGCCTTACTCAGCGCTCCAAAAACAGATGTTTCCGGACTGCCTTCACAGGATGCGAACACCATCATCTATGTCCCGCTGAACGCGGCGATGTTCAGGCTTGAAAATTCCTATAGCGACATCCGCGACGAAATTGACGGTATTTATCTCCAGCTCAAGCCCGACGCGGATTCGGTCAAGGTAGCCGAGGGAGTTCGGGCAATTCTCAACAGTTCGCATCACGACGGAGGCGACTATAGCGTCATTGTTCCAGCCGAGCTTCTCGCTGAGCAGAAACGCACCGAACGGCTTTTCAGCGCTGTGATGGTCGCCATCGCGTCTATATCGCTTCTCGTGGGCGGCATCGGAATCATGAACATCATGCTGGCCAGCATTCTTGAACGCACTCGTGAGATTGGCGTTCGACGCGCGATAGGTGCAAGACAGTCCGACATCATCAGCCAGTTTGTGATGGAGGCCGTTGTGATTTCATTCGGCGGCGGACTTCTGGGCGTTGCTTTCGGAGTCGCGATTTCGCGGCTGATCGCGTGGCTTGCATCCTGGTCAACAGTCGTGACCCCGACATCAATCCTGCTGGCATTCCTCGTTTCCATCAGCGTAGGACTGATCTTCGGAAGCTACCCAGCGGTAAAGGCAGCGCGGCTGAATCCAGTTGATGCTGTTCGGTACGAGTAGTAGACGATTCTAGAGTGGTTGAAGCAATCGCAGAGTTTGGAGCCCGGTTGAATGAAATCTTTCCTTGCAACTGCTGTCCTGATGTCTGCATTACCGTTCGCGGCTTACTCTCAAACTGCATATCGCCATGGGGAAAGCTTTCGGCAACTGGCGAGCCCAAAGATTTTCATCAACACCCTGCCGGGGCCTCAGCACTTTGAGGATCATGTGGTTGAGGGGAAGCTGCGACTAAGCCTGCAGGATGCGATTTTCCTCACGTTGGAGAACAACTCCAATCTGCGGGCCCTGGAACTTCAAGTAGAATCCAGCAAATTCAACGTGCTGCGAGCTCACTCTCCATTCGATCCAGGTATCACTGCCACGACGTCTGCTCAGCGTGCAACGTCGCCGAGCTACACACAGCTTGCAGGCGCGTCGACGGTGAGCGCTCTTACACAAAGCAGCGAAGTCGATTTCACGCAAAGCTTCCAGACAGGCACAAACATAGCGGCAGGCTTTAACACATCGCGGCTGTCGAGCAACAGCACATATAACTATTTCAATCCTTCAATCAATTCGACGCTCAATTTCAGCATCTCGCAGCCATTGCTACGAAACCATTGGCTTTCAGCAAATCAGGCTCAACTCTTGATAGCACGCCGGAATCTGCAGCAGTCGCGCGCTACCTTCTACGCGCAGATTAGCGATACGGTTCTGGACGTCATTCAGCAATATTGGAGTGTTGTGCAGGCTCGTGGCGGCGTGGATGTTCAGAGCAAGTCTCTCGAAGCCGCTGAAGCCACCTACAAGCGCGACAAGAGGGCGCTGGAACTGGGTGCGCTGCCCCCGCTAGATATCTATCGATCACAGGCCGAAGTTGCCTCTAGGCGGGTATCACTCATCCAGGCGCAATACAACCTCAAGCAACTGGAAGATCAGCTTCGGTTGACGATCGGAGCGAACCTCGACCCAGCCGTCCGCAAACTCGACCTTGAATTGACTGAACAACCAGCGGCAGACGAAAGTTCGCTGAGAAACGAGGAGATCGACTCCGTTCTGCAGAGAGCGCTTGCTCAGCGCCCGGAAATCGAGGCACTGCATCAGGCACTCGCGAACAACGGCACGAACATTCGACTTGCCCACAACAATCTTCTTCCGGACCTGCGCGTGACCGGCAGCTACGCATCAAGCGGCCTCGGCGGCAATCAGTATGACCTTAGCTCAACGCCAGCACTCTTACTGTCGCGTGCCGGATTTGGAGATTCGTTAAATCAGGTTTTCGGCTTTGGATCTCCGACCTATGGAGTCGGAGTCACGCTCAGTCTTCCACTCAGGAACCGGGCTGCTCAGGCAGACCTCGGCAACGCTCTGGTGTCGCAACGCAGTAACCTTTACGCAGAACGTCGGCTGAAAGAACAGATCACACTTCAGGTCAACACCGCCGTGCACCAGCTTGAGCAGGCGAAGCTGAGCATGAATGCCGCGAAAGAATCTCTGGAATTGGCGCAGAAGAATCTGGGAGCAGAGCAAAGGAAGTACGAACTTGGGGCGCAAACAATTTTCTTCGTCCTCGATGCTCAGTCACAGGTGGCCGCAGCCGAACTCTCGTTACTGCAAGCGCAAGTGAACTACAAACTATCGCTGGCGGTGCTGGATCACGCGACCGGAGAACTGTTGGAGCCTTTCCACGTCAAGATTTCTGAGCTTTCGCAGTAGCGGAACGTTCAATAGAGATTGGGGCGCTTTCATCTTGCGGGTGATTCACTGGTGAAAGTGGCCGAACAGATCATTTGATAATGGCCGGCGCTTCAAGAAGCGCCGAATTGTCCCCGCGCCTGATATTCTGGTCGGCGCACATGTCCAACACCACACATTCTGAGGAGCGTCGGAATTTGCGCGTGCTGATCTCGGCCGGAGAGGCTTCAGGCGAGATGTATGGCGCACAGTTGATCGCGGCTCTTGGCCGATTGCGCCCCGGCGCAGCCGAGTGCTCTGGCATGGGCGGCGAACGCATGCGTGAAGCTGGTTGTGATCTTATCGTGCATGCACGAGACGTGGCGGTTGTTGGCCTATTTGAAGTATTGAGCCACCTCCCGGGAATCTACGCGCAATTTCACAAGCTACTGGCAGAAGTGGACCGGAATCGGCCTGATGTTGCCGTGCTGATCGACTTCCCAGACTGGAACTTCCGGCTGGCGCGCGAACTGCATCGGCGCGGGATTCCCGTGGTGTACTACGTCAGCCCGCAATTGTGGGCTTGGCGCAAGGGACGGCTGAAGCTGGTCCAGCGATATGTGTCGGAAATGCTGGTCATCTTCCCCTTTGAGCGCGAGTTCTACGCAGAGCACGGGGTCGAAGTGGAGTTTGTAGGACATCCGCTGGGCGAGTTGCAGCCGCCGACCATAAGCCGAGAGGAATTCGCCGAGCGCTGGGCATTAGATACTCAACGAACATGGATCGCCCTGCTGCCCGGAAGTCGTCGCAAAGAGCTGCGATTGAATTTCCCAGCCATGCTGGGTGCGGCTGAGCGGTTGGGAAGCGAGTTCCAGTTTCTGATGCCAGTGGCGAGCACGCTTGACAAGCGTTGGGTCGAGGAGCAGATTCTGCTTCATGGACTTAAGGTGAATGTAAAGCTCACCGACGATGCTCGGGCAAGCTTGTTGCATTCAAGGGTCGGCATAGTGGCGAGCGGCACGGCAACCGTGGAAGCAGCGCTGATCGGTACGCCTTTCGTAATGGTGTACCGGGTGGCCGGGCTGACGTGGGCAATAGGCAGGCACCTAGTAAAGCTCCCACATTACGGGATGGTGAACCTGGTGGCTGGCCGACGCGTCGTGCCCGAACTGATCCAGGATGGGTTCACGCCCGAGACAGTCGAGCGCGAAGTGCGGGTCTTACTGGAAGACGGAGAGGCGAGGCAGCGCATGAGCGAAGCGCTGGCCGAGGTGCGAGCAAAACTGCGCGGGGCACTCGAATCGGCAGTTGATTCGGAAGGCGTTCGCGTTAGCTCAGCGGACCGGGCAGCGCGGGCGGTATTACGCGTTGCTGAATTGCGATCCTAGAATGAGAACCGCTCGGAATTCAGAATAGCCGCCCAACATCTTTTATACGATTTTTTACATCAACTAGAGTTGTGCTACTCAGCAGGAGCGATATGGCAATGCGATTGGCAGGACGGGCAGTAAAGCGAGCCGTTCTAGCGACGTTATTGGGACTGATATGCCTAGGGACGGCTGCATCGTTGAACGCCGCCGAAAAACCCAGAATTCAGGCAGAAGACTACACGATCGAGGCCAAGGTCTCTCCGCAGTCACATAAGTTGTCCGCGCGGGCTACGGTGAAGTTTGTTGCGCTGGACGACATCAGCATTGCGACATTTGAGCTACATAATGCACTTCGCGTAACGCAGGTGACAGACGATAAAGGCAATGCCCTGCCCGTAGAACGAGTTTCGCAGGATTCCACTGTGCGTGTTTCGCTGCCAAACGGAATGAGCAAGGGACAGGAATCCACACTAACCTTCGACTATGAAGGTGTTGTGACATCGGCGGATGACAGTCCGGTTCCGGGCTTGAAACTCGCCTATGTGGGCGATCCGATCACCTATCTTCTCTACTCCGGGCGTTGGTTTCCTGTCACGAACTACGGAATAGACCGATTTACTGCGAAGTTGAAAATTTCGGCTCCGCAGGAGTATGCGGTGATTGCCAGCGGAGGTGCAGGCAGCGCTCCGACGCACACGGAAACTGCTACGGCAAAGATTTCGACTGATGATGAAGCGGAATCTCCGAAGTTGAAGACTCGTGGAGCGAAGTCTCCCGCGAAGAAAGCGAAGACGACCGCGGCAAGCACGGCTAGCCCTGCTAAATCCGAACCGGGGATGAAGACAACGAGCTTCACCTGGACGAATCCAAGCTTCCCGGGAACCGTGGTCATTGGAAAGTTCACCGACACGCCCGTGACCGAAGCTGGGATGACGGTGCATGTGTTCTTCCTGAAGGACAAGCAGGAGTTCGCGCAGCAATACGGCGAGACGGCGGCCAAAGAGCTTGGCTACTTCATCACCATTTACGGCGTGCCTATGAGTTCGGAGCTGAAGCTGGTTGAACTGCCCGATGATTCAGTGCCGACGGCGTGGGCTCCGG
This sequence comes from Koromonas humicola, assembly GCF_059726255.1. Classification (NCBI taxonomy): domain Bacteria; kingdom Pseudomonadati; phylum Acidobacteriota; class Terriglobia; order Terriglobales; family Koromonadaceae; genus Koromonas; species Koromonas humicola. The sequence goes on from NZ_AP040873.1 coordinate 3,440,479, forward strand.
AGATGGCGGCGATTGCAGCGAGGAACATCAACGCGAAAGTGAACTATCGTCTGCTGGCCAATGCGATTGCACACCAGTGGTTTGGGACGATCGTCAGTCCGGCGAGCCGCAACGATTGGTGGATACAGGACGGCGGCGCACGCTACAGCGAAAGCCGCTATATCGAATATGCCGCGGGAACTGCCGGAGCCCAGGAAGCGGTAAAGGATATGGCAGTGGGCGCGCTAGCGTATGACAGCGTTCCGCTGGGGCAGATCGGCACATTAGACACCTTCGATCCGGTGTTCCAATCGATGGCTAACGACAAGGGCGGCATGGTTTACCACATGCTCCGCTGGGTCATGGGCGATCAGAAGTTCGATAAATCCATGCGAACGCTGTTCCAAACCTACGCGGGCAAGCCAGTCGGACTGAAGGATTTGAAGAAAGTAACCGAGGACATCCAGGGCGATCAATTGACCTGGTTCTACTCGCAATGGCTTGATTCGACCGGCGCGCCGGAATTCAAGAACAAGTACACGGTGTTCCGCGTTCAGAAGGGATTCCGAGTGGTAGGGCAGGTGAAGCAGGACCTCGACCTGTTCCGGATGCCGGTGCAGTTGAAGATCGATACGGATGGTAAGTCGGAAGACAAGACGATCGATGTCGTGGGCACCGACTCCAGTTACACGATCGAGACCTTTGGCAAACCGCGTCGCATCACCATCGACCCCAACAACTGGGTGCTGAAGAACTCAGGCGATCTGAAGCTGCGAACGGCGATTATGCGCGGGCAGCAACTGGTTCAGCAGGGGAATCTGGCAGAGTCGCTGAAGGAGTTCCAGAAAGCGATAGACCAGAACAAGAACAGTTCGCTTGCGCACTATCGGATCGCAGAGGTCTTCTTCCTGCAGAAGAACTATCAGGCCGCGGCAAATGCATATCGCGACTCGCTGAACGGCGATGGCGAGCCAAAATGGACCGAAGTCTGGAGCCATATTCAGCTCGGAAAGATCTTCGACATTACCGGCCAGCGTACACGTGCCCTGAGCGAGTACAAGCAGGCACTGCAGACAAACGACAATACGCAAGGAGCTCTGGACGAGGCACGCCAGTACATGGCAACCGCATTCGAGAGAAAAGACCAGTAGAGTAAAGCTGAGAACAAAGGCCGCGCTCCTTCCGAGCGCGGCTTTTCTGCATTTAGGCGAGGTTAGAGTCTAGCAGCCGAGAGTTCCTCTCCCGTAACGGTGTAGCTGGATGCCATCCGGGCAGCGACCTCCTTGGCAACGGATAAGGCTCGCTCGCTGGTGAATGGCGAAGGGTGGATTTCGGCATGGTCATTGGAGAAATACATGCCGACGATGGAGTCCGCCTTTGCCGAGGTATCGGTTAAGTCGAGTGCCCGGCAGTTACTCACGATGACGGTATCGGGAAGACAGATGCGATCAAGCAGGCAGAACATCTCCAGCTTCGATTCGGGTTCGTCCGGTCCCGTTTCCATGACGATCCGTGCCCTTCGGGCCGCATCTTCGATGGTAGTAACGCACTCAATACGCGAGAAAGCGGTTTCGGCCAATTCACGCGACACTGCACCAGAGTTTACGTCCTGATCCAGTGTCCGCCGAATTTCGCGGCGTGCAGATTCCAAAGAGGTCGGGAACAGATCTTCAAGAACAACATGGAAACCGGCGAGAGCAGCGCGACGGGCCAGGGCCCGTCCTACTCTACCGGAGCCAATCACCGCAATGGTTTCCGCATCGATAGCGGACATGTCTATTTCTCCAACTGGTCTACCATCTTCGTGAAGTTCGGGTCAGAGTTGCGCATATATTCAGCCAACTTTTTGCGCTCGTCGGGGGTAATGAAAACTGCGCCAGCCACGATGCGCCGAAGTGTTGCCGCGATGTCGTCCACATAATTCATCATTCGAATCAGTTCACCGCTTTGTGCCATTTTGCCTCCTGAAAAGTTGGTTGTGCTTCGATTGCTTAAAGCGCAGCAAATCAGTATTGTCTGCGTTCGCGGAGCGTTCGTCAAAGGCACCACGACGCAGCAACACACACGAGGGCAGTCTCCGCATCTAATCGAATCGGATGCAAGATTTGCGAAGTTCGAACGGCCCAAGCATGCGCTCACAAACTCTTCCCTCCCCTGAGACGTCAAACGAAGCTTTGGAGTTCCTGCAGCAGGTGGCAGAGAGTCAACGGAGCGTCCGCCCCGGCTCTGCCTATCGTCTTCAGTTCAATCACAGATTTCGCTTCACGGATGCAATCCGCCTGATCCCGTATTTGCACCAGCTTGGGGTCACAACGCTGTATGCTTCGCCAATTCTCGCGGCGCGCGCTGGCAGCATGCACGGATATGACATCACCGATCACAACAAAATTAATCCTGAAATTGGCACCGAAGACGAACTGCGAGAGATGGTTGAAGAGCTACGCAAGCACAGCATGAGCCTGCTGCTTGATGTGGTGCCGAATCACATGGGCGTGGGCTACGGAAGTAATCAGTGGTGGCACGATGTGCTGCAGAATGGCCGAGCTTCGGAATACGCAAACTTCTTCGATATCGATTGGAACCCTCTGAAACCAGATCTGCGCAATAAGGTGCTGCTCCCGGTGCTTGGGAACCAGTATGGAGAGGAACTCGAAGCTGGACGGATCTGCCTGGTGTATGCCGATAGCAGTTTTCGAGTTCAATACTACGACAAGACTTTGCCGGTCGATCCCCAGACCATTCCGCTGATTTTCCGTGCGATGGGGGATTTGCGGCAGCCTGAAGATACGGCACGCGAGCTACTTTCATTGCTCGCAGCATTTGGGGAACTGCCCTCACACACAAACTCGGAACCGGAACGCACCACTCGACGACAACGCGAGATTCCTTTTCTGGTTCGGAGGCTTTCCGACCTCGTGGAGCGCTCGGAAGCCGTGCGCGAATACGTAAACGCCGCCGTGGAGCGCATCAACGGGAAACCGGGCGATCCTCACAGCTTCGACGCACTGCATGAACTGCTCGAAGCCCAGGTATATCGGTTGGCGCACTGGCGCGTTTCTGCCGAAGAGATCAACTACCGCCGATTCTTCGATGTGAATGACCTGGTTGGGCTGCGAATGGAAGACCCACAGGTCTTTGCCGCCACGCAGAAGCTGATTAGGCGCCTACTGGCCGAGGACGCCGTGATCGGATTGCGTATCGACCATCCGGATGGAATGTTCAACCCGCCGCAGTACTTTATGCGGCTGCAAATGTTGTTTGCGGCTGCGAAAATCTATGGCGGCACCCCGATTGGAGAAGTTGCAGAGAACGGAATCGAACTGAGCATTCAAAACGCATTCGGACAGTTCACGATTCAGCCGGGACAAGAGCCATTCTATGTCGTGGTTGAAAAGATTCTCGAGCCGGGAGAATCACTGCCACGCGAATGGCCGGTGAGTGGCACCGTTGGGTACGAGTTTGCCAACGCGGTAAACGGGGTCTTCATCGATTCGCGAAACCGCAAGAGTTTCACCAATCTATATCACCGACTAATAGGCGAAACGCTGAACGTAAGTCGACTGATCTACCAGGCGAAGAAACTGGTGATGCTCACGGCATTGTCGAGCGAAGTCAACGTCCTGAGCCACATGCTGGACGAGATCAGCTCGACGAATCGCCGCGCGCGAGACTTCACTCGCAAGGTGCTGCGCGATGCCATCCGCGAAACCATTGCATGCTTCCCCGTGTACCGCACCTACGTCGATGAACGAGGCCACATCAGCGAGCGCGACCGGGGATTCATCGCCGAAGCGATCAACCGCGCGAAACGAATCAACAGTTCGATGGCGTCACAGGTGTTCGATTTTCTCCAGGACATTTTGCTGCTGCGTGAAGACACCGGGGGTACGCCGATTCACGGCTACAGGAAGCAACTGTACTTCTCGTTGAAGTTCCAACAACTGACGGGCCCCGTGATGGCAAAAGGGCTGGAAGATACTGTTTGCTACGTTTACAACCGCTTCATTTCCGTGAACGAGGTGGGCGGAAATCCTGGCTCGTTTGGTGTGAGCATCGAGGATTTCCATCGGGGCAATCAGGAGCGCGCTTCGCAGTGGCCCCAGGCTCTGTTGACAACTTCGACGCACGACACCAAGCGAAGTGAAGACGTGCGCATGAGACTCGACGTGCTGAGCGAGATGCCGCGTCCGTGGGCGGCGCAGGTGATGCGCTGGCGTCGAACAAATCGTGCGAAGCGGAAGACTTTCGAGGGCGATCAGATCGCTCCCGACAATAACGAGGAATATTTCCTGTACCAGACGCTGGCGGGAACCTGGCCGATGCCGAAGAAAGCATCGCTAACTCCGAGCGATTGGGTATTGAGTGACGAAGAACGGATATCCTACGTCGGGCGAATTCAGACCTACATGGAGAAGGCTGTCCACGAGGGCAAAATCAACCTGAGCTGGATCAATCCCAATCAGGAATACACTGAAGCGCTGCTGACATTTGTCGAACGAATTCTTTCGCCCGGAACAGAATCGAAGCCGAACAACTTCTTGCGGCTAATGCACGAATTCATTCCGCGCGTGGCGTGGTTTGGAGCGCTGAATTCAATAGCGCAGACTACCATCAAACTCACCGTTCCAGGCGTGCCGGATATATATCAAGGGCAGGAGTTGTTCGATTTCAGTCTGGTTGATCCAGACAACCGGCGACCTGTTAGCTTCGACAGAATTCAACAATATTTGGATGATCTTGAAAGACGAACGCCTGGCCCAGATGTAGCACAGGAACTGTTTGACAACTGGACCGATGGTCGCCTGAAGCTATGGACGACGCACCGCATACTGCGCCAACGATGCGAAACTCGGGATCTCTTCCGCCATGGCACCTACGCGGCTCTGCACTCTGAAGGAGCACGTCGGGAACACGTGATTTCGTTCGCGAGGTGTCACGAAGGAAGAATCGCGCTGACTGCTGTACCTCGGCTTCTATTCACTATGCTGGGCGGAGAACCCAGACTTGCGACGCGGGATGACTGGGGGAACACGCGAGTGCGCGTTCCCCAGGACTTCAACGACCGCGAGCTACTGAACGTGCTCACGGGAGAAAGAGTGACCATTCAGGACGGCGAAATGCTATGCGGAAAAATCTTCGCCAGCTTCCCTGTGGCCATCCTGATCGCCTGACGGGCGACGGTCAGTCACCTCGGCGAGAGTCGAAAGCTTCTGCGCCAACTCCGCTTGGAGAGCGCCGGGCGCGTAGCGCCATGACCAGTTGCCGTCACCTTGACTCGGGACGTTCATGCGCGCTTCGGAACCAAGGCTGAGAACATCCTGCAACGGCACAACGCAAAGATTCGCCGTGGAACTCTGAGCCAGACGAATCATCGCCCAATTGACGCCATCCTGCGCATCACCGAGCAATGAGGATGCGAACCTGCGCTCGTTTTCGGAGCAGCACTTCCACCATCCCAAGGTAGTGTCGTTGTCGTGCGTGCCGGTGTAAACCACCGTGTTCGGCTGATAACGATGCGGGAGATAGATGTGCGCACCGGGGTCGCCGAAGCCAAACTGCAGCACTCTCATGCCGGGCATATTCAGGCGGTCGCGCAGAGCATAGACATCGGGCGTAATCATGCCCAGATCCTCCGCAATAAATGGCAGGTCGCCAAGCTGCTCACGCAACACGCGGAAGAGATCATCGCTCGGTCCATCGACCCAATGACCATGAACGGCAGTCGGTTCGCTGTTGGGAATCTCCCAGTACTGCTGGAATCCGCGGAAATGATCCAGTCGAATGATGTCGCAGCTCTGCAGAGCCCAGCGCATGCGGCGAACCCACCAGTCGTAGCCTTGCTGCTTCAGTTCCCACCAACGATAGAGCGGATTACCCCATCGCTGGCCAGTTTCGGAAAAAGCATCTGGAGGGACACCCGCGACGCAGTCGGGCTCAAGTGTATCGGCATTAAGCTGAAAAATCTCGGGGTGCGTCCAGACATCGGCAGAATCGTAGCTAACGAAGATCGCCACGTCTCCAATGATCTTGACGCCCTTGCGCCGACAATACGCATGCAAGGCGCGCCACTGCTCGAAGAAAGCGAATTGCAGGAAACGGGCGCGGTCGAGTTCGTCATGAAGTTCCTTGCGAACTGCCGCGATTGCTTGAGATTCACGATGCGCGAGGTCGTAGGGCCATGTGTTCCAACTCCGCTGCTCGTACCGCAATCGCAGTGCGTCGAACAAAACGTAGTCCTCGAGCCACCAGGAGTTTTCAGCCACAAAGCGGTTGAAGCGTGCGCGGTGTTCTCCGGCGGCATTGCGGAGGAACGATTCCGCGGCTTCAAGCAGCAAAGGAAGCTTCTGCTTATTCACTTCTTGGTAGTCAACGCGTCCTTCATACACGTCCAGTGAGCGGACTCGGTCGTGAGAGATGTATCCGCGATCAGCAAGACGCTGCAGGCTGATGAGGAGAACGTTTCCCGCAAACGCAGAAGTGGATGAATACGGAGAATTGCCGATTCCGACGGGGTTGAGTGGCAGGATTTGCCATAGCCCCTGTTGCGCAGAGCTGAGAAAGTCTATGAATTCGTACGCGGCAGGGCCAAGATCGCCGATTCCGCCGTGGGAGGGAAAGGATGTGGGGTGCAGTAATATTCCAGAGCTTCTGTGGTCGAGCATGGGATCCAGAGTCTTGAGATTCAGCAGCTGAAACTTCGTTTACAGCGGTTTCCAAGGTGTCCGAAGGCTCGGGCCATGGCCGCTGCGACTAGCAGCAGGCTAAGGAAGGCCAAGATCCGGAAAGGGCACAGATCGCGGGAACCGCTCTAGTAGGATGCGCAGACAGAGTTCGCCGTCCCAGTATAACTTCCAAATATAAGAAGGGGAGGGTTGCCCCTCCCCTTCTTACTCAGTGTAGTTCTATTTAGTCTTTCACAGTGCTGAGCTGTTCCATTTTCTTCTTGTCGATCACGATGCGTCCTTCCTTTTCGAGACGATCGCGCAAAGAAGAAACGAACACTTCCTCAGCTTCGCCGCGCTTGCGTTCAAGCAGCGACGCCTTGATGCGGTCTTTCAGCGAATCGAACTCGGCTTCCGAGGGCAACTGCTTGTCGAGCAATGCAATGACGGCGCCCTTCTGACCGAGGTTGATCGCCTGGCTGATGTCGCCCGGCTTCATGTCAAACACCTGCGGAATCGCAGATGATACGGCCCCGATGTCGGGCACCTGACCATCAGGAGCAACCAGATCACTGGTCTTGACGGTGGCGCCGACTGACTTGGCGGCCTCGCGCAGATTATGTGTGGCGTGCGCCTTGTCGCTGAGCTCCTGCATCTTCTGACCGAGCATTGCCTGGGCCTTCTGCGACTTCAACTGAGCAGCGATGCGGTCCTTCACCTGATCGAAGCTCGGCGTTGCGGGTGGCTTCACTTCGGTGACCTGAACCACGGCCGTTCCCTGCTGCAACGGAACCGAGCTAGGTGCTGCGTTCGGCTTCAGACCAAAGACTGCATCCATGAACTGAGGTCCACCGGGAACTCCGGGAATTGCATCGTTGCGGGTGACAAATCCCGTTTCCTGAACCTGCAGCCCATTGCTGGCAGCAGCCTTCTCAAGACCACCAGACTTGGCTTGGTTCTCTACGTTGCGTGCCAGTTGTTCAGCCGCCTTCTGATTCTTCTGCGCCGCTACGATCGGCTCGATCTCGGAGCGAACTTCATCGAGCGAACGGGCATGAGCTGAAATCTTGTCGTCAACGCGAATGATCTCGTAGCCGTAGCTGGTTGAGATGAGATCAGAGGTCTGCCCCTTGTTGAGGCTAAACGCGACCTTCTCAATCTCAGGAGCGTTACCGGAACCCTGAACCAGGTTTCCGACCGAACCGCCTTCCTTCGCGGTGGCCGTATCATCGGAGTACTTCTTCGCCAGTGCGGCAAAGTCGCCGCCCTTCTTGAGCTGGTTCAACACGTCCTGCGCCTTTGCCTTTGCGGCATCAGCCTGCTTCTGATCCACCTGACCATTTGGTCCGGGCAGCGGGAGCTTGATGAGAATGTGACGAACCTTTACCGACTCAGGTACGCGGAACTCGGCCGAGTGCTGACGATAGTAGCTTTGTAGCTCGTCATTGCTAGCCTTCGCAGGATTGGGCAAGTGCGCGGCATCTACCACGACATACTTGAAGCGGCGCTGCTCTGGAATCATGTTGGCGAACTGCTGCTGGTTCTTTTCGTAATAGGCGCGCAGTTCTGAGTCGTCAACATTGACCGACTTTTCCAAATCCGAAATGCTCAAAACTGCATAATCGAATTTGACCTTCGTTTTGTATCTCAGGAACGCGTCGTGAACTTCGCTGTTGGAAACGAAGACTCCAGCACCGATCACGGAACGCACCTTGCGAAGCGTGAGCTGATTGCGCAACTCCTGCTCGAACTGAGGCACGCTCAGGTTGAACTGTGTCTCGACAAGGCTGCGATACTGATCAACACCGATGAAGTTGCCGTTGGGATAAAGCGCCTGCGACAGACCGCCATGCTGCATCTCATAACGCAGATCATCGTCAGTAGCTTCAAGGCCTAGCCGCTTCGCTTCGCGCAGGTAGATCTTCTGCAACACGACGGCGTCGACAGCCTGGGGCATGATGTACGGCTTGAACTGCTCGGGGAAATGGCGCTGCTGCATGATGTTGCGCGCCACCTGTTCAACTTCCTGAATGGTGACATCCTGGCCATCAACTTTGGCTACAGAGTTGGCACTGACTGAGCCACCACTGAGATCGGTGAAGAAACTACCAGTTCCAGGAATAAGGGTGACAACCATCATGATGCAGACGATGGAAAGGAAGCCGACGAGAAGCACTCTTTGAACGCGGCCTTTTGTTTGCAGGAATCGAATCATCTTCCAACTGGCTCCGAGATTTAAAGGGCGAATACTGGATTATAAACCAGTGGGTTGCATCGACCGCATCTCTTATATGCACAAAGACCTTATGGCCGAATTACCGCCCAATGAGTCGAGGTTGCGCTTCGATGCCGGAATTGCCCATTCTGACGCGCATAGCTTTGCCTGTGGGACGGAGCGCATGATGTAATGGATTCCACGTCTATGTCCCAGAAGAAACAGGGGTTTCGCCGAAACTGGATCGCCGCACGACGGCGCTTGAGAGAACTGGGCATGATTGCCCATGGATTGATGGATACGAATCACGTCGTGATGGCGCACATCATCCCCATGCGGCGATGCAACTTGGCTTGCGCCTACTGTAATGAATTTGACGCGACCAGCAAGCCTGTTCCGCTGGAAACAATGTACGAGCGCCTCGACCAACTGAAGCGCCTGGGCACTTCGATCGTCACCATCAGCGGCGGCGAACCAATTCTGCACCCCGATCTCGATGACATCATTCGGCGCATTCGCAAGAACGGAATGATTGCCGGCATGATTACGAACGGTTATCTGCTGACTGCCGAGCGTATCCAGCGACTCAACAAGGCTGGACTCGATCATATGCAGATATCGATCGACAATGTGATGCCGGATGACATTTCGAAGAAAAGCCTGAAAGTTCTGGACAAGAAGCTTCAACTGCTGAGCGAGCACGCGGAGTTTCACGTGAACATCAATAGCGTCGTCGGGGGCGGCATTCATAATCCTCACGATGCGCTTGTGGTCGGACGTCGTGCACGTCAGCTAGGCTTTACGTCGACAGTTGGCATCATTCACGACGGCGATGGGCAATTGCGACCGTTGAATGGAGAAGAACGCGAAGTCTTCTTCAAGATGCACAATCTCGCTCGCAAGAATTACTCACGGTTCAATTGGTTTCAGACGAACATCGCGAATGGGAAGCCGAATGAGTGGCGATGCAGGGCAGGCGCACGCTACGTGTATATCTGCGAAGACGGGTTGGTGCACTATTGCTCACAACAGCGTGGCTACCCCGGTGTGCCCCTGATGCAGTACACAAAAGCCGACGTTAAACGCGAATTCCGCACGGCTAAGGGATGCGCTCCGAACTGCACGGTGAGTTGCGTACACCAGGTGAGCTATATCGACTTTTGGAGATCGCCACAGACATTGCAGCCGCAGCCGCGATCAGGTGAGGTAGGCGAACTTATCCAGATTCAGAGCGATTAGGACGGACGACTTCGCGAACTGCTCGATCGCGCGAGAGAAACTTGAAAGAATCCAGCATCTTTCCACAGCTAAGTTAGTCAATGCGTTGCACGATCTAAACACGTTTGCTAATATCAAAAAGGTTCCTGAGCCAATCAGTGCCGCAGTAAACAAGCCGGTCCAATGCAATCCTCTGCTTCGGTCCGCACACAATTCAAAGAAGGGCGCGTAGCTCAATTGGCAGAGCAACTGACTCTTAATCAGTAGGTTGAAGGTTCGATTCCTTCCGCGCTCACCATCTAAATCAAATCCAAGTTACTTATTAACCGCTTACAACGCACTGTGAAGTGCAGGTACGCATACGAGCATTGTCGGGGTCAAGCGGACGCTGACCTACTCGGCTTTTTGCCAAGTTCTTTCAGTCTGGCCATCAGCCTTGGGGAGTTATCTTTGCTGCATGACGAGCCGCTCGAGTGCGGTTGTCGCAGAGTTGTTGAATTCGAATACCTGACTTAATTATTCGCGAATACGAGGCGAGTGTTTTCGCTGACGGGATCTTGAATTGCAGAGAAGTTCTTCCGCTTCCATTCGAATCTGAGATAGATGCGATCTTGTTCTTGCTTACATTGCGCTTGCAACGACTGGTTTGCTATGTAGCTATTCGACATACCGTTCCAGAAGCACCTCGGGGCGGACGCCCTTTGCCATCTCAATATCAGAATGGCTCGAAGATCCGCCCCGACGAGGCTTACTGCTGAGAATGCTCCACGAACGGACTACGGAAGGTAGAACCGTATCGTGGAGAATCCCACGGCATCGTTTCCAGTGGGGGATGTGCCTATCCCGCTCCACAGTGAGCGATGGAAGTAGGCAAACTGGTTACCGTATTGCAAAGTGCCGTAGGAACCTTTGTAGAAGCGATACCAGAAGCCGCCCGTGACCTCATAGATGTCGCGGTTGGGGCCAGAGCAACTGTTCATGGTGACTTCGTTGCTCGCGACGCAGGCGGTGGAGTACGGAGTGAGACGAGAACCGTATCCGGCAGTTGCACCGCCGCGGAGCCCGCTCAGGTCGTAACGTCCGGTATATTCGTTTCCGCCATAGACATAGATGTCCAGCTTCGGGCTCGGATGAACCTCGATCCCGCCCATGAAGTGAGCTGCGCGAAGCGGGAGCAGCTTACCATTCACAGGATTGATCGTAACGTCGGGCATGCTGCCGGTTGCGTAGCGTCCAATGCCACGGCCTGCCAGACCTTCAAGAACGACATCGACCTTCTTCGGGACCACAGGCAGTATGGCGCCAAAACCAATGCCGCCACCGTAGCTAACATTCGTGACACCAGGAACCCCAGTTGTTCCGGCAATGCGGTCACGGAAGATGCGGCCGAGGGCCTTGATCTCATAGTGGCCGAAAGCTGGATCGAAAGCGACTTTAGCAATCAGGTCGGGAGCAACATTGGTGGACTGTCCAGCGCTGTATCCCTTGAGATACGGCGAGAGCAATACGCCACCAGCAGCGTTGGGATCATCGGCAAGTCCCTGAATGTTCGCGGGAACAAAACTGGCCGAGTAAGTCTGTTCGGGGTTGGCTACTTCGATAGCTGCAGTCGCGAGCGGACTGAACTTCTTGGTCACGCGTACGGCGGTCTGACGCACGAAGTTAAAGCCCACAGCATAGTTGCCATCAGCAACGTTGGGGATGAATTCCCCGCGGAGTGCGATTCCTTTACGGCTGGTCGTCAGCAGCGTCCAATATTGGCCGGCTGCGACTGTCCACCCACCCGGCAGTTCCGCCTGTCCCCAAGCCTGACGCAGACGAGGAAGGAATGCATTGGTCTGGACCTGGTTTGAAGTGGGACCCGCGCCAAGAAAGTCCATTTCGTAATAACCGCTCAGCGTAGCGCCCTTGGCCTTGCCTACAGCCAGCAAAGTCATACGCGATGCGCGGGCGGTCCCACGAAATTCGGTGAGGTTAGCATTGCTGGTCCCGTCGAGGGGTGCTCCACCATAGCTGTTCGCAACATCGGCATTCTCGTTGCGACTGCGTGCAATGAAGGTGGCTTCGAGAAAGCCTCCCGGGGTAAGACTTACGCCCTTGAAATGAATCGTTGCGGGGGATTCCAGATCTTTGACGCGTTTTTCTGTGGCTTTTACAGTTTCGGTTGAAGCTGCGATCGCCGTTTTTACCTCGGCAACTTGCGCGGTGGCCTGCGCTGCTTCCTGCTTGGCCGAGGCGGCCTGCGTGCTCACGGTCTGGACGTCGGTCCTCTGAGATTGAATGACCTCGATGCTCTGTTTCAACGTCTGCTGCAACTGATCGATTTGCGATTGCTGAGTATCAATCTTACCTTCGGCTGCCGCTAGCTTTTGCTTGAGCAGTTTCAGCTCTTCAGCCGTTTCGTTTTTGGTTGTGGTTCTTGTTGCGACAGGCTTTTTGCCCGTTTTCTTCTTTGCACTGCCATTTGCTGCAAAAGCAACAGACGATGCAACTAGAATGAGGACGATAAACAGTACCAGTGACTTACCTTTCACTGCTCCTCCTAACAAAATTGCTGACAAGACGACATCATTCTTTTGCCGCGCCCGGAACATTAAGTTTCCAGAGCTTATGGCACCCAGCGCACATGACCTCAGAAGAGTCGTGGGCATGGTGACAACTCGTACACGCGATGTCACTGCCGTAATGCGAAGCATGCGGATTACGCTTGGGAAATTCTTTGTTGGCGGATTTTTCGGCTAGCTTTTCGACTGGACCGTGACAAGCAAGGCAGCGTGAGTTTTCGACGGCTGCGTCGGAAACCGGCAACTGCTTGCCGTGACATCCTGCACAATCCACTTGCGCTTTGAAGTGCAAGTTGTCAGTGAAACCAGAAGACGCCCAGGAAGTCATCTTTTGCTTCATTAGCTCAAGATCTTCCTTGCTGACTGGATCCCAATGGGTTGACGTTCCGATAAGTCCGAAACTCTTTCCGGGCACGAACTCGTGGCAAGTCGTGCATTCGAGTTTCTGTTTAGCGGCGTGGCGCTGGTGTATAAGCGTCGAGAAAGCGTTCTTTTCCGCTTCGCCGGAATGGCCGATGTTGTGACAGGAGACGCATTGCGCCAACCCGCCGCTAACTTCGGCGTGCCCCTTGGGAAGCACCTTGGTCATGTCTTTGTGGCAGGCAGCACAGGGATCACTCACCCCGTAGAACGTGCCGCAAAGGACCAGTATCAAACACGGAATAAGGAAAAAATAGAATCTCTTCATAAGTTGGGATCCATAACCGCGCGAGACCCGGGCTTGCAGGGGGAGGGCCTCGCGCGGGCAGATGCCTAGCTCAGTACCGGCTCCTTGGCGGCATTGGTTCCGGCAACACGGCCGAACACCGTCGCATCGATCACGGCGTTACCACCGAGGCGGTTTGCACCGTGAATACCTCCGGTGATTTCGCCGGCCGCATAGAAGTGCGGAATCGGTTTCGACCAGATGTCGAGCACCTGTGCCTTGGTGTTGATGCGCACGCCACCCATCGTATGGTGCACGGCGGGCCACTGCGGAATGCCGTAGAATGGGCCTTCCACGATCGGGATCATCACGTTGGTGAAGTTACGGTTGAACTCGGGGTCCTTGCCGTCCTTCATGTACTGATTGTGCGTCTTGATGGTCTGCTCAAGAGCATCGGCTGGAATGCCCAGCTGATTAGCCAATTCGGCCAGAGTATTGGCCTTCTTGATGCGGCCGCGCTGCACGCCCGCCTCGACCTCTTCCTTGGTACCCATCTTCGGAACCATGGCTTCGCAGAAGATCGAGAAGGTCGGCTTCATGCCGGTGTTCAGTTCGGCGCGGGAGACCACATCGCGGCGCTCCATCTCGTTGACGAAACGCTTGCCCTTTTTGTCCACGTAGACGATGCCAAAGCCGGGTCCACGGAAGGGATACACGGCTGTTGAATCCAACATGCCGGTTTCCGGTTCAGCATACGGATAGAGCTGGATAAACGCCATGTGGATGGCTTCGGCGCCCACAGCCTGCGCGTAGCGCATCGTTTCACCGGTCGCGCCCGGATGATTCGTGGAGCTGTAGCCGGGGCCGAGAGATGGGTTGTAGATCATGCGCATAGGAACGTCGCGGCTGAATCCACCGGAGGCCAGAACCAGGGCACGGGCCGCCTTGATGTTCAGCACCTTCTTGCCGCGCTTTACTTCTACGCCCAGCACAGGGCTGGTCGGCTCGGCATCGGCACGGTAAATCCAAGTGATGGTGGAGTTCAGAGCGATCTTCGCGCCACGCTTCTCGGCGATCTTACGCAAGGCTTCCGTGTAGCCACGGCCAACGCCTTCAACGCAGGTGTGCGTGCGGTATTTGGAGTGTCCGCCGGTGCGGTTCACAAGTTGACGGAGCTGCAGGCCACCATCGTCAATCATCCAATTCAGCGCAGGGGTGGCGCCTTCGGTCATGATCTGCACTAGCTCGGGGCTACCAAAGAAATCTCCACCCTTCAGGGTGTCCTTGGTGTGCGTCTCGACGCTGTCCTCGCCCAGACCTAACTTCTGGCGAAGGTGGAACTCATCGTCCCAAGAGTTGTACTCACCACCGTTGATGATGGAGTTACCACCATACACCGGCATCTTCTCAAGCACTACAACCTTTGCGCCGGCACCCGCTGCTTCAGCCGCCGCGGCCAATCCGGCGAAACCGGAACCCACTACCACTACGTCCCAAGTTTCATCCCACTTGACCGGAAGCTTCCGAACTTCTGCTTCCGCAAGTCCGGGAACGGCCATGTTAAGGGCGAGGCCACCACCTACAGCGGCTGCTCCCGCGGCGATGGATTTTAGAAGAGAGCGACGACTGACATTATTAGAATTATTAGACATTTATTCTTCTCCGTATCGGGTACTTCTCGCGTGAACACAGCTTCCATGACCGCTCTGCAAACTCAGTCACACACAGTATCCGGCGACACCTGACAAGTAAGCACAAGCGTACCCGCGCACGGCATCAGCTCAGCGGGGAAACATTGGGGGACTTTCGGGTATTCCTCTATACCCAATGTCCCTGATCCGTGGTAGGCTCTGACTTACAACGATCAAATTGTGTACGGCATTACTACTGGACGAATTCTTGCCGTAGAGAGGTACAACGCTTGCGGTGCCCAGTCGATGGGCGCTGGACGAAGTTGAGTGCTTGCTCGTACGACGATCGCAATCTGTTTTCCGCAGTCTGTCGGAGATTGGCTGTTGAACTATTCAGACATAGAGACAATCGGAAATGAACTGCAGAGGTTCGACGGGGATTTTCGGGATTCAGTCTTCGAGCGAGTCTTTGATTCAGCAACAGACGTCCTAATGATCACGGACAGTCACGGCAAAGTCATACGGACAAATCATAAAGCTGCCCAGCTGTTCCCACACAATTCAGCTGTAGGACGTCCCTTCTGGAATACTCTTGGGTTCAAGTGCATCGACCTCGACGGTGCCAAGGACCAACTCTCAGATACTGAATTGGCACCGGGTTCCCCCGCAAGAACCTACACATGCAAATCCACTAATTCAGTATTTGATATACGGTTGGTTGGCCTCGAAAACGGCAAAGATGACAGCAACAGCTATCTGCTAATCCTCCACGACATCACCTATCTGAGTACCTACCGTTCTCAGCTGGAGAACCACATTCGAGAACGGACCATGGTGTTGGAGCGATCGCAAAAGCTCTTGCAGACTGTTTTTCAAGGAGTCGGCAAGGGGATTATCGTGGTCGATGACGAACTCGAGATCGTCGAGTCAAATCAGAAAGCATGTGAGATTTTTGGCCGTAACGAAAACAATATCGTCGGCGCCCATATTCGGGCGCTATGCCGCGACGATGACCAGCACGTGCTGACCACGTTGCTAGACACTCTTGAAGAGTACCAAATCGTTAGCAAAGAACTAACCGGAGTTTACTTTGACAAGAGCACATTTCCCGCTGTGTTCACGGTCAGCAAGATTTATCATGACAACAAGCAACTCTGGATCGTAATCACTGAAGATATTTCTGAGCAAAAGAGACTTGAGCAACAGTTGCTTGCCGAAAAGGTTCTCACCGAAGAGGCAAATATAACGTTGCGAAACGTGCTGAAGAATATCCAGAATGAGCAACGTGATCTCATAGGGAAAATCTCTCGCACAATAGCAAATGACATTATTCCAGCACTGCATAAGCTCGAGTTTGACTTCAAGAGTGAATCACATATTCATTGCTTGCATTATGTCGAGTGCTTACTGGTGTCGCTCACTCAGGGAACGGAGGCCGAAGTGTCTCCAGCAGTTCTCAGACTGAGCAAGACTGAACTTAAGATATGTAAGTTCATTCAAGCAGGGCTTGGTAGCAAAGAGATTTGTGCAGAAATGAACTTGTCTTTTGACACAATCCAAACTCACCGGAGAAACATCCGAAAGAAGCTCGGACTTTCCGGATCAAGAGACGTGAGTCTGTACGGCTTTTTGTCAACCTGCAACCTTTGACGCCCTTGTGCTTTTATCGGCCGAAAGGATGGCCCAAGTGTTCGATGAAGTTTTTGATGTGATAGTGATCGGATCCGGTTTTGCAGGTCTATCTGCCGCGATTGAGGCACGGCGAGCAGGGTGCAACGTCGTGGTCATCGAAAAAATGAGAGTTCCGGGCGGCAATTCAGTCATTAGTGCCGGGATGACGGCCGTTGCAAATTCCCCGCTTCAAGCAACTGCGCATATCGTTGACTCACCCGCTCGGTTAGCTAATGACATGTTGGCTTCAGGAAAGGGCCTTAACAATCCCTCGCTTCTAAAAGTGGTTACCGAACAGTCAAGCGAAGCACTGTTATGGATGCAAGACTATCTTGGCATCACCTTCAATGATTCATTGCTTCATGGTGGCGGACATTCCGTACCGCGAACCTACAGCATTGCCTCCAGTATGGGGGGGGGCGCAACAATCGTTCAAGCGATGCTTGTGAAGTGCCGTGAATTAGGTATTTCGGTACGCATGCGCTGTGCTCTGAAGGGATTGATACAAGATGAGCATGGTAGGGTAATCGGCGTCGATGTGGCCAACGACTATAGCTTCCCAAAGAATGATAGCGGGAAGCGAGAGACGTTGAAGGCTGAACGAGCTGTAATCCTTGCCTGTGGAGGATTTTCCCAAGACGTTGGGTTTCGCACGACCCAAGATCCGCGTCTGAATGGTGAGTTCGACACAACGAATCATCCTGGGGCAACCGCAGAAGCACTGGTGATAGCGCTGAAGGCTGGTGCGACTCCCGTCCACCTTTCATGGATCCAGTTAGGTCCTTGGACATCGGCGGATGAGAAAGGTTTTGGGGTGGGAGCTCTGTTTGGCGTCTGTATTGGATTCCCCCATGGAATCCTGGTGGATGCGGCTACTGGTAAACGATTCATAAATGAGCTTACCGATCGCCTTTCAAGAACTCAGCATATGTCGATGGTTGGAAGAATTCCGATTCTGATCGTCGGCGGAGACGCAGCACAGCAATACCCGTACTTGCGGCAGAGTCTTAAGAGGAACGTAGTCAAGCGATACGATTCCATCGATGAGCTTGTGGCAGGTCAGTCCATCGACAAGGAAAATCTGCAGCGGACGATAAATGCCTATAACAATTCCGTGCTGATGGGAACCGATTCGGAACTTGGCAAGCCGTTGACTTCTCAAAAGCGATTCACAGTATCTCCTCCGTTTTTTGTAATGCGACTTCGACCCAAAGTTCACTATTGCAACGGCGGTATCCAAATCAATACGCGAGCACAGGTGTTGAAAATCGAGAATCATGAACCCATTCCCGGCTTATACGCGGCAGGAGAGATGACGGGCGGGATCAATGGTGCATCTCGTATTGCCGGAATGGCGACGACTGAGTGCGTTGTATTTGGAAGAATTGCTGGTGCAAATGCCGCGAACGAGAAGAAGGAAAACGAGCGCTTTCTGTCCGGCGCTTCAGGAAAGCTGTAGGTAGGGCGAGAGGATTTGAACGCCCCACCCTCTGTTCTAACCAGTAATGCACATCTGTGTTATGACACCGCCCTCGCACGCTGCATCTCGCGCCAGCGGGCTGGAGGAACGCCCTCCCAGGTCCGAAAGGCACGAACAAATGAATTCGCATCATTGAAGCCCAACAGGTACGCCGCTTCGTTCAACTCAAGCACTGAGTTGTTCAGATATTGGCGGGCTAGTTGATGCCGAGCTTCCTCAAGCACTTTCTGAAAACTTGAGCCTTCTTCCTGAAGCCGCCGCTGCATGGTGCGTGAGCTCATGTGTAGCGCATCAGCAATGTCCTCGATAGTCGGACGACGGCCCGTAAGCTTTTCCTGAATGGCGATGCGGACCCGGTCCACGAAGTCCTCATCGAAGTTTTCTTGCTTCAGTTCCTGCTCGAATTGTGGAGCCAACAGGCCAAGCAATTCAGCGTTCCTCGTGACGAACGGCAGTTCGGCATCTTTTGCACGAAACACAATCGCATTGCGCCGAACACCACAAATGACGGGACACCCGAAGTGCCGCTCAATGGTCTTCAAGTGTTTTCGTTCCTGAATCAGTTCAATCCGCAGAGGCGTCATGCGAGACCCTGTGCCGACGCGAGCAATCGAGAGTACCCAGGCGAAGGCGCACTCGATAAACATCGGAGGTTCTTCGTCTGCGAGCAGCCAGTGGAACTGAATGCTCCACTCGTCGTTGTCTCTCTCCTGGATGATTTCTTCCGGGCAGGTGAGCGGTTTGTAACGACCCATGCAGTCAATCGCCTCGCCCAAGTTCTCCGACGAGAGCGTAGCGACGCCAAGCGGATGAAACCGCTCGATCCTCGTCTCTGTACCTAACTGCAATCCGATGCTTGGGCTGGGACTGATCTCAGCAATGGCACGCCAGAATGCATGAAGCTCTTCTGTCTTTAGAAGCACGCGTGGCTCTCTGACGCAATGCTGCGACAATCCAGCCCTCCTAAGAACAGCGGAAGTACTCACGCCTAGCTCTTCTAGCTTCTTGAACATGCTGCCTGACACTCGAAAATGCTTATACATATGTGTTAACCGTCTTGGGTGCTAGCGTGCGATGCTGGGCAGTTCGGGCTCGTACTCAACCTACATTACGAGTTTACGGAATTGTCACTTGCCCCGATATGCAGATCACGACATTTTACATGCGAACTGCGCCGAGACTTCATGAAGGCGAGTCGCTACTACTCTGCTTGGGCGGGATGGACACCTTAGGACCCAAAGGACGGAACACGCGCAAAGAATGCGCGATAGCTCTTGCGGAGATACTTCACTTCTACCGCATCTACCGCAACGTTTGTCACAGTTCCGTGAGCAATATCGCCCCCAAGTGCAAATCCTGCATTGAGTAACGAATCGAGATTTCGATAAGCGGCAACGACTCAGCTGTTTAGCTTTGTAGTTCCTTCGGCACCCGAATTGCTGCTCTGTACCGTGCAACCAACGAGAGATTGCAACTGAAAACTGCAGCAACAAAGCACGGCCTCATCAACTGTAACGAACGGGCTGGGGCAAAGAACCTACCCATGTTCTCGACCTTACGAGGCGCTCTGTTTAGGCCTTTATTCATGTATTGAAGGAGATTTAATGGCAGTTATAACCCGACGACATTTTCTGGAACTCTCGCGAAATGCCGCTGCGGCCCTCGGAGTTTCCGCGTTTGTGCTATCGAGCTGGGAGGATGCTTTCGCAAGCCCCACAGCTCCCAGCGTGATTTGGCTGGAGGCGGCCGCTTGCAGCGGTTGCTCAGTTTCTCTGCTGAACCGTGTCTCGAATACATCGCCAACTTCGGTCGGCGACCTTCTGGTCAATACGATCAATCTGCAATATCACGAAACGTTGATGGGCGCTTCTGGTGACACGGCAGTATCCGTCATTCAGGCGGCACAATCATCGGGTAATTACATCCTTGTTGTCGAAGGTGGAATTCCCACCGCGTACAACGGATGCGCGGGATGGGCATGGTCTCAGAATGGATCTTCGGTAACAATGCAGACCGCGGTGCAGAATCTGGCGGCTAAAGCACGGAGCATCATCGCGGTCGGCACATGCGCGTCGTTTGGAGGTATTGCAGCCGCCGGTGCAAATCCTGCGGGCATAAAGTCTGTAAGTGCAGCGACCGGCAAGAAAGTGCTCAACATTCCCGGCTGCCCCGCCCATCCCGACTGGATTGTTTGGGCCATCAGCCAGGTAATATCCGGCGCGACCATCACTGTAGATTCCAACAGTCGCCCCAAAGCCCTCTATGGCAACAGCGTTCACAGCCTCTGCCCACGCAGAGGAACGTCACTGGCCACCGCGTATGGTCAAGACAACCATTGTTTGAAGAGTCTAGGCTGCAAGGGACCACAGACGAACGCACAATGCCCCAGCATCGGTTGGAACAACGGTCAGAATTTCTGCACCAATACCAACAGCCAGTGCTTGTCCTGCACCAGCCCGAATTTCCCCACATCACCGATGCGCTAACGAGCGCCCAAAGACGTGTTGGCCTGCTCTAGTTAAGCAGGAACACTCAGAGGAGTTGTTGTACATGGCTGTAACTATCAGTGTGGATCCGATTACACGCATCGAGGGCCACCTCAAAGTTCAAGTGACCATAGACACTGTTAATGGCACTCAACAAGTTATCGACGCACAAGCATCGGGCACTCTATTCCGTGGTTTCGAGAAGATCCTCGTAGGAAGAAATCCGCTGGATGCGCCCGACATTACGCAGCGAATCTGCGGGGTGTGTCCTGTATCGCATGGCATGGCAGGCTGCATGACGCTCGAAAATGCAGCAAACGTGAAAATTCCAGACAATGCGCGCATCATGCGTAATCTGGTGCTCGGCGCGAATTATCTTCAGTCGCACATCCTGCACTTCTACCATCTCGCTTTACTGGACTTCATAGACGGACCGGGCGCCATGGCTCCCTGGACACCAAACTGGAATGTGGATCAGAGAATCGCTGCGGGCAGCGCAGATGCAAACTCATTGCATACAAACTATCTGACTGCTCTCGACATGCGCCGCAAGGCTCACGAGATGGGATCTCTTTTCGGAGGCAAGCTGCCGCATCCACCGGCTTTTGTTCCCGGAGGGTTCACTACAACTCCGCGCGCAGCGCGCATTACGGCGTTCCAGAACTACATTTCGCAATTGATTACGTTCATTCAGAACACGTACCTGGGTGATGTTCAGAAGATCGCAAACTACTATTCCGATTACTACAATGTGGGCCGTGGATACGGCAATCTTCTCTCGTACGGCGTATTCGATCTGGACTCCACCGGTACGAACAAACTAATGACAGGTGGCCACGTCGCGAACGGCTCCACCACTGTACAGTCTGTAAGCACGACCGCAATCACTGAGCAGGTCACTTATGCGTGGTATGCGGACAGCGGCAATAATCTGAACCCCTCATCGGGCGTAACGGCGCCGCAATATCCAAAGACGAACGGCTATTCATGGCTGAAAGCGCCCCGCTACAGCGGAACTCCATACGAGACAGGCCCTCTGGCCCGAATGTGGATGAATGGCGATTATCGCCACGGGATTTCCGTGATGGATCGTCATATGGCACGAGCACAAGAAGCCATCAAAGTCGCAAACGCTTTGCAGTCGTGGGTGCAGCAACTTACTTCAAGCGGTGCCGTCTACAACACCTACACGACACCTTCGAACGCTTCCGGATTCGGCCTTACGGAAGCTCCTCGGGGTGCTCTTGGACACTGGATTAGCATCTCCAGCGGGGCAATTGCGAACTTCCAAGTCATCACTCCAACTTGTTGGAACGCTTCTCCGCGGGACACCGCTGGGGCGCGTGGACCGCTGGAGCAGGCATTGGTGGGCACGCCAGTCCAAGACACAGCTCGCCCGATCGAGGTCTTGCGGGTGATCCATTCATTTGACCCATGCATGTCGTGTGCGGTGCACGTCATGCGTCCTGGGAAGGATTCAAAAGTGTTCGCAATAAACCTGGATCTCAAGTAATGTCTAAAACAATCAACCCGTCCAAAGCTCATGCGGGTGTCCGTGTCTTCAAGACGCGGGCACCGCGCGTACTCGTCATCGGACTCGGGAACGAGTTAATGAAGGATGATGGCATTGGAATTCACGTTATCCGCGAATTACAGGGCAGAGTTCCGGAGCGATGCAAAGCAGTTGAGGTGGGGACGGCGGTTCTCGACGCGCTTCACCTATTCGAGAGGGCTGACATCATCATTGCCATTGATGCGATGCAGGCAGGATCAAAACCTGGCACACTGTATCGACTGGAACCATCTGCATCTGATCTGCCTTCAGGATTGACCTCCATGCACGAGATGACTTTTCTCTCATCTCTCACTCTGATCCTCAGTAAGCCGAAGGAGATTGTTATTTTTGGAATAGAACCAGCAGAGATCAAGTTTGGTATGGAGCTAAGCGAAACTCTTCAGCCTCTTGTGGCGCAAGTGACCGAAGTAGTTCTGGCCACGATACGCGAAGGATCGCAACCTAGCTCGACGGAAACCGCACAGGAATGACATTCCTGTGCAATGACGGCCTAAAACAATGATCGGGTTAAACGTTTTGGTGCCCCTTGTTAAGAAGAAGTTCCTATAAAAACGCAGGGTGTTCACGTTGTGGGTGAAGCCGATAAACCCTAACCCGCTATTTATTCATTTATCGAATTAGAGTCTGAAAACTCCTGTGGTATAAACAATCAGCAGAAACTCACTTAACAGTTCAATCTGGGAACTCAACTGGCAAGATTAGTTTGTTTGCGAGCCCTGTTCCCAAGCCATAGTTCGGAGGCTGTAGATTGGCCCATTGGAACTATATGCCTGCTCTCGGTCACATCGCCTTTGCCTTCTACACACTGATCATTCTGGTGGGCGGCGGGCTTGCAGTGACTTCACGTAGCCTCGTCAGAGCTATGGTTGGACTCGTCACTTGCCTGTTCGGAGTGGCTGGTCTCTACCTCTTGCTCCTGGCAGAGTTCGTTGCTCTGATGCAAATCCTCATCTATGTCGGCGCCGTCAGTGTGCTGATCTTTTTCGCCATCATGCTAACTCGTGCATCGGCTCAAGGCGAAGAAGCTGCCGGTCCGGGCTGGCGTGGAATGTTGCGCGCAATACCGGCTTTCCTGCTGCCCATCCTGCTGCTGATCATGCTGCGGGTTTACGGGGTAACTGGGGCGCAGACGCCGAAGGATGTACCCGTGAGTGCACTAGGGGCTGGACTGCTCGGGGCCTACACCCTTCCCTTTGAACTCATTTCAGTGGTGCTGCTGGCCGCGATAGCTGGCGCAGTGCTGCTAGCCTTTGAAAAGCGAGGCCCGAATTGAATCCGCTCGTCTATTACCAGGCCGTAGCCGTACTGCTCCTGGGCTTGGGGTTCTATGCCTTGGTCTCCCGGCGAACCCTCGTCGGCATGCTGATCGGCGTGGAACTGATGCTCAACGGTGCGGGGCTCTCCATTGTGGCCGCTGCGCAGCTCACCCCGACGGACGCCATTCTAGGGCAACTCGGTGCTCTGCTTGTTATGGGCTTGGCAGCCGCCGAAGCCACCCTCGTCCTTGCCATCGTGCTAGTTGTTTCCAAACGCTTCGGGAATGCCGACGCTGACGGCCCCCGGGAACTCAAGGGTTAGTTCATGCCAGCCACCTCCCTCATAATCGAAAGCGCCCGGGTCCTGATTCCGCTGGGCATCACCTTCCTGGCACCCTTTGCCCTGTGGTTCTGTCGCAAAAACATTAACCTCCGCGAGGCGGTTTCGTTCGTTGCTGCAGCACTGTCCTTTGCCAGCATCGTTTCGATGGTCCCGGCGGTATTGCGTGGTGGGGTCTGGACCTGCCAATTGCTGAGTTTCTTCCCCGGTGTCTCTATCCGATTCGCCGTGGATGGCTTGTCGCTGATCTTCGGCTTGGTGGCCACTTTCCTCTGGTTTTTCGCCACCTGCTACAACGTCGGCTACATGCGTTCACTGAACGAGCATGCCCAGACGCGCTATTACTTTTGCTTTGCTTTGGCCATTTTCGGCGCTGTCGGTGTGGCTTTTTCGGGCAGCATCGTGACCCTGTATCTCTTTTATGAGGTGATCACTATCTGCACCTATCCGCTGGTCGCCCACCATCAGGACGAAGAGGCGTATCGGGGTGCACGCAAATATCTGGTCTACCTAATGGGCACGAGCAAGCTCTTTCTGTTGCCCGCGATGATTCTGACCTACGTTCAGTGTGGCACGCTGGATTTCAATTTGGCCGACATATCCAAGGGCATGTTCCCGCCGGATGCGAATCCGACGCTGGTGACAATCACCTACTTCCTCTACATCTTCGGACTAGCCAAAGCCGCACTGATGCCTCTGCACAATTGGCTACCCTCGGCCATGGTTGCGCCCACTCCGGTGTCGGCATTGCTGCACGCTGTTGCTGTGGTCAAGGCTGGCGTCTTCGCCGTATCGCGCATCATGCTGTCAGCTTTTGGCGTGGACTTGCTTGCTCGCCTCGGACTGGGACTCATCACTGCCTATCTGGCCGCATTCACCATCGTGGTTGCCTCGATCATTGCGCTGACCAAGGATGACCTCAAAGCCAGACTGGCTTACTCCACCGTGAGCCAACTCTCATACATCATCATCGGCGTAGGCATGCTCACTCCGCTCGGCGTAAAGGGCGGACTGCTGCACATTGCTCACCACGCGTTCGCGAAGATTACCTTGTTCTTCGCCGCCGGTGCCATCTACGTCGCGACGCATCTGAAGCAGATTCCGCTCATGGACGGACTTGGCCGCAAGCTGCCGTGGACCTTTGGAGCATTTGCGGTGGCCTCGCTCTCCATGATCGGCATGCCTCCAGTTTGCGGCTTCGTGACGAAATGGTATCTAGCCAACGGCGCCATCGACATTCACAATAACATTCTGCTTCTGGCGTTGCTCGCCTCCACTCTGTTGAACGCCGGATATTTCGTGCCTGTGATCTACCGCGCCTTTTTCCGTCCGCCAGCGCCCGGCGTGGATCATTCCGGATTCAAGGAAGCGCCACTCGTCATGGTTGTGCCGTTGTGCCTGACGGCGGCGATTTCAGTCGCACTGGGACTCTTTCCGACACTGTTCACGTCGCTCGTGAACTCGTTTGGCCGATTCTAGGGAGAACGGTATGCAGGAACCTAAGCTAATTGGAAGTTGGCTCGAAGCGGCCCGGGAGAAGGCAGGCACCTTCAAGATCCTGCTGTTTGTGGTGCTGGCCGCGATGGTTTTGCTCAATTTCCTGATTCTGCCATATGAGGCGGAATTTGCCGCCGAAAAGCTGCCTGGCTTCTGGGCGCTGTTTGCGTTGGCAGGAGCAGTGATTATGGTCGTGGTGCTCAAAAAAATCGTTTACCCAATTCTTGCTCGCCCCGAGGAGGATACGAATGAACGGCCTTGAGCACCTCGGTATCCACTTCTTCTTGCACCCTGCGATTGGCTTCCTCGTATTGGCCGGGATATTGGTCTTCCTGAAAAATAGCCAACACAAGATTTGGCGCTGGCTACTACTGCTTCCTCCAGTGATGGCCATCGGCGCGGTGGTCGCACTCACCATGACCAACTCGGGCCCAAGGGACTTGGCTGTAGTCTCCTACCTTGGTCAAACATTGCACATGGGCCGCGTGGATACGCTGTCGCTGGTCTTCGCGCACGTATTCGCAATCCAGTCACTGATTGGCTTCATTTACGCCCTGCATGTTTCTGATCGCGCCCAGCACATTGCCGCATGCCTTTATGTAGCCGGGGCATTTGGAAGCGTCTTCGCGGGTGATTACCTCACGCTGTTCATCTTCTGGGAACTGATGAGCATTGGCTCGGTGTTCCTGGTCTGGCTGCGTCGCACCCCGTCATCCACCGCCGCCGGATTCCGGTATCTCCTCTTCCATATCTTCGGTGGACTCTTCCTCTTGGGTGGCCTTCTTCTGCGCCACGGAGCACTGGGCACTTTCGCATTTACCGCCGTTGCTCCCGATGCGGCCCGCTACTTCGATTACGTCATTCTCGTCGGCTTCCTTGTAAACGCTGCCTTCGTGCCGCTGCACGCGTGGCTGCCGGACGCCTATCCCGAGGCCACCATTACAGGCGCAGTATTCATGAGCGCCTTCACGACGAAGACCGCCGTCTATGTCTTGGCGCGCGGATTCGCTGGATTCGAACTGCTGGCCATCGGCGGAGCTGTCATGTGTCTCTATGGCGTCTTCTACGCCACGATTGAGAACAACGCACGACGCATCTTGTCCTACCACATCGTTTCGCAGGTCGGATACATGGTGTGCGGCATTGGAATCGGGACAGCGATGACCGTCGATGGTGCCTGCGCCCACGCTTATGCCCACATTTTGTACAAGGGCCTGCTCTTTATGGGCGTCGGGTGTCTGCTTTATTCGGCTGGTTCAGCGAAGCTGACCGAGCTGGGCGGATTGGCGTCACGACTCCCGCTCGTGATGATCGGCTACATGGTGGGCGCCGTGTCGATCTCGGGCATGCCGCTCTTCAACGGATTCGTAAGCAAGACGATGACGATCGCTGGCGCGGCGGAAGCCCATCACACATGGCTGGCTCTTGCCATGGAACTTGCCGCCGTGGGCACATTCCTTTCCGTCGGCATCAAGCTTCCATACTTCGCGTTCTGGGCCAGGCCGAAAAATGACATGCCGCTGAAGCCCATTCCCTGGAACATGTATCTCGGCATGGGTATCGCGTCGTTGCTCTGTCTGTTCATCGGCCTGTTCCCAGGCACGCTGTACAAGTTGCTGCCGTTCCCGACGGAGTACACGCCCTATACGCCGTGGCATGTGCTGCAATCATCGTTGCTCCTTGGATTCACGGGCCTCGGGTTCTACCTGATGCGAAGGATTATCCCTCCACACCCAAGCCGCAACCTTGATTTCGACTTCCTGTATCGGCTGATCGGTCGCGGGTTCATCAAGGTCGTAAGTGTTCCTGTAGCGGCCCTGGATAACATCTGGACCGAAGTCTATGCACGCATCGGCTTGCGGGGATTGCTCAGCATCGGGCGTGGTACGAGTGCATTCGACAGCAAGGTGATCGACGGAGTGCTGGATGGCTTGGCTCGCGCAGTCCGCGAGGACGGCGGTGTGGCAATAGCCCGGACTGAGACCGGAAGGATCCAGGATTATCTGGCTGCTGCCGTCGCATTGGGCCTGATCATTTTCGTGATTGTCTGGTTTGTGAAGCTTTAAGGGACTAACAAATGACGATGCAATTCGGCTTTCCGGTGCTGACACTGCTGATCGCGCTGCCAATCGCGGCCGCCGCAGTTCTGCTGTTCTTGCGCCAGGAGCGGACCATACGCCTGTTGACCTTGGTCGTGGGCATTCTGGAATGCACACTCTGCCTACGACTGCTCTCCTATGCTCCACAAGGTGCTGCGTTCCAGTTTGAAGAGAAGGCCAATTGGGTTCCGGCCCTCGGCATGACCTACCACCTCGGGCTGGATGGATTGAGCCTCTACATGGTCCTGTTGACCGCGCTCATGCTGCCGCTGTGCGTGCTCGGGTCCTGGACCTACATCAGCAAGCGCGTCAAAGAATTTCATTTCTGCCTGCTACTGATGACTTCCGCCTGCATTGGCGTGTTCGCGGCCTTGGATTTTGTTCTGTTCTACGTCTTCTGGGAGGCCATGCTCGTTCCCATGTACCTCCTGATTGCCGTGTGGGGCGGACCTCGTCGGCGTTATGCCTCGATCAAGTTCTTCCTCTACACGCTCGCGGGTTCGACTTTGCTGCTGGCCGCAATCGTGGCGTTCCGACAAGTCGGCGGATCCTTCTCCATCCCCGAACTTATGGAGAAGAGCTATTCGTTCAAGTTCCAGATGTGGGCGTTCCTGGCGATGGCCTTGGCTTTTGCCATTAAGGTTCCCATGTTCCCCTTCCACACGTGGTTGCCCGCCGCTCACGTGGAAGCTCCAGCAGCGGGTAGCGTTTTGCTCGCCGCGATTCTGCTCAAGATGGGCACCTACGGCTTCCTGCGCTTCTGCTTGCCGCTGACTCCGGCCGCCTCGGTCGTGGCGGCGCCTGTGATGATCGCGATCTCCATCGCGTCCATCCTCTACGGAGGCTGTATTGCTCTAGGACAAACCGATATCAAGAAGCTCATTGCTTACTCGTCAGTAGGACACATGGGCTTTGTCACACTTGGCATTTTCCTTTTCAGCGTGAGCGGAATTTCCGGGGCTATCCTGCAGATGCTCAACCACGGCATCACCACAGGGGCTCTGTTCATGATGGTGGGACTGCTGTACGAGCGTAGCCACAGTCGGGAGATTGCGGACAATCAAGGCTTGGGCAAGCACATGCCCGCCTTCATGTTCCTGTTAGGACTCTTCTCCTTGTCCTCGCTGGCCTTCCCCGGAACAAACAGCTTCATTGGCGAACTTCTCGTGTTGATTGGCGCTTTCAAGGGGAATGTCTGGATTGGGTTTGCAGCGATACCTGGGGCAATGCTGGCCGCCGCTTATATGCTGCGTTTGCTTCAGCGAGTGACTTGGGGTGCGCCAACTTCTTTCAAGCCGTCCTGGTCGGACCTGCGAGTTCGCGAGTGGGTCACTCTGGCGCCTTTGGCCGCACTCGTTCTCTACATTGGCCTGGCACCGGCATTGGCAATCAACACTATGCAGCCGTCCATTGAACGCGTCCTCGCCACAATGAAAACCAAGAACACCGCAATGGGCCTTCAGGACCGGAACCTCGCCCAGCGTCTGCACCTGCCCAACCTGTCCGTAGCAGACGGCCGGGACCCAATCCAGAAGGAGCGCCCGTAATGATCACGACCAAGCTTTTGCCGGAACTGTGGCTGCTCGGAATCATCTGCATGCTATTCGTGGCCAGCCTAAGCGGACGCAAGCGCTCTGTGCTGTCTTGGCTACCTTGGGCAGCCATTCTTGGCGTTGTCATGGCTGCCGTCTCGCTCGGGGTGCGGGGGCAGATACTCTACAACATCTATTCGTTCGACGGCCTGTCCCAGTTTTTCAAGCTCGCGATTGCCGCCGGCTTCGCAATCGTCACGGCTATCGCATGGGGCAAACGTGATTCCGAGGACTTCACTCCCGATTACTTCATGCTGCTCGGCGTCTCCGCCTGGGGCCTCATGGTGTTGGCGTCGTGCGTTGAGCTGATCACGATGTATCTGGCGCTGGAGCTGTCTTCGTACAGTCTTTATGCTTTGATTCCCATCCGGGGCAAGGATCGGCGCGCCGCTGAAGCGGGCGTGAAGTACATCCTCTTCGGTGCTGCGGTAACAGCCGTGGCTCTGTTCGGTCTGTCCTACATCATGGCGGCCAAGCACACCACCTATCTGGCGGTGATGGCTTCGTCCTCGTGGAGCTTTGCCGACGCACCGCTGGCCGTGATTGGCCTGACACTCTTTCTCGCTGGATTCTTCTACAAGCTGGCGCTCTTTCCGTTCCACTTTTGGTGCCCGGACGTCTATCAGGGCGCGAAGAACGAAACCGCAGCGTACGTCGCTACCATACCGAAGCTGGGCGCCGTGTTGGTGCTGGTGCGACTGGCGGCCCTGTTTACTCCGGGCATGCAGGTGACAAACCTCTTTGCCGTTCTCGGTGCGCTTTCCATGACTGGCGGCAATCTCGCTGCGCTAGTTCAGCGGGATCTCAAGCGCCTGCTCGGTTATTCCTCGGTGGCCCATGCCGGGTACGTGATGCTTGGCCTGGCTGCAGGTTCGGCTGCAGGACTGGCGGCGGCTAGTTTCTACGTCCTGGCTTACATACTGATGAATCTGGCCTGCTTCTTCGTCGTATGTGCGGTGTCGCCGTGTGGTGAGAATCCGACCTTGGACGATCTGAATGGCCTCTACCGCCGTGGCCCCGCGCTAGCAATGATTCTGGCTGTGGCGGCCTTTGCTCTAGTCGGACTGCCTCCAACTGCCGGGTTCACGGGCAAGCTGTTTTTGCTTTCAGCAGCTTGGGATCAGGGCTATCACTGGCTGGTCATCGTGGCCGTGCTCAATACGGCTATCTCGATTTACTACTACCTCGGCATGGTACGCCACGCATACACAGGTGAATCGGAGGCTCCGGCACTGAGCCTTTCCAAGGGCCACCTCGTGTTTGGCAGCGTACTGGCGGTGATTGTTCTGCTCGTCGGCATGCTGCCGACAACGGTTTATGGACTGGCTGTGAGAGCAGCCGCTGCATTGCATCCGTAAGTAGCCCTAACCTGTGATTCGTCACACAGGATTGTGAGCGATATCACTCGACGATGTTTGAACCGTGGTTACGATGTGATTCAAGGAGACACGGTCGTATGGTGTTTAACTGGTTTCAGGCGGCAATCCTGCTCTTCTTCATGGGTGGGTTGTTGTTCGCCAGCGGTCCGTTGATTGCCGGCGTGGTTCTGGCCCCCCGGGCGAAAGGTGGAGCCATCAGAGAGCCCTTTGAGTGCGGCGTGCCGACTCATGGCCAAGCGTGGGGAAAGTTCAGCATTAACTATTATCTCTACGCTCTGATCTTCTTGGCTTTTGAAGTCGACATTCTCTACCTGTTTCCCGTTGCCGCCTCTTACGGCACGCCCCAAGGCTTGAGTTCCTCTATCAAGCTGCTGATCTTTATCGCGGTGCTGGCCGCCGCTATCGTTTACTTCAAGCGCAAGGGAGTATTCACATGGCCCCGCAAGATCGAGATTGCCCCGCGACCGTAGCCACGATTCAACCGCCCGTGGTGGCTGTTCCGGCAGTCCAGAAATTCGTTGATATCTGCCGAGCCATGTCGATTTGGCCCATGACGTTCGGCATCGCCTGTTGCGCCATTGAAATGATGGCCGTTGGTATGGCTCGCTTCGATATGGCGCGCTTCGGGTTCGAGGTGTTCCGTCCCTCGCCACGCCAAGCCGACCTCATGATCGTAGCTGGCACGGTGAACAAGAAGATCGCTCCCGTGGTGAAACGGCTCTATGAGCAGATGCCCGCACCGCGCTTTGTTATGGCATTGGGCAACTGTGCAATCTCAGGCGGCCCCTTTGCCACGCTTGATGGTCAGTACAACGTGCTCACAGGCGTGGACACCATTATTCCAGTGGACATTTACATCCCCGGCTGTCCTCCGAGGCCTGAAGCCCTGTTGGAAGGGCTCTTCGCTATCCAAGAGAAGATCACCGGTCGGCGCTGGTGGCCGGAACCCGAGGGAGGCCAGCGATGATTCCCGAATGTGTCGCCGGGATGAGCGCCACTCACGTTGTCGAGATGGACTACGCCACGACGGGCGTGGTGGCCTCAGTAAGCCTGAGTCCGGAAACCATTGTTGACGCAGTAAAGATTCTCGATAACCAGGGCTACCTGCTTGAGGACGTCACCGCCTCGGACCTGAAGGAAGGTTTCGAGATTACCTATCACTTCAGTCTGTTTGAGGGAAAGAGCCGCCTCGTTCTGCGCCTGATCGCGCCTCACGAATCGCCCAAAGTGCCGAGCATTTCTGGCATCTATCCCGGAGCGGACTGGCACGAGCGCGAGTGCTTTGACTTTTTCGGTATCGAATTCACCGGACACCCCAATTTGCATTATTTGCTGCTGCCCGAAGATTTCGAGGGCCATCCGCTGATCAAAGCGGAAACGGCACGCAAGGGCCTTGTTGACGTCATGCCCCAATCTTGGCTAATCGCGGTCGGTTTGGTTAAGCCAGAGCCTCCCAAGGTCGAAAAGCCCGTACCTCAAGCTGCGGCTGGGGCGAAGGAGTAATCATGCACGCCTTTGATTCCACCGCAATGCGTGGCGACCGTTCTTCAGCCCGCTTCGAACCGGGCCCGACCGACGACAAGATGATCCTCAGCATGGGCCCTCAGCACCCCTCGACACACGGAGTGCTACGCATTCTGCTGGAACTTGATGGGGAATACATCCTGCGTGCCGAGCCAATCCTTGGATACGTGCACCGCATGCACGAATGGATCGGCGAACGCGGTACCTATATTCAATTCATGCCCAACATGGGCCGGGTTG
This sequence comes from Koromonas humicola, assembly GCF_059726255.1. Lineage (NCBI taxonomy): Bacteria > Pseudomonadati > Acidobacteriota > Terriglobia > Terriglobales > Koromonadaceae > Koromonas > Koromonas humicola. Next base: position 3,472,534 of record NZ_AP040873.1, read on the forward strand.
ATTACCTGCATGCGATGGCCTGGAACTGGGCGTACGCAGGAGCCGTGGAGCGTCTGTCCGGTCTCGTCGTCCCTGATCGCGCAGAATACATACGGGTCGCTGTGACCGAGCTTAACCGCATTGGATCCCATCTTCTCTGGTGGGGTGCCTACCTTCTCGACTTGGGTGCGTTTACCCCAGTCATGTACGCCTTCGACGACCGTGAACAGATACTGGACATCCTGCAGGCTGTGACTGGTTCACGCCTGACGTATTCGTACTTCACGATTGGCGGAGTCTCTGACGATGTGCCAGCCGATTTCAGCAAACGCTGCATGGAATTTGTAGCCCGGTTGCGCTCGCGACTGCCAATGTATCGCGACCTCGTCACCGACAACGTGATCCTGCGCGGTCGTTGTGAAGGCATTGGCAATCTGTCCGTGGATATAGCCCGCAAGTACGGCGCTACTGGCCCGGTGCTGCGTGGTTCCGGCGTGGCTAGCGACTGCCGCAAGAGCGAACCGTACGGCGTCTATGACCGCCTCGAGTTCCGCATCCCCACTTACACCGAGGGAGATGCCATGGCTCGGTACAAAGTGCGGCTCGATGAGTTGGAAACGAGTTGCGACCTGATTGAACAAGCGGTAACCAATATTCCCGAAGGACCGATCACCGCTAAGATCCCGCGCATATTCAAAGCGCCAAAAGGCGAAGCCTGCCTTGCGGTGGAAGGTGCACGCGGCAAAATTCTCGTCCACGTGCGGTCCGATGGCGGCACCAATCCCTATAGGGTCAAGCTGCGGGCTCCGGGATTCTCGAACATGAGCCTTTTCTGTGAACTTGCAAAAGGCACGCTGCTATCCGATGCCGTGTCCATTCTGGGCAGTCTTGACCTCGTCATCCCGGAGATCGACCGATGAACGCATTCTTTTCACTCCTAGCTCATCCGGCGGCACGCATCGTCTTGTGGCTAGTGCTCATGTTCGCCTTCATCGGACTGAACGCTCTCATCCTCGTATGGGTGGAGCGCAAAGTGGCTGGCTACGTTCAGTTGCGTCCCGGCCCACTCCACGTTGGCCCTAGCGGCCTGCTACAACCTCTGGCGGATGCCGTAAAGCTCATGGGCAAGCAACTGGTTACACCGGCCGCTGGCGACAAAACCCTGTTTTGGGCTGCGCCGTTGCTGGCATTTGCTCCAGTTACGGTTTGCTTCCTGCCAATGCCCTTCGACCCGCGCTTCAATCCCATACAAACGAACCTCGGGTTGGTGCTCATCCTCGCGTTCTCGGGCCTCGGCGTGGTTTCTCTGTGCTTAGCCGGTTGGAGTTCGAACAACAAGTGGAGTCTGCTCGGTGCGGCTCGCGCCGTGGCCCAAGGAGTGGCCTATGAAGTGCCGTTATTGCTCTCGGTGATGGCCGTGGCCATTTGCGCTGGATCACTGGACCTTTATGCCATTGCGGGACATCAGGGTGCCTGGCCATGGCAGTGGTACGCGCTCAAGAACCCATTGGCGTTTATGATCTTCCTGGTCTGCGCTGTAGCCGAGACGAATCGCGCCCCATTCGATCTGCCGGAAGCCGAATCCGAACTTACTGCGGGATTCCACACCGAATACTCGGGAATGGGATTTGGCATTTTCTTCCTTGCCGAATACGCCAACATGGTTATCGTCTCTGGCGTTGCTGCCGTGCTGTTTTTAGGCGGATGGCAGGGACCGTTTCTTCCCGGTGCATGGTGGTTTCTGCTGAAGATCTACAGCATCCTTCTTTTCATTATCTGGCTGCGCTGGACCTTCCCTCGTGTGCGGTTCGATCAGCTCTTAAACATTAGCTGGAAGTGGCTAACACCACTGGCGCTGCTCGACTTGGCGCTGGCCGTGCTGTTAGCCGGGTTGAGGTCATAACATGTCGGTCACGAACATAAAGAACGTGCTGAAGGGGCTGAAGAGTCTAGCCATTGGACTTGGAATTACCGGACGCGCATTTGCTGCTCCAAAAGTCACCGTGATCTACCCGCAAGAAGAAGTGAAGAACCTTTCTTCCTATCGCGGTCACATAGAGCTGATCGGGAAAGAGGAAAGCCCAGACGTGCCAAAGTGTGTAGCATGCGGCGTCTGCGCCAAGGCGTGTCCATCGAGTTGTATCGCTGTTCTTTGCCCGATTCCGGTTAAGGAAGGCGAGGTCGTCAGCGATCCGCCGAAGATGGGACCGGCTCCACAAAAGGGCTCCAAGAGCCCTGCACAGTTCACGCTCGATTTCTCGCTTTGCAGCCTCTGCGGTCAATGCGTGAAAGCCTGCAGTCACAGCGCTCTGCGGTTTTCAAACGATCCCTACATGGTGAGCTTCGATCGCAAGGCCTTCCACATGGACCTTATCGCGCGACTGCGTGATCACGCCCCCGAGAAGGCCCTGCCTGCTGTCGAGAGTTCCGAAATTGAAGCACACGCATCCTCCGAGAATGCCGTCAACGGCTGATTCGGTGCTACCTGCAATCTCCGCGTCCTAATGGCACTCGGGTGAATTCATTTCTCAACCCGAGTGCGCGAATCTATACACGCGCTCAATTGAGATTCGCTGTTCCGTAGATCGTTCATTACTGCCCTCGCGTTCGCATTTAAGTAAATCCAGCTCCAATCTTTCGTCTGTCGAAAGCGCGTCAGAATGTGCAGCCAGCGAAGCCGAGATACAGCTACGCTCAGGGTATTTGACATCACATTGACCGGCGTATGACGAACATCATCCTCATTGGTGCTGGGAACGGCGGCAAAAAGCTGGTGGAGCTGTTTCGCTCAGACCCGACCGTCAAGATACTTGCGGTTGTCGACAAAAACGAGCGAGCTCCGGGGCTTGTGCTCGCGCGCGAAAGCGGTATTCCTGTTGCGACCGGCTACAAGAAGCTAGTGGCGACAACCAATGCCGATCTCGTTATCGACGTCACAGGAGATGCGACCGTCGCGCGCGAACTTCACGCCATCAAGCCTGAACATACAGAGGTCATTGGGTGCAATGCCGCTCTGTTTCTGTGGAATCTTCTTGAGACCCGCAAACATACCGAAGCACTTGAGCGTAAATATCAGCTCGCCATGCGAGAGTTAGAGGCGCATTCGGATACCGAATTCATCATCGGCACCAATCCGAAGATGAAAGAAATCTCACGGCTGATCGCGAAGGTCGCACCTACCCCTACAACGGTTCTCATCCGAGGGGAAAGCGGAACGGGCAAAGAGCTTGTCGCAGGAGCGATTCATCGCGCTAGCAATGTAAAGAATCAGCCCTTCGTTACTCTCAACTGCACAGCACTGTCCCCTTCCCTTCTGGAGAGCGAACTATTTGGCTACAAGCGTGGTGCATTCACAGGCGCTTTCACTGACAGAAAAGGACTGTTCGAAAAAGCGCATGGCGGAACAATGTTGCTCGACGAGGTAGGCGACATGTCGCTCGAAACCCAGGCCAAGCTGCTCCGGACACTTCAGACCGGCGAAATACGCGCAGTTGGCGACGTCCATACGAAGCAAGTTTCGGTAAGGATCATCGCAGCCACGAACCGAGACATCGAGAAAGCTATTCGTGAGGGCGCGTTTCGTGAAGACCTCTTTTATCGGATCAACACCTTCACCATTACCCTGCCACCACTGCGAGAGCGAATCGAAGACATTCCTTTCCTTGCCGAATACTTCCTGCAACGCGCGAGGGCAAAGGTAAATAAGCGCGTCGACTCGATTTCGCCTGAGGCAATGAATCTTCTTCGCAGCTATTCATGGCCCGGCAATCTGCGAGAGTTGGAGAACATCGTCGAACGCGCCGTTGTGCTCAGCTCGACTCAGACGATTGATCCCGAACACCTACCCCTGCACGTGCAGGACGTGACCGTCGAAAAGACGACTCTTGGTTTTAAGCCTGGAAAATCGAAAGTGATCGAAACATTTGAACGACAGGCGCTACAGAGTTACCTACTCCGAGCCGAGGGCAATATCTCCAGAGCTGCCATGCTGGCGCACATACCACGCCGGACTTTTCATCGTCTCCTCGCGAAATACCATTTGCATGCAGGCGAACTGAAGCGGCACCGGGACAATGGTGGCACACAACTGTGACAGCCGCGTCACAGTGAACCTCAGCCAACAAAATCGCGAAGGCAGGGCGGGCAGCTCAGACTTTTTGACAGGCCGAAAAGCTGGGTGAGACACGACTGGCACACTTGATTTCGCTGAAGAAACCATTGTCTACGTTTCCACGCCCCTCCATGTGCAGTAACCCCTTCCATCGATAACAGCTTGCGAGCAATTCAGCATGCGCCGGCGATAACTGCTCCGTGATGGCACACCACTTGCCTTATCCATGACACACACTGGCAGCCCAGTGATGTTGAGGAGAGAGCATGGCTACGATGGACACACCGCGCAAGAAAGCACGTTGGGCAGCGGGCGTTACTCCCTACGCCGAGATGGGATATTTCAACACAAACTATGAACCCAAGCCGACCGATGTGTTGTGCGCGTTCCGGTTTGTGCCGCAGGAAACGGTAGAACCAATCGAGGCCGCTGCGTCCGTTGCCGGTGAGTCTTCAACTGCAACATGGACCGTTGTATGGACCGATCGCCTAACTCCGCACCAGAACTATCAAGGCAAGTGTTATCGCGTTGATCCGGTTCCGGGCACCGATCAGTACATTGCATACATCGCCTATGACCTCGACTTGTTCGAGGAAGGAAGCATTGCAAACCTCACGTCTTCGATCATCGGAAACGTATTTGCGTTCAAGGCCCTGAAATCGTTGCGCCTCGAAGACATGCGGATTCCACCGCACTACGTTAAGACATTCCAGGGGCCGCCGCACGGCATCGTGATGGAACGTGAGTATCTCAACAAGTTTGGTCGCCCACTGCTCGGCGCTACGGTAAAGCCGAAACTTGGACTCTCTGCCAAGAACTACGGTCGTGTGGTGTATGAAGCACTTCGCGGTGGTTTGGACTTCACAAAAGACGACGAGAACATCAACAGCCAACCGTTTATGCGCTGGCGTGACAGATTCCTGTTCTGCATGGAGGCTGTGAATCGGGCGATGGCCGCTACAGGCGAGATCAAGGGCCATTACCTGAACGTGACCGCCGCAACAATGGAAGAGATGTATGAACGCGCGGACTTCGCGAAGGAACTTGGTAGCGTGATCGTGATGATTGATCTCACGATCGGATACACGGCGATTCAGTCAATGGCGAAGTGGGCGCGGCGCAATGGCGTCATTCTGCATCTCCATCGCGCGGGACATGGAACCTATACTCGCCAGAAGTCGCATGGAATCAGCTTCCGTGTAATTGCCAAGTGGATGCGACTTGCCGGAGTGGATCACCTGCATGCAGGCACCGTTGTAGGCAAACTGGAAGGGGACCCGAACAACGTTCGCGGCTATTACAACACGCTCCGCTGCAACACGATGGAAGCTGACCCGACGCAGGGCTTGCTGTTCGAACAGGACTGGGCCTCGATGCCCGCCGTCATGCCGGTTGCATCAGGTGGAATTCACGCGGGCCAGATGCACCAACTCCTGCACTATCTCGGCGAGGACTGCGTGCTGCAGTTTGGCGGTGGCACCATTGGGCATCCTGACGGCATTGCGCAGGGAGCTACGGCGAATCGCGTCGCGACTGAAGTCATGATCCAGGCGCGAAATGAGGGACGCGATTATCTGTACGAAGGACCGGAAATCTTGGACCGTGCGGCCCGCTGGTGCCCGGAATTACGCAAAGCGCTTGAAACCTGGCGCGATGTCACTTTCGACTTCCAGTCCACTGACGTTCCCGACGCAGTCGGAACCCTAACACTGTAGAGCTATCGCGGAGGAAGATGATGCGCATCACGCAGGGAGCATTCTCATATCTACCTGACTTCAAGGATGAACAGATCCTTGCACAAATGAAGTACTGCATTGAAAACGGCTGGGCGATTTCGATTGAGCACACGGACGACCCGCATCCACGCAACTCGTACTGGGAAATGTGGAAACTTCCGATGTTCGACATGAAGGACCCGATGGTTGCACTGGCATCTCTGAATGAGTGCCGAAAAGAATTCCCAAATCGCTACATCAAGGTGAATGGATTCGACAGCAGCAAGGGTCGGCAGACCACCGCTTTGAGCTTCATCGTAAATCGTCCCGCGTCCGAGCCCGGGTTCAGTCTCGAACGCAAGGACGGTGCAGACCGGCGCGTTCAGTACACGATCCATCACCGTAACGCCATAGAATTAGAGCAGTAGGAGCCGAAGGGAAATGGAACCCACGCAGACAGGGGGAGTGCGTCCAGTGCACGACGGAGCTGAATATGTTGACATCGGTGCAGCACATCGCGACTCAAATCTGGATGAAATTCTGAATGAGATGGACCGCGAGCTTGTAGGTCTGCAGTCGGTTAAGGCCTACATCCGGCGGCTGTCATCGCTGCTTCTCATTTCGCAAATGCGCGAAAAGGTGGGCCTCGCGACGCAGCGCCCGACACTGCACATGAGCTTTACCGGGAATCCCGGTACGGGCAAGACGACTGTGGCGAAGCGCATGGGGACGATTCTTCGCCATCTTGGATTCCTTCGCCGTGGGCATCTTGTCGTAGCCACTCGCGATGATCTGGTAGGGCAGTTCGTCGGTCACACGGCTCCGAAGACGAAAGAGACAATCAAGAAAGCAATGGGAGGCGTGCTCTTCATCGACGAGGCCTATTACCTGCATCGTCCGGAGAACGAGCGCGACTATGGACAGGAAGCGATCGAGATGTTGTTGCAAGCTATGGAAGACATGCGGGACGACCTCGTAGTGATCCTGGCGGGTTATCCCGATCGTATGGCCGGGCTGTTTCGGAACAATCCTGGCTTTCGCTCCCGGGTCGCGCACCACATCAGCTTTCCCGATTACACAGCAGAAGAACTGCTCGTAATAGGAGAGGCGATGCTGGCGGAACAGAACTATGCCTTGGATGACGGGTCAAGGTTGGCATTCATCGAATATTTACAAATGCGAATGAAACAGCCGCAATTTGCAAATGCACGAAGTGTGCGCAATGCCATCGACCGAGCGAAGCTGCGGCAGGCGAACCGGATTATCGAACAAGGCGGCTGCATTTCGCGCGCGCAACTCATGCGCATTTCAGCCGAAGACATCCGCCAAAGCCGCGTATTTCAAGGCGGAATCGAAGTAGCAAGCTGACCCACGTACAGCGAAATTCATTGTGCCGTAAGGAGTCTGTAATGAGAAAGCGACCAATCGTACTGGGAATCATCGGAGACAGCGCTGCCGGCAAGACCACCATAACTCAGGGGCTCACTCGTCTGCTGGGACCGGAGCGGGTCACTCATATCTGCACGGACGACTATCACAAGTACGACCGCGCCGAGCGCGCAGTCCGTGGAATTACGCCACTTCATCCTGATTGCAACTACCTCGACATTCTGGAATTGCATCTCGAACGTGCACACTATGGCGAGCCAATGCTCAAGCCAGTGTACGATCATCGCACGGGAACTCTTGTCCGCCCTGAGTACGTTCAGCCGCGCGAATTCGTCATCGTTGAGGGATTGCTCGGTTGTCACACGGCAGCCATGCGAGCTTTTTACGACGTGAAAGTCTTCCTCGATCCACCCGAAGACTTGCGCCGGGAATGGAAGATTAAGCGGGACACAACGAAACGCGGATACACGCCAGAGCAGGTATTTGCCGAGTTGGAAAAACGCGAAGCGGACTCCAGAGACTACATTCGTCCGCAACGTGAATACGCGGATATCGTCGTGCGGTTCTATCCAGATGTCACCGAAATGCAGGACGGTACAGACAGTCATCTGAACGTGCATCTGGTGCTACGTCCCACAATTCCTCATCCGGACTTGAGCTATTTGTTTGATCAGACGGCAAGAGACTCTGCTATACGCCTTGTAATGGGGCGAGATTGCGGCCGTCCCGTCGATTTTCTGGAGATTGATGGCAATGTGGAACGAGAGCGCGCCGAAGAACTTGAGAACGAGGTTTGGAGTCATCTGCCCGGTCTTCGCTCGCTGCGCGGAGATCAGTTCGGCGAGTATAACGACCGCGGAGAAGTTCGTCATAGTGACCCCCTGGCGTTGACGCAACTGCTGATCACTTTTCATCTGTTACGAGCACATTCAGGAAAAGGCCCACAGGTTTTCGCTCGTCCGATTGCTGCTCTAAACCGGCTACGCACGATTCAGGCCGAGGAAGTACGAGAGCTGGAATCGAAAGCGAAAGCTCTCTGAGTTAGCGGAGATCATCTTTTCCGAACCGAAAATTGTCCGGGGAGCATCCATAAAGTTCAACTCGCGCTGTCGCCTTTGGTGCAGTGACTCTGATGAGGAGAACTAAAGAATGTCATCCTGGCCCACCCCAAGCGCGCTCGACGCCAACACCCAAGCGTTCCCGAGTTTGACTGACTCGCAGATTGGGCGACTACGTGCCGTGGGAGAACTACGTCACTTCAAACCAGGTGACATTCTGTTTCGTCCCGGAGACAGTGAGGTTCCATTCTTCGTCCTGCTGTCGGGAAGCATGGAAATTGTACAAGTCGATTTCCAGGGCGAGCGAATGGTTGCGTGGCATAGCGCAGGCGGATTCACGGGCGAGATCACGATGATATCAGGACAGCGCTGTCTTGTTCTCGGACGCGTGTCGGAGGAGGGTGACTTTCTCGAGATCAGCGGCGATGGATTACGAACGATTGTCGCAACCGATGCGGAGTTGGGCGAGGTCTTCATGCGGGCGTTCATCTTGCGACGCATCGCACTCATCAGCAATGGACTAGGCAATGTGGTCGTCATGGGTTCGCGTCACTGTGCAAACACGCTGAAGATCCGCGAGTTTCTCACGCGCAATGCGCATCCGTACACCTACATCGACCTCGATACAGACAAGACTTCACAGGAATTGCTGGATCGCTTCGAAGTGAAGACGCATGAAGTCCCAGTTGTTCTGTGCTATGGCCGTACTGTTCTGAGAAATCCATCAACGCAACAGCTTGCCGACTGCCTGGGATTCAACGTCAACATCGATCAATCGCAGGTTCGCGATGTAATCATCGTAGGCGCAGGTCCGTCTGGCTTGGCAGCGGCGGTATATGCAGCCTCGGAAGGGCTGGACACGCTCGTCATAGAAACGCATGCTCCCGGTGGCCAGGCTGGTTCAAGTTCTAAAATTGAGAACTACCTCGGGTTCCCCACCGGAATCTCCGGGCAGGAACTCGCCGGTCGCGCTCTCGCGCAGGCTCAGAAGTTCGGCGCGCAGATGATGGTCGGACACGAAGTAGTGCAACTCAACTGCAAGCAGCGTCCTTACGAGATCGTTCTGGACAACGGAAGCAAGCTGGCCGCACGCTCGATCGTCATCTCGTCCGGTGCGCAGTACAACCAGCCTCCGATCACTAACTTGAAGAGGTTTGAGGGGCAGGGTGTGTATTACGGAGCGACTTATATGGAGTCGCAACTCTGCACAAATGAAGAGCTCATCGTAGTAGGCGGAGGAAACTCTGCCGGACAGGCGGCGGTGTTCCTCTCGCAAACTGCCAGTAAGGTTCACATGCTGGTTCGCTCCGGCGAACTCTCAGACACGATGTCGCGTTACCTGATCAAACGCATTACAGACAATCCTGCCATCGAACTCCATTTCCACACTGAGATAATCGGATTAGAGGGGAACAATCACCTCGAATCTGTTACATGGCTAGACAAGGTGAATGACGAGGCCTCAACGCACAAAATTCGGCATGTGTTCATCATGGCGGGCGCGTCTCCACGGACGGAATGGCTTCAGGGCTGTGTCGCAATGGATGACAAGGGTTTCATTCTGACCGGTAAGGATATGGAACTCTTCTCGCAGAACATCGCTCAGTTTCCATGGCCGCTCACCCGCCCGCCGCAGCTACTTGAGACGAGCCTTCCCGGCGTATTCGCCGTTGGCGATGTACGGGCGGGCAATGTGAAGCGGGTCGCCTCCGCCGTGGGAGAAGGAGCCATCGCCGTACACCTGGTTCACGAGACGCTGGGGGAACTTTAGCCAGCATTTCTGCTTCTGCTCTAAATTAAAGTTCGGATTGCCCTTCGGATAACAGGCCGGCGTGCTGTGCGTCACAGCTTCGCGGTTTTGGACCGCGATAAGCTTCAACGTTCCAGGCGAATGGCATGAAAACCGCAGATTCCCGCCCACAGGTTAACCCGTGGATCGTCACTATTGCCGTCATGTTGGCGACCTTTATGGAGGTCCTCGACACGACGGTCGTTAACGTGTCGATCCCCCACATCTCAGGGAATCTGAGCTCAACTTATGAAGAGGGGACTTGGGTCGTCACCTCTTATTTGGTCTCGAATGGGATCATCCTGCCAATGTCCGGATGGCTAGCCAGCTACTTCGGACGCCGACGGATACTCCTGACGTGTGTTGCAGGATTCTCCATCGCCTCTCTTCTTTGCGGCATGGCTACTAGTCTTCCGCAACTCATTGTCTTCAGGGTTTTGCAAGGCTTGGCAGGCGGAGGATTGCAGCCTCTAGCGCAGGCAATCTTGCTGGAATCATTTCCCAAAGAAAAACATGGGCAGGCAATGGCAGCCTATGGCCTTGGAATCATCGTGGCGCCGATCATTGGCCCAACCCTGGGCGGTTGGATCACCGACAATTACACATGGCGCTGGATCTTCTATCTCAACATTCCGGTGGGCACCGTCTCAATGCTGATGATGGCCCGCTTCATTCACGATCCTCCCTACATCAAGCGAAACCGTGATGCCAGTGTCGATCTGTGGGGAATGGGCTTGCTTGCGCTCGGTCTAGGGTCGCTTCAGATTCTGCTTGATACAGGACAGCGCAAAGACTGGCTAGGTTCGCGCGACATTCGCCTAGAGGTACTCGTCTGCTGTGCGGCGTTGTTAATCTTCGTCATACGCGAGTTCCATGTTGAGCATCCGATCGTGGACCTGCGAGCGCTTGGCGATCGATCGTTCACCGTCGGCGTGTTTTTGATGTCAGCTATCGGCTTCGTGCTCTATGCCAGCCTCGTCTTGCTACCGCAATACCTGGAGACCTTGCTTAACTATCCCTCGATGCAAGCCGGACTGGCGCTATCACCACGAGGGCTTGGTGCTTTCGCACTGACATTCGTTGTAGGCGCAATCGCCAGCCGGGTCGATGTCCGCAAACTTCTTGTCATTGGATTTATTGTCGGGGCCGTCACGATGTTCATGTACGCCCGACTGAATCTGCAGGCTGGATATTGGGACATCTTCTGGCCGCAGGTGCTACAAGGCGGAGGCATGTCCTGCGTGTTCATTCCGCTTTCTGCTGCAGCCATGTCGCACCTGCCCAAGGAAAGAATGGGCAATGCCACCAGCATTTTCAACCTGATGCGAAACATTGGCGGCAGCGTCGGCATCGCGATGATGACAACGTTCCTTGCGCGCCGACAGCAATTCCACCAGAGCCGGCTCGTGGAGCACATCCGCGATGGCCAGCCGCAAGTAACGGCAACGCTGCACCAGTTCACGCAATACTTCACACTACGAGGTTCGGATCCCGCAACAGCATCACGCCGCGCTTTTGGTGCCGTTTTCGGGCAAGTTCAGCAACATGCCGCCATGCTGTCCTTTGTGGAGGCTTTCAAGATCATGGGCTTGGTTTTCCTGCTCATGATCCCTTTGACGTTCCTGCTAAAGGATCCGAAAAAGAACGGAGCCGCAGTCAAATCCGCATCATCGGCTGGAGCCGAGGAGAGCCAACCAGAGCTGCTACATGCCTGATTGAAGCCTATTTCTCTCCGCTATGTTCGGGGAAACGAATAGGTTTCGAAGGCTAAGGCATCTCGTCTGCCTGCATTGTGCCGCTGATCACATTTTTGGGCGAGACTTGGCGCTATCCTTCCGCAAGGAAGTCAAGAGCGCTCTCGAGATTCGAGCCTTGTATATGCCTCTGAAAAGGCGATGCCAGGTGAGAGCAGAAGATTGCCCCAGTGAAGCGGCGTCGAGGAGATCGCAAACAAATGTTGTTTACGAGGGCCTGTCATGTCAGATGAAGTGAAAATTGGGGCCGAAAACAGTTGGAGTCCGAAGATCGTCGCTTTTGTATGTAACTGGTGCACCTACACTGGCGCAGATCTGGCGGGTACCAGCCGACTGAAAATGGATCCGAACGTTCGAGTCATCCGACTGACGTGCAGCAGCCGGGTCAATCCCCTGTTCATCATCAAGGCTTTCGAACGCGGAGCGGATGGCGTCATCGTGAGTGGCTGCCACACAGGCGACTGCCATTACAGTACGGGCAACTACTATGCCCGACGTCGTTTCGCCGTATTGCACGACCTGCTCGAATTTATGGGAGTCGAAGACGACCGCGTCACTTTCTCCTGGGTTTCGGCCTCGGAGGGCAACAAATGGCAAGAGGTCGTGAACGAAACCACCGCCCGCGTAAAGACACTTGGCCCTTGCAGTCTGGTGCAATTGCAGAAAGGCGGCGAGTAATCCATGACTGAATTACAGGAACTCTCCCGCAAACTGCTAAGCGAAGGCACCGTCAAGGTTGTCATTGGATACGAAGAAGGCCCTCGAGGCGTGCGTCCTGCATTCATCACCGATGCTGCGCAGTGTGACAAGCTGGTATTCGACAAACGGTGTGTCCACAACCTGTCAACATACCTGAACCCGCGGCGCAAGCACATTGCCCATCTTGGAAAGCCTGCAATCGTTGTTAAAGGATGCGACTCCCGCTCCGTCGCCGGCCTGATTCGTGAAAAGCAGCTTGATCGCAGCAACGTGGTCATCATCGCCATGCGCTGCGGAGGCGTTCTCGAAAGCCCAGCAATCGATTCCGAACTGACCAGCGAGACCGTGTCGGTGCGTTGTGCAAATTGCGACGTTCGCGAACCGAAGCTGCACGATCACCTGCTTGGCGAGGTTCCACCCGCGCCACCTGTCAATCCCAAGCGTGACGAACAGATCGCTGCTCTTGAAAAGATGACTTTCGAAGAGCGCCGCAAGTTCTGGGACGAGCAACTGGCTCGGTGTATCCGGTGCCATGCCTGCCGAGAGGCTTGTCCGATGTGCTTCTGCGTGCAATGTACGGCGGACAAGGGACAGCCTCAGTGGATTGATCCCTCGCCAACTCCTCGCGCGAACCGCGCATGGCAAACGATGCGAGTGTTGCATCAGGCGGGGCGTTGCGTGGATTGTCTCGAGTGCGAGCGCGCCTGTCCTGAGCATATTCCACTCGGATTGCTCGCCCGCTACGTTGCCGATTCGGTGAAACAAAGATTTGACTATGTGGCCTGCGAAGACCCCACTGTGCCCACGCCCTTAGGCGTTTTCCGCACAGATGACGACGAGGAGTTCATCCGGTGACGCGCAGATTCCTAACTCAAGAAGACCTGGCGCAGTTGGTTGCCAGCCTAGTCGCCTCAAACACCCGCGTTATCGCCCCGGTTCGCGCCGCCGATGATCCAAACGCCACGGACTACCTCCCAATCCAGAAACTGGACGATGCGGCCCTGGAAGTTCGCGTGACACGGCGCTCGCTAAAAGAGTTTTTCCTTCCTGCGAGCGAGGTTCTGCTGCAGTACCGGAAAACACAACATGGAGTCGAGATCCGAGAGGTGCCAACAACACCCGCGCCTCAGGTCATTCTCGGTGCGACGCCCTGCGATGTCGCCGGTCTGGAAATCGTCGACAAGGTGATGAACTGGGATTACCGCGACGAGCTCTGGTTTGGCCGACGCGAAGCGACCACGATTGTGAGCATGCTTTGCTCCGTGATGGACAAGACCTGCTTCTGCACTGCCGTTGGGTTGGGACCGGATTCTTCCCGGGGAGCAGATGTGATGCTCATTCCCGTCGAGGGTGGCTACGTTGCCGAGATCGCGACGCCCAAGGGGGAAGCTCTTCTTCAGCATTGCCCTGAAGGCAACAAGATCGGTGACAGTTCACTATCGCAAGCTGAGGCGGCTCGGCAACTTGCCGGAGAGAAAGTTGAACAGAATCTCGCAGCGATTCCCGCCGAGTTCTCCGGTTGGCTTGCCTCGCACTACGAACACCCGGTGTGGAAGACCATTGCCCTGCGCTGTCACGGATGTGGCGCGTGCGCGGGCGTGTGCCCCACCTGCCACTGCTTCGACATAGTGGACGAGCATGACAGCGCCGATGCAGGTGTCCGCCGCCGCAACTGGGATTCCTGCCAAACGGGAAAGTTTACAGTCCATGCATCGGGACACAATCCGAGACAAACTCAGAGCGAAAGATTCCGGCAGCGAATCGAACACAAGTTTTCGATCTATCCCAGCCGGTTTGGCGAAATTCTCTGCACTGGCTGTGGCCGCTGCGCCCGCGTGTGCCCAGGAGGAATGGACCTCCCAGAGATCGTCGGCGACCTTGTTGCCCTGTCGAAAGCTGAGTCTGAGGGAAGTGCGCAATGAATATCTACCAGCCACACTTGATGCGGATCCGCGAGATCACCGACGAGACCATCGACACTCGCACCCTGAAACTTGAATTCGAAGACTCCAGCATAGCGGAACAGTTTCAGTTCTCGGCAGGACAATTCGGTGAGTACTCGGTCTTTGGCGAAGGCGAGAGCACGTTCTGCATCGCTTCTCCTCCAACGCGTTCGGGTTACATCGAGTGCAGCTTCAAAGCAACCGGCAAAGTCACGAGCGCCCTGCGCCGCCTTGCTGTAGGGGACACCATCGGCTTCCGTGGACCTTACGGCAATCACTTCCCTCTCGAACAGATGAAGGGACACTCCATCGTATTCATCGCTGGTGGCATCGGCCTTGCCCCGGTACGTTGCGTCATCTGGAATGTGCTCGACCTGCGCGATCAATTCAAGGATGTAACCATCGTCTACGGCGCTCGTACTGTGGCCGACTTGGTTTATAAGCGTGAACTCGAAGAGTGGGCAAAGCGCTCCGACGTGAAACTGTGCCTTGCAGTCGATCCCGGCGGCGAAACACCCGACTGGAAAGGTCTCGTTGCCCGTATTCCAACCGCGGTGGAGCAGACCCTGACCACCTCGGTAGATACGTTCGCCGTGATCTGTGGCCCGCCCATCATGATCAAGTTCACTCTACCCGTGCTGGCCAAACAAGGATTCCCGGGTGACCGGATCTACACGACGCTCGAAAACCGAATGAAGTGTGGCCTTGGCAAGTGCGGCCGATGCAACATCGGATCAACGTACGTCTGCAAGGATGGCCCGGTATTCACCGCGGATCAGATTAAGGCTTTGCCGCAGGAGTTCTAGATGCGAGACAGTATGCGCGATCACGGAAGGCTTTTATGAACGGCGAATCGAAAATTTCGGCTACGGCAATCGAGAGCAGCCCGGTGATCGATCGCGTCGGCGTTTACTTCGTCGCTCCCGAACAGAACTCTTCTGTCGCGGTCGATCTCAAGAGCCTTGCCCAGTACGCAAAGAAATTGCCCAACGTGGTGCTCGTTCGCACGGTGGACGGAGCGCGACTCGATCCCGAAGCTTTAGCTTCTGAGCTTTGCAAATCGAAGCTGAATGCGGTCGTTGTGGCAGCGGAGCATCCGGGGTTTCATAAACCTGCCTTTGCGCGCGCGCTGGCCCTTGCCGGAGTTGACGCAACACGAGTTCGCCTCGCATCCCTGGGAGAACGAGGCGATTGCGTTACCCAGAATGCTGCCGAGGCCCTGCTCGCTGCCACGTTGACGGGGCAACACTATTCCCCATCTCCAGTTGCAGCGGCTTCCGCTCCAAACACAGCAACGCTCATCATCGGTGGCGGTGTAGCAGGAATCCAAGCGGCACTCGAAATTGCCGAATCTGAGAACAAAGTCTATCTCGTCGAGCGAACCGGAACGATCGGTGGACGCATGGCAATGTTCGACAAAACGTTCCCAACACTCGATTGCGCCGCCTGCATTCTGACTCCGAAGATGGTCGCCGTCGGTCAGAATCCGAATATTGAGCTAATGGTCTTGTCGGAAGTCCAGCAGGTGAGCGGCACTGCGGGTAAGTTCAAAGTCAAAGTTCTGAAGCATGCGACCCGCGTCGACGCTTCGGCGTGCGTGGCATGTGGTGAATGCGCTCACTGGTGCCCAGTTTCGACTTCGAGCGAGTTCGACATGGGGATCGCAAGCCGTAAGAGCATCTACATTCCCTTCCCGCAGGCCGTGCCCAACGCGTACGTCGTCGATCCCGAGCACTGCACCTGGGTACAGAGTGGCGGCAAAAAGTGCGGCGCGTGTGTGAAGAAATGCACCAAGGGAGCGGTTCATCTTGACGCGAAGGACGAGGTAGTCGAAATCGAGGTGGGCAGCATCATTGTCTCCACCGGATTCGACACACTCGATGCAACAAGAATCGCCCGTTATGGCTACGGCACCTTTCCAAATGTCTTGACCTCGCTTGAATTCGAGCGACTGACGAACGCTTCCGGCCCGACCGGCGGCAAGATCGTCATGAAGACGAAAAAGCTGAACAAGCGAACCAAGACCGAGGAATGGGTTTTCGAACCCGATGGCCCGAAGCCGAAAGCTGTCGCCATCGTTCATTGTGTCGGTTCCCGCGACCGGAACTACAACTCGTATTGCTCACGCGTCTGCTGCATGTACTCGCTGAAGTTCGCTCATCTGGTGCGCGAAAAACTTCCTGAAGCCAACTGTTACGAGTACTACATTGATATGCGCGCTTTCGGAAAAGGATATGAGGAGTTTCATGAGCGCATCCGCGAAGAGGGCGTACACCTTATCCGCGGACGCACTGCCAGCGTGAAGGAAATCGACTCGCAGCTCTACATCCACGGCGAAGATGTTGTTGCCGAGCATCTCATGACAACCCCCGTAGACATGGTGATCCTGTCCGTCGGCTTGGAACCCTCGCACGGCTCCAAAGAAGTCGCAGAGATGTTGCAGATCACGCGCGACTCGGATGGATGGTTCCGCGAGCTCGACTACAACGCCGAACCGAACTCCACGGGAAGACCGGGCATTTACGTCGCTGGCGTTTGCCAGGGCCCGAAGGATATTCCGGACACGGTAGCTCAAGCGTCTGCCGCAGCCGCTGAAGCCTTGCGTTCAATCGTTGGCAGCAAGAGCAAGTTACAAGAGAAGTCTGTCCCGCAAAAGGGCGCTTGAAGAAAGACATCTCGTTCCTACAAAGGGGCGAGATGAAGAAGGAAGAACATGGCCGTTCGCGTAAATCCGAACCTGATCGATGAACTGGAGCTCTTCGGGGCCAAGGACGTCGCCAAGTGCTACCAATGCGGCAATTGCAGCGCAGCCTGTTCGCACTCGGACGACCCTTACGTTTTCCCGCGCAAGTCGGTGCGCTACCTCCAAATGGGTTTGGAGAAGCCACTCCGGTCCGCTCTCGACCCATGGTTGTGCTACTACTGTGGAAAGTGTTCGGAGCAATGTCCGCGTGGTGCCGAACCCGGCGAAACGATGATGGGCATTCGTCGCTGGCTCACCGCTGAATACGATTTCACCGGCCTTTCGCGGTTACTCTACCGTTCTTGGATCTCGGAACTGATCGCCGTTCTCGTCGTTGCATTTCTGGCTGGCGCTGGCTTCCTGACTTATGGTCTGTTCTTTGGCAGCGGGAGCATTTCTGCTTACGATGGACCGCACGCGTTCCTGCCCGCCCATGCCATTCACGTTTTTGACTGGATCATGGGTATCACGCTCGGCATTCTGCTGCTGATCAACTGCATCAGGATGTGGCATTTCACAATGCGAAGCGAACACGCCGTCCACGTGCCACTCTCGATGTACTTGCGATTCCTGCCGCTGCTCCCAATCCACTTCTTCACCCAGAAACGTTTCCGTCATTGCGAAGACAAGAAGCCTTGGGCCAATCACTTCATACTGATGCTCAGCTATTTGACGATGCTCGTGCTTATCATGCTGTTCCTGCGCGACATGCAATCAGGCCCGCAGATCAACTGGTACGCCCACAGCCTCGGCTACTTGTCGGCTATTGGACTGATCGGGACATCTATCTTCGCGGTTTACGGACGCATAAAGAAGGACGCCGCTTACCACAAGCACTCTCATGAGACCGATTGGATCTTCCTCGGACTCCTCCTCTTCGTGTCCATTACCGGAGTAGTGCAGCACATTCTGCATCGTGCAGGGCTTCCGATGGCAGCAAACATCACCTACATAGTGCACTTGATGGGCGTGGTTCCAATGCTCGCGCTTGAGGTTCCGTTCAGTAAATGGTCGCACCTGGCCTATCGCCCACTGGCGGTGTACTTCGCACATTTGCAACAGGAAGCTCACAAGCAAACGCTTCCGAAAATTGAGCAGACACTCGAGCTGCAACCACGGGCGTAGGGAGCAATTATGGCGGAAGAACGGATTGGCGTTTACGTTTGCAACTGTGGTACGAACATAGGCAAGATCGTCGATGTTGCCGCCGTCGCTGAATGGGCTGGCGCTCTTCCCGGTGTTAATGTCGCCCGCTCCTACAAGTACATGTGCTCCAATCCTGGCCAGGAAATGATTCAGCAGGATATAGAGGAACACAAGCTCACGCGCATTGTCGTTGCTTCATGCAGTCCGCGCATGCACGAACCGACCTTCCGCGCAGCCATCAAGCGCGCGGGCCTGAACCCGTACATGCTCGAGATGGCCAACATCCGCGAGCAGTGCAGTTGGATTCACGAAGACACGGTTGCTGCAACCGAAAAGGCGAAGGCTCTCGTTCACGCTGCGATTGAGCGCGTGAAGTTCAATGAACCGCTCGAAAGTCGCCCGGCTCCGATGTGCCCCTCAACTCTTATACTCGGCGGAGGCGTGACCGGGTTGACCGCTGCCCTCGAACTTGCAGACGCCGGACAGCAGGTTTACTTGGTCGAAAAGCAGGGCCAACTCGGAGGCAATGTTGCGCGACTGGATCTAACTGCGCCATACCTCGACTCCGCCCAGGAAATCCTTCGCACTTGGATTTCTCGCGTCGAACGTCATCCCAACATTCGCTTGTTCCTCAACTCCGAGCTAATCGAACTGAAGGGATTCAACGGCAACTTCAAACCGCGTCTGCGAACCGAAGACGGCGACACACTTGAACTCGATGCCGGATCAATTCTCGTTTGCACGGGCTATAAGGAATTCGACGCCAAGCAAGTCCAACAGTATGGGTACGGCCACCTTCCAGACGTCGTCAATTCGTTCGAATTCGAAGCTATGTTGCGGAGCGGCAAGATACTGACGAAGTCGGGCAAAACTCCGCGGTTTATATCGATCATCCACTGCGTGGGATCACGAAGCGAACAGTTCCACGGCTATTGCTCCCGCGTTTGCTGCACGACCGCTCTCAAGTATGCTCTTGAGATTAAGTCGGCGCTTCCCAATACCCGAGTTTCGAATCTCTACACAGACATCGAAGCGTTTGGCAAGGGATGCGAGGACTTCTATCGCAGGTGCTCCGAAGTTCGAACGTCGTTCGTGATGTTCGCCAAAGGTCAATTACCCACGATTCGCCAAGCTTCGCCCAGTGATGGATGCAACATGCTCATCACGTTAAAAGAGCAACTCTCTAGCGAAGAGATCGAATTGCCTGCCGACCTCGTTGTGCTCATGGTGAGCATGGAACCCAGGGAGGATGCGGCACACGTCGCACGACTCGTGAACATCAGTTGCGACAAGGAGGGCTGGTTCATCGAGAGCCATCCGAAGCTCGATCCCGTTGCGACAACAACCGATGGCGTGTATATCGCCGGAGCGTGCCAGTTTCCAAGAGACATTCCTGAATCCATCACGCAGGGACGTGCGGCGGTTGCTCGAATTCTCGCAAAAGTGGCCCAGGGACAGATTACGGTCGACGCAGTGTACTCCGAAGTACAGGACAAGCTCTGCGCCGGTTGCCGTGCCTGCAATTCACTTTGCCCTTACGGCGCAATTGAGTTCAACGAAGACAAGCATGTCAGCCATATCATCAGTGCCGTATGCAAAGCTTGTGGCTGCTGCGCCGCCGCTTGCCCATCAGGTGCTATCAAAGTGCGTCACTTCACCGACGAGCAGATTTACGCCCAGATCGAAGGCGTTCTCGAAGAACTGCAGTAATCTTCCTGCAAGGGAGCTGAGATAAGAAGACCGCCTCACTCCCTATCTCGCGCTGACGATCAAATACTCCTCGAATGCCAATCCGACCACGCGGATATGGTCTGGCTGGATTTCCAGCAGATTGATCCTCGGCACTGTGTTCGACGGACGTGCAAAGTGCTCAGCTGCAAGCTCCACAGGGATTGCACCTTCGACAGCGGCAACTTTTGCCATTGGACCGTCCACCTCTGCCGGGCGGGAGGCTCGATCTGCCCACTCATGTTTCAGCTTCAATCCGCGTGAGAGCAGGAAAGCCAGTATCTGGCTTGCCACTTCAAATCCAGCATGCTCGAGCTCGCCATTTTCCGGCAACATACCAAGCCAACTTGTCCCTAGCCGGTAAGTAAAGCCCCACAGAGGCATTCCGTTCAGGGCAATTCCCGGAAACAGCGACTCGCCACCGAACCCCGGCACAGCCAATAGCGAATGCTTTGCAGGATCTGTCCACGCGCGCACCGGCAGCCACATGGCATCCGCGGCTTCGCTCTCATCCAGACGCGTGGGCAGTTCTTCCGACACGGTGAACACATAAGGAGCGACAAGTACAAAAGGGCCTGTCCGACGCCTGGCGAGCACAGCAGGGAGTTCGGCGACCATATTCTCTCGTTCGAGATGAATTCCGCACTCCTCTTCTAGCTCGCGCAGGGCCGTATGCAGAAGATCGGGGTCGCTAGGCTCGCGCCTCCCACCGGGAAACGACCAATGGCCTGACCACGAATCTTCTTTCCTTTCCGAGCGACGAATCAGCAATACAGATTCGCTCGGAGTCTGCGCTTGCACAATTGCGACTGCTGCTATCGGTTCTGAGAGGTCCATGCTTCCTTATTTCGATGCACGATCAGTTTGCTCGCTTCCAGACGTTTGCCTCCTGTGTTGAAGCATTCTTCACGAGCCGAACGCGAACAGTATTATCGACCACTTCGACAACCGGATGCATTTTTCTGACGCATTGTTCGCAAAGCCAGATGTAAGACGTTTTCTGCTTCAGATCGCCAGACTTGCTTCCGATGTCGATGTCCAGACGGAACAGTTTCCCATTTTGACGAGAGGGATTTGCACACAATTTGTTCGCACATTTGCACGCCATAAGGACACCCTCGCCTTGGCGTATCAATCTAGATCAGAACACATCCAGCGTCTATTCCATACGACCTCCTGCAACGTGAGATTGCTCACACCCATGTTGCGATAACTGGATAGGCTCTAAAGTTCTCTCCATTGCGTCCGATGTGCAACTTGAAGGCTGATTGCTCAAGTGCCATGGACGAATTCATACAAGACTTCTTGGTCGAGGCTGCCGAAATTCTCGACCAGCTCGATCGCGATTTCATCGAGTTCGAAAAGACTCCGGATTCCAAAGAGTTGATCGCGCGGATCTTTCGCGCAGTTCACACTTTGAAGGGCACAGGCGGAAGCGTTGGTCTGCAGAAGCTAGAGTCGGTGAATCACGTTGGCGAAAACATACTTTCCCGCATCCGCGATGGCAAACTGCAGCTGAACGAGAACATCACCTCCGCATTGCTGAGGATGATCGATGTAGATCGACAATTGCTTGCCTCCGTGGCAAGTTCGGGCGCCGAAAGTGCCGTGGGCCTGGACGCAATCATTGAGTGTCTTTCCGAAATTCTTGAGCAGAATGACATTCCTCGCGACGCTTCAAACTCGCAAAAACAGATCCAGCCAGACCCGACTCCGAAGCTAGGAGAAATCCTGATCGCGCGTGATGCGGTCGCCCCTGAATCTATCGCTGCGGCTGTCGAACTCCAGCGAGAAGGTGATCCGAGGATGCTCGGCCAGATCCTTGTCGATAGCGGTGCGGCACCGAACAAAGCGGTGCAAGAGGCACTTCAAACACAGGCTCAGATCCATGAGGACGCTACAAGTAGCAGTATTCGAGTCGATGTATCGCTCCTCGACAGTCTCATGAACCTCGTCGGCGAACTCGTGCTCGCACGGAATCAGGTATTGCGGTTCACTTGCGGCCACAGCGATGCCGCTTTCGTGAACACGGCGCAGAGGTTGAACCTGATCACCTCCGAATTGCAGGAAGCTGTGATGAAAACCCGCATGCAGCCCATTGGGAACGTTTGGAACAAGTTTCCGAGGATCGTGCGTGACATATCCAATTCCACAGGGAAGTCCGTCCTCCTGCAGATGGAGGGCAGCCAGACTGAACTCGATAGAACAATCATCGAGGCCATCAAGGATCCGCTTACTCACATGATTCGCAATTCACTTGATCACGGAATAGAGCTGCCAGAACAGCGTGAACGATCAGGAAAAACACGACAGGGACAGCTTTCCCTTCGGGCTTTTCACGAAGGCGGGCGAGTGAATATTGAGATTTCTGACGACGGAGCGGGATTGGATCTTGAGTCTATAAAAGCGAAGGCGATTGAACGCGGGATGCTACAGCCGCAGGATGTTGCGAAGATGTCTGACCACGCGGTCGCAAACCTGATCTTCCTGCCAGGCTTCTCCACTGCCAAACAAGTCACGAATATTTCAGGACGCGGCGTAGGTATGGACATCGTCAAAACTAACGTCGAGAAAATTGGTGGAACAGTCGACGTGTCGAGTGTGCTGGGGCACGGCACCACCTTGAAAATCAAGATTCCGCTCACGCTGGCGATCATACCTGCCCTCATCGTAACCACAGGCGGGGAGCGATTTGCCATACCACAGGTCAACCTGGTCGAGTTGGTCCGACTTGAAGACAGCGACTTGCAGAGCGGCATCGAAAGGATCCAAGACGCGACTGTTTACCGGCTTCGCGGAACCCTGCTTCCCATCGTCTACCTCGCCCACGAATTGAAACTCGAAGGAAAGAGCGCAGTTCAGGCCAACCATGGCGAGATGAACATTGTTGTGGTCCAGGCCGAAGATCATCAGTTTGGACTTGTCGTCGATGGCATCCTCGACACCGAGGAAATCGTCGTTAAGCCTCTCTCTAAGCACCTTCGGAGTGTTCCGTGTTTTGCTGGAGCCACGATCATGGGAGACGGACAATTGGCTCTCATCCTCGACATTGTCGGACTCGCGAGCAAGGCTTCCATTGCCAGCCAACCTGCAACGCGACACGGCAACTCCAAGTACCCCGAATCGGAGGAAGCGCGCCAACACGACTCTTGGCTGGTATTCCGTGCGGGGCAGCAAAATCGGCTGGCGCTGCCACTTTCGGCAGTATCTCGCCTCGAGGAGATTCATCCCAACCTCGTCGAGTACTCAAGCGGGCGCGAGGTCGTTCAGTATTGCAACGACATCATGCCACTGATAAGTGTTGCCGACACGCTGCGGCTCCCGCAGTTACCGCGCAAGAATGCTCCTCTTCAGGTTGTGGTGCACTCATCTGAAGCAGGCACCTCTGGCCTTGTTGTTGACGAGATACTCGACATTGTCGATGAACCTGCTTCCATAACTCGAGGTATAGAAGACCCTCGCCTCGTTGGAACTGCGGTGATTCAACAGCACGTCACGGACCTGCTGAATGTTCCTGCGCTTCTTTCCTCCGAAATCACAAAGGGAAGGACAGCATGAGTTCGAGACCTCAGCAATTCTGCACGTTCTTCATCGATGACCTCATGTTCGGAGTCGAGATTGAAACAGTGCAGGAAGTAATTCGCGAAATGGAGATGGCATGCGTTCCCCTGGCGCCCGGAATGGTCGCTGGGCTAATGAATCTGCGCGGGCAAATAGTCACTTGCCTAGAACTGCGCCGCCGTCTCGGAATTGCGGAGCGTTCAAGGACTCTTGCCGCTATGCACGTTGTTGTAGTTACCGGCGATGGGCCGGCGAGCATCCTGGTCGATGAGATTGGGGACATTGTCGAGGTTCAGAGCAGTGACTTCGAATCTGTTCCAAGCACTGTACCCCAGGCCAACGTCGAGTTGATTCGCGGTGTTTACAAGTTGAAGGACAAGTTGCTCCTAGTGCTCAACGTACGCAGTGCCGTCGATGTAAGCGCAAATCCTAGCGCAGAGATTCATTGATCGATCTTATGCAAGAACTGGAGAACGTAGCATGACAGCTAATGGGTGGATACTCCGCAAAGTTCAAGGCAAAGCGCTCCTGGCGGACGAAATGTTGCGCCTCAAGAACGCTGCAAAAGCTGGAAACACGAGCGCCAGAGCTGAAGAGACAAAGTTCAGCGGTCACGCTCGTGATGTCGTGGTCGAGGTGAACCAGATGCTCGACGCCTTCGAAGAAAAACTCAACCGATACAAATCGATCATCGATGCCGTTCCCTTCCCGATTCACGTTTTAGACAAGCAGATGAATTGGGTATTCCTCAACAGAGCATTTGAGAAGTTGATGGTCGAGAATAAAATCGTGCGCAATCGCGAGGATGCCATTGCGAAGCCATGCTGCAGCGCCAGAGCGAGCATTTGTGAGACACAGAGTTGCGGGGTCGCTCAACTCAAGAATGGCGTTGGCGAGAGTTACTTTGATTGGCTCGGAGCGCACTGCAAACAGTACACCTCGGAACTCCTCAACACGGCTGGCGATCACGTCGGCTACGTGGAAGTCGTTCAGGATCTTACGCCTCTTGTGCGAGCCAAGAACTACACCGCTGCCGAAATCAATCGTCTTTCTAGAAACCTCACAAGCCTCGCACAGGGTGATTTCAATCTCGACATGCAACCGGTGCAAGCCAATGGTTGCGAGGAAGAAGCGCAACCTTTCGCGACCATCAACGAGTGTCTCGATCGCGTGAAGGATGCAATCCAATCCTTAGTTCGAGACACGGAGTCATTGACCATGTCGGCGGCCCAAGGACACATTTCGGTTCGCGCCGACAGCAGCAAACACCAGGGCGAATATAGGAAAGTGATTGAGGGCATCAACAATGCCTTCAATTCGATTTCAGCGCCTTTGCTCCGGTGTGTCGATCATCTTGAAAAGCTCAGCCATGGTATCAACGGAGCGCAGATTACTCGCGCGTACAACGGTGAACTCAAGCTCCTGACCGATGCGTTGAACAAGCTGTTCTCTACCATTGAGCAACTTGTCGCAGACTCCACATTGTTAGTGCGAGCGGGAACGGAAGGCAAACTCTCCGCTCGCGCCGATGCGAGCAAACACGAGGGCGACTTCCGCAAGATCGTCGAGGGCTTTAACTCAACGCTCGACGCCGTAGTCGGACCGGTGCAGGAAGTAAGCTCGGCTTTGTCCAAACTCGCGGCGGGAGACTTCACAACCCAGGTCACGACTGAATACTCCGGAGAGTACGAGAAACTCGTGACCGCAGTAAACACAGTCTCTCGGTCAGTGAGGTCTGCCTTGGAGCAGATCGGGCGTAACGTCTCTGGACTGGCTCATGCAGCCGAGCAACTAGACACAGTGAGTCAGTCCATGAGCGCTAATGCAGATGAGACCGCCACTCAAGCCAGCGTTGTCTCTGCGGCTGCCGAACAAGTCAGCAATAACGTCCAGACCGTTGCCACCGGCGCCGAGGAAATGAGCGCCAGCATCAAGGAGATTGCAAAGAGCACCGCCGAGGCCACACGCGTCGCGCACTCCGCCGTACGCACAGCAGAAGGTACAAACGTCACGATTTCGAAACTGGGACAGAGCAGCGCAGAGATTGGTCAAGTCATAAAGGTCATCACATCGATCGCCCAACAAACCAATCTGCTCGCGCTCAACGCAACAATCGAAGCGGCGCGTGCCGGTGAGGCTGGCAAGGGATTCGCCGTGGTTGCCAACGAAGTAAAAGAACTCGCAAAAGAGACGGCCAAGGCCACTGAAGATATCAGCCAAAAGATCGAAGCCATCCAAGGCGACACAGATGGCGCTGTATCCGCGATAAGTCAGATCAGCCAAGTTATTGGGCAGATCAGTGACATCCAAACAACCATCGCCAGCGCAATCGAAGAGCAGAGTGCAACAACCAACGAGATTGGCCGCACGCTCTCCGAGGCTTCCAAAGGAAGCACGGAGATAAGTAGAAACATCGAAGGTGTGGCCGAAGCTGCCCGTGCTACTACCGTGGGCGCTTCCGACACTTCGAAAGCGGCGCATGATCTTGAACATATGGCGGCCGAACTACAGTCCCTTGTTTCGAAATTCCGCTACTAGAAATGTATTTCGCACAGTCGCAATACGTCACGCTTCTCACGACTGTGCTGTCTCAAAACCTTTTCCGAGAATGCAGGTAACTGGATGAGACATCGGGTACTCATTGTCGACGACTCTGTTGTGATGCGACGCATCATCAGGCAATCACTCGAATGCGATCCGGCAATTGAGATCGTCGGAGCCGCTGCGAATGGCAGGATTGCACTGGACATGGTGGAGCAATATACCGTTGACGCCATCACGCTCGATATTGAAATGCCCGAGTTGGACGGGTTGCAAACCGTTCGACAGCTCCGGTCCAGAGGAATACAAGTTCCGGTCATTATGTTCAGCACTCTTACTGAGCGTGGAGCCCTGGCCACGCTGGATGCGTTAGGTGCCGGGGCGGACGATTATGTCTCCAAGCCATCAGGCCTGGACGTTCAGCACAGCATCCAGCGCATCCGGCAGGAACTCATACCAAAGATCAAAGCTCTCTGCTGGAAACGGCCTCACCATTCAGGTGCCACTGCAATTCAACCGTCTGATGGGCGAGATGCGACTCGCGGCTCCCAGCCTTATTCGCGCGTGGAGGTCGTAGCAATCGGAACCTCCACCGGGGGACCTAACGCCTTATCCGAAGTGATTTCGCGTCTACCCGCAGATTTTCCTGTGCCGATCGTGATTGTTCAGCACATGCCACCGACTTTTACTCGCTTGCTTGCTGAAAGGCTCACTGCGATATCAAACCTACCAGTGCAGGAAGCATTGCATGGAGCTACGCTTGAACCCGGTGGAGTTTGGATTGCACCGGGTAACTATCATTTGCACGTGCGGCGAGATCACGACACAGTGCGTCTTGCGCTCTCCCAGTCAGCTCCTGAGAACTCTTGTCGGCCTTCTGTTGACGTTCTGTTTCGCTCAGTGGCCGAGACATTCAATTGCAATGCTCTCGCCGTGGTAATGACAGGCATGGGGCAGGACGGACTTCGAGGCTGTGAACACATCAAGCACGCAGGAGGAGAAGTGATTGTGCAGGATGAGCCCACTTCCGTCGTGTGGGGCATGCCAGGGTTTGTGGCGAAGGCAAATCTCGCCGATCGCATTCTGCCTCTCACTGACATATCCGATGAGATCTTGCGCAGAGTCGTTCGTCGCCGGAGATCCTCCTCCAGCCACATACAAGCTTGTTTCAGCAGTGCAACGGAGTAAGCATCGTGCTTGCAGCAGATGATTTCGATTACTTGCGACATTTTCTCGCGCAACACTCTGCCGTAGTGCTCGATGACAGCAAATCCTATCTAGCAGAATCGCGACTGACCCCATTGGCATTTCGCGAAGGCATCGATTCGGCCCAGGAACTTGTTTCCCGCATTCGTCGTACATCGTTTTCCGTGCTGCACAAGAAAGTCCTCGACGCGCTAATGAACAATGAGACTTGGTTCTTTCGCGATCGCCTGCCGTTCGAGGCTTTGCGTGATGTAGTTCTTCCGGAACTACTGAAGAAGCGCACCACCACACGACGACTCAGGATTTGGAGTGCCGCGTGTTCTAGCGGACAGGAGGCGTACAGCATCGCCATGCTGATTGCGGACAAGTTCGCGGGGCTGGCCGACTGGGATGTCTCCATTCTTGCTACTGACATCTCCGCTGCGATTCTCGAACGTGCGCATTCCGGTCGCTACAGTCAGCTCGAAATCGGCCGTGGACTTCCACCTCAATACCTGGCGAAGTACTTCACTCCCGAACGTTCGCAATGGGTCCTGTCTCCCAAGATCCGGAACATGGTCGAATTCCGCCAACTCAATCTCACCGCGCCATGGCACTCAATGCCAAAGTTCGACGCAGTCTTCTTCCGCAACGTCATGATTTACTTTGAAACGGATACTCGACGCGATCTCCTCCTAAGGCTCGCCTCCACGATGCAACCGGATGGGTATGTTGTGCTCGGGGCTGCCGAAACCACCTTCGGGCTCTGCGATTCTTTCGTTCGTACACCATGCAACAAAACCGCGTTCTATCGGTTGAAGACATAGTTCCCGTCGGCACGACACGCCAATCTCAAAAGCTTGCCGCCACGGAAGGCAGAGTTACTCCCCACAGTAACTGAGCCACCCACCCGTTAGTGTTACCCATTCAATTCGAGTAACACTCCGAGGATTTCCCTGCGCCGAGCCTCAGCCCACTTTGAAGCATCTTCAGCTACTCTGGATACATCATAATGCGTGTGGTTAATAGCCGGCTTGCGCCCTCCCCTTCCTTTGCGCCCGGCGGAACTACGGAAAGTCCGCGTGTTCAGCGAATTGTTTGCATGTAGTCCGATGGGATCGCCCATCGCCGCCCAGGAGGGTTTTGTATGAAGCACCTTGCGACACTTCTCATCGTTCTCACCTGTATCGGCTCAATTTCATGTGGTGGAGGCGGATCGAAGACGGCCTCGACGCCGACACAGAGTGCCACTATTTCGGCCATCACAGTTGGCGCCAGTTCCTTGTCCGTCGTTGCTGGCCAAACCGTCCAACTCACTGCAATCGCCACTTACAACGACAACACCACGAAGGACGTCACCGCGACTGCGACCTGGAAATCATCGGACACCACGGTTGCCACCATCAGCGCATCTGGACTGGTCAGTACCTTAAAGGCTGGGCAGTTCACCGCCACCGCAACCTTCGATAATCTCTCGGGCACATCGAAGACAATCGCGGTCACCGCGCCGACACTCGCCTCCATTGCGATCTCGCCCGGATCTGCGTCCGTCTCCGTCGGACAGACTAAGCAGCTAAAAGCTACCGGAACTTATTCGGATGGCTCAACGCAGGACATAACGAGCAGCGTAACCTGGTCTTCCAGCAACGCCGGCATTGTAACTGTGAGTTCTGCGGGACTCGTCACGGCCGTTGCTGCCGGAACCGCTAACATCAGCGCCGCATCCGGCAACGTCAACAGTTCGGCCGCGTTCGTGGTGACCGCAACTCCGGCTCCCGCAGTTTCGTCGCTCATCATTACGCCCACATCGTCGTCTGTCGCCGTCGGTGCGACAAAACAGTTGCAGGCATTGGCTACATACTCCGATGGGTCCACAAAGGATGTCACCAGCACCGTGACATGGTCCTCCAACAGCCAAGGTGTTGCCACCGTAACTGCCGCCGGATTGGTGACTGGTGTTGCGGCTGGAAATGCCACGATCAGCGCGGTTTCTGGTTCCTTAAGTGCGACGGCAGCCATCACCGTTACAGCGGGGAATGGGCCAACGCTGTCATCCCTGGTGATCGCGCCCGCAGCTACAACACTTGCCACTGGGCAGTCGAAGCAGTTGAACGCCACTGGTATCTATAGCGACGGAAGCACACAAGACCTCACCGCATCTGCCACATGGTCATCGAGCAATGAATCCATTGCTACTGTCAACTCTTCCGGAGTTGTGACCGCAGCCTCAGTCGGAAAGGCCACTATTACTGCCACCTCGGGGTCCGTGAGTACAACCGCAACGGTGACAGTCACCAACGTTGTGTTGACCTCCATTGTTGTCTCACCGACAAACGCCTCCATCGCCATCGGACAGACGCAGCAGTTCTCAGCGAATGGCATCTACTCCGATGGAAGCGCCGTGGATATCACCAACGCGGTCACGTGGGGTTCCGATGCGCCCGGTGTAGCTACCGTCGATGCCACGACGGGATTGGCCAGCGGTGTCAGTGCAGGTACAGCCAACATTACGGCTACCGCGGGAACTGTAGTGGGCTCAACCGCCCTCACCGTAACGCACGAGGTCCTGGTATCGATCGACATTTCGCCGGACGATCAGTCCATACCCGTTGGCGGTCAGGTCCAGTACACCGTAACGGGCACGTTCAGCGATTTGTCCACGCAGATACTAACGAATGTCAGCTACAGTTCGTCCGATCAGAACATCGCCACCGTTGATCCTTCAACAGGTGTCGCGACTGGCGTGTTGGCCAGCACTACTGCGATAACGATTACGGCCAGCGTAGGCAGCATCACCGATAGCACTACACTGACCGTGTTGCCACCAACGCTTGAGTCGATCAGCATCGACCCTGCCAGTTCGACTCTTGCGGCTGGCACTACTGAACAGCTTGTGCTCACTGGCGTGTTCAGCGACGGCAGCACAGAGACGCTCACTCAGGGTGTCACCTGGAGTTCGTCGGCTGCTTCAATCGCGAGCATCGACGGGAATGGGCTCGCGAAAGCGATCTCTGCTGGGCAGGCCACGATGACAGCCGCATACAACGGCCAAGCCGCAACCGCGACAGTGACGGTCGAAGTTCCGACGCCAAGTTACGTTTCGGTCACGCCGGGGTCTGCAAGCATCGGCATAGGTGGGACTCAGCAATTCACCGCAACCGCAGTTTTCGCTGATGGCAGCACGCAGGACGTGACGGCCCAAGCCGAGTGGGTGTCCTCGTCCGCCGTTGTCGCTCTCGTCAGCAATACTGGATTAGCCAACGCCCTGAGCATGGGAACGGCGCAGGTCACTGCGGTATTCCAAGGCGTCACGGGAACGGCCACCCTGAACGTCACTTCGGCAAAACTGATCTCTATCGCTGTGTCGCCGAGCACTCCCATCGTTCCGACGCACACGAAGATTCAGTTCACTGCCATAGGCACGTTCAGCGATAACACAACCATGCCGCTCAGTGGAGTTTACTGGCGCAGTTCTTCGCCAAGCCGCTCCAACATCAACGGAAGTGGTGTCGCGCGAACCAAGAAGTCGGGAGATGTGGTCATCTCGGCAACTCTGAACGGAATGACGGGCAAGACAACGATGACGGTCACCAGGTCCTCCTTGGTCTCCGTAACCGTAGCTCCTGATGCAGCGACAATTGCACCAGGAACCGTTCAGCAGTTCACTTTGATCGGGAAGTTTGCTGACGGCACAACGGTTGATGTGTCGAAATCGGCGTACTGGCAAACCTCCAACTATCACTCAGTGGTCATCTCCAGTTCAGGAGTGGCCACCGGAGTGGCAGCGGGTCAGGTGACCATCACTGGTAACTTCCGTGGGCTGACTGACTCGACGACGTTGACTGTGTCAAGTGCTTCGATAGTGAGCGTAGCTGTCGCACCAGCGTCTGCCTCGATTGCCTTGGGCTCGTCACAGCAATTCAATGCAACTGGGACGTTCAGCGACTCCACCACGCAGGACATAACGTCTGTCGCGCAATGGGGCTCTGCCAATCCTGCGGTCGCAATCGTGAACTCAACCGGTCTGGCCACCAGCGCCGGACGTGGGACAACTACTATCAAAGCGACGTTCAAATCAGTTCTTGGATCCGCTTCCCTGACAGTAAATTAGTCCTCCTACGCACAACTGCCCTCCCCTTAAGGGGAGGGCGTTCTTTTTTGCTCACAAGCTGGAGTCAAGAATCTTCCAACTATTTTGTTGATGAACATGGGGCGTCATCGCCAATGACGGTAGCCCACTTACGGACTCGCCAGGATTTCACTAATCCGTTCTGAACGTAAGGATCCGAATTGGCAAAAGCTTCAGCAATCGCCGGACTGTCTCCCTTAAATACGAGGATGGCCGCATCGGCAGGATCCACCAGTGCGCCCCCGAGGAGCAGTTCCCCGCGCGCGTTTGCCTCTCGTGCAAGTTTTAGATGAGCATCGCGAAACTGCGCTCGTCGTTCGACGTAGTCGTCCACGACGTCATAGAAAAGTATGTGATGCATGGCAGGACCTCCACTCGGTCGCTTGCCATTCTAAACGGTGCACTCAATCTTACGACTCGCAGGTGAGTGCGTTCATAATCCGCGAGACACGATCAGCGGCGTGCTGGAAGTCAGCCCCGCCACCATGAATCGTCGGCCCCTGTCCGCGCATGTCACGCACCGTGAACTCATAGTGGCCCTCCCGAGGTCGAACAATTCCCACGAAGGCTCCCCTGTACAACTTGTAATCGCTCTCCCGCCCGGTCATCGCTACACCCTCACTGCTGTCGAAAAACATTGCTCATCGCTCCCCGGATGTCATTAGGCACGAGATGTGCCAAAGGAGCCTTGTCGCTCAGCCCTCGCCCACTCCGATAAGTTCTCTTCCTGTGCCATCTCCAGATCTGCGATTTTGCTAGCACCCCGCCTGAATGGCGCACTCCGGGAAGAATTACATCCGGTCGTGTCGAATTGTCGTGCTGGGGGGTCTTCTTAGAAGAGAATCGCAAGCCCGACTACCTGAATCTAAAATAGGTAGAATAGAAGAAAGGATGGTGCCGCCTCCCGACGGTAGTCCGCATCGACCTTACACCCGGGTTTTCGAAATGATGATAGTTCCTCTGAACGTAGCGTCGCTCATTAGCTCAATCGTGGGCGCAATTGTAGTCATGATTTGGCGTGTTCGCGAATCGCGTACTGCGGTTTCCGCGAAGAAGATCATCATCCCTCCTCTTGGCATGGCGACGGGGTTCATGATGTTCGTCGTGCCTGCCTTTCGGGTTCCCTGGACTTGGGCTGGAATCGCGTTCCTGGGTGGCGCACTCGGACTCGCCTACCCACTTCTGCGCACCTCGCGTCTCGTCCGTGAAGGCGATACTGTGATGGCTCAACGTTCGCGCGCCTTCTTCGCAGTGATCATCGTCCTTGCTGGAATTCGCGTAGCCGCTCGTGGTTACCTCGACCACGTGCTGAGCGTGCAACAGACCGCAGCATTGTTCTTCATTCTGGCATTCGGGATGATTCTCCGGTGGCGTGCACAGATGTTCTTCCAATATCGCGCTCTCATCAGCGAAGTGCAGTCGTCCTAGTTCCCCCAGATCAGTTGCAAGTCGCAACGCGGCGGTGCCTACCGCCGCTTCATTACACTGGATTCAACTCTCCCGAAGCGCTTTAATAGGTATGCACAATCGACAGCCATGCTTTTCAGCCTCTGGCTTCAGGACAAGCCAATGAAGCGCCTTGCACTTTTATTCTTCTTTCTTTCCTCATGGGCCATCGCAGAGCCTCAGCCCTCGAACTTGATCGCCAACATTCCGCACCGCACCACTTTCAGTCTCAATGGAGCCTGGCGCATCATCGTTGATCCTTACAACACTGGTGAGGGTGCCCAGTTCTACAAGAACGCCAAGCCGGCCACTAATCGGAGTCTTGTAGAGTACGACTTCGACGCGTCCCCGATGCTGAACGTTCCCGGCGACTGGAACTCGCAGCGTGATAGCTTGTTGTTTTACGAGGGTACTGTTTGGTACAAGCGCTCGTTCAAGTACCAACCCCGGGAGCACGTTCGCACATTCCTGTACTTCGGTGCGGCGGCAAATCGTGCAACCGTTTATCTCAATGGGGAAGAACTGGGACAGCACGAAGGCGGCTACACACCTTTCAACTTTGAAGTCACCGGAAAGGTTCACGAGGGCGAGAACTTCGTCATTGTCGAGGTGAATAATCAGCGACGCAAAGACGCCATCCCGGCCACAAATACCGATTGGTGGAACTACGGCGGCCTGACCCGGGATGTGGCTCTCGTTGAGGTTCCCGACCAGTTCATCCAAGACTACTTTGTCCAATTGGGCAAGACCTCTGCTACCGAGATTGCCGGATGGGTACGCCTCAACGGCAGCACCGGCGCGCAGCAAGTCACCATCTCCATCCCAGAGATCCAAGCCAAGAAGGTTGTCACAACAAATGCGGCGGGTTATGCCGAATTTCGTTTTGCGGCGAAGCCCACCCTCTGGTCCCCCGAGAATCCGAAGCTATACGACGTCGCAATCTCCAGCACCCAGGATCAAGTTCATGACGAGATCGGCTTTCGAACGATCGAGACACGCGGCACAAAGATTTACCTCAATGGCAAGCCGATCTTCTTGCGTGGCATCTCGATGCACGAGGAGGCTCCGTATCGTGGTGGCCGCGCGTTCTCGACCGAAGATGACCGAACGCTGCTTGGTTGGGTGAAAGAGTTGGGGTGCAACTACGTTCGTCTCGCGCACTATCCACACAACGAAGCCATGACGCGAATGGCGGACCGCCTTGGTCTGCTTGTCTGGTCAGAAGTCCCTGTGTACTGGGACACGGCCTGGACCAACCCCGCAACACTCGAGAACGCGCAGGAGCAGCTTCGGGACAACATGGCGCGTGACCACAATCGCGCATCAGTTGCATTCTGGTCCATCGCCAACGAAACTCCAATCTCCACCGAGCGCACCGAGTTCCTGACAAAGCTGGCCACCTACGCACGATCGATGGATAACACTCGCCTACTCACAGCGGCCCTCAACCACACCTCACACCCAGCACCCGGAACGCGCGTACTCGATGACCCGATTGGCAAGCAGTTGGATGTGCTAGGGATCAACGAGTACCTCGGCTGGTATGAAGGGAAGCTCGAGGACACCGATACCATCATCTGGAAGAACGCATACGACAAGCCTCTTCTTATAAGCGAGTTCGGAGCCGAAGCACCTGCTGGCAATCACGGTGATCGGGATAGTTTTTGGACCGAGGAGTTCCAGGCCAAGTTCTATGAACACCACATTGCGATGGTCTCGAAGATTCCGTCGCTTGCGGGAATGTCACCTTGGGTGCTGATGGATTTCCGTTCGCCGCGTCGGCTTCTTCCGGCAATTCAGGATTATCGAAACAGGAAGGGGCTCGTTTCTGATGGGGGCGAGCACAAGAAGGCATTCTACACGCTACAGGAGTTCTATAAGAAGAAAGCTGCTGAAGCCTCAAACTAACCAGATTGCGCTGAACCCGTATTTACTCTTGTAAATGCAGGCTCAGCGCATTTTTTGTCGCTACTGAAGTGAAGCCATGTCGATAACAAAGCGGTATTTCACGTCACTGCGAATCATCCGCTCGTAGGCTTCGTTGATCTTGTCCATCGTGATCATCTCGATATCGGCAACAATATTGTTCTTCCCGCAGAAATCAAGCATCTCTTGAGTCTCCGGAATACCGCCGATCAGCGAGCCCGCGAAGTTCCGACGCTTGAAGATCAGCCCAAAGACCGAGACAGGCAGAGGCTGTGGAGGCGCTCCTACCTGTACCAGTGTGCCTTCTCGCCTCAGCAGATTTAGATACTCGTTGATGTCGTGCGGAGCAGATACCGCGTCCAGAATGAAATGAAAGCGATTCGCCGCCTTCATCATCTGATCCTTGTCTTTCGAGATGATGACCTCGTGTGCGCCAAGCCGCTTGGCATCTTCGATCTTGCTTGGCGATGTTGTGAACAGCGTTACGTTGGCGCCCATTGCTCGCGCAAACTTCACTCCCATGTGGCCCAACCCGCCGAGCCCAACAATTCCGACCTCCTGCCCGGGACCGACGTTCCAGTGACACAGTGGCGAATATGTCGTAATACCCGCACAGAGCAGCGGCGCAACCGCCTTCAGGTCCAAATTCTCTGGCACTCGCAACACAAAATCCTGATCCACAACAACTACCTTCGAGTAGCCGCCAAACGTGTGTCCGCCCGTCTGCTTTTCTGGACTGTTATAGGTCAGGATCATGCCGTTTTCGCAGTACTGCTCCAGACCTGCCTTGCAGCTATCGCATATCCGGCACGAGTCCACCAGACATCCGACACCGACGAGATCGCCCTCCTGGTATTTCTGCACATCAGACCCGACCGCCGAAACTCTTCCTACGATCTCATGTCCGGGAACACAGGGATAAATCGTGCCTCCCCACTCATCGCGCGCGGTATGAATATCAGAATGGCAAACGCCGCAATAGAGAATGTCGATTTGTACATCGGTGGGACCGGGGTCGCGGCGTTCAAAAGAAAACGGCGTTAAGGCCGTAGTGGGGGATTGTGCTGCGTAACCTTTCGTCTTGAGCACTCGGTGATCTCCTTGCTATTGCTTGAATACAAATTTGATGTGAAAGCTCACCCGAGGGTTCAAACCGCCCCGGCTACGAGCCCTCCAGAACACCCGCCAGACCTTTGATGTTCTTCACTACAACCTGCCTCGCGTCCACTTCGATGAGCCCTTCTGCCTGAAGTCTCGTCAAGTTGCGCGACACCAACTCGCGCACAGTGCCAAGTTGATTCGCCATCTCTTGATGGCTCGCCGGAAGCATAAACTCGATTCCTCGCTGTGTCTGCTTGCCCTCGGTCTGCGCAAGCCTCACAAGCGTAGAGACAAGTCGCTCTCGAATTGTGGTGAACGAAAGCTCTTCGATGATCCCCACCAAACGCCTGAGTCTCGCTCCAACTTGCGCCAGCACCTTCAGCGCAACTTCGGGGTGCTCCATGCAGTACGCCTGGAAGTCGCGACGCGAAATGAACGCAATCTCGGCATCGTCCACCGCAATGGCAGAAGCGGGATAGGGGCCCCCATCGAACACCGGCAACTCCGCAATTGTGCCGCCGGGGCCATCGACAGACAGCACTTGTTCTCTGCCGCTCGCCGAAGTCTTGAAGATACGAACTTTTCCGAGAGCGATGATGTGCAATCCTTTACACGGCTCTCCTTCAGAAAACAACAGTTCACCCTTTTCGAAGTTCTTTCTCACAGTTCGTGCCGCGAGGAGGTCGAGTTCAGATTCAGAGAGGTTAGACAGCAGCGCCGATTGCTTCAAAACTGCGGCCAAGGTCGCTCGGTCAGTTTTCATCGGAAGAATTCTATCAGGGAGCCTGCATTGCTCAACACGACACCCGAAATCTAATCCCAACACCGCAGCAAAGCGTTGCGACTCGGATCTTGTATGGCTTCACGAAATGCTTTTCTTCCGCGTCCGGCCACTCACTCGTGTATGCCCCAGCACCGGTGAGAATGTATGAGGCCGTCTGACTGGCAACTCGCAGCGACAGGCACCCCCTCCAACGGCCCATGGAACAGAGGAATTTTTGGAGTGGATTCGCAACAGGTGCCGTCGCGGCGCTGTCTGGCTTTTGGCTGTACGGTTTGATGGGGCGAGGTGGCGACAGCCGGATTGTGCGTCTGGAAAAAAGCGTTCAGATTGGTCGCCCGGTACATGAGGTGTTCGAGGCATGGGGAGATCTGAGCCGCATACCTCAATTCACAGACCTGATACGCCGAGTGACGGTCTCCGGTAATCGATCCACCTGGAACGCCTTCGTAGCCGGGCGCGAATTCGAGTGGGAGGCTGAACTCGTGCAGGTGATCCCCAATCAAGCAATGGGGTGGAAGAGCACCAGCGGGACAAAGCACTCAGGACGTATCGTGTTTGCGCCCGTCGGAGACGACACCGTAGTTCACGTGCAAATGAACTACGCTCCTCCTGCCCGCGCGCTCCGACCGCTGCTCTCACCGATCGCCGGTCAGATGGAAGGATACATCGAGCAGGGTCTTCGGGATTTCAAGGCTTACATTGAAGGTTCACGTTCGGAGCAGGGTTCCGCTACTCTGGGCGCCACCGGAACGTACGGCCCGGAGCTCGCGTCGCCGAAACAGAACATTGAGTTTGGCCCTCCCGACACTCCCGTGGAGTACACGCGTCCAACCGAGCCCACGTATATGAACAGTAGGAAGAACAAGTAGGCACGACAGAACTGTTGCTGCCGTTCCCTCCTTCTCGTGAACGAGGATCAAGGTTCTCGTTCACGATGCTACAGCCCTATCCCTGAGGACAACATGGCAAAGAGTGCAGCACAAGTCATCATCGAAGCCCTGATTGAGTGCGGCGTAAAGAGGATCTATGGCATTCCCGGTGATTCGCTGAATGGGATCACGGAGGCCATCCGGCAATCAGGCAAGATCGAGTGGGTGCACGTACGCCATGAAGAGGAGGCGGCATTTGCTGCCGGAGCCGAAGCTCACGTCACCGGCAGCCTCGCGGTATGTGCAGGCAGTTGCGGCCCGGGAAACATGCACCTCATAAACGGCCTGTATGATTGCCACCGCAGCCGGGTTCCTGTGCTCGCGCTTGCTGCCCAGGTTCCAAGCGATGAACTCGGCAGTGCCTACTTTCAGGAGACTCGACCCGAACAACTCTTCCGGGATTGCAGTCACTTCGCGGAAATGGTCGGCTCATCCGATCAGATTCCGCGCTTGCTCGGAATCGCGATCCGCTCTGCAGTTGCCAAACGTGGAGTTTCCGTCCTGATCGCACCTGGTGACGTTCTGCTCGGAAATTGTTCAGAGCCG
Source organism: Koromonas humicola (assembly GCF_059726255.1). Lineage (NCBI taxonomy): Bacteria > Pseudomonadati > Acidobacteriota > Terriglobia > Terriglobales > Koromonadaceae > Koromonas > Koromonas humicola. The sequence continues at coordinate 3,510,736 of NZ_AP040873.1, forward strand.
CTCCATCCTATTGCAATCAGTGGCACCCCTCCCTGCGCGACTCCAGATCAAGCCGATGTCGAACGCGCAGCCGAGATGCTAAACCGCGCAGCCCGGGTAACGATCCTTGGAGGAATCGGATGCACCGGAGCACACACCGAACTGATATCGCTTGCCGGTCATCTTCAGGCACCGATCGTCCATGCGATGCGAGGGAAAGAAGTCATCGAGTACGACAATCCCTACGATGTCGGAATGACCGGATTACTCGGCTTTTCATCGGGCTACTACGCCATGATGAACTGCGACACACTGCTGATGCTGGGCACTGACTTTCCTTATCAGCAGTTCTATCCGCAGCACGCGAATATCATCCAGGTCGATACTCGCGGAGAACAGATCGGGCGCCGCGCGCGGGTCGATCTCGGATTAATCGGCGACGTGAAGCATACGATTTCGGCCTTAATGCCATTGCTTAAGAAGAAGACTGATTCCGCGCACCTGACGACCTCTGTCGATCACTATCACCGAGCGCGCAAGCAACTTGAATCGCTTGCTGTCGCTGAAAGCGACAATGTCCCGCTACACCCGCAATACGTCGCACGGGTTATCGACGAATTGGCTGACGATGATGCGATCTTTACCTGCGATGTTGGCACACCAACCATCTGGGCAGCTCGGTACTTGCACATGAACGGCAAGCGCCGGTTGATCGGTTCCTTCACTCACGGCTCAATGGCCAACGCACTTCCGCAAGCCGCCGGAGCACAGGCTATCGATCGCAAACGGCAGGTGATCGCACTCGCTGGTGATGGTGGCGTAGCTATGCTGCTGGGCGGTTTGCTCACACTGCATCAAATGCGGCTTCCGGCCAAGATCGTCGTGTTCAACAATGCCTCGCTTGCTTTCGTCGAAATGGAAATGAAAGCTGTCGGTCTTCTCGACTTCGGAACCGAGCTGCGCAATCCCAACTTTGCGAAGCTGGCTGAGGCTGCGGGACTCTACGGCGTGAGAGTGGAAAGCGCGAATGACCTCGAGGGTGCGATAAGAGATGCCCTGAAGCACAATGGCCCAGCGGTGATCGATGTCGTTGTGCATCGCCAGGAACTCTCCATGCCTCCACACATCAACATGTCGCAAATGGCTGGATTCGCGATGTATCTTGCGAAGGCCGTCCTGAACGGCCGTGCAGATGAAATTGTCGACCTCGCCAACACCGAACTGTTCCGATAACTTGAGTATGACTGAATTATCTAAGATTGAAATTGACAGTAATTTGCGTATCTACTTCGATCGGCTCGCCATTCAGCATGTACGGTCTGTACACCCACTGCTGCACCGCTCCGATTGATGCGGGAAACAGTGCGCTCGGACCCGAGATAGGATGTAGCTCCTTTACACGTCCATCCTTGCCGATTACGGCATGGAGCACAACGGCTCCCTGAATACCTCTTTGCTTCGCTTCGATCGGGTAAATAGGCTGTACCCTGCGCTGAAGTAACCCGGTAATCACCCCTCCCGCAACTCTGACGCGCTGCGGAACCTGATTGGCGCTCGCAGGATTGTCATTCTTTTGAGCAGAGTGGTTATTCGTGAGGTCAACCGGCACAGCTGTCAACTCACTCACCTTGTCCTTGAAATAGAAGTCAAAAGGCAGTTTCGTAGTAACCTTGGTCGGCTTGCCATCGCTAATGAACGGCTTGAACTTGAATTGCTTGGCAGCTCTCACAGCTGCGTCTGTCAATAACGGATCTCCACTCAGGACTTCCACGCCCTCGACATCGCCACTCTCCGATATGTGTAAGCGCACCATGACCTCGCCTTGAATACCACGCGTCCGCGCCTCGATAGGATAAGACGCCCTCTGCACATGAACAATTTCCAGAGATTTCGAATCTGCCAGCCGTGGCGCAGCCACCCCAGAGGCGCTATTAGCAATGGTCGCATTGGCGCTGAGATCATTACTCGACTGTGTGGAAGGTGTTGGAGTTTGCGCAAGCGCAACACCGGACAAAACGAAAACCAGAGCAGTGCAATTCCAGAGACATGTCATGATCTTCGGAATACTACCAGAACAGGTTGGCCTCTCCGACCTTAGTTCTTTACGCTTTCTGGTTCCGCGCCCGTTCGCTTCAATCTCCAGACTTAACGAGGGCTTCCGGCATTGAACTATTCTCGACCTTTTGGATCCCGTTCCGGTCCTGCGTAGTCAAAGCTACTTACCCCCGGCTCTGTGCGCTTTCTCCCGAATTTTTCCCAGCCGCTCTCCCGCTGCGAGCAGCGTGTCGGACTTCTTTGCAAAATGGAATCGGATAAGGTGCCGAACGGGATCATGAAAGAAGCTCGATCCAGGAACGCCCGCCACGCCAACTTCACTCGCCAGCCACTCTGCAAAAGCGACATCATCATCCCAGCCGAACTCGGAGATATCCACCATGACGTAATACGCCCCCTGCGGACGCGTATAGGTCAGTCCCGCATCATCGAGGCACTTGAGGAAGAGATCCCGTTTTTCAGTGTAGATTGCGAGAAGGTCGCTGTAGTAGCTGTCCGGCAACTCCAGACCCGCGATGGCGGCAGCCTGCAACGGTGCTGCAGCACCTACGGTCAGGAAATCGTGCACCTTGCGCGCTTCATTGATCACCGCTGGAGTGGCAATCACATATCCCAGTCGCCATCCAGTGATGGAGTAGGTCTTTGAAAGCGAGCTACACGAAATTGTGCGCTCGAGCATTCCAGGCAGCGTGGCAAAGTAGGTATGGCGATGAGGCTCGTAAACGATGTGCTCGTAAACCTCATCTGTCAGGACAAAGCAGTCGAACTCCTCTACCAGAGCGGCAATGTGGAGCAACTCTTCTCGCGTGAACACCCGCCCCGATGGGTTCGAAGGATTGCATAGCACCACCGCTTTCGGGCGCTGTTCGAAAGCTCTCCGCAGTTCGTCTGGATCGAAACAGAAGTCTGGAGGATGCAGCGTGACGTGGATGGGCTGAGCACCTGAAAGGATCGCGTCTGCAGCATAGTTCTCATAGAACGGCGAGAACACGATGACTTTGTCGCCCGGATTGCATGCAGTCATCATCGCCACCATCATCGCTTCCGTGCTGCCGCAGGTCACGACGAAGTTCTCGTCTCCGTCCAGCGGAATCTGCATGAACCGGGACTGCTTGCGCGCCAGAGCTCGGCGGAAGTCCGGCGCGCCCCACGTCACCGCATACTGGTGCGGGCCTTTGCGTGCCGCGTGCTCAAGCGCAGTCAGCAGTGACTCGGGAGGATCGAAGTCCGGAAACCCCTGTGAAAGATTGATAGCGCCGTGCTCATTTGCGACCCGCGTCATCCTGCGAATCACCGACTCTCCAAACAGACTGGTTCGATGGCTGGTTTTTGGCATGGAGTTTCAGAACCTTACCTGTCTAATGTACGACAAAGCTTCGCCCGGAGGCATTTGCGCCGATTTTGTCTGCAGCGGCGCAGAGCTCGTCTGAATTAGCATTCTTCAGCTACTACGTTCCCCCCGGACAACAACACTCCCATTGAGTACATCCCAACGCACTATGAAAAAGTCCAGTAGCCTTCGCAAAGGCAACGGGATCGCCGCAGGTCCAAGTCCGGCAACCACCGCACATCTCAGAGCAGTCGAGCGGCAGCCATTCAGCCCCAATTCCGTCCAGAAGAAAGCACGTATCGAAGATGCTATCAAGACGGTAAGTGTGTGCCCCTACTGCGCGGTGGGGTGCAGCCAACTGGTGTACGTCAAGGGCGGCAAGGTCATCGATATCGAAGGCAATCCGGACAGCCCGATCAACGGCGGGACGCTATGTCCGAAGGGTGCGAACACCTTCCAGTTGAACGTCAATCCTCACCGGGTCACCGAGGTCATGTACCGTGCGCCGTACTCCGAGAAGTGGGAGAAGAAGTCGCTCGATTGGGCCATGGACCGCGTTGCCGAACTGACGAAGGAGACGCGCGAAAAAGGATTCATTGAGAAGAATGAGAAGGGCGACGTTGTCAACCACGTGCGCAACATGATGTGCCTTGGTGGCGCGACGCTCGACCTTGAAGAGAACTACCTGATGAAGAAGTTGTTGAATGCAGGCCTGGGCATAGTTTCAATCGAAAACCAGGCCCGTATTTGACACAGCGCATCCGTGCCCGGTCTGGGCACTGCATTTGGTCGCGGCGCTGCCACCAATCTTCAGGAAGACCTGCAGAATAGCGATTGCATTCTGATCATGGGTTCGAACATGGCGGAAGCCCACCCAGTCGGATTCCGTTTCCCCATGAAGGCTCGCGAGCGCGGAGCCAAACTGATCCACGTAGATCCGCACTTCTCGCGCACGTCGGCTATGTGCAACCAGTACGTGCCGATCCGCACTGGGACCGATATCGTATTCCTCGGCGCACTGATCAACTACATTCTGCAGAATGAACTCTGGTTCCGCGAGTATGTTCTTGCTTACACCAACGCCAGTGTCATCATTAGCGAGGATTTCAAGGACGCGGAAGACCTGGGCGGATTCTTCGACGGCTACGACGCCAAAACCCGAACCTATGACCCAGAGAAGATCAACTGGAACTATGCCTCCGACGACGGCACGCCGAAGACCCACACCCATGCTGACATTAAGGCGGAGTCATTCAGTGAGCGAGCAGGCGCAATCTCGACGCACAAACCGATAAGCGATCCTACGCTTCAAAATCCGCGATGCGTGCTGAACATCCTGCGTCGGCACTACGCTCGTTATACTCCGGAAATGGTGGAGGAGATTTGCGGGTGTAAGAAGGAAGACTTTCTGCAAGTCGCCGAAACCATGTGTGCCAACTCCGGCCGTGAACGCACAACATCGATTGTGTATGCCGTTGGTTGGACGCAGCACAGCACCGGGGTGCAGATGATCCGCGCAGCAACCATCGTCCAACTTCTACTGGGCAACGTTGGGCGCCCCGGCGGCGGAATCATGGCCATGCGAGGGCACGCTTGTATTCAGGGCTCCACCGACGTTCCGACTCTTTACGAGTTGCTGCCCGGATACCTGCTGCAACCCGCTACCCTGCGCCAGCACACAAGCCTCTCTGACTACATGAAGAAGGAGGCTGTTGAGTTCGGATACTGGGCAAACCTTCCCAAGTTCATGATCAGCCTTTTGAAGGCGTGGTACGGCGACGCGGCCACAAAGGAGAACGATTACGGCTTCGATTGGATTCCGAAACTAGACGCGAACTACTCTCATCTCGCGCACATCGTTCGTATGGCCAAAGGCGAGGTCGAAGGCATGTTCCTCATGGGCCAGAATCCCGCCGCGGGAGCTCCCAATGGGAACCTGCATCGCCATGCTTTGCGAAACCTGAAATGGTTGGTCGTGCGTGATTGGTTTGAAATTGAAAGTGCCTCGTTCTGGTATCTAGGCCCCGAGCATCCCGATCCGAAAACAATCGGCACAGAGGTCTTCTTCATCCCCGCAGGTTCGAGTACCGAGAAAGAAGGAACTTTCACCAACACGCAACGTCTTCTCCAGTGGCACGACAAAGCCGTAGATCCTCCAGGCGATTGCCGCTCGGATGCGTGGTTCATGTACCAACTTGGCATTCGACTGAAGAAGCTCTACGCAGGCTCCACCCTGAAGCGCGATCAAGGTCTTCTCAATCTCACGTGGGACTACGATCAGGATCATCCCGAGATACTGCCGGACGGAAGCGAGAGCCGCATCCAAGGAGAACCTTCAGTCGAGAAGATTCTCAAGGAGATGAATGGCTACACTGTGGCCGACCACAAGCAGGTGAAAAGCTTCAACGAACTCAAGGACGACGGATCCACCGCGTGCGGAGTCTGGATATACAGCGGAGTCTTCCCCAGCGACGACAACAATCGTGCGCGCTCGCGCAAGACGGATCCCAACAATTACGTCAGTCCCGAGTGGGGCTTCTCGTGGCCACATAACCGCCGAATTATGTACAACCGCGCTTCAGCCGATCCCGAAGGCAAGCCTTGGTCTGAGCGCAAGAAATACGTGTGGTGGGACGAACAGCAAAAGCGCTGGACAGGATATGACGTGCCCGACTTCGAACCGGACAAAGCCCCGTCTTATCGTCCGCCCGACGACGCAAAGGGCATGAAAGCTATTGGCGGCGACAAGCCGTTCATCATGAAGTCTGACGGTTGCGGATGGCTATTTGCGCCCACCGGAACTAAGGATGGTCCGCTGCCCACTCACTTTGAACCGATCGAGTCGCCGGTTCCGAACCTACTTTACCCGCAGCGCGACAATCCTACAGTAGAGCTCTACAACGTTCCGGGCAACGAAAAGAATCCGGCACTCGATCCCGAGTTCCCCATTGTCGCGACCACTTATCGACTCACTGAACATTACCTGAGCGGCCCGATGAGTCGCTTCGACAGTTGGCTTAATGAACTCCAGCCCGAGATGTTTGTCGAAATCAGTCCCGAACTCGCGGCCCAGAAAGGCATCGAGCACGGTGGCTGGATGACCGTGTGGAATCGGCGTGGCTCGATGGAAGCTAAAGCCATGGTGACTCCACGCATAAGACCGCTCCGGGTGAATGGGCGCACGCTGCATCAGATCGGAGTGCCCTTCCACTGGGGATTTGCGGGCGAAACTCCGGGAGGAATCGCTAACGACCTGACTGCGATCGTTGCCGACCCGAACGTTAGCATGCACGAAGCAAAGGCGTTCACCGTAGATATTCGTGCGGGACGGCTACCTCGTCCACAAACAGTAAGCAATATGCGACCGGCCCCCTGGCCCGAGCACGGCCCTTCACCCGATACGCCTAAGTCCGATCAGCCCGAAGGTCAATTGTTATGAACCAGCAGCTTGTGCAGATCGCTAACGAAGTCGAGAACGCTTGGAGCCGACCTGCTCCTCCTGCAGTGCGGGAAGAGACAGGTTTCTTCACGGACACGACGCTGTGCATCGGATGCAAAGCATGTGAGGTGGCATGCAAGCAATGGAATCAGCTTCCAGCCGATGGCATGCAACTCACTGGCACGAGCTACGACAACACGCTCATGCTGAGCGACACGACCTGGCGGCACGTAGCCTTTGTCGAACAATTCAATGGAACAAAGCACGACCGCGAAGCAAAGCACGATGGAGCGCTAGACCGTTGGCTCATGATGAGCGACGTCTGCAAACACTGCGAAGTCGCTCCATGCCAGGAAGCTTGCCCGACAGGCTCAATCATCTACAACGAGTTCGGCAATGTTTACGTCCAGCAGGATATCTGCAATGGGTGTGGCTATTGCGTAGCGGCATGTCCATTTGGCGTGCTTGCGCGCAACAAACTTGATGGCCGAGCACACAAGTGCACCTTGTGCTACGACCGCCAGAAGATCGACATGACGCCCGCCTGCGCAAAGAGCTGCCCTACCGAATCCATTCAGTTCGGCCCACTCAAGAAGCTTCGCGAGAAGGCGAAACAGCGAGTTGAGGAGCTGCATGCTCGAGGCGAAACCGATGCTTATCTATACGGCGCCGAGTCGAACGGAGAATACAGCGCGCTGAATTCCTTTTTCTTACTCAAAGATAAACCGTTCACCTATAACCTGCCCGAAGCGCCACGTCGTCCAGTGGCTCACATGAAACGGAACTACATTTTCAGCTTTGCCGTGTCGCTGGCACTCACCGCCATGTCGGCCGTGCTCTTCCACCGAGGAAGCTAAACGTGGCTGATCGAGGATTACTTCCGCAACCCGAGCAGTTTGAGAAGATCACTCCGACGCTGGAGTTAGTCCGCAACGTTAAGCCCCGCAACGACGCTACTCGCGGCTACGAGGACGTCCCCATCCTGAAACGGCCTGTTTGGGGTTGGGAGATTTCGTTCTACTTCTTTGTCGAAGGGGTTAGCGCTGGGATCTATACGCTCGGCACCGTCGCCGACCTCGTCGGCCTAAAGCGCCATCGCGACACAATCGGCTACGGCCGCCTGCTAGCGCTCTTTGCCATGATGCCCGCGCCGGGTCTTCTCATTCTCGATCTTGGACGCCCTGAGCGATTCCATCACATGCTGCGAGTGTTCAAGCCGCGCTCGCCCATGAATCTTGGCACGTGGGCACTCACCAGCTATGCTGTGTTCACCACTCTTCGCGCCGCACACGGACTTGCACACAAGCTGCCCCACATTCCGTACCTTTCCAGGTTTCTGGAGCTCATTCCCGAGCGTTTTGCAAGCGTCATGGGATTGCCCGCAGCGCTCACCATGCTCAGTTATCCTGGTGTCCTGCTTGAAAGCACCAGTATCCCTGTGTGGGCCCACGCGCCTTATCTCGGACCGCTCATCGCAGCAAGTTCCGTAGGCAGCGCTGCCGCCGCTATGTCGTTGGTGGGCGAATTCACCGGCGACGAGTTGGCGATCAGGCATGTGATTAAAATGGAGAACGCCAGTGTTGTTGCGGAGGGTGTATGCCTGGGCGCATATCTCGCCACAGCCAAGAGCGCAGCCAAGCCGCTTGTTTCAGGAGGTCAATCTAAGCTCTTTTGGTTGGGCGCCGTCGCACTCGGAATGATCGTGCCCACAATTCTCCGTCGCCGAAAATCGCGAGTGGCCCGAATTGCCAGCTCCATCATGACCTTGGTTGGCAGCTTGACCCTGAAGTGGGCAATCACCCACGCCGGGCCAGAGTCATCGCAGGATCGCGGCCTAGCCGACCAAAACGCCAGGCGGGGAAGTTGGAAGCCTTAATCCTGGTCAGCAACCTCGCACTGCGATCTTGCAGAAAGCATAGCCTCCGCAGCATACTGAACCGATGCACGCGCGGACGACCGCGAAGATGCGACAGTTGCTCACAACGTGACCACACCTTCGAATCCCGACATCTACAAGCGCCTTCCATCGGTCGATGAACTGCTCCGGTCCACGCAGGTCGCGCCTCTTGTGCCCAAATTCGGTCGGACCACAGTAGTCCAACAGCTCCGCACTGAACTTGAAAACTTGCGATCCCAGATTTCGAAAGGTGTTCTAGGGGACTCGAAACTTGATGCGGCAATCGCTACGCTGCCCATTGAAGTGGCGGCGAAGCTGACTCGCTCAACAGCGCCCTCCCTTCGCCGTGTCATCAACGCCAGCGGGATCGTGATTCATACCAATCTCGGACGTGCACCTCTATCCGCTGAAGCTATAGCGCGAATGGTCGAAGTAGCCGGCGGCTACAGCAATCTTGAATTCCACTTGGACAAAGGCGAAAGAGGCCATCGCGACCAGCACGCACAGCACTTATTTTCGCAACTGCTGGCCCGCGAGGGCGTTCATCAGAAATCCACGCTCGTAGTGAACAATAACGCGGCAGCAGTATTGTTGGCCTTGTCATCGCTCGCGTCAGGCGGCGAGGTCGTCATCTCACGCGGAGAACTCGTAGAGATCGGTGGCTCTTTCCGAATCCCTGACATAATGACCCAGTCAGGAGCTGTGCTACGGGAAGTCGGCACTACGAATCGCACTCGCATAGAGGATTACAAGTCCGCGATCAACGAGAACACTCGACTTCTGCTTCGCGTTCATCGCTCCAACTTCGAGATCGTTGGCTTCACCGAACAGCCATCCCTGCAAGAGCTTGCAGATCTTGCACGGCAGCACAAAATTGCCCTGATGGAAGACCTCGGCTCCGGAGCCTTGGTCGATCTCGCGCAGTACGGAATTCCAAGTGAGCCCGACGTGTACTCGTCCTTGCGTAGCGGAGTTTCGCTCGTGACGTTCAGCGGCGACAAACTGCTTGGAGGTCCGCAGGCAGGTATAGCCATTGGTGAGCTTGAGTTGATAACTAGAATGCGCAAGCACCCGCTATTTCGCGCGCTTCGCGTTGACAAGATGTGTTACGCGGCTCTGGAGGCTACGCTTGCGGCTTACCTGCGCGAGCAACACGAGCAAGTACCAGTGCTGCAAATGCTATCTATCCCTTCGGAAACGATCCGCGAACGATGTGAAGCGCTGGCGACGGACATACCGTCAGCTTCTGTGTGCCCGACGCGCACCATGATTGGCGGAGGTGCCGCTCCGGAAAAATCGCTTCCAAGTTTTGCTGTATCAATCCGACCAGCGCTCGTAAATGCAACAGAGCTGGCAAGCAGGTTGCGAAATCAAGAAACGCCAGTTGTCGCCAGAATTGAAGATGAACGTGTGCTGCTCGATTTGCGTACCGTCAACCCTGATGACGATCGACTTCTAGCGAAGCTATTGGCACAAGCTCTGGAGAGCCTGCGTTCACCGGCCTCCGTGAATCACTAGTCATCCTGCAACTCTGCAACGGCTTTATTTCTTCGGTCCAGTCGGGAAATCCTTTGAAAGACTCTTGATGATTGACTCGGACGGCAGTCCGCCTTTGCATCCCGGATGGCCAAATCCGCTCGGACTGGAACCATCTTGCTGGATGTCGAGAATCATATTGTCATTTTGATCCGGTGTGACGCCTCGAGGTACAGCGTCGAGTTTAAGTTGATGCCGCACTTTCCAGGCAATCACATGATCGGCGCACGAAGTATCTCCGCTGAGTCCCAACCCTCCCACCATCTTTCCCTGACTGTTGTAGAGCGGAAGACCTCCTCCAAAGACGATAATTCCGCCGATCTGTTTCCCAACCATCGGATCATTGCTCTGTCCGTAGCTGTTGGGATCGCCGAAGATCGCGTTGGGATTCGGAGGTGCACTGGTTGCGAGGCTGTAGAGGCTTTTTCCTGGTTGTGCGGGATAGTACAGATTTGCCGTGGACAGGCCGAAGTTTGGCCCACTTAGCGCGTTGGCCGTGTTTGCCTTCTCGGCGGAGATCAACCGACTTCCGGGCCATTGATCGCTGGCTTGGTTGCCGCTGAACACAACGGCGCAGACCACACCGTTGCGATTCACGATGCTGGCCCATTCCTGATTTCCCATTCCACCGTTTCCCTTCTGCCCCTGCTTCGCCACACTCTGCACAACTGAACGCAGACTGTCATGATCGGGCAGTTCCTCGCAGCCCGACGCCTTCGACTGCGCCGACGCAAAGGGCAGATGGAAAAAAGACAAGGCTCCAAGCAAGAGAGCGACCCGGCAGATGCTATCCGATTTCATAAGGCTCAACTTCGTCATGAAGCCTTATGAATGTCTCGCCGTAACCCGTGTTGCTTCGAGAACGCATCAACATTGTGCGGGAATATGGAGATTATGCACTCTGTTCCCTAAATCACGGCACCTGCGATCAATGGAAGCGGCACCTCTGTACAGCTAGGGCGCCCCGCCCACTCTCAATCTGCAGAGCGCCCGAGCGCCTATTCCTAATCCATCTTCCAGCACAGCGGCTCAATCCCTCACCAACCATTAGTGAGGAAGCGGGTGATGCGTGTCATTCCGATGTTCCTTCTGTTGATGGAGGAACAAAGGAAGCGCAATCAGAACCAGCGCTGCGACTATTCCAAGTCCTGGAAGATTGAAAATCACGAACAACGCGACGGGGATGGCCAAGAGGATGATGGCCAGTATTTCGATGGAGAGTTTCATGGCAGCAACCTCCTTTCCACCGAGTTCACTTCATAGGCGAGCTACCCCATTTCGCTGTTTTGGTTTCGAAAGTTTCGGCCTCCCAACTATAGCGTCCACCGTTTCCCCCTTTCGAAAGTACCGCGTTCAGGCGTTCGAGCCAACCGCACTCTAGCGCTCCACCCCATTACGCGCATGTCACTACGCCATTTCAGTGACAGCAGGCATCGATCATTGTGATTATGTTTATGGGACTAAACGACTACAAGATGATTCGTTCATCCCCCGTGCGACGCGTGACGTGCTCTCGATCGAGATATTCAAGCAATGGAATGGCGTATTTGCGAGAAACTCCGGCAACGTCCTTAAATCGAGATACATCGATCTTCGGCGACTGCGGTCTAAGTGCCGATACAGTCTTCTTCAATTCGTCCAGGGCTTTGCTGTGAAAGACGAGATCCTCATTCACCTTGATCAGCACTTTGTCTCGCAGCAGCATTGTCACGATTGTCCTTGCCCGCGTGGAATCAATTTTCAGACCAGCCAGAACTTCTTTTAGCGACGGAACTTTCAGTCCCGCGCTCGCAAACGCCTGCTCAATCTTCTGCTTCGATGCGGCCTCTTCGTCCTTCATCTGCACACGATGCCCAGCCAGGCTCACCTGCTCTCCAGTTGCGGACAGCTTCTTGACCGCAAGCAGGTGCTCAAAGACTCCGGCGAAAACCTTTGGCTCCAACTTGCTCTTCTCCAGCAACTCTCCCTTGCTTATGCCAGCAGCAAGAGGATTCTGCACGTGGAAGTTCTGAACCATACCAACGATTTCGGCCGAGATCTGCTGAAACACTTGAGCTGAAATCAACACTTCCTTAAACCGGATTACCTCGGCACGAGGGACCTTTTCCAGCGCTTGCCTCAACCGATCAGCGCTCCAACCCGTTTCATAAGTTGCGTCATGCATCAGCAAACCACGCCGTTCGCGGCGAGCCACCAACACCTGCAATTTGTGAACGTCATCAGCCTTGCTGAGCTGATCGAGCATCTTCATGCGAGCTTCGATACTGATGCGCCGCATCGGATTCACATCCACAATTGTGCCACCGCCGATGGTAATGACCGGTGAAAACTGACGCACGATGAAACGATCTCCGGGCGCGCACGCGACCGGAGATGCAGTCCGAAGTTGCGCCCACGCTGTTGTACCGGGAGAAACCTCATCGTCCTCATACAACGAGACTCTGGCAATCGTCTCCATTGTGTACAGGTGCAGATGAACTTCGGCATGGTTCTTCAGTGGGCTTACACCGTTTAACAATGTAAGTTGCACATCAAGTCTGCACGATGGGCGTAGCAGTCCTGGCTGGGCCAGTACCATTCCGCGCTGCACCTGATCTTGCGCGACACCGGCGATGTTCAGCGCCGTGCGCTGTCCGGCAAGGGCACTCTCTGACTCCGCTCCATGAACCTGCAGTCCGCGAACACGAATTCTGCTGCCCACAGGGAGAAGCTCAACTTCCTGTTCCTTTCGCAGTTGGCCAGAAATCGTTGTTCCGGTAACAACAGTTCCGAAGCCCTTCATACTGAACACGCGGTCAATCGGCAGTCGAAACGGTGCATGCGCATCTTTTTGAGCCGTCTCCATTGCGACTCGTGCAAGTTCCTGCTTCAGGTCTTCAAGCCCGTGCCCGGTCTTCGCACTGACGGCAATCATGGGAGCGCGCGTCACATCCAAAAACGATCCGCGCACAAACTCTTCGACCTCCATGCGGACCACTTGCAGTGTCTCCTCGTCCACTAGATCGGCCTTAGTCAGCACCGTAATTCCGTGTGAAACCTTCAGCAGGCGACAGATATCGAAGTGTTCGCGAGTCTGCGGCTTGATCGAGTCTTCGGCAGAAATAACGAACATCAGGATGTCGATCCCGCCAACACCTGCAAGCATGTTCCTGACGAATCGCTCGTGCCCAGGGACGTCCACGAATCCGACGCGCACGCTTGCTTCGGGCGTAGGCAGAGCCATGTGCGCGAAGCCCAGATCGATCGTGATGCCGCGTCGCTTCTCTTCTTCAAGGCGATCAGTATCGATGCCCGTTAAGGCACGCACGAGCGCGGTCTTGCCATGGTCGATGTGGCCGGCAGTGCCGACAATCACAGACTTCATGAGCTTAAGTTATGCCAAAGTCCCGCGCCTTCACAAGCTTGAGTTGTCTCAGCATCTTTGGGAGGGTGAAGAAATGGCGGAAGCGCGTGTGAGTCGAACACACCAGAGACAGGGTGGACCTGCCTCTCACCGGTTTTGAAGACCGGGAGCATCACCGGACACTACTCGCTTCCTTGAGACTCAAGGACCGAAGTCGCAATTGTAACGTCCCACGAACTTACCGAGCAACGCACGTAGCTTGTCCCGCTACAGAAACATCTTTGAAGAGAAACTCTGTTGCTGACCATTGTTGCATCGTCTTTTGTTTTATTCGAAATCTCAAGCAACCGCTCACAGACGTACTCAGTCAAATGCCGTATCCCGAACTGCCCTCAGTCATCACCGAGGGGCTGGCCAACCATAGCTCATTCCATCGCAGACGGTGCGATCCAGTAGAGGAGTGCGAAATGGCCAATACATCTCGTGTCGACGTTTCCATCGAAAACCTACGCCCCCGATCCGAAGAAGAAATCTTCCAGTTGATTGCCGCCGAGCGCGAGCGCTTGCTTCACGAGCGAGGCTTGTCATCAGGTCCCTCCGCGCATTTTGCGAGACCAGCAGAGAGGCCGTTCACGGGCGACGAGCGCAACAAGGTCACCATCCTCTTCGGTGGCCTCACATGGAAACACGAGAAGGTGATCCAGGCAGTGTTCCACGGCAGCGGGTACAAGTGCGAAATCCTTCCTGTTCCGAATGTCTCTGCGTTCCAACAGGGCAAGGAGTATGGCAATAACGGACAGTGCAATCCTACATACTTCACTGTCGGCAATCTCGTGCAGTATCTGAAGTTTCTCGAGTCGACCGGGAAATCTCGACAGGAAATCATCGACAACTACGTCTTCTTCACCGCCGGTTCGTGTGGCCCCTGTCGATTCGGAATGTATGAGTCTGAGTATCGCCTGGCTTTACAGAATGCTGGGTTCGACGGCTTCCGCGTACTGCTCTTCCAGCAGGACGACGGGGTGAAGGCCGCCTCGGGAGAAGCAGGACTGAAGTTTTCCGTCGACTTCGGGATGGGGATGTTCAATTCGCTAAACCTCGGCGACATCATGAACGAGATGGCATATCGCATTCGCCCTTACGAGGTAGAAAAAGGAAAAACGGACAAGGTGTTTGGGGACGCGATGGATACCCTCTGCACTATGCTCCGCGAGCGTCCGCCGTACGAGTTTGCGGAGCGGAGCCCGATCATGAGAAATCACCTGGATCAAAAGAAGGATGCGAAATGGTACAGGACCATGAATTCTCTCGGGAAAGTTTGGGAGCACCTCTATGGCGAGCCATACAAGGACGCAATGCGGGAAGTTCGCGAGCAATTAGAAACTATCGAAGTGGACCGTTTGCGCGTGAAGCCCGTCGTGAAAATCATTGGCGAGTTCTGGGCACAAATCACGGAAGGTGACGGAAACTTCAACATGTTTGCGTTCCTTGAGCGTGAAGGCGCGCAAGTTCTTGTCGAGCCGATTGGCACTTGGGTGATGTACATGATGTACCAGGTGAAAGAGCGCGCCCGCTTCCGGCGCGCCATCGATGCGCCCTACAGGAACGTTCGCTGGTACGAGGCAAAGAAGCATCTTGCAAATGAGCTCAGCTTCCGCAAGAAGTGGCTGATGATGACGGTTGGTGAACGGATTTACGATCGTCAATATAGGCGAGTAATAGAAGGGCTAGGCGGACTTGCGCATCAGTTGGTTCCGCAGAAGGAGCTGGCTGAGTTGGCCAATCCGTTCTACAACCAATTTGCCCGTGGCGGCGAAGGACACCTTGAAGTCGGCAAGAATGTATACTACACAACCAATCGCCTGTGCCATATGGTGCTCGCGCTCAAGCCGTTCGGCTGCATGCCCTCAACTCAGTCGGACGCCGTGCAATCAGCGGTCGCGAACCGCTACAAAGAAATGATCTTCCTCCCAATCGAAACCTCCGGCGAAGGCGAGATCAATGCGCACAGCCGAGTGCAGATGGCTCTTGGAGAAGCAAAGGTCAAGGCACGCCTGGGTTTCGAGGAAGCGCTTGCGAAGTCAGGCCAAAGGCTAGAAGACATTCGAGAGTATGTGGATGAAAATCCGAAGCTGCGTAACGTCTTCTATCACGTGCCACACCGTCACGGAATCACAGGCGAGGCAGCCAACTTTGTCCTCCACGTGGGCGACCTGATGCGCAGCCACCCCCGAATCTGGCCGGTATCACGTCCTGTCGCAGCATAGTTCTATTTGACGCGATGCAAACCCCGCCGCAGAGTCGGCGTGCCTTTAAGAGTGGGGAATCTTCATGAGCCACGAGCACAGGCCAAAGGGCATTGACGTTGCACTTGATTCGCTCGTAAGTAGTCCGCGCAAAAGTGCGGCGGAACCGCGCCTTATCACCAAGCCACAACCTTCCGGAAACATCTCGTATTTCGTCGGCTTGGATGTGGGCTCCACGACGGTGAAAGCCGTAGTGGTAGACCCTTCTACCGATGCCATACTCTGGCAGGACTACCAGCGGCACGAAACGAAGCAACCTGAAAAGGTTCTCGAATTCTTGTTGCGAATGCAGAGCGAAATCGGAATTGCGCCCGGCAATACCCGCATATTCGTCACCGGCTCTGGCGGCGGTTCACTTGCAAATCTCGTCGGCGGGAAGTTCGTCCAGGAAGTGACGGCAGTGTCCTTGGCCGTTGAGAAGCTACACCCTGAAGTGAACTCCGTCATCGAACTCGGCGGCCAGGATGCCAAGATCATCGTCTTCAAAGAAGATGAGAGCACCGGGCGCAAGAAGAAGATTCCGTCGATGAACGACAAGTGCGCAGGCGGAACTGGTGCGGTGATCGACAAGATCAACGCAAAGCTGAAGATCCCGGTAGATGAGCTTTGCGATCAGGGCTACCACGGCGTCAAGTTGCATCCTGTCGCTGGAAAGTGTGGTGTCTTCGCCGAGACGGACATAAACGGATTGCAGAAACAAGGCATTCCACCTGATCAACTCATGGCGTCATTGTTCGACGCCATTGTATTGCAGAACCTCAGCGTGCTGACCAGGGGGCACACACTTCGCCCACACGTTCTGCTCCTCGGAGGTCCCAACAGTTTCATTCGCGGCATGCGCGAAGCCTGGCAACAGAACATCCCCCGAATGTGGGAAGAACGAAAGGTCGAGTTACCCGAAGGAGCTAAACCGGAAGATCTCATCAAGGTTCCACAGAACGCGCAATACTTCGCTGCGCTCGGTGCAGTTGAATTCGGTAAAGACGAAGAACTCGAAATCGGAGTTTATCGCGGCACTGAATGTCTCGAAGATTACATCCAGGTCGGGCGCGAGCAAGAGAAGGCGGCTTCAGGAGCAGAAGGGCTAAGCGACTCCGAAGAAGAACTTGCGGACTTCAAACGCCGTTACGCAGTAAAGAAGTTCACACCGGAGCAGTTCGAACCCGGCTCGGTCGTTCGCGGATTCGTCGGAGTGGATGGTGGCTCGACGTCAACCAAAGCAGTGCTGATCGACGAATCAGGCAATATGCGCTGCAAGGCCTATCAACTCTCAAACGGCAATCCCATCCAGGACACAGTCGATATGTTCTTTGCTCTCCGCGAGCAGGTAGAGGCACAAGGCGCAACCCTCAATGTACTTGGAGTTGGCACCACTGGCTATGCAAAGGACGTTTTGAAGGACGTTCTCCGCGCCGATGTTGCTCTGGTCGAGACCGTTGCCCACACAGAGTCTGCGATGCGCTTCTATGAGCATCCAGACTGCATCGTCGATGTAGGCGGACAGGACATCAAGTTAATCGTTCTGAAAGATGGCCGCGTAAAGGACTTCAAACTCAACACTCAATGTTCCGCCGGCAATGGCTACTTCCTGCAGTCCACTGCAGAGTCGCTTGGCATAGAAGTTGAGAAGTATGCCGACATCGCGTTCTCGGCTGAGACAATGCCTCTTTTCGGATATGGCTGCGCAGTCTTCATGCAGTCAGATATCGTGAATTTTCAGCGCCAGGGATGGCAGCCAAAAGAGATTCTCGCAGGCTTGGCGGCAGTGCTTCCGAAGAACATCTTCCTATACGTCGCCGCTATTCCGAATCTATCGAAGCTGGGTTCGCGCTTCATCCTGCAAGGCGGCACGCAAAAAAATCTTGCCGCAGTGAAAGCTGAAGTCGATTTTGTGAAATCTCATTTTCACGGACAGGGTGAGCCTGACGTGATTGTGCATGAGCACTGTGGAGAATCGGGTGCGATAGGTGCTGCCGTTGAAGCGATGCGACTCTACAACAACGGCCATCGCACCGAGTTCATCGGCGTGGACGCCGTGCAGAAGATCGCCTATCGCACGACTCGCAACGAAGACACTCGTTGTTATTTCTGCAAGAATAATTGCCTGCGCACATTCATTGACGTGCATGTGGATTCCGTTCAAGCGAGCGATAATCCTCTGGCGGTCTTCAAATCCAAGGTTCCGCTTCAGGCGGGCGAACGACGTCTGATCATTTCGACTTGCGAGAAGGGGCAGGTCGAAGACGTGAATGCCATGCGTGGTATCAAGGCCGGACTGGAAGCAGTAAAGAACGCCAACCCAAACTACGTCGAGATCGCTTCCCGCGAAGTCTGGAAAGCACGCAATCCGGCATCGGTTGCCGACCCCATTCCTACTGTTCGCCCCTGGACCTCCGCTGCCGGCAAGCGCCGTCTCGAACTAATGGAAAAGCGCAAGACCATTCGCATCGGGATGCCTCGCGTACTCAACATGTATTCCTACGCACCGCTCTTCAGCGGATACCTCGAAGCTCTCGGGGTCCCAGGAGAGAACATCGTCTATTCGGATTTCACGAATCGCGAAATGTATAAAGCCGGAGCGAACCGCGGAGCGGTGGATCCATGCTTCCCCTCAAAAATAGGGATCCCGCACATCTACAACTTGATTTACGCGAAGCACGCGAAGAAGCCATTGGACGCCATCTTCTTTCCCATGATCGATGTGCTCACGACGACGTTGAAGGTTTGCACGGGATCGAATGCGTGTCCTACGGTTACCGCTACTCCTAACGCGGTAAAGGCGGCGTTCACGAAGGAAGGCGATCTCTTTGCGGAGAACGGAATTCAGTATCTCGATCCGATTCTGAATCTGGCGGACCGCAAACTGTTTGGCCTGCAAATGTTTCGTGCTTGGAGTCATGTACTCGGAGTGTCTGAGGACGAGAATGAACGCGCGATCGACACCGGTTTCCGAATTCAGCAAGATTTCGATTCTTCCATGCGCAGTCGGGCCCGCCAAACCTTAGACGAATTGGAACGTGACAATCGCATCGGAATCGTAATGCTTGGCCGCGTCTATCACCACGATCCCGGGGTGAATCACGAGATCATGGACGAATTCCAGAAGCTCGGGTACCCAATTTTTTCGCAAAGCTTCCTGCCTCTCGATGATGATCTCTTAGGCAGGTTGTTCGCCGAAGACGTCGCCACAGGCAGGATCAAGCACGCGCTCGATATAAGTGACGTTTGGAAGAATGCCTACTCGGCAAGTACAAATCACAAGATCTGGGCCGCAAAGTTCACTGCACGCCACCCGAACTTGGTCGCCCTTGAAGTCTCAAGCTTCAAGTGTGGCCACGATGCGCCGATCTACACGGCAATTGAACAAATCATCGAGAACTCCGGAACTCCGTACTTCTCATTCAAAGACCTTGATGAGAACAAGCCCACGGGCTCCATCAAGATCCGCGTTGAGACAATTGACTATTTCCTGAAGCGCTATCGCGAAGACATTCTCAAGCGCCAAGTGGCGTTGCAGGAAGTGGACCAGCAGTTAGCAAACCTCGAGGTGCTCCTTCGCGCAAAGATGCAGCAGATTGCAGCATAACGATACAGCGGAGCTTGACTATGCTTGACGGCAAGAAGATCATGTTCGAAATCTTTCGTGAGCGCCAGGACGGGGAGTATCGAGTCGTTTACTTCACCGAACTTGGCGAGCACGAAAAAGAAGATGCGCTCTCGGACGCGATGAACGGACGGCATGTGTTTTCGGGCTACTTGCTGCACCGCGACAGTGAGCATGCGAAGTCAGTGGTTACTCAAGTTCTGATCCGATTGAACGCTGGTGAAGCGCTCACTGACGAGCAACTCGAATCCGAGCTAGGAGGAGTCTGCGTTTAGCGTGCGACGGCGCTTGCATGCAGGTTCTCATCTCCTAAGATGACTGAGATTCGCTGATCACTGCTCGACTCGGATCAGCGGCTTCGTCTTGGACAACACATCTCCGATGTTGGATGCATTGATCTGTTCAGAGCGGAGAGCGCTGACAAGAGAATCCGCATCAGTTGCTCCGAGAGCGATGAGCAGGCCCCCTGCCGTTTGCGGGTCGTAGAGAAGCGACTCCAGGTGCTCAGGTACGGAATCGCCTTGCACGCAGCCACTTGCAAACTCACGATTGTTCCTCAGGCCGCCGGGAACGAAGCCGCGCTCAACGCACTCCAAAGCACCGGGAAGCAACGGCACTGCAGAAGCAACGATGCGAAGACTCGCATCGCTACCCAAGGCCAGTTCGCGAGCGTGTCCGAGCAGTCCGAATCCGGTGACATCGGTCATGCCATGAACGTCGTACTGAAGAGCAATCTCTGAGGTTCGTTTGTTGAGTGTCGTCATGGCCGCTGTCGCCGCGGCGATCCACTCAGGAAGTGCCTCTCCGCGCTTGATAGCGGTTGAGATTACTCCGGTCCCCAATCCCTTGGTGAAGATTAGCTTGTCACCAGGACGTGCGCCGGAGTTTGTGAGCAGACATCGAGGATTGATGGTTCCAGTGACGGAGTAGCCGAACTTGATCTCCGGATCGCGAATGCTGTGGCCGCCAATCACGGCGCATTCAGCTTCGACCATCTTACTGAGGCCGCCAGCAAGTATCTGCTCAAGGATTCCGGAATCTTCCTTCTCGGGGAAGCAAACCATTGCAAGTGATGAGATAGGCTTTCCGCCCATCGCATACACATCGCTCAAAGCATTAGTGGCTGCAATCTGTCCGAAGGTGTAGGGATCGTCGACAATGGGCGTGAAGAAGTCCACCGTTTGCACGAGCGCGAGGTCAGGAGTGAGGAGATACACTCCGGCATCGTCGGCTTTGTCGAAGCCAACCAGAACATTCGGGTTATCTTGCCGGGCTAATTTCCCAAGCACCGAGTCCAGCACCGCCGGACTTAGCTTGCTCGCTCAACCTGCGGCCTTGACCGTCTCCGTCAGTCGGACTCGCTTCTCTTGCGCCATCGCTAGATCGTACTACGGGACGTATTGTAAGGCTACCTCATCGCGGGGCCTGTCCTGCACGCGAAAGCCGCGCACGGTGATAACCGGACAAGGAGCGTCAGAGATCACTCCGTAGGCAGTCGCCCCTAATTGATGAGTGCCAACCGGACCAAGTTGAGCGTGCTTGTGGCAGAGTCCCAACACGATCAGATCGGCGTGCCGCTCCTCGGCTGCTCGGACGATGCACGAGTCGGCCGCACCGAATTCAACTGCATACTGCAGGCGTTCCTCTGGACGGGACGGCATGTGCACATGGTTGAGGCCTTCGGTGACAAATTCCGCCTCCATGATCCTCGCCGTGAGCGGCTCTGATTTCATTTCCTGCAAGACATGCAACAGCGTTAACTTGCTCTGGTTTTGGTGAGTGAGATACAGGGCGTATCGGAGTGCATTCAGCGACTCAGGAGAGAAATCAGTTGCGACGAGGATGTTGGCGAATTCGACATTTTCGACTACGGCTTTGATAGAGCGTGGACCGACCGTGAGCACAGGACACTCTGAAAGTCTGAAAATCTCTTCGGCGACAGATCCCCAAATTATTTTGTTAAGCCCACGCCGCCCATGTGTTCCGATTGCAACCAGATCGACCTGCTTCCTCTCGATGAGATCAGAAAGAACCGGCCAGACATAACCGTGGTCAGCAAAGACCTCGTGTGCGACTTCCTTCAGGCACGAGGAATTCGCGGATTCAATCAGTTGATCGCGCACGCTTTGCTCGGCTGCCTGCAGCACTCTATCTCTGACGTCTAGAGGCAGGTCCTTGTATCCATCTGGTGTCAGGACGTGTGCCATGAGCACCTGGGCGTGGTGCAGTTGTGCAAGCTTGTAGACATACGGCAGGACTGCGTCAGAACACGGGGACAGATCAGTCGGATAGAGGATAGTGTTAAGCGACAACGTCTGAGGCGCTGGGTCGCCCACCGGAATATCACTCCTTGGCACTCGCGGAACATGGCTAAGAACTTGTGCCAAGCTGTGCGGTGACGGCGGAGTGCCGGTGATGATCTCTGCTCCGCTTTGCACGATCTCGGTTATAAGATCGGCGCCAGCATCATCAAGCAGACAGAGCTTTGCGAGATTCAGGATGACAGACTTCTTCTGCATCAGCACGGACAAGACCCTGTAGTAGCAACGCATCTCGTCTACGTCATTGCCGATCAGCTCGCCGCTCAAGACGAACGTAGCCAAGTCTTCTTCGTTGTGGATGTCGATCTTGAGCATGTGCCCCTCCGTCCGTGCACAAGGTCGGGGTTTGTCGTAAACTCAACGCCGCTCCGTGTGCGCAGGCGCCGCCTTGGAACCAGCTCCAGATTTCAGAAACTTAATGCCTCCTAGCCCCAAGCGTTGCGCGGAGCATATGTCCAGTTCCACTCACAGTCAGTGCGTGAAGTCACATGAGAGATGTGACAATCCATGGTTTCAGCAATGCGCGGGCCATTCAGAAGTATGATCACGATGCAAGTCCTGTTACTTCACCCTCATTGAATACGGAGCATGGGTGCGGTAACCAGGATATGTGCTCTACTGCCGTAGAGATTCGGGAGAGATGCAGTTGGCCAAGTTTCTGCGCGCAGTAACGCGTACTGCCGCACTCGCAATCCTTGTACTTGCAGCGGCTGGTGCCGAGATGCCGGCTGCACAGGAATCGCCCAATCTGAATTTGTTGGAAAAGTCGATTGAGGTTAGTCGCAAGGACTGGGAGCAAGCAGATCGGTATGATTACTTCAATCGAGAGCTCAAAGGGAGTAACAGCCGAACATACGAAGTGATGATGCTCGACGGATCGAGGTATTCGCGCCTGGTCGAGATAGATGACAAGCCGCTCTCAGCGGAGCAGGAAGGCTGGGAGCGAGATCGACTGAAGGCGGAGATAGCTAGGCGTAAGTCTGAGACCAGGCAACAATGGCAGCAGAGGATCGCAGAGTACAGAAAAGAGCTTGATCGCAACCAACTGTTTTTGCAGGAACTCCCGAAAGCTATGGAGTTCAAGTCTCTTGGGCAGCAAGTAATCGAGGGCAGACCGGTGTACGTCTTCGAAGGTCGTCCGAAGAGTTCGTATCGGCCGCCGAACAAAGAAGCCAAGGCTCTGACGGGGATGCGAGGTCGCTTGTGGATCGATGCTGCAACTCTTCACTGGGTGATGGTGCATGCAGAGGTATTCCGGCCCGTGTGGATTCAGAACTTCGCTCAGGTAACTCCCGGCACGAGCTTCCACATGGAACAGAAGCCGATAGCGTCGGGCCTGTGGATGCCGAGTCGCTTCACAATGCGGGTCAAAGCCAAGGTGCTCTTTGTGTTCACACGGGATGCACATCAAGACTCGACTTATTTTGGGTACCACGAATCGAACACTACTCCGGAGTTAGACGACGAATGATGTAATTCCCTGGCACCTTACGAGACAACCTATTCTGTTCCACGCTCGTGTGCGGGAATATCGAGAAGCGGCTGCCTAAGACTCTGACTCATTCCGATAACAGTAGCCATGATCACAATCATCAATGTTCCGAACACAGGCACGATGATTCCAAAACGCGGTCCCATGCTCCTTGCAGCGAGTCCGACAGCAGGCGGAGCGCATATGCCGCCCGTGAGGGCAATTGCGAACATAGCGCCAAAAACTGTCCCGGCGAACCTTTGATAACGATCTCCAGCTATCGCTAATACGGTTGGATAGATTGCTGCGAAAGACAAACCTGAGAGGACCACACCCGCAGCCATTCCTGCCGGATATCCATGGCACGCAAATATTGTCACTGTTCCAGCGAGTGACCCGATGGCGCTCACCATGACGATCTGTTGCTTGGAGAACACCTTGAGTAATTGAGCCGCGATGATGCGACCAACTGCCATTGAGAGCTGATATCCAGCTAGTACGAGCGTTGCCCAACGCGCTGTCGCGCCTGCTTCTCCAAGCCACGTAGAAGTGAATGTGCTCATCACCTGCTCGTTCGCAGATTCGAAGAACAAGAGGAATGCGAATAGCAGAACTCCCGGATAAGCAATTACCTTGACGGCCTGCCCCAGTGAAAAACTGTGCGCCTCTCGGGCAGGCGGGAATGGCGAAAACAGGTACATCAGGCCACATAACGCGGAGAACGATGCGGCTACGGTGATCGCCGACCCAGGGGACATTCTTACCGCGAGCAGCGGCACAAGAACACCTCCTGCGCCGAAAAAGACCCCGAGGATGTTCAGCATAGCTCCGCGATTGTCATCATAAAGTTCAGATACAGCAGCATTCGTCGAGGTGTTCAATCCACCGCCCCCGAAGCCGAGCAACAGCGCTGAAGCGCACGCGAGTGAAAAGGAGTCCGCCGCTCCAAAACTCCAGAACGCTGCCGATACCAGAAATGAAGAAGTAGCGAGGACCAACCTGTTACCGAAGCGATCGATGATTGGCCCCACAATGACCGTTGAAAGCCAGATTCCGAGAAACAACAACGAAGAAAGTTCGCCCTGTTTCAAAACGTCGACGTGCAGGCGGCTTCGGAACTCAGAAAAGCCAAACAGTGTTCCTAGCAGAGTGAGAGAGAAGCCAAACTCTGCCATTCCGGCACACGCCGCCATGAACAGATATCCTCGCCTAGATGGAATCATCGTTACCCCTGGTCAAAGACTCGAGCTAACTTCACTCATATTGGTGCTGCTTTATCTATATTGAAGAACTCATGCTGAATGCGCGCACCCTACTGTTATTGGCGGAGCTTCTTCGCTTTCTCTGTCCTGCTCGGAATTGCAATGCGTCAAATCCAAGATAGGACGCACCGAGGAGATTCGCGTCATTACCCAACCTGCTCAGCACGATCTTTACTTGCTTCGCGGCTAGCGGCTGAGCCTGCTTTAGTGCAACTTGCTTCATTTCCTTCCAGAAGCAATCGGCCGCCTGAACAAGGCCTCCACCGATCACGACCACCTCAGGATCGAAGAGACTTATGACCGTAGCGACAGCCGTACCCAGCAATTGAGCCATCTTGCTCCAGACCATCTGAGCGGCTGCGTCGCCTTCTCGTGCAAGCTGTGCGATGTTGTAGGAGGTCAATTGTGCTTCAGGCAATTCGCTCATTCGACCACCCAGACCAGTCTCAATCAAAGCACTGGCGAGTCGGACAATTCCCGGGCCTGACACAAACGTCTCGAGGCACTCAATCTCACCGGAGTCGCTCGGGGTATGCGGAGCTAGCGCCATCCATCCGGCGCAGCCAGATAACCGGTGAGCGCCACGAGCGAGCTTTCCGTCCACAAGGATTCCGGCACCAATTCCGGTACCCACGATCATGGAAACTACGTCAGACTTGCCGTGCGCGGCTCCCTTCGGAGAGAACACCTCGCCAAGCACTGCACCCGCTCGGTCACTATCGACCGCAACTGGAACGCCAAGCCTCTCCTGCAAGAGTCGCCCCAAAGCTATTCGCTTCCAGCCCTCGATGTTCGGTGCCCAGACAGTGCCGTCCTGACGCACCAGTCCGGGGACGACGACACCAGCCGCGGAGACTTGCAGTTCATTTGCAGAGTCGTTTATCAGGTCAACTGCTAAGCGGACCATTTGGCCAACGGGAGCAAGCCGAAGTGATTCGTCAACAGGCTCGGTGCGCCGCGCTAGAATTGTGCCCTCTCGGTCTACGATTGCCACACAGACCTTCGTGCCACCCAGATCGATGGCTAGTACTGCACTTCGCTTCGGCATCGCCATTCACCGGAGAACGCTCATATTGCGCATTCTCCGACCTCCTGCGGGTTCGGACCCGCCGCAACGTATTCGAAATGCGAGCCGGCCCCGGTGACTGAACGGGGTCGGCTCTGGGAAGCAACTACCGGCGCAGCGACCGTTCGTACTCCTCGTAGACTTTCGCGTAGTTGTCAGGCGGAATTCCCGGAACGTTGGGAGAGACGAACACTGGCGGTGTTTTGCCGAGCTTTGCCAAGTTCGTTGCCGTCTGCGACATAATCGCCATGCCAATCATGACGGTAGCGATTGTCGAGCTTGCCCCGACTGGCGCTTTCCAACCCTCGATTTTGACCAGTGCGTCTTCCGGAGGACAGCAGTTGTCAATCACCACATCGCTGCAATCGGCGAGTTTCTTTCCGCTCGAGTGATCTGCTTTGCGAACCTTGTAGTTTGCCATCGAGGTGACACAAACAACCTTGAGTCCGCGCTTCCTCGATTCCATTGCAACTTCGATTCCGGCCGCGTTCAGGCCACCGTGCGAGAAGATGAGCATCACATCTCCGCTCTGGATTGGCTCGTTTTCGAACAGCAACTGCACATACCCTTCGCGACGTTCCAGCCATAGCAATCCCTTAGCCCCGCCAGACCCGATCACGTTGGTCCACATCAGCCGCGAATCCATGAATGGCCTGAACCCTGGGTATGCACCGTAACGGGGAAACATATCCTGCACCGGCAGCACTGAATGGCCACTGCCAAACATGTGAACCAAGCCCTTGTTGGCTATGGCTTCCGACATCAAAGCTGCGGCCTGTTCGATGTTCTTTGCCTGAGTATCCCAAATAGCCGAAATAACTTCCGCGATCCTATCCTTATACTGATAAAGACTCACACTTCCTCCTCAACATCTTGTCTTCCAAGAATGAAAAATTCTAGAAATCTACGCGATAGACACGGGCGCTTTCACCGGGTATGTCCATTGCCAACCCCAGCGATTTTTCTTTGAGAGTGACTGCTTCTCCGGTCATTAGCTCCGTCACTGCCCGTGGTGCTTTCTCGTTCGCATCGGCAAACTGCACGTGTGCTTGCGTTTTGTCGTGGTTCAGAAAAACGAGCAACTTGCCTTTCGGACTGCTCATAACCCGCAGTTCCACGAATGAGGACGCCTTCATCTGCGGGTGAGAGACGCCTGCCCATTGAGCAAGCAAATCTGCCAGAGGATGATTTGCAACCGGAGTCAACGCGTTAGGCTCACCCGCGAAAGTTCCAAGGATCACGATGCTTCCACGGCCATAAGCCTTCTCATACGCGGCGGGAGTACCATCTTCGAATTTCGCGACGACCTTGGCTGAAGGATCCAACTGTTCAAATTGCTCTTCGAAACTCATGCCCGGGAAACTAGCCGTTCCCCACTGCACACTGAACTGCTTACCAGGAAGCACTTGAGATTCGCGTACTCCCGTCATCTTGTGCCAACCAAATCCGGGGAGGATAGGTTGCGCGTGTCCTTGTTCATCAACCCAGCCCGGCCGCGCTTCCACAAACAGGTGACCGCCATCTGCAACATACTGTCTTAGTTTGTCCGCCATCTCTGCGGTGAGCAGCAGCGGGTAAGGAACTATGACCAGCTTGTAAGCATGCAACTTCTCAACATCCAACTCACGTGCACTGGGGAAATCGACGGGAATATTGCGTTCGAAGAACATGCGGTGGTAGCCAGCAACTGCGCGATGCATGGAACGCCGGTCTCCATATGCCTGCTCTCCTCCTAGGAGCGGAACAAGTGGGTTGAAGACGACCGCCACCTCTGCAGACTGCGGCTTTGCAGTAAGAATGAAGTCAGCGTTCTCCGAGATTTTGCGGGCGACAAATCCTGCTCGCTGACTACGCTCGGTCAGCTTGCCATCCAAATTGATAAGCCCGTAGCCGAGGGATTCATACCCTGTACTCATGGGATAGAAGGCATAGTAGTTAATGGCTTTTGCGCCGCGTGCTACCATTCCCCAGGTGTAGAGTTCAAGATCGCTGGGCGTAATCGGATTGCCCGAAATCGTGCCATGCACTCCGTAGCCGCCCTGTAGCTCTCCGACGTAGAACCCTTTGTCGCCGGTGATTGCGCGGGTCATATCCATAACCAACGCGCGGCGCTGAAGGTTCATATCGTGCTCAGGCGATGTGAGCTTCGGATAGAAACTGGTTCCGAAGTAATCGACGGAATTCTTCATCAGGTAGTCATCTGACGCATCCATCGCATCCGCCATGGTACGGAACACTGGAGAAGGATTCGGGGCGTGGCTGGTGGTGACGTGGATCTGGTCGATATCCTTGATCGCAATATTGCGCATCTTGAGATCGCCCGCAATCTTGTCCGCTATAAACGTGCGCCAATCTATAAAGTCGGTATAAGTAAGTATCGTTCCAAAGCGCGGCGGTTCTACGTCATCCCACTTCTCGAATGTTCGGTACCACGCCTTGTTCAACGCTTCTAACGTTCCATACTTCGCCTTTAGCCATTCCCTGAAGCGAGCCTGGGTGTAGGGGCAGTAACAGAATTGTGGGCTGGCCATGTACTCTGGCTCGGCCCAATTCATCACTGCGGGTTCGCTCCACAAGTCCCACGCATAAAATGCGGGGCTCTTGGTTGCATGTTTGGCCGCTTCCTGAAAGTACTTCAACATAACGCGGCGCACTCCGGGATGATCGAAACAGTACCCGGGTGCAGCCTGCGACTTCACTACCAATCCGCCCTGAGACATGAAATTTCCATCAGGGAATCTCTTACCCACCCATTCCGGTGCGGAGTCAGCGTAGACCTGGATGATCACTTTCAGACCGACCTCGTCTGCAAGTTTCAACATCAGATCGAGATTCTCGAAGTGATACTCTCCCTCGCGCGGCTCATTCGTCGACCACTCGGTCCACGTGCGAACCGTGTTGAATCCCAACTTCTTAATACTTACGAGGTCTTCTCGCCACTCGTTTTCCGAGTTCGCCGTGATCGGGGATAGCATCGGGGCGCGAGCCTTGCCACCGCTGTACCATGTAGAGACCGGAAAGAAAGTTGGGTTTCCGTGCGTTGCTTTCTCGTTGGGCGCAGGTGTCGCGGGAGCGACCTGTCCATCAGCTGCGACAGCCAAGATTCCAGTTAAGACTGCGAGAAAGCATATTGAACTAAGCCTGAGCTTCATTTGATACAAGTCCTCAAACTACAGTTGCTGCTTCAAAAATGCACTGTGCGAATGTCGGAATACTAACACCCGCACAGTGCCTTGGGCACAAGTTACATCAGAAGTAGAGTTTCAGCGACAACTGCATCTTTCGCGGCTCGCGAGCATGATCATACGTTCCCGCGGTTGGGTTATCTGGTGTGTATGACCCATCTGCATTCTTCTGATAGGTGAGGGTCGAGTCATACGAAGCGAATTGCGTATGGTTGAAAACGTTGAACGCCTCAGCCTTGAACTGAAGGTATCGCTGCTCCGTAAAGACGATGCGTTTCGCCAAGGTGAGATCAAAGTTACTGATGCCAGGTCCGCGCAAAACCCCATTAGGAACGTTGCCAAAGTTCGGGTGTCCATAGGTGTTTTGCGGCGTTGGGGCAAAAGCTGCTGGGTTAAACAGCAGTTTCTCGCCGTGTGGTCCGTAAGCTGAGCTATGCGGTTTTCCTACGAGCAGACCTTTGTCACTGTCAGAGGATCCGGTGACATCAGGATACGTATCATCCGTGACATATGGTGTTACCGGCCCGCCACTGACGAAGCTGGAGATCCCGCTGACTGTCCAGTTGTCCGTGAACCAGCCTAAGGGTTTGCTATGCAGCTTTTCGCCTAACCTCGGGAGATCGTACGAATAATTAATCACCAGAGACTGAGCGCGATCGTATGCCAATGGTCCGTAGTTGAAACTACGAGGATTGAAATATGAGCTAACCGCATCACCATCACCGCTTGTAACTCCGAGGGTGTGCGACCAGGTGTAGGCGCCTCCTACCTGCAGACCCTTCCTGAACTTTCGGTCCAACTTAATCTGCAGGGCATTGTAGTTGGCGGTGCCGGTGTTGAGCTGCGCGGTTATATCCGCATAGCCCGGATAAACTCGCATGAAGTTATCTGAAAGCCCAGCATTCGCCGGGTTAAGACGCGCACCAAGCGTGATTGGGTTGATGTTCTTATCAATCCACAGATGGCGTGAAATGCTGCCGACGTAAGAGGCATCCAGAACCATGTTTGACGGGAGCTGTTGCTGAACGCCCACGCTGTAGTTTGTTACCGTCGGCGTTTTTGCGCGACCGTAGTACGCCCACGCGCCACTGGTCCACCAACCTCCGCTCGGGAAGCGATAGCCGCCAGCCGCGCTCAGTTGGTCGAGCTTCGTGTAGTAAGTATTGGAGGTATATCCGACCGGAGCGCTACCGGCGGAATAAACTGCTGGCAGAATCGAGCCGCGGTCCTTGAAGATTCCTGCGCCAAGATGCAGAGCAGTCTTCCCGTTGCCGAAGACGTCATAGGCTAATCCGAAGCGCGGGCCAAAGTCTATTGCAGAGGTCTTGGCCAGCCCATCCGGACATCCGTTCTTACCTGCCTGGCATGAACCATTGTTGAAGTCTCCGCTGCCGGGAACAAGTGCACCAATCGCCACTGCGGGAACGTAAGTGTCAGTAACCTTGTCGTATCCCTGTTTCCCATCTGCGGTCGGATAGTACAGACGCGGGGCCTTTTCCGTGTTGTACAGGGCCGGGTTGAACGTTGATGCCTTGTCGTTGTAGTCGATCACCGGCCCCAAGTGGTAGATTCGCAGACCGAGGTCAAGCGTCAGGCGGGGAGTGACCTTCCAGTTGTCTTGGAAGTATCCTTCCAGATTGTTGAACCACCAATCGCCGCTTCCACCCTGCGAGCTTTCGGAGTAGCTGTTGACGGTTCCAAGCAGCGCGTTCGCAAAACCATCGTTGGAGTCGAGCGGGTTCACTGTGTTACGCGCAAAACTTAGGGTGCCGCGTGCGGTGGTCCACAGTGGAGAAACCTTTCCGGTTCGCTCGAAATAGACGCCCGCCTTGAAGTTGTGTTTTCCCAGCGACTTGCTCAGGTTGTCCACGAAGCTGTAGATGTCGTTGGTATTTTGATACGGGAATGACCCAATCACACTGATGTTTGCAGGAGTGTAATGCAGTCCTCCGAAGGAGATATTCGGAAGATAAGTCGTATCGTCGAACCACTGCGGAATGCCGAGCTGCGAACGCTGCCACTTCGACGGATCGCTTGGCAAAGCTGATAGGTGATTGTGACTCCAGCCGAAGTTGAACTCGTTCACCAGTGTGGGGGAGATTATCTTGGTGACGTGCGCTGACAAGCCGCGTCCTGGCTGGTCAAACGAGATTGGCGTCAACAGCCAGTTCATGCTCGTTACCCAGTTACCCCAAGGCTGATTCTGCTTGTCAGAGTCGTTATTGAAACGGAAATACGCGGTGAGTGTGTCAGAGATGTTCGCATCGATGCGGAACATATCCGCGCGGCGCTTGTACAGGCCGCTATATTGCGACAGGTAGTTGCCCCTGTAAGCGCCCTGAGGATTCGTATAGTTCTGCTCGGGGAAGAAGTTCAGAATACTATGTCCGAGCTGGCTCCATCTCTCCTTCGGGATTATGTTGCCGTCGAATGGCTTGCCAGTTGTCGGATCTTTGATGACGATCAGATTTCCGTTCTTATCCAAGCTCTTCGAGAAGTTGCCACTTCTCTCCAGGTCGGTTGGTACGGAAACAATCTTTGCTGATGCAGGCTGCTTCCAATTGCTCCACTCTTCGGACACAAAGAAGAACAGCTTGTTGCGATGCGTATTGAACTTCTTGGGAATGTATAGCGGGCCGCCTAGTGTGAAGCCACCAATTCCCGCGCGCTCAATTTGTTTCTGCTCATCGTAGTGATTAACATCCCACCCCGCAGCATTCATGCTTTCGTTGCGAGCGTAGAAATATCCCGTTCCGTGGAAGGCTTGGGTACCGCTCTTCGTGATGACCGTTACGGCGCCACCTGCGCCGCGGCCATATTCTGCCTGGTAGTTAGAGGTAAGTACTTTTACTTCTTCGATCGCGTCAGAGGAAACAGTGAAATGTACGGTCTGGTTCGATCCTGTGTCCAGGTTCGTGATTCCGTCAACAGTGAAGTTCTTTGCACTATCGCGGTTGCCGTTGATGTTGGTACCTGCTACCTGATCCGGCGTCGAAATGACGCGAGTGGATGCACCCGTGTCCACGACTCCAGGCACCGTCTGCAACAGAGCAAACATGTCCCTACCACGTAGGGCCAAGGTATCCAACTGAGCGCCCGTAACTGTGCCAGCCTTCTCTGCGCTGGCCAACTGAATTGCGGCGCTCTCTGCAGTTACAACAATCTCCTGCGCGGCGCTACCGATGTCGAGCTTGATATTTCCAAGTGTGCGAACCTGTGCGGCTTCGACCGCGATGTCCTTCAGCGTCTTTCCTGCGAAACCACTGGCCTTGATTTCAAGCGAGTAGTTGCCGCTTAAGACATTCAAGAAAGTGAAAGACCCACTTGAATCTGTTTTGGTCGTGAATCCTGTTTTTGTGCCTTGGTTAGTCAGTGTCAATGTCGCGTCGACCACAACTGCACCTGATGGGTCAACGATCACGCCCTTTAGAGAGCTGGACACGTTCTGCCCGAAGGTAAATATGGACAGAAATGACACGACCACAAGGATCGACAGCCTCTTCAACATATGCCTCCTCCTGAAAGTACCCACGGCGCACATCCGTATCGAATATGCTTCGAGTACTGAGGTCTACCGCCTCATCGTTGGCGACATTCACGTCAAGTAAGAAATCTGTCAAGAAGTATTCGTGCCGTTTGAATGAATAACTGTGAATAACTTAATAAGTGCCGTTACTGCAGCTTCTTACAACAGCCCAGCAAGGGGCTGAAACGGCTTAAAAAGTGTTCCACAATGGCAATATTGAAAAGAGGGTTTTCTATTTTTGCTTCGAAACGAGCTCTATCTTGCGGGGGAAAGCGGTCGAAAAATCCACTAGAAAACCATCATCACAAGACGTCGTTCCCACGGAGAATTTCAGCTTTGAGTCCGGCTCACAGGAGGAGTGTCGGTGGGTTAGCTTGACGACGTAAGCACTGGTGGTTCGTCGGAAACATCAGCTGGCTTCTCGGCCTCATTCGCGTTCTTGTGGCGACGCGTTTTGGATTGAGTTGCAAGTTTCCATGCCAAGCGAGCGGCACCCAGCAGATTAGCGTCTCCTCCGAGCATACTTACTCGGATTCTCACCTGCCTCGACGAAAGGGGTTGCGCCCACTCGCGGGCGGTTCTATTCAATGACGGCATGTAAAGGTCAGCCGCACCCGACACACCTCCACTTACTATCACGACCTCCGGGTCGAGGATGCTAATGATGTTCGCTACTGCGCGACCTAGCATGTTTC
The DNA here is from genome assembly GCF_059726255.1 of Koromonas humicola. NCBI lineage: Bacteria > Pseudomonadati > Acidobacteriota > Terriglobia > Terriglobales > Koromonadaceae > Koromonas > Koromonas humicola. Next base: position 3,543,751 of record NZ_AP040873.1, read on the forward strand.
CAGCTTCCTCAAAGATCGCCAGTGCGTCAGGATCTCCTTGACGTGCTGCTTCTGCCACGTTTCTTGCAGTGATGTCGGAAGCGTTGAAGTCACCGAGTAATCCGCTGGTGCCGGACTTGATAACGCTGTTGGCAGCTCGGGCGATGGCAGACCCAGCAGTAAACGCTTCCAACTGGCCCATGTGCCGTGCTTCATTCACATGTTTTTCGGTGACGACCATCCACCCAGCGCATCCCGAAAGTTCATGCGCTCCGCGAACTATCTCTCCGCCTGCAATGATGCCCGCACCGATTCCCGTTCCAATAATCAGCACCACTGCATTGGATTTCCCTTTTGCCGCACCCATCCATGTTTCGCCGAGTGCGGCGGCATTGCGATCACTCTCAATCGCGATCGGGATTTCCAACGCGCGCTCCAGGCGCGTTTGGAGCGGCATGTGCTCCCATCCAGGTATGTTCGGAGCCCACACCGTGCCGCTGGAACGAACCAGTCCCGGAACAGCGACGCCACCAGCAGAAAAGACGCTAGACACATTACCGGTACGCGCAAGCTCTTTTGCTAAACGACGAATCTGACGAATGGGGCCTGATTTTGAGGTGTTATCGACCGCCTCAATCGAACGCGCCAATATCTTTCCTCTGCGGCTCACCACGGCCGCAGCAAGTTTCGTCCCGCCGATATCAACGGCAAATGCGAACTTCTCGTCAGACATTAGACCTCCACTGCACACGTCGTTTGTTCATCGGAGTGTCAGGCGGAGCGTCGTGCGATTCTTCACCGTCGCCGCAAGACATCCAACGAAAATTGCCAATGTGGCGCCCTCGGGAATGGAACTTGGCTTTCTCGCGTTCTCCACATTACCTCATTTTTTCGAGTCACTAAAGATGCAAGTGTCCTTATGCGCATGTGGCGAGCTAGGTCATGTCATGACGTATGTTCATGATTCGCAATTAGAACGCTGCGGAAGAGATTGCAAAGAGCGGACAAGGGCGGGATGAAAGTGGTGGGAGACAGGCGGTTGTGGCTAACGTCGCCCGACTGAACTCTGGTTGCAGTGCTACGCTCACAGCTCAAGATCAGACCGGTTATTCCGGCTGTCGCATCAGGCAGCGTTCTTCGTTGCAAAGGGTGAACCGGACACGACTCGAAACGCCAGGAACTCGCGGCCTTCTTTTGTAACAAAAGCGCGTGACTCTTCGAGGCGAATCAACTGCTCCTGCTGAAGAAAAACAAGCCATCCTCCGAAGCTGGAGCCATCGTAGATCTCGGGATAGCTCTGAGCTGAACGCAGGTAATAGGAATACATCTCGGTAACGGAGACACCGCTTCGTCCGGACTTTGCGAGACGCTGCAGAACAGGAGCCTGTGTTTCCCATATGATTGCCTGGTCGGGATCGAATGCCTGCGCGACAGAAAAGGCAGAAAACGGCGTCTGCACCACCGCGCCCAAGGTCCGTGTGAGTTCACCGTTCAGGCGGCGCTGGGTGATGACACAGCGAGGAATCGCACAGCCAAGAATAATCAGGAGCGCGATAGCGAGGAATTCGATCATCACGGTCTGGCTCCTTTCGCACCGCGATTTGCAATGAGTGCTGGATCTGCCGCCCGAAGCAGAGAACGACAGCATGCAAAACGCGCCGGATAGTCAACGCCCGCTGAGGCGGCCCTATCTCATGAGGCAGTGAGCGTAGTCACGTTCCGCCTGGATTGCAGTGATGGTGATCACCGCTGCTCTGTATGGTCGTGAATCTCGGAAAATGCGGGCCAAGGAGGACTCCAGTAAACTGCTACGGCGGAGACAATTGAGTATGGACCTTTTGGAACTGGTTCACGGCTGTACTTTCGACGACTTCCTCTTTGTTCCACAATATGGCCAGCTCTCACGTCGCGACCCGAGTCGAGTTGATCTTTCGAGCCGCTTCACGCAGCGTATCTCTCTCAAGCGGCCTTTGGTGTCAGCCAACATGGATACGATCACGCGCGCAGCAATGGCGATTGTGCTGGCAGAAGAAGGCGGCATCGGCATCATCGATCGTGGATTTCGCGCAGGCGACATTCAACCGCAAATTGCGGAAGTCGCCGCTGTGAAACGTACACAGCACGGCGTGATCGCCGACCCACACACGATCAGGGGTGAGCAGCGAATCGACGAAGCCATTCGCAAGATGGAGCGAACTCGCGTGGGCACTCTGGCGGTTGTTGATGCGTCCGGGCACCTGACCGGCTTGCTGACAAAGCGCGATGTACGTTTCGTCGATCCGGAGAGGCTTGTCTCTGAACGCATGACTCCACGCGAGCGACTGATTGTCCACACTGGAGTTATTGCGCTCTCCGAAGCCGAGGAGGTCATGCGTGAGAAGAAGGTGAAGAAACTTCCCTTGGTCGATGGCCAAGGCAAGTTGCTGGGCATCATCACTGCAAAAGATGTGATGAAGCATGAAGAACAGCCGTTCGCAACGCGAGATGCTCAGGGGCGTCTTCGCGTAGGTGCTGCGGTCGGTGCCACAGGAGACTACCTGGAGCGTGCAGCGGAACTGATTCGAGTTGGGGCAGACGTACTCGTCGTGGACATTGCGCACGGACACTCAAAGGTGATGGAGATCGCATTGGAGCAACTGCGAAAGCATTTCAACGATGTCGAGCTGATTGCTGGCAATGTTGCTACAGCCGAAGGTGCACGGTTCCTCGCAGAACGCGGCGCGAATGCTATCAAAGTCGGCATTGGCCCGGGTGGCGGGTGCACGACTCGCCTGACGACGAACTTTGGAGTGCCTCAGGTCGAGGCACTGGTGCGCTGCAAAATGGCGGTCCCGGAAGATATTCCTTTGATCGCAGATGGAGGAGTAAAGCGCGATGGAAGCATCGCGCAGGCGCTTATGTTTGGCGGTGACACTGTCATGCTCGGGTCTGCGTTGGCAGGCACGGAGGAAACACCCGGCGAAGTCGTACTGAAGTCCGTGCTGGAACCAGAATCCCAGAAAATTGTGAAGGTACCGTTCAAGGTGTTCCGCGGCATGGCTTCGGTCAGTGCAGTGCGCGACCGACTCGACCTTGAAGAAGCCGAGCCTCGAGAGGTAGAGGCAATTGGTGCCGAGGGAATCGAGGTCAGTGTACCTGCGCGAGGTTCCGCGCGGTCGGTCGTGCAATTGATCCTGAAGCACCTTTGCTCATCTATTAGCTATGGCGGAGCCGAGGGCCTGTGTGAGTTGCGAAAGAAGTTCTGGGCAGATCCGCAGCAGTACCTCGTTCGACTCACAGCCGCATCCAGGACCGAGTCGTTTCATCGCTAGTACAAGCAAGGCCAGAACTGCCTGGGGGCCGAGACCGGTCCCAAGGGCCTAATCAAGGTCTAAATGAATCTACTCACGGGTTGAGCTTGTACGAGCGCCCCATTGCGCCTGCGCCGGACAGATACTTTCGGGCACGGACCAGCTCGGCAATCTGCCGAACATGACCGAGGTCATGCAGCACCCATTCGTGCAGCATCTCGGACAGCGTAATCTCCCCGTACTCCCGGTGCAGGGCCTTGTGCTCGCCAGCAGCGGCGGGCAAGTCTCGTAAGTACTCGATGTTTCTTTCGCGCTGTTCCACAAAAGTAGCGAAGGCATGCTTCCAATCGGCGCCGCGGTAGAGGTCGAGATACATCTGCGCGTCGTCCGCCTCGAACTCCGGAAACTGTTCGCTCATGAATCGGTCCACGCGCATGCGGTAGCAGTGGCCTTCAGAGTGCGACAGGTGCGCGAGCACTTCGGCTACCGAGAAGCGGTCCGGCGCCGGTTTCCATCGGGCATCCTCGTCCGATAACCAAGCCAGAAGGCCTCGGATTACTCTGGGAGTGGCCTCCAACGGATCGAGGCAAGGCAGTTCATTCTTCGGCATGGCGTTTATCCTATGATGTTCTGGTCTCAAGGTGACGTGAAATCGGGTATGTGAGTTCACACATGACGCGATTGTTTTATGCACCGCCGCTTCGCCTTCGTTAGTCGCCGCCTCTGGCTGACGGGGTTAGTTTGCGGATAACGAACTCTTGGAAGATGCTGCTCACCACGCGTTCTGCCGTGCTGATGGCGAAGTTACCTAGGAAGAGCCCGGCACCGCGATTCGACGAAGGATAGTAGGCATTTGAGATTGCAGACGACGCCAAGTCGCCGCCGATACTCGAATAGTTGGGCTGCCACTTTCCATTGTCGCCCTTACAGACGAAAGGATGAGATATCGCTCGAAGCGCGCGCGATTTCTTGGTTCCGGTGCCTTGATAGAAATAGCGTGGATCCTGATGCAGCAGCGATGGCAGGATCGCACCACCAATCATAATGCTAGTAAATCCGTCGGCTGCGCTCGCACCAAATCTTTGACCGAATCCCGTGGCTCCCTGACGGTAATCGGGACTATTCCCAGCCTGTTCAGTGCCTGCGAGTACACCCACGCCAATTGCGGTTACTGGATCGGTCGCCACCTTCCACGCTAAAGCAAACTTGAGTTTGGCCGTCAAAGGCTCTGGATTTCGGTCATAGACGACATAGAAATTTGGGATGATCCCAAGAACACGCTGATGCTCCTCGATCCTGACCTGCTCCGTTGCAATTTCTTCGGCATCGTATCGTACATCTACACTGGTCTCTACCTGTTGCAGACGTAGAACGGCACCCGTAACGATCTTTGATTCACCAGGACGCAAAGTGAGTTCTGAAGTCCACTGCTGAAATCCCGGCGCGGTAACCGTCATCTGAAGAGCAGTCTCTGCAGCAACATCTTGGAATTCGAAAAAACCATTGTTGTTGGTTTTCAGTTCCTTTCTGTAGGCTCCGCTGGCGTCTTGAAGAAGAACAGTCGCGTCAGGAACAACGCTCTGATTGCTGTCCGTGACGGTGCCGATCACGATGGCTGTTTCGTGTTGCTGCACTTCGGATGGTTGCGCGGACAAAGGCAATGTCAGTGCCGATGTGAGTGTGAGAAGGATGAGTATGCGAATCGAATCGAACATTCAGGAACTTCCAAAGATAGACTTACCTGCGCTCAAACCCCACTAAGCGCATGAGCACAAGCCTGGGTATGTCATGCCACCACAGAAGCACGGAGCTAGTATCACGACTCTCGAACATCCGTGAGCGATAGTCTTGTTACAGCAACCCAGTTGCCACATGGAAATCCGCACAGGTGTTGGGGAAACGTGCGATAGGTGACGAAAACTGTGACGTATTGCGGGCAGTGTGCCCGCATTTGGGCAGTGATACGAGTGCGGTTACTGGCGGAATTAACGGCGCAATCGCTTAGTGGATCGTGGATCACTGGGCCGTGCGAGGTATTCCCAGTTTTCGCATCTTGTTCTGCAGGGTCGTTCGTTTCAGCCCCAAACGCTCGGCGGCTCCACCCTTGCCAGAAACTCGCCCCGAGGATGTTCGCAGCGCCTCCATGATGGCCTGTCGCTCCGCTTGCTCAAAGCTCGAGGCTGAGGGCAGAGGTCGCGAGGTCCCGCACTTCAACTCCTGTATGGGCACATTCAGTTCGCTACCTTGGGTGAGGATGACCGCGCGCTCGATGAAATTCTCCAACTCGCGGACGTTGCCAGGCCACTTCGCCTTACTCAGCGCATTCATCGCTTCTTTCGAAATGGTCTGTATGCGCTTCTGCATGCGGCGCGATAAACGTGAGACGAAGTAGTGCACCAGGAGTGGAATGTCTTCTCGCCGCTCTCGAAGCGGTGGTATCTCGATTGGGAAGACATTGAGACGGTAATACAAATCTTCCCGGAATTGCTGGTTGCGGATCATTTCCGACAAATCGCGGTGCGTCGCTGCAATCAGACGGACATCAACTTGAACCGTTTTATTGCTTCCTAAGCGCTCGAATTCCTGCTCTTGCAAAGCTCGTAACAACTTGGGTTGCAGGTCCAATGTGATATCGCCGATCTCGTCAAGGAACAGGGTGCCGTGGTCGGCGATTTCAAAGCGGCCGCGCTTCAGCATGAGAGCACCGGTGAAAGCGCCCTTCTCGTGTCCGAACAGTTCGCTTTCCAGAAGCCCCGAAGGAATCGCTGCGCAGTTGATCCGCACGAATGTGCGATCTTTTCTCGAGCTGAGACTATGAATCGCTCGAGCGATCAACTCCTTGCCGGTGCCGGTTTCTCCATGCAGGAGCACCGTTGATCCAGTGGGAGCAACGATGGCGACTTGATCTAGAACCTGGCGTAGTGCAGCACTTTTGCCAACGATGTCTTCGAAGTTGTATTCCGAGCAAATCTCGGATTCGAGGTAAAGTCGCTCTTCCTCCAAGCGATCTCTGGATGCAGCGAGACGACGATAAGCGAGTGCATTGTCGACAAACAAAGAAACCTGTGTCGCTATTTGCGCGAGAAGGTCCAGATCGTCCTGGCTAAAGTGATTCGCACGCCGACTTCCTAGTGAGATTACTCCGAGTGGTCCGGTTGCACCAAGCAGCGGTGCAACGGCAACACTTTCGATACATTCAGTGGTGAGGTGCTCCCGCGCAGCAACAGGAAACTTCTCTATGTCGCGCGGAGACAACAACTCTGGATGCCGAGTGTACATCCTGTTCAGATCTTCTTCGCTTAGGTCACTTGCGGGTATCTCCTTTTGCACGCTTCGCCCCGGAAAATTCAGAACTACGCATTCGAGGCGAGTGCGCCGCTCGTCTATTAAGAAGAATCCTGCAAAGTCGATTGCGAAGTATTTGAGAAGAGACGCCGAGGCAGCGCGGAACAAGGTGTCTAGTTCGAGGTGTGAAACTAGTTGATTGTTGATCTCTAAAAGCAGCTGCAGACGATCGCGTTCTTCTAACAGTTTTCTCTGGTAGAACTCAGCGGCATCTGTGGCGAGCGCACCCTCGATCGCTGCCGCGATGTGAGATGCAATCGAGCTCATCAGCTCGAGGTCCTCTGCGCTGACCTCGCCCACACTGTTCTTGCTGAAAGTTAGTGCACCGAGTTTTCTTCGAGATGTCGAGATCGGAAAGATGTATCCGGATTTCAGCTCGCCACGCCAGTTATCCTTTGGAATTTTGGGGATCTTAGCAAACTCGGCTTGGAGGTCGGGAATATAGATCGGCTTCTGCTCATTGATAGCCGCTTCAACCGCGGTGCCCGCAAACGGCGCTTCGGTCCCAATCTCAATGTGGTGAGGTTCTGGACCACTGTCGAATGCGAACAAGCGAACCGAGACGCCGTCTTCAGTGAGAAGCAGAATGCTGACCGCGTCAAAGGGAACGACGGTTGAAAGCAAGCTTCGCAAACTCTGCAATACGGCTTGCAGGTTGGGTTGGCTCGCGATTGCGGTTGAGACCTCTAGTAGAGTTCGGTAGCGGCCCAGTTTACGATTTGTGTGTTGTACAGTCTCGGTCATAAGAGTTTACGTGCACTCTAGAATCAGAGTGCACGTATTTATCCTGGGCATCAACACCTGTTGGTGGGAGCCGAATTCCGACAGGTGGAGATGCCTAAGCGCCTCCTCCAAGTACTTTGTAAAGCGTTACCAAATTACTTTGGCGAGCAAGCCTTAGATTGACCAATCCCTGCTGTGCCGCGTACATGGAACGTTGTGCAACCAGCACGGTGAGGTAACCGTCGATTCCTGCCTTGTATCGCAAATCGGAAAGCCGATACGTTTCTTCCAGCGTACTGACCAAAGCCTGTTGGGCCTGTTGCTGTTCGGTGAGCCTCGACCGCAATACCAAGGAATCACTCACCTCGCGGAAGCCAACCTGAATAGCCTTCTCGTATTGAGCAACTGCTATGTTCCGGTCGACACGTGCTGTTTTCAAGCTTGCTCTTCGCGATCCGGCGTCGAAGATCGGCATGAGGATTTGCGGTGCAAAGTTCCAGGTTCCGGGGTCATGCGTGAACAGGTTCGAAAGCTGTCCGCTCATAACTCCACCGCCGGCGGTAAGCGCGATACGAGGAAATAATGCAGCGCGCGCTGCGCCAATGTTGGCATTTGCTGAAAGTAGGACGTGCTCTGATGACAGAATGTCTGGTCGTCGGAGCAGAACGTCTGAAGGCAGTCCTGCCGCGAGTTCTTTCGTGACACCGTCTGAGGGGAGCGTACTCGGCAACAAATCCTCCGGAACAGCGGCTCCAACTAGCAGGTTGAGAGCGTTTTGATCCAGCGCAACTTGCCCCGTGTATCGCGCGATATCGACCTGGGCGGCTTCCACCTGGCTTTCTGCCTGACGCAGATCGATGTCGGAGCCGATACCTGCGTCTCGTGTCTGCTTTATCAGGTTGTAGGAGTCCTGCTGCGCCTGGTATGTCGCTTGAGCCAGATGCAGGTTCTCCCTGTCGGCTGCTAATGCGAGATAGGACTCTGCGATGGATGCTACCAACGAGATTTGGGACGCATTCCGCGCCTGTTCGGTGGCGAAATACTGCTCCAGCGCTTCGTGCTTGAGGCTTCGAATTCGGCCGAACAGGTCGAGTTCCCAACTGACGCTTCCACCGACGTTGTACTGCCGATACGTGTAAGGCGAACCCGTAGACGAAAGGTCCTTCGGGACGCGATACAGATCTGCACTCGCCGCAGCGTCAAGTTCTGGATATTGCTGGGCGCGCTGGATCCGGTACATCGCTTGCGCGCGCTCAACATTCAGCGCTGCAACTCGGAGATCGCGGTTGTTCGACAGCGCAAGCGCGATCACCTCTTGCAGTTTCTTATCCGTGAAGAAGTCCTGCCACTTCGTGGATGTCGCAACGGTACCCGCATTACTGTTCGTTACGGGGACGCTCGACGGCCACTCTGCAGGCACTGGCGATTTGGGGTGTTCATACTTTTGCGCATGAACAGTCCCCGAGAGAGAGGCTGCGATCAGCAACAATGGTAAGAATGTCCTGCACATATCAGTCTCCCTCCTTAACTGCGGGTTCCAACGGTACGCCAAGCTCTTGCGCGCCTTTCTGGTGACGTTTCCGCTCGAACAATCGAACGATCATCACGAAGAAGAGCGGTATGAAGAAGATCGCGAGGAACGTGGCTGTGATCATTCCGCCCAACACGCTGGTGCCGATGGCCTTTTCTGCTCCGGCACCTGCTCCTGTTGCGATTGCCAGCGGCAGGACGCCCATTCCAAATGCCAGTGACGTCATAACGATCGGACGCAGGCGGAGCTTAGCGGCTTCGAGAGTCGCCTCCATCAGACCTAATCCTTCTTGAATACGAATACGCGCGAACTGCACGATCAAGATGGCATTCTTCGTGGTCAATCCAAGTACTGTGAGCAGACCGATTTGGAAGTAAACATCGTTTGGCAATCCTCTGGATGAGGAAGCAAGCACTCCACCAATCACACCCAAGGGCAAAGCGAGCAGGATAGAAATTGGCACAGACCAACTCTCATACAATGCCGCGAGCACAAGAAATACGACCAGCACCGAGAACGAATACAAGAGCCCCGTTTGTGCATGGCTCATACGCTCCTGATACGAAAGTCCGGTCCACTCGAAGCCGATGCCTGCAGGTAGTTTTGAAGCGATTTCCTCCATGGCCTGCATTGCTTCTCCGGAACTTTTGCCAGGCGCCGGCTCACCGAGAAACTCCAGTGATGGGAAGCTGTTGTATCTCTCTAACCGAGGGGATGCGTATACCCAGCGGTCAGATACCAGCGAGGTAACAGGCAGAACGCCTCCCTTGCCATTGCGAACATACAAGCGATCCAGGTCGGTAGGAAGCATACGGTACGGAGCATCAGCCTGCACATAGACTCGCTTGACGCGTCCACCTTGAATGAAGTCGTTGACATACGCACTGCCAAACGCTGCCGAGATTGTGTCGTGAACGTTGCCGATGGGAACGCCCAGTGTTCCCGCTTTTTCCCAATCCACATCAGCCCGGTATTCCGGAACGTCATCCAATCCATTCTGCCGATTACGTGTTAGCCTCGGGTCCTTTGCGGCCATGCTGAGCATTTGGCGACGGGCTTCCATCAGCTTCTCATGTCCCAGACCTGCGCGATCCTGAAGCATGAAATCAAAACCGGTGGACATCCCAAGCTCAATAACAGCCGGAGGCGGGACGGCAAATACAATCGCCTCCTTGAATTGAGAGAACGTCCTCATCGCTTTTTGCGCAACAGCGGTAACGCGAAGGTCTGCACCTTTTCGCTCGTCCCAGTCTTTCAACATCACAAACGCCATGCCCTGATTCTGTCCGCGACCTGCAAAACTTGTTCCGGCGATTGTCATGCATGACTTCACTGCGTCTTTCTGATCATTCAAGTAATGAGACTGAACCTTATCGAGCACCTGCTGCGTTTGTTCTTTTGTTGAGCCCGGAGGCAACTGCACAGTGGTCAACACAATACCCTGATCTTCATCCGGCAGATACGCGGTTGGCATGCGACGGAAGCTGAAGATCATTGCAACAACAATCACTGCAAACACCGCAAGGTAGCGGAGCTTTTTCCCCAGAATGTGGCCAACAATGGCCGTGTACTTATCACGAACAAAATAGAACAGGCGATCGAAGCCCAGGAAGAAGGGACGAAGCCAGCGAACTCCATCTTCGGCGGCCTCATGACCTCGTTGCACCGGCTTCAGTAGCGATGCGCACAGCACTGGCGTCAGAATCAATGCAACTAACACCGATAACAACATCGAAGTGATAACAGTCGCAGAGAATTGGCGGTAAATGATTCCAGTGGATCCCGGGAAGAAAATCATTGGAGCAAATACAGCCGAAAGGACAAAGCCGATTCCGACTAGCGCACCCGTGATCTCATCCATCGATTTACGAGTAGCTTCCCATGGCGAGAGCCCTTCCTCGCTCATCACGCGCTCTACGTTTTCCACCACTACAATCGCATCGTCGACCAGCAGGCCGATGGCGAGCACCATGGCAAACATCGTGAGCATGTTGATGGAAAAGCCGAGAAATCCCAGCACTCCAAACGTTCCCAGAATAACGACGGGAACCGCGATCGTGGGAACCAGGGTTGCACGCATGTTCCCCAGGAAGAGATACATGATCAAGAAGACCAGAACAATAGCTTCGAGAAGGGTCTTCACCACCTCGGCAATGGCCACCTTGACGAATGGCGTAGTGTCGTACGGATACACTACCCTGGTGGCCGCAGGAAAGTACTTCGACAACTCCTGCATTTTTGCCTTCACTGCCGCTGCAGTGTCGAGCGCATTCGCGCCCGCTTCCTGACGAATTGCAAGGGCCGTAGAAGGTCTTCCATTGAACTTCGAGCTCACATCGTAGAATTCCGTACCCAATTCGGTGCGCGCCACATCTCTAACGCGCACAATCGAGCCATCCGTATTGGTACGGAGTGGGATGTTGCCGAATTCTTCCGGAGTCTTGAGAAGTGACTGAACGACAATCGATGAGTTGAGCCTCTGTCCCTCAACTGCTGGCAGTCCGCCAAATTGTCCTGCCGATACCTCGACATTGTAGGAGCGGATTGCTGCTACGATGTCGTCGATCGTCATGTTGTACTGAGTGAGTTTGTCGGGGTTGAGCCAAACACGCATCGAGTACTGTGAGCCGAACGCCTCGACTTCGCCCACACCGGCTACGCGCGCCAAACTCGGCTGGATTTGCGAAATGGCGTAGTCAGACAGATCGTTCGAATCGACCGATGGGTTGTCGGAGACCAGCCCCACCAACATCAGATAATTCCGTGTTGACTTGCTGACCGTAACGCCTTGCCGCTGCACTACCTCGGGTAAGGTCGGCATGGCAAGCTGAAGCTTGTTCTGCACCTTTGACCATGCGACATCTGCATCTGTACCGGGAGCAAACGTCAGCGTAATCGCTCCCTGGCCAGACGAATCGCTGGTGGCGGACATGTAAAGCATTTTGTCGAGGCCAGTCATTTTCTGTTCAATGATCTGGACCACGCTGTCTTCCACCGTCTTCGCAGAAGCACCGGGGTACGTTGCGGTAATCGATATCGACGGAGGGGCAATTGGTGGATATTGGGAAATTGGCAGGTTATAGATCGCCAATGCGCCACCAACCATCATGGCAATGGCGATCACCCACGCGAATACCGGGCGGTCGAGGAAGAACTTAGACATTGCCTCTCCTTACATCTGCGAGAGGTTGTTTCTCCTGCTTCTGAGGTGTCGTGTCTTTGTACAGAACGGAGCGGACTGGGTCCCCTGCGCGCACCTTCTGCAATCCCTCCACGATCACACGGTCTCCGGAAGTAACACCCGAGCTGACGAGCCATTTGTCGCCAATTGGGCGCTCCAGTTGAACAACGCGTTGTTCGACCTTGTTGTCGCGTGTAAGTACGAATGCGACTGGCGTTCCCTTTGCATCGCGCGAAACGGCCTGCTGCGGTAGAAGAATTCCCTGGTCGTTCGCACCTTCCTCGATACGGGCATGCACAAACATTCCCGGCAAAAGCACATGATCAGGGTTAGGACAAACGATGCGCAGTGTCATCGATCCGGTCGTGGGATCGACCGTAACATCACGGAACTGCAACGTGCCTTGGATCGGGTACTGAGTGCCGTCCTCGAGCAATACCATCACCTTGCTCCGTAATGCGCCATCGGCCTTCAGTTTCCCGGCCTGCAAGCGTTGACGCAGTTTCAGGACCTCGGAACTGGACTGAACCACATCGATGTAAATGGGATCCAACTGCTGAACCGTTGCGAGCGGAGTAGGCTGATATGCGGTCGCCAGGGCCCCCACGGTCACGTTGGAGATACCGATGTGACCGGAAATTGGTGATTTAATCGGCGTGTACGAAAGATTGATGCGAGCGTTTTCCAGAGCTGCGCGACTGGCCGCGACAGAAGCTTGTCGTGCCGCGACGACTGCCTCAGCCTGCTGGAGTGCAGCGTGTGAATCGTCGTATTCCTGCTGCCCAACAGCATGAACTGCGACCAATCCCTTTAAACGCTGTTCACGAGACTGGATGGCGGGAAGATTGGCTTTCGCGGTCTGAAGGTCGGCTTCGGCAGTCGCCACCGCGGCTTTGGCTTGCTCGTACGCGGCTTGATAAGGCGCCCTGTCAATCTGATATAGCAACTCGCCCGCTTTCACATTCGCGCCTTCGTGGAAAAGCCTCTCCTTGATCAGACCATTTACCTGCGGACGAATCTCGGCAACAAGAAATGCCGCAGTTCTTCCCGGCAGCTCCGTCGTCAGCGCCACTCGTTCAGCACGAACATCTACATAAGCGACTTCAGCCGGAGGAGGAGCTGGCGCTGCCGCTTTGGACTTGCAAGATGAAACGAACAAAACAGCAACACTCAGCACTAACGCCAGACTCGCTCCCGCGACAACCGACGCACGCGGCTGGCGAAGACATCCAAAAGTACGCATCAAAAATCCTTTCAATCGAGTGACACTCAACCGACCAACAGACTGCTTCCTAAATGCCAATTCAGCCGAACAAAATCGGAACTTAAGCGCGAGTCACTGCGCAGCATTGGCAGCCTAACCTCACGCACACATCGCGTGACTAGGAGCTTGCGGCGGTGAATTTCACGCTGTCGTTAGCCCGAGATGTCCCGAAGTTCGACTCTAGGCATGGGCACGCCTGCGCAAGTGCTACTCGCACGCACTGTGCCATGTGGTAATTGCCTTTAAGCTGCTGATTCTGTTGGATAGTCGCGTGATTTGGGCACATGCCAAGATGCCCAAATACGGGCATTGCCGCCATATAGGCAGCGCCGCCGGCCCGATCGGGCTGCTTCTTTATCGTTGCTGATGGCACTTTAGCGTGGCACCATCAAACGACAGCTCTGGCCTGACAGCCGTTTCAGCTACCGCAAAGCTCCATATAGGAGAACACTGATCGCATGTCGGCGTGCTGCGCTGAAGAACTCTGACCTTACCTGTTTGCTGGAATGTACGAAGAAGCAGATGAAGACTTGGTGCCGAAGAAGGGACTCGGTTGGCAAAATCCCGTAAACGATTGATTTGCTTGCAAGTGTCTGATCTATAGACTGTTCTGGCCGCTCCGAGAGATTCCATATAGTCTATGAATTCCATCAACCTGCCTGGATTCACCCTCGTTTACCGTGCTATACCGTGCTATGGATTCCTGGAGTCGGATGAGCTCTGTTGTGCTTTCCATTCCTTGTGCTTAATACCTGCACGGATTATGTATAAGGTGCACATATTGCAAGCGCGCACAATTCTAAAAGAGCGAGACTGACAGCATTTGTGTACATGCTGTGTACGTGGCGGCTGTTATTCTTCACTGTTGCAACGCGTTGAAATCCTGACCGCACGCGGGTTCGGGATCGTCGATATTCGAATGAGCCGAGAGGAGAAGAGGTGACGTGCACATATTATGACCGGTAGCATGGATACTCTTAACGCATTCGAATGCTCTCTCTACCTTTATGGCTACTGAGGACATGCTTAAGAATATCCCGTCCATCGAAGCTCATTGGGGTTACCTGCCCCCTTTCTCTCAGCCATTCATAACTGGACTGGATATTCTCAGCTTTTTACCCCCGCTCCGCATTCCTGGCCCAGAAGGACCTGGAGATTTTGGCGATGCTAAGATCGCGTACGAGGTGCCTCTAGGCTCGACTGATGCCACTTCCACATGTAGAACTTGGCATCGCTGATTGAAAGCTTGCAGTAGAATCCTCGGTTTCTCGCTGCCTTCATCCTGCTAGCGCCGCGATAATCTGTTCCTCCCTTTGTCTTCAGAATAGCGAACCCCTCGTCTTCTCTTGCGAGGACCTCTTTCCAGCTTACCCGTACTTTCCTCTGGTACAGCTTCGAGTTTTGTTAGCGGTAGCATCAGACCGTTCGCCAAGGTTGAACGAGAGCAGCTGGACTGGGAAAATGGAATGGGGTTTTACTGAAAGCACCAACACAAAGCCGATTGCTCGTTAAAAACCGGCTCGGCTGATTCTTCTTTTAGCTGCCTGATTCTGCAGTGGTTCATATATAGCAACTTGCACCTGCTCTGCAGCACCCATTCTGGGTTGGCGTGTCCCTACTCACCCAGTGCGCAAGCATCGAATGGCTTTTCGGCTACTTCGGCGGACCCGCAAGCAAGCTATCGAGTGTCGCAATGGTGCGTGCATAATCGTTCAGCGTCAAAGCAGCCTCAATCTCTCCTAATCTCTCATTCAGCGTTTTCCCGAGTTCAGACAATGAGACATAGCCATAAGGGAAGCCGAAGATCACAGTCAAAATCCTCTCGACCAAGTGCCAATCGGAAGGTGAATGAGAAGGGGCGATATCGACTGCGACGCATCCGCGATCTGTCGTTACTCTTAAACGAATACTCTGCACCTCGATGATGAGAATCGTCGAGCGCCCATTGATAGGATACCAATCATTTGCGACAATCCGGGCTCCGTGTTGCTCGAATAGGTCGGCGAAACCGCTACGGATGTCGCGCTCAAGCTCCTCGTTAGGCCCTCTAGAAACAAGCCGGTCGCGGGCCTTTTTCTCCGCGCGAAGGACAAGCGGGAAAGCTAAGAAGCGCAGTGCCTTTCCTAGCACTTGTCCCCAGTGTGTCCGGTTCACAACATTCTTCCCGTTGTCCTGCCGATTAGATTCCGGAGTTAAAAGGGCCATTGGTATCCCTTGCTCTGCAAATGCAGCAGTTCCAAGGCCCAGTAGCTGTTCCATGAGAATCTATCAGCACCTGAAGCATTGATTATTCGAGCGCCCTGATTCATTACGCCATTCAAGAACGCTTGGTTAGCCTGCCATCCAACACCCATGCTCTCCAACCTGGCGAAAGTCTTCATGCCTATATTCAGGTATTGAGCTCCCGACTCTTCGGCCACGTTGACAAACTCTGGATACCGCCCTAAAACGACAGCACCCGATCCGGCAGCAGCGCCAAAGTACGCTTGGGAGGTTCCAACCGACCAAGCGTACGCACCCGGAGCCGCTCCAGCCGCGAATGGGATGGCAAGAACACCACCTGTAGCAACCAGCGCAGTGTTTGCTGCACCGCTTGCATTGTTCCAGATCGAAGCACATCCGGGACAATGCCAGATGTCCATGCCAACGGCCACATCCCCGCTGTTTGCGGGAAAAGGAAGTCCGGGATCATTTGCTACAGAGGACGAACCTGCTCTGCTAACGACAGCACCGTTGATACTAGATGAAACGCTGCTTTGAGCGTCGGTTCTGACGGGCTTAGGCGCGGGCGGTTTCGAGTGCCCACCGCCGCCTCCGAACAGTCCAAAGAAGCTTGTTATACCGTCCCACACGCTACCCCAGAAGCCATCGTCACCCCAGAAACCATCGTCAACAGAATCCCCCGAGTCATTCCCGTCGTCCCCAGAACCACTGCAGTCCTCAGGATAGCAAAGAGACTCTTGCCCAAGAGGATCGATCGAGCGGAGTGGTCGATTCTTGACATAGCTATAGCGATTCCAACTCTGCGGGTCAGCTGGATCTGCCGCAGTCAGACCCGCTTTATCTGGGGATAGCCAGCGTCCTTGTGCCGGACTAAAACCACGCGTGGGAAAATTGTAAATTCCGCTAACTGTGTCCTCGCTTTGGCCCGTAAACGAGCGGTCCGGCGTTCCAGCCTCGACGTATGACTCGCCGAATGGTGCATAAGCACCGCTATAGTAAATACCTCCTGCCGGTGTAGATGCGAATCGAGAACTTCCCAGCCAATCCGGGTGACGGATGTATGCCAATCCAGTGTTGCTCTTATATACTGCCGTTGCGCCACCAGGCAACGGCACAAACGCTCTAATTAGAGCACTCCCGCTTACAAGAGCAATCTTGCCTCCGGACGGACCATACAATATTTGAGTATACGAACCGGAGTTCGACTGTTCTACAGCTCGTCCTAGCGCGTCGAACGTTACACTTATAGTATCGATAGCCACCAGGTTGCCATCCGCATCCCATGAATAGCTATGCTGGTCATCCTGCTTTACATTTCCATTGTTATCGTATTGCACAAGAACAGAAACGTCGCGATTTGTAGAGGGAGAATAGCTAGCCTGCGTCGCCCCGTTGTGACCAAACTTGCTCACATTGCCAAACGGGTCAAAATTGAATGACTGCTGCCAAACTGTGGTCTGGGTGCCTGACGCGAGACAATTTGTATTGGATATCCTGCCTAGGTCATCAGTTCCGTAGGTGCACACTTGCGAATTCGCAGGGTTGAATGGGTCATTACTGGCAAAGCTCCTCAAGGTACCGTTAGGATTCCAAGTCATAGAGCCAGTAACAGGCAGCTCGGTGCCAATTTGATATTGATAGCCGATCATCCCGCCGGTTTTTGGATCGAACACAAAGCTATCCGTGTCGCCAGAACTGTAATGAAGAGCAGTGGCCTGACTCGCGGGACTGTATGCAGTGCTATTCACAATGAGATTGCTTCCAGCATTGACGTCATTGGGTCTACCCTCCCCATCAACACCGTATGAGATGGACGGTACGGAAGGTATTCCACCGAGAGTCATCGGCAGCCCATTGGCCCAATATCCCGTAGTGTACGCGTGCGAATAGCCTCCACTATGAGGCGTCTTTTCGTACACATCCGTCGTTTCTCCCCTTGGAGAATAGCTGAAGAATACGTCGGTAATTGCAGATGATTGTGATGTCCCTGTGTACGCCTCTACAAGTCGCCCAGCGGCATTGCTCATCGCAACCCCGTTCACACTTCCTATGTCATACACGAAGTTCTTCGTCGGGGTGCTCGAAGAATTAACGATCGGATACCATATTTGAATGGGACGATGAAGAAGATCGTAGGCAATGCAGGTTACGTTTCCCATCGCGTCGGTCTTCTTGACTAAATCTCCATTATGCGTACCACAAGTGGAATCAGCATCATACGTGTAGCTAGTGGTACCACTCTCCGGATTGGTCTCTGAAACGATACGTCCAAGCCAGTCATAGCCGAGGTGACGGTGTTGCTGTAATGATGAGGTAGCTTGTGCGTTCTGGATTACATCCGTGATCCGGTCCAACGAGTCGTAGACATACCTTGTCCAATAACCCGTCTGAACAGTCGATTGAGCACAAGAGCCGCTTCCTGTTCCGGTGGTCAACTCGCATACAGAGGTTAGGCGACCCAATCCATCAAACTCGTTTTGTCGCTGCTTCGCATTTTCGCAATTCGGAGCTGGCCCTCTGGTAATTAACACGTCATTGTTGCCCGACAAATACGAGTTGGTTCTGAATCCGCCTCCAGCATCACTCTTCTGAACAATCCTCGAAGCGGCATCGTAGACGATCGATTGGCCTGGACCATTTGATATTGCTTGACCAGAACTCCCGGAGTACGGCATCGAAACGAAGGCAGGCCGCCCGACCGAATCGTAGGAATAACTGACTGTATCGAAAGTTGGAGAACCTGGCGCTTGACGTATTTGGCTGGTTAGTGTTCTTCCAAACGGATCAACCGTCGTTACCACATCACTGACGGAAGTTCCACTGATTGCCATGCTTGTTTCTACAGATGCTGGTGTTCCAACCGACGCCGCAACATAAGAATAGCTAATCACATTCTGAGCAGCATCTTTCGACGAAGCTGGTCTCCAAAAATAAGGATCGTTGTACGTTTCTGAAGTTTGTTTATTATTTGCGTCGGTCGATGTCAACTGTACTCCACCAGTACAATCCCATGTAGCTTTTGCGCTCAGTCCGGTTGGACCGGTGACCACGGAAGGAAAAGCGTTTCCGCAATATCCATAGGTGTAGCTGGTGGGATTGGTGGTGGTATTGACGTCGTATGCTTCCCTTACCAAGCCCGTATCGTAATACTTGAATGTCGAGGTTAAGCTGGCAGAAGCAGAAGTCCATCTTTTTATGCTGGTGAGATTGCCACGCGATCCAGAGATGGAGATATGTTGGGGCGAGCTTGTCCCCGCAAGGCTACTCTCGTCATACCAGTAGTCCGTCCGGGCGACCAGCGTGTTATTTTGAGCGGTCCCTTGATAGATCAAAACCGACTGAGGCTTATCTGTAATTCCATTGCTCAGATCAGAATTGTATGTGACTGTAGTCTCACGGACCGTAGGCGCGGATCCACCGCTTTGAGGAAAGTCATTCTCAACGACATCGCTAATCAACCCTGATCCATAATATTGAGCACTGTAGTTAACATACGATGTCCGCTGCATTCCGCTCGGCAATTGTGTGGTTGTAGTGATTGCTCCAATGGGGATACTTGGGCCGTACTGATCATAGGTACGGGTCGTCTTGCTCAACATATTGTTACTTGAGGCACTTCCCTGGTACACCACCTGTTCCGTCATATACAGGTTCGGTTGCGGGTTGCTCTTGTGCTGAATGCCCCATACGCCGTTTTCCAGAATCTGTGCTGATACCTGAGTAAACGCCTGAAACTTGCTAATGGTCTGATTGCCTTCAGGATCTGTTACCGTAGTGATGCAAAGGCCGCATGCTGGATCATTTACCCCTTGTGAGATTCGCTGATATGTCCAAGTGCCGCCGGGCGAAAGCGTCCGAGTTAGCGTTGCGGTAGACCCATCGCTGTAGATTCCGTTGTTATTTGTACCACCGCTATACTCATATGCGATAACGCCACCGATCGGCAATACTACCTTTGCAATTCTTCCCGTTACACAAGTCGGAGATGTTCCGTCGACTGGAGTGCAAAAACCCGGCGTAGTTTCGTAACTAAATACGTAGCTGGTTCCATCAGGAAGACCGATACTACTCACTAACCATTCTGAAAGCGGACCGAATTCCTCGATACCCGAAATGCCGAAGTTAGTTTTCACGGTGTATTGTGAGAAATTGATCGTGTACGACGCTGACCGTCCAGATGGTGCAGTGTAATTTAGATAAATCGTCGGGTCAGTCGACGTAGGACCAGCTTGAGTGAGAACGGGCACCGTACTTGAAAGCGTGTCAAAGAACTGCCCGCTAGAGTTTGCTGTAATCTGGTTGCCATTTGCGTCAGTCCGTGCGTTGTTTGTACAAGGCACCCAGGCGTCCACTCCAGTGCAGTCCGAAACGTACTGATGGCCTGAACCTGATTTAACGCTCGTATTTCCGCTGGCATCGGCGTTGAGCGTGTAACCGGATCCATCCCCAGCCATTGCAGTGAGCTTAGCACTCGTTGTTACACCACCGCACGAGTTAATGGAGCTCCACGTGTTTCCAGGAAAAGCATGCGCGGTACCTGAAGCATCTACATAGCTGTAGGTGGTTGTCGTGGTCGTGGTGGTGCAATTCCCAGAGATGCTCGTACTTAACGCCGGACTGCTCTTCACATACCCAAAGATCGAGCCTGTGCCAGAAACCCACCCCCAACTCGATGAAGGAGTCCATTGGACAGTTGAGGTCAATCCATTCACTGAGGTCACAGGGGTCCAGATAGAACTGTCATACGTCAGATCGTAATTGAATGTGAGGCCACGGCCAGCTTTGTGCAATACCGGAACCGCAAAATGGACATTGAGATTTCCTAGGTTGATGACATCAAAGGGACCGCCCGCAAAAGTTCCGTATAATGGCTGCCCAGTGGCAACCTGCGCTCTTGATGAGATACTCAGAAATAGTACAGTTGCGACAAGAACTCTAGCGCAGAGTTTCATAGCTCTTCCTTCTTTACAATTCTGTCCAAGTAAATCGAGCCAACAGAGATGAGAATCCGCCTCGTTATCTCAATGACACTCCAGTTACTTCTAGGGTCAACACAAGGGACCCTTGCTGGTATCGCCGAATTGTGGTCGGGACTAAGACGCCGTTCAGTAATCGGTAGTTGAGAAATCCGACCTCAATTCGCAAATTTGTCGATGCATCATTATCGGGGTGAGCATTGAATACTGTGGTAACGGGAAGAAATGTCGCGGCATCCAGATAGAAATCCATTGCACTCAGGCGTTCTGTCCGAATAAATGACTCGGGGGTAGCCTTATAGATGTACGAATGAAGATGTTCAACCTGGACTCCATCACGTACCTCTTTACCGACATATGTAAGCACCACGCCAGGCGGCGTTCCCAATGCTCCAAGCGGCGGGAAGAACCACGCTGCATCCGTTAGACAGTTATGTTGGGCCAGCGCGCCTACTTTGCCATTCGGTAAACTCCACCTGCCATGCGGGATACCGTTCTGGGCAACTCGGACGATGGATGTCGTCCCCTCGGTTAAGTTCAGCTCGACCTTACTTTCCTGGTTGCTCGCAGATAGAATGAAGGTTCCTTGCTGGCTCGAATTCAACTTCGCGTTGCCAGTAAGCGTAACTTCCGTCAGACCGACATTCCCTGTCATTGCGGAAATTGACTTCGAAGCGAGCATTAGGGCTTGAGTATCACTAACGGGAGCTTGGCTCTGAGCCTGAGTGCAGGGAAACAAGCCTACTATCAAAAGCAATATACAAACTGAGCGCATAATCAAACTCCCAATGGAAATTCTTCGTTGACTCCAAGCAAATCTCCACATGCCTGCAATTCTCCTGAAAAAGCGTCCGAACAACCAAGTCTCAAGTTCAATTGACAGTGCATGCTGTTGTTCCTGAAACGTTGAAGGAGGCCGAACTAGTCTCTCCCGCCACATTGACAACCACCGGGGCAGATCCATCCGCAGCATCCGAAGGAACTGCGAATACGATCGCGTTGTTGCTCCAATGCAGTACGGAGACGGCGGAACCGTTGAACGATACTGAACTTTCAGCTTGCGTCAACCCGAAGTTATTTCCGACTATGGTGACAATGGAACCAGGGGGGCCGGATACAGGCGAAAGAGCTGCGATCTGTGCCGGCTCCAGAGCCGGATTGATCACAATGCTCAACTGGGCACTAACACTGTTTTGAGCGGCATCTGTTGCAAACACTATGAAAGTACTAGCACCACTTGTTGTCGCCGTGCCAGAGATTGCACCGCTGCTTGCGAGCGTCAGTCCGCCAGGCAAGTTACCGCTCCCTAGTGACCAGGAATAGGGAGCTACTCCACCTGTCGCCTGCAGGGTGACGGAATAAGACCAATTCTGGATTCCATTCGGAAGTGAGGTGGTCAGGATTTCCTGATTAGTTGAGCTTACCGTGAGCGCGAGAATGCCCGAGGTGGCGGCGGAATAGGTGGCATCTCCGGAGTACACCGCTGTGATGGCATGATGCCCGACAAACAATGACGTAGTCGTAAACATCGCGAGGCCGCCGCTTGCGGGTAGGGTTGCTAGTACTGTTGTGCCATCCTCAAATGTAACACTACCTGTTGCCATGTTCGGAAGGGTCGCAGTAAACGTGACACCTGTTCCAAAGCCGATATTTGTATTTGTGGCGGACAAAGTGACTGCACTTACAGTCACCAGCAAGTTATTTGAAGACGATTGATAGTAGTTTCGATCCCCTGAATACATTGCATTTATCAAATTAAGGCCGGATGGTAACGTCGTCGTAGTGTATGTGGCTGTACCGTTTGAAACCGGTACTGGGTCGCCTAACGATTCACCATCTTGAAACGTCACGGTACCAGTTGCATCGGCAGGAAGCGTTGCAGTAAGCGTGACTGCCGTTCCCGCTGGAACAGCAGTCTGGGATGCAGAGAGCGAGACTTGCGGGGTAGTGAAGCTCCCGCCAATCACTCGTACTGCCTGATTTTCCTCAATGAAAATGTTTCCCGAGCTGTCGACAGCAAGGGTTACAAAACGTACTTCGGCTGCAGTCGCGCCCCCCCCATCGCCAGAATAGCCGCTAACACCTGTTCCAGCAATCGTCGAGATATTACCCGCGGAGTCTACCTTGCGAATACGAGCGTTTTGATAGTCTGCAACAAGCAAGTTTCCCGATGAATCAATTGCCACGCCATATACAATTCCCAAGTCCGCATTAGTGGCCGGGCCGCCATCTCCGCCGTATTGACAATTGCCTGTTCCGGCCACAGTGGAGATGTAACCTGTCGGCGTTACTTTTCGGACACGGCAGCTAATTCCTTCTGCGATGAACACGTTGCCACCGGAGTCTACCGCTACACCTACGTCCCTTATCGATGCTTGGGTCGCTTGCAATCCGTCTCCGGAATATCCAACAGTACCGTTTCCTGCAATCGTCCGAATCTTTCCATCAGAAGAGGTTACCTTTCGTATGTAGCCACTGTCTGCAATGTAGAGGTTCCCAAAACTATCGACTGCGACGCTCGAAGGCGAATTGAGCTTTGCACTCGTAGCAGCACCGCCGTCGCCGGAATATCCAGCAGTGCCCGTTCCCGCTACTGTGTAAATCGAACCTCCAGTTACCTTCCGGATTGCATTATTTCCGGAGTCTGCAATGTATAGGTTTCCGGACGAATCCACGGCAATTCCCGAAGGTTGGTACATGGTCGCACTCGTTGCTGGCCCCTTATCCCCGGTATAGCTTCCCGCGCCTGTACCCGCAACCGTCGTGGCAAAACCAGTGGAGAGCGTAAGCTTTCGGATCTGGTTATGTCCGTGGTCCGCTATGTAAATATTGTCGGCGCTATCAGCGGCAAGCCCCCATGAACTCGCGATAGCGTCTGTTCCGACTGTGTTTATAATGCCAGGTGCAAGCAGTGGAGCAACTGTTACTGTGCCGTTCGCAAAGCTGAGCCAGTAATTAGCCGCAGTCAATGACCCTTTCTCGATGAATATTGGATAAGTTCCAAACGGACTGGTGGTTGTTGCGGCTGTGCTTAGAACAGGCGCGCCAGACAGAACGGAAGCGGCTGTGTCTCCGTTCAGAAAGCCGGTGGGCGTAAATGTCAATGTCGGGAACGGCCGATTGTAGAACTGAGTGAAACTGTTCGCGCGGACAATCAACATTGCTTTTTCTGCGGTTGTGGTCTCGACCACATTGGTTGCTGCCGCGTAATTACCGTTCCCCGCTTGTGAATAGGTGACTGTGCACGCTGTCATGCCGCTTGTCATCGTGAACGTCGCGCCGGCGCGCGTGCAGCCGCCTGATGCGCCATAACCCACGGTAAGCCCGGAACTGGATGTTGCCGCCACCGTGAACTGCGTCCCGTAAGCGGCGTTCGCAGGGGCCGGTATCGCTACCGTTATCGTTTGTGGTAGCGTCGTTGCGCTTACGGAGCCCCACGATGTTGCGCCTGCATAATTTCCATCTGACGCTTTGGTTACAGAAACAGAGCACATTCCCGTGCCACTCGTCATCGTCACAGTCTGACCCGATAAGGAACATGCTCCGCTTGCTGCGTACGTCACCGCTCCCAAGCCGGTGCCGCCGGTGCTATTTACCGTAAATGTTGCCTGGTATGTCTGCGCCGTCAGCGGAACCCCGGTGAGAGTCAGCGAAGACTGGGGAGCAAGCACTGCGCTTGTATTGCTGGTCACATTCGTCGCAGCCGCATAGTTACCGTTCCCTGCCTGTGAGTAGGTCACGGTGCACGCCGTCGTGCCGCTCGTCATCGTGAACGTCGCGCCACTGTTCGTGCACCCGCCCGATGCGCCGTAGCTCACTGCAAGTCCAGAACTCGCCGTGCCGCCCACTGCAAACTGCGTGTTGTACGTCGCACTCGTAGGTGCAGCCGTCGTTACCGTGATCGTCTGTGCAGCCTTATTCACCGCTTGCGTTATATCAACGCCCTTTCCGTTGTAGTTTGAGTCGCCAACAGAACAACCAATGTCGTGTGCGCCAGCACTTAAGTTCGAGGCTGTCCAACTGGCAGAACCACCAAATGACGGTACCGAACCCTTCAGGGGGCCGTCCACGTAAAAGGCAAGCACGGAACCATCCGTAATGGCTACTCCTCCAACTGATCCTGTACAAGTAAACGTCACCGATTGTCCGAAGACCGATGGATTCACCGATGCTGTAAGAACTAACGAATCCACAGTCGCCCTACTTACCGTCTGTGTTAGTGCCGCAGCATCAGAGGCAAGCACGTTGGTATCAGCGCCGTAGTGTCCCACAATGCTGTGCGTTCCAACACTTAGGCCGCTGTATGCAAGGCTCGCATATCCTCCCTTGCCCGTGCGCGTAAGCGAAGCGGTTGCAACGTATGGACCTGCCGATCCTGAACGTTCAAGTTGGGCACCAGCGACGTACAGGACCACCCCTGAAGAATTCGCACTTGACCGGATCAATGTCATCAAATCGCTGCACGAACTCGAGGGATTAACCGTTCCTGCAATTGAATAGCGCTTCCAAGTACTACTGACTGTTATCCACGAGAAAGCTCCAGACCAAGGTGAACACTTTTCAACAGCGTACAACTGCATAGTCACTGTCCTATCAGCCCGCAGCCAAACACTGTACGTATAGGTCTTGCCAGCAGGGTTTTCACCAAGGAAAAACTGTTGCAGATCCTGGTAATCTCCTCCATTGGGAGTAGGATCGTAAACGATCCGGGCCGCTAGCATCGACGGCATAGGGCCATTGGTAAAGGCCGGATCATATCGCGGCCCTCTTGTAGGGGTGCCGCCCCAACCATACATCCACGGACTTCCCGCACCAACTCCCATTGAGAATGTGGAGTCGAGCATTATGTTTGTTGCGGAAGTAGCCGCCCCAATAGTGGCATTCCCGATAGAACTTCCATCGCTGGTTACATTGATCGTCCCTGTCGGAGCTTGACCGCCAGTGCTAACCAACGTTTCAAACGAGACGCTTTGCCCGTACGTAGACGGCGTTAGAGATGTGGAGATGTCAGACCAACTCTGAGCTTGCTGAACATTCAACGAAAACCCCTGTGATGTTGAGGTGGGGTAGGTTCCATCACCAGGGAACGCAGCAGTAATCGTATGAGTCCCCATGGGCAAGACTGTAGTTTCTAAATTTGCTGTGTAAACGGTGGTCGTTGCCGATCCGCTCGATGTCGCGACGTATCCGCTGGGGCTCCCACTCTCTTCAAACTGCATACCCCAGATGTGAACAGAGCATCCTACGGGAACCTCGACAAACGGATCCACCTCATTACTCGCAGTAGAATCGGTAAAGTCGTATGTAACCCAATAGCGCTGCCAAGAGGTAGTGACGTTTACATGTCGACCAATCCCGTCCCAATTCGTGCTATTTTCCATTCCAAGGCCCGGCGAACAGGCGGTGTCAGCACGAAGCCAGACTGAAAATGTGAAGGTGTGCCCGAAGACCGATCCGCTCACCGGATATAACGCAGACGGCTTCGCTTGCACGACTGTATGATCAGATCCGGACGGCACAACCTTCACAGCGTCATTACTGCCATCTGGAGCTGCAACATTGGTCGTCGTGTGAGTTGTATTGGGATAATCCCAGATGCTCCAATCCCCGCCATTTGTGCCACCTGCGGATGGGCTCACGAGGTTGGTGACAGACTTCGAAACAATGTTGCCAACACCTATTGAACTGCCATCACTGTAGAACGTGAACCCAGCGTTCGGTTGAGTCGGTACCGGCAACTGAGCCGTGAATTGCGCCACCATTCCAACGCGAGATGCCATCTGGATAACGGGACCATACCAAGCCATCGCTTGCGGTGCACTAACCGTTAGGCTTACCGTATTCGAGCTCACGGCATTGTAGTAGCCGTTTCCAAGGTAGTTCCATTGAATCGTATGCGTTCCAGCAGTCCAAGTTTTCTCAATTGTGCGCGATGCGTTGCCTGACGCATCTAGGGTTTGATTACCCCAATCGTCACCGTCAACTCGGTAATTGACCTGGCCACACGCACTGTTGCAGTTCACATGAACATACACGTTTGTAGTCCGGCCATAGAGGATGCTTGGTGCATCAATCGTTACAGTGGCGGTCGGCGTCAACTTGCTGACACTGATATTGAGTGGAACGCTCGTAGAATTGAAGTTTGTATCGCCGGAGTAGACCGCATTCCCTCCATATGTGCCCGCCGCCGCAGTCGCGGTCAGAGTTCCAGGGCTAGTGGCTCCACTGCTGAGAACTGTTGAATTATTCCAGATCGAAGCGGGCCACTGAACACTTCCGCTCGCTCCACTGCCGACCATCGCAGTACATACGTACGTGGAAAGGTACGCGACAGGGTTCGGCGTGCACGATGCGCTCATACTCGGAGTCGCCTTGTTCACAGTCAAAGTCACCGAGTTACTTCCCCACCCCTCGTTGTAATTCGTATTACCACTGAAGTACGTCCGAATAATGTGTGTTCCGACAGTTCCTGAAGGCACGCCCGTCACAGTGACGTTGCCGCTTGCATCGAGAGTTTGATACCCCGGAGACTGATCGGCATAGTCAGAGTTCACAACTGCTGAACCACATGCCGAGTTACAGCTCACATGAATTGTGACGGAATATGTTCCGCCATAAGCGACAGGGTTTGGAGAAACCGATGAGATGCTCGCCGTGACAGTCGCCTTTGTGACGGTGTATGTGGCGCTTCCGTTAACCGAATTGTAATTGCTGTCTCCGGAATAGGCTGCATTCAAGGAGTACGTTCCAGGAACCCAATCATTGAATCCGGCGATGCTCGCATTTCCGGATCCATCAAGCACTATGTTATAGACTTCGCTCTTCGCAGTTGTGAACTGAACCGATCCAGTACCTGCCGACAAATGCGCGACACAAGAGGTGGACTGCCCATACGCAAAGGTGCTTGGCGTACACCCAAGTGTCATTGTTGGAGTCGCCTTATTCACGTTGACCGAAGCTGAACCTGTCACTGTGCTGTAGTTCGTCGTATCGCTCGGACTGAACGTCACACCCTGCGACGCTATGCCCGCCCCGGGCCTCGTGTCTGGTGTCGTCCATGCGAAAGTGCCACTCACGGAAGCCGCACCTCCGCTCAACGTCGATGACGAGAGTGATTGTCCGTAGGTGATCGATGTCGCTGTGGGCCACGCCGTCACGGTCGGCGTCGCCTTGTTCACCGTCTGTGTCAAGGACGACGAAGTAGCTGAATTATTTTGACTATCACCCGGATAAGTTGCCGTAACTATGTGGCTGCCCGCGGATAGTGTCGTCGTTGTCAACTGTGCTAAATAAACACCGCCCTGCAATGCTCCGGGAGTAGCAGTGCCGAGCACCACCCCACCATCCATGAAGGTTATCGATCCGCTTGGGGCGGCACCATTGCTAAAAGCAGCTGTGAGGGTAACGGTTCCCAAGTATGTCGAAGGATTCATTGAAGAGCCGACCGAAATGGTTGGAGACGACTTAACGCCGGAGATGACGGTAATAGTGGTCGACGCACTTGAGTTCCCGTAATTGCCAGTACTAGAGGAAAACGTTCCTGTAACTGTGTGCGTACCAGCGGTCCGAACCGTGTACGAGCAACGTCCGGACGGAATGCTGCCAGAACATCCGGTGCGATCGAACGAGTCAATAACTCCAACACTTCCACCATCGGGCGGCGGTGACACGGTCCAACTGCATGTGACTTGATTCAATGCAACAACCGTCTGCGGGCTGCAACTGAGGTTGAAGTTCGTTCCACTTATAAAGAGCGGCTTGATCCCCGAATCAGCGATGCTAGAGCTGACAGAGCCACTCATTGATGACTGATCCTCGGCGACACAAAAAGGAGCCGCCATCCATAAACAGGCGAGCATTGCACACGACAACCACACATTCCGCATTTACCACTCCGGGGGGGGTCTTTGGTGCACGGCCTTCCCTACGATTACTTGCAAAAAAGTAATCTGTTCAGGAACGGGCACCAAGGCGCTCGAACTTGGGGGGGCTCGGGTAGCCAGCGTCTTTGGAGACTAGTGCACTAGGACGTTGTACTTAAACACAGCGACAGGTTACGTCCTGCTAATCTGCTTTTGCAATGGAAAATCTGGAATTGCGAGTTACTAAAGTTTGTCGAGCCGAAGTTGGCGTCGCGATATCCACCGTGCTACTAGCATATTAGAAACTCTGCGTTCGGATTTGTATGGCACCACAGAGGTAATGCAAACAGGAAATGCGTTCAATCAACTGTGAGATTGCGATTATGTTCGTTCAGTGGCACTAGGGAGCGTATGCCATGGAAAGTGACCCGCTGCCCAAAAAGCACGCACGTCCTCAAGTTCTGTATGTCCCATTGTGGCAGTGCGTGATGCACTGCATGTCAGATACTTAAGATGAGGCTGCCTGCAGTTCATTGGTTTCATTCTCAGTGAATATCCAGCGTTAGCACTGAAATAGCAACACGGTTGAGCGATGTTTTAGCGCAGTAAACGCTCCGAGATATCTGAGGTATACGTTTGGCCATCTCAGGCCATCGATTGCGACGGCCTGTTTTCAGCCATGTTTTTCGCCTCTTTAACGATCTTGCTGACCATCGCGCGGGAAATGGAATGCGCTTTGGCGACCTCTGTCAGGGACATGCCACGAGCGCGATCTCGCAGAACCGCGGTGCGATCAATGTCTAGTGGACGCCGTCCGATCTGTCGGCCCTCAAGTCTTGCGCGCCGCATGCCAGCCCGCACTCGTTCGATGATGAGGTTGCGCTCGAGTTCCGCGATGGCGCCGATGATGACGACGACCGCACGCCCAAGCGGGCCGCCAGTGTCGATGTTCTCTCGGAAGCTGATGAACTCGATGTTTAAGCGATTGAGTTCGTCGAGTGTGTCCAACAGATGCCGCACGGATCGAGCAAGACGATCGAAAGCCCAGACAATCACAACGTCAATACGTCCGCGCCTCGCATCGCGCATGAGTTCATCGAGACCGGGACGCTTCGCCTTCACCCCACTGATCCTGTCTGTGTATTCATGAACGATTTCCAGTCCGCGTTGCTGGGCTAGTGCTCGCAGGTCGTGAAGTTGAGTTTCAGGGTGTTGATCGACGGTAGATACACGAAGATAAAGAGCGACTCGTTTCATGCGGTTGCCTTCATTTCAGAGGAGTGGTCCTGTGCGGTACGGCTGACTGTTGCGAGCAAGAAGATCTGATCTTTGTTGATCATGAGCATACTTGCCAGAGAGTGGAGCAGGTTGTCATCATTTGGCACCCAGCCGGACTCGAGTGCGCACCACTGACGTTCGGTGAGGCCGGATAGTTCAGCAGCGCGCATAATGCTAAGCCTTAATTGGGTTCGGCGCTGTTCGACAAATGTCGCCAACAGACGCGCAGGGATGAATGCATAGTTCTCTTCGGAAGCCATATGTTTGTCCTGAATGTCAGTTCAAAGAAGGAAGTAGATCGTTAGGAGTGAAAGAGGAATTTCAAACGAGGGTTGAATCCAGAGGGGCTCAAAGATCACGGCAGCGACGCGGCGGATCCTTCCGAGACTCCTGTGCTTTCTCCTCTGCCAGCAGCACCTGTAGATGAGCTTGAAGACTCGCAATCCGCTGGCGGTTTCTGAGTTGCTTCTCACGCATGCGCAGTTGCGCATGTCGCAGTAATGCTCGTGTCAGTCGACCGCGTGTCCGTCGGATTCGACCTTCAAGGGAGTTGCGAGAAGGAACAGGACGGCGGCATTTGTTTCGTCGTGCGTGCCCGACGTGCAACCCGCCGCAGTACTCGCAAGGATAGATGTGAAGATGCTCAGTCTGAGGGAGACGGCTGGCATGGATTATCGCGCTAAGGTAGTTAGAATGGCAGAGCTTTCGCCTGCACGAATTCCATTCGTGCCAATGCAATGAAGTTTTCTCCTTGTGGTTGGATTGCCTTAAAGCAAATTGGAAGAGGAGCGTCTTGAAGTACTGCGTTTCGTGCGGATGGAAATAGGCCAGTGATCTGGAAGAGATCAGAAGAGCGGACGCTTGCGGGGAAATGGGTTTGGACGAAATAGGTTGGACGATCTACGCTAATGCTCGCAGTTGCAAGCTAGACAGCGCGCACAAATCAGCCAGCCGCATTTAACACAGCGTGGTGTCTCGGGATCGCGACTGTCGAGAGGTTGCTTGCAGAGGCGGCAATGATTTACCCGCCAAGTCTCCGCGCATTCTGGGTTGCTACAGATGAGGAATGAACTTCCCTTCGCAGTAGAACCGCAGCGGAGACAAAGATTGCGAAACTTTCTTTGGTGTCGAATCCCGCTTGGACCTAGCGCAGTTGGCGATTTCTTGGACGGATGCAGGTCAATCGCGAGTTCGGGCGCTTCAGCCGTGGAGTCGCATCTTCCGCAACTGGGACAAACGGTCTGCGACTCGTTGCATTCGTCAAAAGGCGTGTTGCAAACAGCACAATAGTTCATGGTGCTCCTAAGTGATTGGTTGGTGAGTGGGAATAGAGAAAGGAGAAACGAATAGAGGTCAAGAATGGAATGTATGCATCCGACCGCAGGTGCAGGCCGCGAGATGTCTCATCTGGAGTTCATAGCAGTTTCAGTTCTCCTGTGATGATTTGAAGACGCTCGTTTGTGTCCGGCCCGATACCGACGCATGTAAAGGTTCCTGGCTCAAGCTGCGTATGCCCCGCGTCCCGGATTCGCGCAACAATCAATCCGGCCGCTTCCGCTTTGCTGGCAACTGATTCAAGCTCATCTTCGGAACCAACCTTGCACACAATCTTCGTCTGGATCTCATTTATCCAGCTGCGTGCTCTGTTACGAGCCTCTGAGTGATTCATTGATTTCCAAAATGCAGTCACGGCGGCGTGGGCCACCTGCCCGCACATTTTCCCTTTGCGCATTTCTGTGTCGGTTCGGATCACGATTACCTGTTTGTACAATTTTGGTTGCTCCTCTTTGATTGTTATTAGTCAGAATTTAGTCAGTAAGTAGTATGAGCCGACCGAGTCGTGCTGATCATCCCGTCACCTCGTCGAATGAAAACTGCGCGGTAAAGCCGGGAGTGTTGCAGAATCGCTATAAAGGAGGCAAGCAGGTGACTGATGGAGCGACAACGGTCGGATTATGAACATTTTCCGATGAACGTGAGCAGTGGTGGGTAATCTTTGCTGCTCCAAAACAAACAAGAACGGCTACGATCTAATACTCATGATGGACTTATGAGGCGAGCGCCTCTTCTGCGATCGGCCCCTCAAAGAGATTTAGTCGAGAATTGCCAATTGAGTCTCATCTGGTTGCTGCCGTTCTAAAGTCTTTACCAGACCGAAGCGGACTGCCAAAGGAACTCGAAGATTTCGTGGTTTCTGCTTCTTGGCAATCTCCAAAAGACGATTTCCCTTCGAACTCTCCGGGGGCTTCTCCTGGCCGAAACGAACTGCTAGCGGCACACGAAGTTGCCGTGGCTTCTGTTTCTCCGCGATTTCCAGTAGACGATTCTTCTTCATATTTGCTAACCAGCGTACTCTGTTTGCGCATGCCTTCGCGGTTCCTGTGACCGCAAAGCTCTACCTAGCCCCGACCGACCGCGTGCAAATATGTCGCAAACGTGGCGAGATACCAGCGGGCATCAGAACAACATGAACAGCCTAAAAGAAAGAGGCAGGGCTCAACCGCCCTACCTCTCTGTCTGCTTGATACCTACGAGCCAGCATCGACAATCCAACGTCGCTCCGGATTATCGTTTCTGATCGCCAGCTTATACTTTTTCATTTGTCCTCCGCGTAGGCGTATCTAATAAGGAACGAACCATCCGGGATACATGCCGGAGCGAAACGCCTCGCCGATATTCACTACGGTGAGTCCGCCATACTGCTGTTTCACACTTTCAGGAAGGTTCGTGACCGGCAGAACCTGCTTTCACTTTCGGCCAATCCTCGCGTGCAAGCTCATCGAAGAAGAACACTGCTGCCTCGCGCGGCCCGCTGAACACAGGTGCAGCTTGCATCGCACTCGCGTCTACCATCCAGTTGACATCCGCCGGGAGTTGCAGTTCCAAGAGAGCATCGCTAACCGGCTGGTTGTATATGAGAAACGTCAGTTCCAGAACGCTGACGTCTTTCCCGTTCGCGTGCACGATGACATTAAGTTTCTTCAGCAGCTTAGTCGCCGCATCGAACGTGTACACGCGGATGTGATCGGAAGAATCAATTGTCTTGTTCTTCATCCAGTCGTTATCGAAGTTGCCTCGGGCTTTACGGTTGATCGTAAGCGTAATCTCGCCATTGGCTTCTGCTAGCTCTGCCTTGGTGGCACCAGCCTTGGCCGCCGCAAGTTTGTAGTCCAGCACTGTGTCTGGGCTCAGCAGCGGACGAAGCCATTCAACGAATCCGGCCTGGGATGTGCCTTTCATCGCTTCGCTATTGTTAGGCAAATACATGAGAGATTGCTGACCATCCATGACAATGACACGACCAGGTTTCTCAACCAGAACCAAGAAGCGCGATACCGGCCCTGTTCGAGTTTCCGAAGGGCAACAGTGGAAAAAACATTATGAGCAAGACCGCAGCGCATGCCACCAATATCCATCTTGGCCATGCATTGCGCTTCTTACTGATTTCTATGCTTTTCTTTGCAGCTTCAGTCCTGATTGCTGTCATCGTTCGCTCCAAGAATTGATGTGAAGCTGCGATGTGCTTCGTCGGACGGAGCATGTCCCACGCTGCATGACCGCGATGCCATTCACCTCGACACTCAGCACAGTCTTTCAAGTGCTCGCGCAACTCACTCGAATCGGATGCACCGGCATCAGGTTGCATTGCTGCGCGTTCTTCAAGAGCGAGAAATTGAGCGAATCGGCAGCAATACACCAGTGCCGGTGAATATTCGATTGATAGCCGCAACGCATCGCAATGATGGCATCTTATCTCAGTCCCTTTACCAAATAGAGTTGGCTGAGAGCGTTGAAGTAAGAATAGGCATAGGATTTGCCGTCAGGAGTGAATGGCGCATCTACCAATGCAACCCCGGCTGGGTCGAATGGCCCGATCTTCTTGAACAACTCGCGGCGGCCCGTGGTCAGATTTACGCGCATTACATCCGCCGAATAGCTACCGAGCACTCCAACGAGAGCCGAGCCTCCGTCAGGCGATACAGAAAAGATTGTCTCGTCGGGATGGATG
Source organism: Koromonas humicola (assembly GCF_059726255.1). Classification (NCBI taxonomy): domain Bacteria; kingdom Pseudomonadati; phylum Acidobacteriota; class Terriglobia; order Terriglobales; family Koromonadaceae; genus Koromonas; species Koromonas humicola. The sequence continues at coordinate 3,577,412 of NZ_AP040873.1, forward strand.
CCTGGAACAGGGCGCGGCGCACCCTGACCAGCAACGGGATATAGCGCCACCGAATCGGAAAAGCCAAACACGAACTTACCGTCCGCAGTGGGAAAGGATCCGCTCACTCCCTCGGGAGATATCGGTCGTGCAGTTCCCGAATCGATCGCTTGCACATAGATGCGGGATTTGTGACCTGGTTCCGTGCCGCCGAATACGACATTCTTGCCATCCGGGAGAAAACGCGCGTAACTCCGGTCAATGGAATCATGCGTGATCTGCTTCGTCTCCCCTGGGCCAAGGGGAATCAGAAAGAGCTGACGGGGAATGTGCAAGATAAGAGACGAGAGAATCCACTTCCTGTCCGGAGAGAAGTCGTAGCCCACGCCATCGCCAACACGCACGGGCGATGCGCCATCGCTCGAACGAACATAGACATCGTAATCAGGTCCGCTATTGGTGCCCTCTTCATTTAACAACACCTGACGCCCGTCAGGTGAAATGGCCGACGCGTCACACGGGTGTGACCAGAAAGATCGGCGGCCCAGAGCTGAAAGTTAGTGCTTTCTTCCGCGCTGGTGAACCATACTTCTTTGCCAGAGGGAGACCAATTTACCTTCTCAATGGCCGACTGCCGCCGGGATAGCAGCCGAGTACGTCCGGCAGAATCTACAATCGCCACACTGCCTGCACTGTCTCCCAAGGTGGGATGCTCGGCGAATGCCACCCAGGCTCCATTTGGCGAGACGCGCACGTTGGTCACCCAGCCAGTGGCAGCCTCATATAGGATGTGGCCGATGGGGTACTCGATCCGAAAGTGTCCGTCCACGTATCGAGCTACAGCGATCTGGTTATTAGGGCCCCAATCCGCGTCCATGACATCGTTCATCATAGGACGAGGACCGGCGCCACTTAGCGGCGCTCTCGCCAGCAAGCCAACCTTAACGTTCCTAACAAGCTCTCGTCGCTCCCGGATCAGGAGCATTTCTCCGGTGCGAGAGATGGATTCAATGTCAGCGTCTTTCAAGCCCAGGCTTACAGGGGCGTGACTGTCGGGCCCGAGTGAGAAAAGTTCGGTTTGCATTCCCATGTGCGCCGAACTGTAGATGATAGTTTGCTGGTCAGGTGCGAAACGGGCAGAAGAGATGAACTCGCGTCGAAACGTGAGCTGACGATAGCTCGGCGGCTCAGCAGGATGGGCGTTCCAGCGAAAGAAAAGCAACGCCACCGCCGCACACAGGACTCCGATCACTCCAAGCAGCGCGGGAACGAGCCAGTGCCCTTTCCGTTTTGTCACCTCAGGCGCGACGGTACTCGAAGACCCGGCTGCAGGCCGTTGAACGGAAGACAATGCTTCCAATGCGAACGCGATGTCGCGTGCAGACTGGAAGCGATCGGCCGGATTCTTTTCCAGGCAATGGTAAACGATGCGTTCCAGTAGCGGAGTCACTTCTCGATTTGTGGTGGACAATTCTGGAGGCTCTTCCTTCAGAATCGCACTTACGAGATCGGCAGTTGTGTCGCCGCGAAAGGCACGGTTGCCGCTCAGCATTTCATACAACACCGCGCCGAAGCTAAACAGATCAGAGCGCGCGTCAACAGTGGCTCCTCGGCATTGCTCGGGAGACATGTAACCGAGCGTTCCCAACAGTGCACCGCTACCCGTGGCGGGAGCGAGCGTCGGCTCCGCCGACAAGCCGGAAGCACTCGGTTCCGGCATGGTCAACTTGGCCAAACCAAAGTCGAGAATCTTCACATGACCGTCCCGGGTGATGAATAGGTTCTCCGGCTTAAGGTCGCGATGGAGGATGCCGTGATCGTGGGCGGCAATAAGTCCGCGTGCGGTCTGGATAGCATAATCGACCGATTTGCGTATGGATAGCGGACCGCTCATCAGTCGCGCTCGTAAGGTTTCTCCTTCGAGCAGTTCGGAGACGATGTACTGAGAATTGTCCTGGCTGCCAATGTCGTACACGGCAAGAATATTCGGATGGCTGAGCGCAGCCGTAGCTCGCGCCTCCAGCTCAAAACGACGCATTAGCTCGGAATTGGCCGCCGGCAATATCTTGATTGCCACTTCGCGGTCTAAACGCGTATCGCGGGCGCGATAGACTTCTCCCATGCCTCCTGCACCGAGGGCGGCGATGATCTCGTAAGGGCCAAGCTTTAAGCCGTGGGCGAGAGGCATTTGGGGGGCAATCATAGAACGATCGCAGATGAGGCTGTTATAGGTCTGGGCAAGATCTGATACTGTCGGGGCAGTTCGAGCTCACTTGGCCGAAAAAAATCGCACCAGAGCGCGTCCTTGTGCCAAGAGGAACGCGGGCCCCATCTGGCAGTGAACCCTCTCTGAGCCCAAAGACTCTAGGTAAAGGCGAAATCGCAGGACAACGGTCCGGTTCAAAGCAAGTCGGGGCTCGGAACAATACCAGGTGATGAATTGCTCGATCGCAAACTTGTAGTTTCTCCTCGACTGAGGAGAGCTAAGGCTATTGAGTACCGCAGATCTAGCCTGATCCAGATCTGGAAGCTTCAAAACGATCTTGTGGCAGGGTGGCCGTTTGTTCCTTTTGCGCATATGAGCGGCCTCCACGCCGCTGGCATGCACAAAATAGACTGTGCCAAGAAGTCTGGCTCGAAAAACGTGTGCCGATTTCGCGACAGTCAGCCTTGCATCTCAGAATGGTTCGCGCGAATATGCTGTAACCTTTGTTGGTACGGAGCGTCTTAAACAGAATGCTGACTCCACTCCAACCCGCAGGCTCGTCACAGACGAGGCTAACGTTCGCAATCTCTCTGTGCTTGCACTTGGCAATTTTCGGTATGCTGCTTTATCGTCCTGAGCCAAAGCTGCTCCGGTCGTCGCAGGCGTTGAAAGGTGCGGGCGGGCGAGGCAGCATGAGCGTGGTCTATATGCCGGGACCCAGCGTCGCCATGGTGGCTAAGGCTGAGCGAAAACCGGAGGAGGAGCGCAAGCATGCGAGCCTGATGCCACAGCCCGCTCCCCGTAAAGCGGCGCCTCAACGGGTAGAACTCGCGGCTTCAACCGACCAGAATCTGAAACCCGGAATGCCAGGTTATGTGCTGGGCGGGCTCGACTGGGGATTCGCCGAACAGCATGACGTCCGCATTGCGTTGCCCGTAGTTGCGCCTGACCCGCCCATCGCCCGCGGCAAGCTGCCCAACTGGATCAATGGCGACGTCATCGTGGAAGTGACAATTGATGAGCAGGGTTCTGTGGTCAAAACCAAGTTGCTCCAAGCGGTTGGTTTTGGCCTGGATGATATTGTGGTCGCGACTCTGCGGGGCTGGCGCTATACTCCCGCCAAGGTAGATGGTATCGCCGTGGCCTCGCTGCAGGACGTGCACTTCCACTTCCCGGCCTAGCATTACGGGACCTGCAGAGGGACGGAAGGCGATTTACCTCTTTTTGAGATTTGCGGTGCGGATTGCTTCCGGGTTGGCGACCAACCGCCCCTAAACATGTCAGTGCGCGCGCTGCCCTGAAGTGACTAAATCTCCTGCGCGTTTCAATGGACTGAATGCGGACCAGTCGTGTCGTGCTGGTGTCCCATATCAGAAGATCTGCGCTGTTGATTTACGCACAATTTCAGGCGATGATCGAATCGTACTCAGCTCCTCAACAACATCATGGGCTCGACACCTACTGAAACCGGCAGGAACACGTTTCCAAAAGAGATGGTGTTTCAACGAACCTGGCGAACCTATCAGGCTCGGCTACTGGATCGACTCGATTCCTATCTGGACGACAAGCGTTTGCATGTTGTCGCCGCGCCAGGTTCGGGCAAGACCGTATTCGGACTGGAAGTTGTTCGCCGGATCAATCAGCCGACGCTCATTCTGGCTCCTACAATCACCATTCGCAATCAGTGGGTCGAACGACTGGTGCAGCACTTCCTTCCTTACGGAACACCTCAACCCGATTGGGTTTCGATGGACGTACGCCATCCTCAATTACTGACGGTCGCGACCTATCAGGCACTTCATTCGCTCTGTTCCGGAGAACGGGAGAATGCTGACGAATCCGAAGCGGAAGAAGAGAACGGCACCTTCGCAGAGGTGACGAATGGGAATGGGAACGGGAATGGAAATGGAAAGCCCGCGATTCACGTCGAATTGCCGGAGTGCCTGTCTTCTTTCAAGACACTTGTTGTAGATGAGGCTCATCACCTGAAAGCGGAGTGGTGGCGAACCCTGACATTCGTCGCCGAGCGTCTTGATCCGACCGTCGTCTCGCTCACCGCGACTCCTCCTTACGATGTTTCTCCTTACGAATGGCAGCGATACGAAGAGCTCTGCGGACCAGTTGACGCCGAGGTCGCTGTTCCGGAACTTGTTCTGCAGGGCGATCTCTGCCTCCACCAGGATTACGTTTATTTCAGCGTCCCCGCACCGGACGAACAGAAAACTCTCGCAGAGTTCAGAGCGTCAGTCGATGCTTTCGCAGAGCGCATTCGCCAGAACCGAGACTTTGCTACGGCGATAGCGATCCATCCTTGGATAACGAATCCCGACAGCCATATCGAAGAGATCCTCAATGATCCTGAGTATCTGTCGAGCATGGTCGTGTTTCTCAATGCTGTTGGCGAACGAGTGCCGCGAGAAGTGCTGCGTGCCTTAGGTGTAGGTTTCAAGTGGATTCCCAAACTCGGTCTTGAGTGGCTTGAGATTCTGCTCACTCATTGTCTGTACACAGATGCTGAGAACTTCAAAGGCATTGAATCCACGCTCAAGGCAATCCGGCATGAACTAGCAGGAATCGGCGCAATCGAACGCCGCAAGGTGGTGTTGAGGAATCCGTCAGACCAAACGAAACTGCTGACGACTTCCAAAACCAAATTGCAGTCCATCGAAGAGATCGTTCGGATCGAATCCGGTGCGCTCAAAGACGAGCTGCGCTGTGTGGTCCTCACTGACTTCATCAGGAAGGCGGAGCTTCCAAAAGCTGCCGCCGATCATGCGGAATTTGAAGATATCGGAGTCGTCCCGATTTTCGAAACACTTCGTCGCGCCAATATCGAAGACATGCGTCTGGGCGTCCTCTGCGGATCTCTCGTGATTGTCCCCGAAGCCTCCAAAGAGCTTGTGACCAAGGCGGCGGCTGCAATCGGGATCAGGCACGACGACCTCACGCTTCAGCCAATGTCGCACGACCCCAGCTACTTGCTTGTCGAGATCGCAGGAGATTACCGCCAAGGTTCTGTTCGCCTGATTACGTCTGTGTTCGAGCAAGGTGGAATCACCGCGCTCGTTGGTACTAAATCGCTCTTGGGCGAAGGCTGGGATGCGCCGACAATCAACACGCTAGTACTGGCCAGTTTTGTGGGATCGTACGTTCTCTCCAATCAGATGCGCGGGCGGTCGATCCGCATCGATCCTGCGTCTCCGACAAAAACAGCGAACGTGTGGCATCTTGTCTGCGTTGAGCCGGGGATCTTTGGTCCTGGTGACGATTATGAGCTTCTGGTGAGACGCTGCAATGCCTTCGTCGGCGTTAGCGCAACATCTCCAACCATCGAGAATGGCACTGAAAGATTGGGCCTCGGCCATCCTCCATACAATGAACAGCAAATAGCGGACCTCAATACCCACACAGTTCGCCGTGCACTTGATCGTGAGGGTCTTCGCCGCTGTTGGGAGGAGGCGCTTGCCTCCGGATCGCTGAAACAGATGACGGACGGTCTGAAGGCAGAAGAGGAAACATTGCCGCGCGGGTTCGTTCTCAGCAACACAATTGCGGCCATGCTGGTACAGGCGGGACTGGTTTTTGTCACAGTCCTTTCTGAGCTGTCGAGACGCCCCATGGCGCACAATTCAAATCAGGACTCGCTCCACTACCTCGCGGTCATTGCAGCTATTGCTGCGGCCGTAAGTTTGCCTTGGGCGTTGCTCGCCTTGTGGCGCTTCATCCGGCATGGCACGCCGGAACGGAGCATGAAACAAATCGGGTCGGCAGTTCTCGACGCCTTGCAATACGGAGGATCGATCAGCAGCACCTCGGGAGATTTCCGGGTGTACGCGAACCGCAATCAGGATGGCTCTATTTACTGCTGGATTGGCGGCGGAACAGGACGCGATCAGACCATTTATCTTCGCGCGTTGCGCGAAGTGCTCAGGCCAATCGAGAACCCCCGTTACCTGCTAGCACGCACACGGTTCTGGCGATTCTTCCGCGAGGATTACTTCGCAGTGCCAGACATCCTCGCACGCAAGAAGGAATTTGCCGAGACATTCGCAAAGAAGTGGCGCAACCGTGTCGGCCCGGTAGAGCTTGTATACACGCGTACTCCCGAAGGCAGAAAACTGCTACTCCGCGCAAGAATGCATTCTCTTGCCGCGAGCTTCCAGAATCGGGCTGAGCGCGTAAGCTGCTGGAAATAGCGCTTTAAGAGAGGCGCCGAAGTGTCCATGGGATCGCTACAGACATGCCCGGCACTCGTTCCTTCTATTCGGGTTTGGACAGTAGGTCTGTTTGTCCTCGGTTGAAGAGCAATCTGTAGCCCAACCAAGCCAAGGCGGGCATACCAAAGATTCCAAGCGTCGCTGGGAGCTTCCCTGAGATCGCATCTGTTTCGAACAGCAGCACCGCCGCAACCACGAGTGCGACAGACAGCAGAAGAGCAATCATGAAGAACAAGGCTGCTTGCCAATTGAGCTGCTTGGAATCGTTCGACCCCACGGAGAAGTGGCCAGCAATCATCGCGGGCTGAACAGCCAGCACGAGCAAGATGATTTCTATGGCAAGGGTGACACAAAATTCCACTGACTGGCCCAGCTTCATCGCAAGTACGGTGACGTAGATCAGTGCTAAAGGAGACCACGCAAGCACTCGAATCGCATTTGCCTTCCACATCACTTTGGAAATCTCCGTGTACCCCACAGGGAAACCTGCATAAGCTGGCGTAAGATATCCGGACGTCGGTGCTCCAAAGAATCCCCACCAAAATCCCCCGAACAGAGGTGCCCCCCACATCGCGGCTGCTATCAAGGGGAGAAAATACACCCACGCCGGTCCACTTGGTAAAACCATCGTGAGCGCGAGACCTCCGATTGTAAGGAGCGCGGCGCTCCGCCATCTCTTCGACCAGGCGCCTAACTGATCTCCCAACATGAACTCCGCTACGACCCTCTGCCGTTTGCTAAGAAGCCTAACGGCGAGCCGTTCTATCCAGCCAGCTCGTTCCCAATTCGCAGGTTGGAGGAAATCTCCCTCCCACAAATCAGACCCAGCCTCCACCGGCTTTGCTTGGCCAAGCTGTAGCTGCTCCTCATCATCGGAGCCTTCGAACTGCCTCACGTTGGCAAATTCATCCAGTGTCTGAGCACTTAGTTCTTGTAGAAGTTGATTTTGAAATGCCTTGTGCGCCACTGGAATCAAGGCAGCTAGGATGAACGCAGGAATAATCCAGCTCACATTTCCATCGGCTATGCCTGCCAGACTAGCGAAGCCATGCGATATCCACCCACCAGGAATGAACAGCACCGCTGTCCACAACGTTTGAACTGCAGAGGCTGGCAGCCAGAGACAACCGATGATCAGAAGGTACAAAGGAGTGGACACTCCCACTCTCAAGACCTTCGGAGCAAATGCAATAAGCAACATCGCAAAGCAGAGGCCACATGCAGTCTGCAGAATCGATGAGATTCCAGCGGCGAAAACCAGTTGACCATTAATATGGTTTGAGCTGATGAGCACCGCACCATATGCAAGAAAGTAGACGACCGTCGCTCTACTCCAGGACCAGACGGACTTTCGTACCTCGTGCCAAAGGAAGCTCTCATCTGAAAGCGGAAGGTAGACCAGAACCGCGCGGTCATATCCACTCAGAGCGCCCGACCTTAGCATTAGCGCGCGGAAGATCGTGGTCGCAGCCGAGTAGACGGCTATCCCTAACAGTACCAAGATTCCGCGCCCATTGTTGATCGCGCTCATTACAAGCACAAAGCCGAAATAAAGATAAGGGAGTACCTTCTGATAATCACCGTGCAAAATACGTTTGATCCAACTAGGTCGGTGCCTGCGGTAGTCTCTCCAGAGATCTGCGTCTTGACGCATCTCCTGCCGTGCCGCGGTGCGAATACGAAGCTCAAGATCCTTCGAGCCGAGCTTCATTGAGCGGTCTCCCTCAACTGCTGGAACAGTTTTTCCAGCCCGCTCCCATCACCTCGCTCGCCAGACACGGCTAAGAGATCATGGAGGGGTGCAAAGTGGCGCACCTCACCGCGATCAATCAAACAGACCCAATCTGACAACTTCTCTGCGATATCCAATATCTGCGTGGAGTAAATCACCGTTCTACCCCGGCGCGCAGCCTCTCTCGCCTCACGTTTCAGGGCAGTAATGCCGTTTGGATCCATGCCTGAAGCGAATGGTTCATCAAGAAGAAGCACATCGGGATCAGCAGCCAGCAAAGCTGCGAGTGCCGTCTTGTACGCTTGGCCCCGGGAAAGCTGCGCCATGGGAGTGTCAATCAGAGGCATCAAGTCGAACTCTCTGAGCAACGCCATCACCCTGGGTTCGATTGCGGGATCGTCCTTCTCATACACTCTCAACACCATCCCGATGTGACGTAGAACTGTGTTGTGAGGAAAAGCAATCGGGAAATCAGGCAGAAATGCCATCCGTCGTCGCAAGGCAAGATTACCTCGCGTGAATCTTTCCTCGTCGAAGTAAATGTGCCCCGACGATTGGGCCACGATCGCGCCCAAACAACGAAGTAGAGTCGTTTTTCCTGCTCCGTTGGGACCCAGAATGGAGACAATCTGGCCAGGCTCTACAGTCAGCGACACGTTTTGTAACGCATAGACCTTGCCGTATTTCTTGCAAACCGCTTGTAGCCGTATTTTCATGATGGAACACTGAATCTAGCTCTGTAAGTGCCTAAGTTCAAGCGGAACGTTCGAAGCCGCAGGTGAGTTAGTGGCGGTATCTGACGCGACCACAATCACGTGGCTCTGTTAATTCTGTGTGATCCATACCAGAGTACGAATAGAATATTCGGGAGTCTGTCGCTAGCATGATTCGGCTTTGCGTGCTTCGCACATTAGATTTTTGCGCGTTAATGCTCTCCAGCAATCTAGAGGCAGCGTTTGAAGCGCGTCCAGGAGATGTCCTCCGTGCACATAAAAACGCAATCCCTATGTCCATCCTGCTTACGGACGGTGCCCGCCGCGAAATACACCGAAGGCAAAGACGTCTTCCTCGAAAAGACGTGTCCAGAGCATGGCCAATTCGTTACGCAGATTGGCAAAGATGCGAAGCGATTTTTTGATAAGACTTTCGACGTTGCGCGAAAGCCCTTTACTGCACTATGCACCTTTAACGGCAACTGTGGGGAGGATTGCGGGTGGTGCGACAAGCACCTTCAGCATGTCTGCACTGGACTTATTGAAATCACAGAAGCATGCAATCTCTCCTGCCCCGTTTGCTATTTCGGCAAACAGTCGAACCGGCACCTCTCCATTTCTGAATTCAAGGACCGCCTCTACACGCTCATGAAAGTGGAGTCCGGACATCTGGAAGTGCTACAGCTTTCCGGAGGCGAATGTCTCATTCATCCTGATTTCTGCCAAATATTGGATGAAGCCCTGCGCGAAGATATCGGACGGATTCTGATCAATACGAATGGGCTTTTGCTGCTTACGAACGAAACGATATTCAACAAGATCAAAGAAAACAAGGACCGAGTCGAGATCTACCTTCAATACGACGGCACCGATGATGACGTTTACCAACTCTTGCGCGGGCGTTCACTAACGAAGGTTAAGCAGGAGATCATCGCCAAGCTCAACGACAACGCGATCAAGATCTGCCTGGCCGTAACGGTCTGCAGAGATAATTTGAAAGATGTTCCCGCCATTCTAAAGCTCGCTACACACACACAACACATATCGGGCATAACTTTCCAGCGTTTGACGAAGGTAGGCAGGGCTCAAGGCACGCACATCCCCACTGTTTTGCAGGAAGACATTCTACTGGCAATCGACCGTAGCGGGCTTATGGGTTACAAGGACATGATTCCCTTGCCGTGCTCGCATGAGAACTGCACATCCCTCGGATTTCTCTTTTGCATGGGCGACAAGACTTACTCGCTGGGCGACTACGTGGACTACACAAAGTGCACCGACAAACTCTCGAATCGGATTGCCTTCGACAAGACGATACTCGACTACGTAAAGAAAGACATCTGCGATTGCTTCATCGGGCGACTACTGGGTTCGACGTTTCTGCTTGAAAAGCTGCGCGAGTTTGCGAGCGGCGGCGGGTCAAGCTACAAAGACATGAAGATCGTGCGAATTCTCGTGAAGAACTTCATGGATGCCAACACATTTGATTCTGAACGAGCGCGGAAGTGCTGCACCGGGGTATCCGCGGGGAACGGAAAGGTCATTCCCTTCTGTATCTACAATGCGCTGAAAGGACAAAGCCAATGGTAGAGAACCGGGATGAAAACTCGAATGGAGAACCAGAAGAGCAAGAGATTTCCACCGGCAGCAAGATAGCAGCCTTCGTGATCACGGTGATCGTGCTCCCGTTTCTTTTTGCAGGAACCTGTTTTCCTATCGTGTCCGCCTTCGATAAGCCGAACAACGCAATGCGCACCTTAGGGATCGGCGCATATTGCGGCGCCTTTCTCGCTCTTATTTCGTTTGTAGCTGTTCGTGCAAAGAACCCCGGAATTCGATGGGGAGTCATCATCATGGGTTCGATTATCGCCGCCATCATGCTCATCATGTTTGTGCTGGTTAGATAAAATGCCCGCTTACGTCCTTTTCTCGCTACTGGGCATGATTGTTGCAGCCGCCGTTTCAGCGTGGCTTCGTCTCCCGAAGCCTGCGACCGCAAAGCGCATTGAAATATATGTCGCGGCGGCATCAGGTGTTCTGATCGGAGCCAAGATTCCTGTCTGGATTTCGTATGGTTTCAGCCGCGATCTGATCTTGTCCGGCAAAAGTTATCTGGGCGGAATCCTCGGAGCATTTGTAGCGCTGAACATCTACAAGGTTGTTACTCGCCAACAGGACCAGGCTCTCGGCGGGCGCTTTGCAATTCCGTTGGCCACCGCTGCGGGCTTTGGCAAGATCGGATGTTACTTCAACGGCTGCTGCGGAGGGCAAGCTTTTGTTCCGGCTCAGTTGATCGAAAGCACTTTTCAGTTTGTTATAGCTGGCCTACTCTACCTGTTCTATCGGCGCACACGGCGAATCGATCTACTCTTCCCGATCTATCTCGCTTCGTATCTGGCAATGCGGTTTAGCATCGAGTTCGTGAGAACAGAGCCGCGAATCCTGATGAATCTCACGATTTATCAGTGGCTTGCCGTGGCCTTCCTGCCCTATCTCGTGCATATCTTGTACAAGCGAAGGACGCGCCATGCTTGAACTGATCCGTGTCGTCGCCCAAAGATCTGCGAATGCTCCGCTATTCACTGTCGGAATGCTGCTCATCTACCTCACCGGGCTTTGCTTGTTGCTCGCCGTCATTTTCAAATTCACGGAACACTCCGCGAAACCGCAGAGCCTTGCCAAGGCTCGCAGGCATCCGTTCTCGACCAGAGAAATCCTTGCAAGCGTGCTCGTCCTTTTTCCTTTCTGGGTCAACAGCATCGGGCAGCTCCGGATGACTCGCAGCCTTCAGTACATCTACTTCGGAGTGGGAGTGGTGCTGATCGTCTTGGCTACGGTGTGGCACATCTGGGCAAAAGCAAACATTCGTACCATGTGGTCGAATGGAATCGAGATCAAGAAAGAGCACGTGCTGATCACGACGGGAGCCTTTGCGCTGGCGCGGCACCCGATGTATGCATCGTTGCTGCTATGGTGCTGGGGCGCGAGCCTGGCGATGTTCAATTGGGTAACTCTGATAATCACGAGCCTCGCAATTCTTCCGCTGATGATCGTGCGAGCCGGAGCCGAGGAAAAAGAGCTGACGATCAGCCAACCTGATTACCGCCTCTATCAAGAGAACGTACGCATGCTTACGCCTACGTTGAGCGGGTGGTATGCCGACGCTGTGAAGGTAGCGGCAATACTATTGTTCGGCTTTTCCGTGTGGCATAGCATCACCCTTTCAAGCCTCGTACTGCTTTTCGCGGTTCACCTTTATCTCGGCTTCAGCTTGAGGCCAGAAAAGGTTGCGTTCTCGTACCGGTCAAAGTCCGGAATGATGGTTGTGTTCTGGGCGATCAGCTTGCTCTGGCATCCTTTCTACTATCTGCTCTATCTCGTTCTGGCGATGTTCATCTACGGGCTAAAATTCAACTGCCCCTGCATGATCGTCTACAACAAGTACCACCGATGCCCCTGCTTCGACTTGGCGGGAAGATGCTTTACTAAGAATCACGCTGCGCGATAAGAGAGCCTTTTCGGGTGGGTGAAGTCCCCGGGTTGAAACACGCGAAGAGACCTACGTCAGCGCTCAAGCGCGCGTGTTCTCGTCATTCCTCGGCATGGACAAAGTTCGAAACTCAAGATCAAACCTCGCCAAGTATTTCCTCAGTCTGTCCGCATCGTTTGCGACACTCTTCTGCTTTCGCGAATTGTTGAACAGAGCACGTCCGGCTTCGGACAACGAGCGGCTTCGAATGCAGACCTCAATCACTCGGAAGAGTTGAGCACGGTCGAATTCGTCGAGTTCGCTGTAGCGTTCCTCTCCGAGCAGACTACGAAGTCGTTTGTCATCTTCGACTCCATCGGAACCCCTCCATGACGATTGAAGCCGACGAATCTCTTCGTCCACAATGTCCATCGAGATTCGGCCACCGGAGGCTAGAGTCGACATCCGAGCGACAGCCGCGTTCAAATCTCGAAAGTTTCCATCCCAGCTTGCGGCAGGTGAAAGCGCAAATGCTAAGAATCTGTCTCGTGCTTCCTTGTTGAAGGTGACTCTACGGCCATTCTTCTCCGCGAACTGATCAAGTTCAAAGTTCAGATTTGGCTCAATGTCCTCTGGCCGACGTTGAAGCCCGGGGAGTGAGAACGTCCAAAGATTGATTCTCGCCAGCAGGTCTTCGCGAAACTTGCCTTCACGAACTGCCTTGAACAGGTCACGATTGGTCCCGGCAATTAGCTGAAAGTCGCTGCGCGATTCCTGATCCGATCCAAGCGGGAGAAAGGTCTTCTCTTCCAGCGCGCGGAGCAGCATCGCTTGCTCGTCGAAGCCTAGTTCGCCGATCTCGTCAAGGAACAGTACGCCTTGATCGGCGGTACGCAGCAAGCCCGGGCGATCTTTCTGAGCACCTGTGAACGAGCCCTTTACGTGCCCGAAGAGTGCAGACATTGCAGCATCGCCTCTTATGGTCGCGCAGTTGACGTCGACAAATGCACCCTGCACTGCGCGTCTCGCTCGCTTCAACTCGTAAATCCGACGAGCGAGCTTTGACTTGCCTGCACCGGTCGGTCCCATGAGTAGCAGAGGGTCACGGGTGGCAATCGCAACCTGCTCGATTCTGTCGATCAGTTTGTTGAAGGCGGCATTTCTAGTCTCGATGCCTCCCTTAAGATATGAGACGCCTTCTTTCTGCTCCTGCTGGAAGCGAGACGCGATGCGGTCGTACTTGCCCAGGAAAGATCGTGGAGATATTCGGCTCCCGCTTCGGAGTTCGTCTCGATTGCACGCAGTCGCCCATCGAACAGCTGAGCACGCGTCAGATGATGATTGTGAATTGCTTGGCCCAATGCTCGCGAACCGCTGTGCAACATAAGCCAAAGGCGCTCCTCTTCATCGGCCTGAATCTCAATGAAGTGATTGCCGCTGCCAAGGCTCGCGAACTCGACTACTCCTTCATTGCGACGAATCGATTCGAGGCCGGGATGACTGAGCGTATCGTTTGCCAATGGCTCCGGCATCGGAAGCGCAGCTTTGCGATTGCGACGGCGTGCAGGCACAGCGCGCCCGAGTCCGGCCAATACCTGACCAGCGACTCGCGGCGAACTGAGTGCTGCGGCTTCGACATCCAACGCGACAGCGAGCATCCCGCAACCAATATCACCACCGACCGCCTGCGGGTAGATCAATTGTGCGGTCGCAACCGCGACACCGATACAAACGTCGTTGCCAAGATGCACGTCAGGCATCACGGCTACCTGCTGTACGTCGGGAGCGCGCCGGAGACGCTCGATTGCCTCCGACACGTCCTGATCCATTGGTGTTGCCAGCCAAGTCTTCATCGGAGCGAGATGTGATTCACTCATTCTCGCCTCCTTGGAAAAAGACCGGCACGAATGACAGTTCCGGCGCGCGCTTTCTACTGATCGCCGAGGCCACCTCAGATCGCAACTGTGGTGCGGCACGACGAAGCGCGCTGATCGCCTCAGCGAGAGGACGATCAACCGTCAGTCCTATTTGCACCAAGAGGTGCCCGCAGTTCGGAGCTGGAGAAACTTCTTCGACGAAGATATTTCTCAGTTCGTCGCCGAAATTGCCGTCCTCCAGCGCAAGATTCAGGGCTCGCTGTACCTGACGACAAAACTGTTGTGTTTTCCGTTGCGCCTGCTGATTGGCAGACGACCTTCCAGACCTATCTTCACGCAGAGCTTCTGCGAAGTCCGGGTCGACAAATTCTGATTTACTGCGATGTTTCTTGTATTTCAAAACAAGGCTCTCCATGGCGCACGTAGGAGCCTGGATCGCAGGCAAAAGAATGCACTGCGACCATCAACTTATTGGTTGAAATGATGGGAGCCAGCCCAGCAAGCCGGGCTCAGACTTAAGCTTTGGCGGCGGGCAGGCTCGACGTCACTGGGCGGGTTGTTGCAATCGGCGACATAATTTCCTCCGCTACGTCGAGTGTTGAATAGCTTACAGCTTCATTATTGACGTTGCACATGTTTGATGCAAGCGAGATCGGCAACGTCACTCATCAAACCGATGAACACCGGGATGTCTGCGTGCGATTACGATCAGCTTTGTGATCCGTCACATGATTCCGGACGAGTGACGGGCAAACCGGAAGTAATTCTCGATTGTCGATAACAGGGCTTAGCACTCATTGACGACGGCCTGGGCATCGGAGGCGGACGGGTATCCGAAGCCTTCGCATCGGGAAGAACAAACGAGCCACGAAGGGTCTGTTCAGGCGCTGTTGTAAGTCATTGAAATCAGGCACTCGCGATTCATAGTCTGAGCTGGTCACGAAACTACAGTTTCGTGGCTCAGAAAGTGGGCGGCCGCTCGTAGATACGGACGTGTATTCTCTTGACACTCCATCAGAGAATTCGATGAGATGAACAGGTTGTATGGGGTTACAATTCCTATTCTTCGGAGTTGATGGGCGTCAAGTCCACTGTAGGGAGAACGAAGAGTCGCCATGACTCGCCGCAGGTACGCGATGTTCCGTTCCGACATTGATTCCCGAGATCTGGCCATGTACACCCCGGCCGAGGTCGCGAGGTTTGTTGGCGTAAATGAGCGCACTCTCGGAACGTGGATTCACGGCAGGTATTATCAGACCTCATTGGGGCAGAAGTGGTTCGAGCCACTGATTACGCCAGCTGATCCGGAGAACGGATTTCTTTCTTTCTTTAATCTTGCCGAAGCGCACATCCTAGCGGCGACTCGACACACGCACAACGTGCCACTCAATCGAGTCAGATGGGCGATCGACACTATTCAGAAGAAGTATCCATCTCCTCACCCGCTGATATCTCGTGATTTCTTTACGGACGGCAAGGACATTTTCATTAAGACGATCGATGAAACTGAAAACCTGACAGTTCCAGGAAAAATGAATTTCAAGGAGATCCTGGACATGTTTATCCGGCACATCGAGCGAGACAAGGACTTACTCGTAAACAAGGTATATCCGGTGCTAATCGGTCAACCAGAAGACAAAGCTATAGCGATCGTCCACAATGTATCCTCTGGAGAGCCCATTATCAGCGGAACAGGTGTCCCAGTGTGGGTTGTGTTTAATCGAGCGAAAGCAGGAGAGTTGCCCGAATCTATAGCGGAGGATTTTTCTATACCGCTGGAAAAGGTCTATCGGGCCATTAAATACGTTGAGCGTCCAGCGGCATAGTAGCTTTGAAAAGACTATATTTTTAGACCGAACTCACGGGAAGCAAATGGCCGCCATCCTCCGGAAGGTCGGATTCAAAGTGAAGTCTATATTCGAGGTGTACCCCAATGGCGAACACGAGCGCATTTCGGACCCTGAGTGGATAGCGTTGTGTGCTAAGAACGATTGGATTGCTATCACCGGGGATAAACAAATCTGTATTAAGCCCATCGAAAGACAAGCCGTGATCGAGTCCAAGTTGAGGGTGTTTATTCTCCAGGACAGCAATAGCCTTCCGGAAGAGTGGGCCGCTGCGATTATTGTTGGTAGTGAAAAGCTACAGGGTGTGGTTCGGAAGAACAAAGGCCCATTTTACGCATCTATTAGCAAGCGGTCAGACTCTCTGGTCAGCGACGCAAAATTGCTTGAAGAGGTGAGCCAGGAACAACAAGCAGCTGACCAGGAGACGTCCGGAGGGCTTTCTGGGCCTGGTCCCAGCGTGACAGCTCCGACATTATCTGTTCAGCAAATTTAAGAGGTGACTACAGGGTCAGCGACCTCCGACCACAGCGGGAGTTCTCGCCAATTATTTGGGAAGTTCATCGCAGCGAGATCAATCTGCGGATTCGCTGCTAGATGTGCAAGCAATGCCTTCCTCCAACGTGACCTAGGAGATATTGTCTTCATCAGGTACGCCAACATGACAAGTACACAGTAGACCCTCTCGGCTGGAACCCCAGCATACTTCCATTCTTCGAGAAGCTCTGGCTTAATCGATATCTCTCGATTCCAGAATCTGCCGTGGTGCGCACAGATATTTCGGACGTACGTTACACATCCTACCCAGCTCACAAATTGGCTTTGTGAAACCTGCAGTCCTACGCCCCTGGCAATCTGCTTCCGAAATCGCTTCGGTAAGTTTGATATTGCGCCATTGAGTACACCTAGCGTGATAAGCTCGGTCGCCATCCAGACCGGCAGATGAAGTTCTTCTGCATACTTAGTTCGATAGTGATTTATGAAGGGAACTTCAGCGGGATTAGCCAACTTGTTGAGCTTATCCATGAAGTTCTTGTGATCGAACCCCTGTGCAGGTGTTCCTGGAGCAGTCGATGGCACGTATGGTGAGTAATTCGCAGGCTCTGCATACCCGAACACACCCAGCTCATGCGCTGTGACATATGTGAATGAGGCGCGTAATGCAATTTCAATTTTATCCACTGCCCGCATTACAAGCAGCCGTAATCGCGCATCGAACTCATACAGCTGGGTTACGTGGTCGAAGGACGTTTCTGCGCGAAACTCATCTTCGCCTGGTTTTCGGAACGGAATGAAATATGCACTTAGCCGGAAGTATCCTATCGTTCGCAACCAATGAATGGCCTCGTTTCGGTTCGGAACCGCCAGCCCCCTACCAATGAGCTTCTGGTCGAGCTGTTCGTCATACGTGAGGGCCTGTTTGCCGTATCGCATAGGTTTTTGCGGCAAAAGAATAGCCGCCAATTTCAGCGTTCCTGTTCGCACAGGTAGAGGCTCGGCGGCTCTGCTACACATATGATGCGATAGCCTTCAACTAAGCGTCAATGCTTTTTTACAAAAAATGCCAATGCTAATCCCGCACGGGTACTCTGAAGAAAAAGCGGAACTTAGCTTTAGCTTGCATTCATGCTTTGCCAGCCGAACTTTCTATGGATACCGATATTGCACCGTAGGCGTGTCAGCTTGCAAGTGAAAACCCCCGCATCAATGTGGAGTCGATCACAAATCTACAATTCAGACTTGCCTGCAGAAACAGCGAAACGAAATAGCCAGAATAAATTCGAGTCATCGTCTGTCATTGGCAGCGCTATGGCATCGCTTACGGCATGTGATCCAGTGATCCGAGACTGACTTGCCCCACGCTCACTCGCTCTCACTCCCTTGCTACCACGGTGTCATACAACCCGTAGTGTGTGAGCCCCTCGTGGCTTTCGATACCCGTATACCGCAGCGAGGCATCCTCATATCGACGGAACGCGAAGACCGCTTGGTTCATCTGCTCAGTGTTGAACACCTTCAGGTTCACCAGCAGATGGAAGTCGTTTACCGTCAGGCCGGTGACGGCCAGAAACAATTCAGGCTCCAGTTTGGTGATCACGTCCTGGAGCGTGTTCTCGCGGAAATCGGTCAGGTACATGAACGCAGGAATGCGTGTCGCAAACTTAATCAGCTTTTCCTGCACCAGTTTGCGCTTGGACTTGTATTCCTTCTCCTCTTCGGTAAGCTGCTTTTCCTGCTTTGCGGTCAGGTCCTTGTCCTTGGCTTTGTTCTTAAGCTCCTTGACCTTCTCGCTCTTGTTGATGATGGTCTCGATGATGTTGTCACCCAGCGAGCGCCAGCCTTCAATACGCTCCACAGCAGCCATTGCTTCGGGGTTATCAAGCACCCGGCGCAACGTGTCGTTGTCCACGTTGACCAGCAGCGCGCTCTCCCATTTGCGCGCCAGCAGCGTAGCCGAGGTGCCAGCCATCGCAATATCCAGAATGCCGCCCGCATCGATCTGGGTCATATTCGCGCCGTCATAGGCAAGTACCGGTAAGAACGAGACGAGGTCCTTGACGGCGTTTTCCGGATTCGGTTCGTTTGGTGAAAGTCCGATACCGTATTCGGAGAGCTGACGCAGTGCGCGCGTGGGCGCAAAGTCGAAGACGAAGCACGCGGGTTTTAGGACTTCTTCCTCGTTCGGATTGTCGCCATTTGGATTCTTGATTGACCACGGAGACTGCACGCGGAAGGCAGCCTGGAAGTAAGTTTCCGGGCTCTTCAGATTTCGTAGCATCAGAATTGAAGACCACTGCGGAACTGTCACGCCTGTAGTGAGCTTGCCGCATGACAGCGTAATCGTTTTCGTCTCAAAGCCGCTCCCGATGGCCTTACGAACCGGAGATAGCGCGTCGAGCCCGATCCCTGCTGCAGCTCCCGCCGCCACAACCGCTTCGTACTCGTGCCAAAAGACATTGTGCTTTTCGGCGAGCAAGTTCGCCATTGCATGGCAAGACGCTACGTTTGGCAGAAACCAGAACGAGTGCTGTAGGTATGGCAGCAGCCGGATGTCAGAATACGGGAACGGTGGGCGCGTGCCAGTCTTAAGGCTTTCGACAACTTTCGACGCGTACTGGCCTCGGATGATGTCGAGCCACTTTTGGACATCGTCTTTGTGCTTGAACTTCGCACTCTTGCCAGTACCGGTCGCATCAAAGAACTCGTTCAGGTCGAACTCGTCGAACTCCCCACCGCTGGCGACCGCCAGCAGTTCATCTGGCATCTGGTAGGTAAGCAGACGCAACTGCGGCAGCGCCCCGTATGGGTTCCACGTGTCGGGGTGTTTGACAGCGAACTCTTCTTTGGCACGCTGTTCGTCGGTATAGGTCCAGTTGAAGATTTGCTCTTCAATGAACTCGCCCGTTGCCAATGCCCTAAATGGTGTGCCCGAAAGATAGAGGTACGCTTTGGTGGTGATGGGTAGGAATTCGGCTTCCTTTTCCGAGAGTACCGCCAGATCTTCGTTAACGTGTTCCAGTTCGGTGGCGTATTCGCGCTTAGCCTCCTTCTTCGCAACCGCTTCCTCTTCGCCCTCGAACAACTCCTTCGCAGTATCCCGCCAGGCGCCGAAGTGGTACTCGTCGAACACCACCAGATCCCAATTCACCTCATGGAGCCATTCGTTATTGGACTTGATGTTGCCCGCCTCGTCGCGGCCGAGCAAGTCTTGGAAAGAGCCAAAATACACAACCGGTTTTTTGTGGTCGATCTGCCTCGGGTCACCACCGGATGATTTCGACAGGTACTGCCAACCGTCGAAGTCCACGTGGCTCTCAAGGTCTGTCTGCCACGCATCCTCCACTGCAGGCTTGAAAGTCACAACGAGTACACCCTTCGCGCCGAGTTTCTTGGCGAGTTGGTAGGTGGTGAATGTTTTGCCGAAGCGCATCTTCGCGTTCCACAGAAAACGCGGAACGGCGTGCATGTCCTCTGCCCAGCGCGAGAGGAAGTAAGCGTGCGTTGCCTTTACCGCTTCAGCCTGTTCACGTCGCATCGCGAAGGTCTGGTAATGGTTGCCAGTGAACCTCTGCCCAGTACGCAGTTCTGTCAGCACGGTCCTCACGTCCTTGACCGTGCAGCGCATCCATTCTAGTTCGGGGTTCGCGAACTTCTTCTTGACCAATGCTGCGCGTACCTCGTGATCGCTGAAGATGGTTCCGTCGTCTCGCTCCGCCGATTCATTCAGTTCGATCTTGTAGTTCTTGATGGCTGCAGTCTTGACCTGTTCGGCGACGCGCTGCTTCACGTCGCGCGTCGTCTGGCCCACCTTCAGAAGACCATTATGCGCATCATCGGCAATCGAGTAGGCATAGATGCGTGGCCGGGCCTCTGGTTTGGGCGCGAGGATTTCCTCGATGGTCTTACTCATCACCCTCTCCCATGGGGCGGATCATGCTTTCGATGAACGCGATTTCGCGTTTCGTGATGCCGTATTTCTCATACAGCAGATCGTCTGTCCAAGTCCTGTCCCACGATTGCTGCGGCACCCACGAGTAGGTCGAACGCAGCGCGTGCTGCGTGATCTTCCGCAGGGATACGAGAAACCGGAACAATCGTGTGGAGATATAAGACTGCACGCTTTTCGCTTGACGCTGATTCTTGAACGGACCTGCGACGAGATACGTTTGTGTGCAAACCGACTCAGGCGGAGCAACAATAGACGGACCCAATACCATCGCAGGGATCGCGCCGCGTTCGCCGTATGCCTCTGGAAGAAGAACTTTCCACTCGTCAATCAGGTGCGCGTTCTTACGAACGCTAGACCGGAGTATGAATCCCACGGTTCGCTTTCCCCGATCAGTTAGATAAAGGGCAACAGAATTCTTAAACGGTTTGTCCTTCCATCCGTTTATGTTCGTGGGCAATCCGAACGGCGTATCGGAGCTGATGATGCTATCCATCGTTTTTTCGGACTTGGCACGAATCTTATTGAGAATTGCCAACGAACGTTCGTCTCGAACGAAGATGTCGTGGCTTCCCAAGTCCCTAATAACGGACGGTTGAAGCTCCTCTCCTTGGTAAAGCGTGTACTCGCAATCGCCCTGATGGTCTTTGTCCCAAAGAAAATAACCCACGCCGCCTTCAAAATCGACACCCGGGAATGCCGTTGACATCTTGGTGTAGTCAACAAGATGGCTGATGTGCTTGCCTGTCAGCATCGTCTTGCGGAAATCGTCCATGCCGCGCCCACCAGCCATCCACCTGGACGGGATCACCATAGTCAGAAAGCGCGGATCGAGCTTCAAAGCCTGTTCTACGAAGAGGTGGTAGATAGAGGAGTCGCTTGAACCACCTGCACCGCCCTTCATTTGATAAGGCGGATTCCCAATGATCACGTCGAACTGCATATCGTCTCCAAAGAACTCGGCTAGACTGGTCTTGATGTCGTCGGTGTGAATGAACGCGTAGGCGTGAGTCTCAAGTCCGTCGCCACGATCGAAGGTTTTCTGGCCTGCCCCGCAAAACTTGCACCTGCCGTCCACCCATGTGTGCTCCATTCGCTCGAACCATATCTTCCCCGTCTCGCTTTGGAAGCCATTAGCAATCGAGTGCGGGCCGTTGGCGTGCTTCGAGCAATATAAGCTGCGCCGCGCTAGCAGGCTGGTGAGGTAGGTAATGCCGATGCCAAATACTTGCCTGGTGAGGATATGATCGACGCGCTTCTGGAGATCGGGAATTTCGGCCGACAGCCCCTTGGTGAGGCGGCTGGTGATCTCGCGCAGAAAGATGCCCGATTTTGTGAATGGATCAAGGAATCTCACGGTGCTATTCGACCAGAGGTCCGCTCCGCCATTATTTGCCGCCCAAGCCTCGGCAAGAGTGTCGAGCATCCGGTTCGCGAACTCGGGTGGCGTAAACACCTCGTCATTGGAAAGATTGGCTATGCAGGTCAAAACATCTGGGTTGCGCCCGCGAAGTGAAAAGCTTGCCTGACCGTTCACAGGGTTTTCTCCAAGCCATTGTCCGAAGACAAGCACGCAAGCTCACGCACAGTCATCGGCGGGTATGTTTTTATCGGCGTGAAGATTTCATGCTTGCCGAGATGGGCGAAGAGTGAACCTTCCTGACTGAAAGAAGACATTTGCGCAAGAGCCTCCAAGCGGAAGTCGCGGCGCTGGAACTTGCCCTTGCCGAGATAACCCCATTCGGCAAAGGTAATAGGCTTGTCGTCATGCGTGCGCATCGTCATCGCGTCACCATGCACGAGGTTCTGCGACAGGACATACGAAGCGGCCAGATGAAGTTCATCCGCTTCTGTCAGATTCAGGTAGTCGGCAAAGACCTCGAGCATATTTGCGCGACACTCAGCGATATTGTCCGGCAAGAGTTCAATTCCGTAGGTGCACATCACCGCCAAGAGCGCGTAGAGGCCCTTCTCAAAATCAGACTTCCCGTACTTCGCCTCTACGGCGGCGAGCTTACGCTGCAAAACCGGGACGAGGAAATTGCCACTACCGCAGGCGGGCTCCAGGAAGCGAGAATCTATACGATCAGTCTCGCCCTTCACTAGGTCCAGCATGTCTTCGACCAGCCACTGGGGTGTAAACACCTCTCCGTGGTCTGCAACCCGTTTCTTTGACTTGATCAAATTCATAGTTGTATCCCAAATCTCCCATTGCACCTATTCAGAGCTCATTGCTGCAACCCGGCTCTTGTTCGGAGTTGGAGCTACTCCGTCGGATGACTCCAATGGAGGTTCTTTGAGAGCGTGTCCGGCGGTCGCCGGAGGGTGTTCTTGAACTCTTGATTCGTTATCTTCTCTGCGTTTGCCTGATTTGCCATCTATTTGGAGTTTTCGCAAGCAGGGCACTGATGCTTATTGCTCGAAACGACGCATCATCAATTATTTAGAATGAGATCACCGGTTCCATTATGTGCCGAGGGGAGTTGATTTTAAACAGGTTTTCTCGTGCGCCTAGTTGCCGCCTTCGGAACAGCAAGGACTGATCGTTTGGGCTTAGGTAGCCCTGCGTTTGGTGCGTCCGCCGGCACCGCTCATCTCCGGTGCTTTTGCGATCGACTTATGCGGACATACCTGAAGCAGAGCCGAATGGGGGAGGGAAGGATTTCGAACACGCCGCCAAACATCCGTTGGCGATTGAATGCGCCAAGCGTGTCTCTCAAACTCCTTGGTAAGCTCTACCTTGGCTGAGCGGACTCCAATTGCCAGAATCCGCTCGCAGTTGAGATGTTTTACTTGCCCCAAGAACTCGGGTTCAGAAGCGTGTATTTCGGCAGAACTTCCATAAGCTCCGCAACGTCGTAAAAGAAAAGCGCGCGGCCTTGAACTTCAGTATAGAAATTGTCGCCCTGTCGCGTACTGATGGACTAGAGCTCCCCTTGCGGGCCTGATTCGAGAACCTCGCATGGAGAATCCAAAACATCATCTGTGATGGTCTTCTTGGAATGCAAGATAGACTCAAGCTGGATCCCGGTCTTTGCAAGCAATTCACGAAAAGTAAGCACTCGATCTCCAATAGAAGTTGTTCGATAACGGTCAGCATTATTCTACATTTCGTACGGCCGCTTCGGCCAGAAGTGTTGTGCTGCGGGAAGGTTGCTGCAACCTATCCTGCAGAGCGGGGTCGTCACCTAAATTTCGATGACTCGACGCCAATGCTCTTCAGTCAGCGCGACTTGCTACAACTTTCCTGCGCCACCTGGAGCTTTCCACCGTGTTCTCCTTTGGCTGTGCTCACGTACGTTTCAGGAACAAATCAACGCTTTAATCAATCTCTGGTGAGCGATGTGCGATCAGAAGCGCAGCATGGAATCTTCGGGCGGCTAGCATGAATTCGCGTCGTTCTGTTTTGATCCATGACGACTTCCATGTTCCTCGGATGCTCTTGGAGATTTTCAACCCCTGGTTGATTCCCGTCCACGTCCCACCAAAGCAGGCCTCAACCATGCAAGTGGTTTGGCTTTTGCGAATTCTCCTCAAACTGTACCGAAGTTCGATACGCGCCGCCCCGCTCGCGGCTCAGAGCTGGAAAATCGATCTGCAATTTCCTGACGAGTTCTAGTCGCCCGCGATGTCTTGGCGATGACTCGAAATCGCAAGATTACTCAGTAATGATGCGAACTTTCAAACGCTCTATATCACTGCGGAATATCCCGAAACTGCCGGGAGAATATTACAAGTCCATCGCTGAAACCGGGTTAGGCGGACGGGATATTGTTGAAGAGTTCGGGATTCGTTCGGCCGCGCAACATCTGGTCGAGCTTTGCCGACTACATCAGCCTTGGACTGATTGGCACTATGACGTTGACGCCTGCGTCAATGTCGCGACTAGGCTTGACGTGGACAATCGCGGAAACATGCTGGGGTTCAGCTTCAGGTACGGCAAACCGTGCGTAAGCGCCAGTCGCCGCACTGCAATTACCTATGCGACGTTATTCAACTGCGGCGAAACTCTTAGGCTGCTCGACAAGTTGACACAAGTTCGCCCTGACTTGACTGCGACTCCCGAGTTTGCATCCATTCGCGCTATAGCTCTCGGTGATAAGCGGCCTCTGCTGGTTGAGGTGCGTGATATGGAAGTTGCTACACTGCAAACCGAGCAAGGCAAGGACTGTGCGGAGACCTTGCACTTCATTGAGGATACGCTCGCGGATGAAGAATCGGCTGAGTATTGGGACGCAATACTTCAACAGAGGAATTTCGAGTTATTGAAGCCAGCTTTGCCACACCAACTTCGGTTTTACGAGGTGAGGAAGCGAGAGCAAAGAGAGGACGAGAGCGAAGCTGAAGCTGTCGATCTTGAACCGTTTGGGGTAACTGCGGGGAGTTGAAAGAACTTCGCGCGACTGAACTTTGGGGGCCAGTCCGGGGGGATGAACGGCGCGTGAGCGTCCAGCCCAAGGTCCTTCTTTCTTTCGCACGCGATCAGTTCAGGCCACCGGAGCTTGGCCAAGACACTGAAATCGCATGCCCCCTTCATCAGAGGCAATTGTGTCGAGCGCATGTTCGATCGCGATACGGGAAACGGGCATAGGACTATCTCGGCCCCATTATCACCAAGATACGCCGGCGTGGCAAAGCCCTACCGAAGCGAGAGGAACTGACAAGCCATCAGGACCGCGAACATAGGCGGCAATGGGTGCAGCGGTGTCGACAGTCGGCAGAGTCGCTTAACGGTACCTGTCGAGAAGTACGACAAACCACGGACTGCGAAAAACGCGGCTTGAATAGCCTTGGCGAAGGATCGACGATGTGCCAGAGTCTAGCGGGGAGAATAGCGTCGGAATCCATTCACGTGTTTTGGATGGCAATCTTCTTGTCGACTGTCGACAATCTCGAACTCCACAAAACTAGAGTAATGGCGACAGGTTTCTTGCCCCTTTGAAAGGGGTAGACCTCGCAGAGCCATGAGGCCATGCTCTTGATTTGAGGTTGAGCGCGCACGGGAAGCTCTGTTGAAGGCACGATTTCATCTGCTGATCGAGCTGAGTTGGTGGGCGGTGATCGATTTGATGATCCGGGAGGCTGGCGGCCAGTCCTCCCGGTCTGATTAACGATCCGAGTTTAGGTCAGAACCGGAATCCTTCAAGAGCTCAATCAAGCGCTTGTATTCCTCCGAGCCGATATGCAGTTTGGACGCAAGTTCCGCATTCCTTGCCAAAAGGCGAGTGCGACTGCGGACCAGCACTTTCTGGTGAATACCCACCACGATCCTTGCTACCCGCAAGCTGCGCAGTCGGTTAGGTGCGCATGCGTCGAACGCAGCAATACGCCGGTCAATTTCCCGTACACAGATCTGATTCTCAAGATCTCCCATTCTCAGTCGAAGAAATGGCTGAATGTTAAGTGCGGCGGCGCGCTGCACCGCCGGCAATTGCGTATCCTTGCTCTTCCTCGTGAATTCCTGAATGCGAAATCTGCAGCAGTCTCGACGGAGCCGCAGTTCGCCGTCCGAAAGCTCGGCCTGTCGTTGTTGGCTTTTCTGTCGCGAATCGTGCACTTTCCCTCCTTATTTGGTATGGCCTAGAGTTGCCGAAATTGAGCTGCGTTGTGACAATAAATCTGCCGCATTGAGCCAGTGTTCTGAACCTTTAGCCAAAGGGAGATTGCAATTCTCCCCCAAAACTATGTATCCCATGGTCATTACGTGCCGGAAGCCGAACGCTCCCCTCGATTCGATTCCGCCACTGGTCACGCAGAATTTTGGCGCGATGCCGAGCCATTCCGAAGTTCGTGCTTCCGAATCGGGCGGCGTCAACCGAAATGGTTGCTTCTTGGGACTCAGTTGGAGAAGTTCCCGCCACTTCGGCCAAGTGTGCGACCGTTTTGCAGTATCGAAACTGTAGAATCCGATCTCCTCATTGGTGAAGCCAAATGTGTGGAGGAACTCAACATACCTGACAGCTTCGAGATGCTCAGAGCAATTGTGGAAGACCGGTACCGTGAGTTCGTGCCATACACGATGAACGAAGGTTTCGATTCCGGCCAGCGTTATCTCTCGTGTGCTCTCTGCCGCCGCCAATTTAATGAGGACCGGTTCGTACTGACGCACAATAGCAAGGTCCTCTTCACGGTCAGGTCTACGAGGGCACGCAGTCCGGACCGTCGCACCACTCGAAGATTTGAACAACTCAGCGCGAGTCCGATACCCGCTTCCCGAACGGAGATCGCGTGCGTATCGAGCCCGCTGAACCACGCCGGCAGGGTCCACCACACGGTGGCCATACATTGCAGCAATCTGGTCGAAATCGCGCCCAGAAGTCTCAACATCCCACACCAGATTCCAATGTGGTGAAAAGGAATCTACATCGCTGGATGGAGCTTCTCCAGATTCCCGCTCAGCGACTGCGGGGCTCGTCGTTTTACCTTTGGGCCTTTCAAGTTCGGCCGCTCTCCGAAAGAGGCCTAGGGCGACATTCATCGGGTTGACGAATGGCTTCCAAGAACGCAGTGTACGTTCAGGAACTCCGCTTGCGAGTTTCACCAGTGCCGCGTCTGGTTGCATGCTATGAGATTCCGCCAAATATGCTCTTAACAGGTATGGCGCGAGATGAAAATACGATTTCAAACTCGTCGACGGGCATCCATGCCCGAGGACTTCAGTCATCACGAACGCTTGTTTTTTCGTGAGACTGTCGTGCCCGTAGAGCAACGGAGCATTGTTGCGCCATTGACGAATCCACGAGGAGCTAGCCAACGACTCAAAAACGAGATCGGGATCACATGTAAGATCAGCGGACAGAAGACCGGGCAGGCCAAACGAGCAGCAGGTGTGTCGGCCATGATGATACCTGACGCTATCACTACAAATGTGACGAAGTGCATCGTCGATGCGGTCATATACATCTTCGGGTAGCACTTGACCGCCGCCATCTGCAAAAAGAAAGTCCGTCGATTGGGCGCCTTCCCGAAACCGGTCGATATAGAACTGTCTGAGTCGCTTCTGCGCTGCCTGGTCGTTGATGAGAGCAACGGGACAAATGCGCTCCGAATTGTCGCTCTTGAGCGTTCGTGCGTCCGAGGGCACAACGACGATCGCAATCGGATTATTCTCGACATCCACCAGCACGTCTTGCATCAGCAGGTATAGCGCCTCGCGACGTCGGAATCCGCAGTGGGCTAAATCGAGCAATACGGGCGCCGCACGCTTTTGAGATGCTGATGTCCATGTAATGTTGATGTACTCGATTGCTGCCTCACGCTCCTCAATGGTGAGAATGTTCGCATCAACATCGCTCTCGCGACTGAAGACCATCAACAACCCTGGGTCCGTGAGCTCCGGCATTCCGTACCCCTTCAGAAAACGGTGAAGGTGGCGGTACGCACGAGCGAGCGAGGCAGCCAGGCGGACATTGTGCCTTATGGCCTCAAGCGACTTCGAATAGGCTCCCTCAATCCGCTCCACGCTGGCTTCCCGAAAATCATCGCCACTCTCGAGTGAATCTTCGGATACGAACTGCGGCCCGAGGTGACGCGCGACAAGAGTGACTGTTTCCAATACTCCCCGCACGGTCCAGCGGTCTCCATTGTCGGTTCTGATCGAGAGCAGTAGGTGCGCGAAATCGGCAAGAGCGCCAACGAAGCTTTTGCCAATTGCTGCTGACACCTTCGCTTTCGAATTTTTCAAATCGTTGACGTCGAACAGTGACCGAACAGTTCCAACGTATTCTGGGTCGTCATCTTCTGGCGTGATGACGCGCAGGGTTTTGCCACGATCATCCTCAAATCTCATCAATAGCTGTGGGGGCCTGCCTTGATCGATTGATAGGATCGGAGTGTGGTTACATAAGTAAGAGACTCCGGATGGCGTTAGCCGCTCAAGTGTTCTGCGCGAGAATGACTGACAGATGATTTCGGCACTCGCAATTCGCACGAACAGCGAAGGCATTTCGAGAATCGCGAACACCTGCGCTGCGCGACGAAGACTGCCCAGACCTTTCAGGAGTCTTTTGCCATGCAACGGCGCGGCTTCCACAAATCGCTTCCGAATAAGAGCGATGATCCGATTCCGCAGAATGCGGTCCGTACAGGGTTTGCCATCCGGACCATCTTCGAGAAGATCGGCTACAGATTCGAGCGAAACGTTCTGCCACAGAACGGCGCTCAATGGATCCGGTTGCCACCGAAACAACCGCGGGATTCTCGTACCTGACAGGTAGAGTTCGACATGCAGTTGGGCGGGTGTAGCAAGTGTCAGAACATTGCGATGCCGCACCGAGCGAACTAGCGCGAGTAGATATTTAACACCTATCAGGCCCCCGAAAAGCACTGCTGATATAACGAGAAACTCCACCCCGAGTTGATTCAGCCTGCCCTCGCGTGCTGCGTTTCGTAGTTCGCGCGTCAAAACTGCTTTCCAAGCTTTGTACTGAGCTTCTGCTTTGGCTCGATTGTGCCGCAGCAGATTGTCCACCTGGGGCAATTGACTCGGAATTGATGGCAAGAAGACTGGCTTTCCTTCTAAGTACTGCCAGAAGCGGCACGCCTTCCGCAGAACCCAGAGAAAGTCCGCGCACATTCCCCGGTCATTTGCCTCGGCGATCACAAGCTCCTCGAGATCTTTGACCTCCGACTTGTTCCAAGGCGCGTTGCTCCGCCCCAACAGAGCGTCGCCCACGACACACTTATGCGACCGCAGAAATGAGATCACCAGAGGTGCTGTTACACGAGCCTGCTTGTCAGTTAGTTCAAGGCGGCTTAGATCATCGAATACATTGAAGCTCATCAGGAAGATCTCCAAACGGAACGGGGTGAAGGCCCAGATTGGGCAAAATGTGGTTCAGTGCTGCGGTGATTTGCTCGAGGTATCTGTGTGGATGAAAACACGAGTGTGGATCGTACATGTGCTCCCCGAAGAAGCCGTGCCCCAAGCAGGTGTCGCTTACCTCTGAGCCACACAAACCGCCTTCGGAGTTGTAAGGGCGGCGAAGAGCAGTTGCGATGCAGTGGCGCCCCCAGTTCATAACTACACCGCATCGATTGAGGACTTCGGTGAGTGTGCCTGGCCGAATCTCCCGAGGCTGTAACTGCTCATCCAGCAGGAATGCACCCTTTCTTTTCCAACGCGATGAAAGTTTGAGGCTAGATACGACCCGCTTTGAATGGTCTTCAAGGTGCGCTGCCTGTTCTAGCATTCCAGCCGTCGCAACCAGAAGTCGCGCATTCGATAGACCCTTGTCGTGCGTTGTGGCGCAACTGTGCGCCTGATCAAACGATGTGAATGGGAGGTATGGGTCAACAACTGCCCGACTGGCACCGCCGAATAGCGTGGTGAAGCAGATGCTAAAGAAAACGAACGCATTATGCCGTCGATAGAATGCGAGTTGTTCGTTCCGGAACTCAGCTTCTGACCAAGCAACTATGTTCCGCACGGTTTCCGGGGAGGGGGAAAACGGACTCCCCACCACCAACGACTGCGGTGCAGCGATGAAGTCCGTCCTGCATACGTGAGCGAAGCCAGCACTCTTAAGCTCGCCACTCAACATCCAAGTCGCTTTCGCAAAGATGTTCTGGAGATCTCTGACCTCAACAACAGGATAGAAACGCCTGGACCTTGCGAGGTAATCGTTCCGGTGCGTCAGGTAGGACTCGGCAACGCTATCCGAAAGTGTGTATTGCCGCTGCCACATGGGGCGGGACATCATTTCGAGTGAGAGAATTCGAGCACATCCCCGGCCACTTTGTAATGCAGAAAACTCGTCTCGATACCAACCGAGTGGGCGATTGAATACGCGTATCGCTGAGCTGGAGGCTGCTTTCCGCAATGCATTCACGTCTCCGCCGTAAAGTTGGTCTGCGGCAGTGACCGCGACCAAGCGCCACACATCGGTCAGGTCGGGGAGCGTGATCGAGTCGACGAACGTATAGGCCCGATCAGCACCTTTGTAATGCTCAGGATCAATATCGAGAGCGATTATTGGCACGTGCCATTGGCCAATCTGCGTGGAATTATCTCTCTCAATCTCCAGGCCGATGAACTGTTGCGGCAGGTTGGCTGCGCTGCACGATACCCGAAGCTCCAGGAGTTCGCTTGGCAGGAAGCCTGTCCAATTCAAGCCAGATAGAAAGGCGAATAATTCTCGGCCTTCGGCAGTCGCGTCATCCTGCGCAATTCGGAGCCGGTGTGCGCTCTCGATGAAATGCGGATTCGAAGATGAGATTAGGTTCCGCTGATTTACGAGGGCGAGATACCCAGCTTGCGTCGCGCTGCGAGATTTTCGTGTGTGGTGAAGTAGCAGATCAGTCGAGGCGAGTGTCTCGTGCGGATCAACGCCAGATTCAACATGCTCGCGATATTGCACCTCGTCCGCGTGCCATCGGAAAGGAATCCGAACCCGGATTCCGTGCAAGCGGCTTTCAAAGTCCGCAGTTCCTCCGATCTCCAAGCATTCCTGGGCACCATCATCGACATCGGAACAATCCGGCGTATTCTCATTTGACGGGCCGTGCTCGTCAGGTTTTCTCGATTTGGACCGCCTACCCTGAAATCCACGTTCGACTTCGATCTGCCATCCCTTGCGCAACGCACCTTTTTCATCGCAGGCTCGCTCAATGAAGCGGGCCATGGAGATCAACCCGTTCGCAATCTTCGTACAGATACGCTCGCCGTCTTCGCGACTGTCTGCCACTCCTTCAAGTGCGCCGTCTTCGATCTCTTGAGCCGTCGAAATAAATGACGCTGCTGTTTCATAGAATGGAACGTTGACCGGCAACAGGTTAAGCGCCGCGGTCCAAAGCTCCTTGTTTTCGTTCGGAGACGTGAGTTGCCGACCGTAGTACAGCGGCTTGTACAGTCGCTCGCGGTAAAAGCCATCAATGGGTTCCTCGCCCGCTCGCCACATTTTGCGAGGCAACCACCTTTCGACGTGCATCGCGTGAGCGATCAGTAATGGCGTATGCACAGCGAAATGACGGTTGCTGAGGGTTTTGTCAGCAGTCACTTGCCAAAGGTTATGGGCGGCTGCAAATACCTTCTTCGGCCTAATGGGGTTCTTTCCCTCAATCCTCAGGAACTGCTCCGCCGCACCGGTGGCCAAGTCGGCATCTGGGAAAATCTCTTTCGCCAGTTGCGAAGGATCCTCGGAAGCCCATGACAGAGCGTCCTTGCACTCTTCGATTGCAGCACGGTTCCCGTCTTCAAGCGAAAAGCACGCAATTGTGTAGTCCATAATGTCATTGAGTGCTGCCGTAATCCCAATGAACCCGCAGAGGCCTTGACGCGGAAAGTTCAGCAGATGGAGCAAGACCCAAAGGAATCGGGCTTTCACGCCACGCCTCCGCGCAGCGGCAAGAAGCCGAAGTAGAGCTTGATTACTTGGCTCGACAATGTCGCTCACCGTTCGCCTCCGGAATGCAGCAGGGTACAGGGCTCATACACGCGATAAACGTAAGCCGAAACGTCAGTGTGCCGATCAACGACAGCGAGAAGGCCGAGTTTCACGAGCTGTGGGACGTGCCTCTGTACAGTTCGTACGCTGATCCCAAGCTTTCTGGCCAGCCAGGTGTAACCCGCCTTCACGATTCGCCCTATTCCTGATCGCGCTCTACTGGAATCGTGAAGAAACCGGTACAACTTCGACTGATTCTTGTTCAACCGGTAGCTCTGAGCAATTAACAGCAGATCATTGTCAGAAAGAACGGACAGTGACTGATGTTCTGGAGAATTCGGCGAAGTTGCAGTATTCCGAGCAGCTGTACTGGTGCCCTCCACTACATCACCATCACACGGCTGCAACTCTGCGGAAGAAGGGTCTGGGCAGTGCGTCGCAAGCGGGGCATTGGTGTCGCAGTCCAGGTCAGGGCAACCTTCAAGATGAGCAGGTTGGCATTGGTCATGTTGTGATCCGGCCAGATCACTGAAGAGCGGAAGCTGCACGTCGCATGCGGAGACGGCGACCCGCCGACGCTTGTGGGTGGTCCGTTCTTGGCTACTCACGATTCCACTTTCCGCGCCGACGAGAGCGGAGCCACTGGGCCGTTTGAGCAGGGTCAAATCTAATCGCAGACGCGACCGAAAAGGATGGAATCGTTCCCGCAGAGACCATTTTGTACAGGAGCTTTGGGGAGCATTCCAACAGAGCGGCCAAGATCGGAACCGTGAGCGCCTGCTCCATCTCTTCGATTCGTTTCGCGATATCCATCGCTGCAAATCTATCGAGTATTTGAACTTTGCTCGAGAGCTCGAACAAACTTAGCTGGTCTGAAAACAGAACGATTGTCGACCATTTGTTTACAGCAGCTTACAGCCCAAATCCTGAAGGTATTTCCGAGTCCCATTCGGATGATTGAGAGCCTATGCCCAGCGGCGTCTAGAGGAATCTCCCAATATCGGCATCGCACTTGCCTCTGTTAAGCTCTGGTGCATACACGATAAACACATTTGTGGACCGACTATGACTGCCTCCATCGATTACTTTCGTAACCCTGCCCGCGCAACGATACTTCAAAGACTCGCTCAGCCCGTAAGTAATTGCCAAGAGTCCGAACGATGCACCCGGCGTGGCACTAAGACAGCATACTGCGAGATACGGGGGGAGCTTTATGATCAGTTTGTGCAGTGGACTACTAAGCTCTTTGAGCTTAGCGACGTTTCGAAGTGGCACGTACTTCGCACTGCCCTCCACACGTTGGAGGATGAAGGTGCACTGAAGGCATGTACCTTGCAAGCTGTTTTCATCGTCGCGTTCTCAGAAATACGCGATCAAGCTTTCTTGAAGAAGGCACTGGACTACGACACGCCGCGTGAACGCGCCCACGACAAAGTGAAGCAGGCAAGAACTCTGATCAGCAAAGTATCGGACCACGTCAAAGAGTGGACGCACAGACAACCAGAGCGACAAGCCGTACAAAACCACAGCATCTACAAACAAGCTTTAACAGGATTTGTGCTTGATGCGCTTTCAGCTCTCGACGAGATTTACTCACTCGAAGAGAACGTAATATCAGGAAAAGTCACTCGATTGGTGAACAAGGTCACCGCACGCCAACTCAAGATTGATCTCCTCGATCCAGCATCACGGCAATATGGCGAGCAAATGTGGGATGCACTCGCCACACTGACACAAGCAGCCAAGGCACTGATCATAGAGCCAGATCCTCAGAAGGCAGTGATCGAACACAGGACTGGGAATGCTCTCAGGCTAGAGACAAGTAAGCTTTCTGCAGAGGACATCGATAACCTTAGAAAGTGGTTCGATCACCAGATGTCGGGACTATACGACCGCATAGAGAATGATCCTGACCAGGTTGGGATCATCAACGACATTATGGCGGCAGAAAAACCGTTCTCCCCACTCGCCACCTACGTAATTCAAGCTAGTTTGAAATACAAGGAAGACGGCATCGCTCAGCAAATCACAATGGCTAAAGGTGGTTGCTCCAGCAAACCGAGCGAAGAGAGCCGCGGCCGCAGTCACGCGAAGTGACCAAATGTCGCAGCTAATCGTGTGTGCACTTCTTTACCTTTTAGCGGCGTGAGGTACTTTGCAGTCATCTCAATTTTCGTATGGCCTAAAAGTGCCTGCACAGTCCGGATATCCAAACCGCCACGAAGCGCCCAAGTAGCGAAGGTACTGCGGAACTTCTTCACTGTGAAGTTCTCGCATTCGTTCTTTGAAACGCATGTGGGGCACTTGCCACAATTGAGACCTGCACGGTGGGCGGTCCTCTTCACTGCATCAAGGAACTTGAAATTTGGAAGGTCGGAGGCGGTGCCGAACACAAACCTCGCATTCGGGTTTTTCTTGTGCCAAGCCTCGAGTTTCGCGAAAAGGGACGATTCGATTGGCAGTTCGCGCGGTTTGCGGGTCTTCGTCCGAAACCTAAAATCCTTCCACTTGCCTTCAACGAGCAAGGCCAGCTTCTTTTCGCCTTGTATGGTGAATGTCGAGTGCCCCCAGTTCACATCTGTCCACTCAAGGAAGGCGAGTTCGAGTTCGCGGCATCCTGTTTTCAAGTAGCTTTCGAAGACGAGACGATTCCTGTCGCTGCATGCAGCCAAAAAGCGATTTACTTCTTCCTCCGTATACTCTTCTGGAACAGGATCTTCTTTCCTAGGCCTATGCTCTTTCGCAACGAGTTCCTTGTGGTCGATTCCGCAAGATTTCAAGAATGTTGTAATTGCTGAGTAGTAGTTCGAAACAGTTCGAGCTTCACAACCTCGCTTGCGCAGCGCATCGCAGAACTTGAGCAGATCGACTTCCTCAATCTGGTCCGCAAACGTCTTCTTTTTTGTAATCTCAAGAAACTCCTTCGTCAGATTCTCATACTGGGTCACGGTTTCGGTGTCATGATCGACAAGCCGCTTTTTCTCCAGGAACTTGTCGCGTGCAGTGGCAAGATGAATCCGGTTCTGCGCTTCTGGAACAAGTTCTCGGCCGGCCTCGGCGGCGGCACGTTCCGCGTCGAGCACAAGGATCTGATTATCGCGGGACGTAATTGCTTCCTGGAGGTCCTTACCTACGCCTTTGAAGATTGATTTTTTGCCTTCATACCAGCGTAGTTGGTATTCCCCATACTCGAGCACTCTTTGGCCCGACGGAATTTGCAATTGCTCGTCCCATCCGCGACCTTTTTTGACTGGATTGATACGGAGGCGGCGCCATCCACTTTGGGTTCTGCAATACCGATACAGAGCAACTTTCAGATTGGCCATCGAGAGGCTCTCCTTGGCCAATTCTACCGTGCTAAAACCGTGCTAAAAGCAAAACGCCTTTGGAAGTCATTGATTCCAAAGGCGATAAAATTTCTGGTGCCGAAGAAGGGACTCGAACCCCCACACCCTTGCGAGTACATGGACCTGAACCATGCGCGTCTGCCAATTCCGCCACTTCGGCACGTTTTCAGAGGCGGTTCTGAGGATGAACCAGCCTTCCTATTGGCTTCAGTTGGGATTGTAACACACGGGTTGGTTTTGTCGAATTCGAAGCTGTGGAAGACTTTAGCTCGTTGAATGTAGCTGATTTGCGACATCCATCAGACATTGTCGAGCGTCACTCAATCCAGAATCGAGAGCGGATCCAGCGATCAATTAAGTGCCGGAAATGGGGGTCGGGGGCGGTCCGAGTTCCGCGCTCATTCTTCGCCCCTTGTTTAGATTGTGTGTCACAGACGTGGATTTCTAGCCCGAACATCAGAAGTTACACATTCGTTTCCGGACAGCAAAAGGAAATCTCCTCCACTGCATCCTACTCGACGTAAACGCGGGGAACGCGAGGCGAAAGCCCGCACAGTATCTCGTACGTGATTGTGCCAGCCAAACGCGCCATGTCGTCGGCCCCAACTGAGCAGTGCTCCGAACGGCCGATGAGGAGAACTTCGTCGCCGATAGCGGTCTCTGGAATGTCCGTCACGTCGATCATCGTCAGATCCATGCTCACGTTGCCCGCGATAGGCGCATAGTGATCGTGCAAAATGACGCGTCCCTCGGACGACAGACGACGGATGAAGCCGTCTCCGTAGCCGACCGGGATTACAGCCAGGCGTGTGGGACGCTTCGCGCGCCACCGTCCGTTATAGCCAACGGGCGTGCCAGAAGCGATGTCGCGAAGAGAGATAACCTTCGTCTTCCAATTGAGTACGGGACGAACCGGCAGAAGGGCAGCGTCGGCACCTGGTCCTTCGCATTTCAGGTTGTATCCGTAAAGAGCAAGGCCCGGTCGCGCCATGTTGTTCCAAGTATCGGGGCGAGCAATGGTTGCGGCAGTGTTGGCCAGGTGACGATAACGCGGTTGCAGTCCTGCTTCGGCGAGGATGGCCACAGCCCGGTTGAACTCGACCCGCTGTTTCTCTGCGGCAGG
Organism: Koromonas humicola; assembly: GCF_059726255.1. Lineage (NCBI taxonomy): Bacteria > Pseudomonadati > Acidobacteriota > Terriglobia > Terriglobales > Koromonadaceae > Koromonas > Koromonas humicola. Next base: position 3,613,750 of record NZ_AP040873.1, read on the forward strand.
TGAGTCGAGAACTTCCGATTCGGAAAGATGACTGAAGACGCCTTGCAACTCAACCACTGGTGAAGCGGCAATCCGCGCAGCGAGCGCTGGAAGCTCCGCCAATGACACGCCGAGGCGCGACATGCCGGTATCGACCTTGAGATGAACCGCGACCTTGCGTCCCGCAGGTCCTGCGACTTCGACTGCCTTTTCCAGTGCCTCGATCTGCTCGATCGTCGCTAGCGCGGGCGTCAGGTTATAGCGCAACAGCGTCTCTTCCTCACCACGCCAAAAGCCGGTCATGACGAGAATCGGCAACTGCACGCCTGCTTCGCGCACAGCCATACCTTCCTCGGTCGAAGTGACACCGAGCCATTGTGCTCCCGCTCCTTCGAGCGCCCGTGCGGTTTCGATGACGCCATGACCGTAGGCGTCGCACTTGATTACGCAACAAGGTGTAACGTCGGGGCCGAGATGCCGCGCAATCACACGGTAATTTTCAGCCAGTGCGGAAAGAGAGATCTCAGCCCAGTTTGGGCGCGTGTGCATAGAGAATTTCTGCTGTGTGGATGACAAGGCGATTCAACCCTTACAAATACAAATTCAGTATAGCTCTCCCACATCACGCCCGTGCGGCCATAAGCGGCATTCATAGGAAACATAAGGGGAATTGCGGTGCGAATTCAGAGTCCGATCGCATCTGTGCGCAGTCTTTGGAGTAAAGCGGTCATTCCCTGAACAGCGAAATCAGCGGTACAGGGAATAAATCTGCTGTCTCGCGGTTGTGCATGAAACAAGGCGCAGCATCGAGAGCGGCGCCGAACTTTCAAAAGGAGACACGAGCATGAAACATCTCAAAGCTTTCGCAACCGCGCGCAACTTGGCCATGGTACTCACACTGGCAACAACGTGCGTATCAAATGCCGCAACACCAACTTCTGCACATCAACACAAGATCAACGTGCGACATCTCGAGATCAAGTCTCCAACCGAAGTGGGAGGGGTGCTACTGCCAATGGGAGAATATGAGGTTCGCCAGGTCAACACGGCACAGGGCGCCGAACTTCAGTTTGTTCGCGAGTATTGGAATGAACTCGCGTCCGAACTAGTGCAAGCAAACGAAGAGCAGGTCGTCGCACAGGTGAAATTCACCGAGCAACCGCTGGAAGCGCGTCCGAAGCACACCGAACTGGTGCCGGAAGGAAATAAAGACACTGTGGCACTCGAAGTTCGCGGAAAGAATGTCGAGTACGTGCTTGGGCAGGCGACTCCGCAACTGAACGCAAGCTACAACAACATTGGGCAATAACGACCGAAATCGCTATTGCCCCAAAGGGCTAGTCGTGGAGCCACTCTTCGCGCAACAGGTTTTCAAAGCGCGTGGAGCCCTTGATGAAGGCGAGCTGAATGGTATCTGTCGGGCCGTTACGCTGCTTGGCTACGATCACTTTGGCTTTGCCTTCCAGCTCCGGGTTGTTGCGGTCGTAATACTCGGGTCGATAGAGGAACATCACGATATCGGCGTCCTGCTCGATCGAACCTGATTCGCGAAGATCGCTCAGTTTGGGTTCGGCGTCTTTGCCACCACGACTTTCAGGAGCACGGCTTAACTGCGAAAGCGCAATCACCGGAACCTTGAGTTCCTTTGCAATTGCCTTGAGTCCGCGCGAGATTGCCGAAACTTCCTGTGTACGGTTTTCGTAGCGGCGGCCACCTGGGGCTGATGCCGACATGAGCTGAAGGTAGTCGATCACGATCAGGTCGAGACCTTCTTTGTCCATCGATTTGCGACGCGCTTTGGCACGCAATTCTGTAAGCGAGATGCCAGGCGTGTCGTCGATGTACATGGGGGCCTGTATGAGCTTGTCGAGCGCCCCACGCAGCTTGTTCAGATCCTCGCGGGCGAGGAATCCAGTGCGCATTTTATGCGCGTCAACACGTGCCTGTGAACAGAGCATACGGTTAAGCAGCGCTTCCTTCGACATTTCGAGCGAGAACACCGCGACGCTCTTGCCCCCCTGCACAGCGCAGTTCTCGGCGATATTGATAGCAAACGCCGTCTTACCCATCGAAGGACGAGCAGCGATGATGATGAGGTCCGACTGTTGCAGTCCGCTGGTCATATCGTCCAGATCGGTGTAGTAGGTCTCGAGCCCCGTGATGCGTCCGCCACGCTGAAACAGCTTATCCAGGTCGCCGCCAAAGGACTCCATGGCGATCGTCTTGATATCCGTGAGCTGCTGGCCGCTACGCTGTTCCGAGATGTTGAAGATGCTCGACTCAGCGGCATCAATCACCTCGGATGCAGTGCTCGCCTGCTCAAGCGCCTGGGAGATCACACCGTTGGCAGCATGAATCAGGTTACGCAGCATCGCCTTGTCGCGCACGATGCGAACGTAGTGCTCTATTGACGAGCGTCGCGGCACGCCATCGGTCAAGGACGCGAGATATGCTGCTCCGCCAACCGCCTCCAATTCCTTGTAGCGCAGTAATTCCTCAGTCAGCGTGACGATGTCGATCGGGCGGTTCGTTTCCGACAGTTCGATAATGCGCTGATAAATCCGGCGATGAGCATCGAGGAAGAAGTGATCGGATTTCAGCGTGGAAAGAGCTTCGTTCTGCAGGTTATTGTCTAGCAGAATGGCGCCGAGGATGGAGCGTTCGGCCTCAGGACTGGCTGGGAGACCGCGATCGAGACTGAAATCTGTGACAGGCATAAAAATCGGTAATCAGATCAGAACAGCAGTGAACAATTGCGGAACACTGTTCCGATGGTATTTCGCAATCGCCGTTGTAGCAAACGCCACATGCTGTGCAAACCGCGTAAGCACTTACAGCCAAAGTAGAAACAAAATTCCGAAAGCTGAAAGTTGACCCGGAGAGGCCAGCCGCCTCTCCGGGCCATGAACGGTGCGCTTCGCGCTGCGTCGAGTGACTTGCTCCCGCCGCCTTGCGGAAACTGGGAGCCTCGACTGGAGCATACTCCGCGGACTTTGGTCCGTTGCCGGAGGGCCCTTGCCCGACTCCCCTTCCGTCTCGTCGGACGGCGATTCCCTGTTGCCAAGGTGCGATGCGGATGCTGGTGTTCGGATTTCGCGCTCCCGTCGGCTGCGATTGCTCGCGCCGGGCCGAGGCAAGCCTGCGTTCCCGCAAGTCCGAAAGTGCCTTCCACCAACTGGGTCCGTTCGCTGCTCGCCGCCTCCCGAGCCGGGAAGCACCACGCAGAACGTGCGTACCGTTGCGTTGATAGGAGAATGCAATAACCCGCGAAGGAGTGAAAGACGAAAACTATCCACCACTGTGGGTATGCTGTGCCAAACGGTGGAAAACTGTGAACGCGCGTGGAAAACCCGGTCGAAACTATGGCGCGGGGTCTGGCTCTATGGTGCTGCGGAAGCGCCGAAACAACTTCAGCGAAGACTCCACGATGTTATCTTCCCTCTGCCGCTCTTTCATAGCCGATTTCGGCTGCTCTACCCCGCTCCACAACACCACCCGGTCACGCGCGTCGAGTATGGTTAACCGGATCTGCGTGACATTGGAAGGAGTTATCGGCCGCGAGGTCTTTGCGCCGGTGCGCGAGTCTCCGCTGCTAACGCTCACGCCAGAATCTGCTACTGGTGCCGAGATGGAAGCGATCAAGTCGGCTTTTTCGCGTTCGCCGACGATCATGTAGCGTCCCCACCCCTCGAAAGCCTCTCCGATCACATCATTTGGCAGGCGTGCACCTGAATGCTCGACAAACACCGTCCGCCCAGCCATCAGTCGAGCACGCGGTGAAAGCGGAGCAGGACGATCAGGCTGCTGTGCCGCGCCTGGCAGAACCGCAACGAGGGTGCAAGCAAGAATCAGCAGGGCTATTCCAGTGAAAGCCTTAGATAAATCCGCCGAAATTGATTTCATCATCCTCACCAGCTTTTCAGATATTTCGCCATTGCTCGAATTTCGCTATTGCTGGCCTTCACCTGGTGCATGATGGCGAATCCAGGATTGAGCGGTTTGCGACCGAGGCGGCGATAAACGGCTTCCGGATCGCGAATGAAGTCCTCAACTGTTGCCTCGTCGTACTGAGGCAAGATGTTCGCCAGATTTGGGCCACCACCGGAGAAGTGACAACTCGCGCATCCCAGGCGTGCAAACGAGCGCTGGCCAAGATCCAGTTCGTAGACGTGATAACTCGCCCATAGCGCGAATGCCGCAACTGGCACTCCGACAATCCATTTCAACTTCGAGCGCAAGTTCACTCCTCATGTGCCGACAAGCTCGGCTCCAAATCACTGCTGGGCTGAAAGAAAATAGGAAATCGCTTTGACGTCGCGAGGCGCAGCAGCAACTCTCGGCATCGGCACATAACCGGCATTCAGCGGCTTGTGATCTCGTTTGGCGTAAATCGTTTCAGGATCGCTGATGAATTGAACGAAAGTCTTTCGATCATACTTGCTGCCGACGCCAGCGAGCGAGGGTGCGCCACCCGCGCCGTGACACGTGGGGCAACCGAGGCGAGTGAATGCTTCGCGACCTGCCGAAATCTGGTGGTCCCGATAGAGCAAGAACACGCAAACAACAAGGCAGATACCAAGCACAATCCATTGCCAGGGGCGCAAGTTCATCAGGCACTCTCCTCGGACTCATCGAGTATGCCTCAACCCGCACGAGGCGAAAAGCTGCAAGTTTCAGGCCCGCTACTTTCGGCAGGAGCATTCTTTCGATAAGCTCTATTCGGCACCCATGCAACACGTCTTCCATTTCGCCGCTTATCTGTTTGCGCTTCTTACCCTTTGCGGACTCGGATATCTCTTGCTGTCCCTCTGGAGTGAGTTGAGATTCCTCCAGCGGCGGCGTGCGGCACGCGAGCAGGCGACAACAGACTTCGCGCCTGCGGTCACCATTCTGAAACCGCTACGCGGCAGCGACCGGCAAATGTACGAAAGCTTCCGCTCCCATTGCCTGCAGGATTACCCGCAATACGAAATCATCTTCGGAGTAAATGACGCGGAGGACGAAGCTCTTGCCGATGTGGAGCGCCTACGCCGCGAGTTCCCCACTCACGATATTCGTACTGTTGTATGCAGCGAAGTCCTTGGCAGCAATCGAAAGGTGAGCAACCTGTCGCAGATGATGGGAGAGGCTAAATACGACCACATCATCATTAACGACAGCGACATCCGCGTGCCCCACGATTACCTGCGCCGCATCATTGCTCCAATGCACGATCCGAAAGTTGGCATGGTGACTGCGCTCTATCGCGCCGAAGCCGGGCGCAGCATCGCTTCTCGAATGGAAGCCGTCACAATCGCAACCGACTTTGCTGGTGGTGTGTTGTGCGCCGTGGAACTGGAAGGCGGGCTGCACTTCGGCCTTGGTTCTACGCTGGCGTTCAAGCGCGAAGCAGTCGAGGCGATTGGCGGGTTGGCCGCTTTGCTCGACTACCTTGCCGATGATCACGAACTGGGCCGCATGATCTGCGACGCGGGATACAGTGTCGTTCTCTCCGATGTCGTCGTCGAGACCTTCCTGCCCGAATACAGTTTCCGCGCAATGTTCGAACATCAGTTGCGGTGGGCGCGCACCGTGCGCGATCTGCGCAAATTCGGCTACATAGGCGTCCTGCTGACCTTCGGATTGCCGTGGGCGATTCTCGCCGCAGTGTTTGCAGGAAGTGCCACGTGGTCGCTCGCGTTGTTGGCCGCTGTAGCTATCGCGCGATTTGCTTCGGCCTACCTGCTCTGTCGCCCAATCCTCAACGACAGACGGACGTTGCGCGATCTCTGGCTCGTTCCGGCACGTGATGCAGTTGGAGTAGCGATTTGGTTCGCCAGTTTCGGCGGCGACACGATCGTGTGGCGAGGTGAAAGATTTCACCTGAAAGATGGCAAACTAACTCGCGCCTAGTGTCCTCGTCTTCCCTAACTCGGCCGCGCTTCTTTCGCGCGCAACACATTCACGATGCGGCCGCCGGGAGTAAATCGATACAGCTCACCGCGCCAGCGGAAACTGCTTCCCCCGAGATAACTCGCGCCCCAGACGAAGAATCCGAGCAGGTCCCGCAGCGGGTACAGCCAGCAGAATTTCAATGACCGCCGATCACCAACGATTCCGTAACCGATAGCGAGAGACTGCACAACGCGATTCAGCACGCTCCAGCCAAGCAGAATCAGGCCCATGGTGAGATGCCCAATAGCCGCAGCCGACAACAGGCCGAGAATGCCGAACGGCATGGCGAATGTAAGCCCTGTGCCAAGGTGTCCCTTCGGGCGCGAGTATCTTGTGCTCTGCATCCATCGCGTTTGCGTAGCAAAGGTCTTGAGAAATGTCGTAGTGCAGAGGACGTGATCGATGCGATAGTGCGAGAGAACGACCGTGTAGCCGGCGCCGAACACGCGGTTTCCAAGTACGAAATCATCGGAGTAGTACTCGGCGGTACTTGCAATTCCTCCACATTTCTCGAGAGCGTCGCGCCTCACGGCCATCACCGGGCCAAGCGCAAATTGCATTCCTTCGAGCATGTCGGCCGTTATCACACCCGAGGTCATTTCCACCGACATTCCGAGCGCTTCTAGCGTCGACCAGAAGTCGCCCGCCGATACGCCTTCATACAGGCAGGTAACGAGACCGTTCTTTCGATCGAGCAACGGAGGAATCACGTTCCGCAGAAAGTCAGGTCGTACCAGGACGTCGCTGTCGCTGATCACAAGGTATTCGGCGGTGGTCGTGGCGATCATCTTGTCCATTGACCAGACCTTCGCACTTGGCCATTTGGGTTCGCCCGAAAGAACTACACGTGCCGTAACGCTGGGATATCGCGCACGCAGACGTTCGACAACCACAAGCGCAGGATCCTCGGCTGTGCGGCATCCGAAGACAATCTCGTATGCCGGATAGTCTTGCACGAACAGGCTCTCGAGGTTCTGTTCCAGTCGCGGTTCCGCACCGTGCAGAGGCTTGATTACCGAAACAAACGGCAGATTCTCTGTGGGAATGCTTTGTGCATGCGCGGTCTGCTCGCGAGCGATGCGCCGAGTGCGCACGGCTGCCACGAGCGCCAGGATGAGAAACACCGTGGAGGAAACGGTTCCCGCAAGTGCAACGGCTAGCAGGATGCGCGAAATGATTGAAAGCGAACCAGCGGTGAGAAGGGCAAGAAACATTGAACAGGCCGTGAGACTAAAGATCGATGAAAGCATTCGCTCTCAGAGTCTCACGAATGATGGGCGGAATCAATTTCCGTTCATGCACAAGCAACAGGCCCGGAAGCTCCGGGCCTGTGACGTGCTGTGCTCCTGCTACGCCGCGCGCCCGCGCGAGGAACGGGTGTGCGATGGTTTCGCTGATTCACGCTTGTTACTGATGCTTGTAACCTTGCTGCTCTTCTTCGCCGCAGGCTTTGCTTCCGTGCTGCGATTTCCGCTGCGGCCTTGAGACTTGCTTGCCACAGATGAGCGCCCGGAACTGCTGCTCGATTTCCGCGATGATCCACTCATCGAACGTCCGTTGTTATTCGCCGAACGACCGGTCGAAGACTGCCTCGCACTGCCGCTGCGAGACGATGACCCTCTACTGCTGGATGACCCTCTACTGCTCTTCTCGTTGGCGGCTTTTGCCGTTTGGCGACTGACTATTTTGTTGAAATTGCTCTTCTGTCCGTTAGCGGTCGTTTCCTGATGCAGCAATGCGAGACCTTGCTCGTCAAATTTCTCGAACCATTCATCCCATGAGATTTCTTCAAGCGAATCCGCCCCGGAGTAACCCGGGAAATCCAGCCGAAGAATGCCGACATCGTTGCGGGCTCCAGTCCTGCGTACGCAGGATGGTTTAGCGCCACGCTCCTCTGCCCATTGCCGAATTTCGTCGTGATCCGTGGTTGCCGTAGCTGCTGCCTTCGATGGCATGTCTCCCTCCGTAACCTGCAATTACATCTGCGACTTATAGGTGCAGTTGGATGCAGGCGGGAGCGGCCCCGTGGGACATCGAAAGCTCGATTTGATTGCTGCTGGAGCGGTGTTGCGTTATATCTCGGTCAAGGAAAGAACCGCATTCGCTCCGATGTACCCCTTGCGACGAAACCAGTCCGTCATTCGTTCATTCAGGAACTGGATTGGGACACGTGAGCCGACCTCGATCAAACCATCGGCGACCGGAAGCGTGTCGTCAAAAATCTGATCGTTCGTGAAACTGCGCATAGAAAAGTTGTCGAGCCACTTGATGGGAGCCGGAGCCAGAGCTCCAGCATTGTCGTACTCCACGCGAATCTTGCGGGCGAACATGGAAGCAGTATAGCGCCGGGGAGAACCTGCAGGAACTTGGAGCGATCGCGCCCCACATCCTGCGTTCTGGACGCTCGACGCGGGGCGCAAGAAAGAAGGCGATGATCAGCCGAGATGAACCTTCTTCATCTTGCGTCCGACGCGAAAGACCTTCTCAGCCGGGATCGTGATCTTGAAGTAGAGCTCTTTGTAAATCTCACCGTCGATCCTGACAGATCCAGCCTTGATCTTGCGCTGGGCATCGCTGTTTGAATCCGCCAATCCAGCCCGAACAATCACCTTATCGATCTTGATATTGGCGATTCCCCCATCGACGGCGCCCATTTCCGAGGCCGTGATCTGAACCTCTTCCAGGTTCTCCGGAACTTCGTCCTTCTGGAATTGGCGCGACCAGTTCTCCTCGGCGGCTTCTGCTTCTGCAGCAGAGTGGAAGTCGGTAATGATGCGCTTTGCCAGATCCTTCTTCGCGCGCATCGGATGGAGCACACCTGAATCCACATCAGCTTTCAGCTTTTCGATTTCCGGCAGCGTGAGATCGGTAAGCAACTCGTGGTAGCGCCACATCAACTCGTCGCTGATCGACATCAGCTTGCCGAACATCTCCTGCGACGTTTCCGTGATGCCCACATAATTGCCATACGACTTCGACATCTTGCGCTCGCCGTCCAAGCCTTCGAGCAGAGGCATTGTGAGCACGATCTGCGGCGGAAGTCCGAAATCGGCCTGCAGTTTGCGCCCCATCAGCAAGTTGAACTTCTGATCGGTACCGCCGAGTTCCACGTCACATCGCAGCGCGACCGAGTCATAGCCCTGCATCATGGGATACAGCAGTTCGTGAACGCTGATCGGCTTCTCTTCGTTGAAACGCTTGTTGAAGTCCTCGCGCTCGAGCATCTGTGAAACCGTGAACTTAGCCGCAAGCCGCACAAACTCTTCATATCCGAGTTTCAGTAGCCACTCCGTGTTGTAGCGAACCTCGGTCTTCTTCTCATCGAGGATTTTGAAGACCTGCGCCTTGTAGGTTTCGGCGTTGGCGTCGATCTGCTCGCGTGTGAGCGGCGGGCGAGTCGCATTGCGTCCCGTTGGATCGCCAATTAGGCCGGTACCGTCGCCAATCAAGAAGATGACGGTGTGGCCCATATCCTGAAAATGCTTCAGCTTGCGAATGAGCACGGTGTGTCCGAGATGCAGGTCGGGCGCGGTCGGGTCGAACCCAGCTTTGATGCGCAGCGGCTTGCCGCTTTTGTACGACTGCTCGAGGCGCTCGCGAAGATCGCTCTCACGAATGATTTCGACCGAACCCTTACGCAGGTAGGCCAACTGCTCATCAACAGGACGGAAAGAGGACATGACACATTAATTATATTGTGAGCAGAGATGGGTTTCGCAAGGTTTCGCCATAACAAGGATTCCTCATCGTTGTTGCTGATATATTCAGCCCATGCTGAAAGTGAAATTGCTGACCGACTCGGCCAAGGTGCCGACCATTGCACATCCCGGCGAAGACCTCGGATATGACCTCTTCGCCAGCGAAGCCGTGACAATCCCTGCCCGCGGGCACGCTGTAGTTCCCACCGGAATTGCCATTGAGCTGACGAGTGCCGCCGGCGAGCCTCTGGGGGCACTGTTGCGCGACAAGTCTTCCATGGCTGCACGTCGCGTTACCTGCACCGGCGGTGTGATCGACGCTGGATACCGCGGCGAGGTCCGCGTCCTGATGGAGAACCTTGGCGACACTCCAGCCGAAATTCACGCTGGAGATAAGCTTGTTAACCTGATTCCCTACCCCGTGCTGACGACTCCGGTTGAACTCGTCGGTGAGTTGGCGGAAAGCAGCCGCAAAGCAGGCGGTTTCGGGTCCAGCGGAAGGAAGTAGCCGGACCCACTCGAAATCCGTTGCTGCTGGTTGCACGCGAGCATAGAATCCCGAACGAATCCTTAGAGCATTCATAGACCGTCGTGCAAGGAGCAATCATGTTTGGAGGAAAGATCGGGCTGCCGGAAGTGTTGATCTTTGTGGCTGCTGCAGTGCCTTTTGTCGTGCTCGGACTAGTGCTTTTGTGCCAGTTGCAACTGTTTTCGATCAGGCGGGACGTGCAACGGATTGCCGACTCCCTCGAACGCACGCAACATACGAAGGTCAGCTAGGCTATCGACCTGATGTCAGTAAAGTTTCAAATTCTGCCCTCGTATGGGTAGAATTGATTGTTCGCCATGGCTGGAACTCTCTGGCCGGGGCACGACCCGCCTATTAGGACAGATTGACCGTCCGAGGCCAGTAATTCTCAAGATTTATAGATTGGAGCAACATCCGATGGCGATTCCTGCCACACAACTCCGTCCGGGCATGATCATCAAGCACAACAACGAGTTGCACTCGGTATTTACCGTGGAGCACCGCACCCCGGGCAATCTCCGCGCCTTCATCCAGGCCAAGCTGCGCAACCTGCGCACAGGAGCGATGTTCGAGCACCGTTTCCGCTCGGCTGACGCAATCGAGAAGATCGCGGTAGACGAAATTAAGATGGAGTATCTGTACAACGACGGCGATACGTACTACTTCATGGACATCAACACCTATGAGCAAACGCCCCTGGGCCGTGACACTCTGGGTGATGCCGTCGATTACCTGACTGCGAATCTCCAGATCACTGTTGAGTTCTACGATGGCAAGGCCGTTGGTATCGACCTGCCGCAGACTGTGGAACTTACGGTCATTGAGACCGAACCTGGATTGAAGTCGGCGACAGCTTCGAGCGTCACCAAGCCTGCGAAGACCGAGACCGGACTCGTTGTGCAGGTTCCACCATTTGTGAACGAAGGCGAACGGATCAAAGTCGATACTGCCGAGGGCACCTACCTATCTCGCGCCTAATATCTTGACCACCAGCGCGCCTGGATACAGGCGCGCATTTTTCGTTAGGGAGAGCGATGGCTTCCAATCCAATTTATCGCCGATATCTCGTGACCGGACGTGTGCAAGGCGTGGGCTTTCGCTGGTTTGTAGAGCGTGAAGCACGCCTCATCGGTGTCGGTGGGTGGGTGCGAAATCGCGATGATGGTGCCGTGGAAGTACTTGCCTGCGGTACGAATGACCAGTTGGGCTCGCTATATGACAAGCTGAAAATGGGTCCGCGTGCTGCCCGCATTGACGGTGTCGACGTTGAGGACTGCGCCCCTTTCAGTGGTTACAAGACATTTCAAATCGAAGAAACACGGTGAATCATCTTGCCAATTACTAGACCAGCGGTGTTGGATTCGGAAGACCTGAAGAAACTTATCCGCGAGATTCCTGACTATCCCAAGCCGGGCATTCTCTTTTACGACATCACCACGCTCATCAAGGACCGTGCAGGTTTTGCGCGCGTTGTCGACTACATGACCTCGCCCTATCTCGACAAGAACATCGACCTGGTACTGGGCATGGAAGCGCGTGGCTTCATATTTGGACCCGCGATGGCGTATCGGCTCAACGCTGGCTTCATCCCTGTTCGCAAGGCAAAGAAGCTGCCCGGTGAAACCGTCAGCTACACCTACGCGCTTGAATACGGCACGGACACTCTGGAGATTCATAAGGACGCCATTCAACCCGGACAACGCATACTAATCGTCGATGATCTGCTGGCAACTGGAGGGACGGCAGAGGCTGCCGCGAAGCTGGCCAACAAACTTGGAGCCGATATCTGCGGCCTCAGCTTCCTTGTCGAACTCGATTTCTTGAACGGACGCCAGAAGCTGGCTCCCTATGACGTGTTCTCGCTCTTGCATTACGACAAGTAGCGTTAGCAAGTCTTCCGACAAAAGCCCGGCTACATTGCCGGGCTTTTAATTTTTCCCCGGTTTCTCAGGCAATCTGCCGCTGGTTCCACCGCCGCGCCGCAAGCGCGCCGAAGGTCGTAAGCGGGCTCTTGGTTGCGGTGCTCTCGCTTTCTTTGCCTCGATGCCGGGTTTTGCTGCTTTGCGGGTTGGTGGGCATGAAGCGATTCACCACCCCAAGCGCCCGAATGGTTGTAGCCGGAGCCACGCCATGCGCCAAGGCAGCAATCTTCGCCGGCATTCCCAAGATCAGTTCAGCATCACCCCGCCGAACAGCCTGCACGATCCTACGTGCTGCGCGTTTAGCGTTCATCGACAATCCTGGCGTACTCGCCGAAACACCGAACCATGTATATTCCGCCCGATGGTCGCCCTTAAAGAACGCATTCTCATGTGATCCCGTACGCATTAATCCGGGAATCACCGTTGTCACCCTGATCCCTTTGTCGGCAAGCTCTGCGGTAATGCCTTCCGAAAATCCGGTAATCGCAAACTTCGCCGCCGAATACGGCAGCAGGTGCGGTACAGAAATTCGGCCGCCAATGGAAGTGATATTCGCGATTTGCCCCTGGCCACGCTGCAGCATGTGCGGAATCACCTGCAAGGCAGTGTGAACCGGGCCCCAGAACATCACGTCCATTGCTTCCTCGAAATCCTCAATGGTCTGGGCGTTCAAGGGACCGACGGAAATGGTGCCTGCGTTATTGATCAAGATGTCGATCTTGCCGTAATGGGCGACCACTTCGCGCACCATGCGTTCAATGTCATCTCTCTTCGAGATGTCGCAATTTATGGAAAGGACTTCGGCGCCCATCGCGTGAAGTTTCCCCTTTGCCCGTTGGAGTGCCTGATCGTTGCGGGCGCATATCGCCAGTCGGCAGCCATTCGAAGCGAACTCTTCGGCCAACGCAAGTCCAAGTCCCCGACTGGCTCCGGTGATCAAAACCACCTTGCCACTTAGCGGCACATTGTTGAAGGCGTTCCATAATCGGCGCCCCACGGCCAGAGTACCTACTGCCCCCAACACCCCTGCAGCGCCTAACCCGAAGGCACCAGCTACCATGGTCTGCAACAACGATTTCCGGTTCATGGCGACTTGGATGCATCGAATCCTCCGAAATTTGTCGTTCTGCCCTGCAAACCCGGAGCCGCTCAGAAAACGTTCGCTCAGGGTCAACCTTCCGTGGCATTGCAGGCTCTAAGACTGAGTACTGCCACAACGTCGAATTACTCGGTTCAGGAGACCCTGAGATGAAGAAGTTACTCTACACGGCTTCGGTAGCGCTGCTCGGCTGCGGAATGGCCTTTGCGCAATCAAGCACCACCTCCGACCAGTCGTCCAGTACAACCAGCTCAACCACGCAGACGCCTTCGGCTACGACCCCGCAGACGAACTCTCCGGACTCGATGGGCAGGGAAAATCCCCAGAGCGGACAAAACCCGGATTCACAGAAAAATCCGAGCGCTGCCGGCTCCATGAGCGGCAACACCGATACCAGCAGCACGGCAGGTACCAGCAGCTCTGACCAGTCTGGTATGAGTGATCAGTCGTCCTCCGCGAAGAAGAAGCACCACAAGAAGAAGTCGACTACGACCACCACCGACACCCAGAGCACCACGACCACCACGACTCCAAGCTCCACTGAGCAGAAGTAACAATGGAGTAGCGTTGAAGCGGGCGCGGCTAAATGCCGCGCCTTTGCTTTATCCATTCGACTCATGACGAGCTCCCTTGTTCACGTGACCCCGGTCACTGCAAGCCCTGATGCGTAGCGCTACCCTCTCCCAAATCGTGTGAGGAGCGCTATGCCACATCCGCCGATAGTCGATGCCCTTTACTCCATCCCCAGGTCTGGCACGGCGCAGCAAATCTCCGACTGCATTCTCTTCAGTCAAGATTTAGCTCCTCGCATGACTCGCGACGGTATCGCCGCAGCCGTGGTGGCTCCATGCAACTGTGCTCAGTGTCAGCACCAGTGGAACTGCGCAGATCGCAGAACACACGAAGTCAGGACTGCGGTGAAGCGAAGTCCACAGCGCCTGCGCGGACTCGCCTGCTATGACCAGTTGCGGATAGGCGAGAGCCTTCGCTGGATAGAAGAAGGCATTGCAGCGGGTGAGATCACCGGAGCTTATACAAAGGCGGAGTGTAGCGTGTCAGGCCTGGATGCCGCGCGCATGTATCCGCTGTATGGGACTTGTGCCAAACTCCACGCGCCTATGATCATTGAATTTGCAACCGACAGAGGCTGGGAGCATCATGCGCCAGATGTCGAAATGATCGCGGCTGATTTTCCTGACCTCGACCTGCTGTTGGCCCCTCCGACGCAGACTGACAGTGAAAGTGTGGCCGGAATCATGCAGCGATTTCCGCATGTCGGCGTTCTGCTTTGCCCCGACGAACTCAAGAACAATAAGCCGCTTTGTACTTTCATTGAGTCCTGCGGTCGGGAAAGAGTGTTGTTCCGGGCAGGTGTGAGCACATGGAGTGAGGCCATCAACGCCGCGCTACAGCTTGATCTTGGGCCAACAGCACTGACAGCATACTTGGGCGAAAACTGCACGCGTCTATTCCATTTCGAATCCAGCGTCCTGGCTCACGCATAACCCTCATTCCAAACAAAAGCTCCTTCAGCAAAAGCCGAACGAGCTTTTTTGTGTCTTGCAAATTACCAACGGCGATATCCATCCCAGTCGCGATCCCGATCCCGCCAGCGATAATCATTGTAGCGGTCGCCGCGCCAGTACGCGTTTGAACGATACTGTTCGCGATAGCCACGCTCAAAGCCTTCTCGGTACTCGCGGTCGTGGTGGTCGCGATACGGGCCGTGATCATACAGGAGGAACCCGCGGCCGTGCCGTGCGTCGTCGCGTCCCGAATGCTGCCCATCGCGATACCCGTGTCTGTATTCGCGCTGTTCATGATCATCGTCGTAGTTGTTGTAGTAGCCCCACTGTACTGGCTTCAGAGTAGCAACCTGCTGTGCATGGGCGCTCCCGACCAGGGTCCCAAGACTTAGGGCTGCAGTCGTCAAGATCATTTTTAGCTTCATTTCGTATCTCCTTAACCCAGTCGCTACGTGGCGCCCGTGCGCTGTGTTGAGATAACGAACACGGAGTTTTCAGACAAGTTGCGAAGTAAAAAATTGCAGGGCTAGAAGCCCCGATCGATTGCACTTGATATGCCAACAATTGTCGCTGTTTCGCTTGCGCTTCTTGCCGTGCATCCATAGCATCTAACTCAACGGTGCCGGCCTGCGAGGTTGGTGATGGGGTGGAACACCACTGCGAACCGATATTTCTCAATCGGGTGCCCCACTCGACAATTGGTCTGGTGTGCTGATCCCTAGTCGGATCGGCCTGAAGGACCACGGAGGGCGCCCACCTGGTGCGGTCGGGTTCACAGCAACCCCACCTCACACGGCTAAGCGGACTGGCACCTAAAAAGTATTCTCAGTAGCTAAACTCTTTTCTTCCCCTCACCAAGGTGGTTTTCCCTGCGACCGCGCGGCGCATGTTTCCATCTACAATAGAAGCGTGTTCCCTCATCTCTTTCATATCGGCTCGTTCGCACTTCCTACCTACGGCCTGATGGCCGCATTCGGCATGGTGTCCGGCTTGGCAGTCGTATTTCACCTTGCTCGCTTTCGCGGCCTCGACCCTGATCAAATGTGGAATCTGGGTGGAATTGCAGCATTCAGCGGCATTGTTGGCTCCAAGCTCCTGATGCTCATCGTTGATTGGCGTGATTATGCCGCCGATCCGAGCCGCATCTTTAGCACTGCTACGCTTCAATCCGGTGGAGTCTTCTCCGGCGGGCTTGTACTGGCCATATTCTGTAGCTGGTGGTACGTGCATCGCGAGCACATACCGTTTCTCTCAGCAGCCGACGTGTTTGCACCGGGAGTGGCCCTCGGCCATGCATTTGGACGTATCGGATGCTTTGCGGCAGGTTGCTGCTTCGGGCGCGAGACACATGTGCCCTGGGCCGTGACGTTTCACAACACCTGGGCAGCAGATTTCTCCGGCACTCCTTTGAACAAGCCGCTTCATCCGACCCAGCTCTATGAGTTCGTTGCCGAGCTTATTAACTTCGCCTTCCTGTACTGGCTGTGCAAGCGCAAGAAATTCGAGGGCCAAGTGATTGCCCTGTTCATGATCATCTACGGCACCGAGCGCTTCATCTTCGAATTCTTCCGCGGCGATCCGGGCCGTGGCGAAGTTTTCGGAGACCTGATGAGCGGAACACAGCTCATAGCACTTGGTCTCGTGATCAGTGGATTCATCATCTACCTTCGCCGGACGCCGTTGCGCAGTTTCCAGTCCGCCGTGTCCAAGCGCGCAAAGGCTGAGGCCCCGAGCGCCACACGAGCATAGCTTCACCTGCTATGCTCAAAGACGATGCCACGCAAACCCAAGCTTCCTGAAATGGAAATCGAAGACGTTCTGCCCGCGACACCCCAAGAAGAGGAGTCCTCCGCGCCAACTCTGTTCAATGTGACAGACGAAGACGCAGGCGTGCGACTGGATCAATACCTTGTGGCGCAGATCCCGAACGTGAGTCGTGTTCGCGTGCAGCAACTGGTGGAGCAGGGCAAAGTGCTGGTGAATCAGCACCCTTCCAAGGCTTCGCTCAAGCTCAAGGGCACCGAGCAAATCGAAATCATTGGAGAGGTCGAGGCAGCTCCGCTCAAGGCTTTCCCCGAAGACATTCCTCTGGACGTGGTGTACGAAGACAAAGACCTCGCCGTAGTGAACAAGCCCGCGGGGATGGTTGTCCACGCCAGCAATGGCAGCGCCGAAGATGTCCGCAATCGCGGCACGTTGGTGAATGCTCTTCTATTCCGATTCCAAAAGCTGAGCGAAGTTGGCGGGGAGCTACGTCCCGGCATTGTGCATCGTCTCGACAAAGATACGAGTGGCCTGATCGTCGTCGCCAAGAACGACCTTGCCCATCGCAAACTGGTTGAGCAGTTTTCGTCGCGGCAGGTTCATAAGACTTATCTGGCCTTGGTTCACAACTGGCCGAAAAAGGACGAGGGAACGGTGAACGATCCAATTGGTCGCGACCCTCGTAACCGTACGCGGATGAGCACCGCCGGAATCGAGGCTCGTACGGCGGTTTCGCATTACAAAGTCATCGAACGCCTGCTCACGCCCTACGGGCGATACGCCTTGGTCGAAGTGCGAATCGAGACTGGGCGGACTCACCAAATACGTGTACACATGTCTTCAATCGGACACCCAATCGTAGGAGATACCCTCTACGGCGCGCCGCAGATTATCCTGCCGAATACGCTTGCGCGCGAGCGCCACGGGAACGCCATAAGTTCGCGCACTGAGGCGAAGAAAGCCCGTGTGCATGGCACAGGTGCCGCCAGCCTGTCACTCGGTCGCAATTTCCTTCACGCGATGAGGTTAAGCCTCAAGCAGCCCAAGACCGGAAAGGCGCTGGAGTTGGAAGCCCCGCTGCCCGAAGAGCTCGAACTCTTCATCGAAAAGCTCAGGCAATCGGCCGAAACGCTAGACTGATCCTCCTATCGCCGTGTGGGGATTTTCCTGTTCCGGGCCTGAACGAGACCTTACCCATCCTGAGTCTTGCAGTACCGTTATAAACTTGAGCATATGACCAAGCTGGCATCCGCCCTGTTTAGCGCCGTTCTACTGATTAGCTCCGCAGCATGGGCACAGAACACGCAGGATCTGCCTTCGGCCCCGTCCGCTGTACAACCGCGGTTCCCGGGTGCTCCGGCCAAACCTCCGGAGAAACCGGCCCAGCCCGCACCGGCAGCCACCACCGACACCGGCCTGAGTACTCTTCCCCCGGCCGCTCGTCCCACGGCACCGGAAAGCACGCCTTCGGCCACGCAGCAACAGGACACTGATAGCGCCAGCAACACGAGCGGACAGCAGGAGCAGGAGGGTAAGAAGCCTGACACCGACTCGACATTGCTCCCCAGCGTGTCCGACGACGGCCCCGCGCAACGTTCACAAGGCGGAGCGCTGCAGGAGTCCGATCCGGGCGTGTATCGCATTGGCGTTGAAGTTGACTTGGTCGACCTGATTTTTACCGCCACCGACAAGCATGGCCGCTTTATCAAGGACCTGAAAAAGGAAGACGTACGGCTGCTTGATGAGGGTAAGGCCCCAATCCGCATCGATGCCTTTGAAAGTGAGACCGGACTTCCTCTCCGTGTAGGGCTCTTGGTCGACGCCAGCAACTCAATCCGCGACCGTTTCCGTTTTGAGCAGGATGCCGCAGTGGAGTTTCTGCACCAGGTGGTTCGTCCCAAGACGGATCGCGCCTTTGTGGTCGGATTCGACTCCATGACCGATCTCACTCAGGACTACACTGACAACACCAACGCCCTCGCGCACGGCGTGCGAGTTCTGCGACCCGGTGGTGGAACCGCCCTGCATGATGCGATCTACCAGGCGTGCGAGAAGCTCGCGAAGGCTCCCCTCCGTGGACCGGCGCGCCGAGCAATCATCCTGCTGAGCGACGGAGATGATAACCAGAGCCGGCACACGCGCGAGGAAGCCATCGAAGCCGCGCTCCGTGCCGAAGTCATCATTTACGTGATCAGCACGAACATCACCGATTCCGACAAGAAGGGCGACAAGGTTCTAATGCGCTATGCCGAAGCCACAGGCGGCAAGGTCTTCTTCCCGCTTCGGTTGGAAGAGGTTGCGAACGCATTTGCCGAGATTCAGGATGAGCTGCGCAGCCAATACGTGATTGCGTATAAGCCGCAGAATTTCGAGCAGGATGGGCGCTACCGTGCCATCTCAATCGACGCGCCCCGCAGACCCAACGTCAAGATCCGCGCTCGCAAGGGTTACTACGCGCCGAATCGCAAACAGTAATTGAGTTCGCGCCCGAGGCCTACTCCTTGGGCGCGAAATACCCTTTCCTGGCCTGCACTTTGTAATCGGCATTCACCGCTTTCAGTTCTAGCTTGCGATACTTTCCATCCGCTACCGTATTCGTCGGGACATAGCCAATCATGTATTGGCTGCGGAGTTCGGCGCCGATCTCATCGAATGCCTTCCGCAGCTTCTTCGGATCGTTGCCCACGTCGATTACCCGTCCCCCGGTCTGCTCCGCGAGCTTATGCATTTCATGAGTGCCCGGCATGAAGTTTGCGCGGTCGGCAATCATAATGACGTAGACGATCACCTCCGAGCGTTGTGCTGCCTCAATGGCGTTGGGCAGCGTCTCGTCGCTTCCCTGGTCGCCACCGTCCGTCAGCAGAACCATGGCTTTGCGCCCGGTTTCTTTCTGTAGCTTCTCATTTGCCGCAAGGTACACGGCGTCATAGAGCAGCGTTCCCTTGGGTCGCAAAACCGGAATCGTGCCCTGACCCGCACCTGCAATTCCTCCAGCGCCGCTGCCCCCACCGTCGTTGATTCGAGTCTTGTCCAACGCCCGGCGCAGTTGCGCTGCATCGTTCGTGTAGTCCGCGAGCAGATCAACGTTGATATCGAAGTTGATCAGGAAGGCCATATCTTTGGGAGTCAACACATCCCTCAGAAATGCCGCGCCCACTTCCTGCTCCATCGGCAGAACACGGGTCTGGCTGCCACTCGTATCGATCAGCAGACCAAGCGTGAGGGGTTGATTCGACTCGGCAGCGAAGTATTTGATCGTCTGCGGTTTCCCATCCTCGGAGATCTGGAAATCCTCTTTCTTCAGGTGGGGAATCAGCGCGCCATGCTTGTCTTTGACATTGAAGTACAGGCTTACCAACTGGACGTTGCTCTTGAAAGTCGCAACCGGCTGATCCTGCTCCGCCGTTTTGTCCCTCAACTTTGGCGTGTCCGGCGCCGAGTAGCCATTGTCGTCCGGAGCATTCGAGGCCTTTGGAGGCTCCTTGGGCGGGCGCTGAGCCTGCATCCCTGTCGATGACATCAAACAAGCAACGAACGCGAGGATAGCGAGTATTCTGACTTGCCTTAGGATGAGCATAGCTTCTCGACTCGTGCGACGTAGTCTAGTATGTACGTAGCTAGCGTGACTGCAATATAAGATTAGTTGCCTATGGAAGTACTTTGGCAACGTCAAATGTCAATGCGACTTGCGATTGGCAATTCTGAATCCGAGTCCAGTTCTGCGGAGGGTACTATGCACCGCCCACGGTGTTTCGCCATTTTGCTTCCAATACTTCTTGCGACATCTCTGACCCTGTTTGCCCAGCAGACTTTGCCAGATGCGCCTAAGCCGCAACAGGCACCGCAGACGCTGCCCGATGGTCCTAAGCCCAATATTCCCGTCTCCACAACGGACTCTGGACGGGGTGAGGCTAGTTCGGTGGACACAGCGAAGGAAGCAGAGAACGAGAACGCGACGCCCGTGCGCAACCCCAATACCGGGCGAGTAATCCCGTCCAACCGCAAGGCAAACGCGAGCAGCAGCGGATTCGATGAGGTCAATGGCACCATCAGCGTCAACGTCAACGCCGTTCCAGTGCCGGTGACAGTTAAGGACGCAAACGGACATCTATTCCCAGGTCTGACAATCGACAATTTCTCGGTCTATGAGGACGGCGTGAAGCAGCGAATCACCTTCTTCACCAGCGATCCGTTCCCGGTTTCAGCCGCAATCATTGTTGACATAGGTATGCCTGAGATCGCCCTGCGCAAGGTGAAGGATACCTTTGGCGCGCTGACCGGAGCTTTCAGCCAGTTTGATGAGGTCTCGATCTACACCTACGGCAACACCGTCCGTCAGCAGCAGGACTTTGTAGCTGCTTTTGGTGACACCACCAATCACACACTGGCAAAAATCAAGCAGGTTGAGGGACGAAACGCCGGACCTACCGCCTACAACCCAATGACCGTCGGTCCCTCCGTGAATGGACGCGTATTTGACCCCGGCCAGCAGCGCAACTCCATCGAGACTGCTCCGCCAAAGAATGCCGAACCGTCGCGCGTGCTGAATGACGCCCTGCTCCAGGCCGCACAGGATCTAGGACGTCGTCCGAAAGCACGTCGCAAGGTCATCTTCATCATCTCCGACGGTCGCGAAATGGGCTCGCGAGCCGGCTACAAGGACGTGCTCAAAGTCCTGCTCACGAACAACGTAAGCGTGTACGGTGTGGCGGTCGACGAAGCAGCGATTCCTGTTGTGAGCAGACTGAACAAGATCCACCTTCCCAAGCAGGGCTACAGCAACGTTCTCCCCAAGTATGCTTCGGCGACCGGCGGCGAAATCTTCAAGGAGTTCACGTCTGAGGCGATCGAATCTGCCTATGGCAGCGCGATGGAACAGTCGCGTAGCCAGTACACGCTGGTGTACAACACGGACGCGACCAAATCCACCAGTTACCGCAAAATCGAAGTACGTGTAGGCGGTTACGGACCTAGCCTGAGGATTTATGCTCGCGACGGCTACTATCCAGTTCCCCAGAAATAACAAGGTTTTAACCTTCGGCGCCCCGGACCAGTTCCGGGGCGCTTTTTCCGATACGCGTTCTACACAGAACGAATTAGACGTAGTACTCAGGATGGCACGGGTCACAATGTTTACAGCTAGATAGCCCGTTTTGTGTGGTATAACCCAACTATCTGCTCTGTTCAGAGCAGTGCAATCGGAAACTCCCGCGCATACCCATGGATGCGACCGATTGCGGCATCAAGGGATGCCGTTCGAGGCTAGGCAAGGGGAATCATTGAGCTTCATCAACTTCGCTGCGCGCGAGATTAACTGCAAGATTGTCTACTACGGCCCCGGTTTGGGTGGGAAGACAACCAACTTGCAGCACATTTTCGACAAAACAGGCGAGCAGCAGAAGGGCAAAATGATCTCGCTTGCGACCGAAACCGATCGCACACTGTTCTTCGACTTTCTTCCACTAGATTTGGGCACCATCCGCGGATTTAAGACCCGATTCCACCTCTACACCGTCCCCGGACAGGTGTTCTACGACGCTTCTCGCAAGCTGATTCTGCGTGGCGTCGATGGAGTCGTGTTCGTGGCCGACTCCCAATCAGAGCGCGCCGACGCCAACGTCGAGGCCTTGGATAATCTCGTCAGCAACCTGAAGGAACACGGATACGATTTCGCCACGATTCCGTACGTGCTGCAATTCAACAAGCGCGACCTGCCAAACGTGCTCTCTGTGGACGAAATGAAGCGGCAACTCTTACGTCGCGACGAACCGACTTTTGAATCAGTAGCGTCTCAGGGCATCGGGGTATTCGAAACCCTCAAGGAAATTGCACGTCAGGTATTGGTCGAACTCAAGAAGTCCTAATTTCTTCTTCGTAATAATTGGTTGTATCTTTCCCTCTGATAATGCAATCGAATGTTGCAGATGATTCGAAACGATTCAGGATCCCCGCAGTGAAATTCAGATTCAACGAACCGAAGTCCTCCGAAATTACTCCAAAGTCTCTCTACGTCGACCGCCGACGTTTTCTGGCCGCTGCTGCTGGGTTTGGTGCGGCCGCACTCTCAACCGACAAACTCATGGAGCTATTTTCGCCGTCGGTTGAGGCGCATGCAGGAAACGCATTGCAAGCCCGCAAGAGTCCCATCAGCACCACGGGGGAGAAACTCACGCCCTTGCAGGATGTCACCCACTACAACAACTTTTACGAGCTCTCGACCGACAAGGAGACCCCGGCCAAGCTTGCCTCAGGATTCCACCCCCTGCCCTGGACAGTGCAGATCGATGGTTTTGTACGCAAGCCACTGAAGTTGGACTTCGATTCCCTGATGAAACTCTCTCCGCTTGAGGAACGAGTTTACCGGCATCGTTGCGTTGAAGGCTGGTCCATGGTGATCCCCTGGATTGGCTACCCGCTCAAAGCGCTGCTCGACAAGGTCGAACCAACTTCACAGGCAAAGTTCGTGGCGTTCACCAGCGTCTCTCGCGCAAGCGAATTACCCGGCCAGCAGCGAAGCGTTCTGAACTGGCCTTATAAGGAAGGACTCCGACTGGATGAGGCGATGAACCCGCTCACCCTGCTCACCGTCGGACTCTACGGCGAGACGCTTCCCGGCCAGAATGGCGCTCCGGTTCGCATCGTCGTTCCATGGAAGTATGGATTCAAGAGTGCGAAGTCAATTGTCAGGATCACTCTGACCGACAAAATGCCGACTACAAGCTGGAATGAAGCCAATGCTCACGAATACGGCTTTTACTCCAACGTGAATCCTCAGGTTGATCATCCGCGATGGAGCCAGGCGAAGGAGCGTCGCATCGGCGAACTCTTCCGTCGCAACACGCTGATGTTCAACGGATACGGCGATTTTGTCGCCAGCATGTATAACGGAATGGATTTGCGAAAGAACTTCTAGTTCGAGCGGCTCGCAAGCCAGTTTGCGGGCCTTGCTTTTGCCTCCCCTGCTTCTCCCGCACAACTCCGCACGCGATGATCTGCACCCAACCCGAGGTGTGCCTTCAGGCGCAAATGTGAAGAGAGTGTGCAAGTCATGAGCGAGATGCGCAAAGAACGCGACAGCATGGGCGAGATCGCAGTACCAGCCAATAAGCTATGGGGAGCTCAAACACAGCGATCGATCGAATATTTCAGTATCGGCCACGACCTCATTCCGCGCGAGATGATCACCGCGTACGCCATCCTGAAGAAAGCCTCGGCAAATGCAAATCATTCCGGAGCGAGGCTCACGGCTGATCAGCACAAACTGATCGTGCAGGTTTGCGATGAAATCCTCGCAGGCCAGCACCAGGACATGTTTCCACTGCATGTCTGGATGACCGGAAGCGGCACCCAGTTCAACATGAACATAAACGAGGTCATCTCCAATCGCGCCTCGCAGATTGCCGGAACGCCGCTCGGCAGCAAGAACCCAGTGCACCCGAATGATCACGTGAACATGTCGCAATCGTCAAACGACACCTTCCCGGCTGCGATGTACATCGCCAGTGCCGTAGCCACCAAGCAACGCCTGATTCCGGCCTTGCGCTTGCTTCACGACTCCATTGCCGCAAAGGCAGAAGAGTGGAAGGACATCATCAAAATCGGACGCACGCACATGCAGGACGCCACTCCTCTCACCCTTGGGCAGGAGTGGTCAGGCTATGCTGGCCTGCTGGCCGAGGACTTGGATCGACTCGAACATTGCCTCACGGACGTATATAAGCTCGCGCTCGGCGGGACAGCCGTTGGTACCGGCATCAACGCATCCGAAGGTTTCGCCGAAGCTGCCGCAGCCGAGATCGCCAATCTCACGGGCCAACCCTTCATCACCGCGCCCAACAAGTTCACGGTCCAAGGATCGCATGATGCTCTTGTCCAACTGTCTGGAACCCTGCGCACCACGGCCGTTTCTCTCTACAAGATCGCGAACGATATCCGCCTTATGTCCTGCGGCCCACGTGCAGGATTCGCTGAGCTAATGATCCCGGAGAACGAGCCCGGATCCTCGATAATGCCTGGCAAGGTGAATCCCACGCAGGTGGAAGCCCTCACTATGATCGCCGTACAAGTGATGGCCAACGATGTTGCCGTAGGATTCGGTGGCGCAGGTGGCTACCTGGAAATGAACGTCTACAAGCCCCTGATGATCCACAACATCCTCCAGTCCATCACGCTCCTCACCGATGGCTGCACAAACTTCCGTCGCTTCCTTGTCGAAGGCACGCGACCCAACCTCGCCAAATTGAAGGAACACGTCGAGCGCTCGTTGATGCTAGTCACGGCCCTAGCTCCAGTGATCGGCTACGACAAGGCGAGCGAGATCGCGCATCACGCGGTCGAGAAAGACTCGACACTAAAGGCTGCGGCACTCGAACTAGGTTACATCAGCGAGGAGGATTTCGATCGCATCGTCGATCCGGCGAAGATGGTGCGCCCCGGCACCCGTTGAATCACTTCAGATGGCGTCAGAGATGGTGGATTGTCGGGCTCGCTCGCCGAGGGTATCATGGCCAGTTATGAACAATGCCGCACGAGACAGAGTTCTGCATGCGCTTGCCCAGAACTGGCAGGCTGAAATGCGTGGATTCCACACTTACAACGCATTTTCGGAGAGAGACGACGATCCCATCCGCAGGCGCATTCTGCGCAACCTTGCTGAAGCCGAAGCGCGCCATGCCTCCATGTGGGCCAAGCGAATCATCGAACTCGGCGGCCATACGCCACAATACGATGGATCTGCCGGAGGCGATGCCGATAGCCTCGCCAATCGAGTGGGCGGCACTGGCGTCGCCTTGCGTAGGTTGGAAATCGACGAGAGCCGCGACATTGCGCGCTACGGCAAGCAACTCGAAGAGCTCGGCGACGAACCTAGCATATCTATCCTGCACGAGGTGATTGCCGACGAACAGGAGCACTACCGCGAACTCGGTAGCCTTATTCGCCAACACTATCCATCTTCTGCCGTGGCCGAAGTAAAGGCCGATCCCAAGGAAGAGATCGCCGAACTACTCGCCAAGCGCTCGAACTCCGGCAAGCAGGCCGCTGGATGGATAGGTGATGCAATATACGGGGTCAACGACGGCCTTGGAGCCATTTTCGGAATCGTATCCGGCGTCTCCGGCGCAACCTTGGGCAACTCAAGGTACGTGTTGCTTGCGGGCATCGCAGGCATGGTCGCCAGCGCGTTGTCCATGGGCTCCGGTGCCTACCTCGCAGCCAAGAGCGAAGCTGAAATCTACGAAGCCGAACTCGCGCGCGAGCGCGAAGCCATGGAAATGAACGGACTCGAAGCTCGCGAACTCCTGTCGCTCTATTACCAGGTGAAGGGACTCCCGCAGGAAGACGCGGATCGAACCGTCGAGCACATAGCCAAGAACCCCGAACAGATGCTCCGAGCATTGGCCGCCGAGCGACTCAATTTGACCGAGGAGGCCCTGAGCAATCCAATCACGTCCGCCTTCTCGGGCACGTTATCGACGGCTATTGGCGCGTTCATCCCTATCATTCCGTTCTTTTTCATGAGTGGGTATCCAGCGGTCATAGTTTCCGCAATTGTGTCTCTGGTTGCGCACTTCGCGGTGGGTGCCGCGAAAACCCTCATCACGGTGCGCTCCTGGTTTAGCAGCGGCATGGAAATGACAGTAGTAGGAGCGGTCGAGGGCATCGTGACCTACGTGATCGGTATTGGACTAGGGAGACTGGGCGCTTAGGCCCGGTCTCAGGTGCTCTGCCGGAAATGCACAGCAGGCTTTTTGCGCAGGCTTGCTGCTCTGTTATAATCCAAATCAACGCGTAACCGCGCCAACAGTCGGGGAGTGGCTCAGCCTGGTAGAGCACCTGGTTCGGGACCAGGGGGTCGGAGGTTCAAATCCTCTCTCCCCGACCAATCTTTTCTCAAGCAAAATCAGGAACTTACAAACTCCTCATTTGGAGCTTTTGCTATTTTGGGTCACCCAAAAAGTCACCCAAAGCGGATGCTTCTGTTCAACGACACTAACTGATAACTTTAAACTATGGCCAAGAAGCAGCCGCTCTGGAAGAATTTAGAAGATGTTGTACGGGCCATCGTAGCTCGCCATAAAAACGTCTTCGAACTGGAAGCCGTCCACCCAACGACGGGAAAACTGGACGGAAAATCTGGGTATTGCTGGAATATCGAGGTAATCGGGTACACGCGTGGCGAACGAAAAGCTGTCATCTTTGAGGTTCGTCGCAAAACTAAGAAGAACATAGAACCAGAAGAAGCCGGAGCTTTGGCATATCGAGTGGAAGACTCAGGCGCGGACAAAGGATATTTCGTCACCCTTCTTGGGCGGAGCCTCTCGACTGGGGCACAGAAGATTGCCGAACACGAAAAAATCGGGCATGTACAAGTATCAGTCGAATCCACGCCCGAGAATTACATAATGCGTTATCTGAACCAGTTCTTTCTCGGCCTTACAGATGACATGGGTGCGATGGTCGACCAAATACGAGGAACGCTTCGGATTCTGGACGAAAATGGGAATGTAATTTCCGAAGAGGAGCTTAGAGGTTAGCGAGAACGCGCAGGTTCCCGGTTTTCCGTTCCGACCTTGCTCGCAACTGAGCTGAGTTCTGGCCAGTTACATTTCGCCACGAAGGGGGGCTGAGTCTGAGACAGAATATCTTCTACTCATGGCAGTCTGACCTTGATTCAGCGTTAAACCGAAATTTCATCGAGGATGCTCTAAAGAAAGCTGTAAAGGAAATCGGGCGTGACAAGACTCTTAGGGTCGAGCCGGTGATAGACCGCGACACGGCGGGACATTCTGGCGCTCCCGACATTGCAAACACCATTTTTTCGAAGATTTCAGAATCAGATGTTTTTGTATGTGACGCTTCAATCGTCAACAGCCGCAGGTTCTTCCAACCGAAAAGACTGACTCCAAACCCAAACGTGCTGACAGAATTAGGGTACGCAGTTGCACGGTTAGGATGGAATCGAATCATTCTGGTGCAAAACTCCGCGTACGGTGGGCCGGAAGCACTTCCATTCGACCTTCGCGGTCGCCGAACAGTCACCTACGAACTTGCTAGCCGTTCAAGAGACCGTGCTGCATTGAAAGCAGGTTTACGTGACAGGCTCGCAGCCGCAATCAAGGAAGTGTTGAAAGTTGACAAGAAAACGTCCCGATGGTGGGGATTTTGGGAGTTCTCTTCAGCCGGAGGCGGTGGAACACTGTTCATCTATGAAGTGGGGTCTACTGGCTTCTTATTTCAGCTTGTCGTCGTCAATGGCGCTCACACAGGAACCCTCACTGGCGGATTTGCGCGATTTATTAGCACCGACTCAGCATACGCCATCATTCAATCCTCCGACCCCAGTCGCCCATGTGAACTGTCGTTCAAGAGGAATGCCGAAACAGCGGAGATGACGGTTCAGGAAAGCTATTGTCACGATTTTCATGGGATGGGCGTGAGCTTTGATGGCCGCTTCTCACTCGAACAGGAGTTGCTCTTCGATTTCGGCTTTCTCGACGAACTTGACTTGGAGCGGCTCTACAGAATTACGGGCGAGCATTTCAAGAAATTGAGACCCCGGTTCGTTCGTGTCGCAGAGGAAAAAAGCGAAGACGAATTCGCGGCTCGCGTATTCTGCGGCGGCGTCGCTGGCATGTACACCATCATGGAAGGCATCATTATGCGGGGTGATGGCGGCCAGTTGTGGGTCGCGTTCATTGACGACGGCGTCGTTCGATACTTCACGACTGAACACGAATTCAAGGACAAGCTACCATTGACTATCGAGAAATGGCGAGAGTCATTCAAATCTGTACCCGTTGAGTTCAATTCTCCCGTTGTTTCAATTCCCGCTGATTTCTGAGTTGCCTTCCGTTCGTTAGGTCGAGGTTCCCAACACGAGACGAGAATTCTGTCCCCACGACTACCCACTAATTGGGCTTGCCATAAATTAGAGACTTGAAAACTGGCCTCCCATTCCTCTTCTCCCCTGTCCGCCACACCATTCCCGTGGCGACGCTCCAGTCGAGGATGAACTTTATTATGCCCTCAGGGTCACAAGACCAGTCGGCGTAATCTACGCCGGTGTGTGTCCACATGCCCGATGTCCGGAGCCTGTCGCCAATAGTTTCAACAAACTCTTTCGGCAACCCGGTCAGCGTACAAATGCTTTCACTGCGCGGTCCCAGATAGAGCGCCGCCACCATAACCACCGCAGCTTCGCGGTCTTCTGAAGTGGCGTTCTTCGGGACAAACTGAGCTACTGTTTGTTGTATGTGCGACAGTGTTTGATTGCTGGCATTGATATCGGTACCGGGTTTCATTGTTCGTCTATTCTCCGTAGTATCTTGCTATTACTCGCTCGTTTCATTTCCCCAAATCAGCTTCCCAATTCCTTCGACCGCCGCTGCCCTCTGTTCCCACCATGAACCCGTGTAGATGTTCTGCGTCACATCCACTTCGGAATGCCCCATGTTGTCGCGGGTTACTTCAGGGCTTGCGCCCGTGCGCATTGAAAGGCTCGAATGCAGGTGGCGCAGGTTGTGGAAGGTGCAAGGGGGCAAGTTCAACTCCTTGAGCGTTGGCTTGAGTTGGCGATTGAGCATGTTGCGCCTGCTAATGGGTGAACCATTGCGGGCACAGAACACGAGGTCATCGGGTTTGCGCCGTTTTGTGAGCTTCCATGCCGTTTCGAACCACTTCTTCATAGAGCCATTCAGCGGTACATCGCGGTCACCCGATTCGGTTTTCGTATCATCAAACTCGCCTTCGTAGACGCGTTCCCGAATCTCGATTCGGTCTTTCAAAATTCGTTTCCAGCGCAACGCTGCAACTTCACCGAAGCGAAGTGAGCCGTTCACCATGAGGGTAACGAGAGCATTTGTTGGCCACGGCAAGGCTTCAATCAAATTGCGAAT
This sequence comes from Koromonas humicola, assembly GCF_059726255.1. Lineage (NCBI taxonomy): Bacteria > Pseudomonadati > Acidobacteriota > Terriglobia > Terriglobales > Koromonadaceae > Koromonas > Koromonas humicola. The sequence continues at coordinate 3,643,097 of NZ_AP040873.1, forward strand.
TTCGGCTGGCGTAAGCATCGTGCGCTGGTGCTGATTGCGCGATATGCGGGGCAGACGAACCCCGACAGCGGGGTTGTCTCCCAACAAGCCCCAACGTTTGCCTTCATTGAGAATGGCGCGGAAACAAGCGTGGAGGTTCTTAACCGTCTTCGGTGCCAGCTTCGTTTGCGCGTTGATGAAATCTTGAACCGCAATACGACGAATCTTGGTTAACCGTGTCCTACCGAATTCGGGGATGAGGTACGTTTCCAAGAAGAATTCGTAGTTCATCCGCGTCGAGTTCTTGAGGTGGCGGGATACCTTGTCCCTGTACAACTTCACGAGGGATGAGAACGTGTCCCCATCTGTAGAACAGAGCTGCGGTGAATTGTTGCGCTCGTTTACCTGCTCCATGAATTCATCAGCGCGCTTTTGGGCCTCGCGCTTGGTGGGCACGTACTTCTTCGACCACTTTTTCCCGCGCTTCGTGCGTGGAGTGGTGGTGTAGTCCCAATAATCAATGCGCCACTTATCCCCGAACTCCTTAACCTTTACGTCCTGATACCGTTCCCTCAACCAATGCCTCCTCGAACCGAGGAGAGGACCGGTAACAGTGAAACCAGGGAAATTCAAGCTGCTTGACCCAAGTGCGCTCATGCCGTTTGCTCTCCATGCGCACGCACGAACGAACGCAATTCACCACAACGGCAGCGAACGTAACGCCCAACGTGGAACAAAGGGAGGTCGTTCTTGTGTTGATAAACCCAACTTGCAGGGACGCGGAGCAGGTGCGCGATTTCTGGCGGAGTGAAGATGAAATCGCAAGAACCATTCCCCGTGCAATCGTGTTCCAGAAGCAATTTGTTCTTCGACATTGAAGCCCGTGTCAACCAGCCCGTATTCTCCAGCCCGAGCTAGGCCGAAGTTCGGGGCTTCCAAGCAACGGGGCGTGGTTCGAACGATTTGGTTATCGCGGGATGCGTGCAGTATTCGAGGACGTAGAGATGACTGCTTTTCATGCCCTACGGTACGTTAACGTGGAAAAAGGATATCAGTGATTGGAAGGTACTGATTTCAGGTCAATTGTGCTCTGACTATTTGTTCGATGAAGTCCATGATTTCTTCACGGATGGTCATTTCCCGGCCATATGTTCGTTCGAATATCTTCTTTTTAACTTCATGCCGCTTGCGAAAGTTCTTGAAGCGAACACCATAGTTCTCACGTGCTTTGATAAGAGCAAGGAAGTTCTTCATGTAGGCATCGCTGCCTCCTTCCTGCCACCCCAATTCGGCTAACAGCTTCCGCTTCCCCCAGACAACCCGCATTGACTTGGAACGTGTTCTGCTTATAGTCACGAGCTAATTGTCTCTTTTTCATCCAGTTACAGCAACTGATAACCTTTTCGCCATTTTATGCACCTATGGGCGTCACCCCACTGGGTGCCTTAACAAATAATCTCCGCGAAGGCGACGATGGAAATTTCCCTGAAACACGAAAATGTGATGAACTTCATCAATCAACTCCTTGGAAATCAAGGATTTATCGTTTCGAACACGTTCTACGAAGGTATCGAGGACGCGGCGCGGCTGTCGAAAATCACGCACATCGCCATAGATGATGCTACGGCTACCTTTCGGCTGGACTGCGACAACTTAGAAGTGCGGGTGAGCCACTCCCAATTGTTAACGTTTCTCGAAAACCAAATGAAAGATGCGCGCCATGGAATTTGGAACGGCGATGCGCTCTGCCTCAGCCCAGAAACTCGTGCGTGCGCATTCCTGAAGCAAGTCGTCGGTGCGTCATTAACGAACAAATTTATAAGGTTCACCGCTTGCGAAAAGACGGAAGAAGAATTGGCGTGCGATGCGCGTGCTGCGGGTGCGTTCGTTGAAGCAGACAAAGTCAAGCGACTCAAAGGGAAAGCGTAGACCCGGCCACCATGACTCCCAGGACATTAAAGTGTAATCAGAAGCTGGTCTTCATCATCGCCTGCGAAGACGGCTTAAAACTCTCGGCAGAAGCGCGGGCGAAGCATTATCACGTATTGCTTGCGCTCTTGCGGTGCTGCAACCAACACACCCCAGCGAAATGCTGGCCGTCACTTCCAACCATTGCAAGGCGCACCCACTATGGGTTGACCACGGTAAAAACTGTCTTGGCCGACCTCACGCGTTGGGGCGTTGTGTCAATCGAACATCGTTTTAACAGCAGTAATGTTTACACGATTCACTGGCACAGTCTTGAAGGTGCCACACACGTTCAGAGCGCACTCAAGAAGCAGGAAGGAAACATAGTAGACGTTTCGGGGTCGCACATAGTGGACGCTTCAGCAGAAAACATAGTGGCCGTTTCCACACCCGACATAGCAGACATCGGGTCGTCTCCTAAGGTTTTAGAAGTAAAAGATATGAACTCTTCTAACGCGCAGGTGATTGAAAGCACGAGTTCAAAAAAGGAAGACGTTCTTCAGATTTGGCAATCTTGGAATGAAGCGATTGCTTCATCAACTCAGTTCACAGGCACTCCGATTCCTTCATCGCTCACCACAAGTGAGGGCGACGTGACTGCGAACACCCTATTCCGGGCAATCAACACATGGATTCAAGCCAATCCTGATTGGCGCGAGCGATGGCAAATGGTCATCAACGAAATTCCTATCAATCGATGGTTCAAAGGATTCCCCAAGAGCAACGGAGAACTCTGGCACCCGACGCTTAGCGAAATGTTCGTTCCTAAGGGTGGCTACTTCAAGAAAGGCGTGGGATACGTGGCGAGCAATGGCAAAGATATTGGTGTGGAACGTGCTCTTTCCGGCGAATTCGAATCGATGCGCCTCCCAACGGCAGTGAACACCAAGAACACAGCACATTCGCAATCAGCGATAGATATTCATGCCAAGCGGAAGGGATTCAGCCAGCTTGGGGCGAAGGTAAAGGTAAATGAATAATTCGGATTTGGAAAAAGCACTAATACAGGCGCTCGCACCAACTGAGCAGTCAGCAGCGAAGGAGCAACAGCACGGGTTGCTCTACGATGTGGAAGCACGTCGGGCAGCACGTAATGCCGCCCAGCAGAAATGCCGGGAACGGATAAGGCAGACCGAAGCACTCGTGAGGAGCTATTCGTACACCTGTGCGGTCTGCGGAAAGAGTGCCACATTCGAGACTGTTAAGAAGCTGAGCCACATTACGCTTGATGGCGCAGACGTTGATGTGCCTCCGTTCAAGTTGGCGTATGGCTCAATTTACTTCGTGGAAGACGGGAAGCCCGTGATGCAGGGCAATCCACCGTTCATCGTGTGTTCCAATGAATGCAGGTTGGCTTGGATTCGCAAGTACTGGAAAACTTGCCCAACGATTAAGTATTGGCTGAAGATGACCACGACCGTGCCACGCAAGGTTTACGTGGCCGGAAGTCTGGAAGAACTCAAGAATGACACCGCCGATGAAGCGGGCATCACGAATTGTGACGCCCTCGATGAAATCCAGGCTGAACTGAATGGCGAAAAGGGCTTCTATCTTTTCGGGGATTCAGGGTGCGGAAAGACCACAATCGCTGCCTGCATCGCGAACCAGTACGTGTTGAACGAGAAAACGGTGAAGTGGATCTCGTACAACGACCTTCAAGAGGCATTGGAGATGAAGTTCGCAAACGCCGTCTTGGCTGGTTTCATTTACCGCAACGTAGATGCGGAATACGACAAGGTGATTTCTAAAGGAGCACCTTGGGATGTTGTGGTGCTGGATGATATCTCGAACGATTTCCCGCCAAACTCACCCCAGCACGCTCGCTTGAAGCGTTTGTTCTCCCAGTGGTACGAAATACGTTGCAAGCTGATTATCACCTCCAACGTAGACATTGAAGAGATTGGAAATGCGATTGGGAAAATGGTGTTCAGTCGTCTCATGGAGATGGTTCACTTTGTGCCGCTGCCAAAAGTGGACTTTAGGGTAGTGCAGTAGTGTTGGGTTGTTGCTCAGCTTGGCGGAATGGATGAAGCCCCGGAGGTTCGCTCTGGGGCTTCGGCCTTGTTTTCGATTACAGTAGTTTCGATATGAGCTTGGCCGCCTTGACGTTCGCGCTTATGCCGCGTCGGTCATAAATCAGCGTTGTGCTGATGTTGCGATGGCCAGCGAGCTTCTGAACCACGGACAAGTCGGCACCCGCTGAAAGCAAATCCGTGATGAACGTGCGTCGAAGGTCGTGTAGAGAAAAGTGCTCCACGCCCGCCTGTTCACCCCTCTTTCGGAAAATCAGTGCCAATCCGTCATCTGACATCCGGCGGTGGCTGAGCTTTCCGCCCCGAACAAACGGAACGAACAACGGCCCATCCCAATCACTACGGACATTCACCCACGCATCCATAGCCACCTTGACGCTTTCGAGTACGAGGCCAAGCCTCGGTTTTCCACCTTTGCCATCAATGCTCAGGGTTCCTTCCGACGTATCGTAATCTTCGAAGTTCAACCCGACCAGTTCAGAGCGGCGAAGCCCGATACCATACAGAACTGAAAGCAAAGCCGTGTCCCGAACTCCGGCAATAGTTGTATCCGCAGCGCAAACGTCGAACAGCTTCTTGAGTTCTTCGTTCGTCAAAGCGCGGCCACGGGGTTCATCCTCAGCACGGATGGAAGCAATGTCACATGCACGGGCGCAATCATCATGGCTCATAAGCCCGAGCCGCCAACACTCCTTGAGCACACCCCGCACGGCGGCGAGGATTCGCTTGCAGGTTGCAGGTCTGTATCGGGTCAAGAGCCAGTTCCTTACTGCGGCAGTTTGGTTGTAGCGAATCGAAGGCCAGTCCACTTGGTCGGCCTTGGCTGGTCGGCCCAAAAGAAAGGTGGCCACTGTATCCAGAGCATCCTTCATTCCCCTACGTGAGCCGATGCCGAGGTGGTCGATATAAACATCCACCGGGCTTGCAGAAGGCCGCCGGGTGCCTTCCAGAACGGCCTGATGGGGTTTAGGCACTAAGAATGGAACACTCATTTGTTCTCCTTGAACGGTGTGGGAATGGTCGGTAGAAGACCTTTTCACATTTCCAATCTGTTGGTGCGAACGGAAACGGCAAACACCTCACGAGAGAACTGGGACACAACGAAAAAGCCCCAACCATCTAAGGTCGGGGCATTCAACCGGGTCGGCAACTAGGCTTCGGGGTGGGTCTTCGGTTCATCGGGCTTGGCCACCACGGTTAGCTTCGGGGTGGATTTCGGTTTGGTTTTCTTCGCTGTTGCCTTCGGGACCTTCTTTGCGGAGGCCTTCTTCGGTTCCGAATCTTTCTTGGCTTTGTTGCGCCGAACGAATCGAATCAACTTTCCACCATCAATGCGGATGCCTTTGTTCATGGCAACGCTGCACTTGGCTCGAATGGACTTCGTCGGGTCTTCCCCTTCTGCGTTGTAATGCCCATCGAGGGCTTTGGCCATTTCCAAGTAGCTCTTGCCTTCATCCCACATCTTCTTCAGCCGTGCCCAGTTGAACGGCGCCCGCTTTTGCGTTTCCTTCTTCGCTGCTTTCCCCATCGCTTCTCCTTGTGCTGGCAATCCCAGCGGGAATACAGCGATAGGTGCGTCTCCATCCACAGTCGCTCTCAGTGCGTGTTAACGGGCCACGCTCTCAGCGATAAGACAATCTCTTTTGTCAAAGGCTCACCGACCCTTCGGGACACGATATCGAAACCGATTTTCGCTGACTGGCCGTCCGGAAAAGCTCGCAATTTTTTTCAAATCTCGACCCTCGTTTTTGAACGCACATTGAGGTAAACGATGCTTTGTCACGCACCCGTGGGCATGAGTTCATCAACCTCAGCCGATAACAAACCCTGCGTTGTGAAGTTCCCATTTGGGCGGCTCGTGGCCACACCCGGTGCCCTTGAATCATTTCAACGAACAGGTGATAGCCCCATTCACTTGTTGCGCCGACACCTTGCAGGTGATTGGGGCAACTTGGACGAGCATGACCGATTGGAGAACGAGCGTTCACTAGCGGAAGGGTTCAGATTGCTTTCGGCATATCACCTGAAAGACCGAACGAAGGTCTGGGTGATAACGGAAGCTGACCGCTCATGCACAACGTTTCTTCTGCCCGACGAATACTGAAGAGGCTACCGTGGCCAGTGACGCACCTACGCACATGAGCGACCTAACGAAGAAAGACGAAGAAATTCTGGGGAAGCTGTTCGAGATGGCCGGGTACTGTGAGGCGATGCTCGGTATTCGTTTCAAGAAGATAACCCCGCGACCCGATAACAAGCACCTTGTCCGACTGCTTGAACAAGTGGCCTTTCACGTTCAGGATATTTCAAACGAACTGCACGAATTCGCACGTGGCTGGGGATACGAATAAGCAGCCTCTGGCACATCATCCATGTTCCGCAAGAACTATACGAAGTTGATGATGTGCAGATTGCCGCAACTATCTTGGCAACTTCGGGATGCGTGGAATTTCGTTCAAAGTAACCACCCGCTCGCCATTTGTGCTGGCAACCCCCAATGCGAGCACGGCGACTGAGGTTCCACGTTCCCGCACTTCACTACGGCCAATGAGTGGCCGATTTCCTCACGCAACCCTCGGGTTTCGTTGCAGATGCGGAGAATCGAAGAAGGATTTACCACCCGCCCAAGGGTATCGGGAACACCTCAGGGACCGGGGTTCCACGTTCCCGCACCTATAGACATCCGATTATTGGCCTATTCGCTCGCAACTCACGGACGGGCTTGCAGATGCGGCGAATTCTGACTGCCACTCAAAGGTACTGAGGACTCATCAGCGACAAAGGCTCCACGTTCCCGCACCTCTAGACAACCCTTGATGCGCACAGTTGTTCCGCAACTGTGGGACGTGCTTACAGATGCGGAGTATTCCGATGGTTTTGGTCGCTCGTCCAAGGGTATCCGTTACAAGCAGGCTATAGCTGTCTCGAACGCGCAATCCTGAGCCAATCTTTCGAGCTTCCGTTTTGAAAGAGTCAGTCCCCACTCCGGCGGGCTTTGCTTGCCCTCGCCATAATCGCGACTTTCGAACAAAGGATTTGGGGATGTCCCGATAGCAGAGGGCAGGAGAAACAGCTTGGGTTCCTCACCATTCACAAACTGAACAAGTGCCAGCAGCAGCGATGGGGAGATTAGGAACTTCTCCTTTGGAAGAAAGATGTACGGGGTGTTCTTTGAGGGGAGCCGATACGATTTCACCTGAACATCAAAGTGCCGCGCATCTCGGGTTCGAACGACGAAATCAATACCGTGGTCATCGACCTCGCTAGTGAATACGTCACACCCGAACAGCACAAATTCCATCTTGGCGAGATATTCAGCATATTTGCCAAGTTGCAATCGATTCAGCCGCGACCAATCGTGCCGATTGTCAGCCTGAGACATGTTCATCCAATAATCCTTATTTAGCTGTTGCCGCTCGCGACTTGGCGGGCAGTTGTTTGGTTATTGGAATATCGGGATTCCCGATGTACCAAACTTCGGTAGAGACCCTGTTCCTCTCAACAACATCGCGAATACTACGCTGTACGGGTGACAGCTTACTCGTGCCGCACTTCACTTCAATGAATGCAATCTGCTTCACTTGACGCTCTACGGTTAGCCCATCGAAAAGCACGTAATCAACAGGGTCGGAGATACAGCGCATATCACGAGGGTCATATTGGAAGGTGCGGAAGCACGGAGCCAAGCGCTCAAGCAATTTCCCGAGCAGGGTCGCCCGCGATTGTTGTACCGCCACCTTGTTCGAATCTTTAATGAGTTTTTGCACCTCGGTGTTGCTGGACAAGATTTGCCGAACCCGATTGCGTGCATCACGTTCCAGCCGGTTTTCCCTATCGCGAAGGTCGCGTTCAGTGAGGCTTAGCTCTTCCTCTCTTTCCGCAATTTCAACTTCACGCTCTGCGACTTCCGACTCCTTTTCCGCGAGTGCCGCCTGTTGCTTTTGCAGACGGCGCAACCAATCCCGAGGGGGTTCGGGGCTTGTGCTGATTGCAGCATCGGACAGTCGGAATACGCACCCACAATCGGGGCAGCGGCCCCAAAGATGCCGAGCAGTCTTAAAGAAGGCCAACAGGTCTCGCACGAATCCGTTATCAGCCATCCACGCCTCCTATCGAGAGATTTCAGCCTAGCCACAACGTTGACCCACGGCAATACAAAAGAAACGGCAGCGGCTTTCCCACCGCTACCGTCTTATTTACTTCTTCTTATTGTTGTTTCGGTTGAACAGCAGCCCCGGCAATCTGCTTCGGCTAACCAACGTCCCGTTCGGAGTGACCGTCCCCGTCTTCCCCACGTTCCCAACGGGCTGGTCGTTACTGTTGTAGACGTGCTTCTTTCCATCGGGCAGGTTCGAAATCGAGCCAATTCGTTTCCCAAACCCGTCCCAAACGTTCTTCGCCATTCGAAAAACCTCCTTGGGCATAGGTGCGAGCGTGGCCGAACCATGCCTCAACCGAGTGAGAGGCCAGCCGAAGAGGGACGCACCAATGGGCAGGAGGAAGCCCGTGGAACTACTAAAAAGAATTCAGGAACTGCTTCGAACGAAGGACGTAACCGCCGATTTCGACGGCGATGATGAACTGACCTTTCTCGCCAGAACTGGCCCACTCAGTGTTCGCATGAGAATCAACGTTCGGAAGGAAGCCGTCATGGTCTGTGCCCACATCCCGCTGTTCGTAGCCGAGCATCGCCGCCAGGCGATGTGCGAGGCAATGTCTCTTGCAAATTTCCAATTGAGATTCGCGAGATTTGAGATGGACTCGACAGACGGGGAACTTCGATGCCGTACGGATATGCCGCTGTATGACAGCGTTCCAACCGACGAGCAGTTAACGCGATTGATGTACGGAGTGTGGAGCATCACTGAGCGGTACGGCGCGGCACTGGTCGAAGTCATGATGACGGATATACAGCCTTCCGTTGCAATCCAGCGTGCAGAATCAGGTCCTGCCCCGAATGTGCGCCCTGTCGGGCAAGCGAATTATTCAGTCAATTGAGAAGACCCGAGTAGCACATTCTGGAACTTCCATTAGAATCGAAGGGAGATTCCAACCCATGAACAACTACGATACCTGGCTGAATGACGTCCGTACGGCTTTGGCGAGCATCAACATGCCTTTTGATGAATGGCAGCAATCCTGCCGATTCGACTTCGAACGTGAATTCAGGGCCGGAACATCGGCGAGTGTGGCGGCATCGAAAGCGAACCGATATTGGTGGCACGAGCAAAATAGGCGACTCGACCAAGACTGCAGAGAGACTTCGAACTGCTGGCTGCCGCGTCGACATTCGGGCAATTGCGAGCCTGTTTAGTTTGCTTTCCCAGCAAGTCCCATAACAGGAAGCGGTTTCTGACAAATTGACGTGCAGGTTTTTTGCGAAAGAACTCTGTTTATACGTTTCGACAAGAGTGGCAAAATAAAAGCGAAAATGGCCAAATGGGTGGAATCATCGGCGGCAGAACGAAAGATATCGGCAATGGTTGTGTCGTTACTGCAGTCTGCCGAGCTGTCAGAAAAGCAAATCTGCGAGTTCTTGGAAGCTCTTCCCTTGGAGGCTACTGGCGGGAGGCAAGTCGCCGATGATTCCGTTGACAGGGTTGTCGCGAACGTGTTCGAAGAGGTGCCACAACTGAGGGCTGTTGATTTTCGGAGGGCGTTCCCATTATCAGATGACGACCTCACGGCCAACTTATTGGGAAGAATATCCCAAGATGCCTCTCTTCAGTTTCACGACCCATTGCAGTACGGAGTTGTTGCAACGCCACACGTGCTCGCGCAGGACATGGTGGACCTTTCGGCTGCCGCCTTGATTGCCGAGCGTCTTGAAATAGACCTTCGAACTGCAATGCAATACATCGACGCGCCAGAGGCGTGCCCCACAGCGGTCGTGCGACAGGTTCGAGAGATTCTGACAAGCGCGACATGGTGGGACCCTTGCATCGGGGCGGGAGTCTTTCCAATCTGCATAATAAAGACTGCCGAGCGATGGAAGCTCGATGCCGCGGCTGTGGCACGAAATATCCGTGGAACTGACCTCAACCCGCTCTCGGTGGCTGCGACCCGAGTTCGAATGGCGTTGGCATTGGCGACCTGCGGGATACCACTCAATGCTGATGCGGTGGAGCTTCGCGGTTTTGAGGTTGCCGATTCGTTGAAGCTTTCTTCGGAACAACCGACCATGTACGGCGGGCAGTGGGATTCTTTTGATGTGGTGATTGGCAATCCGCCATACGTCCGTGCCGACAGGCTTAGCCCGTCGTTCAAATCATTTCTCCGAGAAAGCTTCCCTTCAATTGCGACAGGGACAGTTGACCTCTATAACTACTTCATTGCGCTTGGTCTATCTGCTTTGCAGGACTCTGGAATTTTATGTTTCATCTCGCCAGCAAACTTCCAGAAGAGTAGATACGGGCGCACGACGAGACAATACGTTTCCAGAGTAGCTGCAGTAAGGGCGTTATTCGATTTCGATGAGCTTCCTGTATTCGAGGGCGCAGGAGTACACCCCAGTGTTTATGTGGTTTCCAAAGCACGTGCGCAGGCACAATTCATTGGCGTAGGTTTCACGGAACTGCCTGAAGCGAAGCCGCTCACCGCCGGAGTTTTGAACGGTGGCTGGATGCCTGCAGCTTCGGTAACTGAAACCGGTTGGAGACTCGCTACAGCATCCCAGCAAGACATTCTGGAACTGTTGCGGAAAGAAAGCGTGCCCCTCAGTGAATATGCTGGTTCCATCTTATCGGGCATAAAGACGGGCAAGAAGAATGTTTTTCTTTTGCCCAAGTCTGACGCAGAGGGATTTCTTCAGGATGGAGAGTCACGGAATTTCTTAAAACCGCTTCTTCGTCCTGTAGATGTTCGTCGCTGGTACGTGGATTGGGACGGGACACAATTGCTTCGGATTCGAATGGGGGAGATTGTCCCTGATACATCCCTTCTCATCACGCATCTACGAGCGCATGAGGACGAACTTCGCAGCAGACAAGATGTTCAGGGGCATCCGACATGGTACGGACTTCGCGCTTGCAGTTACTATGAAGCGTTCGAACAGCCTAAAATCTTGTTTCCAGACATTGCTTACGGTTGTCGGTTTGTGATGGACACACGTGGGTTTTACGTACCTGATGGTGCGTTCCTAATCCCGTGTGAGGATTACTTCTTGTTGGGATTATTGAACAGCTGTGTTGCAGATTTCTTTTTCCGAGCCTCGTGTACAAGTATTGGAAACGCGCAACACGACGGGCGCATTCGATTTAAGAAGGCTTACGTCGAGCATTTTCCGATACCCAAAGTTCATGCCAGGAACAAACACTTAGCAGATGGTATTGAAGCGCTCGCACGACAGTTGAGTAGTTCGCCCTCACAGATTGAGGCGGAACGAGAGATTGACGAATTAGCCCTCCAACTCTATAACGTGCCCTCACGTTTGCGGGCAACCCTTATTCGAACGGAGCTTGCGAATGTCCAGTGAATCAAGATATGCCGCGGATATCCGTGGCGTCGCGACGTGCGTTGACCTGTTCTGCGGCGCTGGAGGGCTTAGCCTCGGATTTGCTCAGGCTGGTGGAATTCCCGTCGCCGCTGTCGACGCCGACAAAGCCGCAATGGAAACGTACCGTGAGATGTTTCCCATTTGCAAAGAGACGCACTGCGGAGCTATCGAGGATTGGCATCCTTCGTCTCAACTCGGTTCCCTGGACGTAATGATAGGCGGCCCTCCATGCCAAGGCTTCTCCTTAGCTAGAGGCCTGAGGTTTGTTGATGACCCCCGAAATTCACTGTACAAGCACTTTGTCCGTCTAGTAGACCGTCTTCGCCCCAAGTGGGTCGTCATGGAAAACGTTCCGGGGATTTTGAATATTGGCGACGGTGTCATTTACCAGCAAATCTTAGAAGATTTCTCTGCCGTCGGTTACTGGTTGGAGTGTCGAGTAATCAATATGGCGGAATACGGCGTACCGCAGACGAGAAGCCGCGCCATCTTCGTCGGGAGCCGAATAGCAAACCACTTTGATTGGCCTATCCCGTCTCACGCTGCTCGTCTGGACTCCAATTACGGCCTATTCACTGAAAAGAACGCCTTTGTTTCCGTGGCACAGGCACTCGGTGATTTGCCTTGGCCGATGGGAACGTACTTTTCGCATCGTGCCAATTCGCAGATGCGAGGACCACGAAACAGGAAGACAGTTTCAGACCCTGCCTTCACTCTCCGTGTACGGGGAGATGAGTTCGCGCTGTGTGAGCATCCTGCCACAGGTGCGTTTGCGCCCGGCCCATTGCCCGACGTACGATTCGGATACAGGGATGTCGAGAATGCGTTCCAACGGGAGATGCGTGAACCCGCGCCGAGTTGGATAAACCACGAGCATTCGGAAGACAGAATAAAGACGCCCGCTCCGAGACTAAAGGGCACAAGGAAACTGGCGGTTAAAGAGCAAGCTCGCCTTCAGACATTCCCTGACTGGTTCCGGTTTTCTGGAACTCCATACGCACAAGGTAGGCAAGTAGGAAACGCTGTTCCACCTCTATTTGCAAGGAAGTTGTTTGAGCGAATTCTGTCCTCACTCGGCGATTCCGAAAGCGGTAAGGATGGAGTTCGCCGCCGAACGAAAGTGCGCCTCAAGTAAGCCTTCGTTGGTCGCATTCAGTTCGATGCAGCAATTGCAACAGGCTGGCAGCAGAAGACCATTCCCTGTCACTAAAGCCAAGTGGCGGGAATGGAACAAATTCGAGTATCGCTCCAACTGCCCACTTGCGACCTCGATGCTCTTATTTACGCTGCACTCTATTACTCCCAACACGTCCAAATCCACAGGTTCGGATGGTTGTCTGCTGATTATGGGGATGTTGGGTGCATTCTTAATACGGAGCTTTCCAGATTGCAGTGGCATCCCGTTCTTGTTGATTCCATAACGTAGGCTCTGCCCCTCAAGGAACGGTAGTTCACAAGGGATTTCGGCCTCTACGAACAATATGTCTGGGCGTTCGTCATACTGGCTGTGTGTGAGCAGTTTGTGATATGGACAGCCCTCACGGAAAAGGAGCACATTTCTCCTGTTTCGCGTTAACGTTGCCTTGGGGATTAGTGACTGAACGAAAAGGTCGCTCAATGACATGTCGGCTCGCGGGCGTCCCGAATGCCCTGCTTGAGCGGCATTGTGATGTGGAATCTCATTCCTCAGCGGGAATGCCCACCCGAGGCCATGCCGGTTCGCGAGCGGAAATCTCACATCCCAACCGATGCGTGATGCTTCGGCAAGAAGCGCTGCCGTCGTTGTCCACTCGAATGCGACCCCTTGGTCGAGAGGTCGCTCCCACAAGTTGCCCCACTCAAATAGCGAGAACAATTCAGGCACTAAGCGCTCAGCGACTCGCCTGAGTATCGGGCCGTTCGCTGCACACATCATTTCACCGAGGCCAATTTTTGAGATTTGAGGAATGCCTTCAGTTCGTCGATGGAGAAGTAGACATCCCATCCCGTAGTGACAAGGCGCGTGACAGCATACGCAGGCGGGTTCATGCTTTTATCCATGTCGACGAACATTATCAGGGGAATGCCCGGGTAAGTTTCTCGGAAAGTGCCTTTAGAGAACGAGTGCTTCACGGTCAGTCCCACGTAGGCCTCTTCTTTGGCCCTGCGCGGAAATTCCTGCTTTCGCAGATACTTGGCCTTGATTATTGCCAGCTTTTCACCAGTCTTGCGGTCACAAACCACCTTTAGGTTCTCGTAAGATGCGACGCCATTCGTTCCAAACGATGATTGATAGCCGATGGGTTTCGCCAATCCCACTTCTTCAAAAGACGTGAACACGAATTCATCTCTCAGAGCCTCTTCGACGTAGAGGAAGCTCGGGCGCATCGTCGTTCCGTTCTTGCTCTCTAGTTTCAGTGAGGCTCTTACGATGCCCTTAGCCTCGGTGCTCGCAATGGCATCGTGCAGAGCCTTTGCGCTCTCAATGCCGCCCCGTCGGCATTTGCGTTCAAAACCCTCGACCAACGCTCGGTTTTGGGCAGTGGAGAAGTCACCCAGATAAAGTCGGTGCTCGGTCACTCCCGCAACATCGAAATCTTGAGCGTATCGGACACCCTCAGGTTGGTGTACACGCACCAAAATCCTTCGCGCTAGCAGCCGCTCCGGCATAGGAAGCGTCCAGAGTTGTTCTATATAACTGGGGAGAGTTTGACCGCGACCAGGATTCGGAATGCTACCGTCCACCCAAGCGTCCCAATCGGAGAGGGCATCCAGAGCACATTGCAGGAATGGCTTTTTCGCAAACAACCGTTTGATGGTTCTTGCCATGAACTTGTCGGACGTGGATGCACCCACGAGGACCTTCTGCGCGACTTCCTTAATGCCCGCGCCGCCCAACTTAGCACTTCGAAGTGCTTGCGCCAGTTCTCCAGAGCGGGTGTCCCGAAGTCCTTGGAGCAGGTCGGCTTGTTTGTCTGCTAATCCATTCGCTGGACATCCCTGCTCATACCAAGCCGTCAGCTCAGCTAGCATCGACCGAACTGCCCGTGCAATTGGTGACTGGCAATCTTTACAACACTTTCCTAAGGCCCTGTACTGTTCTTCTTCGGTATCTTTCCCAGTCAGTATCTTGTCGAGGTCCTCAAAAAGGTCATCCGCAGAAATGCTGTCATCGAGGTAAAGAGAAATGTCGAACGAGCTTTCTTTTGCGACCTTTGTCCATCCGTAACAATAGGAGGCGTGCCCCCACGTGATGTGCAGAGTCCGGAACTTCATTCGTTCAGCCCGTAATGCCCTGCGTAATCCGAGTGCCTCTATCAAACTCTCCCGCAACTCGTAGGTCTTATTGGCTTCCGCAACACCCAACGTGTTCCCCTTGTAGCACGTTGTTTGCCCCCACAGTTCTAGTTCTGTTCTTCCGAGCGTCGAATGTGCAGTGAATTGAAACTTTGCATAGTGGTCAAAAATGTCGCTGCAATCATCGCGAACGAACTCCACTTGACTATCCGGTTCAACCACATTGGCCACGAACCCGCGGTTATTGAGTGCTTGTGAAAAGCTTCGTATTAAGAACGACGATAAGAGTTCAGCTTTTGCGTTTCGTTCAGTCGCAAACGTCTGTCCAAACATGTGCGACGGCATATTGCAGCGCCTCCGATGGAATAAATCCAAAGTACTCGCCCTCAAATCGAAGCGCAACAATATCTTGAAGGCTGGAAGGGGCGATAATGGGAGTGCGTAATGACGGAGCAGGGTAAATTGACGGGACGTGCAGTCGGCTCTATGGCTCGGCTATCGCGAAAGGCAGCACGCGTCACAGCCAAGCTGGAGGCTCGGTACGGCTCACCAAATCACAACAACAAGCAAGACCCTCTGGATGAATTGATTTTCATCATTCTTTCGCAGATGACAGCTCGTCCGAGCTATGAGCGAACATATGAAAAGCTCAAGGCGGCAGCGGCGGAATGGGATTCCGTCAGGCGGATGCGGCTCACCACCCTGCGTAGGCTAATCCGCGGTGCTGGCCTCAGCGAGCAAAAGGCTCCGCGAATCAAGGCGATTCTGGAGAATATTTTCCGCGACTGTGGGACTACATCGCTCAATTTCCTCTCCGGGATGACGTCCGCAGATGCAGAGTCATACTTGTGCAAACTGCCGGGGGTCCACCTTAAGACAGCGAAGTGCGTTCTGATGTATGCCGACAACAGGGCTGTGCTTCCCGTCGATACCCACGTTATGAGGGTGGCAAAACGTCTGCAACTGCTGCCCCAAAGCGCAACACTGCCAAAAGCGAATTTGGAGCTGGAGAGGATTGTCATTCCTGAACTGCGATACAGCTTTCACGTAAACGTTCTAGCGCATGGCAGAGAGCTTTGTACCGCAATTGCCCCGCGCTGCACTGAGTGCCCGATAAAGAGGGAATGCAATCACTCGTCTCAGAATTGCGCAACGAGGTAGCGCCTTCTTGCGTCAGAGAAAAGAGCGACCTAGCCTACGGTTCCCTGATTCCAATCGGCCCGTTCCAGGCGTTCGATTCCCGCTTCATCGAAAAATCGACGGAATTCTCTCCGAGGGCACGCCACGCTACCTCTGAACGTGGCGGGTTGGCAGCGAAAGCCCCGAGCATGTGGCTTCACAGACGACCACGGCATGTAAGCAACACAACATGGTGTTTGCGAGGCAGTGCCCGAGAAGTAGGGGATTGCCAGCACCATCTCAGGGTGCGTCTGGCTCAATTTTCCAACATATCCATAAACATTCTTCGCGGTCTTCTGTTCAGTTGGGTACTTCCCCTTGACCTGAACTGGTCTCAACAGAGGAACCCCATCCACTACTTTTGAGATTACGAAGTCGAAGCCCTCATCTCGATGCGGGAAGTAGATGTTCCAGCCAGCGTCAGCGAGGCGGCCCGCGACGTAGAGTTCGGCAAAATAGTCGGATACCTTCACTTTGGATACGCTCTTCGGCTTTCAGGATTGTGCTGCTTCAAAGGTTCTCACTGCTTCGCAACCTATACATCCAGAGACAGCAAGTCCCAGTTTCGCTTGCAGCACTACTCACCAACTCTCATACTCCCGCAAGATGAACCAGCACGTCCATCACCCCTCCCTTTCCGTTGCTCTTCGTTGAACTCAGCACACTCTCAAGGGAATCCCGTGACAATCCGTTTCTGCTGTCCTTGTACGAATAACTGCCCGTTCCCAAGTAATTCTGCACAGTCGGAATCTCGGCGAGTAATCCGTTCCACGCATGTTGCCATGTCATTCTCTTCACTGTCGTATGCGGGTGATGCAATGCCTGAACGGGGTTGCGGCGATGTGCTATCGCCTTGAACCGTTCCTTCACTTCGGCCCGCCACCCCATCGCCGTTGCATCTGACCGTGGATTGAACATCGTCAGGTCATGGCAGCCTAAGACCATCGTTTCCTTGCCATTAATCTTCAAGAAATGAGAATCGAGGTCCTGAATTCGAAGGAGACCGCGTGCTTGGTTAGGTGTGGGATATGACTTGCCAGTGAAGTGCAGGTCTCCAGTCTTGAGGTTTGCCACGAACACCAATTCTGCGTGAGGCTGGGGGATGTGGTTGTCTGTGCTGGAGATTTTCGCTTTCTTCGTGTCCACCCCAACGGTGATGTAGTCGGCTATCTTCGCAAGTCTCCGCCGCAGTTCATTGGAGAGCAACTGTTCGACAGTAATCTGCCCGAGCTGCTTCAACTGCTCAATCGCTCTATCGTTGGGAAAGCGGTTATCGGCTTGAATTGGCAGTGAATCCGGCCACGGAAATACAAGAAATGCCCCACAAGTACACAAGCAATCTACACGCACATTTACAGGCCAGTTCTGAGCAATTTCGTGCAGCAGTTTTTGTCCAAGAGATACGTTACCCGTCCACGGCCCATCAATGACCAACCTGCCTAGTGTCGCTTGTTTAGGGACACGGAATTCCAAAGACCAGAAGTTCGTTCGCTCCCCAATAATTTGGCGAAATGTGACGAGGTCGTCGGGATTCGATGGACTCAGAGCGCACCATTCACATTCAGCAGCGTGCAGCCGAACTGTCGGGAACATTCCCAGAACTTGGGGGACGAAATCTCGAAGTGTGTCGTACCAAGCTCTTTGTTCATCCCGAAAGGGCGGCGTATTGTCGCGGGCATCTATCCGCTCGCAAAGTTCCATCCAACGCGAGCGTTCGAAGCCGTAAACGCCGTCCGTCGGATAGAGGCTCAGTGACAACTTCCGACTCGCAGTAAAGTGCTGCGACTCATCGAACTCCACGAGGAACCCGGGGGCAGGTACAAAGAAGTCGCAATTCGGCAGCGATTCTGACCTGACGAACGACTCATGCCCTCGTTGTTTCTGAAGCGCTTCGAGGATAGCTTTCAACCTTTCGTAAACCGCCGTCCCTCTGTACGGCGCTAGCGTTGCCGATGTGTTGAGCCGTGGGTTTTGCTGCACGTCACCGTAAACAGCAGCTAGAAGCTGTTTGACTCTCAGTTTGCACTCGGGACAGCGTTCGGTGTGTTTCGTTTTGGCAATTTGCGTTTGCTTCGGGCGAGTCGGCACTGGGGCTGTCGATGGGATTTTCTGGGGCCTTGCTTGGACAGCCTGCCCATCGTAACGGCCAATCACGAAGCCGCGACGCTGGAGGAATGTGTTCGTCTCTGTTCCGCCGTTGAAAACGAGCGAGCTGAGTAGGGTGCCCGCTGCGTACTTGTGCGCAAGGGCGACTACATACTTAGCTGGGTAATTGGTGCTGTTCCGCCTCACGAAGAACTTCTGGGCATCACGCCCAGACGGCACTCCGGCCCGGTCGATTTCATCCATCGCGGCGAGGATGTGCTTCGGCTGAATGCACTTAGGAATCATTTAACTTTGTGTCGCACTGCGTCGGTAGCGGTTCCACCAATATCGAGGGAAACTGATAACACCGAGTTCGTGCTGTGCCTCGTCACGGACGATTCGAATCGCACGCTCTGCTTTCTCGTAGACACGCTCCAATGATTGATGACTGCCTTCACTCGTAACGTCAGCAGTCACTGTCTCCTCTACGGCTGCAAGCGCCTTGGAGGAAACCAGATAACCTTCGGAGTACATTACCTCTTTCAGGCTCCACGATGTTTTATTGGAATCCGCATCTACATGTCCGAAATCATCGAAAGCTTCGCGTCTCGCGAGTTCGGCCATCGTGTTGAATTTGATTATTGAGAGCTGGCGAACAATGTCGTCGTAAGCTGCCTTCTTCGCCTTCCACCACTCTTCGCGCCTAAATCGTCGGAACGAATAAGCAGCGCCGAGATAGTTTGTTAAGAATGCCGTGGTTATTGCCGCGAGAAGCGGTGCAACCAGATACTTGAGTATGTCTGTGTTCCACAACGACGAAAAGTGTCCGAACAAGTTGTCATCCTCGGAAGGGCCTTTCAGAACAGTTTGGGAGCGCGGTTGTAGAACTCCTCTGCCTCGTCCAAGTCCCTTATTGTGAATACGGTTCTCAACTCGGGATTTCCACGTCCAGTTCCAATCTCGACTATCTCAACACCACCAATCCGCGCTTTCGTCTTCTGTAGGGTGTGGTCGTACTTCACCTTGTAAGTTTTCCCTTTGTGCTCAAACCATAACTGACGGTTTTCACTTCCGCCACCCGCCCACCATTCCGTACCAACAGCACGTTCAATCCCTTTAATGATGAAGCCCGCCCACGCCGCGACCCGGCGAACGTGATTCGACCCGTTGTAATCGCTGAAAAGATAACTGACAAAATGTTCCGCGATGCGGTCTGCTGAAGCGTTTTCGAGGATTGGCATATATATATGCTCCGGGGTTGAAGCTGCATTGTCTCTGGAACGCTGAAACTTTTCAAGGATGTGTCCAATTCGGAAATGCGGATTCAAAATGAGGCTTGTGGGTAGTGAGAACGCGTAGGAAAATCGAATGCGAGTTCCAGCACAATTCGGGGGATACCTTTGGCTACGCTCGAACATATTCGAGGCATGTTATTGGAGGAAGCTGCGTTATTTTTGCTTGAGAGGGCCGGATATCGCACGATTTCTGATGCGCGAACTGACCCAACTCTGCGAAACGGCAGCGCGGGTATTGAGGTATGTGGGAGAGGTGGGCAACACCAAATCGACGCAGTGGCTGATAATGTCGTTCACCACCCGTTTAGCTACCCTCAACGACTTCTTGTCGAAGCGAAGTGTTACGCGCCAACGTCGCGTGTTTCCATCCCAGTGGCTCGCGCTGCGGTCGGAATCATCAAGGATGTGAATGAGTTTTGGGAGACCAGAGTCGGTGGAGTTCCCAAACAGCGCTACCACTATCAGTATGCATTGTTCTCCGCCAGCGGATTCACCAGCGACACCGAACTGTACGCATTTGCTCATGATATTTACCTTTTCCCGCTCGCAGACTCAGCATTCTTCCGCCCGGTGTTGGAGGCCATCCGCTCGGTTACGGAAGCGACAATTGACAGAGCAGGAGGAGCGAATCTTGTTCTGAAGAGTCTGCGCAGATTCGTTCGACAGAGGCTCCAAGGAGCTCGTCGCGTTCGAACGGTTACAACGGTGCCCGAATATCGGCTTCCCGAAATTGAACAATTTCTCCGAGCAAGCCGCCAGCTGAGATTCGCTCTTGTCACGGTACTCGGCTCACGTTTCCCGGTGTTCCTTGTACCGAGTCCAGCTATTCGAGTCTCGGGGATTCGAAATGAATACGTGGTTCGAGTTTTTCGGGACGACAATGACTCAACGTGGTTTTTGCGAGACCCCGACACGAATCGAGACTTGTTTTCATTCGACCTCCCCAAGAAGCTGTTCTTGGAATACGCGACGGAAGATACGCTGACGGACGAGGCAGCATTGAATTTGAAGCAGCAGAACATGTCTAAATTTCACGCGTACTACTTGAACGGCACTGCAATTCGCCTTATTACGTTCAGAATTGACAGGGAGTGGCTTCAGACGATTCGAGAGAGATTGACGGCTCAGAACTAAACACGCGAAACAATCCAACGAGCCGCGAGACAGAGATTGCGGAACTACTATGGGACGAATTCCAGAATCCAACCGCCGCTACCGGAGCAAACAGGAGTTGTGCCGTGACGTGGCCTTCGTGTTGAATTCCGACCTGCATTACGGCACGAAGTGCGTTGTGCTCGACAACGCGATGTGGGTGTGGAGCGAATTTGACGGGAAATATGAGGGATGCAAGTTCTGGTCGGCTGAGGCAGCACGGCGGGCTAAAAAGGAGAAGTTGATTCATGACCACGCTGTGCCGAAGAAAGTGCTGATGGAGTTGTTGTTCCGCATGAATCGTCCGACTCCGGAGACCGTTCAGCGATTTTTCGAAGCGTGCTGTTTTGGAGCGGTGATAACAAAGGCCGAGGATGAAGCCCTGAACCGGCTTGGGCTTCGCTCAAAGATGCCTTCACCTTGGGACGGCCAAGACCCTTGGGCGAGGTACAAGGCAGCGGGAATCGAACTCCAGAAGACGGCGGCATTCGCAGCATCGGGGGACGCGTGCAACACCGATATGTAGGCGACGTGGGAGATTTCGGAAAGTATGCATTGTTGAACGCGCTCGCTGCATCTGGTCTTCGACTCGGTGTTATTTGGTACTTGAATGGCCGTGAGGAGCACAATTCCGACGGTAAGTTCACCACGTTTGACAACCTTGCTACTCTCGCCCCCGAACTGTTTCAGAAGCTGAATACGATACGAATTGAAGGCCGTCGACTTGAACGGGTCGAGTCCGGCGGCATTCTTCCCAACAGGACGCAGTTCGCAAGTGACCCACTCCCATATCCCGAACGCCCGTGTTATTCAGAGGTGCGTAGAGCCTCGCAACAGAAGCTTAGGCTCAACTGGTTTGCCGATGTGCTTCATCGGGTATCAGATTCGCAACTCGTATTCCTTGACCCCGACAACGGTATTGCTACGCCGTCAGTTAGATTGCACAGCACCAAGGCCTGCAAGTACGTTTTTCAACACGAGATTGAAACGCTCCTCAAGTCGGGCCAAAGTGTAGTGGTTTACCAACACCAGCATCGTAATGGCACGTTAGGGCAGCAGGTCGAAGCTAGCCTCAGACGGTTCTCTGCAATTGCTCCTGGAGGCTTCGCGATTACGTCGCACGCCTTCACCGTTCGAACCTACCTGATTTTTCCAGCGAACAGTATCCACGCGGAGGTCTTGGCCAAATGCACGAGGGACTTCTTGAATAGCGATTGGAAAAGGCTGTTCCGCCCAGCACGTGACAAGGAGTGAAAGCGACTTGGCCATCACCCATAACTATTACGGATACAAACTGACGGACGACACTGGTTTTGCTCCGTGTGTCACCAATTCAATCTTGACATTGGCGTGCTGCAAGACGGACGTGAGAAAGCGTGCCCCGAACAACAGTTGGATTGCTGGCTTCGGAGGAGTTCGATTCGGAGTTGGCAAACTCATTTACATTATGCAAGTCGCGTACAGCCTCGATTTCGGGGAGTATTTCCGTAACCCAGAGATGAAAGGCCGTTTCGATAATATCTATCGACGGGTAAACGGGGCATACCAACAAATTGCCACCGCTCGCTGCCACACGATGCCGAGAGAGATTAAGCATGACCTCTCTGTAGACCGGGTTCTGATTGCTACGCGTTTCGCATATTTCGGAAAAGAGAAGATTGATGTCCCGAGTCGGTTTTCCGAATTCGTTCCTCGGGCGCGCACTTACTCTTATGTGGATGGCAGTCGAGTAGACGCTTTCGTAAGGTGGGTGTTTTCTCACGGGTCGGGTATCAAAGGTGCTCCGCACAATCCTTTGTTGCCGTCCTCCACGACTCTTATTCAGATTCGTTGAAAACGTATTTCCAACGACGACCGTCGCGCCGTTGCCGGTAGCACAGATAATTTCGTTTATTCGAACTGAGCCGAGGTATAGCAATGCCCTCTACAAAGCTCTTAAGCTACAGCAACATGCTTGACCGTCTCGGAAATGGCACCAAGCATCTCCTGCTCGGCAACGGCTACAGCATCGCTTGTGATAATCGGTTCAACTATCCCAATCTGTTCACCTATGCCTGTAATCATGGCCTGTCTGAGCGCGCCAAGAGTCTTTTCGACAGATTAGGAACTAATAACTTCGAAGGCGTAATGCGAATGTTGGAGGACACAATTTGGACGGCCAAGAAGTACGAGATGAAGGACTCGAAGGCTCTCGCTCGAATGAAGAAGGACCTCGAAGCGATTAAGAATGCACTGGTCGAAGCTATCGCGGAAACTCATTTGGAGCACTCGGGCAAGGTGCCGGATGAAAAGAAGGATTGCTGCATCGCATTTCTCAATGACTACTTCAATGTTTTCACCACCAACTACGACCTACTGCTCTATTGGGTGACAATGCACGCTCCCTCCCATATGAGGCAGCAGGACGGCTTCCGTGCGCCTATTGATTACTATGAGGAAGAACCGAATTCCGACCCTGAATATCTCGTTTTCCGAGAACATGCAGGACGACATCGTGCCATTCTGTTCCTGCATGGTGCCCTACACGTCTTCGTAGAAAGTGGCGAAGTGCGGAAACATAGTTGGAAAGGAACGGGCACCCGGCTCGTTGACTTAGTTCGAAAAGGCCTCGTCGCTGGGCAGTATCCACTGTTCGTTGCCGAGGGGAATCCAGAGAAGAAGCGACAACAGATTCAACGCAGTGGATATCTCTCGTATTGTTTGGGCAAGCTCGAACGCATCGAAAGCCCGCTGGTGTTCCTTGGTCATTCACTAAATGAGAGCGACCAGCATATCCTCGACACGGTATCCGATAATGAGAAGGTTAAGACCATTGCGGTAGGGCTGTTCGACGACCCCGAATCGTTCAAAGGCCTTTCTGTCATCAATGCTGCCAAACAGATGCAAGTAAGGCGCAGGAAGTGGAAGGGATTCCCACAACTAGAAATTGTGTTCTTCGACTCGAAAACTGTCCCAGTGTGGAGTGATTAAGTAGCCGAGGAGAGGGAACGTCTTTCGTCATCTCCTCCGTAAAAGGAGAAGTCGCTTGCCAGTGTGGAATCGTGACGCGCTGTACGCCGAAGTGTGGGAACAGCCTCTTCTCAAGGTAGCTGCTAAATATCACATCTCTGACGTGATGCTTGGGAAGGTCTGCCGAACGCTCCATATTCCGTTGCCGGGCCGGGGATACTGGGCGAGAAAAGCGGTAGGGCAGAAGTTAAAGCGTCCTCCTCTGCCAAAGGTAAAGAACCTTCCAAAACTGACGTACATCGAGCGTAGCGAGTCCATGACAAATCAGGCTGAACAGCCAGCCCCCGCACACCCAGAACCGACTGATAAGGAATACCTCACAATCAAGGAGTTCGAATCGAGGCCGTGGTCGTGGCCACAGGATGCTCCGAAGCACAAGCTAGTCATTGCCGCAGAAAAAGCGCTGAGACGAGGAACCGTCGATGATAAAGGGCGATTGCAACGGCATTGGGAGACAGCGCCTTGCCTCGATGTGCATGTATCGGGCGCACAGCTCGAACGGGCACTCAGCCTGCTGAATGTGTTGATACGGACGCTTGAGGCAGAAGGGATTTCCGTCAGCGTTAATAACGGTAAACACGGAACTACCGCGCTCGTGTTCGGCCAGTCCATCTCCTTCTCAGTGGTGGAGAGATACAAAGAAAAGAGTCGTCGCGTGGTTCAGGAGTCACCAACTTGGACACGCAACGCCATTGAATACGAAGCATCAGGCCAACTGGAATTTCGGATTGATGAAGAGCGGTGGCATGGTGTCCGATTCCATGACCGGAAGAAGCAGAGGCTCGAACAGGCTATCCCAGAAATTGTGGGCGCAATTATGCGCGCAGCACGTGGGCGAATTCTGCAAGCCGAGCGGGAGCGATTAGATGCCATTGAAAGGAGGAAGAGGGAAATCGAACGGCTTGAACTCTCAAAACAGATTGGAGAAGAGGAGAAGAAAGTACACGAGCTTGAAGAGTGGGCAGATAAGTGGTCAAAGGCCTCCCGAATCAGAGAATTCATTAGTGCGTTAGAAAGGGTCTGGCAAGAGCAAGGCGCAGACCTTTCGCCTGAATCGGACAACGCGAAAAGAATTCAGTGGATGAAGCAACAAGCTGACCGCCTCGACCCACTGGTTTCAAGCCCCCCTTCCATTCTTGACCGGAAGAATGAAGTGAACCGCTATTGGTAAGCTCCGCTGATTGGGTCACCCACTCTAGGTCACCCATAAGCCCAGAAATGGCCTTTTTCGGCAGAAATGAGAAGGGCTGGCAGAAATGTAAGTTGTTGAAGACAAATCAGAGAAGGTGTCGAGCCACGTTTTCGGGACCAGGGGGTCGGAGGTTCAAATCCTCTCTCCCCGACCATTAATTGTTGATTCGGTTAGGCTTATTCTCGCGGTTCCCTCAACTATCACATTCTAAACGGCAAGTTTTGTGTCCTAGTTGTGTCCTTCGGGGTGTAGCTGGACACATTTCTGGCCTCACTTCGTTCACTCGCGCCCTGCCACCTTCCCCAACTCCTCCCTGAAATACACCAATCCCGGAATCGTCCCACCAGACCACGCAACAGTTCCGACCACCTTCATCCCATGCCTCTCGTAGAAAGCACACGCTGTCGTGTTCTCCTTGCGCACCGTCAAGTACAGGTCTCCGCCTGACGGCACGACCACCTCGGCACAGAACTTCTCAAAGGCTCTTCCAGCCGCCCCGCTGAACTGCTTCGAGTTCACGATTTGATGAAGCATGGCCGCACCTCGCGGCACCTGTACGTCGCCCACTCTCGTTCTCTTCTTGTAAATCTGATACGTGATGACGACGCCGTCTTCGTACACGCATTGTCCGGCAACAATTCGCCGAAGCAGAGCGTCCTGCCGGATGTGCGGGAACACTTCGCGGTGGGCTCGGAAATGGCCGAAGATTTCCTTCAACTGGTCTGCGGTAGCTTGGTGCATTTGTTCCAGAGTACCGTCTCAGAGGCTTCAAGACGACCACATAGTTGCATCTTCACTGCCGGACCTGCTATGTCCGGCGGTTTGCAGGTGAGCTAGAATAACTATGTGGCTTTAGGCTGACAGGGTTGGCAGTCGGGGGTTCGATTCTCTCGGCGGCAGTTGGCTTCGCGCTCCTTTTGGTACTGGCTGTTGCAAGATACATAAACCTCAATCTGGCACTTGAGAGCAACGGAAGCGAAGGGAAGGTGAAGCCTATGGCAAACAATGACAATCACAAGTGGTGTGCTGTTCTTGAGACCACTTGGAGCGTCGGAGTCAGCACCGTAGCTGGTGCCCTGCCAACCTAAGGCCACACCCTGTGCAAGGTGCTCCATGGGTCTTGAGCAAGAACTAGCCAGCCTGAATGAGTTCTACTTCTTCCGCGAGTTCACGTACGCCAATACTACGTTCAGACCTAAGCCTCAGGCGGAAGTTGAACTTGCGGACAGCGTCATCTGGCTGGACGAGTTGCTGTTCATTTATCAGGTAAAAGAGCGAGAGATTGTCCACCCACGGAACGGCTGTTCCGGTCGCAAGCGGGAGCCAGAAGCACCGAACGGCTAAATGCAAAGTGTGCGAGAACCCAGAGTGCAAGAGTGAACGGACGTTTTTCTTCCGTGAGTATCCTAACGACAACTATTGCAAAATCCGGTGTCGAGAAAGAGCCAAAGAAATCCGTCAAGAGCAACGGGACGCGCAGAAGCCGCCGAAACCGTTTATACGTACAGTTGATGAACGCGAAAAAATGAGCCACAGCGCAACAAGGCGATGGGCGCGAGAACGTGCACAGACGGGCAGACCAAAGTAGAACCACGTTGGCTAGATGCACGGAGGGGACAGGGCGAGAAACGCGCCCTGTCCCTCCGTGTGTTTCCGCCCAATATTGCGAGTTAGAACTCGGAGGCGTCCCGCACCTCCGGACATCAGGTTTCCTTTTGTTTTGCATTGCAAGCTGGACGCGGTATGGTCCGCCTTTCGGGGGACACGTTGACCATCTTCAAGCGCGGTACAGTGTATTGGTTCCACTTCGAGTTCGACGGCAAACGCATTCAGAGGAGTACAAAGCAACGAAACGCAGCCGCAGCAAGGCAGATTGTGGCCGTGTATCGAACTGCACCAGTCAAGACTAGGTCATCGTGCACGATTCCAACCCTTTATTGGGCGCGATGAAGGATGTTTCTCGACTGGTTGAGCATCACGCTCCACGGACGACCACATAAACTCGCTCCCGAAGAAGTCCACATTAATACCGCACCTACCTTATTCTGCTTCTCTTTCCACGGAAGACAAAGTATTTCCATTCTCTTCCTGCAAACCACTCGAATAAGCCTCCCCTCAGTAATTAACGGCCATGACTAGTCCTGCGGATAGCGCGGGACTGACTGAGGCTAAGCGTTGCAAAGTACGTCACATACCGATTCCGCTACATTTGCCGCTAAACAGTCTGAAGCGGGGCGGCGTGACAGCGCGTTTCATGTAGGAGCGGATTCTTCTAGGGTCAATGACGCTACACCAGGCGAAGCGGAACCAACGAGTACGCGCCAGCTCAAGAGCGAATGTCAGAGCCCAAGAGTTAGAATGCTTACCGAGCCTTGAACCGAATCAACGGAATGGATATCGTTCCGTGGCTCGACGCCGTTATCAGCGGGGCAGCATTAAGTTTACTCGTGGGAAGTATATCGGCAGGTGGCGAGAGGATGCCGTGGAGCCTGATGGTACCGTCAAGCGCATCAATCGCAAGAAGGTACTGGGCACTAAGGCTGACTTCTCCACCAAGCGCGAAGCGCAACGAGCACTGGATGTGCTGCTTGCGCCCGTGAACTCGTTGGACTATCGACCAGTCCATCGAATTACCTTTGGGGAGTTCGCTGGACGCTGGATTGAAAAAGTGTTGCCAACCTACAAGACGGGCGGCTCACAGAGTACGGCCAGAAGGCAGGTGAGGAACCGCCTTGTTCCGGCGTTTGGCAATTTCGAACTGCAAGACATCAACCGCTGAGGTACTTCAGAGCTATATTGCGGCTCTCCAGAAGCGCGGCAATAGTGGGAAGTATATCCGCAACATCGTCTCGACCTTCTCCGCGATGTGGGACACCGCCGTTGCGTGGAACTACGTAACTCACAAACCAGCACAAGGTGTCATTCTTCCACCGTGTGCAAAACCCAAGTCCGAGCAATACACCGTTGAGGAAACGATGGCGATGTTTCACGCAGCCCCGGAGCCTCTACGAACCTTCTTGTGGATTGCCGGGGAGACCGGGATGCGCCCTGCTGAAGTCTGCGGTCTCGACGCTGAGTACATCGACTTGGAAAACCGGGTCATCTCAGTATGTCAGTCGGTGAGCGAGGGCTACATTGTGACTCCAAAGACAGCGGCTGGCTACCGGGACTTCGCCATTTCCCATGAGCTGGCGGAGCACCTGCGCAGTTTCCTCAACGGCAAGCAGCAAGGTCTCCTCTTCCACACAAAGCAGGGTCGCCCATGGCGGGAGACGAAGGTAGTTGAACGTAAGCTGAATCCGTTACTGGACAAACTGGGAATTGAGCACAGCGGCAAGGGGCTGAAAGCCCTGCGGCACTGGAACTCGACCGAGATGGACAGGGCTGGCGTTCCGGTTAAGGTGCGGCAGAACCGATTGGGACACGACGACCCGCGCACCACCCTTGGGATGCGGAATCGCGGCGGCTACACGCACATGGTCAGTGCCGATGACCGGGCGGTGGCAGCACAGTTCGGCCAAATGTTCGGACGAGTTTTGTGTCCAGATGTGTCCTCGTCAGCACCGCCGCCAAGCAGGACTGACTAGCAGTTGTTGTATTTACAAGTAGTTGCGGGACATCCGCGAGAATAACCCGGTTGGGGGTCGGAGGTTCAAATCCTCTCTCCCCGACCATTTTCAAGATTTTGAATCATTGAACGTTAAGAGCTCCCTGTTGGGAGCTTTCGTCGTCTTGGTTCAGCATTTTAAGAATGCCGATATCCGTGGCCAATACCGTTGCACAGTTCTAGTGGTGCTCAGATGACCGCCTTTCGAAAGAAGGGTGAGCTTCGCCCCAGTCTGCTTTGCGAACTTATCCACGCCATTCCACGGCACGTACGGGTCATTTTTGGCATGGAACATCATGATTTTGGACCCGTCTATTTCCCTGACGTGATGCATAGGGTTGAAGAACGTGCCGCTGTGCAGTTTGTTCCAGTTCTTCTCTGAGAGCCGGTATCCGTTGCCAAATGCTTCGCGGATGTATGCCGCATAGCTCGGGTTTGAAGTCTCTTTCTCCTGTTCCTCACCCAGTATCGACCAGTCCACCACAGGGCAATTTGCGAACACCTTCTTCACTCGTTCGTCCATCGAGGCCAGAATGGCCGCAGCCCCGCCGAAGCTGCCCCCAATAACGAAAATCTCGTCGGGATCGACTTCGAACTGCTGCCCAAACGCACTCTCGCTCACTCCATTCGGCAATTCGCCTATTACATCGAGAATATCTTGGTGCGGTGACTTCTGAAGGAACTGACCTCCGCTCTCCCATGCCCCGCGCCAGCGAGGATAGAAGACCCAGTAGCCCTTCTTTGAGAGGAACTCAACCAGCGGTTGCTTACTAGGCATCGAGGGCATTCCGTCACAAAGGATGATTACCTTCTGCGTTCTTCCTTTCCGGCTTGGCGGCAGGAATTCCGCGACGATGTCGTTCTTGAATCGAGTCCTGAACATAGTGAGCAAATCAATCTAGTTCATTTCATTGAATTGGACGCCAGCATCTCCACGCCGTCGACGCTCGCATCCCTGGTCGAAGCCGTGATCCTTTCAGAGTAGTAGATAACGTCAGTCCGAAATAGTGCCAATTCTAGTTCTGTCCAGCGAGATAATGAGCACGTCCATGCTCACCGACACGCCCCCCAGAAATCGCATTACAGAATTTGCCAAAAGCGACCGGATGCGGACGCTCGAGCTACCAAACAACGATGTCTTGCCGACCCTAGCGAAGTCCGTCGACGCGGCGATGCTGACCGAGAAAACGCGCGATGTCCGTTCCGCGTGTTTAGATTTCCTTTCCGAAGCGTCCTCGTTCTACGGCGTCCCGGACTGCGGAGTCCGCGTTTTAGCTGCGCGTCCACTCACGGTCCGCGAACACTGGACGACCGAACTCTTCGGCGACTACCACATTGAGAAGATGTTCATCCGCTTATGGATGAGGACGGCAGTTCGCAAGGAAGTGACCTCGTTCGGGACATTCCTAAACACGCTGTGCCACGAATTCTGCCACCACCTCGACTTTCATAAGTTCGATTTCGGAGATTCATGGCACACTCGAGGTTTCTACGAGCGCACTGCCTTGCTTTATCACCATTCGCGAGGTACACCGCTGAAAAAACTAATATGGGCACCCGTGTCGGGTGGCAGGTGGAGGATTGATTGGCAGAGGACGAGGCACGGCTAGTTCTGGAACGCGTAAGCACGCAGGTTCCGCTGAAAGCATTTCGGCATCAAATGCTGTGATACATCTTCTTCAGAACGCGTTCGGGAGGTAAACATGAAGTCGTTATCGGCCAGACAACCTCGACACGGCGTGAAAGTGGGTTCTGGTTGGCGACAACGCCGGGCCAGATGGCAGCAGGAGTTGATTCGGGCTTCTATACAGTCAAGCACGTCAGCCCATGCAAAAGCTCCGAAGCTCCCCAACACGCGGGGATGAGTACTATTAGCCGCTGATCGCTTGACCATCAATTGCACGCTGCGTTCACTTGCTCTGTACCAGCGCCGCGCCGAATATCTCATCACCGCTCTTGAATCCGAGCCCTGGGTGGTTGTCAAAGCGAACCACACCTACAACTGCTTTATCCTGCACAGCCGACTTCACCATCGCCGCACCCTCCACTCCAAATCCTCCACAGAGCTCCAGTGCAGTAACTCCTGCGCTCACCAGAGATTTCGCTGCCTCTGCCGCATCTTCGTAGCTGCTTACGCCTACAACCGTAAGCTCGACCACAGGCGTATTCACGACCGCGCAGTGCTTCTTCGGATCGGCTTCCGGCGCGATGAATATGAATGCTGCTTTTAGTGACATGCTCCTCTCCTTTGTCACAACCGCAACTAGATGTAATGTCTCGGCAGTCGGCGCACGGTTCGCATCGTGCGCCGAGTTGTCAGTCATTTCGCTGGCGGATACACTTCAGCGGGTTTCGGCCATTTGAATTCCGGCACTATCTTGTAAATCTCGGCGATGACGCCCAGATCATCTCGCGAATCAAGATACGTATAAGTCAGACCTTCCCAGCTCCCTCCCTGGAAGATGTTCTTCCCTTTTGCGCGGAAGAAGTCCATCGTGTTTTCGTAGTCCTTCACGCCGAATGCTATGTGGTGCAACCCTGGGCCATGCTCCTTTAGGAATTCGTAGTAGATGCTCTTGTCGTCTTTTGGCTCAATCAACTCCCACTGCACATCGCCTATGTCACACAGTGCGAGTCGCATGGCATAGTCAACCCGCTTACCGCGAATAATCATGTCGCTCACTGTGTTTGGGTTGAATTCATAGATATTCCAGGGGCCTATGCCATACTCATCTGCATACTTCCTCACTGCTTCGTCGCAGTTCTTCACTACGACCGCGACCTGCAGAACCTTCTCAAACACTGGCTTCGCAGGCACCTTCATTGCCGATGTCGCCATAACGCACCTCCTGACGTGCGTGAGCCAATCTCATGCAACCTGCTGATACCCGACGACGACTCGCGTCGAGTCAAACAATGCTTCCGGTTTCTCCAGAGTCTCTTTTAGAGTTCCGAGGAACTTGGCAGCATAAGCTCCATCCAGAACGCGGTGATCACAGGACATATTGATCTGCATCATTCTGGCTATCACGACTTGTCCATCCCTCACCACGGGCACACTCTCGACCATTCCCACAGCAAGAATCGCCGACTGCCCCGGCGGAACCAGTGCCGTAAAGCTTGCGATTCCCAGCATTCCCATGTTCGAAATCGAAACCGTCCCGTCAGCCAGATCCTCCTGTGTCAGTGCTCCTGCTTTTGCGCGATCGACGGCATCTCTGCTTTTGTCGGCAATCTCGTCGAGCGAAAGACACTGGCATTGGTGGATGACAGGCATTACCACTCCCTCATCGAGCCCGACAGCTACCGCGACATTAACGTCACGATGCAGGATCAGAGACTTATCAGCGAATGTCGCATTCACTCTCGGAAACTGCGGCACTACGACGGCGAGCGCCTTTACAAGCACATCGCTGATTGACATCTTGGCGCCTGCCGCTTTGTTTGCGCGATACAGCCGCTCAGCCATTTCCATGTCGATCTTCACGTTTACATAAATGAGTGGAATCGAACTCCACGAGGTCGTCACCGTTCGTGCGATGGCCGCGCGAGTACTCGTGAGCGGCTCCATTTGTTCAGGTATTAGTTCCGAAACCGTAACCGGCTCATCTTTCTGCGGCAACTCTTCCACAGTCGGAACACCCCCTGTTTCCGCCGCAATGAACTGGTCGATTTCAGCTTCGCTGACTGACGCGTCGGCAATGATTCCTATCAATGTACCTACCGGCAACACGTCGCCTACTTGCGCAAGCTTCCGACGCAAAACGCCCGGATGACTCACCTCGACAGTGTTTACGATCTTGTCTGTCTCTATCTCGGCCACATCGTTGCCGGGCTTTAGCTCCGCGCCAACCTCAGCGAGCCAGCCAACGATCGTCCCCTCCTCCATCGTGAGGCCAAGCTTGGGAATTGTGATCTTGTGGATTGTGCCCATGTTTCAATCCTTTCTGCAGTACCGGACCAAGTCAGTTGAGATCAATTGCACATGAATGCAAATCTGGTGAAGCCAATCCGTGGTGATGCGATTGGCTTCATCAGAAGACGCTGGATTACCGTGCGCCGACTGCTACCCGATGGGCGGTAACAGCGTGTACCGCGGCTTCGATTTTTGCCGCGTTTGGAATGTACATATCCTCCAATGTGTCAGCAAACGGCACTGGCACATGCGGAGGCGTGACCATGGCAATTGGTGCAGTAAGTGAATAGAACGCATCCTGAGCAACGATCGCCGAGATATCCGCAGCTAGCCCGCAGCGAGGAGACGCTTCGTCCACAACCACCAGCTTCCCGGTCTTTGCGACGCTCGACAGAATGGTTTGTTTGTCTAGCGGCGAAGTGGTGCGCGGATCAATCACTTCGCATTCTGTACCTTCCTTGGCGAGTGCCTTCGCCGCCTCGATCGCCATATGTACCATGCGGCCGAAGGCGACGATGGTTACATCCTTGCCAGTGCGAGCAATGTGTGCTTTGCCAAATGGGATCGTGTAGCTTTCTTCCGGAACCTCGCCCTTCATCCCATACAGTGCTTTGTGCTCGAAGAAGATCACTGGGTCATCATCCCTGATGGCTTCAATCAGCAGTCCCTTAGCGTCATAAGGAGTGGTTGGCAGAACGACTTTCAACCCCGGCACATGAGTGAAGATTGGATACAGGCATTGCGAGTGCTGGGCTGCAGCACGCAATCCTGCGCCATACATAGTGCGAATCACGACGGGCGTCTTCGCTTTTCCGCCAAACATGTAGCGGAACTTTGCGGCTTGATTCAGAATCTGATCGAAGCACACGCCCATGAAGTCAACGAACATAATTTCCGCGACGGGTCTCATACCCTGAGTTGCTGCTCCAATGGCAGAGCCAACGAAAGCAGACTCAGAAATGGGAGTATCCAGCACGCGGTCGCCAAACTTTGCATAGAGGCCCTTTGTAACTCCGAGAACACCGCCCCAAGCATCCATCACGCCCGGGCTGCCATGTCCTCCAACGTTGTCTTCGCCCATTACAATGACCGTGCCGTCACGTTCCATCTCCTGGGCAATTGCCTCATTGATTGCGTCTTTGTACGTGATTGTCCTCGACATTTTGCCCTTCCTTTCCGTTAGTAGGAGATGTAAACGTCGCTGAGTACCTCCGCGGCGGCAGGTTTCGGGGCAGCAATAGCTTTCGCCACTGCGTCTTCGATCTCGGCATCGACTTCCTTATCTACAGCGTCGAAGTCAGATTGTTTCAACACGCCCTCAGCAATCGCTCTCTTTTCGAAAACCTTCAACGGATCGCATTCCTCCCGCAGTTTCTTCACCTCACCGGGCGCGCGATAAGTCATCGCATCGCCTTCGAAGTGTCCATAGAAGCGGTTCGTTTTGCATTCGAGCAGGGTTGGGCCCTTACCCGCACGTGCGCGTTCAATCGCCGTAGCTGCGGCCTCGAACACTGCAAAGAAGTCAGTGCCGTCAACCGTGATTCCAGGCATGCCGAAGGCAGCAGCGCGATCAGAGATGTTTGCAGTTGGCACGCTGTATTTCACGCCCGTAGATTCGGCGTAACGATTATTTTCTGCAACGAAAACAACGGGCAGATTCCACACTGAAGCCAGATTCAAGCTCTCCAGAGTTGTGCCCTGATTTGACGCACCGTCGCCAAAGAAAGCGATGGCCACGCCACCATTCTGCTTGCACTTGAATGCCAACGCAGCGCCGCACATAAGGGGCGGTCCACCACCAACGATTCCATTTGCGCCCATCATGCCGCGATTCACATCGGCAATATGCATGGACCCACCTTTGCCGCCGCAACTTCCCGTGGCCTTGCCGTAAATCTCAGCCATCATGCCGACGATGTTCACGCCCTTGGCGATACAGTGACCGTGACCACGGTGGGTGCTGCCAATCACGTCGCTGTCCTTGAGGTGCATGCAGACGCCCGTTGCAACCGCCTCTTCTCCGGCATAGAGATGAACAAAGCCGGGAATCTTTCCGGTCGCGAACTCCACATGCACTCTCTCCTCAAAAGCCCGGATCGTCTTCATGATCCGATAGGCTTTTAGCAGCTCGTCCTTTTTCAGTGGTGTCGCCATTTCTGCTCCTTTCCGACGCAAGTTCTGGCCCAATGTGAAAAGAACGTGTCGCGACCAACTCCGCTTTGATTACGCTTCAAGATGAAACACGCAAACACACGCACACCTCAGCGTGAGCCCGGAATCGGCCACGACTCGGCACACAAGTGCAATTCATGTGCCACGCACTAAATCAATCTGGGCTGAATCATCTCGTCTGACGTCTTCGCCACGAGCAGAAATACCGCACACAATCTGCGAGACTTGTACGCCGCCCGTCATCTTTTACACCTCTGCGTATCAGCACATGTCTTGATCGCCTGAAACGCAGACTCATCCTCATGTGTCCCTCTGACACATCGCGTGTCGCAGCCTGAAACATGACACACATACGTGCTATGAGTAGCGGGATCTGTGTCCTCTGTTTCAGTGTGTAGATCGCGATAACACGAGCAAAAATCCCGACTTATCACTCCGCCAATCAAGAAACCAACTTTGGACACCGTCTTGCAACACTGCACCCGAAATGCAGGGCTCTTGTTTGCTCAAAGAAAGAGTTGAATAACCGCCATCCAGACGAGAGCTATGGGTGACTAAGTCGAAAAAGGGAACCTGCGGAAGTATGGCGGTTGGATGAGGACCCAAACGAAGCGCGGGCGAGTGTCATGGATTCGTCCTGACGCCCGAGCGGAACAAAGGAAACTCAGCGAGGTCTGAAATTACTTTTTGGCAGGTGACATTATGCGATTCAATTCACTGCTTCGCGTTCTTCGCGTTCGTCCCTTGGTGCTCGGACCACTTTTCGTTGTGACATTAATTGTGATTTGTCTCTGGCCGACGACCGCTGTAGCGGGCGATCAGCCACTCACAACGGGGACGGAAGTTATCACTCAGCAGGTGTCAGACAACGCCACTGCGGCACCCGTGGAGCCAGCTCCAAAGCACGTCGATTCGGGACTGTTCCATCAGGACACAATGTTCAACTGGGGTCCGGAGCGCTCGAACTGGGCTGAGCATGGCTTCACCTTCAACCTCCACTACATCTCCGATAACTTCGGCGATATAAGTCATCCCAAAGGCACACCCGAGGCGTTCGTTCACTGGCAACGTATTCGTGCCACGGTCGATTTCGACTTTGGCAGACTGTCCCACATCAAGGGCTTCAGTCTTCATGCAACCGGTGTTTGGCAGAACGGACAGAACCTCGGCTGCATCATGAGCCAGGCCGGCGCTTATGGATGCAGTCTCTCGAACCCGAGCGGAATCACCAGCAACAACCAGTTCCGTCTCGACTCGTTGAACATCTCGCAAGCCTTTTTGAATAACAAGGTGACACTAACGGCTGGTCTCATGGCCTCCCAGGACTTCTTTGGCATTCAGGAGTATGGCGGGGCCTACATGATGGAGCCGATGGACTACAACTTCGGAAACATGGGCAATGTCCGTGCTTCCTATGACCCACAGACCGGCCCTGGTGCGCAAATCAAGATTGCCCCCACCAAGCGCTTCTATGTCAAGACTGGCTGGTTCATGCCATCCGACAATGGTGAGCGACATCCCTATCCTACGGGCTTCAACTACAAGAACGGAACTTTCGGCTCGACCTCCGACACAGAGTTCGGCTTCTACACTGATCCTGCAGTCTCCGGCTCTCGCAAAACCTACCCAGGTCTCTTCAAAGTAGGTTTCATTTACAACGGTGGCAGGGATTTCATTGACTACAAGGCCCAGAAGTTCGTTAGCGGCAACTACACCTTCTACGTACAGGGCAACCAGCCTGTGTATCGCGTCGAACCCGGAAGCAATCGTGGCCTCGACCTGACCGCTGGCTTTAACATTGGCCCACAAAACAAGAGCATGGTGCCAGCCGAATTTGATTTCGGCGTCGTATTCAATGGCCCCATCACCCATCGTCCAAAAGACAGTGTTGCATTCGCGCTTGTGTACAACAAGATCGGGAGCGACTACAACCGCGTCCGCAGCGCACTGCTTTCAAACACCGCCTCCCTCAGCGATGAGAAGGCGATCGAATTCAACTACAAGGCTCAGTTTGGCTGGCTCATGATTCAGCCTGTGATCCAGTACTACGCGAACGTCGGAGGACGCAGAGACGGCTCGGCTGCCGTTGCAGGATTCCGTCTACAAACGACGTTCTGATTGATGTTTGTTGGCGTCGTTATTCGCGGTACTGCAGTCCGGGCCAGATAGACACAGGAGGTGAAAGTCTATGAAAGAGAATTGGCTCAGCAAGTACATCATGGAGTTCATCGGTACGTATCTGATCGTGTTCTTCGGATGTGGCGCTGTAATGGTCGCCATATACGTCGGAGCGTACAAAGATCTGACTCCTGTAATGTGGATGTGGGCTTTCGCAGTCGCCATCCCAGTGTATGTTGGCGCTGCGGTTTCAGGGGCTCACTTCAATCCTTCTGTCACAATCGCTCTCGCAGTATGGCGCAAGTTCCCGTGGGCAAAAGTCCCCGTTTACATTGCAAGCCAGATTGCAGGAGCGTTCTGCGGTGCGGCCACTCTGTGGTTCGCGCTCTTCAAAGGATTCGCAGCTCCCTTCGAAGCAGCCAACCACCTCGTACGTGGACAATTCGGCAGCCAATTGAGCAGCATGGTGTTCAGCTGTTACATTCCCAACCCTGCTGCCGTCGGATTCACTCCTGAGGCGTATGCAAAGGTCCCGCTCTATGCTGGATTCCTTTCGGAGTTCATCGCGACAGCTTTGCTAATGTTCCTGATTCTCGCGCTTCTCGAGGAGCGGAACAGCCTGAAGCCGACCATGATGTTCTTCCCGTATGCGCTCGGGGTGGTGATCTTCCTGCTGGTCGGCATCACCGCTCCAATCTCGATGGCATCGCTGAATGGCGCGCGTGATCTTGGCCCTCGCCTCCTTGCTTACTTGCTTGGATGGGGCAAGATGGCGTTCCCAGGCCCTCGTGGCGAGTTCTGGATCCTGACCGTCGGACCGATCTGTGGCGCAGTCTTTGCCGGGTTTGTTTACGACAAAATCTGCGTACCACTTTTCGCCAGCTTCGCACCCGCAGTTGTGGAGGCCAAGGCCGAGACGAAGCCAGAGGCAAAGCGCGCAACCGCGGCATAGCTTTTCTTCATTGCTCGCATCGTGGCAATGAAGTGTGCAGATTGATGGAGGTTCATGATGAGTCCGAAAGTTGCAATCGTCCAGTGCGAACGCCCGGAAGGAAATACCTCCTTCATCGCGGGTAAGTTCGTCCGTCGAGATGACGACATCGTGAGAATCAAGGCTGCCGTGAAGCAAGCCGTTGAACTCGCGATCGGATCGCTCGACGCCATTATCAAGCCAGGTCAGAAAGTACTGATTAAACCGAACCTGGCCTTCCAGGCACCGCCCGAAAGTTTCGCGGTTGTCGATCCACGCATGATCGAAGCCGTTGTTTCCTACGTGAAGGAGAACTCCAAGGCAGGCGAGGTGTGGCTAGGCGACAATCCGTCGCTCGGCATGCATGTAGGCCGTGCGAAGCCTGCATTCCAAGTCTCCGGCATGGAGGAAGCCGCACGACACGGTGGTGCAGACAAGGTAATTTACTTCGACGAAACAGACGTGGTCGAAGTGAATATTCCAGATGCAAAGGTCTTCAAGAAGGCAGCGATCTTCAAACCGGTTCTCGATGCTGACGTGATCATCAATCTGCCCAAGATGAAAGTTCACATCGCGGGTGGAGTCACGCTGGCCCTGAAGAACTGGAATGGCCTGATTCCCAACGTACATCCCAGCGCGCAACAACAGGGAGCACATCGCATCGATCTCGGCCAAAAGTTTGCAGACCTGTATCGTGCGGTGAAGGCCGACCTTACCATTGTCGATGGAATCATTGGCATGGAAGGCCAAGGCCCGCATGCTGGAGTTCCCAAGGAGATGAATCTTGTCATCGCAGGATCTGACATGGTCTCGACCGACGCCATTTCCTGCTACGTGATGGGCTTCGATCCAATTGAGATTCCTGCCATACGTTGCGCTGGAACCGAGGGACTCGGCGAGATCGACGTCAAGAAGATCACCGTCGTTGGTGTCGCTGCCGACACCGTACGTAAGTTCTTCCGTCGCCCCAACGACAACCCGGTGGGCATGTATCACGGCCTCACGGTCTTTGCACAACAGACCTGCCCAGGCTGCTATGTCAATGTCCGTGGCGCGCTCGACTCCTTTGCGAATAGTGGCATCTCGATGCCCGACTTCCTGAAGGAGCGTGGTGAAGTCGTTGTCGTCGCCGGAGGCTTGCCGGACTTCGACCCACAAATTGCCAAAGGCAAACACCTGTTTGTCTGCGGAGATTGCTGGGAGTATTTCCCGACAGCCGAGAACATTCGAAAGGCCACAAAACTCGCCAAGACTGTGACCTATTATCCGGGATGCGCACCCGTCTACATCTTTGCCCAACTCAATACGGATCTGCAGCAATTGGCAAAGACGGGATCGGTCGCCCGGACTGCTCACTGAGCAAACGACTGTTCTGCTGAAGTGGGAAGCGTGCCAACGCTTCCCACACTTTTGAGGAGCGACGAACATGACCCACGAAGTTGTTGTTCCTAAGTTTGCAGGCGGCGCTCGACAAATCACGCTAAAGCACTGGCTTTGCCATCCGGGAGACAAGGTTGATGCTGGCGCCCAACTTGCCGAAGCAGCCACCGACAAGATCGCCATCTACATCGATGCTCCCTCCTCTGGCTCTGTGCTCGAACTGAAGGTCAGCGAAGGTCAGCGTGTGAACGTCGGTCAGGTGATTGCTGTCCTTAGCTCTTGAGGAGCATGACTCCAATAACTGCACATCGAAAGGAGGTTACCAATGAACGACGGTCTCGCAGGCAAGGTGGTTCTGGTAACAGGCGCGAGCATGGGCATCGGAAAGTCATGTGCGCAGGCCTTCGCGGAGCATCGATGCTCAGTTGTGATCTGCTCGCGAGGCAAGCAGGCACTGGAGAAGACGGCAGAGGAAATCAGGCAAACCGCAGCAGAGGTCATGGCCGTTCAGGCCGACATATCGAGCGCCGAAGACGTCAAGCGAATGGTCTGTTGCGTACTCCAGCGCTTCGGAGAAATCGATGTTCTGGTGAATAATGCAGGATACTTCCCCATCAACATGTTTGAGGACATCACCGAGGAAGAATGGCGCAAGGTCATCGACATCAATCTGACCGGCACGTTCCTCGTTACGAAGGAAGTCTACGGCCACATGTCGCAACGACAGCAGGGGAAAATCATCAACATCGCTTCCGTCGCCGGACGCGTCGGTGGCATCGGACTGGTGCATTACTCGGCAGCAAAAGGTGGAGTGATTGCCTTGACCAAAGCACTTGCCCGAGAAGCCGCTGAGCTCGGGATCCAAGTCAATGCAATCGCTCCGGGAATCATCGACACCGACACAGCCAAATCAACATTCCCCGGCTTTGTTATGGAAGAGTACGTGAAGCATGTCCCGTTGCATCGCCTCGGCAACGAGAATGACGTGGCGGGCTTGACGCTATTTCTATGCTCTGCTGCGAGCGATTACATCACTGGCCAGGTTTTTGCAGTGGATGGTGGCTACACAATGATCTAGCTATCACGCTTCCGCAATCGAGATGCCGGCGACGGCTTGCGTTTCGGTGAGTTCATAGCGGTCGATCGCTGAGAGCCCGAATACGCGAGCGAATTCTCGCAGAAAGCAATCTCTGACGTCTTTCACCGTAGCCGAAGTAACTCCGACGGCGTGCAATGATGTCACGCCTTTATTCCTGAGACCGCACGGAACAATCAGATCGAAGTAACTCAGATCTGGCGATACATTGATTGCGACTCCGTGCTGCGTAATCCCATTCTTAATCGCAATCCCCAACGCGGTAATTTTCGCCTGCCCAATCCACACGCCGCTTGCACCTCCGACTCTGCTGGCACTCACCCCAAACCCGCCCAGCAGGTTAATCACAACTTGCTCAAGTAGCCGCGCGTATTCATGAACGTTTCCCGCAACATCGCTCAGCGGAAGAATCGGCGAAATCACAAGCTGTCCCGGTCCGTGATAAGTGATGTCTCCACCGCGAGTTACTTTTCGCACCTCGACTCCACGCCGCTGCAACTCTCCCGATGACGCAAGCAAGTGCTCCATCGAGGCAGATCGTCCCAACGTGATTACGTGAGGATTCTCCTGAAAGATGATGACGTTCGGAATCTCTCCCCTGCACCGCCGCTCATGAAGGTCGATCTGAATATCGAAAGCTTCCTCGTAACCGATCAATCCAAGATCCAGCCAAGTTGTTTCGCCGATCATTCAATCACGCTCCCTACCCCGTAGTGCTTAAGCCTGCGATACAGCGTGCTGCGCGAAATCCCAAGGAACCGCGCCGCCTTCTTGTACTCGCCATAGCGATGCAGCGCTTCCATGATCATTTCCTTCTCCATGCTCTTCATGTTGAACGCAGTGCCGTCCATCGCATTCTCCCGAATAGGGGCGGGCACATACTCTTGCAGAAATTCCGGCAGATGCTGTATCTCGATCACATCACCTTCAGCCAAACTTATCGCGCGTTCAAGCACGTTCTCTAGCTGCCGCACATTCCCAGGCCATGTAAACCGACCCAGAATGTCCATCACTTGGCTCGACACGCCTTTGACCACTCTCCCGTATCTTGCAGCAATGTATGAAACGAGATGGTCTACCATGATTGGGATATCACTTGGTCGTTCTCTCAGAGGCGGTATATCGATCTTGAAAACGTTCAGCCGATAGAACAGATCTTGGCGGAAGTTACTGTTCGGAGCGTCCGCCGAGAGATCCTTGTTTGTCGCCGCTATCACCCTGACGTTGACCGGAATGGATTTGACTCCACCAATCCTCGTTACCGAGCGCTCTTGCAACACCCGAAGCAGAACCGTCTGAATGTTGGTTGGCATTTCGCTGATTTCATCCAGGAAGATCGTGCCGTTGTTCGCCAACTCAAACTTCCCCGGATGCCCAGCTCTATTCGCGCCGGTGAACGCGCCACCTTCATAGCCGAACAATTCGCTCTCAATCAGCGTCTCTGGAATTGCAGCGCAGTTAATAGCAATGAACGGCTGCCCTGCCGCACTGGCGTTATGAATAGCTTGTGCGAAAAGTTCTTTTCCTGTCCCACTCTCTCCTTGTAGCAGCACCGTGCAGGTATTCCTTGCCGCAACTTCAGCCAGGTGAATTGCGCGCTGCATGCTCATGCTCTGACCCAGGATGTCGTTGAAGGTGAATCGCGCTTCTCCGCCCACGCAGTGAACCATCGTTCTCCGCAGGCGAGTCGCTTCCTTCAAGAACGCAACCGTGCCCACCACCTCGCCATCATCACACCTCAGCGGCTTCAGCATTACTCTGCAGTGCACGATGCCGTGATCGGATTCCGACACAGCATCTAGCTCTTTGCCCGCCCTTCCTTCGGCAATCACTTTCTTGAATATTGAATTGGCTTCGAGTAATTCCTCGAACCCGTCTCCATTCCGTCGCGACACCTCAACGCCCAATATTCTCGCGGCTTCGGAGTTTGCAGCCTGTATGTGGCCGTGCGAGTCAATCGCGATTACCCCATCCGCACATATGTCGATCGCTGCCTTTGCGATTGCGCTCGCCAATAGCGTCTGCTTCCGCCGATACTCGCTCTGTAACTGAATTGAGATAGCCTTCGCCGCAGCGACCAACATGGCGAGTGTGTCAGGATTACACCTATCTACGGATCGGATTGCTCCAAGCACTCCGACTAAGTTCCCAGCGCCGTCGAATACCGGAGCGGCTGAAGATACGTGCTCGTGATTCGCATGAATGTAGTGCTGTGCGCCGCTGACCTGCGTTG
Organism: Koromonas humicola; assembly: GCF_059726255.1. NCBI lineage: Bacteria > Pseudomonadati > Acidobacteriota > Terriglobia > Terriglobales > Koromonadaceae > Koromonas > Koromonas humicola. The sequence goes on from NZ_AP040873.1 coordinate 3,685,252, forward strand.
CTCGCTCTTGCCTAATCGCGAGTGCGACAGCACCTGTGCCCGCCTTCCCTTCATTCAGCATTTCGCCAGGAAGCAGATACACGTGATCTTCGTCGCGCACACCACCTTTGCAGAAGGTTCGCAGAATCACGCCTTCGCCATCCGTTACGAATGCGATCAACCGAGCCATGCTGGATACCTGATCCAGTTCCATGACGATCGCGTCCGCAATCCGAATCAGTTCCGCATTCGCAGCGATTCGGCGACCTAGTTCGCTATCCGTTACGCCGCAACTCTGTCGTGTCATCGGATCAAGGCCGAGTGTCTTGCAACGGGTCCATGACTCGGCGATGAAAGATGCCACGCTTGGAACAATTTCCCCGGCAAGTGTGAACCTGTTCCAAGCGTGCTCTTGCTGCTCAAGCTCGATCTTTGTCTTGTCCATGTCAGTCCTGTGGACATTCAATCTTCATTGCTGAGTCAACTTCTAACAGTTAGCACTGGGCAATGCGCCAGGGATGAAACTGCAGAGGCGATTGCCCAAGGCAAATGCGTAAGCATTGATCGCGAAGCTCGATGGGCACCCATAACAATCAGGTCAGCCTGCCTATCCTCTGCAATTCTGAGTATCGTTTCAGCCGCATGCCCGCACTCCACAATCGTTTCGGGCTCCAATTCATACAGCGTTCCCGATGAGACGAAACCATTCATTTCCTTCCGGGCACGGTGGACATACTCAGTGATCAGCGAACTCATGACTTGAGGTGTAGCCGCTCCTACATTGAAATCCGTGGGTACGACGTCATCAACGTTTGTCACCACATGCAAGATACTTAGGTGCGAGTTGTACATGCGAGCCATTGCAACGGCGTAAGGCAATGCATGCTTCGAGCCAACTGAGAAGTCAGTCGCAAGCAAGATCTCTGCATGCCGCAGAGGTTCTTTGCCTTTCTTAACTGCCTGTGGTCCCACTGTAAGCACCGGACATTCAGCTAAACGGAATACTTGTTCAGCTACAGAGCCAAGCAGCATTTTCTTCAGGCCGCGGCGACCATGCGTTCCAAGCACAATCAGGTCGGCCTGTTTATCTTTGATTACTTCAGTGAGAACATCCCACAACTGCCCACGACGCACCGTTACAGTCGTAGGCACCTTGCCGAACGGTTTTGCGTGAAGCAGTTCTTTGATTGAGTGTCGAGCGGCATCGCGATCTGCATCCATTTCAGGAAGCGTACCCAGCGGCATTTCGATCGATGGCTCGGGCGGAATAACATGGACAATGTGGATCGCAGAGCCATAATGCTCAGCGATGTCACGCAGATACGGGCACGCCGCATCTGAGCAGGGAGAGAAATCGGTTGTGAACAGGATATTCTTGATCGACGGGAGTACTGACGTCTGCGCGAGACTGGACATGGGACACCTCCTCTCGGAGACAGTTCCCAGGCTCTAACTTAGGACGATACGAATTTAAAAGCTGTGACTCGTATCACCCGAGAGTTGATCACCGTTCGGAAACCACAACTTCTTACTTCGGAACTTACTTTCTCTTATCCAGTTATTCTTATACTTACCTACTTGCTTTCGCTGTTCCGGACGTACAGGTGTTCAGACTACAGAAACAAGAAACGGCGCGAATCGCTCTGATTCGCGCCGCTCGCAACCACTATCTCTGTTACTTAGTCACCAACCGTCGACGGCTCAGCTATTTGTTCAAAGTCCTTCTCATAGCTGTGTCCTGCTTCGTAAGAGTGACCTGTTACCAGTCCCACCACGAAGTACGCCAGAATCAGAGCACCAATTCCGAACAATACATCGCCCGGAACTCGCATCCACTTAAGCGTACTCATGTACGGTCCATGCAGGAACTCGGACGAGCGCGCATACCATGTCCCCTGATCGACCGACGCCCAGGCTTGCATCAACCCAACCGGCAGTACGCTCAAGATCACCATTGCACCCAATCCAACGTTGATCAACCAGAATGCCAGTGCGATCGGCTTCTCTTTCCACACTAGCCCCGGCTTCAGCGCACGCAGGCAGAACAGCATCAACCCGAGCCCGAGCATTCCGTACACACCGAACAGCGCAGTATGTCCGTGGACGGGAGTAGTGTTAAGCCCTTGCACGTAGTACAGAGCGACTGGAGGATTGATCAGGAAGCCGAACAATCCGGCGCCAACAAAATTCCAAAATGCAACTGCGACGAAGAAGTACACGGGCCACTTATACGCGCCAAGCCACGGAGCATTTGGATTCGCTTTGGTTAGCCTGATATTCTCCCACGCTTCTTTGCCAACCAACACCAGCGGCACAACTTCAAGCGCGCTGAACACCGCACCCAGAGCCATTACCGAAGCAGGCATACCGGTGAAGTACAGGTGGTGGAACGTTCCGATGATTCCTCCCGAAAGGAAGATCACAGTCGAGAACAGTACAGCCTTCGTCGCGCTCTTCACGGAGAGCAACTTGAGCCGCGTGAACAGGAACGCAATCACCACCGTTGCGAAGACTTCGAAGAATCCTTCTACCCAAAGGTGAACAACCCACCAGCGCCAGTATTCTGCAGTGACCAGGTGTGAGCGTTGTCCATACATCAAGCCCGCAGCGTAGAACGTGGGTATCGCGATTGCCGATACAACGAACATCATCAGGAGTGCGAAATTCTCATCACGCTTCGCCAATGCAGGCTTCAGCGCGCGATACATCAACCACAGCCAGAACAGGAGTCCGCCGAAGAGCAGAATCTGCCACAGGCGGCCAAGATCGACATATTCGTATCCTTGCGATCCGAGCCAGAACCACAGGTTCCCAAGCTTCTGCTGAATGCCTAGCCACTCGCCCGCAAGCGATCCACCGACCACCAGCACGAGCGCGCCAAACAGGATGTTGACGCCGAGGCGTTGTCCCTTCGGTTCGGTTCCACCCACTGCTGGAGCGATGTAGAGGCCCGTGGCCAGCCATGATGTTGCAATCCAGAAGATCGCAATTTGCAGATGCCATGTACGCGTGATGGAGTAAGGCAGCCACTTCGCGATCGGAATACCAAAGAACGCGTTGCCTTCAACTCCGTAATGCGCGGTAAGCACTCCTAGCCCGATCTGCAATACCCACAGCGCAGCCACAATAAAGAAGTACTTTACCGTTGCGCGTTGCGAAGGCGTCGGATTCAGCCCAAGTAGTGGATCGGTGCGCGGCTTCAAGTCCTTCTCTGGAGTTTCATGCTGTGAGCCGAAGTACCACACGAGTGCGCCAACTCCAGCGAGCAGCAGCACAAAGCTGATCAAGCTCCACACAATTGCGTTTCCGGTCGGACTGTTTCCGACGAGCGTCTCGTGCGGCCAGTTCTGCGTGTAGCTGACGCTCTGCCCCGGACGATTCGTCGACGCAGACCACGCCGTCCACCAGAAGAACGCAGCCATCTGCTCCTGCTTCGTTGCATCCGTCAGCGCGCCTTGAGGAATCGCATAATCACTGCGGCCATTCTGGAACACTCCGGCGTAGTAAGCCGCTAGTTGCTTGTACGCTACAGCCTGTGCGGGATCAATCGTGATCGTGCCCGTTTCAGCATCGTAGGTATTCCTGCGCATCAATTGTTCGAGACGGCCACGCAAGCCGGCCTGCGCTTCCACCGACAAAGCCGCGTAGTTTGCAACGCCTTGCTGCCGCGCCCATTCATCCAGAATGATCTCGCATTCGCGGTGAAGATAATCTGCCGTCCAATCCGGAGCGACGTATGCACCGTGTCCCCAGATCGAACCGATCTCCTGTCCACCGAGCGACTGCCACACGTTCTGGCCATCCATCACGGTTGGGCCGTTAAACAACACTTGCCCATCGGTGGTTACTAGCTTCTGCGGAAGAGGGGGAGCACTTTGGATGCCCTTATAACCCACTCCACCCAACACCGCAAACGATCCAATAAGCACAACAGCCAACGCTATCCAAAGCCGCTTGAACTTCATCTCTTTCTCTTTCTCCTCGTCTCTCTTGTGCCTACTTGCCCTGCTCGAGTTCCACCGTGCGGGGGAACAGAATGTTGTTTTCGAGGTGAATGTGCTGATGCAGATCGGCCTCAAACTCGGCCAGCCCCTGAATCAGTGATCGCGTGCTCATGCATGCATCCGCAGGAATCTCATAACCATTGGTAAGCTGACGTAGTCCGCGAAGTGCCTCTCCAGCGTTATCGTGTTCAAACATCATCATGCGAATCGGATTCTCGACGGTTCCGAAGCAAGACGACGGCGTCGCTGAATTTTTCTGAGAGCGCGAATTCTCAAGCTGCTCGATGTAGGGGAACAGAATCTGCTCTTCCTTCATCAAGTGCATGCTCAATTCCTGAGCAAGCCCGCTGAACACTTCGTACACGCGAGCCAGTTCAGGCTTGTTTCCGCCGTGCTTCGAGGCGACTTTGTTAGCCAATTGCAAAAGACGCGGAGACTCGCTGACGACGTACGCGTGATGCGTACTCTTAATGTGAGCGACCAATTCCGTGAGCGACTGAGTAGTCCAGTCCGTTGCTTTCTGCTGGCGGTTCGCCGCTTGCGAGGCTGCGCGCTCAATTTGCGCTGCAACTGCCTCTGGATTAGTCCCGGCCTTCCGGCATGCATCTTCGAACGGGAGATGTCCGCCGCAGCAATAATCAATTCCCAGTGATTCCAAAACCGCAGGTGCCGCTGCGTTCTCCAGAGCTACTTCACGAACCGACTTTGTGAGTTGTGTTTGCATTTCCATCCTCCTTACCCCAGTGACTGCATTCTGCTGGAGCGGGAAAATGAAAACGATGACCAAAGTCACGGGCGCACAAAATTCCGGTTCTTACTTCCGGAAAGCCCGGCTTTGCCCTGCGAGTGACCTTAGTCATGGCGATTGCGAGTCAACCAAACTAGCCTCAGGTCACAGGCGGTTCCGGCGCAAACTCCTGGATCCGGCATGGAGGCTTCATCTCATGGCAGCACACGAGACAAACCTGGCACACATCAGCCCTTCCCTCACCGCGCAGGTAGAAGGAACAAAGCAGCGCGAGCGCGCTCTCGCCCGAATGGTAATGACTTACATCTCCACCGGATTAGCTTTCATGCTTTTGCCAGGCACGTTCCTCGGGGTTTGGAATCTGCTCTCGATCAGCGATAAGCACGCCGCAAACTCTGTCTCTGCCGCATGGATACAGGCCCACGGCCACGCACAGGTATTTGGCTGGATCGGCACTTTCATTCTCGGCATCGGCTTCTATTCCATTCCTAAGATGAAGCACGCCAAGCCATTCGCCATGTGGGAAGCGTGGGTTTGCTGGGCGATGTGGACAGCGGGTGTTCTCCTACGCTGGGCCGCGACCGTCTATGAATGGCACTGGCGCATTTCGCTTCCGGCTTCAGCAGCGCTTGAGTTGTTTGCTTTCTTGCTCTTCTTCAAGACTGTCTCTTCGCATCGCCCCGCCGAGCGCTCGAATGCCAAGCCAAAACTCGATCGATGGATTTTCGTCGTTATTGCCGGAACGATCGGTCTGATGGGCACGCTGATCGCAAACCTCATCGGCTCAATCCAAGTTGCGCTTCATGCAACCTCGCCAGCCTTCGAGCAGAGCTTTGATCAGCGCTTCCTTGTACTAATGGCGTGGGGCTTCATGGTTCCATTTGTCTGGGGATTCAGCGCCCGCTGGTTGTCCGTCTTCGTCGGACTGCGTCCTGCTTGCGAACGCGGCTTGATGGTGCTGATCACCGTAAACTCCATCGGAGTTCTCTCTGCGCTCTTTGGATATTTCCGCGTCGCTGTATTCCTGCTGCTCGCCGCATCGATACTGTCCCTGTTTGCCCTCAGAATCGCATTCCGCGCTGCGCAGCCCGCAAAGATTCAAGGCGTTCACGGCTCATTCCCGTACTTCGTGCGCCTCGCCTACGCGTGGCTTGTTGTCGCCGCGCTGCTCGGAGTGTGGGCGGCCCTTATCGCTCATCCTGATGGCATCTGGGGAGCGTCTCGCCATGCGCTCACCGTAGGCTTCGTTTCCACCATGGTTTTCGCCATCGGACAGCGCGTCCTTCCTGCATTCAGCGGAATGCGCCTGCTCTACAGCCCGCGGCTTATGGGCACTAGTCTCGTTGTTTTGACCATCGGATGCTTCCTGCGCGTCACATCCGAAGTGCTGGCTTACCAGGAGTTCGCGCTGACTGCATGGAAGGTTCTGCCGGTCTCGGCCGTTATCGAACTCAGCGCAGTCACGCTTTTCGCCATCAATCTTGCAGCAACATTCCTCACCAAGCCTCCTTCGCGGCTGGTGCAAATCAAGTAGCTTGCCTCGTGACCTAAGTCATTTTCGCCGGGAGCTTCGCAATGCGAAGCTCCTGTACTTGGGGGAGCATTCATGACATCAGCAGCAACGCTAACTGGTCCGGCGGCATTCAAGGGCATCGACTTCGACGAGCGTCCGTTCCTCGTCATATGGGAAGCTACTCAGGCATGCGATCTCGCCTGTGTTCATTGCCGTGCCTGCGCGCAGCCTGCCCGCAATCCACTGGAGCTCTCGACCCAAGAAGCCAAGCGCCTGATCGATGACATCGCCGCGATGAAAGCACCGTTGTTCGTAATCAGCGGCGGTGACCCTCTGAAGCGTCCTGATGTTTATGAACTTGTAGAGTACGCCGCCGGCCTCGGCTTGCGTCCATCCATGACGCCCAGTGCGACTCCGCTCCTCACTCGCGAAGCAATCGCAAAACTCAAAGACAGTGGTCTCGCGCGACTCGCCATCAGCCTCGACGGTCCCACTGCCGAAATCCACGACGGATTCCGCCGCGTAAAAGGCTCGTTCGATCTCACCATCCAGGGAGCACGGTGGGCGCGTGAACTCGGACTCTCCGTGCAGATCAACACCACCATCACACGCCACAATCTCGAGCACCTCGATAGCATCATCAAATTGCTTGAGGACCTCGACATCGCGCTCTGGAGCGTTTTCTTCCTCGTGCCCACCGGACGAGGCTCTGACATCGACCTCATTTCAGCCGAGGAGTTCGAGGACGTTTTCGCCAAGCTCTACGAAACATCGCGTCGAGTGAACTTCGACATCAAGAGCACGGAAGCTCAGCACTATCGTCGTTATCTCCTGCAGCGCCGCACCGAACTCAAGCGCCAGGGGCAGACCACCCAACTTCCGCCCGTGCTCGGCACTGCCTCCGAAGATGGCATCGGTCGCGCACCAAAGGGCATCAATGACGGCAAAGGCTTCGCTTTCGTGTCGCATATCGGCGAAGTCTTCCCTAGCGGCTTCCTTCCAATCTCTGCTGGAAACGTGCGCAAACAGCCGCTCTCAACCCTCTATCGCGAGAGCCCGCTGTTTCAATCTTTGCGCGATGCAAACAATCTCGAAGGCAAATGCGGGCGATGCGAATATAAGCAGATCTGCGGAGGTTCCCGCGCTCGCGCTTTCGCTCTTACTGAAAACGCGTTTGCCGAAGAACCATGCTGCGTCTATCAGCCGCGATCAAATTGAGCGCGGCTTTAGAGTGATTTCACTGTGCTCGCGGGTGCCCCACCTTCGACGCGCATTTTGTGCGCGGCTAAGGTGGGATGCAAAGGCCAATGGAACATCAACCCTGGCCCCCGCGGTTGATCAGTGCGATTTCTGGTAGATGTCATAGCACTCATATTCCGACACCTTGCCCATCCAGAACTGCGCTCCGCAAAATTCCTTCGTTCGCTGGAAATGATGATTGAGAAGCCGTATGTTCGCCGCAGCCGACCTCGCAGGCTTAGGCGACGCTAGCCCACCGGCAGGGACAACAATGATCGCGTTGCTCGGCGGTGCGTCCAGCACTCGGCTTGCGTCTGCGGATCTCTTCATAGACCATGTCCAGTACGCTTCATGCCAGTTGGCAAAGATGTTTTTGCCGAAGTACGGCTCCATGCCAACTCCGTAGAAGTTCACACAGTAGATCGGCCTGTGTCCCACATACGACGCTAGATAATTGGCCGTGGCTTTCGCTGCCGAATACGGTCCTTGAATCTCCGCATAGATCGTTTTCGCTGTGGACGGTATTTGTAACATCACCAGCACTGCAACCATCACCGCGAGTAGCCTCTTTGGTGCTTCAGACTTCGCTAGCTCCGCGCTCGCCCACGCGCCCCACACCGACACAAGGAATGCCGTCAGCGCCATTCCATAGTGCCACGGCCTCGACCACACAAATCCCATTGCCAGCACTGTGAACAGAAATGGAAGCGCGCAAAGGAACTGTCGCACGGCGATAAACCACAAAAGCACCATCGTAAGAATCACGACGCCCTGCACGATCCCAAACGGTTCCTTACCAGTGCTGATCGGATATATCAGAAGCAGCCCACTCGCAATTACGACGGAGACGAATCCGCCCTTACGCGTAGCGACGAGCCAGATCGCAACGATCAGAATCAACACAACTACCCACGAAGGCTCCATCCCACTCGCCTTCGCAAATGCCGAGAAGCCATCCAGTGCACTGGTTAAGCTCTCTAGCCTTGCTCCCTTCTTCAACTGAACAGCGGCTTTGAAACTGCAATCGGGATATGGTGCAGCGAGAACTTTGGCCACGAGCGCGGAAACCATCACCAGCGCGCCGCCCGCGAGTACCTCCATCAGTTGCGTTCCCCGCAACCGTCCGTTCCAGAACTCGCGAAACGTTTCCCACGCAAACGCAATCGTGATCCCCATCGCGATCGTGAATCCGTGCATGTTGGTCTGTGCCAGCAATGCCAACGCAATCGCAAACGGAATCACACGTACGGGCTTCGTCCTCCAAAGTGCTGCAGCCGCAAAGGCGAGGAAAGTCGACAGCGCGTAGCTTCGAGTTACCACCGGATATTGGTATTGATAGTAGAAAGCGAACGGGATCAGAAATCGTACCGGCTTTGGTAGAGGACTCCACCGCAGCCAGATGTACATTCCTCCGGCGACCAGCGCGACAGAGATCCACCCCAGGAACGCATATGGCATCTGCAGCCGGGCAAACAGCCACAGCAGCAAATGCCACAGCGGAGGACTTCCCTCATAACCCATCTGGTGCAGAATCCCCGGAATGCTGAGGTCCCGCGCGATCAACCAAGCCTGCGCCTCATCTGACCAGGGCTCGTGAAACCAGGAAGCTATCGCCGCAATTCCCGTGCACAGAACGAGGATCACCCATTCAGCCCAGGAACTTACGCTCGGCCTACGAATCGCAAACCTAACGCCCGTCGTTCTGGATTCCTGTTGGCGTACAGTCACAGGCGATTCCTGACAAATTGTTTGCAAACTGCCATCCACAACCGAACGTAGCACAAACATGACTAGGGTTTAAGAGTGAACATCTTCTAATCGATTGGGCGCTATTTGAATTTTCCGGTACACTTTGATTTTTGTAGACGTAAGCTCTCGATGAACATTCCTCGCAATAGGAGGCTGCATGGCTTCAATCACTGGCTTTGGCGGAGCATTCTTGCGCGCAAATGATCCAGAAGCTCTGTACCGATGGTACGAGCAGCACCTCGGTCTAGTCCGGTCCCAGGGATGTTTCACGTTTCCGGCCTCCACTCTGCGCGCTCCGGTTGTTTTCTCCTTTTTCGGACAAGAGGATGCATACTTTCCTCCGGCACAGAAAGCGATTATCAATCTTCAGGTCGATGACTTGGATCAAGTGTTGGACCGTTTGGTGGATGAAGGAGTCACCGTCGACCCAAAACGCGAAACCTACGATTTCGGAAAGTTTGGCTGGTTCACAGACCCAGAAGGAAATCGAGTCGAGCTTTGGCAGCCTGTCGCAACTGACTGATGCCGAACCAACTTACTTTGGGCATGGCCTGGGCCAACGCACGTACCAGATGAATCAAGGAACCTGTCCACCCAGAACTGACTCCGGGTACAATACTGGAATGAAAATCGCTTTGGGCGCTGACCACGCGGGCTATCTTTTAAAGGACCAGATTCGGCAATACGTGGCTGCCCTCGGCCATCAGGTGATCGACGAGGGTACGAACACTTCCGACTCGGTTGACTATCCTGATTTTGCAGCCAAAGTCGCTGAAGACGTGGCCGCTGGCAAAGCCGAACGTGGCATTCTCGTCTGCGGCTCCGGAATCGGTATGGCAATCGCGGCCAACAAGGTCCCGGGCGTCCGCGCTGCAAACATATGCAGCGAATACGAAGCGCAGATGTCTCGCGAGCACAACAACCTGAACGTGCTCACTCTAGGTGCGCGCATTCTGGACGAAAACTCCGCCAAGCACATCGTGCAGATCTGGCTCGATACACCTTTCTCCGGCGGACGTCACTCCGGGCGCATCGAAAAGATTCACGAGATAGAGAAGACACACACACTTCAGAGCTAAGCCTGATGCCCGCTGAATGGGAGGACGACAGAGTACTCGGTGAAGACTGGGCCGCACTCGACCAGTTTCGCCATGCAAACGCCACTCTGCCTCCGCCATCTTCCGGCGAGCCCCGCGTAGTGTTGATCGGTGATTCGATCACCGAAGGCTGGCGCTGGACCGTCACGCCGCACGGCCCAGAAATGGGCCGTTTCTTTCCATGCAAGCCCTACATCAATCGCGGCATCTCCGGACAGATCACCTCGCAGATTCTCATTCGCTTCCGGCAGGACGTCATTGAACTCCATCCAGCAGCAGTCGTGATCCTTGCTGGAACAAATGACCTCTCCAACAGTCCGCGCGAGAGCACGATCAAGACCATCGAGAACAACTTGGCCAGCATGGCTGAATTGGCTCACCTGCACGGCATCAGCGTTGTGCTCAGCTCAATCACTCCGGTCGCCGAGTACCCATGGAGTCCGGAGATGCGTCCGTTTCCTCGCATTGTAGCCATTAACAAGTGGGCGCAGGAGTATTGCACAGCCAACGACCACACCTATCTTGACCTGTTCACCCCGCTCGCGACGCCCTCTGGAGCCATGCGCCCTGATTTCAGCGATGACGGCGTTCACCCGAACGACGCTGGATACACGGCAATGGCGCCGCACCTTGAGCGAGCAATCGCAACCGCGCTGAAACCAAGCTAGTGCGCAGCTCAATCGACCGCTGCCCTTTTCACCCGTGCCCGTTCCGTCGTACCCTATTTATTCAGTCCCACAGGAGCTCTTATGTCGAATTCGACTATGTCGCGGTCGCTTAGCGCAGTGGACCCCGAGATCGCACAAGCAATTTACAACGAGGAAAATCGTCAGCACGAAGGCCTCGAACTGATTGCGTCCGAAAACTTTGTGAGTGAAGCGGTATTGGAAGCAGCAGGTTCGGTCTTCACCAACAAGTACGCCGAGGGCTATCCCGCGAAGCGCTACTACGGTGGATGCGAGTTCACCGACATAGTCGAGAACCTCGCTCGTGATCGGGCCAAGCAGATCTTCGGAGCCGAGCATGCCAACGTGCAACCGCACTCCGGTTCGTCCGCCAATATGGCTGCTTACGCCGCCATCATTCAACCGGGCGACACCATCATGGGACTCGACCTCGCTCATGGCGGCCACCTCACGCACGGCCACAAGTTGAGCTTCAGCGGCAAAACTTACAAAGTCGTCAGCTACGGAGTGACTCGGGAGACTGAGACTCTCGACTATGACGAGATGGAGCGCATTGCCGTGCGCGAGCAGCCAAAGCTAATCATCGGCGGCGGCTCTGCTTACCCGCGCATTATCGACTTCGCCCGCATGCGCCAGATCGCGGATAAGGTTGGTGCCTATTACCTGGTGGACATGGCACACTTCGCTGGTCTCGTCGCTGGAGGCGCGCATCCTTCTCCGGTGCCGCACGCGCACATCGTCACCACTACGACCCACAAAACGCTGCGCGGACCGCGCTCGGGAATGATCCTCAGCAAGCAGGAGTTCGCGGCAGCCATCGACAAGTCAGTATTCCCCGGATGCCAGGGTGGACCGCTCGTTCACATCCTTGCCGCAAAGGCTGTCTGCTTCAAGGAAGCACTGCAACCCAGCTTCAAGGAGTACGCCGAGCAGATCGTGGCCAACGCAAAGGTACTCGCGCAGGTGCTGGCCGACGAAGGCTATCGCATCATCTCCGGCGGAACCGACACTCACCTGATGCTCGTCGATGTCTTCAGCAAGGGCATGCTGGGCAGTGAAGCCGAGAAGGCTCTGGGAGTGGCTGGAATCACGGTCAACAAGAACGCGATTCCGTTCGACACCAATCCGCCGATGAAGCCTTCGGGCATTCGCCTTGGCACTCCGGCGTTGACCACTCGCGGAATGAAGGAAGCCGAGATGAAGCAAATCGGCCACTGGATCGCCCGCTCGCTCGAGCAGCGCAATGACGAGGCAGCGCTGAAGGCAATCCGAAAGCAGGTGTTCGAGTTTTGCGAACAATTCCCGCTCTATCCGGAGCGTCGCAAGGCACACGAGCCTGAGACTCTGCACGCATAACGAACTTCTGAACAGAAAGCACGGCTTCGGCCGTGCTTTTCGTTTGAAGAAGAAACGCCTCTGCATTTACTGAAAAGTCTATAGCTCAAAGCGCTCCAGGTGACCAGTCAGGCAATGGTTTGTCTCGCTGTCGAATCCATTAACAATTCAATCACTCCTGATGCTCCGAACCATTATCGCCAAAGTTAATAGTTCACTCCGCGCATGCTCTACTCGGATACACTTAGGGCATGCGAATCGCCATCGACGTTCGACGGATGTACGAGTTTGGTCTTGCGACCTACATCCGCAATGTCGTGCGCACTCTGGGCCAGATCGACTCAACGAACGAGTACTTTCTTGTGGGTGCGGCGCAGCGCTTCGAGCAACTCGGTTCACTGCCAGACAATTTCCATCTGCTTCCACTGCAGAATCCGGAAGCCACCTTCGCCACTTATGTCGAGATGCACAAGGTGATAGCCGCGCACGAAGTGGACCTGGTCCATGTGCCGCATGTGTCGTGGCGACCTATCATGTTGCGGGCTCCGTACGTGGTTACAGTTCACGACCTGCTGGATTACATGTATCGCGCGCGCACAAACAACGGCCTACGACGCATGGTGCACTCGTACATGACAAAACAAGTTGTGCATCATGCGGCACGGATATTCGCGGTCTCCAACTTCACAAAGCGCGATGTGGCCCGCTACTTCGGAGTGGAGCCAGAGAAGATCGAAGTGGTGTACAACGCGCTTGACGAAACCTTCCAGCGCGGTCACGCCACTCCAGCCGAGCAGGAAATGATTCGCGGACGTTACCAGGTGGACTCGCCGTTTCTACTGTATGCGGGGCGCATCAGCCCACACAAGAATGTTGCCCGCATCATCGAAGCGTTCTCGGCCCTAAAAGCGGAGTTAGCAAAGGAAGGCGCATTTCCTGACCTGAAGCTGATCATCATCGGCGACGAGGTTTCGAAGAATCCCGATATACGGCGTGCGGTGATTCGCAGCGGCATGCAGCACGACGTGCGATTCCTCGGCTATGTGTCCATTGATGTGCTGCGCATCTTCTTCGACATGGCCAAAGTGTTTGTGTTTCCGTCGCTGTACGAAGGATTTGGATTGCCACCGCTGGAAGCGATGGCGCACGGAACTCCCGTGGTCGCCTCGAATACTTCTTCCCTGCCCGAAGTGGTGGGAAATGCCGCACTGCTGGTGAATCCGGAAAACGTTTTTGAGATCAGTCGCGCGCTGCAGAGGGTGCTGACGGATCAATGCTTGCGCGACCGCATGAAATCTGCCGGCATCGAGCAGGCACAGAAGTTTTCTTGGGAGACATCGGTCAGAAGCATGCTCAAAGTGTATGAGCAGGTTGTGGCGGAGCGAAAGCGGCAGTAAAGAACTTCAGATCTGAAAATCGAAAAATCAAAAGCAAGAACCCCACATCTGCTGATACGGCAGATGTGGGGGCACCATACCAAATTCTCAATTCCAGATTCAACCCTCAAGGTTGCTGCGCTACTGCTGGCCCGTCGCGGTGCTGGCTCGGTGCTGAGTGAGCCACTGGGATAGAGGCGCGGCGTTGCGCTGTTTCATTTCTACACAGCCGGTCGAGGTTTCCTGAGCCTCGCGCATTTCGCGTTCGGCACCGGGTTCAGGATGCTGCGCTAGAAACTCATCGGCTTCCTTGCGTAGGTTAGGATCGCAGAACGAACTAGTAGCGCTGATGATGAAGCGCGGACCGCGATCGGTGGACTTCTTCTTGTAATCGTCATAGTGAGACTTCACAAACTGCCAGCTCTGCTCGGTCGCGAAGCCATTCTGAAGCACTATGCCGGTCACGAACAGATCCTGATTGCGCACGGCAGGGGTGAGAGTCCACTCAAGAGTGCGGCGCAGCAGGGCGGGGTCGCGGAAATTGGCGAGGGCCATGAAGTACGTGTAGTACTCCTGCGGGCTCTCGGCAGTATTCAGCTTCTGGCGGAATGCGTCGTAGAGCTGCGCATCGCCGTGTTCGGCGGCGACGCGGACAGCAGCTTGCGCAAGGTTTGGCTCCACCGACTTGGGATCAGACATGTAGGACTTGGTCAGTTGGCGGCTGTGCGCGATGACCTTGGTATCTTCGCCGATGTTGCCGAGAGTTCGGAAAGCCAATGCGCGAAGCGATGCAGTTTCGGGTGATTCGCCCGGCTTGGGCGCTATACCAGTTTGGTCGAGCATGGGCTGGAGGTAGGCGCGAACAAAGGACTGGAACTGCGGGCGGTCCGCGTCAGTCAACAGGTAGCGATACATGTACGTGAGGCGAGTGACAGCTTCCTCAACCAGAACGCGAGTGTGATCCTGACGCAGGTTTTCGAGAAGCGAAAGATAGTCGGGCACGCGATGGGCTCCGGAACGCACGAGGGCCCATTCGTTGTCGAGCAGAGAAATGCGCTCGGCAGGAGTGAGGGACTGCTCAAGGTTGGTGCCGGTGCGCTGCAACGTGCTGGGGTCATACCCATAACGGTAATAGCCCACGGCGTTGGAATTGGGAAATACCCACCCGCATCCCTGCACCGTGAAGCTCTGCTGCGCGGCACCGAGGAGCTGGCAGTGCTGAGTTCCGGCATTATCTCCGGCGACCTTCATACAAAGTGGAATCTGCCAGACGGTCCCAGTCGAAGCATTGAACAGCTTTGAATCAAAGAAGAAGCGCTTCTGCGAGGCGTCGATGTGTGTAGTGCCGTTGGTGCACTGAGATGCGAGTTGCACGAAGGGCACGCCAGCCTGGGTAACAAAGGATGGCATGATCTTATCCACGGGCTTGCCCGAGGAGGCGGTCATAGCGCCCCAGAAATCTTCGGCGGTAGCGTTGGCAAATGAGTGAGCCGAGAGATAGCTGCTTACGCCTTTGCGAAACTCTTCGTGTCCTAGATAGGACTCGAGCATATCGAGAACCGCAGCGGTTTTGCCGTAGGCGATGCCGTCAAAGAGCGCATCGATTTCCTTGGGCGTGGACGCCTGGTTGCGAATGGGGCGCGTGGCTTGCACGGAGTCCACATCCATCGATTGGCTGGCGCGGCGCACGCGATCAAGTTCGACCTTCCACTCGGGCTTCCATGCTTCCAAGGGCTTGGAGGCCATCCACGTGGCGAAGCCTTCGTTGAGCCAGATGTCGTCCCACCACTTCATAGTGACAAGATCGCCGAACCACTGGTGCGCCATCTCGTGAGCGATCACAGAGGCGATCTCGCGCTTGTTGCCTTGGGACATGGTCTTCTCGTCGCCGAGCAAGAGTGGCTCACGATAGAAGATTGCTCCGGTGTTTTCCATGGCTCCGGCTTCGAAGTCGGGAACAGCAAGCTGATCGAGCTTCTTGAACGGATACTTGATGCCGTAGTAGCGGTCGTAGAACTCGAGGATGTGCTTGGTGGCTTCGAGGGCGTAGGCACCTTGCGCTTCCTTGCCCGGGACGGAGCAGATGCGAAGAGGAATGCCGTCCTGCTCGCCACTGATGCACTTCCAGTCGCCGATGGCGAGGGCGACAAGGTAGGTGGACATCTTGGGACTGGTGCTGAATTTGATGGTGTGCTTGTTGCCGGGGCCGGGCGTGTCGGACACGATGCTGCCATTCGAGATGGCGGTGTCTCCGGCATCGACGACGGCGGCTATGTCAAACGTGGCCTTGTAGGCGGGTTCGTCGAATGACGGAAACGCCCAGCGCGCACTGGTGGATTCGAACTGTGTCACCGCGTACTTGCGATGGGTACCCTGACTGACATAAAGGCCACGCAATTTGCTGTTGAGCACGCCTGTGTAGTGAATCGTGAGCGTGGCAGCGCCGGCGGGGATTGCGTTGTCGAAGGTGAGCGTTGCCATCTGATCGGCGGCGTTGAGCGCAATCTTCGCAGTCTGGGTGTTTCCGGCGGCGGTCACAGTGGCGCGATCAAACTTGATATCGACGGCATTGAGAGTAATGGTGCGCGTGGGTGCTGGCACCTGGACATCAATGGTCTCATCACCGATGAAGGTGTTGTTGGAGAACTCAGGCTGAAAAGTGATTTGATAGTGCGTGGGAATGGCAGACGCCGGAAGGCGTTGTGCCCAGGCTCCAGCGCAACTCAACCAGAGCGAAATAAACAGCAAAAGTTTCTTCATAAGCTCTCCTCTACAACATAGGAAATTGGTTAGCTTCTCAGATGCGAGCCGAAGTTGAAATGCCGCCAGGCAGGAACTAACGATGACGAGTGGCAACGCGGCTGTTCCCTGCAGGCCTTAGTCCCTCTTCCAGAAACTTCTATTTTTTACGAATAGCAAATTGCAGTCAAAATTTTGCTTCGATAGCACTGCGTCCTTGGCGGGAGCGGGAGGATAATTTGCTCCGCGATTGCCACCTATGCAGGATGCCATCGTGAGAAGGAGTTATCTGATGAATCATACGGTCGCGAGTACACACTACAGAATGTTCATCGATGGTCAATTTGCCGACACGTCGAGCGGCAAGACGATTCCAGTTATCAATCCGTCAAACGAAGAATTCATAGCAGAAGTTCCCGCGTGCACTGCTGCGGACGCAGATGCGGCAGTGCTGGCGGCAGAAAAAGCGCAGAAGAGCTGGGCAAAACTGCCTGCGATTCAGCGTGCAGGCTACCTGCGAGAGATTGCATCCATCGTTCGCGCGCATGTGGATGAGATTGCTCACACGCTGAGCGAAGAACAAGGCAAGATCCTGAGCCTGGCCAAGGTCGAAGCAGAATTCACGGCGAGCTACTTCGATTACATGGCTGAGTTCGCACGTCGCTATATGGGTGAGGTTATCCAGAGCGATCGCCCGAATGAAAATATACTGCTATTCAAATTGCCAATCGGCGTGATTGCCGGGATTCTGCCCTGGAACTTCCCGTTCTTCCTGATCGCTCGGAAGATGGCTCCGGCGCTGGTGACAGGCAACACAATTGTGATTAAACCCAGCAGTGAGACCCCTCTGAATGCGTATTTGTTTGCCGAACTGGTGGCGAAATCAACATTGCCGAGAGGCGTGTTCAACCTCGTGTCTGGTTCTGGATCAGTTGTGGGCAACGCACTGGCTGGCAATCCGAAGGTCGGCATGATTAGCATGACAGGCAGCGTAGAAGGCGGCGTAGCCGTGATGAGGGCTGCATCCGAAAACGTGACCAAGGTGTCGCTCGAACTCGGCGGCAAAGCTCCGGCAATAGTGACGCCGAGTGCGGACTTGGATTTGGCGGCAAAGGCAATTTGCGCATCGAGGATCATCAACACGGGCCAAGTGTGCAATTGCGCAGAGCGCGTGTATGTCCACGAATCTGTAGCCGACAAATTCGTAGAGAAAGTCACGAAGCTGATGAAAGCCACAACAGTAGGCGATGTGCTAGCGCAGCCCGAAGTCGAGATGGGTCCACTCGTCAGCAAGCAGCAGTTGGAGAATGTCACTGCAGCGGTGGAGAAAGCCGTAAACGACGGCGCCAAAATCGTCACGGGCGGCAAGAGGATGGCGACGAAGAAGGGTTTCTACTTTGAGCCGACGGTGCTGACCGAATGCAAGCACGAAACGCAGATCATGCAGAAAGAAATCTTTGGACCGGTGCTGCCAGTGACCACGTACAAGGATCTGGATGAAGCGATCGAAAAGGCCAACGATTGCGAGTACGGACTAACGTCGTCCATCTACACGACTGACCTCGACACGACAATGCGCGCCTGCAATGAATTGAAGTTTGGCGAGACATATGTGAATCGCGAAAACTTTGAAGCCATGCAGGGATTCCACGCAGGATGGAGGAAGTCGGGTATCGGTGGCGCGGACGGCTCGCACGGGCTGGACGAGTATTTGCAAACCCATGTTGTGTATCTCGATTACGACCGCGACAAGAAGTAAGGAACTGCGAGTTATAGGAACGGCTCTTGTGCTTGAATGCACGAGGGCCTTTCTATTTGCGGGCATAGAATGGTGTCGTTGAAAAAACGTTGGGCAGGAAGAGCATGGGAAAGATTTGTCGTGCGCCGAAGGGATGGTTGAGTGCGTTGTTGTTTTTGCTGCTATGCGAGCAGTTGTTTGCTGCACCACAGGTGGAACGCAAGATTTGGAACTTTGACGCGGACTGGCGGTTTACAAAGTCGGACCCGGCTGGTGCGCAGAGGATCGCATTCGATGATGGTGCATGGGAGTCGGTGTCGCTTCCACATACATTCAATGATGTCGATACGTTTGACGACTGGTCGCTGCCAGGACACCGCGGCGAGCAGAATCAGTGGAGCGGAAGGACGTGGTATCGAAGACGGTTCAGGCTGCCACAGGAGTATCGCGGAAAGCGAGTGTTCATCGAGTTTGAGGGAGTGCGGCAGGTTGCCGAAGTTTACTTGAATGGCGTGCTGCTGGGGACGAGCAAGACGGGGTTTACGCCATTTGGATTTGAGCTGACGGAGCAGTTGAAGTTTGGCTCACAGGAGAACGTGCTGGCAGTGATGTGCGACAACCGGTTTGCACGGGATCCGCTGGATGCGGGAACAGCGGAGGCTCTGCGAAAGGCAGGGGCGCTGGGGCCGGTGGTGAATACCGATCTGGTGGCGATGGCGCGAGAGCAGAATGAGGCGCTGCCGGACAA
Organism: Koromonas humicola; assembly: GCF_059726255.1. Lineage (NCBI taxonomy): Bacteria > Pseudomonadati > Acidobacteriota > Terriglobia > Terriglobales > Koromonadaceae > Koromonas > Koromonas humicola. The sequence continues at coordinate 3,704,203 of NZ_AP040873.1, forward strand.
GATAGAGGAACTGAGGGCGGATCAGATTCCGTGGAACAATCCGCACTGGCATCCGGCGCATGGAGGGATTTATCGCAACGTGCGGCTGTATGTGGTGGACCCGCTGCATGTGGAGCTTCCGCTGTGGAGCTTTTTACAGACGGCGGGGCCGTATGCGTATGCAACGAAGGTGGAGAACGACGCAGCAGAAATTGCGGTGGAAGTGCCGGTGGTGAATGGGCGCACAACACGACAACACTGCGAACTGCGCATTGAGGTGGTGGATGAGAGCGGGAAGGCGGTGGGAGCGGCTTCGCAGCAGGTGGCGATGGAGGCGGGAGAACGGAGAACGTTCACGCTACGGACGAGGATTGGGAAGCCGGAGGCATGGTCAACGGAACATCCGACGCTGTATAGCGTAGTGAGCACGATCGTCGTGAAGGGCGCGGCGGTGGATCGGAGCGAGATTCCGCTGGGGATTCGGGTGGCGAGGTGGGATGCGAAGCGAGGTTTCTTTTTGAATGGCGAGCACGTAAAGCTGCACGGCTGGGGACAGAAGCCTACAGATGAATGGCCGGGACTGGGTGCGGCGATGCCGGACTGGATGCATTTTTACACGCTGCAAATGATGAAGGATGCAGGCGGGAATTTCGTGCGCTGGGGACACGCGGCTGCAGGGGAGGCGCAGATTGCGGCTTCGGACAGGCTGGGGATGGTGGTGGATCAGCCGGGGGTGGATGGAGAATCGGACACGGTGAAAGCGGCATGGAAGCTGAGGGTGGAGGCTTTCAGGGATGCGGTCCTCTATTTCAGGAACAATCCGTCGATTGTGATGTGGGAGGCGGGAAATCAGAAAGTCACGCGCGAGCATGCGAAAGAGCTGCACGAGATTGTGGATCGATTTGATCCGCATGGCGGGCGCGTGGTGGGGTATCGGAGGGCCGACAAGACGACGACAGAGTTTATGGAAGTGGGAGTGGGGACCGAGGGCGGACGCGAAATCGCCGAGTTACCGGTGGTGGAGGGTGAGTACGATCGAGAGGAGTCTCCGCGAAGAGTGTGGGATACGGCGACACCGCCGAACTTTGGGTATCCGGAAGCGAAGGGGCAGACGTACCAGTTGACGTCCGAACAGTTTGCAGTGAATCAGGTGGCGCAGTATGTGAGGAAGCTGGGAGCGCGAGATCACTCGGGCGGAGCGAACTGGATTTTTTCGGACTCGACGAGCGGCGGACGCGTGGGAGTGGAGGTGGCACGCGCGGGTGGCGAGGTGGACGGCGTGCGTCTGCCGAAAGAGGCTTATTTCGTCTGCGCGACGATGTGGAGGGGCGATCCGCAGGTGCATATCGTTGGGCACTGGAATTATTCGGAGGGGACGAGGAAGCCGGTGTATGTGGCATCGAACGGCGAGGCGGTGGAACTGTTTCTGAATGGAGTGTCGCTGGGGCGAGGCGAGAGGTCGGACGGGTATCTGTTTACGTTTCCTGATGTGCGGTGCGCGGCAGGTGAACTGCGGGCAGTGGCGTATCGGCAGGGGAAGGTGGTTGCCGAGGATCGCAGGCACACGACTGGAGCAGCGGTGGCGCTGACGATGACACCGATCACGGGGCCAGGAGGATGGAGGGCGGATGGATCGGATGTTGCGCTGGTCGACGTGGAGGCGGTGGACGCGAGGGGCGAGCGGGTTCCGACTTGGCAGGGGCGAGTGGATTTTGAACTGAGCGGGCCGGGAGTGTGGCGCGGGGGGTACAACAGCGGCAAGGTGAAATCGACGAACAATCGGTATCTCGATTTAGAGGCGGGAGTGAATCGGGTGGCAATTCGGGCGACGAGGACGGCGGGAGTAGTTACGCTGGAGGCGAACAGCGATGGACTCAGCGCAGCGATGCTGCAGTTGGAATCGAATGCATTTGTGGCGAAGGATGGACTGGCAACGCAAATGCCCGCGGTGCCCGAAGCGCATCTGGTAAACAGCTCGGGAGAGATCGAGTCGGTGGCGAGTCCGGCGCGTGAGTCGGCGGGAAGGTTTTTGCTGGCATTCAACTATTCCGGGCCAGCTGGGACAGCGGTGCACGTCGAGTCCGCGGCGGCGAATGGGAAAAGCGCGTATTATGATGCGCCATCGGCAATGACGGAGCTGCCACGAGAGTTGGCCGGTGCGGAGTGGGTGCAGGCGAGCTACCGCGAGAGCATGTATTCGGCGGTGGACTTGATGCAGTTGCGCATTGTAGGTGGTAGCGCGGTCTACATCGCTCATGATGAACGCCTCGGAGTACCGGGCTGGCTCTTGCAGCAGTTCAAGCCGACAGCGATGACCATTGGGGTGAATGGAGTAGCCATGCGGGTTTATTCGCACATGGCAGCGCAGGAAGAGAGCTTGACGCTGGGTTCCAATACCGACGATGCAGCGGGCAAGCAGGGGATGATGTACGTGGTGTTTGTGAATTCCAACCGGGAGAGATGACTATCAAAATCGCTAGCTGGAATGTGAATTCGATACGTGCGCGGATGGAGCATGTGAAATCGTGGCTCGGCGCCGTGCAACCGGACGTGCTGCTGATGCAGGAACTGAAGGGAACGGAGTTTCCGGCAGAGGCGTTCAAGGAGCTGGGATACGAGAGCGCGGCGGTGACGCAGAAGGCATACAACGGCGTGGCCACGTTGTCGCGAACTCCGATAGAGACGCTGTGCACTGCGCTGATGGGCAATGAGCAAGATAGCCATGCGCGATTCCTCGAAACGAAGATCGATGGAATTCGCGTAGTGAACGTGTATATGCCAAATGGAAATCCGGTGGGGAGCGAGAATTTTGCCTACAAGCTGGCGTGGATGGAACGAGTATCCAAGCAGATGAAAGTGTGGGTGGACGGGGGGCTTCCGGTGGTCGTGGCAGGAGATATGAACGTCATTCCCGAAGACCTGGACTGCCATAAGCCAGCATCGTGGGCGAAGGATGCTCTATTCCAACCAGAGCCGAGAGCGGCGTATCGAGCACTGCTGGAGATGGGATACACGGATGCGTTCAGGAAGCTACATCCGGGAGAAGCGGGGTGCTTCACGTTCTGGGATTACTTCCGGCAGGCGTTCCAGAACAATCGCGGGATCAGGATCGATCACTTCCTACTGTCGCCCGCGCTGGCGGACAGGCTGGTGCGATGCGAGATCGACAAAGGGCCGCGAGGGATGGAGAAGCCTTCGGACCATACGCCCATTGTGTTGGAGTTGCGGTAGAGCGGATGCATCGTAGGGGCGCGGGGGACTGGTGGTTGGTGACCTCGGGCGGCGGTGAAGATGCAGGCGGCGGCCGGGGTCCTTCGCTTCGCTCAGGATGACACCCTCAAAGCAACATAAAAAGAGGGGCGAGTTAATCGCCCCTTCAGGTTTTGTTGCAGTTACCGCTTGTTACTTCACGGTGATACTGAGGCTCGTCTTGTAGATCGCACCTTTGCTGTCCCAAGCCTGCACGGTGACTGCGCGCGTGCCGGTGCTCAGCGTCAGGCTAGTGTTGAGGCTCGCCGTATAGGTTAGATATTTGCTCACACCATCCACGTAGATCCGCATGGAGGTGATCGGATTTGCAGACCTTGCGGTTGCGGTGAAGTTCACGGCTCCGCTTACGGTTGCATTCGGTGTGGGAGAGGTCACGGTGACGCCGTAGCTGCTACTTGTGGTTGTGCTTGTGGTGGGCGGATTCACACCGATGTTAAGCGGTACGGCGCCGGTCATGTGATTCTTCATGAAGGGCTTCCCTACTGCTTTGACGAACACCTTGTAGCTTCCGGAAGCCAGGGCGAAACCGCTGAAGTCATACGAGGTCTGTGTGACGGGCACGTCTGCAACCTTCATCAGATTGGTGCCATCGGTTGAAACGAAGACACGGTAGTAGCTGAGAGTGTTGCTGTTGCCGCTGATACTCCAGGAGACCTTGGATCCCGAAGACGAACCGCTGATGCTGACGCAGTTGTCGATGCCGCTCTCGAGTTCCGTTCCCTCTTCGTAGTCGTTCCAGGTGGCGAGTTGAACGGCGAACATCTGACGAGCCGAAGAGTAGTACTTCGCCATCTGGGCAAAACCGTTCAGGAAGGTCTGACCGCAGTTCTGATACATCACGCGGTTGGCGCTCCAAGCTGCGAGTTTGTCGTTGAAGCCCTTGTAAAGAGTGCCGTAGGCGAGGTCAGGCAGGTTGTTGACGGCGGTGTTGTAAAAGTTCTGGAGATAACCACTGCCGATGTCCGAAGGATTGGAAGCATTCGGGGAAACCCATGCGAAGGCGCCGCCAAAGGCCGAGTTGGTGAAGGCACTGGCATTGCGCTGGATGAAGATGGGATTTCCGGGAACGCTCGACTTCACACGCGCCCAGTCGATTGAATACCTCTCGACTCCGAAGAAGAAGACGACGGGACGACCGTTGTAACGGATGTAGGTGGAAGAGGTTTCGAAATTGTTGTAGGCGTACGTCAGATCCGAAATCATCTGGGTGGTGACGTTGCAACCATAGGTGGCGGCGCAAGCCTTCAACGCACCCACATCTTCCATGATGGCGAACTGGAATCCGCTGCGCTTCTCGGCTTCGGCGCGCAGCAACTTCGTTGCGCCATTGACGCGGGTGTTACCAGGGCCATACCAATCAACGATGGCACCATCGAGTCCGCGGCTGGCCATATCGGCAACCTGCTTGGCGACCTGGGTGGAGTTGTTGGACTCGTAGCCGACGTTCATGTGGCTGGTGCTGCCAAACCATGCCATCAGGTGGGCGTAAACCTTGCCGTTAAATCCGGGATAGAAAAGCGACTTGATGGAAACTTTGCTGACATTGGTGGCGCCAATGTTGCCGTTCGATTGCGTCTGGAAGGTTGAAGCCGCGCTGGTGTTATTGCTGGTTTCGGCGGCAAGAGTTGTGTTTGGCACCACGGGGGTGCTGGCGGAAAGCAAGGACGAGGTTGCGAGGACTAGCGTCAATACGAATCGTTTCATTAATACTTCCCCTCAAGGCCCAAGCATTTGCTTCGTGACGAAGTGGCACTTGCTCACGAAACCGCGATCCAGCTCAGAACTCGGTACTGCAGAAAATCGGTACTGCAGATGAATTGGTATTTTTGGACTGACTGGAGGGTAAGCTGTGCAGGGCGTAACTGCTGTTCGCTGAAAGCCTAAGGGGACGCTGTTTTTCTGCCCGATTACCTAAGCTGCTCGACCTCAGGGGGGTGCAGGCAGATAGGTAATTAAGAGGTGAATACAAGGCGAAGGATCGGGAATCTACACTAGTGCGTTTTGCGGAATCAGCAGGTTGCGACTATAGTTTTGCTGGTCGGCCCTAAGAGTCTGACTCGAGGTTGTACGGAATGGGGTCCGGGCATTTTGTCCCTCAGGGCTTCCATTGGACGCCGCACCTCATCCATAGATTTCTCAGCGCCAAGCGAGATTACAAGCAGAGGAGATTCATGTCCGAACCAAATCCCGAATCAGTGCAAAAGATTCCTTTGCCGATTAGCAAGGAACTCCGCACGCTTGCGCATGACCTCAGCAACTCCATCGAAACCATCATGCAGGCCACGTACCTCCTCAGTCAGGCCAAATTCGATGACACTAATAAGAAGTGGATCGACCTCATTGACCAAGCAACGCGTGATGCCGCCAAGATTAATCGTGAGATACGCGATGTGCTGCGTACGCGCAGTGAAGAATCCTAAGCCGTAAAACTCCGCCTAATAGAAGTCCGATACCCAGGATTGCGTCTGCAGTCGCGGTCGCAACCTGGGTCACGACTCACATTTCCCTTCCCGCCAGCCGGATTGTCTGCATCATCTTCCATTGGTACACTCGTGGGTCATTCAGGAGAACGTCTATGCCTGCGTTGCCGCCATTTGAAAATCTCCGGTACGAAAAAAGAAGTCAGATAGCATTCATCACCATTGCGCGCCCGAAGGTGCTGAACGCCCTGAACAACGCCACACTTCGCGAACTAATGCTGGCCTTCCAGTCGGTTCGCGACGATGACGATGTGCGGGTAGCGATTATCACGGGCGAAGGGGACAAAGCTTTTGTCGCGGGTGCCGACATCGCCGAACTCGCCAAGTTGAACGCAACCGAAGGCGAAATGTTGGCGCAGCGCGGTCAGGCTGTGTTTTCGCTAATCGAAAACTGTGGCAAGCCAGTGATCGCGGCAGTGAACGGTTTTGCTTTGGGCGGAGGCTGCGAACTGGCACTCGCCTGCACGATTCGCGTTGCCTCGGAAAATGCACGATTCGGACAACCAGAAATCAAGCTAGGTCTGATTCCCGGTTATGGTGGATCGCAGCGCCTGCCCAGGCTGGTTGGAAAAGGCGTGGCGCTCCACATCGTCTTGACTGGCGAGATGCTGCGGGCGGAGGAAGCGTATCGGATCGGGTTGGTGAACGCAGTTCTGCCAGCTGCCGAATTGCTGACTCATGCCGAAGCTTTGGCCCATCGCATCATTGCCAATGCGCCGCTGGCGACCCGATACTGCTTGGAAGCGGTGAACAGGGGCATGGAGATGCCACTCCGCGAAGCATTGTCTTATGAAGCTTCGCTGTTTGGTCTGTGCTGCGCCACCGAGGACAAGAACGAGGGAACGCGGGCGTTTCTCGAAAAGCGCGCGCCTCAATTCAAGAGCGCTTAATAGCCGAATGGGTGAGCACGTCTCGGATGAGCACCAGGTTCAGATTCGGTCATGTAACGCGTGACTGCCGCCCTTGGTGCTCCTGAGGAGCCGGTACTGTGATAAAAAAGAGGATGTGATTCGCTCATTTCATCGCTTAATGCTGCCTGCCTCGGACGAGGACTTCCGCTCGCTCGAAGAGTTCTTTTCCGCACTGGGCTTCGCTCCAGGCGAGTCCTGGAATGGACGCCGCTCCCAAGGACGCAAATTCGAAGCTTTTGAATCGGGTGTCGAACTGGCGATAGGCCAGGATATGCCTCCGGCCGAACTCGTGGTTGAGGTCGACAACGCCGATATCGTCGCTGAAGCTGCGCGTGCGAAGGGCTATAAGTTCGTTCAGGAAATTGCGGATCACGATTGGGGCGCGCGCGTGTTCGTGCTGGAAATCCCAGCAGGTTTCGGGCGACTAGCTGTTTTCAGCTACAACGAGAATTGGCGACAGCCGACAAAAGAATCGCAACTGGACGCGACGGGCATGAAGTTCGCCGTGATTGTCTCGCGATTCAATGCTTTTATCACCGAGCGACTGCTGAGCGGTGCGACTGACGCACTTCGGCGCACCGGTGCCGTCGCATCTGATATCGAGATCATTCGCGTTCCGGGAGCATTCGAAATCCCTGCCACGGCCAAAATGCTGGCCGAAACTGGAAAGTATGACGCCCTGGTCGGTATCGGCTGCCTGCTTCGTGGAGACACCGCGCACTACGATGTAATCGTGAACGAAGTGACGCGCGGCATTGGCGAGGTCACGCTTGCAACAGGTGTTCCGATCGGCTTTGGCGTGCTCACTTGCGACACTCTCGAACAGGCCATCGATCGCGCAGGATTGAAAATGGGCAACAAGGGTTTTGAGGCTGCATTGGCCGCCCTGGAATTGGCTGCACTGAAGCGCACGCTCCAGAACAAGTAACAACAGAAGGAATCATGGGTACAAGACGTAAATCACGCGAACTGGCGCTGCAAATGCTGTTCCAGGCTGATATGGGTAAGCAGTCGGTCGAACACGTGCGCAAAACTTTTTGGGCCGAGCGCCGCGACCTCGAAGACAGCGTCCGCAATTTTGCGGACGACATTTTCCGGGTTGCCATGGAGCGCTATGACGAGATCAGCCAGTTGCTCGAAGGTCACACCGAGCACTGGCGGCTGGAGCGCATGGCGGCCGTGGATCGCAACATCCTACGCGCAGGAGTGGCGGAATTCCTTGGATTCCCGAAAACTCCGCGCCCGGTAATTATCAACGAAGCGCTGGAAATCGCACGCAGATTCTCCACCCCTGAGTCGGTGCAGTTTATCAATGGCGTGCTCGACTCGGTCGCCCGCAAGCTGGAACCCCAGACAGCAGCGACGAAGAAGTAATATCCGCTGCCGCTCCTGTCTTTCGCTCATATCAACAAGCACTCAGATACTCCACATATGCCCGAGCGGCATATGTGGATTGAGTTGCCACCTGCCTTAGTAGTTTGAGATTTCAACCAAATTCTTGTCGGGGTCGCGAAGATAGATGGAACGCATTCTACCCATCGCTCCGTTGCGCTCCACGGGACCATCCTCGATGCGAATCTTTTGTTCGTTGAGTTCGCGAATTACTTCATCAAGAGGAGTCGAGGTAATCAAGCAGATGTCGCCTGCTCCGCTAGTGGGATGGGCCGCCTTGGGGTTGACCTCGTGCCCGCGCTGCTGAAGCTTGATCATCTGCTCGCCGAAGGCAAGGGCCTTGCGGCCATCTACGGTTGATAACTCCATGCCAAGCACTTCCGTGTAAAAGTCAACGGCGGCATCCAGGTTGGCGACGGTGAGAACCAAATGATCGAGCGAATCTATGGTGATGGCCATGTCAGACGGATCATACTCGCACCTGTGCCGCCTCGCTCACAATCTTTTGCATAGAAGCCTTTGCGGATGGATGACGACATCGCGGTGCGTGAGCTATCCCATTTCTGGGTGGTGTATTAGGAATTCGATTCCCAGAGTTGGAAAATCGCCAACAGATGGGCCACCCTGTCGCGGGGAGACCGTAATTGTGGAACTTGGCTCTGATAGAGCGTAAAGTGCTGGCTGTGGTGATCGAACGAAAACTGCGAAAGATGATTACTGAACCTCGCGCACGTGTTCTCCTGCTTTGCCTTCTCCTGCTTCTGTGTCAATCGGTCTTGGCTTCAGAAAAGGCTCCGGATTCTGCTCCCTTTCGCTGGGATCAAGGTGCGATTGTTCGCGGCGATGTGTCGCAAAAACGTATTGCCCTGGTATTCACTGGCGGCGATTACGGCGAAGGTACGGACGCAATACTCACTACGCTCAAGCAGTTTCAGATTAAGGCAGGCTTCTTCGTGACCGGCGGGTATTTGCAGCACGAAGGACGTGGGGACCTGCTGCGGCGCGCGTTGCGCGATGGTCACTATGTCGGGCCCCATTCGGACCAGCATCCGCTCTACTGCTCATGGGAGGATCGGGGGAAAACTCTGATCACCCGAGAACAGTTTGAGAACGACCTGAAGAAGAACATCAACGATTTGAAAAAGCTTGGCGCGCTTTCTTCCGGGCCAGTCTATTTCATTCCGCCTTACGAGTGGTTCAACGCCGAACAGGCGGAATGGGCACGGCAGATGGAGGTGCGGATGTTCAACTTCTCTCCGGGGTCTGGCTCCAACCGTGATTACATGCCGGAGAGCGACCCTCGGTTCGTGTCGTCGCAGAAGATTGCGGAAGGCATCCTGGAGTACGAGAAAAAGGACCCGAACGGGCTGAACGGGTACATTCTGCTTTTGCACCTTGGGGCCGATCGCAACGACAAAATGTTCCGCCAACTCGGGCCTTTGCTCACCACGCTGAAAGAGCGAGGATACACGTTCGTCCGAATAGACGAACTACTGCACAAATGAACGTCGCGAAACAGGAACCATTTCGGAAGCAGTAGTTTTTCGAGATCCGGCAGGTTTCGCCGATTGTTCCGGGGCAAACTGATCCATCCATTCGAACGGCTTATAGTGCCGGGACTAATCTGCTCCTGCTGTATGCTGGAACGGTAAGGCTTCCCTCCGTCAGCATATCCAACAACATTCAATTGAGGAACGCGGGAATGAAAATTACTTCGAAGATAGCTGTATTTGACACCACATTGAGAGATGGCGAACAAGCAGCAGGAACACGGCTCGGCAGTCGCGACAAGATGACGCTTGCCCGCCAGCTTGCACGCCTCAAAGTGGACATCATCGAAGCTGGGTTTCCGGCGTCCTCGCCTGAGGATTTCGACGCGGTAAAGAAGATCGCGCAGGAGATCGAGGGTCCAACGATCTGCGCATTGTCGCGCGCAGTGGAAGCAGACATTGAGGCCTGCGGCAAAGCATTGGCCAAGGCGTCGAAGCCGCGTATCCATACGGGTATCGGCGTTTCAGACATTCACATCATGGGCAAGTTTCGCGACGATCGCTATGGCAAAACGCTTGAAGCCAAGAAGGCGAAGCTGATCATGCTGGCAGTGGATGCGGTGAAGCGCGCAAAGAACCTGGTGAAGGATGTCCAGTTCTATGCCGAAGACGCAGGGCGAGCGGAGCCAACCTATCTTCACCGGATGCTCGAAGCAGTGATCGACGCCGGCGCGACGGTGGTGAACATTCCCGACACCACGGGCTACACTGTGCCGGAGCAGTACGGGGCCCTGATTGCTGGTATTCGCGACAACGTGCCGAATATCGCGAAAGCGACAATCAGCGTGCACTGCCATGACGATCTCGGACTGGCGGTGGCGAACTCGCTGGCCGGTATTCGCAACGGCGCACGACAGGTAGAGGGCACGATCAACGGCATTGGCGAGCGGGCGGGAAATGCGGCGCTGGAAGAAGTGGTGATGGGCATCCGAACTCGCGCCGACTACTACGGACTGAGCACAGGAGTAGAGCCGAAAGAGTTTTACCGCACGAGCCGCATGGTTTCAGACATGCTCGGCATGCCTGTGCCAGCGAACAAAGCCGTGATTGGGGCAAATGCTTTTTCGCACAGCTCGGGCATTCACGTCGACGGGTTCCTGAAAGATCGCGAGACGTACGAGATCATGCGCCCGGTAGATGTGGGATTTGAGGACAGCAAAGTCGTGCTGACGGCCCGCACGGGACGACACGGCCTGCGCTCGCGTCTGGAGAAGCTTGGGTATGAGCTTTCGCGGACAGAGATGGAAACGATGTATCAGCGCTTCTTGACCGTCGCGGACAAAAAACAGGAAGTGCTGGATGAAGATCTCGTCGCACTGATTCACGACGAGCTTCCTCCGACGGAGCAGGCACTGAAGTTGGAATATCTACACAGCTACAGCGGGACCGCAGCGATTCCAACGGCGACAGTGCGTTTGCTGATCAAAGGCAAAACACACGAGGGCGCAGCGATCGGCGATGGGCCGGTCGATGCTGTTTACAGGGCGATCTCTGTGGTGACCGGAACAAAGGCGAAGCTCGTGCGATACGACATTCGGGCTGTAACTTCGGGAACGGAAGCCGTTGGTGAAGTGACGGTTCATCTAGAGATGGACGGTCGTCGCGCGATGGGCCGCGGAGCCTCGACCGACATCATTGAAGCCAGCGCTAAGGCTTATGTGGATGGACTGAATCGATTAGGGTGATGAACACCTTTGCATGACCGAGGCCCGCATCAGCAGATGTGGGCTTTGCTGTTTGCGCGATATTTGGTTGCACTCGCTACTACATTCGTAATTTGAATTCGTAGCACTACATTCCGCACCACTGCAATGTTGCCTGTCGATAGGCCACCTGAGAGCGTGCGTCCGAATCCCATTCACTAGCCAGCGGAAAGCAAAACTCAGCTTGTGGAGAATTCTCCGAAGGAGAATGGGGAAGGCCCATGAACCTCTCTCAAATTGATCCGAAGTATATCGTGCTCGCGGCGGTAGTGATCGTCGCGATTATTGTTTTGGCGGCGATCTACGCACGGGATCGAGCCAGAAACCGCGCCAGACTTCGCGAGCGCTTCGGGCCCGAATACAGCCGGACCGTGCGCGAAGAAGGCTCTGAGCGTCGGGCCGAAGCACAGCTTGCGCAGCGTGCACAGCGGGTTGAAAAGCTCAGCATTCGCGAACTCAATCCGATGGAACGCGACAGGTTCATCAATCAATGGAACGCGTTGCAACTCCGGTTTGTCGATTCACCTAAGGGAGCAGTGGCCGAAGCTGATGACCTGATCGGCCTGGTAATGCAGACGCGCGGGTATCCCGTGAGCGACTTCGAGCAGCGTGCTGCTGACATTTCGGTGGACCATCCGATCGTGGTTGAGAACTATCGCGCGGCTCACGCCATTGCAAACCGTGTGCGCAACAACGAGGCAGGAACCGAAGACCTGCGCAAGGCGATGATCCACTACCGTACGCTTTTCGAAGACATGGTGAGCGTACCGACCACAGGACAGAGCAATCGCGAAGTAGCGTAACCGCTACGAACAGACCAACGACAGGGACGAGGAATATCCATGGCACAATCCAACATACAGAAGCGCGAAATCACCACGGCCGAACTGGCCGGCTATCCGGTCAAGGAAACCGCCGATCCACAGGGAGGTCCCCGGCTGGTGAACAGGGAGGCTGAGGGTGAAGCGCAGATGCAAAACGCAAAGCAGGACATGCGGGAGCGCGTGCAGGATGAACGAGTGCGCGAGCACGAGGTAGCTGCCGCAAATGTCAGAACTCAAGACAACCGCGTGCAGCAGACGAACGTTCGTCCGAATGCTTCGAGCCCGATGCCACTGTTCTCGGAAACTGAGATGAACAACTTCCGCTCACAGTGGATCAGGGTGCAGACCGGGTTCGTCGACGAGCCGCGACGTACGGTGCAAGACGCCGACCAGCTTGTGGCTACCGTAATGCAACGCTTGGCGCAAGGCTTTGCCAACGAACGATCCACGCTTGAAAAGCAATGGGATCACGGCGATAACGTCTCGACCGAGGACCTACGTCTGGCGCTACAGCGCTACAGATCGTTCTTCGACCGCCTCTTGAGCATCTAGGCGCATGAACATGGGCCACTGAAAAGTGGCCCATTCGCTTGCCTAAAAAAGCCAGGGCGACCAAGGATCGCAAGAAGCCTCTGCTCCCCCTGTATAATCAAACGAAGTTAGCGTTGGGATCGGGTGATCGCCGCCCGTACGGCTTACGTCGGCTTTGGCTGGACAGTGTCGCGCGGGGGGAGGAAAGTCCGAACTCCATAGAGCAGTGTGCCGGATAACGTCCGGGAGCTTGGCTTCAAGGCCATTCGACGGAAAGTGCCACAGAGAAGATACCGCCTCTCGCGAGGTAAGGGTGAAAAGGTGCGGTAAGAGCGCACCGGGCGTTCAGTAATGAACGTTGCATGGCAAACCCCACACGGAGCAAGACCAAATAGGGACGGAGTGATCAGGTGCGCAAGCGCCTGATCTGCGAGCCGGCTCGGTTCGCCAAACGTTCGGGTAGGTTGCTTGAGTGCCGCGGTAACGCGTCGCCTAGATGAATGATCGCCACGGCAGCAATGCCGTACAGAATTCGGCTTACAGATCCCAACGCTACACTCCTTCCTGCCGCCCAGATGCGGCTCAGCTTTACATCGGACAAAGCGCAATAAAATGGGCGACGCATGATTCACGCCGCCCATCTGTAATCTGCCCGTCAACGAATTAGCTGAGGTTACTGAGGCTGGTTGGTGTTCCCGCTGTTACCTGATGTACCGGAGCTTTGGCTGTTGCTCGTGTCGCTGCTGCTGCTCGAATGCTTCTTGTGCTTCTTGTGATGACGGCTGCTGCCGCTGGAGGAGCCACCGGAGCCCGAGCTCATATCACCACTGGTGCTACCACTCTGTCCGGAGCTCATGGAACCCGGGTTTTGCTGGCTATCGCTTTGCCCAGAGCTCATTGAGCCCTGATTGCTGCCACTTTGACCCTGGCTACCCGAGCTCTGGCCGTAGCTTCCCGAACCTTGGTTCGAGCCCTGTCCTGAGCTAGTTGATCCCTGATTGCTTGAGCTCCCACTCTGCGATCCCATGGAGGATGAGCTTCCGCTTGTGTCCGTGCTGCTAGAACTGCCTGTCTGTGCGAACAGAACCGCAGTGGACAGAAGCAAGCTGCCTCCTAAGAGCAATACCTTCTTGTGCATTATTCGAACCTCCCGCAGTTCAGATGCGCACGTTGGAGCCCGGTGCGTTGCGTCATAATGCGCCCAAATTCCAGCGGGCCCATGTACTGGAAATCCATTAACCTCGTCTGCTTCGCTTTTCAGCTCGCAATGTTTTCCTCTGGATGCGGTTGTGTCGAGCCGCGTTTTCAAGGATTGATAGAATCTCTGTACGAACAACTATGATTCGCTCTCGATACGCACGCTGGATGAACAACTGGGAGTTCCGCTTGGAGACCCGCGACAACAATCGCGTGGTGCGTCCATTTGAATGGGGTCTGGATTGGACCGAAGATTTCCCTGGCAGTGATCCTGCCGTGGCAAATGCATCGCCTGAGGAACAGAAGCAGCATTTCTTTGCCTTGAACGACCAGCTTGTCGCCAGCAGCGATGAGTTTTTCGGCTACAAGACTCCGACGGATTTTCGGCTTGAGGAGCGCCCTATCCGCGTTCACGGAACGGGCAGCAACGCTAATCCGGAAGTGGACGACGCAAAGTATGCAGGGCAGTTTGGGACCTTCTTGCGCTTCACTTCGCCGGTACGCTCGCCTTACCAAGAGAATAACCTGGCGAACGCACGCTGGTTTCCCGTCCCACAGCGAGAAGGAAAGCCGAAGCGAGTGATGATCATCATTCCGCAGTGGAATGGGGATGCTATCAGTCACAACGCATTCGCTCGTCTGTTCAGGATGCTAGGTATCTCGACGTTGCGGATCAGCATGCCGTATCACGATATTCGCATGCCGGCCGAGCTTCACCGCGCAGACTACTCGGTGAGCGCGAACATTGGACGCACAATTCACGCTGCGCATCAGGGCATCATTGACATTCGCTGCTGTGTGGATTGGCTGGAACAGCAAGGCTATACGGAGTTCGGAGTACTCGGCACGAGCCTGGGATCATGCTACGCGTTTATTGCGAGCGCGCATGACAGGCGATTGCGTGTGAACGTCTTCAACCACGCATCGACTTACTTTGGCGATGTGGTGTGGACCGGATTCTCGACGCGCCATGTGCGCCAGGGCATTGAAGAAGTTCTCAATGCAGACGAGCTTCGGCACGCACTGGATTGCGTGAGCCCCATGAACTACTTCGATAAGTTCGAACGCTGGCCCAAACAGGTATTGATGATTCACACCAAGTACGACCGAACGTTCTTGCCCGAGTTCAGCCAGAGAATTGCTGACGAATTTCGCAGTCGCAATCTCGAAGCGCAAATCAAGTGCTTGCCATGCGGGCACTACACGCTCGGCGAGTCGCCTTACAAGTACATGGATGGATATCTGGTGACCCGCTTCGTCGCAGGCGCATTCAACCGTGCTTACGCCAAGGGTGAAGCGGTTGAGACGGAGACGCTGGAAGTTACTTCGTAGGGCAACTTCGAAATCCAGACGCTACTTTCGAATTTTCTGGAGCCAGAGAAGATCGGCGCATATAAGAACAGTTGCTCGTCCCCCCAAAAAAGGGCGCGTTGCGGCCACGCTTCGCGCCCTATGCTTTCTCAAAACAATCCACACTCAGACCTGTGCTTGCAGTTCCCGCGTGTACTGACGAGGAAGAGTGCGCATATTGCTTAATGCGACTGAGCCATCAGCACAGTGCCATTGAAGCTGGACCATTCATGCGTGAGTCCGTCAACCCATTGAATGGCCCTGCAATAGGCAGCGTTAATTACATCGCGCCGCAACTGCAACAGGCGCACGCAGTCGGATGTAGAACCAGATTGCACTCCGCGAAGCACGAGCGCAGTACGAGCAATGATGTCGATCTCCGCGATCACCTTTTCGGGCGAAAGCTGTCGCAGAAATGTCACTTGCTCGCGAGAAAGCGGATCGTGTCCGGCGTGGGTACACGGAACAGCGGAATAACTTTCGGCCGCGATTTGTATTTCGTCGCGAACCTCCTCTACAGACGCTCGCGCTGTTGCGGAATTTGCCCACTGGATCAGCCAGTCGTGAAAGACGGCATTCGAGCTATTGGAGAGCTCGGACGCATTTACAACTGCTCTTTCAGCGGCCTCTGATGACCCTGTGATCAACAACGCCATCCAGCACAGGCGATCGTGTTCTGTAGCTATGATCGCCTTCTTCTGCTCGGTTGTGGCGTACCGAACATCTCGTTGGATTTCTTCTTTGCGCTTTCCGAGACAAAACAAAGTCATACAGCAATCTTCTCCAATAAAATCAATGCCCAGATCACAACTGACCCGGGCATTGATTCCGGGGGAGGTTGTGCGAAGTCCGTGCGCGACGATGTTTCGCCGGCTTGTGCTCATTTGTTCCACGCCAGAACTCGAGCACCACGTGACGCTCTCGCCTGGCCAGGGGGGACGATCCGGTGGTGCCCCGGATCAAGGGCCAGATTCAAACGTTCACAGATGTCGAGTGCATACGAGTTCTGCGCTACGAACTTCGCTCCAATACCTCCCAACCAAGTCAAAACAGCCTCTCCCGTCGGATCGACGAAAGTCACCTCGGAAAGATCGACCAAAAGTTTGGGTAAAGTCGTACATCGGGTGACCAGGAGCTTTAGGTCTTCAGCGAATGACCCCACGAATCGACCTTCGATTGCCATCACCATTGTCCCGTCTGCTTCGCTGCATTCGACCCTCAACATGCTCCTGGCCACCTGACCTGTTCACTGCGGAATGATTGAATGCAGGTATCGTGCCAGTTTCAGACAGTGCGGAAAACGCGGCAAATGTGAGAATTACGAATGGAGCAGACTGCGATGCCTTGCCCAAATAACGGCAGTGCCTAAATGTGGTCAATCGATTCGGTTGGTCTATTCACCATTGGGGCGGGATATGCCAAGGCGACGCATTTTGTTCTGGAGAGTAGTGCGCTTGAGACCAAGCCGTTCGGCCGCACCACCCTTTCCGGAGATGCGTCCGGAGGAGGCTTGCAGTGCATCGAGGATCGCCTGACGTTCAGCGCTCTCAAAGGTGGTGCCCGCGCCAACGCTGGATACCGACGAACGCTTTAGCTCCTGCACAGGAACTTTCAATTCGTCGCCCTGAGTCAGGATGACCGCGCGCTCGATGAAGTTTTCGAGTTCGCGAACATTGCCGGGCCATGCGGCATTGGCCATGGCGTCCATTGCTTCGCGAGAGATGGTCTGGATGCGCTTCTGCATGCGCCTTGAGAGGCGTGAGACGAAGTAATGCACCAGCAGCGGAATGTCTTCGCGACGCTCGCGTAACGGTGGAATCTCGATGGGGAACACGTTGAGACGATAAAAGAGATCCTCGCGGAACTGATTGTTGCGGATCATAGCGCTGAGGTCGCGGTGAGTTGCTGCGATGAGCCGCACATCCACATGGATTGTTCTTGTGCTTCCGAGTCGTTCGAATTCCTGCTCCTGCAATGCACGAAGCAGCTTAGGCTGCAGTTCGAGAGCGATGTCGCCGATCTCGTCGAGGAATAAAGTGCCGTGATCGGCAATTTCGAAGCGGCCACGCTTCTGCATGAGAGCGCCAGTGAATGCGCCCTTCTCGTGACCGAAAAGCTCGCTCTCAACGAGCCCGGAAGGAATGGCGGCGCAATTGAGGCGAACGAATGTGCGTTCTTTCCGAGTGCTGAGGCTGTGAATGGCACGCGCAATCAACTCTTTGCCTGTGCCGGTTTCGCCATACAAAAGAACGGTTGAGCCAGTTGGCGCCACAATGGCGACCTGGTCGAGAACTCTGCGCAGGGCAGCGCTTTTGCCAACAATGTCTTCGAAATTGTATTCGGAACGAATTTCAGATTCGAGGTAGAGCCGCTCTTCTTCGAGGCGATCCTTGGTGGCATTAAGACGGCGATAGGCGAGAGCGTTGTCAACCGCTAGAGAAACCTGCGTGCCGATTTGTGCAAGAAGGTCCAAATCCTCCTGACCAAAGTGGTTTGGGCGACGACTTCCTAGACCAATCACTCCGAGCGGACCGTTCGAGGTTGCAAGCGGAGCTATAGCCAAGGTCTCGATTTCCTCTTCGCGCATCCGGTCTGAAATGGCGCACGGAAGAGTATCAATCTCCGGTCGACTCCAGAGCTCAGTGCGGCGAGCGTTCATCTTGTCAAGCTTCTCTGCGGTAAGCTCAGCGGCTGGAATATCAACCAGCGATCCCTTCCCGTCAGGAAAATCGAGCGCTACACATTCCAGTCGCTTTTGCGTTTTGTCTATCAACCAGAACGCGGCGAAGTCGTTGGCGAAAAACTTGCGAACAGAAGTTGAAACAGCGCGGAACAGCGAATCGAGGTCGAGATGAAGGACTGCGTGGTTGTTGATCTCAAGCAACAGTCGCAAGCGATCTCGCTCTTCGGCGAGTTGGCGCTGGTAGGATTCGGCAGCGTCGGTTGCCAAGGCGCTCTCAAGCGCAGTGGCCACGTGCGAGGCGACCGACTGCATCAGCTCAATGTTTTCGGCACTGACCTCGCCGCGGGACGAACTGGAGAAGGTGAGAGCTCCCAGCTTCCTTCGCGATGTAGCAATCGGAAAGATGTATCCGCTACTGAGGTTGGTGTGTCGTAACCGTGACTCGAATTCGGGGATGGTGCACATCTCCGCCCGAAGATCAGCTATGTAGATGGGCTTTTCTTGCTGGATTGCTCGTTCCAGGACCGTCCCGATATAAGAGAACTCCAGGCCGATCTCAACTGTTGGATCCTGCTGCACCCGGTCGAGCGCGCTGAGACGAATGGACTTTCCATCCTCGGTCAACAACAAAATGCTGATGGCATCGAATGAAATGATGGCGGACAGCAGGCGGCGCAGGCTTTGCAGCACAGCCTGCAGATTGGGCTGATGCGCGATTGCGCTCGATACCTGAAGTAATGCCCGGTACCGTCCGGTTTCCTGCCTGGTCTCCACGCCATTGCTCTGCATACGTCATTAAGCTAGCACTCCTGCTCACCACATGTCAGCCATGAGCTTTACTTACGCCATTTCTAAGCAATAATGGACAGCCATGAAAGACGTTTACCTGGAAACCGCGATCGAGGAGGCCCGCCTCGGTTTGCGCGAAGGAGGAATTCCGATTGGCTCGGTATTGGTGTATCAGAACCGCATCCTTGGGCGGGGACATAACAGGCGTGTGCAGCGAGGCAGCCCAATTTTGCATGGAGAGATGGACGCTCTGGACAATGCTGCACGCCAACCAGCAGCGGTGTATCGGGAGTCGGCGCTCTACACCACTTTGTCGCCATGCTCTATGTGCTCAGGAGCCATCCTGTTGTACGGTATCCCGAAGGTGGTGATTGGGGAGAATCAAACCTTTCTGGGCGATGAGGAACTTCTGCGTTCGCGCGGCGTGAAGGTTGAAGTCGTACAGAGCGATGAGTGCATTCGCCTGATGCAGGAGTTCATTCGATTGAATCCGACGTTATGGAACTAAGATATTGGGACGCTGTAGCAGTCATGCGTTCCGAAGTTTAATTTTCCTTAGGTGCAGCCTCTACCCTAAGCACCGCATCTACCCGCTCCAATACAGGACTGCTGGACAAGATTGCCCAGCAGCGCTCCTCTGCATTTTGACGCGCAATATTCGTCTTCGCCCTTCCAGCTTTTGGCTCAGATTGCGCTAATCAGTACAACAGCTCAGCCGCAAGGCATCAGAGGTTCCATGCGCAAACGATTGTTGCTCGGTTCGTTCGTGACCTTATTGGTCGCGTCACCCTGTCTGCTAAAAGCACAAACCAGTTGGAACGTTGGAGACGTGTTTATCGGAGCGGGCAGCAGTTACCAAGTGTGGCGCAACGGAAGCATGCTTGAAACGTTTGCCGCTGGATCCGGACAGGCGGGCGGCTGCGCGTTCGATTCGCAATTCAACCTCTATGCAACCAGCGGCGTAAGTTCCACCTCTGGGGCAGTGATCGAGTTCAGCGGCGCATCTCACGGCGCGGGCGCACCAACGATTATGGGGACTCTCAATGTACCGGTGTACGCCGAATCGCTGGTCTTCGACGCGAGCGGACACTTTTACGTAGGAAGTCCAAACAGCTCTGTGCTGCAGTTCACTCCCAATCTGCCACCTAACGGTCCAGGGGGCATTTCGTATCAGGGCCCTGTTGCGATCAGTGCGGCCGGAGTTGCAGACCAACTCGATTTGGCAACGGACCAGACTAGCCTATTCTTTGGTTCGAGTAGCGCCTTCCAAAAAAACACATCGACAAGCATCAACCGCGTGGACATGACGAACGTGAGCACTGAGTCGGTCGGCGCGACGGCGTCCGATACAGCGTGGTCGGTGAGACTGTTGCCAGCAGCAAACATAAATCCAACCACACACGCACCGCTGAATGGGATGTTGATAGCTCAGGACAGTGCGGTAGTCCGTTTGGATGCTTCCGGCAAAGTCGTAAACACATTCAGAATCTCGAAAACGAAGAGCCTCCGCTTCCTTGCGCTCGACCCGGACGGGGCCTCGTTCTGGGTGGCAGACGTAGGCAGTGCGAACGTCCTCCGTGTAAGTCTGTCGACCGGACAAACATTGACAACTATCAATCTAAGTTCCAAGCCTGTAATTGGCGGAGTTTGCGTACTTGGCAGTCAGCAGCTGAATATCGTCCCCCTAAGGTTTGCTGCTGGAAGTAACGTGGCTCGAGTGGCAAGCTTTGGAGATCCACAGATCGATGCGGCGACGCTGCAGCCTACGGTGGACAACACCGGACAAACACAGAGCACGAATTACCACACATGGTCGGCGACGATTGACTCCGTATCATCTCCGTACACTCTCGTTATCAGCGCAACAGGAGAAGGCCCCCAGCCAGCGCCGACCACTATCGAGAATGCAAGTTCTCCTCTCGGATATCTGAGCCGGTTTGACGAATACTTCTGCGGCCAAGGAGAGCCCGTATTTTCCGACTTCCCTTGCAGCAGCGTGTTTCCGAGTGGCGGACCAACTCTTGTGCCGATTCCGTACACGGATCAGACTGTCGGCAATTTCGGCATTCCGACGGTGACTGGAAGTGGCACGCATTTAGCGCAGGGCAACAGAGTGGTGTATCGTGTCGCAAATCCACCCGCGACGGGAAGTATCGTTACGGCGATTCACTTTCTGCAGCCTCCTGCATGCCCGGTAAATGGAACCTTGATTAGCCCAATCCTGACGGGAACGAGCAACACTGCAAACTGCTACGTCCCGGCGGCCTGTCCGTCAGGTAATTCGAACTTCTTCGTCAACAGCCCAAGATTCATACTGGACCCGAGCGAAGGTCCTCCGACTGATGCGGCAGCGAATCACCAGTTCGCGTTCGACACCACGGTCAACTATTTCCGCGACACTGGAATCTCGGGCGGGGGCGGTCGGAGCGATCACGCAGTGGCAGACCGCTGTCCATCCTCGAATGGCGGAGCATGCATCGCAAGCGCAACATTCAACAATCCACTTCCGAAGTCGACCTACAAGATTGGCTCGAACATCGCTGTGAAGGTCAGCGTTACCGACTGCACGGGCAGTGCGTTGCCGAACGCAAACGTCTCACCGAACGCGATGACCGTCTCCGTTACCGGACCGCAAGACCAGGTGGAAACTGCGACGGGACAGTCATTCCAGTTCTTCACGCAAAACGGAGGCGCGGGTGGCACTTACTCTGGGAACCTCGTCACCAATAATCTCGTGCCAGGCTTGACGACAATCTGCGTGACTTCTACGACAACGTCGAGCACTACAACGGGAGCGGGGCAGTTTGTACCTGTTTGTACGGCGGTAACCATGGTGAAGTAGTTTCGTCTAATTATGTTGGGAGCCGGAGCGAGTTGCTCCGGCTCTATTTTGTTCATCACGAATTAACGCGCGATGGCCAGTAAGTCACTACGCTTCGTGATGCTATCGCCTGATTCCTTTGAAAGCTGATCTATCATTCGGCGGGCTTCCTGCAGGTTTCGATCCGCTTCTCCACCTTCCCCGCTGGCGCGCATCGTGTTTGCGAGCAGATAGCGGATCTGGGCAGTTTGTGCACGGAAGCCAAGACGCTCGCTCTGCTCGAGAGCGCTGTTGAGCTCTCGTCGAGCATTCGCAAGATCTTTCTTCGCAATCAGTCCTTCGGAAAAAGCAACGCCGGCCGCAATCTCCTGATACTTCAATCCGAGAGTGCGCGCTTGATCTTCAGCGGAGCGCAGACGCGGAAGTGCGACGGAGATGTCTCCTGCTTTCAACATCGCTTTGGCAACATTGATCTTTGAAGTAAGGAGTAAGTGCGGATCTGCATCAGGATGAGACACGGACTTCATCGACTGTTCATAGAACGCGCGAGCGCCCTTGATATCCCCGGCATAGAACAGGCGGTCGCCTTGATAGTTCAGTAGTTCCGCTATCACGTCAGGATTCTTGAGATCACGCGCAATCGCCAAGGCCTCGTCCAGAGGTTGCTGCGACTCTGCCCATCGTCCAGACAGATTCAACGCATTGCCGTAAGCGCCAAGCACTTCGGCAACCCAAAAGCCGTGCTCCTGCAACTCGCGAAAAGTCTGAGCAGCTTCAGTGGTGGACTTCAAGGCCGCGCCGAAATTTCCCTGCTGCTCAAAGGCGAAGGCGATGCTTTGCTCATCCATTGCGGCTCCACGGCGATCTCCTGTCTGACGGCGAATGTCGAGCGCTTTCCGATAATTGCTAAGCGCGCGATCGTTCTGACCGGTATAGGTCGCGACGTCTCCGAGATTGTGCAAGGTGTCTGCAACATCGCTCGGGATTTTAAGTTGCTCGCGCAGGTGTAAGGCTTGTTCGTAATAACTCAGTGCGTCGTCGTATTGCGCTTTATTGACGTATATCAATGCGATGTTGTTCAGGTTTACAGCCTCGAGAGTTTTGTCCCCGAGATTACGCTCAATCTGCAGCGACTCCTTGTACGCCTTGAGGGCGCGGTCGTAATCACTGCGTTCGTTGTAAAGATTTCCGTAATCGATCAACGTGTCGGCGAGTCCGCGGTTATCGCCAATGGCGCGTTGGATGCGAATGGCGTCTTCAAAACCCTGAATGGCGGGCTCCATTTTGCCCTGCCGAGTTTGTATTTGAGCAATCGTGTGAAGGCTCTCAGCAATTCCCTGCTGTTGGCCAAGGCGACGGCGAATGTCAAGGGATTCCTGAGCGTAGCGCAGCGCGTCATCGGGCTTGTTCAACTGCCGATATGCAACACCAATATCCTGCAGCACCTTTGCTCTTCGTTCATCGTTACCGAACTGGATCGTTAGCGCCAGAGCCCGGTTGAGGGTTTCGATGCTGTCCTGCGGGTTGAGCCGAACGGTTTCGACTTTACCCATTCCAATAAGCGCATCAACAGATTTCGGATCGTGACTTAGTATTCGCTGAAACTGTTCGCGCGCCTTGTCGTAGGCTCCGGTCGAAAGATACAGCTTCGCAAGTGCGAACTGAAGGTCATCATCTTCTGGCGAAAGCGTTGCCAGTTGCTCGTAATTTCGAATCGCGGTTTCGGTGTCGTTGATGACCCGGGAGTGGCTTGCTCGAATCATCAGCCTTTCGCGTTCCGGGAGATTCGTACTGAGGTCAACCGCCTTTCGCGATGCAGATGCAGCCTCAGTGGCATAGCCCAGTTCCGCATAGGATTGGCCGAGTCGCCAGTATGCCAACGCGAACTCAGGATCGTGCTTTACAGAACTTTCGAATCGCTTCTGCGCAGCCAGGTGATTACCCTCGCGCTCGGACTGCAATCCTGCGGTGTATTCACGTAAGGCATCGACAGACTTTGTAGAAGGAACAAAGGCCGCGGCGCGCAATTCTTGTATCGCTGCATCGGGTAGAGACAAGTTCTCCTGTACCGAGCGCGACAGATTGCCGATGGCAGGAAGCAACTGGCTTTCGTCTGAAACTGTGGCCTTGAGATTCTTCGTGTGCGAGTTCTTGAAGTCCTGAATTGTCGCTTCAATCTCAAGCACATTGCCATGCCGCGCATACTGTCCTGAGATGAGTTGGTCAGAGCTGCTGAAATCGGCAACGCGACGGAGTGTGCTCTCGTCGATCGGTGCGCCAGGTGAAATCCTCAAATCTCTGAGAACCTGATAAATACGATCGGCGGACGCGATATGCAGCCATGGAGATTGGCCGACTCCACTGCTCAGTGTTTCTGCAATGCTTGCCCCGACCCAGTCAAGCGCAGGGTCGCCGGTCGCATTGCGAAACGGGAGAAACGCAATCGACACAGCAGGTGTCGCATTTACAGCATGTTGCGGGGCCGATGGGAAAGATCTGTGACGAAGTCCGATGAACACGGCGATTAAAACTGCCACGAGTGCCACTGTTGCGACGGCGTATGCGGCGTTCTTCACCTTGGCGGAGGCGGACCGCCGAATCTTCTTCACCTTAACCGCGCTGCCAGACTGCCAAAGTTCGAGATCCCGAAGTATCTCGCTAGCGTTCTGGTAGCGGCGTGAGCGATCGCGTTCAAGGGATTTGGCGACGATATCGCTCAGCACGGGAGGAATCGCCTTATCGACTTGCGATGCGTGCACAGCGGGTTCCTGCGACCGTTTGAGCAGGCTGGCGATCGCAGTGTCAGCTTTGTAAGGGCCTCGGCCAGTGAGGAGTTCAAAGAAGATAAGTCCGACAGCAAAGAGGTCCGAGCGAGCATCGACCGCCGTACCCATTGCTTGTTCGGGGGACATGTATTCCATCGTCCCAACGAGTACGCCCGTCTGCGTGAGTCCATCAAGTCCAAACGGACGTGCGAGGCCGAAGTCCATGACGACGATACGTCCATGTTGATCGCGCATGATGTTCTGCGGCTTCAGGTCGCGATGGATCACACCTTCGACATGCGCCGCCTCCAATGCGCGACACACCTGCTTCATTATCTCTACAGCTTCGTTGGCGGAGAACTTACCTTTCTGCTGCAACAGTGAGCGCAGATCATCACCCTCGACGTACTCCATAGTGATGAACTTTGCACCATCAGCTTCGCCGATGTCGTAAATGCGGATTACATTGCGATGAGTGATCTGGCGGGCGAGAATGATCTCCTGCTTGAAGCGCGCAAGCATCTCGGCATTCCCGGCCATTTCCGCGCGAATCGTTTTGAGCGCCACAGTGCGATCAAGTTCGCGATCATGTGCCTTGTAGACCGCACCCATGCCGCCCTGGCCGAGCAGCTCCATAATCTGATAGCGACCGACCAGCAAGGTGCCTGTCTCGTAGACAGGCCCGACCTGCGAGTGAACTCCGGAGTTACTGCTTCGCGATGCCCGGACTGCGGCGATGCCGCCAACTATGGTCGCATCGTCATCAGGGATCTTCTCAGGTATTCCCATGCAATGCCTTCCACTTGAAGCACGCCCGCAGGCCATGCATCACGGTGCTCACGGAGAGTTTTGATCTACAAAGAAGAACTTGCACGAGTTATCGCGCCAGCCCCACGCCTGACGTGCGCTGTAGTATATGGCGAAATCAGAGCTGACGAGCAAAGAACTGCGATTTGCTGCTCAACATTCCTGAGGTGACGGCGGCCTCGCGAGCGATGGGACCGTGGGAGGTATCTATTTTCTGAACGAAAAGCGGTTTCGAAGTCTGCTCCGATTCCATTCTGAACGCATCTCATAAATTATGCTGCACTGCACAAATCAAGAATTGTCAGGAAATCACTGTGCATGATCGTGTTTGGGGAAGGTGAGAAGAACTATGTCTTTTAGTCTTTGTTGCAAGACGGCGCTAGTCACGGGATCCGGGCGGGGTATTGGACGGGCTATAGCAGAGAAGCTGGCTGCGGCTGGAGCCAAGGTGATGGTCAACGACCTTGATGAATCCGCGCTTTGCGAAACGGAAGCAGCCTTTAAAAGGTCCGGCTACAGGGTCGAGCACTGTACAGGTGATCTTGTAGATCCTTCGACTCCGGACAAACTAGTGCAGAAGACGATCGAATCTTTTGGCTCGCTCGATATCATCGTGAACAACGCCGGATATAGCTGGGATGGAGTGATACAGAAGACGACAGACGAACAGTTTCTCGCCATGCTCGAAATCCACCTGTTAGTTCCCTTTCGGATCTTGCGAGCGGCTTCGTCGTACATAAGAGACAAAGCAAAAGAAGAGATCGCGGCGGGCAAGACCGTGATGCGCAAGGTCGTAAACATTACCTCCATCGCCGGAACGGACGGCAATGCAGGCCAGGCGGGATACTCATCCGGCAAAGCAGGTGTGATTGGACTGACAAAGACACTCGCCAAGGAATGGGGCCGTTACAACGTGAATGTAAACGCCGTAGGATTTGGCCTGATCAACACCCGCCTGGTGCAACCGCTAACGGGCGAGAACGCCAACATGGAGATGCACGGACATCAGATCAAAATCGGAGTACAACCATCCATGCTGGAGTCGGTGAAGCACTCGTGTCCGTTGGGGCGACTCGGCACTCCAGAGGAAGCAGCAGGCGCAGTGCTGTTCTTCTGCTCTCCATTATCTGACTACGTCACAGGCGAAGTTCTGATCTGTGGCGGAGGGTTCCACTTCTGAGTTGAATCCAATCTGAAATGAAGAGCGCAGCAAGGAGAACACCTGCTGCGCTCGCTTTTTGTAAGAATGGCTACACCGTAGCTGCTTGCCTATTACGCAGCGGCAGCTTTTACTCTTTTGCTCGAGCGCTGGTCGTCATCATCCTCAAGCAGCATTCGAAGTTCGACAAAGTGCTCGATGCTGTACTCGTGCCCCGAATCATATGAATCCACTTGCGGCCTTTGTTCTTGAGGTTCAGTTTTGGTTGTCGCTTCGCGGTCATAAGACATCACTCACCTCAGTAAGTGCTCTGAATTGTAAGCCACATTGTTCATACAATGGCGAGAAAAGCAGAGTACATGAACACTGTCATCTCGCGCCCTGAGAGACGCATCGCAATTGAAGTCTTCCGCTACAAAAGTGAAAGCGGTGTCGGCAGGAGTTGTTGAATGGCGGCTGAGAAGTGGATTGGGAAAGAGCGACGCGTTGGCGCTCTCGGAGGAAAGGTGGCCCTTGTCACCGGGGCATCTCGTGGCATTGGTCGTGCCATTGCTGTTGAGCTCGCGCACCGAAGCGCGATTGTGGCCGTTAACTATCGGACGAATCGCGAGCTGGCGGAATCGCTGGCTGAAGAGATTTGCCAGTTCGGTGGACGTTGCGAGGTGTTTCAGGGCGACGTGTCTTCGAGTGCTGAGGCCCGCAAGATCGTGCAAGGTGTATTGGACAGGCTGGGGCGAATCGACATTCTGGTAAACAACGCTGGGATTACGCGGGACAAGTCCCTGGGCAAGATGACCGATGAGGATTGGGCGCACGTTATTAACGTCAATCTGAACGGAACCTTCTACTGCACGAGCGCTGTGTTGCCAGTGATGATGGAGCAGAAGTTCGGCAGGATTATCAACATCAGCTCACTCATAGGACAGATCGGCGGATTCGGCCAGGCCAATTATGCTGCGAGCAAAGGCGGCATTGCGGCATTCACGAAAGCGCTCGCGCTGGAAACGGCGAAGCACAACATCACGGCAAACTGCATAGCGCCTGGTTATACCGGGACAGAGATGGTGGCGGCGATGCCGGAAGAGGTTCTTACCAAAATAAAGACGAAGATTCCTCTGCGTCGTTTGGGCAGGCCAGAGGAGATCGCAAAGGCGGCGGCGTTCCTGGCCCTGGATGGTGATTACATCACCGGGCAGGAACTCGCGATCAATGGTGGTATTGCAATGTGAGGTGCTGGCGAGTTTTGAACGCTCGCCTGCAACTCCATCAACTTGCTTTCTTCTCCTGTTGCTCGCTCTGAGGTGCCGATTCGCTTGGAACGGGCATTGTGCGCAACTCCGCCTCTGACTTCGCATCACCCGACTGCTCCACCGGAAGCGAACGGTCGACCTCTGGCACTTGATTGAGCGTTTCGGTCTGCGATGCTGGCTGTGATTGCAACGGCTGCTCGGCAGCATGTATGGCCGACTCGGACGAAATCTGTGCAGGCTCGGGGTAGTTTGACTTCGATGCATTCTCTGTCGCGAATCGAAGAAGAGTTGTGAGCTTATTGTCCATGTCATCAAGCAGCAATTCGAGATTGGACAACCGCTCAGCCAGACTTAGAACTTCCTCCCGCGACGGCATGTTGAGTTGTTCCAACGCACTCAACATCATCTTCTTCTGAGCTTCACGGAAAGGCGCCGTCATGAAGAAGCTCTCAAGCATTGCGCCAGTGGCTTGGCTGTATGCTTCCGAATTCACGGTCTCGCCCATGGCCTTTGCCCAGACCTCCATGTAGGAATCGCGCATCTTCCGCCACGGCTCAAATGGGTCTAATGGTTTCGTTATCTCAGGCTTTGTTTCGTTCATAAAAGATCCTCACGCAGTTCGCAAAAGTAAATGGAGCGCCCTGATGCGGCGCTCCGAGATGTGATGAAGATTTGTGCAGTTCTTATGCCTTGGCGGCAGCTGCCTTCACAGCCTTGCTGGCGGAATTCAGGATGTCTTTCTGAGCCGTGATGACAGTTTCTACCGTTTGCTGAACCGTGTTCGCAACAGCTTCGTTGGAAGTGCCCGCGATGCCGGGTTGCTGCTTCACAACTTCGCTGACGACTCTTGATTGCTTCGCTGCGTAATTCAGCAATGAAGCCTGAACTTCAACCGTGCGCTGTACGGATTGTTGTACGAGGTTCGTGATTTCGCTTTGCGCTTTGCTCGTGTCGTGGCTAACTTCCTTCGCGGCTTCCACAAACGCGGAGCTCTGCTCGACAGCGACATCGAGTAACTGCTTCTGCAACTCCACATAGCCTGCGAACGCCTGACCGGCGAGGTCAAACAGGAATGAGCCCGGAATCGCTGGATTCAAGCCTTTCTTGTAGGCTGCAACGAGCTGCGCGTTCTGTTCAGCAGCTAGATCGAGCGACGTCTTACTGGCTTTTACGGTTTCGGCAAATCCCTTCTGGAGCAAAGTGGCATACGACGCTGGGCAAAGGGTGTTTCCTGCTGCTTCGGGTTCAGGCTTGCTGGATTTCGTGCTCATGTTCTCTCCTGGGAGCATTAGCGATTGCTGCGCACTATGCTGCATTGCAGCAATGTTACTCCGCTTTACTGCCGTGTCAAGTGAATAGTTGACGAGTTCGTCGGAGGGCCAAGGTGGGTGTCAACTGGGACACCCACTCGAAGGCTTATCGATTGCCGAATCACATGTGCACTCCGCCATTCACATTGAGTTCGTGTCCGGTGATATAGCTGCCATCGGTAATGAGGAAGGCGGCAGCTTTTGCAATTTCCTGAGGCTGGCCGAGGCGCTTCAACGGGATCTTTGCCTCGATGCTCTTCAGCACCTCATCAGGCATTGCTGCGACCATGTCGGTTGCTGTATAGCCCGGAGCAATCACGTTGGCAGTGATGTTGTACTGAGCAACTTCAAGCGCGACAGTCTTGGTGAAGGCAATGATGGCGCCCTTGCTGGCCGCATAGTTTGCCTGCCCATAAGCTCCGGCCTGACCCACGATAGACGCGATGTTGACGATGCGGCCATAGCGGTTCTGAATCATCGAGGGCAGTGCCGCGCGCGTGCAGAAGAACGTGCCGTTGAGATTCGTGTTGAGCACGTCGTTCCATTCCTGGTCCGACATCTTGCGCAGAGTGCGGTCACGCGTGATCCCCGCGTTGTTCACGAGAATGTCGATCTGCTTGTAGTGATCCAACACTGCTTCCATCACGCACTTCGAATCTTCGTTGGAGGAAACGTCGCCTTGAATAAGCAGACTGTCAGAACCGAGGCCGTTGATCTCTACAGCGACCTTGTCTGCCTCTGTTGCGCTGGAACGATAGTTGATGGCGACCGATGCGCCGCGGCTTGCAAGTTCAAGCGCAATCGCGCGTCCGATTCCGCGCGCGCCACCAGTTACAAGCGCTACTTTTCCAAGCAAAGGCTTGGGGTGGATCGTCACCACCTTGTTAGCGTGCGATCTCGGTTGAAGTTGCCCATAATCTCCGATAGCTACGGTCGCCATATATCCACATTCTCCTCGAATCAGTAATGAATTCTTTCGTTCGAACGTACAGACAGGCATTTCCGACACTGATCCTGTCTCCGTCAGTCACAAATGAATGACGTAGTTCGCACCTCTGAAACTTCACTCGAGGCGCGTCAGGGTGAGCGAGTAACAGGCATCCTCTACCTGTGAGACTCGACACCTTTACGTTGTGCTGTGTATTACCCCTCGGCAGTCGCAGATGTGGCGAGTGGCTGAGCCATTAGCTTCTGCCGATGTTCTGGCTTGCCGAAGAGAATCCCACGATCAAGTTCCCTTGTTCTGTGACCGGTATCACTCGTATAGATGGCGGCCGTGGGCAACCTTTGCACGCGATTGTCCATCTCGCACCCATTCCGGATACACCGGTAGTGGATTTACATGCGTCGATATATTTGCTGGATCCGGTCGGGAATCGAGCGATCTACCGCGCGTTGCTTACGGTACCGCGAGTGTGCCGGAAATGAATCAGGAACAGAACCAACCCGTTCCCGCGCCACTTACTGTGAAAAGATTCAGACCTGACGTACAACGATTCAAATGTTTGTACCGCGGTGCGAGTTCGCGAAGAAGGCAGATTTAGCTACCGCTTTCCACCGCCTCTGACATATTCAACGCGCGCAGAAGTTCAGCGGTAAACTCGTCGAACGCATTTCTCTCGCTGTGAGGGCAGTGTTCTCCATTGTCGATCAAGCGAATCTCGGAAGACGGAAGCTCAGATCGAACAGCGTCCAGTTCTCCAGGATCGGTGCGCGGGTCGCGAGCACCATGAATGAATGTTGCTGGAGCCTGCAAATCCCGCAGTCGTCCGTCATAAAGGTCTGCCGTACCTGAGTCGGCGAGCTTTGCGATTTGCAGCCATGTAGACCCCTCCATCTTCACCAACTCGCGCCAGTAGTTTTCACCATGCTCATGGGCGAGAACCGCAGATACGCGTGGACCAAAGCTTTCGGGAGCAGATGCCATAGCCTCAAAGAACTGGCGCGACGCAATCTTGCGACGGAAGTAATGAAAGGATTCGAGGATGAGACCACGACAGCGTTGGGGAGCCATCAGGCCGATGTTTACTGCGATGACCGAACCATCGCTGTGCCCCCAAAGTGTCGCTTCCCGAATCCCCAATGCGTCGAGGAAGAGCAATGTTTCCTCAGCCGCTCGATAATGAAAGTCGGCGCCAGACTCGGCAGGCTTGGTCGAAAGCCCATAACCGCTCCGATCGGGGATCAGGACTCTGTGCGACTTCAGATCACGTAGCTGTCTGTTGAGGGGATAGATGTGGTATCCCCAGCCACCATGGAGGAAGACGAGAGGTGCGCCGTTCCCAAACTCGCGATAGTGAATCTCGGCAGGGCGTCCTGCTAGTGGCGAATTCTCGATGCTGACAAATGGCATGCGCTCTACTCTGTAAGACCACTACTGTAAGTGAGATGAGTGTCGGGCTGAGGAATCGTCGTAAAAGATCGAGAATCTTCGAACAAACAGGAGCGTTGTCATGACAACAAAAAAACGCAGTTCCGATATTCCGGAACTGCGCGAGGATCAGGATGCGACTTCTAGTTGAATTGGAACCAGTTGAGGTTTGCGCCTCCGGACTTGATGACCATGTAGACGTCATGCACGCCGGTGGTTGATCCGTTCATCGTTCCGGCTACGGTTTGCCAAGATTGCCAGCCTCCGGTGCTCGGCAAGCTTGCCGTGGCAGCTACCGTACCACTCGGGCTGTCGAGGTGGAACTCGACGGAGCCGCCGCAGCTTCCGCTGCAAGCAACACGCAGGTTCATTCCGCTCACGCCGGTTCCAAAATCCACGTTCTTGTAAACAGCGGTCGAACCGGTTGAGCTGTAGCCTAGATCAAAGCCGGCAGCAGTCCCGTCGCTGTTGGTTTCAGTCTGGAACCCTGTCACGGAACTGTAGCTGGACGTCATGACCTTGGACTTGGCATTCAGCGTTGGCACTGCAGCCTGAGAACCGCTCCACGTGAAGGTCGCGGCCGTCTGGCTGGCTAGCGTGTACGAGAGCGTTTGATCGCCCCACTGGATCTGGAACGACATGGAGCTGGACGTGTCATTGAATGCGACCAGCACCTTGGAACCATCCGGATTCACATATGCACTGCTGAGAAGTCCGGGCGCGTTGCTGGAGTAGATTCGAGTGGCGCCGGGCAGAATGTATTTGCTGTACATTCCGAGCGTATAGTACTCGAGATTGTAGTTGATAGCACCAGTGGTGCTGTTGACCGTGATGGGAGCCGTGCAGGTTCCGCACCCGCCATAGTGAGGCCCGAGGTTTTCGTCCACAGCAAGGCTCCACTTTACGTATGCCTTGCTCCAGTTGCGCATGACTTGGGTGATCTCTTCGAAGTCCGACTGGCCCTGGTTGTTCACCCAGGTACCACCGGAGTGTTCGGTTTGGTATTGCCCAAATTGCGGATACTGGTTGTGCAACAGCGTCTGCGCTCCGGGAGTTCCACCGTATCCGTGCCACGCGATTCCGGCAACTTGGGTCGAGGCCGCGATCGTGGAATCACTGAACACTGTCTGCGGGAAGCTCGTGCCATCCCAGTTGTGGTCGTATACCAATACTTTGGTCTTCAGATTATTGGCGGTAAGTGCCGGCAGGATGAAGTCACGCAGAACCGTCGTTTGCTGGTCCGCCTGCATGCACATTCCGGGGTAACTGGTTGGCGTGTAGAGCGGCTCATTCTGCAGAGAGATGTAATCGATATCGACGCCTGCAGCACCGTACGCCTGGATATATTTGACGAAGTAGTTTGCGAATGGCGTGTACATGCTGCTCAACAGTGTGTTGCTTGAGCAGGCTTGGCCCACCATGGAACCGTTCGTCTTCATCCAACCCGGCGGGCTCCACGGGTTAGCCATGATCTTGAGCTGAGGATTGAGCTGCTTTGCCTTCAGCGTCAGTGGCAGAATGTCAGCCTGATCATGGGAAATGGAGAAGTTGGCCAACGAAGGATCGGCCACACCATTGTTGTCGTCATACGAGTACAGTGTGCGCGCCAAATCCGAAGAGCCCATTGGATTGCGCATGAAGCTGAGACCGATTCCGTTGCCCTCGCGGGTGAACAGATTCTTCATCGCTGCATCGCGTTCAGAGGTAGGGGCAACCTGATTCAGGAGGTATCCCGCAGTGTCAGTAAATGCCGCGCCGAAGCCTTCGATCTGCTGATAGGTTTGCATTTCGTCAACAACGATGGTTGCGGTTGATGCTGAAGCGGTTCCTGTCGCGAAAGTCACGTTCGGCTGCGCTTCCAATTTGTGTCCGTAATCGGCACTCGTTATGACAACCGCGACAGGCGTTCCGCTGGAACTGCCGGTCTGGATTACATAAGTGGACGAAGCAACAGCGCTGGTGGTGTATCCAGGCGCAGAGGCGATCGCCTTGATAGTGGTCGTAGCACTTACAGGAATCGGACTGCTGTACACGGAGGACGATGTCGTAGGCGTGGTGCCGTCCGTCGTGTAGTAGATAATCGCACCCGCCGTAGTATCAGAGATTGTTACAGATTGCGCAGTGTTGTACGTGCCTGCGGCTGGAGAAAACGTCGGTGTCGCAACCGTCGGCGCCTGAATTGTGTACGTCGCCGAGGCCGTCGCACTCGTTGTGTATCCCGATGCGGTGGCAATGGCCTTGATCGTCGTCGTAGAGCTTACAGGTATGGCAGTGCTATAGACCGAAGACGATGTTGTCGGCGTGGTGCCGTCCGTTGTGTAGTAGATAGTCGCACCAGACGTGCTGTCGGAGATGGTCACCGATTGCGTACTGGTGTACGTTCCTGCGGCTGGCGAGAAGGTCGGGGTAGCAGCCGTCGGCGTCTGAATTGTGTAGGTGGCCGAAGCCGTCGCACTCGTCGTGTAACCGGACGCGGTGGCAATCGCCTTGATCGTCGTCGTAGAGCTTACAGGTATGGCAGTGCTATAGACCGAGGACGATGTGGTTGGCGTGGTGCCATCTGTCGTGTAATAGATCGTCGCGCCAGAAGTACTGTCCGCAATGGTCACTGACTGCGTGCCGGTATAAGTGCCTGCAGCTGGCGAGAAGGTTGGAGTCGCTGCCGTCGGAGTTGGAATCAGTGTAGAGGAAGAACCAGAACCTCCGCCGCTGCAACTGGAGATGGCGATCAACGCTGTAATTACAAATGCTATTAATAAGCCGTAACGAAACTTTGTATTACTGAAATATTTCAGCATTTCTGTCTCCGGGTACAGTAGTTCAGGCACCCCACGTTAGGGTGGTGACGGAATCCGCATCCAAATTGACTTCGGCTGAACCAGTGCCGAGTTGCACCGCTATGGAGCGAGCCGGACCTGTGTTGGTAAGCACGAGCGACCGCTTTCCATCAGGATTCACAAAGGCGACATGTGCCAGGCCCGCGATCTCTCCATCGGATCCGACGCGACGAGCGCCTCGGCGCACTGCACGTGAATAGTGAGCCATTGCCCAGTAGATACCGTTGCGCGTCAGCTCTCCTGTCTTCGAGTTGCGAGTGATCATGCCTGCACATTGGAAGGGTCCGATGTTGGGACCACCGTTCTCATCCAACATGTAGTTCCACACAATGACGCAGCGAGCCCAGTTGCGCATGATGCCGGCAAACGTGGTTCCCCACTTGCACCAGTTCGTCACGTAATCTTTCTCCGCAACGTCACTGCCGCCCTCGGTAAAGTACATGTGCTTGTCAGGGTGGAAGTCATGCACTCGTGTCATGAACTCGGGCTTGCCGACATATCCGTGCCATGCAACACCATCGACGTACTTGTTCAGTTCGGGCTTATCGAGTTGGCACGTCACACGTCCCCAGAGGTCATAGTTGTGGTCAAGAAGCCAAATCTTTGTGTCGAGATTGTTCCGCAGCAATTGCGGACCAAGCTGGCGAACGATGAATTCGGCTTCGTACTCCTGCCCCCAGAGGCAGGCTGGCATTCTTCCGTCCTGGTCGGTATCGACCTCGTTCTGCGTGGTCAACGCATTCACGCGCACACCTTCGTTTTGGTACTCCTGCAGGAAGCGAACGAGATAACGCGCGTAAGTCTCATAATTCCGCTTGGTCATTGCGCCACCAAGCATGGTGCCGCTGGACTTCATCCAACCCGGCGGGCTCCAGGGAGAGGCGAGCAAGAACAGATCAGGATTGATGGAGCGCGCGGCTCTGATGGCCGGAAGGATCATTTCCTTGTCGTGTTCCATCGAGAATCGCTTTAGTTCAGGGTCAGGATCGCCATCGCAATAGGAGTACGGTTTGCATGAATAATCGCTTGCGCCAATGCAGATTCGGCTGACGCTGCAACCCATTTGCGACGGATCAAAGATTTCGTGTAATAGCTCATCCCGCTTTTCAGGCGTGAGCGCATTGAAGTTGTGACACGCGGCATCTGTCAGCGCGGCTCCGAAGCCAAGCACTTCCTGAAACTTCTTGCCTTCATCAAGCACAACAACATCGCGAGAACGCGGTTTTGCGGCCTTCCATTGAACTGGATTTTGAGCTTGGAATCGTTTTTCACCGGATGTGACATGAATGCTGATGGATCCGGTTGGAGAGGGGGCAACCCGAGACGGGTCAGAGTGCGGGAGTACAGATTCGGCCATCGCCGAGGTCGCCACTCCAGCCACTGCGAGTTTCATGAAATCGCGACGAGTTTTCACGCTGGTATCCCATTTGCAACCGCGCCGTAACGGCGTGGAACATCCTCTGCGAGCTTGTAAAAGTTCGTAAAAAGATGAAAAAAGGCCCGCAACTTACGCTGCGGGCCTCGCTTGTGGTTAGAAGTACAACTTTACAGCCAGTTGCAACACGCGGGCGTTGCCGCCATTGTTGTACTCGCCAAAGTAGTTGCCGATGTTACCCTTCTGGCCAGCAGGACGGAGCTTGCTGGGCTGAACCGGGCTTGCCTTCGACCAATTGCTCCAGTTTCCGAACAGGTTGCCCCACGGATTGAGTTGGTCGTTAACGTTCGGGCTGCCCATGTCGGTGTTGATCCCCCAGAATTGCGGGTGATTGAACACGTTGAACGCCTCGGCACGGAGCTGGAGGTAGCGCGATTCATTGCCACCGAGCGGGATGTTCTTATACGCCGACATATCGAAGTTATTCGTTCCGCCGTTGCGCAGATAGCCGCGACGCTGCGGGGTAGAGGTGCCGATTTCAGGTAGAGCATAAGCACTCGGGTTCAGGTGAGAATACGGATTTCCACCATTGCCCTTGGTCGGGTTGAACAGAGTGACGGTGTTCGGACCTTCCGTGTAGGAACCAGTGATTTCAGGCGCGATGTACCAGCCATTGATCGTGTAGTTGGTTCCTGCGCTTCCAGCCGTGCCCTTGATGAACTGAGCCAAACCTTCCAACTGATAACCATCGGTGATGTAGGAGAGAAGCTTCGAACCACCGAGGTGCTTGCTGAACTTAGGCAGCGAATAAACGTAGTTGATGACCAGGTTGTGCGGGCGATCGAACGATGCATACCCGTAGTTGAACTTCCGCACGCCGCCGGGAAGGATGTTGGTCCAATCACCGTCTGCGCTGGAGGTTACCAAGGTCTTCGAGAACGTGTAAGCCACGCCGAAAGTCAGGTTGTTGCCGAAACGACGATTCAAAGCGACCTGCAGCGAGTTGTAGTTGCCGACGCCGTCCCAGGTCCAGTACTCGATATCCCCATAGCCCTGATAAGGAGCCAGGAAGACCTGATTGAAGGCGTTGTCGCCCATATAGTGG
Source organism: Koromonas humicola (assembly GCF_059726255.1). Classification (NCBI taxonomy): domain Bacteria; kingdom Pseudomonadati; phylum Acidobacteriota; class Terriglobia; order Terriglobales; family Koromonadaceae; genus Koromonas; species Koromonas humicola. Next base: position 3,740,662 of record NZ_AP040873.1, read on the forward strand.
AATCCCTTCGAGGTCCAAGCCGAACCGATCCAGGAGGATTCATCGGTAACAACGTGGTTGTTGTTGCCGTACTTCGAAGGATCCTGAGCGGCGAGCGTGAACGTGGTCTCGTAAGGAACGGCGTTCAGGTTGTGCTTCTGCGAGAGATGACGCTGAACATTGCCAACATAAGACACATCCAGGATGGTGTTCCAGCCTATGTCATTCTGAATGCCGAAGCTGTAGCTGTAGATGGTAGGAACCTTGCCAGTCTTGTCGAAGCCATAGACCTTGAAAGGTGCCATCGGCGCCGTCGCAGCAAGAGAGGGAAGCGCATCGACCGTGCCGCCCTTGAACGTCGGGTCAGCACCGTTCATGTTGCCAACTGCCAGGTTGTAGATCGGGTTGCCTTGGAAGCGGTCGTGCGCGATACGGAAGCCGGTGCGAACAACGTGCTTCGAGTTCCCGGTCAAATCGTAAGCGAGACCGATGCTCGGCTCAGGCATGAACCAACGGTTCTGGAAGCCACCGGCATATCCGCCGTTTGCAGCCGAAACCATACCATTGAACTGGTTACCGGATCCGGGAACGATGGAGCCGATCATGTTCTGAGCGACTTTCGCGCCGGAAACAGGATCGTAACCGGTGTTTCCGCCATCAGCCGGCGTCGGCTTGTAGAGGCGAACAGTCTGTCTGGGATCCCAGGCAGAAGGATCGAAGTAGCTGACTTGATTGCGAGCATCGTACTGCGGCTGGACCCAGGCGTAACGCATGCCGTAATCCAAGGTCAATCGGCTGGTCACCTTAAAGGTGTCCTGCACGAAGAACTCAACGTTCCAGTAGCGATAGAAGCCGCGCGGACGGCCATTCTGCTGCTGGAAGCTGGTGTAGTTTCCGAGCAGAGCGTTCGCGTAGCTGTCGCCCGTGTCAAGAGAAGCCGGAAGATCCTTGTTGTTGGTGGAGAAGTTGAACGAACCGTTCGCGTTGCCCCAAGAGCCCTGGTCCTTGCGGCTGCGTTCAACTAGGATGCCGGCCTTCAACATGTGCTTGCCGACCATCTTGGAAAGATTGTCGTTGAAGTCAATGACAGTCGCGCCATTGCGCCAAGGAATTGAACCCAAATAGCTCCAGGTGCCGGTCTGGTTATTACGGGCGCCGAAGCTGAAGTCAGGGATTGGCGAATCCGCGCCAACCGGGTAAACCAGCGGAATATTCAGGTTGTACTTGCTGGCAAGAACTGCATCATTAACAGAGTTGATCCACTGTCTGTTGACGGACCAGCCAAACGACACGTCATTGACCATCGTCGGCGAGAGGGTGCTAGTAAGGTGCAGAACCGTGTTGTAGCCCGGTTCATTCAGCTTCATACCGCCAGGGAACATGAAGTTAGAAATACCCTGGGGGCTCATGCCTTCAGGCAGGCCTTGGGAGCCGTCATTGTTGGCATAGCTGTAGTATGCGCGGTTGGCAGAGTTGATCTGGTAATCAAGACGGCCAATATCTTCGCGACGGGGGTGAGTCGTGGTCTTGTTGGTGATGTAGTTGTACTGATAGCACTGTGACTTCCCATCACTGCCGCAAGTCATTCGCGGATCCCAATCAGAAGCGCGCGGGCGTGGATATACGGCCTTGAGAGCCGCCTGCATGTTCTTGTTGATGTTGGGAAGCTGCTTGCCAGGATAAGGATTGCCGTTAGGATCCTTGATCGTGACCAGGTTGCCATAGCCGTCTCGGCTCTGGGAGAAGTCGCCGTTCAGTTCAGCCTCGGTAGGGACATACACCTTATCGAAGCCATCCGGCAGAAGCTGGCGATACCACTCCTGATTGAAGAAGAAGAACACCTTGTCACGGTTCTTGTTGAAGTCGGTTCCCGGAATGAGCACCGGTCCGCCGATCTGTCCGCCGAAGTAGTTGTAGCGATACTTCTGCTTCGGGTTGGGTTCGCTAGATTTCGCGGCATCTGGATGAGCTTGGAAATAGACAGCATTCGCCTGCTTGTCGTACCACTGCTCAGCGTTGAAACCCTCATGACGATGGAACCAACGAAGATTGCCGTGGAACTGATTGTCGCCACCCTTCGTGGTGACCGAGACCTGGCCGGCGGCGGACTTGCCGTATTCCGCCTGATAGTTCGAGGTCAGCACCTTGACTTCAGCAATGGCGTCAGGGTTGATGGTGATCTGTGTGGCGCAGTTGCAACCATTGTCGACGTTGTTGATGCCGTCAATGGTAAAGCCGGTCATACCGCCACGACCGCCGTTCACCTGGATGTTGCCGAGCCCGCCCTTGCTGGACTGTTGTCCATTGAACGTGCTGACAACGCCGGGGATGACCTTGAGGTAGTCAAGGATCATGCGGCCGTTCATGCCGAGGTCATTGAGCTGTTGACCAGTGATCGTTGCAGAACGTTCAGCGCTTTCGCTCTGAACCTGGATCTGGCCCGCATCGGCTTCGACCGTCACGGTCTCTTTGCTGCCACCAACCGCGAGCTTGAACTCGCCGGTATTCAAGTGGTCGCCGTTGGAGAGCGGGATTCCGATCTTATCCAACTGCTTGAAGCCTGCTGCAGAAACTGTGACCGAATAGGTGCCCTTGGGCAGAGAGGGGAAATAGAAGACACCCCGAGCATCCGTGGTTGTGACCTGGTGTACGCCGATGGACTTGTCTTCGACGGTAACGGTCGCTTTCGGAACGATAGCTCCCGAAGCATCCTTTACCTCGCCGGTGATCGTGCCATTGATAACTTGGGCGATCGCGGCGGAACAAATCATCAGCAGGAGAACAAGTACCAGCACCGGCACATGCCAGCGCTTCGCTACTTGGGACATAGATGTTCCTTCCTCCATGAATATGTAAAACAAGACAACTCGTGCAAGGCGTCCACCTTTACTGGTCCCTGTAGGCCTGAACTCAGTTGGCGAATCTGCCACTTTACTTCTTGAGGGCTCATCTCTCCGGGAGGGGTCTCAAACGCACTCCCCACCCGTGGACTTGCTCCGGTTTATCTTCTGCTAAGCTCTGAACCGCAGCGAGAGTACTAAGGACACGGAACCCAAGCAAGAATGGGCCGTGGATGCTTTCCTAATGAATCTCCACGAAGAACTTCAGCGATTCATCAGCGGTGATTTCCCCTTTAGAATCAGCTACACTGAGCTGCACAGGAATGAAATATGTCATTTTGGAGTTTCTCGCCCGGGGACGCCGAGGTTTGTGCCTGAGGCATGAAATATCTAGAGAGATCGGTCACGATGCCGTTTCAAGGTGACTTCCGTATTGGCGACTGGAAGATCGAGCCTGCTCGGAACCGGATGCAGGACGGTAATTCAGTTGTGCGTCTCGAGCCGAAGGTGATGCTCGTACTCGTCGAGCTAGCTACCCACTCCGGCCAAGTGCTCTCAAAGGAAGAACTCATCCAGGCGGTCTGGCCCAACGTTTATGTCAGCGAAGCGTCGTTAACCCGATGCATCTCTGAGCTTCGCCACGCGCTGAACGACGATCCGCATGCGCCACGTGTAATCGAGACGATTAACAAGCAAGGGTATCGGCTCATGGTGCCCGTCACCTTTGAGGCGCCTCCGGAAGAAGAAGCGCTACCTGAACCCGAACCGATCGCAGAAACTGCAACAGCTTCGCTGGAGCCAGCAGACGCCCTAGCGGTGGCCGAGCTTTCCCCGAAGCGGTCATCGATGTTCAGAGCGAGAATCGCGGCGGCGTGGCCGTCCCTGGTGGCTGGGTTCCTGCTCGCAGCTATCCCGGCACTCATTTGGGCGATGCATTCGAGGCAGTCCTCAGAATATGGAGATGTCCGCATTGTTCCATTTACGTCCTATCCGGGCCGCGCTACCTCTCCAACCTTCTCGCCCGATGGCAACCAGATAGCATTTATCTGGAACGGCGGGGTGAAGGACGAGAATCCTAACCTTTATATAAAGCTCATCGGGAGCGAACCTCCGCTGCGGGTCACGTCAACGCCCGACGCGAAATACAGTCCGGCATGGTCCCCTGACGGCAAGTGGATCGCATTCTTATCTCAGTCTTCAAAAGGCAACGGAATCTTCCTCGTACCAGTCACTGGAGGCGAGGAGCGGCAGGTGTATCGACTCCATGGCGCAGTGGACAGTGACAGCCCCGGGCTTTCCTGGTCGCCTACTGGCGATAAGCTGCTATTCTCGGACGACAAGACGCAGGACAGTTCGTCTTCTATCTATTCCCTGTCACTGAAAACCTTTGAAGCAAAACAACTTACACGCCCCGACCCGAGTTGGGACGGCGACACCTCTCCGGCGTACTCCCCTGACGGACGAAAGATCGCATTCGTGCGCGGCGCGGATGCGGCTACGCGCAACGTGTACATCATGGACGCGGACGGCAGCAATATCCGCCAAGTCACGTTCCGTCAGAGGCAGAAGTATGGGCTTGCGTGGACAACTGACGGCAGGAAAATTGTATTCTCCAGCGATGAGGGAGGAAGTCCGGGCTTGTGGCAGGTATCGATACAAGGGGGCGCACCTGAGCGCCTTCCGTTTGGCACGGACAACGCTCGGGATCCAGCAATGTCTGCCGATGGCGACCGCGCCGCTTACTCCCAGGGCGTCAACATCTGGAGCATTCTGAAGCTCGATCTCAAGAACCCTGGGGCTGCGCCAATCATACTGTCATCATCGATGACACAAGACTCCGCTCCGAAATGGTCTCCGGATGACAGGCTGATTGCGTATCAGTCGATACGTTCTGGTGCGCAGGAGATCTGGCTCTCAGACAGAGACGGCTCCCGGCCGATGAAACTGACGTCGTTCGACGGCCCGCTCACAGGAAGTCCCAGTTGGTCTCCTGACGGAAGGCAGATTGCATTCGACAGCCGCGTTGGCGACCGTTCGCATATCTATATTATGGAGGCCGATGGCCGGAATCGAAGAGCGCTCACTTCAGGCGCTGCGAACGACATCATTCCGAACTGGTCTCATGACTCGAAGTGGGTTTACTTTGGCGCGAAGCGCAGTGATCGCTGGCAAATCTGGAAGGTTTCCCCTACCACTGGCGAGGCGCGGCAAGTAACTCATGACGGCGGATTTGTAGCGGCTGAGTCTGCGGATGGTCAGTGGGTTTACTACACCAAGTACGCTTTGCCTGGCCTTTGGCGACAGCCTGTGGCGGGAGGAAAAGAAGAGCTTGCCGCGCCCGGACCACCAGTGAACTATTGGGGAAGCTGGTGCATTACATCTGATGGCGTCTATTACGTCGATAAGGACGAGTCGGGATGGTCGATCCGCTTTCTTGCGAAGAACGCGAACATGCCGATTCTGGTTCTGCGATTGGCAAAGCAGCCTCCGGCGTTCTCGTGTATCAGCGTATCTCACGACGGACACTGGATGCTCATGTCAGACGAGACATCATCGGCAATCAACATTCAGATTGCTACTGGATTGAAGAGATAAGCGAGTTTAGGAAAAGCTGAGGCCCGCCGCTAAAGGCGGGCCTTCTCGTTTACCTGCCCTGTATTGGTTCCGATGCTTGTCCTGGTTCGTTGCGTTTCGGTGTAGCCAACGCCTCTACCAGATCAAGTCGCTTCTTCCACGGATCGGAAGACGCCACCGGCCCTTGCAAGGTGAAATCCATAATGATGTCGGAATCCGGTTTGTATGCCGGCCACTCCGGCAGACCAGCGCCACTTGGCTTTCCGGTTTTCGCGAAATTCACCCAATATGCGTGGCACTTTCGAGCGATTGCTTCGTCCTGATCAGTGGTCTTCACATTGTGTACGGCCTTGATCGTGTCAAATAAAAACGGAATCTCCGTCGCATGCGGAGCGCCCTTCAGGAACGAGCGCATGGATTCCGCCACGTACGAGAAGCGGTATTCGTATGCTGGAGAGCCAGATGCGGCAACCGCGCGAGCCACGAAGCGCGCAGGTTCCACCATCATCTGGTCGGAAGCTATGCGAACACCAACCATCATGACGTTGTCTGATTTTTCGGGATTGAATGCGGCCTTTGCCTTCTCAACTTCAGGACCAAACGGAGCGAAGATATCGTCCATCGTACGGCCGCGAGGGAAGCCGATATCCGAGCTATTTGCGCCGATCATGACAGGGATCTTCGGCCAATGTCCCGACAGCAGACCCGACTGTGGGCTTTCACGAACGATGTAGCCATCGAGCATGGGGCCGGAATATGTGTTTGCAGCCTGCCACATGGTCGCCATATTCAGCCCCGCGACGACCTTGTCGGCTGGGAGCTTACGAAGCGCAGCGAGGGCGCTGGCGTCCGTTCCTTCGATTCCAACACTCTTGGCAAAATTCACGCCGAGTTCTTCGGCTGAGGGATTCCCTTGCGGCGATCTCTTGTCGAGATAACGCAATCCCATCAGGTGATCGCGACCGCCTCCAGATTCAACGATTGCCTTTTGGAATAACCCTTGAGCAACGGGCGATGTAAGAAGAGTTAATACCGAGCCGCCACCTGCCGACTCTCCAAAGATGGTTACGTTCTTAGGATCGCCTCCGAATGAAGCGATGTTGCGCTGCACCCATTTCAGCGCGGCGATCTGATCCATGTAGCCGTAATTTCCGAGCGGTCCGTTCGGAGTTTCCTTGGTCAGCGCCGGATGTGCGAAGAATCCGAAACGCCCGACGCGATAGTTGAAGCTGACGAACACTACGCCGTCTTCCGCGAAGTGCGTGCCGTCATAAACACTCGGCGACGTGCCGCCATTTACGAAGCCTCCACCGTAAATCCAAACCATGACTGGCAGCTTCTTAGCCGTGGGTTGCGAGGGCTTCCAGACGTTAACGTACAGGCAGTCCTCGCTTAGTGGCCCGCCGAGCGGTGCGGCGTCGGATGGGAATGGCACCTGCAAGCAATCGGCGCCGAAACTGGTTGCGGTTCGGACACCCTTCCACGGGCTGACGGGCTGTGGAGCTTTCCATCGCAGATCGCCGACCGGAGGGGCGGCGAAAGGCACACCGAGGAATGACACTACGCTGCCATTGACGGCACCCTTGATCTCACCACTGTCGATTTTTGCCTGATCTGGAGCCGAGGCCGTTGCGGCCAAGGCACTGGAGGCAACAAAGAGAACTCCAAGAGCGAGTAGCTTTGTGAATGAATTAGTTCGTTCCATGACACCCGTTTCTGCGGTATGTGCGCTTATGAAATGCGGTACTTATCCCAACGTTACCAGTCGCGAGTTGACCTTCTCAAAATCGAATTTACCTAAGCCGCGCTCGCTGGCTAATTTCAAATATGGCATGGCATCCACGCCAAGGTTCCAATACGTCTTGGCGACGTAGGCATCGATTGCCACCGGATCGGTTCCGGCCACCATGGTCTTCTTTAGAGCGACGTCGGCCAAGCTTCCGCCGGTTGGGCCGTTGCGCACGAGAATGCGATAGCAGTCCACCATCGTTAGTGTAGGCCGAACGAAATCGGCCAGGTCAACGAGGCTCTCGTGGATGTGCTGGTGCAATTGGCTTCGCGAACCACCTAGCATTCCAAACCAATTCTTCATGCCGAGAGTCGCGCCGCTGAGACTGTGGTGCTTAGCGATTGGGAGATTGATGATCTTGTCGGACGTAAGGAATGGCTCGAAGATTTGCCAATTGCGCAGACCTTGCCCCTCGAGATCGACTTCGCGGAATCGACTCGGATCAGGCAGAACCACCTCGGCGCCGGCAGAGCGAGCGGCTTCAGCTATTCCTGAGCGTTGAAAGCAGCGGCGTGGATCGTTACAACTGACGTCGGTGACGATAACCTTCTTCGCGCCAGATTTCACGCACTGCCGAACGACTTCGGCGACAACATCGGGGTTGGTGTTGGCCGCCTGTTCGGGAGTGCGATCCCATCCAATGTTTGGCTTTACGAGAACGACATCGGAACGGGAAATGAATCGCTCAATCCCGCCGAGTTCGCGAAGCGCAGCCTGCACCAACTGCACGGGTTCGCCGCCCTGAGCGATGACCACATCGGGGAATCTCGTATCGGGTGCGACGAGGTGGCTACGCTTAACGTTGGTTAGAACGGTTTCAACCGGCTTGCGGCTACGCCCGCTCAGCCATGTGCCAAGCGCAGCAGTACACGCTCCAATTGCACCGAGCTTCGATAACGTAAAGAGCGCTTCGCGGCGACTGACGCCGCCGCTGTTTTCCGATTGCATCTCGTTACCGCTCTTCATGACCTTTACACCTCTACGAGCGTGATTCGTCCGGGATCATTGGTGCCGAGCCGATGCATGTGATCGGCAGCGGTGCTGATATAACGCGGTGCACGACCCTCGGCTTCGAGCGTTTTCAAACCTTTTTCTGCGCGCTTGTGCTCGATCATCTGCCACGCGGTGTGGTCCAATGCAACCGGGTCGCTGCCGACAATGAGACTGTCGGCTCGCCATACATACTCGGGCTTGTAGCCGGGACCGCCGTGGTAACAGGCACTGGTCGCATCGCAGATGGTAAAGCGAACCTTCTTGCGGATAGACGGAAGCATGTTCACGTCGGCAACAGCGGGATTGCAGCCATTATCGTGGCAGCTCTGCGGGTTGTTGATGACGCCATACATGTTCTTCATGCTGGCCGTGACGCCCGCGCCGCCGTGATCCTTCAGCAAAGGAACATTGATCGTAACGTTGCACATGCGCGTAAGAATCTTGGACAGGCAACAACTGGCTACCCCGAACTTCTCAGGAACATCCTCATAGCCGACGGCGTCCGTACCGATGCAACGAACTTTGCAGGGAGCGGAGGAAAGCTTGAATCCCGCCCGCTCCAGTTCGTGATTCGTTCGATCCCAAATCACGATGTCATCGGGTTTGATTCCGGCCTGCTGCAGTCGCTCGGCAATGGCTTCGACCAGCGTGACGTTGGTCGAGAGCCCGTGCCCAGCAATGGTGTTGACCTTGAGTCCGACTACTTCGCCGGGTTTCACAAGTCGCTTCCATGGATCGATGGGATTCTTGATGCCGAAGTAAGATTCCATCGCACGATCAAGTAGCGCGCGAACTCGCGCTGGATCGGGTGTTGAACCATTGCCACGCAGAGCGCCGTCCTTTGCGATCACGATCTTCGATTTGCCAGACGCGACCGTATGAACGCTATTCGCCAGAGCCAATGCGTCTCCAGCTCCCAGGGCTACAGTCCCGGCAACACAGGTCTTCAAAAAGTCGCGACGGTTGGTGTCCTGCTTTGAGCTCATGAATGCCTCCTATCGGCGGTTGCGCACGGCCTTACTTCGAGATTCGCTTTTCGATTCCCTGCCCCAAACTGATCAGAGCCTGCTGTGTGTCCGGTGAATCCTGGTATGCAACGATGCGAACGAGATACGGTCCTTTGCGGAACACAACGCTTTGACTAAACGCACGAGCTGCATCTCCGAGCGGAACCGACTTAGCATCGCCAGCGGGATCGGCATCGAAAATCGTCTTCGCGGCGTTGGCGTCGCTCATGTGATACACATCGGCGACGGCTTCGAGCTTGTTCTGGAACTTGTAATCAGAGGTGGCTGCGTTCTTGAATCCTGCCTTTATATATTGCTCAGCCCCACCGTCGATGTAGTCAGAAAGATTGGCTGACGTAAATGTTCGCGTATCGCCGGTCTTTTCCCAGCCTGCAATTTCGTTGGACGCGGGCAACGGCGCAGCGCCTCCCTGTTTCTTGCATCCTGCAGCAATCAGCAATGCCAGCATCAATAGCACGCTGGCAGCGCGCAGAGTATTGCGCATCGTCATTTCTTACCTCTTTCCTTGATTCTGTTAAGAAGAATCTGATTATCACGCGACCGGCTTTCGCCGACGCTGGTGACCGCGATGGCGGGACGGTCTTGCAGCACGCACGCATGCTCGCATGAGCCACAGCCTACGCATCGCTCGGGATTGACGCGCGGCTGCTTGATCGTTTTCGGCTTGCCGCTCGCATCGATAACTTCAGCTTCCTGCACGTAAATGGCTTTTGGCGAGGTCGGGCACCACTCCTCGCACACGATGCAGTCGGTAGCCATTGCCCAAGGCAAACAGCGCCCGCGATCATAGAACGCGGTCCCGATGCGGATGGGTTTTGTATCGCTGCTACCGCCTACTCCGACAACCCAGCCTTTTTCTTTCGCTGTGATTTCCCAAATAGCACCCGTTGGACACACTTGCGAACAGAGGACGCAGCTTGGCTCGCAGTATCCAATGTGCGGCACGACAACGGGCGTCCACAGCCCTTCGAGTCCGGCTTGGGTGAATGCGGGATGCAACGCGTTGTTGGGACAAACCTTCATGCACTCGCCACAGCGGATGCAACGCTGCAGAAAGTCGCTCTCTTTCAGCGACCCTGGCGGACGAAGTAGATGCTCGTCGCGTCCGGCGGCAAATCCAGCGGTGCTACGAAGTAGCGGAACAGCAGCCGCACCTGCGGCCAGTCCGGTGATGGCCTTGCGACGCCGCAGATTCGGAGTCTCTTGCGTTAGCGACGTTTCGGGGAAGAACTTAAACGAGACACTCTTCTCGGGACACGATTCGACGCAGTTCAGGCAAAGTACGCACTCGGACTTGTGCCACTTCGCGGTCGCAATGGGATCGTCGCCGCCCTGGCAATGCATGAGACAACGATTGCAGTTGTTGCAGCTTTTCGGGTCCTTCTGCAGACCCAGAATCGACCAGCGCGAAACGATACCGAGCAAGGCTCCAAGAGGGCAGATTGCACGGCACCAGAATCTCGTGACTCGCAGATTGAGCGCGAGGATGAATATAAAAATGATGCCGAGAAAAACTCCGGTCCGAAAGTATGGCTGCTTGAAGGACAGCAGCGCTGTCGCGCCCAGAATAGTGTGCAACCCTGCGCCGACAAACTGGAACGGGACGAACTTGCTGTGCTCAAGCCATCCCAGTGAACCATTGAGCGCGTAGTTCAGACCAGGCAGCACGGAAAGGCCAAGCGAACGCACAAGGAAGGAGAACGGATCGACCCATCCCACCAACCCCGAACCAAACGCTGTCGCCACGAGCACGGCAAACAGAACGTAGTATTTTGTGTTCTGCCAGCGCTTGTAATGATTGGACTCAATCAGTTGTTTGCCGCGCTTGCTCTCCGATTTCCAGCTACCCAGGAAATGATGAATGGAGCCCATGGGACAGATCCATCCACAGAAGAAGCGACCGAAGAACAGCGTGCCAATGAGGATCAGCAGCGACCAGAGGAGTCCGCGATAAAGCGCGTGGCTGGCAAGCGCGTTTGAAATGCTGACCAAGGGGTCGAGTTCGAAGAAGAGTCGAACAGGATAACCGAGTCGGACGTCGCTACCGGCGTTGCGAACGGAGCCGCGAAATTCGGTGAACAGCAACAGCAGGAAAAACAGAACAAAGAAGCTGATCTGCGACAAACGACGAAGCTTCACTACATTGCCGCGGTCCACGGTACTCGCCCCCAAACACTAGTTCGAAACATCTTTCACAAGGAAATTAAATTAGAAGTCCTGGAACTACTTTCGTCAACGGCCAACACACGCCGTTAGCCCTGACCGTGCCATTGCTCACAGCGCTGTGTGGCAACGGTCACCAAGCCAGAATTGCAGAACCTACTTCACGACCGCAGGGGCCGATGGCTTGTCGGGAAGCTGTCGCTGTACGAAGATGATCCGCTTGATTCGGTTGCGAGGATAGTCCGTCTTCTTGTCGGCTGTAATTACGCGAACCGATTCCCAACTCACGCTTTCCACATCACCGCTGACAGTAGTACCGTCGCGCATTTCCAGGATATCGTTGGGTGCTGAGAGCTCGATTTCGATTGCTCCACCATTGGCGTCCTCGGCACGGACCTCAAATGGATATTCCGCGGTGGTGTACCCTGCTCTCGTCAGCACGAGCAAATGCGATCCTTCAGGAACACGTAAGACCTTCGGAGTGGTGCCAAGCCATTGATTGTCGATCTGGATATTTGCTCCCGAAGGTAGCGAACGAAAACTCATCGACACAGTGTGCGCCGCAAGCTTGTGATCTGGAGAAACCGCGATGTCCTTCACGCCAAACGCCACACGTGTTGGCTTTCCGGCGGCGACGAAGTTGATCTGCTGCTTCACCTTCTGGCTGGGTTCGAGCCTCTGAGCGATGTAAAGGGATCCGTTGCCTACGATCGCGTTTTCCTTGTCGTAAAAAACGAGCGTGAGGTCGGACGTTGGGAACACGGTGTCGCTGATGTTCTCGACTTCAAGATCCAAAGAGTAGTAGTTTGGTTTGCCGCCGGAGAATCCTACCTGCACAAAATCGCCAAACGTAACCTGAATTAGTGGCTTCTCCGATGGCCAGGTAAGAACCAACCTCTTATCTTTTCCCTGCATGCTGCAACATAGTAAGAAGAAAAGCACGAGAACTGATGCGGCTCTGGTTCGCATGCTCTTCTTCTTACCACAGCTTCCCCGTTGTCAGAAAGCAATTCTTACCCGCAGAGCACCGATCCGCCGTTCACGTTTAAAACTTCGCCGCTGATGTGGCGTGCCCAGTCGGAGGACAGGAAGACGACAGGGTTTGCGATGTCATCAGGAGTTGCGACGCGCTGCAGCGGGATGGAGCGTGCGATTTCGTCATAGCGTCCACTGCGCTCGAACTCGGATTTGTTCAACTCGGTATCAACCCAGCCGGGAGCGACGCAGTTCACGCGAATGTGCGGTGCTAGCTCGGTGGCGAGTGATTTGGCGAAACTGATCTGTCCGCCCTTGGACGCTGCGTAATTGCTATATCCAGCCTCGCCGCGTTGACCAGCGGTGGAACTGATGATGGTGATGGCTCCACGACTGCTGCGCTTTAGTTCCGGAACTGCGGCGTGACAGATTGCCCAGGTGCCTTTCAGATTGGAATCGATCACGCGATCCCAGAGCTTCTCATCGAGCTGCTCGATCGGCGCTCCTTCCCAGATGCCAGCGTTTGCAACAACGATATCCAGCTTGCCGTAGGTCTTTACCGCTTCCTGCACAAGATGCTGGGAGGTTTCCACGCTGGTGATGTCACCACGGACAGCGAGTGCCTGTCCGCCGGTAGCGTGCACAAAGTCTAAGACTTCTTCGGCGGCCTGATCGGCCTGCAGGTAGTTGAACACCACTTGCGCACCGGCTTCGGTGAAGCGTTCCACGATGGCGCGGCCAATGCCACGCGACCCGCCACTCACGATTGCAACGCGGTTCTGAAGAAGCTTTTCAGGGGACAAACGAACAGCAACAGCGTCAACTAGATTCTCTTGTACTGTCTCAGGCAAGGTCGCCATTGCGCACTCCTTCAGTTACTCCGAGTTCCAGGCCGCGAAATGAATCAAGTGCCGCGTCATGGTGATTCACGAATGCCCGCAGTGAATGGATAAGCTTGTCAGGCTCGGCGAGGAAAGAATCATGACCATGCGATGAAACGATCGCTTCATACAGGCAATCAACGCCTGCAGCGCGCAATTCCTCGGCGAACGCACGCACATCGCTCTCAGGAAACAGCACATCGCTCGAAATACCGAACAGCAACACCTTGGCACGAATTCTCTCCCATGCGTGGCCGTCCCAATCGCGCTGCGGATCGAAGAGATCCATGGCGCGGGTGATGGTGAGGTAAGCGTTGGCGTCGAAACGCTCCCAGAAGATTTTTCCCTGGTATTCCAGATAGCCCGCGATGTCGAAGCGTCCCTCTTCCGATTCCCAGGGAGCAGTTCCCTTGCGGTCAGCCTTGCGACCATGGCGCTCGTGGAAGAGTTCGGCAGACTTATATGTCGTCATGGCGATGCCACGCGCCTGAGCGAGACCTGTGCGCGGGCCGGGGCCGTCATAGTAGTCGCCGCCGCGCCACTCGGGATCGAGCTTAATCACCTCACGCTGCAGGTGATTAAGCGCCAGCCCAAGAGCGTTCAACTGCGTGGTGCCCATGGCGATTACGCGGTCCACCCATTCCGGAAACTCCACTGCCCACTGCAGCGCCTGCATGCCACCAATCGAAGGCCCGATGACGGTCTTCAGGTGATGAATGCCTAGTTCCTGCAGGCCGAGCTTTTCGGCGCGTACCCAATCGCGAACCGTGACCTGCGGGAAGCTGCTCCCGTAAGGACGGCCAGTTGCAGGATCGAGCGATGCCGCGCTGGTTGAACCGTAGCAGGATCCGATCACGTTGAAACACACCACGCATTCGCGGTCGAGGTCGAAAACACGGGTCAGCAGATCGGGCCACCACTGGTCCACCCGCGAGGATCCAGATAGCGCGTGGCAGACCAGCGTGACATTACTGCAATCCTCCTTGGGCTCGCCGTAAATCGCATAACGCAGATTCACGGTCGGCAAGGTCCGGCCACTCTCGAGCTCAAACGGACGGAGCTTTGTGATCGAGACCGTTCCTTGCGTCAGGTGCAGGTTTCGTAAATGGTTGGTAGCCATGGCTATTTTCCTGTTCCCCGGCCAGCCGGTTCGGGCTGCGTGTGCTTGGTACCGTTGGCCGCTTCAATGGCCTGCGCCAGATCGTGGATGATGTCGCGCACGTCTTCGATTCCGATAGACAAGCGAACCAGTTCTGGAGTGACGCCCGTGTCAGCCTGCTCCTCGGTGCTCAGTTGTTGGTGAGTGGTAGAGGCAGGATGAATGATGAGCGACTTGGAATCGCCAATATTCGCAACGTGACTGAAGAGCTTCACAGAATCGATCAGCTTGCGACCGGATTCGTATCCGCCTTTGATACCGAACGTCAGCAGCGCACCCTGTCCATTCGGCAGATACTTCTTCGCACGAGCGTAGTACTTGCTGGATTCGAGACCCGGGTAATTGACCCACTCGACGCCGGGATGCGTCTCGAGGTAGTTGGCCACCTTCAGCGCGTTTTCGGAGTGACGCTCCATTCTGAGGTGCAAGGTTTCGGCTCCCTGCAAAAGTAGGAACGAGCTGAAAGGTGACAACGCCGCGCCAGTGTCGCGCAAGCCCTGTACGCGAGCCTTCAGAATGAAAGCGAGGTTTCCAAATGCCGTGGTGTAGCTGATGCCGTGATAGCTCGGGTCAGGATCGACGAAATCCTTCTTGAATCGGGGCGAGGCTGCCCAATCGAACTTGCCACCATCAACAATGATTCCGCCAATCGTTGTGCCATGTCCGCCGATGAACTTAGTAGCCGAATTGAGAACGATGTCAGCGCCCCACTCGATCGGTCGCGTGAGCGCAGGCGATGCGGAAGTGTTATCGATGACGAGCGGAATGCCGTGTTCATGTGCGATCTTGGCCAGCGTTTCTATATCGGCAACATCGAGCTTGGGATTGCCGAGAGTCTCGGTGTAGAGGGCCTTGGTCTTGTCGGTGATCGCTGCGCGCAGCCCGTCAAAATCATCTGCATCCACGAACTTAACGGTGATTCCCAGGCGCGGCAGCGTGTAGTGGAACAGATTGTAGGTGCCACCGTAGAGCGAGGTAGTCGAAACGATCTCATCACCGGCTCCGGCCAGCGTGGTTGCTACCAACGTTTCAGCCGCCTGTCCCGAGGCGGTTGCCAAGCCCGCCAAGCCGCCTTCGAGGGCCGCAATGCGGTTCTCGAACACGTCGGTGGTGGGATTCATGATGCGGGTGTAGATGTTTCCGAACTCCTGCAAGCCGAAGAGTCGCGCAGCGTGATCGCTGTCGTCAAACACATAGCTCGTGGTCTGGTAGATGGGCACCGCGCGTGCCTTCGTGGTCTTATCCGCAGTCTGTCCACCGTGAACGGCGATTGTGGCTAGTTGATGTTTCTTCTCGTTCTCAGGCATCGCGTGAACTCCTATTTCGGAAATTTGTTCGTATAAACGAAAACGACCCAGGCTCTGGGCCGTGGGTCGTTTAGAAACTCTCTGATATCGCTTGGCTGTCTATCTAGGCTTTTGCGAACTCTCAAGTGCGCCCACGGCTGTACGCATGCACATCATCTGCATGCACATGGCCATGGCCGTAAGAATGAGAGTAACGCTCAGCATCACTCTGCGTTTCTACAGGAAGTCGCTCGCAAATGTCAAGGCGCAAATTCTCAACTTCTCACTGAAGTACGCGCCAACACTGCCGATAACACTTTATTGGAGACTCCATGAAGATCGTTTGCGCCCTCGTCCTGCTCTGCTGCGCGGTTCCGGCGTTCGCCGGCTCCGGCCAAAGCGCTACCGTACATTCCATGCGCAAGGTTTCGTGTGAACCGACAGCGGTGATCGTGAACCCTGCCCTGTCCGGGATGTTGCAAACGGTTCCTGACGATGCAAACGCGGGGGATTGCACGGAATACGAGCTTCGCACGGAGAGGGTGAGTTACATCGTTCGTCCGAACCGCCAAATTCTGCTTCAGCTTGGAACGGACGTCTCGATAAGGCTGGTGAAGAACGAACTTCTGCTACGTGCGGCGGACACCCCGAAAGAAATTCGCTGCACTGTGATTTCAATGACGATGCGCAAAGAAGGACAGCAGAGGCAAGTCCGGCCAACAGCAAGAGACTGCTACAACGATGTGGGTGCACAGATTCCATGCGCCGAAGCGACTTCGTATCGGCGGTAGCGCACTACATGAAAGGAAAGGCGCGGATCGCTCCGCGCCTTCTGTATTTCGTTGTGAGTGGATCAGATAACCATGACTTCTTTGTACTCGCCGAAGACCTTGCGCATTGCATCGCAAATTTCGCCGAGGGTGGCATTCTTCTCCACTGCGTCCACGATGACCGGCATCATGTTTCCGCCGCCGCGCGCAGTCTCGTCTACGGCGCGAACCGCAGCATCAACAACCGCCTGATCGCGTTTCGCACGGAAGGCACGCAGGCGCTCCACCTGACGACGCTCGAGTTCAGGATCGATCTTCTGCAGCGGAACCGGCTTCTCGTGATCCACGGTGTAAGAGTTCACACCAACCACGATCTGTTCCTTGCTATCGACCGCTTTCTGATACTCGTAGGATGAGTTCTGGATTTCTTGCTGCACGAAGCCGCGTTCAATGGCTTTCAGCATTCCACCCATCGTATCGATCTTGCCAATGTATTCAGAGGCGCGCTTTTCGATTTCGCTTGTCAGCGTTTCGATGTAGTAGGAGCCAGCCACGGGATCGATCGCCGCAGTTACGCCGCTTTCATATCCGATGATCTGCTGCGTGCGCAACGCGATGCGGGCTGAATCTTCGGTCGGCAGCGCCAGAGCTTCGTCAAACGAGTTGGTGTGCAGCGACTGGGTACCACCGAGAACCGCGGCCAACGCCTGCAGAGCCGTACGAACGATGTTGTTCTGGGGCTGCTGGGCAGTCAGAGTGGATCCACCAGTCTGGGTGTGGAAGCGCAGCATCAGGGCCTTCGGGGCGGTTGCGCCAAAGCGCTCGCGCATGATCTTTGCCCACATACGGCGTGCCGCACGGAACTTCGCGATCTCTTCGAGGAAGTTATTGTGGCAAGCGAAGAAGAATGAGAGGCGCGGAGCGAACTTGTTGACATCCAGTCCGGCATCAACTGCGGCCTGCACGTAGGTGATACCGTCGGCCAACGTGAATGCGACTTCCTGAACGGCGGTCGAACCAGCTTCGCGCATGTGGTAACCGCTGATGGAAATCGTGTTCCATTCAGGCACGTTCTGGTTGCAATAAGCGAAGATGTCGGTAATCAAGCGCATCGCGGACTTCGGCGGGTAGATGTAGGTACCGCGAGCGACGTATTCCTTCAGCACGTCATTCTGAATCGTGCCGCTCAGCTTCTTCGGGTCGAAGCCATTGCGCTTCGCAACTGCGATGTACAGCGAGAGCAGAACCGCTGCCGACGAGTTGATCGTCATCGAAGTGGAAACCTTCTCCAGATCGATGCTGTCGAACAAACGCTGCATGTCCTCGATGTTGTCGATGGCCACACCGACTTTGCCCACTTCGCCGAGAGCGAACGGGCTGTCGCTGTCATAACCAATCTGGGTCGGAAGATCGAACGCAACAGACAGGCCCATGGTGCCTTGGCTGAGCAGGAAGCGATAGCGCTTGTTGCTCTCTTCGGCATCGCCCATGCCAGCATACTGACGCATGGTCCAAAGGCGCCCACGATACATGGTGGGCTGTACGCCGCGGGTATAGGGGAAGCCACCCGGCGCGCTTAGTTCCTGCTCGTAGTTGAAGTCAGCCAAGTCGGCTGGGGTGTAATAAGGGTTCACTACGATGTGGGATGTAGTTTCAAAAACTTTATCTGGCTTCTTAGTCGCTGCTTTTTCAGACATTGGCCGGCCTCAAGGCTTAAATTCTGGAGCGCTTCCGGCGTGCCCGCCAGAAGGAGCTCAATCCAAAATAGAGAAACATAGCGCCAATTACTCCAGCGAGCACCACTCGCTCCGGTCCTGCCTCGTGGGCCGCAAATTTCTTGTATTCATGGAGAAAGGCGCTAACGATAATTACGGAAAAGCACAGGAATATAAATCCGCTAACTTCCAGAAACAACACTCTAAGCGTGCCCAGTACGGACGAAAGAAAAGCAGCCGCACCCGAACGGACCCCGCGAAAAACGCGCTTGTTCCGGCCCGGAGTACCACGCAGTTGCCGGAAGGCGGTTCCCGCCCCGGCACCCAAGAGGGCGCCGAGCGAGGATCGTCTCGCACGAGGCTGTGCATCGCTCATGTTTCGTATTGTAACGCCCACGGGCATGGGTTCGGCAGATTGCATTCATAACAAACGCCTGTTTCGACTGTTTTGCCCTGAATGTGCCCAATTGTGCCGCAAAAAACTTATGCCGCCGCTAATGGCATCTAAGGGAAACGTAGGGCCTTCAACGGGAGACTCATTGTGGATCAAAAACTAGAAAGGCTCATGAAGCAGCTCGGAGAAGCTATAAACGACTCTATTTCCGACTCCGAGCAGATCGCCGAAGTCATTTCTCGTATCAAGACTGACGGTTATGACATTTTCGTGGTTCTAGAGGCCACGGTAGGTTTCAACAAACGAGAATCTGAAACTCCCCTTGCAGCACCGTCCCAAGGTGAACCGGAACTGAAGATGAGTCCCCAGGACGCTCGTTTCCTGAAATCGCTCAGGATCTCCGTCGATCCCAAACCAGGGCGCGACGAAAAAGCCGCCTAGCGCGCCTTCCGACATGTGAACATCTAACATCTCAACTGCCAACCGAGGATGGGTCCTGTGCTACCATCCTCTGTTGTCGTTCACGTGGTTCCGCGCGCAGCGTTCCTGTGCTGCAGTTCGGGCACTCTTCAGTCGAAAACTCTTCAGTCAGGATAGACGATGAAGGACACTCTGGGAGTTTTACTAGCTGGCGGGGCAGGCGAGCGCCTTTATCCGCTTACCCGCGACCGAGCAAAGCCTGCGGTTACTTTTGGCGGTATATACCGCATTATTGATGTCACGCTCTCAAACTGCATTAATTCCAACTTGCGGCGTGTCTACATCCTCACGCAATACAAGGCGTTATCTCTGAACCGTCACATCCGTGAAGCCTGGACCGTGGTGGCCAGCGAGTTGGGTGAGTTCATCGAAATTCTGCCTCCGATGAAGCGCGTCAGCGAAGACTGGTACAAGGGCACGGCAGACGCTGTTTACCAAAACATCTACTCCATCGGCAGTGAGCGCTCGAAATACGTATTGATCCTCTCGGGCGATCACATCTACAAGATGAATTACGAGTTGATGCTGGAGCAGCACTGCCAGTCAGGTGCCGACGTCACGCTGGCAACGATCCTGATCGATCCCAGCGAGTCGCGCAGCTTCGGAGTTGTGGAACTGGCTCAGGATGGACGCGTCACAGGGTTCCAGGAGAAGCCGAAAAAGACGGATTTACGCTCTCCTTATGATCCGACGAAGATCTCGGCGTCGATGGGCATTTACCTGTTCAACACAGACGTACTGATTCCCGCCCTGCTCAAAGATGCTGAGGATCCCGAGTCGCGTCACGACTTTGGTTACAACATCCTTCCCAAGATGGTGGACGACTACAAGGTTTACTCGTACAACTTCATCGACGAGAACCGGAAAGAGGCTCTGTACTGGCGCGACGTGGGAACTCTCGAAGCTTACTACGACGCGAACATCGATCTGGCGGCGGTGAATCCGGTATTCAATCTTTACGACCAGAGTTGGCCTATTCGCGGCTACCAGCGCCAGTATCCCCCGGCAAAGTTCGTCTTTGCCGAGCCGGGCCGCACGGGATTGGCCATCGACTCGGTTATCAGCCAGGGAAGCATCATCTCGGGCGGTACCGTCCGGAGAAGCGTGCTGTCGCCTGACGTGCGCATCAACTCGTATTGCGAAGTGGATTCGAGCATCATCTTCAGCCACGTGAATGTCGGCCGTCACTGCCGCATTCGCAAGGCGATCATCGATCGAGACGTTCACCTGCCCGAAGGAACAGTGATCGGATACGACACGGAAGCCGACCGGCAGAAATATTTCGTTACTGAAAGTGGCATCACGGTGGTCACGCGCGACTACTCACTTTTCGAGAGTCCGGTTGCGGTGGATTACTACAGTAGCGAGTAAGTGCGAATCTCTTCTGAGGCCCGGATGCGTCCGGGCCTTTCTTCGTGGGCGAAACCAAACTCACGCCGTAAGCACAGTCCAACCAAACGCGAGGAGATCCCTGGCGCCAACTTGCAACGGAGAGATGTTCCTGGTGTGCATGGCCAACAATCTGCCAAATATCTGAGGTGATTTCGTGAATGCATAAAATACCCGCGTCCGCAGCCAGGGATGATCGTCCATCAAGAGCATCAACTCGCCCATAAGGCGCGGCAGTCGGCTTAGCCTCTGGTGGGTCGATTGATACTGGGCAAAATCCCCTGAAGACATTGCATCGGCCAATGCGATCGCTTGCTGGAACGCCAAACTGAGTCCATCGCCGGTTATGGCGTCGGGCGAACCCGATGCATCGCCAATGAGAGCGACCTTCTCAGAAACGACCGCGTTGAGCTTGCGAGTGGCTGTGACGGCACCCATCGAACGATCACACGGTTGCCGGCCAGAGAGATGCTTGTACAGCTTTGGGAATGACGGCAGAACATCTTCCAGACGCAAGTGCTGGCCGGTCGTGATCAATGTGGCACTGATTTCATCGGCGGTTACCGGTGTCACGTAAACTTGCCCGCAATTGGCCCAATGCACTTCAACAAACGAAGACCACGGCACGACCTTATAGTGGTAGCGAAAGCCGTATCGCCGTCTATACAACTTGCCCGCGCCGAGACCAGCCATCTCGCGCAGCTTAGAATTCTGCCCATCGGCACACACCACAAACCGGCTACGCACGACCTTGTCAGCCACCGTTACGCGGCCCAGTTCCGCAGAGGTCACGCGCTCACCCCAGCGTAGTGTGACACCCACACTTCCTGCTCTGCTGGTAAGTGCCTGATGCAGAATGGTGCGTTTCAATGCCAGTCCCGTGCCTTGCTGGAACCGCGCAAAGGTCTCGCCCGCCGCATCAATGAAGCGAATGCCTTCGAATGGAGCCGATTCAACGAGGCTTAAGTCAACGCCTAGCTCACGAAGGGCGAGCAGTCCGTCGGGCATGATGCCTTCGCCGCAAGCCTTGTCAATTGGTGGACGAGCACTGTCGGCTAGCATCACAGAGAAGCCCCGCTGGGCCGCAGCTATCGCAACGGCGAGCCCCGCCGGACCTCCGCCAACGATAAAGACGTCCGTGCTCGAATCCAATTGCAATCGCTCATCTCCTACCAGCGAAGCAGCACAAGCTCGGCGCAGAAACCGGGCCCCATGGCGGCAAGAATCGAATAGCTACCCTCGGGCGGACGCCGCTCGCGCATGAAGCTGTTGAGTACCACAAGCACGGATGCAGAAGACAAGTTGCCCACTTTGCGCAGTGCTTCCCACGATGCATCCAGAGCACCCCGGGGCAGTTGCAAGGCGGCTGATGTTGCGGCCAGCACCTTGGGACCGCCAGTGTGCATGATCCAGCTATGAACGTCGTCCTTTGATAGTCCGTTGTCTCTGAGAAACGTGCAGACGTCATGCGCGAGATGCTCAAACACCATGTCAGGAACTTTGGGTGAGAGCACGATCCGAAAGCCCTTCTCCGAAATATCCCACCCCATCACGTCTTCGGTATTGGGATAAAACGACGAGCGAGTCGCGAGAACCTGCGGCCCTACAGAGTTCAACTCCGCACCAGTAACGATTACTGCCGCTGCGCCATCGCCGAACAACGCAGACGAGATGAGATTTGCGACTGACATATCGTCGCGCTGCCAAGTCAGCGAGCACAGTTCCACGGAGATCAGTGCGGCCGCTTGTTGGGGGAAAGCGCGTACGTAATCTGCAGCGCGTGCAATTCCTGCAGCACCTGCGACGCAGCCTAAGCCGAAAATTGGAATACGTTTCACGTTCAGCGGCAGCTTGATTCGGTTGATAAGGCGCGCATCAATGGAAGGACTTGCGATGCCGGTCACGGACACGAAGAAGATGGCGCCAATGTTCTCCAACTTCAGACCTGCGTCTGCCACTGCGTCGAGCAAAGCTTTCTCGGCCAACTCCTCTGCTGCCTCGATCCACTGATTGTTGGCCTTCCCCCATGTATCCAGCGGCAAATAACAATCAAGCGGGAGCACGAGGTGCCGCTGCTCGACTCCCACACGCGACAACATGCGGCTCAGGTCGCCGGGGTTGGGCACCTTCTCATCCCACTGCGACTGCAATGCCTCTGCGATCTCTTTTTGGCTGAAGCAATGTTTCGGGTACGCTGTCGCGACTCCGCTGATGCGCATGAAGATGTGCCTTGCAAACTGGATTCAACGGCTAACAGATATGGATGTCGAGAATACGCCACAGTCGGCAACAAGTACTGCAAATTCCGACCATAACCAAAACCTTGATACCAAAAAGCGCTTGCGCCTTAATCCTAAGGTGACGGGGAGAAACTTCGGCGCGCGATCAAAGTTGACATCACTTGCCGGGGTGACATATAACACACCACCTCGGGAGCAGATTACTCCCGACAGTATCCGTGTACCCGGTAGTCTCAGGATTCGGAAAGCCGAAGAACTGCTGAGCTTGTATCGATTTAACTCTCTCCTAATTGCAACGCTGTTCATCCATGCATACGGAATCTTTTTCGACAGACAGGAGGTTTCGAATTGGCCGACGCACAAGCAAAGCTGAAGAAGCTCGAGGATGCGGGAATCCTCGAGCGCAAACATTTCAATGCCGAAGAACTTGCAATGATCGAAAAGATCGACGACGAAGAGATCGAGATCCTGATTCGGCTTCGCAAGAAAATGGGCCCCTCAGCCGAAGGCCGACATCACATTCGGCCAAATTTCATTGTGTAGCACGCACGCTGAGAGTACTTCAGCCTGCTTCAGGATGGTGGCCCATGAACAACGCCTCAATGCCGTCCTCCGCACAGACATCACGCGTTCGGATCGAGCAAACGCCTGCTTCGCTCGGCTCGATGTTGTGGCTAAAGATCACTCTCGCGCAGGAGATGCTGAACACCGCAGCTAAGCAGTTTTGGAGTTCTCGCGAGATACGAAAACTGTTCCCCGCTTTTCTGGTGGAGCTCTACTGGCTGGTTAGCTGCAGTGTTCCGTTGATGCGCTCGGCACACGCTCGCGCATTGGAACTGAGCTCACGCGATCCGCTTGCTGCTATTACCGCTGCATATCTCAAAGAACACATTCAAGAAGAAGCGCACCATGACGAGTGGCTGCTGGAGGATCTCGTTGCAAGTGGCATTAGCCGCCACATGGTTACGAACCGCTGGGCCGACACCGCCATCGCGTCGCTTGTCGGCGCACAGTACTTCTGGATACGGCATGCGCATCCGGCTGCAATCTTCGGATACCTTGCGGCAATCGAAGGCAATCCACCAGTTCCCGAACACCTGGACGAAATTCAATTGCTCACCGGACATCCGCCGGAAGTCTTCCGTTGTCTGCGACAACATGCCGCTGATGACATTGAGCACCTACGGCAATTGCGCTGCACGATAACGTCACTGCCTCTGGATGCAAAGCAGGAGGCGCTGATTGCAAGAAGCGCATACGGAACCGCCGATGGTCTGGTCCGCATTTTCGATGAGATCCAAGCCAAAGCTGTGCTGACTTCCTCGGCAGGAGGAGCTTGATTGACTGAAAGCACCATTGCACATTACCGGGTCCTCGGCGAATTGGGCCGCGGCGGGATGGGAGTAGTGTGCAAGGCCGAAGACGTGCGACTTCGACGAATGGTCGCTCTGAAGTTTCTCCCGAGTCACCTCCTTCGAGATCAGACCCGCCGCGAGCGATTGCTGCGCGAAGCTCGTGCAGCATCGAGCCTTGATCATCCGAACATCTGCACGATTCACGAAATCGAGGAGACCGATGATGGTCAGATCGTGCTCGTCATGGCCTACTATGACGGCGAGACATTAGCCTCGCGGATTCAGCGTGGGCCTCTACAATTGGAATCCGCAGCAGCGATCACGCGCAGCATTCTGTGCGGCTTGAAACACGCACACGAACGCGGAGTGATCCATCGGGACATCAAGCCTTCGAACGTTGTACTGACTGCCAGCGGAGAGGTGAAAATCGTCGATTTTGGGCTGGCTAAGATAACGGACTCGACGGACTCCCTGACCGAAACAGACGCGTTGCTGGGCACAGTCTCATATGTGCCACCCGAACTGTTGCGCGGACAGCAAGCAGATCATCGGGCTGACATCTGGTCTTCGGGCGTCGTCTTCTTCGAAATGCTTGCGGGCCGTCCGCCATTCACGGGTGCGAACAACTACGCAGTAATGCACTCGATCATGAACGACCAAGCACCGCCCATCCTGGTTTATCGCCCCGAACTTCCCGCCACAGTTCATACAACGTTATTGCGCGCTCTGGCAAAGCATCGAGCAGATCGGTATCAGAGTGCCGAGGAGTTCATTCTCGATCTCGACCGGCTTACGGGCGTGCAACCGTCATCTGGATCATCAAGCTCCATTGCCGTGGCAGCAAGTGCGCCCCCAGAGAAATCGATCGTTGTACTACCGTTCTCGGTGCTCGGCTCTGACGGACAGGGGGAGGTTTTCAGCGAAGGTCTCTTCGACGAAGTCATCACCGATTTATCAACCGTGTCGAACCTTCGCGTGATTTGCCGAACGTCTGCTATGCGCTTGAAAGGCACGACAGACGATTTGAAGAAACTTGCCTCCGACTTGAAGGTGCAGTACGTGATGGAAGGCGCCGTACGCACAAGCGGCAACACTCTTCGGGTCACTGCGAAGTTGATCAATCCTGCAACCGACTCGCTGATCTGGGCTGAAAAGTTTTCGGGCACGCTTGAGGATGTCTTCGCGATACAGGAGAACCTGTCGCGAAAGATCGTGGAGGCATTGAAGGTCAAGCTGAGTCCGACCGAATCTCTACGTATCGCGGAGAAACCGATTCAGGATATTCGCGCGTATGAGTTCTACCTGAAGGCTAAGCAGGAGATCCTTTCCTACTCGCGCGAAGGATTGAAGCGAGCTCTCGACTATCTCGATCAGGGTGAAAAGATTATCGGAGAGAACGTGCTACTGCTCTCCTCCGTAGGGCAAGTTCATTGGCAATTTGTGAACGCAGGAATCTCAACCAGTCCGGAGCATCTCGAAATTGCAGAACGTTGTGCGCAGCGCATATTGCAACTCGATCAAAACTCGGGGCATGGAGTTCGTCTGCTTGGGCTGATCGCAGCTGCGCAAGGAAAGACACAAGAGGCCGTCCGGCTGCTGAAGAAGTCACTGGAGAAGAACCCGAACGATCCAGATACTTTGAGCTGGCTCTGCGCAATTTGTAGTCTGTGCGGTAAAGGGTATGCCGTGACTGCGATGGCGCAAAGATTGATTGATATCGATCCGCTGACAACCATGTGGCATATGGTGCCTGGCATTGTCGCCATGCTCTCCGGAGAATTTGGCAGGGCGTTAGCACCTTTCGAACGCGCATTGCAGAGCGATCCACAGAACGCGATGTTGCGATTGGCTCGCGGGCAAATCCTTGCTCTGAACGGGCGCAAAGCAGAGGCGATCTCCGCGCTGGAACAGCTTGCAACAGATTGTCCTGGCAACTTCTTCTCACAGCTCGGTACCTTCTACGCCTACGCGCTGAAGGGGGACAAGGATGCCGCTCTCAAGTGCCTCGATGAGGACCTGAAAACTGCCGCAGCAGCAGACCTGAACTACGCCTGGATTACTGCGCAAGCACTTGCCATGCTCAATCAGCAGCAGGCGGCGATGGAGTGGCTGACGACTGCTGTCAATCGTGGCTTCATCAACTTCCCGCTACTCCACCACCTTGATCCATTCCTCGAAAACCTACGTAGCGAATCCGCATTCGCTGAATTGATGCAGACCACGCGTGAACAATGGGAAGCCTTTGAGGTATAGAGATGGATTGGGCACGCACATCTAGTCCGCAGCGGACTGAATTGCATAGCCATGCGCACATGCCGGTGGCGGGAGAGCGCAAGTCGGGCGGCATCGACCCCAGTTCACAACTAGAGGTTACGGTTATACTGCGGCGCAGAAACGAACTGCCAGACCTCCACTCTGAGTTGAGCACTGAACCGCTACATCTCCGCAGTCACCTTACGCACGAATCACTGACGCGTGCGCACGGAGCACTCAGGTCTGACATCGAATTAGTACAGCGATTCGCGAGTGAGCACGGCTTGCGCGTGACTAGCACTGATTCTCACAGCCGGGCGATGGTGGTCAGCGGCAGCGCTCGCGATATCGAACGCGCATTCGATGTCACGTTGGTACACATGCAGCATGCCAGCGGAAGTTATCGCTCGCTCGAAGGTTCGGTCAGCGTCCCGCAAGAACTGGGCGATATTGTGCAGAGCGTGCTTGGACTCAACACTCGACCTTGTGCACGGCGTTCAAGAGTGCAACATCACAGACACACGACTTCACCCTTCTGGACAGTAAGTGAAATGGCCCGGGCCTACGGGTTTCCAGCCAGCGTGAGTGCGACGGGGCAGACGATAGCTCTGGTTGAGCTTGGTGGCGGATATCACGAAGAGGACCTGCATCGATTTTTCCAGAGCCTAAACCGAGCTACGCCTCCGATCCGATGCATCGAGATCAAAGGCGCAAAGAACTCGCCAGCCCCGAAGGATCGCATTCGAAAGCTGCTGGAAGTCACCGCCGGGAAACGCAAACTCTCCGAAGTCTCCAAGGATGTACTTGCGGCAGCACAGTGCACGATCGAAATGACAATGGACATCGAACTCGCCGCTGCGTTCGCTCCTGGCGCTGAGATTGTGGTGTACATGGCTCCTCCAGATGAACAGGGGATATACAATGCACTGCGCCGGGCCCTAAGCGAGAAACATTCGTTGCCCGCGGCAATCTCGATTAGCTGGGGAGAGCCCGAAACGAATGTCTCCCGCGCTTACCTGCACAGCATTGACGAAGTACTGCAGGACGCTGCGATGTTGGGCGTAACCGTGTGCACGTCATCTGGCGACGAAGGTGCGATGAACGGATCGACTGACGACCAACCCACTGTGAACTTCCCTTCCAGTAGTCCTCATGTGCTTGGCTGTGGAGGCAGTACAGTTGAACGCGTTGTGGGTACGAACATCAGCGAGAGAGTGTGGAATTGCGCCCTGCACGGTATTCACGGTGCAAGTGGGGGCGGAGTGAGCCAGAGATTTGAGCTGCCCAAATGGCAGATGAATTCAAAGGTGCCGAAAAGTCCAAAGGGGAGGAGTGGGCGAGGCGTTCCGGATGTGTCTGGTCCGGCAGATCCGCATTGCGGATGCGAGATCGTCGTCGGTGGAGAGGTATGCTCATCGGCAGGAACGAGCGCCGTAGCCCCTCTCTGGGCCGCGCTGGTGGCCTGCGTAAACTCACAACTCGGTGTGCGGGCAGGATTCATCAACCCTCTATTCTACAAGCTCTGCAGTCCCGGAGCTGCCACCGAACGTCGCAGACCGCTGCGTGATATCACGGAGGGCGACAACGGTTTCTACAAGGCAGGACCGGGGTGGAACGCCTGCACCGGTCTTGGCTCGCCGATGGTGCATTTACTTCTGGAGGCCCTACGACGTTCATCGTGAGACCGCAACTTTCTGGGAATAAATTCAAGATTCCTGAGTTACGTACATTGAGCTGTGGCTGAAACTCGCAACGATTCCGGATCGTTTGAAGAACTCGTGATGCCGCTCTTGCCGCGGCTCTATAACTTTGCCCACTGGCTTACGCACGATCGCAGTGAGGCTGAGGACCTGCTGCAGGAAACGTGTATGAAAGCTCTCAAGGGATTCGATTCATTCAAGCAAGGAACAAACTTCCGCGCATGGATGTACCGAATTTTGCGCAACGCGTTTCTAACGTCGCGGACCGGCTTGCAGGCAGCCCCGCTGTCGCTCGACGATGATGAACGCGAGCATACGGAACCGGCTACCAGCACGACACCGGAATCGATTTTTTTGGCCAGCCTCGATCAGCAGACGATCCAACATGCGCTTGAAACACTTTCGGTGCCCTATCGTGAAGTGATTTTGCTTTGCGACATGGAGGAGTTGAGCTACCAGGAGATTTCTGAAACTTTGGGGATACCGATTGGAACCGTTATGTCCCGCCTGTCGCGCGCAAGAAAGGCAATCCGAGGGATGCTCAAAGATGTCGGGCTTCGTGGCGTCTCACGAGGTACACAGCAATGACCTGCGAAGAGGCGTGCAGCAAACTGGAACCGTATGTCGATAAGGAACTCCCTGCGGATGAATCAGCGAACCTGGAGTTTCACATACGGAACTGTGCCGAGTGTTCGGCCCAGGCTCTCAGAATGTTGCAGATGAAAAACATGGTGCGAACGGCAGCCACTCGATATGTACCATCGCCAGAGTTCAGAACTCGCCTCGAACAGAGTATTCGTGGTCGACACAAAGCCTCGTGGCTCCCGTTTGCCTTGCCCAAGCTAGTCCCTGCTGCGGCTCTCGCTATACTTCTGATCGCCTCTATCATGTTCTTCAATCTCCGATCCCAACGCGAACGCGCATTCACGGAGATTGCTGACCTGCACGTCGCCAATCTGGCAAGCACTAATCCGGTGGATGTAGTTTCCTCGGATCGGCACACAGTGAAGCCGTGGTTTGCTGGCAAGCTTCCTTTCACATTCAATCTTCCGGAGTTGCAAAACTCGCCCTACACGCTCGACGGTGGGCGCGTGACATATTTTCAGCACAACCCCGGGGCACAGCTGCTGTTCACGATCCGCAAGCATTACCTGTCCGTCTTTATCTTTCGCGACTCGCAAGCGAAATTTCCGCTGCTCGCAATGCCTAGCGCGACGCGACTCGAATTTCACATTGAAAGCTGGAGTGAAGGTGGCCTGCGATATTACGTAATCAGCGACGCTCCGGCGTCTGATGTCCATGCACTAAGCACATTGATCAAAGACGCGAATCGTCGCTGATGACAGCTAGCGATTGGTAGTGTTTGTCGCACTCTTCTGGGAGGATAGAAGCTTGAGATAGTGAATGATATCTGCCCGTTCGTCCGCCTTCGGAATGTGGAAATCCATTTTGTTATCGGCGACAACAGAGTCAGTATCCGTCAACCAGCGGTCTAACCGCGCTTCATCCCACGCGAACCCCGCCGATTTCATTCCTGCGGAATAATCGAAGCCCGGCGCTGTTCCTACCTGCCGGCCAAACACATCGCCCAACCGTGGTCCTTCCTTGTTGCGCTCGAGCGAATGACACCCCGTGCAGCGCTTTTCAAATAACTGCTTACCTCTATCCGCATCTGCCGTGGTTTGGCTCATGCCGGAAAGAGTCATGAGCATCGACGCTGCCACCAGCGTGCACAGTCCAACTGCTCGCATATTCACGCGAAAAGATCGGTTCATCGGTTGCTCCAATTCAATGCGGTTCCTGATTGAGAAGGCGCTTTCGTTCTTGTTTTACCCAGCGCTGAACTAACTTCTGTTCTGGCTCAGTGAGTCGGGCTGCGGGGTGCAGTAGAACGTATTGCCTGAGCGGCATTTTTCCATCGCGAACCTGGCTTGCGATCTTCGACAGCAAGTCGATTTGGTGATCGATGGGGTAATGGCTCCAGCGCGAGAGGTCGAGGTGTTTACGTCCTTCGTGGACATCGTGTTCCACGAGCCACGACGCAGGGGCGATCCGGCTATAGAGTGGCCACTGCGTGCCGTCCGAATGGCAATCACCGCACTTCCGCGCGACGAGTTGACGAACTTCATCGGGCGCTGACGCACCCTCCA
Organism: Koromonas humicola; assembly: GCF_059726255.1. Classification (NCBI taxonomy): domain Bacteria; kingdom Pseudomonadati; phylum Acidobacteriota; class Terriglobia; order Terriglobales; family Koromonadaceae; genus Koromonas; species Koromonas humicola. The sequence goes on from NZ_AP040873.1 coordinate 3,770,775, forward strand.
ACACAGTATCTTTGGCTGCAGTTCGCGAGCGCAGGTCTCCCCACGGGTGCACCATCGAGAGCGCCGCGACAGCGAGCGGAAGCACACCTGCGCCGATCCAAACAGTCGTTCCTAGCAGTCGTTTTCCCATCGGCATATGCATCTACTCTGAGCCGGCCTTCGCCGCCTCCGCACCACCCGCCAGAGTGGAATCTACAACCGCCAATTGGCTCCTCTGCGGAACGAAATGAACATTTGTCAGGCCTAATACGCTTTGCAGCTTCTCTGCGGGGACCTTCATCGGCCCCGGCGAGGGCGCTGTACCCGGAGCAGGTTGAGGAAAGGCCGTGGACATGGCCGTATGGAAACTTACGTTTCCCTCGACCTTCTGCATGACTTGGTGAATGTGGCCATTCAGAACTGTGAGCGAACCGAAGCGCTTCAGAATCGCGAGCGCTTGTTCGCTGTCGGCTGTTCCCCAGCCCCAATCCGGATACACGGCCCACAACGGGATGTGTGCGAACAGGACAACGGGTATGCTGCTGCCAAGATCAGCTACATCGTTCTTCAGCCACGCGAGCTGATCGGCGCCTAGCTTGCCCATTCCTTCAAGTTGGACAACATTCACCAATCCGACAAAATGCACGCCCTTGTGATCGAAACTGTACCAACCATTTCCGGCCGTACCCTTGCCGTATCGCTGCATGTAAAGCTTGCCATCATCAACCGAGGTGTCGTGTTCGCCGGGAACGTAGAAGATGCTCTTCTTGGTCGCCGAGAGCACTTGGTCCATGGTGTCGAACTCAGTGGCTTTTGAAGTGTGCGACAGGTCCCCAGTGTGGATCAGGAAATCCGGGGACGTTGAGACGGAGTTTATTCTCTCAACGGCCTTCTGCAGTGTGGCCGTGACGTCGGTATTAGCTGGCTTGTTGAATCCGATGTGGCTGTCACTGATCTGAATGAAGTTGAAATCTGCCGGCCTCTGTCGTGGCGTGGTAGCTCCAAAAACGCTGGAAATAGGCACCCCGCCGGCAAAACTCCACAGGATTCCGGTTCCAGCCCACGCCATGCATTCCAGAAATCCCCTGCGGTCGATGCCGTCTGAGGATTCCACTTTTTCTGCTCCTGGAAGCTTGCCGTTCTGACTGTTTAAGCGTCGCATTTAGCCTCTCCTCTGCTACGCGCGTGACCACGCGTGGAGAGGAGAACCGAGGAGGGTAAGTGTTTATTCCCAAAGACGACGCATTATCGTGTGCTGGACCGAGATTTAAGAATGCACTCTAAAGAGAGGCGCGCCCGAGGCAAACGAGTTTTCTACAACTATTCTGAATCAAATGCGAATCGACGAACGCGTCGATTACGACCGCAAGTTCTAAACAGCCATTTCTCCGACCTGCTCTTTGGCTGAGAGTTTCACGGTGTTCGCGACCAGCTCAGCACAGGTGTCGATACCGATCGTACTGTTCAGGAACATGTGATAGAGGCAGCGGTCGGTCACAGTGCAGCCATAATAGTCCTCTGTGTAGCGAGCGCGCTCTGCATCCATGCGGCGCAGAACACCCTGAAGGTCCTTTTCGTGGGGGTGGCGCGTCTTCATTCGCTCAAGTTTTTCCATCAACGGAGCGTAGATCATGACGTGCAAAGCATGAGGGTTCCTGCGCAATACACATTGCGAGCTACGACCCACGATCACGCACTTGCCCGCCTTCCCTGCCTCTTCAATCACGCGGGCGGTAAACTGCTGCAGGGAGTCGCGATCCACGCCCGTGTCGGCCACACCGCCAACGTACACCTCAGGGCCACCATGCTTGAATCCGGCGAGTACGCGTTCCCACCAAGCCACACATTGCTCATCCGCCTGCTCAGCCCACTTCCTGTCGACCTTTCCCATGGCGGCGACGCGCTCGATGATCTGCTTGTCGAGGAACTTCCAGCCGAGCAACTCTGCTACACGGCGACCGACCTCAGAGCCTCCACTGCCGTACTCTCTCGCAATCGTCACAACATTCAACATGGCATCCTCCCTACTGTCTTGCTCTGCTGGCCGCCGTTTCTAGTCCAAACTTCGATGAAAGCAGCTTCATAAATGATGTTCCGCTCCATCCTAATTCCTGGAATAGAGCTTTTGGCCAGCTCCGGTTCCGCTCAGCTATTCCTATGCGTGAACTCATGATGTGAAAGCAGGTACTCAAGATAACGCGACTTCATTTGGCTGCTCGCCATGGCCTGCTTCAACGGCGGCAGTCGTAAGATGACTCCCAGAATGGCGGCCATCGCACGGTGGCTAAACAAGGCACGGTTATCGAAGATAAGATCCTGCAGTTTCCCGCGCTCAATCGCCATGATCACCGTTCTGTGCGCTGTGTTTACGGGCGTAATCACCCGGCGAGAACGCAGCCGCAGCTTTGCAGCACCTTCCGTTCTGCACTGACGCACACAGACGCCACATCCGAGACACAGTTCCTCATTTACCCGAGCTTTCTTCAACTTTGGGCGTTTGGGATCGCCTTTCGAAACAAGTCCCATGGCCTCCACGGGGCAGGCCTCCACACAGCGCCCACACCCTGAGCACTTATCGGACACGATTTCGGGCAGGAAATTCGTCGTTGCTATCGGGTTCAACACGGCGAACCGCTTGGCCGCCAGCATCGCTTCGCAGCAGCAACCACAGCAATTGCAGATGAACGTGACCTGCTCACGTACGTTTTCGCCAAATTGCACCAGAGCGTGCTCGATTGCTGTTTGCAGAAGGTCCAGACCTTCGCTCGCATCCACACGGCGCGCGATGCCGTGCTTGATCAGCGAATTGGCCGTGGAACCGAATGTCATACAGATATCCATCGGCGCATCGCACGCACGATTTAAATGCTGCATCTTGTGACGGCAGTAGCACGTGCCGATTGCCATATGCGAAGCGGTCTTCACGACTTCGGACGCTCGCTCGTAATCAAGTACATGCAGCGTGTTGTCTGTGGCCAGAGCCGGTTCATTCACAAACACGCGGCCCAGTTGCATCTCGCCTCCGGTGAACAGGGCGCGAATAAAATCTTCTTCTACATTCAGATATTGGTAGAACAGCTCTGCCAGCAGCTTCTGGTCGTAGCTGTTTCCTACCCGCATCATTGAGAACTCGAAAAAGCCAGCCATTGGAGGCGGGAGCACGTAAGCCTGTTCGCCATGAATTTCGGTATCGACCATCATTCCGCGAGAGGCTAGCCGGTCAAGGATCGCGCGAGACTCAGCTTCGCTTTTCTTCCAAACGCGGGCAGCGGAATCTAGATTGAATGGCTTTATTGGGAGCAGTGAGACGAGTTCAGCCTCTTCAGGTGAGAACAGTACTTGCAGGATTTGGAACAATAACTCGGTAGGCGGGGCACCCTGTGGAAACCGGTTCAGCCTCTCCGATAACTTTCGATAACTCTCGCGTGCGGTCTGGTGCGACACTGGCGCGCTCCTTCCCGCCGGAACCCGGCCCCGTACACGTAAATACTGCCCACTATCGCTACATCACAACTACAAATACCCCCAATTTCACTTGCTTGCAAGCAGGTACAACAGTCACAGGCGAAGAAAGCCGCCTTTTTCACGCCAACGCCGAGGTTTATGAACCATCTTTGGCCACGTAGAATGAACTCCGAACCTCATGTCCAGTGGCGATCAAAGCTCGAACAGATTCCTCAATTTGTTGATAGGCGCAATTCTCTTCTGCGGAACAATGGCGTTTGTTCTTTGGCAGAACGCGCACCTGACGGTGCTTTGGGATCTAAGTTACATTCTTGAAAACGCTACCCGAATGTCTCTCGGGCAGATTCCGTATCGTGACTTCCCGTTCCCCTACGCGCCTCTGACATTTGCTTTCCAGGCTGCGATCATCAAGGTCTTCGGACGTGCGGTCATCAATCATTATCTGTACGCATCGATCACCGCGGGAATCGCCACCGTCCTGACCTGGCGTATTTTGCTCCGGATCCTTCCGAGTTCGTACCGCTGGACAGCCGTTCTACTCTCGCTACCGCTCATATTTCTCGGCACCAGCAGCATTCTCCCCATTCCGTTCTACGATTCCGATTGCACGCTGTTCGTGCTCTTGTGCATATGGCTGCTGTTGCGAGTTGAATCGTGGAACTACCCCCCGCTTGCAACCTTTGTGGTTGGAATGCTCATGGCCATTCCGCCTTTCATCAAGCAAAACACTGGGCTGGCATTCCTGCTAAGTGCCTGCACGTGCTGCCTGTACGTTGCGATTCGCGGCAACAAGCGATGCGCGATCCTGGTGGCCGGAGCCGTCACGGGATTTGCTTCGATACTTTTGCTGATCCAGATCATTGCCGGATTGGGGAACTACTATCATTGGACGATCCAGTTCGCCGCATCGCGCCGCTTGCCTGGACTCTCCACCATGATCGCGACGTACACAGATCCGGCTCTGATCTGGATTTACGTGGCGTTCGGCATCGGTTTTGCATTGTACTTCTGGGGCTATGGACGGAATGGGAGGAGATGGGCCAGTCTGGCACTGCTATCGGTTCCGTTTCTCTGGGCGGTGGTAGAGCTGGTTCTGCAGCAGGATGCCTCTGACCGAGTCGAGGCGCTGCTTCATCTTTGGCCGCCATTATTGCTCGCCTCCATAGTGGCAGTGCTGCTGAGGCTGCCTCGCGCAGATTCCTTTTCGCAGTTGTTCCCGCTCGTTATCCTTGGCATGATCCATGGAGCGTTCCTGTCTCAACAGCTTTGGGGTTCTACATACGCACTGTGGCCCTTGCTGATGCTGCTGATCGCAACGCTTATCAGTGTTCTGATCGGGCGTGATCAACAGAGTGCGAGCGAAGGAGGTTCGTCCGCGAGACTTCCCTTCACTGTGTTCGTCGCAGTCATTTCGGTTACCTTTTTGATTGCTGGCGGATATTACGCGCTCAGCCACGAACGACTGGATTACGTTGACCTGACCGGTGACACCCTGGATCACTGCAGCCTGCCTGCCCTGCACGGGATTGCAATGCGCGGCAGCTGGATGTCAGATTTCGAAGAACTTGTCGCATACACCGAGCGCAAAATCCCGCACGATGACGCTATCCTTACACTCCCGGGCGAGGACCTTTTCTACTTCACAACCGGGCGCGTGCCTAAGTTTCCAGTCGTGATGATGGACAACACCGTCAATCCCTACTCGGCTTCCCAACTGGTGCAATTAGCTCAAGAGCGAAACGTGCAATGGATTATCGTGAAGCGCTCACTACAACTGCAGGAAGACCCTACGCCCTTCCGTCCGCAGTTCCTCTCTGAGGCAAACCAATACTTCGAACCTGTGGAGTCATTGAACAATTACGACATCTATAGACGGAAGCAAAACTAGACTCCAACAACATAAAAGGCCGGAGCTAGAGCCCCGGCCAGATTCACTCCGAGATCTTCTAAACTCGGCGCAGCCAGACTTCTTGTACGCGGTGATCTGGCCCTTTCTGCATGACTACCTGTGCGCGCTCACGCGTTGGAGCCACATTCATGACCAGGTTCGGTAGATTGATGCGCTCCCAAATGGTCTCCGCGAGCTTCCTCGCTTCATCCTCCTCGAGATCCGCATAGCGATGGAAATAGGATCTCGGATTGCGGAATGCCGTGCTCTTCAACAGCATGAAACGTTCTAGGTACCAACGACGGATACATGACTCTTCGGCATCGACATAGATGGAGAAGTCGATCAAGTCGCTGGCAAAAAGCATCGGCGAGCGCCGCCCACCGACGTGATTCATCTGCAGCAGATTCAATCCTTCGAGGATCAATATCTCCGGTCGTCTGATCTCCAGGAACTCGTTGGGCACGATGTCATAGCTGTCGTGAGAATACACAGGCACTTTCAGGATCTTGTCGCCTTGGCGAAGAGCGACCATGAAGTCGAGCATCCGGTGGAGGTCGTAGCTCTCCGGAAACCCCTTCTTCTCCATCAATCCACGCTCTTCGAGCAATGCATTGGGATGAAGGAATCCATCGGTGGTCACCAGTTCGACACTGGGGTGATCGGCCCAACGCGAAAGAACCTGCGTCAGCACACGCGAGAATGTGCTCTTTCCGACGGCGACGCTTCCGGTGACAGCGATGACATATGTAGGACGCACGCTCGGGCGTCCGAGAAAAGCATTCTTCACCCGCCCCAAGCCATTCACCATGGCGATGTGAATGTTGAGCAAACGCCCCAGCGGGAGATAGATTGCCTCAACCTCTTCCAGAGAGACCGGGTCATTAAGCCCGCGCAATGAGTCCAGATCCTCATCGCTGATCTCCAGAGGCATGTTTGCTCTGAGCTGTGCCCAGTCCTGTCGGCTGAACTTGTCATAAAGATGCGGAAACATCTTGTGCATCTCGTCAGCGTTTCGACTTTGGGCCGTCTTGCTGTTCGCCATCGAAATCCCTTTGCTGTTGTCGGATGTATCGTGCAACCTTGCCGTTGCTAGTTTAGGTCACTAGCGCTGTTCGCGCCACGTGCGACGACTACCGACTCAAATCCCGATTGTTTGACCTTCCACTTGCGAAGGGGATAGCATTCGTCGCAGTGACAGCTAAGAGCAAAACCGCCCCCAAGGCTGAAGACCTGTTGCCTCTTCGCGACGCCGCGGCGCAACTTGGCATAAGTTTCCCGACAATCAAGCAGTGGATTTACAAGAAGAAGCTTCGCAGTGTGAAGACTCTTGGGGGACATCATCGCATCCCGCAGAGCGAACTCGATCGCCTGCTGTTTCGCACTCGAGGCAAGAACGAAGAAGAACGAAGCGAGGCCTTTCATCGCGTCAGTGGCCGCAACCAACTCGTGGGACGCATCGAATCGGTTCGAACCAGCGGCTTGATGGCAGAAGTTGTGCTCTCGATTGGCGACCAGCAAATTACAGCGATCATTACGGCACGCTCCGCACGCGAAATGCAGCTCAAAGCCGGACAGACTGCCGCGGCCCTCATTAAATCCACGGAAGTCATGATCCTGCGCGTGTGATTTGGCGGACTTCAAGCCTGACTCCTGCTGTTCATCATCTAACTGAGTGACAATGCCTTCTGATCAGCCGACCCCGCGCTGGCGTTTTCTGCTTCGCGCTCTCGAACATCGAAATTATCGTCTCTTCTTCAGCGGCCAGAGCCTCTCGTTAATCGGCACGTGGATGACGCGCATCGCCACAAGCTGGCTCGTCTATCGCCTCACGGGCTCGGCATGGATGCTCGGTTTTATCGGATTCCTCGGGCAAGTCCCCACTTTCTTATTGGGACCTTTTGCCGGTGTGTGGGTTGATCGCTGGAGTCGGCATCGCACGCTGGTTTGGACCCAGGTCTTCTCGATGGTGCAGTCCTTTGCGCTCGCGATACTGTCCTTCAGTGGACACATCGCAGTGTGGGAAATCGCCGCGCTTAGCGTCTTGCAAGGAGTAATCAATGCATTCGACACGCCCGCGCGTCAGGCATTTCTGCTTGAGATGGTGGGCGACCGCGCGGTTCTTTCCAATGCCATCGCGCTCAACTCGACAATGGTCAACGCCGCTCGCTTGCTCGGTCCCTCGATTGGAGGCTTGATCATTGCGCAGTTCGGAGAAGCGTGGTGTTTCGCGATCGACGGGTTCAGCTATATTGCCGTCATTCTCAGCCTGCTTCTGATGACAGTTGCGGCGGGAGCGCCGCGACGGCTCGAAGAAGAGAATCTCTGGCGTGAACTGTCGGAAGGCTTCAGCTACGTTTCAGGCTCGGTTGCGATGAGCTCAATCCTGCTGCTGCTTGCCGTCGTGAGCCTGGTCGGAATGCCGTATTCTGTTCTGCTGCCAATCTTCGCCTCACAAGTCTTCCACGGCGGCGCGCACACGCTTGGACTGCTGATGGGAGCGACCGGAGTTGGCGCACTCACCGCAGCACTCACGATGGCGGCACGTCGTTCGATCATCGGATTGGGACGGCGCATTGGAGTGGCTGCAATACTCTTCGGCGGCGGAATTCTGGTCTTCTCGCTATCCCGGAGCCTGCCGGCTGCGGTATTGATGCTGCTCGTCACCGGCTTCGCCATGATGCAACACATGGCTGCCAGTAATACCATCCTGCAGACAATTGCCGATCCTGATAAGCGTGGGCGCGTTATGAGCTACTACACGATGGCTTTCATGGGAATGACGCCTTTCGGTTCGCTCTTCGGCGGAGCGGTCGCTGCGCGCTTCGGCGCTCCCCGGGCGCTGACCGTCAGCGGAATCATCTGCATCGCCTCTGCGGCAATCTACTTTGCGGTACTGCCTTCGATCCGACGTGCGTTGCGCCCCATATATATCGAATTGGGTATTCTGCCGCAGATGAACCAGGCTATAAACTCCGCGTCCAACCTGGCTTCCGACAATGCTCCGAGATGAAAAAAGGCCACCGGACGCCCGGTGGCCAAGTCGCAGAGTTCAGAGCTTAGAAGTGCTTCCTAAAGAAATATTGAACTGTCCCGGGGTGGCCTTAGCCGTCACCCGAACACAGGCAGGACCGTGGTCCCGCACTTCGATAGCTCGTAGCTATGATATGCAAATTTCAGTCCATTTGCAGCCGGTTCATAGGTCATTGAAAACCATGAGCTTACGCGAAGACAGAAACGGAGAACGAACGGGGATCCTATGGAAAGCGGAAAGAGAGCCACCCCGATCCTCCGCTTTTCAGTAGATTTACTTAACTCCCTATAACTTTCTGTTTCAGAAATTCTCAGTGGACACTTCAAATCTGGAGCGCTCTCTCCAGCTCTCGCGCTGCACTTAGTGCTGTCCAATCCTTGCCCCAAGCCGCGCTTACCTGCACTCCCACCATGCGGCCGCAAGGAACGGAAACTGTCGGCCACCCGAGCACATTGAATGGCCGTGTGTTGCGAAGCATTTTCAGTTCGAGCACCCGGGCCTCGGGTCCGTCGATCTGCTCGAAGGTAGGCGGCAAGATGGGAGACGTTGGCGTCAAGACGACATCTACGCCCGGTACGCCTGCGCGATTTCTCTCGCGCATCAACTCCAGCCATCGCCGAGCCTCTACATAAGCTTCGACCCCGACCTTCTTGCCATTCACGATTCTGGGAAGCGTCCGAGGGTCGTACAGATCGCTCTTTTGGGCAACCGACTCGGCGTGATACGCCCAGCTCTCGGCGTTACTGGCCTTACGGTCTTCACTGATTTCGATGTCAACTTCCTTGATCTTCCAGCCAATGCGACGTGCGGCCTCAAGTGTCCGCTCGAAGCCAGCCTTGACCTCTGGGGCTAGATCGTCGCAGAAATACTTTCGGGCGACGCCGCAGCGGAGGTCCGATGCACTGATCCACTGTGTCGATTGCTCGGCCAGAACGGCAAACAACTCGCCTGCGTCTTCCACGGTACGCGCCAGAGGCCCGACATGATCATAGGAAAACGCCAGAGGAATCACTCCAGCAGCCGGAACAACGCCATAGGTGGGCTTGAATCCCACGACTCCGCAGCATGCTGCCGGCAGACGGATAGAGCCAGCGGTATCGGTTCCGACGGCGCCAAAGCACATCCCAGCAGCCACTGCCGCTGCCGAACCTGATGAGGATCCACCACAGACCCGGTTCCGGTCCAGCGGATTGCGCGCCGCTCCAAATGCACTCACCACGCCACTGCCGCCGTAGGCGAATTCGTGGAGGTTCGTCTTGCCTATGAAGATTGCTCCCGCAGCACGCAATCGCCGAATACATTCTGCGTCAGCTTCGGACGGAGCCGCATTTTCAAGCACGCGGCTTGCTGCCGTGGTGCGCATTCCTCGGATGTCGATCAGGTCCTTGATCGCCAAGGGCACGCCAGCAAGCGTTCCGGTGGAAGAGGCTCCCTTCCGTCGTGCGTTGTCGCACTCTTCAGCCTCGCGAAGCGCTTCGTCTTTCGCCAGGCTGATGAATGTCCGCAGTTCCTGATTCTCGGCCTCAGCCTTTTCAAGACAGGCTCCCACCACGCTGGAGGCTGAAACCTCACCCTTTGCGAGCGCCCTGCGCAGCTCCGTCAAGCTTCGCTGTGTAATCTCGATTGGCAATTCATCCTCGTGCACTAGTAGGATGCCCCGGATAAGGCGCCGCTTCCTCAGCAATGATGGCGATTTCTGCCCGGTCAGCGGCAGCAATTACACTTTCACGATCGAGCATTAGACACTTGTTCGCATCCAGAGCCAGACAGCTCGCACCTGCCTTCACCATCGTTTCGATGGTCCTTATGCCAATAACTGGCACGTCAAAACGCATATCCTGATTGGGTTTGGCGACCTTGACGACTGTGAGAGCCCGGCTCAGGGTGCTAGCCTCGCCCTTCAGGGTCTGCATCAGCTCTCCGGCCCTGAGGATCGCTTCGTCGGTGCCTTCCATTGCCTCGATGGCGACGCAAGCGGCTTCGGCGATCACTACAGTCTGTCCAATGTCGAACCTGGCAACGTGATGTGCGACGGCACGCCCGTAGGTGATATTCGTCTGCTCCTGATCTGTGGGAGCTCTGCGCGTCAGAACGCCAACCCGAGCCAGCATGGGCTCAAGCAGGCTGGTCGAATTTTGCAGGTGGATGCCTTCGTCGGCCAGCACCTTGGCAACAGCGCCAATCAACGAATCGGTGTTGCGGGTAGCCAAACTCATCAGCAGCTTCGCGAGCTTCCAATCCGGCTTGATCGCGCTAAATATCTGCTTGTGTTTGACCTGCCCGGCCATGATGGCTTCGCTCACGCCCTCTTTCTTGAAGGTGTCGATCAGTTTGCCCAGTTCTCCCAAGGAAAGCCAGTGCACGGAAGCCGCGCCGCGCTTCTCAATCGCTGCATCGGTTTCCTCGCGAATGGCCGCTACGACCACCTCATAACCTTTGGCGCGTGCTGCGTCCAAAACCAGAAACGGAAACTTACCATTGCCTGCAATCAATCCCAGACGTGCACCCATCGTGTCGCTCCCCTTGGCGTAGCCACCTACACAATAAAGCCGGAGCATAAGGCTCCGGCCAGTCTATCGTCCACTCTTACTCTTAACTCAAGCTCAGAATTTCCCATTCCGAGCACAATCCAATTCTATTTCAGAACTCCGCGCTCGCTCTTGCGGATGAATTCTAGGAGTGACCTCACGTCCTCGGTCAGTTCACCCTCGCTCTCGATTCTCTCGAGCGCTTGCGTGGTATTCAGCTTAGCGGCCAACAGAATGCGGAACGCCCGCTGAATCTTCTGCACGCGCTCCTTACTGAACCCTCTGCGCTCCAATCCCACGGAGTTTGCGCCAAAGGCGTGCACATCGCGCACCGCGCTGGTCTTTGAGAATGGCAGGACATCCTGCGTAATCGTCGTTCCGCCACCGATATACGAGTGTGCACCCACGGTCACGAACTGATGCACGGGGCAAAGCGCCCCCACCACAGCCCAGTCCTCAACGGTCACGTGACCAGCCAGTGTAGCGGCGTTCGCCATGATTACGTTGTCGCCAATATGGCAGTCATGCGCGATGTGGGCATAGGCCATAATCAGGCAATTCGAGCCCATCGATGTCAGCCCGCCGCCCTTGATGGTTCCACGATGAATGGTGACGTACTCGCGAATCTCGTTGTGATCGCCCATCTCGAGCCGTGTTGGCTCGCCCTTGAAGGTCAAATCCTGAGGGCCCATGCCGACTACGGCAAAGGGATGGATTCGATTGTGGCTACCCATCTTGGTGGGTCCGGTGAGAACCACATGCGACAACAATTCGCAGTGTTCGCCCAATTCCACGTCAGGTCCGACAACGCAAAACGGCCCAATCGTGCACGACTCGGGAACGTGCGCCTTGGAATCCACTACTGCACTGGGATGAATGGCCATTATTCCGCCGATCCTTCAGCCTTCTTGGTGCTGACAAGCTGGCACATCACAGTTGCTTCGCAAACCTTCTTGCCGTCGACGGTGATAACGCCTTCCATCTTCACGGCCAGCGTGCGCCAGTTGACTACGTTGACTTCAATGCGCAACTGGTCGCCCGGAATCACCTGACGGCGGAACTTCGCGCGATCGATGCCGGTAAACACCGTCAGCATCTCATGGCGATTGGGAATCTCGGTCATGAGCAGGGTGGCACCTGCCTGCGCGATCGCCTCAATCATCAGCACGCCTGGCATGATCGGATTGCCCGGGAAGTGGCCGCGGAAAAACTCTTCATTCACCGTCACGTTCTTGATGGCGACAATGCGCTTCTGCCGCTCCAGTTCGACAACTCGGTCGATCAACAGGAACGGATAACGATGCGGCAGGATCTTTTGAATTGCGACGCTGTCGAGAGGCAACTTCTCAAGAATTTCAGGCGTAACAGTGGTGTCAGGACTATGGAATTCGCTCATTGAACTTCCCGTGGATTGGTAACAAAAAGTATAGCAGCCAGAGATGGTCAGAACGAAGTTCTAATCCCGTCCCTCCGCGACAATCCTTCCGAGAGCGTTGTTCTACTTCAGAAGAGATGTGGAGCTAACCTCCGCATGTTTATTCACGCCCACACGACTACACATCTGGGACAAAGACTCACGTCGGCGTTCACCATTCAGAGAATACAGGGAGGACGGAACCTCAAGATGCAAATTGCTCGGCTTACACACCAGGGTAAGTTTCCCCAGAGCGTTGTTCCCTGACTGTCGCTCAATTTCAAGAGTCCAGGCAGAATGTTTACCCAAATACTCTTCACGCACCTCATAACCTGCTGAATTGAAAAAGTAACGGACACGTCCATCATTCGCATCCACAGTATTGATCTTTGATCTGTCTTCTGCAGGCGCACCGTAGTGCACAACCCAATGATCTCCGATGCTTGTGTCCTGTTGCTTGAGTCTGTCTTCGCCATCGAATTGATTTCGCACGTTCAAGTCGTACCCCGCCGCGCAATCGGAAGGTTCCAACAAACGTAGAGCCGAATCCGGGAGCACAGGATTCTTTCGTCGACAGGCAGCGATGTTTGTAGGACCAGTTTCATGCACCCAGGTCATATTGAACTGATTGTCGTAACCAAATTCCTGTTTTTCGCCCAGCCAACTCCAGGTGTCAGCCAATGCGCCCAACGCGTTGTAGTGGTAGTTCACCCACCGACGACCGCTGTCGTCCTGTATTCGCCGGATACGTCCAGACGGGTCCACGTCGAAGGCAACGTAGCGCCCTTCAGGTGTCGTGACCCGCTGAATATTTCCAGACTTGTCCCGCTGAATCGAAAGGCGTTTTCCTTCCGCATTTCTAACTTCTATCACCGCACACTGCCCAAGGTTCGTGCTTGCTGGGCTGCAACCATGAATCGTGTACTGGAGGCCATTGCTCAGTTGCACCGTCCATCCCCCGCGACCATTCCACACGATGTGCGATTCATAGAACTCGCGCGGGCTCGTTTTGTTCACAAATACCGCGTCCGCATACCCGGTCCCTTGCGAGATGCGCACATATCTCTCGCGCGAGCCGTCGGCCATCACCAGTTCTACCCATGAGAACTTGTCTGCATCGCCAACAATGAACATGTCGTAACAGGTGCTGCCCCCAATGCCAAACGATCTCGAACGTTGATCCATATTGCGCTGCGTGCGAACTAATTTGATGGGGATGCTCCCGGGCACATACATATCTGTGTAGGTCCGGTAATAGATACCAGTTTCGATGTCGAAGGGGTCCGCCGTCGTAGCATTCACGCTCAGCAGAGAGTTCGTGTCTCGATGTGCCAATTCACCATCTCTCAGCACCTGAGCCAATAGTGCTGGAACATAGATCAGTACAAAACACACCCCAATCAACCACCCACGTATGCCACAAATCAATTTCACCGAGACCTCCTGACCTGCGCACAAGTGACAAAGCATCCAGACAGCCAATGTGAACCGGCCAGCAGGCCTGATCAACCAACCCCATTGGCGCATTGCTGATTGCTCCCGAAATGGGATTACACCTGCTGCTTCGAGTTCCAGTTCCCTCGTCGTACAATCCGAACTCACGATGCCTTCACGCACACGATCTCCGTTCCTTCAGCAACTGACCGGTCAATTGCCGGAGATGGCCTCCACACTCCGCCGTTATGTTGAACAGGAGTCTCCGTCCAATTCGCCTGACCTTATTTCAGCGCTGCTGGATATCATCGCTTCCGATTTCGCGCCCCTCACTCGGCAGATACGCCAGCACAAATTGTCCAGATACGGCTCGGCGCTCCAGATCGATATTCCGGGGCCGAGACGAGCGCCACGCATTCTGTTGCTCGGCCACACGGACACCGTGTACCCGGTCGGAACCCTTCAGACGATGCCTTGGAGGGAACAACGTGGACGGCTCTATGGCCCGGGAGTTTTCGATATGAAGGCAGGCATCGTACAGGCACTGTTCGCCGTTCGAACTCTCCTCTCCCAAGGCCCACTCCCCTGCTCCGTCAGCTTGTTTTTGGTCCCAGATGAAGAAAGCGGGAGTCCAGCTTCGCGAGTCATAACCCAGCGACTGGCCCTACGCTCCAGCGCGGTTCTCGTCCTCGAACCAGCTTTCGGCGCCGATGGGTCTTGCAAGACTTCGCGCAAGGGCATTGCCCGATACACGATTCGGGTCCATGGACAGGCAGCTCATGCTGGGCTGGACTTCGAGCGCGGAGCATCGGCAATCACTGAGGCCGCAAACCAGGTAATAGCAATCTCAGGACTTTCGCGCCCCGAACGTGGACTGACACTGAACCCCGGGATCATTTCAGGAGGAACCCGCCCGAACGTCGTAGCGGATTTCGCTGAAATTATCGTAGATGTGAGGTTTCTCACAGCTTCCCAAGCGTCCCGCGTAGATGCTTGTATGCACAAGCTCAAGCCGATAGATCGCAGATGCCGAATAGAGGTGCTGGGCGGGGTGGAACGCAGTTCTTTCGAACGATCACCCGCTACGGTTCGACTCTATAGGCTGGCGGCTCAGGCGGCGAAAGAAATTGGATTTCACCTCGGCGAAGCTGCTGTCGGGGGAGCCTCAGACGGAAACCTTACTGCGGCGCTCGGTGTTCCGACGCTTGATGGCCTTGGTGCCGTAGGGGACAACGCCCATTCGCCCGGAGAGTACGTGGTAGCTCGCGAAATGCCCCGCCGTAGTGCTCTATTGGCGGAACTAATAATGACTCTGGCCAGACCTTAAGGGGTTTCATCCCTTTGACGCACCGCCAGAGGTACCCTAAACTGATAGAGATTCGACAGCCTGCAGGTGGACGAAGATTTCCGATACACCTCGAACAGTCTGAGCGAAATTGGAGAATACACACAATGTTCGGTGGAAAAATTGGCGTCCCGGAACTGCTCGTCATCCTCGTGATCGCGCTCATCATCTTTGGCCCCTCGAAGATCTCTGAGCTGGGCAAAGGCCTCGGCGAAGGCATCAAGAACTTCAAGAGCGCCGTTAAGGATGGCGAAGCGACCCCGGCCGAGCCTGAAAAGAAGTAGATCGGCGCGCACTGCAGGTTCAGAGTGGATTCAGGGATTGCGCCTCGCGCACTGACGAGGCGCTTCCCAGGTTGAGTATTCAAACACGCGTGGAAGACTGCGTTCGTTTTTCTTCCGCGCGCTTCAGTATCCTGCACAGCCTCGCTACAGGTAGCCCAACTACATTGAAGTAGCACCCTCGTATCCGCGGAATCCACTGCGAAGCCCTGCCTTGAATTCCATAAGCCCCAGCTTTGTCCATTGGCTCGCCGGTGGCCACATAGGCTTCAATCTCTTCTGGCGACATTGTGGAGAATTCCACGTCGGTTACTTCGGATTCCACATCCGAGACCACGGATCCATGGCCGTTGTAACGAGCCACACATACTCCTGTAGTCACCTGATGAATCCGTCCGCTTAGTTGCATGAGCATTCGTTTTGCGTCTTCGGCGTCTACCGGCTTGCCAAGACTCGCGCCATCGACCACTACGGTCGTGTCGGCTCCTACCACAACGGCATCATGCGACGAGTACTTCAGAACCTCCAGGGCCTTCTCGCGCGCTAGGCGCCTCACGTATTCAAAAGGGTCCTCGCCCTCGCGAGGTGTTTCATCCACTTCTGCGGGGCGTACTTCAAAATCAATTCCGGCATTCCGCAGCAACTCTGCCCGCCGCGGAGACTGCGAAGCAAGTATCAGCATAAGTTCATTCTACGCAACCTTCCTCCCACGTTCGCTCGTCCTACCAGCGTGCAAACCGCAAGTCAGCCTTCTCCACTGGGTGCCACTGTCCGAGGCGATCTCGTTGATTTTTATCTCTGGGCACCGAATCTCAGCTCAGTCAGCCTTCGTCTGCTTCGTCCAGACGCGCCGCCCCGAACGTATCCAATGCTGCCCGCAGCGGGATATTGGTCCCTGACGCTGCCTGCCGGCGCTGGTGATCGCTATCAATATGTCAGCGGAGATCTCTCGCTTCCGGATCCCGTTTCAAGATTGCTGCCTGAAGGCGTGCACGGGCCTACAGAAATCGTGAATCCTACATTTCCCTGGACTGACAGCATCTGGCGCGGGCTTCCACTCGCGAACTACATCATTTACGAGTTGCACGTGGGCACGTTCACGCCGGAAGGCACACTCGATGCGGCTATCTCGCGTCTCGACTACCTTCACGATCTGGGCATAACTGTCATCGAGTTGATGCCGCTCAATGCCACTCCTGGCAGCCGAAATTGGGGGTACGACGGGGTTGGACTTTATGCCGTACAAGCGAATTACGGTGGTCCGGACGCGCTACGACGGTTTGTGAATGCCGCCCACCAACATGGACTCGCGGTGATCATCGATGTCGTCTATAACCACTTCGGGAATGAAGGAAACTACCTATCGCAGTTCGGCCCTTACTTCTCTAACAGGCACGAAACGCCTTGGGGCAACGGCATCAATTACGACGATGCAGGCTCTGCTCACGTTCGTCGATTTATCGTCGAGAATGCCATTTACTGGTTGCGCGAATATCATCTCGACGGCCTAAGACTCGATGCCGTGCAGACGATCAAAGACGACTCTCCACAACATATCGTCGCGGAAATCGCAGCTCGGGCTCACCAATTTGGAGCATCCGAAAGGCGCACAGTCGTAGTCACCTGCGAGACGGATGAAAACCAACCTCGATATGTGCTTCCGCCCGAAAACGCTGGATATGACGCAGATGCCGTCTGGAGCGATGACTTCCATCACGCGATCCACGTGTTGCTAACGGGCGAGAACAAGGGCTACTACCAGGACTTTGCGAACCCTCAGCGCATCGACCAAATCATCCTGAAGATTCTTTCCGAGCCTTTCGCTTTCCAGGGAGAGCCGTTTCAGTTTTGGCAAGGCAAGCCCCGCGGGGCCTCGCCTGCTGGTGTGCCTCTTCCTTCACAAGTCGTTTGCATTCAGAACCACGATCAGGTTGGAAATCGTGCGCTCGGAGAACGACTCACAGCACTTGCTCCGGCGGGAGCCAGAAAGCTCGCGGCAGCACTCCTGCTGCTCTCTCCCCACACGCCACTGATTTTTATGGGGCAGGAATACGACGAGTCAGCGCCATTCCAGTTCTTCACCGATTATGGAGATCCTGTTCTGCAAAAGGCAGTCTCCGAAGGCCGTCGTCGCGAGTTTGCAGATTTCGATTGGACCGAAGTTCCCGACCCGCAAGATCCAGCAACGTTTGAGCGCTCGCGGTTGCAGTGGTCTCAAAATCCGGAAAACCTGGACATGCTCGCCTGGTACCGCATGCTGCTGCGCCTGCGACGGAAATATGTTCTACCGAATGCACGCACAGCTCACGCCGAATGGAGCAGCGATCACATCTTGAACGTCCAATCTCCGAATGACGCGCCACAACTGCAGATTCTAGCGAGCAACGGAGCACCCCTCCCCACATTGGGCAACGAGTGGAAACTGGAATTGGAGAATGACCAGGACGGATATCAAGTGCAGGTTTTTGTGCGGCGCTAGGAAGTTATGAAATGCGGGTTCGTAGCATCCACATTGCATTCGAACCCGCACCCAATGATTGTGGGCATTTCATCGCTCGACGGCGGCAGGCTCACGCTGTACTAGCATGATCCGCTTCACCTGATTGCGGTCTATCGTCTTCAGGGTTCCCACTGCACGCACTACGACACTGGTGGCATCCATCGATTCCACATCTCCCGTCAGAGTTGTGCCATCACGCATCTCGATAGTGTCGTGGGCCAGCGCACCTAGTTCGTAGCTAATCGTGCCACCCGAAACATCATCAGGCCCGAATTCAACCGGATATGTTCCCGTGTTGAATCCCTCGTGACTGAACTCGAGAGAATGTTTGCCCAATGCAAACTCAACCTGTTTCGGCGTAACGCCAACTTCCTGTCCATCCACTTTCAAACTTGCACCAGCAGGAATTGAATACACGGTGATCCGCAGTTTCTTAGGCGGGGCGGCTGGACCAAGTTCCTTAGGCAATGCGGTTGCCACGATCTTCAGCGATACCGGCTGAGCGCCTGTAACGTGGAACGGCAGCGTAAATCGCACTTTCTCACCCACCCCAACGCGGTTCAAGGTCATGTATCCGTTCCCGATTCTCATGTTGTCCTTGCTGAAGAAGAACACATCAAACGAAGCATCCGGGATGGGCTTAGTCCAAAGGTTTTCGGCGGTTACTTCCACCATGTACGCACTTTCGGAACCGACGGAATTAAGTTTCGCGAACTTTCCGAGAGTGAAGCGCACGACGGGGTGTTCATTAGAAGGCCAAAGAATCGTTGTGGGTGCATCCTTCGCCTGCAGTGCGATGGCGAACAAGAGAACCACCGAAATTACGAGCTTCGTTTGAAACCTTCTCGAGCAATTAGGCGTGGTCAGCATGGGTATCGTCAATGGTGCCGCGAGACGATTGAAGAATCAATTCAATTCTCGTGGGATTAGAAAAGTGGTATTGCGGTACGGAGCAGTACCTTACCCGCACAGTGGGGCGGCAGACTACGCCGCCGCCGGTGTCAAGCGTTAGAGAAGAACCGAGCGACGGTCAGTCTATACGCATGTCGCTGTCATAATCGACTACGAGCGATTGGTCTTTCAGATGCACGGCGCGAATATCTAATTTCTCCAGAGTCAGAGGGTAGCCACTTGTTTCGGTGGATTTCGTCAGGATCTGGCGCAGCATTTGGGCTGCGTTGATCTTGATGCTCGACGGCACCTTGTGGCTCAGAAACGGAGAGAGCAGGAAGTTAACTTCCGCCGAGTCGCTCACGCGATCAACCCTTGCGTCTGTCACTCCAATGATTTCCCCTTCCGCACTGGGAGCCAATGAGATCACGGTGTTCATCGATATTGGAAAGCCGATACAGCGACCGCCGATTTGCTTGCCATACTTACCGGCCGTATGTACGCGCACTAGGATGCGGTCTCCAGAAAAGCTTAGGTGCGGATCTTCCGCATAGAGGAAACACGGCGAATGTGGGTCGCCTTTGAGGTAATAACGCTGGTCGGTTGTGGCAAACAAATGCGCCTTCAGCGTGCGCTCAAGTGAAGCAGATGAAAGCTTGAACTGCCCAGCCTCGCAGACTGGAACACAGCAAAGTAGCAGACAGCAGGACAATACAGTGGAACGAATCGACATGATCTTACCCAAACAGAGCCAAAGAATGGCGAACCGTCGCGCGGCGACGCGAGGCAACTGAACTCAGCCTAAAAGAGAGACTCTGAATTAAAGAATACTCCTGTTGCTCTGCTCCGAGCCTCGCATATCGGACACAAATACTGCTGACGAACTCCATTACAAATTAGGCAAGAGTTGAACTGCTTTGTTCCATGGCTTCTAGTTTACGGTGAGCGTCAGATTTGCCGTCTGCTGAATTGTCCCCGAAGTGGCCGTTACTGTCACATTGTAGGTAACGGGACCCTGCGAACCACCGCTACCGCTGGCGCCGCCGCCTCCCCCGCATCCGGCTACCAAGCCAAGCGCGAAGACCAGTGCCAACATGAACGCTCTGTCCAGCAACCGTCGCCGCCGAGCAAAGAAACATGCCACAATGGCAAGTCCACCTGTTGGCAGGAACCATGGTCCATTGCGTCTCACCAGACTTGTTCGCGAGTTCACCGAAATCGTCAATTGGGTCGTTATGGCGGACCCTGATGGCATCGCTGTCATGGGATTGAACGAACATGTTGCATTTGCGGGCAGTCCTGAGCAGGCGAAGTTCACGGTGGAATTGAAACCGTACTGCGGGGTAACGGTTAATGTCGTCGATACTTGCGAGCCAGAGTACAGAATCAGCGAAGTTGGTGACGCGCTGAATTTGAAGCTGGGCGTAATCGTGTAGGTGGCACTCGCAACAGCGCTGGTGGCGTAGCCACTCGCCACGGCGATGGCTTTGATCGTTTGCGAAACCGACACATTAATCGCTCCACTGTAAACGGTTGAGTTTGTCGTCGGCTCGGCTCCGTCCGTTGTGTAATAAATGACCGCTCCCGCCGTTGTATCGCTGAGCAACACAGTCTGCGGGGCCGTGTAGGTTCCCATTGGGACGTTGAATGTAGGCGTAGCCGCTGGAGGAAGACTAATGGTGTAGGCTGCTGACGCTATTGGACTCAGCGCGTGCCCGTTAGCCACGGCGACAGCCAAGATGGTCTCTGTGGTCGAAACTGAAATCGGTCCACTGTAGACGGAAGAGGTTGCGTTTGGCGCAACTCCGTTTGTGGTGTAGTAGATCGTCGCTCCATCGGTCTGGTCCGAGATTGTCAGCGTTTGTGCCGAGTTGTACGTTCCTGGAGCCAGGCTGAACGTGGGAGGTGCGGCGGGCGCTGGAGGCGGCGCTATCTCAGTTCCGGCGAGCGTATACACCCACACATCGTTAAGCACTCCCCGACCGCCTTGTGAATCGAACGCCGTCCCTCCAAACAGCCAGAGATTTCCACTGGAGTCCGTCCAGGTGGCAGCACCAAGTCTTCCACCGGGAGTATTGCCATTGGCGGGAATTCCAAATGTTCCGTACTGCCCAGGCGCCCCCCAGCTTTGGAATGGAATCGAACTGCTGCCGCTCATCCATCTCCATTGGTTGATGTAAGGATTGAATTCCCAAAGGTCATTGAGCCAGCCTGCTTCTAAATGGTCGTTTTCAGCACCGAGGCCGCCTAAGAGCCAGAAGTTTCCAGCGGCATCGGTCCAGGTCGCCGATTGGATTCGCTCAGAGGGGATATTGGCGGGTGCGAACACGCCCTGTGTGCCATAAACCCCGCTGCCGGATTTAGCTCCGCCGCCGATGCTGTTCGCACTGGTGAAGGCCCATTCGTTCAAGGAAGGATAAAACTCCAGCATGTCGTTCAGGTAGGGACCGACCCCGACCGTATCAACCCCCAGACCCCCAAATATCCATAAATTGCCACTGTTGTCGGTCCAGCGCGCAGGAGACACAAGGCTCCAAGGTATGACGCCTGGCGCTGGAATTCCCACCAGTCCATAAATTCCCGGCCAGCCTGCACCTACTCCGGGTACAGACTTTTTGCCGCCCATCCATGCCCATTGATTGGTAGAGGGACTAAATTTCCAAAGATCGTTTGGATAGCCTTGGAACCCTCTGGAGTCATATCCGAGCCCCCCAAACATCCAGACATTGCCCTTGCGATCGGTCCAAGTGGTAGGGTCCCTTCTGCCTCCCGGAATATTCGCTGGCGCGGGGATTCCGAACGAACCGTACTGTCCACGCTGGCCGCAATAAAGGCACGGTACCACATCACTTCCCCCCATCCAGGTCCATTCATTGGTGGAGGTATCGAATCTCCAGACATCGTTGAGAAGCCCGTGGGTGCCGGAGCCATCGAATCCTTCTCCTCCAAACAGCCAGAGACTCCCATTCTCGTCTGTCCAACTTGCGGCGCTCAAGCGCCCTCCTGGAGTGGTTGTGCTGGCGGGCGAACCTAGAATTCCGTATACCCCTTGCACGCCGCAGTCAGCTAGACCGCCAGTGCAGGTCAGAGTGGAGCCGCCACTCATCCACGTCCATTCCCGCGTGGCAGGACTAAACCTCCAAAGGTCATTGAGTCTCCCCGAGTTTCCGGCCGAATCGTATCCCCAGCCTCCGAACATCCAAAAGTTCCCTTTGTTGTCGCTCCAGGTCGATGCACTTGACCGGGCTCCCGGTGAGTTCGACGGGGCTGAAATCGCGAGTGTGCCGTACCATCCTGCGGTGCCGCAGGCGCCCTTGATGGAACAGGCTGCAGGAATCAAATTGCTTCCCCCCATCCAGGTCCATTGGCCTGAGTTCGACCCGACTACGTAGGCCGCGCTGGCCACGGGGCTGTTCAGGTAACCCTCTGCGACTGCCATTGCCTGCAATGTCTCGGAAGAGGAAACGGTAATCGGTCCCGTGTACCTTATGTTCGGTGTGGTTGGTGCCGTGCCGGTTGCGTAGTAGATGGTTGCGCCGGGAGTGGTGTCGGATATCGTGACTGTTTGAGCAGTCGGATAAGTTCCCGAAGTCAGGCTAAAGGCGGGTGTTGCAGGAACGGGAAAATTCGCCATGTAGCTCGCGGTCGCGATATTGCTGTTTGCATATCCGGGGGCGCTGGCAAGTGCCTCGATTGTTTCTGTCGAGGAGACGGTGATGGGGCCCGTATACTCTGCAACCGGTAGCTTGCCATTGATCAGGTACTCGATTCTTGCTCCAGGAGTTGAGTCTTCGATCATGACGGTCTGCCAACTGGTATATGTCCCTGAACCTGGAGAAATGACCGGCGTGGCGGTTACCGGCACGTTGCCGGTATTGGGTTGGAATTCCCAGAGGTCGTTCAAAATTCCAGCAGTTCCTACTCCGTCCAACCCGGCGCCACCGAACAGCAGGAAATTGCCTTGCGCATCGGTCCAACCGGAAGCATGGTACCGCCCGCCGGGAGTACTCGCCAGGGATGGAGTCTGATAGTTGCCGTAAGAGCCGAGGACCCCGCACCAATTCGCAAGTATTGCGCAAAAGATGGAGTTCTCGGTGCTCCCTCCCATCCAAGCCCACTGGCCAGTGGTGGGGTTGAACTCCCATAGATCGTTTAGGAATGCACTGACGTTGTCGGCGTCATAGCCAACTCCACCAAACAGCCAGAGGTTTCCTTTTCGGTCGGTCCATCCTACGGATCCCACTCTGGCGCCGGGTACATTATTCATATCGGGCGTCTGCAAAGTGCCGTAGACTCCCGCCGCGGTTTTTCCGGTGACTGCCACCGGCTCTCCGCTGATCCACGTCCACTGGTTGGCTACCGGATCGTATTCCCAAAGATCATTCAAGTATGCCGAAAGATTTTCCTGACTCACGATACCGCCAAACATCCAAAGTTCCCCACTCGGGCCGACCCAGCTCACAGCCGAGTTGCGTGCGCCGGGTACGTTGCCCATTGCAGGCGTTCCTTTTGTGCCCGGCACGCTTAATTGGGCGATCGTGTTTCCGCCACTCACCCATGTCCATTGGCCAGTGGCGGGAACAAACTTCCAAAGGTCGTTTAGATTGCCCTTCGTACCCGTCGAGTCATAACCCACGCCGCCAAACAGCCACAGGGTTCCTTGGCCATCTGTCCAACTTACTGCGTCGCGCCGTGCCCCAGGGGCATTGGAAGGCGAGCCAGTACCGAGCGGTCCGTAGATACCGATTTGATTCGCCTCTACGCTTCCGCTTACCCAAGTCCACAGTCCACTCGATGGGGCGTACATCCACAGGTCGTTCGAGTAAGAAGAGATGCCGGTGTAGCTATAGCTTCCGCCACCAAACAGCCAGAGATTTCCCTCCTTATCCGTCCAGCTCACGGCACCTGATCGCCCGGCTGGAATATTGTTTGCCCCAGGCGTCCCTTGAATGCCACTCTGACCTTGGCCAACTCCAGTTTCCTTCGGCAAGATGTCCTCGCCGCCCGACCATGTCCACTGGCTAGTGTCGGGGTTAAACTTCCAGAGGTCGTTCAGGTAGCCCGGATTACCCCCGGAATCGAATCCGCTGCCCCCGAAAAGCCAGAGATTGCCCTTGTTATCCCTCCAAGTGACGGGCTGCTCCCGGGCGCCTGGAACATTCGCAGACGCCGGCGTCCCGAGTGTCCCGTAGACACCAATGCCTTCTGATACACGACTGCCTGCCATCCATGCCCACTCGTTCGTTTGCGCTTTCGCGGATGAACACGTTGCGGCGATCACCATGACGATCAAAACAATCGTTGCGCGGTAAGCAGTCAAACGCTGCCTGCACGCAGGCCTAGCAACGCCGCCCGAAGTAATTTGGTCCGAGTAAGAAGGAATACAAGAAGGACCTCTGTGCCTAAGCTTGGCTTCTGGAGTGGACAATCTGATTCTCTCGCTGATTAATTTCGGAAAAAGTGTACGCATGAAGCTAACTAATAAACCACTGTGTCAGCAACCAGAATTCAATCGAAGTGGTGGAACCTTTGGGCGTTGAAGTGGCTCTTCGTCTGCTCGGACTGCGAGGCTGGAGCGAGGCGGCGAATTGCGTGGACGCATCGCACAGGAGGGTGTTGCGATTGAATTAACAGCCAATGCAACGAAGCGGCCTTTTCGCCTCAATGGCGAAACGGACGCGCCTGGTGCTGGGAACCCGCTCGCAGTTATTGGAAACTGGTCCCCGCCTTACGTTCATTC
This sequence comes from Koromonas humicola, assembly GCF_059726255.1. Classification (NCBI taxonomy): domain Bacteria; kingdom Pseudomonadati; phylum Acidobacteriota; class Terriglobia; order Terriglobales; family Koromonadaceae; genus Koromonas; species Koromonas humicola. The sequence continues at coordinate 3,795,274 of NZ_AP040873.1, forward strand.
TTGTATTGCCACCTCTAGAACTAGACCGAGTGGAAATCAATCAGTTGCATGCTTCGTCACAAAGTCGGCATGCATAAGTTCCTCGTTTTCATAGGCTTTGGATCAGCAAAGAGTGGGCACGATTATTGCGCGAGTGCGCAGCAATGTTCCGTCACAGCAAATCACGCATATGCGTTGATGTGCGAATCTACCTGCGAAAACGCAGCTTGCGATGCAAGGCTCAACTCTCCCCGCGACAAAACTTAGAGCATCTGAAGCTCGTATGTGAACATTGCGCCCATCTGTGTCGCATGCGAATTCGCATGACGTGCATCGAGAGCTTTTCACCGCCTGCAAAATCGACGGACTCTACAACTGCACAATTGCATCTTTCAGCGTATCGGTCCACGTCGCCTGACCTGCTGCGACCTGTCTATTTGCCGTCGTTCTCGCAGGTAGCAACAGGCACAGTAGCGACCTGCAGGAACCTCCTCGCTCTTTTGATTGGAATCTTGTGAATGTTGCAGATGCTGACATTACATGCGAAATCGCATGACTCGAATTGGAGCTACTTATTGACACTGCAAAAATGCAGGTGCCCTCGCCGGTGAACGGGCGGGCCAGATCTAGGCTGCAACGCCCTCACTTACTGCATCGTCGCATTCAACACCACCGGTGTTTTCGCAGCTTTGAATTCAGGGCATTCTGGGAGGCTTCGAATTCACAGGTGATTTCACAGGTGGTACCGCAGGTAGTGCGAAGGCTGTTTCAAAACTCAGACTGGCTCCGACGGCTAGAACTGCGCTATTGCAGGTAAAGCCGCGGGATCCAGAACTTTTGATTAATCTCTTCAGCCCTGCGAGAGCTAGGTTGTGAACTAGGTAGGCATTGCAAACGCATGCGAAATCGCAGTGCCTGATTTCTGCGTCGTTGGCGCGGTTGCGATATCGACGGCTGAAGTGCATGCGAAATTGCAGAAAAGACTTCTTTCTCTTGCGGCAAGGATTCTGCGATTTTGCAGGCAGCACTAACTGTCAAATTGCAGCCTGCGGCTGCGCGCTACCAGCCAGACTTGGAACTCCGCAGGCAACGGCGCATGCAATTGTACAGACGTCTTCTGGAGCTTTGAATGTTTGCGTCGGAATTGCAGGTGAAAATGCATCCCGCGAGCGCGTGGCTCGAACAGTAAAACGACTATTCCCAGCTAGGAACGATGGCATTGAGGTGCAAAGGTCCGAGTCTGGCACCTGTTGCTACGACTGATGATGGGAGCGGTAGTTAATCGAACAAACGGTCTGAGATGCAGTTATGCAGCAATGCTTAGTTTGAGTGGGCTAATTTCGGTAGGACACAATCTAAACTGACCAGCAACAAGTAATGACACAACACGTTTACTGAAGACATTACAAATTGCTCCGACTTAATGCGACATTAATTCTGTTCTCATCCACCATTAGACTGTTTCTCCTGTTCCATCTTCTCGAGTTCAGCGAATGCGGTTCGAAGTTCTTCGGCTGCCGTGTTTGATGTGACTGCTTCCTTTGGTTGGAAATTGGATTGGAAGCGTTCAAACTCCCACGGGTCCTCGAGCACCTGCGAAAGCCGGTAGAGGGCGTTACCCAAATCAACCATGTTGCGAAACTCGATCTGGATGTGCCCCCTCTCGATGGTGATGTTGAGCGGCAGAGTCTCGAGCGTTGCCGAGATGTCGTCCTTTTGAATGAATTGTCGCAGACGCTTCTTCGGCGGTGGATTATCTTCCCTGCGCTGACAACGAACCAGTTCCTCAGGATTGTCACTCTCCGCCACCTTATCCAGAAACGCTTCCAGTGTCCCGCGCTCGATCAGCAAGCTACGTCCAACCTTGGCGTCTGTCGAAATCGCCTGCATGAGCACCTGAGCCGCTCTCGGTTTCAACGAAAATAGCCGCTCGATATCCCGGCGTTCGTAGTGACTTCGAATCGAGTCTCGGACCGAACGCTTGATCTCGGATAGACTCGCCATCCAGGACGTTCGTCGCGCCATAAACACCCTCTCGTGTTATGAGCACTTTAACCCGTTTCGCACGAAATGGAAATCTACTGCGCGAATGCGCAGCGAGAATCATGAGTAACGACAGCAATGAACAACTGAGCACGGGCGGTCCAAGTTGGACGTAAGGGCTTCACCCTGATGATGGGTCTCGGTAACATGAGTCAAGCAGATACCCATCCTGCAAGTTATCGTTAGCCGCCACAAGAGAAAGAAATGATTTCTGATGATGACTTGCCGATGTTATATTCCGCACAATAACTCTGATGAGCGATTTGCCAAATACCTACCTTCATTTCCCCGGGACGCCTTGTCGTAATGACGTACGCTAACGAATCTCACAACCCATTTGCCACGACCAGCTCGCCAACCAGATCAGAAGTGCTGCAACGGCTGCCTGATCCGAAAGATAGGCGATTGTTGGCACGGCTGTTCTTCATTGCCAAAGCACCGGCGCGACTCTACAGATTCGATATCCTGCTGGCCAACGTACGCGCGATCTGCAGTACTTGGAACGATTCCCCGTTCCGCGGCTTTCTGCCGAAGGGATTAGAAGAAGCGCTTCCCGAGCTCGAACGGATCACGGATCAACTGATCAGCATCCAGTTTCGCGCAGCTACAGAAATCCGTTACCGCGTCCAGTGCGCTCCGTACTCGGTTCTAACCTGTTCCCCGCTGGAGACCCCAGCCCCTGGCAGATATCATCTTCTTCAAGCGCACTTCTTACTGGCCGTCTATCTTCAGTTTCAAAACGAACTGGCTCGGATCAAAGAGAAACTAGACGAAAGTGATCGGAAACGTTATGGGTATATCGAAATTCGCTCTTGGCGCGATGGATTGGTTACGTACAACGCCAGTCTGGCTATCCGTGATATCGCGTTAGAACCCCACGGAGAAACGAACGAACTGGGCGGGAATTGGGCGAACGATCTTCTACAGAAACTTCCTCTCAGAAATCCGCCGCGGGAATTCGCTCGAGGGTCGCGCATACTGCTGAAGACGTTTGACCAATCCTTGGGATACAGCACGACAGGCGCTAATCCAGCGCTAAAAAGGCCCGACTACATTTCAGCGTTCTTAAGGTTAGCGCATAGACTTCGACGACGCTCCACCCGCCGTCACTTTGGTCGCATTGGAGGGGTACGCATTAACATCGCGCTCCAAGATCCTGAGGACGCAATCTATGTCGGCGAAACAGAGATTAACGATCCGTATGGAGACATAAAGCCTCCCAAAAACGCGCCTCCGCTCCGATTCACGTATCTCAGAAAGTCAGAGGAGCACGAAAGCTCTGAAGAAATGCTTCGTTCTGACAACTGCCCACAAGAGTTTCAGAACGAACTACTGCTCTCATGGAGAACAGCCAACGAGTTGTTCACCACCTCACGCTCCTCGTTCAAGGGTTTCTCTGTGGCGCAACAAAATCATGTCATCCGCCACAACAAGGTGTTTCCTTTCGCCAATGACCGACTTCTCCGTAGCGAATTGCGCTCGCTAGATCTTGAATTCCGGACCGCAATCGAGGGAATCATGTCCCGTTTCCCAACGATTGATGACGAAGAATTGATGCAGGTCGAGATCAGGCTCATTGCACTGATCATGCTCTGGACTGGTAGCTCCTTGAAACGAGTCGCCTCAGCTGTATGCATAGATCACGTGGGCGATGAGATAGCTGGTCAGGAAAAGGGGAAGCTCGCATTTGTGACTTCACTCAATTGTTTCAGGAGTGCGGTCGAGTTCCCTCATTATCGGCAAGTACAGGGCGATGGCGGCGATTTCGATCGAAGGCAGCAAGATTATTTTGTCGTCCCTGACAGTGCGAGACTTGGCAATCTGATCGCCCGGTTTAGGGCCGTGGTACCCAGGCTACACAGAGGCGAGGGAGATAGTGATCGAAGGCTGTTCAGGCACACTCCGGAAGCCTATCGTGAAAAGGTGTCAGAGCTATTGAAAGATGGCGGCGACCGACTGACGGAAACTCGGCTGTCCAACGCGTTGTTCAGCCAAGTCTTGAACAGCACCGGAAAAGACGTTGTTGCAGCCACAATGATTGGTGGCGCGAAATCGCAGCTATGCCGCGTGCCAATGTACTACGCCTGTCGCTCTCTGGAAAACATCGCAAACATCTATTCAGACGTCGTCAGCCAGTGTTGTGATCGGGCACAGAGTACGTCTCTTCCCCAAGAGGTGCTCATTGACGATGAAAGTGGCCAGGGAATCCATATAGGCGTTCGTCTTTGCCCCACCCGGGATGCCGTATCTCAGCTAATTGAGCACCTCAAAGACGCGCTGAGCGAGCCCATGAGGACCCTTGAAGATCGCCTTCTGTACCATAACGCGTACACACTCTATACCGTTTTGTACTTCGGCGTAGGTACAGCGATCAGAGCTGTGACAGACCCACTTGTACGACCATCCGAGATCAGCCCGGACACGGGCCTCGCACTAATAAGTGATAAGGACACCGATAGAGGAACAAAGGGCCGGCTTGCCCTAATAGTTCCTGACTTGAAACGCCAACTAGAGCACTACGCCGAACACATTGCTGGCGATTGCCCCAAAGATTGGCATTGTTACTTCATGAACGAGTGGAAGAAAGAGCCAGTCAGCCCGAAGACTATCGCCAATTATCTGCCACCATGGTTTCGGGTTTTCCCAACTGGATTCAATCGCCGATTTACATTTAATGAACTGTTGGAAGCCGACTGCCCGCCGGAGATTGTCCGTGTCCTTGTCATGGGACACGCGGTGCTGGGAGATGAGGTCTGGAGCAGGAACTCCACCTTTGCATACACGCCCGATCGATTGAAGATCTTGCGCGAACACCTCACAAACCTACTTACAGGATTGGGATTTCAGCCCTTTAAGAGCAAATGGAGACAATGAGCGAGCAAATACAGGCAGCGGGTGCACCCGCCCCGAAGTCCCTCTGGGACACCGGTGCTTTTCGATTCAAGGATGAGGAACTCTCTGCCGCCGACGACTTCAGAGAATGGCTGTCGGCAGTGCAGGACCTCGAACTGGCCTCCTTTATTGCACATGTACATGAGAACACTCCGGCGAAACGCTTCCCTGCAAAACACGTACTAGAGCTCGAAAGGCTTATATATCGCTGCTGCGATATTCCTCACGGCCGGTGGGTCGCATTGGAGCTGTTAGGGAAATGCATTTTTCACATAAACAATCTGGGCAAAGGTCCGATACCTCCCGCGCGGCTAGTCCAGCTGCTCAAACGCGAGCAGAGCACCTTGCGTTACGGCACAGTCTCGGCTCACTGGACGATCCGCGAGTGGAAGAACTGTGCAAGGAATTGGATCGACCGGCTGGCACACGAGAGTAATACAAAAGACAACATCCCCGTTTCGTTGGTCGTGATCGTATCGATCCTCGACGGCAGTGTGCTCGATGCGGATACCGCAATCGCATTAGTTGAAGCTTGTGCCGAAAAGCTCGATCGATTCGGCATTTCCAAGATTGGGGTATACGCAGATTTGCCTCTCGCTTGGCGGGGCCTCGATGCCGAAGAAACCCGGAGGTGGTACGGGAATTTAAGACTTGGTGCATTAATCGCGAGGGTCTCACCAGGTTCTGCCCAAGCACTTCTGGGAAGTACCTCGCGACGACAAAGAAGAAATGAAATCTGCCGTGCAATCTGGAAGGACTTCGCCACCGAGTTCGACAGCTACTTAAAGTCGCGCCCGATCGAAGTGGATGATCGATGGCGGCCACCATCAACGGAGCGCGGTCTGAGACCGAGATCCCTTGCCGCAATGATGAGGGTGATGCAGCAGGGACTTGTTACGGAGATTCCATCGCTCGTTCTCGAATGTTTATGTCGGCGCATCCACGGACGGAGCCTGTCCGCATCTGCCATCGGCCGAATCACCGGAGACCCACGGATTCCGCAAAAAGATGCTACCCCTCCGGGTGATGTGATCAATCGCCCTTTGGCCGCTGTCCTCGATGAGGATCGTAAGATTCCCACAACTCATCAGCTCGCAGTTGCTGCTAAAAGCAGCGAACTCGCAAAAGAATGCAAGGAACTCGCAGAAGAGATCAATGAAGAGGCTGAAGAGGAACCGTTCTGGCTTGTTTTCCTCCGCGACTGCTTCCGGAACGAAACTAAGTGGATGGAAATCGAAAGAAGACTGCTGAATTACGGAGAAGTGAAGACTAAATACGAGAACGATCTTCGCGTCCAAGCAGTTTCTGGCCCTTCCCAACCGGCTGGCGATGCAGTGTCCGAATTCTGTGCTCCCCCGTTTGGTCAACTGCTGGTTGATTTCGCCTGCGAACTACTTAGATACGAAGCTTCCAGCGGAAAGCGTTGGAAACCTCAGACCGTAGCTGGGTGTGTATTGACCGTTGGTCGACGGTTCGGCTGCTTCTTGGGGAACGAGGATCTCACGACGATCCCCACAGGAGATCTGGAGTCAAGATACCTGGACACAATCGAAAACGCGGCGCTTGAAAGCGTGAACCCCCGGAGCATGCAGCGTTCGGTGTCCTGGGCTCTCAAGGAATTCAATCGTTTTCTTAATCGGAGGCGACCAGGTCTGCCCTCGGTCTCCGAGTCGGTTGTGTTCAAATCATTCCGTGGCTTGATTGCGGTCGACGCGCGGATCGTGTCCCTGGAAGATTGTTTCGCGATCATCGACTGGGTCAAGGCGAACGTAAAAGACGTGCAAATACGAAACGCGGCGATCGCCGTTCTGATACTCGGCTTTGGGGCCGGACTCCGGAGAATGGAAGCATTTGGGCTGCGCCGGGTTGATTGGGACGTAAAGAGTGAGGAGTCACCACTATTCATACACGAGTGGGAAGGCCGAAAACTCAAGACACCAAACGCAAAACGATGCATTCCCGTCGACACCTTGATCCATCCTGACCTTCTCGACGAAGCCCGGAGGGCGATGGACGCGATATCAACCAATGACAATGACCCTCATCTGTTCGGAAGCATAGGCAGCGATGAGTCTCCACGAAACAGAGTTATTGCAGCCATTCACAAGGCGATGGGAGAAGTCACCGGCGACAGCACGATGCACTATCATCTGCTGCGGCATTCGTTTGCAACATGGACGATGCTTCGATTGTTAGGTGCCGATCACCCAATAATCTGCGAGCTGTTCAAAGATCGGCTTCCTAAGACGTACGAGTGGCTAACAGGTGTGGCAGAGTCGAAAGGCCAGGGTTCATCAAACTTCAGGAAGCGCCTATATGGAAACGAGACTATAGCAAACGACCATGCCTGGGCTTTGGCCTGCCTTCTCGGGCATTGCTCTCCGTCCTCCGTTTCAGTGGAACACTACGTGCATTGTCTCGATCTTGTGGCGCCTTACCTATTGGCGCAGGCTCTCGGTGGATATACAGAGGAGGACCTTCAAAAGGCGGTTGCACTCAAATCCTCCACTGCCTCAAACAAGCGCTCTCGACATCAGATGTCTACCGAGGATATGGCTCGTGAGCTAATTGCTAAGAGCTTCACTCGCAGCGCGAAGGCAGCGGCCAAAGCAAAACTGCAACCGACACAAGCACACTGGATTGAGTCGATCTACGAGTTGCTCCACTATCGCGCGGTCACTGGACAAGAGATCTGCGATATCGCACCTTATTTGGGGATGGATCCAAATCTAGCGGAGGCGATTTTCAGACGTTCGAAATGGGTGTTCCGGTCAAGTATTAAACAGAGTGGCACCGCACGATCATCTGCGAAGCAGATGTATGCCGATCCGGAGCTCTGGTTCCCTGCGCAGCCAGCCGATGAGCTAAAGGCGGAATACTGCAAGTTGGGCGATGAGATTGAAAAGCAGGTCCGTGAAAATCCTGCCCTAGCGCTCAACGCACTCCGCGCATACATCGGTAGCGCAGCATTGGGGACTGGAACCCGATTTGAAGATCCGGATGCGGCGGACAAACTCTGCACCTTCTTGAAAATGATCGGCGTTCGATATGCCGAGCAAACGGTGCTGCTGAACGGAGCCGCGCCCGAGATTGAAGCTATATGGAGAGAAAAGTTCGGAAGCCGGCTCAAGGTGGGCAACAGAAAGCATTCAGCAGGGCTGCATGCCATTGTCGAGGTCACATCCGGCGGCAAGGGCCAAACTCTTCACTTTGCGATGGGAATTGCGTTCCTCCGGTTCGGTGAAGGAACTGATTCGATTACCGGCGCACTGGCGGGCACGGATGACCGTGGCTAAACTTGTCGCGGAAGACTACTGTGCACTATTTGCAAATCAGAGTACTTCGAAGCAGCCAATACCCCCCTAGTATCCTTAAACTTGCCGTCTGCGATTATCGGACAGGTCTGGCCGATTAAGCCCACAGTTTGGCCGTTCCAAGTGATTGATAATTCGTGCCAGAGTTTCTTGTTTAACGGCACAGTTTTGGCCAACAGTCCGATCAGCGGGGAGAGTTTGGCCAACCTTCGATTCGGCCTGGAATATGTCGACTGGCCGGCCTTGCACTCGATGCCGAGCTCCTCTATCAACCGCGGCCACCGATGCCGCCATATTCTCCGACTTGGAGCAGATTGATGAAGGGATAGATGGATGGATGAAGGAGTGTCGGATCAGCTCATGCGGGCGGCAGGAGTTACGGGAGGGCCGGATGACTGGGAAGAGGAAGAATACCGGCAAGCAGGCAAGCTCCTCCATGGGTCCTCCATGGGATTAACGGGAATGGCTCTCTCAGATCATCAGGCGCCTTGAGCGAATAATAGCCGCTCGACGCGCCACTCAGGGATATAGGACATGAGTCGAGCATAAAGAAGCTCAGGCACTTTGCTCAACAGCTTTCCCGAATTGATGTGTACCAAATACGTAACCAATGGGCCGAAACCGAACCTCACCGAGCCTGACAGAACAGACGGGCGGGCCTTGAGCGCAGCCCGTAAATGCGGGCTTGCTGAACTTAGGAAAATCGGGAGCGCACTCAACGTGGTCAGCGATCCTTCGACTCGTTACTAATCGCAAAGGCTCAGTACTGAATCCCGCCTTGATGGTTCGGTGTCCTGCAATACTACATCGCCCGCAGGGGCAGCCCGAGACAAACACCAGAGAGTAATGCAAGCTGATTTCCTTAAGTGCTGAAACTGCACGCCAAAGTCATCCCCGAGTAGGCGGAACTAATACTCGCTTCCACTGCAACCGCGGCAAAATCGCACACGATGATTCGTCATCCAGTGTTCGCCGCGTCCTTCGCTGCAACAGCTGGATCAATCTCAACGCCGACGGCAGGCACATTAGCGGGAATTGCAGCGACGAAGTTGCCCCTTCCACAGCTCGGCTCGAGCACGACGTCGGAGTTCGTCAGATTGCCAAAATACCGTTCAATGAGGCGGTCGGCCGCCCACTGTGGCGTGAAGTACTGATCAAGTTCTTCCGTTTGTACCTCAGGCTCGAAAAGACTTGGAAAGGTCATGTTATGCCTCAAAAAGCAAAAGGCCCCGGAGAACCGGAGCCAGAGCGTTGCTTATCGCGTGAATCTAATGCGGGATCAATCCCAAGGATTGAGGATCGAAATTCCGGTAGGAGAAACGTCGTCTACGTTGCGGGTCACGAGGATCAAGTTGTGCTGCTGAGCGGTGGCGGCCAGAAGACCGTCCAGAACGGGGAGTTTGTGATTCTTCTCCGACTTTGCTTTCGCGGTCATCACTCCCCATCGCTCTGCAATGGGATCGTCAACGCTCAGTATTCGATCCTCAAATCTGGCCCGAACATCGGAAGCTAACCATGCTTCCAGTCTTGCGCGCTTGGCGGCATCCTGGAGCAGATTGATGCCTTTCCGAATCTCCCCAATGGTGAGCACGCTGATGAAGATGAGCGTCTCATCTGTCGAGTCCACCCACTTTACGACCTTCGGTTCTGGCTTTGGCTTGAAGAGCTCCGACACTACGTTCGTGTCCAGCAGGAATCCACTCACAGTTCAACATCCCTTCCATAGTCAGGTTCGCGCTCAAGATTCAGTTCCACTCCTGCGAGTGGGGACTGAGCGAAAAACTGGCTCAACGTTGTGCGTTGCTCTGCTCGCTTCGTTAATTTTCTATACTGTTCAACTGGCAGTACCACGACGTCATCTTTGCCTTGCTTCGTAACGATCTGTGGACCTTCGGCTCTCGCGCGGCGAATCAACTCGCTAAATCGGGCCTTGGCGGTTTGGACCTGCCAGCTTCGGTGCTCTTGCTGAGCGTTCTTCTTGGGTTTTACTTTTGCTTTCTTCTTGGGAACGGGCACGGTCACCTCCACTATGACTAGACTGACCAGATTATACTACGTTTCCAGCGTATGGCGCACCAAACCGGAGTCCGGTACAGTCGTACCGAACTTCGGTGTAGGCGGTTAAGCAAAGATTAGAAGTTGCTTGCACATCGCACGTTCTGCTGCTGCGCTGGGTATCTTCTCGACGTGATGCTCAATGCGGCGTGCCTCGGCCTGCCAAACCGCGACGCTTGCATCTGTTACGCCAGGACGAGGCGTGAACGAATCGAGCGTCGTAGCTGCAAGCCGCTTTTCGCGCAGGTCCTCGTAGCTATCGTATAGCTGAAGGCTTGTGACTCGTGCCGTTCCCCCCATTGCCCTACCGGAAACCTTATAGACAAGAGCCGGATGTAGCGATCCAAATGGACGAAGAATTCCGCCGACGGTCGATCAGTTCCGGTTTGCAGCTATCGGCTTCAATGAGCGGTTCGAACCAACTAAGGGATAGATAACCGCGCTGTCAGGAACACCAAAGCCCGCACGGGCCTATGTGGCTAGCCTAACTGCCTTATTTTCGGATGCGTCCTTCGCGAAGCGACGGTGATCACGACAGTACGAGTAGGGTCGGATAGTGATGCGTGCCGTCCGGCGTATCGGTATCATGGGCGCCGCGGAGCCGTGATTGCGCTGGTAGCGGCGCGAGCTAGGCGCGAAGAGTACGTCGGCCCGTGGCTGCCGGAAAGAACCCTGAGTTTGGCTTCCGAGATCGACCTCCTCGCGATCAAGCTGCGCTGGACCTTTAGGTTCTGAGTCATCAATACGCCGGGATAGTTCGTCCAACGTTGTCTCTAAAATGCCGAACACAGCCAGAATCGATCTTAGAAGTAGTCGAATCAGCAATTGCTCGAACTGCGTTGTTGATAGCCGGCGGTCTGGATGCTAAGCTAAGATAGCGAACAAAAGGCGAACACAATTCGCGGAGTTCTCGCATGTCTCAGTCAGCGCTCGCAAGAAATTCCACAACACTAGACACCGTTCGCCAAGTTCTAGGCAATCTTGCTGGCCGTCACACTGCGGACATGGTGCTGACTTGTGTGAGACAGATTCCGGCGCGCGAGGCGACGTTCCAGCCTATGCCGGATTGGGTGAGGAGCGAACTCTGCCAAGCGTATCGTGCGAAGGGGATCAACCAGCTGTACTCGCATCAGGCGAGCACGGCCGAGGTCGTTCACGATGGAAAGAACGTAGTCGTAGTTACACCGACCGCCTCGGGTAAGACGCTCTGCTACAACCTTCCGGTGTTGAACTCAGTACTGGAGAATCCCGATACCCGCGCGCTCTACCTGTTTCCAACCAAGGCCTTAGCGCAGGACCAGCTTGCGGAGCTGCATGATCTGGCGACACGCCTCGAAGATCGTTTCGGAGTCTTCACCTACGACGGTGATACACCGAGTGATGCGCGCAAGGCGATACGTGAGCGCGGGCACATTGTCCTCACGAATCCTGACATGCTCCATACGGGCATTCTTCCCCACCACACGAAGTGGATGAGATTGTTCGAAAATCTTCGCTATATCGTGCTCGATGAACTGCACACGTATCGCGGAGTTTTCGGCAGTCATCTCGCGAATGTTTTGCGCAGGCTGCGGCGCATCGCGAACTTCTATGGCTCCGATCCGCAGTTCATCTGCTGCTCCGCTACGATTGCCAATCCCGGCGAGTTGGCGTCGCAACTGATCGCGAAGGATCTTGAGGTCGTTCAGGAGAACGGCGCTCCTGCAGGCGAGAAACTGTTCGTCTTCTACAACCCACCCGTAGTCAACAAGAATCTGGGTATCCGCCGCAGCTACATCAACGAGGCTACCCGAGTTGCGAAAGAGCTAATTGCCCGTAGGCTACAGACGATCGTATTCGCGAACAGCCGTTTGCACACAGAGGTCATGCTCACCTATCTGCAACAAGCGAATAGACCAAAGCCCGGACAGTCGGAGCCGATCCGCGGCTATCGGGGCGGCTACCTGCCACGCGAGCGACGGGAAATCGAACGCGGTCTGCGTGAAGGGCACATTCGCGGCGTTGTCGCAACCAGCGCTCTCGAACTGGGAATCGACATTGGATCGCTCGACGCAAGCGTGATGGCGGGCTACGCGGGATCGATTGCATCAACATGGCAGCGCGCCGGGCGCGCAGGCAGACGCAGCGGGACCTCGTGTGCAGTGTTTGTCGCATCTTCGGCGCCGCTCGATCAGTACATCGTCCAGCATCCAGAGTATTTCTTCGAAAGCTCTCCTGAGCACGGCCACATCCAGCCCGACAACCTAGAAATTCTCATCAATCACCTGAAGTGCGCGGCCTTTGAACTACCACTTTCGCCCGACGAGCGATTTGGCAGCATCGACCTGCCCGACATCTGCGAGCGACTCGCGGAAGCAGGATTCCTCCACCGAAGCGGAAACAATTGGCACTGGATTCAGGAGAGCTATCCGGCGGACACGATCAGTCTGCGTTCGGTCACATCCGACAACTTCATCATCATCGACACGACCGGCGACGACGGCGGCAAGCCCGAAGTGATTGGAGAGGTGGACTTCACTTCCGCGCTCACGACAGTTCATCCGAAGGCGATCTACATCCATCAGGGACAGCAGTATCACGTCGAGCGCCTTGATTTTGATCACCGCAAGGCATACATCAAGCGCGTAAATGTTGATTACTACACCGACGCAATTCGCTACACACAGGTGCGCGTGCTTGAAATCGCCCAGGAAGAACTTACTCCCGGCCCCGCTGCGCGTTCGCACGGAGACGTTCTTGTGCGGTCGCAGGTCGTCGGGTTCAAGAAGATCAAATTCTTCACCAACGAAAACATTGGCTCCGGCAAACTTGAATTGCCGGAGAACGAAATGCACACCACCGCCTACTGGGTCACCTTGGAAAAAGCGCTTTTGGCGAGACTGCCTTTTTCGCTTTCAGAGAGGCAGAGTGGAATCTTCGGCCTTCTGCATGCCATGGCTTCTATCGCGACGTTGCTCTTGATGTGCGACCGGGGGGATATCGGAACCGCCGTCGGCGAACGGCCGCCGAGTGCCGGGTCGGCCGTCGAGTGGCAGGAGTTTTCTGCCTCGCCGGAAAGTGAGAAGGAGTTCTTCCGTCCCAACCTCTACATCTACGATGCCTATCCCGGCGGAATCGGATTCAGTGAGCCTCTCTATGGCATGCACGATCTGCTGGTTGCGCGCACGCGTGAACTGATCGAGGGATGTCCTTGCGAGAGCGGCTGTCCGTCGTGTGTAGGACCTGCGGGAGATAACAGCAAGCACGCAAAGGAAGTTGCCTTGACGATTTTGTCGCGGCTCCACGCCTCTGTTCTAGCGGAAAATAAAGATGCTGAGTAATCCGCAAAGCCCAACGCGTGACCGCTTTGCAGGATTGAAGGCGCTGCAACGCCCGTCGGCATCAGCGATCGTTGATCACGAACTCGTGCCGGTTGCGGACGATACCGCAGGCGACAGCGCGGTGACACTTGCCGCAGGGTCGGCGAGGCTTGTTTCGATTCTCGGTGCAACGGTAAACACCAACGGTTATGGCGACCACCTTCGCCTCCGCTGCTGGCACGGCACCAGCGCGCCGTGCACTCCGACAGAAGCGGCCATGCGTCTGTTCGCTCCGCAAGCTCACGAAGACGCGCTCGATCCGCAGCGCTGGCTCTTTCTCGACACAGAAACCACAGGTCTCTCAGGAGGAACCGGCACCTATCCTTTTCTTGTGGGCCTCGGTTGGTTCGACGGTGGAGGTTTGGAGATCGAGCAGTTGTTCATGCGCGAGTACAACGAGGAACAATCACTGCTGGCCGCGCTCGCTGAGCGGATGGAAGAGCGTCCGGTGTTGGTGACCTTCAACGGCAAGTCGTTCGATTGGCCCCTTCTCGAGACACGCTACCGCATGACGAGGAAGATCACTGTGCCCACTCCCAAGGCACACCTCGATTTCTTGCATCCCGCACGTAATCTCTGGCGGATCCGGCTCGGCTCGGTCAGGCTCTCGCGGTTGGAAAAACACGTGCTCGCATGGGATCGCGGCGACGATCTGCCTTCCGAGCAGATTCCGCGCATCTACCAGGACTTCGTGCGATGCGGCTACGCCGATCCCTTGGTCTCCGTATTTCTGCACAATCAGATGGACTTGCGTGGTCTCGCCGGACTCGCGATCCGGATAATGACGCTTCTAGCAGAGGGTTCTTCGGTTAATGACGGCTTCGAACTTTATGGCCTGTCGCGAATGTGCGAACGCCGCGGAGATACCAACCGCGCCCGCAGATTGTACGAACAGACACTTGGCGCCGAACTGCCAAAGGGGGAGGATCGCGCTGCTCGCGCATCGCTCGCACGTCTTGCGAAGCGCGATGGAGACTGGAAACGCGCACGCGAACTCTGGGAGAGCGTGCTCGGTAACTCGCGTGAGGGTTATGAAGCGTATGAGCAGCTCGCGATCTACTTCGAACATCAAGCGCGGCAACCGCAACGTGCGCTGGCCATCACCAACGAAGCAGTTTCACAACTCCGACGGGCGAACCAAACAAGGATGATTGCCGCAGGCGCCTATCGGTGCACAAAAGAGAAGTTTGAGCATCGACGCAATCGTTTGGCGTGCAAGGTAGCACAAACCCCGTCCAAGATGTTGCTCAAACACACGGGAGATAGTTCGCGATCTCTCTTTTAGAAACGCATTACTTCCGAATTGCCCGTTACACGCCCGGAACGCACGGAATCGCTAGAAGACTGGCTACATCCCAGCATTCATCATGATGACGAGGCGGTCAGGGATTCACTCTTTTGCGTTGGTTTGCACACGGCAAGACTTCAGCACGATGCGCAGCAACTCCCCGCGTTGCCAGAGTCGCATTCGCGGACCCCACGTCCCCGTTCCTCTCCCCACGATAACCGTCATTCCATTTACGGAGTAGCGTCCCGCCAGCAGCGGAAATGCCAAGCGCACGAGATAGCGGAAAGGCCAGATCTGCCCGTCATGCGTGTGGCCGGATAACATGAGGTTTGCTCCGTGTGTGGCCGCGACATCTGCGTGCGCGGGCACGTGCGACACAAACACCGTTGCCCCTGCAGGACGATTTGCAAGTGCGCGATCGATGGCACTGATGGCGTCCCGAGAGCCGCGGGTTCGGAATGCCGCATCGTCGATTCCGGAAATGACAAGTCCGGGCAAGGCCTCTACGTGCTCATCGTGCAGTACGCGGAATCCCGCCCGCTCAAAGACCCCAAGGATTGGGCCCGCCCCTGCATACATTTCATGGTTACCGGTCACAACAAACACGCCGCACGGCGCTCGAAACTGCCGCAACAAAGGTAGCCACTGCTCGTGCATATATTGGGGAGCTTCAAAAATATCTCCTGCCAGGATCAATGCGTCGGGATGCAAGGACTGGATCTGCGTCGCACGAGCGCTTGCCCAGCGTTCATCGAGCATAGGTCCGAGATGCATGTCGCTAGCAACCACGAGCACCGTACCGTCTGCTGCAGCAGGCAGGCCAGGCACGCTGACCTCGTAACTGGTGACCACAGGGCTTCGCACCGCCTGCACAATCGAAATGAAAATTAGCACACTGGCCGCACCGAATGTTGCCGTTCGAATCACTGGAGTCCAATGCACCAGCAACAGCCCGAACCCAGTGACCACATCGGCGAACAGAAAAGTGACCAGGAGAAGAAAAGCTACGCCGATCCAGTTAGCGCCCACGTACTCAAGCGCACGTGCAAAACCGTTGAGTTCAAAGTGTTCCAGAAGACGAGCTGCAAGATAGCTGGAAGCCAGGATAATGCCGCAAGCTACGACAGCCCAGGTGGGCAGATGGTGCGAGAGGACGGGAACTGAAACAAGCCGCCTCAACACGTAGGCGTTCATCAGCGACCAAACGAGTAAGGCAATGATCATGAACAAGGTACGCACGTTCTATCCATTCCGAGGGTAGCCTTGAATTCAAGCGCAGAGTGACAGACTCGCGCAGAAAGCCTGGAAGTACTGCAGAAGTAACTCGCCATCGACCTCTACGACGTGGTGGCTAAATCGCAGATGTTGGCCGGTTGCAGAATGTGCTTTGGAACACTATTTCTCGCTACCGCGAGCATCGCCTTCCCCAGCTGCTCTGTTGTAACGATGTGTCGCGGAAATGCTCTTCGTAGCATGGGAAGCAGCCAGCCGCCTAGTGTTGAGAACGCGCGATACGCTTTGGTTTTCGAGCGTTCGCCGTGTGCTGGTTCAATCGCTCCCGGGCGGAACATGTATGCATCCTTGAACGGCATGCGTAGAAGCGCATTCTCCGTGCGGCCCTTCACACGTGCCCACATCGAACGCCCCTGCTCGGTGCTATCGGTCCCCATGCCGGAAACGTAGGTGAAAACCATCCCACGATTCAGCCGCACGAGGGTTTCCGCTGCAGCAATCGTGATGTCGTACGTTATTTGTTCGTAACCCGCTTGTGTCATTCCCATTGACGAAACTCCGAGGCAGAAGAAGCATGCATCAAAGCCCTTCAGTTGTGGTTCCAGATTGCGGTAATTTCTGAGGTCATCGTGCACAATCTCGTGCAGCTTCGGGTGTCGTATGCCCGTGGCGTTTCGTCCAACTGTCACAACCCGGTTGACATCAGCGGCCAACAGGCACTCCCGCAACACGCCCTGTCCTACCATTCCCGTTGCCCCAAATATCAGTACGTTCATGCCTTCTTCACCTCCAGTGCAACCGGCCATGACACCCCAGTGAGTTCTTCAGAGACCTGCCATAGTCGCGTAGCTATCTTCTCGTCCTTTGCCTGCGAGGCCACGAATGACGGCTTCACTGCGCCTTTCAACTCGTAGAATCCGTTTGGGCCGTAATAGCCACCGCTCTCGGCCAACGGAGAGGTTGCGGCGAACAGTGTTGGCAAGGCTCCGGCAGCAGCGGAGTGCGAGAAGAAGATTGCTAACAGTTTGCTCACCTGCCACTTCAAACTGCGAGTTCCTTCCGACGCGGGACCGTTGGCTATCAGGTTCGTCAGTGCAAATCCCGGATGCGCAGCAAGTGCCATCAGTCCCCATTTGTTTGAAAGACTGCGGCGCTGCAGTTCGAAGCTGAACATCAGCATCGCTAGCTTTGATTGCGAGTACGCCTTCCATGGAACGTATTTGCGTTCCCCTTGCAGATCTTCGAAATCAATGGCACCGTCACGATGCGCTAGACTGCTCAGGTTCACCACGCGGGGACTACGTGCCTTTAGCAGCAGGGGCATAAGTCGAGCCGTAAGCGCAAAGTGTCCAAGGTAATTCGTTCCAAATTGCATTTCGAAGCCATCGACAGTCGTGTGACGAGACGGCAGAGACATCACAGCAGCGTTGTTCACCAGCAGGTGGAGCGGACTTCCGTCGGCTAGCAACCGATCCGCGCAGGCAGCCACTGAGGCGAGGCTGGCAAGATCGAGCAACTCATAGCGCACTTCCGCGCGCTGAGCCCGCGAGGCGATCTGGCGAACGGCCTCATGGCCTCTGACTGGATTGCGGCCAGCTACTATCACCCTCGCTCCCGCCTGGGCAAGCGCCAGTGCGGTCTCGAACCCGAGCCCACCGGTGCCGGTAATTAGTGCCATCTTCCCTTTCTGGTTGGGTATGTCATTCACTGTGGACGGCTTACCCCGTGACTGCTGCTGATCCATGGAACCTCTCTTGGCGGCCTGTCATGTTGACAGTTTTCGTCTATATGTCAGTGTTGACATTTTGACATGATTTGTCAAGATAAAGAGAGATGAAAAGCGAGAAGAAATCCAAGGTTCTGGATGCGGCGGAAGTCGTTTTTATGCGTTACGGTTTTCGGCGAGTCACAATGCACGACATCGCCAGTGAAGCTCAGATGTCACGACCGGCGCTGTATCTAATGTTCTGCAACAAAGAAGAGATCTTTAAAGCGGCGATTCTGCGTCGTGCGAGAAGGCATTTGTTGGAGATCAGGGAGAGTGTGAATGACCGCCCTACCACAGCAGAGAAACTAAAGTTCGCCTTCGAAGTGTGGTCAGTTCGCGGATTCGAGTTGATGTCGACGATGCCCGATGCTAAGGAGCTTTTAAGTTGTACTCTCGGATTTGCGGGAGACATGATTCAGCAGTTGAACGCCGATTTCGAGCAACAGATAGCATCGATACTGGAACCAGTTGTGGCCTCTGCTGAACGTCAAACGCTCACCGCAACACAGATTGCTCACCTGCTGAACACTTCCGTACACGGGTTCAAGGAGACCGCATCGAACGTTTCGGAATTGCGAGTGATGATCCACGGCATGATTGGTCTTATTGTTGGCGGACTTGCGGTTGCGCAAATGAACGCAAACCCGCCAGCCGAAACCGCAGAGCCTGGCGATCGTCACCGTTTAGCGCGACACAAAAGATGAAGGTATGTAAGTGACCGTTCACGCGTCTGAACTACGACGATGCCACTTCGCGTTCTCTGCGTAGGCGTTTCCCAAATTCCGCAATCTCCAGTTTGCCCGTCATCCAGCCGTAATTCTTAATGATGCGGAGCATCTATTTCACCGGTCGCTGCGGAGAGAGCCGGTAGTGCATTCCGAGTGACTACATACGAGCGCCACAACAACTGGCAGGAGTTGGCATGCTCTCCGATCTCGTGGCTGATGCGAGCCGAATTCCACAACAGAATCCCGTCTCACCACTTGCGTTCCACAATTCGCGAAGTATGTTTCCGATTGCGTAGGCAAAGCCGGTTACCTGCTGGAATAATGCTCTCTTCATTTAATCCCTCGCATTCGCAGAAGCGAATATGTGAGCAGTTTATGATTGGCATAATATATTTGATACGCAAACCTCCTGATCGCCCATGAGATTCAACAGGCGCAAGCGCCGACAGCCCCTGAAACAGCTTCTCCATAACTGCAATTGTGTTCTTCTCAGCCATGCGAGAAATCCTAGCACAACATATATTCTGAATGCGTCACAGCCGCTTGTGTCGCGCCACCTGGCATATCTGCGAAAGAGGGGGCTCGTTGAGGCTAGGCGCGATGGGAAGTGGATGCATTATCGCATCGCAATCCCTAAAGAACCGTTTGCTCGCGAACTGTTGAAATGTACGTTGCAGTGGCTTGCCAATGACAAAGGTATGCAGCGCGATCGGGAACGCTTGTCGAGAGCTTGCTGTGCACCCCAGAAGTTTGTGAACTTGCAGGGAGCCCCAAGCCCAACTCCAGTTGTCAACGTAGGACAGCACTCATAAGGAGGAGTTCAGATGAAGGACGAAAAGATTACTGCTGCCGTTCAAGAGCACTATGCTGCCGTCGCACGTGGCGAAGCTTCGGCATGTGGCGCGCCGGTTGAAGATGTTGCACGCTCAATCGGGTATAGCGATGAGGAACTCGCGCTTGCGGGCGACGCTAACCTCGGGTTGGGATGTGGCAACCCGCTCGCGCTTACGCAGATTAAGCCCGGCATGACTGTACTCGATCTGGGTTCTGGCGCCGGATTCGACGCATTCCTGGCATGGAATCGGGTAGGCTCTACCGGCCGCGTCATTGGAGTCGATATGACGGATGACATGTTGAATCGTGCACGCGAGAATGCGGCAAAGAGGGGCGCAGGGAATGTCGAATTCCGCAAAGGGTTTATCGAGGATCTGCCAGTTGAGAGCAATTCGGTGGATTACGTTATCAGCAATTGTGTGATCAATCTTTCGTCGGACAAGCCAGCTGTGTTTCGGGAGATCGCTCGTGTCCTGAAGCCCGGCGGACACTTTGCTGTGAGCGACATTGTGTTGTTGAAGGCCTTACCCCAGGAACTTATGCGTGACGTGAGCGCCTATGTCGGATGTATCTCCGGGGCAAGCCTGCTGACCGATTACTTGAGCGCGGTGCTTTTAGCTGGACTGAAGAATCTGAGCATTCCTGCAATTTCGCATGGCGAGGACCTGATCAAGATGCTTGCGCCAGAAGCAAGCTGTGGGACCAGCACCTCCTGTTGTGGATCCGTGTCCTCCCTGAAATCTCCCAATTCAGTGATTCAGGAAGCTGCCGCAGCTGTGGCCTCGATCAAGTTGCACGGCAAGAAATGAACCTAGACGTGCTTCGTTGATCTCCGAGAAGAACGGCGGTAGTCAGGTCAGGTGACCAGCTACCGCCAATACCCCACGAACCAGAGTCCCGCCCAGACCTCTAATTGCATGCATCGGGCTTCAAAGTGTGGTCGGCGCGCATTCTCAACCACGATTACTGCGACGCTTTGCTCCGTTTCGTGAGCGAATCTCAGTCTGCTAGAGCTCCAGAATGCGCTGGTTCAGCCATATTGGGAGCTTCTTCGAAATAGCGGCGCTGGAAGTAGAATGCAACATTCACCAGCGCGATCATCACTGGAACCTCGACGAGCGGGCCGATCACAGCAGCGAATGCCGCCCCAGAGTTGATGCCGAAGACAGAGACAGCCACTGCGATCGCGAGTTCAAAATTGTTTGACGCAGCGGTGAATGAGAGAGTGGTCGTCTTGGCGTAATCCGCACCAAGTCTTTTTCCCATCAGGAACGACACTACGAACATCACAACGAAATAGATCAGCAGCGGCACGGCGATTCGCAGCACGTCCAGAGGAAGGCGAACAATGTATTCGCCTTTTAACGAAAACATGATGACGATCGTGAACAACAGGGCGATCAGGGTAAGCGGGCTGACCTTGCGCACGAAGGTCCGCTCATACCACTCGCGACTCTTGAACCGAAGCAGCACAGTACGTGTCGCGAGCCCCGCCAGGAACGGAATTCCGAGATAGATAAAGACGCTCTTCGCGATCTGCGCGATGGAGATATTCACAAATGTACTGTGTAGTCCAAGCTTGGCTGGTACGACCGTGATGAAGATCCAAGCGTAGAGAGAATAGAAACAGACCTGGAAGAGCGAGTTGAAAGCTACAAGTCCGGCCGCATACTGCGTGTCGCCTTTAGCAAGTTCATTCCACACGATGACCATCGCGATACAGCGTGCGAGGCCGATCATGATGAGACCAGTCATGTACTCGGGGCGATCACGCAAAAAGAAAATCGCGAGGGCGAACATCAGAATTGGCCCGATGACCCAGTTCTGAACCAGCGAAAGTGTCAGCACACTCTTATCGCGGAATACCTCACTCAGTTCCTCGTACTTCACTTTTGTGAAAGGCGGGTACATCATCACGATGAGCCCCACTGCGATTGGAACTGACGTCGTGCCGATGCTGAGCCGATTCAGCAAAGGTACAATTCCAGGCACGAGCCACCCGGAAACGACTCCGATTACCATCGCTGCAAAGATCCAAGCTGTCAGATAACGATCGATAAACCCTAAACTGCGTGATGCCGAGTTTCCCAATTCTCATCTCCTGTAGAAATGCATATAGATTGACTTCCATTTGACGAAGAGGTGCACAGCGGCAGCCATCTGATTGGCAATTCGCGTGCCATCCAGATCACGTCATCACGGCTATTTGCAGTGAATTAACGGACCTGCAAGCTGGCGGCGTGCACCACAACTGCACACGCAAGGTATACGTGTGCACAACTGGAACACATGAGTGCGTATTTTGAGGACACACCGCGCGGCTCAAACCTTGGCGGAGGGAGTGATAATTTGGCAGCAAGAGGCTGTTGTACTGCGAGCCCTTTTCTCACCCTTCTCGTGCTCTGCCCTTACCTTGATCAGTTCGCCAACGATACTGACGCCAAGCTCCTCTGGTGTTTCAGCCCCAATATCTGTGCCGATTGGGGCGTGAACCCGAGCGAGTTGTTCTCGTGTACATCCGTTGCTGACTAGTTCGTCGAAGACTTTGTCTCGCTTGCTCCTGCTGCCAATCATGCCTATGTAGGCGACATTGCGTTGCAGTACTTGCTTCAGAACAACCTTATCGAACAGATGCCCCCTCGTCACAATCACGAGATAGCTGCTTTCATCCATTGGCAGTTCTGGCATTGCTGCAAACGAGTCGATCACCAAAACTTCGGTGGGCTCGGGGAATCTGTTGCGATTGGCGTACTCCTCGCGATCATCAAGCACGATGGTCTTGAATCCCACACTATTACTCAATGGCGCAATCCTTTGCGATACATGCCCTGCGCCAAAGATGTACACCGTCCCTGCTGGACGCAAAGGCTCTACCAGGAAGCGCTGATTGTCGATCACTTCTGCGTGAATCGATATCTTGGCGGGACCGGCAATGAGTTTCTCAAGCATGTAGGGATCGCAATCCAAATGGCCAACAAGAGTCTTGTCGGGTTTAACCAGGCAGCGCTGCGCTTTCAGTACCTTCCCATCTGGTGCCTGATCGAGAATCGTCACGAACCATGCCTTCTCGCTACGCTCAAACACCTCCGCAGCGGCCCGGAACACAGCACTATTGTTCTCGTCAGAAGCGTCAATAGCATCGATGAGGACCTCGCCCGTACCGCCGCAGATCATGTCGCTTCCCGACGCGTCATTGCTGGTCAGATCGAACGCATGCATGAGCGAATGCTTGCGAGATAGAGCGTCCTCGGCCAAACGGATGTTTTCCGCCTCCAGCCGACCTCCACCGATGCTGCCTGAGATACCATTTGCGCTAACGATCATCTTCGCGCCATCGGTGCGGGGCGCCGATCCTACGTTGTCGAAGATAGTCACAACAGCAAAGCTCTCACCCCTTTGCAGCAACTGCACCATTTCACTGAACAGCTTCTGTGAGTTCATCGTTTCTCCCGAAGCTATTGCTTCATCTGCTCAAAAGAAGTGTGCAAACGAAGTTCCAAATCATTTCCCGACCTTCGTTCGTATTTCAGCCACGCGTCGGGAGCGCTTTGCCGCCGCTCGCGGCGAGCGCAAGCAGCCGATCCACTCCAACCGGTTCATCCCTGAGTAAAGGCACCACCGCCGATCGTTTCGAATGCAATCGTGCAACAAGGTCGATTTCGCGCAATTCATTAAGCGCTCGCTGTTTCAGTAAAGTCGAATTGGTCTGAGCAGCGGCAACGCTCTGGTTGATAACCCAAGCCCAGGGCTCAATTCCTGCGCGCCGAAGATCCGCTTGCAGGTTCGCCGCTTCCAGTACCGGTGTAGGCTCAGCAAGGGTGACTAACAACACCTTGGTCCGTGTCGCATCCTGTAATTGCATCATGGGCGTGACCTGATTCTGATTACCCATTAATCGCATGACCTCACGGTGATACGCGCCCGTAGCATCGAGCAGCAACAATGTATGACCTGTGGGGGCGGTATCCAGCACTACGAACTTCTTGTCCGCCTCGCGTATTACGCGGGAGAACGCCTGGAAGACAGCTATCTCCTCCGTGCACGGAGAGCGCAGGTCCTCTTCCAGCAGGGCACGGCCTTCTGCATCAAGGTGTGCGCCTTTCATGGCGAGAACGTGTTGGCGGTAGTTCTCTGTTTCGACCTGTGGATCAATGCGACTCACCGTTAGGTTGTCGATGCTTCCTTCAAGCGTCTCAGAGATATGGGCGGCCGGATCTGAAGTAGAGAGATGAACGGGGAATCCGCGATGCGCCAACTCAACCGCAACTGCCGCAGCCAAAGTGGTCTTGCCCACTCCACCTTTTCCCATCAGCATCACCAATCCGTGCTTGCCGGCTGCGATTTCGTCGATCAATGAAGAGATGTCAGGGAGGTTATCGGCCTTTTGCTGATTGGCAAGGCCTGCCGACGGAGTGCGCGTGTCACTGAGTAATTGCCGAAGCGCTTCAACTCCTACCAGGTTGAAAGACTTCAGCGGAATCCGCTCGGATGGTAAGGACTTCAAGACCTCGGGGATCGACGCCAGCGCGGCCTTCTCACGTTCACAAATTGCAAACGCGAGTTCATCACTCTTTGCCTCTTCTGAAGGCATCACTCCATTGATGACCAGAACCTGCTCAGATATGCCGATCGCAGCGAGTTCCTCACATGTGCGGGCCACCTCGCGCAAAGTCCCTTTCTGTGCGCGGGCCACCAGAATCAAGCGCGTGCGCGTTCCGTCACCAAGCGCAGAAAGTGCTGCTTTGTATTGCTCATGCTGTTTGTCGAGTCCAGCCAGAGGACCAAGGCAAGAGGCATCGCCTTTGCCCGAATCCAGAAATCCGCTCCATGCACCAGGCAGTTGCAGCAATCGAATCGTATGCCCGGTCGGAGCGGTATCGAAGATGATGTGTTCGTAGCTAGAAGTAAGAGAATTGTCAGTCAGCAGCGCAGTGAACTCATCAAACGCGGCAATCTCAGTGGTACATGCACCTGAAAGTTGCTCTTCGATGCCTCTGACAACTGAGTTTGGCAGCACTCCGCGCACCGGGCCCACAATACGATCACGGTATGCCTGTGCCGCCGCCTGGGGATCTATCTCCAACGCAGACAGGTTACGAATCGCGGGAATCTCCAGGATCGAATTGCCGATGGAAATTCCAAACACTTGGCCGACGTTTGATGCCGGATCGGTGCTCACCAGCAATACGCGTTTTCCTGATTCGGCCAGTTGTATCGCAGACGCACACGCAATCGAAGTTTTGCCCACCCCTC
Source organism: Koromonas humicola (assembly GCF_059726255.1). Taxonomy (NCBI): domain Bacteria; kingdom Pseudomonadati; phylum Acidobacteriota; class Terriglobia; order Terriglobales; family Koromonadaceae; genus Koromonas; species Koromonas humicola. The sequence goes on from NZ_AP040873.1 coordinate 3,820,020, forward strand.
CCTTGCCTGTGAAGAACAGGAAGCGAGGCGGGTTATCGAGGAATTTCATCCCAGCCTCCAGCGCTTAGCAGCAGCGCCCACCTGAACAGCAGGAATTGATTGTCTTAAGCGCGGGCGCAGACTGTGCGATTCCTACCCAACGTGCCAACTCAGTGCGATCTGGATACCGACCCGCGAGAGCGATCTGGCCATCGACCAGTACCAGGGGCAGAGCATCTGCTCCTGAGCGGTCGAGAAAGGTCTTTACAGTCGGGTTCTCAGCAAAAGCCATTGGTTGCTGTGCAAGATTGAAGCGCTCGATCTTCGCACCGTTCTGTTTCGCCCATTCCACATCGGCGGCAAACGTGACCAGGTTCTTATCGACATCAACGCCGCAGACGCCCGTACTGCAACACAAAGCCGGATCGAATACTTGAATACTTTTCATTTCAGTTCTCCTTAGAAATTGTCGCGATGCGATCCAGTTCCGCCTTTAAGCGGACAGGATCTTTCTCTAATTCCTTCAATGGCAGTGCGAAGAGTGCCTCGATGCTCGCGCGCAGAGCGCGGTATGCTGACATGAAAGCCGCATCGACTTCGGCATCGCTACCCGATGCGTGCGCAGGATCATCAACTCCCCAATGAGCGCGCAAAACCGGACCGAGATACGCGGGACATGTTTCTCCCGCAGCATTGGAACAGACTGTGATTACGACATCGGGAGTCAACGGCAGATTGTCCCATGACTTGCTGTGACATCCTTTCGTCGAGATGCCTTCTCGGCTCAAGAGCCCTATTGTCCGTGGATGTACGGAGCCGGTTGGTTTGCTTCCAGCGCTCATGGCCTTCCAGCCAGACGGAGCAAGGTGATTGAAAATCGCTTCGGCGAGAATGGACCGGCACGAGTTCCCGGTGCAGAGGAAGAGAATGTTCATTTCGCTTTCTCCACGGAAGTGAGCGGCGGAAGAACAGCGTCGCAGCACTTTGAGGCAGTTCGCAGATCAGCACACTTCTCTGGATGACCAGCACAACACTCTTCAGTCAGATATGCGATCAGATCGAGCATCAACGGAATGTTTGCTCTATAGCGTTGGAACCTGCCTTCTTGCTCGACTGTCACCAAGCCAGTGTGAGTAAGCTCCTTCAAGTGGAAGGAGAGATTGGTGGGAGGCACTTTCAGAGTCGAAGCAATTTCCCCTGCCACCATGCCATCTGGTCCCTGCTTGACCAGCAAACGATAAGCGTCCAGCCTAACCCCGGACGACAGCGATTCGAATACTGAGAGGGCAACTCTCTTTTGCATAATGCAATACTACAACAAGTATTGAAACGACATCAGCGCTTCCTGATAACAATTTAGCCGTGCAGCAGATCTTGGCGCTCGTCGAGTCCTCGAGAGTAGTCGATTAGAAATTTTCGGTCGCGATTACAGGATTGTGTCCGAATGGTCGCCAATCCGGAAGCAGTCGTGTTTTCGGCGTCATCGGGTTGGCCCTGATTAGTGGGCACGGTGGTGGAAGGTATCGATGGAGGTAACCGCCCTTCGCATGAAGCGTCCAAGAATAGCTTGTGAATCATCGTACGTGGCTGCGGTGGAATAAAGCAACGACGCCGCCCCCAAAATACGGCGGCCTATATACAAAACTCGAAGCAGTTTTCCAGGAAACAAGCCAATGTGGGTGCGAATATGCCCTTCGATCCGTCTCACTCAGTGCTCTTCGACGGTGACAATGCAATTCGGCATTGGAAAGGCAAACTGCTACTGACCTGATATATAGGATTGTTAGACCGGCATCTGCAAAGCTAGACATCATCGCTATTCCTTGCAGGGAAACAGTTGCGTCTGACGATGTATTTGGGGCCCGAGCCTGCCAGACAAATGCGGCAGATCACCCCGCGTCATTACTTCGAAACTGAAGAACGCTCGGAGTCGGCCAAAGCACTACTTCTGTCAAGCTGGATGAACTGCCTAATGGGGGCGGCTCTCTCCCAACCGCCGACATTAGGATGCTGTCAATTAATCGTCACTATTCTCGTCCTCGGGATTGGCGGGATCGGATTCACGGCCCGAGTCGACGTCGTCTGGTTTGCTCTCGTCCTCCTCTTGCTGTTCGATCGCCTTCCGATCGATAATCTTGTCGCACTTGCTGCGTTTCCGGGGCTCACTCGGGCGGAGCGCGCTTTCACTTCTTCCGCAAATGTGCGCCAAACGAGTTTTCGGAGCAAATTCAAGCAGGTCATTGCCCGTCGGTTGTAGCCAGTTGTAAAGCGCTTGTATCCGAGCGCGCAAATCCTCCCGGGTTGGGGTGTATCGCATCACATGAAAAAGCGCTAACTGGTGGGGTGCGCAGGCCTTTGCCGCCGCGGCACTGCGATGGATTACGACAGGAATTTCAGTCTTCGAATCCAGGATCTGTCTCGCTCGCTCAACCAAACCCCAATCAAACACGCTTATGATGTTTTCTCCTTTCCTGTAGGCCTGAATGAGAAATAGCCAGAGCAGCGCTACTAACCCATTCGGCTTCAGAAGGTCGTCATGTGTAGACGGCCTGAAACAATTCTGAATGCTTAAGATTTGAGGATCCGTATTCTCCTTCACCTGTATTCGGGAGAGCGACACCCATTCAAGGACAAATGGCCTCGACATCACAACATCACGCCGTGGGCTTTTGGACGGACGACGCCCGGACTCGTGCGAGGCTGCTTGCGCAACGGCTGGCTCACGATCTTGTTCAACGATGTCGTTTTGCTGATCGTTTTGATCAGAATTGGCAGCCATTTGCCCGAGATTAGCGTCTGATGCCTGTACATTCTCGATAGCTGAGCTGCTGTCGCATGCGCCTTCTATCACAGATAAGCTGGCTGGCTCGGAGTCGCATGAGGCTTCGGTTGCAATGGTGGCTTGATCGCCATCCGACTTGACGGCATCCCGGAGATCACTTTGCCGATCATCTCCAGAGGCTGCACTTGCAGCCACCTGCCCTCCAGTAGCTTCGGATACCGGTTCCACAATCTTGGCGGCGAAGCTGTTAGCGGATTCGCCGTCCTCATTGTCGCCATTCGGACGGACGATGCCCTTTGAAGGATCTTCCTGGTCGGCTTCACAGACTGGGTTCTGAACACCCTGCTCAACAATAGCTTCGGATTCCTGTTGGGGGCTTCCTACAGCTAAGCTGTCGTGTTCGCCTTCAGAAGTTCTCGTCTTGGATTCAGGTTGCGCATTCTCGCTTCTTGGGTTGGAGCCACAACTCGAGGCGGGTTCTTCGCCCCCGATGTTCTGGCTATGGTCATCTTCGGTCATTAGTTCCTCCGCGTACACGAATTTAGTAAAAAAGCAACCGACACACTGGGCGGCTACTTGGCCCCAGAATTACATTCTTGGGAATTATTTGTCCAGTTCTATTTCTTTCGGCTGCATCGCTCGTCTATAAAAGAGAAATGACTTTGCGTACGGTCAATGATCTCGTCGCTTCGTATGCCCGGATGCTAAGCACAACCACGCTAAATAAAGAGACGATCAGAACCTATGCCGCGGACGTACGCAGATTTCTGGAATGGTGGGGCAATAACGGCGGCACCCCAATGGCCATAGCACGGGATCCAGAGATTCCGAGAAGGTATCGCGACTGCTTGAGAGAGGCACACAAAGTCACAACGGTGAACCGAAAGCTCACCGCCATACGTTCCTATATCGCCTGGTCATCCGGATCCCCTCAGTCGGCTCCGGGTACACGCTTGGAAACTTTCAAGCTTTCAATTGAAGATAGGGCGGAACCCGAGGTTCTCACGGTGGATCAGCAGCGTCATCTGCTGCAGGTTCTGCGCTTACGCCAAAACCTACAAGAATCAGCAATTGTCCTGCTTGCGCTGAGGTGCGGCCTGCACCTGTGGGAGCTTTGTTCGCTTACTTGGGACCATGTCAAGCTGAGCAGTCCACCCGCAATTCTCGTTCTTGCAGGAGATCGGCGAAGGATCGACATAGACGAAGAGTTACAGCACCTACTATTGCGCATCAAAGGATCAAACAACCCGGATCGGAGGACAAAGGTGTTACTCGGCCCCCAAAAAGCGGGGCTGAACCGACGCACGGTGCACAACGTACTGCTTCGATTGTCCATCGCCTGTAATTTTCGGTTTACCTATACGACTCTCCGACGGACGTTTTATCGCAATCTGGCAAGCGTGGCGTCCGCGTCAACATTCGCCGAAATCGCGGGATTAAAGAGCGGTCAGTCGGTTCTTCAGTATCTGTGGCATCAGCCCTCTTTCAATCACCGTAACGAGCCAATAAGGAGAGCGCTGATAGAGATCTCCGGAAATCGGTGCGAGAGATGTGGAATGGAAGCGCAGTATGATCAATTCTTCGATCTGTATTTCTTGAAGATACTCCCAGTTTCACCAATCCCAGCTGTTGATCCTCGCAATCTTCAGAATGTCGTGTTGCTGTGTCCAAACTGCAGTCGTTCGGCTGATTTCTCACCTGATAGCGACATCATCAGGATGCAACTTCTCGAAATCGTTCGTCGGAGAAGCCAAACGAAAGTTGAGAATGACTGTGTTTCAATGAGGCTCAGGGAGTGAACTATTGTAAAGCGCGTTCATTTGATGGACGGGGTTGATCTGCGATAGTGAGAGTTCCGGCGGTTCGACGCCGATAGGCGAACAATCCCCAGCGTCCCTATAGTGCACTTGAAAGTGTCGGTTTTGCCGATTCAGGAACTCAGTAGAAACGATATGCTCGACGCCTTAAGAATTCGCAACTCATTTCTATATTTGTTTCTCTATTGGTAACCTCAGATTCCGAGGTGAGTTCGCATATGGAGTTCGAGTTTACTACCGCACAGCAGATTCTTTTCGGACGCGGCAAGATTGCACAACTGCCACCCATCGCTGCCCGGCATGATCTTCGCCGCGTGATGGTGCTTACAGGGAGATCTCCAGCACGCGTGCAACCTGTCATCGATTTACTGACTGGGGCTGGAATCGAAGTCGATCTCTTCTCTGTTCCCAGCGAGCCAAGTGTTCCGCTGCTTCAACAGGCGGTGGAGCAAGCCATAAAGACCGCCTGCAAAGGGGTAGTCGCGATTGGTGGCGGCTCGGTGATCGATACGGGAAAGGCTATCGCAGCGCTGCTGCGTAACACCGAGGATGTATTTGACTATCTTGAAGTCATCGGCAAGGGCCGTGCGCTCGCGATCCCGAGTGCGCCGTGCATTGCAATCCCCACAACTGCAGGAACCGGAGCGGAAGTCACGCGAAACGCAGTGCTCTTCTCTCCCGAACATGCGGTAAAGGTTAGCCTGCGCTCGGCGACCATGCTACCAGTTGCGGCGATTGTTGATCCTGATCTCACGCGCGCTATTCCGGCAAACACGACAGCGTGGTCAGGCATGGATGCACTAACCCAACTAATCGAGCCCTATGTCTCAGCCCGCGCAAACGTTTTTACAGATGCACTCTGCCTGCAGGCGATTCCGATTGCAGCGCGGGCACTGCCTCGGGCCTTTCGAAATGGAGCTGACATGGACGCCCGCACCGACATGGCGCTAGCCAGTCTGTTTGGAGGTTTAGCTCTAGCGAATTCCGGCCTCGGAGTAGTGCATGGATTTGCGGGGCCATTAGGAGGAATGTTCAATGCCCCACATGGAGCTATCTGCGCTGCAATCCTGCCACATGGAATGGCGGCGAACATTGCTCACCTGCGACGGGCGAACGACTCCGGCGACACGCTTGAACGCTACCGCAATGTGGCTCGGATGCTAACAGATCGTGCGAACGCCGAACCTGAAGATGGAGTGCAATTTGTCCGGCAGTTGAGTCGCGAATTGGATATCCCGCCCCTCTCGAAGTTCGGTATGACCGAGGCAGATACTACACAGGTAGTGGAGAAGTCATCGCGCGCGAGCAGCATGAAAGCAAATCCAGTGGTTCTCTCTTCAGAAGAGCTCTCGAATATCTACTTGCATTCGCTCTAGCCCGGTCTTTTTTTGACCTGCCGATTAGTGCACCGAAGCCCGCGAAACCCGGAATGAAGAGGCAAGAGCGAAGTGTCGTAGTGACCCTCGCGGAACGTGCCGTACATAGTACGTCGAGATTGATGTAATCACGCGAAAGCCCGTGATTACTCATTTCATACTCCCGCAGCCCTGACCTGCAGTGGGATAATGGCGGGCCATGCAGGATTAGTCGATTGAACTAGATTGAATTCGTTTGCTGTGAATGTAACAGGTCTTCGCAGTCTGATGTGCAGTGGCATGAATTCCGTTCATAAAAAGGGGAGAGCATGAACATTGCCGGATTCGTTACCCGTACTGTGCAGCCTTGGCGTCCGTTGGCAGTTTGTGCCGTTAGCACGCTTTTGTTTCTTCAAAGCCCTGCGGTTTATTCGCAATCGAGCCTCGAGAGCGATGTGGACAATGCCCGCATCGTTGAAATGACTCGCAAGGGACTGGGGAATGACGTGATTATTGCCAGAATAAAGGCGAGCGCGACGAGATTTAGCCTTTCGGATGATGATCTCGCCAACCTCAAGAAGGCTGGTGTTTCAGACGTCGTTGTGGCGGCAATGATCCAGTCGACACAGTTGACTAGCCCGAAGGTCACCATCGACGGAAACCCCGTTGAAGTACGTACGATCGGCGAGCAGAAAGTGGGCGGGCGCCTTGGGCACTTTGCCACTGTAGGTATCAAGTCCGTCAAGAGCAAAGCCTATATTCAAGGACAGCACGCTTCGCTAATCGCTTCCCCAAAAGCAGTCATCGAGATTCAGCTTCCGCCCAATGACAACATTGATAATTACATTGTGGTCGAAATGGACAATAAAGGTGACCGTAGGGAAATCGAGATGGGATCAGCCCACGGAACCGTAGGAGGGAAGGTTGGCATCCGTGCCGATCGAATTGTGCACACTTCTTCGACGCCGCTTGGCGGAAGACGTTACAGAATATCTTCAGTGAAGGGATATAAGCGCGGCGAGTACATTTTGTATTCGGTTGGCTCCGCTGACTTTCCACATGGCATTTACGGACAGGGATACGATTTCACGGTCCAGTAACTAACGCCATGAAAATGAGACTACTTCGTTCAACCGCTGCATTAGCTCTGTCCGCCCTTCTCTCCGTCTTTGCTTGGTCGCAAGCAAAGGAAAACGAAAAGGCAAGCATCGTTCTGTTGACCGACGGCACTCCAATCCACCTAGTGCTCATGGATGACCTGCAAGGAAAAGAACTGCGGGTTAATCAAACTGTTCACTTCAAAGTGCGTGAGGATCTGCTCATTGGATCCCAGCTCGTGGTAAAGACAGGTGCCAATGCAGTTGGGCACATCGAGTCAATCTCTAAGGGCGGTCTTTTGGGAAAATCAGGTCGGCTCGTGTTGCTGTTCGACTACGTAGAGACTACGGCAGGTGTAAAACTCCGATTGAGGGGAGGAATGGGAGTCAGCGGAGGAAAGGGCGGCGCACTGACAGCGGTTTCCGCGCTCTGGTACGGCCCGAATGCAAACCTGCCAGTAGGAACAGTAATCAATGCATACGTCAGCCAAGACCAGCGGATCAAGCTACCATGAGTTCCATTCTAAAGGATTCTGTCGTCCGACCATCTACTCGAAGCTGGTCCGGATTCTTTGCGACTGTTGGCTCGAGTTCTCGTCCAGGCCATTGCACCCGAAGCTCCCACTCTTGACGGCCTCCTGAAGGAGCATTACCGCGATGATGAGAGTGTGGTCAGATAACAGTTCGGCCGGAGTTCTCGATGGCAATGGGCAGCGTGGAAGCACGTTCGTTTACGAATCTGCTGCAGCTGGCGCACGTGCTGTTTCGGTGACGATGCCTGTTCGGCTTGCCTCTTGGGACACGCCGCTTGGAGTTGCTCCGGTCTTTGAAATGAACCTGCCTGAAGGCGCCCTCCGCGAAAGATTACGTTCAGCATTCGCAAAAGCGAACGGACGCTTTGACGATCTTGACTTGCTTGCGATTGTTGGTCGCTCTCAACTTGGGCGCATTCGCGTTACCGGCGCAGACGATCAACTCGAGGAAAGCGTGCCGTTCCAGTCCGTCGATGAAATCCTTTCAAGCCGAAGAGGCTGCGACTTCTGTCGATACCTAATTGAGAAGTTCGCGACATCGTCCGGCATCAGCGGTGTGCAGCCGAAGTTTCTGGTTCGCGATGAAGGGATGTTTGCGGCGGGACAAGGCACAAAGCGTGCACTTTCTCCTCCTTTTCGCGGTGCGACTCACATCGTAAAGTTCTGGGATGCGACAGAATTTCCACAACTCGCGGCCAACGAGTACTTCTGTTTGAAGGCAGCTGAGCGATGCGGCTTGGATGTGCCGCAGCATCGGCTCGCGGACGACGGAAGCGCACTGGTGATGGATCGCTTTGATCTGCGTCCGGACGGGACCTATCGCGGGTTCGAAGACTTCTGCGTACTTAACGCGCGACGCACGGACGAGAAGTATCGCGGCAGCTATGAGACGAACGTAATGAAGCGCTTCCAGCAGTTCGCGAACTCCCCGACAGTGCTGGAAGAGAGCCTGAAATTGTTCACGTTGATCGCTCTGAATTGCGCAATCCGCAACGGCGACGCCCACTTAAAGAACTTCGGCATGGTGTACGACAACGTTCAAGGAGAGGCACACCTTGCTCCCGTGTACGACCTGGTCACAACAACTGCTTACATTCGGGAAGATCGAATGGCTCTGACGCTCAACGGCACAAATCAATGGCCGACAGCCAAAGATCTGATTCGGGTTGGAGAGGGAAGATCATTAGGGACTCGGCGTATGTTGATCGAGATTCTGGAGCGAATTGGCAATGCTGTTTCCGATACTGTGGCAGATATTAAGGCATACAGCAAGGAGCACGCGGAGTTTGCTCCCGTCGCCGAGCAGATGACCGGCCAGTGGGAAGAGGGACTGGACCTGACTACCGGTCGAACAGAATCGGCTGTGTGAATTGCAGTTCTGTTCTCGATTCTCTCTGAATTCAACGCCTGTGATTGAGATCGAGCAAGGTGCCACACTTGAACATTGGTGGCGTCATATGCTGTCTGAGAAACTCCCTGGCGAGAAGTGCCACAAAGGTGATTTCGGGATCCCCGCTCAACTAGTTCAAAGAGTGAAGCCCACTCACTGCAGCCTGTAATTTGATGTCAAACTCGGGATCTGTCCCGACAATCTTCTCGGCTCGTAATGAGTTTTCTGCCCCTATGAGTGCGGCCTCCCAAGAGTTGTCACATTCTCGATCTGTGAACTCTTGGACGACTGAATTCAGAAATTGCATATCCGCATCGATATCGTATGCAAGTACAGGTCGCCAATCCTGCCGGATGTACACGGTGCAGTCAGTGCCTCTACCTCCCTGATCCACTAATACCGCTATGGGAACGCCAGAGGTCGCTGTTATGTCGCGAAAATATGTAACTATGATAGCTTCGCGATTCGGCACAGGTGATGTCATTCCAGACCTTGTTTCTGCCCAGCAATTCTTTCCGCACTATCAGTTGCTCGGCCAGTATCTTGAGATCGGATGCAGTAGCGTCCCATTCCCAAGGGACATCGCTCAACGCAGTACGGATATCACAATCCGGAATTCTTCCAATTGCATCAATCCAGTACGCCAGCATCTGATTCACAGCTGATATATCGGCCGTTGGCGTTAGTAACTTAAGCTCCGGCAACGTTGCCAATTGCCGAATAGGGTCCAAAGGGTATGTCCCCAAATTATAACTGACCCCACCAAAGCAAAAGCCGTTGTCTATCAACAGGACCTTGTATTTCTTCTCCTGCGAGCGTCGCCAGAATACAAACTGCCTGCGATCCTTGTTGCCTGTCCACGCGTCAAAAACAGCCGCGCCAACAATGGCGATCTGATTCGACAATATCGCGCTCTTAGGAAGGTAATCGTACACCCTGCCATGCAGAAGACTTATGGGGAATTTCGACGCAAGGTGATGCTGAAGTTCAGTTTCGGTGCTATCCGGAAAGGATCGTAGCTCGTCGAGAATATGTTCGTCCAATACTGCTTCTTGCAATTCCGGAACGGGCAGTCCAGCTAAGATAGCAAGCCGTCGGGCAAGCACCTCACTTGCCAACACTCGATTTCCCTGGGGATTCCCTCGAAGCTTAACGACACAAAGCTCGTTCTCATCTGAATACATGAGGTGGGGACTGGAACCACCTCGAAGTGGACGAACATACTTCACCAAGCGAAGTTGCATTGACATCCAATCTTGCTATTTCTGGGTCATCAACACAGTAATACTGTGGTGGGCATCCGTACAGTTACGTCCGTAATGAGGATTGTGTGGTCTGGATCACAAACCTGGCGAGCTTCATATCTCAGTAAATCAGCGATTGCTCGCTGAGATGACCGCCGAGATCGCGGCAGCTCACTTACAGAATTGGAGCAATAGACCCAAAGTCGACGGTGTGGGGCCGCTTAAAGAGAACCTTGAAATCAATGGCTTTCAGCTTCAGTGGCGCTGCTTTTATCTGCATGAAGCGCTCGTACGGGGGAAGAACCATTCACTGCTGAAGCAAATTTACCTAGCAATAACGCTGCGAAAATCGATGTGATCGCATATGCCGGTAAAAACAACAACCACTTGACCATATTAACTTCTCTCTTAGCACTACTTGCTTTTCCTAATGCTAGCACGTCACACCGGTGTGCTTACGTGAACCACTCGACCCACAACATACCTCGAAGCTTGCAACTGCCTCTTAAGCTGGATGAATTCCGATGGAAAATCGGGGCGATCTGCTCGTAGGCAAATTGTGTTCGCACACATCTCGGCCCACCGCACCGCCAATCGGCTATCCTTTTGGACAAGATAAAGTCTAGCCCCCTGGTTGCTACATAAGTCATAGTTATACCGATCTACGAGCAGTACCGATCGCTTACCGATCCGGGGGAACATCGGCTGTGAATTTGCCACGTCAGAGTTGACGGCAATAAGTCGTGTCCAGTCCGAGCGAGGTTGGTTCTTTTTGCAAGGGCAGAGAGGCACCGTGTCGAACACTACCTCGGAACAGATATCATTGAATTGAATTGTCGGACTCATCGCTGCTCTCGCATGAATCACAGGCACTCTTATGAGTTCAGGTAGCGTCTTCCGTTTTGTCCCTATAAAATGCGACAGATCAAGATGAAGCACATTGAGCATCGCATCCAAGTTGTCGATGCTAAGCCTACGTTTGCCGTGCAGAAAGTTTGAGATGTGGGCCTGCTGTACGCCAATCAAGCGCGCCAGTCCTGCTTGTGTGATTTCTCGTGAGGCGACTGCTTCGAGAACATGCAGTCGAATGATTTCATGCAAGTCTGAAATGAGCATAGATGTTGCCCGCGTGCACTGACCAAGATCAGACATAGAAGCTCTGAATCCTAGATTGTAGCTGACTCACTCAGAGAAGCACGTTCCACCCGGCGTTCACGTGTTTCGACTCGAGCTGTCGAGCAGATCAGAAGTGATTCTGCGAGCGCCGAAATCAGGCCATTATTTCTCGGTGGTTATTCCCGATAAGAGTGTTCCCTAGCAAATTGAGCAGAATTTTGTAGACGCAAGTTGTTGGACATCGCATCTCAATTCCCGGGGCTCTCGATGTTTCTGTTTAAGTTTTCCGTTAGACCGACCGTATATTCCACTGCTCCCTGCCGGCGCTCTGTTCCTGTTCAGAGTTCGAGGCAGGAGGCGAAGCACGTTGGCGGCCGTCACTGTGGAGGGTATCCGTGAACGCTCGGGTAGCGATGCTCATGTTCGTTCTTGCGATGTGTTCATCGCCAGTTCCCGCACAGTCACATAAAATGGTTACCTCATTCTCGGTGAGCGTAACCGTCTCTTCCAGCTGCGAAGTAGTACCGTATCAACCTGCTAAGAAAGACAGCCCCGTCAAAACAAGATTCAGCAACCGTCCCAATGTCGTGGTCACTTGTACTATGCCCACGGATTATGTAATCACCTTGGGACCTGACGTGACCCGCAGCAAAAGACAAGTGACTCCAGAATTTGCGGCGTCGGCACTTGCACAATCGGTGGCCCTGGAGCACTCGAGTCATCTTCGAGCCGAAGACCTACAGCCGACAGCTAATACCCTCTCCCCAAAGACAGTGTTCCTGACGGTAGCCTACTAGCTCTTGAGCCTACCGAATCCGTGAGCAAACCTCTGAACTGATCACATCTCACCATCACACAAGAGCCTCAGAATCGTCGCATCCGAGGCACACCTTTGTGTCGTTAACTGATACGAAACTGTTACCGCAGCATTACTGATGGACTCTTGTTCCACCCTTCCTGCTCAAAATAACATTTCGGCACCAGCAACATTAGAAATCAATTAGGAGCGAATCCCTTGAAGTTCCCCAGGATGTTATCTGCGCTGGTTGCCAGCGCAGTGCTCGGACTCTTGTCGGCCCCGGCGTATGCCTCCAGCGTTACAACCACATTCGGCGTGAGTGCCACAGTGCTGCCTGCATGTACCGTCACCGCTAACGATCTGCCATTTGGCAATTACTCAGCCGTATCTCTTGATGCCAATACCACGCTTTCGGTCACCTGCACCAACACGACCTCCTACAATGTCGGACTGAATGCTGGAACTTACAGCGGCGCAACAACGACTAGTCGCAAGATGAGCGGCCCCTCGTCGTCTTCTTTGAACTATGCACTGTTTAGGGACTCTGCGAAGGCTCAGAATTGGGGCATTGCTGTGGGCACAGACACGTTTGCAAGCACGGGTGACGGAACTCCGCACACCATCAGCGTGTACGGCAACATTCCGGCAGGCCAGTACGTGACTCCTGGCAGTTACTCAGACACCATCACGGTCACGGTTAGCTATTAACTCCTTGCACTATCTACACCACATATTTGGTATCTGATGTTCTTGAATCGATCATTTCGATATAAGGCGGCGGTCTGTGCAGTCACCGCCTTTCTTTTCGTGTTAACTGCTTCGTCCGCTTCGGCGCAGTCACTGGCGGTTCTGCCTGTAAATGTATTCCTGTCGCCGGGACAGACCGCAACGAGTCTTACAGTTTCCAATTCAGGAAAGAGCGACACCGCGATTCAAATCCGTGCTTATAAATGGGTGCAACAAGGCAATGATGACAAACTCGCAGAGACTGACGAGATCCTGCTGAGTCCGCCTCTGGCCAAGATTGCGCCAGGAGCGACTCAGGTAGTGCGCCTGATCCTGCGTCATCCTCCACAGCTTGAGGAAGCTACCTATCGAATTTTGATCGACCAGATTCCCCCTCCAGGCGAGCCAGGTGTAGTGCATTTTGTCTTGCGGCTCTCCATTCCGGTCTTTGCGATGCCTCCCGTGAAGTGTACGGCTGGCGTGCAGTTCCATCTTGAGCGCAGCAACAACGAACTGGATCTAGTAGCATCCAACAGCGGCTGCCTGCACGAAGCAGTGCGCGACATAGAGCTCACGACGAAGGATGGCCGCAAGTTCAAGACGGAATCAGGTGGCTTGCCCTACGTGCTCCACGGTGATACCCGGCGTTGGCGTATTGCCACAGAATCGCCGATCTCCGCCTTCGACGATACTCTACATCTGTCAGCGCGCATGAACGGTGGTGCGGTTGACCAGCAGGTTTCCATCGTTGAGGGGCACTGAGCTCACACCACGAAAGTGGGCCCAGCGTTTACGGATCGTGGGGCTCTCGTTTCTGGCATTCACGGCTTCACTCGGCATGGCTGCCCCTTCGGGCAGTGAACTGGGTGCCGGGACAGTGGGCGACATAAGCTCAGCTGCGGATCCCGCTACTTATGCTGAGCCCGCCACCCCAAGTTTCGATACGCGGCTTCTTCTCGAAATTGAAATCAATGGCCATACGACCGGCAAGATTGGTGAGTTTGTGCTGCGCCGTAATCGATTGATGGCGCGTGCCACGGAGTTGCGAGATCTTGGGCTAAAAGTTCCAGTATCCCGCGCATCCGAAGTTAATTCGCTCATCCCGCTCGCTGACATTCGAGGGATAACCTGGGTGCTCGATGAAAAGAATCAGGTGCTGAAACTCACGGCCGACGACGTCGCGATTGTTCCCTCCCAACTGCTGGTCAGCCGAGAAGATTTGGAATGGAACCATGTGATCACAAGCGGGACTGGTATCACGGTGAATCATGACATCATCGGCAGCTATGTAGGGGCTCACTCAAGTGCCAGTGGCCTCTTCGATATTCGAGCGTTTTCGCCGCAGGGGAACTTCACCTCGGGCCTGCTTGCGTATGCCGGTTCCGCCCCGGGGCGCACGGGGAAACAAAGTGCGGTACGTCTTGATACTGCGTACACGTTCGCTGACGTAAGCACGCTCCGACGCTACAGTGTGGGAGATTTCGTAACCAGTGGGCTTTCGTGGACGCGTTTACTTCGAATGGAAGGCGTGCAGATCCGCTCTGACTTTAGCATGCGGCCCGATCTTGTCACGTTTCCATTGCCTGGGCTCAGTGGTTCGGCCGCTGTTCCCTCCACGGTCAACGTCCTGATGAATGGCAACAATGTTGTCTCTCAGGATGTTGCGCCAGGGCCCTTTGAGATTCCGCAGCTACCGGTGGTGACGGGTGCTGGAACAGTTTCAATGACTGTGACGAACGCACTAGGCCAGCAGACAACCGTCTCACAACCTTTCTATGCCAGTGCGTCGTTGCTGGCTCCGCACTTGCAGACATTCGCAGGGCAACTCGGCTTTGTACGTCGAAACTGGGGAACAGTGAGTAATGATTATGGAAGGCTGGCAGGTTCCGCGACTTATCGCCGCGGCATGACGAGGACTTTCACCCTGGAAGGCGGCGCGGAGGGAACGTCTGGAGCGTTCACGGCAGGTGCGGGTGCCGTACTGCAGGTTGGACACTGGGGCGTACTCAACGTAGCCGCCTCGCCCAGTTTCTCGTCAGGTCATGTAGGCGCGCAGAGCTCAGTGGGCGCACAGCGCATTGGCAGAACGTTCAGCATCGGGGCTGCGGCTACTTTCGCCACTCGCGACTATCGCGATGTGGCTTCCATGAACGATTCCGGGATCACGCGAAAGCAAGTCAGCACCTTTAGTAATTGCTCTTTTCGGCGTTACGGTTCTGTGGGCTTGGGCTATGCGGAGTTAACCCAGGATCCGGCTAGCGCGACAAGAGCCGCGGGATCGACTACTTCAACCCATTCACAACTCTTCACTGCCAATTATTCCGTTCAGGTTCACCGCGCCTCGCTTTATGCGACGTTGTTTAAGAATTTAAACAGCACTTCCACTAATGCCAGCGGCGTGCAAGTTGGGCTCACCTTTTCGTTCGGCAAGTATCGCTCGGCGAGTGTCACGGGATCGAACGACGGCGGCCAGATACAGCTTCAGCAGGCAGCCCCGCAGGTTGGCGACTGGGGCTATCAGTTCTACGGCTCTGGTGGAGATTCCACGCGCGCGTTTGCCCAGGGGCAATACAAATCGCGAGTCGGACTATTCACGGCTGGGGTGGATCGCACCGGCAATCAGACTAGTGCACAGGTGGAGTCGCAGGGTGCAGTGTCGCTCGTCGACAAAACACTTTTCGCCTCTAATGAGATCTTCGACAGCTTCGCGGTGGTTGATACACGTCCTGTAACAAATGTTCGGGTCTATGAGGAAAACCGCAAGGTAGGGACGACAGGTAAAAACGGACGCGTTCTGGTCCCAGACCTGCGTTCATTTGACCTGAACCACATAAGCATTGAAGCAATCGATGTGCCTGCGGACGCGACCCTCGAGTCTGATAGGAGAGCGGTACGGCCTCAGGATCGTTCTGGCGTGCTCGTGAAATTTCCGATCCGGTTTAGCCATTCAGCTCTACTGAAACTAGTGGACGACTCAGGCGTGACGGTGCCACAAGGCAGCACCGCAACATTGTTGTCCACCGGAGCAGTTGCACCGGTGGGTTATGAGGGGCAGGCTTACCTGGAGAACCTAGACGCCCATAATGTGCTCTCGGTCGAATATCCCAATGGGAAAAGGTGCACCGTTGAGTTTGAGTACAGGGCAGTTCCCGGTGATATTCCCTCTCTTGGACCACTACGTTGCGCGCAGGGACGCCTATGAGGATAAGAACATCAATAGTTTTGTTTTTTCTCCTTGCCGTCGCAGTGTCAAACACGCTTGCACAAGGGGGCGGTGGAGGGTGCAAGCTGAGCTTTACTGCGCTGACATTTGGAACTTACACCAGTGCTCAGATCGACAGCACCGCCACTGGAAAGGTTACAAACTGCAATGGAACCTCTTGGGAGATTCCCATGGGACCGGGGACAGGGACGGGAGCAACAGTCACCAACCGTTTCATGACTTCACCGAGTGGCGCCACCCTCAACTATCAACTCTTCATGGATTCGGCACGGACGCTCAATTGGGGGAATACTACAGGAACCGAAGTAACGGGATCCGGCAATACAACGGTCACCGTCTACGGACGAGTTCCGGCAGACCAGTATCCCACTCCGGGATCATACACGGACACTGTAAACTCAGCGACCACCACACTTATCATTTCGGCAACGGTGCAAGCCAAGTGCACTGTCTCGGCCAGCACGCTTGCATTCGGTTCTTACTCCGGGGCACGGCTCACCAGTACCTCGACAATCACTGCAATCTGCACAAACACAACTCCGTACAATATCTCCCTTGATTCGGGGACTGCGTCCGGTGCAACGGTATCGACTCGAAAGATGAGATCGTCTTCCTCATCAACACTGAGCTACAGTTTGTACCGGGATTCCGGATACACATCGAATTGGGGAAACACAATTGGCACGGACACCGTTGCGAAGACGGGCACAGGAACTGCACAGGCAGTCACGGTATACGGCAGCATTCCCGCAGGGCAGTACGTTACCCCTGGCAGTTATTCCGACACCATTACCGTTACTCTTACTTATTAGGGAGTAGCGCTTAAGCAGCTGACAAGGCTCACTTCCGCGGGCTCGGAGTATCCCAAAATAGTCTTGGCAGCATGATATAGAAACTTCATCCTCAATTTCCAAAACTAGTACGCTCATGGGTGCAACTGACGAAGACCATGGTGAGGCAATGGTTCCCGCCGACGTTTATGAACGTCAATTCCATCTCCTTACTCCTTTGAGTATGGTGCACCAACTTCCGATCTGTCGTGACTAGATCCTGAAGGTCACCTCCAGCAGCTTCAGCACCAATCCAGTCCAAAGACTCCAGCTCTAGGCTGATGCAAACCGTCTTCAACTCGTTAACTCCCCACAACCTTCAACACCTGTCCGCTCTCGAACCGGAGCGTCCCAGAGAACCGATCGAAAGGAGATTCCATTTGTTCCGTACAGACCTATACAACGTGATTCATGATTTACGTGAGAATTGGGGATGTTGGGACGTCATAGCGCGTGCTGATGCGATCACTCGGTTACGCAGGTTACAACTCTCCATCGCAACGCTCGCACTGGTCGCTGGGTGTAGCAAGTCCTCCATCCGCCGACTTGAGATCATCGGCAAACTGCCTTCTGAAATCAAAATGCTAATCCGGGCCGGAGAGCCTGCAGGAAGGTTCCTTGCCAGAAGCTCGGGAGCCACGCCCGGTACACCCGCATAATGAGCTCGCCACGGTGCGAAGCCGACGCAATGCTAGAAGCATCTTTGATGCACTCCACGGATCCATCTCTCTCCACGATTGGCGCCTACAACCTCTTCAGCATCTTCTAGCCATCGTGCTGCCCGGTGAAATCTTATCGCTCGTCCCCTTACTTCTGGAAAAGGCGCATACAGACGCGATAGGAGTTCGTATAGCCACTCTCTTATGTCAAACTAGGTCCATACATATCATGCTTTTTCCTAAATTCTTTTCAGACCGGACGCCCGCAGAACATCTTGAACGGGCCGATATGGTCGATTTGCACTGCCATATATTGCCAGCTATCGACGACGGAGCCCAGAACTGGGAGACCTCACTTGAAATGTGCCGGATGGCGGTCGCCGATGGTATCAGGCACATTGTCGCCACGCCACACTCCAATTACGAATACGAGTACGATCGGAAGGAACTGCAGGATGTAGTGTCCGAATTGAGCCGGAGGGTGCCGAACTTACAACTTACGTTGGGCTGCGACATGCATTTGAGCCATCGCAACATTGAGTGCTCGCTGGCGGATCGACACAGCTACTCGATTGGGCAGACTAGGTATGTTCTGGTGGAATTCGATGATCTGTTCATTCCTCCGGCACTTACCTATCTCGTTTCACAAATGCTGTCGCACGGGATGGTACCCATCCTGACCCACCCGGAGCGCAACCCAATTTTTCTGCACAATCCGGCTAGACTATATGAGTACGTTGACCTCGGATGTGCCGTGCAGGTGACCGCGAATTCGCTAACTGGCTTCTGGGGGAAGGAATCAAAGCGCTTTGCAATGAACCTGCTGCAACAAGGCTTGGTTGATATTGTCGCGTCTGATGGTCACGGGCTGAGGCATCGCACGCCAATTCTTTCAGCTGCACGAAAGATAGTTTCTTCGAGGTTCGGCTCTGTTGCTGCGGACCTGTTATTTGCCTCCAATCCCCGCGCCGTTGTCGAAGACAGCACCCTTCCGAGGTTCGGCGGCTAGGGTCAGGGTGGAAATACAGGGAAGCTTCTATGCACCTCCCGCAGAACCCTATCTTATCCAGTTAGCTTATTTCGACTTTTTCTTCTGTGCTGCCCAGCGTTTCTTCTGCGCCTCGGCAATGCGCCTTCTAGCTTCTGGGCTGAGCACCCTCTTGGGACTCTTCTCCTAGTCCTGCACTGGTGTGCTTTTCGGCTTGCGCCCGCGCCGGACCGGGGCCTGTTGACCGGAGTGAATTGCCTCAAGCGCCGCGATCGCTTTGTCTAATCGATCACGCTCGGCTTGTGTCCATGGGAGAAGATTCCTTTCAGGATATGAACTTTAGGCTAGGTCGTGAATACGGATTGTTCTCTGTCAAAGCGGCTCTAAACTGTTACTTTTCGCAATGTGCTGACCCTGTTTCTAGGCCAACGCTAACATGACCTTGCCCCTTGAGAACCATCTGCTTTGACTCGAAACCCTTGCCGTGGTTTGAGACAGCTCACTAGCTGCTTTGGACTCTCCAAGGCGTGCCCTTTCTTATGGTTCTAGTGTCCATTGAGACAGAACCGTTTCGCAGGAAGTACGCCCATGTCGGTTTGTTCCCTGCCAAATGGAAGAAACGTGACCAGATGAACGGTCGCGCAATCTATTTCGCTTGGGTTAGAAATTGTTTCGGGATCAAAGAGCTGGAACCACTACAGCAAGAGAACTTGTTTTCCGCGTCTGTGAAATCCTTTTCCGAAGCTGGACTCGACTATCGCCTACCGCTTTAGGTAGTAGGTTTGTGTGCGATCTATCGTTCCGCGGCCTGCGGAGACGCTCAAGGCAAGAGTTCTTTAAGGCCTTCGCGTTGCTTAAGCAATCCAAAAACCTAGTTGGCGTCTTCTTGAATTGCACATCAGGTCGAAGCCATAAAATTGCCCAGCTACCACTGGCATCGGCCTACTTTGATTCCATTTGCGTTAACACTAACGATAGGCGTTCTTCACGGCCGTCAACTTGATCAGCTTCTTTTTTGGTCTGAGAAGTGCATAACCATGAAGCATGCGGAGCAATGGCTAAAGCTGGTAGCCAAGATGCCGATACAGTTGAAGAGGAAAACTCATTCTTAACCCATGAACCCGATTTCAAAAACATCCCGAAGCCAAACGGAGCCTCGTCTCTTAGTTGTGGATTCATCCATTTCCGAAATCGAAACAATCACTCTGCTACGGTGTCCTCAGTGCAGGAGGATGCTGGCCAAATGTGCTGTCACGGGAATGATCGAAATCTCTTGTCCCCGATGCAAGGCCTTGGTGAGAACGAAATTCAGTAGGTAGCACCAGAACAACCCCGAGCACCTGAGAGTGCCGCAGTTCGCAATTAGCGGAGTGGCGAATTGCCAGATTATCGCGAGTGCCTAGAGCACCACTGGAGAGGTCAACACCATGTGGGCGCTCGTTCGTCCGACCATCTTAGGCCCTAAGTTTCGAACATCCAAGACAACATCATTCGCAAAGTACTTAGGATTGGGGCTAGTGATGCTGCAGTTTGTAGCATGCGGGTCAAATCCCTCTACCCCGAGCAAGACTGCTGTAGCGCACACCATCGAATGGTGCAACAGCAACTGGTACCCCTATATGGCGCCAGATGAACAACCAGTTCTTCCAAACTCCCAGTCCGCCAAGTTCTCATTAGATCAAGGTCAACGTCCACTTTCAGATACAGATCTGGTTGACCGGGCCGAAATTGTGAGCACCACGAATTGGCGGTACGGCGAGGATGTCTGGGTTCAATTCGATCAGAAAGTGGACGACGGTCCACCAATTACTTCGTCATGGTTCGTTATAGGACAACTGCACCAGACGGGGGACCCCGGAGAGCAAGGTATATCACCGATTTTTGCGCAGTATCTTGTCAATGACCACACCTTGGAGGTCGTTGCTCGTGCCTCTCCGGAGGCCCAACTCATTAAGACTCCGCCATCAATTCTTCTGTACAGAGACGATGAATTCCAGCGTGGAGTCTGGAACCAGTGGCAGTACCATTTCCGCATAGTCCCAGGGAGCGGAAACGGACTAGTGGAATCGTGGCGCAACGGACAGCAAGTAATCGATTACCAGGGTCCGGTGGGCTACAACGATGTGGTCGGACCGCACTGGCAGTTGGGCGCCTATCGCTCCTCCGCTCCTGAATTAATTACGGTCGAGTATCGAAATTGCAGCATCACTTTCGGTCGTTCGGAAAGCTGATGCTAAAGGTCGGCACATCGCGCCTGAGAAGAACCACGACAACTCCGATAATGCAGGGAAGCAAACACGTTGCTGCGAGCTGATTACAGCCCCCACGGGGAAACACGTTTCCGGTTTGAGCGGAAGCTATTTTGTTCGCCCAAGATGATTTTGTAGTTCCTATATTCGACAGTGATGGTCTCCGACGAGGTACTGCGATATATGCCCATCTGCCAATGAGGACCTCTAGTCTCGTTGTAACCGAACGGGCCTTTGTACCGGAAGATGTGCTTGCCGTTGCGCCAGCCCTCGACAAGTCCACTATCATCTCCGCGCGTCACGCGGAAGTGGTACTTCCAGTGATCCCAAGTGCCGAGGACGTAATCGTCGTCTCGATAAAGAACGTTATCGATTGCATTTCTCGTCATGGGTCTTTCTCGCGAGGATCGCGCAACTATCTCAAGGACGTGCCCCTTAAAAAGGTACTGCGCGAAAATGGGGGTCATACCATGCTCTCCAGGATCCTCCGTCTGATGCAGCTGACCGACAACGACCCAAGGAGACGTAATGTTTGGGATGTCATGAACCTTCAGGTCAAACTCCACCCAAATGTCTTGATCGTACGGCCAGCATCTTGTGCTCACAATCTCTGCCCGTTCTACGGCTAGCACGTCCGGCCACGGTCTCATGCCTGGCTTCAGGGTGAAGCGGATTGTTTCGGGAGTTGGAAATTCCGGAGATTGAGTGGGCGCGCTATAGATATACCAGTTTTCACCGCTCCATTGCAGATCTGGAAATTTGCCTGTGCAGGCAGCGTTATTTCCAGAGGCAATTGCCACAAAAAGAACGAGGACCCACAACAAAATAAGTTTCATCTACCACGCCCCGCGGAAATATTCACTGGACTACCGGGGGATTCCATCAATTGACGCAGACGTGCCGCGCATGTGGAGATATCAAATTCCGCCGCAACCCAATCCTGGCCTCGAATGCCAAGCTCATGACGCTTCTCCGGCGAGCGCGAAAGCGCAAGGAGGGCCTCAGCCAATTTTATGGAATCTCTTTCCGGGACGATGATACCGCGATCCGGACCGACGAGTTCGGTGATGCCTCCGCTGGGCGTTGTAATAACCGGCAGACCGGCGGACATCGCTTCCATCAGAAACACAGGAATTCCTTCCTGCGCGCCAGAAGCCGTTGTGACGCTTGGAAGAACCGCCGCGTCGTAGAATCCCGAGACAAGCTTCGTGAGCAGTTCATCGTGCGAGACGACTCCGTGCCATTTCACCTGTTCAGCAAGCCCAAGCGTTCTAGCGAGCTCTTTCAATTTTGGTTCGAGAGGGCCTGAGCCGCAAAACTCCGCAGTAATGCGGCAGCCGCCTTCGCCCGCTCGTGCCAGGGCGCGCAGTAGATATTGATGGCCCTTCACCTCCACAAAGTGCGCCGCGCAGATGATGCGGAGTGAGCCGTCCGCCGGGCGGACCGGCGGTATCGCATTCCTCTGCAGGCAAACTCCCATGTGCACCACCACGGGCGAGGCGTTCACCTCCGGAATCGCCCTCTTCAGTTCGGTCGCCCCACGCTCGTTGATGGCGCGCACAAACCCCGCCTGCAAGAACTTCTGAGGCAGCAAGTTCTTCTGGGCTATGTCGTAACGGTGCGCGGTGATGCTGAACGGGACTCCTGAAAGCCGCGAGGCTATCATCGCCAGCGTGGAAGGCACAGCAATCCAGTGTGCGTGGATGTGGTCCACTTTCAGTTCGCGGACCTTCTCGGCAAGCCACACTCCTTTCGGAAATACAACAATGTTACGCAAGAGTAAGCGCGGCGGACGCGAACACAAGAGATCGCGCAGCGCACCAAACAGCTTACGGGGACGCAGGAGCACTGCTCGCAGCAGCGGCGGCATGAACCTCACCGAAAATAAAGAATCGGCGAGCGTGATGGGAAGGAAGCGCTTTCCCGAGTTATGAATAATCCGTCCACCCTGCACCGGACAGATCGAGATCCGGTAACCGTGCGCGATGTGCTGCTCCATCTCCGGAAAAATGAAGGTCTCCTCATCGCCGAACGGAAGTCGCTTGGTCACATAAAGGACGTGCATTCACTCAAGCTCCGTGTTTTCGTGGCTATCTCAACAATTCAGATAAAGAGAAGAAGAGGATCCAATTGCGGTGTGTCTCTGATATTGAGGTTCTTCTTCACAGAAGATACATTTCGTAATCATTCGCAACAAAACGACCACTTAACGTCTGCATTCGACCGAGATGGGGGTCTTCATCACCCAATCAAGGACAGCGCCGAGTTTGGCGTAATCTAACGCCGGTTGGGCCGCAAAAGCGTGGATACTTGCGACCTGACTGAATGATCGTCTAGACCTTCCTAGATCATGCCTTGCAGACGGAAGCCGGGACGCACTGATTTCGCTGCTCATACTCAGGTACCTGCAGAATGCAGGGCTCGCTTTCGGCTGGGCTTTTCCACCCTGTAGCTCGGCTGCGGCCAATAGCTGTTCGTCTCTCGCGAATATGCGAGAGTGGCTCGACGAGCGTTTCCAGCCGCAGTTGGCTGGATGCGATCACCGAGTCGCTTCTGGTCGCGAGGTAAACTAAGTCAGAGAGTCGCGTCGTATTCCAGAATGCTTTGTGCGGCCTCAATCCAGCCTGTGACCGGAAAGTGCCTTTGCCGAGCCGTCTCTGCGGCTTCGAGTCTTGCGGAAATCGGGAGACTATAGAAATCCAGAATTGCAGAGGCGATTTCTTCGGATGTCGCAGTGTCAACAACTTTGGTCAATGCCATGCCCAGATCGGTCGCGATTGCGGGGATACTCTCGCGGGTTGCGATCAGCGGCAAGCCATTGGATAGCGCCATGTTAGCTACACCGCTTTCGGACCCGAATCCCTTGTACGGACACAGCAAAGCGTCAACGCCGGAGAGGACCGACGGCATCTCTTCTTCCGGCACAAATCCCACGCGGAGGTCGATACCGTCAGGAGCCGTTGCGATCAGCGTCTCGCACGCCCGCCAGTATTTTGCGTCTTCGCGTCTAGGGGCGCCGGCGATGCGCAACCGTACATTCACGCCATTTCTGCGGAGAACCTGAACGGCCTCAATTGACTCCGCAACTTTCTTGTTCGGGCGCAATGAGCCAACAACAAGGACCGTTGGCTCTTCGTCCGAAGCCGCGCCACGCGAAACTCCGTCATAGGAGAGGGTTCCGTGCTTCATGTGAAATATGCGTGAGCGTGGGATGCCAATCTGCTGTACCAAGCGCTCGGCCAGCGAGGGACTCATGACACCGATTCCGTCACAGTTTTGGTATGCCAGCCGATAGAGCCATCGCTCCGCGCCTTGTAACGAATGCGGGTAACGCAATGTGTGCTGGTAAATGTCATCGAGCCTGTAGATAGTTCGCGCACCCCGCACGTTCGCAGCGAGCAGAGGCGCTAACGAAACCGGGACCTGCGGCCCAAAGCAAACAATCACGACGAGCGTGTCCCTCTTGGCATGCACTAGAATCTTGAACGCTCCGATGACCGACACAGAGAGCATCGTCAAGAGTTTCCTCAATCCGAACTTGCGACGCGACATGGGCAGAACGGTGCGAGCGGAGACAACTGGCTCATAGTCCTGCAGCGGAGCGATGTAGTGCACTGACGCGCCGAGCTGCTGCAACGCAGCGGCCGTATCACTCACTTCACGGCCCAGCCCCGAGCCGATACATTCGGTGTAGACAATCATTTGTAACTTGTCGCCCGTCATTCGACTTCTCCCATCTCCACCTGACGCAGCTTCTGCACAAACTTTGCGGCGATAGCTCTTGCCCTGCAAATGCACGAACGCTCGTATGCCTCGAAAACATTAGCGAATGCGTGATAACGGCCGCCATATGCGGGGAATATTTCGGCTAGCGTTCGTAACTGCACGATGCAGAGCGAGTGGTAGAAAGGACTGGACAAGTTGCCTTTCAGGTCGTAGTACGACCATCTACCTGAGTCATAACTCGGCAGGCACTCCGCTAAATCATGCGCACAATAGCTAGAGAACGCCGTAACGTCCTGCCGCTGAGATAAAAGCGCGTAGTCGGCAATTCCAACGAGTGCAAAAATCCATCCATTCAACACTCCCCGAAGCGCGCCCCCAGGGTACTCTTCAAGAACACGGGAATTTTTATAGGTTGAGACGAGACCTTCGCCCGACGTCTCGACGAGAAGCGAGTAAGCGCGCGCGCAGCACTCGCGGAGGCGAGTCGCATCAGCATCGCCCAGGGCAGCAAGGCGGGACATGAGAGAAAGCGCCTGTCCCTGAGCCATTGCGGAATAGACCGAGATCACCGGCCGCCGGAGCCCAGTCCAGCAGGGCCACCCGCCACGATCAGTCATGGCATCAAGCGCCCATTGTCCCGCAGCTGCGGCTTTCCGGAGTGCATCAGAATCTGTCCGCTCAGACAAAAGCCATCGGTCCCAGTTGCCAAGTCCCCATTGAAGAATTGCGATTGGGAATGCAAAGCTGCGCGTTGTGTCCGTGTTAACAAGGGGCACACCGAGTGGGCCAGTTTCTCCCTTCCAGTCAGCCTTACCTTGTAAGTCGTTGAAGTAGCCTTCCAGCCGCCCAGCAACAAAACAGCGTCCTCGCCCCTGCTCAATGTGCTGGTAGCTGTTGCCGAAGGCGTACCGCGACCATTTTTTGGCCCGCATGAAGTACCGCTTCGCTGTCAGAAAAACTCCACCCGATTGTCCGTTGATCGCTTTACTGGGCATTCAACTGACCCTCATTCGGAAGATAGCTGCAGTGAACTTCTCCTCGCATCGAAAATGCCACCCAAGCGGCAAGCACGCCGACTACCGCGAGTTCCACCAGCGCTCCCCACAGGACTACGTTCCCAAAGTTGCTACTGAAGAACGCCACTAAGCGCGCAACGTTTGCGGCTACATACGCCGCTAGGGTCGTCAAGGTGTACAAGCGGCCGCGGCCGACAACGAACGAAAGGCGCGCGACCATGGCGTTCGTACCCATTGCGACAAGCCAGACGAGAAAGCTCGGCAGCAGCGAAGTTAACATTACGGCGTTGTTGCTGGGGCCATGGCTGTGTCTTGTTAGAAAGTGAACGGCCGGACCGAGCGCAAGGATTACGGCGGCTGCAAATACTGTGAGGCCGCCAAGTGTAGCGAGTACACTGGTAACAAAAATTGCCCTTTGACGCTCGGGACGTTGTGCGATCTTCACCATCAGCATGTTGGTGGCGGGCAGGACGAGAAATCCCTGCACTGAAAGTGCGATGCGTTGTGCCAGCGCCGCAGCCGACGCGGTTCCCACTGCTGCGTGCGAGGCGCAGAACAGCACAACAAACTGGGTGGCGACGAATCCTCCGGTTTCGAGACTAGCGTAGCTCAAAAATTGAATGAAGCCAGGAAGCAGCGGGGCGGTGACGCTCCCCTGCCCCGTCTCGGACTTAGAGAAGCGGTCTGAGAGCCATGCACCAAGGACGGCTGCTACCAGATACGCTCCGCAAAGGACCGGAGTGACCAAGAATGGCTTCTTTCGGAAGAGACTGCCGACTGCAATCAAAGTGACAAATGCAATGTTGTTGAAAAAGAGCAACCCCTGGGCGCGCGCGAAGAGTCCCCGGGCATTCATGAACGCTGTGCCCAGCCCCAGCAGCGTGACGAGCGTGACAGCGGGAGCGATGAACGACGCGCCAACCGTGACTTCCAACCTGCGCTGATGGCGCAACGCAAAAACAAGTGCACCGCACCACAGCAGAACACCCGCCGCTACGCCGCACTGAAGCAGTCGCCGACGTAACATCGGAAGATATGAATGTGGCTCAGGCGCGCCCGGCTGGTTGGCAGATGCCGCCAGCGCAGTTGTAAACGGACCACCCGTAAAGGTGAGAATGTACGTTGGCAGAGCGGTTAACTGGTAGAACAGGTCCGTGGACGATGAGAACCCATACACGATGGCGATTATCATCTCGCGCAAGATACCGACCATGCGCGAGCCTGCAACAAAGGAAAAGGTCGAAAGCACATTGAGCTTGTCTGAAAACCGACTCATCGTTCAATCTCGCCCTGCTCCGGCAACGTGCGCATTGGCACCGATGTTCAATGCGCGATAAAACTCGCTTTCGAGCTTCATGAAGTGCGCTTCCCAGGTCCAATGTTCGACCACGTAGCGGCGGGCAGCTTGACCGAGTCGCAAGCGCAGCGCGGAGTCCTCGAGCAGCATCCGCACAGCTTCAGCAAACTCCTCGGGAGTATCTGCGATCAAGAGATGTTCGCCTTTGGTTGCGCCAATGCCCTCATTGGCGACAGACGTTGCGACGACCGCCTTCGAGGCCGCAAGGTACTCGATCAACTTGTTCTGCATTCCACCCCCAGCTTGCATCGGGTTAATGCAGACCGTGGCTTCAGCAAGATATGTCGAGGGATCGGGAACGGTTCCGGTTACCGTGACGCCAGGAAGCTCGCCGAGTTTCAGCACTTCGGCTGAAGGCTCCCGCCCGACGATGGACCACGTCACATCGGGGCGTTGCGCTTGAATAAGCGGCCACACATACGTTGCAAACCATTGCACGGCCTGTATATTGGTCGGTGTACGCATGACTCCGTTAAAGACCAGATGGTTCGGCTTCTCCAAAACGCGAGTGCGGGAGAAGCGGTCTATGTCGGTGCCGTGCGCTACAAAGACGTGGTTATTGATGACCGGCAGCGACTCTTTACGGCAGGCCTCGCTGATCGCCTCATAGTCCTTCGGCCCGATCAAAACCGTGCGAGTAAACTTTCGCCAGATTCGGGCTTCGTAGCGTGCCATAAGCCAGCTCTCCAGCGTATAGAACACCTTGTAGAGAATGGTCGGCGCGTTGCTCGCTATGCGGTGCGTGTTGAGCGTCTGCGAGAGCTGCATGGCGAGGAACGTCGCGGGACGAGCGTCTTCGGCATCGTCAGACGATTCACGACCCAGCCCGGCGACGACTTCGGCGCTGCGGACATAATAGGTATAAACGATGTCGTACGCTCCCGCTGCGATCTGGCGGCGGACCTCGCGCTCCTGTGCGGCATGGGAGAACAGCGCTACTTGGACCGGGAGGCGGGGGATTTTTAGCAGCCCACGCAGAATCGAGACGATGGTGTGCTTATACAATTCCACGCGACGGCAGGTCTGGCGCAACCAGCGCAAATCTTCGGCATCGGGCACTCCTCCGGCGTTCACGCAGTAAAGGTCTATAGCGTGTCCGCGTGCTTTCAGAAAAGCAAGCAGATGAGCGACGGTCATCTGGTCCGCGCGACGCATAGGTAGCGGCGTACGGCTATACACTACGGCGATGCGCAGCGGACGGTTAGTCCGTTGCACCTTCATGGTCTTTGGAAATTTCATGAACAATCCTGAGAGAGCTGAGGTTTTCGATGCGCGCCGCATGAAGGGTTAACTGCCCGGCCCACCCCTTGGTGTCGATTGCGAGATCGAAATATTGCGATTCGACCTGCTCGCGCCCGATCAGGATCTTACGCAACGTGGGCAGGCTCGAAAAGGCGTATCCGAGGTTCTGCCCCAGCAGCCGAGAGGGCTCAACGTGCGGATCGTAGATCGAGAGGTCGTAACCTTCGCGCAGGAGCTTGCGCGCCAGGTCGACGCCCGGACTCTCGCGCAAATCGTCACTGTTATCTTTGAAGGAGATGCCCAGCATGAGAACCTTTGCGTTCGGCTTCAGTCCTTTTGTGCACAGTTCAAACAGGAAGTGCTTGTGCACGTCGTTTGAGTGTATTACGGAGCCGATGAGTGGCGTGTACGCGCCGACCTCGCTCGACATGTGCTGAAGAGCACGTACGTCCTTCGGAAGGCAGGAGCCGCCGAAAGGTCCGCCGGGGCGCAGGTAGTAGGGCGAGATATTCAGCTTCGTGTCGGAGACGAAGATTTCATGCACCTTCGCGGGGTCGATACCAAGACAGACGCAGACGCGCCCGATCTCGTTCGCAAAGCCAACTTTGATCGCATGCCAGGTGTTGTCGGCGAACTTGGTGAACTCGGCCTCGGCATAACGGACATAGAAGATTGGGGCATTGAGGTCCTTGCACAGCTTCGCCATCTTCGCCGAGGGCTTTCCGCCGCGCGTGCCGATAATGACCTTTGGGGGATCGAAGTAGTCCTTGATAGCAAACGACTCACGCAAAAACTCGGGGTCGTAAACCAACTCGATGAGCCGCTCAAAGTCCTCGCCCAACTCAGCAATGAAAATGGGCGCGATCAGGCCCTCGATCGTTCCGGGCCGAATTGTAGAGCGATAAACGACCGTCAGCGGACTTGCACTCTTCTTGATGTGAGATGCGATCTGCCGCGTCACCTCGGCAATGTAGCTCATGTTGTGCGCGCCGTCCGGCAGACTCGGCGTCCCCACGCAAACGAACGCCACATCGCACGCGTCGAGCTGCTCGTCGATCTTGACGCAGGCCTTAATTCGCCTCTCCGCTAGGCCCCTCTTCAGCAACTCGTCCAGTCCTGGCTCCACAATTGGACATCGGCCTCTATTGATGGAGGAGACCTTCGTCTCATTCACGTCGAAGCCGACAACTTCATGCCCCTCTCCTGCCAGACAGCACATAGCCGTAAGGCCCACATACCCAAGTCCGAATACCGCTATTTTCATTCTGCTTAACCTTTACTGTTCTATTAGTGAAACGGAGTCGCCTGTCTCTAGCTCATCAAAGTTGTAATGACTTATCTCCAGGGGCTGGTACTTAAGCCGGAATACGACAATTGCAGCCACGCAAATAATCGCGTTTACGCCAAGCATCGCACTGAGATTGCCTGTGACATTCGTCGTGATCTGGGAGGAAATCAGCATTGCGGCAAAAAAAGCGGGAAGAAGTCTTCCCTGGGAAATGAAGCATGCGAAAGACGAAGCAGCAAACGAAAAGTACAGGAAATAAAGCACGTTGAAGATCATGAGTGGCACCACGCCGTACGCGCTCAAGATGTACCCGTAGAGAATCATGATCAGCGATGTTCCCGTCAAGACAAACTTGCGGATAGCCTGCTGTGAGAGGAGGGTCTGCATGACGTACCATTCGCCGGTCGGGTTCTTTGTGCCCAGCGAACTCTCCGGCAAAACGAGCCCCCGGACCTCGGCCTCGACCTGCTCCGCTTCAAGGTTTATTAACTTCGGATCTTTCTCGTATGCGGAATACCACACCTGTCCTTGCGCCGGAATTCGCATTGCTATCCCGGCCATGGCTAGCTGCAAGGAGCCTGCACTTACGACGCGGGAGTATACGTAACCAAGGCCAATGCCGCACACGAGCATGGTAGCCACCGCGCCCTTTAGGAGCGACACTCTGAACTTTGTTCCGGATAACGCGAGATAGGTCCCCACATATGCCGTGATCACCATGAGCGGAGCGGTAAGTTTATCGGAGCCAAGTATTGCGGCAGCAACCAACGCAATAAATGCGAAGCCTCCTAGTCGAGGATATCTCCCTGCAGCTCTCAGGCAGCCCAACATCATCACAACGGCCATCCGGTATCTCTGGAGAATCAGATATCCACGTCCGCCATAATGTGACACGAACGTGAACTTATCTATTCCAGACAGAAGCGGGAAACCATAAACGATGTAAAAGAGATATATTGCGCAGACATAAGACAGCGCTACTGTAATGACCAGCTTGCACGACGATCGCTTTAAGTTGTTTCCTATCTGCGCTGGCGCCGCGAGTTCCACGCGGCGCCAATTAGAAGCCAACGGCCACATTGCGTAGAGCAACCCGAGCCAGAAGAATGCGTCAGTTTGTTGCCCCACCCCCCCCCCCAATTCCTTAAGAGTCGCGCCGCCGCATATGACCACTCCGGCGATCATCTCGGAGAATCGAAGCACCACAAATGGAAGAGACAGCAGGATGTGAGCGCGCGAGTGTCGATATGACAGCTTGTACGTTAGGAGCAGCAACCCAATTCCAAGAAAGGAGCTCGCCTCCGGGAATAGCAAGCTGACTAGCCAGCCCATGCCCCACATAATTCCGATAATTGCGGGAACCGACTGCTTGGCTGATCGTGTCGTGCCACTAAGCTTCAACTCTGCCCCTACTCTGTTTACCCATTAGCTCAAGCCTTTTCCCAGACAGCGCCCCAAGATGTCTGAATTTGTTGATAACTGTTTTCAGCGCGCGCTTGCGGCGTTCTGCGATTTCGGCGCACAGGTACGCTGCAACCAGAACCGTGGCAACGACGAGAACTCCTCCGACCTTTGAATGTTCTGACGAGGGAAACAGTGACGTGAAGAAGGCAAGCAGAGGAAGATGTATTACGTAGAGAGTGAAACTCCCTCCGGCAAGCCACCGTATGACGGCCTCTGCCCTAGGCGTCCAGATCTGCCGGTCTCTAGTAGCCATTTCAAAGCCCACGATGACAAGCGCCACCCCGATGCCGATACAGATATAAAAGACAAAGGACTTGACCACTACGTGGGGGTGCTCAAAGATCCACATGCCAGTGGTCCGCTTTGCGAGAAGCAATCGCGTGAGCAGTAATACCAACATGCCCGCACAAAGGCAGAGAATTCCTGTCTGCTTCTCAGCCTGACCGTTGCGGGAGCGACGGGAAATGACGTCGTAGCAGAGCGCTCCCAGTAACCACAGCGGCAGGTACGCAAGAATCTTCGGACCTACAAGGCACATCCATGCACTTACCGCAAAGATACGATTCCGCGCAGGCGTGTACATCAGAATAGCAAGCAGAACGTAGTACCAGACTTCGAAGCTCAGCGACCAATACGGCTCTGCGCTCCCAACTACTGCATGGCGCATCCATATTTCGTTCGTAAACGTGAGATATGAAGCGATTTCCCGCAACGAAGTGCTCGCGTTGAAGAAGTGCAGCGATGCGTAAAATGCCGGATTTCTGATCTGACCAATGTGGTCAATGAGCAACGTTATAGCGATAGTAAGAATTGCTACTGGGTAGACTCTCACGATTCGAGCAACGGCATATGACTTCCAGTCTGCCTCTTTTGAGACCGACACAAAGCGAATCACAAAGCCAGATAATACAAAGAACGTAGCGACAGCTACATTCGCTTCGCTGAGGACCAGTGGCAACCAATGAATGACTACTGTGCGCGAGTGACCCAACACCACGCCAAATGCCGCAATAAAGCGGAGGAGATCCAGAAACACGGATATGTTTCTCTTCAATGAGACGTTCCCTATAAGCTCGTCTTGTGTGTTCCACTGCGAAAAGACGAGACGTGGTTCGACTCCGCGCACCATGACACGATTTTGAATTGAAAAAGCGTTTCGTCCTTCATGCAGTCAGCCTCGAATCCGCATACGGATCCGCATGATCTAGTGATACGCAATACCGGAGTAGACGGCGGCTCCGGCGGCGCTTTGCATCAGCGACGCGGGGCTGCTCCCCATAAGGCTCTTGAGTGCGCTGTTGGGCACGAACAGAACGTCATCCGTGCTGAGGGCGATGTCGGGCTTCTTGCCCTGCATGATCTTCTTAAGGTCGACCTTCTCCTCGCGCATTCCTTGAGACGTTTTGCGGAGGAGCGTTGTACGTCCCAGGGATGCGGTACGGTTCGGGCCGCCTCCGAGCGCCAGAAGTTGCAGCACACTCATCTTCCCTTCGTCCTGCATTATGAATCCGCCGGGGCGCCCCACGTCTCCGAGGATATATGCGATTCCGGCCTTCGGCACGATGACAATGTCTCCGGGGCGAAGCTCGACGTTGCTGGCCAGCAACTCGCTGGCATTATTTGAGAGGCTCGCACGCACGACCGTGTGATCGGAGGATCTATTCACCGTAATCTGCTGCGATGCCGCCGCTGTTGCGCCGCCGGCATCGGCGATGACATCAACCAGCGTGCGCTTGCCAATGAGTGGATAGAAACCCGGACGGATGACTTCCCCGACAACGGAAACGCCCTGGGTGCCTGAAAGCGCGCCACCCGCAGTTACCGACGCATACTCCCGAATCTCCACTGTCACACGTGGGTCCAGCACATACCCACCTTCCTGCAACCTTCCCTTAATGAGCTTTTTCGCCTCGTCCGTGCTCATGCCGGAAAGATGAAGCGGACCCAGGAGCAGCAGCTCCGCATTCCCCATCTCGTCTACTCGAATACTCTGCGTCAGCTCAGGCACGTCAAACACGATTATCGCGAGAAAATCACCAGCGGCGATGGCCGTTCGCGCGGAGCTGATGCCGTTCAGGGCAAATGTCGCTCGGTCGCTTGTGCTGGACTGCAACGCCTTAAGATCGGTCGAACCCACTTGCGCCAGCCCGGCGAGACCAACACACATCAGCAACGTAAGAATCAGGAAACTTCTCATATCTTCTCCAATCCGCTTTCGTCCATTGCCCTCGACTGCTGCGGCCAGAACGCTAATACTTAATTCTCGGTCCGGAGGTAGTCCTCGTACTTTGCAGCGTGGTAGCCGTAGTATGAGTAGTATTCTCCTGAATTCATGTCCACGCCATTGATCAACACTCCAGCGATCGGCGCATTTGCTCGGAAAAGCAAGTCCCGGCAGCGCACCAGTGTTTGTTGTGTCGTGGCCTCCGCTCTCACCACAAGCAGCACTGCGTCTACGACGCTGGAGAGCACGACAGGATCAGTCACGGAGAGCACGGGCGGGGTATCGATCACAACAAAATCGAACATTTTCCGCCATGACTCGAGACACTCCTTCATGCGCATCGAGCCAAGCAATTCGGCGGGATATGGTGGTTTCATCCCAGATGGCAACACAGAGAGACCTGGGATATTCGGCAACTGTATTAGTGCTGATGACAGGTTGTCAGTTTGATCGCTCAGGACGCCACTCAACCCGGGACCGACATTGGACTTGCTATTGAGTCGAGGAAGCAACGATGGACGGCGCAAATCCGCCTCAACTAGTAGCACCTTTGAGCCTTGCTGTGTCAGCGATATCGCAAAATTCAAGCTGGTCGTCGACTTTCCTTCGCCAGGCAGTGCGCTAGTGATCATAATCGCCCGGGGAGGAGCATCTACATTCGACAGCAATATCGAGGTCCTCAAGCTCCGGTAAGCTTCAGCAGTTTGCGAGTTCGGATCGTTCAGAATGGTAAGCTCGCCATCTTGTTCAGCGAGCTTCTTCTTTTGCAATTTCGGCACAATCCCTAGCGAGGGCAGCTCAGCAACGGTTTCCACTTGCGCAGGAGTGTGAATTGTGAAGTCAAGCCCATCTCGGACAAACGCTAGGCATACCCCTCCCAACAGGCCGCATGCAAATCCTAGCGCAAGATTTAATGGATAATCTGGGCGCTTGGGGCTCGGAGCGGTTCTAGCCGAGTCGACCATCACAATATTGGTCGAGTGCAAGCCTGCAAGCACCCCACCCTCTTTCAGTTTCGAGAGCAGATCCATGTAGAGTTCGCGGGTCGTGTCTGCTTCTTGCAGAGCAATTGTGTACTGGTTGGCGACATTCTGCAGTTTACTTGCATCAGCTTTCTGCTCTTCATAAGACGCCCGCACCATATCTTCGGCCTGCTTGGCTCCTAGATATTCGTTTTCGGCGCGGGCCGCCACCTTCCGGAGCTCGGCTTGAATGGAGCCGTCTATTTCGCTCATCTGATTACGGATCTGAACCACTTGCGGATAATTCGGACCGAACTTGGTCGTCGCCTGCGCATACTGAATTCTGAGCAGCGCCTCTTGTGCACGAAGCGTCTCAACTAGCGCAAGCGAATTTGGGCTCATCGCGCCTTCTGTGTCGCCCGACTTTGCAAAGCTTGCGATCAGTTCGGGATTGCCCTGCTTAAGTACGCGGTAAATGGCTTCTTTGGATATTCTATTTCCCTGGGCCTGCGTCAGTTGACGACTCAGGTCTTGAAGCTTATCCATGGCTGGCCACGACGATAAGCTCGCTCCGTAATTCCCGCTTTTCGCTCCGCCTTGCGATTGCACGCCCTGCCGCCCCGGAAGCATCACACCCAATATGCCGGCTTCTTTCTGAAGCGTCTCGAGCTTTTGCTGGGAAACGTCTACCTGCGCCTTCAGATCAGAAAGTTGCTTGGAAAGCCAATCAGAGGCTTGCGCGGTAGCCGAATAGCGCACTCGAAAATACTGCTCTTGATAATCGTTAACTAGCGTGTTCACCACATCGGCCGCGACCTTCGGGTCGGGGCTGAGGAAGCTAACCTCTACCAGTCGTGTGCCACTGACTGCTTTTACTTTTAGGTTCTTTTCAAAGACCCTGCGAACATTTCTGCGTCGTATAGGCGCATTCTCTAGAGGAAGCTCTAACTCGGCCTTGATGCGCTTGCCATCGAACATATCTAGCGGGTTGATCAATGGCGGTTTTGTTGCAAACTCTTTACGCTTTTCGAGCCCTAGCTGTTCCGTAACATGGAATAGCAGAGAGTCACTTCGGAGGACTTCGGTTTCTGTCTGGATTGCGACATTGTAGTCGAGGCCATCTGCTCCGCTGGCTAGCCCCTGCAATGAGTCCAACCCTAAGAGGTCGGAGTTTTCCTTGTTAATCTCTATCCTAGCGACCGCCTCATATTTGGGCGTCATAATAAAAGAGATAAAGAAGGCCAGACCAACCGCCGCAATGACGCAGAGTGCGATCAGCCGTTTGTCTTTCTGAATTACTCGCCAGATCTCGGACAGCGCGAGATCGTTCTCTTTCGGCTGTACGCTATGCCTCAGAATGTGAGTTCTCGATACCTGAGGCTCTCGTGTCAAGAGTGGATTGCTTTCCATGTTTGTCTTCAATTCTTCGATTTGTTGAAGCTGATAGTTCGCTGTAGGTGATACCCGAAATCAGCACCCACAGTGTGAGATGGACTCGCATTGGCGAGACATGCCCGGCTGAGCCGGGACTAGCGTGCTTGACGTGTCGCGCTGAAGTGTTCAGAAGGCCGCACAAATGCTCAGACAAATGAGAGGCGATTCACAGACTAAGTTCCACTGCCCGCAGCTACTACGCCAAAGGTCTTTGCTAAAACCTTGAGATCGAGCCAGAGGCTCCAATTCTCAACATACTCAAGATCTAGTTCTATGTAATTCTCAAAAGACGGGTTATTCCTCGCCTCAACTTGCCAAAGTCCAGTAATTCCGGGAAGGGCATCCAATCGGCGCAGGTGTTCCAATGCATATTGCTTGTATTCACCTGGCAACGGAGGACGTGGTCCCACTAGGCTCATCTCGCCTCGTAGAACGTTCCACAATTGGGGCACCTCATCAATGCTCCATTTACGCAAAATCCGTCCCAGCCGGGTTATACGTGGATCGTCAGATATCTTAAAGAGTATCCTGTCCCGCTCATTCAGGTGGCTCAAGGCGTCTTTCAGTATCTCCGCGTCAGCTATCATCGTTCGGAATTTATGACACCTGAATATTTTTCCTTTTTTCCCGACCCTTTCAGCGCTGTAGAAGATTGGACCTCGAGAATCCAGTTTGATGAAGATGGCAGTTAGAAGTACCACTGGGGATACAAAAATCAGTCCTAAGGTAGACAGTGCTATGTCAATTGCGCGCTTGAACAAATGCTGCAGGGAGGCAACAGGCTGCCGATAGAGCGCTATCGTGGGAAACTGGCCAATTGATTCGAGCGTTGCACCTATTGCCAGGCCATCATATAGATCTGGAACTACTCGAACGTTAACACCCAGGAACCGAGCTCTTTTTGCAATTTCTTTTATGAGGTCTCGGTCGCCGATATCAGTTATCAGAACCTCGTCGATGAAGTAGCTGCGCACGAGTACGTCTAGGTCGGCAATCCCACCCATGAGGTCACTGTCGTTGGAAGCCGGGTCTGTTCGCTTGGTACGTCTCCTATCGACAAAGCCTCTGAATACGTAGCCTAAATCAGCATTGTTCTCTACATACTGCCGCAACGCTTGGCCAACTCGGCCTGCCCCGACGATAAGTACGTTCCGTTGCTCAGTTAGTCCCTCGATCGCCTGATTGCGCCACCAATAACGCCACAAAAGCAGGACGGCGGTACTGAGAGCCACGGTCGTCCCGATAACCTCACGCGAGATTATCTTGATTCCAGACAAATAGACAAACGATGTAAGAACGAGTGCTGCCGCCCCGATTGCCTTTAGCGGCTCCAAAGGCTCAAAGCTCCTACGCTGCATGCAGGGCCGGGAGTAGAGATTCCTAGCATAGAAGAACAACACCACGAGAGCAGAAAAGAGCAGCAAAAAGCCAACATGCATCGCCATTTGCGCTTTGCCCATTGGATCATGCCAAGGCCATGTTCTGAACCGAAACCACAAGCTGGCCAGCGAACTGAGCCAGATCAGGGCAACATCCATCATGATCAAGAAGTCACGCGTAATCTTATTATTGTCAAATCGCGTCTGCTTCTTGGAATCGTTGACCTGAAGTTCCGAAGGTTGTAGTCCTAATCCATCCGCACTGCCAAGTTCCGACGTACTTGCCATTTCAAATCTCTCGATGTCGAAAGCGATACGAACCTGCGCTTAATCAGTCGCAAGATCGCGATTAACGTGACAGAAGGGGAGTATTCCGCACTTAGTTTGTTGCTTCTACTTGAAGAGAAAACGACCCAAAAAAGGATGGTGGGGCCGATTACTCAGTAAACGGGTGCCTCGGAGCATGTCCTCGGGTGGAATGCCGGCTTCGATGTTGGCAGGAGTACTTGGAGCCAATAACTGGAATACGTTGCGACAGCCTCGCTGGCATTGGCGTGAACATCAGCGCCGGTAAGTAGCCGAAACATACCTTCGTGAACGAGCGTTGTCAGCACAAAACTAATCGTTGCTGTAGAAGTGTCCAGATTTCTCACAGTGCCGTCTTCAATACAACGCTCAAAATACTGTGCTATTTCCTGAAAGATGGAGCCCACTTGCTTGCGCCAGATGAACTCGCTGCCATGCCTCATTTCGAGCAAGCTGACTCCTAATAACCTGAGTAGATCTGGCTGATACATTGCAATCTCGACCAAGTACTCAATGATCAACGGCACTACAATTTCAGGATTGCCAACCTGGTCTAGACCACTTTGCAGTTCTTTCCGAAACCGCACGCGTGAGAAACGAGATTGGAGTGCCTCCCAGAACATATCCTGCTTCCTTGGAAAATATCGAAACAGGGTTGCTTCATTCACATCGGCAAGCCTAGCGATCTCACGGGTCGCGGTGCCATTGAATCCTTGTCTGGAAAACAGCTGCACAGACGCATCGAGAATTCGTCGCTTAGTGTCGCCGGTATTGTTATTCATTTGGGGGAGGTTTTAGTTAGTCCAGAGTTTGCGAACCACTTGCTGTTAGATCTGTTTTGGACGCTTTCGCTCCTGCAGACACTTTCAGGACTCAGTCAGGAAGTAATGACTTTCACGGACTCGCGACTGGGCTTCAGCAGCAAGTAAGTGATCGCTTCATCCCCGTCCATGTAACAGAGTAGGGTGATTGCATTTGCGGCTTGCAGTACGGTGGAAGCCTTCGCTATGCAAGATAAGGCTACGGTTGCGGGATAGGACGACATTGAAAAGAGAAATTCTAGCGCACAGCTTCGAGACTCATTGCATCCAGTTCGATTGCCATACTTCTCTGTATGTAGTCTAGAGTAACCACCACTCGCGATTCGTTCTTCTCGCGCACCAAAATGCCTTCATATCCGGATAGTGGCCCATCAATGATTCGAACCTTTTCGCCGACCGTCAAATAGGGATGTGGTGATACCCGGCAAAGATCAATGCTAGATCGGAGCTTTTCCAGTTCCGCGGCCTGAAGTGGCGTTCCTTCATTGCCAGCGCCAACGATTCTTATCACACCAGGGGAGCTCAAAACTGCGCCTCGTTCATGCCGCCCAAACCTTGCGAATATGTAATTAGGAAAGAGCGGCAGTTGCAACTGAACGGTCGATCCATTCTTCCATTTTCGCTTGGTCGCCCACGTTGGCAGGTAAGACTCTATCTCCCTCGCCTGAAAACGGAGGGCCACATTCTTCTCGTGCTTAGTCTGTGTATAGATCGCAAACCATTGAAGGGAGTGCGCCATCTCAGGCGAAACACCAGCCCCAGGAAAGCTATCGGAAGCTGGAACCCAACTGAACGAGTAAGACAAGGCTTCGCCATCCCCACTTAGGAGGTGATTTTACAAACCACAAGTTAGCGTCGTCGCAACGGTATGCTCGCCAAAGAAGTGAATGACGATGACGAGATTCCAAGCGCGTTATGCGCTGGTCATGTAAGCGCTTGCTTGTTTTCTGATTTCCAAATAAGGCTATCGCCGAGAGACATGAATTGCAAGACTTACCTTAATCAAAAACTAATTTTTTACGTACGCTTGCGACTAAATACACCTACCGTCCGATCCCCTGGCACGAAGAAGTATTGACGGAAGCTTCGCGCTACCTTGTACTAACTCGCAATTGCTCTTAAGCTCAGTCTGCAGACTGGAGTTGCTCGCCTTATTGTGCTGACCGTTTCAGCGCAAAATTAGCCACTAATTAGAGCTGCAGTGAAGTAGAGGAGTGCGGGCGAGCTGCTCATTGCCGGTTTTTGCAAACCGATGACAACAGCCTCATTGCGGCCAGTTCGGTGCGGCGCATCGGTTTTTTGGGGTTTTGGGGAAAGGACAACGCCGAACTCGCACGGTCTCGGTCGACGATTTGGACCATGCGTGCCCTGCAGTTCTTTCACAGGAATGAGAAAATTGCTTGTGGGTAGTTTCCGCAAACTGTTGGCGGCAACGAAATGCTGCGATCCTGCGCAAAGATATGCTGCAGCAGGGGAGCTCAGGGGGCAGAGTTAAGCTGCAAGCTGACGCGATCGAATACTGCAAGCATTCGGGGCAACACATTTCCCCCGGGCGGGCTGAGGTCGAATTGGCGATAACTCAATGTTGGGCGATTTCTCGCACTTTATTGGTGGAGTATCTTGCTCATCGCCTTTTGGAGTGCCGCTTTGTAGTGTTCATTTCCTGGTTCACTGGCGTTACTTGAGAATTTGAGTGACCCCAAGCTACCAAGAGGATTCCGTTCATGCAGAGTACAACCGCGAGAGGTGTCGACAACAGGGCTAGCCATGAAGTATCCCGATCTTGGGGAAAGTCACCGTCGTTGGCGGATTGAAGCCATCCTTCAATCGATTAGTAACCTGGTCAGCACTGGCATACTGTCCGCCGTTTGGTGGCAGCATTTCATTGCACAGCCTTTAATACTGGCCCCTGGCATAGCACCAGCAATAAGTGACACAACTAAGCGGTACGCGCGAACCTGATCTACATGGGATTGTGTTGTAGTTTAAGGTTCCCATCGGCCATATGCACGGCCGATTCACTGCACGACAGGTTGCAGCGCTCGGACCACGATCGCCCATTGCAATGTACCGCCCCCGCAAAGGCATCCAGATGGTCTTACCATATTCTCAGCACACGAGCTTCCCGATAATCAGTGGTCGCAACTTCTGGCCTTCTAGGTGCCGGCATGATCTCGAAAGGTGTTCATGTTCTAGATGATGATGAACTCTTTTGCTCTCTGCTGTCGTTCTCGTAGAATGGAGAACTATGTTTTTCGACAAGACTTCGAAGCCTGCTGAACACACTCCGTCCGAGCTGGTGACCTGCCCCGTGTGTTCTCACACGACCTCTGTTCCGATGAAACCAGACGCACTGTCGGCCGAAACGTTCACGTGTAGGTGCGGAATTTGTATCAACTCCGAATTAGGGTTCTACACATCGCCGAAAAAGCCATAGATGCCCCGATACGCACTAGGCGCATTAATACAATGACGGCGGCAGCTTCCAGTTCTGACAATTACACATTCAGCGTCACAATGAGTGTTGTTCTTTACACTCGGCAGGCTAGCTTCTAGCTAACACTGCTACTTCCCATCGAAAAGGTCACCTAAATAGGCGCTAGGCGGGTGAACTGCTGAACATGCCTCCTATAGACTTTCAGCAGTCGACCTCACCCCTCGAAGAGGATAGCGGTAAAGCAACCCAAGAACGACAGGCCAGCGCCTTTGATTGGAGAGCACAAACACACGGCGAGACTTGAATTGTACTTTCCCGCTTCTCCGATTTCCACAAAGCTGGACGGCCGCTGCCGGGTATGCAGCGTTGATGGCAGAATAGCCAAGCATTAACCGAGCTGAGCACGTCGTCGCCCCCTCGGGACGCATTCAAGGTACGCCAAACATCTTCTCGATGGCCAAACTGGAGCTGTGTTCACCCAAGTTGCCATTCTGCGTCAGGCTATGTTCTGTCACCTTCTGGAAGGAAAACTCAATTACAAATTTCCTTCCAAAGAAGATTTTCGTCTGGCAACCTCGATTGACTAATGTTTCTCCTAACATCCTGTTTTCCCCGGCCCCGTTCACCAGCGCCAAACAGCTCTGATAGTCAGCGGAATCTCATCCACTGACTTCAACCTCTCCAACAAACAAGATTCGCTGTTTTCAGTCAAGGGTGTACCGAGCATTTAAAGGGCCAAGAAGTCATGACGTGCTCTGGCGTGCACGATCGTTCTCTGTGATTGCTGCAGACCGTCGGTGAGCTACTTTCGAAATTCGCAACTTACGCCTGACACCGCACGTAAGGAGTCGAACATGCTACGAAAACCGAGAGCTACTGGCTTTGTTCTTACCCCGCAGAAGTCGCATGTGCTTGTGTGTGTGATAGCCGCAATGTTTTACGTTGCTGTGGGTTCCCCGACGACGTGGGCACAAAAGAAACCGGTTGAACGCCTCAAAGAAATCCAACGGCGTGGACGGTGGTTCTTCGATCAAAGGGCTTACCCATCCGGACGCATTCGAGGTGATGCGAAAATGCGGGCGGTGCGACAGGCGCAAGCGATGCCGATTGAGCAGGCTCAGGCGAACAGCCGCATTAAAGGTAGTTGGACGCTGATAGGACCAAGACCAGGAACTTCGTTTTGGAATTCCGCAACTGACGGTGGAAATTCCGGACGAGTTACTGCGCTTGCGGTTGACCCGCGCAATCAGAACGTAGTGTATTTGGGAGCGGCAGATGGTGGAGTTTGGAAGACCTCCGATGCAGGACTTAACTGGAATGCCCTTACCGATCGGCAGCCATCCTTGAGCATAGGATCAATCGCGCTCGACCCTGTAAACCCCGATATTGTTTACGTCGGTACAGGTGAGGAAAACTTCAATGGAGATGGATATGGTGGCGCTGGGATCCTGAAATCCACTGACGGAGGAGCTAGTTGGACACAATTACCCGGGCCGTTTGTATTCAATACAAACGGAGGGTCACATATCGGTTCACTGTCGGTGAGCCCAGGTAGTAACGGACAGGTACTGCTGGCGGCCGTGTCTTCGTTTGGCGGAACTATACCTTGGGGCGGAGCTGTGATGCGCTCATCAGATGGTGGCGTCACTTGGGTGGCCGTGTTGCCCGGTATCGCTACAGCCGTTCTGTTCAACCCTGATCCCTCCTCCGGAATAGCTTATGCAGCCTTGGGAAGCCCGTACGGAGATACCTACAATGCGATCTATAGATCCACCGATTCCGGACAGACGTGGAACGTGATCTCCGGAACAGGAAGCCGCGTGATCCCCGCCTCTGGCCTCGGTAGAATCGGTCTAGCCATATCGGCATCAAACCCTTCGATTCTCTACGCAGCAATTGCTCTGCCCCTTGGCAGTCCGTTGTCGGGAATAGCAGGTGTATTCAAAACCACTGATGCCGGGGCAAATTGGGATCGGGTTGGAGACCCTCCATCTTGTTGCAGTTGGTATGAAGGTGGTATTGCGGTAGACCCAAACAATCCAAACATTGTGATCACAGGTGGTTTTGCTGCTTCCATGTCTCTCGATGGGGGCGCGAGTTGGAGAGATATTTCTGTAGGTTCGAATGGTATAGCCCTTCACCCAGATCAGCATGCTTTCGCATTCTCATCGGATGGGACAAAGTTATATCTCGGGAACGATGGTGGAGCGTACAGTGCGACAGGTTTCTCGTCGAACAATTCGTTTGCGTGGACCGACCTCAATGCGACCATTGCGACCATGCAGTTCTATCCCGGACTCGCGGTGCATCCCACCTCGTCGTTGGCGCTTGGTGGAACACAGGACAATGGCACCCAATTCTACTCCGGGAAATCACTTTGGACCGTCACTACCTGTGGAGACGGAGGTCCCACCGTCATGGATCCGCAGGTGCCCACAAATGTATATGCTTATTGCGTTGGCGATTTCGCGTTCTTGCAAAAGTCTACAACTGGCGGAACTGACAGATCAGGATGGTTTTCGGCGCAAGCTGGTATAAATGACGCCGATCGGCGGCAATTTATCGCACCCTTGACCATCGACATCAAAGATCCT
Source organism: Koromonas humicola (assembly GCF_059726255.1). NCBI lineage: Bacteria > Pseudomonadati > Acidobacteriota > Terriglobia > Terriglobales > Koromonadaceae > Koromonas > Koromonas humicola. The sequence goes on from NZ_AP040873.1 coordinate 3,863,057, forward strand.
TTGCGCCTCTACTTTGGGACCTATCGTGTTTATCAAACGATCGATGGTGCCAGGTCTTGGCAAGCGATCTCTCCCGACCTGACGCAGGGCGGAGAAGTTTCTGCCCTCGCAGTTGCGCCTTCGGACAGTAACACCGTTTATGTAGGAAGTAGCGACGGCATGTTAAGTGTCACATCAAGCGCTGGTGCGGGCACGGGAGCTTCGTGGATAAATCGCACTGCTGGCCTACCAAATCGCTTTATCTCCGCAATCGCGGTAAACCCGAAAGCTGCGCAACAAGCCTACGTTGCTCTATCCGGCTTTGATAGCGGCCATCTGTACTTCACCTCCGATGGCGGTACGACTTGGAAGAATGTGAGCGGAAATCTGCCCAACATTCCTCTGAATGACATGGTTGTCGATCCTAAGTTTGCAAACACGATCTATGTGGCCAGCGACGTGGGTGTATTCATCAGCCGCAATGGAGGCGCAAGTTGGACGAATTTAAGTGTTGGGCTTCCTCAGGCTGTGGCGCTCTCCATCAAATTACAGTCCTCAACTAGAACGTTGTTTGTGGCGACTCACGGTAGAAGTGTGTGGACTCTAAAACTGCAATGACGCGAGCATCGTGAAGACGATTGGGGAAGGCCCAACGTATAGTCGAAAACTGACTAGCGACCGCTCCTCCGGCCTATCTTCGATTCACTGCTCGCAGCAGGAGGCGTACCGAAGATCAAAGCCACGACTGAATCGCCGTATTCCAATCCGGAAAAGGGTTGCAGACTAGACGGATGTAACTATCTTCGAAAGAGTAGAAATGGACATGATTATGGGGAGCATTGGGATGCCCTCTGGTGTAACAACACGAGGGCTCAATCCCTACTGAGTGATCTTCTTCCGTGACGCACATGTTAGGCCGCCCCCAAATAGGCGGCCGAATACTTCGGCTCATGCGAAAGGGCTGGCCAAAGCCAGCCCTGGTTAGGTCAGGTGAACAATTAGAAGGTAAAGCGGGCGCCGAACTCGCCTTCAAAGGCAAAGGCGGTTGACGAACTGGTCGGATTGGTGAAGCCAGAAGGCTGGCCAATCTTGCCAGAGGTGGTCGTGTAGAAGTAGTTGTTGCCGTAGTTGGCGCGATTCGTGAGGTTGAAGCCTTGGAAGCTGAGCTGTAATCTGCGCTGTTCACCGAGTTTGAAGTTCTTGCTCACGCGAGCGTCAAGCTCAAAGATCGGAGCGCCACGAAGACTGTCATACGGCACTATGTGGGCAGTGCCTGCTGCGAGTGCAGCACGCGCCGCCGCGCCATTATGACCTGCGCCTGAGCTGTCGTACATGTAGTAGTTCTTCGGCGCGTTGTTGTCCACCACCACCGGACGCGAGTAGCCAGTACCGAGTCCGAGGATGTCATAACCTGCGTTCAGATCGTACGGCCTCGCAGAACCGAACTGAAGGATCGGAGCGGCTTCGAGTCCGAATGGCATGTTCACGATTCCACTGATCGTGATGTGGTGACGTTCATCGAATGGCGTTGGGCCGAAGTCCCAGCTCGCTAGCGGATGTAGCGGATTGTGCGGATAGCTGTGATAGCTGGACTGGGAGCTGGACAGTGTCGGGGGGCCTCCGGAAGCGGTCGCATAACCTACCGCGCGACTCAGAGTGTAGTTCGCGATCAGGCTGAAGTTCTTGACCATCCGCTGGCGATAGCTCAGATTCAGGCCATCGTAGCGGGAACGGCCAATCGACTGATTGTCCATGATGCGGCCGAGCGCAGGAACCCCCGCTGCATTGAACGCTGCTGTGAAAGGACGTACGCCGGTGGCAGGATCTTTGGGGTTAATGTTGATATCAACGTTGGAGTGGAGTCCGAGAGTATGAACGTACTCAGCCTCGAAGACCGCCTTCTGGTTCATTGCCCACTGGTAACCAAGATTGAATTCTTCGGTGTAGGGATTACGATATTTTGGGTCCATGGTACGGCCAGTACTGCCTGTGGCGAGTAGCGATGAAGCCGCTGGAATGTTGGCTAACACCGTTGCGACGTTTGCCGCGGAGTAGGTCCACTGTGAAAGAGGGGTGCTGAATCCGGGAACTGTGTCGTTCACCCCAATCGAAAGCGCCTGCTGATAGACAGTCGGGTTGGCCATCTGCTCCATCCATAACGGAATGTTCTGATAGACATTCCCGAAATACAGACCGTAGCCGCCGTGCAGAACATGCTTCCCAGCGCCAGTCAGGTCATAGGCGAAGCCCACACGCGGACTGAAGTCCTTGTTGTCGTCGTGCGGCTTCACAGCATAGGCGCTGTTGATTGCTTGCAGCTCAAGGAAGGTCTTGCTCTTGCCAATAGCGCTGCCACCAATGAGATTGACGTCCTTATCCCAGCGAACGCCAAGGTTCAGCGTCAAACGCTTCGTGGCCTTCCAGTCATCCTGAAAGTAAAGTCCGACCTGCTTCGTCCCACCTGGAACGTTCGTGCGGGAGTCACCATTCGAAATTGACATGCCGCCGACCAGTCCTGGGTTTGCAAATCCGCCAGATAACGCAGCAATAGCAGACGGATCTGTGAGGAAGTCGATTTCGAGGGTTGAGTTGGACGAAAAATAGCCACCAAGAGACGGGTTCCAGATGTAATCGACACCCGTTTTCAGTGTGTGTTTGCCGAGCGTCTTCGTGATGTCGTCGCGCCACTGCCATTTTCGCTGAAACGACTGCTGCGGTACGTTCGTATTTGTGCCGAACCATTCGCCGCTGGCGAAAGTGATGTAAGGTGCATTCTTTGTGGTTACATCGATGATGTTGTTCCAGTACTGAAAGCCAAAGGTGAAGCTGTTTACCAGCGTCTCAGACAGCACCGAATTCAACGTTAAGTTCGCGATCTGCATGTGGTTCAGCGTGACATTTCCACCCGTGAGATCGCCATTTCCATCAGACTGATCGTTGAAGCTGTTGTTCGCCTGAGATGTGTAGCTAATGTAGGCGTTTTCCTTGTCGCTGAACTTGTAATCGAGTCGTCCGTTCAGGCGGTTTTCGAAGAATGGGGTTGGGATGTTTGTGGCAGGCTCAGCAGCCATGCCCAGTTGCGTGGCCGCAATCTGGAGTTCATTAAGGGAGTTTCCAGTTTCAGGAATACTGGTATGTTCGCGCTGGCGCTCGAAGGCGAAGAACACGAACGATTTGTTCTTTACAATCGGCCCGCCGATCGAACCACCGAACTGTTGACGGCTATATGGTCCGTTGGACGTGCTGCCATCGGCCAGCTTCTTATCCGCATTGAACTTCTCGTCACGAAAATAAGCGAAAGCTGAACCGTGGAAGCTATTCGTGCCGGACTTGGTAATCATATTGATCGCGGCGCCTTCGGAACGGCCATTTGCGGCAGAGAATCGTTGCGTCGAAATCACAAATTCTTCTACAGCTTCAAGCGGAAGCTGCATTACTGTACCCCCGACCGTGCTGTCCTTATTGTCAACGCCGTTAACGGTAACATTCACTTCGCGGCCCACGTTACCGTTCACCGACAGAACCGCGGAGCGATTCTTCGTGGGATCAAACGAGTCAGCCGACTTCACACCAGGTGCAAGATACGCTAGGTTAGCGACGTCGCGTCCCAATAGAGGCAGTTCTTCGACTTCCTTCGGTGTGATTTCCTGGCTCACGGAGGTCTTGGCTTGGTCTACCAGTTGAATATCCTCTGATACCTCGATCACTTCAGACGCCTGCCCTGGTTTTAGACCCGCCGCGACTGTTGCCGTTTGGCCTACAAGCAGTTCCAGAGATTGCGAGAAGGTCGCGAAACCACCTTTTGAAACCTTAACGACGTACGCGCCCGCTGACAGTTGGTCGAAGCGGAAATCTCCCAATGCGTTTGTAGTCGTGGTACGGATGGCACCTGTCCCTCGGTTCGTCGCGGTAACGGTGGCTCCGACGATCACCGCCCCACCCTTGTCCGAGGCCGTACCTGCGATTGTGCCGGTAGCCGTTGCCTGCGCGAACACGAGGGTCGGCGCGCTAATCGCAACCAATGTGACGACTAAAAGCAGATTCAATAGCTTCTTCATTAGTGTCTTGCCTCCCTGCCCACAAAAAGGGCAGATTTCGAGCGGTAGATCCGCGTTCATTCCGAAGGGAGTTAATTCAGAGCTTGTTTTTACGCATCTGCAGAAGATGGATACACGTCTCCTATGAGCTGTCCTGAGGACAACTTCTCAGGACTTCGCAACTCATCTATCACACCCGCTCGTCGTGTAGTCATCAGACAGGATCAGGTTTGAGCTGTCCGAAGTTGGAGGTTGCGATCTATATGAGGGCTACCGGTTAGTGCCCACGGAAGCATCAGCTTCCATCACAGGTTGTGAGTGTGACAAGCACGTGTGTGTCCAAATGCTCGCCCATTGTAAGTTGTTGACTTGTCGGGTATTCCCATACAGCAACGCGCAGAGCACCTATGAGTAACTGAAAATGGCGGATTCAGAGTCTATGAAACTTGAGAGATTGATCAAGAAATGAAGGAGTTCAGTCGCTAACGCAGCTTGTGCAGCGCGAACCTCCGAAAGTGTCCGCGTATTGACGCGACAGACCGCGCATGTTTATCTCTCTTCAGAGACTATGAACCGCATTCTCGCTGCTTTACTGACCGTTGTGCTCTTCGTTCCCAATTTCGCTTGGGCTTGGGGCCGCGAAGGCCACCAAATCATTGCCAAAGTTGCCGAAAATCATCTGGATGAAGCGACCAAGATTATGGTGCAGTCGCTCATCGGCAACAATCATTTGTACTCTATCGCTTCATGGGCCGACGAAATCAGGAAGGAACGGCGTGAGACTGGACCGTGGCATTATGTCGATATTCCGCTCGGAGGCACGTACATTGCAAACCGCGATTGTGCTCTCCCTCATAGCTGCGTAGTCGACCAGATTTCACACGACCTGGCGGTGCTCGCGGACAGGCACGCGAGCAGAGAGCAACGGGCGGAGGCTTTGAAATTTGTTGTGCATTTTGTGGGTGACATCCACCAGCCTTTGCATGCAGTTGGAGATTCCAGAGGTGGCAATGGCATCCATGTGCGCTTCATGGGCAGCTCTCAATGCGGCCGCTACGAATGCGAGCTTCACGGCGTGTGGGATTCAAGCATGATCTTCCAAATGGGACTTCGGCGTGACGAGTACGCGCTACGCCTTGAAGAACTCATCCGCCACGAGCACCTGAAAAATATCGATGGTGGAAGGCCTGAGCAGTGGGCGAACGAATCCGCCGGACTAGTGAAGCCCGCGTGGGTCGCAGATAAGGCGGATCTGAACGAGGCGTACTATGAGCGTGAGATCCGCGTTGCTGATCGACAAATGGCGCTCGCAGGCCTGCGCCTAGCGAAGGTGCTAAACGAGACCCTTGGAAAGATCACTCCGCGCGATTTCACCCCGGCCAACAGCGAGAAACATAAGAACGTCGTCCCCGCAAATGCATCAGGCGACAAAGTCTGGGTAAACACTAACAGCGGCGTTTATCACTGTCCCGCAAGCAAATGGTACGGAAACACAAAACATCGTGAGTACATGACCCAGGCGGAGGCGCAGAAGCACGGATACCGGCCGGCGTCTGTTCAAGACTGTGCTGTATACGCGCCGCAGTCCTGAACGCACGGAGGATGCTGCGCCGTCCGATGTGAGCCGACTACAGTACCAATTCAAACAGTTCTGCAATCTTCGCATGAACTTCGGGACTCTGCTCGCGTGTCAGCACCAGCACCGCCGCCGGTCGCAGTGCCGGGAGCTGCTCGCGCAGCAGTTCGCAATCAGCGAGATAGCCCTGGCTCGACCGTAGTGCACGCTCTGCATCCTCAATCGCAATCAGAGCCGGGGTTCGCTTTGCTAGCATCTGCGGAAACCCTGCCACGCTCAGTCGCTCCGCTGCAAGGTAAAGGAACTTCAGCCGCCCGTTTAAATAGTCCCAGCACGCGGCCCGAAGCGCCTCCCGGGTGCGGTTCGCATGAATGCAGTCGCACGCCACCCCGCGCTTGCGCAGCATCGCAACTTCTGCATCCATCCACTCCCCCTGAGCGCTCACTACCAGCGTGGTTCCCTCAAGCGCGAGTCCGGCCAGTTGGTAGCACAACGTCTTCCCCGCTCCGGCAGGAAGCGCCAGCAAATGGTCTTTGCCCGACAGCGCAGCCAGACACGCGGCTTTCTGCCCCGGGAGAAACTTCTTGTATCCGAACCGCTCCTCCAGCAGCGCATTCAGCTGTGCTGCCTTCGATGGCTTCTTAGCCTTGGCCTGCGCTAAAACTGCAGTGCCTGCTTTTGCGTTTCTTGCAGCCTGACCTGTCTTCTGGGCAGGAGCGAACCGCATCCTTGGCGTCAGCCGTATCTTTTCCACAACAGTGCTTACATACGCGCCGATGCCTTCGAGGAACGGTCCAAGCTGTGCCTGTCCCTGGTGGATCTTCTTCAGATATGCTTCCCATTGGCCAGTCATCGCCGGACTCTTCACCTCCGGATGCACAACCTCGATCAAATGGATTCCTTTGTCCGTCGCTTCCAGCATTTTTCCGCTGCGCACAATGTATCCACGCTTCAGTAGCACCTCGATGATCGCGGCCCGCGTGGCCGGTGTTCCCAGCCCGGTGTCCTTCATCGCATCCGATAGTTCTTTCTCATCCAGCGTCTGCCCCGCCGTCTGCATTGCCGTGAGCAGAGTGCCCTCGGTAAACCGCTTGGGCGGCTTGGTTTTCTTCTTCTTGGCATTGATTTCAGCCACTTGTTGCGGCTGGCCCTCCGCCAGATCCGGAGGCAGCACTTGCTCCGCCTCGTCCTCATCACCGCCTTTGGAACCCTTCTTCCTCCTTTCCGGTGCAGGATCCAGCACCTTCCAACCCATCTGCTGCACCAGCGTTCCCGACGTGCGGAAGTGATCCACAATGGCTTCTGTGCCATCTTGTCCGGGGTTCGTAATCGCGGTAATCACGGTCGTGGTGGCCTGCAGATGATCCTCGTGCCACATTGTCAAAAAGCGCCGACACACCAGGTCGTAGATCTTGCGCTCCTGAGGGCTGAGGCTCAGCTTCCCGGGATTCACCGCGTTTGGCAGAATCGCGTGGTGGTCGCTCACCTTACTGTCATCTACGAAACGCCGACTCAGCGGCCGTGTTCCCGTGCCCTCAGCCACGCGCTGTGAATACTGCGGTGCAACCACATCCGCAATTTTCCGAACCGTCTTCGCCACATCGGCTGATAAATGGCGACTGTCCGTGCGGGGATAGCTGATGAGCTTGTGGCGTTCATAAAGCGCCTGCGCGTATGTCAGCGTTTCCTGCGCGCTGAACCCGAACAGTCGATTGGCGTGACGCTGCAGTTCCGTCAGGTCATACAATAACGGCGGCTGCGTGCGCTGCGTCTCAGACTTTACTGACTCGATCGTCACCGCGCCAGTTCGCGCCCGTTCGAGGATCTGCCGCGCCTCTTCCCCGTCCGCCGGAAGACGCGACAGTTTCGCCTGGGCCTCTTTCTCGCTCCCCTGTTCGCGCGACCGGAACCATGTGCCCGTAAAGACCTGCTGCTTCCGCTCGCCTTGGCCTTCAAACTTGGCGATCACCTCGATGTACTCTTCCGGCACAAACTGCCGAAGGACAAGCTCCCGCTCTACCACCATGGCCAGCGTGGGCGTCTGCACGCGTCCTACCGAGAGTTCTTCGTTGTAAATCAGGGAATAGGCCCGCGAGAGGTTCATTCCAACTAGCCAGTCGGCGCGGCTCCGCCCATGCGCGGCATCGGCCAGTCCGTCGTAGGTACTGTCGGGGCGCAAGTTCTCAAAGCCTTTGCGGATCGCATCGGCAGTCATCGATGAGATCCAGAGCCGGGTTACCGGCTTATCGCAGATCGCCGCGCCGTAGATGTAGCGAAAGATCAGTTCTCCTTCCCGGCCGGCATCCGTTGCGCAAACCACCTGCGCCACTCGCGGCGAGGTCAGAATCTTCCGTACCACCTCAAACTGGTCCTTGGTCTTTTCATACACGACCAGCGGCCATTCGGCAGGAAGCATGGGCAGCAAGTCCAGCCTCCAATGCTTCCACTCGGAATGCATCTCGTGAGGCTGCGCCAGAGAAACAAGGTGCCCGATGGCCCAGGTCACCACATATCCGTTTCCGTGCAGATATCCTTGACCCTTTTTGGCGGCTCCGAGAACGCGGGCTATATCGCGCGCAACGGAGGGCTTTTCGGCCAGGACGGCGGTCACTGTGGCACTGGCCGACGATATTGGTGCTTCAACTATGCCACTCATTCCACTAAGTTACATCTCGACACTTCGATTGCCAAAACCTCCACAATGGAGAGGCAACGACTCGGGCATACCTGCGTAGTTTCAGATCAAGTCAAGTGCTCAGGAGGCTTACGTGTAGTCGGCATGCCGATCCGCCACAACATCCGGCGCGAAGTCATATTCCACGTAAAGAGCTCGGGGAACTCGACAGCATTCTGCTTCGGACTTCGTGGACAGACTCAACGTGACCGGGGGTGTTCTCGTCGCGAGCAATGAAGAGTACTTCAGTACCACTCCTGCGACTTCTCGCGCCGGACGACAGATGACAGCCATTTCGCGACGATCACAGCGTGCGACGGGGAAAGGACGGGAAGTCCGATTTGCACGTCGTCCTTCTACTCGCTCAATTCAGAGGGTATAGAGAGAACAGAACCCGCGGTTCACATAGCCGATTCTGTTCGGCCGTTAGTCAAGTTCCGTCCCTCTTCCCACTGGGCCGTCATCTGCTCGGCGACGGGAGCAAACTCCGCATTCCAAGGGGAGATCGTGCCGGCGCCTGGAATTACATCCGCTCTGATGCCGCAATGCTTCGCGCAAAGACCCAATCTGCTATCGCAAAGGTGCACATGCGATCTCGACCTGTGCTGCTGCGGTCTGATCGATGCGACGCGTTAGCTCCTCCGCCGAGAGAGGGATGGCCTATTCCCTTTGCCTCTATCTCGAAGACATCGGCACGTACATATCCACACGCACATTAGGTCTAACTGGGACGTTCAAGTGTCTCGCCCGGAGTTGCGGGCACAAGCCCTTACTTCGATCCCAATCAGTAGAGATATCTGAAATCGCGGCCCGCCTGCAGTCTCGTCTCTTCTCCTGCCTCCCGTAAGCCGACCTGACCACAGTGGACAAGTTAGGCCTTCTGGCGGCACTTCCATCTTGACCACAGGCAACAAGATGATCTCCCATAAGCTGCTGATAACAGGGTACATTTCTATTGTCAAACCGTCTGCAAGGGCTCAGAATGCCAGCATGGCAGCCATTATTCCCATAAACAAGAATCGGTACTTTAGCCCCTGCCCCGAGGCGCCAGAATCGCTGTTTGCATCGCGACCACTTGACGATGATCATTGGGAGGAGCTTTGGAAGAGAGCGACCTGCGCAGCGGACGAAGCCTCATCTATCGTTGCCAACACTGAGAGTACAGATACGCAGGTGGACCGCGGAATCGCTTGGGTGCAGCTACCGGATGGCCGCTCGCGCTTTGCTTGCTGGGTGCGCAGGACTGACAAGGATGGTTGTTACTCAACTCGCCCCGGTTTTCGAATTCAGCCGGTACTCCCTGAGGAATCCATCAATGTGCAACGCGCTTACGCTGAATCGTTCGCGCGCGTATTGCGGAACGCCGGCATTCCCTGCAAGGTCGGTATTAGTCTCTCGCCTACACCAGTCAAGCAACTAGAACCTGGACAGGAGGATCCTGCGCATTGCGTCGACCCACAGCTGGCATTCTTTCCTCCCCGTATTTCTTTGCTCAGGCGAGAATTGGACGAGTGGTTTGAAAGGAGCGGGTTCAGCAATGACTTCGGATGGTACTTACCGAGATCGGAAGAATTCAAAAGATTAAAGATCGGCTACTTTGAAGACGCCGAACTTGTTCTGATTTTCGATGGTAGTGGGCTGTATGAGGTCCTGAACTATCATTCGCCAAGACAACTCGAAGACGAGTTTCTTTACATTCTTGCTAAACATGGGTACTACTTCAGTTTGGGAAACGCGTGGAATTTAGGGCTCTACAACATCCGCTGATTTCCGTAACCTTTCATATGTCCCAACGCGCGGAGATATTATCGCATCAGATGCACCCGAGGAATTCTCACTCAAGACTCCGCCCACAGCTTCACGCGAGTTTGCGTGTATGCAGACGACTAGCGTTATTGTGGTTACCTCCCCAGGTGCTGACGGCAATCAATTCTGCCACTCGACACAAAACAAAGCTGCCACCCAGTGCAGCCTAATACTGCAATCAGTGCAGAAGAATGCTGCCAGACGTCACTATGCGCGAATCAACCGGCATCATCCACGCCGGAGGCGCGCGGGAAGATTACCAAAACATAACTGGCGCTTTATCAGTCGGTGCCGAACTCCTGGCCACGACCCCCGAACGATTCCCAGAAACGGATAGTGAGACACTGGGCGATTTATCGACAAGTATCACAAATGACCTTCGGTTTTTGTCACGGTGCGGAGTGCATACAGCCTATTTTCGCTGCGTGATTACTTGAAGAGGTCATACAGGAACGCCCAAGCGAGCAGAGGCGGCATAAACAGGAAAAATGCGGCTATGAACAGAACTAGAGGAGCAAGGGCGAGTGGTTCGATAAAGCCAAACCCGCTTGGGTAATAAGAGATTTCAGGGCGTTCAACATTGACAAGCACAATCAACCGCTCCCCTTTGCGAAGGGTCGCTAGTTTCTCTCCCGCCTTGTGGTTCAGGAAGTAATCTCGCGCAGTTCTGCCAGCGAATTGCTTCCCTCGAAAGCTGTATGCATATCGCATTTCGGCGCGGAAGACTTTCTTATCAACCGGAGTGGTGTAGTAGGCGAGTTCAACAGTTGCCTCAACCGGGGCGCCGTTCTTTGTGCTATGCCGCAGCCAAAGCTCTCTTATCGCCAATAGAAGGAGTGACAGGTTCAGATATGCGTAATGCGAGGGAATCTCTGGCTGGAATGACTGTCCTTCTTCGCGTTGTTGCTCGGTCTCGGCTGCCGCTCGGCGCGACAGATTCTTTCGGTGTTCTCTGTACTTGAGCAGGAGTAGCGAGAAAACGAGCAACGCAAACCACAGAACAACCAGTGCTGCGCAGATGGAAGTTGGATGAGCGTGCTTGAAAACCAGCACTGCACTAAGCGCCAGCGATACAGCCCAGACAATTGTGACCCTCAAAAGCCAGCGTGTTATCGTCACCCGCACCACTCTACGCCGAATGATGACAGAGTTCCACGATTCTTGGTGGTATCAGGCATCCCGCTCCGTGGGATGTCTGCGAAATAGGCCGAGGAGAGACGTCGTCGCCGTGAACTCTAAGACGTCAGAAATTTGCCTGAACTGTTGAGAGTTACCCCGAGCAGATTCCTCTAATCGAGCATGCCGCCAAGATCAGTAATCCGCGGTGGGCCGGCGGGTCTCACTTGGGATGAGATTCAAGAATTAGGACAATTCGGGAAACATCTATTACGAGAGACGAGCAACTGGAGAAATCAGATCGCTTCCATCTAAGACAGCCGCGAAAGCGGCCGCCCCAACACTGCTTCCTCCAAAACAGTTTGTTAAACCGTCGTGCTTGTTGAGGAACAGGCACTTCTGGATAGACCTCTCGGAGGAGTTCCGGCAGGAGGACCCGCACAAGAAACGTTGGCTCCATGCCACAGCGTTGAGCATCAGAAGGGAGTCGACGACTCGGCTCCCGTCTGATGCTTCGAGTAAACCTCTTTACCCTATTCTTTCCAGGAGCTTGTCTTCGTCGCTTTCTTCTGTGCGGCCCATCTCTTCTTTTGTGCCGCTGCGATACGCTTCCGGGCTTCGGGGCTCATCACCCGCTTCGTGCTTTTCTCCGCTGATTCCGATTTCTTCCTGGGTTTGCGACCACGCTTTGCAGGAAGTGTTGCTCCACTGTCAATTGCTTCAAGAGCAGAAATTGCTTTATCCAGACGGTCGCGCTCGGCGCGAAGGTCGGCAATAATCTTGTTTGTGTCCATAGGGGAAAAATCCTTTCAGAATATGAACAGAGTTACCTCGATTGTCTCGATCAGGCCTCTCAAGTTATTAGTTCATTTGCCTTTCGCTTACTCCGTGGCGCAGTCGCTACCGATCTTGTTGGTTCATTCTTGCCATTCGTGTTGTCCTTGAGCCTTGAATGGCAAAGGAAGTGTATCGCAATACTACAAGTCTCTTCTATTCTGACGGAACTGTCGTCCAATACAGTCATCCTACAGACCGCGAAACGGCCGTTGGTGAAATAGCACATTGAACTTCCAGGCAGGATCTGCCGATTAGCAAAACACATCTTTTCTGCTACGCTGCTTTTAGTTAATTACGTCAAAATTGGCCTGAGCAACGCATGTTTCGCCGTTGTGTTCGCAATGAAGCCATCAGCGAAGCGATAGAGGTCGAGACATTCCATGGGATACAAAGCAGTACCCCCTGTCATTCAGCATTTTGGATATTGTGTCGCGCGAGATTAAAGCCGCCGCGCGGAACTGTAAAGCGCCACGAGAGTTCCACACTTGACGAGATCCGAATTAGACATGGCTTAAACCCCACCGCAATTGGAGTTCATGAATGTATAAAGCGCGTAACAGTATTGAATTCCAGCTCTGGGGCCGATACGCGCTCTTTACTGATCCTTTGACGAGGGTAGGAGGAGAAAAATGCTCCTATCACGTACCGACGTATGAGGCTCTAAAGGGAGTGGCTAAGTCGATTTACTGGCAACCCACGTTCACTTGGGTTATTGATGCAGTGCGAGTGATGAGACTCTTTCGCACGCAGACCAAAGGTGTCAAGCCGCTAAAGTACAACGGCGGTGCCAATGAGCTTTCGATTTACACGTATCTCACCGGTGAACCTCTGGCTTCCGGCGATCCCCCCGGTGTCGAATATCAGGTTCGCGCACATTTCGAGTGGAACAATCACCAGGTGGCACTGAAAAATGACCAGAACGAACACAAGCACCATCGGATTGCATTACGGATGCTGGAGCGAGGCGGTCGTCAAGACATTTTTCTCGGCACGCGCGAATGCCAGGGCTACGTAATGCCATGCGAGTTTGGCTCCGGTAAAAGCGCGTACGACAACTGTGTCGAACTTGCCTTCGGAGTGATGTTCCATGGCTTCGATTATCCTGATGAGACGGGAATACCGATGCTTGGTACGAGGTTCTGGCGGCCACTAATGCGTAATGGGATCATCGAGTTCCTACGTCCCGATTGCCCAGATAACGGTGCCATGATTCGCAAACCAATCCACCCGATGCAGGCCAAACAGTTTGGTTTTGGCGCAAGAATTCGGAACTCCGACTCAGAAGCTGCGGAGCTAGATTCCTGACATGGGTTTGATCCAGAAGCTCTATGAAACTTATGAAAGGTGCAATGGCGCGCCGCCATTTATAAAAGACCCTTTACTGCCCGTGAGCCATTCGCTGCAACAAGCACACGTAGATGTGGTTTTGGACAGACAAGGAAACTTCCTGCGTGCGCAAGCAATTCCTAAAGCCGAGATTGTAATACAGACGACAGAAGATTCAGCTGCGCGCTCAGGGATCAAGCCTCCTCCTCATCCGCTATGTGACAAGGTGCAATACTGCGCAGGTGATTACGTCGCATATGGAGGTGCGAAGCGGTCGTTCTATTCCGAGTACTTGGCGCAACTTCAGAACTGGTGTGCTTCACCGTATGGACACGCAAAAGTTCGGGCGGTGCTGAACTACGTTCGTAAAGGTACGCTCGTTCAAGACCTTGTGAAAGCAACAGTCCTTTACTGTGACGTAAAAGGCAAGAGACTCCTGACCGAGTGGCCTGATACAGCGACCTTGCCACAAACATTCCGCTCTCTTGTCGCTACGAACGGGCAGCGCGATCAAGGCGATCTAGTTGTGCGCTGGCGTGTAGAAACCACCCCCGACGATAATGAAACAGTGGTTTCCGACGATCCTGACGTTCAAGCTGCCTGGTCAAAATTTGATGCGAGTTCGAATGGCAAGATGGGGCTGTGTATGGTGGCAGGAACCCAAGCCCCAATAGCTACTAAGCACCCCAAACGCCTCCGCCACTCCCTTGATGGAGCCAAGCTGATCTCATCCAACGACGAACAGAATTTCACATTTCGTGGTCGCTTTTGGGAAGCGAATGAGGCATGCAGTGTCAGCTTCGAGGTATCCCAAAAGGCGCATAGCGCGTTGCGATGGCTTATCAATCGTCAAGTTGGGTCGATTCGCAATGGAGAGCAGGTGATCGTGGCTTGGTCACCCGGGGGAGAGGATGTTCCGCAGCTCATGGTGAGCACCGCTCAACTGCTGGCGCCCGAACAGAGAACGGGTGCGAATGAAGTTCTGTACACAGGCGATGCAGGTCAACGGTTTGCGCTTCAGCTGAATAGATTAATAACGGGATACCGCGCGAACCTAGGTGCCACAAGTACGGTTGTGGTCGTGGGTCTAGACTCAGCGTCGCCCGGACGGATAGCGGTGATCTACTACCGCGAACTGACCGGCTCAGAGTTCCTCGCCAGACTAGAGCAGTGGCACACCCGCTACGCATGGCCTCCATCAAACGGCAGACTGCAGTTCACCAGTACGCCCTCACATCGCGACGTTGCCGAAGCTGCTTTCAGCGTGAGCGGAAGACCTCTCGATGAAAAGCTGCGTAAGAAGACGATTGAACGTCTGCTGCCATGCATCGTGGACGCGGCACCTTTGCCACGCGACATAGTCGAGTCTGTGATAGACAAAGTATTGAACAGAGCCGCATTTGGAAATCACAAGCGAATGTGGGAATGGGAAAAACGACTTGAGATTGCCTGTGGTCTTTACAGGGGATACCGGAAGGAGAAGCAATACCAGATGTCCCTCGAACAGGGTCGCAACTCACGCGATTATTTATTTGGGCGCCTGCTCGCGATTGCTGACCATATTGAAAGCAGGGCATTGCACGTCGCCAGCGAGGATCGCGATACGAATGCGATGCGCCTCATGCAGCGCTTTGCCTCACACCCGAATTCTACCTGGTGCGCGCTGGAATTCGCGCTTAGACCTTCTGAGACGAGATTGCGTGCCAACCTCCCCGATGTGCTCTCTCGTCTTCAGCAAACGCTCGATAACGTAATGAGCAGCTTCCGTCATGACGACTTCACGAGCGACCGCCCTCTATCGGGAGAGTTTCTGCTCGGCTTTCACTGCCAGCGCGCCGCTTTGCGGGAGCAGGCGGAGGGCCACCAATCTGTTCCAGGGTTACACAACGAGGTAGCACAGGGAGAGAGAGAAATTGAGTAAGGCCCTGCAGAACAAAATCGACTTCGCAGTGGTTCTCCGCGTTCAGCACGCAAACCCCAATGGCGATCCTCTTAATGGCAACCGTCCACGCACGGACTATAGCGGTATGGGCGAGATCAGCGACGTCTGCCTAAAGAGGAAAATTCGCGACCGATTGATGGAATTAAAATTTCCCGTCTTCGTCCAGTCTGATGACCGCAGGACGGATGAATTCAAGTCCCTACGGGACCGGGCGGAAGCCACACTGGGCAACGCATTCGGCACTGCAGATATGGCGGCAAGGGCATGTGAGACTTGGATCGACGTCCGCAGCTTTGGCCAGCTCTTCGCGCTTTCGAAGAGAGGAAAATCAAAAGCAAATGGGGACGTTGCGGACGCTGCTGTCTCTATTGGAATTCGCGGCCCCGTTTCCATACACCCTGCTTTTAGCATTCAGCCTGTCGAGGTCACCAGCATCCAGATCACGAAGAGTGTTAACTCCGAAGGAGATGGGAGCAAGCGCAGTTCGGACACTAGGGGAATGAAGCACCGAGTGGAAACCGGCATCTATGTTTTCTTTGGCAGCATCAATCCGCAATTAGCAGAACGGACTGGCTTCAGTGAACAGGACGCGGAAACATTTAAGTCGATCTTGCCGAAGCTTTTTGAGAATGACGCCTCTTCCGCTCGTCCCGAGGGCAGCATGGAGGTTCTCAAAGTGGTTTGGTGGAAACACCGTTCGAAAGCAGGTCAATACTCTTCCGCCAAGGTCCACCGTTCGTTAACAGTTGCACCAGACGGGAAGATTGAGATTGCTTGCTTAGACGACTTGGCTCCCGAGGTGATTTCTGGCTTCTGATCGATGGAATTAAGGGAGTGCAATACACGGAGTGATCTGCTGTCGCGTTCAGTCCTTCAGCATTCGGCAGTGCATTCAGCAGTGGGCGCTCACGGATCGGAGTGGTCGACATACTGCTGGAGTGCCAACGCGAGAAGATGCAGAGACGATGATCTGCCACCCGGGGTTTTGATGAAAACTTATGGCGGCGGTACGATATTGTCTAGCAAGTGTCACCCGCTCACGCGCGAGTGTGGATTGAAACCCTATGTTCGATGTCGAGCTTTTTAAAACGACATTTAGCTCGCAGGCAGATGTGAACTAAGTTCCATCTCCTGCGAGCGGTTCGCTGATAATTCCTTCCAGCGTCTCAGCTCTGAAACCCTACCCACAAGCAGCTATGTTCCAACCGAACCCTTGATCCCCGTCGAGTGTGCGTTGCTGCACCGCCCGAACAACCTAATATCGCGTCCCGCAGAATTCCAGCATTAGAATTCTTCGGTACCATATGGGGCAAAGCATGCGCCAATTCCTAGTACTTAATTAATACCCAGTCAAACACTGCAAGTGCGGGCAGAAACGACAATCAGCTATCGGCCCCGCCGACGAGTGTTCCCTACAATAGATCAGGACGATAGACCCCAACGTTCGAGTTGCGAGGGGCCCCAATCCATCCACAACACCTCTCCTTGTAATACCCGACAGTTGTTCCTGATACCAATTCCCTTCCCCTCGAAGGTTATCACCGCTCTTCTCACCCATAGCACTGAGTTCGACAGCAAACCGCGGTTTTCACACCCAGACACAAACATCGAAGGGAGTCCCATTGCGATTTCGCGAGTGGTTTTCATGCGCCCGCAAAAAGAGCCATCCGCATTACCTCAGCGCACTTCTGCACGCTTCCTCTCTTCCGCAAGACGGCGACCTTGTGATCTATCCATGCCGATACTGTGGAGGGTTACATGTTGGGCACAGCGGCACTCGGCGCCGCCATAAAGAAACCGCCAAGCCAAATTGCAAATGCGAACAGCAGTTCACGGCGCTTGAGCGAGCAATTGCTCGAACTAGTGGTCGGCTCAACCGCGCACGAGATCTGCATCTGCAGATCGCCAGAACTGCACGGGAGGAACGACGCAGAAATGGCCAGCGGATCAAATGCCTCTCTCATCACCTAGCGAAACTTCGAGCAGAGCTGCAGCAATTTCGCCAGACGTTGGATTCGCAATAACGCTACGGAGGGACTCCTTGGAGAACTATCTGTTGCCGCGATCCTCAGGTTGACAATGAATAGCTTAGAGTCTTCTAAAGGTTCGAGACAAGGAGAAAAGAGCACCCTCAAACGTTGAATACCGCTACTCAGCGGCATTCCAATCTCTGAGGCAGTCAGGTCGAGGACGACCAGACGATTACTGTCGAAGAACGCCCTGCTTCAACTTTGAAGTGACAGTCATCACGGAAGTAGATAAGGAATCGAGCTATTGCTCCGACTTCCGCGGTACTTTTCTGGCCTAACCCATACCATGCGGTTCAGCAAGAGGATCACTCGTCATCTATCGGTGCCCCATTTTTGTTATGCACTTCACTTGGGACACACCCAACCGCGAATGGCCACAGCGGGTGTGCCGAGGATTGCGCAAGCATTCGGTTCCATCCGTTAATGGGCCCACCTCTTGACCACGATCACAAACAAAGGAGAAGCATGAATATTTGCCGAAATTGCGGTATGCCACTCGACGCAAACAACGAATCCCAACCAGTATGCCCTAGCTGTGGAGAGCCGTCTGTTTCTGGATGCGATCACGAAGTTGAGGTACTCGAATTCAATTCGGACACGGATCTCAACCGTGGGATTCGGAACCGGAGAGAATTCCGAACAACATGCGTTCGCTGCGGGTCCATCGCAACAGGAAACTCAGTTATGACCTGCAGCAACTCGAGATGCAAAGAGACTTGGCGGGTCAATCATTGTCGACATTGTAAGGAACCCGTTGACAGTAGGGACCCAGAAACACCCCGATGCATCAAGTGTGGATGGTTGGTCTGTGCGAAATGTTCGGCCTGCGACTGCTCGTCGTAGGCCACTTAACATTGGGCCCCTTCTGGTACATGCATCGCGATCGAAAGTTCAACCGCGAATTGTACAAGTACGAGACACTAAGTACTCAACTCACGCACATTCTGCAGAAACGTCAATGTGCCGTCGAAAAACGTGACGATGTCGTTGCCATATGGTGCACGTGCCCGTGGCAGTAGAGAGAACAAGAACCGGTGGCGCGATCATAGGAAATTTCTTCGTTAGCGAGTGCGGCAACTACGTTTGCATCGAAGTTCACTAGCCGTTCGCCATTAATTCCAGCAGACTGTCCAGCTACCCCGTGTGCCGCGTGGCAGACAGAACACGAGAAACCTGCATTGATGTGCCTAGCGTGCTCGCTGAAGCTGGTATTCGCCACAATTCTATCCAGGTCATGACATTTCCCGCACAACCCATACGGCCCGGAGACGGTGAGATCTGGAGTGGGGTATAGATTTGTGATCTTCCCGCCCGTGGCCCCTGACTGGCTCATTTCGTACCGGCGCTCCAAAATGTGAGAATACTTCGAGCCATGGGGGCCGTTGGGTGCTGATCCACCAGAGTCGCGATTATCGTCGCTGTTGTGACAGTCAGTGCAGAGGATCTGAGTGCCGATGCTTCGTCCTGCCGTTCGACCATCTAATTTGACCATGTAGGTCCGCAGACTGGGTTGCGAGTAGCCACTCGTGCGTTCGTGGAGCACTGGATGGCTGGAATGAGATGAAGTTGCCAACTGGGTCCGCACATCGAGCGGATCTGCACCAGAGATCGCTCGCGAAGGGCTGTATCCATATCGTGAATCGGAAATCTTGCCGCTACTCGATGAATGGCAGCGCAGGCAGTTCTCATACTGATGTTGTGCCTCTTTTAGCACAGTCGTTCCATCTGTCGCGCTGATTCCCCCAACGCCGTTTTGAGATGGCCGTAGCGACTGGTCATTGGAACTAGTCCTCTTCTTCGCAGCATGAGCATTGTGGCAGTCTACGCAGGTCGCGTGCCGATTCTGATTAAGTAATGTAGGCTCGTGAACCGCGTGAACCTGCGTAATTGATGGGAATGGGTGTCCGATCTTCGAGAATTCCGAAAGCACATCTGCAGGCTTTGGCGTTACGCGGGAGCTCCCGTCGTGGCAACCGAGGCAAGTTCGTTCGCTCCCTCCCGTGTTCGCTAAGGTACTCGCACGAGCATCACGCGCGGTCGCCATCGCTCGCAAGGATAGGGCAGTCGAAGTCGTAGACGTGTTATCGAGCAAAAGCCATCCGGTTGTCTGACCGTTGTGGGGAGTATGACAAGATAGGCACCCGTTCTGACCAACTGTTGGATGGGTGCTCATGCTCACGTCGATCGAGAGACGATTTGTCGCAGTGGCGTGGGCGCTTGCCGACCATTGCGTAGCGCTTGTACGCGTAAGGCTCCGAGCCCCAGAGCGCATTGCCGTAGGCGTCGCAGCGCTAGTGGTTGTCGTGCTCGTAGTCGAAGTATCCGTCCTGCTCAGATCATGACACGCTAGGCAAATCTCACTATTTGTATTGTCACGAACGAGAAAATTTGGACTGTTCGGATCGATGTTCTGTACGTGCGGGTTATGGCACGTGGTGCACTCAATATTCCCACTGATCAGCTTCACAGAGCCGGTTGAGTCTACCGGGGCTCCTGTGGATATAAACGTACTGTTGAGGCCCGCTGCATCCTTGATCGGCAGCGCAAGGCTGATTGGGTGCGACGAGCGCAAGTCGGTTCCGACCAGCTTTTGCATGGTCGAGTTCATCTGAACGGTTCCGTACGCCGTCGTTTGCCCTGGCGCAACCGTACCATCGTGGCAACTCAGGCACATGTTGCTGGTACCGCCTAATTTGGGCGTTGTGCTTTGCTGCACGTAAGTTGAACTGGTGTAAAGTTTGTCCTTATACGTCTCGGTTGAGAGCTGTTGGTTCCAGAGGGCATGGGTCTGTACACCATCCCTGCCATTCATTCCCGAGTGGGGTGCGTGGCAATACAAGCACGCGCCAGTCAGGGAGCCTGTGACGGTCGCGCTCCTCATGGGCGACATGTCATGCGCACCTAGCACATCGCGAGTTACCGTCTGGCCGAGCACTGCCGTGGTAAGCGCCAGCGCGGCGGCAGCCACGCGCAAAGGATGCCACCCGCGCCGGACATTTTGTATCGCGCTTAGAAGATGTTGAACCATCGAGACACACCAATGTAGTACGAACCGACGACTGTTGGCTGTGATCCGGTCGTGCTGAACCCTTGCAGTAGTCGCGTGAATCCACCGGTGAAGTACATGCGACGAACCTGATACTGCAGCGTGCTGGTGAACTGCTCGTTGCGGTTGCGACTAGTATTTGTCGATACCGTCGAGCTTAGTGATTTGGAAAAGCTGGCCGATACAGTCAAATGAGGAGTTGGACTCGAACCGAGGCCGATTCCCCAACCTGTGCCGCTGAACCGCACCAAGGCTGCAGGGTCAATGACTGTACCTGTTGTCGGAGCTGTGGACAGGCCGCTCGCGGTCTGGATTGCATTGCCACTCGACGTGGAGTAAGTACCGCTGACGCTTAGCATTCGAGTGCCGAGCGAAGTCATATAACTCCGCGACCGGCTCTCCGAAGTTGCATCTTGCGTCAGTCCGCTTCGCGAGGCGTGAGCACCGGCGCTCCAGCGGAAAGATCGTGATAGCTTGCGCGAGATGCTACCGGAGTAGCCGAGCCCGTTCGTCATGTAGGACACGAGTGTCGTCTGTGTGTTCTGCGAGTAGTTGAAACTGCCCGATGCCTCCCAATTTCCGAACTTCCGCGTGTAGGAGGTCGAACTAGTCACACCCACAGAAGATTGGTTCCGGGCGTCAATCTCGGTGCGAACAATGGACGTATTCGCATTAAAGTAACCCTTCGCGAGATACCACGAGTAGCTCGCCATCCCGCTGTAGCTGCGAGACGAGAGTGTCTGCCCATAATAGGCCTGTGAACGGTAATCCATTGTACCCACCAGCGAAAGGTGCAGCGGGCTTAGCGTGTAACCGATATACGAGCTCACATCCAGCCCGTGGCTTCCCTGCTGATCGGTGCTGGACAGGATGCCACCGCTGTCGAGAATCTGCTGCTGAAGCGTTCCGATCAGGTTATCGGTGTAGTTGGCATTCGCGCCCATCGTCAACTGAGACAGAGGGCTGAAGCCGACGCCCGAACTCAACGTATTCACTGTAGTGTTGTAGTTGCTGTACTGCGACGTTGAATGGGTGATCGACTGATCACCGGAAATATTGAACGAGCCATTCAGCGGCAATGGATGGCTAACGCTTAGTCCCTGAGATTCGCCGTTTGTGTGGCTTTTCGTTTCGGAGTCGAACGTGACCTGTGGATACAACGAATCGGTATTGTAATTGCGATAGTTGCCGCTAACATCAAAACTTCGCACGCGATACGAGTATGAAACGGAGATATTTCTGTAAGACGCCTCGTTCTGCTCGTCGCTGCCATAGATCGAATGGGTGCTGTGTCCCTTCGTGAAGCTGAAGGTCACATTTGGAGTGTTGGGAATCCGTAAGCCCCAAGTCACTCCAAGGTCATTGTCGTTCCCGTGAGTTGTGTAGTCGGCCACACCCGGAACGGTGTAGCGGCCCGAACTGTTATACGTCGTGTTATACGTAATGCTTGCCGGAAAGTATCCACCCGAAAACAGGTTCGCCGTCGAAACCAATCCGGTTGCATTGGAGATGGACTGATATGTCGAATTCGCTCGCGACTGGTTGAAGAACGGTGATGCAGTAAAGGTCAGGAAGTTGGGCGAATGATAATTTCCGCTCAGGGTACCGTTTCCGCCGACATTGAGCGAGTGATCTGACTGGGACGTGTTACTGTAGTCCGCCGAGTAGCCAACCTGCGCTACGCCGTTCAGCGTCATCTCCACGTCAGGTCCAACCTGCAATTGTGCCGATGCAGAAAGAGCGAGCGTCAGCAGCACTATAAACGTTCCGCAGATCGCGCGCCCACTCAAACCCCACAGCCCTCTTTCCTGAATGCTCACTTACAGCTGTTCAATCTTCGCCTTTGCGCGCAATGTCTTGCCAAGGTCAGCGCGAAGTTGCTCGCTGCGATCGCTCACCAGTTTCTTGCGCAACCCATCTTTCACCTGCTCGAATGGCCGCATGCCAGCCGGAACATGTGCGTTCAGCCGAATCACACAGTAGGCATCGTCCACCTGGATGAGGTCGCTCACTTCTCCCGGCTTCAGCGCCGTTGCAGCCTTCACCACTTGCGGGGGGAGCTTCGAACCATCCACTGCACGGTGGTCGCCCATCATCACGCGAAAATCGTCTTCCGAAATCTTCTCGGCGAGCAGCCCAAACTCCTGATACGACTTGGTGCCTTTCGCTTGGCGAAGAGCGTTTTCCGCCCGCTTATGCGCATCGGCCTTCTGCGCTGCAGTGGCGTTCGGCTTGGGCAGGATGGAAATACTCTGGAATGCGATCGAATCGTTGTATCGGAACATCTCCGGATGTTCGTGGTAGTACTTCTTCAACTCCAGATCGCTGACTGCGGACCTGGCTTTGACCTGCGTCTTCAGAAACTGCTCGATTAACAGGCTGCGCTTGATCTTTGTTTGCAGCAATGTCTGCGAGTTGTTCACCTCTTCGCGCATGAACTCGTGGTAATCCTCGGGGCTCTGGAATTGATTCCGGAAGGCTTTCATCGCCTTCTGCATGCGCGCGGGAGGAATCGTCATGTTGCGGCGCTGCGCTTCCTGGTACACAAGTTCCTCGAAGACGATCATCTTCATAGCGCCGGCGCGAATGTCAGCCTCCATGCTCTTCGGAAATCCGCCATTGTGCTGTTTGGCGTACGGGAACATGTGATACATCTCGCGCAGAAGATCGCGATCGGTGAGCACGGTCCCATTCACGCGAACAACAGGCTTGCCGGCCACTGCGGGAGCGCCGGGAAGCGAAGGCCGTTGCAACGTTCGTGCATGAGACGTTGCAAACTGCGCCGAAGCTGGCAAACTCGCCAGTATGAGTACGCTACTAAGTAAAGCAAAGCACTTCATCAGGAAGGTCTCCACAACACGAGAACGGGGGAGGACTGTTCCCCTCCCCCAAGTGGGACAACTAGATCGTCTTCACACCGTCAATTCCGTGCATCTCATTGCCCTCACCGCCGTGGCACTGGCGGCAGAACTGAGAAACGGAGTTGCTGCCCGTCTTCGGGTTGTAGTAACCGCGGACGAAGAACATCGTCTTGTAATTGCCTTCAGCGCCGTTAATCGTGCCATGATACGCAGTCTGGCTGTGCTGATCGTGGCAGGAGATGCAGGTCACCATCGGCTCTTTCGATCCGTTGTCGAACAGCTCGGCCGTGAAGCCGTAATTCGCAATGAACTTCGTCATGTTCGTGCCGGGCGTGATCGAAGCGAACTTTGTGCTGTCTGCGTTAAGGGTGATTGTGCAATCCCAGTCGTACTTGCCATTGCAACCAACCACAGCGGCTGGTCCCACTGGGTGATCGTTCTGGTAGTTGCCAGCGGTCGAACCGTCGTTGCCGAGCAGCGTCGGGGCGGTGCCGCCCACGATTGGAAGGGTCTCGACCGTGGTGCCCTTCATCATGCCGACCTTCGCCAGATTACCGTCGTGGCAGCTCAGGCACATCATGATGCCGGTGGTCGCATCGAACGGACTGCTGTAGGCAGTGGGCAGAGTGACTGGATAACCACCCCAATCGCCAAACGCGATGGTCTTGTTGTATAGCGGGCTCAGGTCCTGACCCCAGAGGGCCAGGTTGCCGGAAACAGCTTTGGTTGTGTCGGTGGCACCGTTACCGGCAGCACCGCTGTGGGGAGCGTGGCAGGAAACGCAGCCACGGCCATAGGCGTTGTGGGCGCCGAGGACGTCACCCGTTTGATCCGGAGCATCCTGGGCCATCAATGTGCCAGCCGTCAGCACGGCCAACATAAGTAGAAATACTTTCTTCATAATAAACAACCTCCTGAAAGTTACTGCAAATGCAACAACGCACTGCGTACTTCAGAGGTCGAGGGCAGCCTAACAGATTTGTCTGCCTCGATCTCTTGGCCGCCCATAAGACAGCCAAGCTTGCGAGATCAAGGAGCGGTAACACCCTTGTTGTGTTCCTTCGATTCCTTTCCAGGAAGCGAGGACTTACCCGGAGCGGGGGATGTATCTGCCCGCTCCGTATTCTTTCTCAATTCTTCTGCTTCTGCATCGCTCACGTAGCGGAACACTTGCACGCGTCCAATGTACTGCTCGGACACAATCACGCGATTCTGCCGATCGATGGCAATTCCATATGCCTCATTGAATTCGGCAGGTCTGCCTCCGGGTCCACCGAAGTAGATCAGCAGTTGTCCATTGCGATCGAAGACTTGCACGCGCTGCTGAACCCCGTCCACCACCCAGATGTGTCCGTCGCCATCCACGGCGATGCCTTTAGGTCGCGCAAACGATCCCGGCCCATCGCCGGACTTGCCAAATTGACCGATGTACTCCCCCGTCGCATCGAACATCTCTACCCTATTGTTCAGCGTGTCGGTGACGAAGACCGTCCCGTCCTTCTGATCGACAGCGACGTTGGTAGGTAACGAGAAGGCACCTTGGTCGGTGAGGGTATGTTTCTTTCCCGTGATACCAATCTTTCGAAGTAGCTTGTAGTTGTCTGGGCTGTAAACCAGCACCTGATCGCGTTGCGTGTCCACCACGTACAGCAGGCGGTTCTCCGTGTCTATCGCGATACCGGCCGGACTTACCATGATGTCGCCGCCGAAGGTGGTCACCATCTCGTGCTTGGCGTTCATCACGAGTACGTGCCTGAGCTTCGTATCTGTGATGAACAGACGGTCATCGTCATCGATGGCAATCCCGTTGATCAGGCCAAAGCTCGCTTCATAGCGATTGCGGATGAGCTTTACATCTTTGTTTTCGACATCGAAGATGAATACCGCCGAGACACCCTGGTCCGCCGCGTAGATCTTCCCCTTCGAATCGACTGCGATGCCGTACACGCGAATGAGCTGGTATGGAATCTTGATGTCTTTGCGATCCTGTACCGGCTTATCTCCGGCGATGCGATCCATCCAGCTTTGCTTTGGCTTCTTCTTTAGGGCCTCAAAAGCGGTCCAGTCTATCTTTTCGCCTGTTAGCTGAGTCACGTACTTGATACGCGGAATGGCCGGAGGGTTGGGCCACACCAGCTTGCTGATGTCGTATACGACGCGACCCTGCTGCTGTGCGGAACTAGCTTTGCCGGAAGTCTTCTTCTTGTCCGCACCGAAAGCGATCGGCGCCGCTAGGGCGGCAATCACCGTTGCGCAGCAGACGATGTTTCTTACCTTTCGAAAACCACGCAAGCTTTGGGCAGACATACTATTTCGCTCCAAGGGTCCCAGCCGCCTTCAGGTTCAGCGGATTGGTATGACAGTTCTTACAGAATTGCGCGTTCGCCTCTTGATCTTTCACTAGCATCGCCGACTTTGACGAGCTGTGGGGCTGGTGACAAACCAAGCAGTTCAGCTGTGTTTTCAGCTTCCCTGTGCTCAAGTCCATAATGTCCGTCACGGGATGGTGCTCAACCGGATGCCCAGCTCCGTTTTTGAGCGGCAGGATCGTGATCTTCCGAAAATAGTTCTCCGGCAGCTTCACTTTCCCATCGAAGATCGTCACCATGTGCTCCGCTTCGAGCTTCTGAGGCTCCACATCTGCTCCGTGGCACTCGAGGCAAAGATTGTTCGCAGAATTACTGCGCAGCAGGTGCAGGTACTTGCCGCCGTGTCCGACGTGGCACGTCAAACAACCCTGTTGAAACGCAGGCTGGTGCAGGTGCAACTTCGAGTGCTGCTCGGCGATATCGGAATGGCACCCGAGGCACGCGCTGACCGGATCAGGTTTCAGCATTCCTTGCGACTTACCGGCATGCGCGTCGTGGCAGTCGGTGCAATCTCCACCGGCTCCGGGGTGCTGAACTGGAGCTTTCTCGATCGCTTCGGCCTGGTCGGAATGACAAGTGACACACATCGCCTTCCTGTCCGTATTTGTCAGAGCGACCTTGCCGTCTTTTGCCGGCGCGTGGCAGCTATCGCAAGCCTTGGACTCGAATGGACTGTGCAGAACGGGCTGCATCAACTTCGGGCTGCGCGACTGATGCGGATCGTGACACCTCACGCAATCTGTTGCGGCAAACGGCTGATTGTTGTGCGCAGCGGCCAGTTTTGGATCTTTCGCGTCGTGGCAGTCGAGACAGAGCGCAGGGGCACTTTTGGTCAGATGGTATTTTGTCTCTGACTTTCCGTCTTGCCCGTTCTTATGGGTTACGTGGCAAGAGTTGCATCCCATGTCGAGCGCCGCGTGTCGGCTACCTTTATCCGGAGTATTCAATCCCTGAGCGTGGCAATCGAGGCACAGGTTCTCGCCTTTGCTCCCTGTCTCTGCCTTCTTTAGGAGACCTTTGTTTGCGGATACATGAGGATCGTGACAAGAGAGGCAATTGCGCGAAACGGGAGGATGCACTCCTGCATTGCGGGACTTCATCTGCTCGTGACAGCCCGTGCACAATGCGGTGGATGTCGGCTTCACCAATCGAATTCGGGTAACATCGGAGCCCTTATCTGCGCCCTTGAGTATCTCGTGACAAGAAGTACATCCCATGCCAACCGCAGGGTGGACATTGGCACCCTTCGACTTATCGTTGTGACACTCAATGCATTTTGCGTCAGGGGTGTCGGGCGACAGCGGCACTGGGTGTAGCTTCGCTTCTGACGTAACTGAAAGCAGCAGAGCGGTAATCAGAGTGCTCAACGCAAGCTTCATAGGGGCACCGAAAGCTTCTACTTTGCATTCTGAGTACCACCTTTTTCACCTTCCCCACCAATTTCTGTTTAGACGTTTGAAATAGCGAATTCTGTGATCACGATTGAGGGCGAAGACGGGATGATTGTGGCTGAAATTTCGCGTTTTTTTACGCAATTCTGTGTAAAAAGACGCACGAAAGTCCACGCCGCCACTGAGAACGGTACATGGATTATTCATTGCTATTCGACAAATCCAATCGCGGCCGCTTGGCGGCTTAATACAGCGACCATTCTTCGTACATCCGCCTTGAACGGAATTGCAGTCGTCGATCACGGGTGGCGAGGATCTCAACTGAGTGCTGTCGATTCGTGTGTTCTGCAGCCTCGTAGGTGAGAATGTATCCACTGTGCAGATCATTGATCACTTCGCGAAGAATTCTCTGGGCGTCGCGGCTCGAAGGATAGCTCAATCCTCCGGTGGCATTGGCAAGCGCCTCGAGTCGCGCCCGCCCTTCTCCATTGCTCGATTCCTTCTGTCGCGGATTCACGCAGTAGATTGCAGACTGCAGCTTCGCCGCTTCCTCAATTGCGTCAGACAATGAATGTATGCTTTCGGTGTCGATGCCGTCAGAGAACAAGATGATGGCGTTTCGAGCTTCCGGCTCGCGACTTGAGCGCAGCAAATCTGTTGCGGTCACCACTGCGTCGTACAAGGGGGTAGTGCCTGAAGGCTTAATGGCACTGAGCTTATTCTGTGCAGAGGTTTCAGTGCAGTTGCTGGTGCAGATCACGACCGGCTTCGTGCCTCCAAATGAGATGATGGAGACTCTGTCACGCTCACCCCACGCGGAGTTCGCAACAAAGTTCCGCACTTCCGAGACTTCTTCGATAATCTGCGACTCTAACGAATCACTGCTGTCGAGCAGAATAACGATATCAAGTGGGCTCTCTGACGCTCGAGCGAAGCTCCGGAACTGGCGAACAATCGTTCCATTATCGACAACAGCAACGTCGGACGCGGTCAACTCTTTCACGGCTCGCCCTTGACGATCGGAGGCGGAGAATGCAAGCCGAACTTCCGTTGTGCCGGTCTGCAAAGTGAACCCGGTCTTGTCGGCTGCATCGAGAGGCATCGAGCTCAGCACGACCGCCAAAAAGAGCGAGAGCAGGAAGACCACGATCCCTTGCTTGCTTGAAAGTCTCATTTCCACTCCGGTCTCCGTCGCGAACGGATGTATCGAGTCATGCATGAATGCTTGAGTTGCCTTACCTCATAAGGCAGGAACGTCGTGCGATTCCGTCCCGCCTTTCTGAGTCGGACAGCCGCTGGACAATCAGCTAACAATGGGCACACTTCACCATCAGCCGCATTGACACATGTTTGGCTGCAGTCAATTCAATGAATCAGGTGGATGATTACGACTTAAGATGAACCGGGCGCATGCCGCCCCGGTTCAACAACGTTGCTTTTATCGGCCGCTGGAAATCATTGACGTGTGTGGAGGGTTGCGCACTTCGTAGTTGGCACTGCGTTCCATCATCCGAGTTGCAGCCTCTTTGCGCGCTTCTTCGCGTTCCCAGTCGCCGCGCAGTGTCATCTGCTGAATAGCAAATCGCGACCTCGACTTTTCGTCATCGGAGAACAGCAGCAGTTCATTCTTACGAATGAGAAATTGAATGTTCTCGGCAAGCGGCATGAACTCATCTGCGTGCCGCCCCACAACTACATAAACAACCTTGTCGCCGATGATCGTGTACTCAGGACACGCAGTTTGAGTCTGCCCTTGCTGACCTGCCATCGCAGCCATGAAGCTCTTTTGTGCGGTGCACTCAGTCATGCGCATCTTGATGACGGTCCCCTTGAAGGACCAGTTGGACTGCGCCTGTAAACAAACAGCGGCGCTCATCAGAAGCATGAAAAGCAGGGCAATGCGCCTCATCTATCCTCCTCGGGAATTCCGATTTTCCGCGTAGCAATTAATCTCTTCGATTAATTAAGCGGCAGATGAGTTCGCTGACTTAAGGATAAGTTCGCGCTTGGTTACTAGAGTGTACCCCGTATGCAGAATGGAGCCGTGTACGACTTAGTCGCCGACCTTGGCCTTCAGGTTGTGGTGTTCGAGTTGGAATAGCTGCTGGACCGCACTGGTGAGTTCTGTACGCTCCGGCACTTCTTTCAGTTGCCGAGCTAGACTCGCCGATATGCGCTGCGAAATATGCACGGAGAGTGCCTGCAACGCGACTTCCTGATCTTGCGTGAATGGGCCGAACTGATCTCGCAGCAGATCCATTTCTTGCTGACAGATTGCTTCGAGTCTCTCACGCATTCCGGA
Source organism: Koromonas humicola (assembly GCF_059726255.1). Classification (NCBI taxonomy): domain Bacteria; kingdom Pseudomonadati; phylum Acidobacteriota; class Terriglobia; order Terriglobales; family Koromonadaceae; genus Koromonas; species Koromonas humicola. Next base: position 3,892,349 of record NZ_AP040873.1, read on the forward strand.
GATTGTGATCAGCATGGATTGCGAAAGCAGTTTGCTGCGGAATCCCGCAGCCTCGTCGGCGATGATGTGTTCGGCAGCAACGCGCATGGGCCGACGTCCTTCGCGTTGGTCCATTGCACTGCACAGATCGTCGAGGTCAAGCAGGGTCACGCCATCAATCTGGCGGGCATGGGGATCAATTGTGCGAGGAACAGCAGTATCGACAAGCATTAGCGGCTTGCCTTCTCGCTCGCGTACAACGGCTTCCAGTTCTTCTGGCGATAGCAGGATTCGTTGCGACGCGGCCGAGATGACCAGATCCGCCAGCAAGAGCTGTTCGCGCAAGTTCTCGGATTCAACTGCTCTGACGTTGCACTGCTTCGCTAGGTGCCGTGCGTGCTCCCAGGTGCGGTTCACAATGATGATGTCTCTCGCGCCTGCATTCTGGAGTTCACGCACGGCCAGAAGAGCCATCTGACCGGCGCCGAGTACGAGGATGCGACAATTGCTCAGGTCATCCAAGGATTGTTGACACACCAGAAGCGCCGCCTGCGCCACCGTCGTGGTGTTGGCTGGCGCACCGAGTTCCTGCCGCACTCTTCCGGCTACGCTGAATGCTTTTGCCATCAGAGAATCCAGGAACCGTCCCGTGGTACTCGCACGTTGTGCCTGCTGCCAAGCCACGAGCATGCAATCGGTCGCGTCAGGTTCTCCAAAGACCGCACAGTCAATGCCCGCTGTGATCCGAAATACATGACTCACCGCAGAGTCACCGACCAAGCGGTAGAAGTTGGACCATTCCTGCAGTTTCAGATTTCTTGAACGTGTGAGGTAACGAAGAACAGAATTTGCGGCCTCGGAGGCGTCTTGGGTCCAAACGAGGAATTCCGTGCGATTGCAATTCGAGACAACGATGACTTCGTCTATGGCGTTCGAACGCACCAGGGTGGAAAGAGCTTCCGTCTTCTGGTCGGGAGTCAGCAGAAAGCGTTCTCGCGTTCGCAGCTTGGCGCTGCAAATGCTTATGCCGATGACGACCAGGGTCGGTTCCACAGTATTCTCCCTACCGGTCTCTTAACGCACATTGAGGGCCAAATGGGGCGGGGAACTTTCGAAGAGACATTGCCCTGTTTTCAGAGACTTACATTTTCGGAGTAAGGCTACGCTATGGATCGGAACTTATTTCGGTGTGGGAATTAGCGCAGACGTGCGGACGATTCCGCATTATCGCCTGCAAGTCTCAGGGCAGAATTGCCGCTTCTATACCGATTTAATGAGGTGGTGCACTTACCTCTTCGTCTTCCGAGTGCATCAGTCCGAACTTCTTTAGCTTATAGCGCAAGGCATCGCGACTAATGTCCAACAACTTGGCAGCTTGGGTCTGATTCCTGTTCGCCTGGTTCATCGCCATTTCGACGAAGGTTCGCTCGATTTCTTCAAGACTGGTTCCACCGTTAGGAATCGACAACCGCGGCAGGTTCTTCCCATTCACCACCTGAACTTCAGATTGCGGCGCGAACGATCCACCGACTCCGGGCGCAGTCACACCCGACGAGACTTCGAAGGCCGTCAAACTGCTGAGCGGTGAACCCACCGAGAAAGGCAGATACACGGGCCGCAGCATATCGTCGTCTTCCAGGATCATTGCGCGCTCAATTGCGTTCTTCAGTTCGCGTACATTGCCCGGCCAGTCATACTTGAGCAGCAGTTCCCGCGTCTCCGGCGTAATTCCCTTCACCGACTTACGGAATCGCTTGTTGTAGCGCTCAATGAAGAAGTTGACCAGCGGCAGAATGTCTTCCCGGCGCTCTCGAAGAGGCGGCAGAAAAATGGAGATGATCGCCAATCGGTAATACAGGTCCTGTCGGAATTGCCCTTCGCGTACTGCCCTCTCCAGATCGCGATTGCTGGCGGCAATGACGCGAACGTCGACTTCCTGATCTTTCACCCCGCCCACTCTGCGGATGACCTGCTCTTCGAGAACCCGGAGCAGTTTTGCCTGCAGCAGCCCCGACAATTCTCCAATTTCGTCCAAGAACAGGGTGCCGCCATCCGCCTGCTCGAAAAGGCCCTTCTTCATGGTCTTCGCGTCGGTAAAAGCGCCCTTCTCGTGTCCGAAGAGTTCGGCTTCCATCAGCGTTTCTGGGATTGCCGAGCAGTTGATCACGATTAGCGGCTTGTCTTTTCGGCGGCTCTCAAAGTGGATCGCGCGCGAGATCAGGTCCTTACCCGTGCCGCTTTCGCCTTGGATCAGGATGGTGGTGGCTTCGCTCGAAGCGACCTTGTTGACGAACATCATCAGGTCCCGCATACGCTGGGACTCGCCGACTACGTCGTGATAAGCGGCACGGCGCCGCTGTAGGACTTCCTTTTTGAGGGTCTCGTTTTCCGAACGCAACTGCGTTGCTTCGAGTGCATTCTTTACCGCCACCCGCAGTTCGTCGTAGTCGATCGGCTTACCGATGAAGTCATACGCCCCCTGCTTCAGGGCCTGCTTCACGTCCTCCAGCTGGGGGTCTGCGGTAATCATGATGACAGCCCGGGCGTCCCCAGCCTGTTTCAGCCGCTCCAATACCTGCAATCCGTTCATATCGGGCAGGCGTACGTCCAGCAACACCAGATCCGGCGATTCATTCCGCGCCAGGCGCAGTCCATTGGTCCCCGTCTCTGCTTCCGAGACAAGGTATCCCCACTCTTCGCACTTTTGGCGCAAAGACCAACGTACTAGCTTCTCGTCATCGACGATTAATACTTTTTCACTCGGCATCTATATTGTTGTCTGAACCGGCATTTGAGAGTATCACGAACCGACCTATCCGGTGCCCCCTGAATTCCCCTTACGGTCTCACTCCGTAGCCCTAATCCGCGGAATTACCATTGTGAACACACTCCCCTTGCCGACCTCACTTTCGGCATCGATCGTCCCACTGTGATCCTCAACAATGCGCCGCGCCAGCGAGAGTCCCAAGCCCGTTCCATTTCCCTTGGTGGTGAAAAACGGCCTGAAGATGTTTGGCAGGACCTGCGGCGGAATCCCCTGCCCCGTATCCCTGACCCGCACTGTGACGTTCTGCGCATCCGAGTCGAACGTCACTTTGACGCTCCCGCCTTCATGACATGCCTGCACGGCATTGAGGAGCAGGTTGAGCACGACTTGATGAATCTGGCCGCTATCAAACTCCAACTTCGGAATCTCTTGGTCGCAATTAACATCCAGATCAACCTTCTTAGCGGCCGCCTGATCGCGAGCAAATAGAGATGCGTGCTGGACCACCGACACGAGGTCCCCAACCTGGAAGCTTGGGGCCTTCGGCCTTGCAATCTCCAACAGTTCCGTCACGATCTTATTAATGTGAACGATCTCCTGCTTCACCTCGCCCGTCACTGAACGAGCTGCCGATTCCGGAGGCAGATCGCGCCCGATGATCTCGATCACCCCGGCTATTCCCGCCAGGGGATTTCGGATTTCATGAGCCAGGCCTGCTGCCATTTCGCCTAAAGTCGCTAGGTGCTCGGCGCGAGACATCTGGGTCCGATGCAAGCGCTGAATCTCTTCCCGGCTCTCGCGCAACTGCTGCACCATCTCGTTGAAGTGTCGCCCTAGGTCGCCTATCTCATCATTGCGGTCGGCAAAATCAACATTCACGAAAAGGTCACCAGCGCGGACCTGCGCAATTTTGCTCTGCAGTTCAGCCATTGGCCGCTGAATCATGACCGCCAGCACCACAAACAGGACGGAGCAAATTGCCACCGCTCCGGCCACAGCGACCGCAAGTACTCGGTTGCGCACCGGATCCTGCAGTGTGAGCGTGACCAGCACGAATAGCAGCAACCCCATCAGCAAGACGAGTGCGACCGGCCACAGGGTCTTGACCTGCCAATTCATTCGAAGCGATCTCACCCGATCACTCTCCAGGTACCGTCCATATCTGAATTATCGAAGACCTGCGCAAAATTGCAAACTGAATTGCATCATCACCGAGGCAATCGGCCTTTCCCTGCTTGACGAGAACCAGCCAGCAGAGGCTTGTTCCGCTGGACAAACCTGTCAGGCGATTGCGCTTCTAAATGCCAATGTCTTCAACACCAATCTCCTCAAGCAAGGACAATTCCCCTTGGAAAGGTGGGGGCCTAAGCGTAAAGCAGCTCGCATTGAAAGTGTGGCAGGGCATAAATGATGATGATGTTCTGGGCCGCGCCGGCCAGCTCGCTTACTTCTTCTTCTTCGCCATATTCCCACTGGGAATCTTCCTGACCGCGCTACTTGGAGTCTTTGCCGGTCCGGGATCCCCCGCGGCTGAGAGCCTCGCCAGCTATATCACTCGTGCTATGCCTGGGGCTGCTGCCGGACTGGTGAATCAAACTCTGCACACGGCGTTGCAGGCCAGTGGAGGAGGAAAGCTGACCTTCGGCGTTCTGTTTGCACTGCTTTCGGCCTCGTCCGGAACCGCGGCCTTGATGGATACACTGAACGTGGTTTTCGGGGTCAAGGAAGGCCGCTCAATGATCAAGCAGCGCGCAATCGCCTTGGGCCTGACCGTAGCGCTGGGAGTTCTGATCTTTGTCGCGGTAACGATCGTGGTGGGCGGCAGCCATGTGGCGAACATAATCGGCGGGGGGACCCTAAAGGCGGTCTGGCAGATTCTGCAGTACCCAGTGGCGGTGGCTTTTCTGCTGCTGTCGTATTCGATGGTGTACTACTTTGCTCCAAACGTTGAACATCCCAAGTGGCATTGGGTCACTCCGGGTGCAGCAGTCGGAGTGCTGTTGTGGATCGCCGTCTCGTTCGGATTGCGCGTGTACCTGCACTTTTTCAATAGTTACAGCGCCACATACGGCGCGCTTGGCGCTGTGATGATCCTGTTGCTCTGGTTCTACGTCACAGGATTGGCAATGCTGGTCGGAGGCGAGATCAACGCCATCATCGAACGGGCTGGCACCGGAGAGACCAAGCAGCAAGAACCTGCCGAGCATCGTCCCGCCGGGAAGATCGAGCGAGAAAAGGCGGGTCGCCAAGCTCAGCAGGAGATCAATCCCGACCGTGTGGCATAGCATATAGAAAGGGCCGCCGCAAACTGCGACGGCCCTGGTTGCAAATACTCGATTAACCAGCCGCGTAGGCGTGCAGTCCCGGCAAAAGGTAAGTCACGCCAAAGAACGTGAAGATAACGACTGCGAACCCCAGGATGGCAAACCAGGCCGCGCGACGTCCCTTCCAGCCGCGCGTGATGCGCATGTGTAGGTAGCCCGCGTACACCAGCCAGGTGATTGCCGCCCAGGTTTCCTTCGGATCCCAGCTCCAGTAGCTTCCCCAAGCTTGATTAGCCCAGTAAGCGCCTGCCGCGATCATCAGGGTCAGCAACGGGAACGCAATGCAGATGATCTTGTAGGTCACGTTATCCAGTACGTCTGCCGTCGGCAGCATCTTCTGCAGCCCCTCACGTCGCCACAACAGCAGGAGGTACAACAGGCCCGCCACGACTCCACCGATCATGCCTGCCAGCAGGAACGGATTCGCCGGAAGCGCAGTCGAGTACAGCCCGTCGGCTTCAGGAGCAGCGTACTGTCCGTTCTTAACGCGGGCGATGAAGATCGCCGTACCAGCGGCCTGCAGCAGAATCGTTATGAACATCGCCTTGCTGGCCGCGTCGAAGAGCGAGCGATCCTTCTTTACCTGCGCCACGATGTACAGCAGCAGCGGAGCCACTGCCGATGCCAGGACCAGCATGTAGAGCCAGCCAAGGTCGGGAATGCGGATAAACAGCGGGTTCCCGCGCGAAATCATCACTTCGGTCTTTTGCTGAAGATCGTAGGCAGTCACCGCAAGCGAACCACCGGAGCGGAACCTCGTGATCAGCATGCCCGCATATACCGCAACCATCCCGGTCGACGTCAGGGCCTGGAAGGATTCGGTCTTCATGTCGTCCTGAATCAGGAACATCATTGCGAGAGCGAAGCTCACGGCACAGGCTGCATACGAGAGCATTGCCAGGGTCACGTGGACCTGCAGCCAGGTCGACTGCAGCGCCGGAACCAGCGGACGAACATCGCTCGGCAATAGTTGCATCAGAATGACCGAAACGACAGAAATCGGCATCGTGATCGAGCCAATGATCTTGACCTTGTACGCCTTCTCAGCAATGACGGTCAGCAACGCCAGCGTCCAGACGAAACTCAACAGCATCTCGTACATGTTCGAGAACGGCGGACGCCCTGCAACCGACCACCGATGCGCCACGGCAGCCGTATTCGCGACGAATCCAGCAATAGTCAGGAGCGACGCGATGTTCACATAGCGTTCAATCCCGGCTACGCCGTAACCCATGTACAGCGTGGCCGCGCCTGCATACAGCACCAGCGCCGTGTACAGCATGTTGGACTCGCCATAGATTGGCCCGGTGTGAGCCTTCGCCGCGGCCAGTAACGCAACGATCAGCGCAAAGGCGATTCCCAGTCCCACTAGAGCCAGCAGAACGGAACCTGTCGCCTGCCGCTGCTGTGTCTCTACTTGTACGTCTTGCATAGCTTTATGACTCCTGCGTTCACCCTCGGCTCTAGGCCTTGGTCAGCGTAATCTCTTCAACTTTTTCGTTGGACTTCGAACCGGCTTCGCTACCCAATTCCTGCTCGAGCGCCGCCTTGATTTCGGCAAACTTCGCTTTCAAACGATCGCGATTCTTGTTGCTCGTGCCACCAACCCACAGCAACTTTCCGCCTTTGCCGTCGTCGACCACTGCCGCCCAGACGCGCACGTGCTGCGAGTAGAAGGCAATCACCAAACCAATAGCCATCAGCACAACGCCGATCCAGACACCAAACTGACCAGGCTGGTGCGACACCTCTAAGCCCGTGTACTTCGACCACGTCGCACTCTTCAGCGCGAGTTCGTACGGAGCATCCTGGCCCTGGGTACTGTTCAGTTGCGAATAAAGAATCCAGAGCTTTTTGGTGTTACCGCTCGCGTCGGTGAGGCCGAACTGCACAGCGGGGTTCTCTGGGTCTTCGGACTTGTTGTAAACCTCGTTGTCCTGAACGTAGTAATCCGGGACCCAGCGCAGAATGCTAAGAGTCTCTCCGTCGCTCAGCTTCGCCGAGCCCTTAAGCGGAATCTCGACTACCTCGGGGGCGCCAGCTTTGGTCGGAGTGGCAGTTACGGTCAACGTCTTTGGCGTGCCCGACTGTCCCATGCTCGATTGATAGAGGCGGAGTCCCTTATAGGTCAGCGGATCGTTGACGATGATCGTCTTGTGAACCGTTTCTTTTCCATCTTCAAGAATCGTCAGCTTCGACCACCACTTCTTGGGGCTGCCGTCAGCGTAGGTTTCTTCTCCGGCTGCATCACAGCGAATAAGGAATGGAATGGTTTTCTTCGATTGTCCGCCCTTGTCATCGCGCAACGTAATCTGGTTGCGGGCCTCGCCTTCGGGCACCATGATGTTGCCGCGGTAGCCAACAATACCGTCCATGATGTATCCCGCGAAGATGAACAGTAGGCTCAGGTGCACGATGAATACGGCGAACACAGAGAAGCGCTGCTTTTGTGCGAATAGTCCGCGCGCCCCGTTATCAGAGACTTCCGATGGGCTTAGCCCTAAACGACTCAGCACACTCTGTGTGATCGAAAGCGCTTTTGTCTCATCCTTGACCGGTATCTTTACTTGCTCCGGCAGACTCGGACGGAACGATGGAGGCGCAAACCGGATTGGATTGGAATAGAGCTTCCAAGCATTCGGCCAACGATCAACCGATACGAAAATCAGGCACAGGCAGAATAGGCAGAGCAGAACAAGGAACCACCAGGCGTGGAAAATATCAGTCAGGCCAAGTCGGTCCAATAGCGCCAGCGTTTCAGGCGAATACGCCTTCTGCAAGTCCTCAGGCTCTGTGGTGGGTCGCTGTAACACAACAGTACCCACCGCCGAGAAGATACCAACGACAATGATAAGAAGGATACCCGTGCGCACCGAAGCCAGCGCCTGATACACCTTGTTCCAAACAGACTTGAAACCCATCGAGGGCTACCTACTTTCCAAAATCTAGAATCCGAATTGCAAGCGTTGGGCCATCCGTCGCGCCCCGCCCTAAGTTACTGAAAACAGTCCACAACTTTGAATTTGAGCCACGAGGAATGGGGGATTTCGCCCATTTCTTAGCCGCTTTTCGCGTGTATTCACTCACGATTCTTTAATCCCACGCATAGAGCCTGAATCAGCGATGGCGGTTTTGAGCCACCCAGCGATCACAGATTCAATGCTCAGGTAAACACAAGCTTATTCCTGCCTATTCCCTATTCCTTGTGATAACAGTCACAGAAGCGCTAATTCAGTGGGCGTCCAGCGGGAAATGCGATCAGGAACTTTGTCAGTGAGAGGTACTGCGGGCAGCTTAAGAGCACAGTGTCGTGAAGTTCCGATGTGCAAGAGGAGTAGCACGAATCGCTGCTACCCAGCCTGATTTAACTCACTCTCAAATGAAATGGGGCGCAGCATTGAGCCACGCCCCATAATTGATCTTGAACTACGATTTTGGGAGTTTCTTAACTTTCTCAATCATCTGCACAACTTGCGCTTTGTGAGGGTTGTCGGGATTGTATTTCAGAAAGGTTTGCCAGGATTCGATGGCACCTTTCGGATCGTTCTTACCCATCAAGCGCACCACACCTGTGTTGTAAAGCGCATTAGCATTCTTGGGATCAGCTTTAATGACCATCGCAAATTCTTGGAGAGACTGGTCTGGATCTCCCGCTCTGAAGTACGCATTCCCGAGGTTGGTGCGAACCTCAGCATCTTCCTTAACCTTCAGGGCGCGCTCGTAATAACCAACTGCAAGCTTCGGGTTTCCTGATTTCATCGCCGCAATGCCAGCCTGCGATAGCAAGTCGAAGTTGTTTGGATCGCTCTTTACCTTCTCGAAGATAGGATCGTCTGGCACTTGCATCGCTGCCGCTTGTGGTGGCATACCAGGCTGAGCATTCGCCGTAATCTGCTGCTGTGCCACCGCTCCCTGAGGCCCCTGTGTCGGACCGTGGAACAAGGCTCCAAGTGCGATTCCCAGCACAAGGCTGATCGCGCCAAGCGAGTAGACCTTAATAGAAGTCCATTCCGTTTGCGGCTCGGCAGTACTGCTCTCAGGGGAGCCCGAGGAAACAGCGACCGAGGTTGTTTCGTTTTCCATCTGTTATAAAACTCCTATGAAATAGGCGAGCAGATAACTAGCGCCATGCGTGCGCGGTTACATCACTCCACCTGGCCGCCCTTGCACATTACCGCAGGACAAAGCCCTACCTCAGTAATGCTGAGCATTTTTGCTTCCAACGATAGTACCCCGTCCAGTCATTCTGATTACTAGGATATGGATCACATCTCGAAGCCTCTGCTTCGATCCTTCCACGAACTCTGGCGCACTGAATGCGTCATATGCCCCTGATCAACAAGTCTTGACTCGTTGCCTCCTAACGCCGCATTGCCGTTAGTTTCGGGTGAAAACCGCCGCAATGTGATCGGAGAAGACCAATCGGTAATGTGGATCTGCACTCAGAGCGATTGCAAGCGGGGTTTCCTTGGGAATCAATATGACGCCCGCGCGTTCTAGCGTTGGATCACCCGAGTAAGCTCCACTCATGGTGTTGAACGCAGTCTGGTCAAATTCGTCGCCGTACAGGTCATTACGGCCATCGATCGACACCGGATATCCGGGCAAATACCAGATCAGGAAACCTCCCCAGCCGAAATCGTTATAGAGAGGCCCCGCAGCCGGATGTCGCCGCAAATAATTGACCGCGTCGACCGGGTAATCCGCACTGATCGCCTGGTCCAGTCCGCGGAGGTTAAACCCGGTATTCCTTGCCGTAAGAAACAGCGCTCCCGAAAGTAGCACAGCAACGAGCGCCAACTCGGGCAATTTCAGCCTGCGTTTTTCTGCATCCCCTGCCGGGAAATCGGCCAGAATCAGAGCGGCACTCACGGCCAGAAACCATGCATCCCTTAGTGTTCGATATCCAAGCGCACCCGCGATGATCAACAGTGCGACCTTGAACATATCAACCCTCTTGCGCCACAACACAAAAACCAGAGCGCAAACTCCGATAATCACCAGGAAGTAGTCTGAGGGATGCTGAAAATCAAGTGGCTGCAGTTCCTGGCTGTAAAGGTAAGGGACTTTCGATGTCGAGTATCCCAACACAACTTCGAACAGATGATATGTATAAGGGCCGATGCAGCAGGCCGCGGCGCAGCCAACAAAAACTCCGATGAGTATCTTGATGGGAATCGACGAAGCTGGGAGTAACCTCACACCGATTCCCCTGTCGCCGATCATCCTCCGTAGAAGATTCGCCGCAACATAGAGTGCCAGCACAAATAGCCCATAGACAAACTGCACATGAAGGTTGGCCCAGACCACAAACACCACAGGAAGTAAGTAGAGCGTCTTCGGATCTGCGCGGCGGCCAGCCTCCAACAACATGGCGAGCATCACCGCATATAGAAGCATCGAGCAGTACGCCGGTCTGGGAAGCAGATTGAACAAAAACGCCAGGCAGGACACGCCGCAAAGGATCCAAGAACGCCAGAAATCTCCCGAAAGTCGATACAACGCCCAGAACAATGCCCAACCCACTGCAACAGTCAGCACAATTCCAAACCATGCGATCCCAGTCAGCCCCAACCACGCGTAGGCCCGAGAGAGCAACACCTCGTAGCCCCAGGCATACGCAATCCATGGCTTGGCCGCAGCCGTGCCGGAAAGAATACCCGTGTGAGGAACTGCCCCATTTGCAACGATCCAATCCCCCACTTTCAAATGCCACCACACGTCAGCATCCCGAACTGGAGCTTTAGGTATCATGCTCAACGACGCTAAGCCAGCAAGCAGAAATGCAAGTGCCGACAACTGCAAACCCCTCAGCTTAGTTAGTGTTTTGAGCTCTGCGTACATGGACATCGCTACTGTTACTCTTTCACTTGGGATTGGCGAACTTTCTCAGCCGCAGAGGCGGCTTGCGCGCGTGCGTGCTGGGCTTCCCGCATCAGGCCTTGGGATTCGTAAATATCAGCTAGCCTCCACCACGCGCTTTCTCGACCATCTGCCAGCAAAGCATTGAAACTCGAACCGAGCGAAACCGCGTCGCCATGATATGGGCTCGAGTTTTCAGCCTTGTCGAATAAAGTCAATGCCTTCGCGGGCTGCCCCAGGTCCAGATTCAGCACGCCCAGTTCTAAATACAATTGATGCGGATGCGACGAATGCTCCACCGCCTGGCTCAGAACCGTTGCTGCTTCAACGTACCGCCCTTGTTCTCGGAACAGCATCGCGAGCAATGTCGACGTTTGCTCCATAGGGACAAGCTCCAGGGATCGACGCAACTCCTTCTCGGCTTGTTTCTGCTGCCCCATGGAATACAGCGCGACACCCTTCAGGTAGTGTAAGTCCGGGTTCTCCTCAAAGATGCGTTCGGCCAAGTCCAGCTTTTCTAACGCCTCCGGGCTCCGTTTGAGTGCGTTGAGGATGCCGGCCGCATCGAGATAATAAGTAAACCTTTCCGCATTTCCCAGGCTTCCCGAACTAGTTGGTGGCTGATTGAATGAAATTTTATTGCAGTCAATCTTCAGAGCGCTCACAATTTTGGCTGTTTCAGGAAGGTTCCGCACAAAGACTGCTGCTTGTGTATCAAGGTAAACAGTGCTCCAGCCCTTGCTTCCGCACGCATCAACATTGGGTAGACCCTGTCCTACAATATGGTTTACCAATATCACGGCAGTGTTGATGCCCCTGCGATTCGCTTCTTCGGTCCACTTGGCAGAATCCAGCGGCTCCTGCAGCAGTTCTAGTGAACGAAAGAAGAGGCTGCCATCAAAAGGAGCCCCGCGACCGTCGATGTAATCAGGATAAGTCGGCGAAAGTGTCCATGTGGCAAAGCCGCCAAGATTGTATTCGTTGTAGATGTTTCCCGGCAGGTGCTGACTCTTGATGAATGATGCGGCGCTTTCCGGATACCACGAAGCCGCCCCCACTCCAAAAAAAGAAAACTGACCAGGCGTCCGCAAGTAATACCTGTTTGTAATCAAGTCTCCGATCCTTACTCCTGCAAAGACTGCGACTGCGCAAAAGATCGAGACCGTGACGAGAGCGCGGAAATGTTTCAGACCATAGCGCTCGAAAGCTGACTCTAGCCAGCTGAGACTGAGCCCATCTGCAAGTATCGACCCACCGATGATGGCCGTAACTATTGCGAATGGACCTGCCAATCGGACCGAGTGGAAGCACTCGTACACTGCTATGCCCAGGATTATTGCTGCGGCGATTCGTCGCTGGCATAAACCGACAAGCATCGCCACAAGAGCTGCTCCAATCAACCACCAGACGGCACTTCCCGGATCTCGCCACGCCAGATCGTGCAGAATGGTGCTTGGCGTTAAAGAGAGACGATCTAGCTCCGTGACCCAGATCGTGCTGTGCACCGGAAGCACTCTCATCATTCCGACGTAGTTGCGAATTCCCCATGGATTTACGAAACTTGCACAAAGGCAAAGCAGCAGCCATGGTGTGGCGTGACGGAGGCGGCTGAATGCTGCTGGGCGCCGTTCCGCAAACAGCATTTCCCCAAATTCAAGGAGCACATACGCAGCACACATACTCAGTCCAGCAACATATCCAAGGTGCAAGTTGACCCAGAGCAACATGAGAGGTGGTAACAGCCACAACGCTGCACGTCCAGATCGGAAGTATTGCCAAAGCAGACTGACGAATGCGGCAAGCAACACCTCCGAGAACATCTCGGCGCGAGGAGGCGTGCGTTCCGCAATAATTGGGACTGCGATGATTGCCAGGATAGCCGTTGCCTGCTGGCCACGACGCAAAATGAAGGCAACCGTCCCGACACACGCTGCCGCTGCTAGCCATGAAAGGAGAGAGTAACCACCCGCCAGATAAGTGCAGTAAAGCACCACCTGCGAGAGGGCTGGGTATATCCATTCATGTCCCGCGCCGGTATAGGACAAAACATCGACGGATGGAATCGCTTTGTGTTGGATAATCCATCGTCCGGTAGCCAACTGCCAGCCAAGATCCGGGTCACTGACTGTTCTCAGCCCCGCGATCCCTGCATAAACCAACGCAAGAGCTGGAATGACAAGAGCCAAGTATTTGGGTGGGCTTAGCTGCAAATTGATAGTCTTCATCGGAATGAGAGATCTCTGGATCTTACTTAACCGAGGGATATTCACAGAGATTCCCTCTCGCGTTGATCGCCTTAGGAAACATCAGCTTACACGACTCAATTTGACGCAGTTTGTGGAGACGTGTCACGCTACCATCCCGCACTAAAACGGCCGAGGCGAAGCCTCTGTCAGCCGCTCTATCTGCTGAGTGCCTCCCGACGCATAGTGCCGGACCATGTGGCAGGTCAGCGAGCAAGTGCCGTCAGCGTTATACAAGGTGGAAGACCCGTTTGGCGCAACGACCCTCACATCGAAATTGATCAAGCGCCGACCAGAAGATCCCGAAGTGCTTCCTGGAGGAACACCGTGCGCGCTGTGACATGCCGAGCAGGAAAGGCCTTTGCCGATATGTACGCTGTGTTGGGCGAAACTCTTGTTCAACATGATGTTGTCAATGTCGTGACACTTAGCACAAAGAGCATAGGGGCCACTGCTGCGGGGGTAGGGAGAGGCAATGGTGTTGAGATTGATCACCTGCGTGCCTGGGCCACCTGTTGGCCAGGTGCCTCCCTCATTCACCTTGCTAGGGACATACTCACGCTCAAGAATATGGTCGTAAATTGAACCGTGAGGCCCATTTGGCGCGGACCCGCCGAATTCGCGGCTTTGGTCGCTGTTATGGCAGTCCGTACAGAATAGACGAATCGGTCCTGGTTGTAATGATCGAATCGGGTTCGTTCCAGTCCGATCGAGCATAGAGGTCAGTAGGCTGGGCTGAGCATCCAGAGTAGGATTCGCATCGCGCATCACCGGATGGCTGGAGGTCGAAGTCACTCCAAACTGGAGGATCAAATTAAGCTCGTCACCGCCCCACAATGCGCGAGTGGGCAAATACCCGTAGGTTGTCTCCAATTTCCGCTTGCCTACGCTGTTGCCGTGACAACGCAAGCAGGTCTCGTACTGATTAACAGCCGGGCCTGCAAGGCTAGAGCCATCAGCAGCGATACCCGCAGCTCCAAACTGCGAAGGCCGAAGTGTTGGTGGAGCAGTGAATGACCCCGTTACCATCAGCTTGGAAGAATGCGAATTATGGCAATCTACGCAGCTTGCATGCCGATTCTGATCTAGAACTGTGGACTCGTTGGTGGAATGCAAGTTGTCGGTAGTAGGAAATGGATGGCCTCTTTTTTCCACTTCGCTGTACACATCCAGGATTGGCACTGCCAGCTTGTCGCTTCCGCCGTTGTGGCAATTGATGCAGCTTTGGGATGCATCGTCCGCATTCGGGGCCGCGGTAGTCGAATGACGGAGCAAGCCCTTTGCGCCACCTGCGTTGTGCGGCATGTGGCAGGACTCGCAGCCGGAGTCAGCTACGCTAAGGTAACCACCAAGGCCAGCGGATGGACGGAATAGTGCGGTGGTGTTTGCGTGCGCGCTCGTGTCCCATGACTCAAGCGGATTTTCGATTCCCTTCACCTTTCGCTGGACGACCGTGTGGCAGGATAGACAGAGGCCACTCTTGCGATTATCCAGTACCAGGAAATTGAGGGAATACTTGTCGAGTGATTGCCTGTGAGGATCGTGGCAACTGGTACACTCCACGTTACCTTTGATCAACTGAACCGACTTCGTCTGGTCCGCAGTCTGCCCAGAGCTGTGGAGCGACTCAACCAGACTTGACGCGTCGTCCGGAGGTGTTGCCGTCAAACTAAAAGGATGCGACGCTTCAAGCTTGTCCAGCGGATTACTGAGGGCCGCTGACATGCTGAGCTTGCCATAAGGTACTGACTGGCCTAACGCAACCGTTCCATCATGGCAGCTCAAGCAAAGATTGCTGGCCGAACCGAGCGAGGGTTGACGTTGCGTGTTTTGAACAGTGCTGCTGGAGTATGTGTTGCCCAAGGGCTTTACCGAGAGCGTCTGGCTCCACAATGGTCCCTCTTTGATGCCGGAGTGGGGTGCATGACAATAGAGGCAGGCATTTGCATTCGGTCCATGAATGGGAGATGTCCCCGCACTCATGTCATGCACTCCCAAAACGTCGTGAGTTGGAAGTTGCACTTGAGCCGGCAATGGTGCGCTGAAAGACAGCAGCAGTATTGCGCAAACACCAAATAGGCGCCTCACCGCAGCACTCCTTCAGTTTTCGCCTTCACCCCCTGATACTTGAACACTTGGACCCGATGGTTGTAGGAGTCTACAACGTAAATATGGTCGCTCTGGTCGATGAATAAACCTGCCGGTAATTGGAATTCGCCCATCTTCGTTCCACGACTACCAAAGGTATAGAGCAATTGGCCCTCTATGTTGAAAACCTGCACAATGCCCCAAGCGCCTTCAACGACATAGATGTGCCCTTCCGAATCCAGTCCAATTCCCTTGGGACGGAAGAACTGTCCGTTAGAGTCCCCCAGATTGCCGATCACACCTTTATAAGTGCCTTCTCGATCGAACATTTGGACGCGAAAATTCATTGCGTCAACGACCGCCACTACTCCTCCTTTGGCTAACACTTCGGTCGGAAAGTGAAATTCCCCCTTTTCCGTACCGTGCGTACCAAACGAAGTTATAACTTGCCCATTCGTGTCCAGCGCAAAAATCTTGTCACGCAGCGTGTCTGTTACATATATCCGCTGCGTCTCTGGATCGATTGTGATGCCAGTCGGCCGCTTGTAAAAGCCCTCGCCACCTTTCAAGCTACCCAATGCAGTACGAAACTTGCCATTTGCATCGAAGACAAAAATCTTGCCGGCTTGCGAATCCGTCACATAGATGTTGTCCTTTGCATCCACAGCTACGCACTGCGGCATAAGCATTGAGTCTTTACTTTTCTCTTTTCTCTCCAGAAACTTATACTTGTGCTGGGCCTGGTCGAAGATGTGCACTCCACCCACGCCAGGATCCGTAACAATGATGCGTCCATGTGAATCCACCGCAACACTGTATGGCCGCACTAACAACTTGTAGTCTGGGGCGCCAATCACCACATTGACTAGCTTCGTCCAGAAACCAGGCTTCCCGCGAACGTCGTTTTCGGAACTGAGGGTCCGTTCAAAACTCAACTTCCGTCCGCCTTCCAGTAACAGATCTGGAGGCGTGTCTTCTGCATCTACGTTTTTCTTTGCCTTACCCGCAAACGCAAAGGCTGCAAGAAGCAGAACCAGGAGAAACACAGCCCAGCCCCTCCGCACTTTCGATGCGCGGCAGCTTAAAACACGTTGAACCATCGGGAGAAACTCAAGTAGAACGAGTTTAGCACGAACGGCCCATTCTTAATGGACGTCGCCGACTGGTTAACATTTGAATATCCACCACTTAGAGTCATCTTACGCAGTCTGTAATCAAAATGCGCGTTGTAGATATGGCTCTCAGTGAAGGTGCTGGTGGGTGACGCCTCGATCGTGCTCCGCGACCTAGAGTAAGCGCCTGACACGTTCAACCGACGGAAGATTCTTGTCGATCCGCTCGCGGTAATACTACGTCCGTTGAATAGCATGAAGTCGCTCGTCAGAACTCCCGCCCCAACGACCGGAGTCAAAACTCCGGAGGAGTTGAGTACAGACGTCCCCCTGGATTGTGAGTAGCTTCCGGAAACCGAGTAGCGCCGCCAAGCCAAACTGTTCGAGAACGACTCGGAACCGGAACTGTTTCCCTCTTGCCGCGAAATTCCACTGTGCGCTGCGCGGAAGGATGCACTCCAGTACGTAGTCTCACTGAACTTGCGCCTGATCGAACCACCATAGTTGTAACTGCTCGTAGTGGCGATACCGTATAGGGTCTGAACGTCCTGCGAGTAGGAAAAATCGGCTGACGTGTTCCAGCGCCCCACTTTGCGATCAACACCAACGTTCCCGATCAACGACGTAGCGCTGTTGCCTTCTTTACCTGCCGAGTCAACCATTCCAAAGCCGAAATGCATGAACCCGAATAGGTTGTGGGCAAATTGATAGTTCAGCATACCGCTGAACTGCGTGTTCACATAGTCGTGGCCTAAGTAGCTCGTTGAGTTTCTTGAAGCATTGGCAGTTGCCATCCAGCCGTGGCCTATGTTCAAGCTCGCGCCACCGCTCAGGCTCAAAGAATGTGAACCATTGTCCGATTTTAGAATGCCACTGCCCTGGCTAATGACGGCCGTCAGATTGGTAGTGTATTGAGCCTGGGTAGAAAATGAGAGGCGACTGAACGGCATGAAGGTTGAACCTGCCCCCGCCGTGCTAGTCGAACCATTATTGCCGCCATTGCTGCTGTTCTCATACGTCGAGTGGCTCCAGTTGAGATTCAGCCCGCCTCTGAACGGCAAATTATGTTGTGCTGACGCCGAATACGTTGAGGTGCTGCTGGTGCCGCTGCTCGCAAAACCTAGTAGGCTGGAATACTCGTAATTCGAGTTGGCATGATTGAAGCTGCCGGACAGGTTGAACCCTAGCAGTTTGTAACTAGAGCCCATATTGAAGTTCTTGGTTGAGTTGTGATTGTCACCGGTGGCGCCAAGGGCGTTGTAATCCGAGCTACTAATTGAATAGGTCGCATACACCGGAGGCATATCGGGGAGCACTTCGTTAACGGACACGCCAAAGCTCTGTCCTGAGCCGTGCGTCTCTAGCGCTCCCCCCACTCCGACCAAGCCAAATTCACTGTTATTGCTAACACCTTTTCCGTAGAAAACCGAGACTGGGAAGCTGCTGCCCGAGAACAAGCTCATCGAAGTATCAATGCCGCTGTCACGGTTGACGGCTCCCGATTCATTATTATTCTTGTTGCGATCCCAATATGGCCGCACCGCAAAAGAAAGAAAGCCGGGATTATAGTAATAGCCTGTCAACGACCCACTGCCGAGCAGATTCTGGTTATGATTGGAGCCGGAATCCCCGAACCCTGCCGAGTATCCGGCCCCCAGCGTCCCGTTCAGCTTCATTTTTAGGTTATCCCCAATCATGAGTTGCGCCTGCATTGATCCCACGCAGAACACGCCCATGAGCAGAAGCCAAGCCGCGCCCCTCGTCGCAATCATCCATTTCTCAGCAGCGGCACACATATAGTTCGTCCTACAGAATCTCTACCTTAGCGTTTTTGCGGAGCTTCTCGCCAAGTGCTGAACGGACTTGCTGCGTCTTTTGTTTTTGAAGGTCCGACCGCAGTTTGTCCTTTACTTCTGTAAAAGGCGTCACGCCTGCAGTTGTATGCGACACCAACCGAATCACCGTATAGCAGTTTTGAATCTGTATAAGGTCGCTCACTTGGCCGGGCTTTAGTGCCAGTGCCGCCTTCACTATTTCCGGCGGAAGTTTTGACCGTTCCGCATCCTTGCGGTCACCCATGTTTACGTGCCAGTCGTCGTCTGACATTTTTTCCGCCAAAAGTCCGAACTCACGATAGCTCTTGGTTGCTTTGGCAAGACGGAGCGCATCTTCGGCACGATTGCGTGCTTCTTTCGCAATTTCCGGACCGCCTTTTTGCGGCGGCAGTATGGAAATGGTTTGGAGCCTAAAGCTCTCTGCATGAGCGTACAGGGCCGGATTCTTGAGGTAAGCTGCTTTCGCCTCCATCGGCGTGACTTGCGCTTTCGCCGCGACCTCAGTCTTCAGCATCCGCTCAATGAGAAGCGATCGCCGTATCTTTTCGCGCAACACAGCCTTGTCGCCCTTCATCTCCGCTTGCATGTATTGCTCGTAGCTCGCTTGGCTGGGGAACTGCTTTCGGAAGGCCACTTCGGCGCTTGCTACCTTTTCGGGCGACACGCTCAACTTTCTCCGCTTGCCTTCCTGATACAGAAGTTCCTCAAACACAATCATGTCGAGGGCGCCCTTACGTATTTGGGGCTCAAGATCTTTTGGAAAGCCGTTGTGCTGTTGCGCATACGGGAAAATCGCATACATCTCACGGAGCAGGTCCACTTCGCTCAGAACAGCGCCGTTCACCCGAGCTACCGGTTTATTTGCCATCGCGCTTACGACCGCGGGAGAGAGACTGCCCGTCAATTTCTTTGAATCCGGGGCGGGTGTCGTTGCGGATGATACGACCGGGACCTTGATGCCTGTCGGGGCATGGGATGCGACTTGCGCAGAAGTGGCCAGCGCCCCTGTCAGCATCACAGCGAGAATTTGCGATCGGAATGCCATAAAACCTCTTTAGTTCTGCACTTCATTTGTAAGAAAGGGGGAGGGATGCTCCCCTCCCCCAACTCGTCCATAACAGACGGGTTTGATTAGAACGCGGTCGGAATCGAGATTCCGGACGCTTCGTTCGCACCACCAGGGCCGGAGAAGTGGCACTGACGGCAGAACTGGGTGGCCGAAGAGGCCTTGGTTCCGTTTGAAACATTGGCCGCTGGGTTGTAAGGAGCGGCAACGAAGAAGTAGGTCGGGACCGTACCAATGCTGCTGCCGTTCGGCGAAGCAGTGGTGGTGTACATGCTGTGCGGGGTGTGGCAGGTGGTGCAAACCACGTACGCGTCATCCAGGTTCGCGCTCAGATCAGTCGCGAAGCCTGCGCCAGCGCGGGCTTGGGTGATGGTCGGGAGACCGTAGTTCTTGTAGAACTCGGCCATCGTGCTGCCGGCGAAGGTGGACGACGCTTTAATCGTTCCGCCCTGAGCCGACAGGGTGAAGAAACCCTTGGCCGAGTTGATAGCGCCGTGTCCAACGGTTCCAAGAGTTGCGCTCGGTCCCACTGGGTGATCGTTCTTGTAGTTGTTGGTGCTGCCGCCGTCGTTGCCGAGCAGCGTCGGGATGTCATTCAAGCCGTAAGAAGCAGGCAGCATGCCAGCAGCCTGTTCGAAGGACTTATTGGTCATCATCGCGCCCTTGGCGACGTTACCGTCGTGGCAGGACAAGCACATCGCGATACCGGTGATCTGACGCTCAGACGATGCTGCGGTGATGGTCAATGCGCCCAGCTTGGTGGCATCATCCGGGTTGTCAGGGAAGCCGAAGGAGTGATTGTAAACCGGAGTCAGATCCTGTCCCCAGAGAACTTCATCGCCAGAGTCACCGGTCGTGGCAACTGCTGCGCCATTGACGTCTACGACACCACCGTTACCACGTGCACCGCTGTGCGGAGTGTGGCAGCCGACGCAACCGCGTCCGCCATTCTGGTGAGCGCCCAACTTATCAATCGAGAAACCTGTGCTGGGTTTTGTGGTGACTTGGGAAGACCAGTTTCCAGCGACGAACTGCGGTGTCTGTGCGAATGACATGGTCGCGAATACGGCCACGCACAGCACAACGAACATAAACTTCTTCATGTTAAAGAAACCTCCTGAAAAGGTCAGTGCAACTTCAGTTAATCCGGATTAAGACTTTGTCCGAATCCGTTTTTGGCGCTCATTGAGCGTCCAAAACCTGCTGCGACCTCTATGTGTCGCTAAATTCTTAGGGCTTTGCGTCTCCCCGCCCTGTGTTTGGCTCCGCTGCCGCCTTAGGCGCGGAATCCACTGTCGACTTACCAGACTTCTCTTGCTTCTTCTTTATCGCCTCATCGTCGCGGCGTTTCTTTTCAGCTTTCGCTTCGGCGTTGGTGAAGTACCGGAAGATCTGCATCCTGCCCGGCAGTTGTTCCGTGGTCAGCACCCGATTATTCTTGTCGATCGCCACGCCCGCAATGCTCTGAAACATTCCCGGATAAAGACCGTGAGTGCCCATATAGAGCAGCAAGCGTCCTTGGGGTGTAAAGACCTGCAACCGGTCTTGCACCGCGTCCGCTACCCAGACATGACCGTCGGAGTCGATGGCGATCCCTTTGGGCCGCGCAAAGAACCCGGGACCGTCGCCCGCTTTCCCGAATGTGCGGATGAAATTGCCTTCTGCGTCAAAAATCTCAATCCTGTTGTTCCAGGTGTCCGAGACGTACACGTTCCCATCCTGGTCCACGGCAACGTAGGTGGGCTTCGCAAACTCTCCGGGCACGGTCGAGGCATGCTTCGTGCCTGGCTTCCCCAATTTGCGGATTAACTTGTAAGGCGCATCCGCGTCGTAAACCAGTACTAGGTCCTGCTCAGCGTCAGTCACATAGAGAAGGCGGTTCTCGTTATCGACAGCCATGCCGCCAGGATCTAGTAAGCCTTCGGTGATTGTTGCTTCCAACTTGTGCTGAGGGCTGAACACCAGCACGCGCTTCATTCCGCTGTCAGCCGCGAACAAGGTGTCGCCGTCATCGATCGCCAACCCGGTCAGCCATTTGAAATTGGCATCCGAGCCGTTCTTGATCATGCCGTAGTCGCCAGTTTCGGTGTTAACGATGAAAATGGCGCGAACCTTGCTATCTGCGATGTAGGCGTGTCCTTTGGAATCGACAGCAACGCCGCTCGGGACCACGAGCTGCCAGCGAGGATGCCTGTCTTCCATTCCTTCGCCAGTGGCAACACCCGAGACCCGATCCATCCAGCTTTGCTTCTTCTTCTCCGACTTCTTCACGATCAACTTCTCGCCCGACCAGTAATCGAGATACTTGACGCGCGTGATGTCAGGGGGGTTCGGCCAGACAATCCGGGAGAGATCCAAGCCTTCCAGGATGTTCCTTGTCTTCGGCGGCTCCGGAGCTACGTTGTTCTTCTTCTTGGCGGACGCCGACGGAGCAGTACCCAGAGCCAAGCCAATCGCAAGTAACATCGCAGTCAGTCTCTTACCGCGCCGCACCGAATTTTGATCAACTGCAAACATCTGTATTTCCCTCAACTATTTGCCGAGTTCTTTGTGACAGTTAGCGCAGAACAACATATTGTTCGCTTGATCTTTCACCAGAAGGTCCGGTTCTGCGGAGGCGTGCGGTTGGTGACACGTCGCGCAGTTGAGTGGCACGGTGGTATGCGTTACATCATCCACCTGGTCCACAACCGGATGCTTGTCGGTCGGATGTCCGCGTCCATACTTGATCGGCAATGGTGCAATCTTCCTGAAATAGTCCTCTGGAAGCTTCACTTTGCCGTCGAAGATGGTCACGAGGTGTTCGCTCTCTAATTTCTCGTGAACCACGTCCGGTCCGTGACACTCCAGGCATAGCTTGTTCGGCGTCGCGGCGCGCAGCAGGTGGACGTTCTCTCCGCCGTGCGGCTCGTGGCAGGTAGAGCACCCCTGCTCGAACGCTGGCTGATGCAAGTGCTTTTTCTTGTGCTCCTCGGCCTGAGTCGCGTGGCAGCCGAGGCAAACATTCACCGCATCGGGCTTTGGGAATCCCGGTGACTTCCCAGCATGCGGGTTATGACAGTCAGTGCAATCGCCTGCCGCTCCCGGGTGCTGCACCTTCGACTTCTCAATCTTGTCCGCCTGCTCGGAGTGGCAGGTAACGCAAGTTTCTTTTGGCGTCGCCGTTGTCAGCACTACCTTGCCGTCTTTTGCCGGCTGATGGCAGGAATCGCATTGCCCACCCGCAAAAGGCATATGGGTGAACTTCGCCATCAGGTGCTTTTGCGATGACTGGTGTGGATCGTGACAAGTCAGACAGTCGGCTTTCCCGAAAGGCTGATTGCCGTGCTTCTTGGCGAGTTCCGCATCTTTCGGATCATGGCAGTCAATGCAAATTGCGGGCGAATTCTTCGTCAGATGGTAGTCAAACTCGCGATTGCCGCGTTCGCCTGTCTTGTGCGTGATGTGACAGGTATCGCAACCCATATCCAACGCCGCGTGACGACTGCCGTCCTTCGGGACATCGACGCCGATCTTGTGACATGTCAGACAGAGATTCGTGTCCTTACTGTCGCCGCTTGCTGGCTTGAGCAGTTGATTCCTGTTGTCGCTCTGGTGTGCGTCATGACATTTGACGCAGTCGCGAACGGCCGGAGCGTGAACCTTACCCTTGGCTTCGGCAGCATTTTTGTCGGCGTGGCAAGTAAGGCAGAGTGCATGGGAAGTGGTGGTGATCAGCTTGGTGCGGGTAATATCCTTATTCACCCTGATCTCGTGACAGCTGGTACACCCCATTGCTATCGCAGAATGGACCGACTTCCCCTTGGTTTTATCCTCATGGCACTGCAAGCATGTCGCTGGATCTTGCTTGGGTTCCAGAGGAACCGGATGCTTTCCCGCCCAAGCCGACGCGACAAGTGCGCCTACCAGAACCATGATCGAGATTGACTTCTGAAACTTCACAGCGACCTCACGCCATCTACCGTGCAATTGCTTTTCCGTTGTCGCTGGACCTAGTGGATTTCCTCCTGCTACAAGGGCCTAAGTTCTTGAGGAATATGCAACATACATTTTCGCGATACTGACCACGGAGTCGCCCGAGATGATGCGAATTGCAACAGAGCGCAAGAACGGCTGCGGCTTCTTACACAGGCTCTCAATAGACATTGGTCAAATCCCGCACCAAAGTAACGAAGCTTTACCGCAGGGGACTTTGACACTTAACAGAGGACGGGATCCTTGTTACCTTAGGTTCTATTTGCCAGATAGGCGTCGATATCCGGCACCACACGGAATAGCGCGCATCGCCGGATTCGCGAACAGGGCCTCTCTGGTCCACACCCAACTCGTTGGATCTTGCCAAACCGGGTCCGTCTCGTTGGCCGCGAGGACGTTAACCCGAAATTCATCGCACACGCGATCCAGGTCCCAGCCCCGTACAACATCAGGATCGTTGAACAATGAAGTGATATAAGGAGAAGCCTTCTTGCACTTCAAACTGTCGCCGCCAAACACGCTGCCGCAGTCTTCGTCTCCCATTGCTGCCTGCCGCGTCGAATACAAATGGTTCATCAGCACCTCGTTCTGGACGGGGTTGTATTGCACCACCGCCTCGGCCGAGGTCGCCTGGTCAAGCCTGCGGTACCCTTCTCGCAACCAGAAAGTGCGCTGCCCAAATCCTGGTTCCCCCAAGAAAGTCTCTGTACGCGGAAACTTGCCGTCATCCGCCATCGGCGCATAGCAGCGCAACACAACGAGTTGGCACCCAGTGCCCGCAATCCCGACCAGCAACGAGAAAACCAGCGACACCCTGATCCACCCGGCACTCAACCACCGCGGGGCTTCGCCGTTTCGATGAAAGAACAATTCGTACACGACTGGTGCAGTCCAAATAAGGAGGACAAACTGGACGACAAGCATCCCTCTGAATCCCAGGTCGTTGGACCCAGTGGAACTCGACTGCAAGACGCTCATCAGCAACAAGCAGACGGCGAACATTACCCACGCCATCCGTCTGTTCTTGCTCAGCGGCGTCTTGCTCTGGAAATCCATTCGCATCCATAGCGCCATCGCCATGAAGAAGACGCCAAACTCTAGGACATAGACAATCAGCAGAACCGGTACTTTCAGCGCCTCCAGCAGCAAGGTACTGTGTATACCAATATTGCCAAGCCACTCCAGCGCCAAGGGGAAATCCCGCATCGCAATAAACGCGAATTGTCCTGCGCTCCCATTGCCCCCCGGAGAGACATCGACACGTTTAGAAAGCAGATCCATCAGGTATTGCGACGAGAGCAGCAGCGAAAATAATGCTGCCGCGACAAACGTTGCGAGTGTCCGAAACTGCTTCCGCAACAATTCCATCAAGGCCCAGACAACTGCGAACGCTGCAAACGTAAATGTCACGTAAGCCGACAGGCCTGCCGCGCTGGAGAATGCCAAGCCGCATATGCACACAGCCCACACGCGTTGCCGTATCGAACTTGTCTCATCGATTGCCGAGAACACCAGCAGGCCGGCCATGCACGCACTGAGCGCCGAGACATGATGTGGCACCCACAGCAGGGAACCCAACCAAGATGTAACCTGGTTCGGATCCCACCATTCCATATCGCCTAGAAATACATGACCGAGCGCAACCACTGCCGTATATGGAAGAAGGTCCAGTCCCGTCACCGCGAGCAGCGCAATTCCAAGAACTGCTTTACCGCGGAGATGTTTCGTCTCACCAAGGAAATATTTAAGGAATAGCGGGATGAGCGATGCGAGCCCAAGTCCGCTCCAGAACACACTTGCATTCAGACAGGCCTTTGCGCTAATGCCAAATAAATGCATCGGTAAAGCGCACACGACATACCAATAGTAGTAATACCGAAGAACAGGAACGTCACCTAATCCATAGAACGGATTTCGAGGCGGCACCATCCTCGCCGCTGCGTCCACGAACGGCACTCTCACGGAGTGATCGAACGCCACATAACTCACGTAAAGGCGATTTCCTATTTGCAGATCCGCCAGCGAAACCTGCACCAAGAAGAACCAGGCCAGCATCATCCCCAAGCAAATCCAAGTACTGCGACCGACATTGGGGAAGTATGGTTTGCGAGGAGGAAAGCGCCGTATGCCTGTGGCTAGAGAAGCCCCCGCCAGCGACAGAAAGACCGCAAGCGTGACCTGATAGGAAAACATTCTCGTCACAAGCACGGCGACGATGGGCACTATGGCTACTGAAAACGCCACGCTGAACAGAACTTTCTCGGCAAAGGATCGGCATCGAAAACCGAATGCATTGCTACTCAAGCCCAGTAGATACCCGGTAGGGAGGAGAAAGAGCGCGAAAGCAAGGGCCGCGTACGTGGTCTGCACCAGATCGGCAAGCATGTAGTTCTGCATCAACATTTCCCGATTACTTCAGTCGTCATCCCTCCCACGCCGGGGAAGTGAAGAAACAAAGATCGCACGAACATTACGTTCTCCTGAGACCTGTCCGGTACAACCTCGGAATCGCGCGTGAGATGGAGTCCCGCTGAAAATCAGCATTCTGTTTGCGCAACTCGCGGCTCCCTCGACCGTACGCCGCCAACAATCGCGAAGGGAGGCATCCACGCCACAACGGACTCCGGGCGTCTGCGCTGGGGACTTGAATTAGCCCCGTACCAAAGACTCACGCCGCTCAGCTGTGCATCCGCATGGCGTGTGTTTCGACTTTCAGATATTTAAAAACTCCGCAGCCCCTAGCAGGTGAGAAAGAGCGAGACCAGTCACAACCCGGCCGCTCATGTTTCACCGTGAGCTGCCACACCGCTCCGCAGCTTTTTGCGTACAGGCCAATTTTTTTGGAGAGCTAAGTGTCTCACGATTTGCAATTCCAAATCTAGGTTAATGAATTCACTACAGGGTCGTATCTGGCCACATCGGGCGCTTAAACCACTTTGCCGAGTCGACCTTATTAGCTGCAGTAACTTGATGCGGAGTGCATCATGTGAAGAGATCGTGCGGGTGGTCGCACCCGCAGAAGACTTCTAGGCATCCAGTAGTATTGATTAACAATGTTCGGGGAAGAAAGTCCCGCTTCCCCGAACATCTCGCGCCCTGCGATGCACAATAAATAAAGTTTCCAGTAAGCGTTACACCTATTTGATCGTTATCGATGCACTCCCTATTGCGCTTTTGCCATATCCGCTACCGACCGCGATGGCCTTAATCGTTGTCGTGCTCGATACCGTGATCGGTCCCGTGTACAAATTGGAAGCAGTTGTCGGTGTAGAGCCGTCGAGCGTGTAGTAGATTGGCACTCCCGCCACGCCAGTTATCGTGACCGATTGCGGCGTGGTGTACGTGCCGTATGCAGGCGAGAACGTCGGCGTGGCTGCCACAATCGTTATGGATGCACTTCCGATCGCGCTACTCCCAAATCCGTTACCAACAGCGACGGCCTTGATCGTCGTCGTGCTCGATACCGTGATCGGCCCCATGTACAAATTGGAGGCAGCTGTCGGAGTAGAACCGTCGGTCGTGTAGTAGATCGGCACCCCCGACGTACTGGTTATCGCCACCGATTGCTGGGTGGTGTACGTGCCGTATGCAGGCGAAAACGTCGGTGTGGCAGCCACAATCGTTATGGATGCACTTCCGATCGCGCTGCTCCCAAATCCGTTACCGGCAGCGATAGCCTTGAGTGTAGTCGTGCTCGATACGGCTATTGGCCCGGTATAGAGCGTCGAAGACGTCGTCGGGGTTGTTCCATCAGTGGTGTAGTAGATCGATGCTCCAGAACTACTGGTCAACGTTACGGTCTGTGGACTGGTGAACGTGCCATAGGCAGGCGAGAACTTCGGAGTTGACGCCACAATTGCGTATGAAGCACTCACCACCGCGCTTGTGCCATATCCGCTGCCAGCAGCGATCGCCCGTACACTCTGTGTACTGGATACCGTAATCGGCCCAGTGTAAAGCTTAGAGGACGTTGTTGGCACCGTTCCGTCCGTAGTGTAGTAGATTGACACTCCTTGGCTGCTATCGCTTATGGTGATCGTCTGCGGGCTGTTGAAGCTTCCATATGATGGAGAGAAAGTTGGATTCGCCGCCACAATGGCATAGGTACCACCGGCCACAGGACTCAGCGCCGCCCCATTTCCTCCAGCCACAGCCTTAATTGTCATAGAACTCGAGACAGTGATCGGGCCTGTGTAAAGCTTCGAAGAGGTTGTTGGCGTCGATCCATCAGTTGTGTAGTAGATGGATACTCCTGCAGCACCATCCGTGATCGTGACGGTTTGCGGTGAGTTGAATGTGCCATAGCCCGGCGAGAACACCGGAGCCGGATTGTACGACAGTGCATACACCAAGTCGATCAACTCGGGAGCCGGACTGTAATTGCTATCTCCCGGCTGGTTGTACTTGACCTGGCAGTTCCCAGTTCCGTTAACCATCGTTATGGTGTTGCCGTTCACGGTACACGAGCCGGTCACAGATACCACGACCTTGAGCCCCGATGTAGCCGTCGCAGCGACGGTAAACTGAGCGTTCAAGGCAGCACTTTGCAGTGCATGTGTGGTTACGAGAATTTGCTGTGACGCACCCGTGATCGTCAGGCTTGCCGGGGTGTACTGAATCGAATAGTTGGAACCAGCGGACAACGTGCCCTGTTTAATAGCGTACGTTCCGACATCTTCGCCAGACTGGCGTGTCAGGACACCAGCTAACTGGTCGCCTTGGAGCAGGCTTCCGTTCGTGATTCGGTATGTTAACGTCGGATCGCTCGTCCCATACATCTTCGTTTGCGCATCCGCGGTAATCGCAATGATCAGCGGCGTGACATTGATTGTTGCCGACGCGGTTTGCGTTGTGTACCTATCGCTATCCTGCGGTGTGAAGGTCACAGTCAGATTGCGCTGCCCCGCGGAGAGCAACGTGTCCGCATCCGGGCTGTACTTAAAAGTACCTGCAACCGAGACGCCATCGTCAACCGCGGTTGCATTCAACTGTGCGCTGCTTAGCTTCGTGCCATACGTGATGTCGTTTGGATTCGGCCAAACGATCGCAGGAGTAATCTTCGTTATCGTTTCCACTTGTGCGGCAGAGCTGCTGCCGAGGAAGCTCCCGGCAGGATCCACATACTTGGCAGTAATGCTGTGAGAGCCTACGCCAAGTGAACTTGTACTGAACGTTGCAGTGTAAGGTGCAGTCGAGGACAACGCGCTACTTCCAATCAGCGCACCTCCATCGTAGAACTGCACGCTTCCGGCGATCTGGCCTCCACTAACCGAAGATACGGTTGCCGTAAATGAGACACTCTGACCGACGTTAGCGTTCAGTCCCGAGGCGGCCAGAATAACCGAGACCGTATCCGGACTGACAGAGTGTGACACCGCCGCAGAGGTTACGCTCGTAAAGAAGCGATCCCCCGAGTAGCTCACGACAACCGAATGCATCCCAGGTTGCATATTGGCGACTTGAAACTCCAATGGCTGGCTGCAATCAGTTCCATTAAGCGTTACAGGATCACCTGTTACCGTTCCGTCCACGATCAGCAGCAACTGCCCTGTTGGGCATGGCGTCTTTGCCGTCGTAAGTTCCAAGAGCACTGATGTCCCATACGGCGACGGCTCTGGCATTCCTGTCAGAAGAGACAAGCTCAGTGCAGGATCGATTTTGTTGATCGTCAGCGTTCCACTCGCTTGACCGACATAGTTTCCATTTCCCACCGTCGCGACCACGTTATAACTTCCCGGATCGGTCGGCGGCATGGAAGTGGCGTCGTATCCCTCACCACTGTAGAGGACGTTGACGTTCAGGGGACTGGGCGTCGTCATGACAGACACAGCCTTGGGAGTTCCATCGAAAGGCTGATTCAGATTGCTCAATTGCACCAATGCCGTTGCTGGCGTGATCGTGAGCAGCGCCGTGTTGTACTTGATGCTGTAGTTCTGTACGGCATCTGCGGGGCTCAACGTCGCGCTGATTACATATGGGCCAGCGGCAACATCTTCACCCGGAGTGCGGCTATAGGTTGCGACGACTTTGTCGGAAGAAACGAAGCCGCTCAGCGTGCCCGTGAGTGCCGGATCAACCGCACCGTAAGTTTTGCTAGTTGCATCTGGCGTGACGGATGCGATTGCCTTATTGACTACGAGCGTTATCGAGGTACTGGCGCCACTGTAGTTGGTGGCGTCTGTCGGCGCAAATGTCACGTTTAACATTTGCGACCCTGCGCCCAAAATTGCACCCTCGGACGGCGTGTAGGTAAACGTTCCCGGAACGCCTCCGCTGCTGGCATTGAGTTGGACGCCGCTAAGAGCCGTACCGTATGTGATCGCATCAGGAGCATTCCAGGCGAGAACCGGAGTGGCTTTCGTTACGCTTAGAGTACCCATCGCGAATTGGAAGCTATAGTTCGCAGCCGTCAATGAACCAGGGGTCGCAGTGATGTCGTACGTTCCAACAGTGCTGTTGTTGTCGGCTGATGTGCTCAGGAACGGGGTACCGGAAACCACCGTCTCTGCTGTCTCGCCATTGACGTATCCGGTGATCTGGTACGTGAACTGTGGATTTGCGATGCCGTAGATCCGTGTCGCATTGTCCGGCGTCACAGTTAACACCGCGCCCGTCACTTTGATCGTCGTCGAGGCGCTCTGGGTCGTGTATGTAGCACCATCCGCAGGAGTAAATGTAACCGTCAGATTGCGCTCACCTACGGGCAACAACGTTCCGGAATCTGGACTGTAGCTGAACGTGCCATTCACGGTCTCGCCGTTATAAGTCGCGGATGCATTCAACTGCGAGCCGTCCAGCTTGGTCCCGTACGTGATGTTTGCAGGTGTGGGCCAGTTGATCACAGGAGCAATCTTGTTGACCGTCTCCAACAGCGCAGCGGAACTGCTGCCCGCGAATAGTCCGTCTGTATTCACGAATTTCGCGACGATGCTATGCGAACCTGCGGGAAGTCTCGTGCTCCATGTAGCCGTGTACGGTGCCGTCGAAGGCAAAGCCGCCGATCCAATTTGTACTTCGTTGTCGAAGAACTGAATCGTGCCTGTCAATGCCTGGCCTCCGTCCATCGGACCAGGATCTACCGTCACCATGAACGTCACATTCTCACCCACATTCACAGTCGAAC
Organism: Koromonas humicola; assembly: GCF_059726255.1. Lineage (NCBI taxonomy): Bacteria > Pseudomonadati > Acidobacteriota > Terriglobia > Terriglobales > Koromonadaceae > Koromonas > Koromonas humicola. Next base: position 3,922,723 of record NZ_AP040873.1, read on the forward strand.
CAGAGGTAGCCAAGATCACGGACGTCGTATCAGGATTCACAACATGCGAGACAACGCCAGAATTCGCACCCTGGTAGATCGCATCACCTGAGTAGCTGGCCGTCACCGTATGCGAACCCGGAGTTAACGTCGTCAATTGCAGTTCGACCGGTTGCGTGCAGGAGCTTTCATTCAGCGTGACCGGAGAGCCCGAAGCTATCCCGTCAACGAAGAACTGCACCGTTCCACTCGGACATGGTGACTTCGCCGTCGTCAGTTCAAAGTAAACTCGCGTGCCATAAGCAGAGGGCTCCGGCATTCCGGTCAGCAGCGCGAGAGACAATGCCGGGTCGACCTTGTTAATCACCAACGTTCCAGAGGTCTGACCTTGATAGTTCGAATCTCCGGCGATCGCCACCACCGAGTAGCTACCCGGCAGAGTCGGAGGCATAGCGTTAGCTGCGTAGGTCTCGCTGGAGTACGTCACCTGGACACTCAGAGCACTCGGCGTAGTTGAAACCGAAATCGCCTTCGGAGTGCCGTCGTAATTCTGGCTTAGGTTGCCGAGGTTGATGATCGCCGCCGCGGGAGTAATCGTGAACGGCGCCGTGTTGTACGTGATGTTGTAGTTCGCGAGTACATATGCCGGGCTCAGCGTGGCGCTAATCACATACGGGCTTCCCGCGACCGACTCACCTGTAGTCCGGCTATAGCTCGCAACTACGTTGTCTGAATCTACGAAGCCCGCCAGCGTTCCCGAGAGTGCCGGATCCTGTGCGCCAAAAGTCTTCGTTGTCGTTGCCGGGGTCACAGACGCGTTGGCGAGTTCCACGCTCAGCGAACCTGGAACCATATTGAAGATGTAATTCGTCGCGCTCAGAGATCCTTGCGCACAGGTAATTGCATAGGGACTTCCAGCCACAGGACTCGTCGTAGTCGCTGTTGTCGAGCAAGCACCTGCACCGCTCACAACCGAAGCAGAATCGCTATTCACGAATCCCGTGATTGCGTAAGTGAATTGCGGATTGCTCGCGCCATAGGCACGGGTGGCGTTGTTCGCCGTAACCGTCAGCGTAGCAGCGGATACGGTCAGAGTTCCGGCGTTGAACGCCAGGTCATAGTTCTGTGCGCTCAGGGTTCCCAGAGCTGGCGTAATCGGGTACGCACCCACTGCACTGGTTGCCGTTGCCGTGGTCGTAATGACAGGCGCACCGGTGACTGCAGTCGCTAGCGTGTCTCCACCCACAAATCCGCTATAGGTGACGCTAAATGCCGGATTTGCCTCGCCATAAGTTCTCGACGCATTCACTGCTGTCACCGTCAAAGGTGCAGCCGTGATATCTGCACTCGTGCTCGCCGTTTGGGATGAAAGCTGGTAATTGCCGGCATCAGTCCCAGCTATGGTGATTCCGCTCACAGACACAGTCTTGCCTGTACCAACGTTCTTGTCCGCAAAACTCGCGCTCACGTAGCTCGTCGATAAGGTGTCACCCGGCTTGCGATTGTCAGTCAGATTGACCGTGGCCGTTGCTGTGCCGTCATATGCCTTGTTGACGCCCGTCGCGCTTACGCTCAGCGTTGCTGCCGAGATGTTCGCGGTTGTCGTCGCGGAAGTATTCGCCACGTAGTTAGCGGCGTCGGTTCCACTGATCGTGATTCCGGAGACACTTACCTGCTTCGCTGTGCCCACGTTCTTATCAGCGAACGTCGCTGTCGTGTACGCGGTCGTCAGCGTATCGCCCGAAAGACGGTTGTCGCTCAATGTGACATTCGCAGTCGTTGTGCCGTCGTACGTCTTATTCGTGCCCGTGGCAGTGACGGCCAGCGCTCGACCGGTAATTACGCCGCTGTTGTTGCTCGCAAACGTAATGCTGTAGTTGCTGCCTCCATTGCCATCGCTCACCGACCCTGTGGGCGTCAGTGTCTTGCCTGTACCCACCGCCTTCGTCGCAAAAGCCTGAGCAAAGCTGCCGGTATCACCACTAACCAGGCTGCCGCTTGTAATCGTGGGCACGCCCGAGGAGGCCGTCGTTCCGTCGTATTGCTTCGTGTCCGTTGCAGCCGTCACCGTGATCGCGCGAGCCGTGATCGCGCCGGTGTTGCTCGCAAAACTTACGGTGTAGTTCGCGCCGCCATTCCCGTCAGAGACCGTGCCCGATGCAGTCAGAGTTTTCGTTCCGACATTCTTGTTGTTGAATGTCTGAGTGAAGCTCGCTACATCGCTTCCTGCCGGCGCCGGACTGACCGTCGGAACACCCGCCGAGGCCGCGGTCCCGTCATACTGCTTGGTGTCGGCTGCCGCGGTGACCGTGATTGGCAACGCCGTGATTACGCCCGTCGAGATCGTCGCCTTCGTAATCGTATAGTTGTTGCCGCTGTTGCCGTCGCTGATTGTTCCCGCTGGCGTCAGAACATGGGTTGTACCGACGTTCTTGTTGTCGTAGGTCTCCGTCCAAGTCGCCGTGTCACCCGACGCTAGCGATCCAGAAGTGATCGTCGGAATGGCCGTTGATGTCACGCCGCCGTCATAGGTCTTTGCCGACGTCGCGGCAGTTACCGTGATCGCACGCGCAGTGATCACACCAGTCGTATTGTTGGCGAACGTGACCGAGTAGTTCGCGCCACCATTCCCGTCCGAAACAGAACCTGCCGGAATCAGCGTGAGATTCGTGCCCAAGTTTTTGCTTGCGTACGTCTCGGTGAAGTTCGCCGTGTCACCCGAGACCAGACTGCCGGAAGTGATGCTCGGAACCGCGGCGGCAGATGTTGTACCGTCATACGGCTTGCTGTTCGCAGCAGCCGTGACCGTGATGGGGCGAGCCGTAATCACGCCAGTCGTATTATTTGCGAACGTGACCGAGTAGTTCGCACCGCCATTGCCATCGGACACCGAACCTGCCGGAATCAGCGTGAGATTCGTGCCCACGTTCTTGCTTGCATACGTCTCCGTGAAGTTCGCCGTGTCACCTGAAACAAGACTCCCGGAAGTGATCGTCGGAACAGCAGCTGCTGATGTGGCACCGTCATAGGCTTTGCTGTTCGCTGCAGCGGTCACCGTAATCGCACGCGCTGTGATCACACCGGTGTTACTGGACGCGAAAGTAATTGCGTAGTTTGCACCACTGTTCCCGTCCGACACTGAACCTACCGGAGTCAGTGTAAGGTTCGTGCCCACATTCTTGGTTGCATACGTCTCGGTGAAGTTCGCGGTGTCGCCCGACACTAGACTTCCGGAAGTGATCGTCGGAACAGCGGCTGCTGAAATGGTTCCGTCATAGGGCTTGCTATTAGCTGCCGCGGTCACAGTGATCGGCAATGCCGTGATTACGCCCGTGGAAATCGTTGCCTTCGTAACCGTGTAGTTGTTGCCGCTGTTACCGTCACTGATAGTTCCCGTCGGAGTCAAGACGTGGGTCGTGCCTACATTCTTATTGTCGTATGTCTCCGACCAGGTCGCCGTATCGCCTGAGACCAGTGAACCAGAAGTAATTGTCGGGATGGCGCTTGATGTTGGACCCCCGTCATAAGTCTTCGTCGACGCCGCAGCCGTCACCGTGATGGGACGTGCAGTGATCACGCCCGTCGTATTGTTCGCGAACGTGACTGAGTAGTTCGCACCGCCATTGCCATCGGACACCGAGCCTATCGGAGTCAGCGTGAGATTCGTACCTACATTCTTGCTTGCATACGTCTCGGTGAAGTTCGCCGTGTCACCCGAAACAAGACTGCCAGAAGTGGTCGTCGGAATCGCGGTCGCCGAGGTCGTGCCGTCATAAGCCTTCGTGTTCGTCGATGCCGTGACCGTGATTGCACGCGCTGTGATCACACCGTTGTTGCTGGACGCGAAAGTGATTGCGTAGTTCGCTCCACCATTCCCGTCCGACACTGAACCTATCGGCGTCAGCGTGAGGTTCGTACCTACATTCTTGCTTGCATACGTCTCCGTGAAGTTCGCAATGTCGCCCGAGACCAGGCTGCCGGAAGTTAACGTCGGAACCGCGGTCGCCGAGGTCGTACCGTCATAGGGCTTGCTGTTCGCAGCAGCCGTCACAGTGATTGGCAACGCCGTGATTACACCCGACGAGATCGTCGCCTTCGTAACCGTATAGTTGTTGCCGCTGTTGCCGTCGCTGATCGTTCCCGCTGGCGTCAGAACATGGGTTGTACCGACGTTCTTGTTGTCGTATGTCTCGGTCCAAGTCGCGGTATCTCCAGAGATCAGTGAACCAGAAGTGATCGTCGGAATGGCGCTTGAAGTCACTCCGCCGTCATAAGTCTTCGTCGACGCCGCAGCCGTGACAGTGATGGGACGTGTAGTGATCACACCGGTCGTATTGTTGGCGAACGTGACCGAGTAGTTCGCGCCACCATTCCCGTCCGAAACAGAACCTGCCGGAATCAGCGTGAGGTTCGTGCCCACATTCTTGTTTGCATACGTTTCGGTGAAGTTCGCCGTGTCACCCGAAAGTAGAGTTCCGGAAGTGATCGTAGGAACAGCAGCGGCGGAAGTCGTACCGTCATAGACTTTGCTATTCGCCGCGGCCGTCACCGTGATCGGCAAAGCCGTGATCACGCCGGTGGAGATCGTCGCCTTCGTGATCGTATAGTTGTTGCCGCTGTTGCCGTCGCTGATCGTTCCCGCTGGCGTCAGAACATGCGTGGCACCGACATTCTTGTTGTCGTAAGTCTCCGTCCAGGTCGCCGTGTCGCCTGACGCGAGGCTTCCAGACGTAACGGTCGGAACGGCGGCGGCTGATGTTGTTCCGTCATACGTCTTGCTATTCGCCGCCGCTGTTACGGTGATCGCACGAGCTGTGATCACACCAGTGCTGACCGTCGCCTTAGTGACCGAATAATTGTTGCCGTTATTGCCGTCACTTATCGTGCCTGACGGAGTCAGAACGTGAGCAGAACCAACGTTCTTACTGTCGTAGGTTTCCGTCCAAGTCGCCGTATCACCTGAAACCAGCGATCCAGAAGTGATGCTCGGAACCGCGGCGGCCGAGGTCGTTCCATCGTAGGCTTTGGAATTCGTGGTGGCAGTAACCGTAATCGGACGAGCCGTGATCTGGCCCGTTGTATTGCTCACAAACGTAACGGCATAGTTATTGCCGCTGTTTCCATCCGAAACCGAGCCCGTAGGCGTCAGCGTCAGGTTGGTACCTGTGTTCTTTGTTGAGTAGGCTTCGGACCACGTCGCCGTATCGCCTGTCGCCAGTGAACCTGAAGTAATGGTCGGCGCCGAACTCGCAGTGGTTGTGCCGTCGTACTGTTTCGTGTTGGCTGCCGCAGTGACCGTAATCGACCGGGCTGTGATGTTAGCCGAAGCAGTTGGCTCAGTTAGCGTGTAGTTCGCAGAATTGGTGCCGGTGAGTGACTGGCCGGAGATGGACACAGAAATCCCAGTACCCGCGTTCTTGTTGGCGAAGGTTCCTGCTGCTGTGCCGGTCAAAGTCACCGCATCTCCGGTGACTACTCCCGCGAGTGTTCCAGGTGTACCAGTAAGCGTAGCGGTTGTCGTTCCGTCGTATGCCTTATTGCTCGCCGTAACGCCCGAAACGGTCAGCGCCTTTTGATTCACCGTTAGCGTGACTGCCGTTGACGTACTGCCATTGTTGCTCGTGTCACCGCCATACACAGCCGTGATCGAGTGACTTCCCGCAGTAAGTTGACGCGCCGTTGTCGTATAAGCAGCGCTGCCGGCACTGAGCGTTCCGCTACCCAGCGTTGTGGCCCCGTCCATGAACGTGACAGTACCGGTGGCAGTGCTGGGTGAAACCGTTGCGGTAAACGTCACCAAGTCGCCATAGGTCGAGGGATTCGCGGAGGAGGTAAGGCTGGTTGTCGTCGTTCCGAGGCCTGTGATTGTCAGCGTACCAGTGTTGGAGGTAGTACCGATGGTCCCCTGGATTGTCTGCCCGCTGGTCCCTGTATAACTGGTGGGAGTGTAGTTCACAGAGCAAGTGCCATTCGAGATGGTGCAAGATGTCGGGGAGAATGTGCCCGAACCACCTCCCGTCACCGACCACGTGACGATGTTCGTTTTTTCGCTATTGCCAGTGCCACTTACTGTACAGGTAGTCTGAACGCCGACTGATGTCGCGGTGCAAGTAACGCTGAAATTGTCCGTGAATGTGTTCTGTGCCTGCGCCCCGGATGTTGTACCTACTGCAGTGAGGTAGAACTTTGCGCCGAGGTCCGTTGAGTCCGGAGCCCACATTCCATACATCACATTGCCGCCCGAATCTGCGACCGTCGTTTGCAACGGCGAAACGTTCGCAGTGGACGGGATCACCTGCATATACAGGTTGACGGTTTCATCCGGCTTCCACCCCGTGCCGGTCATAATCACCGGAGTTCCGGGAGCGTAGTCGGCCTGATCCGTTTTGATCGTGGCAAAGCCGTACAACTCGGCTGTCTTCTGATTGCTTCCGCCCGCGACCAAGAGTTGACCGTCGGCCATAGGGAACAGTGCTGCTCCAGTAGCACTCGAACGCGCATACGACATCGTTCCGGTGGCCGTGAACTTGCCACTCCAGGGTGTGTACAGTTCAGCCGTTGCCGTGTCAGCGCCATTGAATCGGCCACCAACCAGCAGCACCATATTATTGTTGGGCAGCAGGAACGCCTGATGCCCCGCGCGCGCGTTCACCATCGAGGCTGAGACCGGATTAATCGCTCCGGTTGCCGGATCAAAAATCTCAGCCGATCGCAACTCCGCAACGCCGCCATTTGCCGCAGCCCCCTCAGGATAACTACCACCTGCGATCAGAACGGTTCCATCCAACAGGGTTGTGGCTGTGGCGTTGGCTCTGGGTGTACTCAGATTTGGTCCTGCGTAGATAGTGCCGCTCGCGGGATCATAGATTGCCGTGGAGGCCAGTGTGTTTCCATCTGCGTCGGTACCACCGGCCAGCAGCACACGGCCATCCTGCAGGGCCGCCGCAGCGTGAGCTTTCCGTGCAGGCTGCAACGCGCCACCGAATGCAAACTGTCCACCCGAAAGGCTGAATAATTCCGCAGAGGACAATACGCCGTAAGAGTTCGCGCCTCCAGCAACCAACACAGAATCCCCTGTCAGCGCCGCCGGGTGGCCAGTTCGAGCTTCGCTCATGGGTACCGTGGCTGACCAAGTGTTCGTGGATGGATCGTATATCTCGGCCGATGCAAGCACTACCCCGTTGGCCCCTGTTCCGCCGGTCACAAGTACATACCCGCCGTCGCCACTCGCATTTTTCAGGAACGTCGCCGTGTGGCCAGTTCGCGCCTCATTCATCGGGGCGACCGCCTTAAACGTCCCGTCTGGAGAGTAGATTTCAGCGCTCGACAACACTGATCCGGCAGCATCCATGCCTCCGGTCACCAGCACCCTTCCATCACTCAGCGAGGCCGCAGCCGCACCAGTGCGTGCCGCAGACATAGCTCTGGTCTGAGTCCAACGTCCCGTCGCGCTTGGGGTTAGGGTGAGCGACTGCGCGTAAGACATCACAGCCAGACTCAAAAGCACAATCGCGACAGCGACCAGACCAGATTTGCGCATATATGTATAAGCCTCCTGCAATCAATAGCTTTCTGACATCTTTGGACACGGGTACGACACGGCACAGCTCGGCACACACTTCGCCCATTGCCTGTTTCAACAACAAACAAGTTTTCGAATTCGACTGCTTACTTCTTTAGGGGGAGGGTGAAAGTTCGGACAGAATCTCTGTCCAGGAACTTACATCTACGAGTATGTCAAGACCAGACTAGGTAGACAACTGTTTTTTGGGTGATTACCGAGGTTCAGTGCCATTTGTGCGATTTTTTTATTAAAGTTTGGGCGAATCTCGACCGACAGGTCCACAACGGCACCGCCGAACGGGCACTCACGACACGTCCGGTGGCCATATCTACACCCGCCGCTCCAGATGTCAAAGACGTATCAGTTCAGTCCACATGGAACTTTCAAAATAGGTTGCGTTCAGCGGAATTCCTGAGACAACATAGATTTTCGCCTTAAAAGCCGAATTCGCCCGCCCCAAGCGAAATGTCACGCTGCGCAGTAAATGCGTGCCCAAGCAGGGTGACTGTTGATCGGCCAAATCTTGTCCGGAGATCCTCTGTGTCCTTCCGTAGCTCGTTGTGTCTATTTCTACTCTCCTGCGTTGCTCTTTCCCCATCAGTCCTTACGGCTCAGATTGGCGAAACTCAACGGGGATCGTTTCGGGTGTTTGCGGGTTACTCCGGGTATCACCCGGGAGGGACGATTAGCGGAGCCACGGTCCCAGACTTCAAAAAGGGTTGGGCCGGGCAGGTCATGTTCGACGCAAATCGATGGGTCCGAATCGCTGCCGATGTGAACGGCCATTACAACAACTTTGCGGTAGCTCATGACTTCGCTCTCGGTCCGCAGTTCACGTTCCGGATCGGGCCGTTTACTCCATTTGCCGAAGTCATGACTGGAGTTCAGCACTTCAGCCCAAAGAATTTTCGCCAGCAAAACACGGCCACATATATTTTCGGTGGGGGGCTGGATATAAAGATCAACCGCCGATTCTCGATTCGCCCATTCCAAGTTGATTACATCAACACCTACTACACTGCGAATCTGCCATCCCTCAGCTCCAACCAGTTCAATGGATTCCGAGACCAGGCGGGATTGATCTATGCCTTCGGCTTACCAGAACCGCCTAGTCGCGCAGTGGCGGAATGCGCAGCGCAGCCCCCAACGGCCGTAACGGGCTCCCCCGTCGCGATTTCTGTCTCCGCATCTGGCTTCAAGCGGCACGACGTAGGTTATTCATACTCGAGCACCGGGGGAATAATTACAGCGAATGCAGAGTCCGCGAAGCTGGACACAACTGGCCTCGCTCCAGGCAGCTACACAGTCACGGCAAAGGCTACCGATCGGCACAAGTCACACCCTGAAATCGCGATTTGCAAGGTGTCAGTCACGCTAACCGCTCCACCAAAGCTCGATCCATCTCTCTCGCTCACAGCTGACCCCGCAACGGTTGTGGCAGGTACTCCGGCAACGATCACCGCCACCAGCAGCAGTCCTGACAACCACCCGTTGAGCTTGCAGTGCACTGCGTCGGCCGGAAACTTAACTGGCAACTCCCCAACACTGACGCTCGACACAGCGGGTGTTCCTGAAAGCACTATCGCCGTCAACTGCACGGTTAGCGATGACCGTAAACTCACGGCATCCGCTACTACGTCCGTGCAGGTCCATCTGCCACCACCCGTGCCAAATGCCTCCGAGTTTGGCAGCGTGGAATTCAAGCACGACAAGATTCGTCCCACCCGCGTCGACAACGAAGCAAAAGGCACGCTCGACCGTTTCGGTGACGCTCTCGCCGCAGCGCCAGACGCAAAGGCTGTGCTCGTTGGATTTGCAACAACGCAGGAGACAGCGGCTAAGAGCGGCACCGCCTCGCCACTTGATATGGCGGCGCAACGAGCAATCAATGCCAAGGACTATCTTGCGAAGGCCAAGGGCATTGACCCGGCGCGCATGGAACCGAGAGCAGGAACAGCGAGCGATCAGAAAGTGCAACTCTGGATCGTTCCTCCCGGTGCGACGGTTCCCGTCGAGGGCACGCGCGTTGTGGACGAGAACAAGGTCAAACCGGTCCCGCGCGTTCCGCTGAAGTCGCTTCGGAAATCGACTCATAGGGCAGCGCATTCAAAGGCTCACGCTAATACGCAAAAGGCCGTCCGGAAGACGAGTAAGGGGGCTAAATAGCCCCCTTGTAGTCACTACTTCGCGGTATGTAGTTAATTTCGGCGTTCGGTGAGCGCGGATGGGCAGGATGCCACAGGCATTCTGCCCGTTTCTGTATGCCCAAGCGTCTCGCGCACTTTTCTCGCTAACGCTCCCAGGCTGAAAGGCTTCTGCAGGAACGTCGCGCCGAGTCCGTGAACACCATGTCGCAACACTGCATCATCCGTGTAGCCAGACATGAAGATTGTTTTCAATCCCGGCCGTAATTCCGCCAGCATTTGCGACAGCACTCTCCCACTCATCTTCGGCATCACGACATCCGTGATCAGCAGGTGAATATTCCCTTGGGTTTTATGCGCCGCTTCAAGGGCTTGTTCGCCTGAGCTTGCTGCGATTACTACATACCCCAAGCTTCGCAGGAAAGAACTCATCGCATTCCGAAGCGCTTCTTCGTCTTCGGTCAGCAAGATGGTCTCTCTCCCCATCGGTCGCGGATCCGATTTTGCAAGCCTGACGGACTCCGCAGTCAGGTCCTCCACTGCTTTCGGCCAATAGATCGTGAAACACGCACCATGTCCCGGCTCGCTGTCCACCCAGACATACCCACCGCTCTGCTTCACAATCCCGTAAACGGTTGCGAGACCCAGTCCGGTACCTTTTCCCAACTCTTTCGTCGTGAAAAAGGGCTCGAAGATTTTTTCCTGCAATTCCCTGCTCAATCCCTCGCCGGTGTCAGTGATCGAGAGTTTCACATAGTCCGCTGCAGCCACATACTGACGTGCGATGGTGCTGGTGTCAGCAGCTACATTCTCGGTCGTGATCGTCAAGTTGCCGCCCTGCGGCATTGCATCACGCGCGTTGACAGCAACATTCATCAGCACTTGTACGATCTGATCCGGATCCGCCTGAATTGCCCACGTTGCGTTCAGAGCTTCCGCACATAGATCCACGTCTTCTCCGATCATGCGCTTGAGCATCTTCGTCGTTTCTTGGATAACTTTATTCAGATCGAGCGTTACAGGAGAAATCATCTGCTTTCTACTAAAAGCCAACAATTGCCGCGTGAGACTCGCAGCCCGATCCGAAGCCTTCATGATTTCTTTTATGAACCGATGGACCTCATCGTTTGCCGCAAGTGTGGTATCCAGCATATCCGCGTAGCTCTGGATAACCATGAGCAGGTTATTGAAGTCGTGAGCGACACCCCCGGCTAAGCGCCCGACGGCTTCCATTTTCTGAGCCTGCCTCAGCGCCTGTTCGAGTTTTAGCTTTTCTTCTTCTTTGGATTTGTATTCTGAAATATCACGAACAAAAACCAGTGCCCCCTTACGCCCCTCATAAGTGAAAGGGATTCCTGTCACCTCAGTGTCGAACGTGCTTCCATCGAGACGCAAATATCTTTCTTCAATGAAGGGAACGGAGACCGACTCCTCTGCCACTTTCCGCGCACGCTCCTCAACTTCTTGCCGATACTCGGGATGAATGCGATCCAGATGACTCGTTCCAATTAACTCCTCGGCATTACGCGCACCAAACATCTCGAGCATCGAGGGGTTCACGTATCGAATAACATCGTCCGTCTCAATGAACAGTCCCAGCGGTGCGCTCTCCACGACCTGACGGAATCTCGCTTCACTCTCTCGCAATTCCTGCTCCGCGCGTTTCCTCTCAGTAATCTCTCGCTGGAAACACACGTATATTCCACTTCCGTCTTCACCCTTCTGAAAGGTGACGCTCACTTCCATTTCGACAATGGTGCCGTCTTTCCGCCGGTGCCGCGTTTCAAACAGGTCGCGCCCTTTTTCCGCAATCTGCGCAGAATGGCGAGCGAACTCGTCGTCATCTTCTGTGTCCTCTAGATCGGTGACAAACATCAGCAAAAGCTCTTCCCGACTGTAGCCAGACATTGAGCAGTAGGATTCATTCACCTCGAGGATTTTTCCGCTTCGATCGACGAGGTAGAAGGCATCCTGCGTGGTATTCAGAATTGTGTGAAGCTGTCGTTCATGATCCCTCAATGCCGCCTCGGCTTGCTTATGCCGAGTGATATCGATGAACGCCCCTACCGCTCCTTGGACATTGCCGTCAGCATCAATGATCGGCACCGCATTACCGAGGAAATCGATCCAAGATCCGTCGTCGAAGACAACGCGATGCTCGAAATCTCGCACATCGCGTCTTATCCTCGCGGCAGTTCGCAACGGGAGTTCACTCAAAGGAATCTCACTGCCATCTTTCACGATGCAATGCGTGCTATGCCGTTCGCCAGGAACTGTCGGAGAGATACTGGAACCATAAGGCAACCTGAGAAGTTCATAGCCGGCCCGATTACTTGTAATCCTTTTGCATTCAGGGTCGTGAGCAATCAACGTGAGCGCCGGCACTGCATCCATGATTGCCGACACCTCTGTAGCACGAGCCTGAGCTTCTGCCTGGCTGCGTTCAAGCTGTGCATTGAACAACTTCAAACTTTCTGCTTCGCGACGTGCTGCAGCAGCTTTTTCGCGCTCATCTGCCCGCAGCTCAATCAACCTTGCTGCCCTGCGTAGCGATTCTCCGACTTCGTCAATCTCGCGGAGATCAAAGCGTTCAATGTTGGGTATTTCGCCCCGTCCGAGAGCGGATGCTGAGTTGAGCAGCGTCCTTACAGATACTGCCATCCTTCGCCCAATCAGGAGAGCGAACGAAAGACCGATTATAGAAAGAACTCCTGTACAAGCAATTGCCCCGAATACCCAACGCCAAATGTCTGCGATCAAGATCGCCTTCGGAGCACCCACCACGACAGTCCAACCAGACTCAAGTGATCGGCTGAAACTGTTTAATGTCTGTACGCCCTCCAGATTGACGGCCTCGGCGTATCCCTCCTGCTGATCCTTTATTTTTGACCCAAGTTCTGCTCCAATCTGCGCGCCCACGAATTTCTGAGAATTACGGTTGCGGGCCAGTATTGTATTCTTGCTATCAAAAAGCCTGCCCAGCCACCGTTGAGGCAGATACTTGCTGGAAAGAACGACCTCTAGGTTCTCTGCTGGGACGGATAAAGCCAAGTCGTAGACGACCTTGCCTTTGCGAAATACCGGCACATCAACACTGACCCGAAGATCCCCAGAGGTGACTGCTATATATGAATTGCTGATAACAGGCCGCCCCGTTGCAAATACTTGGTGAACCACTTCCACGACCGGCCGTTGGGGAAGCTTTGTACCGTAAGGTGTGACTGTGTTGAAGATTTGCATTCCCGTAGCGTCTATAAGAACGACATGCGCATTCGGCCGACTAGCGGCCAAAACCTCAGCCTCGTGGTAAAACGCTTCAAGGTTGTCTGATTGAAGTGCAGTAGAGCCAGCCAGGACACCGACGTCCGACTGCATGTCGAGCACTTCTCTATCCACGAGTTGCGTGAGGGCTCGTGCGGTGTCGAGCATGTTCTGTTGTGTCAGCGCACGTTTTGTCTGGTAGTTGTTATAGACAAGCAGTCCTGCGGCACCCCAAACAGGCAACACACATGCAGCGGCAAGCAATACGAGCCAAACGCGTATGGTCGCGGGGCGACGTTTGCGCCCCGGCGTCGTTTCTCGTTCGTTGCACGGTTGATCGCTTTCAGCTTTCTCAGCGAAGTGATGCGTCGCTTCCGTCTCCAGCTTCATGTATGTAGCGCCTATTTTGGGTATTGTGTAAGCAGAGTAAAGACAATTCAGTATTAGTCACTCGGGCGTTTGCCTTGTTTCGACTCTGGCCACATGCGATATTCGGCGCAAGCTAGGGCCTTTGCATGAGGGAGGAGGCAAAGCGCAGGTGGGTAGGCGCTTGGGCGTTACTGAGAGTTCCGCAATCTCCAGTAATCTTCGCACTCCAGCACTGAGAGTTTGTTGTTCTCGTGTACTTCGAAGGCAGCACCCTCCGACAGCAGCGCCTCGAACTCGAAGAGTAGTTCTCCGTCCCACCAGCCTTTCGCACATTCGTCACGCATGATTTGCAGTGCGTTTTCCTGAGTCAGTGCCGCTTTATAAGGACGATGCGTGGTCAGAGCGTCATACACGTCCACAATCTGCAGTATGCGCGCGGTCAAAGGGATCGCCTCCCCCTTCAACCCGTCGGGATAACCTGAGCCATCGAGTTTTTCGTGATGGTGACGAATGATCGGCAACACGGAGCGGAACGACTTCAGAGGGCGGCAAATTGCCTCGCCCACGACCGGGTGTTGCTTCATGACCACCCATTCCTCTTCGTTCAGCCTTCCGGGCTTCAGCAGAATCATGTCAGGAATCGCGATCTTGCCGATATCGTGTACGATTCCTCCGCGCCACAATGCAGCAATATCCTCGGGCGACACTGCGATGCGTTCGCCCAATTTTGCCGACAGCTTTGCCAGCCTTTCGCAATGTCCTTGCGTGTATGGATCTTTCGCCTCGATCGTGCGAGCCATGGTCAGTAACACCGCTTCAGCACGATCTAGTTCGTCGATCTTGCTCTTAAATGCGATCAGAGATTTGACCCGCGCTACCAACTCATGGCGGTCAATTGGTTTTGCGAGCAGGTCGTCTGCTCCAGCTTCGATACTGCGAATCCGATCCTCAACTGCTGCCAATCCCGTGATCATGATTACGGGGATGAACCTTGTATCCGGGGAGCCTTTCAGGCGGCGGCAAACCTCGAACCCATCCATTGAGGGAAGATGCACGTCGAGCAACACTACATCCGGCTGAACTGCGGAGATCAACTCGAGACATCCGGGGCCATCGACGGCGGTGCTGACATTGAGGCGTTCAAACATCAGCAGATTGCTCAGCAGGTCGCGGATCTGTTCATCATCATCTACAACCATTGCGGAACCAAGACAGCCTGCAGTCCGCACAAACCGGCTTCCCACGCGCGGCAGGAAATCTGGCGGATTCAAGGTTTGCAGTTTCACGTCTTCCATCCTGGGTAGAGAATCGGAAACCAGCAGCGTTCGTGCCGCACGCAATGCATGCAGCACCGACACAGCTCCCACTAACACGGGGCCTGTATATCGGCACAATTCTGAGGAAGATCAGAGTTTTCTTAATTATTTCGAGAACGACTGATTAAAACGGAGTTAGCGAACTCCCAAACGCACACAAAACGAAACCCGAGCCACGGCTCGGGTTCGATTAGTCAAGATTTAACATAGCTCTAATTACATTGCGGGCTTGTCAGTCTTCTGTCCCGGCTTCATGTTGGAATGCTTCTTGGCCTGGGCGATGTACATCCTTACCTGGTCAGCCTGCTCGTAATTCGGATTCTGCTTCAACAGCGTTTCCCAATCGCTCACGGCGCCTTTCACATCCATCTTGGCCTGCCACTTCACAATTCCGCGATTGAACATAGCGTTGCCGTTCTTCGGATCATCCTTCAGCGCGCGATCGAACTCCGCGATAGCCTGATCGGGCTGATTCGAATAAAAGAGCGCAGTTGCATAATCCGTGCGGACGGAGGCACTCTTCGGATCGGCCGCTAGTGATTTCTGGTAGTAATCGATCGCCGTCGGGAAAACCTGCGCGTCGTAGTACATGTTGCCGATCTGCGCCAGCAATGCCGGATCGTTCGGCTTCGACTTCAACTGTTCAATCATCGGAGCCGCTTGCTTGTCGGCCATCGCCTTCATCTGCTCCGGCGTTGGCATCTGCTGCCCATTGCCCATTCCCGCTGGAGGCATCCCTGGCTGACTGGAAGTCGCCGCCGCGGTCGCTGCCGGAGCGCTGCTGCTTCCCATCGAACCGCGCAGCAGGTAACCCACCGCACAGCCCACCACGAGGCAAAGCACCGCCATGATGTAGGCCTGTGTGCTGGTCCAACCTTGGGAACTCTTCGTTCCGTTTGCTTCTGCCATTGTCTCTATCCTTGGAAATAAACTGAAGCGGCTCGGCACGGACTGCTCCGCAACCTGCCTCCCACGACCTTATACTATCCCGCAGCGACCCGCCTGCGTGTGACTTTCATCACGAATCGGCTTTTTCGGAATTCTTGCAGATACCGTGAACGCCCTAGCTCAGACAAGGGCATTCGACGTATGAACTTGGCGTAATCAGTTCGTTTCGCCTGTTCCGATTGCGGAGGCGTGAGGCTACGAGGTTCAAGCGCAATCAACGCCTGCGCATTCGAAACTATTTTCTCGTAGCCCGTTCACCTGCGGATCATGCCCTAAAGCTGGAACAGGTCCCAACTCGCCGTCATGTTCCCGGGAACCGTCTTGCCATAATCCGGATTCCCTTCCGGATCACCTTCGATTTCCAGCACAAGCGGTGGAACCTGCGGGGCCGTCTTGAGAAGGTCTATCGTGTTCTTCCAATCGATCGTTCCCCCTCCGGGCCACAGGTGTTCATCTTTCGAGCCGTGATTGTCGTGCACATGCACGGAACGGATCACCGGCCTCAACATCTCGAATGCGGCCTCTACTCCCGGAGCCAGATGCGCGTGCCCAAGGTCCAGGCACACACCAATATCGTCGTAGTGCAAGGTCTCTATGAGGCTTAAGAGCTTTTCGGGCGCGGTGAGCTCGTTTGGAATGTTCTCCAGCAGCAACCGCACTCCAAGAGGCTTCGCAAAAGCATGCAAATGCTCTATCGATGTCAGCGAATGTTCGAACTTGAACTCGTCATACGATTCATCCGAGACCCCGACATGCAACACGAGTGATGTAAACGGCATGATCTCTGCCACTTCGATTGCGCGCTTGATCTCGTCCATTGCCTCAATGCGTTCTTTGCGCTCGCGTCCCGCCACATTAAGAGGGACCAGTTCCGAGCTGCCCCATTCGTCTCCAATAAACATCGGTGCATGCATCGACAACAGCGAGATACCGTCCTGCGAGCGAAACCACGAGGAGATTTCGCGCACCTGCTGTGAGTTCGTGTAATCAAAGTGCCCACGCATGGCAAACACTTCGATTCCATCGATTCCGCCCTTTGCCAGTCTGTCTAAAATCCCAGGATGAAGCCGTTCCTTTATATGCACATATGTCGATATAGCTTTCAGCATCCCATCACTCCATCTTGCAGACCACGCACGTTAAATGAAATACACACCCAACAAAATGCGACGGCAGGCTCACCAACCAACCGCCTTTCCGCCGTTCCTGGCATCGCTGGCTCCGATGCGCTCTCCGGTCTTCCAGTCGATGCCCACGCACTCGGCATCGCCCCACGATCCGGAGCGAACCACGTTATGCCCCATTTTCTCCAAAAGATCAATCGTATCTGGAGATGTCTGCCAGCCTTCTACCCTCAGTTCATCCGGCATCCATTGGTGATGAAACCTGGGCGCGTTCACCGACCGCTGCAGGTCCTCACCAAAGTCCACCGCATTGATCAACACATTCGCCACGGTCGTAATGATCGTTGGTCCGCCCGGTGATCCCAGCACCAAAAGCAGTCGGCCATCTTTCACCACCATTGTAGGAGTCATCGCACTCAGCGGGCGCTTTCCGGGAGCGATTACGTTGGCTTCTCCCTGGATCAGCCCGTACATATTCGGCACTCCTACTTTGGATGCGAAGTCGTCCATCTCATCGTTGAGCAAAAATCCCAAACCCGGCACCGTCACCCGCGAACCGAACGAATCATTCAGCGTTGTGGTCACTGCGACGGCATCGCCGGCTTCGTCGACCACCGAGTAGTGCGTTGTATTCTGCTTCTCGGGCCCGACAAATGGAAGCTGTAACTTCGCAGACTCGTCCAATCCCGCCATGCTGGGTCTTTTCAGTCCCGCACTCGCCGAAGCCTGCGCAGGATTGATCGTTTCCCGCCACCCCGCCGCGTATTTTTTATCAATCAACTGCGCCACTGGCACGTTCACGAAATCGGGATCGCCGAGGAATGTTGCACGATCAAAGAAAGCCCTCCGATATGCCTCCCCGACCAGGTGCAAATGCTCCGCCGAGTTCCGCTTAGCCGCCCGCAGATCGAATCCTTCCAGGATGTTCAATGTCTCGATCAGCGCGACGCCCCCCGACGAAGGTGGCGGAGCGCTGTAAATGTCATATCCGCGATATGTGCCATGAATCGGCACGCGTTCCACGACTTTGTACTCTGCAAGATCCTCAGCGGTAATCAGGCCACCACCTTTGTGAACCGCCGCTGCAATCTCCTTAGCCATTGGGCCGTGGTAGAACTCGTCCGGATTCTGCGCGATGCGCTCAAGTGTTTTCGCTAACTCCGGTTGTATGAGCAACTCTCCCTGCTCATACAAATGCCCATTCCGCTGAAAGATGCGGCGCGATTCCGGGTCGCGCGCCAGTTCTTTATCGCGCATGTTGGCGGCTTCATACTGCGTTACCAAAACGCCATCTCGCGCCAACTTGATTACCGGTGCCATCACCCGCGCCAGACCGAGTTTGCCCCACTTGCGTTCCGCCTCGACTAATCCTGCGACGGTTCCTGGTACCCCTGCCGAACGATATCCGTACTGGCTGTCTTCGGTAACGTTCCCCTTGCGATCGAGGTACATATCCCGCGAAGCGGCTTTGGGAGCCTTCTCCCGAAAGTCGAGGAAATGAGTCTCGCCCTTTGCGGTACGGAACAGCAAAAAGCCGCCCCCACCTAGGTTCCCCGCAGCGGGATGCACCACGGCAAGCGCGAACCCCACGCCTACAGCAGCATCTACGGCATTACCGCCTTCGCGCATGATCTCAGAGCCAACGTTCGAAGCCTCTAGATGCACGCTCGCGACCATCACGTGCCGTGCTCTTACCGGCTGGAACCCCTCGGCCCAAAGTTCGCCAATCATCAGTGCGCAGACACACGTGGCAGCCAGCAGCGTTCTGAGCGCTGGAATCCATTGGAAAACTCTTTTCATTCTCTTCAACTGCAACAGGGATTGGGTAGGCATTCGCATTCGGATTTTCAACCTAACCTCATTGTTAGCCAAGGTCAACCTGCACGCTTCTGCCACACACCAGAGAGATGATGCACAGAATTGCCACCCTAGACTACCTTAGCGCTGGCCTTCCATTTAGCACCTCTGCCGCATCTACCAAATCTCTGATTCTTTGCGAAAGGCCGGGGCCCTGAATGGATTCTTCGCACGCTGAGCACCTTCCAGATTGTCGATCGCAAGCCAATTCCGGCGGCGAGCCACAGCGTGTTCCACTGGAATCGGTGCTCATTACCCGCGAGCTTTCCCTTCGACCTCCCCGTGCTCCCCAATTCGAAGCAGAAAACCGTGCGCTGAAAGCACTCGCCCGCCACCTCGCCGATTCACCTGAAACCGTGCTGCAGAAGCTCGTGGACCTCGCCATGGAGCTCTGTCACGCTCACTCTGCCGGAGTCAGTCTGCTTGAAAGCAGGAAAGGTGAAGAGTACTTTCGGTGGAAAGCGGTTGCGGGACAAATCACACACAGCGCCGGATCGATAGTGGCGCGTGAGCTAAGCCCCTGTGGCAGAGTTTTGAAGGAACTGAAGCCGCAGCTATTTAGCTATCCGGAGAAGCATTTCGGTTCCTCGTCCCCTGCCGGTGCCCCAATTATCGAAGAGCTACTCGTCCCTTTTCGTCTGCATGGAAAGCCTATGGGTGCCATTTGGGTGATCTCGCACGATGAACAATTGAAGTTCGACAGCGAGGACGAGCGCATCTTACAGGATCTCGGAGACTTTGCTGCATCCGGATACCAAGTGCTCAGCTCACTCGAAGCCCGGCACGAATCCGAGGTGCGCTATCGCAAGCTCTTCGAGTCCATCGATGAAGGCTTCTGCATTATCGAAGTTATCTTCGATCACGAAGGCCACCCAGTTGACTATCGCTTCCTTGAGACGAACCCGGCGTTTGAACATCAAACCGGCCTCATTAACGCCAGAGGAAGGACTATACGCGAGCTTGCTCCCCGACATGAACAGCACTGGTTCGAGGCTTATGGGCAAGTCGCACTCACCGGCAAGCCAGCACGCTTCATAAACAAAGCCGAACAACTGAGAAGGTGGTTCGACGTGTATGCGTTCCCGGTAGCGGCGCCCGAGTTGCGACATGTGGCCATCCTTTTCCACGACATCACCGAGCGCAAGAGTGCGGAGCAAGCATTAAGAGAGAGCGAAGACCACCATCGCACGATCATTCACAACCTCTCCGAGGGGCTCATCATTGTCAATCCCCAGACAGGAGCATTGAATTGGAATAGGGCGGCACTCAAGATGTACGGCTATGACCAACCCGGACGGGAACTCCTGGACCTTCCCACTTTGGTGAAATCTCTCGAACTGTTTCGGCTTGATGGCACTCCGGTCCCGAGCAACCAGTGGCCTATTGCCCGGCTGTTGCGCGGCGAAGAAGTGCGCGATCACGAACTCATCGTGCGTAGAAAGTCCGATAACCGCGAACGCGTGTACAGCTACACTTCAGCGATGGTCAAAGGCTCCGGCGGCCAACCGAACATTGGCATTCTCAACGTGCGCGACCTGACTGACCTGAAGAAGGCCCAGCTACAGCTCATCCAAAACGAAAAGCTCGCGTCTGTCGGACGCATGGCAGCCACCATCGCCCACGAGATCAACAATCCGTTGGCCTCTGCCATGAATACGCTCTTCCTGGCCTCCAACAGCCCGGACCTTCCCGAAACCGCGCGATCATACATCGACATTGCCGACGCTGAACTCCGTCGCATCGCCCACATCATGCGCCAAACCCTTGGCTTCTACCGCGAAACAGGAAGTCCCGCCACGCTCGACGTTCCCAAGATGCTCGACGCAACGCTGCAGCTGCTCGGTCAGAAATTGCGCAACAAGTTCATCAAGGTTGAGTGCCGTTACCGCGGTACCAGACTTGCCTACGGCATCGAGGGCGAGTTGCGACAGGTCTTCTCCAACCTGATTTCCAATAGCATCGACGCGACCTTCCGCGGAACTCTGTACGTGCGAACCGATTCTTGGGATGGCCCCCGCCCGATGGTCCGGGTAACAATCGCCGATACCGGACACGGAATTCCCCCTGAGGACCTCACCCGCATCTTCGAGCCCTTCTTCACCAGGAAGAAAGCTTTCGGCACCGGCCTCGGGCTCTGGGTCACCTGCGAACTCGTCAAGAAACACGAAGGCCGCATTCGGGTCCGCAGCACTGTCGGCAGGGGCACCGTCTTCTCCATCTGGATTCCCGGCGAGCGCCGAGGCGACCAGCGTATATCCCTCGCGTCCTGATCGGCGTTCGTTTCCGGGCTCTAGAATAGGGGCAAAGCGCACAGAGCAGAGGGGGGAATGGCTCAACCAAGCCTTCGGCTGCTTGGAAACTCAGGTAAAATCCATATACTAGATTGGAATCTGAATTGCTAAATTAGACGGGTAACCGTTTTCAGTTCACAGCACGCGTTCGCGAATCCAGCTCTCGCTGGCATTGCGCGACTCGGCAGACCACAGCGGAGGGCGAATGGCATATACAGTGCAAGAGATACGACTTGGGAAGAAGATAGTTGGCAATGGCCATCCCTGCTACGTGATCGCCGAAATCGGAATCAACCACAATGGAGACGTTGATCTTGCTAAACGGTTGATCAGCGTCGCGGTCGCAGCTGGATGCGACGCGGTTAAGTTTCAGAAACGTACCATTGACATTGTGTACTCCGCTGAAGAATTGAGCCGTCCGCGCGAGAGTCCGTTCGGAACTACCAATGGTGACCTGAAGTATGGGCTCGAATTCCAGTACGAAGATTATCTGGAAATTGACCAGTACTGCAAGGCGGTGAACATGACGTGGTTTGCATCCTGTTGGGATGAGCCTTCGGTGGACATAATCAATCGCTTTGACGTCCCCTGCTTCAAGATCGCCTCTGCCTCGCTGACAGACGACAATCTTCTCCGCCACACTCGCGCAACGGGCAAACCGATTCTGCTCTCTACAGGCATGAGCACAGTCGAGGAAATCGACCATGCTGTGGAAGTCCTCGGCAAGGAAAACCTCATTCTTCTTCATGCTTGCAGCACATATCCGGCTTATTACGAAGAGCTGAATCTCCGTGCGATTACAACGCTCGAGGAGCGTTATGGCATTCCGGTTGGCTACTCAGGGCATGAGACAGGACTGCCCGCTTCACTCGCCGCAGTGGCGATAGGCGCCTGCGTCATCGAACGCCACATCACGACCGATCGCGCACAGTGGGGATCTGATCAGGCAGCATCCCTGGAGCCGAATGGAATCACAAAGCTTGTGAGCTATATTCGTTTGGCTGAGCGCTCCATGGGAGACGGAGTGAAGAGAGTATTGGAGCGCGAGCAACCGATTCTGAAGAAGCTTCGCCGTGTCGGAGCCGGCAGTGCCCATTAAGCTGATCGCCATGGATGTGGATGGGGTTCTCACCGACGGATCATTCTGGTGGGGACCGAACGGCGAAGAATGGAAGCGCTTCCACTTCGCCGATGTCATGGGCCTTTCCCGGGCCTGCAAAGCCGGATTAAAGTTGGCGCTCATCTCTGGAGAGGACAGCCCTCTTATCGACCGGCTTGCGACGAAAATGCAGATCATCGATGTCGCGAAGAACTGCAAAGACAAAGCAGGAGCACTCCGAGAAATCGCAGCTCGGCGGGACGTCGCATTGGATGAGGTCTGTTTCATCGGCGACGATGTAAACGATCTGGCAGCGCTCGAACTCGCTGGATTTGCGGCTGCACCAGCCGATGCTCAGCCCAAAGTTCGGGCTGCATGTGATTTCGTCTCCTCCGCCAGAGGTGGGAATGGCGCGGTGCGCGACGTGATTGAGAAAATCCTGTGCGAATCCGAATCCCGCTCTGATTCTAAGAACGGATAGCGCGTATGAATTGGCATGAAATCAGGAAACCTGCATGAAGGTTCTGCTGACCGGCGGTTCAGGCTTCATCGGCAGAAACCTGGTGGAATGCCTCGGCCACCAGTACTCAATTTGTGCGCCGACGTCATCTGAATTGAACCTGCTCGACGAGCAAGCAGTACGCGAATTCCTGCGAGCTGGTACGTTCGATGTTGTCGTGCACTCAGCGACAACTCGATCCAACCGCCGCCTCGGTGCTCCGCCAGACATGCTCGACCGCAACTGTCGCATGTTCTTCAATCTTGCGCGTAACTCCTCCTTGTTCGGCAAAATGCTGCATTTCGGATCAGGCGCCGAGTACAGCAGAGAAGGACTCCCTGCACATGTAAGCGAAGAGTATTTCGATACACGAGTGCCTCGGGACCCTTACGGCTTCTCGAAGTACATTTGTGCTAAACAAGCAGAGAACATCGAAAACATCTTCGTTCTCCGTTTGTTTGGGGTTTTTGGGAAGTACGAAGATTGGGACGTTCGCTTCATTTCGAACGCCTGTGCCCGGGTTGCAAAAGGTTTGCCGATTGTTATACGACGAAACGTCAGATTCGATTATCTTTACGTTTCGGACCTCGCAGAAATCACAGCTTGGTTCATGGCGCATACGCCACAGCACAAGGCCTACAACGTCTGCCGGGGGTGTACGTACTCGCTGCGTGAACTGGCAGAGATGGTGGCGATGTCTTCCGGAGTTGATCCTGCGATTGTGGTTCGCAACGATGAGTTGGCGCCAGAGTATAGCGGTGACAACTCGCGTTTAATGCAAGAGATCGGACCGCTCCAATTCCGCGATATGAGCGACTGCGTGAAGGAACTCTACCAGTGGTACCGAGTGCAGGCGGACGGAATCGACCTGCAGCAACTAAGGTTTGACGAGTCGGAGTGAACCGTTGAAAACACTAAGCATCGTTACCCCCTGTTTTAACGAAGAACTTAATGTTCGCGAACTTTACGAGCGTGTGCGTGCAGCAGTCGCATCGCTGGGAAACTACCGATACGAGCACATCTTCATTGACAATGCCTCTACGGACAACACTCTGGGCGTGCTGAAAATGCTTGCGGCAATGGACAAGAATGTGAAGGTGATCCGAAATACCCGCAATTTCGGGCACATTCGCTCACCAATTCACGCTTTCCATCAGGCTACAGGAGACGCAGTGATCGGCATGGCTGCTGATCTACAGGACCCGCCGGAGTTGATTGTCGACATGGTTCGTCACTGGGAAGCGGGAACGCCTGTGGTGATCTGTGTGAAGAAGGCGAGCGATGAGAACAAGCTTATGTTCTGGATTCGCAGACGCTACTATCGGATGGTGAATCACCTATCGGGAATTGAGACGTACGAGAATTTCACGGGATTTGGACTGTATGATCGCAAAGTTGCGGACCTGATTAAGTCGTTTGATGATCCCTATCCGTACTTTCGCGGAATCATTGCGGAGCTCGGTTTTCCGCGGGTCGAACTGCCATACCATCAACCAGCGCGGGTTCGTGGAGTGACGGCGAACAATTTTTATACACTGTACGACATGGCGATGCTGGGGATTACGAATCTGTCGAAAGTACCCCTGAGGATCGCTGTTTTCGCGGGTTTCGGAGGCGCAGCGGTTTCGGTTATCACGTCATTTTTGTACCTGTTTTACAAATTACTGTTCTGGAAAAGCTTCCAGGTGGGCGTGGCTCCGATACTGATCGGGTTCTTCTTTGTGGCCTCGATAAACCTGCTGTTTTTGGGGATTTTGGGGGAATACGTGGGGGCGATTCATACCCTCGTTCAGAAGCGTCCGCTAGCAATTGAACAGGAGCGAATCAACTTTGAATACGGTGCGGGAGAGCCGCTCGTGCCAGAGAGAGATTTGCGTCCGAGCCCGCATGTTTAGCGGGTGGGAAGGCAGTTTTGAGGCATTATCCGATTGCGTGCCGAAGCGGTGAGCCATTAGCTTTTGGGCTAATAGCTTCGGAGGCAGATTATAACTTTGTGGTATACGGTTTCTTTCCAGCGGCAAAAGTTAACCGAAAAGTACATGACTCTTCGCGAAATTAGTTCCTACAAAGTAACACCGTCGATTTCAGAAATGAGCTGATGCATCTCCCCGTGAAACATTCCGTCAGGACCACGTTCGCAAGTTTTCGAGAATCGCGGATATTTCGTGAGAATACCGGCAATGCGTTCTCGGCGGTAATGGACTAGAAAGTACGAGAGGAGTAATAGTGCTGGCAACGATCAGGCATCATCTGTCCGAGTTCAACGAGTACCGCAGAATGTTTGGCCTGTGGGATGCGTTGGGCGCAATTGTGTTCCACGCAAGCAGCGCGTTGTTTCCTCAGGTCTATCGTCGGCAAGGCGTGGCAATTTTACCTGAACTCGGAGGAAAGGCGTCAAGCATAGGTTCGGATGCGGCGAAGTTACTTGGCGACCTCGGTGTGGACAAAGACTCCCGAGAACTTTATGTCAGGGAATACGAATCTCTCCGACAAAAGTTATCCGAACGCGAACAGTCGGTCGCAAGAGCTTATCCGGAGTTTTACGCGGTCGAGAGTGAAAGCGCCTTGGTTCTTTACAGTCTTACTCGCTTCTTCCGACCACGCACCGTGCTGGAGACGGGAGTGGCGAACGGCCACTCAACCTATTTCCTGCTGCATGCTCTTCGGGAGAATGGAGAGGGAGAGCTGCACAGCATCGATATTGCGACGGATGTTGCGGGACTGTTGACTGTGGAAGAGCGCCGCCCGTGGAAGTTGCACCTGCTGGATATGACCGAGCCGGACGTATCATTGCAACAGATCCTGCGGGAGCTTCCCGCTGTGGACTTTTTCCTGCATGATGCGGACCATACCTATCGCGGGGTATGGCGAGAGTTGAATGCCGTGTGGTCTCATCTCGACAAGCAGGCGTTAGCCGCAGCCGACGATATTGACTTTTCCTGGGCGTTCGCAGATTTCTGCGAAAAGCACGACTTACCGATGCATGTTCTCTTCGATACAAGGAAGCTTTTCGGTGTAACTCGACTCAACGCCGGCAATAGTGTCGCTAGTGTGTCAAACAAAAACATTCAAAGCAAGACTGTTGGCATTTCATCCCGCTAACAAACAATCTGAGAAAGAACTCTTTAAAATGATCAAGAAAACTGTAGAACTTCTCTTGCGTTCGATGGGCTATGAACTTAAGCGAGTACAGAACTCCGATTTATCAAAGGAGCAGTACCCTGATTTCACTGACCGGGAGTGGGATATCTATCGCAAGGTGCGAATGTTCACCAAGGTTTCTCCCGAGCGTGCGATAACAAATATACGAGCCGTGGACCACATTCTGGCGAACAACATACCTGGGGATTTTGTGGAATGCGGCGTGTGGCGCGGCGGCAGCAGTATGTCAATGGCTTTAGCCTTGACTGGTCATGACCGGGCTATCTGGATGTTTGACACTTACTCTGGAATGACTGAGCCGACGGAGGTTGACTTGAGCCACAGCGGAGTGAAAGCTTCTCTGCTGATGACCAAAGCTAAGAAACATGAGCGTCTTGATACCAGCGACGTCCTGTCATATGCGTCACTTGGAGATGTAAGGGAGAACTTGCAGTCGACAGGTTATCCGATGGAAAGGATCCATTTCGTCGAAGGCCGTGTCGAGGACACCATTCCGCAAACCATCCCCGAGCAAATCGCGCTCCTCAGACTGGATACCGATTGGTACGAATCCACACGGCATGAACTGGAGCATTTGTATCCTCGACTCTCTCCTGGCGGAGTTCTGATCATTGACGATTATGGCCATTGGCAGGGGGCTAGGCGGGCTGTTGACGAGTACTTTGGTGGACGCTTGTTTATGAATCGCATAGATTACACGGGAAGGCTAGCGATCAAGCCAAAGGACTAACGCCCTCACAAGATTTCTATATTATCTTCAGCGTTCGGGAGAGCGAGTTAGGCAGCGGCGCGGTAAAGCCAATCAGCTTAGGATTCCACATCCGGCCGGAACGCCGAGTGAGAGGCCCGCTTAATTTGCGAAGGTGAATCTTCTCAATTAGGCGGCAATACTCTTTTCCCATCTGCTCAACCGAAAACTCATTTTGAACGCGTAAAATGCCTGCCTCACTCATGGATTGCCACTTAGCGGGATCGCTTACCAAGATGCTAACGCTATCCGCGAAGCTTTTGGGATTGTCGCTCTCTGCTAAGAATCCCGTGACATTCTCCAGAACACTTATGTCTGTGATTCCCACCAGACGCGAAACAATTGGGACACAGCCGCGAACCTGTGCTTCCACTGCTACAAGCCCGAATCCCTCAAAGAAGGAAGGCATGAGCAGAATATGAGCTTCCTGCATTTTCAATGCGGCCTCATCCTCCGATAATGCGCCGCAGAAATGCACCTGCTTCTGCACTCCCGCGCGGGCGACCCGCTGTTTCAATTCGGGCAGGTCTACTCCGTCGCCAACTACTTCCAGTGAGGCATCGATTCCGGTTTTGTTCAATTCAATGAGAATCTGGGGCAGAAGAAAAACATTCTTTTGCGGCTGATATATGCGCCCAGCGTATAGAAGCCTTGGCTGAAGCGAAACCGGAGGCCTCGTTCCTGTTGGGGAGAGTTTCGGCGGATCGATGCCCGCCAGAATCTGTGATACTTTGCTGTCGCCGACCCGTGCTACAACAGTCTCCCGCACCTTGGGACTGACGGGAACCAGAGCATCCAGCAACTCCACATTGGCGCAGCCGACCTCGTAATGGAGATCAAGATCGTTGTGGATGATGGCGACGGTGATGATTTTCTCAGGCAAGTTGGGAAGCGCCGCCTGCGCGTATCGCGCATCGTTCAAAATGAGGCAGTCGAAGTTTTTCAGTACCTGATGAACCCGGCGCACATGAGTCAGGCGGTTGAACGAACTCATAAGCGGAACGGATATGCCCTGCATGCCCGCTTCGGCAACCCGTGGCCACCACTCGCCTGGCTCCTCGGTGGCCACCACCGTGACCTCATGCCCCTGCCGCAAGAGATAGTTGCCCAGTCTTAGAACATAGGACTCCACGCCCCCGACAAACATATGGGCTACTACCAGGGCGATTTTCATACGGCAGATTGGTCCTTCGCTTTCCAGTCAGCGACAAATGCAGCCAGAGTGCGCGATAGTGGCTGAGTGATCAGCACGCGATCTGAGAAATAGCGGACCGCAAGGAGCAGTACACATACAGACATCGGTAAAGCTATCCAAGGCTGCGACCAAGTCGGAGTCCAAAGGCAGAGTGTCGTCACGCCAATTGTTGCAAATATGGCCTCCGTCATGTGAAGAGCGGTGCCTTTCGGAAAGGTTTTGCGAAAATAAGACAAATTCAAGTATGTGAGTACAAGATAGGCGAGCGCCGAGCTAAAAGGCAGTGCCGCAGCTCCCCATCTGCTCACGCCAGCCCAGGCGAACTGCACATAAAGCACAGCCCAGATGAGATGAAACACAGCGGGAGCCCACATTTGTCCCCACGCCTCAACCGCCGGGCCCAAACCAATTCCCGTACTCTGGATCATCACCACCAGTAATACCGCAACAAGGACTGTGCTGCCACAGTCAAAGTTTGCTCCATACAGTTTGAACACCTGAGGAGCCAGAAACATGAGGAGTGTCGCGAGGGGAAGGATCAGCAACATTATCGCGTTTTGGGAGACAACGGTAATACGGCGAAACTCCTCGGAGTGTGGGCCGTGGGAACTCTTGACCGAAGCAAAAACAGGCAACGCCGATTGCACGATCATGAGGGGAAGAAACATCATGAGGTTACGCCATTGCAACGCGGCAGTGTAGATTCCCATGGCGGAGTAGCCGCTGTGCCGCACCAACATCGAATTGCATAACCATTCCGCGGGAGTCATCATGACGGCGCTGAGGATGGCCGGAAGGGAAAAGCGCCATAGCACCGGCCATTCGCGGGCACCGCGAAGGGTGATAGGAATGCAGTGTTTCCTTGCCATGCGACGGCTCATCCAGCAGACCAAAAGACATGAAAGCAGCGCCTGCGCGGCTAGCGCGATGACGACCCCCTCAACTTCCCTCGAGAAGGCGCCAATTATTATGAGAGGGAATGCGGCCAAGCCACTGACGAAGTTAATGGCAGCAATTGATCGAAACTCTTCCAGCCCGGCCATAGTACCGTTCATAGCACCGGTCAGCGAACTCAATGCGATAGTTACGGCAGCAATTCGCAGCAGAGGGACCATTCCCGGGCGGGCCAGCGCATGCATAGAAAGCCATGGCGCAAAACAGTAGACAACGATCGCAGCAATTGCTCCTGAGACCGCAGCCACCGAATCGGAAATGGCGATGACATGGCCAGCGCGTATTGGTTCCCTAACGCGGTATTCGGCGACATGCTTCATGGCGGTGAGACCAAGGCCAGCAGAGGCGAAGACCTGGAACATCGCAACTGTGCTCTGCAGTATCCCCAGCTCACCAAACGATTCGCGCCCAAGGTGACGTGCCACAACAATCATGGCAGTGAAGGTCAGTCCATTGGCAGTGATTGTGCCAAACGTTGTCCATCCGACAGCGTGCGTCAAACGCTGAAGCAGCGGGAAGGGAGCTAGCAGCCTCTTTGCAGCGTCAACCGGTGCCCGCAGGAATGACACAATATCTCCATGATGCAAACAGATGTTGACAGTGACATCACGTTGAATACCATTCGAGAATACGGACCACAAGTCGTATAACATTCTGCAAGCGTGGCATTTGGTTCACTGTCGCTCTGAGATTATATGACAGAACTCTCGATCATCATTCCGACCTATAACCGATGCGAACTGCTTCGCCGTACCTTGCGGGGACTCTGCGAGCAGACGGATGGTGTTTGCATTCTTGAAGTGTTGGTTGTGAGCGATGGATCGACAGATGCCACGGCGGAGGTGGCGCAGTCGTTTGCGGAGAAACTTCCGATTCGTTGTATCCATCAGGAGAAGAGCAGCGTATCGGCGGCAAGGAATCGGGGGCTGCGTGAGGCGCGCGGGAAAATCGTGCTTCTGCTGGATGACGATGTGGTTCCGACGCGGCGGCTAGTACGAGAGCATTTGCAGTTTCACGACGAGCATCCCGAAAGGAATTCGGTACTACTGGGCTATGTGACGTGGCTCCCGGAGGTTCATGTGACTCCGTTCATGCGCTGGTATGGGGAGCACGCGCTGTTTCTGTATGGGCTGCTTGAGGATGGGACGGAAGTTGATAGGCGTTTTCTTTACACATGCAATTTAAGCTTCAAAACCGAGTTTCTGCGCGAGAGCGGGGGCTTAAATGAAGAGCTCTCGATCTACGAAGATCAGGAACTCTCCTACAGATTGAAGAAGATGGGCATGCGACTGTTCTACAGGCGCAGCGCACTCGGCTATCACAACCAGAGCTTTACGTTTCAACAGGCCTGCGACCGGATGCAGCGGTACAGCCGGGGTTTTGACGCTTTTCTGGCGACGGAGGCGGGGCAGGACATGGCCCGCTGGGAACTCACCCTGTTGACGGGTAAGAATCGTGAAATGGCAGGTTGGGAGAACAATCTGAAAAGTCCCCTCGCGATTTTGAATCGAAGCCGAGTGTTCAGAAAAGCGATCCGACCTCGCTTGCGGAGCGTGTTTCGCGTGGTGTTCAGGCCCTTGCTGCCACTGCTCAATAGCAACTTGAAAATGCCAGACAAGATCTACTCAGTGTTCTACTACGAGTATTCGGCACAGCCGGATTTCGCAAAATCAGCAGAGCAAAACATGCAACAAGTCGCAAACGACTAATCCCGCAGACACCCATGCTAGATCGCTTTCGGAATTGCTGTGTCCGGAGTTTCGAAGAGAACTGACCCGGCGAAAAAGCTATTGGCGGCGCGCAAGATTGGAGCTCTGCGGGGATCCTTCGCTGACGCTCAGAGTTTGTGACTTTTTTGGATTTTGGAGTTTTCGTCCTTGTAAGTTCCTTTGCTTGCAACGCGAGTTCTTACGCGATTTAAAAAGGTCACAAACTCTCAGGATGACTCCCACTCTTCCGATGCCGACGTGGATACAACTTCTGTGAAAGCGATTAGCCGAACAACTCGCGCTCAATAATTTCGCAAAGGATGTGGCCGGTGAGGATGTGGGCCTCCTGGATGCGAGGGGTGCAGTCGGAGGGGATGGCGAGAGCGTGGTCAACGACGGTGAGGAGTTTTCCGGCGCGTCCGCTGAGGCCGATGGTCGTCATTTGCCGGCTGCGCGCTACTTCGAGGGCGCGGAGGACGTTGGGCGAGTTTCCGCTGGTGCTGATGCCGAAAGCGATGTCTCCGGGGGCGCCTAGAGCAGAGAGCGGGCGGGAGAAGACTTCGTCGAAACCATAGTCGTTGCCGATGGCCGTGAGAGAAGAGCTGTTGGTGGTGAGGGCGAGGGCCGGAAGGCTTCGTCGCTCGAGAAGGAACCGTCCGGTGAACTCGGCGGCAAGATGCTGGGCGTCGGCGGCACTGCCTCCGTTGCCGAAAAAGAGCACCTTGTTGCCTCGGCGCAGGGCTTCGGCGATGGCTGCGGCTGCACAGGACAGGGCGGAGTGGAACTGGGCATCCTGCAAAAGCGTGTTGATGACAGCAATATGGTCGGCAATGCGGGTCTGGATGAAGGCTTCGTGCGTGGATGACATGGGGTCTCCGGAAAACAGGTCCGAATGCATTATCGCCCGGCGAAACAGAGAGAAGAGAAGATTTCTTGGGCCAAATCGTTACGGCAATCGTCAAACATAGGCGCGAAGCTGCGAGGACGTAACTGGCAGGTCAATTGAATATCTGGGTGGAAGTGAAGATGGGAGCGGCGACTGTCATCCTTCCTTCGCTTAGAATGACATCTCAAACCACGATCAAATGCAAACAGGGCGAGGGAGGGTGATCATGCCAAGTGTTCATCTGCCCAGGCTAACGCCAACGGAAGGCGCGAACCTGGGCATGATGAGTGAGTTAAGCGCCTCTGGAGCCTGCGCGGGCTTCGTCTAGCTGCACTTTGGCAGTTTTGCGATTCTTGCCGTGATAGTAGACGATCGCGACGGTGTCGCCGGAGCGATGGTTGTTCATGATATGCGCGAGATCCTGCACATCGTTGACCTTCTGGCCGTCGATTTCGACGATCAGGTCGCCTCCGATGATGATCTCGTAGTTTCCGTAGTAAACACGCTGGTTGCCGCCCTGGATGCCGGCGCGGGCAGCAGCAGATCCGGGAACAACCTGCATCACGAGAACTCCGCTGTCCGTGGGAAGATCGAGTTGCTCGGCCAGTTCACGGTTCATTGGAACAGGCAGAGGACGAATCCCGAGCGTTGGACGGCGGACGCGTCCGTACTGCACTAGATCGTTGAGCACGGCCTTGGCAGCATTGATGGGAATCGCAAAGCCGACGCCGGAATTGCCTCCGCTGGCAGAGGCGATCATGGTGTTGATGCCGATGACTTCGCCGTGAGAGTTGAGCAGTGGGCCGCCGGAGTTACCTGGGTTGATGGCAGCGTCGGTCTGGATGGCTTCGTCGATGTAGGTACCGTCGGGTTCCTGCACTTGGCGGATAGAGCTGACAATGCCGCGCGTCATTGTTCCGTTGAAGATGCCGAACGGATTGCCGATAGCGAGCACTTTTTGCCCGACCTGAAGGCCAGAGCTGTTGCCCAGTATGGCAGGCTGCAGGTTCGGAGCATGGATCTGGATCACAGCGAGATCGTGAGACTTGTCTCCGCCCACGACCGTGGCGGGATAGTGCTTCTTGTTCTCGAGAATGACTTCGAGCTTACGCGCGCCTTCGATGACATGGTAGTTGGTGAGGATATGGCCTTCTCGATCGATTACGAAGCCGGATCCGGCACCCTGCTGCGCCTGCGGTCCGAAGAAGAAATCATAGGAAACCGAGGTGGACGTGATGTTCACGACCGAGGGGACGACGCGCTTGTAGACATCGACATTGTTCTGCTCTTCGCCATCGAGCGCGGGGGCGGCCTGGGCCTCGGTGATGTGCACAGGTTCGCGTGTGACCCACGAGGCAGCCGGGCCAAATCGATGCGTTGTGTACAGGAAGAATGCCGCCGCAAGCAGCACTCCGAGAACAAAGGGTCTGAGAGCTTTCATAAGTGATGCCTGTTTCACAAGCATAAGTATAGACGCGCAGCCCCGGAGAAAGTTGCGTTCCGATGGGCGAACTGGCCGGGGGAGCGGGGCTGGAGTGGTTTAGCCCTCGACTGCGGTTTCCAGCTTGGCACCGCGGCGAAGCTTGCAGGCCTTTACCGTATTGCTCATGAGCATCGCGATGGTCAGCTTGCCGACTCCGCCAGGAACCGGTGTGCAGGCTCCGGCCACGCGCGTAACGCGAGGGTCGCAATCGCCAATGAGTGTGCTGCCCTTACTCGCAAACTGCTTTTCACGTTTTTCGTCGCCTTTGAAAAAGCGTTCAAAAAGAACCGGGTCGGTGAGGTGATTGATTCCCACGTCGAGAATCGTCGCGCCGGGCTTCACGAATTCGGTGGTGATGAATCCGGGGCGTCCAATGGCGGCGATAAGTATGTCTCCACGGCGGCATACAGCCGGAAGATCCCGCGTGCGCGAGTGGCAGATGGTGACGGTGGCATTGGCATTAGTCAGCAACATAGCGATCGGCTTGCCGACAATGTCACTGCGTCCGACAACGACCGCTTCCTGACCTTCGACGGGGATGTTGGCTCTGCGCAGAATTTCCATGCATCCGGCCGGAGTGCAGGGCACGAGTCCGGGACGTTGCGTGCTGAGATTTCCCACGTTCACCGGGTGGAATCCATCCACATCCTTGTCGGGGGAAACTGCGAGAAGAACGCGCTTGGCGTCAATGTGCGCGGGCAGGGGAAGTTGGACGAGAATGCCATCGATCTCGTCGCGGGCATTGAGTTGCTCAATCATTGCCACGAGTTCGTCGGTGGTGATGGTATCCGGCGGGGTGATGAGTTCGCTGAAAATGCCCAGTTCCTCGCAGGTGCGAACCTTGTTTCGAACGTAGGTCTGCGATGCAGGATTGTTGCCCACAAGAACCGCGGCAAGCCCAGGTCGAAGATCGGCGAGAGTCATTCGCTTAACCTCTTCGGCAATTTCGGACTTGATTTGTGACGAGTACAGGTTTCCGTCGAGCACGATTGCGGGCATAACAGGTGTCTCCCAAGACGAAAAGGGATGAATTGATCCTAGTGTACCGGATTGGAGCCGGAAGTGAGAGCTTGAGCGATTACAATGGGCACCATGATTCCCGCTAAGCTTGTGAAAATAGTGGTTTGCCCTATATGCCATGGTACTCTGCGCATCAATGCCGACTTCACGAGTCTGCGCTGCACGCAATGTGATAAGCGCTACCGTATACAGGATGAAATCCCGGTTCTGCTGCCCCAAGAGGCGGAGTAATCTCTGCGAATAGCGCCCCACCCGCTAGCGCGACCTTGGGAAAACAATTCGAGGGTTTCTGATCACGCTCCGGATGACATCTTTAGGTGGTGACTAAAGAGCCATTCGGGAAGTTGATCTTCTTCGTAGCTTCGATCCCAGATGAAATGCCCAGCGTGCTTGTACTCCGTGTATCTAACATCAGCGTGCAGCGCCTTAAGTGCTATGACCATTCTGCGGGATTCGGTCACCAGAACATTCCTGTCCGCATCACCATGAAAGACCCAGACGGGAATGCTCGCCACCATCCGCGCGGTTTGGGCATAGGGATTATCGTTCGGGTCTGGCTCTGGTTCAGGTGCTGGCCATATGATCCCGCCACAGATAACCACCAGTGCTGCGAAGCGGTCCGGATGGTGGGCGGCGATGGTCCAAGTTCCGTATCCGCCCATGGAGAATCCAGTCAGATAGGTGCGCAGTCGATCACCATTGAACTCCTTCGTCGCGGCTTCCAGTGCGGCGAGCGCCTGGGCCTCCATGGAAGGTGATCCCCACGAGTCATCCTTTCGGCACTGTGGCATCACGATCACGGCCGGAAAACGTTCGGGGTATTTGCGAACCGCGCTGCCTAGACCGACATAACTCTGAGTAACACCATCATCCCCACGTTCGATTGAACCGTGCAGAGAGAGGATGATGGGCCACGTCTTTTGAGCGGTCCAAGCCGCCGGGACGTAGACAGAATAGCGATAAACTGAACCATCCACTTGAACTGTACGCTGGAGAAAACCGGTTTCCGCAAAAACCGCAGCGGATGCCACAACTACGAACAGCGTTATGCCACACAGCGTTCGGAATTGCATGGCAGAGATGTTACATCCGCAACGAGCACCTCTGCCAAGAAAACGGACTTTCAGATTCGATCCCATTCTTGGAACGTCTATGGATGCAGGATGCGTCGCCCACTTTGGAAAGCGGGCGGAAATCAGTGTTGTTGATCCGTTCTATGTGCAGCGTCCAGCGAAGCATCCCAGATGGCCCGCGCAATACGCGCGATGACACCATCACGAACGCTTTCGGTGGCATACGAGTCGGACACGAACACGGCTATCGCCAGTTGCTGTCCGTTGGGCAACGTCACGAGTCCGAGATCATTTGTGGCGGGTGTGAATCCTCCGTCGGTCGACGAAGTTCCCGTCTTGTGTGCGACTGGCGTTCCGGGTGGCAAGAGACCCTTAATCCTTCGTGTACCGGTCTCGGTTTCGGTCATCCACTTCAGGAGCATGGCCGTGTGTTCTGGGGATAGCGGAGATCGATTGGCCAAGCGTTCCAGAAGTTGCACCATTGCGGCGGGCTCAGCGTAGTTTCGGTATTGGGCACGTGGATCCTGACCCAACTTCTTCTCTGTACTCCGGATCTCAATCCCCTTGATCCCGAGACTCCGAACGTATGTGTTGGCAGCGGACGGGCCGCCAATTTGGCGCAACAGTATGTCGGAGGCGATTCCGTCGCTTTCGGATACTGCCAACCGAAGCAGTTCCTCCAACTTCACATCCACATTTGCCTTCGGATATTGCTTGCCAAAAGGGCTGTGTTGGTGCGGGGAAATCAAGTCAGAGGGCAGGAATCGAACCGAAGATGTAAGAGACAGCTTGCCGTGCTCGACTGCATCCAAAACCGCCATCGCGATTGGTAGCTTGTAAACCGATTGCATTGGGAACTTGGAATGCGCGTTCCAGTTGCAGTCCAGTGGCACGAGCGTGTATGAGCACGCGACGCCGACATGGCCATGGGCCGCCTCTGAGATAGAGGCGATCTTGTTACTCAGGAGACCCGATTGCGCAAATGCTGCTTGTAGGAAGAACAGGAATATCCATGCTTGCCGCATACACCGAAGATTGTAGACGGCACTGCAGGATGGAGGAAGGCTTGAAAATGTTGCATTCAGGGGGAGCCAATCAGCCGATTCCTGGCGACATGTATACATCGCACTTTCGAAACCATCTCGTAATTCGATGATGTTTCCGGTAGGTGTTGCCGATGAATTAGCTAACCCCGACTCGCGTTGCTCGAAGATGCGAGTGAGATGACTCCCAACGGTCGATTCCGACTTTGGGACCCGGCGATTGCTGGAGGTGAAGAATGCCTGCACCCAAGCGCGACCTTTTTCCATCCAAAGGGTTACTTGATGTATGTGGAGGTGACCCAATGAACGTCGAAAAGTTCTCGATTCTGGAAATTGCGGAATTGCGCAGCGAGCTGTTACAGAGCGGGTTGGACGCCCGCGATGCGGCGGAGTTGATGCAAGCATTTCTGGCGGGACGCGGCTATGGGGTCTCTCCGGAAGAAGCACGTGCGGCCGCTTTCACAGTGGAAGGGTCGGGGTGCTCGCTTGAGGTTATGCAGCGCGAACTGGATCGGATCGCCATGATTCAGTAATCAAGCATCGAGAACATTGAATGGAAAAAGGGCGAACCGAATGTGGCCGCCCTTTGTATATGCAGCAATCTACTGAATAGCTACTTCTTGCCCTTTTTCGAGCTGCCGAATGTGGTTTGAACCGGAGCTCCGAGCGAGGCGAGCAGGTCCTTGGCAGCCTGGGCATACTTGCCATCAGGAGCCAGCTCAAGGTACTTGTTCAATGCATCGGTGGTACCGGGAGCCGGAACCATCTTGCCATCCTTAAGGCTGGCCTTGCTGAGAAGGTTTACGCCTTTCTGGTAGTAAGGATCCGGACGGGTCGGGTCGGCGGCGATTGCCTTGTCAAATGCCTGATTGGCCTCGTCAGCCTTACCCTGGTTTGTGAGAACCGCACCTTCGTTGAAGTAGTACATGCCGGCGTTCGGCGGGTCAAGCTGGGCGGCCTTATCGAACTCGGCCATAGCTGGGGCGGTCTTTCCCTGCTTCAAGAGAGCAGAGGCGAGACCGTTGTGATACATGCCAATAGACTTCGAGGTTGCGGGCGCAAGTTCGATGGCTTTGTTGTATGCAGTCTCAGCTTCCGGGAACTTCTTGTCATTGAGATATGCATCGGCCAGCGAGCCGTAAATGACGTCGTGGGTCTGATCCTGGGCGGCAGCCTGCTCAAGGATCGCCACGGCTTCGTCATACTTGCCCTGCTTCTTCAACTCGGTCGCTTGCGTAAGCATTCCGTTAAGGCCCTTGATCTTATCGTTTTCCTTCTTGGCCTTCTCGTATTCTTTGCGCTGTGCCTCAGTTACGCCAGTGGTCTTCGCGGTTTCGGCAGCGATCTTGGCGAGGTCAAAGTCGATGACGTTGTCGCCCGAGGCAGAAATGACTACGTTGTTGAAGAAGTAGAGTTGCTTGCCGTCGGGTCCGTTCAGCGTGACCTTGTACTTGCCCGAGGTGATTCCCATGGTGAAGTAATCACCGCGTTCGTTGGTCTTGACGTTCATTTTGTGGCCGTTGTCGAGGTTGTAATACTCGACCGTGCCACCAACGACGGGCTTGCCTTCCGTGTCTTTACAATTGCCTTTTACCGAGGTGGTGAACTGCGCGAAAGCAGCAGTGGCACAAATAGAAATTGCCAGGAGTAGGAGTGCTATGCGTTTTGTCATTTCCCGCCTCCAGCGGAGAAAGTGTCTGGTTGCCACGCGCACCTCTTGGCTTCCTGCTAAATGGCAGGCGCCAGATAAGGAATGGGATCAGAAGTACCCGCAGCTTCAAAGGCGCGCAAACGCAAGGCGCAGCTCTCACAGATACCGCAGGCACGATCTTCCCGGCTGTAGCACGACCATGTTAGCTCGAACGGTGCATGTAGTTCCAGACCTAGCTTGACGATCTCTAACTTCTTCATGGCAATCAAAGGCGTTTTGATTGTGATGTTTCCCTCTTTGGTGCCGGCCTGGATCAAACGATTGAACGCCTCGTAGTACTCGGGACGGCAATCGGGGTAGCCGGAACTGTCCTGGGCAACGGCTCCGATGTAGATGTCGCTGGCTCCGACGACCTCAGCCCAGCTCACAGCGACGGACAGAAAATGGGCATTGCGGAAAGGGACATAGGTGATGGGCACATGGGCACCAATCTCCGGACCCGCGTCAGGCACGGCCAGAGACGAGTCCGTAAGCGCCGATCCGCCGATCTGGCTGAGAGCCTGGTCGCGCACCATGAGGCGGCGCTGGATGCCGAGGCGATCGCAGATCTCCTGAAAAGCACGCTGCTCACGAGCTTCGGTGCGCTGTCCGTAGGAAACATGTAAGGCAGCAACATGCTCCGGTCCGCGGTCGCGAACGGCGAGCGTGGCGCAAACTGTGGAATCCATTCCTCCGGAGAGTGTGACGACGGTTTTGATATCGCTCATTTTCCTTGTCTTTCGATGTGATCTCTATACGCCCTTGAGTTGCGGCTCCCATATGAACTTGTGAATCTGGAGTCCGAGCCGCGCGTTGATGTTGTCGGCCAGCATCCAGTCGGCAAGTTCGCGAGGATCAAGCAGGCAGTTTTCGGTGCTGCGCGTGCCAGTGGCTCCCTTGCGGAACGCTGGGGAGAAGATGATGCTGGCCGCTTCCAGTTGATGGCGACGGATAAAGTCCCGGGCGTACTCGTAGTCTTCACGCGATGCGAGAACGAACTTGAGTTCGTCGCCTGTGGTGAGCGTGGCGAGATTCTTAATTCGGAAACGCAGATGCTCGCCGCTGCCCGGACACTTCACATCAACGATCTTGTGAACCTGCGATGGCACGGACTCAAGTGGCCGCTCGCCGCTGGTTTCGATCAGCAGTTCATAGCCAAGCGAGAGCAACTGCTGCATGAATGGAACGAGTTCGCGCTCCTGGAGCATGGGCTCGCCGCCGGTAATCTCGACGAGGCCGCCAGCGGGCGAGAGGCGCTGAACCTCGGCGATAATCTCGTCCGAAGACATCTTATGTCCGCCGGAAAACGTATACTCCGAATCACACCAGGCGCAGCGAAGATTGCATCCTGCTAGGCGCACGAAAATGCAGGGGAGCCCTGCGAAGGAACTCTCGCCCTGCAGCGATTTGTAAATCTCGATAATGTGCATTTTGCCTGTTAGGCCTATTCGTAGTAGGTCGCGATGGACGTGTCGGTCTCCCAAATGGTGACCTGCTTCACGCTGACGCGGCCTTCGGTGGTCTTCTTGAGACCAGTGTTGCACTCGTCAAAGAAATACTTGGCCAGATTTTCAGCTGTGGGATTGAGACGTGTGAACGGCTCAATGTCGTTGATCATCTTGTGATCGAGATAGTCAACGACGGGCTTCATCACCAGCTTCAATTCCTTGAAATCGA
This sequence comes from Koromonas humicola, assembly GCF_059726255.1. Lineage (NCBI taxonomy): Bacteria > Pseudomonadati > Acidobacteriota > Terriglobia > Terriglobales > Koromonadaceae > Koromonas > Koromonas humicola. The sequence goes on from NZ_AP040873.1 coordinate 3,961,814, forward strand.
GCAGAAGTCCGGCGCTATCGAGTTCCTTGCCCTGCAGAGTGACGCGAACCCGGTAGTTGTGGCCATGCGGGTTCTCGCACTTTCCCTTGTAGTTGCGCAGGTAGTGGCCGGACGAAAAAGTATCTTGCACAGTAACTTCGAACATGAATCTCCAGACAGGATGCGGGGCATCCTCATGCCTTGACGTTGCGCCGGGGCGCCCTCGCAGTGCGAGGGACACAGCACAGGTCTCAAGGGGGTGCGACTGACCTAATTATAGTCGAGCCCGAGGTTTTGGATTCAGGGAGCGTGAGTCCGGAACGACCTACAGCTGCTTGCGCATGAAGATGGTAGCCTGCGGGTTGTCGTTGTAGCGAGGGCAGGCTGGGAATCCGGGATGACGACTCACGGGACCATCATTTCACGAGCAGGTTGCGAAGCTTCAGCTTGGTTCCGGGGGGAAGCAGCCCCACGGCCTGCTCGGCGAGGCAGTAGAGGGCAGCTAGCGGAAAACCGCCGGTGTCTTGAAAGTACCCGCCCTTCCACGGGGAACGAGCACCGCGCAGCCATCCTGAAAGACCATGACCGTGGGCGAGAATCAGAGGTGAGGACCACTCATCACTGGTCGGCTCTGTATGTACAAGTTGATGTCCGAGGTTTCGCTCCTTCGCACTTGGGAAAAACGCCAGTTGAAAAAGACGTTTCTGAGCGGCGAGGCGAACCTGATGCTCGCGAGGAGGGGCGCAGGCTGCTTGTGAAGCGAACCAGCGCGCATACGCCAGAACTCCTTCGCGCACGCAGTTCCGCACGGAACCGGACTCACGCTCCGCTTCGCGGGTAGCGCCCCGTTCACACAATAAGGGACGAACGGCGCCATCGGACTGCTGCTCAAAACCAACTGCCATGCCATGATCAGCCCGGCAGATGGACTCAAGCAGATAAGCTGCATGCCAGGCAGCAGCCTCAAGAAGTGTCGACCCTACTCGCTGATCGCACAGAATACCAACGGCTTTGCCTGCGGGAGACACCCTGTGAACTTCGTTCCAAAGGCCTAGGTAATAGCCGCGCGGCGGGAAGGCATCAACAGGCAGCGACAGTTTCGAAATTGCCCTCTGAATCGACCCGCGCCAACCGAGATCGACCAGCGCCGAGTTTCGATTCAAAACACCTTCCTGCCCTAAATAGCGAACAAGAAGATTGCGTTGATCGGCAATGTAGTTTCGGAGCGTCGCGGCCGTCGTCGAATCAGAGAGCAATGCCCGGATCCCCTCATTGCTTTGTACGTTGACACCCAACCGATGCGCCTCACGAGTCAGCAGGTCGAGGGGCAGCGCGTACATGGCACAGAGGCGTTCGAACTGAGTGCTGCCACGTCCGATGATTGAAACCTCATGAAGCGCGCAATCAATGCTGTGAATATCTCCGGTACACATTTCGTTGAAGGCGCATGCCACGGAGCGGCGGGACAGGTAGAGATAACTAAGGTTGAAGGAAGCCTCTGGTTGCTGAGCGACGATGATGCGAGCAATCTCAAGCGGTAACTCACCATCGCGAGCAAGAAAGGCGAGATGGTCAACTCCATCCTGAACGGCTTTGTTGAGTAGTAGCCGAACAAAGGAGACAAAAATTGGCCCGAATGTACGGTATCCCACAGCAAAGGAATTGGCCGAAAGCTCATTGGGATGAGGCGGAGCAACGGGCAGAGGGGCAGAACAAGTGGGGCGAACAGGTTTGACGCGGCGAACGCGGATTCCGAGATGTGCAGGGGAAAGACAATCAGAGAGAAGATTATCGCCAGTGTGCAAAATGTCAGAGAGAGGCACTTTTTCTTCACGAGCGACGAGCTCAAATAGTGTTCCACTGAACTTATTCGCCCGGTGCTCTGAGGACGTGTAGATTTTGGCAACTCCAGTCACGCGGTGAAGCTTGAGGAGGGCACAGATTTCGTCACTCGTGTAACGCGTGTCGGAGACCGCCACAATGCGATGGCCCTTTGCTGACTGTTCCCCAATCCAATTCACGAGCTCTGCATTTGGATACGTGAGGGCAGCTTCGTAGGCAAGTTCGAGAGCGGCTAACGCATCCGGTTCGGATTCGGCGAGATCTCTCAACCCAGCCTCCAAAAGTAACTGGCGAAAGGCATGAGCGTGAGTGAACTCAGGATCGCAGCCACAGCGGATGAGTTTGGCCGAGAGTTTGCTTTCAACGTCGCGGCGGAATCGTTCCAACCCGTGAAGCGCCGGGAAGTGATTGCGGTGAAGGACAGGGTTGACAGCAAGCGTTGACGCGCGCCATGCTGCGTCCTCCTCGGCGGTTCGGTTGAGTATGGTTGCAAATACGTCAACTGTTATCAGCTTTGGCCTGATCTCTGACGACTGAGTCGCGGCACGCAGCACTCCGATAGCCATGCGCATTGCGTTCCGAAACGTTTTTGTTGGCCTAAATCGCATTTAAAAGGTCCTGCATGCCGGAGCAGTGCTGGTCTGGTTTTACCAAATTCATTAGCACGCGAGGAAGACTTTCTTTCGGAGTTCACCTGTCCGCGTAACGATTCCTGATTCCGTGAGATATCATCGTGTTCTGCAATTTCAATAGGTCAAATCCCGAAGCTTGCAGATCCGTCGAGCACGGGACTGGAGTTCGTCCTTCGATGAAGCTTTCCGATTATGTAGTGCGATTTGTCGCCGATCTGGGAGTTAAGCACGTTTTCCTGGTCACGGGCGGCGGAGCTATGCACCTTAATGATTCTCTCGCTCGCTGTGAACGCATCCAGTTCATCTGCAACCATCACGAGCAGGCTTCGGCAATTGCTGCGGAGAATTACTCGAAGGCGACGAACAACTTTGGCGTTGCCATGGTGACTACAGGGCCGGGTGGAACAAACGCCATCACTGGAGTGGCTGGAGCGTGGCTGGATTCCACCCCGTGCCTATTTGTTTCAGGGCAGGTGAAGCGTGCCGACCGGATGTATGACGAAGACGGAACTCCGATTGGGGTAAGGCAGCGAGGGCCGCAAGAACTGGACATCATCTCGGTCGTGAAGCCGCTGACCAAGTACGCGGTCACTGTAACAGACCCAGCTTCAATTCGCATGCATCTGGAAAAGGCCGTTCATTTAGCAAAGGGCGGCAGGCCCGGACCGGTCTGGATCGATCTACCGTTGGATGTACAAGCTGCGACGATCGACGAAAACTCTCTCGCGGGTTATACACCGGAAGAATCGGACGTAAGTGCACCGGAGTTGTCCGAGCACGTGCATGAACTGATTGAGCAGTTTAATCGCGCGGAGCGACCCTTTGTTCTGCTGGGTAATGGAGTGCGTCTGGCGCATGCCGAACAGGAATTCCGGGACATAGCGACGTTGCTAGATGCTCCCGTGGGTACCACTTGGGTCGCGATGGATGTGTTTGGCGAGGACTATCCGCTGTGCATGGGATGCCCGGGTACGCTCGCCGGACGCGGCGTAAATTTTGCGATGCAGAACTCCGACTTTTTGCTGATTGTGGGCGCGCGCATGGATGTGCCATTGGCGGGCTGGAACAGCAAGCAACTAGCGCGCGGCGCATTCAAAGCGATGGTCGACGTGGATGCGGCAGAGCTTCACAAACTGGCGAGCGTGGTGCAACTTCCGATCTGTGCGGACGCGGGGCGCTTCCTGCGCGAGGTGCTGGCGCAGAAGTCATCCCTGGCTGCAAAAGACCGCAGCCAGTGGAAGCAGCGCTGCCTGGAATGGAAGAGGCGTTATCCGGTGATCACAGAGGAGCATCGGGCGAAGGGACCAGTGAGTGTCTTTCACCTTGCGGAGGTGATCTCGCAGGTAGCTGACCCCGGTGATCAGATTGTGTCGGGTAGTGCTGGAGTCGGAATCGAGATTTTTCTATTTGCGTATCCTGCAAAGACAGGGCAGCGAGTGTTCCATACCGCAGGTCTGGGCGCGATGGGGTACGGCATTGCCGCAAGCACCGCTGTGAGCCTCGCGACTGGGCGCAGTCGCACGATTTGTGTAGATGGTGACGGCGGGTTCCAGATGAACATTCAGGAACTTGCAACGGTTGCTCATTATCAATTGCCGATCAAGTTCTTCATCCTGAACAACGGCGGGTACTCGTCAATTCGTACGACACAAGAGAGCTTTTTCGGCACGCCGAACATCGGCTGCGACGAAAGAACCGGGCTCACTCTGCCGAATATTTGCGATGTTGCACGTGCATACGGTCTTAGCACAGCATGCATTGAGGATCAGACGAATCTGGCAGAGCAAGTGAAGCGCGTTTTGGAAATGCCAGGTCCAGTGGTCTGTGACGTGAAGGTGATTCCGGGTGAAATGCGCGCACCGAGAATGACTTCGAAACAGCGCGGTGATGGAACCTTTGTTTCGAAACCTCTCGAAGACCTATGGCCGTTTCTAGAGCGTGAGGAATTTCTCCGAAACATGATCGTCGAACCGATTAAAGAGTGAGTACCCCACGATGCATTCTGTGCTTCAGTTCAGCGTTGTATAGACTTAGGACCATTATTGCGACAGATTGATTACACCAAAGGCCGGACAGAATTAAAATGTTCATAGTCACCGAGATTGGAATGAATCACATGGGCGACCCAAGTTATGCGGATGCCTATCTAGATGCCCTGACTGCTGCACGTACGGACGGGATCACATTTCAAGTTCGCGAGGAAACCTATTACGCGAAGCAGCCTGCCGGTGAATCACCGTACCTTGATCCGGACTATTATCGCGAAGCTCGAAGCCGCATGCACAAGGCCAAGATCGCTTTTGGCGTGGGGCTCTGCGATATAAAAATGGTAGGGTTCTTCGCCGAGATTGGGACGGATTTCTACAAAATTCTAAGCAAGGACATAAACAATCTAGATCTGACTTCGGCAGTGATTGCGACAGGTAAGCCAGTGTACGTTTCCACCGGGATGTCGGACGAAGAAGAGATCGGAGACTTTCTTAAAACAACGGCAACGGCGGCGACGCAAGTGTCGCTTATACATACTCAGCTTTCGTATCACGACACGGACACGAATCTTCGAGCAATCGCCAGGTTGCGCGAACGTTTTCATGTTCCCGTCGCGTTTGGATCTCACAGCACCGACATGAATGTCCTGTACGCAGCGACGGCCTTTGCTCCTTCCGCGATGTACTTCTACGTGAAGGGAGACCGACCGATCCAGCACAAAGACGAAGATCATGCCGTGCCGCTGTCCAAGACAGCTGAGGTCCTAAAAGAAATCCGGCGATTAGAAACTATGCTCGGTGACGGATTGAAACAAAAGATGTCGAATCGAATTCCTGCTCAACGTATATGACAGAACCCACACAAAAGAACGCATTGGTGCTTGGAAGCTCTCGGGGCGTCGGCGCGGCGATCGCGACGGAGTTACGCGCTGCCGGCCTGACGGTCCCCACGATTTCGAGCAAAGATATCGACACTTCGGATGCGGCCTCGGTAGCAGCCTTCGCAAAACAGAATCCACAAACGGATGTGCTTGTACTCAACACCGGCGGCCCACCAAAGAAGGACTTCTTCGCAATTACAGACGACGAGTGGGCACGGTATCATCAGCAGCTTTTTGTGAGTTTTGCAACGCTGGTGCAGCGTGTGGAAGTGCGCGAAGGTGGATATATCTTCCTGATTTCGTCGCACCTTGTGACTGAACCGACGGAGAAGATGATCCTTTCGGCTTCTTATCGAATCGCAAGCTGGGCGATGCTCAAGGCACTGACGAAGCATTTCGCTAAACGGCAAGTTAGCTGCATCAACATAGCGCTCGGCCCGATACTTACCGACAGACTGCGCAAGCTGAACCCCGATCTAGGGAAACTGGAAAATGGGCTGCCGCTAAAGAGAGCCGGACGCCCGGATGAAGTTGGGAAATTTGTGCGGTCAATCGTTGAGAACGATATCAAGTATCTAACCGGTGTCAGCCTCACGTTCGACGGCGGGATTTCGAACTACCTGCTCTAGTTTACAAACGCTTGCGCATGAAGATGGTGGCCTGCGGGTTGTCGTTGTAGCGCGGGCAGTGCTCGTATCCGGTACTCAGGTAGAAGTGAATGGCGGCGTGGAGGTCGTCCTTGGTGTCGAGGTAGAGCCATTGGACGCCTTCGCGACGTGCGTGTTCCTCAGCCTCTTGCATCAGGATGTGAGCGATGCGGTGCCCGCGAAACTGTGGACGGACGTAGAGGCGCTTGACCTCGGCGGCACTGGGGATCTCCGGTAATGGGCGAAGCATAACTACTCCGGCAGGAACGCCGTCGGCAAGCGCAATCCAGATAGAGGCATCGGGGCTCTCCAAGTAGTGTTCGAGCGAGGCACGATCATCCCGCACTACTACCCCGATCGCTTCGTAGTATTCCTCGATCAACGAGAAGGCAGCGTCAGCTTCATGGGCAGTTGCATGCTGGACGGTGATGATAGAAGGTGTCACAGGTTTCAAGTGTCTCAAGGTTCGATGTGGCTTGTTCAAGAGTAGAACATGCGCCCAAGCATTGAAAGCTAACTCGCGCCCGCGTTCTGCGGCCAATTAGAATATTCCATATGAATGAGCAACGATGGAAGTTGGGGACGGTGCGTGCAGGTGAGGATGTGGCGTGGAGCTACGATCCGAGTTTTGCGCGGCAGGTAGTGGGCGGAATGGAACGTCTGGTGATTGCTCCGGGAGAGGCTCCGGTGCAGCTTTTGCGCGAGTTGCTGCCGCTACTGCCTGAGCCGCTATGGGTTCTGTATGTGCTGGTTACGCCTAGAACCGAAGCTCCGGCAGGACGGTATCAGTCGGCGACACAGCACAGTCGCGAAGAAGTCTTTGGAATGCTGAATCGCTTCGAGAATTACCTCGGGCATGACGGGCGGCACAATTTATGGCTCGCGGCACCTCCAGCCGGACAACTCGTGTTTGATCGCCATGACGTGATCTACGCCTATGGACAGATTGCAGAAATCAGCGCGAAGCTGAAGGAAAAGCAATTTGCTGAGACCGATATGATTCGCGTGCCGGTGCCGCACTCGCATCATTTTCACGAAGATCTCGACGCAGATGAACAGGCGATTCTTGCACACTGGCCGTGGCTGCATTCGGAGTTACAGGAGACAGACGACCTTTAACAGTTGAAGGAACCGTAGCGCTAAGAACCGATTTGGCAGCCCTAACACCCTCCAGTGGAACTTTGAGGAAGCGGGAAGCATCTCACAGTGTTGGGTTTGTTAGAATCTGTGGTTACTTCGAGCCCTTCCGAGTTCACAAAGATCATGACAACTACAAGCATTGTCGACAGCAGCATCCGTTGGGATTTGACTTCCATTTACACCGGCATCAGCGATCCACAGCTTGATGCGGATATCGCAGAGTTCACAAAGCAGGCAGAACGGTTTAGCAAAGAGTTCAAAGGCAAGCTGAGCGAGAAGCTTGGCCCCGCGATCACCGCATACTCCGAGTTAGACATGCTGGGGGGGAAGATTCTCGTCTATCTCTCGCTCAAGCAGAGCCTCGATGTCACGGACGAAGGCGTTAAGGCGAAGGTCGCCGAAGCGCAGCAGATTATGAGCCAAGTGCAAGGCGAGTATCTGACGTTCTTTGACCTGGAACTGGTTGCGCTCGATGACACCACGCTGGACGAGTGGTACGCGAAGGACGAAGTCGCGCGCAAGCATCGCCCGTGGATCGAACAGCAGCGCATTTTTAAACCGCACTTTTTGACTGAAGAGGTGGAGTCGGCACTGACAAAGCGCTCGCCGTTTGGGCCGAGTTCGTGGGATGAGTTCTTCGATGAGTGCGAGGCCGACTTGCGCTTTGACTACACGGGCGACGGCAAGCCGGAAAAGAAAACGCTCACGGAGATGCTCGATATTCTCGGCAACTCGAAAGACGCAGCGCTACGCGCCGAGGTACAGAAATCGATCAACGACGGGCTGGGCGGGTACTTTGCAAAGTATTCGGCGCAGACTCTGTGGGTGATTGTCGGAAAAGGCGCGGTGGAGCGCAAGGAACGCCACTACAAGAATCCGATGGACGGGCGGAATAAGGAAAACCGCATTCCGGACGAAGTTGTGGACGCGCTGCACAATGCCGTTATGCACGAAGGCGGTCCGCTAGCGCGACGCTATTACAAACTCAAGGCCGAGTTGCTCGGCATGAAGACGCTGAAGTGGAGCGATCGAAACGCGCCGATGCCGTTTACGGATACAACCGTGGTGCCGTATGAAAATGCGATGTCCACGGTCCTGTCGGCCTACGAGAGCTTCAGCCCGACGCTGACGAAGATCATTCGTGAATTCATTGAAGCGCGCAACATTGATGTTCCAGCAACGCAGGGCAAGCGCGGTGGAGCTTTCAACTGCTCGTTTGTACTGCCGGGAAACAGGCCGCAGTCGTTCACGTTCCTGAACTATCTCGGGTCGAACCACGATGTGATGACACTAGCCCACGAGCTGGGACATGGCGTGCACGGCATTCTTGCAGGCAAGGAGCAAGGGCCGCTGATGTTCCATCCGCCGATTGCATATTGCGAGACGGCTTCGGTGTTTGGGGAGATGACGACATTCAATTTTCTCAAAGACCAACTGCTCGCAAGTGGAGATCGCACGGCTCTGTTGGCACTGCTCACGCAGAAGATCGAAGGGATGCTGAACACGGTCGTGCGACAGATTGGCTTCTCCAATTTCGAGCGCCGGTTGCACGGTATGGACTCAACGTATTCGAAGTGGGAAGAACCACGGAAGCATTCGGCAGAAGAACTCGACAACCTGTGGCTGACGACGGCGAAGGAATTGTATGGCCAGGATGGCGAGGTTTTCACGTATGAGAACACAAGCCATCTGTGGACCTACGTGTCGCACTTCCATCGGCCGTTTTATGTGTACGGGTATGCGTTTGGCGAGTTGCTGACTCAAAGTCTGTATGCACAGAAGAAGCGCTTGGGAAGCCAGTTTGAGCCGCTTTACCTGGACCTGCTTCGTTCGGGGGCGACGAAGAGCATTTTCGAGTTGCTCACGCCGTTTGGATTGGAGCCGGCCAAGGAAACATTCTGGGCCGATGGGATCCGGGTGAGTCTGGAATCGATGATCGCTGAGGCTGAAGAGTTGGCACCAGCAGTTCAGCGGAGCTAGAAAGAACAAGCCCGTTTTCGTCTGAGTGCATGCTGTAGACTGATCTGCAGCTTGCATCCAGGGGAAGCGAGTGACTGAAGAGGAATTTCAACTAGATCGACGCAACTTCATTGCAGGAATAATGGCTGCCAGCGCAACGCTCGCCGTGCAGTCTTTTGATTTGCTGGCGAAGACGCATCGGGGAAGACGCGCGGCGTTAGCGCATAGCGCGACTAAGGATCTGCTGGTCGGCACCGGGACTGAAGACGGCATCCTGCACTACTCATGGAATGCTGCAACGGGCGAACTCTCCGGAGGCAAGATCGCGGCGAGAGTTCCCCGCCCTGTTTGGATCACGCTGTCACCTGACCGGCGATATCTGTATGCGGCGTGCGAGGTACCGAACTTCGATGGCAAGTCTACAGGTGGCGTAGCCAGTTTTCGGTTGCGCGGGAGCGAACTGGAACCGATGTCGCATGCGCCTTCGGCCGGGCCGGGCACGTGTCATGTCGCAATTGATGAGACAGGACGTGTACTGGTGGCAGCGGACTACGCGGGCGGAAGTGCCGCGAGCTTTTTGTGCGAGCAAGGAAAGATTATCGATCGAGTGTGGAGCGAGACGTACTCGGGTTCCGGGCCGGTTACGAGCCGTCAAGAGAAGGCGCATGCGCATTTTGCAAGCTTCTCGCCCGATGGACGATTCGCCTACATCAATGATCTCGGCTCAGACTGCATTCACATCTACGCCGTGGACGTCACCACGGCAAAGCTGAAACCTGCCGGAGCATTCCGCACTCATCCGGGTGCTGGTCCGCGAACGCTGCATTTCCATCCGAACGGGCACATCGGTTATGTGGTGAACGAGCTGGATTCCACGGTCGATGTGGTTGAACTGGATCGTGCGAGCGGAGCACTGAAGCAGGTGCAGAAAATCAATCTGCTGCCGGAAGGATACACGGGGCCTACTCGGGCCTGCGATACATTGCTTACGAGAGATGGACGCTTCGCTTACTTTGCCAATCGCGACAACAATTTCATCTACTCATTCCGAGTGAATTCCCCGGATGGAGACCTGATACCCATCGAGCGCACTCCCGCGGGAGGGGATAGGCCGCGCCACTTCACTCTTGATCCGACCGAGCGATGGATGCTGGTTGCGAATCAAGATTCGAACTACATCACCGTATTTGCCCGGAATCCGAAGACAGGAGAGTTGGCGAGCGAGGGAAAGAACTTCGCGGCGACGATCCCGATGAGTTTGGTGTTTATTTAGAGCGGCTTTAGGGCTGGTGCAGCTATGGGCGTTTTGCTCTCCCACCTTAGCCGCGCAGAAACGCGCGTCGAAGGTGGGGCACCCAGGCTGATGGGTATTTACCTAGTCCTCGTGGCTGCAGCCGAAGAACTCTTCGACTTTGCGGATGTCTGTGGTGCGTGTGTAGGCCGGAAGGCTTTCGACGAAGACTTTGCCATAGCGCATCTTGAGAATGCGATTGTCGAGTAGCACGAGCAAGCCGCGATCGCTTAATGAGCGGATAAGGCGTCCAAAACCCTGCTTCAACGTGATGACCGCCGCGGGGACGGAGTAGTCGAAGAAGCTGTTGCCTCCATCATCGTCGATGGCTCGGCAGCGCGCCTGCACGATCGGGTCACTGGGAACGGCGAACGGGATTTTGTCGATGACGACGCAGCTTAGCTGCTCGCCCTGCACATCGACTCCCTGCCAGAACGAGGAAGTCGCGAACAGCACTGCGTTAGGCGTAGCACGGAACTGCTCGATGAGCGCGGTCTTGGGTGCGGATCCCTGCAACAACATTGGGTAATCGAGTTGGCCGAGCAGCGCGTCGTGGACCTGCTGCATTTGCGCGAAGCTGGTGAAGAGGCAGAAAGCGCGGCCGCGAGTGATTTCGAGCACCTGCCGGATGCGCATGGTCGCCTTGGCCGTAAAGTTCGCATCACGCGGGTCGGGCATGTCGGGCGGGACGTAGAAGATGGCCTGTGATTCGTAATCAAAATGCGAATCGACGATGAGTTCGCGCGCGTTTTCCAGCCCGAGTCGCCCCTTTATGTAATCGAAGCCCCCGGCGACAGCCAGCGTGGCAGAGGTAAGCACGATGGAGTCGAAGCGGTCGAACAGTGACTGACGCAAGATGGCCGAAACATCTATTGGCGTGGCCTGGAGAAAGACGTTTTCGACCTTGGTGAACCTGCTGCTATCGCGAGTTGCGCCGCGTTGTCGTCCGCCCGAGCCCTGACGACCACCACGGCGCTCAATCCAGTAAACAGTGTTCTTGTCGTGGCTTTCCATCAGGAAAGAGAGCTGTGCGTGCAATTCGTCGGTGCGGCGGACGAGGTTGAACACTTCGTCGGGCTTGTTGGGGATGGCCTGCAACTCGGAATGAAGCTGGCGTAGGACATTTTTGAGGCCGAGGAACTCCGAGCCGCACTCTTCGAGGAACTCTTCACGATTGGTGAACGCAAAACGACCATCACCCTCAGGCAACAAAGAGAAGAAGAACTGCGAGCGTTCGCGCACTCGTGACGAGAGCTGCAGAAGATCGGTGGAAACGATCTTCTTGTCCTTGATGGTGAATTCGAGATCGCGAAGAAGGTCGTCAACCTTGAGATTTGAAACCGAGATGCCGAAATAGCTCGTGGCTACATCTTCGAGTTCGTGCGCTTCGTCGAAAACGACACAGGCGGCCGTGGGCAGAATGCCGACATCCGGAGCGCGCTCGGCAGCCAGCTTCACTGAGAGATCGGCGAAGAAGAGATGGTGGTTGACAATGACGATGTCGCTCTCAGCAGCCTTGCGGCGCATCTCGGTGATGAAGCATCGTTCGAACTCAGAACACTTGCTGCCGATACAGTGATCGGCGCTGGCGTTGAGCTTGCCCCAGAGCTGGCTGCTCTCGGGGAGAGACGAAAGCTCGGCGCGGTCGCCAGTCGTAGTCTCCTTGTCCCAGTCGAGAATGGTGCGAAACTCGTTTACCTCTTCAAGGCCATTGAGGATGGGTGCGTCGGTGAGTTCGTAGAGCTTCTTGCGGCAGAGATAATTCTGGCGCCCCTTCATGTAGCAGACCTTGAGCTGCGGCTCGCCTTCTTTTGATTCGCCAAAGAGTGCGCGCTCGAGGAACGGTACGTCCTTAAAAAAGAGCTGTTCCTGCAGGTTCTTTGTTCCGGTAGAGACGATGACGCGCTTGCCGCTCTTTATGATCGGCAAGAGATACGCGAGGGTCTTGCCGGTGCCAGTTCCGGCTTCAACGATCAAATGGCGCTTTTGTTCAAGTGCCTCTTCGACGGCGGTCGCCATCGAGAGCTGCCCGCGACGAAATTCGTACGCTGGATGGCGCTGTGAAAGCACACCTCCGGGGCCGAAGAACTGGTAAAGCGAAAGACGCGAGAGCTCAACCTGCGGCTTGGCGCTGGGCGTGGGAGATGACGAGGGCGCAGTAACGGATTGGGTACGCTCGGGCACTGCCCCTATAATAGACGGTACGGCAGCAATGACGGCGAAGAACCGGGGCGTCGTGATGACTCAGGGCCAAACTGCCGGTGGCCGGCTCCGGAATCCGGGTAACTTTGAAATTCAGGACAATATAGTGGCGAATATTCTGCAAGACCAGCACGAGGGCCTGCTGGCGATCGTGGGACGGCCCAACGTGGGCAAATCAACGCTCTTCAACAAGATGGTGGGACGCCGCCGTGCCATCGTGGGCGACGAACCGGGTATTACACGCGATCGCCTCTACGGCACCGTGCGGTGGAATGGAAAACAGTTTCGCGTGGTGGATACGGGCGGAATCGTGCCCGAAGACAAGGACCTGATTCCGGCAGAAATCTTCCGGCAGGCGCGCGTGGCGCTGGAAGAGGCATCGGCGATTGTGATGGTCACGGACGTGAGAACCGAACTCACCGGACCGGACATGGAACTGGCACGATTGCTGCAAAAGCTCGGAAAGCCTTTGTACCTCGCCGTAAACAAAGTGGATGATCCGAAGTTTGAGGCAGAGGCGGAGAACTTTCGGCGGCTCGGGATCAAGAACCTGTGGGCCATCTCGGCCGAGCACTCGACGGGAGTGGCAGAGCTGATCGAAGAGCTGATGCAGGTGATTCCGACGATCCCCGAAACCGAAGACGAGAAGCGGCTGAACAATTTCGCACGCCGGATATTGCCCGTAAAAGATATCGACGGGGATATTGAGGACGTGGCTGACGAAGAGGAAGAAGCCTCCGATGCGTTTGAGCCAGCGGATGAGGACGCGTTGGAAGATCAACTGCTCGAGGCAATGCCATCGGAGATGAAGGTGGCAATTATCGGGCGTCCGAACGTGGGCAAAAGCACGCTGCTGAATCAACTGACGGAAAGCGATCGGGCGATTGTGTCATCGATCGCAGGAACGACGCGCGATGCAATCGATGAGGTGGTGGAGCACGGAGAAAAGCGCTACCGCTTCATTGATACAGCCGGAATCCGACGCAAGGGCAAGACGCACCTGATGGCGGAGAAGCTGAGCGTGGTGATGGCGCGCAAGCATCTGGAAGAGGCAGACGTTGCTCTGCTGGTGATTGATGCCGTGGAAGGCGTTTCGGCGCTGGATGCGAACATCGCAGGCTATGCGCACGAGTCGGGGCGTTCGGTGGTGATCGTGGTGAACAAGTGGGACCTAGTCACCACGGCACGCAAGGATGGGAAGCCTGCGGCGGATAGTCGTCTTTACGAAGAGCAACTGCGGCGCACGCTGAAGTTCCTGGAATATGCTCCGGTGATCTTTATCAGCGCAATGAATGGCAAGAACGTGAAGCGCGTTTTTGAAACCGTGGAGCGAGTAGCGCGCGAACGTTGGCGCAGAATCACCACGGGCGAGATGAACCGCTTCCTGAAGACGGTCGATTTCGAGCGCGCATCGGTGCCAGCACGCAACAAGGTGAAGATCTATTACATGACCCAGGCGGCAGTGGCTCCGCCAACGTTCATTCTGTTTACGGATAAGGACGTGAAGCTGCACTTCTCATATCAGCGATTTTTGGAGAACCAGATTCGCGACGTGTTTGGGTTTGAGGGGACGCCGGTGTGGATCAAGGTGCGGGCGAGGAAGCGCAGAGAGTTTGTTCCGAAACCGGAGAAGGCATCCAAGAAAAGCAGGTAAGAGGAGTTCGATGCTAGTCGGGAGGTGCGCTCAGGGGTATAGTTCGGCGCATGAACAGACTGGCATGGGGAGCTTTGTTTCTTGCGGCGTTTCTGATTGCGCTCGGAATTGGATTTCTATTGCGAGATCCACTTCTGGGCGCATTGCTTTTTGCCGCAGGCGTGACCTTGACCGCGCAACTGGTGGTTGGGTATCTACAAGGGCGACGCCTCTAATGTAAGGAAGTGCATAACACGATCCCCGCCTGCTTTGGCGAGCCGATTGTCAGTCACTCGCTAGGCACGTCCATTCATCACGAAATCAGAAATGATGCGTGTTTCGGGATCGTAAAGCGCACCCCATGCACACGAACCTCCATCGCACACCTCCCAAAACTTGGTTGTCCAAGATTTCGTTACAGGTCCGCAGTACGCGTTTATATAGATCAGCTTACGGGTCCCCACCGTAATGGCTAGATATTGACGATAGTACTCGTACGGATTTTTGATGAGGTCGCCTACTTTGCCGCCCCCTCGACGTGGCAGGGATGGAATCTTTCGCAAGTCTGTTTCTAGCTGTTGTAGCTGGGTACTCGTTGGATTCCAGGTGCCCTGCACATTCTCCGGACCTAACCGAGAGCACTGTCTTGAGATTTCCCCAGCTTCGCTGGATGGGAGTAGCACCGAATTCTTGGGTTGAGACTGCAAGCTGCAACTGAGCACAAGAAGTACTGTGGTTGCGACAACGCCACGGCGCATTGCTGTCCTCCATATCCTAAGACACCTCACAACCACCACTTGTTCCAGCTATCTCTACTCGTAACGCAGTGCCTCCACGGGATCGAGGCGAGAGGCTTTCATGGCGGGTGCCATGCCGCTGATGAGTCCGACGACAAACAGAACAGCAGTGGAACCCAATACCGTAGCAGCTGAGATCTGCATGTGGATGTCGGCGCGGCCTGAGGTGTCTTTGTAGAGCGGGCCGAGCAGCGGGAGCGTGCCAACGGCCTTGGTCATGAGCCAGGCAAGCAGGATTCCGGCGGCTCCGCCGAGAAACATGAGGACGAAGGTTTCGGCAAAAAGCTGCAGCTTGATATAGCGGCGGCGAGCACCGAGGGCGCGACGTAATCCGATTTCACGAATGCGTTCATCGACGGAGACTAGCATGATGTTCATCACTCCAACGCCGCCGATGCCGAGAGTGAGCGTTCCGATGAAGAGCAACAATGCCTGGAGGCCGATGGTGATGCCGTCGATGATGGGACGCGTTTCGTCGCGACCAAACATGAGGACGGCTTTTTCGTCGGTGGGCGAGAAACCCTGGCGGGCGGCGAGTCCGGCGACGAACTGCTTCTTGGCAACAGACTCCATCGAGGGCTTCACGGGGGCGAAGATGAATACCGGAGCGTTCTTGGTGTCGTAGAGATCGCCGGCCGTCGAGAACGGAATCCAGGTGGACTTGTCGTCGCTGGTGAAGTAGTTCGAGAGCTGAATCTTCTTATCCATCACGCCGACGACTTCAAAACGCATGCCGCGCACGAGCACGGTTTCTCCAATGGCATTGCGGCTGCCAAAGAGCTGATGCTTGATTTTGTCGCCGAGGAAGATGACGCGGCGACGCTCAACGATATCCATGGGCGTGAGCCAGCGGCCAGCGGACGGGACCTCGTTGCGCATGTCTCCGTACTCGGCGCAGACTCCGCGGACGGCGGCGTTGACGTACTGCTCGTTGTACTGGATGGGCAGCCACTTGTTGCTCTCGCGGCAGATGGTTTTGATGGCGGGCGAGGTGGCCTTGATGTAGTCGAGGTCCTCCTGCTCGAAGCGAACCTGTTTTCCGGCGCGCTGGCCTCCGGCTTGCTGGCTGGTCTGCTGTGCCCAGGCGATGACGGCGGTCTTGCCGAAAGAATCAAAGGCCGTCACAAGCACGGAGCGGAAGCTTGAGCCATAGGCGATGAGCAACGTGACCGAGGCAATGCCCCAGATGATTCCGAGCATAGTGAGCAGCGAGCGGGTGCGGTTTTTGAGCAGCGCGGCCATGGCTTCGCTGAATATGTCATGAAGCAATCCCATGATTAGCCTCCGGCCTCGAAGCGCAGGGCTTCTATGGGCTCAATGCGGGCGGCCTGGCGCGCTGGATAGAGCGCAGCGCAGAACGCGACCGTGCCGAGCAGAACAATGGCGAGCGTTCCCGATTGCCACGTCGGGAGAAGTCCGGCGAAGAACGGCGGCATGGGGAAGCTATCGACAAAGGCGCAAAGGCCGTAGGCGATGCCGAGGCCGATGCCTCCGCTGAAGAAAACGACAATCATGGTCTCAAGGAAAAACTGCCGCATGATGCTGTGTGCGGGCGCGCCGAGCGCTTTGCGAACGCCGATTTCGCGGGTGCGCTCGCGGACGGCAACCAACATCACGTTCATGACACCAATGCCTCCAAGGAAAAGCGTGGTGACGCCAACGGCTCCGAGAAAGTACTTCATGCCATCGGTCATGGTGGCGAAGGCAGCGGCTTCCTCGAGGGTGTCCCAGTTGGAGATGGCTTCCTTATCTTCGGGATCGAAGTTGTGCAGGTGTGCGAGCGCGAGCGTGAGCTGATGCTTGCAGTTCTCGTGCTCGGCGGTGCTCTGAGGCTGGATGAGGAGGCGATCGACGCTGTGCGCGGTTTGCGGAGGCTTGTTGGGAAGATCTTGCTGAAGCACTGGAAACGGAACGAACACCTTGTTCACATCCCAGCCGTCGTAGCTGGAATTCTGCTTCTTGTCGCGCATGACACCGATGACGACGTAAGGGACGCCTTTGATGTAAATGTTCTGGCCGATGGAGCCCCCTTCGGGGAAAAGCTGCTTGTTGATCTCGCTGCCGAGAAAGGCGACACGCCGTCCTTCGCGAATGTCCTGCCAGGTGTAGAAGTTGCCTTGCGCGACATCGACGGCGCGAATCTCGGCAAAGGGCGGAAACGATCCGGCGACGGTGGGATGCGCGCTGTTGTAGTTGCTGCGGACGGAGGCTTCGTTGCTGAGTTCGGGAAGAACGTATTTGCAGGAGGGCGACTGCTCGGCGACGTACTGTGCGTCGGAGTCTTCGAAGCGAATGGCACGGCCGGCACGAGCGCCGCCGGCCTGCATGCTGGTGCGTCCGGCGAACACGATCATGAGGTCGCGCGCGAACGTCTGCTGCTGCTTGAGTTGGCCGACGCGCATGCCTTCCCCGGCGGCGACCATGAGCACAATGGAGACGATGCCCCAGGCGATGCCGAACATGGTGAGGAAGGTCCGAAGTTTGTTGGACCACAGCGTCGTGAAGACGTCGACAAACAGGTCGCGCAGCGACATAACCTACTCCGGCCGATGAGCCGCAAAGATTGCTGCGAGCTAGCTCGCGCAAGAGTAGATACGCTGGAAAAGGGCGAAAAGTTCAGCGGGCGGGAAGAATTTCTGAAACTCGGTTCACCCAGGCCGAGAACGCGGCCATTGCGCGCTCGCAAACCATCTGGTGTCGGATCTTTTTGTCCCGAACTTTCTTCTTGGTGGCGTCGTCGAGCTGCTCAAGAAGGTCGAAGGTGATGTTCGCTGGCTGGAAATCCTTGGGATCGGCTCCGCAGATGTAGTTCACTAGCGATCCGTGAGCCGATGCGCGGGGCGCAGGAATCGGCTCAACGCCGGTTGCGAGCGACGCGGCGGTGATTCCCGCTAGGAGGCCGGTGGCGATAGATTCGACGTAGCCTTCGACGCCCGAGATTTGTCCGGCGAAAACTATGCTCGGGTGCTGCTTCATTTGCAGCGTCGGAGTGAGCAGCGAAGGCGCGTTGATGTAGGTATTGCGATGAATCTGGCCGTAGCGCAGGAACTTTGCGTTCTCAAGGCCGGGGATCATGCGCAGGACACGAGCCTGCTCGCCGAACTTGAGGTGGTTCTGGAAGCCGACGAGATTGTAGGAGTCGGCGCGAAGGTTTTCCTGCCGCAATTGCACGACCGCGTAGGGAGTTTTGCCAGTCCTGGGATCGCGCAGGCCAACGGGCTTCATGGGACCGAACCGCAGAGTGTCAGGACCGCGACGGGCAATTTCTTCGATCGGCAGACAGCCTTCGAAATACTGTGCCTTGTCCCAATCGTGACCATCGACGCGCTGCCCCTCAGCGAGTGCGGCGATGAAAGCCTCATACTCCTCGCGAGTCATGGGACAGTTGATGTAGTCGGCAGTTCCCTTGTCGTAACGCGCCGCCATGTAGACCTTCGATTGGTCGATGGAATCAGCGTCGACGATGGGAGAAATCGAATCGTAGAAGAACAGCCGCTCGGTGCCCGAGAGCTGCTGAATTTCGGCGGCCAAGGCATCAGAGGTCAGCGGTCCCGTGGCAATGATCGTGATGCCATCGTAATCGGCGAGCGAAGTGAGTTCCTCGCGAATGAGGCGGATGAGCGGCTGGGCCGAAATGGCTTCCGTGACCATGCGGCTGAACTCAAGGCGATCGACGGCGAGCGCGTGTCCGGCGGGAACGGCGGTGGCGCGGGCCATATCCATCAGCAGCGAGTTGGCGTGGCGCATTTCCTGCTTCAGCAGCCAGGGTGCTGTGTTTTCGCTGTCGCTCTTGAGCGAATTGGAGCAGACAAGCTCGGCCAGCAGATCGGTTTCGTGCGCCGGAGTCTTGCGCGTGGGGCGCATCTCGTATAGGTCGACGCGGAGGCCACGGCGAGCACACTGCCACGCCGCTTCAGGGCCCGCCAGACCCGCGCCAATGATTCGAATTGCGACTTGCTGATTAGGCGACACTGATTGTTGTTTCCGTTTCAGAAGGCCGCCGCGATTTTGCCAAACGCATGATGAGCCAAATGGCCGCGATGACGCCGAGAATGACCGTCAAAGTGAGCGAGCGATGCTGCTTGAACAGCGAGGTCATAAGCTCGATGATCTCAGGGCCAAACTTGATGGTAAGCGCCGAGAGCAGCAGGAATCTCGTGAGGCGTCCGGTGAAGACCGCAAGCAGGAAATGCGGGTACGGCATTTCGGCCACTCCGGCCCCGAAGACAAAAAGCTTGAATGGGAAGCCGGGCGGCATCATCGCCGGAACGATCAGGGCAAGGTCTCCATACTTGTCCGACGCGGCGCGTACACGCGCGTACTTGCTCTCTCCCACGCGGCGGACGATAAGAGCTTCGCCACCTTTGTACCCGATGAGATAAGGGACTGTGCTGCCAATGGCGGATCCAACCGAGCCTACGAGGGCGTAGATGAGCGCTCGACGTGGATCTACATGGACGTAATAGGCCACGATGGGATCAAGGGGAATGCCGAACGCCGCAGCATCCAGAAAGGCAATGATGAGGACAGCCCAGATGCCACCCAAAGGGGCGAGCACGGCCATGATCCACTTTTTATAGGCAGCGAAGAAATGTTTCAGTGCGTTCACTCAATCTGCTTCTGCGCTGGCTTGGGCACGCGGGCTGTGATGAGCCCCGATGACGGCGGCAATCCTACGCTAAAAGTTAATAAATCGATTGTATCAAGATGCGGGTTTCGATCGGGAAGGGATTTAATCCAAAACGGGAGTCTGAAGCTAGGCACCAGCGGATTTTCGGTTGATAAGAAGGTGCCCGGAGCTATTCTCCAGCGAATACGAAGAGCACATAGAAGGAGAGGCCGATGAGTGCTGATCGTGATCGAAGGAAATGGCCGATTAAGAACATGGCGCTTGCATTTGCCGTCTCTTTTATCTCAGGTTGTCTCAGCGGGACCGCCATGTCAGTGCCTGAGGTTTCTGCGGCGACGAACTTACACCCCCAGCAACTTGAGCTTCGCGAAAGTGGCCCGCGATACTCGATTGCCATCTCTTATCCGCACATTGAAGGAGCGGATCAATTTAACAAAGCTGTGCACCAAGCCGTCACTCCAAAGGTGGAAAACTTTAAGCGCGCGATGGGCGAACCACTCCCCAAAGGCCTTCCTGATTACGACGGATACCTAAAAGGGCACTACACACTCATGAATGCCCGTTCGGGAATCGTCAGCGTTGTTTTTGATTTCGATGAGTACACGCCGGGCGCAGCCCACCCATGGGGCACGATGGCAAGCATCAATTATGACGTCCGCACGAGAAAAGTACTTACGTTCTCCGCCCTCTTCCGTCCCGAATCGCCGTACCTGAAACGTGTCTCAGAGCTCTGCATCGCCTCTCTCAAACAAACGCTCGGAGAGGCGCTGAATACGCAGGGTGCAGCGCCTCTTGAGAGCAACTTCAGGGTGTTTGAGTTAGACAGTGGCGCGCTTACATTGCACTTTCCTATGTATCAGGTTGCGGCTGGTGCGGCGGGTCCACAGAAAGTTACGATTCCGCTGAAGACGCTTGCACCTTTCCTGCGGCCCCGGTTCTCGCCTGGGCACTAAACCGGAGCGAAGCAGCTATGGCATTTCAAGCGAATCGTGCATAGCCCTATAATCTCCCACTGTATGACTACGCACCTTTCGCCCGCCGAGCGCGCCGAAGAACTACGCGATCAGATCCGCCATCACGAACACGCCTACTTTGTCCTGGACGCACCCGAGATCACGGATGCCGAGTTCGACAAACTCGTCAACGAACTCAAGAAGATTGAGCGCGAACACCCCGAACTCGTAACGCCCGACTCGCCTACGCAGCGGGTGGGCGGAAAGCCGCGAGAGGGATTCGTAAAGGTGCCGCATTCGGTGCAGATGCTCTCGCTTGACAACGCCTACAACGAAGACGAGTTGCGCGATTGGACACGACGTGTGACTGAACTGGCGGGTAGTCGCGATCTGGAATACGAGTGCGAGTACAAGCTGGACGGGCTTTCGATGGCGCTGCATTACGAAGCGAACGGAGATCACGGAGCGCGCTTTGTTCGGGGCATCACGCGAGGCGATGGAGCGGTGGGCGAGGACGTCACTGCGAATCTGAGGACGATTCGCTCGATCCCGCTGGCGGTGAGCCACGAGCAGATGAACAAGGCGGGACTGAAGGCTCCATTTGAAGTGCGGGGCGAAGTGCTGATGCCCACGAAATCTTTTGTGGCAATGAATGAGCAGCGCGAGGAAACAGGGCTATCGCTGTTTGCCAATCCGCGCAATGCTGCGGCGGGCGCGGTTCGCGTGCTGGAGCCGAATATCACAGCGCAGCGCAAGCTCGATTTCTATTCGTACTTTCTGCTGAAGGATGGGCGAATGGTGTGTGACACGCAGGGCGAGGCTCTCGATTCGCTAATGGCTGCAGGCTTCAAGGTGAATCCGCATCGCACGGTGGCGCGTTCGTTTGAAGAGATTTGGAAATTTGTGAGTGCGACCGAAGAGGCTCGCGACACGCTTCCCTACGAGATTGATGGCGTAGTGGTGAAGGTCAACGCGATTCCCCTGTGGGGACGACTTGGATTTACAGGCAAAGCTCCGCGATGGGCAATCGCTTACAAGTTCGCGGCTCGCGCCGGAGTGACACAGGTGGAAGACATTCTGATCCAGGTAGGGCGCACGGGCAAACTCACCCCGGTAGCTGCCCTGAAGCCTGTCCCAATTGGCGGCACGACTGTATCGCGCGCGACGTTGCACAACGAAGATGAAGTCCAACGCCTCGGTGTCCGGATCGGCGACTGGGTGATGGTGGAGCGCGGCGGTGACGTCATTCCCAAGGTGACGCGCGTGGTAGACGAGGGCGAACACAAGCGTCCGGCAGACACACGCGAGTTCCACATGCCTGCGACTTGCCCCGAATGCGGCGGCCACGTGGTGCGTACAGAGGGCGAAGCGAATACATACTGCGTGAACGCGAATTGCCCAGCCAAGCTTCGCGAATCATTGCTGCACTTTGCTTCGCGTCACGTGATGAACATTGAAGGCATGGGCGACGCACTGGTGGATCAACTGCTTTCCCGCGGGATGGTGCACGACATCGCCGACCTCTATTCGCTCACGCAGGCAGACTTGCTGCAATTAGAGCGCATGGGCAAGAAGAGCGCCGACAACGTACTGCGAGAGATCGAAGAGTCGAAGAAGCTCCCCCTGGAGCGCGTGATCTTCGGACTGGGAATTCGCATGGTCGGCGAGCGCACGGCAGAGTTTCTGGCGGGGCACTTTGGCTTGATGGATCGACTGATGGAAGCGAGCGAAGAAGAACTGCTCGAAGTAACTGAGGTCGGACCGCGCATAGCGGCCAGCATTCGGGAGTTCTTCGACGAAGAGAAGAACCACAAGCTGCTCGAACGACTGCGTGCAGCGGGATTGACTTTCACGGGCGAGCGCAAGGTGCGCGGCACGAAGCTGAATGGTATGACATTTGTCCTTACCGGAACGCTGCCAACGTATTCTCGCGATGACGCGAAGAAGATGATCGAAGACGCGGGAGGCAAAGTCAGCGGCTCGGTTAGCAAAAAGACAAATTACGTCGTTGCGGGAGAGGACGCTGGATCAAAGCTCGACAAGGCTCAGGCGCTCGAAGTAAAGGTGATTAGTGAGGCTGAATTGATGGAGATGCTCAAGGATTGATAGGTCTGCGACCAGACAGAAAGGAAGCTTGCGGTTATGACTCGAAATCGCTGTTTCACTTTCGTTGCGGTTCTTGTATTTGTCTTTTCTCTGCTTGGCGGATGGGCGGACTGTCTGGCACAGTCCGTTCAATCTGTCGAGCAAGTTCTCACTCAGCTCTCGAGGAATGCGGCTGAGTATAAAAGCGACCTTCCGAGCCTTATCTGTAGCGAGCGTATTACGTCGCAGTCTGTGTCAAACGCGAAGGTAAAAGAGACAATCCAGTTCGAATCAATTATCGAATTCAGACGCACCGCCGGAAAGATCGAATCTTCGGAAGTGCGCACCATTCTCAGAACTGATGGAAAGCCAGCGAAGTCTCAGAAACTGACCGGACCGATCATGTTCGCCGGAGCTTTTGACGGTGCGCTCAGCTTTCTGCCAACCTCGCAGGATTTGAAGTGTTATCAAGTCAGCATTGAAAACTCGAAAGAGAGGTCGCTGGAGATCAAATCTTCGCGCAACGACAACCAGGATGAACTCTGCCGTCACGCGAGTCCCAATTCGACGACTCACGCATGGATCGATCTGGATACAATGCATGTAACACGCATTGAGAGACGGCTTCTTCATCCTGGCACCCATCAACACGGAACATGGACATGGGCCGTTGACTATACTCCGGTGAAACTTGGCGACACCGCCTTCTGGCTGCCAAAAGTTATCGAATCGCGACTGAGTGATGACAGAAATCCGCGATACCTTAGGTATGTGGCCGAGTACAGCGACTGTCATCGCTTCGCGGCTACTACGAGGATAGTGATGCCCAATGGGGCACAGTGATGGACGGCGCAAGAGAATAGCTACATGAGATTTGCAGCCCTCGATTTCGAAACCGCCAACGGTGCGCGCGTCAGTGCGTGCGCGCTGGGGCTTGCCGTAGTCGAGGATGGCAGCATTGTATTTCGGCGTGAATGGCTGATCAGGCCTCCGTCGCTGTACTTCAGTCCGGCTGGTATCGATGTTCATGGCATCACGCCAGAGATGGTGGCCGATGCGCCGCAATTCGACGAGCTATGGCCCGAAGTTGAGCGCGAGATTGGCGACCGCGCGCTGGTGGCTCACAACTCTGGTTTCGACATGCCAGTGCTGCAAGCGGTTCTAGCGCATTACGAGATCTGGTCGGTAAGGATGCCGTTTCTGTGCAGTTGTTCGCTGGCGCGGAGGACGTGGCCGGAGATGGATAGCCATTCCCTCGCGGCACTGGCAGACAGGTTCGGCATCGTATTTCGCCATCATCATGCAGGTGAAGATGCGATGGTTGCGGCGCAGATCATTTTGCGAGCGGCGAAGGAGTTCAAAACTAACTCGCTCGAAGAACTTGCTGAATGCGCGCGGCTGCGCATGGGCGAGGTGTCGCCGGGAAAATACGTTGCGTGTCGCTCCATTGCGAAGAAGCGCACTCGGAAGTTAACGTATGAACCGGTGGACGCGACCTAGCGCATCCACCGCAACTCTAACGCGACAATACTTCCCTCATCCGTCGCGCAGTGATTTCCAATGATTCCGGCAGCACGCGGGTTTCACCAACGACCGACATGAAGTTGGCATCGGCCACCCAGCGCGGCAAAACGTGCATGTGAATGTGGCCTGCGACTCCGGCGCCGGCGGCTTTGCCAATGTTCATTCCCAGGTTAACGCCATCGGGGTGATAGAGCTCGCGCAAAGCAGTTTCGACGCGCTGAGCGAGGGAGATCATTTCCATCGCTGCGGGAGCTTCGAGCTTGTCGAGCTGATCGATGTGCGCGTACGGCACGATCATCACGTGGCCCGAAGTGTAAGGAAATGCATTGGCGAGTATGAAGCAGTGTTCGCCGCGATAGATGACAAGGTTCTCTTCGTCTTTCTCGCAGTTTACGTTGCGCCCGGGAGCGCGGTCACAAAATATGCAGGAGGGAGCGCGATCAGCCGTGGTGATGTAGGAATAGCGCCAAGGTGTGAAGATGTGGTCCATATGAAGCAGGGTACCAAAGTAGCGCGGAATTCCGATGTGCAAACGTTCGAAGTGTTCTCTACTCTTTTTCCGCTTTCACGATTTCTTCGAGTGTGCGCAGTTTGAGTGTGGGGTCATCCTGCACAAAGCGACGCAGCAGTGTGAGATGGCCTGCACCGTAGATGACGAGCACACGGTCGCCAGGTTCGATGATGCTGAGCAGGTTGTTGTGAATGCGCGTATTGCGGCGGTACCACTGCGTCAGCAATTCGGCACCCGCAGGGTGGGCATCGTCGCTGAAGTGAGCCGACAGCGCGTACCATCCGGCGCCGTCTCGAACGGCGTCGTCTGAATTCATCCGGCGGAGCATTTCGAAAACAGTGTGGGTCTTTAGGAATTCGTTACTTTCATTCACGAGCTCGCCGCTCTGTTTCAGTAGCGCACCGAGTTCTTCCTCCCGACCGTTCGCCTTTGCCCAGTTCTGAATGGCACCGAACGGGAACTCACCCTGAACGTCGATGGCGTACATTTTCTTGAGGCCGACCTGCTTGCCCAATCGGAAGCCGACTTGTTGCGTCTCATTCGTACTCAGCTCGCGCTTGCCGTCGAGGTACTCGCGATAAAATTTGTCGACCTTTTCCTGATCTTCGGCATTCCATTCAAGCGCAATCTTTGTGGGCTTGAAGCGTGCGAGCACAGCGGCCAACTCCTGAAGTTCGGCCTGACGTTTGGGAGAGCGCACGTCGTCCACCTGCATGTTGTGGAGGTCGCGCCCGGGATTGCTCATGTGATACGTGCCCAGAATGAGGACTTCGGCTTGCGGCTTCGGGTTGAGCACGTCGAGAGACTTCGGCTTTGAGGTTTGCGCATCAGCGACGGTTACCGCCAGAAATGCAAAAACGCAAGAGGCGACTGCGCGAATCCGTGACAGGTGCATGAGACAGAAATCCTCCAGGGTCAACTTACGGAGCAATGCTTAGATTTGTTCCAGAGTAGGGTACGTGAATTCGATTGCTGGTGTGCAGGTTCCTGCAGGTGAATACAAAATATCGGCCGTGCGCCAAGGGACTGCGGTGAAGTTTGCCTTGCTTCGCGGAGGGTGCACCGTGGTTTCTACTGACGCGCAGTTCGCAGAGTCCGAGAACTTCTGCGCCCCAGTGGCAGTCGTAACCGGATCTGACTCAAAAGTGGTGCAGATTCAAGTCGCGGCCATGAAGGGCGCCATCGTTTTCGGGCAGGACGCAAAGTAGAAACCCTTCTGAGCTTTTGCCAGCCGCGGGCACGCCTGCGGCTTTCGCATTTGCCTCGAGGTTTGCTCAGGCAGAATGCCCCTAGATGGCGGGCGTGGAGCTAGGTAGCATTTCCATGACCAACTCTGAAAATCTTGATTAAAACTTTGCGATATCGCGGCCCCTGCGTTTGACTCCAATCTTGGCCATTGCTATAGTCAGAACAGTCTCCCTGTTCCGGGCAATCTACTACAGGGAGTCCCGGCCGCTGGTTAGTTTAAAGCCTGTGCAAACAGGTTCCATTCCAATCAAGAATGCACACCAGCAGTCCGTATTTCCAGAAGCATCGGGAGTGCTTACCCGCACACCGACGCAGACGCGAACTTAATGGCTTTCGACGATATCCGCGACGATTCTATAAATTACGAGCATCCTCAGGACACCGGTTTGCCAACGGACAACCAGCCAGCCGAGCAACAAAGCCCCATCTCAAAAACGGTGCTGGAGAAGCCTGCCGAGGGCGGCTCCCGCAACACAAAAAACGAAAACATGACGGAAGATTTCGCAACAGCACTCGAGTCGTTCGAGCAAGAGCAAGCCGAACTCGCCGCTAACGAAGACCGCGTCCTCAAAGGCACGGTGGTTAGCATCAACAACAACTACCTTGTCGTAGACATTGGCCTCAAGTCCGAAGGCGTTGTGCCTCTAGAGGAAGCCAAGGATCACGAAGGAAATGTCAAGTTCCAACCTGGCGATGCCATCGACGTAATGGTCGAAAAGGGCCACACAGAAGAGGGATACGTCAATCTCTCGTATCTGAAGGCGCAGCGCCTACACGCATGGGACGAGATCGAAAAAGCTCATAACGAAAAAGCTTCCGTCAAAGCTCGCGTGATTGACCGCATCAAGGGCGGTCTGACCGTTGACATTCTCGGCGCTCGTGCCTTCTTGCCCGGTTCCCAGGTCGATATCCGCCCGGTACGCAATCTGGACGCACTGAAGGGTCAGGAGCTTGAAGTTCGCGTTATCAAGGTGAACAAGAAGCGCGGCAACATCGTGGTGAGCCGCAAGCAGATCCTCGACGAAGAGATCTCTGCCAAGCGCGACGTCACGATGGAGCACCTGGAAGAGGGTGCGGTGCTGACCGGCACGGTGAAGAACCTGACCGATTACGGCGCCTTTGTGGATTTGGGCGGAATCGACGGCCTGCTGCATATCACCGATATGAGCTGGGGCCGTTTGACGCATCCGCGCGACCTAGTCAACGTTGGCGACCAGATCCAGGTAAAAGTTCTGAAGTTCGATCGCGATAAGCAGCGCGTATCGCTGGGCTTCAAGCAGTTGACGCCTGACCCGTGGCTTGACGCCGCCGAGCGTTACCCGATCGGCGCACGCGTTCATGGCCGCGTCATCAGCGTCACCGATTACGGCGCGTTCATTGAGCTCGAGCAGGGCATCGAAGGCCTCGTCCACGTCAGCGAGATGACTTGGTCGAAGCGCATGAAGCATCCCTCGAAGCTGGTGAACGTGGGCGACCAGGTGGAAGCCGTCGTCCTGAACGTGAACCCGCAGGAACGCCGCATTTCGCTCGGCCTGAAGCAGCTTGAGTCCAATCCGTGGGAGAGCCTGCACGAGAAGTTCCCGGTCGGCTCCACCGTGGAAGGCAAGGTTCGCAACCTGACCGACTTCGGTGCCTTCATCGAGATCGAAGACGGCATCGATGGACTGGTTCACGTGAGCAACCTGAGCTGGACCAAGCGTGTAAAGCATCCTTCGGAAGTTCTGAAGAAGGGTGACAAGGTAAAGGCTATCGTTCTGGCAATCGAGCCGGAGAATCGCCGCCTATCGCTCGGCATCAAGCAGCTCCAGCCCGATGTTTGGGAGAGCTTCTTCGAACAGCATCGCGTGAGCGATGTGCTAAAGGGCAAGGTGCTTCGCCTTGCAAGCTTCGGAGCCTTTGTCGAACTCGCAGACGGAGTGGAAGGCCTGTGCCACAACTCCGAGGCAGTGGACGCCAACGGTCAGCAGATTGCAATGGAGCCTGGCCAGGAGTTCGAGTTCAA
This sequence comes from Koromonas humicola, assembly GCF_059726255.1. Classification (NCBI taxonomy): domain Bacteria; kingdom Pseudomonadati; phylum Acidobacteriota; class Terriglobia; order Terriglobales; family Koromonadaceae; genus Koromonas; species Koromonas humicola. The sequence goes on from NZ_AP040873.1 coordinate 3,989,758, forward strand.
GATCATCAAGATGAACCCCGAAGAGAAGAAGGTGGGTCTGAGCATCCGTGCGGTAGGCGAGGAAGCAACTCGCGCCGACGTGGAAGCCTACAAGCATCCGCAGTCTTCGCCGGGCACCTCGACGATCGGCGAACTGCTCGACTGGAAGCGCTCGGGCGAGTAACTCGCGACAACGTTTCAGAGAAACACCTCCTTCAGGAGGTGTTTCTTTTTGTGCCAAATGTCGACTAATGCAGTTTGGCGTACTCGGCTTTTGCTTCCTTTAGCAAAGGTATGTCTGGGTCCGCGTCTTTCCACGCTCTGAAGAATTCCTCATATGCGACCTTTGCTTTGCTTCCATCGCCGGTCAACGCATACGCTCTTCCCTGCCCCAGTTGCGATAAAGGCACGCTGAGCGAATTTCCCCACCTCGCACAATGAACTTGGGTATTCTGAAACTCGGCAGCAGCGGTACTCGGTTGATTGCTCGCGAGGTAGGCTTGTGCGCGCAGGTACGTACTGCAGCAGTTCACATTTGCACGAGCGCTTGCGAACCCGTTGCTCTCGGCCGGAGCAAGTTCCTCGACGGCACGCACGAAATTACCAGTATGCATCCAGGTTACACCGCGGACCGCGGGCAGGACGCTGAGGTGAATTAGGGTGTCTTCCGGGAAACGAGTGGCTAAGTCGTCGGCCAACTGTTTTGACTGAGTCACATCTCCGGAGATTGCAAAGGCGATGGAGGAACTTGATTGCACATATCTCGCTCTGGAGTAGGTGAGAGCCGTGCTTGCTTGCGCTCTGGCTTCGCGGCCATTACCAACGAGTGCTTCGCGAATCGCAGCCGCAGCGTGATACGTGGCGGCGGGTTCAGCTTCGTCTGCGAGGAGTGCAGTGTCTGCCGCCTGTCGCGTGAGTACCCGCTGTTTCGCAAACTGTCCAGCGTACGCTGCCGACTCCGCTTCGAGTGCGAGCACGACGCTGCTGAGTGAGGACACCTTGCGCAGCTCGGCCAATTCCCTCTCCGCCCCTTGTCTATCTCCCCCAAGAAAGCTGATCCGATAGAGAACGAGGTGAATCGCGGGAAGGTCTCCATGCTTCAGCAGCGCTTGCTGTGCCACAGATCTCGCCTCGTCAAAGTGTCCTGCCTCGACGAGAGCCGCCGCGAGTTTTGCTTTGCCCGCGCCATCGTGCGGATTGAGCTGAATGGCTTTCTGAAACAAACTGAGAGCCTCGTCCTGCCGCCCAGTTTCGAGATAGATATCTGCCAACCCGAGCACTGCAACAGTGTCGCTTGGATACATGCGCGCCCATGAAGCGTATGCGGTCCGAGCTGCTTCCAGATTTCCCGTGACAGTAGCTGCGTACTGAGCTTCGATGAAGAACTTTTCGGGACCACTGGTTCGATCGCGCAGTTCGTACGCTTTGCGAATGCTCTCTGCTGCGCGCTCCGTTTCGCCGAGGCTTGTATACTCAACACCCAGTTGGGCATGGGCCATTGCGAAGTTCGGGTCCAGCGTTATGGCACGCCGAAACAGAGTCAGAGACGTAGCTCCATCCTCATGAGAGTTCGTCGCCTCTATGGCCAGCTTATATGCCTGCAGCGCGTCCATGGACGACGTTGTCAGATCCTCGGCAGGAGATTGATGTTTCTCAACAGCAGGCAGCGACTTGCCCAATTCCTGTCGTAGCCTTCGAGCTGCCTTGCCTAGTGATGACAACACTTGTTCCTTGCTGCTAGCTGTCGTCTGCACATCGGCCAAAAGATCGCCCGTGCGGCAATTCGCTGCTCTCAGATGCAGTACGTATTGGCTACCCATCGCGGAGATGGCGCCCTCGATCATCGCAGCGCTTCCTGTGCGCTGACACAGATCCCTTGCCACTTCGCTTGAGAGCCTTGCATTCTGTGGGTAAGTCATCAACGACAACTCATGAGCTATGCGCTGATCGGAGATCACTTTGAATGACTGTTGAAGGTGCGCCGAGAGACCTTGTCGCAAGGTTTGGTCAAAGGCTGAATCTCCTGTAGTGTTCGCAAACTCCGCGATTAAGACCGAATCTCTTGCGGCGAACTTCATCGAACGCATTTCGAAAAGGACCAGAGCAATCAGAGATGCTGCGAGCAGAACCCATCCAGCAGTCCGTGCATGAAGCTCAGTCGAAGAACTGGGCGGAGCCGGGGCGGCTTCGATTTCCGTACTATTGTCGTTTGGCGCATCAGGCTCTTGTTCCGCAGAAGTCGCATTGGAGCCTGATATTGCATTATCATCCCGCGAAACATTCTCAACCGGAGCAATGAATCGGTATCCTCGCTTCGGCAAAGTTTCGATGTATTTCGGCTCCTCAGCGGAATCTCGCAGTGCGCCTCTGAGCTTCGTCATTGCGAGATTGATCGCATGGTCTGCATCACTATACGGAGCATCGGACATTAGCTCGCTCTTTAGCTCGTCACGTGTAATCAATTCCCCAGGATTTTCGAGCATTGTCAGGAGGAGCTTAAGTGGTTGGGGCTGTAGCCTGACCGTCGATTCGGAATCGTGCAGTTCCCCTGTTGTGGGATCGAGTGAGAACAATCCGAATCGCACCAAATTGCGAGAATGCTGATGCTGCTGCATCTCACACATCCGTTCGGCAAGAGTCTAACCCCTGTTGATCACTCCGGCTCAACTTATTGAGACGCTCAGTTCCATCATGAAACTTTGCTCTGGAGACTTTTTGGAGACAGGTTGCATATGCGAAAAGTAGAGCCTGCGAATTGATATCCCTTTACCAAAGGGTGGATCGTGTCAACGTCTGTAAATGGCGACCATTAAGGAGGTCCGTGATGATTACCAATCTGAACAGGTCGCTCCGCTCTCTGCTGTTTGCAGCAGCAGTTGTTCTACTCTCTGTCAGTGCAGCGCGGGCTGAAGACGTTACAGGCAAGTTCAGCCTTCCGATGCAGGTGCAAATGGGAAGTGCCGTTTTGCCTCCGGGTGATTACAGCTTCGTGCTTGACACAACTGGCCAGCACCCAATGCGGCTGTATGCAACCGTGCAGGGCAAAACCAATGGGATGTTTACCATGTTCGGGTACACCGACCAACTGAATACTCCGTCCAAAAGTCAGTTGTTGTTGGTAAACATCGAAGAGAAGCCGATGGTTCATATTCTGTATATTGAGCCGATCCACACAGCGTTCCACTTCTGGGTCCCCAGAAGGTATGAAGTGACGAGCCGGATTATCGCTGGAGCCTCGAAAGCGCCTATTCAGCACATTCCGGTCATAGTGAATGGGGAATGATCATCTTGTCTGAAAGAGTGTTGGCAGGTTTTGGCCGTTGAACACGCGACCGAAACCTGCCAATCGGGATAGCTTGTTATTCCTTGTCCGTTCGGACGATCTTGCCTACAGCTATTTTTCGAGTTTCAGGTTGATGTGTGCCTGCTTGCGTGTATCGAATGAACTTAGAGTCTTAACCTGGCTCTTGTGGCCCTTCCACTCAGCGCGAATCTCGTAGTCGATATTCGGAGAGAGATTGTTGAAGCGGTAGCCGCCGTCCTGTTCGGTGATGAACGTGACGACGGCAAGTGTGCGGGTGTTCTTCAGATAGACGATAGCGCTCGGAACCACCCTGTCATCGTGGTCGAAGATCTGTCCGGTAAGGTTGCGCGGAGTCGAGATGTCGTCGCCTTTTTTGCCTCCGAACAGTTGGGCACTCAAGCATGCGGACAGAAACAAAATAGCCGTAGTAATCATGAGAACTCGACGCACGGTGACACCTCCAGTGTCGGACTACTTAGGATTCTACTCCTGAAGGTGTACACCAATGTCGACGCGTTCGTCGCTGTCAACGTGTATGCGGGTTTCCGGCAATTTGTCTTTTGAACGTTTCAGATCTGGAATCAGCACGTAGTCGGCTTTTTCGGCCGGGACGCGGAAGGCGAATTCGCCGCGATGATCCGAGACTGCTTCCCAACGGAACTTCTTCTCGTTAGCTCGACGCAGTTTCATATGCACGCCGTACAAGGGATGGTCACCCGGTCCCCACAGCGTCCCAAAGATCAGCGCGTATTGTGACGATTTTTTACTACCCGAGGCGGGCGCGACACAAGCCGACAAGCAAAGCAATACAACCGCAGAGATTGCCAAATGCTTGAGCCGACCCCGCCTAGTAGTCGCCATCTTCGTCCGAATCTTTTATCCCTTCCTCCTCGTCTTCATCGCTGACCTTGGTCAGTTCAAGGGGGCCGACACTAACGACTTCGAAATCACTGCCGCACTCGGTACACGAAACGATTTCGCCTTCGTCTAGTTCATCTTCTTCAATATCCAGATCGCTCTCGCACTCTGGGCACAGGACCATGATTTCCTCCAAACCGATTCACTGGGTTGCAGATGAATGCTTCCACCCGCCGTCCCGCCATTTATATTTAGATTCTCTTCCGTGCAGCGTCAAGTGGGGTCACAGACGGAAGTGACCGACTCGGAGCGTTTGGATGCCAAAGATGAACGTAAGAAACTTTTTTTCTGTACTCGGATTTGCAGTTCTTACTACATACTGCCCAGCGCAGGTTGCACAAATCAAATCGGACAAGCTCGATCCGAGGATTCAGCGCGCGGTGGCCGCCGTTTCTGCGCAGCAGTTACAAGCCTCAGACGTGACCCTCGTGAATTTCGGAACCCGGCATACGCTTGGGACTTCACTGCCGCCCGAGAAGCATCCCGGCGTGGTTACCTCGCGCCAGTGGCTGACCGCACAGCTTGAGCAGATTGCTAAAGACTGCAAGGGCTGCATGGAGGTCAAGAGCTATTCATTCACCGCAGGCCCGGCTCCACGTATTCCGCAGCCTGTAGAACTCACCGACGTGTATGCGGTGCAGAAAGGGACAGATCCGGCAGCGGCACATCGCATGATCGTCATCTGCGCGCACTACGACACCATCGCGATGGCAAGGATGAACGATCCGGAAGCACCAGCGCCTGGCGCCAATGACGATGGCAGCGGCACGAGCCTGGTGTTGGAAGCCGCACGAGTTCTGAGCCAGCAGAAATTTCCGGCGACGATTGTATATGCACTCTTTCCCGGTGAAGAGCAGGGACTCTTTGGCAGTGGCGGATTCGCCAAACTCGCTAAGGATCAGGGCTGGAAACTGGAAGCCGTGCTGAGCAACGACATCGTGGGAGGCGACAATACTCGCGATCAACATGGGCTGGCGCGCATCTTCTCCGAAGGGCTGACCGCTGGCGCGAAAGAATCCGAAACCCGCCGCGTGCGCCTGCTGGGAGCCGAAAGCGATTCGCCGTCACGTCAATTGGCTCGCTATATTGCGAGCGATGTCACGCCGTACCTTCCCGCCGGCAGCGTTCACCCGAAGATGATCTTCCGGCAGGATCGTTTTCTGCGTGGAGGAGACCATACTCCGTTCAATGAACAGGGCTTTTCCGCGGTTCGGATATCGGAGTTCCAGGAGAATTTTGACCATCAACATCAGCTTCCTCGGCAGGAAAATGGCATCGAATATGGTGACCTGCCGAAGTTTGTGGACTTCGAGTACCTGGCCGGAGTCACCAGGCTGAACGTCGCCGCGGCAGCGCTACTGGCATCAGCGCCAGCCCCGCCCGCCGACGTCAAGCTGCAAACAAAGGAGCTGGTGAACTCCAGCACGCTGCACTGGACTGCCTCTCCTGATGGACGCGCCGCGGGTTATGAAGTTTTATACCGGGACACGACGGCCCCACAGTGGGAGCAGGTCGTTCCAGCAGGTCCGGAATTGCAGATCACGGTGCCGCAATCGAAGGATAATGTTGTATTCGCAGTTCGCGCTTACGACGCGGAAGGACATCGCAGCTTGGCGGTCTATCCGACGCCGGAGCGATGAGTCAGAGGAGAAATATGGCACGCGGTGGCCCCGCAACGACGTTTGGATTCCCCCCGTTCACACGCGCGGTAAAAACACTAATCATCATCAACGTCGCCGTCTATTTGGCGATGCTGCTGATACGGCTGACCGTGCCATCGCTGAATGTCTGGGCCGAGTATCACCTGTATCTGCGCCCGTCTGCCGTACTGCATGGCCAGATCTGGCAGCTCATCACCTACTCCTTCATCCATGATCCGGGTGCCATCTCACACCTGCTGTTCAACATGCTTGGACTGTGGATGTTTGGTGCGCAGTTTGAGATGGATTTCGGCACCCGCAAGTTTTACGAGTTCTACTTCTGGTGCGTACTCGGCGCAGCGTTCACAGCGATGGCCGTGGGTGCCGTGGGAATGCTCGCGTATTCGTCTATTCCCATTCCGCTATTCGCCATCATGGGAAACATCTGGCACCAGGCGACAATCGGTGCCTCGGGTGGTGTCTATGGCCTACTGATCGCCTTCGGCATTCTGAATGGCGATCGCGAGGTGTACATGTTCCCGCTGCCGATCGCGATCAAAGCTCGCTACATCGTTGCGATCTGGATATTCATCTCGTTTGTCAGCGCGTTCGGCGGCGCAAATGGTGTCGCGGAATTTGCTCATCTCGGCGGCGCGTTGTTTGGCTGGATGTATCTACGATTTGTTCCGCGATATGGGCTGCAGACTGCCGCGTCGGAAGGCATTTTTGGAATTCGCAACCGCTACTATAAGTGGAAGCGGCGGCAGGCGGCGAAGAAATTCGAAGTGTATATGCGGAAGAACAAGAAAGAAGAGTACTTCGACGAGCACGGGAACTTCCGCAGTTCCTCTCTGGATGACAAAGATGATGACTCAGGCTGGGTAAACTAGATCACTACCTTGCAGGAGAATAGAAACGAGAAGGCCCCTCCTTCGCCGCGCACGGCAAACGAGGGGCTTTCGCTTTAAGCCCTAAACGCCGCTCTCCAGGATATCTTCCACAATTCCCTCCTGGGTCGAGAACACTGGCTGAAGCTCTTCATAGATCGTGTTGATCGTGCCGAACTCAGGCAGTCGCTGCCAGTAATAATGCACAGCCGGATCCTGCATAGCCGTATTGCGTGCTTCTTCCGACACCCAGATCCGCATGTGAACCAGTGTTCCGGGTTTCTTCCGATCATGGAATAGCATGTCGCGCGAATACTGTTTCGAGTACATCATCGCGTAAAACTCGCGTAGGAAGGCCATCATCTCCGGTTCTTTGCCGGAATGCGCTTTCATGATCGCCATCGATCGGATTGAATCGCTCATCGTTTAGAGTCCTTTGCTCTTTTTTTCTTCTGTTTCCCGTTAGCCCCGTCAGCAAGGGGACGAACTCGATGCAGGCGGATGAAGTTGGTCGATCCCGGCAGCACCATGCGGGTTCCACCAACAATGGCCACGACATCGCCGGTTTGCGCGACTTCTGCGCGGCGCACCTCGGCTTCCGTGACGTGGATCATCTCCTCGACCGTATGCGGAGCGTTGATCAGCACCGGCCGCACGCCCCAATACAGGTTAAGCCGACGGCAGACCTTCTCAACCGGAGTAAAGGCGTACACCTCGGCTCTGGGACGGTACTTGGAGAGAAGTCCAGCCGTGTTGCCGGTCGCAGTGAACACCGCGATTCCGCGAAGGTTCAGATCTTCACCCACATGGGCCACACTCTCGCAGATTGCCTCGGGGATCGTCAACTCACGCAGATCTCGGCGGTGTACCGGGGTGACGCTTCGGATGTCGGCCTCAGCCTCCATCACAATGCGTCCCATCATGCTGACTGCTTGCCGCGGATACTTGCCCGTTGCCGTCTCGCCAGAAAGCATGACCGCATCGGAACCGTCGTAAATTGCATTGGCTACGTCGCTTGCCTCAGCGCGCGTAGGCCGTGGGTTCTGAATCATCGAGTCAAGCATCTGCGTCGCGGTAATGACTGGCTTGCGCCAGCTCCGGGCGCGCCGGATGACATGCTTCTGGATGATTGGCACACGCTCCGGCGGAACTTCCACGCCGAGGTCGCCACGAGCGACCATCACGCCGTCAGCAATCTCCAGAATCTCTTCGAGGTTCTCGATTGCCTGTGGCTTCTCAAGCTTCGCAATTACCGGAGTGTCGCATCCGGCAGCCGCGATGATCTTCTTTACCGCTTGGACGTCCTTGGCCGAGCGCACAAATGAAATCGCTACGACATCCACGTCGGACTGCAAGCCGAACGCGAGGTCTTTTTTGTCCTTCGGTGTAAGCGACGGAACGCTCAGCACGGCGCCGGGCAGATTGATACCCTGATGCTCGCCCAATATGCCGCCATCGATCACTTCGCACAGCACATCGTCGCCCCTCACCTTCAATACCTTCAGCGACAGTCGGCCATCGGACAACAAAATGCGCGAACCGACTTCGGCCTCGCGGGCCAAGGTCTTGAATGTGGTGCCAATGAGTTCCGGTGTGCCTTCGATTTCCTTGTTGGTAATGGTCACGCGCGAGCCAGCCACAAGTTTTATCGGCTCGTGATTGCGCAGTGTGCTGGTGCGAATCTTGGGGCCTTGCAGGTCCTGCAATATGCACACGCTGCGTCCCAGCTCGGCAGCAACCTTGCGCAGGATGCGAATTCGCTCCTGATGCTCCTCGTGACTACCATGCGAGAAGTTCATACGCGCTACATCCATTCCCAGCGTAAGCAGCTCGCGTATTTGTTGCTCGCTGTTGGAAGCCGGCCCTAGCGTGCAGACGATTTTTGCGCGGCGGTGCGCCGTGGGCTGCAGTTGATTCTCTTCGGCCAGCAATGCTTTCACGTTCATATTCCTTTCGAATTCCCTTCACTGCCAGCAGGTTCCGGCTCGAGTTTGGAGAAAGATCCAAACAGGTAGCGCGGATTGCGAAGCGCGTTAAACTCAGCCCCGATCAGCACGACCAGGGACACGAGGTACAGCCAGATCAACAGCGCAATCGCAGTTCCCACCGAGCCGTAAATCACGCCGTAGTCCGCGTAATGGCGCAGATACCACCCGAAAATCGTGGTGGACGCAAACCACAACACAGTGGCCAGCACCGAACCGGGCACGACTCGGTGCCATGGTTGAGTGCGTGGCAATCCGTGGTGGTAGATCAGGGCCAGAACAGCAATGGTCGTGATCACCGCGATCATCCAGCGCAACACCGTCCACACGGCGAGAATGTAAATGTCCAATTCGTGATTGGCTCGAAACGCCAGCCAATGTTCAATCTGATGTCCGAAAGCCAGCAGAAAGCTGGCAAACGCCATGGGCAGTCCGGCCATAAAAACGAGCATGAATGAAATGAGCCGTTCCTTGGTCAGATTCCATGTCTTCGGAAGCTGGTAGGCGCGGCGAAATCCGTCCATCCACGAGATCATTACGCCCGAGCCGGTCCAGAGAGTAATTGCAGAGCTGGATACAATCATGCGGAAGGGCGCTGGTTTGCGGCCTTCGAAGAAGGTCAGAATGGACGACGCCGTCCCTGATGGCATGATGCCGCCAATGGCAAATGAAATTTCACGTACAAGACTAAGAGTGCTGTGTGATGCGGTAAGAATGGATGAAATCAGAAGAACAGCAGGAAACAGGGTAAAAATGGCCGAAAATGCCGTAGCCTTGGCGACCGCAAACTGGTCGTGCTCCAGCGTATTCACGAGCGCTATCTGTACCTGCTTCAGGAATCGCAGCATAGATGTGCTGTGCCTGCATTCTCCAGGGCCAAAGTTGGCCATGTTGATTGTAATTGACTAAACATCACTGGCGAAATGGCGAATCCGAAACTCTGGTTGTTATTCCTGAGCCCCCGGAAACCGAACAACCTGCTGACGGCCTCCGTGCTCAGATTCGTATGACAAAATCTCCAACCGACGCCAAAAGAAAAACATTTGCTTCAAAGCCTTACGCGAAGTCTTCGCGTTGCTGGCCAGGCTATGAACCCGTTCCGGGCAAGGGCGAGCACGAGGAAGGAAGTTGCCGCAAAAAGCCCGCCAGCCGAAACGTTGGACAAGAAGTAGATCGAGAAACGGCGCGAACGAAGCAGATCAAGTTGGGCGGAAAGCGGGCCGAGCAAGCGCACACTAAATCGCCAAACGCCTCCGAGCGTCGCGCCCACTCAAAGGCCGCCCGTGCTGGCAATAGCAAGCGAACCACGGCATCAAAGGCGCGCTGACATACTCTGCAGTAAGCACCGGCGGAGCGATCCTCCGCCGGTGTTGATTTCTATGCAGCGTAGCTTATGGTGTGGGTGGCGAAATCGAGGACGGTGGGCTTTACCAGTTGTTCGAAGTCTCGATAGGCAAGCTGAATCAGTTCGAGATGCGAGCCCGCGTTGAACGCAATTTCTTCATCGCGTGCCAGCGAAGGATCCACATACACCGGCAATCCATAAAGATTCCCAAACGGAGGCATGGCTCCGACTTCGCAGTCAGGGAAACGCCCCTTGAAGTCGCGCTCGCTCGCCAGGCTCACGTCCGTGCTGCCCGTGAGTTTGGCAAAGACTCTGAGATCGACATGCTTCGATGCTGGCAACACAGCCATGCAGAGTTCTCCATCTCTCTTGAGCATGACGGTCTTGGCAAGCTCGTTTCCCGAGATGTGCGCGCTGGCCGCTACACCCTGGGACGTATATGCCATGCTGTGTGTAATCACAACGTACTTGATTTGGTTTTGATCGAGATACTCGCGAAGCTTCCTGATGGGCATAGAACCTCCTGTCGTGCGCGAGTTCGGAGTGCGCGCGGTGCGTAGCGATATCGCACCGGATAGCGTTAGAGGTGCTTTCTTCTCTTGCCACAGTCTTCCAAGTGCAGAGTTCGCAGGCGAAAGACGCCCACTATTCTACGACCGTCCTCGGTCGCAGCAACGTTTATAGAGCCTTAGTCCGAAAATGGCACACCGCGGCGATCCAAAAGAACAGAGTCAGCGCAAGTTGCACATTTCAAAGACAAAAGAAAGACATGGCTGGGACTTTTCAAGCGTAGAAACTCGTGGTATTTTCACGGCGGTTGCGATGGGAGGCAGTATGCAACTCCAACTAACACCCAACGAACTACAGGTTTTAAACGACGCTCTTTCACGGCAAAATCGTGAATTGAGCCAGGAAATTTCCCACACCGACCGCCGCGAATACAAACTGATGTTACAGAAACGATTGGAGGCGCTAATCACGCTCCAGGGCCAGATACTCCACGGCAAGTACGAACCGAATGAGGAGAAGCGCACCCTGCTCTCCGAGGTGCTTGATGAACGCGAGCGCTCACTTTACTTCGAGATTGCGCGTACAGACGATCGGCAATTCAAGCATCTGCTGCGCAAAAATCTCGAATGGCTGGAGAGCGCACATAGCAAGCTTGCCGATGTTCGCGCGGCGGCGTGAACAAGTGTGAACTGAGCCTGTATAGCCGAGTGCTTGGTTGAGCCGCAATCGGGGGCTGCTCGGGGTCTCAGAGGATATTTCCATCCAAGATTCATCCGACAGGCGAGGTTCCACTTAGGGTAGAGTGGAACCTATGCCCGAGTTCAGCCGTGACATACCTCGCAATGCAGGAATCGACCTGCTGCGCGGAATTTCCATCGTGCTCGTAGTGATGCACCACGTCGGCCTGCGAATCCCGTTACGGAACGGTGTTCTCGCAACATTCCTTCCCAAGTGGTTTCTTAACGCACTCATTTACAACGGCTACGAAGCGGTTTTTATGTTCTTCGTAATCTCAGGCTTCCTCATCGCCTCAAACAGCCTGCAAAGATGGGGCAGACTGAGTGCAATACAGCCTAAAGCATTCTACGTTCGCCGCGCAGCACGCATCGTGCCCTGTCTCGTAATCCTGGTTTCCGTCCTCAGCCTGCTGCATCTGGTCGGAGTGCAGGATTACGTCATCAAGCATGCGAACCAATCGCTCGGGCGCGCTGTGTTGTCCGCGTTCGGACTGCATTTGAACTGGTACGAGGGCAACACTGGTTATCTTCCGGCAGGATGGGATGTCCTCTGGTCGCTATCCATCGAAGAAGTCTTCTACCTCGCGTTCCCGATCGTCTGTCTGCTGCTCAGACGCAGGTGGATGCTGGTTCCGGCATTGCTGTGTCTCGCCGCCTCCTTACCGGTCACACGTGCTGCAATCGTAGGCAACCCTATCTGGCAGGAAAAGGCTTACCTTCCCGGCATGGCTGGAATCGCCACCGGCGTACTTGGAGCCCTTCTGGCCGTAAGCTTTCGACCGCGGAAACGAGCGGTGCTCTACCCATTCTTTGCTGTCGGAAGCGTCGGCGTCGTGTGGGTCCTGTGTTTCGAGGACTCGCTATGGCGTCGGCTGGGCAATGGCACAATGCTCGTCCTGACGCTCTCCTCCGCGTGCCTGCTGCTGTTTTTCCGGTGGAATGACGCTGCAAAGCTCTCACCATGGTTTCTCGCGACTACAGGCTGGCTGCGCTCGTTCGGGACGCTGAGCTATGAGGTCTATTTGACGCACATGTTCGTCGTGATGGCGTTGGTGCGGGTCTTCAAGCGAACAAACGCGGGAATGTGGTGGGGCATTCTGTGGTACTTGCCCGCGCTGCTCGCTTCATGGCTCCTGGGATGGCTCGTTGCACGCTACATCTCAAATCCCGCGCAGCGGTATATGATCTCGGCGTTTGGTGCTCATGCACCTAAAACAGTAGACATCGAGATGCCGATTACAGAGGCTTCTCCATCCGAATGAGCTTGATCGGCATGGTGAGCTTTCTGCGCAGGTCTTCGTGCGGTTCTTCCGTACCTGTTTCGGCGTACCCGAAACGACGATAGATGGGCAGCAACGCGGTGCGTACGCTGACCACCGCGATCTGGGCAAACTTGCATCCCGCGTCGCGTAGAGCTTGCTCGGCGACTTGCATCATGGCCCGGGCCAAGCATTGATGCTGATGGTCGGGGCTCACGGCCAGCATGCCGATATAGCCTCGCTCGCCTCGCAGCTCGTAATAAACCGAAGCCACCAACTCGGTCCCCAGATGCGCGAGCAGAAAGTGTCCAGTACGAAACTGCTGTTCCAGTTGCTCGCGGTAAGTTCGTGGCCGATTCACAAAAAATGCTTCTACCTCAAACGCTGCATTCACGACGGCCATCATCTCGGGAATGTCGTCGGGCGTGGCCTCGCGAAAAGCAAGCCCGGCGGGCAAAGTCGAACTCTCCACAATCAGCTCCTGATCTCGCACTACAGCTTTAATCCATCCACCGGCACAGGTGTTGTCCACTTCGACTCGAGCAGGGCTGGCTTGTATTCTCGAATCCCCCTGAGCAGCGTCTCCGGCTCACGCTCGCTGATGCACAGATTCCGCCCGGATTGCTTCATGAAACCTTCACCCATGACGTGATTCAAGAAAGACTCAAGCCCATCGTAAAAGCCTTCGCAGTTCAGCAGAGCGACCGGCTTGCGATGGATGCCCAATTGCGCCCATGTCCAGATTTCAAAGGTCTCGTCCAGTGTTCCGATTCCGCCCGGGAGGGCGATGAATGCTTCCGAAAGCTCGGCCATAAGTGCCTTGCGCTCGTGCATGGATGACGTAATTCGCAGGTCGGCAAGGCCTCTGTGTGCCACCTCGCGATCGACCAATGCCTGCGGGATCACTCCGATGACGTCACCACCTGCCGCGAGGACCGCATCGGCCACTACGCCCATCAAGCCGACAGATGAGCCTCCATACACAAGCCCAACCCCCTCGGCTGCCATGCGCTCGCCCAACTCTCGTGCAGCTTGCGCATACTCAGCACGTACTCCCATGCTCGATCCTGAAAACACGCAGTACCGTTTGCTGACCTTCATTCCTTCTCCCAGCGATATCACAGCATACATAAATGAAGGGCTGCATCCGAAGACGCAGCCCTTATTTGTATCCGCTCCAAAGGAGCTGAACGGGTTAGCTTTCCGTGGGGAGTTCTTCCGGCTCGTTCTCGCCTTCGGTCCGCATGAGCTCGAGGTTGCGTTCGAACTCCTCCTGCTCCTTGCGGATCTCTTCCTGAACGTTTTCGGCAGCGGCTTCGAGTTCCGGAGCCAGTTGCACGTTGCGGTAGTACTCCATGCCAGTTCCAGCAGGAATCAGGCGGCCGACGATGACGTTTTCCTTCAGACCGCGCAGACCGTCTATCGAGCCAGTGATAGCTGCCTCGGTAAGCACACGCGTGGTCTCCTGGAACGACGCCGCGGAAATGAAGCTGTCGGTCGAGAGCGAAGCCTTCGTGATACCGAGCAGCAGTGCACGGCCAGTTGCCGGCTTGCCACCTTCGGCGATCACACGCTCGTTCTCTTCGCGGAAGCGGAACTTATCGATCTGCTGTTCGAGCAGGAAGTTCGTGTCTCCCACGTCCTCGATCTTCACCCAGCGCAGCATCTGACGCACGATGACTTCAATGTGCTTGTCGCTGATCGCCACGCCCTGCAGACGATAGACTTCCTGGATCTCGTTGACCAGGTAAGCCTGCAGTTCCTTTTCGCCGAGTACGGCAAGAATGTCATGCGGGTTAAGCGGGCCATCCATCAGCTGTTCGCCAGCGCGGATGCGTTCGCCTTCCTGCATGTTGACGTGGATACCACGCGGCACCGAGTATTCCTTTTCGGTACCGTCGTCGGACACGACGTACACCTTGCGGTAACCCTTGGACACTTCGCCGAACTTCACCACACCATCGATTTCGCTGATGATGGCGGTTTCACGCGGCTTGCGGGCCTCGAAGAGTTCGACCACGCGAGGCAGACCGCCCGTGATGTCCTTCGTCTTCGTGGTCTCGCGAGGAATCTTCGCCAGCACATCGCCCGGCGAAACCTCGTCGCCATCCTGCACCATGAGGTGAGCGCGCGAGGGCATCAGGTAACGCTTGTTGCCCTTCGCTCCCTTAATGACCAACGCCGGCTGGCGCTTTTCATCCGGGGAGTCGATCACCACGTGACGCGACAGACCGGTGACTTCGTCCACTTCTTCCTGAAGCGTCATGCCATCGATCAGGTCCTTGAAGGCCACGGTGCCACCGATTTCGGTGATGATCGAGAAGGTGTAAGGATCCCACTCGAGCAACGTCTGTCCGAGCTTCACCTGGTCGCCTTCGTTCACCTTGAGGTGAGCGCCGTACACGACAGCGTAGCGTTCCTTTTCGCGTCCCTTGTCGCCCAGAACCACGATCGAACCGTTGCGGTTCATCACGACCAGCGTGCCGTCCTTGCTGCGAACGGTCTGCAGGTTGATGAAGCGCACCGTACCGTTGTTCTTGGCTTCCTGACGCGACTGTTCGCTGACTCGCGAAGCCGTACCACCGACGTGGAAGGTACGCATCGTGAGCTGAGTTCCCGGTTCGCCGATGGACTGTGCCGCGATAACGCCGACTGCTTCGCCCAACTCGACCAAGCGGCCCGAAGCCAGATTGCGTCCGTAACACTTCACGCAAACGCCGCGCTTCGATTCGCAGGTCAGCACGGAGCGGATCTTTACGCGCTCAATGCCTGCAGCCTGAATCTGTCCAGCCAGATCCTCGGTGATTTCCTGGTTGATATCGACAATGACGTTGCCTTCGTAGTCCTTGATCTTCTCCAGCGAAACACGGCCCACAATGCGGTCGCGCAACGCTTCGATCACGTCTCCGGCTTCGATGATGGATCCGACATAGATTCCATCGGCCGTGCCGCAGTCGTACTCGCTGATGATCACGTCCTGAGAAACGTCAACCAGACGACGTGTCAGGTAGCCCGAGTCGGCCGTCTTCAGAGCCGTATCGGCCAAGCCCTTACGAGCGCCGTGCGTCGAAATAAAGTACTGCAACACCGTCAGACCTTCACGGAAGTTCGCCGTGATCGGGGTCTCGATGATTTCGCCCGAAGGTTTCGCCATCAAGCCGCGCATACCGGAGAGCTGGCGGATCTGCTGTTTCGAACCGCGGGCGCCGGAGTCGGCCATGACGTAAATCGGGTTGATCACGCCGGCCTTGTCGCGCTTCTGCATGTTCCCGAACATCTCGTCGGCCACCTTTTCGGTAATGCCCGACCAGATTTCGACCACCTTGTTGTAGCGCTCGCCCTGGGTGATGGCGCCGTCGAGGTACTGCTTCTGAACGGCGATCACTTGGTTCTGAGCATCGCCCACCGTGGTCTTCTTCGAATCCGGGATGACCATGTCGTCGATGCCGATCGACAGGCCCGAACGCGTTGCCGACTGGAAGCCCAAGAGCTTCACCTCATCGAGCATGCGAACCGTCGTCTCTAGACCGAACTTCAGGTAGCAGAAGTTCACCAGTTGGCTGATGCCCTTCTTCTTGAGCAGGCCGTTGATGTACGGCATCTCAGGAGCTGCTACACGCAGTCGGTCATTGAGAATCGCGCGGCCCACCGTCGTGCTGACGAACTGACGATCGAAGTGTACTGGCTCGGTGTGAGTCATATCCTGATCGTCGTACGCGGTCGTCAGGTCGATGACTTCGCCCGTGTAGCGCAAGCGGATCGGGGTCAGGGTTTCAACCTCCCCTGCCTCGCGCGCCAGCAGCACTTCCTCGATATTGGCAAATGCGCGGCCTTCGCCCTTCGCATCCACCTTCGCCTTGGTCAGGTAGTAGATACCAAGCACCATGTCCTGCGTAGGAACGGTGATCGGCTGTCCAGATGCAGGCGACAGGATGTTGTGCGATGCCAGCATGAGTACGCTGGCTTCGACCTGCGCTTCCGGCGACAGCGGAATATGAACAGCCATCTGGTCGCCGTCGAAGTCGGCATTGAACGCCGTGCAGACCAGCGGGTGAATCTTGATGGCCTTACCTTCCACCAGCACAGGCTCAAATGCCTGAATGCCCAAGCGGTGCAGGGTTGGAGCGCGGTTCAACATCACCGGATGGTCCTTGATGACCTCTTCCAGGATGTCCCACACGATCGGTTCCTGCTGCTCCACCATTTCCTTGGCCTGCTTAATGGTCGAGCAATGTCCGGTCTGTTCCAGACGGTGATAGATGAATGGCTTGAACAGCTCCAGAGCCATCTTCTTCGGCAGACCGCACTGGTGCAGCTTGAGGTCTGGGCCGACCACGATGACCGAACGGCCAGAGTAGTCAACGCGCTTGCCGAGCAGGTTCTGGCGGAAGCGTCCCTGCTTGCCCTTGAGCGTGTCGCTCAACGACTTCAACGGACGATTGTTCGCACCGCGCAGTACGCGGCCACGACGACCGTTGTCGAACAGAGCGTCCACCGCTTCCTGCAACATGCGCTTTTCATTGCGCACGATGACTTCGGGGGCGTGCAGATCCATCAGCTTCTTAAGACGATTGTTGCGGTTGATCACGCGGCGATACAGATCATTGAGATCCGATGTCGCAAAACGGCCACCGTCGAGTGGAACCAACGGGCGCAACTCCGGCGGAATGACCGGGATCACGTCAAGAATCATCCACTGCGGCTTATTGCCACTCTTGCGGAATGCCTCGGTCACCTTCAACCGCTTGGCATACTTCAGCCGCTTCTGCAGAGAGGTCTCGGTGCGCATTTTTTCGCGCAACTCCACTGTGGCCGTCTCCACATCCACGCGCTTTAGCAGTTCCTTAATGGCTTCCGCTCCCATCATGGCCTTGAAGCCCGTCGCGCGATACTGCAGGTCGAGTTCGCGGAACTTTACTTCGTCTTTAATGATCTCGCGTTCCTTCACCGGAGCTTCGCCAGCTTCGACAACCACATAGGCTTCGAAGTACAGCACCGCTTCCAGGTCACGCAGCGAGATATCCAGAATGTGCCCGATACGGCTGGGCAGGCCCTTGAAGAACCAAACGTGCGAACAGGGCGAAGCCAGCTCGATGTGGCCAAGCCGTTCACGACGTACCTTGCTAAGCGTAACTTCCACGCCGCACTTGTCGCAGATCACGCCGCGGTGCTTCATGCGCTTGTACTTGCCGCAGAGGCACTCCCAGTCCGTGACCGGGCCAAAGATACGGGCGCAGAACAATCCGTCGCGCTCCGGCTTGAAGGTTCTGTAGTTGATCGTCTCCGGCTTTGTTACTTCACCGTGCGACCAGCTGCGAATCTTCTCCGGAGAGGCGAGCTGAATCTTGATGGCGTCAAAATCCGCAATGTTGTTTCCGAGATCGAATGGGCTCGAGCGGTACAAATTGCCTCCTCACCTGGACGTTCGGTTTAGCGTCCAGGACTTGCGGCCTTGCGCGGCCGCCGTTCGGCTTCCGGTCGTTCGGAATCTCAAAATCGCTGACCGTCAGAGCCAGCTTCGTTGAGAACCCTTTAATTTCTTCCCGCCTGCTGCCGGAAGCGCAGCCGCAGGTTCAACTCATGAGAGCGAGAGAGTGATGGGCACCGGCTGACGACCGGTCCCACCCTCTAAATCGCTAATCAGCCGCTGCCGGAACAGGAGGCTCGGCCGGAACACGCGGCTTCACCTTTACCAATTCCACATCAAGACACAGCGCTTGCAATTCGCGGATCAGCACGTTGAACGACTCAGGCACACCAGGCTCGATGGCTGCTTCGCCCTTGACGATGGCTTCGTAGATCTTCGTTCGGCCATACACGTCATCGGACTTCGCGGTCAACAGCTCCTGCAGAATGTAGGCTGCACCGTAAGCTTCCAGCGCCCACACTTCCATTTCGCCAAAACGCTGTCCACCAAACTGCGCCTTGCCGCCCAGCGGCTGCTGGGTGATGAGCGAGTACGGTCCGATGGAACGCGCGTGGATTTTGTCGTCGACCAGGTGAGACAGCTTGAGCATGTATATGTAACCCACCGTTACCGGTTGCTCAAATCGCTCGCCTGTCATGCCGTCATACAAGTAAGTCTTGCCCGAGGTCGGCAGTCCAGAACGCTCCAGCAGCGCCTTGATTTCAAACTCCTTCGATCCGTCGAATACCGGCGAAGCGAAGTAGCAGCGCTCCTGCATATCCTTTGCGATCTTGATCAGCTTCTCGTCGTCGACGCCGTCGAACTCCGGAACGAACGGCATGCCGGTGAACAGCTCGCGAATCGACTTGCGGGCCTGCTCCGCGCCGTTGCCATATTCATCCAGCAATTCGGTGAGCTTCTTGCCAATCTCGGCTCCGGCCCATCCAAGGTGCGTTTCCAGAATCTGACCGACGTTCATACGGGAAGGCACGCCGAGCGGGTTCAGCACAATCTCCATCGGCGTTCCGTCTTCGAGGTAAGGCATATCCTCTTCAGGCAGAATGCGCGCGATGACACCCTTATTGCCGTGGCGTCCGGCCATCTTGTCACCGACGGAAAGCTTGCGCTTCATCGCAACATAGACCTTGACCAGCTTGATGACGCCCGGCGGCAGTTCGTCGCCCTTCTGGAGCTTTTCGATCTTCTCGCGGATGATCTTGCGCAGTACATCGATCTGGCGCGAAGTCATCTCTTCGATTTCGTCGATCTGTTCGTTTACACGCGGGTCCTTATCGTTTAGCTTGATGCGTTTCAGGTTGCGGGTCGAGATGCGCTCGATCGTCTCGCGATCAAGAACCGTGTCCTTGGTCAACAGACGCTTGTTCGTGCGCTCGTCGTGCAGGTCAGCCTGTACGGTCTTCCCGCCCAGCAATCCTTCCAGTCGCTTCAAACGCTCGTCGGTAAGGATTCGGATTTCATCCGAGAGGTTCTTTTCCAACCGCGCTACCTGCATGGCTTCAATGGCCTTCGCGCGCTCGTCCTTTTCCTGACCCTTGCGCGAGAAGATCTTCACGTCCACCACCGTGCCTTCGATACCCGGAGGGCACGTCAGCGAGGCATCGCGAACATCGCCGGCCTTTTCGCCGAAGATGGCGCGCAGCAGCTTCTCTTCTGGCGTTAGCTGGGTTTCGCCCTTTGGCGTTACCTTGCCCACCAGAATGTCGCCTGCCTTGACGTTGGCGCCGATGCGGATAACACCGCTTTCATCCAAATCGCGGAGCGCATTTTCACTCACGTTGGGAATGTCGCGGGTAACTTCTTCCGGTCCCAACTTGGTGTCGCGAGCTTCGATCTCGAATTCCTCGATGTGCACCGAGGTGTAGTAGTCTTCGCGAACCATCTTCTCGGAAACGAGGATGGCGTCTTCGAAGTTGTAACCACGCCACGGCATAAAGGCCACCAGCACGTTGCGTCCAAGCGCCAACTCGCCGTTGTCCGTGCAAGGACCGTCGGCGATCACCTGCCCCTTCAACACGCGGTCACCCTTCTTCACGATGGGCCGCTGGTTGATGCAAGTGTTCTGGTTGGAGCGCTTGAACTTCGTGAGCTGATAGATATCGCTGCCCACCTCGCGCGAAAGCTGCATCGGATGATGCTCGCCTTCAACACGAACGATAATGCGCTCGGAGTCAACCGAATCGATGATTCCCGAGCGGCGAGCAAGGATCACAGCTCCCGAATCGCGCGCCGTGACGCCTTCCATACCAGTGCCCACAATCGGAGCCTGTGCGCGAAGCAGAGGAACCGACTGGCGTTGCATGTTTGCGCCCATCAGTGCGCGGTTAGCGTCATCGTGCTCGAGGAACGGAACCAGCGAGGCAGCCACCGAAACCAACTGCTTCGGGCTGACGTCGATGTAGTCGACTTCATTCTTGCTGACCAGGACGAAGTTGCCCTGCTTGCGGGCGTTTACCAGATCAGTGACGATGTTGCCGTGTTCATCGAGTTCGGCGTTCGCCTGCGCGATGGTCCACTTGTCTTCTTCCCAAGCCGACAGGTAGAAGGAAAACGGCTCGTGCTCGACTGCCTTCTTACCCTTCGAGCGCAGTTCCTCGTTCACCTTCAGGATTTCGTCCTTCTCGAGGTGATCGCCTACCTTGTACTCGCTATCGCCAGCATTGAGCACGGTCACGTGATCGAGCACGCGTCCGTCTTTCACACGGCGGTACGGCGACTCGATGAAGCCGTAGTCGTTGATGCGTGCATAGCAGCTCAGCGACGAGATCAGGCCGATGTTCGGACCTTCCGGCGTTTCAATCGGGCAAATGCGGCCATAGTGCGTGGGGTGAACGTCGCGAACTTCGAAGCCCGCGCGCTCACGAGACAGACCGCCCGGTCCGAGTGCCGAAAGACGACGCTTGTGCGTGATTTCCGACAGCGGATTGGTCTGATCCATGAACTGCGACAACTGCGACGAACCGAAGAACTCGCGGATCGCTGCCATAACCGGCTTGGCATTCACCAAGTCGTGCGGCATCGCCGTCGACATTTCCTGGTACACGCTCATCTTTTCCTTGATGGCGCGTTCCATGCGGACTAAGCCGATGCGGAACTGATTCTCCATCAACTCGCCAACCGCGCGCACACGGCGATTACCGAGGTGATCGATGTCGTCCACCGAACCAATGTTCTTGCGCAACTTCAGCAGGTAGCTGATCGTGGCGTAGAAATCGTCCGGCTCCAGCGTGCGAACCTTGCGGTCCGTGGCGTCTTCGTTGTCAAACAGCTTGATATTGAACTTCAAGCGGCCCACAGCCGAGAAATCGTACTTGCGTGAATCGAAGAACATACCGTGGAACAGCGCAGTGGCCGTATCCAGCGTCGGGGGATCGCCCGGACGCAGCTTGCGGTAGATTTCGATCAGCGCTTCCTGCGGAGTCTTCACCGAGTCGCGCCGCAGCGTACCGGCAATGACCGTACCCACATCGTCACGCTCAGGGAAGAACAGGCTAATTTCCGTCACGCCAGCGTCGATCATCTTCGCCAGCTTGTCTGCCGTCAGCTCATTGTTAGCTTCCAGCAGAACTTCACCGGTGTTGGTATCGACCACATCGGCGGCAGTGAATGCGCCTTCCAGGTCGGCCAGATCGATTTCGATTTCGCTGATCTGGTTAGCATGGAAGTTCTTCAGAACGCTGCCAGTCACCTTGCGGCCGGAGTGTCCAATTTCTTCGCCTGCACGGTTCTTCACCGAGTGCGAAAGCTTCATGCCAAGCAGGTTTGTCGGACGCTCCGAGCCTGGCTCCAGAGTCCAGAACAGCTTCTTGTCCTTCAGCGCAACCTTGTCGACCGTGTAGAACGTGCGCAAAATCTCTTCATCCGAACGCAGTCCCAACGCGCGCAGGAAGATCGTTCCCAAAAACTTGCGCTTGCGATCGATGCGGACGTACAGAACGTTCTTCTGGTCGTACTCGAACTCAACCCACGATCCGCGGTAGGGAATAATCTTTCCCAGGAAATAGGTGCGATTGTTTGCCGTTTCGAAGAACACGCCCGGCGAGCGGTGCAACTGCGACACGATTACGCGCTCGGTGCCGTTGATGATGAACGTACCGTTATCGGTCATCAGCGGAATGTCACCAAAGAAGACTTCCTGCTCCTTGATGTCGCGAATCGTCTTGTTGCCCGTCTCTGCATCCTTGTCGAAGATCGTCAGGCGCATCGTGACCTTCAGCGGTGCGCTGTAGGTCATGCCGCGCTCTTCGCACTCGGGGACGTCATACTTCAACTGCATGCCAACCGGGTCGCCGCACTTCGAGCAGAAGTCAGGCGTGTTCGCGTTATACGTGCCGCACTTGGTGCAAAGCACATCACCCGGATGGAACGGATCGGTAACGACCGTAGATCCGCAATTGCGACAAGTGGTGCGCAGGTGATTCAAGCCCTTAAGGTGACCGCACTTGCACTCCCAATTGCCGATTGAGTAGTCAACAAACTCCAGTTGTGAAACGTTACGAAAATCCGTGATTGGAAACACAGACTGGAACACTGCTTGCAATCCAGCGTCGTCGCGCTCGCTGGGCAACTTGTCCATCTGCAGGAAGCGCTCATAGCTGCGCTTCTGAACTTCAATCAGGTTAGGGATTTGAATGGTCGCCGGAATCTTGGAAAAATCGAGTCGTTTACGATTGGCGATTTTCTTCTCTGCCATTTGAACTCCTCAGGATTGCCACACCCGCTTTGCTCGCGGGCTCCGGCGCCGCGTTCGCCGGAGGCATTACGTGCGGCTGTTTTACCGCACTTGCAGGCTGCCGGACCAGGCACGGCAACTCGCACAAACTATTCGCCATCCGGCCGCGTACCAGACAGCGAAGAACTTCGTTAAACAGAGCTGGACTGCTGTTGTAAAGCTACGAAATCAGCATGAACGTACCGACGTTGCGGGTGGGCAAGACCTTCTGCGACAACTGTCGCCACGGTCGCTGCGCAACGTTTTTGCAAGGCTGGCATAGGGAAAACACAGAGATCCCGAGGGACACAATGCCCCTTGGGCGCCATAATTGGCGTCTGCCACGTTTGCCCCGCGTGCTGGGGCTCCCGATGGATCACACCGGTACACAAATTGTAAGTTTCCCGCGCCAGTTCTTCAGAGCCTGTTCTTCAGCTCACCACGCATCCAGGAGCTGGAAGATGATGGTAGCTGCCGCCGTTCTTCTTTAGACCGCACAGCCTCTCCGCATGAGGCCGCACACGCTTCCACCAAGGAATTCTGCGGTTCACAGAAGATGTGTATACCCGCTCCGCTTCCTGGCTGAAAATCATATTGATGCGCCCGCTCCAACGCATCAAAATCTGAAATCGTGGGCAAACAGATTGCTGCACCCTTATCGATTTCGATATCTATTGATAATACAACAGAAACACGCCTCCCGGGGACTACGCGAGGCATCCAGATTGTAAATATTCGCAAACATAGATAAGGGCCGAGGCACAATCCGTGCCTCGGCCTATCTACTCGCAGCCTGTAAGCTGCAGAAACTACTTAACTTCGACGGTCGCGCCGGCGTCAGTGAACTTCTTCTTGATCGTCTCGGCTTCTTCCTTCGAAACGCCTTCCTTGATCGGCTTGGGAGCACCGTCAACCAGGTCCTTGGCTTCCTTCAGACCCAGGCTCGTGACTTCACGAACGGCCTTGATGACGTTGATCTTGTTCGCACCAGCGCCGGTCAGGATAACCGTGAACTCAGTCTGCGCTTCTGCGGCCGGAGCAGCAGCAGCGGCAGCGCCGCCAGCAACAACCACAGGAGCAGCCGCCGCAGCGGAAACGCCCAGGGTCTCTTCCAGTTCCTTCACGAGCTGCGCAGCTTCCAGCAGCGACAACCCAACAATCTGTTCCTTCAAAGCAGCCAAATCAGCCATGACCTTTAATCTCCAGTTTGATTCGAAATTCGTTGTGGTTCGGTTATCTCCGGCAAAAGTCGCGATTCTGGAGTTTCGAGTGGCCGCCACGCAATCCCTGCGTTACTTTGACTCGCGCTCCACTTGGGAGCTCTCCTGCCGCTGCCCCAGACAAGGCTGCGAACTGAACCGGCTTTCGACAATAGACAACACAAGCCGTAACTCACCAGGCGTCCGACAACGGGCGGCCACCCGGCGTGGTGCTGGGATAAACCAGCCCCGAAACCTATACCCAAGTTCATGATTCATGCCGTGAAGGCCAAATCTCCCGAACCTGGGTGGCCCACACATACCTTTTTGAGGCACGCGTGGAATGCAAACCCACAGGCGCGATTAGGCCGAAGCCGCGTCGCCACCCTTGAACTTGTTTTCCTTGACGCCCTGATCGACCACGACCGCCATTTTGCGTCCCACACCGGCCAGAGCCGTCGCCAGACGCGTTGCCGGAGCGTTGATCAAGAACAGCAGCTTGCTGTACAGCTCGTCCTTCGACGGAAGGCTTGCCAACGCATCGATCTGCTTGATGTCGACAACCTTACCTTCGACAACGCCAGCCTTGAACGACAGCTCTGGGTTGTCCTTTGCGTACTTTGTCAGCGCCTTCGCCAGAGCGACGATGTCTCCCTGGGTGTAAGCGATCGAGGTGCGACCCTTTAGAGACTTCGCAACCTCTTCGAATGCCGTACCCACAGTGGCGCGCTCGGCCAAGGTGTTCTTGACCACACGATACTTTGCGCCCGCTTCGCGAATTGACTTGCGAAGCTGATCGTCCTGAGCCACCGTCAGCTTGCCGTATTCGGCTATGAACCCATTGGTAACGCCCTGCAGTTCGCCGGTGAGCGTTTGAACCTGTTCGATTTTCTTTGCCTTAGTAACAGCCATTGCAGTTCCTTCTTAAATCTTGTCTGGGGCGGGAATCTTCCCGCCGGCAGCCTCGCGGCCGCTCCAACCTCTACGGGCTCTACTTCGTCTTCAGCGCTGCTTCCAAGGCCAGCGTATCCAGCGGCACACCAGGTCCCATGCTCGAACTGATGAAGCAGCCCTTGATGTATTTGCCCTTGGCCGCAACAGGCTTCGCCTTGATGACGCTACTGATCACTGTGCGCGCATTGTCCACCAACTTATCGGAAGTGAACGAGATCTTGCCCACCGGCACGTGAACCAGAGCCGTCTTGTCGGTGCGGAATTCAACCTTACCGGCCTTAACTTCGGCAACAGCCTTGGCGATATCCGTGGTAACAGTTCCGGTCTTCGGGTTCGGCATCAAACCGCGGGGACCGAGCACCTTGCCGAGGCGACCAACCGAACGCATCATGTCGGGGGTGGCGATCACAGCGTCATAATCGGTCCAGCCTTCCTTCTGAATCTTTTCGACCAACTCTTCGCCGCCAACAAAATCTGCACCTGCCGCTTCAGCTTCGCGCTGCTTTTCACCAGTGGCGAGCACCAACACCTTCTTGCTCTTACCAAGTCCGTGCGGCAAAACCACCGTGCCACGAACCATCTGATCGGCGTGCTTGGGGTCGACACCGAGGCGGAGAGTCACATCCACCGTTTCGTCAAACTTTGCAAACTTCACCTTCTGCAGCAGATCGACTGCTTCGGGAAGATGGTATGCGCGTGCTTCTACCTGCTCGCGCGCCTTCGCGATATTCTTTCCTGATTTACGTGCCATTCCATACTCCTGTCTTCCACCGCCGCCAACTTGCCGACCCTCCCGCCAACTTCGGCGTTCTTCGAGTCCCCCGTGACCGAAACCGGACAGGGCTGACAGCCGTGGTTCTTGCGACCGGGATCAGTGTGATCCACGGAAGAACTTCTTCGCCCACCCAGCGCGAGCCTTTCAGGGTGGCCCACTCGACGTTTTTCGTTGAGTGGGGCTGTTCCTTGTAAATCTAAACTACGCGACGGGGATTACGCGGTAACTTCCAGACCCATCGAACGTGCCGTACCCTTCACACTCTTGACGGCAGCTTCCAGAGATGCTGCGTTCAGATCTGGCATCTTCTGCTTCGCGATCTCGAGAACCTGCTTCTCGGTCACCTTGCCGACCTTGTCCTTGTTCGGCGTACCCGAACCCTTCGCGATGCCAGCCACTTTCTTCAGCAGCACGGCAACCGGCGGGGTCTTGGTAACAAAGGTGAACGTGCGGTCGCTGTACACGGTGATAACCACCGGCACAATCAATCCAGCCAATTCCTTGTTCTGCGTGCGAGCGTTGAACTGCTTGCAGAACTCCATGATGTTGACCTGCGCCTGACCGAGTGCGGGACCAACTGGAGGTGCCGGAGTCGCTTTGCCGGCTTCGATCTGCAGCTTAACCGAACCTGTAACTTTCTTTGCCATAACGAACCTTCCTTATAGCCCCGCCACCTCGAAGTCTAGGTTTTTCGGCTTCGCAGTACTTTGCGGCTAGAGCTGAGATACTTACGCTATTACCTTCTCCACCTGGCCAAACTCCAACTCCACCGGAGTCGAGCGGCCAAAGATGGTGACCATCACCTTCAGCGTTTCGCGATCTTCGTTGACCTCGTCCACCACTCCAGTAAAGCTGGCGAATGGGCCTTCGGTGATGCGAACCGTTTCGTTCTTTTCGTACTTGATCTTGAGCTTTGGCTTTTCCTTGCTGTCGGCGACGCGGTAGACGATCTGCTTTACTTCATCGTCCGAAAGAGGAGTCGGCTGCTGGCCGGTTCCAACAAACCCGGTGACCCGGGGCGTGGATTTCACCATGTGCCAGACTTCGTCATCCATGTCCATCTCAACCAGCACGTAGCCGGGATAGAACATGCTTTCGCGCGTGTACTTTTTGTTGTTGCGGATTTCCGTAACCGTCTCGGTGGGAATCAGAACGCGTCCCATGCGATCCTGCAAGCCAAACGCACGGATGCGCGATTCCAGTGACTCACGAACCTTCCGCTCGAACCCCGAGTAAGCGTGGATGATGTACCACTTCATCCGCGGGTTTTCGGACGACGCTTGCGACTCCGAAGTTGGCGGAGTGGCTGGCGCGCCGATCTCAGGAGTTCCTTCGGACGACCCCTCAGGCTTCGCTTCCGGTTGCTGTCCTGACCCGTCGCTCTCGTTCTTTAGAATGTCTTCCATAGTTTCCCTGCGCGCCGGCCATTCGGGCTGCGCGGCGGGCGCCCTCGTTAGTGTGTGCTGAAGTACTTGAATACCCCGTCCAGCGACCGCCCAATCACGCCATCGACTGCCCAAAAATAGGCGCCGAAGATGAACACCGTGACGATGACCACAACGGTCGTTGCTTGCACTTCCTTGCGCGTCGGCGTCGTGACCTTGCGCATCTCGTTGCGGACGTCGCCATAGAAAGCCTTGATGCGCTCAGGCAAGCCTTTCACCTGCTCCACGAAACCGGGTTGCGCGGTTACTGCTACTGTCTTCGCCATACATCCTGCTTTCGCTCTCGGAGCCTCTCCGGGTCCATCGAGCTGCTTGCTGCTGAATTCTGATTGCCATGGAGCTGAATCATGGCAGGGGCGGAGGGATTCGAACCCCCAAAAACGGTTTTGGAGACCGCCGGTTTACCGTTGAGCCTACGCCCCTAAGTTGCCACCGGACTTCACGAGGAACCCGGCTGCAGGTTACCCACATTCGGCGCTTCTGGCGCAAATCTTGTGGGCAGCCATGCGAGCTTACTTCACTTCGCGATGGTCCGTGTGCTTGCGGCACTTACGGCAGAACTTGCTGAACTCGAGACGTTCGGTCGTGGTCTTGCGGTTCTTGGTCGTCGAGTAGTTCTTATTCTTGCACACAGTGCACTGGAGCTGACAAATTTCACGAGGCATTTACTTCTTCTCCTATACCCGACAGGTTCCCTGCCGAGCCTTGTCCGGGTCAGAGCCCGGATATCGGCGACGAATAGCTAAACCGCCGAAGTACATCTCAACCGAACCAGTTGCCCCACATCTGCCATTGTCAGCAGATGTGGGGACGAACCTTACAGAATCTCGGAGATCGTACCAGCGCCCACGGTACGGCCGCCTTCGCGGATGGCGAAGCGCAAGCCCTTTTCCATGGCCACCGGAGTGATCAGTTCCACTTCGATCGTAACGTTGTCGCCAGGCATCACCATTTCGGTGCCTTCCGGCAACTTCGCCACGCCCGTCACGTCCGTCGTGCGGAAGTAGAACTGCGGACGATATCCATTGAAGAACGGAGTGTGGCGGCCGCCTTCTTCCTTCGACAGCACGTAAACTTCGCCCTTGAACTTCGTGTGCGGCGTGATCGATGCCGGCTTCGCCAACACCATGCCGCGCTCCACGTCTTCCTTCGCAATGCCGCGCAGCAGCAGGCCGGCGTTGTCGCCCGCCATACCTTCGTCGAGCTGCTTCTTGAACATTTCGACGCCGGTCACAACCGTCTTGCGGGTGTCGCGGAAGCCCACGATTTCAACTTCCTCGCCAACCTTCACCTTACCGCGCTCGATACGGCCCGTAACCACCGTGCCGCGGCCCGAGATCGAGAAGATGTCTTCGATCGGCATCAGGAACGGCTGATCAATCGCACGCGCCGGCAGCGGAACATTCTTGTCCACCGACTCCATCAGCTCGTCGATCGTCTTTTCCCACTTCTCTTCGCCGTTCAGCGCGCCTAGGGCCGATCCGCGAATCACCGGCAGATCGTCGCCCGGGAACTGGTACTTCGACAGCAGTTCGCGAACTTCCATCTCGACCAAGTCGATCAACTCAGGATCTTCAACCGCGTCGCACTTGTTCAGGAAAACCACGATGTAGGGCACGCCTACCTGGCGGGCCAGCAGAACGTGTTCCTTCGTCTGCGGCATCGGACCGTCGGTCGCCGCAACCACCAGGATCGCGCCGTCCATCTGCGCCGCACCGGTGATCATGTTCTTGATGTAATCGGCGTGGCCCGGGCAATCCACGTGGGCATAGTGACGATTGGCCGTCTCGTATTCCACGTGCGCCGTCGCAATCGTAATACCGCGCTCGCGCTCTTCCGGCGCATTGTCAATCGAGTCAAACGAGCGGAACTTGATGTTCGGATTGTGCTTCGCAAGCACCTTCGTGATCGCCGCCGTTAGCGTCGTCTTCCCATGGTCAATGTGACCAATCGTTCCAACGTTCACGTGCGGCTTGCTGCGGTCAAATTTCTCTTTCGCCATTGCCCTTTGCCCTAAATATTACGGTGAATTTTTGCGTACTTCCCGCGCAGACCTTGTGTGTGGTTCGCCTGGATGGGCGACCGCGGCTGCTGGTACCCGGTTCGCGGCACAATCCTTCTTGCACCACAAGGCGACCTGCGCGCGCCGACCGTTGCCGACTACTCGCAATCGCCTTCACTCAATCCCCGAACCCACAACAGCCCTCCAGAAGGAGGGCCGCAGTCGGATTCGGCCTTACTTAGAAATGGAGCTGATGACCAGGATTGAACTGGTGACCTCTCCCTTACCAAGGGAGTGCTCTACCAACTGAGCTACATCAGCATTTACAACTCGCAGTATATACGAACTGCAGAACTTCTGGAGCGGGAGACGGGAATCGAACCCGCGACCAACAGCTTGGAAGGCTGAGACTCTACCACTGAGTTACTCCCGCCCGCTAAAACTTACTCTTGCCCGGAACGGCTACGCTCTTCCAAAACCTCTCGCCGGTAATGAATCCAGCTTCGAAACGCGAACAACGCCAGAACTCCCAACGCTACTCCGCGAACGCTCACATCGAGCAGTGGCGCGCCACCAGGCCCAGTCACCGTGCGAATCGTTTCCGGACTCAACGTCGCCCATTCCAACACGGCCAGCACGGCGAACATAACCATCGCAATCCGGAATCTCTTCGCTCGCGCCATCACGCCTCAATCATACGCTGCCCCGGCGAGCCTTGCTCAAACCGGAGCGAAAAATGGTGCACAGGGGAGGATTCGAACCTCCGTAGACCTAAGGCCGACAGATTTACAGTCTGTTGGTTTTAACCACTCACCCACCTGTGCGAAAACTCTTGAATGGCACCGCAGTGCGCAATCGATTCCGCGCTAACTTTTGAAAGATCTGTCGGCGATCACCCGCCGCGGAACTTATATCATCCGGTTCAACCGAACGCTTCTGAACCGAACCTCACCGTGCGCGGACATGCCGCACTTTCAGTTTGTCCGGTAGATCCTATTGGAGGGCGTTTCTTCGAAAAGACGACCGCACTAGGGATCTTGCCTTACCGCGCATCCGCCGTGCACAGCAAGACGGAACTTGGAGCTGGCGAAGGGATTTGAACCCCCGACCCTCTGATTACAAATCAGATGCTCTACCAGCTGAGCTACGCCAGCCCTCCAAAGCCGTTTCCTGCCACACAACTACCGCGCTTCGGAAAACTGAACCGGCGTCCGGGACTCCAAAGCGAAGATAGCACGTGACCTTGCATCGCGCAACTCGCTTTCAAGTACCGACGCCAGGTGCTGACCTCGTGCTATCATTCGGCACCAAGACATGATATTACCTGAAAAGTTTTGGAGTGGCTACCAAAGCGCCATGAGCGATTTTGCAGCCGACTCCTCGCCATCTTTACGCACTTCCAGCTCTGCCTGTGCGCTACAAGTTCGCACCTGCGCCCGCAACACCACACAATCATGAGAGCCCGGCGCCGCCTTTTCATAATTTCGATTTGTGTTCTGCTGTTTGTAGCAGCCGTAGCCTCCGTAGTGTTGCTGCGAAAGCAGGCTGCCCCTGAAGCCGCGCGACTTTTGCCCGAAGCTGACGCCATCATTTACGTTGATTTCGGCACGGTTCGCAATCTCACCGCATTCGACCAGCAGCAATTGCCGCGGCTCGCGCCCGGCTACGACCAGTTCGTGAAGGACACAGGCTTTGCCTTTGAGCGCGACCTCGACGAAGCCGCCATGGCCGTACATCGCAGCCCCAATCGCGGCGGTACCCGCTATTCGGAAATCCTGGTTGGCCACTACGATCAGGTCAAGCTCACGCAGTATCTTCGCCAGCACTCGCGATCCATCGAGAATTATCGCAATGTCGATGTTTTCGCGATTCCCATCGAGAACCGAACCCTGCGCGTTGCCCTACTAGCCATCGATACGGTGGCCATCTCCAACATCGAAGACCCCAGCATCGTGCACGGAATGATTGACCGCTTCAAGAAAGTGGCTCTGCCCTTTGGCGGCCCCATTCTCGTGAGGAATTACTACAGCAAAGTTCCGCTGGGCAGCTTGCTATGGGCTATTTCGCGGATCCCGGCCTCGAACTATGCGTCCGCTCCGGGCCCGCACTCTGCTGCGTCATTCACGCTTCCAGGCGGAATCGATATCGGACTACCCAGTGATAGCGATGTCGTAGTCTCGTTGCGCATGTTGACCACCATCCACGCGCGCGCCGAGTTCTACACACAAAGCGAGGATGCGGCAAGAAGCTTCGCCGACCAGACATCTACCTTTCTCGCGCTCTTCCGCAGCATTCAGGCCAATACTGCTCCCGGTCCTGGCGATGCCGACGTGAAGGCCGTGTTTGATTCGATCAAGGTAACGCAGAAGGGCGAACGCGCTGAAGTCACAGCGACGATCCCGCCCAGCTTCCTGCGCAAACTCGTGAACGATCCCGCGCACAGCGCAGTCACCGGAGAGGAGCCTGCACCAGCAACTCCAGCAGTTCCGGCCACTAAGCATCCCTCCGGCAAATAGCGACAAGAGCGGGCCGCAATGGCCCGCTCAATACTTCTCGCAATTCGCTCCCACACATCGACACCGAGACAGCAGAAAAACCGTTTAGCTGGCCATCATTTCGCCACGCACTTCAGCGCTTTATAGCGCCATCCCTAGCTCGACGCCCGCATCGCTTCTCGGATTTGTGTTCCAATACTCTGGTGCTCCTTGAGCTTCGCAATCTCACCGTGGAATTCCCCACCGCACGCGGCCCTGTCGCGGCGGTGCACAACATCTCGCTCGCGCTCAAAGCGGGAGAAACACTCGCCCTTGTAGGTGAATCCGGCTCAGGAAAGAGCGTCACATCTCTAGCGATCATGGGACTTCTTCCCCCGCAGGCACGCATCACCGGGGAGGTCCTTTTCGAAGGTCACAACCTGCTCGCATCCACCCCAACTGAGCTGCAAAAGCTGCGCGGCACGCGCATGTCGATGATTTTCCAGGAGCCGATGACAGCGCTCAACCCCGTGATGCGCGTCGGAGATCAGATTGCTGAAGCTGTGACCGCCCACGATCCGACCGTCACTCGCGACCAGGCACGCCAGCGCGGCATCGAAGCTTTGCGCGAAGTTGCGATCCCTGACCCCGAACACCGCTGGCGTGCTTATCCACATCAACTCTCGGGAGGCCAGCGACAGCGCGTGATGATCGCCATGGCTATTGTGAACCGTCCCGCGCTATTGATTGCCGACGAACCTACAACAGCACTCGACGTCACCGTTCAGGCGCAGATTTTGTCCTTGCTCGCCGACCTTCGGAAGCGACTCGGTCTCGCCATGCTTTTCGTTTCGCACGACCTCGCCGTAGTGAGTCGCGTCAGCGATCGCATTGCCGTGATGTATGCCGGAAGAATCGTAGAAACAGCATCTTCATCCGCGCTCTTCGCCGAACCCGCGCACCCCTACACGCGCGGCCTGCTAGGCTCCATCCCCACACTCAACACCAATCGCAACGAACCGCTACGCGCTATCGAAGGCTCCGTCCCATCACCCGGCGCACTGCCATCCGGATGCTCATTTGCCCCGCGCTGCCCGCTGCACATCAGCGCCTGCGACGTAACCGTTCCCGATCTCATCGAAGTCGTACCCGGACACTACGCGCGCTGCATACGAACTGCTTCTAAAACAAGTGGAAGTTGATTTCTGCGTTGATCCCGACTGGCACTGGCTTGCCGTTCAACATGCCAGGTGTAAACCTCCACTTTCTCAAAGCATTAATCGCCTCCTGATCCAAGCCATAGCCTAGGCTGCGCAGAACCACGATTTCTCCCGGTACGCCCTTCTCATCAATCTCCAGGTACAAAATAACTATCCCGCCCACTTTCGCTTTCTTCCCCGCTTCCGTGTATTCCGGATCCGCTTTCTCCAATACTCGCGGAGCCGAAACGCCATCACCCACTCTGTACGGCCCTGGTGGCTCGTCATCAAAGCTGTCATTCAAAATTGGGTATTTGCAGAACTTGTAATCAAAGTGCCACCATTCGTTCGACCGCTGCACGAACCACTGACTCTCCATCGCCTTACGAAGAATCTCGAGATGCTTACGTTCTTCCGAAGTACCACCTGAATAGTTCGAGTACGCTCGCGGCGACATCTCGTCATAGCTGCTCGGCATTGCTACAGGCTTCCCACTCTTGAGATCGTATAGCGTTAAGTCAACAGCACAGCCTCGGTTATGCTGCGAACCTTTAGCGGGATCGGCCACGAATTCCCTCTTGCCCTCAGGAGTCGCTTCCCACATGAGCTTGGTCACATACCAGGGCCGATACGCGTCGTAAACAAGCAATCCATACCCCTTATGCGCAAGTTGCTCGCTAACATCCCGTAAAGCCATTGCAACTGGAAATTGCAGGTACGCCCGTGGCTGCTTGTACAAGGCCGTGCCTAAGAAGTTGTCGCTCGTTGCGTACCGAATATCCAACTTGATACCGCCGCCGACCTTCACTAGTTCGATCAGCGATGAATGGTCAAAATGCCCCGTCTCCTCCGGAGGCTTTGCCTTCATCGCCGCGGCCCGCAGTTCTTCAATCGGCCGCACGGGAGTGATGCGGCAAGTTTGAGACGTGCTCTCCGAAGATCCTGCAACTGCTTTTGCGGGCACCTGTCCGAAAGCAATGCAACCGAGAACGAACAGAACGATAACTGCTGCGCTAATCTGTCGACGTAGCATGCGGAAAGATTACCTGCTCTCTTCTGGCATTCGCATGCAATCTTCTCGCGCGGTTCACTTCATGCATGCGTTGCAGTAAACGCCCTGTACCTTGGCGCGCATCGTAACCCGCTGTCCATAAACTCGCACTCGGCGCTTGAAACCCGTTATCATTTACGGGCGGGGTTTTGCTGCCCCACACGGAGGCATCCATGTTCGGATTTACCCGCTATAACTACGACCGTTTTCGCCGCGAGATGCTGCAGGGACATGCTTCTGACCGCTGGAGCCGCGCTCCCGAACCTGGAGACGAAGCGCCCGGCTTCGAATTGCGCTCTCTTTCCGGCGACGTGGTCAAACTCTCCGATTTCAAGAATTCCCGCAACGTAGTCGTCACCTTCGGTTCGGCCACTTGCCCCCAGACTGCTGCTTCGATTGGCGGTCTGTGCTCGCTCGCCCGCGAGTTCCCGCGCTCCGAAGTTGAATTCCTGTTCATCTATGTGCGCGAGGCGCATCCCGGAGCCGAGCTGCCTCCTCATCACTCGATGACCGACAAGGCTCGCGCAGCCATGCTTCTTCGCGATCAGGAGAATATCGAGTTTCCGATTCTCGTCGATGAGCTCGGTGGCGAAATTCACCGCAAATACGGCGCGCTCCCCAATGCGTCCTTCGTCATCGACAAGAGCGGGCGCATCGCCTACCGTTCGCTGGCCAGCCATCCGAGTTCTATCGGCGCGGCCATTGAAGAACTGCTCGAGCGGCAGAAAGACCGCGGAGTTCAGCACGCTATTGTGCACGGCGGCGAGGACACCAACACTCCTTCGCTCAAGACTTTTCTCAACGCCTATCGCGCCATCGAGCGCGGAGGCTACGACGCCGTCATGAACTTCCGTGGCGAACTCGGATTCCCCGGACGTGTCGTCTTGCGCGGAGGCCGCATGGCTCGCCCGATGACCGAACATCCTGCCATCACCATCACGACAGCCGTAGGAATCGTTGCCGCGATTGGCCTCGGAGTCTGGGCAGGATACGAACTACGCAAGCGCCGCTTCGCCCGCCGTCCCTACGATGCTTACCGCAAACTAGAGCGTCGTCCCGCTGACGAGGACGACTACAGCGCCGTCGGCATCTAGCATTGCTGTTTTAAATCCGGTTGCCCCACATCTGCCGCCTTTCAGTAGATGTGGGGTTTTTCTTTGACCGTCGGGCGAACTTTTCTTTTCCCTAACCTGGCGCCCTAGAATTCCCCAAATGAATTTCCTCGCGACCAAGTTCCGGAACCACCATTGACACGCCAACTCTACATATGTAGAGTTACTCCCCGATGCTGGCCTCGATCAAACTCTCGCGCCAAACGCTTCAACTGCTCGAGGCGCTCCTTTCCGATGCTTACTCGTGGCACTACGGATACGACCTCAGCCGAGCAACCGGACTGAAGTCGGGCACCCTCTACCCAATTCTTATCCGGATGAACGAGCGAAAGTGGCTGGAGACTCGGTGGGAGTCCGCCGAGCATGGACGACCGCCACGCCACATGTACCGCCTCACCGGGGCGGGAATGAAGGCCGCACGCGCAGCAATCGATTGCACACGTAAAAGCGCGATCAAGAAACCGATCCTCGGTCAGGCTGGCGCCCAATGAAACACATGCTCGCGATTCTTACGCGTCGTTTATTACGACTCGCCGAGGCAATCACCCCTACCGAACAGCACGAGTGGATCTCTGCCATGCTCGCCGAGTCGCAGCTCATGCCGAGCGAAGCCGAAGCCTTTCAGTGGGCTATCGGAGCCTTCACCTTTGCCTGCCGCTGCCGCCTGCTTGCCTCACCAGCAATCATTAGGGAGAACCTGCTCATGAATCGCGCATCAACGTTGTCCTTGCTTGCAATGATCATCGTTGTCGCCGTGCTCTTTACCACTCCCTCATTTCGCGATGCAGCCACCATCCTGCCCGCCTCATTGCGCCTCGCTTCTGGACGAAGCGCAATCAGCCCTGATGAACTCCGCCAACTTGCGGCAGACGCCGAGCAGCATCGTGACGCGTCCACTCTCGCCTTTGCCGCAATTCACTTCGAACGCTCGGCCGACTCCTCCGAAGCGATGGACCTCGCCAACAAAGCTATCGCCATTGATCCCTCTCTCTCATGGATCCGCTACTTCGTGATTCGCAACGACTGGCGTTTCAATACAAGACGCACGACTTTCGCGACCGCCATTCCGCAGGTCATCGCGTCCGATCCCGACAATGCTCTCGGATACCTATTGCTAGCGGAATCCATCCATCGCTCTGATCCATCCCGTCGTGCTGAATGGAACTCGGCAATGGATCGAGCTCTTTCCGCGCCGATCTACGACAACTATCTTGAGCGTCGTTTTCAACTCGACCGGCGCGTTTCACAAGCGCACAACCTGCCCGCATTTGAGGCCACGTCAGCGATGCTTGGCACTGGAATAATCGATACCACAGGGATCATGAGCTACAGCCAGCGACTGATCTCCTCCGGAAACACCCGCGATTGTGCGCGAGCCCTTCGATTTGCCGCCATGCTGCAAGGGGGACAGACAAATTTTGAATGGCGTGTAGGTGAAGACCTTCGAAACCTTGCCGTCGCCGCTCTAGGGAAAGAACTCTCATTGCCGCTCGCTCCCGAACGACACAGTCTGTTTGCGCCCGTCAGCTACGCGCAGACTGCTCGAGGTTATGAACTCGACGCGACGCTCGTGCAAATCTCGCTGCTGCTCGCCGCCTTCGCCATCCCCAACACTGTAATTCTTTCGGCGATTGCCCTTCTTCGGCGCAAGACCTCGAACCGGCTGCAGCGCCTACTACAAGCGTCAGCCGCACTCTCCGTCTCCGCAGCGTTGCTCAGCTTCGTTGCCTATATTCCCTTCGCATCTGCCTACCGCGCGTACCAGAGTTCTGCGACAGTGCACGATGCAGTTCTCCACGCAACGTCATTCGTAGCATTTTGCAAACAGCCGACACGAGCTTACGTATTCCTCGTCAGTGGCACAGCGTCTTACTATGCGTGGCAGCTTTTCATCGTTGTTGCAGCGCTAGCGCTTGTCTGGTATGGAATTTCGCATTTTGTGAGCGGCCATCGTTCACACCAAATTCCGGGCGCGGCATGATCCTGGACACTACATCGCCATTTAACACTCGCAGTGTTGAGTTTGAGATAGACTTTCTCGCACACTTCGGTGTGACCTGATACTCCAGGTCATCCACGACTCAGTCAATTGTCAGAAAGGCAGTCCGTGATGAAGCTGCACACCTATCTCAACTACGGCGGAAACTGCGAAGAAGCCTTCCGCTTCTACGAACAGCATCTCGGCGCAAAGCTCCTCTTCATGATGAAGCACGGCGAATCGCCTGATCCCGGCACCGTCCAACCCGGGATGAGCGACAAGGTTCTCTATGCCAACCTTGCGATGGGCGAGACGCAATTAATGGGCAGCGACGTTCCAGCCGACCACTTTCAACCGATGCGCAGCGTCTACCTCTCGCTCTCAGTCGATTCCACTGCGGAAGCCGACCGCATCTACAACCTGCTCGCCGAAGGCGGCCAAATCTTCATGCCCATCTCCGAAACCTTCTTCGCATTCCGCTTCGGCATGTTGCGCGACCGCTTCGGCACCTCGTGGATGATCATTCACGAGCGCCCAATGCCGTCGCACTGAGATCAGCCCAAAACGTAAGAGGCGCGGGCCGTAGCCCGCGCCATTATCGACTTCGTGAAACCTTTTTCTTATTTCAGCAATTGCCGAATCACATACTGCAAAATTCCGCCATTCTGGAAGTACAGCACCTCCTGCGGAGTGTCGATTCTCAGTGTTGCATCGAACGCTTTTGTTGCCCCATCTGCGGCGGTCGCCTTCACCTGCACCGTTTTGCCCGGAGCAAAGTTCTTGAGCACCTCATCGAGCCCAACAATTTCGTAACTCTCCTCACCCGTGAGGCCAATCGTGTCCGGATTCTGATCCGGCAAAAATTGCAGGGGCAAAATCCCCATACCCACAAGGTTCGAGCGATGGATTCGTTCAAAGCTCTCAGCAATTACTGCCCTCACACCCAGCAGCAGCGGCCCCTTGGCCGCCCAGTCTCGCGATGACCCCGAGCCATATTCCTTGCCAGCAATCACGATGACCGGCACGCCTTCGGCCTTATACTTCATAGCCGCATCGTAGATCGTCAATTCCTCGCCGCTCGGAATATGCTTCGTGTATCCGCCCTCGATATGCGGCACCAGTCGGTTGCGAATTCGCGTATTAGCGAACGTGCCGCGCATCATCACTTCGTGGTTACCGCGGCGCGAGCCATACGAGTTGAAATCTATCGGCTGCACGCCATGCGCAATCAGGTACTTGCCAGCCGGACTATCTTTCTTGATCGAACCTGCGGGAGAGATGTGATCCGTCGTAACCGAATTTCCCAGACGCGCCAGAACTCGCGCACCCTTGATCGACGTAACGGGCTTCGGTGCCGGCTCCATTCCTTCGAAGTACGGCGGATTCTGAATGTAGGTCGAACTCGCATCCCAGGCGTACGTATCGCCCTCGGGAACGCTCAATCCCCTCCAGCGATCATCGCCGTCAAGCACGCTCGCATAGCTCTTGCGGAACATCGATGACGTGATGACGTTGCGCACTACATCATCCACTTCCTTCTGCGTCGGCCAAATGTCCTTCAGATACACCGGCCCATCCGTGCCCGTACCGATGGGATCGTGAAACATATCGATCATCTCGCCAGCCAATCCAAACGCCACCACCAGCGGCGGAGACATCAAATAGTTCGCGCGCACCTCGGAATTGATTCTGCCCTCGAAGTTCCTGTTCCCCGACAATACGCTAGCGACCACGAGATCGTTATCGACCACTGCGTCAGAAATTTCCGGTGGTAGAGGCCCCGAGTTGCCAATGCAGGTCGTGCATCCATATCCCACCAGGTTAAAGCCCACCTGATCGAGATATTTCTGCAGGCCCGCTTCGTTCAGATACTCCGTCACAACCTTCGATCCCGGAGCCAACGACGTCTTCACCCACGCAGGCCGCTTCAGCCCCTTTTCGACCGCCTTCTTTGCCAACAACCCCGCAGCCACCAGCACATTCGGATTCGAAGTGTTCGTGCAACTTGTAATGGCCGCAATCACGACGCTGCCATGTCGTAGCGCTGTCTTGTAATCGGTCGAATTCCGATCGGCCCTTGTCTTCGCAGGCGTCGTGGTCTTTGCATCCGGCTTCACCAGCGAGGGCAACGCATCGCCAAACGAGGCAGCCGCTCGCGACAACTCCACGCGATCCTGCGGACGCTTCGGGCCTGCAATCGACGGCTCAATTTTCGCGAGGTCGATGTGCAGCACATCCGAATATTCCGCTTCCGGCGAAGTCGCCGTATGGAACAGTCCCTGTTCTTTGTAGTAAGCCTCAACCAGCGCAATCTGCTCTTCACTGCGCCCCGTGAGCCGCAAATACCTGAGCGTCTCCTCGTCCACCGGGAAGATGCCGCATGTCGCCCCGTACTCGGGAGCCATGTTCGCAATCGTTGCGCGATCCGCCAACGTCAACGTGCCCAAGCTCGGACCGAAGTATTCGACAAACTTGCCGACGACGCCCTTCTTGCGCAGAGCTTCGGTCACAGTCAGCACAAGATCTGTTGCCGTCGAACCTTCCTTCAACTCGCCAGTAAACCGCACGCCCACAACCTGCGGAATCAGCATCGAAGCCGCCTGCCCCAGCATTGCGGCCTCGGCCTCAATTCCACCAACACCCCACCCGAGCACACCCAACCCATTCACCATCGTCGTATGCGAGTCGGTGCCGACCAGCGTGTCCGGATACGCCAGCGCTTGCTTCCCTGCGCGCTCCAGCACGAACACCACTCGCGCGAGGTACTCAATGTTGATCTGGTGCACGATGCCGGTATCGGGCGGCACAATGGCAAAATTCTCAAACGCCTTCTGCCCCCAGCGCAGGAACGCATACCGCTCCTTGTTGCGTTGAAACTCCATCGCGGCATTCAGATCGAACGCCTTTGCGCTGCCAAACTCATCCACCTGCACCGAGTGGTCAATCACCAACTCTGCCGGTTGCAGCGGATTGATCTTCGTCGCGTCGCCACCCAGACGCGCCATTGCATCTCGCATCGCCGCCAGATCCACCACCGCCGGAACGCCAGTGAAATCCTGTAGCAGCACGCGGCTTGGCATGAACGAGATTTCCTGCTCAGAAACCGCCTTAGCCGACCATCCGGCCAACGCGCGAATCATGTCTGCCGTGACGTTTACGCCATCTTCGCGCCGCAGCAAATTCTCCAGCAGAATGCGCAGTGAGAAGGGCAGCCGCGCCGTATTGAATCCATGTTTATCGAGAGAGGAAATGCGGAAGAAGTCGTACTGCTTGCTCCCAACCTTAAGCGAAGAACAGCTGCCGAACGTATCCATAGATCGCCTTGAGTGTGGAATTTAGGGCTAAACGCGGCCACCCCGCCGCATCTCCCGTAAGGCCAGCCAGACCGCCGCAGACACCCCACTGCGACCAACCGCGCCAACCGAATACAACAGTGTATTCCCAACCGCCCAAACGCGAAACTGCACCGTCATACGCCAGCGTGATCAAATGTGGTTGTCTCAACTGCTCTAGATGATCGATAGCACAAGTACGGCAGCTAATAGCGCGATTCCGGTCATAACCGCGTAAGTTCCCATCCGGGAAGACTCGTCAACCGCTTTGGGAACCCATTTCTGAATTCTGAAATGTGAATTCCCGAAGACCGCATCTATGATCTTCACGAGGTTTTCCCCACAGATCAGATTGCGCCACATCAACACCAACACACCAACAGTAAGACAAGCCAAACCGACCGCCAATGTGTAACGGTGTTTAAGATGCGCACCTCCAGTACCCAAAACCGCGGATACTGTTAGTCCAATTGTTCCACCGCCTATAACAGCCACCTTTTCGTAATAGGAACTTAGTTGATAACTGGATTGAACCAACAATTTCCTGAACTCAATTTGTTCGGCGCTCAATCGATTTCGTTGATCGACTTCTGTCTCAAGCATGCGGGCTTTGTACGTAATCCCTTAAACATGCCCCAAGGATATTCACTCGCACTGCACCTCATCCACCGTAACCCAATCTCCTCTAACCACTTCCAATCCCAACTTGCGCTCATGCGGATGTCCCACTCCCAGCACTCTCCCCTGCACATCGAACTTCCACACGGTCCCGATCACGCATGGAAGCGTGACACTCACCACTTCGCGCCTGCGATCTACGGCCATTCCCGTGTGCTCTGAAACTTCCCCCGGCAGCGAACTCCGCAGCCACGCCACGACGACTAGCTTTCCATCCTTGCGTTCCAACAAATGCACAACTGCCTGCGACTGCGTCACCGCCGTGACTTTCATTCGCTCATCCGCCAAACGAACAGGACGCTCCATCAGCCTGCTCGCAAACTTCATGGCATAGAAAGCGGGTTTGGGCTTGCCGTTCACGTCCTCCAGCCCCAAATGCGAATGCACCTTGTCCTCCGGCATTCTTTTGTCCGAGTGCCTGAAGTCATCAATCCGATACCACCCCACCAGACTCGCATCACCTTCGGCCACAGCCATTGCCAGGGTTTTGAATAGAAACTCCGCCGCATACCTCCGCGTGTGTTCGTAGCGGTAGTAAACATCGCTTCCCGTGCTCGACGCTTGCGCCGCACTGTACCGGTAGTCGGCGTAGCCCAGCTCGTTCATCCACAAATCCAGCGGCCTCGGAGTGGTCTCGATCAGCGTCTCCATTTTCCGAGCCCGCGTTGTGTAAGTCTCTTCAGCCCGCTCTTTATCCCAAGATTCCGGATACCCATGCATTGCCACCACGTCCACCCAACGATAGATCTGCTGCGGGCCCATCAACTCCTGCATAAACTCCGCTGGCCCATGACTCATCCCTGCCAACACAACAACCGCATCTGGATCGCCCTCACGCACTGCCTTCGCGCCAGCCTTCACCAAGTCGGCGAATTCCTGCGGCGTTCCTCGCCAGTACTCTTCGAGATCAGGCTCGTTCCACAGCTCCCAGCTCTTGATGCGTCCCCGATATCGTGCCGCCAGCGCCTTCATCACCCGCGCAAACATCGCGACATCGCTCGGCGGCTGCTCCCAGAACAACTCCTTCTTCCGCGCTGCCCACTCCGGCGTGTAAGCCACATACGGAATCACCTGCACGCCGGCTTTCTCCGCCTCGTCTACCAGCATGTCCCAGAACGAAAAGTCGTACCGGCCCTCTTCTGGCTCAATTCCGTTCCAACTGAATGCACACCGCAGATACCGCGCACCCACCGCCCGCGCCACGCGCAAATGCCTCCGCACCCGCGTCCGCGTGTCATGCCCATCGAAGTAGTCGTCGCCAACGGCGAACGCCATCTGGAAATATCCCTCGGCATCCGTCTGCACCCGCCGCGAAACCGTGAAGCGCTTCAGCGGCAGCCCACTTTCCCGCGCCGGAGCCGGAGCCTGCGCGTGTCCAAGCAGAGCGATTGTCAGAGAGAAGACGAGTGCAACGCGACAAAGCCCCCACATAGTCAGGACAGCTTCACCTCAGCCTCAGTCCAATGTCAATTTCAGAGCTCCTGCCTATGCACCATAGTCACACTGAATTGCTTTTTCGCGTTGCCCTGTGTTGAGTTACCAGCTACTCTGCCTTCGGACTCACTCTGCTTAGAGGTTCATATGCGCAATCGTCTCCTGCTGGGACTGCTCGTGCTGTTCGCGACGCTTACCGCCACAGCCCAGATCCGTGCGACTACAGAGGACGGGCGTTCCGTCCTCCTCCGCAATGATGGAACATGGAGTTATGTTCCGCTGCCCGCCAAGCAGTTATCGACTGCGCCACGTTTCCAGAAGAGTGCATCCGCCACGCAGAAGATTGCGCCCCCTCATGGGGAGTTCTCTGTATTCATCGATCCCAAGCGCTGGAAGAAGTCGAAGCTCGACGATGAGAAGCTCACGCTGGAGTCCACAAATGGCAAGGGCTATGCCCTGTTCATTGCCGACGCCATTTCGATTCCCACGAGTTCCCTGCGAGATATGGCTCTGCACAACGCCCAGAAAATGGACCCCGGTGCTCACATCGTCGCGGAAGAGAAGCGGATCGTAAACAATCGCGAAATTCTTTGCCTGCAAATGGAAGCCAGCTACATGAACATTCCGTTCACGTACTATGGCTACTACTACGGCGGCAGCTCCGGGAACGTTCAACTCGTCGGCTTCACGCAACGCTCGCAGTTCGCAGATATGCGGCCTGAGTTCGACGAACTTCTTAACGGCTTGGAAATCACTGACACGCCGGTGGCCGAAGCACCCGAAACGCAATCGATCTCTTTGAACAGTGGCGCTTTCCAGGTTGCATTCAACACCCGCAAGTGGAAGAGTCCAGAGAAACTCGAAGGCGACAAATTGCGGCTGGCGAACCTCAAAGGCAACGCTTGGATGCTGCTCATCCCCGAGTCGATCTCGTTTCCTCTCGATTCCTTCCCCGACGTCGCTCTTACGAACGCCAAGGCACTCGATCCAGATGCGAAGGTGATTTTCCGCGAGAAGAAGAAAGTGCACGGTCAGGATGTGTGGTGCCTCAAGATCACCGCCACCGTCAGTGGCCTTCCATTCATTTACTACGGCTACTACTACAGCGGTACAGCGGGAAGCATGCAAGCGGTGGGGTACACGACCAGCGGCACCTTCCAGGAGGTGGAACCGGACTTGGCCGAAATTCTTAACACCCTTGAGGTCACCGTCACACCTAAAACTGGTGGAGCCCAGTAATTCTCGTATATCCCACCTTGCGCACGCCAAGTGCGTGCCTAGGGTGGGGCGCTCAGCTCGTCCGCATCTCTCGATTGCGATTCACTATTGCGCTCTGCCCCCCGACCTGGCTATTGCGACACGCAACTTCCCGGCCTATGCTGCGAAACTGCGAACGTGCAACTCTCGTCCGGCACTAGCTCGCGTAACTTGGAATGTCATCCTGAGCGAAGCGAAGGACCCCAGCCGCCGCGTCGCATCTTCACCGCCGCCCCGGCTCACTACCACCGGACCTCG
Source organism: Koromonas humicola (assembly GCF_059726255.1). Lineage (NCBI taxonomy): Bacteria > Pseudomonadati > Acidobacteriota > Terriglobia > Terriglobales > Koromonadaceae > Koromonas > Koromonas humicola. The sequence continues at coordinate 4,033,606 of NZ_AP040873.1, forward strand.
CGAAGCCTAGCCCCTTACAGCTTCCTCACGCCCCCGCTCAGCACTGTCCGCAGCACTCCATCGCTCTCGACCCGCAGGAACCCTCGCTGGTCCAGCCCACGCGTGACGCCTTCATAGCCGCCATCTTCTTCTACCGTCACCGGACAATCGCAGCAGTAGCTAGAGTGTTTCTCAAACCGTCGCAGAATGTTTTCCCGCGCCGCGTCGACTCCCTGCTCCAGCGCTCGCTGCTCACGATCAAGCGCCCTTAACAGCGCCGACACGATTTCCACACGCGAGAATCTCTTTCCCGCCTCTATCCTCAGCGAAGTCGCAATCGCATCCAACTCCGGCGGGAATGCCGTATTGTTCACGTTCAAACCCATCCCGATCACCACGAACCGAACCTTCGAGAACTCCGCATTCAACTCCGTTAGAATTCCGCAGAACTTCTTCCCGCCCATCATCACGTCGTTCGGCCAGCGCAGGTCGCCCCACAATCCTGTGACCTCGTGCACGGCCTCTACCACCGCCAGTCCGGCCACCAGCGAAAGCGTGATCGCATCCGTGGGCGTCAGCCGTGGACGCAGCAGTGCTGAGCAATAAATCCCATCTCCGGGATCTGACTTCCACGTATGCCCCGCGCGTCCTTTGCCCGCCGTCTGCTCCTCGGCTAGCCACACGGCGCCGCGATAACTCGCACTGCCACTCGTATTCGGACCAAAGTCCGCCACGCCTTCGCGCATCGCCGTCGCATTCGTCGAACCGATGGACACAAAGTGATGCACATTTCCGGCGAAAACCGTTCCGGCGATCTTTGGCTCTAATACCTCCGCCAGCGGAACGTCGGCCTTGCCCGCCAGCTTCCAGCTATGGTCACTCGGGTCCTCGACCCGCACGCCCAATGCCCGCAGTTCTTCGGCAATCTTAGAAATCTCGCTCTCGGGCACTCCTGCCACTTCGGCCCAAACTTTCGAACTCACGATTCCTGTTTTCTGAAGCGCTATGAGTGCTCGTCCCAACTCCGCACGCGTCTGCACGTTCTCTTCCGCCATAAAAGAAGTATAGAGTCCTCGTCCTTACTTACCCTCCAAAAGCGAAAGCCGCTCGCGATCCGAACGCGAACGGCCAAATGACTGAAGCTGGCAATTACTTGCTTAACTGCTGCCGCGCCACTTCCAACTCTAAATTTCTTCCCTGCGCGATATCGGCCACGGTCGCATGAACTTCGAAGTTCGGTTCAGGAATGCCTTCGGACAGAAAAACTCCCGGCCGCAACCGAGAGTCTTTTCGGATCACTTAAGAATTAGTACCCCGCTTCCACACTCAACTCCACTTTCACGTCCTTGGCCACTCCGACGCCTGTCGGGTCATAGCTCACGTGATAGTCAAATCGGTTCAAGGTCAGCGACCCTTCCACGCCCAGCCTCGGTTCGCCTTTCATGCCCTTGCCTTGTGCCAACGTAAACGGAACTTCAACCTGCTTCGTTACATCCCGAATCGTCAGGTTCCCCAACGCAACATACTTATCGCCATCCACATGGCGAACACTCGTGCTCTTGAATGTAATCTCCGGATACTTAGCCGTATCGAAGAATTCAGGGCTGTTCAAATGCTTGTCGCGGCTCGCGTTGTCTGTCGTGATCGACGCCGACTTGATCACCGCCGTCACCGAACTCTTCTCCGGCTTCGCAGGATCAAACAGAATCGTTCCGCTCACATCCGTGAAACGTCCATGCACCGTGGAAATTCCCATGTGCCGCACCGAAAAGTTAGCCGAAGAGTGCGCGCCATCAATCTTGTAAGTATCTGCAGCCACGGCCAACGAACTCATGGCCAGCAACGCCGTCAACAGCAGGAACAGTTTTTTCATCTTTCTCTTCACCCCGATAGTTGTTAGAACAACTATACAGATTCGACAACTATCCCCGGCGATGCACAAAATGTTCCAATTACCGGGCTGCCGTTTCAAATAGCGTTTGCACTCCGTATCCATTCGGGCGTCCGAACAGCCAGCTCACACCATCACGCTTCTTCTCCCTGAACAGCAGTGCCGCCCGTCCATATCCATCCGGATCAACCGCATCCACCAGCCGCACTTCAGGATAAAGGTCGAGTTCCCGCGGATCGCTCACGGTGCTGTACAACTTCACCAGCTTGCCTTCATCGTCGCGCGCGACAACCGTCACAACCCAGCTCCGGCCTTGCGCATTGTCCGGCGTGTATCGTCCTGAATACACCACGGTCGCGTAATTGTTGTAGTCCAGGTCGTAGGGAATAAACTGCTCATCCTTGAACGCAATCGCGGGCAGAGTCGAGGCGGAAGTGGCCTTCTTTCCGGCCACAGTTTTCGCAGATGTCGTTGTCTTCGCCGCGCCTGGCATCGCCAGCCCGCGCTGTGACGCCATTCGCCTCAACTCCGAAGCAGCCAACTCGCGCGCCATCGCCTCCAATTTCGTTCGCTCCGCCTCGTTGCTCACGTAAATCAGCGACTGCGCTTCCTGTGTCGCCTCATCGCTGACGGCCACCTGCCGCGATACGGGCTCTTCCTTCTTGAAGTCCGGAAGATCCAGCCCACTCTGCTCCTGTATCGGTTTACCGCGTCGCAGAATCGGGTGATCCGGGTCATCGCTCGGCGTCAGTTGCGGCTTCGGAACTACCGGACTGCCCGCGCTCGCATTCTTACCATCGTCCTCATCCTTGCGATGCAGCTTTGGACGATTCGCATCCTGATCGACTGAAGCCGTGGTCTGCTCTCCTTGCTTCTGCGCCCCGGACTCCTCTGCATCACTCCCCCCGCGCTTATGCAGACGAGGACGATCCGGGTCATCATCTGAAGGACTCGATTTCGCTGATTTCCTCGTCGTTGCCGAAGGATTATCTCCCTCGCTGCCTTCGCGCCGATGCAGCACGGGCTTCGAAGCATCCTCCACCACAACCGGAGCCACGACGACCTTCTTCGCTTTCGCGGCCTCTTCATCGGATGCCGACTTGAAGCGCCCGTTACCAAACCACGCATCCGACATCGGATCGCTCCGCGTCGCGCTCTTCAGCGTGAATGTTCCGAGTGCCCTGCCATACTGCTGCACTTCATAAACCGTGTCCGAATACAGCGTGAACGGAACCGGCGTCGAGCGATAAAGATCGGCGTCATAGAAGCGCTTCTCATAGTAGAAACTGATGGGAATCAGTCGCCGCGATCCGTTCTTGTAGGTTTCCAGAACACCCACCGCCCGCGGAGTCTTCTTTTCCGGCTGTGGGGCCCTGTACTGTGCCTGAATGGAAACGGAAAATGCACCCACTGCCACCGTCAGCGTGACGGCCTCGACCAGTTTGCGGTATAGATGTCTCATCATGGACGTCAACGATCAAGCTCCCGATTTTACTTTGCCCGACGAAAACGGAGAGCCCGTTACCCTCTCCTCCTTCAAAGGTAAACCCGTCGTCTTGTTCTTCTATCCCCGGGCCAACACCCCTGGCTGCACTATCGAAGCCTGCGGCTTCCGCGATCAATACGGCAAGCTGATCCGCGCCGGACTCACCGTCCTCGGCATATCGCCCGACACTCCCAAGGCGCAGAAGAAATTCCAGGAGAAATACGAACTCCCCTACACCTTGCTCGCCGACGCCGACAAGGACGTTGCCAAGCTCTTCGATGTCCTGAAGGAAAAGAACATGTATGGCAAAAAGGTGATGGGGATCGAGCGCACCACTTTCCTCATTGCCCCTGACGGAAGCATCTCTCAGGTCTGGCGCAAGGTTAAACCGGAAGGCCACGCCGAGCAGGTGCTCGAGCACGCCAAAGAGCACAAATAGCGAGAGCGAATACCCCGCGCCAACTTCTCTCACTCAGATGCAACCACCCCACCCTGAAACTTGCGTTTTTCGAGTCCAGGGTTGGGGTTGTTCTTGTCAGAAGCGTGGTTTTTCTTGGTTGTCATCCTGAGCGAAGGATTCCTGCCCTGTTCACATCTCCGCACCAGCCGGGTGCCCCAGGTTCGCGCCGCGCGTTTTGCGGCGCTAACCTGGGATAGCAATCCGCCCGCGTCTCTACCGAATCCTCTTCGTCCCCACCTTCACCCTGAACAACACATACGGCTTCTGCCGCATATCCTTGCCATCGTGAAACGTCGGCTGACGATGCAACTGGTTCGCCGTGACATACAGATACCCATCATCGCCAAGACTAAAAGTATCCGGCCACAGCAACCGAGAATCGTGCACCAGAGCCGAAATCCCTCCCGCCGGAGTGATCTTGTGAATCGAGTTGTTCTCGTAATCCCCGGCATACACATTGCCGTCTGCATCCGACTCCAATCCGTCCGACGCGCCTTTGCCGGTGACAACCTTTACCGTTTCGGCCACTTTGGCTTCCGACATCGACTCGTCCCGCAGCGCCTCCGTGCTCACCGAATACAACTTCCTCCCCGACAGCGCCGAGTAATACAGCGTCGCCCCATCCGGACTAATCGCAATCCCATCCGAGTTGATCATTAGCGGCTTGCCGTTACTCAACAGCGGTCTCCCCTCGACAATCGCCATGAAGTTCGGTTCGGCCAGCACACTCGGATGTTTCGCCAACTTCCGCCAACTCTTCCCCGTCTTCATATTCACAACGATGATCCCACCCACGCCCGAGTCGGTGATATACGCAAAGCCCTTCCCCAGATCAAACCGCACGTCATTCAGATACGTCCCCGGCACCGCGACCTCCGGCGGTACAGCAATCGTCTGCAAGATCTTCCCGCTAGCTAAGTCGAGCGCCACCAGCTTCGGCCCACCGGCCACCGGCCCCTTGAACATCGGAGCGCCCGTGTCGAGCACCCACAGCCTGTCCTGCGCATCGACCACGACGCTCTGAACGCAGATGAAGTGATGAGCCGCATCGGCCTCGTCATCGCGATTGATCTCCGCATTCGGATACGCCACGGCGTTTCCGTTCTTCACTTCAGCCACAGTGAACGCCACCTGGTCGCCCCACCGTGGGAAGTTCACAAAGATGCGTCCCTGCCGCGAAACCGTCACCCCGGTCGGCATCGGCCCATTGAACCTCGCCACCACCTCCAGCGTTCCCAGAGGCTGATCGGTCGCCAGCGCACCCGCGCTCTTCTTCTGCGCCTCACCAGCAATCGCCAAACTCACCACCGCCGCACACAGCAAAACCATCCGCAAGAATGCCTTCATCCCAATCTCCTTCCCAGATGAACTCTGCCCCATAAGATGCATTCCCTGTGCCCCGTTGAAGCTCTCTTTGGGCTTGAGCGGGAACAAAACTTTCCCCCAAAAACTCCTTGCCCGAGCTGTACTACGTGTTATAGTACACATCCAATGATTCCTTTTCGCGTAGAGTTCCGGTCTGGTGTTTCGCTTTACGAGCAGGTGGTCTACGCCGCCAAGAAGGCGATGATCTCCGGACAGATGCACCCGGGCGACCCATTTCCTTCCGTGCGCACGCTCAGCAAGGAACTCCGGATCAATCCCAACACCGCGCACAAAGTCATTGCTCACCTTGTGTCAACAGGACTGCTCGAGAGCCGCCCCGGAATCGGTACTGTCGTCGCCGTCCCACCCGAATCCAGCAAAGCCGAGCGAACCAATCTGCTTGGCCGCGAAATCGAGCAACTCGTCGTCGAAGCCAAGAAACTCGGCATTGCTCTCGACGATGTTCTTGAATCCATCTCTGCACAGTGGCGCTCTCTCAGCAGCAACGCCACCACTCTGCCCGCGCGCTCAGAACGAGGAGGCCGCAGCAAGTCATGACTACCGCAATTCAAGCCGTGCACCTCAGCAAACATTTCCGCCGACTAAAGGCGCTCGACTCGCTCGATGTCGAAATTCCCTCTGGAGCGATCTACGCGCTCGTCGGACCGAACGGTGCCGGAAAAACCACGGCCATCAAGATCCTGATGAACATCCTCCGCCCCACCAGCGGCGCGGCCACCGTCCTCGGAATCGACTCAACCAAAATCGCCGGTTCGGCCTTCGCCTCCATCGGCTACGTGTCTGAGAACCAGCAATTCCCCGGATGGATGCGCGTCGATCAGTTCCTCGCCTACCTTCGCCCGTTCTATCCCACATGGGACCGCAAGCTCGAAGACGAATTAGTTCGCCAGTTCGATCTCCCGCTAGACCGCAAGCTCAAGAACCTCTCGCGCGGAATGCGGATGAAAGCCGCCCTCGCCAGTTCCCTGGCCTACCACCCCAAGCTCATCGTGCTTGACGAACCTTTCAGCGGACTCGACCCGCTCGTGCGCGATGAACTCATCGAAGGTCTTCTCGAACGCGCCTTTGAAGCGACCATCCTCATCTCGTCGCACGACCTTGCCGAAGTCGAAACCTTCGCCAGCCACGTTGGCTACCTTGAGCAAGGCAAGCTTCTTTTCTCCGACGAAATGTCAGCGCTGATCGATCGTTTCCGCGAGGTGGAAATCACCTTCGACGCTCCGCCTCAGCCTCCCGCGCAATGGCCCGACACATGGATGCAGCCCACCGCGTCGGCCTCCGTCATCCGTTTTGTCGAACCGCGATTTGATCGCGAGCGAATCCAGTCCGAGATTGGCAAGGTCTTCACCGGAGTTCGCGACGTAACGTTCTCCCCCATGTCCCTGCGATCCATCTTCCTCGCCATGGCAAAAGCCGGACGCGGCGCAGCATAGAAAGAGCACGACAATGAGACAGGTCCTGAACATTTTCCGCAAAGACGTTCAACACCACTGGCCCGAAATCCTCATCACCCTCGCCTTGCTGTGCGCGTACGCATGGAAGCGCCCCGAGTGGGGATTCGGACAAGAAATGCATGCTGTTGGGTTCGGAGTCTCTATCGGTGCCGAGCTTATCGGAGTGCTTCTCGTTCTCGGCTGGTGGATACTGCTGATTCGCCTGATCCAAGATGAGCCACTCGTAGGCGACCGTCAGTTCTGGATCACGCGCCCATACGAATGGAAGAAACTGCTGGCCGCAAAGGTCTTGTTCTTCTTCTCATTCATCACTGTTCCTCTTCTTATCGCGCAACTCTACCTGCTCTTCAAAGCTGGCCTACACCCCGAGACATCCTGGATCAGCGGTCTGATGCGACTTCATCTATCTTTCACCGCCCTCTTAATCCTGCCGATCCTGACTCTTGCCGCCATCACCAGCACTGCTGTACAGACGATGCTGTGCATTCTCGGATGTGGACTGTACATCATTCTCACGTCCGCTCTCAGCCACTACTTCCCAGCCGCTGATCTCACCGACTTCACCACACTGTCGCAGAGCCTGATCTTGGGGTGCGCTTGCTTGGCCGCGATCCTCTGGCAATACTCCCGCCGTCAAACCTTGGGATCGCGCCTTCTCATCGCTGTCTCGCTCGTCGTCATCATCATCCTAGGATTTGCGGCTCCGGTTCGACTTCTCGCCAATCGCAAGTATCCGCTTCTTTCGAGTGAGACGACGCATTTGCGCATAACTTTTGATCCGCAACAGCCAAACGCCCAAGCCGGTCTAGACGAAAACAAGAATGTCAACGTCATCCTTCCCCTACGTCCTGAACTCACCTCAGCCGACTACTCTGCAACATTGCGAGCCTTAATGCTCACGCTCGATTCACCCGCCGGAACACACTGGAGTTCCGGATGGGTGTTTCGTGGCGGCTTCATTCACGGCGACCAGCGCGGCGAGAGCGGAGATTTCTCGTCGGCAGCCTTCGACGTTCCTAAGCCCCTGTTTGCGAAGCTCCAATCAACTCCGGTGCATGCCACGTTATCTGTCGCATACACGATTTGGCAGGATCGGGCTCCCGTCCGCGTCATCGGCAGTGAAAACCAGTTCGCAGTTCCTGGTCTCGGAAACTGCCAGATCCAAGAGCGTCCGCAATTTGCTCCACCGCACGGTCTCTTCTGTCTCTTCGCTGTTCAGCCCCCGCCACTGCTCCTTGTCCGTCCCGGAACCGCAGCATCAGACAGCAGTAATGAGCCATATATTTGGCGGACAAATATGGGCTCCGGTACCGGCGTTTTGAGTTCAGTTGGATCTACGATCTTTCCAAATCCCTCAAAGGGATCACAATTTTCTCCGGGAGACCCCATCCTCTTCAATTTCCCGAAGTACATCGGGAACGCTCGCACCGAAATCGCAATCGACTGGCTGAACCTCGCAGATTATCAGTTTGGCCGCCATATCCCAGCGCCTCCACCACCGCCAGCAAGTAAGTGAACTGATGGCGAAGCGCACTCAGCGCTTCGCCAAATTCATTGCACGAAGACACGATTTGCGTTCTTCTAGTGAGAGCTGACCTTCATTCGTTTGCATCACGAAAGGAAATCGCTCACGTGTCTGGCAAACTGCTGAACCAAGTACTCATATCATTTGCATTCCTCCTATTCTGTTGCGCACCTGCCTTTGCTGAGCAAGGGCCTGTCGTTAAGGTCACTGGCGGAGAAATCGTCGGCCGCTTCTGGCAGGACTCCAAAGGCGCAAGCTTCCGCGGCATTCCCTTCGCCGCCCCGCCCGTCGGAGACCTCCGCTGGCACGCTCCCATGCCCGTGGTCCCTTGGACCGGTAAACGCGATGCTGGCGAGTACGGCGCACCGTGTGCTCAAGTCGATGGTGGATGGAACTCTCGCGACTCTCACGACGGCAAAGAAGATTGCCTTTACCTCAACGTCGAAACCCCTGACCTAAAATCTCGCAAGCCGCTGCCCGTAATGGTATGGATTCACGGCGGAGCCAATGCCGGAGGAAGTGCACGGGGCGGCAAGGTCCTTGAAAATCCTTTGGCGCAGCATGGTGTAGTTTTCGTTTCAATCCACTACCGCCTCGGATACTTCGGCTTCTTTGCACACCCCGAGCTTTCGCGTGAGTCCAACAATGGCGCATCCGGCAACTACGCGCTGCTCGACCAAATCGCCGCGTTGAAATGGGTGCAGGAGAACATCTCGAAATTCGGAGGCGATCCGAAGCAAGTGACACTCTTCGGACAGTCTGCCGGAGCCTACGACATCACTCTGCTCATGACCAGCCCACTTGCGAAAGGTCTTTTCGCCCGCGCCATCGAACAGAGCGGTCCCACGATCCTTGGCAAGCGCCGTCCCGCGCCCCTCGCCGAATCTGAATCGCAGGGACAACAGATAGCCGAGCGTCTGCACGCACCTGCGCAAGGTGCTCTCGCCTACATGCGCAAGCTTTCGACCGAGGACATTCTGCGCACCTCGCCTGCATACGGTCAGGGCGGACTCATGGTGACCGTCGATGGCTACGTTCTGCCAACCGATCCTGCCACGGTGTACGCCCGCCACCAGGAACATTCGATTCCGCTCATCATTGGCAACAACTCGCGCGAATTTAACTTCTGGGGCGACCCCGCAAAGCTAAAGCCCGCCGTGCAGGAATTCTTTGGCAGCTCCTCCGCTGCAGTCCTCGACGCGTACGGTCTATCCGAGAAGCCCGCGCCTCAGATTCCCGAATACGGCACTGCGGGCGAGCAGTTCACGACCGATACGGCTTTCCGCTGCCACGCGGTTTTCATCGCGGATGAACACAGCCACATCGCTCCAACGTTCCAGTACGAATACTCCCATCCGCTCGCTGGCAGAAAGCTTCCCGGCGCCACTCACAGCGATGAACTCGGCATCGTCTTCGGCACCTTCTTCATGGCGCCTCCCAACGATGTCGATCGCAAGGTCTCGGCCACCGTTCAAGGCTACTGGACGAACTTCGCAAAAACCGGAACCCCCAACGGCGGTCGCCTGCCAAAATGGCCCGCTCACGACACGCAGTCCCGAGCCTACGTAGAGTTGACCTCTGACGGCAGCCACACCAAGTCAAATCTCCGCGGCGACATCTGCTCGCTTTACAAGGCCTCTATCGAGAGCGACATCTCAAAAGAGTCCGCACCCAAATCCGGTCACTGAGCAGCATTAACCCTCGCCCTCCAGCACTCCTGGAGGGCGATGTCTTCCCTCCGCTCCCCGCCTTCAATCCCAGAAGCTGCATGCATCTAAGCCTCAATGCACTACTCGTCTTCAAGCTTGGAACAGGGTTCACGCCCTGCATCTGAGACACAGCAACTTCCGTCGGATTGGACACAGTTCTCGCATTCAGCGTGGTGGCAGTCGCTCGACTCTGCCCCGCACACAGTGCTCATGTTGGACTACGACGGCACACTCGCACCATTCGTTCAACAACGCATGCAGGCCGTACCTTATCCCGGAGTTCGCGAGCGACTAGCTGGCCTCGCCAACGCTCCTTCGATCCGACTTGTCATCATCTCAGGACGCTGTACGGGTGATGTCGCCGCCCTCCTTCCCGGACTGACTGTTGAGATCTGGGGCAGCCATGGCCGCGAGCGATTACTGCCCAGTGGTAGATATGAAGTGACGGCTCTTACACCCGAACAGCGAAGAGCTCTCGATCAACTCGAATCCCGCATCGCCCAAACGGCCACCCCCGTTCAGATCGAGAAAAAGATTGGCAGCCTCGCCCTGCACACACGAGGCCTTGCGCCCGAAGAAGCGAGGGACATTCTGCACCTGGCCGAAGACACCTACCAGGCTGTCCGCACCTCCGAGAAACCTGCGGCTCTTGAATGGCTACCGTTCGACGGAGGTGTTGAGATTCGAGGAATTGGTTGCAGCAAAGCAGACGCCGTCACCAGTGTTCTCGCCGACACACCTCCCGACACCCCCTGCGCTTATCTTGGGGACGATCTGACCGACGAAGACGCCTTCCGCGCACTCAAAGGTCGCCACAACGCCGCATCCATACTGGTGCGCCATGAGGCTCGTCCATCTCAGGCAGAGTGGTGGTTGCGCCCGCCCGAGGAACTGATCGCCTTCCTCGACTCCTACTGCCAGTTCGTTCATGCCGCTACTGGAGAAGGACAATGACCGACAGGGGCCTCGTCGTGGTTTCCAATCGCCTTCCCCTCTCGTTCCGCCATCAGGATGGCCGCGTCGTCGCGGTACCTTCGTCCGGAGGGCTGATCGCAGCTCTTGAACCCGTGCTGCAGGAGCACGGCGGCCTCTGGGTCGGAAGTGCCGGAACAGAAGACAGCCCGGAGATGCGCGAACAACTCCGAGTCGCGACCAGCGGTAAAGGCTTCAGCTATGTTCCCGTCGTGCTCACCGACGAGGAGCAAGCGAAATACTACGAAGGCTTTTCCAACGAAGTTCTCTGGCCCCTTTTCCACGACCTTCAGTCGCTCTGCCACTTCGACCCCGAGTATTGGGATTTCTACGAGCTCGTCAATCGCAAATTTGCAGACGTCACGCATCAGAATGCAGGCGCAGGAGATTTCATCTGGGTGCAGGACTACCAACTCCTGCGGGTCGCGGGTATTCTTCGCGAACATCGCCCATCGGCATTCATTTCCTTCTTCCTGCACATCCCGTTTCCGCCACCTGACATCTTCGCCAAGCTGCCGTGGCGCAAAGAGATTCTCGAAGGCTTGTTGCAGTACGACTACATCGGCCTTCAAACGGCAAGAGACGAACGCAATCTCGCCGCAAGCATACGCACCTTCTGTGCTCAGGCCAAGGTCAGCGGACGCGGCGATCAACGCATCGTCGAGTCCGCTCGCGGCAAGACGATTATTCAGGCGGTTCCGATCAGCATCGATTTCAAGAAAATGGCCCAGTCCGCCCGCGCTCCGGCTGTGATGGAGCGCATGAATGACCTGCACGCCCTCGCACCCGACATGCAAATTGCCCTCGGTGTCGATCGCCTCGATTACACAAAAGGAATCCCCGAGCGGATGCGTGCGTTCCGAGCTTTTCTGCGCCGCTATCCCCAGTTTCGCCGCAAGATCACCCTCATCCAGGTCGTCGTGCCTAGTCGAGAAAACATTGTCGGATACCAGGACCTGCTGGCCGACATCGAAAAGCTCGTGTCCACGATCAACGGCGAATTCAGCGAGCCCGGTTGGACGCCAATCCAGTACATGCACCGCTCGGTTCCGCAGGACGAATTGCTCGCCCTCTACCGTGCTGCTTCCATCGCGCTCGTCACCCCGCTCAAGGACGGCATGAACCTCGTTGCCAAGGAATACTGCGCCGCTCACGTCGAAAACCGAGGAGTTCTGATTCTCAGCGAGTTCGCCGGAGCCATGCCCGAACTGCGCACCGGAGCCATCATCGTCCATCCGTATGACGAACTCGGTGTCGCAGCTGCGCTGAAAGAGGCAATGGAAATGTCAGACGACGAGCGGCATCGGCGAATGCTGCGCATGCGTCAGCAAATCCGACAAAACGACATTATGCGCTGGCGCGACCGCATTTTTGAGCAAATGCAATCCCCCGATCAACTCGCGGCCTAAAGGTGGCCCAGAGTCCGCATTATGCATGGAGGGTGGCCCAGAGTTGGCGTTTTTCCAACTCTGGGTTTCTCTCATGCGAGCAACATACAGTTGAATAAAACGCCGCACAACTTGCCGTAATATCACAGTTTGAGCACTCATCCGAGGTGGACATGAAAGCGATCCAAGTCTCAAAGACGGGCGGGCCAGAAGTTCTGGAAGTTGTCAATCTGCCCTCACCGCACCCGCGTCCCAATGAGGCCGTTGTGCAGTTGAAGGCCATTGGCATCAATTTCATTGACGTGTACTTCCGCGAAGGCATCTACCCCGCCAAGTTGCCCTTCGTTGACGGGCAGGAAGCCTCCGGGATCATCACGGAAGTTGGCAGCAACGTTAAGTCCACCAAGCCCGGCACTCCCGTCGCCTACACCGGAGTTCTCGGGGCGTACGCCGAATACGCTGCCGTGCCCGCCGACCGACTCGTGCCACTTCCCGAAGGCTTCGATTTTAAGAACGCCGCCGCGCTCATGCTGCAGGGTATGACTGCCCACTACCTCACCCACAGCACGTATCCGCTGAAGCCCGGAGAGTGGTGCCTCATCCACGCCGCAGCAGGCGGTGCAGGACAACTGCTCGTGCAAATGGCAAAGATGGCAGGCGCTAATGTGATCGGCACTGCCGGAACCGACGACAAAGTGAAAATTGCGCTCGCCGCCGGAGCCGACCACGCGATCAACTATGCCACGCAGAATTTCGAAGAAGAGGTGAAGCGCATCACGAATGGCGCGGGTGTGCATGTTGTCTACGACGGTGTAGGCAAGGCCACATTCGACGCGGGAATGAACTGCCTGCGTCCGCGCGGCTACTTCGTCTTATTCGGAGCCGCGAGCGGTGCCGTTCCTCCGGTCGACCCCATGCGCCTGAACCAGCGAGGCTCCATATTCCTCACCCGCCCCAGCCTGGTCCACCACATCGCCACCCGCGATGAACTCGAATGGCGTGCCAACGAAGTCATCAACTGGGTGCAACAAGGCAAGCTGAAACTCGCCATCGGCCAGACCTACCACTTAGAGGACGTGCAACAAGCTCATCGCGATCTCGAATCCCGCAAAACCACCGGCAAGTCACTGCTCATCCCATAGCCAGGTAGCTTCCTAGGGTGGCCCAGAGTTGGCGATTTTCCAACTCTGGGTAGCTGGAGCATGGAGACAAATCTCGTCAGCGCTTCCCCTGCTATCGTAATTACCAGCAATGGCTCGCTCTCCTAAGCTTCCACCCTTGCCCCGAGACTTCTTTTTGCGCGATCCTCGCATCGTCGCGCGCGAACTTCTCGGCAAGCTTCTTATCCGGCGTGAAGGCAGGCTCACCATCTCCGGGCGCATCGTCGAAGCCGAAGCCTACCTCGGAGCCGTTGATCCCGGAGCCCACGCATACAACGGACAGACCCCGCGCAACGCAGTTCTCTTCGGACCTCCCGGGCACGCATACGTTTACTTCATCTACGGCAATCACTACTGCACCAACATCAGTTGCATGCCACCGGGCGATGCCGGATGCGTCCTGCTCCGCGCCCTCGAACCCGTGTGCGGACTCGACTCCATGGCTGCCCTTCGTGGCCTCCAACTTCCTGCCGATCCGCGCCCGTCGCGGTTACGCCTGCTCACTTCCGGCCCCGGTCGCCTTTCACAAGCCCTCGGCATCGTGCGCTCGCGTGATAATGGCAAGGACCTCTGCTCCCCTAACAGCGACCTCTACGTAGCTGATGACAATTCCTCTAAGCCCGAGGTCGTCTGCACGCCGCGCATCAACGTCACTCGCGCTCCGCACGACCTTTGGCGATATGTCATTCGCGCCAACCCATTCGTCTCCGGCAAGCGTGTGCAGTAGCCAACAAAAAAGGCGCGCCAGAGCGCACCTCCATTCACGACATTGTTTTCACTGGAGACAGTGGGCCATCGACTTCCCGCTCTGTCCCGAATTCGCCAACGCTACTCGATCGTCTCTGTCGCGTTCAAAAACGTATTTCGATCCACGTAGTAAGGTCTGCGATCGCAAAAGAACTGCAACGCATCACGACCGTTCCATTTCCACCCGTTCCATTTTTCGACTTCCGCGAACACAATCGCGCCCTGTTCGATATACACCGGATCGCAGTATTCAGAGTGAAAAGCGATGAACTCTCGGGTGGCTTTGTAGGTACGCCGCACGTCTCTCGTCGGTTCGAGACTCAGCATCCAGTTTCCTCGCGTGAACGTTTGCCAAACATTCTGCTACTCTGCTTTTTCCACGTCAATCATTGATTTCAAACAAATTAGCATGGCACCAAGGTGTCGCCCCGCCTGCTCTCCCTATCAGCTTTGCTGCTACAATCCGGCCATGCGCTCGCGCTTTCATTGGAATTTAGGCCGCCGTACGCTCCCCCTTGCAGAGCGCACGCTGGTAATGGGCGTCCTCAACGTCACGCCTGATTCCTTTTCCGATGGAGGTCAGTTCTTCAATCCTGAAGCAGCCGTTGAGCACGGCCTCGCGCTGCTCGACGAAGGCGCAGACATACTCGACATTGGCGGAGAATCTACGCGCCCTGGAACCCCCGTAGTGCTCAGCAACGAACCTGCCCCCGCGGGAGCCGTCACCGCCCGCCAGGAACTCGACCGCGTGCTACCCATCATCGAAGCCATCAAGCGCGAGCGGCCTGACGCCGTACTCTCCATCGATACATACAAATCTATGGTGGCCCGCTACGCCGTCGATGCTGGCGTTGAGATCGTGAATGATGTAAGTGGTTTCCGATGGGATTCAGACATGTCCACGATCGTTGCCGAGCGACCATGCGCGGCCATTCTTATGCACGTTCGCGGACTGCCTCATCAGTGGATTGATCTTCCGCCCGAGCCTGACATCGTGTCACTCGTCCGCGAAGGCTTGCGCGAGCGCGCCGAAGAAGCTCTCGATGCGGGCATCGCGCGAAACTCCATCGTGATCGATCCCGGCTTTGGATTCGGGAAGAATCGCGATGAGAACTATGCCCTGCTAGCGCACTTCAGCCAATTTCACGAGCTCGGATTCCCGTTGCTTGCTGCCGTCTCCCGCAAAGGCTTCCTCGGACACACGGTTTCAGCCCGCCTTGCCGAAATCACCCACCAGGCAGCCGAAGGAATTCCTCCTGCGGAGCGCGACATCGCCACAATCGCCGCAACTGTGGCTGCCGCTCTCGCCGGAGCTCACATTGTTCGTGTGCATTCCGTGCGTTCCACGATCGAGGCACTCGCCGTAGCCGACGCCATTCTCCGCCAATCCTAGCTACGCGGCCCTCACGCGTACACCCTGCTCGTATCCAGCGAGTGCGTAATACACTGCGCGATCGAAGAAGCGATCCAGCGTATCTAGAAACTCCAACTCCCCATAGAGCTCCAACGCCTTCTCTGCCGCAGCCTCTCGATAGACATACTTCCAAAGCTGATCCTTGGAGAGCATCAATGCCCATGCCAGCTCACACGACGGAACTCCTTGTTTCGCCCGCTTTGCGCCAACCTCGCGAAAATGCTCTTCGACATCCGCCTCTGTCTTATTCAGCAACCAATCGCCGAGATGCGAGTACAAGGAAATCAGCGAGGCGCGAAGCTCATTCTGGTCGATCCTTTGATAACCCTGAGTTCGCTCAGAGCTGAGCAGCTTTGCCATCAAGCTCTCCGCAATGTCTTCGCAGTGTTTCTCAATCAGCCTCACCAGTTTCAACCCAAGCATCGCCACACCTCTCTTGCCAACTTTGATCAAGAGATGTCGAAGCGGGATGCGCGAAATCGCGGCACCCTGCCTCGCTCTGCTTCACTGCGGCTGGTGAATGACCGCGCAATCACGGACTGCAGGCCTTTCTCTGTTTGCGCTCACAGCAATTGCCGCATTCTCTTTCGATACGCTGCAAATGCCGTTCTGCCTTCCTTCGTCAGTCGAATCACTGTTCGCGGAATCTTCCCTCGGAACGTCTTCTCTATCTCGACGTACCCAGTCTCTTCCAGCTTCGCCAAATGGCTCGACAGCGTACCCTTGTTCAACTCTGTCTCATGTTGCAGATATAGATAGTCGCACTCCTGCAATCCTGAGAGCAGAGCCATGATCATCAATCGCCCCGGCTCATGGATGACCCGATCGATTTCCGACAGCGCGCGGATCTGGCTATTCATTCTTCCCCGTCCACTGCAGGTCTTGTCCGGCGGATGTAAATGACCAGCGTCGCGAATCCCGAGACCAGCCACACCAGCGCGCCAAACGACATAGACATCCACACAAACCCGTCCGCAACAAAGGTAGCAAGCGCGGTCAACCCAACCGCCATTACCAGAATCAGCCACTTCTTCCAGCCGTGATCTCCCCCGTACTTCAGAACAACCATCGCATACGAACCCACATACAACGCGTTCCCTAACGTCCGCATTTCGCTCAGGTGATTCCGTTGGAGCAGCACAATGCCACAGGCCAGCGCTCCCGAAGCCGCACATATCAGGATCAGAAACAACAACGCCTTCCAGCGCTCTTCGCCAGCAATCTTCAGCGGCATCGCATACCCTGTTCTCGGAAATGTAAATCTCTTTTTGATCTCGCGTGTGAATCGTGCTCCAACCGCGACAAGCAATGCCGGCAGGCCAACCATGATCAGCAGAATCCAGCCTCGGTGAGCCGCATGCTGCGAAACAAGCTCAGAAAGCAACCCCGCCACCAATATCGCGGCCAGCATCCAGCCGAATGCGATTTCCGTCGTTCCGTCCACGTTTTCGTAACTTCTCGGACGTGCTGCAATCTCCTGTAATCCGTCTTTCATGGATTTATCCCGCAAGTAGTCTGAACCGCCCATGGTTCAACAGCGCCAGCTAGTTTGCACCACCAACCAGTGTTAGTCAATGATCGGCGGTGATTATCTGGACGGATTTCAAATACGGGAATGGATCTCGACAATTGCTCGGGTGCCCCACCTTCGACGCGCACTTTATGCGCGGCTAAGATGGGAAAGCATACGCCGCGGCGGTTTGGTTACCCCTGTGTCGCCCTGAGTGTTAACAAACTTATCTCTGGCCTTGAACCCAGCCTTGCCGGAATTCCCAGCGTGCCCAGACCGCGATTCACGTACAGCAAAGCTTCTTGTCCGCCGCCCGGCATCGGACGCTGGTAACGCCCGGCGATGAACTCCGTCATAAACATTGCCGGATTCAATCCGTGGTTCACTATTTCGAAGTTGATCTGTCCGCCATGCGTATGCCCCGCCAGCGACAGTTCAATCCCCAACTCCGCTGCGTGATAGAAGGTGTTCGGGTTGTGCGAGAGCAGCACGTTGGGCATATCCCTGCGCACCAACTGTTCGACATCCTGCATTCTTGGGGGCAATTGCTCTCCGCGCGCCCTAACTTCGCGCTGGTAGTCCACGCCAATCAGATTCAGCTTCGCCTTTGCCCACTCCAATTGCGCAGACTCACCTCGCAACAACTTCATGCCGTAGCGATGAAACAGCGCCTCGGCCTCGTCTTCTGCAGCCGAGTAGATCTCGTGATTGCCATTGCATCCCCAAACGCCCAGCGCCGCTTGCAATCCGCTCAACTCGCGAACACAGCCTTCCAGCGGATCGCCTGCCTGGCTCATGAAATCTCCCGTGATCACGGCCAGATGCGGACGAAGTTCGTTAGCGATCCCGATAGCCCTTCGCAGTTCCTCTGGCGGCATGAAGTCGCCAATATGGATGTCGCTCAGTTGGACAATGCGGAATCCATCCAGCGCTGGCGGAAGCTTCGCCACGGGCAGATCCACTCGCACCACTTCGTATTGCAAACGCTCGCGCGCAAACCCATACACCGCGCCAACAAAAGGCAGCGCGCCCGCAATACGCACCGCATGCGCGAAAAACGCCCTGCGCCCCTGATTTTCGACTCCATCCCGAGCACGTTTGCGCGTGATGCCGTTCCACACCCATTCCAGCAGGTGCAAGACTTTCACGCAGAAGAAAGCGAAGGTCGAGGTGAACACCCAAAGCTGCACCACCGGCGATAGTGCCGATCTCATCGCATCTGGCAGGAACCGGTGAAATACGAAGTCAGACAGCATCGCGGTCAACACCGCGGTTGCCAATACCTCCAGCACGCGTACCGCCCCCCGCAGCGCGCTCGGTCGAATTCGTCCCGCCAATTGCCATCCGCGTACGAACCAAAACCTCTGGGGAAAGAACACCACCGCGATCAGCACCAAACGGCGCAACGACAACAGAACTAAAATTTCGTGCACGAATCCCTCGACGCTCACAATACTGACTACCTGAATAATACGATGCGAGCCCTGTAACTCCCCAGTTCCAGACGTAGAACGTAGTCCCTTGCAAGATATGCGAGCGCTCAATGCACGCTCGTGGCCGCCGATTCTTCGCCTTTTCATATTGGAACGGCCCTCAAAACTTCGCGCTGCTGGCCCGCATGGTTCACAGACAAGGTGTATCGTTCCAGTGCTCGGACACCCAAGGCACAAGCGGCAGGTCGCTTCGTCGCGTTCGCAGTCCCAGTTCTTCTGAACCGGCAAGGAGGTCGCCATGCCTCGTCAGAACGACTCAAGTTTCCGCAACCGAACTCACGTCGTGCTCATACCCGGTTTTGGCGGCTTCGACGCGCTCGGCAACGTGAAGTACTACTCTGGAGTCACCAGCCTGTTTCAGCAATGGAAAGCCAATCTCCCCAATGCAGTGCTCCACTATTTCGACAACCTTCCCACCGCGGCCGTCGTCACTCGCGCCACACACCTTGAGCGTTATCTTGCCAGCCGCATCGCTCGCGGAGAAATTCGTACCGACGCCGACGACGAGATCGTTCTGGTCGGGCACTCAACCGGAGGCCTCGATATCCGCCAACTGATTCTCAATCTCGCCGAGCACCCCGAACATGAGAACCTCGTTGATAACGGAGTCGCGGTCACGTCTGGCGAAATCCTCGATCACCTGCATCGTGTTGTGTTTCTTTCCGTACCCCATTGGGGAACGAATATCGCCGACTGGGTGCGCTCATACGGATTCCTTCGCCGTGCCATCGTCGAACAGATGCGCCTTGCCGTAAGCGCCTCTCAGGTTTACCCCATCGATTTCGTTGAGAAATCACTGGCCGGAGCTGCCGCCTGCTTTACCGATGCCGATTTCTTTCTCGCCGTCCGTGACTGTCTCACCGAGGCCAACGAAAACTACGGAAGTGCCGGTCCACTGCGCCGCGCCGCAGCACACCGCGCCGCTGCCAACCTCCAACTTTACGTTCGCGACATCGCCACTGACTTTCATGTGATTGACGATCTCACATCGCAACCGCCCGCCGAAGGCCCCGTCAGTCCTGCGCATTTCGATTTCGAAACCCGTGCCCGTGAGCATGAGATATGGGAATCGCGACGCATCACGTCCTTGTCTTTCGCCACCGTCGGACACCGACCCTTCGCATTCGCATCCGGGAGTCGCGTTGCGCCTCTTGATTTTGCAAATCCGTTTATTTATCCCCAACTTCTGCTGCAAAGCGGAGCGGCTGCAGGCACCGACATCTCATATCGTCTCTGTTATCTCGCCTGCGCCGGAGGACCTTTTCCCACCTGGATCCGCTCCCGCAAAATGCAGGCTTTGCGCACCGAAGTTCCGCAGTTCAATCTTGAATTCTGGGACAACGATGGCATCGTCAACACGTTATCGATGCTCTGGCCGTTCGGCAGAACTCATGTTGTCCTGGCCGATCATCTGGACATCGTTGGCCACTTCCAGCGCGTCTTCGCCTCGCCTGCCGACGAAGGGCGCAAATACCAGAGCTACAACACCCTTCGTTCGGGCTCGCGTTTCACTCAGCAAAAGTTCGAAGACGTCTGGGCCACGGTCTTCAACTTCGCTACCCAATCAAATTTCCGAGTGGCTTCAGTGGCATAGGCTCCGGGGGCGCGCCTCTTCTGCCCAAATTGGGACGGTAAGACTATCAACCTGTGCCCACCACCACGAGAGCCGCGGGATTCGGTGGATACTGCGGGGGATCAGTTGGTGGGCAGCGCTTTCCGGAGGCAATATTATCCCGGACTGCAGCGCTGCACCGCGGGAGGTGCCCTGCATGGCAAACACACTCGGTCTGGTCATGACCGGCGGCGGTGCGCGGGGCGCATATCAAGCAGGAGTACTGCAGCGCATCGGCGAGATCCCGCGTGTTCAGCAACAGGGAAATCCGTTCCCCATCATTGGAGGCTCTTCCGCCGGTGCCATAAACGCCACTGCAATGGCCGCTGGCAGTGACGACTTACCTTTGGCAACAAAACTTACCTCTGCTGCGTGGGCAAACCTCATCCCCGGGGAGGTCTTCCGTTGTGATCTTGTTTCCCAGGCCGTCAACTCTCTTACCTGGATACGGGACTTATCTTTCGGAGGCGCACTGGGCGGTGGCAATGCGCGTTCTCTGCTCGATGCACTTCCCCTGCAACACTTCCTGCGTCGCCACCTGCGTTGTGAACGAATCCAAGGCAACATCAGGAATCGACATCTTTACGCTTTGGCAATTTCCGCAACTAGCTACACCTCAGGAAGGGCTTATCTCTTCATCCAGGGAAGAAAAGGCCATCCCACTTGGAAACGAAGCCGCCTCATCACCGTTCCTGCCACTATAACGGTTGAGCACATATGCGCCTCCTCCGCGATCCCACTTGTGTTTCAGCCCGTAAGGCTAAAGGTGGGCAAAGGCTTCGCGTTCTTCGGCGACGGCTGCATCCGTCTCCAGCAGCCACTCAGCCCGGTGATTCGGCTGGGCGCAACCAGGATTGTGGCCATCGGAGTACGGGCTGAGGCTTTGGAGCGCCAGAAGGAAACGTCGGTGGACCTGAGTGAACCTTCCATCTCGCAGGTCATGGGAGTGCTTTTCGACGCAATGTTCCTGGACCATCTTGCGACTGACGTTGAACACCTTGTCCATCTGAATGAACTGGTCGCCCATGCGCCTCCTGAGCTGGACGGCAGAGAGGACCACGAACAGCTTCGTCCCTTAGAGCCGCTACTCATCACGCCGTCCGTCGATCTCTCAGAAGTCGCCTGGGAACATCAGCGCGATATGCCGCCCCTGATCAAGTACTTCTTGTACGGCTTGGGGCGAGATGCCGAGTCCTGTTCCGACTTGTTGAGCTATCTGCTGTTCACGTCGCCCTATACGCGCGAACTCATCGATATCGGCTACACCGATGCGAGCAACCGTATAGATGAGATCGAGGAGTTTCTGTACGCCGATGACTGATGATCGGTAATCGAATCCGCGGGTGCCCATACTAAACTCGCGTTCGAGTTTAGGGTGGAGTCTTTGATTTTGACGTTGGCTTGTCCTGATAGCCTTCTGCCGCAGAAGACAGTGTCTTGCTAGTTCTGTGTCTCTAGGTGTCATCCTGAGCCGTAGGCGAATGACCCCAGCCCCGGCTCACACCATCACACCCCGCCCAGTGTCACTTTCTACAAGCTTCAGCAGTTGGGTTGAGAGCAGCCAATTCTGCCACCCAGCGCAGAGTTATGCTGCCACCGAGTGCAAGAGTATGCTGCCGTCCCGGTGACTGTTCCAATCCGGGATAAGTCATGAATAGCCCTGTAGCCGCCATCTAAAACCCTCTACCGATTTAGGTTGAACATTCCAAATCGCTTAGCTACTCTCGCTTTTAGGATGTAACACATGTGGCGTTTAGGGCAAATGGCGAAATGTCTGTTCACACGGTTGCGTCTGGGAATTGCGAACTATGGTAGGCCAACTGAAACAAATCGGTCTTTGGCTTGGATTTGCCGTCACGGTGACAGTCATGCTCATTAATGCGTTCTACATGCTTCTGTCACCGAAGGCGTGGTTTGGACTGCCGAATTGGCTTAGGCTTTCAGGCGTGCTAACTAGAGAGCGGTATGGAAGCCGTTGGGGAGGAGTTCAGGTGCGCGCATTGGGTGCCCTGATCATCGGCACCTCGGCGTGGATTCTATGTACGCTGATCGGCAAGAGATAAACCATTACTCCCGCATGCTTCAACTCGCCTGAGTTTTTTCGTGACTGCGTAATCGCTAAGTCTGGACCTTTCCTACGTTGTGTTCCTCGCCGTCCCAGTTTTCCAAGAGATTCTCAGCCTGATTCGGTAGCGCTTCCTGGCGGCTAATCCCGTAGCGTTGACGTATCCCGTTTCGGGAGTTGGAGCGACATACTCTGAAGGCAACAGTTACACTTCCGCTGCGTTGCGCTGAAGAGCATAATCCGTGTGAGGCTGTCGCATGAGCAATTACAAAATTACGGCTAAGGGTGTTGTGATTGTGTTTTTGTTGTGCGCGGCATTTGATTTTCTTTTTGGCTACTCCAGGAGCCATTCGATTCCCGCAGCCATGGGTAGCGTGATTTTCGGTCTCTTTGGCACGGCGTTCTACGTGCTCACCCTTTCATGGGGTTCACGGAAGAGCAAGTCCGAGGGCGACGGCTCAGGCCATTAGGTGCTGCAATCCACGCCCCATCCATACATTCCTGGCGGCTAATCCCGAATACATGAGGTATCCCGTTTTGGACTTTGGCTCGACGGATCCAGCCGAGGTCTGATGGCACCGTTTCGTTTCGTTGCCCTGGCCGGCAGCTTAACGATACCGCGTAAGTTACGCAGTGGCTGCATTCGTTAGCGCGGGTGGCAGCATTTCATTGCCGCCAACATTGGTGGCCCGCAACTCTGGGTTCATCTTGATCTGACACGAACGCCCCATTATCCGCCCTTGCTGTACTCTAATGAGTCCATGGCCGGCGTTGCTTCTATCCTTGCCTCATACAAAGAACGCGTCACGCTTCGCCGCCCTGGCACTCCGAAAGGGCGCTGTGTTGTGTACTGGATGCAGCGTGCGCAACGCGCTCACGACAACCCCGCGCTCGACCTCGCTGTCGATCTCGGCAACTCGCTTGGCTTGCCCGTTGCAGTTTTCTTCGGAGTTGTTCCCTATCCCAACGCCAACCTCCGTCATTACGCATTCATGCAGCAGGCGTTTCCGGACACCGCGCATCGACTGGCCGAGCGCAACATTGCATTCGTCCTGCGCCGCCATCCTCACAGCGATGTTGCAGCATTCTGCGATGAAGTCGAAGCCGCGCTGCTTGTAGGCGATGAGAACCCCCTCCGCGAACCTCGACACTGGCGGGACGTGCTCGCGAAGAAGCTTCACATCCCTTACTACACGGTCGATGCTGACGTCGTTGTTCCCAGCAAGCTGCTGCTCAAGGCACAGTACGCGGCACGGACGATTCGTCCACGCCTCGAGAAACTCGCAGCCGACTACCTCATTCCCTCGCACAACCCGAAGGCCGAGCACACATTCACGCAGCGCGTCGACTCCTTCGACCTCAGCACTCCAGACTTCGACGTCACCGCCGGATGGAAGTCACTCGACCGCAGCGTCTCACCGGTGACCAGCTTTCGAGCAGGAACGACCGAAGCCTTGCGCGGTCTCGATCACTTCATCACCAACGATCTGGCGCACTACCCGGAGTTGCAGGGGGCCGCCGAACGCGACGCCACCAGCCACATGTCTCCGTATCTCCACTTCGGACACATCAGCCCCATCACCATTGCGCTTGCCGTACAAGCCGCGAAAGTGCCCGAGATCGTGAAGGAGAAATATCTCGACGAGCTGATCACATGGCGAGAGCTTGCGGTCAACTTCGTTACCTATAACCCTGTTTACGATTCCATTGAGTGTGCCGAGCCGTGGGCGCATAAGACTCTGGCCGCTCACACCGCCGATCGCCGCCCTGTTCTCTACACCAGAGACGAACTCGAACAAGCGCAGACGCACGATCAGCTCTGGAACGCCGCCCAGTTTCAGATGCTGCATCTCGGCTGGATGCACAACTACATGCGAATGTATTGGGCCAAGAAGATTCTCGAGTGGTCGCCATCGCCCGCCGTGGCCTACCAGACTGCAATCTGTCTCAATGACAAATACTTCCTCGACGGCCGCGATCCCAATGGATATGCCGGAGTGGCTTGGGCAATTGCGGGCAAGTTCGATCGCCCATGGTTCGAACGACCCATCTTCGGCGTGATCCGCTACATGTCCGCAAACGCCACTTCACCGGGAAGTACGTTCGTGACATGTACCACCTCGCACACCGGTCATTGTGAACCTGTCCTTCTGATGCGAATCAGTAACCAATTCCACATCATCGAATCGCCAGCAGTACTCATTTAGCCAACACGCAACACCCCGTCGAGCGTAAACATTGACTTGTTGGTACTCGCCTTACAAATAAGTTACTAACCAAAGAAGATATGCTTAGAACGTCTTTTTTGAGTCCACCAAGATCGTGACCGGACCATCATTCACGAGTTCGACCTGCATATGCGCTTGAAATTGCCCGACTTCGCATCGCACTCCGAGCGCCTGAACCCGCTCAACGAAATACTCATACAGGCTCCGAGCCCGCTCTGGACGCGCCGCAGAGTCGAACGATGGCCTTTTGCCCCGCCTTGTGTCGCCATATAGCGTGAACTGGCTAACTGCCAGCATCGCCCCGCCCCCCTCAACAACGCTGCGGTTCATCTTGCCTTCAGAATCCTCAAAGATTCGCAAAGCCACAATCTTCTGGGCCAGATATTCTGCATCCGCTTCGGCGTCCTCGGCACCCACGCCCAAGAGGACCAGAAGGCCGCGCTCTATTTGGCCAGTAGACCTAGATTCCATGGTGACCCGGGCCCGTGAAACACGTTGCACAACAGCTCTCATGCCCTGAGTAAAACTCAACAGAGTGCACATTGGATAGTGACGTTCTGGTTTCGCCCCGGGAGGTTCATTCCTGTACTTGACATCCTTTATTGCAGTTGCGCATTGACCTTCACAAAATCGAACGGTTAGGATGCTAATCGGAATCGTCTGGCTCAAAGATAATCATAAGTAGGCCGACTACTTTGCCGGGCGGCTCAACTTTTTGCAGGAGGCGCCAACAAAATGGCTGCTGTAGAAGAGAAACTGAAACAGATTATTGTCGAGCAACTGGGAGTGGATGAAGCGGAAGTCACCTCCTCGGCCTCGTTTGTAGATGACTTGGGCGCCGACTCGCTGGACATCGTTGAACTCGTTATGGCGTTCGAAGAGGCCTTCGACATCGAGATCCCGGACGAAGACGCTGAGAAGATCAAGACCGTGAAGGACGCGGTTGACTACATCAGCGCACATTCCAAGGCCTCGAAGTAACAAGCTGCCCAACATCTCTGTACAATAGAATTAGGAAGAAACGGCCACAGTAGCCCTCCGGGCATCACTGTCCCGGCGTGTGCCGTTTCCATTTCACTAAGGAGAATCGAATGGCTTCGTCAGAAGAGAAAGTCAAACAGATCATCGTGGAGCAGTTAGGGGTGGAAGAGAGTGAAGTCACCGCCAACGCTTCTTTCCAGGACGACTTGGGTGCCGACTCCCTGGACATCGTCGAACTGGTGATGGCCTTTGAGGAAGCCTTCGAAATCGAAATTCCTGACGAGGACGCCGAGAAGATCAAGACCGTGAAAGACGCAGTCGATTACGTCAACGCGCACGCGAAAGGCGGGAAGTAAGCTTGAAGCGCCGAGTTGTTGTTACAGGTCTTGGGCTCGTTTGCGGCGTCGGCAATACCACGGAGGAGGTTTGGGCAAGCCTCCTGGCAGGTAAAAGCGGTGTTGCCCCGATTACCCTTTTCGACACAACGCAGTTTGCCTGCACTATTGCAGCCGAGGTCAAGAACTTTGACCCGTTGAACTTCGTTGACAAAAAAGAACTGAAGAAGATGGGACGTTTCATCCACTTCGCGTTGGCTGCGGCCACCGAAGCGGTGAACTCGTCCGGTCTGAAGATTACGCCGGAAAACGAAGAAGCAGTCGGCGTTTATATCGGATCAGGTATCGGCGGATTCGACGTTATCGAGCGCGAACACACGGCGCTGATGGAAGGCGGTCCGCGAAAGATTTCGCCTTTCTTCATCCCTGCTACGATCGTGAATCTCGCTGCCGGACACGTTAGCATTCGTTTTGGCGCAAAAGGCCCCAACATGGCCAGCGCCACTGCCTGCACGACGAGCGCTCACGCAGTGGGTGACAGCTTCAAGATCATCCAGCGCGGCGACGCGGACGTGATGATCTGCGGCGGAGCTGAAGCCTCGATCACGCCGATGGGTATCGGCGGGTTTGCGGCAATGCGCGCTCTTTCAACGCGCAATGATGATCCCCAGCACGCCAGTCGTCCGTGGGACCGCGACCGCGACGGATTCGTCGTTGGCGAAGGTTCGGGCATCCTCATTCTTGAAGAGCTAGAGCGCGCAAAGGCTCGCGGTGCAAAGATTTACGCCGAAATCGTCGGGTACGGCATGGGCGGTGACGCCTACCACATCACCTCGCCCGCGCCGGAAGGTGCAGGTGGGTTCCGCGTGATGCGCAATGCCATTCGCGATGCAGGATTGCAGCCGACCGACATTGGTTACGTCAACGCACACGGCACATCCACGCCTGTGGGCGATGGACTGGAAGCCTGCGCGGTTCGCAACCTGTTTGGCGAGCACAAAGTTGCCGTAAGCTCCACAAAGTCCATGACCGGCCACCTTCTGGGCGGTGCAGGTGGACTGGAGGCGGGCATCACGGTTTTGGCTCTTTACAACCAGACCCTTCCGCCAACCATAAACCTTGAGAATCAGGACGAGGGAACCGCAGGGATGGACTTCGTTCCCAACCAGGCTCGCAAGGCGGAGTTGCAGTATGCACTGTCCAACTCTTTCGGCTTTGGCGGAACGAATGGTTCGCTAGTATTTAAGCGCTGGACCGAGTAGCGCAAATTCAGCAAAGAACATAAAACCCCGCCAGCAGGCGGGGTTTTTCTTTCGAATGAGTCCTCACTCACTTTGCGACCTGAGCAGCCGACGCGCGTGCGGCGTTGCGACGCAACTCGCGCTTATTACTACGGGCGCCTTCGAAGGCGACATCGCAAAGATCATCAACAAAATCGGGCGTCAACGTCTTGTGACGAATCAGGAAACGCATATAGATGGGGCCGTAAAGCGAATCGAGTAGCAGGTCCAAGTCCAGATCCGGCGGCAGCTCTCCGCGATCGATTCCTCTTTGCAGAGTGGAGTAGGCCTCTGCGCGGCGCGGCTTAAGGAAGCGTTCGCGGAATGCGCGAAGCAGCGTGGGGTCACTCTGACCGCCGCCCAGAATGGCCGCAACGATATTACCGCGGCGGCTGCGCAATATCTTGATAAGCTGCCGCATTTGCAGCGAGATATCTCTTCGGGCTGAGCCCGTGTCAGGAAAATGCAGCTTTTGGGTGACGCTGCTTGCGAAGGCATCAGCGACGAGAGCAGCTTTGGTCGGCCACCAACGATATACGGTGGCCTTGCCAACCCCAGCTTCAGCTGCAATGTTCTCGATCGTCAAATCTGCAAATCCGTTTTCTTTCGATTCGAGAAACTTAAGCGTCGTGCTAAGAATGGCCTGATGTGCCCGTTCGCAGCGGGGACGGCCAGGAGCGCGCCTGCTGTGCACGTCGTTACCAATATTTACCGTTTTGCTCATCGAGCCGATGCTAGCATGCGTTTTGGGGTAGTTGATAGAATTTTCTATCATTCTCAATCTAAGACGCTCTGTATCGAATCTAAAGATTGTATTCGGCAGAAGCCCCTCCGGAAACGCGGGCATTCTGTTCAGCCGGCTTTTCTGGAGTGATTCCGATCCATGTGGATTGTTGCTTTAGCCCTGAGGCGCCCGTACACATTTGTAGTGATGGCGCTACTCATCCTCATTCTGACGCCCATCACCATCTTCATGATGCCTACGGATATTTTTCCGGAGATCGATATCCCCGTGGTTTCCGTTATTTGGTTCTACACGGGAATGTCTCCGGAAGACATGTCGCAACGAATTGTTCTGAACTCTGAACGCGGCATCACTACTACCGTAAACAACATTGAGCACATGGAGTCGCAGTCCGTTAGCGGCTTGGGAATCATCAAGATCTACTTCCGTCACGGCACAAGCATTCAGACCGCAATCGCTCAAGTCACGGCCATTACCCAGACGACAGTTCGATCTCTCCCACCCGGAACAACGCCTCCGCTGGTCATCTCCTACAGTGCATCGACGACGCCAATTATCCAATTGGGATTAAGCAGCAAGACACTTCCTGAGCAGCAGCTATTTGACTTAGGACAAAACTTTTTGCGTACATCGCTGGCCACGGTAGAGGGCGCGGCCACGCCTTATCCTTACGGAGGCAAGATACGACAGGTTCAAGTCGATCTGGATATGGCAAAGTTGCAGTCCTATCACCTCGCACCGGTCGACATCGTTAGTGCCGTAAATGCGCAGAATTTGATTCTGCCGACTGGAACCGCAAAGCTCTCGGACCTTGAATACAACGTTGAGATGAACGGCACTCCCGCAACCATCGCGGAATTGAACGACCTACCGGTTAGAACGACAAATGGTTCCACGCTCTATTTGCGCGATGTAGCGCACGTTCGCGATGGCTTCGCACCGCAGACAAACATCGTGAGACAGGATGGCAACCGCGGCGCTCTGATGTCGATTTACAAGAACGGCCGCGCCTCAACGTTGCAGATCGTGTCCGGCATCAAGAAGATCGTGCCGCAGGCGCAACAGTCGCTGCCTCCTGAATTAAAGGTCAGTTCGCTGTTCGATCAATCGCTCTTTGTGCGTGCCTCGATCAATGGCGTGCTGCACGAAGCACTGACCGCCGCGCTGTTGACGGCCCTGATGATCCTGCTGTTCCTCGGTGACTGGCGTCCGACAATCGTCATTCTGATATCGATTCCGTTGTCGATCTTCTGTTCTATTCTTGCATTGGCCGCCATCGGCGAAACGCTGAACATCATGACGCTGGGAGGACTCGCACTGGCCGTCGGCATCCTCGTGGACGACGCGACGGTCGAGATTGAAAACATTGAACGCAACCTTGGCATGGGCAAGGAAATGCGTCAGGCGATTCTCGACGGCGCGCAGCAAATTGCAGTTCCAGCGTTCGTTTCAACGCTGTGTATCTGCATCGTGTTCGTCCCCATGTTCTTCCTGACGGGCGTTGCGCGATTCTTGTTTGTGCCGCTAGCTGAAGCCGTGAGCTTCGCCATGCTCGCCAGCTATTTGCTTTCCCGAACCCTGATTCCCACGCTGGTGATGTACATCATGCGTGGACACGAGCATCGCGCCGCCGGACCGAAAACATTTATGGGGCGCTTCCAACGCGGCTTCGAGCGCAAGTTCGACGATTTTCGCCATGGCTATCAGGCGATTCTTGAAACCACGGTTGCGCATCGCGGGGTGTTCGTCACTGGTTTTCTCGCCTTCTGCCTGCTTTCACTTGGACTGATCGCATTCCTTGGTGAAGACTTCTTCCCACAGGTCGATGCGGGCTTGATGCGACTTCACGTGCGTGCACGTCCCGGCCTGCGCGTGGAGGAAACGGCAAAGCTATGCGACGAGGTTGAGCAGGAACTGCATCGCCAAATACCCGGTAAAGAGATCCAAACGATTCTCGACAACATCGGCCTGCCGAATTCAGGCATCAACCAGTCGTATAGCTCTTCGGGAACTGTGGGCAGCAGCGATGCCGAAATCCTGATTTCGCTTGATCCTGAGCACCACAAACCCACGGCGGACCACATA
Source organism: Koromonas humicola (assembly GCF_059726255.1). NCBI lineage: Bacteria > Pseudomonadati > Acidobacteriota > Terriglobia > Terriglobales > Koromonadaceae > Koromonas > Koromonas humicola. Next base: position 4,063,511 of record NZ_AP040873.1, read on the forward strand.
CGGCAGTTGCGCAAGGAACTTCCGCAGAAGTTCCCCGGCGTCGAGTTCTTCTTCCAACCAGCCGACATCGTAACGCAGATTTTGAATTTCGGCTTGCCCGCACCACTCGATGTACAAGTGATCGGGCCCGACATGAACAGCAATTACCAGATTGCACAACAGATCGCAAACCGGATGAGACACATTCCCGGGACAGCTGACGTCCACGTTCAGCAACTGCTGTCGTCGCCCACGCTGCACATGGATCTTGATCGCACGCGAATCACACAGGTTGGGCTGAGTGCGCGCGACGTTGCCCAAAGCGTATTGATAACTCTGAGCGGCAGCTTTCAGACTTCGCCAAACTTCTGGCTGAATCCGAAGAACGGCGTGACGTACCAGATGGCCGTACAAACGCCGCAGTATCGCATCACGAGTCTCGATGATCTAATGGCAGTTCCAGTAAACGCTCCACAAGGTGCGCAGTTGATGGGAAACCTTGTGCAAGTATCGCCAGCCGCGAGACCAGCAGTGGTGAACCACTACGGAATTCAGCCTGTAATCGATGTTTACGCCGGCACTCAGGACCGCGATCTCGGAGCAGTGGCGTCCGCCACAGATAAGGTCATCCAAGAGTTCAAGGGCCACTTGCCGCGAGGTACGCAGATTGTGCTGCGCGGGCAGGTGAGCACAATGCGAACTTCGTTTTTTGGACTTGGGGTGGGACTGCTCGGCGCGATCGTGTTGGTCTATCTGCTGATTGTGGTCAACTTCCAGTCGTGGCTTGATCCATTCATCATCATCTCAGCGTTGCCAGGAGCGCTCGCCGGAATCTGCTGGTTCCTGCTGCTGACGCACACAACTTTGAGTGTGCCTTCGCTGACCGGCGCCGTGATGTGCATGGGCGTGGCCACGGCGAATTCCATTTTGATGGTGAGCTTTGCCCGCGAGCAGATGGATGAAGGTGTCCCTGCCATTCAGGCCGCGATTGCCGCAGGATTCACGCGTGTTCGCCCGGTACTGATGACGGCATTGGCGATGATCATCGGCATGGTGCCGATGGCGCTCGGCTTCGGTGAAGGCGGCGAGCAGAATGCGCCACTTGGGCGAGCCGTGATTGGCGGACTCATGTTTGCGACGGTGGCCACACTTTTCTTTGTGCCCAGTGTCTTTGCAATTTTCCATAGCCGACTGGAAGCACGCCAGGCTCGGGCTGAGCAGGAATAGGAATCGGAGTAATTATGAGTACTGAGAACGACTTAAATCACACTCTACCGGAGCGGCAGCAGAACGCGCACGGGAGCGAGCATCATCGGCACATCCAGACGCAGGCGGAGCGCGACCAGGAAATCGAAGAACTGCAGCGACACTCGAAGCATCAGCCTCCGCACGTGGAGACACCGCCAGAACTGCCTCCTGCACCTCCACGCAGGGCTCTGACGTTTGTGGCCGCTGTGGTGCTGTTGCTGCTAATTGCAGGTGGAATCACGCTGCTCGCGCGCGTTAATCACGAACATGCTCTGGCGAAAGAGACGGAACGAAGTGCTGTGCCAATGGTGGCGGTTGTGAATCCGCAACCGGAAAAGGCGGAAGAAGAGTTGGTACTGCCCGGCTCGCTGCAGGCGTTTAAGGAATCTCCGATCTTTGCGCGTACGAGCGGGTATCTGCTGCGCTGGTACAAGGACATTGGCAGCCGCGTGAAGAAGGGCGAGTTGCTGGCGCAGATCGAGACTCCGGAGGTTGATCAGGAGCTGAACCAGGTGCGGGCGGCACGTCAGCAGATTCTCTCGCAAATGCAACTGGCAAAGATAAGCGCAGAACGCTGGGAAAACTTGCGGAAGACCGATTCGGTTTCCGCGCAGGAAGCCGATCAGCAGACCAGCGGATATCAGCAGAGTAAAGCCAACTTGGCCGCTGCCGATGCGAACGTGCGCAGGTTGGAGCAGTTGGAATCCTTCAAGAATGTTTACGCGCCGTTTTCAGGCGTGCTGACTCGCCGCAACGTGGATCCAGGCGCGTTGATCAACGCTGGAGCTGGTGGACGCGAACTGTTTGACATCGCCCAGGTGGACACGCTGCGCGTATTTACGAGCGTGCCGCAGGCGTATGCACCGCTAATCAAGACAGGCTCGAAGGTGGCTGTGACGTTGCAGGAGTTCCCTGGCGAGAAGTTTGTGGGAACCGTGGCGCGCACGGCGGAAGCAATTGACCCGCAGACGCGCACGCTGCTTACGGAAGTCGATGTTGAGAACAAAGATGGACGGCTGCTGCCCGGATCGTTTGGGCAGGTGCATTTTGCGGTCGGAGCCAACGTGCAGAAGCTCACGGTTCCTGTGAACGCAATGCTCTTCCGCGCGCAAGGGCCACAGGTCGCAGTGGTGGGTGCGGACAACAAGGTTCATTTGCGGCGGTTGAATATTGGTCGCGACTACGGTGCCATGCTTGAGGTTCTCAGCGGGCTTGAGGCAAATGACCAGATCATCATCAATCCTCCGGATTCACTTGAGGATGGTCAACCGGTGAACGTTTCACGTCCGCAGAATCCGGGCAATCAGAAAGGGAGCGCGTCGTAATGCGCGGAGCACGAACAGCAAAACAGGCGATCTACGCCGCTGCGCTTGCGACCTTGGGACTTGCAGCAGGATGCACCGTGGGGCCGCGTTATCAGCGTCCCACGGCAACCGCGCCGACCACGGCTGTTCCGAATGCATGGAAGACAGCGCCGCCATGGGAACAGGCTGCGCCAAAGGACTCGATTCCAAAGGGCGCATGGTGGCAGGTATTCCATGATCCTCAACTGGACGCATATGAACAGCAGCTATTGAAGGAAAACCAGTCGCTTGAGGTTTCTCGCAACAGACTGGAGCAGGCGCGGTCGCTGGCGCGTGTGGCTACTGCCGGAGAGTTCCCGCAGCTTTCGGCCGATCCCGGAGCACTGCGACAGCGTGGATCGGGAAATCGCGCTCTGAACGGAGCGAACCCCGCGCTGGTGTCACCCACTCCGTATACGCAAAACGTCTTCACGCTGCCATTTCAGATCAACTACGAGGTCGATATCTTCGGGCGTGTGCGGCGCAATGTCGAGGCAGCCAACGCGAGTCTGCAATCGACGGCGGCCGACCTGCAGAACGCGCAACTGGTGCTGACCGCGGAGCTCGCGGCAGACTACTTCACCTTGCGCGAACTCGATGCCGAGTTGATGGTTGTTGAGGAGTCGGTTGGGTACGAGCGCAGGGGCCTGGAACTGGTAAACAACCGCCATAATGGCGGCGTTGCCAGCGGGCTGGAAGTCGCGCAACAGGCAGCTTTGCTGGATTCGACTTTGACCCAGATGGCACTGGTGAAACAGTCGCGTGCCCAATATGAACACGCCATCGCGGTGCTATTAGGGCAGCCTCCCTCCAACTTCAATGTGGGTTCTGCTCCGCTGAATGCGGTGCCTCCGCCATTGCCGCTTGGAGTTCCTTCTGACGTGCTGGAGCGGCGTCCTGACATCGCGTCTCTGGAACGGCAGATTGCGTACCAGAATGCCCAAGTCGGCATCGCCCGCACGGCGTTCTATCCTCACATCACTCTTGGCGGTTCGGGCGGACTGCAAAGCCGTAACATCACGACCCTGGCAAATGCGCCGAGCTTCTTCTGGTCCCTGGGAGCCGACGCACTGGAACCAATCTTCCAAGGTGGCAGGAACCGCGCAAATTTGGCAGCGACACGCTCCGCGTACGATGCTGCCGTAGCAAACTACCGGCAATCGGTGCTCGAAGCCTTCCAGCAAGTCGAGGACGGCATCAGCAACCTGCAGACGCTGGCACAAGCGGCGAATACGCAAGCGGCCGCGGTGGAAGATGCGCGAAAAGAACTGGCGATTGCCAATAACCGCTATGTTGGTGGTGTGACTACCTATCTGGATGTAATCACGGCACAGAGCACGCTGCTCAACAATCAACGACTTGCGACACAGTTGCTCGGCCAACGCATGGTGAATTCGGTTTACCTGGTGAAAGCTCTGGGTGGCGGATGGGACGCGAACGAACTAAACCAGCAGGTGGTCCATCCCCAAGCAGGACAGATCGTGCAGCCGTAGCTGGCAAGGAGAACTGAGTGTCTGCGCTGATTTGGACCATTTGGACCATTAACGCTCTGCTCCAATGGGTGTTGTTGGGGGAGATCGCTTGGCGCCGTGCGTGGCGGCGGCAACCCGCATTTACGGCATATATCTCGGTGTCGTGCCTGAAAACGAGTCTGCTGATGTGGGTGGCATTGCACCAACAGGCTTTATACTTCCGGCTCAACAGCGGATTGAGACTCGTTCAGGTCCTGCTCGTGTTGGCGGTTTTTGTCGAGATCTTCTCAGCGGTGTTTCGTCCCTACTCGACTTTGCCCAAGGCGACGCTACGCTGGTTCAAAGGCACAGGCTTGGCGCTCATTTCCGGCAGTGTCGTATCTGCTCTCGCAATCCCACGATCCTCACCCAATGCGTTTGTGACGGCAGTTGTGGTGGCCAATCGATCAGTGTCGATTCTCTTTTGCGGGGCAATGGTGATCACTGCCATTACGTCGTTCTACTTCGGCCTTCCCTGGCCGCAACGCACCTACGGAATCGGTATCGGGTACCTGGTGTACATGTGCGTGGACCTGGTGGTTGCGCTAGTCACCGCGACCCACTATGGGCTGGAATGGGCAAACACTCTTAGCTCCATCGACATGGCCGCATTTGGCGTAGCACTCTTGGTCTGGGCCATATATTTCGCGCGACCCGAGCGTGCAGCAAACACTCTTTCTTTGGACGAAATGAGGCGATTCAAAAACGCACTTGACTTCACCAGTGAAAAAAGGTGAATCTGTGCTTAGTTCACGTAACAACTTAGGCTTAGAGTCGGGCGAATGATCGACGCGCGCAAAATCGAAGTGCGGTCCGTTGAGGGCTTGATCTCCGCATTGCAGCCAATCCGCAGTGCGGGGAGCGATACGGAGGTGACACTCCCGCGCTTGCGCATGATGAAGAGCAATATCTCTGCTGTGCTTTCATTCACACTTAATTCCGGCGACAACTCGATTCCCGATAATCCCGAGTACAGCGAAATCATCGCGGATGTTCGGCGCCAATGCCTGGCCATCAACAGTATGATCACCCGATTGATGTTCCGCCAACGTTGGTTGTTTGCAACGAGTTCACTCGATGAAATCTGCGAAGTGACGATGTGGTACGAACGAATGGCGCGAAGAGCGTCGGAAATGTGCTTCATCTCATCCCCTGACCTACGTAATACTCTTCTCGAATCCTTCTAAAATATTGAGCATCTCTGCTCGCTGATTTTTCTTTTCGATAGCGATTCACTGGCAACCCACCTCTACATAGGCCAAATCCCAATGCGCAATGATTTCCGAAGCTTGGATATCGTGCGTGTTCTGCGAGACCACACCACTGTCTGCCCGTGATTCGCATTTGCGGATCTTTTGATGAGTCCTTCGCGAAGGAGTCGAGAATGGAAGAACCTGCAAAAGGTCGGCTGAAAAGACCTCGATTGCTCCTGCTGTCCGCCTTCCTGCTTGGAACGGCTTCATTTCTCACTGGCCAGAACGCTGGCACTTCCCAAAATGTCGCGGGAAGTAACGTCCCAGCAACTCCCTACAAAGCGAACTACGTCGGCTCAGACACTTGCAAAGGGTGCCATGAGGACCAGTTCAAGAACATCGAAGGCAGCCCACACTATCGAACCAACTTGCCCAAGATTCGCGGCGAGGAAGTACATGGTTGCGAATCGTGTCACGGACCGGGATCGGCACACGTCGAAGGAGGCGGAGACAAAACTAAAATCTTCCGGTTCAAGGATGCTCGCGCCGAAGACATCAGCCGTCGCTGCTTGAGCTGCCACGAGTCCAGTCCACAACAACGCGACTTCTTGCGCTCGACCCACAATGAGAGTGGCGTCAGTTGCATATCGTGTCATTCTGTACACCACTCGAAGATGGAATCTCTGCTGGTGCAGAGCCAAACGCCACTGTGCTACTCCTGCCACATGGAGCAGCGCGCTGACTTCCAGAAGCCCTTCCATCATCGGGTCGAGGAAGGGTTGATGTCGTGCTCCGATTGCCATAATCCTCACGGCACGGTGCGCACGCGCCAACTACGCTCCACACCCGACCAGGACACTATCTGCTTCAAATGCCACGCGGACAAGCGAGGTCCATTCGTATTCGAGCATGAACCGGTGAAAGTGGAAGGTTGCACGTCATGCCACTTCCCGCATGGGTCCACGAATCCGCGCATGCTTACCAGCGCACGCACGAACTCGTTGTGCCTGCAGTGCCATGCGGCGACATCCGCCATTGGACACAGCCAGAACACTCGACTTCAGCAGTGCATCGACTGCCACTCAAGTATCCACGGCTCGAACGTGAGCGATGTCTTCTTCAAGTAAAGGAGCAGGAGAGAAGAGATGACCAATTCAGTAAATAAGCTCTCGTCGCGACTTCTCCTCACAGGAAGAGGGCCGCTACGAACTCGCAACCACGGCAAAGGCTGGTTGATGGCCGTTTCAGCCCTCGTGCTGATGGTTCCCTACTTTGCGGCAGCACAGGATGCGGATCAGGGAAACGATCAGGCTGGAACCGGACGCGTGTGGCGCCGCTACACAGTGCAGCAATCTGTCGAATTCGGGGGCCGCATTGCGGACGTGAACGGGAACCATGAGATGTACGACACGTTCGTCGATCTGCATAGCGGCCCCCGGTTACTTGGGCAGGAATTGACGATTCGGCCCATGACACGCGGGACCGGCGGCTTTTTCGATAGCCTTTACGTAAGCAGCTTTGGTTTCGGCGGTGATCCGAACGATGTGGGACGCGTGCGGATTGAGAAGAGTAAGTGGTACAACTTCGTCGGTCTCTATCGCCGGGATCGGAACTACTTCAACGACAATTACTTCGCCAATCCTCAGACCTTAAACCCTGGGATCACGAACTGCTCGACCGTAACAGCCGGTAGGGTGAATCCGTGTGCTGCGGCGTTTTCGCCACAGAGCAACTACTTCTACACGAACAGCCCGCATTTGCAGGTTACGACGCGCAACATGGGCGATTTCAACCTGCAACTGTTTCCGCAATCGGCGTTCCGCGTGCGCCTTGGCTTCGCCCGGGCGGATGACAAGGGCACAGTAGACTCAACCCTCGAAGACGTAAACATCGATCTGTATCAAAAGCAGAAGTGGCGCTCGGATCGCTGGAGCGTCGGGGTGGATGTGCGCGTATTGCCACGTACCACAATAAGTTTTGATCAGTTCTTTGAGCACGACAGGGTGGATACCGGATACATCAACAACCCGGTGAATGCTTTCACCCTTGGCGCGGGCGGGAGACCAGTGTTCATCCCGGTTTACTATCCGCCGTGCGCAGTCACAGTGGGAGGACTTCCGCAACCATACATCACGGCTCCGGGAGTACTGAATTCACGCTGTAACACCGGCGTGTTCTCGTACCTGCGGAATCACAACGTTCGCACGTTCCTTCCCACGTCGCAGTTGTCGTTCCAATCAAACTACTTCCACAAGCTCGATATAACCGCCAGTGGAACCTACAGTTCGGGCAATTCGAAGCTGTTGAACTACAACGAGCTTTTCTACGGGCTGGTCGCTCGCACCAATAACACGGCGTTCCAGATCGTTGGTCCTGCAAACACAAACCGGGTTTCGGCAAATGCGGATCTAGGGGTGACATATCACCTCACCCGTAGCGTGAGCGTGTCAGACAAGTTCCGCTGGGTCAATTGGCGGCAACCCGGATTCTTTGATCCTACAAATACCAACTGCTTCTCGAACTTGGCAGCGGGTGCGAACTTGTCCACGCCTACGGGAGCGCCTTGCGGTGTTCCGGGGGTTACGACAAGCGGATTTGCTCCTGCCGGTCTGATCGCGAGTACGGCAGCAGTATTCAACACGTTGCTGGGCGAGCGCTCGTACTTCAACACTGCGCTGCTGAACTTCAATCCGAACCGCCTGTTCGGAGCCTATGTCGGATACCGCTTCGGGCGCCGCGAATTGAGCTCGGCGTTCATCTCGAGCGGGACGAATGTTCCGACGATTGCAGGCGGCGGGCTTGGCGCAGCAACAGCTGCAGCTCCGGTGGACATTCCTGTCAGTTCTGAGCCTTTGAATCTGCACGCAGCACTTCTAGGCGTCGTGCTTCGTCCAACGGATGCCTGGCATATCAATGTGGACGCAGAGCTACTGAGTGCAGACAATGCATACACTCAAATTGCTCCGCGGCATGAACAGCGCGCTAGGGCGAACACGAGCTACAAGTTGAATCGTTGGTCCAGCATCAATGGCGCCGTTCACATCATTGAGACACGCAACGACTGGGCCGTGAACTTCGATGGACCGGGAAAGAATCTATTCCCTGCGGCTTATACCCCGGCCTACGGTACGCAAAGCCACTACCGCTACTACACGTTTGGCGCAAGTCTCCAACCAACCCAGCGAATCGGCGTGGACGTAGGCTGGACCTATATGGATCAGAAGTTCACAATCCCGGCCTGCATGGTTTTGTCATCGCCCACAATTGTTGCCGGAGGCGCACCGGCTGTTTGTCCGGTGACGACCAACCAGCCCACCGAGCCGGCACAGTTCAACATTACCCCGAACCAATTCACGGTTCCGGTGAACCAACTCTATCAAGAGAGCACGCACACAGCATTCGCAGCTCTCAACATTCGCCCTGTGCATCGGGTCAATCTTCACGTGGCCTACGATCTGACAACCACAAACGGCAATGATCATTGGCTACGCGGCGACAACGGTGCTCCGCTGCAAGTGCTCGGGGATATCTTCGGCAACTCGCCAGGAATTCCGGGCAATCCAGGCACGGTTGTTACGGGAGCGACCACGAGCGTGGGAACAATTCCATTCCTCGGGCCATTCCCCAACCAACCGCCGGGATCGCAGGTGTTCAACTGGCACGTGCTGAATGCGGGCATCGGCGTTGAACTGGCCAGGGGTGTGATGTTCAAAGGTTATTACGGGTACTACGACTATAACGAGAAGGAAGGAAACATCTCACCCAACCAGATTGTGACGCTACCACGCAATTTCCGAGCGAACGTCGGTACGTTGTCACTGCGGTATGCGTTCTAAACAAACTTGCGCGCAAAAAGAAACGCCCCGATATACCGGGGCGTTTTTAGTGCGTCGATGGAGGAAGTTACTGACGCTTGTAAACGCGAACGTAGTCGACGAGCATCTTCTGCGGGAACTGCGTGGTTGAGTCCGGGCTCCCCGGCCAGTTGCCGCCGACAGCCAGGTTCAGGATGATGAACATCGGCTGGTTGTCGAACACCCATGACGAACTTGTTGTGAAGTCAGTGTTGTGAATCGTCTTGTAATTGTTGTCGTCAATGTAGAAGCGCACAACCTGGGGCTCCCACTCGACGGCATAGACGTGATAATCGTCGCTCAGATTGCCGCTCGGAAGTGCGTACGATCCACCCGCCTGTGTAGATCCCGAGCCGAGAGGTCCATGCAGCGTTCCGTACACCGTCGCAGGCGTGCTGCCGATATTCTCCATGATGTCGGTTTCGCCACAGGTCGGCCAACCGGCGGTTGTAATGTTATTTCCCAACATCCAGAATGCAGGCCAAATGCCCTGTCCGGCAGGCAGCTTGATCTTCGCCTCGAAACGGCCGTATTGCTGCGAGAACAAACCTTGGGTCTTCAATCGTGCCGAGGTGTAGTTCTTGCTGACACCGTCAGTTCCGGTATAGGTTTCCTGCTTTGCGGTGATAACGAGATTACCGCCGGTGACCACGACATTTTCAGGACGATTGGTATAAGTCTCGAGTTCGTTATTCCCCCAGCCGCCGCTCCCCCATCCTAGGTCGTAGGTCCACTTGGCGGAATCCGGTGCGGAGCCGTCAGTGCCGTTGAATTCATCACTCCAGGCCAGGGTCCAAGTGCCGTTCCAGTTGTAAGTGCTAGTGCCAGAGGTGCCGCTGCCTGAACTGCCGTTATTTTGGTTGCTGCTGGATGTGCTTCCGCCGCTTCCTCCGCAGGAACAGAGGAGCAGAAGAGTGCCCAGCACCGTAACGACAACCGCGATTCGCATAAGACGACGTAAAAGACCGTTTGTGCTCACGTGAAACTCCTTACTGCTGTCGGCACTCATGCCGCTGATCTAGTTCACTGAATCCATTGAGAAGAAGACGTCTAACTGCTGAACAAGCCCTTCACGCTGGAAAATGCTGCTGCTGGTAGCTGCATCTAACGCGTCGCCAGCGAAGGCGCGTTTGCTTCCATCCGTGCGCGTCACGACAATCTGCCGCGGGCCGCCGCAATGGGCGACCACCGGCACCTGGCAAAGTGTGAACGCCAGACATCCGGGCGCGAGTTCAATGCTCTGCGGCGTGCCATTCACATTCCAGAACTGGAAATTTGCGGGCTCCGCGAGGAATTCGTCGCTCGTGATCAGATTTCCACGGAAATGAATCCGTCCGGAGGAGACTTCGACACCCATTTCTCCAAGGCGCGCGATGAAGTCTTCCTTCACCTGTCCGGTCATGCCCGGCTGCTGAGCACCAGCGAATCCCGGCGTGTGCGAATACGGATCCGTGGGAAATGCACCGTAGTTCGAAGGCGCTTTATGCGTTCCGAGTCCGTCGCGCACGCTGTTGTATTGCGCGCGCAACTGGCTAAGCAGCGATTCTGGAGCGCCCTCTTGCACGGCTTCAGCGAGTACTTCACGGACAGCAAGCAGAAGCTTCGAAACCATGTGCCAGTAAATGCACCCGATGCCTTCGTACTTGTAGAAAGACCCGGAACGGCCGGTGAAGAAGCGATGCTGAAACACTTCTTCGTACAGGTCGCAGATCTTATTAGCTTCCTGCTTTGCAAGAACGGCCAAGTCCGGGTCGGCAATCTTGTTCAGCGCCTCGCGCAGCAACGATGCATTGTGGAGAGACGCGTTGAAGTGGACTCCGCCATCGAGATCGCGAACAACCACTCGTTGATCGCCGCGCTCGATCATTGCAGACAACAAGGCTGAGCGCGAAACAGAATCGGAAGCCAGGTTGTTCTTGTCGAGGAATGACGACAGCATCTTGTACGGATACAGGATATAGCTGTTCTGATCTTCGCGATATAGCGGGCTCTCACGCAATGCATCAAGGAGCTGTGCAGCCTGACGTGGATTCAAAGCTCCCGAACTGAGCACAGCAACCTGACCCTCAAGCATGAGCGGAAGCTGTTGCACGTGCAGTTGATCGCCATCGATCTTTATCAAGTTATACGCATGGTACAAACCATCAGCTCGGCGGTTCGCACTAATCGACGCTTCGATGTGCTGGAGTGCGATATCGAAGAATCGTGTTAGTTGCGCTACCTCGACTGAGCTTTGTCCGTTCGAGAATCCGTTCGCATAAATCTGTTGACGATAGAGAGATGCGGCTTCGCCAAGCTCGTCAAGAATCGCCTTGCGTTCCTTGTCGGAGATGGACGCCTCGGATGGCACGTGACGCTCAAGCACATCCTGGATCGCAGCAAACAATTCCGCGACTTCGGCGGCCACAGAGACCTTAGGCGTGCCGCTCGCAGTAAATAGGTCGCGCGCGAAGACGATGAACCGGCGCAGATAGTAGAGCGTAACCATCGACGCTCCGTTGCCTACAAGCGCATTGTTGGCATCGTTCCACTCCGGGCGCTGCGTATTCATCCAGATCCCAGCGTCCGGAACAAAGTTCGAGAGCTTGGATAACAGGAGAATCAGAAGTTTCTCGGCGAGATTCGCCTTAACGATGTTTCCATCGGCAGACGCTAACGCCTTGCCGTCAGCTCCGAGGCTTGCCGCAAGATCCATAGTTCGGCGGTGGGCATCGAAGTCGAAGACGATCGTGCGCTGCGGATCCTTCACCAGATCGGCGTAAGGCAGAATGCGATACGGAACGTTGGCATAGGAGAACACTTCACGCGACAACAGTTCCGTAAGTCGCGTCGGTTCGTAGCGCTGTGCCTGCTCAAGCAGGCGGAGAAGATAGATGACCTGGTGATCTCCCCAGTATCCGATGAAGGACCACGCATCGTGCGGGTCGAGCACTTCCCAGTCATAGCCATCTCGCGTAATGCGATACGGGTTATATCCGTCGGGCGTTGAGGAATCCAGGAACTTGAAGATCATGCTGACGGCAAAACCCGGATACGAATGGCTGAGCGCTTCCCAGTTCTGGAAAATATCGCGCCAGTTCCCCTGGTAGTCGAGGATCTTGCGACCCTGTTCATCCTTCACGCGGATGTTGAAGATGTTCCACGGACGGCTTGGATCGCCGTGACGTCGGCTGAAGGTAAGGGGAAGATATTCGTAAGTGATGCGCTCAAGATCAGCATCGTTCTGTTCGCGAACTCGGGTAAGCAACTCCGCATGTAACAGCTTTTCAGGGAGTGCCGCCAGGAACGATTGGTGATCGGCGGCAACGCGACGGTTGATTTCCGCCACGAACTTCGCGAAGTCGGCTCCGGTAATGCTGTATCCCTCGTCCGGAATGCCACCACGCATTATGTTGAACAATGTGCTGGCGAAATGATGCCAAGTGCTTGCTTCGTCACCGGTCTGCTGCAAGCCGTCGGCAGCGGCGACAAGACGCACGAGGCTTTCGGTTCCGAGTTTTACGTCCTCGTCGACTTTTGCCGCGAGATCGGCCTCACTCTCGAGGAGATGAAGGATGCGGCGTACACCAGCAGCATCCTGATTGATGTCGGCTACAATCTTCCATTCTCGCGTAGCGTGTGGTACCAGTTCGAGCGAGGAGTGAACGAAGTACGCACCCCGCTGCCCATGGACATCAATCTCTTCACTGATGTCACAACCAGAGCGGAATCCATCCAGTTGCGCAGCACTGATTAAGTGCACAGGAGATTCCAGCCCGACTGCCCAGGCAACGTTTGCGCGCAGCGACTCGCTCGGCTCCGGACGATCCACGGGCACCGAGGTCAACTGGAACATGGCGAGACCTGTTTCAGGTTCGAGTTCCGTTCGCTTATAACCGTCAACCAGCGTGCTGTATTCCAACTGGAACCGCCGAGTGACTCCAGCAGGCATAAGGTTCTGCACGCCATCGAGGATCTGAATGCTTTGCGGCGAGGACTTCAGATTTGTTAGCCGAGAGTTCCGTACAAAACCGAAACGATCGCTGATTGCCCATTCGTAGGAGAAGCACAATCCAAGCTGATCGTGAATCTCCTCGAAGATGATCTTGTTGCCGTAAACGCTTTTATAGAGATTGCGCGTAACGGCTGAAGACGTGTCCGCAGCCTGATTTCGGATGCTGAATGGCTCCCATACGACGGGCTCGGACTTATAACAAACGCGGAACACGGTCTTACTGCCAGTGTTTTCGTTACCATCATGAATCCGATCGTCCGTGTAGTACGGGAAAAGCGTGTTATCAGGATCCTTGCGACCAGCAGTGAGGCCGCCGTTGCTGGAGATAAACAGATAGTGATCCGAATGGCTGACGATGCTCATGAAAAACGGCGGCATGGCATCGTAGTTGGCGATCCGGTAGAAACGCTCACCACGCACATCGACGAATGCGCCTTCGGCTTGCTTGAGCGCAGGGCTAAGTACCGCAGCTCCGGTTGATTCAGAGGCGCTCATTGTCCCACCTTCGCTTTCGGCTGCTCATCATAGGAGGGCGAAGTGGGCCCAGTCGGCTTCAGATCCGGATAGAGCTCGAGAATTGCAGGCTTTGCTTTACGACTTTCTGAGAACAATCCCCAGTGTCCTTCGGTGCCTTCGCCTTTCCACGGCTCGTCAAAGGCTTCGAAGATGAATGCGGTTACGTTGTTCTTCTTTGCCCAGTCGGTAATCTGGTCGAAGTAAATCTTCTGCTTGCTCTCATCGCCTGCGCGAGGAGCGTGCTGCGGCCCTTGCGTATAGGTCGGCCAGCCGATTTCGCCGAGGACAATAGTCTTATCTGGGTGAGTCTGGTGAACCTTGACGTAATTGGCCACCGTGCCGGAAACTCCGGTGTCGATGTCCTGCTTGCCCCACACCGGATAAGTGTGCAGAGCGATGAAATCGACATGATCCACGAGCGCTGCGTTGGGCTGAATCCAGTAGAGGAAGTCGTCGTCCACAGTGATGGGCGACTTCACGGCTTTGCGCACGCGTTCGACCGCTTCGATCATCTGCGCTTCCGTCATCTTGTGGTCGGACCACGAAACCAGGGCTTCGTTGCCTACGCTGACGGCTGCGATGAGTTCGGGGTACTTATTCGCTAAGTAGATGCCACCCGCGATCTGTCGCTCATTTTCAAGATCATGCCCGGGAGCTCCGGAGAGCCAGATTCCCAACATGACCTTGAGCGGAATGTGATGCTCACGGATGACATTCAAAATGTCAGCAGTGTGCTGATCAGAGCCATACACGCGGATCAGATTCCAGTGGCGGGAGAGGATGGTGAGATCCTCAAGCACCTGCTGCTGCGTGGGGAACGAGTTCTTGTCCGGATGCTGACCAGTGCGATATCCGGAATAACAAATGGCCGCACCGTTCCATTGCTGGCGGGTGAGATTCACTTTCGGTGCGGCCGTGGAGGCAATCTGAGCAAAACTGAACTGAGCTGCGACGAATAGGAATACCAGTACGATGCATGCTCGAAAGATCTTCTTCATTCTGATCTCCGTCTTCCTGAGCTAAATGTTTCTTATGCCTGAAGTGCCTTGCGCTGCTTTAGATCACTTTCGATTTTCACCATCATGGTGTCATCGAGTTCATAGAACAAAACCGCAGCGGCGGAAAGGAATCCGACAACGGCGGGGAAGAAACTCATCATGTAGCGAATGCCAACCTGCACACTATGAGTCTGCTCGACATTGGCGTGGAATCCGACCATGCCAATCAACCACAGGAACAGGGAGCTTCCCACAGCCCACCCCAGTTTCTGGGAGAACGACGCAGCGGAAAAGACCAAGCCCGTAGCGCGGCGGCCATTCTTCCACTCGGAGTAATCAGCAGTGTCTGCATAGAAAGCCCAGAGCAGCGGCGAGGTCGGAGCAAATAGTGTGGAGATGGCTATGTGCGTGATGAAAATGAGCGGCACGTTGCTGAGCGGCACGAAATAGAAGAGAACAGTCAGCGTGCTCGCCAGGCTCATGAGAATCATGTACGCGCGGCGCTTGCCACCAAGCAACTCAGACAAGGGGCGAGCCATGGACGCACCGAAGATCACACCCGCAGTGCCACAAGCCATGAACCATGAAGCGAGAGAGCCGGCGTCAAGACTTGCCTTTAGATGGAATCCGAACAGGTTGTAGTTCACATGGTAGAGCTCGCCGGGTCGCACGACGCAGTACTTGAAGTAGTAGAGGATCGCTCCCATGCGGATCGAGATGTAGAAGACCGCAAAGACTCCGATAAAGGAAACCATCACCCATGGGAGGTTATGGAACAGATCGCGAAGATCTTTAGTCAATGCAGTCTTTTGCTGCTGTTCGGGCTGTACGCGTTCGCGTGTGGAGATGAATGTATAGAGGAAAAGAAAGATGGCTAGAATGCCGTATACCACCATCGCCCACTGGAATCCCTTTTGGTCGTTGCCTTTGCCGAAGTACTTGACCATAGGAATCGTGAGGCCCTGAACCATGAAGAGTCCGATGTAAGCGAGTACGAAGCGATAGCTGGAAACGCTGGTGCGCTCAAGCGAATTCGGAGAAATCACGCCCATCAACGCGCCGTAAGGGATGTTGATGAAGGTGTAGGCCAGCATGATGAGGCCATAGGTGACGTAGGCGTAAATGAGCTTTCCGGTCGGGCCAAAGTTGGGGGTCGTAAACATGACCACGCCCATGATGGCCATTGGCAAGCATCCCCAAAGGAGATATGGGCGGTAGTGTCCCCAACGAGTCTGGGTGCGGTCGGCGACGATGCCCATCACGGGATCGATGAATGTATCGGGAATCCGTACAACAAGAAACATTGTTGCCGCAGCGGCGGCAGTGATACCGAAAACGTCTGTATAAAAGAACGCCAGGAAATTGAGGAACATCTGCCAGTAGAAATTCGAGGCAGTATCACCCAGTCCGTACCCGACTTTTTCACCGAATGAGAGCTTGTCGCTATTGGAAATCGTCATACTCATACCTTCGTCCGCTTCACCGCCGAACGTTATAGGTTGCGGTCGCTTCTGAAAGCGAAACCATACTGCGAGGCTGATGCACGTGTGGCGATAAACTCTGGGCAGCCTTGCGACTGCCCAGAGGGAGGGGTGAGTTGCAGCTTAGAACGTGATGCGTGCGCCAATCTGGCCCACGCGTGGTCCAAAGTTGCTGTACTTCTGGATGACTCCAAAAGTATTCTGGGCCTGTTTCGTGGGGTCCGAGGTCTTGTTGTTAAGGTTCGTATCCGGACCGGCGAGCTGGCTGCGGTTAAAAACGTTGAAGAATTCGGCTTTAAAGGTGAACTTGTAGCGGCCTTCGTTTCCGAACGACAGCGACTTATCCAGACCGAAATCTTCAGTTGCGGTACCGAAGTTCCGCAGGTTTGCGAGGTAGTTCTGCCCGTTACCTAATGCTGCAGGACCAAGCTTGTCACCATCACCAGGGTTGGAGAAGCATGCCTGATTAAGATACATCGAGCCCAAGCTCTTCTTGCCTGTTGTCAGCTTGCAGCCAGGAGCGATGTTGACGTAAACCGAGTTGAAACCCGGGAAGTTGTTGGTCGAGTGCAAATACATCGGAGTTCCGGTGTTGTAGTGGAAATTGCCGTTCAGTTTCCAGCCATTGACGATATTGTTCAGAACTGGGCCGGCGTTTCCAAGGAACATTTTGCCGCGACCGAACGGCAGTTCGTAGCTGACGAAACCCTTCACAATGTGGGTCATGTCAAACGACGAAATCTGATTGCGTTCGTGCTTCAGATCGTAAATGTTCTGAATGGAACCAGTACCCCAGAGTTCCTGGAAGCTCGTGTCCACATCTCCGTGCGTTGCCGAATAAACGTAGCTACCCTGCATCGTGAGGCCATGCGAAGCGCGCTTCGTCAAGCTGATCTGGAGAGCCTTGTAATCAGAGTTGCCTTGAGGGTTGCCCACGTAGAAGAGCGGCCCCCAAGAGGCTGCTACCGCAGGGAACTTTGCAAGGGCCATCCATGCGTTACCAGCAAATCCAGCATACGGGTAGGGCACACCAGCTGCTGCAGCCTCACCGGGGTTGGAAACCCAGTTCCACTGAGTTTTGCGATTCAAAAGCGCAAGATAAGCGTTGATATCTGTGGGCTGATTGCCGTTCAGAACGCCGCTCTGGAGGTGATAGCTCTGGCTCTGGATGTAGCTAACATCAGCCTTGAAATCACGGGTGATTTCACGCTGCACGCCAACGGTGAACTGCTGAGTATTTCCAGGAGTAAGGGCCTTGGGATCAATTGTGACCATTCCCCACTTGGTGAAGCTCGGGTCCTTACCGATCGCGACCGGCGTGCCAGTATATCCGCCATCCCAGTTGAATGCTGCTGCACGCTGACCAGTCGTTCTAATCTGATCGTCGTACCCGTAGCCAGGATTGAAGCTGTAGGGAATTGCGCCCCAGGTGTTCATGTTCAGAGGAACATAGAAGACTGAGAACGATCCACGAAGAACCGTCTTGTCATCCAGTTTGTATGACGCACCAACGTGTGGTGCGAAGTTCAACCAAGCCTGCTTCTTCTCAAACGACTGGCTACCATTGTCAAGGAAGCTGAGAGCACCCTTGACACCCGTCTTGGGGTTGGTAAGGGTCGGGTCAAACATCGACCAGTGGCCATTCAGCTCTTTGTAGGGGTTGTTGTAATCCCAGCGGAGATCAAGGTTTACGGTGAGGCGAGAGTTAACCTTGAAGTCGTCCGAAGCATACAGGGAAAGAGCCTTGCGGCGACCATAAATATTGATGGGGCGATTTACTGAACCGCTGTTCGCTTGACCGAGCAGGAAGCTGGCGAAAGGGTGTCCAACGTTGGTGGAGTATGACGTATTGGGAGCGCCCGTCTGAGCTGGGTCGAAGGTCACCTGGAGCGTATTCGCATCCGGGTGGCTATTGAACTGCATTGCACGGAATTCGCCACCGAACTTCATGGTATGACGTCCATACACCCAAGAGACATCGTCGTTCACGATGAAAGTATTGGCAGCATAGAAGTCATTAAAGGTGCTTCCGATAGAAGTCGGATTCCAAGACGTATAGCTGGCGCCATTGAAATTCACCTTCGGGAAGTTACCGGAGCCGCCTTCCTTCAACAGGCCAAGAGCGCTATCCCACTTGCCACCCTGTGCAGCATCAATGCTGGGGTTGTAGAAGCGGTTCATGGTGAAGCGCAGCGAGTTCAACACATTCGGTGTGATCGTGTAGGAATCGTTCAAACGAATCGCAGGCGACTTGGTGTCGTGCTGGTAAGCATTGGCCAGCGGGCCGCCCTTGGCTGCATTCAATGACCAGATACCGCCCTGGTCAGCAAGCAGACGAGGATAGTAGTTGTAAATGAAGGAGCCGTTGACGTGGTGGTTGGTGGAAATGTTGTAGTCAACCTTGGTGCTGAACTGGTTCTGGTGATTCCAAGGAATATTTGCGGCCGGCATCGCGTTGTTCTGCGGAAGGTCGTTTTGTGGTGCGTAGTACTGCTTGTAGATGTTGACGATCTTCTGCGATACGGCGCTGATGGGATCAGTAATGATGTTGTTCGCGTAGGCGCAGCCATCTTTCGGCCGGAGGATCGCGCCTTTGTAAATTGTCCCGCCGCAGGAGTCCGTTCCTACTGTGGTGGATTTGTCCAGTAGAGCGCTAAAGTCGCCATTCAGGAAGGCTGCGGTCGGAACCGAGGAGCCTGGCTGTCCGGGACCGAAGCTGTGGAACATGTAACGCTCGTAAGCGGTAAAGAAGAACAGCTTGTCCTTGACAATCGGACCACCGACGCTGCCGCCCCAATCATTCAGGGCGCTGGCTGAGCGCTGGTAGAATTTCGCATTCGCCGGGTCAGTTTTGAGGGCCAGCTTGTTGCTTGCTGAGTTTGCGTTGAAAGAGTGGCTCTGGAGATATCCGACCAAGCTGCCGTGGAAGGCGTTGGTGCCGGACTTCATTTCATAGCGGAACACGCCGCCACCGCTGCGACCTTCATCAGCGCGGATACCTGCGGTTTCAACCTGAAATTCCTGGACGCTCTCCATGGAGGGCTGGGATTCGCTGATGTAGCCGCCAAGCTGTGCGACGGCCGAAGTGCCGTCAATCATGACTTCCTTGCTCTTGGCAAGAGAACCGTTGATGTGGGAATCGTAGTCGCTGCCTTCGACGCCGGGAACATAGGCGAACATGAAGGAGGAGAGATTGCGTCCGCCGCTTACGGACAGAGGAAGATCATTTACGGATTGATTGTTCAGGTTGGTTGTCAGGGCTGCCGTTTCGGTCTGAACCATCGAAACTTCACTGGTGACTTCGACCGTCTCGGCCTGGGCACCTACCTGCAGGGTTACATCGACATTCGCAACTTGCGAGATACCGAGGGTCAATCCCTTGCGCTCGTAACTCTTGAATCCCTGTTTGCTGAACGAAACAGTGTAGCTTCCCACCGGCAGATTGCGCAGTGAGTAGAAGCCACTTTCGTTGCTCTTTACGCTCTGAATGTCGTTGGTTCCGGTGTTTTTCACCGTGACGTTAACACCAGCGACCATCGCTCCTGTCGAGTCTGTGATCAGACCCGTGATTGTAGCTCGATCAGACTGTGCAAAGAGAGCGCAGCTGAAGAGCATGCTCATCAGGAAAGCTGTAAAGCTAATTAGCCTTCGCTTGATCATTCGTGTTCCTCCTCAAACAATTGCAAGTACTTCCAATGGCCTACTTTGCAGAGCTCCTCCAGACGAACAGCGAAAACCGAGGCTGGCTGAGCGCCGTCGCGCAAACCCCATAATTCACGAGAAAAACCCTGTAACCACAGTTCTTAACCGTTTTAGTAGGCCGGGTGGAATTTGAACCCAGAGTAGATGGGTTTGTCAACGATTATCTGAACCGATTTAGTTTTTACGTGCTACTCTTATCCGCGTAGTGAAACAGAGTTCACAACACGACAAACCCAAGGTCACTCTCAAGTTCCTGGCAGAGCACTTGGGGCTGTCCCGCACCACGATCTCTTTCGTGCTGAGCAACTCGCCCATGGCGCGAACAATCGCGCCACGGACGCGCGAACGTATCTTGAAAGCAGCACAGGAGTTCGGTTATCGGCCTAACTTCCTGGCGAGGTCGCTGAGCCAGGGAAGAAGCTACCTCATAGGCGTGTTGTCGCCGGACCTAGCGGAAGGCTACGACGCCAGTTTGTTGGCCGGAATCGAGCAGTACCTACTCCAGAGCGAGTACCACTTTTTCATCGCCAGCCACCAGTGGTCCGAGTCGAGAATTCATCGCACGGCGGAGCTTTTTCAGGAACGCGGTGTGGAAGGAATCATCCTGGTCAATAGCGACTCGTTCCCTGAGACGAATTTGCCGGTGGTGCGGATTGGCAGGCATGACCCGCCGCTGAAGGGAACCTCGCTGCTGGTGAATAACTACGAGGGCATCCGGCTAGCGTTCGAACACCTGGTATCGCTAGGACATCGCAAGATTGCCTTCATCAAAGGACATGAAGGCAGTGCGGACACCGCAGATCGCTGGGAAGCGGTGCAGACTGTGGCTCGACAGCTTTCCATCCCGATCAATCCATCGCTGGTCGTGCAATTGAAGCGTGGTGGTGCAAGGCCGATGGTGGAAGAGGGTATCGCGTGCGCCGAGCAATTATTGCCTCATCGAGATGAGTTCACGGCAATGATGGCGTTCAATGATATTTCGGCCATTGGTGCGATCAATCGCTTGCGTGACGCAGGACTCAGCGTTCCAGAAGATATTTCGGTGGTAGGGTTCGATGACGTAATCGAAGCTTCGATCACGTACCCGCCTCTGACAACTGTGCAACAACCTCTTAGAACCATGGGCGAAACCGCGGCTCGAGAGATCATTTCGGCGATTACGAATGGGCTGCAAGACCAGCAACTTGTCTTTACGCCAAAGCTCATCGTGCGCAACTCCGTCGCCCCTGTAAGGCAGACGAGACATCTGGCGACGACTCATTCGAGTTAAGCACCTCTTATGGCCCCATTCGAAAAGCGGATTACCTGCGGAATTTGTTGACCCGTGCAATTAGTCCCTATAGGCTAGGCGCTACCGATATTTCGCATTAACTACTGGATCTGACGGGGTTTTTCAGCCCCGCCCACCTGAATAAACAACAGCATAGAAATCATCCTCGTTAATCGAGGCTACTTGTCACATTTGGACTAAGTACCAGCACAGCTATACGGAAAGCGGCTTCAGACCAGGCACACATGTAAGGAAGGAGATAGCAATGAGCGAACAACCTACATCCACATCCAGCCAGACCACACTCCTCACTGGTGCGGAGATCGTATGGGCCACCCTAGAGGGCGAGGGCGTTCGCGAAGTATTTGGCTATCCGGGCGGTGCGATCCTTCCTGTATATGACGCGCTGCGAAAGTACCCTATTCGGCACGTCCTTGTGCGTCATGAGCAGGGCGCGGCGCATATGGCCGATGGTTATGCGCGCGCTTCGGGCAAAGTGGGTGTGGCGATTGCCACCTCCGGGCCCGGCGCCACAAACCTTGTGACGGGCATCGCTACGGCAATGATGGATTCGGTGCCATTGGTCTGCATCACGGGCCAGATTTCCAGCAAATTGCTGGGTACGGACGCCTTCCAGGAAGTCGACATTACCGGCATCACACTGCCGATCACGAAGCACAATTACGTCGTGACTCGACCGCAGGACATTGCTCCCGTACTGCGCGAGGCATTCATGATTGCCAAGTCAGGGCGACCAGGGCCGGTGCTGGTGGACATCACCAAGGACGCGCAGCAGGGCTCTGCCGATTTCGACTTCGCCGCTGCTGCGCCTACGCCGCATCGTCCCCATCCCATGCTCTCGGCTGAGCACGAGGCCCTTAGCGAAGCACTCAAGCTGATTCTCGGTGCGAAGCGTCCGATCATCCTCGCTGGTCACGGCATTCTGGACTCGAACGCAATGGATCAGGTGCGCACGCTGGCGGAGCGTTTGCAAATCCCAGTTGCATCTACCCTCCTTGGACTTGGGGCGTTTCCGGCATCACACGACCTCTCGCTGGGCATGATGGGCATGCACGGCGAGGCTTGGGTCAACCAGGCAATTCAGCAATCGGATCTGTTGATCGCCTGCGGCATGCGTTTCGACGACCGCGTCACGGGAGTGCTTGCGAGCTACGCGCCGAATGCTAAGAAGATTCACATTGAGATCGATCCAGCAGAAATCAACAAGAACGTTAAAGTGGACATCGCGCTGATAGGGGATCTTCGCGAAATCCTTGAGACGCTACTGCCGCACATTGCGCCAAAGCAGAACCCGACATGGATTCGAGCGGTAAACGCATTGAAAGGCGATGCCGCCGTCCGCGACATCAAGAACCTCCCCGACCTCGGCCATCTCTACGCGGCCCACGTGATCCACGATCTGTGGCGCGCAACCGACGGCAAGGCGATCGTGGTGACCGACGTGGGTCAACACCAGATGTGGGAAGCGCAGTACTACAAGCACGATTCGCCGAGGACCCTGATCACTTCGGGCGGGCTTGGGACAATGGGTTTTGCGTTACCAGCAGCAATTGGCGCCAAGATCGCCTGCCCCGAGAAAGAAGTTTGGGTGATCGCCGGTGACGGTGGTTTCCAGATGACCTCGGCCGAATTGTGCACCGTGGTTCAGGAGCGGCTCGACATCAACATTGCCGTGATCAACAATGGCTTCCTTGGAATGGTGCGGCAGTGGCAGGAATTCATTTATGAGCGCAACTACGCGTGCTCTCCCATCCTCTCGCCCGACTTCGTGAAGCTCGGCGAGGCACACGGGATTCCGGGAATATCGGTCAACAAGCGCGAGGATGTGCTTCCGGCGGTGACTGCCGCTCGCAAATCAGGCGGCCCGTTCCTGATCAACTTCATGGTCGAGAAAGAGGATGCCGTTTACCCGATGATCGCACCTGGTTCCGCACTGGACGAGATGATTCGCCGTCCAGCGGGAAGACGCGATCCATTGGTAGAGACTTCGGAAGAGCCATAGGATTGCGTTTCGGACGAAACCTTTTTGCTAACCCGCTGACTTCGAGAAAGGTCTGGTTATGCTGCACACATTCGTAGCACTGGTGGAAGACAAGCCCGGCGTGCTGACCCGGGTCGCTTCCCTATTCCGCCGACTGAATATCAACATCATCTCGCTGACGGTTGGTCACTCCGAGCGATCGGATGTTTCGCGCATGACGATTGTGGCCGAAGCTGCCGCTGGAGCAGGACACCGCATCAAGGCATCGCTGTTCAAACTCGAAAACGTTCTTGACGTGGACGATGTCGGACAGTTCTCGTGCGTTACGCGTGAGCTTGCCCTGATCAAAGTCGCGGCGACCGCCCAGACGCGTGCGCCAATATTCCAGCTTGCAGATATCTTCCGAGCCCGCGTCGTGGATATCGCGCCAGAGTCACTGATGCTGGAAATTACCGGAGTTTCATCCAAGATTGAGGGGCTTATCCAGGTATTGACCGAAGGCGATAACCAGATTCTCGAGATTTCGCGAACCGGGCGCATGGTGATGCGTCGCGGCCAGCACACATCGCGAGTACTAGACGCCATGCGTGCCCCCAGCCCTGAAGAGGAGCCGATTATTCCCGTTACGGCTACCGGCGAGAACAGTCTCGAACTGATTCCTGGCGACCCGAACCACCCACTCTAAATGGACGTATCGTTGCAGTTCGCGCGCTTCTTCCGTTCTGGCAGGAGCGCGCAGCAGTCTCGGCGCAAAATCTTTTCCTCACCTGCAACTCTGAATCAGAGCTGGGCATCTTAGTGTTAAGGCCCGGCCACAGCCCAAGCTGTCCGCCCCAAGCTGATTTTACGATTGAAGAGGATCTGCATCACCATGGAACAAGGAACTGTAAAGTGGTTCAACGACGCTAAGGGATTTGGTTTTATCACCCGCCAGAGCGGCGAAGATGTCTTCGTGCATTTCACGGCCATCCAGTCAAAGGGCTTCCGTAGCCTGCAGGAGGGCCAGACAGTTCAGTTCAGCGTCGTGAAGGGGCCGAAAGGGTTGCAGGCCGAGAGCGTTGCCATCGTCTAGGTCGCAAGCAAAACATTTGAAAAGGGCAGCCGACGGGCTGCCCTCTTTGTTACTGGGAAACTTCGCAATTACGCAAGCAGGTTGGTGATCTTCGCCAGCAGTTCGCGGGGATGCAACGGCTTGGCCAAGACGTTGAAAGAGTATCCTTCCGCCCGGGCGCTCTCCAGCAGATCCTGGGTCGCCGCGTTCCCGGAAAAGATGAGGATCTTGTAATGCGGATGCTTGGAGTAAATGGCTTTGGCCATTTCGATACCATTCGTCTCGGGCATCATCACATCCGTGATGATGAGATCGGGGATAAAGTCCTCAAGGATCGCAAGTGCCTCGGCAGCACTGTATGCTGACCTGCAATCGTATCCGGCGCGCCGAAGGATCTGGCACAGCGTATCGCTGATCGGACGTTCGTCATCGACGACCAGGATACGGCATTCAGATCTCTTTCCATCGATGGTCTGGGCCGGTGACATTCTGCGAGGATTCCTTTGTGGTTTGTTCAATCGAAGTCGAGTACGAAACTGCTCAAAACCATACTGAACGAAGCGTTCAGTGAAGCTTCTCGATACAGTGTACACTTGCTCACTACAAACTGCTGACGTGCGGATTGCTGCGCGGCTCAGTCAGGATGTATTGCCGGTTGCCTACTGTTTTGTTCAAACTGAGCGCATGTACAACACTCTCCAGCTTATACTCGATATCCCTGAGTGATTGCGTGTTTTATTGACTTGAATTTGGCGGATCGGATCGTATGCAACAGATTGAAACCGGAGCAGTTCTTCTTGTGCGAGTGCCCGCGGCTGTATGTGCTCTCCCTCTGCGACACGTCATCGAGACCATGCGACCGCTTCCTGTTTCACCAGTCCCAGACGCGCCAGAATTCCTATCCGGAGTATCCGTCATACGTGGAGTACCAACCCCCGTTATCGATCTGTGCGCACTGTTCCAAGACGGACAGCACCTGCCATCCGAGCGATATGTCACCGTACGAACCGCCGGACGGGTCGTCGCACTTGCCGTGCAGAATGTGGCAGGGATAGCCGACCTGGGTCAGTTAAACGTCGTTTCCCTTCCGCCGCTACTGAAGAATGCGCGGACCGACGTGATGGAGGCGATTGGGACGCTTGACTCGGACTTGCTGGTGATGCTGCAAACCGCAGCGTTGGTCCCCGAAGCGATATGGAAGACTCTCGGAATACTCGAGGCGACGCTGTGAAGTCCAACTTCCAAATCGAGGAACTCGCAAGATTTCGCGACATCATTAATCGGCACCTTGGCCTTCGATTTGATGACACCAAGTTGGACGAGTTGGCGGAAGTCCTGAGTGCCCGAATGAAAGCCACAGGAAACAAGCAATTGGACGAATACCTGACTGCCCTGTCATCGTCGCAGCAGGAACAGTATGCGGTGGCGAGCTACCTGACGGTTCCTGAGACATTCTTCTTCCGAATGCAGGAACACTTCCGAGCGCTGCGCGAAATCATTCTGCCAGAGTTTCTGCAGCATGGCCGGGTGCGCATTCTGTCAGCAGGATGCGCTTCGGGCGAGGAAGCGTATTCCATTGCCATGCTTCTCCACGAGATGGGAACTTCGGCAAAGCACTCCGTTACGATCCGCGGTGTGGACGTGAATCCGGCGGTGATTGAGCGGGCTCGGCTCGCGAAGTATTCAGAATGGTCTTTACGGGAAACTCCGCAGCCGATACGGGACAAGTATTTCCATCGCCAAGGTCGCCAATACCAACTCGACGACACGATCCGCAAGATGGTCAAATTTGAGGAAGGTAACCTGCTGGACGAAGCCTCCACTTTCTGGCACCGTGAGTCGTGCGATGTCATCTTTGTGCGCAACGTGCTCATGTACTTCTCGCCTGAATGCACAAAGGAAGTAATCTCACATGCGGCACAGGCACTGGTGCCCGGCGGATACCTGTTCATGGGATCGGCGGAGAACTTGCGCGGGGTCTCACATGAATTTCACCTTCGCCAGACGCATGGAGCGTTCTACTACCAGCGCCGACGAGATGGGGACGCCGAAAAACCGAAAACTGAGACACGGCAACCACGGCGCACAACAGCGGCGAACACCACGATTGGCGCCGTTTCCGACAATATTCCGGAGATTCAGGGCGACTGGCTCGACACGATCCGTGCCGCGACAGAGAGGGTGCAAGGACTTGCGAAAGTTCGTCCGCACTCGGAAACAAACACAGCGTCGCCGAAGCCTCCCGCACAGCAGAAACGACTCGACATGACGGCCGCGATCGACTTGCTTCGCCGCGAGCGTTTCGGGGAGGCGTTGGATGCACTTCCACCTGATGCGAGCGCAAGCGGAGAGGTGCAACTGCTGAGAGCGGTAATCCTGGCGAACTCCGGCAAACTCACCGAAGCTGAGGCGACTTGCGAGATGTTGCTGAAAAGCGACGAACTGAACGCAGGCGCTCATTACGTGATGGCCCTGTGTCGCGAGCACGCACAGGATTGGAGCGAAGCAAGCCGCCACGACCAGACTGCCATTTACTTGGATCCATCCTTTGCCATGCCGCACCTGCACATGGGATTGCTCGCGCGCCGCTCGAAAGATCTCGACTCGGCTCGCCGAGAGTTACAGCAGGCTGCGCTACTACTTGAGCGCGAGGATGCTTCGCGTATTCTTCTGTTTGGCGGTGGATTCAGCCGCGAGTCCCTTGTAGAACTTTGCAAGCGAGAGCTGAAGGCCTGCGGAGGAACGGTGTGAGTTCAGTCGATCTGAAATTGCAAAGCAAGGTCGAGAAATTCCGTAAGCTGTTCGATGACAGCTTCGCGGCTCCCGAACAGACCGAGCGTCCTGCGGTTGAACATCTGTTGGCCATCCGTGTGGGCTCGGAGCAGTTTGCGGTCTCGGTGCGCGACATCTCAGGGCTAACGACAGTGAAGGGGCAGGTCCTCTCCGTTCCCAGCAGCGTGCCGGAGTTAGTTGGCATCACGGGAGTTCGCGGCGTAGTAGTGCCCGTTTTCAGTCTGGCGGCATTGCTTGGACTCACGTCACGAGCAGACAAGTATCATTGGCTACTCCTCAGCGGCGAGCGGCAGGCCACAATCGCGTTGGCAATTGATCTCCTCGAAGGCCACCTGGAGATACCGCTCGAAGACATGATTCCGCCTAGCGCGGAAACGAAGGCTCATTACATCAAGAGCACTGCGCGAAATGGCAACGTCCTGCGCGGTGTGATCGATCTCGAAGTCCTAATTCAAAAGATAAAGGGAAGAGGGCGCGTCTAGCCGTCCGACCCGCGGAAAGAAGGAGTCAACAGCATGGGCAACTCCTGGACTTTTGGCAAGAAGCTCGCATGGGGATTTGCACTGACAGCTGCCTTGTCTATTGTGATGGCTTTGACGGCGCTGTACGCGCTGCACCGGGCGGTCTCCAGCAAAGATTTTGTGATCTCCGTCAACTCGCAGAACCTAATTGATGCAGCCGAACTTCAGGCGTCTGCCGCTCGCAAGGGGTTGGCCGTTCGCGGTTATCTGCTCTCGGGCGACCAACGCTTTCTTGAGCAGGAGGAAAGCGAACATCAGGATTTCCTTCGGATTCTGAATCAGCTGAGGTCTCACGTGTACACGGATAAGGGCCGGGGGCTCATTGCCCGCATAGAGGAGCTCGATGCCGAACACCAGCGTTTGATTCTGCGCGCCAACAAACTGCGCGAGGGCCCATCGCCATCGATGGAAAAGATTTCGGATTTCATGACTCACGATGTGAGTCCGATGCGACAGAAGCTTGATGGCAGCATCGACGAGTTCGCGAAATGGGAACAGGAACTGCTCGATCAGGGCCGCAACGCGTCCACACAAGCGGCGAGCAAGGCTGCAACTTCGCTCATCATCATGGCCTTGCTTGTGGTTGCCCTTGCAACCGTACTTGCCCTGCTACTCACGCGAACGCTCACGCGGCAAGTCGGATCCGCCGTGCATGACGTCCAAAGCTCCTCCGCTGAGTTGCAGGCCACCGCCACCCAACAAGCGACCGGAGCGAGAGAGCAAGCGACAGCGCTCAGCGAAATCACCACCACCATCAGCGAACTGCTTGCCTCGTCACGCCAAATCGCTGAGAGCGCACAGCGAGTAGCACAGATTTCAGCCGAAACCGGGACCGCGGCCGAAGCGGGTGATCGTGTCATGCAGAACGCGCATGAGTCTGTACTAGGGATCAAGAAACAAGTCGATGTGATCGTGAATCACATGCTCGATCTGGGCCGCAAGTCGCAGCAGATCGGAGGCATCGTCGACATCATCAACGAACTGACCGAACAGACGAACATCCTTGCCATCAACGCAACAATCGAGGCAGCAGGCGCGGGAGAAAGCGGAAGACGGTTCGCCGTTGTGGCTGACGAAATCCGAAAGCTCGCCGACCGCGTAGGCGGATCGACCAAGGATATTCGCGCACTGATCGAAGAGATTCGAGCAGCAGTGAACTCGACAGTGATGGCGACCGAGGGTGGCAGCAAGGCGGTCGATGCCGGAACTCGCGACTTCGGCGACGTTACCAGTGCCCTCACTCAGATCAATTCCCTGCTTTCCACCACGACCGAGGCT
This sequence comes from Koromonas humicola, assembly GCF_059726255.1. Classification (NCBI taxonomy): domain Bacteria; kingdom Pseudomonadati; phylum Acidobacteriota; class Terriglobia; order Terriglobales; family Koromonadaceae; genus Koromonas; species Koromonas humicola. Next base: position 4,092,245 of record NZ_AP040873.1, read on the forward strand.
GCACGCGAGATCGAACTCAGCACCAAACAGCAGACGACCGCAGTGGAGCAGGTGAAGGTCGCCGTATCAAACGTGGCCCAGGTCAGTAAGGAGGCGGAGGTCAGCACCGTGCAGGCGCTGAAGACTGCTTCGCAGTTAGCGGAGTTGTCGCGCAACCTTAGTTTGCTCATTCAGCCTCAACTTAACGGTACGCACTAATGGCACGGGACCTGTACAAGTACTTTCGCGTTGAAGCAAGAGAGATCGTGGAGCAGTTGAGCTGCGGCATGCTCCGCTTTGAACAAGGCGCTTTCGAACAGGCCAACGTGGCGGGCCTTCTACGCCACGCGCACACGCTGAAAGGTGCGGCTCACGTTGTAAAGCAGGCCCGCATCGCGCAACTGGCACATGAACTCGAGGACACACTGGCACCGTACTCCGGCGGGCAGGAGATTCCAGCGGAAACAGTGCGCTCCATGCTGCACGCGGTGGACGAGATCAGTTCCGGGATCGCACAACTCGATTCTCCGCAGCCTGCAAAAAAGGATGACAACGCAGCCACTCCCGCAACGTCTGCACCCGCACCTCCGCCCGTCGAAGAAGTTTTCGACACGGTGCGCGTCGAGATCGGCGACATGGACGTGCTGCTCAACGGAATTGCTGAAGCGAGTTTGCGGGTAGCCGGACTGAAATCCAAGCTGGCTGCCGTGGAGCAAGCTGCCGACCTTGGGGCGGTTTTGATGAATCAACTAGCTCGCCGCTCTCCCAACAATCCGGACGAACGCTCGAGCGCCTCATGGTCGAAGACGCGACTTCTCGCCGAAGACATGACCAATCTGCTGAAGCCACTTCGTCGAACCCTAACCGCCGGCTTGGAACAAGTTGAGAGCGAGTTGGCACAGGTTCGCGACACGGCTAGCCAAGTCCGACTAATCCCGGCGAGTGCCGTTTTCGGCACCATGCGCAGAGCAGTGCGAAACAGCGCAGAAACGCTGGGCAAGGAGGTTGAATTTGAAACCTCTGGAGGCGAGCATCGACTCGACGCACACGTGCTCGCGGCAGTTCGAGACCTGCTGTTGCATGTGGTCCGGAATGCAGTCGCTCATGGAATCGAGAGTCCTCCGGAAAGACTTGTGGCTGACAAGAATCCGACTGGAAGAGTCACACTCGAAGTCCGCCGTCAGGGAAATCGCGTCGCATTTTTCTGCCATGATGACGGCCGTGGATTTGATATCGAAGCACTTCGCCGCGCCATTGTGGCGACCGGAATTCGCTCCGAGCAAGAAGCACGGACCATGGACATCAATGAACTGTTGCGCGCGCGAGTGGCTGGCATTAGCACCAGTCGCACGGTGGATGAGATTTCCGGACGCGGGATTGGACTCGACGTTGTAAAGGAGATCGCCACAAAGCTCAAAGCCGAAGTCGCGATCGAAACGAACCCGGGCAAGGGCTCGACCATTCAGATATCCGTCCCCGTCTCGCTCATGTCGATACCGGCAATTCTTGTTTCCAGCAATGGAGTAAGCGCTTCGTTGCCTGTGGACGCGGTGCGCCAGACCCTTCGCGTGTCGGAGGACGACATCGTACATAACCCGGATGGCGAGGCGATTGTCTTCGAGGGGAAAACGATTCCCTACATCGAACTTGCACGAGCACTTGCACAGCCCGCAAGGCAGCAGGCGAAACGTGAAAAGTTCTCAGCCGTAGTTGTGCGTTCTGGGCCTGAAGTGGCCGCTATTGGCGTCGATCGACTGCTTGGAACAGCCACCGTGCTTCTTCGCCCTATCCCAACATTCGCCGGAGTGGATGCAGTCGTCGCAGGAGCCGCCCTTGATGCCGAAGGCAATGCGCAGCTTGTGTTGGACCCTCCGGCTCTGGTGCTCGCCGCGCGCACAAACCATTCTGATACGTATCAACCCTTGCCAATCGAGACTCCGGTTGTCCTCGTAGTAGACGATTCTCTGACCACGCGCATGCTCGAGAAGAGCATTCTGGAATCTGCCGGATATGAGGTCGATCTGGCGAACTCGGCGGAAGAGGCTCTCGAAAAAGGGCTAGCGCGCCACTATGATCTCTTTGTCGTAGATGTTGAAATGCCGGGCATGAATGGGTTTGAATTTGTAGCGAAGACGCGAGAATACTCCGCGCTCTCGGACGTTCCATCGATTCTTGTTACATCTCGCAGTTCTCGGGAAGACAAAAAGCGCGGCCAGGAGGTCGGCGCACGAGCCTACATCGTGAAAGGCGAGTTTGATCAAGGTGAACTGCTGCAGCGCATTCGGGAACTGGTGAGTTAAGCCAATGGGTAAGATACGTGTCCTCGTAGTAGATGATTCACTCACGGTGCGAAAGCGCATCGTGGAGGTGCTCGCCTCCGATCCGGCGTTGGACGTGATTTCGGAAGCCGACAACGGGCGTCGCGCCATTGAACTGGCGCAAGCTCTGAGGCCTGATGTGATCACCTTGGACATGATGATGCCTGAGATGGCTGGAGTGGCCGTCACAGAATACGTGATGGCTTACTGCCCCACGCCGATTCTCATCGTGTCTGCCTCTACGAATCGTGGGGAGTTATTCAAGACCTACGATGCGCTCGCCGCCGGGGCTCTCGACGTACTTGAGAAGCCAACCTCTGGAGATGTGGACGGCGACTGGGAGCGAAAGCTGATTTCCACGGTTAAGTTGGTTTCACGCATCAAGGTCATCACTCATCCTCGTGCCCGACTAATGCGGCCTGCGAGCATAGAGGAGCCAGCAGTGAACCCAGGTGCCGAGTCTGATTACGCGGTCGTCGCCATCGGCGCTTCAACCGGAGGTCCGGGTGCCGTTCTTGAGATATTGCGCGGGCTGCCGTCAAATTTCCCGTTGCCGATTCTGTTGCTGATCCATCTGGCGGAGCCTTTCGCGATGGCATTGGCAGAATGGCTCGACGGACAATCGCCCTTGCGTGTTCGATACGCTAGAGACCGTGAGCCACTTCCGATGAATGGTGTTGTCATGGCACCTGCCGGAAAACACCTCGTGGTGTGCGAAGGCAGGTTGCGGCTCACCGGCGACCCAGAGCGCCATTCCTGCAGGCCATCCGTGGATGTTCTGTTTGACTCTGTTACTCGCGAGTTTGGACGACACAGCATTCAATGTCTGCTGACCGGGATGGGAAGGGATGGTGCCGCCGCTATGCTCAACGCGCGACGAGCGGGAGCGATGACCATCGCACAGAACGAAACTAGTTCAGTCGTGTATGGTATGCCTGGTGAGGCAGTACGCATAGGCGCTGCTCGCCGTGTGCTGCCCGTGGACGATATTGCTCGTGAGCTGACTGAACTGGTGACAAGATCAGAAATTCGGAGGAGAAGTTGAAGGTCCTGATTGTAGACGACAGCCTCACAGTCCGAATGGACCTGAGCGAAGCATTCGAAAACGCGGGACAGGAGACCACTCCGTGCGCCTGCCTTCAGGATGCTCGCGCCGCGCTGTCGGAGTTTTCATTTCAGCTAATCGTGTTAGATGTGCTGCTGCCGGATGGAGACGGGATCGAGTTCCTAAGCGAGTTGAAACACAAGCCCAACACAACAGAGATCCCGATAATGCTGCTCTCCACCGAGGCGCAGGTTCGCGACCGTGTGCGAGGGTTGAAAACCGGGGCTGACGAATATGTTGGAAAGCCATACGACATCGCATACGTTGTGGCACGCGGCAAGGAGTTGATGAACTTGCACCGCGAACACGCGGATGCCGTCGCCGAGCGAAAAGTTCTTATCATCGACGACAGTCCGACATTCCGCGGCGAAATGCAGATGACGCTGGAATCCTCCGGCTATCGAGTGCTTACTGCTGCATCGGGCGAGGAGGGTCTGCAGGTCGCGGTCAATAATCGCCCCGCCGCCCTGATTGTGGACAACGGACTGCCCGGGATCGACGGCACAACCGTCGTGCGACGCGTACGCGAAGATGCAGCTTTAAGACGAACTCCCTGCCTGTTGCTCACAGCATCCGAGGACCCGACTGAGGAATTGCGGGCACTGGAAGGCGGTGCAGACGGCTTCATTCGCAAGGATCAGGATTTCAGCATTATTCTCGCCCGCCTCGCTGCCATCCTTCGTTCTTCCAGTACCCCGTCCGCGGTTGATACGCAGTCAGTCCTCGGCCCAAAGAAGATCCTGGCAGTTGATGACAGCGCGACGTTCCGCGAAGAATTTGCAGCACAACTGCGCCAGGAAGGCTATGACGTGGTGCTCGCCCGCTCGGGCGCAGAAGCATTGGAACTGCTCGCAGTGCAACCTGTGGACTGCATTCTGCTGGATGTAAACATGCCCGGCATGTCAGGCAACGATGCTTGCAAGGCGATCAAAGAGTCTCCGGAATTGCGAGACATCCCATTGCTGATGCTCACATCGCACGACTCCCCGGATGCAATGAACGAAGGGATCAATGCCGGAGCGGACGATTACATCTCCAAAACAATCGAATTCGATGTAGTTCGAGCGCGCATACGGGCCGCCTTACGACGTAAGCAGTTCGAAGACGAGAACCGCACGGTTCGCGAGCAATTGCTGCGAAAGGAAATGGAAGCCTCCGAAGCACGCGCTCAACGCGAACTGGCCGAGACACGGGCAGCATTCCTTTCCGAATTGCGCGAGACGGAAGAGCGGCTCAGGTTGGCGGCCGAGGCGGCCGATATGGGCGTCTGGTCCTGGTACCCGGAGACAGGCGAACACGAGTTGGACCAGCAGTGCATGAAGCTACTCGGTCTTTCAGAGGGAACAAAGCCCAGTCATATCGCATTTGTCTCCTGCATCCATCCTGACGATCGGGTGCGCACGGAGCAGCAACTTGCAGCGGCGCTGAAAAGCCGCGGCGATTTCGAGGTGGAGTGCCGAGTGGTATGGCCCGACGAGTCCATTCACTGGATCGTCACACGGGGCAGCGCACTCAAGGACGACAGGAATCGTGCGGTTCGCCTCACGGGCGTGGTGATGGATGTCTCCGAGCGTAAGCGAACTGAGGCAGCGTTGGTGCGCAGCGAAAAACTCGCATCCGTTGGCCGCATGGCCGCCACCATGGCGCATGAAATCAATAACCCATTGGAAGCTGCCACCAATGCTCTGTTCCTTATTTCCTGTGACGAGGACTTAACTCCGGAAACGCGCGCCAATGTAGATCTTGCCGAACGCGAACTGACCCGTGTAGCTCACATGACACGACAAACGCTTGGCTTCTACCGCGAAGGTTCGCAAGCCGGAGAGGTGAATCTCTCCGAGATGGTGGATGAACTAGTTGGCCTCTACTCGCGAAAGATAACTTCCAAGTACATTTCTCTGGAGAGGACTTACCGCGGCACATGTGTTGTCAAGGGCATTGCAGGAGAGCTGCGGCAGGTAGTTTCCAATCTGCTCGCGAACAGTATTGATGCTGTTCCATCCCGTGGCACCATCTACATTCGCGTGTCGGACGTGCACGTGAAAGACTACGCGGTGCGAGTGACCGTGGCCGATACTGGATTGGGAATCAAGCGCGAGAACCTGGCCATGATTTTCGACCCGTTTTTCACGACCAAAAAAGACATGGGAACAGGTCTTGGGTTGTGGGTTTCACGACAGATCGTCCAGAAGCATGGAGGCGTGATCCGTGTGCGCAGCAAAGAGGGGAACGGAACAGTGTTCACCATCTTCCTGCGTATGGAAGCAGCGGATCGCGAGAGCGACGCCGCTGGAGCCTAGTCGTCCATAGCCGAATGCGCAGAGACCGCGCGCAAAGCTACGCCACTCTCGTTTGGAAAGCTGCAACGTACAAAGGTTCTGTAACCTTCCGGCATCGTATGAGTTGCGTCTCTCATAAATGGTGTCGGCAATGGCCCGCAGGACTGCAACTTACAAACAAACTCACTTTCCCTCTGAGCCCCCAGCAGTTCAGGTAATCACCTCTCCTCCGCGTCGCCGCCGGATCGCCTCGCTGGTGGGTGTTGCCATCCTGATCGCGCTGATTGCGGTCGCGATCGTATTCGCACTGAAATGGCCATTCACGCCGAGGGGAATAGCCGAGCGCCTCCACCAGCACTCGTCAGCGGTGATTGAGTTCGGGAAATTCCACCAGGTCTTCATGCCGCAACCGGGCTTCGTAGCCGAAGATGTAACGATCAAACGTTCTCCACATGCCGAGCCGAGTGTGACGATCAAGCGACTAACACTACTCACCAGTTACTCCGGCATGATCGGTTCATCGAAATCGATTTCGTCTGTAAAGGCCGAAGGACTAGTGGTACGCATCTCGACCGCGGGCGCAGCAAACAACCTTGAGTTTCATCGTGGAAAACAGAAAGGGCAACTCACGCTTGATCATCTTGTTGCTGATGGAGCAGCGTTGGACGTAGTTGGCGACAATCCTCGAAATCCCTTGCGCTTCCCCATCTCTCGTCTCCGAATCGACAACGTTGGTCCGAACAAGACGAGCAACTTCGATGTCGCCCTGCAGAACCCCGTTCCGATCATGCAGATTGCCGCGAGAGGAAACATTGGCCCTTGGCAATCCAATGCAGCTATGCAGTCTCCGGTCTCAGGCACTTTCAGCGTGAACGATGGCCAGTTGCAAACAGCGCCCGCGATTGGCGGACTGTTGAGCAGTAATGGGCAATTCAAGGGCACACTCGGCAGCATCGCCGTCTCGGGCAGGACCGATGTCGCCGGATTCGAACTGCGGAGTGCGCATCACCCCATGCCACTGCAAGTACAGTTCAACGCAGTGGTTGAAACAAACAACGGCAAGATTGACCTCCAAACGGTCGATGCGCGGCTTGGTTCGACTGAGATAAAAGGCTACGGCGTTATCACGCCACAGCGATCACAAGACGCTCAGGATCTGGTACGAATGCAATTCTCGTGTGATCGGGGACGTGTTGAAGACCTGTTGCGTTTGTTTGTCTCCGCCCCGCAACCATCAATGATGGGGCCAATAACATTTAAGACAATCGCGAACGTAGAGCGCGGAAGCAGGCGTTTCCTTGAGCGCGTGCGACTTATCGGTAACTTTGCTATCCGTGATGCGCACTTCACATCACCGCAGACCCAACGAAAACTAGACGAGCTAGGAGCAAAATCGCGGGGGAACCCAAAAGATCCAGACCCGCCAGATCACGCCGTCACTGTGCTGTCGAGCAACGTGGATATGAAGGATGGGATTGCAGGACTCGCGGGTGCTAACTTCCAGGTGCCGGGCGCGACAGCGGATGGCGGAGGCACATTCAACGTTCTGAACAGCAGCGTGAACCTGAAAGGTAAGCTCCGGATACAGGCAAAAGTCTCGGAGGCGACAAAGGGCGTGAAGTCGTTTCTTCTTAAGTTCGTCGACCCTCTATTCAAAAAGCACAATGCCGGAGCAGAGTTGCCCGTCTCCATCACCGGTACGCCACATCATCCGAAGTTCAAGGTTGGCCTCAAGAAGTAACTCCAGCATAGTTGTCGCGTCCATCAGCAAACAATTAAGTTAGTAGAGATGTCTTAAGCGAGGACGCTCAATGCCGGATGCTGCTTTCTTCCAGCCTGATTTGTTCGTTTTCTTGCGCCAACTCAAACGCAATAACAACCGCGAGTGGTTTGCGAAGAATAAGGCGCGCTATCAGCAGGTAGTCGTCGAACCCGCAATGGAGTTCATCACGAGCTTCGCTCCGCATCTGGGCAAGCTGAGCCCGCACTTTGTCGCCGACGCGAGACCGACGCGAGGATCGCTGTTCCGAATCTATCGCGACACCAGATTCTCTCAAGACGGAATGCCGTACAAAACACACGTCGGCATGCGATTCATGCACGAGAACGGCAAGGACATCCATGCTCCGATCTTCTACCTGCACCTTGAACCCACAGGCTGTTTCGTTGCAGGGGGTGTCTGGCATCCAGACAATCCAACGCTGACCAAGATACGAACGGCAATCGTCAACCAGCCGCAACAATGGCAAAAAGTCGCACGCAAATACGAACTTGAAGGCGACAGCCTCACGCGACCTCCGAAAGGATTTGACCCGAAGCACGTCTGCATCGAAGACCTCAAGCGCAAGGACTACATCGCCTCCGTCGAACTCACGGCAGATCAAGTTTGCGGGCCGACGTTCATGCGCGACTTCGTTTCAGCATGCCGTTCGATGGCCCCGCTGGTAGAGTTCACGACTAAAGCGATGGGACTAAAATTCTGAAGTTAATGAGGGAGGAGGAACTCCCATGATGCCTGCAGTCTTTTTCGGACACGGCAATCCGATGAATGCCGTTACTCATAATCAGTACACCGAGGGCTGGGCGGCTATCGGCAAGTCCATCCCTCGACCGAAAGCCATTCTCTCCATCTCGGCCCACTGGTACGTACCCGGCTCAGCGGTAACTATAAGCACAGCGCCCAGGACAATACACGATTTTGGCGGCTTTCCGCGCGAACTCTACGATGTGCAGTATCGCGCCACGGGCGATCCCGCGCTTGCGACGCGCGTTCAGCAGTTGCTGGCTCCCCTTCCCGTAACAATGGATGATCAATGGGGACTGGATCATGGCACTTGGGCCGTGCTCTGCCACGTGTATCCCGACGCGGACATTCCCATCGTGCAGTTGAGCATTGATGAAACTCAACCCGCCAGCTTCCATTTCGAAATAGGCAAACGACTTTCGCAATTGCGCGATGAGGGAGTTCTCATTGTAGGCAGCGGAAATGTCGTTCATAACCTGCACGCATATGCCTGGGGACGTCACGTTGCGGAGCCATTCGACTGGGCCGTTTCGTTCGAGGCGCGCGTGAGAGAGTTATTGCTGGCCGGTGAATCATCTCCGCTGCTCAACTACGAGCAGAAACTCGGCAGAGAGGCGATGCTGGCGGTTCCGACACCAGAGCACTACCTACCTTTGCTATATGTCATTGGTGCGCGACAGGCAAGCGAGCCGATTTCTTTTCCTGTAGAGGGCGTCGATGGCGGATCGATTTCGATGCTCACAGTGCGCGTGGGATGAGTCTCAATCCTCGTACTTCGAGAAATGAATCTCACGATGCAGCATCTTAGAACGCAAAATGAGGCAGCCCCGAGGCTGCCTCACCGAACCGCAGTAGCGTATTGCTATTGCCTGCCGTCAGCAAAGATGTCGAACACATAGTCGTGGGCGGCCAGAGCGGCTTTCGCTGACTCACCACGGTTCACGAGTTCCTCGCGCGACAAGTCAAACACTGCTTCAAGGATTTGCGCCCGCTGCTGCGCGTTTGCCGAGCCGACTGCGAACAAAACGCGCGCGCTATGCTGGATGTAGCGATCCGAAAGCAATTGCTTCTTCAGCAGCTCCATGATGACCTGCGCCTTCGAGCGGTCGAAACGCCCCGGATCACCACGACGATCCAGTTCAGCGAAGAATTCACGCGTCCACTCATCGTGATACTCAAAGACCTTCTCGAACAGCTCTGGAGTGAAGCGAGTTCCAGCCTTCACCTGTTCGGCATTTGTGGCAGGAACCACGCCATCTTCGGTGAGCGCAGGACGCTTCAGGTATCCATCCTTAGTGATAGTTGCCCGATGATGAACCAGCGTCCATAGCCACGACATATCGATTCGATAGGTCGCAAGGTCATTCATGAAACGCAGGTATAACTCGTAGTCATCAATCGCTGCGGCAAAGTTTCCATTCAGAATCTGGAAGCCGTAGTTTGCAGCCATGTAGAACGCGTGCTGGATGTGCTCAATCGTCACATCACCCTTGGGAACGCTATAGATGGATTCCCAGAGCTCGGGTGACAAGAATTTCTCCGGAGCATCGAGCGACTCGCGCGTGATCACCTTCGGCGTGATGCGCCCTTTGGAATCGATCAGGCCGCGTGACTGAAACACCTGTTGCTCCGATTCGACGAGACCACTGTTCACGGTCGGTACCGGCTTGCCTTTCACATCCACCATGTCACGCTTCGCATCGAGCATCGCTTGCAACTGGCCCAAGGCAGCGCGCAGCGGAGCGTTTCCCGCCTCGACATAGCTTGTCTCGGGACTCGCGACCCAACTCTGCCGATAAGCATCGTAGAGTCTTCCTTTCACCTGGCCGGAGAGAATCTCCTCCAGCGTTGGCTGCGCAGCGAGCTGTTCGTCCGGAACGAACATCAGCCCAAGTAACCGTTCGCGAAGCTTATCGACGGCCATCGCACGCAACGCAAGCTGGTTGTATCGCGCGCGTCCGTAAGCATCGCCTTGCTGATAGATCATTACCGCCGCCATGCCACCGATCGGAGCGCCCTGCGTGAACTCGCCGTGCTTCAATCCCGAGAGCAGCATCACCAACGCGTTGTAGCGCTGGTACGCGATCATGTTTGGCGCGGCCATGCCGATTGTCTGAGGATCGGGGAAAACACCGTTGGGATCGTCCTTCCACATTTCAATCAAGCTGCCAAGGTAATCCCAGCGACCAACATTGGTGCCGAGCAATCGGCGGCGCAGCGTCCACACGATTGCAGGCAGGAACCGTCCACCATTGCCTTCCTCGTAGAGCATTTTAATTTTGATCGTTCCCGCCGGAACACCGATCATGCCTTCGAGCCGCGAAAACAGCTTCTCGACAATCAGTGCTTCGTGCGGAGTCTGCAGCTTTGGGATGTAGAAGTAAACGCTCGTTCCCGCGCGCTTCAGTGCGTCGTAGTTGTTGAATGTCCAGAGGACGGCGATTGCCACCAATCCCGGAGCAGGCTTTCCATCCACGAGCACGTGGTCATAGCGCACATGAATGCTCGGCGGACGAACGAAGCGTGTAGGCCACCTCCCCGGCTCGCGTGCAATCGTGTATTTGCGAGACTGGTGTTTCTTCTGCACTTCGTAGGCGCGGTCCTTCCACTTCCCCTCCAGAATTTCCTTCGCGTTCTTCAATGCGCCGAAGACACCGATAGGCTCATGCGACGGAGTGCCGTCGGGTCGGAAGTGCGTTGGCGAAGCATCTTCGAAATCCGGCATATTCATCGGGGCATTGCTGTTCAGCGCATTGAACGCCATGTCGAGCGGATACCACGGCCCGGTCAGCTCCAACCCAGCGTTCTTCAGAGGATGCGCATCGGCTGGTATGTCCACTTCGTCATTGAGTCGCCAGCGATGTGGAGTCTCGCGGCCGAGGAAGTTATCAATTAATCCCTGGATGATCTCGCGGAATGTCCACGGCTTCCCGCTGATCGGATCTTCGAAGCGCTCGTCCCACTTAGGCCACGCATACTTTTCACGCACAGGCTGCGGAGAGTTGAGGATTGCACGCCGGGCCGAGAGCGCCGCAGCTATCGCCGGATTGAGCTCACGCGTGAGTGTGGCGATGGTCTCTTCGATATTGAGCTCATGCCCAGCCACCTGCTTTGTGCCAAAAAGCTCAGGAAAACTCTGCAATACATCCTCACGAATCATCGCGGCTGCTCCTTGTGCTGATTAGAGGTCTCCAGAACGGAGACCGGAACTCGAAATGAAGTCACTCATACTCTGGATTCGCCAAAACACGTTTCGGTTGTGAGTAGCGGATTGAAAGTGACAACCGCGCCGCATACGAACCGGAATTCCGCACCCGAAATATTCAACAGCGTTGGACAGGATCCCTGAATACCGACGTTCGTATCAGCATCAGATGTGCGCTCCACACAGCAGGTTCCATCTGGTTGGGTCAAATGCATGAAGACGAGAATCCTATCACTTCTACTAGGTGGGAGACTTTAGATTGCAGGATTTGCTTCTTTATCCGCTTGCTCGCGGACGAATTGCCTTACGCTGGCCAGATCCGAGACGAGTCTGTCGTAGACCGCACGCGATTGCTCTTCGTCGGCACTTCTGAGCACGAAACTGGGATGCACGCTGATCACCGTGTGCTTGGCATAGGGCGTCTGCACCACTTTGCCCGCATCGCGAGTGATTCGAACACTGTTGCCAAGTAGAGACTTGGCAGCCGTCGTACCCAGCAGCACGATTGCTCGTGGCTGGATCGATTGCAGCTCGGATTCAAGCCAAGGTCGGCACGCTACGATCTCTGACATGCGCGGAGTCTGGTGAATGCGTTTCTTGCCCTGCCGAATAAACTTGAAGTGCTTCACCGCGTTCGTCATGTAAACGTCACCGCGCGGAATTCCAGCCTCAGCCATAGCACGGTCCAGTACCTCGCCTGCAGGTCCGACGAACGGGCGTCCTTCTTGATCCTCAACATCCCCAGGCTGCTCGCCTATAAGCACGACGCGAGCGTTGGCTGCACCTTCGCCAAAGACCGTTTGTGTTGCTTCGCAATGCAGCGGGCACGCAGTACACGCGCTTGCCGCCTCGCGCAGCACGTTGAGATCGCGGCTGTGTGGGACAAGAGGGTGCGCCGAAGTTGCCTGCTGACGCCGCATCGTCGCCAGCCGAGCCGGAACATCGGCCAGCACTTCGGGTAAATTCTGCAGCTCGGGAAGATGATTCCAGAAGCGGGACGGCATCTCCTGCCGCATCAGGTCGAGATTCATCCGCGCCGGGTTAAATGTCGTTCGGTAGTAGGTGGACCAGAGCGACTCGAGTTGATCGCTTTGCGGGGCACGCGGCAAAGCTACTCCAGGTGAATAGGACAGCCGCACGCCATCCCAGTTCGCCGAGCCGTGCGGCGTAAGGATGCTCCAGCGCATTGCCGCAAAACGCCGTTCGAAGAATGGTGCCGCAACGCGAATAATTCGGTAATCCGGCCGATACCACGCCACAAACCATTCTTCCCCATCGCGCTCCATTCGCCGGAAGCGCACGAAGGAGTGCATGTGATGAATGTCTCGTGCAACCTCCTGCCGCATTCGATTCAGACGTAGAACGTCTGGCTCAACCTGTACTGCCAGTAGATTGCGCTCACCGTGAACGATTCTCCACAGAACGCTGTACAGCAGGTGCCACCGCGCCGGATCCGTGTGGCAACAAACAAGCCGCGCGAGATCGAAATACTTCCGTGGAACCCTCAGCTTGTCTTCAGATTCCCCTACCGCCGCAGCAGGCAAGAGAGACAACTGCTCACAATCGGCGTCGGACCACGCAACATCATGAGGCGCGACATTGGCGGCGAGCAGCTCGCGACAGCGTTGTCGAAAGCTGTCAAAATCCGCCTCCACCGCGACGTGGATCACAGTTCACCCACGACTGCGGCATTGGCGGCGTCAAACAAAGCGAGCTGCTCAGGGGCGGCCGTCGCCGACTGCAAACGGCTAGAGTCCAGTAGCACGACTGAGGGACTGTGATCAGTGGTGATGATGAATGGCTTCGCGCGACGCAGCGAGATTCGCAGCTTGCGGAGATCGTCGAGCGAGAGCCGATGATAGCGGCGAATCGACAGTATACGCAGCGCGTTGCGGTAGCCTATGCCGGGAACGCGAAGTAATTGCTCGCGCGTGGCTCGGTTCACATCCAAGGGAAAGAACTCGCGATGCCGCAGGGCCCAAGCATGCTTCGGATCGACCTTCGAATCCAAGTTGGGCTGGTCTGCCGTAGTAAGTTCGTCGGCTTGAAAGCCATAATAACGCATCAGCCAGTCGGCCTCGTACAGACGATGCTCTCGCACCAGTGGTGGCGCCGCGATCGGGAGCCTTGCATCAGCTTTTGGAAATGGACTGAACGCCGAGTAGTAAACCCGTCTCAGTTTGTAAGCCGAGTACAAATGCGATGACTTGGCCAGAATCTGCGAGTCGGTGCTTGGAGTGGCGCCAATGACCATCTGCGTGCTTTGGCCTGCGGGAGCCAGAGCAGGAGCCGATTTCCGCTTCGAGCGCTCCTCCTTGGATGACACGATCTCCGTTTTCACCCGCCCCATCGCATCCTCGATCACTGCACCGTTTTTCTCTGGAGCGAGTTTGTCGAGGTCGGTCTGGGTTGGTAGCTCAATGTTTGCGCTGAGGCGGTCGGCATAGCTCGCCGCCTGACGTAGCAGCTCCGGCGAACAGCCAGGAATCGTCTTCAGATGAATATAGCCATTGAATCGGTGCTCCACGCGCAGTGTGCGTGCAACTTCGACGAGCTGCTCCATTGTGTAGTCGGGCGACTGAATGATGCCGGAACTCAGAAAGAGTCCTTCGATGTAATTGCGTTTGAAGAAGTCGATGGTGAGCTGCGCAACCTCCGCCGGAGTGAACCGTGCGCGGGGGATGTCGCTCGATGACCTGTTCACGCAGAACACGCAGTCGTAAATGCAGTAGTTCGTCAGCAGAATCTTCAGCAACGAGACACAGCGACCGTCCGGAGTGTAGCTGTGACACACACCGCACGCAGCGGTGTTGCCGAGAGCTCCGAGCTCGGCGCTGCGGCGCGAGCCGCTGCTCGCACACGAAGCGTCATACTTTGCCGAGTCAGACAGTATGCGAAGCTTGGTCTCCAGCTCCATTGATCAGATTGTAACAAGAGAACAGAAAGCGAAAACATACAAATTAGCCAAGCTTATCCGTGAGGTCAAAAGCTTTGAGTGCTAGCCCTCACCGAGGTCTTCCCGCACACGAATGTACCAATCGGTAACCAACAGAAAAACATAAGAAAGTCCCCGCCATAGAGCGACGGGGACTTGGAGGAGCATCTAGGTACGTGGTTAGAACTCGAATTTCAGCGAAATCTCCGAGAGGCGGCGTCCTACCGACAGTGGAGCATATCCGAAGTTTGAGTTTGTGCTTCTTGCAGTTGAAGGTGACGTGCCCGACATAACGAGTGTCGTCTGGTTCGGGTACGGAGTACCAAAGCTGTGCAGCGGGTGATTCAGGAAGTTGAAGGCCGCATAGCGGAAACGCAACTTGTATTCATTTCCGAGAGAGAATGCCTTCTCCAGACTGAGGTCGCTGTTGAAGTACGCTGGGCCGTGCATGTAAGGCATGATGTACGGACCGTTGGTTCCAACCGTCGGAAGCCCGAAGCATGCGCCATTGACGAACTGGTTCTTCGCGAGCCCCGAGCGCGGATTGCACGTTAGGACAGGCTGCAGGCTAACATCTGGTGTTCCGAGAATGGATTGGCTGCTGATCGAGTAGTTCTGACCATCGGCCTGATTGATCGTGCCCTGCAGGTAGAAGTTCGGCGAGAAGCTGACTCCAGTCTGCATGTTGCCGCCACTTTCAACTGTCGTGATTCCCGAAACCATCCAGTCGTTCGCAATCAACCCGAGCGAGCGCTGCGGAGTGACTTTGCCGAACTGGTACGAGTACGACAGGTTGAGGATGTGGCTGCGGTCAAAGTTCATCGGCCCGTAGTTGTTCCTGATGTGGAAAGGATCAACCGGAGCGGTGTAGTTGAAGTCAGCCGCGGAACCCAAAACGCCCAGCGACTTAGACCACGTGTAATTAATGTTGTAGGTAAGGTGTCCGGTCTGCTTCACCAACAGAGCCTGGAAGCCATTGTAGTTAGCGTATGTGTTGTGCTGCGGCACGATGATGCTGCCGTATTGCGGATACGGTCTTGCAGCCTGCACACTCGGCTCGCCCGCCCAATCCTGAGTGTTATTCAACTGCGCAGCCTGGTAAGGCGTGCAGCCTTCAGGATTGCATGGCCGTGGCATCCATGACGCGGTTGCAGCATTGATCTTGGTCGCCGCTGCCGACGAGAACAGGTACCCGATTGGAACAGCGTTCAGGTTGTTAAGAACGACAGCCTGTGTGGTTCCGTTATTCATCATCGAGTTGCTGTTGTTCCCTGCATAAGAGAATTGCAGGAAGGTGGTCCGGTTCAACTGCTGGGTGATGCTCAAGCTGTAATTGTTAGTAACGGGCGTCTTGTGATCGCTCGCAAGAAGTCCGGAGACGGAGGAAATCGGCAACGAGGTCTGCGTACCCCCGGCATTGCCGTAGGTCGCCGGATCCTGATGTACCGTGCTGACACCCGCCAGCGTGTTGCCACTGAAGCCTTGGAGGTCAGCCTTGCGCAGTCCGCTTGCTGTTTGGAATGCGCCGATTACATCATCAGCCGAGTCGTGGAAGCGGTAAGCGCCATATCCACCACGAACCACCGTCTTGCCATTCTTGAACACGTCCCACGCAACACCGACGCGGGGTTCGAAGTAAGCTCCTGAAGAACCTGTGCCTGAATTCGGAATCGCGGGATTGATGCCGTGCCACTGGAACCCTGGGAATGGATTGGTCGTCGCGTTCATTGAGGTTCCAATCAGGTTCGGCTGCCACACAGCAGCACCAAGCCCATGCGAGTCGGTCCAGGGTCCAAGATGGGCCACACGGAGACCGTAGGTAACGACAACACTGGGACTGAGCCGCCACGCATCCTGCGCGTAGCCTTCAATATTCCAGAAGTAGATATTGGTGCGAGGAGTAAATGAGGCCTGGTGGTAGTCCTGAATCTGGCCTTCGAAGAAGTTAGCAAGTGAGTTGCCGCTATTGAAGTGCGGAGTGGGATCGAACGCAGGGGTTCCGTCCGGATAGTATCCGTTGTAGCTGTGTAGCTCGTTTCCAGCAGCGCCAAACCAGTAGTTCTGGATAATGCCGTTGGCCTGGCTCTGGTTCGCCTGATTGTTGGCCACGCGCTGTCCGAAGATGCCGAACTTCAGCCCATGCTTGCCCACAACCTTGCTCAGGTTGTCGCTGACCGCTGGCTGATACTTGTGCAGGAACAGTCCACCAGTAGTGAAGTCCGGCCACAAGCCGAGCGGCAGGCCACCATAAGGTGTGTAGGTTCCCAACTGCGGATACTGCTGGCTTCCGTTGTCAAATACACCGTTGTACGGATAGTTGATCGTGGATTTTAGCAGTGCCTTCTGATTCTTCGGCTCGAACTGCTGCGTGAAGTAGGTGAGGGTCGCCGTCAATTCATTGGTCAGCGTCGGCGAGAAGACCTTTACGTAATTCGCCGAAGCGCTGTGCACATTGATCCGGTTTAGCAATCCGCCACCCGGTGTATTGACTGCACCCATGATGCTCTGCGGAGCGTAGTAAGGCACCTGCGGCTGTCCTTGCAGGCCATGTTCAAAACTGTAGCGGAAGAAAACCAGGTTGTTGGGATTGATGTTGTAGTCCAGGCGGCTAGTCGTCTGGAAGATATTGTTATCCACCAGGTTCAGCACCTGATAGTTGTATCCGTCTGCGTTGGTCTCCGGAAGATTCGGCAGAGGCAGGGTGTTGTTGACCAATGCCATCGCACCCGGATCGAGGAACGCCGAGATGTTGCCATTTGTCAGCGTGCCGCCCTTGTCACCCACGGTAGGCGTCGGCGAAATCTGAGCATAGGTCGCAAGCCGATTAGGATCATTCCAAATCGTATTGCCCAAGTAAGCCTTCAGTGCATTAGTGCTGAAATCGCCCTTGCGCATGTCCTTGGTCGGGACCAGCGCATTGACGATAGCGCTGCTCGCGCCGCCGTAAGCGTACACACTCTTCTGCGCATCGAACTCGGCGCCAGTGAAGAACGTCAACTTCTTGGTGCCGGGAACCGGACCACTGAGCGTGAAGCCGGGGTAGATGTAGCGATCGTCGGGGCGGTCAATCTTGTTGTACTTTGCCAGCGAATCATTCGAGTTCA
This sequence comes from Koromonas humicola, assembly GCF_059726255.1. Taxonomy (NCBI): domain Bacteria; kingdom Pseudomonadati; phylum Acidobacteriota; class Terriglobia; order Terriglobales; family Koromonadaceae; genus Koromonas; species Koromonas humicola. Next base: position 4,109,694 of record NZ_AP040873.1, read on the forward strand.
GCGCGCTGGTTCTTGCGTAGGTGTAGAGCGAGCCATGGTACGCCTGCGTTCCCGGCTTCGTGACGCCCGTAATCACCACCGGTCCATTCGACTGATCAACACCGAAATTCGAGGTCTGCACCTGAACTTCGCTTACGAACGCCACATTGATGTTCTGCAGATTGGCGCCCATGTTGCCGGAATCGGTCAGGTTGGCGCCATCGAGCTTTAGGGTCGTGCCAGCCACGGGAGCGCCATTCGAAATATAAGCGTTCCCCATGCCGATGTTGACCTGCGAGAAATCGGCCGCGGTATTGGTGTTATCAGTGCTGCGGATTGCAAATCCCGGAAGGATTTTCTGAAGTTCCGTCGCGTCTCGTCCCACAACCGAGAGGCGATCAACATCTGTTGAGGAAATAGTAGAAGCAAGCTGGCCACTGTCGAGCGGGATCGTGCCCACGGCGCCTTCGACTGAAACAGACTCGGCGGTGGAGGCCAACGTCATCTTGAGTTCCTGAAGCGCCAGGCTATCACCCGGGTTCACATGAATATTCTGCCGGACCAAGTCGCGGAAGCCCGGCATCTTGATTGTGAGCCGGTAGTCACCGCTCGGAACTGCGGCAAAATAGAACGCCCCAGAGCTGGTGGTGGTAGCCGCGCGTTCGACACCATTCTGAGTATTAGTTAAGGTCACAGCCGCACCGGACACGACAGCAGAACTCGGATCCTGAACCATTCCGCTCAGGCTGCCTGCTCCTACCTGTCCGATCGCCACGCCGCACAGACATAATGCAACGAGACATATGAACAATGCGGGAAGCCACCGTCTCCTGAACGAGCGGTCGCCGCGATCAAAAGCTTCGTTACAATTGCGTCTCATTCCTGCCCTCCCAACAAACCGCGTCCCCACGGCTGCCGGATCATGCCGACTAGCTCGACTACGGGGAGGCTAAGCGATCTTGTTATAGGCGGAGTGTCTTTGCAATTTAAGGTGCCTTACAGAAAAATCGCGGCATTTATCAGGAAAAATTCTTGTGCAATGAGCAACTTAGATAAGAATGATTAACAATGTGACACGCCTATTTTTATCTTCGAAACGACTGCGCATGTAGCATCCGAGCGCACGCGGGCTCGCGCCTGGGATTCGAGATCCGCTCAGACTTGCAAGCCGACCCGCTCTGAGGAAACTTCTAGCAAAATTGTGCGCAGCGCCAACTATCGCTTCGGCACTCCATTGCGCAATGCCGCAATTCGAGACTGAGCCTCGGAGGCGAGCGCCGGGTCAACTCCTGCGCTGGCGTAGGCGGCTACGGCTTCGTCATACCGGTGGCCACCCTCCAACGCTTTGCCCAACCATAAATACAGTTGCGAATTCGGCCCGAGCTGCAGTGCATGAATGAAGTCTCGCGCAGCGTCATCAAACTTGGCTTCGTAATAGAACGCCTCTCCGCGGCCAAATAGTGAGTTGCGGCGCGCAGGGTTTAACTTCAGCGCAGCCGTAAAACCGTTTTCTGCCTCCAGATACTCTCCGAGAATCAGGTGTGCGGTGGCCAGATTGTTATAGGCGGACTCCCGCGCGACTGCCGACTCGGAGTATCGGATCACGGCTTCCAGTTCGGGGATGCTCTCTCTCACCTGCCCGTGCTGTATCAGGAATGTCCCAAGCGCAAGCGACGAGTGACGGGGAGACGAGTCCTTTGCCAGTTGGAGATGTTTCAATGCCTCATCGGCCTGTCCCGCATCCGCATAAGCAATACCTAGGTCGGTTTCGATCGAAGTATCCGGTACCCGAGCAACTTTCTCCGCCTGCGTGAACAGCGCGATTCCCGATTGCCAGTGTGTCAGAGTCACCCGCGTCGTCACAGTGAGTGCAGCGACGATCAAAAGAACGGCCATAGGAAGCACGTACGAGGGAACGAACCGAGTTTTCAATAACTCCGACGCGCCCCACACGACAACTATGTAAATGCCAATCAGCGGAGTGTAGGCATAACGGTCGGCCATCGCTTGTCCCCCGACCTGCACGATTCCTATGACCGGAACCAGGCTAAGCAGGAAGAACAGCCATCCAGCAGCAAAGTACTTCTTCTCTCGGAACACGTAGGCTGCGACCGAAATAGCGGCAAGCACCAGGAGAGAGCCTATCGCCATTACCCAAGAGATATGCGGAACCAGCGGATAGAAAATAGCCAAATCGCTAGGCCACACGGCCTTTGCCAGATAAGCCGTGTATCCCACAGCTGCGTTCTTCAGATGATCCGAGAAAGGCTGGGCCGTGTTCAACGTCTCTGTTGACTTCTGCGCCAGCACCGAGACGTAGGAATCCATCGCGCTCAGGAACAGTAGCGGAACTTTCTCTAATACAAGCCTTGTCGCAATTTCTCGTCGTGTCTTGCTTTCTCCCGGCACTTGCTAGAACCGTCGAAGTGGCCAGTAATCCGCAATCAGCAAGGCCAAAGGCATCGTGACGGCCATCGACTTTGCCGCGAGGGCCAGCACGAAACTTCCGACTACAACCGCATACCTCGACCACTTGGTCTCTTTCGCATACCAGGCGTATGCCCCGAACATCAGCAACGAAAGGAACGCGCTGAGCACGGTCTTTCGGTCGGCTACCCATGCCACAACTTCCACATTTAGCGGATGAGCTGCAAACAGCGTGGCCACAAGGAAACTTCGCCATCGCGCACCGGTAACTGACGCCAGCAACATGAAGACGAGCAGCACATTCGCCGCGTGTATCAGGAGGTTTGAATAATGATGCCCTGCAGGATTCAGGCCGAAGAATTGGCAATCCAGCATGTGCGAAATCCAAGTCAAGGGATGCCAGTGGCCCATCTCAAACGTGTGAAATGCCCAGCGGAGATTGTCAAATGTAAACCCGGTCACGACATGGGAATTCTGTGTTACATACATCGGGTCGTCGAAGTTGACGAACGGAAAGCGAACCACGGGATTGTAGAGCAGCAAAGTCCCCAGAACCAGAATTCCCGCGAGTATCACATTATTCAGGCGTAAGCGATCCTCGGCGAAGACTCGCCGACCAGCAGTTTCCCTCTTCAACACGTTATCCCTTTCGCTAAGTCCCAATGTACCTGACATCATTGGCCGAGGATAGGGTTTTGGAACCGAAGATATTCGGGAACAACAGACAAGGGCTGCCGATTGAGCAGCAGCCCTTGTCCGTTTAGCGCTGAGCTAGTCCTGCTTTTACTTTCTTCCGTGCAGTTTGATCGACGCCACCGACGACGCAGCTTCGCGAATGGTTTCGTTGGGCGTTTTCAGAGAAGTCGCACTTCCGCAGCAACATAAGTTGCCGCTGCAACTTGCTTCAGGCGCCAGAACCTTGATCAGGTCTTCGCCAAACGCAATCTGGGGAATGCTCAGGCTGCGCAGTCCGGCTGAAAGCGCGGTGCTCAGGTAGTCGGTCATCAGGCTTGCGCCAGAAATGCAGCCGACATACGCACTAACGTCGCGCACGAGTTCCTCAGGCAGAGGCTTGAGTAACACTATGTCGCTCACGGCAAAGTGTCCACCCGGCTTCAATACGCGAGCGATCTCACGGAACACCGCGGGCTTGTCGGCCGAAAGATTGATGACGCAGTTGCTTATGACGTAGTCCACCGATTTGCTTTCGACCGGCAGATCTTCGATGAACCCTTTGCGGAATTTAACGTTTGTCGCCCCCCGCTTTGCGGCGTTCTCACGGGCACGGCTCAACATGTCGTCGGTCATGTCGACGCCAATCACATGCCCCGTCGGACCCACCCGAACCCATGCCAGAAAAGAGTCGAACCCGGCGCCCGATCCCAGATCGAGCACCGTCATGCCTTGCTTGATCTCCGTCAGGGCAAGAGGATTCCCGCAGCCGAGGCCAAGGTTGGCGTCTCCGGCGATGGCCAGTTCTGCGTCGCTATAGCCAATCGACCGGGCGACATCCTCAACCGGCGCGCCACATCCCGATGCCTCGCCACGCGCAACAGCCGCATAGTGTTCTTGAACTGCCGCGGTAATTTTCTCTTGTTTCATCTCCATCTCCTATGAGTGCTTTCGACTACTGGTTCAGCGTTGGGCTAGGTGCTCCCTGTAATTTCACGAACTTCTGCGGTGCGCAGCATGCCAATGACAGACGTTCACGATCGCGCTGCATCTCTTTATCGCTCGCCAGCCAGCTCAAGGTGTCGTTCAACACCTGCCGCGCAAACGAATCTTTTGGGGTCGCGAGCCGATAATGCATCCACTTACCGCTGCGGCGCGCTTCGACCAGTCCCCGCTTTCGCAAATACGCCAAGTGTCGCGAGATTAGCGGCTGGGAGGCCTCAAGTATTTCGACGAAGTAGCAAACGCACACTTCGCTATCGCTCATGAGGTTCAAAAGGCGCAAGCGGGTACGGTCGGAAAGTGACTGGAACAGATCTTCCATGATCGCCACTGTTTTCTTCTCAGCCATGCGAGCAATAGTAGCACAACATATATGCGTTGGCGAATATGTATAGACAGGGTATTTGTACTCAGAATCGACGTGCTTGGTGATGACCTCTACGATCTTTTAGCGCTGGAGCTTAGGAATTCGCCCAGCATGGCGTGCGCGACCTCGACAGCTTCTGCCCCGAAGGATTCAATCCAATGCATTTCGCTCTCTTTGCGGAACCACGTTAGCTGGCGCTTTGCATAGTTCCGGTGTCCCTGCTGGGCTTGAGCGATCGCCTCTTCGAGCGAGCGTTTACCACGCAGATATTCCGCCGCCTGACGGTACCCGAGCGAGCGCATCGCGAACACGTCTGAGCCGTAGCGGTCGAGCAGCCTGCGAGTTTCCTCCACGAGCCCGCGCTCAAACATTTCCGCGCAGCGCTGGTTAATGCGTTCATAGAGCTTCGGCCGCTCGGGATTCAGCACGATGCGGAGAATGCGGTATCCCTGAATGGCGTCGCGTCCTTCAAGCAGCAACTCGCTCATTGGGCGGGCTGTCGCCGCGCACACTTCGATGGCGCGTATCAGCTTCGGCACATCATTCGCATGTATTCGCGAGGCCGCCTCTGGATCCATCCTGCGCAACAGTCGCCAGAGAGAATCCGGCTTCCGATGCCTTCTTAATCTCTCGCGGAGACTCTCATCCCGCTCCGGACCTTCGAAAAGCCCATCGAGCATCGCCCGAAGGTACAGACCCGTTCCACCGCACACAATCGGAATGCGTTCCCGCGCGGTGATCTCCCGAGCTGTCGCTCGTGCCATTCGCGCATACTCACCCGCCGTGAAGTACGCATCCGGCGCGACTACGTCTATGAGGTGATGCGGAACCTGCTTGCGCTCTTCTGGCGAAGGCTTCGCCGTTCCGATATCGAACTCGCGATACACGGCCACCGAGTCGCAACTGATCACCTCGCCGCCAAACTGCAGAGCGAGCTGAATTGCCAGCGACGACTTCCCGCTCGCCGTTGGTCCGGCAATCACGATCATGGGAGAGAGATCGGTGCTCATGCTTCGGAAACCATTTAGTGCAGGCCGAAAACCTGGTGGGCGAAGAAAGGAAAGAAGCGAATCACGGCAGTGCCCAGAACGAGTCCAAGCACAATCAAGAGTCCTTTTGTGTAGGGAATTTCAGGTTGTCGCGTAAGAAGTGGCACGCGCTCATTGTACGCGAATGCAGCGGGGTTACTCTTCCAGTTCGCCCGACTTGGGGTTGTACAAGAAGGTGATACGCAGTGCTAGATACGGCCCGTGGAACTCGTGAGGCAGCGGCGAAAACGGATCGGACGCCGTGATGCCGCCATACGCTGCGCGATCCAGCGGAATGTCTCCCGAGGGCAGTTCGATATACATTCCTGTCACGCGACCCGTAGGCGTTATGAGGAATCGGATTGCCACTTTGCCACGTTTCAGCAGAGGTGCCCGCGCTTCTTCCGGGATGAGGGTGTACCAGTTCTGCTTGATCGACTGCAACACGCGTGAAAGGTAAGGACCGAAGTCCACTCCCTGAGTGTCGCTGAGTACATCAAAGGGCCCAAGCCTCGCATTGCGATCCGCCGGTCCGAGCCCATATCCCGTACCACCACCGCCTCTTGGAATCGAACCCATTCGCGAAGCGTTCCTCGTTGCCTGTGCAATCGCAGCACCCGCCGTGCCCGGCGTCGTGAATGGATTCATCGGAGTCGGCTGCTGCTGAATTCTCGGCTGGGAGAAGTTGCTGGCGGACTGCTGAGCTTGCTGCTGTGGTGGACGTGGTGCCCCACCCTGCGCTGCCTGAGGCATTGCCTGTTGCGGCATTGCCTGCGGCTGCGGACGCGGCGCTGGAGGTCCCGGCGGCGTCTGGTTTCCGCGCAGTCTTGCTGTTTCCTTCAGCTGCTCCATTGTCTTGCGGTCAATGGGATGAGTCGTCTGGGCGATGCGGTTCTTGTCGCTGATTTTGTCGCTCTGCACCTTCTGCGGAGGCTTCTGCAGATCGTTGGGCAGCGCTAGGAAGGTCGGTTCCTTGTTCAGCGTGAGGTCCTGCGCACGAAGCAGGTGCGGTTGAGCCCAGTGAGGCAGCCATTGCGGCGAGAACACAATCAGCAGAATGCCGACGATATGTACGATTACAGAGATCCAGAAAGCCTCGCGCATGCGCGAACGCGCCAGCTCGTCCTCGAGCTGCGCGAGTATCTGCGGAACGAACTCCGGTGCCTCATCCGTGATCTGCCCTCTCGTACGCACGATTGGCGGGGACGGCGAACCCTCGGGTGAGGGCGCTGGAGGCTGCGCTACTTGGTTTTGGCTCTCCGAATCGATTTTCTCGTACCTCACTACGTTTGGATGAGAAGCAGCCCGCCTGCGACCCAGTTGATCACTTCCGGGGATGGCTCAGGCGCAACGTACTCATCAACTTACTTGGTCAGCACAATTCTCGCACTGGTCCGCCAATCGAGTCTGGCGAAAACAGAGTTCCCCCGATTGCGTAACCATTCTTTACTTCGGCGTTTGCTTGCTCATGAGCGCGGTGGCCAGTTCGTCCAGATGTGCCCGGTTCTTATGTATGGCCATCTGTTCCTGGATTTCGATTGCCAGGGCCAAAGCGGCTCGACCGTCCTCAAGTGTCACCTCGGGAGTTCCACGCCGCCGCACCGCGTTCAAGAAGCTACTCAGCTCTGCCCGTAGTGGCTCCTCTGACTGAACCTCTGGCTTCACAGGAACAATCTCAGGCATTCCGTTTTCGGTTGGCTTCACGTTCAGCGAGAAGACATCCCGTCGCGAGTAGTCGAGCGAAACGTATTGTGCTGGCTGGAAGAATCTCAGCTTTCGAACCCGCTCCGTGCTGATTCTGCTCGCCGTAAAGTTGGCGATGCAGCCCGTTTCGAACTCAATGCGCACATTGGCAATGTCCACATTTCTGCTCAGGACCGGCAAGCCCACGGCGCGCAACTCGCGTACCGGAGACTTCGCCATCTTCAACACGATGTCGAGATCGTGAATCATCAGATCCATCACCACATCCACATCGAGCGAGCGCGGAGTGAACACGCTCAGCCGGTGCACTTCAAAGAACATTGGCTTGGTCAGCAGAGCCCAAGTCGCCCGAACTGCGGGGTTAAAGCGCTCCAGATGCCCGACCTGCGCCACACGTCCATGCTGTTTGGCCAAGGCAATAAGTGCGTCGGCCTGTTCCACCGAAAAAGCCAGCGGCTTTTCGATCAGCACATCAACCCCGCGCTCCATCAACTCGCGCGCGGCTGCAAGATGCGCAACGGTTGGGACGGCGACACTCACGGCCTTCACTCCGGGACAAGTACCCAGCATTTCTCCGACTGAGCCAAAGGCCCTGCCGCCGAACTCCGCCGCGACTGTCTGTGCCCGCGAGAGGTCGGCGTCAACCACTGCCGCCAGTTCCACGCCTTCGCTGGCCAAGTCTTTGTACACACGGGCATGGTTGCGCCCAAATGAGCCAACGCCCACCACTGCTACCTGCAACTTGTCGCTGTTCACACTTCGATTCTCGCAGAAGCTACCCTCTGGGGGAAAGGGCAGAGCTCACGCAGGACTTGTCTCAGATTGCCAGCTATTTACCACCTTTGTACCCCAGAGAATCCGAATCGGCAGCCGATGAATCCAATCCAGAGCGGGCCAGAATAGGTCTCAGTACCCTGACGACATCGACCAGACTGCCGCCGATGACGTGTCCACTAGGACAGATCGGCTGATACCAAGGTGCTGCAAGGTAACCTCGAGTTCATGGATATCTCTAAGGCCCTGTGCGAAGATTGCCTTGGATTCAGCAAATCAAGGCTCAAGAATCAGCGTGCATGAGCCGTTTACGGGCTCAATAGTAAAGCGGAAGGTACCGATTCTCGGAATGGACGTTTTACACATGGCGCAAAGCATCAATGTTTTTCTGGTGGACGACAATCCGGTAATCCGGGGCTTGTTGACCGGAGCCATCGCGCCTTTGGCCTCCGTCCAGGCGTTTGCCAATGCCGCTGAAGCTTTTCGCCGCGCCGAGCACAGAGCGCCCGACCTGATTATTTCCGACTACCGCATGCCTGGCCTCAGCGGTCTCGAGTTGCTGGCGAAGTTGCGTATCTCGTTCCCCCGAGTGCCGGTCATCATCATGGCCTCGCGTTCGGACATCACTGGCCCGCTCGCCGGGTCCAGTCCGTTGGTCGAGGAATTCATCGAAAAGCCTTTCTTCGTGGAAGAGGCGATTGCCCGCATCAAGCGCGTCATCGATCGCATTTCGCTGGGCAAGGCTACCCGCGAAGCCGCCGATTCCACTAGCGTCCGTGGCACTCTGGCACAAATGTCCGTGGTCGATCTGCTGCAGACGCTCGATATCGGACGCAAAACCTGCCGCCTCGTTGTCACCCACCAAAACCAGATTGGCGAAATGCAGTTCCATGACGGCCAACTTGTGCACGCCATGCTCGGCGACGCCACAGGCGAACCTGCCGTTTACAAAATGGTGGCTTGGGCCGAAGGCCTCTTCATGATGGACTTCGAGCGCACCGAGTGCCCGCGCACCATCACCCACAGCACCCAGTCCGTCCTGCTCGAAGCCTTGCGCTTGTTCGACGAAGCGCAGCGCGACCTCGACTCGGACACCCCCGAGCGTCCATCAGCCCAAAGCTGCCCCGCTCCGTTCTCCCCCGCCGTCGGCTTCTAACGCAAAGCAAAGCCTCACAGACGTGAGCAAGCATCTCATTCACCGCGACTAAAGCACCGCGGGTGCCCCATATACGCTTGCCTCTTTTGGCAAGCGCATGTGGGTTCTAATAAAGACGAGCGAAGCGCCTTCGTCGCTTTTCTCTTGCCTTTGGTCTTGTTTTGTTTTTGATTTTGTCTCTGAGGCGCAGCCAAAGGCCCTACCCGGTTGAATTCCACCGCCCCAGGTCACCAACCGGGCACCTTTCCGAACCAATACTCACCATAACCCCCTGCGCTATACTCCCCTCAAGAGAGAACCCTGCATTGACGCCCCCGTTCCGCAAAGCGCTGCTGCTGTTCAATCCCGTGTCCGGCGGGAACCACCGGTCACGCCTCGAAACCATGGAGCGCATAGCCCAAGTCTTCCGAAATTTCGGCGTCGACGCCGGCCTTGAGGCCACCACCTCGCGCGGCTCCGGAGGTGATCAGGCACGCGCAGCGATTAACACAGGAGTCGACGCCATCTTCGCCTGCGGAGGCGACGGCACGGTGTTCGACATCCTCCAAGGCGTAGCCGAAACCCCTGCCACGCTTGGCGCCATCCCGCTCGGCACCGGAAACGTCCTCGCTCACGACCTCGATCTCGCCACCAGCCCCGAGAGCGCCGCCACCCGCCTGCTGAGCTACCGTCCCCAGTGCATCTCCGTCGGACGAATCGAGAGCGGTTCGCATAAGCGATATTTCACCGTCGCCGCTGGCGTCGGAGTCCACGCCGAGCTCATCTACTGCGCCACCGCCGCAGCCAAGCAGCGGGGAGGATTCCTCGCATATTACCAGCACGGCGCGCGCCTGCTTTTCAGCCATGACTTCGTGCCGTTCCCCGTTGAAATCACCACCCCCGATGGCCGCAGCATCCAGACCACCACGCTCGAACTGGTCGCCATGCGCGTCCGTTCCTTCGGAGGCCCACTGCGCCACTGGCGTCCCGGGAGTTCGCTGCTTTCCCACGATCTACGCCTGATGCTGCTGCAAAAAGCCCGACGCACCCACCTTCTAAGCTACTCGATCCAGGCGCTTACCGGACTAGCGGCCTACCACGATTTCGACGTCAGTAATGGCGATGCGCCGATGTCTTTCATCTCTGCCCAGTCCGTTGTCTGCCACGCGCCCGAGCGCTGTGCAGGCAAGCTGCGCGTGCAGGCCGATGGCGAAATCCTCGACTCCGTGCCCACCCGTATCTCCATCGTGCCCCGCGCACTCAACATCCTTTTGCCCGTCACCGCGGAGTGGAGAGCCTCAGACTCCCTTCACGAATCTGCACAACGCCTTTGACATTCCTCGCGAATGTTGCAACCCTGATCGTTAAAGAATGGAACCTGTCACTCACTTCCTGACCGGAGCCGTGCTTGCCCGCACGGGATTCAACCGCAAAACAGCGCTAGCCACCGTCACTATGACCTTGGCTGCCGAAGCCGCCGATCTCGACGTCCTCGCCTATTTCAAAGGCTCAGCCGTCGGATTCATCCAGCATCGCGGCATCACCCACACGTTCATCGCCGTTCCATTCGTAGCGGCCCTCGTCGTCGGCTTCGTCTGGATGCTCGACCGCCTCTGGCTCCGCCGCCGCAAACGAAAATCGTCGCAACCGCTCCAACCGCGCCACTGGGGCTTGCTATTTCTGTTTGCGTGTATCGCGGCGCTTTCGCACCTTCTGCTGGATTTCACAAACAACTACGGAGTCCGCCCACTCTATCCATTTTCCCGCCAGTGGTACGCCTGGGACATCGTCTTCATCATCGAACCGCTCATCCTGCTGGCTCTAATCGCCGCCCTAACATTGCCCGCGCTCTTCGGCCTCGTCGGGCAGGAGATCGGAGCGCGCCAGCGTGGACCACGTGGACGAGGCGCAGCCTTTGCCGCATTGCTATTCGTCGCCGCCCTCTGGGGACTGCGCGACTACGAACATCGCCGCGCCCTCGCCGCACTCGACGCAACGGAGTTCCACGGCGAAGCCTCCACGCGGCTCGCGGCTTTCCCCTACATGATCAATCCCTTCCACTGGGCCGGAGTCGCCGAAACCCCAACGGCCTACGTCTCGATGCACGTGAACTCGCTGCTCCCCGAGGTCGATCCCGGCAACCGCGCCACAACCTACTACAAACCCGAACCGACGCACATCACCCAAGCCGCCCGCCAAACTCCGCTCGGCCGCGCCTACATGGAGTGGGCACGTTTCCCGCTGATGGACGCCGAGCACGTCACCCCAGAGGATTTCTACGTCGTCCACTTCTCAGACGTCCGCTTCATGTACCCCGACGGAGGTCGCCGCGTCCTCGTAGGCACCGTCCTCCTTGACTCCCGCCTCCAGCAACAGTCCGCCGAAATGAAGTAACCTCCCCGGTGCGAAAACTTCCTAGGTGCCCCACATCTGCCGCAGTTAGCAGATGTGGGCTGTTGCTCTGGGTACAATCAACTCTGCCCAAATATTCTTGCGGTCCGATTTTGATCGCTCGTCCATAGGTAAGATCTCTCTTCCAAAGCGCTGCCGAAATCCACTAAACTTCTGCGCAAATGTGCAATCGTATCGTTCTCGCGGCTATTCTTCTGTTCTCCGCCACAGCTCTGCTCGCTCAGAGTGACTACAACCCCGCTCTCAAGGGCTACGTGACCCAAATATCTTCACCCAGCGAGATCGACGTAGACGGTGTTCACATTCACATCGACGCAAAAACGCAGTTTTACAACAAGACAGGCGACGAGTGTTCTCATATCGCGGCTTCCGACGTGAAGCTCTATGTCGGCCAGGTTGTGGAACTTTATGGCAAGCGTCACGACAAAGGACATGCCTTCTCGGCCACGCGACTGAATCTATCGCAGACGACAGTTCACACCGTGGAGGGCAGTGCTGTCGTAGATTCCTTGCTTGTCTCACCCGCACCCGGTGAACATATGGTGCGCGCAGATGGCTATGCTCTTCTCATTCCAGCCAGCGTTGTACCTGCCTTTGAGGAGTCGCTCACTGCCGATACCGCATTTACCACTAACGTCTGGGTCACCTTCCACGGCATTCAGCGCACCGATGGCGTGGTGGTGGCTGACAAGGTGAGCTTCCGCCCGAACAACGTTAGTGAAGGCGAGAGTCATTTGCGCAAGAAAACCGAGCACGACCCCGCGGCGGTCGACCCTGACAAGCACCAGAGCGCCACCGCCCAAGCATTTCTCGGCATAGACCCGCGCAAGATTCCACCCTACAAGGACGAGGCGATGCAGGCGCGAATCAGCGCCATCGGCGCAAAGCTAATTCCCAGGTATCAGCGTGATCTGCCGGATTCCGACGAGACCAAAATCAACTTCCGCTTCCAGTTAGTAGATGAACCAAAGTGGCACGACGCCAAAGTCTGGCCCAATGGCATCATTCTTGTTCCCTACCAAGTAGTAGAGCGCCTTAAGGACGATTCCGAACTTGCCGCCGTACTGGCCGACAACATGGCTTGTGCACTGGAGAAGCAGACGTATCACCTGGTGCAAGCTAGCCACAAACTGCGTGCTACAAACCTCGCAGGTGGCGTTGGAGGGGCTTTCATTCCCGGACTCGGGCTGGCCTCCCAATTCGCAACCGGTCTCACGTCCGACAGAATGATGCGGCATATCATGGAGCAGGGTTCGCGCGTCTCGCTCTCTCTGATGCACGATGCCGGATACGACATTTGCGCAGCTCCTCGCGCGTGGTGGGTGTTAACGGACACGAAACGGAAGGGCCTCGATAAGACACCATTACCTGCCCACTCCGAGTATCTCTATAAATTCCTAGGCGAAACCTGGCACGATCAACAGTGTCGTGGTCTTGCCCATTTCAACTAGATATTTCCCGAATGCGACCAGCGACGATCTTCATGCTTGGAACGCGCGTCTCATGTTGTTTAAGATTACAAATCGTCTGAGACTGCAAACACAGAAAAGCCGCCCACCGGCAGCTTCCCAATTCATCACGGACACTCTAACTCTTTTGCGCCAACTCCTTGAGCGCCTCGCCTTCGACGCGCATCGGAAGCCACTCTTTCATTCTCTTCGCCCCCAGCGCCTCGTAGAACTCGATCGCCGGAGTATTCCAATCGAGTACTTGCCATTCATACCTGCCGCAATTCTCTTCCGCCGCGATCTTCGCCAAGTGCAGTAGCAGCCCCTTGCCGATCCCCTTGCCTCGATGCTCCGGCCACACGAACAGGTCTTCCAAGTAGATTCCCGGACGCCCCTTCCACGTCGAATAGTTGTAGAAGTACAGCGCAAATCCAACCGGCTCTCCATCCCACTCCGCGATCACACACTGGAACTTCGGCTCCGCGCCAAACCCATCGCGAAGCAAATCCTCTTCCGTCGCGACCGCCATCTCCGGCGCGCGCTCATACTCAGCGAGCCCGCGAATCAACTTCAGAATCGTTCCCGCATCTTCGCGCCGAGCTTTGCGAATCCCGAGCATCCACTTCCTCCGTCCGTTTTTCTGATTTCAGTGTACCGGAATGGCGACACTCCACATCCGCCCGGGATGGTCGAGCGTGCGACTAACGATGAATCAGCACCAGTCAGTGTGACTTGCCGATGCGAGAGGCTGCTGGCTTCCTACTTCTGAAACTTCTCCGCCTCATTCACAATCTCGTCTACCACATCATTCGCTTTCTTTGTCGTCAGCGTGTGGTTGTTCGCCATGATCGAGAATACGAGCCGCTGCCCTTTTGCGGTCGTCAGGTATCCGGACAATGCGTTCACGTGATCGAGCGATCCCGTCTTTGCCCTGAGCATCGCCTTCGGAGGAAGAGTCTTGAAACGCGATACCAGCGTGCCATCCACTCCCGCCAGCGGCAGACTTTCCATGAACGTCTTGCCCCAAGGCTGCGTGGTCGCGTATCGCAACAGCTTCACCATCGCATGGGGAGAAACAAGATTTTGCCGTGACAACCCAGAGCCATCCGAAAACGAATACTCTTCCGGACGCACATCTGCTTGCGCAAGGAATGGCCTGAGCACTTCCAAGCCTCCTGCGATCGAACCGCTCGTGCCTTTCTCCCGTCCCAGCAATCGCAGCAACATTTCGGCGTGCAGATTCTGGCTCACTTTATTGATTACTGCAATGTCCATTCCCAACGGCAACGAGTCATGCTGTGCCAGCACCACGGGAGTAGCCTGCTGAGACTGTGCAGCCATCGATGTCTCTTGCCCGCCGCCCATCGGAACCGTGGTCGTCACCGTAATCGTTCCCAGACTTGCCATAGTCGTGTGCCGTGCCCGCGTCTTGCCATACATCGCAACGCCGCGCCGCTGCAGCAGTTCCCACAGCATCCGCGCACAGAACTCAGCGGGTTCTTCAACCGCCAAAGCCTCTCCAGCTCCGGGGTCGTCCTGTGGAATGTTTCCCCATATCTCCAGCTTGTTCGCTCCTGGCTGCCGTTGGACCACCACTTTCCTTGGCCCTGTCCCCGGAGGCGTTGTCAGCACGCGATTGTCAATGTGGTAGTACTCGGCGTAGGGTGAGATGCCGACAAAGGCACGCTCTCCGACGCGCTCCGCCGGCAGGATGTTCAGGTAAACGACGTTGTCGTTCAGAGCCAGGGCTGAAACCGGCGCGCCCCATTCCCACACCAGATCATCCTGCGACCACCCTTCGCCGTAGCGCTCATAGACAAAGAAGCTGTCGTCCGCGACAATATCGCCGTCTATCACCTTCACACCGCGCGCCACAATCTGGTCTGCCAACTCTTCCAGCACATGCTGCGGAGGCAGTGGCCTCTGCGTTCTCAGGTGGTAAGGAAGCGTTCGTCCACTAAGATTTGCATCTCCGCGCCCCACCAACACCAGATCGCCGCTCAGCCTGCCATACTTGTCCGGAATCGTCGCCGACTCCACCGTCGTGCGGACCTTGTAGTCCGGTCCGATCAGCGCCAGAGCCGCTGCGGTTGTAAACAGCTTTGTGTTGGAAGCAGGAATATAGAGTCGGTCGGCCTCGTGCGAATAAACAACCTCACCGCTGTCCAGATCTTCGACTTCGATCCCCCAGAACGCTCGCCCCACATC
Source organism: Koromonas humicola (assembly GCF_059726255.1). Taxonomy (NCBI): domain Bacteria; kingdom Pseudomonadati; phylum Acidobacteriota; class Terriglobia; order Terriglobales; family Koromonadaceae; genus Koromonas; species Koromonas humicola. The sequence goes on from NZ_AP040873.1 coordinate 4,124,850, forward strand.
GGGCCGCGCAAGAATCGCGTCAATCTTCTTACCTAGATCTTTTCGCTTGTTTGCCGCCGTTGCCGGAGCAATCGCGAGCCACAACATCAGCCCGATGAGGGCGATATTCCTCGAAGACACACGAATACGAAGGTGTCGCATAAGTAGCGAATTTTAGCATTGTTCCCGCCCCACGCTGCTGACCTTCGCGGCTGTTCGCACGCTTGAGCACGGAGAACTCCGGCATTCGGAACTAACGATGAGCGATCATGCTAAGGCGTTTTGCCTTCGCACTCAGGGCCACCCGAATCGGTTCGTACACAGAATTACGGGCAATGAAGAGTATCGATCAACTTACCTTAAGCTCCCGCCGTCTGAGTCAGTGCTGACTCTCCCGGTGCGATAGGCAGAACAATCGAGAACACTGTTCCCTTGTGGGGGCCCGCCGTGTTCGACCGCACACGAATCGTCCCGTGATGTTTATCGACAATCTGCTTGCTCACCCAGAGTCCAAGCCCCGTTCCGAGCGAGCCCTTCGTCGTAAAGAACGGATCGAAGATGTGTTCCCGCACATCCTGGGGCATTCCCTTGCCGTTGTCCGCGACCGTCACGCGCACGTGTTGCTCATACTGCGATACTCGAATCCTGATCGATCCCTTGTTGGGAAGCGCGTCCAGACTGTTTGCAATCAGATTTGAGAAGACCTGTCGCAATTCTCCAGCGACCGCCAGAATGCGTAGATCGCCATCCCATTCCTTCTGCACTCTCGCCTGCTTCGTACGAACTTTGCTCCTCAGCAGATTGACAGAAGATTCCAGCACAGAGGTAATCGACACGCTTTCCGGAGCATTCGATTCGCGGTAGAACCCCAGCGATTGTCGCGCAATGTGCGCAACGCGCTTTAGCTCTTCATCGGCTGTCTCCAGAAATTCGCGAATTTCGTCCGGCAGATTTTCTGTCGTCGATGCCAGAAATAGCAGGTTCATCGCAGCGTCCAGAGGATTGTTGATCTCGTGTGCGATCGCCGCGGCCATCCTGCCCATTGAGGCCAGCTTCTCGCTGCGGATCAGCGCTTCTTCAGCGCACTTTCTCTCCGTAATGTCACGCACGTTGCCGGTTCGATACAGAGGCTTGCCTTTGGCATCACGTGTCAAAGCCATGTGATTCGCAAGCCAGCGAAACTCCCCGTCCTTGGCCTTGTACCGATACTCCGCTTCAGACGTTCCCGTCTTTTCCAAACGCTTGATTGCCGCGTTGAGTCCGGGCAAATCGTCCGGATGCACCCGCTTCAAGGCGGTTTCTTTGTCCTGCGCTGCGAGTTCCTCCGGAGTGAATCCGACCATCGCTTTCGCTGAAGGGCTCATGTATTCATACTGGCCGGTCTGCACGTTCAGCCTGTAAATCAGGTCTCTTGAGCTTTCGACAACTGTACGGAACTTGATTTCGCTCTCTCGCAAAGCGAGCTCTGTCTTCTTTAACTCCGTGACGTCCAGGCCTACGATACCGATGCCTCGCTTACCATCCGGCAATGGAATAGGAAAGTAAGAAGCTTGCCAATACGCCGTTTCGCCAGGCCGCGCTGGAACAGGACTATGGACTTCTTCGTTCAGATGCGAGGCGCCTTTGTCGATCACATCTCGCATGATCGGCCCGAAATTCTTCATGAACTCCGGGGCCAGTTCTGCCAAAGACTCTCCAATTAGACTCTGGCGATCCAGACCAAAGTACGTTGGTGTCAACCCATCCGTTCTGACGTAACGGAACTGATCGTCCACGATATTCAGGATCGCAGGAGAGGCCTGAAAGAATCCTTCCAGCATTGCCTCGCGCAGGCGTAGTGCTTCTTCAGCCTGTTTGCGGTCGGTAATGTCTTCCGTGAAGATCACGATCCCGCCGACTTCGCCTTGATGATCTCGCCATGGTCTTAACTCCCACCTGACCCACTGAACCGTTCCATCGGCGCGCTCAAAGCGATCCTCGTCTACCTTGATGCTTTCGCCCGCAAGGCCTCGGCGATGTGCTTCCTTCCAGGATTCGGGTAAGTAGGGGAACAGTTCGTAGTGCGATTTTCCCCGCGGATCGCCATGTAGACAGTAATCACTGATCCACCGCTGACTCGCGCAGATGTAGCGCATTTGCCGATCAAACATGGCCAGCGCAACCGGCGAATGTTCCATTACAAGACGCAGGCATTCTTCCGAGGCAAACGCTGCCATAGAAGGCTCAGACTCTACTTGCGAATCTTCTACGAGATGAGGGTGCTGACGGCCTTGCAGGTTAATACCGTGCATCGGAATACCAGGACTGGAACTAGCCTGCATTCGAGCTAAGCTGGCAGGCGGCAAGGAGAACCTTAGAGTAAAGGCTACTTGCCATCTGTGACCTCAGTCACATCTCGTGGAGAATCCCTAAATGCGTGATCGGCTCAGGGCAAAGCGCAGCCTGTGCTCGCAATCCGATTAAGTGCCTGACCCGATCTTTCGTTCAGAATCCCTTGTCAGTCGGAGGCGGCATCCATTTTTGTCCCAGCGACTGATCCCTCTTGTCCTTATCTTTTCCCCACGTCCAGTACATACCTACGTATGCATAGTTCTCCGTCTGGCCCGCAATGGAATGTCCATAGCAAAACAGGAACTGCTGTCCCGGGTGATTCTTAAAGTGGTAGTACCCGCCAATATCGACCATTGCCGAAGACTCGATCTGTGGAGGCGCCGTTCCTTCGCTTCCGTGGGCAAATAGCTCTGCGCCCAACTCGAGCCTCTCATTCATTTGCTTCTTCACTAGCCAACCCGTGTACGGGAAATTCCTAAACCCCGTTTGCGGATTCACCACGTATCCCGCACCACCATCGAGCGTCCACTTCCCTACGTTCTTCTGCATCCAGATCGGTAACTTGTACCACACCCTGCCCACGCCCAAGCCTCTGTCCGAGTCGCCCGTCGGAATCTCGAACATAGTGAACGATCCAATCTGTGGGACGTGCTTGCCTTCCTTTATAAATGCGATCTTCGCTCCCAGTTCCATATCAAGCACGCCATACTGTTTGGGCCCGCTTCCGCGCGGAAAGTACACTGCATGATTTCTTGGTGCAGAGACGCCAAACGGCAACACCGCATGTAACTGCACTCTCGGCACCGCACCCCAGTTAAATTCAAAAGCCGGCGCCGAAGCATCCATCTCCACTGGCGTCCCGTCCGCCGAGCCAAAGACATAGAACTCGTAGTGATGCAATTCCACCGGCACCGGATCGTCCGTCTGAAACGGTGGCCCCTGCGCCCACAGCTTCGATCCCGACAACATCATGAAATACAGAACCGCAACCGCGCCAATGGTGATACGAATCTTCATCGCCACACACTTCTGCGAAACGAGATAGACACTCACTTCCTGCTTAGATGCACTCAGAAATACGTCGATGCGAATGGCGCAATAGCGACCACACGTGCCAACCAAACCAGCAGCCCGATGCCTCGGATCCGCGCCGCGTCATGCGGCGATATCCCGCGACGCAGGCGGCTCTCTCTTGGTAGCTGCTCATGTTCTCTGGGGTGTCATCCTGAGCGCAGCGAAGGATCCCAGCGTCGGTGTCAGTCTCAAGGGCAGCTTCAAGTCACCGACTGCAACTCACGGTTGGGCGGCCGCGGGTGGCCTATTCAAGCGTTCTGGACGTCGGACATAAGCAATCAAGCGAACAGGCGTTCACTTACTTACTCTGTTTAATCCAGTTGCATTAGTAGACGTCCACGGAATACCACGTCTACCAGAAGAGTCCCTCGATGTGCGATAAGCCATGTACCTACGTTCTGGAACCGCGCAACTTCTCCAGTGACTCGGGTTTTATAGTGACCAGAGCAACGGAGGTTTCAGGCGATGTTGAAGAAAGCTGGACTTGCAATATTTGGATTGTTTTTGAGTGCTACATTGATGACCCCGCCAAAAGCAGCGGCCCAAGTACATGTTGGCGTTACGATCGGAACGCCGGCACCGGTTATCGTTCAGCCCGAGCCTTACGTGGTGTATAGCCAGCCTTACATCGTCGCCCACTACTGGGATTACGGATACCACGGAGGCTACTACTATGACCATGGCACCCGCTATCGGATGGAGCATGGGCGTAGATACTATGACGACCGATACAGAGACGAAAGGGCGAGATATGACCGGGAGCACCATGATAACGGCCGTCATAACGGATGGCACCACCACGGTCATGGACATGGACACGGTAATTAATAAAATCGCTCACGGCTAGGTAAACGCCTTGCTCCTGTACAACACAGGAGCAAGTGTTTTGCGATTGAGGATGTTCGATTGAAGGTGTCATCCTGAGCGCAGCGAAGGATCCCAGCCGCCACTTTGATCGCCTCCTGCGTCCCGGGTCACCTGCCTCCCCACAGCACTAAGGCTGCCGAACGCAGCTTTACTCGCCCAGCAACCCTCGGCATGAAGCAAGCGTTTTACTCTCCCCTCACCACCACGTTGTCGATCAGCCTCGTTGTTCCGAATGACGCCGCCACGGCCACCAGCGCACCTTGCTTCACGTCACTTACAGGGTCTAGCGTATCGGTACTGACGATCTCGCAGTAATCCAGTTGCGCTGCGGGTTCCGACGCGATCACTTTTAGAGCCGCGTCCTTAAGGGTTTGCGTGCAGTTCTCGCCCGCATTCACCAGAGCCGCCACATGTTCCAGGACCTTATGCAACACAAGAGCCTGTTTCCGCTGCTCATCCGAGAGGTACTGGTTGCGCGATGAAAGAGCCAGTCCATCAGCCTCACGCACAATGGGACCAATCACCATCTCGATCCCCATGTCGAGGTCGCGCACCATTCTCTTCAGCACCGCGACCTGCGCCGCATCCTTCTGCCCGAACACAGCCACATCAGGCTGCACAATGTGGAACAGCTTGGAGACCACCGTCGTCACACCCTTGAAGTGCCCGGGGCGCGAAATCCCGTCGAGCTTTTCGCTCAAGCCCGCGACGTAAACCACAGTCGTTGCATCCTTCGGGTACATCTGCTCCACCGTAGGCGCAAACACAATGTCAACGCCTTCAGCTTCGAGCTTTGCGCAGTCGGCTTCGAGCGTTCTCGGATACTTCGCGAAGTCCTCCGTCGGCCCGAACTGCAATGGATTTACAAATATCGATACAACCACTAATCCCGCCCGCGAGCGAGCCTCGCGCACTAGCGAGAGATGTCCCGCGTGCAACGCGCCCATCGTAGGAACCAATCCAATTGTTTTGCCCTGGGTTCTTGCCGCACGGCTAGCGGCCTGCATTTCGCGAAGGTCGCGAATCACTTTCATTTCTGCGTTCTCATTTCTTTTCTGAGTCTGTTTTGTTCGTATCCTGCTTCGGTTGCGCCTCGGGGCGCGGCTTTGCTATAGCCTGCCGCATATGCCAACTGTGAGCAGCCTTCTGGAAAATCGGTTCTAATCGCGTCATATCGTTCGGCGCGCAACGCAATGCAATCGAATAGACCATTGCGTCGTCGCCCTCGATGAGCGCAATCTCCTCAATCGACTCCGACTGGGATGTATTGTCGTGCAAGCGCACGCGAACGATCTCCGCTTCGCGCCCGTTAAGAATCACGCGGCTGCGCTGCAGCGTCTCAGTCGTGGTCGAAGCATCCTCCGGAGTGAGCACCATTTGCACCAGCGTGTCGAGCGAAGGCGTATTGCCGTTCTTATCTTTTTGCGGCACGTCGATAGCGGCAACCGTCAGTTGCGGCCAGTTCGCAGAATCCGTTCCCACGTGCTGCTCGGCCACCACGAATCCAAGGTCGCCAAACACGTCGCCCAACCGTTGCCAGTTTGCGGGCACGGTGACACATAGCCCCACGCTGAGCACGCACTCCGTGCGGCCTGCTATTGCCGCAGCCTTCTGTTGCGCCTTCGGGGTCTTCGCGGCCTGAGCATGCGCGTTGCCGCCGAGGCCCGCGATCAGTAGAGCTGTTGTGAGCAGAGTCTTCATGTCCGCTTACTTGTGGTGGACGATCGTTGCGTCGTGATGGCTTTCCTCCAGCGCACGCTGCGTTTCTCGCGGCAAGTGATAGGACTCTTTGTCCGCCGGGAACTCGCGCTTACGCACGTCATCGGAATACGACTGAATCGCGTCGCCGATCAGAGTCCCCGCATCGCAGTAGCGGCGCACAAATTTGGCCGGGGCGTTGAACGTCATGCCGGCTAAATCGTGGAACACCAATATCTGCCCGTCGCAATCCGGTCCAGCACCAATGCCGATGGTCGGTGTCGTAACCTCGCTCGTGATGCGCGTTGCTACTTCGCGCGGAATTCCTTCGAGCACGAGTGCCGCAACTCCAGCGCCGTCCAGCGCAATTGCGTCCTGGATGAGCGCGTCGATGGCCGACATCGTCTTACCCTGAACCTTGTAGCCGCCCATCTTGTGTACCGATTGCGGCGTTAATCCAATGTGTCCAACAACGGGAATTTCGGCCTCAATGATTCGGCTGATGAGCGGCACCCGCCCGACGCCGCCTTCGATCTTTACTGCCTCCGCTCCGCCTTCCTTCACAAAGCGGACTGCGTTCTCCAATGCCGTCTCATCTCCCGTGTGGTAGGAGCCGAAAGGCATGTCGGCTACCAGGAACGCGTGTTTCACAGCACGACGGACCGCGCGCGTATGGTGCAGCATTTCATCCATCGTGACCGGCAGCGTGCTGTCATACCCAAGCACAACCTGTGCCAGCGAGTCTCCTACGAGGATGAAATCGACTCCGGCCTCATCAGCAATGCGCGCCGTGGCGTAGTCATATGCAGTGAGCGAAACAATCGGCTCGTGTTTCGATTTCTTTTCGGCGAGTGTTTGGACCGTGATTCGTTGGCGGAAATCGCCCGTGGTGATACTCATAACTCCTCCAGTGTGGCTCCGCATTTGCGGATGCCGCCTGTGCGCCGTGGCGCTGGGCCGCTTGGAACGACCGCGCTGATTTTAGTCCTCCGCGAAAGCCAGAGGCAAATGTGGAGATTCGACGTGCTCGCGCCAAATCCCCTCTTACGGACACACCATTATCAGAAAAGTACATGGGTCTTTTTCCAACCATTCACCACTTGTGCAATGGCTCTAATCTGCTGCGGTCTGAACGTTGGAACCCGCTGTTTGCAATCCGGCACTTTGGGAAATGGCGAGCGTCAGGGCGGACCAGTCGAGTTCTCCATGACCATTGGCGATGGCAGCAAGAAAACGATCGCGAATGATGCTCGCGAATGGCATGGGAACTGAAAGTTTCTCTGCCGCCTGGAGCATCAGGCGCGTGTCCTTCAACCCAAGCGGCATCTTGAAACCAGCGGGCGAAAATTTCTCTTCAATGATTCTCGGTCCGTAGTTGTTGTATGCAGGAGCGCCGAAGAGGGTGCCACTCAGTACCTGAAAGACTGCGTTGGGATCGACTCCGGCTTTGCGTGCGACTGAGAATACTTCGCCCATGCTCTCCAGCGCGCAGGTGATCATGAAATTGCCGCAGAGCTTGATCAGGTTGGCGTGTTCCGGGTGTTCGTCGATCTCGAACGTGCGCTGTCCGAGAACATCAAATAGCGGCTTGGCTTTTGCCATCGCATCTTTCGGACCTGCGGCAACGATGAACAGTTTGGCTGCTGCAGCGGCATCGGGTCGGCCGAACACTGGTGCGGCAAGGTACTGCAATCCACGGTCGCGATGCGACATCACCATGCACTCAGACAGGCCCGGACTGATGGTGCTCATCGAAATGTGCAGGCTTCCTTTTTGCATACCGGAGATGAGGCCCTGTTCTCCGGTCACCACGGATTCGACTGCGTGATCATCGGCCAGCATCGTTATTGAGACTTCACCTGCAGCTTTGGCCGGGATGTCGGCAATTTTCGCGCCATCTTTGACCAGCGCCTCGGATGCGCTGCGACTGCGGTTGTACACCGTTACTTCGTGACCGGCGCGAATGAGATTCCGCGCCATTCCCTGCCCCATGTTGCCTAGACCTAAAAATCCGACACGCATTTCGACTCTCCTATCACAGATATAAGGCTGAGATGCCTGCTAGTTGCGCGTGGTCGCAGATGCTTGCAGGCGTCTGGAGCGGAGAGCATAATTCGGCACTGCTCGTGCGAGGAGAACCGCATGAATAGCATTCAGCAGCGCAGTTTCGAAAGACAGCATGTTCGGCGAGAGAAAAGCGGGGTGGACACAATTCTGTCACTCGCAGTCGGAGCTACGTTTTTTGCTCTCTGGTTCTGGCTGCTTCCCCAATGGTTGGGATTCAGTATGCACGCTGAGCTGACGCTACCAAGCTGGCGATGGATCGCCATAGCGTTCTCAGTGCTCGGCTTCGCCGTGGCGTTGCGCTGTGTGTGGGATTTCGGACGAACGGGACACGGCACACCTGCTCCCATTGCACCGCCGAAAAGGCTGGTGGTAGTAGGCGCATATCAATATGTTCGCAATCCGATGTACGTAGGGGTCGTCACGGGGTGGGTCGGTTTGTGGGTGGTATTTGGACGAGCCAACGTTGCAGGGGTTGCAGCGGCATGTGCTGCTGTTGCCGGAATTCACCTGTTCGTTGTGTTCTACGAGGAGCCGACTTTGCGGAAGAAGTTTGGTGCCGAATATATCGAATATTGCAAATATGTCCGAAGATGGATTCCGCGCCTGACTCCATGGAGAGCGAGATGAAGGCGGTGGTGCTCACAGCGCCCGGCCGGGTGCAAGATCGTCCGCTCCGCACGATAGAGATAGCTAAGCCCGAGCCCGCTGCAGGAGAAGTGCTACTTCGAGTGCTGGCCTGTGGAGTGTGTCGCACCGATCTGCATATTGTTGAGGGAGAGCTCAGACCGCAGCGCGGGAGCCTCATTCCGGGCCATCAAATCGTGGGCGAAGTAGTTGGCGGTGCTACCAGTGAATTGTCAGCAGGCACTCGGGTTGGCGTTTCGTGGATTGGCGGCACGGACGGCCAGTGCTGGTACTGCCGCCACGACGCCGAGAATCTTTGCGATGCGCCGACCTTCACGGGATACTCAGTCAATGGAGGGTACGCGGAGTTTGCGACAGCGCGCGCCGACTTTGTGTTTCCGCTCCAGGCTGCGCTCGATGCCTTGCATGCGGCCCCACTGCTCTGCGCCGGAATTATCGGGTTTCGCAGCTTGCGTGTGGCCGGAGTGGAGCGCGGCGAGCGCGTCGGACTGTTTGGATTCGGCGCCTCGGCCCACTTGGCAATTGACGTGTTGCGGGCATGGAATTGCGACGTGTATGTGTCCACTCGCGGAGAGTCGCATCGCAAGCTCGCCGAATCGCTTGGCGCGAAGTGGGTTGGATCGGAGCGCGAGAAGCCTCCTGTGCAACTGGATCGAGCGGTGACATTCGCGCCCGCAGGCGATGTGGTTGTGTCAGCGCTGTCGTGTTTGCGAAAAGGCGGAGTGGTGGCGATCAATGCCATCCATCTCGACCGCATGCCGCAGTTCGATTACGACACGCTACTCTGGGGAGAGCGCCAGATTCGCAGCGTAGCCAACATGACGCGGGACGACGCAAGAGACTTCCTCGCGTTGGCGGCTGAGATCGGCCTGAAGCCGAAGGTTACGACGTTCTCACTCGAGGAAGCGAACGATGCACTGATTGCCGTAAAGAATGACCAGATCGATGGAGCAGCGGTAATCGTGAACTCGGGCAGCCCTATCTCTTGAACTGGCGTGCGGCCTCGAGCATGACCGTGTTTGCCTCTTCCGTCAGATTGTCGAGTGCAATTGCCGTTTCGTGGACCATGTAGATGCAGGCCGAAACGAGACTGCCCACGGAGAGGACTCCGATGGCGAGCGCCACCAGGGCCGCGATGCGTGCCGGTACTGGAAGTTCGTAATGCACCAGTACACCGCCAAGCACGGCAATGAGAGCTTCGGCTGCGAATCCACCCACGGCGGCGTAACCAAGGCGCAGGGCCTTGCCGAGCATTTGCGAGCGCTGCTTGAGAAGAGCCGCCTGCTGTTGCAGTTTCACGTAGAGCTCAGAATTTTCCGCCACGCTGGCCATCACTCCTGCAACGGTGCGCGTGCGGTCGATGACGCGCGCGATGCGGTTTCCAAGACCGAGCACCAGAACCGTGGACGAATTGGTGAGCAACGCGGGAGCGACTACCGCCGTGAGAATTGCAAATGGACTTTCCGCTGCAGCTTGCATAGTTGTTCTGATACTAGAATGCGGTTTCTGGGTTGATGAAGCAACATGTGTTTTGCTCTCCCACCTTGGCCGGGCGCAAAACGCGCACCGAAGATGGGGACCCACAAGACCAGAGAATCTTAGCACTGCTTCAGTGCAGATACGTATTGCCGGTCAGTCCCGAGGATATGCTTCTGGAGCCAGTCTCGAAGGAAGTAGAGCACGTCGATGGTGATGGCTACTGAGGATGTATTGTGCTGGGCGTAGAACTCCTGAACCTTCGCCTCGAGTTCCCGATGTTCTGCGACGTGCGCGGAAAGCCCGGCAAAGTTGACACGCTTCATCGCAACTTCCTCGGCAGCGAAATGGCTGCGAGTGTAGCGAGAGAGTTCCTGCAGAATATTGCCTACGGCGAGACGCCCACGTTTTTCGGCCATAGCATCGTTCAAATCATTCAGTAACGAGAAGAGCTTCTTGTGATCATTGTCGAAGCGCACTACGGAAACAGAGTGCTCTTCCTTCCACTCAAATAAAGCCATCAGTAGATCCTTACAGAATGTGAATATCGGGTGTTTTCAGCGCGAGCTGTCAGTGCTTATTCTAGCTGCGCGCTGTGTTTTGTCCCAGAGGCAGGAAGTATTGCGTTCCCTTGATTGGCTCACTCAGACGGCGTAATAGCATCTGCAGGTCTTCGCTACGTTCGACGAAATCGATTTCGGAGGTGTTGACCACAAGCAGGTCGCTGGCCGAGTAATGGAAGAAGAAATGTTCGTATGCCTTTACGACCTCTTCCATGTATTCATCGCTGATCTGGCGCTCGTTGGGCAAGTTTTTACGGCGAAGACGCTTGCGGAGAACATCGATAGGAGCCTGCAAATAAATGACAAGGTCGGGAGTAGGCAATTCGGAGCGAAACAGCTTGTAATACTGGTCGTAAACGGCTAACTCAGGATCGGTGAGATTGAGGTTCGCGAAGATCTTGTCCTTCTCGAAAATGTAATCGGTGATGACGACCTTCTGGGCGTTGCGCGTCTTCAGCGGGCGAAGCTGTTCATAGCGCTGAATGAGAAACGAGAACTGGGCCTGAAATGCCGCGCCGGGCTCGCCATCATAGAAAGCGGAAAGAAAGGGATTCTGCTCCGGTTCATGGACGAGCTGGGCATGCATCTGCTCGGAAAGATAACGGGAGAGAGTGCTTTTGCCGACTCGAATGGGCCCTTCTACAGCAATATACCGGGATGGTTCAAAGAGATTGGCCATGGTAGAGCTGTTCGATTCCGCTGTTCAGAAGTTCAGGTGCAGGATAGCGCGCCAACTGCGCGCTGAGCAACAGGGTTCTCGGTCCGCATGCGTCTCGAAAGACACCCGTTGCAGCTAACGACAGCTGAAGAAGGTAGAATCATTGGCGATGATTGGTTATGTAGCAGGTACGTTGGCGGCGGCTGCCGCAACCTTCGCGGGAATGCACACCATGGTGCCATGGTCGCAGCTCTATGGCGGGAACTTCAACGGGATTCAGGAAGGGCGCAAGGTCCTGGCGCTCTCCTACGATGACGGTCCGAACGATCCGTGGACGATGCGGCTGCTCGAAGTTCTGGCGAAACATCAAGTGCTGGCGACGTTCTTCATGTTAGGGAAATACGTAAAGCAGCGCCCGGACATTGTGCAGGCGGTTTCGGCCGCAGGGCACGCAATTGGGAATCACAGCTACACGCATCCGCACATGATTTTTGCGAGCGAAGCAAAGATGCGCCAGGAGTTGGAGGACACGTCGCAGGCAATTGAAGAAGTCACGGGCGAGAGGCCGTTCCTGTTCCGCCCGCCATTTGGGGGGCGCAGGCCCGGGCAGTTCAAGGTAGTCGAGGAAATGAAGATGTTTCCTGTGATGTGGCGGGTGACCTGCTTTGACTGGTCGGCCAAGTCGAAGGACCAGATTCTTGGCCATGCGCGCAGGCAGATTGCGGGCGGCGAAATCGTTCTGTTGCACGATGGCGGTCATTTGCGAATGGGAGAAGATCGCAGCCGAACGGTGCAAGCGACGGACGAACTCATCGCGGAATACAAGGATCGCGGATACCTGTTTACGACCGTTCCAGAGCTGATGCAGATGCGTCCGGGAGTGCAGATGCCGTTTGGGACACAGCCGAAGGCTTAGTGTTTTCGAAGGCAGAAGAGGCGGCCTGCGGGCCGTCTTTTTTGTTTGACCAGGATTGGTGCAGTCATCCGCGTCTTGCTCTCCCACCTTAGCCGCGCATGAAACGCGCGTCGAAGGTGGGGCACCCGGCGTCGAAGGTGGGGCACCCGCTTTTTTGTGTTCTAAGTCGATTCGGAGAGAATCCTTTTTCGCAGAGAGCGCTCTTTACTGTTAGAGGGCAAAGAATGAGCACCATGGTTTCAGTGGCGCAATTGAAAGACGAGATTGGATGCGGCAGGGCGCCGCAGATGATCGACGTGCGCACAGCTACGGAATACGCCTCGGGACACATCCCTTGCGCGGTTAGCATTCCGATGGATCAGTTTGAGTCGCGCCGCAAAGACCTGCGGCTGGATGATCAGGTGGTACTGATCTGCAAGGGCGGCACTCGGGCCAAGATCGTGGCCGGATGGTTAGGCGAACAGTCGGCAGTGCGCGTTCTGGAGGGTGGCACAGACGCGTGGATTGCGAGTGGAAACGAAGTTGTGGCCTCGGTTCGGACACGGTGGTCACTTGAACGGCAGGTGCGATTGGGAGCCGGGTTATTGGTTCTGCTTGGAACCGGGCTGGCTATCTCTGGAGTCCATGCCGGGATCTGGCTGGCGATGTTTGTGGGCGCGGGGCTGACGTTTGCCGGGGCAACCGACATCTGCATGATGGGAATTTTGTTGGCCAAAATGCCCTGGAACCGAACGAAGCTGGTTTCCGGAACAGGAAATGAAGTGAAGGCTGCTGCGTCTTGTTGCAGATAGGCTCGGCGGAAAGCGGTTTCTGGTCCACAATCGGAGGGTATGGATTTTGAAGGGCTGACGAACGAACACAAGGACGCCGTCTATCGCCAGATGCTGCGCGTTTGCGGCAACCAGGCAGACGCCGAAGACGTGCTGATGGAAGCTCTACTGAAGGCGTATCGCAGCTTGGAGCAACTGCGAGAGGCGAGCGCGTTCCGAGCATGGCTGAGCCAGATTGCGCGCCGGTTGTGCTGGCAGCTGAGGGAGCGCGAAGCAATGGCGCCGCTGCTGCAGCTTTCGGAGATGGAGGACGGCGGCACGGAGCTTGCGTCGAAGCTTGAGCCTCCGGACGTTGAGTTGGCGAGGCGGGAGATCAAGGAAATTCTATGGCAGGCGATTGGAGAACTGCCGGAGGAAGCACGCGAGGTTTACATCCTGCGCGAGATCGAGGAGATGAGTGGCGAAGATGTTGCGCGGACATTACGAATTTCGCTGGCGGCGATGAAAAGCCGTCTGCACCGGGCGCGCCAGGCCCTCAGAGAGCGGCTGGATGAACTGCTGATGGCTAGTGCAGGGCGGCAATAGATTTAGGAGGAGAGAGGACGATGCTGGAAGTTACGGTAGATCATCTGGGTTCGGTACAGTTTGAGATCAAAACACGCGGACACTCCGTGATCAGCGATCAACCGGCAGAGAATGGCGGCTTCGACGAGGGCATGACGCCTCCGGAGTTGTTGCTGGCATCGCTCGGATCGTGCGCGGGATTCTATGCGGCGGATTATCTGAAGCGGAATAAGCTCGCAACTGAAGGCACGAAGGTTCGGGTGACGGCCGACAAGGCGAAAAACCCTGCGCGGTTGGACAATTTCAAAATTGAAGTAGAAGTTCCACTAGGACTGAGTGAGGAGCAGGTGAAAGGCGTGACGGACGCTGTTCATCGCTGCTTGATTCACAACACGCTGACGCATCCTCCGGCCATTGCGCTGGAGATCAAAACGGCTGTCGCGAGCTAGGTCTGTGCCCAGGGTTGTGGGGTATGGGGGTTTTGCTTTCGAACCCTTAGCCGCGCAGCGTTTGCTTCCCACCTTAGCCGCGCACAAGACGCGCGCCGAAGGTGGGGCACCCGGCACCTGTTCTGTTTGTTCTCAACTGGCAGACAAAGCAATGCTGAAACTGCTCTGAAAGTCAAAGGCTGCCCGAGAGCAGCCTTTGCGGTTACTTTCCGGCTCGCGTTTCCTGCAAGCGGCGGGATTTCTCTTCGACACCGCGTGCGAGCTTTTCTTTGTAGGCGAGGAGCTTTTTGGCCAATACAGGGTCGCTGGTGGCGAGGATCTGGGTTGCGAGGATTCCGGCATTGGTCGCGCCCGGCTTGCCGATGGCAACGGTGGCCACGGGAATTCCGGCAGGCATCTGCACCATTGCGAGCAGCGCATCGAGTCCGGCCAACGATGTTGCAGCGATGGGGACGGCTATAACGGGCAAGGTGGTTTCGGCGGCAATGACTCCGGCCAGATGAGCAGCACCACCGGCCCCGGCGACGATGACGCGAACTCCGCGACCGGCAGCATTACGACTGAATTCGCTGGTGCGGGCCGGGGAGCGGTGCGCGGAACAGATATCGATTTCGTACGGCACTTCAAAAAGGTCGAGCGCCTTGGCGGTCTCATTCATGATTTCGAGATCGCTGTCACTTCCCATGATGATGGAAACTAGCGGCTTTCTATCCATGTTCTCCGTATTTCTCTTTCCTTACTCCTGAACAGATGCGGCCAGCGCGGCGAAGGATTTAACGCTTCAAACGCCGATGGGCTATGTCGCTGCGATACTGCATGCCATCAAAGCTGATGCAGCGCACGCCTTCATAGGCGCGAGCCACTGCAGCTTCCAGCGATGCGCCGCGGGCGGTGACGCCGAGTACGCGACCTCCAGCGGCGGTGAACTGTCCATCGGTCGATCCGGTTCCTGCATGGAAAACTTTCACCCCGTCCAGTGCTCCGGCGCGCTCAAGGCCGGAGATGACTGCGCCCTTCTGAACCGTGCCTGGGTATCCGGCAGCAGCCATCACCACGCAAACACTTGGATCGGTGGACCAGCGGAACACACCGTCGCTGATGCGGCCTTCAATGCTCGCCTCAAAGGCTTCGAGCAGGTCACTATCAAGGCGCATCAGGATGGGCTGAGTTTCGGGATCGCCGAATCGGCAATTGAACTCGAGGACTTGGGGGCCTTTCGCGGTCATCATGAGGCCGCAATATAGGATTCCAGTGTAGGGATTGTCCTCGGCGGCCATTCCTTCGATGACCGGTTGAGCGATGTGGCGCAGCAACCAGGTACGCATGTTGTCATCGATCAGGCCGGGCATCGAATAGGCTCCCATGCCTCCGGTGTTCGGGCCGGTATCGCCGTCTCCGATGCGCTTGTGATCCTGTGCAGCAACGAGCGGAGCAACGCGTTCGCCGTCGCTCATTACAAGGAAGCTGATCTCCTCGCCTTCGAGGAACTCCTCGAACAAGACATGGTGACCTGCTGCGCCGAGCGAGCCCTGCAACATGGCGGTTGCGACCTGCGCTGCTTCTTCCTTGGTGTTGGCGATGACCACGCCTTTGCCCGCGGCCAACCCATCGGCTTTCACAACGATAGGAGCACTGAAATTAGCCAGTGCGCTCTTGATCTCCGAGGCTGAGTGAACCTGGACATAAAGCGGGGTCGGAATGCGATGGCGCGTCATGAACGCCTTGGAGAAACTCTTGCTCGATTCCAGCCTTGCCGCAGCCTGAGTGGGGCCAAATACGGGAATGCCGCGACGGCGCAGTTCATCAACCGTGCCCAGCATGAGCGGAACTTCGGGACCGACCACGACGAGATCAGGGCTGGCCTTGATGGCCGCCTCAATGATGGAATCCAACCGCGTCAGGTCGCAAGGAATGCATGTCGCATCCAGAGCTATCCCGGCGTTTCCGGGAGCGCAGAACACCTGTTCAACACGAGGCGACTGCTTGAGCTTCCATACGAGCGCGTGTTCGCGGCCACCGCCGCCAAAAACGAGAACTTTCATGACCTCTCCAACCCGAAAGGTTATGAGTTTTCAGGAGGATAAGTCAATCGCGAGCGCGAGCTTTCAGAATTTGCATACAAAATTGGCGCTGCCGTGTAGGGGAAGCAAGCGAAGGCCGAAGCAGCGGTTGAAACCTGCGCAGCGATGATCCATTCTGTTACGCTGAGTGGATTCGAGTTCGGTTGTGCATCACACAATGTAGACCGGGTCCCATGAAATTCAAACGATGAGCAGCGAAGGACAGCATTGGCGGGCAGAAACTGTGGCAACGGCTTTGCCGGAAGTGCGCACACGCATTCCTCTGCCCGACTCTGGGATACTCCGGAAACTGCTGGCCTTCGCCGGGCCTGGATTCCTGGTCGCTGTCGGCTATATGGATCCGGGCAACTGGGCGACCGATCTCGCCGCTGGATCGCGCTATAACTACAGTCTGCTCTACGTCATAGTTCTTTCGAACCTGATGGCGATCCTGCTCCAGAGCCTTTCGCTGAAGCTGGGCATTGTAAGTGGACGAGATCTGGCACAGGCCTGTCGCGAGCGGTTCGGTCCGAAAGCAGCGTTTGGACTTTGGCTTCTGGCCGAGGTGGCGATTGCGGCGTGCGATCTGGCCGAAGTGATTGGTTCGGCGATTGCGCTGCAATTGTTGTTTCACATTCCGCTGGTCATCGGCGTGGTGATCACGGGGTTCGATGTGTTGCTGCTGTTGCTTTTGGAAAATCGCGGCTTTCGGTACATCGAAGCAATTGTTGTGACACTGACGGCGACCATCGGGGTCTGTTTCGGGCTGGAAGTCCTGTTTTCGCGACCGGAATTTGGGATGGTGCTGAGAGGCATGTTCGTGCCTGACAAGGTCATCCTGCACGATCCGATGATGCTGTACATTGCGATCGGGATTCTGGGCGCGACGGTGATGCCGCACAACTTGTATCTGCACTCGGCCATTGTGCAGACCCGCGACTACGCCCGCACTCCTGAAGGGCGCCGCGAAGCCCTACGCTACTGCAACATAGATTCGGCTGTGGCGCTGACCATCGCTCTGTTTGTGAATGCCGCGATTCTCGTCGTAGCTGCAGCTACGTTTTACCGCGCAGGACAGCACCAGGTGGCCGAGATTCAGGACGCGTACAAGCTGATGTCAGGCTTGCTGGGCGTGACCGGCGCGAGCGGAATCTTTGCCTTGGCGCTGCTGGCGAGCGGTCAAAACTCGACATTGACCGGGACACTGGCCGGACAGATCGTGATGGAAGGATTTATCAATCTGCGTACAAGGCCCTGGGTGCGCCGGTTGATCACGCGCTTGGTCGCTATTGTGCCAGCCGTTGTCGTTACGGCCGTTGCAGGCGAAGGAGGCACGGCGCGATTGCTGGTGTTCAGCCAAGTAGTGCTGAGCATGCAGTTGAGCTTTGCCGTGGTGCCGCTGGTGATGTTCACGAGCGATCGCAAGCTGATGGGCGAATTTGTGAACCCCACGTGGCTGAAGATGCTGGCATGGTTTGTGGCGGCATTGATTGCCGGACTGAATTTGTGGCTTTTAGTTCAAGCATTTCGATAGGCGAACGGAACCTTCACGCGGCCGCTTTCGTAACTTGGTGCATGCGTCGGCTTCCGACCGCATTCGTGTGGCGAAGTTCGTATATCAGCCCAGAGCCGACCAGTTTTCATCGAGGACGCTATGACGAGCGGAAAAGCACTGGCAGTCTGCGTTGTAACAGCCTGGGCCGTACTAGGGACCACAAGCTGCATCAGCAAACATGAGAGCGGGGAGAACAAGAGCGTAAGCATAAACGCGCCCGGCGCGAGCATTCATGTAGACAAGGGAGCGATGGCAAGCGACTCGGGATTGCCAGTCTATGCCGGGGCAAAAGAAATGCCCGGCACAATGGGCGACCGGAGTCGAAAACGGGTTGATGTGACCGCCCCGTTTGTGAAATTGAAGGTCGTGAAATTGAAGTACACTTCCGAGGACGCGCCCGAGAAGATACTCGCCTACTATCGACAAAAGATGGGCATGTATGGACAGGTTCTGGAGTGCAAGGGCTCGAACGCAGAGGTTATCGCTCCTGGCGGGAAGAGTTTGAGCAGCCCTGTAACTTGCAAACAGGAAGGCGCACCCGGAGGAACAACGCTTAAGGTCGGCACCGAGGGCAGTCAGCACCTTGTAAGGGTGAGGCAAAGCGGAAATGGCACCGAGTTTGAGTTGGTGTTGATACAACTGGGCGATGATAACAATGCCCGAACTGAGCCGTCTTAGTTCACAAGAGATATCTAGGATTCTATGAGAACAAGTCTTACGGGATTGTGCCTGATTCTCGTCAGCGGGAGTCTGTTGATCTCCGGCTGCAGAGTGCGTCATGAAGGTCACGACAAAGACGAGAAAGTGAGCATCGAAGCGCCCGGAGCGAGCGTGCACGTGGATACGACTGCCGCCGCAAACGATTCCGGGCTACCGGTGTATCCCGGTTCGCGGGAGAAACACAGCACGGGTGACGATAAGAATCGCGCTCACGTGAATGTGAACACTCCATTCATGCAGGTGAAAGTAGTGACTGCGAAATACACGACCGATGACGCTCCGGAAAAGGTTGTGGCGTTTTATCGCGGCAAGCTGGCTAGCTACGGAACTGTGGTGGAGTGCAAAGGCCGGGGTGATGAAGTGCAACTCGGGCACGGCAAGAGCCTTGGCGATCCGGTGAAGTGTGGCAAAGACCAGAGAGACACGAATGAGATTAGCCTGAAGGTCGGAACCGAAGGCAATCAGCATCAGATTTCAGTAAAACCGAACGGAAAAGGCAGCGAGTTTGAATTGCTGTACCTGCATCTTGGCAACAGCAAGGACGACGACAGCTACGCCGGCAAACAACCGTCGTAGGACACGCGTGGGCAGAGGAGCGAACCGATGCCAGGTCTTAGCACGATTTGCGTAAGGCCCTCGGGGCTGTTAGGTTTTTTAGGTGGAGCACATGTGTAGCCAATGCGGGGCCGAGGTAGAAAGTGGACGTCCGTTCTGCCCGAAGTGTGGCGCCCCCCAAATCAAGGTACCAGTTCGCCCTCCGACGGCCCCGGTGACGGAACCCTTGCCGCCCGGAACTCCTGAGGATCTTCAGCCTCCGGCCGAACCCATTGCCGACCCAGGGAAGTCAACCGGCGCTCCAGCGCAGCGAATCCTGCAAACCCCATCTCCGAACAAACTGAATGGACGCGCTGCATTTCGATCAGCGCTGATTGCGGGCGTGATCGCTGCGGTCGGGACTTCGATTCCAGTCGTTCCGCTTGCGATGTTGTGCATGTTTGCCGCGGGTGGACTGGCGGTTACGTTTTATCGCCGCCGTGCCGGGCTGCGACCCGTTCGACCGTGGATGGGCGCAAAAATCGGATTGCTAGCTGGCGGACTGGGGTTCAGCTTGCGAGCACTGCCGAACTTGGTGGTTCTTTTTTCCGCTACCGCGCGGTCAGCAATGCGTACCTTGCTGCTGGATAAATTGCGCGAAACCGCCGCGAATGCTCCTGATCCCGAAGTGGCGCGTTCAATGCAGCAATTCAGCGGCTACATCAGCACGGATCGAGGTCTGATTGCGGTGATTGTGCTGCTGGTGGTGGTTGCAGCAGTGTTCTTCCTGATGTTCAGTGCCTTAGGTGGCGCGGTTGGGGCGTTTCTTTTTGGTCGCGAAGGAGCACCGAAAGAGCAAGCCTAGCCGAGGTTCCTTGCCGCCCGCTCACACGCTCGCGTATCATTTAGGCAGCTATGAACGTCATCTCTCGGCCTCCTAATCTCCGCGAAAAGGGGCAGATCATGTCTGCCTCCGAAATCGAGCGCACCCTCGTTCGCCTGGCGCATGAAATTGTTGAGAAGCACAACGGCATTAAGACACTTGGACTGGTCGGCATTCGCCGCCGGGGTATTCCAATTGCCGAGCGCCTGGGTAGGCACATTGAGCGCATCGAAAAAGCTCCCGTGCCGGTGGGCACGCTGGACATTACTCTGTATCGTGACGACCTTTCCACCGTGGGGCCGAAACCGGTCGTAGAACCGCGCAAGATCGGATTCAACATCACAGGCATGGACATTGTGCTCTGCGACGACGTGCTCTACACGGGCCGCACAGTAAGAGCCGCTCTGGATGCATTGTTTGATCAGGGGCGTCCTCGCAGCGTGAAGCTATTGACGCTGATCGACCGCGGACATCGCGAACTGCCGATCGAAGCCAGCTTCGTGGGACGCCGCGTGCAGACCTCAGACCTGGAAATTATTGAAGTGAAACTGAACGAGACGGACCAGATGGAAAAGGTACTGCTCGTCGAGCGCGTGCCGGAAACTGAAGGCTAAGCGAAGGTTCACATGAAAGCCAAGCTCCGGTCACTGCTCGGGATCGAGCCGCTGGATTCGGATCAGATTCTAGAAATACTAGCCCTGGCGAAACGGATGAATCCCGCCCGGCCGCGTACGACGCTTCGTGGCCGGCGAATCGCCCTCCTTTTCTACGAAAATTCAACCCGCACCCGCACCAGCTTTGAAATTGCAGCGAAATCCCTGGGCGCCTCCACGGTCGTGATTCACGCGACCACGGCCAGCATTGAAAAAGGCGAATCGCTCAAGGACACAGGCAGGACGCTGCAATCGATTGTGGACGCTATTGTTATTCGGCATCCTAGCTCGGGCGCGCCGATGCTGCTGTCGCGGCTGATCGAGATTCCCATCATCAACGCCGGAGACGGGATGCACGCGCATCCTTCGCAGGCGCTGCTCGACGCATTCACGATCCTCGATCACAAGAAGAGCCTGAAGGGGCTGAAGATCGTCACGATTGGCGACATCTTCCACAGCCGCGTGGCACGAAGCGACGCCCACCTGTTCAGCAAGTTGGGTGCGAAGGTCGTCTTCTGCGGGCCTGACGTGTTGCTGCCCGACACCGCGACCGAAATGGCTCCAGGGATCGAGATTGTGCGCGACATGGAAGAGGCGATCACGGACGCTGATGTGGTGATGATGCTTCGAGTACAGCAGGAGCGGCTGGCGGGAATGCAGATCAACGTCGATGAATACATTCGGCGTTATCAGCTAACGGCAGCGAAGCTGAAGCTGGCGAAGAAGGACGCAATTGTGATGCACCCCGGCCCGATGATTCGAGGCATGGAGATGACGGACGAGGTGGCGGACTGCAAGCAGTCCGTCGTGCTGGAGCAGGTGCTGAACGGAGTGAAGGTGCGCATGGCGATTCTCGCAACGCTGTTGGGAGGCAAGGAATGAGTTCGATCCTGCTGCGGGGCGGGCATGTTGTCGATCCGGCCAGCAATTTTGATGCTCCGGCGGATGTGTTGTTGCGTGATGGACGAGTGGAGGAAGTCGCCGAACCGGGTAAAACGAGCGGTGCGGCGGATGAGACGCTCGACGTTTCGGGCCTCGTTGTTGCCCCGGGGTTCATCGACCTGCACGTTCATTTGCGCGAACCGGGACAGACCCACAAGGAATCGATCGCGAGTGGGACGGCGGCGGCGGCGGCAGGTGGGTTTACTTCCGTATGCGCCATGCCGAACACGCGCCCGATCAACGACTCTCCTGCGGTCACGCGCTGGATGCAAGACGAAGAGCGCGGCGCCGTGGTGAACGTTTTCCCTATTGCAGCAGCGACACTCGGAAGCCTGGGCGAAAAGCTGAGTGATTATCGCGGGCTGAAGCAGGCTGGAGCCGTGGCGCTGAGCGATGACGGGCGAGCGATTCTCGACGATCATGTAATGCGCGAAGCGCTGGCCATGGCGGCGAAGGTCGGACTTCCGGTGATCCAGCACGCAGAAGACACGAAAATTTCCGGCGGCAATCCGATGAACGAAGGTGCGACCTCGTTCAAGCTGGGATTGCGCGGTCAGCCATCGGCCTCTGAGTGGCAGATGGTCGAACGCGATATCCGATTGACGAGCCAGGAAGGTGGACGGTTGCACGTGGCGCACGTTTCCACAGCAAAGTCGCTGCAGATGGTTCGGTTGGGTCGCGCGTCGGAGGTCAATGTAACGTGCGAGGTCACGCCACACCACTTCCTGTTCACCGATGATTGCTGCACGACGTACGACACGCGTTACAAGATGAATCCGCCGCTGCGCTCGCGAGCAGACCGCGACGCGATGGTTGCAGCACTAGTGGATGGCACAATCGACGCCATCGCGACCGATCATGCTCCGCACGCGCTGTATGAGAAAGAAGTGGAGTTTGATAAAGCCGCTTTCGGCATAACCGGGTTGGAGATTGCAGTGGGAGCGACGATTACTCTGCTGCATCAATCCGTCAAGGTGGGGCTAAAGAGGATCGTGGAGTTGCTTTCGACCAATCCTGCGAAGATTGTTGCGCTGGAAGGCCGAGGCACGCTGGCTGCGGGTTCGGTGGCCGACGTGACGGTGTTCGATCCGAAGAAGCTCTGGACCTACGACGTGACGAAGACTCGTTCGCGGTCGCGCAATTGCCCTTACGACGGTATGCAGTTCTATGGCAAGGTGCTGGCAACAATCGTGGGCGGGCGAGTGGTGTTCAACGAACTATAGGACAGACACAAACATTCTCACTCCGAGAACAAAGGCCTGCGACGAGCAGGCCTTTTGCTGTTAGAGTGAAGTTTCCAGCATGCAAGATGTTGATTCCATCCTGACCTCGATCTTCAGACTCGAGAGTTTTCGTCTGCAGCAGCGAGAAATCGTAAACGACGTGCTAGCCGGGCGCGATGCGCTGGTGGTGATGCCCACCGGGGCAGGTAAAAGCCTGTGCTATCAGTTGCCTGCCGTGGCGCTGCGCGGATTAACGCTGATCGTGTCGCCGCTGATCTCGCTGATGACCGACCAGGTGAGGCAACTGCGCGAGATGCGGATTCCAGCCATGATGCTCTCCAGCGGACAGGGCTGGGATGAGCAGCGCGAAACGATGGCACGCCTGCGCGGTGGTTTTCGCGGATTGCTGTACGTGGCGCCAGAGCGATTTAGCGCGCCGGGATTCTTCTCGATCATCACACAACGCAAGCTGTCGCTGCTGGCGATTGACGAGGCGCACTGCATCAGCCAGTGGGGACACGATTTTCGGCCCGAATACCTGCGGTTGGGTGAAATACGAAAACAATTAGGCAATCCGCTGACGATCGCGCTAACGGCGACAGCCACGCCCGAAGTGCGCAAGGATATCGTCAACTGTCTTGAACTGCAGAAGCCTGCGATTCACGTTACGGGATTCGACAGGCCGAACCTCAGCTATCAATCGATCGTGTTTGAGAAGGCGAAGAACAAGCAGGAAGAGCTGCTTGATTATCTGCGGCGTCAGAAGTTGGGCGGAATTGTGTACTGCTCGACCCGCAAGCACGTGGATGAGATTACGTCGTTGCTGGCAGGCCGTCTGCGCGGACGCTCCATCGTCTCGTACCACGCAGGTATGGATCAGGAAGCGCGAGACACAAACCAACGCCGATTCATTGATCACGACGATGCAATTGTGGTGGCGACGAACGCGTTTGGCATGGGAATCAATAAGCCGAACTTGCGATTCGTGATTCACTACAACCTCCCGGGCAGTTTGGAAGCCTACTACCAAGAGGCGGGGCGAGCGGGACGCGATGGACTGCCAGCGGAGTGCATTTTGTATTTCGCGAAGGCAGACGTGATGACGCAGAAGTTTTTCATCGACAAGATTGGCGAGGGGAACGATCGGCTGACGCCAAGAGATATTTCGACGCTGCGCCGACGGGCAAACAAGCAGCTCGAAGCCATGATGAACTACGCGCAATGGGAGCGCTGCCGACGCCGTCAGATTCTCGAATATTTTGGCGAAGACCGCGTACCCGAAAATTGCGATTGCGACGTTTGCCGTGCGGGCAGACCGGTGTTGCGTGTTACGGGAAAATCGGTAGCGGTGGCAGCGAGTGCAAAATCTGATTCCAAGGCCAAGCAATCAGATCGCATGGAGCACGCTCTCGAAGCTGCGGTGCTTGCGGGAAATGATATGCGACTGGCGCGTCTGAAAGACCTTCGGCGAGATGTGGTGCGGTCGCTGGGGACAGTTTTCTTTCAATACATGCCCGATGACCTTCTGTGCGATCTGATAGCGAATCCGCCGACTACCGTCAAGCAATTGCGCGAGCAGTTTGAGGTGCACGACAAGATTGTTGAGAACTTTGGGCTGCGGTTGCTGCACATCCTGAGCACAGGAAACGGCAAAGCAGCACCGATTGCGGCGAAAGAGATCGCATCGACAATTCTGCAAACGGAGGATAAGCCGAAGCGCTTACGACGAGAATCGCGGGCCAAGGTGGAATCTGCGCAGGAGATCGCCGGTGGCAAAGTGGGAGTGAAGCACGGGCGAGAGGTCGAGGCGCGCTTCGAGAAGCTACGCTCGTTGCGATTGGAGATTGCTCGCAAGCATCATTGGCCTCCGTTTCTGGTGCTGCAGGACGCGACGCTGCTCGAAATCGCTCGCACTCAGCCGCGTACGATGCGCGACCTGCTGGACATCAAAGGTATGGGAAAGAAGCGGGCTGAAAAGTACGGTGAAGCGTTGCTGGAGGCACTCGCCAAGGGGTAGCACCTCCAGCGGACTCGATCTAGGTCTGCTCCAGTGTTGGTGTAGCAGCAAGCATTTTGCTATCCCACCTTAGCCGCGCAAAAAACGCGCGTCGAAGGTGGGGAACCCGAACGTTCCAACCTATTTACTTTTGGTTCCCTTCGAGGGCCGACTGGAGGAATGCGCGCAAGTCTGCGGCTTCGCATCCGGTGGCCATGTGTCCGCAGTCTCCTTTCAACACCAGCAGAGGTACGCCGGCATCGTGCGCGAAGTTGATGCTGTTAATGGGATTCACCATGTGGTCCTGTGCGGCGGTGACAATCGCCATCTTCACCTTGAGCGCCTTGGCGGCCTCGGCAAGAGTTTTGCCAGGGGCGACATCGTGTCCAAGGATGGCCTGCAACTGGCGCACACGATCGTTGCCATCAAAAGTGTCAGCGGACTCGTCTTTCTGAATTGTGTCGAGCGCGATATTCGCAGGAGTGTTCTTGGCTAGGTAGCTGGGAGTGGTGAGGAGAAGCTTGTGAATGTCGGTTGTAGTGCGGAAGTTGGGGTGCCCCTGGTAATTGCCACCCTTAAATTGCGCGTCCTGCGTGATTCCGTTCAACTCGCCGTGCATGAGGATGATGTCATAGGACGTTGGGCGCGGTGTGCCGACAATCGGAATCGCAATGTCGATGAATTCAGGATGGGAAAAAGCCCACTGGTAGGTCTGCATGCCGCCCATCGACACAGCACAAACCGCGTGGATGTGCTTGAAGTGAAATACCTCCGAGAGGAGCCGGTATTGGCTCTCGACCATGTCGCGCATGGTGAACTGCGGGAATTGCATGCGCGGCTGGCGCTTGCTATTGGAAGGTGACGAAGAAACGCCATCGCCGAGTGCATCGACGGCGATGAAGGCGAACTTACCCGGAACCATTATGTTCTTTGCGCCAATCGTCCAGCTCCCGAGACCTTCGGTAGTGCCAAGGAACCAGGTGGGAACGAGCACGACATTGGATCCGTCTGGGGCAGGCGTACCAAATACGCGATAGCCAATGCGGCAGTCGAGAATCGATTGTCCGCTTTCAAGTTTGCAGGTGCCGAGGTCGGCGAATTGCTGACGTCCGTCCTGCGCGAGAGATGCGAGCGAGAGTAAGAGGATAATTGCGAGAACGCGAAGAGATCTCATCAGAACTCCGAAGCAATAGAAAATGGGCAGCAACTCTGCTGCCCATTGTACTGCTCGCATGAGAGATGACTAGCTGATAAGTCCCATGCGCTTTCCGGTCTTGCCGAGGACTTCGAGAGCGCGGTTGAGCTCTTCTTCGGTGTGGGTAGCAGTCACGATGGTGCGCACGCGAGCCTTTCCCTCTGGAACAGTCGGAAATGCGATGCCGGTGCCCATGACGCCTTCGTCGAAGATGGCCTTGCTGAATTCCATGGTGGCGCGGCCATCGCCAATGATGATGGGCGTGATCGGAGTCTCGCTGGCCGGCGTGTTTACGCCGCCAATGTTGAAGCCGAGCAGTCCGAGTTCCTTCTTAAAGAAGCGGGTGTTGGACCACAGGCGCTCCATGAGTTCCGGTTCGTTCTCAAGCACATCAAATGCAGCGATGCAGGCTGCGGTGACTGACGGCGGATGAGACGTGGAGAACAGGAACGGGCGGGCGCGGTGGTAGAGAAATTCGATCAGGTCGCGAGTGCCGCAGACGTATCCGCCGAGAGCGCCTATTGCCTTTGACAAGGTTCCGACCTGGATATCAACGCGGCCATGCACGTTGAAGTGGTCGATGGTGCCGCGGCCGTTACGCCCGAGAACGCCGGAGGAATGAGCGTCATCGACCATCATGATGGCGCCGTATTTCTCTGCCGCATCGCAGAGGCCGGGGAGCGGTCCGATGTCGCCATCCATCGAGAAGACGCCGTCGGTGATGAGCAGCTTGCGTCCGGGGAGATTGGCGACGCTGGCAAGTTGCTCTTCAGCGTGCGCGACGTCCTTGTGGCGGAATACGAGAATCTTGGCGCGGGAGAGGCGGCAGCCATCGATGATGGAGGCGTGATTCAACTCGTCGCTGATGATGTAATCGTCTTTGCCAAGAAATGATGAGACCGTGCCGGCGTTGGCAGTGAATCCGGACTGGAAGACAACGCAGGCTTCGACACCCTTGAACTTTGCGATCTTCTCTTCGAGCTGCATGTGCAGCTTCATGGTTCCGGCGATTGTGCGCACGGCGCCGGAGCCGACTCCGTACTTGCGAGTGGCTTCGAGTGCCGCTTCGCGAAGCTTGGGGTGCGTGGTGAGGCCGAGGTAATTATTGGAAGCGAGGTTGATGACCTTGCGTCCATCTACATGACAAACCGCCGCCTGCTCATCGTCGAGAACACGCAGCTTGAAGTATGTGCCTTTCTGCTTCAGCGCATCGAGTTCGTCCGAGAGAAACGCGAGTGGATTGGTGCGAGTTGTGGACATGAGTTCTCCGTTCAGAATGCGCGGTCAACGCCGTCGGTGTAGAGCAGAATCTTCGAAGCCTTACCAGTATTCAGTAACTCGATTCCCTTGCTGAAGTCTGCGATCGGGATGCGGTTGGTGATGACTGGATGAAGATCGAGCTTCCCAGACTTCAAAAGAGCCGTCATTTGGTACCAGGTCTCGAACATGCGTCGGCCGTTGATGCCGAGCACGGTGGCTCCCTTGAAGATGATGTCGCGTGCGAGATCGAGCTCAAGCGGACGCGACGGAATACCAAGCAGGCTGACGCGGCCTCCGGTGCGCAGAATGTCAAAGCCAAGCTTCACGGCATCCTTATGTCCCGCCATTTCGAGCAACACGTCCACACCGTATCCGCCAGTGTGATCGCGAATGATCGTGCGCACGTCCTCGGTTGCGGGATCGAGCACGAGGTCGGCCTTCATCTGGCGTGCGATGTTGCGGCGATACTCATTCACCTCAATGGCAAAGACCTGTGCAGCTCCGCAGGCGCGGGCAACTGCGATGGCGAAGAGTCCGATCGGTCCGCATCCGGTGATAGCCACGGTCTTCGCAGCCAAATCGCCAGAGAGTGCGGTATGCACAGCGTTGCCGAGAGGATCGAGGATGGAGGCGTATTCGTGAGGTATGGCGGGATCGAGCTTCCAGATATTTGATTCGGGGATGACGACGTAGTCGGCGAAAGCTCCGTCTTTATCGATGCCGATGATCTTGACGTTTTGGCAGATGTGACCCTGGCCTGTTCGGCACTGGAGGCATTTGCCACACGCTACGTGCATCTCGGCGGAAACGAAGTCGCCTTCTTTAACGCTTGTGACTTCGTTGCCGATGGCCTCGACGTATCCGCAAAACTCGTGACCTGGAATGAGAGGCGGCGTGATACGCCCCTGTGCCCATGGATCCCAGTTGTAGATATGAAGGTCGGTACCACAGATGGAAGCGACCTTGACCTTGACCAGAACGTCTGTGGGGCCGACGGCCGGCACAGGAACCTCGCGGATCTCAACGCCCGCTTTCGGCTCGCCTTTCACTACGGCCGCCATTGTTTTTGACATGACAGTTTGCCTCTCGGAGGGTAAAGGATGAGCATCCTCGCCCGACAGCTTGATATAACGGAACCTCTGATTTTAACACCGTGAACTTCGACGATCCTTTGCGCGCTGCGACGGCACAGTTCGCGGCAAGCGCGATAAAGAACGGAATGCGATAGGAACCGCGAAGCTGCACTTGAGACAAGTGATTCGAAATAATGTCATCCGTCAAGCAAAAAGATAAGGAATTCTGTTGACAATTAGAGTAGCTGGCCACAAAATCTTGGACTAGCACTAGTTTGACTGCTAGATGTAGATGGTAAGCAGTAATGCGTAGGAACTCTTCAAGGGAGAAGGTTCCAAACATGGGCCCCTGCGGTACTGGGTGACTCGATGTGTGCGAGGTGGCTAGACCTCGATATTCCCATAGCTCAGTCTCCGCTTGCTCGGCGGAGACTTTTTCATTTGTGTTTGCGACGTTGATGCAGCTCTGCACGCGTGTTACAAAAGCAGAAGATACATAGGAATCGCGATGCCAACAGCCAAACGCAAACACGCCAAGCCGCAAGCGGAGATTGTCATCCCCGACAAGATCTATTTCCGCATTGGCGAAGTGAGCGAGCTGGCCAATTTGCCGACCTATGTCCTCCGTTTCTGGGAGACAGAGTTCTCTCAGCTGAAGCCCACGAAGAGCAGCACGGGACAGCGCATGTATCGCCGCAAAGATGTGGAATACGTCGTTCAGATCCGGCGGCTGCTCTACGAAGAGGGTTTCACCATCGCAGGAGCGCGCGAGAAGCTACGTGAATTGGCGCGTGCAGGCCAGAGTGCAGTTGCTTCGGTGCCGGAAGCAGTGAAGGAGAGCGAGCCGGAGACACCAGTTGCTCCGCCTACACTCTCGTTTATCACAGCGAAACCGGCGCTGAGCGGCAAGGAAAGAATCCTGCAGCTAAGGCAGCAACTCTGCGAAGTTCTCGACCTGCTCTCATAATTTGTAAGCGCACCCGCACCTTAGACCCCGCATCCCACGGGGAATGAAACGCCGTGACTTTCTCGCTGGAATCGCACTGACTGGCGCGGCCGGGACGCTGAAGCTTCCGGCTCAGACTGCCGCGAACGAAGATACTCAGAGCACGCTCCCCGCCTCGGACATCAGCAAAATACCAATAGGAACAGCACCGGGCGAACTGCGCGGCGAAATGCTCTACCGCAAGTTGGGCACTACGGGCGTCGAAGTGTCTGCGATTGGGTTGGGCGGCGCGCATCTTGGTGCGGCGGAGATTACGGACCAGGAAGCGACGCGATTGCTGCACGAGGCCGTCGATCGCGGAATTACCTTCATGGATAACTGCTGGGATTACCACGAAGGGAGAAGCGAACGCCGCATGGGGAGAGCGCTGGCGCAAGGTGGATATCGCAAGAAAGTATTCTTGATGACGAAGATCGACGGGCGCACGAAAGAGGTAGCGGCCGCGCAGATCAATGAATCGCTGAGGCGCCTGCAAACCGATCATGTCGACCTGCTTCAGCATCATGAAATTTTGCGCTTCGACGATCCGGATCGCATATTTGCCGAAGGTGGCGGGATGGAAGCGGTCGTAGAGGCGAAGAAAGCCGGGAAGCTGCGCTTTATTGGATTCACCGGACACAAAGACCCTCGCGTGCACCTGTACATGCTTGAGATGGCTCGCAAGAACGGCTTCCATTTCGACACGGTGCAAATGCCGATCAATGTTTTGGACGCGCACTTCCGGAGCTTTTCGCAATTGGTGGTGCCGCAAGCGGTCAAGGAAGGCATTGCTGTGCTGGGAATGAAGTCAATGTGTGGCGGAACGGGCATTGTGCTGAAAAGTGGCACCGGCGTGGAAGCGATTGATTGCCTGCACTACTCGATGAATTTGCCGGTCTCGGTGGTGATCACGGGAATCAACAAACAGCCCATTCTTGAACAGGCGTTTGAGGCTGCGAAGACTTTCAAACCGATGAGCAGGGATCAGCTCGCTGCGCTACTGAACAAGACACGCGAAGTCGCGATGACCGGCAAGTATGAGCTGTTCAAGACCACAGCGCATTTCGATGGGACAGCGAGGCATCCGGACTGGATGGGTGCGGACGCGGAGCCAGTGCAGAAGATCGCACCCCAACCCGCGGGCTAGACGCCAACCGGATCAGGCCGGGACGCCCTTGATGTAGGCCTCGAGGTGGCGAATGGTTTCGCTCTGCTCGGAGATGATCCAGTTCACCAGATCGCGAATGGAGATAATTCCGACCGGGCGCTCGTGATCGAGCACCGGAAGATGGCGAATATTGTTTTCGCTGATGATCTTCATGCATTCGCCTACGGTGTGCTCGGGAGAAATCGTTATGACCGGTGCACTCATGATTTCTGCGACATGGGTGTCTTTCGAAGATCGCCCCTTGAGGATCACCTTGCGGGCATAATCGCGCTCGGAGATGATGCCGATGAGCCTTCCGTTGACCATCACGAGTAGTGCTCCCACCTGCTTCTCAGCCATCATCGCGATTGCATCGTAGACTGAGCTCTCAGGAGAGATGGAATGGAGAGTTCCGCCTTTCTGTTTGAGGATGGGGACGATCGATTCCGAGAGCTGCATCTTTCACCTCGAGGTGAAAGATGATAACCCGATTCCATAGCTGGTGGGGGTGAGCACAAAGAAATCATGTCAGGCCAGCCGAGGCGCATGACTGTTGCTCGCGGCATCTAAGCCGCAGTGGCGAAGCTTGAACCCGTACCAAAGCGCAACGTGGAGCAGGAAGAGAAATCTCCTGCTGAAGTTCTAAACGAAAGCTCATCCCGGCTCACCGCAGCAGAGATCTACTCAAACGTAGAAGAGAACGCACGCGCTGAACTGGATCGCACAGTGCGCGCTCTGGCCTTTAGCGGGCTGGCTGGCGGGCTGGTGATGGGACTCACCGGGGTCGGCGTGGCGAGCGTGAGAGCTGTGCTGGGTGACTCTGAACCGGCGCAGTTTATCTCTCTTTTGTTCTACCCGTTGGGATTCATCGCCGTCGTGATTGGGCGCGCGCAACTGTTCACCGAGAACACCTTGTATCCAATCGCACTGGTGCTGAGCGAGCGAAGGCATGTGATGAAAACGATTCGGCTCTGGATTATTGTCTTCATCTTCAACGTGCTGGGCGCAATGCTATTTGGCGCACTGGCGGTGAAGACCGGGGCACTGCATCCAGAGGTGGCACAAGCACTGGTTTCGCTCGGACGTGCAGCAGGGGCAGGAGAGCCGATTCACGTTTTCTGGAGCGGAGTGATTGGCGGATGGATCATTGCGCTAATGGCGTGGATTGTCTCCGGAAGCTCATGGACCAGCGGAAAGATCGTGGTGATCTGGTCGCTTACGGTGGTAGTAGGCATGGGACATTTTGCTCACTGCATTGCGAGCAGTGGAGAGATTCTGAGCGCGGTGTTCTCCGGATTCGTGCCGCCCGCGGAGTACGCTCGATGGCTGTTCTTTGCGACCTCAGGAAACATTCTGGGAGGGACGGTCTTTGTAACGCTGCTCAACTTCGGGCAGGTGAGCGATTGCAAGTAACTTTCACAATTTCACAACCTTTTCACAAAGCCATAGCCTGCCGCGTGCCGAAACGATCAAAGGTGGACACCACACGGCAGTTTGAACCCGCATCCTAAGCCTGACGACGATCTCTTACTGAGGAGTTATGCGTGCGCGGATGCTGGCGTTTTTGTTCATGTGGCGGGGCGAGGTATTCACTCTCAATTGCCGTAATCGGAGTCGCGCTGTTGGCCGGGTGCGGAACAGGAAAGAGCAACACTTCATCGACACCTGCACCGCCGGTCACAACACCACCGGTCACGACTCCTGTGCAAGCAAACTCGTGCCCCACTGTCACGCTAGCAATGAATCAAGGACCTAGTACGGGTACGGCGGCTTTTCCGCAGCCTGCGCCGGTGCCTCCGCCCTCGCCGGGAACAACCAGCGCGGGAACGGTCTGTGTCTCGACGCCAGTGAACAACGCGACCGTTACATCACCAGCACACGTGGTAGCGTCGGCAAGCCTTGTGAATCCGATCGATCACATGAGAGTTTACGTCGATGGAACGGCTGTGTATTTCAGCTTTTACAACCAGATCGACGCGCAGATCCTGATGAGCAACGGCACGCACACGATGGAGGTGATCGCGACCGACAAGAGCGGAAACGACACAAGTACTACTTTCCAGTTGAACGTCAACGGGCAGCAGAATGGAACTTTCCCCAATCTGCAACAACTGGCAGGCTGGGAGCCATGCACACAGAACTTTGCGCCGGGACATCCGCGTGCTGGGCAGGTTTGCGCTTCAGGCCTGGGCAACGCTGAATACACCATCACGCAATCGCAGAGCACGCCATCGATGAGCGGATCGTCAACCAAGTTCACAATCGCAGGGAGCACACCCTACTCCAACGAACTGTACACAAACTATTTCGCGGGCGGCGCTGATGTTACCCACTTCACCTACGACTTGTACTTTATGGTTGATCAACCAGAGCGCGCGCAGGCTCTCGAATTTGACGTGAATCAGGCGATCAACAATCAGCGATGGGTGTTTGGAACCGAGTGCAACTTCAAGGCCGATGGAGTTTGGGACGTGTGGGATGGTGCGATCAACAAATGGATCCCGACCAAAGTACCTTGCACACAATTTCCGGCCAACACCTGGATTCATCTAGTGTGGAACTTCGAACGCGTCGGTAACCAAGTCCATTACATCAGCGTTGCGGTCAACGACGAGACCAGCAAGGTGGACATGTATCAGGGCATTAACAGCTTCTGGCCAATGGAAGATATCGATGTCGCCTTCCAGATGGATGGAAACTACGCTCAACAGCCGTACACGGTGTGGCTCGACAAAGTTACGCTGACGGCGTTCTAGGCGGCTTGCTCGCCTTGCGACACACGCAACGTGTTTAGCAGAAGGCGTGCGTTGAGCGCGCCTTTGGGCGTTTCTTCGTGCTTCATGAAGACGTAAATATCACGTTCATCCGCAACACGACCGAGACGCTCAGCCATGGAGTGCATGTCGGCTTCAGAGTAGTCCGACTTTCTGTAGCGATAGTAGGCGAAGCTGGCGGTGTGAACCTCTGGCGATTGCAACTCGTCGCTCTCTGCAATGCATAATGCAACATCGGATTGGCGCATGAGATCGAAGACTTCATCTTTCCACCAGCTCTCATGACGAAACTCGATAGCGGCGCGCTTCCCTGCCGGAAGATGTTGCAGGAATGCACGGAGGCGTTCGACATCGCACTTGAGGTGCGGAGGGAGTTGAAAGAGCACGGGCCCCAACTTGCCAGATGCAGACAATGGTTCGAGTGATTCGAAGAAGCTGGCGATATCAGGACCGACATCTTTCAACCGCTTGATATGGGTTATGCGCTGATGTGCCTTAGTCACGAAACTGAAGTCGGCAGGAGTGCAATTGATCCAGCTTTGGAGCGTCTTCGCTGCTGGCCTTTGACGAAAAGTGAAATTCACCTCTACACAGTTCAGTTGCGTGGCGTAAAAGTCGAGAAACTTCGAAGCCGGAGTCTTCGGCGGATAGAATTCAGGCTTCCACGAAGCGTAAGCCCAACCGGATGTTCCGATGCGAACAGCATTCATCGTTCTCTCCTTTTACCAGCAGCTTGAGTTAGCTGAGATGGATTCACGTCACCTCGGGATGGATAGTCTGAATCTACAGTACATTCCTACTCATCTACACGTATATGTTGCAACAAACTTCTACAAGAGAGAACGCGACCTTGCACAAACCCCTGAATGACAACGCTCTAGATGTTCTGTTTCGCAACGCCCGCACTTACAATGGATGGCTCGATAAGCCCGTTTCAGACGAAACGATCCAGAAGCTCTATGACCTGCTGAAGTGGGGACCAACGAGCGCGAATGGAAGCCCTGCGCGTTTTCTATTCATCCGCTCGAAAGAAGCAAAAGAGAGACTGCGACCAGCACTCGCCCCAGGCAATGTCGATAAAACAATGGCGGCGCCAGTAACGGCGATCGTGGCTTACGATCTGCGGTTCTACGAAAAGCTCACGAAGTTGGCACCGAAGACTCCACAGTTCCGCGATATCTTTGCGAACAATCCTGAAGTCGCCGACGTTACGGCCAAGCGCAACAGTGCTTTGCAGGGTGCATACATGATAATCGCTGCAAGATCGTTGGGACTCGATTGCGGACCGATGTCTGGATTTGATCCGGCCAAGGTGGATGAGGAGTTTTTTGGCGAGAACGTGAAGGATCAGAAGATTTGGGAGGAGTTTGTGCCCGGCACGATCAAGTCAAACTTCCTCTGCAATATTGGCTATGGAGATCCGGCGACTCTGTATCCGCGCGCGCCGCGACTGGACTTCCTCGAAGCGTGCCACCTGTTGTAGTTTTCGGAGTGAGCGAACATACTCCTAAGCTTTGGAAAGAGCTTAGGAGTTCCAGCTGTCTGCGTGCCGCGGTGTATCACTGCTGAAGAGCCGCAGCCGGAGTAAGTCCGTGGCGCTTCATGATTGCAACGAGTTTCTCACGGTCAGGTGGTCCGCCAGCGGAGATGCTGAGCACCTCGGCCGTCTCACGAAAGTATTCAGGACCGATGGCGGCTGGAGTGATCGAGCAGAGTGCCTTGGCATCCTCCGTGCCATTGTTGTCGAAGCGGTGAACGGCGCCGCGTGGAATGCATAACGCCTGCCCCGGCCCAATCTCGATAGCTTTGCCATCGACGGTGAAAGTAAGCACGCCAGAGATGCCGTAGATCGTTTCTTCATAATGGTCGTGACTGTGCGCAGGAGCGGGCAGACGCTGCGCGGCAGGCACGATCAGCTCAAACGCAGCCAAGCTGCCGTTTGAATTCTTGCCTGTAAGCAAGAAGCGCACAAGCGAGTGGTCCCACCTGAATCGTTTCGTCACACGGATTGACATTGAGTGCGAGAGCTGAGCGCATGGAGTCTTCTCTTCCGTCGTAGAAGTGATCTGCCGTCGATGAACTTCGAAGTTAGTTGCTGCTGCTGCGCAACAGGTTGTTCAAATATGGGTTAGAGAACCTACGTACGTTTCAGAACATCGTACTCATGGCTCTGGTGAGCGACGAAGAGAGCCATCGCATATTCGAGCGGTCTGAGAGATGTACAATTGCCACCGTTTATGCAGACGAGAGAAATCTAGGAGGAAGCCATGTTCAAGATTCGCTTCGCCATCCCATTGATGCTCGCATTGTGCTTTTTGCCTGTGAAACTAGCGGCACAAGGTCCGTTCGGGCGCGATTCCGGACAGTACGTGATTTTGAGCGCGCAATATGGGCACGAGCGAAGGCACGTGGACGTGACCGATCGGCTTAGGGATTTGGCACGGCACGATCGGCCTATCAGAGTGAGCAACGACGTTTTCGGGGTGGATCCAGACCCGGGTAGACGGAAGACCCTTCGAATCTACGCCCGCGGCCCGAACGGTCAGGAGCAGATGTTTGAATATCGCGAGGGCGAGGTAGTAGATGGCGCACAGTTCCAAGGATGGCGTGGCGGCAATTGGGGCCATGGAGGCTGGAGCGGTGTATGGGGCGGTGGCGATAGAGGACGCGGCGGTGATGCAGGACAGTACGTCATATTGAGCGCGCAATACGGTTACGAACGCAGGCACGTGGATGTGACCGATCGCCTTAGAGAACTGGCTCGGCAGGACCGTCCGATCAGAGTGGCTAATGACATGTTCGGTGTGGATCCGGCCCCGAACAGACGGAAGACCCTACGCATCTATGCTCGCGGTCCGAACGGACAGGAGCAGATGTTCGAATATCGAGAAGGCCAGATGGTAGATGGAGCCCAATTCACAGGATGGCGTCGAGGTGATTGGGGCCGTGGTGGATGGAGCGGCAGGTGGTAAATCGCTATTGAACAACAGCCCCACTCAACGAAAAACAGCGTTGAGTGGGCCACACGGCAAAGCCAAGGGCGCCGAGCAATATTTGAAGGGTCGGAATATCGGAGAGAAGAATGGTCGGGATGGGCAGATTTGAACTGCCGACCCCTCGCACCCCAAGCGAGTGCTCTACCAGGCTGAGCCACATCCCGACGGTTTACGGCGCAGGCGCGCCGAAGGGGTGAAATGATTTTAACACTGTAAGCGGACAGAGCGGAGTGGAAAACGCGGGCGACCTCCCCGCGTTTTCACATTTTGATCCGATTACGGCTGAGGCTTGTAGCCCTCGGGAGCCTGACCACCACCGCCAAAGAAATACTGCTCCATCTGCTGAACGATGAAGTCCTGGTGTTCCTTTTTCCAGGGCTGTAGGCGGTATTCGTTCAGCAGCATCTTCATGTGATTCTGCCAATCTTCCCACGCCTGCTTGCTTACGTTGTCGTAGATCCTCTGTCCAAGAGGGCTGTCAAAGGGCGCTTCATCAAGGCCTTCAGCCTCGCGTCCCAGCTTTACGCACTGCACCATGTGTGCCATTCAGGAATCCTCGTACTGGTTTCTGGAGAATTGTACTAGCCCAAACCCCAGATTCGTCAAAACTGAGCATTAGTAGTGGCGACGTTTCTTACTGCGCTTCGCGGCGACGGGGTGTTCCTCGACAAGCGAAAACTGGAGCTTGCGCTCGACCTGGTCAATGCGGTCGAGAACTACCCGAACACGATCTCCGAGCGAGAACGTTCTACGAGTCCGCTGGCCGATGATCTGGCGTGTGTTCTCGTGGAACGTGTATCGGTCGTCGTACATCGTGTTCAGTGGGATTAGACCTTCGACGAATAAGTCCGTGAGTTCCACGAACATGCCGTATTTGGTGATGCTGACGATCAGGCCGTCGAAGTCTTCACCGACGCGGTCAGACATGAACCTGATCTTCTTCCACTCGACCAATTCGCGCTCAGCGGCATCAGCGCGGCGCTCTGCCATGCTCGCGTCCTCAGACTGCTGATGCAGTTCTGCCTCGGGGATCGGGCCGGAGAGCGGCGGGCGATGGTGGTGGTCCTTGTGGCCTTTACGCGAGGACTTCTTGGGCGGAGTAAGCTGCGCAGGCCATACGGAATCAGCGTTCTGCTCGACATGGCCTCCAGTGCCGATAGCGACTGGGCCATCCACCTGCTCGGGGTCGGAGGCGAGCACCCCCTTGAGGATGCGGTGAACGAGCAAGTCGGGATAGCGGCGAATGGGCGAAGTGAAATGGGTGTAGCAAGTGGCGGCCAGCGCGAAGTGGCCGTCATTGATATCCGAGTAGTGCGCCTGCCGCAGGGAGCGCAGCATGAGATAGCTGAGGATGCGCTCTTCGGGCTTTCCGGCGATCTTGTCTGCGAGCTTCTGGTACATCACAGGAGTGATGGCGACCTCCTGGGGGATCTCGATGTCGCGTGGCTTGGCGCGATGTGCACTGGAGCGCGACCAGACGCGTGAAGCACGGTTGTCAGGCTTCATCCGGAAGCGAGAGACGGGAAGCGCGCCGATTCCGAGCGAGTAACCAAACGCGGCGGCAAGGTTTTCGAACTCGTTGACGCGCTTTGGGTCGGGTGGCTCGTGGACACGGTAGACGGATGCGATTCGCTTCTGTTCCAGATAGGTCGCAACGGTTTCGTTTGCGGCGAGCATGAACTCTTCAATCAGGCGATGTGAAAAGAGGCGCTCGGAGCGTGTGACGGCCTTCATCAGCCCGTTCTCGTCAAACTCGATGAGAGGTTCGGGTAGGTCGAAATCGATCGATCCACGGCGTTGGCGCTTTTCGTTGAGGATTTGCGCGAGTTCCTGCATGAGGAGGAAGTTGTCGACCAGCGGAGCATATTTCTCGCGCATCTCGGAGTCGCCATCAAGGATCGCCTGCACGGCGTTGTAGGTCATTCGCTCGGCCGAACGAATGACGCCGGGCACGACTTCGTAGGACCGAATTTCGCCACGCGCATCGAGCTGCATGATGCAGGACATGACGAGGCGATCAACCTGCGGGCGCAGCGAGCAGATGTCGGTGGACAATTCCACGGGAAGCATCGGTATGGCACGATCAGGGAAATACACGCTGGTGCCGCGGATTTCTGCTTCGCGATCGATGTCCATGCCGGGGCGGACGTAGTGTGCGACATCGGCAATATGGACCTGTAGTTCGTAGTGGCCGTTTGAAAGCTTGCGTACAAAAACCGCATCGTCGAAATCACGCGCCGTTTCACCGTCGATGGTGACGATGGGAAGGTCGCGAAAATCGCGTCGGCGGGTCAACTCCGCTTCAGGGATATTTGGCGATATCCCCTTGGCCTCGGCAACAACCGAAGGCGGGAAGCGGTGCGGCAGGTGGTGCTTGCGGATTATGATTTCGACATCGACGCCGAAATCATCTTCATAGCCGATGATTTCGGTGACGCGACCCCGGGGATTCTTGCTGGCCGTGGGCCAACTAGTGATTTCGCAATCGACAACAATGCCTTCGAGGTCTTGCCACGGACGGCGGCTTGCTTCGCTCCCGATGACGCGGTCGCGCGCGAGCAGGCTATCCGACTCGGGCGTTGTTGGAACAATCTCGTCGCCCTCGGGAATGATGATGTCCATCTTGATGCGGTCGTCGATGGGGCGCACGTAGTTGTGTCGCCCTCCGTAGTGGAAGGTGCCAACCACGGTGGGATGGGCGCGCTCCATGACTCGCACAATGCGGCCTTCGAAGCGGCCTTCGCGCGAGTGAGGGGAAAGTTCAACAAGAACCTGATCCCCATGCATGGCGTCGCCCGTATCAAAGGGCGGGACGAACACGTCGCTCTGCAGGCGCTCGCGCACGTTGCGATCAAGCGGACGCACGAAGCCGAACCCGTCGCGGTGCATGCTGAGATTGCCGACGACGAGGTTGCGATTCACGGCAGCCGAAGCAATGGCGTAGCGGTCGCGTGCGACTAGCACGAGTTTGCCGCTCACAACCAAGTCGGCGAGCATGGACTCAAGTTCCTGCCGCTCGCGGCCGCGCAAGGAAAGTTCCCGGATTAGCTGCTTAAATCCGGCAGCATGGTGAGGCTGGTCTTCAATGTGTTGAAGCAGATCGCTTGCAGAGATCATCTGTCAATCTGTGATGGTATCGCGTTGTGGCGAGATACGGGAAATCGAGGATGGAACAGGGTTACGCTAACTTAGGCGTTAACTAGGCATGAATCCTAAGTTCAATGAGGTATTTGGGCCAGTGCAGAATCTTCCGACAAAGTGGAATATAGTGCATATCAGGGAACGAACAGCACGCCTTTTAGACAAGACAAGCCAACTAAAAAGCCTTTGTGCAATTCACACTTACAGGTTTGCACAGGGAATGGCGATGCAGGTGCAGACCTGCTAAATGAAAGGACTCACTAAAGCAAATGTGGAAGCCCTCTAATCAGCCCGGTAATAGCCCTGCGCCTGCGGAACCGCAGCGCCAGCCCTCCACACCGACTCCCGTTACGGAGTACAACAACAATCCGCCGAAGC
The DNA here is from genome assembly GCF_059726255.1 of Koromonas humicola. Lineage (NCBI taxonomy): Bacteria > Pseudomonadati > Acidobacteriota > Terriglobia > Terriglobales > Koromonadaceae > Koromonas > Koromonas humicola. The sequence continues at coordinate 4,164,422 of NZ_AP040873.1, forward strand.
CGATGAGCGCTCAACCGGCAGTTTCTGACCAGGCAACGATCGGCAAGTCTCTTGTGATCAAGGGTGAAGTGACCGGATCGGAATCACTTTACATCGACGGAAGAGTGGAAGGTTCGATACATCTTCCGGGTAATCGTGTAACCGTAGGTCGCAATGGCGTGATCGCCGCCAATATCACGGCTCGCGAGGCTGTGATCCTGGGCAAGGTTCGCGGAAACGTTTCCGCTACGGATCGCGTTGACATTCGCAACGAAGGCTCGCTGACCGGTGATGTGATCGCACAGCGGATCAGCATCGAGGATGGCGCGTACTTCAAGGGCGGCATCGACATTCGCAAACCCAACGCTAACGAAAAGCCACAACCGGTGGAAGCGCCCGCGCAGGATAAGGCAGCAGTTCGCGCCTAGACCTCCTGATGAAGGCGTGCCCGGTGACGCAATTTGCTGGCCCGGTAGCTAACTGCCGGGCCAGTGTCACATCACGGCCAGCTTTGCTAAGTCGATCTCTGCTCGGCTAAACAAAGATCACTCCAAAGCAGATGCCGGGTTAGCGAACGGTGTCGATGTCAGCGAGTGCGAATCTCGCGAGGTATGTTCTGAATGTTCAAGAAAGTGCTGAGCTTATTTTCCTTTGGTTGCCGGCACGCTCACCTGTCTGTGCCTTTTTCCATGGAGATGGCACGTCAAGATCAGGCGCATCTGGACTGGTCGGAAGAGCTTCCAGCCGGTTGCTCCCACTATGTCGTGTGCCTTGATTGCGGAAGACGTTTTGGTTATGACTGGAGCGCAATGAAGGTGATCAAGACAAAGTTGAAAGCCGCAGGCTAAGCCGTTTCTTTGTGCCACATTCGCTAGACGGGCGGATGTGGGCTGCCCTTTTGTGTCGCACGTTTTCCCCTACAGCGCTGAGTCGCAAATGCGTTTCATCCTGCGCAGGTCTTACGAGCATTCCCTCTTTTCTTGCAGTGCGAATAGCCTAGCCGCGCTTTCTAGCGAAACGCGCCGCCAAACTTCCGCCTAGCCCCATTGCAAACGTAAGCGCAAGGTAGATACAGCCGAAGACGGTGAGGATCACCATGCCTCGCAGCACAGGTGAGGTGAGGTGAAGTCGCCACTCGACCAGCACGGCAAAAGCTGCTCCTACAAGCGCAGCAGCCCAGAGTTTCAGGACGCGCGTGGCCGAGAACACAACGTGGCCGATCCGCGCCTGGATACCGCGACGCAACAGCGCAAACTCGATCCAGCCAGCAATGCCCGCAGAAGAGGTCAATCCGGCAACGCCCCAGTTGTGATCGATTCCCAAAGCCCTTGGCAAGGGCAGCGCGAAGAGATAGCCCAAGCAGAGCGTCAGAACAACGCGCACGAGAGCGTATCGCAGGGGAGTGCGGGTGTCGCGCAGCGCGTAGAACGTAGATGAATACAGGCGTCCCATGGTCTGTGCCAGCAGACCTACGCCAGAGCCAGCCAGCGCCGCCCAGACGAATAGCACATCCTGCTCAGTAAATTTTCCGGTGCGATACAGCGTGGAAGCCACTACATTACCAAGCGCGAGAAACGCTACCGCCGACGGAACGACAAAGTAGGAAATCTTCTCAAGCCCAGCACTCAGTCGCGTGCGCAAGGTCGCAGCGATTTCCGAGTCAGTCCCGATGGCGCTCGACATTGCGGGCAATTCAGCGGCTGATACCGACATCCCAAACAGTGAAACCGGCAACATGTAGAGCGTCTGCGCGTAGTTGAGCAGAACATTGCCGCTGGGTAGGAAGCTGGCAAGCTGCAGATCGATAAATCCCGAGATTTGGAAAACGCCCCGACTGATGAACACGGGAATGAATGCTGCAATGACCGCAGCAACGTGAACCGTGCGCAACTGAACATTTCCGGTGAGCGGGCGTAGCACGGAGAACACAACCGGAGCCTGAACGGCAAACTGCAGAATGGCTCCGGCCACTGCGGCCCACGAGATCGCGTATGCAAGTGAAACTGAGCCATGGCCCCGCAGTCCTCCTTGCCAGATCAGCGTGGCGATGATCGCCAGATTCATCATCACTGCCGAAGCGTAGGAGAGGAAAAACCGCCCATGACTGTTCAGCACTCCAAGGCACCAGGCGGCGAAGACCAACAATCCTGTGCCCGGGAAAACGATTCGGACAAATGCGATGGTAAGGTCTCGTTTTTCGCCGTGGAATCCGGGAGCGAGCACGCTGACCAGGATCGGAGCGCAAACGATGCCAAGTGCAACGATGATGCTGGCCACGAGGAACAGCAGGACAAACACGGCTTCGGCCAGTTCGCTCGCTTCCTTGTTGCGCCCTTCGGCGCGAAGCCGCGCATATACAGGAATGAATGAAGCCGAGAGCACTCCCTCGCCGAGCAAGTTCTGCAGCATGTTAGGCACGCGAAACGCGGCTCGATAAGCATCAGCGGCGATCGACGTGCCCAGATAATGGGCGAAGAGGCGGAACTGGATGAGCCCGCTAAGTCGGCTGAGTAGAATTCCAGCGGCAACCATGGTGGCTGCGGCTCTGCGCCTGAGAGGCTTCGGCGCTCGTTCGGAGGTCGTTTCGATCATCTCGGTGAAGGTGAAAACTGGGATTGATTCTACACGTTCGCTCTTCGAATTCGGCCCGGAATGCGCGTCGAGAGCAGGATTCAGTACAATGACAACACAGGTTTTCTATTAGGGGTACTTAATGATACATGCATGGCACGACATCACACCCGGTGGCAACATCCCCACTGAGTTCAATACGGTAATCGAGATTCCGTTTGGTTCCAGCGTGAAATATGAGTTGGACAAGCAGAGCGGGATGATCAAGCTTGACCGAATCCTGTATTCGGCCGTGTACTACCCGGCTAATTACGGGTTCATTCCGCAGACACTGGCGGAAGACGATGATCCACTTGACGTTCTGGTGTTCTGTCAGGAACCTGTGGTTCCGTTGACCATCATCCAGGCGCGGACCGTGGGATTGATGACGATGATTGACGGCGGCAAGAAGGATCATAAGATCATTGCTGTTGCCAGCAAGGATCCGGAGTTCAACAGCTACACCGATGCGCAGCAGATGCCTCCGCACCGTTTAATGATGCTGCGCCGCTTCTTCCAGGACTACAAATTGCTCGAAGGTAAAGCAGTGGAGGTCGAGGAGGTTCAGCCAGCAGAAGAGGCTTACCCGGTAATTGAGTCCGCACTGGCCGCCTACAGCAGACAGCGACGTAGCGGATTTGGGAAGTAGTTATTAGTTTTTTTAACGCGGCGGTCCTTCGGGACCGCTTCTTTTGTGCATGAAAAAACGCGGGCACGAGGCCCGCGCTGGATACTTCCCTCCCGGTTAGAACCAGGATATTGATTTCTTCTTCTTCGGAGGCGCGCTGGACTCGGCTTGCTGATCCTTGTTCTCCGCAGTCTCCGCAGTTTTGGGTTGTTCAGGCTTGGCGATAGGAGTCTTGCCCTTCTTGGCAGCCTTGGCTTCCTGAGCCTTCTTCTTGGCTTCCTGCTTGGCTAGCTTCTGCTCTTTCTTCTCGGCCTTCTTCGCAGCTTTTGCCTCCGCCTTTGCCTCGTGCTTCTTGTGATCCAGGTACTTGCTGCGCTCCTTCGGAGACATCTTGCTCAGCTTTTCTTTCTCTTCGGCGTCAGCCTTGGCCTTGGCGGCAGCGGCAGCAGCGGCGGCCTTGCGATCATCGTCGACCTTCTGCTTGGCATCCACTTCAGACTTCGCGCGGCCCAGTGCTGAGGTGCTCCCCGTCGGAACTTTCTCGTTCTTGTCGTGACCGACCACGACTACGGTCTTTTTCTTGCCCATGCCCATCTTGCCACGAACCTGCTTGGTCTTCGGACCCGCCTCGGAGGTGTAGACCAGCTTGGTCTGATTCGGGCTAGCTCCGGTATCGGTGTAACCGGGCTTGATGTCGATGTAGGCTTCTTCGCGCAACTTGGTCAGGTAGTCGCGCAGCGCAGGCTGAATCTTCTGGCTATAGAGCTGTTCCTGAATCTGCTCGCGAACGCGATCAAACGATGGCAGACCGGCATCAATGTGATCGTTTACGCGCAGGATAATGAAACCCTGCCGGGTGCGGATCGGCTCGGTGAATTGTCCCGCCTTGAGGCTGAACGACTTGTCCTCAAGTTCCTTGGCGAGATCGTTGCGCTTGAAGTATCCAAGATCGCCGCCCTGCTCGGCCGTGGAACCGTTGGATTCCTTGCGGGCGATTTCATCGAACTTGGCGCCAGACTTGAGCTGCTGATAGATGGAGTTGGCTTTTGCTTCGGCGGCTGCAACCTGCTCGGCCGAAGGCTCCTCAATCTTGTTTTCTTTGCCCGCTTCCGGCTTGGGAGCGTTCGGGTTCACCGCGATCAGAATTTCGCTTAGGCGTACGCGCTCAGGCTGAGCAAGGTCGGCCTTGTGGTCTTCATAGAACTTCTGCGCTTCTTCGCGCGTGACCTGCACGTGCTGTCCGACTTCTGACCCGATCACCTTCTGGGTAAGGATGTTGTTCTTCGTATTCTGTTTGAAGTCTTCCCAACTTACGCCCTGCGCTTCGGCCATCTTCTGGAGGTCTTCCATGGAGCCAGCCTTCATCTCTTTGCGCAGGTCATCGAGGCGCTTCACCAAGTCGGCGTCGGCGGAGATTCCGAGATCGGCTGCCTTCTGAATCAGGAGCTGCTGATCAATGAGATCGCGCAATGAGTTCGCTTGACGCTCTTCCACCACGTTTCGCGGAACATTCTGTTCCTGAGCGGTCTGCTCCTGGTTCTTCTTGAGGTCAGCGCGCGTGACGATGGAGTTATTCACGCGAGCGACGATCTCCTCAACGACAGTGTCTTGCTGCGCGAGGGCTGGTGAGGCTATGGAACAGAGGGCGATCAGCGACAACAAAAGCTTCTTCATTGAGATCCGGGGCGCGTTGCGAATCCGGCCCGGTTTACAGGCGGAACGCCGCTGGTAATTTGGCGGTACAAGACGATTTATTGTAACTCCCGGGAAGCACATCATCCAGCGTCTACCCGGTTTGCAAATCCCGGATAGCGTCTTCAGGGCAAAGATGAAGTAAAAGGCTAGGCGTCTCTAGAGATGGCTGCGACCGACATGTCGTTGTCCACATGCGTGCCGGCGTGCTCCAAAGCTGCGTCCAGCACGCGGCGGCAAAGCACTGGGGCGACACGCTCGACGCCGTGAGTCGCGTGCAGAAGCCCTTGGGCGCCGAACTCCGGGTTGCGGCCTAGGGTGGAAAGCAGGCCAGAATCGCCCCTCGCCTCCACAATGCCGCGCGAAGCCAAGACCAGCGCGCCATCCAGGGGAATTACCCGGAAACAGGCCTCGTGGGTAGCATGGGAAAACAACCCGAGCGGCAGGCCCGTGGATTCCAGAAACTCGTTGGAGTCTTCGGCAAGAAGGAGTCCGGGGACGTGCCCGGCATTGATATAGGTCAGAGTCCCAATTTCGGAATTGAACACGCCGAGGAAGGCCGCGGCCATGTGCGCACGTGCAGACAGGCTCAGAATGGTTCGGTTGAGGTGCAAGCAAAGAGCTGAGATAGCTTCAGACTCGTTGACCTCTCCCGTGAGCAGTTCCGGCGCATGTCGGCGATATTCATCCTGCACAAAAGCTGCGAGATCCATGGCGCTTGCGCGCCGACCAGCGATATCTATAAGGAGGAAGACGAGGCGCGAGTTGTCGATATTGAGAGCGTCAAAGAAATCTCCGCCGCTTCGTGCCCGATGATATTGCAGATCCACCCGCACGGAGTCCATCACAGGAGTGACCAGTGGTGCCGGAGTTCGGAGCACACTGGGGTGCGGAGCTATGAAATTCAAGAGCTTCATGGCTGCAATGAATTGAAATTAGCACGTTTCAGAGTGCAGCAGAACAGTAATGAATGTGCCGAGATGAAGTTTCCTGTATCGTGTTTGCCAATCGTGTGAACTGTTTCAGGTGAGTCCCTTAGTTGGATTGGATTGAATGAATCGCATTGGTTTCGCGTTCCTGAGTTTGGTTTTATGCTCGTCCGTGCTGTCTGCTCAGCAAAGAGGCGCCGTGCCGCCGTGGGAGGGCCCGACGTTACAGCTTCCAGGCGCTGTTGTCGTTCCACCTCCGCCAAGACCTCTCGAAAAGGCGCCTAGCAACGGCCCCACCGCGACACTGTATCGCGCATTGCGATCGGTGGGACTCGACGAGAAAGAGGTGTTCCATGTGCGCGAAGCCGTGATGGATCGCGATGAACTTCACCTCTATCTCACCGACGGCACAATTGCATTCACAGAAGACGTCGAGGGCCGCGTCACCGGAGCCTATTTCGTTGGCGATGGCGAAGTCCTCATGCGTCCGCCAAACATCACGGAGCACGCTTCGCTGGGACTTTTCTCCGGAATGGGCGTGCTGGATGAACGCTTTTCAGCCGCATATTTCCGATTCAATGACGACCTACTGACTCAACTCAAACCATACTTGCGTGACACCGAAGAACAGCCGCAAGAGTTCATAGCAAGCCATCAGGAAATATCGCGGGAACTCGCCGAACTTGATGCCTTGCGGTTGATGGAAAGCTTCACGGAAGCACCTTCGCTAGCCGCAATAGATCGATTCCTGCATGTGAGGCTCGCGACTCGGGTGGGCAACCTTGATGTTTTCCACGACTCGCTGCAGGAAGATCGATTCACGGTCGGTAACCTCGGGCACTCAGACGACAAGCCCTTTTTCGACGTGTGGATGGCGTTTCCTGGGCGCAAGGCCGAAGCTGAAGGCGCGCAGCGCGTTGTCGATCCGGTCGGCTCTGCCTCGGCCGTACCAGTTACTGCCTTTCAGATAGACACGATTCTGACTCCTCCCGAAACCCTGCAGGCTACGGCGGAGCTTGAGTTGGAGGTTCGGCATGGCGGCCAAAGATTGCTCAATTTCGAGCTCTCCCGCTGGCTTCAGGTGAGCAGTGTGAAGGTGGACGGAGCCGAGGTCGAATTTCTGCAGAACGAGGCGCTGACAGGCAGTGAACTCGCCAGGGTCGGAAACGATGTCGTAACCGTCGTGATGCCGCATACGTTGCAATCCGGGGAGCATTATCGACTACGTTTTCAGTACGCAGGGGCCGTCATGCAGCAGGCCGCTCCGGGGTTGCTGTACGTCGGTGCACGCGGCATCTGGTACCCGAATCGCGGCATGCAGATGAGCCGCTTCGACTTGAATTTCCGCTGGCCGCAGGAGTGGACCCTCGTTGCCACAGGGCATCACATCTCGACCCACGAAGAAGGCGATCAGAGTGTGGGCGAATGGCGTTCGGAGGGCAGCATACCGCTGGCCGGGTTTAACCTCGGGCAGTTTTCGAAGGCTTCGGCTCAAGTCGAGGGCGTGACGATTGCAAGCTATTCGGCCGGAGTTGTCGAGGAACCTATCGCAATGGCGACTCCAGTGCTCGCGAAGGAATCCTCTGCAAGGAACATCGCTATGGCACAGCGATCGGCCGAGACCATCCAGAAGTACTCGGAGTGGTTTGGTCCGTTCCCCTACAAGGAACTGGCACTAACGCAATTGCCCGGCCCGGTGTCACAGGGATGGCCAACACTCGTGTATCTCAGCAGCTTTGCGTACCTCAATGATCAGGAGCGGCGGGCACTGTCGCTGGACGAGTTTCGGAGACTGATATACGACGGGTTCATGCAGGATCACGAGACGGCGCACCAATGGTGGGGCGATCGCGTGGCGTGGCAGAGCTATAGAGATCAGTGGCTCATGGAGGCGCTTGCGAGCCTGAGTGCCTACATGATCATGGAGGAGAAGGATCCTGTTCGTGCCCGGGCGTTGCTGGAGTACTACCGCGAAGAACTTCTGGCTACGAATGCCAAGGGCAAGAGCTACGCGGATGCGGGTCCTGTCACGCTTGGGTATAGGCTCTCGTCCTCGATTTTTCCCAATGCGTATATTCCGGTGACCTATGGCCGCGGGTTGTGGCTCATGTTCATGCTGCGCGACTACTTCGCCGATTACGAGAACCTCGACAAGAAGACCGCGACTGGACAGAACGTCACAGAAGGACGCTTTCTTGCTGCCCTCCGCGAGTTCGGCCGAAGATATGACCGAAACACCGCCACGACTGAGGATTTTCGCAAGGTTCTGGAGGAATTCCTGCCGGCAAAAGCCAAGTTTGAAGGCGAGCGTAGCCTGAAGTGGTTCTTTGATGAATGGGTTAGCGGCAGCTCTGTACCAAGAATCGAGATCAAGAACCTCACTTTCCGCCAACGCGGAGAGGCGAGAATGGCCAGTTTCACCATTACCCAGCAGCAGGCGCCCAATTCCCTGATCACCTCGGTGCCGATTTTTGCGGAACTCGCAGGTGGGGAGCGCGTTTTTGTAGAGCGGGTGTTTACTGATGGGAACGAGGCGCCTCTGCAGATCAAGGTTCCACAGGGGACTCGTAAGCTGCTGGTGGACCCTGAGCGACGTCTCTTGAGGCTGTACTAAAATAAAGCTCGAAATCGGCAGCCGGTGGATATACGAAACAGAAATGCTTCCGTTATAATCGGCTCAGCCGTTGTGTGCGGAGAGATGGCCGAGTGGCTGAAGGCGGCGGTTTGCTAAACCGTTGTACGGTCAAAAGCTGTACCGGGGGTTCGAATCCCCCTCTCTCCGCCAGAAAATCCTAAGCAAATACAATCGACGGGTTCCGTCGATTTTTTGTTTGCACCGGCCTGCTACTCAGACGTTTGTCTCCTTATCGTCCCTACACTTTCCCTAATTGCTGCCCATTGTTCGTCTTGAATTCGGCAAAGGCGCAAATTCATCAGTAAAGATGGGATCTGGATCATCATGAAATCACACGCAGTGCTCACACAGGCCCTGCGCCCGCAACCTACGCGTTGCGATAGAAATACGACAGTGTGAGCAACGCGAGATCAGGATCGGCTGAAAAGGCTTCTGCGGTAAAGGGGGAGAGGTACGGAGTTCCGGGGGAGGATTTATCGAGATCGCGGAAGCCAAGCTGCCCGCCGAATTCGCGGCCATCGATGTTGCGATCGCTGATTACAAAGATGTCGGTATGTCGCGGGTCGGCCGTGATTCGAGCAAACATGTCGCGAACGACCGGGCCACTGCCTTCGATCACCTGCAGGAAATGGCCTCCCTTATGCAACAGCATGCCCGTAATGCCTACGTGGCTGTCATTATCGACGCACTCTCGCCGGAGGGCATCCAGCGCTTCTTCCGGCATCGGCTGGCTAGCGGTGCTGAAATAGACGATCGATCGCATCCCGCGCATGGTACAGCGGAGTTTCCCGAATAACAATCAAACAACTCCGCGTGCGCACCCTGAGTACCAACACCGGAAAAGCACCGGTGTTCGAAAAAGGGTCGAATGGCTGAACGCAGTTTGCAGTGGCGTGAGAAAATCTTTGTGCAATGGCACGCACACAAACTACAAATTCCCGCAAACGTCTGAACCAGCAGGGCTTGACCGAGCAGCAACGACTGCGCCGGATTGTCGAGGCCTTTTCAAAACTGAGCGTGCTGGTGATGGCCGACATGATCGCCGATGAGTTTGTAACCGGCGAGATCTCCCGTGTTTCGCGCGAGGCTCCAGTGCTGATATTGAAGCATCGTGACCGTACTCTGGTTCCGGGAGGCGGTGCGAACGCCATCATGAACCTCGCTGCGCTGGGCGTAACACCTCTGCCGGTGGGAATGGTTGGCGACGATGAAGCCGGACGTGCGCTGCTGCAAATTCTTCGTCGGAACAAGATTTCCGTCAGTGGAATTTCGAAGTTAAAAGGCCATGTCACAACCACAAAAACGCGCCTACTGGCATATTCCTCCCACTCCTCGCGTCAGCAGGTGGTACGGATCGACCGCGAGTGCCAGGAACTGAAGGATACGCATCCGGCACTAGTGGAGTTGGTGAACTCGGCGCGTGAATACGTTCCTGCGGCCGATGGGGTGTTGCTGAGCGATTACGGCTATGGATCGGTGTCGCCGAGGCTGTTCAACTTTGTGCGTGCGAAGGGCGTGCTCGGGGACACTCCGGTGACGCTCGACAGCCGCTATCGCCTTACCGACTACGAAGGCGTGACTGCGGCGACTCCGAATGAGTCGGAGGTTGAGGCCGCATTGAACGTCAGCATTGGCGATGATCGCGAAAAGCTCTTCGAAGCCGGAGCCGAGTTGCTGAAGCAAATGAAGCTTGATTCTCTGGTGATCACCCGCGGTGGTGACGGCATGGTCGCTTTCGGCAAGAAACATGAGCCAGTGGAGATTCCGATTTACGGCAGCAATCAGGTGGTCGATGTGACGGGCGCGGGCGACACGGTGATTGCGACATTCACGGCTGCGCTGGCTGCGGGTGCCGATGCGGCGCTGGCGGCAAAGCTTGCCAACTACGCTGGTGGAATCGTGGTCATGAAGCGCGGAACGGCCACGGTGAGCCAGAAGGAACTGCTAGAGGCTATCGGGGAGTGATGCGAAGTTCGCGAGGTTAGCGAGTTTCGCGAGGTTAGAAGCGAGAAGACGCTCGCTTTCTGAAGGCGACGACAAAGACAAAAAGCAACAACCCCACCCTAAACTAAGAAACACGAGTTTAGGATGGGGCACCCTCGTGAGTTGTGGAGAATTGAAGAGTGGGAGAGATTCTGGATCGTGCAGAGTTGGCAATTCGCGTTGCCGAGTGGCGCAGCGCAGGTGAGCGCGTGACGCTGGCCAATGGCTGCTTCGATCTGTTGCATGTTGGGCATGTTCGTTACCTGCAGGCCGCGCGTGCGCTCGGCGGCAAGCTCGTGGTCGGAATCAACTCCGACGAGAGCGTACGACGACTGAAAGGGGCTCCGCGCCCTACTATTCCAGAGGCGGAGCGCGCCGAGATCATCGCCGCGCTGGCGTGCGTTGACGCAGTTGTCATCTTCGGCGAACCCGACGTAAGAGCGCTGATTCGCGAGATTCACCCCGACGTGCAGGCAAAAGGCACGGATTACAGCGCTGAATCGGTTCCCGAGCGCGACGAAGTGATGGTTTATGGCGGGCGAGTGGAGATTGTGGGCGATCCCAAAGACCACTCCAGCACCGCGCTGCTGGAAAAGACTGGGAGCGGCTCATGAGCTCCCAACGCTACTGCGGCTCCGACCGCGTTGCGAGCCGGAATGTCTGAAGCAGCAAAGCTCATAAGAAACCGGGCAGGAGAAGAAACAAGGCTGAATCCCCGTGTGCTCATCGTGCGTTTGGGCGCGATGGGCGACGTTCTGCACGCTCTCCCGGCGGTGGCAATGCTGCGCAGGGCGCTGCCCGAGGCGCATATTGGCTGGGTCGTGGAGCGGCGCTGGCGCGAGCTGCTTTGCGCTAACGACGTCGAGTTGGCAGGGTCGCGCAGCGCGGGGCGTCCACTGGTGGACGAGGTTCACCTGGTGGACACGCGCAGATGGCGCAAGCATCTGCTGGCGGCGGATACACGAAGGGATTTTGGCTCGGTCATCGGCCAGATGCGGCAGGCGCACTATGATGCTGCACTTGAGATGCAGGGCGCAATCAAGTCGGCAGTCGTTGCTCGTCTAGCGGGACCGAAGATGATTGTTGGCTTTCGTACACCGCGAGAACGAATCGCAAGGACTCTCTACAGCACACTGGTCGAAGGCAGCTCCGAACACGTTATCGAGCAGAACATCGAAATTGTGCAGAAGTGGTTCGAGGAAATCGGACTGCCTCCGGTGACTTCTGCGCTGCAACCGGGAACAGCGCTGATGCCTCGCGACAATGCCAGCGAAGAGCGAATCGAGGCCAAACTCAGAACATCTGGACTCGCAGGAGAGCAAATCGCGATTCTGAATCCCGGCGCAGGATGGGGGGCGAAGCAATGGCCTCCTGTGCGATATGGTGAACTGGCAAAGCGGCTCGCGGCGCGAGGACTGCGCTCGGTGGTGAACTACGGGCCGGGAGAGGAAGAACTGGCGCGGGAAGCCGTTTCCGCAAGTGGCGGCGAGGCGGTCGCGTTGTCCACTTCATTAAGCGAACTCATTGCACTGGCGCGACGCTCAGAGCTTTTCGTGGGCGGCGACACGGGGCCGATGCATCTGTCCGCGCTGCTCGGGGTGAAGACCGTCGCGCTGTTTGGGCCTACCGATCCGGCGAGAAATGGTCCGTTCTGGCCGGGAACTCGGGTGCTGCGCAATGCATCGAGTATCACCAGCTACAGCCACAGCCGGACGGAAGATGCTGGATTACAGAAGATCTCGGTCGAGCAGGTGATGGAGCAAGCGGGGGAACTACTGGGGTGACGTGTTTCCAAACAGAGGGAAGCCGATGCGCAAAGGTGCAATCGATATCCAGTTACACTCGGTATTCAAAGAAAAGGTGCTGCAATGGCGTTCATGATCTCATTCACGGATCGTCCAGATCAGTACCGCGACGATGATCCGACGATACCATCGGCTGTCGGTAGAATCGTAGCAGGAACACTCGACGAGGAGTTCTCATCCAGCCTGTACGAGTGGGACAAACGGGCATACCAATCTCAATGGCTGCGCTCTCTCGAACGTTTTCTCGCGGGCGATGAAAAAGCGGTCTTGATTACCTACTATGTGAATCCGCAAGAGTCCTCAAATCTGGAATGGTGGGCTCTCTATCGTGGCGAGGCATACACAGTGCATGTGCAGAACCACATACTGTTTTATGACCAACTTGACCGGGAGTTTTCAGTCGCTGAGGCGAGCAGCTTCTTGCATGACCGAATAACTGTCTCAGAAAATGGAAATCCGATATCCGAGTGGGACGTCCCTTTGGCAGACGTAAAGTCTTTCTTCGACGAAATCAAGCAGCAGAGCCTTCATCTGCTCCGATGAGAGCAACAATGGCCCTTATCCCAAGTTATTCTGGCAGTCGGGTACCTTACTGAACGCGTCTATGTGCTCCGGCGCTGCCTAATCACACCATTCTCAGGTTATTACTTCTCATATTCTCCGTTTCAATTTCTCGAAGGTAAGCTATTGGTGGGCTTCGTGGTTCTCGCCTGATGCCTTAGAATACAAGGGCAGCTCTGAGTAAAAGCGAGGGGTAATGGACTGGGGACGTATCGCCAAAAGAATTCGTGTGCCCCTCGGGTTCTTATTTGCAGTTTTCTTTTTGTGGCGGGCTCAACCCGTTTGGTGGTCGTTGGCGGCGGGATCGGCAGTGGCGCTGGTAGGCGTGTGGATTCGCGCCATTGCCAGTGGACATGTCAAGAAGAATGAAGAACTTGCGACGACCGGTCCCTACGCCTACACGCGGAATCCGCTGTACTTTGGCTCCATTGTCATCGCTCTTGGATTTGCCTTGGCGTCCCTACGCTGGGAGATTGCGGTGGCGCTGCTGGTGATGTTTGCCCTCATCTATATCCCTGTGATCCGGGGAGAGGAGCAGTTTCTGACCCAGCATTTTGCCAACTACGCCGACTATTGTGCCCGGGTTCCGAGGCTGGTACCGCGGCTACGGGCGGGCAAAGAGGGACAGTCGCGGTTTTCGCGAGAGCTTTACCTGCAGCATCGTGAGTACAATGCCCTGCTTGGAACCTTGACGGTAATCGCCGTTCTGGTAGCCAAGCGGATCTGGATAGCGCACTAAACGGATGCGAACTCTACGATCGATTATCGGTTGGACTCTGGGAGCTATGGTTGCACTGGCCCCTCTGCCGGTCGCCCAGGCGCAGCAGGCCACGATTTCAGCCGTGACCAAGGCGGCCATTCAGCCTGGCGACTCTCGGCGATTCCCTAACAATGAGACATTGCACTATGACGCCGAGTGGCGGCTTTGGAAGGCCGGCACAGGGACGCTGAGGATTGAGCAACGAGGCGATCAGCAGCACGTGATCGGTACGGCAGAAGCGGCCGGGGCCGTCGCCGTGCTTTATCGAGTGCAGGACCGACTGGAATCGTACTTTGACCGTCGCACCTTCTGCTCGCAACGCATTGTGAAACATACGGAAGAAGGGCTTCACAAGCGCGAGACCTCCCTGCAGTTCGATCCTTATCGCGGCAAAAGCGTTCTGGACGAGCGCAATCTGCGCAATGGGGAGACAAAGCACCAGGAAACGGACTCCCCGGCATGCGTGACAGATGTGCTTTCAGGCATTTACTACTTGGCAGCGCAGCGACTTGATCCCGGAGTTACTCACGTTTTCCCCTTGAACGACGGCGGCAAGACGGTGGACGTGAAAGCTTACGTTGAGGGGCGGGAGGACGTAAAAACTGATGCAGGAACATTCCATACCGTGCGGGTTGGAGTTTCGTCTGACACAGGACCGCTGAAGGGTCGGGGCAAGGTGTGGATCTGGTACACGGATGACGCCCAGCACCTGCCGGTGCAAATGCGCTCCCGCCTGTTCTGGGGAACGATGACGCTGCGCCTGACCCGGGTAGACAGGTAGCTTCCTTCTAAACTTGTAAGAAATGCGCGGCTCGCGAGCCGCGCATTTCTTATTGCAGGCGAAAGCGTTCGCGCATCAAGCGTTGGAAACGAGGCCGGTAGAGCAGATCGTAGGCAAGTTCCTTGCCGGGGAACATGGCCAGGGCTGCTGTACGAGAATCGGCCACCATCTGAGAAGCTTCTTCGAACGTGAGCTTGGGATCCTGGGCAATGACCTGCATGACCAGGTTCATCATGATCTGCAAGCGTCGGAGGCGTTGCCCTTCCTCCTTCTGCTCGGCTTGGAGCTGGTCGGCTTGATGTGCGTACTCGGGTTTTTCATGACTCATGCAAAGTACTCCTCGTTCCGACGTGCTGTTATTTCGATGTCGAACAGCCGCCAAGCGGTGTTTCGAAAACTGCCCTCGCTAAGTGCAATTTGAGGTCAACAATGTTTTGCCACGGCGATAAGGATTGACCGCCGGGCTGGGCGGTACTACCCTCATCAGTCGCATCGAAGTGAGGAGGAGAAATCTATGGCCGAGCCACTCAGAGAAGAGCCGAACGAAGCCTTGGTGAATGTATTTGAAAGCGAGCAGGAATCCGAAGTCATGGTGGTAAAGGCCTTACTGGAATCCGCCGGAATCGACGCGCTGCAGACCAATTTCGACGCTCCGCAGGACGTACTGCCAGGTGTGGGCGGAGTGGCTCTGCAGGTGAGAGAAGATCAATCCGAAGAGGCACGTGCCATCATCGAGGAATACAGGAACAAGGGCGTGTCCGAAGCAGAAGCCGAGGCAGAAGCTCAAGGATAAAGATTTCGGTATGCCAGAGCGCGTCCTGCGGGGCGCGCTTTGTATTTACACGTCAGTTGACCAGTTCTGCTGCGAGAACATGTTTCCCCTCACCTTACCTTGGCACATATGGGTGCACTCCCTCTCGATCCATATAGAACGTAATGGGGCCGAAGAGGTCCGTACGGTATGTGCGCGCGTGGTGAGCGGCGAGTCGGTCGATGACCTCAGGTCGCGGGTGCCTAAAGGGGTTGCGGATTCCGGAGGAGACGACGGCATAGTTCGGGCGTACCGCGTCCAGCAGTTCGTCACATGACGAGGTGTTCGAGCCGTGGTGGGCCACCTTCAGCAGATCTACATGCAGAGAACGGTGATGCGTTTCGGCGTCCTCGACCAGCAGCTTTTCCATTCGCTTATGGATATCGCCCATGAGCAGAGCCGTGTGTCCTGCATACGTGAGCCGCAGAACCATTGATGCATCGTCCTGGCCACGCGGTTTCAGCTCCCAATCGACTGGCGGCGAGAGGACCTCAAAGCGAATGCCGTCGAAGGTGAATCGATCTCCATAGTGACGCTCCAGGCGTCGCACATGGAAGCGGTCCGCGGTTTCATCCAGAGTGTCAACCTCAAGCGACGGGAAATTGGGGCCGTACCACAGTTCTCGAGGGTGGAAATTGCGAATGATGGCCGACATGCCTCCGATGTGGTCGGCGTGACCGTGACTGAACGCAACAGCATCGAGGTGAGTGAGTCCACGTTGCCAGAGGTAAGGAGAGACGACGTCTTCGCCGATGTCGAGTTCGCTATGGCTGATCGGCAGCAGACCGCCCGAGTCAAGCAGCAGGGTGTGTCCGGCGGGAGTGACCAGCAGGAATGAGTCCCCTTGCCCGATATCGATGGCCGTGATTTCCAGTCGCGCAGGATCGTGAACAAATGGTCGCGGATGCTGAAAGAGATTCCAGGCAGCAGTGGCAAGCAATACGACCGAAGCCGTCGTGAGCAGGAAGTGGCGACGAGCCAGCAGCAAAGCGACGGCGTAGGCCGCCGCCACCGTGAGCATTGCGGTGAGCGCAGGCATGGCCACACGAAGATCGGGCACCTGGGCTCCGCCGGACCAGTGCACCGTAAAGAGGATTCCCCGCAACGACCAGCGCGCAACAATAGCGAAAGGCGTCGTCACGGAGTTTGCAATGTACGAGAATGCGACAGCCAGCATCGAGGCAGGCATCAGCAGACTCGTCAGCGGCAGCACTGCCATGTTGGCCCAGATTGCGTGGGAGTTCACGCGATGGAAGTACCAGACCGTAGGCAGCATGAGCGCCATCTGCATCAGGACGGAAATGGCTGCGAGCTCTGCAACAGCGACAATCGCAGTGATGAGCTTCGTGATGATCCAAAGTGCAGGACGATAGCCAATCACAATACCGATCTTCCCGGCAATGTCGCGGAGGTCGAGACGGAATTGTGCCTGGCGCGGGCGCAACGTGAGATCACGCTGGAGACTAGGAAGGTCGTTCAGACAATCGCGAATCGGAGTTGTCGTGCGCGACAGAATCGGCACGACGATTCCGGCGATTGTGAGCACCGCGAGGATCGTCAGTTGGAAGCTGGCGTCGAAGAGGGTTTGAGGATTCGCTACCAGCAGGAGCAACGCCGCGAGCGAAACCGTATTCAGTGGGGCACGATCGCGGTTGAGCAGCGCTCCGATCTGGTAGGCAACGATCATGATCACCGAGCGCAGAATCGGCGCTCCGAGATCAGTAAGCCAAGCGTAGCCACAGGTGAGGACAACGCTCGCGACGATGCCGCATTCGAGTGGAAGGCGGAGCCAGCGCATCAGCCAAAGCAGAAACACGGCGAAGATTGCAACGTTCATGCCACTGACGACGAGCAGGTGAAAGGTTCCACTGCGTTGAAATTCAAGGCGCTGATCGTGCGATACGAGGCCGCGTTCGCCAAACACCATTGCCTGAAAGAGCCCTGCATACGGCGCAGGCCACAGATGTTCCATATGTTGCAGAACGCTACGCCGGGCATGTGAACGCCACCGTGCAAAGCGTGTGCCGCCAAGACCAGGCAGAACATCGATATTTGTCGATTTCGCCGAGCCGAGGACTGCAATTCCCTGCCCTCGCAACCAGCCCACATAATCCATGTTGCCGGGGTTGCGATAGTTCGTCGGTGGGCGGAGTTTGGCACGAATTCGCAGACGCTGGCCGTAGTCGTAGTCGGGGAGCGCCGCCTGCTCTTCGTCGTCGTTCTGCTCATCCTCGTTCCATACCATTCGAGAGCCCGGAACATATACGTTGAGCCGTGCATTGCCCGTAACAGCGCGCGGAACGTCGCCATCGAATTGCGCCTGCTCCACCGCGAGGTCGAGTGATTCGCGGGCATCACGCCCGGCACGACGCGAACTGTCACGTGCTACGTAGCCGGTCAGGGTGAGTTCATCGCCGCCCGCATAACCCAGGATCGTTGGTTCAGGATGAGGGCGCGAGGAGTTTGCCTCCGTAAGAAGCGCTCCGGCTGGCACGAAAGCCAGAATCGCCGCGGTGTAACCAATCAGTGCGCGACGACGTGGAGCAGCGAACCGCAGTGCGAGCGCTGAAGCGCAGGCTAAGGACAATGCGCAAAACAACATCAATGCAGGTGGCTTGAAGGTATAGGTCTGCAGCAGGATGCCAACAGCAAAAGCCACGGTGGCAGCAAAGAGCGGTGCGGCTGGAGGTCGGCGGCGGGGAGCTTCCGGATTTTCGGGCGCGTCAGAGATCAAGGTCTTGCTAGGCGAAAGATTCGCCAGATGGCGCTTCCCGTGCAAAGCGACCGGAAGCGCCGATCAGAATTTCAGTAGAGCGAGTTTATAGCTTGTCGAGTGCTTCGTTGCCGATAACGACATTCCAAGGAATGAGCTCGTAGTTGGCGACGTTCTTCTTGTAGAAGGGATCGTTGTCGCGCAGTTCTGTGAGCGCCTGCTGCACATTGCCGTCGGGTACGCGTACCAGTAGTGCGCCTCCCACGCGCGGGTCCATCGGCCCGGAGGCAAGCAGAATTCCCTTTGCCTTTTGCTCGCGCAGGTAAGCGCGGTGTTCGTCGGTGACCTTTGCGACCTCCTCGATCGGAAGCCGGTAACGAATCACAACCAGTGCGTACATTCTCTGCTCCTTATCGCTGGCCAGATTACGGCAAAGAGGCTCAGCTTTGATGTAGATCTTCTTCGGTCAGCTATTAGCGCGCCAGATGAAGAACCGTTTCCATGTGATATGTCTGTGGGAACAGATCCACCATGTGAGCCTGCTCCACTCG
This sequence comes from Koromonas humicola, assembly GCF_059726255.1. Classification (NCBI taxonomy): domain Bacteria; kingdom Pseudomonadati; phylum Acidobacteriota; class Terriglobia; order Terriglobales; family Koromonadaceae; genus Koromonas; species Koromonas humicola. Next base: position 4,182,860 of record NZ_AP040873.1, read on the forward strand.
GTATCCAGCGGCGATGAGCGAAACGAGATCGCGGGACAGCGTGGCCGGATCGCACGAGACATACGCGATTCGGGGGGCGGACAATGTGGCCAACAGCTTGGCAACGCGCTCGCCAAGTCCCGCTCGCGGAGGATCGACTACTACATAGTCCCAGCGCCCGCGCGCAGATTTCAAATAGTCCTCCGTCGTGCTGTGCACAGTTTGTATGTGCGGTACGGAGGAGTTCACGGCAAGGTCTTCGAAAGAGTTCTGCGCAATCTCGACTGCCATCGTGCGCTCGAAATTGTGCGACAACGGAAGAGTGAACAGTCCCACGCCCGCGAATAGATCGAGCGCGGCTCGCCCTTCGTGTCTGGCGGTAACTAGTTCGACCAGTTTGCTGGCCAGAAAGCGATTGGTCTGAAAGAACGATCCGGCTGAGACTCGGTAAGTCCGATCCGCAACCTTGTAGCTGATGTGCGCCGCGCCCTCGATGTGCGGCGGCCCAGAGCGAAGAATCCGGCGTGAGTTGTCGATACTTCCGTCGTCAATGTCACAGTCGCTTGGTCCAGAGGCAAAGACCGCCACGCCCGCAATCTGAGGCATGTGCTCACGTAGGGACTTGGCAAAGTTCGCGAGTGAACCGGGCTTAGTCGCGTGGTGGATGAACAGCTCAACCATGAGTTGACTATCGTCGTGATTGGCGAAGAACTGCACCTCGCGCAGTGCGGTGTGCGGAGCCGCCTCGGGCGCAAGATCCCAAACTGTCGCGATAGCCTTGTTTATCAGCGGAGAGCTAATCGGACAGTGGCGCACTGGTTCAAGTTCGTGCGAGCCATGGCGATAGTAGCCAAGCGAAAACTCAGGCTCGACCACAATCTTCATGCGCGTGCGATTACGGAACCCGTATGGCTCAGCGGAGTGAATTTCTATATCCGGGACTGTTAGCTTAGCGCCGCGCTGAATCGTTTCCTGCAGGATCTGGCGCTTGAAATCAAGCTGAGCCGTGTAGTCCGAATGCTGGTATTGGCAGCCGCCGCAAACGCCAAAGTGTGGACAAGGAGCGGCAACACGCGCAGGAGATGGAGAGAGGACCTGGACGAGTGACGCTCGGGTGTACCCCTTGCGCTCCTCTGTTATTTGTCCCTCGACTTGCTCGCCGGGCAGGACGTAAGGGATAAAGACGGTCTTTCCTCGACGCTCGTCGCCAGAAGCTGGAACGCGCGCGAGACCGTCTCCCCCGTAGATTAGTTTTTCAATGTTGAACTGCACTCTACGAGGATAACCCACGCGACGAAAATCGGTCGCATCCCCGCGTGAAGACTCTAGAGATAGAACAGGCTGAGACGTGGGAGTTTGTACTTCTCCATCAACTGTTTGTTGCCGTATTGGCGCAGCAACTGGTCAATCTGCGGACCAGACATTTTGCCGCGATAAGGTGCAAGTTCCCGCTCCGCCTGGCTGCGGGCTGCCACAAGCTCGTCATCGGACGCGTTGCTCCACAACGCCGCAAAGAGCTTTTCTTCCATCACCGTCATGTGTCGCTCAAGGTCTTCGAGATCGGGGGCAGCCGTGCTGGCCTTCATGGACGCTGCAAGCTCGCGCAGTTTTGAAGCCTGCTCCGATGTAAGCGCAGCCACTGCAGGGTTCGAATGTTTGCAGGCTGCGAGTTCCGCCGCATTACGCTCGAAATACTGCGCAATGTCTTCGTTCGGAATGGTAGTCGCGTCAGGATCACGTTGCGAGCCGATGGCAGCTTCCTTGAGATCTTCGACGGCGGCAAGCACTTCCTGCTGACAGTAGGCGAGGGAGTTTATTTTTCGTGCCTTGCTCGGCCGACGATCATATTTATCGAATGCCGCATCAATGCCACGAATAGCGGCCTCAAGCGGGATGCCTGCTTCCTTCCAGGTCTCCATCAGCGCCCAGTCAAGCGGCGAACAGATGAGGATGTTGCCGCGACGGCGCTGGAAGTGCTCTTCAATTTCAGAAAAATACGAGAAATGTTCCACGATAATCCAGACTAAGTTTGCTGCAGGGACCCCGACCACAGCTATGAAATGACGCAGCGCTCACGTACCGCAGGGGCGCTTGAATTAGCGTCAATTGTTACTAGCATAGCGCAAGGTCAGCGGCGCCGATTGTGGAGATTGCGGTCCCACACAATGCGCAGCCCCATCAGGGTAAGCGTGTCGTCGATTTCCGAAAGGAATTGCGAGCCGCTGGCGATAAATGCAGCCAATCCTCCTGTGGCAACGATCTTGGCTGGTCCAAGCTCGGCAAGCAGACGTTCGAGGACGCCATCTACAAGACTTACGTAACCGTGAAAGATTCCCGATTGCAGCGAATGAACAGTATTGCTTCCAATTACGTGCGGCGGTCGCTTGAGGTCCACGCGAGGCAGGCGCGCAGTGCGGGAAAACAGCGCGTCAGCGGAGATTATGATTCCGGGAGCGATCACGCCGCCGAGGTATTCGCCGCGACTGGAAACCGCGTCGAAGGTTGTGGCGGTGCCGAAATCTACAACCACGCAGCTCTGGCGGAATCGCTCATACGCAGCAATGGCATTCACGATGCGATCCGCACCGACTTCGGCCGGATTGTCATAGTGGACAGGCATTCCGGTCTTGATGCCGGGCTCGATGAACAGCGGCTTCTGAGCAAAGTATCGCTCACACATCTGGCGGATGCGCGTCGCAAGCGGCGGCACTACGGATGCGACCACGATGCCATGCACTGCGCTGAGTTCGAGTTCGCGCATGGCAAACAATTGCCGAATCAGCACGCCATATTCGTCGGCTGTCTGATGATGCAGGGTCGAGATGTGCCACTGCGCGCAGAGTTCCGAACCGGCGCTTCCGTCGGGATTAAGAGGAAACAGCCCTAACTCCGTCTCCGTATTTCCAATATCCATTACGAGCAGCATGGCGGTTTCCCATGATAGTACAAGTGGAGGAGTGCACGGCTACTGCGAAATGGCTGACTTCGCTTTCGATTCGCTGGTGAGTAGCGATTGAGCCCACGGCATTCTCTTTACCCCCAGGCCGATCAGGAATCCGACTATTCCACCTTGCACGCTTGCGCCAAGCACCATCATGGCTTCAAAGAATGCCTCAACACTGACGCCGGCGCGGGACGCAACGTCATCAGGATAGAAAAGCGAGGTTACGGTTGCCGCGGCCGGGACGGCTAGTTTGTCCCACTTAAACAGCAGAAAGAGGGCAAACTGCGAGTGAGTGAGTCGAAGTGCCATGACCAGCATGAGACAGACTAGGAGGCCACCGATGCCGAAGACCTCCGCCCAGATCCACTCGACCCTTTGTTTCACCTTCGTTCTCCTGCAACGAAGTTTTATCAGCGAACGCCCGCGTGCTCAAGCATAGAAGTGAAGCGCGCATTGGCCTGCTCAAGTTCAATCATCAGCGTGGGAGCCATAATCGGTTCAAGCGCCGAAGCGTCGAGCTTTACAAGGTCCTTCTCTGTGGTAAGAAAGCCGTTGGCATCGTGCTGCCGAGCCAGTCGCTGCAGCAGAGCGATATCCAACGCGTTGTAGCGATGATGATCGCCAAAGGCAAAGGTCCCCACTGGATAGATTCCGATGTCGGAGAGCGATTGCCAGAACTGTCGCGGCCTAGCAAGTCCGCAGAAGGCGATAGGGCGCGTTGGCGCCGGAGCGGGCAGAACCAAGCGACGCCGAATGTGCCAGATGTTTGGGCGCGTCAGTAGTGCGGCCAGATCCTCCGAGGCCACAACAGCATCTGCGCGTGCCAGCGATGACAGTGGCTCGCGAAGTCGTCCGAAGGGCAGGAGCTTGCCCTGAAGATCGCTGTGCGAGAGCAGAACGATGTCAAAGTCGCGATGCAGGCGGCGATGCTGGAATCCATCGTCCAGGATATGTAGCCGCGCTGGCCGCCTCGAACTCGTGGCAAATGCTTCCGCCGCGAGTCCCGCCTGATATCGATCTTCACCGACGAATACCGGGGCTTTCAGTGAGCGCGCCAACAGCAACGGCTCATCACCATAGGTTTCAGCTTTGCCTTGCGGATCGACCTGCAGCACGCCCTTTGTCTTGCGTCCGTAGCCACGCGACAGGATGTCGAAGGGGATGTCCTGCGCATTGAGCCATCGCCCAAGGGTCTGCACAAACGGGGTCTTCCCGCTGCCGCCCACGCTGATATTTCCAACGCTGATGACTGGCAATTTCAAGCGCACAATGTGTGCACGTTCCGCGTCATAACGCGCATTTCGGAGCCGCACGCCCAGCGAGAACAAGAATGTAAGGGGGTCGGGAATCATGTGCGCGGCCTCCCTGCAAGTTCAAGGATGCGGGTAACGCTGCGGGCAGTGGCTCCGCGCTGTGCCGCAAGGACCTGTTGTGCGCGTTGGCCCAGGGCTTCGCGTTCGGCAGTTTCACGCAGCAATGCAACAAACGTAATGCCCAGATTCTTCGTTGTACAGCGCACAACGGCGCGTTCGGCCTCGAAGCAGGCGAGAATGTCGCGGAAATTCTCCGTGTGCGGGCCGGTAAGAATGGGACGTGCGAAGAACGCTGGCTCCAGAATGTTGTGTCCCCCGCGCGGAACCAGCGAGCCCCCCACGAAAGCAACATCAGCATACCGATAGATGGCGGCGAGTTCTCCAAGTGTGTCGAGCAGCAAGACCGCGCCACGCAGATCCTGCTCCGCAGCATTAGGCGCGGAGCGGCGTACATGACGAATTCGTTTTCCCTTGAGCAGTTGTGCGACTTCGTCGAAGCGTTCACGATGACGTGGCGCGAGCACCAGCGATGCTGCGGGATGTTCGATGAGAACCATCTCGAATGCCTGAAGTACATACTCCTCTTCTCCCTCGACCGTGCTTCCCGCTACGAGGATGGGAGCGCCCGAGGATCGCAACTGCTGGCCTAGTTGCGTCACAGTTGGCGACTCCACCGGCGGAGCAACATCGAACTTTAGATTCCCTGCGACTTCGATGCGCTCAGGAAGTGCGCCGATCTGGCTTAGGCGGTCGGCATCGGCTTTGCTCTGGGCCAGAAACAGTTCGATCGTAGACAGCACAGTTTTGAGCAGTCCACGCCAGCGGAAATATCGCGGCAAGGAGCGATCGCTGATGCGTGCGTTTACGACCGCAACTCGCGCTCCGCTATCGGCTGCGAGGCGCAGGAAATTGGGCCAGAATTCGGTTTCAGCAAGGATGACGAGCGACGGACGCAGCGCACGCAGGTAGGGACGAATGCAGATGGTGAAATCGAGCGGGAAATAAAAGACGTTTTCCGCGCCGTATTTGTCTCGTGCCAGTTTCTGCCCGGTGTGGGTGGTGGTGGAGACGACCACGCGATACCCCACCTCCAGCAACTGCCTGACCAGGGGAGCAATCGCCAGGGCTTCGCCGACGCTCACGGCATGAATCCAGGCAACAGATGCGCCATTGGGCTCCGAATGAATGCGCGAGGGTACGCGGCCGAGCCGCTCCAAAAGTCCGGCGCGGTATTTTCCAAGTCGGAACATTTGCACCAGCCACCACGGCAACGACAGCAGCAGCGCCAAGGCTAAGATTGCGCTATAGAAGAAATACACGCCAGCCATTGTAGATGGGCGACCAGAGCAGACGAAAGGAATCAGCCATCCCGGAACAGTCCCGAGGGCAATTTCGGCACCCATCCGGACACTCTCCCGCCCTATAATGCCCGTCATGAAGCGAACTGCTTGCCTCGCGATCCTGCTCGCCGCACTGGTAATAGGCGCTTTTGCCGCCCGCGACTTTGTCATGCCCCGACTGGTTCCGGCCTCGACCATGGCCAATCACGACACCCACCCAATGGAGAAGATCACGCTCGGGGCCGATGCCTATGACACCGCGGAAAAGCAGTCTATCTTCCATCCGAATATGCAGGCGCGCTCCGTCATGCCGGTTTTGGTGGTGTTCACCAATGACGGCGACGCGCCAGTAGTGCTGAGCAAGGCACGATTCCAGCTAGTAACACGCGACCGCGCCAAGGCCGATCCTTACACAATGGAGGATCTGCGCAGGGTGTTCACCAACTTGCGTGCGCCGAATTCGCGTGCGCAGGACAAACTGCCGATCCCCATGCCGGGAAAGAACAAGGCACACGGCGGACTATCGCAGGAAGATCGCGATCAACTGGAACGGGCGTCCTTTGCGGCGAAGGCCGTGGAACCTCATGGCGGACAGCAGGGCTTTCTGTTCTTCGACGTGGGTGACTTGGAAGATCCCGCTCGCGGTGCACAACTGTTTGTCACCGGAGTGACGGACGCGAAGGGCCAAGAGCTGATGTACTTCGAAGTGCCACTCGGGAAACAGTAACCACGACCGCGTCCGTTACGGTTAGCGGTCCCGAGATGCTGTATCCCGAAGTCCTAGACCTCTGGCCTTTGTGAGCAACGGGGAACAACGACAGGGCAGAATTCCGCCAGAGTTACTCGGGGCCGCTCTAGTGGTGATGCCCGCACTGGCAATAGCCAGCTTCCGCTGTGCTTCCCTTCCCTGCGAGGAACTGGGCAACGGCCGCGTCCGGGCTGGCAATTCCGGGGAGTAAGGCAGTTTGAATTCCGGCACTCTGCATGGCAGCTGCCGCGCCACCGCCCATCCCTCCGCAGATCAGCACATCGCATCCTTCCAACAGCCCTAGAGCACCTCCATGGCTGCCATTGCTACCGTGGCAAATGCCTTCATTGTGTGGCGTGTCCGATGCAGTACGCAAAACGCGACCCTTGATGTCGAGGCCTTTGACATCAAAAACGATAAATCCCCTGCTTTGTCCAAAATGCTGTGAAACTGTTTCGCCATCGATGGTGGCAACTGCAATCTTCATGACGATCTCCGTGCGTGCGTTTGGAAAAACGCATTAGGTGTAAAATACACCTAAACGTAAACTTATACTAGAGGTGAGAGGGCATCGAAATGCGCACCGCGCCTCGAAGTGAGAATCTCGGAACTCGAAATCAGGGCACCCCGGGCGCTTGCGCCATGGGGAATATCTATCGGTTCATTGAACCGGCGCTGCTTATGATGCTGCACGAAAAAGGGCAGTCATATGGATACGAACTGGCCGAGGGAATCTCCGCGTACGCCCTGACCGATTCGCAGGTGGATCGCTCAGCCCTTTACCGCACACTTCGCACACTGGAACAGAATGGGTATGTTCATTCGAAGTGGGAGGTGAAGGGGACGGGACCAGCCCGTCGCGTCTATTCGATGACGGAGAGTGGACGGGAGCACTTAGCAGAGTGGGGCGGCATGCTGGGACGCCTTGGCCAGGCTATGCAGGCGTTTTCGCGGAGGGTTCGCACGAAGTTATAATCAAGCTTCATATGGCTACAACTGCAAATAAATCGGCGGGCGTTTTGTCCAAATATGAGACGGTGATTGGTCTCGAGGTGCATGTGCAACTCCTGACCAAGACGAAGATCTTCTGCGGCTGTGCCAACATCTTCGGCTCCGACCCGAATACGAACGTCTGCCCAGTGTGCCTTGGCATGCCCGGCGCGCTCCCGGTGCTTAATGAGCAGGCGGTAGAGTTTGCCGTGAAAGCCTCGCAGGCGCTGAACCTGACGGTCAACGAGACCTCGATCTTTGCGCGCAAGAACTACTTCTATCCCGACCTGCCAAAGGGATACCAGATCAGCCAGTATGACAAGCCTTTGGCCGAGCACGGGTGGATCGAAGTTCCGACTGCCGATGGCGGCAAGAAGCGGATTGGCATCACTCGCCTGCATATGGAAGAAGACGCGGGCAAGTCGATGCACGAAGGCTTCGCCGATTCCGACACTAAGACCTACGTTGACCTGAATCGCACCGGGACGCCGTTGGCCGAAATTGTCTCAGAGCCCGAGATCAGCACGCCGGATGAAGCTTACGAATACCTTACGCGCCTGAAGGAGATCATCCTCTACACCGGCGTGAGCGACTGCAACATGGAAGAAGGTTCGCTGCGCTGCGATGCTAACGTGTCGATCCGTCCGCGTGGGCAGAAAGAGTTTGGAACCAAGGTCGAAATCAAGAACGTAAACTCGTTCCGATTTGTGCGACAGGCGCTGGAATACGAAATCGAACGTCAGGCCGAGGTGTTGGACGAAGGCGGCAAGATCGTGCAGGAAACACGCCTCTACAACCCCGGCGAGGGTCGCACATACACAATGCGCACCAAGGAACGTGCGCACGACTATCGCTACTTCCCCGAGCCCGACTTGCTACCGCTGATAGTCGATCAGGCGAAGCAGGACGCGATTCGCGCGACCTTGCCAGAACTTCCGGAGGCGAAGCGGCAGAGGTTGGTTGCCGAGTATGGACTCACCGAAGGCGACGCCTCAGTGCTCACCGCTACGCAGGCGCGTGCCGATGCGTTCGAGTCCGAGGCAAAGAAGGCAAAATCGCCGAAGAAACTCGCTAACCTGGTCATCAGCGAATTGCAAGGTCGGCTGAAAGCTGCCGGGCTCGAACTCGAAGATTCCCCGATCACCATTGCTGGGGCGAGGATGTCAGCCGATCTGCTCGAAGATGGGACGATCAGTTCGAAAATTCTGAAGGAACTGTACGACCACGCCTTCGAACAAAAGGTGGATTTCCCGGTGATCTACGAAAAGGAAAAGCCGCAGCAGATCACCGATACCAGCGAAATCGAAAAAATGATCGACGACGTGCTTGCGGCCAGTCCAAAGCAGGTCGAGCAATACAAGGCCGGGAAAACCACGCTGATCGGATTCTTCGTGGGGCAGGTGATGAAGGCATCGAAAGGCAAAGCCAATCCAGCCGTCTTGAACCAGCTATTGACCAAGAAGCTGAGCTAGAGTTTCAAAAACAAAGGCCGGAGCTGCTATGCAAGAGCTCCGGCCTTTTTCTATTGGCTACGCTCTAGTTCGTCTTCAAAACCCAGTCTGCAATCATCTCCAACACCGTAGGCGAGATCGTTTCTTCGATCTGGGCGTATTCAGTTACAGCGCCGGTTTTCGCGCTCTGAAACAGGTGGTTGAGTCCTGACAATTCGACCACTTCGAAATGCTTGTTGCCTCCCTGCTGAAGCGCCTGCCGAATGACCGGAAGATTCTGCTTTGCCGGGACCTGCGTGTCGAGCGTGCCGTTCAGCGCGAGCACCGGGCACTTCACCTTTGTAATGAGGGGTGCAGGGTCGAAGGCGAGGAAGTAGCGGAACCACGGCGAGGTTAGCACTGTAATTTCGGCATTAACCTCCGATTCTGGAAGCCACCGCTTTGCCGACTCGTGCAGCTTCTTTTCCATTTGGTCGTGGTCTTTCTCATTCAGAACGATGGCAATGTCATCACTCTCGTAGCGGGCGCGTTCTTCGGCCTTTTCTGCCGGGACTCCGGCGGCAATTGCGACCAACTTTGCCTGCTCGGGAATTAGTTTGCTACCAGGCACGGCAGATCCGGCCATCATCACGATGAACGCCACATCAGAATTTCGCGACGCGACCATGGGAGCGATGCTGCCGCCTTCGCTGTGTCCAATGAGGCCGATCTGGTGAGGAATAATTTCGGGACGAGTCTTCAGATACGCCACTGCGGCCTCCACGTCCGTCGCAAAATCGGCAGTGGTCGCTGCGGCGTAGTCTCCTTGCGATTTCCCGATGCCCCGGTCGTCAAACCGCAGCACGGCAATGCCTTTGCGCGTCAGGTAATCGGAGAGGACGAGGAACGGGCGGTGCCCCAGCAGCTCTTCATCGCGATTCTGAGGCCCAGAACCAGTAATGAGAACCACGGCCTTATACGGTCCCTTTGCCTTGGGCAGAGTCAGCGTACCGACCAACTTGATCGACGCTGCCTTGTTCTCGAAAGTAACTTCCTCTTCCGTATAGGGATAGGGTTTTACGGGATTCTGCGGCCGGCGTTCTACCAATGACTCTTCTGTAACCCGTTTCAACACCAGCGGCAAATTAGCGCCGCTTTGCGACCAGGTTCCGTCAATTGATGACGCGTCGCTACTGAGCTTGCCCTCGAACTTCGCACCGATGTTCGACATATCGACCACGACATTGTCGCCATTCTGCGTGGTCGAAACAACTGGAATGCCCCTTGCACCCTGGTCGAGGCTATCCATGGTGGCCGTCAATCCGGCGGGCGTTTTGGACACGTGGATAGCCAAGCGGAGTGAATTTCCGCTGAACGTAATCTTGCCCAGCCATACACCTTCTATGGATGACGACGTCTGCTGTGCGTGGGACGAAAGACAGGCTGCAAAGATTGCAAAGAATAGGACAAGGCGCTTCATCGAGTCTCCGTGCGAAACGGCAAGATGTGAAACGGTGAAAAAAGACAGTGAATCGTACAGCTCAGCTTCATCAGCAAATAAATACTTTGTTGCTGACTAAAGATACGCTCCAAAGCGTCCGATAGTTCATACACCATCGAGAATTTGGAGGTAAATACCCCTGACCTAACGAGTTCCTAATGGGTCAACATCTAGGGACCGAAAAGTTGTTGCGCGGTGTCGTAACTATGCTATGTTCTAGCTCCCTTCAACCATGCAAGTCTCCCCCTGATTGAAGACGAGCCTGACTACGTGCGCATCTCAGGTGAAACTGGGGGAAGACTTACGTAATGCCGGACCGGAGACTAAAGATCCTAGTGGTGGATGACGAGCGAATGATCGCCGTCATGCTCGCCGAAGTGTTTGAATTGCACGGCTACGACACGGCTATAGCTTTCAGCGGTGAAGAAGCTGTAACAGTGGCTAGCACGTTCCAGCCCGACATCCTTTTGAGTGACGTTGTGATGGGCGGCATGAGCGGAGTCGATGCAGCAATCCGGATCCTGGCTGAGCATCCTGACTGCAAGGTACTGCTGATCTCCGGGAATGCACACTACGCTGACTCGGTGGGCAGCAGATCCATTAACGAAGGCCACAACCGAGGTTTTGAATTCGAGGTATTGCCAAAACCAATCAAGGCGAGTGAACTGCTTTGCAAGATATCAGAGGTTCTTTTTACCGACACCGGCACGCACAATCAGCATCTACAAGGAGTCTAGAGGGTGTGTGCCGTAACAGTGCTGTAGGGGGTAGTTATGTTCCGTTTTGTGTCCTCCATGTTCGGATGTCCTCATGATCATTGCACGTTCCCGATCACTGCTAAGCGACCGCAATCCGTTTCAGGCCAGGGTGAACCGGTGAAAACGACCTATGTCGTATGCCTCGATTGCGGCAAAGAATTCCCATATGACTGGCAGCAGATGAAACTCGGTCCCAAGCAGGCGGCATAACGCAGGAGCGCACAACCTCGTAATCCGCACGAGCGCGCTCGCGCGGCGGTAATCAGTCGATCCCTGCTTTCCTCCCAATCTTGATTGCGCAACAAGCCCTCGGCAGAGTTCCGGGCCTGTTGCGCTCTGATAAACTAAGAGTTTCCAAGCCGAGGAAATTCCTTTTCTTATGTCGCACGAACTATCGAAGGCTTACGATCCCGCCGAAATTGAACAACGCTGGGCCGAGTACTGGGTCCGCGAAAACCTGTTCCACGCCGAAACCCCAAAGGACGCCTCAAATGTGTTCTCCATCCTGCTGCCGCCGCCCAATGTAACTGGGCGCCTGCACATGGGACACATGCTCAACCACACGGAAATGGACATCCTGGCGCGCTGGCAGCGAATGCTGGGCAAGGTTTCCATGTGGCTGCCTGGCACCGACCACGCCGGCATCGCCACCCAGATGATGGTAGAGCGGCAGTTAGCCAAAGAGGGCAAGAAGCGTCAGGACATGGGGCGCGAAGCCTTCATCAAGCGAACATGGGAGTGGCGAGAGCAGTACGGCGGCTACATCCTGGAGCAGATGAAGCGTTTGGGCGACTCGGTCGACTGGTCGCGCGAGTTCTTCACCATGGACGAGCACCTGTCCCGCGCCGTTCGCGAGGCTTTTGTCCGCTTCTGGGAGGAAGGGCTCATCTATCGCGGTACTTACATTGTGAACTGGTGCCCGCGCTGCATGACCGCCTTGAGCGATCTGGAAGTTGTTCACGACGAAACACAAGGCAAGCTATGGGAGATCCGCTACCCGGTCGTCGACATGCCGGGCGAGTACATCGTGGTCGCCACCACGCGTCCTGAAACGATGCTGGGCGACACGGCGGTTGCAGTAAACCCGCGTGACGAGCGCTACACGCATCTGCATGGACGCAAGGTGCGCCTGCCGCTGGTCGGACGCGAAATCCCCATCATCCTCGACGAACTGGCGCAGCCTGAATTTGGTACCGGAGCGGTGAAGGTCACCCCGGCGCACGATCCGAACGACTTCGAAGCCGGAAAGCGGCATGGGCTCGAAGAACTGGTCATCATGGACGAGACCGCGCACATGAACGCCAACGCCGGTCCGCAATACCAGGGACTCGACCGTTATGCCGCGCGCGACAAAGTGGTTGCCGATCTCGAGGGCGAAGGCGCTCTGGTTGGTACAAAAGATTATGTTGTTGCGCTCGGCAAGTGCGACCGCTGCAAGACCGTGGTCGAGCCTCGCATCTCGACACAGTGGTTTCTGGCGGTCAACAAAGAGACAAAGGACGGACGTCCTTCGCTAGCTCAGGTGGCTCGCGATGTGGTGAATGATGGTCGCATTAAGTTCACACCCGAGAACTACAAGGCTATTTATCTACAGTGGATGGAGAACATTCACGACTGGTGCATCTCGCGCCAGCTCTGGTGGGGACACCGCATTCCGGCATGGCACTGCGCCGACTGCAAGGAAATTACCGTCGAGCGCGAAAATCCAACCAAATGCGCCCACTGCGGCAGCGCCAAAATCGAGCAGGACACAGACGTTCTCGACACATGGTTCAGCTCTGGTCTGCTGCCATTCTCGGCCCTCGGGTGGCCGCAAAAGACGCCTGACCTCGACGCGTTCTATCCGACATCGACGCTGGTAACGGGCTTCGACATTCTGTTCTTCTGGGTGGCGCGCATGATCATGCTGGGCTGCCACTTCATGGACGAGCAGAAGACCGACAAGCGCGACATCGTGCCCTTCCGCGAGGTGTACATTCACGCTCTCGTGCGCGATGCCGAACGCCAGAAGATGTCCAAGACCAAGGGCAACGTGGTTGACCCTATCGGCGTAATCGAGAAGTTCGGCACGGACGCTGCCCGATTTACGCTGGCTGCGATGGCCGCTCCTGGAACGGATATTGCTTTCAGCGAGAGCCGCACGGAAAGCTATCGCGCATTTGCCAATAAGATCTGGAACGCTGCCCGCTTCCTGTTCATGAACGTGGATCGCGCGGCGGAGACGGGCACGTGGTCGCTTACGGAGTTCGCCGCCCATTCGCATTTAAATACCTCCGTGGGCCTGCAGGGTTTCCGGGCGGCAACGCTTGAAGATCGCTGGATCCTGTCGCGATTCAATCGGGTTGCGGGCGAAGTTTCGGCCGCGCTGTGCGAGTATCGCTTCCACGAAGCCGCCCATGTGGTCTATCACTTTTTCTGGGGCGAATACTGCGATTGGTATGTCGAACTGCTGAAGCCGCGTCTTCTGTCGGAAGATCGCGAAGTGGCTCGCGCAGCGTACGCCAACATGGTTCAGGTATTTGAAGGCGCGCTGCGGTTGCTGGCCCCGTTCATGCCGTTCATCACCGAGGAGATCTGGCAGGCGGTTTATGACGGCAAGGCTCCGCTGAAATCCATTGCGCTGGCAGCCTATCCGGAGACCGATCCTGCACAACTCGACGTGGATGCCGAGCGCGACATGGCGATCCTGCAGGACCTGATCGTTTCGGTGCGCAACATCCGGGCGGAGTTGAAGGTCGGGCAGAAAGAAAAACTGCCCATACAGGTCTTTCCGCAGGACGGGGTGCGCGCGGTGATTGCCTCAAACACTGGAGCCATCGAGCAGTTGGCCAACGTTTCGACGCTGGACTACGTGGATCACTCGCTGGCAAAGGAGTCGAACTCGCGTGCGACTGCCCGGTTTGAGGTTCGCCTGGTTTACGAGCAGAAGATCGACGTCGCGGCCGAGAAGGCTCGCGTGCTGAAAGACTTAGAGAAGATGAACGCCGAGTACACGCGCAACACCGGACAACTCCAGAACGAAAGCTTCCTGTCGAAGGCCCCGGCGAAGGTGGTCGAAGGTTTGAGAACCCGACGCGTGGAACTGGAGTCGCTGATCGAAAAGGCAAAGTTGCGCCTGACGGACCTGGACGGTAAGAGGAACTAACATGAACTGGAACAGCCGCCGCATTACCGCGATCTTGTCGAACGCGCTAATCGAAGATCAGGCGATTCATGATGCCACGACGCTGGCGACCATTGACCCGCAGCAAATGGCGATGGCCACCATCCTGGCAAAACAGGATTGCGTGCTGGCAGGAATCGCCTCGGTGCAACGCATTTTCGAGGTTTTTGCCGAGCTGGAAGGCACGGCGCACGCCTATCCCGAGGTCAGCATTCCGCAGGAGATCTTCGATGGCGTAGAACTCCACAAAGGCGAGGCCATTGCGACGGTTCGCCACAATGCCCGCGTGCTGCTGAGCTGCGAACGGCTGATCCTCAACCTGCTGCAGCACCTGAGCGGCATTGCGACCATCTCGCACAAGTACGCCAAGGCAGTGGAGGGCACTGGGGCAAAGATTCTGGACACGCGCAAAACGGTCCCCGGTCTGCGGCTGCTGGAAAAGTATGCTGTGCGCTGTGGCGGGTGTCACAACCATCGGTTAGACCTTTCAGACGGTATCCTGATCAAGAACAACCACATCGACCTCGGCGGAGGTGTAAAGGTTGCAATCGAGCGCGCTCTGGCTAACCGCAAGGGCGAGCAACCGGTTGAGGTCGAGGTGCGCGACATGCGCGAGCTGGAACAGGCGCTGAAGTACGGTGCCGAATCCATCCTGCTCGACAACATGACTCCCACGCAGACGCGCGAGGCCGTTGCGAGAGTGCGCAAGGACTTCCCTGCCATGAGCATCGAGTCCTCGGGTGGCATCACGCTGGAAAACGTTAGGCAGTATGCCGAGGCCGGAGTGGACTACATCTCCATCGGCGCACTGACACACTCGGCGCGAGCGGTCGATCTGAGCATGAGAATTCAGCCGTCGTAAGCACTCGGTACCAAAGCAAAAGAAAGGCACGGAATCTCACCGTGCCTTTCACATTCTTCGCAACTCGCTGTTACTCGTGGCGCGCCAATTCCCGAACGATGGCCGCAATGAGTAAAGGCTTGAACTTATCGAATACCCTCTCGACGGCCTGATGCACGCGTTCTGCCTCGCTGATTTCTGGCTCCTCTTCCGCGACAGCTACCATCCCGTCTGGTTCCGCCTCGGCCGCAGTGTGAACCGTCCCGAGCGCGCCGATAGCCGAGAACCCAGTCACTGGTTCGGGCACTTGCACGAGTCGCGCATGAATATCCTCGGCTCCCGGAACCTCCATGCTGAGAATTTCTGTCTCGTAGCTTTCTGGTTGCGTTTGCTGCAGTTCGGCAGCCTCAAGTTGCTCAAGTGATTGCAGGGGCTGGGCTTCTGACGACGACTCAGCCGTGAATGACGCGACTTCAACGGCAGCAGCGGCTTCGGGCAGTTCCCCACTAGCCAATGAAGAGTCCTGCTCAGTTGGGGCGACTATCGACGCGGGAACAGGGTCCGTTTCCTCGCGTGCGGGGATGATGATCTCCTCAATTTCGGGATCGTACGCGGAAGCCTCAAAAATTTGCTGTGGCTCGATCTCTGTCACAACGGGAGACGCGGGTAGCTCAAGCTCGATTCCAGTCGACTCCGGCGAATCTGTTTCCCCGACCGGAGCAATGAAAGGCGACTCGACTGGCTCGGGTGAAATCGGTGCGTCAAAAACCGATTCAGTGGAAGCTGGCTCAATGATCTCTTCTATGATTGCCGGCTCATCGGCCACATCGAATTCGGCCGGGGCCTGTGGCGCAAAGGCCGCATAGGACGTCTCCGGCTGAACTGCTGGAGGTTCCGAACTGACTGAGCTTTCAATTGAATACCCGAAATTGTCAGTACCAACTTCAACCGAAGGTGGCTCAACCGGTGGCGGCTCAACTTGCGGTACGGGGACAGCCAACTCTGGAGACTGCTCGAAGAAATTGGCCGGCTCGCCATGGTATTCCTCTACAGGAAGCGGCTCATCGGAATTAAACAGCTCTTCAAATGCCGCTCGTCGCGCCTTCTGCTCTTCGCTGAGTCCCTCTTCCTCAAGGTCCAAATCCATTGCAGGCGCGGTTTCGGTAGGCTCGGGCTTCTCGAGGGCGCTTGAAGCAAGTGCGCTGGGCTCTTCCACCTCGCGCCCCTGCACCTCAAGCAGCGGGTCGGTCCCTCCATACGAACTCACGTCCATCGGCTCGGGAACTTGGAGATATGCCTCTCCGGCGGGTGCTGGCTGCTCCGCGACATCGGGCACCTCTACCGCGTGTTGGTCAGCTTCGGGAGCAGCAAACTCCGAGAACTGCTCTGGCCCAGAGGGATGAACGTCGACAATGTGCTCGGGAGCTGCGAAATCTGGGTGCGCGAAAGCTTGAACATCCACCCCGGCGGGAGTGACCGACACAGCAGCGATTTCGGGGACTTGCTCATCGATATCGAGTCCGGCGAAAGCCGACTCAAACCTGCCTGACGTACTGGGTGCCGCGGCTGACGAGAGAAAGTCTCCGGCTGACGCCTGGAAGGGCGTATGCGTTGCATCCGGATCGAACATCAGGCTCGCCACTCCGGTCGGCTCATCGTGAACTACCGGCTGCGTGTACGTCTCCTGAACTTCCTCTTCTTCCACGACCTCTGACTGTTGCACCACCTCGGGCTCGGGCTCAGGCTCGGGAGCCAACTGGTGTGGGGCGCCAATCAGACTGCGGACCGCGCCCACAAGTTCGTTGCCATTGAAAGGCTTCACAATGACGGCGTTCGAGTGAACGTGCTCGCCTTCTTCGGGCCGATAAGGCTCAAGCTTCCCGACTGTTAGCACCACCGGAAGTGACGCCGTTTCCGCGTTGGAGCGCAGCTTCTCGCAGATTTCCAGGCCCGTGTATCCGGGCATAAAGATGTCGAGGATCGCGATCTCGGGCTTCATCTCGTTGATTTTGCGCAGCGCTTCGAGGCCGTTGCTTACCGTAAGAACGCTGTATCCGGCATCAACGAGGATTTTCTTGCCCATGTTCTGGGCGGGGACGCTGTCATCAGCAAGCAGGATATTGAGAGACACGGCGCGGTCCTGACACTTTTGGATTCTGAGTAGAACTAGAGTGTCACGTTACCGCCGTTGAGGTATGAAGGTCAATGACAGCAAGCCAAGTCACAAACCAAAGGGACGAACAAGGCCCGCACGATGGTAACTTCGTGCGGGCCTTGTTTACTTCCACGAACTGCTGCCGATCCTAGAACGGAATCGGAATCTTGATGTGCCGCTTTTTCTTAGCCTTACGGCTGGAAGAAGCGCTTTCTTCCTTTGCGGTCGTGGCAGTGGATGACGTGTTTGCCGCATTCTGGTCCACAGAAGTGGACGTGCCCGCAGTGGACGACGAGCTCTCATTCAGTTGCGCAGGAGCTTCGGCGGGAACATCGCTCGGATTCACCGCAGCTTGGGTCGCCGAACGCGGAACTGGCTGATTTTCCGGCAGCTTGCCATTCGTTGCGTCAACCTTCTCGATTGCAACTTTTCCAGTACCGCCCCTCGAGGCCTCGTACTCGTTCTTCACGACGTCATTGATCTCGCGTGCCAGGCGTGGAGCATCCGTTTCTTTCGGATCGACCAGCGTGGGCTCGCCCGTGTGCACCGCAGCCGTGAGGTCGGGCCGCTTGCTCATGTTATTCAGGAAGCGCTGATAGCGAGTGGTCGCTTGGCGGCTTGCGAGTTCCTTCTTATTCTGCTCAATCGCCTCAGGTGAAGGGGTTGGAACCGGGCGGTCAATGGCGGCCAGGCGCTTGCGGGCATCTTGGTAACGAGGCATTGCCGGGTAGCGGGTCACGATCTTGCTATAAGCCTGCGCGGCGTTGTCGTAGTAACCCTTCAGCAACTTCTGTTTCAGCGCGTCGGGAGCATTCACTTCGCGGGTGCGTTCGGCCTGCTGTTCATAGGCTTCTCCCAAGATGTAGAGTGCTTCGTCCGACTTGCTATAGAGAGGAAAGGTATCGGTCAGCGTGCGGGCACGAGCTACGGCGGCCAGCAGCGATCCGCGCATGAAGTAGAAGCGGGCAATGCGGAATTCGCGCTCGGCCAGGACTTCCTGCACCTCAAGCAGACGCGAGCGTGCCGTGTCAGCCAGTTTGCTGTCCGGATACTGCAATAACATCTGGCGGTACTCATCCTCGGCGCGGCGGGCGTGTGCGTAATCGCGGTCCGGCTTCTCCATCTGGCGGTAGTGGATGTCGGCGATCTTCAACTGCGCTTCGGCAGCTTCCGGCATGTTAGGGAAGAAGGTAATGAAGTCGCGGAACTCGGTTTCGGCCTGAGCCAGCGCGGCAGTCGTGCCTTCCTGGTACCAGCTCTCGCCCACTGTCAACTTGGCGCGGGCTACATACTCGGAATCCGGATAAGTATTGATGAGGGTCTGCAGCGTCATGCGCGCTACGTCGTACTTGCGCTGCTTCATCGCCTCCATCGAGCGGTCGAAGAGCACCTTATCTGGCTGCTTGGAATTGATGTGAGCCAGCGGATTGGTGGCCTTCTTGTTCGTGCAGGCCACGCCGGCAAGTAAGCTTGCGGCCAGCAACAGGGATGTGAGTACGCGACGAAACATGACACCTCGGTAGAAACTCATGAGCATTAAGCTTTCTGCAAAGTAGCCGAACGCGCGGCGTGCAAAAGCTGTTGAACATTGTGGCCTGCATCGCCCCGGCCAAACACGGCGTTGCCAGCTACCATGATTTCGGCACCTGCTTGCACCACCATAGATATGGTATCAAGAGTGACGCCGCCATCCACCTCAATACGGAAGCCAAGAGAACGCTGGGCACGCAATTCCGCAAGATGGCGAATCTTCCGAAGCGTCCGGGGAATGAACTTCTGCCCCCCAAAGCCCGGATTGACCGACATCACTAGCACGTAATCGACGATATCCAGGATATCTGTCAGCGTGGCGACCGGCGTCGCGGGGTTAATCACCACCCCCGCCAGCGCGCCCCGTGAGCGAATATGCTCGATGACGCGGTCCAGATGCACGCATGCTTCCTGATGAACGCTGATCCAGTTGGCCCCGGCATCGACAAACGCCGGAATGTACTGGTCCGGGTTCTCGATCATCAGGTGGCAATCGAGCGGCGCATCGACATGCTTTCGCAGCGCGGCCACGACCGGCGGCCCAATCGTGATGTTCGGAACGAAATGGCCGTCCATCACATCGACATGCAGCACGGTGGCTCCGGCTTCCAGCACCGGCTTGACTTCTTCAGCCAAGCGGGCAAAATCAGCCGACAAAATGGAAGGCGCAATCTCGATCAAGTGGCTCTCTCTCTGGATTAGCTGCCGGAAATTCTAGCATGAGCAAGGAACAGATGCCTCGCGATGAAAGGAGAGCATCTGCCTCAAGGCGTTGTGACATGAATAACAACAAAGGCATCGTTTGCCCGGGTTTCGCGCTCTCCTGGTAACAACAACAATTGATCGGTAATGACGTGAACCTCTGAGATCAGACGGTCATCTTGAAGTAAGCAGAAGAATGGCTTTTCGTCTTCTGTTGGAACAAGGCCGCCCGCCTCTGCAAGATTACAGGGACGGCGGAGCGCATCAAAGAGGGTCTTTAGTTGGCCATCAATGTCGCCCTGTTCAAATATGTACTTCTTTTCCTCTGGCCTAAGAAGAAGAATGTCGAGTCTGCATCTCCGAGCGAATTCATCCGTTACAAGCGGAACAAAATCAAATCCAGCACTCGTCCATTTTCCGCCGATCTTCGCGATTCCAAGGTTATACGCGTCTTCCAATTCTTCCTGCGATGGAGGGTGATAGTTTATACGAATGTTCCCAACTTGCATTCCCGCATTTGAATATGCAAGCTGTTGGAGTTCACGTTTTATAGACCAGAGACGACGTAGCTGAGGATGAAGCTGCTGCCGGATTCGGTGCTTTTCGAGTGCCCGCCTTTTGCTGTTAGTGCAAGGCAATAGTTCACCGCGATAGAGAAGCCTGAATTCCACTAGATACTCGCTTTCATTTCGCTAAATTACCGATTATCGAAAACACATGCATTGCTCACTGCACGTCCCCATCCTGCTCCATTGCTCGGGCTGAGTCACGCATGTTGTTAGACTTTGGAAAGTTCAATACCGAGAACACGTGGAGTTGACGCGCGGAAACTTGCGACCTCAAAACTTTGAAACCTCTGCCTCTGTTACCCTTCTCTCATGGCCCTGGTTGAAGCCTCGCATCTCACCAAAACCTACGAATCCTCAGACGCATTTGGCAGACGAACTGGCACCGGACTGCGCGCCGTCGATGATGTCTCGCTCACCATCGAGCAGGGCGAAACTCTCGGACTCGTTGGCGAATCAGGATGCGGGAAAAGCACTTTGGGCCGCATGTTGCTGCGTCTCATCGAGCCTACTAGTGGCAAAGTCTTCTTTGATGGCTCCGAAATCACCGCTCTCGGCTCTCGCGCCCTCCGCCAAGCCCGCCGCGACATGCAAATCATCTTTCAGGACCCCTTCGGCTCGCTCGACCCCCGCCTGACCGTCGAAGAAATCGTCACCGAGCCCATAGCTATCCACGACAACCCCGGCAAGGCGACCCTCCGCCAGCATGCCGCCGAACTGATGCGCGCCGTCGGACTAGAAGTGAGCGCCCTGGCCCGCTACCCCCACGAATTCAGCGGAGGACAGCGTCAGCGCATCGGAATCGCCCGCGCCCTCGCCCTGCGCCCTCGCTTCATCGTGGCTGATGAAGCCGTCAGCGCCCTCGACGTCAGCGTTGCCGCCCAGATTGTGAATCTTCTCAAACAACTGCAAAAGGATTTCGGGCTAACCTACTTGTTCATCTCGCACTCGATGCCCGTTGTGCGCTATCTCTCGACCCGTATCGCCGTAATGCGCCGTGGCCAAATCGTCGAAATCGGCCCCGCCGAGCAAATCACCAGCGCACCAAAACACGAGTACACGCAGCAGTTGCTAAGCGCAGTCGCAGAGTAGGGCTCGCGGATTTCGCTTCAACTCAGTCCTGCAAAGTGGATAATGTGAGGCATGCACGGAATCAGGGCTGGACTGATCGCCACGTTGCTGTTGCTGGCGAGTTCTATGTGCGCTCAGACCAAGTGGAAGCAAGTCTCCTCATTTAGCTTCGACTGGAACGGCCACCACAATGTAAGAGTCATGCTCGAGATTCCGACATCGTGGAGCGACCCTGGTGACTTTACCCGTATCCTTGTCGCCGTTCCTGGACAGAAGGATTTCATACTCGACAACAGTGATGGGTGGATGAGGTACAAATCTAAAGAAGCTAGCGCGTCTAGCGAGGCCCTAAAGCTAAAAAACCTTGCCCAGTCCGACTATGTTTTAGTGGGGAAGTTGAGTGAGGGGCGATATGCGCTGTTCCTGTTCGGCTACTCTTATGCAAACTCGCCCGGTAGCCTGGATGTGATTGAACTCGCCAAAACTGGCGCTCCTCGCGCCATTCTTCACAGTAATGAGCTTGGTCTGAAAGACCTTCGGGATTTGGACGAAGATGGAATTGCCGAAATAATTGGATTTCCATGTTTCTCCGAGTCGCTTGGGGATGGATTACTCACCTATGACCCTTATCACGTATTCAATGTCGGGGAGCGGCCTGGTACTGAAGCAAGCCTGTCTATAGCTTTATCAAAAACTTACAACCTCAAGCACTACTATGGATGGGCGGGAACACGATGCAGAGAGGACGTTGCCGTGGTGCTGCGTCCTCCAACCGGAGGCAAACCTTTGGTGCTGCCGACGAAAGAAGCTCAGACAATGACACGGCGCAAGCATTAAGCCAACGTTATGAGGGCCGCGAATTACTCGCTAACGTCCCACACTCACTGCTCGCTCATTGGACACCTGCTCGACAGCCTTGGCGCGAAATCCCCATAGCAGCATGATCGACGCTGCCACGATCGCCAGTCCGACGATCATGAAGCCGAATTGCACGAAGCTCTCCTGCCACGGCGTGCCATGATGCCCCGCTCCCGTGATTGGCGATAACGCCGCAGCCCCGAATACCGCCGCCAATGTCGTCACAAACCAATTCGCGTAGGTGCCAAACAGTACCGTCCAGTATGCGACGCTTGTGCCGCGATTCGAAAGGCGCAATCCGCTCCACGCCCCACCGAGCGCGAGCAGGAAGATGCCGTTCATCACGCCTTCCAAGT
The DNA here is from genome assembly GCF_059726255.1 of Koromonas humicola. Classification (NCBI taxonomy): domain Bacteria; kingdom Pseudomonadati; phylum Acidobacteriota; class Terriglobia; order Terriglobales; family Koromonadaceae; genus Koromonas; species Koromonas humicola. The sequence continues at coordinate 4,205,105 of NZ_AP040873.1, forward strand.
GGGCTGCGAGAGCCATCCGAGTGTTGGCGAACTTCATTTCGGCGAATCCGGTGAACAATCCGAGCAGAAACAGAAACATGCCATGCCACATCAACCGTCGATTGTCACCACTCATACTGCCCTCCTCCACTGCGTATCTTTGGGTGCTGCTCCTTATTGAGACAGAGAGATGCACAATACCGGAGTCGGAGTTTCCGGAGATAACAGGCTTCGGATCGAATCGACAATCGAAGGTTGACACTTTTTGTTCTTTAGATCCTACTCACCCTGAGCTAACATGCTGTCGCTCCACTCCGACAATCGATTTGGCCGGGCCGCACAATCCTGAGGAATTACTACATCAACAAGGGATTCATTGTTTCGACCACGGTGCAACGCGTGTATGGCGTCTCTGCGTGCCTTTGGATTGGGATGTTCGTAACGCTGACCACCCTTCACATGGCCGGAGGGACACCTGGCCGCCTACTGCTTGCAGCGAAATCTTTGCTATTTGCAGAAGCATTGGCCAGTGCCTTGATTGTGGTCGCGATGGAATACTTTGTCGTCGCCTTCGACGAATCGTCCTCCACGATGAGGGTGCTCTGGTTCTTGCTGATGCTATTCGCGCCGCTTCTCATGGCGCCCGGTTACTATTTCATCGTGTACCGACGCTCAAACGCGGTGAAACATGCTTCTGAGAGCCGCTCCGAGGCAACTCTGCCATAGCCCGGGCGCTACTTCTTCCCGTCCTTCTGCAATTCCCTGTACACGTCGCTCTTGCTGATTCCCATTTCCTTTGCAACGCGCTTCATAGCTTCGCGCTCATCGATTTCTTCAGACTTCATCAGTTCGCGGACGCGAGTGCGAGCGTTCTTCTGCGCAACCGCCGGAAGCCCGTGTTGTTCTTCGGCACGCGCGATCAAGAGGGTGATTTCGCCGCGCACTTCGTCTCGCCCTTGGAAATTCTTAAGCACTTCAGCCGCCGTGGCCCGCACAAACTCTTCATAGATCTTTGTCACCTCGCGAGCCACGACCACATGCCGACCCGCCCCCAGAACATCGGCCACATCTTCCAAAGTGGCAACCAGTCGGTGAGGAGCTTCGTAGAAGATCTGCGTGCGCGGCGAGTGTTGAATCTCTTCCAGAGCCTTGCGCCTTTGGCCCATCTTTGCAGGCAGGAATCCGCGGAAGCAGAAGGAATCGGTCGGCAACCCGCTCGCGACCAGAGCGCTGAGGAACGCCGTAGCTCCTGGAATCGGGACAACTGGAATTTTGTGCCGGATGGCGAGCAAGGCCAGCCGATATCCCGGATCCGAAACACCGGGCATACCAGCGTCGGTGACGACAGCGATCGACTGCCCCTGCTCCAAGTGCATGATCAATTCTGCCGAACGCGTAAGCTCATTGTGCTCGTGGTAACTGATCGTGCGTGTGGCTATTCCATAGTGGCTCAGTAGCTTAGCCGTCTGCCGTGTGTCCTCGCAGGCAATCAAATCGACTTCCTTAAGTATCCTCAAAGCGCGCAAGGTGATGTCCTCAAGGTTGCCGATTGGGGTCCCGACCAGGTAGAGCGAGGGTTGAGAAGCGGGCATTTGCGTGAGCCTCCGAAACAACAAAGCTTCCAGAGCGTCGCCCAGAGCTGAGCTGGCGCTTTGGGCGAAGTGTACCAGAGGTGCCGGTGCAAAATTGACCGCATCCACCGCAGGAACCTAGAATCAAAGTAGAGATAGACGCTAATAGATCGCCGCGCCTGCTACCGCGGCCAAGGTTCAACGAAGGAAACATGCCTCTTTACGAATACAAATGCAGTGCCTGCGCTCACCGTTTCGAGCGCATCAGGAAGTTCTCTGACGAGCCCCTCAAGACCTGCCCCAAGTGCCACAAAGATACTGTCGAGCAGCTCATTTCCGCCCCGGCCATCCAGTTCAAGGGAACCGGCTGGTACGTGTCCGATTACGGCGGGAAGAACCTCGCTTCCACCGCCCCTGCCGAGAGCTCACACGATCACGGCTCTAATGGCTCGAATGGCAACGGTGCAGCTAAATCAACCGAACCCAGCGCGTCCGCCAGTTCGGAAAAGACCGTGGCGCCCGTGCCAGCAACCTCCAGCAGCACAGGGACGGCCGCGACCAAGTAGTTCGATCTTCGCGGGAAGTTCTGTTCCGCAGACGAAAGGCCCGCAAATGCGGGCCTTGTCTCTTTCTGTGCCTCTCTCCCTAAGCCGCCCTCCGATGCGGATTGGCCGGGACCTTCTTCCCTGCTCTACGTGCCTCGGACAATCCAATCGCAATAGCTTGTTTCGGATTTGTAACCTTCTTTCCGCTGCGGCCACTGCGGAGTTTCCCTTGCTTCATTTCCTTCATTTCTTTTTCTACATTCGCGCTTGCCGAAGGGCTGTACTTGCGGCGCGAACTGCTCGAAGCGCTCTTCTTTGCCGAGGTCTTTCTTGCTGTGCCTCTAGTGGAGTTCGAGGTCCTCGAACTTGAGGAAGCCGCAGTTGAGCGCCGGGTCGATCTCGAGTGCTTCGCCGAACTTGGCCGACGCGAGCGGCTTGAGCTAGTGCTGGGTGAGCGCTTTGCCGAAGTGCGTGAAGTTTTCGACTGTCCCGAAGAGCGCGTGCGTCCGGAAGCAGTCGAGCGTCCAGAAGAACTCGAACGCGTCGACGCACGAGCACGTTTTGTTTTGCCTGATGAGCTTCGTGCGGAGGTGGTGCGCCGAGACGAAGCGGATCGGTTGGCTGTCTTTCTTCCTGTAGTCTGACGTGAACTACGTTTTGCTGTTGCCATAGATGTCTAGCCTCCCAGTCTTTCTCAGACGCCGGGCAAGGGAGACCGAGTTGCGCGGACCACATCTTGAATCATCCAGTGCCCAAGATGAATCGGCGCTATCCAGGTCACAGAAAACCCGCCGAAGCATTCGGCGGGTCTCGATCATCGTCGCTATGTAATCGGCTCTACATGCGATGTTCCGCCTAGAGTAGAGAAGATAAAGCACACACGTACAGCATGAGTCTCACCTCTCGGACATCGACGAAGCCGGTTGTTCTACCTGCTCATGGGCCGCTGCGATTGTCTGTCGTTCTTTGCGCGTCTTCCCCGCAAACATCGGAAGCCAACTCACTCCATACGCTCCCAGAATGAAGCTTCCGATCAGCGACAGCACGCAAACGGCAAGATACTTCAGATATATGTTCCAGTGATATCCCCGGACGGCCAAGTTCGACAGCATGACCACTGGCATATGTACCCAGTAGATCGCGTATGAGCTCGAGGCCAGTTTCGCCAGCAGTGCGGAGCTGCCATTAAACACGCTGCGGAAAATTCCTAACAGCGCGAGCGTAGTTGCGAGACAGAACAGGCAGTGCAGCAGGCCATGACCAATCCGCACTTGGAGTTGCGGCATAAGGAAACCAAAGTGCGTTTTGTAACTCAGAAACACCATGCCGCTCATGATTGACACAGGAAGCCACACGGCAACACGTGGTTCAAATCCTGCGCCAATCCAACGCCTGCGATATGCGTACACACCGAGCGCGAAATAGAAGGCTTCCAGAGAAACTCGCGTAGGCTGAACCCAAAGAATGTACTTCACTGGGATCCAGGCAAAATCGAACCAGAACTGATTGATGAAGACGAACACCGCACTTGGTACAAGCCAGAAGAGCAGGAAGAACTTCCACGTTGGAGGCTCGCTCTTTTCCGCTACCACGCCGAGCGGCTTATAAAGCCAGTACGCAGCCGAGAGCGCCAGATAGAAAACCGTTAGAACGCCAAGGAACCACAGCGCGCCCTGGGTCGAGAATGTTTTCGTAAAGAACAGATGGGTGTAGAAGTATGTGAAGGATGGCGCTTGATGCCTGCTCACCAACCATAGATACGGTGAAGTGGGAGCAACGATCAGAAATCCAACAATCCAAGGCGTCACGATGCGCAGCAACTTGTCGTGCCAGAAAACAGCCTGCCCCTTCCTCACCAGCGAAGCCATCCCAAAATAGCCAGCAATCATGAACATGATCGGCATGATGGGCACGTCCGTCAGCAGCACCAATCCGGTAAAGAACAAGTTCTGCTGAGGATCAATGACGGGCCACCAGGTTGGGCAATACAACATGAAGGCCATTGCGGCGTGGAACACAACAACTACTAAGACGACGAATGAGCGAAGATTATCGAGATAGTAAAAGCGACCCTGGGACATTCGGCTGGTTACAACTGCGGCCGTTGCTGACATAGAGCCTCCACGAGGTGCCGCAGAAAGTATCAACCAGAATCTCCACTCCTGTCAGTCTGGCCGTGCGAATTAATCCGTTTCACATTCCCATTTTGTCCGCTCCTGCAGATACCAAAGCGACAGGAGTCGCCTCTCCCGGTCGCGGCCGTGCCTGAATCGTTATTAGTTGTTGCAACATCTAATTTCATAAAAGCAGAAATCAGCCCCGGAGGTACCCATGATCACAGTCCGACCCGCGAACCAGCGAGGCCACTTCGACCACGGATGGCTCGACACCTATCACACGTTTTCATTCGGGAGTTATTACGATCCGAAACATGTACACTTCCGAGCGTTGCGCGTGATCAATGAAGACGTAGTTGAGGCGGGCCGCGGATTTGGCATGCATCCGCACGAGAACATGGAGATCATCACCTATGTGCTGAGCGGAGAGCTCGAACATAGCGACAGCCTTGGCACCGGCCAAATCATCCGTCCTGGCGACGGCCAGCGCATGAGCGCCGGATGGGGCATCGAGCACCGCGAGTTCAATCCGAATCCGAGCAAGCCCGTGCACCTGTTACAGATATGGATCCTGCCGGACGAGGACAAACTCGACGTCGAGCCCAGCTACGAGCAGAAGCATTTCCCTGATGAAGAGAAGCGCAAGCAGTGGCAATTGATCGCATCGCCCACTGGCGAGAACGGCTCGGTAAAGATCAACGCCGACGTACGACTGCTGGTGACAAAACTCGAAGCCGACGAGATTCTTCCATTTGAGCTCAAGGCAGGACGCCATGCGTGGGTGCAGGTCGCGAAGGGAGCCGCTACGCTCAACGGCACTCCGATGCAGCAGGGCGACGGTGCCGGAGTGAGCGACGAAACGAAACTGGAACTCACGGCAACAGAAGACGCTGAGATTCTGCTGTTCGACCTCGCCTGAAGCGATGTAGCCTGACACACATGCTACTTCGGAACGAAGAGACGAAGAACAACGAGTCGCAAGCTGCGGCTGCCGAACGACATCTGGTGGCCGTGCTGCTTGCGGCTTTTTCTTTGCTCGCAATCTTCTACGGAGCGGCGAATGAAGCAGGCTGGCTGCCGTTCAACGCAGGTGCCTGGGTGGTGGGAGAAGACATCGCGCAACGCGGGCCGGTTGCGTACCTGATATCAGCAGCGCTGCATGCAATCGCCGCCGCGGGAGCATGGCGGGGATGGCGATGGGCGCGCTGGGGAGCCATCGTTTTACTCGCTGTCGGATTGTTGCCTGCGGTGCCTGGTATCTCGGCGGCAGTGGTCGATATGAGGATATCGGGAATTGCGCTGTGGGGGACGCTGATCGTATTGCGAACGGCGGCACTGTATGCGCTGTTCAGGGGAGATGTGGATGAGTAGGATTTCTCGGCGTAAAAGGCTTGGCACGCAAAGAGATGGTCCTCACCCAAGGAAGTCGTCATAAAATGAGGAGCCCAGAACGGGCTCCTCGACATCGGGCTTAGTTTACGCGGTCACATCATGCCAACTGCGTTGCCTCTTCCGGTTGCGTGGCCGCTTCGGCCTCTCGCCGCTGCACTTCAAACACAAGTTTGTCGTCTTTCGTATCGACAAGCACGTGATCTCCGTGCAACACTTCGCCGTCGAGGATCTTCATTGCCAGCGGGTCCTGAATCATCCGCTGGATGGCTCTCTTCAGCGGACGCGCGCCATATGCCGGGTCGTAGCCCTGCGCGAACAGCGTGCGCTTGGCCGCCTCCGTAAGCTCCAGTGTGATCTTTCGCGCCGCAAGCAGTTCCTTCAGATCCTCCAACCGCAGATCCACGATCTTCGTGAGCTGTTCAGTGCCCAGTGGACGGAACACCACGATGTCGTCGATGCGGTTCAGGAACTCCGGCTTGAAGTGTCCGCGCAGAGCAGTCATCACCTGTTCGGTGGCGCGCTGCCAACGATCGGGCGCGCTCAGGTCTCCCGAGAGCGACAGTGAACCGATGTTCGAGGTCATGATGAGGATCGTGTTCTTGAAATCCACCACTCGCCCCTTGCCATCGGTCAACCGACCGTCATCCATGATCTGCAGGAAGACGTTGAACACGTCGGGCGCTGCCTTCTCGATCTCGTCAAACAGCACCACGGAGTATGGACGGCGCCGCACGGCCTCGGTAAGCTGTCCGCCTTCCTCGTAGCCGACATAGCCCGGAGGCGCGCCGATCAAGCGTGAAACGGAGTGCTTCTCCATATATTCGCTCATGTCGATACGCACCATCGCGTGCTCATCGTCGAAGAGGAACTCGGCCAGAGCTCGCGCCAGCTCCGTCTTACCAACGCCCGTCGGCCCGAGAAAGATGAATGAGCCAATCGGACGTCGCGGATCACTCAGTCCTGCACGCGAACGGCGGATGGCATTGGAAACTTTCTCCAAAGCCTCATCCTGTCCAATAACACGCTGCCGCAGGCGCGCTTCCATGTTGACCAGCTTTTTGACTTCGCCTTCCAGCATCTTGGAAACCGGAATGCCCGTCCAGCGGCTGACAATGCGGGCGACATCTTCTTCGTCAACTTCTTCCTTCAACATGCGCGACTGTTTGTTTTCTGCCTTCGAGGTCAGCTCCGCCAACTGGCGCTCCGCCTTGGGCAGCTCGTCATATTGGAGACGCGAAGCACGCTCGTACTCGCCACGCCGCGCTGCTTCCATCTGCTGCAACTTAAGCTTCTCGATGGTCTCCTTCAACTGCCGCACACCCGCGATGCTGTCTTTCTCTTCTCGCCAGCGTGCCTTGAGCGCATTAGCTTGCTCGTTCACTTCCGCGAGTTCGCGCTCCACCGCCGCAAGTCGCTCCTTCGAGTTCGGATCATCTTCTTTTTTCAGCGCCTGCCGCTCGATCTCGAGGTTCGTTGCGCGACGCTGTAGCTGGTCGATTTCGGTCGGCATCGAGTCGATCTGAATGCGCAAAGATGCTGCCGCTTCATCGATCAAATCTATGGCCTTGTCGGGCAAGAACCGGTCGCTAATGTAGCGATGCGACAGCATCGCCGCCGAAACAATAGCCGAGTCCTTGATGCGCACGCCATGGTGAACTTCGTACTTCTCCTTCAGTCCACGCAGAATGGCGATGGTGTCCTCGACAGATGGCTCGCCGACATAGACAATCTGGAATCGCCGTTCTAAAGCCGCATCCTTCTCGATGTACTTGCGATACTCGTTCAGCGTCGTAGCGCCAATGGCGCGAAGATCGCCGCGAGCCAATGCAGGCTTCAGCATGTTACTTGCGTCCATCGAGCCTTCTGCCGCACCCGCACCCACAAGCGTATGCAGCTCATCGATGAACAGGATGATTGTGCCTGCACTCTCTTCTATGTCCTTGAGCACAGCTTTCAAACGGTCTTCGAACTCGCCGCGATATTTCGCACCGGCAACCATGGCGCCGAGGTCGAGTGAGACAACGCGCTTGTTCTTCAACTGCTCCGGCACATCGCCGGAAATAATTCTCTGCGCCAGGCCTTCAACAATGGCCGTCTTGCCGACGCCGGGCTCGCCAATGAGCACGGGGTTGTTCTTCGTTCTGCGCGACAACACCTGCACCGTTCGGCGAATCTCTTCGTCCCGGCCGATCACCGGATCGAGTTTGCCACGACGGGCCAACTCGGTGAGGTCGCGAGCATAGCGCTCCAGCGCCTGGTACTTCGATTCGGGATTCTGGTCGGTTACAGTCTGGTTTCCGCGGACTGCCGCGAGAGCCTTAAGCAGCATGTCCTGCGTGACGCCCTGGCTGATCAACAATTGCTGTACCGGATCGCGCTTCAGGGCCATCATGCCGAGCAGCAAGTGCTCGGTGGAAACGTACTCATCCTTGAAATTCGACGCAGCCTTGAACGCCGCGTCCAGAAGTTCGGTGGTCGAGTCGGCAAGGTGAGGCTGGGCTGCCGCATGGGCCAGCTTCGGCAAGGCCGCGATTTCGCGACGTACCTGCGCATCGATGGATCCGATCTGGACACCGGCGCGCGTCAGCAGGGGCGCGACGATACCTTCGCGGTCTTCGAGCAGTGCCCCCAACAGGTGAAGCGGGACCAACTCGGGATTACCGTTTTCGCTGGCCAGGTCGCTGGCCCTCTGCATCGCTTCCTGCGCCTTGACCGTCAACCGATCCCAACGGATTGCCATAATGAATGCTCCTTACGTGGCCGCCGCGCACTCTGCGCGTGCGGCCAAACAAATCGTGATTCTGAAATTCAAAAAGGGGAGCGGGAGGATTCCACGGATCCATCCAACGCTCCCCTTTTGGATGCCCGCGGGGCCTGGTTGAGCCCCGGTTCATCCCCCGACGTTATTACTTGCCGGCGACTGCTTTATCCCCGAGCTCGGGTGTCACGTTTACCTTGATCTGCTTCGGCCGGGCTTCGGCTTTCTTGCCCAGGTGAATGCTCAACACGCCCTTGTTGTAGCTCGCCTTCACATCTTCCGTGTTCACCGTGTTCGGCAGCGTGAAGCTACGGACGAAGCTGCCATACCGGCGTTCAATCCTGTGATAGTTCTCTTCCTTGGTCTCTTGCTCCAACTTGCGTTCGCCGCGAACGGTCAACAGGTTGTTTTCAAGCTGGATATCGATATCCTTCTCCTCGATACCGGGAACTTCCATCTTCACCTGGATGCCCTTCTCGTCTTCATATACATCGACTGGCGGGACAAAAGATCCAGAGGCCAGCAAATCTTGATTTGCGGTCTGGCCAAAGGAGTCACTGAACAGCCGATTCATACGTTCCTGCAACGTAGCAAGCTCTCGAACGGGTTCCCAACGGGTAAGCAACGTCATGGTGATTGATCCTCCTACTACCAAGATTGTCTGCGTGGCCGACCCGCGTTCGGTGGGTCTCGGCCTTACACAGTGTTTGATGCAACATCAGCACAAACGAATCATGAAATATGAGCGTTTTATTGTCAAGTATCTGACGACAACTTTTGCTCAGGTAGCCAGATGCGCCTTGCAGCATTTTCAACAACTTCAAGGACTGGGAGCACTCAAATCCGGCCGGGCGTCCCTCGGTAATGAGGCTTGTACTAGCAGCGCTGCCAGATAGTTACCGGCGTGACATGTTGGAATCGTGTTTCGTTGCCGATACAGATGTTTTTCACGGGAAAGGTAGGGCAATGCCGCTTTTTAACTGGAGCACCCAATACTCGGTCAAGGTTTCCACCTTCGACCAGCAGCACAAGCAGCTATTTTCGATGATCAACGAACTGCACGACGCTATGACGGCCGGAAAAGGACGCGAGGTCGCGCCCGCCATCCTCAGGAAGCTGGCGGATTACACTAAACAGCACTTCGCGCAGGAAGAGACCGCCATGGTCCGGACGAACTATCCCGGGTACACGCAACACAAGGCACAACACGACGCCCTGACGCGTGAAGTTGAGCAGAAGATCGCACAGCTTGAGAAGAGTCGGGCGACTTTGACCCTCGACTTACTCTCGTTCCTAAAAGACTGGCTGACCAAGCACATTCTCGCGACGGACAAGAGCTATTCCGCCCACATGAACTCGGCAGGCGTGAAATAAGCGTGTCTTCCAGTGGCATTCAAATGAAAAGGGTGGCCACTTGGGCCACCCTTTGCTAAACGCTTTCAAGCTCATGCAGGACTTGGACGCTCACCCGGATTCAATCCTGGCTGGCGGTTCGGTTCCGGACGCAGCACCTGCTGCACTGAACCTGAATCGTCTGCCGGCGGATTCTGTATGCGGGCAGGAAGCGGCTTTCCGGCGATCAACAATTGCAACTCGGCCGAATCCAATACCTCGCGCTCCAGCAATGCCTGCGCAATGGTCTCAAGCACCGCGCGGTTGCCATCGAGCACATCGAAAGCCGTCTTATAGGCGGAGTCGATGAAGTGGCGAACCTCGGCGTCGATCTCGCGAGCCGTTTCCTCCGAATAGTCGCGATGCTGCGAAAGCTCGCGGCCCAAGAAGATCTGCTCTTCCTTCTTGCCGAAGGTCAACGGACCAAGCTGGCTCATACCCCACTCGCAAACCATCTTGCGGGCGATTTCCGTGGCACGCTCGATGTCGTTTCCGGCGCCCGTGGTCATCGTCTGCAGGAAGATTTCCTCGGCGACGCGGCCACCCATCATGATCGCCAACTGGCTCTCAAGATAGACGCGGTCGTAGTTGTGCTTGTCGTCGATCGGCAACTGCATCGTGACGCCCAGTGCCATGCCGCGCGGGATGATCGTCACCTTGTGCAGCGGATCCGCATGCGGAACCTTGGCCGCTACCAAAGCGTGTCCGCCCTCGTGATAAGCCGTGATCTTCTTCTCTTCCTCGGTCAGGATCATCGACTTACGCTCGGCGCCCATCAGCACCTTGTCCTTGGCAAGTTCGAAGTCGTACATCAGCACGGTCTTGCGATTCTGGCGAGCGGCGAGCAGAGCGGCTTCGTTGACCATGTTGGCCAGGTCGGCGCCGCTAAAGCCCGGTGTACCGCGGGCAAGGATCGACAGATCGACATCATCATTAATTGGAATCTTGCGGGTGTGCACGCGAAGGATCTCTTCACGGCCACGCACGTCAGGACGCGCAACCACCACGCGGCGGTCGAAACGGCCGGGGCGCAGCAGAGCGGGATCGAGCACGTCGGGACGGTTCGTTGCAGCGACGAGGATAACGCCTTCGTTGGATTCGAAGCCGTCCATCTCAACCAGTAACTGGTTCAAAGTCTGCTCGCGCTCATCGTGTCCACCGCCGAGTCCGGCACCGCGATGACGGCCCACGGCGTCGATTTCATCGATGAAGATGATGCAAGGAGCATTCTTCTTACCCTGTTCGAACAGGTCGCGGACGCGGCTTGCGCCAACGCCGACGAACATCTCGACGAAGTCGGAACCAGAGATAGAGAAGAAGGGCACGTTGGCCTCACCGGCCACGGCGCGCGCTAGCAGCGTCTTGCCCGTTCCCGGAGGTCCGACAAGGAGTACGCCTTTCGGAATGCGCCCGCCCAGCTTCTGGAATTTCTGTGCCTCACGCAGGAACTCAATGATCTCGTGCAGCTCTTCCTTGGCCTCGTCCACGCCAGCGACATCCTTGAATGTCACCTTCTTCTGCTGCATGGAGAGTAGGCGCGCGCGGCTCTTGCCGAACGACAGTGCCTTGTTTCCACCCGACTGCATCTGGCGGATCATGAAGAACCACAAGCCGAGGATAACGACCAGCGGCAACATCTGGAACAGCCAGCTCGGCCATCCGCCGCCGCTGACGTCCTTGACGTTGACGCTTACACCCTTCTCGCGAAGGCTCTTGTACATGTCGGAGTAGTTCGCCGGCACGGTGGTATGGAAGCCCGCCTTCTCATCGCGATAGCTGCCGCGGACCTCTTGGCCGTAGATGGTTACGTCCTTGATTTTTCCCTGATCTACCTCGGCCAAGAACTGCGAGAAGTTGACTTCGCGCTCCTTCACGCCTGTGCTGTTGTTCTTGACGACAGACCACAGCAATACGCCGGAAAGAAGGATCACGAGCCAGAAAACGACTTGCTTAACGGTCGAATTCACCAAAAAGCTCCTATGTGTAGGGCGGAAAACCGTCTCTCGCGAGACCGCCTCACCTGATTAGATGCCCGTCCAGGCTGCTGGAATCAGGTTTTTCCCGCACCCCTCGGATTTTACCCGTTTTTTGAATATCCGGTATGCAACGCGACCCCACGCCGCCAATGCAGACTCTTCAAAGTGACAAATAGCGGAGCAGAAGCAGAACAATTGGATGGGCCTGTTAATCAGAGAGTATACATCTCTGCCCGCCGACGCGCCACTCGATTAGCGTCCCCCCGGCAGGCGATGCTCCGGCACTGCATAGATAAACGGAATATTCCGATCCAGGTATTCGGTCGGGGTGCCGAGTCCATAGCCGGCCAGCCATTGCGGTCCAATCTCAAATCCGCAATATGAGACATCGACGTCAATGCGGCGGTCAGCCTGCCGATTCAGGAGGCAGCATAGTGCAATCGAGGCAGCGCCTCGCGCCTGGAAGTTGCGAGTCAGGAAGTCTATCGTCTGTCCGCTGGAAAGAATTCCTTCGCAGAGCAGCACGTGAGCCCCCTTAACATCCACTTCCGGCGCGAAGAAGATTTCCCGCGTTGCGGTGTTTTGATGGACGATCTCGCGGGTGAATGGCTTCAGGAATTGGCAGCGCACGCGGCAGTCAATTTCGCGCACAAGGTCAGCCACAAAAATGAAAGCGCTGTCGAGAATTCCTACACAATGGACGATGCGGCCCTGGTAATCATGCGAAATCTGGCGCCCCATGGCGGCGATACGTTCGTGCAGCTGCTGTTCAGAGATCACTAACTCGTACTTTTCGATGGTTTGTCTCGCCATGGAATGCCGTGTCCTCTCCACTGCACATCTCCAGGATGACTGCCTCGCCCTGCCCCGGCGACCACGCAAACTCTGCGGCGACCGGCAATCCCGGTACCCACACAATGCGTCCGGCGGCGAGAACTACAGGCCAGCTTCGACGAGCCGTGGCCGGTACCGCTAGATCCTGCAACAGGCGCGTGACTTTGCGCTCACCGCTTGAATGCAGGCTACGAATTCGATCTCCAGGCAGCAGATTGCGAACCGTCAAACACGAGCCGACCCGGGACCTCTCCACAAAGGTGACGCGATTATACGCCAGCTCTCCTTCAGCGGAACCCCGCAATGCTGCAGAAATTTGCATACCTCGCAGCTCTCCGACGTTGCCCAGATCAACCCTGCCCGGAATCGCAAGTTCGAGCGAATACTCCGCCGCACGAGTCTCTCCCGCCTGCGGTGCGTGTAGCACCAGCAAAGCAGGAGCATTCTTCTTGCGCACTAATTCGGCTTCATAGCCGCGAGCCACTTGCAGGCGTCCTGCGCGCCCAGCCAGCGCAAACTCACGCACCAGTTCCAAGTGTGCGAAGTCCAGTGCCAGCCCGTGCGGTTGGCAAATAGCACGTAAAATGCGTCGCTGCAATGCGACTGGCTGACGCTGAAACTTCGAAAGGTCAATCGCTCCTTCGAACGCTTCCGCCAGGAAGATGGCTACTTGCTGTTCGAGATATTCGTTCTCCGCAGCCGCAATCTCGGCTGTCTCACACAGTGCCTCACGCACCGCTGGATTGAAGTCACGCTCAAGCGTCGGCAGTAATTCTGCTCTCACGCGGTTCCGCAAGAAGCGCGGATCCCCATTCGACGCATCCTGTCGAAACGTCTGGCCCAGTGACAGCAGATATTTCTCAACCTGCTGACGCGAAGTTCCGAGCAGTGGCCTGATTAGCCGCACGTCTTCCGCGGAAGGCTCATTTTCCTCGCCGTCAAGTGCTGTGGACGGCAGTGGGGCGAGTTCCTGTAGCGGCATCGTGCGATGAATCCCCGCTAATCCGCTCGTTCCTGCTCCACGCACCAACCGCAACAGAACTGTTTCGGCCTGGTCGTCGCGTGTGTGCGCCGTTGCAACCGCATCTAGTTGGAGATCCGCCGCAGCGCGCTGGAAAAACGCATATCTTGCTCTTCGTCCTGCTGCTTCGAGCGAGAGATGAAGAACCGCGGCAAGCGAGCCGACATCCTGCGATTCGATCTCGCACTCAAGCCCCAACTTCTTCGCCAGCTCACTTACAAACTGCGCATCGCCCTCCGACGCCGCGCCACGCAGGCGATGATTCAGATGCAGCACACAGGGCACGATCCCAACCGTAGGACCAAGCTCGACCAGAGCACGCAACAGTGCTACCGAATCCGCTCCGCCGCTCACAGCCACACCAATGCGTTCGCCTGCGTGCATCAGGCCATGCTTTCGGATGTAGCGTTCAAGCGTCTTGATCACTTCGACATGATAGCGGAGACCGATACATCAGGCGCACGCTGAGCAAAGGAGATCGGCTGCGAGAGCAAGCACAGCGGCATATCTGGAGTACTAAATCCATCTCTCGATTCCAAATCGGAACAGCGTGAACTTTGATGCAGACGATTCGGTGTTATCCACTAGTAATTCGGGGCACGATGTATCTGGAGGAAATTACGCCAATGGATTCAGAGCCAATAGATAAGAATTTCGGCGACTGGCAGCCACCAGTACCTCCCAGTTACGAGCAGTGTGTCGCGGCACCAGCCACGGTACACGCTGATCGTGTGGTGGACCCGCTTGAAATGGCCTCATTGCTTGCATGGGATGAGGACGAAGACGACGATTACTAACAACAACGACCTCAAGGTCCATTAACTTACGAAACAGCATTCATAAATACCTGGAAGTCATAATAAAAAGGGCAGGCCACTTAGGTCTGCCCCTTTTTAATGCTCACGCCAGTCGACTATTCGAGAGTCGTGCTGCGCGTCTGAATCAACCTATTCACGCGATCGACAAAGGCTTCGAGCTTCACCGTGCCTTCTGCCTTTTCCTGACCACGCACGCGGACATTGACCTCGCCAGCTTCAGCTTCTTTGTCGCCCACGACCAGAATGAACGGAACCTTCTGCAACGCATGTTCGCGAATCTTCGCGTTCATCTTCTCGTTGCGACCATCCACCTCGATGCGTGCGCCAATCGCCTTCAACGCGTCGCCAACCTTGTTGGCATATTCCACGTGCCGCTCGGCAATCGGAACCACCGTCACCTGCGTCGGCGACAACCATACCGGGAAAGCTCCAGCGTAGTGCTCAATCAGCACTCCGAAGAAGCGCTCCACCGATCCATACAGCGCGCGATGAACCATCAGGGGCTGATGCCGCTGACCATCTTCGCCCACGTATTCGAGTTCGAACCGCTTCGGCAGGTTGAAGTCGAACTGCACGGTCGAGAGCTGCCATAGTCTTCCAATGGCATCGACCAGCTTGACGTCGATCTTCGGACCGTAGAACGCTGCTTCGCCCGGGATGAACTTGTACGGGATCCCCTTGCGCTCGAGCACCGTCTTCAGCGAGTTCTGCGCCAATTCCCACTGCTCAGGCGAACCGACGTAGTGCGCACGATCCTCAGGATCCCAGGCCGACAGCTCAACCTTGAAATCCTGGAAGCCGTAGGTGTGCAGCACGCTAATCGCGAAATCAATGCAGCCTTCAACTTCGCTTTCAATCTGCTCCGGCGTGCAGAAGATGTGCGCATCGTCCTGCGTAAAGCCGCGAACGCGCATCAAACCGTGCATCACGCCCGAACGCTCGTAGCGATACACCGTTCCAAGCTCGCCCAATCTCACCGGCAGGTCGCGATACGAACGCAACTGGTCCTTGTAGATCAGGATGTGGAACGGGCAGTTCATCGGCTTCAACCGATACTCGGCGTCGTCGAGCTCCATGGTGTCAAACATGTTCTCGGCATAGAAGCCTTCGTGTCCCGAGGTCTGCCACAGAGCGCGTCGCGCCACATGCGGCGTGAACACCAGCGAATAGCCGCGCTTCAAATACTCGGCGCGCAGCCAGTCTTCCATGATGGTGCGGATCAAGCCGCCCTTCGGGTGCCAGAAGATGAGTCCTGGGCCTGCGAGTTCCTGGATGGAGTACAGATCAAGCTGCTTGCCCAGGGCGCGATGGTCGCGGCGCTTGGCTTCCTCGAGCTGCTTCATGTACTCGTCCATCTCTTTTTTCGAGTAGAACGAGGTGCCGTATATGCGCTGAAGCTGCGGATTTCCTTCCTTGCCGAGCCAGTACGCGCCAGCAATATTCAACAGCTTGAAAGCCTTGATCTTGCCCGTCGAAGGAATGTGCGGCCCGCGGCAAAAGTCCACGAACTTTCCCGTGCGGTAAAGCGAGATCTTTTCATCCGGCTTGGTGAACTGCTCGATGAAGTGGCACTTCATGAAGTCGCCTTCATCCTTGAAGCGCTTCAGTCCCTCATCCCGATCCAGAAAGTCGCGCGCGTACGGCTCGTTGCGGGCGACAATTTCCTTCATCTTGGACTCGATCTTTTCGAGGTCCTCAGGAGTGAATGGCGTCTCGCGCAGGAAGTCGTAGAAGAAACCACTCTCGGTTGCCGGGCCGTGGCCAAGCTTCGTCTCGGGGAACAGTTCCAGAACAGCCGCAGCCAACAAGTGCGCCGAGGAATGATGAAATACCTGGCGCGCTTCGGGATCCTTTTCGGTCAACAACCGTAGCTGCGAGTCCTGCTCGATGGGACGAGTGAGATCGACGAGCGTGCCTTCTTCTTCGGCCACAGCCGTCGCCGTCCCGCCGCCTCCGTTGCCGGATGCATTCAGGGGCGCAATCCTTGCGGCCAATGCGGCTTCGGCCAGCCGTGGCGAAATAGACTTCGCGATGTCGAGGGCGGTGGTGCCCTGGGGTACTTCTTTAATACTGCCGTCGGGGAGTTGAACCTTGATATCAGACATAGGGTAGGTCTCCGCTCGCGCTTACAAGTGCGCAATGCCGGAAATTTTTAGAGTCTTAAGTCTAAAGAGTTCGTCCGGGAGAAGCAAACGCGAAGAGCTTGGAGGTAAACCGCCACGAAGACAATTCATGGCTTTGCGTCAGCCAATAAGGCTTCCTTGTCCATCTGCACAGGCATCTATTTTTCGGGAAACAGAGCCTGATCCAGCTGTAGTCGTGACAATCACCTGCAAAGTAATTCTGCACTTGTTCTCGACACAAGTCTGTTTCGACGTTCCCGGAGGAGAGTGTCCGATGAAGGTTCGTCTCAGCAACATCGCCGGATGTATTGCACTGTGTGCTTTCATTACGGTTTCGGCCAGTGCATCGCAGCCCGTACCAATTCCACACACAACGTATGTACCTGTCACGACAGACTCATATCCGTTCGGTGCGGCCAATCATTTGAATGTCCCCGAGGACTTGGCGAGCGTGGGTTATACCGAGGATGAGTACTTCGTGAGCGGCACTGCCAATGTTTACAACTGGGCCGCGCCTGGAACTGCAACGATACGCACTCCCGATGCGCCGTACACCACGCGCATGCTTGTCCGACGTCCGATCAACACGCACCGGTTCAGCGGAAACGTGATTGTCGAAATCCTTAATGCTTCGAACCTCGTGGACCTCGAAATCGGTTGGGCTCTTTCCAAGGACTACATCGTCCAAAACGGAGACATCTGGGTCGGATTCACAAGTAAGCCGGTCACGGCCGCGGCATTGAAGAAATTCAATCCCATGCGTTACGCCCCATTGAACTGGGCTAATCCGCTTCCGTTGTCCGATCCGCAGAATTGCACAACATTGGTCTCCATCATCTCGGGTGACAATTCACGAACCACCGAGGACGGATTGATCTGGGACATCTTTAGTCAGATCGCCGCACTAGTGCGCAGTGACTCTCACCAAAATCCCCTCCGGCAGTACGACGTGGACCGTGTCTACGGATACGGGTACTCACAATCGGGATTTGACCTGCAGACCTACATTGACGCGGTCTTCCCTCTCGCCAAGCTGGGGAATGGCAAGCCTGTTTTTGATGGCTTCCTCGATGTTGCTGGATTCAATGCCCCTGCACCAATCAATCAGTGCTCACCGCCTCCCTCGGGCTCAGGGGCCGGTCAGATCAGGAATGCAGGTGTGCCAGTCATCCGTATCGCGACCAACAGCGAAGATGTTCTGCCCAGTGTGCAGGCTGGACGCCGTCCCGATAGCGACAAATATCCCGATCTGTTCCGCGAATACGAACTGGCCAGTGCTCCGCATGCCACGCCTGACGAACTTGATTTCGGACCAGCATTTGCTGACATACAGAAAGCTGGCGCCCCGAAACCCCCGCTCACATGCGGCTTCGGCCCACGCAGTCCACTGCCGACCGGCATCTTCCAGAACGCCGCATTTCAGAACCTCGATCTCTGGGTGAGGAAACATGTGCCACCGCCGCCGGGAGCTTTGCTCAAATATCAGAACGGAGTACAGGTGCTCGACAAGTTCGGCAATGCCGTTGGTGGTGTTCGCTCACCTTACGTTGATGTTCCTACCGCGCACTGGTTCGTCGGTAGCACGGGGCCGGGACTCTGCTTCCTGCTCGGCTACGAACACCCCTTCACCGAATCGGAGATGAAGTCCTTGTACCCATCTCATAGCGACTACGTCTCAAACGTCATTGCTGATACCTTCCGCCTCGTCGTGCGGCGATACATCACTCTCGACGACGGGCTGGAGATCATTCAACACGCGAAGAAGTCTGGCGTGCCGGAAGTTGCAGATATCCCTTCCGACCTGCCGGATGATATTCGCTAAACCCCGTGCGGCATCGGCGAATCGATGTGTCGCTGATGCCGCATTTGCTTCGAGAAACATCCCGCCGGAGAAACTTATTCCAGAGACCGGAAAGAAACTTTTTCCGTCATCTCCTAAAAACTTAGTTGACCTTTTTCGATTTCGGGCGTCTCATCTACGAAAGCTTTAGGAGATGGAAGTGACACAGAAATCGAAATCGAGCCAAACGCTGACCCCGCTGGAGCTGCAGATTATGCAGGTACTCTGGGATCTGGGGCCGAGCACAGTGAACGAGGTGCAGGCCAAGCTCCCCGGAGACCTCGCCTACACCACCGTGCAGACGATGCTCAACGTGCTGTTCCGCAAAAGCAAAGTGAAGCGCATTGCTGAAGGTCGCGCCTATCGCTACCAGCCAATCGTGAGTCGTGAGCGCGCAGCAGGCTCCGCCGTTCACGACCTTGTGAAGCGCATGTTTGGCGGATCGACCGAGGCTCTGCTCATGGCAATGGTGGATACCCGCCAGATCAGCGCCGAAGAGCTGGAGCGTGTTGCACACCGGCTTGCCGCCACCGATCGCGACGCTTCAAAGGAGGACTAGCCATGGAACGAGCGCTTCTCGAGTACATCCTGAATGCCCTGTGGCAGATTCCGTTGCTGGCCTCTGGTGGATGGTTGCTGATTCGCGCCCTTAAGGCTTCGCCCGCCACGCAGCACTACATCTGGCTTACCGTGCTGACGTTGGCCGTGCTGCTCCCATTGCGCGGCATCGACTCTCACCATCTGGAGAACGCCGCTGCTCCAATCACGCCTCAAGAACTTCGCACGGCGATGACGCTGCCCTCCGCTGAGGAAACGGCACAGGTCACTCCTGAGCCCTACGCTCGTGTCCCAGCGAGTTCGCGATGGACGCAAATTCCAGCACGCATCAGCAACGTGCGTTTGAGCAGCGCAACCATGCACGCGATCACGGTTGTTTACATCGCGCTCCTTTTGTTCGGGGTCGCTCGACTTGGTTATGCGTGGTACTCGGCACGTCAACTTGTAAACGCGTCACAGCCTCTGTCGCCTACTTCCGAGAGCATGGTCAGGCGCAAGCTACAAAGCATCCAGCCCATACGCAGTGAACTGGCGAGTTTGCCGTCCATAAGGCAGTCGGATGCGGTGGTGTCTCCCGTTGTCGTCGGAGCGATCTCGCCGACCATTCTGCTGCCGCGCAACTTCGCTCGCCTTACCGAAAACGAAGTGCGAGCTGCGCTCTGCCACGAGATGGCGCATGTTCGCCGGCACGATTATCTCGCCAATCTCGTCTGTGAACTCGCTTCCCTTCCCGTCTCATGGCACCCCATTACGCGAGCCGTTGAGCGACGGATTCGCCACACACGCGAAATGATTTGCGACGCAATTGCCGCACAGGAAATGCGTTCGGAGACCAGCTACGCCCGCTGCCTCGTGGCCATGGCACAGCGGATCGTCGCTGTCAGCCATCTTGCGGAGCGAGCACAAGCCGTTGGGCTTTTCAGCAAAAACACACTTGAGGAGCGCGTTATGCGATTGATGGAGACGAAGTCTGTTATGAGTATGCGGGCAAAGCTGGCTCGCCTGGCCTGCGGCGCCACCGCAATGGCTTCGGCCATCGTGATCGCCGCCATATTCCACGTCACGCCAATCATGGCGGCCCCACAATCATCCAGCGCGCCGCAAGACGCGCAGGCTGCACCCGTCGCTCCAGTCCCGATGGCAGCTCTTCCTGCTCCTCTTGCGCCAGCACCTGAAGCCGCGCCCGCACCCGCAGCACCGGCCGACGCCCAGAATGCTCCAGTTGCGCCTGGCGTTCCGGCATCACCGCAGAAGCCAAGCGCACAGCACCTCGCAGAAATCCCGCAGCCTCCTGCTCCCGGCGTTCCGCCCGAAATCCAGCGAGAGCTCACTCCCGAGCAATCTCGCGCACTTGGGATACCTGATCCCGCGACTCTGGCTGAATTGAAGCGCCAGATGGACGAAATCAAAAAGCAGTTCGACAGCCCTGAGTTCAAGAAGCAGATTGCTGACATTCAGCAGCACGCGCGTGAACTCACACTGCACAACGAAGAATTCCAAAAGCAGATGGCGACACTGCGCAGCGAAGAAATCAAGAAGGAATTGGAATTCATGAAGAGTGAGCAGTTCCAGAAGCAGATGGCCGAGGCACGCAGGGCCGCTGAACAGGCAAGGACTGCCGATTTCCAGGCCCGCAATGAGGAGATCAAGCGGCAGATGGCCGACCTGCAGAAACAGCTCCAGAGCGGCGAAATCAAGCAGCAGATAGATAAAGCTCTCGAGCAGCTCCGGCACGAACAACAAAGAATGCAGTCCACTCACTAGTCCGCCGATCGCGCTTAGAGCCGTACGTCACATCGGGAGTTGCACGCTACAGGTGCGACTCCCATCTCTTGCACGCACGTTTCCCCACATTCGCAAGACACCTACGCTGACAAACTCTGCTCCCCGCTCGCCATCCTATGCAGCAGGAGTGTGTCGGTGTCGAATTCGGATCTGACTTCAGCGTTATTCATTCTTTTACTACTAGTGGGCTTGGCCCAGCTATTGGGATTTCTTTTCGTCAAGCTGCGCCAACCCAAGGTCATGGGCGAGATCGTCGCCGGAGTCGTCCTCGGCCCTGCCTTGATCGGCCGCCTCACCGTAGCCGCACCACTCATGGAAGCCATCAAGCGAGAGGGCACGGTCCTGAGCTTTGTTTACTGGATGGGACTGCTGCTGCTCATGTTTCTGTCGGGAGCCGAAACCCGCCAGCTCTTCACACGCGAAGAGCGGCGCGAGGTCGGTTGGCTTTCCATCTTTGGCACCGGAATCCCCTTTGTCCTCGGCATCACGCTCGGCTCGCGCTTACTGCATCCAGCTCTCTCCGGACCGAATGGCAACCGACTCTCGCTCATCATCGTGCTTGCCGTCGGCGTAGCCGTAACGTCGGTCCCCGTAGTCTCAAAGATTTTTGCTGACCTCAAGATACTGCACACGCGATTTGCGCGATTGGTGCTTGGTGTCGCAGTGCTCGAAGACATTGTGCTGTGGCTCGCGCTTGCGGTCGCCACCTCGATGGCCGGAAAGACCTCGCTCAACGTGCGCCAGATGTCATGGCATCTCGCCACTACGCTCGCGTTCTTCGTCCTCGGACTTACCATCGTCCCCCGCGTCGTTAAGCGCATTAACAAAGCGCGCTTTAACGTGATCGCTCGGCAGTCTCCCGTTGCATATGCCATTTCCGTTCTGCTCGCCTACTGCGTAATCGCCGGAGCCTTGGATGTGAGCTTGGTTTTCGCCGCTTTCCTCGCCGGATTCGCCGTAGTCCACAAGAAGCGCCGTCTTTTCGCCGAAGCTCTCGAAGCAATTGGCAAGGTTTCGTTCGCGTTCTTCATCCCCGTTTACTTCGCCATCGTGGGATTAAAACTCGACCTCGTCCACGGACTGTCTCTCAAGATGCTCGCTGCCTTCCTCGTTGGCAGTTGCATCGTGAAGATCATCTCCGTCTCGCTCGCCGGACGCTTCGCCGGATTCCGCGGGCTCGATCTCATCAACCTTGCTGTCACAGCCAACGCACGCGGAGGTCCGGGGATTGTGTTGGCCAGTGTGGCTTTCGATGCCGGAATTATTAGCCCGAAGTTCTACACCACCCTTGTCCTCACTGCTGTGCTAACCTCGCAGGCTGCGGGCGCATGGCTCGACTACGTTTTGCGCAAGGGATGGCCTCTGCTAAGCGAGTCAGCCGCTGCAGAGTCGTCCGTAGTCGTTCCCGACGAGAGCCGTTCCGCAGCCTGATTCACGACCCTCGACCCAAAGCCATTCAGATACACATCGCCGCACATAAAAATGCCCGGCCACGTGGGCCGGGCTCTTCGGAGCGGGAAGAGAGATTGTCTATTTGCGGGTTACTGGAATGCGCCGCTCGCACTCCAGTCGTGCGCACTCTGCCCCGTGGAACTGCTCCTGCTCAGTCGAACCGTGGAAGGCTGTCGTGCTACTCTCGCCTCCGGCAATCACCTGCGCTACGTCGTCGAAGTATCCGGTGCCGACAAATAGCTGGTGCTTGATGGCGCGATACCCATCCTTCTCTGCCGCGAATTCCTTTTCCTGCAGTACCGAGTAGGCCGACATCGCGTTCTGTTTGTAACCCTTGGCCAAGTCGAAAATCGAGTAATTCAGCGCGTGGAACCCAGCCAGCGTGATGAACTGGAACTTGTAATTCATCGCCGCCAA
This sequence comes from Koromonas humicola, assembly GCF_059726255.1. Classification (NCBI taxonomy): domain Bacteria; kingdom Pseudomonadati; phylum Acidobacteriota; class Terriglobia; order Terriglobales; family Koromonadaceae; genus Koromonas; species Koromonas humicola. Next base: position 4,227,683 of record NZ_AP040873.1, read on the forward strand.
CTCTCTTTGGAAGTTTGCAATCGTCGCATCGTCCAGCTTCTTCTTCCAGTTGAACGATGGGGAACAGTTGTAGGCCAGCAGTTTTCCGGGGAAGCGTTCGTGGATCGCCTCCGCGAAGCGCCGCGCCTCGTCGATGTTTGGTTCGCTCGTTTCGCACCAGATCATGTCAGCATAAGGCGCATAGGCCAAGCCGCGCGCAATCGCCGTATCCAGTCCGCTCTTGATGCGATAGAAACCTTCGCTGGTGCGCCCTTCTCCGGTCAGGAACGGCTCGTCTGCCGGATCGATGTCGCTCGTTAGCAGCTTTGCGCCATTAGCGTCCGTGCGGGCAATGATGATCGACGGCACGCCGCAAACGTCTGCCGCGAGTCTCGCCGCCACCAGCTTGTGAACTGCTTCCTGCGTGGGCACCAGAACCTTGCCGCCCATGTGTCCGCATTTTTTTGCCGAACTCAACTGGTCTTCGAAGTGCACGGCCGCAGCGCCCGCCTCGATCATGCCCTTCATTAGTTCAAATGCATTCAGTGTTCCGCCGAAACCTGCTTCGGCGTCGGCTACGAGCGGAACCATCCAGTGCTTGCCGTTCTTGCCTTCCTGATGCCATATCTGGTCGGCCCGCAGTAGTGCGTTGTTGATGCGCCGACAGAGTTGGGGTACAGAATCCGATGGATAAAGACTCTGATCGGGATAAACCTGTCCCGCGCTATTGGCGTCGCCTGCGACCTGCCACCCGCTCACGTAGATGGCTTCCAGTCCGGCCTCCACCATTTCGATTGCCTGGTTACCGGTCATTGCGCCCAGTGCCGGAATATGACTCTGTGTCTGCATCAGGTTCCAGAGCCGCTCCGCACCCAGCCGGGCTAGCGTGTATTCAATATGGATCGTGCCTCGTAATCGCTTGACGTCCTCTGCCGTATAGGGACGTTCAATGCCGCTCCAGCGCGCATCCGTATTCCATGTATGTGTGATGTCGAAGCCGTTATTGTGTGCAGTCACTGTCGTTTGTTCCCCTTTGTAGAACTTGGTTTCTGAGATGATTTGTCGTTTGCTGCAAGTTGCGCTGCAGCCGCAAGAAGCTGCCGCCGGAGTTCCATCCGTGCAGTGCTTTCGTATGCAAAACAGAGTCAGCCTTATCCTCGGCATCTACTCGCCGGTGCCGTAGAAGGAGACAAATTGGACATTTCGAACACGATGGGTCGTGCACGCCCTGTTTACTTCGGGCAAGGCTCAGTCCTGAAAATCGTTATTCGAACGCGGCGCTGGTTGACGCCGGTCCAGACAGCGAGCCCTCAATGCCTGGGGCTGGAGGTCAATTGGGTCTTTCGAAAGGGAGCCTGGCGAGCTAGAGCGTAGTTGGTCCGCGCGCCGTTCTTCCTGCCTTCAGATGCACAGATTCCGAGGTCGGTTGCAGTTCTTTGTTCCCGTTTCACAATGAATTAACTGCTCGCCAGGCTCCTGATCGCCAGCCAAAACAACCTCCAGACGGGTTTTCGACAATTTCCCCACAGTCTTTCAGTGGTTTGCCCGAGCTTGGCTCTTGATAATTGAGCGTCGCTGCTTCAAGCTTTTTGTTATGCCGAATTCGAATTCAACCGCCGACGCTCCCTGCCCAATCTGTTCCGGCACGGGATGGCGCATGGTCACCCGAGAGCACAATGGCCGAACCGTCGAGCAGGCCACGCGCTGTGAATGTATCCGCAAGCTGCAGGGTCCGCGCCTGCTTGAGGCTGCGCGCATCCCCCGCCGCTATCTGCACTGCGAGCTTTCGAATTTCGAGCACGAAGGCCCATTCCGCTCGCTCGCCTCAGCCCACATGGCATCCCTGCGTTTCGTCGAAGAGTTCCCTATCGAGAGCGCCGGACTGCTCCTTACTGGCCCGATAGGTTGCGGCAAAACGCACCTCGCTGTCGGCATCATCAAGGAACTAATCGCACAGAAGAGCTCCGCCTGCTTGTTCTACGATTACCGCGAGCTTCTGAAGCAGATACAGAATTCCTACAACGCATCTGTGCAGGTCACGGAAATGGAAGTCCTGCGCCCCGTCTTCGAAGCCGATGTGCTTATCCTCGATGAACTCGGTGCTGCGAAGCCGACCGAATGGGTTTGGGACACCGTCTCGCACATCCTCAACACGCGCTACAACGACAAGCGCACCACAATTATCACGACCAACTACAAAGACCTTCCGCCCGCCGGAACGGAAATTCCCGAAGGCCGCGCCGTCCGCGCCTCACGCGAAGAAACCCTGGGAGACCGAATCGGTGAACGTATGCGCTCCCGCCTTCACGAAATGTGCCGCGTCGTCCGCGTCGAAGGCGAAGACTTCCGCATGAAATACAAAAGCGCCAGCCTGCGCTAGCACATAGTTCGTGTTGCTTTTCATGTGCGGCGCTTCTTGTCGGTGTACCCGAGGTCACCTACGCGCAAGTGCTATCGAGTTTCTATGTGACTACGGGCAGCCTTCACTCTGCAGCGCTCGCGCATTCTTAATCTCTGGAGGCCCCACATGCCGCTAGTTCGCATCGATCTCCTGGAAGGAAAGTCTGCAGAATACCGCGCTCGTCTTGGCGAAATCATCTATTGCGCCATGGTCGAGACGCTAAACGTACCGGAGAACGACAAGTTCCAGATCATCACCCCGCACCCTGCATCCGAGTTCGTCTTCAACCGCGAATACCTCGGCATTGAGCGCTCGGATGACTGTGTCTTCATCCAGATCACCCTGAGCGCAGGTCGCACCACCGAAGTGAAGCAGAAGTTCTACAAAACTGTTGTCGACGCGCTCCACAACGAACTCAAGCTTCGCCGCGAAGACGTGTTTATCAGCCTAGTGGAAGTTCAGAAGCAGGACTGGTCATTCGGCTACGGAATCGCGCAGTACGTAGCCTGACATTCCAAACATTCACAAACACGAATAAACGCAAAAAGCCCCATGCCGCACAGGACACGGGGCTTGGAGTTCTCTTCAACTTATCGTAGTGCGCAAAGTTGCAGCATCGCTGGAAGGTACTCTTTGCTTGCCGAGCGCAGGTACCACTCTTTCGCGCGCTCGGGTTCATCGGCGGCATCAAAAACGCTGCCGATCATAAACTCGGCCTCGGCATGACCGCTCACTGCGGCCACAGCCAGCGCCTCACACTCTTCTTCGCTCATCTGAATGTTTGGAAACGAAGTCAGGAATCGGCACAATTCACGCAGAGTTGTCGCCAGGCTTTTCCTTGTTGTTACATTGCGTAACGGCATGGTTACGACTGACATCTCACCCACACTCCTTATGCGTCGTAGTGTGCCAAACGCCGAGACAGCTCAGCAGTGATTTACTTCCGTCTGAAATTGTTCGCAGCGTCACAATCTATATCGGCACCGTGACTAATGGCCATCATTTCTTTCTGTCGTTTGTAGGTGATGATCCCAAAGCGGTACAGAGCGATGTCTCCCAACCCATGCAGGCTTCGCGGTACACTGTCCCCTGTGCTGACCCGCATCGAGTTTGACGCTGTACATGACGAGGAGTTCTTCTCCGCTCTTCCTGCTTCGCCAGCAGTCTTTGTACTGCGCCCATTGCAGGCCGGAGCCGAGCCCTACGTCAGCAAAACGTCGAATCTGCGTCGCCGTCTTCAACGCTTACTTTCGGTTGCTGAAGGTCGTCGCCTCAGCCTGCGCGATCGCGTTACAGCTGTAGAATTCCAACCTGTCGGTGGAGACTTCGAGGCCGGATTCGTGCTCTATCGCATGCTTCGTGCCGAGTTTCCGCAGAAGTATTCCGAGCGCTTGCACCTGCGCCCCGCGCCGCTCATCCAGTTACTGCTCGAGAATCCTTACCCGCGTGTCACGGTCACCACCCGCATCCGTTCGCTCCGTGGCGGCAGTGCTTATTTCGGCCCATTTGCGACGCGTGCCGAAGCCGAACAGTACGCCAACGACTCCCTTGACTTCTTTTTTCTGCGCCGCTGCGCTGAAGACCTCTCGCCCGATCCGGCCTTCCCTGGTTGCGTCTATTCCGAGATGAAGATGTGTCTCGCGCCATGCTTCCGCGGATGCACCGACGAGCGCTACGCTGATGAGTGCTCGCGGGTTGAACGATACTTCGAAACCGGTGGGCACTCGCTCGTAGTTGAGATCAGCCGCGCGCGCGACGAAGCCAGCGAGCGCCTCGAATTTGAAGCCGCTGCTGCTGCTCACGCAAAGCTGGAGAAGGTCAAAGGCGTTCAATCGCGCGCCGCCGAAATCGTCCACCGCATCGATCGCCTGAACGGCCTCCTGCTGCAACCGTCTCATCTCGAAGGACACATCGAGCTATTCCGAATCGTTGCCGGCATGCTGCACTCGCCCATCGCGCTCGACCTGCGTGATCATGCAACCAAGCCCGCCGAACCCACCACCGAGGGGCACTCTATCGCGCATCCGCAAAGCATGGAGGCCCGCATCAACGACCTGCTGCACGGCGTGGAACCAGTCGCCCCGCAGAGTGCGCAGGAGTGGATGGAGCACCTCGCGATCCTGAAGCGTTGGTATTACCGAACAACAAAGGTGGGCGAAATCTTCTTCGAAGACGAACACGGCACATTACCCATGCGCCGAGTTGTGCGCGCCGTTCGTCGCGTACTCAAGGGCGAAAAGCCTGCGGCAGACCTGAGCGAGACTGCCGGCGATTACTGGGTCTTCCGCAGCAAAGAAGCTGGCCTCTAGAGTCGCCTTGCGACGCTCGCAATAACGAAGGGGCTGATTCTCACCAGCCCCTCACGAAACTCATCATTCACTCCTCGCAGCGTCGATCATTGCTTTTTTGCCGCGCCGTGTTTTGCTTCTCTGTAACCTTCTTTTTGCGCTTCAGCTTCCGTCATGTATTCGCCATTCTTGGTCTTGCCGTACCAGCGATCACCCTGCTTGTGATACACCTTCGAATCTTTGTTGACCCATACTTTGTCGCTGCCACCCACCGCCGCGCTGCTGCTCGTCGCTGCGTTCTTAGACATCGAACCGGCATTCGAAGTGCTCGATCCCGAACTAGTGTTCGAGGTATTTGCGTTGCTGCTTGTGTTCGCTGGCGTCGTGGTATCAGAGGCGGTTTTGCTCTTGCGGCTCTTCTTCTTAGTTGTAGTTGCGTTCTGATCTGTGCTGGTGCTCTGGTTCGATTGCGTGCTCGTGGTATTGCTTTGGTTCGTCTGCGACGAACTCTGGGCTGAACTCATCGAAGTCGCGAGGATCAGCGCTCCCAGTACGGCTAGCAGTCTTTTCGGCATACTTCTTCTCCTGAGTATGTTCGAAGTGGCGCTCAGGTTGGATGCACACGAGCAGCGCAGGTGGCCTCACATAAACACTTCCAAGGAAAGCTGCTGGCGTTCTTACATCGAAACAAGTGAATGTTTTCAACAACGCGAGTTTTCGCGCTCAGAACGACTTTGTTTCGTAAACACGACACGAATGCCATCCCGCCAGCGTTCGTCCAGTCCCACCAGCTTCCATTCCAATTCAGGAGAGAAGTACTTCAGCATCGTCGCCGTTGCGGGATGCACATGCAGCGCAGGCGACGCCAGTATCAGAATCGGATCTCGTTCCGACAGCACGCGCCCGGGGAAATACCCATTGGTCTGAAAATCCCCTCGCCGATGATGCTGCCTCACCCTCGCCCAGTAATCCAACCCCTGCACCGGCAAATGAAAATCCTCGGCAGCCTTCAACTCAATCACTGCCAGCCTGCCATCTCGCGTGATTCCCAGCAGATCGATCACCGCACGATCTCCCGCGGCAAATGCCGGAACCTGCGGATACAGAGCTGCAGGATCGAGCTTTCCATCCAGCGTTGTTACATCGCGTTCCACGATTGACTGCAACCACCGTTCAGGCTGAAGCCGGTAGAAAGGATGAGTGCGATCGCGCCCAACGCGCTTCTCAAGCAGCCGTGCGATCAACTGCCGCAACAGCGGTTCCGTCTGTTCGTTCAATTCATATTCGGCCGGCGCTGCCCCAAACACAATCCGCTCTGCAATCCGGAAATGACGGTCCGGCTCCATCGTTGCGTGTGCAAACTCCAACCCATGAAACCGGAAACTCACCGAGGAAGAACTCTGCGCTACCGTCTCCACTCTGGGACAAAGCGCTCCCATCCTCTCCACCGACTTCCGGAATCGCTCCAGCATATGCTCTCTGTTCAGGCAGTGAATCAGTTGCGACGTCATGTTCAACTCCGCCGCGAGGTCGAGTTCTTCTGCCTGCTCAGTTTTCTCATCCAGCGCGAAAAGCCGCCACTTCGCCGCCTTGCGATTCAGATGCGATATCCGCAATTGCGCCGTGGCGGCCCGGCCTGCTGGCACAAACAGCGCCACGCCGGCGACATGCGACTTCGCCGCAAAACGCTCGCGGCAGTGGTCGAGCCAAAGAATCGCGACAGCCACCGCGTTGTCGATCGTCGCCTGCAACTCGCCATCGCCGCAGCCCACAATGGCCATGCGCTCCTGCCCTCGACGCAGCAGTCCTCGCGCACACACTGCTCCAAACGAATGTTCCAGGTCCGCTGCCGTCGCCAGCCTATCCAGCGTCCATCCCGGAAACTGCGCTGGCAGGGCACGTTCGAGCGCACGCTGATAGGCCGCCCGCATTGCCTTCAGTGCCGAAGGAGACTTGCGTTCTGCCTTCGAACAAATTTCCAGCCGCGATGGCCGAGCCTGCCCAAATCGCGCAACAGTCAGCTTCAGAATTCCGTTCTTGATTTCTGCGGTTGTCGCCCGCCGTACTATGTTTCGCTCTTCTGACCAGATTTCCAGCAAGCAACGGTCACGCTCCGGAGTCGCCGTGTAGCGCGCACCCGTAAAGTCAAACAGTTCCCTTCCGTCTTCGATCACCACTGCCGTCGGGTTCTCAGCCACGTAGTCTGAAACGAGCGCAGCAATCTCCTCGGGCGTTTGTACAGCACTCAACGTGTAATCCCCTTACTCAGCTTTCAGCGAGACATCGTCGAATTCAACATCGGCGGGCAAAGCGAATCGTTCGCTCTCTCGTCCCCAGCGCCTGAACCCCGGGGCATCAAAATGCACGCGCAGTTTATACACGGCCTTGTGCGCAATCCGCGCCTCGCGCTCATATCGATTGATCCAAGGATGCCATAGCAGCGGCATTTCTCCCGGACCATACGTCTTGCCATCGGCTGCGATCAGACTCGCTTGCGGCTTTAGATTTGGAATCAGCCTGCCCGTGCGCGAATCACGCGGCACAATCGAGAGCCTGGCATTCTGCTTTCCAGAGAAGTCGATCAGATTCTTCGGACGCAGTTTCGCACCGCCCACCTGCACCGCCATTTCGCCGGAGCCGAGCGCGTAGGCGACGAAATAATCTCCTGCCGCTTTCTCCTCACCCATGGCCGAGTGCTCCCACATCGCCGTGATCGCCGAACTTAGTGCCGCATTGCACGGCTTCAGCAGCTCGGCTTCATTCGCCCAAGCCGTGGCAGTCGCCAGCGGAATCGCCGCCACTGACTCCAACGCAATCTGCACCGGAGGAAACTCCGCAACCGTTGCACGATCTGCTGGCGAACCCTCCCGCGCCCCGGCCACCGCATCCACAGTCACTCTCAACGTGTACCGTCCGTCGGTATCCATCGGTACGTTTCCGCCGTATGCATTGATCAGCGGATACCAGCCAAAATCCAGGGGAACCCCCTGCTCATTTCCGTTCTCGTCCGTCAGCACCCCGCGCACCGAGAGCCCGGGGACGATCCTGCCGTCCACCAGGTCCATCACAAATACCCGTAGGTGCACCGCGTCATCCGGAGCATCGTGCCACGCAAGCTTTCCCCCGGCAGCTTTACTCCACCATCCTTCGGCAGGAGTAATTGTGTACGCCACTCGCATCTGTCCGGCACGCACATCGCCCTTGAGTGGGCCGGAGTTGGCCAGCACCCAGTCGAGCACCGCTGTATCAGCCGATCCCTCTTGCTTCGCTATCTTCAGTTGTTCTGATGGACGGCTGCCTTGCGCCACCGGTGGCATGCGAACGGGCGTAGAAGCTCCCGCCGCCGCTGCAGGTGCGGGCACAGGCGCAGCCGATTGCGCGAACCCAGGCGCAATCTCGAATAAAGAGGAAAACACTATCAGGGCTGGAATCAGTCGGCGATAGCGCCGAACAAATCTCTTACTTTGCGGCAAACCATCCTCCGGAATCATTGCGATCATCGCCGAGGCGCTGCTCACCACACTCTACACTTTACGCCGCACGCGTGCGACCGCCCACCGAAGCGGCTCACTCACATTCCTATAGTTGGAACGGTAAATCACCGCCTAAAACACCAAGCCTGCGCACCTCGGCGCCTTCCTGCGGCAGCGCTCTCAGCAGCTCCCCTACTGTCTTGTGCAGGATAGGATGCTCGACCTCTGCCGCAATCTCCGCCATCGGCTCCAGCACAAACCTGCGCTCATGCATTGCCGGATGCGGCACCGTCAAAGTCGCCGTTCGTATCACCTTGCCCCCAAACAGCACGATGTCCAGATCAATCACCCGCGGCCCCTTCGGAATATAGTCCTCCCCTCCACGGCGCCGCCCCATGTCGCGCTCAATCTCCATCAACCGTTCCAGCAGCCGATGCGGCTCGTCGTCCCACTCCAGCGCCAGAGCAGCGTTGGCAAACCAGGGCTGATCGGTGTATTCCACCGGCTCGGTTTCATACACGTGCGATATGGCATTCACCTCGGCTATGCCGCGCACGGCCTCAACGGCGCGCCGCAGATTCTCCATGCGATCGCCGATATTCGAGCCCAAAGATATGTACGCCAGATCCATCGCGCTCCGCCACTTCGTTATTAATTGCTGCTCACATTCTAGTCTCACCCGCGAATTCATTGGGCCGGACGCATCCAGCAACATACAACAGGTAGTGTGGATTCTTCTCAGAATTCGGCAACCCACAACCTATTGGGTTCGCCCATTGCGCCCCAAGGGGCATGAATACAGCCTGAAAATGATAGCCCTGTGGAAAAACCCGCATAAAATCTGAATGAAAGTGCTTGTCCACCGCAAATTTTACGCGTTATGATGTGCGGGACTGAGGCGTTCGACACGCTTCATCTTCAAGGAGGAATATCCCATGGCTGCAGGCTTGACCAAGACTGCTCTCGTTCGTCTTCTGGCGGAAAAGCTGGAAACCAGCAACAAGGCTGCTGGACTTTTCTTGAGCACCCTCGCGGAAATCGCGATTAAGGAAACGAAAAAGAACGACGTATTCGTTCTTCCCGGCCTTGGCCGTTTGAAGAAGTCGGCGCGCAAAGCTCGCGTGGGCCGCAACCCGCAGACCGGCGAACCGATCAAGATTCCTGCCAAGACCGTCGTGAAGTTCTACGTCGGCAAGTCCGTGAAGGACGCTATCGCCCCGGCGAAGAAGAAGTAGTCTGGTTTGGTTTCGCAGGGCCGGCCCACGGGTCGGCCTTTTCCATTTGAGCCCATTCAAGCAACGCGGGTGCCCATATACGCTGCCTCTTTTGGGACGCGCATGTTGCTTGTGACTTTGCTGTTGAGTGTCATCCTGAGGCGAAGCCGAAGGACCCCTACCCCAGCTCCAATCCTCACCACTGCCCCAGGTCACCTACCACCACCGCCCGTCACAACACCACGATCGTAATCCCGCGATTCATCCTTCCAAAGTCGCGATCTTCTTTGATCGCCTTGTCGCGCTTCACCAATTCCCAGCTCGCCTCATCGGAAAGCCGGAACTGCTCGCCGGGAATGAAATCTGCGATAAACCCATTCCTCTTGAATCTGTCGAGAGCCTTCCATACCTCCACGCGCAATCGCCCGCCCACTCCTGTCGAGCCGTACCCGTGAATCAGCTTCAGCATCGAGACGCCTTCTGTTCGCGCCGCCACAATTGCGCGGTCCAGTCGCAGCAGCCCGATGTTCACCGTCGGATGCCCTTCTTCCAGGTTAACGATCCTGAAGCCCATATCACATTTATCGTCGCATAACGACGGCGCTCTCTAGAACCCCAATTGCTTGTTCAGCGATGCCGAATCACGTGCGCCCCACCGCCGGTGAATCAGTCCATCCTTAATCTCGAACCATTCCATCGCGGTCAGCTCATAGGTCTTCCCCGTCGGCCCAAGACCGCGAAACGCCTTTACCGACTTGCCTCGTTCCACGTATCGCACTGCGACAACATCTGCTTCCGAGATAATGCCTGCGACTTCCAACTTGATATCCAGGCATTCGATCAGATCCTTCCAAATCGGGCGTGCCTGCTCGACCGTTCCCCATCCCATCACGCCCCACACCAGCGCGTCGGGAGTAAACAGCCGGCACACACCATCAAGATCGCCTTCGTTGAATGCCTTCACGTAAGCCAGCACAACATCTTTCACGCCAGCCATCGCCACCTCCGCCGCGAATTCTAGCAATCCCGAGCTGAGCGAAGTTGGCATAATTGCCTCTTGGTAGTGTGCGACATTGAAGCCTCTATACCTCTTCGCAATTCATCGCTGAGAACTGTGATTTGAGCCGCCGAAGTGGAGAGAGCTAGAAGTGCTGTGAGTGTTGCGAGAGCATAGGCGGAAATCCGCTTGGGATGTCAGGCTCATGGCTGCCGATTGTTAGCTGCCCATTTTGCTGCCGCAGGCTAGTCCGTGGAGTTCTCGCTGTTGTTCCGCCACGTGAAGCCTGTAGCCAGCATGTACACATTCACGCAATTGAGCAGCAGAAGCAACGCGCCGAGGACAGAAGCTTTCAAGCCCTCCGCATTGTCATCGTCGTATTCCTGATAGAAATCTCGAATCTGCTGAGCGTTGTAAACAGCAATGAGAGTGAATATAACAATGGCAACCGAGCTGAGCGCCCAAACTGACGAAGAGGTTCGGAACGTGAGATTAATCGCAACGAGAATGGCGACTCCGGACAGAAGCATGAAGACGCCTGTGATTGGTCGCGCAAGATCGAAATGCGAGCGGAAACCCCACAATGCCGTTACACCGTACATCAGTGCGGTGCACAGGAAGGCCACGGACAGCGATGCAGGCGAGATAAGGATGGAAAACTCGACAGCAGAGAAACCTGCGTAGACGAAAAGAAATATCCCTGCTGGAGCCATCGAGAGTTTCTCGATGTATCGATTGCAGAACCCTATCAGCAACAGCTGCACGATGAAGAAGACACGGACATACACCGCAAGAGCGAGAAAACTCTGAGGCGACCAGTTCTCAATAAGGGTCGCCGCAGTGATTGATCCTAGAAAGAGTGCACACGCAGCCATGCCGATGGCTCGCGCCAGAACCCGTCTATATGTTTGCTCAAGCGCGTCGTCCAAGACCGGCACGTCCGGTCCTGCAGGAATTGGCGTGCCCCCCTCGGGAAATGTGTCTAGAAACTCGGGATGTGGACCGCGCGCGATCTTGTTTTCCGCAACAGGCATGATCCCGGTACCCTCGGGAATTGGGGGAAGTTGATGATGCGGTAGAAAGGGACCAGCCATACCTACCATTCTGCCCGCAGGAGAGCTCGTGGACAAAGAACGAAGGTAATATGCATTGAAGATGCTCGCGGTGCTCCGATTCACTCAGTCGCTGCATTCGCATGTCATATTTTTGACAACTTCTTTACCGTCGCGGTCTGTTCTATCTAGTCTGATTCTGTCTGTTGCCGTGAAACTTGAAATTCGGCAGAGGAATCGCCGCGCGCTAAACAGCCGCCTCCAAGGTCGAGACCTAGTAATATGTTAGCTTCCTTTGCCGAGTCGCCTCGACTTTGTATTCACCAGCCTTCAGACGCGACGTTACCTGCTTCGTCCAGTTGCCATGAGAGTCGTATTCGTAGCTATAACGAGCTTTCGTCGTTGACTCGCGCGCCTGTAGTTTCTCTCCCTGCGGCACAAGCTTCCCTTGCTCATCGATACCGAATCCTGAACTCATCGCCGGAGCGTCTTTCCGCAGAGATTGTTCGGCTTCGACGTCGCCTTCTTTGTTGTATTGAAACTTCGTGACCGTCTCGCCCCAAATGCCCATATTCACGTGTTTCTCTGTCAGCCGTCCGGCGTGGTCATACTTGTAATCGGAGTCCCCATACGCGAAGGCCAGCGCCAGAACCTCAGTCATCGTTTTCTTCTGCGCATCGTTCAAAGGCATGTCCAATCCTCCGGCAATCTCCTTCGCACCCGCCTCCAAATTCTCCGCCCGAAGTTTATCCCCGACGATTCTCCCCTTCTCGTCGTACGTCCGCAGAATGCGCCCTATCAACACTCCAGCCGAATTCTTAATCTCTGCCTGCGAAGGCCTCCCTGTGTCGTCATACAACGTCACGATTGTCCCGCCCGAAGGGACTTGGAAGTGCAACTCGCTGTCTTCCCACGACGCTGCGCCCACCGCCACAGGCGAGCTTGTCTTCTCTATGACTGGAAGCTGCTCTACACTCAGCTTTCGTCCGTGCTCGTCATGTTGGATCTCCGGCAGCGCCACCTCGTTTCCGCCGAGTGAAACCAGTTGCCCATCCGGGGCATAGCGATAGGTCGTCACGGTTGCGTTCGATCCTTGTTCGGAACGCAGCTCCAGCAGTTTCCCTTCCGGCGAGTAAAGACGCGAGGTCGTCGCAGTGTACCCCGGAAAGCTACCCTGTGCTGGATAGCTTGTCTCTTCGACGCATTCCTTCACTGGCCCGCGCAAACCTACATCTGCTGCCTTGGTGTTCAACATATCTTCGCCACTCGCTGCCGCTACCTGCAGCGCTGCCACCATCGTCACAACCGTCAGAACCGCAAGGCGCATGGATCGCAAGTCACCCTCCTCCAACCTGCAACCCACTGAGATGTACTCCAGAGCCGATGTGCAACAAACTCTCTTGCCTTAATCCCGCGGCATGCCAGAATCAGACATGCGCCTCTGCCGCTTCATGGTTGCGTGTCTTCTTCTTTCCACTGTGGTGTTCGCACAACCGAATGCCGATTCCCTAACACGAAACGTGCACGCACACATGTCGTTCCTCGCCTCCGACGCGCTTCATGGACGCGGCAGTGGCACTCGCGATGAATGGATCGCCGCCACCTACGTTGTTTCGCAGTTTCAGGCTTTTGGACTCGATTCGGCAGAGATTCAGCAGGCCTATCTTCTTCGCGGCATCACCTACAACGCCATCGGAATATTGCGCGGCAGCGATCCCCAGCTATCTCAGGAAGTTCTCATCCTCACATCGCATCTCGATCACCTTGGCACCAGACGCAAAGGCGACAGCGAAGTCATCTACCACGGAGCCGATGACGACGCCAGCGGCACCACCGCCGTCCTCGAGCTCGCCCGCGCTCTGGCCTCACTCGCACAGCGTCCGCGTCGCACCATCGTCTTTGCGTGTTTCGGTAGTGAAGAAACGGGCGGTTGGGGAAACCGGTATTTCCTCCAGCACCCGCCCTTTCCCCTCGCGTCCATCGTTGCCGACCTTGAATTCGAGATGATCGGACAGCCAGATCGAGCTATTCCTTCACACCAGCTCTGGCTCACCGGATGGGAGCGGTCCAATCTTGGCCCCACACTCGCACGCCATGGTGCTCCGCTTGTTGCCGACCCCCACACTCGTCAAGATTTCTTCGAGCGCTCTGACAACATCGCTCTAGCGCGCCAGGGAATCGTCGCACAAACTATCAGCAGCTACGGACTAGGTCCGCACTACCACCAGCCCGCTGACGATCTCGCGCATATCGACTTTCCCCATCTCACTAGGGCGATTCAGTCGATGATTGCTCCCGTCGAGTGGCTCGCCAACACCGATTGGAAGCCTTCTTGGAATCCCGGCGGCAAACCCGTTACACCTTGAACCGCGTATCCCTCCGGCGTAGCATGCATGCTGTTGTAATGGGAACGGAAGAACAGCGATGAAACACGAAGCCAAGATCGATTGGTGGTTGGGGGCGCTTCTCGTTGCCGGACTCATCGCCGTCACGACATCCGCTATCACTACTCGCAATCCATGCTTCTACGCCGTAACAGCCATCGTTTGGATTATCGATTTTGGTGTTTGCTATCCACAGTCTTACGAGACCACCGAAGACACTCTCATCATCCGCGCTGGCCTCTGCCGATGGAAAATTCCTTACTCGTCCATTGTCTCCGTACGACCATCTAACGATTCGCGCAGCTCGATTGCACTCTCGCTCGATCGTGTCGAAATCGTGTACGCCTCCAGCACTATGCTCATAGCTCCCCGCGATCAGGAAGCATTCTTCACCGATCTCGCCTCCCGTGCTCCACAACTGTCGCGCCGCGGACAGGACCTTGTTGTCTCCATGAGCTGATTGCTTGCTTTTGCCGCGCCAAACTCAACAGCAATGCAACTCGGGTGCACTGCGTTCCGGAGGCTCGAAGTGCACCGGTTCCGTCGCCCAGTTACCATCTCCCATAAGCCTCGTAGCTCCTATGGCGGCGAGCTTTCCTTTCTCCACGGCACAGATTACGTAAACGCATCCCGTCCAGTGCCCTTCGCGCCGGTCTGATTCCGACGCATCTGCCGAGTGATCTGGATGCGAGTGATAGAAGCCCACAATCTCCAACCCAATCTCGCGTGCTTCTTTCTGAGTTGCGATCAACTCCACGGGATCGATCTGATACCGTCGTTCCGGCTCCGGATCGCAATTGCCACAAGGCTTGATGCGCACCACCGTCGAATCCTGTGCTTCACGCCGCCCTAGCAGAATCCCGCATCCCTCCCGTGGATACGCCTTCTCGACTTCGGCCTGCAATTCTCTCTGGCTCTCAAACGGAATCGATAGCATCGCCTGATCTTCCGACAGCTTCATCGCGTTCGCAAGTTTTACGTCCATGACCGCAGCCCAAGTTGCCCGATTTCACTGCGTTGTGCGACAGTATTGTGTTGCCAATGGCGGCCTGCCGTTTGCATTCGTCTCGACTGGCTCCGTGGGGGAGTTCAGTTCAGCCACGCCGCAACCGTTGAGGAGATCATGCCCAATTTCGCTCCACTCAAGAATGACGTCCGCAGCTTCGAACAGGCGGTTCAATGGCTTTCCAATCATGGCTTCGAGGTTTCGAGTGGTTCTGGCAATCAGCGCCTGGTGAAGAAATACAACTGCGTTGCCAGCATCGAACCCGGCACCAGCGGCCACTCGCGGATCGCGCAATACCCGGCACTCCTCGTCGCCGGAGAGCCTGCCGAGCTCGTCGACCGCGGCTATCAAAAGTTTCTCAAGACAAGCAAACTTGAAATCGCCGCCACAGCCGAGCACCTTAAGAACCTGCATTGCTTCAGCGAAGAATTGAAAGAAGCTCTCGGATACACCAGCCTCTACAACGAAGGACTCGGCACGGTCAGTGCTCGTTATCGCTACGATCGGGTTGTCGGGCGCGACCTCCCCGAACCGGAGCGCCCAACTCGTCCCTGGCAGCAGCCCAAATCTTCTTAGCCCGAATCCCTCACGCAAGCACGAAGGGGTGGGCCTGCAGCTCACCCCGAATTTCGACTGTTGCGATCATTTTCACGCCCTGCTCGTGTAAACCTTCCACGGCAAACTCTAATCCAAGCTTGAGGACGTTCCCGCCGATCGTGGCTTCGTGAGCCAGTTGGCCTATGGCCCGGGAACCTGTCAGCGCTCGCCTGCATGAAGGGTTCGGCGCTCAAGAGGGAAACATGATGAAATATGCATTCAGGCTTCTGCTCCTAACCGCGCTAGTTTCATCCGTGCCGGTCTTTGCACAGAGTGACAATGCGAAGAACACCGATACCACCGACAAGAAAGTTACGTCGTCCGGCAATCAGGACAAGGGAGAAGTGCAGCGCCGCCTGACGGAAGCATCCGAGGATCTCAACCGCCTGACCAACGCGGGTGACAACAACATTCCCCAATCCATTCTGGCCGACGCCAAGTGTGTCGCAATTGTCCCCAAGCTCATCAAGGGCGGATTCGTCGTAGGCGCGCAGCATGGCCGCGGCGTCGCCACCTGCCGCACACAGAAGGGCTGGAGTGCTCCCGCCTTCTTCGTTATTACTGGCGGTAGCTGGGGAGCCCAGATCGGCGTTGAAGGCGTCGATCTCGTTATGCTCTTCATGACCCAGGAAGGCGCCAATAAGCTACTCGATGCCGAGTGGAAAATCGGAGCTGATGCCGGAATCGCCGCTGGCCCCTTTGGCCGCGATGCCAGCGCCAACACCGATTGGAAGCTGAATAGCGGCATTCTGACCTATTCGCGCTCGAAAGGCGTATTCGCCGGAGCCACGTTGAACGGAGCCAATGTCCGCGCCGACATGGACTCGATCCGCTCGTTCTACGGCCGCACCTACGACTTCCGCACGCTGCTAACGGGACAGGTCACGCCTCCACCGGCGGCTCACCAGTTCCTCGCGCAAATCCGCCAGAACTTCCACGAAGCAAACGCCGCCAAGTAACATCCGCTTCGTGCCGCAACAAAAAAGGTCCAGCTTCGGCTGGACCTTTTCAACATCATTCACTCACCTAAGCACCGCACTTGCAAATCTGGATCATTCAAGAACCGCGAAGTCACAATGCGAGATCGACAGGGTGGCCCAGAGTTGGCGTATTTCCAACTCTGGGTTCTGCACACTCACTCGCGACACAACCTCTACTTCAGACCTAGCGGCCTAATCTCTCCCCCGCTCGCATTTCTAATCCCCAACTGAATCGGCCTCGGTGGGCCTTTCTTCGGAATCGTCGCCAGCACCCAGACCTCTTCTCCACGTTGAACGTGGCTCGGATCCTGCGCTGTATCAGGGATGAAGAACAGCACGGGCTCCGTGACCCTGACCACCGCATCGCTCGGCGATTCACGCATCACACGAGTGAACGAAAGGTTCTCGCAAACGCCGAACTGCGAGTTCTCGAACGCCGCAGTCGGCACACCATCGCGCATGACGATTGAGCCGCACTCGTGCCCAAAGAAGTAAGGACCATTCCATGAGTTCTTCGCCTTCATGGTCTCCCAGTTCTTGATATCGGCCGCGTATTTCTGCGCTACTTCTTCCGGAGTTCGCGAGTCCTTCACTTCGATTTGCAGCGCCACATATCGACCGCGAATTGGCAAGTTCGGATCCCACCTCTGCGTCTTGAACCACGCCTGCGGACGCGTCTTGCGGTCATAGAGCAGCTTGGCTCCAAGCGTCGAAATCAGCAGAACGTGCACCAGCGCAACCGCCACTGCCTTCGTCATAGGCTTCATCGCGCACCTCCCGCCGTACGCGCCACCAGCTTGCGGCGCAACTGTTCAAGCTTCCATCCGCCTAGCAGGAAGAGCAGTCCAAATGCGATCAGCGACGCCGAACGCCCCAGCTTGTCCATCATGGTCGAGAAGTAGAACGCGATGATCGTCAGCGCAAATCCGGCCACGCCCAAGTCGATTCGCTCTCTCCGCTGCTCCTGCAATCCCCACACCACCACGCCAATCGAACCCAATGCGTACAGCAGATACTGCAACACGTTCTGCATCAAATCCGAATAATCGAGCAGCGGAATCGCCACTACCCACACAGCGAATGCGACGTTCCACACCGCACCCTTGCCGCGCAGGAACCACGCCACCACCAGCGGCAGAGCAAACGCCATCAGCAAGCCGATGACGTGCATCGTGGCCGTCGCACTTGGGGCATGCCTCCAACTCTCCTCGTGACCAATAAACGCAAGCATCGGAGACAGCGGCAGCACCATGATTCCGCCGATCCATGCAAGCGCCTTACGCAATGTCGAATCTTCGCTCCCTTTGCGCGCGCCTAGATAAGCAAATGCCAGCAGTGTCAGGCACTGCGCAAGGTAGCGTTCCGAGTACGCATAGTGATCCATGCGCACCATCCATTCCGACACGATCCAAGCAGGAACCAGCACCATCGTCAGCGTTGCCTGCACCCAGTCGCGCAGAATCCACCACCCGACCGCCGCGCCCGCAGCCCACAGCATCACGCCACCCGGCCAATGCTCTTGCAGATTGAAGATCTGCCCGGCGAGAAAGATTCCTCCACCTAACGCGACCGTTCCAATCCCATGCAGCGCAATTCCCAACGCGTGCGAACGCCCCATCAGCGCTCCGCCTGCCACATGGAATCCCGTGACCATCGCGATCACCAGCGCAAAGCGCTGCGCGGGAGACATCTCATCCCAATGCGCGGCCACAAACAGCAACACCCCTGCGGCCACCATGATTGCGCCAAAGGCGATTGCCAGCAGCACCGGCCACTGCAGCCCCGCGCGCTCCGCTTTCGACTCAAACTGCCGGATGCGCTCAGCCGCTTGCGTGTCGATCACACTGGCCTCAACCCACCGCTGTAGTTTCTCGTCCAACTGTTCTGAAGTAGGCATAGTTTTGCGACGCAACAATACCCTTATCTACTCTGGCTGGCAAGCGAACACTCTGCGGACTCCGCGATTCGCCGTACAAAAACTTAACAAAAGATGACTTCACGCTCGCTGCATTCGGAGTACCTTGTCCTCCAATGTTCCGGACCCGCCTACGCGGCACCGAAAGGAAAGCGCTCTCATGAGACCGAAAGTTGTTCTCATCGTTGTGCTAGTTCCTGCGGTTGTTCGTCATATCTGTGGTCAACCGTCAGCCACGCCGACGCCGGCACTCCGTTCGAATACCGATCTTGTACTTGTCCCCACCATCGTCACCGACAAGTCCGGTCATCATATTCCCGGACTCAAAGCTTCTGACTTCTCTCTTCTTCAAGACAAGAAACAAAGTCGGCGCATCGCTTTTTGCGAAGAGATCACGCACGCCTCGGCTCGCACTCCGCAGCACGATTCTCTTCCACCCGGAACCTTCACTAATGTGATCGGCAGGAGTTCTGCTCCCAAGAATGTCGTCGTGATTGCAATTGACTTGATTAACACGCCATTCTCCGACCAGGCTTTTGCGCGCAAAGCTATCATTAAGTACCTAGCCGAGAGCATCCCGCCCGATACATCAATTGCTCTGCTGTTGATGACTCCGGGTGGAGTTCGCATGCTGCACGATTTCACAACCGACAGCGCTACGCTCATCGCCGCTTTGCAGGCAGTTGCGAAGGCAAACAAGAACTCAGACGGCCTCGCTTTTCCTAAGGCAGTTAGTATTTCGCAGATTGAGAATGAGGTGTCTAAGCTCTCAAAGTTTGGAGCCGAGGGATCACCGACGTCAGAGCAACCGAAATCGACCTTGCGCATCGCAGTGTTGTACAAGACACGGCTTCTGCGCTCTCTGAAATAGCTCACGCGTACTCCGGAGTTCCCGGTCGCAAGGCTCTCGTCTGGATAACATCAGGCGTGCCGGAATCCATAGAACTTGCCATGGCAGTGTTTCAAAGCAACAATCCATTGAAGGTTCATGAGACGGACGTATCTACGTACTTTGAGCGTGCGTGGAAAGACCTCAACGATGCAAACTTCGCCGTGTACGCCGTCGACGCCAGTGGACTATTCACCGGCAAAAGTTACTCGGGACAGATCCGCCCTAAAGTTGCGGCTGGATCGTTAGCTCATAGATCGGCTGAAGACCAGGCTCCGATGCTTGTTCACCAGGAAACCTTCAACACTCTGGAAACAATGTCGACGATGACCGGCGGACGCGCTTTCCTCAACACCAACGATCTTTCCAAGGGCATACATACCGCAGTCAACGATTCAGAGAGCTACTACCTTCTCGGCTTTTATCTCGACAGCCCCAAACCCGCACCCGGTTGGCACAAGTTGAAGGTCAGCACCTCCCGCAAGAACGTCTCGGTCCGTTCGCGCGAAGGCTTTTTCATTTCCCAGGCCCCAGTGGACTCCACAGACAGAGTCACCGCCGACCTCTCGCTGGCCCTGCGCTCTCCCCTGCAATTCAGTGGACTCCCGCTGGTGCTGCGTTGGCAACAATCAACTCAGCCATCCCCAAAGACTACTTCTCAATCCCAAGGCACAAGTAGCACGAAGACGCACATCGAGTTCGATCTCGTGATACCGCCCAATTCCATTGAGATCGACGAAGCGTCCTCCCGTGCGGTACACGTCGACATCGTAGGCATAGCGCAGGATTCTGCTAGCGACAAGGCCGCTACAATTCGCCACGTCATTAACCAGAAACTTACTTCCGAAGCCGCCGCCAATCTTCGCAACAATGGCTTGATTTACAAGGACTCAATGGAACTCGCACCCGGCAACTACATCGTCCACCTCGCCGTGCGTGACAGCCTCAGTGGAAGATTAGGATCTTCATCGCACCGCTCGAAGTACATTGAAGATGGCCCAGAGTTGATACATCGGTGGGCCGTCCCAGCTTTGAGAACATCATGTTGCTGCGCCAGAGCAAGTTGCTACCTCTCGCCTCTCTGTTAGCCGCCGATCAGAATTCTCCGTATTACCACGAAGAGAATAAGGGTTCCATCTTCTACGCCGAGTCCTGGGCTCTCACGCACTATCTTGAGATCAAGGACATTCAGAACCACACCCAGCACATGTCCGAGTACGGACGCCTCGTGATGAACAAGGTCGATTCCGTTACGGCTGCCACGCAGGCTTTCGGCGACCTCAAGGTGCTTGAGAGAAATCTTCAGCGCTACATCGAGCAGGGCTCATTCCTCTATATACGCGTGCCCGGCGCGACCGAAATCGACAGCTCCACCTACAAGGTTGTGCCCATGTCGATCAACGACGCTGATGCCATCCGCGCCGACGTCCTCGCCCTGAACAATCGCGTTGAGGATTCGCGCACTCTACTGGCGCGCGTGCTTCAGCAGGACCCTCAAAACGTCTCTGCCCGTGAAACCATGGGCTATCTCGCCTTCCGTGAAGGCAAGTTGAAGGAAGCGCAGGACTGGTACGAGCAGGCCGTTAAACTCGATTCGCAAAGTTACCTCGCCCACTACTACTTCGCTGCAATCACCATGCGCGAAGGTCTCTCGCCCGAACGCCTTTCGCAAATCGAATCCAGCCTGCGCCAGTCCATCAAACTCAATCCGGACTTCGCTCCTGCCTGCGATGAACTTTCACGTTTCTATGCCATGCAGCACAAGAATCTCGACGAAGCACGCGCGCTCAATCTGCGAGCCGTCGAACTCGAACCTGCAAACCTTGGTTTCCGTCAGAATGCTGCCAACCTGCTCATGTTGGCCGAGCGCATCGATGACGCTGTGCGCGTACTCGAAGTCGCTACAAAACTTGCCACTTCTCCCGAGCAAGTGGCCGCGCTCAACTCGCAGATCGAATCCATTCAGCATTACAAAGCCGAACGCGAACGCTACGAGCGTCAGTCACGCGAATACCACAGCCAACCCGACACCGGCAAAGTAGTCAACGTCGAGGTCACCGATCCCGAGCCCACCCTCGAACACCACGGCCCACGCCGCACCGCTAGGGGCAGGCTCCAGAACATCCAGTGCAGTTCGCCTGCAGCCCTGCGCCTCACACTCGCTGGCGGTCCCAAACCGATCGAACTTCGCTCCCGCAACTACTACAAGATCGAGTTCACCGCTCTCGGCTTCACCCCGAAAGAAGAACTCCACCCATGTAGCGACCTCGACGGCATGAAAGCTAAGGTCACCTACTTCGAGGGCACCACCCCCACCGAAGGCCAGATCATTGCAATCGAAATGAGCAAATAGCAGAGCAGCGTGATCTAAGCACCGTACATACTAGCGCTGATTACGGTGAGCATATTCGACCGGAGTCAGCCACCGCACCCTGCATCCCGTTCCCGCCCATCTAATCTTTACTGCAATAAACTCTCAATTCCTCCGTCATACCCAACAGGAGAGCTCAAGCGCGCCATCATGTCCGAAGCGACACAAAAAATCGCAGACACTTTCGCACGCGAGAAGGCACGCTTTCTCTCCTTTGTTCGACGTCGCCTTTTCGATCTGGCTGACATGGACGCCGAGGACATCGTTGCCGAGGTCACATACAATCTGCTGCAACGCGCCGACGTAATCGGCGAGGTTGAAAACCTCAGCGCCTACATCTACCGTTCACTGACTAACCGCATCACCGATCACCAGCGGCAATCCGTTCCACGGGTGTCAGCGGTCGAAATCGCAGATCCCTCGCAGCCTTCTCAGCCGGTTCTGCCGCCCGACTCGCGTCCGCGTCCCGATCAGGCCCTTGAGCACGACGAACTTCGCCGGCGTCTCTTCCTCGCCATCGACTCTCTTAACCCACCCGAACGCATCGTCTGGATTGCCACTGAGATCGACGGCCGCAGTTTCCGCGAGCTTGCCGAAGATTGGGACGAGCCCATCGGCACTCTTCTCTCGAGAAAGAGCCGCGCCACCGAGAAGCTTCGCCGCCTACTCGCCGATTACAAGAACATCCCATAGGAGTTTTGCAATGATGAACTTTCACGACCACGCCTATATGACCCCGCCCCGCCACCGCGCCTCGCGCGTGGTCGCACACATCGCCATGGCTGTTGCTTTTGGCGCCGCACTGTTACTGCTGTTCGGCTATGCCGTAATGGTGCTCTGGAACCAAGTTATGCCGTCACTCTTTGCCGTTGCTCACATCTCCTTCTGGCATAGCGTCGGCCTTCTGCTGCTCGCACGCATCCTCGTCGGAGGCTTCCATCACAGAGGTCATAGCCACCATCGTTTTGGTCACCGCAACTCGCGACGGCAGTATGAACAATGGTGGCAGGAGGTTGGACAGCAGTCTTTCCGCGACTTCTCAGCCGCCAACCCGCATGAAAAGAGTTAGGCCATCGTGCGCGAGAATTCACGCCCCCTCAGGTCTTTGCACAAAAATGAGAAAAACCTGGTTGGGCGTGCAATAACTCTGCTCCGCCATCGTCTTACCCAATGAAGCATCTTTTATTTTGTTCAGGAGTTTGCCGTGGTAGAACAACGTATCCTTGACTCGTTCCAACTCATGTGGGGACCCTTCCCCGAGCCAGTCATGCTGATTCAGAAGGATCGGACCATTCTTGCTGTTAATGATCTCGCCCGCTCCGCTGGCGTTCCGTCCGGAAGCAAGTGTTTCAGTCTTAATCCTGAAACTGGTGGCCGCAACGAACACTGCAGGCGCTGCAAGGCCAATCTCGCGCTCAAACTCGGACAGACCGTTTCCTCCGAAGAGGACATGGGAGACGGCCATCGTGTAATTGGCTACTGGATGCCGCTCAAGGAAGTTCCCGACGTCTACGTCCACTTCGGCATCGGCACCGCCGAAGCCATGGGAGTGGCCAAACCCGCCCTCGACCTCACCTCAATAGCCCCCGCCAACTAACCCGCCCAGTTAATCCAAAACACATGAGGGTACCGCAGGTACCCTCATCGCCAGTCTTGATATGCGCGCGCATCTCCTGGCCAAAAACGCACGATCAGCTGCCAATGTACGCTCTGCCTCTCAGGGCCAATCCGCCTTGCTAAAATATTCCTAAGCCGTTCATGACCTTCTCCGAACACTTCGACATTGCCGTTGTTGGCGCCGGGCACGCTGGATGCGAAGCCGCGATGGCTGCTGCCCGCCTTGGCCTGCGCACCGGACTATTCACCCTCAACGCCGACCTGATTGCGCAAATGTCCTGCAACCCCGCAGTCGGCGGAATCGCCAAGGGCCATCTTGTCCGTGAGATCGACGCTCTCGGCGGCATCATGGGCGAAGTCACCGACGCGGTGGGCATTCAGTTTCGTCTGCTCAACACCTCTCGCGGCCCGGCTGTCTGGTCGCCGCGCGCGCAGTGCGACAAGCAAGCCTACCGCGTCAAAATGAAACAAGTTCTGGAGTCGCAGCCCAACCTCCAGATCAAGCAAGCTGAGGTTGCCGAGCTTTTGGTCAGCGACGAAGGCGACCAGCATCGCGTCACTGGACTTCGTCTGCGCGACGGGCGCACCATTTCTGCGAAGGCTGTCGTTGTCACCACCGGAACGTTCCTCAACGGCCTCATTCATTGCGGCGAGCAGACCTACCCTGCCGGACGTAGTGGCGAACCCGCATCCGTCTATCTCGGCGAAAGCCTGAAAGCCCTCGGCTTGCGGCATTGCCGTCTCAAGACCGGAACGCCACCCCGCCTTGACGGGCGCAGCATCGACTTCTCGCGTTTTCAGGAGCAGCCCGGCGACGCCGAACCTACGCCATTCAGCTTCCGCACAAAGAAGATCACGCAGCAACAGGTATCGTGCTACATCGCGAACACCACCGCCGAAACCCACCGCATCATTCGCGAGAACGTGCATCGCTCGCCCATGTACAGCGGCCAGATCCATTCCATCGGCCCGCGCTACTGCCCTTCCATCGAGGACAAAATAGTCAAGTTTCCCGACAAGGAAACTCACCAGCTCTACCTCGAACCCGAGGGCCTGAATACGCACGAAATCTACATCAACGGCATGAGCACCTCGCTCCCCGTTGAAGTTCAGCTCGCGATTCTCGCCTCGATCCCCGGTCTCGAAAAGGCCGAAATGCTGCGCCCCGGCTACGCCATCGAATACGATTCCATCGACCCCACCGAGCTTGAGCGCACGCTCGAAACTCGCAAAATTCGCGGTCTTTACCTTGGCGGACAAATCAACGGCACCAGCGGTTACGAAGAAGCCGCCTGCCAGGGATTGATGGCCGGGATCAATGCTGCACTCGCCGTCAAAGGCGAACCGCCACTCATCCTGAATCGCAGCGAAGCATACACGGCGATCCTCATCGACGACCTCATCAGCAAGGGGACGAACGAGCCTTACCGCATGTTCACCTCGCGCGCCGAGTTCCGCCTGCACCTGCGCATCGACAACGCCGACCGCCGCCTCACTCCACACGGACGCCGCGTGGGCCTCATCTCCGACGAAGCCTGGGCCGACTACGAAGCCAAGCAATCGCGCATGTCAAACCTTCGGCAGCAACTCGAAACCCAGCGCGTCCCCAGCAGTTTCCCGCGGTTCAAAGAGGGGGGTCATCCTGAGCGCAGCGAAGGATCCCGGCCAGTCCCCGATCTCAACCAGACGTTCACCAAAAACCGCCAGTCCGAGGGTGGTGTAGTTGACTTCAATCCTGACTCCACAACTAACACTGACATCTCGGGTGCCCCACATATGCCCTCAGTTGGCATGTGTGGGGAAGCACTGACTTGTGCATCTGCTCCCGTGGGCCTAAGCTCCCTTTCCGAAAAACTCGGCTCCGCCTCTGTCGCCGGACAAACCTGGGCGCAACTCCTCCGTCGTCCTGAAATCACCATCGACGACCTCTTGCCCATTTGCCGCCAGTTCGCTCCCGAGTTCTTTACCCACGACGGCCTCGATGCCACGAGAGAACACACACACCTTCCGCGCTCCATCTGGGTCGAACTCAAGTCGGTGGAAACAGAGGTGAAGTACGCTGGCTACCTCCAGCAGCAGCAGAAAGCTATCGAGCGCCTGAAGAAAGCCGAAACCAAGACAATCCCCCAGTGGTTCGATTACTCCACTGTCAGCGGCCTCTCGCGCGAGATGAAAGAAAAGCTCACGCGACTCCGCCCCCAAACCATCGGACAAGCCTCGCGCCTTCCTGGCGTCACGCCCGCAGCAGTCTCGCTGCTCAATGTCTATATCGAAATCCAATCGCGCCAGCGCAAACAAGCCAGTTCCCTCGCCGACTAGACCTTCTTTTGTACTGTGCAGTGCGCGGGTGCCCATCTTCGATGCTGTGGGTGCGTGTACATGATCCAAGAGGGTGTACCTGGATCGGAGCCGGGTGCCCCATCTTCGACGCGCGTTCTGTGCGCGGCTAAGGTGGGAAAGCAAAATGCCGATATCTGCACCACCCCTACTGTCCTGCCCAAAATGAAACGCGGTGCCTCCGAGGAGAAAGCACCGCAAAACCTGTCACGATCCTCTGCCGTTCATCAGGACTCAGTCGTGTCGCTCCAATGATCACGCATTCCGGCTGCGACCTGCGGCCAGTAATTCTTCACGCTCCTGCTCGACATGAACAGTCCAACGTGTCCGCCCGGCACCAGTGTTTTTCCAATGACAGGAGCACCCGTGAATTTCTCCTCTGCGCTGAAGACCTGTTCTGGCGGCGTAATGTCATCCGATGATCCTGCGATCAGATACACAGGGCAGGTGATCTTGCCCAGGGAGCCATCCTCAAACAGTCGATTCTGTTGGAACAGCGTCTCCACCGCTTCAAGATAGAACTGCCCCGGCAAATTCAGCACATGCTCATACCACGAAGCGAAGTGCTTCGTGCGCTGCAGGTATTTCTCATCATCCATCTTTTCGAACAAATCCACATATTTTCCGCAGTAGTTCTGATACGCGTGCATGGACTTCCATCCTGCCAGCATCATCGCGCCGCGCATCAATCCTCCGCCCGCTTTCACTATGCTGCGGAACCACTCGATCGGATGCTCATTTGACAAGCGCTTCACGACGCCATCACCAGCCTGCGTATTCAGGGGGGTTCCAGCAATCGTAATTGTCTCCACCATCTCCGGAAAGCTGGCGGCGAACATGGCCGACAGCCATCCGCCTTGGCACAGTCCCACCAGGTGAGCGCGCCCGCCAATCTGTCGCACAGCCCGCCACAGATCGGCGACGTAGTGGTCGATTCCGTAATCCTTCATTTCGTACGTGGCCGATTTCCAGTCCGTGCAAAACGTGTGGAAACCTGCATTATTGAACACCTGCACCAAGCTCTGGCCTTCATCAAAGTCCGCAATCGTAGATGAGTGCCCCGCATAGGGAGCCACGATCAGCACTGGAATTCCCGATGCCTTGCCAAACTCGCGCACCTTCATCGTGCTCAAATCCGCGATCACTTCGTTGTGGGTCGTCCACTCCGGAGCAGGCGGAAACGTAACTTCGGTTGCCGCCACCCAATAGTTAAACAGTCGAAATTGCGGCATCATCGACATCCACGCCGTCGTGCTGCTTGCAGTTCCCGTGCCCGCGCTTCTTGCTCCCGGAGCACTCACCTTGTCGGAATTCAATCGTTCGCTCACACTTCCCCCAACAACTTCCGTCCTCAAGCTAACATTCAGCTACTCTGAACGGAATCGGGTGTTGTACTGCACTCACTCACCGAAATCACACGACCTGCCGTACTTACTCCAACTCACGGCTCGGAAGGCGCTATCTCACGTTCCCATCCAGCAAGGTTCAGACTCATCTCGGTGGCGATGCACACAAAACTCACAGCATGTGTTCAATTCCGTAACACAATTCCCATCTTTTCTTTCGTAAACACACCCGCTCAGTATAAAGTCACATATTTTTTGTGCTCGTATTTGTATATGCAGTATGCTTCAATTCTCTAGCACGAGCACAGCTGCTTCTCACCGCCTGCCGCGCTACATCACGGTTTCTAGCAGGACTGAAGTTTCAGGAGGTAGAGATGAGCTTCCGTTTGCGCCTTGCAACGGCTCTCTTCGTGTCGATTTCGACTCTCGCTATTGCGCAAGTTCGTGGCAATCTTCAAGGCCGCATCTCTGATCCCACAGGCGCATCTATAGCCAACGCGCATGTGGAACTCACAGAATCCGCGACCAATCTGCATCGCAGCACCACCACATCCAGTTCGGGAGACTACGTTTTTCGCGATCTCAACCCCGGCGCATACCGCCTCGATGTTTCCGCGCCTGGCTTTCAAAATCTCAGCCATCCACGCATAAAGGTGAACGTTGGAGAAACCGCAGCCGTCGATCTTGCATTGACGCTCGGCAGCGATAAGCAAACCGTCACCATCAATGCGGAGCCGCCCGTGCTGCAAGCCGCGACGAGTGATGTCGAGACCAACATTCCCGGCACTGCTGTCGTTGCAATGCCGTTGAACTCGCGCAATTACGTGCAACTCACCACACTCGCGCCCGGAGTCGAGTTGCCCCCCGGCACCGTTCTTCCCCGCATCAATGGCGGACGTCCGCGCACCAATGAATATCTCTACGATGGCATCTCCGCGCTGCAACCCGAGCCCGGACAAGTCGTTTTCTTCCCCATCATTGACGATATTCAGGAATTCACCGTGCAGTCCAATAATGTTGCCGCCGAGTTCGGGCGCTTCAATGGAGGCGTCGTCAACGTCGCCACTCGCTCCGGATCCAATGACCTTCATGGCAGCCTCTACGAGTTCCTGCGCAATGAAGATCTCAACGCGCGCAACTATTTCTCAACTTCATCCCGAAAGCCCGAGTACCGCCGCAATCTATATGGCGGAACCCTCAGCTCTCCCATTGTTCGCAATCGAGTTTTCTTCTTTGGCGGATATCAAGGTGTGAAGCAGTTGATTGGTGTCACGCGAATTTCCACTGTGCCTACGCTGAACGAACGTCAAGGCATCTTCACCGGCGTTGCACACATTTACGATCCTGCAACCACTGCATACAGCGAAGGCAAGTACTCCCGCAAGGAATTCGCAAACGACATCATCACGATGCCAATGGACACAGAAGCCTTGGCGTTGCTCGCGCGTTATCCGCTTCCCAACTTGGCGTCCGCCACCGGTGCGAACAATTACTCCCGCACGGCCAATGATACGGATCACCAGAATCAGTTCGATGTCCGCGTGGACGGTGCGCTTTCATCTCACGACCGGACTTTTACTCGCTATTCTTACTTCAACGAAGTTGAGCAGCCAGTCACTCCGCTTCCCGATGGCAGCGGTGCAATCTCCGGTTCAGTGATCGGCACCGGAGGCGTCGCGGGACTCTCACACGTGCTCGGGCAGCAGACCGTCTTCAGCGAGACTCATACCTTCGCCAATCATCTGCTCAATGACGTTCGCCTTGGCTATACGCGCCGCAGCAACAACATCCTTGGCCCCACTGTCAGCGATACGGCTTCGAATGCGCTCGGCATTCCTGGCATCCCAACCAACGCCGCATTCAACAATGCTCTGCCTCTGTTCACCGTTACTGGATTTCAGCAGATCGGAGCATCCGCCAGCACCACTTCGCAATATCAGACTGGCGTATGGGAATTGGTCGATGGGCTCTCATGGACACACGGACGCCATTCCATCAAGGGCGGCATCGATTTCCGTTGGTATCAACTGAACACCATCGCGCCCCCGAATCCCACTGGCGCTTTCGCCTTCACCACCACGGGCACGAACACGCAGATCACCAGTGGCACCATCGGAGGTAACGCGCTCGCCAGCTTTCTTCTTGGCCAAGTCGATACCTTCCAAATCGATCTTCAACAAAGCAAGCTTCGTCCTCGCGACCACATCATGGAGTATTTTCTGCAAGACGATTGGCACGTGAGCAGTCGCCTGACACTCAATCTCGGCGCACGCTGGACCTTACACTTCCCCTCGACTGAAAAGAACAATCAGGGAGCGGTCTTCAATCTCTCAACACAGCAACTCGATTACCTCGGACAGAACGGCTCCTCGACAAGCGCCCGCGAATTGCACTACGGCAACATTGCACCCCGCGTCGGCCTTGCTTTCCTGCTCACTCCAAAAACTGTCGTGCGTTCTGGCTATGGCATCGTCTTCATCGATCAGTCTGGGATCACCACACCATTCACCACTCCGCAGTTTCCGTTCATTCAGAACGTGCAGCAGAAGACTCAGGACAGCATCAACGCCGCGTTCACACTTTCCAACGGCCCCACCGTCGTCGCCATTCCGCAAACACCCGATGCTGGACTCGGACAGAGTGTCTATACCGTCAATCGCAACTCCGGTTCCGGTTACGTACAACAGTGGAACCTTGCCATCGAGCGCCAGCTCACCAACAACCTGTCATTTGAAGTCGCTTACGTCGGATCGCACATCGTCCACGTCGGCATTCCTGATTCCAATCTCAACCAACTCACCGTCGATCAACTTTCGCAGGGCACCGCATTACTCGCCAAGGTCACAAACCCCTACTACGGCCAGCTTCCCACGTGGAGTTCCATCGGTAGCAAGACCGTTACACAGGCGCAATTGCTCAAGCCCTACCCTCGATTCCTCAACGTCGCCATCTATCGCAACAACACTGGCGAGACCAACTACAACGCCATCGAAGCCAAGCTCGAACAGCGATTCAGCCGCGGCATGTACTTGCTGTTCTCCTACACGCACTCCAAGCTGATCGACGACGCATCATCCGTCTTTTCCTCTACCGTACTTTCCTCTCCAAACTCGAGCAGCCTGGTTGCAGCCGATACATACCACCCGCGACTCGAGCGTGATTCCTCCAGTGGCGACATGCCTAACGTCACCTCCATCAGTGGAATCTACGACCTGCCCGCCGGACGCGGCCATCGCTTCGCGTCCACCGGCATAGCCGACAAGGTCCTCGGCGGCTGGCGTCTCAACGTCATCGTCTCGCTTCAATCAGGCATGCCCGTCACCATCACGCAAGCCAACAACTACAACTCTTTCGCCGGATTCGTTCTGCAGCGCCCCACCATCACCGGCAACCCGGCATTGTCGTCCAACAAGCGGACGCCCAAGCAGTTCTTCAACACCAGCGCGTTCACCGAAACCAAGCAGTTCGCCATTGGCAACGCATCCCGCAACCCCGTGCGCGGTCCGGCCTATCGCGACCTCGATGTCGCGCTGGTTAAGAGGACCAAACTTTCCGAGCGCACCAGCCTTGAGTTCCGTGCCGAAATGTTCAACGTCACGAACACTCCCGCTTTCGCTCAACCAAACGGAAGTGCCGGAACCGCATCATTCGGCACCATCACTTCCACTACTACCGACCCACGCGTTGTCCAGTTCGCCTTGCGCCTAAGCCGGTAACTCCTCTGACAAACGGGACTCCACTGCCAATACTTCGGAGCCCCGCTTTTCGTTCATGCAACAAACATCTCAAGTGCATCTGCTCTCATTCCGAGTGTCTGATCATCCCGCGTAACCTACATTCACGAATTGGCGCATCTCCACCGCGCTCCTTTATCATTCCCCCAACAAGGAGCCCACATGAAAGCCGTCGGCTACATTCAGTCCTTACCGCCTTCTGATCCCAAGTCGCTGTTCGATTTCGAAGCTCCCAAGCCCACCCCTGGCCCGCGCGATCTCCTCGTGCACGTCCATGCAGTGTCGGTGAATCCGATTGACACCAAAGTCCGTATGCGCGCGCAGGGCACCGAAAGCCAGCCCAAGATTCTCGGCTTCGACTGCGCCGGAGTCGTTGAGTCCGTCGGCCACGAGGTCACACTCTTCAAGCCCGGCGACGAAGTCTTCTACGCCGGAACCCTCACCCGCCCGGGCACCAACTCCGAGTTCCATGTTGTGGACGAGCGCATCGTCGGACACAAGCCGCACACTCTCTCCTTTGCCGAAGCCGCAGCTCTGCCTCTGACCTCCATCACCGCATGGGAGCTGCTTTTTGACCGCTTGCGCGTTCCACTTGGCAAGCCACAGCAAGCCGGGACGCTTCTCGTCGTCGGAGCCTCCGGCGGCGTCGGCTCCGTCCTCGTACAACTCGCCCGCCGTCTCACAGGACTTGCCATCATCGGCTCCGCCTCTCGGCCCGAGTCCCAACTCTGGGCCATCCAGAACGGCGCGCACCAAACCGTTGATCACTCCAAAAAGCTCAGCGAAGAAGTTCGTAAGCTCGGCTTCAAGTTCGTCGAATACGTCATCTCTCTCACTCACACAGACCAGCACTTTGACGAGATCGTGGAGATCATCGCCCCGCAGGGCGCCTTCGCACTCATCGACGATCCCGCCCAACTCGATGTTCGCAAGTTCAAGCCCAAGGCCGCTTCACTCCACTGGGAGTCGATGTTCACGCGTTCCGTCTTCCAGACGCCCGACATGATTGAGCAGCACCGAATCCTTGAGCAAATATCGAGACTTGTCGATGAAGGCCTTATCCGCACTACGCTCAACGAGCCTGCCGGACGCATCACCGCCGAAAATCTCCGCAAGGCCCACGCCGCGATCGAACAAGGCAAGTCCATCGGCAAGATGGTGCTCGAAGGCTTCTAGCCCGCATCTCCACTCTTGACGAGGGTGCCCCGTCCTAGCTCCGCTGGGGCGGGGCTGTTGCTGTTGCTCTTGCTGTTGCTGTTGCTCTTGCTCTTGCTCTTGCTCTTGCTCTTGCTCTTGCTCTTGCGGTTGAGTGTCATCCTGAGCGGAAGCGAAGGATCCCTACCCCGAATCACATCTTCACCGCTGCCCCAGGTCACCTAACACTAACCTCGCGAGGCTTCTCCTCACCTCCCTCAACCTCGATTCTGGCTTCCTACTCCCGCTGTGCATTTCCTGGTTTTGTGACGGAAGTCATAGCTCCCCACCCCGCAGCCCCATAGGCTTTAAATAGAAGGTCTATCTTTATATATGTCGACTAATGCCGTACCCCCAGTAGAAGCCGCGCTGCCCGATCCCGCTTCGAAGCCCAAGAAGAAGCTGGTGCGCCGTGCCGCGCCCGACCGTTCTCAGCGCACGCGACTCATCGTGCAGTCCGCGTTTATCCTGCTCAACGTCTTTCTCTGCGCCAAGTTCTACCTCTTTGTTAAATACTTCGAGTCCGGCGCTACGGGCCCGCATGTTTCGCGCCCTGCCGGAGTTGACGGCTGGCTTCCCATCGCGGGCCTCATGAACACGCGCTACCTGTTCGCCACCGGACACATCCCCGCGATTCATCCCGCGGCCATGGTCCTGTTCCTCATCTTCGTCGCCATGAGCCTGCTTCTGAAGCGCGCCTTCTGCTCCTGGCTCTGCCCCATCGGCACCCTCTCCGAATATCTCTGGAAGGCCGGCCGAAAGTTTTTGGGACATAACGCCAAGCTCCCGCGTTGGATCGACATCCCGCTGCGCTCTCTCAAGTACCTGCTTCTCGCCTTCTTCGTCGTCATCATCGGAGGCGAGTCCGCCGCCTACCTTGAAGATTTCATGAACGGCCCTTACGGCCTGCTCGCCGACGTAAAAATGCTGCGCTTCTTCGAGCACATGGGCTCCACCGCTGTCATCGTCATCCTTGTGCTGGGCCTGCTCTCCGTGCTCATCAAGAATTTCTGGTGCCGCTACGCCTGTCCCTACGGCGCGCTCATGTCACTCGTCTCTCTCGCCAGCCCGGTCAAGATTCGTCGCGATCAGGACGCCTGCGTTGATTGCGGCAAATGCGCTAAGGCGTGCCCGCAGAACCTTCCTGTCGACCGCCTCGTGCAGATCCGTTCGGCGGAATGCACCGCCTGCCTCGAATGCGTCGCAAGTTGCGCCGCACAGGACGCGCTTCAGCTCGCACTGCCTCCGCGCACTTCACCCACGATCGCCGACCGTTGGACGGGACGCGCTCTGCAACCAGTCGCGGTCGTCATCATCCTCGCAGCCCTCTTCTTCTCCGGCATCGGGCTGGCTCGCATCTCGCACCACTGGCAAACCAACGTCCCCGACGACGTCTATCGCCAGCTAATCCCTCAAAGCGACACCCTGAGTCACCCAGGCTTCTAGCCCGCAACAAGAGAGGCGCTCACCCGAGCGCCTTTTCAATGCCAGAAAACATTGACACATGTGAATATGCGTGCACGCCATGTAAAAACATGTCTACATGTAGCCGTGTATACATCCACCTACACTAACCCAAGCACCGCGGGTGCCCCATATACGCTTGCCTCTTTTGGCAAGCGCATGTGGGATCTAACAAAGAAAGCGCGAAGCGCTCTCCAAAGGTTCATCCTTTGTCCTGCCGTTGCAGTTGATCTTGTTCTTGCTTCTGATTCGACTTAGATTTCTACCTTAGGCGTGATCTTGATCTTCGAGCTGTCACCCTTCGCGAAGCGAAGCCCCAATCCCTAGCATCCCAACCTGTCCGGAAATCCACACAGACCCAGAACCATTTATCCTGTCACTATGGATGACAGCACCCTGCTCGACCTTCTCGCCGCATACATTCCGCCCGCGGATGTTGACTCCCAACTTCTTGCCTCGATCCAAGCCCACCTGGATCTCCTTGTCCGCTGGAACCAGCGCATGAACCTCACTGCGGTGCGTACTCCAGAAGAAATGGTGACCCGACACTTCGGGGAGTCCCTTTTTGCTGCCCGTCAACTCCTACCCCGAGATTCTGCCCTGGACGTCTTCGATCTCGGCAGTGGCGCCGGATTCCCAGGCTTCCCGGTCAAGTATTGGGCTCCGACGCTCACACTGACGCTGATCGAGGCTCACGGCAAAAAGGCCACCTTCCTCAAAGAAGTCCAACGCGCCACCCAGGTATCCAAAGCCATCATCCGCAACCAGCGCGCCGAGACTATCTCTGAACAAGCCTCTCTGGTCACGATGCGGGCGGTCGAGAAGTTTGAGGCGATACTGTCATCCGCCATACGCCTTGTCGCCCCCGGAGGCCGACTCGCTCTCCTCATCGGAGCCACCCAGCACAACCTCGCTCTTTCGCTTCTGCCACAGGGCGATTATGTGGTCGCTCCGATCCCTTCATCCGACCAGCGAATACTGCTTACATGGAAGCGCCCCGCCTGAATGTTCCACGTGGAACATCGCCGTGCTCCATCCTTATGTTCCCCCTAGAACCTTCGCAAGCAATCGTTTGAGTGTTCCACATGGAACACTCAGCCTCACTCAAAGGCCTCGCCTCCCAGCCATAAACATCAATGTTCCACGTGGAACATCCACAGTTTTCCCCGAACCGGCTCGAGTCCGGTCGCGCGGCCCGCGCGCTGTTCCACGTGGAACATAAATTCACGTTCTGCACAGCTTTCTTCACTTATGCACCATATTCACAACCCTCCACAGCCCTTAAACCATTGCGAGCCGCTCTCCCACTCCTTTACCCTCAAACTTGTCCCACAATCGGCAACCGACGCCGTTTCATTACCGGCTGCCTGGAGCTTTCTATGTCTCGGGTCATCGCTATCGCCAATCAGAAGGGCGGAGTTGGAAAAACAACCACCAGCATCAATCTGGCCGCCAGCTTCGCCATGAATGGCCACTCAACGCTGCTAGTGGACTGCGATTCGCAATCCAACTCCTCCTCGGGTCTGGGGCTCGCAAAAGACGCAGATCGTCCCGGAACCTACGAACTCATCACCACCTATGCGCTCAGCGACGAAGCTGATCCCAACGAGCTCATCCAGGACACCGAAATCGACAAGCTGAAAGTTCTCCCGGCCTCCAGCCACCTCTCCGGCATCAATGTCGAGCTCGTCAACGGCGAATTCCGAGAATACCGCCTCCGTCATGTCCTTCAGAGGCTCCGCTCCGAGTACGAGCTCATCATTCTCGACTGCCCGCCGGCCCTCGACCTACTCACCATCAATGCTTTGGTCGCCGCAGATTCGGTCCTTATCCCCATGCAGGCCGAGTATTTCGCCCTCGAAGGCATCAGCGAGCTGTTAAATACGGTCGAACTGGTCCGCCAGAGCTTCAATCCCTCGCTGGAAATCGAAGGGATCGTCCTCACCATGTACGACGACCGCACAAATCTTGCCCAGGGCGTCACCGGAGAGCTCAAGTCCTACCTCGGCGACTATCTCTACGAAACCAGCATTCCGCGGAATATACGCGTAGCCGAAGCCCCCAGCCATGGCAAACCGGCCATTCTTTACGATCCCAAGTCCCGCGGTTCCGAGAGCTACGTCAAATTGGCTAAGGAAGTACTCACCCGCATAAAGAAACGCCCTGTGCCACAGCCATCACAAAGTGAGGTCCAGCAGTGAACTCGACCCAAGATAAGAAGAAAGCCCTCGGACGCGGACTCGGCGCCCTACTTCCGGCAGCCCGTGGCGTCCATTCCGGCAATGCAGCCCCAACGCCGCAGTCGCAGCAGCCCACCGGTGACCAAGTACGCGAGATCCCCGTCGACCAGATCGACCGCAATCCTTACCAAACCCGCACCGTTTTCGATGACATCGCCTTGAACGAACTAGCCGAGTCCATCAAGGTCTCCGGCGTCGTCCAGCCCATTACCGTCCGCCAGCACTCAGGACGCTATCAGCTTGTTACCGGCGAACGCCGCTGGCTTGCCTCCCAGCGCGCCGGAAAGAAAACAGTTCCGGCCATCGTGCGCCAGATTTCCAACGAGCAGGCCATGGAGATCACGATTGTTGAGAATCTCCAGCGCGAGGACCTCAACGCCGTCGAGCAAGCCCGAGCTTACGAGCGCCTCGGACGCGAATTCGGCCTGACGCAGGAGCAAATGGCTCAGCGCACCGGCAAAGATCGATCCTCGGTCTCAAACTTCCTGCGCCTACTAAAGCTCCCCGGCGAAGTCCTCAAGATGGTCGAGAGCAACAAGCTCTCCTTCGGACACGCCAAGGCCCTGATGACCCTTGACTCGCCCGAAGCCATGCTCCGTCTGGCCCAGCGTGCCGTTCAGCTCTCCATGTCCGTCCGTCAGGTTGAGGGAGCCGCCTACAACCTCGCTCATCCCGAACCGGCTGCAGCCAAACCGGAGCGCCAGGTAGATCCCAATGTACGCGAAGCCGAACAGCAGCTCCAGCGGTCGCTCGGCCTACGCGTCCAGATTCAGGACAAAAAGGGCAAAGGCAAGATCGTGCTCGAATACAAGTCGCTCGAAGACTTCGACCGCGTTCTAGAAATGCTCAACGGACAGAAGTAAGCAAACGACAAAGGGCGGCTCTTAGCCGCCCTTCTCTTCACAAAAAGACATTCACAGTTACAAATCTCTTAAGCTGTTTACTTCTGTGGTACCCCACCTTCAGAAACCATTAACCACCATGCAACACATCGCACTCGCAGCTATTGTCTTTTCAGACAATAGGTTAGCTCTTCTTGTCCTCGCCCTTTTTCGCTCGTGCGCACTTGCCCTTCATGCAGCAATCCATTTCCTTTGCCATCTTGCCGTCTTTGTCTTTCTTGCAGCAATCCATCTTTGCGCTCTTGTCGCGCTTGCACATCATGTGCTCATGCTCGGCGTGCTTGTCCGCATCACCGCTCTGCTGCGCCGCCTGCGCCCACATCGACACACAACTCAACAGAAGAACAGCCATCAAAGAACGAACCTTCATTCCACTCTCCTCTTCTAACTTAGCCCGCGAATTATACCCTGCCCCACCTCACTGCGACCACATTCTGCCTCACTCTCCTGCGAATCCCGAGCCCCGATTAATCATCTAACCGTGAGTCTGCAAGACACGGAGACAGCCCTTTGCACCGCACCACGCTTGGCGATTTCGAACTCACCATCATCAGCGACGGACTCTACTACCTCGACGGCGGCGCCATGTTCGGCGTCATTCCAAAAACCATGTGGTCCAAAAAGATCGCCGTCGACGAGCAAAACCGCCTGCACATGGCAATGAACTCGCTCGTAATCCGCAC
Organism: Koromonas humicola; assembly: GCF_059726255.1. Classification (NCBI taxonomy): domain Bacteria; kingdom Pseudomonadati; phylum Acidobacteriota; class Terriglobia; order Terriglobales; family Koromonadaceae; genus Koromonas; species Koromonas humicola. Next base: position 4,264,746 of record NZ_AP040873.1, read on the forward strand.
CGGAGATCACACCATCCTCATCGATACCGGAGCGGGCAATAAGCTGCACGAGAAGATGCAGCGCATATACGACACGCAATCCGCTCTGCTCGCCAACCTCGCTGCTGCAGGCTTTGCTCCTGATGATTTCGATATCGTAATTAACACACATCTTCACTTCGACCACTGCGGATGGAACACTGTGCGCCGAGCCGATGGCACCGTCGTTCCCACGTTCCCGCGTGCGCGCTACTACTACCAGCGCGGCGAACTCGCGCACGCACATCAACAACACGAGCGCGATCGCGTCAGCTATCTCACAGACAATTACGATCCGCTTGTTTCCAGCGGACGCGCCATTCTGCTCAACGGCAACTCGTCTATCGTGCCAGGCATTCGCGTCGAGCTCTTCACAGGACATACTCTTGATCATCAAGCCGTCATCATCGAGAGCCAAAACAAGAAGGCCGCCTATGTAGGCGACCTCATTCCCAGCACTGCACATCTTCAGCCAACGTGGGTCATGGGATACGACCTCTCGCCCATCGACTCCATCGACAATCGTCATCGATATTACAGCGACGCAATCCCCGAACGGTGGCTCACTATTTTCACCCACGATCCACTTACGCCGTGGGCTTATATTTCGCGCGACTCAAAAGGCGGATACATCGCCCAACCTGTCGAGTCCGCTGATAATCAGGCTTCGATCACACCAGCGAATGTCTTGAGATAACGCGCGAGTTCTGCGCGTGCCGTTATCGGCGCATCGACGAACTCAAGTCCACAGCGGAACCCGCGACGGTTCCGCACCACGGCCTGCAATCGCAATGGCTTTGACTCGGGCAGTGAAAACTCCACTTGCAACAGCGCCCCCGTCTCCAGTGTTTCCGAGGCGTACAGACTCATTCCACCTTCGCTCAACTCATACGTTCGAACCACGGTGGCAGCATCGTCCGGATCCTCCCAGCGTCGAATCCGCACGCGCATATCTACTTTATGTCGTTTCCATTTCCGCGTTGGAGCTTCCAACTGATCACCTCAGCACAACCGTTCATCAACCGCAACACGCATCGAAATCGCTGGCCTCAGCAACATCGCATACTTCCTCAATCTCCGTCTGCTTCCGCGAGAAGAACTCGTCCACAGCAGCGACGATCGCCTCAGGCGACTTAGCCTCATAGATCGCCTTACGCAGTTTCGCTCCACCTTCCACACCGTGCGTAAACCACGATGCGAACTGTTTCATCTTGCCGGTCGCATCCGGGAAACCTTCAACAATCAGCATCCCGAAGTAGCGACGAATCATCTCGTAGCGATCGTCGCGCGTTGGCACGTCGTATCGGCCCGAAGCGGTGTACTGCGCAATCTGTCGGAACACCCATGGATTCGAAGCCGCCGCTCGCCCGATCATCACCCCATCACACCCGGTCACCGCAACCATTGCGCGCGCGTCTTCCGGGGTCCGAATGTCGCCATTTCCAATCACCGGAATTTTCACCAGCGACTTCAGCTCGGTAATCCACTCCCACTGCGCCTGTCCGCTGTAGCCTTGCTGACGAGTGCGAGCATGCATGGCGACTGCGTCTAGACCGCTTCCTTCAGCCATCTTCGCCAGCTCGCGAAACACCAACTCGCTCTCGCTCCAACCAGCGCGGAACTTCACCGTAAACGGAATCTTCACTGCCGCACGCACCGATTCAAAGATCTTCTGAATTGTCGGCAATTCTCGCAGCAGGCCACTACCGCCGTTGCACTTCACAACCTTCTTTGCCGGGCACCCCAGATTCAGATCAACCAAATCAAATCCGAATCCCTCAACCATCTTGGCTGCTTCCGCCAGTGAGTCTGGATTAGAGCCAAACAGTTGCGAGCTGATCGGGTGCTCATCTTCATAGAAGTGCAGAAAGCGCTGCGCCTTCTTGTCTTTCTTCCGAATCACTCCATCAGCGGACGTAAACTCCGTCATCAGCAGGCCACAGCCGCTCATCTCTCGGATAAAACGACGAAACACCGTATCAGTAATTCCGGCCATGGGAGCCAGAACCGTTGCTGGTGAGATCTCGACCGAGCCGATCTTCAGACTCGCCGGAACCCTCACGTCTTCCGGTGCTTCATGCACCTGCGGGTTGTCATAAAACTTATGCACGTTCCTATTGTATCGGCATCCGATAGCCCAGACAGTTGCCAGATGAGGTTAAACACAGAGCCAAATACATTCTGAATTGCGCCTTGCAGCATCCAACTACTTAGCTCGCGTTCGCCCTGGCGAACACATCAATCCCACGAATGGCGACCTCTACCCAGCCCGCTCAAACGGCGATTTTGCCTGTTGCTCCCCACCATCGTGGACGTTCGTTCCTGCTCGCGCTTCTAGCTATCGTCGTCCCGATTGTCGCCGGACTCGTGTGGCATCTCACCTCTGACAATCCAGCCTGGCCGCTGATGCGCAACTCCCTCCAGCGCTGCGAACTTCACCAAGCGCAGATCTCCCCTGTTTCGCCCGACGGACAGCATCGGGCTCACATTGTTTACGCCACGTCCCTCGGACGCTTCACCGAAACTCTCGTCTTCGTGACTGGTACTGATGAGCGTTGGTCGCTCACTTCACTGGACCCAAACAAAGCCGTGCTGGAAGCGGCAGGCATTCGTTCCCTGGATGTTGTCGATTGGCAGAACACAGCAGACGGACTCTCTGCCCTGCAGCTCTGGTTTGTTCCTAACGCCTACCCAGCCCAAATCCATCGCATCGAGCGTTCCTCGGGCGATGTGATCATCAAGACGCTCACCAGCACTCCCGCTCCCGGTGCAGAACGTCTCGACTATTAGTATTTCGAGCACAGAAAAGCCCTCGCCTGTAGAGACGAGGGCCTTTCAACTCTTGCGCCGAGGGCGTCTTCACCCCAGCAAGGATCGCTTGCCGGAGACCCCGACCACCCGCGGGATTATTTCTGTTCGGCAGCCTTGGCCGCGTCCGACTTCGCATACTTCCGACGGAAGCGCTCGATGCGACCAGCGGTGTCCAGCACCTTCTGCTTACCCGTAAAGAACGGGTGGCAGCTTGAACAGATTTCAACGTGGATGTCGCCATGGTGAGTGCTGCGGGTCGTAAAGCTCGCGCCGCATGCGCACTTCACCTGGACCTCTTCATACTTCGGGTGGGTTGCTGCTTTCATGGTTCCTCAATTCATCTGATTAGACAGACACGACTAGTGTACCCTGCGGGGTCCGGAGCAAGCAAATACAGGGCTAAGCGGCTTTAGCCTCGTTCAATTTCCGACGGCGGACGACTGCCGCCTGCACCGTTCTCCCAAGGTTCCAGAGCAGCGCGCAACTTCCGGTCGCAATCGCCACCGGGATCGACACATGTCGATACGCGAGACTCATATCGGGTGAAGTCTGCGTCACCAGGCTCCTCACCAGGAAGAACACGATCCCGCAGAACAGGCCAAAGCCCATGCCAAACCCAGCCCACAAGATGGTCAGCAACACAGTGCGATATGCCTTCATCAGCAACCACACCAGCCAACTCGGCTCCCTCGCAGGTTCGCCGCCAACCAGCGTTTTGCTTCCGCGTGCCTCCATTTCGCCGACCTTCACATTTCCTCCTCACGCAGCCAGCATCGGATACCCCGGGGCGTCTGCCTGCGCTAGAATTGTAGTTTCCTATGTCGCACACTCAACAAGCAACCACGCACTCGCCCGCTGAAGTACTAAGGCTCTCTCCCGTGCAGCAATCGAGCAATGGCATTTGCTATGCCTCGAGTGGCGAGGTCAACCTCTCGTCCGTCGAACTGCAGCGTATGGTCGATGCCGTGCCGCAGCCTATCGCTTCCGTACTCACGCGCAAAGCATTCTACTTTGTTCCGCTCACGGTAGCTGATGGCGACCAGACATTGATTGCCGACCGGTACGATGTGCTACTCAGCGATCGCGCCGTCTGCCACCGCAATCTTACGCTTGGTGATGCCCAGTGTGTGTTCATCTCCACCCGCTTGATGGATGATCGCTTTTCGGTTGCATTTGAGTTCTACATCAACATCGCCCACGCCTTTACCGACCAGACCGGCTTCTCTCAGGCCTTTGCTGACGTCGTCTGGAAACAGGTACACGATAAGGTGAAAGGCGAGACTTCGCTTGATGCCAACGAGCTCCGCAAGATTGTGACCTCCACTGCACCTGAAGCGGAGAAAGCAAAGCAGGAATACTTCGAAACCACTTTCGCCGACGCGATTGCCATCTACCTTCTCTCGCTCTACCTCGATGTTGACTACTACGAACTGCGCGAGCGTGACTATCCTTTACTCGCTCCGTCAGCATTGGCCGAGCGCCTGCGTAAGGTGAATGAGCTGTTCCCTGCACCTCGCAGCTTCGAGTTCAACATCTACTACAAGCGCCGTCCCGAGCAGCGATAGAGCCATGATCGCGCACCTTCGCGGTACTCTTCTCTCGACTTCGCCTGGACGCGCCATCGTCGAATGCAACGGCGTGGGATACGACGTCACTGTCTCGATGAACACGTTCACCGAACTCCCTGACGCTGGCAACGAAGTGTCGCTCTTCATTCACACACACGTTCGCGAAGACCAGATTGCACTATTTGGATTCCATCAGGCCGACGAGAAGTCTCTATTTGAAAAGCTGATTTCCGTCAGTGGTATCGGTCCTAAACTCGCGGTCAATATCCTGGGCGGGATGAATGCTCGCGATCTCGTTTCGACCATTCGCGGCGGAGACGCCACTCGCCTCACGCGTATGCCCGGAGTTGGCAAAAAAACCGCAGAGCGCATGGTGCTCGAACTCAAAGATAAGCTCGCGGAATTTGGAATCACTGCAGCAGCACCGCGTCAAAAACAGGCTCTTGAAGACGACGTACTCTCGGCTCTCGTCAATCTCGGATATCAGGCATCTGCCGCCGAGCGTGCAATGGAAAAACTTGGGCCAGCGGACGGACGCAGCTTCGAACAACTCTTCCGCGCCGCACTGGCCCAACTCGCACACTAATTCCTTGTGAGTGGTCGTCGAGCCACTCACATTAACGCTGTCGCCTTTCCACTCCCGCACCTGGTCCGTCCCGCAACTCTCAATGTGGATACAATAGTTCGCTGCGACCCCGAGGGGTGGAGATGGCACTTGCCAAAGGCTCCCGGTTAGGCATCTACGAACTGGCCACGACCATTGGCGCCGGAGGCATGGGAATTGTCTATCGCGCACACGATCCGCGACTCGGGCGCGATGTTGCCATCAAATTGCTGCCTGACTCTTTTGCCGTCGACCGGTTGCGTCTTCACCGCTTTGAGCAGGAAGCCCGCGCCGCAGCGAGCATCAGCGACCCGCACATTCTCGCAATTTACGACATCGGCACGCAGGATGGCTCGCCGTACATCGTCTCGGAACTGCTCGAAGGTGAGACGTTGCGGAACCACCTCGGACACGGCGCTCTGTCCGTGCGAAAAGCAATCGACTATGCCACTCAAATCCTGCGCGGGCTAAGTGCTGCACACGACAAGAACATCATTCATCGCGACCTGAAGCCGGAGAACATCTTCATTACCCGCAGCGGGCGCGTGAAGATTCTTGATTTTGGCTTGGCCAAGCTGACACAGCCCGAGGCTTCTGCCGACGCTGCGACGATGTCCCTCGAAATGAACACCGACGCTGGCGCCGTTCTGGGTACAGTCGGCTACATGTCGCCCGAACAGGTCCGCGGTAAACCGGTAGACACTCGCACGGATCTCTTCAGCTTCGGCACGATCCTTTACGAAATGCTTGCGGGGAAACGTGCATTTCGCGCCCAAAGCTCTGCCGAGATATTGACCGCCATCGCCAGGGAAGATCCGCCGCCGCTGATGTCGGCGAACCCGCATGTCTCTCCCGCTCTCGATCGCATTGTCACTCACTGCCTTGAGAAGAATCCAGAGGAACGCTTTCAATCTGCACGCGACGTCATTTTCGCTCTTGAGGCACTCTCGGCCACGACCAGCGAAACGCCTATCAGCGTCGGTACGAAATCACCAAGAAGAAGAATCGCTCTCCCGATTGTCATCGCACTCAGCATCGTCACCGGGCTGCTCGCCGGATACTTTGCACCTCGCCAGTTCTCGCCATCACCGTCCATACCCAGCTTCCACCAGATCACCTTTGAACACGGAACCATTGATTCCGCACGTTTCACACCTGACGGTCACTCGGTACTCTACGCAGCAAACTGGAATGCTCATGGACTTGAGATGTATTCCACTCGCATCGACTCCGCCGGGTCTGTACCGCTGACATCGCGCGAAGCCACGATCACTTCAATTTCAAATTCTGCGGAAGCCCTGGTACTCCTGAATACAAACACCATCTTCGCATTCGCCACAGTCAGCACTCTTGCCCGCGTGCCGATCAGTGGTGGAAACCCGCGGCCACTGCTGAAGAATGTGCAGGATGCCGACTGGGCTCCAGATGGAAACATCGCAGCATCGCACTACGTGGATGGCAAGTACCAGCTTGAGTATCCAATCGGCCATGCCGTGTACCAGACTGACGGCTACATTTCCAATGTGCGAGTGTCACGGGACGGCACGCGCGTCGCCTTTGTCGATCACGATGTGCTCGGGGATAACGGCGGCTCCGTAGCCTTGATATATAAGTCGGGCCGCAAGCAGCAATTGACGCAACGCTATTCTCAAGTCACTGGACTTGCTTGGTCGCCTGATGACCACGAAGTGTGGGTGACCAGCAACGAAGAGCTATTTGCGGCCACGATGTCCCGCAAACCTCGCACACTCGTTCGATTTCCCATCGTTCCCAGCCTTCAGGATGTGGACAGAAATGGAAATGCACTGATTTCATTTGGGACCTGGCGAAATCACCTCATCGCCCGCGGAGCAGGACAAGAAAGTGAACGCGACCTCAGCGTAGGCGACTGGTCTTCGGGCGGCACAATCACTCCCGATGGGCGGTTCGTGTTGTTCGACGAAGAAGGCGCACTGGGAGGCGAAGCCTACTCCGTATTTATGCGTGCTACGGACGGCTCTCCCGCAGTGCGACTTGGGGAAGGAAGTGCGATAGCCATTTCACCCGATGCGAAGTGGGCGCTGATCGATCCTGTCGCCGGCATACCGTTATACCTTGTGCCTACAGGCCCTGGGGAGCCCAGAGTGCTCACAAACACTCTGATGCTCCATGGACAACGCGCCAGCTTTCTCAACGATGGCAAACGAATCGTATTCGGCGCAGCAGAACCCGGCCACAAGAACCGACTGTTTGTGCAGAGGATCGATGGTGGCCCACCACAGCCAATCAGCCCTGAGGGAATCACCGGTTTCGCAACAACGCCGGATGATAAATACGTTGCCGGGATTTCAGAAGATGGAACCAGCGCAGCCCTGTATCCCATAGATGGTGGCGAACCAGTTCCTGTTCGAGGACTCGGACCGAAAGAGAAGTTTCGAGCGCTTGCTTCTGAGAACGTGGCGTACGTGGCGGATCTGCCTAGTATGCCAGCAACTGTCTATCGCCTGAACATGAAGACCGGCAAGCGCGAACTCTATAAAACGTTAGCGCCCGCCGATCCTGCCGGCGTTGTAGCCATCGCTCCCATGAGCATTACACCCGACGGAAAATACTACTCCTACAATTACTATCAACAGCTTTCTGATCTGTTCGTAGTCACCGGCCTTCATTGACATTTATCAATTCTTTTCAGCGTCCGCAGGATCAACGAAGAGGTAGCTGACAAATGCAAAACGCATCCCATCCGGCGACCACGATGGAACATTCATTGTTCCCTGCCCGCCAAACAGCTTCGCAACGACCGTGATCTTATCATCAGCCATCGACATCATTCTCAGCATGACATCTTTGTTCGGCGGATGCCCCACAACGTCCTTCTCAAATGACAGGAATGCCATCTTCTGACCATCCGGCGAGAAGTGTGGGAACCAGTCATTCTCTTCTCCATGCGTCACTTGTTCCTGCTCACTGCCATCGGCTTTCATTCGCCATATCTGCATGTGTCCTGTGCGTTCGGAGTTGATGTAGATGTATCGACCATCGCGCGTGTACTCCGGACCGTCATCCAGTCCCTTTGCGGTTGTCATGCGCGTCTCTTCACCACCGTCCACAGGAATGGTGTTGATGTCGAACTCACCATTACGCTCGCCCACAAACGCCAATGTCTTTCTATCAGGCGACCAGCCGTGCCAATAAGAAGGCGCATTCTTTGTGATTCGGTTCGGAGTTCCGCCTGTAATAGGCAATGTGTACACAACCGATTTATGCTCTTCAGTACTGTCACTCACAACCAACATCTTGCCATCGGGAGACACACCATGATCGTTGTTGCAGTCCTTCGCAAATCCGGTATCGATCATCGTCGGCGTATTGTCGCCAACTGCCAACCGATAAATGCGTCCATTCCCGTTAAAGATGAACTGATTGTCGCGGGTCCAGTTCGGAGCTTCGATGTGCTGCGCTGTGACGTAAGCAACTTGCCGATTGAGTCCTGAAGGCATCACCGTCTCGAGCAAACTGAACATCACTGGATCGCCGCGCTTACCGTTGCGATTCTCAAGTTCCACGTTCGAGAACATCGCCCGTTCTACGGCGTCCTTATCGTGCGCACATACACCAATGCCGATGTAGTATTCGCCCGTGATGCGAATTCGCGGAGATCCTGCCGCGACCTCCAACTTCTCCCCATCTCGCGCCGCAAGCATGTACACGTAGTCTCCACGCTTCACAATCCGCACACGCTTCGGGCTGCGCACATTAGCTTGAACTTCCTGGCTCATGCCACCCTTCTCATCGCGGAATTGCAAGGACGTGAGCCCCTCGCCATGCACTGCCACGTCCGCGTACACCGAATCAGCATCGAGCGTTTGACGAACCATCAGCACCGCCTTGCGATGAGAATTCCCTGCACTCGCGGCCACGTCAACTTCCGCCGTGAGTGCGTAATCGCCACTCACCTTCTTCCACACAAACTGAAACGCGTCAGGTGACGCCCAGATGTTTTCGCCGCTTCCTGTAACCGTATAGAGTTGCTTCTTGCTGTCATACCCCACCGCGCCGCGATGAAGTACAGAGCCAATTTCTGAGTGCGCTTCAAATACTCCCAGTGGCGTCGATTGCGCCAACATAGTCCCTCCGACAAACACAAACATCAGTCCTAAAAAAAGCATTTCGCGAATCACAAACTCCTCCTGTCACTACAGCGAGAACAGCAAGCCGCGACGGCCCAAAAGAGTGGTGAACATTCGATCGTGTCAACCATAGCAGAACGTCTACAAATCATTAACCGATTTGCGAGCGCGGCTCTATACTGACTCCGTTCCATACACGTTCGTTTGCGCAGCATATCCGCGCACCCGCAAGTAGGAGATACGCGTGTCAGAGATCTCGAGGAGAAGCTTTGTAAAGGTCGCAACCGGTGCCGCCTTCGCCGGTGCAGCATTGAAACTCATACCTGGCGCGATGGCCTCTACATCCCGACTGCCGCTGGGAATCCAGCTCTACACGGTGCGCGATCTTCTTGCGAAGGATTTCCAAGCAACTCTGCACCAGGTTGCCGCAGCCGGATACCGGGAAGTCGAAGCCGCTGGTTACTATGGTCGCACCGCGACAGAATTCAAACACGCAGTCGAGCGTGCCGGACTCCGCTGCCCGAGCACACATCATCCGCTCACCGAGCTCCTGCTGAAAATGGATGAGTTGATTGCCTACGATCACGCGCTCGGAGTGCAGTACATGATCTGCGCTTCACCCGCACCTCGCGACCTCTCGCACCACGAACTTACGCTCGATGATTGGAAGTGGAACGCCGAACAGTTCAATCGAATTGGAGAAAAGACGAAGAAAGCAGGAATCCAGTTCGGTTATCACAATCACGTTGGAGAACTTCGCAAAGTCGACGGCGTGCTCGCGTACGACGAACTACTCCGGATGACTGATCCCGCGCTGGTCACCATGGAGATGGACTGCGGCTGGTTCCGCGTCGCTGGATATTAACCTGCCGATTATCTGAAGCGCTATCCGACGCGGTATTCCTTGCTCCACCTGAAAGACGAAGTTCTGCACTCGGCCGAAGATCATCATCCGACCGAAATGGGCCGTGGCAACATCGACTATGCGCCAATCTTTGCCGCCGCCGGAAACATCAAGCACTACTTCATCGAGCAGGAAGACTTCGACATGCCGCCCATCGACGCCATCAAGATCAGCGCTGACTACGTGAAGAAAGCGAAATTCTAAACACGAGTTTTGGCGAATTCGAGGACACGGTAAGCAGCTCTCGGCTTGAAACACTTCTTGCCTCGATTGTGCTGGATCAAACAGTTCTTGACATATACACAGGTCAGCATGTATACACGTGTGCATGTACACGATAGCAGTAATAGCGCAGAAGGGCGGTGTCGGTAAGACTACCCTCGCGATTCACTTAGCGGTTGCCGTAGAACGGGACGAGAAGACCGCAGCAGTCATTGACCTTGATCCTCAAGGAAGTGCTGCTACATGGAGTGACGTTCGCGCAGGGGAAACCCCCGTCGTTGTGTCAGCTCAATCGAACCGACTCCCTGCTGTCCTGCAGGAAGCCGAGCGAGGGGGGGCCGACTTTGCCATCATCGACACTTCTCCGAATTCCGAGTCTTCCTCTCTCACTGCGGCTCGCGCTGCCGACTTGGTGCTCATTCCGTGTCGCCCGCACCTGTTCGACTTGCAGGCCGTCACTACAACGATCGAATTGGCCAGAATCGCACGCAAGCCATTTGCAATAGTCCTTAACGCCGTTCCTGCTCAAGGCAGGCTCGGCCAGGAAACCGCCTCACTCCTCCAAGGGCTCAGCGTTGCCATCGCACCTGTTCAACTCGGTCACCGTGCCGCTTATTATCACTGTCTAACCAAAGGGCAGGTTGCATCGGAATACGCTCCACTTGGCAAGGCGGCAGAAGAAGTGTTCGCACTCTACCGCTGGGTGAGATCCCAGGTGGAATCGAAATCTCAACCCCCAACAAACCTCCAGGTGCACGTGTAGCACTGTATGACTGTCGCCATGATTGCACGTATGCATGTATACACACGAGAGAACGCCGATGCCTAAGCCCTCACTGAAGGAAGCGATGAGTCGTGCGGCTCACCGTACGCCATTTGGTCGCAACGCAAAACTCCCCCGAACCGAGTCAGTACAGGAACCCACAGTCACACCCGAGCGCCCGGCACCCAAGTCGGCTTCGAGACCCAAGAGCCGAATCGGGAAAAAAGTGATTAGCGGATTCTTCGACAAAGAAGTGTCTCGCCAGTTATCGAGGTTAGCCATCGACCAGGACCGTACGAATGAGGACCTGCTACGCGAGGCGCTCAATGACCTATTCGCGAAGTACCATCTTCCAAGCATCGCGTGAGAATCGCGCGGCACGGAAACGTCCGCCATGCAAAACAAAGCCCACCGAACTTGGTGGGCTTTTTAAAATCGCGGGTTGTTGTTATTGTTTTTCTGTTCTTAGATATCGAGGTTCTTCACATCTAGTGCGTTCTCTTCGATGAACCTGCGGCGCGACTCTACGTCCTCGCCCATCAACGTCGTGAAGATAGCTTCCGTCTCCGTCAGATCCTCAAGCTTCACCGAGAGCAATGTACGACGCTCCGGATCCATCGTCGTCTGCCAGAGCTGCTCGGCCGTCATTTCACCCAACCCTTTGTAGCGTTGAATTTGGTAGTCCTTGCGGCCCTGTTCCAGAACGAAGTTGAACAGATCGCGCACCGTCTTCTTCTCGACCGGCTCACGCGAGCCGCCCTTGAGCGCTACCCGTGCGGGAGTTCCGCCCTTGATCGTCTTACCTTCGATCTTTTCGGCGTCCGCCTTCTCTGCATCAGAAATCGTGTCATCAACTTCCTCCTTTGCAGGCTCGGCAGTCTTGACCCACTCAACAATGAAAGGTGGCTTCAGATACTCCGCAATTTGGCGATACCGCGACATCATCTGCTTGTACTCAGGACTCGACACAAGCGACCAGCTGATCGCGTGCGGCGTTCCCTGCGAGTTCACGAAATCGACTTCCCAAAGTTCCAGCTCTTCGTCGAAGTGAGTATTCACTGACATGAACTGCTCTTCTTTGGCCATTGCCTTCAGTCGCGCTTCAACCTTGGCAATCGGCTCCGGTACAGCGTCAGCGCTTCCACTGAAGTCCTCGCGCTTCGCCAATCCAAATTCAGGCAACATCTCCGTCACGCGCTCATTGCGGATTCGCTTGTCCACCTTGTCAATGAAGCCAAGATATTCGTTGAGCCGCGTCATGAACTGCGCGAGTTGCTTGCTTTCCAGCTTCGCCGCACCCTCGCCGTAGCGCACAACGAGCCCTTCGGATGCGCGCTTGATCATCACCTGAACAAACTCGCCATCGTTCTTGATGTACTGTTCGAACCGGCCCTTCTTAATGCGATACAGAGGCGGCTGCGCAATGTACACATTGCCGCGTTTGATCAGTTCCTGCATGTGACGGAAGAAGAACGTCAACAGCAGCGTGCGGATGTGCGAACCGTCCACGTCGGCATCGGTCATCAGAATAATCTTGTTATAGCGCAGCTTTGAGGGATCGAAGTCATCCTTGCCAATGCTGCACCCGAACGCGGTGATCATGGCACGAATTTCTTCGTGGCTCAGCATCTTGTCGTAACGAGCCTTCTCGACGTTCAGGATTTTTCCCTTCAACGGGAGAATTGCCTGGAAGCGACGGTCGCGTCCCTGCTTCGCCGTTCCACCTGCCGACTCGCCCTCGACCAGGTACACTTCGCAACGCTCAGGATCGCGTTCTGAGCAATCAGCCAACTTCCCTGGCAGACCACCGCTATCGAGTACGCCTTTGCGCCGGGTAAGGTCGCGAGCTTTCCGCGCAGCTTCACGTGCACGCGCCGCATCGATTGCCTTGTTGATGATCTTCTTAGCAACCTGGGGATTCTGCTCGAAGAACGCGCCCAGTTTCTCATTCACAAATGCCTGCACTGAGCCGGCAATGTCGGAATTGAGCTTGCCTTTTGTCTGACCTTCGAACTGCGGTTGCGGCAGCTTCACGCTGACCACCGCGACGAGGCCTTCGCGAACGTCGTCGCCCGAGAGATTCTCTTTCAGGTCTTTGAACAATCCCAGCGACTGTCCGGCGGCGTTGATCGTGCGAGTCAGAGCCGAGCGGAATCCCTGCAGATGCGTTCCGCCATCAATCGTGTTGATGTTGTTGGCGAAGCTGAATAGCGTTTCGCTGTACGAGTCGTTGTACTGTAAGCCGATTTCACAGGAAAGCTCAGGCTTCTCAGATTCCATGTAGATCGGCTTTTCGTGCAGCACGTTCTTGCCCTTGTTCAGGTGCTTAATGAACTCCGCGATGCCGCCGTTGAACTTGAATTCTGTATGCTTCGCCTCGCCGGTTTTCTGATCCGTAGTGCGCTCGTCGGTGAGCGTGATGATCAGGCCCTTGTTGAGGAACGCGAGTTCGCGCAGGCGATTGGCCAACGTGTCGTAGTTGTACTCGGTGACGCTGAAAATGTCCGGATCGGGATGGAAGTGAACCTTGGTCCCGCGCTTCTTGGTGACGCCAGCCTTCTTCAATCCATTCTGCGGCACACCGCGCGAGTAGTCCTGCTGCCACACAAATGGCCCATTGCCATCCGCATCAGGACGCCAGATTTCAATATTGAACTCGTCGCTGAGCGCGTTAACGCAGCTCACACCGACGCCGTGCAAACCGCCGGAAACCTTGTACGTCGAGCTATCGAACTTTCCGCCCGCGTGCAACACCGTGAGCACAACCTGCACAGCGGGAACCATCTCCCCATCGTGCTCCATCGGATCAACAGGGATGCCACGGCCATCATCGACAACCGAAATGGAGTTGTCGACATGGATCGTCACATCGATCTTTGAGGCAAAGCCCGCCAGCGCTTCGTCAACCGAGTTGTCGACGACTTCGTAAACGAGGTGATGCAGGCCCATTTCGCCAGTGGAGCCAATGTACATGGCGGGGCGCTTACGCACAGCTTCCATTCCACCAAGGACCTTAATTGAGTCGGCGGTGTATCCGTCACCGTTACCATTCCCGTTCTCGGCGGTCTTGTTGTTCAGCAATTCTTGTGCGTGGAGAGCTGTCTGCTTTTCGGCATCTGCGGTGGTTGGCTTTGAGGACATGTAGTTTTCTTATTTCCAGGAATCGTTTGGGCCGCGGGCAGCTAAACTAGCCAGCCGAAGCAGTTGGGACGACGAAAACAGGGTTCCGGAACACTTCGTTCCAGATTGTTTGTACTTCTGAACGACTTCGACAGAAGGGCTTTCGCCTACAATCGCCGTCACCTATAGGGATGTTGCCACCTGTATAGATTTTAACACAGAAGACGTTTTCTTGGACCCGTGTAAGTTATTGAGCAACCGCAGCTTACAGCGGTTTCTCGCAGCCTTCCACAGGCGTTCAAAGAGCGCCGGCTCCATCGGTCCTTTCAAGGGAAACTTACCTACAGGTTAGATGATTAGAATGTGACGCCTGCTCCAGAGATGATGAAACAAGATACGGCCAAGTTGACCTTCTTCTCGCGACTAGCCAGCCCTGCTTTGCATCCGAATGCGGTATCTTTTCAGTTTCGCGGGGAGAAACACCTTGCAGAACTCATTGAACTCACCTACCGCAGCCGTGCTCGGAGAAGTCGGACTTCCTTCCTCGGTTCGTGAACTCGCTCGGCGCCAGTGGGACGCGATCATCGTGGGTGCTGGGCATAACGGACTCGCCTGCGCTGCTTATCTCGCTCAAGTTGGAATGAAGGTGCTTGTTCTCGAGGCCCGGAAACGAGTTGGCGGCGCATGCACTATTGAGGAGTCCTTTCCCGGCGTGCACATGTCTCCCTGTGCCTATCTTGCAGGGTTACTTCATCCGCTCGTCATTTCCGAGTTGAAGCTTGCTGAGCGCGGCTTCCACTGGACTCCGGCGGTAAATGGGATGTTCGTCCCATTCCTAAATGGCTCAAGCGTCCAGCTCTGGGATGATGACCAACGTTGCGAAGCAGAGATCCGCCGTTTCGCTCCCGCAGAAGTTCAGGGGTGGAAGGCAATGAACGAACTTCTCGCTCGGGTTCGTGAAGCCTTGCGCCCGGCAGGCGAAACCGATCTATGGATCGGCGATGCGCCCACAGCAGATCAAATTGAGCATCGGCTCGATTGCCAGTTCGGCTCCGATTCCGACTCGAAGGCCGCCGCGCATGGTTTGCTGTTTGACTGGTCTATGGCTGAGTTCGTGGAGCACTATCTAAGCGACGATCGCCTGCAAACCGCGTACCTCGGCCAGGGAGTCATCGGAGCTAACGCGAGTCCTTTTGATCAAGGCACAGCTTCCATTCGCTTCCATCATGCTTCGGGGCGCCTCGGCGGAATGCCTGGAATGTGGGGCTACGTTCGTGGTGGCATGGGGATGGTCTCGTTCTATTTCTGCGACGCTGCACGTGAGGCAGGAGCCGTGGTTGCAGCCGGAGTTCCTGTTGCGCAGATCATTCCCGGTGAAGGCGTCGTGCTGGAAGGTGGAGAACGCATTGCTGCTCGCGTCGTAATTTCGAATGCCGATCCTCGCCGTACGCTAACCATGCTCGGCAACAACGCAGACTCGCTATGGCGCGAGCGAGTTGAGCAGATTCCCATCGAAGGCTGCACCGTCAAGCTCAACGTGCTTCTGCGAGAATTGCCCAATTTCACGGCGCGCCCCGGCACATGCGAGCCCCATCATTTCGGACAAATCAACACTCCGCTGACGAAGCAGGAATGGAAAGATGGCTTCGCGCGAGCCAAACGCGGCGAACTACCGGATCATCTCTGGTGTGAACTCTACTTTCAGAGCGCACACGACACGACCATCGCCCCAGCGGGACAACACACAATGTCTGTCTTTGCCCAATACGTGCCGTATCACTTCGCGCATGGCACATGGGACCAGCGCCGAGCCGAGGTCCGCCAACTCGCCCTCAACTCACTCTCGCGCTTCTGCTCCAACATCGACTCTGCAATGATTGACGCGCAAGTGCTCGGCCCGCCAGATATCGAGCAGAAAGTGGGACTCACGGGAGGACACATCTTCCAGGGCGAATGCCTGCCGCCCTATATGTGGTCGCATCGCCTCACGGCACGTACGCCGATGGAGGGTGTCTATCTCTGCGGAGCCTGCACGCATCCTGGCGGCTCAGTCATCGGCATCAACGGACGAAACGCGGCGATGGCCGTGCTCAAAGATTTAGGCCGCAAATAGAACGGCGAACTGCTGAGCAGTCCGCCGTTTGAACTCCGCGATGAATTCTGATCAGATTCGCATCGGCATCACGACGTAGCGATACTTGTATTCTTCTACGCCTTCAGGACGAAGCTGCCCGGCCGACTGCGCATCCTTGAACTCGATCCGTACTGTGTCGCTATCGGTAGCCTTCAGGAACTCGACCATGTACTGCGAATTGAATCCGATGGCTAGCGGATCCGAATCGTATTCCGTCTCAATGGAGTCTTCCGACTCGCCCGTCTCCGTCGAAGACGACGAGATGCGGAGCTCATTCTTCTCAAAGCGCATCTTGATGGCGCCGGAGCGTTCATCAGCAAACTGGGCAACGCGCTGGATAGCCTGTTGCAAGTCCACTGTGCGCACGCTGATGCTCTTGTTGTGCTCCTTGGGCAGCACAGCTTCGTAATTCGGGAACTGTCCCGTTAACTGGCGCGAAGTGAGCAGTCGCGAGCCAAGGCGGAAGAACAGCGTCGAGTCATCCTTGGCAAATTCCACAAACTCAATCTCCGGCGCGCTCAGTAACGAGAAGAGCTCAAGCATTGCCTTGCGTGGGATCAAGGTCTTCAACTCGCCCGTAATGTCGAACGAGAGACCGTCCTTCACAATGTGCGCCAGTCGGTGTCCGTCGGTTGAAACCATGGTGATCGACTCAGGCTTCAGCACAAGCAGGGCGCCGTTCAGGGTGTAGCGCGACTCCTCGTTCGAGATGGCGAAGACAGTCTTGGCGATTAGCGTTCGCAGCGTCTGGGCGGGAATCTTGATAGCGCTGTTGATCGGGAACACTGGAACGCTGGGGAAGTTCGAGCGCGCCATGCCGACCATCTTTGTATTCGAGCGTCCGGCACGGATATTGACCCAGTGATTCTCAAGCAGCTTAATGCTTACGTCCCCGTCGCCGAGCAACTTTACATAGTCATAGAGCTTGCGGGCGGGAATGGTGCAGGCGCCTTCCTTCTTTACTGTAGCCGCACAGGTCGTACGCAGGCTCAGATCCAGATCGGTGGCTGTGATTGTCAGCTCACCATCGGCGGCCTCAAACAGAAAATTAGACAGGATGGGGATGGTCGTCTTGCGTTCGACCACGCCCTGGGTCGCGGTGAGTTCTTTTAACAGGTCAAATTTACTGACCGTGATCTCCATTGCGGTTCCTTGCGCGATCGCTGTCTCTGCCATATAGTCCCCAAACCTTTCGCTACTATGACTTGCACTTATATCAAACTAAACCTAACAGATACCAGCAGTAATCGTAGGCACTGCGGAAAAGTGCAAAACTTAGGAAAATCTATCACTCTTCGAGGTTTAGGGCGAGAACCAGCTTGGAAAAACTGGTTTTTCGGGAAACTGGCTGGTGCATGATTTCCGCTCGTTTCGAAATTCAGCCAAGTTGTGCACAGAATTCACAGGCATTCCACATATGTCAATGTAAGTCCCACCCTCTATGTGATCGCGGAACTCTCATCCATTGAGCAGCTTAGGACAGTTCACATCTGTGGATCGCCGGTGTGAATTTCTGGAAAACTTCGCTTCAGCTCAAAGATGCAAAAAATCGTCTGGCTCGCTAGAGCTGCCGTGCAGTCTCGCCTTTGCTCCCTGCGAATGCACTAGAGCCGACGAGTATTCGAGAACTGCACAGGAAATTCACAGATTGAGGACGTAGAAAAGCCCGGGCGAGCTGCCCGGGCTGTATATGTGTGCGAAAAGTTAGTTGCTCAACTGCTCGGTGAGTTTGTTGAGCAGACGGTTGAGGTCCTTGTCGTCCTTGCGCTGCTCGTTGATCTTCTCAATCGAGTGCAGAACCGTGGTGTGGTGCTTCCCACCGAACTGGCGTCCGATTTCGGGCAGCGAAGCCTCGGTCAGATGCTTGCACAGGTACATTGCGATCTGGCGCGGGAAAACGATCTGCCGCGAGTTGTTCTTGGCCTTGATCTCCGGCAGGCGCAGTCCAAACTGCTCGCTCACGGCCTTCTGAATAGCTTCGATCGTCACCTTGCGGCTCTGCTGGTCGATGATGTTCTTCAATACCTGCTGAGCTGTCGAGAGGTTTATGTCGGCTCCGGTCAGCGAGCCATAAGCCACTAGGCGGATGAGTGCGCCTTCCAGTTCGCGAACGTTACTGCGAATGTTTGACGCGATGAACTGGCAAACATCGTCGGGCAGCATGACATGCTCGCTCTCGGCCTTCTTCTGCAGAATGGCGATCTTGGTTTCGAGATCAGGCGGCTGAATGTCGGCAATCAAACCCCACTCGAAACGCGAGCGCAAGCGATCTTCAATCTCGGCCAGTTCCTTCGGCGGACGGTCGCTGGCAATCACGATCTGGCGATTGGTGTCATGGAGCGCGTTGAAGGTGTGGAAGAACTCTTCCTGTGTACGCTCTTTTCCGGCGAGAAACTGAATATCGTCGATCAACAGGACATCAACTCCGCGGAAACGATCGCGGAAGCTCACCATCTTGTCGTGCTTGATCGAGTTGATCATCTCGTTGGTGAACTTTTCGGTCGACAGATAAACAATCGAGCTATCTGGCTGGCGAACCTTCACCTCGTGACCGATGGCCTGCATCAAGTGGGTCTTGCCCATACCCACGCCGCCGTAGAGGAACAATGGGTTGTAGGCCTTGCCAGGAGCAGTCGCCACGGCTAGTGCCGCCGCATGGGCAAACTGGTTTCCGCTACCGATAACGAAGCCGTTGAACGTATAACGGGGGTTCAGTTGGGCTGCGCCGTCAAAATCAAATCGCGCCTGCGCCGCTGGGCGCGCTGAAGATCCATTGAGTCCGCCGTTATGGCGAACAACGGGCGTGGGAACAGGCTCCGGTTCCGGTGGAACGGTTACAAACTCGACGTCTTCGTAGTTGAGACCAAGGTTCTCGATAGCTTCGAGGATCAGGTCGTTGTAGCGCTCGCCGATAGTACAAAACTCGGGGGACGGAACGGCGACGTAGAGTTTGCCGTCAGCATCATGACTGAAGCGTGTGGGCTTGAACCACGTGTCGTAGGAGTGGCGATTGACCTTCTTTTCGAGGCAATCCAGTATCTGAACCCACGGATTCGGGGTTGACGTCGTCGTCGATGTAACGAATGCTGACATGTACCGACCATCTTCCGGCACAAGCCCGCGAGCTCCCTGCCTCACACAAAATGCGCAAGGAATGCCCTGCTGGGGCTTGGCTGGACGAATTTTCAAAATGTCGTCGCTGAATAGATTCAACCCCACAGGCACAACGAATACCTGTGGAGCTGGGGGGCGCTGAGCGTGATTCGCAACCCGCACTCGCGGAAGAAAAACAGAGACCGCAAAACGGATACTAGCACGAATGCCGGGCTTATTGAGCGCCACTCCCAACATTTCTCGCGACGGAGTAGTACTCACTTTTGCCCTTAGAGAGCACTTCGTCAAGACATAAATTTGTCATTGCTCCGAATGATGTGCAGAGAAGACCGGGAAAATGTAGGATGAAGCATAGAGCCGGGCACGGCAGGAGAGCTACGGGCGGTTTGGCCCAACAGCGTTCCTTCATTTATACTTGCCCTTTGCTCACCGACATATCTCGAAGCAGGAGCAGTTAAGTCAATGCCTAAGCGCACATTCCAACCCAACCGCCGCCGTCGTGCCAAGGTGCACGGATTCCGGCAGCGCATGAAGACCAAGAGCGGCCAGGCCGTGCTGTCGCGCCGTCGTGCCAAGGGACGCAAGCGCGTCTCCGTTAGCCCCAGCTATCGCGACTAGCCAACTGAACGTAAATCATCGCAGGACCACGCCCGTTTCTGGCCCCTTCACAAATGGCGAAAGAAGCAGGAACGCGAACGCCGTGGATGATAGCGTGAGCGACACACCGAAAGGCAGTTTTCCGAAGACCGCGCATTTGTTGAAACACTCGGATTTTCAACGCGTGTATCAACAGGGACGGCGTCACTTTTCGGCGAACATGACCGTCTTCTATCTGCGAAACAAAACCGAAGCTGCTCCCGCGCCTGTCGAGGCCGGGGCAGCCGAGGACTTGTGTGCGCGGACGAGCGGTCGCGTGCGTGTGGGCTTCACCGCCTCAAAGGCGTTGGGTGGATCGGTCGAGCGCAATCGCCTCCGTCGCCGGACTCGCGAAGCCGTTCGCCATCATCTCGCCATGTTTGAAGGTATGCCTGCGGATGTGGACGTGGTGATTAATCCGAAGAAGTGCTTGATGGTGGCTGGGTTTCCGCAGATCTCGCAGGAGATCGAGCGGGCTTTTCGCGTGATACGACAGAATTGCGAAGCACCAGGCAGCAAAACTTCCCGGCGGGAGGCTCGCGCATGACCAAGATTTTATTAGCAATGCTCGCGGCCTATAAGCGTTACGTCTCGCCGCAGTTGCCAGCGGCCTGCCGCTTTACGCCCACTTGTTCTGAGTACGCGACGGAATCCATCACGCGTCACGGAGCCCTAGGCGGAACGCTGCTCGCCCTGTGGCGTTTGCTGCGTTGTCATCCTCTTGGTGGACACGGGCTCGACCCGGTACCGGAACATTTTTGCTGCCGCGCGGTGAACCATACTCCCGCAGCGGCTTTGATTAGGAACGAAGATTAGTACGACCTCGCGCCGCTGGCCGAGACCAATGGCGCGTGCACAGGAATTAGAACTTCAAGCCCGCGGCCCGTCCGCGCAGATCGGCATACTACCTTGAGCGAGTTCCAGAATCCGCAGAACCAGCCCGGCATAGACAAACGTGTCATCCTTATATTCGCGTTCACGATGGTGATGTTGGTCTTAGCCCAGCAGTTCCTGGTCAAGCCGCAGCAACAGCAGTCCGCGCAAAAGCAGCAGCAGGCCGCTAAGCTTTCTCCGGCTCCGACCACCCCAACACCCACACAGAGCGCCACTCCAACTACGGTCGAAGCACCGAGCCAGCCAGTCGCCGCCCGCGCTGCCACCAGCGAAGCCACAACAGTGGTTGAGAATGATCTTTATAAGATCACCTTCACCAACCGTGGTGGCCAGGTCAAAAGCTGGATTCTGAAAAAGTACAAGGACGACAACGGGCACGAACTCGATCTCGTGCAGCAGCAGGCCGCGGCGCAATACGGGTTTCCGCTCTCGCTTTACACGGGCGACGAAAATCTGCGCCAGCGACTCAATAACGCACTGTACGTTGTCAATGAACCCGGCAATGGTCCAACCAAGGACTTAACGTTCGAGTACGCAGATGGCGACCTTGCCGTTCGTAAAGAGTTCCACTTCGACAACACTTATGTAATCGGCATTAAGACCAGCGTGCGTCAAGGCGCGAACTACGTCACTGCTCTTCCGGCGTGGCCCGCTGGATTCGGTGACGCGACCGGCCTGCCCAGCTACGCCGAGCAGCGCCTCGACTACATTGCCACGGGCGAGAACGTAAAGCGTCTCAAACTCGATAAGAAGGGCAAAGACATCAGCGGAGGCCGTGTTCAGACCGGCAACTACCAGTGGGTGGGTGCGTCCGATGCCTATTTCGGAGCGGTGTTCCTTCCCGAGCAACCGCAGAACGCCGCTTTCGCCGAACTTCGCAATGCTATCCAGATCCCGAAGGATCCCTCGAACGCAAACAGCGAGAAGGTGAAGGCTGAAGTTCTTGGCGTCGCAGCCGGAGCGTTGAATGCTCCCTCGAATGTCCGTCTGTTTGCCGGACCAAAGGCAGTCGATGTGCTTGAGACCGTGCGCAGCACCAACGGAGTTGATATCCGTGGCACGCTCGACTTCGGCTTCTTTGAGTTCATCGGCAAGCCGCTCTTCGCCTGGGTTCGCTGGACGCAGCAGCATTGGACTTCCAACTGGGGATGGACCATCGTCCTCGTGACCGTGCTCATCAACGTCGCGCTTCTACCGCTGCGCATTTCGCAGATTAAGTCGTCGATGAAGATGCAGAAGGTCGCACCGCAAATGCAGGCGATCCAGGAGAAGTACAAGAAGTACAAGATCGATGACCCGCGTCGGCGTGAAATGCAAACCGAAATCGCGGCGCTGTATAAGCAGCACGACGTAAATCCCGTCGGCGGCTGTCTGCCCGTGCTGATCCAGATGCCCTTCCTCTTTGCGTTCTACACCATGCTGCGCAACGCAATCGAGTTGCGGCATGCAAACTGGTTGTATCTGAACGATCTCTCCGCGCCCGACCACTGGCACATTATCCCCATCGCGACCATCATTCTCATGATGATCATGCAGCGCATGATGCCCGCCAGCGGCATGAGCAAGGAACAGCAGCGCATGATGAACATGATGACGCCCGTCATGTTTGCCCTGTTCACATGGTCAGTGGCTTCAGGACTGGGCCTCTACATCATTACAGGCACCGTGGTGCAGATCATTCAGCAGCTTGTTATGAATCAGACGGAAATGGGCCGCGAAATGCGCACCATGGCCGAGAAACGCGCCCTGAAAGCGGCGGACAAGAAGCGCTAGGACCCGAGGATACCAATGGCAATCGAAGAAAAAATCGCAGCGGCAAAACAGATCAACGAACTGCTGAACAAAATTGTCCGGCTCGGCTCTTTTCGGGTGAAGTACCGCATCGCGGTCGATCCACCGGTGAACGAAGGTGCCGACTGGGATCGCCCTGCAATCCTGGTGGACTTCTCCGGCCCGGACAGCAATCTTCTCGTGGCCCGCGGCGGCGAACTCCTACACGCACTCGAAATGATCACCGTCGAATCCGTCGGTGACATGCTCGAACCCGACGAGCGCATTACGTTTGACGCCATCGGATTCCGCCAGGCACGCATCGACGAGCTTGTCATGTCGGCTAACGTCGCGGCTGAGAAAGTGCGACGGACCGGAGCGCCATACGCGTTCTCTCCCATGAACAGTCGAGAGCGTCGAGTCGTTCACCTCGCACTGCGCGACGTCGAAGATCTGCGTACGGAGAGCGAAGGTGAAGGTCCAGCACGTCACCTTGTGGTCTATCCGAAGAATTACAAAGGTGCGGCACCTGCGGCCCCAATGGCACGTCCGGCACGTCGTGGGCGCAGATAACACGCCACATAACAAAAACAACGTTGAGCCCCGCTGCGATTCGGTGAGAAACTCGCAGCGGGATTTTTATTCTGCGAGTAAGCAGAGGAAGCGCCTATGTCCACCAACGTAAGCATGCTGGCTGAAATTCCCATGTTCAGCCTGCTCGATCACGACGAGCGAACCACGCTGTCAGAGTTGATGACCGAGGAAACGTTTGCTGCAGGCAAACACATCTTCAATGTCGGCGACATTGGTGACAGCCTCTACATTGTGCATCGCGGCCGCGTGCAGATTTCAGTCGAGGATGATGCTGGCGAGGACGTAGTGATCGGCGAAGCCTGTGCAGGTGATGTGTTCGGGGAAATCTCCATGCTCGATGGAGGACCGCGAACAGCGAACGCCGTGGCTATCGAGCCGAGTGATGTCTTCCGCCTGGATCGAGAGAATCTGCAGGAGCTCGTCTCTTCTCACCCGCATGCTGCGCTCGACCTCCTGACTGTAGTCGGCCGGAGGTTGCGAGCAACCGATCAACTATTGCGAACGCACGTCACGCGCAACGCGAATGTCGAAGAAGCCGAGCAACTGACATTAGGGGCAAAGATCGCCGATCGCGTTGCGGCATTCGGTGGTTCGTGGACGTTTATCATCCTGTTCGCCGTCATTATCATCGGATGGATTGGGCTCAATAGCGTAGCGCTCATCAAGCACCCTTTCGACCCATTCCCCTACATACTTCTCAATCTTGTGCTCTCGACGCTTGCTGCGTTTCAGGCACCGGTCATCATGATGAGCCAGAACCGCCAGGCAGCCAAAGATCGCATCAAGAGCGATCTCGATTTTGACGTGAACCGCAAAGCCGAATTAGAAATCGCCACGCTGCATCGCAAGGTCGACCGCATGTACAACGCGGTACAGCAGCGATGGGGAGAGCAAGACAAAGAACGCCGTCAGCGCGCCCGACTCGACGACAAGGGACCGAACGACTACTACTGATACCAAGCTTGAAATGATCACAGCGAGGCAAAGTTGAATCTCGATGACACCATAGTCGCCATCTCCACACCGCCCGGACGCGGCGGCATCGGAGTGGTGCGCCTTGCCGGGCCCGAATCAACATCCGTTGCCTCCAAGATCCTTCGCCTGCGCCGTCCCCTCGAACCCAATCGTGCTGAGTTCACCGAGCTCATCGAGCTAGAAACCAGCGAGCGAATTGACGAGGTCGTAGCCACCTTCTTTGCCTCGCCACACTCGTACACCACCGATGACATTGTCGAAATTAGCTGCCACGGCTCACCCGTTATCCTGCGCCGGGCCGTGGAGATGAGCATCGCTGCAGGCGTCCGTCTGGCCGAGCCCGGCGAATTCACTCAGCGCGCTTTTCTCAATGGACGACTCGACCTTACTCAGGCCGAAGCCGTGCGAGACCTCATCGACTCGCAAACCCTGTATCAGGCCAAAGTCGCCGCTCAGCAGCTCAAAGGCTCTGTGTCGCATGCGATCCAGCCAATCAAGGAAAAGCTCGTATCCCTCATCGCACGACTTGAAGCGGGCATTGATTTTGCGGAAGACGATGTTGCGGTCGCACCCAGCGACGAAATCCTCACTGCCATCGAGAACGTACGCGCGCCGCTGCGCAAGTTAGCCTCAAGCTTCTCGTACGGCAAAGTCATTCACCAGGGATTAACCTTGGCCATCGTTGGCCGCCCTAACGTAGGTAAATCGAGCCTCTTCAATCAGCTCGTTGAACGCGAACGCGCTATCGTGACCGCAACCCCTGGCACCACCCGTGACCTCGTAACAGAGACAGTCTCCATCGGCGGAATTCCCGTGCGCCTGGTCGACACCGCTGGAATCCGCGAAGCACTCGACGAAGCCGAAAACATCGGCATAAGTAAATCGATCGAGGCACTAGCTGACGCCGACTTGGTCTTGGTCGTCCTAGACACCAGCCAAGGATTCAGCGATGTCGATCGCGAACTCCTGTCGGATGTTGCCAATCGATCCGCCATCGTCGTCCATAACAAGACTGACCTAGCGAATGAACTGCAATCTGCTGCCACCGCCACCCTGCCCGACAGCAATCTCCCGAAGGTCCACACATCCGCTCTGACGGGCGAAGGCATTACAGAACTTCGCTCCGCCATACTCGCCATCGTTCGCGGCCCGGCACAGCATGGCGGCGCAATGCTCACCAACCTGCGCCAACAAACTGCCGTCCGCTCCGCGCTCGCCTCCCTGGATGCAGCCGAAACCTCCGTCGAAAACTCCATTCCACACGAAATGATTCTTCTCGACCTCTATAACTCCCTCCGCTCCCTCGACGAACTCACTGGTGCCACCACCGCCGACGATATTCTCAATCTCATTTTCTCTACGTTCTGCATCGGCAAATGAGAGCAGATCCGAGAACGTCCGGCAATATCCAGAGTTACCACTGTAACATACGCTATTCATTAACTTAGATATCCACTAATGTCCGGTCGGGTACACTGAAAAACGACTGGATATGTGTCCACATGCGTGTCCACAATAGTGATCCTGTGTCACAGACTGCTTGCGTGGACACACTCGGAGGAGCTGTGAGTCAGCAAAAGAGCGATGGACCAAGGCCGTTAACGGAGCTTCGGATTCGTGCTCTGGAGGTCAGGCGGGAGCGCTATTACATACGTGACGCCGGGCATTCAGGACTTTGGATCGAAGTGTTCCCTTCGGGGACCTTGGCGTGGCGGTATCGGTATCGGCTAAACGGAAAATTGGAGAAGGTGGCACTTGGAAAGTATCCTCAGATCACACTGAAGGCTGCCCGCCAAAAAAGGGACGAACTCGCGGCTATGGTCGCAAGGGGCGAATCACCGGCACTGCAAAAGCAGCTTGCAAAGGAGGCACTTGCCGCAGACACAACCGTCCGTCAATTTGGGGAGCGTTATTTTTCCGAAATTGCGCAACGAGACGTGGCAGACACGAGCATTCTTCGCCGCTACTTGGATAAAGAGATCTATCCCGCATTCGGCAACAAGTGCCTGAAGAACATTACCGCAGCAGACATACAGAGCCTCGTGTTTAGAAAACGCGACAATGGATTTCCATCGGCAGCTGCCGGCATTCGGAATCTGTTGCGGCGAATTTTTGATTACGCGATCGTTTGCGGCGTCGCACTGAACAATCCCGCCCTCGCCACGCCAACTCGTTTCATTTCTCGTGCAAGGTCGCGAACAAGGGCGTTGTCACCGAAAGAAATTACCTCATACCTTCAGACGCTCTACTCCGCGAACATTCGAAGGCAGTTCAAACTCGCGCTCCATATCATTCTGCTTACGTTGATTCGTAAGTCTGAAATCCTTCAAGCCGACTGGAGCGAGTTCGATTTTGATGCAGGTGAGTGGCAAATTCCGGAGGAACACACAAAGACTGGGAAAGCCCACATTGTTTACATGTCACGACAGGTGTCCACAATGTTCCACGAGCTCAAATATCTCGCTGGAGAGTCCAAGCTCGTGATGCCAGGTCGACGTAGCTTGTCAAAGCCGTTTGCCGAGAACGCCCTCAACAAAGCCCTTGACGGAATCAACTTCGAGATTCCTCCATTCACCATCCACGACATGCGTCGCACTGCTTCCACACTGCTCAATGAGCAGGGGTTTCCGTCAGATGTGATCGAAAAGGCCCTTAATCACACGATCGGTGGCGTCCGCGGCGTTTATAACCGCGCAGAGTACGCGAATCAACGGAAGGAAATGCTTCAACACTGGGCCGATTACATTGATCAAGTTGCGTTTACGACACGGCCTGATTGCCGGATTGGAGTTCGTTAATGGTATCTCCCGTCGTGGCAAATGCGCCTGAGGCGGAATCTGCGGAACCTCAACCCTTAGATCTTTTCAACATTGAGGCCTATGAGCGAGTTCTCAGACCACTCGATTGGTATGTGCAGTTCGCCAGGCGCTGGGATCTATGTGAGATAGTTCGACTGTTCGAGGCCGCTGCAGATGATCCGGAATACCAGCATCGCTTCGCTGAAAGCTCCGGGCTTTATGCTCGAATCAACGATTTGGTGCGGAACCCGCTCTTAACAATTGATGATGTTTACTCGCGAGGCGGCTCGCTAGCCAGGTTCAGCTACTATCTTTGGGATGGTTTAACGAGCAGCGAAAACGCAGGACTCTTCCATCCACTTACAAATCGTAAGCTGATTTCGTCTGTAAGGAATCTATTAAGAGAAGCATTGCGAAATCGAAGCAGCGACGATGCCTCATTTCATGATCTTCTCAATAAATGGGTGATGGGTGACGATAGTCAGTTGTGGGCCGCTGAAGAATTGGAGCAACCTTTCGACTACGCCGGAGATTGGCTTTTGAATTTTCCATGGCGAATGTCAAACGAACTATTGTGCTCACAATTCCAAAAGTTCGTTGGTCGGCTTACAACGCTCCCGCCAGGTGAAAAGACAAGGCAGCCTAAGATAAGTGTTGTCGACAAGGCATCCCGCGAACGCTCTGGTCGTAATCGCAGATCTAATGCCAGCTTCTTCAGGGAGGTTTCAAGGCTACAAGTTCTCCCTTGTATGGATCTCGACCTCATAACACGGGCCTCGAAAGAAAGGAGGCCAACATACGACGAGTTTGCCAATAAGCTATTGGGCGAGCGCTACGAGGCAAAGGAAGCGGAGAATATCAGGAAGACAGTCTTCCGATGGGTGAGAGATCTCAGCTATCCAGACAGCCGCAAATCACGCGACCTTGAGGCAAGAGCGCTAAGCGATTTTCAACAGATGGCCTCAGTCGGCCAGCCTAACTCCGAGATAGCGGCAGTTCGTGCGGAGCAAGCACAAGATTGCGAGGATTTCGGAGTTTCTGAACCGACATTTTTAGGGGATTACCCAGACGAATACTGGGACGAGTTGTATAGAGAATGTGGCCTTGCTGAAACGGCTGCTGCCGACCCCCATTTACCAGAGGATGCTTCGTTCGAAGACTTACCGTACTAGCAACTACGATGTTTCACCTCTTCTGAACACGCACAAACGTGGGTACGCGAGGGTGTGAAATCTTGCGTACGCACGTTTCCACAAAACAATTGTGGAAATCCTCGCCAGTTCCGCCTGAACGGTCGCGGACGAAGGCGGCCAAATTCGTACGCCATTCGCGCCCCATCAGTCGCAAGACAACACCCCATCGGTCGCCATAAAGAAACCTATATTCTTCCTCTCAATCTTAAATACCCGGTAGTAGATCCAAAAAAGTGTGGATATGCGTTTTACCACAGGCGCCTTGTGATTTGAGAGCCGGAAGTATCACCATCACGCCGTCCTCTATAACCCGGAACAAATAAAGCTCGTATACATTCCTCGTCGTCTACCGTCGTCCGAGCGAGACTGACGCCATGCAAAGGAACGTACAGGTGTCTCTCAAGCTCCTACGTTTGCCCCGGGTCCTCGAGAAAACGGGGTACTCCCGATCTACGCTCTACGACGAGATTGCGAAAGGGAAGTTTCCGCGCCAAATCTCACTTGGAGGCCGCCGCTGTGTTGCCTGGATCGAAGCCGAAGTAGACCAGTACATCGCGGAACAAATCGAAAGCAATCGGCGGCAGGCTTGAAGAGATGAATCTATCACTCGCAAATATCGCCGAAGGGCAGTCTTCCGCAGCCGAAACAGCACCGGACGACATAAATGCCATTGAAACACGGCGGCTGTTTGGGCCAATTA
Organism: Koromonas humicola; assembly: GCF_059726255.1. NCBI lineage: Bacteria > Pseudomonadati > Acidobacteriota > Terriglobia > Terriglobales > Koromonadaceae > Koromonas > Koromonas humicola. The sequence continues at coordinate 4,293,673 of NZ_AP040873.1, forward strand.
CATACGTACCGAGATGGCTGGTTCAGACTAACCTTCCGCATCGAGATCCAGGGCTGGTGCCCTCATGGACAAGGGTGAATGGAGCGTGCCGACTAACTGTTCAGCCATTCCTGGAGCAGATCGAGAGAGCTGATCAAATTGAATCGTCCTTTGGTCGCCCGGTCACAATGAATTATCAGGGTACACTCCATGTCTGCGTCCACCATGGAATCCCTTATGGCTCAATACCTCGACTGATTTTGGCATATATCGGGCTACAGGTAGTCATGTACGAGTCACGCATTATCGATCTAGGCGACTCCCTCACAGCGTTCATGACGGAACTAGGATTGGTGCCTAAATGGGGAAAGAACTCAACTAACAAACGCCTTATGGAGCAGGTCCACCGATTCGCAACGTGCAAGATAGCCATAACCGGACCGGATGACCGTTACAGGGACTATTCGTTTGTCGAAGGAATCGGGAATTCTTGGACCTTGTGGCGCACGAATCAACTCAGATGGGAGAAAACTTTACAGCTAACTGAAGCAGCATTCATGGACTTCCTGACCACCCGTGTTCCGACAAATCTCTCAACACTTTTCGTACTCAAGAAATCAGTCTTGGCACTGGACATCTATAACTGGCTGTCTCTCAGGCTATTTAGGTTGAAAGCGCCGACTGGCACTCTTTCCTACGCTTTGCTGGCGCGACAGTTCGGAAGCCACTACACGCGGCTACGGGACTTTGAACGCAAGTTCATTCGGGAACTCGGGAAAGTACTCAAAGAATATAAGCAAGCTAGAGTCGAAATGGTGTCAGGCGGTATACGCCTCTATCCATCACCGCCACACGTTCCTGAGCGGAAATCCATCAAAGGGAGGATATTGGCATAGCCCGCCCGATGAGTCGCGCAAGAATACAGAGCGGCACACCTGCATGTGCCGATTCCGGCGATTAACTTCCGCTAATAGAGTCAAGCTGCACACTCACACCAGGGGACCCGGCGGTGGTCGTACTTACCGCCCGATCAGTCGCAACCCTACGTGAATAGGTCTTCCTAAGCTCTCAATGGAGGAATGTTGATGATTATCACAGTGGCGAGTTTCAAAGGTGGCGTCGGAAAGACGACCACTTCAATTCATCTCGCAACATATCTTGCCGAAACTGCTCCTACGCTCTTACTGGACGGAGATCCGAACCGAAGCGCGTCAGGGTGGGCTAAGCGAGGAAGTTTACCTTTCAAAGTTGCGGATGAGCGATATGCAACCAAGTACGCGCGAGACTATGTTCATACCATTATTGATACTCAGGCTCGCCCGAGCCCGGAGGACATTGAGATATTGGTGGCGGCATGTGACCTTCTTGTTGTTCCGACAACGCCCGACGCCTTGTCCCTGGAAGCACTAATGTTAACCGTACGCGAATTGAAAAATGTTGGCGCGACCAACTTTCGCGTGTTGCTAACGATCATCCCGCCGGTTCCAAATCATGATGGAGAGGATGCCCGCAAAGTACTCATGGAAGCCAATGTTCCCCTATTTTCAGGCGGCATTCGGCGCTTCATAGCATTTCAGAAGGCAGCACTCGCAGGCGTACCGGTCGCGGAAGTTGACGATCCCAGAGCTCAACAAGCGTGGGATGACTACAGAGCAGCGGGGGCCCAGATCCTGTGACTATCGACAAGAAAACAGGAAGCAGATTTAGCGGGCTACTTAATCGCAATGACGAGGTGGAAAAGGAGCTGGGGAGGCAAACTTCCAGCGACAGCATACCCGCTATTCAGTCGCGTGGTCCGCTTGGAAAGCGCAGCGACGGATCGTTCGAGCAGGTAACCGCATATATTCGGAAGAACACGCATAGAGCCGTCAAAATAGCGTTACTGCAAGAAGGAAAGGGAACTCAGTTCAGTGAACTCGTCGAGCAGTTGTTGGATGAATGGCTGACAAAAGCACGTACGCAGGCACCTGAAAGTCCAGGTCGCTAAGTAGACGAAAGTGTGCGTGGGCGAATATGCGAGTACGCAACAATTTGCAAAATTGCGATCCATACGAAAGAGCTATTGAAAACCGCTAGCCGCCGATAGAAGATCGGAGTGCTGCTCATTTGTATTGCAGTTTAGGAGCAGTCCAGGACCGCCCCTAGCCGATCCTGTTCCGTACAAAGATGCAAGCTAAGGATTTGTAGCGCTGTGCCTTTGCCCAGCGCAGCGAGCCGAGTCAAGGCTCGAATATCGAACCTCCAAATCACCGGGTGACATGTGGGCGCGACTCACGTTGTTCCCGGAAATGAATGCGCTCTTCCGAACCTTTTCGCCAAATTCGGAAAAATGGGCCTTCGTATCCATGTCGCTTTCAACGAGGACTCCCATCTGCGCAGCACAAATACCGGTACAAGAGCGCCCGATGCGGCGCGACGTATTTGCATGCAGGTTTGTCCTGCATGGACTTTGTTCATTTGGAGACTTCGATATGGGATTACTTGCGGAACGAACACTCCGTAAATGCGCTGGACACAGCTGTCCAAATTTCCACTTTGGCCCAGGTCGCTTCTGCGGCTCGTGTAGACATGATCGGGAGATGTTCGGCGGGAACCGCCTGAAACGATTGCGCAAAGACCGATATAAGTGTGTATGTTGCGGTCGGCCAGCAGAGGTGGTGCACCATCGTCTTGCATTCTCCCGCGATGTCAGAGGACACCTGACACAGATCAGAAGGCAGGCTCATGCACTCAGGAGACTTGCAAGTCTCTGTCGGCGATGCCATCACCTACTCCACTGCTGGAAAGTCCTCAAAAAACGTGTCAGCCGCCGTTTCGAATTGCTATGGACGGACCTTCACCACTCAGCGATTCAAACAGGATTTCCCTGGGCCCCGAGTTATGGAGTGGAGGCATCATCATGAAGCTACTCACAGTTCTGTGTTTTGCAGTCGTGCTAGTCGGGTCGTCTGTGCTGGCATATTGCGCGATCAATTCTGTCCTTAGGCAGCACTCGAAGGGCAGCGCCGGACGCCTAGGCAACGCAGCAAGTAGCACTCAGCCCCAACCGATGAACAGCAAAAAGGTAAACGGACGTCAGGTGAAACCCGCAGGCGAAATGGCCAGTTCTTCCCATGAACCGGACGATTGGTTCCCATTCTCCCGAACTGATGTCCTCTTGATCCAGTGGATCTCAGGTGCGGCGTTCTTGGATACATGTGTTCTTCTCTTCTTGCTCGTGCAGTTGTTTCGCGACTTGCGCCTTTCGGCAATGAGAATGAAAGAACTCACCCATGGCGAAACGGTGGCACGCAACGAAGCTGTGCTGAAGGCAGCGCAACTTGGCGATGCGCAACATCAGGTCATGATTCTGAAATCAGAACGGATCAAATGGAAATCGGACCTGGACACGTGGAACGCAGAAGCTTCTAAGTGGAAGCAGGCAGCCTACCAGCAATATGAACGGGCGGAAGCTCTTGAGCAAAAATCACAGATGAACGCTAGGGCGCTCCGTGAAGTATTTCGCGAAACAGGAAGTCCATCCCCGGCGATACTAGCGGCGAGAAGCTTGCAGATGGCGAGGGTCAAGCAATGATGAAAGGATCCTTTGTCCTGGGGCCAGATACTGATGTTCCGGTCCTTCGCGCAGTATTAGATGCGGGTTACATAGATACCAAATTGCTTTATGACGAGTGTGTTGATGCTGGCATTGTAAGGAGCAAAGGCGCCTTCTATTGCCGGCTCAAAAAGCTTTTGACACACGGTTTAGTGCGACAAGTGAAAGTTGTTTCGAGCGTATTCGCGGTTTACTCAGCTACAGAGCGTGGCGTCCAGGAACTGTCATATCTGCACAAATGTCCCCGTTCAATTACTCCTGCGGGAAAAAGGAATTCGAATCTAACGTCAATTCATCATTCGCTTCAGTTGACTCAGATTCGAGCTTTCTTTCGCCAGGAGTTTGCCGCAACCGGAATGATTTCAGAGCTGGGTATACGCGAAAGTAGGATGAGTGAATCCGGTGAAGAGCGGTTAGCTAAGGAGTATGATCTGTTCTTTTCATTGCCCCGGCAACGATTCGGAAAGCGCCCCTTAGCGGTCGCGTTGGAGCTGGAAAGGACGCCAAAAGCCCTCGACAGATGGCGACAGATTGGAGAGATTCTTGAACGAGAAACCCTCGTCGATCTTGTCATGTATGTCGCCGCTGACTCGGAGATGGTAGCGGCGCTTGCAGACGTAATTCACCCGAAAGCAGTGATTGTTGCGTTCACAACAATTGGAAATCTGCTGAGCTCCGGACCCGAATTTAACGTCGTAATCCGCACCGAGTGGGGATTAACCGCGATGCCGTTCCTGGACCTAATTGATCGGGTCGAGTGAGATGGACGCCCAAACAACGTGCAGAACACATCCAGAATATGCCCAGAATGTCTCAAACTGAATCGGCCGCAAGGTTAGCTCTATCAGGTACTTGCGGACTGACTACTACTATTCGCTCGGCCGTTCATTCAGTGCTGTGTGAACCGCAGGCATTTTAGGCCTTCGCAGGGAATCCAAGTTGGCTAGAGTTGCAAGCAGCTCAAATGGCTTCCATCGACGAAATCGGACAATGAATGATGTTGCAACGTACAGATGTTTTGTCGCGATGGCGTTCATTTGGTGAACATTCAGGTTGCAGATTCAGGGAAGATTTGGGCGTGAGTTAAGTCGCGCCTACCAGGCCAAGCTTGGCTCCAGTCACTTGGTTTCTTTTTTCAGATTTGATTAGACAAAAGACTCCTGAGCAGGCTCTAGGATGCGCGATTTTCATACTCACGTGCGCGACGATGCCGCAGCAACCGGGACCTCGGTCGACGGAAAATTCTTCACAATTCTTGTTTTGTCTTGCGACCATTGGTTTCATACATGGCTTCCAACTGCAGGGAAAGATCACGTGAACACTTGACTAATTCGGTCTAGGGTTGGAACATCTGCATCTAAGGAAACGGTGGTCAGCCGTGCAAGGGACTTGCCACCTTGTTCTAACGCTTACGCGTTTTGAGCATCCTTACCAGTAGAAGGATCACAATCAGCATTCGCCAGTCGAGCGCGATGTTGACCACGATGTGCAACCACTGGTGGTGTTCCATATGCACCTCCATCAATACTCGATGGCTGCATAGGTCCACCTCCACCGAGTGAACCAGCCCGTAGGCCACCTCCCAGCGACTCCTACGGGCTTTTCGTTGTTGAAATTGTGACTCTGACAATGTTCCTAAGGGTAAGCATGACGCAATGGATGGCCGTGTCGGCGTGACCAAACATGACAGGCATTCTCCTATTGTTGTGAATCCGTGCTCGCGAAGAGGAGTTGTCATCATCTTCAGCAAACCTTGTTTTTCATTGGAACCAACCTCCGGTAACCAGGGCGTTGAAGAGCGTCGACGGATTCTGGAGTGGAGTCTTTGCCGGCGAAACGTAGTCGGCTTTTTAGCTAATTCACCTCGGCTAATTGCAGCATTGCCGCAACGAGAACGGGTGCAACATCCGCCTCAAGGAGGAATGCCTTGGCCCACTTTGACGAGCACTGTAACGACTGCGAAAGGCTTCTCGGCGACCGATGCGAAGACGTAAATCGGTGGATTGATAACGCGTTCGCGGACTTTGGGCCACGGCACCGGTTTGTGAAGCACCACTGGACGGGTGTGGAGAGAGCTTCTCAGCTATTCGGTGATCGCGGCAGAAAGGCCGCAATCATTCACATCCTGAAGGACTGCGGACATATTCCCATAGAAAGCCAATGGATAAGCAAGAGCACAGACTTCTTCGGCATGAATCCGGACCATCGATTCGATGGTTACTGGGACCCACAACAGTTCGATGAGGCTGCACATAAGTTGTTGAGTCACCTGTCGGCCCAGGGCGACGACGTTCCCGGTAACTAGATCAGGACAATTGGCACCCGTGCTGCTTCAGAACATCTTCGATATCCTCAGCCGCGGTGCCGGCGACGAGGCAGGATCTGTTCCGGGTTCAGTTTCTCGTAGATCCCGGCGTCAAGTCCTCTTACAAGTTTCGTCATTGAGATCTCCAGAACCTCACAGAGCCGAAGCATAGTTGTGACCGTAATGGGTCTGCCGGCCTCAATTTGCCGTTCACTGGACCGCTACGGCTCGATTCTCAATCTCGACGGTCATGTCCGGCAGGACTTGAGCGCTTCTTCTTTTCTACGCTGCTCTTCGTCTCACAGCCCCCATTGAAAGGCACTATGACTTCTATGACCCGAGCATGGGAGCGTCTCTTTGTCGGCAATCGGATGGATGCCGAACTGCTCTCCAAATCCAATCCATTTGGTATCACAACCGTAATCACGCTCTGCGAAGACGCGGTGGAGTTTCGCAATCCTGCGGTGAACTATATGCACATTCCCATCAGAGATTCAGAACCGATCGAAGTCGATGAGTTCGACTCCATTCTGGATGCCATCTCCGAAAACATTCGCTGGGGCACAGTGCTCATTCAGTTGCGGAAGCGGATGGAGCAGGGCTCCTGTCATGGCTGCCGCATGGATGGATGCTGTCGGCTACAAAAACCTGGACGCAGCGCTTGAGGAAATCGCAAAAGTTCGGACCGTGATTGCACATTCGTTGGCATTGCTCTCCAGTGTTCGAACACACTTAAGGTAACGATTCCGCGCCACCGCTGTGCCCCAAACTTATGACCTCGGTTGTACGCACCAACCTCAACCTCCGCTCCCGCAACGCAATTCCCCAAAGCACTCGACGTAAGCGGCAAGGAACACGCTGCACCCAAGCTGTGCGATCCACCAATTAACTCAGGTCCATTCCGTAGGAGGATGCCCTTTGTCACGAATTGAATGGCGCTCCTACAGGCGAAAGTTTCGCCATCTTAATTTCCTGAGCGCGATGAAGCACGCAAGTTGCCTCTATCGCGACGAGAATCTCCACATATATCCCCATCTATATTGCGGCGGCCTGCACGTTGGACACGCGCCCAGAAAACGAGCATCGCCCGAAGCCGTTCCCCCGCGCAACTCCCCCGAGGGGCGGATTCGGCGCACGCAGCTTCGATTGGAACGCGCGAGGAGTATCGATCCGAAGCTATCCGCAGGTCTCGGCAGCGTGTTGCGAGCCCGGAAGCTCATCTGAATCAGCTCCTCGTTGCACAGCAATTTCACCTCACATTGTGATGCACACCCAAGTGCTTCCGGCGATCTGGAGAAAGCCGCGCGCTAGCAAGAAACTGCAGGATTCGATTGGTATGGGATTCGGGCAGTTCCTCTCGGCAGGGGATAATTGGCAATGTTGCCAATTATGATCGCAGACACGTTCAATAGGGCGTCCGGTTGCATACTGCTCTGCTTGGAAACCAAGGACACTATTCCAGCAGTTTGCGCATGATAATGTCCTTTATCAATGAGTGAGGGAACCCACAGTCGTCCTTGCATCCGCGACGTCGTTGCCGTCCCTTTTCGGGGCACGTCCTGAGGCGCGTACCAGGCTGCGGGATTTCTTCAGCTCGCATATTCGCAACCGCAACACGCGGCGAGCTTACATGGGAGCGCAGTTCTCGACTTCTTCGCCGAACTCTGCATGGCGGACCTCGTACAGGTTGAACCGCCTTTGTCGAAGAGCAGCTGAAGACGAATTCGCGGCGGTGAAGCAGCGCCTTGCTGCGCTGCGCATGCTGTTGATTGGCTCGTCGTCGAAACGGCGAGGTCCAAGGTAATAGCAAAACTCTGCTTCCCGTGTCCGGCCACGGGAAGCAGTGCGAAAGTCGTCTTAAGGGGATTCTGCCGCTCCGGATAGTACCAGCGATGGAACTTGCGATGCGTGTCCTCCATTAACAGCGCATCGCCCCCCATCATGCGCTGCATGTTAACCAGAGATGCTTGCAACGCTGGATCGGAGATTAGACCATCTGCGTTTCCCACAAAGCTCGTCGCTGAAAGTAGAAATGGACCGGCCTTTATGCCCTGATCGTTGGTCGTAGCAAGCAGTGTGTTTGTACGGTCGAGTGTGGTCTGGAAACGAAGGAGAGTTGGATCAATCTGACGCTTCCCCAGGCTTTAACAGTGTCCTGGGCATCTTTGACCAAATCGGAGGTCTGCTGGGCAGTGGCATTCCAGTATTTCTTCTGTGCGCCACGCTGACTTCCGCCCTCTTGTCAGCATGACGGCAGCATTCATGGTTACAAGCTGCACGTTGTGGTCGGATCGACGTGGGGATCACAGCGGAACAACGAACGCTATTTGCGAAATCCTTCCGGAGATGGTCAACAGCGAACCCATCTTTCAAGTACCGTCTTCCCTCTCCAGCGCTGCCTGGACTACACGGACGACATAGACTGAGCCTCAGCAACCCGGATGGAATAAGACAATCGCGCTCTAAAAGGCTCTATGGTGCGCAACTCAAGCCATAGAACAAAACAGCAAAACGCCAAAGTGGAGGCTATTGCAGCGGCTGAAAGCGTCAACCCTTCTGCTGTTGGATAAAGATACGTGATTGCGCTAATCGTCAACGAGTGGAAAATGTAGAATGGGTACGATAATTCGCCAATCGTGCGATCTATCTTGTTTGTTTTGCTTACCTTGAATATGGAGGGAATCAACAAAGCAAAAACGAATGGATAGAGAATCGAGTCCAGTCCTAGATGTCGGCCGCTGGATGCGATGAACGTGACAGGTGGAACAGACCACATAACCATCGCAGATACAACCAGCGCAGTTGTCATGTACTGCAACCGACTTCCCTCTTTCACGAATCGGTTGAGAGTATTTCGGTGACGGTAGGATAGGGCTCCCATGCAGAAACATTCAAGTCCCACAAACAGCGGAGAGTGATAGCCATAGGGGATTAGCCTGATCACCGCTCCAACGATCGCAAAATAATATAGCCACTTGTCGGACTTAACGAGAAGCCACGGCGCTAGCAAATAAAAGGCGATCTCCACACCGATGCTCCACGACGGGCCGATGACCAGAATAGAATTGCTAGGCACATTGAGCCCAAACATCGTTAGAGACGACACTCCCAGCATGATGCCCTGCAACATGTGCGCTCTACTTCCCAGCCAGAACATGTTCGCCCAAGACTTTGCAGGTTCGATCAACTGCCTACTGGCGTAGGCAATGTACACGATCAGAGCAATTTTCAACAGAAGCGCGGCCACATAGGATGGATACAAGCGCAAGTACCTAGCTAGATAGAACTTGGATTTCCATTCCTTTCCCAATTTCTGAAGCGTGTACTTGTTTGCAATTACCATTTGTATGTAAAAGCCGGAGACCACGAAAAACACATACACTGCGGCATTTCCGGTAAGCCAATGAGTGCGGTAAGGGGAAGTGTGGAAAATGCAGACAGCTATTGCTAACAGGATCCTAAGGAGACCCAAGACTTTTTCCTTTTGAGAGATGCAACATCATAGCATTCGCAGTTGCGAAACATTATTGCACGCCAAGTAGCTCCAACAAATCTGAAAGTTGCTGCCCATGCTTTGGGTAACCTGCACGGCGCCCGCGGACAGAGAAGACATCAGATTGAACGATCCCTTGAAGTCTGATTCAGCCCGCAGCTTATGTTGCCGACAGCAGGTCAGCCATCACTCCGAAAGCTGCCACGTTTCCGTTGCCGCCGCCATCATCGCATAGTGGAGATTGCGCAACCGGAGTTCGCGGTTGCGCTAGTCGCAACTTGGTTTCGGCGCTATTACACAAAAAAGCATTCGTCGTACCTGGAAAACGGTTGCGCCACTGAAACTGCGTTACCGCTGTCGCGGTCAACTAAAGCGCCCCATAACCGGCCCCTAGGAGTTTTGCTTCACGGGGAACGCGCCCTATAATATTACGATGTCGCCTACAAGTCCCCATACTGAGCCGAGTGAGAGGCTTCAGTGGCTGGATTGCTTCCGCGGAATAGCTGTTTTGGGGGTTATTCTCGTTCACTCCGGTCAACTTGCCCGATTGCCAGGCGGCTTTCTAAGAGTATCAACAGAAGCTGGACAGTATGGTGTCCAATTATTCTTCATCGTCAGCGCTATTACTATCGGGCTCACTTATGACTCCCATCTTCGTAAGTTCGGGCACGGGATCCGATCGAATATCGGCTGGCTTACTAAGCGCTTCTTCCGTATCGCGCCGCTCTATTACTTGGCCGCCTTCTTTTATGTCACTGAGAATGCTGTCCTCACTCATGCTGGACACGCAATACCAACACGCAGTAGCCAAGTGTTTGACCTCGCCTCCAATTTGCTGTTCATTCATACCTGGGTACCGTCAGCGAACAATTCGGTTGTCCCCGGCGGGTGGTCAATTGGCGTAGAGATGTTCTTTTACCTCACGATTCCGTTTCTGTTTCTGATTCGTCGGGATCGGGTGCGGGTCATTCTCCTCTGGTGCCTAACACCTGTTGCGCTGGTTTCTTTCGTATATAGCAGGTCGCTGGCCAACGACGCATTTATCCACCACTGGTTCCCCACACAATACCCCGTCTTTGCCGTGGGACTCTCGCTCTATTTCTACGGAATCAAACGGATACCTCGCTCTACTCTCGCGCCCGCGTTTTCTGTCGCCTTTGTTGCTCTATTCGTGAGCGGAGTCGAACTGAGTTATCAACCCATATGGACCGTGCTGGCTACCCCCGTCCTAATTGGAGCTTCCTTTGCCTGCCTTGTTCTGAGCGGGGCGTGGCCGGTCTCCGGCCTTTTGAAAATCCCAGCGCTGGCTTATGTGGGGCGCGTAAGCTTTAGCGTCTATCTTGTTCACTTCATGGTTCTCGATGGCCTTCATGGGCTAGTGAAGGCAAAGGGTTTTCAGCTTTCTCCTTATCTTGCGCTTGTTAGTGTCGGTCACCTTCTCCGGGGACGCAGAATTATTTCTTAGATCTCGACTTGCGAGGATGCGAGGCTCTGATGCACGAAGGACCTTGCACCTCAAACTGGCAATACTGCGGATAACGATAGCGCGCTTCGTGCGTCCGGAATTCTGCGATAATGTCAGTACAGTCCATGCGCAACAGTTTTGAGCAGGCGCAGTTCGGGAGGCGTGTCTCCTTTGAAACGAAAAGTAGCATTAATCACTGGCATCACAGGACAGGATGGAGCATACCTTGCGGATTTTCTACTTCGCAAGGGATATGAAGTGCACGGGATTAAGCGCAGAACCTCGCTGTTTAACACCGACCGTATTGACCACCTGTATCAAGGGCCAGAGGTCGCAGACCGGAAATTCATATTGCACCACGGAGATATGACAGACTCGTCGAGTTTGATCAATGTCTGTCAAAAGGCTCAACCGGACGAGATCTATAACCTAGCGGCACAAAGTCACGTCGCGGTTTCGTTTGAGCAGCCAGAATACACTGCTAATGCCGATGCACTGGGCGCCTTGCGCATCTTGGAGGCAATTAGGATTCTAGGGCTGCAGTCTCGCTTCTATCAGGCTTCAACTTCCGAGCTTTATGGTTTGGTACAGCAGATTCCACAGACTGAACGCACTCCGTTCTATCCCCGTTCACCTTATGCTGTTGCTAAGCTCTATGCATATTGGATTACGGTGAATTATCGAGAAGCTTATGGGATGTACGCATGTAACGGTATCCTCTTCAACCATGAGTCGCCCACACGCGGGGAGACTTTTGTCACGAGGAAGATCACGCGTGCACTTGCTCGCATCAAGCTGGGCCTGCAGGATTGTCTATATCTCGGCAACTTAGCTTCGTTGCGTGACTGGGGACATGCGCGTGACTACGTTGAGATGCAATGGATGATGCTGCAACAATCGAAGCCGGAAGACTTCGTGATTGCGACCGGTGAGCAGCATAGCGTACGTGAGTTTGTTCAAACGGCCGCTGCCGAAGTTGGAATCCAGATTGAATGGCGTGGAACTGGTCTCGACGAGAAAGGGTTCGATACCTCAGGCCGAGTTATCGTTGCAGTTGACCCCCGGTATTTTAGACCCTCAGAAGTCGAGACGCTGCTCGGGGATGCGGCCAAAGCAAAAGAGAAATTGGGCTGGACTCCTCGTACCACATTCACTGAGCTAGTGCGCGAGATGATGAAAGAGGATCTCATCGCGGCCGAACGCGATCACCTCGTCAAGAGTAACGGATACAAGGTGTACGCCTACCATGAATAAACACTCCGAACGGATCTTTGTAGCCGGACACGCTGGTCTAGCTGGATCGGCTATCGTCCGGCAACTGCAGAAGTCAGGTTTCAGCGAGATCCTCACTCGCACTCATGCTGATTTGGATTTGTCCGACCGTGCGGCTACAACGCTGTTCTTTCGGGAGGAAAAGCCGGACTTTGTTGTAGTGGCCGCTGCAAAGGTGGGTGGAATACTCGCCAATTCCAATTATCCAGCAGACTTTCTCTTTAAGAACCTGAACATCGAGACGAGTGTCATCGAATCTGCGTACGAGTTTGGTGTGAAGCGTCTGATCTTCTTGGGATCGAGCTGTATATATCCTAGAGACTGTCCTCAGCCGATCCGTGAAGAATACCTGCTGTCTGGACCTCTCGAGCTAACAAATCGGCCATACGCTTTGGCGAAGATTGCCGGCATCGAGATGTGCTGGGCACTAAACCGGCAGTACGGAACGAAGTTTGTAGCCCTGATGCCTACCAATTTGTATGGCCCCAATGACAATTACGACCCGCAGAATTCGCATGTTTTACCCGCGCTTCTGAGGAAAATGCACGTCGCAAAAGTAAGCGGTGCATCGGAAGTTGTGGTTTGGGGGTCTGGACAAGTTCGTCGCGAATTTCTATATAGCGACGACCTTGGTAGAGCGTGTGTTCACATGCTGCAAATCCCAGAGGACAAGTATTTGGATCTATGCGCTTCGGTCGAACATCCGCCTCTTTTCAATGTTGGGTGCGGGGTCGATATGACTATCGAAGAACTGGCTAGGACTGTAGCTGAAGTGGTTGGGTTCGAGGGAAAGCTGAGATTTGATCACACGAAGCCAGATGGCACGCCGCGCAAGCTTCTCGATGTGAGCCGGATGCAGAAACTCGGATGGCAGGCGGAGATATCTCTACGCGATGGGCTGCGTTCAACGTACAACGATTATCTCGAAATCACGCGCAATTCACAGGGCAACGAGTCATAACCACTTTGATGATGAAATTCTTTTCACGCACGTCAGGGCTGCGGGAAGGACCGGAGTGGAGCCAAGTGCGACGATTGCTCAAAATGGTGAGGGAGTAAGTCCGCCGCAGTGCGCGCCCGGGCCGTCTTTGTACACAGCGCGAAGTGCGGACCCAGAAGTTAGCCTAAACGCATTGCCCACCTCTCGGGCTGGTTCGAGGTTCACGGCACTCGCGCTCACTTGGTACGAGTTTCACACTGCAAGCGTTTAGATAAGCCTCCGCAATGTTGTCCCATCGGTAGCGTCGATGTAGCGTCTGTACCACAGAGCGTGCCATGTCCAAGTTGACGTCGGTCCGCAACAGGTTGCCGAGTGTCTCTTCATCGGCAAAGTAGGCACCTTGTCCGCCGAGCGTACTGCGGTTGAATGAGCAGTCAAAAGCCAGAATCCGCGAGGTATGAAACAAGGCCTCCACCAACGATGGGTTAGTGCCGCCCACACTGTGGCCATGGACATAACCGCAGGCACCCGCGCGGAGCGCCGCCAATACTGCGAGGTCGTACACCGGATCGAGCAGGTACATGTGAGGACGCCGAGCGTAACACGCTTTCAGATCCCGACCATAGGTGCTTGCATTCCAGTTACCAACAAACACCAACCGACGTGAAGGCTCCACGTCAAATGCCTTCAGAATCATTTCGCAGTTATTCTCAGGCTCGATACGCGCAATCGACAGGTAATATGGTGGCGTAACGGGCACTGGCGACACAGCTGGCGGCACCATGGTGTGATCACCGCCGTAGGCAATCAATAGAGGATGAAGTCCGGGGTGAATAGCCTGGACCAAGGGCACCAAGGCTGCATTGTCGGCAATAACGCGGTGCGAGAAGCGCACTGCACAGTCCTCTAGCCAGCGAAGCACCCGCTTGGCGCGCGGCCCGAATTTCTCGCGTCGCCATTCCATACCGTCGATGTTGGTGACAATGAGCATATGCGGACGCAACAGACGCATGATTGGAAGCGCCCAAGCACCGGAATAGCCCAGCACCAGCATCACGTCCACGCGCGCCACCAGCGCCGCGTGCAGCATCGTCAACGCATCGTGCAATAAGCTGGCTGGTCCATTAGCGCGCAATGGCATGAATACCCTTCGGTGTCCTAAGAATCGGGTATCAGCCTGACCGCGTATTTCGGGGTAAGCACTGCGCTGGCAGTAAAGCACCAACCGTGCCATCGAGGGTGTGATACGTCGCGCCAGTTGCTCGGCTAGCGTCTCGAAGCCGCCGTAGCGACCTGGTACGCCGACCGTACCGACAACGCCAATCATCGTATTCCTGTTGAGTTCCGGTTGTGCCCCACTCACCGCGTTTGCTCCCCTGACAAGCGATCCAACACATCGGACACGCGCTTTTGAAAAGAATGGAATGAGAAATGTGCCCGGCGAGCACGTGCGGCGGAGCGCAGCGATTGAAGGCGAGGCGGATCATTCAGCAGAGCCAGCACCGCAGCCGCGATGTCTTCCGGGGCACGTGTGGGCACATCGAACGCCCATGCATCACCCAAAATTTCGGGTGCCACAGCTGTGCCAGCTGTGGCCACGGGGACGCCACAGGCCAGCGACTCAGCCATTACCAAAGAAAAAGTCTCGGTCCACAGTGATGGGTCGGTACATTGCAGCAAGAGGGAAGCCCCCGCAAACATCTGAAGCGGGTCTGAGAGGCCGCAGCGAATCTCCACGTTTGCTGCTTGCGCGGCCTCCGCCCAGCTACGTGCGGACAAGGGAATGCCAGGTACACAAGCAACAGTACGGACGCCGGCAGGAGGCAACCGTCGAGCCACCTCAACGAACAATGGGAATCCTTTTGATGCAGATACCTCACCAACAAACAGCAATATCGGTGGATCCAGCGGCGTGGTGTCGCTGCTATGGTCAACGCAGTTTGGCAAGACATGCGCAGGCACACCCAGCCGTTGGCGGTGCAGATTCGATACGCACAGAACGTGCGCGCCGCGGGAAGCTGACCACCGTAACAATCGTTGGAAGATGCGCGGATACTCGATCTCGTGCATGTGCAACACGACCCTATTAGGTGCCAGCCACAACATAGGCAGCACCGCAGGGATCGCATGCACAGTGTTTGCCCACACCAGGCTTCCACGCCATGCCGACCAGATCATGCGCGGCATCATGGCAAGAATCCACAGCGGGTACAGCACCTTGCGCAGGGAGATGCGGTTCACCCCCAAGAATCGGCGGACTCCGCCCACCTGCGACACAAAGCCGTTGGTGCCAAATCCCAGATGCACCTGCACCGGCACGTCAAGCCCCTGCAGCGCGCGGGCTAGCGTAGCGGCGATGCGCTGTGAGCCTGCCATTGCATCGAATGGATGCAGCAGCAGCACGTGCCGCTGGTGTCCCTGTGCGCTCATGCACTTCTCCACTGTCGGGATCGGTGCCACAGCAGACCGACCCCCAATGCCGCGCAGTAGAAAACAGACACCAGAATCAGTGCTGGCGGTGCTGAGCTCAGCTTCATGTGCGTCCACGACGCCAGGGAGCGAACCAGTACGCTTGCCAACGCGATCACGCTCAGCCAACCGATCAGCTCGATCCATAGGGATCGCGATGACCCCACCGCCCGCGACATGGCTATTGCCGCCACGCCATGGGATAACAAGAGTGCCAGCGGGAACGCCTGCACCCCCAGCACGTGCAACAGCGACAGGCTGAATGCCGCCGACATCAGTTGGGATACCACACCGTACACCGCGTAGCTGCGGCTCTTTTGCTGCGCCAGCAACGCTACTCCATGCACCAGATACAGCGACACTGGCACCAGCGCCACCAAGTAGAGGCGTATCAGACCGGCAATCAGACCGAGTTGGTCAGCACTCACGCGTGCCTTCCCGAATAGAATCGCCGCGATCAGATCGGCCCCTCCCCAAATGAGGGGCAGCACCGCGAGCAAAAACACCATCACCACACGTTGTACTTCTCGCCACACCACGGCAAACTCCTCGTCCGTGCCGCTGGTTGCGGCATGGGTTAGGCGAGGCACTGCTAAAGAGAACAACACACTGGCAATCACTGCCTGCAGCGTAGATTTGATTTGGGAGGAATAGTTGACGCTGGCCACCATTCCCACTCCAAGCGAAGAGGACAGCGCCTTCTCTAGCAATCCGTTGGCTTGCCCTGCACCATACGATAAGAACAGTGGCGCCGAGAACCAGAGGTAATCGAGCACTGCGGGGCCCGCAACTGGCCGCCACGGGGCGCCCAGAAAACGTCGCCGTAGCAACAGCATCAGCACGCAGCCCACTGACAGCAAGAGGTTCAGGTAGTAGGCCACCACCAGCGCGTATACTCCCAGCGTAGAAGCCAGTCCGTAGACGCTGACCAGGCTAGTCAGCGTCGAGCCCACCGCGATCCATTCAGGTGCATAGATCACCCCGCAGCAGTTCAGATAGGCGCTTCCCAGCGACTGTACTTGACTCAGCACTAACGATGGCAAAATCAGCGCAAAAATGCGCAACACCAACACCTTGCCATCATTGTGCGCTCCCGCGTAGAGAATGCTCAAAAGCCAGGGCCCCGCAAACCACAACAACAGCCCCAGTAGCACGCTTCCCATCGCGGTAAAGCGCAGCAGTTTCGTGGCTCCCCGTGCAGCTGAAGCAAAACCGTCACGAGCGGCTTGTTGAAGGAAACGGGACCGCGCGATTTCGTTGACGGGCCCCCAGGCCATCATGCCGGCCGATGCCACCACCCCTGAGGCAAACACCCAGGCGTCCATCTGCAGGCCGATGCCGAACAGGCGTCCATACAGGATCAGCGACATCACGGCAAGACCGAGCTTCACGCCCCGCAGGGTAGCTAACTGCAGAAACTGACGCTTCACCGCGGTATACCATGCGATTCCAGCTCAGCGCTGCCACGGCGCTCACGATGACGCGCCACTGCCTTCGCATAACAATCGAGCCAGAATGCCGGCCTGTGCTTCCAGTGGAAGCGCTCGGCGTCAGCTAACACCCGCTGCGCCATCTGCCGCAGCCGCTCCGGGTCCTCCGCCAGCGCATCCAGGTGGCCAGCGAAACCGGCCACCACTGCGTCGTATTGCCCAACCGGCACTTTCAGTCCAGATCCTTCCGTAATGGTGTCGTGCATACCGCAGTGGTCGATCGTCAGTGTGGGAACACCGCATGCCATCGCCTCCCATACCACCGTCGGATTGCCCTCGCTGACGCTGGTGATAACATGCAAGTGCGCATCGTTGAGCAGATTGTGAACCACCTCACGCTCAACTTTGCCATGCCACACAAATTGAAATCCTAATCCGGCCGAAGACACAGCGCTTTGTAATACGGAGCGAAGCGGGCCGTCACCCACCACGTGCACCTCGAAACGCGCAGCATGTCGCACCCGCTGCATTGCGTGAACCAGAATCGTAAGCGCCTTGCGCGCCTCAACGGTGCCAATCCATATCAATCTTAAGCGCGAGAGGTCTTGAAATTTCCCCTCATTTAGAGCGATTTCGCCTACAACGCCGTTTTCAGGCAAATACAGGCTCTCGGCTCCCAACACGCGGCGGAAGATGGCTTGGTTCTCGGTGGTGGCTGTCAACAGTACGTCTGCACGCGACAAAGCGCGTTGCACGCGCCTGCTGAAGCGCAATTGGAACCAATTTGCCACTGCACGCAAGCCCAGCTTAATGCGGCCTCCCACTGGCAGTGCCCGAGCCAGCACCCAAGGGAGGTTTGTTGCGCCACCGATCGGTCCCCAAACATAGGGCAAGTCCATACGCCACAGTGTTCCTGGTTCCCGGTAACCGATCGGCCCCAGGTAGTGGACAAGGTCGAAACTTTGTTCTCGAGCTAGCCGTCGCGCCACGCGCCCGGCCTCGTGGTGCCACAGGCGGTAGGCCAGGTAGAAACTGTAAGTGAGCCAGCCTCGGCGATTAGCCGCATTTAACAACCGTGCAAACACCGGCGGGGGAACCGGAACAAACTTTACACTTGGCAGTAACTTGAAAAGCATCGGGGCGGCCAGTTCTTCGAAGTCACCCATGTGCGTCCCAGCAGAGCCGTAAAGCACGGTAAAGTCGCAATACTTCGACATCCAGGTAATGTAGTTCCAAGCCACCGCATATTCGGAACCGCGTAGTGGAGAAACCATGTACGCCAATAATAGGACTTTCGGACGAGGCATCTGATATTCACAATTAAACGAACTGAAATGGTGCACACGTTGCCGCCTTATTCCAAATGGCCATCAGGAACCACAACATGTAGGCGGCAACAAGCGCCATCACACCCAGACGCATTGCAAGCCGGTTCTTTCCTTCTTTATTGCCAAGCCAACCAGTCACCACGAACGCCAGCGCTACGGGCTTGAACGCGGTGAAGCTGAACGCAAATCGCCCAAACGGGATGTAGTTAGTGTACATCGCTATTGGGGTCATCAAAGCCCCGATCAGGTACAGGTTGTAGTAGACTCGGAACCCCCGCCCCTCGAAACGCCGCTTCATCATGGGAGCCGAATAGATGATGAATAAGTCGATTAGCAATATGAAGATCATTCCTGGGCTAACGCCGGAAACTGGCTTCTCAAAGAACAGTGCATCCTGCAAACTGCTATAGCCGTTGTAATTCAAAGCCAGTGAAAGTAGCGGCAGCAACTGAAGCAGCTGCTCACTGAATTGGTGCCCGGCTACGTACGCCAAGAGTAGTACTGTCATCTGTAGATAGCGATTGGGCACCCAATCGCGGTCGAGGAGGAAATACAACGGCAGGAATATGAAGGCGGTTTGGTGTATAAGACCTGCTCCACACACAAGTATTATGTAGCGCAAGAACCTCTTCTCAATCAATGCGGGCATCGCCGAAAGCACAATGGAATAGGCGAGCGCCTGGCGAACGCCATTCAGCGACTCAAACACCAGCAGGCTGGTGAAGAAAAAGTAAACGTACCAAGATGCGATGACAGTGTTGCGCCGCAGCCAGATCGTCATGAACAGCATCTGCAGCGTGCAGGTGACCACGAAAAGGGACGCCGGCGGCAGTTCGAGCGCCCGCAGCGCACGAATAATCCAATAAAAACCCCTTTCATAGGGGACATCGGATGCGTGGACCCCTTTCACGGCCCCGAGGTAGTAGGTCACGTATCCTGGATAGTCACCGCCAACGTTGTAACGCAGACCCAAAACCAGACCATATAGCAGCACCGATACTGCCATCGCCATCGCCAGCGCCAGCGCCTCAGAAACCGGGATCGCATTGCGGCGCCACGCCGGCGGATGAGCCGCCAGCGCCGCCAGACTCCAAGTGGTCACCAGTGTGGTCATCAGCGATATGTAAACAATGTAGGCTAGTAGCATGTTATGGGTCGGGTCGAAGTTGCCCAGATGTTACGCGCGGCCGATCACCGACAGCTGCATGATTGCAATCGAATACAGATACTTGAGACGCCAAGAACGTAGCACTGGCCGTAGCAGCGTCGCCGTCTGCAGATGAGCGGCTAATCGTATCCTCTCCTGGGCATCCAGGCGCTTCCAGTAGTAGTAGATAGCGCCAACTGCCAGTGCGCTGTAAGTTGCCAGAACTCGTGTGCCTCGACCGTTCGCCGCATTACTCAGGCGAAAGCGCTCGAGGCTTTGAACTACGTGTATCATGTCAAGTGCATGCTTTAGGAACTTGCCCGAGTTCATGATTGAGCCCTCACGCACGTTGTACACGTATGAATCGTGCGCGAGCCTGCTCACCCGTTGCGCCCGGTAAAGGGCCTGCGGAGTAAACAACGCATCTTCGTGATAAATAGCTTGCTCAAACCGCAGCCCGTAAGCACGGTAGAACGAAGTTGACCAGACGTAGAAAGGCACCCCGTTTTGCACGCAAGTGAGCGAGAGGTAGTCCTCGCCGGAGTAAATTACGCCGGGCTGCGCGTGATTCACGACAGTGCTGTGCTTTCCGTCGGACATGACATAACCTACATTCAGCACATCTAGGTCCGGTTGCAGGCGTAGGGCCTGCAACACGCGCGACAAACTGTTTTCTGTCAGCCAGTCATCACTGTCGACGAACCACAGGTACTTGCCATTGACAGCGTCGGCCCCAGCGTTCCGCGCAGTTCCTAAACCCTTGTTCGACTGCCGGATGAAACGCACGTTCGGCAAGCCGGCGCAAACCTCTTCGGCAATCTTGATACTGTAGTCAGGTGAGCCATCGTCCACCACGATCAACTCACAGGCATCAACAAAAACAGGGTCCTCTGTGATACTGCGCAGACAGCGCTCGATCCAGGGCTCAACCTTGTAGACAGGCACGACTATGCTGAGTTGAATCATAAAAAGTCACCTAATACTCGGTCTGGTCAACAAAAAATACCTGCGATAAAGTGAACGCCGCACCCGCATCGAGTAGTCGGCAACAGCGTATCCGCGACATAGTTCATTCGGATAGACTACACGTTCGCTTACAGCGGCGGACGCCGCTGAAGCCGACAATCGCTCAGCTAAGTGGATGATATCGTAATCGCCGAGTACCAGCTTCCGCCCTATTTGCAGAGCATCGAAGCGTCGATCGTATTCTGCTTGAGGATTCTCCAACAATCGGCCGATGATTGCCAGCGAGCCCTCGACGTCATCCATGTCCAGACGAACCACAGCGTCTTCCGGGAAATAGCGGTGAACATTCGGACATCCGCCATAAACTGGGATGGACCAACCAAGAAACGGGTCCGACAGTTTCTCCGTCCACAAGTCAGGTTCCTGGCAATTTTCTATACAGACGTGAAACCGGTAAGGCAGTAGCGCATCATCTTTGTAAGGAATGAATCGGTGCCCACGTCCGAACACGTCTATACGCTCACCAAAGCGCTCCTGCAGCCGTGCAAGAAAATGACGCCGTTTCAAATGGTTGGGCATGTAAGCCAAATTGGACATGATAACGGACATGTCTTTCGTCTTAACCGGAGCGGGCAGATTTCGTAGCGCATTGTGGGTCCACCGGCGGCTTCGATCAGAAAGGTTGAAGCCAAAGTGCCAATCGTTGAAATGCTGTTCGGAACTGTTGGAAGGGCGCTTCCGGGCATACGCATGCGCGCAGAAACTGTGGTCAAACTGGTCCAGAAAAGCCGAGGTGTAACGCACTCCATCAGGAGGCTCGCCCGCGATAAAGATCAGCCCACCACTCTTGACACGCATGGTTCGCGGCGAGGGCAAACCGTCAAACACGATCACGAGATCCCAGTCGCGACCCTCATCGCTGTTCTCAACAAGACGGATCCGGTCGCCGAATCGGTCCGCATCAGCGTGCTGCGCAAAAAGAGGAAAGTTGTATCGGGTAAGGATGTTGATGTGCAACATGCAAACTGAGCCTTTCTTCACAGACCTAACCGGCGCCGGACAAGCAGATCGCGGCAGGCGCGCAAGCGTTCGTCGCGCAACGGCACTTCGCAACCGCCGAGAACAGAGGACCAGAAGGTCAGGGTGCTGTCGTTGGCGTCAATGCGGCAGTAACGAGCCATGGTGCGAAGCACCTGCTCAGCAGACATGCCTTCGGTGTTGACCAGTTCGAGATTGCGCGATGCCATGACCTCAGCTACTTCGGGTTCCCGGAGTAGAGCCTCATCGTTGGTCATTACATTCGAGTCTTGCGGCACGTACGCCAACCGCTTCATTACATGAGCTCGCGCGGCAGTACGATCGGAGAAGAAATCGCCCAAGCGGAGGTGCACCAGACAAGAATCAAGTTGGGCGGGTTCGATGGCCAGCTCATCCGCCAACTGCTGCAACTGACGAGAAATCATATCGGCCGGAAACGACTCATAATTCTCGGCGCACTGGAAGTAACCATCGAGATAGAAGCTGCGGCCAAGCTGCCACGGCTCATTGGATTGCCTGCACACTCGCTCCAGCACTTTGGGGACCCGGACCGCGGAGATCCATCTTTGCCACGTAGATGGATCGCCACCACGCGCAAGCTCCACGCTTCGAGGAAACGCATGACGGTAGTTAAGGTCATGCACCTCGCATAGTGTTAAACCTTTTTGCTCGGCAAACAAGCGGCCGAAAAACACTTGAAACAACTGATTGCCGAGCCCACCGTGGGTGCGTAGGACTGCGTGTGTTTCCATCAGAAACCCAGCGGCGCGAGGGTCTCGAAACCCCCGGGAATTCGGTGGTGCTTCAGAAGCAGCTCCGCGATACAGAGACCATCCTGGCCCGTGACTCCGGTGATCAACGCTTTTTTCAATGTTTTCTTCCTGAGTGTATTCAAATCGGATAAGGTCGCCCGCACTCAGTATCCTCCGCTGCCCTTTAAAATTGGCCCACGAATCCGGCGCGTACTCTCCAAGAGCACATCCTGTATGTACTTCCCTTAATCTTTTCGATTGTGCTACTTATCAAGTTCGGCCCGCATTTTATCCGTAATCTCCGAGGCCAGCACCCAGACAACGGACACGAAGAACCCGAGCATTATCGACACCACCACAATGAGCCCGCGTTTCGGTGAGCTCTTCCTGTCCGGTTCGATCGCAGGGTCCAAAACCTGAATCACTGCACCGTGACGAGCCTCGTCCAGTTTCGAAACCTCGAGTTGCTTGGCGAGTAACTCGAAGACCGTCTCGTAATACTTCACATCTCTTAAAGCACGAATGTACTCCAAACCCACTTCTGGGACTTTCCCAGTCGGTATCTGGATGTCGCCACCACCCGCGTTCTGCTGTCTCTCAAGCTTTGCCGATTGCGCCCGCAATCCCGCCAACTCCTCACGAAGTCTCAGCACATCGGGATTCTGGTCGGTAGCGGAGTATTGCATTGCTTGCAGTTGTACTTCTTTGGCGGAAATCTGCGCCCGTATCGCCGCCACAGACTCGATAATGGCCTTAGCCTGGCTATCCATCTGGATAAGACCGGTTTTCTGCTGTGTCTCTTTAAGTCTTATCTCTGCGTTGGCGAGATCATCTTTGGACTTTCGTAGTTGCTGCTCGAAGAACAAGCGCCGTTGTCCTGCTTCTGTAATTGCCAAATTTGACGTAAGATTGCGGAGTTCGTCCACGTAAGCATTTGCAATATCCGCGGCACGCTTCCGGTCCTTATCTTCGACCGACACCGTGATGAATCCTTCTTTCGCATGCTGGATATCCGTCGCACCCTGTAAACGGTTGCGCGCGTCCGATCCTCGCTGAACGTGGTAGACCTTCGTCAGATCAAATCTCTTGACCAGTGCATCTCCTACCACTCGGCTCCTCAGCATTCCGATGTAAATGTCATTTGGGTTCTTGAGCCCCAGATTGCCACCAGCAACCGAACCAAGCATGCCTCCAGCTCCACCCATCTGTGCAGCAAGTGCCGACGCCAGTGACTGAGGTTGTTGCGGAGGCAACAGGCTCGTTGTTGCGGTGTATCGATTCGGAATGAGTAATGAAACACCAGCCGCAATAATTGCTACCGCGACGGTCGTGCGGGCAATAAAAACTTTCCGCTTCATTATGATCGCGAACAACTCCAGCACGCCAATTACATTCGGATCGGACCCGCCGCCGATTTGAACGACATCGACCTTTGCTGTAGCTGTACTTTCGACCTGCTCAGTTGACATTTTGATTCCTTGAATGTGGGGAGGCTTTAAACTTCACGCTATACTTATTCATCCCGCGTGTAGAGGTCTTTCCCTGCACCCGATCTGCCCGAAACCTGCGACCAGTCCTTGATAGAGCGCATTGCAACTCCAATTCCAAGCGTGCAGATGCAATCGCATCTGGGTGAATAACCCTGATCCAACGAGGCACACGGACGGTAGAGCGATGAACCGGTACCTAGAATAACACTGCCTTGCCACGCTTTCCGCCGTTCGGGTTCAATGTCGAACCGGAATTGAACATCGATTAACTCTTCCACTAGGACCTAATGTTGATGAGCTTATTATTGGTACTCGACGTATTCGCGCCGTTGATACACACGCTCACCCTATAGCTACAGAAGTGTCCTTCACATCCAAGTGATCCGCAATGATCTCGGGTGATGTTTGCATAGTGGACTGAGCCGAAATCAACTCCCAGTCTTCAATCATGCGCTTCGAGAGCGTGTTCGCCAGCATCCTCTGTCCGTCTACACTGAGATGAAATGGGTCCGAGAAATATCTCGGCGAGAATTCCTTGTCGTGTGCCATTGAGAAACCACACGACGAGTCTACGAACATCATTTGGTGCTGCGAAGCCAAGCGTTTGAGAATCGAAGCTAAAGCTATTCTGTTGTACCAGACCCATTTGTCAGCACAAGGCAAGGGGCTAAGGACGTAGACAACAGCATTCGTTGCGTTGCGAATCTCTTGGAGCAACTGTCTCGTCGGAGGCTCAAGTAACTCAGGATTGAAAACAGCTCGCCCAAGCGAATTCAAACCCCTTGCAAATGTGTAGCGTGTCGAGTTCTTCAATCGTGCAATAAAACTAGATTGCAGACAACGGCTGGGATCTGCAGGTGTGAATAATTGATCTGACTTGCGTACAAGTGGCACTGACTGCTTAAAGGTCCACGGCAAGAAACGGTGCGCAGCCTTCCGCAGCGACGGGGCAGTTTCAAGGTTTCCAAGTTGCAGAACGACCACGTCAGGATGGCATTCTCGCATACGTTCTAGTATTCGACTGATAGAGGACAATTTTACGTATTCGAGGAGGTCATACTCGACGTTGGTTTGCATGGAACGCTGAATCCACTCTGAAGTTAGTGCGGGAAACCCGTAATCGTTTCCAAAAGGGAATCCAATTACATGACACCCCCCTGCAAAGAATAAGCGCACCCGTTTTTCAATTCCCATCGATAGCTGGCCCAACCATCTTCCTGACCTATGTTCCCAAGTTAAATGCGTTGGTTCAACAAGCACATCAGCTGAAAACCGCATTTCAGTATTGTTTCAGACATTATCGCCTTATGTGACTCAATTCGCATCTCGGCGCGATGCGGTCGCTATGTCCGACGAGACATTGTCTGCATACCCCTGTTGAGCTCCAGACGTCCACATGGACCCCGAGCACACTGAAGTCAAGATAACGTCTTGCCAGAGAAGTCTCGATTAGATTCCCTCGATTTTGCCCAGATTCAATAAATTCACAAACGGGCTTAGGTTTTGTCTGCTGACACCCGTTTAATGTTGTGCGAACTGCCGCGAGCTCAGCCAGGAATCTCGAGCTGGCCGGCTTAATAGGCCAATGTTTTTCTGACAGATATATCGGAGCGGTAATTTGGGTTCGCCTGCTCCGTGTCCAAACAGAAAGGACGAGGACCTTCAGTTTCAGACTTTGTGATGCATATCATCTTTCCAGCTCACGCAGACATGGTATGTAGAGTTTGGAAATTCAGAATAGCTGTATTTTGTTGATTCCGAGTTTTCCCCGCTTGCGGGCTCACGGCAGGTTTTCTGTCTGAAATTGAAGGTAATTAGACGTAAATGAGTGACTTCAGTACAAAAATTCTAAAGAAACACGCAGTCTGCACATTCGCTGTTCTGTGTTTCTGGTCCTTGCAAATGTTTGCAGTAGGTAAGGACGGAAAAGCAGCGCAGTCGAATGTCTTAAAATCTCAACATGCGATCCCCGGTGCAACATACGTAGGATCTGCCCAATGCAAGACCTGCCATGAAAAGCAGTTCGATGATGTAAAAGGCACCAAGCACTTCCATGCTCTTGGAATGAATGGCGACGCCAAGGTCAATGGCAAGGATGTGCACGGTTGCGAAAGCTGTCACGGCCCTGCTTCTGCTCACGTGGAAGCCGGTGGGGACAAGACCAAGATCTTCACCTTCAAGGGTGCCAAGCCCGAGGATGTGACCGCGCAGTGCATCAAGTGTCACGAGAACAATCAGGATCACCAGGGATTCATCAATTCCAAGCACAGCCGCGCAGGCGTTACCTGTACCTCTTGCCATGCGGCGCACGGCAACACCGAACCCGCACAGCTAGTTAAGAAGGATCCGGGTCTTTGCTACTCCTGCCACGCGAAGGCGAAGGCGGATTTCAACAAGTCTTTCCACCATCGCGTAAACGAAGGCCTCATCAAGTGCGCCGATTGCCACAACGTTCACGGCGGCAATGTTGAGCATCAGTTGCGCTCCGCTGCATCGCAGGACGCCGTCTGCTTCCGTTGCCACACCGAAAAGCGTGGCCCGTTTGTGTTCGAACACGCTCCGGTCAAGACCGAAGGTTGCTCGGCGTGCCACAATCCGCACGGATCGAACAATCCGCGCCTGCTGACGCGTGCACGCACCAATACGCTTTGCATCAACTGCCACTCGTCGCTGACCAGCGGTATGAATGCCGGCGGAAACCACAGTCAGAACGTAGCTCGTCAGTCTTGCACTGCTTGCCACTCTCAGATCCACGGCTCCAATGCCAACGCCCGGTTCTTTAAATAAGGAAGGAGGAACTGACCATGAAAACGAAAGTTGAATCTCAGCGCCTCCTTGCTGGAAGCGCGTCGCATAGGATGTCCGGAATGACCTGGAAGCGCATTGCTGGAATTGCTTCTCTAGCGGTTGCACTGTCTGCCTTCTCCGTAGCACAGGAAGATGAACAGGCGAAGCCCAAGGGCGAAGTATGGCAGAACTACACCGTACATCAGTCCATTGAACTCGGCGGACGCGTGTCCTCCGGTTTCGGCGGCAACCACTCAATGTACAACACACTCGTCAATCTCCAGGACGGAGTGCGCCTGCTGGACCAGTCGGTAACGATGCGTTCCTTCGGCCACCCCGGCACGTTGTATGACAGCTTGGATGAATCGATGATGGGCTTCGGCGGTGACCCGAACCAGGTCGGCCGTTTGCGCATGTCCAAGACGAAGCTGTATGACCTGTCGGTACAGTATCGTCACGATCAGTACTATTCAGATTACAGCCTGCTTGATAACTCGCTGGCCGTTCCCAATACGCTGAATGTGAACTCCTTCGCAACTTCGCCGCACTTTATGAACACTCGCCGCAGCATGGGCGACATCGATCTCAAAGTGCTTCCGCAGTCGTGGGTGAGCTTCCGTTTCGGATATTCGCGCGGACAGGATCAGGGCCCCGCATACACATCGGTACACAGCCCTGGCGATCTTATCTATCTGCAGAACTACAGCACGCGTTCGAACCGCTATCGCGTGGGCTTGGATGTGAAGCCATGGCAGAAGACTCAGTTCAGCTATGACTTCATTTACCAGCGCGACCGCAACGACACCGCTGGCGTTTCTGACGCACACAACATCTATAAGCTTGGAACCACTGGTTTGCTGATCGATCCGGGATTCACCTACGATCCGAAAGCCAACCTTCCTTCGGGTTGCACATTCTCCAGCGGAAACGTTGTGAATGCCACCTGTAGCGGATTCATCGCTTATAGCCGTACGCAGCCGGTTAGAACGGTTCTGCCTACGCACCAGTTCGCGTTCACTTCCAGCTCCATTAGCCACGTCGATCTTTCTGGATCGGTGAGCTACACGGCTGGAACCGCACGCAACAGTTCCTACACCGAGTTGTACAGCCGCTTCTCCAATCCCACGTACACGCAGAATGGGATCTACGGGAACTCGCTGGTTTCGCAGTTCACGTCCAATGCCGACTTCAAGGCGACCATCCACATCAGCCCGAGCTGGAGCTTCGATGAGAAATTCCGCTGGGTTAATTGGAGGCTGCCCGCAGCCGGCATGTTGACCGGCACCGCGACCTCGACGCTAACGGCTGGTACCATCCTGGCTCCAGCGACTCTGCCTAACCCGACTACCCAAAGCCTCTACTACAACTTCTTTGGTGAAGACTCCAAGTACGACACCATGCAGTTGAACTGGACGCCTTCGACCAAGTTTGCTGCCTGGGTTGGATACAAGATCGGCATCCGCGAGATCAATGATCGCGCCAAGACAAACACCCTGAACCTCACCACCAACGTAACCACCGCCGGAACTCCTTCGACTGGCTCCGATACGGAAACCGAGCATCACGCTCTTATCGGCTTCCGAGTTCGCCCGGCCGAGGCTTGGCAGATCAAGGTTGATACTGACCTGATGTCTGCAGACGGTGCTTACACGGCGATCACGCCGCGTCACGCTCAGACGATCAAGATCGACAGCTCCTATGACCTTAAGAGCTGGGCAACGATCGATGGCGCCGTGGCGTTCGACGAGCGCAGAAACGATGGCGATGCGTTGTTCCCCAGTGCCTATGCTGCGAAGGGCGAACAGTACAAAGCGCACACCCGCTTCTACAGCTTGAACCTGGCTCTGCATCCGAGCCGTATGTTCGACGTGGATCTCGGTTGGTCGTTGGATCAGGTATACGAAAACGCTCCTGAGTGCGTGCCTCTTACTCCGGGTTCCGCCAACTATGGATTCTCCGGCTATTGCACGTACACCACAGGCGCCAATCGCACCAACGCCTATCCGCTGTTCTCGATTTACAAAGAGAACACCAATAGCGGCTATGCAATGTTGGTCGTGAAGCCTGTACACCGTGTCCGCTTCAACTTCGGATACGACATCGCCAGCAACAGCGGAAACCAGAACTGGCTGCGCGCCGACAACGGTGCTGCCTTCCAGATGCCGGTTGACTCTACTGGCAACGCCGTCGTGAGCACCACACAGACGACTGCCGGATACTATAACGGTCTGTATCCGTGGCAGCCGCTGGGCACGCTTGCCTTCAACTGGCACCGTCCGGTTGCAGGTGTCGCGGTTGATCTTGCCAAGGGTGTCACGTTCAAAGGAAACTTCAACAACTACGATTACAACGAAAAAGGAAGCCAGGTCTCTTCTGCGGCTGCCCGTGATTTCCACGGCAACGTAATGACCTTGGCCCTGCGTTACTCGTTCTAGCCATCAGGAGGGCGGTCGCAAGATCGCCCTCCGTTTTCTATCTGCAGCACCCCCTAAGATTTTCGATTCCCATGCAGGATTTACTTCACCCCCTCTCCTGAAGCAGCTACAATCCTTCCAGTTCTCATCCTTCTTCGAGTTTGTCTCCCCCCGACGACTCGCACTCCTACTTGGGAGGGCACATGAGTGTCCGTACGCCACGATGCTTTGTTCTGTTCTTTGTCCTTTTGATCTTTTGTTACGCCTCTACAGGTGCATCCTACGGACAAATCACCATTCACGTTCCGTCAGATAAATCGACAATCCAAGCCGCGATTGACTCCGCACAAACTGGCGACACAGTCCTAGTCTCGCCCGGCACATATAACGAGCTGCTCGATTTCAAGGGAAAAAGCATCACGGTAAAGAGCACGGATGGAGCGATAAAGACAGTTATCGACGGACAGTCCAAGGGATCGGTCGTGACTTTCAAGAGTGGCGAAACGACCGCGGCTGTGCTTTCCGGATTCACAATCCAGCATGGATACTCGTCCGGCGGGGGTGGAGGCATTTACATCTCTTCCTCTAGCCCCACGATTGAGTACAACGTGGTCGCCACTAACGGCTGCGGCACTGGAGGCGGCATCGAGGTACAGTTCGCATCGCCGGTTATTCGTTATAACTCCGTACACCACAACAACCGAGCTTCGGATTGTTACGCCAGCGGACTGGGTGGCGGCGGAATCGAGATCGGAGGAGCCGGGAGAGCGCAGGTCCTCTATAACGAGATATACGAAAACTACGCGAGCTTCGAGGGTGGCGGAATTGAGACGTGGGCTGCCGGCAACGCATTGATCGAAGGAAACTTCATTCACAACAACAGTGCCGGTGTATACGGTGGCGGGTTGTCAATGGAGAACGAGGGAACATCGATTGTTCGCAACAACGTTATTGTGAACAACACAGGTGGCGGAGTTTACTGGGGGCGCATGCCTGCCGATTTCAGCAATAACACTGTGGCGTACAACACTAAGACATCCACAGATGCAGAGCTGAACGGTTATAGCTTCTGGGACGGCAAGATTCGCAACAATCTCCTTATCGCTGCGCCGGGCTTCACTGCCATCCGCTGCGAGACGAATAGCAATTACACAATTACTGCCTCAAACTTCACTTACAACGACGTCTATGCAGAGGGTGGCGCTGCCTATACCTGCGCTGATTTGACCGGCACCAATCACAATCTGTCTGTTGATCCGCTGTTTGCGAATCCTGAGGCGGGTGATGTTCAGTTGTCCACTGGATCCCCCGCGATCGACGCATCTGATCCGAGCACCAGCCCGGTTCCGACCTATGATGCATCACTCCAAACCCGCATCGTAGGTGGCCGCCTTGACCTAGGCGGAGTGGAGTATCAGGGTGAGACCACCTTCTCAATATCTCCCGCCAGTCTCGATTTTGGCTCACAGAAGGTAAACACACAGAGCGCAGCGCAGGTGGTAACTGTAACGAACACAGGCGGTAAATCCTTACATCTCAAGGCAGCTCAACTGGGCTCCGACTTCGTCGCGAGCGGGAATTGCTCAGGTCTGGCAGGAATCGCCTCAGGAGCGACTTGTTCGTTTTCGCTTGGGTTCTCGCCGCTCACCTCCGGAGCAAAATCCGAGACGATGGAAATTACAGGCGCCAATTCGTCGAGCACGGGCACCGTAGATCTTACCGGTACTGCCACGGCGCCAGTCGTAACTCTCTCCCCCGCGTCGCTCGATTTTGGTGACCAACCGCTGGCCACGACCAGCGCGGCAAAGACCGTGACATTAACCAATACCGGAGACGCCAGCCTTGTCGTCAGCGGTATCTCGGTTACCGGCGATTTCGCAATAACACATAATTGCAGCACGCTCGCACCGGGCGCCAGTTGTTCTATTTCCGTCACGTTTACGCCAACTTTCACGCGAAACAGGATTGGAGCTATTACCATCGCGGACGATGCTGCGGGAGCTCCGCATTCGGTGAGTCTTGCTGGCAACGGAACCGGTCCGGAGATAGCATTCAATCCAACCGCGCTTTCTTTCCCTGGTCAGCAAGTCGGTACTCTCGGTGGTACCTTAAAGCTCTCTGTCACCAACACCGGAACGTCGAACCTGACCATTAGCGCTGTTCAAATTGCAGGCGATTACACTCAGACAAACACTTGCAGCGCTCCATTAGCGCCCGGTACAAGTTGCGACGTAAGTGTCACTTTCCAACCAACTATGTATGGCAGCCGTCCCGGCAACCTGACGTTTGCAGATAACGCTGCACTTAGCCCCCAATCAGTCAGTATTTCGGGAACGGGTATTGAGCCGCTCGCATACGTGTCTCCCACGTCCTACACATTTCCCGATCCAGTTGTTCTTGGCTACTCCGGGACCGCTAATATTCGCTATTCGAATGTCGGCAACGATGTCATGTTGCTATCTGGAATCTCAGCCACCGGAGACTTCTCGCAAACGAATAACTGCGGAACAATGTTGGTGCAGGGGCATTCCTGCCTAATCACTGTAACGTTCACCCCGACTCAAACCGGGACACGTACGGGTTCACTGAGCATCACTGATAATGCCCCGAGCAGTCCGCACGCAGTGACTCTTGCTGGTCAGGCGCTGGCGACATTCCCTACTCCTTCGCTGACGAGTGTTTCTCCCCAATCGGTGAAAGTATCCAGTACCTCGCAGACTTTGACGATAACCGGCTCCGGGTTCTCGACTTACTCAGTTGCTTATCTCGATGGCACCGCCCTGCCGACTACCTTCTTCAACTCAGGACAACTGCAGGCGACACTCAGCACGATAATTAGCCTGGGTGAGCACTCGCTGACCGTGTCAAACCCAACTCCTGCGGGAGTGTTCTCCAATTCGCTGGCCATTACGGCGTTTCTGAGCATTCCTGTCTCCGCTCGTGACCTGGTGTACGACCCATACCGCAGAGTTCTGTACGCGTCGATCGCAGCCGCTGCTTCAACATCTCCGAACACCATTCTTCCTATCGATCCATCTACCGGCCAGACAGGTACACCAATTCCGGTAGGTAACGATCCTTCTGCACTTGCAATCTCCGAGGATGGTCAGTTCCTGTGGGTTGGCGTAAACGGAGAAAACAGCCTCAAGCGTGTGAATCTCTACACCAAGCAGGTTGATCTGACGATTACCGCAACTGGTTCTGGATACATTACAGACTTGGCGCCCGTTCCCGGTTCGCCGCACTCAGTCGCCGCAGCGTGGAGTGTTGGATTAAGCTCCGGCAACATATTCATCTACGACGACGCAGTGCCCCGCCCCAATGCGGGCAATCTTCCTTATACTTCGTGGCTTGCCTTCAACTCTAGCGGCTCTTCTCTGTACTCAACGGAAGGAGGAGTCTCTCCGCCATCTCTCTATGTGATGAAAGTAAATTCAACGGGCATCGCTTCAACAGCGAACAAATGGAATGCGGGAGGATCCGAACTTCACTATCTTGATGGCCGAATCTATTCAGGGTTATCGATCTACGACAGCAACACCCTTTCATCCATCGGATCGTTCTCATTCGGATCGTCGTGGATCACCTCAATGACACCCGAGGCAGGCACCGGACGCGCGTATTTCTTGGAGGCCTATTCAGACGGGACGGGAAAAACAATCAGGGTGTGGGCTGGGGATACTACAACGTTGACCTCAACCGGGAACTTATTGCTCACTGTTCCAAACTCCTTCGCCGGTCCCATCATGCGCTGGGGCCGAGATGGCATTGCCTTCCGCTACTATGGCGGATCAACAAACCTCGGCGGGGCTACTACTGACGATCAAGTCGTCGCCGTGCGCACCAAGATCACCAATCCATCCGCGACTGATAATCCAACCCCTGCACTTGATTCCATCACTCCGTCAATGGCTACACCGGGAGCCTCCAACTTCATCCTTACGCTGACTGGCAGCAATTTTGTGCCGGGGGCGGTCGTGCGATGGAACGGGGCTGACCGAACCACTCTGTTTGTGAACAGCACAACCCTAAAAGCGTGGATTTCAGCCGACGATTTGACCACAGCCGGCCAGGCACAAGTCACCGTCGAGAACCTCTCTCCAGCGGGTGGAGGATCCACAGCTCAAATCTTCTCTATTGGTTCAGGCATCATTGCTTCTCCACAGCAGCTCGACTTTGGAGGTCAAGCCAAGGGAACCTCAAGCAAGCCGCAAAGTGTGACTCTCTCTAACAATTCAGGCGGCGCCATCTCGATATTGCAGATCGCCACCACAGGCGATTTCTCCCAGGCAAATGATTGCGGGAGTGCTCTTGCCGCGTCTGCTTCATGCACGATCTCGGTTTCTTTCCAACCCGTTGCCGAAGGTGCACGCACGGGAGCATTGACGATCACCAGCGATAGTAGCCTGCAGGTCCCGCTTGCAGGTACAGGGCTCGGTGCTTCGGTATCGGTCTCACCGTCAACTCTCGACTTGGGTAGCGTGGTTGCGGGTGCCAGTTCGACGGCAACTGCAACTCTGACCAATGCTGGTCCTGCGGCTCTTGCTATCAGCTCTATATCCGCAACCGGTCCATATTCCGTCACGAACAATTGCGGAAGCAGTCTCGCAGCCGCTGCAAGCTGCTCCATCACCGTTAAGTTTGCGCCCGCAAGCGCGGGAGTGTTTTCCGGAACTCTCACGATTCAGCACGACTCAGGTACCGGGATCACGACAGTGCCGATCCAGAGCAACAGCAGTGATTTCACCATAGCGCCACAAAGCGGATCGACAGACGCGTCCCTCACAGCGGGACAAAACGCGACCTATGCTCTCGTGCTAAGCGGATCCAGTCTGTTCAATGGAACCGTGTCCTTTACCTGCTCCGGAGCTCCTGCGTTAGCAACTTGCACTGTGACTCCTGCCAGTGTCACAGTGCAACCGTCTTCCCCGACCACCGTCAACGTCACGGTGTCTACAACTGCCGCTGCAATGGCAGGCTTGCAGATTCCACCTCCGACTAGTGGGTCTGGTTCAGGACGGCTTGGAGCTTTAGCGTTCTGCACACTGATCGGGTTCATGCTAGTGTGTCAAAACAAAAAGCTAAGACGTGTTGCCCTTGTTCCCTCGATCTTTGGCGTTCTCGCAGTGGTCGCAAGCTGCGGTGGCGGTGGTGGTGGCGGAGGTTCCACTTCAAAGCCTGGAACTCCAGCCGGAGTGTACGTCATACAAGTGACAGCCTCCACCTCTGGTGTCAGTAAGACGGTGAATCTCAGTTTAACCGTGAAGTAGAACTTAGCTCACCAGAGTGGACGTTATCGCCTGCTCTGGTGAGCATTTCCGTCATCCACCGCCGCCTTGCGCGTAATCCTGCCCGCTGTGTTCATTCCTGTACAAGTTTCCACGGAGTTTTGCTGTTACTACTATTCTTCTTTAAGAACAAACAAATACAGCAGAAGCAGTAAGTGCTGCGGAAATGTGGAAAAATTCTGAACGGCCCACAAAGACTGATTTTGCGGTGTAAAAGCATTGCGGAAAACCTGGCCCGCGATGAGTTCATGCGGTGGATAGAACTCGAGTCACACGCATATACACACAAGTTCTTCACTATCTGCACAGACCTTCCACAGCCACAAACCTTATGCACACTTCTTCAACATGGCCCGCTACTGCGCGCAGTTACTAGGCAAACCGCCTATGCGAGGTCTGTGATTTTTCGGTGAGTGCTGTTGAAAATCGGCAGAATGCATGAAGTGGAGGGCAAAAGAAAGCGGAGCGCCGGTATCAGCGCTCCGCCTATTAGTGACGTGAGTTTACTTGCCTGGCGCGGGTGGTGGAGTCAGTTGCGTCAGGACCGTGTGCGTAGGTTGTGGGCCGCCTTTCAACGCAAGCTGTCCCAGCCGGCACAGGTTGATCGCATCGCCCAGAATCCTCACGGACTCTTCAGGAGCGTGGAAGCCCATTGAGTTTTCCGACATCACGAAGTCGATCATGAACTGACCTTTGCGCTGATATTCCTGGGCGGTCTTGATCGCGGCTTCGTTGTCTCCCTTTGCTTTAGCGTCCTTAATATCCCGGATCAGATCCATCAGCGAATCCAGTGCAACATTGCGCAGGTTAAAGTAGCGGTCCTGAATTTCCTCAACCCTCGCCTTTAACTCTGTCTCCGGGAAGTGATGGCATCCCTGGCACGAGCGATTGATCTTCAGCAATGGGCTGTTCACCTGGTGATCGCTGACCTTCAATCCGCCCTCGCGCATGTACGGCATGTGGCAGTCGGCACAGGCGACACCCGAGCGCGCATGTACGCCCTGATTCCACATCTCGAATTCAGGATGTCGCGCCTTAATCAGCTTGGCCCCTGAGTCCGGATGCTCCCATTCCTTGATACCGTCCGCATCTTCGTGCGCAATGATGTTCTCAACCTTCAAACCCTGCGACCATGGATAGGTGAGTCGCTTCTCCGGGCCTTTGAAGTAGTACGTCACGTGACACTGTCCGCACACATAGGAACGCATCTCCTGCCGCGTTGCCATAGTGTTGACGTCGTAATCTTTGACACCTTGCGAAGCCTTCAGTGCGCGGATACCTTCGATAAACGCCGGACGGGTCACGCGCAACTGCATGTTCTTCGGATCATGGCAGTCGATGCAGGCTACAGCGTGCTTCACCCGCTGACGGATTTGCGGATACGTCATGTGGCTCTTTGAAAACTCGTCAAAGCCCTTCATGATGTCGCCGTTGCCCATCTTCATGTACGTCGTCACCAGCGAAGCGTGGCAGTTGATACACATTGCAGGCGGGTTTGCCTTCTGACGACCGGTGTAGGTCTGATCGTCTAGCATATAGGCGTGTCCACGGCGCTCGCGGTAGTCGATGCTGAAGGCGTACCCTGCCCACATTGTCTTCAGGCGAGGATCCTGTTCCAGCCTTGAGCGTGCAACAACCGAACGCGGATCGGCATTCGTCGGAGTCTGCGGCATTGCCTCGCTTCCGCCGTACTTGGTGCGAACCTGGTCGATGGTCTTCTTATACCCGTCATACTGGAATGGAAAATTCTTTCCCCAGGTCGCCGGATCATCAATTGTGTCGTTCAGTTCTACAACACGGTAAAAGGGATTTTTTGCCTCCTGCTTGCGTTCAAAGATGTTCATGAGCAGCGCGGTGATGGCGACAGCCGCAAGCGCGGCCGCTATAGTTGCGCCCAGCAGCAGGCGGCGCGAGCGTTTCTTTTCCTGATTCAACGATGAGTCGTTATTTGCCATGGATGAGTTCCCCCAGTGCGGGCGTGCGAAGCTTGGCGGTGGATTCTGAATGTCCAACAGAGTTGTGGCAACGCAGGCAGCTGGTTTCGTTGCCGCTCCCGTGCCGTCCAGTGTCGATTGCCACAACTACGTCGGCGTGGCAGCGGCGGCAGGCGTTTTCTGTTACGTAGCGGCTAGTGCCGCTGATCTCGATGTTGTCGGGAAAGTTTCCTGTTGTGAAATAGAGTGAGTGAAAGAACCCGTTGCGGGCCTTAATTGCGTACTTACCCGCGAAGTTGTGAGGTGTGTGGCAATCGTTGCAGGTCGCAGCGTGCTTGTGGCTCCCTTTGACCCAGCCGTCGTACTGCGCATTCATCACGTGGCAATTCGTACAAGCCTGAGGATCATTCGATAAATACGAATACCCCTTGGCATAGATGAACGTGTACGCGCCGAGCCCTATCATTGCCCCCACAACCACGGCTAGAACCAGTGTGATGGGGATGGAGTTTTTCATCGTCCCTTCCAGGCGAAAGCGGCGAATTCGTAATCGCCGGTATTTTATCCTGCCGGGCGCATCCAGAATTGACTGCGACTTAAGTCACAGGCCAGCAAACCTGCAACAGTCCCATTCTGGACAGGAACTACCCCGCCCTTATCCACATCAATTTCACACAACTTCGCGAGCTTTTCGGCTCGATTGAGGCACTATTCGCCCTCGCTCTCAGCGGGTCACTTACCTTCATTGATAAACCTTGCACGTTCATCCTGCGCAGAGATTAAGGCGCAAGCTAAGACAAAAAAGACAGAGACACGGACGAGGGTTGAAGGCAACCGGAGCTGTACCCAAGCCGTCCTAAGCACGACAGCTACAACGGGCCGGTTCAATGCGCCCGCAATGACGTAAGCCAACCTTAAACAGAAGCGAAGAGGGTTTCATGAAGCGCTTGTGTCTTGTCGTGCTAGTCATATTGTGTTGTTCCTTGTCTCTGTTCGCAGTCGGCGTCGTCACCATCACAAGTCCTGTTGCCAATTCCACCGTCAGTTCTCCGGTATCCATAAAGGCGAGCTACAACGCCACTGCCAAGTACATGAAGCTTTGGGTTGATCACACGGCCATCACATACCAGAACAACACCAACGTGTTCAGCTATTCCATGAACATGTCTGCTGGTACGCACTTCATCGAAGTGCAGGCCGCCGACGCGGCCTCAGGCGCTGTGGTCACCAACTCAGAGAGCATCACAGTCAGCAGCACCAGCACTCATTCGGTCACCATCACCAGCCCAGTAAACAATTCGACCGTGAGCTCGCCCGTCCCAATCCAAGCCAGCTATAACGGCACGGCCAACTATATGAAACTGTGGATCGATCACACCGCCGTCACAGTTCAGAGCAACACGAGCAACTTCAGCTACTCCGCCTCGATGGCCAGCGGCGCCCACCTCATCGAGGTGCAGGCTGCCGATGCAGGCACCGGAACCATCTACAGCAGTTCTGTAACCGTAAACGTGGGCAGCGGAGGTGGCACGGGTAGCGCGGTCACCATCGTTACTCCCGTGAATGGTTCTACTGTCACCTCGCCCGTCCCCGTGCACGCGACTTATAGCGGCACAGCCAGTTACATGAAGCTCTGGGTCGATCACGCCGCCGTAATCGCCTTGCGCACCGGCAGCACTTTCGACTACTCGGTCTCGCTCGCTCTCGGAACGCATCTGCTCGAAGTTCAAGCCGCCGATGCCACGACAGGCGTTGTGTACACCACTCCTGCGACAATCAATGTTTCAACCAGTGCCGGAGTTCTCGTAACACCCACCTCGGCCACTGTGGTTGAGGGAATGT
This sequence comes from Koromonas humicola, assembly GCF_059726255.1. NCBI lineage: Bacteria > Pseudomonadati > Acidobacteriota > Terriglobia > Terriglobales > Koromonadaceae > Koromonas > Koromonas humicola. Next base: position 4,331,607 of record NZ_AP040873.1, read on the forward strand.
CGCAACAGTTCGCTGTCTCCGGAGCCAAGGGCACAGTCACCTGGTCGGTGAATCCATCCACCGCAGGCTCGGTCACCTCAAGCGGACTGTTCACTGCGGGTCTCACTGCTGGGGCAGCGACCGTCACGGCCTCGGATTCCGGCTCCGGGACGACAAGCAGCGCCAAGGTGAGCGTAGTGCCGTTGGCTATCACGCCTAATCCCGCGACAGTTGTTGCTGGTAACAGCATCACCATCACGGCTAATGCTCCATCCACCTGGGCCGTAACGTCAGGCGGAGGCACCATCTCCAACACCTCCACCGCGTCAGCCACCGCGACCTATACATCGCTTTCCACCGGAGGTTCGGCGACGGTTACCGCAACCGAAGCAGCCAACGGCTCTGTGACCGCCAGCGCAACCATCAACACCGGTTCGCTAGCTATCACACCGAGCGTAGCCAACACCGTTGAAGGACACACCCAGCAGTTCACGGCCAATGCAACGGTTACCTGGACTGCCTCTTGCGGCACCATCGACTCCAATGGGCTGTTCACTGCACCGAACGTCGTTGAAGATTGCACCATCACCGCCACACAAACCAACGGATCCGGCTCTGCGACGGCCATCGATCACGTCACCGCGCCCACGAATCAATCCATCAATTACACGACGTGGAAGAACGACAACCTGCGCACAGGCCAGCAAAGAAACGAATTGGTGCTGACCCCGAGCAACGTCAATTCCACGACCTTTGGCGTGAAGTTCTCGGTTTCGCTCGACGGCATGGTCTTTGCTCAGCCGCTGTATATGTCGGGACTCACCGTCAACGGCGCGAAGCACAACGTGGTCTTCGTCGCGACCGAGCACGACTCCGTGTACGCCTTTGACGCCGACAACTACAACAACGGCAATCCGCTCTGGAAACGCTCGCTCATCATGAATGGCGGAACCACCGTTCCGCAGGCGAATGTCGGCAGCACTATTGCTGGTGAAATTGGAATCACCAGCACGCCTGTTATCGACCCCGCTACTGGAACCCTCTACGTTGTTGCCGAGACGCTTGAAGGCGGAAACTACATCTTCCGATTGCACGCGCTCGATGTCAGCACCGGAAATGAGCGTAGCGGCAGTCCCCGTGTGATAGCGCCCTCTGGGTTTGCGCCCAAGGAGCAGTTGCAGCGCGCCGGTCTCGCTCTTGCGAATGGCAACATCTATGTAGCCTTCGCCAGCCACGGAGATCACCAGCCATACAACGGTTGGGTGATGGCCTACTCTGCCTCGACACTCGGCCTTGTCGCGGCATGGAATGACACTCCCGGCGGCACCGAAGGTGGCATCTGGATGAGTGGGGCTGCTCCCGCTGTTGATTCCAATGGCGACCTCTACATAACTAGCGGTAACGGCAGCTTCAACAAAACCACTCAGCTATCAATGAGCGTAGTAAAACTCAGTCCATCGCTCTCCGTGCTCGATTGGTTCGCGCCATGGAATGCGGTTACGGCCTCCAATGGCGACCTTGATCTCGGATCAGGCGGAGTGCTCATCGTCCCCGACCAGTCTGGTCCCTTCCCTCACGAGTTGATCGAATGTGGCAAGTTGCCGCAAGTGTACGTTATGAATCGCGACAACATGGGGCATCAGGGAACCACGTCCGATAGCCAGCTCATTCAGGAGCTTTCCAATGTCGTTGGCGGCACCAGCGGCACCCAGTCAACTGACAAATGCTTTATGACTCCGGCGTACTGGCAAGGCAACGTCTACTTCGTCGGAAACAATGACGTAGTGAAACAGTTCACGCTCAATCCTTCGACCGGCAAACTCTCCACTGCACCCATCGCTCAGGGCAGCTATGTGTTCACCTTCCCCGGAGGCCAACCAGTCGTGTCCTCTAACGGAGCGAGCAACGGAATCGTCTGGGTAGTGGATCGCGGCGCGCCGGCTCACCTGCACGCTTTTGACGCCGCCAATGTTTCGCGTTCGCTGTACACCAGCGGATCATTGGTTTTCGAAAAGTGGGCAGTACCGACCGTCGTGAATGGAAAGGTCTTCGTTGCAGGCCAGAACAGGATGTTCATCTTCGGTCTGTTCTGAGCCCCTACTCCGTCTGCCCCATCTCGCACTCGCTCAGATTGCGGTTCGGGATGGGGCACATACTTCAAGTCATATACTTCAATCTCGTGTACGCTCAGCAGATGCATCTTGATTTCACACAGGGCGACCTTGCCGAAGGACTCGCCCGCTATCACGCCGCGCGGTACTTTGACGCGCATGAATCATGGGAAAACGTCTGGCGCATTGCGCCTCAGCCGCAGAAGACCTTCCTCCAGGCTCTCATTCAAATCGCCGGAGCCTTCCATCATCTTCAGCGCAATAACATAAAGGGTGCGATTCTCCTGATGCGTGGAGCCCTTGGCCGACTCGATCCATATCCCGCGCAATTCGCGCAATTCTCCATAGTCGACATTCGTGATGAGATTCATCTATGGCTCCGCGCTCTGGAGAGCGATGACCGCACGCGCCCGAGCATGCCGGTTCAGATCCGTCCACAGCTTTAAATATCCATCGATCTCCAATCAGAAAATTCACCAGCGAACAAACGAGTATTGCGACAAGGTTCGCCACCAGCACTGGCCATCGCGCAACGCCCACCAGCAACTGCATTACTCCCACGTTTCCCACGAGCGACACCATCCCGTTCGACAAGTGAAACCGCAGTGCCCGCGCTGCAAGTTGGCGAAATCCCGCACCTACTTGCTTGTCGCACCACGTATTTCGCACGTGCCACACGAAATTGTGCAGCAGTGTGATCTCCAGTGCAGCCGTCGATGCCAGCAGAAAGTGCTTCGGCATCCATCGCGTGAGTACCGCCAGCGATCCCAACTGCACCACCATGCCGACCCCGCCCACCAGGTTGAATCGCCACCACCGCATGCTAGTCTTCACCGGATTCGCTCCTCGCGATAGAGCTGTGTCGTGTGTCGCGCCGTGCTCACCATGGCCATTGCCAGCATGCAACACGCGGCGATCGCGCCTCCCACATCGAACAGTAGCCATCGATGTCCAATGACCGTTGCGTAAGGACTCCGCAGTAGGGCAAGACTCCCCACCACGAGCAGAATGCGAATTTCGGTTGGCCCAAAAACACCCTGTGACATTTGGAACTGTCCCAGCGTGTATGTCGCCAGGTAGCTCTCAATTGCCAGCAGCAGGAATCCGAGCAGCATCGCCATTGCCGCCCACCAATGCACCAGTCCCGACATGCCCATGCCGCACATCAACGCAATCGCCCCAAAGGCGTCCACCATGTGATCCACATAGAATCCATATCGCGGACGCTGCTGCCCTCTCACGCGCGCCAGTGTTCCGTCCATACTGTCGCCGAGCCAGTTCAGTCCCAGGCACACGATCACAAGCAACAGCGCGCGCCGGTCATATCGTGCTAATGCATAGCAAGCTCCCGCCCCAACCTGCGCAACGAATCCAAGTACCGTAAGCTGATCCGAACTCACCCACCGCGGAGCGCGTTCTGCCATCCACACCAACGCTCGCTTTTCCATCGCGGCGGTCAGCCCTTCGTTCACTCTCCGCGCCGTCGCAAATCCCTCATCCACACCAGCCGCCTTCGAATTCATGTCATTTCCCTCCATCACTGCTTGCGCAATGCTTCCCGCGTTCTCCCAAGCGTGAACTCCAGCGATTCTCTCGGAATGCTTTGCACGAAAGGGCCGACGATCCAACCCAGCCCTCGCGGAATCTCCCGCGTCAGCGACACCGACTCAATCTGGATGTAAATTCCGCCGTCCCGCTCCACGTAGCTCCAATAGCTATTCAGCCGCCATAAGTAGCCATGCTGCTCGGCTCCTGTCAGTCGCCTCTCGTGCTTCGTCCCTGCATCCTCAATCTCGTCCAGTTCAGTACTGCGCGACTCGCTGAAGCCCTTTCCAAAGCGGATGTCGTACGTCGTATCCATCACCACCGTAAGCACGTGATGCTGTCGTACCCGCAACCGAGCTCGAAACCGCTCCCCATCTCTCATCAGCACTTCCGTCCTTACGATCTGCGGAGCATAGTGCCGGGGATAATCGCCAAACCCCTGCATCAGCCGGACAAAGTCCCCTGCGTTTGCGCCCGGAACAAAGGCCGTTCCTCGCCAATGGTGGAGCATGGCTCCCCTCGGTCCGTTTGCTGGCGACAACTGCTCGATCACCATCTCGCCCCCGCGCACTCTCCGTTGGACGTCACCGGATAGCTCTCCAGACCCCAGTCGCACTCCACTGCTTTTTGCGCTACGTTCCTGCGCCAGCCGCACCTCAACCTGTTTCGTATAGGAATCAAACGCCGAGTTCGCTGACGCAGATGGCTCCTCTGCCCAAACCACACCTGTCGCCGCCATCGCCCAACAAATCACGACCAAGAACTTCTGCCAGACCGATCTTGTGCCGTTCGTCATGCCCGCACCATGCTCCTCCTGCGCCTCACCGGGCAATGCACACAACCTCACCTGTCGGAATTTGTTCCTCACGGTGCAAGTTAATGCAACGTAAGAGGTTCATCACAGTTGTCATCCGCAGGAATGTTTTGGGATTGCGCTCGCAAGGGGATAAACTTGCCGGGATAGATGGCCTCTTCTCCCACATTTCGATTTGGAATCTTTGAGGTCGATGCCACCACGGGAGAATTGCGCCGCCAAGGACTGCGCATAAAGCTCAATTCCCAACCGTTCCAACTCCTCATCTTGTTGCTCGAGCGTCAGGGACAGTTACTCACCCGCGAAGAGATTTCCCAACAGCTCTGGCCCGATGGGACCTTCGTTGATTACGAACATGGTGTGAACTCGGCCATCAATCGCGTTCGCGAAGCCCTCGGCGATACCGCTTCCAACCCGCGCTACGTCGAAACCCTCGCCCGACGCGGATACCGATTCATCGCACCCGTCGAGCGCCTCAGTGCTGTAGCCGACGCCGCGACTGACTCGATCACGACCCCGGCCGATACGAAATCAGGCACCCCAGCCGAATCCGCCCCCGAACCTCAGCCCAATCCAATTGCCACAGAAGTTCTAAGCCTGGCCGACGCCGAGTCCGAAACCCGGCGCCTCCAGATCCTCGCCGCGCCGCACGAACTCCCGCACACGCCGCCGCGAGTAGTCGAAACCCTCTTCCTCTTGCTTCAGCTTATGTATGTGACGTTCTACGTTTCGGCTCTCGCCAACCTCGCCGAAATCGAAGAGCTCATGGCCGCCTTTCCACTCTCTGCCTATCTGTACCCCGTACTGATCGCCACGGCTGCCGTTCTCATTCCTGTTCGCATCTTCGTGTTGCTCTCCGTGGTCTTCCACGCCCCGCGTGTGCAGCCAAAACTGCTTCGGCTCTGGCCCCTGCTGCTGGTCTTCGATGAACTTTGGTCCCTCTCGCCCTTCCTTCTGCTCCACCACATCAATTTCGGACTGGCCCTCGCCTGTACGGCTCTGCTCGTTTACTCTCCTTTTGCTCAACGCTCCCTCATCCTCATGGGAGCCGGACTCCGCCGCGAATAAAATTGTCGGGTGCCCCACCTTCGACGCGCGCTTTTTGCGCGGCTAAGGTGGGAGAGCACGCTGCTTGCATCTCCTCAGCTCGCCCCATCTCTTTTGCTTCTATGAACTTTGCTTCGTCGTATTTCGTATTACCACACAGCTTCGCAATCGCAATTCCTCCGGGGCGGGCACATCTCGCCCCTTCTTTTTGTTTACAAATCCCTTCCGCCAATCCAGCTTGCAAATGGTACAAAGTAAGTCGGATCAAAATGCCTGAATCGCGTACTCCCAAGCCCGTTCGTTCCTACCACCTCATCGCGCTGGTGTTGCTCATCGCGTTTTTTGCACAGTGTGCCTGGTTCATCGCGTCTGTCCCGCTCACGCAGTTTGAGGCTGACCAGATCCTTCGCGGCGTCGCGCTTCTTCGCCACGTTCCGGTTTCCGTCGAACCCGTAGCCTCGCCGATGGTTCCGCTGATATCTGTCATCGGAATCTCCTGGCACCTGCCGCAAACCCCGTTTTTACTCGATCAGTTCTGGCTTGACCAACACCGCTGGTTCATCCGCGCCCCATTCCTCATTGCCGGGCTTTGTTTCGCCGTTTCTCTCTGGTACGTTGCACGCCGACTTTATGGAAACGCCGCGGGACACATCGCTCTCGCCCTGTTTGCTTTCAGTCCCGGAATGGTCGCCCGCTCATCGCTCGCTGGCCCCGAAATTTTCGCCGCTTGGGGAGCTTTCGGCCTTATCTTCACCGCAATTGCTACGGCCCACACGCTCTACGCTCCGCGCGAAGTGATTCTCTGGAACTGGAAGCGCATTCTGCTGCTTGGCATTTCCATCACGTTCGCCATCGGAGCGCAGTGGCCGCTTGCGTGGCTTCTCGTACCTGTTTCGGCTTTCATGCTGTGGGCTGTCCCGCACCGTCGCATTGCGGCTCTCATCATCCTTGCCGCTGCCTCGGCAATTTCGTTGGTACTGCTATCTATCTGCTATCTCGGAAACATCGGTGCGTTTGTTCGCGGTCTGCGCAATGCCACATGGATCAGTTTTGCCTTCCAGGACCTCAGCCCGCTGCACCCGGGCTCGATCTTGCGCCTGCTCGGACATTTCTACTTCAATGCTGTTCCTGCCGCGCTGCTCTTGTTTGCCATTGTCGTGTGCGCATGGCTGGCGTGGCGCCGCACGCGCTTCTTCGGAAACACCGCGCCACTGATTGTCTTCTTGACTCTGCTCGGCATTTCCATCGCACTCCCACTCAACGGAGCCGGAGTCGTCCTGTTCGCCAGCCTGCCATTTCTACTGCTCTTTGTTTCAGGAGTCTTCACCGACCTCATTGAGAGCAAGCTGCAGGATCCTGCGCTTGCAGTGATTTTCGCCGTGATTGCCGCCCAGGCCGCATACAGCATTGCGAGCCTCATGCGCATGTACTCCCGCATCCCCGGCCAATAGCAACTGCTCGATGTGAGCAGCAAGCTTGCATCTTCACCGTGCACAAGAGCAACGCGGGTGCCCATATACGCTCGCCTCTTTTGGCGAGCGCATGTGGGTTCTAATGAAGCCGCGCTTAGCGCGTTCAAAGATTCTCGGTTTTGTTGTTGTCCCTTCTGAGATGACTTACGCCACGTGTGCGCTTTGCATGTCCATCACGCGCCCTCGTCCGTAGCTGTCCAGATTCACCGCAACCGCTCCAACGCTAATCGCAAGCGCATCCTCGCCCAGCGCGACAACGGCATCCGGAAGTCCGGTGGACCGTACTGCGCCTTTTCGCACAAAATATCCTGCGAAGCTCCCGATCAGCGCTCCAATCATCCCCAGCATTGCTCCTTCCCGCTGCTCCGTCCGAGCCACGATCGAGCCGCACATCGCTCCCGAAAGCATCCGCCCCACCAGCACGCCGGGCGAAATTCGGTTTGGCGCAAATGGAAGTTTGTCGAAGATCATCTCGCCCACGGCCATCATCGTAAGTCCCCGTACCACCTTCGGATTCTCCAGCAACCATGGGCCTGTCGTGAACTTCTGTTGTTGTGCCAGCGCCAGAGCTGCCGGAGCCGTCATCGATCGCAATCCTGCTGCCACCCCTAGCAGCAGCGCGGAGTTAAACGTACGCTGATTCATGTCATCGCTCCCGTCCCAATGGATGGCGCAAACTCGATCAAGGTTGGGCTTTTGATGCCAACCTCGCATCAACTCACAATCTCCGGTGCGATAATCAATGAGCATGATTTCCTATCCCGCCGCGGTCGAGAACCTCTACGCTCTCGGCCACGAACTCCAGTCCGGCACCCCACGCAAGTTCGATATCGCGCACATGCGTTCGCTCTGCAGCGCTCTCGGCAATCCGCAGCGCCGCTTCCCCTCCGTGCTCATCGGCGGAACCAACGGCAAGGGATCCACGGCCGCCACTCTGGCCTCGATTTTGCGTGCTTCGTCGCATCGCGTGGGGCTCTACACTTCCCCACATCTTCTCCGCGTGAACGAACGCATTTCCATCGACGGGCAGCCCATTCCCGACTCCGACTTTGCTGCCGCCTACGATCATGTTCACTCCGTTGCCGCAAAGCTCGTTGCCGAGGGAGAACTGCCGCACCTGCCCAGCTTCTTTGAGACCATGACGGCCATGGCATTCGACTACTTCGCTGACCGCAGCATCGACATTGCAGTACTAGAGGTCGGCATGGGCGGGCGCCTCGATGCCACCAATGTCGTCGACCCCATCTTGTCCGTCATCACCGACATCGATCTCGACCACCAGAAATTTCTCGGCGACACAATCGCCGACATCGCTCGTGAAAAGGCGGGAATCCTTCGCCCGAACGTCACGGCTGTCACTCTCCCGCAGCATCCCGAAGCCAATCGCATTCTCGGCGATGTGATGACCTCGCTCGGCGTACGCGCCATCAGTGCCACTCGCAACATGGTGTCCGTATCGCCCGCTTCTGCTGCGCTTGTACATAGCTCAGCCACCCAGACGCGATTCCTGCTGAGCGTCCTCGGCAAAGAAGTTGAAATCGTGTCTCCCCTCGTCGGACGGCACCAGCTTCGCAATCTCGCCTTGGCCATCACCGCCGCAGAAGAACTCGCCGGGCAAGGATTCCTCGTTACATCAGAGACCATCGCCTGCGGTGTCCGCCAAACTAGCTGGCCCGCACGCTTCCAGCGTTTTGCCGCTACGGCAACACGCCCCGAAACCATTGTCGATGTCGCTCACAACCCTGCCGGAGCGTGGGCACTTCGCTCCGCGCTCACGGAGCAGTTTGCCGAACGCCCTCTCGTTCTTCTCTTTGGAGCGATGGCCGACAAGGCTGTGTCGGAAATGGCGCAGATCCTCTGGCCGATGATGCAGCACGTGATTCTCACGCGCACCTCGCACAATCCGCGTGCCGCCGCCCCTGCGACTCTCGTCACGGTGGCCGAATCACTCGGCGTCCCGCATTCCGTCGCCGAAACCGTCGCCGAAGGCCTCCGACACGCGTCCGAGAAGGCTCGTGCACTCGGCCCGGACGCAGTACTGGTGATCGCTGGCTCCATCTACGTCGCCGGAGAAGCCCTCAAATCACCTGTTTTGAATGAAGATTGAATCGCAGCTCTTGCTTAGTGTCCGCCGTGGTAGGGATGATGATTCAGAATGGCAAACGCTCTGTAGATCTGCTCGGCCATCACAACGCGTGCCAACTCATGCGGCAGCGTGATCTTTCCCAGCGATAGCTTCTGCTGAGCGCGTCCCAACGCCGCCTCTGTCCAGCCATCTGCCGGACCAATGGCAAATATCAATTCTTGCGTGCCGCGCTCCATGTGCCCGCGCACCAACTCGGCCAGCTCTTCGCTTGTCAACTGCTTTCCCCGCGAATCGAGCGCCAGCAGCACCGGAGCTGTGCGTCCGGGGCGTTCCAGCGATTTCAGCAGCGCCTCCTCGGTCGCAAACTCCGCGAGTTCGACCGTACCAAACCGCGCTGCTCGCTTCACATACTCTGCCGTCAACTCATCGACAGCCGAGTCCTTGCTCGCCCCTCTTCGCTTTGTGATGGAAACCAGCCGAATCTTCATGAGTGAAACAGAACTAGCGGGAATGCAGCACTGTGGCGAGGGTGCCCCACCCTGAACTCGCTTTCTGAGTTTAGGGTGGGGTAGTTGACCCTGCTTTTGATCTTGCCTTTTGAGTGCACCTAGAAAGAAGTTGTTTACTTCCTCTTTGTCGCCTTCTTCGCGACCTTCTTTGTCGCTGTCTTCTTCGTCGCCACTCGCTTTGCGGGAGCCTTCTTCGCTGCGCGCTTCACGCCGCCTCGCGCACCCGACCTCGCAGCCTGACGCACGCCGACCGCTTTCTTCTTTGCCGGAGCCTTCTTCGCGCGCTTCTTCGGTGCCTCTGCTTCCTCGGCCTGTACAACCGGGACTTCGCCCTTCAGCAGTTCTTCTTCTGTCAGCTTGTGAGCCGACTTCCAAAGGCGTTCCAGGTCGTAGTAGGCCCTGCGCTGCGCGTTGAAGATGTGTACGACGAAATCTACATAGTCCAGCAGAATCCATTCTGCCGTGTCGTATCCTTCTCGCGCATTCGGCTCCACGCGCATATCCTTCGAGAGCCGCTCATCCACCTCATCTGCAATTGCCTGCACTTGACGTGCGTTTGCGCCGCTGCAAATCAGGAAATAATCCGTGAAGGTGCTCGACTCCCTCGGGAGCTGCAATAGCGCTACGTCTTCCGCCTTCTTGTTATTCACGGCCTTCAGGGCCAGTGCAACCTGTTCTCGAATGTCTTGCGTCGGCATCGTTTCCTTTCGTCTCCGCTGAGCTATTGTGCGCAGCTTCCTCTCGGCACGCAAGCTCTAGTTCAACCCTTGCGAAACTTCCCAAATCCCGCACCGTGTTTTGACTTACGGTGTCATCCTGAGCGCAGCGAAGGATCCCAGCTGCCGCCCCAATCTCAACGACTGCTCAAGGTCACCAACTCCACGGTCTCGCGCAACTTCGGACACCTCGCGCACCTTACGCCTTCACAATCTCCGGCACACCCGGCTCTTCTACATCCTCATAAATCTTTAGCTTCGTAATGTACTCGGCGACTGCTGCGGTCACAAGCGATTCCAGTCCTACGCCGCGACGTGCCGCTTCCCGAATCTCCGTCGCGCTCACATCCTCATTCACGTCAGGAAGCAAATGAATCCTGGCCCCCTTCGTTTCCAGCGATCCTGTCTCGCGCAACTGCTTCGCTCCATGCTCATCTGGGCGCAACTCGGCTGGCAGCATTCGCGCCACTTCCTCCAGCGGATACCCCGGACGGCTCGCCACCACGAACTCCACCGAACGCAGCAGCCTCACTGGCTCTTTCCATTTCGCAATCGCCTGGAAAGCATCCACCCCAATCAGGAAGAGCAACCGGGTCCCCGGCTCCAGCCGCTCCCGCATTCTCTCCACTGTCTCCACCGTGTAGCTTGCGCGACGTCCCGAGGCGCGCACAATCTCCGGAGCCTCCAACAGCGATGGCACAAACCTTTTTTCGCCTGCCAAAGCCAGTGCCAGCATCGCATAGCGATGGTAGAAGTTCGTCACCTTCTGCTGCGCTTTTAGCGGTTGTACATGTGCAGGAACGAAGTACACGCGTGCGATCCCGAACCGTTCCACCGCCGCGCGAGCCACCGCCAGGTGTCCTCTGTGCACGGGATCAAACGATCCGCCATACAACGCCACGCATTCACACTGCTCGTTCATAGCAGAGCTCATCGAGAGCTTAGCCTAATCCACCTTTGTCTTGAATGGGAATTGTCGAACCGACAATGGGCTAACGGACAAAATTTCGGCGCGGACCGTTTCAGGCCCGCGCCCTGACAGATGAACGAACTACTTCGTCGCCTTAACGGCCTTCTTGGTGGCCTTCTTGGCGGTGGTCTTCTTCGCAACCGGCTTCTTGGCGGCGACCTTCTTTACGGCCTTCTTCGCAACTTTCTTGGCGACGGTCTTCTTGGCAGCGACCTTCTTCACAGCCGGCTTCTTGGCGACGGCCTTCTTTGTAGCAGCTTTCTTTGTAGCAGCCATTGGTATTCTCCCTTTTGTTATTTTTTTCTTTGGAGCCTCTTCCTCATCGCCCATAGGCTCAAGGTCGATTGCTCCTTCTCCGCCGTTATTTTGGCGGCGAACTTCCTCGACGTAACGCGCCATTGCCCATGCCAGCTCCGAAACACCGGCACCCGTCACGGCGGAAATCTCATAGAACTCGAGACCCAGCTTCCGCGCGTGCTTGCGTAGCCGTTCCACCTTCTCCGGATTCGCCGCGTCCATCTTGCTGGCCACGACGATCATGGGTTTGCGTTCCAGTTCTGCGCCAAAGCGTCTTAGCTCGCGCATGATTACATCGAAATCCTTCACCGGGTCCGGACGTCCACTTGCGTCCGAGCAATCCACCAGGTGTACCAGGCAGCGTGTGCGTTCTACATGACGCAGGAACTGAGTGCCCAGTCCCGCGCCTTCGCTTGCCCCTTCAATCAGTCCCGGAATGTCGGCCACCACGAAGCTGACCACATTCGGCATCTCGCCCAAAGCCACCACGCCCAGATTCGGTTGCAGCGTGGTGAATGGATAATCCGCGATCTTCGGTCTTGCTGCCGAAATACGCGAGATCAGAGTGGACTTGCCTGCGTTCGGATAGCCGACCAGTCCCACGTCAGCCAACAATTTCAACTCGAGCCGTAGCCGCAGCTCTTGTGCTGGTCTTCCCGGTTCGTGCTCTCGTGGTGCCTGGTGAGTCGGCGTTGCAAAGTTCTGATTGCCTCTTCCGCCGCCTCCACCTTTTGCAATCACGATTCGTTCGTTGGCGGTTGCAAAGTCGTGCAGCAACTCGCCTGTCTCGTCGTTATAAACGATCGTTCCTACCGGAACCTTAAGCGTGATGCTCTTGCCGTCCGGTCCAGTCTTGTTCGAGCCTTCTCCGTGGCGTCCTCGTTGTGCTTTGTATTCAGGATTGAATCGGAAGTGCACCAGCGTGTTGTGCCGCTCGCTTGCTTCCATGATGACGTCGCCACCGCGACCGCCATCACCCCCGCTCGGTCCTCCACGGGGAACAAACTTCTCGCGGCGGAAAGCCATGCAGCCGTTGCCACCGGCTCCCGATGCGACTCGAATTTTTGCTTCATCTACGAACATCGATACTCGCGTCCTAACTGAGATATTTCACCACAACTAGTGCAAGAAACATAGATGGGAAATGACGAAAGAATAAAGATTTATAAATGTGAATGCGCTTCATGGCGTACTTCTTCGTTTCGTATCGCCTGCCTGCCTCATCACTTCTCATCTCATTCGTTCGCATGTTCCACCACGTCGCTCGCTTTCAAACATTGTTTTCGTCCAGCATTCATGCGCCTTTGCAGTGCACGTTGGATCTTACATACCGCATCTCTCCGGATGCTTGACTCACGACAGGTCACCTCTAGCGCATTGAATAGAATGAGCACTCACCATTGCCGATCCCGACAGAAAAATTTCTACTCGCCGCCGAATTTCCGACCAGCAAATCCTCCCAACGGAGATGAAACGCGCTTCTTGCCACTCTCCATCTCTCGCTTCCTCGGAGATTTCGATGCCTGCCATATCGAACGTGAATACATTCACATTTATCTCTTTGAGCGTCGGCGTAAAGATGCTCGCTGAAGTTCCTCATCGCTTCATGTACGTCGCGATTCTCTGACCCCGGTTCAGCGATCAGGTCTTACGATGCTCACTCAGCCCACCTGCAACTCTCTCTCGTACTCGTCATGTCCCTAAGGTGTCCCAGCGATATTCGTTATGGATCTTCTACGCTGATGCATTGCTCATGGCTGGCTTCTGTGGCGAACTGCTTTCTATCACCTGCGCCACTTAGCGTCACCCGGCATCGCACCCTAAAGCACTTCGTAAAATCGAAACGCACCGTTCCGAGCCTTCACCCACTACTCGCGTTCCGCGCTAAAATACCGCATGCCTTTTCCGATTAAGACCTGCATCATTTGCAACGAAGAGTTCGAGCTCAAGCCGGATAAACCCGGCTTTGCCAATCGCTGCCCCGAGTGCACGGAAGCCGAAGAGGAAGCCAAGGCCGCTCGTGAGGGGCAAACCGACAATGACAACGGCAGGAACTCACCCGAGTTGAACGAAGCGCGCCGTCAGGCTATGCGCGATCTGCTCTACCGCAAGGACAGCTAAAGGACAGCTTCACTAGTTCCACTGATCCAATCGCTTCGTCTCGGCCCTGGCACATCTCTCCTGCATGACCAATAACAATCGACCAAACGCACGAAGGCCCCGCCCGTAGGCGAGGCCTTTGCTTTGAACTTGATTTATGAAGCTTATGCTTGTGCGATCGGTTCAACGTGGACGAACTTGCCCATCGTTCCGCGATCCATGAACTTCACCTTGCCGTCGACCTTGGCAAAGAGCGTGTCGTCCTTGCCGCGTCCAACATTCAGGCCGGGCTTGATGCGAGTGCCGCGCTGGCGAACGATGATCGTGCCGCCCGTGACGGTCTCGCCGCCGAACGCTTTCACGCCAAGACGCTGTGCGTTCGAGTCGCGGCCGTTGCGGGATGTACCTTGACCTTTTTTGTGTGCCATAACCGAATTCCTGTTCCTTCACTCATCCGCCGCTTGCGGCGAACAGAGATGTTACTTGCTCGATTTCTCGGCTGCCGTCTTCTTTGCTGCAGCTTTCTTTGCCGGAGCTTTCTTCGTTGCGCCGGCGCTCTTCGCTGCCTTTGGTGCCTTTACGGCCGCCTCGGGAGCCTTGTACGTCTCTCCGCCTGCGCTGATTTCCGCAATGCGTACCTGAGTGAACGGCTGTCTGTGCCCGTTCAGCTTCTTGTACTGCTTCTTGCGTTTAAAGTGAAAAACCAGAACTTTGTCGGCGCGGCCCTCTCCGAGAACTTCGCCTACAACCTTGGCATCCTCGGCCTTGGCGATCTTGCCCTCTTCGCCGCTGACTGCCAAAACTTCAAACTCAATGTTCTGATCGCTGTTGGACGTCTTTTCGACCTTAACGACGTCACCGGGGGCGACGCGATACTGCTTACCGCCAGCGCGGATCACCGCGTACATAGCAATGCCTCCATAAATCATCCCTCCATCGGAGGACACCGCTATTCGAGGAGGCCGATGGAGTTTCCTAATCAATTCTGTGCGCTTGCACTTCCTCGCAGATCGAGAGATCGAAGGCAGATCCAGCGCTCTCGTAACGAAACAAAACACTAGACCTGATGCGGGGTGCCTCTGACGAGGCGAAGCAGTACAGGCAAACCATGAAGATTCTATCGTTTTCCTCAGCCCAAGGTCAATTGACCTCTGCAAATCACAAAAAATCTCGTCTAGGTGGCCCAGAGTTGGCGCCTTTCCAACTCTGGGAGAGCAGCCAGAACCTCTATTTCACCCGCTCCGCCACCGTCACCACCCATCCCTCGGGATCCTCGAACGCAAACTCCTTCATTCCGTAGAACTGCGTCTTCAGCGGCATCGTGATCTTCGCCCCACTCTTTTCCACCTTTGCTAGCAACTCCTCGATTCCCTCGACTTCCAGAAACAGCGTCATGCTCCCGCCAATCGCTCGCTCACCGAGAGCCGGATACTCTTCCCTTACCGCCTTCTGGTCATTAAAGAAGATCTCAACCGCACCATTCGCCGATACCACCGATCCAAATACATACGGCGGCGCCTCCGGCACAGTCATTCCCGGCTCAAACCCCAACACGGAACGATAGAAATCAATGCTTCGTTCCACGTTTGCTACAACTAAGTTTGGGGTTAGCTTGTTAATCTGCATTCCATATCCTTTCATGCCGCATGTGTTTTCTGAGCTGCCTCGAGCTTAACCTTCAGCACCACGAGAGTCATATCATCAAACTGCTTCACATTCCCAGTGAACTTGTCGGCTGCGTTGATGATGCAGGCCACCGTCTCCGCCGCGTTCACGCCATCGCAGCTTTTCAGAGTCGCCAGCATGCTCTCTTCGCCCCATTCCTGTTCTTCGCCGTTCATCGCTTCGCTTATGCCATCAGTGAACGCCACCAACACATCTCCCGGATTCAATTGCACCGACTCCTGCCGATAGCAGAATTCCGGCAACATGCCGACAACCGTCCCGCCCACTTCCAGGCGCCTCACTCGCCACTCGTATCCGCACTTACTCAGCACCATCGGCGGATTGTGTCCTGCATTCACATAGGTCAGCACATGAGTCACAGGGTCGTATTGGGCAAAGAAGATTGTCGCATAGCGCTCGGGCGACGAAACCTCGTATACCAGCCGATTCACTCTCCCGACCAGGTCTGCCATGTCTTCAGGCTTGCTCATCGTTTGGCCGCGCAACGAGGCCTGCAAACTTGCCATCATCAGCGCTGCCGAAATCCCCTTGCCCGACACATCTCCCACGGCAATGCCCAACTGCCCTCCCGGCATCTGCAGAAAGTCGTAATAATCACCACCAACTCCGCGTGCCGGACGGCACACGCCGCAGTAGTCGAGGCCGTCCACCTGCGGAGGATTCTGCGGAAACAATCTTTCTTGCACTTGTCGTGCAATCTCCACCTCGCGCTTCATCGCTTCCCGCTGCGCTGCTTCTTCAGCCACCGCCGACGCGAGCCGCGCGTTTTCCAAGGCGAGTGCAGCCTGTGCCGCAACTGACCCCAATAGCTGCACGTCGTTGCGCGAATATGGTTCCTCGCTTCGTTTCTGACTCAGGCTGATAAATCCTCGTAACCGCCCCATCGCCAGCAGCGGAATCAGCAATTCCGATTGAAGCCGCGCCAACGTGCCACGCTCATCCGGTGCAATCTCCTCATCGCGATTCACCCAGTTGTTCGGATCGCGCAAGTAAACTCGTGTCGGCTGCTTTGCTTCGCTCAACTGCGAAACCGTCCGCGATGTTTCTGGGAATTCAACATCCGGCTCCATGTCATAGCCCATGGCATACGCCAGCCGGTACGGACTGTCATTCTGAAGCAGCACAGCCACCCGCGGTACATGCAGCGATTCCGCAATGCGATGCGAGATCGTTTCTAGCAGCGGACGCATCTCCACCATGGTTCGCACCTGCTCGCTGAGTTCCATCAGCAAGTGTTCTGCGTTGTAGCTGTCTCGGAAGAACCGCCGGTCAATCCACTTTGCCAAGCGTGTAGCGCCCAGTCCAAGCAGATAGATGGCGACGAGTCCCAGCGAAATCACTATCACAATCTGCGGCAACGTGGTCGCGTGTGTCTTTGCCAGTACACCGATTATGACCACCAGTGCTCCGGTCAGCACTGCCTGCATCAACTTGATTCCTCTTCGCGCCAGTGTGTACTGCAACCCCTGACGCACCACCACTCGTATGTCCATCGCGCGGTAGGCGACGATCAGGTACGCCAGCGACACCGGGAATAGGAACGAGAGCAACAGGCAGGGCAGTTCGATCCACGCGGGGAAATCATCAAGCGTCTTCTGTACCACAGCTCCGACAATCACCAATACCAGCGAAGGTACGAGCGCGAAGAATATCCCCCAGTAGAGCCACCGCAGTCTGCGCCGTGCATCGCGATTCGAGGTCAAGAAGTACTTCGCAATGATGGTGACGAAGAATAGCCCAATGCTGATCAATGTCACTATGCTGAAGGCGGTCGCAATCCGATGCAGCGTTTGTCCCGGCAAGATTTTGCGCACAACGGCAGCCGTCGCGTCCCCACCCAGCGACAGTTCGGTGACCACCAACTGGAAGATGGCCGAGGCTGCCAGCGGCGCGATGATCAGCCACTTCAGCCATGGGTGCCGCTTCTCAAATGCCAGGCGCTCGGGGAAATACAAACCCAACACAAACAGCCATAGCACCCAAGTCGAGTTGAAGAACACCTTGTAGCCCAGCGCCAGGTTTGAAGATATCGTGCCATCGCGCAGTTCTGACGAGAGCCAAAAGATTTGGCTGAATCCCATCAGCAGGGCGAGCAGCATCCACGCCAGTTTCTGTCGCGGCCTGATCATCGCGACCCAAAATCCCAATGCCGTGCAAAGCAGAGGCAGGGCGATATGCAGCGTGATGACAAACAGCCAGTAATCACTCGCAGTCTCATCGCGCGGAGCCAAGCGAATGGCGGCTGTTACAGGTTGCGACTCCCCTCTGTGTTGTATGGTTAACGTCAGCACATCTCCCGGATGCGCATACTCCAAGGCATGTTCCACGTCATGAGTACCGTGATACGGCCGCCCGTTGATTTCGAGCAACCCGTCGCCTGCACGCACTCCCGCTTGTTCGGCTTCAGGCCGCACCCTCGAGATGATTTTCGTGCCGCCCTCAACTTCGCCCGGCGCTCGCACTGCTCCCGCCGTACCCGCCATGTACTGGGCAATGTAGCCGACGTGTTTTATGTAGTAGCCCACCGTGCACAGCATCAGCAGGGCGAGAATAGAGTATTGGAATCCAGCGGACTTACGCGCCGTCGTCACCGGCGCACGGACTAGTGTTTCAGTCGTCATACTGGAAGATCTCCGGCCACGACCTACAGGCAAGAATCTGGTTTCAGCATTAAACAGAAATCACGCAAACCTTGCAATACAAGACGAACTATCTTGGTTTTGATTACTTCTACTTCAGGAAGAAATACGCTGCCATGCCCAACCCAATTGCAATAACGATCCAGCGCACGTGTTCCTGCTTCATCTTTTGCGCAAAGTAGCCGCCATAGTATCCGCCCAGCAGCGAACCGGCCACCATGATTCCCGCATGTTTCCAGTAGATGACGCCTTTTGCGATGAATGCCACGATCGCGATTCCGTTGCATGCGGCCGCCTGCACCGTCTTGTACGCGTTGATGCGATGAATCTGCGTCATTCCAAGCAGTGCCAGCAACGCCATCATCAGAATTCCAGCGCCCGCGCCGAAGTATCCGATATAGAAGCCAACAAAGAGCTGCGCGGCTGCAGCGCCCATCGTTGTCAGCGGAGCCTCGCCACCCTTCGGACGCAACGCCGCCGTGATCCTGCGACTGAAAGCAAACAACAATGTCGCCGACAATAGCAGCCACGGTATTAAATGCAGAAATGTTTGTTGTGGCGTGAACAGCAGCGTGATCGCCCCGAGCAGTCCGCCCGAAACGCCCGTCGCCAGCAGAGGAACCAGCACGTGCCGCGCTTCGGGTCCTTCGAGCTCTCGCCTGTACGCCCCAATACTTCCAATGATTCCTGGCCAAAGCGCAATCGTGTTCGTCGCGTTTGCCTGGATCGGCGGCACACCCACCAGCAACAGCATCGGGAAGCTCAGGAAACTTCCCCCTCCAGCCACTGCATTCATCGCCCCGCTCACGATCGCAACCGCGAACAGCAATCCGCCCTGTTCCAAACTCAGCACCCAGCAATTGTAAGCTGGGCTGACCTCAACCAAAATAGAGACGATCTTTGGTGCCCCACATATGCCTGTCGTTGGCATGTGTGGGGTATGCACCCTGCGACACTACGCGAGACAAAAAACAAACGGGCCGATCGTCCGGCCCGCCGTGTCGTCCCCCGATTTTTCTTGCTACTGCACGTTCACATTGCTGTAGGTCTCATACAGCCGCCCGGTGGTATCCCACGCCAGCACCGCGATGTAGTGCGAGCCTGGTGTCACCGTTACGTTTGCGGTGATTCCAGGTCCTGCCGATTGCTGCTTGTTCACGCCATCCACGTAAACGATCATCTTCGTCGTCGGTTTCGGATTTCCCGTAACCTCTGCCTGCACGCGGAACGTCGTTCCCGTCACATCCACTCCTGATGGAGACAGTAACTGGATTCCGGGATTGCATACTCCCGTCCTTGGGTTGCAGTCGCCGTCATAGAAGCTGTTGAACTGCCGAGTCAATGTGCTCTTCACGCCCGAGCTGTTGGTTGCGGTGATCACCAGTGTATGACTGCCCGGAGCCGCGAAGACCCCCGTCTGCAGTGGAGCCGTTGCTGAGCCCATCATTGTTGAGTTGAAGATTGCCTTGCCATCTAGCGCCATCGTCCAGCTCGTCACGTTCGTCGCAAATGCGGCCGAGATCGGGACCGAGCTTTCTGGCTGATAGCTTCCCTGTGCGGGCCAGCAGAGGGTAATGGCACTCGTGCCGCGCGCGCATGCCCCAACACCGAATCCGGTCACGGTGAAGCTCTTCTTCGCTTGGTATAACTTCCCGTTCACGTCCCACGCGTTCACTGTGATGTTGTGATATCCGTTCTTAATTGCGTAGTCGATCAATGTTCCTGGCAAGAAGTCCAGAGTATCCACTTGCTTTGAACCGTCATAAACGTTCACATGGGTGATTGGAACCGCGCCCGAATTTGCAGCCAGCTCGATTACCGCTGGATACATTACTGTCGAACCCGTTGAAGGAAAGCACATCGCCAGTCCGCTTTGTGCGGGAACAGGGCATTCGGCAACCGCCGCAGACGTGAGGGCGGCAACCATAACACAGCAGAGCATCAAACCACGACCATCACAGCGCATACTTCTCTAGGCTCCCAAGATAGATAATTCTTCCCGCTTACATTTCTGTGTAGCTGCAATTCGCCACCCAAAACAGGACAGCCACTTTCGCCTGTAATTTCTATCTACTGTGCAAAATCCGTTGTTGAACCTTGCTTTGAGTGAGTACTTCGATGCTCAATCTGAGACTCTTGCAGGGCGCCTAAGGTAAACATTGCGTGCGATCTCTGTGCAGCAAAAAAGCCCAGAAAACGATGCAAAAAAATAGGGGCCGCCGATGCATTCCAGCGAGCCCTACGCTCCAAACTCTTTGGTCCTCAGTTCGCCACCATCCTCGCCAAATGCATGACTCCGGTTGTGCGTTTTCCGTCCTGTTCGAAACTCCACTCCTCGTCATGGTGATTAGCGTCGATAATCACGAGCGTCAATCCCACCATGTGCCCGTCCTTCGGCCCGATGTTGGTTCCATCCTTGAATTCAAACACCAACCGCTTCGGAGTCGCCGAAACCAGCTTCATTCTCGGCTGATTGTGTGCCGCGCAGTAATGCGTTGCCAGCAGATCGTCCATGTCCGGGTGAAACATGGTGATCATCTCATGCGGAGTTCCCTTCGCCATCCAATGCATCAACGCTGATCCACCGCCCGTCATGCGCATTTCAACATTTGCCGGAAACTCCTTGCCACCGTCAATCATCGTGCCGTTCCAGTTTCCAACGAGCGACTGCAACGTCGTCCATGCCTGCGTCTGCTGTACCGGGCGATGCTCATCCCCCGCCCACGCCACTGCCGTCCACGCCAATGCCATTAGCAATACGAAACTCCGCCGCATGCCACTTTACCTCCATCCAGAAGTGCGCAACATACTACACCATCCCCGCACTCCTCCTTTGTCTTTGCATCAACAAGGAAAAGAGCGCCGCAGCTCTCCGCTTCAGAAATCACATCTGCTGACGGTCTTTTGCATTTGCAGTTGTTTGCCGCAGTCCTCTTTTGCATTTGCATTTGAAGTTGCTTCGCGGCCGTCATCCTGAGCGAAGCGAAGGATCCCAGCTCGCGCGTGTATCTCCTCTTCCGCCCCAGGTCACCAACCACCAACTCGCGACACTTTTGGTTCCCTACAGTGTCGCGTACCTACCGTCATCGCCCAGAAACTCTCTCGCCACCATCACCGTCTGCACTCGTTCCTGCTCGCGTGTGCCGCTCGCTGTGGCTGCGATATTAAGTTTTCATTGTGAGAAGTGCTGGGCTTCGCCAACACGCCTGGGGCAAGACCCTCCGACAGTAACGAACCACGTATATTCGCGATTCTTGAATTCTCAAATCCCAATCGCGCGCAAACGCAAAAAAGCTCTCCCCGCGGGGAGAGCTTTTTCACACTAATTGATGCTATTCGAGCAACGTAGCCTGTTCATCGCCATTGCCGTTTCCGTTGCTCTCTTCCTTCGGAAGCACAACAGCAGCGGCCACGCGATCATCGTTATCGAGCTGAAGCAGTTTCACGCCCTGCGTCGCACGTCCGGCTTCGCGAATCGTGTCCGTGCCCATGCGAATGATCTTGCCGAACTGGCTGATCAGCATCGCCTGGCTCTCTTCGCTCACCAGCAGGATGGCGACCACCTTGCCATTCTTTGCCGTGGTCTTCAGGTTGATAACGCCCTTGGCTCCGCGCCCGGTCAATCTGTAATCATCCACCGGAGTCCGCTTGCCATAGCCGTTTTCAGAAATGGTGAGAATCAGGTTTGGCATTGCCTCGCCGCTCTCATCCTCGCCCTTCTTCTTCCGGCTCTTGTGCTCGGCCGCTGGCGGTGCATCCTTCGGAGTCACGACCATGCCGACGATGTAGTCTTTCTCGGCCAAGTTCATGCCGCGAACACCGTAAGCCGGACGTCCCATCGAGCGCACATCATCCTCGTCGAAGCGAACAGCCATTCCGTCGTGCGTCGCCAGCAGAATGTATTGCTGACCGTCCGTCACCTGCGCCGAAACCAGCTCGTCATCCTTGTCGATGCCGATGGCGATAATGCCGCGCGAGTTCACGTTGCAGAAGTCCTTCAGCGGAGTCTTCTTCACCGTGCCCTTGCGTGTCGCAAAGAAGATGAACTTTCCTTCTTCTTCCAGGTCCTTCACATTCAGGAAGGCCCTCACCGTCTCGCCCGGTTGCAGGCTCACAAGATTTCCAATGTGCTTGCCCTTGCCTGCAGCCTGCACGTCAGGAATCTCATACACCTTCAGCCAGTAGACGCGACCCGTGTTGGTAAAGATCAGGATGTAGTTGTGCGTCGTGGCCGCAATCATGTGTTCCACGAAATCTTCTTCGCGTGTGCTCATGCCCTTGCGTCCCGTGCCGCCGCGCCGCTGCTGGCGGTAGGTCGACACGTTGGTCCGCTTCAGATATCCGGCATGGCTTACGGTTACCGCAACCTGCTCGTCCGCGATCAGGTCTTCCAGTTGCAGCTCTTTCGCTTCGTCCTGGATGATCGTGCGCCGCGGATCCTTTGTCGGTCCGCCGTAGTTCTTCAGAATCTCTTTGAACTCATCGGTGATCACCGACTTCAGCTTCTTCTCCGAAGATAGGATCAGTTCATACTCGGCGATGCGTTCACGCTGTTCCTGCAACTCGTTGACGATTTCGTCGATCGAGAGCCGCGTCAGCCGGTGCAATTGCAATTCGAGAATCGCGTCTGCCTGCTTTGTGCTGAACGGCTTTTCCGTATCCGCCGTCGGCATCTTGCCAGTCAGGTTGATCGTGATCTTCTTGCCGCCGAAGTATGCGACTAGATTGTCACGAGCTTCCGAGCGATTCTGGCTGCCGCGAATGATCGCAATCACATGATCGAGGTAGTCCAGAGCCTTCTGGTAGCCCTCGAGGATGTGTGCGCGGTCCTTCGCCTTTTGCAGCAAGAAAGCCGTTCTGCGACGCACGACATCCACGCGATGGTCGATGAAGTATTGCAGTGCCTGCACCAACCCCATCTCGCGCGGCTGGCCGTTTACAACGGCCAGGAAAATCATGCTGAAGCTCTCTTGCATCTGTGTGTGCTTGTAGAGCTGGTTCAGTACGATTTCGGCTTGCGCTCCGCGCTTCAACTCGATCACAATGCGCATTCCATCGCGATCGCTTTCGTCACGGATATCGCTGATTTCTTCAATCGTCTTTTCGTTCACCAGATCGGCGATGCGTTCAATCATCCTCGCCTTGTTCACCTGGTACGGAATTTCCGTCACGATGATCGCGTCGCGTTCCTTCGTCAGGTGCTCAATCGCGACCTTGGCGCGCATCATGAAGCGGCCGCGCCCTGTCCTGTATGCGTCGAAAATCCCCTTGCGTCCATGGATGAACGCACCAGTGGGGAAGTCCGGTCCCTGCACAATCTTCAGAACTTCTTCAAGCTGCGTCTGCGGGTTCTGTACCAGCAAAATCGCTGCATTCAGGATTTCCGTCAGGTTGTGCGGAGGGATGTTCGTCGCCATGCCCACGGCGATTCCGTTCGAGCCGTTCACCAACAGCGTCGGAATCCTTGTTGGCAGTACGGTCGGCTCGGCGGTCGTGTCGTCGAAGTTCGCGACGAAATCCACTGTGTCCTTATCGATATCCGCCAGCAGTTCCGAGGCGATCGCTGTCAGTCGCGATTCGGTGTAACGGTAAGCCGCCGGAGGATCGCCATCGACCGAACCGAAGTTGCCTTGTCCATCCACCAGCGGATAACGTAGCGAGAAATCCTGGGCCATACGCACGAGCGCGTCATACACCGAAGAGTCGCCATGCGGGTGATACTTACCGAGCACTTCGCCCACGACCTTCGCGCACTTTACGTGCTTCTTGTTGTAGAGCAGGCCCATGTCATGCATCGCGTACAGAATGCGGCGATGCACTGGCTTCAGCCCGTCGCGGATGTCCGGCAACGCGCGGCCAATAATGACCGACATCGAATAGTCAAGATACGATTTCCGCATCTCCTCTTCAATGTTGATCGGCAGTACGTTTGAGGGTGGCCCCCCGCCGCCTTCCAGCGGAAGCTTAGGATTGTTGGTTTCGTCGGCCATTTAGTTCAGATACCTTCCGGCATGCTTGCAGAATCGGAAGCAGTCAATTTCACCGACCCCACTCGGAGCCTATGACTACTTGCATGTAGGGAATTCTCAGTTGGTAGCACAGCCCATTATAGCACGCCAGAACCATTCCCCGTCCGGAGTAAACATTTCTATCTCAATCACTTACGGCTACACGAGGGCTGTCATCCAGAGCCGCAGGCGAAGGATCCCCGCCTTCTTTCCAATCTGAGCACCTGCTCTAGCTCACAATCGTAAGCCACACGCATGTGGCACTCTAACGCGCACCGTCCAGGGAGCCCCCAGGCTGCGCAATCTCCCGATACCCGTCTGGTATCCGGAACAGCTCTTCCGCCTGTCGTCCTTCGCGCACATTGCGTAATTCATATCTCGAAGTAGCGGTCACCCGCCGTATCGCTGTATGCAGCCTCGGATCCATCCAGACTTCGACCTCTCCATCTTCGGTGGTTTTGTAGTGGCTTACTCTCCTGCCGTTCAATGTCTCGAAAGCCGTCTCAGTCCGCGGGGTCTCAATGGACGTCACCAACTTGTGCTGCACCTTAGGTACCCAGTACACCTTGGCGTCCGGATCGAGTACCGCCACGAATCCTTTTTGCGTCCAAATAGACACACGCTTCCGCCCCCCGCATTGGCTCTCCCGCCTCACTCCCCGAGGCTCATGCAGTGTATTGACGTAGATACGCCCAACACAGTCCTTGGTCGTATCTTTCATGTCTTCTGAAACGAAGTCCGCGGAATACCCCGACGCCCATTCATCCGTGCCACCGCGACGTACCTTCGCACAGGCCGCCAATGCCGCTACACCCAACAGAACAAAAGCGACATATCTCCACATGCTCACGCTCCCAGCAAGCCGAGCCGCCCGTTTGTGCCGGCCTTGATGTGAGATGCCTGACAAACTCAGAACTATTACATGGAGGAGGAGAGTAATCCTGAGCCGCAGGGACGGATACCAGCAGCGGTGTCGGGGTGTCCCATTCTAAATTCGCCGCCGTTGGCGAGTTTAGAATGGGCTAATTGGTTTTGCTCTTGTCGTCGCAGTTGCTTCTGTTATTGCTGAATTTGCTCTTTCTACGCGGCCATCCACGACAGCGCGCGGCTCAAATACGCTTTCAGATCCTTCCTCGGCACCACTGCGTCAAGGAACCCTTTTTCCACCAGGAACTCGCTTCGCTGGAACCCTTCTGGCAGCTTCTGCCTGATCGTCTGTTCAATCACTCGAGGTCCGGCAAATCCGATCAGCGCTCCTGGTTCGGCAATATTCAAATCGCCCAACATGGCAAAGCTCGCCGTCACCCCGCCGGTCGTGGGGTCAGTCAGCAGAGAGATGTACGGCACGCGAGCTTCATCCAGACGTGCCAGCGCTGCCGAGACCTTCGCCATCTGCATCAGCGAAATCGTGCCTTCCATCATGCGCGCTCCGCCCGTGGACGACACCACAATCAGCGGAATGCGATCCCGCAGAGCCTTTTCCACCGCACGCGTAATCGTCTCGCCCACAACGCCGCCCATGCTGCCGCCGATGAAGCCATACTCCATCACCGAGACGATCACCTCGCGCCCATTGATCTTTCCGCGCGCATTCACAATGGCGTCTTTGCGCCCGGTCAGTGCCCGTGCTTCTTTCAGCCGATCCTTATAGGAGCGCCGGTCTGCGAACTCCAGCGGATCAACCGTAGCCAGGTTTGTGTCTTCCTCCACGTAGCCTTCGTCCAGCAGATACCCCAGCCTCGTCCGCGCATCGATCCTGAAATGCTTGTCGCACTTTGGACACACATGGAAAGTGGCTTCCAGGTCTTTCTTCCAGATAATCTGCCGGCACTGGTCACACTTCACCCAGAGCCCTTCGGTGCGCACCTTGCGCTCCCCGCTCGTATCCAACTCTTGCGATTCCCGTCTAAACCAGCTCATGCCTTCACGAACTTTCTCTCGTTCTTCGGTGTCATCCTGAGCGAAGCGAAGGACCCCTACCGCCCTCGCCACTTCCTGCTCCGCCCCAGGTCACCAACCACCCAACTTCGCGAACCTTGAAACCTGCCCTAGTACTCAATCCCCCGCTGCGCCTGAATCCCCTTCTGGTACGCGTGCTTCACTTCGCGCATCTCCGTCACCGTATCAGCAAGCTCAACAATCTTCGGATGCGCATTCCGTCCAGTCAAAATCACGTGCACCATCTCCGGCTTCTGCTTGAGCGCTTCGACGACCTTTTCCGGATCCAGCATTTTGTACCCGATGGCGTAATTGATTTCGTCCAGGATGACCAAGTCCCACAGCCCCGACAGGATCGCTTCTTCGGCTTCCTTCCAGGCTTCTTCCACCATCTTCACGTCTTCAGGATCGGTTTCCGCGCCGCCGACCTTCACAAATCCGCGGCCCAACTGTTTCATTACAAATTGATCGCCAAAGGACTTCACGGCATCCAATTCGCCGTAGTGCCACGACCCTTTCAGAAACTGCAGCATCAAAACTTTCAGTCCGGCGCCAACTGCGCGCAGACCGGTTCCCATTGCTGCCGTAGTCTTGCCCTTACCCGGCCCGGTATTGACTATGATCAATCCCTTACGGACATCTGCCATCATCTCTGTTAAGCTCCTAACGTATAGAGAAGTCTTCCGGCCGTCCCGGAGCCCGCAGCGAATCGAACCGCCGCCAAATCTCCAGTGCTTCGACGATTGTAAACGGTGCGAACTAACGCCGCACGTTGGCTATGGTCGCCACCCGCTCCGCCGATTGTCCGCACGACACACATTAAGAGGTCTGATGTTCATCATCCCCATTCGCCAATTACGTAAGCTGGCTTTTCTGCTGGCCATCGCCTCATCCCTTTTCGCCACGTCCGTTGCGGCCTCTGCTGCAGATGGTAAGGTCCTCCTCGAGCAGGGACACTTCCGTCAGCTCGCTGCCGTCGCGCAGGATCGCCTCCGCCATAATCCCAATGACGCCGAAGCCCTTTCCTGGATGTCAGCCGTTCAGGATGCCTACGGAAACTTTGAAAAGGCTGTCGAGCTCGCGCGCCGCTCCACCGAAATCGCGCCCACCAGCGCCGATTTCCATTGCCAGCTCGCCGACACCCTCGGCGATCGCGCACTCCAACTCGGAGTCCTCGGCGGCGGCGTGCAGCTCGCTCGCCAAATGCGCCACGAGCTCGACATCTGCCTTCAGATCAACCCGCGCAATATCCGCTGCCTCAAGGAATCTATGGGCCTCTACGAGCAGTCACCTGCCCTCGTCGGCGGCTCCAAATCGAAAGCGCGTGAAACCCTGCAGCAGATCTATAAGATCAATTCCGCCGACGGAGCCCTTGCCGAGGCCGCACTCCTGCAAATGCAGAAGCGCCCGCTGCATGAAATCGAAGCCCACCTTCGCCAGGCCGTACAGCTCAACCCGCGCCTTTACCGAGCAATCATCGACCTCACATCCATCCTCGATAGCGAATCCTACCGACGTTACTCTGAGGCCGAACACTTCGCCCGCATGGCGATTTCAGCCGACCCTGCACGTGTTGGAGGATACCGCTACCTCGCCAGCGCCCTCGCGCACCAGCAGCGTTGGAACGACCTCGACGCCACGCTAGCCGAATCCCAGCACCGTGTTCCTGACGATGCCTATCCGTTCTTCGCCGCCGCCCAGGCCCTGCTCGAAACCGGAGCCGACATGCCCCGCGCCGAACGCTACCTGCGCCAGTACCTTTCGCACGAACCCGAAGCCGGAGCCCCAACCCACGGCACCGCGCATTGGAAACTAGGTCTCGTCCTTGAACGTGAAGGCCGCCGCAATGACGCCGCCAACGAACTCCGCGCCGCCGCCCGCCAAGTCGGCAACGACCCCGCCTTCAAAAAGGACTACAAGCGCATCGCCGGCTAACGACGAACACTCTCGACTCACTGGTGCCCCATTTCTGCCGTAGTTAGCAGAAGTGGGGCTTTTGCATTTGCCTTTGAATCGCCGTTGCTCTTGCTCTCGCTCTTAAGTGTCATCCTGAGCCGCAGGCGAAGGACCCCAGCCGCCGCTCACCTCATCACCCCCCGCCCAAGGTCACCTACCACAGCCCTCATGGGCTTCTGCATTTGCTTTTGCCCTTGTGGGGTTGCCGTTGCTGTTGCCTTTTGCTTCTGGTGTCATCCTGAGGCGAAGCCGAAGCACCCCTACCCTCACCACTGTCTCTCAATCTAGTACTCTAAAAAACGTGAATCACCCCTCCATCCGCCTCGCGACCATCTCCGATGTCTCTCGTCTTGCTGCATTCGCAGCCGAAGTGTTTCCTCTCGCCTGCCCTCCGACGCCGCTGCGCGATCTCGAAGCCTACATCCGAACCGAGCTTTCCCCTGCTCGCTTCGAAGCCTTTATCCAAGACCGCAATTTCATGGTCCTCATCGCCGAAACCTTCGTTCCCGAGCGCACCCTCGTCGGATACATCGTCATAGCCCGCCACAATCCGCACCCTTCGCTCGACGCGCCCAATGCCGCCGAAATCCGCAAGCTCTACACCGGCCCCGCCCACCACGGAACCGGCCTCGCCAGCGCACTCGTGCACTGCGCGCTCTCAATGCTGAGCGCTGAATCACCGCGTCCCGTGTGGCTTGGCACCTTCTGCGAGAACCACCGCGCCATCGCCTTCTATAAAAAGTGGGGTTTCGAAATCGCTGGCGAACACACCTTCATGGTCGGCAACGACCCCCAAACCGACCTGCTCATGCTCCGCCCCGCCGCAGTCGTCCCCCAATGATCTGTAGTTGAGAAGCGGCAGCAGAGAATAGAGCGAGCGCGGGTGGCCCATTCAAGCCTTCCATTGGCTTGAGTGGGGTATTTCGAAGGGCCTGCCCTATGCAAATGGCTACGAAGGCACCGTGGAGATTCAGTCCGAGTGGACGACGCGAAAACGCCAAAAGCTTCGAGAACCAACAGCCCTAGTATTCGTTGTAGGGTTTGCCCCGACTGTCTTTTCCTCGTGCCCCGCTTCTAACGTCGACCATTCCCGG
The DNA here is from genome assembly GCF_059726255.1 of Koromonas humicola. NCBI lineage: Bacteria > Pseudomonadati > Acidobacteriota > Terriglobia > Terriglobales > Koromonadaceae > Koromonas > Koromonas humicola. The sequence goes on from NZ_AP040873.1 coordinate 4,360,574, forward strand.
CAATGTTTCGATTTTCCCGTTCCTGTAAACAGGGCTATCAAGTTCGGGAACCCACGTGTCTTTCCTTCCGACAATTGGGTCATCCGGAATATCCCGCAGAAACCCCGAAGAGACAAGATCTTCCAGCGAATTAGGCAAATGCTTGTTAGCTTCAGCGTACTTGATGATCGCGACTCGCATGGCATAGAGGTCCTCGCGTAGTGCCTGCTCTTTGCTGACACGCTCTGAGCGACCGCAATCGGAGAGGACAACACAAACGAACAAGCAGAGCACAACCTTGTAGCGCACAAGCGCCAACCTCGCGAAGCCTCGCATAACTTCGTCACCCTTGCGAAACCTGGCCTTTACGGCCCCATATTATCCGGGGTGCAAGTATTCGTCCCCAGCGACGCATCCGTTACCGGCGCTGGAGGTGTCGGCGGAGTCGCCCACGGCACTGTCGTAAAGTCGAAGAACTCCAACAGATCAGGCTGAGCAGCGTCCCTTGCCGTCAGGCTCGTACCCGGCGCAATGAAACGGCTCTGCACAAACTTCAGTACCGCCGTGTGATCCATCGGAGTGTGCGAAACATAGTGCTTCTTCGTGAACGGCGACACAATCATGTTAGGTAGCCTGAATCCCAACTGCGCCTTAAACCCGTTCACCGTTGCCGCGTCCGTCGGAGAAGTCCCTGGTTCACCCGATTTCAAATCGCAGTTCGCCGTCGGAGTCCCACCGCTCGGCAGACATGGATTGAACGCATCGGGATTCACCGCAATGCTGCCAATATCGGTCGTCACTCCCAGGCTTGCACTCGTGAAGTCGTTCGTATGTCCCGCCACCGGAGGCACGTGATCATACGGTCCGCCGCCTTCGTCATAGCTCAGGAAGAACACCGAGTCCGCCCACGACGGACTCGCCATCAGCTTGTTGATGATGTTCGCCGCCTGCGATTGCCCCTGCAGAATCGATTGTCCTGATCCCGGATGCTCATCGTTCGCTCCATACCCAGCTTCAATATAGGAGAAGGCGGGCAGCGTTCCATTCGTCATGTCTGTATAGAGCTGCGACAGCGGAGCGATATGCGACGAGTCGATGCAGAACGTATTCGTTGCATTACCTGCCTTCAGCGGAGCCGTACACGCCGCATGCGTTGGATTCGCATACAAATACTTACCGGAGTACGTGAACCCGGTGAAGGTCGTAAACGGTACTCCATCCGAGCCCGTCAATGAGTAGTAGATTTTCCATGAAACCGGAGGCGTCGCCGTATCCAGTTGCTCGAAGATCGTCTTGATCGTCAGCCCCGTCAATTTGTCATCCACAAACGGATCGCGCACCAGTCCCTGCGTTGTGCCACCCGTCATGGTCGCAACGCGGTTCGGCGTGCTCTTGCTCGAGACGGGCGAGAACCACCGGTCCGACAGCGCAAATTGCGATGCCATGTAGTAGTAGTAATTCAGGAAGTGCTCGTCGTAGTAAGCCATGGCGCGCCTTCCCGTCTTGTCCGTGAATGTTCCGCTGCCTGCTCCGCTCAGGGCGAAGTTCTCCGCAACGTGCACAAACCCATCCATCAGAATCTTGCGGTTGGTCGAGAAGTCATAACGGTTTACCTCGCCATAGCTCTCCAGCCACGCCGAAGTCATATCATCCAGACACGTCGAAGTAGTCTTGAACAGCTTGAACGACTGCCCCTCATCGTTCGTGTTCGAGATGGTCGACAGTTTGTCTTCTATGCCGTCAACGTCGTACACCTTGCCATCGTCACCCGTTGCCATGCCATTGTTGTGGCGATACGGGTTCAGCATGCCGAAGTAGTGATCGAACGTGCGGTTTTCTTGCAGCATGAACAGCACGTGATTCACTGCCTGCACGCTCCCGATGATTCTCACCGTCACTGTTGCGGTCGCCGTTCCGCCCGACCCGGTCGCTGTTGCGGTGTAGGTGGTCGCCTTTGAAACCGTCACCGCCTGCGTACCGCCCGCGCCCGGCAGAGTGAACGTCGTTGTGTCCACGTTGTTGCTGATCACCACGCTTGTCGCGTTCGTCGCGGTCACCGTCAGGGTGGACTGTCCACCCGGTTGCACCGCCGCCGGATTAGCCGTAATCGTCACCGTCGGCGGAGGCCCAATCACCGTCACTGTTGCCGTCGCCGTTACGGTTCCACCCGCGCCTGTTGCCGTTGCCGTGTAGGTGGTCGTCGCCTGGGGAGTCACCTGCGCTGTGCCGCCAGTCGGCTGTAGCGTGATGCTCGTTGCATCCACGTTGTTGGTCACCACCACGCTCGTGGCATTCGCCGCAGTCACTGTCAGAGTGCTCGGGCTGCCCTGTTGCACTGACGTCGGATTAGCCGTGATCGCCACCGTTGGCGCGTTTGCCGAAACCGTCACCGTCGCCTGTGCTGTGGTACTTCCACCCGGGCCTGTCACCGTGATCGTGTAAGTCGTGGTCTCAGTAGGCTTCACCACGACCGATCCCGACGCAGATACCGCTCCTACTCCGTGATCGATGCTCGCGCCCGTGGCGTTCGTCGAAGTCCATGTCAGCGTCGCGCTGCCGTTCGTAGGAGGTATTACCGTGGGGTTCGCTTTGAACTGCACCGCGGGTGCAGGATTAAAGGGAGCGGCCGTGCCGGTTCCGCATCCATTGAGGGTAAGAATTGCGAGAAGGAAAAAGGCTAGAGCAGAAACAATACGGCCAGCTCTCATTACAAGGTTCTCCACACGAGTTGGAGTCGATCCTACATACCCAGAGTTGCCCTTGCATTCTGGTCTCCCACCGCACACCAGACTCTGCTTTGCTAAAACTTTGAACCTTAAGCACTAGATCGGCAGATTTTTCCGACGCGGGACCAATCTGAATGCGTGAATCTCGGCAGATGTCCTTGCTGATTACCGATCCAGCCTTTGCTCGCGTCTCTATCGCTTCCACAACCCAGTACTCAGAATGTTCCCCGCAATGCCACCGCCCTGCTTTATCCTGAAAATGACCATGAGCACACCAGCGCACAGACTTTCCACCCGACTCGCGTCCTATTTTGTGCGCAATCCGCTCATCTACCTCTACACCGGCGTCCTCGGAACTCTTTCGCTGCTCAGCTCTTTCTTCGATCGCGGCGGACGCATCCAGCACGGCTTTGCCCGACTCTGGTCCTCGCTCATTCTTCGCACATCGTCCTGTCCGCTTACTGTCGAAGGAGCCGAGCACCTCGATCTTTCTCAGCCCGCTATCTACGCCGCCAATCACTCTTCTGCTCTCGACATTCCGGTTCTTTACCTCGGACTGCCTTTCCAGTTCCGCATCCTCGCCAAGCTCGAGCTTTTCCGCCTGCCGTTCCTCGGATGGCACCTCCGCCGCTCGGGCCAAATTCCTATCGACCGGGCCGACGCCCGCGCCTCGCTCCGTTCTCTCTCCGCCGCATCGCAAACCGTGCGTCAGGGAATGCCGCTCGCCATCTTCCCCGAAGGCGGACGCAGCGCCGACGGACACCTCCAGCCTTTTCTTGGCGGAACCTTCTACGTCGCCATCAAGGCGCAGGTCCCCATCGTGCCCATGGCCATCGTCGGAACCTACGAGGCGCTGCCGATGAATACCTTCGTCATCAAGCCCACTCCGTTCCGCCTCATCATCGGCGAACCTATCCCCACCACCGGCCTCGTAGCCCGCGACATGGAAGCCCTCTCCCAGCGCGTCCAGCAGGCCATGCGCGACCTCTACTACTCGCACACAACCCTCCCCGCCCCCGTCGCCTAATCAAATCCGCCCGCCTAATTGCCGATATGGGACGAGCACAAACTAACAACTACTAATGGGGACGAGCACAAACTAACCCTCTGCGCGAACCCAAGCACCGCGGGTGCCCCATATAAGCTCGCCTCTTTTGGCGAGCTTATGTGGGTTCTAATAAAGAAGCGCGAAGCGCCTTCCTAGCTTTTGCTTTTGACGTTGTTCTTGTTCTTGCTAGCTTTTGCTTTTGGTGTTGTTCTTCTTCTTGCTCTTGGTTTTGCTCTGTCTTTGGTCTGTCATCCTGAGGCGCAGCCGACGGATCCCTCCTGCCGCTTCAATCTCCACCACCGCGCCGGGTCACCTACCACCCCACCTCGCGAAACCTGTGCCTACACCGCCAACTCCACCTTCCGCAGCTCTCTCTTTTCTCCGCTACCAAACTTCCACCTGTGCCCCAAGGCCACCCACCGCGACTCGAAGTACTTCCACGACGCCCACCCAATTCCGAGGCTCACGGCATAAGCCACCACCAGTGCCGCCCATTCCGCCTCACGCCTCCACGCGCCGGTCGCAGGCAGCATCCTCAAGAACGCCATCAGCAGTGGCTGATGTACCAGATACACGCAATACGAAATCCCACCCAGGAACCGCAGCGCCTTCCATCGCAGCATTCGCGACAGCCATTCCGGACAAGCCAGTACGGCCACCAGCAACACTCCTCCATACATCAGAGCGATCGCCGTCAGCCCCCATTCCATCAGTGCATTCGCAGGAGACGCCGTCTCCGCAGGCAGCCACCACCCCACGCCCCACATCACCAGCCACAACCCAACCACTGCTGCATAGAGCCAAACCCGATTTGCCCGAACCCACTCTCGCGCTCGGCGCGAGCGCACCACCAGCGCGCATCCCACGCCGATCATCAGCGCATCTGCCCGGAACCACGGCAGCGCATACGCCTGATCCTGCGAAACCCATCCTGCTGCGCAACAAGCCCATCGCGTTCCGAGCACAGCCAAAATAGCGATTACCACCACGCGCTTCAGCCACCGCCGCGAAACCCGTCGCACTACCACCGGCAGCGTCAGGTAGAACTGCTCTTCCACCGCAAGCGACCACGTCACTGGAAGGAAGAACAGCGTCCCATGCTGAGCCAGAAAGAAGTTGTTGGTGAATGTGACGTAGGCCCACCAAGCCATCGGCTCGCCGGTGTTCCACACGATTTCCTGCCGGGCCGCACCGCCCGCAGCCCACATCACGCCGTAGCAGACCAGAACCATCACATATACAGGAATTATTCGAAACGCACGCCGCACATAGAAAGGACCGTAATACTCAGGCGCGTGCCGCTCGTCCATCAGAATCCCGCCAATCAGGAACCCCGATAACACAAAGAACAAATCCACCCCTGACCAGCCCACCTCAAAAAGTTCGGCCAGAGGTCTCCACGCAACTTGCACATAAACGTTGGCATGAAAGGCCAGCACCAAGGCGATCGCCAGCCCGCGCAACCCATCCAACTCAGCTATACGACCGCCCGCCCGCGCAACCCATCCAACTCAGCTATACGACCGCCCGCTTTCCGCACTTCCACCGAACATCAGATGCGGCCTCTCCACCCCGTTCTGCACGGCAGCAACAGTTCCAAACAGTTGGCCTGCAAGGTGAGTACGCGAGCACTTAATCCCTATGTACCGTCTCCATACTGAATGCAGGCAGACACACGGCAATGTACTCTGCTCCTTCCGGAGTCGAATACTGCACCCACTCTCCTTTGTGAGCAATCACTGCCTGCCCAGCCGCCACATCCAGCACTCCATCGCGGCTCGTCACCCGCAGCTTGCCTTTCAGCACCACGGTAAACTCGTCAAACTCCGGAGTCTGCCCCGGCTCGACCCATCCCTCGGGACTCCGCATATGGGCCACGCTCACTCCTTCGGTCTTCGAGTTCACGCGCCCAATATATTCATCAATCAGCTTCGGCTTCGTTCCCGCCGCCGGAACTCTCTTCGGTTCTGCAATCAACGTTGGCATGCGCGGCATTGTAGTACAAACGACAGGCGTGTAGCGGATTGAGCATGCGCGAAATGAAGCACCGCGGGTCGTTAACTGGTGCCCCATATTCGCTTGCCTCATTTGGCAAGCGCATGTGGGATCTAACAAAGAAGCGCGAAGCGCAACCAAAGGTGTTGCCGTTGGTGTTGCGGTTGTTCTTGTCTTTGTTGCTGTCTTTGTTCTTGTCTTTGTTCTTATCTTTGTTGCTGTCTTTGTTCTTGTCTTTGCTCTTGCTACTGCCTTTGTTCTTAGGGTGTCATCCTGAGGCGCAGCCGAAGGACCCCTACGCCTATCCACATCTCGGCACAGGAGCTCCAGATCACCTACCACGCCACCTACTTCACCCCCGACCCCAACACCATCTGTGCCTCCATCCTCACCCGCTCCCCATCGAAGCTCTTTCTCATCGCTTCCAGCACCGCGCCATCCACCTCTGCATCACCATCAACCTTCTCCAGCATCGGACGAAACGGCACCGTCACTCCTCGGAAATAATCCCAAAGCTCCTCCGGAGTTCCATGCCAGTCCCACTTCACCTGTTGCACTCGCGCTTCGACCTTCTGGAAGCCCGCTCCCGCCAGTGCCGTTGCCAGCCTTTCCGGTTCGCCAAACTTAAACATCCCACGCGCAGCCTGCGGAACCTCCATCCCCGGCCTCACCCGCAGTACCGTGCCAATCGTCATATCGAAGTACGGCTGTTCCATCGGCCCCCAAGCCAGTAGCGAAACCCTGCCTCCAACTCGCAGCACGCGCCGCATCTGCCCCAGCGCTTGTGCGACGTCGCTGAAAAACATCACGCCCAACCGGCTCGTCACCCGATCGAACGTCTCATCATTGAACGGCAGCGCGTGAACATCTCCTTGCACAAACTCAATGTTCTTCAGCCCGCGCTTCAGCGCCCGCTCTCGTGCGACCTCCAGCGGCATCGCCGCCATATCGAGACCAACCACATGCCCCGTTTCGCCCACCGCAGTCGCAATCGAAATCGCAGGTTCTCCCGACCCGCACGCCACATCCAGCACGTGCATCCCCGACTGCAATTGCGCTTCGCGCACAATCGCCTCAGTCGTATCGGTACCCATCTCCGCCGATTGTTTCTTGAATCGCTCTCCCGCATTCAGCCGCGCAAAACTATCCCACACCTGTTCTGCCATCTCACTTGCCCCCGAGAACTGAAAGGTAATCAGCGCACGCCACCGCCGAGGCAGATCATCCTATCGCCGCCGGCCGAAGAAATCTATGCGTCAGAACCAGCGCTTGGCTTTGAAGTAGAGCAGCACCAATGATGTGGAGATCAGCATCAGTAATCCCGCATAGGCCGTACCGTGTGGACTGTTGGTCCACGGCAGATGCAGGTTCATCCCAAAGAATCCCGTGATGATCACCAGCGGAAGCGCCACCGTCCCCCAGATCGTCAGCACCTTCATCACTTCATTCGTACGGTTCGCCACTGCCGAAAGATAGATGTCGAGTGATCCGGAGAGCAGGTCTCGATACGTCTCAATCAAATCGACTGTTCGAATGATGTGGTCGTAAATGTCCCGAAAATAGACGTCCAGATCGTCTCCCAACAAACCGTTCTCGCGACGCATCAACGCGTTCACAACTTCGCGCATTCCGCTTGCAACCCGGCGGAATTCGATCAGCTTTCGCTTTAGCGAGAAAATGCGGGCGAGCACATCGGGATCGGGTCGAGAGAGCACGAGGTCTTCTATGTCTGAGATCTCGTCAGCCAGCTTGTCCAGTACGGGCTGATACTCGTCCACGATTTGGTCAACGATCATGTAAAACAGGCGGTCCACGCGAGTCACCCGATCCTGCTCGACACGTGCCCGTACTTTTTCAAAAATCCCCGAATCCGCATTTCGCACGCTGATCAGGAAGTCGGAGCCGACAAAAACATCAAAGTCGTCGAATTCCAGCTCACCGTTGTTGTGCATGTGCTTCAACACGGTGAAGATGTAGCGATCATGCTCTTCCGCCTTGGGGCGCTGAGGTCTGTGGCGACAATCCTCAATTTGAAGTTCGTGAAGGCCAAATCGGCGGGCCAGTTCGTCCAGCTCAGGAGAGTTCGGATCGGCTATATCGAACCATGCGAGTTGCGGCAGCACAGGTTTCATCGAGTCCACATTGTAGAGTTCTCGTTGCAGGCTGTGAATCCCTGCTGGCGGGTGGCATTCAACGCTCTTTCGTCGAGTGGGGAAGTTGATCTTCGTCCCGTTTCCGGATAACTCCATCCTTGGGGTATATCGACAAGAAACTCAGTTCAGGGGTCTCACGCTTGCGTTATTGAGTGCAATGATCCCAATCCTCATCGGTGTATAGCTGCACGGAGTACCATTGCCTTCCTAGGCGCCTCACCACAGGAACCTCGCAAGGTATACCGCTGTACCTTCCCGGCATCCGGCTCTTGGCGGCGGACGCAAGCGAATCAGTCGGATCGAAGACCAGGTAAGCGACTGTATTGTTCCCAGCCCAGCCCCAGCTATCCCATTCGAGGTGTTGCAAGTCCTCGTTTGTGGTGCGTGGTTGCGCCAGAACCGCCGATTTGTACCGATTCGACCAGAGCAACCATCTGAGCGTGGGGTGGAGTTGGGAATAGTTCATGAACAGAACAACGGTGACCGCGAAGAAGGCCACTATAGCCCCAAGGACAGATAGACGCTGACGTAGCTTCTTTCGGGCCACAAAAGCCCCAAGCAGGACGAGGCCGATGACAACCGCAACGGCGAAGGTGTAGAGGAATGTGTCAATGTCAGAGCAGTAACCCGCGACTAGAAGGAACACGGTGCCAGCGCAAAGTGCGGAGCACAAAGGCAGCCACCAGTTAAATCGATCTTCCGAATCATCTTGGTGAGCCATAGAACACAGGTAATCTAGCATGATAACTGGCGATTACAGGGCATTCCATGATCTATCCCGAACCGGGATTACTCCATACTGAGGGATTTATGGTTGGCTATCGTCCGGCTTCTGTTCACGTTTCTTCTTGATGCGGGGAAGCACTTCAAACCAAGCAATGGCAATCGCCGTCAGCACTGGCCCAATCATCGCCCAATCGGCTGCTTCGCCTTTGACATGCGGAGCAAGAACGTGCATCAGCGTGATGAATGGAATCGCTATGTAGACGTATGGCCTTCCGAACTTCGCCCTCATGCGCGTATCCATGCGCTCGCCGAGTGTTTCTTTACTGCCACCTTTTAGCAAATCGAACATTCCGTTGCCTCAACCTTGATTCTGCATCGATTGCCCCTGGCAGGATAGTGAGCGACATGGCGATTATTCGCCAAGAATCGGCTGCCGCCTCAGGGTAGGTACAGAAGCGGCTGTGATCTTTTCACATACTCGCTACACGCTTCATCCCAAGGAAATAAACCGCGCTTGTCTGGCCAAAAGCACTGAATGAGCGGGAAACAATCATCTTCGTAGAACCAGAGATCGTACCCGACGTGACCACGGTAGTGGTTCCGATGAACATCCTTAAAGGCGCACCGATACGGCTCTTGAAGAATATCGGCATAGTCAAGTTCAGGTCTGTAACATGCTCCGGACTTCACCGCATTCCCAATGACGTTGATGACATGCATACAGGTGTCTAGCGGCAGCCCACACAGAATCACCTCTGGGTGAGCATACGTGTGGAATACCACTCCGGCCCCTCTTCCCCCTCTCGCGCAAACACTTTGACCACATGCCAACCGATGGTCTGGATGTCGTCCAACACCTTTGCCTCAGAGGCCGTGAGTCCGTTCGTTGCGTCGAGAGGTCTTGTCATTTGCGCATTGAGAATAACAGGCTGAAAGCAGATAGCTGGCGGCTACAGACCTATTCATGACTCATCCCGGATTGGAATAACCACGAACGTTCTGAAGTTCTAGGCTAGCTCCGTTCTGAGCCCGACATATCGGGGATGGCAGCATAGCCTTGCAATCGTGGCAGCATAACTCTGCTCTGGATGGCAGAATTGATTGCATTCAGTAGCATCAGTAATCGCGCATTTCTCCGTATCGAATCCGCAGCTCCGCACCCGAATGCTGTAAACGCGAATGCTGCCCTTTTGCCTCCTTGCCGACCTCGCGTTACCATCTACCTCCATGAAGCCGCGCATTGCTATCCCCGTGCCTAACTCCGATCCCGAGTACTCCTCGCGAGCGCTGCCCGAGTATGTGCGTTCTATCGAAGGCGCTGGCGGAGAGCCGGTCGTGATCGATCTCAAGCTTCCGAGCACCGAAGCCGCACAGCTAGCTAAGTCTTGCGATGCCATTCTGCTCCCCGGCTCGCCCGCCGACGTCGATCCGCAGAAATATGGCGAGCAGCGACATCCCAAGACTGCTCCATCCGACCCGGCACGCGACAATATCGACGAGCTTCTGCTGCAGGACGCGCACAACATGCGCAAGCCCATTCTATCCATCTGCTACGGAACGCAATCCCTCAACGTCTGGCGCAATGGAACCCTAGTCCAGCACATTGAGTCGTCAGTGCAGCATTCACGTACCCCCGGCGCGCCCCGCACCGAAGTCATCCAGCACACCGCACAGGTCGAGCCCGGTTCCAAGCTTTCGGCCATCACCGGCAGTGATCCCATTGTCGTCAACTCCAGCCATCACCAATCCATCGCCACTCCCGGCGATGCTCTCAAGGTAGTTGCCCGTTCCCCCGAGGACGGCATCATCGAAGCCGTCGAGGGAGCCGCCCCTGAGCAGTGGGTCCTCGGCGTCCAGTGGCACCCTGAACGAACCTTCCAAGAAAACGAAGTATCGCGTCGAATCTTCGAAAAACTCGTCACCGAGGCACGATCCTGGCACGAGCGTTTGGCCGACCGCTCTCCCGACTTCGAAAACGCTCGGGATTAACCACCCTGACAATACTGACGCTGGTGTATTGACGTCGGAGATAATTGATCTGGCTTCCGCCGAAAACCATTGCCTTCGATGTAACCATCCCTCAAAAATGGCATTCACTCCTTGGTTAATGGTTCCTCCCCGTTTCACGCGCCTCGTTCTAAGATGGTGAGTTCGCGAAGTCATCGAAATCTTTCAGTCTTACTAAAATGGAGAACCCTCAATGAGTGTCCCAATGGATCTCACCGGCAAGGTTGCGCTCATCACCGGAGGCTCGCGCGGCATCGGCGCAGCCTGCGTCCGCCTCTTTGCCCAGGCCGGCGCCAGCGTGCTGTTCAACTACCAGAAGAACGCCGAAGCCGCACAGCGCGTGGTCATCGCCGCTGGTCAAGACCGCGCCGCCGCCGTGCAGAGCGACCTCATTGGCGAGGGTGCCGAAGAGATGCTCGTCGAGGAAACCGTTTCGCATTGGGGACATCTCGACATCCTCGTCGTCAACCATGGCATCTGGCCACCTCACGATCAGCCCATCGATGAGATGAGCGACGACCAGTGGCGCTCCACCATGGCCACCAATCTCGACAGCGCATATTTGTTGGTCAAGTCGGCTGTTCGTGTCATGAAACACTCCAAGCGCGGAGGCCACATTGTTCTCGTCAGCTCCACCGCCGGACAGCGCGGCGAAGCGTTCCACTGCGACTACGCGGCGACCAAAGGTGCGATCATCAGCATGGTCAAAGGACTCTCAACCGAGTTGGCGCGCGACCGCATCTATGTAAACTGTGTAGCACCTGGTTGGGTTGCGACGGATATGTCGGCGCCCGCAATGGCCGATCCTGAACTACAGAAGAAGTACACCAGCCTTATTCCGCTGGGCCGCATCGCCAAGCCAGAGGAGATCGCGGCTCCTATCCTGTTTTTGTGTACGCCGCACGCAGGCTTTATCACAGGTGAAGTTTTTAACGTTAACGGCGGCGCCGTGCTGGTGGGCTGATCGCGTAACGTGGCAAGGTGCAATAGAGCGAAACAATGATGAAGAGATTCCTATCCCTTTTGCTGACTGCCTGTGTAGTCCCCGCCGTCCTTTCGCAAAGCGGGTTTGCGCAGGATCCGTCTTCCGTCGATGCACCTCCTACGTCGAGCACCGCTCCGGCGAAGCCTGCCTCTACGCCCGATGCGTCCAGCCAGAAAGCTCGGCAGCTTCTCGATGACATGGTGAAAGCTCTCGGCGGGCAGGCTTGGCTCACTTACCAAACCAGCGAACAGCAAGGTCGCAGTTACAGCTTCTATCATGGCAATCCGAACTCGGCAGGCACGCTCTTCTGGCGCTTCTACCAGTATCCGGACAAGGAACGTCGCGAACTCACCAAGCAGCGCGATGTGATCTACATCTACAACGGCGACAAAGGGTACGAGAAGACATTCAAGGGAACAGCCTCGGAAGATGACAAGACGATGCAGGAGTACATTCGCCGCCGCAGGCATTCGCTCGAAACGATCATGCGCGAGTGGCTCAAAGATCCCAAAACCATCGTCTTATATGAAGGCCAGTCCGTTGCGGATCAGCAGATGGTGGATGTCATCAGCATTCTCAACGCCAACAACGATGAAGTGAGCATTGGGATCGACGTTCACACTCATCTGCCTATCAACCGTCGCTATACATGGCGTGACGCCGACAAGTACAAGATCGAGGATGAAACCGTCTACGGCAACTATCGAACAATACAGGGGATCACCACTCCATTCACCACTACAAGCCGCCGCGATGGTGAAATCACGGGACAGAGTTTTCTAACTCACGTCGAGTACAACGTCCCTTTGCAGCCGGACTTGTTCGATGCCAAAGCTACCTATGACCCGCATAGCTACAATCCACGGGCCAAGAAGAAGTAGGCATATTGCGGAATCCGAACCGCACGTTTTCACTTGTAGAGACACGCACTGTGGCGAAAATCCCACAGTTCGCTAGAGAGAATTCCCTGTAACCTGAATAGTGGTAAATAGGTTACAGGAATCGTTGATTTCAGAGCAGACAGTCCGCGCAGCCGTTGAGTGCAAAGGCGTTGGCCTTCATAGCGGTGTACCTGTCCGCATGCGCATTGTGCCTGCGTCGCCAGGCTCAGGGATTGTCTTTCGTCGCACAGATCTCGATGATTTTCAGGTTGAGGCTACCGGGCGCAACGTCGCCAAGGTAAGTTACGCCACAAGCTTGATGAAGAAAGGCGTGTTGATCTCCACCACGGAGCACGTGCTTTCGGCTTTTGTAGGCATGGGCGTCGACAACGCCATCGTCGAACTCGACAATCTTGAATTGCCGATTCTCGATGGCAGTGCGCTTCCGATTGTGGAGATGGTGCAGCGAGTAGGCTTGCGCCGACAGCGCCGCGCCCGACAATATCTGCGAGTGCTAAAGCCAGTGCAGGTGCAAGAAGGCGAAAAATTCGTGGGGCTCTATCCTGCAGAGAATTTTTCCGTCACTTACACCATCAACTTCCCTCATCCTCTTATTGGCGAGCAATCGATTGGTGTCGATCTTTCACGCGGCGACTATGCTCGCGATATCGCACCGGCGCGTACATTTGGATTCCTGCACGAAGTCGAAGCGCTGCGAAACATGGGATTGATTCGCGGCGCAACGGAAGAGAATGCCATCGTGCTCACGCGCGAGGGAATTCTGAATGGCGAGCTGCGGATGTCGAATGAATTTGTACGGCATAAGGTTCTCGACCTCATCGGCGACCTCTCGCTGATTGGCCATCAAGTTCTGGGGCGCGTAGTCGCCGACCGTGCAGGTCACGCCATGCACACCGCGCTCGTCAGCCGGTTGTTGCGCGATCCTTCGTCGTGGGAACTGACGACGCTCGAAGATTCGGCGTTGCAGCCTGCCGAAATGGCGCAGTAAGCACGAAACATAAAACTACTTTTCTGAGATTGTATGTGTCTTAATACACAGTTCCCAGAGTTGGAAATGCGCCAACTCTGGGCCACCCGTCCATTTTGTTGAGGTGTAGGAGCCTTTCTGTTCCTTAGTTCTTCACCGTCATTGTGTCTGAGTTAACTGCTTTCTTTCCCGTAATACCTTCCAGTCCGGCCAGCAAGCCCCGATAGTCGCTCTTGTCGGCTTGGAATGCGATACCACCCTTCTTGCCTCCATCGTCCCAAGTGAGGCCAACGAAGTGCTTCTTTGACTTGGTTAATGCCATCAACGCTCCAACGCCGAGCGTGACAACACCGATCCCTACTGCCGCACCAACGCGGCGATGAACGTCTTGGCCGTAGCTGATCTCTTTCACCGCCGAAGCTGGAATAACCACTACCGCAGTTTTATCCCTCATTATTCGTATATTGCCGTTTTCCATATAGAGCTTCATGCTCGTCCCAGCCTTCAGATCGGGCAGAGACCCGCCATCATAGCCAATCTTGTAGCTGTTATCGCCGGCAAACACCGCAACTGGAATCACCATGCAGAGAAACAGTGCGAGAAACTTCTTCTTCATCGTTTCCTCTCAAGGACAGAAGTTTGGGACAGCGTTGGGGGAGGGTACGAATTCTAGGCTGCTACATTCCAGTCGGCGGTGATGGCGGTCACAACATTCCCATGGGCGTGGCTTGAGAAAGTATGGACGGGATGGGCCACGCCTCTCGAACTTCTATAATCAGTGCTTCGGTTCCATCTACTGCTACTTAATGCAGTTCTGGGCATCCAATCCTTGTGAGCAAAAACATGGACAAGCGGTTTTTCTTTGAGAAGTATGGGCTGAATGAGCGCGACCTCGAGAAGTATCTGGGCGCGGCACTTTCGGCCGGTGGCGATTACGCCGACCTGTATTTCGAGTACCTGACCTCGACTGCGCTTTCGGTGGATGAGTCAATGGTGAAGTCGGCGTCGCAGGGCATCAGCGCGGGATGCGGAGTTCGCGTCGTGACCGGCGAGCGTACTGGCTATGCCTACACGGACGATCTTGCGCCAGAGAAGATTCTGCACGCGGCGCGCACTGCGGCCCTGATTGCGAGCGGCCCGGCGAAAACTCCAGTGGTGAGCCTGAAGCAGAATACTCGGCCAAGCCTGTATCCGATTACCGACGCAGCTTCTGACGTAGAGCTCTCAAAGAAAGTCGAACTAGTATTTCGCGCGGACAAAGCGGCACGCGCGTTTGATCCTCGGATTAAGGAAGTGCGCGCAGGGTATGCCGATGAGCTGCGGCGCATCCTGGTGATCGGATCGGATGGAACGTTCGCCGAAGACGTGCAACCACTATCGCGCATGAGCGTGTTTGTAATTGCGCGCGACGGCCAGCTTAGTGCGAAAGGAAACTCGGGCGGCGGCGGACGGCATAAGTTCGACATGTTCCTGACCGAGAAGACGCCGGAACACTTTGCGCAGGAAGCAGCGCGGCAGGCGCTCTTACAGTTGAGTGCCGTCGCGTGTCCGGCGGGTGAGATGCAGGTCGTGCTTGGCCCCGGCTGGCCCGGCGTGTTGCTGCACGAGGCAATCGGGCACGGGTTGGAAGCGGATTTCAATCGCAAGAAAACCTCCGCGTTCTCTGGACTGCTTGGTAAGCGGGTGGCCAGCGACAAGTGCACGGTAGTCGATAACGGAACGCTGAATGAGCGTCGCGGCTCGATCAACGTGGATGATGAAGGTAACGCCACGAACAACACGATGCTGATCGAGAAAGGTATTCTCAAGGGCTACATGGCTGACAAGCTTTCGGCGCGCTTGATGGGACTGCCGAATACGGGCAATGGACGCCGCGAAAGCTACGAGCACATTCCCATGCCGCGCATGACGAACACGTACATGCTCGCGGGTGAGGACGCTCCGGAAGACATCATCAAGAGCGTGAAGTACGGGCTCTATGCGGTGAACTTTGGTGGCGGGCAGGTGGATATCACGAATGGAAAGTTCGTGTTCGCCGCAAGCGAGGCTTACCTGATTGAAGACGGCAAGGTGACGGCTCCAGTGAAGGATGCAACGCTCATTGGCAACGGACCTGACGTACTGACGCGGGTGAGCATGGTGGGCAACGACCTGCAACTCGACGAAGGCATCGGCACCTGCGGCAAAGATGGGCAGAGTGTTCCGGTGGGCGTCGGGATTCCGACATTGAAGATTGACCGAATGACGGTGGGCGGCACAGGGAGCGCAGCATAATGGCCACAACAGTGACTCCAGCAGAAGTGAACCTGCGCGAACTCGCTACGGGTGTGGTGCAGAAGGCGATTACACTCGGCGCTTCGGCGGCTGAAGCCGTGGTGGCGGAAGGGTCGGAGTTCTCAACCGTAGTGCGATTGGGCGAGGTCGAGACGTTGAAGGAATCAGGCTCGCGCGCGCTGGGTGTCCGAGTGTTCGTGGGAAAGCACGCGGCGAATACTTCCACCAGCGACCTGTCTCCGGAAGGCGTGGAGCAACTCGTGCGTGGCGCAATCGCGCTGGCGAAGATTACATCCGAAGACCCCATGGGCGGCATTCCCGCGCCGGAGCAGTTGGGGCAGATTGAAGGTGATCTCGGCCTGTATTACGACGACGTGTATTCGCTTTCGAACGCGGAGCGCATTGAAATGGCGCGGCGCGCAGAGAAGGCTGCACTGGCGGTTGATCAGCGATTGACGAACAGCGACGGTGGCACGTTCGACGCGAGCATCGGGCGGAAAGTGCTAGCGAATTCGCATGGGTTCGTCGGTGAGTACCGTTCTTCGTACTGTTCGATTTCGGCGGTGCCGATTGCGAGCGATGCTGAGGGCAACATGCAGCGCGACTACTGGTATTCGGTGGCGCGCACACTGAACAAGATGGATTCGCCGGAAGAGGTCGGCCGCATTGCAGCCGAGCGAACACTGCGGCGGCTCGGTGCGCGCAAGGTAAAGACGCAGAAGGTGCCGATTGTGTTCGATCGCCAGACCGCTGGCGCGTTGCTCGATCATATCTTCGACGCGGCAAATGGCGATGCCGTCTACCGCCATGCTTCGTTCCTGGCGGACAAGCTAGGCGAGAAGACGTTTGGCAGCAATGTGACGGTGATCGATGACGGCACGATTTTCGGCGGGTACGGGACGCGTCCGTTTGACAGCGAAGGTGTACCCACGCGCCGCACTACGGTGATCGAAAACGGCGAGTTGAAGAGCTACCTGCTGAACACCTATACTGCGCGCAAACTCGGCTTGGCGACCACGGGCAACGCTGCGCGCGGACTGGCTGGCACGCCCGGAATCGGCAACGGAAACTTCTATCTGCTACCGGGAGAAAAGTCGCAGGAAGAGATCATCAAGAATGTGAAGCAGGGACTGCTCGTAACTGAATTTCTCGGCTTTGGCGTGAACCTTGTGACGGGAGATTTCTCCCGGGGCGCGAGCGGCATCTGGATCGAAAATGGTGAGCTTGCATACCCGGTGGAGGAAATCACGGTTGCCGGGAACCTGCGAGAGATGTTCAGCAATCTGTCCGAAGTTGGCAACGACCTCATCTGGCGCGGTTCGATTGCGTGTCCTACGCTGCGAATTGAAGGAATGACGATCGCAGGCGAATAACCAACTTACATTGCAGGAAAAATGCATCTCGCGATCACGACAGTGGTCGCGAGATATCTTTATGCGAGCTAAAAGCGGAGGCCAACACCTCACGCTCCTAACTCACGTCAATAGTTACTGTCCGGCCCTATCGAGGTCTGCACGTACGCTTACGTTCCCGCCGGAGGTATGCAGCTTCCTTTCGTAAGCTCGATAGCCTTTCTTGCTCACGCGCAAAGTGTGAACTCCATTTGCGAGAGAGACAGTGGAGGGCGTGCTCCCTACGAAAGCACTGTCAACCTCGATCTCACAATTCGGCACGTTTGCATCTACTGACACCTGTGACAACCCGTTGGTCGATGCAGCCGAAGCAGAAACGACTGCGGGCTGAGGTGCGAATCTTGCCAAATCAAGCGATACGTCGCCATTGATGTACGCAGTTGTCTCTGCACCCTTAGGGATCGTGATGTCCTTACCATGCATCAGTAGGAAGAGTGCCGAGCCTCCTAATGTAAAGATGGCGGTTGCTGCCATTGCCCCTACCATCGCGCCGGTATGGCTTCCGCCTTTTCCGCCCGCACTGGCGGTCAATGCAGCTTTTTCGTTGTCGACCAAGCGTACATAGTCCAGAACCAAGTCAAGCTTTCCGGCTCGCCCCATTCTTTTCTTGGGCTGCGCGTCGGTCACCGTAGCTGACGCGGTGGCTCCTTTGGCAATTACAACAACGCCTTGAACTTGGACTTCTTCCAATACCTCGAAATCAACGTGTTCGCCAATCTTCGCGTCGGCAGAAGATATATTCCGGCCGATGCGCAGCTTGACCGGGGTTCCATCAAGCAATGTGTTCGGTTTTGCAGGAGCAGGAGCCGAAGAAGTCACTGGAGTGGTACTGGTCTTTGTTTCTTGTGCAAAAGAAGTCGAAGCGAGAAGAGAGAAGATTAAAAGAACGCTTAGAAATTGCTTCATTACTCCGCGAATCTCCATATAGAGCTGAGCCATGATGTAGTGAATTAGGGGCGTTAACACATTGGCACTCTGAAAAAGGTAAGTCAAAGGAAAGTAGCTGATTGCATCTAACCTTCTTCTCACTTTAGTAACCGCGTGCTGCTAGAATGAGCCTGCCATGACTGAGCCCAACGACACCGATCCAAAGACCACACCCACAGAACCTGTCCTGTTTGGTGCGCCGCAAGTGGAAAAAGAGCCGCACAACTGGACTCCGCTTATCGTGGGGTTTGTCGTGCTGCTTGTAGTAGTGGGCATCATCGCGATACTTGGGCGTTCGAAGAAGGAAGTTGCGAAGACTGCCGATCCTTATGCAACGAATCTCTCGATTGAGCAGGCGAAGCTGAGCCAAGCCGATAACTTCCTCGGCGCGACCGTGACCTACATCGATGTCGTGGTCAAGAACAATGGTCCGAAGACAGTCGTTGGAGGCACGATCAATGCGGTCTTCAAGGACACGTTGGGGCAGTCTGTGCAGAGTGAGTCAGTGCCGATGCGGGTGCTCGTCCCTCATTCATTGGGTGGTGACGAGGAAGCCGTTGAGCTAGCAAAATCTCCACTTGGGCCCGGGCAGACGCGCACGATCCGGCTTACGCTGGAGCACATTTCCTCTGAATGGAACCAAGCGCAACCCGATCTGGAATTTCGCGGTCTACGCTTCAAGTAAATTGATATAAGTCGATCTGGTTCGCCCTGCACGCACTATTGAACAGGGTTTATGCGGTGTTCGTGCGAGGGTGACACCTCCAGAATAGTTTCGGTATCGTTGCCGAAGTGCGTCTCTTTGCCGTGTGCCAGGAATCGCGTGTAGACGTTTCGGACGGTCGCGGCAGCACCGATGCCTCCACCTACGTATCGCGAGCCGATGCCTGCGGCTGCGAGTCGGCCTATCAGGGCAAATCCGTTGCTTGAAACAGCAGCTTTCGTCAGGCCTCCGTCTTCATCGCAAGAAAGGAATCTACGTAACTCGTTGAGAATGAGCCGCCCATGTCAACACGAGCCACGCGAGCACCGCGATAAGGACGAAGACGACAAACTTGATCATTTTTATGGTCTCGCGCTTCGGCTCATCAGGGTCCATTGAGCGGTACACCAGTCGTTTACCGCGCCACTGACTCGGTTTGTAGTGAATGCCCACTCGTTACATGCTCCAACGAACTCGGGATCCGTCGACAAACATACTGGGTGGTAAAAGCCCTTATCGCAACTTATCGTACGCCGAACGCCCGCAGACTCGAAAGCGGCAGTTGGACGATGCAAAGGACCGCCGACACGACGATGACGAGCAGCTTTCCGATGATCGTTCCGCCGACGATGATGGGTTGGCCGTCGCGCAGATGGGTTATTGGATTGAGCTGGAGTGGAGATTAGGAGTGAGGGACTTCTTCTCTTTCCCGGTGCCTCTCAGGGTTGGGGGTGGTTGTTGGGCAGGAGGCGAGGCATTCCTGCAGCAGGTCGGGAAGTTCGGGAGCATTGCTGCAGGTGATTGCTTGGATGCGGGTGCTCGCAAAAACGCAATTGGCACATTGCACGCAATTTTGCACAGCTTGGGGATGGGGCGCGAGCATTGCCCGCTTGGGATGCGGAATAATGGGGTGTGAAGTCCACTGGAATATCTCATCCTGCTGTAGGAATCGATTTCGGAACGACCAACAGTTCACTGGCGCTCGCAAAGGGCGACTCGCTGGAATTGGTGCGCTTTGTCTCTGAGAGCGGGGCGACAGAATCGTTTCGCTCCGTGCTTTATCTCGAACAACACAAGAAGGCTGGCCAGCGCAACGTGCAGTCGTGGACGGGGCCTTGGGCTATTGAGCAGTATCTCGACGCAGAGCATAAGGGGCGGTTGATCCAGTCGCTCAAGTCTTATCTCGCAAGCAGATTGATGACCGGAACCGAGGTGCTTGGTCGCCACTACACGCTGGAAGACCTGATCTCGCGAATTCTGGCCGATCTCCGCCTACATGCCGAAAAGCAGTTTGGCGTGCCCGTTCGCAACGCGATCGTAGGGCGTCCGGTGCAGTTTGTGAGCGCCGAGAAACCGGAAGATGAGAAGTATGCGCTGGCACGTCTGCGTCACGCGTTCAAGCTGGCGGGCTATGAGCACGTCGAGTTTGAGATGGAGCCAGTGGCGGCAGCTTACGCCTACGAATCCGGACTCGATCACGACGAGCTGATTATGATTGGAGACTTTGGCGGCGGCACCAGCGACTTTTCCTTGTTGCACGTAGGCCCGGGCGTCAGGAAGCGCGGACGCACGGAACGCGACCTGCTGGGAAACAGTGGTGTGGGGCTGGCCGGAGATGCATTCGACGCACGGATTGTGCGCAAGCTGGTTTCGCCCGCGCTGGGTTCGGAAAGCATGGCTCGCTCTGGGCAAAAGATCCTTCCGGCGGTGCCCGCGTGGATCTACGCGAACCTGGAACGCTGGCATTACTTGTCGTTTCTGCGTACGCGGCAAGTGATGGAGTTGCTGCGCAGCGCATATCGCCGAGCACTGGAGCCTGAGAAGATCGAGTCGCTGATCATGCTGGTGGATGAGGATTTGGGATACCAGCTTCATCAGGCGGTACAAAGGCTGAAATTTCAACTTTCCACCGATGAAGCCGCAGAGTTCAGGTTCCGCGAAGGTGGGTTGGAATTGAGCATTCCCGTGACGCGGACAGATTTCGAGAGCTGGATTGAGGAAGACCTTGGGCGTATCGAGCAGTGTGTAGATGAACTACTCACAAGGAGCGGAGTAGATGCGCGTGCGGTGGACCGAGTCTTTCTCACGGGAGGCACGTCACTGGTTCCGGCGGTGCGGCGCATCTTCGAAACTCGATTTGGTTATGATCGCGTACGCACCGGAAATGAGTTCACCTCTGTGGCAAGAGGGTTGGCGTTGCGCGCAGCTGAGGCAAATCAGCAGAAAAAGTAAGACCCACATCCGCAGGAGGCTGTGGGTCTTGTTCATCTCTGGAGACAGACTATGTGCCGGGATTTGCGGGCGGGATGGCGCGCAGGTATTCGTAAATTGCACGCAGGTCGCGATCCGAAAGCGACTGGTACGTGGGCCACGGCATTACTTGAAGAAGTTGGCCTGGGTGATCGAAGTCGGTTCCCTTACGCATGATCTGCACGAACTCCTGGTAGGTGTGCCCGGCAGGTAGACCGTTTTCCGGCGTCAGGTTGCGAGAGACGAATGGGCCGAACGTTTGCCCGCCCGCGAGGTAGTTTGCGGCATTCACTTTTTTGGGCTGGCCGAGGAACGGGTTTCCGCCCGGTGCATAGCTAGGTTGGGTGTGGCAATCGTTGCAGCCGCCTACGGCGTTAACGAGATAGCTGCCGAGTCCGACTTGAGCGTAATTCTTTCCGGCAAGGTCAAGTGGAACCGGGGCGATCTGGTACCCGATCTTGATACGCTGTCCCTCACCACCCTCATTGCTGTCATTCGCATGGGCGGTCATCTTTGAGCCGCCAATTGTTGCTGCCACACCGAGGCCCAACATCAAAACGAGCAAGGAACGTCTCATGCTTTTTCTTCTCCCTGCGACTCACATCCTTCTTGCTTATTGAAGTGAGTCGCTATTTTGTGTAGGTGGACGGAACGAGATTGAGCCACTCCTGATGGCTCTGCTCGAAGGGGCGGCTGAAAACTCCAAGCTGCCGGTTTTGAGATGCTGGAATAAGTCGGCGTGCCGCTCACGACTAAGCTGCTAATGGAGAAAATTCGAGTATGGAGAAAAGATTGAGAGCCGGATTCGTAGGAGACGCCTCCGGCTCCATTACTAGAAGGTAAGGACGACCTTGCCGAAGTTCTTTCGTTCCAGCAGCAGACGGTGAGCATCGGCCGCTGCGCTGATGGGGAACTTGGCTCCGATGGTGGGCCGTATCTGGCCGCTCTTGATGTAAGGCATCATGGAGTCTAGCGCCTGCTGGATGAGTCCATGATTCAGCGACAACTTGGTGAGCCATAGCCCGTGTGCGCTGAGTCCCTTGTTATACATCGCTGAGGTGTTGAACTTTGCCGCCTGCCCGGTGGCGTTGCCGAACATGATGACGCGTCCGAACTCGGCGCAGCAGGCGAGGCTTTTGCCTGTGTGCTCACCCGCAAGGCTGTCAAATACAGCATCGACTCCCTCTCCTGCGGTGAGTTGGCGGATGCGTACGAGGTAGTCCTCGACGTTGTAATCAATTCCGTGAGTGAGGCCGAGCTGGGTGAGCTGCTTGAGTTTCTCCGGGCTGGAAGCCGTGCCGAAGGTTTCAAATCCGAGGATCTTGCCGAGTTGTACGGCAGCAGTGCCAACGCCCCCGGCTGCCGCATGAATAAGCACGCGGGGACGGTCCTTGGCGCGCGCTGGCGAGGGCTCGACAGATTCCTCCAGCAGTCCGGCTTTCCAATAGAGCAGCCACGCCGTGAAGTAATTCACCGGAAAGGCAGCAGATTGCGCTGACGACCAGCCTTCGGGCTGCGGCCAGTAGAAGCCTTCGGGAACAGTCATGAATTCGGCACAGGCGGAGTGCTGCGCATAGCCCATAACGCGACGCCCGTCCTCAGTGGTTCCAGCGAACTCGCGTCCCATGACGTAAGGCGGGTTTGGTCCGGAGGGATAGCGCCCAAGGGCGCCGAGAACGTCTGCGAAATTCACGCCGACGGCCTCGACCTGTACAAGGATCTCGTGAGCGGCGGGTGTAGGAACAGGAACCTCGCGGAGTTCGAGTCCGGCGGGGCCCTCAAACGATGTCACGACTATGGCTTTCATGCGCAAGATTGTACGGGTAAGCCGGAGGGAATGCTAGAAGAGCAGTTCAGAACGAGAATTTAGGTCAGAGTTGGATAGCTTTGGTTGGAAAACGCCCAACTCCGGGGTATCGCAGAATTCTGCGAGAGAGGCCAACGGCCGCTATAGATGAACTCTGCTGAGCGGATTAGAAAAGAAGAACCGGCGTGCATTCTCCCCCGAGAATAGCAGCGCCGGTTTCCCATCTCCTCAGGCTGCCCTGGGAGACTCAGCCGCTCATCTTTCCCTTGCGGGACGGCTAAAATTGTATCGATAGCGGTTAGCCCCTGATCTAAACAGAATGTTGCAGGGGCTACATAGCTCTAAGGTGCCCTGTGCGGCAGGGTTTTACAATCCCAAACTGGTTTATCGCGATTACCAGTGAGGTACTGTTGCAGAGCTTTGTTCTCAAAAGTTGCAATGTGCAACAAAGCCTGATAAACATTTACCCCTGACTTGACCGCAAGTTGGGTCAACGGACGCAATAAGTTGTAGTGTGGTATATACTTCGGTCTTTCTGTTCGGTGCGCAGGCACCGCGGCTTGGGTTCTGCGGGTTGAACCCCGGCTCTTTGATACGACATGTACTTGAATGCCAGCATATTAAGGCTGGCAATAACCGGGAGCGCCTCATCAGTTGGACTGGTGAATGCTAAGCTCCCGTTTGTAATTGGTACAGGGCCTGCAGGGAGGTCCTCTTGGATCTGGTCATAATTAGGGTTCTATTCATATTTGTAGTAGGCCTGGCGTGCTATCTTCTAGAGCCATTTGGTCTATCGAGGCTGATTGATACCGGCTTGGGCGTGCTCATGGGCGGAGCCGTCATCCTGTTTGAGGTGAGACTGCGTTCGATCAGCTTGAAGCGATTGATCGGCGCGGCTTTGGGCAGTGTGCTTGGTATCCTTGGCGCCTACCTTTTCAGTGTGGTGATCCGCAACGCGGTTCCGGTTGGCCACCTGCAGAGCTTCATGCAGATCATGGTGATGCTGGTCATGGCCTACGTGGGCCTGATCGTCGGTGCAGCCAAGGGTGATCTGCTGAATCTCGCGGCCTTGGGTGGAGTTTTTGGTGGCGAGAAGCAGTCGCGCAAGAGCCACAAGATCCTCGACACGTCGGTCATTATTGATGGCCGCATCGCCGACATTGCTGAAACCGGGTTCATGGACGGCGTCCTCACGATTCCAGCGTTCGTGCTGCGTGAACTGCAGTTAGTAGCGGACTCGGCCGACTCGCTGAAGCGCAACCGCGGTCGCCGTGGATTGGACATTCTGCAGCGCATCCAGAAGCTCACGAACATTCAGGTCATGATCGTGGAAGATGATTTTCCGGCGGTCCGCGAAGTCGACATGAAGCTGATCGAACTTGCCAAGCTCTATGAAGGCAAGATCGTGACCAACGACTTCAATCTGAACAAAGTAGCGCAACTGCATGGCGTAGCTGTGCTCAACATCAATGAACTGACCAACGCGCTGAAGCCGATCGTGCTGCCGGGCGAGATCATGAAGGTGTTCATCCTGAAAGAAGGCAAGGAATACAACCAGGGTGTCGCCTATCTCGATGATGGAACCATGGTGGTGGTCGACAACGCGCGCAAGATGATTGGCAAGACTGTGGAGATCTCAGTAACGAGCGTGTTGCAGACCACGGCTGGCAAGATGATCTTCGGAAAGTTCGATGAACGCGGCGTGACCGGAATGGCCAAGCCTGAAACGCGGCCTCCGGATATGCGGAAGAGTAACCCGCAACCGGCATCGCCCGATCAGCACACTGCTTCGGCCGGCACTGCCGCGACCACGACTGCGCACGAAGAGAATTCGCACTAGAGCGCTTCCTGCGCTCTGCACTCAATTCAGAAAGCGCGAGCCTCGGGTTCGCGCTTTCGTTTCGCGCGGCGGATGAAGACAGGGTCAATTTGCTGTTCGGTCCACCGCTGTTTATACTGACAAGCCCCTATGAAAGTTTACGTAATCATTCCCGCAGCAGGTCTGGGAACGCGCATGGGAGCCGCTCACGCGGGACAATCCCCACTACGCTCCAAGCAGTTTCTCGAACTCGATGGTGTTCCTATCCTTGTTCACACGTTGCGCAAGTTCGCAGCGGCGCCGCAGGTTGACTCCATCTGGATCGCAATGCGCAAGTCGGAAATCGACGGCTTCAAGGCCACGCTCGACAAGGCGGGGCTGGGCAAGCCTGTGCATATTATCGAAGGCGGCGAGCATCGGCAGGAGTCGGTAGGAAACGTTCTGGACGCACTGCCCGCGCATCCCGACGATCTCGTTTTAATACATGATGCGGTTCGCCCGTTCGTGTCTCAGGAGACGATTTCGGAAGTAATAGAGCAGGTGAAGAAGCACGGCGCGGTGATTGCCGGAGTTCCGGCGATTGACACGATCAAGCGTGTGGAACGCCGTCCTGACGGAGCTGTCATCGAGGCCACGATTCCGCGCGAGGTGATCGTGCAGGCGCAGACCCCGCAGGGATTCCGGTATGGGATCCTAAGCCCGATTTTCAACGAAGCGCGCATTGAAGGTTTCCAGGGAACGGACGAAGCCAGTCTGCTTGAGCGTGCAGGACATCCTGTGTACGTCGTAATGGGCTCGCCGAGAAACCTCAAAATTACAACTCCGGCCGATCTTGAGCTTGCTGAATTCTTTCTGGCGCAAGAAGCCCGTTTGCAAGGCGTCGCAAGATGAGCATGCGTATCGGGTTTGGCTACGACTCGCACGAGTTCCGGCAAGGTGTGCCCCTGGTGATTGGCGGCGTCAGGCTGGAACACACGCACGGTCTGGCCGGTCACTCCGATGGAGATGTGTTATTGCACGCCATCACCGATGCGTTGCTGGGTGCGGTAGGCGTGGGCGATATCGGAAGCTTCTTCCCGCCGAGCGATCCTCAGTGGAAAGGCGCGAATTCCGTGCTGTTCCTGGAAGAAGCTATGCGCCAGATCACGATGGCTGGATACCGCGTCGTGAATATCGACACGACGATGATCATGGCCGCTCCCAAGATCGTTCCACACGCTGAGAAACTGCGCGCTCGTGTTGCCGAGCTGCTGAAGGTGGTTCCGGCACGAGTCGGCATCAAGGCAAAAACTCCGGAGGGTACGGGTACTGACAATGCCGCAATCGCACATGCGGTGGTGTTGTTGGAGGCGATTCCGCTGGAGCCGCTGCTGGAGGAAGCCGAGGCCGTTGTGGCAGTGAAAGAAGCAGATGAAGCGGTCGACGAGATCATCGATGGCAATGGAAATGGAACCCGAACAGTTTGAGATCAGGATCTAGCTTGCGTCCGGTCGAAACTCGACGGTGATCATGGTGTCAATCTGTATCGGCTGGCCATTCAGCAGGTAGGGTTTGTATTTCCATTGCTTCACGGCCTGCATCGCAGACTGTGCGAACATGGTCTCGCCCGAGATCAATCGCAACTGAATCACATTTCCGCGTTCATCGATTGTTGCGGTCAAGGCGACCTTGCCTGAGAGCTGCTTGCGCCGCGCCTCTTCCGGGTACACCGGCTCAACCTTGTGTACCAGAAATGCGCGTGCGACATCCCCCGACACCCGTATCCGCATGACCTGCTTAGTGGTGGGGCTATCCAGGGGAAGAGCGTACGCCGATTGCGCAGGCTGCTGTGCCACTCCTGCAGAGATCATGAGAAGTGTCGCGCAGATAAGAGAACGCTTCTTCATGCGAGCAAGCTAGCAGAGACGGAGGCGCGTGTCCATCTGCCCCTCACACGGTTTCCATGGTGCTAATTGGAATCGCTCCCGAGTGCGTGGAATCTAAAACGCGTTGGTGGTGACGCAACATCTGTGGCCGGTTTCCGAATTGTACGTGGATGGCCTTAGAATATGGCTGGGCCGAAGCATGGCCTCAGTTAGAGGCTGACTCTTACTTTTTAGCTGCGCCACCCTTATCGATCATCGCCAAGGCAGAGGCGTTTGGAAAGGGACAACGTGGTCCGGTTGTCCGAAGCCGAGTCATCTCTGAAATAGATCAAATCAGCGAAAGCACGAGCCGCATTCAGAGCATCTAGCTCAAGCAGGCTCGCCGAGACAACTATGGGAACGCCTGGGAACCTGAATTCTGCTACGGAGAGCGCCAGCAAGCGTCCGGCGATCAAAGTATTCGTAGCCACTACGGTGATGCTCAGCTTTATCTCCTTCTGGAGAGCGGCTGCCATCGTGCTTGCTGATTTGGGCTCGTCCGCCTTTTACGTTGGTGGCGATGCCGAAAAGGTCATTGGCAAGAGCGCTCCGTGGTTTGTACTCGCGGTCATGCTGTTCAGCACCGCCGTGAGAATGATCTATATCGAGTCGAGCGCCATGTACACGCGAGGCGGCGTGTACCGCGTTGTGAAGCAGGCCATGGGCGGTTGGCTTGCGAAGCTCTCGGTTTCCGCACTGCTGTTTGACTATGTTTTGACGGGTCCAATCAGCGGCGTTTCAGCAGGGCAATACCTGATTGGATTGATTGTCGATACTGCGGGGCACTTCGGACACCCGATCAACATCAGTCCGCGCGAGACCAACTGGATTTCGGCAGCTTTCGGGTGCGCCGTAACGATCTACTTCTGGCGCAAGAACACGCAAGGCATTCACGAGTCGAGTGGCAAAGCTCTGCAGATCATGAAGATCACCTCGACCATGGTGGTGATCCTGATTATCTGGTGCACGATCACCATCATCAAACACGGTGCGCATCTGCCTCCACTTCCCTCTGCAGGCACGATGAAACTCGATCACGAGTCCCTGGGCTGGCTGTATGGATCGTGGTTGAGCAAGATTCCCTTCATCATGTTCCTGGTCGGGTTCGGGCACTCTGTGCTGGCAATGAGCGGCGAGGAATCTCTAGCGCAGGTCAATCGCGAAATTGAGCACCCGAAGCTGCTGAACCTGATCAAGGCTGGAATCGTCATTCTGGTGTTCAGCCTTGCATTCACCTCGCTGGTCTCGTTCTTCGCCGTGATGATCATTCCGGACGACGTTCGCCCGCAGTACTTTGCCAACCTGATTTCGGGTCTGGCCATGTACATGGTTGGGCCCTACGCGCTCAAGCTCGTGTTCCAGGCGTTCGTCGTAATGGTGGGCGTGCTGATCTTGTCGGGTGCAGCGAATACGGCGATCGTGGGAGCGAACGGCGTTCTCAACAGAATCAGCGAAGATGGCGTCCTCACGCCGTGGTTCCGCAAACCGCATAAGCACTACGGAACGAGCTTCCGCATTATCAACATGATCGTGATCCTGCAACTGGCTACGATCATCGCGACGGGCGGCAACGTGTACATCCTGGCTGGCCTGTACGCATTCGGCGTGGTCTGGAGCTTCTCGTTCAATGGCTTGTCAGTGGCGGTTCTTCGTTATAAAGACAAGCAGAAGCGCGAGTTCAAAGTTCCTCTGAATCCCAAGATCGCCGGAGTCGAGATTCCGGTTGGACTGGGACTGGTCACCATATTCCTGTTCATGATCGCCTTGGTTAACTTCATGACCAAGCCACTGGCGACAATCAGCGGTGTAACGTTCTCGGCTCTGTTCCTCGTCATCTTTACGCTGTCGGAACGCTATACGCAGCGCCACGGGCATAAGGAGATGCGCGAGGAGTTCAGGGTCAGCGAACAGCCGCTGGTCGACCGTGAAGAAATGCGTGTTCGGCCAGGCAATATCCTTGTGGCGATCCGAGATCCGCGCAACCTTTATTATCTGAATACTGTTCTGCAAATCACCGACACCACAAAGCAGGACGTGGTGGTGATGACGGCGCGCATCTACCACCGCGAGCACACATTCAGCGGTAACGCCAAAATTGACACAGATGAGTTGTTCGAAGAATACGAGCAGCAGTTATTTACGAAGGTCGTGGAACTGGCAGAAAAGCAGGGAAAGCATGTGTCGCTGATGGTGGTTCCGTCGGGCAATGTGTTTGACGCTATTCTGCAAACGGCGGCGCGGCTTGAGTCATGCCGGATTGTGTGTGGGCTTTCGAACCGGCTTACGTTGGATGAACAGGGAAAGCTGACGGGCGATGCCTGGGAGCGGCTGCCGGAACCGCGTCCGAACATCGTGCTGGAAATTCACGCCCCGGATCATACGATGCAGGAGTTCTACCTGGGACCGCACACGCCTCGGTTGCGCGACCAGGACCTCGAACTGCTGCACAAGATCTGGCTGGAGTTGAGCGCCGATCCAGAATTGGCCTCGCTGCACCATTACCACATTGTGGGTATGGCGCTGGAACGGTTGCAGGAAAGGCTGCACGGACCACAGCGCGAGCAGATTACGGAGTTGCTGAAGCAGGAGATGCACAAGTCAGACGACGAACTCAATTTGGACTAGACGAGATAAGTGCTCAGAAACGAACAGCGCGACCAAACGGTCGCGCTGTTTTGCGTTCGACGGAAACTAATCAGACGTGGGAAACGTCTGCGAAATTCGGTCGTGCCAGCAGAGAGTGTCCTCATCTACCAGGGCCCATAAGAAACCGAGAGCTACCGAGGCAAAGGAAATGAAAACGAAGCGCGCACGCATCGAGCGCTGCTTCCAGTGAGGAATGCTGCCGTCGAAAGTGCTGAGGCGAATGCCTCGCATCTTCATGCCCGGTGTGCGACCAGCGTAAAGCAGGAAAAGGTGCTGATAGACCGCCCAGAGGACGAAAGTTACGGCGAGCATCATCATCCAGAATGTCTTTGCATGAGGAACGTCGGGCAAAGCCCGGAATGCCATCGCGGCGAATGCTGCACCGCCTGCAGCCACGAATCCCAGATCGGTCAGTGAAGCCAAGAAGCGCTCGGAAATGAGTGCGACCCGCAAGGGTACTTCAATTTCAGGTTCGCGTGGTGCGCTGGACTCCTGTTCGTCCGCATCGAGTCGAATCTCCGGGAACAGCGAGCCCTGCACAGGCGGCATGATGTCCTCCGGCACCTCGAGAATGCGCGGACGATTGCTGATCGGCTCCGCGAGTTCATCCCGCGACGGTTGCGGAGCCAATGGGGGCTCCAGCAGCGGACGCCTGAAGACAATCACGTTACATTGCGGAGCTGGCGGCGGCAACTCTGCCTCAACCTCCGGCTCGAATACTGGCTCGGGTTCGTGCTCGGCCTGCGGAGCAGGCTCGGAGATGCGGATGTCATTCAGGAGCGCCTCTTCGGGCGATTCCGGACGAATCTCCAGATCCAACGCGACTTCCGAAGCAGCCTCTGGCTCGGCAACGTCGGCTGCAACAGACTGAGTCTCGGGTTCCAGCTCCCGTGCAGGCGCAGCGGCAGCAGCCGTGGCTCCAAGCGATACGGGGATGGGAAGACTGCTCTGCGCCAGCGATTCGGCATTGAGACGACGATAGTAGTTCGTATCAAAGGCGTTGCGAGCCGAAGGTGCAGTGGCACGGGTCTGGAGGCGTGGCGGCTCTTGTACCTCGCGCGCCCCAACTTGTGGCACAGGGCCTTGCCCGGTTGGACCGAAATCTAACGCGGGAGCCGCATCCGTGGCAATCTTGGCCTTCCGTCGCCGATAGCTGGTTACGCGTGAGGCGAGTTCTGCACGCCAGGCCTCGTCCGCTCCCGACTGGGGTGCATGATAACGATCGTCTGTAAACTGATGATCCATTGGGTGAGCTGCGTCCATTGTGGCCTTGACTACCACAGATGATTTGGGGACAGCTAATCTGTCCACAGATTCTGATGTGGTGAGGGCGCCGCGCGGGTTGAGATTTCGCGCGGCCACGGAAGGCACGGAGCACGTGCACGGTGTACCGCAGAGCGGACATTCCATGACGAATTTTGGAAAACACCAGAGCGTGCGAAAGGGAATTCCGAATCGTTAGACTTTGTGGCGGAGCCTCTCGCGTGCTAACGTGCAACCGAGGCGGTTTCCGCGCCACATGGATCAGTACAACGCATCCCGATGACCCTTCGCATTCTGAGAATTATCACAGTCACGATCGTAAGTCACCTGTTCTTGGCACCGCTGGCATTTACCAGTCAGTTGCCCATCGCATCTTCCAACTCCACCCTCGCGCCGCTTCCCTCACAAGAGGTGACGATCAAGGCGCAGCAACAGGAAAAGCAGGGCGATGTTTACAAACTCGATGGTGACGTCGAAATCTCGTATCAGAGCTACATTTTACGGGCTGAGCACGTTACTTATAACGACGCCACTGGCGCGGTAGAGGCGACAGGGCGCGTGGTTTTCGAAGGCGGTCCGCACGACGCTCACTTGACTGCGGGGCACGCGACCTACAACGTGAAGGATGAGACGGGCACGTTTTTCGATGTGGCCGGGACCTTTGGCGCCGTGACGAGGGGCCGCACGGTGGTGCTAACCACGAGCAATCCTTTTGTAATCGCGGGAAAAGAGGTTCGGAAAGTTGATCGCGACCGCTACGTTGTGCTGCACGGCAGCGTCACGTCCTGCGCGGAGCCGACGCCGACTTGGACATTCAACGCGCAGAAGATCGAAGTGGTTGCTGGCGAGGATGCGAAGCTCTACCACTCGAGCTTCAGGCTGATGAAGCTGCCGATCTTCTATTTACCCTATGTGCAGGCTCCGGCGACCCAGATGGCGCGTACCAGTGGTTTCCTGCTGCCGTCTTTTGGAAACACGAATGCCAGAGGAATCACGATTGGTGAGGCATTCTATTGGGCTATCAACCGTTCGAGCGATCTCACGGTTGGTGCAGAGTATTTCTCTTCTCGTGGCTGGAGTCAGTCGGCACAGTTCAGAATGAGGCCAACCGAGAACAGCTCGCTCGAAATGCACTACTTCGGCGTGCTCGATCGTGGCGATCCGTCAACGCACCAGGATCAGGGCGGCGAAGATGTCACGCTGATCGGTGAAACTAGTCGCGACCACTGGCGCTCGGCAGCAGATGTGGAATACCTGAGCTCGTTCCTGTTCCGGCAGGCGTTTTCGCAGACCTATACTCAGGCAGTGAATTCGGAAGTGAAGTCGGTTGTGTTCACGTCTCACAACCTGGCCGGGTTTTCTTTGAATGCCACCGCGCAACGTTATCAGAATTTCTATCAGGACAAGACGACCAACTCGTTTTCGAACCAGATCAAGATTCTGCACCTGCCCGTGGTGGAGGCTAACGCGCTGGATCGATCAGTCGGAGGCTCGCGATTGGTCTGGGGTGCCGATGCCAGCATTGGCGGTCTGCAACGGAGCGAACCGGGATTCGTGACTGCGAATCTGGTAGGTAGGCTAGATCTTCATCCACGGCTTGCGCTGCCGATCGAATGGAAAGGCTGGGACCTGCGTCCGGAAGTCGCGGTGCACGACACGCTCTACACGCAACAAAACTCCTCAGCAACGACTACCAATCCGCTTGGAGTAGCCAGTGGAAACTCGCTGAACCGCCGGGACCTCGAAGCCTCATTCGAGATAAGGCCGCCCGCGATAGAGAGAGTTTTCAATCGCGAGGTCCTGGGCCGCCGTCTGAAGCACGTCATCGAACCGAGTTTGACGTATCGCTACACGAGCGGCATCGAGCATTTCCAAAACATCATTCGTTTCGACGCCATGGACGTGCTGAGCGACACGAATGAGTTTGAGTACGACATCATCCAGCGAATCTATGGCCATCGCCGCTCCACGCATCACGAACCGGGATGCGAACCCGATGAGCAGGTTCCGCCTCAGGCTTCGGGCAAGGCAGCGCCTTCGAGCAGCACAGGGAACACGGCTTACATTCCGGGAATGACAGCGGCACGTGCTCGTTGCGAGGACGAGAGCAAGCAGACTCGCGAACTGCTGAGCTGGGAAGTGCGGCAAAAATACTATGTCGATGCGCGGTTTGGGCACGCTCTCGTACCAGGGCGTCGCAACGTATACACGAACACCGTGGATTTGACAGGTATTGCGTTCCTGGACGCCCCGCGCAACTGGAGCCCGGTCGTGAGCAAGCTCCGCATCCAGACCTCGGCCAATACCGATGTGCAATGGCAACTGGATTACGACACGCTTCGAGGCCGCATAAATTCAAGTGCGACGTTCGCGGAGTATCGTTTCGGGGAATACTTCGTTGGCGCTAGCCATTCCTTCTTCCACGTTCCCGCGAACACGGAAACGATCAGTCACGAGCCGCTTGTGTTCAACCAGATCCGAATGCTTGTGGGGTATGGGCATCCGAACAAGCGCGGTTTCTCAGGCGGATTCAGCACGGGCTACGACCAAAACTATGGCCTGATGCAATACACGGCGGCGCAGAGCAGTTACAACTGGAACTGCTGCGGTCTTAGCTTCGAATTCAGACGCATCGACGTACCGGGCGTTCGAACCGAAAATCTGTACCGCTATGCATTCAGCTTGGCGAACATTGCGACGTTCGGTAACCTGCGCAAGCAGGAGAGGCTGTACTAGAATCCGTCCGTCTGGCTTTCAGGTGGCAATTCGGGAGCAAAGATAATGAAGACCATTACCGTCCCGCTGCAGGCAAGGAAGAGGATCGCACTTGTGGCACATGATCACATGAAGGCGGACCTCTATGACTGGGTGCGCACCAATGTTGGCATGCTGCGAGAGCATGAGTTGTATGCGACCGGCACAACCGGTGCTCTGCTGGAGCGGGAGCTAGGGCTGAAAATCAGCCGACTCGAAAGCGGTCCGTTGGGCGGAGATCAGCAGATCGGCGCCATGATTTCGCGCAACGAACTCGACTTCCTAATCTTTTTCTGGGATCCGCTAGAACAACAGCCGCATGACCCGGACGTGAAAGCATTGCTGCGGTTGGTGAATGTCTGGAACATTCCCGTCGCAGGCAATCGCGCTACGGCTGACTTCATGATCTCCTCGCCGTTGTTGTCAGAGGTATATCCGCGCAGAGTGCCGGATTACGCTGCATACCGCACACGACGCATTGCGGACACGAGCGTAGATTGATCTTCAAGGAGTGGAAAAGCCGCCTCACCCGAGGCGGCTTTTGTTTTGGGACGCGTGAGCTAGTTTGCGCTCAGCACGTCATAGTTGTAATTGATCAGCAGGCGCTTGGGCATTACGCCATTGAACGGAATACTCTGCGTGAATGTCTGGTTGCCTACGAGTAAGAGTTGTCCAAGCTTTCCGACACGTCCGTCGTTAAGTTCGTAGTACACAGGCACCACCATGCGGAAGTTTGGGCTGACGCCAGACTGTGTGAGCTTCAGGGTGATATTGCCAGCTTCGCTGGTCGTCTCCAGCGAGTAGCTGGGGATTTCGGTGCCGTACACCCACTCATCGAAGAACCAGTCCATGTTGCCGGTGCCAGCTTGCCTCATGGATGTAGTCATGTGCTTCTCAACCATGGCTTTGAAGTCCTCGGTGCTAACGGACTTGTCACGGTAGGTATTCACGAAATCCTGCATCATCGCTTTGAAGTTCGCGTCGCCGGTCTTGTTGTCGTACATCATCATGCGGAGCATGTGCAGGATATAGGCGCCTTTTGGATAGATCACGTTTTGTCCGGTCCAGTTACCCACTTTGCCGGTCGCGACGCGATAGCCCATGGTGACGGAACCCACGTCGATGGGGCGATGACCATACTGATCTTTCTCAACCATGCGGTCGCGCAGGTCTTTCCAGAACTGCAGGTATTCCTTGCGATCATTGCGGACGTACTGCACGAACAGCGATGCTGAGAAGTCGGCGAACCCTTCACTCATCCACTGGTCGCGGTATCCGGTCCAGCTGACGGTGTGGCCCCACCATTCGTGCGCGACTTCGTGGGGCTCGACTACCTTCCAGTATTGCCCCTTCAGATCGTCAAGTCCGAGCTGATGACGGGTGGTGGTATCAAGGAAGTAGTAGATTGGCAGAAACACGAGTCCGGGCCACGCCTGGCCGTAGTTGCCTGCCGTCTGCTGTGTAACCTCTAGAGTCTTGTAGGACATCGGGCCGAAATAGTCGGAGTACAACTGCACCGAGAGCTGCGCCTCAGCCAGAGACTTCTTCAGCATAGGGAGGGTGCTCATCGTGCCGAGCGCGACCCCATTGGCGCCTACTTGGCCAAACCTGTCGTCCTGGTGTTCTACAGCTAACTGCAGTTGCTTGAAGCTGTCGGGGATTTCCTTGTTTGCGAACGCTGTGACCTGAACTCCCTGCTTCTCCAACTTGACGCTTTCGGATTTGAACTCGCCGAAGTTGAACCCTGCAACCGAGAGCGGCACGTCGGACTTCCACTGGGTGACATTCTGGCCGTTCTCTTCCTTCTGACTGACCTGATTCCCAGTTGCGGCCATGGTCAGGCGCTTCGGAACGCGCAGCGTCATGTCGTATTGAGCGAAGTCACCGAGGTGAGTATTCGGATACCAGGTGGAGCGCGCAACCGGGTAATAGTTGCCATCACCTTCGCGGCGCACGGCGTCCTTGCCGTTGTAGGTCGAAGTCACGACGACTTGCTCGCCCTTCTTGGCCGGTTTGGCCAAGACAACGAAGTAGTCTCCGTCTTCTTCGTGCTTTTCCTGAATCCAGCTCAGCGGCGCGCCATTGGCATCGGTCACCTTGGAAACGCGCAGCTTGGTGAAGAGATTGAACGGAACCACTCGGAGGTCATCCACCTGTGCCGTGAACGTTTCGGTGGTAGTGGCTGAAAGCTGCCCACCACGATCAATCGTTGCATCAATCTTGTGGCTGACGGGCTTTATGAAGCCGGTCTCATGCGATGTGTGCTTCACCTTCCAGCCATCGTGAGGCTCGGTTAGCAGGTGCCCACCGTACCAAATGCCTGACTTGGAATCCGCGAAGTCGATAAGCGCGACTTCTTCAGGCTGGAGCTCTCCGAACTCAACCCCGCGTGGATCAACCAGGAATCCAAGCTTGCCGAGCTTCTGGCCCTGAAAGAAGCCGAAGAAGTAGCCATCCGGATGTCCAGAGAGAACGGGTTGCAGGAGCCGCGCGGCAAGGTTGTACTTCAGCTCGGTGCGCAGATACTTCTGGTTTTCTTCCAGCAGATCGACAGAGCACCCGCCTGACGATTTGGTCGTGAGCGCAGCTTTCAATTCTTCCGGCGTGTTATCGGCAAAACGCAGGACCAGCTTCTCAAAATTCTCGCTGATTCCGGGGCCGTTGGTGAGCAGTTTCATCTGCTTCTGCTCGCGTGGGTCGTTGCTCTCCAGCGTGAATGTGCCATCACCGCGAAACACGGCACCGGTGACCATCCCCTGTACGGGGGCGAGGAGGCAGATAGTTCCGCTGCGCAGCTCAAAAGTGCCTGCATCGCGCACGAGTTTCACATTCTTGATTTCGTACGATTCACCAGAGACCTGGATATGCCGGAGTTGCACATACGCAGGCTCGGAATTCGCCGCAGGGGTAGTGTTTTCAACTGCAAACGTAGTGGATGAGATCAGAAGAAGAGCCGACAACATACTGCGAAGCAAAAGTTTCATTCGCATATTCCTTTGCAGAAAACGACAACGAGATTATCCCTGCAAAGTAGCTGGATTGCGACCAGAAAACACAACATGAAAGGCGCTATGGGTACGAAAAAGCCGCCCCCAAGTTCGGGAGCGGCCGTGAGCGGAATGAAACTTTAATTCTTGCTCAGCACATCGTAGTTGTAATTGATAAACAGGCGCTTCGGGACAGTCTTGCCGAGATGAATGCTCTGCGAGAGGGTCTGATTGCCGACCAGCAGCATCTGTCCAAACTTACCGACTCGACCATCGCTCAACTCAAAGTACACAGGCACGATCATGCGGAAACTAGGACTGACGCCAGACTGCGTAATCTTGATCGTGATTGCACCGCCCTCAATCGAGGACTCTGTCGAATAACCAGGAACCTCGGTACCGTAAACCCACTCATTGAAGAACCAGTCCATCTTGCCGTCGCCTGTGGCGTTGAGCGCGGGTGACATGTGCTTCTCGACCATGGCTTTGAACTGCTCGGTGCTCATCGGTCTGTTCTGGTAAGTGTGGACCACGTCACGCATCAGGGCTTTGAAATCGGCATCACCGGTCTGCTGGTTGTACATCATCATGCGGAGCATGTGCAGGACATATGCTCCCTTGGTGTAGATAACGTCGCGATAGAGGTTATAGCCTTGCTTTCCGCTGTTGAGCCGTCTGCCCATCGAGAGCGGTCCGGCATCCACAGGCCGAATGCCGAACTCATTCTTGTCCAGCAACAATCGGCGCTCGTCTTTCCAGAAATCGAGGAATTCCTGCCGATTATTGCGGACGATCTGCACGAAAAGAGAGGCGGAAAATTCTGAGAAGCCCTCGTCCATCCACTCATCGCGATAGGAGTCAATGCCGACGGTGTGCCCCCACCACTGGTGCGCGACTTCATGCGGTTCCACGGTTCGGAAGTAGCTGTTGTTCTCGTTCCATCCGAAAGCATGGCGCTGAGTGGTGTCGAGGAAGTAGGTGATGGGCATGAAGACAAGTTCGGGCCAGCTCTGGCCATAATTCATGGCCGTTTGCTGCGTCACGCGCACGTCTTTGTAGCTCATGGGGCCGAAGTAGTCGGTGTAGAGAGTGGTGGCGAGTTGTGCTTCGGCCAAGGCTTTCTTGAGCAGAGGGGTGGTACTCATGGTGCCCAGTTCTGAGACGCCGTTTTCGTTGCCGCCGAGCGATGGCGCTCCCCTCACTGCCACTCGCACCGCGGTGAGCTCTTTGAAAATGTCGGGCGGTTCCTTGTTCACGTAGCTTCCTACGGTGACCCCGAGCTTATCCAGCGTAGCGCTTTCCTGCTTGAAGTCACCGAAGTTGAATCCCGCAACGGAAAGTGGAACATCGCTCTTCCATACGGAGACGTTTTGCGAGCCTTCGTTTTTGCTGCTGACGAGCGTTCCGGTGGCTGCCATCGTATTGCCCTTGGGAATTCGCAGCGTCATCTCGTACGTGGCGTACTTGCCGAAGTGCGTGGTGGGATACCAGTTCTCGCGTGCCCGGGGATAGTAATTTCCTGTGCCCTCGTGAGAGACGGCGTCTTTGCCTGCGTAGGCGGTTACAACGGTGTACTTTTCTCCTTTGGCCAATGGCTTCGGCAGGATCACGAAATACTGCATGTCTTCGTGCATGTCCTCCTGTATCCACGGCAGATGCGTACCCGAGACGTCGCTCACGCTTTTGGTGCGCAGTCTCCAATAGAGGTCAAAGGGAATCACACGCAGACCATCGACGTTGGACGTGAATGTAGTGGTTGCAACGCCATCCAGGAAGCCGCTTCGCTCAATGGAAACCTCAAGGTTCTGATGCGCAATGCTGATTGGTCCAACCTCACTCGCGTCGGCAGTGTTGGCGGGATGCTGCGTGAGCTTGCCGCCATACCAGACGCCAAACTTCAGATCGCTGTAGGTGAACATCGCAACCTGATCGGGGTAAACCTCCACCTCTGGCGACGTGGACCGCTCGCCATAGGTGAGGAATTTCGGCACTCCTTGCGGGTCGATGACGAAGATCATGCGATTGCTGTACTTGCGTCCATTGATGAAGGCCAGAAAGAACCCGTCAGGTTTTGCGGCCAACACGGGCTGGAGGAGACGGCCACTGACGTTGTAGCGCAATGGGAGTCGAGTTTCTTTCTGAGAATCTTCGAGTAGGTCCGTGGCACAGCCCACGCTCGTTTGTTTGACCGATGTGGAGCGGGCAATTTCCTCGCCGCTGCCATCGGAAAATCGCAGCACTAGCTTCTCAACCTCCTCGGTCACCCCGGGGCCGCCCGAAAGAGCTTTCATCTGGTTCTGTTCTCTTGGATCCATGCTCTGCAAGGTGAACGTGCCATCACCACGGAATACGGCTCCGGTGATCATTCCCTGTACGGGTGAGAGCAAGCATACCGTTCCGCTGCGCAGCTCGAATGTTCCAACATCGCGAACTATGCGCAGATTGTGCACTTCATATCCCTTGCCCTGAATCTGCACATGGCGTAGCTGTGCATATATGGGGTCGGAGTTGGGAGCTGGAGCAGCGCCTTCGGAAGAGAAGCAGACGGTGGCGATAAGCAGAACTATGGGGATCAGCGAGGCGCGTAACGAAGCTTTCATTTGAGATTCCCTTTAGAGAGAAGCGACGTGGAAATTATGCGTCCAAAGTAGCTGATTTGAATGACAAATCGATTGGAAACTCCCATTACGGAATGCCGGCTGCAGAGGTTTGGTGTTTTCTGTTACGCTGAACCGTTCTGATGAAGATCCATACTTTACTGCTCGGGGTGTGTGGTTGCGCACTTGCGCTTGCCACGGGATGCGCAGCGCCAGGCGCACCTCTGCCTCCTTCACTGCGTCTTCCTGTTGCAGTGGACAACCTGTCTATTACGCGCAAAGGCGATCGCGTGCTGCTGACCTGGTCGCCTCCGACTGAAACCACTGACCATCAGCAAATACATTGGCCGACCACAACGCGAATTTGCCGCGTGCTGAATCAATTCCCTATTAACGAGTGCGGCGAACCGGTGAAGGAGATCAATACTACCGATCTCGTTTCGCTAGCTTCGTCACAGCGACGTCCGTTAGTGTCATTTGAGGATGTGTTGCCATCGAGGATTGTGGACGCAAAGAATCAGGCAACGTATGCGGTGGTGGTATTCAATGACCGTGGGCGTTCGGCGGGACTGTCAAACCAGGTGCGCACATCTTTGGTATCCACGCCTCCTCCGCCGGAGCATTTCCGTGCCACACTCGATGCCCAAGGCCCGTTGCTGGAGTGGGATGCGAGTCCAATTTCTGCTGCTTCGGCGGGAGCTTTGTATCGACTGCGGCTGTATCGCAAAATCCGCGGCAAGGGTGATTTCACTATCGTTGCCGAGCTGCCCTATCACCCAGGAATAGGCGAGGCTCGCGACAGCAACTTCGCATGGGAGCAGCAGTACGACTACAAGATCACGGCAGTAACGATGCTCGCGTCTGCGGAAGGCCGTCCTCCAGTTGAGGTGGAAGGCGATGATAGTGAGTCGGTGCATCTCACCGTGCATGACACTTTCCCGCCAACAGTTCCGAGTGGCTTGCAGGCAGTATTCAGCAGCGTGGGCCAGAAGCCCTTCATCGACCTTACGTGGGCGCCCGACACGGAGAGCGACTTGGCTGGATACATTGTCTATCGACGCACAGCCTCGTCGGGCTATGTGGTCGTTTCTGGTGGCACCCCCGTCAAGGCTCCTGCGTGGCGCGATGACGATGTTCATCCTGGGCAGAAGTACTACTACACAGTCTCTGCCGTAGATCTGCGCGGCAATCAGAGCGCGCAATCAGCCCCGGCGCAAGAGTCGGTGCCTTTGGAGGTTCGATGAAGTTCTGCCGCTTCTTAGGAATGGAAGGATCCCGGTTTGGTCTCGTGGAAACGCGCGACGGTCACGACTGCATTGTGAGCGAACTGGGAGTCCCGCAAATGCAGGTGAGCAGTGTTGGGGTTCCGGAACAGATCGTGATGCCGGAGGTCGGATCGGGCAAGAAGATCGATGATCCATTCCCGCTGGATCGAGCCAAGTTGCTGACGCCCTTTCCTATTGTCAGCAAGATCATGTGCGTGGGCCGGAACTATGCCGCACATGTCCGCGAACTGAATCATGACATGCCGACGGAGCCTCTGATCTTCAGCAAACCTCCTTCATCGCTGCTCGCGCCCGGTGGCGAGATCGTTCGCCCCAAGTTGAGCAAGCGCGTTGATTACGAAGGCGAGTTGGGAGTCATCATTGGACGCCGCTGCCACAAGATGAAAGAAGGCGAGAGCGCCAAGGATTACATCCTCGGCTACACGGTAGTGAACGACGTAACCGCGCGCGATCTGCAAAACATTGACGGCCAGTGGACGCGGAGCAAGGGATTCGATACGTTCTGCCCATTCGGGCCAGTCGTCGATACTGACCTGGACACGTCCAAGGGGATCAGCGTGCAGACACGGGTCAATGGCGAGGTTAAGCAGGACGGGAACACTCGAGACATGATGTTCAACATTGATCGCATCATCCATCACATCTCACAATTTTGCACACTTTTGCCCGGAGACCTGATCGCGACAGGAACTCCCGAAGGTGTAGGGCCAATTCAGGCCGGAGACGTCGTCGAGGTTACAGTCGAAGGAATAGGAACATTGCGAAACGCAGTGGTCAATGAGTGATTGAGCTGGTTTTGTCACCCGAAAGCGCGAGCCCTTCCGTGGGCCGCGCTTTTTTGTCGGAGCCGACACGCTGCTCCGTCTCCTCATTTTCGTAGTAAAGTCAAAGTAGAGCGGTTCCAGAAAGCCGCGCACGATCTCCAATGAATCTGCTGCGAATCTACACTCTCACTGGTGCTGTTGTTTTTGCTGCGGCCAGCTCTGTTCTATGGCGGCTCGGCAGGAACAAGATTACTCCCGAACAGCGCGAAGCCATGCGCCGCCAGCGCATTAGTGAGCAGGGCAGAATCACGGATGGAACCGTGCTCGACGTCCAGGAATTTGAGGCCGAGCCGGGCCACTTGCAACAAATGGTGCTCTACACGTATGACATTGCAGGCGTGCAGTACGAGTGTTCTCAGGATGTGACGAACCTGCATCCATTTCCAGATATTCACCACTGCCGTATCGGTGTTACGACCAGCGTTAAGTACGATCCGCACAGCCCTGGTAACTCCATCGTAGTTTCCGAGAGCTGGTGCGGGCTGCGAACCTAGGCACTTTGGCCAAGGTCTTATCAGCACTCTAGACCAGTGATTGCCAATCTTCTCCGCTCCGGCACCTTCCTCGGTGCTTCCTCTATCTAACCGGGTTAAGAACGTTACACCCCGAAATTCTTTATAGATTCAGGAGAACGGTGATCATGGGAGAGATCAGCGAACGACACCCGTTACGGCAACTTCTGACGGAGAAGATCAGGGAGAAACTCGGACAGGATGTGGGGCTGCGGGACGAGGAGATCTGGGCCTACCTTGCAAATCTGCTTACGGAATTCTGCGACACTCGCAACTTGTATGCGCTTAGGAATGTGCAGGGCCGTTCGCTCGACGACGTAGGCGAAATGCTGCTGGAAAGCGATCCGATCTTTGGCGAAGCACCATCATTTGATCGAGAGCGGCAGGTCCGAAAGCATATTGGGGATTTCACGCTCTTCTTCAGCGGAATGTTTCCTGAGTCGATCAATCGCTTTCGGCTGCGCCGCCAACGGCTGGAGAACTTTGTCGATTTCGTGCAGGCAGGCAAGGAAAGCTATTTCATCGTCAGCCAGTTTGACCAGATGGAATATCGCAAGGTGGCGTCGCTCTATGGAAGACTCTCACAGCAATTTGAAACCTGTGTCTTTGGGTTGAACCTTGTGCGCAAAGACTTGCGCGAAATGCAGTATGCATTGGTGCGGCCCGATGAAATTGTGATGTGAGTGTGAGCGCCAGCAGTTCAACTGGCGCTCATCCGATAGAAGCTCAGCGAGCTGTCCCCCTGATTCAGGCGGCGATAACGTTTCAATTCGCCCTCCCCTTCGCCCGGGTCGAATCGCTTGTCATGTTCAGCCACCACGACTCCGTGCTCGGTCAGAACGCTGGAGCGAGCGATAGTGCGAAACACTTCGGCATA
Organism: Koromonas humicola; assembly: GCF_059726255.1. Taxonomy (NCBI): domain Bacteria; kingdom Pseudomonadati; phylum Acidobacteriota; class Terriglobia; order Terriglobales; family Koromonadaceae; genus Koromonas; species Koromonas humicola. The sequence goes on from NZ_AP040873.1 coordinate 4,402,904, forward strand.
AACGCCATGCAGGCGGTACGGAGGATCGAGGAAGCAGACATCGAACTGCACTCCGGCCTGATTCCATTGGCGCAGCCCTTCGGCTGAGTCGCGCTCCGCAATCTCGGCCTCCAAACCCAGCACAGCAAGATTCTCGCGCAGCACTCTCGCTGCGGGCGCGCTCGATTCGGCAAAGTGAACAGATAGAGCTCCTCGGCTCAGAGCCTCCACTCCTATCGACCCTGTTCCGGCAAACAAGTCAGCCCATCGGCAGCCCTCTACCATTCCGGCAGCGGAAAGAACGTTGAACAATGTCTCTTTCAGGCGGTCATATGTGGGGCGAGTCTCCGTTCCTTGCAGACTTTTCAAAGTCCGGCTGCGAAACTTTCCCGCGATCACTCTCATTTGGCCTCTTCTAAACCCGGCCCTTTGCCGTGTACTGTATTAGTAATGGCTTCGGCAGAGGTAAATCAAATCGCATGAGGCGCTGGTCCATTCCAGTACTCGATGTTTTCGGAATCCATTTCCGGGTGCACTTCAGCTTCCCGCTGATGTTCTGCCTTGTGTGGTTTCTCGAGACCGGACGCGGCCCGGAGGTGGGGCTGCGCAGTTTCGTGCTGATGTTACTCGTGCTGTTCGCGGTAATCACGCACGAGGTAGGTCACGCTGTTGCGGCCGCACGAAATGGAATTCGGGTGCGCAGCGTAGTGCTGTTGCCCATTGCCGGTATCTCGCTGCTGGATGAGCAGGCACAGCGCGGACTGGATGCGCGCCGCGAAATTCGGATCTCGCTCGCAGGTCCAATCGTGAATCTGGCGCTTGCGGCCCTAATCGGCGCAACGACACTACTTCTTCACCCGCATGTGCAGTTGTTCCATTTCCCATGGCTCACGCCTTTTGATCTTCCTCGCAGCTTCTTCTGGGCACAACTGTTCGTGGCCATCCTCAATCTGTTGCCTGCGTATCCGCTCGACGGAGGCCGCGTATTACGCGCAGTGCTGGCGACGAATGGAGACCAGGTGACGGCGACGCGCCGCGCTGTATCGGTGGGACAGTGGTTCTCGCTTGCGTTGTTCCTGTGTGGTGGCGCGATTTTCCTCGGATCGAGTTCGAGAAATCTTTGGATCATGATGGCTGGAGCGTTTCTGTTCCTTGCCGCGCAATTGGAAGATCGCAGCATGATTCTGCAAGCAGTGCTGGAGCGAGTTCGAGTGCGAGATGTGATGATCACGGATTTCATCACGCTCTCACCGGCGGATACGCTTGCCGATGCTCTGCAGCGCTCGGTTGATCCTCCGCAGGAAGAGTTCCCTGTGGTGCGTGACACTGACATGATTGGCGTCATAAGTCGCCAGCAAATGGTTGAGTGCATCGAGGAACAGGGCAATGGATACGTGCAATCAGCGATGCGACGTGAATACCCGGTAGCAAGTCCGCAGGAGTCGCTCGCGGCAGTGCTTCGCCGGATAGGGCAAGGAGGTTTGGCGATGATTCCGGTTGTCGAATCCGATTACCTGGTCGGGATCATCACGTTCCACAATCTCATGCGCAAGCTTACGGCGCTCTCGCTACGCCGTCCGTCGGCAAACACCACTCCGACTAACGCCCCCGCCCCTCAACCGTAAAGGGCAATGCCGCGATCTGCTCGATGCGTAGTCTGAATCGATATTTGTCTATCTCTTGCAAGGTCAGGAAATGTCAACACCAGTACAGGCAAAGACCGTAAAACCGAAAACGCAGAAGTGTTACGTATGTGGCCCGCAGAATCCCCATGGCATGCGGGTGCCCTTTTCCCCGGATGGCCCGACAGGTAGTCGCGCAGTGTACGTGGCGCGTGACGAGCATAATGGATGGCCGGGGATACTGCATGGAGGCGTGACGTTTTCGTTGATGGACGAGGCGCTGGGCTGGGCGGTGCATTTTCAAGGAATGAACGGCGTTACGGCTAAGGCAGAAACGCGTTTCCGCGAACCTATTCCGGTGGGAGCAAAAGTCGTTGTTCGTGGATGGACCATTGAACAGCGCCGTCGCCTAATGACGGCCCGTGCGGAAATCCGAATGGATGACGAGGCGCAGACATTGCTGGCTGAGACCGACGCGACGATGTTCCTGATGGATACAGATGAGAGTGACTGAACCCTTCGCCAAGCAGGCATAATCTATTGTGGTGACCCGGGGTTGCGGGTGATTACTGAAACATGCCGGAACTGCCTGACATTTCCGCATACATCCATGCTCTCGAGCCGCGAATCGTTTCGCAGCCGATAGAGCACATACGCGTGGCCAGCCCCTTTCTGCTGCGCACTGCGGAACCCCGCATTATTGAGCTGGAGGGCCGGGCGGTGCGCGAATTGCGCCGCATCGGTAAACGAATTGCCATTGGTGTCGAAGGCGACTTGTGGCTCGTGCTGCATCTAATGATCGCCGGTCGCCTGCACTGGCGACCCCTTGGTGCGAAGCTTTCCGGACGGCAGAACCTGGCCGCATTCGACTTCCCTACTGGCTCGCTCGTGCTTACGGAGGCAGGCACCAGGCATCGCGCTTCGCTGCACGTTTTACGTGGAGAAGACGGCTTGAGGTCGGTCGATCCCGGCGGCATAGATGTGTTCTCAAGCGACCTTGAAGCTTTTCGTACCGCGCTTACAGTCGAGAATCGGACACTGAAACGCGCTTTGACTGATCCACGTATCCTGAGCGGAATCGGCAATGCGTACTCAGACGAGATATTGCACGCCGCGCAGCTATCTCCTATCGCGCAGACACACAAGCTGAACCCAGAGGAATGGGCGCGGCTCTTCAGTGCGATCCGCGATACGCTGAGAACTTGGATTGATCGGCTTCGAGATGAGGCAGAGAAGAGTTTTCCCGAGAAGGTGACAGCTTTTCGTGATGGAATGGCCGTGCACGGTCGCTACGGAAAGCCTTGCCCAAGATGTGGCGACCCGATTCAGCGCATTCGATACGCCGACAATGAGACAAATTACTGTGCGCGGTGCCAGACTGGCGGAAAGCTGCTTGCCGACCGCAGTCTCTCGCGCCTGCTGCATTCAGATTGGCCTCGCACGATGGACGAACTGGAAGCTCTGAAACGCAGATAGAGTAGCGATTGGCGCTCCAGGGTTGATGTAGCGTACGCATTGCGCTCTCCCACCTTAGCTGCGCACAGCGCGTCGAAGGTGGGGCACCCGTCGACGAAAGCGAATGCAAACCCCTCAGATTCTGATCTTTGTGCTCCAAGGATTTTCGGTCGATGTTGAGTCTCGCGTACCAGGCGCGGTCACCTGTTGTTCCAAAATCGGAGGCGCCATGGGCCGGGGATCTACCGGGAGCAGGTTCGCGTGTTCGGCCGCCCATTTTGCGGCCAAGCCATTGAGCGGGCTTTTAGTGTTGTATTCCTGGTAGGCAATCATGCGTCCTATGCGCACGATGAGGTCGTCAAGCGATTCCGAGGCGGCCCAGAAATCTCCGATGCAGACGCTGCTCTCGTCGAAGTTGGGATGAAAGACGGGAGTTAGCATCCGACATTGCGGAGCGCGGCGCGGATACCCCAGCGTGAGATTCACTTCCAAGGTGTGGGAGCTACGTTCCAGAATCTCGCCGGCTGGCGCGACGTACAGGCCCTTGATCGCGTAATGAAATCTGTACACCTCTGGAGGCATTCCTGCTGTCTCGGTGATCTGGATGAGAGGCCAGTTGGAGAAGCGGCGAACAAGGTTCTCGTGGTCCAACATGAGACGTCGAATTCGTGGTGAAGCCATACGGAGTCCTCAGAAGTGAAACATGTTGCGAGCCGCAGTCAACACGACCAGTGAACAGCCTAATGCAAATCCTACGACGTTGCCGTACCGGCTCAGCCGCTCACGAAAGGACCACAGAACAATTCCTGCTATGGCTAAGGCCGGGAGTAAGGGGTTAAAAACGAATGCGCGAGCGATATCGCCGCGGAGTAAAGCCGCAATTGCGCGAGTCGAACCGCAGCCGGGACATTTCCATCCAGTTATGGAGTGGAACAGGCACGGTGGGTAGAACGCAAATTGTTCGGGCGGGAAGCGAAACAGCACAACGGCCAGAATCACTCCCGCCAGAAAGCACGCGCCTTTGACGCGCTTACTCATACTGTCGCGTATGCCTGCTGCTCCCGAGCCGCGCGAATCTTGTTGAAGTGATACTGGAAATAGATCACGTTGAAGAAGAACGTCATCACGCCACTCAACGAGAGGCCGATGTTCTCCGCGCCATTGAAATGATCTTCCAGAGCGCCTTTCAGGGTGAAGTATCCTGCGATCGTAAAGCCCACTCCCACCAAGTACATCACACCACGGAGAGCGCCGACTGCAGGATCGTGGATCTGTGCGATCCTGATAAACTGCGACCCAAACACCAGAACGATGCCGATCAGATACCAGAGAACGGCCTTGGTTTCCGGTACTAATCGTCGCACATAGCTGCCCTGGACGAAGAACCAGACGATGCTGAAGATTCCGCAGGTCACGATGCTGAGCGCCAGAACGGCAGCCCAATGCAATCCGGGCGGTAGAGGGTACTCATTCTGAACTGGCTGGTACGTCTGCGCCGCCTTGGGAGCAGGAACGGGAATGGTGCCGATGACAGATGAAATGGGCATCCACTCGGTCATTGCTTCACTGCGTGCAAGGTCGGTGAGCAGTATGTTGCCTGTGCCTACGTACCGCTGTAAATCGGCTAGCGAGTAGGGGCCGAACTCCTGAAGGTCACGCTTGATGTAGTAGTTCATATGAGTTCCCTTTATTTGAATGGCACACCAGAAGCATCAACCGTAACAGTGCACACCTCAACGATTGCCCAGATAGCACTGATGAAAGATCCAATGAAGAGTGTGAGCAAGGTGATGAGAAGCTGCGCAACTGCGCGCCCGGTGTAGCCGGCGTAGAAATTGTGGACGCCGAAGACTCCGAGAAAAATGCCGAGAAGGATGTAAGCGATGCGCTCCTTCTGTACGTAACCAGGACGAACAACTTGGGGCTGTGCGTACGGGATCTGTTGAGCATTTGGATATGGGGGGACAGGAGGAGGCGCGCCGATACCGACTCCCGGTTGCGGAGTTGGTGCGATGATGACGGAAACGGGCGTAAACTGCGCAGACCCTTCGGGACGTGCCAACTCCATAGGTTGAATGTTCCCGGAGGCGATGTAGGTGCGCAAATCAGCCTCGGTGTATGGACCGTACTCCTGGTTTCCGCGACGGACAAAGAAGTTCATTGTTCTCCCCGTTAGTGAAAGTCCTGTCCATCGCCATCACGCGTGATGGTGCAGGCTTCGATGATTGCCCAGATTTCGCTCGCGATGGACCCGTAGAAGCAAGTAAACACAGTTAAGCAAAGTTGCCCTGCCGCTTTGCGGTGGTATCCGGCGTAGAAGTTGTGAGCGCCGAATGCTCCGAGAAAAACGGCAAGCAGTACAAAAGTCGTGCGGCTCTTGCGGGCCTGAACTCCGGCATATCGTTCAGCCAGACTCAGCGGTGGCGCTGAACTCATGGTGCTGACGACTCCCGGCATCGGAGGTGGCGGAGGCATGTTGGAGGAAAGCATTGGAGGCGGAGCGATCGCAACTGGCGCAGGCGCTTCCGATACAGTCTCTGGCTGCTGAACTTGAGACAACTCTCCGGCTGAAACTCGTACGGTTGGCTCATCGCTGGGCGCATGTGAGCATCCGAAGACCGTGCAGCCACCGTTCTCCTCAAAGCAATCGGTGTGGTGTGGCGTTTCGCAGCCGGGACACACCGTTCTCGCCTCGCCCTCTTCTATGGGGCAGCGGCAATATGGACAAATCGCACTCACCGCTGCTTCTCCTGGAAGCGGAACGTATAACGCCCAATCTGCACAATATTGCCTGACCCGAGCACCGCCGACTGTCTCGGCTGGCCGTTGACGTAGACTTGGCCGCTCGCCTGCAGGTGGACGTGCGATCCCTTAATTTCAAGCACAGCGTGCTGGCCCAATATGTCTCGATCCTTGAATAGATAAATGTCCGATTGCTGGTTGCTTCCGATTATGGTCCGAGACTTGTAGAGAATGAATTGCTTACCAGCCAGGGGGCCTGCCGTTACATAAAGCCATCGGTCTTTGAGCGCGCTTTCTACCAGGCCCACCGCGACTCCGGTGAATACTGCGAAAAAGCAGAATCCGACAGCGCGGCTCGGGGCTCCGCCGTGTGTTGCAAACGCAATTGGATCGAAGATGATGCCCCCAATGCCAGCGCCTAGCATCCCGCCCAGCACTCCATAACCGGTCTTCTTAGCCGACTGGCCAACAATTCCGTACACAACACCAGCGGCGGCACCAAAGATCATCCAGGCAAACCCGCGTGCGACCCAGAATGCGGGACTGTGGGTGCTCTGAACGCCGAGAGACGCAATCAATGCGATGCCGATATTGAAGAACACATTCGCAATAAGGTCGAATATGAAGCCGAACACGAAACCCAAGGGGAGTGACAGCAGTCCGCGCATGACGGCCTTCTTGGCCGAGCGCTCTACAACGCTTTCTGCGATCGCAAAGCTCAGGCACATCATGGTGATGATGGCCGGCAGCATGAGCGCATTTCCCCAATGATGACCTTCACCGTCCACAAATCCGGGTTCGGAGATGCCCCAACCGATCAGCGCTCCGAGCAAGCCCGACAGACCCAGATACACCCAACCCCGCAGGAATATGCTGCCCTTCTCCTCGGGCGCGACAAAGTCTTGCGGCGCATCCTGGATGCTGCCGTAGTTGCGCGCTCCGGCCGGTGCGGCTTCGGGCTGCGCAGCGGGCGCTTCCTCGGCTATTACCGTGGCGAGGTCTTCCAGCGATATGCGGATTTTGTCCTTATCTTCCACTTGGGTCCTTTCGTGGCAGCATGTCGGAATTCTGCGGCGAAGCTTGCGGCTGTTGAACCTGCGAATTGGGCAATCCTGCATTGGGCGTGGCACCCGAATGTTGCCGATCGTAGATGCGCGGATCGAGAGGCTGGCCAGTGTAAGGATCCACCGGAATCGCAATGACGCGCTCCGGAGGGGTGAATACGTACAAGCTCAGCAGCATTCCCAATCCGAACACGGCAATGTAGGAGAGTACGGTTAAGATCCAGCCAAGGTAGGAGATCGTCGAAGCTTCGGTTTCTGGTTCAGCGATTCTTTCCGCTTCCTTGTGTGTTACTGCACCGAGCGCGGGTTCGGAGCGCTCTTCCGGAGTTTCGCCGCCTTTGGGATCGGAGACCGTGATCTTCTCGGCGCGGCGAATCTCCTCTCCCTGCCAAACGAAGCAGCCTTCCTCATCGCTGACTGGGTCAAAAACCCATGCCACCTGTCCGGGGGAGGAGAAGAAATTGCGATGAATGAAGGTGTCGTGGTCGGAGAGGAAGACGCCAAATCCAGGATGCGAGTGATACCAGCCGATGATGCGATCGTCGGGGAAATCGCGATCCTTCACCTTGTAAATGTGCTGCCACGTGTCCTGGGTGAAGGTGACGTGCGTTCCCGCTTGCTCCGCTTCGAGTCCGGATATGCTTGCCGTAATGACTGAGCGATCCTCGTCACTGCTGCCAATCAGAACTCCGCAAATTTCGGTGTCGAGCTCGGACCGAGCGTGCTGGCGGATATTGCGCAATACTTCGGCATCGATTGTTACGGCATGGCACGTTGCCTGACGTGTCTTCTTACTCATGCGCCACCTCACGGGCCAACGCTCCCAGCACAGTTGCCTCATCTCCGGCGATCAGATAGGCGATCTCGCGGGTGCCATTGCGTGCGATAAAAACATCAAACGGAGGCAGACCCAATGAGTCCAGAGTCCTTTGGCCGATTTCGTCGCGACCGTCATAACTGTGTACGGTCCGCACCACTCGCATCTGGCCGTCGTGAGGGCAGCGGCCCTCTTCAGACGAAACCGATCCGACGGGCACGAACAGCTCCTGCCGCTCGCCGCACGAGGGACATTCCAGTGACGAGATGACATCGCGGCTGAAATCGATTGCCACCTCGTCTGCGTTAAGGTCGCTACAGGCGCGCTTGTATAGCCAGTGCAGCGTCAACGCAGATGACGCGTCAGGCAGGCGAACAATCTCATCAAGCGTGTAGTGACTGGTGCAGTCGGGGTTTTCCGTGTACTCCACTACGTAAGACGTGTGGTTCAATCCCTCGAATACATACCCGCGTCCAGCAAGCGTGGGGAGTCCATGCAGCAGCTTGACCGTCTCCTGCACTTGAATTCCGCCGATAATCGACGAAATAGTCGGCGTTGTTGGTACCTTTCCGGCAGGTTCGGCTTCTCGCAGCAGAAGATTGCAGGACATTCGGCGATTCAGCAGAGCCCAGTCCACTTCGCCGAGTGTGCATTCGTAGCAGGGCGCTTGCCCGGGCAGGAAAACGCGGGCTACGCCATTGATCCCTTCGATTGCACCATCTACCCAGGGGCGGTTCATGAGCCAGCAGCACCGGTTGATCCACAGACGTGCTTCTCGATTATCCAGACCTGCGATGGCCACGTCGCACCAGTCGAAAAGTCCCAAACCTCCAGCCTGCGTGATGTTGAGTGCAAGCGGTTGAATGCGCAGTTCGGGCTCGAGTTCGCGAGCGGCAGAGGCAACGGCCTCGGCTTTCAATTGTCCGACATCACTGCGGCGACACAGCACGGCTCGTGAAAGATTCGACACTTCGAGGCGATCGAGATCTACGACTACGACCTGCCTGAATCCGAGCAAGACGAGGTTCTTGAGAATCTCGTTCCCAAGCGCGCCTGCGCCTATCAGCAAAACCCGAGTACGCGCGATTTTTTCCTGATTCCACCAGGGAATCAGGCTGAACCGGCTGAACCGATCCTCTTCCAATGCTTCTGCCGCAACTCTGATGGATTCCATGGGATGTGCTATCCGGCCGTAATTTCGGGCTGCAAGCGAAGGATGTCGCCGTCTTTTACTGCCGCTTCGGCCAGAGTCTGCGAGTCCTGAATCTGGCGGCCGGAGTTCTTGTGGTGGAACTTGTAGCTGAGCGGAGCGCCATCGGGACCATTGCCAGGCAGATTCAGTTTTTGGACAAGCACGGAGATGATCTTGCCCGACGCGGCATCGTCGGGTAGTTCAACAGGCACCCGCTTGTTTTCGGTTGAGTCGTATACGGTGACGTTAATGTAAGCCATGTTGCTTGCCTTCTCCCTGCATCAATGCGATTGCGACTGCCCACGCTGATTGCGGACAGCTTGCAAGAATGTCCGGTAGTGTTGGGCGCCATCTCCGCGCAAATTCCAGTCGGCTTCGTTCAGAATCACATCGGAACGTACTGCAAAGTTCAGGTTCTCGGAATTCGGATTGAAGCTCTTGTCCATCATCGAAGTAACCACGCCAACTAGATCGCCATTTTCGTCATACACGGGACCGCCACTGTCGCCGGGGCTGACCGGCGCTGAAATCTGGACGGTATTTTTGTCGAGACGCGACACTAGGCCCGTGCTGAGCGTGAACTTCAACCCCTGCGGGTGTCCGATCACGAAAACATTACGTCCGTCCTGCGGAGCTGCAATCGGCTGAACGAAATCTCCTGCTCCGGACTCACGCGGAATCCACAGCAAAGCCAAATCGAGGCGCTTGTGGGTGCCCACAACTCGCGCTTTTGCCCAACTTCCAGACTCACCGGTTACCACGGCCTTATCGACATTCGAAGTTACCGAACCGCTGCCGATCACGTGCCGTGCAGTGGCCACAAGATATCCGTCCCGGTCGGAATACAGCAGCATTCCTGCACCAAACGATGAGGAGGGGAGCTCGCGGTGGCTGAACCAGAAGTGCGACACCGGAGAAACAACGAGCACGAGCGGCTTGAAAACCTTTGCCACTTCAGCGCCGGTCAAAGTTTGTGCGCTTGGCAGATGTGGAAATTCCTGGCGCTCGTCAAATGAGGATAGAGCCCCGGAAATGTACATCGGTGTTGGGCCAGCAGATAGAGCAACAACGAAACCCAAAGTAGTAAGCAGCCCACTGACGATCAGCAATGTCGAACAGAAGCCAGTCCACGCCAGTTTGGTGCGCGCCGGTTGATTTCTGAACGATATTCGCAGCACGAGTACCACCAGGCAGAGGACGGGGAGTAGCAGCACAAGCACCCACATCAGCAATCGTACAGGCCACGAGATTTCAGGCTTTAGAGACGGCGAAAAGGGTGATGGCTCCTGGGTTGCGGAGCTTACCTGTGACAACTCGTCAGTCGAAACAAATACTTTGTCCATATTGTGATACTGCGGGCCGCAGTTCGATACAGGAGGAAAAATTGGACTGGGGCTTACCACATAACTTCTACAACGACTGCCTGCTACTTGGGAACGAAAATCTGACTCTAGAAGTCACCATAGTTACGCAATCAAGATATTGACTTCCGGCTGTTTATCAGTCACCGAGCCGCACGCTTTATCTGAGTTGTAACTCGCGCGAGAAATCTCGAGGTTGATGTTCGCGGTTCGAAGGAAGTTCTCGTGCTCAAGCCTGCACCAACACAAGTTTCCGGAAGAATTCTGGCGATCACTGAGAGGGGCTAATTCACTCGGGCTGGCCGCAAAGGGAGAGCGCCAGAGGGAACGGCAAACCAGAGTGGGTTGACATGCATTCCCGGCCGGTGTTAGTGTCTGGATCGCTAAATCGATTTAATAAATATTTAGCGCAGCGCAACTTTCGGCCGTGGAGATTGTAACCTCATGAACCAACGATCCCGACATTTTGCCACTGTGTTGCCGCTACTACTGATGCTTCTTGTGTCTCTTCCGGTAGTTGCGCAATTCAATGCAAGCTTGCAAGGCACAATTACCGACTCGACTGGCGCGGTCATTCCGAATGCCAAGGTCGTAGCAACGAATCAAGAAACTGGCGTTAGCCACTCGACAATTTCTGGCCCTCAGGGCTATTACCGCATCGGTGCTCTTCCTCCGGGAAAATACTCGGTGGCGATCGAAGCCACTAGCTTCGGAAAGAGCGTCACGACGGACGTCCTTGTGAGCGCTGAGTCGCCTCGCACGTTCGACGCATTGCTGAAGGCGAGACAGTCGTCAGAGACGATCACGGTCTCCGATGTAGCCGCAGGAATTGAAACCTCAACCGCTAACGTGTCAGGCACGCTGAACAGCGTGGACATCAACAACCTTCCCAGCACTGGGCGCAACGTGTATGACCTGTTGCGTTCGGCTCCTGGCGTTTTTGGCGACGCAGCGCGTAACAGCAACGGCACAGCCGTGGGCCTGGTAAACAACTCTGGTCCTAACGGCTCCGCGTCATCGATTTTCCAGACTGAAAACCAGGTCCAGATTTCCGGCAATGGCCAGCGCGTTTCGGCCAACAGCTACGAAGTGGATGGCGTCAGCGTAAACAGCCTCGAGTGGGGCGGCGCCGCGATTCTCACTCCAAACCTCGAATCGATCAAGGAAGTCAGCGTTACAACGAGCAGCTATTCGGCGGAAGACGGACGTAACTCCGGCGTTACCGTAAAGTCGGTTTCGCAGACCGGCACCAACACCTGGCATGGTAGTGCATTCTTTAAGGACGCCGAACCAGGCTTCAACTCTTACGCTCGCTGGGGCGGCCCGAATGGCCAAAAGCCCACCCGCGACAATGACAAGAATCATCAGTTTGCGGGAAGCATCGGCGGTCCGATTCTCAAGGACAGGCTGTTCTTCTTCGGAAGCTATGAAGGTCTGCGCCAGAACAGCAATCCTCTAACGCAGCAGTACGTAATCACTCCTGAACTTACCCAGCAGGTCCTCAGCAAACGCGCCGGTACTCCGATTGCATCGATCCTTGGTGCATCTGGCTATACACCTCGAGTTCGGCAGATCTTGAACGCTGATCCCGCGACCGCTTGCAAGAGCTTCCCGACGGGTGCCTGTCAGATCGTCAACGGAAAGTACGATCTGGGATCGATCACGGGTACGTATGGCAACTATGTTCAGGTGTACAACAACCCGACCGCGGCCGGAGTTGGTGGCGGACTCGATGGCATTCCAGACATCGAACAAGCCGTAGTGGATGCTCCGGGCAAGAAGATCGGTAACCAGTACAACGCCCGCGTCGATTACTCGCGTGGCAAAGACAATTTCGCAATCAGCACCTACATTACATATCTGAATAGCACGTCTGCATACGCTTCGAGTGGTTCTATGCCGGCCGCAGACGTCAACTACAAGCCAATCTCGCCGCTGGTGACATTGCTTTGGAACCGCACCATCTCGCCGACATGGCTAAACGAAGCTCGCGTCAACATGAGCCGCTTCGCCTATAACCAACTCGACTCCAACACCAACGTCAATTGGGGCTTCCCGCACCTGAAGGTTGAAGACCTGCATTCGATTGCCGAACTGCACATCGGTGCCGATCGCTCGGAAGGTACGCCGGGAGTGTTCGCTGAGAATCAGTACGAATTCCGCGACGTTGTGACGCATATTCTGAATAATCACTCGCTCAAGGCAGGCTTTGAATATCGCCGCGAGCAGGACAACAACAACCTCTTGGGTGGTGCTCGCCCGCTCTATTCGTTCGCCACTCTGTGGAACATGGCAAACGGCACGCCGATTTACGAAGCCATCAATGCAAGCCCGGTAACTGGTGGTCCCGCGGATGCTCAGCTTCACTTCCGCAGCACTGACATCGGCATGTTCTTGCAGGACGACTGGAAGGTTCGTCGCAACCTAACCCTGAACCTCGGTCTGCGCTGGGAGTACTTCGCTCCTTTGAGTGATGCGCATTCTCAGACTTCTAACCTGGTTCTGGGGACGGGACCGGGCTTGACGACCGCCCGCATCAAGCTTGGCGGGGACTTGACCAACAAGGACCTGAACAACTTTGCGCCGCGCGTTGGCTTTGCGTGGAGCCCCTATGCTGAAAACAAGATGGTGGTGCGTGGCGGAGTTGGTATTTCCTACAACCGCATCCCGAACTCACTATTCACGAATACGCATGGCAATCCTCCGAACTTCGCTCGCTTCGGACTTTGCTGCGGCACCTCCAGCGATGACTGGAGCACGCCTTTCGCGGGTGGCATGAGCTTCGCGATTGGCTCCAGCAAGTCACCAACGAGCTATCCGGTGAATACGGCTCTTGGCGGTGGTATTGACCCGACTACCAACCTGCCGAAGAACGGTGCCGTGGAAATCTGGAGCGCCGATCCGAACACGCGCACTCCGTACACTTATACCTACTCGCTCGAAATCGAGCACCAATTGCCGCAGCACATGATTGCGACGATTGGTTATCAGGGAAGCAGTGCGAGAAAACTGATCCGCATCGTCAATCAGAACTTCCTGCAGCCCTCTAGTGCCTACCTGATCACGGATAAGATCGCGCAGGACTACCAACCGATGGACGATGTCAACTCGGGCTTCAATTCTTTGAATCTCTCGTTGCATCGCGGCTTTGCCACGGGTTTGCAATTCGATGCGAAGTATCGCTGGAGCAAGAGCATGGACACGCTGTCCAACGAAGGCCCCGGTGCGCAGACGAACCAAGATTTCCCGATCAACCAGAAGTACATGCGTGGTCCCTCGGACTTTGACGCAACTCACTTCGTCGTCGGTTCGTTCATCTACAAGCTGCCCTTCTACAAGGGACGCACGGATGCCGCGGGCCTCGTGTTGGGCGGATGGGAAATCAGCAGCATCTACACCTGGCGTAGCGGCTTCCCTTGGACTCCGGAAACCTACACGCAGAGCTTGAAGTTGCCAACCGAAGTACAAATTGGTCCGGTTCGCCCGGTTCTGTATAAAGGCGGGGCAGGCTCGAGCGCAGACAGCGATACTTTCATGAAGGTCGGTGGAAACTTCCCGAACGCCGGCACGAATGCAGCGAACTACTTCACACCTGGACAGCTGAGCTTAACTACGCCTCCGGGAATCGGACGCAACTCATTCCGCGGCCCACGTTACTCTTCGTTCGATGCGACGCTGGGTAAGAACCTGCCGATTCCACACCTGTCCGAGAAGGCCAATCTTGATCTTCGGTTGAACGTCTTCAACGTGTTCAACAAGCTGAACCTCAATGACTTCGGTTATGCGAGCGACAGCACGCTGTTTGAAAGATCGACCTTTGGCATGGCGTCCGGAGCAAAGGCCGGTCGCGTGGCAGAAATACAGGCTCGGTTCAACTTCTAGGCCGAGTGATTGAAACAAATGGCGGTGGGCAAAGGTCCACCGCCGTTTTGTACCACGACTACACAAAACTATCTTTGCTAGTTGCTGACGCTAAGTCCGACGAGGCAACTGGACTTAACAGAGCCGAAAGGACTCTTTGTGCCCGGTGTGAGCCTGGCCTGATCGATCTGAGTTCAGAACACTGGAGACCCCGATGAGATCTACGAGTCTGAAATCAAGACTCATCCTGCTGCTTCTTATAATCCTTGTACTACCACAGGCAGCTCCGTTTAATTCGACATCATTTGCGAGTTCAGCTACTGCTACTGCTGCAAGCCCGCTATCTTCACCTGATATTGAGCGACGAGTTGATTCGCTCCTGAAGCAGATGACGCTCGAAGAGAAGATCGGTCAACTCAATCAATTTTCTGCCGGAGTACCAACCGGACCGGGCACTGGTCGCAGCGACTACAGCGAGATGATCGAGAAGGGACAGATTGGATCAATCTTCAATCTCTCTGGCGCCGAGAAGGTGAACGAGCTGCAGCGAATCGCCGTCGAGAAATCGCGGCTTCACATTCCTCTGTTGTTCGGTCTCGATGTCATCCATGGATTTCGAACGATCTTCCCTGTTCCGCTTGGGATGTCCGCAAGTTGGGACCCGGCACTGATTGAGCGCACGGCGCGAGTTGCTGGGCAAGAATCGGCCGCTGCTGGAATTCGTTGGACCTTTTCTCCCATGGTGGACATTGCTCGCGATGCACGCTGGGGCCGCATTGTGGAGGGTTCCGGAGAAGATCCTTTCCTCGGCGCGGCGATCGCGCGAGCCTATGTGCGAGGCTACCAGGGCAATTTGGACTCTCCCGATTCGATTGCCGCAACCGCCAAACACTACGTCGGCTATGGCGCGGCTGAAGCAGGTCGCGACTACAACTCTACAGAGATTTCAGAACACACCTTGCGCGAAATCTACCTGCCCCCATTCAAGGCGGCAGCAGATTCAGGCGTGCTCACCTTCATGAGCGCATTCTCGACCCTCAATGCTGTTCCCTCCACCGGTAACGCGTTCACCCTGCGGCGTGTTCTACGCGGCGAGTGGGGATTTAAGGGAATAGTCACCAGCGACTGGGCGTCGATTTCTGAATTGATCAAGCACGGTGTAGCCAACGACGGGCGCATGGCAGCGCAGCGAGCGTTCCTCGGTGGCGTCGATATGGACATGGAGAGCAGTCTCTACCAATCGCACTTGGCCGAACTGGTGCACTCTGGAGTCGTGCCTGAGAGTCTGGTAGATGAGTCGGTGCGCAATGTATTGCGGGTCAAGTTCGCGCTCGGCCTCTTCGAGCATCCATATGCGCCAACGAAAGAAGACGTCATGGTTGCACCGCTCCCACAGGCTTCGCGAGAACTGAGTCGGAAGATGGCCGAGGAGTCCTTTGTCCTGCTCAAGAACGACAACTCAAACGGCAAGTCGGTTTTGCCGCTCCAGGCACAAAGAGGAACGACGATCGGTGTGATCGGCCCATTCTCTGACAGCAAGCAGAACATGCTGGGCTCATGGGGCGCAGCAGGACATGCAGACGACGCAATCACCCTGCGACAGTCGCTGGAAGAGTACGCCAAGCCGCGGGGAATCAAGTTGTTGTTCGCCGAGGGCACTCCGATTCGAGGCGGTAATGGAGACTTTGCACGGGCTCTGAGAGCAGCACGCGCCGCTGACATCGTCCTGCTGACTGTGGGCGAAGAGGCGGACACGATGACCGGCGAAGCAGCATCTCGATCAGTTCTCAACCTGCCGGGGCGCCAAGAGGAATTGGTGAATCAGGTCGCCGCCGTGGGCAAGCCCACCGCGATGATCGTGTTTTCCGGACGCGCGCTTGTGCTGAGTGATGTGGAGCAGAAGGTAAACGCCGTTTTGGAAGCATGGTTCCCGGGAGTAGAAGCGGGTCCGGCACTCGTGCGCACTCTGTTTGGCGAAGTCAATCCGAGTGGACGCCTTACCGCCACGTTCCCGCACAGCGTCGGCCAGGAACCGCTGTACTACAACGAACTCAACACCGGACGGCCAGCGGATGGCGTTGACTTCTCACATCCCGGCACAACCACATTGGAGAAGTTCCGGTCTCGCTACATCGATGAGACGAATCTGCCGCTGTATCCGTTCGGGTATGGGCTCTCCTACAGCAGTTTCGACTACTCTCAGCCGATGCTGAGCGCGACTTCGATTAGCTCTTCGGCGCTGAACGGAGGAGATAAAACCGCCCAGCTCACAGTGTCTGCAATGGTGAAAAACACCAGCCAGCGAGCAGGGGATGAAGTTGTCCAGTTCTATATCGCACAGCGAGGAACCAGCGTGGCGCGACCGCGTCGTGAGCTGAAAGGCTTTCAGCGCATAACGCTCGCGCCTGGGGAATCGCGCAAAGTAGAGTTCGTCATCGACTTCGACACGCTGGCTTTCTGGAACGTAGATGGCAAGTTTACGACTGAACCGTCCGAGGTCAATGTGTGGATCTCGCACGACTCAGAGAGCGGCACACCCGTAAAGCTTGCCGTGCAGTAGCAAGCTTTACGGGTGTGCTTTAAATCCCACCGCCTGCATAGCGGCTTGCGCTTCCGGATTCGCCATGAACTCGTTCCAGACGAATCCGGTGCGCTGGTTTTCTGCCATCAACATCGTGATGCCCTGATCGATTCCCAGCACATCCGGATTCCACCAGTTGGTGAGCGGATTGAATGCGTCCGTAAACCCGTACTTTCCCCATGCCTGCGAGTAGTTCGCGCGGATGTTTCTAAGTACCTTGATGCAATCGGCATAGAGAAATGGGAGAGAGCCTCCGGCCGCGCACGGAACAATCGTCCCGTCAATTGCGCCCTTTGCAGGTGGACCACCCCAGGCCAGATAGCCTTTGGCCGAGTCAGACGCGGTGATTCCCCAGAGCGCATCGGTGTAATCAGAAAACTGGGATTGCAGCGAAAGGCAGAACAGCTTGTGTGCTTGGGTGGCCTTTACTGAGTTCTGGAAGTAATCGGTGTACTCGTCGCTCTTATTGCGGAAATCGAACCACGCGTGCGAGTACTGATGTGTGAAGAGCGGGTCGCCTGACGAAATGTAGCTGATCCCCTGATACGTGTACACCGGACGCGTCCACGCCTTCCATGTGTCGGGCGATAGTGGATGAGTGGGTGATCCAATACCAAGCAGGTAGATCATCATCAACTCGCAGTAGTGGCTCCACGTTGCTGACAGGAAGCCCGATTCTGGCATCCACCCCATCGAAAGCACCGTCCCGCCATTCTGCATCCAGGGCCAGTCCACGCGGTTGTAAATCTGCGTGGCGAGATTCACGATCTGCGCATTGCTGGCGAAGTGCTTGCGCGCGGTTAACACCCCACAGAGCAATAGAGCGGTGTCGATGGAGGAGACCTCACAGTTAAACGCACGCTTTCCCGTGGACCAGTCGATAAAGTGATACAAGAATCCGTGATTGCCTTCTACGGTGTTGAGAACCGTTTGTAGCGTGGTGATGACTCTCTGCTGCAGCGAGGCTGAATCCTTGTAGCCCCGTTGGTCGCCGATGCACAGAGCTGAAAGCGCAAAGCCGGTTGCTGCAATCGAAGCTACCGTATAGCTGTCCGTGCCGCTGACGTTAGCGCGATCCTTTGTGAGGCCGGTCTGCGGGTGCGACTGTTCCCAGAAGTACAGAAAGGCGGCGCGCTCGATGTCATCCATCAATTGGTCGTCTGTTCCGCTATATCCGGTTGGGGTAGAGCTTGCAGGTGCGCTCTTTCCAGAGGCGCATGAAGGCAGCCAGGCGAACGAAAAGACAGGCAATGCAAAGAGGGAGCGTGCTGCGTTGCTTAGGAAGGAGCGACGGGCAATGGACACCGGAGGCTCAACAATCTTGAGCTGCATAAGACCTCTACAAAATCGATTTAATAGCGATCAAAAGCATAACAAACCTCAATGTGAGGTCAATAGAAAAACGCTATCGGATACTTAGTTCTCTTGTCGCGCGCAGTTCCGTGTGCGACACTCTCTGCTAATGCTTCAGCGCAAGAGAACGAGAGTGCCGAATCCGGCAGAAGGCGGACCGAAACAGCCGCTTACGCTTAAGAGTTTGGCGGAGTATCTCGGTCTTTCTCCAGCGACAGTATCGATTGTCATCAATCAGACTCCTCTGTCGGCCTCGATTCCTGAAGCAACAAGGCAGCGCATTCTGAAGGCTGCACACAAGTTCAACTATCGCCCAAACATCGTTGCACGTTCCTTGCGTCAGCAGCGCACTTATTCCATCGGCGTACTCATTCCTGAACTGAGCGATGGTTACTCGGCCATGGTGCTGAGCGGCATCGAAGACTTTCTGCTGAAAAAAGGCTATGCATGGCTCGCGGCGAGTCACCGGCATAAAAAGAAGCTCATCCAGGAGTGTCCTCAACTGCTTTTCAACCGCGCGGTCGAAGGCCTCATCCTGATCGATACGCCGCTTGCGACTGATGTGCAGTGTCCAATCGTCTGCGTCTCCGGACACGACGTCAGAGAAGGCGTCACGAACATCGTCTTGAATCACAACAGGGCCGCCGAACTTGCTCTCGGCCACTTGATATCGCTGGGTCACACGCGGATAGCGTTCATCAAGGGACAGGAGTTCAGCTCAGATACTGACGTGCGCTGGAACTCCATTGTGACCATGGCAAAGAAGATGGGCATCGAGGTGAAGCCCGCTTTGTCCGCACAATTGCGCGGCTACTCGCCTTCTCCCGAGGTCGGCTACCAGGCAACAAAAGAGATACTCAGCCGGGGCGAGCCGTTTTCGGCGCTCTTCTCGTTCAACGACATTTCGGCGATCGGAGCCATCAGAGCTCTGCAGGAGTCTGGAAGGCGGGTGCCACAGGACGTCTCAGTAGTTGGATTCGACGATATTCGCTCGGCAGCGTTCCATATTCCTTCTTTGACGACAATTCGGCAACCGCTTGAGCAGATGGGATCGCTCGCGGCCGAACATCTACTCGCCCAAATCAGCGCTTCCACAAAACCCGCAATGGCTGAACTGCAAGTCGAACCACAGCTCGTGGTACGCGAATCGACCGCTGCGTTTTGCAATTCCTAAGCTAATCAAAGGGGAGTTGATCTCTGCGACTTCGTTCGTAGCTCTTGCGCCGGTGCGCTACGCCAGGATGGAAACTGCATTGTCGGTATCCGGGTCATCGCTGGCAATCTCAGCTAATAGATTTGCCAGTCGGAACTGCTCCCTGATGACATCGGCGAGTTGTGGCCGCGCAGTCTCGCCGAGACCAGAGCTAGGCATAATGCCGTTGGTAGGGTCAATTGCAGGAGTTGGAACTGTGTCAGTGAGCCGTTCTCTGAAGTGCGAGTAGACTTCCGCGACCGTGCGTGGCTCGCCGGAGGGCGCATAAAAGATAGACGTATTTGCTGCGGCAGCCTTCGGCAAAATGTCTGCGCCCAATGCGTTTGGATTATTGCGAACTGTTTTGAGAAGAGCGCCTGCGCCAGACGCTCCGAATAGGTGGGCAAGATAAAGTTCTGTTTCCCCAACTTTGCCTGGCACCTTCTGCTGGAGAGCGACACTGTTTTGTTTGTTCAGCTCGCAAGCCATTTCGGACGAGACGCGTGGGTCGTTCCGAAGGTCGAGAATCGCCTGCCGTACTTGCGGGTTCGCAACGTAGGCCGTACCATTCGCGCCAATCTCAATCTGGCCGGCATAGCTGCCCAATCCGTACTTTGCGCCACTCTGTTTCAGTGTCTGCAACCAGGTCTGTGATGTGAACTGGAAAAGGCCTGCCGCACTGCTATTGCTGGAGTGCGCCGCGGGATTCCCACCGCTCTCAATGCCCGCTTCCTTCATCAGGTATGAAAAGCTGACGCCGCTTCGAAGCGCTGCGCTGCGAATGGCTCCCCGAACTTGCTGCGAAACGCCTGCTGTATTTGCAGTAGAAACTTCGGGCTGTGCGTGATTGATGTCGCGGATTATATGCACGCCTCCAAGCACTAGAGTGCCCAAACTGAGACCAGCAAGTCCCCTGCCATAGCAGGGGACATCTGTGGGCGACGCTAATGCAGCGGGGCTAAGTTCTTGAAGCAATTGGATCAGAAAACATTGAAGCCACAATCGCATCAATCGAGAGCGACTCTTCCAGTCACCCTCGGTTAACGAATTCTAATGACCCTTTAATCGGTGGGAGGGCACTCTGTGATGATTCGCGATCGCTGTATGCGGGCGAATAGAAAACCGACAAGTTCCGGATTCGCGACAACTCGGGCAGTGATTGGGCATTCCTCAATGCACATGTGAACACCGCAAGCATTTTCCCCGTAGGTTCGTACTTGTAATATGGCATCTGTGACTACCTTTATGCCCTTGTTCAATATTGACTCCCTCTTCCGACAGATCCTCAAGCCTGCGCTGGGTTGCACGGAACCCGTCGCCGTGGCATTAGCCTCCGCAGCGGCGACCTGGGCTGCAAATGGCTGGACACCGCAAATCGAGCTTTCTGGCGCGCGTAGCGGACTTGGTGAATTGCGCGGACTGCATGTGCGGGTGAGCCGAAATATTTTCAAGAACACGTTTGCGATTCTGATTCCGAATGCGGCAGGGCACAAAGGAATTCTGATGGCAGCGGCGCTGGGACATGCTTGTGACCCACGCCAAGGCATGAACATTTTCGCGGAGTTGGACGAGGCGAAGGTTGGTGCGGCGAGCTCACTGGTACAGAGTGGCAAGGTGAAGGTGGAGATTGCCGAAGACGCTCCATCGGAGCTGTACATCGAAGTCGAGGCTGAGTTTGCGGCAAGCAGTGGTAGATGCATTGTCCGCGACGAGCACTCCAACATTGCTTGCCTCTCGCGCAATGGCAAGATCGTCTATGGCGCTCTGGAAGCACGGGCGGAGCAGCAAGTCGCCGACGAGGTGACCGCGTTGAAGGCGATGAAGATAGCCGACCTGCTCAAGTTGGTGGATGAGCTACCGGAGAGCGTGATGACGCTGCTGCGCACCACGGCGGAAATGAACGTGAAGGCTTGCAAATTAGGGCTGACGCGTCCCATGGGAATTGGCACTGGTTACTTTGGAACCGTGGACGAGAATGTGAACAGCTTCTCGCAGCACCTGGCTAGCCTGACTGCGGCAGGAAGCGATGCGCGCATGTCCGGGTTTCCTATTCCAGTCATGACTTCGGCGGGTTCGGGAAATCAGGGGATCATCGCTACGATTCCGGTGGTGACCTATGCAAGAACTCACAAGATAGATGAGCAGCGGATGCTGCAGTCTCTCGCACTCTCCCACTTGGTGACGATGTACATGACAAGCTACATCGGATACCTCTCGGCACTTTGTGGAGTTGCGATCAAGGCCGGCATCGGGGGCGCCTGCGGTGTGACATACGCAATGGGTGGCGGTACGGCGGAGGTGGAGCGCGCCATCAAGATCATGGCGGCGACGCTGACCGGCATGATCTGCGACGGCGCGAAGATTGGTTGTGCGCTGAAGGTGAGCAACGCCTCCGAGATGGCCGTGCGAAGCGCAGAACTTGCCATGCGGAAGGCTGAAGTCCCAGACGACAACGGAATTGTGGCCCCGACGGCAGAGGAAACGATTCGCAACCTGGCCGAACTCGGGCGTTCGATGGAGATAGTCGACCAGAAGATTATCGACATTATGCTTCAGAAATTGGGAAAGTCCGCCGCTCAGTCCAGATGAGTATTCGATTAATCACGTTGGCACGCCAATATTCAGACGGGAACGTCGTCCCACACCCATAGAGAAGTACGCTCAGGAACTGCGAGACATGGCTCCGATAATCACAACACTGCTGCTGCTTCTCTCTCTCTCTCTCTCTCTCTCTCTCTCTCTCTCTCTGCTGCTGCTCGTATTTTGAGCAAAGACTTGCTAGTTCAGGCACCGAACTGCGGCTCGTAAGCCATTTATTCTCAGCAGGTTAGTTGGACTGACTTCCGGAATCTTAAACTTAATGTTCGGCCGAAAGTGCTCAAATACAGGTAAAGACCAGCAGTTTGTGCCAATTATGAAAACAGCACAATTCTTGATGCAAGAATATGGCTGTATAGCTTTGCTCGGTAGGGTGCGGCGGCGATTTCGATTCCTTGGGGACTTTGTGCAGCGGCGTGGAGACGAGGTCGAGAGATTGGGTGGATTAGCTACCCTGGAAAAAGGTGTGGAGAGTTTTCATCCAATTCTTCACCTTCGGGCATTTCCCTATTCAGCATCTCTCAACCATCCCTAATTGGAGCAATTGAGTGTCAATGATGGCAGTATTGATCTGCACCGCTTAGCAAGATTCCGCTGCACTGGGCGGTATGCTTTGATGCGCATCAGGAACGCCCGAACTGAGTAGGGCTTTCCATGCCGATTCCTTTTCAGAGGCAACCTTCTTCTCTCCTAGTCGAGTGAATCTACTGCGGTGCTTTAGAGAAAGTCAATTGACGGTGCATTTGTCGGCTCGTAAGTGCTCCATGCTAGCAATGTGAGAGTAGCAATGGCTTGATTGATGACCTACTCTCTGTAGCCAGTCAGCGATGGTGCTATTCGCGGCGCCAGATCGCTCGGCAACATCCCTCATGAGTAGTTCATTTTTGACTTGGCTTACCGGAAATTCTCTACCAAGGTGACGTTGCTTTCCGCTCTTGCGAGTTCGGCCAGGAACAGCTGTTTGCCATCGGGAGTCAATGCGAGTCCGGCAAACGGGGTTGGATCATGTTTCATCACACGGACCACTTCCGTCTGCCCATTTTCTGGATGCAGCAGAACGATCGAAGAGCTTGCCTTGCGGGAATCGAGCAGATAGATTCCCCGAGAAGTCGGAGCCCAATAATTCTGGTGAGCTGTCACCGGGATATCTGCAATCTTGGTTTCGGGGCCACCACCAACTGGGCAGCGCCACAGTCCCGAGGTTTGGAATTTCGTGTAGTAGAGCAAACGTCCGTCGGCACTTTCTTTCCCAATCATGCCTCCGCCGGAGGTCATTTGTTGCGGAGGGGCCGATCCGTCTGCCGGAATTCGCCATATCTGCCAAGCGCCGGACCGGTTCGATCCGAAATAGATCCAACGTCCATCTGACGACCAACTTGGCACGATGTCGTTGGAATTCCCATTGGTCAGCATGCGAGGCTCGCCGCCGTTGGCGTCCATCAAATAGATATGACGAAAGCCATCGGGCCGCCCATCGAATGCGATGAGCTTGCCATCGGGGGACCAGTCTGGACTACCCGCATAATTCCCTGCGTTCGTGAGTTGGACCGGAGCTCGACCGTCTATACCGGCCGCCCAAATCTCTTGTGCTCCGGAACGCCATGACTGAAACGTCATTCGGTCTCCGCTTGCAGAAATTGACGGTGAAGAGTCCTGCTCGCTCGAGGTCAACACATCTTCTTCGGGCGCTTTCGAGCCTGCCTGCAGATTGATCCGAACGATGCTCCAGACTGCGTTTCCATGGCAGTAGGCCAAGCGACGACTCGAACGGGCGATGGTTGGAGCGTATGCGTCATCGGTTCCGACGGCTTCTCGCTGCGGTGTGCCTCCACCAGCCGACACCCTCCAGAGTGCCAGTGTGCCGCCACGATTGGAGGAGAAGACAATGGCAGAGCCGTTCGGAGTCCATGCCGTTCCGATAATCAGCCCGTGGTCAGATGTAAGCCGTCTCGGAGATCCATTTGGCAGATCCATTACGTATAGGTCTCGCACGGAACGGTCAGAACCTCGAACAAACGATAGCAACTTGCCATCGGGCGAAACCGCCGGCATCCAATCTCCGTCCCAGTCCGAGGGAGGAGTTGTAACCTTGCGGATGGCATGGCTCTTCAAGTCCAGTTCGACTATCTCGCTGGGACCGTTCGAGACAGCCCGTTGCGGAAAGATTAGTTTCGTGCCATCCGACGACCAGGTAAGGCCGCCATATTCCCAAACCGAATTGACGGGAAGTGTGTAAACCTGCTGTTCTGAACCTCCAACGGCTGGGACGACTTCAATAATGCTTGTCTGATCGGAGTGGCGAATGAGTGCGATGCTGTGTCCGTCCGGTGACCACGACGGACTCAGCTCCTCTTCGGGCGTAGTCGTTAAACGCACAGGAGCCGCCGAGTTCAACGCCTTTACATAGACGTGCCCGAGTCGCTCATCTGACTTAAGCCAAACGAACGCAATGGCATTTCCATCCGGAGAAAATGCTGGCTGCAGCACCGACCCAGGGTATGTCGTCAGAGGTAGGCTTATTAGGTTTTCAGACGATCGGCTGTTTGTGCGTTGCCAGACCAGGAATATGGCAATCGCGGTCAAAACTCCTATGATCGCGAAAGGCAAAACCCTCCGGCGTGTTCGTGACGTAACTGTAGGCGTTTGAGGCCGAACAGCAGGTTCTGGCTCGCGAGCCGGGGCTACCGCGGCAGCTTGGGGCGATACGGACGCAGAAACTGGTTCTTCAGCAACCGCGGTCACAGGAGCGATAAGCCGATAACCCACCTTCGGAACCGTTTGGATGGTGTGCTGCGACTTTGGGTCATCCTTGAATATGCGTCGCAATTCCGAGATGGCTCGGATCAGCACATCTTCGCCAACGAAAACATCAGCCCATACGGATGCGCGAACTTCCTCTCGAGTGACGACCTCTCCGGGTCGAGATGCCAAAGCCAGCAGCACCTGCATGACTTTTGGCTCGACGTGGATCGTACGGTTCTTGTATTCCACAGAGTTAATCTGTGGCCGAACCAGTCGCCCACCGACTTGGAAATCGCCCCGCAATATCACCTCACGCGATTGAAACGTGCTTGTAACGTTGTATAAACAATTTCTATGGACTCCATAACTCACGTGCTCTCAAGAGCTTGCGGCTACAGGAAATCCTCGGGTAAATGTCGCGCCCGTTCCCTCGCTATCATAAGCTGCTCTCCATATCTTTTGCGATTAGAAAAGACGAGGTGCTGAGAAGTAGTCAGCAGTCCTCCCGCCCGTCTTCTCACTTGGAGGCTGAATGAACCTTCGAATAACAATTCTCCTCGCTGTGGTCTTGGCAGCATTCGTTCCGGGCTGGGCGCAGATCGATACAGGGTCCATTGTTGGCTCTGTCACAGACTCGTCCGGGGCGGTTGTACCCAGTGCGACACTCACGGTCACCAATCAAGGTACGCACACGACGCAAGCCGTGAAGACCAACGCACAGGGACAGTATCAGGTGCTCGCTCTAATCCCAGGAGTTTACTCCCTAACTGCGAAAGCCCAGGGATTCGCTCCCCAGACTTTCTCCAATGTCCGCATCGACGTTCAGTCGCGTGTGGCGCTCAATGTGAAGCTAAAGATTGGCACGGATGAGCAACAAGTAGTTGTCTCTGAGACTGAAACCCAATTGGAAACACAGTCTGCCGATCTGGGCACGGTTGTCGATACCCGCACGATCAACGAACTTCCTCTGAACGGCCGCAATTATGCGCAACTCGCCCTGCTTGAGGCGGGCGTAAACAAGTACTACTCGGGGCCGAATGAAACGGCCGATCGTTTCAGTGTCAACGGAAACTCCGAACTTTCAAACTTCTTCGCACTTGACGGCGTGGACAACAACTCCAACTCCACCAACCTAGAAGAGAGCACGACTCAAGCTGTCCAGCCTCCTCCGGATGCGCTGGAAGAATTTCGGATTCAGACCCGCGTTTACTCGGGGGAATTTGGTAACTCCGCTGGCGGCGTCGTGAATGCCTCCATCAAGAGCGGTACCAACCAGTTCCATGGAGATGTTTGGGATTACCTCCGTAATGAAGCGTTCGATGCGAATAACTTCTTCGACAAGCGCCGGGGCAATCCGCGGGCACCACTGAAGCAGAACCAGTTCGGTGGCACCATCGGCGGTCCGATTTACCGCGATCGCACCTTCTTCTTCGCGGATTTTCAGGAAGTATTGATTCACACCCGTTCCACCCAGACGGCAACGGTTCCGACTCTGCTTATGAAAGGCAAGTCGCCGCTGGCGCCCGGAGTGTTCGACTTCAAAGAACTCAATATGAACGGAGCTACGCTTCGTTCCATCGTCCCTGGGCAGGAAAACTGCTTCAACGGAACCCAGATGGTTGCTACATGTCTGGACCCCGTGGGCGTGAAACTTCTGCAGGCGTATCCTGATCCAAACATCCCTTCGGAAGTGGCGAAAGCCGGAATAGCCAACAGCTTCGGAAACTCCAACTATCAGTACATAGTCTCTACTCCAAACACAACGTGGTCGATGGATTCGCGTGTGGATCACGTGATCGATCCCAAGAACCGCGTTTATGGTCGTTACAGCTACTTCCACTCAAAGGGTGTCAACCCGCAGTGGACGGCTGATCCTGTCATCGGCAGCAGTAACTTCGCAGCAGATACTCGTACTCACGGCCAGTCAGCAGTCGCATCATGGATCTACACTCGTTCGTCTTCGCAGTTGAATGAACTTCGTATCGGAGCCAACCGCATATTGGCTGCTAATGATCCTCCGGGAAATCTTCCGTTGGGACAGTCCGCAGCTGGGAACTATGGCCTCACTGGCGTACCGGTGAGTGCATATACCTACGGCTTGCCTCCAATTAGCGTTTCCGGTCTTCAGACCCTTGGTGGTTCCAGTTGGCGTCCGCAGCATCAGGTATCGCAGGTTTGGCAGTTGCTCGACGACTTCAGCTGGCTGCATGGCCGCCACAGCTTTAAGTTCGGCTATCAGTATCACCGCATGACGAACTCGTTCCTTGACATCCAGAACCCCCAAGGCAGCATGGGTGCTTCGGGACAATACTCCAGCGGGCAGGTTTCCGGCGCTACTGACCTCCTGCTTGGTGACATGAACAGCGCTTCGTATGAGTCTGTAGTTGTTCCTCACCTCTATCAGCCGGGACACAGTTGGTATGCCCAGGATGTGTGGCGTGTGACTGACAGACTGACCGTCACAGGTGGTCTGCGTTACGAACTCTATTCGCCTCTGCTTGAGCGCGATCACAAGATTGCCAACTTCAGCCCGCTGAATGGCGGCGCTATAGTGACCGCAAATCCTAAGGACAACAGTTGGTATGGCAAGTCAATGGTCAACGCCGACCTGAATGACTTCGCTCCTCGCCTTGGATTCACATACCAGGCCGAACCTAAACTGGTGGTGCGTGGCGGATACGGCATCTTCTATCAGCATCGCGACCGCTTTGGTTCAGAGAGTATCCTGAGCCTCAACGCTCCTTTCGTTGTGCAAGCGTCTCTCTCTCAGGCGAATGGAAGCACAACACCGGCCTTCGTTCTTCATAATGGCTTCCCCGGCACATCTCTTGTGGCAAATGCTGGCGTTTTGCCTGCTCTGTACACGTTACAGATACGTGGTGCTGACCCCAACATGCGCACGTCGTATGTCAGCCAGGCTAGTTTCGGCACGGAACTCCTCTTGGCTCCGCAAACGACTCTTAGCATTGACTACGTCGGGAACTTTGGGCATAAGATGGGCCGCATTGTGAACGCCAATCAGGGGCAACAGGTGTGGAACGCTGACGGCAGCTACGCTGGAGCCGCATTCCAGTACCAGAACCTGATCAACTGGAACGGAGTCGGAACGCAAAACCCACATTGGTTCACCACGTCGAGCTTCCTGGAGTACATGAAGCATGACGGAAACACCAACTTCAACAGCCTGCAGGCCGCCTTGCACCACAACATGACCCATGGGATCCAGTACGGTGCGAGTTACACCTGGAGCCACAGCATTGCGGACTTCAATGTTCCAATCAACGGCAATTACGTTGGGCAGAACGCCTATTGGAATCAGCGTGGCGAGCGCAGCGACCAAACGCTCGATGTGCGCCATCGCTTCTCCGGTAACCTGCTGTTCAAGTTGCCATTTGGAGAACATGGTCGCTATTTGCGAGACCAGCGCATCCTGAAGAACGTGGCCGACGGATGGCAGATCAACACGATCGTTAGCCTGCAGACCGGAAACCCGTTCACTATCTACGGTGATCAGGGCGACATGACTGGAAACCATGATGGATATGCCGACTGCATTGGCGATCCGTTCAAGGGTGCCACCAAGGACCCGCATCGGTACGTCGTTGATGGAGGAGGATTCTTCATCAATCCCGCAGCCTATGGGAATCCCACACGGGATTCAAACCTGGGACCTGCGTACGCCTATGGACACTTCGGTACTTGCCGTCCGTACAGCGCGCATGGACCTGGTTTCCGCAACACGGACCTGAGCCTATTCCGCAGCTTCCAGGTGCATGAATCGGTTCGTGTCGAGTTCCGCGCAGAGGCTTTCAATGTGTGGAACAACGTCAACTTTGGCGCACCGTATGGTTACATCGGCAACACGACTGCATTCGGTACTGTTTCGAGCACCGTCGGCAGCCCGCGCAACCTGCAGTTCGCGTTGAAGATTTTCTACTAACAACCATTGCTCGGGGCGGTGAACTCTTCATCGCTCCGAGCGCCTACTCCGCTGTGTACTGACTCATCATTGCTGTCGGTCAGTCTATGCCTGCATGTCTTGTTATTGATCTCGCAGAGTTCAGAGCTCGACTTTGGAGAGCCTTAAAAATGTTCAGCACTGGGTTCGCTCCGGCACTTATAGCAAGTCGCAAGATATGGTCGGTCCTCGCCTTCTTTGGAGTGCTAATTCTGCTGGTTGCCGGGTTTGGGTGCGGCGGAAGTGGTGATTCTTCGCAAACTGTCACCCCGACCGCGCCAGCGGCTCCGAAAGCGCTTTCAGCTTCTGCCGGGAACGCCAGTGTTTCACTCAATTGGTCCGCGAGCGCCGGTGCAGAATCCTACAACGTGTATCGTGCTACGAGCGCGGCAGGAGAGGGTAGCACGCCTCTGAAGGCGGGCATCGCGAGTACGAGTTATTCGGATTTGGGGCTGTCCAACGGCACAACCTACTACTACAAAGTTGCGGCAGTTAACACTGCCGGAACTTCCGCACAATCTGCAGAAGCTTCTGCCACTCCGACCGCTCCAGCACCCGTCCCACCGACGCCAACCGGTCTTTCGGCAAGAGCAGGGAATGGGCAGGTCGCGCTCTCGTGGACAGCAACGAATAATGCTACCTCGTACAGTGTCTATCG
Organism: Koromonas humicola; assembly: GCF_059726255.1. Taxonomy (NCBI): domain Bacteria; kingdom Pseudomonadati; phylum Acidobacteriota; class Terriglobia; order Terriglobales; family Koromonadaceae; genus Koromonas; species Koromonas humicola. The sequence continues at coordinate 4,432,079 of NZ_AP040873.1, forward strand.
TGCGAACACGTCTGGTGGTGAAGGCACAACCGCATACCAAAGCGGCATCACCGCGACTCAGTTCACTGACACCGGATTGGTCAATGGCACTCAGTACTTCTATACAGTCGCGGCAGTTAATGTCAGTGGGGCGTCCGATCAATCTGGCGAGGTAAACGCAATTCCCTCAGCAGGACTGATAAGTGGCGTTGAAACGGATGCGGCTCGCTACGCTCCGGGAGCGACAGCTAAGATTTCTGTCACACTGAGCAACGTCGCGCTGACCGTTGCCGCTGGTGATGTTCAAGTTGCAATCACACATCTCGGCACACTGGTCGAGAATTTGCCATCACAATCGTTCAGCTTGAATTCGGGTGAAACCGCCCAGATGAGTTTTGACTGGACCACGCCGGTACACGACTTTCAGGGATATTCGGTCGAAGTCACGGCAGTTGACGCGACGCGGTCAGTGCTGGGGAGTATGAATTCGGCAATCGATGTCTCCTCGACGTGGACGAAGTTTCCGCGTTATGGCTATGTCGCGACGTATCCCTCGCAGTCGTCCTCCACATCAAGCAACCACATCGCCGCGCTGAATAAGTTTCACATCAATGGAGTGCAGTTCTACGACTGGCAATGGAAGCATCACATTCCGCTCGCTGGAAGTGTTTCCATTCCGTCAGCATCGTGGGTGCAACTGAATAATCAAACGAACTATCGCCAGACTGTACTCGATTACATCGATGCAGCGCATTCGTATGGCATGTCTGCCATGAACTACAACCTGGTCTACGGCGCGTGGGCAGACTATCGCACGGATGGAAGCGGAGTGAAGCCCGAATGGGGGCTGTACTTGGCGAAGAATGCTACAAGCCAATACAACGTCTCGTTCACCTCAATTGCGTGGGCCACTCCATATATCTACCTGTTTGATCCAGGCAATACGAACTGGCAGTCGTATCTGATCGATCAGGAATCGAAGGTCTTTCAAGCGTATCCGTTTGATGGATGGCATGCCGATCAGATTGGCCCTCCGGGAACTGTCTATAACTATTCCGGCCAGCAATTGACCCCCTCCAGCGAATACTCATCCCTGCTGAATGTGGCGAAGTCAACGCTGAACAAGACAGTGGTGTTCAACACCGTTGGCGGATACGGGCTTGCCGACGTTCTGTCTTCTGAGGACTTCGCATATGTTGAGTGTTGGCCGGTTTTGGGACAGACGACCTACAACGATCTCAAGGCCATGATTGACTCGGTTGCGAGCGCGAAGCCGGGAATCGGAGTGGTTCTGCCAGCGTACATGGACTACTCGTACGCGCAATCGAAGACCGGGGTATTCAACGCCCCGGGGGTTCTGTTAACCGACGCCGTAATTTTCGCAAGTGGTGCGTCACACCTTGAACTCGGCGGAGGTTCACAAGGCGTCAGCGGTGTTCAAATGCTCGACAATGAGTACTTCCCGAATACAAATCTGAAACCCACTGCCGCACTCCTACAAAGCCTTCGGAGTTACTACGATTTCGATGTGGAGTACCAGAACCTACTGCGTGGTGGGTTGGCGAACAATAACAACATCATCGAACTCACCGGAGTAAAAAGTAGTAACTCGGCAGTAGCGGGTTCGGTTTGGGCATTCTCGAAGAATGACTCGAACCGCCACATGATCAACTTCATCAACATGATTGGCGAATCGAGCATCAACTGGCGAGATGACAACGCTAATTGCCCGGTGCCAACAAGTCAAAGCAACATTCCAGTGAAGTACTACTACGGGTCCGGTGCAGTGGGCACCGTGAGTTGGGCTACGCCGGATTCTGGCAACGGCAGAATGGCTAGCCTTCCTTTTACGACGGGGCAGGACAGCCAAGGCAGCTATGTCGAGTTCACCTTGCCCTCGCTAGCCTATTGGGACACGGTGTACATCTCCGTTTCGCAGTAAGTCGCGCTCTTCCTCCTCCAAAGGGGGCGGCATACATTCTGTCGCCCCCGATTTTAAAAGCAATTATGGACGCCAACTATCGACCAGAGGAGTCGTTCGTGATCAATCACGATTTACATCCACAACGCACTATGGGTGTTGTCAACCGAGCATTCATTTTCGTTTTCTTACTACTTACTGCTATGTGTGCCAACGCTTTCGGAGAGAGCCCGCTTTATAAGTCGAAGAGCTACACAGTGTGGGCGGATAGGGTCACTGAGGGCTCATTTACCGCACAAGCGATTTCCCCTAGCGAGATAGTCTCCAACTATCCCTCGTCTGCCGGCGCGTCCCAGAGATCGTGGAAGGTCACTGGCGATCTTAGCCGCTATCCACGACTGCAATCCCCTGTGGCACTCACCGACGCTCTGTACAACTTGTCGTTGGATGAACTACGACAGGACACGAGAGCCGATGGCGCCTTTAATGCCGGCGCACAATGGCAAGGCGTGTGGACGAGAGATGTGAGTTACAGCATTCTTCTATCGCTCGCCGCAATCGACCCCGAAGGTTCCAAGAAGAGCCTGCGTATGAAAGTGAAGCGTGACCGCATCGTGCAGGACACTGGGACTGGCGGATCATGGCCGGTTTCAAGCGACCGCATGACTTGGGCCTTGGCAGCCTGGGAGATCTACCTTGTGCAGGGAGACCGCAGTTGGCTGAAGTGGAGCTATGACGTGATCGTGAACTCTATCCGAGATGACGAAAGCGTCGTCATGGATCCCGTGACGGGGTTGGCGCGAGGCGAGTCGTCATTTATGGATTGGCGCGAGCAGACGTATCCCCGCTGGATGCAGCCTGTCGACATCTACAACTCCGAATGCCTAGGAACCAATGCTGTTTACTATCGTACGTACCAGATTCTTGCAGCAATGGCACGGGAGCTTGGAGTTACTTCCAAGCAGTGGACGCAGAAAGCCAATGCGATCAAGGCAGCGATCAATCAGCACCTGTGGATAGATCGTCTCGGCTATTACGGGGAGTATCTGTATGGTCGCGAACATTTGGTGTTGTCACCGAGATCGGATGCGCTTGGAGAATCCCTTTCAGTGCTGTTTGATATTGCAAGCCCTGCCCAACAGGATCGGATCATTCAATCAACGCCAGTTATGGAATACGGCATTCCGACAGTGTATCCACAGAATCCCGGAATTCCTGCTTATCACAATCGGTCAGTGTGGCCTTTTGTAGAAGCCTATTGGACACTCGCTGCTGCCAAGCGTTCAGACAAAGCAGCAACCCTGCAGGGATTGGCTTCTATTTATAGGTCTGCCGCGCTGTTCGCGACGAACAAGGAGAACTTTGTAGTCGATACGGGCAATGCTGAGGGAACACAGATTAACTCTGATCGCCAGCTCTGGAGCGTGGCCGGGAACCTAGCGACTGTGTACCGAATCCTGTTCGGAATGCACTTTGAACTAGACGGATTACATTTCGCTCCTGTTATTCCGGCACCGTTCGCGAGCACTCGCACACTGTCGAACTTCCAATATCGAAGCGCGAACCTTTCTATCAAGGTAAGTGGCCACGGCGATGTGATAAAGCGTTTCATCCTCGACGGAAATGTCGCGAAGCCCTTTGTTCCTGCAACGCTGACTGGAGACCATAGCGTTGTGATCGAAATGGGAGAGCCTCTTCCGACCGTTGCTGACGGCCGCGTCGCGAAGCATCTCGTGGCGCCGGATACTCCGCAGGTCCGTGTGGAACGTCAGGGGATTTCATGGAATGCGGTAGAGAACTCAACAAAGTATCGCGTGTACCGCAACGGAAGAGCTCATGAGATTACGAGTGGTACGTCCATTGTGGTTAACCCAGGATCGAGCTTAACGCAGTACCAGGTTTCCGCCATAGGCAATGAAGGAGTGGAGTCGTTCTTAAGTGAGCCGGTTCGAGTCAATGCGGTCCCGATCATTGTTTCGGCTGTTTCCGATGGTGCATCCGTCAACGCGACGAAGTTCGTTGTGCTCGATCAGAAACAGAATCCCAATCTGATAGTGACCAGCAAGATCGCAGCAAAGGGCAAGTACAGCGTTGCCATCTACTACGCAAACGGAAGTGGGCCTATAAATACGGACAACAAATGTGCGATTAGAACCTTTTATGTTGATGGCAAGCGCATCGGCGTTGTCGTTTTTCCGCAGCGGGGTAGGGATGAGTGGAATAACTGGGGATGGAGTAACTCGTTGCAACTGTCATTAGGTTCCGGTAGTCATAGCTTTGAACTTCGCCTGCAGCCTGAAAATCTGAACATGAATGGAGAAGTAAATGACGTTCATATTGCGTCCTTCGCTCTATTCCCAATTGAATAACTATCGTCGCATTCGTGCACGGTGCATCTTCAACACTGACCGACTTCTGTGTATTGCGACGCTCGCTGCTTTAGCACTGTTCCCAGTTGTTGCGGCTGCAATCGACCGTCCAGCCCTGGCGTTAGATGTGACTACCGACAAGGGACGATATGCACCAGGCGAAGCGATTCACGTGCAAGTTGATTGCGATCGAAAATCATCAGAGTTGGGCTCAGTCCTGAATGTTGAGCTCAGATTGCTTGATCGAGCTGTCACGGTTACTGACGTGAAGAAGCAGCTATCACCGAGCGAACTCTCGACTGGTAAGTTCGAGATAACACTGTCTGCACCAAGTCCTGATTATCGAGGGTATCGGCTGGAACTCTCCGTTCGTAATGAACAAGGTGCTGTTATAGCTGATGGCAGTTCCGCAGTCGATGTCTCCTCGGACTGGCGCAAGTTTCCGCGATATGGATATGTGGCTCACTTTGATCCCGGAATTCCGGCCTCATCCTGGGTCGGCGAGCTTGTGAAATACCACATCAACGGCCTGCAATATTACGACTTCCAGTACAAGCATCATCTTCCGTCACCTCCTGCCGAATTGGTGAACGCGCAATGGCACGACATCGCGGGCCGAGTTACATCAGGAAAGACGTTGCAGGAGTTTCTTCGTGCGGCAAAGAGTCGGAACATGATGAGCATGGCATACAACGCCAGCTATTCCGCATACTCCGACGCATTTCATGACGGAAGTGGAGTGAAGCTTGAGTGGGCTACATGGCCGGACAAGAATGGTCCGCGAACCGAGGCTACTGTAAAGGCGTATCCAATGCCGGCCGGATGGTCCACAGACCGCCTGATCTACATGAATCAGGACGATCCTCGCTGGCAACAATACATAGGGATGCGAATGCAGGAATTGTTTACACGTTTTCCATTTGATGGATGGCACGTAGATAGTTTCGGCGTTGATGGCGCGTTCGACTATCGCGGAAACCCGGTCGACTTTTTCGGCGGCTTCTGGAAGTTTGCCAATGCCGAAAAAGATTTGCTGAAGCGGCCCATCCTGCTAAACACCGTAGGCGGCGGAGGACAAAAGCAGATGGCCAATTCGTCCGTCGAGTTCGTGTACTCTGAGCTTTGGCCTGAGGATCACCCAACTTACAAGAGCATCGCGGATGCAGCAGAAGAGATTCATGCCTCGAATCCAGAGAAGGGGCTTGTGTTTGCTGCATACCTTCATCGAGCGCTTTCTGACAGGCTCCAAGGTAAATCGCATTCCATAACGCAATTCAACGAGCCTGCTGTCCTGCTTGCAGATGCTACGATCTTCGCCTCGGGGGCTGCGCATATTGAATTGGGAGATGGCGATCGCATGCTTTCGAACCCGTACTTTCCTTCCGACTCTGCAATTACGGTCTCGCCAACTCTGCGGAAGAAATTGCGGAACTACTACGATTTCCTGGTGGCTTACGAGAACTACTTACGTGATGGGCTCGTAGCCACAGATCAGACTCCGAGTCTAGTCAATGTGAGGCAGAGTACGTCGGCAGATCCGGGCTCGGTCTGGACGATCACGAAGCAAAAAGGCAGCTGCACGACGGTGAGCCTGATCAATCTCACGGGCCAGACTGCCACGGATTGGCGCGATGACAGTATGAGCTATCGCGAGCCCCCTACCTTGCGGAACATCAACCTGCGAACTGCCGAGGCACGCCGCCCAATGTCGGCTGGGTGGGCCTCGCCGGACGTCGACTTTGGCTCATGGCATCCTCTAGAAGTTAGGACCAATGGCTCGTACTCAGAAGTGACCATTCCCGAGTTGCACTATTGGACGCTTTTGATTTTGCAGGATGGATTATCCCCGGAATGCAGTCATTTGTAATTTTGCAGATACTTTGGTGAATGACAACGGCGTCCAACTGCTCGCTCGTGCTTCATTGACATTTGCAAATGAAGCGCGAGCGACGTCGATGTAGTGTAATGCACAAGGCAGGGACGCTCTAAGGTTTCAAAGAACGCACGAGATCAACGTACTGCTGCATAGCTGCTTGGGCTGATGTGCCTTTTACCTTACTCCACGCCTCGAACTTAGCCTTGCCGAGAAAATCAAAAGCTCCGGAGCTTCGCCTTGGGCATCACCTTGAGTAGCCTGCTTGAAAAGTGCATACAGTTTGAGCATCGTCATTGTTCGCCCGCTGCGAGAGATCCTTTACGTTGTCTTGAGCTTTCAGAAACTCTTCATCCCAACTCGAGATGCGCGTCCTTTCGCTACGCAATCTTGCTACGAGAACTACATACGGTTAGGTCGCCCCTAGCTGAGAGCAGAGACAATATGAGCCAACCCTTTCAGTTGTACAAGAGCAAGGTCTCAACGGCCCACGGCGGCGTCGGCTGCCCGGCCCTCCGTCTCCTACTGGATTCTGTACTGGCTTCTATTGCGCGCAAGGAGAAAGAGAATCGTAGGAAGACAGCTTGATTCGACTGGGCTCTTACAATGCCGAGCAGTTAACTGCCAGATTGTGTGTTGTGAAATTGGTTGAAGTTTGGCCGCGGCGGCCAAACCTTAATGATAATCACTGCTGCCGCCTCCGCCGCCGCTGCTGCTGCTGCTGCGCGGTGGCGTATGATGGACGATCATGAGCATTACTAGCACGATTCAGAGTGACATTGTTGCGGCGATGAAGGCGCGGGAAGAGTTGCGCCTGTCCACTTTGCGGATGGTGAAGGCCGCGCTGAAGAACAAAGAGATCGAGAAGCGGTCGGCGCTCGACGAAAAGGAAGAAATGCAGGTGCTTTCGACGCTCATCAAACAGCGTCGAGATTCAGCCGATGCATTCACCAAAGGCGGCCGTGAGGAACTTGCGAAGAAGGAGTTGGACGAGATCACGTTCATCGAAGGTTATCTGCCTAAGGCGGTGGGCCCCGCCGAGATTGAGGCTGCGGTGAAGGCCGTCATTTCCGAGATGGGATCCCCGACAATGAAAGACATGGGAACGGTGATGAAGAATGTTATGGCTCGTTTCGCAGGCGCTCGCGTCGAGGGCAAGCAAGTGAGCGATGCAGTAAAGAAGGCGCTATCTGCCTAGGGCGCACTTACAGGAAAGAAAACGCGAGCCAATTGGCTCGCGTTTGTTGTCTGCGGGAAGGTCTACCTTGCTCGCCGCACTATGACGAAAACTCCGTCGGGAAATTTCTCACCCGTAAACTCCACAACTCCGTCGCGTACGAATCCGCGCAGTTCCTTGATGGCTTCGCGCTCTACTGGAGGTTTGGCGTAAGCGTCGGCATGATCGAGTGTTTTGCGTCCCATTCCGCGGTCCATCGCTTCGTTCGCGAGCCGGTCGGCATCTTTGTTCAGATGTCGCAGTACGTGGCGTATCTCGAAACGATCCAGTTTTCGAATCAACGAACGCGCCTCGTTGTAGATGGAGAGCAGGGCTTCGCTCCGTACCTTGTACTGGCCCTTGATCTGCTTCACCAACAACTCCGAGTCGCTGACGACCTTTACGGTCCCGTAGCTGTGTTCAATGGCGTATTCGAGCGCCGCGATCAGTCCGGAATATTCGGCGAAGTTGTTCGTTTGCACGCCAAGGAAATCGTTGAGCTCGGCAATCCGCTTACCTTGTGCGTCAGTGATGTAGGCTCCGTAGCCAGCAGGGCCGGGATTCCCTCGTGAGCCGCCATCGATGTGGGCCACCATCACCTTGCTGCTCGGAGCGGTGTCGGTCTCGGGGCCGTCGTTAAAAAGTCCGTATGACATAGCGCGAGTGTATCGCAAGTGCTGCCGCCGACTGCTTGAGGAAAACTCTACAGCTCCCGCTATCTTCCTTCGTCCAACCGCAGAGCCAGCGCCTGCGGCAAGCCTGCCTGCAGGATGCGTTGTTGCGCGCGGGTAATCTCGTACGCGATGCGGTAGAAGAGTACCTCTTGCTTGTCGCTGTCATAGAGTGCAAAAGCCGCGCGGCGGTCGCGATCGCGAGGCTGTCCTACCGACCCAGGATTTATGAGGTAATTGCGCAATGCATCGAGTCTCAGCCGAGAGATCTGCAACTGCCCCGAGCCATTGAGCCGTTCCAGCGGAAGCATTTCCGTCATCACGTTCACCTTTGCGAACGCGCATTGGACATGAGTATGTCCGAAGAAGGTGAGGTGAAATGGCGAGTTAGCCAGAGCCTCGGCCGCCGCAAAAGGAGAGGCAATGTAGTCATCCTCTTCCAGTGGGGAGCCGTGCACATAGCGCACACCTTTCAGGTCAGGATCGAGTAGGGGCCCCCCGGGCAGAGCTTTCAGCCAATCGATGTTTGATTCTCTCAGCTCGCGTCGAGTCCAGTTCACTGCGCTGGCGGCTATGGGATTGAAGTTGGAAATGTCTTCCAATCCACAGCATGAGCGATCGTGATTTCCCCGCACGCTGATGGCACCTATCTCGCGGATGCGCTCGATCACCTGGTTGGGGCTTGCGCCATAACCCACGACATCGCCGAGGTTAGCAACGCGATCGTGCTCGGGAGCCGCGTTGAGACACGCCTCGAGTGCTTCAAGGTTGCCGTGGATGTCACTTAGGACAAGTACCCGCACGGCGCACAATTATAGATGGCGCGCATCCCTGCCTAGAAAGAATTAAGCAAACTCGCAAATTCATGCTGGCTAGCTGAGCGAGACCGGATAGAGTAGCGATATGCATTTCCGTTCACAATCGGCGTTCTTGATCCTGCTCACCTTGTTCTTAGCTTGCTCATTCAGCTTGGCTCAGACAGCCCCTGCGGCGTCGCCGATTGGGAATCCTGCTGCTTACGTTGCGGGGCAGTTTGGCCGAAGTTTCAAGGTGGATTCAAAGGTGGCACCCTTGTTTGGCGATCTTGACGGGGATGGCAACGAAGACGTCGTTTTGGTGGGAACCAGCAACACTCCTCTGCTTTCTCAGGAGGATTTCCGGTTCAAGGTTCAGGACCCTTACGATTCCTACTTCGGGACGGGGGACCCCAAAATTACGGCACAGTTCGGACTGCATTTTGATGGCTCTTCCCGCTGTATTCTCATTGTCTTCGGCTGGCGGTTGCCGGAAGGAAAGCCCAAATCCAAGGTGTCGAAGTTCGTTCTGATCAACACGCCATTCGAGACTCTGAGCCTTGTCGATCTGCGGCTCAAGAAGAAGCACCTCCAAGCGATCGAGGCGGTTGACCGAACGACTTTGCACGCATTGGTCTATTGGGATGGCCGACGGTGGCGTTGGCGCGCCGAAGGTATGGAAGGCGACGATACACTTTTCAATATGCCATCACAAAACTAATCCTTGTCGGTACTCGGTATTATCTGGCTATAATTCCCGCCTATGAATATCGAGCAGAAACTTGCAAAACTCAGAGAGCGCGACGAACTGGCCGAAGCCGGCGGTGGCGCAGAGCGGCGTGCACGCGAACATAAGCTTGGAAAGATGACCGCCCGCGAGCGCATTGAATTTCTGCTCGATGAAGGCACGTTTGAAGAGACGGACAAGTTCGTCACCCACCGCACAACCGAGTTTGGAATGGCCGAGCAAGTTGTGCTTGGCGACGGTTTCGTCACAGGCTACGGACGCATCGAAGGCAGACTGGTCTTCGTTTTCGCGCAAGATTTCACCGTCTTTGGTGGCTCCCTTTCCGAAACCAATGCCGCCAAGATCGTGAAGATCATGGACCAGGCTGCGCGTGTCGGCGCACCCGTAATCGGACTCAATGATTCGGGCGGTGCGCGTATTCAGGAAGGCGTTCGCTCGCTCGCCGGTTATGCCGACATCTTTCTTCGCAACGTTCTGTCCTCAGGAGTCGTCCCCCAAATCTCGGCCATCATGGGACCATGCGCTGGCGGCGCCGTGTATTCCCCGGCCATTACGGACTTCATTCTGATGGTGGACAAGACTGCATACATGTTCATCACGGGCCCTGAAGTCATCAAGGCCGTTACGCACGAAGAGGTCACGAAGGACGAACTGGGCGGCGCAACCACTCACAACAGCAAGTCTGGCGTGGCGCACTTCCTGGCCCACGATGACGCCGAATGCCTGTCGATGATCCGCGAACTGCTCAGCTTTGTTCCTTCCAACAATCTCGAAGAGCCTCCACGCAAGCCGACTAATGACCCCGTCGATCGCACGGACGACAAACTCGACACAGTGGTACCTACCGAAAGCAATCTGCCGTACGACATTAAGGACATTATTCACAGCGTCGTCGATGAAGAGTACTTCTTCGAGGTGCAGGAGCACTTCGCAAAGAACATAGTGATTGGCTTTGCGCGTTTCAATGGACGTTCGGTAGGCATCGTCGCCAACCAGCCCAACTACCTTGCCGGGGTGCTCGACATCTCAAGTTCCATCAAGGCGGCTCGGTTCGTTCGTTTCTGTGACTGCTTCAACATCCCGCTCATTATTTTTGAGGATGTACCCGGCTTCCTGCCCGGCGTTCAGCAGGAGCACGGCGCCATCATCATGCACGGCGCGAAGCTCCTGTATGCCTTTGCCGAAGCTACGGTGCCGAAGGTCACGGTAATCACCCGGAAGGCATACGGCGGCGCGTATTGCGTTATGAGTTCCAAGCACATTCGGGGCGATGTGAACTACGCCTGGCCTACTGCTGAAATCGCCGTAATGGGGCCAGCCGGAGCAGTGAACATCGTCTATCGACGAGAACTCGAGCGCGCTGCCAAAGAGGGCGTTGATGGCTTGGCCGGCGAGGCTGCATTCAACAAGATTCGCGATGACAAGATCGAGGAATTTCGTGAGCGCTTCGCGAACCCGTATATCGCTGCCGAACGCGGGTACATCGATGGCGTGATCCGTCCACGCGAGACGCGCAAGAAGATCATTCAGGCGCTCGAAATGCTCGACGGCAAGCGCGACAAGAATCCGTCCAAGAAGCACGGCAACATTCCGTTGTAGTCGGCGATTAACGTTTCTGACGAAAAGTGGACTTTCGCCTGCTCGCGTCATCTAACAGGAGATGTCGTCCGCGCCTTTGCTTGTCTTTGACGGTGAGTGTTCTTTCTGTAATCGTAGCGTGCAGTTCGTCCTGGCGCACGAGCAGCGCCATGATCTGCTGTTCGTGCGCCGCGACTCTTCGCTTGGCCTCAGCTTGCGGCGTCAGTACAACCTTGAGCGCGTGGAATCGCTGCTCTGGATTGAGAACGGACGCGCGTACACAGAATTCGAGGCGGTGGCCCGGACTGCCGCTTACCTTGGTGGAACCTACGCAAGGCTGGCCGCCATCGCTAGTCTGCTGCCCAGTCCGGTGCTTAACTTCGTTTACCGCACTTTTGCCCGGATGCGTCGCCGCCTTTTCGGACGCCCAAAGCGATGCCTCCTGCTCACGCCAGCCCAGCGGCGGCGTTTTCTGGAGTCCGTACCCGCGGTTTCCTGAGTTGAGGACCCAAATAGCTGCAAGTGTAAAATCGTAGACGTATGCACAGTCTTCCTTTGCCGATCGCGGCCTTTTTTGCCGGAGTGCTCTCCTTCCTCTCGCCGTGTGTCCTGCCATTAGTGCCGGGGTATGTTTCGCTCATCTCTGGAGCCAGTGTTGAATCGCTGCAGGAGGCCGACCGCAAACTGCTGCGTACGGTCATGCTGAATTCGCTCTGCTTCATCCTCGGCTTCAGCGTGGTCTTCATCTCTTTGGGCGCAGTCGCGACCAGTGTCGGGCAACTCACACAGCAATACCATCGCCCCCTCGCCGTCCTTGCCGGTGTAATCATCATCATCTTCGGATTGCATTTGACAGGCTTGTTCAAGATCAACGCACTTTATTCCGACAAGCGCCTGCACAGCGTTAAAGGCGGTGCCAGTCCGCTGGGTTCTTTCCTCATCGGTTTCGCTTTTGCCTTTGGCTGGACACCTTGCATCGGACCTATCCTCGCCGGAATTCTTCTGCTGGCCGGATCGCAGGACACGGTGGCGAAGGGCATCATTTTGCTCGCCGTGTACTCGGCTGGGCTCGCCGTTCCGTTCCTGCTGACGTCCCTGGGTGTGAACCGATTCCTTGGTTTTTATGCCCGTTTCCGCCGTCACCTTCACACGGTGGAGGTTCTGAGCGGAGCGCTGCTGATCGTTTTCGGACTGCTAATAGCGCTAGGTCGTTTTACGATGCTCTCTGGCTACCTCGGGTTCCTGAATCGCTTCTCCTTGTAGGTCATCTGTATTAGGGTGTGGTTCGCACCTAAAACGGAGCGTTTGGCGTGAAGCGGAAGATCATTCTGTTTGCTGTCATGGTCGTGGTTGTCGCGGGATTGCTGTTGATGGCCCGCTTCCGCGGCAGCTTTGCACCCAATCGGAGCGGAGTCGCCGCCAAAGGCCGCACCGCTCCTGACTTCGTCCTCACCGACCTGCAAGGAAACAATGTCAAGCTGAGCGATCTGCGTGGCAAGGCCGTAGTGCTCAATTTCTGGGCCACCTGGTGCCCGCCTTGCAAGCAGGAAATTCCGTGGTTTGTCGATCTGCAGAAGAAATATGGTGCGCAGGGACTTCAGGTGATCGGCGTCTCTATGGACGACGGCGACCAGAAGGAAGTTGAGAAGTTCGCCACGGACAATGCGATCAACTACCCTGTTCTGCTCGGCAAGGAAAACGTCGCGCAGGAGTACGGCGGCATCGACTATCTCCCCACTACCTTCTACATCGACCGCAACGGAGTCGTAATCGACCGCGTCTTTGGCCAGCCCGCTCGCGACGAGATTGAGCAAAACGTAAAGCGCGCCATCGCAAGCCAACCCTGCTCCTGAAACGTCAGGCCCGCCTCGTGCTGTAAACTAAAGTTTCAGCCATGAAGCTTTCATCGCGTATTGTTTTGTCGCTCTCTGTACTGTTTTGCGCCGCTGCTGCGCTCGCGCAGGGATCCTCCCCTGCTATCACCGTGTTGCCCATCGATACCGTAGTCGTTGCACGCGGACACAAATCTCCGCTGCACATTCCGCTGCAGGTGAATCGCGGATTCCACGTTAATTCCAATAAGCCCAACGATGAGCTTCTGCTTCCGACAGTGGTACGCGTCACGCCTCCGGATGGGGTGATGATCATGAACATTCAGTATCCGGTCGGCGAGCAGCTCTCCTTGCCATTCATGGGAAACGAGAAGCTCAGCGTGTATTCGGGAAACTTCTCCGTGAACGCCGAAGTCCGCGTGCCGGCCAATGCGCAGCTCGGAACCTTCCGCGCCCACGGTGAAGTCAAGTTTCAGGCCTGCGACAACCGTCAGTGCTTCCCGCCTAAATCGGTGCCGCTGGAGTTCGACGTAAGGGTCGTGAAGGCGGCTTCGGCCCGGAAATCCACCTACACTCCTGCCAGTCCACATATCCGCTAGCTTACGGCTACTGCTGCTGGCTGCGTTTCCCTAAGGACGATCTCGGTTCCCAGCACCTTGAGAAACGCTGCCAGCCACGCCGGATGCGCTGGCCACGCCGGAGCTGTCACTAGGTTGCCGTCCACCATCACATCATCCACCTTGATGTCGGCATACGTTCCACCTGTGGACGAAACCTCGGGGCCGACAGCCGGATAGCAACTGCATGTCTTTCCGGTGAGCACGCCTGCTGCGGCCAGAATCTGCGGGCCATGACAAATGGCAGCAATCGGCTTCTTGGTGGTCGCAAAGTGCCGCACGATTTCGAGCACGTGCGGATTGAGGCGAAGATATTCAGGAGCGCGCCCACCCGGTATGACCAGTGCGTCGTAATGTTCTGCCTTCGTCTTCGCGAAGTCGGCATTGATTACAAAATTGTGGCCGCGTTTCTCGCTGTATGTCTGGTCGCCTTCGAAATCGTGGATAGCCGTGCGCACAAATTCTCCAGGCTTCTTCCCCGGACACACCGCATCGACCGTGTGTCCCACCATCTGCAATGCCTGGAACGGAACCATGACTTCGTAATCTTCAACATAATCACCGACGAGCATCAGAATGTTCTTTTTCGCCATTGCGAAATCTCCTGTTGGGATCTACGCCACTACGACGTCATAGCTTAGCTCTGTTTCAGCTTGCACGCACAGCACAGGGTTCGGCTCTCATCCATCACATTTTCCGTAAGCTTGGCTCTGCTAACATCGTTCCCATGGCGTCCGAAATCTCAGGCAAAGTGCGAGTTCGCTTTGCCCCATCTCCTACCGGTCAGGTCCACGTCGGCAACGCGCGAACCGCATTGTTCAATTGGCTTTTTGCCCGCCAGCAGGGCGGCACGTTTATCCTGCGCATCGAAGATACGGATCTTGATCGCAGCGAAGCGCGTTACGAAACGCAGCTCATCGAAGACATCAAGTGGCTCGGACTCGACTGGGACGAAGGTCCTGACGTTGGTGGCCCCTACCCGCCCTACCGCCAGAGCGACAAATGGCAAACCTATCGCGACTATGCTGAGCGCCTGGTAAGTGAAGGCAAAGCCTACCGCTGCTTCTGCACGCAGGAGGAACTCGAGCGCCAGCGCGAGCAGGCACTCGCGCAGCACCTTCAGCCCAACTATCCCGGAACCTGCCGCAATCTGTCCGCAGAAGAAGCCGAGCGTCGACGCGCGGCTGGGGAACCCTGCGCCATCCGCTTGAAGATTCCCGAAAAGCCTATTCGCTTCCATGACGTCGTTCGCGGCTGGGTTGAGTTCTCAAACGAAGTTGTCAGCGATCCCATCATTCTTCGATCCACCGGCGTTCCGGTTTACAACTACGTGGTTGTGATTGACGACGCGGAAATGAAGATCACGCACGTCATTCGTGGCGACGACCATCTTTCCAATACGCCGAAGCAGGTTGCGCTCTACGAAGCGCTCGGATGGGCGGTGCCTGAGTTTGCTCACCTCTCGACGATTCTCGGCCCGGACAAGGAACGACTCTCGAAGCGCCACGGTGCCACGTCTCTAGCCAATTTCCGGGAGATGGGTGTTCTGCCTGAAGCCCTGATGAATTACATGGCACTGCTCGGCTGGGCACCGACGGGAGGCGACCGCGAAATCTTCTCGCCCAATGAACTCGTTCAGGAGTTCGATCTAAATCGCGTGACGCCTTCGCCCGCGGTGTTCGATTTCGAGAAGCTCTACTGGCTGAACCGGCACTATCTTAAGCAGGCGGAACCTGAACGGATTGCTGCCCTGGCCGAACCGTTCTACGTGCGTGCATTAGGTCTCGATCAGCTCACGCCCGAGATCAAAGCCTGGCTAGCGCGCATTACCGCCTCGTTTGCGCATTCCGTGAACAAACTTGATGAACTGCCGGAGCGTGCATCGGCTGTTCTGCACTTCGACCCTGCGGGAGCAAAGGCGAATCCCGAGAACGCAGCAATTCTTGCGGCGGAAACCACGCCCAAGGTTCTGGATGCGTTCACTGCAAAGATCGCTGCCGAAGCCGAACCAGTCGCGGCCGATCGTTTCAAGGCCATCATCAAGGAAGTGCAGAAGGAAACAGGCGTGAAGGGCCCGGCGCTCTTTCACCCTATCCGCATCATGCTGACCGGTGCGCAGTCTGGGCCGGAGTTCGACAAACTGGTGCCGCTGATGGAAGAAGGTTCGAAGCTTGCCTTATCCAAGCCCATCCTCAGCGTCAAGCAGCGAGTGAACGCCTTCCAGTAGTTGTAATCACTCTACATAAACCAAAGGCGGATCATTGCGATCCGCCTTTGGTATGCGATTGTCGTCACTCCTGAGTTGCCTTCTGCGTTCCGTCCAGTTTCGCTTTACATTCCATCTACTCCGCCTCATACTTTCCAAACTGGATTCAACAATTGTCAAACATGAGCACGCTATTTCGAAGTGTGTTTACCGCTTCTGTTCTGCTGATTGCGCTTGGGTTGTTGACCCAAGCGTTCCACCTGATGAACCAGCCAAGCGATAAGTTGCTCGTTGGCGGAATCGCTATGATCCTCGGCCTCATACTCGCTGTTCCGATGATCCTTCACGTTATCTGGAGCAAGCTGTGATGACAATTCTCAAGGGCAACTATCAAGATACAGACACCAATATCCTTTCCCGCTTCTCCGGAGGTAAAGCCCTCCGCTGGGTTGGTGTTGCAGTGGTGCTCATTATTGGCTGGATCATCCTGACCAGTATTGTCAGCGTCACACGAATCGATGCTGGCCACGAAGGTATCGAGATCAACTTGGCCGGAAGTCAGCGCGGTGCGTCCGACATTCCTATCCGCACTGGATGGGTGTTTTATAGCCCGCTTAAAAGCCAAGTGCTGCAGTTTCCGACGTTTGTCCAAACTGTAAAGTGGACGCGTAATCCAAACGAAGGCCACGATGTGAACGAGGAAATGGGATTTAACTCCAAAGAAGGAATGGAGATCTTTGCGGATGTCTCCCTCTCGTATGCGATCGAGCCCGGAAAAGTGCCCGAGTTCTACGTGAAGTACCGCATTAACAATCTGGATAACTTCACGCACGGGATTCTTCGCGACATCGTGCGCAACTCGCTGAACGAAGTGGCATCGACTTATTCGGTTGAAGATATCTACGGAGAGAAAAAAAGCGAGTTCCTGAAGAAGGTCGAGCAAATGATTGAGAGTAAGGTTTCTCCAGTCGGGGTCAGCGTGCAGCAGTTCGGATTCATCGGTGCGCCGCGCGTTCCCACTGTGATTGCGAACTCAATCACAGCCAAAGCGCAGGCAATACAAGAAGCTGAGCGCGCCAAGAACGAACTGGCAACAACGCAAGCTGAAGCCGCGAAGAAGATTGCGGAAGCTGAAGGAGACGCAAAATCTCAGGTATTGCGCGCCCAGGGGGAAGCCGATGCGAACCGCATTCGCCAAAGCTCACTCACCGCACAGTTGTTAGAACTGCGGCGCCTTGAAAACCAGCGTGTTCTTATAGAACGTTGGAATGGCCAACTCCCCACGGTCGAAGCCGGTCAGGGCGGTATCATGCTGCAAATGCCGAAGCCGTAACCAAGTGCATACTTCCATAAAAAAGCGCCGCGCTTTTGCGCGACGCTTTTTTTGTTTCATGCAGAAACTACGCTGCTCTCTTGAACTGATCGCGCCAGTCTCGCACGCGGTCGTGTGCAGCAATGACGCTTTGGCATTGGCGCTGCACGATCTCGCGGATGTCGGCCGGAAGACCCGCATTCAGCGCATCCTGAAAATGTTTCTTTGCGCTGTCCTCACCGGCCTCCACTGATTCAAGAATCGTTGTGTCACCGCCACCAAGTTTCTCCTTCAGCGAGAACCATGCCCGATGCAGACGGTTTGAAATGCTTGGTCCGCGGTCCGGATCTCGTTCTCCGAGGCGCTGTATGCAGTTTTCCAACTCTCCGGAGAACTGCGCCCGTTCCAGTGACTGCCGGTTGAAGAAATCCTTCAGCTCTGCGCTTTTGCAATGCTCTGCGGCATCACGATATCCTGCCTGCCCGTCGCGGCAGGTCTCAATCAAAGTTTCCAGAACGTCAATTGTGTTGTTGGCCATAATGCGAATTCATCCCTTTCTCGAGTGAATGTCTTTCGCTTCCTCGTGTGAACGTCCCGTGAGAATGTCGCGTTCTGTTCCAGCCAATGGGATGTCGCGTGTATGTCGAGGTTTGTAACGCCAGTGCTCGATTTTCTGAGCCTCAATTGTGATTCAATAGTTTGCATGAGCAAGACCAATGCCTGCCGCATCTTGGATTCCCTCGGCATTCACTACGAATTGCGTGAGTATGAAGTCGATCCTGATGATCTGTCCGCCGAAAACGTCGCCGCAAAGGTAGGGATGCCTGCCGAGCAGGTATTCAAGACGCTGGCTGTTCGCGGCGATCGCAACGGCATTGCCGTAGCTGTGATACCCGGCAACTATGAACTCGACTTCAAGGCGCTGGCGCAATTCACCGGAGACCGAAAGGTGGAGATGATTCCGTTAAAAGAAGTGCAGAGCGTCACTGGATACATTCGGGGAGGCGTTACCGCGCTTGGGATGAAAAAGGACTATCCCGTCTTCGCAGACGAGACCATCGATCTATGGGATACAGTGAGCGTTTCGGCTGGACACCGCGGACTCCAGATCATCATCGCGCCCGCCGATTACCTGCGTGCGACGGGCGCGACTGTAGGTGAAATTTCGCGCGAAAAGCACTAGGCCTCACGCGACACAATACTTACTACGCCTCGCGACTCCACTGCCGGATTCGCGTAATTTCATCAGGAGCGATCTGCAGATATTCCAGGAATTTCTGGTGTTCGTCTGCTGCCTGATGTTCAAACTCCTTGTGCCACCGTCTCATGTCCTCTTCGCTTAGTCCGGCGGAGTGCAGAATTGCAACCCATTTATCTTTCGTCATCGCGGTTGTTCTCCAACTGCCATCCCCGGCCTGTAATAGCCGTGTAATGGCGATCTGATGTCCGCGAAGCGTTTCGATCTCCTCGCCCAGTTCGAGCAACCGACGCTTCAGCACCTCGCTGGCAGCGTTCGACGGTTCATCGAGGATCTGCTGAATATCGCCAAGCCGCAGCCCCGCGCTCCGATATGCGCAGATGGTACGTAGCCGATTCAACTCATCCGTGCTGTACCGGCGATAATTCGCATCTGTGCGAGTTGCAGGCCGCAACAGCCCAAGCGATTCGTAATACAGAACGGTTGTGCGGCTCAGCCCGCAGAGTTTACCGAGTTGGGAGACCGTTAGCATCGCAGCACCTCCACTCTCAACCCTCCAGCTTTAGACAGGTCAACAGGTTTCTTGTCCAGTCGATTCCTCGCAGCAACTAGGCGTGATTCAGAATGCCACGCAGAGCAGGTTCCAGTTGCGGATCTTCGAACCTGAATCCCGCCTCCAGCAAGCGTTTCGG
This sequence comes from Koromonas humicola, assembly GCF_059726255.1. Classification (NCBI taxonomy): domain Bacteria; kingdom Pseudomonadati; phylum Acidobacteriota; class Terriglobia; order Terriglobales; family Koromonadaceae; genus Koromonas; species Koromonas humicola. Next base: position 4,451,085 of record NZ_AP040873.1, read on the forward strand.
CACGAGCCTCTGGCTTGCGAGCACCATCTCCTCGGCAAGCTCTCCAGCGATAGCTCGCAGTGCGAAGGCGGGCACTCGCAGCAGCGTTGGCCGATGTAGCACCCGTCCAAGCGTTCGCGTGAACTCTCCGTTTGTCACTGCTTCCGGAGCTGCCAGGTTACACGCGCCATGCACATGATCGTTCTCTACCGAAAAGACGTATGCAGCCACCGTGTCGCGCAGGGTTATCCAACTCCACCACTGTTGGCCGCTTCCCAGCACGCCAGCCACTCCCCAGCGAAATGCGGGAAGCATTTGCGCCAGCGCGCCGCCCTCGGATGCCAAAACAATCGCCGTACGCATGTGCGCAACTCGAACTCCGGCCATCGCTGCAGGCTCCGCAGTTCGCTCCCATTCGCGGCAAACCTCGGCCAGAAAGCCCAGCCCAGCCTCATTCTCCTCCGTCAGTTGTTCATCACCGCGAGTGCCGTAGTAGCCGCTTGCGGAACTGCTTATCAATACCCTGGGTCTTCCACTTTGTCGAAAAGCGTCCGCCACAGCCTGTGCCAGGTTCTTTGTGCCTTCCACCCGACTGCTTCGAATTTCGGCCTTGGCCTGTTGCGTCCATACGGTCGCGACCGGCTTGCCCGCGAGATGCACAATGGCGTCAAACTTTGTCAGTTGAGCAGGATCTGGCCGAGCGGCGGGATCCCAAACCACATCGCCCGCATGAGCCCGGCTCGGATGGCGTACAAGGCGTCGAACGTCATGTTGTTTCGCTACCAGCAGAGCTGACACGTTGCTTCCGATCAATCCTGTGGCCCCACTGATCAGCACTTTCATGGGCTTAACGGCTCCTCCGAATCATTCTGCTTCCCAAGAGCATCCGATGCAACAGGAGCAACTTGCAGAGCGCGCTGTTTGGCGCTAGAGAGGGCTTACAAGCTAGAATTAGTCAATGGCGAGCTTTCGCGAGCAGATCGCAACAAATGTACTAACCGCGACGCGGTATCGCGACCTGCTGAAGATTGCGCGCTCAAACAGGCCCAACGACGACCTCGACATCGTCCGCCGCGCTTACGAATTCTCCCTAGAGCACCATTCCGGACAGCTCCGCGCCTCGGGCGAACCTTACGTAATCCATCCCCTCGAAGTCGCCATCCTGCTCGCAGACATGAAGCTCGATACTACGGCCATCGCCGCGGGTCTGCTGCACGATTCTGTTGAAGATACGACTGTCACGACCGAGGAGATCCGGGAGCAGTTTGGCGATCAGGTCGCCCACATCGTCGAGGGCGTCACCAAGATCAGCAAAATCGATTTCGCCTCGCGCGAAGAGGCTCAGGCTGAGAACGTTCGCAAGATGATGTTGGCCATGGTGGACGACATCCGCGTCGTGCTCATCAAGTTGGCTGACCGCCTGCACAACATGCGGACCCTTCAGCATCTTTCGCCCGAGCGCCAGCTCAAAATAGCCAAAGAGACTCTGGAGATTTACGCACCTCTGGCTCACCGCCTCGGGATGGGCAAGGTCCGCGGCGAACTCGAAGACCTCGCGTTCCCTTACGTAGATCCGCTCGGCTACAAAATGGTTTCTGAGCAGGTCGAGGCGCTACGCAAGAATGGGGAGCAGGCGCTCGATCGCATGGCCGAAACCATCCGCCTGAAGCTCCGGGAATCCAAGATCAACGTCGTTCGCGTGGACTCGCGCATCAAGCGCATGTATTCGATCTACCAGAAGGTCGTGAAGCAGAAGATCTCTCCCGATCAGATGTACGACCTCATGGCCCTGCGCGTCATTACCTATTCGGTCAATGATTGCTACGCCGTACTTGGCATCATTCACAATGCATGGCGTCCGGTTCCAGGCCGCATCAAGGACTTCATCGCCATGCCGCGGCCCAATCTCTACCAGTCGCTGCACACCACGGTGATCGCCGAAGACGGCCATCCCTACGAAGTGCAGATCCGAACCGAAGAGATGCACAAGATGGCCGAAGAAGGCATCGCCGCGCACTGGAAGTACAAGGACGGACCTATCTCCGCCCGCGATGAGCAGCGTCTGGCATGGTTGCGGCAGGTTGTTGAGTGGCAAACCGAGATGGCCGATCCCAGCGAGTTCCTTTCCACGCTGAAGATCGATCTCTATCCAGAGGAGGTTTACACCTTCACGCCAAAAGGCAAGGTGGTCATCCTTCCACGCGATGCCACGCCCATCGATTTTGCCTACACTGTGCACACCGAGGTCGGTCACTCATGCGTAGGAGCCAAGGTCAACGGACGCATTGTGCCTCTGCGCTCTACGCTGCATTCGGGCGATATCGTCGAAATCATGACGCAGGCCGGGCACAACCCGAGCCGCGACTGGTTGTCTATCGTCAAGAGTTCTCGTGCTCGTCAGAAGATTAAGCACTGGCTCAACATTCATCAGCGCGAGCGCGCCATAGAAATTGGCCGCAAGCTGATCGAAAAAGAAGCGCGCAAGTATCGCATCGCGCTCAAGGAAATTAAGGACACGGAGTTCATCAAGGCTGCCAGCGACTACGGCGTCACCAAGGTCGACGACCTCATGGCTGGCATCGGATACGGCAAGTACTCGGCCCGTTCCGTGTTAGCCAAGGCTCTCCCCGGCAGCAATCTGCAGCCCGGCGAAGAATCGCAGGGGATTGCCTCCGCCGTAAAGCGCGCATTCGGGGCCGACACTTCGGCGCTTACCGTGCGCGGCACCGACGATCTGCTCGTGTATCGTGCACGATGTTGTAACCCGATTCGCGGGGAGGAAATTGTTGGCTACGTTACTCGCGGCAAGGGTGTCGCCGTACACAGCAAAGCTTGTCCCAACGTGCAGAACTTGATGTATGAACCCGAGCGCCGCCTCGCCGTTGAGTGGTCTCACAAAGAGCCTCGTATCGCCGGTATGCAGCCTGCCTACCCTGTGAAGCTCGTCGTTGCCAGCGATGACCGCCCCGGCATGATCACCCAGGTTTCAGCCGTCATCAGCGGCGAAGACGCCAACATCCGACACATCGAAGCGAAGACCGGCGGCCCGTACGCCACCATCGATATCGTCTTCGAAACCCGCGATGTCAATCACCTCAATCGCATCATTACTGGAATCCGCCGTATCCCCGGCGTGCGGGACGTCGAGCGCGTCCAGAAACTGAACAGCTAATCACCTCATGTCCCGCTATTCCAAGCGAATCGAAACCCAGCCCGCCACTCTGCCTCCAAGCACTCAGGCCGTTGAGGTCGCCTATCTTTCTTTGGAGCGCACGCAGCGCGGATTGATCGGAATGCTGATCGCCTGCGCGATTCTTGGGCTCACCATTTTTCGCCCCTCAGGCGATGTCCTTCGTACCCGGGCTTTCTGGCCCATCATTCTCTCCACCTCGTTGCTGACATTTGCGTTCACGATTCGCAACTCGATCGTGATGCCTGCGCTTAACGATCTTCGGCGCAACCCGCGTGATGCTGCGGCCCTCAAGCGCTGGAGCCGCAATACGCTCTACGTGCTATCGCTGTGTGCGGCGGTCGGCCTCACCGGATTTGCGACTCAACTACTCGGCGCTGCTATGCCAATTTCCATGACGATGTACGCTATCGCGGTCGCCTACTTGTTCCTGTTGCGGCCCATAAAGCCCTAGGCAACGCACTCGATTCCTACTTCCGACCGCAAGTTTTGTAGCCCTTCTGGGCGCCAGCAAAACCCCAAGCGAATCGAAGACGATTCTCTGATCGGGAAAGTTCATTACTTGTTCTGTTGTGCCAAGTAACTGAATGGATGTGGGCTCTGACTTGAAAGGTCAGTGTATGGACAGAGCAATCGACTGAGACGAAGCCGCGGTTGTACGTTGGTTTCTCGCACCGTGCGAAGGTTGACGTAGCGGTGCATCGAGTACACTCTGCTCTGTGGACTAGCGCTGTCTTAGGCGTGTTCGCTAGCTCTCAAGTTTTATTCTTGCGAGTTTGCGGATCCCGGGTATGTCGCGTTGTGTGACCTGGAGACGGATGCCGGTGCCTTCGGGAAACTTGGGTGCAGTTGCCACGACCTTGGCGATGCGGTCAGGTAGAGCGGCTTCGCAAACGGAACGAAAGGCTCTATCCCCGAAAATAAGCATCACCTCGAAGCCGCCGGAGTAGGGGCCGAAGTGGATGATGTTTCGCTTTTTGAGCTGCAACCGGAAAGCCCACCCCATCCTGAGAGAGTAGAACTTCCATTCCGGCACGAGTTCGGGGCAGTCGGCAGTGAGCGCAGAAACCAGTCCGTCCCAGATCGGTTTCGCATCCCCCAGCGCGGCTGCCAGATCTGCTTCTGTGGGGCACTCCTTCTTCCCAATAAAGGCATTTCGCGGAAGTGTTGGCTTGGGCTCAGGAGCTGCTGACTTCATTGTGATCCTTTCTTCCACTCACGTCCTCAGAAGCCGAATACAAACTACCGTTCCGGCGAGGCCGGACTTAGCTAAGGAACATCTCGCCGCGAACAGCTAAATCTATTCCAACTCAGGCATCGCAACAAGCTGAATTGGCTCTACAACTGCACTGCGCAAATGCGGTGGGGCGGCTTAGTTGGCGGAATATCCTAAGCAATAGCAATGAGTAATCCCAGATCGGGGCGGTTCAGCGTGGTGATTGCAATTCCACATTCGCCCAAGGCGGGCGGGGTCGCAGTTGATTCTGCAACCCGTTTGTCCAGCGCGCTAGAATGTTGCTTCGAAACACTTATGGAGAACGAAATGCGCGAAGTCATTGCAACTCAGAACGCACCGCAAGCTATCGGCCCTTATTCGCAGGCCATCCGCGCCAATGGGTTTGTTTTTATCAGCGGCCAGATCCCCGTTGATCCCGCCACCCAGCAGATCGTCGATGGCGGTGTGGCCCAGCAGACCGAGCGCGTTCTTAAGAATCTCGAGGCCATCCTCACTGCCGCTGGAAGCAGTCTCGACAAGGTTGTGCGTACCGGCGTGTATCTCAAGGATATGGGTGAGTTCGCCGCAATGAACGAGGTGTACCAGCGTTTCTTCCCACTGAACGCTCCTGCTCGCTCCACCGTGGAAGTCGCTCGCCTTCCGAAAGATGTGCGCGTCGAGATCGACGTGATCGCCCTGGCAGAGTAGGTGTTTATCTCGAGCCAGCGCAGGTGGAACTTTTCCCGAAGCGTGCGCGTATCTCCCATCATCCAGGGGGAGGGCGCAACGATGCTCAGGAAAATCGTTCCACTAACGCTGGTTGCTTCCGCTTTTGTTGTCTGCGGTTGCACAGTGCAAAGCAAGAGCAGCAATGGTAAGGAAGATGTGCGAGTCGAAACTCCCGTCGGCGGCGTGAACGTAAAGACCGACGATACGAAGGTCGTCGCCAACATCGGATTACCGCTCTATCCCGGTTCAACTCTGCTGAAAAACGGGAAGGACAAAGCCTCCGCCGACGTAGACATGAACGTTGGCACGTTTCACATGCGCGTAAAGGCCGTCAGCTATCAAACCAGCGACTCGCCCGAGAAAGTAATCGCCTTCTACCGCAAGGAACTCGCGCATTACGGCGATGTCATCGAGTGCAAGGGCAAGCTGGCCATCGGAAAGCCCTCGAAAACGAGTGATGGTCTCACCTGCGATGATGACGACAAGGGTGCTTCGGGGAACGACGATTCCCGTGGCGAGATAGAGCTGAAGGCCGGAAGCAAGGTCCACCAACGCATCGTTGGAGTCGAAAAGGAGTCTGGCGGAACAAAGTTTGCGCTTGTCCTGCTCGACTTACCGATCGATCGCAAGGAGAGCAACTAACAAAGCGCTGGAAGATTCTGTTTAGACCGCCTTGGATACCGCCGCACCAGCCAGCTCGCGACGCAACCACATAACCCTGCGTCGCCAGGCCACGGCCAGAATGCAGCCGATGGTGACAAGTCCGCCACACAAACCGGCCCACAAGCCCCGGACGCCCCAGCTTTGGCCAAAGCACAGCCACCAGCCTAGGGGTAGGCCGATGAGCCACCACCCCACTAGGTCGGTGATCATCGCGATTCGTGTATTCCCCGAGCCGCGCAGCGCTCCGATGGCTGTTACCTGCACACCATCAAAGAACTGAAACACGGCGGCAATGGCCAGCAGCGAAACTCCCACTCCAGAGATCTGAGGATCGTCGGTGAAGATTTGAACAATGGCATGAGGAATGGTCCATAGCGTCACAGCCGAGCAACTCATAAATGTTGCACTCAGAGCCACGCCGGTCCATCCACTCACGTTCGCTGCTTCGGCATCGCGCCGCCCAATGGCATTCCCCACGCGTACTGAGGTCGCTTGCGCCACTCCAAGCGGCACCATGAAAGTCAGCGAAGCCATCGTCAGCGCAATCTGATGCCCCGAGACCGCTACTGCACCCAGTCTTCCAGCAACCAGAGTGCTCGCCGAAAAGATCGCCACCTCCAGAGCAATCTGCGCCGCCGCCGGAGCTCCGAGCCGAATGATGCCGCGAATGCAGTCCAGGTAAAGCCGGTGCCCATACTGTGATAGTCGCCAGTGCTCGCAGCGATTCCGCCACGCAATGTAAGCCAGCAGCACCGCCAACATGTAGTAACGCGAGAGCGTAGTCGAGATGCCCGATCCAGTCGCGCCCAGTGCCGGAAATCCGAGGTGCCCGTAGATCAGCGCATAGTTCCCGGTGAAATTTACGATGTTCGCCGAAACCATCGCGAAGGCCACCACCTTCACCCGATGGGTTCCTTGGAGGAAGACCCGTACGGCTACGAAGCCCATCAGTGCAGGAAGTCCAAAGGCCATGGCATGCAGGAACGGAATCGTCTGACGCACGATCTCCGGCGCAATGCCCATGGGCGCGAGCAGTTGTCCGCCAGCCGCCACCATCAGCGCGCCAAGCAGACCTAGCGGCAGCGCGAGTTGCACCCCGGCCCACAGCGTTCGGAAACACTCCGCAATGCGCCCAGCCCCAAAGTGCTGCGAGATGATCGAATCGGTGCCCAGCAGCATGCCTTCGCAAACAATGGCAAACACCACGAAGACGGCTGATCCCAAGCTCACGGCGGCCAAGGCGGTGGAATTCACACGCCCGATCATGGCAATGTCCACGAATTGCATGGACATCCACCCAACCTCGCCCATGACAATGGGCACGGCCAGCCGCAAAAGTTGCGGCATCTCGCGACGAATTTGGGCTATGCGAATCATCGGATAACTTTGGTGCCGCACATCTCCCTGTTCCGTGGGATTTGTGGGGTGTGCACTGATCTATGCATCTTTGTCGCGCACAGCAAAAGGCCCCCGCGGCAGCGGAGGCCTACACTTCTTCCCACCTCGCACCCGACTGGCGGCGCGAGCGGTGTAATCCTGCAACTAAGCTTTGGTGACTTTACCGCTACGCAGGCAGCCCGAGCACACGCGAACTTTCTTCGAGTTCGACGAGCCCGCGACCTTTGCCTTCACCGGATGCAGGTTTACGTTCCAGCGACGACGGGTCTTGTTGTTTGCGTGCGAAACGTTATTGCCGAACTGCGGACCCTTGCCGCAGACTGAACAAACCTGAGCCATGACTAACTCCAAAATGTTTGGAACCGCTTGGGCTTCGACCGCTGCACTGGGCCAATCTGACCGGAGCAACACTGGGTGTCACTCATAGTGCAACCCAAAGGAAAGAAACGCGCGGAACCTGAAATGAACAAAAGAGGCTGGACGCCAACCTCCAAATTCTACCCGAGCCTGTGGATTTCAGCAACCTACTGCGCCAGCCGAAATGTTTTGGTGGCCCATTCAAGCCCTCTTTCGGCTTGAGTGGGGTAGTTGAACTGCTTCAATTACTTCCACCCGCTCCCGCCACCACCGCCAACCCGCGTATACTTCGCCACCGATCCACATCGCCCCGAATATAACCTTGTTCCACCGCGCCAGCGATACGGGCAGGTAAATATCGAAGTTCTCTGCCCGCTCTGCCGTGTATCGCGCTGCCACATCGGTCAGCGGACATCGCCCGCCATTCACGGCCAGCACCACGCACTCCATCAGGACCAGCGCACTCAGCACGGCTGCCCACCTGAAACGTCTCTTTGCCGCGGCCACGGGAATTCCCGCAATGCAGGTCACAAAGAACAGCCAGACCACGGTGTGCAGCAGTTTGATCCAACCTAGCATTTGTCAGGCTCCGGACAGCTATCAACGCGAGAGTAGCTCTTGCGCGATAGATTACACTAGCGCCTATGAGCCCAGTTCAACCGGCATCGATCAAGGTCCACAAGACGAGCGGCAACACGATGGAAATCGTCTGGAAGGACGGACACCACAGCGCCTACACCTTCACCTACCTGCGCGATGCTTGCCCCTGCGCCCTATGCATCGAGGAGCGCGAGAAGGTCAACCGCGAACCGGGCCAGCCCGCTGCTGCCGCGTCCACCGGCCCGCTCCAGATGTTCAAGCCCCAGCCTCGCCCCACGGAAGTCGCCCAGGTTGGGAACTACGCTATTCGCTTCAGTTGGAACGATGGCCACCAGCACGGCATTTACTCGTGGGACTACCTTCGCGAGTGGTGCCCCTGCGATGAGTGCAAAGCCTCGCGCCACTCCACGGATGGCTTGAAGCATGACATCGAGAATCATCCACCACGGGTGCAGTAGCAAACTGCACGGAGCAGGTGCGAGGCGGTGGAGCCCAAAATGCACTCGAGTTCTCCCCTTCCCATCCCGCCCTGCCTCGCGTGAAAATGATTCATTCCCGTGAACACAACAGAAGCGCCAACTCGCCCCTCCATGTCTCCCAAGCCCGGGTTGTACGCCATTTTCGCGTCGCGTTGGATCAAGGTTCTGGGTCTAGTCATTCTGTTTTGCTGGTACCCGCTCCTCACCATGCGAGCAGCAAATGTCAGCGATCCCGATGTCTGGTGGCACATCCGGACAGGCGAGTGGATTCTGCAGCATCATTCGGTGCCGCGGGTGGATGTCTTTTCCTACAGCACCATGGGCAAGCCGTGGGTAGCGTATAGCTGGCTCTTCGAAGTCCTCATCTACTTCTTCAGCACGCAATGGGATCTGCTGGGGATCTTCCTCTACACCTCGCTGATGTATGTCGCTATCGCGGCAGCGTTGATGAAGTTATTGCGAGCCGTGTCGGCAAGTTTCTGGCCTGCGCTCACGATTGCGCTCGTCGGAACCATTGCCATGGCACGGGTATATGCGCCGAGACCTGGAATGTTCTCGACGTTGCTATTCATTCTCACCCTGTACCTGCTTTTCACCTCGCGCCGCACTGGCGAAGTTCGTAGGCTGTGGGCGTTGCCCGGAATTCTTGCCGTCTGGGCTAATCTTCACGTGCAGTTTGTCTATGGATTGTTCGTTATCGCCCTGTTCTGCGCTGATGTGCTGATTACTCGCGTCAGCAGCCAGTCTTCAGACACCCGCATTCCATTTCTCACCTGGTGTGGAGTTTTGGCTGCCAGCACTCTTACCACGTTGCTCAATCCATACGGCATCGGCGTCTATGAAGTGCTTTGGGACTACCTCCGTCAGCCGAAGCTGCCTGGGTTGGTCACCGAGACGAATCCCATGGATTTCTCAACTTGGGTCAATTGGATCGTACTGGCCTTAACGGCGTCTGCTGTGCTCGCGTTATGGAAGGTTCGCGAAGGGAAGTTGTTGCTTGGAGTATTGCTCCTATGGGCTGCTCAATCTGCGTTTCGTTTTGAGCGTGACGTATGGGTGCTAGTCACAATCGTCTGTCTAATCATTGCTGCTGCATTTGCCAGATCTAAAGAACCTTCGCCGCTTCCACGTGAAGTCCAGTACGCAATCGCAAGTTCAGTTGGGCTTATCATTCTGCTCGGGTTAGCGTTCATCGCCCCAACAAGCAGGCAGATTCTTTCACGCGTTTCCACCGTGCTCCCCTTGGGATCGGTAGCCTACATTCACGAACACCATCCGAGCGGGCCGATTTTCAACGACTTCAACTGGGGAGGTTTTTTGATCTATGCCGTGTCGGACATGCCGGTATCGATCGATGGACGTACAAACGTCCACAATGCGCAGGAAATCGAGCAGTCCTGGAACACTTGGAACTTGGGTTTAGGCTGGGAGCAGGACCCCAATCTTGCAAAAGCTAACATCATTCTTGGTGACCCCAATCGCGCGCTGACCAAGTTTCTTGCGCACGATCCTCATTACCACGTTGCATTCAATGATGGAGTTTCCGTTTTGATTGTCAAGAATCCGTAACAATCGCGTGCTTTTTCAAAGTCGAGCCAACGGGCTTGGGCGATCACGCTCCGAAGCACTTCTCAGGAACCCTGACGCCCTCTCAAACCTGTTAGTCTTTTAGTAGACCCTTCTGGTCACATTTTTCATGGATTTTCTAGCTAAACTCAATCCGCAGCAGCGCGAAGCGGTCGAAACCGTGCGTGGCCCTGTCCTTATTCTGGCCGGAGCCGGTTCGGGCAAAACTCGCGTTATTACCTATCGCATCGCTTACCTTGTCGACCACGAAAACGTGCCGGCCGACCGCATCCTGGCTACAACTTTTACCAACAAAGCCGCCGCCGAAATGGCCGAGCGCGTCGATAAACTCATCGGCCAGCATTCAATCTCCAAACCGACCATCAGCACCTTCCACTCGTTCTGCGTGCGCATGTTGCGACGCGATATTGAAGCGCTGCGCGTGAACGGCAAGGGCTTCACTCGCGATTTCGTCATTTACGACGAAGCGGACCAGCAGCAGGTCGTGAAATCGGCCATGAAGCGCCTGGGCATCGATGACAAAAAGCTCACACCCCGCGCCGTTCTCGGCTTCATTTCGCATGCCAAGAACCACATGCAGGATCCGCAGGAGGTGTACCTTAACGCCGCCGATCCTAAGATGGAGCGCATCGCCCACATCTTCAAGGTTTACAAAGACGAACTGGCCAAGGCCAATGCGCTCGACTTCGACGACCTTCTGCTTGAGAGCGTGCGTCTGCTCAAGGCCGATCAGGCCACGCGCGAGAAATATCAGCGCCGCTACCAGTACATGCTCGTGGATGAGTATCAGGACACGAACCGTCCGCAGTACGAAATCATGGTCGCCCTCGCCGAAGCGCATCACAACATCTGCTGCGTGGGCGATGAGGATCAGTCGATCTACTCTTGGCGCGGAGCGGACATCAACAACATTCTCGACTTCGAGAAGAACTTCCCCGAAGCCAAGACCATCCGCCTTGAGCAGAACTACCGGTCCACGCAACCCATTCTGCAGGGCGCCTCGGCCGTTGTCGCCCACAACACCCAGCGCAAGGGTAAGAATCTATGGACCGCCCGCGAAGGCGGCACCAAGATCGGTTTCTACGACGCGCCCGACGGAGAAAACGAGGCGCTCTTTGCTGCCGACTTCATCTCAAAGTGGCAGCGTGGGCGTGCCCGCGACGGCGATGAGAATAAGGCCGCCATCCTCTATCGCACCAACTCGCAGTCGCGATTGATGGAAGAGGCGCTGCGCCGTTACAACCTGAACTACAACGTCGTCGGAGGTTTCAGCTTCTACGAGCGAGCGGAGATCAAGGACATGATCTCTTACCTCAAGCTCATCCTGAACCCCGATGACTCGGTCGCCCTCATGCGCGTGGTCAACACGCCTGTGCGTGGCATTGGCCGAACCACGATGGAAACCGTCGAGCGTGTTGCACTTGAAACGAACACGTCGCTGTGGCAGGGACTCCAACACGTCGTGGACAACCGCCTGCTTCCCGCTCGCGCCTGCTCCGCGCTTTCCGGATTCCGCGATCTCATCCGCGATGCTCGCGCCATGGTCACGGGAGAGTTTGTTGAACGCATGGAGGAAACGGCGCAGCCCGAAACCGCAAAGGCCGAGGTTGCTGCTCCCTCTGCACCCGCTCGCGTACAAATCGGCGGAAAGTCAGCTTCCCCGTTCGGCGCTTCGCCATTCGCTGTCGCCGGAACCACGCCCGTGCGTCCATTCGGTGGATCGGCACTTACTGCGCCACATGACGAGGCCAAGCCAGCCGCTCAGCACGGATTCGATTTCGGAGACCTAGCGCCTGCAGCCGGAAGCGAAGCGTTACCCGACCTGGCTCCAGCGGACGGCAGTGCAACGTTACCCGACCTGGCTCCAGCGGACGGCAGTGCAACGTTACCCGACCTGGCTCCAGCGGACGGCAGTGCAACGTTACCCGACCTAGCGCCTGCCGAAGTTAGCAAGACTGCATCCGATGCCGACGCCAGTTTCGATCCGAGTAGCTTCGGAGAAGAAGCCGAAGGCGACGAGACGGCTTTCAATCCAGACGAGTTCGGATCGGACAACGGTGATTTCGCGCCCGATACCGCCGATCAGGCCATTGCCGAAGCCGCATCTGATGATGATGCTCCAACTGAGCCCGAGCAGAAAGTCTCGACGGCCGAGCTTCTCAAGTTCCTCATCGACCGCACGCGCTACATTCAGCTTCTCGAAGCCGAAGATTCTCCCGACGCGCAGGCCCGCATCGAAAATATCCGCGAACTGGTCAACGCCGCCATGGATTCCCGAGATCGCGGCGAAACCATCGGAGATTTTCTCGATCACGCCGCACTGGTCAGCGATGTCGATCAGTTCGATCAGTCGCAGCAGATCACGCTGATGACTCTGCACGCAGCCAAGGGCCTCGAGTTCCCGCTGGTGTTCCTTGTCGGCATGGAAGAGGGCTTGTTCCCGCACTCTCGCACGCTGCTCGCGCCTGATGAGATCGAAGAAGAGCGGCGCCTGTGCTACGTCGGCATGACGCGAGCCATGGATACACTGATCCTGAGCCGTGCCCACTACCGCCGCCGCTACGGCACCGATACTCCGGAGCCTTCGACTCCGTCGCGTTTTCTCGAGGAAATCCCCATCGAGTTGCTCGAAGACGTAGGCTCGCCCGGCAAAGTCAAGGGATCCACACCGCGCTTCAACGACTACGGAGCGACATCCTCCTCCGAGTCTCATTACGACTACGAGAATGAGGATCAGTCTCGCGTGTGGGATAACCGTCCCAACCAGCGCAGCAGCACGCCGCGCACAACCTACAGCGGCAATAAGTACAACTCGATCGATAACATTGCCGAGTTCTTCGCCTCACGCGGGAAGAAGTTTTCCCGCCCTGAGATGAAGCTCGACGAGCCCTCCGGAGGCCGTGGATTGCGGAAGGGAGACCGTGTCCGACACCCGAAATATGGCGAAGGAGTCGTCTTTCATCGCGAAGGGGATGGGGATCAAGCGAAGATTACGGTACAATTTCATAGTTTTGGTATCAAAAAGCTAGTCGAGAAGTACGCCCAGCTCGTCAAAGCTTAGTGAAGCTACGGGCGCTGGTTCGACGTTAAGCTTAGGAATTCGAGCCGTTCACGGCACACGCGCCAAGAGCGCAGATTTATAGCAAAGGAAACGAGAATGCCCAACACCACAGCACTGCCCAAGGAAGAACGCAAGGCCGCCAAGCGCACCGCGCGCAAGAAGGCAGCTCCCAAGGCCGCTCGCACTTATGAACGCGGCTCCAAGAAGCCCAAAGTGACGAAGGCCGCACGCGGTCAGTCAAAGCGCTAGTTCAACATTCCAGAAGTCTTTCGATGCCCCACCTTTGCCTTATCCGGCGAGAGGTGGGGTTTCTAGTTTTATTCTGCTTTTGACCCGCAGTCATCCAGCGCGAACTCGAAGACCCTGCTTGCGGCTGAATCTGCCGCTGGCGTTTCAGGCCACCTGTAGCGCTCCAATCTTTGTTCGTACAGGGCCTCAATGCATCTTCTTAACACGCCACCCGCGTTTTGCTTGTTATGATTGCATTCGGGAACATTCCCCATCACACCCGAATCGCAAGAAAGCCGGGAACGAGGAGCAATTCCGCTGGCGAGTCAACTTTTTGCCCGCAAGTCCATCGACAGGCTCATCTCTGAGGCCGAAGAACCTGGCCACCGCCTGCAGAAAACTCTAGGCCCCTGGTCGCTCACTGCGCTTGGCATCGGAGCCATTATCGGCTCCGGCATTTTCGTGCTTACCGGCACGGCCGCCGCTGGCGAACATTTCGAGGTTCCCTCGATCTTCCACGCCCAGGTGATGGACATCCTCTGGAACTTCCTGCGGCACGGCAGCATGCACGGCGCGCTCATGCATGGCCGTCCGGCTGCCGGACCTGCTATCGCCATTTCGTTCATATTGGTCGCCATCGCCTGCTCGTTCGCCGGACTCTGTTACGCCGAACTGGCCTCGATGATTCCTATTGCCGGGTCGGCCTACACCTACAGCTACGCGACACTTGGCGAAATCTTCGCCTGGATCATCGGCTGGGATCTCATTCTCGAATACGCCGTCTCCAACGTTGCCGTCTGCGTCGGGTTTGCCGGATACCTGAAGGCTCAACTCGCGCAATTTGGGCTCGTGTTGCCGGAGAGGTGGTCGTCCCCTGTCTGGGCCTCGGGCAAGTGGACTGGAGCCTACTTCAACCTTCCTGCATTCATCGTCGTCATGATTCTGAGCTGGCTCCTGGTGCGCGGAGTGCGCGAGTCGGCGAAGGTCAACAACGCCATGGTCGCCATCAAGATTGCTGCCATCGCGCTGTTTCTCGGTATCGGCGGCATGCTGGTGAACAAAACCAACTGGGTTCCGTTCGCGCCCTCCGGATTCAGCGGCGTTCTCACCGGTGGGGCCATCGTCTTCTTCACCTACATCGGCTTTGACTCAGTTTCCACCGCCGCCGAGGAATCCAAGAATCCGCAAACCGACATTCCGTTCGGAATCATCGCCTCTCTTGTCGTTTGCACAGTGCTCTACGTCGGTGTAGCTCTCGTGCTGCTCGGCATGATGAAGTACTCGGTTTTTGGCGAGGGCGCAGCGGCCGAAGCTCCCGTGGCCTATGCCCTGCAGCAGCTCGGAGCCAAACCGATTTGGCGTTCGGTCATCATCATCGGTGCGCTCATGGGCATGCTGAGTTCCTTGCTGGTCTTCCAGTACGGACAAACTCGCATCTGGTTCGCGATGTCCCGGGACCGCTTGTTGCCCGAGTTCTTCTCCCGCGTCCACTCGCGTTTCAAGACGCCCCACTGGTCCACTTGGGTTGCTGGACTTGCCGTGGGCCTGCCCTCGGGATTGGTTGATATCGGCGACGCTGCCGACCTGTCGAACATCGGCACCCTGTTTGCCTTCGTTCTTGTTTCGCTCGGAGTTATCGTCCTGCGCCGCACGCAACCCGACCGCCCGCGTGGTTTTCGCGTGCCGCTTGTGCCCCTGTTCCCGCTTATCTCAGTGGTTCTCTGCGGGAGCCTCATGGCGGGCCTGACGGTAATTACCTGGATTCGTTTCTTTGTGTGGTTAGGTTTGGGGCTCGTGATCTACTTCGGTTTCAGCCGCAAACACAGCGAGTTCGCAACTAACACACAGTAAGACAAGCTGTGCCGGACCTCACGCGTCGTGCGTAGAGGTCCGGTTCCAGCCTACTCAGTTCTTACGGCGTAATGGTCGAGGCGTAGATGTTCTGGTCTAGTCCGCCTGTCGCATCGAAGCAGGCCGTTAGGGTTGACGTGCAGGCTCCTCCCGTCTCCGGATCGCCAGCCACATCCGCGCCATCATTGTCTGCCGACGCGTCAGGTGCAGGCACCGTATCCCTTTGATCGGTCCATGTTGCACCAACCGTATTGCCCTGTGCGGCGACAGTGATGTAGTCGCCGAAGAAGGGCACCGTCCTCCCGCTGAATTGCTCGTAATTGGGGTTTGTAGGAGTATCCGTCACCTGGATGCTCGTTGCCCAGGTCTTCCCTCCATCCAGCGATTCCGTATAGCGCACGTTCACGCAGGCGCTGGTTTGCCCCGTAGCGCTATTGCATGGTGGCCTGGTTGGAGCATAGGTCGAGTCGCCCCGCGAGTCATACCAGATGGCGTTCACTCGTCCGGCCGACGCAGCCAGGAATGGGAAGAACTGGTGTCCAGTGCCGCTTTGCGCGAGCAGCGCCGGGCTGCTCCATGTGCTCCCGCGATCGGTGGAGTAAACGTATTCAATCTGCCCCTGACCCGAAGACTGTGCTGCCTGGAACGCCATCACTACCGTTCCATGCGCGTTGTCGGCGGCAAGGTAAGGCGGAGCCAAGTCGAATCTTGGGAAGGTATATCCAGTTGGGCAGTTGAACGGCGCATCGCCACATTCACGCGCACCGTTGCCAGAGAACTGCTCTGAAACGAATGGTGTATAGACGACCGCAATGGTCGGTTTGCTGAACGTTTGCCCATAGTCGCCGGAAACCGTGAAGGCTGCACCGCTTACGGACTTAGGTGCAAGGGCGAAAGATCCGCCTGTGGTCGCTTGCCATCCGATGTACACCGTTCCCGACATACCTATTGCGATTGAAGGCCCCTGGTTGTTGCAGATTCCAGTAGAGATCTTTTGTGGAGCACTGAATGTTGCACCATGATCGGTCGAGCGGCTGAAGAGAATCTGGTTACAACCAAAGCCGTGGAAATCGGACCACGCGGTGTAGATGTACCCTGTCGCGGGATCAACCGCCATGCTCGTCTTATCATTGAACGAGCCAAGACCAAACGTGTTCGTCGCAATGAGCACCGTGCGCACATACTTTGCGCCGTCCGTTGACGTATTCGCCGGATCGACCGGTGCGTAGGTGGCTACCCAGATGGAGCCAATGTTGTTGCGCGTTGTACCTGAGACGCCGTTCTCGGTTCCCCGACTGAAGTTGTTGCCCATCACAAACAGATTGCCTTGACCGTCCCAGCTCATCACCGGGTCGCCGGCGGCTGTAGATCCCCGCAGCACAAGGCTGTGCAGAGGAGAACTCGCGGCCTCAGGCGATGTGTCGCCGTTGTAGCCCGGCACCAGGCTGTCAGTCCAGGTCTTGCCTGTGTCGGCGCTTCGATAGAAACCAACCCACGCATCGCCTGAGACCGGAACCGTACAGTAATCGTTTGCGCCGCTCGCCCAGACGTTTGCGTTTCGCGGATCGATGGCCAGTGTTGGCTCATTCTGCGGCCTCCGATCAACTCCGCAACGTTTCAGCACCGCATCTGTGTATGACCCTCCTGCTAACTGATCGGCGCTTACATACGTGCTGTTTTGGTCGACCGTCACACGAACGTTTGCGCCTGCCGTTGGTGCGGCGAGCGATGCCGTTACACCTGCGCATACCACTATGCTTGCGGCCGCAATTCGAAAAAGTGACCGGGCAGTGGAAGGACGTGTTTCCTTCAATGTCGCCATGAAATCCTCCTCGATAAGCACGACAGATGAGTCGGCTTGCTGGTGAGTTCCCCGATGAGCTTCTGAGCCGTCCTTATTGATCTAGGTCAAACAGGTCGGGTTGTCCCATGACTTGCACTGGAGGAGTGCTTTGGTTGCTGATCGGAATCGAGGTGGGGTCAACTGAAAGAGTGTCTCTGATTGTAAGCAGGCGAGATCCGCTGAAAACACGCCTTCATTGGCCTAGGCGGCGGTAACACTTTCCTGCCACAAAGAATTGCGCAGCTTACTCGATGGCTGCGCAATCCTGGTCTCAATAATCTATGCGCGCCGAACTCTTACTCCATTCCTGGAAAGCTCTCTCCGCATCGGCATGATCGAAGTGTATCAACTCAATTTCGCGTTCCTCGCGCGGAACCCTGAACTGTTCGTACATAAATGCGTCACTGAAACCCGCTGCGGCGGCACCATCCGCGTCTGCCGCGTAGTACACCCGAGGAATATGCGCCCAGTACGAGGCGGCAAGGCACATGGGACAAGGCTCGCAACTGGTGTAGAGCACGCAATCTGGAAGGTGAAACTGCCGTTGCTGTTTACACGCCTCCCGTAGCGCGATCACTTCGGCATGTGCCGTCGGATCCAAATCCCTTGTAACGCGATTCGCGCCCTCGGCAATGATCTTTCCGTCGCGTACCACTACGGCGCCAAACGGTCCGCCTCCCGCCTTCACGTTCTCAACCGCAAGCTCGATCGCACGTGAGATGAAGAGTGAAACGTCAGCCGACTCCAAATCACCAGACTTACTCCCTTGAATCGCCACAGCCCCCCTCTCGCTTCCAAACTCGAATTCTGAGCACCTGCTCTGGCATCACATTTGAAATACATGCACTGAGCAGTTTGTGATTGGCTTCCTAGCCTCTGATTCGAGCAGTGTGTACAGCATCTTGATAACTCCACCATGCGTCACCACCGCCAGGTCGCGACCGCCATCGAGTTTCGACGCGCTCTGCAGGAACCTCTTCATCCTCGCAGTGACGTCGACGACCGATTCGCCGCCATACGGACGGTAGTCATAGGCCATTTCCTGCACGTCCACGCGTCGGAGGTCCTTACCCGTAGCGGCTTCGACTTCGGCCCATGTCTTTCCAGCAAGCGAACCGAAGTTTCTCTCGCGCAGGTCAGGATCGAAAACGAGTTTACTGCCGTGCTTCGCCGCTATGAACTTCGCGGTGTTTGTGGTTCGCAGTAAGGGCGAACTCACGATCAGGTCGAAATCCTCGTTCAAGCTCTCGGCTACGGCCTTAGCCTGTTCTCTTCCGGTGTCATCCAGATCGTCATCCAGCCATCCTGTAAGCCTGTTTTCAAGGTTCAGTGCTGTCTCACCATGTCTTATTGCAATGATTCTCATGTCTATCCAATCGTCAGTTCAATTCCATTCTCAACACGACGCAAGGGGAAATTCAATAGAATGATCCAGTGAACACCGACTTCATTACTCGCCTGCCCAAGGCCGAACTTCACCTCCATCTTGAAGGCTCGGTCGCCCCTCTTACACTCAGCCAGCTTAGCGAGAAGCATCACACGCCTTTTCCATGGGTTAGTAATCGATATAAGGCGCTGCCTAACTCGCATCGCACGCTCACGCCAGCAGAGTGTGCCGCGCTTTACAACTACAAGGACTTCACCGGCTTCCTCGTCGCTTTCAAGTCGGTCACCGAGCGCTTGCGCGATCCTGAAGACTACGAACTCATCACCTACCGACTTGTAGAAAAGCTTGCCGCCCAGGGATGTCTTCATGCGGAGGTGTTCGTCAGTGTCGGCGTCGTCTTCTGGCGAGGGCAGGAATTCGATCCACTTTTTGAAGGCATGGAGCGAGGCCGTCAACGCGCCGAAAAAGATTTCGGCACTACGCTCTACTGGATCTTCGACGCTGTTCGCGACTTTGGTCCCGAGGAAGGTGAAAAGGTTCTCGCCAGTGCCATCCGGCACCAATCGCGGAATGTCATCGGAATCGGTATCGGAGGCGACGAGCGCAACGCCGGTCCTGAGCTCTTTGAGCAGGTTTACGCTCGCGCCGCCCGCCATGGACTTCGCCTCAGCGTTCACGCCGGAGAAACCACTGGTCCCGTGTCGATCTCCGGCGCGCTCGACGTGCTCAAGGCCGAACGTCTGGGCCACGCCCTCAACGCGTATCAGGACCCCAAACTTGTCGATCGTCTCGTGCGCGATCAGGTTCCGCTTGAGCTCTGCGTTACTTCGAACCTGCGTACGAGTTGTTGCGCCGATCTTTCGTCGCATCCGTTGCGCCGCTACTTCGACGCCGGAGCTCTTGTCACTCTGAATACCGACGACCCGGAGATGTTTCAAACGACACTTGTGCACGAGTATCAGTTGGCGCAAGATGCTTTTGGATTTACGAACGAAGAGCTTCGCCAGCTTGCTGCCAATTCCTTCCGCGCCTCATGGCTGCCCGAGGAGCGCAAGCGCGAGTTGCTGAAGCTCTTATAGGCTGGACACGAACTTACGATGCCTCAACCATTACACATTGGAATTGTTGCCTGCTCTGCCGAGGGTGCTGCGCTCTGTTATCGCACCATTTGCGCCGAAGCGCCCGCCATCCTCGGGCGCCACATGCATCCCGAAATCTCGATGCATACTCACTGTCTTGGTGAATACATGCAGGCCATCGAACGCGACGACTGGGACGCCGTCGCCAAACTCATGCTTTCATCCGCGCGCAAGCTCCAGCAGTGCGGAGCCGATTTCCTGCTCTCGCCTGACAACACGATCCACCGCTGTTTTGAGCGAGTCGCATCGGCCTCGCCACTCCCTTGGCTGCACATTGCTGAAGAGGTCGCCAATGCTGCCCAGGAACACGGATTCCAGCGCCTTGCTATCACCGGAACCAAGTACACCATGGAGGGCCCAGTGTATCCCGAGGTGCTTTCGCGCCGCAGTATCGAATACCGAGTTCCCTCACCGCTCGATCGCGGACGCATCGACCACATCATCTTCAGCGAACTCGTGAACGGCATTTTCCGCTCCGATTCTCTCGGCGTCCTTAGCACGATCGTGAGCCGCATGAAGGCCGAGGGCTGCGATGCCGTTGTGCTCGGATGCACGGAACTTCCTTTGCTTATCGGCAACGAAACGTCGCCTCTTCCGGTGCTTGATTCCACGCGCCTGCTTGCGCGTGCGGCACTCGCCCGAGCCACGCGCGAAGTCGCCGAACCAGCCACCAAATAGAAAGGGCTCCCATCACGGGAGCCCACTTACTCAAGTTCCTTGCGTTGATTACATCGCGCTCACTGCTGCGCCCAACAGCTTCACAAACAGGAACAGGCCAAAGATCGTCGCGAACGCCGTCCCCTTCTTGACCTTGCTCAGCTGCGAAATTCCAATTGCCATCAACAGAATCGTCCACAGACTGAACACATCGAAGGCTCCGAGCAGTCCCTTCCAGAACGGCATGGTGTTCGGGATGAAGTAGCCAATGCTGGTCGCTGTCGGGAACTTCACATCGAATGCCTCTGGATCCACCACGCATACTACGATGGTCGCAAGCACCGTACTTAGGATCGCCGGCAGCATGCTATACGCGGTCACGGCCATGCTCTGTTTGAAATTAAGTTTTGCACCAAATCCAAAGTTGAACAATCCGAGCAACACGCCTGCCGTCACCACCAGCATCAGCAGATTGGTAACAGGCGCGGCATAGCCCACATACTTCGCGCCCACTTCCTGCTGTTTCATGATCTTTTCGCGCTGATCCGCAGGAATCTTCTCCAGTCGCTCGGCGGCCTTTGAGTTTGCCTGGATCTGCGTTTCAATGATCTGTCCCCAGCCGATCTTTTTGTCGATAGCGAAGACAAACGCCATCGAAAACACCGAGATCAGCAGCCATGGCACCCACCAGCTCGCATTGTTGCGCAGGTCGGCCATCGTTTTCGAAGGCGCTGTGAAGGTGTACAGCAGGCGCTGGCCTTCGCCAAGCGCGGGTACTGGCTCCACTGAGACTGCAGAGGTGCTCATAACTTTCTCCCGGAGATGAAAATTGCGTTCGTGCGATTCTAGCGAATTCCATGTCTCTGCTGAGAGTTTTTTGCTCCCGCAAATCCAAAAAACCTCGACTTGAATCCCTGCTTGAGTTCTCTCTTACGACGAATGGTCGTGAATGATGCGCCATCCATCGTCGAATTTCTTGAAAATGAGAGTGAACAAGCCGCTGTGTGTCTTGCCGTCTTTCATTGTCAATTGCCAGCCGCCACGCACAAAGGCCGCATCGCTTCCGAGCGTCTGCACCTTAACATCGTTGAAACTCAGCTTGCCCATGTCTTTGTCCTTGCCAGCATAGGCTTCGCGATAGCGCTCGTACGCCGCATTCCAGCCTGCGGTCCTCTTGCCAACGGCGAAAAAGGTCAACTGCGGCGAATCCCAGTAACCCTGCATGTAGCCCTTCAGGTCACCTTGATTCCACGCTGCCAGTTGTGCATCAAGCACGGCGCGGATTGCGCTCTCCGGGTCTTTCTTGTCCCCGCTCTCTTCCTTTGGGGAAGTTTTATGCTTGCCCTTTGCCGCGTGGTGGGTCGTTTTCTTGCGCTTATGCGTTTGCGCGTGCCCTATGGTCGTGCCCAACAACAGCAACGCCAGCACGATCGCAGCTCCCAGTCGTTTTGTCATTTGCATCTCTATCCTGCTGCTCTGCTTTTTTGCCCTGTATTGAGGGCCAACATGCATCCAAAACTTGAATGCGAGTAGATCACCGCGTAGTCTCCTTTGATACCACTCAGGGGAAGCACCTATGTTTCGTTCGGAGGACTCATGAACGTTAAGCTCTTTCAGCGCACTCTCGACGCGCGGATTGCGCGCCACGATCTTCTGAAGCATCCCTTTTATCAGGCGTGGACCAATGGCACTCTTTCTTTCGATCACTTACGGGCCTACGCCGCCGAATATTTTCATCACGTAGCAGCATTCCCAACATTTCTCAGCGCGCTCCACTCGCGTCTCGCTGACGGACCGCTTCGCCGAGCCGTGCTTCGCAACCTCGCCGAAGAGGAGATTGAAGGACGCGCTCACAGCGATATGTGGTTAGACTTCGCCGAGGGGATTGGGCTTTCTCCCGACAGGGTGCGAGGCAGCGAGCCGAGCCCGCCGGTTCGCCACCTGATCGAGCGTTTCTATCGAAGCGCCTGCAAGGATTCTCCCGCCGAAGTGCTCGCTACCTTCTATGCTTATGAGTCGCAGGTCCCCCGCATCAGCGGGGAGCGCGCTCGGGGCTTATTGCGTCACTACGGAGCTGACGCCCGTACCTGTGGATACTTCGCACTCCATACGTATGCTGACGTTCGCCACTCTGAGATCTGGCGCGAGGAATTGGTCAGGGTAATTTCGCGCAATTGCAACCTGGTGATACCAGCTCTTGACGCAGCAGAACGAGGGGCGTTCTGGCTCTGGCAGGCTCTCGATTCGAGTAATGCTCATCGCCTGCAAGCGGGATTTGCGCTGGCCGCATAGCTCAAGCAAGTGGGAAGGCGGCTGCTAGTGGTCGCCTGTCCCGAAAATTCTTGTATCCGGAATAAATCAGAGGTGCTGAATACTTTCGCTTGCCGTCCGGCCCGCACTTAGGTAGAGTGTCCGCCCTATGGTGAAAACGGTCCCAATTGGCGCGAAAGGTACGGCAGAGGAGCGAGTGCAGTACGAGCACACCCTGACCGCGTACAGTCATTTGCTTCCGCCCCTCTATTCAACGCCCGATATGATTCGACTTATGGAGACGGCCGGCACACACGCATTACAGCCTTACTGCGAACCGGGGGAGATCTCGGTCGGCACTGCTGTATGCGTCGAGCATCGCGCTCCAGCCGGAATCAACACTGTCGTGCGCGCTTCCGCCGAAGTCGAGGCAATCGAGGGGCGTTTTTACAAAATTCGTGTTTCCGCCTACGAAGGCAAGCGAGAGATCGGCAGGGGAACAATCACCCGTACCATCGTCCGCGCTGACGACTTCCTCAAGAAACACGACATCCCGAAGCCATAATTCTTCAACACTCGACGCACACACTTCTGCACAATCCCTTTTCGTGCACCCACATCTGCTACCTCAACAACAGATGTGGGTTTTTCATTGCACTTGCAACGTTGCTGAAGTACGGGGACTATCGCTGTTCTGCCGCGACCGGCTCTGTTTCGCCCAGTAGCAGAGCTCTCAGCTCACCCACTGAAATTTCCGGCTTTCCCGTCAGCATCACCGGATCGGGAGCCGAGTGGAAAATGTAGCTCTGCAATCCAGCTTTCTTTGCCGCGTCGGTGTTCACCTTCTTGTCGTCCAGGAACAATGCTTCTTCAGGCCTGCATCCAAGACGCTCACAGGCAATGCGGTAAATCTCGGGCATTGGCTTCATAATCCCCAGTTCGCATGAATAGATCTGGACATCGAATTCGTCCAGCCAGTCGAACTTTCGGCGCATGGCTTCCAGCATCTTGAACTCCATGTTGCTCAGGATGCCGATCTTGTAGCCGGCTGCTTTCAAATCCCGCGCAAACCGGATCATCTCAGGAGATACGTTTGTCCATTGCGCGTTGTCCACATCCATCAGCTTCTTTGCATCTTCGTCGTTGATCGAAATCCCGCAGTCCCGTCCGAGCACTTTCCAGTAGCTTGCGTTGTCCAGCGTTCCCAGGTCGAGTTCTTCGCGATGTCCCCAATAGGTCTTCTGGAACTCTTGCAGTTCCTTGCCAAACAGCGCACTCATCCGCTGCCAATTTTCCAAGGTGGGAGGCAGCGACAGCACTTTTCCATAATCGAAAATGACGGCTTTCAACGTATGCATATTGAAATCCTACACTCAGAATGGGGAAGTTCAGGGGCCCCATTCAGGGTTGCAGTTTGCTTGGGCGGAATTCAGCAAGGCACAAAACACCAACAGGAGCGAACCGAGTCCGCTCCTGCCAATTCAAAGCTGGTTCAGCTTACTTCACCACAGCATCCGAACTGAACGTGTCGATCAGATACAGATACGGAAACGCGCCATCGTCCCCTACCTGGGTTTCCATGATCGTCACCGTGTCGTTTGTAGGACTGTTATTCCAGAGCGTGCTCCAGATGCCGCGCCAGCCGTAGCTGCCCTTGCCTCCCAGCCAGAAGCCCGGGCCGCCATGCGTATCCGTCACCTGCACGTCCACTCCGTAGCCCCACATATTCTCGGTTAAGCTCGAGGTCTTGAACTTGTCCGGCGAGGGATGAGTCATCAAGTCCACTGTCTTCTGGCTCAGTACGCGAACGCCGTCCAGCTCACCTTTGTTCAGCATCATTTGGCCAAACCGATAGTAGTCATAGGCCGTGCAATGCAACCCCGCACCTGCCGAGAGATACTCTTTGTTCTTTCCAAACGAGTACTGCGTATCCTCTTCCAGTAGCCCGAGCTTCTTCGTGGCAAACAGTGCGGTCGAGTCGTTCTTTACCGTCACTTCTGGGATCCTCGCCTGCACGTCTTCCGGCGGATACCACCAGCTCTCGTTCATCTTCAGCGGCTTGAAGATCGCCTTCGTCACGTACTGATCCAGTGGCATCCCGGAGAACTTTTCTACCAGGTATCCAATGATGTCCTGCGAAGCGTGAGCATACTGCCAGCCCTCACCCGGTTGAAAAGCCAGAGGGCACTTCGCCATATTCATTACGTTGTCTTTCAACGTGTGCGTGTACGAAGCGTTGAACAGATCCCGCACACCCTTCTCGGCATAGCACTCTGTGACAGCATTCGTAGCTGCGTTCGTGCCATGGAAGAAGGTGGCCGTGAATCCCGCCGAATAGCTCAGCAGGTCGTGCATGGTGATTTCGCGTTTGGCTGGGACGAGGGTTATGTGCCCCGTGCCATCGTCCTGCGCCACCTGCATGTTCTTGAACTCGGGAATGAATTTTGAGAGCGGATCATCCAGCTTGAACATTCCTTTGTCATAGAACTGCATGAGCGCCACCGTCGTGATCGGCTTCGTCATCGACGCCTGCCGGAAGATCGCATCCGTCTTCATCGGCACGCCTGATTTCGATTCCCCGTATGCCTTGTACAGAACAATCTGCCCATGCCGCGCAACCAGCACCACTGCGCCTTTGTAGTACTTAGCTTTGATTCCAACCTGCACGAAGTCATCAATGGATGACACTACCTCGCGAGACATTCCGACCTTGTCGGGACTCACCACGTTCACCGGCCCGGCCCAACTCGGCACGGCCAGCAGCAGGAAACCGATGAGAGTCGCTGAAATCAGACGCGTAACTTTCTTCATAGTTCCTCCTCGCAACGTCACAATCGACAGCCCGAAACCATGTATTCAGATGCTCTTCGGGCAACCTAGGGCCAACCCTTCGGCCCGGTCCGTTCCCGTATGGAGACGAAGTTCTGGTTCTGAAACTTACTGCTGCGAAACTCCGAGTTTCTGGTCGCGCGACCTTAAAGACCTTTCGACTTTTGAACCTTGAAACCTGGTCTTTTACAATCAACTCTCCATGTCATTTTCTTTTCAGGTCGAAGCCACTTGTGGCGCCGCGCGCGCTGGCCGTTTCATCACTCCGCACGGAGAGGTTCGTACCCCCGTTTTCATGCCCGTTGGCACCGTGGCTTCGGTCAAGGGTGTTTCTCAGGATTTGCTCGAAGAACTCGGCGTCCAGATCCTGCTCAACAACACCTACCACCTCTATCTGCGCCCCGGAGTCGAGACCGTTCGCCAGCTCGGCGGCGTGCAGAAGTTCATGGCATGGAACAAGCCCATACTTACCGACTCCGGCGGTTTCCAGGTCTTCAGCCTCAGCGAGCTTCGCAAGCTCACCGAAGATGGCGTGCAGTTCCGCTCTCATCTCGATGGCTCGCTGCACTTCTTTTCGCCCGAAACCTCCATCGCCACCGAAATCGGCCTCGGCGCCAACATCATCATGGCTTTCGACGAGTGCACCGAGTTTCCGGCGACCTACGACCGCGCCCGCAAGTCCATGGAGATGACGGCCCGCTGGGCGCTTCGCAGCAAGCAGTATTTCGAAGCACACAAGCGCGAGGTGCCCTGGTTCGAGGAAAAGACGCGCGAGTTCGGCACCGAGCAGTCCCAAGCTCTATTCGGAATCGTGCAGGGAGGTATGTACCCAGACCTCCGCCGCGAATCCGCCGAGCGCACAATCGAAATTGGGTTCCCGGGATACGCCATAGGAGGGCTTGCTGTCGGAGAGCCTCGCGAGAAGACTTGGGAAATGATGCACGCCACCATTCCGCTGCTTCCGACCGACAAGCCACGCTACGTCATGGGCGTCGGCACCCCGGAGGAGATCGTCGAGTACGTTCGCCTTGGTGTGGACATGATGGATTGCGTTTTGCCCACCCGCGCCGCGCGACATGGGCTGCTCTTTACCTCGGAGGGCAAGGTCAATATCAAAAACGCGCGTTTTGCGCGTGACGAAGGCCCAATCGATCCCAATTGCAAATGCAAGGTATGTGCCCGTTATTCACGAGCTTATCTCCGCCACCTGTATTCATCTCAGGAGGTGCTGGCACAAGTACTTAACACCGTGCATAATCTCGCGCACTACCTTGACATCATGCGGCGCGTCCGAGAGACTATCATTTCAGGGGAATTTGCAAGCGCTCGTTCGGCTGTTTAAGGGCGGGCAAAGTTGTGGGCGTTCGCTAAGGTTTCACCTCTTCGCGGCCGTCTTCCCTAAATTCTGCGTGCTGGAACTTGGAATTCGCGTTAATCTGAACTCCCAGATACCAGAAGAACTTTGGCACCACCGGTGAGTCACTGTGCCCAGGGTGTGTCTCTCGTGCGCAGACCTCGCCGTGATGTTTCAGGTAATTTCAAATTCTGCGCCGCGTTCTGCCAGCGGGCACCGGCAAGCGGCGGGAGCCCTAGAGAATGATTGCTCATTTCGCATCCCTCGTCCTGTTCCAGCAGTCTGGTGGAGGGATGACTGGTCTTCTGATGATGGTGGCGATTTTCGCCATCTTCTACTTCCTTCTCATCATGCCGCAGCAAAAGCGGCAGAAGAAGTGGCAGGAAATGCTGGCCAATTTAAAGTCCGGCGACCGTGTCACTACTACTGGAGGAATCATCGGTATCATTCTTTCAATTAGGCAGAGCGAGGGAAATGACGCGGGCAGTATTGTTCTGCGCGTCCCCCCGGATAACCTGAAAATTGAAGTTGCACGTAATGCCATCGCATCGGTCACCCTCGACGATGGCGCAAAGAAATCTTAGGCGGTCGCGGTTTCCATGAAGAAGAACCTGCTTTGGAAGGTCGTACTCATCCTCGCTACTCTGATCGTATTCGTCTGGGGAATTTTCCTCGGCACCGATCCTCAGAAGAGCATTGAAGCCATTAAGACCAAAGGTCTTATCGCTGGCATTCAGCAAAACATCCATCTCGGCCTCGATCTTCGCGGCGGCACTCACCTCATCCTTCAGGTGCAGGTCAATGATGCTGTCAACGCCGAAACCGATCAGACCGTTGAACGTCTCAAGGACGCGCTGAAGAAGAAGAACATTGGTTACGGTGACATCATCAAGACGGACCCTGTCGCCGCTCCCCAGGCTATCAGCGTTCGTGGCGTCGATATCGGTGCCGCGGGTGATCTTCGTTCCGTAGTCACCGAGCAGTTTGGCGAATACGATCTCGCCTCTGGTGCCGAGAATTCCTGGACCGTAGCTCTGAAGCCCCAAGTTCTCGATTCCATCAAGAAGCGCGCCGTCGAGCAGGCCATTGAAACCATCCGCAACCGAATTGACCAGCTCGGCGTTTCCGAGCCTGTGATTCAGGAACACGGCCTTGGCGAGCACCAGATCCTAGTGCAGCTTCCCGGCGTGGACGATCCCGCCCGCGTGAAGGAAGTCATGCAGTCCACCGCTATGCTTGAGATCCGCCAGGCGATCGATCGCGAAGCATATCCGAGCGAGCAGGCCGCGTTGGCTGCCCACGGCGGCATTCTTCCTCCCGACTCCGTGATCATGAAGGGCAAGAACATCGGTGGCAAGGCGAGTTCTGATGGTGGAGACGTCTACTACATCATCAGCCGTGTTTCGGCCGTCAGCGGACGCGATCTGCGTTCTGCCGAGGCTGGACGCGAGGACACTGGTCGCCCCGACGTCATGTTCACGCTGACCCGCGATGGCGGCGACCGCTTCTACAACTTCACCTCCTCGCACGTAGGCGATAGCCTCGCGATCGTGCTCGATGGCAAGGTGCAGGAAGTTGCCAATATCAAGGAAGCCATTCGCGACACCGGCCGTATTTCCGGTTCGTTCACCGAGCAGCAGACCAAGGATCTTTCGATGGTCCTGCGTTCTGGTGCTCTGCCTGCCTCGATCAAGTACCTCGAAGAGCGCACCGTCGGTCCCTCGCTCGGTGCTGACTCGATTCGCCAAGGCATCCGCGCTGCTCTAATCGGCATGGTCGCTGTCATGGTCTTCATGCTGATCTACTACCGCTTCGCCGGTATCAATGCAGACCTTGCGCTGGTCCTGAACTTGGTGATCTTGCTTGGGTTCCTTGGCTTCTCCGGAGCCACGCTCACCCTGCCGGGCATTGCCGGTCTGATCCTCACCGTCGGTATGGGCGTTGACTCCAACGTGCTGATCTTCGAGCGTATCCGCGAAGAACTGCGCGCTGGCAAGACGCCGCCTTCGGCCGTAGAGCAGGGCTTTGGCCATGCTTGGGTGACCATCGTTGATACGCACGTCACCACCATTGTTTCGGCGGCCATCCTGTTCCTGTTCGGAACCGGTCCGGTCAAGGGCTTTGCCGTCACACTGACCTTCGGTCTGCTGGCAAACCTGTTCACCGCCGTGTTCGTATCGCGCACCATCTTCGACAGCATCCTCAACCGTCACAAGGTTGGCGAGGCGCTCTCGATCTAGTTCGCCGGCGGGTAGCTCCGGTTTCGGAGCGCCCGCCGCAGCAAGTCAGGTGTAGGAACCGCGGCAGCGGCTGCGGCGCAAAAGAATTCAAGAGAAGCACGTGCTTCTCGGGTAGAAGGCTTCTACTGTGGAACTGTTTCGCAATACAAATATCGACTTCCTGAGCAAGAAGTGGTACTTTCTCGCTCTCTCTCTGGTCTTCTCCGTCGCCGGCGTCATTTCCATGGCTGCCTGGCACGGCATTCCGCTCGGGATCGATTTCCGCGGCGGCACCGTGGTGGACGTCAAGTTTACGCAGACGCCCAACGTTGATGCCATCCGTGCTGATCTCGACCGTGCGGGCCTGAAGAACCCGACCATCCAGGCCGACACTCGCCCGGGCCACAACGAACTGCTCATCCGGCTCGACATCCGCGAAACCAGCGAGCAGGCGCTCGATCAGGGCAAGGAAAAGATCATCAACGCTCTTGAGACCAGTTCTCAGCCGGGCAAGACCGACCTCAACAACGTCGGCTACAGCTCGCTGCAGGATTACTTGCTCAAGAACGATCCTCTGCACCTTGGCACCGACGCTCCGCAGCAATACGGCCAGATCGCCCGCGCAGTTGTCGATTTTCGTGACAAGACCCGCGGCGGCGTGCTCAACTCCATTTCTGATGTGAGTGGCGTGGCTCCTGCCCCGGTTGTTCAGGCCCTGCAGCAGGACTTCTTTACCTCCAACTTCGGCGTGCGGAACGTGGAAATTGTCGGACCGCAGGTCGGAGCCCAGCTCCGCCAACGCGCTCTGCTCGCCACCCTCTACTCTCTGCTCGGAATGCTTGTTTACCTCTGGTTCCGCTTTGAGTTGATCTATGGTGTGGCTGCCGTCGTCGCCTGCTTCCATGACACGCTGATCACGGTTGGTGCATTTTCGCTGCTCAACACTGAGATCTCGCTGACGGTAATCGCCGCGATTCTCACCCTCGTCGGCTACTCGATGAACGACACCATCGTCGTTTTCGATCGTATTCGCGAGAACGTGAAGCTACTTCGTAAGGAGTCGCTCACTGAGATCGTAAATCGTAGCATCAACCAGACTCTGAGCCGAACCGTTCTGACCTCAGGCTTGACGTTCCTGACCGTGCTTGCGCTGTTCGTCTTCGGCGGCGAAGTTTTGCATGGCTTCTCTCTTGCCCTGGTCATCGGCATCATAATTGGCACTTACTCGTCTATCTTCATTGCCGCACCTATGCTGGTCGCATATCAGCAATGGCGTGGCAAGCAGACTGTCCCCGGTGCGCCGGCCTCTTCGAGCACTGAAGGCCGTCGTTACAAAGCGCCTGCAAAGGCTTAAGACTGGGCCAGTCTACAAACGTAGTTCAGGTAAGGCGGGCAGCCCCAGAGGTCGCCCGCCTCGCTGTTTTCCGAAACTGTTTTGCTTTGCCTCGCCGTTCTCCCCTGAAATTTTGACCGGATGAGGTTTTTGAGGAATTTTTTTAGAGTTCGTGCCCAATTCCGGGAGCAAATTGAACGTCCCCGGTGTCTATTCGATTAGTAACGGAGAACAGGCTTATGTTTGAAGACAGCCTCTTGGAGTCTGGCGGGAAGAATTCGAAATTGAAGCGGCGTGGCCCTTGGGCGACGCTCCTCTCATTTTTGATTCAAATCGCTCTCGTGGGCGTACTCGTGCTGATTCCTTTGATCTACACTGAAGCACTTCCCAAGCAGCAGCTGATGGGCTATCTGGTTGCTCCTCCGCCGCCTCCACCTCCGCCTCCGCCTCCAGCGGCGACCCCGGCGCCGGTTAAGGTGGTTAAGGTTCAGACCGAGATTGACAATGGTCAGCTCAAGGCGCCAACCACCATCCCTAAGAAGATCCAGATGATCAAGGAAGACGACGCTCCGCCGCCGTCCAGTGGTGGTGTCGTAGGTGGCGTCGTAGGTGGCGTACCGGGTGGTCAGGCCGGTGGCGTTGTCGGCGGCGTGCTCGGGTCCATCATGTCCTCTGCTCCCACTGCGGTTCCCAAGGCAGCCACGCCTCAGCGCGTCAAGGTTTCCTCTGGCGTCACCACGGGTATGGTGATCCGCAAAGTGCAGCCGACTTATCCGCCGTTGGCCAAGCAGGCCCGCATCTCTGGAGCTGTTGTGCTTCAGGCGGTTATCGGTAAGGACGGCAGCATTCAAAACCTGAAAGCCGTCAGCGGTCACCCCATGCTGATCCAGAGCGCCATTGATGCCGTGCGGCAGTGGAAGTACAAGCCGTACATCCTGAATGGCGAGCCGGTCGAAGTGGATACGCAGGTTACGGTCAACTTTAACTTGGCGGGCGCAAGCTAGTCCTCGCTATGGGGGGGGGCGACCAGTTCCCGGCTTGGTATTTTGGCCGACTCTGGTTCCTCTGTCGAATTCCAGCTCTGGCTGGCGCATCTCTTTAGAGATCCTGCCAGTCTCAGTCGGGCGCTTCGTGCTCGTCGCCGCCCGGAAGGATCGCGCAGGCCCTGCAGCGGCTGCGCACTAACTTAGAAAATCAGAACTCTTCCAAGAGGGTGTTCTGAGGAGGAAATTCAACTCATGGTTCTCGCAAACATTGCAACTTTGGTTCTGTGCAACATGCACCAAGCCGCGGTCCTGCTCTTCCAAGAGCCAGAGGGTGGTATCGGATGGGATCCGATCTCGCTGTGGAAGCAGATGGGCGTCCTCGCGAAGGTCGTCGTCATCGTGCTCTTCCTTATGTCCGGTTGGTCGATCGGCATCATGATCGATCGCGCGCTTGCCTTCTCCGCCGCTCGTAGTCAGTCGCGTGCGTTTGCTCCCGCAGTCGCCGGCGCCCTTAAGGACGGCAAGATCGAAGAAGCTATCAAGGTTGCTGATCGCAACAAGAAGAGCCACTTGGCTAAGGTCGTTTCCGCTGGCCTGCAGGAATTCAAGGCTCACGGCGAATCCACCGAACTGCCTGGTGAAGAGCTCGAAGCTTCCCGTCGCGCCCTCGAGCGTGCAGAAGCCATTGTTCACGCTGAATTGAAGCGCGGTCTTGCTGGTCTGGCCACCATTGGTTCCACCGCTCCGTTCGTAGGCCTGTTCGGAACCGTGGTCGGCATCTTGAACGCGTTTAAGGGCATTTCGGGCGCGAAGGCAACCGGTCTCGCCGCCGTCGCCGGTGGTATTTCGGAAGCTCTGGTAACCACCGCTATCGGTCTGTTCGTGGCTATCCCGGCCGTCTGGATGTTCAACTACTTTACCGGTCGCGTCGAAGCGTTCGACGTCGAAATGGAAAATAGCTCCAGCGAATTGATCGACTATTTCCTGAAGCGCCGCAACGTCCGCAAGTAACTGGAACCCCGGAGATAGGGAAGAAATGGCAAACGGCAAGAAAAAGAAAATAGCAGGCGTCAACTCGGACATCAATGTGACTCCGATGGTCGACGTGATGCTCGTATTGTTGATCATCTTCATGGTGATCACGCCAATGCTCCAGAAGGGCGTTAGCGTGACCCTGGCGAAGACCGACAATCCGATCAAAATGCCCGAGGCCGACAAGGAAGATTCCCTCATCGTGGCGGTTATGCGCGACGGGAAGATTTACTTCAATTCCGACGCGGTTTCGGCTGAAAACTTGACTGACAAAGTGAAAGATAGACTCGCGAACAAGCCTGATAAGCGAATCTTCGTGAAAGCTGACGCTGGCGCCAAGTATGGCGATGTCGTCGCCGTGGTCGACAATGTCCGTTCCGCTGGAGTGGATCAGCTCGGCCTTCTCACTGAAGAACGTAAGCAGGGCTCGCTCGAATCGCCGGCAACGGCCAAGTAGGAGACAACCGCTATGGCAATGGCAGTTGGCGGTGGGGACGGTGGTCCCCAGGCAAACATTAACGTAACGCCGTTGATTGACGTGTTGCTCGTGCTGCTGATCATCTTCATGGTGATCACTCCGCTCACGCCCAAGGGCCTTGACGCGCTGGTTCCCCAGCCGCCGAAGCAGCCCCAAAAGCAGACGGAGTCCAACGATCGCACGATCGTGGTTCAGGTGCTCAAGAACAATACGCTCAAGATCAACCAGGACGACGTTACGCTCGACAAACTCCAGGGCCGTCTTGAAGACATCTTCAAGACGCGCGCCGAAAAGGTTGCGTTCGTGAAGGGTGATGAAGACCTCACCTTCTCCGACGTAGCCCAGGTAATTGACAAGGTCCACGCTGCTGGCGTGGACAAGGTGGGTCTCATTACGGCCAAGATCGAACAAGGTCAATAGCCGTAACGCGAGAAAATGAGCAACGGGAGTGCGGTGCGAGCCGCGCTCCCACCTCCTCGCAAGCTCCCGCAATATTCGGGAGAATTGAAGCGCCAGCAGCCATATTCGGCAACCAGCGCCGCCGGACCGGCTCCGAAGCTTCGCCCGAGACCTTAGACCCCGGCCAAGAATTGGCAACGGAAGGTGACATCAAATGAACAGAATCGTACGCGTGCTGGCCGGTTTGTTCCTCGCTCTCATCGTACTGGCCTCTGCCGGCTGCACCAAGCTCCAGGCTCGCGACCACCTCAACAAGGGAGTTCAGTCCTATAAGAACGCCCGTTATGAAGAGGCGATCGAACACTTCAAGACTGCTGTTAGTCTCGATCCCAAGCTCCTCAACGCGCGCATCTATCTCGCGACCGCCTACGCCCAGCAGTATGTGCCTGGCGCGGAGACAGAAGAGAACAAGCGCTTTGCTGCGCAGGCCATCGATGAGTACAAGAAGGTACTCGACGCAGATGCCAGCAACATCAACGCTGTTAAAGGTATCGCCTACCTTTACCTTCAGCAGAAGCAGTTCGATGACGCCAAGCAGTTCTATAACAAGGCCGTCCAGATCGATCCTAATGATCCGGAATCCTACTACTCCGTCGCCTTCATTGATTGGACCGAGGCTTACAAGTTCCGTCAGGATGAGCGCAACAAGATCGGCATGAAGGCCACCGACCCACTCAAGGACAAAAAGGTCTGCGAAGTGGTCAAGGCTCACAACGCGCCTATAGTTGAAGAAGGCATCAACCTTCTCAGCAAGTCCCTCCAGCTTCGTCAGGACTACGACGATGCCATGGCGTACATGAACCTCATGTATCGCGAGCGCGCCGATTACGAATGCGACAATCCTGATGCCCGCACCGCCGATCTCAAGACGGCCGACACGTGGGTTGACAAGACCATCGCGACCAAGAAGGAAAAGGCCAATAAGCAGGGTCCGGGCGGAATCGTCATGGATCAGCAGCAGGGCAAGTAACCTTCTACTACACATCGCTTCACCGAGCGGCCTCTCTTCGGAGAGGCCGTTTGCGTGCCGCAACAATTTCTGATTCCTCTCCGCCCGGCAAAGGGCTACACTGGATTTCTCACAAGACAATCTGGAGTGCAGTGTTGGCTGTCGATCTCAGTTGGGAACTTACTATCCTCGAAATCGTGCATGGTTTCTATCTCAACCTGCTGCGCGAATTTCTTGAGGACGAAGTAACGCCGCCGCGCGGGCTTGAGCCCGAGTCGCTGCGCGCTCGTGATCGCGATGTTGCAACACTGCTACCTGCAATGCGCCGCTGGCTCAAGCTGCTTGACATGGCGATCACGCCCGAAATGCTTCGCCACAGCCTCACCACAACTGTCGATCAAGATCTTGCTGAGGCCCTCCTTCGCTATTACGCACGCAAGCAGTCCAAGAACGACTTCGATCGCGACAAGACGGATTTCGTCGCTACCTTCCTCTATAGAAATCCTCGAGTGCCTGGTCAGTGGGATCGCCGCGGATACTCGATGGATGGTGTTGCGCCCATCCCGCCCTTCGAGATCGCGCTGATGGAAATTCTTGACGACGCCGAACTCCCCCAGCTCACGGCGGACGAGGCGCGTACGCTGGAGGAGTTTGAATACCTCAGCGACGAAGTCGAACACATCAGCCACTTCGACCGGCTCATGGATTCCGGGCTTATGCAGAAGGCCCGGAACATCAAGCACACCTTCGGCCCCGCGTTCTATCACCCTCATGCGCTGGCTACTATCGCACCTTACAATGACAAGTTCGGTCGTCGCTTCATGGAACTGTTCAAGTCGGCGGCCAGCCGCATCAAGGCCTACGCCGACGACATCCAGCAGCGAGGCGGAAGCCTGTCATCGCGGGTGGACGGTGACATCACCGTCGAGCAGCTCACTCGCCTTGAAGTCAATAAGATCCTCGACACTGAGTATCGTCGCGCACAGGACCACTTCCGCCACGTTTCGCGGCTCAAGAAGGCCGTCGACTCTCGCGCGCACACGCGTATTCTCGACGAAGCCATCCAGCCGCGCCCGGTCGAGCGATATTCGGCGCCGCCTCCACCCCCTGTTGCCGCACCCGCTCCTATGCCAACCCCAGCGCCTGCACCGAGTTCGCCTCTGCACGGGTTCGGTGATCCGGGACTGCTGCAAGAGGAGACCCGCATCCGGTCAGTTGAGGACTCACTTCGCAGTTGGGTTCGTGCGGCCGATGAGCGTTACCGCCAGATTGTTCCTATGAAGTTCGGCAACTTCGTCCTGCAGCCGCACGAAGCCGATGCCTGCGCTGCAGAGTTTCATCATGAGAAGAGTTTTCGAGGCGATAACGCCCGCGCACTCGTTCGCATGGTGGCCGTCATGGCGCGCATGCAGGCTGAAATCGAGGAATTCAAGCAGCGTCAGGATTCGACTCACCTTTGGCGTCCCCACGCTGATGCTCTTGTCCGCCTGCTGGACTCTGCCTCCACCGCCACGCAAAGCGCCATGGCTACGCTGAAAATTGCTACCGACCGGGGTTTGCTGGAAAAGGCAAAGGTGCTCACGGTTACTCTCGACCGCCTGCGAAATCGAATCGAGCAGGTGCAGCAGACGCTCGCCCTGGCGCCGATCCACATGGCGGAGCACTCCCGCATTTAGACGTTTTCGCCTGCCGAACGGCTATAAAAGGACGTTTCCAGCTCGCCTTTCCCGCTCTCACCTCAGCATCTCTGTTCCCCGTGGCCCCGAGTTTTTGGTAATATCCAAACCTTTACCCTAGCTCCACCTCTTGAGGGGAATTCTTTCATGTTCAAACGAATTTTGATCGCCAACCGGGGCGAGATTGCAGTTCGTGTCATTCGTGCGTGTCGCGAAATGGGCATCGAATCCGTCGCGGTTTACTCGGACGTGGACCGCCGTGCATTGCACGTACGCAAGGCCGACTTCTGTCAGTTCCTTGGTCCCGCCCAGGCTTCCGAGTCCTATCTGAACATTCCCAAGATCCTCGAAGCGGCTCGCCGGAGCGGTGCTGAAGCCATTCATCCTGGTTACGGATTCCTCTCCGAGAACGCAGCGTTTGCTCGCGCTTGCCGCGAAGCTGGCATTGTCTTCATCGGCCCCTCGCCGGAATCGATGGAGATGATGGGTTCCAAAACCCGCGCGCGTCAGCACATGAAGAAGGCTGGAGTCCCTTTCGTCCCCGGTACTGAGAGCGGACTCAAGAGCGTTGAGGAAGCATTGGAAGTAGCCGAATCCATCGGCTACCCGGTCATGCTCAAAGCTGCTGCTGGAGGCGGAGGCAAGGGCATGCGGTTGGTCACAAACCCGAAGCAGTTGGGGTCTGCATTGCGAGCCGCCCAAAGCGAGGCTCAGCGCTCTTTTGGTGATTCTGAGGTCTACATCGAGAAGTTCATCGAGAGCCCGCGCCACGTCGAAATGCAGATCTTCGGCGACACGCATGGCAATGTCATCTACCTTGCCGAACGCGAGTGCAGCGTACAGCGGCGCCATCAAAAGGTTCTTGAAGAAGCGCCTTGCTCATTTGTCGATCCCGACATGCGCCGCCGCATGGGCGAGGTTGCTGTGCGCGTTGGCAAGGCGGCGACCTACTTCAACGCCGGAACAGTCGAGTTCCTTGTGGATGCCGACAAGAACTTCTACTTTCTCGAAATGAACACTCGCCTTCAGGTTGAGCACCCGGTCACCGAGGCGGTCACCGGAATCGATCTCGTGCAACTCCAAATCCGTGTTGCCGCCGGAGAGCCGCTTCCAATCAAGCAGCAGGACATCATCCTCCGCGGCCACGCGATGGAGCTGCGCGTTTACGCCGAAGATCCCGACAACAATTTCTTCCCGTCCCCCGGACGCATCACTCGCCTCATCTCGCCCTCCGGTCCCGGCATCCGCCGCGACAGCGGAATGTACGAAGGATGGGTAGTACCGCTGGAGTACGACCCGCTTCTCGCCAAGCTCATTGCCTATGGCGAAAACCGCACGCAGGTCATCAATCGCCTGCGCCGAGCTCTCATCGAGTACTTCATCGGAGGCATCAAAACCAACCTCTCACTCTTCCGGCGCATTCTGCTGCATCCTGAGTTTCAGGCCGGAAGCGTCGACACCGGTTTCCTCGATCGCCTGCTGAAGGAGCCGCGCGTAACTGATGAACGCACCGAGCGCCGCCGTCCAGTCGTGGCATTGGCCGCCGCAATTTTCTCGCAGCAACCGCCGCCCGGTTCGCAGCCAGCGCGCAATAACGATGGACTGCATGCAGCCACTCCGCGAGTCGCACCGCCGACCAACGGAAGTACGAAGCCAAGCGGCTGGAAAGCTGCCGCACGCATCGAGGGGGTAGGCCGATGAAATACGAAGTTCTCGTCGAAGGCACTTTGCATCAGGTCGAACTGGAGCGCGTCAGCAACGGCTATCAGGCTACGGTTGATGGCGAGCCCTTTGCGCTCGACGTCGCCATGACCGCGCGCGACGTCCTCTCCATCATCTACGACGGACGAAACTACGAAGCCAAGCGTGAGTACTCTCTGCTGGGCGAAACGCACATCATCATTGGTTCCGAGCGTTTTGCGACCGAGGTCCGCGACCCACGCTCGCTGCGCAGTCGTCTCGCTTCCATGGCAGGAGAGTCTGGCCCAGCCAAGATTACTGCCCCTATGCCCGGCAAGATCGTTCGCCTGCTCGTCTCCGAGGGTGACGAAGTCGAATCGGGTCAGGGCCTCGTCGTGGTAGAAGCCATGAAGATGCAGAACGAGATCAAATCCACCAAGAAGGGAAAAGTAACCAAGATCTCCGTGCCCGAATCCGCGACCGTCAATGCCGGAGACCTCTTGCTCGTTGTTGAGTAAATCTACCTCCGCATCGCCAGGGAGTTCCAGGGTGCCCCATCCTAAACTCATAAGAGTTTAGGGTGGAGTAGTTGCACTTGAGTTTGTTTCCACGTCACCTCAGAACCAAGGGCCGTCGGGATCCCCATCACCCCAAAAAAGGAAACGCCCGGCATTGAGCCGGGCGTTAAACTCGCGATACCTTGCGAACCTCTTCCTTACTGTCCGCTCCCCTTCAGCACCTGATCCGCCATGTAGTTTTCGATCGAAGCGCTGTTGTGGAGCGACTCGTAGTAAGCCGCCTTCAGCAACTGCTCGCGACGATCACGCAACTGCTCGCGGATTGCCTGCTGCACGCGAGGATCATTCAATTCGCGCTGGCCTGCCGGCTCGCGCGAAATCAGCTTGATGATGCGGTAGCCAAACAACTGGTGCGTGCCGCCGTCTGCCGCTGGTAGCGGCGGGGTGAACTGTCCCGGCTTCAGTTTGCTGATAGCGTCAAACGCCTGCTTGTCGCCCTGCAGCGAATTCTCCGGAATGAATCCCAGGTCGCCGCCAGTCGCAGACGTATCGGGCTGCTCGCTGTAGTTCATCGCCAGCGTGGCAAAGTCCTCGCCGCTATCCAGCCGATTCATCAGCATCGAAACCTTCTTCTTCGCCTCGGCCTCGTTCTGTGCCTTATCGTTCTTCAGGTTCCGAACCTGCGGATTTGGCTGCGTCGTCACCAGAATCTGCGCCAGATGATACTGCGGCACGATCAAGTTGAATTCCGCTTTGTGCTGGTTGTAGTAGTTCGAAATATCGCTGTCGCTGATGTTGATCTTCGACGTGATCTCTTTGTTCAGTACCTTTTCGACGGTGATCGAGCGCCGCAGATCGCGTTTGAAGTCGTCGAGCGTGATGCTGCGTTCCTTCATCCGCTGATCGAATTCTTCCTTCGTGAAAGGCGCACGAATTTCGTTCAGCTTGCTGTCCACTTCTTCGTCTGTCGCGAGCAGGCCGAGTTTCTCCGCCCTCTGCAGCAGAATTTCATTTTCGATCAGCTCGCGCAGAATGCTGAGCCGCAGGCTCTGTGCCTGTTCAGTCGAAGGTGAGGGCTGACCTTCGGTCTGGTTGCGATAATACTTCTCGACTTCGGAGCGCAGAATTTTGCGCCCATTCACCCGTGCTACCACGTCTGAGCTGCCCTGCGCGCCTTTGCATCCCGCTCCCGCCAAAAGCGCCAGCGCGCAAAGTATCAGCGTCGCGCTCCAAACATTCACCTTGCGTTTCAATCGAGATCCCTCCAAACCCTGCGTGCTATCCAGCTCAAAACCAA
The DNA here is from genome assembly GCF_059726255.1 of Koromonas humicola. Taxonomy (NCBI): domain Bacteria; kingdom Pseudomonadati; phylum Acidobacteriota; class Terriglobia; order Terriglobales; family Koromonadaceae; genus Koromonas; species Koromonas humicola. The sequence goes on from NZ_AP040873.1 coordinate 4,490,509, forward strand.
CAGTTCTACTCATTTCACTGACAAACGTTTTGCCGCCCTAGCCAGGTCAACTTCAATTCCCCAGCCTATTCTCCAGCGTTGGCCGAAGCCTTCGTCGGAGGCTCAACGCCCACGTCCTTCAGTTGCTTATCGAGAACCAACCGCAGCTCTTCGATCGGCACTGCGCCCTCGAGCTTCGTGCCATTGATGAACACCGCTGGAGTAGCCTCAATCCCGAGCGACTCAGCTTCTTTCACGCTGGCTTCCAAATCCATTTTTGGCTGCGACTTCAAGCAGCTTTCCAATGCGGCTGGGTCGGCCGAGTGCCGCTTGCCCATGTCCATCGCGATACGGTCAACTTCGGCAGCCTGTACGCTTTGCGGGCGTTTCTCGCCCTGAATCTCGCGCCCATTTGCGTGGACGTAATCCGCAAAATCCCAAAATGCGCCTGCGCTCTGTTTCGCCAGGCATTCGGAATCGATTGCAGCCCGCTCTGCCCACGGATGAATCTGCACGAGCGGGAAATCCTTGTACACAATCTTGATTCGGTCGCCGTAGGTCTTCAGAACATCGTTCAGCGTCTGGTGCATGCGCGAGCAGTACGGACATTGGAAATCGTCATAGACGACGACCGTAACCTTGGCATCCTTGTTTCCGCGCACCGGACGTCCCTTCACGTCGATCTTCGACATCACTTCGGCCATCGGGTCGCGTGTTAAGTCCATCTTTACCACGGAAACCAGAGTCTTTCCATCTTTGCTTACCAGCATTTGCCGCGTCTGGGACTGCGGGCCGTACGACATCTTCACTTCGATCTGGTCGTAACCGCCGAACTCGGTGCTGGGCTTTCGCGCACCCACATCGACATTCACATAGGCGGGGAGACCAAACGTAGCGCGCACCTGCTTTTCTATTTTTCGATCCAGATCGGCGCCGTTCGGGTTCTGAGCCCTGCAACTCACGGCCAGTAGCAATACACACCAAATCAAACGGCGCATTGACACTCCCACAGTGACAAATCATCCACTGATAAACTATTCAGAATTATCTCATGCGCATCTTTTCAGGGCACTTAATCTGCTTTAAATAGCGAAGCCGCCAACAGGCGGCCTCAGCGCAAACTCATCTCGTACTTTCCTATCGATCATTGCTCTTGTAACTCGCGCTTGCCTCTGGTCGTCAAAGTCTCCACCGCCAGCACCGCGTTCATCGACCCCGACCGGAACCCTTCCACGTCGAGCGTCACGTACTTGAACCCGCAAGCTTTGATTTCGGCACTCATCTGCGCGAACATTTCCAACGACAGCGCCCGATGCAGTTCATCGCGAGCAATCTCGATTCGCGCAATGTCTCCATGATGCCGCAGCCGGAATTGCCTGAATCCCATGGCTCGCAGCGCATCTTCTCCGCGCTCCACTTGCTCCAGAGCCTCGCGCGTCACCTGTCGTCCATACTCAATGCGCGACGACAAGCACGCCGATGCCGGCTTGTCCCAAACTCTCAGCCCCGCCTCTGCCGCAAGCGCGCGGATGTCTGCCTTCGTCAGTCCCGCTTCCAACAGCGGAGCCGCCACTCCATGTTGCCTTGCCGCTTTTTGCCCCGGACGCCAGTCTCCCTGGTCATCCAGATTCACGCCATACGCCACGGCCTGCCAACCCTTGTCTGCAGCAAACTTCTCCATCACTGCAAACAGTTCATCCTTGCAGTGGAAGCACCGCATCGAGTCGTTGCGCTGGTAATCGGCGTTCTCCAACTCTTCCGTGCGTACGGTTTCGAGCGGAATCCCGCATTCCTCGGCAAACGCAATCGCATCGCGCATCTGCGCCCGTGCCAGCGAAGGCGAATCGGCCATTACCGCCAGCATCTGTTCCCCGAGCACCTCGTGCGCCGCCCAAGCCAAGTAAGCCGAGTCCACCCCACCCGAATACGCCACCAGCACCCGCCCGAGTTCGCGCAAATGCGCATACAGCCGCTCGCGTTTTTCCGCCAACTCAGCCGGTGTAGAAATCCTTACTTCATCCAATTCCATACTTATATTCTAGCCGAATGCTAACTGGCCTCGGTTGTCCCCAAGTTCACCCGGGCATAGGTCCGCCGTCGTCGCCTCCCCGTATCATGCTGCTCCTGAATCCCGATGTCCGCTCTTCCATGTACCGGCGCACGCGATCGGCGTGTAAGTTCAAGATCTACAAACAATTCAGACCAGGCAGATTGACCACCCGGCTATTCACCTTATGGAGGACTAGGGTAAACATTTACGAATAGGAATGTAGTTAGCGGGATATACTGCGCTGATCCCACAAAAGACTAGGCGTCAGCTCCGAGTAGGGTGAAGCTGCGGATCGGGTAGCCTGTCTTGGAGAGTCTCTAATGCCTCCGCCAGCCGCGCAGAACCGTGACGCGTTTCTCCGCCCGACTCCGATAAGACTCTTTCCCGGCAATCAGCACTTCGTGCAACTTCGACCAACTCCGGACAGCGCAAAAGAAGATCTCACGACACTGGAATTGTCAGACTTCATAGAGGTAGGGATTATTCAAGGCCTGATGGACGATTTCTTTGAAATCGTACATATGCCTATGGTGATCGTCGACTTAAGGGGTAAGGTGCTCGCGGGAGTAGGTTGGCAAGCAATCTGTATAGACTTTCACCGTGCCAATCCGGAGAGCTGTATCAACTGCCTGGAGAGTGACACTAGACTGACCGCAGGCATCCGACCAGGCGAACATCGCGTTTACAAATGCAAAAACAGTATGTGGGACGTGGCCACTCCGCTGATGGTGGGCGACCAGCATATTGGGAATATCTTCTCAGGACAGTTCTTCTTCGACGATGAAGAAATTGACCGCGATCTCTTCCTCAAACAGGCCAAGCAATACGGATTTGACGAAGAGAAATATATGGCAGCGCTAGACCGCGTTCCTCGCCTCAGTAACGGGATGGTCGATAAAGCGATGTCATTTATGACGAGGCTTGCGCACATCTTGTCGGAGATGGGCTACAGCAAGCTGAAGTTAACTCAGTCCATATCGGAGAAGAGGCAAGCAGAGGAAGCACTCTTGAGGAGTGAGAAGCTGGCGGTTGTGGGCCAGTTGGCGGGCGGGGTAGCCCATGATTTCAACAATCTGCTCATGGTGATCAGCAGCTACTCCGAACTGTTAGGGCAATATTGCACCGAAGACCCGCAGCGAACTTACGTGCAGCAATTGATGAATGCAGCAAAAAGGGGCGGTGATTTGACCCTGCAGCTGCTGGCCTTCAGCCGAAAACAAGTCATAGCGCCACGCATTTTGAAGCTTAACGATGTGCTGAAGGACTCGATCGCGATGCTGCCCCGGCTGATTGGTGAACACATCACCATAGAGAGCAGATTGTCCACAACTTTAGAGCAATGCGAAGCTGATCCCGGCCAGATTCAGCAGGTAATAATGAACCTCTGTATAAATGCCCGCGATGCTATGCCTGACGGAGGAAGGCTGATCATTGAAACCTCAAATGTTGAACTTGATCACATGCACTGCGATGGATGGACGGAGGTGGCAGCAGGAAAGTATGTGATGCTCGCAGTCACCGACAATGGTGTAGGCATGGATCAAGAGACGCAGGCCCACATCTTCGAGCCGTTCTTCACAACGAAGGAACTCGGAAAGGGAACGGGACTTGGCCTTGCAACTGTTTACGGCATTGTGGCCCAGAATGGAGGTTACGTCTCCTCGGATAGCGAGCTAGGAAAAGGCTCGACGTTCAAGGTGTATTTCCCTGCCATTACCCGACGGGAATCGTCGGAGTGCACTGATCGTAAGCAAGATGAAATGCCGGCGCAGTGCAAGGGGACAATTCTGCTGGTGGAAGATGATCAGGCGTTACGGGAATCCAGCATGGATTTTCTGAGCGCGCTTGGCTATTCAGTTATTGCCGCTGAGAATGGCAATGATGCTCTTCGGAAGCTGAATGATTTCAGCGGCGACATCGATGTCATGCTGACGGATGTCATTATGCCCGGAATGAGTGGGCCAGAGTTGGCGCAGCAGGTAATGGCGGTCAGGCACAATATTGCGATCATATATATGTCGGGCTATGCCGAGCCTGCGATGATCCAGGGCAAAGGCGCTATAAGCGGTATATACCTTCAGAAACCATTCACATTACAGTCACTCTCGAAAGTTCTGAGCAATATGGGTGCTCCTCGAGCGACAAGAAGTGAGCGGTGACTCTCTGTTAGCACGCCCGATCCAGCTTCAGTCTTGTGCCCGGGTTTCGCGCACGCACTTGGCTCTAACCTGAGAGTGCTTCGATGCAGAGTTGAAGTTGGTCAACCTTCGCACCTCTGTATCCCACTCCTGAACACACCCGCAATCCCTGTAGTGCATCCCCGCCTCGCTCCTCGCATTCATAACCTGCATCGCCAAAATTTAGACAGGAGCAGAACGCATGGCACTCTTTGGATTCGGCAATAACAAGCTGAAAGGCGCTCGTGTAGCGATCCTCGCCACCAATGGTGTAGAGCAGATTGAACTCACCAGCCCCAAGAAGGCCCTTGAGCGCGCAGGCGCAACCGTGCACGTCATCTCGCCTAACAAGACAATCAAGGGTGGCAAGATCCGCGCATGGAAATTCGTTAAGTGGGGTGACAACATCAAGGTAGATGTTTCGCTCTCAGACGCCAGCGTGCACCGCTACGACGCGCTGCACCTTCCCGGCGGAGTTTTGAACCCAGACGTTTTGCGCATGGATTCGGACTCCATCGAATTCATCCGCACTTTCTGCCTGTCAGGCAAACCCGTATCATCTATTTGCCATGGCCCCTGGCTGCTGATTGAGGCGGACGTCGTCCGAGGCACCACTCTCACTTCTTGGCCGTCCATCAAGACTGATCTCATCAATGCCGGAGCGCATTGGGTGGATAAGCAAGTGGTCGAAGACAACGGCTTGGTCACCAGTCGCGGACCACAGGACCTGTCAGCCTTCAATCGCCGCATCGTTGACTTCTTCAGCCGTCCCGTGGCCACCGAGCGTTCAGCCGCCGCGGCCTGACAAGACAGTATCAACTTGGTGCACAACAAAAGGCGCTGCTCGAAAGAGCAGCGCCTCCATATTGCGAAACCTCGCCTAACTTCTGGGTTACAGAATGTATCTCGACAGATCCTGATCCTTCACGATGTCCGCCAGCATTGTCCTGACGTATTCGCGATCGATCTTCACATCCTTATCTTTTAAGTCCGGAGCCTCGAAGCTGATCTTGTCGAGCACACGTTCCATAATCGTGTGCAGGCGTCGTGCTCCAATGTTCTCTGTCGTCTCGTTCACCCGCGCCGCAAAGACCGCAATCTCCTCCAACGCATCCGGAGTGAACTCAAGCTTCAGGTTTTCCGTTTCCAGCAATGCGACGTACTGCTTTGTCAGCGACGATTTCGGCTCCGTCAGAATCTTGACGAAGTCTTCCACCGTCAGCGACTTCAGCTCAACGCGAATCGGGAAGCGGCCCTGCAGTTCCGGAATCAGATCGCTCGGTTTCGACACATGGAACGCGCCCGCAGCAATGAACAGAATGTGATCCGTTCGCACCATTCCATAGCGCGTGTTGATCGTCGTGCCTTCTACGATCGGCAGAATGTCTCTCTGCACGCCTTCGCGCGATACATCCGGCCCATGTCCACCTTCACGTCCAGCAATCTTGTCGATTTCATCCAGGAAGATGATTCCGCTCTGCTCTACCCGATCCAGAGCCGTCTTGGTTACCTGGTCCATGTCGATCAACCGCTGCTCTTCTTCCGCAATCAGGTATTCAAAGGCTTCGGCCACCTTCATTTTCCGCTTCTTCGTACGCTGGCCAAAGATGTTGGGCAACATGTCCTTGAAGTTGATGTCCATGTCTTCGATGCCCTGATTGCTGATGATCTCGAACGTGGGCGTGTTCTTCTCGCGTACGTCGAGTTCTACTGTGCGCTCGTCGAGTTTGCCTTCACGCAATTGCTGCCTCAGCTTCTCGCGGGTGCGCGAGGTGCTTTCCGCAGGCAATGTGAGCGCGGTGGAGTCCCCCGGAATCGTTGTTGGTCCACTGCTGGGCGTCGCCGTGCCGCCGGTGCTTCCGTCTCCACCTGTCGTGCTGGTTGTAGCCTGTGAAGGAGGCAGTAGAAGATCCAGAATGCGTTCTTCTGCATTCATCTCTGCCTTCTCTGCAACGTCTTCGAGCTTTTCCTCTCTCACCATGTCGATTGCGATCTCGATCAGGTCGCGAATCATCGATTCCACGTCCCTGCCCACGTAACCGACTTCGGTGAACTTCGAGGCTTCGACCTTCAGGAAAGGTGAATTCGCCAGCTTTGCCAGCCTGCGCGCAATTTCCGTCTTCCCCACGCCCGTCGGTCCAATCATGATGATGTTCTTCGGCATCACTTCCTCGGCCATTTCTGGCGAGAGTTTCTGCCTGCGCATCCTGTTCCTGAGGGCAATGGCCACGGCGCGCTTTGCGTCCTGCTGGCCTACAACATATTTGTCCAACTCAGAGACAATCTCGCGCGGAGTCAATTCGTCCAGCGCGATTGAATCTTCTTCTACGGTCTGTGGCAAGTAAATCGCCATTCCAAATCCTTTCGGCGTCCGGGCTGCTGCGGCCCTCGTTGTAACGCCCACTTCATCGCGACCCTCATCAGGACCGCTGTTGCTACAGTTCTTCGATGGTGAACTTTTCGTTCGTGTAAATGCAGGTTTGGCCTGCGATGGTCATCGCTGCTTCGGCCACTTTCCGCGCGTCCATGTCCGTGAATTGCATCAGCGCGCGCGCCGCACTCAGCGCAAAGGGCCCTCCGCTTCCGATGGCCGCTATATCGTCATCCGGCTCAATCACGTCTCCGTTGCCGCTTAGCAGATACGTCTGTTTTTGGTCGGCCACCAGCAGCAGCGCTTCCAATTGCCGCAGCGTCTTGTCCGTTCGCCAGTCTTTGGCCAGCTCCACAGCCGACCGGCCAAGATTTCCGGCAAATTGCTCCAACTTGGTCTCAAATCGGCCAAAGAGCGAGAAAGCGTCGGCCGTCGATCCGGCAAAGCCCGCCAGAATCTTTTCCTGGTACAATCGCCGAATTTTCCGCGCTCCCTGTTTGATTACGTGATCACCGAGAGTCACCTGCCCATCGCCTGCCATCACCACTCGACCGTTGCGGCGTACGCACAGCACGGTGGTTGAACGAATTCGATTTTTCTGGTCGTGGGAAGATGCCTCGAAGGAAGTATTACTAGTAGATTTCATCGACATTGGCGTAGTTCACTATTATAACAGTGCACTCATATTTCTCTCGCTGGCGCGCATTCCGGATACTAACTCGGCGTTCGGGATACGAGTACTCACCATCAGTTTCTCTGAATGGTCCCCGATTTGCCCATCTATTCGCAATTTCATCGCCCATTGTGCAACTCTGGATTCCGGAAACGTCATCCAATATGCCAGCCGGGTGCCGAAACTGTTACCGTTCCCATTGACGCTGTCCGTTGCACGTTGGTAGGCTTGTAGAGTCATTAAGCGAATGAGCAGGCAAGGGAGGGGCGTTCTCAACGTCCGACGGCAACCTGCCCTCCTGTTTTTGGCTTGAGTTTCCGGCCGCATCTTTGCAATTTCTGGGAGATCACATTGCGGAAGCGCTGGTACATTCTTTTTGTCGCGCGCGACTCTGACGGTCAACTCCGCAAGATTCCCATCCCCGTACATTATCTCTACGTGTTTCTCGCTGGCGCCCTCATCGGCATGTGCACCATTACCGGCATGGCTGGCTCCTACGCCCGCATGCTCTGGAAGGTGGAGCGCTTCAACGATCTTCGCGCCGAGAAAGACCAGATCAAGCGCAATTACTCTCAGCTTGAGCAAGCTACTAAAGAGAAAGATGTTCAGGTAGCCTCGCTGGGTTCAATTGCCTCCGAAGTTTCTGCAATTTACGGGCTCAAGACGAATCCCCGCCTCTTGCCGACCAACGACAACGTGCAGCCCGAGCAGTACCAGGCGTCACTGAATACGTTGTACGCCCTGCGGGGATCGGCCCTCACCGGTGCCGCCGCCTCCGGAATGCAGGATGCAGGCACTCATCGTCTGACGTCACTCTCCGATTGGGCGCGCACCTCCACTGCACCTTCGCTCTGGCCGGTTGAGGGACGCCTTACAAGTTCATTCGGCGAACGCGTCGATCCGTTCAACGGTGAAGGCGCATTCCACAGCGGAATCGACATCTCGGTGCCCTATGGCACCCCGGTACACGCTGCCGCTGATGGCGTGGTCAGCTTCGCTGAGTTCATGAGCGGCTATGGACGCCTCATCAACATCGATCACGGCCATGGAACCTCGACCCGCTACGGACACCTCTCCGGGTTTGCCATTTCCTCCGGCCAGCACGTTCACCGCGGACAGGTAATTGGGTACGTGGGCACCACAGGACGCGTCACATCGCCCCACCTGCACTACGAAGTTCGCATTCAGAGTGTGCCAGTGAACCCGCACAAGTATCTCCGTACCACGATGGCTCGGGTCGGCAAACAAGGTGACAGCTAGCCACAAAGTTCCAAGTACTCTTCCTTATTCCTTCTCGTATTTACCCTCAATTCACACATTTCGGAAACTTTTTGCCTCCCGCGGTGTCTCTAAAGGAGTATCTTTCCTAAACGCGTGGCCCATATATGAGCATTGTTGATTATTTACCAGCAAACCCAATTGTTGTCTCTGTCACCTCGTCCGCTGCAGAAGCCATTGAAGCCATGGTGCACCGTGGCATGGGTGCCGCAACCGTCGTTGACGAACAAGGCGTAGTGGCCGGCATTTTTACCGAGCGCGATGTGATGACGCGCGTCGCCCTTTCAGGCCGTGACCCGCACCAGATTCCCTTGCGTGAGGTGATGAGCAGGCCGGTCCTCATGGCGACCCGTTCTACTCCTATCGCCGAAGCCACTGCCGTCATGATCAATCATCAGAAGCGTCACCTGCCCGTAGTCGAAGACGATGGCCGCATCATAGGCATTCTGTCGATCCGCCACGTCCTTGAGCGCAAGGTCGACGAACTCACGGCCCAGATTCGAGAGTCCGCCAACGTCTAGTTGACGGACAACCCTTCTCCAATCTCCACTGAGCAAACCTCAGATGCCCTTTTTGTCGGCCGACATCGATCTCGCAATTTCATTCTGAGCGAAGCTCCTCCCGTCTGTTCTTCATTTCTCCGCTCCCGCCACCAGCTTCGAACCTTAACCTTCGACGCCTTCAACTTTGAATCTTTGAAACATTGAAACCTTCGGAACTTTGAAACCTTGCGTTTTTCGAGTACTCTGCTACGTCATGCCAATTTCAGAGACACGTCTTGTCGAACGCATCCGCCTTGCTGCTGAGGCGGCTCACCCATCGCTCCGTCGTTCCGCGCCAGCTCGCGTCACGCGTTCCATCGGAGACGACTGTGCCGTGCTTTCCACCGCCGCTGGCACGGAGACGCTCGTCACGACCGATTTCTCTCTTGAAGGCATTCATTTCCGTCGCGAGTGGCACCCTGCCGACGCCGTAGGCCACCGCTGCCTGACTCGCGGACTCTCCGACATTGCTGCCATGGGAGGCACGCCCTTTGCCGCGTTCCTTTCGCTGGCTTTGCCCCAAGATCTCCCGCAGCGCTGGGCCGATCAGTTCTTCGACGGCCTTCTCAGCACTGCCCAAAGTGCCGGAGTCACGCTCGCCGGTGGAGACATCGCGCAATCACCCACGGGAGTCCTCGCCGACATCACAGTCCTAGGCACGGTCGCTGAAGGAAAGGCGATCCTGCGCAGCACCGCCCAGCCAGGCGATCGCATCTTCGTCACCGGAGAACTCGGTGCGCCAGCCGCCCTTCTCGAACAGATGTATGCGCAGCCTGAACGCCGCTTCCGCGCGTCATCTTACCCGGCGCATTTCTATCCGCAGGCTCAGCTCGATGTGGCCCGTTTTCTTGGAGACAAGCAGATTCCTTCGGCAATGATCGACATCAGCGACGGGCTGTCGATTGATCTCGAACGTATCTGTCGCGCCTCGGGCGTCGGAGCCATATTGCAAGAGAACGCCATCCCCATCGCCTCGCTCAACCGGCACGAAGTTGAGCTTCGCCACGCCCTCCACGGCGGCGACGAATACCAGCTCCTGTTCACTGTTCCGCCCGGCCGCCGCATTCCCTCCGACTACAAAGGCGTCTCCATCTCGCTGATCGGCTACATCACCGAAGGCAACGAGGTTTGCGTTGAGCACGAGAATGGCTACACTACCGAACTCGAACCCAAAGGCTGGCAATACTTCACGCCCGCTTCCGTGCGCGCCAATCGCAGGAGCAAGTAATTTTAATTTGTGGGTGTGCGCTTCTTGGGTTGTCATCCTGAGGCGAAGCCGAAGGATCCCAGCGCAGCTTTCAGCTTCGCTGGCGCGCTTGGTCACCAGCCACCCAAACGCAAAGAAGGCCGCCTCGCGGCGGCCTCCTCGACCAATCATCATATCTACGCTCTCTCGTAAAACCTGAAAAACAACGACTGCTTCGAAACCGGCTCGGCTCTGGCTACTAGTTCCGCCATCTGCTTGTCGCTCAGCGGCGTGAACTCCTTTGCCAGCTTAACGTTCTCTTCCAACTGCGCCACCGTATCGCAGCCAATAATTACCGTGCTTACCGGACGCGATAGCGTGTAGTACATCGCCTCGCGCATTGTCAGAGTTCCCGGCGTCGGAGCTAGTACCGTGCCTTCCCAGGAATGTTTCTGCTGCTCCATCGACGGCGGCGTCCACGTGGACAAAATCCTGCCGCGCGCTGGAATCTTCATTCCGATAATTCCCATTTGACGTTCAACAGCCAGCGGCAGCAGCTCTTTGTCGAAACTGTAGTGGTGCGAATCCGCCGCGTTCATCGCCATCAACACGGTGTCAAACGGATGCCGCCTGATGCTTTCGATCAGCGCCTCGGGACGATAGTGCCCGGTCACGCCCAGGAAGCGAACCACCTTCTGCTCCTGCATTTCACGTAGAGCTTCTATCGCACCGCCCTTGGCAAAAATCTGCTCGACATCGGTCAGCGTGCCCACGTCGTGCAACTGCCACAGATCCACATGATCGGTCTTCAACAACTGCAACGACTTCTCAATCATCCGTAGCGAAGCGTCGCGAGTGCGCTCCTTCGTCTTGGTCGCGAGGAATGCCTCATTCCGACGCCGCTGCATCACCGCGCCGACATACTGCTCGCTCCAGCGTTCCGGCCCGCCGTAGATCGACGAAGTGTCGATATAGTTCACGCCCAAATCGAGCGCACGCTCAATGATCGGAACCGCGACATCGGCGTTGTGCCCGCGCTCCAGCGCAGCCTGCCCGCCCAGGCTGAAGATGCCCACGCGAAATTCGGTCTTGCCCAGGTTTCGTGTCGGCATCGCCGTCTGCGTCACAGGGTTAAACGGCAGCCCCGCCTTCGTCTCGACCTTCGTAGTCTCTGCCAACGCCGAACTCGTCAGCAGCCCAACCGTTGCTGCTCCGCCCACCTTCAGAAATTCGCGCCGGCCCTGCTTTTGCCCCTGATTTTCCTCGCTCACGTTATCCTTCGCACCCGCGCAGAAGCGCGCACTGATCATAAACCTACTCACGTTAGGAAGAATCTCTCTTCACTCAAACGAAAGGCCACCCGAGGGTGGCCTTGATCTGATCTGTAACCAGACTTACTTCTTCTTCACTGTCTTCTTGGTCGTCGGTTCTGGTCCCATAGCTGACTTCACCTGCTCAATTGTCTCGAACAGCTTCGACTGGTCCGTCACCTCGACATACGGCACGCGCGATGAATTGCTCACGACATAGATCGTCGGCGTCTGATGTACGCCGGTGGCGGTTCCAAGCTGGGTGTCCGCCTCGACCTTTGCCTTAAGTGCGCCGCTCGGATCGTAGAACGCGGGCAGAGCCGTGTGATGTGCGGCAGCAAACTTGTCGGCAAACTGACGCAGGTTCGTCTTGTAGATCGATCCCTGGTTCGCGAAGATGTAGCGGCGGAACTCCTCGCCGAGTTGCGGCGACTGCGTGTCGAAGTAGCGCGCCATGATGTGCGCTTCCTTGCTCCACGGATGGTTTGGAATCACGAAGTCATGACGTACCAGTGCGACGCCGTAATTGCGCTGTGCCTGAATCAGCAGCGGATCGGCCTTTGCGCACGCCGGGCATTGCAGGTCTTCAAACACCACCAGTGCCATCCGGCTCCCAGCCGGAGGATGCAGCGCGCTAGTGTCGCCCGCCCATGCGGCCGAAGCCGCCATCATCATTACTGCAACCAGCGTTATCAACTTCGCTGCAACCTTGTTGGTCTTCATTATTGTTCTATTCCCTTCACGTTTCTTCGCAGGAAGCGCTCTACTTCTTGTCCGCCTGCAACTGCTCGATCATTGCAAATAACTGCGCCCGGTCCAGAGTTTCAATAAATGGTGCACCGCGCTTGCTATCACTCACTACAAACACGGTTGGAGTGTGAACCACTCCCGCCCGCTGCCCCAAAACGTAATCGGCTTGAACTTTCGCCTTCAACTCACCCGCCGGGTCGTAGTTTTCTGGAAACTCGAGCCCATGCTGATCAGCAAATCGCTCTGCCATGCCCGACAGGTTTTCTTTGTTGATCGACTGCTGATTGGCATAGACCCAGCGGCGGAACTCCTCACCCAGCGCGAGTGACTTCGTGTCGAAGTAGCGGGCCATAACATGCGCCTCAAAGCTCCAATTGTGCTGCGGCAGCGGAAAATCGCGCCGAACAACCGGAATCTTGTACTTCGTCGCAGCCTCTTGCAGAAGAGGTTCAGCGGCGGCGCAGTCCGGGCATTGCAGATCCTCAAAGGCGATCAGCGCTACCGATGCTCCCTGCGGAGGTCGCAGCGCACTTGTGTCTCCAGCCTTCATAACTCCCGGCAGGATCAGAAAACTCAGCACGGCCGCAAAATGCAGATGCCACGCTGCTTTCCTAAAGCCCATTCTGCGCGCTCCTTTCATTCTGGCCTCCCATGATAGACGAAGCTTCTCAGCCGTGCACTTCACGCCGCGTATTCAGCCTCGCAAATTAGATTGGCTGAAATCCGGGATGCTGTGAACATTTGCAGCCGCAAAAAAATAGAGACGTGGATTCGCTCCACGCCTCCAAGATGCTAAAGGAGGTTGTTTTCTTATGCTCGTTAGACGAACCAGCGACAGAGTCGTTAGCATCGGGATCGAAAATTCTTAGTCTCGGGACCATATACCATCTGGCTAACACTCTTTTGTTCCGGAGATGGCAAAAGAGGTAATCCTTGCTCCCTCAGTCGGCCGAGTGACGTTCGGGTTAAGTTTTTGGCTCAATCCTATTTACATCTTCAGCAATCGTTTCCGAGATTCTCGTTCCACAGCCGCTCCTAGTAGAATCACCTCATGGCAGTCACAGTTCGTTCGTTTGCAAAAATCAACGTCGGATTGGCGATTGGCGCCGTGCGCCCCGACCGCATGCACACGCTGGAGACCATCTACCAGACGATCGCCGCCCATGACCTGATTCGCGTCGAAGCCTCGCGGGGCAGCAACATCGAGATCCGCTGCAAGAACCCGCAGGTTCCCTGTGACGAGAGCAACACATGCTATCGAGTTGCCGACCGCATGCTGCGCTATTGGAAGCAGCGCACGAAGGTCACGATCACCATCGAGAAGAACCTTCCGGTGCAGGGCGGATTAGGCGCGGGTTCATCAAATGCAATTGCCACACTGTTTGCCCTTGAGCGTGAGATGAAAGAGGAACTGCCGGCGCACGAGCGTTTGCGCATTGCGGCTGAAGTCGGTTCCGATCTGCCCTTGTTCTTACTGGGTGGAACCGTGCTGGGAGTTGGACGGGGCGAGCAGGTCTATCCTCTTCAGGATCTCCCGGCGGTTTCGTGCGTGCTGGTCACGCCTAAGGTCGCCGTATCGACTCCGCAGGCCTTTCGTGACTGGGACACCCTGATGGAGAGCCAGCCTGAGCCATCGAGTTTGACGCAGAATCAGGGCTCCGTTACACTATCTAAGTTCAATCGCTCTTCGTTTGAGTGGTTGAGCCACCTGCATGAATCCGGTGTTCCCGTTGAAAACGGGGACCGGGCCGAGACTCCGCTTCTCGACCTCGTCCGAGCCGGGATAGAAAACGATTTCGAAAGAGTCGTCTTTCCTCAGTATCCCGAATTGCGTGACGTGAAGCGAGTGCTTGAACGCGAAGGTGCCAATTATGCTTCGCTCTCTGGATCGGGCTCTACGATGTACGGTTTGTTCAGTACTCGTGAGCACGCATTAAAAGCAGCCGAACGGATGAGCGCGGAAGGATTGGTAACCACCGTCACAGAAACGCTGCCCCGCAGTGCGTATCGCGGGCAGATGTTTGTGAAGTAGGTTCGGCGATTCTTACTGGGCGGTAGACTAATGGTAGGTCAAGTGCCTTTGGAGCACTTCGTCCAGGTTCGAATCCTGGCCGCCCAGCCAGACCACAGGTAAGCAATACTGGCATCAGAGCTGTGCCGCGAGATTGTTCAATCGCGCAGCGATTGACGGTGTCGCGTGCGGCAACTTCGAATTTCACGCGAATCAGGTGGGGATCAACCAGTCCCCCGCGAGGATAACGATGGAAGCAGTACCGAAAACGAGTTCAGTAGCGGCAGCCGCCGAAGCCACGCAGACGGCGCCGGAAGTAGGATCAGCGACCCCGGTTAAGGGAGCCGCCGAGCAACCTAAGAGTGACAAGAAACCGGTAACCGTTCGCCGCGATGACAAGCTTCGGATTTTTTGCGGCACGTCCAATCCTGGGTTGGCAAAGGAAGTCTGCGATTTCCTAGGTCTTCCGGTTGGGCAGATGTTCCTGACTCAGTTCTCCGATGGTGAAATCTACGTTCAGATTCTGGAGAACGTTCGCGGTGCTGATGTGTTCATCATTCAGCCCACTTGCGATCCTGTATCGCACAATCTGATGCAGTTGTTGCTGATCATCGACGCGCTCAAGCGTGCGTCGGCGCGCCGCATCACCGTTGTGATTCCTTATTTTGGCTATGCCCGGCAGGACCGCAAAGACAAGCCCCGCGTTCCGATCAGCTCCAAACTCGTTGCCGATATTCTTACCACTGCTGGCGCCAATCGCGCCCTCGTTGTTGACCTTCACGCTCCGCAGATCCAGGGCTTCTTCAACATCCCCGTGGATCACCTTTTTGCTTCGCCGGTTCTGGTCGATCATTTCCGGAAATTGAACCTGCCGAACCTGACGGTAGTTTCTCCTGACGCTGGCGGCGTGGAGCGCGCCCGCTTCTTTGCAAAGAAAATGGATGCTCCGATGGCGATCGTTGACAAGCGCCGTACGGAGATCAACGTAACTGAAGTGATGAACGTGATCGGCGATGTGCGTGGCCGCACTTGCCTGATCCTAGATGACATTGTGGACACGGCGGGAACGCTGGTGAAAACCGTACAGGCGCTTTTGGACAACGGCGCGGTTTCGGTTTCTGCCTGTGCCTCCCACGCAGTGCTTTCCGGACCGGCAATCGAGCGCATCTCAAAGTCGAACCTGAAAGAGCTGATTGTTACCAACACAATTCCGCTGAGCGAGGCGGGACAGAAGGAACCGAAGATCAAGGTGCTTTCGATCGCCGGTCTCATCGCGCGTGCGATCCAGTCGATCCACGAAGAGACCTCGGTGAGCAAGCTGTTTAGCTAAGTCCTGTCGCATGTGTTGCAACAGGGCGTCGAACTGAATTCAGACGTAGAAGGACTGAAACTGATGGCAACCGCAACCGCAACAAACACCGTGGAAGCGAAGATTCGCGAAGCTTCCGACAAGAACGCTGCGCGCCGTCTGCGCACCACCGGATTGATTCCGGCAGTGCTGTATGGTGCCAAGAAGGACCCGCGCGCAATCGCCGTCGATCCGAAGCAGATTCTGAAGATCCTGCACTCGGATTCGGGTCACAACACGATTTTTGACATCACCCTCGAAGGCGAAAACGCCAAGGCGATGGTGGTGGATTGGCAGTACGAACCCCTGAAGGGCAATCTGTTGCACGTCGATCTGAAGCGCATCGCGATGGATCAGAAGATGCGTCTTTCGGTGCCGGTTCACGTCGAAGGCGAAGCCAAGGGTACCAAGGAAGAAGGCGGCCTGCTGGATCTGGTTCTCCGCGAAATCCAGATCGAGTGTCTGCCGATGGACATCCCATCTTTCATCTCGGTGGACGTCACCAACCTGGGCCAGGGAGACGCAATCCGTGTCGCCGACCTGCCGCAGAACCCGGCCATCAAGTACTTGAACGATGCCGATTCTACGGTCGTGCATATCACCTTCGTTAAGGAAGAAGTCGCTGCTGCTCCGGCGGAAGGTGCTGAGACTGCTGCTGCTGAGCCCGAAGTCATCAAGAAGGGCAAGACTGAAGCGGAGCCCGAAGCTGCAGGCAAGGATACAAAGAAGAAATAGTGGATGGCCGGGCTCATTGTGGTTCGCAGCATTTCGTGCTGCCTGAGCCGGTGATGGAAAGGTTCGAAGGGTGAAACTGATTGTCGGGCTCGGGAATCCGGGCATCGAGTACCAGTTCACACCGCATAACATGGGGTTTCTGGCGATCGATCGCATCGCCGGGCAGTGCGGAGTGAAAGTTACAAACCGCCACTGCAAGGCAGTTACGGCGCGAGCGGTTCTGGAAGGTGAGCCAGCATTGCTGGCTAAGCCGGAAACCTACATGAACCTCAGCGGAGAGTCAGTCAGGGAGTTGCTGGAGCATTACGAATGTGATCCAGCAAAGGACCTGATCGTGTTGTACGACGACCTGGCACTCCCGTACGGCTTTATCCGGGTTCGCGAGCGTGGCAGTGCTGGCGGGCATAACGGGATGAAGTCGATCATCGCCTGCCTCGGTGGTTCGCAGGAGTTCCTGCGGATTCGTCTGGGGGTAGCGCCTGGGCACCAGGTGACAAACGGCAAGGAATACTTGCTGTCACCTATACGGAAGGCGCATTTGCAATTGGCCGATGAGGCCCTGGACGCGAGCAGTGAAGCGGTTCGAGTGATTTTGACGCAAGGAGCGTCAGCCGCAATGAACCGGTTTAACAAAAAAGGGAACGACGCCGGGCAGGCGGAGTAAGGATTAGGGCCAGCGCGAGCGCAGCCCAGGAGAGAACAGATGGATCGCAAATATGAAGTGATGTTCATCCTTCGTCCCGATACACCCGAGGAGGATGTCGAGCGCCTCCTGCAGACGATGGAGACAAATGTTGCCGCGACGGGCGGCAAGGTGACGGGCTTTGAGCGCATGGGCAAGCGCCGCCTGGCGTACACGGTGAAGAAGTTCCAGGATGGTCTTTATATTCTGGCTTTCGTGGAAGGTCCCGGTTCGGTGCTGAAGGAACTGGAACGCCGCCTCCGTGTGCAGGAACTTGTTATCAAGTTCATCACCGTGCGTACCGACGAGGAAGAAAAGCGGCTGGCGAAGGTCAAGAAGCTGCGTGACTCGAAGGTGCGCGGCCAGGGAACGCAGGGTCAGGCCGCGGCTGCAGCAGCTCAGGCAGCCGAAACCGCTGCCGCTACTGCGCAGGCTGAGACTTCGGAAGCAGCTCCGGCGGAAGTTCCTCCGGCGACTGTGTAAGCAACCGCACCTCTCGATAGAGATGCGGCGGGGAGCGCGAAAGGTCGCGCTCGCAACATAAGTTCAGGCGCCGCGGGCGCCAACAAGGAGAGTTATGGCAGACGAGAGCACCAAACAGGCAGCTCCGGAAAAGTCCGAAGCAGCGGCACCTGATGCCGCAGCACGTCCCTCGGGTCCCCGTTCTTCGTCGGGACCGCGCCAGGGCGGACGCCCCGGTGGCACGGGCCGCGACGGTGGCTGCAAGTTCTTCCGGCGCAAGAAGGTTTGCAAATTCTGCACCGAGAAGATAGACAACATTAACTACAAGGACGTTCGCTTGCTTTCCGGCTTCGTGGCCGAGAGTGGCAAGATCGTTCCTCGCCGCCTGACGGGCGTTTGCACCCCGCACCAGCGCCGCGTTACCGAGGCCATCAAGCAGGCGCGCAACATCGCTCTGCTGCCGTTTGCCGCCGGGCACTGAGCCCCTGGCGCACGGCTGAAACTAGAGAGGAATTGAGTCATGGAAGTCATTCTGAAAGAAGATGTTGCCAAGTTGGGCGCGCGGGGCGAAGTGGTGAATGTGGCCGAAGGCTACGGTCGCAACTACCTGTTGCCCAAGAAGCTCGCGGTTCAGGCTACGGCGGCGAACAAGGCCGTCATCGAGCAGATGAAGGCCTCTGCGGTTCGCAAGCTGGCGAAGGAAAAGGGCGATGCCGAACTGCTGGCGAAGCAGTTTGATGGCGTCAGCCTCCACTTTGTCCGCAAGGCGGGCGAGAACGATGCGCTATTCGGTTCGGTCACCTCGTCCGACATCGCGCACGAACTCGAAGGCCGAGGATTCAACATTGATCGCCGCAAGATTGAGCTCGATCAGCAGATCAAGTCTCTCGGCGAGTTCAATGTGCCGATTAAGCTGCACAAGGAAGTCACTGTGCAGATCAAGGTCACGGTTACCAAGCAGGACAGCGAAGCAGCCGCTGAGTAGTTTGGTTCAAAAGGTAAGTGAGAGGCCGGCGTCCGAGGGCGCTGGCCTTTCTTTATTCAGAACTGCAAAATAGATTGCTAACGGACTGTACTTTGTTCCGTCCAACCCTGTGAGCAATGTACTCTGGCCGCCGCGGTCAGACATCAACGTCGAGGGTTCCGGGCAAAGGCAGAGATCCCCAGAGGAAGACATGGTGGGGCAAGGCCCGGGCCGGGTGAATGACGCTGAATTGATTCGCGCGGCGCAGCATGGAGATCATGCGGCGTTCGAAGAACTCGTGCGCCAGTACGATCAGCCGGTACTGCGGTTGGCCCTGCACCTGACAGGCTCGGAGCAGGAAGCCAGGGACATCTACCAGGAAGCTTTCCTGAAGGTTTACCGCAACCTGAACAGCTTCCGGTTTGAGTGTTCTTTCTATACCTGGGTTTACCGGATCGTCTCGAACTTGTGCATGGATTACCTCCGGCGCAAGCAGGTGCGGAAGGAAGATCCTTCGGTGCGGGTCAGCTCGGACGGCGAAGAGTTCGATCTGCTGGATCAGGTTCCGGACGAGCGCGCTGGAGCGAGTCCTGAGCAGGACTTGATGCGTCGCGAGCTGGGTACGCGCATTGCTAAAGCGTTGACCAAGCTGAGTCCGAGAGAGCGCGTGGTTTTCGAGATGAAGCACTATCAAGGTTTGAAGCTGCGCACCATTGGCGAGGCTCTGAACACAACGGAAGAGACGGCGAAGAACACACTCTTTCGAGCGACGCAGAAATTGAGAGCCGCGCTGGCGGACATAAAGTGAGACGTAAGAAGTAAAGAAGGCAACTATGAATTGCGATTGGGTTCGGGAAAACATCGCGCTGTATCTATACGACGAGCTGACCGATGACGCCCGTCACGAGCTGGAGTCGCACGTCGATCGCTGCACCGAATGTAAGGCTGAGCTGGAGTCGATGCGTGCATTCCAAGGCGTGATGAGCGAACTACCTCAGCTCGAGGTGACCCCCAACCTCCTGGCTTCAGCGCGTATTCAGTTCTCGCAAGCACTTGAGACCGAACCCAAACGTCGCGGCTGGCGATTCACCTTTGACCCGATGGCGTGGATGTGGCAGGTGAAGTTCTCCCCCGCGCTGGCTGCTGTGATCTTCATGGTTGGTTTCGGTGGTGGTTTGGGCACCATGTATCGCATGAGCGCCGGGCTGCACGGTGGCGCAGGCGCCCAGCAGCAGGAAGCCTCGATTGCAGGAATTCGCAACATCATTCAGGAACCGGGTACAGACCGCGTGCGCATTGATTACGAGCGCGCTCTGCCGGAAACCGTGCAGGGATCGGTAAACGATCCTCAGATTCAGGCGCTGCTTGTAATGGCGTCGCGCAGCACGGCTGATTCCGGACTACGCATTAATTCGGTCGATCTGCTGCGGCAGAAGCCGGACGATCCGGCAGTCCGCGAGAGTCTTGTGTATTCGCTGCGCACAGACAGTAATCCTGGCGTGAGATTGAAGGCGGAGGAAGCGCTGGCTCCGATGGTGAAACAGGATATTCGCGTGCGTAACGCGATGCTGGAATCACTGCTCAACGACAACAATCCGGGGGTGAGGGCTGGAGCATTGAAAGCCTTGGGCGCTGTGCGAAGCGACACGAGTGTGCGACAGGCGTTGACGCAGTTGGCGAAAGAAGATCCGAACGAATTTGTGCGGCAGGGATCGGCGCGGTTGCTCGCGCAGCCCGCGACCGCTGAGTAAGTAGATAGACACTAATCAATGAATTTCGTAATCAAGGAACTGGCTGACCTTTTCCCATGCTCAATACGTTAGGCGGTCAGGCAGTGAGAATCATCGGCAAGGGTCGGATGCAGGCAGCATGTCTGCTGGTGATGGTTGCGCTCGTCGCTCCGGCGCTGGCCGACCAACACGTAGAGCGCGAAGGCCGCGGCTGGGTTGAGGAGCACTCCGGTCCATTGACCAGCGACAAGGCTCTGGCAGTCACGCGCTTTGTCGGATCGGTACGCGTCGTGACCGGTGCGAAAAGTGGTAGCTATGTTGTTCGCGTGCATTCGCAGGAACCGGTAGAGGCTACGGCCCGCAAGCAGTTCGCAAACTACCGGCTGATGCTCATGCGCAAAGGTGGGCAGACTGTTATTCAGACCGTTGGTCCCATTGATCTGGGACTGCGCTCGGAACTGGTGTTGCAGGTCCCGGGTGGCATGGAGACAATTCACGTCGATACGCTTGCAGGCAAGATCACAATCAGCGGCAAAGTCAACAAACTCGACCTCCGCACGCATGGCGGAGATATTGAGCTCGATGATGCGAATGAATTGAAGGCCGTCACCATGGGCGGCTCGGTGATTGTGAATCGCAGGCTCGGCGATTCGTTCATTCAGACCGGGGGCGGCGATATTCGCGTTGATGCCTCGACGGGCGATCTGGAAATACTTTCTCTCGGCGGAAACATCTGGCTGAAGGCGATTGCGAGGGGTCGCATTCGTTCGGGCGGAGGAAACATCGAAGTTGTTCGCTGCCTGGGGTCGCTGCTGGTGCACACCGATGGAGGCAACATCAATCTCGGCGAAATGGGCGGAGCGGTAACGGCTGAGACCGGTGGCGGATCGATTCGCGTTGGAGTAGCGCACAACGCGGTGGTGGCAAACACCGCATTGGGCAACATCGAGCTCTGGAAGCTATCTCAAGGAGCGCAGGCGCACACCGGCATGGGGCGCATCACTGCTGAATTTATTGGGAATCGCAATTCTATGCACGACTCTGAACTAGTGACTTCGATGGGAGACATTGTCGTGTTCTTCGCCCATGGGGTACCCGGAAACGTGCACGCCGTCACGGGCGCCAGCCCTTCGAAGCGCATTGTCAGCGAATTTCCGGACCTGAAGATTTCCAATGGAATGTCGGAGTACGGGCCGCGCAGTATTGCTGTGGATGGTGCTATTCACGGCGGCGGGCCGCTCGTTCAGGTGCGCACCATGATGGGACAAATCGAGCTGCGCAAAGTTCACTAGCCTATCCCCAGAACTCTCCTTCCTTCTCATTTGCTATCTCACTGAACCTGCGGAGCATCCAAAGCTGCGTGGGTTCGGACTCTATTGCAAATTTCGGTGCGGTCTGTGAAGCCGTCGCGGCCACCTCGCGCAAGAGCGAGAAGGTGTCAGTCGTGGCCGCATATCTGAGCAGCCTGCCAGTAGCCGAAGCTGGATTGGCCGCACGATACTTGGGCGGGCGTCCCTTTGCTGCGTGGGAAGAGAGAACGTTGCAGGCTGGGGGGAATCTTCTGTGGCGTGCGCTGGCCGAAGTGTCCGGTGATGACGAAGCGCTGGCAGAGGCGTTTCGCAAACATCGTGACCTGGGCAGTGCGGCCGAGGAGGCTTTTCGTGCGCGCAATGAGCGCGGCGGAGTGTTGATCCTGCAGCAGCTTGCTGGGAGCTTCGATGCATTAGCCGAAGCGCGTGGGCCGGCAGCAAAGCTAGCATTGCTTAACGCGCTGCTCGCGCAATGCTCGCCGCTCGAAGCCAAGTACATTGTGAAGATCATGCTGGCCGAAATGCGTATCGGCCTGAAGGAAAGCCTCGTCGAAGAGGCCATCGCGAAGTCGTATGGTGCCGAGGTAGACGCTGTGAAGCGTACGGCCATGCTTACGGGGGATGTGGCGGAAACGTTGTTGCTGGCAGCCGAGCATCGATTGCAGGATTCGCGCATGCGGCTGTTTCATCCTATTGGCTTCATGCTGGCATCGCCCGCGGCCGATGCGGAGGAGGCCTTTGGGGAGTTCTCGGACGCCATCATCGAGGACAAGTACGATGGCATCCGCGCGCAGGCGCACGTCGAGGCAGCGACGGGCAAGGTACGCATCTATTCGCGCACCCTCGATGAAATCAGTGGTTCATTTCCCGAGTTGGTTGAGCCGCTTGCAACTTTCACACAGGACGTGGTGCTCGATGGCGAGGTGCTGGCTTGGAACAATGGCCGTGCACGACCGTTTCGCGAGTTGCAGAAGCGATTGGGACGCAAACGCGTAACGGCTGCCATGCAGCGCGATATCCCGGTGTCATACGTTGTGTTCGATGTCCTCGCACTCGGCGGACAACTGACGATTGCACGCCCGCTGCTCGAGCGCAAAGAGTTGCTGGGCTCGCTGTTTTCCGGTCGCAAACAGCAGTCGCAGCCGTTCCCCACGATGCTGCAATTTGAAGAACCACAAGACAACTCACCAGCTCCTGAGGATCGCATCCTGCTCGCGCCGGAAGTTGAGGCGCACTCTTCTGCGCATTTGGAAGAGCTTTTCAATGCGGCGCAGGCGCGAGGCAACGAAGGCTTGATGATCAAGCAGGCGAAGTCCGAATACACTCCGGGGCGTCGTGGCAAGAACTGGTTGAAGTTGAAGCGCGAGTTAGCGACGTTGGATGTCGTAGTGACTGCCGCCGAATATGGCAATGGACATCGGGCGCAGGTTCTGAGCGACTACACGTTTGCCGTGCGCGACGGCGACCGCTTGCTTAATGTCGGCAAGGCCTACACCGGGCTGACCGATGCGGAAATTCTGCGCATGACGGAGTGGTTCAAACAGCACACGATAATCCAACGCGGACACGTACACGAAGTTGAACCCACGATAGTGATCGAAGTGGCGTTCAATGCGGTGATGCGTTCGGATCGCCACAATAGCGGCTACGCACTGCGCTTCCCGCGAATTGTGCGCCTGCGTGAAGACAAGCCCGCGAGCGAAATCGATACGTTGGATCGGGTCAGAGAAATCTATGAGAGGCAGGGTGCGGAAGCGAAGATTGCATCGTGAATATAACTCAACGCTGCCCTCCTAAGAATAGGCCGTCTAGATCCGATCACTTAACCGGGCACTGAGAATCCGGCTGGTCGGTCGGATTCACTCGCAGGGTCAGTTTCAAGTTACAAGGTGCGTCAGCCCTGCACCACAACTCAGATGGCTGTTTGAACGCTCGGGTAGGTGAAGCGATTAGACGATAACCTCCCTTTGGAATCGAGCCGAGGTCGAACTTGCCATCATTGCCAGTGACTGCTTTTGCAACTGTGACCGGCTTAGTTGCTGATACAAATCGACGCAGCTCGATAGGTGTGTTCTTGAATACTGCGCCGGTCTGATCTGTTACCTGTCCTCTAACCACAGTCGCCGAGTGCAAACTAAGATTAGGGGTGACTTGGAGCTTATCGCAGTAATTAGCGTCACGGCTGCCGAACCCAACAAGCTGAGCCAATCCGGTATAGCTAAGCAGAAGCATAATCGCAATGGTTTTCATGGTCGTTTGCTCGAAGTATGACACCCCCCGGTGTAAGTCGTTGGTTCAGGTATTGCGTTAGACTGCTCCAACGTGGCCGCAGCCCCAGAGTTGGAAAGACGCCAACTCTGGGCCACCCTAAGCATCATGAGATCGTGTGGCGGCCTCACGTCATAGCGGAGGCTGGTCAGTGCATGGCTACGGGAGTGATAGCGACTCCACCGTTTGGCTATAGAGTTCTTGAATCGGAAATCAACTGGATGGCTTTCAGTATCTCCTTTGCTCTCGCGTGAACCACTCCTATGATTCCGAGCGCGAGGCTGCCGGTCCAAAGCACCAGCGCAAGACTCGCTATCTGGAACTCTACCCATTGGAAGTCACGTGAGGAATTCGTTCGCAGGACGTCTGAGATTTTGAACACCTCGATGAACGCGAAACATGCCATCAGGAAGAGGCCTACTGACATGAAGCGGATCACCTTCCCTCTGCGGTCAACTTTGTCCAGCGTCTTGCGTAATGCGGATTCTGTTGCATCTGAAGCTGAATTCATATTTGCCTTTCTGTGGCAGCCCTCATGCATTTGAGACCGTAGGCGAGTCGGGATTTCACCGTTCCGGGACTCAACTGCAGGACGTCGGCGACCTCCTGAATCGTGAGGTTATGCAAATAGTGCAGAGCCAGCACGGCTCTGCTTGCGGGTGAAACATGGGTCAGCAGGCGGTGGACGTCTAACGTAAATACAGTCGCATCGGCTTCTTCGAGCGCAGGGAGATTATCAACTTCGATCTCCTCGTCACACTTGGCCTGCCACAAACGCTTGCGGCGAAGGTAAGCGAAACAAGCCCGGCTTGAGATTCGATATGTCCACGCGCGGAAATACAAGGGCTCCGAAAGAGCCGACAGGTCACGGCAGATCTGCAGAAAGACCTCCTGTAGCACGTCTTCTGCGCCTTCGGTACCCACCATCCGTCGCACATATGCGTAGAGAGGACTCTGCACTGCTCGCAACAGTTCTTCAAGCGCCTCACGATCCCGACACTGGGACCGAAGAACCAGGTGCGCTTCATGTAGCCGAGCTTCCATCAATTCCCTCTACTCTGATTAGGGGCAATTATGAGCCTAAGTGTTCGAATTGAGGGGAGAAACAATATTCAGGGCTATCGTTGTCGAGAATCCGAATACTGTCATGCGCATGACAGCTGGCGCTCATGGCCGCAGTCCCAGAATTGGAAATTCGCCAACTCTGGGCCACCCCAAGCAGATGGCGGCGGGTTTAGCTTGTAACAGTCCGTCAGGCCTGAGGGAAAACTCTTAGCATTCAGCTTAGAATTGAACCTTAGCGAGAGACACAGGCGCGCCGACATCCTGTCTTGCAGGGTGGCATTGACTGGTGCACAACCTGTACGTCCGCGCCGGTCAATTCATGTTCGAACGCGAAGAAAAGGTTTCACAACTCCGTCTGACGATTGCGCAGTATTGCGTGGTTGGCATCTTCCTGCTGTTGATTTATGGGCTGTGGCGGCTTCAGGTCGTGCATAGCGATTACTACGAAGCAATGGCGCAGCAGAACCGCATCAAAGAGGTGCCCATCCTTGCGCCGCGCGGCAGAATTCTCGATCGCGAAGGCCGCATCATTGTCGACAACTATCCATCTTTTTCGGCGCTGTTGCTGCGGGGGCAAGGCAAGCTTAATGAGCAGGATTTCGATGCCATTGCTGCGGGACTCCACCTCGACCCCGATGAAATGAAGCAGCGGATTCATCGGCTGACGGCGCTGCCAGGGTACCAGCCAATCTTTCTGAAATATGACATTGCTCCGGATGAGCTAGCGTTTATCGAGTCGCATCGAAACGAGCTTCCCGAACTGGACGTCATCACGGTGCATCGTCGGCTGTATCCGAAAGCTGGATTCATGGCGCACGTCATCGGGTATGTTGGCGAAGTCAGTGAAGACATGCTCAGGAATCCGCGGTATGAGCTGTATAGTCCGGGCGATGTCGTCGGACAGAGCGGCGTGGAGGCGGAATACAACGACCTGTTGATGGGCAAGAATGGCTCGCGACGGGTGATGGTGAACAGCAAGGGCAAGGAGGTCGGCGAACTCAGCGATACCCCGGCGATCCCCGGCAAGCAATTGCAACTGACAATTGATCTCGATATTCAAATCGCTGCGGAACAGGCTCTGGGGAACAATCCTGGCGCGGTTGTTGCGTTGGACCCGCGCAATGGCGAAGTACTAGCGATGGTGAGTCGTCCGACGTTCGATCCGAATGCATTTGCCGTGCGGATTTCTAACAAGGACTGGCAGGCGCTGTTGAGCGATCCGGATAAGCCGCTATTGAACAAGGCGATTCAGGCGCAGCTTGCACCGGGTTCCGTGTTCAAGGTTCTCATGGCCGTCGCGGCATTGCAGGAAAATGCAATTGCGCCCGAGACGAGGATCAACTGCGCTGGCGGCGCGGATTACTATGGGCACTTCTTCAGGTGCGACCGCCACCATGGGCCGGTGAACATGGCCGAGGCGATTGCGCTCAGTTGCGATACATATTTTTACGCGCTTGGGGCGAAGTTGGGAATAAACCGCATCTCGCAATACGCGAGGGCCTTCGGCTTGGGGCAGAAGACGGGAATCGATCTGCCGCAAGAGGCTGCGGGCGTGATGCCGGGCGAGGAGTGGGCGGCAAAATACTACAAGCGAAAGTGGTATGCGGGCGAAACCATATCGGTAAGCATTGGCCAGGGAGCTGTGGCGGCTACGCCTGTTCAGCTAGCGCGTGCGATCGGCGCAGTAGCCAACAATGGCACGCTTTACACGCCGCATGTGGTCCGCGAGGAGGGATTACCGGACAATCTTCGTCGGAGCAATGTGGCATCGCGAAGGCAGGTATCTTTTTCCCCTGAAGCTTGGACCCTCGTCACAGATGCCATGGCGCAGGTGACGACCACAGGCACGGCTGCTGCGGCGCATCTGCCGGGAATCGATTTTGCCGGAAAAACAGGCACGGCACAGACGGTCTCGCTGGAGACACGCAAGCGGATGGGACTCTCGAACAAGAAGTATGAGGACAACGCCTGGTTTGTGGGCTTCACTCCGCGTCGCAATCCGGAAATCGTTGTGGCGGTTCTGAGCCAGGGTGCTGGATGGGGATGGCGCTCCGGAATCGTCGCTTCGAAGATCATCAAGGTGTATGCAGACAAGCAGCGCGCGAAGGCGGAGGGCAAGCGCTACGTCGTGCCGAATATCGCGCCAGTGAATCCCGGTCAGGGATCGGGTGAAACACCCGCACAACCTGCTCCGGAAGAGAATCCAGCTTCGAAGCAGGTCGCGGCGCTCAACATCGGGGATAGTGGAAGCGCGCAGCGTCGCAGGCTGTAGACCTGTGAACGATACTGCGGGGATCCGTGTGACTCTAGCCGCCGACCTCGATGTTGAATTTCTGCTCGCGGCTTTTGCCGTCGCGTGAGGCGGAAAGGTTCACGTCCCACGGGCCAGCCATTTCCAGATTCACCTGTCCCTCGTAATCGCCTCCACCCTTGTTGCTCAGGGTGATGTGTTGGGCACCGTGTTCCATGCCGGGCATGGTGACGTCGGCTTTCACGGTTGCTCCGTCGGCGGGTTGGTTGGCAGCATCGATCACATGCACCTTCAGCATGATTGGCGAGCTGTACTTCGGCGGAGTGGGGTCGGTTGTCAGCGTGAAGCGAAACGGCGTGAGTTGGTCACGCGTGTTATTGATGATCGCCGACGGGGATGGTGGTGCGGCTGATTCGGATTTGCATCCGGCGAAGGTGAGTGTGAGAGCAGCAACAGCGACAACGGTGAAAGTCGAACAGCGCATTTGCCTGCTTCTCCTAGTGTGAGTGTCCCGCCTGCGACTGCCCGTGGTCGTGCTTGTGCTCGTGAGGAACGGGCAGAATGCATCCATGTTGCAGGTCGCAGTCGGCGCTTTCAAACTGAATGGTTGTGTGGTGGATGTGGTGACGGTCGGAGAGCAGGTGGCGCATCTCTTCCAGAATGACGTTGCTGGCCGAAGGAGGAATGTCGGCAATGGTAATGTGCGATGAGAGCGCGTGGGTGTCGCTGCCGATGCTCCACACATGAAGATCGTGGACATCGAGCACTCCCTTGATCGAGCGCAACTCCGACTCGATTTCCTCCAGCTCCATGTTGCTGGGTGCGCCTTCGAGAAGAATGTTGATGCTTTCGCGCACGATGTTGATCGACGACCACAAGACCATAGCGGAAATCGCAATCGAGAGCGCCGGGTCAATCCAGTTCTGACCAGTGGACAGAATCGCCCAGCCGCCCACGATGACGGCGGCAGTCGAAAGCGTGTCGCCAATCTCGTGTACCAGCACCGAACGCATGTTCAGGTCGTGAGCGCCACGCATGAGCATCAGCGTGATGGCGCCATTGAGCAGAACGCCGGCGGCGGCTACCCACATCATCAAGCCTGCATGCACCGCTTCCGGATGATACAGGCGGTGAATTGCCGAGTAGAAGATGAAGGCGGCAATGACTATCAGGGTGATGGCGTTGACGAAAGCAGCCAGTACTCCGGCGCGTCGCCATCCGTAGGTTTTCGTGCTCGTAGGCGGGCGCTCACCGAAGTACGCGGCGAGCCACGAGAGCAGCAGGGCAAAAAAGTCCGAAGCGTTGTGTCCCGCTTCCGAAAGCAACGCCAAGCTATGTGCCTTAAACCCCGCAAACAGCAGCAGCAGAATGTACGCCAGCGTGAATCCCAAAGCCAGGCGCAGCACACGGCTGTTGAGCGGAGGATGAGCATGGGCGTGAGAATGCCCGGCGTGCGAATGCATGAGATGGAGTTTACGGCGGGCCAGCTTACACATCAAGACTGCGGAATCCGGAATTGCACAGCATTTACATTGTTGGCCTGAAAGGGCTTCCCGGTTGTGAACGTGAGTAATGAACAACAAAGTTCGGGCAGCGACCGGAAGCTCTCCGGCATCTCAGATATTGAGCAACGTGGGTCGCGATGAGTCGAGCCGCGAAGGGGAGCGATTCTTTGGGCAAGAAATCTCTGTTGCTGGTTCTGGCATTGACGGCGTTTTCCGCCAGAGCAATCTCGCAGGAGATTGTGATTGAGCCGACCAACGGGAATTCTCGACCCAAAACCAAGGTTACGCGCCCCGCTGCTGCGGAGTCCGCTCCAGCACAGCCGAAAGCGGCATTGAAAACCGCTGATCAACAAAGTCCTCCCGCCAAGCCGGGGGCGAAAAAGCCTGCCATGCGTCGCGTCTCAGCGAAGCCGAAGCCTTCGGTTTCGGTTGCTCCAAAGCCCGAGGCAGTTTCCACTCCAGAGCCGACGAAGGTAGAGACTCAGGTTCCGCCAGCACCGGCGGTGAAGAAAATTCCCGACCGCCCGGAGTGGGCGCTCAAGGACACGCGCGATGCCCAGACGCTCCAGAACGAAATCGCAAACGCCTTGGCTCGCGATCCAAAGCTCTCAAGTTCTGCAATCAAAGTGAATGTAGATGGGGATTCGGTCACTATTCAGGGCCAAGCCGCGGGTACTGAAGAACGCCTTCAGGCTGTGCGCCTGGCACAGAGTTATGCGTGGAACCGCAAGGTCATCGACAATATCGACGTTGTGAAAACTGTTTCCGCACAGAAGTGATGAAACCTCCTGAACTTTCCCCGGCTTCGGCCGGGGATTTTTCATTGCGGGCTGGGCAATTTCTGGATTCGTGCCCCAGAGGCGTTTTGCTTTCCCACCTTAGCCGCGCATGAAACGCGCGTCGAAGGTGGGGCACCTGCGATTTTTTTCGGAGCTAGACGGCGAGTTCGCCGAAGAGGCTGGGTTGCTTGGGGACGGATGGGCGGAAGCGTGCGCCTTCGAGCCGCAGCAGAAATTCCTTCGCGGGCAGGCCCCCTCCGAATCCGGCTAGCGTGCCGTTGGAGGCAATTACTCGATGGCACGGAACTATGATCGCCACGGGATTGTGATGATTGGCTTGTCCTACGGCGCGTGATGCCAGGGGAGAGCCAACTTCCTGAGCAAGTTTGGCGTAGGACCAAGTCTCGCCGAAAGGGATTCGCAGAAGCGCCTGCCAGCAGCGAACGTGGAACTCTGGCCCGCGCAGGTCGAGTGGAAGATCAAACTTCCGGCGCTCGCCTGCAAAATATTCGTCCAACTGGCGCATGACATTGCGGAAACGCTCTGGCTCCTCGATCCAGCGAACGTCCTTTGTGCCGTAGGGAGCGATCAAGTGTCCCTCGAAGGCGAGCATGGCAAGACCCCGCTCGCTCATGGCGAGGTCGAGATGGCCAACAGGCGACTCGTATCCTGCGGTAAAGAAGAACTCAGATGGCTCGGGAAATAGCATCGACTGGCCAAAGATAGCATGAATGCGGGAGGCTTCGCCTAGTCCATCAGCGTACGAAGGCATACAAAAAGGCGCGAGCCGTGTGGCCCGCGCCCTTTTTCCTCGTCCCCGTGTTACTGAGGCTGTGACATCGAAGGCGTAGTCTGTGCGGACTGCTGTGCGAGGTCGCTTACACCGTTCTTCAGGAGCGTGACTTCGACACGGCTGCCGCGAGCGTGCTTGGTGTTGTCGTCGGAGGCATTCGCAATCTTCGCGTTGCCAAGGCCGAGTTCATAGATGCGGTACACCGGAATCTGGTGGTTGATCACCAGGTAGCGGACGACGGCATCGGCCAAGTGCTGCGACTGCTGCAGCGAGCCTGCGCCACGTCCCGGCGTGAAGCCCTGAACTTCGACAACGTATCCCTTCTGGTCCTTCATGGTCTCGGCAAGCTGGTCGAGAGCTTCCTTTGCGCTCTTGCTCAGCGTGGTAGCGCCGGGCTTAAAGCGGATCTCAACCTGGTTCGCGCTCTGGTACTGATCAAGGTTCGCTACGACCTGCGAAACCGTCTGCAGATGAGTGCTGGCCTGCTGCGCGGTCTGGTTCGCCGTGTTTGCACGGTTAGCAGCGTCCATCGCGTGCTGGTCGGCCAAGGAGGCGTGCTGGTCAGCGCGCTGGATTCCGGCGGTGGCGCGCGCATCAACGTCTTTCAGCATGCGGGCGTTCGAGGCCGTCAGTTCGTCAAGTTCGTTGGCGCGATCGCGGATCGGAGCCAGTTGCTTCTGAACGTACTTCTTGCGGGCGAACGGGTTCAGATGACCCCAGAAGCCTTCGCGGGTCTGAGGCTGAAGTGGTTCGAGCTGCTTGTCAGGATTGGCCATCGGCGAATTCGCATCAGTCGTCTGCGTCTGGGCTGCGGGCTGCTGCTGATCCGGCACTGGGTTGCTTTGCTGCGCAACGACCGGCAGGGCAAGTGTGGCAACCAGGGGCAAGGCAAACAGGAAACGGTTTTTCATTAGCATTCCTCCGGCGGGCTGATCCGCTTTCAGGCTACCCTGTGCGGTACCGCGACACTCTTGCTAATACAGTTCAGATGCCAAACTGAAAGTAGAAGTAAGTCGCTTGTTTTCAACGAGAATACAAACAGAGTGACACTGGTGAACGGTAGGAATAGGGCCAGGTGGGTAGAAATTACAGAGTTGAAAAGGGAGTAATGGCCGACCTATTTTCGTCTAAGTTCGATGAGGATTCTTGAGGGTTGATAAGCGGTGGCTACTTCGGTAGGTTCGGCGTTGAAGACGTATGTCACGTTTTCAACCTGATAAGACGTGTCTTCCTCATTCCTGTTCTTGAACATCACTTCTTCGCCGATGTGCGGAATAGGCGCATGAGGCGGTGCTCCGAAGGAGGCGATGAGGTCAGTGCCGCAGACGAACTCGATGCTCTGGCCTGTGCTGGTACGGGTGTAGGCGGCGGGTTTCGGGGTTGATGGGCCTGAAAGAATCGCGGCCAAGATCATATCTCTCGCCGTTTGAAGATCGAGCCCCGATTGTTTCAGCAGCGATGCAGCAGTGAATTTCTCTTCGTGCAGCAAACCCAGGAGCAGATGTTCGGTGCCGATGTGTTTATGTCCAAGTTTGTCAGCCTCCTCAGCGGCATACGCGAGCACACGCTTGCACTCGTTGCTGAGCGGCAGGTCAACCGAGGTTGAGACTTTCTCGCGAATAACCGTGGTTTCTTCTATGCGCTTGCGAATTGATTCGGCGGTTGTGGACGAGGCCAGAACCAAACGTGCCAGCGCCTTGTCTTCACGAAGCAATCCGAGCAGCAGATGCTCTGTCTCAATAAAAGGAGCGCCGAATTGGCTTGCCTCGTATCGGGCGAAGAAGATCACGCGCCGTGCTTTTTCTGTGTATCGCTCAAACATTGCAAACGTGGACCGCCGCTCGAAAGTTCTCTCCATTACTGATGCAGAACAGAGCCCTTGCTTATGGCTGCATGGCAATCGCCGTGGATAAGTAACGCATTTTGCTTTGACGATCGTAAGTAGAACGACGTAAGCTGAAAAGAGCTGTTCGAAATTGACGGTTTTGGAAGGTTTTTGGAGAGGCTTGGAATTGGACAGAATACCGGGAGTGGTATTTGCAGGCGAAACAAAAACAGCACAGATAGACGAAGCGGCGGTCGCATTCAATGCGATCTCAGCAGACGAAGCAAGATCGGTGGCCAAACAGGCGTCGCGTGCCTTGGTGGCTAAGCAATATAGCGAAGGCTACTGGTGTGGCGATCTGACGGCCGACTCGACGCTGCAGGCCGACTACATCCTGCTGCAGATGTGGCTTTATCCGGCGGCGGAAGATGGCACGTGGAATCCTCCGACCATGGCGAAGATCCGGAAGGTTGCGCGCGTCATTCTGGAGACGCAGAACCCCGACGGAGGCTGGAGCATTTACGTGCCCGGCCCATCGGAAATCAATGCGACTGTGCGCGCGTACACGGCGCTGAAGATGGTCGGCACTGACATGCAACACCCGCGCATGCAGAAGGCGCTGGCGATGATTCGCAAACTCGGCGGCATACAGGCGTGCAACAGCTACACGAAGATCAACTTCAGCTTCTTCGACCTGTTTCCGCGCAAGTTCTGTCCCACGGTGCCTCCGGAACTCATGCTGCTGCCGGGAAATTTCCTGTACGAAATGTCTTCCTGGACGCGAAGCATCATTGTGCCGCTTTCGATCGTGCAGGCCATCGGTGGAACGAAGCCTACGCCCGGACTGCTTCGAGTTGACGAGCTGATCCACCCGACACGCAAATTTGCACTGCAAAGAAAAGACCGGATCGCGAATCTGTTCATCACCGCCGATAAGCTGTTGAAACGCTGGGAACGGCAGAGCGTTAGAAAGATTCGTGACAGTGCAATTCGACAAGCCGAGAACTGGATGCTGCAGCATTTGCAGTACAGCGAAGGGCTGGGCGCAATTTATCCGAGCATGATGTACGCCGTCATGGCCATGGACGCGCTGGGATATGAGCGCGATCATCCGGACCTGCTTCTGGCAATTCAGTATTTTGACGACCTGATGCTGGACCGAGGCGAAAGCCTGCTGTTTCAGCCTTGCAAATCGCCAGTCTGGGATACGGCTATTGCCGCATTTGCACTGGGAGAGCTTGGGGAAACTGCGGGGAAACAACTCGTAGCCGCAGCCGACTGGCTGCTCGATAAAGAAGTCCGCCGGAAGGGTGATTGGGCGAGGAAGCGTCCGGATTTGGCGCCCTCGGGTTGGGCTTTCGAATTTGCAAACGAGTTCTACCCCGATATAGACGACACAGCGATGGTGTTGCTGGCACTGCTCCATGCCAAGGCAAGCGACCCTGAAAGACAAGAGCGTGCCGAGAAGCGGGCAATTAACTGGCTGCTCGGAATGCAGAGCTCGGATGGAGGATGGGCCGCATTCGACGTCGACAACAACTGGCAGATTCTGAACAAGGTTCCCTTTGCCGACCATAATGCCATGCTGGACCCAACCTGCGCCGACATCACGGGGCGCACGCTGGAATCACTTTGCAAGCGCGGTTTCGACTACACCCACGAGGCAATCGCACGCGGAATCACGTATCTGCTTGCACAGCAGGAAGCCAATGGAAGCTGGTACGGACGTTGGGGCGTGAACTACATCTACGGCACTTTTCTCGCTGTTCGCGGCCTGAAGGCGACGGGCGATCCGAACGTCGCACATGCGATTGCAGGGGCAGCAAACTGGTTGAAATCGGTTCAGAATCGTGATGGAGGCTGGGGAGAAAGTTGTCGAGGTTACGACACGGGCAAGTTCGAGAGAACAGAAAGCACTCCTTCACAAACGGCGTGGGCGGTACTCGGATTAATCGCAGCCGGGGAAACTCACACAGCGGAAGTCGCCAGGGGCGTGAAGTGGTTGAAAGAACACCAGCGTCCAGATGGAACGTGGGATGAAAAGATAACCACGGGTACTGGTTTCCCGCGAGTCTTTTACATCAGCTATCACCTGTACCGCGATTACTTCCCTGTGCTGGCGCTGGCGAGTTATGCAAAAGCTGTGAGCGTGGAACGTTCAGCAGCAGCTACAGTCTCCTAGAACACTGTGCGAATAGGCCCAATCTCGGGCCTATTTCTTTTGCGCAACTATGACACGAGGAATCCCGGCTAGATCGGCAACCGAGTGCACGTCGTTCCATCCAGCGAGGAGCGACATGACTGCGTCGGATTGCGAGTAGCCAATTTCCATCAGGAGCCAGCCTCCGGGGCGAAGAGCTTCGTGTGACTGCGGTATTAGACGGCGGATCACGTCCAGACCGGTGTCTCCGGCGAAGACCGCCATGTGCGGTTCGTAATGCTTCACCACATTCTGCACTTTGTCCGACTCGTTGAGTCCGACGTAAGGAGGATTGGAAACGACGAAGTCGAACGTTCCGTCGCGCGGGATGGAGGCAAGGACATCGCTCGCGGCGAATTGTACGTGCGCGCCGAGGCGATCGGCATTCGTGCGAGCGATGGCGAGTGCATCGGGAGAAAGATCGACGGCGAAGACTTCGGCCTGAGGTAGCTCGCATGCGAGCGTGATTGCGATGGCTCCGGAGCCGGTGCCGACATCGATGATTTTGAGGCGTGGACCGAGCGAGTGTTGCTGTATCAACTGCAAGACGACTTCGATGATGTGTTCGGTTTCTGGGCGCGGGATTAGGACCGCCGGGGTGACGAGGAAATCGCGTCTCCAGAACTCCTGATGCCCGGTGAGGTACTGTAAGGGCTCTCCTGAGGCGCGGCGGGAGATGAGCGCTTCGTATTGCGACTGCTCCTCGGGCGTCAGTTCGCGCTCGGGGTGAGCAAAGAGGTATGCGCGGTCGCACTGGAAGACGTGGAAGGCAAGGACTTCGGCGGAGATGCGGGGTTCTTCGATGCCGGAGCTTTCGAGCTGGGTGATCGCAGAATGGATGGCTTGGCGGAGTTGCACAAAAGCATTGTACGGCGAGAGAAGGTTTAGCTAGAAAGCTTGCTCTTGCTACGGTGCGGTCAAATTCAAGCGCGACGTGGGTGGCCCAGAGTTGGCGGTTTACCAACTCTGGGGCTGTTTCACTCTCATCAAGGCTCCGGTTTGTGCGATTGCGTGAGATTCGTGCTCAGTGTCGGTGAGTGCAAGGGCGCAGGGATTCGCGACTTAGGCATGCTGCTCATTCGAGACACACCCAGAGTTGGAAAACGCCAACTCCGGGCCACCTACCCACCCTATGGTTTTCCGCTTGGACTCTGGTTCGTTGATGCGTAAATTGTTGTCGTAATACGAACGCACTTCATTCAGGTGTCTTAAATTCCGAGGTCTAATAATGGATCGTAAAAAGTTCCTTCATCTAGGCTGCTGCGCATTTGCTCTTCTCGCCACCAAGAACGGCGTTTCCGAAACACAACAACCATGCGATGACAACCGGCTGAAGTTCATTCAGAACTGGGTTACCGATTTGATGGAAACCATCGACAGCGAGGTGGATGAAGAAACCAAGATCAAGCTGCTCTCAGGCTGCGGTCGCGGTTGCTACCGACGGTTCCAGTTCAAGCAGGATATCGCGGCCAAAGGAAAGGGCAATGTCGACAAGCTTGTCGAGGCATATCACGCCAACTTCGAGGCGTGGCGCGAAGGCGACGACAAGGTGCACATTCGCTTCGGTGCCGAAAACAAGAACGGCTGCTACTGTCCCGCGGCGAACTATCGACCATCGAAACCCAACGACATTCACTGCTACTGCACTCGCGCGGCACATCAGGCGATTTGGGAAGCAGCCCTCGGGCATCCTGTGAAAATCGATATCCTGCAGACCGTAAGGCGGGGTGATCCCACCTGTCACTTTCTGGTGCATCTTCCTCAGGCGTAGTCAGGCTTCACGAAGCGGTCTGTTATTGGCGCGTGAAACCTCTTAGAGGCAAAGGCAGGTAATTAGAGGCAAAAAGCAACTACCCCACCCTAACCTCGAACAGCGCGAGTTTAGGATGGGGCACCCTGCAGATCTTGTTTTGTTATGCGTTGGCGGCTTCGCCTTTGAGTTTCTCGGCTTGGAAGTGGGTGACCAAGGCATCGACGAACGGCTGGAGTTTGCCTTCCATTACCTGATCGAGCTGGTGGACGGTGAGGCCGATGCGGTGATCGCTGACGCGGTTCTGGGGGAAGTTGTAGGTGCGGATCTTCTCGCTGCGGTCACCTGAGCCGACCATCGAACGACGCTCTTTTGCGAGAGCTTCCTGCTGCTTGGCCTGCTCGAGTTCGTAGAGGCGCGAGCGGAGAACGCGCATACCCTTTTCGCGATTCTTGATCTGCGACTTTTCGTCCTGACAACTGACTACCGTGTTTGTCGGCAAGTGGGTGATGCGCACGGCGGAGTAGGTCGTGTTCACCGACTGGCCTCCGGGACCGGACGAGCAGAAGGTGTCGATGCGAATGTCCTTGGCCTCAATCTTGATGTCCACGTCTTCGGCTTCGGGGAGCACAGCGACAGTGATGGCACTGGTGTGGACGCGCCCTTGGGTTTCAGTGTCGGGGACACGCTGCACGCGGTGCACGCCGCTTTCGTACTTCATCTGCGAGTACACGCGCTTGCCTTCGATGATGGCGATGACTTCTTTGAGTCCGCCTACAGAGGATTCGGAGCTGGAGAGGACTTCCACTTTCCAGTGGCGCGACTCGGCATACCGCATGTACATGCGGAAGATTTCGGCGGCAAAGAGTGTGGCTTCGTCGCCTCCCGTGCCAGCGCGGATTTCCAGAATGACGTTCTTTTCGTCGTTTGGATCCTTGGGCAGCAGGAGGACTTTCAACTCTTCTTCCACGATCTTGAGCTGGTTTTCGAGGCCGTGCAGTTCCTCTTCGGCGTAGGCCTTCATTTCGGGATCTGTTTCGGAGGCTACAAGCGCACTCGAATCGGCGATGCCGGTCTGCACCTTCTTGTACTCGTGATACTTCTCGACAATGGGTGCGAGTTCGCCCTGTGCCTTGGCGGCCTTCTGGTATGCGGTGGAGTCGTTGATTGTTTCGGGGGCGGCGAGGGATTCGTTCAATTCCTTCCAGCGCGCCTCAATTTGGTCTAAGCGATCAAACATGGTGTCCCTGAGCTTTCAGGCCGCGCTGGCGCCGACGGGCGCGCACGGCCGGATGATTCCTGAATTTTGGGGTGGAACGGGCGGCAAAAAAGCGCAAAGAGCGGCGGGCGCCGCTAAAGGTGAAGCTGCGACGCAAGAGCCGGGATGGAAGTGCCAGTCATTTAGGCGATTACCATTTCTCCGCCATGTTTCGTTTCGAGATCCATGGCGTGATTAAGGGCGACAATGGCGCACTCAACCTGGGTGTCATCGGGCTGCTGAGTGGTGATGCGCTGCAGCCAGAGTCCAGGGGCGGTCATCAGCGCAAAGAGCGAAGAGCGCTTCTTGGCCGCATACCGAATGATCTCATACGAGCCGCCAGCAATCACAGGCAGAAGCACGATTCGCGAGGCAAATCCGGCCCAGAATCCATGCACAGGAACCAGCGCGTACACGGCAATCGAGATGATCATGACAGTCATCAGGAAGCTGGTTCCGCAGCGCGGGTGGAACGTGGAATACCGCTGGACGGCTTCGGCTGTAAGCGGATCGTGATTCTCAAAGGCAAAAACCGTCTTGTGCTCGGCGCCGTGGTATTCGTACACGCGGCGAATATCGCTCCAGCGCGAGGTGAGCCAGATGAAGCCAAGGAAGATGCCAAGGCGGATCAGGCCCTCAACCAGGGCAAACAGCACAGAATTTCCGGTCTCGGGAGCCCAGTGGCGCAGCGAGCGGGCGGCGGCAAAGGGCAGGAACTTATACATAAAGATGAAGAAGCCGAGCGAGAGCGCGATGTTCAGGGTCATGGCCCATCCGCTCATTTCGAGCTTCTCACCACTTTCGGTCTTTTCGTTTTCAAGAGCTACGTCGGCCGAGTAGCGCAAAGCTTTGAATCCCAAAGCCATAGCCGAGCCTAGGGTGACAATGCCGCGGACGAAAGGCCAAGCCTTCCACGGCTTTTTGTCGCTGGCTTTTTCAAGCGGCTCGGAATGAGTCGCGATCTGCCCGTCGGGCTTGCGGATTGCGATGCCCCAAGCGTGCGGGGAGCGCATCATGACGCCTTCAAGAACGGCCTGGCCGCCGACGAGAGTTTCTTCTGCGCTCTCAAGAGCGAGGGCAAGCTGCAGAGCTGTATGGAAGCGAAGATGCGAACGGAAAGACATAGGTAAGTATTAGACGCCCAAATCGGGCAAGAAGATACAAGGGTAACTTCTCAGATAAGCGTAAGGTGACGAGTTCCGGCTGTCAATCTGCAGGGCCAAATCGCAGCTACTCGCCTGCGGCAGATGCCTTGGAGCAAGGCGCGAGGCTGACGCGATTACGTCCGCCAGCCTTTGCGTTGTAGAGCGCAATGTCGGCTGCCCCGACGATCTCGTCTCGCTTGATGCCGTTGGCCGGAAACTCGGCTATTCCAACGCTGATGGTTACTGAATACGGAACGCCAGTAAATTTCGTGTTGCAGACAGAGCGGCGAAGCTTATCGGCCACGGTGGCAGCAGATACAGACTGGGTGGCCGGCAAAATGATCGCGAACTCCTCACCACCGTACCGGCAAACGACGTCCACCTTGCGCAATTGGTGGATGAAGACGTCGGAAATCTCACGCAGCACGTCATCACCGATCATGTGACCAAACTCGTCGTTGATCTTCTTAAAGTGATCGATGTCGATCATGAGGACGCTGACGCCGCCTCCGTAGCGGGCGGCGCGGGTGACTTCATCAATCAGGCGCGACTCGAAATAGCGGCGATTGAACACTCCCGTCAGGCCGTCGCGATAGGCGAGCTGGCGAACGTGATCGACGTATCGGGCATTCTGCGATGCGGTGGCCAGAATGTCTGCTACAGACTCAAGCGCCTGAATATCGTTGGCCGAAAATGCTTTCTTCTGTGTGGATAGGCAGACCAGAATGCCGACGGTTTCGCCGAATGAAATCAGCGGGATGCGAACTTCTTCGACTGCTGTCGGAAAGTACTCGGAGCCTCCGCAAACTTGCGAATGATGCAACTGCGTACCGTTTCCGGCGTACTCAGGCGGAATGACGTCACCCACCGTAAGCTTGGCTTCGAGAACGCCTTCTTGCGCCCGCAGGACAAGGTCGCCCTCTTCGTCGCGAAGAATGATGGCTACATGCTCGACGGGAAACGACTGCGGTATTTGCGTACAGAGCCGGTCCAGCAGCTCCTTTAGATCCTGATCGACCGTAGTGCGCTTGGCGATCGCATTGATGGCCTCGATCTGGGCTGCACGACGCTGAAGCAATGAGTAGAGCTTGGCATTCTGCAAGCCGATGGAGGCTTGGGTGGCAAAAAGTGTAAGAAGATCGACGGTTTCGTTATCGAAGTAGCGCGGTTCGTCGCTTTGGCAATCCAGAACGCCTACTACCTGATCGCCCACGATGAGCGGGATCGCCAGCTCGGAACGAGTATCAGGCATATAGCAGATGTAGCGCGGGTCGGTTGTGACATCAGGTGAATAGATGGGGCGACGTGCCTTGGCCGCTAGTCCTGTGATGCCCTTGCCGAATGGGACAAAGAAGTCGGGAGAAGTGCGATTTGCGCCGAATTCCGCGCGCACGTATAGCCGCTGCGATCCTTCGTCCAGCAACAGAATGCTGCCACTTCGTAACTGGAAGTAGTCACGGACGATGGCAAGAACCTGATTCAGAACTTCATCGAGGTCGAAGGTGGATAAGACCGCTTGACTCGCGTCGTATAGGATGGCTATCCGTTGCATAAGCAGCCTGGTGATGCCGATAAGCCATACTACCTTAACGCGGCCTTCGAATCTCTTTTTTGTGGCGGTACCAAAGTTCCAGCAGGCCCATTACGACTAGACAAAACCAGAAGTCCACCACGAGGCCGAGGTCGAGTCCGGCGGTATTGTGGCGGGCAGCCGGGGGAAGATAACCCGAGCAGGCGAAGTAGATCGCATTCCCAATCAATACTGCCGCGAGCGATCTCCAGAAGTTTCCCGGCACAAGTATTTGGACACCGCATGGCCGCGAAAAGTTGGCAGAACAACTGCTTCCTGAATGAGAGCGCGTTCCCCCAGCGGGACGCGGACAGAGAATGACCGCAATGCGTTAACATGCGAGAGATGCCAGAGTTACGTACAGAAGTGCAGTACCTGAAAGGCATAGGGCCGCGGGTTGCGGAAACCCTGGCCGCCAAGGGTATCCATACTCTGGAAGACCTGCTTTACTATCTGCCGTTCAGATATGAAGACCGGATCAATCCGCGCACAATCGAGCAACTGAAGGCCGGGGAGATGGCCTCGGTGATCGCCGAGGTTCGTGGAAGCGCGCTGCTGCGCACTCGCCGGTTGCCCATCTTTGAAATGACCGCCGGACAGGGCCGCAGCAAGCTGAAATGCATCTGGTTTCGCGGAAACTACCTGGAAGGCAAGTTCAAGCCGGGTGCGCTGGTCGCGCTTTATGGCAAGGTCGAGTATTCGACCTTTGGACGCGGTGGTCTGCAGATGGTTCAGCCGCAGTTCGAGATTCTGCATGAACCTCCAGAGGACGGTGCACTGCCGGTTGAAACCGAGGAGCAAAAGAAGTTCGAATCGCTCGAAATTGGGCGAATTGTCCCTATCTACGAAGCTACCGGGAAGCTGAATGCGCGCTGGTTTCGACGCACCATTCGGACCGCGCTGGAACACATGCCCGAAGATGTCGCAGATGCGGTTCCGGCAGGAATTTGTGCGCGTCTAGGGTTGGTTCCCCGGTCCGATGCGTTCTGGCATGTGCATTGGCCCGACGAGGGAGAGAACTTTGCCGACCTGCAGGCCGCGAGGACTCCCGCGCACCAGCGGCTCATTTTTGAGGAACTGTTCTTCCTGGAGTTGGGGCTGGAACTGAAACGACGCAAAGCGCGCCTGCAGCCCGGAATTGCATTCGAGATTAATGATCAAGTTCGGGCGGCGCTGAAGAACGTGCTGCCGTTCCATCCCACTCGTGCGCAAAAGCAAGTGCTCAAGGAGATCGCCGAGGACATGGCGCATCCGTCTCCGATGCGGCGGTTGTTGCAGGGAGATGTGGGCTCCGGCAAGACGATCGTCGCATTCGAGGCCGCGACGATTGCCGTTGAGAACGGATACCAGGTCGCGCTGATGGCTCCGACCGAAATCCTCGCTACGCAGCACTATCTCTCGGCACGTAGGATTTTGGAGCCTGCGGGATATCGAGTAGTGTTGCTGACCGGATCGCTGGAGCAGGATCGCAAGCGCGCAATTCGTCATCACGTGGCGCACGGGCACGCGCAGATCGTAATCGGAACTCATGCGCTACTCGAGGACAACGTTGAGTTCGAGCGACTCGGGTTGGTAATCGTCGATGAGCAGCACCGCTTCGGTGTTTTGCAGCGCATGAAGCTGATGCGCAAGAACAGCGAAGTGCAGCCGGACGTACTTGTAATGACGGCAACGCCGATTCCGCGCACGCTCTCGCTGACGCTCTATGGCGACCTCGATGTGAGCATCATTGATGAGCTTCCGCCAGGACGAACTCCGGTGAGCACGCGTGTCGTGCCCGACGAACGCGACGAAGAAGTATGGGAGTTTGTGCGCAAGGTGGTCGCGGCGGGGCAGCAGGCTTATGTCGTGTATCCCGTGATCGAGGAGAACGAGAAGGATACCGGCCTGAAAGCGGCTATCAAAATGTATGACGAGCTGCGCAAGAAGGTCTTTCCGGAGATGAAGCTTGGCTTGCTCCACGGGCGGATGAGCGCCGATGAGAAAGATGAGATCATGCGCCGCTTCAAGGCCGGAGAGGTGCAGATTCTGGTGGCTACCACGGTGATCGAGGTCGGCGTGGATGTGCCAAATGCGTCGATCATGGTGATCGAGCATGCCGAGCGTTTCGGGTTGTCGCAACTTCACCAACTGCGTGGACGCATCGGGCGCGGCAGTGCGAAATCCTACTGTGTGCTGATGACTGGCGGAAAGATCAGCGAGGATGCGCAGCAGCGTCTCGACACGATGGTTCGCACGAACGACGGATTCGAGATTGCTGAAAAGGATTTGGAACTGCGTGGGCCGGGTGAGTTCTTTGGCACGAAGCAGGCCGGCATGCCGAGTCTGCGGGTGGCAAACCTGATTCGCGACCGCCGCTTGCTGGAGTTGGCGAAACGCGAAGCGCGCGGCTTGCTGGAGGAATCGAATACGGAGGCCACCGAAGGGGAAAAGCGGATGGTCATGCATTATCTGAAGAGCCACTGGAACCGCCGTTATGGGCTGGTGGAAGTCGGGTAGAAGCGCTTTTTCAGAACGGCAATTCGGTTCTGCATCTAATTGATAAAGACACGAAGCGGAAGGCTTCGGTGTACCCTGAACACCATGATTGTAGGAATTGGCGTGGACCTCTGTGAGGTCGACCGGATGGAGGCGGCAATCGCGCGTCATGGCGAGCGCTTCCTTACGCGCATATACACTGAGGCCGAGCGCGCGTACTGCGACTCGAAACCGAATCGCATGGAGCGTTTTGCCGGGCGGTTTGCCGCCAAAGAAGCGGCAATGAAGGCGATAGGAACCGGGTGGCGCAGGGGCGTGGCATGGCGAGACTTCGAAGTCTCGCGAGCGCCGAGCGGACAGCCGGTGATCGTTTTTGGTGGCGTGGCGAAGAAGATCGCTGATGGATTGGGCGTAACGCGTGCGCTGGTTTCGATCACGCACATAAAGAGCATGGCCATGGCCGAAGTGTTATTGGAGTCGGAATGAAGGTCCAAATCGCTAAGCACCAATTCAGGTTTGTTATGATTCGAAGCAGTCGCGATTGGAGAGACCGTGCCTAGTCAAAAGCAACTTCACTGGGCTCAGCTTCGAGTTGGGCTGACCGTTGTCTTCGCCGCAATGGTTCTGGCGTTCCTCGTCTTTTTGATGAGCGGTACCACTGGCTTGTTTTCGACGACGCTGCACTACGTGACCTACACGGACAGCGCCGGTGGGCTGCGCAATGGCGCGCCAGTGCGGTTGCAGAGCGTCGATATCGGCAACGTTGAAAACATCCGCGTGGTGAACCATCACGACGCGAACGGCGCAAGCACTCCGGTAGAAATCCGGATGAAGATCAACGCGAAGTTCCAGCCATTCATCCATGCGGACTCGCAGGTGCTGCTTTCGACTTCGGGCGTACTAGGCGAGACCTTCATAGACATTGATTCGACCCAAGCCAAGGCCGCGGTGGCACAAAACGGCGCTGAGCTGCCGTCAAAGACTGTACCCGATATTCAGGACGTGGTGCGCAGTTCGCAGACGACTCTGCAGAACCTGAACGTGCTGATCAAGCGCGTGGACAAGATCGTTGGTGCGGTTGAAGATCAGCAGGGCTCGGTCGGAAAACTGATCTACGACAAGCAGCTCTACAACAACATGAACAGCTCGGTTGCGCAGGTGAACAACATGCTGACGGACATTAACAATGGCCGCGGCAGCCTGGGCAAACTGATGAATGACGACTCGCTCTACGAGCGCGCGAATGGCGCGATCGACAAGCTGAACACCATCGCCGACAACGTGAACAATGGCAATGGAACGATCGGCAAGTTCATGAAGGATCCTTCTCTTTACGACAACGCCAATCAGACGCTGGCGAAAGCGAATCAGTTGATGGACTCGATCAATCGCGGCGAGGGTGGACTCGGCAAGTTCGCCAAAGATCCGGAGTTCGCGAAGAAGCTGGATAACCTGGTGACGAACCTCTCAACCATATCGACGCAATTAGAGGCCGGACAGGGCACCGCTGGAAAGCTGCTGAAAGATCCATCGCTTTACAACAACACGGATAAGTTGATGGCCGAGAGCAACAATTTAGTGAAAGCGATACGTCAGGATCCCAAGAGATACCTGAGCATCAAGCTGCACATCTTTTAAATGGGACGGGGTGAAGAGCCCCGTCTCGCATCACCTCTGCGCTCAAGCTCACCTCCTCGCGCGTGGTAAATCGGAAAATCGTTAAGAATTA
Source organism: Koromonas humicola (assembly GCF_059726255.1). NCBI lineage: Bacteria > Pseudomonadati > Acidobacteriota > Terriglobia > Terriglobales > Koromonadaceae > Koromonas > Koromonas humicola. The sequence goes on from NZ_AP040873.1 coordinate 4,534,683, forward strand.
TTACGGCCACTCGCAATTCGGCTACTTTCCTGATAAGTTCGCAAGAATCACCGAAAAGGGATTTTTAGTCGCGTCTATGCGCCTCTTTAGGGTGCTGCGCGTCCTTTACGGCGTTTGAATTGAGGGTAGATTCCGAATGCGTTTTGTGAAGATTTTCTCCGTGGCTCTGCTTGCATGTAGCGCTGCGATGGCGCAGGCCACCCCTCCGGCTCCGGTAAGTTTCGACAAGTCGGCAATGGACCTGACGGCCAATCCCTGCCAGGATTTCTATCAGTACGCTTGCGGCGGATGGCGTGCATCGCATCCTATTCCCGCTGACAAGGCTCGCTATGGCCGGTTCGACGAACTGCGCGAGTACAACCTCTACGTGCTGCATTCGATTCTGGAAGACGCGGCGAAGCCGGGCAAGCACACGGCGAACGAGAAGAAGGTTGGCGACTTCTACGCCTCCTGTATGGACGAGAAGACGATCGATGCCAAGGGCATCAAGCCTATCGAGCCTTGGTTGAAGAAGGTGCAAGCCGTCAACAACAAGCAGCAGGTGCTGGACCTTCTGGCAGAAATGCAGGCAAGTGGACTCCGTTCCCTCTTCGGCTTTGGAATGGGAGCAGACCTGCATAACTCCACCATCAACATCGCTCACCTGGACCAGGGTGGGTTGACGCTGGCCGACCGCGACTACTACCTGAAGCAAGACGCCAAGATGACGGAAGTTCGCGGCAAGTACATCGACCACGTCACAAAGATGTTGACGCTCGCAGGTGAAACCCCGGCGCAGGCAGCAAAGGATGCTGCGACAGTGCTCGCGTTGGAAACGAAGATCGCCGAAGCCTCGATGGACCGAGTGGCGCGCCGCGATCCGAAGAACCGCGATCACAAGATGACGATTGCCGAGTTGGCCAAGCAGGCTCCGGAAATCGACTTCCCTCGCTACTTCAAGCTGGTGGGCTCCAAGAATTTCGATTCGCTCAACGTGGGAAACCCTGACTTCTTCCAAAAGCTGAGCGGGCTTCTTGTCAGCGAGCCGATCGACAACTGGAAGACATATCTGCGCTGGCGCGTAGTGAAGGGATCGGCCTCGCTACTGTCGAAGCCTTTCGTTGAAGAGAACTTCGAATTCCAGGGCAAGTACCTTTCCGGACAGAAGGAACTGGAAGCTCGCTGGAAGCGCTGCTCGTCGATGACCGACAACGCGCTGGGTGAAGCTCTCGGACCGATCTATGTGGAGAAGGCGTTTGGCAAGGAAGCCAAGCAGCGCATGGACGTTCTGGTCGCGGCCGTCGAGAAATCGATGGGCGACGACATCCAGAGCTTGGAATGGATGAGCCCTGAGACGAAGAAGGCCGCCAACGACAAGCTTGCGAAGGTCTCCAACAAGATCGGTTATCCGGACAAGTGGAAGGACTACAGCAAGGTTGCGATCAAGCGTGACGACTTCATGGGCAACGCTCGCGAAGCTAGCGTATTCGAGATCAAGCGCGACCTCGATAAGCTTGGAAAGCCGGTGGATAAGACCGAATGGGGCATGACGCCTCCGACGGTGAACGCCTACTACAGCCCGAGCGAAAACAACATCAACTTCCCGGCCGGAATCCTGCAGCCGCCCTTCTTCAGCGCCAAGGTGGATGAGTCGGTGAACTACGGCGGTATCGGCGTGGTGATCGGACACGAACTGACGCACGGCTTCGACGACCAGGGACGCAAGTTTGACGGCGATGGAAACTTCACCAACTGGTGGGGCCCGGCCGATGGACCTGAGTTCGAAAAGCGCGCCGGATGTGTTGCCGATCAGTATTCGAGCTTTGTCTCCGTAAGCGACGACAAGGGAGAAGTTCACCTGAACGGCAAGCTGACGCTAGGTGAAAACACGGCGGACAACGGCGGCCTGAAGCTGTCGTTCATGGCCATGAACAAGCAGCTTGGCGACAAGATGAATCAATCGATCGACGGATTCACTCCGGCGCAACGGTTTTTCATCGGCTTTGCACAGGTGTGGTGCGAAAACGTGACGCCGCAGCGCGCTCGCGAACTCGCATTGACCGATCCGCACTCACCCGGAAAGTTCCGCGTGATCGGCACCGTGCAGAACTCGCCGGAATTCCCCAAGGCGTTCGGATGCAAGCCGGGCGATCCCATGGTTCCGGTGAACGCCTGCCACGTCTGGTAAGAACTCTTCCTCAAAACGACTGCCCGCGGAACATCGCGGGCTTTTTTTGCGAAGACTTCAGCGGTCTACTTCTCGCGCCTCGGTCTCGGAATTGAAGTTGCTTTCTGATCTGCTCCAAACTTTAATTGTCAAATTATCTTGATTCCATGTTGCTCGATCGAAAGGCGTCGCCTCATGCGTATTTTTCCCGAAGGATGGAAAGAGTGGTTGCAGCCAACTGGCACGGCAATGCAGGCTCTTGCCGGACTTGCCCTGTTCATTGCAATCGGGGCGTTTGGATACGATCTCTACCAATCTTCCGCGTGGATAAAAGTTGATGGGGAAGTCACTTCAGCCAATCTGCTGCATGAAAGTGACGAAGAAGGAGAGCCGATGTGCAGTGCGGAGTACAAGGTTCGGTATGTCGTAGGCACGACTCCCCATGTACTATCAACTCGCTTTAAAATCTCGACCAACAACTGTGCAGCTTGGAAAAGCCGGGTTGAGCAAATGTCCCACAGCAAAGTAGCCCTCTTATACCCTCCGGATGGGCCCGACAGTGCCATTGTGTATAGCCAGGATTGGCAAGAATTCCACCTGGTTCCAATCGTTTGTTTTGCCGGTGCAGTCGGCTTTGCGATCGCCGGCACGATTGCAAAGCTCATCGGCCGCAAATTGAGCGGAGCAGCAGACGTCTTGGCATAACTTGTTCAAGCGCAATCTCTCGAAGGCTGATTCGCCAGCCATGAATAAACCGCTTTCGGAATCAGGAGCTGGCGACCGTCGATGGCAAATCCCGACAATCTGATCTTTATTGCAGCCTAAATTCGAAGGCTTCTCGGTAGTTCCGCTCCGGTTCGGGAAAGAATTTTCGTTTTCAGCAGGAAAGAAGGGCTCGGCGTAGGCTAGCGGGAGTAGAGTAGGGGCGCTCTTCAGTTCTTGGGAATCACGTCACGAGGGTGATTTATGAATTCTCGAGTGCTCTTGTCGCTGCTAGCCGGTGTTCTTCTTCTCTCTTCCTGTGGATCAGAGCCTCCCAAAGCCACTTCGCCCCAGACTGCGAAATCGACAGAAAAGAAAGAGGTCACTTTGCTGACCGCGCGTCCGTGTCTGGAGCGGATGGCCTACATGGCGCTGAAATGGCAACCCGACGCGCTGCCCTATCATGTGGAGTCTGTTATCAATGCCGAATCAAACGGGCAGGATGGCAAAGCTACGGTTTGGAAGGCAACTTTTGCTTCGGCCAGCCGTGGGCTATCGCGGACATATATGTGCTCCGGAAGCTTGCTAAAGGAAAGTCCTGCGTTCGGTGTTACGGCTAACCGCGAGTATCCCTACGCCGCTGGGGCAACCGTCTTGACGTTTACGACAATGGACGTGATGGTTGATTCAGACACGGTGGCGAAGCTCTCGAAAGAACACGGCGGAGCCGACCTCATCAAGCGCGATCCGAAGCAACCGGTGTATTACGAACTTGGCATGGACACGAAAACGAACAAGCTGCTATGGGCGGCGGTTTACGGCACAAGCCAGAAAAATAACAAAGGCATCGCAATGGTCGATGCGCATGCCCCGACCTTCCTGGGAGTCTTCAAGCACTAACCTTTCTAGGATTCGCTACTAGGTGCAAAAAGTGAAAAGCCGCAATGCGCAAATGCAGTTGCGGCTTTTTTGTTTGAGCATTTCGCTACACAAGGCGAGGCATACCCAACCTCTTCACCAGACACTCAACGAGCGCCGCCGAGTTCCCAGCCGCCACGAGTTCGTCGTACACATCTACAGGATCGTCACCAACCAGGACGAGCAGTTTGCTTGGATACAGCCGCTTCAGTTCGCGTCCGAGGTCGGCAGGATGCTGGTCGAGGAGGACGGAATCAATCACGAATCCATCGACATCGTAGCGAGCGGCGGTCGAGAGCAATTCGGCGGAAGTGAAGGCAGTGAGCACGTTGAACTTCGCGCATTCCATCTCAAGCTTGAGGGTGGAAAGGGCATTCGGTGTCATCACATCAAGCACAATCAGCGTCGGTCGCACATACGCTGTACCGTCCACCTTGGTGCGCTGCAACCAGGCATCAATCTCATCTGCATAGGCAAAGACCGATGCTTCCGAGCCAAGCCGCTGCACTGGCATGCGGTAGGTCAGTTCCCATCGCTGGACAGTCCTGACTCCCCGATGTAAGTAGGAAGCGATTTCCTTCCATGTGCTCAGGATGCGCCGTTCGTGCATGGAAAATTGGATGACGCTGAGGTCATAAACGTGATGCCTGAGCTGTGTCACCGGATAGAATGTTTGCGGAACAAAGGACATGAACCAAGAATGCAGCTTCATTGAAGCGATGAGTCGCCCCGGTCCCATGATCGGCACGCTTGTGAGTGTTCGCGCGCCAGAGGTGGCCGAAGCTCTCGCTCTTAGCGGATTTGACTGGCTGTTTGTTGACCTGGAGCATTCGACGATCGATGTTCCAGCCGCACAAGCCATCGCGCAGGCAGTGGCCGGACGCGCCTTCACTGTTCTACGTCTAGCAGGCAACAGCCCAGAGCATTTCAAGAAAGCACTCGATACTGGTTGCGATGCAGTGATTGTCCCCTTGGTGAATGATGCGGAACAGGCAAGGGCCGCAGTGCGAAGTGCGAAGTATCCTCCGCTTGGTGCAAGGAGTGTCGGGATCGGCCGTGCTCATGGATACGGGCTTAAGTTCGCCGACTACGTGGAGCGGGCAAACACTTCGGTTGGACTCGTTGTGCAAATCGAGCACGAACAGGCAGTGGCGCACATTGACGAGATACTTTCGGTCAAGGGCATCGATGCGGTGCTTGTCGGCCCTTACGATCTCTCGGCGAGCATGGGGCTCATAGGCCAGATCGGCCATCCTGAGGTCTCGGCAGCCATTGAGAAGGTGCGCAACGCTTGCCTGACATCATCGGTTCCGTTTGGAATCTTCTGCGGCACGGTTCAGATGGCTACTCTCGAGGTCGAGAGGGGTTCAAAGCTCATAGTTGCTGCTACGGACCTGCTCCTAATGACGAGCGCCGCAACGAGCAGTCTAATGACACTTCGAAAGAGCTAGCTGTCGTTCAAAGGGGGAACAATTGCGAATTGCTCGCCGCTGTTTCGTTGCATTGATTGCTGGACTTACTGCACTTACTTCTGGATTCGCGTCGCAGCTCGCGGCGCAAACAGCCAAGCCCGCCGCGGCCTTTGGTGCTGTCGATACCTTCATCGGCACTGGACCCGATGGCCATACGTTCCCCGGCGCAACCGCTCCGTTCGGAATGGTGCAACTCAGCCCTGACACTCAGATCCTGCCATTCAAGCAAAGCTACAAGTGGGCTGCGGGCTACCGTTACGAAGACACGACGATACTCGGGTTCTCGCACACGCACTTCTCCGGAACTGGACACTCCGATCTCGGCGACTTCCTCGTTCAGCCGATTTCTGGCGATGTAAAGCTTGAGCCTGGAGACGTGAACGCTCCGCGCTCGGGGTACAGGTCAGGATTTCATCACGAAACCGAGAAGGCCGAGCCCGGATATTATGCGGTTACGCTCGATGATTATGGCGTGCGGGCAGAATTGACCGCGTCCGAGCGCGTAGGCGTACATCGATACACGTTTCCACCGAACGCTCCCGCGCACATTCTGCTGGACCTCCGCTCGTCTATCTACAACTATGCGGGGAAAGTTCTGTGGTCGAGTCTTCGTATTCGCCGCGATGGCACCATCACTGGAGCGCGGCAGACTCGCGGATGGGCTCCTGACAGGCAGTTGTATTTTGCGATGCGCTTCTCGCGGCCTCTCGTGGCGCACGAGTTTTACGACCGCGAGCCTGAAGCGGTCGAATACAAGGGCTTCCGTCCACCCGTCACTTCCGCGAGCGATGCGCAGGCGATTGCCGGACGCGGACTGATTGGCGTATTCGATTTCGGTGCGATCGACACTCCCCTCATCGTGAAAATGGCTATTTCGCCCACCAGTGAAGACGCTGCGATAGCCAACCTCGATGCCGAAGTTCCAGGCTTCGATTTTGACGCTGTACATGCGCGTGTTCGACATAAATGGGAGCAGGCTCTTTCGGTAATTGATATCAAGGCCGATGCAGCAACGAGGAAGAATCTCTACACGGCGCTCTATCATGCGCTGATGGCTCCGAGTCTTTCGATGGATGTTGATGGCAGCTATCGCGGGCCAGATAACCAAGTGCACAAGGCCGCGGGATTCAACTTCGTCTCCACGTTTTCGCTTTGGGATACATATCGCGCCGAGCAGCCGCTACTGACCTTGCTTCAGCCCGAGAGCCGGACCGTCGATATCGTTCGCTCCTTGCTCGAATCGCAGAAAGAGAGCCCGTTCGGAATCCTTCCCGTGTGGCAATTCCAAGGGCAGGAAACCTGGTGCATGATTGGCTATCACGCCGTGCCCGAGATCGCGGACGCCTACATGAAAGGCATTCGCAGCTTCGACACCAATCAGGCTCTTGACGCTATGGTCGCCAGCTCCACTTATGGCCCGTACGGACATCTGCGGGAGTACATGCAGTTGGGTTATGTCCCAATCGATACCGACGGGGAAGCTGCTTCAAAAACCGTGGAGTATGCGTTTGACGATTGGACGATTGCGCAGATGGCGCGGAGCATGGGACGAAATGATATCGCTGATCAATTCCAGCAACGCGCTTCGAATTGGAAGAACGTTTTCGATGCGAAGGCCGGATTTGTGCGTCCGCGACTGACCGCCGGAGCTTATCGTGAGCCGTTCGATCCTGCGCGTGCGGGAGCCGACAGCGGATTCACGGAAGGAAATGCGTGGCAGTATTCCTGGTATCAACCGCAGGATGAAGCCGGGCTTATCAAAGTGCTTGGCGGCGACGAAAAGCTTGTGGCCAAACTCGATGCGATGTTCGAAGCCAAGGTGGATCCCAAGCAGTATGCCGATGTTGAAGACATTGCAGGAATGATCGGCCAGTATGTTCACGGCAACGAGCCTAGCCACCACCTCGCCTATCTATACAACTACGCAGGACAGCCTTGGAGAACACAGGAACGACTGAAGCAGATCGTAGATACGCAGTACAAACCCGCACCCGATGGTCTGGTTGGCAACGATGATCTCGGACAGATGTCTGCATGGCTTCTGTTCACGTCCTTGGGCTTCTATCCGGTAGCGCCCGCCTCCAACGAGTACGTGATTGGGCGTCCATTCGTCGACGAAGCGACAATCAACTTGCCTAATGGAAAACAATTCAGAGTTGTGGCGCAGAACTTGAGCGGCCAGAATCGCTACGTGCAATCGGTGTCTCTCAACGGCAAACCAATAGCCCGAAGCTTCATCCGGCATGAGGAAATCATGAGTGGTGGCGAGTTGCGTTTTGTTATGGGCAGCGTGCCGAACAAGACTTGGGCAACGGAACAGAGCGCGCGACCGTATTCAATGTCATCACGTTAAGTTCTACGTGCAGACCATTTTCTCAACAATCCCACATGCAAAAAGGCCCAGTCCGAGAATACCCCGGACTGGGCCATGGTTTTTGTGTCGCTACTGTCTCTTGCCAAGTGCGCCGAGGCTCAGTCGAAATCTCGCTTTTCCATCTTCATTGAAACTGACCGATAGTCCTGCGGCTCCGAGTGGAGTTGGAAAGAAGATTCCAGTCGTTGCACTTTGATGTGTTTGCCAGCCTCTGCTGCCAAGGTCGAGCCGTCCGGCCTCGTAGATGGCGGCAATGCCGGGATAAACCGAAAGCCGTCGCACAGGTGGAGCATGGAATATCACTCCGCCACCACCAATCGCAAGAGTGTTGGCATGGAATTCCTGGTATCGGAAAGCGCTCAGTTGCCCAGATCCACCTGCAGTGAACTGTTCGTACAAGTTCAACTTTTCGCCGAAGCTTGAAGCGAGATTCCCAGTGAGAATCCACGTAACGTGCTCGGAGAATGGACCCACGCTCGTGAATTGGTTCGTAACGTATGGGTGAGACTTATCCCTGATCGAGTAACCAACTGCGCCCTCAAGCCTCATTCCGCGGTACGGAAGGCCCCCGGAGTCTTGCGTGTTGTAAATCCAATTGATCTCCGGATTCGCGAAGGCATGGCTACGCGCGACGACTCCATCAACACTCACTTCATCACTGTACGAATCGTATCCTCCGCTGAGTCCGAGTCTCACCTGAATGAATCGCCACGTTCCCATCCCCGCATAAAACGTGCCCGCGAAGCGGTCGCGAGTCGGGGCCGATCGTACAGTGCCGACGTATGTGTCGAAATGCGTCCGTTCAACCATCATGCCCGGTGCGAAAAAGTATCCCGTTCCGCCAAGGGGGCTGTAGTACTCGGTGCGGAGTCCGGGGTCGTATCCAACGGTTGCAGTGGCAAGAGTGCGAGACTTGTAGGCCGTCGCTCCAATGTGGCTGAGAGCTAATCGTAGCGCGGCTTGTGAAGGTTCTCCGGGAGACGTGCTGAATACAAACGAGGGCCGCACCAGAATGCTTTCGCTCGGGCGTTCGAGGAAATCGACATTGAATCGATCATTCTGGCGGTCCCAGCGATATGAGGCACCGGGCACTCCGGTTGCGGCGACCACTCCTGAAAGCGTGTCTTCAAGGTGTGCAAGTGTTACTGGCTCATTGCCGAGCTTGCGATGCAATTCGTCCGTTGCTTTCTGTTGGAACTCTTTTTGCTGAGCGGTGACCGCGCCCACCGGAGCTGCAAGAGGCAAATTTCTGGACTTCTCTTTTCTTGCCTTCAGATAGCTTTGCCATTCATCGTCGCTGACTTCAAATTGCTGTAGTTCGCTCGCTTTTGCTTTCGCGGCTTCGTATCCAGCGTGTATCAAGTCTCGCGAACGCGCATAGTCCGTTCCGGTGAGTTTGGCCGTATTCACCACGATTAGCAGATCGGCCATTGCGGCAGAGCGGCGCTCATTCTGTTCGACTGCAACCGAAACTGAACGCAGGGCAATTGTGCTCAACGAGTTCAGATCTTTCGGCCTCGGAGTGGCGCCTTGAAGCACGACAGCAATCGTCTTTTGTGCACCCATGCTGCGGGCCACTTCGACCGGCAAGTTCTGGACGATGCCTCCATCGACCAGCACCTTGTCATCCAGACGCACCGGCGTAAATACCGCAGGCAATGCCATGGTCGCGCGCATTGCCTGCGACAAAGAGCCCCGATCCAGCACCACGCCTTCGCCTTTGATTAGGTCTGTCGCAACGCATCGGAAGGGAGTAGGAAGATCCTCGAACGATCGCAGATCTCCGTAGCCCGCCGTATATCGGCTCAGCATCATGGCGAGCGCCTCGCCCGAGTTGATTCCCTGCGGCAACGAGAATCGTCGGCCAAGACGCAACATCAGATTGCCATAGCTCTGGTTCCAGGCTCGCTTTTCGACGATTGGCTGATCCCTGTACTGCGGGGTAGGGTTCAACAGCAGATCCCAGTCAGCACGTTCTGCGATGTTCCTCAGATCTGCTGCACCCAACCCCGTCGCGTAGAGTCCTCCCACAAGTCCACCCATACTGGTGCCCGCAACCGCGTCGATTGGAATTCGGTGCTCCTCGAAATATTGAAGAACTCCGATGTGTGCCAACCCAAGCGCACCGCCGCCGCTCAGTGCAACTCCGACTCGTGCCCGCGACGAACGCGACTCCGGACTTTGCTGTTGAGCCACAACGTGCGAACTAAGCAGAGCGCAGATCACACCTACGAGCAACTTGGACTTCATGCGAGCGACTCCAATACGATCCGCATCTTCGATTCATGCAAACAACATTAATGGCCAGCACTATGTACGTCAGTTTGGGCCGCGGCGGAAAACAACTCCTGCAACGATGGCAACCAAGCGAGCCGGATCAACGCTTTTGGCGCGGCTGCCTGCTTGGCCAATGCCGATTTCTGTTCCAGCCATCCAGTGGGAGGAGTGCTGCCGTTGCTTAGGAACGAGACAGCCTCGAGCCCCGCCGTCCCGAGCGCAGACAGGTCCTGCACGCGACCGCCCATTTCATTTCTCAATCGCGACGATGCAGGCAGAGTCTGTACAGCCCCGTCCGCTTCAATCCACGACGTGAATACTGCCCTGAGCTGAGCCGCATACTGTTCGCGCTTCGTTGCATCGTTGAGAAACCCATTGACCAATCGAGGCAATTCCCTGCGCATGCGGCATTCCGGACTCGCCCAATCTCCCATACCATCGAGCGGCACTAGCTGGGTGTAATGACTGTGCCACCGGGCGCTGTTTGAAGCGGGTTCGAACGCATCGGCGATAGCACGAGTAGATTGCACAGGAATGCTCGCGAAATAACTCCGCAGCATACGCTCGGGATTCGACTGATGTGCCAACCCTAGTTCGTCAAGCGTGCCGCTCATCACCTCCAGTCGGCGATACATGTCATTAGCATCAACAACGGACGAAGGCGACCAGAACCTTTCAGCAATGGCTGCCGTCCGCGGCCAGATTCGCGAATCGATATTCTGCGGTGAAATGTATTCAGCCCACATGCAAACCTCGCCTCCGAGAACCAACGAAGCTTGCTCAGCTGTTAATCCGCTCGTTGCGGGGAGCGGATCAGCCGCGTAATGCTCGGCTGCGGTTCGCATTGCATCCAGATAATAGGGAGAAGACAGAATCCCTCTGTACCCGCGTCGCGCACCATCCGCCAGAGATTTCTCACCGCGCCACGACTGCACGACAGCACTCTGCGGCAGTTCGGGATTCAGGATCTCATCCCACCCGACCATCTTCTTTCCATGCTTTTCCAAAATCTTCTGCACGCGTCGATTGAAGTAAGTCTGCAGAGACTCGGTCGATGTTATGTTGTGGGCTTTCATGAACGCCTGAATATGCGCGTTGTTCTTCCACTGCTTGCCGTTGTTCTCATCGCCACCGATATGGAAGTAGGCATCCGGAAAGAGCTTTGCCATCTCGCCGACAAACTTGTCCAGAAACTTGTATGTCGTGTCTTGTGTGGGATCGAGAACTTCGTCGAAGATTCCGTACCTACGTTCGATGTTGTGCGGTCCCGACCCGCTCCCCAACTCGGGATAGGCGGTGATCCAGCTTGCGGCATGTCCCGGCATATCAAATTCCGGAATCACGCGAATGCCTCTTTCGGCCGCGTACGCGACCAATTCCTGAACTTCAGCCCGCGTGTAGTAAAGACCATCCGAGCCCGATTCCTGCAAACGAGGAAACGCGCGGCTCTCGATGCGGAATCCCTGATCATCCGATAGGTGCCAGTGGAATACGTTCAACTTCACCGCAGCCATCGCATCGAGATTCCGCTTCAGAACCTCCATCGGCTCATAGTGACGACTGACATCAATCATCAATCCTCGCCAGGGAAAGCGCGGATGATCCTCGATGCTCACTGCTGGCAGGAAGTACCCCTGCGCATCGTGATCTATCAACTGGAACACTGTCTCAAGACCTCGCAGAACGCCAGTCGATGTCTCCGCCCGCAGTATCGCCTGCTCTGGCTTCACTTCGAGAGAATAGGATTCGTCTTCCCCAAACTGCGGAGTAGCTTTTGCAGCGTGATTCCACTGCACTAACAAGGCGGCTTTATGACTGTCCGTTGCTCTCGCCGGGGGAATCTGGAGAGACGTATGCATCCCGATCCGCCGTACCAGTCGATCGACGGCACGATTGACCCTCTCATCCCCCGTACCCTGCAATGCAACTGTGAAAGAGGAGTCGACCTTCAGATGGCCGGTTGAGAGCTGTACCTTCGCCGGAAACGGCATGACGGTAATTTGTTGAGCTGCATCGGACTGCGCGAAGCAAATCGTGGTGACAAAAAGGAGGAGAGCTGCAATTTCCAATCGTGGGTTCATCGTTCGTAGCTTTCGTCGGCTCAGGGCTTAGCGTTGGTGCGTCGTGGCGCGCCTCGACGCAATCCTAATCAACCTCTGAACAATCCCAATGAGCACTCATTGGAGTTTACTGTCCGAAAGCTCGACGCAACAGAATGTTTTGCTGCCGAAACCCCACTCTGCGGTGCAAATTCCCGGTTCGGAGATCAGAATGGGACGAGTGTTCATGCAGAACCGCAGCAAAACGGCTAGATTGAATTGCAGAGTAGATCAGGCAAGTCGCACGGTTATTTAGGATCAGCTTTGATCAGGACCAACGCGCAGTCATCAAGCTGCGGCTCGCTCCCGGCAAAATCTCGCGCAGCATCGTAGATCCCTTCAGCAATCTGCTCGGCAGCCTCAGTGTAATGGGCACGCATATATTCCAATACGCGATCGTTTCCGAATTCGAGTTCTTCCGAGTTAATTGTTTCTGCCACCCCGTCTGTCATTATGAGCAGTATCTGCGATTGGTTCAGCTGGATGGTTCGAGCCGGATATTCACATTCGTTGAACATACCCAAGGGACAGCCAGTGCTTTCCAACCAATGTTCGACTTGGCAGCAACCATCCAGCAGCAGCGCCGTGTGGCCTGCGCCTGCATAGGTAAATGAATTGCGATCCGCGGCAATTCTGATGAGCATTAGGGTGACAAAACGACCTTGTTCGAGGTCTGCCCTCAGCATGCGGTTTACGCGAGCCAACACCTCGCCGACCTCCAGTTGTAATTCAGCAAAGGACCGCACATAAGCACGGGTAAGAGCCATCACCAAGGCAGACCCTAACCCATGTCCACTAACGTCTCCAACCGCGACGTAAAGCGAGTGATCACCCGCAAGTATGAAGTCGTAATAGTCTCCTCCAGTCTCATCGGCCGGATGTGCAGTCGCTGCGAGTTGAAGGCCTGGAACATTGATGGCGGGCTTGTAAAATCGTTGCTGCACTTCTCGCGCCAGGCGGAGTTGCATTTCCTGTTCCTGCCTCATGCGTGAGTCAGTGATGTCTTTCATCACGGACACATAATGAGTGATGTTCCCTTGGTCGTCGCTTATCGGGGTTATGCTCTGTTCGGTCCAATAGAATTGCCCGTTCTTCTTACGATTGACGATCGTTCCCCTGAACGGTTCGCCTTCAGAAATGCATTTCCAAAGATTGCGGTAGAAATCTGGGTCTTGCTGGCCTGACTTTACAATCCGTGGCGTCCTGCCAATGACTTCCTCATGACTGAAGCCGCTCATAGCTTCGAATGCGTCATTCACGTACTGAATAATGCCCGTTCTATCCGTGATCAAGACGCTGTCCGCCGTCTGCTGCACCGCTCGCGAGAGCAGCGTTATGGTTTCGGTGGCACTCCGGCGTTCTCTTTCGTGTTGCATTTCACCGCTTAAATCGCTGATCCACTTAACCGCGCCCTCAAAGTTTCCGTTCTGGTCAAAGATTGGCGCGGTAGAAACCCTTGCCCACAACTCCGCGCCATCTTTCGTTCGATAACGGCACACGTAACGTTCAGTCACGGTCTTCGAAGCAAGACGCTGCCGTAGTGCGCTCTCTTTCGCAGGAACATCTTCCGGGAATACGAAGTTGAACAGGGATTGTCCAACAACTTCTTCCACGCTCGTTCCCAGTAACTCCGCCAATCTATGATTTACAAACCGCGTCTTAAGCTGTGCATCGAGCATCCAGATGCCCTCGCCAGCGGACTCGAGAATGCCGTCATAACGTCGTTGACTCTGCTGAAGCGTTTCTCGTGATGCAAGTTCGCGAGCGGCTTGAGCGCGTTCTGTAATCAGAACCGCCACCGCCAAGCCGAGGATTGCTAACAAGGCAAGGAACAGTCCAAGGAGGACAGCACCTCGTAGTGCGCCGATTGTTATGAACGGCCCAAGTCCTTGGGTGGTTTCCCAAACTGCCATACAGGCAATCAGGAAGCTGACACCTGCCGCACCAGCAGTCTCGAAGCGCACTGCCCCCCACAGCACGAATGGAACTAGGACAAGTACGAGCACGTCTCCGCCAACCCGGGGAACGAGGCGGCTGTCAAAAATCAAAACGCAAGCGATCAGCGTGCCCCAAATAAGGCTGGAGAGTTCCAGCATATGGCGTTCCCGGCAGGCGGCAACAATCTTGGGCAACGACAAGGCCAGCGGAACCACCAGCAAGATGCCGGTCGCATCTCCTAGCCACCAAATCAGCCATGCCACGGCGAAATGCGACCATGGCTTAACCCCGAAAAGAAATAACGACGATGTTCCGATTGTCGCAGTGAGTATTGGCCCGCAAACACAAGCAAACAGCAGGAAGTAAACCAAATCTTGGACCCGAGTAAACTCTCCCTTAAATCTCCCGAGCTTGCGTAATAACCACGCCCCAGTTAGCGGACCTAGCGTGTTTCCCACCGCAATTCCGAGACACGCCGAGTGCGGCATCCCGGTGACATAGTTAAGCAGGAAGGCGCCCGCAGCGATAGCTGGCCAGAGGCTATGGTTCAGGAACAACACTGTTAGGCCTATGCCAGCAGCGGGCCACAGTGGAGAAACATTTGCGCTTGTGAACGGAACCGCTAGCCCGAGTCGACCAGCTACGAAATATGCTGCGGCAACAACAGCCAGTTCAATAATGTATGTAGCTGCTGCGCGGTGTTTTCCTCGCTCCGCATCCGTGGTGGCCGCTTTGCAATTTCCTAACCCCGGGATTTTGCTGCCTGTGACGTTCTCAACTCTGAGTCGACGTAACCTCACAAGAGCACCTCCCTTACAGCTCCGTTCGCAAGGTCTCGACGCTTTCTTGGGAGGAGCGCCGCCCCGCACATTATTCGCACGAATCGTGTTCTTGACCCACTCCAAACGAATGGAGCTCACAAGATTTCGACCAACGAGAGTTCGAAATTACGTTGTCGTGTCGAACCGCCACTAGGCAGTTTGTCTCTCTTGATCGCTTCAGTGTCTCAGACGCAAACAGGACGGCAGTTCAGTGGCTTCCAAAAACAGGTCAGGCGAATATAGCCGCTGACATAAAAGTATGTCGCTTTTAGTCAGAACTGTATTCAGTGTAGGTCAGGGTGTTGCTGACTAGTTGGTGCTGATGCGGTTGTTGTCGTTTGTGCACTAGCCTGTCGCAATTACCGGAATGCTTCAGAATGCTCACGGAGTAGCTTCCCCGCGAGCTTGCCATTCCCCTGACAGAGTGCGCTAACTATCGAGTCGTGTATATCCAGTGTCGGTTCAAGGCTTACTGTGGAATGACCGAGGAAGAGTCGCGTACGAATGTCGAAGCGAAGTGCTTCCCAGCTTTCTAAGAGTACTTTGTTTCCCGCAGCCTCAACGATCATGTGATGAAAGGCCAAGTCCTGACGGGCATACTCTTCCGTCTTTCCTTGCATGTAGGCCTTCCGAACCTTGTCTGCCTGCTTTTGAAGGAGATTCTCTCTTCCTTTGAACTGTCCCGCGGCCAACTGCCCCGCAAGTTGCTCAAGCACTGCACGCACCTGGTAGGCCTCGCCCAATTCTTTAGCCGAAACAGTGCGGACGCGACTTCCGCGATGAGGTTCAGTCTCAATCACACCCGTGGCATCCAGTTCCCTCAAGGCTTCTCGCACCGGTGCTTGGCTGATGTGGAATTCTCGAGCTAATTCCAACTCCTTGAGTCGATGCCCCGGCGGATAACGCCCATCCACGATCCTCTCGATGATCAGGGTTCTTAGTCGCCCCGCGGTTCCTTCGCGATGTAAGGGAGAAGAAGATTCGGTCATTTCTCTGAATCCTTATCGATTATCGATAATCTCTAGACATTGTAGCGCAATTGAAGCAGGAGCATTGAAATGTCCGTAAGCAGAAATTGGAGTCGTACTTTCGCAAATTTGAGCCTTGCGCGTCCGCGGTCAATTATGACAAGCCTTTTAGCGGTTGGTCTAATTGTTGTGCCCGCTCAGGCACAGCAGGCCTCATTGCCTCAACCTGCATCTGTAACCATCGACCGATCGCTTTCCGAAAAAGATGCTGCACAACTGATCGAAACGGCACGCCTGTTCTATGCGTTCTGGGACACCGGAACGGCCGAGTACGCCTTCGCCGCGGTGGACAAGAATTTTCACGACAACACTTTGCCGCCCGGACGACCGCAAGGTCCCGAGGGCCTAATCTTCGCTTCGAAGGCTTTTCGGAGCGCTGTCCCTGACCTCCATTGCAAGATACAAGACCTGCTAGTGAGCGGAGACAAAGTGACAGCCCGCCTCAGCTTTACAGGCACTCACAAGGGGGAGTTCATGGATCATCCACCTACCGGAAAACCTGTGAAGTTCTTTGCAATTGACATACTGCGTATCCAGAACGGACGGATTGTTGAGGACTGGCATCTCGAGGACAACCTCTCATTGCTGGAACAACTTGGCGTGATTTCCCTGAAAAAGTAAGAGGACAAAATGATAGATCGTCGTGCGTTCATGAAGAGCAGCGTTTTAGCTGGGCTGGCGACAGCTACGACAGCATCTGCCGGAAACTCTATTGAAGTGCTGCAGCGGAAGGAAAAGGTTGTCATGGAAAAATCAGGTGCTTTTTGGCCGGACGGAGCACGGTTGGTGATTTCCGTCTCCATGCAGTTTGAGGCAGGTGCGCAGCCGGACCGAGGTGCGGAAAGTCCTTTCCCCGTCATCGACAGCAAGTATCCGGATCTCCCCGTCACAAAGTGGTACGAGTACGGATTCAAAGAAGGAATCCCGCGAATGTTGGACATGTTTGACCGGTTCGGGGTGAAGGTCACCTCTCACATGGTCGGCGCTGCCGTGGCAAGGAATCCTCAGCTTGCAAAGGAGATTGTCGAGCGCGGGCACGAAGCTGCTGGCCATGGCCAGACATGGACTCCGCAGTTCTCGATGACGCCACAGGAAGAACGCGCCTCTTACGAGGCCAGCATCAAGACGATCGAAGCTGCGACTGGGACTAGGCCTTTAGGGTTCAATGCGTTCTGGTTGCGTGGCACTGCTCAAACGCTCGAAATCCTGCAAGATCTCGGATTCATCTATCACATCGATGACGTAAGTCGTGACGAACCTTTTCTTATCCCCGTAAAAGGTAAGCCGTTTGTGGTGGTTCCCTATACGATCCATACAAATGACATTGTGAACTACGAGGGACGCCACTGGACCAGTGCGGAGTTCGGCAGCGAATTGAAGTACGAGTTTGATCAACTGTATGCGGAGGCTGCAACACGTCGTCGCATGATGTCGATTAGCGCGCACGATCGGATCAATGGTCGTCCCGCTCGAACCAAGGTGCTGGAAGAGTTTATCGCGTACGCGCAAAAGCAGCCTGGAGTTGTCTTCTTGCGAAAGGATGCGATTGCTCGATTCGCACTGGAGAGTGCTGCCATAATGCGCGAACAGCCAACCAAATCGGTTTGATTTGGCGCTGCTTCTCTTTGCCGATTAGCAAGGCGATCCTAGGTTGCAAGCGTGATCAGCGTGCGAGCGCGGCGGTGACAACACTTAAGTCGATTCACCAGGTGCGGAGCCTCGAGTCGACGGCTCCGCATTTGTGTCAGTGTCACCGAATTGGCGAATGCCGGATCAACCCAGGCTAATGATGCTGCTGCTGCTCTTTGTGCTCTCTGCCTGCTCGTGGGCATGGTAGCTAGATCGGACAAGAGGGCCGGACTCGACATGGCGGAAGCCCATCTTCTGTGCTTCTTGCTTGAGGTAGGCGAAATCTTCGGGCGGGTACATGCGCTTCACCGGAAGGTGGTCGCGGGAAGGCGCGAGGTACTGGCCGATGGTGAGGATGTCCACCTTCTGTCGAGCCAGATCGCGGCAGACCTGAAGCAACTCATCCATGTCTTCGCCGAGGCCAGCCATGATTCCGGTCTTGGTGACTGTATCGGGAGAGAGTTCCTTGGCGTGGGCTAGCAGATGAAGCGTGCGTTCGTAGCGGGCTCCGCTGCGCGCTACGCGGTAGAGGCGCGGCACGGTCTCGGTGTTGTGGTTCAGGATGTCGGGCCGCGCATCGAGCACGATCTGCAGGCAATCTTCGCGTCCCTGGAAGTCGGGGATGAGCACCTCGACCGAGCAGTCGGGCTGGCGTCGGCGGATTTCGCGGATGGTTTCGGCAAATACCTTGGCACCGCCGATGTTGTCGTCATCGCGATTCACGCTGGTCACGACGGCAAACTTCAATCCGAGTTCGGAGACGGCTTCGGCCACGCGACGCGGTTCGTCGTAGTCAATTGCCTCGGGACGCCCCTTCGGTACGGCGCAGAATCCGCAGCGCCGGGTGCAGAGATTGCCCAGCAGCATAAACGTCGCGGTGCGGTGATTCCAGCACTCGCCAATGTTCGGGCAGTGGGCCGATTCGCAAACAGTGTTGAGCGAAAGTCCTCGGGCCAGCTTCTTGAGCTCGTGATACTGCTCGCCCATAGGGGCCTTGGCGCGCAGCCAGCGCGGCTTGGGTGCTGGGGCGGAAGGAACGGTCTGGATCTGAATCAGCTCGGAGGTCGCCATCGGGTTCTCTTAGTGTACGATGCGCAAGCATCGACAAAGACTCATTCTACGCTCTTGCCGCATCGCCTATAGCGTCTTGAGGTATGCCAGCAGGGCGGCGATTTGCGAGTCGGAGAGGGTCCCACCGAAGGCCGGCATCTTGGCCCGGCCACGCACGATCACCTCTGTGATGCGGTCGTCATTAGCGGGCATCCCACTCGGCAAGTACTGCTTTTTGTAGATGTTGTGAAGGCTCGGGCCATGCAGTCCACGCTTCGAGTAGGGCTCGTGACAGCGGGCACAGTTGGCATCAAACACATGTCGGCCCATGGCTTGGGTAGGATTGAGCCCGAGTTCGGCGTCGGTCTTGCGGGGCTCGGCTTCGCAGGCTACCAGCGAGAGTAGCGCAATGCTGCAAAGCGAGATGGCGGCGGCGTTTCGGAAGCGATTGAAAACGGAGCTCATTTGAATCGGGTACCATCTTAACGCAACGACTTCCGGCGACAAGTGAGCCCCGGAAACGAGAGCACGAGGAAACAAATTGATCTTCCGAAGCAAGTTGACGGCACAGGAATCGGCGGGCGAGATGCGTTCAGCGTTCGACGCTATTGCGGAAACACAAAGGAAGGCGACCGCCAGCCACTGGTTTGTGACTCAGCCCGACCATGCGCGGATTTCGGGCGAGATCGCGGCAGCGTTCAATCCCGTGAAGGTGCCCAACGTAAATGAGGCGGTCGTTCGTGCCATCGGTATGCACGACGTTGGCTGGATGCCGTTTGACGGAGACATCAATTCGCCAACTCAGCCCAGGCAGACTGACTCCGGTGGTGCGATCTCGTTCATCAACACCGAACCGGAACGCTTCTTGCAGGCTTGGATGGGCTCGATCCAGGCGGCGCAGAGCACGGGGCCGCTCGGCGGATTGCTCGTAAGTGCGCACTTTGCGAGGCTTACCCATCCTTTTCTCGAGCGCGGCTCGGGGACTCCGGAGCAGAAGTCTCAGGTGGAGGAGTTTCTCAACCGCGAGGCTTCGCGAGTAGATCGTCTGCTGCCGCTCACCGGATTGCCGGTCGAGGAAGTTCAAGCGCTCGTCGATGTGCTGCAATTCTGCGATCTCGCATCGCTTTATATGTGTGCGAATCCTGGATCTCCGATTGAGACCCCGCAAACGATCAACGGAAGCAAGGTTCAACTCTCATTCGAGGAGGGTGCGTTTCGCATGAGCCCCAACTTGCTGGATCACGTGCTTGTGCTCGAAATTCCCTGTGTGCGCTTTGTCGAGGGGCGTCCCGAGCGCGAGATGGTACCTGTAAAGCTGCAGTAATACCGCATTGACTTACGAGGATCGCATTTCGTTGTTAGCTAGTCACAGTTCAGAGATATAGTCGAGAGCTATGGTCCGCGAGTTCACATTGGCTCTCTTGGTCTTGGCTTTTAGTATTTCTGTTACTGCACAAGGCGCGCGGATTCGCGTTCCTTCCGATGTTGCAGCTACACATGTTAAGAACCGTCCCTCTCCGACTTATCCGTCTTTTGCTCAGACCGCTAGAATCTCAGGAGGCGTGGTGCTCCACATCGCAATCGACGCGAATGGAAATGTCGCCCCCATAAGAGTCATCAGCGGACATCCACTTTTGATCGATGCGGCTGTTGAGAATGTGGGTCACTGGAAGTACATACCGTTCGAAGCTAATGGCCACCCCGTTGAGGCCGTAACCGTGGTACGGGTGCAGGTTGGACCGACCGCTCAAACTCAAGAGGAAGAGGACAAAGCTCAGATAGTTTTTCAAGACAAGTTCTGGGCGACGATGGACCGTGCTCAGACGGCAATTCAGAGATCTGAACTGGAGCTGGCTAAACATGCCCTTGCAGACGCAAACAATGAGCTCTCTCTTAACACCTCCAGCTACTCCCATGTCCCGGAGCGCTGGCAATGGGAGATGGTGACGGGCGCCTTGGAGTGACAACTGAAGCGTTTCGACAACGCGGAGCAGCACTATAGAGAAGCGCTGAAGCTATACAAAGACCGGAAAGACGCACCCGAATGCGCTGGCGCTCATAGCGCATTAGGCAGGCTCTACTACGAATCCAGCAAACCGGATCTGGCGCGAGAAAGCCTGAACAATGCCGTGTCCATTTACCTGAAGAATTACAAGTCGGCTGATGGCAAGGCAGGGGGGCAGAAGCTTTACGCTCGTGGAATTGCCGAAGATGCTTGGATGCTATCGCGAATTGCTGCCGCTGAACATCAGAATGAGGAATTGACTCGACAATGCCGTGTCGTGGTCGAATTCAAAAATTCCCTCCCTAAAGGTGACCCAAAATCCAGAGACTGTGAGCAGTTTCTCTCCGCAGCTACCACCAAGTAGCTGCTGCGGCCCTGTGGGCTCGGCTTTCGCTCTCACCTTCATGCGTGCGAGAATAAAGGGGTCTGCCATGCCTACCCCAGAAAAAGAGCCGAAGATTACACCGGAGATCATCCGCAATCACGGACTGACTCCGGAGGAGTACGAACGCATCAAGAAGTGGCAGGGCCGCGTGCCCACCATGACCGAGCTGGGCATTTACAGCGTGATGTGGAGCGAGCACTGCTCCTACAAATCATCGCGCGTGCACCTGAAGCGCCTCCCGACCAAGAGCAAGCTCGTGATGCAGGGACCTGGCGAAAACGCCGGCATCATCGACATTGGCGGCGAGTGGGCCTGCGCCTTCAAGATCGAGTCGCACAATCACCCCTCGTTTGTTGAGCCCTTCCAAGGTGCAACGACCGGCGTCGGCGGCATTCTGCGCGACATCTTTACGATGGGCGCACGGCCTGTGGCGGTGATGGATTCGCTTCGTTTCGGCCACGTCTCTCCCGAGCATGACAGCAACATGGATCGCCCCACGCTGCACAAGAACCATTCTGTAATGGACGGTGTCGTGGGCGGCGTTGCCAGCTATGGCAACTGCTTTGGCGTGCCCAATGTAGGCGGCGAAACCCGCTTTGAGAGCTGCTATGCGGGCAATCCGCTGGTGAATGCCTTTGCGCTCGGCTTGGTGAAAAAGGACGAAATCTTCTATGCCTCGGCTTCCGGCGCGGGAAATCCCGTCATCTATGTCGGCTCTAAGACCGGCAAAGACGGCATCCACGGCGCGACCATGGCTAGCGAGGAATTCAGCGAAGGCAGCGAGGCGAAGCGCCCCAACGTGCAGGTGGGCGATCCCTTTATGGAAAAGCTGTTGCTCGAAGCCTGCCTTGAAGCCATGAAGACCGGTGCTATTGTCGGCATTCAGGACATGGGCGCCGCGGGCCTCACCTGCTCGACGTGCGAACTCGGCGGGCGCGGCGGCGTCGGGCTGGAAATTGAACTCGACCTGGTGCCCCAGCGCGAAACCGGCATGACCAGCTACGAGATCATGCTCAGCGAGTCGCAGGAGCGCATGTTGCTGGTCGCACAGAAGGGTCGCGAGGAAGAAGTCTTCAAGGTCTTCCGCAAATGGGGACTTGACGCCGTGACCGTCGGAGAGGTGATCGGCGAAAACACGATGCGGGTGAAGCATCATGGCGTCACCGTGGCCGAGATTCCCAACGAGGCGCTGACCGACGATGCTCCGCTCTATCACCGCGAAGTGGGTGAGTGGACGGCTCCGGTGCCGAAGCAGAAGCCCGGTGCGCTACAACTGGGCACGAAGAATCACCTCAACAACGAGTTCCATAAGCTGCTAGCCAGCCCTAACATCTGCGCAAAGAATTGGGTTTACGAGCAATACGACTCCATGGTGCAGACCAACACGATGCAGGGGCCGGGTGAACTGGCGGGCGTCATCCGCATCAAGGGCACCGAGCGCGGCTTGGCCATGGCTCTCTATGGAAACGGTCGCTGGTGCTATCTCGATCCGAAGCTGGGAACCATGCACAACGTGGCTCGTGCCGCGCGCATGGTAGCCTGCACTGGCGCGGAACCAGTGGCGGCAACAAACTGCCTGAACTTCGGAAATCCCGAGAAGCCGCCCATTATGGCGCAGTTCTCGCAGTCAATCGACGGCATGGCCGAAGCCTGCACCGCGCTGGAAACTCCGATCACTGGCGGCAACGTAAGCTTCTACAACGAAACTCTGGGCGAAGGCATTTATCCCACGCCGACCCTGGGCATCGTTGGCATCGTTCCAGACGTGAAAAAGGCGGTTTCGGCCAATGCTAAGGCCGCGGGACGCTCGATAGTTCTCATCACGCCGGGGCAGAAATCACACAGCGGCGAGGAGCAAGTAGAGTTTGGCTCCTCCGAGTACGCGGTCAATGTTCTGGGCGAGTTCTGGGGCGTGCCTCCGATTCTGGATCTCAAGGCAGAGAAGGCACTTCACAAGACACTGCAGGACTTGGCTGCCAAGGGGCTCGTCGACTCGGCTCGCGACATCTCCGAGGGCGGAATCGCCGTGGCATTGGCTAAAATCGGCTTCCCCAAGGGCTTGGGTGCCGAGGTCAACCTGATCTCTGCCGGACTCCCCTCCGAGTGTGTGCTGTTTGCCGAGGACGCCACCCGCGTTCTGGTAACTTGCGATTCCAGAAACGTACAAGCAATCGAAGATACTGCGGTAAAATACGGACTGAACGCACAAGCAATCGGAATCACCACACAAAGCAGGTTCGCCATCAGCATTGACGGAAACACGGTCATTGAGGGCGACATTTCTGCTTTTAAGGTGAGCTGGCGCGAGGCCTTGGAAAAGGCTCTCCAGACGGAACCCGAGGTTGTTGCGGGTCTCGGGCAGTAGCGGTGTAGTTCAGCTTTGGCTTCGAGTTTTTCACAGAAATTCGGCACGGCTCCGGCCGTGCCATTGCCGTTCCATTGCGTATTCGGCGCAGTGACCAACAAGGCGGGCTGTAATGGTTGAGTTAGAACTGGACAAACTTCACGAAGAATGCGGCGTGGTGGCAGTGTATGGCCATCCTGAGGCAGCCAAACTTTGCTACCTGGGACTTCATGCGCTGCAGCATCGCGGCCAGGAGTCGGCGGGAATCGCGGCCAGCGATGGCACTCGTGTTCACGTGTACAAGTCCATGGGGTTGGTCGCCGATATCTTCACGCCCGCAACACTGCAGAAGCTGCCGGGTCCTCATGCCATTGGTCACACCCGATACTCGACCGCGGGCGATTCGGCTCTGCTAAACGCGCAGCCCATTCAGGTTGACTGCAACAAGGGGCAGATCGCCATCGCGCACAACGGAAATCTGGTCAACGCTGCCGAGTTGCGCAAGAAGTTCGAGCTGGCTGGTTCCATCTTCCAGACCTCAAGCGACACCGAAATCGTGCTGCACCTCGTGGCGCAGTCGCGTGAGAAGACGTTGCCCGACGCAATGGCCGACGCTCTGCGACGCATCGAGGGCGCGTTCTCGTTTGTGATGGCGACCTATGACCACATCTTCGCGGCTCGCGATCCACGCGGCTTCCGGCCCTTGGCGATGGGATGCATCAAGGGCAAAGATGGCAAGCCCGATGCCGTGGTGTTCGCCTCCGAAACCTGTGCCTTCGATCTGATCGGTGCCGATTATGAGCGCGACGTCAAGCCCGGTGAAATGGTCGTAGTCGGGCCCGAAGGCGTTCATTCGCACTTCTTCGCTCCGGCGCTGGCGCAATCGCAATGCATTTTTGAGCAAGTCTACTTCGCCCGCCCTGACTCCATGGTCTTCGGCATCAGCGTGCAGGCTGCCCGCGAAGAGATGGGACGCCAACTAGCCCGCGAGGCTCCAGTGGATGCCGACCTTGTCGTTGGTGTGCCTGATAGCGGCTTAACCGCCGCACTCGGATATGCGCGTGAGAGCGGCATTCCCATGCAGTTCGGGTTGATTAGAAACCACTATGTTGGCCGCACGTTCATCGAGCCCGAGCAGCGCGTTCGCGACTTCGGCGTGAAGCTCAAGCTGAATCCCGTGCGCCATTTGCTGGCCGGGAAGCGCGTCATCCTGATCGATGACTCGATCGTTCGCGGAACCACCAGCCAAAAGATCGTTCGCCTGGTGCGCGACGCCGGAGCCACCGAAGTGCACATGCGCATCTCGTGTCCTCCGACAACCTCGCCCTGCTACTACGGTGTCGATACTCCTGAGCGTCGCCAGTTGATTGCGGCACGCAAGTCCGTAAAGGAAGTGCAGGAATTCATCGGTGCAGACTCGCTCGCCTACCTCTCACTGGAAGGATTGAGAGCCTCGTGCGGCGAACCCGTAGGCGATCCGCACTATTGCACCTCGTGCTATACGGGCAAGTATCCGACCGATTACGTGGATGTGCATCAGATTCGTCCTGCTGAAGCCGCAATTCCGGAGCCGGTGTAGAGAACACTTATTCCGATAACAGAAACACCCACATCATCGATGTGGGTGTTTTTATTTCGTCGGCAGTCTTGTTATGCAGCCGGGGCAATACGGGGAACGCTGGCTTCTCCTTCGGCCCGACCGAGAACTCGCAGGAAACTGTTCAGCACTGCGCGCTTGGCTTCCTCCAGATCCAGTGGCGGAATCAACGTAATCGTCTTGAGCCGTTGCGCAAGGCGGTAGTACGAACGACGAGACTGACGCATGAAAGCCACCGAATACTCTGGCTTGCGAGCGCGGGCAGCCTCAGGATCGGCGTCGAGCAAGAACGCCAGTTGAGGACGCGGCGCTATCCATGAAAGAAACACGGCATAAGCCATCGAGAGCCTGTTTTCCAGTGGCAGATTCGTCAGTTCGTCATAGATATACCTATCCATGATGATGACCTTGGCTGGTCCGCGACGTGCGCGCATCAGCTTAATGCGCAAACTGATGGCATCGGCGAGGTAGAGCAGGTGACGTGCGAGAGTGAGATATCCGGCTCGCACGTTCTTGTCGCGACGCTCAACCGGACGGTCTGGGGCTCCGATGCCTTCTTCGCTGCCGAGAACTTTATGTACGAAGCTTTGGCGATAACGTGTCCCGACCACGACGTCATCCCAAAACGTGATGAGTTGCGAGTCGAGCCCAAGATCGGCGATAGCCTCACGCAGCGCGGTAATCTGCGTGGTCTTGCCCGCACCGTCGAGCCCTGAGAAACTGACGACGATTGATTCCTTCAATTCACCCGATGACATAGAGCCTTATTTTGTAGCCGCAGTCGCGCTGTGCGGCGGAGTGCTAGGGGTTGCGTGGCTGAGCCCGTAAACCGTGCCTGCTGCAATGCCGGCGGCGGCTACGGCTCCAAGTTTGATAAGCAGAGAGCGATACTGACGCTGCTTTGCTGGCGCAATGGCGTTTCCAGCCGGTCGTGATGCTGCGCCGCCTGCTGTCCTCACCTGTTCGGCTGCTGCGGCGCCAAGCGGTTCCTGTGCCTGGGGCTGCTGCTGTGCCGCTGGACGCGCAGTCTGCTGTGGTTGCGGCGCGCTGGGCAGCGTGTTTGGAGCGTTGGCGTCCTGCGGCGTCGTCGTTTGCGGCGCAGTTTGCGTAGGCTCGGTGGGGGTGAGCGGGCCAGCCGACGGATCGACCCGGACACCGCCTGGCTGTTGCGTGTTCTGCGCGTACACGTTGCCGGAAAGCAACAGTGCGGCAACCAGAACTGGAACGGCGAACTTCGCTGACTGTCTCGTGTACATCGAAACTCTCCTTACACTTGTTACCTGTTATTTCGAGCCGCCGGCAATTTTCCCTGCGCGCACCGGATCCATCGCGGTGCTGTCGATGACCGGAGCTTGTGGAGCCCGGTTCATGTTTCGCAGCACGCGCGCGACATCGGCGTCGCGGTCATAGAACAAATGCTTCAGACGATTCTGCCCATAGCGCCATAGGTTGGGCAGGTTCGTCTCGTACCAGCAGGACTGCGACATGTGAGGCGAAAATCCGCAAAATACGCGGAATTGGTGGCTGAACATCTCCGGTCCCGCAAGCAATGCGGCCGTGAGTCGGTGATTACCTTCAAGAATGGTGAGTGGATTCTGTTCATCCACGCCAATCAACAGCACGGCACTCCGATCCTGCTCCTTTCGCAGGCGGTAACACAGCGCTTGAACGCGAGCGATGAACTCCCGCTTGCCACCGGAAAACTTCACCGTGCGAATTCGGGTCACAATGTCGCGAAGCAGGAAACTTTCATCCGCGATTTTGCGCCATTGTGCGCGAGGGAACACCCGCACGTACTTCAGATCGTTCGGCTCCAGTTCGACCTCCCACCATTGCGTGTCGGGCGGAAGTTCACGCCACATGTGTCCACGTCGGCGGAACAGGAGGGCACGACGAAGAGCGCTTTCATCTTCGTTCGTGAGGTCGGCTTCGAGCACCAACCGTTCGAAGCTTTCACGATCCGCGTGAAATTCTTCCTGGTAGTACTCGTTCTTCAGGAACTCAGCGATTACTTCAGATTCAGTTGAGCGCCGCACTTTCCTCATGCTGCCTCCTCACCCAGGTCAGGGGCACTACGAAAAAATGGATAAGAAACAGCCATCAACAGCAGGCCACGTAATACCTGCTGGATCACAATTACCTGCATCAGGGAAGCATGAAAAACGCCGACCGAAAGGATGATGAGCAGACTCACAACCAACTGCAACCATCCGGTGTTTGCAATCCTTCGAGACATTTCATAGGTGATCAGAACAACGCATACGGCGTACACGGCTGTAGCAACGGCGTTCATTGCGAGCAACTGCTCAACGCCAGCGCCAACTCGATGGAAATCACTTCCGAACAGCGTTCGCATCACCAGTCCAGGGAAACTCGCCAGAAATACGACGAACACGGTGGAGAGTCCTGCGACGAACAACAAAGGCACGATAAGAACGCGGCGGCTGTCACTCTCAGCCGAGCTGCCAGCCGACACCGGGAACATCGCGCTGGTCACCGACCAGGTAGCAAAGTACAGAAGGCGTCCGACGAGCGCGACCGCGGCATAGATACCTGCATCGTCAGGTGCGAAGTAGTGCTTCACCATCAGGATGTCAACGTTGTTGATGATGACTTGCCCGATGAAGAAGATGATGGCCTGAATGCTTTCGAGGAACGATACAGGCTGGAAGCGGCTAGCGGCCTCACGTAATTCCCCGTCATCGGTTGGCAACAGGAAAGCTGCAAATACAGAGATCGAGATCGCGCCTACAGCTCCGAGGACGCCCGCGCCGCCCAGCACCAGGATCATTGCCGTAATCAACTTCACGAAAGCTTCGGCGGCGAGGTTCAGGCTGAGTCGAAGGAATTTGCAATTGCCTTGCATACCGCCACGCCGCACGCCTAGAGGGATGTAGAAGAGCATTCCGATGCCAAGCAGCACAATCAGGGTTGCCGAAGGCATGCGAAGGTAGTGCGCAATCCAATTGCTTGCGGCCACCATGCTGGTGGAAACCCCGATCCCCACCAACCATGCCCGACGCATGAGCGACTGGTAGACCGCTGCACGCTCTCCGGCAGTGGCAGCCTTGGCGATCAACTTGGCTGTTACTAGCTGATATGCGAGGTTGATGCACGATGCCAGCATCAGCAGAGTGACCGCCGCCGCTGCATGACTGAAGTCGCCCGGGCCTAGCAGGTGCGCGACGCCGATGTTGTAGCCAAAGTTG
Source organism: Koromonas humicola (assembly GCF_059726255.1). Classification (NCBI taxonomy): domain Bacteria; kingdom Pseudomonadati; phylum Acidobacteriota; class Terriglobia; order Terriglobales; family Koromonadaceae; genus Koromonas; species Koromonas humicola. Next base: position 4,562,677 of record NZ_AP040873.1, read on the forward strand.
GCCAGTGACACCAGCACCGAACCGGCCAGCATCACGACGCTGCCGGTGAAAACCTTTCCCTCGGAACCTTTGGCCCTGAGTGTCTCGAATGCCGTTCGCATCCGCGACTGGGGCCAAGGTCCCAGTACTTGTTCGCGGACGCTCAAGCGACTTTCCTTTCACCCTGATTTAGATTGCCGTTTGCGGGATGGAACTGGCGAACCATGTTGGGCATGTAGCCGCTGAAGCTGCGCGCAGCATCAGCCGAGGTCGCATAGGTTTCGAACAGCCGACTGGTCCGGGTAAGATCAAGCACCACCTGCGCCTGCGGACTAAGTGAAGCCAGCTTCAGGTCGCCATCGCGACGTGCTGCTTCCTTCATGCAGTAGAGCAGCATATCGACGCCCGCCGAATCGAGCTTGCGCACTTGCGAAAGGTCGAAAATGAGTTGCGGGCGATCATGCTGCAGCAGGGGACGTACTTCTTCCAGAAAGGCACGAGCCTGCCGCAGATTCAGGCTTTCCGGAACTCGTTTCACGATCACAGGTCTACTCGTTTCCATAACGTCTCGTCACCACCATTTCTCGATATGACTTAGGTTGTGAGTCTGCGGTTGCCAGCGTTGTGTCTTCAAGTGCAGGAGTTCGCGATTTGAGAGCACTTTCCTGTTCTTCCTTAACCTGTTCTGTTCTGGGTTCGACAAATAGCTTCCAGAAAACATTGGGAAGAAAGTTGATCAGCCAGTTGGCACCATTCAGAAGCTGTCTGGATTTGCGCCCCGAAGTCACGGTGATCATGTGAGGATCATCGATCTGCACGGTCGCATTGCGCGGCAAGCTATGTACCTGCTCAAATCCGGCGATTGTGCGCTCAAGTTCAAGCCCTGCGCCGATGCGTGTGTAAGGCAGCACGGTGGAGTTCTCGACCATGGTCGCGCAGTCAACCTCGGAGTGCCGCTCAAGAGAGCTGCCTCGCGTGATCACCGCCGCGTCGCAGACCTTAACTCCTTCGCCGATGAATGCAGGAGCCACGACGCGAGCATCGCGATGAATCCGTGCGCCTCGTCCGACCCAAACGCCAGGACGCAGTTCGCGTCCACACGGACGCATCTTCGAGTCACCGGCAAACGCATCAAGCGCCAGCATGCGAAGATTCGCGACATCGGTCAGCCGGTTCACGTAGCCGCGCGTCCTGTGCTCGGCAAATTCAATCCGCTCGTCACTTAGTTCGCCGCGCAGTAACGCAGCAGCTTCCGTCTGGCTGCTCGAAGAAACCACGAACACATCCAGCGGCTGGCCATCGGATGACCAAGCGCGTGTGATAGCCGCTCCCGAGCGCCTGTGCTCGCGCACCATCGTCGGATAATTCACCTCAGCCCACGCGCCAAGACGAATCACGACGACACTTTCGGAGTTGCGGCTGAGATGTCTGAATTGCTGCAATGCCTCGGCCCAGAACTGCTCATTGCTGGCCAGCGTAAACGTGCACGCCTCAAACGATTGCTGAGGCGATGGCGGAGCAGTGTCCCCCACCACTGCAATTTCACCAATGCCGTTTGCCCTGATGCGATCCAGAGTTCGCATCAGCACGCTGCGCCCAAGCACGTCCAGCAGCGCGAGCGGAAACTCCCCAAAGCGTTCCTGTCCGGGACGACCGCCAACTAGAACCAGGGCGCGAAGTCCGCGAAGGCCCGATGCTGAACCTTTTAGGCTTACGAGACGATGTTTGTACGAGTGCCGCGCATTTAGGTCCATGGCGACCACCTTGGTGCGGTAGCACGAAAGATGGTGGATCGCATGGGCACCCATCGGGGCAATCGCCTGAATCGCGAGAAGGGCTTCAAAGCGTTATGTCGATGCTGCATATCAAAAGAGCGAAGGTACTGACGGATGATCATTGGCATGGTCTGACGCAGCGCGGCGGAAAAGTTTGCCTCTCCCATTTCGCGCTGTAGAGCGTCGTTTTGTAATAGTTCAACGACAGAGTCGGCCATGCTATGAGGATCACCAATCTTGAAGAAGCTGATCGCGAGCTGCTCGTCTACGCTCATCTCGCGGAAGTCGGGAATATCGGCACAGACTATTGGAAGCCCAAACTCGCACGCGAGGTGCGCGACGCCGCTCGATCCTGTGGCAGAGGAGTAAGGCATCACTATTAAGCTTGCCGTCGAGAAAAGTTCCGATACAGCTTCTTCTTCTACATACCCGGTAAAACGAATGTACGGATTGTCAGCAACCGAGGCCGCAACACTTTCTACGTAGCCCGGAGTAGCAGGATGATTACTGCCTGCAATGACCAGGCGCGCTCGCGGGAATCGTTGCCGGATTTCGTTGAACGACTCGATTAGCAGCTCGAGCCGCTTGTATGTTCCCCATTTTCCAAACGCCAGAATGCGGTGTTCGGGATTGCCTCGTTTTTCAAATGCCGGCGGTTCAGGACGAGCCGAAAGAATTCCGTGAGCGCGGAAGTGAACGTTGTCGCCGTTGTACTTCTGCATCAACGTGCGACGATATGCAGGCAGTAGTACCGAGATCGAGTTGGCCATCAATAGCATGCGCGTCGCAACGTATCCTGCGGCACGATATGTCCGCGGGAATCGCACGCCTGCATGTTGAAGATCGATGTTGTCCATCAAGTGATGAAGCGTGATGTGCGTATAGGTTCCTGAAAGACGCACCATCAGCGGCATCATCAGCCCAACAAAAGCGGAAACTGCGTTGGTGCCGAAAGTGGAGAACAGCAGGTTGAACCAGACCACGTCTGGCTTCAGTTCGCGAATAACTCGCAGAACGCGTGCAGGATTGGAAACGTTGTTGAAATCCCAGCAGCGAATGACATCAAATCCATCCAGCTCTGGTTGGTCAGTTTCCAGTTTGTCGCCCAGGATCGTGAGGCTCAGTAGCGGATCGCTCTGTAACTCGCGGGCGATATGATATCCGTACTCATTCAGCCCCCTCCGCGATGGCGGGAAGGCTGTTACTAAACATATCTTCATGAAGCCCCTCTGGCCTTAAAACAACGTCACACGAATGAGCGGTCGCAGGATCGTCTGACTGTGGCCAGCGAAATTGAAATAATTCGCGTGCTCAACTCCAAACGAAAACCGGATGGGATACTCAACCGGCACTCGGCCGAAGCTGTCGTTCACTTCTCGCCGCATAGGCTTGATGTAAGAGATGAGAATACTGCTCTGCACGTTGTCATAATCGTGAATGCCTTCACCGCGCGAGAAGGCAAAATTGCCATTCACTGTCCAGCGACGAGTGGGCTTCCATTCAACTTCAGCAGCAGGACGCATCGCTTGCGCAATCCAGTAATTCAAGTCCTGTACACGCCATGAGCGAATATACTCACCGAGAACCGCGACGCGCAGTTTGTCATTGAACTCATGCTGTACACCTGCCGAAGTTGTTGTGGAGTAAAACTCGCGGATCAGCGGACGGAACAGCAGATCGCGCGTGCCATAAGCAGTAATGAATTGTGTACGTCCCCACGGACGGCCCACGATGAATTGAAGACGCGCACCGAGTTCTCGCGAGTGCAGGCGCTGATCCGTGTATGGACCACTCTCATGGAACGCTTCTCCCTGCACCGTGAGCCAGTTACCAATTGCGTTCGTGGACATATACGCAAATTGGCGGAACAGGTTTTGATTGAGTTCGATGGGGCTTTCCTTGTCGCGCCGAATCGTCAATTGCAATCCGGTATTAAACGAGAACGTGGCTGTTCCTAACCTGAGTACCGGGTTTAGAGCAGAGTTCATCGTGTAATCCCATGTGTTGCGATTCAGTATCAGAGTTTCGCTTGGTAACGAGATCTGACCGCGGGCGTTACGCACCTGGAAGAATCCACTCAGAGTTGGATATTTCCCAAGGTCGGCTTTATAACCATTCGTCCATAAGGTTTCGAGAGAGGAACGAGGCGGGGGGATGGCTCCGCCCTGCGCGTTGTGAAAGATTTGTCGATCAAGCCCCAGAATCGTGGCGTCGTCGATGATCGCGTGGACCAGTACATCGGAGTTAAGGCTCACTCGATGATTCACCTGAACGCCTTGCTCGCCGGCAGCCTGCTGCATGGCATACTCCGCCGTGTCATCGTTGCCGCCAAGCTGGTTGGCTCGCGCAAAGGCCGTCATCGCTTGGAATTGCTGATGCTGCTGGCGATAGATGTTGCCTTGCGCCATTGAGTAATCGAAGTTGTTGGTGTATTCCGCTGGACTGCCGAGCTTGGCAAGTTGAGCTTGGGCATCTTCGGTGTGCCCCTGCGCGATCTCCGAATTAGCAAGTCCGATCGTGACCACCTCGTCTGCAGCACCTGCCTGGCGCGCGCGCTCGAAGTATCTGCGTGCCAAATCGAAGTCGTTCATCGCAAGGAACAAGTTAGCGGCTTCGATAAAGTCGTCCGCCGTCACCGGCGATGCTTCGCCTACACGCGATTCGGCAAATGCCAAGGCAACCTGCTGTTGTGCCGCCTCGAACTTGTGCTGACGGACGAACACGCGGGCGAACAGAAGGCGAGCTTCGACGCGATTCGCATCCGGAGCTTCCAAAGCTCGCGAGAAGCGCTGCATTGCCGCATTCTGATCACCAAGCGCAAGCAGAGCCATGCCGGTGTTCAGCAGAACGGCTGACGAATCCGGGCTCAACTTTTCAGCGGCCTCGACATAGCGGAACGTCTGATCGCGATGATGAAGTTCAGCATGGGCATTGGCCAATTGCCCGTAAATCTCCGGATCATCAGGCGAAATGGACAGCGCATTGTTAAGCGTTTGGATCGCGGCAGCATATCGGCGCCCATGGAATTCAGTGTCCGCCAGTGCAAGGTGAAGCTTCAGATCCTCAGGAGCGTACTTCAGCGCCGTGTTGTATTCCTGCTCCGCTTTGTCCAGCAATCGCAAATCGCGGTACGCGGTAGCTCGCGCCAAATGAATGGCACCCGACTCGCCGAGAATCTTTTCTGCTTTGTCCGTCTCTTCCAGTGCAGGACGTCCATGGTGAAGTTGCAGTTCCGAAAATGCCAAGCCTAGATGAGCTACACCATTCGAGGGCTGTAGCTCTAACGCGGTGTGAAAATCCTGTTTCGCTGCCTCGGGATTCTGTAAGTCGTTCAGAACATAACCACGGTTTACATATGCCTCAACCATTTTCGGATCGCGATTGATTGCTTCCGTGTAGTCTTCGGCTGCCTGCTGCAAGAGCTGGTTCTGCTTGTGAACGTGCCCGGTGAGCAGCGGGAAGTTCGGTTCCTTCGGAAGAATCCGCGAATAACGCACAGTCAGCGTGAGGGCTTCGTCGTAGCGTCCGAGGTTGTAGAGGTCGTATGCAAGATAGACCGAAGCGTTGCGGTCGTTCTCCAATTGCGCGAGCACCTGGTATCCAAGTCGTGCCGATTCCCCGTACTTACCTTGATGGAAAAGGACTCGCTCACGTTCACGCATAATGCGCGGATCGTCCTGCATGCTGCCGGTTGCACGATCTACCCACGCGGAAGCAACAGGGAAATGTCCTGCCTGAATCGCCGCGTTCGCCGCATTCGCAACTACGACCGTGTTGCGTGGTGCACGCTTGTACGCAGCCTCATAAGAGCTGTTTGCACGATCGAACTGTCCCGTCGAAGTGAACAGATCGCCGAGCGCAAGATGCGGAATGTAGTCGTCGGGATAATCGTCGGCAAACTCGTTAAAGTACCGCTCTGCCGTTGCGTTGTCGTTAGCCTCGCGTGCCATGTAGCCCATTGCTTCGAGTGCATAACGATTTTTCGGATCGGCCTTCAGCACCTCGGCATATAACTTGCGCGCCTCATCCATGCGCTTCGAATGCCACAGCAAGTTCGCATATTGCAAAGCAATCGCCGTGTTGCCAGGATCGAGTCGCATCGCTTCCTTTAAGTCGTTCTCCGCACCTTGCAGGTCGTTGCTGCCGACGCGAATGGAAGCGCGGACACGCAGGAATTCAGCACGGGCGGGTCCTTCAATTTGCAGTTTGTTGACCAAGGCTTCAGCCGCTGCGATCTGCTGATGCGCCGCTTGATCGTTTCCTGTCTCGCGATAGATCTCGGCAAGGTTCAGCCGCAGCTGAATCGGATACAGTTGTCCTTCCGGTACTGCGCCACTCGGCAAATGCGCAATCGCAAACTCGTATTCACGGATTGCATCTGCATTGCGATTCTCTGCGCGTGCCAACTGCGCTTTAAGCGCGTGCAGGCGATAGTGATTTGCATCGAGCTTTTCGGCTCGTGCCAGAAATTCCCGGGTGCGCCCAGTCTCTCCCAAACGCAACTGTGCTTGCGCTGCACTTAGTTGCAGACCGATTTGTTGCGGAGCGAGATTCGCAGCTTTGGAATAAGTATCAGCCGAAAGCTTCTTTTCTCCCGCCAACTCATACGTGTATCCCAGATCGCCAAGTACTTCCGTGTTCTGCCCCGGCGCGCTCTTCAGTGCGGCAATAGCATTCTTGTAATCATGCTGTTCGCGGTAGAAGTTTGCGACGGCGCGAAACACAGATGGATTCTTCGGATCGCGACGTTTGGCCTCGTCCAACATCTTCTTGGCCTGCTCGGGTTGCTTCATCTTCAAATAAGCAACCGCGAGCATGACCTCGGCGTGCGACGAAGGATGAACCGCCTCCGCACGCGAGAGCAGTGAGATTCCCTGCCGCGTGTCCCCGGTCTGGATGAACAGCTCGCCAGCCATCAATAAATCATTTTGACGTTTCGGACTTGCGTTAACGACTTGCATCAGCAAGCGCTTTGCATCCTCCAACCGTCCCATGCGCTGATATGTCTGCGCGAGACCGCTGAGCCCGTCTAGATTGTTTCGCTCGAGTTTGAGCCCCTGCTGATAGGCCTCAACCGACCGTGCGTACTGCCCCGCAAGTCGCGACGCATACCCCAACAGAAACCACAATTTCGCATTCTGCGGTGCGGCTTTTACCGCGCGCTCGGCGGCCTCGGTCGCTGCCTGGGAGTTGCCGCGCTTCAGCGCATCTTCGGCGGCACGCGCATTGCGGCCGACTTCGATGCTTGCGCCCCAACCGAGGCCCTCAGCCGACTTCTTTTGACCTTGGCTCTTCGACGGAGTTTGTCCGCCGTTACCCAGATCTATCTCCTGCGCTTGCACAAAAATGGACGGCAGCAGCAGACAGCACGAACTGGCAATCATTAAGACTTTTTTCACTGGGTCACTCTGGATGCGGTGATCGGAGAACTTCTATCCACTGTCTTCTTGGGATGCAGAGAAGCAGCCAAGCGTCTTCTCTGGATTTTCTCTAGCGCGTTTCGATAATTCCGAAGTCACAAATCTGCGGCCACAATCTAGGGCCCCGCATGTGGATCAATCCTGAGGTGCATCCAACTTTGCATGCGAGCGTGAGCGGTGAATTCTCACTCGCTCGCGGTAAACCCATGAGCAACTCTGGGAATCACATACAAGTCGTAAGCCGGAGATGATCCATTGATCCCGAAGTCATTGCCTGCTCAGAATCGCGCCATCCCGCTGCTGGCTATCGTGCTGTTGGCACTCGCGGTTCACGGACCGCTGCTGTTGATGCAGTTGCCGGCGAATTCGTATGACGCCACGACGCACATCTTCTTCGCCAGCCACTACGCCCATCACTGGTTCTCGCCATGGAACGAGAAGTGGTTCGGCGGAATGTCGCAGACAACGTATCCACCACTGACTCACCAGTGGATTGCGTTGTTCTCGCACATCTTCGGGCTGACCGGCGCGTACATGTTCGTGCAGATGGTCGTGATCCTTCTGTTGCCCGTTGGCATGTACCGATATGCCAAGCTCTGGGTGTCAGAACGTGAGGCTAGCTACGCGGCGGTGGGCACGGTCTTCCTGGGCTCGCTGTCGATGTTGGTCTATCAGTCCGGACAGTTGCCGACCCTCACCGCAGCCTCGCTCACACTCAATGCGCTGCCGTTCTTCTACTCATGGTCGCGCGATGGCCAGTCGAGAGATCTCCTGAAGGGTGTCGCCATTTCCATGACGGGCGCCGCGGCTCACCACGTGACGTTCTTGTTCGGCGCCGTCTTGTTCGCATTGCCTGTGCTATGGCTGACGCTTCTCGATCGCGGCGAGAGCGAGCGCAAAGCCTCTGCCGTCGCCGTATTCGCACGTGCGGTCGTCTTCGGAGCGATCATTCTCGCCGCCGCGGTTATCGTGTTGCTGCCATATTTCATTTCGCTAAAGCAGAATCCGATTAACCAGCTTCCGATTCCGCACGGCTCGCGCGATAACTACATCCTGAGTCCGCACAGCGGCATGAACTTCTGGATCATCCCCATGGGCGCGCTGATCCTCGCGATCCCCTACATTCTCATCAAGGGATCGGCCGAGCGACGACTACGCCCGCTGCTTTTCGGCTGGTACCTGACCACGCTGCTCGGTCTTGGCGGCACCACTCCCGTTGGACGTCTCTTGCTCGGACGCGCCTACGAAGTATTGACCTACGAGCGCTTCACCTTCTGGGCGACATTGATGGCCTTGCCCTTCGTGGGAATGCTTGCAGCGTGGATGATTGATCGATGGAGGCGAGCCGGTATCGTCGCACTCGGTGTAGCTGCCGTTTACAGTTGCGCGATGGCCGTGGCCTGGGTTGTGTTCAATCCAATTAACACCGGCGAATTGCGGGTGCAGCCTGTAATTGATTTTCTGAACCGCGAAGAGCACTCGAAATATCGCTACATTACGCTCGGCTTCAGTAACCAGTTTGCGAAAGTATCGACCTACGCCAATGCAGGCAGCCTCGACGGTGATTACAACTCCGCGCGCTTGCTGCCCGAATTGACCGCCTACGGCGCGGGCCAGCTATACAACTCGAAGTACTACGGCACGGCGGGCATGGAGGCGTTGCGTGCAATTCTCAAGCACGCCGACCAGTACGGCCTGCGCTACATCTTCGTTCGCGACCGCTACTACGAACCGTTGCTGGCATTCGCCGGATGGCGTCAGACAGAGAGCTACGACAACGGGGCGATCACCTTGTGGACCAAGGATGACGTTCCGCCCGCGAAGCATATTGATTTCGGCAACGCGGTTCCGCCAGTTTGGCAGGGCATCATGTGGGGACTCGTTCCAGTAGGCGTCAGTCTTTTCGCCATCTTCATCGTGCTTATGCCGGACCGGCGTCGTCGATACTCGGAAACCATCGAGTTCCCGGCTTCGGCCAAGCCCAGCGAAATTACCATGCGGGGGGCACAGTAGCCATGAATAGAGTTCTGTCCTTCGTTCTGCCAGTCGTGCTCATCGTGCTTGCTGGTGCACTGGTCGCAGCCGCGACAATGCATTCCTCGGCACTGACTCCGGCGACGACTCCAGAAGGAGCCGTGCTTGCGTTGATGAACCACGTCAAGACTCACGACACCGATGGCGCATACCGCTACGTCGCCAAGGCAAGCAACACTGCCCTGCCCGATTTCGCACGCGACATCTTCGGCCAGGAAGGAAATCTCCGAACCTACTCTTCGTTACAGCAGTTCGATACCAAGGTGCTGCGTGAAAACGATCAGGAAGCGACCGTGCGAGCAAATCTCCAATGGGCCTCGGCCGTTGGAGCCGTGTATGACGCACGCGACTTGAAGGTCGTTCGCGAAGACAACAGTTGGAAAGTCCTTTGGCCGGTCAAGGCACGCCAGAAAGTTCCGCCGCAGGTGATTCCGGTGAACTATCTGCGTTGGGATATCGTGACGCGCGGGTCAGACGATGACTGGGGTGCGCAAAACGTCGAAGCCCCACACGTCCGCATCATCTCCATGAATCCGGTGGAGAAAGACGGAAGCTTCATCCTGCTTGGTGAGATTGAAAACGAAGATACCGTGCCCGCATTTGTTTCCGTCTCGGCGGCGCTGATCGGTCAGGATGGGCAGCAGATCGCGCAGGAAGAGAGCTTTGACAAGATCAGCCACGTGCTGCTTCCAAAAGAAATTTCGCCCTTCCGTATCGATTTCCCAAACATGACGCGCTCGCGCATCAAGAGCGTTCACATGCAGCCCAACGCTATGCTCGTGCCGGCTTCGGCCGATCCCGTCATGGGAGTCATGCACCAAGCTTTGCAGAAGGATGCGCGAGGACGCACGGTGCTTACGGGCGAGCTGATGAACCAGAGCGGACAGACGGTCAACATCCCGCACGTGCTCGCCACGTTCTATGACAACTCGGGCAAGGTCATCTGGGTTTCCGACGGCTATGTCGATCAGGCGCTCGCGCCGCAGACTCCAGTTCCCTTCAGCGTTGACGTGCGCAACGATCTGGCGGCACAGATTCACAGCTATCGAGTCACGGCGAACCAGTACAGCCGCGACCGCGTGCAATAAAAGGACATGAACTCACTCAGGCGAACACTTACGGTCGGCGTTCTCTGCGCGACTTCTACTCTGGCCTTGGCGCAGATGAAGTTTTCCGGCTCCGGGCAGGCTGGTGCAGAAGCAACATTGCAACTGCCCGGCTCGGGCTCGGCCACCTTATATATATTCGGTCCTGGCGGAGCCTCGAAGCGAACGGTACAACGCGGCACGGTAACAATCCCGGGAGATGAACTGCGCGTGGCAGGGCAGTACACCGCCATCGTCGATGGCCAGCGCACATCGTTCTTCGTCAAGCCTGCACCGCTTGCGAAAATGTCCTTCATCACTCACCCGTCGCGAGTACCTGCCGCGGCGAACGGGGCAATCATCGGCTCGGCATTCCTCTTTGACCAGTATCAGAACCTCGTTCTCGCGCCTACTCCCGTCACCTTCCGTCTTGGCGTGGAAGGTAGCGCCACTGAAGAGCGCAAATCGACAGGCAAAGACGGCGTGGCTTGGGTGCAAATGAACTCCGGACGGCGCAGTGGCCCGGCACAGTTCATCGCCAGCTCAGGTGATGTCAGCATTCGCCGAGTCGTTCAGCAAACGGCTGCCGACCCATGCCGCATTCGCCTGAAAGCCTCACGCGCTTCCGATGGCAACATCCTGGTCGAAACCGATCCCATTCAGGACTGCTCCGGGAATGCCGTGCCCGACGGAACCATCGTGACCTTCACCTCCGTTGACGCTGCTGGTCGAAGCACCGTGGACGCCCGCGTTAAACGCGGGTTTGCCCGTGCCGAACTGCCAGCGTCGAAATCGGCCACTCTCTCGGTCGCCGCCGGAGTTGTTCTGGGCAACGAGATCCACTGGGGAGGCGGAGAATGACCCCGAAAATGAACCTTTTGCGAGCCGGACTGAGCGCATTGTTGTTGCTCGGAGTCACGGCTGCTCCCATTTCGCTCCCGGTCACCTTGCGTGCTGCATCCACCGCTCCGCTCGCGGCCTTCGATGTTTCCAGCGTATCTCCGAGGCCGATTGAGGACACAACCTCCGCCTCCGTTCAGCGTGATTACGCCCACGCGTGGAAGTCCCTTGTGAACGCCCTCGAGGACAACCGGGCCGAGCTGCTGAATGAAAACTTCACCGGAACCGCGCGCCAGCAATGGCAGGATGCGATCCAGTCGCAAAAGCAGAACGGGCTAAATCGCAAGATTGTCGATCACGGGCACCACGTTCGCGTCACTTTCTACTCGCTCGATGGTTCGGCCCTTCAGGCTACCGATACTGCGGACCTCGAGGTCCAGTACCGCGATGGCAGCAAGGTGCTTTCGACCGAGCGCATACAGGCCCACTATCTCGTGCTTCTCACGCCAGCGGAGAATAGCTGGAAGGTCAGAATCATGCAGGAAGTTCCGCCCACCTAATCACTTACGAGCTGAGCGCCAGCAATTCAGGAATGCGCAATACGTATCTCCCGCCTTAGGTAATGGGTATTCTGTACTATTTATTGGCCTAGAATAGAAAATGCTTCGGTAGTAAGTCTCCGAGCATCCAAGTACCATTGGCTTGGTGAACATGAGAATTTTTCGCAGCTCGCTCCTTACAGCCCTTTTGGGATCTTCGCTAGTAGCTTTTGCTCAACAGCCTGCGAGCGCATCGCAACCGACCGAGCCTTCCGGCAAGTCTGCGCAAACAGCAGCAAAGCCCGAAGGAAAATCGGAAACTCCGGCCAAGCCGCAGCCCAATCGCGCCGACGCCTACTACCATTTCCAGCTCGGACACATGTACGAGGAGATGGTAGCTGTCACTGGCCGGGCGGAATATGCCTCGAAGGCCGTAGAGGAGTACAAGGCCGCTCTCAAAGCCGATCCGAGTTCGCCTTATCTTGCCTCAGCGCTGGCCGAGCTCTACGCCCGCACCGGAGACATTCGTGAGGCCGTCGTTGAGGCGCAGGACGTCATCAATCGCGATCCTGACAACATCGACGCCCGACGCTTGCTCGGTCGCATCTACCTGCGCTCCATCGGTGATCTTCAGAGCGGCACCCAGAGCGACACCGAAACGGTTCTGCATCTCGCGATTGAGCAATATGAGCAGATCGTGCGCCTTGATCCCAAGAGCATTGAGGATCACCTGCTGCTCGGCCGCCTGTATCGCCTGAACAACGAAACCGCCAAGGCCGAATCTGAGTTCCGCACTGCCGTAAACTTGCAGCCCTCCTCCGAAGACGCCGTTACCACCCTGGCGCTTCTATATAACGAAGAGGGGGATTCGAATCGCGCTCTGCAGATCCTGAACTCTGTTCCCGAGACTGACCGCTCACCGCGCGTTTACTCGGTTTTGGGCTATACGTACGAGCAGAAGAAGGATTACAAGAATGCCATTGCGGCCTATCGCAAGGCAGTCGATCTCGATAAGGATAATCTGGATGCGGTTCGCGGACTTGCGCAGAACCTGCTGAATGACAATCAGACCGAAGCGGCACTTGAGCAGTACAAGACCATTGCCGAGGCTGATCCTCAGGACGCGCAAACACTTCTACACATTTCCGAGATCTACCGTCGCGATGGTCAGTTTGAGAAGGCTCTCGAAACCCTGAACAAGGCCCAGGCCATTGCGCAGGATTCGATGGAAATCGACTACAACCGCGCAGTGATCCAGGAATCCCTCGGCAAGTTTGACGAAGCCGCTCGCGGCCTCGAAGATCTCCTCGCCCGTAGTGAGAAGTCCAACGGCATCTATTCGCCTTCGGAGCGCAACAACCGCGCAATCTTCATTGAGCGGCTCGGCACCATCTACCGCGACCAAAACAAGACGCAACAGGCCGTGGACACTTTCCGCAAGATGCTCGACCTCGGTGACGAGTCGGCCACCCGCGGATTCCAGCAGATTATCGAGACCTATCGCGACGCCAAGAACTGGCCTGCCGCAACCGCCACCGCCCGCGAAGCCGTGAAGCGGCTTCCAAAAGATCGCGGCTTGCAGATGGTTCTCGCCGGGCAGGAAGCCGACAATGGGGAAGGCGATGCAGCGATTGCCCGTGTAAAGACGATGTTCAACGGCAATCAGTCCGATGACCGCGAAGTCTGGATCACCCTGGCACAGATGAACAGCCGCCTCCGCCGCTATTCCGAAGCAGAGAAGGCGCTGGCCAAGGCTCTCGAGCTTTCAACCAAGCCTGAGGAAAAGAACTACGTGAACTTCATCGCCGGTTCGGTTTACGAGCGGCAGAAGAAGTACGACGAAGCCGAAAGCTACTTCCGCAAAGTGCTGGCCGACGATCCAAAGAACGCCGCCGCGCTCAACTATCTTGGCTACATGCTGGCCGACCGTGGCACGCGACTCGAAGAAGCGCTTTCGCTCATCCGCCGCGCCGTCGCGCTCGATCCACAGAACGGTGCCTACCTCGACTCGCTGGGTTGGGTCCACTTCAAGATGGGTAAGTATGACCTTGCCGAATCCGCCCTGCGCAAAGCCATCGATCGCATCGACAACGATCCGACCGTGCACGAGCACCTCGGCGATGTATATCAGAAGACCAATCGCCTGAGACTTGCCGCCACCCAGTGGGAGCGTTCGTTGCAGGAGTGGAAGCGCACTGTCTCCGCTGAAGTCGAACCCGAGGACGTCGCCAAGGTTCAGAAGAAACTCGACGGCGCCAAGGTCAAACTCGCGAAGCAGCAGGAAAGCGCCAGTAAGTAATCACGCGCAAGCGCAATGAATCAGCCGCCAGTTCCACTGGCGGCTTTTCTTTTTGCATTCAAGCCATCCGCACTGTGAGGGTGGCCCATTCAAGCCCTCTTTTGGCTTGTCACACATCCCACCTCTCCGCCAATCTTTCCCCGCAGTGCTACACTTGCCTGCATGCTCGCCTCCTATGCAGTGCGGGTCGAGTCCTCGTTGGGACGCCGCTATCCCGAGCCGCCGCATCCTTATCGCGATGACTTCCAGCGCGACCGCGATCGCATCATCCACGCGCGCGCCTTCCGTCGTCTAGAGAACAAAACCCAGGTCTTCACCAATCGGCGGTCCGATCACTTCCGCACCCGTCTGACTCATACCATCGAGGTCGCGCAAATTTCGCGCACCATCGCCTCGGCGCTCCACCTCAATGAAGGACTCGTCGAGGCCCTCGCGCTCGTGCACGACATCGGGCACCCGCCCTTCGGACACTCCGGCGAACGCTCCCTCGATCTTGCCATGCGCGAGTATGGCGAGCGCTTCGACCACAACCTGCACGCTCTCCGCATCGTCGAGCAGTTCGAGCAGCGCTACGCTGCGCATCCCGGACTCAACCTCACCTTCGAAGTTCGCGAAGGCATCATCAAGCACTCGCACGACTACGCGCCTGCCGACTATCCCGAGCTCGCCGAATACCTGCTCGACCAACGGCCTCCGCTCGAAGCCCAGCTCATCGACCACACCGACGAAATCGCCTACAACACCGCCGACCTCGACGACGGCTACGAAGCCCGCCTGCTTAAACTCGACGACATTCGCCGCGAAGTCTCGATCTTTGACCGCTATTATTGCGAGATCGAGCGCGAATACACCGCCGTCCGCGACATGCTCAAGTTCAACGAAGCCTTGAAGCGCATGTTGAACCACCTCGTTACCGATCTCATCGATAACAGCCGCGCGCGCATCGCAACCGCCGGAATCAATACTGTCGAGGACGTACGCCAGCACCCCGAGCGCCTTGCCGCCTTCAGCCCCGCGACCGATCAAGAGCGTGCGCAGTGCAAAGAGTTCCTCTACCGCAACCTCTACCACAGCGAGAGCCTGCGGCCGCAAAAGGCCGACGGAGAGCGCGTCGTTCACGACCTGTTCCGCTACTGGATGGAGCACCCGCTCGATCTACCTTCCAGCTACCAGCGCCAAATGCAGTCTGAATCGCACGCCCGCGTCATCTGCGACTACATCGCCGGCATGACCGACAACTACATCCTCGACCAGTACAAAAAGGTCCGGGCAAAAACGTTGACCATATAGCCGAACTCAGGGTGGCCCAGAGTTGGCGAGTTTCCAACTCTGGGGCTACAGGTCGATGCAAAAAAGCTCTGAGCTCTTCGATAATGCGATTCGGCATTGGAACTGGTGAACTTGGCGCGTGCCCATCCAAGCCCGCTTCTATTCCACTCGACGAGGTAGGAGGCAATGACCGAGGCAGTTCGGTTACTGGCGCTTGGTGCGGTGGCCTTCGTTGCTGCGATGTTGGCCGCAGTAACAGGTTTCGGCGGAGCCGCTGTGCTGCTCCCGATGCTTGTGCTGGTGTTCGGTGCTCGAGAAGCCATTCCGATCCTCACTGTCGCACAACTCATTGGTAATGCAAGCAGAGTGTGGTTCAACCGTCGACAGCTTGACTGGAAAGTCGTGGGTTGGTTTGCTTTGGGCGGAGTGCCCACCGCCATCATCGGCGGAATGCTGTTTGCTCGTGCTCCCCTTGCAGCACTAGTCAGAGTCTTGGGCGTGTTCCTGATTCTGACAGTCGTATGGCGGCATATTCGGTCAGGCGCCGGATGGAAGCCACCACTAAAAGCGTTCGCCGCGATTGGAGCGGTAGCTAGCTTCTTATCCGCCCTTCTAGGGAGCATTGGGCCTTTAATGGCTCCATTGTTTCTCGCCTACGGTCTTGTAAAGGGCGCATACATCGGAACAGAAGCCTTAGCAACGGTCGTGATGCACATTGCCAAACTTGCGGCGTACAAACAGTCTGCCATCCTTCCTACACACGCCGTATTGGCTGGCCTGGCGCTTGGACCAATCATGGTAGGAGGGTCATTGGCAGGAAAGCGGATTGTGGATCGCATACCAGAGCGTATCTTCGTCCTCATCATCGAACTGACACTTCTTGCAGCAGGCCTACTGTTCATTGTGAAAGGATGAAGAACCACTGATGGCCCACTTAACTGCTCATCACTTACTCCCCGAGGGTGGCCCAGAGTTGGCGAATTTCCAACTCTGGGGCTGATTGCATCGAGCTGCCTGCTCAGATCGGCAACTTGCAATCCGCAAGCACACATCCCGCTGTCGTCTCCATCACAGATTTCATTCAAAATTCGATCTAGCGTTACTGCATGCACACGGGCCTAGTGCGATTGCAGCAGACGGGACACTCGCACTTCATCACTTTCACTTGCTATCGACGCAGAGCATACCTGACCAACCCGCACGCCTGTGCCGTAGTGTTGAACGCGCTAGAGAACACTCGCAAGCGATATGGCCTGCGAATCTACGGCTTCGTTCTCATGCCCGAGCATGTCCACCTCCTTTTGAGCGAACCGGAACGCGGCACGCTGGCGCAAGCATTGCAATCGATGAAGAGCGCATCTGCACGCGTGGCCCGATGCACATTGAACAAACAGAATGCCCCCGACACTGCCTTCTGGCAGGCACGATACTACGACCGCTACATGAGAGATTTTGATGAGTTCTCGCAGAAGTTGCGATACATTCATCGCAATCCGGTGAAGCGCCGACTGTGCTCATCAGCCGATGAATGGCAATGGAGCAGTTTCAGACATTACTGGAGCGGTGTGAATATTGGAGTCCAAATCGAATCGGAGTGGACGGCGCGTGCGAGACAAGCAAACGTTCGATGAGATGCAAACAGCCCCAGGGTTGGGAAAACGCCAACTCTGGGCCACCCGCCCAGTTCATTTCCGGCGGTGCTCATGATCCGTTCGGTGGTTCTTCACTCGCTCAGGCCGCAGATGGCTGGAACCCCGGGGATCAATACGTGCCCTTGCGAAAGATTCCTGGGTCGGGAAATACGTTTTGGGGGGTGAAATAGCACAATGATGATTCGTCATTTGTTAATTCGTGTTTTAATGGCGGTTCTTCTTTTTGTTCCGACTGGAGCCGAGGCCCAGGGCAAACTTTCCACGGTAGAGAGTCAGCAACTTGAGTCACTCTTACGCAAGGCTATTTTGTGGGACGCGTTCTGGAATCCGGGTGAATGCAACAGCGCGCGCGGGACAAACCTATTTACCGACCTTGCAGGGAAGAGCGGGCAGGAAACTGAGATTGAAATCAAAGTAGAAGACAAACGTATCCTGGTAAGTGTTCCTGTGCTGGAGCGCTACTATGTTTTCGATAGGGCGTCGGGGAGAATTGGGCCCGGTTTTCCCTCTTTTCGGTGTGCTTCGACTAAGGATGTTTTCGATATAACGTTGACTGCACGATTCAAATTGCCAATTGCGAGCAGGGATTTAGACCGTTCTCAGTTAGCGGCAAACAGGCCTCTGGTTCCATTGGTCGTTTCGGCCTCTAGGAAGGACTTTGGCCAGTTTTGCACGAAGGGTCAGCGGGCTATCCTTCATATCGCCGCCTTCCAGAAAGGAGACCCTGGGGCATTTGTGTATCTGTCAACCGAAGATAGAAGAACTCGGTGCATTCAGCGGATAAATTTTGGGCTAACGGACAGCGGACAAGATGAAACCTGGGCGACTAGTTGCAACGAAGGACTGAATCATGAACTCCGGCTTAAGATAGAACGCAACAGGGCCTTTGAGGCGATACTTCTCTGCCCAGATCGATAGCGCGACCGCCGGCGGATGGCCCACGGCGGGGTGGCCCAGCTTCATTTGCTTGTGTGGGGCAGTTCGTGGCACGGAGCAAGGGCGGGTGGCCCAGAGTTGGCGCATTTCCAACTCTGGGACTGATGGCTTCGAGCACCCTGTCAACCCCCCTGAAAACCCTCCAATCCTTCCAACTCACACAAACCAACGCAAATATACTTTCCGCCCCCACTGAGGGGATCGCCACCCCAACTTTGTTACTCTGAACTTAGGGGGATTTCGGCATATATTTGTCGTGTAACTCCTTTGTTTCCGACTTTTTGCACGGAAATATAGGGGGGAGGGGGTCTGGCTTGCACCCCTGCTCCAAAAAGCTGAAACTGATCGCATGTTGAAGGTCGGCTTGACAGGCGGAATAGCCTGCGGGAAAACAACGATTCTGGCGATGTTTGCCGAGCTTGGAGCGCACACCT
Organism: Koromonas humicola; assembly: GCF_059726255.1. Classification (NCBI taxonomy): domain Bacteria; kingdom Pseudomonadati; phylum Acidobacteriota; class Terriglobia; order Terriglobales; family Koromonadaceae; genus Koromonas; species Koromonas humicola. The sequence continues at coordinate 4,580,939 of NZ_AP040873.1, forward strand.
TGCGCGCCGACAACGTTGCGCATCGCCTCATGAATCCCGGCGAACCGATGTTCGACGCGATCGTCGCGGCATTCGGCGAGGAGATTCTCGCGCTGGACGGCACCATATCGCGACCGAAGCTCGCCGCTGCGGCTTTCCCCAATCGCATCGCCGAGTTGAATGCCATCGTCCATCCGCGCGTGCTGGCTTTCGAGGACAACTGGATGAGCGACGTCGCCGCAACCGATCCTGAAGGCGTTGCCATCTGCGAGGCCGCATTGCTCATCGAGGCCGGAGGCCTCTCGCGCTACGACCGACTCATTGTCGTGACCTGTAGCCTGGAGCAGAAGATCGAGCGCTTCGCCGAGCGTACTGGAGCGTCGCCGGACGCGGCGCGGGAAGAGGTCCTCAAGCGCATGGCTGCGCAGATGCCCGAGTCGGAAAAGGCCAAGCTGGCCGACTACGTCATCGACAACAGTGGAGACAAAGCGGCAGCCGAAAAGCGAGTGCGCGAAGTGTGGCAGCGGTTGACGGATGAAGCACGCAAGCCGCGTTGAGCGCCGCTACTTAACCTTCTCCCACACCATCGTCCAGTGGCTTTCGCCCACAGGACTTAGCTTCTCCGTGCCGCTGTAGATGAGTTTGCTGTCCTCGAAGCGATAGTTGCGTGGCTTAGGCTCGCCAACCTGGTTCGGATCGAGCGAGACTTCGGGAATGTGTGCGGCGACGTGAGCTTTCTCATCCACCGTGTACGTGCCGCAATACCCGCCGAATCCATCGAAGGCAGTCTTCACCTCCAGCGGCGTCGGATGTTCCGCATCGACCCACTTCGGGCGGTCGGGATCGACCACCTGCGCGCAGACGTGTCCGGTTGCGTCGTACATCAGATATCCCTGCGCGTGCGGACCAAATCCATAAGGCCGCGTCGTGCCGTCCGGCAGAACCTCGGTTGAGGAGACCAGTCGCCATGTGCCCACGAACGGCTTTAGGCTGTCGTTCGCCGCAGCCTTGCCGTTCTCGGCCACGGCCGCTGCGCAGAACAGCAGAACTCCACCTAGCAGAAGCCTTCTCACTCGTCCTCCCTCAACCTGCTTGCCTCAGAGACAAGATGCAGAAATCCCCTACAACGTGCGCTTGAATAGAGGCACGGCGATCGCGAGACTGATGAACCCGAACAGCGTCAGGTAGATGATGTCCTGCGACACCGCTGCCCACGAAGCATCTTTCAGCAGCGTAGCCTTGAGCCCATGCACGGCGAAGCTGAAGGGATCGACGTAGGAGATCACGCGCAGCCACTTCGGGAAAGCCTGCACCGGATAGATCGCGCCGCTTGGGAAGTAGAGCAGCGTGTTGAGGATGCCGAACATGGCGCGTGGCACCAGCGGATCTTCCACCCGCACCATAAGCAGGAACATCATGCCATTGAAGGCGAAGGACGTGGCACAGATCAGCAGGAACCACTGAAGCATGCGATCGGGATGGAATGATGCACCAAGTCCCGCGATCAGGGAGCCCAATACAGTCAATGTGCATCCAGCGAGCACCGCCTTGATCGCGCCAGCCAGGTTCAGCCCCAGCACCATCTCCATCGCCGTGATCGGCGTTACGAGATAGCCCTCGTGCACGCCCCTCGCCTTGTCGTCGATGTACAGCATGCCTCCGCCGATCATGACCGAGACAAACATGGCCAGCGTGATCGAGCCGGGCAACAGGTACTTCAGGTACTCAACATAGGGATAGAGTTCCACTACGTCGAGCGCCACCTCGCTCGGGATGCGCTTGGCTGTGGCTTCGGGCAGGTTGAGCGAGGCCACCAGCTCCTGCATCTTGGATTGCAGGGAGTTGGCCATGAACTGGTCGCTGTTATCCACCACCATGCCTAGCTGAGGATTCTCCCCCGCGTAGTAGCGGCGAGAGAACTGCGAAGGGATGATGAGCGCACCTTCGAGCCGCCCCTGCCGCACATCTTCCCTTGCCCGTACTTCGTCGGTATACGGAACCATGACGAACGTGCGCACGTTGGCCTGCACCGAGCGGAACGCCTCCTGAATGCGAACGGCCTGCGTGCCATGGTCCTCATCCACAATGGCCACGCGCGCGTCACGGATCTTGCCGCCGAAGGCGTTGCCAAGGATTATGAGCTGGATCAGCGGGAAGATCATGGCCGTGACCATCAGCGTTGGGGAACGGAAGAACTTACGCATCTCCCGCTCGATAATGGCTAGCATCCTGGTCATGGCTGCATCCCCGGACGCGGCGGCATCATGAAGCCGAAGGCCTTCACCTGCTCATCGCGGAGCTGGCGGCCGGTGTAGTGCACGAATACATCGTCGAGCGAGGTGTTCTGCACACTGAGGGTCTTGATCTCCACCTTGGCGCGCACGGCCATCTCCACCAGCGCTGTCGTAGTCTGAGTCCCGGTGGTGGTCAGCACTCGATACATGTCGCCCCCCTCTTCCTGCACACTCTGCACCCCGGGTAGGGTGCGCAGCCTCTCCACCCATCCCTCCGGCACCCCCACAAACTGCGCCTCCACCACATTGCTCCCAGGAACGCTGGACTTCAGCGTCATTGGCGTGTCGAGCGCAACGAGCTTACCGTGGTCGACGATCGCGATGCGATCGCAAAGGCGATCGGCTTCGTCCATGTAATGCGTGGTGATGAGTATGGTGAGCTGGCGACGGCTCTTGAGTTTGTTGAGCATCTCCCATACGGCGACGCGCGAGACGGGATCGAGGCCTGTGGTCGGCTCGTCGAGGAAGAAGATGCGTGGATTGTGCACGAGTCCGCGCGCGATCTCCGCTCGCCGACGCATACCGCCGGAGAGCGTTTTCACCTGCGCATCTCTCCACTGCGTGAGATCGACGGCCTCGAGCAGTTCGTCGATGTTGCGCTCGCGCTCGGAACGTGGAACTCCGTAGAGCTTGGCGTAGATCTGCATGTTCTCGGCGATAGTCAGGTCGATGTCGCTAGTCATCGCCTGCGGGATGACGCCCATCATTCGACGTGCGGCATCAGCGTTCTCGCTTACGTCGTATCCGGCGATGAAAGCCTTGCCGCTGGTGATGGGGATGAGGGTGGTCATCATGCGGATTAGCGTGCTCTTGCCTGCACCATTTGGCCCGAGCAGGCCAAAAATCTCGCCATCTTTTACATCGAATGTCACGCCCTTCACGGCCTCAAAATCGCCATACTTCTTGACGATGTTTTCGACGGCGATTGCCTGTCCTTCGTGTCCGGCGTGATGACCTTTTGTGCGACTGAGGATGTTCATTCCAACTCCGCTACTTGCCGTTGAGAAGACGCTTCGGCAGAAGGACCTCGGCAGTCATTCCGGGAACGTAGGTTTCACGCGGGTTATCGATGAGCAACTTCAACCGCACTGTGCGAATGTCGCGCTTAGTGCGGCTGTAATCGCGCTCAGTGGCGAAGTCGGCTTCGGCGGCCTTGGCGATGATCTTGCCCGGAACGCGCTCTCCGCCTGGCATGCGGACGTCGAGCGTATCTCCGAGTTTCACAACCTGTGCCTGCGTTTCAGGGACTGCGGCGTAAACCCAGGTCTGGGTCAGGTCGACGATGGTAACGATCGGCGCGCCGACACTTACGACCTCGCCTTCACGCGCAGCTCGGACGCTAATAGTTCCATTCACAGGCGAAGTTACGCGCGTGTAGTCGATGCGAACCTCAGCTTCCGTGAGCTTCGCGTTGGCGGAGTTCATTTGGCCTTCGGTTGCGGCGACGTTGCTGTGAGCGGCGGCCGCCTGGTTTATCCGCGCACGCATGGTGTTTACCGTTGCTTGCGCGGCATTGACCTGCTCGCGATTGGCACGCACACGTGCTTCATTGGCTGCAAGTGTCTGTTCGGCTCGATCTCGCTCCTGCTGGCTCGCAACACCTTGCTGCGCCAGCGTCACAATGCGCTTTGTGTCGAGCGCTTGCTGATGTGCAACGGCTTGACTTTCTTCTAGCGCGGCCTGGGCCGAGAGTAAAGCAGCCATGGCGTTCTTCAGCTGCGCATCGGTCTCGCCGTGGGTGCTCGCATATGTCGCACTGCTCTGACGAACCTGCGAGCGAAGACTTGCAACAGTGGCGCGGGCGGCATCGCGTTCGGCAGCAAGATCCTGATTATCGATCTGCGCAATCACTTGGCCCTGCTTTACCGATTGGCCTTCGTCAACGAGCAGGTGTTCGATGCGTCCAGCCACCTTGCTACTGACAATCACCTGATTGGCATCCACTGTCCCAATGAGAACAAGGTCGGAGCCGCCGCGTGTCGAATAGAAATAAAACGCGAGCGACAGCAGGAACACGATGCCAAGCATGAAAAAGACGCGGTACTTAGGGTTCATAGCAAAACAATTCCTTCCATCAAGGTCCCGGATAACGAAGGAGAACTAACTACTTGCCCGACTTCGAGCGAGATCGACGATGTTCGCGCGGCAATGTTTCGGGAGCAGCGGCTATCTTCTTTGCCATGCGTACACCGATGCTGCGATCTTTGAATAACGCAGCCGCGATGAAGTCCAGCGAAGTGGAAATGTGCATACGAATGCCCTCCTCTGAGAACGCATCAAGCCCGCTCACAATGCGCATAATCGGTGCAGACGTGAAGTAGAAAACGTTCAGGCCGATCATCGTTCGCAAAATCGCAGTACTTGCCGCCTTGCGAAACTGGCCGCGAGATATTCCCTCGTGCACGACCTTCATGCCGGCCTGTTGCAGAGGAATGAAGTGCGACGCGCCAATCTCTCGAAAATCGGCTGAGACCTCTCCGGAATCACGCACGCGCGACAACTCCTGCTGAATGAACCGCGGATAATTCGGATTCTGGACCAGGTATTCGAAGTGAAGCCGCGCAAAACGAAGTAGCTTCTCGCCTGGATCTAGAGAGCTGTTAAGTATCGGCAACGCGTCGCCAAGAAATCCGCTGAATACTTCATGCAGTGCGGCTGAATACAGGCTCTGTTTGTCTTTGAAATAGTAGTAGAGCAGAGCTTTGTTGACGCCAGCGGCTTCAGCGATAGCTGCGGTTCGCGCTCCGGCGACCCCACGCAAGGCGAACTCGGCAATAGCATGCTCGAGTATCGAACTGCGGGTAGAAGCAGCGTTGCGAACTCGTACCTGAACTTGTTTTGTCTTGGGTTGCGGCATAACAACTAACTAACTGGTTAGTCAGTCTATAGAGAGACGAAGCGAAAACGCAACTGAGCACAATGGCTCAGGATTTCCAGTTACAGTGAATCAAATTGCCCGTAAAGTGATGGATCCGTCAGAGGTGTGAACTTGCAAGGTCGGTCCGCCACCATGGAGTTTGCCACGAATCCTGTTCTTCTCCATCCTGCCTGTCACTTCGACCGGAAGTTGCAGATCGATATGGCTGTCGCTCGTCCAAGCATCGAGGTAGGCTGCAAAATCGGAGGGAAGTCCGACATTGATCGAGCCGTCAGATGTTCGGATGTTCCAGTTTCCGTTCATGTGCGAGCCCTTCCAGATGCTCGCGGAGATGTGGCCGTCGCTAGTGGTGAGATCGACCTGATCGAAGCGTCCTGCAACGTCGATAGCGCCGTCTGAGGTGCGGGCGCGAAGATTGCCATCAAAGTTCTCGACGCGGATCGGGCCATCAGAAGTGACCAGTCGTGCGTCGCCCTTGACGCCATTAACGTGTAGCGAACCGTCAGAGGATGATAGATCCAGAGCAGTATTGGTCGGAACGGTAACTTCGATGCGAACGGATTTTACGCCAAACGTAAAGCTGAGATGCCGGTTCGGGATTTTGACTTGCAGTAAGACAGAATCGCCGCTCTGCTGCGCGATGACCGCTAACTCTCCGGGGCCGATGTGATAGCCATCGGCAACGACTCGGGCCGAGATCGTATTTCCCTGGTTGCCGCGAACCTCGATCCGAGCGTCATTGGTCTGCACACGAAGTTGCGAATGGGCGCCGACGGTGAAATCGCGCTTCCATTCTTCGGCGCAGGTGAACGAAGCGGTAAGCATCAGGGCGAAGAGGCAGAAAAGCTTTATCTTCATCGTGGCATCCTTGGCAACGGGCCCGCGGTGGCCCAGCAGGAAAAAAGTACGCAGAAATGCCGCCGAAAGTTCCGAATCCCGGCGGCATTGCTTTTCTGAGAACGTGATTCAAGCGGCACGGTTGCCAGCTAATCCTTCGTGTACTGATTACGCTTCTTATCTGCGTGTCGCTCCAACGCAAGCTGGATGAGGCGATCAATCAGGTCGGAATACTCGATTCCAGAAGCGGCCCAGAGCTTGGGGTACATGCTGATGGATGTGAATCCCGGCAGGGTGTTCACCTCGTTGAGGTAGAAGTGATTTGTGATGGGATCCATCAGGAAATCGACGCGGGCGAGACCCGAGCAGTCGCAAGCTTTGAAGGCGCGAATCGACATGTCCTGAATCTGGCGAACTTGGGTGTGGTCAAGCTTCGCAGGAATCAGAAGTTCGGAGCCAGCATCGATGTACTTGGCATCGTAGTCATAGAACTCTTTGGCTGGAACAATCTCTCCGCAAATGGACGCGATTGGTTCGTCGTTGCCCAAGACTGCGCATTCGATTTCGCGGGCTTTGTTGCGCTTGCCTCCAACTCCCTGCTCGATGATGATTTTGCGATCGAAACGCGCAGCTTCATTCATTGCTGCCGGAAGCTCGTTAGCATCGTGGACCTTGCTGATTCCGACAGAACTGCCAAGGTTTGCAGGTTTTACGAACACGGGGTACTTGAGCTGGGAATCAACAGCCTTTTCGATTTGCTTGGGGGTGCGTTCCCATTCGGAGCGCAGCACGGTCAGGTGCTTTACCAGTGGCAGGCGAGCATCGCAGAACAGGCGTTTCATCACATCTTTGTCCATGCCAGCCGCAGAACCGAGAACCCCGGAACCTACATAGGCGATGTCGGCGAGTTCGAGTAAACCCTGGAGTGTGCCGTCTTCGCCAAAGGTGCCGTGCAGTACCGGGAATATGACATCCACCGAAACAGGACGGGGCCCATCTGCGGTGCGAGGAGTCTCGAATGGCACTAGCGAGTTGGCGGAAGGCATTGGAGGAACCAGAACGGCTTCTCCCTTGGAAAGCACGGCGGCTGAAGAGGTCGCAGCAGGATCACCCGCGCGCAGGTTCTTTTCGCTGCCCGCGACGAACTCACCCTTGATCAACTGTTCAGCGTTTGAATCGGTGAGCCAGAGACCCTGCTTGGTGATGCCAATGGGCACCACTTCGTACTTTGTGCGATCAATTGCCTGCATGACGGATGCGGCTGAGAGCAGCGAAACTTCATGCTCGCCGCTCCGTCCGCCAAAAAGCACACCAACACGGAGTTTTTTCGATGTCATAAACCTGGAGCTTCCTTGGGCTACTGCGTCGATTATAGACGCAGCCCTGTGACCTGAACGGCTCGGCTACTGAGTCGACGGGATGCGCCGATTAAAGAATCTTCTTTCCAAATGCCGAACTTGCGAGCTCCACGGCGAGTTCAGCCGTACGATTGTATTCGTCGATCACAGGGTTGACCTCCACGATATCGAGAGAGGTCATGCGTCCGTGGTCGGCGATGATTTCCATAGCGAGGTGGGCTTCGCGATAGGTCGCGCCACCGGGGACTCGAGTGCCGACGCCGGGAGCATCCTCGGGATCAACCCAATCCATGTCGAGCGAGATGTGGTAGCCAACTGTGCCGCGTCCGGCTAATCGCAGAGCCTCTTCCATCACGGTGCGCATACCGCGCTCATCGATGTCGCGCATGGTGAAGACCTGAATACCTGTCTTCCGGATGTTTTCCTTCTCGGCCATGTCCACGTCGCGAATTCCTACGAGTACGCAATTTTCGGGACGGACCTTCGGTGTCCAGTCAAAGAGCTTGCCGAGAGGATCAAGGCCATCGAGACCCATGAGTGCGCCGAGAGGCATACCGTGGACGTTGCCGGAAGGCGAAGTTTCAGGCGTGTTGATGTCGGAATGAGCGTCGATCCAGATCAAGCCAATGTGCTGGCCTTCGCGGCGATAGTATTCGGCGACACCGCTTACAGATCCGGCTGCAATGGAATGGTCTCCGCCAATTGACAGTGGAGTGCGCTCTTCCTCAAGAGCATGGAGAACTTCTTCGGCAAGCTTCGTGCACGTGCCGGTAATCTCGCGGAGATAGCGGGCGTGGGCGTCTCCAAAGTTTTTCTGCTCTGGAAGCGTCACATTCACGTTGCCGCAATCTTCAATTTCGTGGCCGAGCGATTCAAGTTTCGCCTTTAATCCTGCGACACGCACGGCGGAGGGGCCCATATCGACACCACGGCGCTGCTGTCCGAGGTCGAGCGGCACACCGATGACACGAATCTTCTTCTTGATAACGTCTGGGAACGATGCAGGGATGCTAACCATATAGGATCCGATTGTTGTGCCAGGGGCCGAAGCCCCCGGCTACCTTCTTTGATAGAGCGGACGTGCCGCTCAAGTTTTCAACTTGCTCAGAACAGCAAACGATTACGGATACATGCGATGCAATGTGCGCGGGAACGGAATGGTTTCGCGCACGTGATCAAGCTTACAAATCCAAGCTACAGCGCGCTCCAGCCCCATGCCGAAGCCGGAGTGAGGCACTCCGCCGAACTTGCGCAGATCGAGATACCACTGGAAGGCATCCTCTGGCAGTTCGTGTTCCTTGATGCGCGCTAGCAGGCGTTCATAGGAGCCCATGCGTTGCGATCCGCCAATGACTTCGCCGTAACCTTCGGGCGCAAGGACGTCGACACAAAGGGCTTTCGTCAGATCTTGCGGATCGGGCTCCATGTAGAACGCCTTTACTGCCGAAGGATAGCGATGGACCATTACCGGTCGATCGAACTTGGAAGAGAGGTAAGTCTCGTCAGGAGAGCCGAAGTCGTTTCCATACTCGAACTTAAGTTCCAACTCGCCTTTGGCATATCCTTCGTTCAGCATCTTGACGGCGTCGTCGTAGGAGAGACGAGGGAACGGAGCTTCGATCTTTTCCAGCGCGGAGATGTCGCGGCCAATCACCGTGAGCTCATTGCGGCGGTTCTCAAGGACTCGCTTCACGATGAAGGAGATGAAGTCCTCGGCCAACTTCATAATGTCGTCCAGCGTGGCGTATGCGACTTCAGGTTCCACCATCCAGAATTCGGTGAGGTGGCGGCGGGTCTTGGACTTTTCGGCGCGGAAGGTTGGGCCGAAGCTATAAACCTTTCCAAGTGCCATCGCCGTGGCTTCGATATAAAGCTGGCCGGATTGCGTTAGATACGCCTGCTCATCGAAATAATCCACGGGGAACAACGTGCTGGTTCCTTCGCACGCCGCCGGAGTCAGGATGGGCGGATCGGTACGAACGAAATCGCGCGAATAGAAGAAATCATGCATTGCGCGCTCGATCTCGGACCGGATGCGCAGGATGGCTACTTGGCGAGGCGAACGCAGCCAGAGGTGGCGGTGCTCCATCAGGAACTCGACACCATGTTCCTTGAGCGAAATCGGGTATGGTGTGTCCTCTGGCACCTTCTGAACTACTTCCACAGCGGCCAAGTCGAGTTCATAGCCGCCAGGGGCACGTTTATCGGCGCGGACCTTGCCATGGACAATCACGCTGGATTCCTGGGTCAGCCCTTTTACTGTTTCGAAAATTTCGGGGCTTACCGCGTTCTTGGCCATGACGCCCTGCACCAGGCCGGTGCCATCACGGAAGATGGGGAAGAGCAACTTACCACTTTCGCGCAGATTGTAGAGCCAGCCGCGCAACGTAACATCCTGGCCTTCGAATTGGCCAAGGTGTTCGATTGTTGTAATCGGTGCCATGAGTGCTTCCTAAAGCCATCGCGGAAAGAATTGCCCGACAGAATAGCCGCTACGGGCAGCGCGAGGCACAACAAGCGATTGTAAGCTCTGGCACAGTGGGATGGGTAGCCAGCAGACTCTGCAACCCTGAATGCCCCGCGCGAATCATTGTTCCTCGCAAGTTTTCCAGAGAACACTCCTAAGGACACCTAGATACCGACTTGGCAACACTTGCCGGCTTCAAACACAAAGGACAGGAACATAGACGATCTACTCTGGCGTAAAAAGTCGTTCCAAGCTGATGCAGGGCCAGAGCTTACCCGCAAATCTGCAAGGTTGAGGAACTCTGGCCCCAGTTCGCGATCAACTCACACCAGCAACTCACATCGAAATCCTAGGAGGGGTACTCTGGATACCCTAGATTCTCTACGGAGGTAATCCTAAAAACCCTAAGAGTTTAGGCCCACATACAATCCGGCGCTGCTGCTTGATAGTGGTTTCTGTCAGCCGCTGCTCACCGGCGAGTTCGAGGTTGGGAGACAGCGGATTCCACTACTGAGGTTCTGTGAATGAAAACCCTGCTCGGCGCGCTTTGCCTTTTGACCGCCTCTGCTTTTGCTTCTGTATCGGTTTCGGTTTCTGCTCCTACGTCGTACGCTACCGTTTCTGCCCCCATCAAAGTTGCCGCCACTGCTTCCAGCTCTTACGGGATCACTGGCTGGCACGTCTATCTGGATAGCAAGGACGCCTACGTCGGTTCAGCTACGTCATCGATTAGCACCAGCATCGCTGCGACTCAGGGAACGCACACCCTCGTGATTCGCGCCTGGGATAAGTCCGGTGCGTATGGCGATAAGACCGTAACGGTCACTGTTGGATCGACCACGACAACGGCGCCGACTTCCGGATCCGGTTCTACAACTGGACTGCCGACTCCTCCGTCCACCGCCAAGGTCTTCACCAACATCGATCAGATGAGCAGTGGATGGGGAGCTTGCAACTCAACCGCCTGTGCTGGCGGCAGCGGATCGGGTGCGTACTGGCAGGCGTTCAACCAGAGCTCCCCCTCGATGGACGGCAATAGCATGCAGCTCTACCACGACGGTGTGTGGGGCAACGCTCTCTGGTACAAGAAGCTGGGCTCCAACGACTATGCCACGAACTTCCTGTGGGACTTCTATGTGTACCTCGATGCGAACTCCACCAGGGCTGCTCAATCGCTCGAATATGACGCCTTCCAGTTCGTGAACGGCTACAACTACATGATCGGCACGCAATGCAACTACGGCGCGGGCGTATGGGACACCTGGAACGAATACACGGGAAAATGGCTGCACACCACGATCCCTTGTGCGAAGTTCTCGACCGGAGCGTGGCACCACATCCAGTGGTACATGACGACGAATCACACGAATCACAATTACACCTACAAGACGCTCGTGGTTGACGGGAAGGTGTACAACCTGAACCAGACTCAGCCCGCGAAGTACCTCGGATGGAGCAGCAATGTCGGCGTGCAGTGGCAGCTTGATGTCAATGCCACTGGTAGCGGATACCACGAGTGGGTGGACAAGGCGAAGTTGACGATCTGGTAAGACCTGATCCGATCAGAAATAAAGGGCTGGCCACGTGCCAGCCCTTTTCCCTTTTCCGGCCACCTTCGAAAAAGCCTATGGTGACGGGCAACCGCTCCGAGAGTTTCTGGATCACTGCTCTGGTCAACCGCAACTGCGACTGGAGTGTCACATGGCTATTCATGACATGCTTGTGCCCGAGTTTGATCAGGAAATGGCAAACACGCGCAAGATGCTCGAAGCCGTTCCTGAGGATCGGCTCGAATTCCAACCCCACGCGAAGTCCTGGAAATTGAATCAACTCGCAGGACACGTTGCTGACCTGCCGAATTGGACTACATTCACGATGAACTTAGAGGTGCTGGAACTGGATCCCGGCAAGTACCAGCCTTTTGTGCCGAGCAGCCGAAAGGAAATGCTCGATCAGTTTGATAAGTATGTCTCTGAAGCACGCGCCTCCATCGCGAATGCCAGCGACGAGGATTTCATGCGCAATTGGAGCATGAAATGGGAAGGCAAGACAGTGATGACCATGCCGCGTATCGCTGTGCTGCGCAGCTTTGTCATGAATCACATGATCCACCACCGCGCTCAGCTTGGAATGTATTTGCGCCTGATGAACATTGCCGTTCCGGGTATGTACGGGCCGTCTGCTGATGAGCCTGCATTTGGTTCGGCCAGCAAAGCTGCATAGCTATCGGAATCTTTGAATGAACACCCCAGGTGCCGCTCGCCGGTTACCTGGGGCATTTTGTGTGTGGCGTCTCTGCCAGTACTCTGTGCAGGTACTTACGGGAGAAACGTTTGCGGAAACTCGTAATCGCCGTAGTCTTTCTGCTCACAGCCAGTGCAGTCACCGCCCAGAACTCCTCGCTTGTCGAGCGAATCCGTCAGGTCGCCTCTAGCCCACTCTTGAAACATTCGACAGTGGGAGTGGAAGTTTACGACTTGACCGCACAAAAGACTCTGGTCGCGATCAACGAAGACAAACTGTTCAATTCAGGATCCACGGCGAAGCTGGTCACTGAAGGCGCGGCATTATCCCTGCTTGGGACGAATTACCGATTCCATACTCGCGTCTACTACACAGGCAAAATCGCCGAAGACGGCACGCTTGAAGGCGACCTGATGCTGGTCGCCAGTGGCGATCCGAATCTTTCCGGACGCGTGAAGTCTGACGACACGCTGGATTTCACATCGAGTGACCACGCATACGCGGGCCTACTACCTGGACGTTCGGTGTATGGAGAGCCGCTGAGGGTCTTCAAAGAACTCGCGTCCGGGGTGCTGATGAAAGGGATCTGGCGGATCCGCGGCAATGTTGTGGTGGATACGTCATTGTTTTCTTCAGACCGGGTTGAGCCCGGCACTCGCACTGCAATCTCTCCCATCATCTTCAATGACAATGTCGTTGACGTAAGCGCCACTCCGGCTGCAACGGTCGGAGGCGTTGTGTCACTCACCGTTTCTCCTGATATCGGATACTTGCGAGTAATCAACAAGGTAAAAACTGGTAAACCCGATTCTGGTCCGGTACTGCAGTTCACGTCAGATTCGACTGAGCAGGATGGCTCACATGTAGTCATTCTCGAAGGAAGCGTTCCTGCGGGGGGCGAGAAGTCGCAGGCAGCTTACAAGGTCAAGGATCCTGTGACATTTGCAACGCGAGGGTTTCGCGAATCGCTGCGCTGGGCAAAGATTGTGCTCGAAGAACCCGAGAACCATGAAGGCGAGAATCCCCATTCCAGTCCGGATACGAAGAGAACTTTTCTGGTCGAGCATGTCTCGCCTCCGTTCAGGGAAGAGGTGAAACTCACGTTGAAGGTGAGTCAGAACTTGCATGCGGCCACCGCGCCCTATTTGCTCGGCTCGATTGTTGGACACGACTCTGAGCACGCGTTTGAGAGAGGTATGGCACTGGAAAGGCGATTTCTGAGCGAAGCAGGACTGCATCCCGAATCTGTCTCGCAACTGGATGGGGAGGGTGGTATTGGAACAGCTTTCTCGCCCGACTTCATGGTGCATTACCTGGCCTATATGTCGCGTCAGCCGTATGCGAAAGCGTTCTTCGATGCGCTTCCTGTGCTGGGGCGCGATGGGACGCTGGAGGACGTACTCGCGGATTCCGCCGCCGCAGGCCACGTTCATGCAAAGACCGGGTCGTACGTCCTTCCTAACTCACTAGGAGGAGTCGTGGTACTTGGTAAGGGATTGGTGGGATACATTGACGCGGAAAACGGACACCGATTGATCTTCGCCGCTTATGCGAACCTTACTCCGGCGCGTGGCATGGACGATGTGGCCGCGATGGGAGAATTGCTGGCAAAAATGGCCGAGCTCTCCTATTTGTATGCGCCCGGCGGGGATGGCAGGGGCACAGGCAGACACTCGGTGCCCACGAAGCGATGAGACTCGGGTACCCAAAGCCGCTGTTCCAGTCCCGAAGCATTTGGCCATGTGCGAGGCTGGTTATGATGGACGTATGGGACTTCTAGAGGCATTCAAGCGACACAGAAACTATGATCCTCACGAGACGGCATGCGCGATTGCACTTGAGGGAGTGCCGCTGGCCGAGTTCTGGCAGCGAGCTTTGGCGTTGGCCATAGATTTTCTGCTGGTTCTGGCAATCGTCATCCCACTTGAGGTTACGTGGCACTATTTGACGCTGAAGCATAAGCATCTTCCGCCAGTGATTCGCGTCAGTTTCGATATAAAGAAGTTGGAGGATCTTGCCTGGATTGTGGTCTACGGGAGCTTGTCGCTCTGGCGCTCAAATGGCCTTACCCTTGGCAAACGAGTGATGGGGATTCGAGTGGTTTCGTTGAAAGCCAAGAAAATCTCTCTGTGGCAGGCTGTAGAGCGGGGGCTGGGTTATGGGGCTTCGGCTCTGGAAGGCGGGTTCGGATTTGTCCAGTTTTTCATTCACCATAATCGTCAGTGCGTTCATGACCGCATAGCGGAAACCATTGTCGTGAAGGCCCCTAAGGGTGTTGTTGCAAAGCCGAGTACGACAGCTTAGATTGCGTTCATCTAAACAGCACAGTGCAGCGTGTGGAGACGGTTGGATTGTTTGACACCGCGCTGTGTCGACCTTTATCCTTGAAATCTGTCCTGAGGAGTGTTTCCCGCCAGGAGTAAGGGAATTGCGAGCTCGTTTGGCGAGCTGGCGAATTTCCTGTGTCTCACTCGCTTACAAGCAAAGCGGTTGTTGGCCACTGGCTGGGTAGGGCTTCGGGAGCATGTGGCATCATGAAGATTCGTGTTCAAGACCTGGAAGTTCGGAAACTGGAATTCGATGTTGATTTCCAGCCCGGAGAGATCGATTACGGTCAGGAAGTGCGCCAGGTTGGATCGCTTCACACCGAGGGTCGCGCCGAATTGATTCGCGAACACCACGGCGGCCATGAGTCAATTGACGACATCCGCGTGGTAGGTAAGCTGGACGGACGGATTGAAGTAAGTTGCGCCCGCTGTCTAGACCCGGTGGAGATTCCCGTGTCACGCGCGTTTGATCTTTTGTATCGCCCATTGGAGTCAGAAAAAGGCTCGGAAGAAGTGGCAATCCATGAGGCAGACACCGAGATCGGGTTCTACAAAGGCGACGGAATGGAGTTGGAAGACTCTCTCCGGGAGCAAATTCTGCTGGCAGTGCCGATCAAGACACTTTGCCGTTATGATTGCAAAGGCTTGTGCCCCGTTTGCGGAGCGAATCTGAACGAAAAGGTTTGCGATTGCGAGCAAAGCAAACCCGATCCCCGTTGGGCGGCACTCGGCGAGTTGAAGAAGAAATTGCACTAGCGCCCAAGTGGCGCTTAGAGTTCGCGGCCCGGTTTTGTGGCCGCATGGAAATTGAAAGGTAGTCGATCATGGCAAATCCTAAACGGCGACACTCCAAGCAGCGCACGGCCCTCCGTCGCGCCCACGACCATCTCACCGCCCGCTCCGTCAGCGAGTGCCCCAACTGTCACGAAGCCAAGCTTCCGCATCGTGCTTGCTCGAAATGCGGCCACTACAAGGGTCGCGAAATCGTTGAGGTTGAACAGGCCAAGTAGGCCTCCCTTAGCGGACGATGTCAATCACCATCGCGGTCGATGCCATGGGTGCAGACCGCGCCCCGAAGCCAGAAATCGAGGGTGCGATACTTGCAGCCAAGCACTGTGACGTTCGAGTAATTCTGGTAGGGCAACAGGAAGTAGTGAAGGCCGAAATGGCCCAATATCCTGAAGCCCGAAACCTGCCTATTGAGGTCGTCCATGCCTCGGAGTTCATCGGCATGGACGAAAAGGCTGCGCATGCCGTCAAGCAGAAGCGCGACTCCTCGATGAGGGTGGGACTGCGCCTTGTTAAAGAGGGCGTGGCCAGCGGGTTTGTTTCTGCCGGCAACACTGGCGCTGCTATGGTCACGGCCAAGCTTGTACTAGGCGTGATTCCCGGCGTGGATCGACCTGCTTTGGCTACCGTGTTTCCCACGGCGGCCAAGACGGCGACGATCATGCTTGACGTGGGCGCCAATGTCGATTGCAAGCCGCAAAATCTGCAGCAATTCGCCATTATGGGCGAAATCTACTTCCGCACCATCTTCAATGGGCGTTTCCCGACGGCAAGTCATCCGCGAGTCGGATTGCTTTCGGTGGGAGAGGAAGAGACCAAAGGCAACGATCTGACGCGTGACGCCTTTCAGTTGATCAAATCCTTGCCACTGAATTTCATGGGTAACGTGGAAGGACGAGACCTCTACAACGGGCGTGCCGATGTCGTGGTTTGCGACGGTTTTGTTGGCAACGTGGCTCTAAAAGTCAGTGAAGGGCTCGTTGAGGCGGTTCGGGCGATTCTCAAAGAATCCTTGCAGGCTTCGATGACGCGTCAGATCGGATACCTGCTCGCACGTGAGGCGTTCAAGGATTTCCGCAAGCGACTCGACTACTCGGAGTACGGTGGTGCGCCGCTGTTGGGACTAAAGGGTGTGGCAATTGTGAGCCATGGATCTTCCAACGGCACGGCCATCAAGAACGCGATTCGCGTAGCCAAAGAGTTTGCGCAGTCCGGTCTGAACCAGACAATCGAGGATCAGATTCGCGCCGCGCGAGAGCGCATCGCTGCTGCCGAGAAGGTTTAGTATTGAGCAAGCGCCAGCTTAGGCTTGGCGCTCGTTTTATGAGCACGGCAGCGGCCGTGACATTTCCCGGATGAGCGCCGGAGTTCTGGCATTCAGCTGCTGCTGAACCACACTTGCCGTAGCCATCCGTTACCAGACTTTTGCACGGAGCCAATGATGGCGAATCCTGTGGCACCTCGTATTGCTGGACTTGCATTCTTATTTCCGGGCCAGGGCTCACAAGTCACCGGCATGGGCAAGGACCTTGCCTTCAATCACCTTGTTGCACGCCGAACGTTTGAAGAGGCCGACGAGGCTCTTGGTTATTCCCTCACGAAGCTTTGCTTTGAAGGACCGGATGAAAAACTCCGCATGACGGAGATCACGCAACCGGCAATCCTCACTGTCTCGGTTGCCGCCATGCGCGTGCTTGCTGAAGATGGGATCGCGCCTAGTTTCGTAGCAGGGCACTCGCTGGGAGAGTATTCGGCGCACGTCGCTGCTGGGACGATCTCGTTTGCCGATGCGGTAAGGACGGTTCGCAATCGCGGCAAGTATATGCAAGAGGCCGTGCCTGTTGGTGTCGGCGCAATGGCTGCGATTTTGGCTTTGAGCCTTGAGCAGATTCGCGAGGCTTGCAGCGAAGCTCTGACGCAGTTTCCAGACCAGGTATGTGTGCCGGCAAACATCAATTCGCCGGGACAGATCGTAATTAGTGGATCGAAAGCGGCGGTCGAGAAAGCAGCTGAGCTTTGCAAGCAAAAAGGCGCGAAGCGTGCGGTGATGCTTCCCGTAAGTGCTCCCTTCCATTGCCCACTGATGCAGCCCGCGCAAGATCGTCTCGCTGGAGACCTGAAGGAATTGAAGTTTAATGATCCGCAGGTGCCCGTGATGTGCAATGTCGAGTCGGCACCGGTATGCAACGGCGAAAAAGCGCGCGATACGCTGATCCGGCAGGTGACTGGTGCTGTGCAATGGGAGTCTTCGATGCGGGCACTCGTCGCTCAAGGTGCAACGCAGTTCGTGGAAGCAGGTCCTGGCGCGGTCTTGACTGGACTGCTGCGACAAATCGACAAAGCACAGCCTTGCGTGAACGTCGAAAATGAGATGACGCTGCAAAAGGTGAAGGCTGTATTTGAAGGAAAGAAACAATAGCTTGACGGCGAAGAAAAGGCCCGCTTCGGCGGGCCTTCTTCATTTACACAATTCAGACTTACTCGACCATCTCATCAGGTGAGAAGCCCAGTGTCTTGTCTTTGAATTCCACCCGTACAGAGCAGAGTTTCTTGCGCTCATTTACACGAACGCCCACTACGACACCGCTCGCATCCGGACGTGGTTTTTGTGCAGCGACGATCTTGTAGCTTTTGATTGGTCCCCACTCGCCTCCCGGCCCCCAGTCAAGATAGAAAGCGTGGTAGGGGTAGCGCTTGTACTTTTCAGGGTGCTGCTTCCAATTGGCGTCATTCATCCAGACGCCGTAAGCACCCTCGAAATTCTGCGCTTGCAGATCCGCGAAAAACTGCTTCACATGGCGCTCTTCGGGCCAGAACCGGTTAGTCCAGAGGACGACCGCGATAACGATGACAGCAACTATGGCCGAAATGATGACGATCCGTCGACGTCTTGCCTTTGCCGCGTCGTACGGTTGTGCGTTGAAAAGAGAGGTAGACATACCTGGCTAACAAGCTAAGAAGCCGGAGGGCAAAAGTCAACTCGCGGACGTAGAAAAAGGTCCGCGGAAGCGGACCCTTCCCGTACAGCAGTGGTGCTGCTTATAGATTCATCCCCTCGGTCCCAGTTCGATTCATGCCACCGCCTTCTGTTCCGGTGCGAGCCTGATTCATTGCGGACCGCGCCGTCGACTTCACCTGCTCCACTCCGCGCTGAAGTCGATCGCGGCCCTGTGCGTAGCTTTCGCGTGCGGAATTTGCGAGATCGCTGGCACGATCAGTCAGATTCTCACGGGTTTCTTCGCCACTCATCGGCGCGAACAGTATTCCCAATCCAATTCCCAGCCCAAGGCCAAACAAGAAACTCTTCATTCTGCTCCTCCTGCGGAGATGATGAGGACAGCCATTGCGCCGCCTCGCCACGGACTTGCGCCCGGGCTCCCTTGCGAAAAATAGAGATGACGCAGAACACTCTGCGCCCTACTCAACAGATGCGAGGTTATGAGCAAGGTTTGCCGTGCGCTCCGACGCAGTTGTGGGCTGCTGAACAGCCTGCAAGCAATCCAGCGCAAAGCAAAAGCCCCATTCCATGTGGAATGGGGCTCTCGGAATTCGAGTAGAAGCTACTTCAGGTCTTCTTTATGTCCGTTTGCGATCTGGCCTACGACGTTCTTCGCATTGTCCTTGGCGATCTGGTCATAGATAACCTTGGCCTTGTCTGGCTGGTTCTCCGAAACGTAGATGTCTGCCAGTGCAAGCTGCGCATTCGCCTTCGGCACGGACGTGGTCGGCTTATCGCTCAGGGCCTGCAACAGATTGATCGCGTCCTGGTCGCGCTTTTCCTCGCGGTAAACAGAAGCCAGAGCATACTTTGCAAGAGAGGCGAGCTCCTTACGACGTGAACCACTGAGGGCACGGAGCTGATCTTCGGCGACCTTGTAGTTGCCAAGCTCCATCTCGGAAAGTCCAGCGAGGTACCGGGCGTATTGACCTGAGGCCGTCCATCCGTACTTATCGCTAATCTGGTAGAAGGCGTTCTTCGAAGCGACAAGGCGTTCCTGCTCGCTGTTGAACGTGATCATGTTACCTTCCTTCGGGGTGCCCGGAGGAACGACGGGAGCGTTGTAGGTCACCAGCGCTTGTCCCAGAGCATCAGAGGCCGCCTGCCCACGTGAGTTCATGAACCAGAAGATCCCGCCGACAACCGCGGCGAGAACCACAACGGCAACAACCGCCTGGATGACTCCTGAGCGATGCTCGACTACTTCTTGAACAGCTTCCGCGGCGGACGCGGCAAATTTGTCCTGCTTGAGATCATGACGGGTATAGCGCACGAGTATTCCTTCGCTGAGTGGAGAACTTGCTGAAAAATAGATGCTAACAGCGTCAACCCGCGAAGGTCAATGTAACAAAGTTGGATTGACCCTTACTGAATCAGCTTATCTACTGCTTAAAAACTCGATTGATCTGAAGCGAAAAAGCGTTTTGCTCCACAGACAACCCGGCGCGAGCCGACGCGCTCAGAAGTGCAGAGCACCATCTGCGTAGCGGCTGCGAGTTCTGCGTTGACCTCTATTGCTGATCCCGGTGCACGTTCTGTATCAAGGAGCCCTCCCGTGAGAAAGAACCTACTGCACACAGTTGCCGTGTTGCTCTGCGGCTTGGCCGTTTTCATGTTGGTCGGATCGGCTTCGGCGCAGGATTTCCTGTACCGCAAGAATCCGCCGCACGTAAAAGTAACAGGTGTTGTTCCGACCGATGCTAACTCTCCAAGCTGCGGCAAACTGCCTTCGGGGCTTCCGCTCATCTGCTATCCCCCGAGCTATATCCGCGCAGCATACAATTATCCGAGCAATCTGACCGGTGCAGGACAGACCATTGTCATCATCGACGCGTATGGTAGCCCCACGATCCAGCAGGACCTGGCAGCGTTCGATAAGAGATTCAATATCCCGGCTCCACCTTCCTTTACCGTTGTTTGCCCGCAAGGGTGCCCCGCATTCAACCCCAACAATGGCGCACATGACGAAGCGGGCTGGAGTCTTGAAACCTCGCTCGACGTGGAATACGCACACGCCATGGCTCCTGGCGCAAAGCTAGTGCTCGTTGTGGCAGCGACCAACGCGGGAAACGCTCTGAACCTTGCGACCAAATATGCGGTTGAGCACTATCCGGGCAGCGTGATCTCCCAGAGCTTTGGTGAGCCGGAGTACCTGATTCACGCCAATAGCGGGCAGATCATGCAAGGTCACGCAAACTTCGTGGCGGCAAAGGCGAACAACATCACTGTGCTCGCTTCCGCAGGCGATGCCGGGGCGACCAACGGCGCAACTTTCGCAAATGCTGCGTTTCCGGCTGACGATCCACTAGTCACTGCTGTGGGTGGCACAGAAGGGCTGCCGTACCCGGACGGACTCTTCAATCTCGCAAATCACTACTATGGTGCTGAGCAGGTTTGGAACGAGCAGGACACCACTGATGGCATCGTCGCTGCCACAGGCGGCGCTCCAAGCCTGATCTTCCCTGTGCCACCGTTCCAGAGCGGATTGAACGTCCCATCTAGAACCATTCCGGACATCTCTTACAACGCTGCCGTGAACGGGGGCGTGCTGGTGTACTGGGGCGCGCTGGGCGGCGACAACGTAGGACTTTGGATTGTGGGCGGCACGAGCGCTGGAACACCGCAGTGGGCAGCTATAGTTGCACTCGCAAACCAATACAGCGGGAGCCGTGGGCCGCTGGGCTATATCAATCCAGCCCTGTACAAACTCGCTGAGAACGCGACAACGTACGCGCACGATTTTCATGACATTACTGTGGGCAATAACCAATTATTGGGAACGCCCGTGGGCTTCAGTGCGCAGACCGGATACGATTACGCCACCGGGTGGGGAACGCCAAATGTAGCAAACCTCATTCCAGATCTGGTGAACGCAGTTCATCCCCAATAACAGAGAACGAATTGGGGCGGCGGGGACGTCTATTCAGGCGTCCCCGTTTCGCTTAGGACGCAACACGTGATTGAGGATCCATGTACGCTGATGGAATCGTAACTAAGCCATGTACCGCTTCTGTCGCAAGGACGATCGAAAAGCTTGAGCATCTGCTGCAGGCAAAGGGCATAAAGATATTCGCCAAGGTCGACCACAGCGCAGAAGCAGAAGCTGTGGGGCTGCGGATGCCGCGGACTCAACTGCTCATTTTCGGGAATCCGGTGGGAGGAACTCCGATTATGTTGGCTGCGCCAAAGGCCGCATTGGATCTCCCGTTGAAGGCTGTAGCGTGGCAGGACGCGAATGGCAGCGTCTGGTTGAGCTACACTGCGCCGGAGTACTTGAAGAAGCGCTTCGAATTGAGCAATGAGCTAATGCTTCCAATTGAGAGCGTCACAAGACTCATCGAAAGCTCTGCAGAATAGCTGGGCTACTCTAGCTCGCGTGGATGGCAGACGGGAGTGCTTCCCGGCCTGGGAAGCTCACAACCCGACGTGATGAACCTTCATCTCTGCTCATTGAAATTAGTTTGTCGTTTCCTCACAATGGTTGAGTTTCCACTATTGTTCCCACCTTGGGTCCCAGGACACGCATGGCATTCACGCTGGAACTAGATTCAGTCACGAAGACGTACGACGAGTACGTTGCAGTCGACAATCTTTCGTTCAACATTTCCGAAGGCGAGATCTTTGGATTGCTGGGACCGAATGGCGCCGGAAAGACCAGCTCAATCCGAATGATGATCGGCATCATCGTTCCCGACTGCGGGACAGTGCGCGTCTTTGGTCAGCCGTTGTCTCGTGCGGTTCTGGACCGCGTTGGATATCTTCCGGAAGAGCGAGGCTTCTACAAGAAGATGAAGGTGATCGAGAACCTCGTCTTTCTGGCGCAGTTGAAAGGCTTGACCGCAGGCGAAGCTGCCATACGCGCACGGCGCTGGCTCGAGAAGCTTGAACTGGCCAACTGGACCAATGCGAAGATTGAGGAACTGTCGAAAGGCATGCAGCAGAAAGTTCAGTTCATCGCCGCCATCATTCACGATCCTGACTTCCTGATTCTCGATGAGCCATTTAGCGGATTGGATCCGGCAAGCTCTGTCGTGCTTAAGGACACTTTGTTGGAGCTGAAGAAGCAAGGCAAGACCATTCTGTTCTCGACCCATCGTATGGACACCGTCGAACGGCTTTGCGACTCAATCTGCCTTATAAATCATGGACGCAGCGTTTTGCTCGGCGGTTTGAACCAGATCAAGGCGGGTTATGGGAGAAGCAGCATTCAGCTTGAGTACGACGGCGAACTGCCGGTTCTCGCAGATCGATCACTCGTGGCGCATGCAAACGATTTCGGAAACTATGTAGAGCTTCGGCTCGTGCCCGGTGCCGACCCTCAGGAATTTCTGCAGCTTGCAATGCGGACTGCGTCAATCCGACGTTTTGAAATGGTGGAGCCTTCATTGGAAGAGATATTCATCGATACAGTCGAATCCACCAAGGGGGTGATCAGCCATGCGTAATGTGTTTCTGATCATCCGGCGCGAATACCTCGTCAGAGTGCGTACAAAGGCATTCATCATTTTCACCATCCTCATGCCTTTATTTATGGGTGCGGTGGTCATATTGCCGAGCAGGTTGATGCTTTTCAGTTCCGGCACCCGGCACATTGTTGTCGTCTCGCAGGATGCGGCTCTTGCCAAGTTGGTACAGACCGATCTTATGGATCTGCGCAACTCCACCGACGAAGAAGATGACTCTTCTTCTAAATCAAAGTCCAAGGCGCCCGATTACGACGTAAGCGTGCAGCTGCAGCCCAGTGAGGTTTTGCGTCACCAACTTATACGCCAGATTCGCGATGGAAGTGTGGACGGTGTGGCGTGGATTGAGTCGGATGCCGTCACTAATCGCAAGTGCACGTACTACTCTCGAAATGCGACGGACTTCGTGGAAGCTTCGACGGTGAGCCGTGCGTTGCGTTTTGCAATCAGTGAACGGTTACTCGCAGAGCGAGGCATTACCGGAATACAGGCGAGAACTCTGCTCAGTCCGGTAGAACTCGATACGGTTCATGTGGACCGCAAAGGTGCGAACCGAGCGAATGGCATGGGCGCCTTCTTCCTCCCATTCTTGCTGCTGTTCGCTATTTACATGACCGTGCTGATTTATGGCTTGTATGTCATGCGATCCGTCATCGAAGAAAAAAATTCGCGCATCGTGGAAGTGCTGTTGTCGAGCGTGACTCCGATGCAGTTGATGGCGGGCAAGATCATCGGTGTGGGCGCCGTGGGTTTGACGCAGATCGCTATCTGGGTTTTGTCTGGTCTAATGTTGGGCAACGGAAGCGTGGCGATGGCTCGGCAGATTATCGGGAACAGCATGAAGGACGCGCATATGTCGAGTGCCGTCGCATGGATGTTCCCGCTCTGCTTCGTTCTTGGCTATTTGACCTATGCATGCCTGTACGCAGCGATTGGGGCAATGGTGAACAGCGATGAGGAAGCGCAGCAGTTGCAGTTCCCTGTGACCTTGCCGCTCATCCTGTGCATGGTATTTGCCATGGGCATCATTCGCGATCCAAACACTCCGATGGCCTTTTGGCTTTCGATGTTCCCGCTGACATCACCGATCATCATGTTTGTGCGAGCATCGGTGGATATGCCGCCCGTGTGGCAACTGGCGACGTCTTTGTGTATCAGTCTTGCCACGTTGTATGGGCTGATCTGGTTGTCGTCAAGAATCTACCGCGTTGGCATCCTGATGTATGGCAAACGTCCCACTTTGCCTGAAATCATCAAGTGGGTTCGCTACGCATAATGACTATTTAGGGCAAGAGAAAGCTCCCGAAACTCGGGAGCTTTTGTTTTTCTGCGGCGATGATTATTTGGCTTTGGCCCGAGCTTCTGCAAGCAGAGTTTCGACCTTCGCACGATCGCGGTAGGCTGGATCCATCTTCAGCAGTGATTCCCACGCCTGAATCGCGCCCTTCGCGTCGTTTTTGCCGTACATCTTCACAATTCCGACGTTGAACAGTGTCTGCACATGGCGCGGATCGTCCTTCATCGCCTGGTCAAATTCCTTTAGCGCACGATCGGAATCGCCCGAGTAATAGTAGGAGATTCCAATGTCAGTGCGGACATCCGGGTTTCTGGGATTCTCGTTGAGCGATCGGGTGTAGTAGTCAATCGCATTGTTCCATTGCGATGCGTCGAAGTAGATGTTGCCGAGTTCGGTGAGCGCTGAGACGTCGCGAGGATTGGCTTGGATTCTCTGCTGCAGTGGCTTGACCTGCGCATCGAGCATTTGATTCGGCGACACATTCGAAGGGGGCAGGCTGGCGCTGGAAGAAGAGGTGGAACTTGTGTTCTCGGACGTTCCCGAGCTATGCAGCAGGTACCCGCCAAGACCACCGATAATAAGCACCACCACAATTGCTGTATAAACTTGCGTGTTCGTCCATCCGGCTGATTTCTTCGCGGACTGATTCTTCATTGACGATTTCTCCCACCGCGCACCACGGCCCGGTTGTAGTCTTCTAGTTCTTTCACGGTGTGGACTGCGCGTCCAATCGAGACATCGTATCGCGAGCCATGGCGCTCAGCCAAGTGACTCTGTCACAGGTGATTGGATTGATGTGGAGGGAGCGCAGGTAGAGGCGAGCCCTACCTGCGTTTCTGGATCGAATTTGCGCTATTTCTTCTGGTTCTTGTTGCCGAACAGCCCCACCAGCCCTTTTACGGCATCCTGAGTCGTGTTTTGCTGTTGCTGATTGTTAGCTGCGGCACCGGGTTGCTGCTTTCCTGTGAGAGCGCCGAGCACTCCTCCCACTCCTCCGGCAGCCCCTCCGCTTCCAAGCCTTCCTAACACGCCTTGGGTAAGCTGACCGGGATTGGAGAAGCTAGGAAGCATGTTGCTCATGCGCATCTTGGCCATCTGCTGCACATCTGGCGCAACCTTGGGCGACGGGATGGTGCCGGACACAATGACCGGAATAACGATCTCGCCATTGTTGTTTGCCATGGCGGTCGACATCAGGCCACCAATGGCGGTACCCCCCACCTGCTGCGAGCTGTCTTTCGAGAGCACGGCGGTTGCTTTCATATCCAAGCCTTGGTTGACCAGCGAGGCAGAGCCTATGGCCGCGATGGTGCCCGCGTCCGTGAGTGCCTTCAGATCGTTGGTCGAAGCCAAGCCATTCTTCAGGTCGAAGTTGCCAGTCAGCTCCGAGATGTGCGTCGCTCCGTCGCTTATCTTGGATGCCCCGGTGAACTTGCCAATGGCTCCGAGCTGTTGCGCCATGTCTATGCCGGTTAGCTTGCCATCGTTCATGTTGATTCCGATTCGGCCGGTCAAAGTCTGTACGAAATTCGCTCCTGGAGGCGCAATATTCAGGTTGATTTGCAGGGCGTTTGCCTCGAGGCCTTTTAGCTTGAGTTGCGCGACTCTAAGGACGCCTGCAACTCCCGGTCCACTGACTGGGCCACGAGCAGTGAGATCGGCACTGAGGCGGCCGCTGGGATCCATGCCAGGGCTAAGCGTCATTCCGAATGCTTCGCCGAGTTTGACCAGTTCTGCCAGAGAGGCGTTCTGAGTGTTGATCTTCAAATTGGCCAGAGCCGGTGTGGTCTTTCCGCTGACGGTGCCATTAATCGTGAATGGGGCGGATCCGATCTTGAGCAGTGTGTTCGAGATGTCGATTACATCTGCTTGGAGATCGTCTGTTGCGTTGTAGTTTAGTTCGATGGGGAACCCGAGCTGTTTACCTTGCGCGACCACGTTCTGCATGTGGATTGTGCCGTTGGTCGCGACCTTGCCGGAGTTGTTCTTGAAATGAATGTTTCCGCTGATGCTCGCGTTTGTTCCGGCCATTGCCTGCGAATTCATGTATTGCTTCGCCGCATCGAGCGAAACCTGATCAAGTTGCAGCGTGCCTTCAAAAGGCGTGCTCACCAGAGTGGTATCAGCAATCGGGCCGCCGCGGCCGTCGAATTTTGCGAGCTGTTTGCCAGCACCGGGCAGATGTGCGCTGGCGCTGAGATCAAACGGCTTGCCGGGCGCAAAATCTTTCAGGACCATGTCGATGTGGTTGTACTCGGTCCGTGGTTGGTGCTTCTGCTGATCAGTAATTGCAACCGCGCCGTCATCGATCTGGAAGCGATCGAGTTGCAGCGGCTTGTTCTGTTCTTCTTTCGGTTGCTGCTGGTTGTGAGTGCCCAAGGTAGAGAAGTTCCAGCTGCCATCGGCGCTGCGAATCAGCTCGACTTGTGGACGCACCATGCGCAGGCTGTCCACCTGAATGTCTTTGTGCAACAAAGGTTGCAGCTTAAGTACAATGTCCAACTCAGCCGTCTGGGCGAAGGACTTGCCGGAGTTGAACTTCGGATCTTCGCCAATGATCGCGTTCTGTACTTTGAAGGTCGGAGGGAACAGTCCCAGGTTCATCTGCCCAAGTTGAACTTGACGCCCCAAGCGACTTTGCAGCTCCGCCTGAATGCGATCGTGATATCGGTTTACATCGAGCAGGCGCGGTAGAGCCGCGACTGCGGCTATTACCAGCACGAGCAAAGTTCCCAGCACGATAAGTAGCTTTTTCATTTCGGAGCCTCACGATACGGACAACATGTCCTTAGAACTAAGACGCAGGGGCCACCTCGGGGAGTTATCCATCAGGAACAGGCCGTGTTCCGGATTGGGTTTCTCGCCAAGCCACAATACCACCCGGGGCGGCATCTGAGGTTGCACACCCAAGCCGCGCACCGGCAGACTGCCCGGCTTTCAACGTGAATTGATCTTCGTTGTTCTTGCCATTCGAGGAACAAGGAAAGGCGAGGAGAAGATGCGTGGAAAGGCGTTCTACCACAGCCTCTATTTCCAAGTGTTGGTGGCGATTGGGATTGGCGTGCTCCTCGGATACTTGAATCCGAATGCCGGAGCGGCTATGAAGCCTTTCGGAGATGGCTTCATCAAGCTGATCAAGATGATGATCGCCCCGATTATCTTCTGCACTGTCGTCCTCGGAATTGCCGGGATGGAAGACATGAAGTCGGTGGGGAAAACGGGGGCGCTCGCAATTCTGTATTTCGAACTGCTCAGCACGGTTTCCCTGGTTATCGGATTGGTAATCGTTGACCTCATCCGGCCGGGCGCAGGTATGAACGTGAACTTGGCAACGCTCGACACGAAAGCGGTTTCCGCATATACCGGGCCGGGAAAATTACAAAGCACGACAGGGTTTCTGCTGGACGTGATTCCCGACACGATTGTGGGTGCATTTGCCAAAGGCGAAATTCTGCAGGTCCTCTTCTTCGCCATTCTCTTCGGTTTCGCGCTACACATGATCGGCGACAAAGGGCGCATGATCCACGCAGTGGTCGATCAGTTTTCAAAGGTGTTATTCCGCATCGTGGGAATCATCATGCGAGTGGCTCCGCTGGGAGCGTTCGGCGCGATGGCATTCACCATTGGCAAGTACGGATTGGGAACACTGTTGCAGTTAGGCAAGCTGATGGCGTGTTTTTATGCGACCTGCGTCATCTTCATTTTTGTGGTCCTGGGCATTGTCGCGCGAATACACGGATTCAGTATCTGGACGTATCTGAAGTACATTCGCGAAGAGCTCTTTATTGTTCTCGGAACTTCATCTTCTGAAGCTGTGCTGCCGCGCATGATGATCAAGATGGAGAACGTGGGAGTGCACAAATCCGTCGTGGGTTTGGTGATACCTGCAGGATACTCATTCAATCTCGACGGCACCTCGATCTATCTCACGATGGCTGCTATGTTCATCGCGCAGGCTACCAATTCGCATCTATCACTAGGACAGCAGATTGGGTTGCTGGCAATCCTGATGCTGACATCCAAAGGCGCTGCAGGCGTGACGGGTAGTGGATTTATCGTGCTCGCAGCAACGTTGTCGGCTACCGGGTCTGTCCCCGTGGCGGGCGTCGCACTCATCCTTGGCATCGACCGCTTCATGAGCGAGGCGCGCGCTCTGACGAATCTGATCGGGAATGGCGTAGCAACAATCGTTGTCGGGCACTGGTGCCGCAGTCTAGACGAACTGAAGATGCGTCAGGTGCTGAACGAGCCCACTGCAGTGGAAGAAGACGAACCAGAAAAGCTTGCAGCCTAGCCATAGCTATATCGAACTCAACACTGATCAGCACGGCGTTTCGCCAAAAGATTCTGGTTATGAAAGCACTTCCCGGAGTCAATGCCGCGGTGGTCGGAATCCTAATGGCGGCCTCTATTCGCCCGGTATGGACTCTGCTGTGCATTCCGTAGCTGATTTCACAATCGCCGCCCTCGCGTCTGTCGCACTCCTGCGCTGGAAGGCTCCACCATGGGTAATCGTGCTCCTCGTCGGAACGTTTTCGGGTGCGGTGGCTGTTCTCTAGGGTGCTTGATCCAGTTATCTTCCAGCGTGGAAAGCGTAACCATTCTGGTTCAGTTGTTACCAGAGTTTCCTGCCAATTTGTGCTCTGGTCCGGCGTATCCGTATCGGATATGCTTGGCACCATAGCACCCATGTTCCTCGGGTTCTGAGGTCCTGTCCCGAAATGTCGAGCCCCAAGCAAGTACAGCTGCCCACCCGCTGCCGAAAGTCGCCGACTGCAATCTACTTTGCTGCCGACACGGCCGCCTGTGCAGCCGTGACCCGATGTGTACGGATTCCGTTTGCCAGCTTCGAATCAACTGACTGCGACGCGTTGACCGGAGATAACGTGTTCGTACTGACCGACCCGAAGCTATTCACCCTGCACCTGAAGCGGCTCCGCGCGCCGAACGTGCGTGTCATCGTGTTAGCCGACGAGCGATTCCGGGATGCACGTCTTGATGGCACGGTCTATGCATATCTGCCAACCGATACCCCGACCGCGCTACTGGAGCGCATGTTCGACAATGCCATCGATCACATGCATCTGGTCGAGACGCGGCGCGAGGCAAATGATCGGCTCGCTCTTGCGAACTCCGAGATCTATGAACTGAACCACATAGGAGCTGCTCTCAGCGCCGAGCACGACACTCGGGAGCTCCTTGAGTTGATCTTGACCAAGTGCCGCGAAATTACACGGGCCGATGCTGGCTCGCTCTACCTCGTTGAAGAGGAAGAAATTGGGGAAGACCAGGGAGCAGTGCGCGACCACCGCAAGGCGAAGAAGTTTCTTCGCTTCAAAATGGCGCAGAACGACTCGGTTCAGGTGCCGTTCAAGGAAGTTGTTCTGCCTGTCAGCGAGCAGTCGATTGCCGGATACGTAGCGCAGCACGGCACGGTCGTGATGATCGAAGACGCATACCGCATAGAAAGCTGGCTGCCCTACTCGGTCAACAAACAGTTCGATGTTGAATCTGGGTATCGGACCAAGTCAATCCTCGCCGTGGCGATGATGAATCCGAAGAACGAGATTGTCGGAGTCGTTCAACTCATCAATGCGAAACGGAATTGGCGCGCTCGTCTCCGCACCCCTGATGATGTCGACCGTGAAGTGCTTCCGTTTTCGACTCGGCAAATGGAGATCGTCTCGTCGTTGGCCAGCCAGGCTGCTGTGGCATATGAAAACAGCCATCTCTATGAGAACATCCAGCGACTATTCGAGGGCTTTGTAAAAGCCGCGGTCAAAGCTATTGAACAGCGCGACCCGACGACCTCCGGTCACTCGTTCCGGGTTGCAAATCTCACGGTTGCGATGGCTGAAGCTGTCGATCGGGATCACACGTACTTCCCCGAGGTGAAATTCACCCGCTCGGAGATGAAAGAGATCCGGTACGCTTCCCTCCTGCATGATTTCGGCAAGGTTGGCGTGCGTGAAGAAGTCCTTGTAAAAGCGCGAAAGCTGTATCCCGCGCAGATGGACATCATTCGCAATCGCTTCGACTTTGCCCGGCGTACGGTCGAGGCGGAGACGGCAAATTGCGAGTTGAGTTTCCTGCTTGAACATGGCCGCGACGAGTATTCGCATCAGTTGCCAAAATTCGAAGCCGAAAAGTCGCAAAAGCTCGATGAATTGGACCGCTTCATGGAATGCATCGTCGAAGCAAATGAACCTTCGGTGCTGCCTGAAGCCGCACTGGGCCTTCTCGGGGAAATTCCGAAAAAACACTTTCGTGGTTGCGACGGCAAGCTTCACCCCCTGATCACTCCCGAAGAAATGCGCCTGCTGTCGATTCGCAAGGGATCTTTGGATGAAAACGAGCGACAGGAAATCGAGTCACACGTTGAGCACACGTACAACTTCCTGAAGCAGATTCCATGGACGCGCGAAATCCGCAACATTCCGGAAATTGCGCGCGGGCATCATGAAAAGCTCAATGGTCAGGGATATCCGGGCAAACTGAATTCAACCGATATCCCGCTGCAAACCCGCCTGATGACGATTGCTGATGTCTTTGACGCTCTCGCTGCAGCCGACCGCCCCTACAAGGAATCGGTTTCAGTCGAGACGGCTCTGAAAATATTGGGAGACATGGTCAATAACGGCGAACTCGATCCGCACGTTTACTCGCTGTTTGTAAACGCCAAGGTGTACGAGCGCTGGAAGGACGAATGCTTCGCGTACTGACCGAGGTATTCTGGTTGTGCTGGGCCCGACATCGGGCCCTTTTTTCATGCCCTCAGTAACGCCTCAGGCAAGGGGGCTGGCACTGTATCGTTCAGGCGATCCAGATCCAGTACCGCCTGTGTTCCTTCCTCGAAAAACATCATTGCAAATTTGCGTCCCCACATAAGTTCGTTGGTGGAATACGACGAGCGGCTGTAAACGGTTTGCGAGTATGTTTCATCCACTGCGTTCAGAATTACCAAAAATTCGGCTTCGGCCGCGTGCAGTTGTTCCTTCGTCCAGCCGTAAATGGGACTCTGCGGCGAAATTGGATGCACGATCGTCCAGTTCGCGGGCAGAACACTCACAAACGTGCGCTCCAACTCGAGCGTAAAGAACTTGCGGACGCGTTTCCCGGCGACCGTCTCAAATCGACTGTGGATTACCAATGCTTGCAAGTTGATCAGTTGGCTACGTCGCCCATTCGCGATGCGGAATTGGAAGCTAGCCTGATCTCCGTAAGGCGCGATCAGAGCCGACCGGCTGTAGAGTACGCGTGCGTTCGGGCGTGAGAATCGAGCAAAAACCAACCCTGTAGCAACAGCGAGGGACAACAGCCCGAACAACGTTTGTAGGGCCACAAGCGCATTCGCAAGAAACGTGATCGGCACGATATTTCCATAGCCGACCGTGGCGAACGTATGAATGCTGAAGAAAAATGCGCGCCAGAAGCGCGGCCCGGCAAATGATCCTTGTAGCGCATTCGGCCCCAACGTCAGATAGCCCAGTGCAAAGATCGCGTTGATCGC
Organism: Koromonas humicola; assembly: GCF_059726255.1. Taxonomy (NCBI): domain Bacteria; kingdom Pseudomonadati; phylum Acidobacteriota; class Terriglobia; order Terriglobales; family Koromonadaceae; genus Koromonas; species Koromonas humicola. The sequence continues at coordinate 4,612,380 of NZ_AP040873.1, forward strand.
CATATACCAGATCCCCAACAGCGTGAAGAACTTCGGCCAACTCAGATTCAGCAGAGCGTGGTAGCCAAACAGTCGGTCGAGTAAGCCTTCATGCAATCGCCGCACGTTGAACGATCCGTCCCGGTTCACCAGGCGATAGTGTGGACGAAATGCCAGGCTTCCAAATCCAAGATCGCGGTCCAGGGGACGTTCGGGAGTGGGCTGTTGGGACGGGAATCCGATCGGCGTATTCATGCGAGAGTCTCCGGTAAGCTGATGGATGCTGCGCTGTCGCCTTGGGATTCGCCAGCTTCGCTGTGCGCAACTCATTCAGCAACTATGCCGTCTAACCCGCAAGGAGCCCTCCTCTGTGATCGCCTCTGTTACGGAATCTGCCAACCTGCTGTTGATCGTTGGGCTTGTGATTTACGGGTTCACGCTGTTTGCCGACTATAGCGCCCGGGGACGATGGGCTAAGAACATAACCTCGCTGCTCGCATCACTCGGGATTCTCACCCTGGCTCTCGCGTTGGCGATGACACCGGACAACGCAGCCATTCTTATGCGCCTAGCCCATACCTCTGCGTCCAAGATTTTGCTTGGCCTCAGTAGCCTACTTCTCTTGTTCGCAATCGGGGCGTTCGGACTGATCACGTATTCAAGACCGTTCCGCCTTCGTCACGAAAAGAAGATCGACCGCGAGCTAAACCGAGATCTTCCTAAAATCCCATAGCAGTTGCGCTCGACTTTGAATAGCTAGTCGCCGATTACGGCAGAACTTCTCTTTGTCTTTGCCTCTGTGAGAAAGCTGAGGAAATTATCTCGCCGAAATCATCGCCCGGAGAAATTTGAGATGCCGTCTCGCTTGCTGTTTATGCGGGTTTAGTTGCTATGAGGGTGGTCGTGCAAAGCGGGAGTGCTTGCAACGGGCTGCTGTGATTTGTTACAACAATCAAGC